>NZ_CP173170.1:0-5163686 GCF_044788715.1 Methylotuvimicrobium sp. KM1 | reverse complement strand
TATTTAAGAAGGTAGCGAAGAGTAAATAGATGATATTATAAAAAAAATATGCCACTATACAGCAATCAAATCAGTGCCGACATAATTGACATAAACCGGCGTTTATTCTATCATCCCGGATCTTTTTTATCCGTTTTTGTTAACAATCATCTGAACCAGGATTACAGGCCATGAAAAGAACCTATCAACCCAGTAAAATTAAACGCGTAAGAACTCACGGTTTTCGTGCCAGAATGGCGACTAAAGGCGGCCGCAAAGTTATTAACGCCCGTAGAGCTAAGGGCCGTGCCAAACTAACAGTCTAAGTGATTGACGAACAAGGTATTTAGTTTCCCGCCGCAGTTAAGGTTAAGGAAGCCTTCTGAATATAAAAAAGTCTTTACCAGACCGGTAAAATCGAGTGATGCTTATTTCACATTACTGGCGGTTAGGAATGGGTTTAATCATCCTCGACTGGGTCTGGCAATTGCGAAAAAAATCATTAAAAAGGCTGTGGACAGAAATATGCTCAAAAGGACTGCCAGGGAAAGCTTTAGACTACAACAACACGAATTGATCAATATTGATGTTGTTGTCATGGCCCGAAAAGATGCACTCAATGCATCACCGGAACAATTACAAAAGTCATTGGCAAGGCATTGGCTTAGGTTGGTAAACCGATGCGAGTCTTACTCATAGCAATTATAAAGTTATACCAATACTTTATAAGTCCATTGTTAGGTAAAAACTGTCGTTTTTATCCCAGCTGCTCCTGCTATGCCTTAGTGGCGCTCCATCAACATGGAGCCGCCCGGGGCACCTATCTTACATTCCGAAGAGTATTAAAGTGTCACCCTTTTCACGAAGGCGGGCTTGATCCTGTTCCAGAAAAAATTTGGTAAAAAGAATGGATAACATTAGATTTATATTAGTCGTTACTTTTGCAATGCTGATCTATATGCTCTATGACGCATGGCAAATCGATTACGGTCCAAAACGCGAAACTCCCGTCGCACAACAAACGCCCCAAGACCTTAAGGAAGACTTGCCTACGGCAACCGGCGAACCGCAAGCCGAGTCACGCGCTGAAGCAAAACCCATAGTTACTGAGGTAACCGAACCGGACGCTATTATTAGTGTAACAACCGATGTTCTGGCTTTGGAAATCGATCCCAAAGGCGGCACGATTCGCAACCTCGATTTGCTGAAATACCCTCGTGAAAAAGAAAACACCGCTGTTGAATGGGTTTGGAATCTGTTCGGCTTTTCGAAACCGGAAAAAGACCTTAGTCCGATCCGCTTATTCGATAGCAACGCAGAAAGATTATTTCTGGCACAAAGCGGTTTGATTGCCGGAGAGGGTTCGGCAAATGCAGCGACTCACCATAGCGTATTTAACTATGAAAAAGATCAATACTATTTAAGTGAAGATCAAGACACTATCACTGTACCGTTGACATGGACCAATAACGAAGGGCTGACTGTCACTAAAACGCTCACCTTTAAACGCGGCAGTTATGCCATTGGAGTCAATCAAACAGTCTCAAACGATTCGACACAACCTTGGACCGGCCGGCAATATAAGCAATTGTTAAGAGTTCCATATAAAGATGAAGTAGGGCATACTTTTATTAGAACCTATGCCGGCGGCGTCGTTTATACCGAAGAGAATAAGTATCAAAAAGTCAGTTTCGACGACATGGCGAGCGATAAACTGAATGTCAAAACGACAGGCGGTTGGAGCGCGATGATTCAGCATTATTTTGCTGCGGCATGGATTCCGCCCAAGGATCAAGAAAACACGTTTTATACTAAAGACCTCAAAGACTGGCGTTACGTAATCGGTTCCTATTCTCCCGCGTTTACGATCGAACCGAATTCCGATATGGAGTTTAGCGCAAAATTATTTGCCGGCCCGAAAATCCAACCGATGATGGAAAAAATCGCCAAAGGCTTGGAATTGACCGTCGACTACGCTTGGTTAACGATTATTGCCAAACCGATTTACTGGTTACTGAATCAAATTCATGGTTTTGTCGGTAACTGGGGTTTGTCTATTATCGGTGTGACCTTATGTATCAAACTGCTGTTCTTTAAATTGTCGCAAGCCAGCTTCCGATCAATGGCAAAAATGCGCAAGATTCAACCCCGTCTGAAAGAACTGCAAGAACGTTTTGCCGATGACAGACAGCGTTTCAACAAAGAAATGATGGACATGTATAAACGGGAGAAAGTAAATCCCTTAGGAGGCTGCTTACCGATATTGGTTCAGATTCCGGTCTTTATTTCTTTGTATTGGGTATTGGTCGAAACCGTTGAATTGCGTCAAGCTCCGTTTGCGTTGTGGATACAGGATCTATCGGCGCAAGATCCGTTTTTTATCTTGCCGATCCTGATGGGCATTACGATGAAAATTCAGCAAAGTCTAAACCCTGCCCCGATCGATCCGTTGCAAGCGAAAATCATGAAAATGTTTCCGATCGTATTCACGGTATTCTTTCTATTTTTCCCGGCCGGTTTGGTCTTGTACTGGGTGGTCAACAATACGCTGTCGATCATCCAACAATGGTACATCACTAAAAACCTGGAAGATGCTAAGTAAAACCTGAGTGGACATCATCGGTACCAACGATACCATTGCCGCGATTGCCACGCCGCCCGGAAACGGCGGCGTCGGCATTGTACGGATATCGGGACCGGCGGTTTCTATTATTGCCGCTAAATTAACCGATCGTCCGTTACCGCCAAGATATGCCGTATTGACACCGTTTATCGATAGCGACGGTTCATTCATCGATACGGGCATCGCCATCTATTTCCCAGCCCCGGCTTCCTATACCGGCGAAGATATTCTTGAACTGCAAGGACATGGCGGTTCGGTCATTCTCGATATACTTCTCAAACGTGTATTATCGCTTGGCTCTCGACTGGCACGGCCCGGCGAATTCACCGAGCGAGCCTTTCTTAACGGTAAAATTGATTTAGCGCAAGCTGAAGCGGTTGTCGACTTGATAGAAAGCAGTACCGAACAATCGGCGCGTTCCGCACAACAATCGATGCAGGGTGCATTCTCGAAGCAAATTAACGAATTGGTTGAAGAACTGACCGAACTCAGAATCTATGTTGAAGCCGCAATCGACTTTGTCGATGAAGAAATTGATTTTCTCGGTGACGGAGTGGTTCAAAATCGTATCGACCGACTGGTGGAAAAACTTCGAACTATCTTGTCGACTGCGCGACAAGGTCGATTGCTACGCGATGGAATGACGATCGTATTGGCCGGTAAACCCAATGCCGGTAAATCCAGTTTATTGAATGCCTTGGCCGGCCATGACGCTGCGATTGTGACCGACATTGCCGGCACTACACGCGACGTGTTGAAAGAACGTATACAAATCGACGGCATGCCGCTGCATATCATCGATACGGCAGGTTTACGCGACAGCGACAATGCCGTTGAAAAAGAAGGCATACGCAGAGCACGAGAGGAAATGAATCGAGCCGATAAAGTCTTATTGATGATCGATGCCACAGATCCCGAGCATCAATCAATACTCGAGAGCCTGCCCGAGCATGTACCTATCACAAAAATTTACAACAAAATCGATCTAATCGGCATTAAACCTGAGATTCGCGAATCCGAACAAGGCACACAGATCTATTTATCCGTCAAAAAAGAACAAGGCATTGATCTTCTCAAACAGTATTTGAAAAACAGCGTCGGTTATCAATCCGAAACCGACAATGTTTTCATAGCTCGGAGACGGCATATCGAAGCCTTACAAAAGGGTTTGAAGTTCGTTCAAAGTTCTCAAGCGCAATTACAAAATCATCAAGCCGGTGAATTAGTGGCCGAGGATCTCAGACAAGCGCAGCATTGTCTCGGTGAAATTACTGGTGCTGTTTCGTCCGATGACTTGCTAGGTCTGATCTTTTCTAGCTTTTGTATCGGAAAATAGACGAAATGGCGGCTATGAAGAACCTTATAACCGAATCGAAAATTTAAAAGTACAGCCGCAATATATTCCTGATGAAGCCGGCCAAACAGTATCGATGATTTTGTCGCTAAACGATTATCAAGAATTACTCGAAAAATTCGAGGAGTTAGTCTCAATAGTTGCACGCCAGAAAAAACCGACTTTTAATTTTGATCATGTAGTATAAGCGTTAGGTTATGATCTTCATAATTGAAAAAACGTAGAGCAAAAAATGTTAGAATTGCATAGCCTTGAATATTTCCGCTTCTAAGAGTAGACATGACAAGGTAAGATAAAATTGTATTGTTTGCGGAGGGATGCCGGAGAGGCTGAACGGCCCTGACTCGAAATCAGTGGGGGGCGCAAGTCCCACGAGGGTTCGAATCCCTCTCCCTCCGCCATTTAAACATTTCATGACAACCTTTAGCGTTTTTAAACCTTGATGCTAAAGGCGTTTCATTAAATCCTTTTCTGATTACATATAAGCTTCAGGCTATTGAATTCTGAAAAAGACACGGCAAAAAAGTACATCACACGAGCAGTGGGTAAAAGAACACGATGGTACGCTGTATAAAGTCCCCTTTTACACAAATACTCATCAAAAGCATGGATACCCAAGCCGGCGTGACCAAAAAAGGGTTTTACCGGATCTCCAGGTTGATTAAATAAACGCTGATACAAAACAAAATACCGCACTGCTTAATCACTAATTTAAAAGCAAGCAGTCATCGCGGAAATTTGAAGTGCGATAGGTATACTACTAAAAAGTAAAACATAAAAAAGGGCGCTTTTAGCGCCCTTTCTATCAGCTTGTAATTTAGATAATTAAATCAAGCCAGGTAATTCGCTATACTTTTTCAAAGCGCTTTGCAGAGCTTCTTCGACACCATCCAAAGATCCTTTTCTAGAGGCACTGCGAGCTTTTTTCAGTGGACGATTCGCGCGTGCACGAGCAACGTCAACCTTGTCATTGGCATTAATTTCTTTGCTCATATCCAGAGCTTCTTTGACTAAAGCAGCCACTTCATCGGCCGAAGAACCTGCTGCAACTGCGTCGATCGCGGCTTGAATTTTGTCGGAAGTCATTTTAATTGCTTCAGCAGGCTCATATGAAATTCTGCCTGGATCGCTTTCAGCCATTACAGGGGTAGCAACAGCGCCCATAGAGCTAGCAATAGCCAGAGATAACAATACCTTTCTTAAAAATTTCATGTCTAACTTGTCCTCATGTTGTCATAGTAACTATTATTCAGCAATGCAGCAGAAATTCCATCAAATTAAAGCTACTTAGCGTGGGCCATTCTATCGTAGATTGCCGTAATATCAAACTCAAATTAAAACAAAGCGTATCAATTCAACCAAGTATAATTGTAGGGTAATGCTGATGCTTGGCTTAGAAAGTTTATCGAATATCATTACGTTATAGGTTCAATCCTCATCGCGTTTGCAAGCAACATGTGCTTGATCGTTTTCATCGACTTCGATTTGGACGTAAATAGGAGAGCAGCAAACCGAGCAGTCTTCGTAATAACTTTGTGAACCGGAAGGGATATCCAGCAATAATGAAATCGTTTCGCCGCAGTAAGGACATTGAATCGACAATTCTTCTAGATCGCTAAACATCAAACTTTAAGTAGCAGAGTATCGAGCCAGGACATTGGTAAAATACGTTTGAGATAGCCAAATAAATAAGTAGGAAAAGTCACGTAATAACGGATTTTGGGCCGTTGCGACTCTAAAGCATGGATGACTTTTTCGGCTACCGCTTCAGGCGGCAACGTAAAAGGTACGGCAGGGCCTTCTTTTTGCAAGCGGGTTTCCATTGCGGCATAGCGCTCCTTATGAAAGCTGTTGCTAGGTTCGATATTTTTTTTGAAAAGCGCGAAGGCATTTTTACGAAAATCGCTCAGAATCGGTCCGGGTTCAATGATTGATAAATGAATGCCGGTTCCTTTAAGCTCCAGTCGTAATGTATCGGCTAAACCTTCTAATGCAAACTTACTGGCGTTATATGCGCCTCGGTAAGTCATGGCGACAAACCCCAATACCGAGCTATTGTAAATAATTCTGCCCTGCCCTTGCCGGCGCATGATCGGAATGAGCAAGTTGGTCAATTCGTGCGTGCCGAAAAAATTAGTTTCGAATTGAAACCTCAATACATCACGGCTTAAATCTTCGACCGCGCCCGGTTGGCCGAAGGCACCATTATTGAACAATGCATCGATTCTACCTTCGGTCATGATCAACATTTCGGAAACGGCTTGTCGAATCGACGCACTATCGGCAAGATCGAGCCTTATTGCTTCAAAGCCTTCCTGTCTGAGTCGGTCAACATCGTGTTGTTGTCTAGCCGAAGCAATGACACGATAACCTCGTTGTTTGAGTAGAAGCGCTGTCGTATAACCGATTCCGGACGAACAACCGGTGATTAAAATTGTTTTACTGTTAGACATTAAGATTACTGGAGTTCGGTTTCATTGAAATAAGCCGATTCGCCGTTACTACAATCCACCAAAAAAACCAAGTTTTCCGAAGTACTTCTAACATTGAGCTCCGAGGATTCGACACGATCGCAAAGTCCCGATGCCAGTTGTTTTTGTGCGGCCAACCTTCTCATACGCTCAATGTCCGGGAGGCGTGATTGAAAGTTTTGCACTAAGGGCTTTAATTTGTCGTATTCGTAAGGCGGAATAGCATAAGGAGTAAATTGAACCGGATTATTCTTAATTAAGGTTTGATTAATTTCAGTTTCTTCTTTGGCATTCGCTAAGAACTGTTCTTGTTTTTGCTGTAATTGCTGCTCGGTTAATTCCTGCTGTTTTTGCAATTCAAGTTGCTGAGCTTCTCTCTTGAGTTGCTCGCTTTTATCAATCGCGCCGCCGGTTTTAAAATTGATCTGGACACTTTGGTGATTTTCATCGCAAGGCTTGGCTTGATAGATGGTTTTTCCCAAGGCATCGACACATTTAAAAGCATCGGCGTGAGTGATAGTCGAGACCGAAATAGCCAGTATAAAAATTGAAATTCGCATTATGGTATTCTCATCGTTTTGTTATTACTGGACAATCACATAGCACAGCAAATCGAATGAAAGCAATTCAATAGTGAAATATTTATTAAGGAATATTCACAAAATAACTTTTACAAGTATTACGCATAGTGGGGGGAGGCTTGCTTGACAGGACGCCGTAAACCCACACCTAACTTCCATAGCGTATTGGCCTTGATTGATTACATAGATAATTAACCATAGACAATGAATTATGGAAGTTAGGTGCTGGGTGAATGCAGGTTTTCTGCCCTGCCGCCGACACCTGCCAATCGAGCCACCGAACCCTCTTCCACATTTGTCGAAGTTATTTCATGCCCGTCCCTAATTATAAGTCACTCTTTACTGCTTTGCTCATCCTGTAAAAAAGTTTGTTCCTGATAGCGCCGGCTCACCACTAAAAATAGTAATGCGGTAATTGACATCAGTCCGGTGAAAAACCAAAAATAAACACTTCCTGTTAATTGGCTGGAGCCGTCTGAAGGCATCATTAAAAAATTGACTGCACTGGTCAATAAATTACCGGCGGCGATAAACACGAAATAATAAGCCATGATAAAAGATTTCATCGATTTCGGTGCCTGCGTATAGGAAAACTCCAGACAAGTGATTGAAACCATGACTTCGGCCGCGGTCAATAACAAATACGCCAACAATTGCCAACCTATATGCGGCGTTAGCCCTTCATCTAATTGCATTTGAATCACCGACGGTATCGCGAATGCAAATACGGTTAAAAACAAGCCGATCGATATTTTTCTTAAGGGGGTCAAATCGAAATAACGATTCAAGAATGGATACAAGCCATAGGAAAAACAAGGAACCAAGATCATGATCAGCAAAGGGTTAGCCGCCTGAATCTGTGACGGTAGTATCTCGATACCGAATATGACTCTATCCATTTTTTGTGCCTGTAAAACCCATGAGGAGCCAATCTGTTCGAATAGAGACCAGAAAATCGCGATAAATACATAGATCGAGGTCAATTTTCCAAGAATCTTCAAACCATCATAGCTAAGCATGTCCTTGATAAAACCCATGCCGGCCGGATCAATATGTACAAAACGATAACGTCCTACCCAAAAAATAATCGTGGCCAACAACATCAATACCCCGGGTACGCCGAAAGCAAGCGACGAACCATAGTTATGCAGTAGCCAGGGAATCAACAGCATCGCGACAAAAGCACCGAGATTAATTGAAAAATAAAACCAACCGAAGACTTTGGTCATCAAGTGGCTGTTCGTGTGACCGAATTGATCGCCTAAGTGTGAAGACACGCAAGGTTTGATACCGCCTGCTCCAAACGCTATCAATGCTTGTCCGATCAAAAGTCCTAAACGGGTATCGTCGATCGACAAGGTCAAATGACCGAAACAATAAAACAGCGATAAATAAAGGATGGTTCGGTATTTACCGAACACGCTATCGGCCAGTAACGCGCCGAACAAAGGCATCAAATAAACCGCCGAAACGAATAAATGAAAATAGCCTTGGGCTTCATGCTCGGACATCAGATCGGGTTGACCCGATGCATCTACTAAATATTGGGTCATGAACACGACCAAAATAGCGCGCATGCCGTAGTAGCTAAACCGTTCGGCGGCTTCATTGGCGATGATGAAGGGAATGCCTGAGGGTAGTTCGGTAGTTTTAAGTGGGTTTTTGCGGTATTGGGACATGATTTTGAAAGAATCGGTTGCCTATAATAATAACAAATTAAAAGATTTAAAATTACTGTTACTATTAGTCAAGCTAAAATCTGTGGATAAGCCTTTTTTAATATTTTTTATCAATACTTTAGTTCTATGACTAAACTGCTTGTAAGCTTCGGTTCAAGATGTGGAGGGCTTGTGGATAAAATCGACCTGGTTAATTTATACACAGCAATACACAAGAAACTCACCGTTTATTCGCAAAGTTACCCACTTCTATGCCAGTCCTCATACAGATACAATGGGAACCTTTCGGCATAAAAATTGTTAAAGCAATTCGGTAAGGTATTAACTGCATGCCTTGTATACTTCGTGCGGTCATGTTTGCGGATTTTATGGCAATGCTATTTTGTTCGGTAGCAAGGCGCGAAAACAGGCGCATAGCAAGCTATGTAACTGTTTTCGCAACGCAGCTACCGGACAAAAGAACGCGTCAGAAAGCCGCAAATGTGGCCGCGCGAAGTATAAAATTTAGGATTTTAAATTTCATTCATTCAGGATCATGAGCGTAGACATTACTAATCAAAGTGCGATGCAAAAGCTAAAAAGCTTTATCAGTAAGCAAATTATCGGACAGGATGTATTGATAGAAAGAATGCTGATTGCGTTGTTGTGCGACGGTCATATTCTTGTTGAAGGCGCGCCGGGCTTAGCCAAGACACGAGCGATCAATGTACTCAGCAAGGGTATCGAAGGCGATTTTCATCGCGTGCAATTCACGCCGGATTTATTGCCTGCCGATTTGACCGGTACCGAAATTTACCGCCCTCAGCAAGGCACATTCGAATTTCAAAAAGGGCCGTTGTTTCATAATTTGATTTTGGCCGATGAGATCAATCGTTCGCCGGCCAAGGTACAGGCGGCATTACTCGAAGCGATGGCCGAACGGCAGATTACGGTCGGTGGCGCGACTTATCCCCTACCCGCCTTGTTCATGGTCATGGCCACGCAAAACCCGATCGAGCAGGAAGGCACTTATCCCTTACCGGAAGCGCAATTGGACCGGTTCTTATTGCATATCAAAATCGATTATCCTGAAGCCGAACACGAAAAAAGTATTTTGCATCTCGCAAGAAACGAAGCAAAAAACGCTAAGAACGGCACAACAGAATCATTCACACCTTTGACGCAACACAATTTATTTGCAGCCCGTCAGGAAGTCTTGGCTATCTACATGGCCGATAATCTTGAAGATTATTTGCTGCAAATCGTTTTGGCGACCCGCAATCCCGGCGCCTACGGCAAGGATTTGGCATCATGGCTGCAATACGGCGCAAGTCCAAGGGCCAGTATTGCATTGGACCGATGCGCCAGGGCCAAGGCTTGGCTGGCCCAACGCGATTTCGTCGGCCCCGAGGATATCCAGGATATTGCTTTCGATGTCTTGCGGCATCGCCTGATTCTATCCTATGAGGCTGAAGCCGAAGGAATCACACCTGATTATTTCATTCGCGAATTGATCAACCGGATCGCTGTTCCTTGATGCTATCGAACAAAACCGACACTCCCTCTTCAGCTGCCGACGATCGAGTCGCAGTAAGTTTGAAAAGTTTGGTCGATCTTGCACAAACGGCTGGGTCGCTTAAGTTGCATCGTTGGTCGATCCGCAGTCGGCAAACCGGCGGCTATGTATCGCGCTCGAAGGGACGCGGTATGGAATTCGATGAAGCGCGGCTTTATCAACCCGGAGACGATATTCGCAGCATAGACTGGCGGGTGACGGCCCGTACCGGAAAAACCCATACCAAGTTGTTTCGCGAAGAACGGGAACGGCCGGTATTTATTGCGGTCGATAAACGCATGGCGATGCAATTTGCGACACGAGGCGTGTTCAAATCGGTACAAGCCGCCAAATTGGCGGGGCTCTTGGCTTGGACTGCGCAGCAACATGGCGATCGCATCGGCGGGCAAGTCTTTTCCGATAACACCTGTATGGAGATCAAGCCGCAACATGGAAGGCATGCGGTTTTGCGGTTTTTTCATAGCCTGGTGCAAACCGGCGAAGGTCATTCGGTCGAATTTAATTTCGAACTTGGTTTGGCAAGATTGTCGCAACATGCACGGCCCGGCAGCCTGATTTATATCATCAGCGATTTTCGTGGTCTTGAAAGCAACGCCGAACATCATTTAAGGCGGCTCGCCCAACATAACGATGTCGTATTGATTCAAGTCTACGATCCGTTGGAAAGCAGCCTGCCTTCGGGGGGACATTTTCGACTGACCGATAGCCGGCGCGATGTGGTCATCGATACTCGGGACCGGGATCGTTTGAGCGATTACCAGCAACGTTTCAATGCGCGATGCCGCTATCTAGAAAACCTTGCGAAAAAATTCCGAATGACTTTTATTCAAAGCAGTACCGTACAAGATCCGGTGCAGAGTTTACGTTAATGAATCCACAGCCGCTTCCGTTACGCGACATTCATCTGCCGGAACCGATCGGTTTTTGGCCACCTGCGCTCGGCTGGTGGTTGGTGGCTTTGGGGGTTGTGATTTTACTCGTGTCGATGGTTTGGTTGATTCGGCGTTTGACTCGTAAAACCGCGCTGAAATCGGCGCGCCGATTATTGGCGGATTTAAAACAAGACCCGAGCCTGGATCCTGCCGAAAAGGTCAGTCGTCTGTCGATGTTGCTTCGCCGAGTAACGATTAGCTTGGCATCGCGAGAGCAAAGCGCGGGTTTAACAGGACAAGCTTGGTTGGACTATCTGGACGCCTCGCTGCCGGACAAACCCTTTAGTAACGGCATTGGCCGGCAATTGATAGAAATTCCGTACCGTAATGAATTACCACCGGAAACCGATGTCTCGGAATTATTCGAACTGTGCGAGCGTTGGCTGAAGGCTCAAAAACGAAACAAACGATGATACATTTTGAATGGCCTTGGTTGATTACGGCACTGCCCTTGCCTTTATTGGTCCGCTGGTTGCTGCCGCAAGATTCGCCGCAACAACAAGCAGCATTGAAAGTTCCTTTTTTGGAAGATTTTTCGGTGTGCGCAGCGCAGGCATCAATAAAATCAGCGCGCTGGCCGCTGGTGATCGCGGTAATAGCTTGGATCTTGTTGGTATTTGCCGGCATGCGTCCGCAATGGCTCGGCGAACCGGTCGAACAAACGATCAGCGGACGTGATTTGATGCTTGCGGTTGATTTATCGGGGAGCATGGAAGAACAGGACTTTATCATCAACAAACAACGAGTCGACCGGCTCACGGCGACGAAATGGGTCGCCGGCGATTTCATCGCGCGCCGAACCGGCGATCGAATCGGTTTAATTTTGTTCGGAACTCAGGCTTATCTACAAGTGCCTTTGACCTTCGACCGTAAAACGGTCGTGACTTTATTAAACGAATCGGTGATTAGTTTGGCCGGTGAAATGACGGCGATCGGCGATGCGATCGGTTTGGCGGTTAAAAGACTAAGAAACCAAGATGATACAAGCCGCGTATTGATTTTGCTGACCGACGGCGCGAATACCGCAGGTGAAGTCACGCCGTTGAAAGCGGCGGAATTGGCTGCCGAACATGATCTAAAAATTTATGCCATCGGCATCGGTGCCGACGAAATGATCGTGCGCAGTTTTTTTGGTTCCCGTAAAGTCAATCCATCGATGGACTTAGACGAAAAGACCTTGACCGAGATTGCAGAAAAAACCGGCGGACGTTATTTTCGCGCTAGAAACACCGAAGAGCTTGAGCAAATCTACGATATTCTTGATCAACTCGAACCGGTCGAGAAAGACAAACAGTATTTTCGGCCTCGTAGCGAATTATTCCATTGGCCGCTGGCAATTTCCCTAGTTTTGGCCGGCATCATCGCGACGGCGAGATTGAGAGTATCATGAGCGACTGGCAATACTTTCATTTTATCCGGCCGTGGTGGCTGTTGGCGATAATACCTTGGTTTGCGGCCTTATTGTTGACGCTAAGACATAAACTACAGCGGGGTAATTGGTCGACGGTTTGCGACGAGCCATTGCTGCCCTATATCCTGCAGGACAAAGTACAAAATCGCAGCAGAATGACCTTGACCGCCGGAGCATTGGCGGCTTTGCTTGCTATCTTCGCCTTGGCCGGACCCACCTGGGAACGCTTACCCTCCCCTGTTTTCCGCGACGATTCGGCGTTGGTGATCGGCTTGGATTTATCGCGCTCAATGGATGCGGCCGACCTAAAACCGAGCCGGCTCGAACGCGCCCGTTTCAAAATCGCCGACATCCTGAAACAACGGAAGGACGGCCAGACCGCGTTATTGGTCTATGCCGGCGATGCCTTTACCGTGACTCCGTTGACAGCCGATACGCAAACGATTGCCAGTCAATTGTCGGCATTGACGACCGACATCATGCCGGTACAAGGCAGCAATTCCGTTGCGGCGCTAAATCATGCGGTCGATTTGCTGAAACAAGCCGGTATGCAAAAAGGCCATATTCTCTTGGTAACCGATGGCGCCGATGTCGATAAAACCGAAGCCGCGGTAAAAAATCTGGGCGCTTATTCCTTATCGATACTCGGAGTCGGCACGTCCGAAGGTGCGCCGATCGGTGCGCCGGGCGGCGGTTTCATCAAGGACGGACAAGGCAGCATTGTCGTTCCGAAATTGAATGCCGGCGCATTGAGCAAATTAGCCGCGCTCGGTAACGGTATTTACCGGACGATCAGCCCGAACGACAGCGATATAGAAACCCTGCTGAGTGCATTTGAAAACCGGCAAGTTCAAAGCGATGCTGGGGACGATGACTTATTACTGGAATTATGGGCGGAACGCGGCCCTTGGCTACTGTTACTGATTTTGCCGTTGGCGGCATTGAGTTTCCGAAAAGGCGTATTATCGATTGCGATGCTGCTGGTTTTGCCTTTTTCGAACCGGGCCGAGGCGCAGGATTGGCAAAGTTTGTGGAAAACGCCGAATCAACAAGCGCAACAGGCTTTTGATGCCGGAGACTACGAACGAGCGGCCGGTTTGTTTAATGATCCGGAATGGAAGGCCGTCGCCGAATATAAGTCAGGATCGTACGAACAAGTTCTTGAAACACTCAAAGATAGCGATAGCGCGCGCACTCATTACAACCGAGGCAATGCACTAGCGCAATCGGGACGTTTGGCCGATGCCGTCACGGCCTATGAGGAAGCGTTGAAGCTCGATCCTGATCACGAAGACGCGGTTTACAATAAATCCGTTGTCGAAAAAGAATTGGAAAAACAACAGCAAGAACAGCAACAAGGCCAAAACGATAAGAATCAACAGCAAGATTCCGAGCCATCGTCCGAACAAAACGAACAAGGCGAGCCTTCGGAAGAGTCCGGAGGCGAACCCCCAGATCAAAAAGAACAAGAGGACGGTCAAGACCGGCAACGTTCATCGCCCGAACCTCAGGATATTGAAGAAGGACAAGACGATTCGGAACAAGATGAAGGTCAAGTTCAAGAGCAAAACGACGAAACGCCCGACGATCAAGTAAAAGAAGAAGCGGCAAGCCAAGAAACCGAGCCGGCCGATGAAGCTAAACAAGCCAGCGAACAATGGCTGAAACGTATTCCGGATGATCCGGCCGGCTTGTTGAAACGTAAATTCCAATATCAATACGGCCGCCGCGGCCGGCAAAAGCAACAAGACGAAGCTTGGTGACGACGATGAGGATAGCGACAAAAAAAAGGCTCTCGATAGAGAGCTTCTTGATGCTGATGCTGATAGTGTTTAGCTTATTCGCGACTTTCAAGGCACAGGCCGCAAACATCGATGTAACGGTCGATCGTAGCCCGGTCGGCTTGAACGAATCGTTCCAGATTACTTTTATTGCCGATGAAACGCCGGACGATCAGCCCGACTTCGCACCGCTCGAAAAAGATTTCGAGATACTCGGCCGGAGTCAAAGCAGTAGTACATCGATCATTAACGGTCAATACAGTAAGACGCAGCAATGGAAATTGTCGGTCATGGCTAAACGCGGGGGCGAATTGACGATACCGGCCATTGCTTTCGGCAAAGATCGTAGCAATGAGGTTTCCTTGATGGTGACCGAAACCGGTAGCCGTGAGATTCAGGCCGCTGATGACGATCTGTTTTTGGAAGTCGAAGCCACGCCGGAAAATCCTTATGTCCAATCCCAAGTTCTCTATACCTTGCGTTTCTATCGCCGAGTGTCAATCACGCAAGCCCGGTTATCCGAACCGGAATTAGATAATGCCGTCATCGAAAAGCTTGGCGAGGACAGCAATTACACAACTCAAATCGGCGGTATCGGTTATCAAGTCACCGAGCGTAAATATGCGATTTTTCCGCAGCAAAGCGGTACTATGACGATAGCGCCCTTGCAACTCGATGCCGAAGTGATTACAGGAGGCCAGTCTCGGTTCAACGGTTTTTTTAATCGACAAAGTACAAAGTTGAAACGTATTAACTCAAAACCCATTACCCTCGAGATCAAACCGATTCCGGAAACTTTTATCGGCGCTCATTGGTTGGCTGCCGAAAATTTGAGTCTGAGTCAGGAGTGGTCCGGCAATATTGCTCGAATGAGAGTCGGCGAACCGCTCACCCGAACGTTACGCATTGCCGCTCAAGGCGCGACGGTTGGCCAATTGCCCGAGTTGCATAAGCAGCCGAAACAAACCGATCTGAAAACTTATCCGGATCAACCAGTGTTGAATGAAAATAAAGATCCTGAAGGCATTAAGGCGCTACGCGAAGAAAAAATCGCGTTTATTCCCGGAAAAGCCGGTCAATACACACTGCCGGCGATCGAAATATCGTGGTTCAATACCCGCACCGGACAAGTCGAAATCGCTAAATTACCGGAAACAACGGTGATTGCCGAAGGCGCAATGACGGCAAACGAGTTGCCGCCCCCCGCATCGATTGCCGAGTTTAAAGTTCAGGCAGATACCGCAAGTTCCAAGAGTCCACCGCAGTCATCCAGGCAATCCGATTATTGGATGTGGGCGGCGCTGTTTTGTGCTGTCGGTTGGCTGGCAACCGGACTTTATTTTGGCTTACGCCGTCCGGTCAAGTCCGAAGGAAAAGTGCAAGACCCGATTCAACAGTCCTTGTCTGTATATGTTAAATCCTTGAAAAAAGCCTGTGCCGAAAACGATTCTCAAGCGGCTAAGAATGCCTTGATCGGTTGGGGTCGGGAAAAATACAAGGTCGCCAGTCTAGGTGACTTGGCCAATCATTGCGAGGCCAGATTAAGAGACGAGATCATGCACTTGAATGCATGTCTTTATAGTGCCGACCGGCTAGACTGGCAAGGTAAAAAGTTATTCCAGGCTTTTTCCGAGCATAAAGCTAGAGAACAATTCAGCGATAAGCCGGTAGACAACGAGTTGGAGCCTTTGTATCGCTTATAAAAATCGAGCCTTTACTACACGGTAAAATTTTTTAAACCGATGAACTGGTACAACCCGGCACCAAATTCGAAGTCATTAGATCATCTTGGTGCCGGGTCTGTTGAGAGTGAATCGAAACCTCGACAGAAATTTTCCGTATCGTCAGTTGATTATCGTTACGGGTCCGTGATCGTCGCAGTGATCCCCGTGAGGGTGATGTAAACGACCATTGACGATGTAATCGATGTGATCGCCATGCGGAATGGCCGCGTGCCCGCATCCTTCATGACCGCAAGCGCAGTCTAACGGCGCACAAACGGCCGGGTTGGTTTCTGTTACAGCAATGACGTGTTCGTCGTAATGGTCTTGATGCGCATGATGCAAATGGCCGTCATGTAAATAATCTACATGACCGTCATGTTCGATACGCATATGACCGCAATGTTCGTTATGAACGTGCTTGTGTTCGGTATGAATGTGATGTTTCATGGAGCAATCTCCTAAATATAAAGGGCGATAACGCCTTGATTTTAACAATCCAAATGTTCGCGGCTGCGTTGAAACAAGTCTCGAACATGGTCGTCAACCAGTCGATAGAAAGCATGTTTTCCGGATCGACGGAACTGTACCAGATGCAAGTTACGGAGCAATCGCAACTGGTGTGAAATAGCCGATTGGCTCATATCTAATAAATTGGCCAAATCGTCCACGCATAACTCGGTGTGCAGGAGTGCGGCAATGATCCTTACCCTAGTAGGATCGGCTAAAGCTTTAAACAAGTCGGCCAATCGACCGGCTTCGCTCTCATTGGGCAAGTCCGGTATGGCCTTGGCCAACAACTCGGGATGCGTCTCTTGCCCATCGCAGCAGTCCTTAGCGCCTAGGCCAGGCGAATTAATCATATCAATATCTGCTCATATGTTCATCTATATATACTTGAGATAAGTATTTTATCTAAATGTTCTTGTTTACACCCTTTAGGATTTCGTAATAAATATACCCATCGTAGATGAAAATTCGGCCTTGGGTACCCGTCAAAGGACGCCGTAAATACGTCCATGTAGGGGCTCTATGCCCGCTCCATGCTGGCAAAGCCTTTACCAAGCACCCCAAGGCCTCCTCCGACAATGCCGAAATTTGAAGTGCGAAAGGTATAACATCCTGGAACTATGAGCGTTGTTGAGGGTACGGTAACTCGCTTGGCAGGACGCCGTGAAACCATCCGTGTAGGCTTGACGGCGGTGACTGATTGCCATGGATGGTATGAATGCAGATTTTGCATTACGCCATGGATGGCGTGTATTAGGGCACCAACATTAGGCGCTTTAGGCGATGCAGGGCAGAAAAATGCTCCTGCATTTTCTGCATTCGTTACATCCTTGTAACTCAGCAATTGCCGAGGAGCAAAAATCTGCCCTGCCGCCAACACCTGCCAATCGAGCAACCGAACCCTCCAAAAATAGGGAAGTTAGTTATGACCAAACCCTTACGAGTTTAATTTCGGCACTAGGATGCCCTTCAAAGGATGTTGTCCTAGTAGAGACTCTATGCTTTATCTCTTATGTGTTGTGAGGGATTGTCAAAGGCTTTGGGAGCGGCAGGGATCGCGTGTAGAAGGTGGTGTTGCCGAGGAACAAATGCCGACCAGCAAAGCGTTTAACAATTGATCTATATCAATCAGCGATTAACTAATAATGTAATAATAATTATACCCATAAGGGTGTTAAGTTTTATTGATCGATCGATTCGATTGAGCAAGGAACAATACGTTTTAACTCACAATTGAGAAAAGTTTATTATGAAAATTATTAGCCGTTTGTTTTTAGCCATTATTGCAGTTTCAGCTTTAGCCGCTTGCAGCGAATCCGGTCAAGGTCCCAGCCGGCCGTCCGACTCTGCAAATTCAGCGCAAATGATGTTGAAATAACGACTTTCCGTTGCGAGTTGAACCGAGGTTTCCGCTACTCTTTAAGGGATTATGCGGTAGCTTCGGTTCAATAACAATTATTCGACAATGACTTTTAAAGAGTCCATATTGTTAATTTTGACGTTGCGTCGATTGATGGTAATGATTCCTTGATGGTTCAGTTCGGCAAGCAAACGGCTAACGGTTTCGTTAGTGATACCTAAAAAATTAGCGATATCTTGCCGTTTCATCGTCAAATTGAATTCGGTTTTCGAAAACCCTAAGGCATTGTATCGATGCGATAGCCTTAATAGAAAGGTCGCCATTTTTTCTTTGGCGGAACGATGACCTAATAACAAAATCAGATTATGATCGGATTCGATTTCCTTACCTAATACGCGCAGCATTTGAGATTGCAAACTAGGAATCAACCGGCATAACTTATTAAGCTGCGATAGTGGCAATTCGCATACCTTGCTTGTTTCAAGCGCTATGCTCGAGCTTGTGAAGCGCCCATGCTGAAAAGCGTCAAACCCCATTAATTCCCCGGGTAAATAAAATCCAATTGTTTGTTCCGCGCCATCCTCACTGTATATAAAACTTCTGAACGATCCTGTTTTAACGACGAATAAACTTTGGCATTTTTCGTCCTGTTGATAGAGATATTGATCGGTTAACAGTGGCGCTTTGTTTTTTACGATTGTCTCGAACTGTTCCAGCTCGGATTTCGGTAAGCCGTAAGGAAGACATAGCTCGACTAGTCTGCAGTCTTGGCATAATGTTTCGTATGGGTCATAGTCCATCGTTACTGTCATTTTTGGAATTGGGATGAAATCGTCGGCCGCCAAGATAGCTCAAAAAGAGTCAGTTATCCATTGGTAATAGTCATTGACAAGCATACTCCGCAGCTAACAAAGTTGAACGATTCTTCATTAAATGAAGGGATTAAAACCAATAGGACCGGATATTTCATAGACAATTCAACAATGCCGGCTAAAGGGTTCATAAAGTAAAACCCGTCATTTGCAAAGCGGCGTAGCTATTCATGTTTGGGTTAAGGCTTTATAATTCCGCTTTCGATATGATTTAAGATTATCCAAGCAAGACATAGGAGTGTATAGAATGGCAGCGACCAAATCTAATATGATGCCTTTAGGAACCCGTGCTCCGGATTTCGAATTACCCGATACCGTGACCGGAACGACTAAAACGCTTCAAGAATTGAAAGGTGAAAAAGGTACGGTGATTCTCTTCATGTGTAATCATTGCCCTTATGTTCTGCATGTCAAAGATCAATTGATCACCATTGCTGAGGAGTATCGAGCACAGGGCATTAGCACGATTGCGATCAGCGCTAATGATATCGTCAATTATCCGCAGGACGCGCCGGATAAAATGCAAACAATGATGCGGGAATGGGGCAATCCTTTCGCCGCTTATCTTTACGATGAAAGCCAGTCTGTTGCGAAAGCCTATCAAGCTGCTTGCACGCCGGATATTTATGTATTCGATGCAGCCCTATCTTGTGTTTATCGCGGACGCTTGGACGGGTCGACCCCTAAAAACGATGTGCCGTTGACCGGTAGCGATTTACGCGCGGCCTTGGATAACTTACTGGCCGAAAAATCCATCGATCCGCAGCAAGTTCCGAGCATCGGTTGCAATATCAAATGGAAAGATAAATGAACGTAGGGAAGCGGTTTCAGTTTTTCTTTCATTTTTTTCAAATCTAATTAAGTAGCCGAAAATCGGTTTATTCTTCATCAAATTCAATGAAATCAAATCAAAAATTCAAACCGTGTGACCTGGTCATATATGGCGCATTAGGCGATTTATCGACGCGCAAATTATTAATTTCGTTATATCGGCTCGAAAAATCCGAATTGATCGAGCCCGAGACTCGTATCATCGGTATTGACCGTCATGTTCTCGAAGAGGGCGGTTTCATTAAAGTCGCTAGGAAAAGTTTACAGTCTTATCTGAACGAGACGATCGACGATGAAGTCTGGCAGCGTTATTCGGCTCGAATGCAATATCTCATGATCGATCTAACTCAGCTCGATCAATATAAACAATTGAATGCAGTTATCGATTCTAAATCCAGGGTACTGGTCAATTATTTAGCCGTTGCGCCGTTTTTGTTCAAAAATATTTGCCAGGGTCTCGATAAAGCGAAAATTTTGACTCGAGAATCGCGAGTGGTGATGGAAAAACCGATCGGCAACGATCTGAATTCCAATCGGGAAATCAACGATGCCGTTGCTGAAGTGTTTAACGAGGATCAGGTATTCCGTATCGATCATTATTTAGGAAAGGAAACGGTTCTGAATCTGTTGGCCTTACGGTTTGCCAATTCGATTTTTACGACCAATTGGAATCACAATACCATCGATCACATTCAAATTACCGTTGGCGAGGAAGTCGGAATCGAGGGCCGTTGGGAGTATTTCGATAAAACCGGGCAACTACGGGATATGCTGCAAAATCATTTATTGCAGATCCTGACCTTTATCACAATGGAACCACCCGCGTCGCTGGAAGCCGAAAGCATTCATAGCGAGAAAATCAAGGTGTTGAAAGCCTTGCGTCCGATTACCGCCGACAATGTCGAAGAAGTGACCGTGCGAGGGCAATACACCGCCGGTTACATGAAAGGACAAGCCGTGCCGGGCTATACCGAGGAGGAAGGTGCCGATAAGGAGAGTACCACCGAAAGCTTCGTCGCGGTGCGCGTCGATATCGATAATTGGCGCTGGGCCGGCGTGCCGATATATCTGCGTACCGGAAAGCGCATGCAAAATAAGCGCACCGAAATCGTCGTTTATTTCAAGCGCTTGCCGCACAATATCTTCAAGGACAGTTACCGCGAATTGCCACCGAATAAGTTGATCATTCATTTACAGCCGAAAGAAGGCGTGGAAATCGAAATGCTCAATAAGGTACCCGGTATAGGCGGCAGTATCACGTTACAACAGAATAAACTCGATTTGAGCTTTTCTGAAACGTTCAAAAACAGTCCGTTTTTCGGCGGTTACGAGCGGCTGATTTTGGAAGCGATGCGCGGCGATCCGACCTTGTTCCTGAGTCGGCAGGAAATCGAACAGGCTTGGGCATGGGTCGATTCGATACAAGATGCTTGGGCGCGTAGAAAAATTGCGCCAAAACCCTATTCCGCAGGAAGTTGGGGGCCGGTCGCGTCGGTCGCATTGTTGGCGCGTGACGGTCGTGCTTGGGAAGAGTAAGTGCAATCTTGTAGGGTGCGCATCGCGCACCTTTCCACGGTACCGAACCGTCAAGAGCCCGACTCAGGTGCGCGATGCGCACCCTACACCTGGCGATTAGTAGCCTATGAACACCAATAATTTCAAAAATATTTACTGATTAGTAAGCTTCTTCAGCTAAAGCCCAAAGATCAGCATATCCATAGCAGGACGGGGTTCGCAAGCCATGCGCGTCAAGCTAAAACGGCCAACCCACATCACGCTCTTTCCCAAGCTCCAGCTTGGGAAAGCCCCCCCGGAAGCTCCAGCTTCCTGAGACCGACACAACCTTCGCACATTCTCAATCACCCCCGGCTCGCTTGTTCAATCTTTCTTGATTGTCGGGAAGCTAGAGCTTCCTGAACAGGTTACCCAAGCCGGAGCTTGGGTAACAGCATATTTTTGGTTTTTGCGACTACGACTGGCTCCTGCTCGGACACTTGGCTTCGGTAAGCTGAAGCATCTTGCTAATCAGGAAATATTTTGAGTTTAAAAACCGGAAACACAGCAATTAACTAAAAATGGTTTTTTCGATAGCTTAGGCTATTAGTGTTCGCTTGAGGAATTAAACTCAAACAGTATTGCAGCATTATTTTTCTTCATGCAACCAACACGCCGAATAGTGCCCGGTGCGTGGTTCGAGTTCCGGCGGTTCTTCTACATCGCACAGCCCTTTGATGGCATGCGGGCAGCGTGGATGAAAGTGGCAACCCGGCGGCGGGTGCAACAGACTGGGCGGTTCGCCGCCCGGTAGTTCGCGTTCTTGAGCGGCATTCTCGGCATCGGGGTCGGCGGTGGCCGCTAGCAAGGCTTGCGTATAGGGATGCTGAGGAAAGTCGAGCAAATCGTCGACAGTGGCTGCTTCGACGATGCGGCCTCCGTACATCACGAAAATGCGGTCGGCGAAATGCCGCACGGTGGATAAATCGTGTGTGATGAAGGCAAGCGTCAGCTCGCGCTTGTTTTGTATTGTTCGCAGCAGACGCAGGATCTCGACGCGTACCGAGGCGTCCAACATCGAGACCGGCTCGTCGGCGATGATCATCGCCGGTTGTAAAATCAACGACCGGGCAATAACGACCCGCTGTTGCTGACCGCCGCTGAGCATGTGCGGAAACTTCGGCAAATAATCGTCGGCCGGCGACAGGCGCACTTCCTCCAGCGCAGCGCGAATGCGTGCTTCACGTTCCTTCGGGTCGCTTACGCCGTGAATGATCAGCGGCTCGCTCAAGGCGCGACGGATTGTCATGAAGGGCGGCAGCGCGCCGAAAGGGTCTTGCTGCACATAGCCGACACGCGCCCGGTATTGCTTGAGTTCATGCTTATTTAAGTCATGCATATGGCGGCCTTCGAAGACGACTTCGCCTTGAGTCGGCTTATGTAGACCGAGTAAGGTGCGCGCCAAGGAGCTTTTGCCGCAACCGCTTTCGCCGACGAAGGCAACCGCCTCGCCGCGATAGAGATGGAAGTTTACGCCATTCACCGCGCGCGCATAGCCCGCCCGGATAAATCCCCATTGCTTTAATTCGAACCAGGTATGCAGGTCTTGTGCAGTAATCAAAACCTCTTTGCTTAACGGCTGTGTTTCCAAAACGGGAGTCGGACTATTAACCAACTCGTGAGGGTTGGTTATTCCGGTAGGGTCCGCATAAAGCCAACAACGGACTTCGTTTCGTTCCGATAAGGTTATCGGCACAGGATCTTCATCGCAGCGGTCGAATCGGGCCGGACAGCGATCGGCGAAACGGCAGCCCGAAGGCAGCAGCATCAGGTTCGGCGGTTGACCTGGAATGTGATCGGGTTGCCGGGTCTGATGCAGGCGAGGGACACTATCCATCAACAGCTTTCCGTAAGGATGGGCCGGTTTTGCAAAAAACTGCGCGGCACTGCTAAGTTCCACGATTTGACCCGCATACATCAGCGCGACACGATCGGCGATTTCGCTGGATGTGGCGACGTCGTGAGTAATCAGCATGAAGCTGGTGCCCAGTTCCCGCTTGATGCGTTTCAATCGATTCATGATGCCGGCCTGCGTCAGAACGTCCAACGCCGAAGTCGGCTCGTCCATGATCACCAGTTCCGGCTCCGCGACCAAGGCCATTGCCAGTACCACCCGTTGGCGCATGCCTCCGGAAAGTTCGAAAGGATAGCGCTTCAGAAAATCGCCGGAGACGCCTACCAGCTCGAACACTTCACCGGCACGGGCCATAGCTTTATTTCGGGACCAGCCGCGATGCACCCACAACGGTTCGGCAACTTGCTCGCCGACTCGCACGACCGGATTCAAGGCGTTCATCGAAGCCTGCATCACTAGAGAAATACGCAGCCATTGAACGTCCCTGCGAAAGTGCTCGGGATTTAGGGCCATGATGTCGACACCGTCAAGCAGCACTCGGCCCGAATAGTGATAGACATTGCGCGGCAGTACCCGCAACAGGGCCTTGGCCAACGAGCTTTTGCCACAGCCCGACTCGCCAAGTACCACTAGCGCTTCATTACGCCGAATTTCGAAGTTCAAGCCGTCTACTGCAGTGACGACGCCGCGTTCGGTCTGATAGGCAAGCCTCAGATCTTCTACTTTGAGCAGGGGTTCTGTCATCATTAGATCCGCCGTAGCCTGGGGTTGAACACACGATCCAGCGCAAAACCGAGCAATGCAAAACCCAGACCTGTCAGCATCAGCAGCAAAGCCGGAGCCAGCACCCAATAATAATAGTGATTGTACAGAGCGCTTTCGTTTTGCGCGTCATTGAGCACCTTGCCCCAAGTCGGCAGCACCGGATCGCCGAGCCCTAGCACCGCCAACGAGGCCTCCAGAAAAACGAAGGCCGGGATCAGCGTTACGAAGGTAGGAATCAGCACCGGCAGAATGCGCGGGACCAAGTAATGCAAAATGATGCGGCTATCGCTGGCGCCGTAGGCTTGCGCGGCCTGAATGTACGGAGACTCGCGTATCGGCAGCAGCATTGCTCGGTACATTTTGGCGCTGGCGCTGAAGATGCCGAGCAGCACCACGACGCCCAGCATTAGCCAAATGCTGGTTGAATAGAGCGTTCCGACCATGACCAGTATCGGCAGCAACGGTAAAATCATGTTGATTTCGGTGAGTCGTTGGATGGTGGCATCGAGGCGCCCGCCGAACCAGACGCCGGCCGCTGCGATCACTAAGGTCGTCAGCGTCGTGCCGACAGCCGCCAAGAGGCCGAAAGCCAGCGCGATCGGCGTACCCCACAGCAGCGCGAGTAGCAAATCGCGGCGCTGATGATCGGTACCGGCGAGGCCGTGAACGCGCCCATAAACAACCAGTTCGGCGGTGATTTCGGCGGCTTCGTCGAATAATACGGCATCCAAGACCAGCGTGTAGCGTCCGGGCAAAACGTCAGGCGAGTCAGTGCCGGGCCGCGCCAGCAAACCCACATGGGGGAGTAGGCCAAGGCGGCGTTCCAATGCCCAATCCTGGGATAGCGAAAAACGGTCGTTGGCCGTGATACGGCGTCCGCCCAACGGTATTTCGCGCCCGTCGGGGGTATGCCAAGTCAGTCGGGCAAAGGGTTCCCGGGTGTGCTTTTCCGACTTCAGAAACAAGTTGATTTCACTCGGAAACTCAGAAAAATCATAGTCGAAGTGCAAGGGTATCTTCAGGCGCTTGCCACCGGTAAAGGCCACCGATTCGGTTTCGGCGGAAAGGCTGGAAATAACCAAGGTTTTAGGCTTGTTGCCGCCTTGCAAGCGATCGAGCCATACCGGTTCGGCATTTCGCGGGTGCATGCGCCAGTAATCGCCGCCACGCCAACGTTCTAGGGCTTCGTCATAGGGTATTGCGATAACCGTAACAATCGATAAACCGACTAAACAGAAAATGATCGCCATGCCGAGTAACGCGGAAGGATATCGGCGCAGTTCCCACAGTCGTTCGCTCCAGTATCTCATCGGGAGACTCCAATACGTACGCGCGGATCGACGATGCCGTACACGATGTCCAGCACCAAGATGGAGAAGGCCAGCAAATATGCGAAGATCACCACCGAGCCGATGATGACCGGCGTATCATGATGGCCGATAGCTTGAAAGATCAAAGTGCCAAGGCCTGGCCAGCTGAAGGTTCGTTCTAAAATGATCGCACCACTCCACATGCTGATCAGCATCAGCATGAAACTGGTAATGACCGGCGCCAGCGTCGGCCTTAAAATATAGCGCCGCTCTATCATCCGCGAAGGTAAGCCTTTTGCTCTGGCCATTTCCACGTAATCTTCGCTGGAGTGAATCAAAAAGAAGGTTCGCCAGGAATAGATCGAAATGAAAATTTGCGACAGCAGCATGGCCAGCACCGGCAAAGCCATGTGTTTCAAAACACTGAGCGTATAGTTCCAATTGTCTTCCGGCGGCGGCGCCCGCACCATGCCGCCGGCAGGCAGTATCGGCAGAAGGAAAGCGAAGCATAGAATCAAAAAAATACCGTAGAACCAAGCCGGTGCCGCTGAAGTCGGTGCCAAAACGATGACGATACGATCCATGAAACTGCCGTAGTGCCGGGACAGCCATAAGGCGGTATAGACGGACAAGAAAAAAATCAACAGATTGGCCGTGCCGAATAAAAGCAAGGTGGCCGGCAAGCGCTCGAGGATGATGGCATGGACTTCGCGCGAGCCCTTGTCGCTGTGCATCTGTTCGGCGCGCCCTAGATCTAGGCGCATCGCGCGGTAAAGATAACTGAAACTACGCAGCAGAAAAGGTCGGTCCAGGTTAAGTCTTTGAACTTCCAAGTCTACGCGGCGTTGTATCAGTTGATTACGCTCCGCGCTGTCGAGTTCGCGGAAAGACAAGTCGCCGCGCACGGCTTCGGAAATTTCGCTACGGATTTGCACCAGGCGCAATTCGTCCACGCGCCCTCCCATGTTGGCAATCAATATAGTGAGATAGACGCCGACCAAAACCATTAGCACCAACGCAATAATGCGTTTGCAGGCCAATAACAGCATCAGTTTGAGATCGCGAAGCAATCCCTCAGCTTTCTTCGGAATACTTGGGTCTTGACTAGGGTTCATGAGGGGTGTTGATTCCAAAATATGTCACTTATTTTTTACCATGAAGCACATGAAGTGCATGAAGGATTTCAAGAAATTACCAAAATCTTCTCGTTAACCTTTTTGGTGAGCGAAAGCTCTATTCAAACGCATAATAAGTTATTGAGTTAATATCCTATTCTTCTTGATGAAATGCTTTTTCTAGGTTAACTGGATTTGAAAATTCTGTATTACGGTATTGGGACAGTTGATAAAGCACTCAATTTTCTTCCCTTCATTATCTTCATGCCCTTCATGGTAATAAAAAACAAGCTATAAACATTGTGCTATGTCAGTACCCGTTCATGGTTCGATACCTTCGGGAATCGATTCGTCGGCGGGTAAGGTTGCGAAGCCGTGAGAGGCGAACGACGGCAGCGCGATACGGTTGGATTTAACCGCCAGTTCCAGACTATTGGCGCCAGCACCGAGTCGAGAAATTTGCCTTGTCGTCAAAGTCACTCGCCAAATGCCGTTCTCGGACGGTTCAGCCTTACCTTTAAGCGAAAGTTTGCCATCGCCGTCAAACAATAAAAAGATGACTTCGTCGATGGCGTCGTTCGGATAGGGCTTTCCTTGATATGTGACTTGCAAGTCGAATGTCGCAGGCTGACCGGCTTTGACGAGGATCGGACCGCCCATGACTAATTCGGGGATTTCCGGTTGAGCGAAGCGCAGCCATTTGTCGGCGGGGTCCGGAAAATCTTCGTTACGGCGCAGCACGATGCTGCCTTCGAGCGGATGCACCGAATGCAGATAAAAAGGCCCATTGCCGATCCAAAAATGACCGCGTTCGGCATACCAGTCGCTTAGTGCTTTGTAACGCGTTTCTACTTCGTCGGGACTCAAGTAGTGTTTCAGCAGCGAGGTAAAAGGAATAAAGCCTTCAAGCCTAGCCGACTCGAGCAATTGTTGCATGATCGGCAAGCTAGGGCCGGACACCAGGCTCAACCAGTCGATTTGCAGATGGTCGGCTTTGTGCGAGGAAAAGGCCAGACGCTCGTTTTGTTCGGCTAAAATGCCCAGAGCCAAGGTATGCCAAGGTAAGACGCTAGGGCTCTTGTCGGCAACCGTAACCTCGGCGTCGGGATGGATTTGATCGCTATAGATGTCGATGATCAGCGGTTGTTTCGAGACGATACGCCATCCACGGAAATGACCCTGAAAGGATTCGAAATTGGGCACATGGGCGCTGTCGTATAACGGACTGTTCGGATCGGCCCGTTCGAAGCTAAGAATCCAAGGCAGCAGTAAGTCGGCCAGGGATAACGTAGTTCCGTCATGCCAGCGCCGTTGCCAATAATCATCCTTATATCGAATACGAATGCGGCCGCGTGCCTCAAGTCCATCGGGATATTTTTCGGCGACCGTGATGAAGCGCATGTCATGACTATTCCAGTCAATCCAGGCATTGCCGGGAACGTTTATGGTTTCGGCTCGGTGTATCGTCAGCCAATCGTGACTGATGATCAATGGTACGCCATATTGGACTGTGACGTCGGCCGACTGGATATGCTGGGGCCAATACAGACCGGTGAATGGGTCCGCCAGCAGCGGCGGATCTTGCAGGGCGCGGATGATTTTTTGGTCGAAGATCCAATTGCTGCCGGCGACCGGATTCCAAGGCTCCGTTAACAAGCCGGGCGAGCCGATGACCATGTTTCCGCCGACTTGATCGTCGAATCGTAAGGTATAGGGCCACAGTGCAGAGGCGGAAACACCGCCGGCTAGATCGACCGCCAGTCTCACATTATGAGCCCGGGGCCAGGCATTGATTTGATCCACCAGCCATACCCGTACAGAATCTTCCAGCGCTAATTGCAATGCCCGGCTCATTAAAGCCCGACGCTCAGGCCAAGTGCGGTAATCGCGGCGTTGCAAACGGTCGGCAATCTCGTCGAATTCGGCCGAAGGGCGATAAGCCTGCCATAAAGGGTCGGCGCGGCCTTTGGAGGTGTAATAGTAGCTGAAATTATCGGTTAGATCGCGCTCGATCCGGCTGGCAACCCAACCGCCAGTGTACAGATGCCAATGGCCGGCATGAGGATCGCCGGCAAGCCAAATGCGTGAAGCTTCGCCGGCGGTGCGATAGAGGTAGCTGATTTCGAACCCGAGATTCTCGAGCAGCGCGCCAATATAGTCGCCGATATTTTTGCGTGCATCTTCGGTTCGGATCAATAGACGCAAACGTACCGGCCGGTCTTGATACCACCAGCGGCCTTGTTCGAATTGAGCACCCAAAGACTGCATTTCCCTATCGATGATGTGTTTGGCGGCTTCGGGATCGTGTTGATAACGCAGTTCTAAAGCTCTGGCAACGTCGGCCAAATGCGCATAGTCCGGAAATGCGGTGCTCAGTGGGAGAAAACGAGGGACAGCCAATCCGCCGTAGATTTCTTCGGCAATATAACGGCGGTTGATCAGTTGATTGAGGGCTTCGCGTATCGCCGGAACATGAAAGGGATTGAGTTCGCCATTGGCGAAATGGGGACCTGTCGGATTGAGGGTCAGTTCCACCGAGCTGCCGTAGGAAATATCGTAGTCGGCGCTTTTCGAATCGCGAAGACGCTGAAAAACCGTGGTGCTGGTGATAGCCTGCGTGAAAATATGATGGCTGCCGCTTTCGATCAGGTTGACCACCTGTCCGATATCGCCTTGTTGGGTAAAGACGATCTGGTCGACCAAGGCGCCGCGGCGACCATCGTTTTGTCGTTCTTCGGAAGATTGCCGACCGGTTCCCCCGAAGGCTGGTGCCGAGCCCTCGTTTTTCAAGTAAAAAATGAAAATAAGCGCCGTGAGAACCGATAGGGCAATCATGGCAAGAACGAGTTTGTTCATGTGCTGCAGGCATCGGTAAAGTGGATGGAAAGCATTCGTTTGGCACGGAGATTATGCATGTCGGGCATGCTATGATTTAAAAAAAGCGATGTCAAACAGCTAATCCAGCTATAACAAATAAAGCAAATCTAACGTAAGAAATCTTGCACTTCTTCCTGCGTCGGTAATCCGGGTCTGGCGCCTGTCTTGGTACAACATAGCGCACCGGCCGCGCTTGCGTAATTCAACATATCCGGCCAGTCTTGGCCTGCAGCCAATGCGGCGGCGAATGCGCCGTGAAAAGCGTCGCCGGCGCCTGTGCTATCGATCGCGATCACAGGATAGGCCGGCAGCTCGCCTTGTTCATTACCGCGTTGCCAAATCAAGCCGTTTTCGCCCAAGGTGATCACGACAGCCGGTGCGATTTCCGCCAGTCGCTTCAATGCGGCGGGTATGTCTCCGGCGTATTGCCGCGCAAATTTTTCCGAAGCAACCAAGTAATCCGATAAGTCTAATAAGCCGATGCTGCCCTCGTGCACCGAGCCTGCGTCGAGCACGGTCGGAATACCGTTGTATCTTGCATAGAGCGCCAGTTGTAAGGAAATATTCGGTTCGTGACCGTCGAACAGCATGACCTTGGTTTCGATGTTCGAATAATCGATCGCACCGGCGGGCAAGGGTAGAGTTGCGCCTTTGTAATTAATCAGTGCGCGCCGGCCGTCGGGTTTGACCAGTATTGCAGACAGTGGTGTCGGTGCCTTGCCTCTAAAAACAAAACAGGTATCGACGCCATCATCGAGCAATTCTTGCCAATGTTTGTTACCGAATAAGTCATCGCCTAAATAACCGGCAAAAGCCGCATTGAAACCGAGCCGAGCAACCGTTATCGCGGCATTAGCGGCAGGCCCTCCACCGCAGCCGGCAAAGCGGTCGGCAAACACTTTTTCATCGGCGCCGGGGTGAACCGGTACCGAAAGAATAAGGTCATAAGTGGCTTGTCCTACGCAAAGGACATCGATATTCGTCGTAGGCTGATTCATAAAGCGGAATAAATGCAAGTCGTTACTGAGACAAGTGTAATGCATTTACGATAATTCGATTAAAAACATCCAAATGGATGTATTCATCGAGACTTGGATCGCGGGCCCCTGTCATTCTATACGTCAATAACGAAATTGGACATGCGGGAAATATCACACATCAAAACTGTTAGCGGTTTTGGCTCGCTTATCCAAGCAAGCAAGCAAGTAATTAATTAACAATTAAACCTAAAAAGAGCATTTGGGGTTTTACCAAGCTGGTGAAAATGTTGTAAATCCTTCACGCTTCGACTTGACTCGGCACGAACGGTTTACACCATTGCCAACTACTCTTTTTAGGTTATACCCATCGTAGATTGAAATTCGGCACCGGGGTGCCCGTCAAAGGACGCCGTTAATACATTCATGTAAACAAAACCTTTTCCGATCACACCGGCGCCTCTTTAACCATCGCCGAAATTTGAAGTGCGAAAGGTATAAAACGTATATCTTGCTTTGATCGTTTTGCAAGTCCCAATAAAACCAGGTTTTATGCCATAATAGCGCGTTTGTTTTTATCATATTCTCGCCGGTTAAAGCCATGTCAGACAGAAAAATTCTTGTTACCAGTGCCCTACCTTATGCCAATGGTCCGATTCATTTAGGACACATGGTCGAATATATTCAAACCGATATTTGGGTACGGTTTCAGAAACAACGGCATCAACAATGCTATTTCGTTTGTGCCGACGATACGCACGGCACGCCGATCATGCTTAGGGCTGACAGCGAAGGCATTACGCCCGAACAATTAATCGCCCGCTCCGCCGAAGAGCATTTGGCTGATTTTACCGAATTTGGCGTTGCGTTCGACAATTTTCATAGTACGCACTCTGAAGAAAACAAGTCGCTCGCCGAGTTGATCTATAGACGTTTGCGCGAGGGTGGACATATCTCATCGCGTAGCATTACGCAGGCTTTTGATCCGGTCAAAAACATGTTTTTACCTGATCGCTTCATTAAGGGCGATTGTCCGAAATGCGGTGCAAAGGATCAGTACGGTGACAGCTGTGAGACGTGCGGCGCGACCTATTCGCCGACTGAATTGAAAAATGCCGTATCGGTCGTTTCCGGCGAAAAACCGATCGAAAAAGAATCGCTACATTATTTCTTCAAGTTACCGGATTTTGAGAACATGTTGCGAGAATGGATAGCCGAAGGCCATTTACAGAATGAAGTCGGCAACAAAATGAACGAATGGCTCGAAAATGGTCTGCAGGAATGGGATATCTCGCGCGATGCGCCTTATTTCGGCTTCGAAATACCGGATGCGCCAGGCAAATATTTCTATGTCTGGCTCGATGCGCCGATCGGATACATGGCTAGTTTTAAAAATCTATGCGAGCGCGAGGAAGACTTGAATTTCGACGATTTTTGGGCCGAGGAAAGCGATGCCGAGTTGTATCATTTCATCGGCAAGGACATCATTTATTTTCACGCCTTGTTCTGGCCGGCAATGTTGAAAGGGTCAGGTTTTAGAACACCGAGCGCAATCTTCGCGCACGGTTTTTTGACAGTGAACGGCGAAAAGATGTCCAAATCGCGCGGCACTTTCATTAAGGCACGCACTTATCTTGATCATCTGAATCCAGAGTATCTGCGGTATTATTTTGCAGCGAAACTCGGTTCCGGCGTCGACGATATCGATTTAAACTTCGACGATTTTACCCAGCGCGTTAATTCTGACCTAGTCGGTAAGGTCGTCAATATCGCCAGCCGTTGCGCCGGTTTTATTCATAAACGTTTTGACGGTTTGCTCTCGAAACATTGCGTGGAGCCGGACCTTTTCGATTATTTCATCGAGGCTAATGAAGGCATTGCACGGTGTTATGAAGCGCGCGAATTCGGCAAGGCAATGCGCGAAATCATGGCGCTCGCAGATCGGGCCAATCAGTATATCGACGAGAAAAAACCCTGGCTGATCGCGAAAGAGGAAGGCCGCGACGAGGAGCTGCATGAAATTTGCTCGATGGGCATCAACTTGTTTAGATTATTGATCGTCTATTTAAAACCGGTAGTGCCGGCAATGGCGCATCAAGCCGAGATTTTTCTGAACTTGGAACCGGAGGCTTGGCCGGATAAGGCCGAGCCGTTGCTTGATCATCAGATCGACGTGTTCCGGCCGCTAATGACTCGGGTCGATTCTGACAAGATCGCTGCGGTAGTTGAAGCCTCAAAGGAAAACTTGCAAAAATTCGAGGAGCCGAAACCGAAACGTTTCGACCCGATCGCCGAGGCGATTGAGTTTGATGATTTTGCCAAACTGGATCTTCGCATCGCGTGCATCGTCAAAGCCGAACATGTCGAAGGCGCGGACAAATTGTTGCAATTAACCGTCGATATCGGCGATGAAACGCGCAATATCTTTGCCGGAATCAAATCGGCCTATGCGCCGGAAGACCTAGTCGGCAAATTGACACTGGTCGTCGCCAATTTAAAACCGAGAAAAATGCGTTTTGGCTTATCCGAAGGCATGGTGTTGGCGGCCGGACCCGGCGGCAAGGACATTTGGTTACTGAGTCCGGATCAAGGAGCTGTGCCGGGTATGCGCGTTAAATAAGGCTAATAGGTTAAAAACTCAAACGATTCGTAGGGTACGCTTCACGTACCATTTTTAGGCTTGGGAGGCTTGCGAAATAGCAAGCGGTGGGGTACGTCGAAACGTTTAGGACGGAGTTGCAAACCCCGGCCTGCTTAGTGATGTGCCAGCAATTCCCAGTTTGAGCATTCTCACTGGATTTAGGGTATCCCTGTCGAGGAACGCCGTGAACCCATCCATGGGGGCTTGACGACAACTAAGCGCCAAGGATGGCGTGTATTAGGGCACCAACAGTAGGCGCTTTAGGCGATGCAGGGCAGAAAAATGCTCCTGCATTTTCTGCAGGAGCAAAAATCTGCCCCTGCTGCCGATATCCTCGCCAAGCATACTACCCCACACCCTGTTTGATCCCCAAATTGGGAATTGCTGGTGATGTGCGTAGGAATAATAAGTCATTGAAATAACATGTTATTCTTAGATGGTTTCTCGATCAAAAGGGAGTAATTAACTACGGTGGGATAACAAGGCCTCGGTAAGTGCCGATTGCAAGTCGTTATATTCAAAACTGAAGCCTAGTTCATTAATGAGTCTTAATGGCATGACGCGTTGGCTGCCAAGTACTAGTTCCGACATTTCACCAAGCAGTAACTTCAAAGCCCAAGCGGGAATCGGCAGTAAGGCAGGACGTTTCAAGCAGGCGGCTAGCGTTTCGGTGAACTCGCGATTGGTGACGGGGTTAGGCGCCGTAGCATTGTATGGGCCGCGCATCGAGTCGTCGTTCAACATGGCGCATGCGATGTTGATCCAGTCTTGCCGGTGTATCCAAGACATCCATTGGGTGCCGGCGCCGATTCGGCCGCCCAGGCCAAACTTGAAGGGTAGGAGCATACGTTGTAGTAGCCCTCCCCCGTGACCTAGAACCAATCCGGTTCGTATTAAACAAACTCTGATATCGAGTTGCTCGGCTTGAAGCGCACTGTTTTCCCAGGCCGAGCATAATCGATGTGAAAAATCGTCTTTGGCGGGCGTCTCTTCATCGAGAACCGTGTCGCCTTGATTGCCGTAATAGCCAATCGCCGAACCGCTTATCAAGACTTCCGGTTTTATTGCCAATCGTTCCAGTGTTTCAAACAAACGATCCGTCAATAAGACGCGGCTATCCCAGATAATACGTTTTTGCGCCTCGGTCCATCGTTTGTCGAAAATTGGCGCGCCGGCCAGATTAATGACTGCGTCGAATCGTTGGTCCGGAGTGATATCTTCGAGCTTGCCCAGGCCTTTTGTGCCGGGGCCGCAAATTAACGGAACGCGTTCGGGGTTCCGGCTAAGTACCGTAAGTTGGTGACCCTGACCGCTCAATTGTCTGGTCAAAAGAGTTCCGATAAAACCGGTGCCGCCTGTTAGTAATATACTTCGCATGGTCATATTTGCGGTTTTAATGGCAATGTTATTTTGTTCGGTAGCAAGGCGCGAAAACAGGCGCATAGCAAGCTATGTAACTGTTTTCGCAACGCAGCTATCGGACAAAAGAACGCGTCAGAAAGCCGCAAATGTGGCCGTGCTAAGTATTTATTCATGACTCGGGCTCCGTAGTGAGAGTGGCAACAACAAATTTAGCCGGTTTGTTTATCGAGATTCCTCGACATGTTGATCGTCGTGTTCCTGTTTTACGGGTAGGAATGATAATAAACCATAAGCGATATGTGAAAGGCCGGCATAGAGAAAAAACAGGCGATAAGTATGATCGATCGGAATGTGATTGACGCGACCATAAAACTCGAGAGCACCACTCAACAAAATCAAAAAAAGACCGGCGGCTGTTAATTCTTTATAGCTTTGCTTCATGAAACAATAGGCGAATATCGATAATTCCGCTAGTACAATATAAATCATCATGATTTTGATGTTATTACTCAAAGGGCCGTAAAGGTCGGTGTTGAGCTCGAAAAATGCTTGGTTACTCGTAAAGGATAGGGTTGCTGCTGCGATACTGACGGCCAGAGAGACATAATAATTAGCTTCCAACGCATATTTGAAGCTGGTTAAGCTTTTTGTTGCAAAACTATTCATGAGATTATCCTTAGGATTTCGTGAACAATAACTTCCTGGAGTTATAGCTTTGTCGAGGGTTCGGTAACTCGCTTGGCAGGATGCCGTGAATACGTCCATGTAGGCTTGACGGCGGAATCTGATTGCCATGGATGACATGAACCCAGCACCTAAATTATCCAAGATAGTTAACCATAGACAATGGATTATGAAATTTAGGTGCTGGGTGAATGCAGATTTTGCATTACGCCATGGATGGCGTGTATTAGAGCAACGCAGGGCAGAAAAATGCTCCTGCATTTTCTGCATTCGTTACATCCTTGTAACTCAGCAGTTGCCGAGGAGCAAAAATCTGCCCTGCTGCCGACACCTGCCAATCGAGTTACCAAACCTTCCATAAAAAAGGGAAATTATTTATCACCAAATCCTTAAAAAAAAAGTCCTCCTGAAAGAACCGAGCAGGAGGACTTTATAGAGGAGGACATTGTCAGCGGCTAGGTTGCCAGGCCGCTTTGACCGATATTGCTGCCGCCCGTTGTATCCGGCGTCACCGTGACAGGGGGTTGTTCGTCCTTGTCATCATCTTCCGGTACCGGAGGGGCAATTTTTTTGCCATTCATTAAATCATCGATTTGAAACTTATCGATGGTTTCCCACTGCATTAATGCATCAGCCATGTTATGAAGGATGTCCATGCGATCGGTGAGAATCTGTTTGGCACGCTCATAGTTTTTGTCGACCAGCGATCGAATTTCGTCGTCGATTAATCGCGCCATTTGTTCTGACATCGCTTTATTTTGCGGTCCGAAATAGCCTTGATTCTGATCCGGGCCATAATCCATCGGTCCGAGGCGATCGGAGAGACCCCACTTAGTTACCATGTTGCGGGCCAATTGAGTGGCACGCTCGATGTCATTGGAAGCGCCGGTGGTTACTTTGTTCTTGCCGTAAATGATTTCTTCGGCAACGCGGCCGCCGAATAGGCTGGCTATTTGGCTTTCCAACTTATCCCGGCTGGCGCTATAGGAATCCCGTTCCGGTAGGAACATCGTGATGCCTAATGCACCGCCACGGGGCATAATGCTAACTTTATAAACCGGATCGTGCTCCGGAACGACACGGCCGACGATGGCATGACCGGCTTCATGATAGGCTGTCATCAACTTATCTTCTTCGCGCATCATCATGCTTCTTCTTTCGGCACCCATGAGCATCTTGTCGCGGGCTTTGTCGAGATCTTCCATGTTCACCTCGCGTTTGTTTTTACGCGCCGCGAATAAAGCCGCTTCGTTGATCAGATTCGCGAGTTCCGCGCCGGAAAAGCCGGGCGTGCCTCGGGCCAGGTCGTTGATGTTGACATCGGCGGCTTGCGGTACTTTTTTGATATGTACACCGAGAATCTGTTCGCGGCCTTTGATATCGGGTAAACTGACCGTGACTTGTCGGTCGAATCGTCCCGGTCTCAGCAAGGCTTTATCGAGTACATCGGCGCGGTTGGTCGCGGCGATAACGATGATGCCTTCGTTGCCGTTGAAGCCGTCCATTTCCACAAGCAATTGGTTCAAGGTTTGTTCGCGTTCGTCATTGCCGCCGCCCATGCCGTTGCCGCGATGACGGCCGACCGCATCGATCTCGTCGATGAAGATGATGCACGGTGCGCGTTTCTTGGCTTGTTCGAACATATCGCGAACTCGAGAGGCGCCGACACCGACAAACATTTCAACGAAATCCGAACCGGATATCGAGAAAAACGGCACACCAGCTTCACCTGCAATAGCCCGAGCCAGCAGCGTTTTACCGGTTCCCGGAGGACCGACCATCAAAACGCCACGTGGTATCTGACCGCCGAGGAATTCGTATTTGGCGGGGTCTCTCAGAAAATCGACCATTTCGACGACGTCTTCCTTGGCTTCTTCAACGCCGGCAACATCAGTGAATTTGACCTTAATTTGGTTTTCCTCAAGCAACTTGGCCTTGCTTTTACCGAAATTCATCTGGCCGCCCATACCGCCGCCTTGCTGTCTTCGGAAGAAATAAACCCAGACTGCGATCAACAGTAACATGGGTGCCCATGAGATAAATATCTGCATCAGCATCGATTGTTTCGGCGGTGATGTGACTTTGATTTTGACGCCGTATTCCAACAATTCGTCGATCATTTTGGCATCGTTAGGGTTATAGGTCATAAACCTTTCCCCGTTACGCCGGCGACCATTGATTTCCTCGCCGTTGATCGTGACTTCAGAAACGACTCCGGCCCGTATGTCTTCGATAAAGTCAGAGTATGACAAGGCATAGTTACTGTCGTTTTGCGGGCCCATTCGGCTAAATGCCGTGAATAGCGTAAGCCCTACCGCTATCCAGATGACGATTTTAAGTGCATTTGATTTCATTTAAATTTACTCCTCTTTAGAGATGTATGAGGATATCATTCTTCTTTCGAAAAATACCTGAAGAAATCTGATTTCGGTTCCAATAACAGAGTATCTTGAGTATTTTCGAACGATTTTTGATAGTCGTTCAAGCTTCGCTGGAATGCATAAAACTCTTCATTTTTGCCATGGCTGACCGCATAGATCTCGGCCGACTTGACATCGCCACGTCCTCGTATTTGTTCGGCTTCACGATAAGCGTTGGCCAAAATAATTTCGCGTTCCTTATCGGTCTGCTCGCTAATTTGTTCTGCAAGTTCCGCACCTTGTGAGCGGGTTTCCTCGCGCCTTTTTACGTTCGGCTTCCATTCTGCGAAATACCGAACTGCTGACTTCGTCGGGCAGATCTTTTGCTAGATGCCTATATCGACCAACTCGATGCCGTATTGTTCAGCGACCAGTCTTAATTTGGTTATGTTTACGTTAGCGACCCCCTTGCTTGCTAAACAAATCATTTGGTTTAACCGGGCTCAAGAAAATCGACTAGATCACTGCTGAATTTATTTTTTAATTTCAATAGCGCACTGTTCTGGATTTGCCGGACCCGTTCCCGCGTTAACGACAACCGGTCGGCAATGTCTTGCAGCGTCATTTCGGTATCGCTATCGAGTCCGAAGCGGCAATTGATGATGTCGGCTTCGCGTTCGGGCAGGGTTTGGATAGCCTTCCTCAAACAGTTTTTCAATGCCGTATTAGCCAATATATTGATCGGTTGCGGAAAATGGTTCTGCTCCATCGAATCGACGATCGCCGGTAAATCTTCATCATCATTGATACTGTTATCGAGCGAAATGGTCGGTTGATAATTATTGACGATGGCTTTGATTTCCTCTTCGGGCAAGGCGCAGATTTCGGCAAGTGTTTTATTGGTCGGCCATTGGTTGTGTTTGACCAGGTAATCGTTCATCGTTTCGAACACCGCGGCCGCTTTTGCCGCGATGTTGTAAGGCAGGCGGACCATTTTTTCCTGTCTCACCATGCCTCGAGTGATGCTTTGCTTGATCCAATAAATCGCATAAGTAGAAAAGCGCACCGAGCGTCGCCAATCGTAACGGTCAACCGCCTTAATCAACCCTACTGTTCCGTCTTGTATTAAATCGGTAAACGGCACCGAAGAATGATGATATTGACGGGCAATGAACGTGACTAGCCTAAGGTTGCCGCTGATCATCGCACGTCTTGAGGAAATCATTCGTTGTTGCTCGATCGACGCGGATTTCAGCAACTCCAAATCATCACCGTTGAGTGCTCGATCCTTGAGCCGGTAAGTTAAGACCTTGACGATTTGTTGCAGGAAATTAGGTAAAAGATGAAGATCTTCCAGTAAGTGTCTGCATTCGGTAAATACGGTACTTGAATGCGGGTTACCTTTGGCGTTGATTACTTGCTGAAAACACTCTAATAACTTGCTTGCGAGCTGTTTAGCGGTATCCTGTGCAGCGTTGTCTTTTTGTACAGGTTCGAGATTGTTTTTTCTGATAAGCTCGGATAAGTCGATGCCATCGCTAATAGCGCTAACAAATTCGCCGGCGATAACAGACAGTCCCGAATCCGAATAAATCATCAAACGCGATAATTTCAAGCGACTTTGTTCCATCTGTTGAGCTAGCGAGGTTAATTCCTCGGCAGTTAAAACCGATGCATTTTGCTGATGGATCAATAACTCGTCGCCTCCATTCTGCATGAATGTCATTGCATTATTCGATGAGGACAGCGCTTCGGTTTCCGCAAATAATTCGGCATCGGCAGGTTCCGATTCGATTTCATCGGAATCGTTGTTTAGGGTGTCGATTTGCGGTCGCCTTAAATGCATTAAATCGGTTTCAAGTGAAGCTTCCTTATAAACGCCTCGAAAACTGCCGGAACGGTACTGATTGTTTAGCATTGAATAGTTCATTTGGGTCATAGTGGATTGCCCCTTACCAAGTAACTGGTTATATACCCTGAGTAAATACTTTGTTGAATCAACTAAAGCTTGGATTAAACATTACTCCTGAGTACAATGTTTGTCAAACATTAATCATAAACAAAACCTGTGCATAAATGTATACAATAAAAACCGTGACCTCACTCACAGGCATAAACACCGAAACACTTAGAGCTTGGGAAAGGCGCTACGGAACCGTTAATCCCGTTAGGGACAGCAAAGGCCGGCGTCTTTATACCCAGCAAGATGTCGAGCGTTTGACGCTCTTGCTAGCGGCCACTCAGCAAGGTTTTACGATTAGCAAAATCGCAGATTTGAGTAACGATGAGTTACAGAATCTGTTGAACGCCAATCAAAATGCGCCTAATGCCAATCAGGAATTGTTTTTTGTGCGGATTGTCGATGCTCTGCTGCAGTTTCGCATGGATGTTTGCGAAGACTTGCTTAGGAGGGCGCTGATCGCAATGGACCCCCTCTGCTATGCCCGGGAGGTTCTTTTGCCGACGCTGGAAAAAGTCGGTAATCTTTGGCATGAAGGTAAATTGACAATTGCTCAAGAGCATTTATTTTCCGCCTGTGTTAAACGAATCGTGTTAAGCATGGTGAATCACGAACAGCCATTTTCCGGAACCAATCCCGGTGTGATGTTTGCGACCATGACCGGAGAACATCACGAATTCGGAATATTGCTAAGCTGCTGGTTAGCCGCTAGCCAGCGATGTAAATGCTATTACATCGGCCCCGATTTGCCATGGGAAGACTTGTTAAACGCCGGAAACCGGCTCAAGCCTTCTGTTATCGTGATGAGTTTCGCTAATACCCCACCTGAACAAGCTATGATTCAAAACTTAAATAATCTGTCCGAAGCGTTGCCGAAAGATATCCAGTTATGGGTCGGCGGTACCGGTGCACAGTATTTGTTCAAGTCGAATCAACTGCCGGAAAGGTCGGTTTTCACCGCTAGTCTCGACGACTTTTACCATCGAATCGGTCGCTTGATTCAAAGTCGTCCGCTCTCTCGGCCGTATTAGCGATTCTCGATCGATTGATTTAAGCTCTGACTTTTCAATACATAAAAAGTTCTTAATTTCTTATGAATTCAGTAGGTTTTTTTAATTCAGTCGTTCAAATGACATGAAGGCGAGGTTTTTATTGCATTCACAGCAAATGGCTTTCATAATTCAATGCTTATTTAACACAGGACTATTGCCTGTTATTGTTGATTCGATGCTCAGATTCTTTTTTACTTTCTCAATTCCAATGCATGGTTGTTTTGACCGAATAACGTCCGAGCGGATGGTTTATCGCTTGAGGCTGTGCGTGGTTATTTCGGAGTGTAGATTTAGGTTTATGAAATATATGGCATTAAATATGTTTAATAATCAACGATATGCTTAAAATGGGTTGCCGAATAATAATGTGAAAAGGGCCCTGACGGGCCCTTTTTTTGGCTTAACGTTTACAAAGTCCCGTTTGCGGGACCCAATTAGGGAGGGCAGCAATGAACGAAGAAATCAGTCATTTGGTCGAGCGTCTTAACGAAGCAGAAAATGAAGATCAAAAAACTGTTTTTGAACAAGCCATAGAAGAATTGGAAAGTACCGAATTGGCATTATTGTTGGAATCCCTGCCCGTGCACCAACGTTTGGAGCGTTGGCAGCAGGTTCCTGTCGAAGATCGTGTCGATGTTTTGGTCGCCATGCGTTCCGAGCCCAGACAGACGATCATCGAAAGCTTCGCAGAATCGGAATTGCAGAGTTTGCTGAGCGGCTTACATGCCGAGGATTTGATCGAACTGGCGGAAACATTGCCGGAGTCGGTGATCGATACAGCGCTTGGCAATATGGATGTCAATCAGCGCAAGCATTATCAGTTGTCGGCGCAATATGACGATGAACGAATCGGCCGCTATGTCGATCACGAGTTATTGATTTTGCCAAGGACGGCAAGGGTTAGACAGGCGATGCGTTTGATCCGCAAAAATCTGCCCGAGTACACCGATTGTATTTATCTGATTCAGCGTAATGGTGCTTTCGTCGGCACCGTTCTTGTTCATAAATTGTATGCTGCGGACCCTCTTACGCCATTGATCGAATTATGCATTGACGATCCTGTTACTGTGTCGGCGGATAGTTATTTAACCGATGCTGCGGAAAAGATGGAACATTCGGGGCTAACTGCATTGCCGGTCATCGATGCCAATCAATTGTTATTAGGCAGAATCACCATGCGTTTGGCTTTGGAAATTACTCGCGAAGAATATGAAAGCCAATTGATGGCAACTGCGGGTATGGATGAAGACGAAGATTTATTCGCTCCTGTGATTCGTAGCTCCAAACGCCGAGCCACCTGGTTAGGAATCAATTTGTTAACGGCTTTTCTGGCCTCTTGGTTCATTGGCTTATTTGAAGGTACTTTACAGCAAATCGTTGCATTAGCGGTGTTGATGCCGATTGTCGCATCGATGGGCGGGATTGCCGGCAGTCAGACCTTAACATTGATCATCAGAGGCATCGCGTTGGGTCAAATCAGTAAGGGGAATTTTAAGCCGCTTTTGATTAAAGAAGTCAGCGTCGGCATACTCAATGGCCTGTTATGGGCTTTAGTGATCGGCGCTATTGCAGGTATTTGGTTCGGAAGCCTGTCTATCGGTTCGGTGATTGCGGCCGCGATTGTCGTGAATATTATCATTGCAGCTTTTGCAGGCGTCGTAATTCCATTGGTCTTGGATAAGCTCGATATCGACCCGGCCTTATCCGGTTCGGTCATACTAACAACCGTGACCGATGTTGTCGGTTTTGTTGCTTTTTTGGGTTTGGGGACCGTTTTTTTATTGTGATAAACATTAGGCTCTTTGCTAATCAAATGATGATGCCCCCTCGAATCAACGATGAAAGTTGAAGTTTGATAGGAATAGAGAGGCCTCAATGCTGTCATAATTCAAAGCGAAAATAGAAAAATTGTGCCGCTACTTTATGCTCATCGCATTACGAAACTCGGTTTGCTAAGGGCATAGTCGTATTTTTACAGGAGAAGGCTGATGACCGCACCTCGTTTTTTTACGCCCGAATTGAGTCAAAAACTGGATGGCTTATCCGAATTGGCCTTGGATTGTAATTTTTCCTGGAGTCACCGGGCCGACGAAATATGGCATCGATTGAATAGCTCCTTATGGGAGCAATCCCGTAATCCATGGCTAGTGTTGCAAGCCTGTTCGGCGAGTTTGTTGCAGGAGCTTGCCAATAATGAACAATTTTGCCAAAAACTGCAGAGCATCGTGGCAGAGCATCGCGCCTCGCGGGCCGAATCTCGTTGGTTCCAGAGCGAACTCGAACAAAACGCCAAGCTAACGCAAATCGCCTATTTCAGTATGGAGTTTGGCCTTAGCGAAGCTTTGCCCATTTATTCCGGCGGCCTGGGTTTATTGGCCGGCGATCATTTAAAGGCCGCCAATGATTTGGGCATTCCCCTCGTGGGTGTTGGTTTGTTGTATCAAAACGGCTATTTTCGTCAAGCTTTCGACGATGACGGCAATCAAATCGCGCTATATCCTAATGCCGATACCGGTGATTTACCGATTTGTCCGGTTCGCAAGGATAACGGCGAATGGTTGCGGATAAAACTCAATACGCCGTCTAAATTGTGGATTAGGGTGTGGCAAGCGCAAATCGGTCGAATTACGCTTTATCTACTGGACAGTAACGATCCGGTCAATCATCCGGTCGATCGTTGCATTACCAGCGAGTTGTACGGCGGCGGGCTCGAAATCCGTTTGGCACAAGAAATTTTATTGGGCATCGGTGGCTGGCGAGTGTTGAGGGCTTTAGGTATTAAGCCTGAAGTTTGCCATTTGAATGAGGGACACGCGGCATTTTTAGTACTGGAGAGAGCCCGCGATTTAATGAAAGAAACCGGGCTGGACTTTAAAACCGCGCTGACCATCACGCGCGCCGGTAATCTGTTTACCACGCATACGCCGGTTGAAGCCGGCTTCGACCGTTTCAGTCCGGAATTGATTGGGAAACGGCTCGGCAATTATGCGCAAAAACTCGATATTGATATCGAAACTTTATTAAATCTCGGCCGCAATCCGGATTTAAAAACCTACGATAAATCGTTCAACATGGCCTATCTGGCTATTCACGGCAGCGCTGCGGTTAATGGCGTGAGCCGCTTGCATGGCGAGGTCAGTCGACGTATTTTCAGCCCCTTGTTTCCGAATTGGCCGACGGAAGAAACACCGATCGACCATATCACCAATGGCGTCTATGTTCCTGCATGGGATTCGCAGGAAGCCGACGAACTATGGACCGATTTGTGCGGTAAAAATCGTTGGGTATGCGAATACGGCGATTTGCCGGAACAATTCCAGCGGGTCACGGATGAGCGGTTATGGAATCTGCGTGCGCAAAACCGGAAATGCTTGGTCGAGTTCGTCCGGGATGAGTACAGTCGAGAACTCGATGTTCAAGGCAATATCTCGAAAACCGAGCGCAAAGATCAAGTGCTACGCTTGTTCGACCCTAATGTCATGATTATCGGCTTTGCCCGGCGATTTGCAACCTATAAGCGCCCTAACCTGCTATTGACAGACCCCGATCGTTTGGCCGCGATACTAACCAATCCCGTTCGGCCGGTGCAATTGGTTATCTCGGGCAAAGCCCATCCGGCCGATTTGCCCGGGCAAGTCTTGATCCGCGCTTGGCATGAATTTATCCGCCGTCCTGAAATCAGGGAGCGAGCCATTTTTTTAAGCGACTACGACATGATTACCGCCGAATATTTGGTTCAAGGGGTCGACCTTTGGATCAACACGCCAAGACGTCCTTGGGAGGCTTGCGGGACCAGCGGCATGAAAATTCTGGTTAACGGCGGCTTGAATCTATCCGAACTCGACGGCTGGTGGGCGGAAGCGTATCGCCCCGAAGTCGGCTGGTCATTGAACGGGCAAGAGGTCGAGCAAGCCGATCATGAACAAGCCGAGATACTTTACCGCCTGCTCGAACAGGAAATTGTGCCGATGTTTTATGAGCGCGATCAACAGGGCTTGCCGCGCCGCTGGTTAGCTATCATGCGGGAAAGCATGGCGACGCTGACGCCTTATTTTTCGGCCAATCGCATGGTCAGGGAGTATACGTCCAAGTTTTATTTACCTCTAGCCGAAAGCTATTGCAAAAGGTTGGACGGAAATATGCAGCCGGGTAAGCAGCTGGTCGAATGGTTGAAACGCATCGATGATCTCTGGGCTAAAATCCACGTCGATAATGTGGCGGCGGAAACCCGGGAGAACGACTATGCGTTCAGTATGCAGGTTTATCTTGGGGAGCTTAGCGAGGAAGATGTTTGTGTGGAATTATTCGCGGAATCTTCAGGCGAAGGGCGATTTGAGATTCATTCGATGGCGATAGAACAAGTGTTGGCTGGCGCGATAAACGGTTATATCTACAGTGCGACGATACCGAAAACCAGGCCGATAAGCGATTATACGCCGAGAATTAGACCTAGCAATCCGGATTGCAATTTGCCGTTGGAAGCCAATCAGATTTACTGGGTACAAGCGCGACAAGAGTAAATTAAATCTTGCCGCGCTTGGCTTGAGTAGGGGCAGATACCTTTCGCACTTCAAATTTCGGTAGTGCCCCGGCGCCGAATTTTGATCTACGACGATTGGTATAGAAAAAGTCGTTTTTACTCGGCTTTTGCAATTTCGGCGCGCAATTGATCGATGACTGCTTTGTAGTCCGGTTTGCCAAAAATCGCCGAACCGGCAACGAAGGTATCGGCGCCTGCCGCTTTGATATCACGGATATTGTCGACTTTGACGCCGCCGTCGATTTCCAAACGAATATCGAAGCCACTTTCATCGATTCGTTTTCTTGCATCGCGCAGTTTGGTTAATGCCGACGGCAGAAACGATTGTCCGCCGAAGCCCGGGTTGACCGACATCAATAAAATCATGTCGAGTTTATCCATCACATGATCCAGATAATGCAGCGAAGTCGACGGGTTGAATACCAAGCCGGCTTTACAACCTTGGTCTTTGATCAATTGCAAGGTTCTATCCAGATGAACCGAAGCCTCAGGATGGAAGGTAATATAGCTGGCGCCGGCTTTAGCGAAGTCCGGGATGATTCGATCGACCGGATCGATCATCAAATGCACGTCGATCGGAGCGGTAACGCCATGATTTCTTAATGCTTCGCAAACCAATGGGCCGATCGTTAAATTGGGTACGAAATGATTGTCCATGACATCAAAATGGACAACATCGGCACCGGCCGCTAAAACGTTATCGACTTCTTCGCCTAAGCGGGCGAAATCGGCAGAGAGAATGGAAGGAGCTATCCAGTTTTGGGCCATTTTTTTATCCTCGATTAAAACAAAACAAACAATTATAGTCTTTTTTTATTAATTGATCCGCATTGATTTATTTAGTGTATTCAGTGACGCAAGCGATATCAAGTTTAAGTTCAAAAAACAACTCTGGAACTATTGTAGAGTCAGATAGACGAGGACTATAATCGAGTTGAAGTTCTGTATGTTTATAGAACTCGATCATATAGCAAGGAGAATGATTATGAACAAGAAAATGATAATTGCGTTGCTGGCACCGTTGTTCGTTGCTCCAGCCGCTTATGCGCAATTCGAACATCACAAAGGACCTATCGATAGTTGCGTGAAATCGGCGCTCAATGCCCATCCTGGCGATATAATCACGATGAGGGCCGAAATCGAAGATGGTAAGCCTCAATATGAATTGGATATTCACGGCAAGGACGGTAAGCACTGGGAAGTCGAATGCGATGCCGCAAGCGGTAAAATAATCGAAACCGAGCGCGAAGTCGCGGTCCACGATCCGGAATTTACTTCTAAGGCTAAAGTCAGATTGGATGCGGCATTAAAAACGGCTTTGGATAAATATCCGGGCAGCCTCATGAAAATCGAATACGAAATAGAAGCGGACGACGGCGTTGCCTATGAGTTCGATATCAAAACCGCCGACGGCAAGCTGCTTGAAGTTGAAGTCGATGCGATCAACGGTAAGCTCAGCGATCCGGAAGAAGTGGTCTATCAAATCGGCTTGGATTGATAAAGCGAGTCTTAAATCTCGGATACTATTGTCGTTATACCCGTAGATCAAAATTCGGAGCCGGGGGCCCGTCAAAGGACGCTGTAAACCTAGCACCTAAATTCCATAGTCCTTTAGCGGACACTCAGGCGCCGAATTTTGATCTACGACGGATATAAATTCTTCGTTCCCACTGATCCAGCCTGGAAATGCATACTATTTCTTTTTGATTGAAAAACCGTCTAAAAATATAAGGTATGGGATGCGTCTATCGAGGACCGCCGTTCACCCAGCACCTAAATTATTCCAGATAGTTAACCATAGCCAATGGACTATGGAATTTAGGTGCTGGGTAAACACTTCCATGGGGGCTTGACGGCAAAAATCTGCCCTGCTGCCGACATCCTCGCTAGCCACCCCCCATACCCTTATAAAATTAACTAATTTTTGATTATAAAGGGAGTAAAGTTGGCAAATGCCGCAAGGTTGCATAACCTGAAGAGGGGCATACATAATGTCACGGCATAAGTTTCTGCTGAAATAATGAAACAAGAGACATGGCGAAACACATCCGCGTCATGAAAACATTTTTGACCGATTTATTTTAAGGAGACCGCGATGCCTAAAAAAACCGCGAAGAAGCAAAAAAACGACGAAAATCAAGAAACGCGGCAGGATTTGCAACGCCGGGCCGATGAATTCATCAATGAAGGGTTCATATCCGGTGAAATGGACGAGTGGTCCGAAGCCTTGAATAAGAAGTTTATGGGCTATATCGATGCGTACGAGGATACGAAATGGGTAGCGACCTTCGACTTATTGTTGCAATGCGGCATGACCTTACCGAACCCGGAAGAGTTGGACGATACGCAACTCAGCGCCAAATTGTGGGAGGTCATTAATGGTTTAGCGATGCTGCGCATGTTTCTTTACAGCACGGATCACCTTAACGACCGCGAACTCTACGAAATACTTTGGCATGACGTGTTGCGCGAGGAAGGTCCGGTCATGCCGTTAGACAACGACTCGGCCTTTCATATCGACATATTGGGCAGCGGCAGCGAAACGGATATTGAGCTATACCTGCGTTATTATGCGGATGAAGAAGAACGACACCGCTGGGCGCAAGATTGGCCGGAAGATATCATGCCTCCGCATGAAGAACCTCCTTACGATCGAGACCGGCACTTGCCGAGCCGCGATCAAACGCAATGGCGTATTGACGGCAAACCGTCGTAAAACGAAACTGTACTGCGACTTCGGTACGAAGCCGCTTGGGATTCCTTAAAAATGGCCGTAGCGACTCTCGCCCGCACCTTGATAATTAGCGTAAATATGCTGATAAACCAGTAAACTTTTCATATCCACTTCCTCATCCGGGTAAGTCTCTTGCGGCAACCACTGTAGACTGTGATCGATCAGGGTTTTTACTTGCGCGGCGACTTGAGTGCTTTCGCGCCAACGCTCGATTTTTAATTTTTCCGCTTTCAAGGTCGCCAACGTCGTTTTGGCGACTTCTTTGACTTTTTGCTCTTCCGCTCCGGTCAACTCAGGCTTTTTCAGTAAATCGAAAATCGCCAAAGTTTCTTCATCCAAACCCTCGCGTATCGCTCTTTCCGTTTCCGGAATCAGCCCGTTTTGCATGAAATCATTTAGATCGTCGAATGCTTTTTGAACGGCTTGAATGTCCTTGCCTTGGTTATATTCGGTAATGATGGCTTTATATTTTTCGTAAAACTCCAGACGAAGCGGATTCTGCTGAACCATTTGTTCCAGTTTTTTTTGAATCGCTGCTTGCAGATCGAACACCACCGCATTTTTTTGCTTCGATTTGGCAAACGCCGACCGAAGCTTATCGAAATCCAAGCGGCTCAAATCGACAAAATCGTTATCGCGGATTTCGTTGTCTCGAACGTTGACGCTAATATCGACTTCCTGTTGCAGCCTGCGGATGACATCGGAAATATCGGCCAGCTTGGTTTTCTGATTCAACTGCTGATAGATCGCTTCAATCGCGTTAAAAGCCTGAACAAAAGGTTTGACTTCGGGTTCCGGGTACAACGCCTTGTATTTTCTGAAAACATCGCGCGCCGCAACCTCGAATTGAGTCCGCGTGGTTGCATTCAAACACACGGCATTGGTTGCTTGTTTTAATTGGCTCAACCTCTCCATGGCGGTTCCGGCAAGCAACAATTTATCCAAGTCGAACGCTGCGTTCTGCAAGAATTGACGTACCGTCAAAATGGCATCGGCCAACTCGTCGGCCATTGCCACCAGCTTTTCCACAGGCCGGACTTCCTCATCGCCGTTTTTGTGTTTACCCCTATCGCCGCCCTCGCCATAGACCGAATAGGCTTTTTCCAGTTGTTTGTATACATTGCCGTAATCGACAATCAAACCGTTTTCCTTTTCATCGTCATAGACTCGATTGGCGCGCGTGATGGTTTGCATCAGCGTATGCCCTTTGATCGGCTTGTCCAGATACACCGTTGAGACACTCGGCACATCAAACCCGGTAATCCACATCGCGCAAACGATCACTAATCGAAAAGGATTATCGTCATCCTTGAATTCGGTTTCCAAATCGCGCTCGACCATTTTTTTGCGGTGCGGCTCGATATCCAGGCCCAATTCGGCGAATTTCCGAACTTCATTTTGTTCGGGGCTAACCACCACGCACACTTCGGTCGCTTCAACCCGTTTCAAATGATGCTTGAGTTTCAGCTCTTCTTGCTGATCGTCGGCATCGGCAATGCGCTGTTTCAGTTCGGCGACATATTCCGGCCAATATTTCATAACCAAGTCGTACATCCGCACGGCAGTCGGTTTATCCAACGCCACAAACATCGCTTTACCTTGATAGCCGCGGTCATTGAAATGCCATACCAAATCCCTGGCGATCGCATCCAATCGACGCTCGGACGTTAAAATCGGATAATCCCGTTTAAACTCCCGTTCCAGTTTTCGCCGCTGATCGTCATTCAACTCGGCATCATCGATGATATCGGACATGCGTTCGTCCAGATCGGGGTTTTCGATACCCAGCTTTTCGCCGCGATTCAAATAACGCAGCGGTAGCGTTGCGCCATCGACGATCGCCCGCTTAAAGTCATACACCGAAACATACTCGCCGAAAATATTCCGGGTCAGTTCCAGTTCGTTTTTAATGATCGGCGTACCGGTAAAGCCCAGATAAGAGGCATTGGGAATTCCTTTGAAACGCATATTGCCGGCAAAAGCGCCGCCTTGAGTCCGGTGCGCCTCGTCGGAAATCACAATGATATTGGGGCGATCGGTAATCAGAGGGTAGTCCGTTTCCTTCTTGGGATCGATCGAGAACTTGTGAATCAACGTGAACACGTAACGATGATTTTCAGTCAATAAATCACGCAAATGGTCGCGGCTCTTGGCGCGTACATTATCCTCGGTGACCGCGCCCACGCTACTGAAGGTGTCGTAAAGCTGATTTTCAAGCTCGGTTCTATCGACAACCAACAAAAACGTATAACTGCCGCCCAACTTACGCAGAATTTTTTGACACAGAAACACCATCGAATAGGACTTGCCGGAACCCTGAGTATGCCAAAACACGCCCAACTTGCCTTTTAGCGCTTCAATATGGGCCGATCGATCGATGACCTTGTTGACGCCGATGAACTGATGGTTTTTGGCCATGATCTTGGTGACTTCGGACCCTTCGCCATCGAACAATAAAAAATTCTCGACCAAATCCAGCAAGCGATGCGGCGCACAAGTGCCGCGCAACAACGTATCGAGACTCACCACGCCTTCGTCGTCCTCCTCGATGCGCTTCCATTCCATAAAAAACTTATACGGACTGGTCAGCGTACCGACCCGGCTATCGGCGCCATTACTCAGAATGATAAACGCGTTACAATGCAGGATTTCGGGGATGGTGTCTTTATAGTCGGAGAGATTATTGTCAAATGCATGGCGCAAATCGGTGTGATGGGCTTTCAACTCAAAAAACACCAGAGGAATGCCGTTCACAAACCCCACGACATCGGGGCGGCGGTTATACAATTTACCCACTACCTCAAATTGCCTGACGGCTAGAAAAATGATTGTTCGCCGGGTTGTCAAAATCAAAGACTTTCAAGCATTTTTTCTGCAATACCCCTTTATCGTCCTGATAACTGATAGGAACGCCTTTGACCAGCAGATCATGTTTATCCTTATTAATCGCTGCCGGATGCTTGTCCGCCGCTGATTCCTTCAGCACATTCACCGCTTGTTGATAAGCGGCTTCCGGCACATCGGGATTCGATGTTCGTAGCGCCTGTAACAGATAGCGCTCCAGAATCACTTCGGATTTATTCAGCCGCCCCAGCAAACCGTCGCTACGGTCGGCTTGAGTTGCCAAAGACTCATTTTGCCAGGCCGTAACCACCGTCCAGCCTAGATCCTCCAGCACCTCTTGTGTCGCGGCTTCAATCAGGCCGTCTTCCGAATATTCGTAGCTCATTGCTGAAAATAGTTATCTCTTTAAAAAATATAAGATTAGCTAAATTTTTTGAGTCTTGGTTAATTGTGTTAAGCGATGAGTTTTAAGGCTATTTCGCCGCCTTAATTTCCGACTTTAATAGATAAATAGCAAGTATCTGATTTTTAATAACTATTGCCGAATTTCCGAATTACAGTTAAATAAAACTGCAATGACCGAATGCTCTAAGGTTGTATCAGTATTAGCCATTAGCTGGGAAAATCCGGAACAGGTTGCGCGGTAGCATGGCCCATTTATACCCATCGGAGATCAAAATTCGGCACCGGGGTGCCCGTCAAAGGACGCCGTGAATACATCCATGTAGGCTCTATGCCAGCTCCATGCTGGCCCCTCACCTAACGCTAGGTGAGGGGCCGAACACCCCGGTGCCTCCTAAGGCACTGCCGAAATTTGAAGTGCGAAAGGTATAGCAGATACGGAGCGGAGTTGATTGGGTTAACCATCTTTAAAACGCTTAATCTTCGACCTTTTTCTTCCTCGTTTTTTTCGGCTTACCAGGATTAACGATAGCCGCATCGACGGTTGTAGCTGATTCAACGCGGGTAGGCATCAGACCAATTTTAGAAATCCCTACTAAGGCACTCGGTAACGTAGCCTCAGGCGTAGGACCAAACATACCGGTCCCAATCTGGAATTCCATCAATAAATCGTATTTTCCTTCGTGAATTCCATAATGTTTAATTAATAATTCCGTTAAGTCGCGGAGCGACAAAACGGGAGCTACAGCCTTTGGTGATTGAATAATTTCGTTAGTGTCTTGCATAAGGAGCATCGGCAGGCTTGATAGGCATGTTAAACCACTGGGGTTCCGAAGATGGAATCGAGTTGATCACTGGGTTTTGTTGGCCGGCTATCGATATATTGAAGTGGTTGGTCACATCATGGCTTGCGTGCAGATAAGCCTCTAATGCACGTTTAACAATTTCATTCAAAGATACGTCGTCATTGTAGGATCTTAGAATGGCCTCTTTATGCAATTCCGGCGTAACCCTGACATTGAATTGTCCCTTCAAAGGCTTTTTAGCTTCGATCCCAAGCTCTGCACAGGTTTCAATATAGTCGTCCACCGCCGCTTCAAACTCTTGCCTCAACTGTTTTGGTGTCTCGGCTTCGTAGGTAATTAGATCATCAATAAACAACAACTTTCCGTAACAAATTTCTTCCTCGGCATCGATTTCGCAAGTTCCTTCGTAATCTTTGTACTTTAGTGTTTTCATTTCTTATCTATCAGCCCCTTTGATGTTAGGTGGTCAATGACTTGTCCAATGTAGATCTTTTTAACAATGTTGCCTGGATGTGGCTTGTGAAGATTGATCACCGCTTCTAATTCTTTGTTAAAAAACTTTCGTCTTGACCCATCGTTTTTTAGTTCTTTATAGCCAAATCCTTCTAGAACCTTTTTTAACTCACCCCATGTGATGTCGGCAGGAGTGGGTTGTGTGGTCAATCTTTCTAGCGCTTTCTGCTGTTTCGACATAACTTTAGACTAGAAAGTTCTTTTTGTAACTAAAAAACGGTTACACATTATCATTTGTATTGTTCTTCCCGTCAATTTCACATTCAAAACTTAAAGATCATCACTAGTGGATGATGGCAAGAGTCTTTTATACCTCTTTGCCCAGGTTGAAGTACAGTCAGCGGCTTTTTGCAGAAATCCATGTCCCAAGGCATTGGTTTGCGTGGGCTCAAGGCCGCGACATACTGACGCCCCTCTACGGATAAAGCTTTCTTCAATGGTTTTATGCGCCAAGTGAACCGATTTTACCGCACTTCAAATTTCGGCAGTGCCGGAGGAGGCCTCGGGGTGCTCGGTAAAGGCTTTGCCAGCATGGAGCTGGCATAGAGCCTACATGGACGTATTCACGGCGTCCTTTGACGGGCACCCCGAGGCCGAATTTTCATCTACGATGATAATAATGCTCCAGCCCTTTCTTATTTGCTATTAAAGCGCGTAGCCCGTATGCAGCGTAGCGGAATACGGGAATGGCGTGGCTCCGAGCTCTAAATAAAGACTATCAATTGATACCATCATTTAACGCTTGGAATAACCTGTACATTGCCTATCAAAAAAGCTTTGTCATAAGTAATGATCGGAACAGACTCTAGCTCGGCTTGAGCCATTAACATTCGATCAAACGGGTCTCGATGCGCAATCGCCAAGCTTCCTGCTTTTAGTGCATGACGCGACGTAATAGCCAATTCCGCAAAGCCCATTTTCCGAAGAAAACCCTGATAATCAGACAATAACGATTCGGCTTCGGGTAAATGCCTATACGATATTTCGTCGCAATTTCCCAGGCCGATGCGCTGCTTACCAAAATTCTATGCGCGGGGTCGCTGATAATATCGCGGCTCACGGCATAAAGCTTGAGATCGTTAAATACCCACCACAGCAATACATGGGTATCGATCAGATAGCTCATTCCCATGCGTCCAATTCGGCATAAGGTAGCGGCTCAAAAAAGGCATCGCCTAGTTTTCCGGGCAATAATCCCGGTTGGCGTCTTTGCGGGGGCTCTTTCTTCAAACCCAACCTGAAGTAATGAATCAAGTCATAAATCTCCGCTAATTTATCCTCAGGAATATCCTGCAATTCCTGCATGATTTGTTCTTGTAGCATGGCTGTATCTCCGTACTAAGTGATAAATAAAATGCTCATGCGGCTTGTGACTCTTGTGTCAGATTTGATGATAACTCGCCTAAAGACTCAGGTAAAACCAACTGCTCGACATCGATCATGCCGGTCATAAGACGAGGTAACAAGATGTTGCGGGCTTCTTTGAGGAGTTGGTTTTGATTTCTGAGATTTTTAATAAGCCTAAAGTTTTTAGCGGCCAAGTTTTCAAATGCCAATGCCGTATTTAAATCGGGAAGTATGAGTTCGCAGTCTTTTAGAAATTTAAAATGCCTTGCATAATGATAATTAGACAAGTCGATAGCTAACAAAGAAAAATAGAACAAGTATTGTGGCATACGTTCATCTTTCGACAGCAAAATCTGGGTACCATCTGCACCTCTTGCAAAAGGGAAATTAACAAGTTTCAAAATTCGTGTATGGTCGCCGAAAACAATTATTGGCTTCCTTATATCAATTATCGAGTCTTCATCGTTGGTATAACCAGCAATGTATTCTCGGCTCTGATCAATAATGGGAAATTTGCCTTCGGTGCAATATTCAGAAGATTTTATTTTTGTGGTAGTTGCTATTTTTGCTAAAAGATTACCAACTTTATTCATCAACCACCCCTCCGGCAACCCCGTTTCCGAATCCACCGGTGTGGTTTCGTGGCCGGGGAATTTCAGGCGCACAAACCATTCTTCGTAGGTGATTTGCGCCATTTCTTCCAGCAGCTTGATGCGTTTTAAGTTGTTTTCAATCAGGTCGTCGTAGGCGGACAGGATGGCTGCGATTTTTTTCTGAATAGCCAACTTCGGCATACTGATAGGAAAATTTTTTATTTCACCAATAGCAATCCGCATTTGATTGGCAGCACCTTTTCCTCTGGCTTGGATGTAGGCTCTAAAAAAACCGGTTTCTCCGATATAACGCAAATAGGGTTGATAAAGAACCTTATTATCCTTGGTTCGAATACAGACAGCATTCTGGTTTAGCAAATATCCTTGCAATGCTTTGGACACAGCTATTGTTCGGCCGGCAGCAGAATTTATTAAATTAGGATGAGAACCAACTGTAGCAACAATAAGATCATATTCGTTTAAAAGGTTTTTGGCATATTTCTTAGCTCCTTCGATAGACAAATAATCAATATCTTCAAGTGAAAATGCTTGATTTTTAATATTTGAAACCTTTAGTACTGGAATGCCGGAGTCTGTATATTCATGTTCATTCCACGCTCCACCATTAATGAACTCACAATATGCTTCAAGCTTTTGCTTCAAGGGTTTGGCTTTCATAGATTGGTCGCCTGAATGAGTGACATCAACCCACTAGCCTCTTGATTCAACACAGCTAATTCCGACCGAATCTTACTCAATCTGCTTTGATAATCAAAATCCTCATCCACTTCTATGTTATACCCCACATAACGCCCCGGCGTCAGGCTGTAATCGTTTTCCTCAACCTCCGCCAAATCGACGATCTTGCACAAGCCTTCGACATCGGCATAACGGCCGTCGGGAAAATATTGGGTCAAATGATGCCAGTCTTTCAAGGCTTGCTTGTAATCGTGCAACGGTTCGCCGACCTGGCTTTTGCAATATTGATTTTGGTAGGCGTTGATCGCGGCGTTCAATTCGCGCAGCAGTTTGCCTTGCTCATCCAGTTGCTTTTTACCGGCGCTGTCTTTTTTATCCAGCGCCTTTTTGGCCGTATCCAGTTGGGTTTTATAGTTTTCCAGCAAAGCCGCCAGCCGTGGCACAGGGTTTTCAAAGGTTTGCAATAGGGCATGGCAAGCGGGGTAATCGGCATCCTTAGCCAGAATGACGCATTGCGCTAATTCAAGCTGTGCGGCCTTAAAGTTCAGCGCGGTATTATTAAAAATGGTGCCGGCACACTGTTGCCGTAACTCGTTGACGGCCTCTATCAGATTAGCGGCTTGTGCAATCGCCTGGACTTGCAGTTGCATGACCGCGTTGCTTATTGCATCTGAATCGCCGCGATAGGCGTTCATGATCGCGGCAAAGGTCAGCAACTGGCCGGGCGAATAGTCGTTGATCGTGGTCGTGACTTTGCGGAAGGTGTTGCGCGCATCGATCATCAGGATTTTGTCGCGGTTTTGTTCGCGTTTGCCGCGATCCAGAAACCAGACATGACAAGGCAGCGAGCGGGTATAGAAAAAATTATTGCCCACCGAAACGATGCAATCCACCGCGCCGGTTGCTATCAGTCTTTGGCGGATGGCTTTTTCGGTGTTGCCGGCGTCGGTGGCCGAGCTGGCCATGACAAAGCCGGCGCGGCCCGTGGCGTTGAGATAGTGGTAAAAATACTGTATCCACAGGTAGTTGCCGTTGTCGGCCTTGGGAATACCGACCTCTTTAAACAGGCGAGGGTCGGTCTTGACGTAGTCCTTGTCTTTGTCGACCTTGTTGACGTTGAACGGCGGATTGGCCATCACGAAGTCGCATTGGCCGATCAGGTCGTGCGGGTCGGAGTAAAAGCTGTTGCTTTCGATGACCTTGCCTTCGATGCCGTGGATCGCCAAGTTCATTTTCGCCAATTTGGCATTGTTGGACTTTAACTCGGTGCCGTAGCATTTGATGGTTTCGTTGACGCTTTTGCCGCCGTGCTCTTCGATAAAATGGCCGGTTTGCACGAACATGCCGCCGGAACCGCAGGCCGGATCGTGAATGATCCCGTGGTCGGGTTGAATCAGGTTGACGATCAATTGCACCAACGACGGCGGCGTGAAGAATTCGCCGCCTTCCTGCGCGCCGGCCCCGCTCATCGAGAACTTCATCAAAAAATATTCGTAGATGCGGCCGAATACGTCCCCGCTAAGGTTTTTGACCGAATCCTTGTTGAATACCCGAATGAGTTCGCGCAGTAAATCCGGGTCCAGCTCCTGATAATTTTTCGGCAAAATGCCGGCCAGATCGGGGTATTCCTCCTCGATCAGTCGCATCGCCGTATTCAAGGCTTCGCAAATGCCGACGCCTTCCGGCAGATTGGCCAGATAGTCGTATTGCGATTGCTCGGGCACCAGCATGGCTCCCGCCGCCAAGAAGTGTTCTTTGGTTGGCTTTAGTTTGCCGCGCGGAGTTTCCGGCATGGCGGCTTCAATGGCAACCTTGGCTTGCTCGTAGCGGTTTTGCGCATAGCGCAGCAAGATCAGCCCCAGCACAGGGTCTTTGTATTCCGCCGCCGTCAGTTTGGAATTGGCCCGCAGATTGTCGGCGCTAGCCCAGAGTTCGGTTTCGAGTTGTTTGATTTGTTGCTGATTCATCGAGTTGTTGACGAGCTTCCATTATTTTTTGGCGTCGGGAATGCGGCATGAGCCGCTTAACCCTAGGTCGGGATCTAATTGATACGAATTATCCTATCATGGACGTTTCGATTTATTTAATCCCCGCAGGTATCCCAGCAATTCCTAATTTAGGGATCACAGGTACGAGGGTGTCCCAAAAAAGCGAGATAGCAGTAATAATAAAGAAACTGCCCCCTTTTAACGGTAATAATTTGACTCGGCCTCTTCTGATTCGGCGTTGACAAAACGTGTAACGCCTTGCCGGTACTCCTCTCACCACACATAAAAACTCGATTCTTTGTTCATGATGTCGATCCGGAACTGTTCTGAACTCGGACTTTGAGCCACTCCATAACAAACGTGAAGCGGTAACAGATGCTCTTCCCTCGGATGACAGAAGCGCGCGCCAGGCGCCACGTCCCAACGAATCAACATCTCGGCTCGATCTTCTTCCCGGTATTCACGACCGGAACATACTTTCTCCAACCAGCCCTCAAACGAGTGATTAAGCCGCTTGGATTCTTCATCGTCAGGCGCAAAAAATGCCTTCAGGTTATGGAACGAAAAGCCTGAGCCGATGACCAAGACGTTCTGCCGACTCAACTCCTTGAGCGCACGTCCTATCTCGATGTGAAGAGAAGGATCGAGTGTGTCAACAAGAGACAATTGAACACACGGGATATTCGCCTCCGGATACATGATTTTAAGCGGCACAAAAACACCGTGATCAAACCCTCTCGATGTATCCAGTCTGGAATCAATCCCGGCAGTGGCCAGCAACCTCTGGATTTCGGCAGCCAAGGAGGGTTTGCCGAGGCAGGGATACTGGATTTCGTAGGACTCTACCGGGAATCCATAGTAGTCATATATCAACGAAGGGCTCTGCCCAGAAGTGATTGTGGGAATTTTTTCTTCCCAGTGTGCGCTGACCACTACGAGGGCGTCGGGTTTTGGAAAGCTTAGCGCAATGTTTGTCAGACATGAAACCATTTCTTGATGCGCCGGATCTCCCAGCAAGGGCAGAGGGCCTCCGCCATGGGAAATAAACAGAGCTTTAGGCGTTTGTTTCATCGGCTCTCCAGAAGGAATAGGCATGTGATTATCCTCAATTCGGCTGATGATCCACTAAAATCAGGAAATATACGAAAGAAGTCAGTAACTTGTGAAATACCTGATTCACCAAGAAAGCAACCATCTTGAAAAGCATAGCTATTTCATATCATGAACGCCGCCGGACGGTTTTATAAAACCGTCCGTAACGTTTGTCATGCATCACTTGAATTTGAAACGTTTTGGCAGGGATTGCAACCCTCGGCCCGCTCAGAGGATCGAAGCCAAACGATGCCTAAATTTCCAATGAAATTGCAGGTCGGGCAATGCTTTTTTTCCGATAGTTCCGGCAGTATTCCAGCAGCGGTGAATTGTCCGGATAGTTACCGCTATCATGGGCATCATACAATTTTCAGAACAGCCTGTACGATTATGCTCCGATGGAGCGACGCCCAATTGAAGCATCCAAACGTCGAGCATAAAAAGCGCTGCTCGACCTGCTAAGCTTTAGAACGTCTATTGTAATCCAACGAATCTGATAATCATCGAGTCTGTCTCCGCGTAAAAAAAGTCGGGTACGCTATCGCAACCCGACCTATAGGACTGAGCAATGTCTATGGCTCTCCTCGCATTTGTTTGAACCAATATTCCATTTGCTTGCCTGCAGCTTCTCTGCCGCCCAATCCGAATGACAGCGCCACCGCAATGGCGATCGCACCCAAGGTTAAGCCGAAGGCCATGTTGACGATATCGTCAGCCAATCCCATGGCATGCAATCCCATTGCCGTGACCAGACCGAGAATCGCAAATCTTGCGATGCCCGCCGCTAATTTGCCTTGCCCGCCGCTGATGATGACCTTGTAAATGATATTGGCAAGCCAAAATCCTACCGCCAAAATGACCGAGCCCAACAAAATTTTTCCGCCAAACTCCACGAAAGTAGTGATCAAGCCACCGATTTGAGTCATCCCCAGTTGATCCGATGCCTCGATCGCCGCAAACAACATGGTAAAGAAAATCAGCAATCTTCCGATCAGAACCGAAGGCGTGACACCTTGGGCAAACATCTCTTCCAAACCGAGTGCCGACGGAATCTTATCGAAATTCATCCCCTGCAACAGCGTTGTCACCAGGTTCGCGACAAACCGCGCGACATAGAAAGCAATGACCAAAATCATCACTGCCGCTAAAATGTCCGGTATCGCCTGCATGATAACATTGAGCATATTCGTCGCCGGCGCGGATATCGATTGCATTTGCAAGGCATCCAACGCCGCTACCAGGGCGGGCACGAACACGAAGAAAAATACTACGGTGCCTATGAGATGGGATATACCCTTGCCTTCTTCCAAACCCACGCGTACCCCAATACGGTCCGCTCCGGCGGCGGAGAGAAGGTTGGTAACGATGTCACGGAGTATTTTAGCGACAAACCAGCCGATCAATCCGATAACGCCCGCGGCAATAATATTCGGCAGCATGGCTAAAATCGAATTCACCATGTTTTCCACGGGAATCAGTAACCCCTCGAGTTGAAATGCGCCGAGAATCGCAGGAAGAAAAAGTAAGAAAATAAACCAGTAGACAACGTTACCGATATTTTTACTGGTCGAAACGCCGCCTTCGGTCACGCCCAGCCTCTCATCCAGATCAGTGGCGTCCAAAGCCTTGATAACCATCATGCGAACTATCGTTGCCAACAGCCAGGCGACTAACAACAAAACGCCACCCGCCACAATTCGTGGAATATATTTAAAGACTTGGGTAACCAAGGCATCCAAAGGTTTCGAGACCAATTCAAGGTCAAGAACATTGAACACGGCGATAAAAACCATCAGTAGTATGGTCCAGTAAACCCCCTTGGCAATTCCTGATTCAAGATTTATCGTGACCTCGCCGCCTTTAGCTATCTTTTGATTCAGCTTGAGCAGTGAAAGAGCTTTGCGGACACCGGCTCTAAACAAAACAGCCACTAGCCAACCGATAACAAGAATGGCGAGCGCGCCAGCGACCTTAGGAAGATGCTGCCCCAGCGTATCTTGGAGTGAATTCATCAAATTTGTTATTTCCATTATTATTCTCCTTCGAGCATATTCAGTTAAAATATACGATGATTTGAAATAATAAAGGCATATAACCTAATACCCCAATACATCCAATGATTTAGGATAAATTGCTATAGATTTAAATACCTATAATGGTTAGTGTTTGAGCGATAATATTAAAATAAAAAGTTGCAATAAAACTATCGCTCGAAGATTGGTAATAACCTAATTGGCGTGAAAAATACCGGATTCAACAAACCCGTTGATAGTAAATGATATATTCTTCACATTTTAAAGTTTAGCCACTCCTTGCTTCCAATCAACGCCCGATTATGTCAATACATCGTTGGAATGAGGGTATGAGAAATGTTGCACGAAACCACTAACGTGGCAAAAAGTCGTGCCCCTTGATTGACGAAAATGTAACCACACGCACTCATCACAAGAGGTAGGATATCCTGGATAAATTATGTGGTTACACGGCTATAACAGCACCATCCGCGCTAGATTTCAAGCAAAACTATTAAGCTCATCACAAAAACCGAAAAAAAGGGGCTGGAAAAGTGGAAAAGGGGTAGGGTTCTGAGGTATCCCCACAAATTACATCTTTTCCAGAGCTCTGAAATAATCAACTAAGAGCGCCTGAGCGTGTTCCAATAAATTATCCGGCAACTCGAATACCACATGAGAAAAGGGGTCAGGTTACATTCTTGTGCTATTATTTCGTTAGTCCTTTAAACATACCAAAGCCATGCCTCGTCTCCCGCGCCTCGACTTGCCGAATGTTCCGCAGCACATTGTGCAACGCGGCAATAATCGCCAGCCTATTTTCTTTGATGAAAATGATTACACGATCTATCTCGAATATCTGCGTGAAGCCTTGGTGAAGAACCATTGCAAGCTTTACGCATTCGTGCAGATGACGAATCATGTTCATTTATTGGCAATGAGCGAGGCGCCGGGCGGGATTTCCGCTTTGATGCAATCGGTCGGCCGGCGATATGTCCGTTACATCAATAAGACCTACCAGCGCACCGGAACGCTCTTCGAAGGGCGTTTCAAATCGAGTTTGATCGACAGCGAGCGTTACTTGTTGACGTGCATGCGTTATATTGAATTGAATCCGGTACGGGCCGGCATGGTGGACTATCCATGGGATTACCGGTGGTCCAGTTGCCGGCATCATGTGACCGGAAGCGGCATGGAATGGTTGGAGGAGCCGCCGGAATATCGTCTGCTGGCTGCGAATCCCGAGACCCGAGTAATGGCCTACCGCGAACTCTGCAAGCAAGCTTTGGCCGACAATGACATTCGAGCGATACGCGCCCACTTGAACAAAGACTGCGCGCTGGGCTCGGACAAGTTTCAGCATGAAATCGAGACTGTTTTAGGTCGACGCGTCAAAATTGCGCCGCAAGGCCGCCCCAAAAAAGCCAGAGATGGCAATAAAAAGTAACCTGACCCCTTTTAGAAATGTCTGATAGTTTTCGACTGCAAAAAATCATCCTGATCGACAGCTTTTGGCCCGGCAAAACGGTTTTGCTGAAGCTGGACGGTCACACCAATCTGAGCGGCACGAACGGTGCCGGCAAGACTACTTTTCTACGCTTGATGCAGTTGTTTTGGGGCGAGCGGCCGAGCAATATCGTTGGCGGCAGCGGCAGCAAGAAAGGTTTTCTGGATTATTACCTGCCGCGCGGCAGCAGCTGTCTGGTCTATGAATACCAACGCCCGCACGGTCAAGTTTGTCATGTCATGGTGCAGAGCGACGGGCGCGGCGCCAAATACAAGTTCATCGACGCCCCTTATCGGCAGGATTATTATATCGGCGAAAACGGCCTGCCGCGCGACAGCCACAGCATCGAGCGCTTCTACAAGACGCTGAACGCCGAGGCTTCCCGCTTCGTCGCGGTCGACGATTATTGCAGCATCATCCAGTGCCATCAGGTCAGTAGCGGCAAGCGCTGGTTGCGCCCGCTGCAACAACGCTTTGCGATGGGTTTTGCACCGATGACGCATATCGAGAAGGTCATCGGTTCGGTCATCGAAAAAATCGGCGATTTCGACGTGATCAAACAAATGTTGATCGATATCTCGCGCAACAAGCTCAGCCAGACCTTCCTGCAGAACGAAGACGAGCAGCAACCCTTTCAACTGAACAAACAACACATCGACGCGTGGCTGTCCGACTTGACCGCAGCGCGGGAAATCGGGGCCAAGCGCGGCGATTTCGACGAATTGTTGCAGACGATAGGCGAGTACAAGGAAACGCTCAAGACGCTGTCGCATATTCATGCGCTCGCGCTCGACAGTCATAAAACCTGCCTGAAGGAAAAAGACGCGCTCGAACAAAGCCTGAGCGAACTGAACGAACAGCGCGACCGATTACAGCAAGAACACGATAAGCAGTTGGACCCGAAAACCGACGCGCTGATCGAATGTAACGAGCGGCTGAAAGAACTGAATTATCAGATCGATGCGCTCGAAACGCAGAAACTCGATTATGAAAGGCAGGATGCCGAAAGCTTTGCGTTCAAGGCTTCGCTACTCGAACAGCATGTCGAAAGACAGATGAAAATCAAGAGCGAGATCGAAGCGCTGGAAAGCAAGACGCAGGAAATCAAGGCTTACTACGAGAAACAACTCGACGAATTACGGCACACTCACGACAGCCAGACCCAGACTTTCGAGCGGCAATGCGCAGAAGCGCAGTTATCGCAAGAAAAGAGTCTGCGCGAGACCGATGAGGCGTTTCAGCAACGCAAGGAAGAATTGCGGCAGGCTAAGGAAAGCCGGTTGCACCCGGTCAAGGGGCAGCAAACGCAATGGCTGACGGAATTTGAAGTCGAAAAGAGCCGCTTGAGGAATCCGTCGATACCGGAAGCTTTGGCCGAACAGCAAATCAATAACCGGCAGGCGCTCGAAGCGGCCGTCAAGGAAAACCGGCTCGCCTATCAGGCCCGGCATGACGCGCAAAATGACTACCAGAGCAAGCTCGATCAATTCCGGCAGTTCGAACAAAAGCTCAAGGACAAAAATACCGAACGCAGAAATCTGCGCGAGCGCCGTGTGCAGTGCCAGAAACGCCTGAGACCGGATCCCGGCACGCTGCAACATTATCTCGACAATGAAGTCGAAGGTTGGCAAAACACCATCGGCCGCGTGATCGCGCCGGAACTTCTCGATCATAGCGGCCTCGATCCGCACTGGAGCGAAAACGGCAGTGACGACTTCTACGGACTGCGGATCGCGCTCGATGTGCTAGCCGAACGAAGCTATCCGACCGCCGACAAACTGCGTCTGGAGCAGGAAGAAAAAAATCTGTTCGACAAACTGAACGCGCTCGGCGAAGAAATCGAAAATCTCGATGCGAGTCTGAATGCCGCGAACAGGCAGCGCGAGCATGCCAAGACCGAGCTCGACAAAGTACAGCAACGGATCAAGCGCGTCGAAAAAAACGAAGCGCATCTGCAAGACGAAGCGAATGCGTTGGCGGATCGGATCAAGGTCGAAACGGAAAAAGCGCGCCGCGACATCGAATTGAACATGCAGCGTTTGTCTTCCGACATCGAAGGCAGTAATCAAACCATCGCCGCGATCGAAGCGGAACACGAACAGGCGATGCATGCACTGCATGAGGAACATCTGGGCCGAAAAGGCGTCATCGAGTCGGACGGTCAACGCCTGATTACGACGATCAGAGAACAAATCGCCGCCGATACCGAACACTTCGAACAGGAAAAACGCCGCGTACAGCAGCAATTGAAAAGCGAGCTGAAGGACAGCGGCGCCGACGACACGATCGTGAAACTGTCGGAACAGCTCAACGAGGCGAAGCGTCTCGAAAAAGAAGCGAGAGACTATCAGCGTAAACACGATGAATACCAAAACTGGCTGCAGCAACGTTGGAAGGAGCATCCCGAGCTGTGCCGTCGGCGCGGCGATTGCGAGAGCAAAATCCGGCAGCTGAACGATGCGATCGAGCAGCTCAAGCAGGAGTTCAAGCGCCGGCGGACGCAGTTGAATCAACAGATCGCCGCGCAGCAGGACCAACTGAAAAAGCGTGTCGGTTTGTTGAGTCATCTGGAGCAATGCATGGAGCTGTTGAGAAGCAGTCCGCCGATTTATGCGGAAGAGCTGCATACATTCGCTGCCGACACGCTGCCGCGTCTGACCCAGGAGACGGTCAAGGAGCGCAAGCGCCAGGAGCATGCGATCCACAGCGGCAAGCAGATCCTCGTGCAATTGTTCGGCAAGCATCACCGTAGCCAGTTGGCCGAAGCCTGGCAGCAGGCGCTGGCCGCACCCGCGCAGGGCGGTTCGTTTTTTCAGAACGAGGCCTTGGAGATCGAACAGCCGTTGATCGATGTGCTGCAAATGGTCGAACACGTCAGGCAAGCCACCGCGCAACAGATCGAGCTGCATGCGACCGGCGTCAATGCCTTTTATCAGCATCTCTACAACTTCGACCGCGCGATCAAGCACACCGGCTCGGAGCTGTCCAAATACATCAGCGAAGAACGGTATTTCGCCGCGCTGGGCGAGATCACCGTCAATGTCCGCTCGAAGATGAACGATTTGGAATATTGGCAGGCGCTGAAAAAATTCGGCGACAATTACGGTCAATACCGCGACAACGCCGAGTTGATCGGTCATCGGGACATTCCCGACGAGCTGATTCAGGCGATGAGCGAGCTGACCGCGCTGCTGCCTTCGTCGGGTTTCAAGATCAAGCATGTGTCGCTGTTCGACATCGAATTCAGCATCTACGAGAACGGTCAGCTCAAGCACGCCCGAAATGCTAAGGAACTGAAGGACGTCAGCTCCACCGGTCTGTCCTATCTAGCCTTGATCACGTTCTTTACCGGCGTGACGGCGATGCTGCGCAAGCAGAATCCGACCGTCGTCTGCTGGCCGATCGACGAGCTGGGTGATTTGGCGCCCGAGAACATCGAGGCGATGATGAATCTGCTCGCGAAACAGAACATACAGATTTTGTCGGCGACGCCGACCGCCGACCGGCATGTGCTCGCCCTGTTTAGCCGGCGGTATTTGCTGAACAAACAGAGACTGCATGAGGTCGAACTGCCGGCCAGTAAGCTCGATCAGTTGTTGAATGCAATGCAACGGGAGAACGCCGATGTTTAAGCAGGTCGCCGAGGCGCTGTTGAGTGGTCATTTCATTTGCCCGACCGCCTATCCCGATGCCTACGATTATTTGTCGCAGCAGGCCAATGCGGACAAGATCGATGCCTTTCTGAAACCCTTGGACAGAACCTTGTTGTCGTTGGACGGCGAGGTCTATTACGCCGCCTACACGGTCGTCGACGACAGCAACCGTGGCCCGATTCGCGAAGCCTTCGCAGAAGTCCGCTCGCAATTGCGCCCGGTCGTCGAATGGATGGACATGGTCATGACCGCGCTCGGACAGGACATGCCGATTCGGGCGCGCGACGAAATTCGCATGACGCACCTCTTGAACGCGATCGAGCATGAACCGGCGCTGTCCGAGCAATTGAACCGGCTGACCCAGTTGACGCTGTTCAAGACCAGCAAGACCGCGATCTCCGAACAATTGTCGTGGGTCTTGCAAAAACTGGAACAGAGCGGCTATCTGGTCAAGCCGAATCCGCAGGCATCGCTGTATCTCGCAACCGGCAAGATCGATTATCTGCACCGCATCATCGCGTTTCTGAACGACGCCGAAGCCTTGGAGCTCGACAAGCACGCGGCCAATGCCGAAGACGTCGAGCAGCAAGAATTGTTTCTATGAGTTTCGACCGGGAACAGATCGCCGGCTTGATCCGCAAGCTGGCCGGCGCCGACCGGTTACTGGCGCAAACCTATATCGACGGAACGGTCTTCGTCGACGACGACAGCCGCACCGCGATCGACAGTCTGAAAAAGGCCGGTATCTTGCGCACCGCAGACGTCAGCGACGAATACCGCTTGACCGGCGACGTCAAACGCCTGATCGATCGCTTGCTGTTGCGCAATCAGCGTTATCAACAGGCGATCGACCTGGGCAAGATGATACTGACCGTCGAGGAAGACATTGAGGACTACCGGCGCGCGCTCGAGCGAAACGATCAGGACGAGGCGCGTTATCATCTGGAACAGATCGACGACATGCTGTACGAGGCGATCGAATCGCTGGAAACGAGCCTGTCCGTGATGTTCGCGGCGATCACGAGCCAGTTCGGTTTCGTCTCGTCGCTGAACAGCAAGATACGTCAAAACCGGCGCGCGTTAGCCTATGCGCAGCGGCTGGTGCAGGAACTCAACCAGGTCGATTTGAACGATTGCTACGACTGGTTGAGCTGGGTCGCGATTCCGCCCGAGCTGAGCCGTAAGATCATCCGTTTCATAGATCAATACAAGAGCATCGTCGAGCGGCTGACTAGCATCGTCGCTCGCATGAAGACCTTGCTGTTCACGCTGCGTCTGCAGGAACAGACCGCGAACCGAACCCGCGCAATGGCTCAATTTCTGAGGCAACACCCGGAATGGGAACCGTTGGACTGGAGCATTGAGGAGCCCGTTCCGGAACTGCTTAGGCGTGGTTCCGGCCTGAACTTGCCGCCCGGCATCGATACGGCCAATCCAGTTCTCCAAGCCGATCTTGTCGAGATCGTGCAGGAATTGAGGCGGCAAACCAAACCACTCGCGCCGCCGCCCCGAGACAATGCCTCGGCGCCGCTCGATACGCAGATGCCGGAGCGCATCGAATATCATCGAGACCTTTACGAGGCCCATATCGAAAGCCTATTTGCGTCGGCGCTCGAGCGGCAAGGCCGCAAGACATCGGCGCTGCAGTATTGGCAGGGCGAAGGGCTCGAAATCAAGGCCGAATTGTGGCTGGACATGGTATTTGCGCAATATTGCTGCTTGCCGCAGCGCATGAGAAGCGTCGTCGCGCTGGAGATGCAGGGTGAAAATCTGTCCGATTTCAACGGCAATCAAGTGATTCACGAGATTTCGCTGCGCCGGGTGTAAATCAATGAACCGAAAACTGTTCAACTGGATCAGCGAACTCGTCGCTAACCTATCGGACCGAAGCACGACTCGTCACGCCAGTGCGTTGGGCCGCGAAGTGATCGAACGTTATGGGTGCGGTCATTTGAATAAAGGCAAGCTGGTCTTCACTGCGCAGGACAAGCTCGAACTGCGCCGGCGGGTTCGCGAGGAAACCGGCTTCGATCCGTTCCTGAACGAACGGCTGCCGGACGACAGGCTGACAGTCGCTAAACATCACGCGAACGAAAAACTGGCCGGGAAGCCTGTCAGTGAAGATTATTTGCTGCTGAACAGCCCCGACGGTTTTGTCCGCATCAACGGCGAGCAAATCACGCTACAGCCTGCTTCGATCATGGCTGCTGGCGTGTTTTGTTCGAGTTCTGGCATCGCAAAGGTCGATCACGATGTGCTCGTGGTGGTCGAGAACCTGGCTATCATGTCTTTATGCGCTTCGTTCGAATTGCCGTCTATAGCGCGGCGGGCATTATGGGTTTATCGCGGCGATCCGAAGACCGGCTCGAAAACTAATGTCAGCCGCGATTTCGTTGACCGTTTCGGTGCGAACAAAACGATCATCGTGTTCAGTGACATGGATCCGAAAGGTTTGGAAATTGCGTTGACGATACCGCATGCAAATTACTGGCTCGGCCCGGTGCCGGAATCTTGGCAAACATGGTTGAAAAAACAAGAAGTGGGAAATCACGAAGGCTACGATACTCAGGCGAGGTCGATGGCTTATCTGAAACGTCTTTCCAGAGACGGTAAACTGTCCAAGCCGATGAGTGCCTTAATAGAATGTCTGCAAAACGAACGCAGCAGTTGCCGGCAAGAGCACATGTACAGCCACAAAATCGAGTTGGGCTTATTGCCGATACGCTAGAGGAAGGCCTTGATCCTAGAAAAAGAATTCACCATGACGAGTAAGAATTTAATTCAATGACTTGTTGCGCGTTTGTATAGCACCGTAGGATGGGTAGAAGCGAAGTGGAAACCCATCGCTTTGTTTGAGTGCAGGTACGGTTGCGATAACGCCGCCATTAGCCAAATCCGCGATTTGTTGCAATGGCTCTTATGACTTTCCGGCTTATGCTGTTACCCAAGCTCCTGCTTGGGTAACCTGTTCAGGAGTAATTATTCACACCCCCCTATCGTTCCCACGCTCTAGCGTCTCGTACCGCTGGAGCGGTACTCAGGCGTTCCCACGCAGAGCGTGGGAACGATAATTGCCGGGGGACTGAATAGTTACGTTCAGGAAGCTCTTGCCCTGAGCCCTTCGGCTGCGCTCAGGAGAGCCTTGTCGAAGGGGGAGCTTGGGAAAGAGCGTGATGTGGGGTGGCCGTTTTAGCTTGACGCGCAGGGCTTGCAAGCCGCGTCCTTCACCACGCGCCCGCGGTTAGGTCAGAATTTGTAAAAGTACGAATGATAAACTCCAAGAATCTTAACCCAGCCAAACTTGCTGCGCGTTGACAAATTCGTGCATGCCGTGCGGCCCCAGTTCGCGGCCGAGTCCTGAGCGCTTGACGCCGCCGCTGGGTAGTCTGGGGTCGGTTTTAACGATGCCGTTGACCGCGACTTGGCCGGTTTCCAATTGCCGAGCCAGCGCTTCGCCTCGCGACCGTTCCGTCCAGATGCTTGCAGCCAGACCATATCGACTGTCGTTGGCTATACGCATCGCTTCGTCTTGATCTTCGGCCTTGATAACGACGGCGACCGGGCCGAAAGTTTCTTCTCGGGCGGCGGTCATATCGTTCGTGACGTCGGTCAGTAAAGTGACCGGATAAAAATAGCCCGGCCCGTCCGGTATCTCACCGCCGAGTCGGCATTGCGCTCCGGCGGCAATCGTTTCTTGAACCTGGCGATGCAGGTTTAGCCGCAGGTCTTCTCGCGCCAAGGGGCCGATGTCGGTGCTTTCCTCATTCGGGTCGCCCAGTTTCAACTTGCTTAGACGTTCTTCAAGTCGTGTCACGAGTTCATCATGAATGCCGGCTTCGACAATGATGCGTTTGGCGGCGATACAAGATTGGCCGGCATTGATGATGCGCGACAGCGTAATCACATCGGCGGCTTTGTCCAGATCGGCATCGGCCAGTACGATGCAGGGGTCGGAACCGCCCAATTCCAGGACGACCGGTTTGATTTCAGCGCCGGCGATAGCGGCCACGACAGTGCCGGCTCTATCCGAACCGGTCAACGAGACGGCTTGTACGCGTGGATCGCGAATGACCGCTTCTACATCGGTGTTCGACAAGGGTAGATTTTGCAATAGACCGGCCGGGACTCCGCTCTGCTCAAATAGCCTCGCGATTGCTTCGGCGCAGGCCGGAACATGCGAGTCGTGCTTCATCAGGCAGGTGTTTCCGGCCATCAATGCCGGGGCGCAAAAGCGAAAAGCCAGCCAAAAAGGTGCGTTCCAAGGCAAAATGCCCAGTACGACGCCCAAAGGCAGATATTGCACATAGCTAAGACTGGCGTCAGATGCCAATGTATCCGGGGCAAGGTATGCTTCGCCATGTTCGGCGTAATGTTCGGCGCAGAGCGCTGCCTTTATCACTTCGGCGCGGGCCTCCTTGATAGGTTTGCCCATCTCCAGGGTCATCAGCGGCGCCAACGATTCTACATCATCGCGTAAGTGCTGAGCTATGTTACGCAACACTTGCGCGCGTTGCGCAAAGGATTGTTTTTTCCAATCGGAATAGGCTGTTTGCGCGCGATCGAGCGCAGCATCGCGATCGGGGGTGTCGAGTTCCGGGCTTACGCCCAATAATTCACCGGTGGATGGATTAATAACTTGTATGCTCATTAGTTTCGTTCTCCGTTGAATAAGCTAAATTAGGAACAGCATTAGTCATCGCTCCCACGTTGTTGAGGCCTTAAGTTAGTGAATTCATCATAAAACATTTATTTAGGAACGAGCATGAAATAACGTCGACAAACGAGGGAAGGGGGTTCGGTGTCTCGATTGACAGGTGTCGGCAGCAGGGGCAGATTTTTGCTCCTCGGCAATTGCTCCTGCATTGCCCTAATACACGCCATCCATGGCGTAATGCAAAATCTGCATTCACACCATCCTTGGCGCTTAGCTGCCGTCAAGCCTACATGGACGTATTTACGGCGTCCTGTCAAGCGAGTCACCGAACCTCCATAAAGCCTACAAATTGTAAGAGTTATTTTGTGCATATTCCTTACCATGAAGAGCATGAAGGAAATGAAGAAAAAGTCTATAAAGTCAACAATCTAATTCTGCATGTAACTTCATGGTTATACCTATCGGAGATCAAAATTCGGCACCGGGGTGCCCGTCAAAGGACGCCGTGAATACGTCCATGTAGGCTCTATGCCAGCTCCATGCTGGCAAAGCCTTTGCCGAGCACCCCGGCGCCTCCTAAGACACTGCTGAAATTTGAAGTGCGAAAGGTATATTTCATAATCTTGAATCCATTTACCGTTTCTGAAGCGTGGGAGCCATGAATAACCTGCCTTGCCTAAGCCCCGTATTCGGGCTTTACGACAAAATCCTGATCCAGCGTGAAAAAGGATTCGCAGCCATTTTCTGTCACATAAAGCGTGTCCGATATGCCCATGGTTTTATCGCCTTCGACGCCCCACATCCACGGGATGATGTGAAATGTCATGCCTTCTTCCAGCACCGTCGAAATGCCTTGCTTTAGGCTGATGATGTAACCTTCGTCCCAGCTTGGCGGAAACGCGATGCCGATCGAATAGCCCGAACGCGTGATCAGCCTGCCGCCGATGTCGTTGTCGGTGATGATCGCGCGCACCAGATTATCGGCGTCCGAGACCGTTAGGCCGGGACGCATGATTTCTTTCAGCCGTTGCAGCGCAAATTTCATTTTTTCCTGAGCCTTATAGAAGGTATCCGTCATATCGCCCAGAACGACGGTGCGCATCATCGCGGTATGGTAGCGTCGATAACAGCCGCCGACTTCTAGGAAGATGTGCTCGCCCGGTTGCACGACGCGTCCTTCCCAAGTTGCGTGGCCGATCATCGTGCGTGGGCCGCTGGTGACATAAGGCATTACTGCGGGAGTCTCGCCGCCCGCCCGAAACATACCGGCACTGATCGCGGCTCCGATTTCGTTTTCGGTCGCACCGGCAACGCAAGCCTCGAATCCGGCCTTCATACCGGCTTCAGTCGCATGGGCTGCCTTGCGCATAATTTCGATTTCTACAGGAGATTTCGTGATGCGTCCTTGTTCAACGATGCCGAAACAATCTAATAAACGCCCGTCGGTAAAGGTCGTATGAATCGAGTCTTGATGATAGGCCGGAAAGAAGTAGCTGTTGCGTTCGTAACCGATATGTTTGCCATTCAAGCCGAATTCTCGAAGCGATTCCACGAGCATTTGAATCGCGTCGCCGGTATCGGGATAAGGCCGCGTGATTTCCACCCAGGTCCGCGCATAAACATTGGATTCTTCGAGTTTTCGAGTGATCATGAACGGCTCGTTGTCGAGCGGGATGACCAGGGCCTGAAAAAACGAATAGCCTGTCGTTTGATAGTCGGTCAGATACATCAGGTTTTCCGGATCGCTAATTACGACAGCGTCGAGCAGCCGTTTTTGCATCCGCCCACGCAGTTCGTCGATTCGGCGTTGGTATTCCGCGAACGGAAAAGTCATGTCGTCGCGTTCAATCATAAGGCCTCCAAAGCATCCGCTAAGACGCCCGAGAAAATCGTTAAACCTTCGACTAGATCGGCTTCCGGAATCGTTAGCGGCGGAATCATTTTGATGACCTTGCCGCCAGTTCCGCAGGCGCTGAGCAACAGTCCGCGTTCGAAGCAAAGATTGACGATGTTTTTCGCCAAGGCGCCGTCGGCGATGTCGAGTCCTTGCAGCATGCCTTTGCCGCGCACTTGAAACCGCCCTTGACCGAAGCGCTCCGCCAAGTCTTCGAGATGCTGTTGCATCTTAGCGCCTTTGAGCGTGACATCGTTCATCAATGCGTCATTGTCGAAATAGGACAGCGCGACTTTGCCCGCGACGAAGGAGAAGCCTTGGCCTCGAAACGTGCCGGTATGTTCGCCAGGTTGCCAATGTTGGTCGTGTTCCGGCTTGACCAAATTCATCGCCAGCGGCGTGCCGTAGCCGCCGATGCCTTTGGCTAACGTGATAATGTCCGGTTCCAAATCCATGCCGTCAAAACTGAAATATTGACCGGTGCGCCCGCAACCTGCCTGGATGTCGTCAAAAATCAATAGCGCGCCCAGATCGTGCGCCAGTTTTTGCACGGCGTGCAACCATTCTCGACTGGCCACATTGACACCGCCTTCGGCTTGAATCGGTTCGACTAAAAACGCCGCCGGCGGTTCCAAGCCGCTCGACGAATCGGAAAATTGCGCGCGTAATTGCTCAAGCGATTCCAGGCCGCAGCCTAATTGACAACCGATACAAGGCTTTTCGCAGCCGAAGGGTTCATGACGGACATATTCCAAGGGTACGCCTGCGGCATTGCGGAAATATTGATTAGCCGTGCAGGCCAACGAGCCTAGCGTCATGCCGTGAAAACCGTGATTGAACGCAATGATCGTACGGCGTCCGGTGACCTTGCGCGCCAATTTAAGCGCGGTTTCGACCGCGTTAGTACCGGTCGGTCCCATGAATTGCATTTTGTAATTCATGTTTCGCGGTTTTAGCACGGAATTGGCGAAGGCTTCGATAAAATCGCGTTTCGCCGTGGTGTAGGTGTCCAGGCTGTGTGCTACGCCATCCGCCTCGATAAAATCGATCAAGGCTTTTTTCATCAACGGGTTGTTGTGGCCGAAATTGAGTACACCGGCGCCTGCGAAGAAGTCGATATAGGATTTTCCCGACTCATCCACTTGACGGGCATTGGAGGCCGATTTGAAAACGGTCGGATACACACGACAGTAGCCGCGAATTTCAGATTCCCATTGTTCAAAGACTTTCATGAATACTCTCCTTACGGTTGACAGGGCAACAAATCGCCCGATTAATGCTTATCCTGCAATATCGTTGCCGGATAACGCTTTTTCTTGAGTTAGGTCCGAGTGCGAAGCGAGTTATACCTTTCGCATTTCAAGTTTCGGCAGTGCCTTAGGAGGCGCCGGGGTGCTCGACAAAGGCTTTGCCAGCATGGAGCTGGTATAGAGCCTACATGGACGTATTTACCCAGCACCTAAATTCCATAACCCATTGGCCATGGTTAATTGTCTTGGATAATTCATCCAGCATCTAAATAAGCCATGTTTTGAATCATTGCTAATGACCTATGGTATTTAGGTGCTGGATTTAGGTGCTGGGTTTACGGCGTCCTTTGACGGGCACCCCGGCGCCGAATTTTGATCTCCGATGGGTATAATTTCTTCCGGCAAGGGTGCGCCGGCCAAACGGGCGTAAATGCGTGCGACGCGATCGATCAATTTGTCATTGAAATCGTATTCGGGGTTGTGGCAGGAGCGTTGATGTGTCGCTATGCCGTCATCGGAGCCGATTAACGCGAAAGCGCCCGGAATCGCGTTCAGGTAATAATGGAAATCCTCAGAGGCCATGATCGGAACAGGCGTATTTTGGCTCAGTCCACCCTCTCCTAATTCCTGCAGCAATGCCCGGCGATAAAAAGCCGCAGGTTCGGAGTGATTGATGGTCGCTCCATATCTTGGGAAGATCGTAACGTGGCAATCGACCCCATAAGCGGCGGCGGTAGCCTTTGAAATGTCCTGAATGCATTGCGTCAATCGGTCGCGTGTGAATTCGTGGGCAATGCGGAAGCTGCCGCCGATCAGAGCCTTGTCGGGAATCACGGTGGGCGAGCTGGAGGCTTCGATCGAGGTGACACTCAGTACGGCGGCTTCCTGAGGCGGCAGCCGACGCGATAGCGCCTGTTGTAGGGCCATGACGATAGCCGCCGCCGCAAGTACCGGGTCACGGCAAGCTTCCGGTTGACTCGCATGACCGCCTTGTCCGTGTACTTCGATTTCAAAGGTTCCGTTACCTGCCATGACCGTGCCGTCGGGACAGACTGCCTGACCGAATGGAATCGCCGGCCAATTGTGCCATCCGAATATGACGTCGACACCTTCGAGCGCGCCGTCTTCGATCATACGTTTGGCGCCATGACCGCCTTCTTCGGCCGGTTGAAACAACAGGCTTACCGGGCCCGGCAAGCGGTCTTCGTGGATTTTGAGCCAGTGTGCGGTCGCGATCAACGTGGCCGTGTGGCCGTCATGTCCGCAGGCGTGCATGCAGCCTGCCGTTTGCGAGGACCAAGCCATGCCGCTGTTTTCATGGATAGGAAGCGCGTCGATGTCGGCACGCAAGGCGATGTGACGACCGCTTTTATTACGCGCCAATCGGGCCACGGTGCCGGTTTCGGCGCAGACGCGCCAAGCGATGCCTAAACGGGAAAGTTCATTGCGAATTCGCTTCGCGGTTTCTTGCTCCTGCCAGCTTAGTTCAGGTTTCCGATGTAGCGTATGGCGAAATGTCACTGAATCTTGAATTAGCTGATCCCATTGTACGGCCATATTTCAATACTCCCGTTTGGGCTTTTCTTCCGGATTGCTAGGATGTTAAAGATTGCTATTACCTAAACAAGAAACCAGCAGACTTTCATCATAGGTAGCCTGAGTGGACTATAGGTAACACCATACCCTTTTTGGCTAAGCAGAACAAGAAAGGCTATAAAAGACCAGCATTTCCCAATTTGGGGGTCAAAAAGGGTGTGGGTGTGCTTGGCGTTCGAGCTGTAGTTAAGCCCAGCACCTAAATTCCATAGGCCATTGGTAATGATTTAACATCATGGTTAATTTAGTTACTGGGTTTGCGGCGATCCTCGATAGGCACATCCCACATACTAAGATCGGCGAAACTGCTCAAATTGGGAATTGCTGCTAAAAAGGCAGTTATTTGGAATATAAAACAAGGAAAGAAAGGCAAGGTTTTAAGTAACTATTCAGTACATGGAGGTTGGTTGGTGCCCGACACCTTTTCGTACATGACTTATGCTGAATAATTACGGATTTAAAAGTCAAAGCTTAATGACTTTTATCAGGTTTAGGCGAAAAGATGCCGAAAACTTTAACTATGACCCAGTGGCTGCAGGCAGGTTTTTAAACACAGTTCGCGAATACAACGATGCGATGCTTGGTCCAGGCAATGAAAATCAGCCGCACAGAGTTGTCGGTTTGCTAGAAGTAACTGAATTTTCTCCGGATCGATCTCGATGCGTATCGGGCATGGTTTTTCATAGAAATCCGACTTTTCTTGCATTAGGTTGTTTGCCGCGAAAGAAGCTTTCTGGCGTCGGAAACGAATTGCCGACATTTTTGCAAACAACCAGCGGCCTTGTGCGATTTGAGAATAAAATAATTCCAACAATTGTTTGATGGCTAATTCAACAGATAGCGATAGTGGATTTAATTTTAAAACGTTCATATATGGCTTTATGTGGTGGTTTCCGGGAAGCAATGAGCTTTTGTTATTATGGTAATGAGAATGATTTCTATTTGCAAATAAATTATTTAACTCTGTTAACCCTGCTCGATAGTGTTTGTGGCATAGCCTAACAATAGATATACCCATCGGAGATCAAAATTCGGCACCGGGGTGCCCGTCAAAGGACGCCGTGAATCCATCCATGTAGGCTCTATGCCAGCTCCATGCTGGCAAAGCCTTTGCCGAACACCCCGGTGCCTCCTAAGGCACTGCCGAAATTTGAAGTGCGAAAGGTATAATTGATTCTTCGGGAAGATAGAGAGAAACCGTAATTTACTTCATGACATAGCTAAATGACTCTTGTTTGCATTTACAACTGTGATAAAGTTACTTTCGTTTTAACGTTATTCGGATTTAATTTATGTTTTTAACGCGCCGATTTCCCAAGGCTCTGGCCGGCGTTACCTTATTATTTTTGTCAGCCGGCGCTTATTCGGACCCTTTGAATCAAGCAATCGACACCGGTCTGTCGACCAATAAAGCAGCCGTCGATTCGCAAAAAACCATCGACCGGCTCAGCGATCAAACTCAAAAAATGCTCGAGGAATACCGCACGGCAAGCCGTCATGCGGATACCTTGAAGACTTACAACCAACATCTAAAAGATTTGCTTGCTTCTCAGCATCAGGAGAAAACCTCTCTCGAACGTCAGCTCGATCAGATTGAGGACACGCAACGCGAAATCGTGCCGTTGATTCTGCGCATGCTCGACAGTCTCGAGCAATTCATCGCGTTGGATGTGCCGTTTTTGCCTGAAGAGCGTCAGGAGCGCTTGAGTCAGTTGAAAGACATGATCAACCGCGCCGACGTCACCCCTGCCGAAAAATTTCGCCGCATCATCGAAGCGTTTCAAGTTGAAAATGAATACGGCAATACTATCGAAGCCTATCGGGCAGATCTCGAATTGGGCGGGTCTGTCAGTTCGGTCGATTTTTTGCGCTTGGGCCGTGTAGCGTTGTATTTTCAACGTCTCGATGGTAGTGAAACCGGTTACTGGAATAAAGAGACGCAATCTTGGGAAACCTTACCTTCGAGCTATCGTAATGCGATACGCGACGGGCTAAGAATCGCCCGTAAGGAAGCCGCGCCCGATTTATTGACGTTACCGCTGCCGGCGCCGGAGGCAAGCCAATGAGACTAATGATTTTACTGTTGGCCGGATTGTTATTGTCCGGCAATGCGATCGCCGACCGACTTTCGCTCGATCAATTGCTAAAGGAAATTCAAAAATCCCAAGGCATCGAAGGCAAAATCAATCGCGAGCGCGAGGCCCGCTTTGTTGCCGATCATGCCAAGCAGCAGGAATTGCTGCAGTCGGCTAAAAACGAATTGGCGGCTCAAGAACGTTTGAGCAAGCAATTGAAGGATCAAATGGAGGCGAACGAGCAAGAGCTCGATCGTTTGCAAACCGAGCTCGATAACCGTAGCGGTATCCTGCGCGAATTGACCGGCGTCGCGAAACAAGCCGCCGGCGATTTGAAAGCCGATCTGGAAAACTCGATCGTTTCAGCGCAGTTTCCGGAACGTTCCGGAAAATTGGCCGCGATGACTCAAAGCAAGGCATTGCCAACCTTGGAGGAGCTTGAATCGCTTTGGTTCTATCTGCTTCAGGAAATGACCGAATCCGGCAAGGTCGTCAAATTTAATAGCGATATTTTGACGGCTTCGGGCGAGCCGCGCCAGGCCGAAGTCGTGCGCATCGGCACTTTCAATGCGATTGCCGACGGGCAGTATCTCCGCTATTTATCAGAAACCGGAAAATTGGCCGAATTGGCGCGGCAACCGGGCAGCAATTATAACAGTCTTGCCGAGAAATTTGCCTCGGCATCATCCGGGACCGTTGATTTAGGCGTCGATCCGACACGCGGAGTGATTTTAAGCATGCTCATCCAAGCGCCCGATTCTATTGAACGAATTCAACAAGGCGGAGGGATCGGCTACATTATCTTGCTGTTGGGCGGCTTCGGTCTTATTTACGGACTGTATCGTTTGTTGATGTTGACGCAAACTCATAAGCGGGTTAGCGAGCAAATTTCCTCGACAGAAGTTTCCGAAGCCAATCCTCTAGGCCGTATCATTGCTGCGGTTGAAGAAAATCATACACAAAACACCGAAACGCTGGAATTGATTCTCGACGAAGCGATTACCCGCGAAGTGCCGGTCTTGGAAAAAGGCTTGTCGATGATCAAACTACTGGCCGCAGTCGCACCGCTATTGGGCTTGCTCGGTACCGTTACCGGTATGATCGCGACCTTCCAGTCGATCAGTCTTTTCGGTACCGGCGATCCGAAATTGATGGCGAGCGGCATCTCGCAAGCCTTGGTTACGACGATGCTGGGTTTGTGCGCAGCCGTTCCGTTATTGTTTTTGCATAGTTTGTTGGCTTACCGAAGCCGTGCGCTGATTCAAATTCTCGATGAACAAAGTGCCGGTATCATCAGTCGCCGGGCCGGAAAGTAATGAACGGAGTGTTTTCTATTTTCGATTCGGTCGGCCATTTTCTCGATAGCGGCGGCATCGTTTTGAAGGTTATTCTGTTCGTTTCTATCATCTTGTGGTGCCTGATAGTCGAACGTTTGTTGTATTTTCGGTTTAATTATCCAAAGGACCGGCAAGCCTGGCGAGAACAATGGGAAAGCCGTGTCGATAAAAGTTCTTACGATGCGCATAACATTCGAAATTTTATTATTTCCGAAGCGAAGCTGACGATGGGTAAATCGTTGACTATCATCAAAATGCTGATCGCTTTATGTCCGCTTCTCGGGCTTTTAGGTACCGTGACCGGCATGATCCACGTCTTCGATGTAATGGCGGTTACCGGTACCGGTAATGCGCGGGCCATGGCCTCCGGTATTTCTCTGGCGACGATTCCGACCATGTCGGGTATGGTGATTGCGATCGCCGGGCTCTATTTCAGTAAAACGATCGAAGAGCGCGTCAGCGACGAAACCCATCATTTAGCCGATTTATTGAAATTCCAATAACGAGATTGTTTTTATGCGACGTACTACTAGCCGTTCGACATCCGATCAAATTTCCGATATCGATATGACGCCGATGCTCGACATCGTGTTCATTATGCTGATTTTTTTTATCGTAACGACATCTTTCGTCAAAGAATCCGGTATCGATGTTAATCGACCTACTGCACAGACTGCCGAGAAAAAAGAACAGGCCCATATTATTGTGTCGATCAAGGCTAACGGTGAAATATGGATCGATAAACGCGCGGTCGATGTTCGGGCGGTTAGAGCCAATGTCGCGCGCTTGCAGGCCGAAAATCCGCTCGGTTCGGTCATCATTGCCGCCGACCGAGACACCAAGACCCACGTTCTAGTTCAAGTTATGGATCAAATTCGATTGGCCGGTATCACCAATGCGGCGATTGCGACGGAAACGGAATCGAAGTGAAGCGTCTTGCGATTTCTTTATTGGCCGGGCTAGGCGTTACGCTGGCTTTGTTTTGGCTCATGCAAGCGATGGTGATGAATAGAGGGAGCGGTTTTAAGAAAACCGATAACTTGCAAATGGTCGAATTCGTTCGCTTGAAACGAGAGAGCAAACCGCAGATCAAGGAAAAAAAGACCGTCAAACCGCCGCCGCCTCCGGAAAAACGCCCGCCGCCACCGCCTATGCAAACGCAGCACACTCAACCGATGGCTGCCGCTCAGCCGAATTTAGCGATTCCGAACCTTAGCGTGCCGTTACCGAGCGCTCGTTTCGGTGGTTCGGCTCTGGAGGGCTTGACTCAGGGCGCGGCAGCGCCTTCGCCTGCCGCGCCGAGCGCAGCGGTCGGTACCGGGACGATCACGACAGACGTTACGCCTTTGGTACGCATTCCGCCTCGTTATCCGATGCGTGCGGCGAGCCGGCGTATCGAAGGTTGGGTAAAGGTGGAATTCACAATTACGAAAACCGGTGAAGTCAGCGATGCTGTTGTTGTCGAATCGCACCCCAGCAATATTTTTAACCGCGAAGCGCTGGCCGCCGTTAAGCGCTGGAAATTCAAAGCGAAAGTGGTTGACGGCCAGGCTTACGAACAAAGGGCTCAACAAACCTTGGAGTTTAAACTGTCCAAATGAAGCGAACGCACTTATTTAACTTACTGCTTGTTTCATTATTGAACGCGCCGCTTACTTCCTTGGCTGATTCCAAGCAAGCGACAATTTCTCCGGCGCTGTATCAAAAAATTCAGTCTACAGAGCGACTTATCGCCGATAAGGCTTACGGTAAAGCCGAACAGCAGTTGCTGGCGATGGTTGGCGAAGTCAAGGTCGGCGGCTTGGATCAGGCCGTCGCGTTGCGGAGCCTGGCTTCGGTTTATGCGCTCAAGGAACAATATGCTAAGGCTGCCCAATGGCTGTCAAAAGCCGTTGCATTAAATGCCCTGCCTGACAAACAACAGCAAGATGCGCTTTTAAACCTGGGGCAGCTGTATTTGGCTTCCAATCAATATGCCAAGGCGATTGAGACTTTAAAGCCATGGCTGGCAAAAAATCCGGTGCCGGATGCACAAACTCATGTGTTGTTGGCGAATGCTTATACTCAGTTGAAACAATACCGCAATGCCTTGCCGCATATTTCTAAGGCCATTCAATTAACGGCCAAGCCCGAGGATTCATGGTATCAGCTGCAACTTGCGTTGTTTTATGAATTGAAAGACTATCAATCTGCGATACCGTTATTGCGCAAGCTGATGGCCGCTAATCCGGCAAAAAAAGACTATTGGACGCAGTTAGTTTCGGTTTATCAGCAATTGAACCAGTTTACGCAAGCGGCCACGGTCAAGCATCTGGCATACAAAAAAGGCCTATTGAATTCGGAAAAGGAGATTTTGGATTTGGTTAATTTATTTCTATATGCCGGGCTGCCATATAAAGCCGGCTCAGTGTTGCGGTCCGAGCTTGATGCGAAAAAAGTTACGAGTACGGTAAAAAATTGGGAATTACTAGCTAACGCCTGGAAGCAGGCAAGGGAGCTGGAAAAAGCAATTCAAGCTTTCGAGATGGCCTCTAAACTCGATGACAAAGGCAGTCTTTATCAACAGCTCGGACAAATCTATTATGAACAAGAGAACTGGAAGGCAGCCATTGCCGCGATGAATAAGGCATTGGCGAAGGGAGGATTGAAACAGCCCGGCCAAGCTTATATGATTCTTGGGATGAGTTATTATGAAAGCAATAACACCAAACAGGCCCGCCAATCTTTTGCCAAGGCGAAAAGTTTTCCGAAAAATAGAAAAAACGCAGAGCAATGGCTCAGTTATCTAAGTAAAAACAACGAGACTTCTTGATAGCGGCAAAGCCACTCGATAGCAGAGCACAAAAACTATGGGCTCTGCTACAAGGAGATTGGTTTAAACAACTCTGAGATTGGGGTCGTCGTACAATCGACGTTTTTTCCAGCCGGCAAATTGGCTATCGTCGAATTCCAGGTCATTGTCTATCGCATATTCATAGCAACTACGGAATAAGCGCGCGGTACGAAACGCGTGCAATTCATCATCGGCAGTGACTTTTTCGACATTGCCGACTTGAAAGGTTTTGTTTCTGGACTTCCCGTCCTTGACCCAAAACACCGTATAGCATAAGTAACTCTTATCCTTGCGATGGTCGTACTTGATTGTCCTAGAAACGCCGGTCAGTCCCGTAGTCGTTTTATTTTTCGGGGGCTTGAGAAAGCGCGTCTTACTCCCTTTCAAAGCCACCAACATTTGATCGCGCCAAGCGATAGCGGCTTTTAAGGATTTATTTTTGTTTCCCCAAAGCTTATGAGAAAAATAACGACTGGTTTCCTTGCCTCGCCGAACGATTCGGACCTGATACCCGAATACATCGGGTTCTGTGATTTGTTTATGTTTTACCATAGCATTTGAACCTACTAACGGTTTTCACCATTTGTTGAACAGAGAATATTTGCCGCTAATACATCGAGGTTATTCCGCGTGAAGCAGAAAAATATTACAAATTTATGAAAGCCTACTAATGTAAGCCTATGCTTACAAATTATCCTCATTCCCAAAATAAAAGCAAGTTAAAAGTTAGGTAATTGTGACAATTCCCTAGTATTTTGATGTAGAATGCGGCTATGCCACCTCTTGGTGGTTGTCCTCAACTCATAACCTTCTATTTTTAAACACTTGGAGACATTCGATGAGCGTATTAGTAGGTAAACAAGCCCCCGACTTTACTGTTCCTGCCGTATTGGGCAATGGCGAAATAGTCGATGCTTTTAATTTTTCCGAAGCGACAAAAGGAAAATATGCGGTAGTCTTCTTTTACCCGCTGGACTTTACCTTTGTTTGCCCTAGCGAATTGATCGCTCTCGATCATCGCATTGACGAGTTCAAAAGCCGTGGCGTCGAAGTGATTGCCGTTTCAATCGATTCCCACTTTACACATAATGCATGGCGTAATACACCGGTCAACAAAGGCGGTATCGGCCCGGTCCGTTATACAATGGCGGCTGATATTTCACACGGTATCTGTAAAGATTACGATGTTGAAGCTGCAGCACCGGCCGTTGCTTATCGCGGAACTTTCTTGATCGACAAGGACGGCGTGGTTCGTCATCAAGTCGTTAATGATCTGCCTCTGGGCCGTAACATGGATGAATTGATTCGTATGATCGACGCCCTGCAATTCTTTGAGGAAAATGGCGAAGTCTGCCCAGCGGGCTGGAACAAAGGCGATTCGGGTATGAATGCAAGCCCTGAAGGCGTTGCGGATTATCTGGAGAAAAATGCCGACAAGCTCTAATCGAATGATTCGATAGGCTTAAAAAAAAGGCGCATTGCCAAACGGCAATGCGCCTTTTTTTATTTTAATAATCCGCAATTTACTGATTGTTTTGTTTCGATTCGGCCGCATCGACCAGATATTTCTTTCGAATGAACAGTGTGGCAAGTATCGCAAGTAATGCAGGTGTTAAAATGATCACGAACTTCAAGATACCCGAATTTCCTGCAAGCGTATCCAAATGTAAACTTTTAATCGTTAATTTGGCGATCCACCAAGTCAACCAGTAGCCGACTAAACCGGTTACCGCCCAGTTCATCGGGTTTTCACCTAACTTTTTCGCAGTTTGGTAAAACCATACCAGCATAACGATTCCGGCAATTTGAGCAAACAACATTGAGTTACCCTCCCTCTTTTTTTATTAAATCGTGTGCCTGAATGAAATCCCTTTGAGGGATTCATGATGACACGGCGTTTATTTTAATAATGCAATCGATCCATCACGATCTGATTTCGTTAACCCATTCGGAACTTAGGCATCCGGCGGCCTTGCGCAATATTTCGATTGATTTAAGCCGCATAAGCGCTTAACGTAACGAATGGTCTATCATAATAATTCAAATTGAATCGCTAATCACATCTTTATTCACAAAGGAGACTGGCTGTGTTAAAAACCCTGAAAATAGTTTTATCGGTTTTTGCGGCTATTATTTTGCTCATTGTGATTGCAGCAGCGGCTTTGCCGTTATTGTTCAGTCCTAATGATTTCAAGCCGCAAATTGCTTCGGCGGTTAAAGACAAAACCGGCCGTGATTTGACTATCGGGGGCGATATCGAATTATCGATCTTTCCATGGATTGGCGTTACTGCCGAAAAACTGTCTTTAAGCAATGCCGAGGGTTTTCAAGAAATTCCGTTCGCTGAAATCGAAAACGCGCAAATCAGAGCCAAATTACTGCCCTTATTTTCGAAAAAGTTTGAAGTGGATCGCGTCGTCTTGAAAGGCTTGATGTTAAATCTAGAAAAAAACGATGCTGGCGTAAACAATTGGGATGACTTAAAGCGAACAAAACCCGAGGCGCATACCGCAGCAACATCGACCGAGTGGGAAGATGCCGATACTGCCGACACAGACAAAGACGCCGAAGAGTTTAAGACGGTTGCAGGCCTAGCGGTTGCCGGCGTTTCGCTTGAAAACGCTCGGTTGAATTGGCACGACAGGCAAAACGATAAGCGCTTTTCGATCAAGGAGCTGAATCTTACTTCGGGCGACCTGGCTTTTGGCAAGCCCATCGATTTTAAACTTCGATTTATATTGGATCAGCCTGAACAAGAAAGAACCAGTCATTACCAATTGTCCTCTGCCGTGTCGCTTAACGAAAATTTTGATCATTTTCATGTAACTCGATTCGATTTGTCCAGCGAGATTCGAGGAAAAGACATTCCGGGCGGCTCACTGTCGGCAAAAATGGCGGCTCTAGCCGAGCTGAACTTAAATGCACAAACGCTGGAATTAACCAAACTCGATGCCGAATCCGGGCAATTGCATGCGACCGCAACGCTAACCGGCACGAATATCGTCGACGCACCCGTGTTCGAGGGCCCGGTGAGTATTGCCCGCTTTAATCCATCGGCATGGTTAAAGCACGCCGGCATCGACCCTCCTGTTATGCGTGATGCGCAAGCATTGACGTCATTTGGCGCGGATTTCAGATTACAGTTATCTTCCGAGGCGGCGGATATACAAAGCATTAGCATTCAACTCGACGATAGCGCGATTAAAGGTAACGTTCGCGTCGATAATTTCGACGATCCGGCAATCTCATTCAACTTAAACGTCGATAGCTTGAATGCCGATCGATATTTAGCGCCTGAAGACGAATCGGATAAGACAGCGCAACCGATTGCAGGACCTGCGGCGGCCGCCGCTGCGGGCGCTTCGATGATTCCGGTTGAAACCTTGAGAGATTTGAATATCAACGGTTTGTTATCGATCGGCCGGCTCACGATTAGTAATCTATTACTGCACGGAGTCGATCTCAAGTTGGCTGCCAAAGACGGTAAGGTCAATACTGAACAAGGTGTAAAAGCATTGTATCAAGGCTCTTATGAGGGCGCGATGAATCTGGATGTGACCGGCGTGTTGCCGCAATGGAGGCTCAACGAAAAATTCAGCGGGATACAAATTGAACCCTTGTTGAACGATTATGCCGGCAGTGCGAAAATTGCCGGTACATTAACCGCATCGACTAAATTACAAGCAAGCGGCAATGATAGCAAAGCGCTTAAATCTTCGTTGAACGGTCAGGTTGATTTTTTTTTCAAGGACAGCATTATTCGCGGTTTTAATCTGCAACAAATGATCGACGATGCTAAATCGTTGTTAAAAGGCACGCCGGTTCTCCGAGACAATCCCAAAGATCAAACCGCTTTTTCCGAAATCAAGGGTAGTGCGCGAATCGTCAATGGCGTTATTAGCAATAACGATCTTATTGCTACGGCTTCCAAGATCGAAGCCACCGGGAAAGGTACCGCTGATTTGAAATCCGAACGGGTCGATTATCAGGTCAATGCGAAACTGGTACGTAGCAAAGCGGCTGAAAGTACGCTCGACAAAATCAAGGAATTGCCAATCGTCATTAACATCACCGGTAATTTCAAAGATCCGCAATATAAACTCGATATTGCATCCATGCTCAAAGACCAGCAACTTGAAAAGCTCGAGCGCAAAAAAGACAAGTTACTGGACAAGCTCGACAAAAAAGTCGGCCCCGGCGTCTCTGATATATTGAAAAAGTTTTTTTGACGACGTGTAGGGCAATGCCGAAGATTGAGCCGTGAAAGGTATACCTTTCGCACTTCAAATTTCGGCAGTGTCGGAGGAGGCCTCGGGGTGCTCGGTAAAGGCTTTGCCAGCATGGAGCTGGCATAGAGCCTACATGGACGTATTCACCCAGCACCTAAATTCCATAATCGATTGGCTATGGTTAGTTCTCTTGGATAATTTAGGTGCTGGGTTCACGGCGTCCTTTGACGGGCACCCCGAAGCCGAATTTTCATCTACGATGAGTATATAATGCGTTAAATCCATAATCATTAGGGTCATTGAACCCGACCATTACTAAAGGAGGCAGTCACGATGTCCGAATATAGAAAATACCACTGTATGGAATGCGAGCACATTTACGACGAAGCAAAAGGCGATCCGGACAGCGGCATCGCTCCCGGTACCCGCTGGGAAGATATTCCCGACGACTGGGTTTGCCCTATTTGTGGGGCACCGAAAAGCTTTTTCAAGTTGTTGGAATAAACGTCCTTAAATTAGGCTATGTTTGCGTTAGCAGTTGAAATAATTCCCTTTATTGTTGAATAAGCCATTTAGGAAAGAGTCAATGATTGCTATTCAATGCACTGAGTGCGATAGAGGGTACGGTTGCTCGCCTGACAGGACGCCGTGAACCCAGCACCTAAATTATCCAAGAGAACTAACCATAGCCAATCGATTATGGAATTTAGGTGCTGGGTGAATACGTCCATGTAGGCTTGACGGCGGAATCTGATTGCCATGGATGGCATGAATGCAGATTTTGCATTACGCCATGGATGGCGTGTATTAGGGCAATGCAGGAGCAATTGCCGAGGAGCAAAAATCTGCCCTGCCGCCGACACCTGTCAATCGAGCAACCGTACCCTCCTTTCAACCATTGGCGCGATATTGAAAAAAGTAAAGCTATTCAGAATTGTATCCTTGGGTTTCATGTTGGCTTTAAATTCAAAAGTATTAACTATTAACGAGAACATAGCTGTCAAGTTCCGTTAGGTTATACTTCGCGATTTTACTATTTTCTGATTCCAATGACACCGAGCGAATTTCAAGACCGGCTATTGGCATGGTTCGATAAGCACGGACGCCATGACTTGCCTTGGCAAAATCCGGCGTCACCTTACAAAGTTTGGGTTTCCGAAGTCATGTTGCAGCAAACGCAAGTGGCAACCGTAATTCCTTATTTCAATGCATTTATCACTCGCTTTCCCGATATTCAATCTCTCGCAGAGGCTTCGGTTGATACGGTTTTGCAGTATTGGGCGGGTCTTGGTTATTATGCTAGGGGACGCAACTTGCACAAATGCGCGCAAATCATTGCGGGGCGCGATTCGTTTCCTGATAGCTTGGACGAACTGCTCGATTTGCCCGGAATAGGACGCTCGACTGCTGGCGCGATATTGAGCATCGCTTTCAAGAAAAGCCATCCGATTCTGGATGGGAATGTCAAAAGAGTGCTGACCCGCTTCGCTGGTATTAGCGAATGGGCCGGCTCGACAGAAGCCAGTAAGTCGCTCTGGAAACTGAGCGCGTTGTATACGCCGGTCCTTCGTGTCGAAGACTATACTCAGGCGATTATGGATCTAGGCGCTACAATTTGTACCCGTGGCAAGCCTAATTGTACTGTTTGTCCGCTCGTTTCGGCTTGCAGGGCTCATATTGAAAATAAAACGGGGACTATACCGGCTCCGAAACCTGCGCGTAAGCAACCGGTAAAGCAGGTTTATTTTTTATGTTTGATCGCAAACGAGAACAGTATTTTGCTGGAGCAAAGACCGAGTGCCGGAATCTGGGGAGGGTTATGGAGCCTCCCGGAATTCGATACGGTAGAATCGGCGCGCTCGTGGTGTATGATTCGTCATATCGACATCATTAATGAATACACGCTACCTGAAGTGCGTCATACTTTTTCGCATTATCATTTGGATTTTACGCCTCTGCACTTCCAAACCAATAACCCTAATCATTTTGTGATGGAAGCAAACCGTATGCTCTGGTATAAACCTGAGCAATTTTCTTCACTTGCTTTGGCTGCGCCGATCAAGCGGCTGTTGCAACAAATTTATAAGGACTGACTATGACCAGAATCATTCGCTGTGCAAAATTAGGTATCGACGCCGAAGGCCTTGATGCGCCTCCGTTTCCGGGGCCTAAAGGACAGCAAATATTCGATACGATTTCAAAACAAGCTTGGCAGGATTGGCTTAGTTTGCAAACCATGCTGATCAATGAGCATCGTTTGGCCAGTTTCGATCCTAAAGCTAAAAAATTTCTTGAGGAAGAACGGAATAAATTTTTATTCGGTGGCGGGGCTGAAATGCCCGAAGGATACGTGCCTCCAACAAAATAAATCGAAAGCGTATATGTGTTGTAGTCCGTTGGTGTCTCGCAAAGCTGAAGTCAAAAGGGCTGCATCACATTTTGCCAAACCTGAGTTCGGTTTAGGAAACAGCCAATATCAGGCATCTCTTCCAGAAGAGGCCGTGAATACGTCCTTGTCGGCTGCTATCCCTGCCGCCGACACCTGTCAATGGAGCCACTAAACCCCCCTTTCAACAGTTGTCTAACTTATTTCATGCTCGTTCCTAAGTCCGTTAAATCGGCGAGATTAAACGGATTCCACCTTTATCTTCCTTCCTGTCCCAGCTTTTCGAGTCGGCGCAGCCACTTCCGCCTTTTATCGTGACCGATGGCTTCTACCATGCCGATCAGCGTGTCTTTGGTTGGACCGATACCGCAGAAACCCAGTATATTTCTCTCCAGACTTTTCAAGCTATGAGCTAAATAAATGAAGCGGTATACGAAAGCCGGCATGCCCATGGTAACGACTATTCGCGCGCTTCTTCCTGATAGACATTTTTTCCATGGCTTACCTTCTGCAGATTTGGCGGCGGCGAATCCGGGTCTGAATACTTGTTCGAGAAACGCTTTCAGATAGGCGGGCATGCTGCCGAGCCATAATGGGTAGATGATGACGAGATGATCCGCCCATTGAATGATGTCCTGGGCTTGTCGAATCGATTCGCTTATGGTGCCATGTTCGAATTCATGTTGTGTACGGAGAATCGGAAATTCGATTCGGGCAATGTCGATCATTTTGATTTGATGCCCTTCCGAACGGGCTCCGTCGGCATAGGCGTTAGCAAGGGCTCGGCAAAATCGTTGCTCGTCCGGATCGGGATGTCCTTGAATGATCGCAATGCATTTTGCCGTCATAACGTATTTCCAAATTAATCGGATTTCGACCGCACTTCTAAGCTATGGGGTCTCGTCGCTTGATAAAACAAAGGGCCTGTTCGACATTGATAATGTGGGGGTTAACTAGGAGCCAATCCATCAAGCGGTGCCGCGATCCGTCATAAACGTGTTATTTGCGTGCTATTGCGCTAAAAATTAACGCTTCATCGAATCGAAAAATTCGGAATTAGTTTTGAAGTCCTTGAGCTTGCCCAATAAGAACTCGGAAGCCGCCATTTCATCCATCGGTTGTAGAATTTTCCGCAATATCCAAGTTTTTTGCAGTTCTTCAGAGTCGACCAGGTATTCTTCACGACGCGTTCCGGAGCGATTGATATTGATCGCCGGATAAATCCGTTTTTCAGCCAATTTGCGGTCTAGGTGCAATTCCATGTTGCCGGTGCCTTTGAATTCTTCGTAAATTACATCATCCATTCTCGAACCGGTATCGATCAATGCCGTTGCAATGATCGTGAGGCTCCCTCCTTCCTCGATATTTCTTGCGGCACCAAAGAAGCGCTTGGGTTTTTCCAAGGCATTTGCGTCGACACCGCCGGTTAATACCTTACCGGAAGAAGGTACTACGGTATTGTATGCGCGGGCTAATCGAGTAATCGAATCTAACAGGATGACTACATCGTGTTTATGCTCGACTAGTCTTCGCGCTTTTTCGATTACCATATCGGCCACTTGCACATGCCTCGTTGCGGGTTCGTCGAAGGTGCTGGAAATAACCTCGCCGCGTACGCAACGTTCCATTTCGGTTACCTCTTCAGGGCGCTCGTCGATCAATAACACGATCAAATAACATTCGGGGTTTTTTTCGGCGATGGAATGGGCCAAGCTTTGCATGATCATCGTTTTACCGGCTTTCGGCGGTGAAACGATCAAGCCGCGTTGTCCTTTGCCGATCGGTGCTATTAGATCGATAATGCGGCCCGTTAAGTCCTCGCTGGTGCCGTTGCCCTTTTCTAATGTGAAGCGTACGTTCGGAAACAGGGGGGTGAGGTTGGTAAAGAGAATCTTGTTTTTGGTATTTTCGGGCGCTTCGAAGTTAATGTTTTGAACTTTGAGCATCGCGAAGTAACGTTCCGATTCCTTCGGTGGACGAATTTTGCCGCTGACCGTGTCGCCGGTGCGGAGGTTAAAGCGTCTTATTTGGCTGGGTGAAACGTAAATATCGTCGGGGCCGGCTAAATAAGAGCAGCCGGGTGTGCGAAGAAAGCCGAAACCGTCTTGTAAAATTTCCAATACACCATCGCCGTAAATGTCCTCGCCGCTTTTGGCTTGTTTTTTTAAAATGGCGAAGATGAGATCTTGTTTGCGTGTTCTGGCGACATTTTCGAGCCCCAATGACTCCGCAATATCAATAAGTTCGCTGACTTGTTTTAGTTTTAACTCGGTTAGATTCATAGATTAACGGGAACTCGAAGGAATGATAAGCACGGCGAACGGCCGTAAAACAAAGGAATGGTAAAATTTTTGGATTTTACCCATAGACGGGTAAGGAAGATGCCGAAAAAAGCAGCGCGATTATATATCAAAATAGTCGGGGTCGTCCAAATAAATTACGACAACCCCGAGTTCGCTGGAATATTAATGAACGGGTATAAAATAAATTAGACAACTGACGCAGGATTTTTGTTCGTATTCAAGGCGCGTAAACAGGCGTTAATCTATGTAACTGTTTGCGCAAAGCTTCCGCTCCTGCTGACGCTCTTTGCCTACATCCATGTAGCTGACGCAGAAGACGGACAAAAAGACCTGTCGGTTGAATTACTTAATAAAATTCACGTTCCTAAATATTGTTATCGATGAAATCGGCTAGTTGCGATTTAGTCAAGGCGCCAACTTTAGTCGCCTCCACTTCGCCGTCTTTAAACAGCATTAGAGTCGGTATGCCGCGAACGCCGTAATGCTGTGGCGTTTGCGGGTTTTCATCGATATTGAGTTTGACGACAGTCAAGCGACCGGCATATTCCTTGGCGATTTCATCTAGAACCGGTGCGATCATCCGGCAAGGTCCGCACCATTCAGCCCAATAGTCAACTAGCACAGGACCGCCTGCTTTTAGTACGGTTTCGTTAAATTCACCATCAGTTACATGAAGGACTGACTCACTCACGCTATTCTCCAAAATTGCTAAAATTGTGACTATAGGAGTGCCGGCGTTATTTTGTCAATCACTTTCAGCTTTTTTAAGTTATGCTATAGGGCTATGAATACAACGCATCTTACTCAAACCCGATTCAGCAATTTGGAGCTATCCGATTCGATATTGCGCGGACTGACCGAGGCCGGCTTTACGCATTGTACTCCAATTCAGGATCGTTCGTTGCCTTTGTCGTTAAGAGACAAGGATATCGCCGGGCAAGCTCAAACCGGGACCGGCAAAACAGCAACCTTTTTACTGGCTACTTTTCAGCGCTTAATCAACGACGAAAGCGAAAAGATCAAAAATCCCAGGGCGGTTATTTTAGCGCCAACCCGGGAGCTTGCTATTCAGATTCATAAAGATGCCTTATTGTTGGGCAAATATTTAAATCTTAAGCTAGCGCTGATATACGGCGGCACCGATTATAAAAAACAAATGGACACGATCAAGTCCAATGTCGATATTGTCATCGGCACACCGGGTCGTATTATCGACTTTTATCGACAAGGAACTTTTACCTTGGATAACGTGCAAGTAATGGTGCTCGATGAAGCCGATCGGATGTTCGATTTAGGGTTCATCAAGGATATTCGATTTCTGTTAAGAAGGATGCCGCCGGCCGATAAGCGATTGAATATGCTGTTTTCGGCAACTTTATCTTACAAAGTAACTGAGTTGGCTTATGAGCATATGAATCAACCGGTACTCATCAAAATCGAAACGGAAGAAGTCACTTCCAAGGCCATTCGGCAAAGTGCGTTTTGTCCGTCCAACGAACAGAAAATTCCGCTATTGTTGGGTGTACTGAAAAAATATGAGCCGCAACGCAGCATTATTTTCGTCAACACCAAGCGTTGTGCCGAACGGCTTAACGACTATCTGAATGTCAATGGTTTCGTCACCGCTGTTTTGAGCGGCGATGTCCCTCAGGAAAAACGTCAGCGGCTATTGACCGATTTCCAGGAAAACAAAATTAGGCTCATGATCGCGACCGATGTCGCGGCGCGCGGGTTGCATATCGCCGACGTGTCGCATGTGATCAATTACGACCTGCCTCAGGAAGTCGAGGATTATGTCCATCGAATCGGCAGAACCGCACGTTTCGGTGCCAGCGGCGAAGCGATCAGTTTTATTTGCGAGGAATACGCCTATTCGATGCCGGACATCGAAACGTATATCGGTCAAAAAGTGCCGATTCAACCGATAACGGCCGATTTGCTGCCTGAAGTCGTCAAGCCTGAGCGTAAACCTCGGGCGGAGAATGCCACTCGTCATGGCCAAGGCAAGCGTTCGGAAAAACCGAAAAAAAAGCCGGCGCGGCGAAGTAAGTCTGCTCAAGCCGCTACAAACCCTGCATCAGCTCCCGAAAGTCCTCAATAGCCGGAAACTCGTATATCAGTCTTTTCGAACGAGTGCTGTCCGGTTTACTAACCGATATCAAATAATTGATGCCGTATTGCCTGGCCGAATTCAAGACCGCCAGGCTGTCATCGACCAATAGCGTGCGTTGCTTGTCGAACGATTGATGGTTTTCCAGTAAACGCCAGAATCCCGGCTGTTCCTTCGGAAAGCCGAGATCATGTGAGCAGATAATGGCGTCGAAAAACGGCTGCAAACAGGTTTTTTCCATTTTAAGGTCCAAGCTGCTCCTGTGCGCGTTGGTCACCAAAAAAAGATTTTTCGATGATTGCCTAACTTTTTCGAGAAATTCGGTGACATGCGGCAAGACCGCGATCAATCCCGCTATTTCGGCTTTGAGGCCGGCAATATCCAATTCCAAGACTTCGCTCCAATAATCCAGGCAATACCATTCCAACTTGCCTTCCATACTTTTGAAGCGGGGTTCCAATTGATATTTGGCCGTTTCAACCGAGATGCCGGTTTTTTCGGCGAATTTCAACGGCACGAATTCCAGCCAGAAATGATTGTCGAAATTCAAATCCAACAACGTGCCGTCCATGTCCAGTAAGACAGTATCAATTTTTTTCCAATCGATCATTTTTTTCAATTAATCAAAAGAAGTGGGTTATATTTATTATGCCTATCGCACATCAAATTTCGGCGCTTCAATACCTTCTCCCTCCGGGAGACGGCGAGGATGAGGGGATAAAAAACCGAAATTTGATGTGCAAACACTATAATCATCAGTTAAAAATATAGCCAATAATGCGCGAAAAACCGACACTTCTCAATAAAACCGTGATCGCCGAAAGCCGGTTATTCCGTATCGAATCGCTCGACATCGAGTTTAGCAATGGCGAACAACGTAATTTCGAACGCTTGGCCCGAGGAAGGCCTGGAGGTGCGGTGTTAATTGTACCGCTTTTGGATAACGAAACGGTGTTATTGGTTCGGGAATATGCTGCCGGCGTTCATCGTTACGAGTTGGGTTTGCCTAAAGGTAAAACCGACGCCGGAGAAACCTTTATCGAAGCCGCAAACCGTGAGCTCAAGGAGGAAGTCGGTTTTGGGGCTAGAACCCTCTATCATTTGAGTTCGTTTTCAATCGCGCCCGCTTATCTCGAGCACATGACCGAGATTATTATTGCCACGGATCTTTATGAGGAAAAATTGCAGGGCGACGAACCCGAGGAACTCGAAGTCGTGCCCTGGAAAATTGAAGATATTGGAGGGTTGATTGCAACCGGCGAGTGTACCGAAGCCCGGTCGATTGCGGCGTTGTTTATGACATTGAATCATCTTAAGGGTTCGTAATAGACAAGTAACCAAGCTTTTTGACGCGCATGACACCGCGGCGCCGAATTTAGATTAGCAAAAGTTATCAATGCAAGCTTATTGAAAGCTACTGTTGATATAGTCAATTACAAAAGGAATTTCCCAAGTTTATCAATCATCCTATTCTGTCGGGTCGCAAGGCTTTTAGACGGTTTTGGCCGAAGTCTATTACGTTGAATCAGGAGAAAATCGATATGAAAGCATTCAGCACAATCAACTTGTTGATCTTTTTTTCTATAATGTTGTTGAGCGTTAAAATGCCGTTGGAATTGATCCATGCGGTCGTATGGGTCGTTAAACACATCTATGTTTTCATAGAATTTATGTTGGATGAAATCATTTCATTGACATTTGATACCGATCCAAGAACCACCGAGATTATCGTGTTTTATTTGATGTTGGGCATTGGTGCAATCATGGCTGTGGTCATTTTTAGCTATATCGTCGATTTGTGGCGCCAGGCCAAAGAAACCGTTCCTACTTGGTGCTTCGAACAAAAAGCTCAATTGCAAAATACTTGGCAAACATCACCCATGATTAAAAAATCGAAAGTGGTATGCAGTATCGCTTTGGGCGGTTCATTTGCGGTAATGTTGACATTGGGCTGATTAAACGGTACTGGACAGATCGGCTTGTTGAAGGCTATGCTCGAGCCTTCAACACTGTGTCAAGGAGTTTGCCATGTCCTTATTTCCTAAATTATTCCCGGCAATGATCGATGCCGTGGATGCCATCATCAAGCAAAACTCAGAATCAGTCACCGAATTGGATCAAGCAATTGGCGACGGCGATCATGTCACGAATTTACAACGTGGTATTAAGGCCTTAAAAGCAAAAGAAGAGGAAATATCGGCGCTCGATTGGGCCGATGCCTTGCAGAGCATAGGCATGGTATCGATGTCGGCGATCGGAGGTGCGTCGGGGTCTCTTTATGGAACGCTATTCATCGCAATGAGTAAAGCGGCTAAGGGGCAAGAGTTGAGCGTATCGACTTTCGCCGAAGCTTTCGCGCAAGGTGTCGATGCGGTTAAACGGAGAGGCAAGGCCGATGCCGGCGAGAAAACGATGCTCGATGTTTATATACCGGTGGCCGATTACCTGAAACAAGCGGAAGCCAATTCGACCCCATGGTCGGAAATTTTAGAACAGGTTTGTGCTACCGCTAATCAGGGTATGGAGGCGACTCGCGATATGGTGGCGACCAAGGGCCGAGCATCGTTTTTAGGCGAGCGCTCGCGAGGGCATATCGACGCCGGTGCAAAAACCGCGGAACTCATGATTTGCGCGATTGCTTCCGTGTTACCCAAGTAACCTTTACATGGCCCAGCGTAATGCCGCGGTATGGATAGGCGCATCCCATAGCTTCAATAGTTCCTCATCAAGCAAGGTTAAGGTGATGGAACAGCCGGCCATATCAAGTGAAGTCGTATAGTTGCCGACCAGTGAGCGCCGGATATCCACGCCGCGTTTTTGCCAAAACTGGGCCGCTGAGTTGTAAATTAAATGTAGCTCGATCAGCGGCGTGGCTCCAAAGCCGTTGATATGCAACAGTACCGGTTGATTTTTTTTGGGTTTCAGCTCCTCTTCAATCGCTGTCGAGAGCTGTTCGACGATCTCCGTGGCGGATTTGATCGGAATCGTTTCGTGCCCTCTTTCGCCGTGAATACCGACGCCCATTTCAATTTCATCATCGTTGATAGTAAAAGTCGGTTTACCAAGCGCCGGCACGGTGCAGCTCGTCATTGCCACACCCATCGACGCGGTTGCTTCGTTCACTCTTTCACCCAAGGCTTTGCAGGCGGCTAAGTCTTTGCCGTTTTCGGCAGCCGCGCCGACAATTTTTTCGACAATCAGTGTTCCGGCGACGCCCCGTCGTCCGGTGCTGTGATTTTTCGGCAGGGAAACGTCATCATTCACTAAGACAGTCGCATTCGAGCAATCGATCATTTCGGCGGCCATTTCGAAATTCATCACATCACCCGCATAGTTTTTAACAATGAATAATACACCGCCTCCGTTTTCGACCGCTTGCGCCGCTGCCATCATTTGATCCGGTGTCGGCGAAGTGAATATTTGCCCGGGACAAGCCGCATCGAGCATGCCGTGACCGACAAAGCCCGAATGCAAAGGTTCGTGACCGGAGCCGCCGCCGGAGATGAGTGCGACTTTACCGGATTGTGTCGGTGCCAATCGGCTGATGAAATGGGGTTCTTTATTAAAACGGACGATATCAGCATGAGCCATGGCAAAGCCGGACAAGCTTTCGTCGAGCAGAGTATCGACGCTATTGATAAATTTTTTCATGTTCGGAACTCCTATGTGATGATATTAAGGGTAGACCTTGGCAGGCTGCCTGGCAAATCGGTTGTCGATCGGATGATCAAGTTATTTGTAAGGCCTGGGTAATCGCCCGAATATCCTGCATGACCCAAGTAGGCTGGAAATCGGAAACTTTTAAATCTTTTTCGGAAGACACGCCGGTCAAAACCATTAAACTGCGGATATCGGCTCTTACGGCACCGAGAATATCGGTATCGAGCCGGTCGCCTATTGCAATGGTTTTGTTTGTATCGGTGCCAAGCAAGGCCATGGCTTGTCGGTACATGATCGGCTCGGGTTTGCCGATAGTAATCGGCTTAACTCCGGTGGCGGCTTGTAAGGCCGCTAAAATGGCGCCATTGCCGATCGTCATACCCTGTTCGGTCGGTAATGAAGTATCGGCATTGGTGCCGATGAATTTCGCGCCGGCATGGAGTGTGTAAGTAGCGGTGGCCAATTTTTGCCAGGTGAGTGTTCGATCCAGTCCGCAGACCACGATGTCGGCGTTTGTTTGAGTATTAACCGGATCGAAAGTGTCGGTTAAAGTGAATCCCTGTTCGAGAAGCGGTGCGCGCGCCCCTTCTTCCCCAATTACGAAAACGCGACTGGTAGTCGGGTCTACCTCACGCGATAAATAGGAGGCAGTAGCCATTGCCGATGTCAGTATTTGATCGGCGTTTATGAATACCCCCATTCCGGCTAATTTAATGACATATTGTTCGGCAGTGAGTGTTGCGTTGTTAGTCGCTAAAATGAAGCGTAAATGTTTGGCGCGCAATGTCTCAAAAAAATCAATAAGCCCCGGAAGCGGTTGGGAGCCATGCCATAAAACGCCATCCATATCGATGATCAGCGCCTGAATATCGGAAAAAGGTGTCATAAGTTAGTTGTTTTTAGGGTTGATGAATAGAAAAGAAGGAGGCCAATCCTTCGACAAAGCTCATAACTCACGGAAGTTATTTATCGCGAAATCGTAAGGTACATTGAGGCATTAGCAAAGAGCAAGTTTGATTCAAGTAATTGTTTCGTGCATAACTTTTAGCATCCGCTAGTCGTGTTGAGTAGGCGATCTTTGACTCTAGTAATTCCCAGTTTGATCATTTATCGACGGATTTAGGTTGAGAAGTATGCCTGTCGAGAAACGCCGTGTACCCATCCATGGGGGGCTTGACGGCAGTGCTCCCTGCTGCCGACATCCTCGCCAAGCACACTTCTCACCTTTATTGATTTCCAAACTGGGAATTGCTGCTTTGACTTCGCGAAATTGACAACAGCTCGCATTCTGGTTAGAGTTCCCCGTTCAGGGTAAAAAATAGACTCGATTAAAATCGATTTAGGCACCAATTTTCCGCTTTATTAAAGGGAATTATGGTGGTTTAGGGCCTGATCGTTAATTATGATTTTTTCATTAAACAACAATAAACCGTAACTATCGGAGAAGAAACATGGCAAGACCATTAATACAAATGGCGTTGGACTCATTGGATTTCGATCAAACCGTTGCGCTTGCCGAGCAAGTGGCACCGTATGTAGATATTTTTGAGATTGGCACCCCATGCATCAAATACAACGGGGTTGGCTTAGTGAAAGAACTGAGGCAACGTTTCCCAGACCAACTGTTGTTGGTTGACCTGAAAACGATGGATGCCGGCGAATACGAAGCGGCGCCATTCTACGCAGCGGGCGCGGACATCTGCACCGTGTTGGGCGTATCGGGTCTGGCCACTATCGGTGGTGTGATCAAAGCGGCACGCGCGCACAATGCCGAAGTGCAAGTCGACCTGATCAACGTGCCTGACAAAGTTGAATGCGCACGCGAATCTGCGAAACTGGGCGCACAAATCGTCGGTGTACACACGGGCTTGGACGCACAAGCAGCGGGCCAAACGCCATTTGCCGACCTGCAAGCGATTGCCGATCTGGGCCTGAACGTACGCGTATCGGTAGCCGGCGGTATCAAACAAGCGACTGTACAACAAGTGGTTGCCAGCGGCGCGAGCATCATCGTGGTCGGTGCGGCGATTTATGGCGCGCCATCCCCGGCGGAAGCGGCACGCGAAATCCGCCAACTGGTTGATGCAGCGAGTGCATAAGTCATGCATCAGCAACTGATCATTGACAAAATATCCGGCATTCTGGCGGCGACCGACGACAGCTATGATCAAAAACTGACCACCCTACTCGACCAAGCGAAACGCGTGTTCGTATCGGGCGCGGGTCGGTCGGGCTTGATCGGTCGGTTTTTTGCGATGCGCTTGATGCATAGCGGCTACGATGTCAGCGTGGTTGGCGAAATCGTCACGCCGAGCATCAAGGCGGGGGACCTGCTGGTCATTATTTCAGGCTCTGGCGAAACCGAACAATTGATCGCGTTCACCAAGAAAGCGAAAGAAATCGGCGCTAAAATCCTGTTGATCTCGGCGAAAAGCGATTCGACGATAGGCGACCTTGCGGATGCGGTGTTCCAAGTTGGGACATCGGAGCTGTATGGCAAAGTGAAAGGCATGCCGATGGGCACCGTGTTCGAACTATCAACGCTGTTCTTCCTGGAAGCGATCATCTCACATATCATTCATGAGAAAGGCATTCCGGAAGAAGAAATGAGATCGCGGCACGCGAACCTGGAATGATCCGAGGCGGAGCGATCCGCGCCGGAACAAACCGAAAGCCGAACCGAACGAGTGGCGACCTGTCACTCGTTCCAACCGAATTCCAACACAACAAAAGAAGTGACCGAGCCGCAAGGCTTTACCGAAACGAGTCACCGTTGTAACTTACCGAATTGACAAAGGAGAAGAATATGCCTTCGCGCCGAGACTTAGCGAACGCCATACGCGCTTTGAGCATGGATGCCGTCCAAAAAGCCAACTCCGGACACCCGGGCGCACCGATGGGGATGGCGGATATCGCCGAGGTGTTATGGAACGACTTTCTGCAGCATAACCCGACTAACCCGAACTGGGCCAATCGAGACCGTTTTGTACTATCCAACGGACACGGCTCGATGCTGCTGTACTCGTTACTGCATCTGACCGGTTACCAGCTGCCGATCGACGAACTGAAACAATTCCGTCAACTGCATTCAAAAACCCCGGGTCATCCGGAATACGGCTATGCGCCGGGCGTCGAAACGACGACCGGACCATTAGGTCAAGGCGTCACCAATGCCGTGGGCTTTGCGATAGCCGAACGCGCACTAGCGGGTCAATTTAACCGTCCTGGGCACGAAATCGTCGACCATTACACCTACGCCTTCCTGGGCGACGGCTGTTTAATGGAAGGCATCTCGCATGAAGCCTGCTCATTGGCCGGCTCAATGAAACTGGGCAAACTGATTGCCGTCTACGACGACAACAACATCTCGATCGACGGCGAAGTCCGCGGTCACGGCGACACGCCGGGCTGGTTCCTGGACGACACGCCGAAACGCTTCGAAGCTTACGGTTGGCACGTCATCCCGAAAGTAGACGGTCATAATCCGGAAGCCGTGAAAAAAGCCTTGGAAGAAGCGCGTAGCGTCACCGACCGGCCGACATTGATCTGCTGCCAAACCATCATTGGCTGGGGCTCGCCGAACAAAGAAGGCAAAGAAGAATGTCATGGAGCGGCATTAGGCGAAGCCGAAATCATGGCAACTCGCGAACGCATCGGTTGGCCGCATGCACCTTTCGAAATCCCGGCGGACATTTACGCGGGTTGGGATGCGAAAGACAAAGGCGCGCGTCAAGAAGCGGACTGGAACGACAAATTCGCGAAATACCAAGCCGCGCATCCAGAACTGGCGGCCGAATTCGAACGTCGCATGAACGGACAACTACCGAGCGACTGGTCGGAAAAAGCGAACGCCTTCATTGCCGCGGTCGACGCGAAAGGCGAAACCATCGCTAGCCGCAAAGCCTCGCAAAACACCCTGAACGGATTTGGACCGTTACTGCCCGAACTGATGGGCGGCTCGGCGGACTTGGCAGGCTCCAACTTGACCCTGTGGTCGGGTTGCAAAGACGTCAACGCCCCGGGACATGACGGCAACTACGTCTACTACGGCGTCCGTGAATTCGGCATGTCGGCGATCATGAACGGCATCACCCTGCATGGTGGGCTCAAACCGTACGGCGCGACCTTCCTGATGTTCTCCGAATATGCGCGGAATGCCTTGCGGATGGCGTCGTTGATGAAAATCCCGACCATCTTCGTATACACGCACGACTCGATCGGACTCGGCGAAGACGGCCCGACCCACCAACCGATCGAACAAACCGCGACCTTGCGGATGATTCCGAACATGCAAGTCTGGCGTCCGTGCGATGCCGTGGAATCGGCGGTGTCGTGGAAAGCGGCGATTGAACGAAACGATGGACCGAGCTGTCTGATTTTCTCACGGCAAAATCTAGCGCACATTGCGCGGACGTCGGCACAAATCGAAGCCATCGGTAAAGGCGGCTACATCCTGAAAGACAGCGAAGGTCAGCCGGACGTGATCCTGATTGCGACGGGCTCGGAAGTTGAATTGGCGGTGAAAGCGGCGGACGAGTTGAGCGGCAAAGGCAAAAAAGTACGTGTCGTCTCGATGCCATCGACCAACGTATTTGATGCGCAAGACGAAGCCTACCGTGAATCGGTGCTGCCGTCATCGGTGACAAAACGCGTCGTAATTGAAGCGGGCGTGACCGACAGCTGGTGGAAATACGCGGGCACACAAGGTTGCGTCATCGGAATGGATCGTTTCGGCGAATCGGCACCGGCCGGCGCGCTGTTCAAAGAGTTCGGCTTCACCGTTGACAATGTCGTCAAACACGTCGAAGCTCTGCTATGATCCATCCCTAGCTAGTATCTGCAGAGTCTGGATAACAAAATGGTTTGCGGCGCTATGAGTTTATTTAATCTCTCGGTAGCCGCGAACCGATTAGGTTTCGTCGGCGGGTTTTGCTGTACAGCTTCTTAAAAACAACGTATTGATGTGGTGTCCACAAATGAAAAATAATAATTGGCTAAATAGTTTATTAGGGATACTGCCGACCTCTTCTTCCGACGACTCGGTCGAGCTGAGTAGCGATGTTGTAGTGTCTGACAGAAATTCCGAAGGGCCGACTGGAGTAGAGCGATATTTGAATAAAATTACTCCGGAAAAAACGGTTTCTGTAACGGGTGTTGCAAAATATCTTGAAAAGTACGATGTAAAACCGGAAGCTGATGAACCTCAAGAAATTGTTGTCGAGAAATTAGAGCCGGAGACATTGCCTGAAGAAATCGAATCCGGAGTATCTCGATATTTAACGAAAATGAACGAACGTGCCAAGGTTGAGCCGGCAGTTACCGGCGTGGCTAAGTACCAAATGAGGCATGAGATACTGGATAAACCCCGGGAAGTTGTAACAGGGGTGGCAAAATACCTAACTAAACAAGGGTTTGAAGAAAAAAAGGTGCCGGTTAGAACCGGCGTCGAAAAATATGTCGCTAAGCAAGGTTTTATGGAAAATGCAGAGGCGCCGGCAACAGGAGTCGCCAAATATTTATTGCGCCAGCAAGTTGAAGCAAGTCACTTGCCGCAAACAACTAAAGTTTCTAAATATATGACGCAGCAAGAACAAGCTGCTCGTCAAATACCGGCACTGACCAGTGTCGCAAAATACCTCACCAAGCAAGTAGAGTTGGCAAAAAAATCCGCGCAGTTAACCGGCGTTGAAAAGTTCATTGATGAACAGAACAAAGCAGAGAAAAAACTGGAAGCGGAAAAAATTGTCGCAAGATATATTGAAGAAGCTCGATTAGCAGCGGAAAAAAAAGCAGCTGAATCTACTGCGACTGAAACGGCAGAGGAGTCGATTGAAAGTAAATTAGCGGCTATCAGAGAAATGGACGGAACTGGTGTAGATAAATACGTCGCTAGACGGAGTATTTTAATTAGCCTGCAACCGCCGGTTACCGGCGTGGCAAAATATGCCGCTAAAAAATTAGCCAAGGAACATGGTGAGCCGGTTAAAACCGGTGTTGCCAGATATCTCGTAAAACAATATTTGGCTTCGTTGAATGCGCCTAAAGTGACCAAGGTTGAAAAATATATAACAAAAAGAGAGTTGGCAGCATTGAAAGCGCCGGCGACGACCAGCGTAGATAAATATCTTGCTAAATCTTTGTTATCTCGTAAAGAAACGGTAAAAGTTTCCGGTGTGTCCAAATATGTGAAAAAACACGCCTTAACTGATAATAAAGTGCGTAACATAACCGGTGTTGCAAGATATATGATCAAGCAAATCGTAACGCCAACCGTCGCCGAGCCCGCCATCGAGCTAACCGGTGTCGAAAAATATTTAAGGAATGCCGGTTAATATTTCTAAAAATGCATTGATATCAATCGTATACGGGTGGTCGGGTTAGTTCGAAAGAGCATAGTCCGGCCCTCGAGGCCGAATAATCGGCTAAACTTCTTCTCTAGCCGCAAGCCAAATCTTGCGAACCCTAACAGCGCTAAATAGAATTGGCTCGTTCCAAGCATTTAAGCGCTGCTTCTCGCTTTTTCGGCCCAAAGTCTCTAAAAGGTATTGGGCATTGACATTTCAGTCCTTTCTACTTTACAGTTACCTCCGCATAACGAATATGTAACAAAAAATAATAACCTATCGGAGAAGAAACATGGCAAGACCATTAATACAAATGGCGTTGGACTCATTGGATTTCGATCAAACCGTTGCGCTTGCCGAGCAAGTGGCACCGTACGTAGATATTTTTGAGATTGGCACCCCATGCATCAAATACAACGGGGTTGGCTTAGTGAAAGAACTGAGACAACGTTTCCCAGACCAACTGTTGTTGGTTGACCTGAAAACGATGGATGCCGGCGAATACGAAGCGGCGCCATTCTACGCAGCGGGCGCGGACATCTGCACCGTGTTGGGCGTATCGGGTCTGGCCACTATCGGTGGTGTGATCAAAGCGGCACGCGCGCACAATGCCGAAGTGCAAGTCGACCTGATCAACGTGCCTGACAAAGTTGAATGCGCACGCGAATCTGCGAAACTGGGCGCACAAATCGTCGGTGTACACACGGGCTTGGACGCACAAGCAGCGGGCCAAACGCCATTTGCCGACCTGCAAGCGATTGCCGATCTGGGCCTGAACGTACGCGTATCGGTAGCCGGCGGTATCAAACAAGCGACTGTACAACAAGTGGTTGCCAGCGGCGCGAGCATCATCGTGGTCGGTGCGGCGATTTATGGCGCGCCATCCCCGGCGGAAGCGGCACGCGAAATCCGCCAACTGGTTGATGCAGCGAGTGCATAAGTCATGCATCAGCAACTGATCATTGACAAAATATCCGGCATTCTGGCGGCGACCGACGACAGCTATGATCAAAAACTGACCACCCTACTCGACCAAGCGAAACGCGTGTTCGTATCGGGCGCGGGTCGGTCGGGCTTGATCGGTCGGTTTTTTGCGATGCGCTTGATGCATAGCGGCTACGATGTCAGCGTGGTTGGCGAAATCGTCACGCCGAGCATCAAGGCGGGGGACCTGCTGGTCATTATTTCAGGCTCTGGCGAAACCGAACAATTGATCGCGTTCACCAAGAAAGCGAAAGAAATCGGCGCTAAAATCCTGTTGATCTCGGCGAAAAGCGATTCGACGATAGGCGACCTTGCGGATGCGGTGTTCCAAGTTGGGACATCGGAGCTGTATGGCAAAGTGAAAGGCATGCCGATGGGCACCGTGTTCGAACTATCAACGCTGTTCTTCCTGGAAGCGATCATCTCACATATCATTCATGAGAAAGGCATTCCGGAAGAAGAAATGAGATCGCGGCACGCGAACCTGGAATGATCCGAGGCGGAGCGATCCGCGCCGGAACAAACCGAAAGCCGAACCGAACGAGTGGCGACCTGTCACTCGTTCCAACCGAATTCCAACACAACAAAAGAAGTGACCGAGCCGCAAGGCTTTACCGAAACGAGTCACCGTTGTAACTTACCGAATTGACAAAGGAGAAGAATATGCCTTCGCGCCGAGACTTAGCGAACGCCATACGCGCTTTGAGCATGGATGCCGTCCAAAAAGCCAACTCCGGACACCCGGGCGCACCGATGGGGATGGCGGATATCGCCGAGGTGTTATGGAACGACTTTCTGCAGCATAACCCGACTAACCCGAACTGGGCCAATCGAGACCGTTTTGTACTATCCAACGGACACGGCTCGATGCTGCTGTACTCGTTACTGCATCTGACCGGTTACCAGCTGCCGATCGACGAACTGAAACAATTCCGTCAACTGCATTCAAAAACCCCGGGTCATCCGGAATACGGCTATGCGCCGGGCGTCGAAACGACGACCGGACCATTAGGTCAAGGCGTCACCAATGCCGTGGGCTTTGCGATAGCCGAACGCGCACTAGCGGGTCAATTTAACCGTCCTGGGCACGAAATCGTCGACCATTACACCTACGCCTTCCTGGGCGACGGCTGTTTAATGGAAGGCATCTCGCATGAAGCCTGCTCATTGGCCGGCTCAATGAAACTGGGCAAACTGATTGCCGTCTACGACGACAACAACATCTCGATCGACGGCGAAGTCCGCGGTCACGGCGACACGCCGGGCTGGTTCCTGGACGACACGCCGAAACGCTTCGAAGCTTACGGTTGGCACGTCATCCCGAAAGTAGACGGTCATAATCCGGAAGCCGTGAAAAAAGCCTTGGAAGAAGCGCGTAGCGTCACCGACCGGCCGACATTGATCTGCTGCCAAACCATCATTGGCTGGGGCTCGCCGAACAAAGAAGGCAAAGAAGAATGTCATGGAGCGGCATTAGGCGAAGCCGAAATCATGGCAACTCGCGAACGCATCGGTTGGCCGCATGCACCTTTCGAAATCCCGGCGGACATTTACGCGGGTTGGGATGCGAAAGACAAAGGCGCGCGTCAAGAAGCGGACTGGAACGACAAATTCGCGAAATACCAAGCCGCGCATCCAGAACTGGCGGCCGAATTCGAACGTCGCATGAACGGACAACTACCGAGCGACTGGTCGGAAAAAGCGAACGCCTTCATTGCCGCGGTCGACGCGAAAGGCGAAACCATCGCTAGCCGCAAAGCCTCGCAAAACACCCTGAACGGATTTGGACCGTTACTGCCCGAACTGATGGGCGGCTCGGCGGACTTGGCAGGCTCCAACTTGACCCTGTGGTCGGGTTGCAAAGACGTCAACGCCCCGGGACATGACGGCAACTACGTCTACTACGGCGTCCGTGAATTCGGCATGTCGGCGATCATGAACGGCATCACCCTGCATGGTGGGCTCAAACCGTACGGCGCGACCTTCCTGATGTTCTCCGAATATGCGCGGAATGCCTTGCGGATGGCGTCGTTGATGAAAATCCCGACCATCTTCGTATACACGCACGACTCGATCGGACTCGGCGAAGACGGCCCGACCCACCAACCGATCGAACAAACCGCGACCTTGCGGATGATTCCGAACATGCAAGTCTGGCGTCCGTGCGATGCCGTGGAATCGGCGGTGTCGTGGAAAGCGGCGATTGAACGAAACGATGGACCGAGCTGTCTGATTTTCTCACGGCAAAATCTAGCGCACATTGCGCGGACGTCGGCACAAATCGAAGCCATCGGTAAAGGCGGCTACATCCTGAAAGACAGCGAAGGTCAGCCGGACGTGATCCTGATTGCGACGGGCTCGGAAGTTGAATTGGCGGTGAAAGCGGCGGACGAGTTGAGCGGCAAAGGCAAAAAAGTACGTGTCGTCTCGATGCCATCGACCAACGTATTTGATGCGCAAGACGAAGCCTACCGTGAATCGGTGCTGCCGTCATCGGTGACAAAACGCGTCGTAATTGAAGCGGGCGTGACCGACAGCTGGTGGAAATACGCGGGCACACAAGGTTGCGTCATCGGAATGGATCGTTTCGGCGAATCGGCACCGGCCGGCGCGCTGTTCAAAGAGTTCGGCTTCACCGTTGACAATGTCGTCAAACACGTCGAAGCTCTGCTTTAATTATTAACTTTAACAATTAACATACACAGAGCGAAAAGTCATTCGGAAATGCGTTAATATCGAATGGCTTTTCCGCTTCCTACAGCAGAAAGGGGAACAACGTGAAAGTGAATACTATTACCATGGGTGCATTGGCATCCTTGCTATTATCCAGCCCGATAGCAGGTGCTGAAGATAAATATCCGGCATCTGATTTTAAACCACAGGTCCAATATCAGGATGCCGACTATATCGCCAATACTGCGAAACAGCCTGCCAAGGCAGAAGCCGTTGCCAAAAAGACAGAGTCCGACCCACGTTATCCGGCAACCAATTTCGAACCGAAAGTGGTTTATCAAGATAGTGAGTATAAGCATACAACGCCAAAAGTAGCGGCTCCAATTGCAAAATCAAGCTCCTCTTCTGCGGCGAGCTCAAGTGCTGAAGTCGCGAGCGCCGAATCGACAACTCAAGAAGCGAAATCCGATAATACGTTAGTGATTTTAGTCGCAGTATTGGCGGCTATCGGTTTTGTTGTATTTAGAAGAAGCTCGGGCGTTGCCAAGTCAAGTGCTAGCTCTTCAGCTTATTATCAAGATAACAGTGGAACAACCGGTGTTGCAAGATACCTGAGCAAACTTGAAGGTTCTGCTGTAACTGGCGTCGCTAAATATTTGGAAAAACAAGCGGCTTCGGTTCAAGAAAAAGTTGGGGCTACTGGCGTCGATAAATATTTGGAAAAGAAAGAACTGGAATCGGAAACCGGCGTGTCAAAATATCTTCGTACTAAGGGCTGAAATCGAAGAGCGCTAGCGGATGATAAAGAGTAAACAATCGATGTTTGCCTGCCGGATAAATACAGAATGTTTGAGACAACTGTTTCATCGACACGGATGAAATAATTACCCGGCATTTAATACCTCTAGAGAGATTACCGGCTTGCTAGATAACTTTATGTTGACGCAGGCCGGTATGATTGATCGGTTGCTATTTCGAATCACGAAGAACCAATATGGGTATGTGGGTGATTATGAGATACTATCGAATGATTACATAAAACATCAAAATCTTGCTCGATCGTTTGACGAGTTAGGAACCGAATCCAAACAACTCAATTAAAGCGGTTCGCATATATCTTTAGCATTGCAATTTTCGGTGATGCTTAAGGCGGCGGCGGGGTGCTTGGCATAAGGCCTTCAGGGACGCATTCACCCGCTACCTAAATTCCATAGGCCATAGGCCATTGGCCTTGGTTAATCGTTTTGGATAATTTTAGCGCTAGGCCTTTGAATGGGTCTCAGAGCCGAATTTTGATCTTACGATGGGTATATCGCATTAATTGGCATTTCACTTCCCGGTATGAGTTACCGATAAATGAATCGACACGGTAAGATACCCTGGAAGCATAAAGATTAATACAACAGCAAATAAAGGTGCACAAAATGGCAAAAAATTTACTTGAACAACTTCGGGAAATGACCGTCGTTGTCGCGGATACCGGCGACCTTCAAGCAATTGAAACTTACAAACCAAGGGATGCGACAACCAACCCTTCGTTGATTACGGCCGCATCGCAAATGCCTCAATATCAGGACATTGTCGACGATACGCTGAAAGGCGCAAGAGCCACATTAGGAGCAGGCGCTTCCGCTGCCGAAGTCGTGACTTTAGCGTTCGACCGATTGGCCGTGTCATTCGGGTTGAAAATTCTCGATATCATCCCTGGCCGCGTATCGACAGAAGTCGATGCCAGACTGTCTTACGATACCGAAGCAACGATTGCCAAGGGTCGTGAAATCATTGCGCAATACGAAGCCAAAGGCATTTCAAAAGAGCGAATCCTGATCAAAATCGCGTCGACTTGGGAAGGCATTAAAGCAGCGGAAGTTCTCGAAAAAGAAGGAATTCATTGTAACCTGACTTTATTATTTGGATTACATCAAGCGATCGCTTGCGCTGAAGCGGGCATTACACTGATTTCTCCATTCGTCGGACGTATTCTGGACTGGTATAAAAAAGATACTGGACGCGACTCTTATCCGCCAGCAGAAGATCCGGGTGTTGTTTCGGTTACGAACGTTTACAACTACTACAAAAAATTTGGTTATAAAACTGAAGTTATGGGCGCGAGTTTCCGTAATATCGGGGAAATCACCGAATTGGCGGGCTGCGATTTATTAACCATCTCGCCTTCGCTGCTGGGTGAACTGCAATCAACCGAAGGCGATTTGCCTCGCAAACTCGACCCTGCAAAAGCTGCGGAACAATCGATTGAAAAAATCACTATCGATAAAGCAACTTTCGAAAGTATGCATGCAGATAACAGAATGGCGACGGATAAATTATCCGAAGGTATCGATGGATTCACTAAAGCGCTCGAAACCTTGGAAAAACTGTTGGCTGAGCGTTTGGCATCCTTAGAAGGATAAGATACGTTTCGACACTGCGGTACAGGGGATGAACCGCATGAAATGATATAATTTTATCCGTAAATACATTTTCCCGTTTTTGTGCAGTTGTCGCGAAAACGGGTTTGTTTTTTAATATAGGAACCCAAAATGGCACAAAAAATTTTAGATATAGTTAAACCGGGTGTCGTGACCGGTGAAGATGTACAAAAAGTCTTTGCGTTTTGTAAGGAACAGAAATTCGCGCTTCCCGCAGTCAATGTTATCAGTACCGATACGATTAACGCGGTACTTGAAGGCGCAGCTAAAGCGAAATCTCCCGTTATCATTCAGTTTTCCAACGGCGGTGCGGCTTTTTTCGCCGGTAAAGGCGTTAACTTAGAAGGTCAAATGCCTTCGATTTTAGGCGCTATTTCCGGTGCCCAGCATGTTCATCTGATGGCGGAACATTATGGTGTACCGGTCATTCTGCATACCGACCATGCCGCGAAAAAGCTTTTACCATGGATCGATGGCTTATTGGATGCAGGCGAAAAGCATTTCGAAAAAACAGGCAAGCCTTTATTCAGCTCGCACATGTTAGATCTTTCCGAAGAAAGTCTGGAAGAGAACATTGAAATATGCGGTAAATATTTGGAGCGCATGTCCAAAATGGATATGACTCTGGAAATAGAATTGGGTGTAACCGGTGGCGAAGAAGATGGCGTTGACAATACGGATATGGATCACTCACTGCTATATACTCAGCCGGAAGACGTCGCTTATGCTTATGAGCATTTAAATAAAATCAGTCACCGTTTTACGATTGCCGCATCATTCGGAAACGTGCACGGCGTGTACAAACCGGGCAATGTCAAATTGACTCCGACAATTTTGCGAGACTCGCAAAAATATGTTTCAGACAAATTTAGCTTGCCGGAAAATAGCCTGACTTTCGTTTTCCATGGCGGATCGGGTTCCTCTCCAGAGGAAATCAAAGAGTCGATCAGCTACGGCGTCGTTAAAATGAATATCGACACCGATACTCAATGGGCCACCTGGGCTGGCGTAATGGAATTTTATAAGAAAAACGAAGGTTATTTACAAGGCCAAATCGGTAACCCTGACGGCGAAGACAAGCCGAATAAAAAATATTATGATCCTCGCGTGTGGCAACGTGCCGGCCAAGCCGGAATGGTCAATCGTTTGCAGCAAGCCTTCCAAGACTTAAACGCAAACAATACGTTGTAATAACCGCGTATTCCAAAAAGCCGATAATGACATTATCGGCTTTTTATTTGCCTGAAATAGGTCGTATTTCGAGTCATAAAAAATCTAAAAACTCGGATTGTTGTCGGCTTAACATGGGCGTAAGCAGTCATGCAGGAACCTTACTCCCTTTATACTCAAAAAATGGTTAACTTTACGAAGGTATAGGGTTTGGCTAGCGAGGATGTCGGCAGCAGGGATTGCTGGCGTCAAGCCTCCATGGATGGTTTCACGGCGGTCCTCGATAGACACATCCCATACCTTTTATTCTTAGACGGTTTTTCGATCAAAAGGGAGTAATTGGGAATGAAAAAAAGAATATTAATTATCGGCGGCGTCGCAGGGGGTGCAAGCTGCGCTGCAAGGCTTCGCCGATTATGTGAACATTGTGAAATCGTCATTTTCGAAATGGGCTCCTATGTCAGCTTTGCCAATTGCGGATTACCTTATTTTATTGGCGACGTGATTGTCGACGAACAAAAATTGCTCGTCGCGACACCGGAGTTGTTCGAACAAAGATTCAATATTCGTGTTTGTACCGATAGCGAAGTTCTGGCGATCGATAGAACGAATAAAAGCATCGAAGTGTGCGATTTAAAAACCGGCAGGAAGCGGATAGAGTCGTACGATGCCTTAGTGCTTTCGACCGGGTCAGAGGCCTTATGGCCGGATATCGACGGCATCGATTTACCCGGCATATATGTGTTAAGAACGATTCCGGATAGCCGAAAAATACGCGGCAATTTGGCGAATATGAAAAGCGCAGTGGTTTTGGGGGCGGGATTTTTAGGCTTAGAGTTAGCGGAGAATCTTAAAAAACGGGGTTTAACGGTAACCGTGTTGCAATCGACCGATCAAGTCATGCCGTCATTAGATAAGGAAATGGCTAGATTTGTCGCACAGTATTTGCAAAAAAACGATATTGATTTGCAGCTTAACTGCCAAGTTAACCGGTTTGAGCTAAATCAAGATCAGACGCTAACCGTGCATCGGCAAGACGGCGAATCGATAGTCAGCGATGCGGTCATGGTCTCCGTTGGCGTAAAACCCAGAACTCAATTAGCCCGACAAGCCGGTTTGTCCATCGGAGATTTAGGCGGAATCCGAGTCGATGAAACCATGCAAACCAGCGACTCTTATATTTGGGCAGTCGGTGATGTAGTCGAAGTACGGAATGTCATAACCGGAGAATGGCAATTATTACCCTTGGCCGGTCCTGCGAACCGGCAAGGTCGATTGGCGGCCGCGGCAATATTAAGCAATGAAGATCAGCAAGATATTCCGTCGACCTACCGAGGCGTTCAAGGGACATCGGTGTGTGGGCTTTTCGATTTGACAATCGCTAGTACGGGCGTCAATGAAAAGACCTTAAAGAAGATCGGTTATGAAAATTATGAAAAGGTTTATCTGCATCCGGGTAATCATGTCGGCTATTACCCGGGAGCGAAGCCGATTCACATGAAATTGTTGTACGATACTAGCAACGGCAAAATTCTCGGCGCTCAAGCGCTCGGCGAGTCCGGTGTAGCGCGGCGTATCGATATCATTTCGGCATTCATACAAATGGACGGTAGCGTTTACGATTTAGAGGAAGCTGAATTGTGTTACGCCCCGCAATTCGGAGCCACCAAGGATCCAGTAAATTTAGCCGGCATGATCGCGGCCAATCAGTTGCGCGGAATGCATCCGCTTGCGAAATGGGAGGAGTTACTCGAAACGCATGTACAAGTATCGGAAGATCAAGACGAAGCGGCGCAATTACTCGCGTTTATATTGAACGATCCTTTTACACAGGCTCAGCTTGTCGACGTGCGAACCGAAGCGGAATTTCTGCAGAAACATATTCCGAATGCGATAAACATTCCGTTGGATAATTTACGCGATCGGTTAAATGAATTATCCCGCGAACGGGAAATTTGGGTCGTTTGCGGCGTTGGGCAAAGAGCATACAATGCCACCCGGATTCTGCAGCAAAACGGATTTCGGGTTAGAAATTTATCGGGTGGTATGCAAACTTATGAGACTTATAATGGTGGCAGTGAGCAGTGAGCAGTGAGCAGTGAAAGGTGAATGGTGAATGGTGAATGGGCGTCGGCTCCGGCTTTAAACCATACTAATAGAAGGGGCTTGTAATTTATTGATAAGCGGTTATGCTGAAGCGGATAGTTAAATGGCCGACGGAAACATAAAAATGGGCAATATGGATACGATTCAAACGACCAAGCATTTTTCGATTGCACACCGCTTAAACAAACGGCTCCGCATCATCGTTCCGAGTTTGCGAAAAGATCGAGAGCGTGCTTATATCTTGCAAATTCTATTGTTAAAACGCGAAGGCGTTAAGTCGGTCAATATCACGCCGCAGATTGGGTCGTTAACAATAGTATTCGATCCGGAAAAATTGCCGTTCGTAAATCTATTGCATCTTCTTGATGCCGTAATCGCCAATATCGGTGTACAACCGCGCGAAGCGCTGAAAAGCCTTAAGCGCGATAAAAATTATTCCGACAAATCTGCCCAAGACTTTGTCATCGGTGTCGGTGATATGAGCTGCGCATCCTGCGCATTATATTTGGAAATGATCTTGCAGCGGCAGCCTGATGTGCTTCACGCCAGTGTCAATTACATTTCCGAAACCGCGCGGATCAAAACTTACTTGCCGAAAGATAAGTTATTTAAAATTATCGCGGATAATGGCTATCAGGGCTTTTCGATCGATTCCTTGGCCGAACGAAAATTATTATTCGATCTTGAGCGAAAACATTTACATAAAGCGAAACGGCAAATACTGACGTTAAGCAAATTGAGCGTGCCGGTTTGGTTGCTGAGTGCGATAGGCTCAAAATCGCGCACCCTATTATTGATACAAGCCGTTTTAGCCGGTGCCGCTATTATCGGCGGCGGCCGAGACATTTTCAAAAAAGCGTTTAATCAAGCCAAGCGAGGCGCTGCCGAGATGGATAGTTTGGTTGCGCTAGGGGTTGGTGCGGCTTATATCTACAGCATTCCGGCATTATTTCGTCCCTCCCGGCATGTCTATTTCGATGCGGCGACTGCGATTATCGATTTTGTGACGGTAGGCCGCTATCTGGAAGAACTAGCCAAAAACCGGGCGGTTCAGGATATACGCAAATTGGTGAATCTACAGCCTCATCAAGCGACATTGCTCAAAGACGGCAAAGAATTAAAAATCATGGCCGAACAAATCGAGATCGACGATATCCTTCTGATCAGGCCGGGCGAGCGCATTCCGGCAGACGGCGAAGTAATCAAAGGGTTATCCAGCGTCAACGAAGCAATGGTAACCGGTTCGGCGATGCCAGCGATCAAGGAGCCCGGCCATAAACTTTACGACGGTAGTATCAACGGTAGCGGCGTACTGCAAATGCGCGCCACCGCAACCGGTAAGGATACCTTTTTGTCGGGTTTGATCCATATGGTCGACCAGGCTCAGGCGTCAAAATTGAAAATCCAAAAAACTGTCGATAGTGTTGCATCGGTGTTCGTGCCGTCGGTGATCGTATTGTCGGGTGCGACTTTCGGAGGCTGGCTGTTGGCTGGTGAGCGGGTAGCGCATGCTTTGTCCAATGCGATTGCCGTATTGTTGATTTCATGCCCTTGCGCGCTCGGTTTGGCAACACCGGCGGCAACGATGGTGGGAACCGGTCAGGCGGCCAGGCGCGGCATTTATATTAGGAACGGCGAAGTCCTGGAAACGGCGGCATCCATCGATACCGTTTTATTCGACAAAACCGGGACGATCACTGAAGGTATTGCCGAAATAACCGACTTGTTCAATATATCGGATTTCGACGACGAGCGTCTGTTGCAGCTTGCCGCGTCAGCGGAGTTCAATTCGGAACATTTTTTAGGTCAAGCGATTGTACGCTACGCCAAAGAGCGTGGCATGGAAATAGAAGAATCCTCGCAATTTCATAATGCGCCGGATCGGGGCATTCGCGCTCAAATTGGTGACAGCCAATTATTGCTTGGCAGCGATCTCTGGATGAAACAACACCAGATCGATCTAACACCGCTTAAAGCGACCTCAAAAAAACTGGCTCAGCAAGGCAAGACCTTGGTTTATCTTGCAATCGATCGGCGCGCGGCGGCGTTGTTTGCCGCTACCGATACGATACGGCCGAACGCCCGTCAAGTCGTCGAACATTTGCATCAAGCCGGGATCGATACCTGGATGGTGACCGGCGATACCGAACTGGCGGCCCGACATATTTCCGAGCAGGTAGGAATCGTTACCGTGTATTCCGAGGCGGATCCCGCCAAAAAATTAGCGTTAATTCGTCAATTACGCGAAAGCGGGCACAAAGTCGCGATGATCGGCGACGGCATTAACGACGCGCCGGCGTTAGCGGCCGCTAATGTCAGCCTAGTGATCGATAAAGGAACCGATATCGCCATCGAAGCGGCCGACTTGGTGCTGTTGGACGGCGATATCGGCAAAATCGCCGATGCCATCGAATTGAGCGAGAATACGCTAAGTATTATCAAACAAAATCTGACTTGGGCATTTGGTTATAACGCGATTGCGATACCGTTTGCAGTAGCCGGTAAGCTCAATCCGGCCATCGCCTCGGCAGCGATGGCTCTCAGTTCGGTGTCGGTCATCGTTAATTCGCTGCGCCTGAATCGGAAAAAATGAGTCAATTGATCATTAATTTTGAGGCTTGCTAAATAGCAAGCACGTTTAATCGTAGCTGTAATGTTTGCGCAATGGCTTAACGATTTCCCAGTCGCTGTTTAAACCTTCGGGGAAAACGACCAAGTCGCCGGGTAGGATTCGTAACGGTTCACCGTCTTCGGGCGTTACAATGATTTCACCTTCGAGAATATAGGCTGTTTCGGTTTCATCGAAGTCGATCGAAAACTTGGAAACTTCTTTCTCCCAAATGTCCCAGTCCGAAACGCCTAATTCTTCTAAACGGGCTTCGCTCGGTTGATGTTCAATCTTGATTTGCGTCATAAAAAACCTTGATAAGTAGTAAGGAGCGGTGATTTTAGCACCTTCCGTTGAAAAGGCACTGATGTTATCGAGGCGCTTTTTTAAATAGGGATTCCTAATTGGCGTTATATCAACCGAAATAAAATGTCATCGAATTAGGAATTAAATTTGGTTTTCGGATTTTGTACGTTTAACATGAACGGCATAACTAGAGAAATCTTGCATAAGCATCGCTTTTCGTAAGAATTGTAATCCGGCCGTTATGAATAAGGCCGAACATTAGTTGAGACATCGGCAGGCTATACCGAAAGACACGACTCTACCGTTGAGAGGACACTATGAGAAAAAAAAATTACAAATATATCACACCCTTATTCATTTCAATTCTGACCGCCGGTTGTGCCGGCACTTCAGGGAACGGTCAGAGCGCTATCGGTAAGGTTGATACCGGTCTGGCGACGATTGGTCAGGCTGCACAAACAGGACGGCAAACGATCGAGGCCGGAACGGCTATGGCCGGTAACGTGCCCGCGACACAAACCGCTTTAACCGAAGCGTTAGTCGGTCAATTGGGCGTTACTCAGCAGCAAGCACTGGGCGGGGCCGGCGCAATATTTCAAGCCGCTAAAACGAATATGACGCAACAAGCATTCGCCGGCATGTCGCAATCCGTTCCGGGTATGTCGGAAATGCTCGCTGCTGCACCGCAGGTCGGTGGTGCTGCAATGCTAGGAGGCGCTGGTGGAACTATCGGTACCATGCAGTCACTGTATTCATCGTTTAGGCAACTGAATTTATCGCCGGGAATGGTTAATCAGTTTATTCCCGTGGTTGTCGACTATGTCAGCAGCACTAGCGGGCAGGCGACATCGAATCTGCTTCGTTCGGCTTTGATTCCTTAGGGCGGATAAACCTAAAAATTTACTCCCTTTTGATCGAAAAACCGTCTAAGAATAAAAGGTAAGGGATGTTTCTATCGAGGACCGCCGTGAACCCATCTATGGGGGCTTGACGGCAGCGATCCCTGCCGCCGACGCCTGTCGATCGAGCAGCCGCACCCGCTTCGGTTCGCATACTTTCACAGTAACGTTCATGAAGGCTTGGCCATCGCCCCGGCAAATGAAAGTTCTCTGGTGGTGGAGGGTGCGGTCACTCGCCCGACAGGACGCCGTGAACCCAGCACCTAAATTATCCAAGATAGTTAACTATAGCCAATGGGCTATGGAATTTAGGTGCTGGGTGAATACGTCCCTGTAGGCTCGACGGCGGCTGTCCTTGCCGCCGACGCCTGTCGGTCGAGCAACCGCACCCTCTTCGGAAACGACATTGTTTTTTCATATCGAAAAATTAGATAAGGAATGCAAAAATGCGAACTTTCACAGTAAGGGAGTAGAAAGAAATCATTTTGCCTATTTCCTAAATGCCTTTTTAGCAGGTAAGAGATCCGCTTCAACTGCTAACGCGAACATAGCCTTATTTAACTCATCCCCAAAATTTTGTTATACCTTAAGTTTTCGGCTTGCTTTGGCTGCGCTTGAAATGTTTAGGACTCGGTTGCAAACTCGGTCCAGCCAATGCCTCTGAAAAGAGGATCTCAAACGAGCGGTTCTTTCAAGCTAGCGATGTTTAACAAAGCCATAAGCGTTGGTTCACAAGAACCGCAACCCGAGCAAGCGCCAGTAATTCTCGACAGTTTTTCAGGGTCCGTAATGCCCTCATCGATGAGTCGGCGAATTTGCCGGTCGGTTGTGCCGCTGCAGACGCAGAGTACGTCATTTTTTTGTCGGGTCTTACTTGATTCATGAATGTTGAGTCGCGTTTATCAATTTGAGTTTGGCCTATGATTTCCGAATCGAGACGATATCGAAATCATAAATGGGTAATTTTGTGGAGTTTGTGTTCTAAAATCGCAATCGCCGAATAAACCGCAATTGCGCCGCAGAGTGCGATTAGATAGGGTGTTTTCATATCGAATGCATAGTTTCCGGCATTCCAAATGACGGTTCCGGCTAAAAGCGACCCGGCAGCGCTGTAAGCACCGCCGAAGCGCGTGAATAAGCCGAATACGACTACGGTCACGATTCCAGCGCTGCCGAATGCTGAAGCTTGCTCGACCAGGCTGTGAACGCGGTCGGTTTGCAAGGCAAGCCAGTAAGCGACCATGCCGCCGAACAGAACGGTCAGCCGCGCAATACAAACTTTTCGGCTTTCGTCGATCGTATCCAGCAACGGCACGATTAGGTTATGCGACAGAAGCGCCGAGGCAGCCATAAGTGCGCTGTCGACGGTGGACAAGATCGCCGAAATCAGCGCACCGGCAAAAATGATATATAAAAACGTTGGTAAATAATGCTGTGCCAATTGCGGCAAGATTTGTTCGGGTTGTGCTAGGCCCGGTAACAAGCGATAACCGAGTAAGCCGATCAAGACCGGAATCAAGCCGATCGAAAGATATAACAGACCGCCGGCCAAACAAGCTTGACGCGCGATTTGCGGCGAACGGCAAGCCAGTACCCGAGATACCAGTTCTTGAGCGATTACCGATCCACCGATTGGAATCATCCATTGTTCCAGAATATCCAGCCAATTTTCGTTCTCGGCGGTTTTGAATAAAACCAATCGCTCCGGTTCTATCGAGGCAACCGAAGGCTGCCAGCCTCCTCCGGCGGTCAACACAATCGCCAATAAAATCGAAAGGCCTATGATCAGAGCGACACCTTGCACCGCATCGGTGATGACATCGGCCATCAAACCGCCGTACATCGTATAGGCTATTACAACCAGCGCCGCGCAGGCGATCGTCAGTTCGACTTCGAAGCCGGACGTAGCCGATAACACCTGTCCGAATGCCCGAATTTGAGCGGCGGCCCACATGATCGTACCGGGCACCATGATCAATACCGCAAGTTTTTCAACCTGCGGCGAATAGCGTTGCCTGAACAAATCAGCCAATGTGGTCAATTGCCGGCGCCACAATGGAATCGAAAACACTAAGCCCATCAAAACCAGACAGAGCGAATAACCGAAAGGATCGAGCGTTGCGCCGGACAGGCCTTCCTCATAAACAGCACCAGCCGCGCCGATACAGGCTTCGGCACCGAACCAAGTTGCGAACACGCTCAACGTTGCAAGGCCTACGCCGAGACTGCGTCCGGCCAATAAATAATCGTCTTCCGTTTTGATTTTTTTCGAAACGAAAACGCCGATCAAAAGCTGTGCCGATATATAAACCAGAATGCCGGTTAGGACTGTATTCATGGGCGCAAAGAGGTGACGGTAGAGTCGAAAAAATACCAAGTGAAAAATTTGCGGGATATTATATAACTTTCGCACTTCAAATTTCGGCGATGCTTAAAGATGCAGCAATTCCAAGTTTGAGGATAAAAGGGTGTGGAGCATGCTTGGCGAGGATGTCGGCGGCACGCCATCCTTGGGGGGCGAGTCGACGTCAAGCCTACGGGGGGCGTATTTACCCAGCACCTAAATTAACTATGTAATCAATCATGGCCAATGGGTTATGGAATTTAGGTACTGGATTTATGGCGTCCTGACGGGCGAGTGACTGCAATCCGCTCTATTTCGAACTTTCATTTGCTGGGGCGATTACCTGGCCTTCATGAGCGTTAGGATAATGCTCATAGCTCCGGAATTCTAAGCCGCCAACGCAGGAGCTTGGAAACACATCGATTGATTTGGCTAGCTTCTCATTTCTTGAAGCACTTGTTGAAGCGATGCCGACAAATCACGGCTCATTCGATTCAGGCATTCATTGAGCGCTGCCACGATGGTCGAATAATCATCGGTTGATCCCGGCAAACGATAAGAGACTTGACGGTTTTGTATGACATCCTGACCGCGACGGATAAACCATTGCGCCGTTAAACCGGCTTGTCCATGCTGATTGACATGAAACTCCAAAATAGTCAACGAGACGCGGAGCTTAGCCTGCCTGGCTAAGCTTGAAGATCTAGCTTCTACGACCTCAGCCGGGACGAGCATTGAAAGATTTTGCATCAGTACGCGGCTAATATTGGCATCGAGCGATTCTGCCCAACGGTTGAATTCGTTCAAATGGTAAGTATTCCCTCCGGTTCCGACGACAATTTGCGGCCTATCGACATAACGAGGAATGCGCACTCGGCCAAGAGCAATGACAGGTTTTGCTCTCATTCCGGTAGGGCTGGTTTCGCTTTCGTTGATCGGTTCGAGAAGATAGAATTGCGAAGGCGAAGTTGTCCCGCCCACGCACCCTGTTAAGGATAAGAACAAACAGGTTAAGACTGGTAAACAAAAAGGCCGGACTGCATTCATAATTCAATATTCTCTAGTTATGTTTACCGGAAATCAACGATTCCGGATGCCGTTCCAAATAATCGGTCAGATCTTTGAGCGACCGCGATGCATCGTTAACCGATTCCAGCGTTTCGATTAAAACCGATTCCGGGCCAAAGGTATCGCCGACCATGGCTACAGAGTCCTGTGCCTTATTCAAGGCGGCGGTCGCGGCAGTCAAGGCGCTGTTAGCGGAAGCTAAAATAGGCTTGATATCCGAAACCATCGATCTGGAATCTAGGACCAATAAATTGGCATTATCGATAGCCGTATGCGTAGTTTTTAGCATCGGTTCAAGATTGCGGTTGAGCGTGCCGACCGCCTGTTCCATTCCTTCCATGGCCTGAGCGAGAGAAACTTGGGATTTCTTGAGTTCATCGGATGCTAGCAGGTCTTTCATTTCTCTTAAGCTGTCGGCAAAGTCAGTGACGATTTGTTCCAGCGGCAATGCGCGTAATTGATTGACAAATTCTTCCGCCGAATGCAGGATTTCGTCGCTGGTTGTTAGGATGCCCGGAAACTCCGGAATCCCCTTATAATCCAGCTTAGCAAACACGGGAGGCTTATTGGGGTGCTTATCTACATCGACATAGAGAAGGCCTGTCAATAAGCTTTGTGTTTCCAAGCGAGCACGAAATCCAGCATCAACCAATCTGTCCCGAAGAGCTAATCGCTCTTCTTTCGTCATGGCTATATTGAAAGTCTTACCACTCGTGCCCATCATCTTTTGGCGATCGATCGCTACCACGACGGGTTTATAAACCTTAATTGAGGTTTTATCGAATTGTAATGCGATATCGGTGACTTCGCCGATTTGCACGCCCTGCATTTTTACCGGGGCTCCAACATTCAGCCCGTTGAGAGAAGAGTCGAAGAATACCACGAAGTAAACTTTATCCGATTTAAAAAACTGGCCGCCGCCAAATATAAACAAGGCTACGATGACCAGTGCGACTGCGCCGACCGTAAAACTACCTATCGCCAATGGGTTTATCGGTTTACTCATAAGACTGCTAGCCCCCTATTAACGCGCTGTCTCGACATTGCCCTCGCCTCGAGTCAAGAATTGAATGATTTTGGAATCTTTGGATTCGGCCAGCAAGCGTTTGGGTGAACCGGTGGCCAGCATGGTTTTGGTTTCGGGGTCGAGAAACACCGCGTTCGTGCCAATGGCAAAGATACTGGCTAGTTCGTGCGTAACAACGACAATCGTCGTGCCTAAGGCATTGCTCAAATTGATGATCAGATCGTCCAAAAGCCTTGCGCTGACAGGATCAAGCCCGGCCGATGGTTCATCGAAAAACAGTATTTCCGGGTCGAGCGCCATCGCTCTGGCCAGACCCGCTCGTTTTTGCATGCCGCCGCTGATTTCGGAAGGATAATAGTCTTCGAAACCTGCAAGGCCTACCAATGCGAGTTTGTAAGAAACGATATCGGTGAGTTCCATGCGGCTGAAATTGGTAAATTCGCCGAGCGGCAAGGCAATATTTTCGGCCAAAGTTAGCGAGCTGAATAGGGCACCGCTTTGATACAGCACGCCTATGCGCCGCAGGATTCGAATGCGTTCCGCATCGCTTGCGCGCCAAAAATTTTGCCGATCGTAAATGATATCGCCTCGTGCCGGTCGCTGTAGGCCGATTAAGTGTTTGAGCAGTGTGCTTTTGCCGCAACCGCTGCCGCCCATGATAACGAAAACATCGCCGCGGTTAATCGTAAAATTCAAATCGCGCTGAATCACGAAGTCGCCGTAAGCCATCGTCAAATCCTTTACCGTGATATGAGGTTTGTTCATGTTGACTTTCGAGATGTCTTCAAATGCCCAGCCGATTGCAGATCAATGTGATGATCGAGTCGGCCACGACGATATAGACGATGCTGTTGACGACTGCGGCCGTCGCGGCATCGCCGACCGCCGACGCGCTGCGTCCGCATTGCATGCCGCGCATGCAGCCGGCCGTGGCGATCAGTACCGCAAACACCAAGCTTTTGAATAAACCTATGCTGAAGTCGGTGAGATCGACGGCCTTGCTGAGTTGATTAAAATATTGGGTCAAGGAGACATCGAAGGCGCTGGTGGTAACGATGCCTCCACCGAGTATACCCATAAAGTCGGCATAGATACACAACAGCGGGAGCATTAAGATTAACGCCAACATTCTCGGCAACACCAGAAACTCCATCGGTGAGATGCCCATGGTCTTGAGCGCGTCTATTTCGCTGTTGACATTCATCGTGCCCAGCTGCGCGGCATAGGCTGCTCCCGTGCGACCGGACATAATGACCGCCGTCATCAACGCGCCCATTTCGCGTACCGTTCCCAAGCCAACCAGGTCGGCAATGAAAATTTGCGCGCCGAACATCGCCAGTTGCACCGCGCCGACGAAAGCCAGAATCAGGCCGACCAATAAACTGATCAGCGTTACAATCGCCAACGCCCCGGGTCCCGCTTCTTGTATGCACAAAAATAAATCGACTGCGCGAAATCGGGCCTTTCCTCGCATCAGCGAAATGCCAGCCAGCACCGTTTCGCCGATAAATATAACGAGCCCTTTGGTGTCGGCGAGTCCGCTTAACACCATCTTGCCAATTTTAGCCAAGGCCGGTGTTTGTTGCGCCGAACGGCGATCGCCGGCTCGTTCCGGTACTGCACGAGCCAGTTTGAGTAGGCCTTGAACGCCTTCCGGCAGGCCCGATAAATCGGGCTGAATGCGCTTGGTATGGCAATAGTCCAGGATTGCGAGCAGATACGTCGGCAAGCGGCTGTCCCAACGGTCAAGATCGCCGGCTTGCAGCGTTAATCGCGCAAAGGATGTTGCGGCGGCAAGTTGCGCCAACACTTGTTCGACAGGTTTTATATTAGCGCCTTGAGTCCAATTGCCGGCCAAGCGAATTGACCAGGTATCCGCATCGATTTGCTCAAGCTTGATATCGCCCGAGATATCTTTTATGTCAGTCATGCCGGTAGTTGCTTTCATCAAAAATGTATCCACAAATTTTTTGGCCGAAAAAATATAAGGACTTCATGACAAATAACTCCCGGAAGTTATTAATCGTGAAACCCTAAACGTTCCTGCCATGGTAAAGCAAATCGAAATGTAGGACGGGTTGAATAACCCAGCCCGCGAGAAGAGAAGATGTTATACCTTTCGCACTTCAAATTTCGGCAGTGTCTTAGGAGGCGCCGGGGTGCTCGGCAAAGGCTTTGCCAGCATGGAGCTGGCATAGAGCCTACATGGACGTATTCACCCAGCACCTAAATTAGCCATCATATTAAATTATTGCCAATGACCTATGGAATTTAGGTGCTGGGTTCACGGCGTCCTTTGACGGGCACCCCGGTGCCGAATTTTGATCTCCGATAGGTATACCTAAGCGTTCTCGTTAACCTCTTGGGTGAGCGAGTATTCTATACAAGTTCATAGCAAGTTATTGAATTAACTTCATATTCTTCATGGCGAAATGTTTTTCTAGGTGAAAGAAGATCAATGCTTGCCCGGCTCCAGCTTCACGCCGCGCCGTTCGTGCGTTACATAAGCCTGAATGGCGGTCATTTTCGGATCGTCGGCGGCAAGCGGTTGGCCTTCGAGCGGGTTTTTCAAACACCAATTGATCATTTCCCACATCGGCACGATTTTACCTAGCTGTTTTTGAAATTTCGGATAAGTTTCGGGATGCGTGTTCGCGGCATTCGGATGACACTGTGCGCAAGCGACGCCGTTGGTGCCTAATTCCGGGCTAGTCCATAGGTCGCGGCCTTGTTGGACGACGTCCATGAATTGCTGTTGCCAGCGCTCAAGATCGGCATCGGTAAATTCGTCGGCGGAAGCGGTGGGTATTGCGAATGCCAGCACCGACGGAAGCAATAGAATAGCTTTAATAAGTTTGAGGTTCATGCGGTTCTCCGGGTCGGAATCCTAGAAATGCGTTTGCGGCGGAATGCGTGCGTCTTCGCTTTGATAAGCGCTGTCTTCCGGTTGCTTGGTCTTAGTGTTATAGATCACCGAGCGCGCGGTATTGTTATACAGCGTGTAATGCATATCGATATTGCCGTTGCTCGTGTTGATAAGCTGCCAGCCGGTCGCGTCGCGCTCGAAAAAAGGATCGGCGCGGTTCATCGGCACGGTCAATTTCGGCAGATATTGCTCGGCCTGGGCATAAGACTGCGGATAGGGCCACGGCCATGCAGTGGCCATAACCGAGTTGAAAGTGATGTTGCCGATCTGGTTGTATTGGATTTGATGCACATGGCCGTAAATCACCGATACCTTATCGAAAGGTTTCAATAAAGCCTGGATTTCTTCGGCGTCTTCGGTCCAGAAATTCCAGCCTTTGAAGATTTTTTGCAGCGGCGAATGGGATAACACGACGATCGGCGTAGTTTTGGCGACTTTGGACAAATCGGATTTGAGCCAGTTTCTTTGTTCCTCGCCGACCATGAACGGCGATCCGTTCGGATTGTCGAGTCCGGCCATTTCCAGCATGCGCTGTTCGTTGCTCGGCCAGCGGTTGAAAGTCCAGTCGTCGTAAGTCCGGATGCTGTTCAAAACGACGAAATGCACGCCCTTATGATTGAAGCTGTAATATTGCGCGCCGAACAGTTGCTCCCAATAGTCGCCGAGATCGAGATAATAGTCGTGCTCGCCCATTACATAATGGACTTTATAGCGCAGTGCCGACATGATTTCGGCGCCGTGATCCAATTCGGCTTTCGTGCCGAGTTGGGCCAAATCTCCTCCGAAAAACACGAAATCGGGCTTCGGTACCAGTAGATTGGTTTCGGCCACCGCCCGAATCAGTCCCCGATCCCAATTACGGACGAAGCGCGTGCCTTCGATATGTTGAATATGGGCGTCGGAAATATAGGCGAACGTAAAATTTTCGGCCGTGTCGGCAAAGGCTAATTCAACCAGGCTAATCGGTAACGTGCTGCCGATGGCCGCTGCTCCCGCTGTCTTCAAAAAATTCCGGCGGCTTTTATGGATCGTATTCATCGTTCAAGTCTCCTTCAATTAACCGCTTGAGCCGATTCGGTTTCGGCCGGTTTTTTAGGGCTGGTCAATGCTTTCATAAACTCGACCAGATCGTCGATTTGCGCGCCGGTTAAGTTGAGCGGGCGTATGCCGCCGCTCAAGAAATCGTTGACGTGTGCGCTAGCCTCCGCGACGCCGCCGTTGTTGTAATGCACGATGACTTCGCGCAAGGTTTTCAGACTGCCGTCATGCATGTAAGGCGCGGTCAATTCGACATTGCGTAGCGTCGGTGTCTTGAATGCGCCGATCTTGTTCAATTCGTCGGTGACCGCGAAGCGGCCGAGTTCCGACGATTTCGGATCGGTCAACACCATGATATCGACGTCCTTATCTTGATTTTTTGCTTCGAGGAAGGCTTGCGTCAAGGCCGGAATGTCAGATTCGATAGAATCGATGCCGATACCGATATTATGAAATCGGCTGTCGGTGAAGGTCGCATTATCCTGTTCGATCACATGACAAGATACGCACCGGCCTTGTCCAATGAATAAGTTGAAGCCGCGAATTTGCGCATCGTTCATCGCATCGGTTTCGCCTTTGAAATAGAAACGGTCGAACGGCGAGTTGCCGGTTACAAGGGTGCGTTCGAAACTGGCGATCGCTTGTACGACATGGTCGATCGTTAGCGCATCGTCTGAAACTTCGAAGACTTCTTGAAAAGACTGTTGATAATCCGGGTCGCTACGGACGATGTCGAGAATCGGGTCGTGGTTGGGCAGGCCGTGTTCGACCGGGTTGATGAACGGCTGTTTCGCTTGACTTTCAAGATCGGTTTCGCGACCGTCCCAAAATTGGGAATGATAAAACGCCGCGTTCAGCACTGTCGGAGCATTGCGTGTGCCGGTCTTGCCGCTGTGACCGACCGAAACGGGTAGATTGTCGGTGAAGGCCTTGCCGTCGTCATGACAATTTGCGCAACTGACCGTACCGTCGATCGAAAAGCGTTGGTCGTGAAAGAGTTTATCGCCGAGCGCAATCTTGGCCGGCGTTTGCGGATTGTTTTCGGGGATGGGCACCGGGGGTAAACCGAGTAGTTTGTCTTCTTCGGAATAGGGGCTTGACGGTGCGACTTGAGTCTGCGGAGGGGGGGATGCAGAAGGCTCGAGCGGGTCGGTTTTTGGTGTCTCGGTCGATTGTTCGCAACCGAACAAAACGGCAATGCCGAGCGTTAATACGAATGAATTGCGCATTACGATCCTCCTACAAAGAGAGAGAAGAGCTAGCTTGCATTGTAGTTCTGAAATCTTATTGTCACAAGACAATTGATTTTAGAGGGTAGGGTTAATCAGTTGGCGGAAACAAGGCGTCTAATTGTTCGGCGGGAAGCGCTTTGGAATACAAAAAGCCTTGTCCGAGACGGCAACCCGCTTGCATTAAGTAATCGGCTTGTTCGGCATTTTCAATGCCTTCGGCAATAATATTCAAACGCATGTGACGGGCAATCGAAATGATGGAATGGACGATTACTTTATCGTCGGGGTCGTTCAAAATGTCCCGGACAAAGGACCGGTCGATCTTGATCGAATTGATAGGAAATTTTTTTAGATATGTCAGCGAAGAGTAACCGGTTCCGAAATCGTCCAACGATACGGTTACGCCTATTTGCATCAATTGTTGCAAAATATGTATCACGGCGGACATATGTTGCATCATGACGGTTTCAGTGATTTCGATCTCCAAAAACTCGGGGTCAAGCTCCGCGTTCTCCAGGCATTGCCTAATCGAATGGACCAAATCATTTTGCAAAAATTGCCGGGCGGATAGATTGACGCAAATTTTTGTTAATTGCGGCTGATCTTGATCGCGCCAAATCTTGAATTGCTTACAAGCGGTCTTTAAAACCCATTCGCCGATGGCAACGATCATACCGGTTTCTTCGGCAATCGGAATGAAGTCATCGGGTGAAATTGGTCCTTTTATCGGATGATTCCAGCGTAATAACGCTTCGAAACCGATAATTTGATTCGGTGTTGTTTGTAAGTCGATCAAAGGTTGATAGTATACGACCAATTCTTGGTTAGGCAGGGCATGATGCAGATCATTTTCCAGTGTACTGCGAGTGAGGGCCTCGGAGCGCATGCTATCGGAGAAGAGTTGGTAATTATTTCGTCCGGAAGCTTTTGCGTAATACATCGCAGCATCGGCATTCTTGATCAATTCACCGACCGAGGAGCCATCCTTCGGAAACAGCGTAACACCAATACTAGTAGATGTAATAAACTGGTTGCCGGATAAATCGAAAGGTTGCGATAACACGTCGAGTATTTTTTTGGCAATTTCGGCGCTGTGCTGTGCCGCACTCTGTTCGTCGACGAAATCGGTCAATAAAATAACGAATTCGTCGCCGCCGAAACGTGCGACCGTGTCGCTTTCTCGCACGCAGCCCCTGAGGCGTTTGGCCACATTTTGCAGTAATAAGTCGCCGGCAAAATGACCGAGGGTATCGTTGAGTATTTTGAAACGATCCAGGTCGAGAAAAAACACCGAAAGCCATAATTTATGGCGTACCGCTTGAACGATGCCTTGCTTGAGCCGGTCGTTTAATAAAGCGCGATTCGGCAGTTCGGTCAACGTATCGAAATAAGCTAATTGTTCGATTTGTTTTTCATTGAGTTTGCGCAGCGTGATGTCGGAGAAGATACCGATATAATGACTGACGCGACCGAATTTATCGTTGATACGACAAATGCTGAGCCATTCGGCGTATAAATCCCCATTTTTTCTACGGTTCCAGATTTCGCCTTGCCAGCAGCCTTCCTTGTTGATTTTTTGCCACATATCGCGGTAAAACGCCGGGCCTTGTCGTCCCGAGGAGAGGGTTTTGGGCGTTCGGCCGATGACTTCGGCCGGTTTATAGCCCGTTACCGCGGTAAAAGCGAGATTTATCTTGAGAATGGTCGTATCGGGTGCGGTAATCATGATGCCTTCCTGGCTATGCTCGAACACTTTCGCGGCAAGTTCTAATTGCGCTTCCATTTTTTTGCGTTCGCCGATAGCAATGATATTGACTAGTAAACAATCTTGGTTGAAATCGACACTCGCGCCTGCTTGATTTTTTATCAGGCGTCCGCTGAGTTCTATGTAAATGGGTTTCTTGTGTCTATCGAGCAATCTCAACTCGATGTGCTTTCCGTCCGGTTTTTTATAAAACGCGCTGTAACGTGCGTTAAAAATACTCAGGTCGTCGGTATGAATAAAAGCCGCTAGAAATTTATCGCGTAATTCGCTATGGTTTTTGCCGAGCATTTCTTGCACGGTCCGATTCGACTGTAAAATGCGTCCTTTTTCATCCAGTCTTAAATAACCTACCGGTGCTAGGTCAAAAAGTGTAATGAAGTCGTTTCTCGACGCAATGAGTTGTTGCTGCGCTTCTACAAGCTGTTCGTTTTGCATGCGCAGTTCGATTTGATGCACATTCAGTTCGTGAAATAGCGTCTGTAGATCATGCGGCGAAACCGCATCGATATTGACCGACTCTAAATTGATTAAGGATTCCGCTTCGTGCCTTAGATCGTCGATATCCCCTGAATTGTTCTTCATCGTGCGTACCGGTTTAGTGTCGTTGTTCACTGAATGCAATCAAAAGCGCCTCTCCGGCGTGATCTCCGAGAACCGATGCGCTTATTTTGACGGCTAATTCTTGATGATCTTTCGTGACTCTTCGGGTCAATAAGGTCTGCGGGGCCGAGCAACCCAGAGTCAATCCGGCGATAAAGTGCAGTACTTGTGTTCTGCCGGATTCGGGCGTTAGGTCTGCGATATTACGGCCTATGGCTTCTTGTTTTTGCCAACCGTATAAATTCTCGGCGCCATTGTTCCAGGCGGTTATTTTTCCTTGAGGGTCCAGTAGAAGCAATGCTTCTTCGGTATCCATCACGAGCGAAGCAAGGCGTTGAAGGCAACTGACGCAATCGTTTTTAACCGCCGTCAGATGTGCGCTGATATCACGTTCGGTCAAGGCGATCAATTCGTTGCCTTGGCTTTCGGAATAGAGCAGCGAAGCCGTGACGGAAACATCGATCAATTTGCCGCTTTTGGTAATACGCCGAGCTTCGAATTGTGACACGGCTTCGCCTAGATGATTTTTTTGTTGCAGCTTAGCTGCGATCGAGATGTCGGCAGACGGCATCAGCGATTGAAACTTCATTCCCAGGGCTTCCCGTTCAGTCCACCCGTACAGTTTTTCGGCGCCGCGGTTCCAGGTGACGATGTTACCTTCCAAGTCTTGCAGCGTGATCGCGTCGTCAGAATAAAGCGCGAAATTGGCCAAGCGTTCGCGTTCCATTTTTTCGCGTATCTTAAGCTCGGTTTCGGTGCGTTTTAGCCGGTCGATATCGATGAAGGTCAGAATGATGCCGGCATAGGCATTGTCGGATATGGCATAGGGCAATACGCGCAATAGATACCAATCGCCGTTGGCGGTTTGCAATTCTTGTTCGAACGGTGTTTGATTTTCGGACACCTCGTTGACGATTGCATCGAGGTTGAAGTCGAGAACCGAATGCGACAAATGAAAAAAAGGCCGGCCGAGATCGTTGTCTCGGATATGGAATATCGATTCGAGTCGGTGGGTAAAGCGTCTGACTTCGAGATTTTCGTCGAGAAAAAGCGTCGCGATATTGGTGCTATTGAACAAATTATCCAAATCGTTATTGAGCAGCGTTAATTCGGTGATCTTGCCTTGATACTCGGCGTTGACGGTGTACAACTCTTCATTGACCGATTGCAGTTCCTCGTTGGTACTTTGCAGTTCTTCGTTGCTGGCTAGTAATTCTTCATTGGTTGCTTGCAGCTCTTCGTTCGATGTTTCCAGTTCCTCTACCGTCGTTTGCAGGTTTTCTCTCGTGAATTGTAATTCCTGCTCTAAATCGTTGATGCGTTGCCGGGCATCCATGTCGGCGTCGTAGGTGAGTAGTTCGGTCGAGTTTGGTTTATTGGGCTCGGTTGTTTCACTGATCATGACCGCGAGCAATTTTTCCTGGCTTTTCTTGCCGGGCAAGTTTTTGACGGTCAGCGTAACCGTTCTTAATTGATCATGGCCGTGAATGCGTATATTGGATAAGACGATTTCATTAGTGCCTTTTAACGCTTTATTGATACCGGTTGCAATGGGTATTGCCAGATCCTTTATGACGATTTTAGTGATTTCGCTGCTGATCTTACCGCTAGGATAGGATAAATAGTCTCTGGCTTCACCGAAGGTATGCGAGATTTCCATGTTTTCGTTGACCAACATAGTGAACGGCAAAATATCCCCTGCAATGCCGTTGACGAAACGCTCCAACGTTCGATCTTCGGAAAAACGATTGATGGATGGACGGTTGAAAGTCGTTGTGAAAGAAGGCTGAAAGATAGAGCCTGAAATTGGGCGTGGCTCCAAAGGTGTCAGCCCGGTTGCTTTGTATTTACCTTTGGAGCGGTATAGTTTGGTTTTGGGACTGACAAAGTCGAAATAATCGACCATATCGCCGATCGTTTCGCTGGTGCCGAGTAGTAGCAAACCGTCCTTGGTCAGCGAAAAATTGAATAACTCCAGGATTTTTTTTTGTAGAACCGGTTGCAGATAAATCAGTACGTTTCTACAACTGATCATATGGATATTGGTGAATGGTGGGTCCTTGATCAGGTTATGTTGGGCGAAAACCACCATTTCCCTAATTTTTTGCGTGACTTGAAAATTGTCTTCCTTGCGTGAAAAGTATTTGCTCAACAGTTCCGGCGGCACATCGGCGGCAATGCTTTCAGGATACAAACCGGCGCTCGCTTTCTCGATAGCGCTGTGATCGATATCGGTCGCGAATATTTTGATGCGGAAATAATGATTGGATTGCTCTCGATATTCGGCGAGTAACATTGCTAGCGAATAAGCCTCTTCGCCAGTCGAGCAAGCGGTTACCCACAAACGCAAGTCTTCACCTTGCAGTCGCCCGATCGATTCAGGCAGCCATTTTTCATTGAACTCTTGAAAAACGAATTCGTCTCGGAAAAAACAGGTCACGCCGATCAAAAGCTCTTGATAAAGAGTATTGATTTCTTGCTGGTTCGTTTCCATGAACCGGACATAGTCGGTCAAGTCGGCAAGTTGATTGATGCTGACCCGCCTCTCGATACGGCGCATTACGGTACTGGGTTTGTAATAGGTAAAATCGATTTTGCATTTTTCGCGAAGCAACGCGAAGATGCGGGTAATGCTGGTTCCGCCTTGTGGAATGATGTCCGTTTCCAAGCTGCCGGAATAAGGATGTTTGATGAAGGATGATAATTGCGTCGGCATTTCGTCCGGCGCCAGAATAAAATCGGCGAGTCCGGTTCCGGTTGCATTGTTCGGCATGCCGGTGAATTTGGCGGATTCTTCGTCTTGCACCATCACCATGCCGCCGTGTTCCTTGATCGCACGAATGCCGCGAGTGCCGTCGCTGCCTGTTCCGGACAAAATAATCGCAATCGCTTGGCTGCCCGCGTCTTCGGCTAGAGACCGCAAGAAGATATCGACCGGTAGATTGAGTCCTTCTGTTCGAACTTGTTCCTTGAGCAACAGCTTGCCGTGAAAAATGGTTAGGTTTTGACGCGGGGGTATCAGGTAAATGTGGTTCTGATTGACTGCCATGCCATCCTCGATCCGATGTACGGGCATTTCGGTATGCTTGGACAGTAATTCAGCCATCAGGCTTTTATAATCGGGAGAGAGATGTTGGACGACGACAAATGCGAGTCCGGAATTGATCGGCATTTTCTTGAAGAATGACTCGATCGCCTCAAGGCCGCCGGCCGAAGCGCCGATGCCAACGATATAAGGCGCCGTAGATTCGAAGGAAGTGCCGTTTTCCATTATTGTATTATTGTTGTTAGGGTTAATCGGTCGGCTAAGACTAACATTTTAAACATACAAATGTGGAAATAAAAATACGGATTTTTACTTGCTTTAGAGCAGCCTAAAAATAATGTTTGAATCTATATGGGAATCTTTGCAATCCAAAAAACGATTACGGCACAGTTTTTTGGGTGATTATCCAACCCCGACATTCTCACGCTGGAGCTTGAGAACGATAGGGGGATGTCAATAATTACCTTCTTCGGGTTCAAAATATCTTTTTAGGTTTAAGGTTTTACGACATTGAATTTTAATTTGATAAATAAGGTCATATGGAATTGCTTTTTGCACAGGCAACGTGCTCTCCGGCAATATTCCGTTCGATAAAACTCGTAATTCCGCCTTCGCTAAAATTACCGTATGCCAGCAGCAGTTTCACATAGGCGCATTCGAGCGACAGATTCCAGAGCATTTCGGCGCCTTGTTCGAGTAATTCGCGCGTACTTTCGTAGGCGCTATCGGAGTGTATCGACGGCGCTAGATAAACCGGAATGCCCTGTTTCCGGCAACGTTCGATGAACGGCAGCAATGACCAATCAGCACCCCACTGCATCGAGGCGCAGGCGGTGCCGGAATGATAGAGATCGTGCAATACCGCATCGATGCCATCCAAATTAAACAGCGTGTAATTTAAACCTGGATAAGGCCTGATTAATGCGATGCGTTTCGCGAAATCCGGTTTTAAATCGAAAGCCAAGTCGGCTTTGTTTTTAAGCGTGATGAGCGGTTCGGAAAAAACGCCGTTTTCGAAACGGCAATAACATTTGTTTTGCACACTGATAAAATCGCCGCTGAGTTGCAGCGAAGAAGCCAGGCGGCTGCCCAAATGGATTTGCGTGCATTCGCCCCGGTTTTGATAAGGGACGAAAACGCCCGTTTCGCGGCGTTGCCTAATAAATTCGACCGCGGCGATAAAATTTTTCAAGCCGTTGGCCTCGGGGTGATCAAGAGGACGGTCGCTCGACACCAGCAGCATTGGTTTGTTTAATGCATGGAAATAAAGGCTTAGCGCAGCGGCGGTATAGGCTAAGGTATCGGTGCCGTGCGTGACGATGAGGCCGTCGTAGCGTTCCGGTTGCTCTGCCTCGATAGCTTTGATCAATGTTTCCCAAAAGCCCGGCGTAATATTTTCGCTTAAAATTTGAACCGGTCTTATCGTCGTGAAGTCGATTTGTGAGTGCTCCGGATACTGTCGTTCAAATAGCTGTAGTAAACGGTAAGGCGCGTTGGCGGAAGTTGCGATCGTGCCGCAGGAAGCCTCCGAGCCGATCGTGCCGCCGGTAAATACAAGCAAAACGTTTTTCATAGTATGATGAATTCCAAAACAAATCGTCCAAGAATAGCAAAGACCCTTTTTTAAAAAAATGAAAATATCTCTAATCGTCGCCATGTCCAGTAATCGTGTGATCGGTATCGATAACAGCTTGCCGTGGCATTTATCTGCGGACCTGAAAAAATTCAAGTCCATCACGATGGGATCGCCGATATTGATGGGCCGTAAAACGTACGAGTCGATCGGCAGGCCGTTGCCGGGACGGACCAATATCGTTATTACGCGTAATCCCGATTACCGGCCATCAGGCTGCGAGGTGTATAACGATATTGAAAGCGCGATGGAAAGCTGCCGCAATCATAACGAAATTTTCGTGATCGGCGGTGCGACATTTTACGAGGCGATGCTTCCGATTGCCGATAGCCTATACCTAACCGAGGTTAGGCGGACGTTCGAAGGCGATACTTTTTTTCCGGAAATCGAGGCTGATCATTGGTTGGAGACGCATCGTGAAGATATTCACGATGACCCGGACGTTTCTTTCGGGTACAGTTTTGTAAAGTTGGAACGAATAAAAAAATAAGTAGATTAATCCCAGTTTCCTAGTACATCGTAATAACCAAGATGAACAAAACGGTGGAAGCAAGACCACGCGGTTAAGAGGTGTTGTTATCGCGCATCCGTTCGAAAATTATAATTACAAATGAGGAAGGAATAATGTCAAGTATCATCAATCCACAACGGCGTCAATTTTTACAATATTCGTTTTTCGGCGTGGCCGCCGCATCCCTGCCCGGCATCAGCGCCGCGGCGATGAAACAAATCAAGAGCGAACCCTCCCCCGACTTCCATCCCGATGTCGAAATTGAATTTACCTCGCGTAACGCTTTCATGCCGATTTTAAGCAATGGGGAGAAGTCTAAAGTACAAAAGTATTATGGCAAGCTATTGAAAGGACCTGAGAATACTCTGCAAGACCTCGGCGATAATTTTTTGGGACCGGTTATGAATCTGGTCAAAGGCCAAAAAGTCAGGGTTTATTATAAAAATCGGTTAAACGAACCGTCGATCATCCACTGGCACGGATTGCATGTGCCGCAAGCGAGCGACGGGCATCCGATGTATACGATAGGCCCCGGCGAGCAATATGTATATGAATTTGAAGTGATGAATCCGGCCGGCACCAGTTTTTATCATTCACATGCACATGAAGTCACCGGCGATCAAGTGTATTTCGGTCTGGCGGGTTTGATTCAAGTCACCGACGAGGCCGAAAAAGCCTTGGGATTGCCGAGCGGCGAATACGATGTTCCTCTGGTGCTGCAAGACAGGCGCTTCGATGCTAAAAACCAATTGCGTTATGTGCGCGGCATGCATGACAAAATGATGGGCTTTCTCGGCGATAAAATCATCGTCAACGGCAAAGAGGATGCCGAATTCTCTGTCAAGACACGCGCCTACCGGTTTAGGGCCTTGAACGGTTCCAATTCCAGAATCTATAAATTGGGTTGGGATGACGGTACGCCGTTGACCGCGATCGGCACCGATGCCCATTTACTGGAAAAGCCGGAAACCCGCCCCTATATTATGCTGGCGCCCGGCGAGAGGATCGATCTTTGGCTCGACTTTAGCGGACGCGAAGTCGGGTCGAAGCTCGTTTTGTATAGTTTGCCTTATACTGGCGCGATGCCTCCGATGTACGAACGCATGCGCGGCATGCAAAGCGATCATGACGGTATGGATGATGACCCGGCAAATGAAACCCGCGGCATGGGTATGGGGATGATGGGCGGCGGAATGATGTCGGGCGGCTTAGCGCAGGGCGCTAAATTTGCAGTCGCTACTTTCAATGTTACCGCAGCAGCCGAAGACTCGCCCAAACTACCGGCGAAATTGGTCGCCTTCGATCGTCTGACCGAGGCAAGCGTCGACAATGCCGCTAAACCGATTCCGATCGGGATTTCCGAAAAACCGATGCGACCGCAACTGAACGGTAAATCGTTTACGTTGGATCATGTGTTCGATTTTGAAAAGGTTAAACTAGGGTCAATCAAAAAAATCAAAATTTTTCATGATCATGGCCCCGGAGGAGGTCAGCACGGCGACGCAAAAATGGATCACGGCGCTAAACCGAAAGACGATTCGGCTATGCAGATGGAGCATGACGCCGATAAACAAGACGATGAATCGATGCAAGACGGTCATGGCCGAGGCGGCATGGGTAAAATGGGCGGCATGCGGCATGGCGGCGGCATGGACATGATGAGCGGTATGCAACATGACGGCGATGCGCAACAAGCCGATGATGAAGGCGGAATGGGCATGGGTCGCGGCATGCGCGATCGCAGTGGTATGCGTGGCATGCGTCACGGTGGCGATACCGGCATGCAAATGGGCGGTGATATGCAAGAGGGAGAAGGCATGGGTATGATGGGGGGCATGAATCTATCGATGGCGCATCCGATTCATTTACACGGTCAGCAATATCAAGTTCTATCCCGAAAAATCGGCCCGATGGGCTCGAAAGGCTATGAAACCGTTAAGGATGGCTTTATCGACAGCGGCTGGAAAGATACGGTGTTGGTGATGCCTGGAGAAGAAGTCGAAATCGCCAAACCCTTCCAGGATTTTAAAGGCCTGTTCTTATACCACTGTCATAATCTGGAGCATGAAAACTTAGGTATGATGCGGCAGTTCTTGGTTGAATAGACGAGTCATGCCGGGTTTAACTAAGATTCGGCATGATTTTTTGGTATTCATTTTTCCCTTCTCGAAGACGCTTATATGGATGTAAGCGGTAGACTAGACTGCGTCGGGAACTGGCAGTCGAGATGGAGTATTAACTCGATGAGTTTAACGAATTCATATCAGGCTAATTTAATTCCACTATGCAGTTTTTGACCAGTTTAGTTTTATTTCGTACCCGGCATTGGGTTGTTTTATATTTTACGGCCGCCTTGCTCGGTGCCTTGATCGGCTTTTTCTTTTTATACCCGATCAACGAATTCGTTTATTACTTCGAACACGAACGCTACCGACCCGATGCAGCGAGCGTGATTCGATATGTGACCGGTGAAATGATGGATTCGCTGGGAGGCAAGACACCGATGAAAACAACGTTTTATGCATTCGTCGGCGCTAGTTTAGGCTGCATTACCGCGTTGCTTTACAATGTCATGCATCGGCGCTGGCTGCAAATTCAACAGCTAACGCATGAGCTGGACAAAGATTTAGAGGCGCTGATCAAGCAGGGAGAAAATCCGTATTTGGAATTTAAGTCGTCACTGCGCTGGGATATCGTTGAAAATCGAGTTAATCGCGCGCTCGAAGGCGTCGTGATCAAGACCTTGGCCGGCTTTATGAACGGACAAGGCGGCACATTATTGATCGGTTTATCCGACGAGGGTGAAATTCTGGGTTTAGACAAGGATTATCAAACGTTGAAAAAACCCGGACGCGACGGATATGAACAACTGATCATGACCATGATCGCGACAAATATGGGCGCCGATATCTGTCAATTCGTCCGGGTCGTTTTTCATGATCTCGACGGTTTGGATATTTGCCGCCTGATCGTGCTGCCGTCTACACGCCCGGTTTTCATTCAACAAGGAAACAACCCGAAGCTTTATTTAAGAACCGGCGGCGGTACCCGAGAGCTCAATGTGCAGGAAGCAATGGACTACATGAAGGCCCGCTGGCATAAATAGCCGTTATACCGGGTTCCCAAAATCCCGTTTTCCAATAACCGTTACTCTCGAAGACTTATGCGGAAAAGGGCTTTCACGATTTTTCAGAAGGTGCGGGCTTTGGTGTGTTCGACTCTTAATCCCTTTATAATCAAAATGAATTGCACTTATTAGTTGAATCCACGCCTAAAAAATAGGGTATTCGGATTGGTTAGCTGTACGAAATTTTTTCGCCGACTTCAAAACTGGTCTATATGCTGTTGCAACAGTTTTTTTACATGGTCGGACTTTATCAAGTCAAAGTAGGTAAGTAACTTTTCCTTGTCCCGCAGGTCGTCCGCATCTAATTCCCACAAGGCTTTTAAATCGTCCTTAATTTCCTCGGCGACTCTTTTATCGTCGGCTATCACGTTGTACCTGGAATTAACTAAATCGATCAGAGTTACTTCATTAACCTGGAAATCTTTGCACAGGCTTTGTATGTTTTCCTCGAGAATTTCAAGCGCTTCATGCTTGTCCAATGCTAGGCAAAGAACATTTTCATAAGTGACTTTCAAATTATAAAAGCTCAGCGCTGTTTCGCTTTCATTTAGATATTCTTGAAGTTCATTTTTCAGCAAATCGAAAAGTTGGATTTTTTCATGCAGGGATAGCATGGAGACGTCGGGAAGCTTGGTCATAAAATATCTGCTAATTTGTAAATTTAAAACGGAAATGTAAGTGCTAAGGATTTGGTCGAAAATAACTTCCCTATTTTATGGAGGGTTCGGTTGCTCGATTGGCAGGTGTCGGCGGCAGGGCAGATTTTTGCTCCTGCAAAATCTGCATTCACGCCATCCTTGGCGTTTGCAGATTTTTGCTCCTCGGCAATTGCTGAGTTACATGGATGTAATGAATGCAGAAAATGCAGGAGCATTTTTCTGCCCTGCATTGCCCTAATACACGCCATCCATGGCGTAATGCAAAATCTGCATTCATGCCATCCATGGCAATCAGTCGCCGCCGTCAAGCCTACACGGATGGTTTCACGGCGTCCTTTGACGGGCACCCCGGTGCCGAATTTTGATCTCCGATGGGTATATCACGAAATCCTAAAATCACCGGAGCTAAACTTTCTTCCTTATCTTATCGATAGCTGAACGGTCAAACTGATCTGGAAAGGTTATCCAATTAGCGCCTTTGGCCTGGTAAAAAACACAACGTCAGCTATCAAGAGTGGCGAATTCACAGTCACGGCCAAGCGCAGTCTGTAGCGCCTTGTTGTGCGGTTGAAAGCTGGCGCTTGCTGTAAACAAACTCAGGATCAAGATCTATCCCGATATTCCACTCTATGGCGTCAAAAGACACGCGAATAAGGATGTAATACCAGCGATGGTACTTTGCTTGTCAACACCTGATTTCGAATATCCAAATATTGAAATACCAATAAATCAGCTCTTTTTCTGCCTAGGTTTCATAACGCCTTCGCAATCGATACTGACCCGGAACACATTCTCTCCTAGATGTAACGCGGTTAAAGCACCACCCCAGAGACAGCCAGTATCGATGCAATAACAATTGTTGCCCCGATAGTAACCGAGCGAGGACCAATGTCCGAATACGATGCGCAAATCGGCGTTTTTACGGTTGGGTATTTCAAACCAGGGTTTTAAACTCTTGGGCTGAGTTCCTGGCGGTCCGTTATGAATAAAATCGAGCTTACCGTTATCATCGCAATAGCGCATGCGCGTAAAACAATTGATAATAAAACGCAATCGCTCGACGCCTTTCAATTGAGGCGACCATACGTTCGGCTTGTTGCCGTACATGTCTTTGAGAAAATCGGCATAATTGGAATCTTGCAGCGCATTTTCCGCCAGAGCGGCCATTTCGCGGGTCGTGTCGAAGTCCCATTGCGGGGGCAGGCCGGCATGCACGAGACAAAAGTCGTCATTGTAATGAAACAGCGGCCGATGTCTGAGCCAATCGAGCAGTTCGTCTCGGTCCGACGCCTCGAGGATTTCGCTCAGCGAGTCTTTTTTGCGCTCGGATCTAATCGAACAAGCCGTGGCGAGCAAGTGTAAATCATGATTGCCCAGTACGGTCACGGCCGAGGAACCAAGCGATCTTACGAAACGTAGGGTTTCCAGCGATTTAGGCCCGCGGTTGACCAAGTCGCCCGCAAACCAGATTTGATCGGTGTTTTCATTGAATCGAAGCGCATCCAATAGCCTGAGCAAATCGTCGTAGCAACCTTGAATATCACCAATCGCATAAATGGACATGGTTAATGTAAGGTTCTAGGAATCGACAGCGTGAACTTAGGGATATAAGCTTCAAAATCCTCGCCGTCATCGGAGCACATCGAATATTTGCCTTGCATCACGCCTACCGGCGTTTCGATCATTGCGCCGCTGGTATAACGAAATGATTCGCCGGGTTTGAGATAGGGTTGTTCGCCGATGACGCCTTCGCCCGTAACTTCTTGTACTTTGCCGTTGGCATCGGTAATCAACCAATGCCGAGTCAATAATTTCGCCGGAATCATGCCGGCATTGGTGATCGTAATCGTATAGGCGAAGACGTAACGTCCTTCTTCCGGGTATGATTGCGTTTCGATGAAATGAGGGATAGCCTCGATAATGATTTTATTTTTTGTGCTCATCGACGATGGTATAAATTATGAATGCTAAATTGATTAGTATTTCAACTTAACTCGGTTTTAAACGCAAGCAACTATTCAAAATGAGAATCAACAGAGCGTTTCCAATTCTATTGCTTTTGTTGCCTTTGAATGCCTATGCGGCAAGCGCTACTGATTTGTTTTCCGCCGCGGTCGGCGGTAATCAAGCCCGAGTCGAAGCGCTTCTGGCTCAAGGTCTCGATGTTAATAGCGCAGCTCCCGGCGGGCGCACGGCATTGATGGGGGCGAGTTTCGGCGGTAATGCGCGGATTGTGCAAACTCTTTTGGCTTACGGTGCCGATGTGAATATGGCCGATAATACCGGAACGACAGCGTTGATGGATGCATTGATTTTCAGTCATGAAAATATCGTTAACTTGTTGATAACGGCAGGCGCCGATGTCAATGCCAAAGACAATCAAAATATAACGGTATTGGGCCGAGCGAAAAAAGTCGGTAATGAGCGCATCATCAAAATCCTCGAGCAAGCAGACGCTCAGGAAGCGCCGGAAGAAGTCGAAGAAACGGAACCTGCGGATGAAGAAGGCGAAACCCCTGCAGAAGAACAAGAAAAGCCTGAAGAATAGGGAGAGCAATCGAGATATTCGTATTTAAAGCTATACTTTATCTATCCCAAAATCTAAAGGAGCGCGGCATGACCAAAATCCCCGTTAAATCGCCGGTTGTCGAACTGGACGGCGACGAAATGACCCGAATCATTTGGCATTTCATCAAGCAGGAATTAATTCTGCCCTATCTGGACCTGACGATCGACTATTACGATTTGAGCATTCAACAGCGCGATGCGACCGAAGATCAAATTACGATCGATGCTGCACATGCGATCAAAAAACACGGCGTCGGCATCAAATGCGCGACGATTACGCCGGACGAAGGACGTGTCGAAGAATTCAATCTGAAGAAAATGTATAAATCGCCGAACGGCACGATACGAAATATTCTCGACGGCACCGTATTTCGAGAACCGATCATTTGCCGAAATGTTCCCCGGTTGGTGCCGAATTGGACGCAACCTATCTGCATCGGACGTCATGCTTTCGGCGATCAATACCGCGCGACTGATTTTATAACGAAAGGCAAGGGCACGCTGCGTATCAGCTTTACGCCGGATGACGGCGGCGAAGTTCAGGATTTCGAAGTCTATCATTTCGAGGGCGACGGCGTGGCCTTGGCGATGTACAACACCGATGAATCGATATCAGGTTTTGCACGCAGTTGCTTCAATGTTGCATTGGATCGCGGCTGGCCGTTGTACCTGTCGACCAAGAACACGATTCTGAAAAAATACGACGGGCGCTTCAAGGATATTTTCGAAGCGGTCTATCAGGCCGAATACAAGGATAGTTTCGCCGAGATAGGCATAACTTATGAACATAAGCTGATCGACGACATGGTCGCATCGGCATTGAAATGGAACGGCGCATTCGTTTGGGCCTGCAAGAATTACGACGGCGACGTGCAATCCGATACAGTCGCGCAAGGTTTCGGTTCGTTGGGACTAATGACTTCGACCCTAGTAACGCCGGACGGTCAAATCATGGAGGCCGAAGCCGCGCACGGCACAGTAACGCGGCATTACCGCATGCACCAACAAGGCAAAAAGACCTCAACCAACCCCATAGCATCGATTTTCGCCTGGACGCGGGGCCTTGCATTTCGAGGCAAGTTGGACGGCAATCAGGCCTTGATCGATTTTTGCGACACGCTTGAGAAAGTTTGCGTCGAAACCGTCGAAGCCGGGCAAATGACCAAAGACCTGGCGCTGTGTATTCACGGAGACGACCTGAATGACTCGCATTATTTGACTACCGAAGACTTTTTAAATGTGTTGCGAACGAATCTGGAACAGCGCCTGACAACATGAGTCGGTCTGCACTGATTAGCCTTGCGGTGATAGGAGTCATCGTCGGCGCTTATTATTACGCGAAACGGCCCAAACCGGTCGAAGTCGAGGTCTATGTCTTGACTGAAGGCGAGGTCAAGGCGACCGTGTCGAATACCCGCGTCGGCACCGTCAAGGCTTGCCGTAGATCCTATTTGGCTCCTGCTACCGGCGGTCAGGTGGCGGTATTGCATGCCGCGGAAGGCGATGGCGTTAAACGAAATCAATTGTTGCTCGAAATCTGGAACGACGATTTGAAGGCACAAGTCGAGCTTCAATCGGCACAAATTAAAGTCAATCGGGCCAATGCTGAACAAATTTGCGAACTAGCCGACGGCGCGGGCCGCGAGGCCGATCGGCTGGTTAAGTTGCAACGCAGCAAACAATTCGTTTCGGTCGACATGGTCGACAAGGCCGTGACTCAGGCCAAGGCGCAACAAGCCAATTGTCGGTCTGCCCGCATTAACGTCGAGGTCGGTATTGCGAATTTGAATGTCGCCAAGGCCGCCGTCGAACGCACGATAATACGCGCGCCGTTCGACGGTGTCGTCGCCGAAGTCAACGCCGAAGTAGGCGAATTCGTCACACCGTCGCCGCCCGGTATTCTCACGTTGCCGCCGATCGATTTGCTGGATCTGAGTTGTTTATTCGTCTCGGCGCCTATCGATGAAGTCGATGCCGCACAGATCAGAACCGGAATGCAGGCTTGCGTGTCGCTCGATGCCTTTAGCGGCGAGCGTTGTTCCGGCAAGGTATCGCGCATCGCGCCTTATGTCTTGGAAAAGGAAAAGCAGGCGCGCACTGTCGAAATCGAAGTCATATTAACCGACCCGAAGGATCTTGAAGGTTTGATGCCCGGTTACAGCGCCGATGTCGAAGTGCTGTTGGCGCGTAAGGACAATGCCTTGAGACTACCCGCCGAAGCGATTTTAGGTACCGAGCGGGTTTTGCTGATAGGAGCCGACGGCATTCTTGAAGAGCGCCGCTTCGAACCGGGCTTGGCGAATTGGAATTTTACCGAAGTCGTGTCGGGGCTCGACAAGGGCGATCGGGTCGTGTACTCGGTAGGCCAGGAAGGCATCGAACAAGGCGTTGCAGTACGCGAAAAGCAATGATTCGCCTGGAAAACATTCATCGGTACTTTCAAGTCGGGGAACAGACGGTGCATGCGCTCGACGGTATCGATTTGACCATTGAGCACGGCGAATACCTATCGGTGATGGGGCCGTCGGGTTCCGGGAAGTCGACCTTATTGAATGTGATTGCGCTGCTGGATCAGCCTAGTTCCGGTCGCTATTTTTTAAACGACCGCGATATTACACAGTATAGCGATGACGAATTGGCCAAGGTGCGTCGCGAAAATATCGGCTTCGTATTCCAATTTTTTCATTTGATCCCACGCCTGACCGCCGCCGAAAATGTCGAAATGCCGATGATGCTGGCCGGAATCGACCGAAAGGAACGGCAACAGCGAATCGAAACAGCCTTGAAGCAAGTCGGTTTGTCCGATCGAGCCGGCCATCGGCCCGATCAATTATCCGGCGGCCAGTTGCAGCGCGTCGCGATCGCCCGAGCGATGATCATGAACCCCGGTATTCTTCTGGCCGACGAGCCGACCGGCAATCTCGACAGTAAATCGGGCGCCGAAATCATCGATCTATTGGAGCGCCTTAACGAACAAGGCGTGACTTTGGTGGTGATCACGCACGATCAAGCGATCGGTGAGCGGGCTAAGCGCAAGATTCGTATCGTGGACGGCAAAATTGAAGCCGAAACGTGAATCGTGACATTATCGGGTCATATCATTCCGGAACCAGCCAATCGACAGACCAAGTCCCCGTTCCATCCGTAAGTCTATCGTTCAACCAAGGCAGTAATTCATGGGCCTGGCTTTCCAATTGCCAAGGCGGATTAATGAACAACAAGCCCGATCCGGTCATGCCCAATTCCTCGCTGTCCGGAAGCACACAGTGTTCGATCCGCAATTGTTTCCTAATGCCGGTCTCGGCAAGTTCCGCCATTAAATTATCGACCGTTTCCCGGCGAATCACGGGATACCAAAGACAATACACGCCGGTAGCGAAACGCCGGTACGCTTTAGCGAGCGTTTCAACCACACGGCTGTAATCCTCCTTCACTTCATAACTCGGGTCGATAAAAATCAATCCTCTTTTCTGTACCGGCGGAAGTTTTTTCATTAGATTTTTTAAGCCGTCCTCTTGAGCCACGCTTATTTGACGGTCGTTACGGTAGCGTTCTTGCAAGACCGCAAAATCGCTACCGTGCAGTTCGCTAAGTTGCATCCTGTCCTGAGAACGCATCATCGCTCGGACAAATTCCGGCGAACCTGGATAATGGCTTAGTTTATTATCGGTGTTTAGCGAGCGAACTCCAGCAAAATAACTATCGAGCAAAGGATGAGCGGTTTGACTGGAATACAGGCAGCCGATGCCTTGACGGTATTCGCCGGTTTTTTCGGCAAAGGGCGACTGCAAAGAATAGGCCCCGGCGCCGGCATGTGTGTCGATATAAACGAAGGGTTTGTCTTTTTTCTTGAGTTCGATGATCGTCAAACAAAGCAGGCTGTGTTTGAGTACATCGGCGAAATTGCCGGCATGAAATCCGTGACGGTAGCTGAGCATGATTTTGGCTTCGCACTAGAAGTTTTAATGAGGCGGGAATGCATGCCGATCTTGCCTCGGCAGCCAAGGTATGGGTTCCCACGGAGGACCGTGGGAGCCAGAAAAATAGATTCGGCGCCATCCCTGGCAGCCGGATTCCGGCGATCCTTACCGGACTGACGCGCCCCCTGTTGACAGCTACGTCAATGAGCCGGACAGCGCGCCGTTTTAGGCCTTTATAAAGCGTCCGACACTTGGCGATGATAATAAGGCCATGTTTTGACATGCAAATGCTTGCGGATTGGCGTTTTGATAACCGATACGCATAAGGCGATCGAAAACAGACACCAAACAGCGGCATATTCGTTCGGATCGGTTGTGGTCAGATCGGAAACGAACGGACCGATTAAATAATGGAATCCGACAAAACGCCAAGATCCGTAAAGTAGCGGCAGATAGAAAGACACCAATATGTAAGTAAAGGCATGCAAACCCCAATCGAAACCGAATAGCCAGCTTTGCGGTTCGGACATTAAGCCGTTCAATGGCATTTGCCAAGCGATATGCCAATCGCCGGATACCGAGCAGGTTGCCGGTCCGCAAAAACCTTCGACACCGATTTGACACGAACCGGCCCAATCGAAAGGAAACATCTTAACCAACATCGCCAACGATCCCATCGCGCAAATCGTATAAACAGTCGTACGAATTTTTAATTTGACGCTTTCCGGAATGAAATACATCGCGACCATATTGACGAAAAATGGCTGAAAAGCGATGTGAACATAACCGAAAAGCGTCAATATCTGATTATTCGGATTGTCGCATAGATTGATGTAAACGTAGGTTGCCGCTTGCAGGAGTTCCATCAGTGCAAAATACACCAATGGAATCCACAATTCGTTCGATTCGCCTTTCCTGGCGACATAAACCGCCGTCGACAGCCCTGCGGCCGCCAAAACGGTCGATGCTTCTCCACTCCAACACATATTCCTATCCTCATTTGTTATAGTTATACGGAGCCCCGGTTTAGAGGCATTCTCTATTATGAACAATTAATCATAAAGACAACGAAAAAGCAGGGAGTTGTTTTAGAGTTAGTTAACGAATTACAACTCAAATGGTTTTCAACTACGACCAGTTTTCCTGCAATTGTTTCTTCTTCCGCTGCTTTTTGACATTGTTTTGGCCAAATCTTCATAAATACGAAGCTAAAACCGTGCGCGTGATTATATTACAAAGGTTCCGGTTTATTGATTTCATTCGAAAAAAAATTATCGCGATTAAAACCGGGCACGAGACTACAAAAGGCAAGGAATACGTCTAAACTTTAGAAATATTGAGTCAGTGGTGAACGGTTAGCCGTTAGCAGGGAGTAGACTTTATTTGACTAAGGATACAATGGCTTTCAAAATTCCGCTAACCGCTAACCGCTAACCGCTAACCGCTAACCGCTAACCGCTAACCGCTAACCGCAACGGGAACGTATCAATCAACCGCTTATGAGATCTTTAAAAATAGAAGACCTATCGATTTTACTGGTCGAACCTTCATCGACGCAGCTTAAAGTCATCATCAAACATCTTAAAGAAGAAGGGATTGCCAATATTGAAGGGGCGGACTCGGGTGATTCGGCTTTGACGATATTGTCCGATTATAAGCCCGATTTAATCATCAGCAGTATGTATTTGCCGGACATGACGGCTGCCGAGATGATTTTTAAAATCAAAGCTAATGACGAGCTGAGCGACGTTCCGTTTATGTTGATATCCAGCGAGACGCGGATTTCAGCCTTGGACCCGATCCGGCAGGCCGGTGTCGTGGCTATATTACCCAAGCCCTTCGATCATGACAATTTGCGAAGAGCCTTACGATCGACGATCGAATTCATCGAACCGGAAGAACTCGCGCTGGATAATTATGCGATCGAAGCCTTGCGCGTCTTGGTGGTCGACGACAGTTCGATGGCGCGTAAGCATATCGTTCGGGTGTTGAATAACATGGGCATCACTCAGATTACCACGGCCAATGACGGCAAGGCGGCGGCCGAGCTATTTCAAGAGACTGGCGAAGCCTTCGATTTAATCGTGACCGATTACAACATGCCGGAAATGGACGGACGGGAACTGGTCAGTCATATCCGAAACGACCGGCAAAATACCTTCATACCGATTCTCATGGTCACCAGCGAATCGAACGAAACCCGCTTGGATCAAGTTCAGCAAGCCGGCGTATCGGCGATTTGCGACAAGCCGTTCGAGCCGCAAAACGTTAAGGAAATTTTATTCCGGGTGTTGAACGGCTAACGTTCCTTAATTTTTGCACAATTACCGGCAACAATGAGCTATCGCTTAATGGGTAAAGCTTGTGCGCCAATCTATATACTTCGCGCGTCCACATTTGCTGTTTTCTAACTCGCTATTTTGTTCGATAGCGGCGTTGCGAAAACAGTTACATAGCTTGCTATGCACCTGTTTTCGCGCTTTGCTCTCGAACAAAATAGCATTGCCATAAAAGCCGCAAACATGACCGCTCGAAGTATACGTATCAAATTATTCCTGACTTTCCTGCTCACCACGCTGCTTTTGGTTTCGGGGATGTATGCGTTTATGCGCTGGTCTTTGGATCGGGGGTTTAACGAATTCATCAAATCAAGACAGCAGGAGCGCGTGTCGACGCTTATCGAAACGCTCAGCGATTATTATGGCCATGATCCCGATTGGGAAAAATTGGCGGCTAATAAACAGTTGTGGATTGATTTGTTATGGCAGTCCGATCATCGTCGTCATCGTCCGCCGCCTATTTTGATAGAGCAGGCGCAAAGCGAACCGTCCGGTTATTGGCCTCCAGCTATGCCGGAAAATTCGATGAGCCGGCGTTATACACCTTTGCAGCTGCGCGTCATGCTGTTGCGCGCCGATCGAAAGATCATATATGGACGCGTCGATGCCATCGAGCAGTTAGAGGAACTGGAGCCTATCCATTACCAGAACGGTATTGTCGGGTATTTGGGAATTTTGCCGGGTCAAACGCCCAGCCAACCCGGCGAATTGCGATTTATCGAGGGTCAGGCTAAGGCCTTTGTCTGGATTGCCTTATTGATGATATTGCTTTCCGCCTTTCTGGCCTGGCTATTGGCTTATATGCTGGGAAGGCCGCTAAAACGGATAACCACGGCGGCGAAAGCGCTTGCCATCGGCCGATACGATGTAAGGCTTCCTGTCGAATCGTCCGACGAACTCGGGCATTTAGCGCGCGATTTTAACGAATTGGCAACGGCGTTGGAACGGTCCGAACAATCGAGACGGCGCTGGGTCGCCGATATTTCCCATGAATTGCGTACACCTTTGGCGGTGCTGCATGGAGAATTGGAGGCCTTGCAAGACGGAATCCGTCCGCTGACAGCCGAAGCGGTCGATTCGCTGCTTGGCGATGTCATGAGACTGAATCGTTTGACGGAGGATCTTTATCAATTGGCGCTTTCAGATCAAGGCGCGCTTAGCTATCGCAAGCAAACGCTCGACCCGATTCCAGTGCTGCAGGAGGATATCGCCGCCTTATCGCCGGAATTCGATAACCGGCAAATCCGCTTGCAGTTGCTGAATCGTCTGACCAAAACCGTGCGCATTCATGCCGACCCGGACCGATTGTCGCAACTATTCCGCAATCTATTGAGCAACAGCGCCAAATACACCGATGCCGGCGGTTGTTTAAAGATCGTCGTCATGCAAAAAAGCGGTTTGTTGCTTATCGAATTCGCCGACAGCGCACCCGGCGTTCCCGAACAGGAAATAAGGCATTTATTCGATCGCTTTTATCGAGTCGAAAGTTCTCGCAGCCGACATCATGGCGGCGCTGGGCTAGGCCTTGCCATTTGCGCGAATATCGCCCATGCGCACAACGGTACGATTACAGCCGGGAAATCAAAATTGGGCGGGCTTAACATCCGTATTGCGTTACCGTCAATATCCTAGAAAAGCAGCATTCATGATAGCTATGGCGATTGACAATGGGAGGCATTTGATCTGAGGAATATTTTTATGAGCCGTATTTTGATCGTAGAAGACGAACTCAAGCTGGCACGGCTAGAGGCGGATTATTTAAACAATGCCGGTTATGCAACCGAATGCCTCGATGACGGTCTTAAAGTGGTACCCTGGTTTAAGCAAAATCCGGTCGATTTGATTTTATTGGATTTAATGCTGCCGGGTAAGGATGGGCTGGAGATTTGCCGAGAAATACGGGCTTTCAGTACCGTGCCGATTATCATCGTGACCGCACGTATCGAAGAAGTCGACAGGTTGTTGGGCTTAGAATTAGGCGCGGATGATTATATTTGTAAACCATTTAGTCCGCGCGAAATGGTCGCGCGCGTCAAGGCGGTCTTACGCAGGTTGAAGCCGCAAGAGGTAAGCGGCACCGAAGGTCCGATATCGCTCGTTCCGGAAAGTTTTCGGGTCCGGGCGGGGCATAAGGAAACCGAATTGACTGCGGTGGAATTTCAATTGTTGCAGGCCTTATACGATCAGCCCGGACGGATTTTTTCGCGGTCGAAATTAATGGACTTGATTTATCAAGATCAGCGAATCGTTTCCGATCGCACGATCGATAGTCATATTAAAAAGTTGCGTAAGAAATTATCGGACTTGTTACCGGGACAGGAGTTAGTCCACTCGGTTTATGGCGCCGGCTACCGTTACGAACCACAAGTTAACGGTGAGCAGTAAGCGGTTAGTAGTAATAGCAATAAAGGGTATAGGGTAAATCTCTATTTTTATCTCGGCGTTACCGGCAAAAGAGAGTTTTGAGTTTTTGCCGTTGTCATGCACTTTCACAATGTTTCCATAATTGCTGCAAATTGTTTACGCATTTGGCGTTTATATTAATCATCAAGAACGGAGATAAACCGTTCTTTTATTACTAACCCCAAGAGGATAAGATCATGAACAAAAAAATCATCGCAATCGCAATCGCATTGGCACTTCCGTTGACTGCAGCCGCATTTCCTCCCGGCAGCGGAAAAGGCGATATGGAAGGCCGTCATGGACAAAGAATAGAACGTTTGGCCAAGGATTTGGACTTGACTGAAGAACAACGCACTCAGCTGGAATCCATCTTCAAGGAACAGCATGAAAAATACAGAGCGATCCACGAAGAAACCCGCGGCCGTATGCAGGAAGTGCTGAATGAAGAGCAAATGCAAAAAATGGAAGCGTTAAAACAGCAGCGCCATGAAAAATGGAAAGAAAAACGCCAGGAAAAACGTCAAGAGAGACGCCAGGAAAGACAGGAAAGAAAATCCGGCAAAACTGTCGACGTACAATAAGCGCAACGACTTGATCTTCTAAGCAATAGACAAAGAGCACGGCTGAGAAGGCAAGTATCGATGGACAAAATGCAACCGCAAGCCAGGGATGGATAGCGGTTTCGCTCGGTATCACCGGGAGATCGTTATGAAAAATCTAACAAAAATAATCGCCCTGGCCATCAGTGCGATGCTGTTGATGAATAGCGGCGTCTATGCTCAAGATCACCGGCCTCGGTCGAGCCGGCACAGTCATTCGAAACAACGGACCGCGCCGCCGCAAGCGCCGCGATCACGCATATATTCGACGCCTAGGCAACACTACACGCCGGCGCCGCCCTATCCGCATTATTATAAACCCGGTCACCGGACTAGGCCTTTGCCTCGCGGCGCATCGAGGGTAGTCGTCGATCGTTCAAGTTATTATTTTTATGACGGCTTTTATTATGAGCCGTTTCAATCCGGCTATATCATCGTCGATGCGCCGATCGGCGCGATTATAGCGATATTGCCGAGACTGCATCATCAAGTGATGTGGCGAGGATCACCTTATTTTGTCGTAGGCAATACGTTTTATCGGAGGCACCCGAGAGGCTATATCGTCGTCAATAATCCGGGCATTGTGCTTTGGCGATAATCCCTACTTCAACTACAAAGAACACGGAAGGCCCGAAATTTAAAATTCGCTCTCCTTCGTGTTCTTAGTAGCCGGTCTCGGCGAGAGGCTTATTGACAACTATCTCAAGCATCGCCTAAAGCGGCCTCATCGATATAAACATCGACGCCGGCTTCCGGTCTGATTAATGCGACCGGCAGGACTTCTCCCTGACGCCATTGCTTCACGGCTTCTTGCTTGCCGGCGCCGGTCACTAAAAACAACACCTGCAAGCTATTACTCAGGGTTTTAGCGCTCAAAGAAACCCTTTCCGGCGGCGGCTTCGGCGAATTGAAAACGGCATGTACCGTTTCATCGGTTGAATGAACGTGGCCTGGAAATAAGCTCGCGGTATGTCCGTCTTCGCCCATGCCTAACAAGACCATATCGAATCGTCCGGCCAGTTCGATTGTTGTGCGGTAGGCTTCGGCCGCTTTTTCCGGGCCGAGTTCGGCCGGCATCGTATGGATTTGGCCGGCTGGAATCGCCACCTTGCCCAAAAATGCCGCGCCGGCCATTCGGCTATTGCGCTCGGCATGATCAACCGGTAAACAGCGCTCGTCTCCATAATAAATATGCCAGTTACTCCAATCGGCCGAGCTTTCAGCTAACAATTGATATACCTTTTTGGGCGTGCTTCCTCCCGCCAAGACCAATTTGAAGGCGCCTCTTGCCTCGATGGCTTGTTCGGCGGCTGCAAGGATCTGTTGTGCAGCGGACGCGGCAACTTTGTCCGCTGTCGCAAACGAATGCCAATGGATTTTTTGCATGGTGATAAGTCCTCTTGCTGTGTAAATAATGAGTAAATTGTATCAGTTCCTTCACGCGGAGCGGGTTATTTAACCTGCTCCGAACGTTCCGATTTGCTTGAGCTACGGTCGAAAAACTTCCGCTCCTGCTCACGCCCCTTACCTACATCCATATAGGTAACGTTTAGGACGGGTTTACAAATCTCGTCCCGGTAAGTTGGAACTTGGAAGTCGACGGCCCCCTCAAACTTAAAGCTTAAGGAACAAGAAAAATCAGAACCTGAAGAACGGCACATGCTTTCGAGCTTAATGTACGAACTTTTTGTGCAACGAGTTTCGTAGTCAAGTGCGAAATTAAACCTGACCCCTTTTTAGACCCCTTTTTATTGAAATTAAACCTGACCCCTTTTTACGAAATTAAACCTGACCCCTTTTTATTGCGAAAGTTCTCTGGTGGCGGAGGGTGCGGTCACTCGCCCGACAGGACGCCGTGAACCCAGCACCTAAATTATCCAAGATAGTTAACCATAGCCAATGGGTTATGGAATTTAGGTGCTGGGTGAATACGTCCCTGTAGGCTCGACGGCGGCTGTCCTTGCCGCCGACGCCTGTCGGTCGAGCAACCGCACCCTCTTCGGAGCCGACATTCTTTTTTTTCATATCAAAAAATTAGATAAAGAACCCAAATCTGCGAACTTTTACTGTAATCGGCAACTTATATTGATGTTCATCATCCCGTCTACTCAAACAAGCCGCCATTTTTGTTATACTTTTCGCACGTCAAATTTCAGTAATGCTCGGGGCTTAATTTGATCTACGAGGGGTATAATCGGCCGGATTTTGATAATCTAGGGCACTTTTTCTCTCAAGAGTCGGCTGAATGAATGCAATTTTTCTGATGTTAATAGGCTTGGCTGCCATGGCGCTGGGTTATTTTGTCTACGCAAAATTTATCTGCGAAAAAATCTTTAAAGTCGATCCCAAGTTTCTGACCCCGGCTCATGAATTGAACGACGGTATCGATTATGTACCGACCAACAAATATGTATTATGGGGGCATCATTTCACCTCGGTGGCCGGCGCCGCGCCGATCATCGGTCCCGCTATCGCCGTAATTTGGGGCTGGGTACCGGCTTTCGTTTGGGTTGTTTTAGGTACCATCTTCTTTGCCGGCGTACATGACGCCGGCGGCATCTGGGCTAGTAACCGAAATCAAGCCAAATCGATCGGCTCATTGACCGGCGACATTATCGGTAAACGCGCCCGCAGCTGTTTCATGATCGTGATCTTTCTGTTGCTGCTGATGGTGAATGCCGTGTTCGCGGTGGTCATTGCCCGCCAGTTGATTGGTTTTCCCAGTGCGACGATACCGGTGTGGGGGGCTATCGTTGTGGCGCTGATTATCGGCCAACTAATTTATCGCCGCTCCATCGGCTTGATGAGCGTAACACTGTTAGGCGTCATTGCTCTGTACGCAATGATTTATGTAGGCGCCAAACTGCCGGTTTCATTGCCTGAGCAAGTAGCCGGTTTAAACGCAAACCAAAGCTGGATCATTATCCTATTCGCTTATGCGGCGATCGCTTCGTTATTGCCGGTATGGGTGTTGCTGCAACCGAGAGATTATATCAACGGCATTCAATTGTTCATCGGACTGATTTTGTTTTACGGTGCGGTATTGGCTGCAGGCCCCGAGATTGTTGCTCCTCCCTTCAATACCGATTTGCCGGAAGGCACACCGTCGATCATTCCGATTTTATTCGTGACCATTGCCTGCGGCGCCATCTCCGGTTTTCATGGCTTGGTGTCGAGCGGTACGACTTCCAAGCAGTTGGATAAAGAGCCGGATTTGCGTTTTGTCGGTTATTTCGGCGCGGTCGGCGAAGGTTTATTAGCATTGTCGGCCATCATTGCGACAACTGCGGGATTTTCAACGCTAGGCGACTGGCAGGCGATTTATCACAGCTTCGGGCAAGGCGGCGTCGGCGCATTCATCCAAGGCGGCGGGAATATCCTGCAGCAAGGTCTTGGGCTGGATAACGTTTTGGCGGAAACACTACTGACCGTGATGGTCGTATTGTTTGCCGGTACCACGATGGATACCAGCTTGCGTTTGCAGCGCTATATCTTTCAGGAATGGGGTGTTATTTACCGGGTTGGCTGGCTGCAAAAACCGCTTCAGGCGACTCTATTGGCGGTCGGTTCGTGTTTGCTATTGGCCTTCGGCGTCGGCGGCGACGGTTCCGGGGGGCTCTTGATATGGCCGTTGTTCGGCACGACCAATCAATTGCTGGCAGGATTCACGCTATTGGTGATTACGGTGATGCTGGTAAAACGCGGCCGACCGATGTGGTATACCCTGGCACCGTTGCTATTTTTACTGATCATGACCACGCTGGGCCTGCTAATCCAACTGAAAAGTTTTTTCGACCAACAAGACTGGTTCCTGCTATCGCTCGATATCGTGGTATTGATCGCCGCCATCCTTATTTCGCTGGAGTCGAGCTGGGTACTCGGCAAACAAATCAAAGCCAATAAAGCCGGGGTCGTCAACCCATGAAATTGAACGAACTAAAGGCCTTGTTCGACCGTGCCGATCATTATGCCGAAGCGTTCTATAACGCCCCCTATCGAGCGGCTATCGCCCGCGCCCGCCGCGAGCAGGACGATCTCTTTATGTTGCTGGTGTTCAGTGAAATGATGGGGGTGCCCAATCCCGTTAGTTATTACACATTGGAATTACAGCCCATCCTACTCGAACGTTTTCACGACTGGCATCGGCGCATGGGCATGGAGCACTCGCCGCTGGACCATATCAAATGCTGTTGATGCGATGAGTTTGTTAACCGAAAAGCGGATTCTGTTGGTCGGCGGCAAGGGCGGTGTCGGAAAAACCACGGTGTCCTCGGCGCTTGCCTTACTCGCCGGCCGGCGCGGAAAAAAAGTGCTGCTGGTTTCGACAGACCCGGCGCATAGCCTGGCCGATGCATTCGGCTGCCGGATCGGCGACAACATCACCCGGCTGGCGGCCAATATAGACGGCCTGGAGTTGGACCCCGACCGCGAAGTGGAACAACATCTGGAGCGGGTGAGCACCCAACTGAAGCGGTTTACCCGACCGGAAATGTACGGTGCGATCGAAAGGCAAATGCGCTTGACCCGTCAATCGCCGGGCGCGCAAGAAGCCGCGATGCTCGAACGCATTGCCAATACCCTAACGCTGGGACTCAAGGACTACGATCTGACGATTTTCGACACGGCACCGACCGGCCATACCTTGCGTTTATTGAGTCTACCCGAGGCCATCGCCGCTTGGACTCAGGGCTTGCTAAACGCCAATCAACGATCGGAAAAATTGGCTGAAGTTCTCGAGCACTTAACGCCTAAAGCCGGGCGCGACATCGATAATCCGCTGTCCGATCCAAAAGAGCATGCCACGGCAGGTATGGACGCACGCACCAAAGCTATCGCCGAAACGTTGCTGACCCGGCAGCGCTTGCTACAGCGAACCCGCGAACTGTTTCAAGACAGCGAGCAAACGGCCTTGCTGTTTGTCTTAACGCCCGAAAAATTGCCGATTCTCGAAACCGCACGCACCGTAAAAATCTTGCAGCAAGAGCGGCTGCCTCTAGTCGGCTTGGTCGTCAACCGCATATTACCGGAAGAAGCCGAAGGTGATTTTTTGGCGCAACGCCGTCGGCAAGAAAAAATACACTTGCAGCAAATAGACCAAGACTTTAACGAACTACCGAGGTACCCGATTCCGTTGCAGGCAACCGACATACAGGGGATAGAAGGGCTGAACAGAATGGCGGATTTATTAAAAAATGCGGGGTTATGATGGTATTTTTCAAGCGGTTTATCGGGGATGGTATAAGCGCCAACTGAACGGCATTCTATAGTGCATTAGCATCATTATCCCGGACGTAGGGATATGACGCTAAGGATTTCGCGAAAAATAACTTCCTCGAGTTATGAGCTTTGTCGAGGGTTCGGTAACTCGCCTGGCAGGACGCCGTGAACCCAGCACCTAAATTATCAAGATAGTTAACCATAGCTAATGGCTTATGGAATTCATCCAGCACCTAAATTAGCCATGATATTAAACATAGCCAATGGGCTATGGAATTTAGGTGCTGGATTTAGGTGCTGGGTGAATACGTCTATGTAGGCTTGACGTCGGCGACTGATTGCCAAGGATGGCATGAATGCAGATTTTGCATTACGCCATGGATGGCGTGTATTAGGGCACTGCAGGGCAGAAAAATGCTCCTGCATTTTCTGCATTCATTACATCCATGTAACTCAGCAATTGCCGAGGAGCAAAAATCTGCCCTGCCGCCGACACCTGCCAATCGAGCAACCGAACCCTAAGCATTGCTATCCCTGGTATTTAGATTTCGAAAATCCATGCCGGACTGACGCGTTTGTTAAATTTGGCGCCTATATGCTATCGGCGCGAAGGTAGCAGGCTGACAGAGGCTCAAGGCTCATCGCGTATTCTGATGAACACGGCAAAACGAGGTAAGCCCTTATCGGTGTAGCCTTGATGACGAAAGTTAATAAGGCTGCCCAGAGGCGGCGGATCTTCTCTTTCCCGCTGGCTGAATCCGGTGCCGATGTAAAATTCCTTCCCGTTTTCGGTTCGGACTTTAAGAGAGCCCATCTTGCCGGCAAATTGTCCTTTGCCGGGCCGATAACCGATCACGACCGCTTCCGCATCGTCGTAAGGTTTTAATTTAAGCAACCGATTGCTGCGTCCATGTTGATAAAGACTATCTTGATGATGCAGCATCAGGCCTTCGCCGCCTTCGCCCACGATTTGATCCAGTCTTTGCTTTAATTCGTCGGAGGATGCGACCCGAAATTGCTTGATGAAATTCAGATACGGCGTATACCGTTGTTGTGCCATGTGCCGCATTGCGGCGACCCGTTCTGAAAAGGGTTTCGGGTTGTCAGGCAGGTCGAAGACCATCAGCTTGATTTTCTTCCAACCGGAATGAGGGGCCTTGCGACTAACGATGGAAACGGTCTGCTGATATTGACCTCTTGCCAACCATAGTTCGCCATCCAGCGTTACATCGGGAAAGTCTTCGATGAACCAAGCGGGTGTATGGAGCAGATGGCCGTTTTTAGAAATCAGTTGTTTTCCGTTCCAACGCGCCCGGATCCCATCAAGCTTTTCGCTGACCCAATATTCAGAGACATCGATCGACGGATCGAAAACTTTGGCCTGCATGATGTCCGGTTTTTCAATGGCCGCAGCGCATGAAACAAATAAAAATATCGGGATGATCAGCAAGCGGACTAAGTTGAAACGTTTAGATTTGTTCATGCTGTTGTTTCCGCGGGGTCTTTATGGCGAAAAACCCTGTAATTCGTTATTTTTTCCTTCAGAAAATGAAAAAATGCAAAGAGAGCATAACTATTATGAGTTCATGTGGCGATGAGGGTTAGCGCTAAGCTGGCGAAAAAAGCCATTTCTGTGTTCCCGCTTTTTATTCCTTTCACACTTCAAATTTCGGCAGTGCTTAAGGAGGCGCCGGGGGTGATCGGTCCCTCACCTAACGCTAGGTAAGGGACTGGCATAGAGCCTACATGGACGTATTCACCCAGCACCTAAATTAACCAAGATAGTTAACCATAACCAATGGACTATGGAATTTAGGTGCTGGGTGAACGGCGGTCCTCGATAGACGCATTCCATACCTTTTATTCTTAGACGGTTTTTCAATCAAAAGGGAGTAGGTAACCCTTAGCAAAATAAACCGGCCGCGTGGATTCCGGCGATCGCGCAACGCTCGTCTTGATCGGAGACGTCGCCGGAGATCCCGACCGCGCCGAGAATTTTATGGTCGGCATTACGAATCAATACGCCGCCCGGCACGGGCATGACCTTACCTCCCGCTAAGCCGATCAGCGCGTTCATGAAGTCGGGGCGTTGTTCGGCAACGGTGGCAAGACTTCGCGACGACATGCCCATGTTTACCGCACCCCAGGCTTTGGCGATGGCAACTTGTTCTCGAATCATCGTGGCGCCGTCTTCGCGTTGCATCGCTTTGAGATGGCCGGCTCCGTCCAACACGACGATCGTCAGCGGTTCCAGGTTGAGTTGGCGGGCATTGGTTAATGCGACATGAATGATTTGATTGGCTTTTTCCAGAGTTAGGGCATTCATCGATGATCTCGTTATTATATTTTTTAGAATAAATCGGCCGGGTAAAAACCCGAAATAAGGCTTGTCATTTTAGCAGCGGACCTAAATATTCCCATACTTTTTCGGCGATAATCGGCTGCGCGTTGGCATTCGGATGTATTCTATCGCGTTGCATCAATTCCGGATTCAAGGCCACGCCTTCGAGAATGAAAGGCACGAAAGTCAGGTCGTGTTCCTTGGCCAATTCCGGATAAACCTGATAAAACATCTCGATATAGCGTTTACCGAGATTCGGCGGCATGCGCATGCCCAGCAGTAAAACTTGCGCGCCGCCTTGTTTCGAACGCTTGACGATTTCGCTCAAGTTGTCGTGCATTTGTTTGGGGGTCAATCCTCTTAAACCGTCGTTGCCGCCAAGCTCCAGCAGTACCCATTCCGGGCTATGCCGCGCCAACGCGCTGTCGATGCGCGCCAATCCGCCGGCGCTGGTATCGCCGCTGATGCTTTCGTTAACCACCTGGTGCGGGAACTTTTCGGCCTCCAGCTTTTTCTGAAGTAAATCGACCCAGCCTTTCCCCGCTTCTATTCCGTAACCGGCGCTGATACTATCGCCTAATACGACAATCGTTTTAGCCGGCGCGGCCGCTGAAACTAACGCCATCATTACTGCAAGCAAAAATTTGGACATGACACAGACTCATACTGAAAGAACGTTAAAAAATATTATCGTCACCGAAAATCTCGGTAAAACCGTGCAAACTTCGGACGGTACTTTGCATATCTTGGCATCGGTCGATTTACAAATCAAACCGGGAGAGAGTCTCGCGGTGGTCGGCGAGTCCGGTTCCGGCAAATCGACTTTATTGAGTTTGTTGGCCGGGCTCGATACACCGACAAGCGGTTCCGTGACGATTGACGATCGCGATTTGACGGCGATGGACGAAGACGGGCGGGCTGCGGTACGTAACGAGCTGATCGGATTTGTGTTTCAGTCGTTTCAATTGTTGCCGGGTTTAACCGCTGTCGAAAATGTGATGTTGCCATTGGAGTTGGGCGGCAACAAAAATGCGCGCGACTTGGCCGCCGATTTGCTCGGCAGGGTGGGGTTAAGCCATCGACTCAATCATACGTCAAGGCAGCTTTCCGGCGGCGAACAACAGCGCGTCGCGTTGGCTCGCGCTTTCGTGACGCGGCCGGCTATTTTATTCGCCGACGAGCCGACCGGTAATCTGGACAGTAAAACCGGCGAACAAATCATCGATTTATTGTTCGAATTGAATCGCGAAAACAGCACCACGCTCATATTGGTCACGCATGACAACCATTTGGCCGAACGCTGCCGGCGCAGCATTAAACTCGATGCCGGGAGATTGGTATGACGCGTTTTAATCTGGCGCTACGCTTGTTGTTTCGCGATAGCCGTTCCGGCGAACTCACGATTCTGATTGCCGCATTGATTATTGCCGTGACCAGTTCGACTGCAATTACGCTGTTTGCCGATCGCCTGCATCGGACGATGACCTTACAAGCCGCCGATTTTCTCGCGGCCGATTTGGTAATTACGAGTCCGGAAGGTATTCCCGGCGCATGGTTGGAAAAAGCCGGCGAATTGGCTTTGACTCGTTCGGAAACCGCCGAGTTTTCAAGCGTCTTGATCGAAAACGACGAACTGTTGCTGGCAGGGGTGAAGGCGGTTAGCCCCCGTTATCCCTTACGCGGTTTTTTAAAGGTCACCGGCGCCGATTTCAGCGATGAGCAAACATTGGCGTCCGGGCCTGAGCCGGGGTCGGTATGGGTTGAAAAACGCGTGCTGTCGGCGCTGCATTTGCAAATCGGCGATGCTTTGACGGTCGGCGAAAAAGCGTTGACGGTCAGCCGTGTCTTGACTTACGAGCCGGACAAGCGCGGCGATTTTTACAGTCTGTCGCCCCGGGTTATGATGCATGCCGACGATTTACCGGCTACGGGAGTAATACAGCCGGGCAGCCATGTGCATTATTTCTTTCAGTTCGCCGGCGAAGCACAAGGCATCATGGCATTCAATCGATGGGTCAAGCCGCAGCTGAATCCGTCCCAGCGCATCATGGATATTCATCAAGACCGCCCGGAAGTCGGCAATGCGCTTAATCGGGCCGAGCGTTACTTGGGACTGTCCAGCATCGTCGTGATTTTGATCGCCGGTGTCGCGATTGCCGCCGCAACGCGCCGGTATAGCGAGCGTCATTTCGATGCCACGGCGGTGTTAAGATGCTTAGGCTTGAAACAAAAAGAAATTTTATGGCTTTACGGTAGTCAGTTTTTTATTCTCGGAATGCTGGCCAGTGCCATCGGCTGTCTTTTTGGCTGGTTTGCGCAGGCCGGGCTGTTTCATCTTTTGCATGATTTGTTACCGGATACGATCGCCTCGCCGAGCTGGTTTGCGGTATTTTTCGGTTTTGCGACGGGTATGGCGGTGCTGCTGGGTTTTGCTCTGCCGCCGCTGCTGAGACTCAAACGGGTGTCGCCGCTACGCGTGTTACGCCGCGATCTGGAGCCGTTACCGTCCGCGGCTTGGCTAATTTACGGTTTAGCGATTGCTATTATCGAGGTTTTGATATGGCGTTATACCGAAGATTTTAAAATGACCGGCATCATCATCGGCGTCGGCCTAATTGCGTTACTCGTTCTGGGCAGCGCGGTTTACGGAATCCTTTGGGCCTGTCAAAAGTTGTTGCCCGGTTTGCCGCTAACTTGGCGTTTCGGTGTGCAAGGTTTGATTCGTAACCGGCAGGCATCGGTGAGTCAGATTTTGGCCTTTAGCATCACGCTGGTGGCGATGACCTTGAGCTTTACGGTCAGAAACGATTTATTGACCGACTGGCAACGTCAGTTACCGGAACAGGCGCCGAATCATTTTGTGTTGAATATTTTTCCCGAACAACAGGCCGGTTTTCAGCAGGATTTGGATGATCAAGGCCTTACCGGTAGCCGCTTTTATCCGATCGTGCGTGGACGACTCGTCCGAATCAACGGCATTCCGGTGCAGAAAATCGTCAGTAAGGATTCCCAAGGCGAACAAGCTACGCATCGGGACTTGAGCCTAACCTGGTCGGAGCAGGTGCCCGATGAAAACAAGATTCTATCCGGCCGGTGGTGGACGGATGAACGACCGGGATTGGTGTCGATCGAACAAAAGTTGGCTTCGAGTCTAGGCGTGGAGCTCGGCGACAAGCTGACTTTTACGATCGGCAGCGAACAATTGCAAGCGGAAGTCATCAGTATTCGCAGCGTTAAGTGGGATACGATGAAGCCTAATTTTTACATGATTTTTTCGCCCGGGACCTTGGACGGATTTGCCAGCACCTCGATGACCAGTTTTTATTTACCGGAAGATCAAAAACATTTCTTGAATGAATTGGTCAAACGCTATCCGAGCGTGACGGTTTTGGAAGTCGATTTAATTCTCAAGCAGTTTCAAACGATCTTGGCGCAGTTGACGCAGGCGATCAATTATTTGTTATATTTCGCGTTGTTGGCCGGATTTACCGTGCTGTTCGCGGCGGTTCAAGCCGGGTTGGACCAACGCATTCATGAAGGTGCGCTGATGCGAACGCTAGGTGCGCATCGGCAATTTTTAAGGAAGACACATGTAATCGAATTTGCACTATTGGGTTTTAGTGCGGGCATTTTGGCGATCGGTCTGTCCGAAATCGTGCTTTTCGCGTTATATACCGAAGTGCTGCATTTAAATTACCAACCCAATTTTCTGCTATGGTTGGTCATGCCTACGCTTAGCGGTTTTTTTATCGGACTCGCAGGTTTCTGGGGAGTTAGGCATGTAGTCGACAAACCCCCGGTATCCGTTTTAAGGGAACTTTAATCGATATATACTCATCGTAGATGAAAATTCGGCCTCGGGGTGCCTGCCAAAGGACGCCGTAAATACGTCCAAGTAGTCTCTACGCCAGCTTCATGCTGGCAAAGCCTTTACCGAGCACCTCGAGGCCTCCTCCGGCACTGCCGAAATTTGAAGTGCGAAAGGGATAATTCATTCTTTATTCATATAAAAAGGTTTATTTTTTGCTCCGACTATAAACTCTACTAAAGAGGTACGCTTATGAAAAAATCGACACTTGGAATCACCATGATCTGCGGATTGCTGCTATCCGCTTGTGCAACTCAAACCGGCTGGACACCCACGGTCGATACTTACGATAGCCCCAATGCCTACCGCTTGAATCAAGACCTGTACGAATGCGAACAATTGGCTCGTCAGGCAGCAGGTGGGACTGTTAAAGAAACGGCGATCGGCACCGGCGTCGGTGCCGCTATCGGTGCGGCGGGCGGCGCTGTTGTCGGCGCCTTTACAGGCAGCCCCGGAACAGGGGCTGCAATCGGCGCTGCGGCCGGCGGTTTCGGCGGCGGTGCTAAACAAGGGTTCGAAGCCGAGGAAGCCTTCAAAAGAGCTTTCCGCACTTGTTTACGTAACCGCGGTCATAGAGTCGTTAATTAATCGGCTTATTGCTACCTAAATCCTTAGAGGCGATAAACTTATTGCCTCTAAGGTCACTTGATGAAACAACTCGTCTCATCTTCTTTTCAACTTCAGTTTGTCTATTGTCGAAAAAACTCGAACGATTTCCGTTTTTCCATCATACTTCCCTACAAAACCGGACAATAGTAAGGGTATATAAGGTTACTGTGAAAGTATGCGAACCGAAGCGGGTGCGGTTGCTCGATCGACAGGCGTCGGCGGCAGGGAGCCGCCGTCGAGCCTACATGGACGTATTCACCCAGCACCTAAATCCAGCACCTAAATTCCATAGCCCATTGGCTATGTTTAATATCATGGCTAATTTAGGTGCTGGATGAATTCCATAGCCCATTGGCTATAGTTAACTATCTTGGATAATTTAGGTGCTGGGTTCACGGCGACCTGTCGGGCGAGTGACCGCACCCAGCTGCCCCTCGCACTTTCATTTGCCGGTGCGATGGCTAGGCCTTCATGAACGTTACTTAGGAACTAGCATGAAATAACTTCTCGAAATAGCTTTGTGGGGTACGTTATGCGTACCATGACAACCTCACTAATGCTAACGCAAGCACTTATGGTTTGATCCGGCAGGGATTCAGTATTTAAGCGTATGGAGGTACGCGCAGCGTACCCTGTCATAAGAAAGTCAAGCCCCATAACTTGGTTACCGAGGCGAGATCGGTATGCACTCCCGCTTTGGATCAGTGGTAGCGAGGAAAATATTAAGTTGGTGGCGATATTTTTTACAACAGCTAGAATTTATGGCATAGACTTTTGCTAAAAATGTATCGAACCTTATAAGGCGCATCACAACGATGAAAAAAAATATTATCCCGAATAATAACGAAAAGAAACTGGGCGATAACGACTTTATTGTTTCGAAAACCGATATTATCGGCAAGATCACCTACGCTAACCGTATTTTCATGGAAATCGCCGGATATGCAGAGTCCGAGTTACTCGGCGTGCAGCACAACATTATTCGGCATCCCGAAATGCCGCGCGGCGTATTTCGGTTTATGTGGGAGACCCTAAAGTCCGGAAACGAATTTTTCGGTTTTGCCAAAAACCTGTGTTCCGACGGAGGGTTTTATTGGGTTTTCGCAAATATTACGCCGGACTACGACAAAGACGGCAAATTACAGGGTTATTATTCGGTTAGGCGCAAACCGCCGACATCGGCATTGGATGTTTTAGTGCCGATTTATCGGGAAATGCTGGCGATAGAAAAAAACTGTTCCGCAAAAGAAGCTCCGGATAAATCGTTGGCTTATTTATTCGATATCGTCGCGCAGACCGGCGCCAAAAATTATGACAGTCTCGTTCTGGGGCTTTATAAACCGAATGGAGTTTAATGATGAGCCGCCACACCAGTGCCGATATTCCCTATCTCAAAGCCAAGGTCAATTATGCCGTAGCCGGTATTGTTTTACTCGCTGCGATCAATTTTTTTTACGCGACTTTTATCAGCGGCTTTTCATGGCTAATTCTACTTTTTAACCTTGGACTGACTGTCATTGCGTTTTATGCACTCGCAGAGACAAAAAAATATTTGGGTATTATTGCCATCATCCAAGATGTATTAATAAGAACCAATGACGGCGAACTTTACCACCGTATCACCGGAACCAAGGGAATGGGCGAGCTCGGCAAAATCGCCTGGGAATTGAACGAAATGCTCGACATCATGGAGTCTTATTTCAAAGAAATCACGACTTGTTTCGATCAAGCGGCCAAAGGCAATCATAGCCGTTATGCTCTAGCGGACGGCTTTCCCGGATTACTTAAATCGTCTGCGAAATCTGTCAATAAAGCATTGCGAGTCATGAGCGATAATGAAACGATGATCACGAAAAATCGCCTATCCGCCGGACTGCACATGCTGAACACCTCGAATTTACTCGATAATCTCAAATCCAATCAGGAAGACCTGCTGAGCATTACCGAACAAATGCATAAGGTTGAAGGCATAGCGATCAAAACAGGGAATAACGCCGAAAATAGCTTGTCGTCGGTTAATACGATTAGCCATTCGTTAATCAATATCAATGACAATATTCATTCGGTTACCGATGTCATCACCGCACTAATTGATGACAGTAAAAAAGTAACCGAATCCTTATCGATGATAACCGGTATCGCCGACCAAACCAATCTGTTGGCGCTCAACGCCTCGATCGAAGCGGCTCGAGCCGGCGAGTACGGGCGAGGTTTCGCGGTCGTCGCGGAAGAAGTCAAAAACTTGTCCGATCACACTAAGAATGCGGCGCTGGAGGTCACTAAAACACTCAATTCCTTCAATAAGCGCGTCAATCAAATGCATGCCGAAGCAGAGGCATCCGCCGAACTTTCCCAAGAAATCATGGAAAAAGTCGACGAATTTAGGAATCAGTTTGCCGACCTTTCAGTTTCGGCAAAAGCATCGGTCGGCTATATTAGTTATGCCAAGGATAAAACCTTCGCACTATTAACCAAAGTCGATCATATCGTTTATAAACAGAATGGCTATATTGCGATCGAAAACTTAAAGCGTTGTCCGCAAGCCGATGCGATCGATATCGATCATCAGCATTGCAGACTTGGCAAATGGTATTTCGAAGGACTTGGGCATGAGCAATTTAGGTCCACGCAAGCCTATGTCAGGCTGAATAAGCCTCATGAAGACGTGCATAAATTCACGCGACGCGCCTATGAATATTCTCGAAACAACTGGCAAAGCAACAAGGCGATCATCGATAACATAATAAACGACATGCAACAGTCGGAAGATGCCAGCGCTGAAGTGATGGCTTTGATCAGCGAGATGGTTGAAGAAAAGCATGCTAATTTGTCCTAGCCCGGCTTCATTTATACCCATCGGAGATCAAAATTCGGCGCCGGGGTGCCCGTCAAAGGACGCCGTGAATACGTCCATGTAAGCTCTATGCCAGCTCCATGCTGGCAAAGCCTTTGTCGAGCACCCCGGCGCCTCCTAAGGTACTGCCGAAGTTTGAAATGCGAAAGGTATATATATTGACGGCCCTCAGTATAGCAAATGCCCGACTATTTCCTCGTTACCACCGCTCCAGCGTGGGAATGCATACAAAATGTTGTTCTTGCAATATCTATCTATTAAGGCCATGTGTCCGTTAATAGTTGAAAACACCCACCACTACCGGAAGCACTTATAAATCCAAAGTGAAGTGTAGTGTAGGGTACGCTGCGCGTACCTAATGTCGGCACAATGCAACACATGAGGGCACGTTAAACTACGGATGGTACTGCTGTGGTATGCACAGTGTACCCTACAGTCTTCAAGTTTCGAGATTGGTGTAGTATTAACTTCATCTATTGGTGTAGTATTAACTTCAACTATTTTAACGCGAACCTAGCCTCTATAAGGTAAGTCGATCGGACCCAAAGGCACGACAGATACAATACTGCATTAAATAGCTCGACGCAGGCGGCAAATATGAATGATGAAACGAGCCTTAAACAAGCCGGATCAGTCGTTTCGATCACCGGCAGCGTGATCGATATCCAATTCGATCGTTGTTTGCCGCCTATTCATACGATTCTGTATGCCGGTGATGATCGCCGTGTCATCATCGAGGTGTTGACACAGCTCGACGATGCACGGGTTCGCGGCATCGCATTGACGCCAACGCAAGGATTGGCCCGGGGCATGCCGGTCGAAAATTCAGGCGGCCCGTTAAAAGCGCCGGTCGGCAAGAACATTCTGTCGCGTATGTTCGATGTGTTCGGTCGCCCCATCGATCGCTTGCCGATGCCTTCCGACATCGAATGGCGATCGGTTCATCAAACGCCTCCTCCGCTGGCGCGTCTTTCGACAAAATCGGAGCTGTTCGAGACCGGCATCAAGATCATCGATGTATTGGCGCCTTTGGAAAGAGGCGGCAAGGCGGGATTATTCGGTGGCGCCGGAGTCGGCAAGACGGTTTTACTGACCGAGATGATTCACAACATGGTCGGGCAACACGAGGGCGTGAGTCTGTTTTGCGGTATCGGCGAACGCTGCAGGGAAGGTGAAGAGTTGTTCCGGGAAATGAAAACCGCCGGGGTGCTGCCGAACATGGTCATGGTATTCGGACAAATGAACGAATTGCCGGGAAGCCGGTTTCGGGTCGGTAATGCCGCGTTGACGATGGCCGAATATTTCCGCGATGATGAACGCCGGGATGTCTTGCTGCTGATTGACAATATTTTCCGCTTCATTCAGGCCGGCTCCGAAGTTTCCGGGCTCATGGGACAAATGCCTTCTCGTTTAGGTTATCAATCGACGATGGGCACCGAACTTTCGCAGTTGCAGGAACGCATCGCCAATACCGATACCGGCGCGATCACATCGATACAGGCGGTCTATGTTCCGGCCGACGACTTTACCGACCCCGCCGCGGTTCATACCTTTTCTCATTTGTCGGCCTCTATCGTGTTGTCTCGCAAACGGGCGAGCGAGGGGCTCTTTCCTGCGATCGATCCACTGCAATCCAACTCCAAGATGGCGACACCGCGTATCGTGGGCGAACGGCATTATCGAATCGCACAGGAGGTCAGAAGCACGCTGGCTCAATACGAAGATTTGAAAGACATCATCGCGATGTTGGGACTCGAACAGCTCTCTCGGGAAGATCGAAATATCGTCTATCGCGCCCGCCGTTTGGAGCGTTTTTTGACGCAGCCGTTTTTCACGACCGAGCAATTCACCGGCCTGAACGGCAAGCTCGTTAGCCGCAACGACGCGCTGAACGGTTGCGAGTGCATTCTCAACGATGAATTCAAGGATTATCCCGAAAGCGGTCTTTATATGATCGGTTCGATTGACGAAGCCAAAAAGTGAGGCCACTATGAACTCGTCATCGATACGTCTTAAAATCTTGTTGCCTTTCCGGGTATTCGCCGAGCACGAGGACGTCACTCGGATCGTTGCCGAGACCTATCAGGGTTCGTTCGGTATACTGCCGAACCGCCTGGATTGCGCGGCAGCCTTGGCTCCGGGCATTTTAACCTATGAAACGGCGGCGGCTGACGAGGTTTATCTGGCCATCGATCAAGGCGTTCTGGTCAAGACCGGAACCGAGGTGCTGGTCTCGGTGCGTAACGCAATCAGTGGTATCGAACTGGATCGATTACGCGAAGCTGTGGAGCGCGAATTTTTGGAATTCGACGAACACGAAAAAAGCGTCCGGTCGGTCATGGCTAAACTCGAAAGCGGTTTTGTCCGGCGCTTTATGGAGTATCATCGTGGCTGAGCATAACGATAAAAAAAAGCGACCTGACGACTCGCCGTTGAGCCGTCAAGTCGGTGCGAAAGCAGAACGCAAACTCGAAGCCCAACGGCAAGTGAATAAGACGATCTGGTTCGGCTTCGGTTGGTTCGGATTGATCGGCTGGTCGGTCGCGGTGCCGGCATTGCTGGGAATATTTTTAGGCTTGTGGCTGGATGACCGGTATCCGGGGCCTCATTCCTGGACCTTGATGTTATTGATTGGCGGGCTGATGTTGGGGTGTTGGAACGCCTGGCGCTGGGTATCCAACGAAGATATCCGAATCCATAAAAAGCAGGATAAACATGATGACTGAAAATCTGATGTTGGCACTGGCTTTCGGAGCCGGCACCTTGCTGGGAATGTTTTTTTTCGGAGGACTTTGGTGGACCGTACAAAAAGGTCTTCAGTCAAAACGTCCCGGGTTCTGGTTTTTCAGCAGTATACTTCTTCGAACCGGAGTCACGCTGACCGGGTTTTATTGGCTGGCCGCCGATCATTGGCAACGGCTTTTGGTTTGTCTATTGGGATTTATCGTTGCCCGTTTTATCGTGATTAGATTGACCCGTTTCAAACCGGCAGAGGAATAAACGCATGCGCTTGAGCTCCGATCAAATCATTTTTTGGCAATACGATTTCATCAAACTCAACGGCACAATCGTGACGACTTGGGTCATCATGTTGATATTGGTTGTCGGCGCGATACTGATCACCCGAAATCTAACGAACGATATCGAACACAAACGCTGGCAGAGTATTTTAGAAGTCATCGTCATCACACTGAATCAACAAATCGAGGAAGTCGGCCTGAAGCGGCCGGAAAAATATCTCGGGTTTCTGGGGACATTATTTTTGTTTATTGTCACCGCCAATCTGTTTGCGATTTTCCCCGGCTATGAGCCGCCGACCGGTTCATTGTCGACTACGGCTGCGTTGGCCATCGCTGTATTTGTCGCGGTGCCTTTTTACGGTATTGCCAAACAAGGCTTAGGTGGATACTTGAAGTCCTACCTGAAGCCGACGCTAATTATGTTGCCGTTCAATATCATCGGTGAATTATCCCGCACCTTGGCATTGGCCGTGCGTCTGTTCGGCAATATGATGAGCGGTACGATGATTGTCGCAATATTATTGGTTGTGACGCCCTTGTTTTTTCCGATTATCATGAATGCATTAGGTCTACTGACCGGCATCGTACAAGCCTATATTTTTACGATACTGGCGACGGTTTATATCGCCGCGGCCACGCGCGGTCATGATTGATGATATGCGGGGGTAAGCGTGAAGGGCACGCATCGCATACCATTTACGGGGCAAATTAGCCGGGATACTTTTGCAAAAGTCACGCTAGGCTTACCTTAAAAATCGACTATTAAAAATTAGAGGTGTCATTATGGATATTACCGCTTTCATTGCCGTTGCATCGATCGTCACTGCCGGGATCACGATCGGCTTGGGCAGTATCGGTCCGGCGCTCGGCGAAGGGCGAGCTCTTGCATCGGCACTGACTGCATTGGCCCAACAGCCCGACGCCGCGGCGACGATCACGCGAACGCTGTTTGTCGGTTTGGCTATGGTCGAATCGACTGCGATTTATTGCTTTGTCGTGTCGATGATTCTGATCTTCGCCAATCCTTTTTGGAATTATGCCTTAGCCCAAGTAGCAGGATAAATGTCATGCTAATCGACTGGTTCACCGTCTTCGCGCAACTGGTCAATTTTCTGATTTTGATGGCCTTGTTGAAACGTTTTCTTTACAAGCCCATCATGCAGGCACTGAAAGACCGCGAAGCCAAAATAGCGAGGCAATTGGAGGAAGCCCGTGAAATCAAGGCTGCTGCCGAACGAGAACGCATCGAGTATGTCGAAAAAATCGAACGTTTCGAGCGGCAACGAGAAGGCATTTTGAAACAAGCGCATGATGATGCGGCTTATGAGCGCGACAAGTTGATTAAAGCGGCAAGAACTGAATCCAATGAGCTTCGTTCCGCCTGGCAGCAAGCGCTAAAAAACGAGCAAAGCCGCCTACACCGGGAACTCATGCGAACTACCCGGGAGGAAGTTTTTGCCATCAGCCGCAAAACGCTTGCCGATTTGGCTTCCGTGAGCCTGGAGCAGCGTATTTGCGAAGTCTTCCTACAAGGCCTGCACACGCTCGACGACTCCGAAAAAAATCGCCTTAGCGATGCAATCCAAGCGTTATCGAGTCCTATCCAGGTCCGTAGCGTTTTCGCTCTGATGCCGGAACAGCAAAGCGCGATCAAACAAGCCGTCAACGACGTATTCTCGGTGAATGCCGAGATTGAATTCGATGTCGATGCCGATCAAATCAGCGGCATCGAACTGAGTTCGAACGGTCAGAAACTATCCTGGAACATCGCAGATTATCTGCAAGAGTTTGAGAACAGTATAGGCCGGACACTAACGGCTAAAACCGTATCTCAGACCAATTCCGGAACCGATGCTCATGTCATCTGAACAACTAGCAAGCATTCTGAAAAGCGCTTTTGAGGATATCAAACAGGCTCGTGAAACCTTTAGCCCGCAAATGACCTTGCAAGAGGTGGGCACGGTCACAACCGTGTCTACCGGCATCGCCAAAGTGTCCGGTTTGCCGGGCGTGGGTTTTGAAGAGTTGGTCAGATTTCCGAACGATTTATACGGCATCGCCTTCAATGTCGAAGAGGATGAGACCGGCGTCGTGCTGCTCGGCGATTATTGGCATTTACAGGCGGGCGATGAAGTCGAACGCACTGGCCGGGTGATGGACGTGCCGGTGGGCACAGGACTCATTGGACGCGTGATCGACCCGCTAGGTCATGCCATGGACGGAAAAGGACCGCTCGATTTTAGCGAGCGCCGTCCCATAGAGCGCGAAGCGCCTGCGATCATGGACCGGTCTCCGGTGACCGTTCCGCTGCAAACCGGCATTAAAGTCATCGACGCCTTGATCCCGATCGGCCGAGGTCAGCGCGAACTGATCCTGGGCGATCGGCAAATCGGCAAAACCTCCATTGCGATCAACACGATACTTAATCAGCGCGATCAAAATGTCCTATGTATTTATTGCGCGATCGGCCAACGGGCTTCGGCCGTGTCTCAAGTGATCGCCACCTTACAGGAAAAAGGCGCGATGGATTATACGCTGGTCGTGGTCACGGGCGGCCACCGCCCATCCGGTCTAGCCTATATCGCGCCTTATGCGGCGACCAGCATAGCCGAATATTTCATGGAACAAGGCCGTGACGTTCTGATCGTCTATGACGACTTAACCAATCATGCCCGCGCTTACCGCGAGCTGTCATTACTATTGCGCCGACCGCCGGGACGCGAAGCTTTCCCCGGCGATATTTTTTATATTCATTCCCGATTATTGGAGCGCGCGACACATTTGCATGAGGATCTCGGCGGCGGCTCATTGACCGCGCTGCCGATCATCGAAACCGAAGCTCAGAATCTGGCCGCCTATATTCCGACCAATCTGATCTCGATTACCGACGGCCAGATTTATTTGTCGCCGGCCTTGTTCGAATTAGGCGTGTTGCCGGCCATCGATGTGGGCAAGTCGGTATCGCGGGTGGGCGGCAAGGCACAGCGCCCCGCCTACCGTTCGGTTGCGGGCGACCTGAAGCTGGCTTATGCGCAATTCGAAGAATTGGAAACTTTTGCCCGTTTCGGCACCCGTCTTGATGAACATACCCGCAAGACGATCGAACACGGTCGCCGTATCCGCACCTGCCTTAAACAGCCGGAATTCGAAACGTTTTCGGTAGCCGAACAAATAGCGGTTTTACTGGCATTGACAGAAGGATTGTTCGATACCGTACCGCTGGACCGAATGCCCGAGGCGGAGCTCGCGGTTCGCGATGCATCACGGGAGCTGCCCGAAGCGCTACGACAAAAACTGTTGTCGGACGAATCATTAAGCGATTCGAACCGCTTCGCTATCGTCGAACTCGCCGGCAAGGTACTGGCGCCGATGCAAAAATGACCGATACACCGAACGAATTGCGCCGTAAAATCGAAGGCGCGGGCGATTTAAAAGGTGTCGTTCGGACCATGAAAGCGCTGGCCGCTTCCAGCATCGTTCAATACGAAGAAGCCGTACGTTCATTGGAGGATTACGCCCGCACCGTCGAACTGGCATTGACGGCGAGTCTCACGCCGATGGGGGTAGGCGCCTATGGCGAAACCGCGCGGCACAAAGCTGCGGACCGGATCGGCGTGATCGTTTTAGGCACCGATCAAGGCTTGGTCGGACAATTCAATGATGTGTTGGTTGAATTCGCGACCAAGCGATTACAAGAATTGGCGGGCGAGCAAATCATCTGGACCGTTGGCGAACGCATTCACGGGCATCTGCTCGACTCGGGATTAACGGTAAGCGGAGTGTTTGCGACGCCCAATTCGGTGGCTGCCATTACACCGCTGATCGGCCAACTGTTGATCGAAACCGAAACCCGGCAACTGAGCCATGAAAGTTCGCTTTATCTTTTCCATAACCGGCCCAAGTCGGAGGTCGGAGCAGTCTATGAGCCGGTCTGTCTGCGTTTGTTGCCACTGGATTCCGCGTGGCGGCTCAAGTTTGTCAAGGCGGCTTGGCCAACCGATAATCTACCGGAGACTGTCGGCGATTACGATGGGACGCTGAGAGCCCTGATCCGGGAGTATCTCTTTGTTTCGATGTACAGAGCTTGCGCCGAGTCGCTCGCCGGCGAAAACGCCAGTCGTCTGGCGGCGATGCAGCGGGCCGAAAAGAATATCGACGAACTGTTGGATGAACTCAGCCGAACCTTCAATCAGACACGCCAGCGAAGTATCGACGAGGAATTGTTCGATGTCATTTCCGGTTATGAATCGATGTCTAAAAAAGCCGATTCGGGCAAACGGTAAGATACGAATAACATACCCTGTCAAAAACTTGCCTATTAATCAATACTACAAAATGATACGTGTTCTCTCCGGAGGAGCATTTTCGACATGAGTCTTTCCGATGTTTCCCGCGCCTTGGCTCAACCCGTGCGTTACCGGGTCTTGGCCCGTTATCTGTCACGCATCGGACTGGTCATCATCCTATTGAGGTTAATCCCGATCTTGGTCTCCGGGATAAACGGCGAATGGCTATTCACGATACATCAGTTGCTGGCCTTGGCCGTACTTTCCGCGATCTGTCTGCCTTTGGCCCGGTTACGTCCGCCCGAAGACATCAAGCGCAATGAAGTGATGGTCATTTCGGCGCTGTCTTTCGTCCTGGCCGCGGCACTGGAGGCGATTCCTTTCGTCGGCGCCGGTCTGAGCGGCATCGACGCCTTTTTCGAAGCGGTATCGGGCGTCACGACGACCGGCTTGAGCACGATGACAGGATTACAGGAACATTCGACCGGTGTTCTGTTCGCGCGCTCCTGGATGCAATGGTATGGCGGACTGGGTGTCGTGGCCTTTTCGGTTGCGTTGTTATTTTTGGATAGAGGCATTGCCTCCCGCCGTTTGGCGATGGGCGAAATCAACGATAGTCGCGATTTTTTGGGCAATGCACACAGTCATTCGATCAATTTACTGATCATTTATTGTGCGCTGACGCTGTTTGCAATCGGTGTGTTATTGATAGCCGGCGCCTCGCCGTTGAGCGCCGTCACGCATGCTTTGAGCGGCGTATCGACCGGCGGTTTCTCGATTTACGACTCCAGCCTCGCCGCGATAGACGCCTGGCCGGTCCAGTTTTTAATGATGTTGTGCGGTGTGGCGGGAGCTGTTTCGTTGCCTTTTTATTATCGTCTCTCTCGAACCGGTATCAAAGAATTGTCATGCAATCCGGAAGTTCTGGCATTGCCGGTAATATCGATTACGATAATAGGCTTGTTGTTTTTGTGTTTGGATTCGAGCAGCGCCGATGTCTTATCCAGACTGAAAATAGCCGTGATCATGGGGCTCTCGGCGCAAACGACGACCGGATTCGCGAATGCCGATGTTGCATCATTGGATGATACCGCTAAACTGAGCCTTATTTTTTCAATGCTGGTCGGCGGCTCGATCGGTTCGACCGCGGGCGGTATCAAGATTCTCAGATTCTTGATCGTACTGCGCTTGCTTCAGTTTTTTATCGAGCGCACGGCGCTGCCGGCTCATGCCGTATTGGAGCGGGAATTGGGCGACGATAAGCTGGAATCGGATGAGATCGAAAGAGTCTTGCTGCTGATTTTGATATTCATCGGCACGGTGTTATGTTCGTGGCTGCCGTTTCTGATGGCGGGTTACGATCCGATGGATGCCTTGTTTGAAGTGGTCTCGGCGTGTTCGACGACAGGCTTGTCGACCGGCATTACCGGAAGAGGTCTGGAACCGTGGCTGAAAGCGGTTTTAATAGCCGACATGTTACTGGGGCGGGTTGAATTCATCGCTTTTTTAGTGTTCCTTTATCCTCGAACCTGGATCAAAATTAGGAGTTGAACTTGAAAGTCGTATTTATCGGCGCGTCGTCGTTGGCGACCGCAACGGCCGAACGTTTATTGAAGGAAGGTCACGAAGTCATTATCATCGATAATGACAAGACCGTGATCGATGAATTGATGGAACGCCTCGATTGCGTTTTCATACATGGTAACGGCAGCAAACCGGCGATTCTGAAGGAAACCGATCCGACATCGATCGATGTACTGTTTTGCTTGACCAAGAGCGATGAAGCCAACATCATTGCGAGCCTGGTGGCGCGTTCGCTCGGTGTTAAACGCGTCATTACCCGAATTGAAGATCATGAATTCGAACATATCTGCGTCGAGCTGGGTCTGAACGACACGATCGTTCCGACGCTGACCAATGCCCGCTATTTGGCGAATATCGCCGCGGGCAGGAATATTCTGGAACTATCCGCAGCGATCCGCGGCAATGTCAGGCTGTTCAGTTTTATTGCCGACGAAGCCGAGGAAGGCCCTGTCGACGACCTCGACTTACCGAAGCACACACGAGCGATCTTTTTTTACCGGGATAATAGTTACCATACCGCCGATCACGATACCGAACTCAAAAAAGGCGATGAAGTCGTGCTGGTAACAACGTCCGGCGAATATGAGCAATTACATGACAAATGGTCAAACGGCAAGGCGAGGTAGGCTGTGGTTGCCGGTTCGCTTTTCGGTTATAGTGGCTTTTTAGTTTAAATCGACAGCACCAAAAAACCCTAGCTATTCGTCACCGCCGGTTACCGCTTCCTGTTAAATAGAGTAACCGGCTTCCAGCATTCGGCGATCGACCATCGCCTTATTTCCGAGGAGGACAAAAATGAAATTAGCGAAACCGCTTTCACTCTTGATGATATTGGCCGCATTGAGCTCGGCCGCAGGCGCGACGGAACCAACAACCGAATCCGGCGAACAGCGCAAGGCGCATCATGTCGTGATCATCTGGTTGAAACAACATGGCGATGAAAACGCGCGGCAAAAATACATCGAAGGCACCAAACGCCTGGCCAAGCTGCCCGGAGTGCTTGCCTACAACATCGGCACGCCGACCGCCGTCAAGCGCAAGCACGCCAGTCACTCGCTAGACGATTCCTACGATATCGCGATCTCTAGCACCTTCGAGAACCAGCACGCGCTGGAAAATTATTTGAATCACCCGGTCCATGATCAAGTCCTCAAAGAAGTCTTGAAACCCCTGGTCGAAAAATACAAGGCTTACGATTTCATCGAATGACCATGAGCCACGATTAGTGGCGGAGTTCAAATTTAGGAACAAGCATAAATATACCGGCTACTCACTTAACGCGGGACAGTTTAAGGTTAATCCGTTCGTGGTGAGCCCTTCGGCTGCGCTCAGGAGAGCCCTGTCGAACCATGGGCGGATTAACCGTCCACCCTTCGACAGGCTCAGGGCGAACGGTTAATCCTTAGTGAATTATTCCGCCTTAAGTGGGAAGCCAGTACACCTTATCGAGCGCTAGATTGTCCCATCGCCCGGCAAATCTATTGTTGATTGAGCGTTAGCGGCTTCGATAGTCGCGACGTAGGCGTCGCTCCCCGCACCTAATGCTGTTACCCAAGCTCTCCAGCTTGGGTAAGCTGTTCAAGAAGTTCTAGCTTCCCGACGATCAAGAAAGATCGAACGAGCCGGAGTTGATTGAGGTTGTGTCGGTCTCGGGAAGCTGGAGCTTGGGAAAGAGCAGGATGCGGGTTGGCTGTTTTTTCTTCGTTCTTACCGCTCCAGGGTGGGAATGCATACCGATCTTGCCTCGGCAACCAAGGTATGGGTTTCCACGGAGGACCGTGGGAACCAGAAAAAGTCAACAGCATTGAGATCGCCTCTCACCCTGTTCACCCTATGCCGTCTGGTGAAACATGCCGCGCGGCGCGTTGTCGAATAGCGCATTGCATTCGGCCTCCAACAACCCGCCGACGACACGGCTTTTTCGAAACGGTGTTTTTTCGGCGACTTCCTCGGCGCGGATTTCGATCTGCCACCACCCTCGGCTTTGCAAATACGGAATCGACGTGCCGTAATAAACCGTACCAATTCCCGCCCATTCGATTGCGCTTTGGCACATCGGACACGGTTCGGCCGTCGTGTAAAGATCGAATTCGCTCCAGTCGCCCGCAGGATATGCCTCGGCACAGCGGTTGATCGCATCGATTTCGCCATGCCAAGTCGGATTCAGCGACGACCGGTTATGGCCTTCGGCGACGATCTCGCCGGCTGTACGTCGCACGATCACTGCCCCGAAAGGAAACTCGGGAACCAGCAAAGCCAGTTCGATCGCCCGGCGCATATAATCTTCATGAGTCATTTACATACCTCGTACACTTGCTATTCGTAGCGGTAAGCAACACCACCGGAACGTTTCGACCAGATTTCAAGTCAAGCTAAACATGCGGGACGGGTAGTATGTGTCACTATTCACTACTACCTGCTTACTGTTCACTATTCTCCTCCCGGTGCCCTGAACCCAATGGCGATTCCAGCTTGACGATATCCCTTTTCCATAGCCCATTCGACGAGAAACAAGTCCAACCCCATTTCAGCCAGTTCAATAATGCAATTGCAAGCCAAAGCGACCAGGCCAGCATCAGCAATCGGTAGACTATTAGCGGCACCGAAACGACAGTTGCGGTCGGCAGTAACTCGGCGCTTCTGTCCTGATACCAATTCAGGCGGTAGGCGCTCGATTGGTTTCCGGTAATCTGCATGTCCGGCGTGCCCAGGAGTCCCTGTTCGACGGCCCAGAATAACAACATCAACGACAGTAACGTCAAAAGCCCGAGACCGATTTGCCCGGTATTGAAGGTTTTGGTCGATTGCGCTGGCCGATCTTTGCGAAGCCCCAATGCGATAAGCCAGAGCACAACGATCAGTGCCGAAAGCACCGGTATCTGGCTCAACCCGATCAACAGCAACAGCCAGTGACGGCTTTTGAGCGGCGTCAACGTGATTTTCCCCAAGCCGAACGACAAAATTACGATCACGACCAGCACGCCCCAGATCAACACCGCCGGTCCGAAACGCGGTCCCATGGTCATGAGAACCCAACGGTCCTCGCCTAATGTGAGATGCAGATTACTGTTGACGCTCGGCAAGGCCAGATCGACTTGCGGCGACTCGAGCACGCTCGACATCGGCACCGACTCCTGCCAATTCAAGACGATTTGCTGTTTGCCCGGGTCGATCGGCAACACGACTTCGCGGTCTTTTTGCCGAACCGGACGAGATTGACCGTTGATTGTGACTGCTTCCAGTACGGCCTGTTCGGGGAGTCGAATCGTATGTTGCACGGCGAGCGAGCTATCCAAAGCAAGCTCCAATTGCGCATTACGGCTGCGGCTTCCGGGAGTCAACTTCAAGCGACTGCTCTCAATCGTCAGTGTTTGGCCTGATGCAGGTTCGGGGCGGCTTACCGTCAACACGACCTGCTCATCGGGCCAAGGCCGCCATTCGGGCAACCAATAGCCGCGCTTGTCCTGATGCATCATCGCGATGCCTGCCGTTTCGATATGCCAAACCGGACTGACATCGGCGCGCCAGATTTCAATCCATTGATCGGTTGCCGAGGCGGTCAATTCGATACGATCCGATTTTTTAAGCACCGACTCCCAGTGCATGACGTTTTGCGTAGCGGTCATATTGACCAAGGCGCTGCCCTTTTCGACACGCACGCCGCCGGTAATCACCGACTCCCCGTTAAGTAGCGGCACGGCCAAGACGATTGAAGACCCGGGGGGCGAGACTCTGACGATGCGGGTCTCGACACGCCAATCCAAGCCTAATTGTAAAGTCCGTTCAATTCTGACGAACGGCGGCAAGATGCCCGGATCGAATGCGGCTTTTTCCGTTACGGCTTCGGTTTGCGCTATTCGGGAAAACTGGAGTTGATCGTCGGTCAAGCCGTTTTCATGAATGCCGAAAACCTGCCAATCGCTGACCGACAATTCGGCACGCTTCGGTTTCAATGGCAACGGTACGGTAAACTTTGCCAATGGAGGTGCTGCGCCTTTCATCACGACACGATGCAAACCGGCTTCGAGAGCGAGCCATAATCCATTATTGAAACTGTACAGCGCTTTTGCCGGTTCTCCGTCAATGCTGACCGTGTTCGGATACCAATGCTCGTAGTGTCCAGGTATGGGCACCGCGACCTTGTCCCGGGCGTGTATTTCCAAATCGATCGTCAATTCCTTGTCGGAAATCGTAAGTCTCATCAGCGAAATACCGGCGCAATTCGGCACGCAATCGGGCGCTTTCCGGAGCCGGTTTTTCAATTCGTCCAGTAATACAGGGTCGGGAAACGCCGCTTGCACCGGGGCGCTTGGCATCATCAATAGCGGTAGACCCATTAGTATTAACAAACTTGCTGTCGAACGATTGAATTTGAAGTGTTTCGGCAGACGCTCGAGCATCGCGATCGCCAAGAGCGCAATCAAGCCGACGCTCAGAAAATTCAGCAGCATTGTCACGAACGGCGGCAGATACCATAAGCTGATTTGCTGTTCGGGAGCTACCGATCCGTTCCAGCTCAAATTGATTTTCTGCCATTGCCATTGCGGCAAACCGGGGCCGGTTTGGATTTTTGCATTCGGATCGGTGCGTTCGGACAGCCGCTTTTGCTGTGCGGCCGAAGGCACGGCTTGCGCGACGATGCCGGCGGCACTTCGTGCCTTTTTACGCACCGCATCCAGCGACGGGGCTTCCATCATCATCAATTCATCGGCCGTTTCAGGCATTGCGCCGGCAACGGGACGCTCGTAACGAGGACCTTGAATCGTCTGCCACGGCTTTTCCAATTGCGGATAAAGGCCAATGCGTACTTGATCGACCATGAACGGTATCGCAATCAGTACCAACACAGCCCAGGCGACATTGCGGTAAGCGCCGATCACGCTTCGTAACCGGCCTTCCGGCAAGACTTTCAATAAGGCCGCCGCCGCCAATATATTAAGCCATACCCATTGCGGTGCGCCAGGTTCATGCCAGATTAATATCAAGGTTAGTAAAGTCAATGCGGACCTATAAACATCCCATAGCCGCAGTGCAGCAAGTGAGGCGATCAGCACTAAAAACAAATCGAGTAAGGTCCAACGCGATAACCACGAATCCGGCACATTATCGACACCGCCGGCGGCAAGTAAGCGCCAGCCCGGGGGCAAGTTCAACTCAGCGCGAACCTGATGAAAGGATTGCGCCCAACCGACTGCGTTTAAAGTTCCTGGCGAGCCGGGGATTCGGCTATCGGCATCCAATCGAATCGCGCCTTTTCTGACTTCGACGCCTCGGCTTTGTCCGTCGGGCGTGCGCGTGATCAATTGATTCGCACCGTCCAGGCCAACGCGCCCGAGTTCGATGCCGGGCAATGTATTGAGTCGCCATCCTTGCGACAGGGTTCCGGTGATTTTATCGTTGACGGTATACCCCTTACCATCGAAATCGAGCCACAGGGTTCGGGTTAAATTCAGGTTGTTCGGTTCGCCGTCCGGGTCTCCGCGGCGAATGGTTTTCAAGACCAGGCTTTCACCCTGCTTGATCTCGTAAGCGGGGAGTCGCTTCCACTGCTCGGGCAAATTGGTTTGACTCGGATCGATTGCGGCAGGACGCTCGATTTCAACGACACGCAAAGACGGCCGGGCATCGAAGACCCAGAGTTCGGATTTCGGCCAATCTTCCGGCTGATCGGATAAAGGTATCGTGTTGAGAGCCTCGGTGCTGCGCGACAGGATGTCAAGCTGCCAACGTCCGGGGCGGACTTGTACCAATAATTGACCGTCCGGTTCCAATCGTGCCGGCAAGGCGCTGTCGATACGTAATGGCAGAAAGCCTTCCAGCATCGGATAAGCCAACTTGATTTCGCGTTGTTCGCCCGATACATTCAATTCCAAACGCGAGAGCACCTGCATCGGTATGTCGTCGATCAGTTGCCGAAATACCTGAATCTCCAAGCTATTGCGGACATCGGGTTTTACGGGGCTGTCGTCGGTTCTGGTAAGCCACAATTGGCCTCGTTTCAGGTTGGGTCGATCGATAAATTGGCCGTTGATGCTTAGAGTGATGAGGCCTGTGTCCTGCGGGACCGTCAAGTTTTCGGGTAATTTATCCCAAGCAAAAGCGCCCTCAATCGTGTAAGTGCCGGGTTCGAGAAAAACGCTTGGACGTCCTTTTTTTTCCGTAACTAAGAGCGGCTTGCCGTTAGCCGTTACATTGAGCGGCCATTGCTTGTCATGGCCGGGTAAGCCGACCCAGCTTTCCCGGTATACTTTCCAAACGATCGTAAAGCGGCCTTCGGTGCTGTTAAGCGCTAAGTCCAATCGCGATGGCCAGGCGCAACGCTTTTGTTCGAAGCTGTTATAGAGAAACGGACAGCCTCGCTCGGTATCGTCGAGTAGGACCCAGTCGATCCATGGCTTGAGCGGTTCGGGAACGTTTTCAGGTTTGAGCGACTCGGCCCAGCAGGGCAAGGTAAGCCATAATAGAGGCAATAATAAACACCGAACGTTGAGCATGATCTGAACTCCTGTCGATAAGGGCGAGGGAAGCATTTGCTAAAGTATGCGTTAGTCTCGTAAACACTGCGTATCTTTTGCAAAGCTTTTATATTCCGAACGCTTTGTATTCATATGGCTCATGAGGGCCGACCAGCATCGTAGCGCACGCAATCCGCGCCTTTTCAAAACTTCTATAACAGGTCCACAACAAATGGTGCGCGATGCGCACCCTACACTAACTCTTGCTGTAAGCGTGTATAGATGCCGCCGAAACTGCCGTTGCTCATCAATACGAAGTGACCGCCGTAACGGGATTCCAATTTGAGCTTGGCGATGATTTCGTCGAGCGTTTGATAGATTTCGATATTGCCGGCGTAATTTTTTAGACTGCTTAAGTCCCAGCCCAGGTTTTCAGGCTGGAATAGAATGGCTTGATCGGCTTCAACCAGCGATTTAGCTAGCGATTCGGTATGAATGCCCATGCGCATCGTATTCGAGCGAGGCTCGACGATCGCGATGATGCGCTCCGAACCGACTTGTTTGCGCAAACCTTCCAGGGTCGTCTTGATCGCGGTCGGATGATGCGCAAAGTCATCGTAAATCGTTATGCCGTCGATTTTGGCCAAGACTTCCATGCGCCGTTTGACATTTTTGAACTCGCCTAATGCTGCAATCGCATCCTTAGGCATAATGCCGATATGGCGTGCCGCCGCAATGGCTGAAAGCGCATTGCCGACATTGTGATTGCCGGTCAAAGTCCAGAGCACCTCGCCCTGCTCCGTTCCTGCATAACTAACCTTGAATCGAGTGCCGTCCGGATTGATCAATTCGGCATTCCAGGCCGACCGGCCTTCGATCGAAGTCTTTTCGACCGGCGTCCAGCAGCCCATGCCTAACACATCGCTTATATGCTCATCGGATTCGGGTGCGACCACGAGACCTTCACTAGGCACGGTTCTGAGCAAATAATGAAATTGTTTCTTGATCGCATCGAGGTCCGGAAAAATGTCGGCGTGATCGTATTCGAGATTGTTCAGGATCGCGGTTCTCGGGCGGTAATGAACGAACTTCGAGCGCTTGTCGAAAAATGCACAATCATATTCGTCGGCTTCGATCACGAAGAACGACGATTCGCCGAGCCGGGCGGAAATGCCGAAGTTGAGCGGAATTCCGCCGATCAGAAAGCCCGGTTTGAAGCCTTGATATTCCAATATCCAGCTCAACATACTGGTTGTCGTCGTTTTTCCATGCGTGCCGGCGACACCGAGTACCCAGCGTTCGGCCAAGACGTGTTCGGCGAGCCATTGCGGGCCGGAAACGTATTTCAAACCGCGGTTTAGAACCGCCTCAACTTCCGGATTACCGCGAGACAGCGCATTGCCGATCACGACCAGGTCGGGTTTACAATCGAGATTTTCCGGCCGGTAACCCCTCATTAATTCGATGCCTTGCTGTTCGAGCTGAGTACTCATCGGCGGATAGACATTCTGATCGGAACCTGTGACTTTATAGCCCATTTCGCGCGCGATCAGCGCCAGTCCACCCATGAAGGTTCCGCAAATGCCCAGTATGTGTATATGCAAAGTCTTATCCTTTTACGAAAACAATATAATGTCCGGTACAATCATAGCCGTAGCGATTCTTTTTGCAACCTTATAAGAAAAACCAATTTTCCGATTCAATGGGATCACTGGAGCGTTGACTTCACCCGGAATTCTCGTAACACTTCAAGAGCAGAAAAAATGACTTCCGAAGATATTTTATTTACCCCCGTAAAAATAGGCAGATATACGCTGAGAAACCGCATCATTATGGCGCCGCTGACCCGAAGCCGCGCGCAGCAACCCGGCGATATTCCGTGGCAGTTGAATGCGGACTATTACCGGCAGCGTGCCGGCGCCGGATTGATTATCTCGGAAGCCACGCATATCTCGCCACAAGGTAAGGGTTATGCCTTCACGCCGGGTATTTATAGCGCCGCGCAAATCGACGGCTGGCGCAAAGTAACCGATGCGGTGCATGAAGAGGGAGGATTAATTTTTTTGCAACTCTGGCATGTCGGCCGCGTTTCGCATCCCGACCTGCAACCGGGCCATGCTTTGCCGGTCGCCCCTTCGGCTATCGGTATCGAAGGCATGGCATTTACCGAGACAGGTTTAAAACCCTTTGTGACGCCTAGAGCGTTGGAGTTGTCGGAAATACCGGGCATTATCGACCAATACCGCATCGCGGCCGAAAATGCGCTGATTGCCGGTTTCGACGGCGTTGAGATCCATGCCGCGAACGGTTATTTGCTGGACCAGTTTCTGAGGGACGGTTCTAATCACAGAACCGATGCTTACGGCGGTAATATCGACAATAGAATGCGCCTATTGCTTGAAGTTACCGCAGCGGTCATCGATGCCGTCGGCGCCGATCGTACCGGTTTGCGTTTGTCGCCGACTAATGCCTTCAACAGCATGAGCGACAGCGATCCGCAAAAACACTTCAATTATGCGGCCGAGCAATTGAACCGCTTCGATTTGGCCTATTTGCATATCGTCGAACGCATGGTTCCGATCGAGGAAGATACCGCCGAATTCGATTTTGCCGCTTTGCGACGGCATTTCAACGGGCCTTATATCGCGAACGGCGGCTATGACGCGGAAAGCTCACGAAACAGTATTGCCCGAAATTTATGCGACACGGTTGCTTTCGGCAAGCTTTACATCGCCAATCCTGACTTGACCGAACGTTTTCGCCTGAATGCGCCGCTCAATACGCCCGATCCCGATACCTTTTACGGCGGCGATGGGAAAGGCTACACTGACTACCCTGCCTTAGCTTCAGTCGACTAAGGCGACTTCATGCTCATCCAGTTCCGAGTAAGACCAAGATGATTTTTCGCTCTTATCCTCCTCGGAACCGTTTTTCTCACCGGATAAGGTGCTCAAATACTCCGAGCTCAAGTCCGGATAAAAACTGATGCAGACTTCATCCAATTCTCTACCCAAAAATTGCGATATGCCGGTCGACTCGTTAACTATCATGTTTTTTGCTCTCATCTCAATTCAGCTCTCATGATAAGTGCGGAGTTTTACATTTATGTGACAACGTTGAAACAAATAATCGGGTTGTGATGTATTTATGAAATAATACAGCGACTTTTGTCATCAAGACGGACAAGGCTCCAAGTTTATTCGGATCATCCTAAATTCGGCAGTTTAACCATTAAGCGCATGAAGTCTTTCAACGGTCTCGTTATGACTGAACATGGCAAATAAACCGATTTAATTCGCTTATTCTCAGCGAATCCCGTGCTTCCCAATATGGCTAAACCATGAGAAAAAACCTTCCTATTACACAAAACGAAATCATCTATCCCAGTACCGCCACGATTACTTCGGCAACCGATCCTAAAGGAAAGATCACTTATATTAACCAGGATTTCTTAAAAATAAGCGGTTTCAATGAGCAAGAATTGCTTGGACAGCCTCATAACATCGTTCGCCATCCGGAAATGCCGGAGGCCGCGTTTGCAGACTTATGGAATAGTATTCAGAAAGGCAAGCCGTGGATGGGTATCGTCAAGAATCGCTGTAAAAATGGCGATTATTATTGGGTCGACGCCTTTGTAACGCCTCGCTTCGACAAGGGGAAAGTCATCGGATTCGAATCGGTTCGGGTAAAGCCCGAGCCCGATACGGTTGAACAGGCAAAGAAAACTTACCCGAAACTAGCCTCGGGGAAAAGTATCAACAACTTGCTTAACCGCATGAAATTGGGATCTAAATTATTGATCGGATTCTCGTTGCTACAAACGCTAATTTTTGCCGGCCTATTTATCTTTGGTATTATCGAACTTACCCCTGCCACGATCACCTTGGTGATATCCCTGTTATTTACGTTCGGCTTGATATCGGCGTTGGTACGCCCGCTAAACGATGCCGCATTAGAAGCGCGCTCGGTTATCGATAATCCGGTCATGCAGCATATTTACACCAACGACGGCGCCGAACCCGGACAGCTGTTACTCGCTATTAAACTTCTTAAAGCTAAATCGAGGACTATCGTACGCCGTTTGATACAAGCGACCGAGACGCTTACGCAACAAGCCCAAGCCACCGAACGGGAAATCGAACAAGTCAGCGAAGCCATGAAACACCAATTGCAAGAAACCGAGCAAGTGGCGACGGCAATGCATCAAATGACCGCGACGATCAATGAAGTTGCGCAAAGCGCTAGCAATGCTGCCAAGGCTGCAACCGACGCCGACCAAATATCTCAGCAAACGATGCAACGGGTCGGAGAGACGGTCAAATTAATCGGCGCCTTGTCTTCCGAGGTCGACAGCGCCGAATCAGTCATTTTAAATCTTGCTCAATACAGTAAAGATATCGGCGGCGTATTAGAGGTCATTCAAGGTATCGCCGAACAAACCAATTTGTTGGCGCTCAATGCCGCAATCGAGGCCGCCCGAGCCGGAGATCAAGGCCGCGGTTTCGCTGTCGTTGCCGATGAAGTCAGAACTTTGGCCGGACGCACGCAAAAGTCGACAGAAGAAATCAATAAAATGATTGAGGTTTTACAACAAGGCGCAAAAAATGCCGTCGATGAAATGACCAAGGTACGAATCAAAGCAGCCGATGGCGTCGAACACGGAGAAAATTCGGCCAGATTATTGACCGAAACCACGCAATCGGTCAGCACGATTAGCGATATGATTTTACAAATCGCCAGTGCAGCCGAGGAGCAACACATCGTTTCAGAAGAAATCGCTCGAAACATCGAAGCCATCGATCGCTTGTCGAAAGAGACATCCGATCACGCAACGATAGCCAGTCAAGCCGGGCGCAATCTTTCGAAACTCAGTAAGGATCTCGATCTAATGGTCGAGCAGTTCGATGACAGTCAACGCTGAAAAAGAGGGGGAAGAAAAGAGCTCGTCGAATACAAATAAAAATTTGCAAACCTGAAATCAGAGGTGCCGATATCTAAGCCGTCACTTTTCTAATTATACCCAACGTAGATCAAAATTCGACACCGGGGCGCCTGTCAAAGGCCCAGCACCTAAATTATCCAAGACAATTAACCATGGCCAATGGGCTATGGAATTTAGGTGCTGGGAGAATGCATCCACGCAGGCTCTATGCTGGCCCTCACCTTGTGTTAGGAGAGGGATCGAGCATCCCGATGCCTCTTTAGCCGCTGTCGAAATTTGAAGTACGAAAGGTATATTTCATTCACCGAAAGCGCATTAGGATTTCTTTTTTTAGTCAGGTATCACACCAATTCAAACGCCAAGCCTTGCATTTGGATATTTTTCCTAAGGCGTGCCCAAGCTGTACCAATCAACCCTAGCAGAAGCAATGAAACGACTTCAGGTTCCGGAACGCTGGGCGGATCGACGATGATCGAATCGTTCGCGCACATTTGAGTCCAATGGACATTGAAGCTTTCGCCTCCCCAGCCAGCCGTTCTCAATAGATCAAGCCCAAGTGCAACTTCATAAAAATAATGTTTATCGCTTGCCCATTCGCCATAACCGGTTTTAGGCCCGCTGATTGCCATAACAGACTGGCCAAGCAATATTCCATCGATAATCGAAGTCGGGTGATCCGACTTTTTATAACCAGTCAAGGTGTCATCTTCCCATAAACCGTAAGCCCACTCGGTTACTCCATAGACGCCTCCCGCGATGCCGAAAGTATCCCATGACGGTTTGACGTTGATGCCCAACTCATAAACTCCGTTGAGGCCGAAGTCTAAAGCAAAGTCGCCGGCGCCGAAACTGTTAGCTGACGGGTTTTGAGCGGTTTCGGGATTGTGTCCGGTTGCAAGAGCAATAAAGAGGTGTGTATCGGTTAAATGAGCGTATAGGGCCTCTGCATCGTATGCTTGTCCTCCGTAACCGGCACCAAGACGTACACCTAGGCCGCCGGTTTGGTCTTGAATCGTGTAATGCACACCAGCGTTAGGAAGCCAATCGCTGGCCTGCTCTGTTTGTTGAATTCCCCAGTCCGATAAATCGCCGTCGACAGTAATGTTGATCATGTCGGCCTGAGCATTGAATTGGCAAGATGCAAGAATAAGCAAGGCTGCTTTTGTGTTCAATTTCATAAGGATTATCCAGATAAATTAATTCGTTAAATCCTCTTAAGCATATTTGATGCCAATTTGTAAAAAGGTTGATATTGGGGCTTAATCGGCGGCACTGAAGCGCCAACACTGACAATTTTGTCATTCCGACTGCCAGGTTAGTCAACTCTTATATGGCAATCTAATGTGCTTTGATCCTTGCTTCTGCTAAAAAAAGGTTGTTTTTTTCGGTGGTTACCTATCAATTCTTATCATCGCCTCGACAAAGGTATTCTCAATGACGCTTCGATCAATGCAATTGTGGTCGCGAGTGAATTTGGACGGTATTTCCGGAGAACATTTCGATTAGGTGCTGATTCCAAAAAATTGTCATTTGTTTTTTACCATGAAGAGCATGGAGGACTTGAAGAGACAGCGTTTTCAATTTAAATGAGTTACTAACCATTAACTTAAAAATAGCTGTTGAGAGCCTCAAACTACCGTTCGCCCTGAGCCAGTCGAAGGGTGAACGGTAGTTTGAGGCTTCACCAAGCCGGTGAAAGTGTTGAAGACCGTTCATGCCAACTGCTCTTTATTAGGATTAACAGCCTATGTCATCATTATTGCTGCTAGAGCGCAGGCTTTTCCTGCACTCCAGTCACGCCATCGTTTTGATATTTTTTAGTCATTATCTTCATGCCCTTCATGGTAATAAAAAAACAATCTATAAACATTGTGCAGTATCAGTACACTCTCGACTAAAGCACGGGTTCTTTTCTAATAAGTACTGGAATTTAAAGAGTGAAATGTATAATGCACGGTTTAATACTTCAGAACTAATTACTGCATCATGCCTCATTACCAACCGCTTCCGCCGGAAGCCTTGAAATTAACCATCAATCCGGAAGACCTGGATATCCCCTTGGCAACAGCAAGCGAACAAACCTCAATTTTAGGTCAAGCCCGTGCCCGATCGGCATTGGAATTCGGAATCGCGATGCAAAATCCCGGCTACAACATTTATGTTATGGGCGAACCAGGCACCGGGCGCCTGTCAATGATTACCCAACAGCTTGAACAATCGGCTCCAAATCAACCGACGCCGCCAAGTTATGCTTATGTCGATAATTTCGATAATCCGCGCGAACCGGTCTCGATCGAATTGCCTGCAGGATACGGGCAAAAATTCTGCGCTGATATTGATGAATTGATCGACAATTTGCTGGCTACTTTTCCGGCCGTTTTTGAAAGTCCGACCTATCAGCAAAAAAAGGCCGCGATTGAACGCGCCTTTAATCAACGCTACAACATGGCGATTAATCAAGTCGAGAAAAAAGCGGAATCCTTGAATGTTGCGCTCTACCGCGAGAGTGAAACGATTACTTTCGTGCCTGTTAAGGACGACAAGTTATTGGAAGACGAGCAATTCATACAATTGCCGCAAGCCGAACGCGAAGCGTTTCACCGCCACACCGAGGAGCTTGAAAACTATCTAGGCGATGTCTTGCTGGAGCTGCCGCAATGGCGGCGTTCGCTGGTTGAACAACTCAAGCAATTGGACGATGCGACGATTAATCAAGCCATCGAACCGCTCTTCGAGGCGTTGATCGAAGACTATCAAAACGTCGACGATGCCATCACTTATTTGGATGAAATCAAAAAAAACCTGAGCCAAACCATCGTCGACGTATTGGCTGCGAATCCGGGACTTGATAGTCGCGATCAGATTAGTAAGCGCCTATTGCTGAAAGAGCAGTACGCTCCTAACGTCTTGGTCGATTATAAAACCGAATGCGGTGCGCCGGTCGTTTATGAGCCGCATCCGATTTATCCGAATTTATTCGGGCGCATCGAATATATCAGCGATCAAGGCACGCTTGTGACCAACTATCGGCGCATTTGCCCCGGCTCGCTGCATCAGGCTAACGGCGGTTATTTGATACTCGACGCCGAAAAATTGCTCACTTATCCTTTTGTCTGGGAAGGTTTAAAGCGCGCGCTGAAGTCCGGTCGTATCGAAATCGAGTCGCCGTATTCGGAGCTCGGCATCAATACAATGACGCTAAAGCCGGAAGTTATCCCGCTCAATATCAAAGTGGTTTTGGTCGGCTCGCGGGATATTTATTACTTATTGCATGAACTGGACGACGAATTTAACGAAATGTTCAGAGTGCTGGCCGATTTCGATCACCGCATTTTGCTGAATCCGGATTCGATGCAAAATTTTGCGCAACTGATGATGAGACATGCGCGCGATACCGGTTCCAAAACATTGACTTCGACCGCGATTGCCCGCCTCATCGAGCATAGCTGCAGGCTTTCCGAAAACCAGCACCGTTTATCGGCGCACATTAACGATTCCCTCGAAATCATCGGCGAAGCAAACCTCTTGTGTGCATGTAGCGCCGCAGAATACATCGACCAAGCTCATATCGAACAGGCCCTTTCCGCGCGTGAACAACGCAACGGTAGGTTGTCCGAGGAAATTCTTGAGGAAATGCTCGACGGTACGATTTTGATCGATACCGACGGCACCGCAATCGGCAAGGCAAACGGCTTGACTGTTCTGGAAATCGGCGGCAGCAGTTTCGGCGCGCCGGCGCGGATCACCGCGACGGTTTACCCCGGCTCCCGTGGCATCGTCGATATCGAACGCGAAGCCGAACTCGGTCAAGCCCTTCATTCGAAAGGCGTGATGATACTGACCGGCTATCTCGGGCATTGTTACGCACAACAATTTCCGTTTGCCATTTCCGCCAGTATCGCAGTCGAACAATCCTACGGTTATATCGATGGCGATAGCGCATCCCTGGCCGAATTATGTTGTTTGATATCGGCGCTGACACGAACGCCAATCAAGCAAGGTTTTGCAGTGACCGGATCGATAAATCAATACGGCGAGGTTCAAGCCATCGGCGGTGTCAATGAAAAAATCGAAGGCTTTTTTAGGCTATGCAAAGCGCGTGGTTTAACCGGTCAGCAAGGCGTGATTATACCTGCGGCGAATAAACGCAATCTTATGTTGATGAAGGATGTTATCGATGCGGTTGAAGCGGGACAATTTGCCGTCTATGCGGTCTCGATCGTCGATGAAGCACTGGAACTATTAACCGGCCATGAAGCCGGCGCCATGGATTCGGAAGGCAACTATCCTGAAAACAGTATTAATTTCAAGGCGATTTCGAGACTTAAGGAAATCTCCGATATGGCGCATGAGGAAGATAAAGAAGAGGGGCCGGAATAGTAAATTAGGAGGGTTCGATTGCACTCGCTAACCGCCCTCCACTCCTTCCGATAATTATACCCATCGTAGATGAAAATTCGGCCTCGGGGTGCCCGTCAAAGGACGCCGTAAATACGTCCGTGTAGGCCCCCATACTGGCAAAGCCTTTGCGAGCGCCATGGATGGCGTGAATGTCGATTTTGCATTACGCCATGGATGGCGTGTATTAGGGCAATGCAGGAGCAATTGCCGAGGAGCAAAAATCGACCTAGCATCCCGAGGTCTCATTCGGCACTGCCGAAATTTGAAGTGCGAAAGGTATAGACGCTTTTTCGATTAGACAATCGTATTCCTTCGTACAACGGCAAAGCCAATTAAAGCCAAACTCATCAGAAAAATAGAAGGCGGCAAAGGAACCGGCGCGGCAACTGCCGATAGTTTGAATTGGCCGTCCCACGCCAAAGGACCGGTTAATTTCATTTCTAATGAAATAACCTGATCAAATAACGATGCATTGCTGAAAGAGGTAAAATCGAAAAGATATTCGCCGACTTCAGCAATGGTAAAAGCGGAATTCGAAGTTCCATTGACGATCATTTCGACGGTTATCATTTTGTCGTCTAGCTTCACAACATCTAATTTCAGGGCATTGGCAAATTGGTTGAAATCAACCGTACCGAAATTATCCCACAGAATCGATGCCGTACCAGCGGAACCAAGACTGTTTGTAATACCTAAAATACTCCCGGACCCGATGACTTGAATAACCACAAAATTAACTGCGCCGACTCCGGCTTCCGCACTCAAGGTTCTCCTGATTCCGGTTAATTCGCTGGAAGTATCGGAAAGGAAAGTCGTTGAGGCTGTTATTCCCGGACTCCCTAAATCCATAACTTGTTGAGAATCGGAGAAGTTATCGATCATGGATACCGCTTGGACGGTTAATGGTAAAATCGAAAGCGTAAAAAATACCATCAAATTTGGAAAAATTAACCGCTTCGTATTCATCATTTCACCTTAATTAAGTTCAAGTGGGTTAAAATTTGGATACGACAATTCAGTTCTGTTTTTTTACTAAACCAAAAACAATCAATGCAAAGCTCAACAAAATAAACAAATCTGGCTCAGGCACCGTTGAAGGATTTTGTGCGCCGACTAATTTAACCTGTCCGTCCCATGCTGCAGGGCCTCTTAAATTCAAGCGTATCGATGTGACTTCATTAAAAACACTCGGAACGCTGAAATCGTTAAAGTTAACGTAATTATTACCGGGCCCGGCAAAGTTTTGAAGCGGTGAAGAAGATGTCCCGTTTACCACAAAGTCGATATCTACATCATGATCGATGGCCAGAATATCCAATAGAAATGCGTTGATACCTAGAGAAATAAAATCAACAGAATCGAACCCATCCCATAATACGGAAGCGATTCCGTCCGACGTTACACTATTGGTAATTTGTAAGAGTCCGCCAACGGCTTGAACCGCCTGAAATGTACTTGAACCAGCACCCGATTGTGAAAATAGCGTTCTTTCGGCATTGCTCAAATGGGTTGATCCCGGGGTATTAAGCTGTAAAGGTCCGCTGTTTATTGAGTCACCATTAAAAGACCAAGCGTCTTGATCTTGGTTAAAATTATCAATGACAAATAAAGCGGCTTGAGTTTGGAGCGGCAAAGCTATCAAAAGTAGGGCAAAGACTGAATGCTGCAAAGTTGATTTTGCGTTCATTGTTGATCCTATAATTCAAGTAAGTTTCAAATAAGTAACTGCTGTTTAGGTAAAAGCATTTTTCAAGCCAACTCTCTTAAGCCCCTATTTTTGCTTACTGCGTCAATGAATAAAACCACGCCAATGCCTTCTAAGCGCCGAACCGCCTCATACGGTAACCAACAATTCTTTTTCGATTAAATCCGAAATCCTTTTATTAATGAACGAATCAGTTAGAATGCTTTCCGGACCTGACAACAATGTCATGTTGACTGCCAGGGCTGACACGTCATTGAACCGAAATACCGAAAAGTGGCGCTGAAAGTTGGTTTTCGGATATAACTTGCTGATTGGAACTATGCAAACAAACTCGTTCACGTTGAATTCGCTGCTTGAAACCCATGACCTTCCTTTTATTATTGTTAATGCAGCTCAACAAGTCGTCGCCGTTAATCGCGCTTGGGAAAATCATTTCGGGCAGGCCAGAGAAAGTATTTTGGGTAATGCATGCTGCAATAATCCGGTCGATTGCCGGCATCGACGTTTTTTTCAAACGCTTGAACCATATGCCGGTTTATTCAACGAAACCGTGGACGAACGCGAGTATTTATTGAAAGTTCGGGGCTATCCTTTGCTCGATACCGACGGCACGCTTTATCTAGGTGAGTCGGTACTTACCGCCGGTGCGTCGGAATCCTTGGATAAAAACCCGAAGATGGTTGGCACGTCTTCTGCTTTCATAAATCTGAAAACTAAATTGCAAAAGGCCGCTCAATCGAATGTACCGGTTATGTTAAACGGCGAAACCGGAACAGGCAAAGAGCTAGCCGCCGAATTTATTCATCGGAAATCGCAAAATGCCGAGGGAGAATTTGTCATCGTCGATTGCACGGTACTCGGAGAAGACTTGTTCGAAAGCGAACTGTTCGGCCATGAAAAGGGCTCCTTTACCGGGGCGGCATCCGCCAAAAAAGGATTGTTCGAACTGGCGGACAGAGGTACTTTGTTTCTCGATGAGGTCGGCGAATTGCCGGTCTCTTTGCAACCTAAGTTATTAAGAGCATTAGAAAGCGGCCAATTTAGGCGGGTAGGCGGTACCTCATCGTTGACATCGACGGTTCGAGTCGTGACTGCCACGCACAGAAACCTTGGAGAAATGGTGAGAAACGGACTGTTCCGGGAAGATTTGTTTTACCGGTTGTCGGTTTTTCCGTTGGAAATACCTGCTTTAAGAGACCGGATAGAGGATATGCCGGCACTGGTAGGACATTTTCTTAAGTCGTTCGGGCACCGCGACCACTGTGTTTATAGTATGACCAAAGCCGCTATGCAAAAATTAATGCAGCACAAATGGCCCGGCAATATACGCGAACTGAAAAATTGTCTACAGCTGGCTACGTGCCTTTGCACTAGCCACACTATCGATGAACTGGACATTTCCATCATGCGGCGTCAAGGCGTTACGTTAAAACCCGGCATGATAGAAAGACGCGGCCAAGGAGCTGCAATCGAAGAAACCGGAGCATCGAACATAAACCCATTGGATAATATCGAGGCCGAATTTATACGGTCCTTGATCAAAAAATATCAAGGCAACCGTAAGCTGATTGCATCCGAAATGAATATCAGCGAAAGAACCTTATACCGAAAATTAAATCGCCTCAATATCAATTAATAGAGTTGGCAATGGAATCATCACTGAGTAGTTGGACTATCAACACCATCGATCCAGGCTTGGATAATTTTTCTCACCCGGTCGACTTGCGAGAAGAAATCAATCGTATCAAGGCGCTACCACCCTTGCCGGGCATAGCTCAACAAATTATTCAATTGGCGTCGGACCCATTGGCGGATGCAAAAAAATTGGCGTCGATCATCGAAATGGATCCTATTCTGAGTTCGCAAGTGATTCGTTGGGCCAGCTCGGCCCTTTACGGCTACCGTGGCAAGATCGCATCGATACAAGAGTCGATTGCCCGTGTATTAGGCTATGATTTTGTGATGAATTTGGCCCTGGGCCTCAGTGCGCTATCGCCGCTCAAAGCGCCGAAAATCGGGAAGGTCGGCACTCGAATGCTGTGGATTCAAGCCATTGCCGGTTCCCGCCTGGCATTGGCGCTCGGTGAAATGATGCTAGCCGAAGAAAGGCCGGACCGTGAAACGTTATTTTTAGCCGCGTTGCTGCACAACATCGGCTTTCCGTTGCTTGGGCATGAGTTTCCGGAAGAGTTTGCTTATTTATCGAGAATCATCGATGCGAATGCCACGCTAAGCGTTTATAACATCGAGCGGTTTGCCTTCGGCGTCGACCATACTTTGCTAGGCACTTGGCTCATGCGCAGTTGGTCGATGCCGAAACCGATTGTCGATGTCGTTTATCATCACCATAACCCTCATTACCGCGGCGACAATTACCGGCTTAATTTATTGGTGTATTTAAGCGATTGTTTATTGGGAACCTTAGGTATCGGTGACGGGCAAAATCAAAATTACGGCGAAGAGGAATTCGCCGTATTGAATTTGAATTCGGATGCGGTTCATCAAAAACTCGCCGAACTCAGCGCTTCGCTTGACGATATTGCAGTAATGGCTGACCAATTGACCGCATAATGATCGATAATCCGATTAAACTAGCCTATTGAGCCTTCGCTCGGCGTTTAAAAATAAGGTACTCCGCTCCGTTTGTATTCGAATTTGTTCACCTTATGCGAAGCGGGGTATACAACCCGGACGTTTTGATTTGCTTTGGCCACGATCGAAATATTTAGAACGGGGTTGCAAACCCCGTCCTGCCTAGGCACAGATTCCCGCGGCTAAATCGCTACCGACTTGTTTCTGCGAGTCTAAACAGCGTAGCCCGGATGGAGCGTAGCGCAATCCGGGAAACTCGGAGCCACGACACTCCCGTATTCCGCTTTCGCTGCATACGGGCTACGTGCCAACCCATACGGGGCGGGTTATTCAAACCGCCCCGAACGCGCATTGCTCACATACACTCCGGCGGTTCCGGCGCTTTCGGCGTTTCCCCGAACACGCTCCAACTCTTACTTTCTCTAACGTCGAAACGGTAAGGGGCTTCGCGGGCTTGAAGGTAAGCGGGCGTATATAAACCTTCTTGTATACTGAATTCGTCAAACACGGCTTCGCAAAGCATTGTCAGCATTAACTCGCCGGCTTGCAATTCGGTGAGTTTCGACTGCGTTTCGATTTTCGCGCAAACTGTCCCGTCCGCGATAGTTTTGTTTTGGCCGGCAACCCGGTCTCGGCCGGGCTCGCCTCGGTAAACAATGCCGGCTTCGGTTTCATCGAAGTTCAGCCTGCGGGTGCTGCATTCGGTTATCAAGATGATCGGACCGGCTTTCGCGGCGCCGATTAACCGGTCGGTTTTCGACCAATACAGCAGGGCTTTGCGCGGCTCGCCGTTGGAATTCAATGCATCCAGTTCTGCGGTATACATTGAAAGCGTACAGCCGTTGAGCAGGACTAATAAATAAATCGAAGTAAAAAGTTTTTTCATGTTTTTTGTTCCGCTTAGTTAGTGACTAAATCGAACAAGCCGTCGCCGACCATCGGGTTTTCCCAATACGCCACATGTGCCATGAGCCAAGCTTTACCGGTATCGACCGGCCGGTCGCGGATGACCCAGCCTAAGTCCGGCGATTGGGTACGGTATTTTTCGGCGATCTCGAATCCGTTTAAGGTTTGACCGAACAATTTTCCTGACACGACAGGGTCGGTCCGGTCCCAATAGTTGAGCCAACGGAACATCTTGGTCCCCTCCCCAAGCGGTTGAACTTTCTGACGCCTTTTCTTGAACATCGACAAACCTATCGGCGAACCGAGCGTTATTAAGCCTTGTACCGGCCAAGTTCGGCGCGAATTTCTGTCGAAATAGTGTTTATCCTTGATCAGCTCATTAATCACATCAAAGGCATAGATCGAACCCAAACTGTGAGCGACCACATAACAAGGACTGCCCTCGGTAAAAATTTCGAGAATCTTATTCTTGAAGCCTTGCCTAATTTGCGCGGCGGTGCTGGTGTCGAGGCGCGCGGTGACGACATCGCCGATGAGATCAAGGGCATTGCCGGCCAAAACTTCGCCTATCGGATTGGCGGCAATGAGTTTGATTAATTTCTGATATTTGCTTTGTGCTTGATTGTTTAAATTTTCATAACGATAAAGATCGGTCTTGAATTGGAGCGGCATATTGCCTAGACGACTCTTTAGTAACTGTTCGATGAGTTGATCTTGAATTAAATCGTTATCGTCGCCGGTCTGAACGCCATGAATGATCAAAACGGTCCGCGGTTTTTTCGGGTCTACGGCCATGGAAGCTCTCCTTTAAAGTGTTGCGATACAGCGTTTTTCCACGGTATCGGTAAAAAATAAAAACCGATTTTTTTGTTTTAACCGGATTTCGAGTCGACCGGAATGCTTAGTTGCCTGCAACACGGACTCGGAACCGGTAACAAAGCTATCGCGAAATTGTTGTTCCACGATTAGGCTGCCGTTTTGTATTTCGACCCTGGTAAAAGTATCGGGAGCGGCATCGAAATAAATGCCGTCGCCCAATGTGCCAACTGCGGTATATTCTCCGCTAATCGTAAAATATTCCCGGCCCGGAATTGTGAAATCAATTTTTATGCGACATGTTCGACCAAATTCGGCCGGCGTATCGACATAAGTCCCATCAAAGCCCTGCGATTTCCCGTTTAATTGAAAAAAGTCACGTAAAGCAGTATAGGCCTTTTGTTTCAAGTTCTCGTTAGAATAAGCCGTCATCGTCAACACCGCTAAGACAAAAATAGATATTCGTTTGACCATTTCAACAACCTGGAAAATGAGCGATATGACATCAAGATATTAAAAAATAGTTCGCTAAAGCAATTTTCGCAAGCTTGGGATAACGACCGCTAAGTTTTGAAAAAGCTTGTTCAGTGGTCAATAATGGTTTCAGATTGTACAATACTAATCCTTAGTATTTTAGTTGGTTATTAATTCAACACTTCTTTCCCCGGAGCATTCATGGCACAAATTACCCAAGCAGACATCGAAAATCGATTGAAAACGTTTATCGATCCCAATGTTGAAACCGATTTAATTTCGGCTAAATCGATTAAATCGATCCACATTGACGGCGCTGATGTCTCGATTAAACTGGAATTAGGCTACCCGGCTAAAAAACATCTCGACGAGTTTAAGTTAGCGGTTTTGGATCATTTGAAGACGCTGGAAGGCATCGGTACTGTGACGATCGATATTGCTATCAATATTTTGTCGCATGCGGTTCAGCAAGGATTGAAGCCGCTGCCGGGCATCAAAAACATCATCGCGGTCGCCTCCGGTAAAGGCGGCGTTGGTAAATCGACAACGGCAGTCAATTTGGCCTTGGCCTTGGCGGCCGAAGGCGCAAAGGTCGGTATTTTGGATGCCGATATCTATGGTCCGAGCATTCCGATGATGCTTGGACAATCCGGCTTTCCGGAAAGCGAAGACGGCAAAACCATGCTGCCGAAGATGTCGTTCGGTTTACAAACCAATTCGATCGGCTATCTGGTCGACACCAGTCAGCCGATGATCTGGCGCGGCCCTATGGTAACCGGCGCGTTACAGCAACTGCTCAAGGAAACGCGTTGGACCGATCTCGATTATTTAATAGTGGATCTTCCGCCCGGCACAGGGGACATTCAATTAACGCTGTCGCAACAAATACCGGTTAGCGGTGCGGTTATCGTCACGACGCCGCAAGATATCGCGCTTCTCGATGCGCAACGCGGTTTAGCGATGTTCGAAAAGGTCAACGTACCGGTGTTGGGTATTGTCGAAAATATGAGCGTGCATATTTGTAGCCAGTGCGGTCATGAAGAAGCGATTTTCGGTAGCGGCGGCGGCGCGGCGATGGCTGAAAAAAACCAAGTGCCGCTATTGGGTGCGTTACCGTTAGACAAGGACATCAGGCTAAACGCCGACTCGGGTCGTCCAACCGTCATCGCCGATCCCGACGGTCGTTCTGCTGAGATTTACCATGAAATTGCGCGAAAAATGACCGCGAAACTAGCCTTGAAAGCCAAAGATTTCAGTAGCAAATTTCCGAATATCGTGATTCAGAATACCTAAATTCGTGCGGACGGACTTTGCAAACGAGATGTTGAAAAAGGCTAAGGGATGGGCATGAAATTAAGTTAGGCAGTTTAATCATGAAGCATATGAAGTTCATGAAGTATTTCATAAGACTACCTAAACAATCCCGCTAACCTCTTGGATGAACGAAAGCTCTATACAAACGAATGACAAGCCCAGCTTTATACATTTTTCGGTTTTTAGGTCATGGGTACTTCATTTGTTAAGGCTTGGCAAGTTATTGAATTAACTTCTTATTCTTCATGTTCTTCATGGCGAAATGCTTTTTCTAGGATAACTTATAAAATGCACGTTCCTTAAATCCTTATTGTTTTATAATGGCTTACTTCTATGGTAATACAGCCGGATTTCAATTAATTAGGACAAGAATTCAATGAGCATCAAATCGGATAAGTGGATACGCCGGATGGCGGAACAACACGGCATGATCGAGCCGTTCGCCGCAACGCAGGTTAGGGAGACGGAAAAAGGCCGAGTGATTTCGTATGGTACTTCGAGTTACGGATACGACGTACGTTGCTCGGACGAATTTAAAATTTTCACAAACATTAATTCGGCAATCGTCGATCCAAAGGATTTTAGCGAAGCGAGTTTCGTTGACGTTAAATCCGATGTCTGCATCATTCCACCGAATTCGTTCGCGTTGGCGCGCACTGTCGAATTCTTTCGCATTCCGCGCGATGTGCTGACGATCTGCCTTGGCAAATCGACTTATGCACGCTGCGGTATTATCGTCAACGTCACGCCGCTTGAGCCGGAATGGGAAGGTCATGTAACCTTGGAGTTTTCAAATACCACACCGTTGCCGGCCAAAATCTACGCAAATGAAGGTGTCGCGCAAATGCTGTTTTTAGGCGGCGACGAAGTCTGCGATACATCTTATGCGGACCGAGGCGGTAAATATCAAGGCCAAACCGGAGTGACATTACCGAAAGCCTAACGGCGCTGGACATTCGGCTTAAGCATGGGATGTTGGGCATAAGCGCTAAGCATCTAAGTGATTGATTAAGCAGTAGGATGGGTAGGAGCGAAGCGGAAACCCATCATGGGCACCCGCAAACGGTAAAAAACGTTACGGAAGGGTTTATAAACCCCGTCCTGCGATAGAAACTGCGTCTGGTTGAAAAACGATGGGTTTCGGCTTCCGCCTCTACCCATCCTACGCAAAATCATCCATGCAGGAAGGTCTGTGCAGAGCAGTAGCCTGGGTAGTAGCGAAACGGAAATCCATCATTTTGTGGCTACACTCTTATTTTTCAACTATGAATCAATGTATTGCGCCTTAAGTTGGTGCTCATGGGGATGTTGGGTAGGCTGTCGAAAAAAAGCTATTTTAGCTAGTCACGCTTTTTAATCCAAAATATCTTAGAAACTGTTGGTGGTCATAGGCTAGAGAACGCCAGGTGTAGGGTGCGCATCGCGCACCTGGGTAGGGAGCTGTCGTCGGGTTCGGTAATGTGAGTATAAATGGAGTAGACAAAGCACATTCCGAAGGTATGCTCTTTATAATGCATATTCAACCCAGGAGGAACTTATGGGACCTTACTATCGCAGTTCATCGCAAGGCGTAGGCGCTTTTTTTGATTTGTTTTATCAGCATCCCATTTTGATGCTGGCGTTAACCGCCGGAATAGTCGGCGCGGGCATTTTTATTTATCGCAAAAGAAATCGAGATAAGATGACTCGCTTGTAATTTGTCGTTCTGTATCCGCAATTCGGCCCGTTAGGCAACCTAGTTTTATTCATTCGGCATTTTGCAACAAATGCGGAATCACCAGCGGACAATCCGTTTTAATCGGGTGAACGGCTATCGTTACCGGATAGCCGAAAATTTCCATGATCAAATCGGCATCTAAAACCCGCTCTGGACTGTCGAACGCCATCAAGCGGCCCGAATGCAGAACCGCAATACGGTCGGCATAGAGTGCAGCCAAATTCAAATCGTGCAGAATCGCCAGAACGCCGGCCTGAAAACGGTCGGCGAATCGTCTGGCGATCGCTAACACGCTATGCTGATGCGCAAGATCGAGCGCCGAGGTCGGCTCGTCGAGCAATAAATAGCGTGGCAGATCACCGACCGGTTCCCATATCTGCGTCAAAACTCTCGCCAATTGTACGCGCTGACGCTCGCCGCCCGATAACGTAGTATAAATTCTATCGATGAACCCTTCGGTATCGGTTAATGCCATTGCTTGCCGAACGATAGCATCGTCGTGCGCCGGATCGCCGTTACGCCGATGCGGACAGCGCCCCATCGCTACGACCTCCAGTACCGTGAACGGAAAGGATAGCGTCGAGTTTTGCGGCAGCACGCCGCGCACGCGGGCCAATTCGGCTATAGGCCAGTCGTCGAGTTCTGTACCGTTCATCGTAATGAAACCGTGCTGCGGTATCAAATCGCCGCACATTGTTTTCAGCAGTGTCGACTTGCCTGCACCGTTCGGCCCGACGACCGCGAGTACTTCGCCGGGCTTAACGCACAATGTAATATCGTCCAACAAACGCTTGCCGCCGATGCCGACAACTATCTTACGCGCCTCCAGCATTCAGCCTCCTAGCATCCGTTGCCGATACAGTAACCACAAAAAGAACGGGCTGCCCAAAACACCGGTGACGATACCGATTGGTATTTCGGCAGGCACGGCCAAGCTGCGCGCCAAACCGTCCGATACCAACAACAGACTGGCGCCGAGCAGAGCCGAGCCCGGCAGTATGATGCGATGGTCTGGACCGAGCCTGAGCCTTAGCAAATGCGGTACGACCAGCCCTATGAAACCGATGATGCCGCCCAATGCGACGCAACAGCCCACACCGAGTGCAACCAGAACGATCACTGCGGTTTTGACGGTTTCGACCGAAAATCCGAGATGCCCAGCTTCCGCCTCGCCGAGTAATAGCGCATTCAACGCGCTTGAAAAATAGGGGAGTAACAACAAGTTCAGCAGAAAAAACGGCAAGCCGGCGACGACTTGACTCCAGTTAGCGCCGCCGAGACTGCCCATGCTCCAAAATGTTAAGGTACGTAATTGCTGATCGTCGGCAATCGAAGTCAACAAACCCGTTAAGGAACCTGCCAATGCATTGACGGCGATTCCGGCCAGCAGCAGCGAAGCGATATCGAGACGGCCGCCGGAACCGGCGAAACGGTAGACCAGCCAAGTCACCGCGAATCCGCCCGAAAAAGCCGCTGCAGGCAGATAATAATAACCGAGTATTTGCGCCACGTTTCGCAGCAGGCTGGTTTCGAGCACGATCGCAGCGACCGCTGCCAATGCCGCGCCGCTCGATACGCCGATCAATGCCGGGTCGGCAAGCGGGTTACGGAACAAGCCCTGCATTGCCGCACCCGAGACGGCCAGCGTCGCGCCAATCAACACGCCGAGTGCGATACGCGGACCGCGTATCGATTCCAGTACGGCGCGATGGCCGTCATCGAACGGCCAGGGCAGTTGCAGACCGAAAACCTCGCTCAGAATGGCGAGTACTTGGCCCGGTGAAATCGAATAGGCGCCGATTCCAAGCGATACAATGACCATTACAAACAGCAGCAGCGTCAAACCTCCGAGGACTGCGGAGCGTTTCGTTACGCTTGACACAGCAAACGCCGCTTTCATCATTCGGACGCCAAAGTATTGACGGTGCGCAGGCGCGTCGCCAAATCCAACGCGGCTTGACCGGATCTCGGGCCGAATCCCAACAAATACAGGGCATCCATCGTTACCGCTTTGCGTAGCTTGCCGGCCGGTGTCGCACCGAAACCGGGCATTCCGAACAAGCGGTCGATGCCGCCGATCGCATTCGCTGCCATATCGGTTAAAACGATCACATCCGGCGCTGCTTCGATCAACGCTTCGCTACTTGCCGGCTTAAAGCCTTCGAAACCTTTCAAAGCATTGTCGCCGCCGGCGATACGGATCATCGCATCGGCAGGCGTTCCCTCACCCGAGACGATCGGTGCGCCGCGCGATATGGCCAGCACAAACAATACTTTTGGGCGCTGCGCAATTCCGGACGTGAACCGCTCGAGTCGATCGAAGTCTTCTTTTACCTGTTTCGCCAAGCACTCGCCCTGTTCGGACGCATTCAACCATTCGGCGACGGCTCGAATTTTGGACACCACGCCGTCCGCCGAATTGTCTTCGTTAACGGTTTTGATTTCCACACCGGCTTGCCGGATCTGTTCGATAACCGTTTGCGGCCCCGAACTTTGCGTCGTCAACAATAGAGTCGGCATCAGCGACAAAATGCCTTCTGCCGAAAGGTTTCGCATATAGCCTACTTGCGGTAATGCTTTCGCCGCTTCAGGCCATTGGCTGGTTGTGTCGACGCCGGCCAACAAGCGTTCCTCGCCGAGTGCGTAAACGATTTCGGTCAATGCGCCACCGACCGCAACGATGCGTGGCTCTTTTGCTGAAGCGCTTGCAGTTACGAACATGGCGCAACACATGACGGTGCGGACGAACTTGAATAGTGTGTTTTTATTCATGCTGCTTTTCCGTTCGCGCAATCAATGCGCCGGCATCGATTCCGGCTTGCTGCGCACGCTGCCACGATGCCCGGTATCGTTGACGTGACGGAATTCGTCCAAGGTTTCGCCTTCGATCGTGAAAGCGCGGGCAAAGCCTTGTACAAACGAGCCTTTTGTTGGATGAATACGAAACAAATGGAAGTCCTGCAATTTCTTCAACATCTCGATGAATTGCCCGAATTTCTGTTGAAACGCATCCATGACAAAATGAAATTGTTCGCTATCCCTCGCGATTTCTTCGGCCTGTCCTTGAAACGTAGCCCGTTGCCGCGCGAATAAATGCGATGCTTTATCTTCATCTTCGATGAACAGCAGGCTGACCTTGCCGTTCTCCGAAAGATTGCGGGTATGGGCCGCTAATTCGCTGATATAGATGTAATAATCGCCTTCGTATTTCACAAAGGCTGCGTAACTGGCTTCCGGTTTGCCGTCCAAACCTACGGTCGCCATTAATACCGAATCGAAAGAATCGGTCAGGCGGCTGCAGTCTTCCCGGACTTGTTCAAAATCTACTGTGGTATCGTTCATGTCGTTGTCTCGTTAGTTATTTCAAAAAAGAATTGCCCGTTATGTTCTTGCATTTACTGGGGTCGGCATTGCGGAATTTGGGTTGATAACCATTTCAAACATCCGTCCTACTCCCTTTATAGTCAAAAATTAGATAACTTTAGAAGGTATGGGCTGTGGCTAGCGAGGATGTCGGCAGCAGGGACAGATTTTTGCTCCTGCAAAATCTGCATTCACGCCATCCTTGGCGCTTAGCTGCCGTCAAGCCCCCATGGATGGGTTTACGGCGGTCCTCGATAGACATATCCCATACCTTTTATTCTTAGACGGTCTTTCAATCAAAATGGAGTAAGGCATTTGCCCAAATCCGCATGTTCGAAGAGAATCATCGCGATATGACGCCCGGCGGCATCGCAAAGCTCCAGTGTATTGACTGAAGTATTCCCGGCCCGCCGTTCGGCCAGACGAAGCTCCGCCAACGCGTCTTCCTTCAAATGCAAGTTGAAACCGTCGTCGAGCACGTTGAACCAGGGACCGGTGATCATTAATTTCTCGATCGGGCCCGTATGGACCTGCACCGCACCGTCATTGCCGACCAAAACGGTCAAACCGGCGCCAACTTCTGACGCTTTTTCCATGAAACGCCGAAACGACGAGGGCTGCAGTCGTTCGGTTTGCAGTGGCTCGGTGCTTTGATAAGGCACGGCACCGCAGGAGATCAAGCGCTCATGCCATGCCTGTCCTAGCCTATCGTTGCCGGCCATGGCGGCTACCGAATCAATGTTTCGTAACGGAGGTTCGACATGTTGCCGTTGCGATTGATCTTCGGACCGGTAACGTTCGATCAAGGCCCGGTAGGCCGGTATACATCTGTTTTCGGTCATATAAATCTTATGCACGGCAGTACCGTCGCGGTCGAAAAATTGCAAACTGTCGCGATCTCCCTGACGTGTTTGTTCGGTCACGGCGAAAGCCGAATGCCAATGGCGAAAATCCAGAAACAGGTCGATGTTATCGCCCTGAATCTGTCCGCCGGCATGGGTCAGCCGGATACTTTGATAAAAACCCGTTTTTTCATGCACCGCATCATCGTTACGAGTCAACGCAAGCACCGGGCTAAGGGATTCGATTCCGTTCAACAGACCAAGCCAATCGGCCTCAAGACGCGTCGCGTTTTCCCCGCAACCGGTAGCCAGGAGCTCGACCTCGCTGACTTCCAAAGCGGAAGCGGCCTCCCTAATTCGCAATTGCGGCTTATTTTCGCGTAGTTCGTCCCAGCGGCGTTTTAAGGCCTCGGGAGAAATCGAGTTCGTTTGACTATCTTTTGCTTGGCACATGATCATTCCTCTTGCGAATTTTCGTAACCGGCCGCCTGAGTCTGCGTACAGCGGTCTATCCATGCAATGCAGCGCCAAATTCCTGCTAGGCGTATGAAACCGCAGCGTTGTTCAGGCGTTCCGTCGAACTCGGGGTGGCCGATTAGTGCGTCGATCAGTTCGACCACCGCCTGCGATATGAACCATACCCGTTGCGTGAGATATAGCCGCATGTACAGCCGAATTTCCTCCTCGAGTTCGGTAGGTCCGGGTCTAACCGGTTGCGTCTGTATTCGATACATTTAATCCTCCCGGCGCATCGGCGCTTTTAGATTAAAATAGGGTCCGAGCCGAACCGAGTTGTCCGGCTCGGGGTTAGTCGCATTTAGCCGACACTTACAGTCGAGTATTGCTTACGCCGCCAACCGGTTAAGCCCAGCAGAGCCGACCCCATTAACCAGACGGCGCCAGGAACGGGAACCGCGGCTATGTCGACGGCTACTTGTGCGAGACTTTGATGAGAGTCGCTGCCGAACGAGAAGTTATAGGTCAACAATTCGGCTGGCAAATCCCAGTACGCTAAAAATTGGACAAGATCAACCGGACCGAACGAGCTTGGATAATCGGCTTGAAAATAAGTCTGCTCGGTAAACGTCGGTGCCAAACCGTTCAAAGTGATTGCGCTATAATTCATTTCGGTTCCCCAGCTTTCGAACTGGAGGACGGCACGAACAGGTCCCTCCCCGACGCTGCCCGCGACGATCGCGTTATAGTTTTGCGGAACGGAAAAGCTATACAAATTGCCGGTACCTGCCGCAAAAGTTCCGGCACTCCAACCAAGATAGGCATCGCCGGTATTGGCGCTGCCGACGTCCGGAGCCGCGGTGCGGTCGGTTGCAGTGCCGTAGGAAGTATCGAAGAAGGTATCCCATTCGGCGTAGAGCGTACCGGCATCGCCGCGCGTCCATCCGCCCCAAGATGCCTCATGCGGGGCATCGAAACCGAATCCCGGATTATAAGGATTCGGCCCATTGGTAAAATCCGCCGAAGTGATACCGGAAAAACTTAGCATCGCTGCGGCGAGCATAAAATGTGATCTTTTATTCATAGCTTGTCCTCTTTAATGAAAATTAAGCCCCTTTTCTTAGCCGCAAAGACAAAAGGATCTTTCGATGTTGTCGTTTCGATATGCCGCATTTCGGTGCCAAACCGTCCATCCGCAGCTTTTCTTTAGGAGGAGAAGCGGCGGTGCTGCACTTTAAATTCACTTGATATCTTTCTTCGGTTCGTCCGTTTCGATTTCCTCAGCTTCGCTTGAATTGCTCTGGGGTACTTTTGCTGCGAGCTCTGAGCGGTATTCGGCGATATAACGGTATTGCTTCCCGCAATATAGAATCACTTCTTTTTGCCCTCGTTTGAGAATGCGCATTTCGATACGCAAATCAGCATAACCGTTATGCGCGAACAATTCGTCGAACAATCCCGATAACTTGTGTTTGATGTCTTTGTAACTTGTGTGCATCGCCGTATCTCAGAATGCTATTTTTAGCGTCGCGCCGACGTTGCGCCCCGGTCGCGAATAACGCTTCCAGAAATCGGCGTTCGCGTAGGCCCCGAACGTCGCATGCGGGTCGCCGGCCCGCGTATTGATGTCTTCCCAGTCGATGTAGGTTTTGTCGAACAAATTGAAAACACCGACGTTAACCGAAACATGGTCGTTGAAACGGTAGTAACCGTTAAAGTCGACGACGCCGTATCCTCGGGGCAGGAATTGCGCATCGTCCGGCGCTGTCTTCGGATGCTTGGCGTCGACCAAGGTTAATATCAATTCAGAACCCCAGATTCCAGTAGGTTCTTCGTAGCGCAGGCCGATCACGCCTTTGGCCGGACTGATGCCGCGTAAGGACACGTCGTTTACGGAACCGGTTTCGAGATTGACGCCCTCTGCATACGATCCGCTGACTATTAAACTCGCTCCTTCCAAAGTTTCGTGAAACCAATCCAAGTAAAGTTGGCTTTTGAATTCGACGCCCTGAATCCGGATATCGTCCGGGTTATTGATTTGCTGAAATGTCAATCTTGGCGTATCACCGTAGGCCAAACAGAATCCGGTCGCCGCCGAAGGTACGCAAACCGTATCCAAAAACAAAAAATTCTTGTAATCGTTGCGAAAAAAAGTCAGATCGAACGTTCCGGCCGCACCTTTGCCGCGCAAACCGATCTCAAATCCGGTGCTGGTTTCGGGTGTCAGATTGAAGTTCGGGATCGTTTGATAACCGAATTGATCGTTGACGAAACCGGAGTTGCTTTCGCCAAAATTCGGGCCGCGGAACCCTTCTGCATATTGCCCGTGAATCGTTAATTCATCGGTGATATGGAATAACGCGCCCAACTTAGGCAGAATCTTGTACTCGTCGAGTTCAGTCGGCTGCACCTCCGACGTCGCATCGTATAGACGGTCTTTTTGCGGCTTTAAAGAATAGAACTCGATACGTACACCGGGAATCAGCTCTACGCGCCGATCGAGAAACGTGATGCTGTCTTGAAGATAAGCACCCGCCTTCGTCACTAAACTTTCAGGAAAATCGCGGACCGGAAACGTGTCGGGCGGGACGGTTTTCGAAACGGTTCCCGGTTGAATGAATGGTGGATTACCGCTGGTATAGGTTATTGTGCCGTCCCGTTTCTGCGTAATCGTGTTCATGCTGATTTGACCGCCGTATTGCAGTGCATGATCGAAAATACCGGTCGAAAAAAGCTTGTCGAAGCGAATTTCTCCACCGAAATCGTCGTTATCGAAGCTGAAAATACGGTGGATTAAATGGCGTTTATTCAGCGGATTGTCGCGATCTTGCCAAGTCTCTTGTGTCGCCGTGGTTTTTTGCCGATATACGCGCCAAAACACATGATCGAATAACGCAAAGTCGACATGTTTAAGCGTATGATCCAACGAAATCCGCCAACGCGTTTGTCTGTCATCGGTGATCAGGCTGAATATTTTCGTGTTCGGGGGAAACCCGATGCCCAATGGATCTCTGGCATGATAAGCGTCGAGCTCAGACTCGCTGTGCATCCACTCGCCGGTTAAGCGCAGCACGTTGTCATCGTCGAAACGGTAGAGCAGCTTGCCGAGTCCGTTGTAGACTTCGTTGTCTTGAGGGCTTGGCGCGGTCCGCCTCGGATTCAGCTCCTTGTTGTCGCCTTTCGTGTCGGTTTCTCGGCTTTCGGAGTGCGTTAACAGCAGCAAGCTTTCAAAACCAAATGATGCGCCTGCCAATGTAGCAGTTTTCAGAAAACTTTGATCGGTCGTGTTGTACCCGAGTTTGGCGTCGGCATAATAATCGTTGCCGAATGTGTCGAGATAATCACGCGGATCTTTAGTGACAAAGCCGACCGTGCCGCCCAGCGCATCTCCGCCGTATTGGGCAGACCCTGCGCCGCGGATGATTTCGACCGATTTCAGCGCATCCATGTCGACCATGTTTCGCGTCGCCGAAGCGAACGAGCCGATCGAAAAAGCGTCCGGCAAGCGAACGCCGTCGACCTGCATCAACACGCGGTTGCCGCCGAGACCGCGAATCGTAAAGCCGGTCGCGCCGAAACGTTGAGGATCGTTGCCGACGTTGACGCCCGGTTCGTAACGGATCAAATCTTTGATGCTGCGAACCATTCGCCGTTCTATCGTCTCGGCGTCGATTACCGAAGCGGTGCCCGGCTCTTCATCCAACGGACGGGCGCTTGAATTGCCTTCGACAATCATCGTAGCGAATTCCACCGTATCTTTCATCGCGGCCTTCTCATCGGCAATCGCCGGCGCATTCGCCAACAGTACGCAAAAGCAAGCGCATGCGGTTTTCGAATATTTGCAGTTTAGCGGCGCAGGACATAGCCGAATAAACGAAAAGGCGTTTAACATGTTGGCGGGTGAATTTTTTGGGTTTCATCCTGAACAAACTCAGTGTAATTGAGTGCGCTTAGGGTTTTGTTGCCGCTTTTCCAACAACGTATGCGTCACTTGTTGCCAATGACTGAGTAATTGCCGGTACATTTGTTGGCCCGCGGGCAGTTGTTCCAGCTCGGACTCGGTAATGAGTCGGCGTAGTTGATTGACGATCATGTGCGCCAGTTTCGGGCAATGATGTCCGTTACTGAATTGGGTGATTAGCATTAACGTGCTCGCATGAAGATGTGTAATTTCATGCAGAGCCGATGTTTCCGATTGATTTTCCAACATGACATCCTCATTCGAGTAAGCAAAAAAAATTGGCGCACGCAGTGTGCGATATATTTAAGAGAGCGAAGCATCGTGCGCCAAACGATAGTCAGGAGAGGTCAAACATCTATCGTAGTGCTAATAATAATGATTCTCATTAATATGTCAACAGAAATCTTTCTTCTTTGTTTTATTATTCGATTAGAATGCTGAGTTGAATCCAGTTTAAAAAACTACATCGTTTCAAGCGCTATGGTTTATGTTATACCTTTCGCACTTCAAATTTCGGTAGTGCCTAAGGAGGCGCCCGGGGTGTTCGGTCCCTCGCCCAATGCTAGGTGAAGGGTCAGCATGGAATCGGTATAGAGCCTACATCCTACATGGACGTATTTACCCAGCGCCTAAATTCCATGGCCCATTGGCCATGGTTAATTGTCTTGGATAATTTAGGTGCTGGGCCTTTGACGGGCACCCCAATGCCGAATTTTGATCTACGAGGGGTATAATCGGAGGGGTGACGAGAATCCGAATTGCATTAGTGCTTTCGAGTCTTTTTCAATTTTTTTGATGATTTACCGGAGACAACAATGAACGAAGATACATTGAATATGGAAGTCAGAAAATTTTTGAAACAAGTCGGCGTGACTTCACAGCGAGAACTTGAACACGCGATTGTTAAGGCCATTGAAACGGGCGAGTTGAAAGGAACCGAAACCTTGCAGGTAAAGATGACCTTGGAATTGCCGGACGTTCGGTTAACGCATACGATCGAGGATCAAATTAAGCTGGAATAAATCGATATCTCGCGTCACTTCCAGCATAACTCGTTAATCCTAAATTCGGCAATTTAACCATGAAGCGCATGAAGTTCTTGAGGTATTTCAATAGTTTATCCATAGACTTTGAGCAACCTTTCCGGAGAGCAAAATTATTTTACGAAGTCTCAGCAACCTATTGATTTCACTTTTTATTCTTCATGATCTTCATGGTGAAATGCTTTTTTAGAATAAAGCGATAGCTCGCGTCACTCCCGGCGTAACGCGCTAAACGGTAAACGCAACAAGCTCGCGAATCCGAGTTCTTCGGGGTTTCTGAAAGGCGCTAGGCCGATCGGCATCTCGGTTTGTGCTTGTTTGGGTTCGGTGCGGTAGGTGCCGCATAGGCGATCCCAACACGAAATCGAAAAGCCATAATTACTGTCGGTTTCGACTGGGATCGTCGAATGATGAATACGATGCATGTCCGGCGTGACGATGAGCCAACGGAGTATTTTATCGACTCGTTCCGGGATATCGACATTGCCGTGATTGAACGTGGCCGCACCGTTCAGGATAATTTCGAAGGCGATCACGGCCAGCGGGTCCGCGCCGAGCAATAAGATCCACGCGATTTTATAGAACATCGAAAAAACAATTTCCAACGGATGAAAGCGAACCGCCGTTGTTGCATCGAAGGCCATATCGGTGTGATGAATCTGGTGCAAACGCCATAGCAACGGCCATTTGTGCGAGAGCACATGCTGACCGTAAATCGCAAAATCGAGCGCGATCAAGGTAAACGCAACCGCCGGCCAGCCTTGAATATCAAGCGCATTCAAAATTCCCCAAGACTGCTCTTGCGCATAAACCGCGCTCAGATAGGCCGCTCCCCCGACCGTCAATCGCATCAGCAGCATGTTGAACAGCGCCAAGCCGATATTGATTGGCCAGCGTCGTTTGCGGTCGGGCGATTGTTTGCGTCTTGGCCGCAGCGCTTCCCAACTGATCATGATCAAAAAAATGCCTAGCGCAATAGATAAGCGGATTACGGTTTCCATAATTTTCCTGTTCGGTAGAGATGAGCCAAGGTCTCCGGATGGCTGCCCAAAAAATAGCGAAGTCTTAGACCCCACATCAATAGAATCGTTCGGTATAGGCCATAGCTTTCCCAGCGCCTGCCGGAACTGACGACACGATCGATTAGACAAGCGGGTTTACCCCATTTTTTCAAAGATTTGCTTAGCGCGATATCTTCCATCAAGGCGATATCGGGAAAGCCCCCCACGGCATCGAAGGCTTTGCGACTCACGAAAATCGCCTGATCTCCGGTCGCGATACCGGTCCATCGCGAACGTAGATTCATTAGTGCGGCGATCACCTTCAACATGACATGACTACCACTCAGGCGAATATCGAAACGCCCCCAATATGCGCCTTCGTTTAAGGCATGATTAATCGAGTTCAATGCTTGTTCGGGCAAGACCGTATCGGCATGCAAAAAGATCAAGATTTCGCCATACGCATACTTTGCCCCCCGGTTCATTTGTTTGGCGCGGCCGGCCGGGCCGGTTAATACGCGGTCGGCCAAGCCTTCGGCCAGAGTCACGGTCTCATCGCAACTGCCGCCGTCCGATACGATGATTTCCGCATGTCTACGTAAGTGTTGCAATTTGCCAAGGCATTCAACGATCGAGGCTTGTTCGTTGAGTGTCGGGATTATGATCGAAAAGTGCATGATTTATTTAGGATTTCGTGATAAATAACATCCAGGAACTATGAGCTTTGTTGAGGGTTCGGTAACTCGCTTGACAGGACCCCCAGCCCCTAAATTAGTAAGACTATTAACCATGACCGATGGGCTATGGAATTTAGGGGCTGGGTGAATACGTCCGTGTAGGCTTGACGGCGGCGACTGATTGCCAAGGATGGCATGAATGCAGATTTTGCATTACGCCATGGATGGCGTGTATTAGGGCACCAACAGTAGGCGCTTTAGGCGATGCAGGAGCAATTGCCGAGGAGCAAAAATCTGCCCTGCCGCCGACACCTGCCAATCGAGCAACCGAACCCTCCATAAAATTGGGCAGTTATTTACGACCAAATCCTTATCATTGCGCCGGCGGAAGTGCTTCCGTTTCCAAAGCCGGATGGATTCGGTTGATTTCAGTTACTGAAAGACCGGGGCGTAACGGCGAATAACGCCCGTATTCGACTAAATCGGCAGGCGCTATCGTTCCGACGATGTTTTCAAGTTCGGATAACTTCAAACCTTGTCTTATGAGATACACGATGTAGGTATGGCGAATGGCATCGGCATTGAAATCTTCGGGATGTGTCATGCCGGCATCGATCGCCGCAACGCTTATAATCGCGGAAAGATCGTCGATCGCTAGCGGGCTATCGGTATACCAGGCCGGAAATCGATGTTGCTCGTTAAAATAACTCAATAGACCGTCGAGCGGAATGTTTCTCGGTACGGGACCGCTCAACCGGATTTCTCCAGACTCGGCATACAGATGCTCGGGAGTCAATGCCGCGGCTTCCTTTAATGTAACGCCAAGCAATAACAAAACAATTAACTGTTTGCCCATCATATTCGAAGCATTGAGCAGCGCGCGCAAATCGGCATCCGACAATTCCCGTAGCATTGGCGCATGCAGTCGCTGATGATTGCGAATTTGCGCAAGCCTTTCGGGAGAGATTTGCGGCAAATCCAGCCTTCCTGCGCCAAAACCTAGGTTCGCGTAGGCCGATAAACCGGATAACGCATCGTCCGATTGCTTTTCCCTCGGCGGATGTAAAAACTCGGCGAGCCAAACGCCGAACAGTCCGAGCATGACTGAACCGATAACGATAATCACTGTATCTCGGTTGTAATTCGGGCTGATGGGATCGCGGGCAAGAAAGGCTCGGTCAATCACGGTAACCTGAGGGTATTTTTCAACCGGACGCGTTTCGATTTGAACCAGGCGTTCTTGCGTTTCACGGTAAATTTTTTCGAGTCCATCGAGATCGGCTTTCAGAGTTTCGTGTTGCGCGAAACGCGAGCTAAACTCCGACGCCATGCGTTTGTGGTCCTCCAGCTGTTGACGAATACGATCAAGCGTCATTTTAGCGGCCTGGTATTCTTGCATCGCATCGGTATGCACGATTCTTGTGCCGTATTGCTGCTTGGCTGCGATTTCCTTTTCGAGCTTTTTAATTTCCTCGGGAATGAATCTCATCGACGGTTGCCGAGCTAGGTATTCCCGGGTATAGCGTTTGTCGAATTCGGCCAGTTTTTCCTTGAGCTGTTGCAACCGCTGTTCCAGTTGTTCAAGGCTGCGTTGATCCTGAGTCGGCACGACGGCTTGACCTTCCTCAATGGCCTTTTCGACGGCTTCGAGTCGGGCCTTGGCTTTGACTTCGGCCTCATTGGCGTTATTCAATGCCGCAGTTAGCCCGGTTAATTTGGCCAATACCGTATTTTCTTGTCGCTCGGTCGAGGCGATGTCATGTTCGTTCCTAAATTCTATCAGCGCGTTCCGAGCTTGTTCGATTTTAATTTCCAATTCATCCAACTCATCCTTGACGATTTGTATTGTCTTACCTTTGCTGCTTTCGATTTCCGTCGCTCTGGCATCCAAATATACGTCTATCCAAGTATTGATCAAAGCCGATAAAATCTCCGGCATTTCGCCCTCGGCCTGCATCTCGACCAATTGCGTGTCGGGCAACGATTGGACTTGCAAGATTTCCTTGACGTCTTCTAAAGTGAGATTGGCTTGCGGATGTGTTATCTCGAGTCTCTTGAGCGTTTCATCCAATAGTTCGCGGCCCAGCAAAATTTGCCGTTGTATCGCGACATGCTGGATATCGGCGGTTTCCGAGACCTGATCGATCGCGGTCATTGCCGAAGTCAGTAAGGTTGCCGTGCTGCGGTATATTGCAGGGCGGCTGTAGTTGTAAGCCAAGCCGATGAACAATGCACTCAGGAATACACCGAGAAAGATTGGCAAACGGGAGATAAACCAGCGTTGAGGCGGCGAGCCAGGCGGGTAATGACCTGCATCATTGATGACTTCAATATGCGGTGGGTAATCGTTCATCGTTTAAAGCCCGGTTATTATGATTGATCTCAATGATCACAGATTACACGAAGTTTGCATTTTTTAAACGGTTTAGGCTGGGATTGCAAACCCATGCGCATCAAGCTAAAAAAACGGTCAATCCGTATTGCTTTCCCAATTTACGGATCTCATCGCTATACATAAGTCATGTATTACCTTTTAGCAATCTTAGACAATGTGGCCTTGATGCCATTTATTGTAACTTGACATTCACGGCCTTCCCTCACCTAACGCTAGGTGAGGGACGATCTGGGGATCGCTCCCACAGTGCATTAACAACCCTCTGAGGGAGAGTCGCCTTCGTCGTCCCTTCGAGCGGGGCTGGGTTGCAAACCCCGGCCAGCCAAAATGCCAAATATTTTCGTGTGTTTCGTGGACAAAATGCTTTTTATTGGATCAATGCCTACGACTGTACCGGATCGAACAATGCGGTCAAATCCTCCGCAGTCAAATTAAAACCTTGCTCGTTGTTTTCCTGATAAACCCCGGACGCCAATGCACGCTTTTTTTCCTGTAAGGCAAGAATTTTCTCTTCGACCGTATTTTCGGTAATCAGTTTATAAACGAATACCGGCTTGTCTTGACCGATTCGATAAGCCCGGTCCGCGGCTTGACTTTCCACAGCAGGATTCCACCACGGATCGTAAATGATCACGGTATCGGCCTCGGTAAGATTTAAGCCGACACCGCCCGCCTTGAGACTAATCAGAAATACGTCGACTGTGCCGCCGGTAAATAAATTAATCGCTTCATCACGGTTTTTAGTCTGGCCGGTCAATTTACTATAAGCAATTTTCCGGGTTTTCAATTCCGCTTCGATGAGTGCGATCATCTTCGTAAATTGCGAGAATACCAAAATTCTACGGCCTTCCTCGAGTAACTCGGGCAGCAACTCCATCAATAAATCGAGTTTAGCCGACTGTTTGACTTTTTGCGCCTCTTTCAAGTTTAACGTTCTCGGATCGCAGCAGGTTTGGCGCAGTTTCAGCAAGGCGTCCAATATCGTAATGTGGCTGCGCGCCAGTCCTTTTTGCGCAATCGCATCGCGAACCTTCTTTTCCATGGTCAATCTTATACTCTCGTATAAGGCAGCCTGTTTGGAGTCTAGCGGCACCGATCGGATCATTTCAGTTTTTGGTGGTAACTCCTTGGCAACCTCTTGCTTGGTTCGACGCAGTAAAAAAGGTTCGAGTCGGCGCGACAAGCGCTTGCGTTGTTCATAGTCGCCGTGCGTTTCGATCGGCGTACGATAGATACGCTTGAAAAAAGCGCTGTCGCCGAGAAAGCCCGGCATCAAGAAATCGAATTGTGCCCATAATTCGCCCAAGTGATTTTCCAGCGGCGTGCCGGTCAAACATAATCGATGATTCGCATTAATTCTTCTGACGATGGCCGATGCCTTGGCCTTGGGGTTTTTGATAATTTGCGCCTCGTCGAGAATTAAATAATGATAATCGGGTTCGATCAACGCTTCCTCGTCACGAGGCAACAAAGGATAGGTCGTCAGCACGATATCGAAATCGTTGATTTTATGAAAATGTTGTTTTCGGTCGACGCCTTGTAGTATCAAGACGCTCAAATTCGGTGTAAAGCGCTCGGCCTCGCGTCGCCAATTGCCCATCAGACTGGTTGGGGCGATGATTAGACAAGGAGCAGTCAAACGCCCCTGCTCTTTTTCCAGTTGGATATGCGCTAGCGTTTGAATGGTTTTACCGAGTCCCATATCGTCGGCCAAAATTCCCGCGAATTGATATTCGCGCATAAATTGCAGCCAATTGAGCCCTAGTTGTTGATAGTCGCGCAATTGCGCATTCAAGCCTTCGGGCGGCGCAACGTTGGCGATACCTTTGAAATCCCGTAACTTCTTAGCGACTTCGCGAAGCGCCTTACCGCCTTTTAGGCTGAAAAGGCCGTAACTGTGCGTTTCCAAATCGGCTAATGCGACCGAATTGAAACGTGATAGGGTCAATACGCCCTGGTCACTGTAAGTACCGGCATCGAATAACTCGAACAAGATATCCAAAAACGGCTTGATACGCTCCGACGGAATGTTTAAGTATTGATGCTCACCCATCGGAATGCTAAGAATTTCGGGTAATTGGTCCCCTTTAAAATTTTCCAAGACCGGCATGATCAATGGCAACAGCGGTAACGATTGACCGTCCACGTTGATGTTAAAACGCATTTCAAACCAATCGTTACCGCTTTCGTCGATTTCAGCATTCCAAGTATCGGCCTCCTGGAATTTCATCAAAAAGCTATCGTTAATTTCAATTAACCAACCGGCTTGTTCCAGTTCGGGAACGCTGTTTTGCACGAATGTGCCCCATCGAACCGCCCCATTCGCGTCCGAGGGTTCCGCCTGCGCCGTCATGACGAATTCCGTGTTGCCGGGCCAATCCATCGATCGGAAGCCTTGGTCGGTTAAGCGTTGAATCGCCTCGGATTCGGCAGCCTGGTCGCGTGCGATACGCAATAAGCCTTGTTCGGTTTTAATCACTTCCCAAACAAGGCGCTCCGATTCGGCTGAAGCATTATCCGTTTTCGAATAAAAACTGTTCGCCTTGTTTCTTTCGAGTGGGTGCGCCGCAAAAATATGCCCGGCATAATCGAAACTGACCGTCATTGCATGGACATAATTCGACGTCGTAAATTGCGTGCCGAACAATGTCAGTTTGGGGCGGGGCTTTTGACCCCGCAGTTCAATGATTTCAATCCTGCGCGGCGGCGGTAAAGGTAATTCGGGATGCTGAAGCGTTAAACGCTCGCTAAACTCTTCGGCGGCTTCGGCGGGAATACGCGGAATCGTCAGAATTTTTTGCAATTGTTGAAAATCGATTCCATGTACATTCAAAGGCCCGATTAAACCGTTTGCCGGCTCCAGATACATCGGCGGTTCGGTCAAGATTAAAATAGCGTCATGTTCGATGGTCAATACCAACTGAAAATCGCCATTATCCTGCATGAGCCATTCGAAATTTAAATCGCGTAATTCGCCGTTCGTTATCGCCGGTTCATCTAATGACTGATAAAACAAACGTCCGGTTTTAACGGCTTGTGCTAGAACCAAATAACCGGTCGCGCCGTTAATGATCGGTACGCCTTCATAAGTACTGGGTAAAGCGGTGATTAAACGAATGAGTTCTTCGTCGCCTTCTTGAAAATAAGTGTTTGAAGCATACCCATAGCGCAGATTATTGACTGTAGTTTTACGGCCCTTGGATAGACCGCCGGTTTTCTTTTCACGGGTAATCGTCAAATCGAGATTGAACTCCCCTTTTTTCGAGGCCGGCAGCAGGGTATAGGCAAGAAAATCTTGATAAGGCGATTTGGCGGATGTTTGTTTGTTAAGTGTTTCGAGCCAACCCAGCCAACTTGATGTATGGCTAGCGGTTTTAATAGGCATGTCGGTCATGTCATTGCGGTATTTAAGGCAAACCGCCGCGACATGCTTACAGTTAAAATGCATCGGACAGGAGCAATAGCCGAAGATTTCAACATTATTGAATTTGTCGTTCCAGGTGACTTTTATATTTTGTTGATAATGGTTGTTACCACTCCCTTTGACCGAAGATTTCAATTGGATATGCCGGTCACCCTCTTCGGCAATGTTCATTTTCGATACCATGCCGCTTTGGTAATAGCTGAGCCCGCGCGTATAAGCGGAGTCGCCGCATTCGTAACGGATATCGGAACTTAAAATCTTCTTTTGATCGGTCATTGCTACGTCTGAATAAAGTCGGCAAACCGGTCATTATATACTTTGCGCAAAACAATGCCGATGCGCGGTTTTATTTTTGACGTTATAACGAAATGACTTTTATCTTAGGAACGCGCAAATTTATCAATCCCGCGAGAAATAGATGTCGCCATAATAAGCCTCGGCGCTGCCGCCGGCATTATCGGTATCGGTCATCAATGCCACGGCATCAATGTAGCGAATAGCTTCGCCGAATTGCGCTTCCAAATCGCGCTGTATGTTACGTTTTTCCTGATACCAAGTAGCGGTTTGATCGTCAGCCGAACGCAAAGCGATCATCATCGCATTACGACCGGCAAAAGCATTCGGCCAGACCATGCCTTTCGGTGAATTCCCGGCCCAAACATAATTGATCGCCCGCGTTCGCCAGAATGCCCAGCCGCCGCTAACCACCACATAGACACGGGCCGCATAATCGTCGCCGGTCTTACTCTGCTCGTCGATGTTTCCTAAACGGTTTTCGATGCGCCATCGCCAATTCAAATAAGGCGTTTTTTGAAGATCGATACGCTGCTCTTTAAATAAGCCGGACGCCGTTTGTTCGCTCTTCGCTCTTAATACGCGAACATCATCTAACAACTCGATCGTATAAAGTGTAGTGTCTTTAAATGACTTAGGTTTCCAGCCGGCAAGGCTGCCGGAGGAGAATTCACCGACTGCAAGCCGGCTTGTATCGGCGGCGACCGAGCCAAGGCTTGAGAGCAAAGCTATCAACAGGCAACGGGATATAAACGGACGAAGTAATAATGAATGCAAAGCGAGTTCCTCAAGCAAAAGTATTCATTTCAAATGTATCTCGAAACCACACAATGGCAAAACGGAAGAAGCTTCCGCCATTGTCAATTAGCAATGGGTCGCCGTTTCATCAATTTACTTACAGACGTAACGGAAAATAGGAAAGGTCCGTACCCTTTGAATTAAAACACAAGCAAAAAAATACTGGCGAATGCCGTCCGGGATAAGGTACAATGCACAGCTCTACGACATCCTCAAATGCCTGGGTGGCGAAATTGGTAGACGCAAGGGACTTAAAATCCCTCGGTGGCAACACCGTGCCGGTTCGATTCCGGCCCCAGGCACCAATCAAATCAATAGGTTATACAAAACTAGTTTATTAGCGAAGTCTAATAATTTGGTTCTTGTCGCAATTTTGTCGCACTTCCAAAAAAATACGCCAGCTATAACGGCAAGCTTTGCCGTCATCGCAACAAAAGAGGGTCCATTTTTGGATCATCCTTTTTGCGCATTAATTTGCATCTAAAAAACCTTCGCGCTTTTCGATAATAAATTTAGTCAAAAAACTGCTTGAGGCTAGATAATACGGAGCTTCGGGGAATGGGATAATTTCCTAAATGTAAACTCCGAGTTTACGTCTGGATGGATATAATCAAAGAATTAAATATTGACCTTACAGTTTAAATGTAGCCTGCATTCTAACGGGTATTTTCGGTGTCAATCTTTGTCATCGTAGCATGTTGCCGCTAACGCCGCCCGCTTGCCCCCTTTTTTCCTTTTTTGTCTTTTTTGCAGTATCGCCGGCTTCGCTGATTTATGTGAAAGGCGGCAACAATCTCGAACAAATCACCACACTTCAAGAAATATTCCGGTTAAATGTTGTCCTGTCGTTAACCATCGTGGCTTTGATCTCTCAGTGTTCGATCATCGTCAGGAAATGCCCTTGCAAAAATTCGTAACCATGCAGTATTCAATTCGCCGGTCGGATTGAACGCCGGCCAAGTCCAACCGACGAAAACCGCATCAGAAATTCAGTCTGGCGCGACGTAGCGCGCAGCATGGGTAGCCCCAAGGGATCACGGGAACCCGTCTACATTTTGGGTGTCGATAACTCCCAAGATTCGTAAGGTTTTTGTATAATGGCCGTCACTAGAACGAAGGGCAATCCAGGAGATATCAATGACAGCGACTGAAACCCTACTCGAAGCCGTTCGAGACATATCGCCGATCATTCGTAAATATGCCGAAGCGGCCGAGCGCGAGCGGAAAATGTCTGAACCGGTCGCTCGGGCGATGCAACAGGCCGGTTTGTACCGGATGTGGCGGCCGAAAGTTTTCGACGGTTTCGAGCTCGATCCGGTATCCGGTTTCCGCATCATCGAGGCCGTTTCGCGCATCGACAGCGCGGCCGGCTGGAATCTGCAAATCGCCGCCGCGCACGATCTGTTCGCGCCGTGGTTCGGCGACCGGGCCGCGCGGGAAATCTTCGGGCGCGATGCGATTCCGGTCGGCGCCTTCAATCCGGCGCGCAAGGCCGTTCCGGTCGACGGCGGTTATCGGATTTCGGGGCGCACATCGTTCGTCAGCGGCGCGCATCATGCGACGGTGTTTCTCGGCTTCGCGAACGTGCATGACGGTGATACATTGCGCGTCGATGCAAACGGAATGCCCGATACGCGTTTGATCGCGGTTCCGGCCAACAAGGTCAAGATCGTCGACAACTGGAACACGATGGGCATGCGCGGCAGCGGCAGTCATGACGTCGAAGTCGACGACGTCGTCATTCCCGAACACTGGGCCGCGCCGTGGGGACCGCTGCGCAATCCCGGCAGCGCTTATACCGGCCCGTTGTACCGGTTGACGATTTGGCCCGCGATCGCGGCATTGGTCGCGCCGGCGCTCGGCATTACACGCGCGGCGATCGACGAAGCGCTCGGTTTGATCGGCAACAAGATACCGGCATACGGTTCGACGACGTTGATCAAGCAAAGCATCGTGCAATCGCAACTGGCGCGGGCTCAAGCGAAGCTCGACGCGAGCCGCGCCTATTTTTTCGGCGCATTCGACGAAGCCTGGCAGGAAACGCTTGCCGGCAAAGCGATCACGCTGCAACTGAAAGGCAAGTTGCAGCTTTCATCGACCCATGCGGTGCTCGAATGCGCACAGGTGGTCGACTTGATACAGGAGATCACCGGCGCGTCCGGCATTCGCGAGGACTACGGTTTCGCGCGGCATTTCCGGGACATTCATGTCATCACCCAGCACGGTTTTTTGAACGCGAGCAAGTTCGAATCTGTCGGACAAATCTTGCTCGGACTCGAACCGGAATGGCCGTTTTTCAAATTTTAACGGCCGGCCGCCTATTTCCAATCTTAAATCCAGCGAGGCGAAAGCAACATGGAACAAACGATGAACGAATTGATGAATCACACCGCCGAATTGGGGCAGGCTGAGATGTTTTCGAAGGCGTGGTACAACGAATATTTCAGGCGCGCGGCGGAGAGTTCGTCGCATGCGCGTTTCTGCGAGGCGGTGTATGGCCGCGATTTGTGTCAGCACGGCATGATGGACGTCGACGAAATGGCGTTTTTGGCCACGATGCTCAACTCCGGCGAAAAAGTCATGGAAATCGGCTGCTCGAACGGTCATATCACTGAGCATCTTAATCAACAAGTCGGCTGCGAGATACTTGGTGTCGACTACGCCGATGTCGCGGTCGGGCAGGCATTGCGAAGAACCGAAGACAAGCGTGATACGCTGAATTTTCAATGCGTCGATCTGATTCACGACGACCTGCCGGGAGGCGACTACGACGTTATCGTCGCGATCGATTCGATCTATTTCATGGGCGATTACGGGGCGACACTGCGCAAACTCAACGCGAAGCTGAAGCCCGGCGGGCGCATGATCGTCGCGGCGTTTCAGGTCAAGGAAGACGACGATCCCGATACCATCCTCGAGCCGGGTCATACCCGCATGGATCAGGTGTTGAAGGGCTTGGCGTGCAATTACGTGCAGCACGACTTCACGCCGAACGTGCGCAATCACTGGATCAAAAACTACGAATACTCGCACAAGCTCAGAGCCGATTTCGACGCCGAAGGCAACGCGTTTCTGTGCGAGGCTCGCATGGCTGAAAACGGCTGGTTTAAGGATCATGCCGAACAGGGAACGCTGGTGCGCTATATTTATCAAATCGAGCATAACCCGGCGCTGAGTTGACGGAGTATTTTCAACTAAATTAAAAGGGGGCGGGTTGATTTAACAATTAAACTCGCCTCCTTTCCCGCAGGCGTTGATGTCAGCACTTAACCGGAATCAAAAACAAATCGAAGGAGAACCGCTCATGGCTTTAGTCTCATTACGACAACTGCTGGATTACGCTGCCGACCACGGCTTCGGCATTCCCGCATTCAACGTAAGCAACATGGAGCAGGTCCAGGCCATCATGCAGGCGGCCGATGCCTGCGACAGTCCCGTAATCATGCAAGGCTCGGCTGGTGCCAATCGTTATGCCGGAGAAGTCTTCTTGCGCCATTTGATCCTGGCCGCCGTCGAACAATACCCGCATATTCCGGTCGTCATGCATCGGGACCACGCGCCCACTCCGGATATCTGCGCCCAGGCGATTCAATCGGGCTTCAGCTCGGTGATGATGGACGGCTCCTTGCTGGAAGATATGAAAACGCCGGCCTCTTTCGACTATAACGTTGACGTGACACGCACCGTCGTCAAGATGGCGCATGCCTGCGGCGTGTCCGTGGAAGGCGAAATCGGCTGTTTGGGTTCATTGGAAAACAAAACGGGACAGGCGACGAGTCGCTTGTTGACCGAGCCCGACGAAGCGGTCGAATTCGTCGAACAAACGCAAGTCGATGCGTTGGCGGTAGCCATCGGAACCAGTCATGGCGCCTATAAATTCAGCAAACCGCCGACCGGCGAGGTCTTGGTGATCGACCGTTTACGCGAATTGCAACAGCGCCTGCCGAATACCCATTTCGTTATGCACGGTTCGAGTTCGGTGCCGCAAGACTGGCTGAAAGTTATCAACGAATACGGCGGCGACATACCGCAAACCTATGGCGTGCCGGTCGATGAAATCGTCGAAGGCATAAAATACGGCGTCCGCAAGATCAATATCGACACCGATCTGCGCATGGCCTCAACAGGTGCGATTCGCCGCTATGTCGCCGACCCGGCCAAAGCATCGGAACTGGATTCGCGCAAGATATATCAGGCGGCCAGAGATGCAATGCAGACACTCTGCCAATTGCGCTACGAAGCGTTCGGCTCGGCCGGGCATGCGGGTAAAATCAAAGCCGTGTCATTGCGCGATATGGCGAAGCGCTATCGAGGGTAAGAACATATCGAGCGAAAGAGGTTAAGGATACGGTAAAAATAACTTCCTTAAATGGTACTCACGCCTTGCGCACATCCTCGTTCCCACGCTCTGCGCTCATCGTTATACATAAGTCAAAAATTACTCTTTTACAATCTTAGCCAATGAGACCTCGATAGCATTTATTGTCACTTAACAATCTTGACTTTCCCTCACCTAGCGTTAGGTGAGGGACGATCAGGGGATCGCTCCCACAAAGGGTGACAAGCGCTGTGGGAGCGACGCCTACGTCGCGACTATCGAAGCCGCTATCGCTCAAACACCAATAGCCTTTTCGGACGACACGGCAATCTAGCGATTGGTCGCTACGTTTTGTACAAGCAGGTATATTTATACTTGTGTATAACGGCGAGTGCTCTGCGTGGGAACGAGCAATTTGTGGGGATACATCAGGGTCAGGTTGAATTAAGTTTTTTTGCTGATGCGCCGTTTTCCGGTCAACGGCAGACGATAATAGGCGAATAGGCGGTAGGCATATTCCATCAGCGGCAAGAGTCCAGGAAGCGTTTCGACCAAGACAGCCAGTCGGCGATAATAGGGCAAACGCTTCCACAGAACCAAGAATGCACGCGCCCCGGTTTGCAACTGCCTGTTTTCGTCGATGACATGGATACGGTCCATCGCTTGTTTATAACTGATTCCGGCGCTATCGAGAGTTGCCTGATCGCGGACGATATCAACCCATTCAATCGCGCCGTCTCGATCGAGTCTTTTCATCGCCTTAACTTCGGCTTTGCATATAGGGCAGTCGCCATCATGGAAACATCTGACTTTCGTTGAGAATTTTGGTGTCGTCATTATTTATCCCGAAAAATCGCCAAACCTTGTTTCATCTATACCACGACGACCAAAAAATAAAAGCTATACCTATCGGAGATCAAAATTCGGCACCGGGGTGCCCGTCAAAGGACGCCGTGAATACGTCCATGTAGGCTCTATGCCAGCTCCATGCTGGCAAAGCCTTTGCCGAGCACCCCGGCGCCTCCTAAGACACTGCTGAAATTTGAAGTGCGAAAGGCATAATTTATACCGAGCGGAAACTAGCTTTAATGATAATTGCTGAGTAAAATGCTTGGTTATTAACGTCCGACTTAAAACTGAATCTGTTCAATCAGGGCCAAACGTTGATAGATTTTTGTCGGTAGACATGGGACTTTTCAATAGTTAAAAACTATTCAGCCCTACTGTATAAGGAAAATATTTATGCGTGATACCTTCCCCGAACAAACTCAAACGCCGCTAGACGAGGAACGTTATCGGTTGTTCCGACAGTTTTCATCCCTGCTGACGTCGGAACAAAAGGCCTGGGTAGCCGGTTATCTGACCGCGCAATTGTCATCGACGGTAAGCGCCACCACCCATGAGGCAAAAGCCGACGAAATCACCATTCTGGTCGGTTCGCAAACCGGCAACTGCGAAGAGCTGGCCGAACAAGTTCATGACCTAGCCGCCGAGCGCGGTCTGCGAGCCGTGATCAAGGACATGGGCGATTATAAGGCGCCGCAACTGAAGACTGAAAAGTATTTGCTGGTAATCGTCAGCACCTATGGCGAAGGCGATCCTCCCGATAATGCTCGAGATCTCTATGACTTTTTATTCAGCAAACGGGCGCCCTCATTAAAACACACTCAATTCTCCGTGCTGGCGTTGGGCGATTCCAGTTATGAATTCTTCTGCAAGACCGGCGCCGATTTCGATCAACGCCTGGAAGAACTCGGCGCCACGCGGCTGTTCGAGCGGGCCGATTGCGATGTCGATTACGAGACGGCGGCGGAAGACTGGATGACTTCGGTGCTGAACGTATTAAGCCAGCGCACGCTGAGTATCACTGAAGAAACAGGCCTGACCCCAGCTACGGCTAAGACCGCCGTCTTATCCCAATATTCACGCAAAAACCCGTTCCCGGCCGTGCTGTTGGACGACATCGTGTTGAACGGGCGCGGCTCGAACAAGGAAACCCATCACTATGAACTGTCGCTGGAGGGTTCCGGTTTAAGCTATGAACCCGGCGATGCCCTGGGCATCTATCCTCGCAATGCGCCGGAGCGGGTCGATGAACTGCTCGAATCCCTGCATTTCAATGGGGATGATGCGGTCAGCAGCGACGGCAAAGACCGCTCATTGTATGACGCTCTACTTTGCGACTATGAAATCACGACCTTGACCCGGCCTATGCTGCAAAAATATGCCGCTCTGAACGGCAACCCCAAGCTGGAAGGCCTGTTGAACGAGGCGCATAAGCAAGACCTGGCCGACTATCTATATGGCCGCGAAATCATCGATTTGATCACCGATTTTCCCGGCGCCGGTTTGAATCCGCAAGATTTCATCGATAGTCTGCGCAAATTGCCCCCGCGTCTCTATTCGATCGCCTCCAGCCTGAAACAGCATCCCGATGAAGTGCATTTGACCGTTGCGACGGTCCGCTATCAAAGTCACGGCCGCCGCCGTCATGGCGTCTGTTCAAGCTTTCTGGCCGACCGCATCGGCTCGGAAACGACAATACCGGTCTATGTCGATCACAACAAAAATTTCAAGCTGCCGAGCGACCCCAGCGCGCCGATCATCATGATCGGTCCGGGCACCGGTATCGCGCCGTTCCGCGCCTTTGTCGAGGAACGCGATGCGGTCGGCGCCACCGGCAAGAACTGGCTGTTTTTCGGCGATCAGCATTTCATGACCGATTTTCTCTATCAAAGCGAATGGCTGCGTTATCTGAAAAGCGGCTTGCTGACAAGGATGAACGTCGCCTTTTCCCGCGACCAGGCCGAGAAAGTCTATGTGCAACAGCGCATGCAGGAACACAGCCGCGATTTATACGCCTGGTTGCAGGAAGGCGCTTATCTTTATGTCTGCGGCGACGAAAAATACATGGCTCGCGACGTGCATGAGACCCTGCTGGGGCTGGTCGAGCGTGAAGGCGGCATGAACCGCGATGCGGCGGAACACTATGTGAAAACCTTACAGAAAGAAAAACGCTATCAGCGTGACATTTATTAACGAGGATACAAACATGACCGACGTGTCTGAGGAAGAATTGAACAAACGGGTCGAAGTGGAACGCATCAAGGATGCCAGCAATTATCTGCGAGGCAGCCTGGTGGAAAGCCTGAATAACCCGTTGACCGGCGCACTGACCGATAGCGATACTCAACTATCCAAGTTTCACGGCATTTATCAGCAGGACGACCGTGATCTGCGCGACGAACGGCGCAAGCAAAAGCTGGAACCGCATTATCAATTCATGGTTCGGGTCCGAGTCGCCGGCGGCATTTGTACGCCGGCGCAGTGGCTGGAGATGGACCGCATCGCCACTACCTGGTGCAATGGGAGCATACGCCTGACCACGCGCCAGGCGCTGCAGTTCCACGGCATCCTTAAACGCGACCTGAAACGCAGTATCGCCGAAATCAACGCCTCGCTGCTCGACACCATCGCCGCCTGCGGCGACGTCAACCGCAATGTCATGTGCAGCCCGGTGCCGGAACAATCCCGGCTGCACGGGGAAGCCTACGAATATGCCCGCCGCATCAACGATCACCTGACTCCGAGAACGACCGCCTACCATGAAATCTGGTTGGACGAAAAGCTGATCGACTCCAGCCGCCAGGACGAGGAACCGATCTACGGCAAACATTATCTGCCGCGTAAATTCAAGACCGCAATCGCGGTGCCGCCTGCCAACGATGTCGATATCTTCGCCAACGATCTAGGCTTCATTGCAATCGCCGAGAACGACCGTCTGGTCGGTTTCAATGTCACGGTCGGCGGCGGCATGAGCCTGACCCACGGCGAGCCGAACACCTATCCGCGTCTGGCCGACGTGATCGGCTACTGCCCCAAACACAAGACCCTGCAAGTCGCCGAAGAAATCGTCAAGATCCAGCGCGATTTCGGCGATAGGACCAACCGCAAGCATGCGCGGCTGAAATATACCATTGATGACCGCGGCGTCGACTGGTTCAAATTCGAATTGAATCGTCGCCTGGGCTGGCAAATGGAAGCGCCCAGGGAATTCACGTTCGCATATTCCGGCGACCGCTACGGCTGGATCAAGGGCGTCAACGACACCTGGGATTACACCGTGTTCATCCAGAACGGCCGTATCGCCGACGACGATGCGCCCATCATGACCGGGCTACGCGAAATCGCCAAGGTCCATGACGGCGACTTCCGGATTTCACCGAACCAGAACCTGATCATCGGCAAGGTCAGCGATCACAACAAACCGGTAATCGAATCGCTGCTGCGCCAATACGGTTTTATGGAGCCCGGACAACAAAGCGCGTTACGCTTGAATGCGATGGCCTGCGTCGCCTTTCCGACCTGCGGCCTGGCGATGGCCGAAAGCGAACGTTATCTGCCGGCTTTCCTCGACAAACTGGAGCCGCTACTGCAACGGTTTGGCCTGGAAAACGACCCGATTTTGCTGCGCATGACCGGTTGCCCAAACGGCTGCGCCCGTCCTTTTCTCGGTGAAATAGGCCTGGTCGGCAAGGCGCCGGGCAAATACAATCTGTATTTAGGCGCCGGGTTCGAAGGTCAACGACTGAATAAGCTGTATCGGGAAAATATCAATGAGGAGCAGATTCTGACTGAATTAACACCGTTACTGCAGCACTATGCCGACGACCGCCAAACCGGCGAACGTTTCGGCGACTTTGTGATCAGAACCGGCTATGTCGAAGCAATGCTAACGGGGCGCGATTTTCAACGTTGAATAAAGCCCCTTCAAACTTGGTCACTGTAAAGACCCTTAATACCATTTCGGGAGCCGGAAACACAGCAACCCTAGTGTGTGTTCTTGAACGAGGCGGTACATATCGCATACCAAGGTTTAATTGCCTCCTTACTCCGTTGTGGGAGCGATCCTCAGATCGCGATTATCGAGGTCGAGAAGTTCGAATAACCAGTTTAAGGTATCGAAATCAAAACGCCAAAGCTTCGATCAAAGCCATCCGTTGCCGAGCGTCAATGGCTTCGACGATCGCGACGAAGGCGTCGGTCCCACAATAAATGCCGATCCGGCAAACGCATCGTAACTGGACGCGCGCAAGATATATCAGGCGGCCCAGAGATGCGATGCAAGAACAAAAAGGGGTCAGGTTTAATTATTAATTAAACCTGACCCCTTTTTAGACCCCTTTTTATGATAGTGCGAGAACCAAATATCAATGGCTTGCAACATTTTTTACAAAAAAATGCTGGTTTTTGAATAGAGGTCTGAACGGTTACACTTTGCGAGTTTTAGGCAGAGGGAGACTGAATAATTGCAGCGAAGTCAAAGGGATGAGCTGTACCGTACATATATTCATTCCACAGACAGGAATCAGCGCCCGAACCGACCAGAAGTATTGCCGGTTGGGCAAGACATGAACTGGCAAATGAACCTGGTAAAATCATTTGAGCCACGAAAACCAAAAGTAGGCGCCTCTAGGCGTCACAAAAAGCACGAAAATATTCAAAGAGATACTCGATTGCAGATCGTCACCCAAAGGGTGAATGGCTAAATCAACATAACATATTGATTTCTCACATGTCTCTCGTGATTTTCGTGGACTAACTGCCGTTTTTAGGATGAATGGGATCTTGCGGGTAGATTTCGATAGTTATGTGGTTGTGCACACAGACCGCGTGGAGTCGGCAGTTGAATGTGCCTGTCCTCCGGCATGCGCTAGCTAAGTCCACCAGTCAGGACAGATTTTTCAATCCGCCCGTGAGACTTAACCAGCGCATGTTTCTTTGACCTTGACCCTTTTTTGGTCATTTCCAGCACACGCGTTTTAAGCTACTCCAGCAGTGCGCCGATTTGTCAAAAGACTTTGAAAGAACCTACTTGACTCGAAGCTCGGTTGATGAGCTTCGTTATTAGAACATCTTATCGTGCTATATCTTTTGTATCTGATTTAATTATGACCCACCGCCGAAACTTGGACCATCACTTTTTCCCATATGCGTCATAGCATCTTCAACCAGTTTAACGGCTTCATCAAGCTTACCGGAATTTGCACGCTTCAGTGATTTTCTCATTCTAGTAAGAACCCGTTGCTGACTTGCGGACATGGGATGGGTTTCAGTCGCATTATACGTTTCAGTTGCCTCTTTGATGAAATTATCTACGTCACCTTGCTTACCGGCGTCTACCGCTTTTTGCGCCATCGGGATGAGAGGTGTCAAGTCTTCGTTCATTGGACCGCCTGCGGAATATCCCATTTGTGAGAAACACACTAGTATTAACGTGGCCAATAAAGTAATCATTTTTTTCATAATATTTTCCTGATAAAAGGCATTGTCGCGCCAAAACCTTTTGTTAACGACCCCAAAATCGAGAATCGCTAAAAACTCACGCGAATCTTCATGCTACAGTAATTGTAGAGATTATTGTAGTAATTACCTACTTATTTACTCAACTAATATTTTTCGCTTACATGCCAATATCTCTGTAAGCCATGTCTTACGCAGGTTTGCCTGCTGAAAAAGGGGTCAGGTTGAATTTTAATTCAACCTGACCCCTTTTTCAGGCCCCTTTTTCATGAATGTAGCTTAATTAATCACGGGCTCTATATATCATTTCGAGAGCCGGACACACAGCCACCTAGCATGTTTTTTTCAATGAGGCGTGATACATATCGCGCACCAACGATTAATGCCTCCTTACTCCGTTGTGGGAGCGATCCCCAGATCGCGATTATCGATGCCGAGAAGTTCGAATAACCAGTTGAAGGTATCGAAATCAAAACGCCAAAGCTTCGATCAAAGCCATCCGTTGCCGAGCGTCAATGGCTTTAAAAGGTAAAAAGGGGTCAGGTTTAATTAATAATTAAACCTGACCCCTTTTTAGTTCGACCAGGACCTGAGCAAATCAAAACGTTCGCGGAGACAGGCTCGATGATTATCAAGCCATACATTTGACATCCGCCTTTCCTTTTCCCCTTTGTACCTGAACAGGAAGCAAAGGAAATTTACATTTGATGAGGAGTATATCGGCATTTTCTTGGGGATGATAAAGTTTTAGAATTCTTGGATTCAACCAGATATGCTATTTCAAACCAATGGGGCAAAAGAAATATTGAAAAATTTATTGATCAAACCAAGAAGCCGGGTTATTAAATAGAAGAAACAAGCTAACAAGCACATGCAGTTGGATAGTAAAAAGTGCCGCTCATTTTTCGCTCTGCTTTTTACCGCCAGTGATGTGAGGCATGAGGCATTGGGCTTCATCTAAGCCTGCACGTCGATGTCATATAGCCCAGTTGGAGATTATCAAGTATGCCATATCGTTTGAAAACCGGCGAATCGGTTCAGAACGGTATCCGCCGCGTCATATCCGAGCAGATCGAACAATCGCTCGGCGAAGTGGCAGATACGAACCTGGATCGGGCAGATACGATTCATCAAGTGCGCAAGCGCTGTAAGAAGATACGCGCGGCGTTGCGGCTTATTCGGGGCGCTCTCGGCAAGAATTACTCCAAGGAGAACGCCTGGTACCGCGATGCTGCGCGCCGTATCTCGGATGTACGTGACACGGAGGCTATGATCGAAACCTGCGGCGCGCTCGCTGAGCATTTCGATGCCCAAGTTGATAGAAAGATCATACGGCCCATCCGCTTGCGACTGGAGACGCATAAGAACACGCTGATGGAGGATACGGGCCGGATCGATAAGCTTCTGCAAGATTTTGAGTCCGCTATGGTGGTAGGTCACAAGCGTTTGGCATCTTTGAGTATCGAAAGCGATGGCTATGGGGCAGCACTCGAGGGTATGTGTAGAACGTACTCTCGGGCATGCGATGCCATGGATGCAGCCTGCGACAATCCTACACCTGATACTTTTCACGAGTGGCGCAAGCGAGTGAAGTACCACTGGTATCACATGCGCCTCCTGCGTGACACCTGGCCTACCGTCGTGCGAGCACGGCGGGATGAGGCGGAGAAACTCGGTGAATTGCTAGGCAATCACCATGATCTTTGTGTTTTACGTGCATGGGTCCTGAATGATCCGGCATCCTCTGCAAAGGAAGAAGTTTTTACGAACTTTATCAATCATGTCGAGGAGAGGACCGCGCAGATCGAGCGGGAAAGTAAGCCGCTGGGGCGTCGGTTGTTTGCGGAGAAACCAAAGCACCTGGCTCGCCGTTTCGCCATCTACTTCAGTGTTTGGTCCGAGGAAGACTGATTTCACATGCGCCAAAAAAGGGGTCCAAAAAAGGGGTCAGGTTGAATTATTAATTGAACCTGACCCTATTGTGTTTTGGGCAAAACGTTTGGTTACAGAACTAAAGTGCGTTTAGCTTTTATCTTGTATTGATGGACTTGGTTTGCAATACGTCAACGCTATCCCAAACCGCTTCGGTAAATGCCATGTCCAATTCCGGCATGCCATCTTTGATCCATTGCACGATAATTTTGGCGACATTCGGGTAGGTGATGCGTACTGCATGCGGATTATGCAACCAATTTTCGATGACGGCGACATCCATGTCGAACATCGTATGGCCATAGCCGAGTTGTTCGAGCGCGGCGGCGTTGGAAATTTGCTCCATTTGCGAGTGCAGTGGTTTGGCGAGAATTTTCTTGCCGAGTTGCAGCGATTCGCTGGCCAGCTCAAAACCGGCATTGCTGATGATGCCGGCGCTGTCGTATAAATCTTGTTGAAATCCGTCACGCGATAGCGGCTTGCACAGAATATGAGGATATCTCGATTCGACCGGTTGCGGCGCATAAATATGAAATTCGAAATTTTCGAACGGGCACAAGTACTTGATGACTTCGTTTTGATCCTCGAACGGCAAATAGACGATGATTTTATTGTTGACGATCGACTTCGGAAATTCCGGCGTTTCGATGATCGGCGGCAGGATCGGTTGGCCGAAATGGTGCCAATGCAAGCCGATGCCTTGGTCGGCTGGAGCGAAATATTTCATCACTTGGTCGGCGAACGGATCCGAGCCGGTTTTAGGAATTTTATGGTTAAATGCATATTGATGGCCGATACCGAGCACCGGTATTTTTTGCTTTTTGGCGGCCCAGGCAGTCACCGGCTCGAAGTCGCTGATGACCAAATCGTAACCGTTTAGATCCAGCGTATTGATATCTTGTAAGAAACGAATCGGCCGGGCCTGTAATGCGGTTTTGAGGTAATTGACTTGGCCTTTTTCGGTGTTGAAGGTTAGTCCTTCTTTAAGCTGATATCCGTTGAACACGTCCATGTCGAAATATTTGTCGGCGGGACGGCCGCTAAATTGAAATGTGACATCGAAACCCTGGGCGTAAAGTTCTTTCGCCATGACTCTGGCACGGGTAATGTGTCCGTTACCGGTGCCCTGTACTCCATAAAATATCTTCATAGTGATAATAAGTAATCCAAGCTGAAAATTGCCGTGCCGACGCCTATTGCGGCCCCCATCAGAGTATCGGTCGGGAAATGCACGCCCAGTACCACGCGTGAGAAAGCGACCGATGCCGCCCATAGATAAAGCGGAATCAATAAGACCGGTATGAAAAAACCAATTAAGGTCGCCATCATGAAGGCTGCGGAAGTATGTCCGGAGGGGAAACTGAACCGATCCGAAGGGATAATGGCACTACGAAAATTTTCCAGCGCCGCTTGCGGACGATTACGTTTAAAACTATTTTTGAGAATGAAATAAACCGGACGTTCGATGAGAAACGCTAGAGCCATGGCTTTAAACAGCGGCGATTCGGTACCGCTTTCCCAATACAGCCAAGCGGCTGCTAACACATAAAGTATGCCGTCGCCGGTTTTCGAAATATAACGGCATAGACGAACCAGATGCGTGTGGATGCTTACGTTATTCAGCCAGGTAAACATGAACACGTCGCATTTGTGGATCGAATAAATCAGTTTCATAGTCTTGCCCTCGTTAGGTGCCATACGCGTCGACCGCGACAGCGTAAGGCGGTGAAAATCATCGATTTTCCATTTATGTTATGCTCCTTAATTTCAGAGCGAAGCTTAAGGCTGCTCTGTGACAATTAGATGAAGATTTGTTTAAGATTTGATGACAGCAAGCCGAACTGAGATGGCATTAACGAACCTTGCGGCGTAGAGCGCGACCCTTGCGCCAGACGTGTGAGCTATGGCGGTTTTTCTTGAAGAGTCTGATAACGGTGCGTTTGATTTGGTTCGACGCCTTGAGCATGATCGACAAGCCGATGACCATGGTCGGCAGACCAAGCGGAACCGGCAACGGAAAAAGGATGAGTCCGGCGACAAAGACAGTGCCGCCGACCGACATGAGAATGGTTTTTTTGAGCACCGATTATGCCGCTTGCGCAAGTCCGGTGTCTTCGTTGACGGCATCATCGAGCAATACATGGCTATCTTCGAGCCAGCGTACGATCCTGAGTGTTCCGTGCTCATCCTCGGTTAGCGCGGTGCAGCTTTCGACCCAATCGCCGCAATTGCAATAAGTTTTACCGAGTTCCATCGTAGCGATATCGGCATGATGAATATGGCCGCAAATAATGCCGTCCACTTTGCGTTTTTGCGCCTCAAGGCTCAAAATGTGCTGATAATTGGTCATAAAGCTGACCACGTTTTTAACTTTGTGTTTTAAAAACGCGGATAAAGACCAATATTTATAGCCCAATCGAGTACGGACGGCATTGAACCAGCGGTTGACCAGTAACAAGACTTCATAGGCTTCGCCGCCGATATAGGCTAGGCTTTTGTTATGACAGACGATGCTGTCAAACTCATCGCCGTGCAAAACCAAAAATTTACGGCCGTCTTCGGTGGTATGGACAGCATTCAGTTGAATATCGATTCCGTTGAAATGCATACCGGCATGCTTGCGAAATATTTCGTCGTGATTGCCCGGAATATAGATTACCCGGGTGCCGTTTTGCGCTTTATTGATGATGCGCTGCACAATATCGCTGTGCAGCATCGGCCAATAAGCGCCGGTTTTGAATTTCCAAAAATCGATGATGTCGCCGACCAAATACAGATAATCGGATTCGGTATGATCGAGAAAGTCGCGCAAATATTCGGCTTTACAGCCCCGGGTGCCTAAATGCGTGTCGGATATCCAAATGGAACGGTAATGTAGTTTCATTGTAATAGATCCCAAATGCGGTACATGGCGGCTAAACTACCGGGATAATGTTACAACTTGTTAACCGTTCGATGACGTTTCCATGAAAGGCGAGGGTTTTGATAGGCTAACCACAAAAAACGTCTGATATTCAGGAGTTACGAGTTGTGTTTGACGAAAATATGCCTGCGCGAAGTAAACCTGAGATGAAAATACATAATGATAAAAGGGGAGAACATGGGGCGCTATGATTTGTATCAACGAAGAAAACCGATCGGAATGATCGTTTTCTTGTTAATACTGCTATTAATTATTGCCGGGGGCGCATGGCTCTATTGGCGTTCAATGCAGACGATTGAATCTGAGGTGGGTTTAGAAACTTATGAGCTGCCGGTTCCCTCGGCAACAAAACTTGATGAGACGTCGAAGCCGGACTTACTCTCGGATAACGAATTAAAAAAAGATATCGAACAAGCCGAGACTGAAGAAATGGCGCCTACCCCTTTACCCAGTCTCAAAGAAAGCGACGAATTTATACACGATAAATTGACTGAATTGTCGCCTGAACTCGCCAAATTGTTGAAAACAGACAGACAGATTCCTAAGATTATTTTGATAATCAACGATTTTTCTCAAGGCCAGCGCCTTCATAAACACATGCGTTGGCTTAACTTGGATGAACCGTTCATTGCCAAGGAAGACCCGCAAGGACTTTATCTTCCGTCCAAAAGTTATCAGCGTTATAACGCGTTCGCCGAAGCAATCGATTCGACCAATGTCCATGACGTTCTGGCACTTTATCAAAAAATCAGACCGCTTTGCCAAGAAGTCTTTGCACAATTCGGCTATCCGGATAATTATCGGTTAGAGGATTTGATCAAAAAAGCAGGCGCCGAAATTTTATCGGCACCGGTCGTCGAAACGCGCATTGCCCTGGTGAAACCGTCGGTACTATATCAATTTGCCGATAAGGATCTGGAAGCACTCAGTCCCGTTCAAAAACAAATGCTCAGAATGGGGCCGCAAAATACCCGTATCATTCAAAATAAATTGCGTTTATTGATCGAGGCCTTGATAAACATGAACGACACCAATTAAAAATGCCAGGTTTAACCGATTAGCCATAGAATCAATGTACTACGATAAACACTTACTGACGACTAACCCCGATTTTAAATGATGACCGATTTATTACCTCATTTGCACATAGCCGGATTGGTTGTGCTAGTTCTGCTGGTTATGTTATGGACATTACTGCCGTTTGCCGTGTTTGGTATCAAGGCGAAGCAAGACCGGCAAACGCGTATTTTGCGATCCATTTTAAAAGAACTGCGTACGCTTAATGCCGGGCAGACGCCAGTTGAAAACGAAATACCCGAACAGGAAATAAGCAACGAAAACAAACCTAACCACGATTGACTCGGCTAAATTAGGATTTGGTCATAGATAACTTCCCTATTTTTGGAGGGTTCGGTTACTTGATTGGCAGGTGTCGGCGGCAAGGAAAGCCGCCGTCAAGCCGACATGGACGTATTCACCCAGCACCTAAATTCCATAGCCTATGGACTATATTTTAAGAACACCGCAACACATCCTAAGGAAAATATGAAACACGATGTCGTAGACGCAAGAATCTCTCCGGCCGGCCACTTAGCCGTTTTGTCCAAGACCGAAGTCAACAAGTTACTTGATACCAGTCAAGGCGGGCTTTACCGCTTACTGCACAATTGCTCGCTCGCGGTGTTGAATTGCGGCAATTATATGGATGACGGCAAGGAACTGCTCGAACGCTATAAATCCTTTGAAATCCGAGTTATTCAGGAAGAGCGCGGCATCAAACTCGAAGTAAAAGGCGCACCGGCCACCGCATTTGTCGATGGCCACATGATCAAAGGCATCAAAGAACATTTGTTTGCCGTTTTGCGCGATATTATCTATGTCAGCGACGAGATCAACGATAACCCGAAATTCGATCTGCAAAGCTCCGAAGGCGTGACCAATTCGGTTTTTCATATACTGCGCAATGCCAATATCTTGAAAGCCGGCAAGCTGCCCCAATTGGTGGTTTGCTGGGGCGGTCATTCGATTTCGCGCGAGGAATACGATTATTCGAAAGTGGTCGGTTATCAAATGGGCTTGCGAGGCCTGGATATTTGCACCGGCTGCGGGCCCGGCGCGATGAAAGGGCCGATGAAAGGCGCAACGATAGGTCATGCCAAGCAGCGTATCGGTACCGGGCATTATATCGGTATTACCGAGCCGGGCATCATCGCCGCCGAAGCACCGAACCCAATCGTTAACGATTTGGTGATCATGCCGGATATCGAAAAACGGCTCGAAGCCTTCGTGAGGGCCGGTCACGGTATCGTCGTATTCCCGGGAGGAGTTGGCACGGCTGAGGAAATATTATATTTATTGGGCATTTTGCTGCATCCCGACAACAAGGACATTCCGTTTCCACTAATCTTTACCGGACCGGCAAACACCGAGGAATATTTCAAGCAAATCAACCGTTTTATAGGCGAGACCTTAGGGCTGGCCGCGCAACAACGTTACAAAATCATTATCGACGATCCGGCCAGAGTCGCGCGCGATATGAAAGAAGGTATGCAGCGGGTACGCGAGTTTCGCCAGCAGCGCGAAGACGCTTATTATTTTAACTGGGGTTTAAAAATCAGCCCCGAGTTTCAACAACCCTTCAATCCGACCCACGAAAACATGGCCGCCTTGAAATTGCATAAAGATCAGGAAAGTCATCGTTTGGCCGCGAATCTGCGCCGGGTTTTTTCCGGTATAGTCGCCGGCAATGTTAAAGACGATGGAATTAGAGCGATAGAACAGCACGGCCATTTCGAGATTAAAGGCGATGTCGAAATCATGGGGCCGGTAGACGAATTGTTGAGCGCTTTTGTTAATCAACAACGCATGAAGTTGCCCGGCAAGACATATAAACCGTGTTACCGCATCGTTAAATAAACCATCGAAGTTGCCGGATACCTTGTCGATGCCATAGTTTTAGAGACTAGGGCTTGGCATGAACGGTCTATATCAAATTCTAATCGCTCTTTTTACTGTGAAAGTTCGTGGATTCGGACTCCTGATCTAATTTTTCGATATGAAAAATAATGCCGGTTCCGAAGAGGGTGGGGTTGCTCGACCGGCAGGCGTCGGCGGCAGGGAGCCGCCGTCGAGCCTACATGGACGTATTCACCCAGCACCTAAATCCAGCACCTAAATTCCATAGCCCATTGGCTATGTTTAATATCATGGCTAATTTAGGTGCTGGATGAATTCCATAGTCCATTGGCTATGGTTAACTATCTTGGATAATTTAGGTACTGGGTTCACGGCGTCCTGTCGGGCGAGTGACCGCACCCAGCCATCCCTCGCACTTTCATTTGCCGGGGCGAGTGGCCGCGCCTTCATGAACGTTAGGTTTATAGAAAAACACACGAAGCCGAAAAATAAAAATAACAATTAGGAGCTCGTTTATGGATACCTTATCGCCGGTCATTCAGGCGCATATGACGGAAATCTATCTGGTTTACGGAATGGCTTTTTTATTCCTGGCCGCGGCAATTTATTTGCAACCCAAGGATAATTCGGTTCTGCCTTTTTCGACAATACTGGTTTGGCTGGCTCGCTTCGGAATCTTGCATGGCATTAGCGAGCTTCAATGTGCCTGGGAGCTAATTGATGGTTCCTTAAATGAAAAAAATTCCTTGGTCGGAAACTTATTGAGCTTCGCTTCCTTTTATGCTTTGTTCGAATTCTCCCGACGCTTTTGGCTGGTGCTAACATGTAATTCGGAAAACAACCGACGTCGATTAAAATACATCCGTTTATTACCCGTTGCTTCCCTACTCATTGCAGGAATAACGTCGGCCCTATCGCAAAATTACGCCGCTACATTCGATAGCGGTATTCGCTATTTGCTCGGATTTCCCGGCGCGGCTTCGGCCGGCATCGCGTTTTTGGTTTACGAATACCGCAACCGACCGTATTTAAGTACACTCAAACTCAACTTTGCAATACTTTTAGCCGGTTATAGCCTGGCTTTTTATAGCCTTTTTACTGGATTGGTCGTCAACGCAGCACCTTGGTTTGCAACACAGAGTCTTGTCGATGCCCAAATATTTTCGGCGACGACTGGAATTCCTATCGAAATATTGCGCACCTTGTGCGCTTTGGCCTTGGCGACGGCAACCGGCATTATGCTGTATCGAGTTAATGTCGAAAAACATCGTAGGGAGTTTCAAGCATCGGCGCAATTGGCCGACTTAAATGCTCGCTTGGAAACTACAGTTACTGCTCGCACCGTACAATTAGAGCGTGCCAATGAAAAATTGCAACAGGAAGTTGAGGAACGACGAAGTATCGAAGAATCGCTTCGGCAAAGTCAAGAAAACTTGAATCGTGCCCAAAGTGTTGCCCATATCGGCAGTTGGTATTTAAATCAGGCCGATAACGGCTTGGAATGGTCGCCCGAGACTTATCGGATATTCGGCGTGCCGCCAGGTATGCCGTTGACCTATGAAGAGTTCTTGGAGCGCGTGCACGAGGACGATCGAGCGTTTGTCGATCAAGCTTGGCACGCGGCTTTATCCGGTGCCGAATACAATATAGAGCACCGAGCATTGATCGACGGCAAGGTCAAATGGTTACGCGAACGAGCCGAATTGGAATTCGATCGGCAACGAAAAATGATTGGCGCCGTCGGTACCGTGCAAGACATTACCCAATTGAAACAAGCCGAATTGGCCCTTCAACAATCCTTCGAAGATTTGAGCCGCGCCGAACAAAAACAAAGGGAGTTACGCATCGTTGCCGAAGCCGAACAAGGCCGGATGGCGGCATTGTTATCGGCGATGAGCATCGGCATTTTATTCGAAGACAAGGCCGGCGCCATCGAATACGTTAATCTTGCCTTTCGCCGAATGTGGGCCATAGAAGACGATTTGGACCCGGTCGGACAATCGACTCAATTCGTATTGGAAAATTCGACGCACCGGTTCGCGCGGCCCGACCATGCCTCCAAATACGTGTTGAAAGTCCTGGATACGCATGAAATCAGCGAACGTTTCGAACTGGATCTCTATGACGGTCGCATTCTGACCCAAGTTTCTTATCCGGTGACCGATACCGAGGGGCGAATTTTAGGCCGCTTGTGGATTTATGAAGACATTACCCACGAGCGGCAAACCGCTCAGCAATTGCTTTATTTAGCCGAACACGATGCGTTAACCGGACTTTACAATCGACACCGATTTCAAGAACAGCTCGATCACATGATTGCGATGGCGCGCCGCAATCACGATAAATTCGCGTTGATTTATTTCGATTTGGATGAATTCAAATATATTAACGATAACTTCGGTCATCGAGCCGGCGACACCGTGTTGGTGCGGATTGCCGGCGAAATTTCGGTGGTTTTACGCGAGATTGAGATATTCGCGCGTTTGGGCGGCGACGAGTTTGCGATATTGAGCTATCTACATCCGCAAAACGACATTTCGGTGTTGCCGAATCGGATTAATCAAGCCGTCGCGTCGATTCCGTTCCGGTTTCGGGGCACCAATATTCGTCTTACGACCAGTGTTGGGTTGGCTTTTTTTCCGGAACACGGAGAAACGGTCGAGGAATTAGTGGCTCATGCCGATACCGCGATGTATCAGGCCAAAGCGAATGGAAAAAACACATGGGCGGTTTACGATTCCAAGCGGGACGACTCCGGCGCGGCTATGGAAAGAATGTCCTGGCGTCAACGCATCGAACAAGCTTTACGGCAAGATTTGTTGGAATTGCATTTTCAAGGTATTTATCGAGTCGAGAGCGGTAAACTCAGTCATTTCGAAGTACTGGTTCGCATGCACGATCCGCAACATCCCGAACAATTAGTCATGCCCGGCCAATTTATCCCAATCGCCGAAAATAGCGGACAGATACTGGAAATCGACCGTTGGGTTTTACGGAGCAGTATTGCCTTATTAAGCGAAAATCCCACTTTACCGTCCTTGGCGGTCAATATTTCGGGGCGCTCGTTCGACGACCCCGAATTGCCGCAATTTATCCGCGCTTGCTTGGAAGAAAACCGAGTCGACGCGAACCGCTTGATCATCGAGTTGACCGAAACCGCTGCGGTTTCGGATATTCGCGATGCGCAGCGCTTTATCGAAGGGATTCGTCAAGCGGGTTGCACGGTTTGCCTGGACGATTTCGGCAGCGGCTTTTCCACCTTTGCGTACTTAAAATATCTCGAAGTCGATATTTTAAAAATCGACGGCATGTTTATTCGCGATTTGCCGAATAACAGAGAGAACCAGGTTTTTGTCAAAGCGATGGTCGGTATTGCGAAAGGCATGCACAAAACGGTGTTGGCCGAATTTGTCGAGGATGCGGCGACCCTGCAGATGCTCAAGGAACTCGGCATCGATTTGGCCCAAGGCTATCATTTAGGCCGGCCCAGCGCCGATTACGGAAAATCAATCGAAAATCGCGCGACTTGACGGTGATTTGACCGCCTAGATTCAAATTTTCCTGGTTGTTAAAACACAAGTATCTACACAAATCGTTAATCCGGCAGGGATTGCCGTCCTCGATAGTGCCGCCTTGGTTCGCATGCGTACACTCAGAGGTTTAGCAAATGTGACTTCGATACTAATTATTGCCACCTAACATACCCGGCTTCGAAATCGCGACGAAGGCGTCGCTCCCACAGGGGCGACTGACGCTCTGTAGGAGCACTCCCCCTAATCGCGATCGAAGTCGGTTCGGTTGGGGGGTCAATAAAAGCTATCTAGGCCGTAATGGTTAAAGTGCCGAAAGTCCCCAAATGGTTACCATGCACTCTGTGCTCATCGTTATATACCCATCGTAGATCAAAATTCGGAGCCTGGGTGTCCGCTAAAGGACGCCGTGAATACGTCCATGTAGGCAAAGCCTTTATCGGACACCCAGGCACCTCCTCAGGCACTGCCGAAATTTGAAGTGCGAAAGGTATATATGAATTGGGTACGCTGCGCGTACCCTCATAACTCAGCACCGCCCCCCTGCTAAAGTCAAATCCTATGGGCTTTTTAACTTCGGCGGGTTGTTATGGTACGCATAGCGTACCCTACGGCTAATGGATAGAACATCAAGCTCTTCGCAGGCTGATTTCGAGTTTTTAAGAATGATCGATCAGTCAGTAATCTTAATTAGCCAGCCGCCCATACCTTTGCAGCGGTTGCGGCCGTCGGCGCTGATGGCGATTCTGGCATAGGTGTCGCTTAAGTTTTCAGGCAAATTACCCGAAACCTCATAGCCAATGCCTTTTTCGTTAATGATAAGTTCTACAGGTTGTTTTTTAACGGTGACTTTAATAGTGTTCGGGTCGCTAACGCCGGATGCGCTAAATGAAAAGGCCGATTGCGCGGTTACTTCCGATTTTTCGGCCGGATTGAAGTCGCTGAAGCGCGGCTTATCGCAAGATTTGGTGCTACTGCTGCTACCGTAAGCCCAACAGTTGGTTGCAGCTGTCATTAAGACAAGTGTTCCGATCAGTGCTAGTGATTTCATGATTCCGCCTCGTGTAGTTATTGTAATTATACCCATCGTAGATCAAAATTCGGCACCGGGGTGCCCCCTTAGAACCTGCCGAAATTTGAAGTACGAAAGGTATATGCTTGGGTCGATTAGGACCCGAACAGTTTGCCGAACAGGCCGGTTTCGCTATTTAATTGTTCTATGTGCTGTTTTGCAGCAATTCCGAATGACGAATCCGGTTCTTGTTCGATCAATTGTTCGAGTACCGCTTGACTTTTTTTATCCAACAATTCGATCGCTCGCAATCGAACCGACGGGTAATGGGCTCTTAATGCGGCCAGTTCCCTGAGATAAGCATTGCTTTCGTTCAATAGTTTCAGTAGGACTTTTTCGGGATCGTCGGTGAATAAATCGCGAACCAGATTGCCGTAATGTTGTTGTTCGCGGACTAACTCCCGTGGATCGACTTTGTGTATTTCGGTGGGGTCATCGCAGCAGCTCATAACCAGGCCTCCGCTTGATAGTTGGAGTGTTCGATTCTACACACCCATTACTCAAAAGCAATCGCCATATTCCATGACCAACAAGCGACAATCGAAAAAACTATTCGGATAATAAGCGCTAATGACGAAGCGCAAAAAACAGTCGAATAAAAAATACAATGTAAAGGTTTTCGCCAAGGTGCTGGCGAACTGGTAGCGAGTATATTTCGCGCAACGCCAGACCGATACGATCCACCAAATCACCGGGATGAAGAGCATGCCGTGTACCGTTTTCCAACTGGCGATCGTAAACGTGACGTTCATGATTCGGTAATCGATATAAAGAAAAACACCGTTCACGAAAATAAAAAAAGGCCAAAATGCCTTCCATAACGGCGCCTGTCCCAACCAGATGTTTAATAAGGCTTGGTAAGGCGTGGGCGCCGCCGGCCATGCCCTATCGTAAAGCGCTTCTCGCGTGGAAACATGAACGAGTAACAACAGCGAGACCAGAATGAGGACGGTTTCGATCGGACTGATGAAATCGGTAAAGGTAAATAGAGTCGACAAGCTATTGATGAACATGAGTCGCTTCCTGTATTAATGGTTCTGATGCGAATTATTCCCCTTCGATCGGCTGACCGATAATGCCTTGTTCGGCAAGCTTTTGCGCCTCGCGCGCTTGTTCCTTACGTTGTTCGGAATAGAGGGTCCCTATCACTAAAAAAAGCATTAACAGGATATAAATGATTGCCGTTAAGCGTCTTACCTTTTTAGCTTGTTCGGTTTCGTTCATTATTTAATCGTTCCAAAGTTCGTATTTAATAGCTCAATGTTTTATAGCCCAATGATGCAAATATTTTATACAGAGCCTCCGATAAAAAAGGCTATAGTAACCATCAAGAGCATTAGTTTAACCGATACCCTTAGTTTACAGTCTCCGCTTGTTATATGGTCAAATCGTTTTGCCCGAGGTAATTGTTTTCTGGTTCCCACGGTGCTCTGTGGGAATCCATACCTTGGTTGCCGAGACTATCAGTAGAAATTCCCTCGATTAAGTAATTTCGTGCCTATTCCTTAACCAGCAAAGAGCTTGCCGCGAAAACCGAAAAAAATCAAACCAACCCATGTTCATTCTGCACAGTTCCAATAAAACCGAAAATCTGCTCGAGCATTTGGCAGCCGTCATCGAAACCCGGCCGCTGAGTTCGCCATTTGCCAAAGAAGTGTTTCTAATCCAAAGCCAAGGCATGGAACGTTGGTTGTCGCAGCAATTGGCAAGCCGGCTCGGTGTCTGGGGAAATTATGAGTTTTTGTTTCCGGGACGATTTTTCAGTTCCTTGGCGCAACGAATCGACAGTCGATTGAATGACGAAGCCTTCGACCGCCATGTACTGCATTGGCGCTTCGAAGCGCTGCTTCGCGAACTCGACAGCGAGATTTTTGCGCCGCTGAATAATTATTTAACCGGCGACACAGTAGCCTTAAAGCGTTATCAGCTAGCGTTGCAATTGGCTTTGATTTTCGACCAATATCAAATCATGCGTCCGGATATGCTGGCTGCCTGGCAGCAAGGCGAAACGCTTTACGATACGCAAACCGAACGCTGGCAAGGCGCGTTATGGCAGCGGATTACTGAAAATGCAGGCACGAAGCACCGGGGTAGTTTATGGCTGGAAGTGATCGAGCGGTTTAATTCGGTGCCGTCGGGACAATTTTCCGCCGTTTTGCCCGAGCGAATTTCTATCTTCGGCGTCAATACCATGCCGCCTCTGTTTCTCGGTTTTTTACAAGGTTTGGCGAATCATGCGCAAGTGCACTTGTATTTGCTTAACCCCGCTCAAGCTTTTTGGGCGGATTTGGCGACTAAGCGACAGCGTATCGATCAAGAGGATGCCGGCGGACATCCGCTACTGTCGGCTTTGGGTCAACAAGGCCGCGAATTTCAGGAGATGTTGTTGGAGCAGGTGCAGTTCGAATTGGAGTTGGACAGTTTCGAACAAGACGAGCCAAGCACGGTTCTGCGGCGGCTGCAAAACGATATTCTCAATAACGGCAGCGAATCGACGCCTTTAACCCGCGACGGGTCTATCGCTATTCATGCGTGTCATTCCCGTATGCGCGAAGTCGAAGTCTTGAAAAACCAACTGTTGGCCGCATTGGAAAACGACCCGGAGTTGGAACTGCGCGATATTGTCGTGATGGCGCCGGACATCGAATTATACGAACCGTTTATTGCCGCAGTATTCGACGATATTCAACATGCGGTTGCCGATCGCAGCCTGCGCTTGAGCAATCATGCCTTGGATGCTTTTATTGTTTTTTTGAAGCTGAGCCAAAGCCGGTTCGGTTGGCGCGCGGTCCTGGATTTGCTCGAAAAACCGTCGGTTTATCCGGGCTTCGGCCTGTCCGAAACCGATTTGGAATTGATCAAACATTGGGTTCGGGATACGCAAGTGCGTTGGGGGAAATCGGCCGAACACAAACGCGAATTGGGCCTGCCCGAGCTCGATGAAAATACCTGGCAAGCCGCATTGGATCGCTTGTTGATGGGGTATGCTGTCGGTACCGACGACGATTTTGTCGACGGCGTCTTGCCTTATATCGATATCGAGGGTTCTTCGGCGTTGGCGCTTGGCGGCTTGAACGATTTTATACAATTGTTGTTTAGAGCCAGCAACGATTTAAGCACGGCCAAGCCGCTCAAGGCATGGGGCGAAAAGCTTTATTATTATGCCGATCAATTATTGCCCGAAGCCGATGCCGTCGAGCGTCAACAACTCAACGAATTACTGGCGGAATTAACCGAAAAATTGCCCGAAATTCACGACGCGCCAATCGAGTGGCAAGTCGTCTGCGCCTGGCTTGAAGGTCGATTGGAAGAACACAAATCGTCAAACGGCTTTTTACGTGGCCAACTCACGTTTTGTTCGATGCTGCCGATGCGCTCGATTCCGTTTAAAGTGATCGCCTTGCTCGGCATGAACGACGGCGAGTTTCCGAAAGTCGACCGCAACCCGACCTTCGATTTACTGGCCGCCCATTTTCGCAAGGGCGACCGCTCGCGCCGCGCCGACGACCGTTATCAGTTTCTGGAGATCCTGCTGTCGGCGCGGCAACAATTGATTGTGACTTATATCGGACGGTCGATCAGCCATAACGAAACGATACCGCCTTCGGTTGTGATCAGTGAACTGCTCGCCGTACTTCGCGATCATTACGGCCTGGACAATGGCGTGACTTATCATCCGCTACAGGCTTTCAGCCCACGTTATTTCGAGTCGGAATCGGCTTTGTTTAGTTATTCCGAGGCAGATTGCCAGGCCGCGGCGGCGTTAGTTAAACCTAAACCGGAGCCGGTACCGTGGTGGCAAGGCAGTTTAGAGGACGAAACCGACCAAACGATCGTTGAAATAAGCGAATTATTCGCCTTTTACCGACATCCGCAAAAATATTTCATGCAACGCCGACTCGATGTCCGTTTTAATGGCATTGCTTCGGATGCAGAAGAGCGCGAGCCTTTCGCGATCGGTCAATTGGATGGTTATGCGATTTATCACGAATGGATCGATGGGGTACTGCACGATAAACCGCTGACTGCACAAAAACTCAAGGCACAAGGGCGATGGCTGTCTGGCGTGGCCGGAGATCTCGAATTTGCCCGGCAACAACAAAACATCGATGCCTTTGCCGAAGTAATAAAGGCCAAGGCGCTCGGCGAACCGCTCGAGGATTTATCGGTCGATCTGACGATCGGAAATTATCGGTTGGTCGGTAAACTCGGCAATCGTTATGAGCACGGCAGTTTGTTTTATCGGTATGCCGATTTGAAAGGTAAGGACTTTATGCTTGCCTGGCTGCATCATCTGATCATAAATAACATCGAGCCGCAAAAGACCGGCTTAATCGCTCTCGACCAAGACATTACGTTCGAGCCGGATTATTGCGTGCCGGGCGAATTGGAAGCATGGATTGAAATCTATCGGCAAGGACTGCACAGACCCGATGCGTTTTTCGTCGAGCCGGCCTTCGCTTATGTCAGGCAAGCGCATAAATTGTCGCAAAGCAGCCGCGCGGCGAAACCCGCCATAGAGTCGGCAATCGATCAGCTAACCCGTGCGATCGAACAAGCTTACGAACCTGAGCTTAGAAAATTATTTCTCGAAGACTACAACCCGGAGGCGTTGTTGAACGAGGTGTTTGAAGACCATTGTCGAAACTTGCTGTTGCCGGTATGGGGAATGATTGATAGAGCGGCAGAGAATTAAAAAGTGTTGTGAAAATTCTTATACCCAGTGATACGAATATGCTCGCTCTCGAACATCTCGTCTAAAGCGAATACCGAAAATTACTTTGTAATCGGTATAATGCTGTAAACACAAAAAATGGCTCTCGCGGCAACTTACCAAATACTATCCATGCAGGAATTAAGCACGTTTAAATTGATCGACAGGATCAGTACCCTGGTGCGTTCGGAAGAACGAAAAAAATACACCGCGCTGGGTTTGCAACCGATACAGGGGCAAATTATTGATTATTTAGCTCAATGCAATAACATGAGCGACACGCCTGCCGCTGTCGCCGAATATTTCGGCCTGACCAAAGGCACTGTTTCGCAATCGTTACAAGTGCTCGAACGAAAAGGTTATATCGAAAAAAAACCGAATGAGCAAGATCGGCGTATCTTGCATTTGCGTCTTTCGGCAGCCGGCGAGTCTGTTTTAAAGGAAATGCAGGCTTATGACATTTATCATGCTGCCGAGCAAGCGATTCCTAAAGAACAGTTTGATGCGCTAAACCAAGCATTGCTGTCGACACTATTGGTATTGCAAAAAAGCAACAATTTAAAAAGCTTCGGCGTCTGTTACACGTGCTATTATTTTTCAGAGCTGGACCAACATTATCAATGCGATTTAATGCAGCAGTCGCTGAATCAGCAGGATGCCTTGAAAATTTGCCGCGAGCATGTTTTATTTGAAGGGAATGTTGGGTGAAGGATTAAGAAGCCGATGCGAGAAGCTCTAGCTTCGCGTTATAAGCCGTGTAGGGTACGCTATGCGTACCTTGATACCTCCGCTGTTAACCGCAAGTCGATATGATTCGACATGAGTAGGTGGTGGTGCTTATTGGCATGAAGGAATGCGCAGCGTACCAATTATCTACAACAATAAACTCAGAGCATAGAAGCCATTGGGATAAGTTCTTTATTATCATTTTTTTACGATAGTATCGGTGAAAAAATTTGCATCGTGCTTAATTTGTGTTCAAATCATTGATACCGCTCTTGCTGAGTAGTCATCACTTTATTATTTATGAGGTATTACTATGTTCGATCCCAAAGCCATTGACGATATCGCAAACCGCCTAGCGAATGCCATGCCGCCCGGCTTGTCCCATTTGAAAGAAGACATGGAAAAAAACTTCCATGCCGTTTTACAAGGCACTCTCGGCAAACTGGACCTAGTCACCCGCGAAGAGTTTGAAGTTCAAAAAGCCGTATTGACTAAAACACGAACCAAACTCGAAGACTTGGAAATTCGTGTTGCCGCGCTGGAAAAACAACTTAATCAAAACCCACCCGATCAAGTTAATTCATAATACAAAAATCGGCAGCTTAACCACGAGGAATATAAAGCTCATTAAGCATTTCAAGGGTTTGCATTAAATCTTCTTATTCTTCACGATCTTCATGGTAGATGCTTTTTCTAGGATAATTAACAGCGACCCTTTCAAGCCGGTTTTTCGCTAAAATTCGGCTTTTTTCTCCAAATTACTTATGACTCTAGCCGTAGCCTATAGCCGCGGCCGTTCCGGAATCGATGCGCCGTTGGTGACGGTGGAAGTCCATGTCACGAGCGGCCTACCCGCACTCAATATCGTCGGCTTGCCCGAAACGGCGGTCAAGGAAAGCCGGGACCGGGTGCGCGGCGCGATCATCAATTCATATTTCGAATTTCCGATGCAGCGCGTCACGATCAATCTGGCTCCGGCCGATTTACCGAAGGAAGGCGGGCGTTTCGATCTGGCAATCGCCTTGGGTATTCTAGCAGCATCAGGGCAAATTCCAGCCGGTCGCTTGGCGGAAGTCGAATGCGTGGGCGAACTATCACTCGGCGGCGAATTGCGTCCGGTCAGCGGAGTTTTACCGATAGCAATACAAACACGGAACAGCCACAAACCATTAATTCTGCCCAAAGAGAATTGCGCAGAAGCGGCCTTGATCAAAGATATCGACCTATTGCCGGCCAATCATCTACTTGAAGTGTGCGCCCATCTAAACGGGCAGAAATCGATCGTCGTCGACGAGGAAACTCTCGCGTTGACGGCTGAGGTAGAATCGATCGATTTTTCCGATGTGCATGGGCAATATCATGTCAAACGCGCCTTCGAAATCGCCGCATCCGGTGCGCATAATTTAATCATGCTCGGGCCGCCCGGCACCGGTAAATCGATGCTGGCCGCACGCTTGCCGACGATTCTACCGCCGCTGACCGAGCAACAAGCCCAGGAAACCGCCGCGATTGCATCAATTAGCGACAAAGGACTCGATGTCGCCAATTGGTTGAAGCCGCCGTTTAGAGCGCCGCATCATACCGCATCGGCTGCGGCGTTGGTCGGTGGCGGCGGCAATCCGAAACCTGGAGAAATTTCATTGGCCCATAACGGCACATTGTTTTTGGACGAATTACCCGAATTCGATCGCAGGGTGTTGGAAGTGCTTCGCGAACCGCTCGAAACCGGACATATCAGTATTTCACGGGCGGCTCGGCAAGCCGAATTTCCTGCTCGATTTCAATTGATTGCCGCGATGAACCCATGCCCGTGCGGTTATCTGGGTGATCCTTCGGGGCGCTGTCATTGCTCGATAGAACAAGTCGCACGATACCGTGCCCGAATATCAGGGCCGTTGCTCGATCGCATCGATATGCATTTGGAAGTGCCGAGAGTGTCTCGCGAGGTGCTGCGAAAAGGTTCAGCGGAAGGAGAAGAATGCAGCGCGCAAATTAGAGCCCGGGTCGTTGCGGCACGGAATATCGCGATGTCGCGGCAAGAAAAAACCAATGCGGCGCTCAACGCCCGCGAAGTCAAGCGGCATTGCCGATTGTCCGATCAAGGCCATGAACTGCTCGAACAAGCCATGGATAAGTTCGGGCTGTCGCACCGCGCCTATCATCGTATTCTCAAGGTCGCAAGAACCATTGCCGATTTGGCCGGTTCCGAAACGATAGAAATTTCTCATTTGAGCGAGGCCATCGGCTACCGCAGATTGGATAGGAAAGCCGACTGAAGCCTTACTCGAAAAGGTTAATGAATGGAAAGTTGTGTTGTTTCAAAGCCTGTTTAATACGGCTGATCGCTCGTATTCCGTTTGCGGCTTTAGATGTAGGGTGCGCATCGCACACCGGTGCTGGGACGTCTAGCCGAATTTAAAACCATAAAAAGGTTCGCGATGCGCTCCCTACTTGGTTATGTATCGATGAAATTACTTGCCTGTTTCAAGCCTTAGCGTAGGGAATTTTTCACGAAATAGCTGCTCGCTAGAACCCATCAGCGAACGACCTTCATCGATTTCTTTATAGCCTTCGGTGACCATGTCCCGGCCTTTTTTCAGGTCTTTTTGGGCATCTTCGATCAATTGATTACCTTTAGACACTTTGTTTTCGCCTGAAGACAACAATTTAGATCCTCTTTCCCATTCTCCGGACAAACGCGTTTTTAATTCGGATTCGGACTTAGCTGTCTCGGCGTGCTCACGCATCAAATCGGCCATCGTCGGCTCGCTAGCGCATCCCGAAAGGGCAATTGTAGAAGCAAAAGCGACCGGATAAAGAAAGCGAATTAAAAAATTCATAGGAAATCTCCTAAATTTGTCATATAGAAACAATATTATAACATTCTTATTTATATTCCCGAAAAGCAGGCACCAGCGTGTTAATTGCCGATGATCCTAAATTCGGCAGTTTAACTATAAAGAACATGAGGTATTTTAATAGATTACCTAAACACTCCCGCTAACCTCTTGGGTGAATGATAGTTCTATACAAACACATAACAAGTTATTAAATTAACTATGTTTATCAACAATTTCCAAGATATTTTGAGCGACGTAGGGTGCGCATCGCGCACCTTTCCACGGTACCGAATCGACGAGAGGTCCCGACCCAGGTGCGCGATGCGCACCCTACGGATAAAGGAATAGGCAGTCGTTTAGTGATGTCGGTTATACTCAGAAATTTAAACCAATTGGGAGATTACCGTGGAAATAATGCCGTCTTTCAAAAGCAGCGGCGGTTATCGCGCCGCGCAATATCTGATTACGATTCTGATCGTGTTGTTGGTTGGTTATTTAATGAGCCTGCTACCGGTCATGTCCCGTTTAGTGATCGCCGATCGTTTGGCCGCGACGGATTTGGTGTTGTTCGTCACGCAAATGACCGCGCTGGTCTTGTTTTATCTTTTTGCGGTCAATGCGATCGCAGCACTTCCGAAAACCGGCGGCGCGCTGTTTTTTGTCAAGGCGGTCAGCGTACCGGCGGCTTTGTTGATCATTGTCATTATCGGACAAGGTGTCATTTGGCAAGTCTTGGGGCTTTTCGTCGGCGCATCCGGCAAATCGCTCTATTTCGGTATCGCGATTTTATTGATCGTATTGATCGGTATTTGGTTGGTATGGGTTGCCTTTCAGAATGCACCCTATTTGATCGACTCGATGGAAGAAGTCAAGGAAACCCTGCCGGCGCTGCCGAGTCTGCGCACCAGTGCTTGTTCCGAATGCGGGCAATTATCATCCAGAAGCGCCAGGTTTTGCTGTCATTGCGGTCATCCGAAACACAAGGAATTCAAATGCCTGGCCTGCGGAGAAGCATTGCAGGAAGATCAAAAATTCTGCCACAACTGCGGGCACTCTATCGAGACAGCGGAACAAAAAGAGCCTGACCGTTCATGAGCGCGTTGGGTCGGCTTTATTGTAAGAAGCTGTTGAGTCCACAAGCCGTAAAGATGGGCGGATTGCCTGCGACAACCTGCCGCGCGGCAATTCGCCACATTTTCAGCGTTTGGAAATCCCTTTAGAATCGCCGCAACTCTTAAATGTATTGCGTATACATTCTTACCTCCTAAAGGGTTTCAAGGGTTTTTTTAAGCGGACATCGTGTCCGCTTTTTTTTGCCCGAAGAAAAGTCCGAAATATGGGCTATCAATTTAAAACGGGACAGTTTAAGGTTAAGCCGTTCGTGGTGAGCTTGTCGAACCATGATCGGCTTAACCGTCCAGCCTTCGACAAAGCTCTTCTGAGCGCGGCCGAAGGGCTCAGGCCGAATGATTAAGCCTTGTTCATTGTCCCGTTTTAAACGGTAAGCCGAAATATGGAAGGCATTTTCGTGATGCCGCATTCGGCCGAAGCGCTAACTGTTCCAAATTCAGCTAAACGCGTTTGGTTTTATCCGCAACTCCAAAAAACTCCCACAGTTCTCCCATTACAAAGTCGAATTATTCCGCGATACTACACGCCAAGTTGAAGCGAACGGTACGGCTCATATCGACTGTTACAAACCCGTTCAAGCTAATGATTCATACTATCGATTAAGAATATATACCCATCGTAGATCAAAATTCGGCACCGGGGTGCCCGTCAAAGGACGCCGTAAATACGTCCATGTAGGCTCTATGCCAGCTCCATGCTGGCAAAGCCTTTGTCGAGCACCCCGGCGCCTCCTCAGGCACTGCTGAAATTTGAAGTGCGAAAGGTATAAGCGATGGGATTGCCGACCATGCAATGCCGTTTAACCGAACGAACCGTAGGAGAATGACGATATGAACAGACTGCCGGAAAGCGTCAACCAAAAATTCAATGAACTGTTCGCCGTTATCGGCAAAGCCGGCGACGATTTGAAATTGGCGACCGCCGAAGCCGCTATGGCCGGGAACTTCGATCAAGTTTCCGCCGTCACCGAGCATTGCTTACGTTTGCAATCCTTGGAGCTGGAAATCAAAACTTGCTTGAGTCATTTCGAGTCTCACTTCAAACAAAAACCACAGGAAAGCGCTGGAAATAAAAAAGCCCGGCGCCGCCCGCGCAATTCCCGCGGTCGATTGAGAGTCACCATCGCCGGTAAAATCATCGAGGAAGCCACGATTGCCGAAACTTTCGTGAAAACCTTGAGGATTTTCAACTTGGAGCGGGTGGCTAAATTGAATAAAACGTTGAGCGCGGTCCCGCTCATAGCCAAAACGCCGGCGAACGGCTATCAAACGCAGAAACGTTGTGATGGTTGGTACATTACGACGCATGTCAACAAACACAATGCGACTGCGTTGATTGAAGAAATCGGCAAGGATTTGAATATCCCGGTAAAAGTCGAGTTTCTGGAACGATAAACGTTCAGAACAAAAATATTTCACCGCCGCCTCACCGGCGGCGAACAAGCAAAAACCGGTATCGAACGAAACCGAACCGACCGATACAAACGAAAAACCAGAGACCAGAATCATGAGCGAACAAAACACGATTTCCAAGTTGCAAACGCAGAACAACAAAAACGACGAGAAAGCGCAACTGCGTTTGGCTTTGGAGCGTTATGTAAATTTACGAAAAGATGACGAAGAAGGCGCGGATGAAAACCACGCCATAGCACTTAATTGGCTGCAAAATGCGGCGGAGGAAGGGCTTGCCGAGGCGCAGTTGGCATTGGGTATTTTATCTCTTATTGCTTTGCAGCCTGCATTTGGCAGGGAAGATTTTCATTCAACAATTTTACACAACTTTTTTATATACAAAACGCCAACATTAGTAACTTTTAAAAAAATATTGATTTTTGAAGAATATGATTCACTCGATGCAACTGAAATTGTGCGAATTATTGCTCATTGGAGAATAAAACGCCATTTACGTAACGATAAATCTTTTGATCATAAACATTTGTCTTCAAGTCCGGAGCAGCCTTTCCATTGGTTGAACAAGGCGGCCGAGCAAGAATGCGCGGAAGCGCAATATTGGTTGGGTTATTTGTACTTTGACGGCATCGGTATTCAACAAAACAAAACATTGGCTGTCGAATGGTTCGGCAAGGCAGCGGCACACCATTTTGCCGCTGCGCAATATCGACTGGCTAGTTGTTACCACCACGGGGACGGTGTCGAAAAAAACGATCGAAATGCCTTTTTTTGGGCAAACAAGGTTGTTGAGCAAACGGAGTCCTTTTTTGACTCCAATCCGGAGCAAGAACCGGATTATAGCTTGGGTATCATCGAAGCCTATTTGTTGTTGAGCAAGCTTTACGCATTGGGCAACGGCGTCGAGCAAAACAGCGAACGGGCTTACCAATGTTTTAAAAAAGTCGCTGAACATTGGCAAGACAAAAGTCCAACGAACGATTTTCTTGAAGGACAGTTTCGATCCGCTCTCTTTCTGCTTTCCCAAAAAAACTACGATCAAGGCATTGAATGGATAAGTGAATGTGTCATACACGGCTATGTTGAAGCCGCCGACTGGCTGATCGAACAATATCTATCTAAATTCATCCCAGCGTCCTTGAAAGAAGACGAACAGTCTTACCGGCTATTAGCCGAATGGTGTTCCGACACTTCCAGTGATTTACAACGCGTCACGCCTAATTTGATCATGGGTTTGTTATACCTGACCGGAAAAGGTGTTGAATTAAATGAATCTTTGGCTTACCAACGGTTCAACATGGCAAAGGCAGAATTAGGAAATCTGATCAATGAAGATATTTCCTATGACGTTGTTTATGTATTTTTGATGATTTGTCATGCATTGGGCAAAGGGGTTGAAAAAGATTCAGAAAAAGCGAGAAAATGTAGAAATGAAATCTACGGAGTGGAATTTGTAGAATTTTTGATGGATGGCCTAACGCCTGGTTTAGCCTATAGGTGTTTGGATCTTTCAAAAGAGCTTGGATTGTTGAAATTGAACTTACTGGTCCGAAGCAACATAAAACAAGCGGAAGCTTATTTTCATGTGTTTTTCAAGGAGGCCAAGGATTTCAAGGGTATCAACATCATCGATTTAGGTTTAAGAAACATTTGTTTGACGAGCATACAACAGGCCGTCAAACTTGAAGAAAAGAATCGAGAACTCGAAGCCAAAAATAAAAAACTCCAAGAATCCGAAAAAGGACTTGAAGACATGATGGCTATGTTCGCGCACAAATTCCGCAGTCCGCTCGATGCGATCATCTACAATACCGAGCACGAAAATCAACCGAAACTTTACGCCCAGGCCGCTCAAACCATGCGCGGCTTGCTGGATGTTTTCAGCATCATTTCCACCGATGAAACCGTACTTAAAGACCGGCTGATGCAGGATATGAGCGGAAACAGCGGTTTAATGCCGGTTTTCGACAAAACGCTGAACATGATCCTACTGCATTTGCTTTCGGTTTCCGGTGCCGAAAAAATTCAGCAGCATTATTTGAGTTACGCCAACGCGCATGGTTTGTGCGGCCCCGATATTAGCCGCAAAGCCTGGAAAGAAGAGCACTTAGAACTGGAACGGCAATTACAAACCGATTGGGAACAAAGCTATGCAGCGTTGTTGAACCGATCGGCGACGCTCGAACAGCGATTGTCGTGGATCGAGCAGCATTTTTTCGCGCTGGAATTGCACGGATTCGACCGCGCCGATATACAATTCAAAGAATATGGCGTGACCGAGTCGTTGTTGACCATCTTGCTGAACGAGATTTTGGTCAATGCGTTCAAGTATTACTCGTCAACCGACCGGCAACCGGTGCGATTGGTATGGACCGAGCGGGATGCTCATCACTGGTTGAGCTGCCGTAATCCCAGCGTCCGAAACGAACGGACTAGGCAAAAAGGTAGCGGTAAAGGCCACGTTTTTTTATCGGCATTGGCCAGAAAGACCGGCGGCCAGTTTAGCAAACCCAAACCGCTGGATGATTTTATGTTGGAATTCGGTATACCCAACGAACTTTTAAAAACCGATTGACGAGGTTAAACATGAGCCATTTTTTGTGGGTCGAGGATTTTGGAAGCTCGCCCAAGGTAACCGCAAGCAATGTGTTAGGAAGCGTGCTCGACGATAGCTTGTTCGATGAAGACAAAAGGGCGCTGAAGCAAAACATGAAAACCCAAGGCGTTTTTATTGAATTGACACTTCAGGATGGCCTGGAATTTATTACCCCGGATCTGGATAAAAAAGTCGATTACATTATTCTCGACATCGACTTACCTGCTTTTGATGATGAAATCAATGAAGAGCTTTTGCAGTTGTTAGAGACCTTCGAAAATTATCAAAAGCAGGAGGACGAGACGGATAATGAACAGGCTTTGCAAACCGCATGCAGCGAATTGGAAAAAATTGCGGGTTTTTATCTTTACACGAAGCTGGTTGTTGAACTGGGTTTTCCCAAACAGCATATTTTCTTCTGTTCCAATCACGCCAATCAGACCAAATCGATTCTGAAAGCATTCAAAACCGCCAAAATCGCCTTGCCGAAAATCTACGAAAAGGCCGATCCGTTCGTGCAGGACTGGACCAAAGGCCGTTATCAAAATCCGTATTCAAGATTGCGGCGCGGCATTATAGAAGCTTGCCATTTTCTGAAAAGCCTTCCCGAAGACCACTATCGTTTTAAGCGGTTTATCAATGAAACGGAAAAACAACCCGGCTTGGACGATGTCCACGATTATTTGGACGTATTGGCCAATTTTTTACCGTTACGCGAGCCGGAACACGCGGCGGTTTTTTATAAACTTTTGACCCGAACATTGGCCCACGAATGGGAGGCCGCCGAACCGCAGCGGCTCAATGGGAAGAATGAGCTGTACGCATTTTCATGGATCATGAAAATGACCCGTAATTGGTCGGCTCACAGCAAGATTTTCGAACGGCTGGAAGCTACAGATGTGGCTTATTTGTTTATGGCCAATATGCGAACCCTGTTCGAATTGGACGATGAAGTTTTACCGTATGAACGACATCTGTTAAGCCTGTTCGATTCTCCGCTCGATGAACCAGAGATGTCCGAGATATGCGGCAATAGTTTCAGAAATAGAAAGATCCCATTGATTGAACACTATGCGAGCACATTGAAAAAAACCGGCAATACGTGGCAAGCCATTAATTTTCATGATGCATTGAATAATCTACAAAAAAATAAAGACAACGGTATCGAAAGCGAATTTTTTACCAAGGGACTCTATCAAGCGTTTTGGTTTTTAACTTCGAACGGCGGTGTTTACCTTCCACCCGACGAGGAGCAAATCAAAACATTCTCAGTTTTGAAATATCAATTCAAATACTTCGATTATAAAAAATCGAACTTTATTTTCGAACTCGCAAGACACATCTACTCTCGAAGTTTCCAGCAAGACGAACAGCCATGAAACTCCTAGAGCTCAACCTCTTCCTAGAATTTATATTACGCCAGTGGAGATGCCGATGTTACAAGAACAATTAATTGAAGAAATTAAACAACTTCCCGATGAAAAATTGGCTGAGGTGTATGACTTGGTTCATTTCTTCAGATTAGGCCTAGCCCAGGAAAAGCAGACGGAAACCGTCCGGCAGCGCCCAATAGGTTTAGCAAAAGGCTTGGTTGAAATTCCGACAAGTTTTTTTGATCCTTTACCCGATGACATGCTGGATGATTTTGAGGGTAAATGATGAAGATTTTGTTGGATACCTGCGCTTTTTTATGGGTGACAACAGATGCGCCGGAACTCAGCGAAAAAGCCAAAATGCTGTTTCAAGATACAAATAATCCAGTCTATTTGAGCAGTGTTTCCGTATGGGAAATGATCGTCAAACATCAACTCGGAAAACTGCCTTTACCGGTTTCCGCAGACCATTTTATTAAACAACAGTGCGGTAAGCATTTCATTGAATTCTTAGCGCTTGATGAAAAAGCGGTTTTTCATTTAAGTCGTTTGCCGAATCATCACCGTGATCCTTTTGATAGAATGCTGATTTGTCAGGCGTTAGAGCACGATTTGACCCTGCTGACACCGGATGAAATGATAAGCGCCTATCCTGTTGCTACGGCTTGGTAATCAACGATAAGCCGCGATTCGCATGAATATTTATGAACTACTTATTGTTCTTCCCCGTTTCGCCAAAGAAGAAGGCGATCATAACGAGGTTATGCACCGTTATTTGGAGTCTCACCGTGAAGCCATAACCGAAGAGTTCATTCGCGAGGATGTCGATTGGGGTCTGCATGGAAAAGACTGGAATCGTAGGTCGGGTTAAGCAATGCCGGGACCGCTTTAAGAGCGGCGGCAATCTTGATTGTTGTATTCCATAGGATACAATGGTGCCGTGAAATACGAATTGCAAAGCACTCAAACGCTCAATCGCTGGCTGTCCGGCCTGAAAGACCGCACCGTAAAAAAACCAATTGTTGTCGCGATTGGCGCGTGTTGAAAACGGCCATTTCGGCGATTGTAAACCTCTGGACGGCCGGTTGTTTGAATTACGCTGCTTTTTTGGCGGCGGCCTTCGAGTGTATTACACGATACGGCATGAACAAATCGTGCTGTTGTTGGTTGGTGGCGATAAATCCAGCCAAGACCGCGATATCGAAAAAGCCAAAGCTTTGCTGAAAACCTTGGAGAATTGAAACATGACCGAAACCGTTACCGCGTTCGACATTGCCGAACACCTGGAAACCGATGCCGATATTCAAGCTTTTTTGCGAGAAACGGCTATTACGGGCGATACGTCCGATTTTATCCACGCGCTGAACATCGCCGCCCGCGCCAAAGGAATGACCGAGGTCGCCAAACAAGCGGGTGTCACGCGGGCCAGCTTATACAAATCGCTGGCCGATAACGGCAATCCTCGTTTTGATACGATAGCCAAGATTGTTGAGGTTTTCGGGTGCAAATTGGTAGTGTCCTGACCAACCGTTAGAAGATTTTTAAGTCATAAGGTACGCAGCGCGTGCCTTATAGTAGATTTGGTAGCGCCGCGGAACTTTTGCGAAATTGTTCGCGGTGCGTATCCTACACTTTTACGAGCCGAACAAACCGTATTCGTTGTCATGCTGCAACAAACGAATGCTCGGTACCACAGGAATTATCCATTCCCGAGTGACACCTCAAGAATTGTAGGGAGTTTTCGCGATAAGCAAAATCCCGGAACCATTCAAAGCCATGTCAGTTTGCCTCTCTGCGAATCCACCTAATAGGTTTAAAAATCCACGATGAGTCTTTCGAAAAATAATTCGATACCCGAAATTATTCAATCCTTGCTTCTTCAATTACCCCGCTTCGCCGAAGAAGAAGGCGATCACGGCATCGTCAAACGCAGCGACTTGATCGGCGCGTTGTGCCGCGAACAGCAAATAGACCCGGCGGTTGCCGAGAATACGGTCTATCTATGCGAAACGCTGCTCGATACCTTGGCGACCTTGAAAACGGATAACTTGCAACGCGGCGAATGGTGCTTCGTGTCTTTTCCGGCGCAATTGCTGGCGATGTCGGTCTTGACCGCGATGAGCGATACCGATTCCCGTTTGTTTGCCGATAATTTTTGGAATACCCAAGGTATTGCCGACGATAAAAAAGACCGGCAGCGCGAGGTATTGCGAGCTATCGAGCTGGCTCGCCATCAACACCATGCGCGTCAACAAGCGCAACCGATTCGTTATTGCTATGTCGCCTGGAGCATCGTCAAGCTCGACGGCGCTATTTTGTTTTATCAGCGCGAAGACACGCGAAAACGTTTCGACCAATCCGCCGGCGATTACGGTCTAATCGGCGGACGTACCAACCAAAACGATGTGCGCGGCATCACAAACAAAACCGAGTTGCTGAAAGCGTTACAATCGCCGAATTCCCCGATCATAAAAAACGCCTTACCGGAGACCCTGAAACGCGAATTACGCGAAGAGACCGGTTTGCAGTTTGAAACGCATTACACCTTCAAACCCTGGCGCACCTTGAAGCCTTTTCGGCAGGTGCAGGGCGCAGCGCCGAATCATGCCTTGACCGAATATTATTTGACTATTTTTTATGTCGAATTGACGCTGGACGGTTACCTGTTTTTGCGGCACAGAGTCGACAGCGATGCGCGGCTGGTTTGGTTTTCGATAGCCGATATCGCGGACGGCGAGGCAGTGGACGGCAAAATTCCGTATATCAAAGCGCTGTACGCGGATTATGCCGGCGATCGTGCGGCGCTGTCGACCGATCTGTCGGAATTGCCGGACAGCTTCGCACCCGGATATGTATTAAACAAAGAAAAATTCGGCATCACGTTGCCGATCGATGCAGGAAAACCGGTAGCGGCAGGTCTATTGGGCAAGGAAAAGCCGTTGGCTTTGATGCTGAGCAACCGGCAATTGGCGCTGTTTCTGGGCTTGGCCGCCCATTTACGCGGTTTCGAATTTACGAAATTGGCGGAAAACTTGGTTTTACATCCCCGTGGCTGGGTCGAAATCATCGAGACTTCGTCGATGCGAGTCGAACTGATCGAGCTGGCTGCATTATCGAACGGCAGCAATTGGCTTATCGAGAATCATAAGGATCAGTTGTTTCGATTATCGATGACGCCGTTATCGGTCTTTTTTGCCGATGAGTTGTTTTCGTTCGTGGTGGCGCCCGGCGATTTGAATGGCGTAACCAGCAAAATACCGGTCACGATCCGAAGACAATCGTTCGATACCGCGTTCGGTCACGTCGGCGAAAAATCCGAGGCCTTCAAAATTTCTCTGGAATTGGCCCATAGATTGAAATCGCTCACTGAAAACCAATTCTCTGTCGACAATGACCTCGCAATAAAAACCGAGGACGCCTACAAAAAAGGTCTGCACAAAGACCTGAGATTCCAAGCGCTAGGCTTGAGAAATTTGGTCCGCCGAGACGCAGGCATCGTGAAGTTTGCGGTGCGTTATCTTGGTTGATCCCCGAGCCGAAAACGTGTCTTTAGGTTTCGTTTCATTCCCCGCGCATCAAATCCAGCAACGCGTCGACCGACATCTTGCCGCTGATGTCCGCGCCTTTCAATAGACTGTCGGCCAAATCGCGCTTGTGGCTGTGCAGCGCAACGATTTTTTCCTCGATCGTGTTCTTCGCGATCATCCGGTAAATGGTCACCGGCCGCTGTTGGCCCATGCGGTGCGCGCGGTCCGAGGCTTGATCCTCGACCGCAGGATTCCACCAGGGGTCCATGTGAATGACATAATCGGCCGCGGTCAGATTCAAACCGACGCCGCCGGCTTTCAGACTGATCAAGAACAATTCGCCCTCGCCGCGCTGAAACGCATCGACGCGTTTTTTTCGCTCTTTGGCTTGCGTGCTGCCGTCCAGATATTGATAGCCGATACCGCGATGCTCGATATAGTCTTTGATCAATTGTAAATGATCGACGAATTGGCTAAAAACCAGAGCTTTGTGTTTGTTGTCGAGCAATTCATCGACGATTTCGCCGAATGCCGCCAGTTTGCTACTGGGCAGTGCGATATCCGCATTGGCGAGCCGCGTGTTGCAACAACTGCGGCGCAACTTGGTGATCGCGGCGAGTATTTGCAAATGCTTGGCGCCGGCCTGACTGTCGGTGCTGTTCAAAATTTCGAGACTTTCGCGACGCAAGGCCTCATAAAACGCCATTTCCTCGCCGCTCATTTCGACGTAGACCGGGATTTCGGTCTTTGGCGGAAGCTCTTGCAGAACTTGGGTTTTAGTGCGGCGCAAAATGAACGGCTGAATCAATTTCTTTAATTGCTGGCGCGCCTCTTGACTGCGGTCGCGCTCGATAGGCCCCGCGAAGCGTTTATTGAATTGTTCCAGCGAACCGAGTAACCCCGGATTGATAAAGCGGAACAGATTCCATAATTCGCCGAGATGATTTTCCAGCGGTGTGCCGGTCATGATAACCCGGAATTCGGCCTGCAGGTTCATCGCGCCTTGCGAGCGCCGCGTTGCGATGTTTTTGATCGCCTGCGCCTCGTCGAGTATCGCGATTTGAAAAGGGATTTTCGAGAGCATCTCGGCGGCTTGTTCCTGTTGCAGCAACCCATAACTGCAAATTAACAAGTCGTAAGCCCCTAGATTGTCGAGCTTACGTTGGCGGTCGCCGCTACCGAACAGGATCGGATTGAGCGTTGGCGCGAAACGCAGTGCTTCACTTTCCCAGTTCATACACACCGAAGTGGGCGCGATGATCAAGCTCGGGCCGTTCGGGGCTTTGTCGACTAGTAATGCCAAGGCTTGTATGGTTTTGCCGAGCCCCATGTCGTCGGCCAGGCAAGCCCCGACGCCCCATTGCGCCAAGCGCGCCAGCCAGTTGTACCCGTCCGCCTGATAATCGCGCAATTCCGCTTGAAAAGTAGACGGCACGACCGGTTGAAATTCGCGCGCCGCTTTGAGCCGCTGCATATGCGCCTGCCAATGTTTGTCGGCCTTGAAGCCGGCTTCGTCCTGCCAGTCTTCGAGCGTCAATGCCGCGAGAGGATTGATGCGGACTTTTTTGCCGGTCAAATCGGCATAGGCTTTCAAGTCGTCGAGGCGGCGGCGGAATTCGTCGGTCAACGCGATAAACTGACCGTCTTGCAATTGTAAAAATCGGCCTTGGCGGTTACCCAATAAGCCCAGCAATTGGCGAATATCGATGACGGTATCTTCGTTGACCTGCAACTCGCCTTGCAATGCGAACCAATCGTTATCGCGCTTGATCTGCATGCTGAAACCGCTACCGGTACTGTGCTCGAGCAAGCGGAATTTGACGCCTTCCGGCCATTCCAATAACACGCGATCCGGCGGCAAGGATTGTACTTGTAACAACAATTCGAGGCAGTGTTCCGGATCTTCGAGCAGATATTCTCCGCCATCGTCCCGTTCGGCTTCGGCCAGTGCGGAGCATGCGGACAAAACCTCTTCGCAACGCATTTTTTCCAGCTTGAGATCGCGTTTCGCTTGCAGCGGCTTGCCGTCGATTTCGGTAAAAACGCTCGCGCCGCCGTGGCCCGGCTGATAATAAGCGCCGCTAGTCGAAAATGGGCGAATCAGCAGCGAGGCCTTGAGTCCTTCGCCAAGCGGTAATAAATGCAGGCGCGGCGTGGCATCGGCCTCGACCTGTTCGGCCGTGCTGGAGCTGCCGCCGATATCCGATTGCACGGTCAACAACCCGGAGATGCCGGTTAGCGTTTGCAGCACGCGTTCTTGAGCCGTTACCGGTACTTCCAGGCCTTTCGGGCCCAGAAGTTGATAGATTTTATGATGATCGGCGGTCAATTCGATCACTTTCAAACGGGTTGGCGTTTCCTTACTGATGATTATGTTTTGCTGATGACTAGGCTCAGGTGTAAATGTAATTTTGATTTTGCCGCCTTTGGCCTTGCTGACGCGCAGCTCCGGCTCACCTTTGATCGCTTCGACCCGAACATCCGGCGAGTCGGACCAAAACAACAGCGGATGCCCGACCAGAGCGAGCGGCATTTTTTCGCTGAACTCATAATAAGTGCTGCCGCCGTACCAACTACTACTCTCGATATAAGGTTTGACCGTAGAGCAAATCCTCAAGTCATGCTCGCTCAAATAATCGAAACTGTTGCGTTCGGAATGCAGCCTTTTCAACGCCACCGCACGGCCTTTACTCCAGCCGCCCTTGGCTTGCTGTTTTTGCTCGCGCGGTTCAATCGATACCGATTTATACTTTTCCTGAAAGTTGACCAACCAGACCATACGGGTCGGCTTTTCCGTTTGAACAGCGCCGCTCTGTTGCCCGGTATTGCCGAGGCCCAGCAAGGCATCGAGCGCCAAATCCCAATCGGGACGGCTCGCGAACAGATCGGCTAGGGTAACCGGGCGGCCTTCCAAAAAGCCGCTATCCCAGGGTTTGGACGGCAGGGTTTGGGCGCGCTCTGATAATTTCGCCAGTTCGGCGGCGGGCCAGCGGTAACCGTTATCGGCTAAACGCTGGTATAAGTTTTGGACGGTCTCCAATGAGACTACCGGATCTCCCGATAATGGCGTATCGGTCATCCAAGAGCGGACCAATAAGCGAAATAATAGAATTAACTTCGGATATTCGATTGCGGACTGCGATTCGCCATTGTCGTCATAACCCTTCGATAAGGGGTCGATTTTGTTATGGAACATCGCATTGTCGCGTTGCCCCAAGTCGCCTTGCAAAAACTTCTGGAAAATTTCCAAATAACGATAGCAATTGGCCCAAAAGCCGTTGAGTTTGATGGCCTGGGCCAACAACGTCGTCAACTTTTTATCGCGCGCATCGCGGCATTTCAGAATCGCCAACGGATAAAATATGCCGGCCAATCCGTAAAAATAAACAGTCTTTTTTCCGGTTATTTTTCTGATTAACTTTAGCGCAGTTTCATATTGCGCGATGGCTCCGGCAAAATCGCCTTTTAAAAACGCCAATGCGGCGCTAACCGCCTGTAACTCCGGATCGCCGCTGTCGGTGATTCTTTGCGACAGAATGTCCCAATCGCCGCGTAACAGCAATAATTCGGCATAAATCCGCGGCGCCATTTTCAATAGCAGAGCGTCTGCGTCTCCCGAAGCGTATTCGGCTAAAAAATTGAATATATCAGGATCGTGATAGAGATAAACGAGCTGATGCAGGCCGATAAAGCCGGTCAAGTCGTGGATCAGCTGCGGGTTCCGCCGCTTGAACCACGCGATATCCATCGGATTCAGTAGCCACGATAAATACACATCGATTTGGTCTGGCAATTGGTATTTATAATAATAGAGATTTCCGATACTAAGGCATTGATTGGACTGAGCATAATCGCCGCGATGAAATGAGATGCGCGCATCGCGCAGACAGTGATCCTGATTGGCGTAGAAAGATTTCTTAGCGATCGGCGTCGGTTGCTCGAATAACGACGCGTAGCGCTCGAATTGCTGATCGTCGACCAATTGCCGAGCGATCGGTTCGGCGAGCAAGCGGTTGCATCGGTAGCCGCTTTTACCGGCTTGGACTTCCAGCAATTGATTGTTTTTTAAAGCTACCAGAACCGGCTTTATCGAAACGGCCGTAAACGACTTGCCTTGGTCGTTGCGAATGCCCAGATTCGAAAGATTTTGAGCGATGACCGTGGCCGTTTCGTAACTATGGCAAACGGCTAAAAACTGCATGATGGCTTTGTCACTACCAGTCAGATTTTGATATTTCTCGAGTAACAGGGAGCGTTGTTCGTTGATCATGACGAGGAGCGTTGAAAAAACGGCGATTATACAACACTGATAGTCATGATCGGTTTATATCAATGCTATCGTTAAACCATCGGCTGTGCGAAGTCACAATTGCGAACTTTCTTATCGATTAGTTCAAAAAAATAAGATTTTCCCGTGTTCGAGTCGCGTAAAATTTTTTTTTAAAGCTAACTCATTGAACTTAAAAAACTACCTCTCAACCGCTCCTTTTGGCACGCAAAAAAACCGCGAAAAACACAACATATTGATTTAAGATATAGCCATAAACACTATATGAGGGATTCGCGTTGCTTGCGGATTTTCTCGCTCAAGCGCACGAAACATCAATGATCCGGGGCCTTTCTCGGATGCGATAAGCCAATACGTTCAACCAGACAAGGGAATCAAAGAATGACCGCAAAACTCCAAGTCGTTACGCAACACGCGACCGAAATTCCACTGCAAAGCGCATCGCTGGACATCTGGGACAGCAAATACCGCCTGAAAACCAAAGACGGTAAAGCCGTTGACGGCACGATAGACGACACCTACAAACGCGTCGCGAAAGCCTTGGCCGAAGTCGAGACCAACAAGTCTTTGCAGGAGCATTGGCACAAGGAATTCCTGTGGGCGCTGCGTAAAGGCGCGATTCCGGCCGGGCGCATCACATCGAACGCCGGTGCGCTGGAACACAAACCGGCGACTTCGACGATCAACTGCACCGTCTCGGGCATCATCGAAGATTCGATGGACGACATTCTGGCGAAAGTGCATGAAGCGGGGCTCACGCTCAAGTCGGGATGCGGCATCGGCTATGAATTTTCGACCCTGCGTCCGAAAAACGCTTACGTCTCCGGCGCCGGCGCCTACACATCCGGTCCGTTGTCGTTCATGGACATCTACGACAAAATGTGTTTTACGGTGTCTTCTGCCGGCGGTCGCCGCGGCGCGCAAATGGCGACCTTCGATGTCGCGCACCCCGATGTCGTCGATTTCATCCGGGCCAAACGCGAAGACGGTCGTTTGCGTCAGTTCAACCTATCATTGCTGATCACCCGCGAATTCGTCGAAGCGGTCAAAAACGATGCGCCATGGCCGTTGTCTTTCCCTGTCACCGAGCGCGAAGTCAAATCCGATGCTATCGATTTGGCCGATTCCGACAAAATCGTCTGGCGCGATCTGCCGAACAAGAAAGGCTATGTCGTCAATGAAGCCGGCCTGGTCGCCTGCCGTATCACCAAAACCATACCGGCTCGCCGCCTGTGGGACATTATCATGTCGTCGACCTACGACTACGCCGAACCGGGCTTCATCCTGATCGACAAGGTCAACGAAATGAACAACAACTGGTTCTGCGAGAACATTCGTGCGACTAACCCCTGCGGCGAACAACCATTGCCGCCCTACGGCAGTTGCCTACTCGGCTCCATTAACCTGACCCGCTTCGTCGAAAAGCCGTTCGGCAAAGAAGCCGGTTTCGATTGGGAAGGCTTCCGTAAAACCGTGCGCATCTTCACGCGCATGCTCGACAACGTCGTCGAAATCAACGGTCTACCGCTACAGCAGCAGCGCGACGAAATTTTCGGCAAACGCCGCCACGGCATGGGTTACCTGGGATTAGGCTCGACACTGACGATGCTAGGCCTGAAATACGGCGAGGAAGAATCGCTGGCCTTCACCGAAGAAGTCACCAAAGCGCTGGCTATTGAAGGCTGGAAGGTCGGACTGGAACTCGCGAAAGAAAAAGGTCCGGCACCGATAATGGAGCAAATGTTCACGGTCACCGGCGAAATGCTTTACAAACGCCCGGAAATGCAGCAAGACGGCTACAAGGTTGGCGACAAAGTACCGGGCAAAATACTGCACGCGAAATACAGCCGCTACATGCAGCAACTGGCGCAAGAAGAGCCCAAACTGGTCGAAGAACTGGCCAAGGTCGGCTGCCGCTTCACGCATCATAGCTCGATCGCGCCAACCGGCACGATCTCATTATCGCTCGCGAACAACGCCAGCAACGGCATCGAGCCGAGCTTCGCGCACCATTATTCGCGCAACGTGATCCGCGAAGGCAAAAAGTCCAAGGAAAAGGTCGACGTGTTCTCGTTCGAGCTGTTGGCTTATCGCCACCTGGTCAATCCCGACGCAATGCCGTACAGCGAAGACCCAAACGCGCAATTGCCGGATTATTTCATCGCCGCCGACGATGTCACGCCGATACAACATGTCGATATCCAGGCCGCCGCGCAAAAATGGATCGATTCGTCGATCTCCAAAACCGCCAACGTTCCGACCGACTATCCGTACGAAGACTTCAAGTCGATCTACGAATATGCCTATGACCAAGGTTTAAAAGGCTGCACGACATTCCGCTTCAATCCTGAAGTATTCCAGGGCGTGCTGGTCAAGGAAAAGGATTTGGAAAACACGACCTACCAATTCACGCTCGAAGACGGCCATGTCATCGAATTGAAAGGCAACGAAGAAGTCGAGTATGACGGCGAAATCCATTCCGCCGCGAACCTGTTCGATGCGTTGAAGGAAGGATATTACGGGAAGTTTTAACTATTGTGCATACTGAACAGATGAGCGAATCTTTCTCCGACACTATCGTCTATGTCGATGAAAGCGGCGATCACGGTTTAAATAGTATTGATCCCAGTTATCCGATATTCGTCTTGGTGTTTTGTATCTTTCATAAACGGGACTATGTGCAAACCGTAGTCCCTTTAATACAAGAATTTAAACTCAAACATTTCGGACACGATCAAGTTATTTTGCATGAAACCGATATCCGCCGCGACCGCGGTAGTTTTGCTTTTTTGAAAAGTAAACAGCATAAATCCGATTTTCTAAACGAACTAACGGACTTAGTCCAAAAAGCGCCGTTTACACTGATTAGCTCCGTAATCGATAAACAAGCCTATCGGCAACGGCATCTAACGGTGGAAAATCCTTATCACATTGGACTACGGTTTGGTTTGGAAAGGGTTTTTTATCACCTGCGGCAACAACCGGCACTCACTCACATTGTGGTCGAGCAACGAGGTAAGGTTGAAGACAATGAACTGGAATTGGAATTTCGCAGAATATGTGCGGGAGAGAATTATTTACATCGCCCATTACCGTTCGAATTGGTATTTGCCGATAAAAAAAGCAATTCGGCCGGCTTACAATTGGCCGATTTGATCGCTCGACCGATTGGATTGCATATCCTAAAACCCGAGCAAAGCAATAGAGCGTTCGACATTATCGAAAACAAATTTTACAGAAATAGCCGGGGTAACAAACATGGCTTTGGACTGAAGCGTTACCCTTAAAAACAAAAAGCCCCGATGCTACCACCGAGGCTTTTTGTCGACCGAGTATCCTCAATCCTTGTCGCCATTATCCTACCGGCAAGGTTGGAGAGTCAAATTCGATATTTGGCATGGACAACAGATAAATTTAACCGGGCTCGCGAGTCCCGAGAATTCTAGGCAAAAAACATGACACTACACAAAATCAACAAAAAAATCGTCAGCTACAAAGTGCTGACCAAAGACAGCGCCGAAACGTTACAACCGGAAGCGGAAAAACCGTCTCCGGAATCGATGCACGAAAACATCGAACGGCCCGAAGTTCTGGTCGGCTCGACCTACAAGATCAAAACGCCGCAATCCGAACATGCGCTATACATCACGGTCAACGACATCATCCTAAACCAAGGCTCCGAGCACGAAGAACGTCGGCCTTACGAAGTCTTCATCAACTCGAAAAACATGGAGCATTTCCAATGGGTGCTGGCGCTGACGCGCGTCATCTCGGCAGTCTTCCGTAAAGGCGGCGACGCGTGCTTCCTGGTCGAAGAACTGAAAGCGGTATTCGACCCGCGCGGCGGCTACTTCAAGAAAGGCGGCGTCTTCATGCCCTCGCTGGTCGCCGAAATCGGCCACGCGATCGAATCGCACCTGAAACACATCGGCATGATCCAGCCCGAAGAAATGAGCGATCACCAAAAACAGTTTCTCGCCGAAAAACGCCGCGAATTCGAAGCCCATCACGGCGCGGCAAACAACGGCGACGCCTTCCCGGAACAAGCCGTACTCTGCACCAAATGCAGCACCAAGGCAATGGTATTGATGGACGGCTGCATGACTTGCTTGAATTGCGGGGAGTCGAAGTGCGGTTAAGTAGGCCGGATGCCGATAGGCGATCCGCCTGATGGTGGGCCGCCGGAGCCGGTTAGCTTTCGGCGGAACCGCTGGGGCGTTCCGCCTTACGGACTTAGGCATCCACTTAATTAACCCTTGCTCCCATTGGCTGCTGAGAAAATAAATATGAATCCTTTTGATGATTTAATGACCGAACAAGTCTACTTGATTAAAAAGGCAACAGATCAACGATATGGTCCATATAAATGTATGCTCATGTCTGATAACTGTGCGATAGATGACAAAACATTGGATGTAGATCCTGGCGACTTAATTACACGAACCCTGCCAAATGAAAAAGAAGAACAATACACTGTTCTAAGAGCGGACTACCGCGAAGATTTTGAAGCAATACCTGGTGGATATGAATTGAAGCTCAGAAAAGAGCAACAAATACATAACCATCTACCGAAAATAGTTAACAACGTAAATATAAGTAATTCAACTGGATTTCAAGTTGGCGACTACAACACCCAAGCTAACACAACTCAATCGTTATCTAGTGAATACAAAGAATTACAAGCTTTAGTAAGCCAATTGCAACAACTGATTAACAATAGCTCTTTGCCTGAAGCAGATAAAAAAGAAGCTATTGACGAAACTGAAATCATAGCTGAAATTACTACTCAACCAAGAGAAAAACAACAAAACATTGTTCGTAAATCTTTATCGTATATTAAAGATTTAACAACAGATTTAGAGGGAGTTTCAGAAATTGCGATAAAAATAGGTAATATTATTGCTCAAGTTTCCAGTGCCTTTTAGGGGTGGTTTTATTTTACAATTCAACCTGACCCCTTTTTCCGTTCGATATAAGAAACAATATCAACAAGCACATGATGCAGAAAACATCGATCTAATAGAAGATCAGGAGGAATAAATGGCGCTAAAATCCTTTAAAAAATTGTTGGCCGATGCCAAACAACGCGACAGCTATTGGGTAGAAAAAGCAAAGCTGGATTTTTCCGTTGCGTTGAATCACCTGTTTGAAAAAAGCGGCATGTCACAAAAAGCGCTTGCCGAAAAACTGGGTGCCAGCCCAGCCTATATCACCAAAGTATTTCGCGGCGATGTTAATTTTACTATCGAAACGATGACCAAATTGGCACGGGCAGTAGACGGGCAATTGCATATACATATCTCGCCAAAGCATTCGAAAAGTCACTGGTTCGATGTTTTACAAACTCAAAAACAGCCGGAACAAATTGGCAATGAATGGAAAATAGCCGGAAAGAAAACAAATGACAGAATTTCCACTGCGGCTTGAACGCTATTTTTTTACAGAGCAACAAGTTATCGCCAACCCGGATTACGAAATAGCCGATGTTAAACATATCGACTTTTTGGTGGATGCCAGCGCAAACCGCATTGAAGGACAGCCAGGTAAATATGGCATTAGCGCTAAAGTTGAACTTAATCAGGAAAAGAACGGCAATGCACCCTACTTTATAACGATTACCGCCTTCGGCATTCTCGTTATAAAAGATGAAGTTGATCCGGTAGTGGCCGAACCTCATATAGAAACATCCGGCGCTCAACTGCTTACCGGCGTTATCAGGGAACGATTAGCAGAAATGACAGCACGCGGCCCCTGGGGATCTCTATATTTGGATTTCGTTCCAATTACGATCAAGATTGACTCGAATATCGCCGATTAACCGGCTGATCCAAAGATGACGTCATGCCCTTACGGGTCGTCACGCTTGAAGACGGTAAAACGGTCATAACGCTTTTCCTGATCGGAGATTTAGACCATGAAACTAAATACGACCAAATAACGGATTCTCTTTATATTCATTTAGCGGACAGGCCTTCCGTCGATTCAGACGAAGTGGCCGACGGCGTTGTTTTGGATTTTGATGAAAACGGCGCTTTGGTAGGTATCGACGTCCAGCACGCCAGTCAAAAGGCGGATATTCAGAATCTGTCGTTGCTGCATTTGCCTTTGAGGGAATTGGATGCCGCTTGACGCTATCGGTTTTCGACTTGCTTCAAAAGGCGGTGGTTTGCTTTTAATATCGGCTTCCATTAGCCATAAAAGTAATCCGCCCCCTTTTCTTTTAACTCAACCGGCCCCCTTTTCCGCAACATCAAGGAGTAAGAATAATGAGGTATGTGTATCTGACGCTTAATTGGGTGTTTGGTGTCTTTTTTTTATTAATTGGACTGCCTTTTATTGGTTACGCACCATTGGCAGGGGGGTGCATGTTTGCTGCTGCCGCCCTTCTGCTTCCACCGGTAAGAAGTTTTGTCTACTCAAAGACTAACAAGGCGCTTCCTGTAAAGGCTAGAGCTATCTCTATATTCGCCCTGTTTCTAGCTTTTGGATTCTTTGATAACCAAGCTAAAGATGAGATGGCTCAAGAGTTGGCGGCGCAACAAGCCCGCGAGAAAGCGGAAAAGGCCGCTGAGTTACGGCAGAAAAACATTAATTATTTCAATGCCAACCGCGAACAGATAATTTATTCTGTTAAGAAGGCACTTTCGGGAAGCGACTATCAGTCAGTTATTTCCCAATCTAATAAATACCTTGTGTCTGGCGACAAAGAGCTTGAGCAAATGAATGCTCAAGCAAAAAAAGAATTTGCAGCGATTCAAAAAGCCGAAAAAACAGAGAATCTATTGGCTGAAGTGAAGGGTGTTCCGACTAATGAATACGAAAAAAATCTAAGTTTTTACCAGCAGTTATTTAATTTGCATCCCAAAAATGAGCTGTACAAAACTAAAGTTGCCTTTTACGCCGGGAAGATAGAGGAAGAGAAGCTTAAGCATGCTGCTGTGGCTGTGGCAGCCGCAGAAGCTCAGAGACTTGCCGCAAAGTGGTCGTATCAAGTTAGTGACGATCCAATGAGTAGCCGCAAGGCCAAATATGCGAGCATCATTTCAGAGAACGCAGTTTCCTTTGATTTTCCATACCAAGGTCTGCAACGAGGTAAGTTAATGCTCAGGGACCACCCAACTTACGGCAACAATGTAATCTTCTCTATCGAGCGAGGACAGATTTTGTGTGAGTCATACTCAGACTGCACAATAAGGATACGGTTTGATAATGGTTCCTCTACGCGGTGGGGTGCCGTTGGACCTTCGGATCACAGTAATACCTCGATTTTTTTGAGGAACGAATCAGGTTTTGTCAAAAAGATGCGTGCTGCCAAGATTGTTCGCCTTCAAGTTCCTATATACCAAGAAGGAGAGCCTATTTTTGAGTTTCACGTTGGGGGCTATGATGCACAAAAATACAAGAACGGCAAGAATTAATAATTTAACCCGACCCCTTTTTTGGGTGCGCAATGACCAAAAGTAGATAATCTCGTCCAATTTTGCCGAGTTGCAGGCGGTGGCGGCGGTGAAACCAAATTCGATATTGCTTTAATGGCATCGGTTTCGCTGACATCTAACAGATTCATCAATTCTTTTAGCTCAATCACTATGACTACCTAATTTTTGCTTTAATCGTCTAGTAGTTTCAATACAGTCACTAAAACGCCGATCAACATAAAGGCTGACTCTTCTCTCTGATTCTGCATAAATTCATTATCTAAATAAGTATGGTGGGCAAAATAGTTTCTTGCTAAAACACAACTTAAAAATGCTTTAATCAAATATGTGTCTTTTTTACTACGATTGCTATAGGAAATGTCCATGATACTTCTGATTGGATTTGGCATATTTGCTGTGTCATGAAGCTTGGTATATGCTTTTACTTGGTTTTTAAGGCATCTTATTGATTTATCAGAAAGAATCTTTGGGGCAAGCTTAATAATATAACCCTCTAGTTTTTGTTCGCTGTCGGGCATTCCTGATAAAGAGCCACTTTTCTCCAAAGCATAGCGAAGACACGTTTCAGCACGAATAGCTAGTAACGAATAATAATCAAGTGGTCGCAATACCCGAAAATCAAGACTACCTTTTTTCTGAGGCTTGTACATCAAATGCTCGTGAAATTGACGAAACGCATTAAGCAAGCTATCAAATAGATAATTCGTTTGTTGTAAGCGCGTTACTAATTGCTCTAGTTTTTCATCCGTTGGAAGGATGCCGTTATAAAACTTTTTGTAGTGAGGCACAGTAGCTAAAAAATATTGCCTATCTTCAAAATATTCAAAAGGTAGAACTTTATGAAAAGGTGGCCATACTTCTCTCTTATGAGAAAACTGCCATTTTTTGAAATAGTCATTAAACGATTTACCATTGAGAGCGCAAAGCCATTCCATTGCAAAGAAAATGTCTTTTTGCAGATAAGGCCAAGCCTGAAGTGTCCATTCTTCGCAATCATAGTTTGTCTTTAGCCAACTACCGGCCAATTCTTGTAATAACTGTTCTTTGATGGCCTTTTCCAATACTTCAGCATCAATTTCCAAATACAGGGCTAATGCTTCTGCGCCTTGTTTATGTAGTGCTTTGCGTTTTGCTCTATCATCTATATCAGACAATGCGTTACGAAACGCACGATAATGAGAAATCCAAGTCATTGGCTTAGCAAACCCACCCCATCTATGTAGCTGATTGAGTGCGTCGCTTGGTTGTATTTTACAGTTTGAGATACTGGCAATATCTTCTTCAATATCCGGCGTATTTAGGATAGGAAAAGCTCCCATGCTTGCTATTCGCACAACGTCTATTAAAGCGTAAGCCTGCCAATGGAAAAAATAATAAACATTAGGCATTGCCGAGCTATCTGTTTGGTTCAGCAAGTTGCTGTAATCACTATCAGCGCGGAAAAAAGGATGTAAAAACCAATAAGTGTCTTCGGTGTTTTCTATCTGCCACGATTCACCATAGCCTAATAAACGATAAATAGGGTCGTTATGCCTTGGCTGATTTTGTATTCTGTCAAAATTTTCAGGAGTTACTTCCTCAAAATATTCAGCAGGAAAAGAACATTTATATTTTGGAACAAGCCAACCCCATTCAAGCAATTTTGGCAATGAATAACGGCTTATTAAATTTTTCAGCCCAAGTTCTTCAAGCCAGGACACAAAGGAGCCTTTTCGATTTGGTTGAAGACTAAGATATGTATCGGGAAGCATTTGTTGATGTGTTTCTGAGAGCCTAACGCTAAAGATCACCGGCACCGCTTGTCGGCGTCCGGTGCAGTGCCTTGTTAGCCGCTTGTGTTGCTAGAAATTGGAATTGCAGTTTGGGCATATTTTGATCTTCTTCCCGCTAAGTTTTGTTCCGCAATCGGAACATTCGTACCATGATGCCTTTCTGCTGCCGGCGAAAACAAGCCATAGGCCAAGTGGCCATAGAATAATTGGGCCAATCACAGTGACAATGGTGACTAGGCCAACGAGGAGGCTTGCGAGTCCAAGGAACTGCAGGAGGCACCCTGTGCCTGCTATGCTCGATTTTCTTTTGATTGTCGCCATATGATCTCCTTTGCAGCTAACTATTGATTCCCAGGCAAATCTGCCCATACAAGTCGAAATTACCGGTATTTTCAGGTACGTTTGCCTTGATATTCGATAATCCGCGCATATTTGCCGCGATTCCCGGCGGCGAAGCCGCCGGGAACTTGCTATTAACCGACTATTCAGGCAAATTTGCCTATCTATTAAATTGCAACTGACTCTAGACGGCATTATTTCCGATGTCAAGCTCACCGACCCTATTGAGCAATAGGGTCAGGTCTAAGCAATAGAAGCAATATGGTCAGGTCTAGATTCATAGCCTTTTTTGGAAATGGGAAATAAAAGAGCCGGGTTTATTTTATAATTCAACCTGCTACTTTTTTTCCAAAGCGAAGAGTTTTGAAAAGCCCGGTACGGTAATTCCGCACGCCGGGATTTATGAGGGGGCGGTCAGGTAACTGGCTGTTCTACCTTGATGATTAGCACTAATCTAGACTCTATTGACCTCTAGCTGCTGGAAGTCAGCAAAGCACAACGTGGTAATTAGTTAACGAATAGGTTAACATTTATGCATGAGAGAAATCCATTTTTATCGGATGGAGTCGGGTGTTTCCCCAGTTGAAGAGTTTCTTGATTCGTTGCAGAGCAAGCAGGCGCAAAAAGTTGCCTGGGTACTCCAACTCATTGAAGAACTCGATGTTATCCCTGTCCAATACTTCAAGAAACTCGTGAACACCGATGAGTTGTGGGAGGTCAGGGTCCAGGCTGGAGGAAGCATATTCAGAATCCTCGGGTTTCTTGATGGTGACCACTTGATAGTTCTAAATCACGCGTTTCAAAAGAAAACTCAGAAGACGCCAAAGAAAGAAATCAAGGTGGCCGAAATGCGAAAACGGGATTACCTCAAGAGAAGGCAGTCAAATGAGCGACCTTAAAAAGTATATTAGTAAACGAAAAGCGATTGATAGTGAATTTTCTGAAGAATTTGATGAAGGGTATCAGTCTTTCAAAATTGGTGTTCTTCTCAAACAAGCTAGAGAGGCATCTGGTTTAACTCAAGAGGAAATTGCGGAAAAACTTCACACCAAGAAATCGGCAATTTCTCGCATAGAAAATCATGCCGAAGACATTAGATTGTCAACTCTTGAAAAGTTTGCTGCCGTATTGGGGCGGAAACTTGAGGTATCAATCCGATAAAACAGCTAAAAGGCAATCGGGGCAGGCAATCGGGTCAGGTCTAGATTCATAGCTTTTTTGGGAAATGGGAAATAAAAAGGCCGGGTTTATTTTATAATTCAACCGCCCCCCTTTTTCGCCCTAGGCCCCTTCTCCCGGGCTAGTGAGACACCGTCAGCCCCCTGTGCCAATATGACCTGAGACACCGACCCCTCGGAAATTAGAGTATAAAGGTAGGCCAGAATCATGAGCAAATCAAAAGCAGAGACCATGGAATCACCACAATTAACTGCGCCGGAGGTCGCGTTGGAAGACGCCCGTAGGGCGGCTGGAAACGCGACCTCCGGCGCACGGCCCGATCCGGAGGTGGTTCCCACCGCCCAGCGCCGCATCCTGGATGCCGCTGATTGCTGTACTCAGCCGGGCGAGATTGGCGCCCTATTACGCAAAGAAGGGATTTACTCATCCCAATTAGCCACTTGGCGCAAACAGCGTGCTGCCGATCAGCGTGCCGCGCTGGCTCCGCAAAAGCGCGGGCGCAAGACCGATCCGGCTCAGGCCGAGGACCGTCGTGTGCGCCAACTTACCCAGGATAATGAGCGCCTGCGTCGTAGACTCGCTCAGGCCAATGCCATTATGACGATAGGGTCAAGTCTAGATTCATGGCTTTTCTGTCAAACGGCCAAGCCGTATCTCGCCATAGGTTTTAACCAATCGCGGCCGGAAGTCACCACGCTCTAGTTAGTGCACGGCTCTGACTTCAAGATGAACGCCACTTTGGGTTTGGAGCTGAGAGATAACAGCAAAGAGATTTCTAGCTTGTGGATTGCCTTTCTGGCTAAACATGCGCATCAGGCTTTTGGGCGGGGTATTTGTAACTTCGCCAAGTCGTTCAAAGCCAATCGTTGCGTTGATATAGTCACGTAAAACGGCCTTGCCTGTGTCCACATCCCCGGATAAAAGACATTCAATTCCTTCGCGTAGCAAAGCATCGCGAAATTCTGTGTCCTGCCCGATACGCGCTATCACGGTATCTTTGAAACTGCGTGTTAAAGTCATTTGTCACCTCTCTGGCGTTTTCGCCGCTTGTAATCGTTCCATCTAGTTTGTGCATCCTCAATGTCGCGTTGCTGCCGTTTCTTTGTGCCGCCAGCCAACAGGATCACAAGTCGCTCGCCGTCTTTGCCAAAATAAATTCTGTATCCCGGTCCGGAATCGATGCGAAATTCTAATACGCCGGCACCGACACCTTTTGCATTCGAGAAATTCCCCTGTTCCAGCCGAATAATCGCGGTTGCTATCTTGGCGGCACTAGATGCATCAAGATGATTAAACCAATCCGCGAAAGGGCTTCGGCCATTCGTATCTGTATATTCATGGACCTGAATCATGCTTGATAGTAACCTATGGGTTACTGATGATCAATGACAATATTCCTCCTTCATCAATAAATACGTCCCGCAAATCGTCGCCACCGCCTGCGTGGGAACAGAGTCAGGTGTAGATTCACAGCTTTTTTGAAATAAAGTAGAAAAAGGGTCGGGTTCTGAGGTATCCCCACAAAATAGCTATATAAAACAATTTGCTATAGATGAAGATTGATAGAAAAGTTGGTTTTTCGGGTCTAATTGCTGAAATTCGTAGTCTTTCAGCTTCGCCGGGGAAGCCCTATGTCGACCATAAGCTTACTCCATCGTTTGATCAAACAGGCGCTTCCTGAGCTTCATCGAACCCGGCTTAAAGCGCTCATGGCCACCGTAGAGGCCGGCTTGAAAGGTACCTCAGTGACGCTAACAGCTCTGGGGCGCGCACTTTCCGGGCGGGCCTATCTCAAACATAAAATCAAGCGCATCGACCGTCTTCTCGGCAATTCCAATCTCAAGTCTGAGCGACAGAAGTTCTATGGGGTTATGACGCAGTGGTTACTACAGTCGCTGGCCTTGCCTTTGGTTATTGTCGACTGGTCACCGCTCACCGCCGATCAAAGTCAGCAGTTGTTACGCGCGGCACTACCGACCGGCGGGCGCACTATTACCTTATGCGAGGAAATCCATCCGCGCAAAAAACTGGGGAATCCCCGGGTTCAGCAGCAGTTTCTGAGTCGTCTTCAGGCGTTTCTGCCGCCTGGCGTTACCCCCATCATTGTCGCTGACTCCGGGTTTCGAACCCCATTTTTTCGGGCCGTCGAAGCTTTCAATTGGCATTGGTTGGGGCGGATTCGCGGCCGGGATTTTATCGCTTGGGCCGATGAGTCCAAGCAATGGCTCCCAGCCAAATCCTTGTATGCTCGCGCTACCCGCAAAGCCAAATGCCTGGGCAAGGCTCTTTGGGTTCGCAGCAATCCGTTACCCGGTACCTTAGTTGCGTTTTACCGTGCTCCCAAACATCGTAAAGATCTGACGGTTCAACACCGCCCAGCTCAATCCAGATCCAGCCGAAAACAGGCTGCGCGCGAAAAAGAACCTTGGTTATTGGTGGTATCGCCCTCGTTGAAGGATTATACGTCGGTTGACGTCGTGAATTATTATCGCTCGCGCATGCAAATCGAGGAAGGTTTCCGAGACACGAAAAGCACGCATTATGGCGCCGACTTAACTCAAGATAGCCGGATAAGTGCCTAACGCCGGGCGAATTTGTTGTTGATTGCGGCGCTTATCATTTTTGCGCTTTGGTTGATCGGGCTGGGCTTAAAAGGAACGGCCATCGAACGGCAAATCAAAGTCTGCAGCAACCGTGACCGTTCGCCCTATTCGGTCATTTTTCTGGCCCGTATCGCTTGCCAATATGTGGTATTTGAGTTGCCGGAAAATTTATTGGAACACGCTCAGGCTCTCTTGGTTGATTATTTCAGAACTCTGGAAAAGGCGTAATTTGTGGGGATACCTCAGGGTCGGGTTAAATTATTAATTAAACCCGACCCCTTTTTCCAGACCCCTTTTTCCAGTGGGGCGGTTGAGGCAGGAGGTTTGAGTGGTTGATTGTGTTTGGAGAAGTGTTGTTGCGGCGTACGTAGTTTACTGTATCCTAAGCGCTTCGATTGGGCGAGTTTTCTTTGAGCAAAGCAATTGTTATTGGCTGGATGGTCTCGCCCTTTGAATTTAGTCCTAAATCCATAAAAGAACTAATTTAATATACTCAGGTAGAAAACGGTTAAGCATTTATACCTGAAAAAAATTGGTAAAAAGGTATTACGAATAACCCGTAACTAGCTGGAAAAGGCTTTTGAACTGCCTATCCAGCTTGATTAAGTCCAGATGTTATATCAGAAAAAAATAATTATCGATTCCAATCTAGTTTATTATTTTTGCCTTGGCTGCTTAAGTTTCGTTGACAGGTCAAGATAGCATCCCTCCAGTCTGCGCCGCTAGCAATCCCTTTGTTAAAGCATTCAACGGTCTTCTCCGCGTCATTGGTGCCAGCGCACAAATTGATGATGTTTTTCCATTCCCATTGGCTACTCTTACCCCAATTCACTCGTTCCGATCTTACTTTCGAGAAACATTTACCTGGCTCAAGTGGCTTAGTAGTGCCTTTGCATAGCTGCTTTACATTATCATCACGCCAATTCATGTTTTTTTCATCATTCCAGGGGATTTTTCCTTGAACTTCGTTGAAACATTGGTCTTCATGGTCAGCGGCGAAGCTAATTTGGCTCATAAAAAAACTAAAAAACAAGATGCTTAACCAAGCAACTATCATGCGGTTTGAGTTTGTTTTTTTCATTTGGAACGGACTCCTGTGGCAGGTTAATGATGCAGTATCAGTGATATACGTTGTTGACTCATAATGATTAAATTATGTTGACGTTAACTTTCAATTTATCATGCTGCAAGATCAAATTATCAGTTAAACGGTCGTTTGCAAGAAATTTCACGGCCAGTGCTTATATTCGATTACAAAAGCTAAGGTCTTCTTTTGGAACAATTCGAATTTCGTTCCGCCTTCGGCTGCCTACTGCGATCAAAGCACGTGGCCATGATCGACAAAACGCCCGGAAAGCGCTGGTTGATGCGGTCGAGCGTTGCCATCAGCGACCGGTTATCGATCGGCAAGCCGTTGTTGACCATATCGAATAAATCCAATTGGCCCGGCATGGTGGCCAGCTTAATCCGGCTCAACTGCGCCCCAGCTTTTTGGTAGGCGTAGCCCGGCTGGTAGAGAGATTGAACCAAGCGGTTTGCCGTGGCGTTCAGCACGCGCCTGTCTTGTGTCGGCGCATCGAGTTTGACGCTGGCCGCGCGTTAGTACTGCGCTTCGTTCGGGTTGAGCGGATTGGTGCGGATGAAGACCGAGATATCGCCGGCCGTCGAGTGTTTTTGGCGGAGTTTTTCAGCGGCATGGCTGGCGAATTCGGCGATGGCTGAGCGAAATTCGTTCAGCGTGCTCAACCGCTGGCTGAAACTGCGCGAGCAGACGATTTGTTGTTTGTCCGGGGCGATTTCCTCCAATCCCAGGCAGGGAATACCATTCAATTCCATGATAGTGCGGGCGATGACGATATTGAATTGCGCTTGCATACGTTCGGGCGCTTGGCTGGCTAAATCCCACGCGGTGACAATGCCTGAGCTGTTCGAGCTTCGCGGCGGTTCTAGCGCCGATGCCTAACACCTCATTGACCGGAACGATCTTCATCTATTTTTCCCTCCGCGTTGACATGAAAAAAAACGACTTTTTCCCGAAGTGCATGAGCGGTTGCGGCGATACAATGGACGATCCCCGTTTCGTTGTTCACATGCATTAACGAAACCAGTATCGTGTCATCGGTTAGCGCCGATAAAACTTGATCGGTCGTGATAAGGCCGTTTCTGTCCGGACGCAGATAAGTAAGCGAAAAGCCAATCGTTCAAGATAATGACACGAATCCAAAACGGCTTTGTGTTCACTCGCCGAGGTGACAATATGTTGGCCTTTATCGCGATAACGATAGGCAATCCCTTTTAGTGTCAGATTATTTGACTCGGTGGCTCCCGTGGTAAAAATCAAGTCGCGCGGGTGGCAGCAGTAATTATTTACAAGTAAATCCTGATCTACTGCCAACCACCGCCAAGCGCTTTATACAAATCGACCATTGCACTGAACTGCTTTTGTTTGGTTTCAATCAGTTCTTTTTTTGCTTCCAGGGCATCCCGTTGCGTTAACAAAACTTCCAGATAGTCGGCGCGTGCCGATTTGAATAACTGGTTGGCGATACCGGTCGACTGCACCAACGAATTAACCTGCTGTTGTTTCAATTGGTAGTTTTTGTTCAGCTTGTCGATATTGGATAATTGATTGGCGACTTCAGCATAGGCATTGATAATACTTTGCTCATACTCATAGGCTGCCTGAATCTGTTTGGCGTTGGCGTTTTTGTATTCCGCAGTAATAGCGTTTTTGTTGACCAGCGGCGCCACCAATTCGCCGGCAACCATCGCGGCTAACGATTCGGGCGTATTGATCAGGTATTTGAGCGCGAACGCTTCGAAGCCTATGCCGGCTTTGATACCGAAGGAGGGATAAAAATTAGCCCTGGCCACTTCTATGTTCAACTCAGCCGCGGATAATTCGTACTCGGCTTTGCGAATGTCGGGTCGATTTTGCAGCAATTGTGACGGAATGCCCGCCGAGAGTATTTTGGGTTTAATGTCCATGAAAACCTTTGAGCTTCGCTGGATAGGCTGCGGCGTGCGTCCGAGCAGCGTGTTGATACGGTTCTCGACCACAGTAATCTGCTGCTCGATTTCATAGCGTCTGGCCTGGTTTTTTGCTACCTCGGCTTGATAACGCTTGACCGCCAGCGAGTTCGTTCTGGCAAATATCCGCAGCTGCTCGACAATTTTCAGACCGTTTTTCTGAATAGCGATGTTTTGCGCCAGATTTTCCAATTGGTTATCCAGCGCAATCAGCTCATAGTACGAATGCGCCACTTCCGCGACCAGATTGGTCAGCAGGAAATTCCGGCCTTCCTGCGAGGCCATGTATTCCAGCACGGCCACCTGTTTAGCATTCCTGAGCTTTTTCCAGATATCGATTTCCCAGGTCGAAAACAAACCGAATTGATAATCGCCGAGGAACGCCGGGAATGCTTGGCCATTGGCGAGCGGTAAGCCTTCTTCTACCGCACCATTCCGGGTGTATTTGCCGGTTTTATCGCCTCCGGCAGCCGCGCCGATGCTAACAAACGGCATATACGCCCCCTTACGAGCCTGGATTTCATTTTGCGCCATGCTGATACGCTGCAATGCAATATTGATTTCCTTGTTATTGGCGATGGCGGTATCGATCAAACTCAACAGATTCGGGTCGTCGAAAAACTCGTTCCATTTTACCGAGGCGCTTGAATTTTGCTCTGCCGGCGTTTGCTTAAACTGTTCCGGCAGTTGGGTGTCAGCCTTTTTGGTCATCATGTCCGGAATACCACAGGCCTGCATTGTCAATCCCACCGCGGCCAACGCAATAAGGCGAACTGCTTTAGTCGTAGTCATTTTCATCCCCCGAAGCGAAGTGAATGGTTTCCGTTAATGGATCGATGTCTTCTTTTTTTATCAAGGACTTTCCTTCAATCAACTTGGCGAAAATGTAATAAAGTCCGGGAATCAGCACGACGCCGAACACGGTGCCGAACAGCATTCCGCCCAGAGATGAGGTGCCTATGGTTCGATTACCGACCGCGCCAGCCCCGGTCGCGATCGCCAGCGGTATCAAGCCGGCGATAAAAGCAAACGAGGTCATCAAGATCGGCCGGAAACGGGCTTTGGCGCCTTCGATGGCAGCATCCTTGACCGACATGCCCTGAGCCTGCTTTTGCACGGCAAATTCCACAATCAACACCGCGTTTTTACCAAGCAAACCAATCAACATCACCAAACCGAGTTGTGAATAGACATCGTTGGCAAGGCCTAATGTTTTCAGTAAAAAGAAGGCGCCGAAAATGCCGGGAGGCAACGAAAATAAAACAATCAACGGCAACATAAAACTTTCGTACTGGGCCGCCAGCACCAAATAGACGAACACGATAACCACCACGAAGATTTCGATCGCTTCGGTACCGCGGCGCGCTTCATCAAACGACAGGCCTTCCCAGGCTATATCGAAGCCTTGCGGCAACATTTCGGCAGCGACTTCCTGCACCGCCTTGATGGCAGCGCCTGTGGTATAACCGGCCGCCGGTTCGGCGCGAATAGCTGCCGAGTTGTATAGGTTGTAACGGGTTATTTCGTTGGGACCTTGGCGTTTTTCCATGGTCATGAAGGCGGAGTAGGGCACCATTTCCCCTTTATCGTTTTTCACGTAGTAATTCAGCACGTCCGAAGGGAAACGGCGGAATTCGGGCAGGGCCTGGGCGTAAACCTTGAAAAAGTTGTTGAAACGAATAAAGCCCTGCTCGTAAGTACTGCCGATCATGATATCCAGATTTTCCAGGGCTTTGTCGATGGAAACGCCTTTTTGCATGGCCAGTTTGTTGTCGACGATCAGTTCGTATTGGGGATAGTTGGCTGCATAAAAGGTGAACAATCCGGTCAGCTCTTTACGCTTACGCAAGGCAGCCATAAATTTCTGGTTAAGTTTGTCGAACTCGTGGTAATCGGTGTCCAAGGTCTTGTCGAGCAAACGAAACGCCAGACCGGAAGCCGCGCCGTAACCCGGCACCGCGGGTGGCTGGAAGAACTCGATCACCGCACCGAAATCATGCGTTTTCTCCTCCAGTTCGTGAATGACGTCCTCGACGGAATGTTTGCGCTGAGACCAATCTTTCAAGTTGATGATACAAGTTCCGGCGTTGGAACCACGTCCTTCGGTCAGTACTTCGTAGCCGGCCAAGGAAGACACTGACTGCACGCCGTCGATTTGTCTGGCCACTTCTTCCAACTGCCGCGCCACTTTGTTGGTGACTTCAATGGTTGAGCCGGGCGGCGTCTGAATGATGGCGTAAATCATGCCCTGGTCTTCGCCCGGAATGAAACCCGACGGCAACGTCAGGCTGACGGAGTAAATGCCGAAGGAAAACCCGGCCAGAATCAAAATCGTCAGCAGGTGCCGCATGACCACCACATTCAAAAGCTGAATATAGCGGCCGGTCACTTTTTCGAATACTGTGTTGAAGGCATTGATGAACAGACTGATCGGGGTTCTGCGTTTCGGTTGTCCATGCGTGTTTTTCAGGATCATCGCGCACAGAACGGGGGATAAAGACAAGGCGACCACCGCCGAGATGACGATGGACGAAGCCATGGCGATGGCGAATTGTCGGTAAAATACCCCTACCGGCCCCGACATGAAGGCAATCGGGACGAACACCGACACCATCACCAAAGTGATCGCCACGATGGCACCGCCGATTTCCCCCAATACCTGGCGCGCCGCCACATAGGGCGTGACATGTTCGGCTTCCATTTTGGCGTGCACCGCTTCGACCACTACAATCGCATCGTCAACCACGATACCGATGGCCAGCACCAAGGCAAACAGGGTAATCAGGTTAATGGACAGGCCGAATGCCGACATGACAGCGAAGGCACCGATTAATGACACCGGTACCGCTAATATCGGAATCAAGGTAGAGCGCCAATCACCTAAAAATATAAAAACTACTAAGGAAACCAATACGAACGCTTCCGCTAGGGTATGCAGGACCTTTTCGATGGAGGCATCCACAAAACGCGAAACATCGTAGTTGATTTCGTAATCCATCCCTTCCGGAAAATCCTTTTTCAACTCCTGTAGTTTTTCTTTGACGTCCTCGATAACCTTACTGGCATTACTGCCGTAATTTTGCTTGAGCACGATGGAAGCGGAAGGATAGCCGTCTTTATCGGAGTAGATATCATAAAACTCGCTACTAAGATCGACTTTGGCAATGTCTTTTAGATGAAGAATCTCGCCTTCCGAGTTAGCCCGGATAATAATGTCTTCATATTCTTCCGGCTTGTTGTAGCGCCCCTTATAAATCAGCACATATTCCTTGGATTGGGCGGCAATCCCGGTACTTTGCCCCAACCGGCCAGGCCGGCCGATAATGCTTTGGCTGCCAATAGCCTCCATCACTTCGTTTACCGAGACACTATAGGCCCGCATCCGATCTGGATTCAGCCAAATTCGCATGGCATATTGGCGACTACCTAAAATTTTTGCTTGAGCAATGCCATAGACGCGCTGAATTTCAGGGATAACCGAAACATTGGCATAGTTAAATAAAAACTTCTGATCGGCGTTTTTATCCTTACTGTACAGGTTGACATACATCAACATGCTGGGCTGTATGCGCTCGACGACGACCCCTTCTAATTGCACCAGCTTTGGTAACCGACTCATCACTTGATCGAGGCGAGTTTTAACGTTCACCATCGCAGTATTTGGATCGACACCGAGATCGAAAATCACTTGAATTACCGCTTCGCCAGCACTGGTTGCATCGGAGACGATGTAGTTCATACCGGGTACTCCGTTGATGGCCCGCTCTATGGTAATCAGGGAAGATTGCACCAACACATCCGCACTGGAACCCGGGTAAGCCAGGGAAATGACTACGCGAGGAGGTGCAATATCCGGAAATTGGGAGATAGGTAAGGTTCGGATAGCCAATACGCCCATGAATAGGAATACCAGTGACAACACGATCGCCATCACGGGTCTTTTGATAAAGATATTAAACATAATCAACCACCAGTTAAAAGGTTACTCGGTATACAAATCCAGTTCTGAGCGAACCTTTTCGGGCGGCTTCAAATCGGTCTTCACCTCTTCACCAGCATGCACTTTGCGCAAGCCTTCGAGCAGTATTTTGTCATCGCTTCGCAAGCCTTCTTTGATGATGAACAGATGCGGGATATTGGCTTCGATCTCGATCAGCCGTTGTTCCAATTTGCCGTCTTTATTAATGACGTAGACATAGTTTTTGTCCATGATTTCGAACACCGCCTTTTGCGGAATCAGCAGGGCGTTCTTATAGGGTTTTTCCATTAGAATCGTGCCCGTCTCGCCGTGCCTGAGCAGTCGGTCGGGATTGGGAAAAGTGGCGCGGAATTCGATATTGCCAACAGAATTATCAAAATCAGCCTCGATGGTTTCGATAACTCCAGCCTGATTGAAAATCTGCCCGTTGGCCATTCTGATCTGCACATGCTTAATGCGCTCGTCCTCCGACTGATGCAGTTTGTAGTCCAGATATTCGGCTTCTGGAACGTTGAAATACACCCACAACTTGCTGGTGTCGGACAGGGTGGTCAACAAAGAACCTTCGTCCAACAAACTGCCGTTTCGGACATTCAAATGGTCCATCAGGCCGTCGAAAGGCGCATTAATATCGGTGAAACTCAAGTGGATTTCCGCCAGCTTCACTTCGGCGTTCGCCTTATCCAATTTGGCTTTTGCCAAAGCCAATTCGTTAGACGATACGATACCCTGATCGGCTAATCCTTTAGTATTCAGGTATTCGATATTCATGTTGTTGGCTTCGGCTTGTGCTTTCAACAGCTCTGCCTGATAGATATTGGGCATGATTTTGAACATTCGCTCGCCCTTGCGCACCCATTGCCCTTCATCGACAAAAATATTTTGTAAATAACCCTTTTCCAGCGCTCGGACCTCGATATGTCTGATCGCACGAATCTGACAGACATATTCTTTGGTCACCGACGTGTCTTCCCGCAGAGGTCTGGTTGCCTCTAAAGTAGGCGGCTGTTCATGTTTTTCAGGTTCTGTTTGATTGCAAGCAACCATCAATAGACAAGTAATCAAGCTAAAAACTACAGGTACTTTTATATTTGTTTGCATAGTGCTCTGGATCATCGGATGTACGCAAAAAAGTGGATAGGCCAAGCTCTAGAAGCAAAACCTATCTATCGCTGATATATTAGGCATGAAGCATGCCTATTTTTATTTGAGAGGCTTACGAAACACCCAATAACTGAATGCCATTTTTTGAAGAAATTACTCTATATATTTGTTTTTATATGAAAAGGTTAAATTTTTAGGAGGCGTTTTCTGTTTAAAAAAGATATACGACGCTGATATTTTTTCGGCGACATAGCAAATGGATTCCAACTAGTATTGGTAAACGCCAGCGAAATACATTTGCAAAAAGAGTTTTTGGTTAGATAGCGTACGAAATGAACCAATTCTTTAGCTGGCAGTTGGTTTAAATGAACCAGATATCAGCTCGCTGTTAATAGTTTCCGGACTTGACTCGGCCGTTTCCCGCTGTTGAATAAAGTCCTATTTCCAAGTGTCCAGGTAATGGCTAAATAAGCGCCGTTCGCGGCAAAACGCATGAAGAGCTTCACTGGTCAAGCCAGCGCTGGCGAGCTCAAACGAGTTCAAAGCCGTGGCTTTACTTTTTATAGATGAATAAAACGAAGTTAATGACAGGTTTGCGAATTATGTAGCGGCTACAAGGGCGAGAGAATATTTGTTGGTATGCCAAATAAACGGTATTGGGTTACCCTAAGTAAGTGTCCATCATTTACTTCCTGAAATTTTGCCTGAATTTCCCAGCAAAATCGGGAGATAGTTTTTGGACGCTTACTAAAGTAGAACAAAATAGTTAATCCGACCCGCCGACAGCGACAAATATTTGAGTATTTACGCGATAACTATTCAAGCTTCGCCTATCCGCCAACACTGGTTGAGCTTTGTCAAACCTTGGGTATGGCTTCACGCGGTTCGTTGCATAAGCACATTGCCGCATTGATCGCGACCGGATTGCCGCCGTTAAACCGATCGAAGCGCTGGAAAGCGTCAACTATATGCCGGTTCCGGAACGGCTGAAAAGCGACAAGCCTCTTATGTGTTGCAGGTCCAAGGCGATTCGATGAAAGAAATCGGCATTTTCGACGGCGATTGGGTGGTGATCGAACAACGCGACTACCCGCGCAATGGCGAGATTGTCGTGGCATTGATCGATAAAACCGAAGCGACCTTGAAATACATTGAGCAATCGCCGGACAAAGTGCTGTTGCTCCCGGCCAATACGGCAATGACCGTCATGACTTATCTTCCTGAACAGGTTGAGATTCAAGGTGTCTTAGTCGGACAAATGCGCAGTTACCGCGCTTATTAAACCTCAGTTGGAGAATGGCCATGTCGAGAAAAATTCACATGCAGGACCAAGTCAGAAATCGGGTAGCCGTGCTGATGGACGACCGCCGCGCGGATGTCGCTGCAGTTTTTGGCGATTGCTGGAGTTTTGTTGGTGGGTGTGGTTTGGTAACGGTACTAGGGGGGATTTTTGGCCGGTTAGGTAGTCCCTCAAAAACGTTCGTTGTTGAGAAATGTCAATGGCCTCGGGGTGCTCGTTAAAGGACGCCGTAAACCCAGCACCTAAATCCAGCATCTAAATTCCATAGGTATTTGGCAATGATATAAAATTCATGGCTCATTTAGGTGCTGGGTAAATACATCCATGTAGGCTCTATGCCAGCTCCATGCTGGCAAAGCCTTTATCGAGCACCCCGAGGCCTCCTCCGGCACTGCCGAAATTGGATGTGCGAAAGGTATAGCAGAACGACCTTCCGTCGATTCGGATGAATAACCGATGGTGTTGTTTTGGATTTTGATGTAAAGGGCGCTTCGGTCGGTATCGATGTCCAGCATACCAGTCAAAATGCTGATATTCAGTAGTCGTCATTGCGAAATAGAGGGAGGCGGGTTTATTATTTTGTGATTCAACCCAGCCCCCCCCTTTTTTCTACCCTTCTTCTCCCGCTTGACGGCATTTTCTCCCCAGATCATAATCCGGTCGGAATGCGCGATTAGGCGCATTGGATTTCTTATGAGTAATTCCACACAACGACGCCGCCGGTCCGTGCAAGTAAACAGGTAAAAGTGCGGGGCGTGTAGTCCCGTGCCGTGCAGAGAATGAATCATGAACATTATAAAAATGAATAAGCCTGAAGGAACCGGCCGGCGATGAACGAGGCGAAAGAAAAACCGCCAGTAGACAGTTGTTCGTTGGCTCTGATCGGCAGTGGCGGGGCCGGCGTGATGACCGCCGGGCAGATCCTGCTGGATGCTGCTGCCGAGGCAGGTTATTTCGGCTTGATGACCCGTTCCACCGGTCCACAGATCCGTGGTGGCGAAGCCGCAGCGGTGCTTCGGCTCGGCGTGACGCCTGTCGGCTGCCAGGATGATCGCATCGATCTCTTAGTCGCGCTGGACTGGGGCAAGACCGAGCACTTTTCCGACGAGTTGGTGCTGGATGCCGACAGCGTAGTTATTGCTGACCCCGCTGCAGGCGAGCCGCCCGCCTGGGTGACGAATTCAGGTGCTCGCCGCTACGGCGTAAGGCTTAGCGAACTTGCGCGCGAACATTCCGGCTTGCGTGCCAATATCATTGCAGTGGGCATGGTCGGAGTGCTTGTCGGTCTCGATTTAGAACTCATAAAGAATACTATTAAACGCCGGCTAACCAGAAAAGGGAACCTGTTGCTCGATGTCATACAGGATGGACTGCAGGCGAGTATTTCCGAGGCCGAGTCGCTCCAATGTGCCTGCAGGCTCGCACCGCCCCAACCTCAACCGCGTTGGCTGTTGACCGGTAACGAAGCCGTCGGCATGGGTGCACTGCGCGGCGGTGTGCGGTTTTGCGCCGCCTATCCGATCACGCCCTCCACTGAGATTCAGGAATGGTTGGCTAGGCGGCTCCCCGAGGTAGGCGGCTGTCTGGTGCAGGCCGAGGACGAACTCGCCTCGATCAACATGTGCATTGGTGCCTCGTTTGGCGGCGTGCCGGCCATGACAGCCACCTCGGGCCCGGGCCTTTCCTTGATGGTCGAGGCGCTGGGTCTTGCGGTGGCGACCGAGACGCCACTGGTTGTGGTCGACGTCATGCGTGGCGGGCCATCTACTGGCATTCCCACCAAGTCCGAGCAGGCCGATCTCGCCATTGCCGTTTATGGCGCGCACGGCGACGCGCCTCGGCTGGTGTTGGCGCCCAACGGCATTGGCGACTGCGTGACGACCACCCAGTGGGCCGTGTTCCTGGCCGAGGCGCTGCAATGCCCGGCTGTGGTGTTGAGCGACCAGTTTCTGGGGCAGTCACGCATTGCCATTAATCCGCCGAAGGATCGCGAGTGGCACGCCGAGCGGCGCAGGGCGCCGGCGGACATCGCGGACTTCCAACGTTTCGGGGATTCCAGCGACGGCATCTCGATGATGGGCATTCCCGGCACGCCGGGCAGCGAATACACCGCTACGGGTTTGAGCCACAAACCGTCGGCGCGCCCCTCGGCCATGCCCGCCGACCATCGCCTACAGTTGGACAAGCAACGCCGTAAGCTCGAGCAATTCGATTACGGCGATGACTGGGCCGACATCGAGGGTGGAGGATCTCTTGGGTTGCTGACCTGGGGTTCCACTACTCAAGCGGCTCGCGAGGCCGTTGCGCGGGTTCGTGCCGATGGATCGGCGGTACGGCTCGTGTCGCTAAGGCTGATCGCCCCGCTTGATCCTGTACGAATCGCTAGGGCTTTGGAAGGGATAGATCGCCTGTTGGTGGTCGAACAAAGCCACGGCGCGCAGTTTTTTCGGTATCTGCGGGCCGGCTGCGAGCTGCCGCCGCACACTCGCAGTCTTGCCGAGCCCGGTCCCCTGCTCTTGCGACCGGGCCGGATCGCCGCTGCGCTTCGCGTACTAGAGATGGAGCAGGTCAAGTGAGCAGAGAACATCAAGTCAAGACCCGTGCCCTCGCGCACAAGGACTATAAGTCGAGCTACAAGCCTGTGTGGTGCGCAGGCTGCGGTGATTTCGGCGTGCTCAACGCGCTCACGAAGTCGCTCGCAGCACTGGAAATTCCAACTGAACAGGTTGCCTTGATCTCGGGTATCGGTTGCTCATCGCGGCTTCCGGCCTATACCCGGGCCTATGGTTTCCACGGCGTACATGGCCGTGCATTGCCTGTGGCCGCAGGGCTAGCCATCAGCAGGCCGGAGCTCACGGTCATCGCCGTAGGCGGCGACGGAGATGGTTTCTCGATCGGCGGCAACCACTTCATCCATGCTTGCCGGCGCAATGCTAATTTCAGTTATCTGGTGATGGACAACGCTGTTTATGGTATGACGAAGGGACAGGCTTCGCCGACCACTGAGAGTGACTGGACCGGTTCGAAACTGGCCCCGCAAGGCACACATCAACTGCCCTTTCAGCCGCTGGAAATGGCGCTGGCTGCCGGTGCGCCGTTCATCGCGCGGGCCTTCTCTAATGCCCCCAACGAACTCGCGCAGATCATCCGCGAGGCCATCGAATTTCCCGGTTTCGCTTTTGTGCAGATATTGAGTCCGTGCGTTACTTTCCGTCCGGAACAGCTTAACTGGAAGAAACAGGTACACGAGGCTTTTACGCCGACCGCTGATAAGCGCGAGGCCTATCTTAAATTACTTGACGATGACGGCATCGGTACTGGGATTCTGTATCGTGCTCCACGGCCCTGCTTTCAGCACGATACCGCCGCGCCCCGAAGCCTGGCGGCTATCGCGGCCGACTTTGAGGTACCCGCATGAGAATGCTGAACGGCGGTCCTCGGTAGACACATCCCATACCTTTTATTCTTAGCCGGTTTTTCGATCAAAAGGGAGTAGATGAAGTCGTGAGAACAATGCCTGTAGATCATTCATCCTGCTTATTGAGTTTGTATTGGGTTTTGAGCCAAATGCCGAACCTAGTCAAAGCCCAGCCGCGGGTCATGATGTCAACGCTCAAACAAAAACTAATAAACCACATGGATGCGCCAAACCATTCCTGCCAAAGAATCAAGCCCATGATTACTGAGATCAGGCCGCCAAGGGTGGCTGCGGTAAAGTGGGAAAATCGCACGCTATAAGCCGCAAATATCCGAAAAATACCTTTGATCAGCAAATACGCCGCAGCCAATAAGATGAGCTTATCCGAGGACTTATTTAGCTCGGTCAGGATGATTAAGCCAAACACGGTATCCAAAACTCCGATTTGCAAGTTTACATAGAATTCCTTGGTTTGACGCTGGAGGAAAGTATCGTAACAGGCCATAAAACCGGTTACCAAAATCACGATCGATACTATCGGCAGCCAGGAGCTGTTTTGATTCATGATACGCACTCCAGGGGCCAATGCGGACAAAACGGTCAGTAGTATGCCGGCAATCGACAATGCCAAGCCTCGCACTAATAGCGTATTGCGCTGATTGAGAAAATGGTCGAATTCGGTTTTCGATTCGGTTGAAATCATTTCTTTCTCCTTTTTAAAACATAATTTTAGATAGGAAAATCACAGCCTTTCAATAATTTACCTGATTACGTATAAGCTTCAGCCTATTTGAAGTCCAGACAAGGTTTTGTGTCGCTATCGCGACGTTTATGTGGAGTCGGTTCGCGGACCGACAACCGCGATACTTTTCTTTGCTTGTCCAAAGAAAAGTATCCAAAAGACCAATCCGCCGGGAGCGGATTGGGACGCCAAAGGCGCACGAAGTGCGAGCGCCCGGATGGCGCGAGTCAGCAGACACCCGGAGGCCGCTGTATCCTGCGCGCTGACGATTTTGCCGAGGGTTTTAGGAAGGGCTATCCCTAGCCCTCCGAAAACGAGCGGCATCCCTGCCGCTCCCCTGGCGGGCTATTCTCGGCAAAATCGTCAGTGCTCGGCGCGGCCTAACGGGGCCCGGGCGGGAGCTCTAAGCCAAAGCAAATTGGCTGAAGGTTCTAAGTAATCAGGATAATTTATGCCACGAGCGTGCGCGCGTTGTTAAACCAATTCGGGCAATGGCGTAATCATATTGGTTTCTTTGGTTCGAACCAATAGTTATTGCTAAAACAAGATGCCCCATTTTCAATAAAAAGGTTACCATATCATGAAAACGATCGGTAAAGGGGCGGGTAAAGGGGCATTAGCGCCTACTCTATGAGGCATTTGAGTGGTTAACGTTCTCCGGTTCTGGAGCCACTGCGAATAAAACTATAATAAACGGGGCAGTAATTACATTCGACCCCTAGCCCTTGTGATTCTAATTTGAGATTTTGGCAGGAAGGGGGGCAACTTTGTCCTAAACGTTTCGACCGTGACTAAAGGAAATTGAAACGTTCGGGGCGGGTTGAATAACCCGCCCCACGAGAGTGACCGAAGAAAATCGTGAGAAAAAACACTGCCAAGTCTTCCAGTCAAGCATCTATAACCGAATTGGACGATTGGTATCTGTTTAAATATTCGAATTAAATCAAGCCCAAAATTATACATAACAACATCGGTTGCGCCCGCTATGCTTGGCTTCATAAAGCGCACGGTCGGCTCTTGTGATCAGTTCATCGATAGACTGCGTTTCCGGGTTCAAACACGCAATACCCAAACTCGCGGTAATTGTTTGCTCAATACCGGGAAGACTCAATTCGGCGATGGCCTCACGCAGTCGCTCTGCAAATTTAAGCGCGCTATGCGAATCCGCCTCTTCCAGAAGTAAGACAAATTCCTCGCCGCCGAAACGCGCGGCAAAATCGCTGTCTCGGCAACTTTTTCGAAAACAATCGGCGACCATAACCAACACTTGGTCGCCGACTGCGTGACCATAGATATCGTTGAAGCGTTTGAAGTGGTCGATATCCAGCATGATGACCGACAGGTTCCTTTTGTAACGCTGGGAGGCGCGAAATATCGGTTCGCCTTTTTGATAGAATGCGCGCCGGTTAAAAATATTGGTCAACGGGTCTCTTGTTGCTAATAATTCGAGCTCCCGTGTGCGGTCTTTGACTTTTTGTTCCAGCGTTGCGTTGAGTCGCTTTAACTCGGTTTGCGTTTGTACGAAGTGGTGTAACGAAATGGCGATCAATGCCAAAGAAAAGCTTAACAAGCCCCAGGCCAGCGGTATTCGCCGCCAAGGTAGAATACTGTGTGCCACGGCCATGTCGAGCAATAACAATAGACCGAAAAAAGCAAATGTGACGATGATGACTTTTTGCTCATTGTTGACATGACGAAATCTCGAGAAAGCCACTGCAAACAATAGCGACAGGCTGATCGCAAATAAACCGTCAAAAACAAAATACATTCTGGAAATTGCGCTATAACCGAGCAATGGCAATATATTGGCGCCTACTGCATAGGCTAAATGAAATCGCCATAGCGCCCCGATCAATTTTTGATACTTAATTCCGGCGCACCATTCCCCGAACAATAAAGCCATCGCGACCGGCAATAAAAAATAGCCGGTCGCAGCCAGATGATCCCAAAACAACGGTGCGTTGATCAACCACAATTTGACTTGGCTCTGACCGAAGACCATCAAGGCGGAAGCCAAGGCGAACAATGCTAGATAATAAAAACTTCTCCGTTCGGCTTGCAGTAACGCGAAAAAAAAGGCCAAACCGGCGATCAGCAAGGAAAAGCCGCTAACGACAATTTGTTCCACCGAATGATCGAGAATCAATTTGATCAAATCGAGTCGTTCCATCAACCTGACCTCGCCCCATAGGCCGATGTCGCTATAGTCGGAAAACACCCGAAAATAAAGAAACTTGCCCGCAAAATCGGCAGGCAGTTGGATCATGTGCCAAGGCCAACCTTCGAAACGTCCATGACCGTTATGATCGAAATAGCCGTACTGATAGATTTTTTGCCCATCCAGATAAGCTTGAACAATTAAGTCGACACTGTAGATATAAATGACCGGGTCGTGCCAATTGCCATTCGGTAAAGCAGTACGGAACCAAACATTGGTCTGTCCGTCGCGTCCCGGAGGGTTGGAAGGAAAGTCGATTGCTTGCCATGCTTCGCTAGCGTTGTCTTGCTGAGCCCACTCCGGTCGCCCTTGAGCATCGAAAGGCGAGTCGCCCCAGCGGTATTGCCAGTCGTTATGCAATTGCAGGGGTGATTCGTGTGCTTGGAGACAGACCGTAAAAAGTGACAGGCAAAGCAATAAGCCGCCTTTCAGTCGGTGTTCCGTTACAAGATCTATGAAGTAAGCGACTAATCGTGTAAGCAACTGTATCAATCGGCCTGATAATATAGATTGACGGGAAAATCGAAGATTGCGTTGGGTAGATAATTTATTTCACACCCGTTTTTTAACCAAAATGTATAAATAAGGCTTTGCATAAGTCTCATGGCCGAAGTATAGCAGCGTAACGCTTCGGAAAATGGTCATGTTTCACAAGCCGGTATAAGCGATTCATTAAATTATTCGAATCAAGGTAGTTTGTTTCTCCATCCGTGTCGGGGCTGCAATTCAGACACGAACGTTTCAAGCTAAGGTGATTTATGACAATCGTTTCGGACGGGTTGATAAAACCCGTCCGGCGGCGATATGGTAGCCTAAAGCTCATACTTTATCGTGCTAAGCCGGCTTTCCAAGGCCGCCAACAACTCTTTTCCGGATTTGACCGTTCCAAAATCGGCCGGCTCTAGGCTTTTGCCGGTTAATACCGAGAATCGTGATAACAAATTCTTTAGGCGGTTTTGTTCGCTAACGGTAAAACGATATTGCTGAATCCAATACTCGAAGTTAGGTACTTCGGGGGAGTTAACAAGCTTGGCGCGTTCTTCGAGCTTTTCGAGCAGGAGGTCCAGAAGGCCGATGTTGTCTCTTATCAATTTCTCGACGACCTTCGGATCGAGATTGCGTCCCGGCTCCAAACGGTTATCCGAAACGACTTTTAAACACTGGATCAATTCCCCAGTCGAAAATCGCGCCGCCGTCTCAAAGAATGCCGAGGCTTCCATGTCGCATAAATGCTCATGATTGTAATCGAACTGAGGTTTGGAACCCGTCACAAGCGATGTCGCGGTACATGGCAAGCCGTAGATAGGCATCGGATAGTAATTTCTACCGGTATCGGCATCGCTGATTTTATTGATTGTCCAAGCGCTACCGATATCATGCATCCTGTGACCCGCAACACCAACATTGACGAATAGCGCATTTTCAAGGCCGGTACTAACGGCTTGCGTATAGGCCAAACCTGCCGCCATTGCGCTTTTTCCCGGTCCCGTTACGGTTAAATAAACCGCTTCATTACGATACATAGCAAAAGCGCGCACCGTAGTGTCTTTTTTCAAACCGAAGTGCGCAACTAGCGGTTTCGCCTCGCAGGGCAGCGCCACCGCAAGAAAAATATTCACTGCCAAAATAATCAACCCTTCTGTATCTTTGTTGCAAAGATACAACAATCAAATTGAAAAACTTGAGCAATTTCACAAGAAAGTTTCATAATAATTAATAGATTGTTGCATTATATTAAATTTTGGATTAGATTTGCATTACAACAACAAAAACGAGGATCGACTGATGAGCGCTGTTATGCAAACCTTTCCAGAAAGACGCCGGGGAACGGCAGCTTTAATCGATGAATTAAGAAAAGAACGGCATGAGGTGTGGGCAATGTATTGCCGTATTGCCGAGCTGAAGCCGTTTTCGGCAGGTAAAAAAGTTCAAACTCGGCTGTCTGAATTTTCGCAATTACTAGTCGATTATGTGTCGCTGTGGCACTTCGGTATTTATGAACGATTACTGTCCGGTAACGAAAAACGCCAAGCGTTGTTATCTTTTGCGAACGAACTCTATCCCGAGCTATCGAGGACCACCGATGCGGCAATCGTTTTCAACGATAAGTACGAACACGCCAAAAACCATCTAACGCCCAGCTCTCTCGAGCAAGACTTATCCGTTCTAGGCGAGCATTTGGCCATCCGCATGACACTAGAAGACAAGCTTTGCAATATGCTGCTAAATTAAATGATAAAAATTTATGCTCTATAAAAAATAAGCCGCTGTCGGGTAATTCGATAGCGGCTTTTTTCATCCTCTTATTTCGGTATATCATTATCCGGATCGAAAGTGGTTCCGGTATCGTCGTCTTGCACCTTAATAAAGCGCTCTCTCAATCGTGAAAATGCACTCCATAGCGTGGTGTCCATAACGACCTCATTGCCGATCGACACGATGACTCTAGCCAATTCCGGTATGCTCGTTTTATTTGCGATCAAATAAAGCGGCTGGACATACAGAATCGAGTGTTCCATCGGCAAAATAATCATCCGTCCCATTCTCACCCGAGAACCGCGCTGGTCCCAGAGCGTAAGCTGAGCCGAGATGTCCGGGTCTTGCTCGATCAAGGCCTCGACCTGTGCCGGCCCGTTGACTTGAACTTCCTTCGCGAATTGGTAAACCGTGATGCTTTTTTTGAAGGCGTCACCGCACTTTTCTCTATCCATCACGCTGGCGACGCCAACCATGCTCAAGTTCTGATTGTTGATCGGCGTCATCGGATTGATCATGACAAATTCTTCCTTGCCGCCGCAATGGCCTAAGTCTACCGTTTGGTAATAAGGCCTGACCTCTTTATCCCTCACTTCCGCAAAATTCCAAGTCTCGGCCTGTTGATAAAATAATGCCGGGTCACGCTGATGATATTTGGCATAGACTTTCATTTGCAAATAGAACAGATCACGCGGAAAACGTAATTGTCGCTTTAATTCGGTCGGCATTTCATCGATGTCGCGGAATACGCCGGGGTAAGCTCTGTCGTAAGCCTGAATAATCACATCCGACGGATCGGTAACATAAAAACGAGTTAAACCGCTGTAAGCATCGACGGTGATCTTGACCGAATTGCGGATATAGTTGAATTCCTTGCTACCGACTAAAAAATCATCCTCGGCCGATTTCGATACCGGATACCAATTCGACAAGGTATAGGCGTCTTGCACCCAATAGAATCGGTTTTTCGTGACGACCAGATAAGGGTCTTTGTCTAAATGCAGAAATGGCGCCAGGTGACTGATTCGGTCGACGACATTCCGACGAATCAACAAGCGGCTCTCTCGAGATATATTGGTCGAGAAAAATATTTTTTCGTCTTTGAAAAAAAACGAAAACAAGGCTTTTCTAAACAGCGATGGAATAGGGATTCCGCCGCTGCCGGTATAAACCGCGTCGATCGCCGGGTCCGGCTGGGTTCCCGAAAGCGCGACCACGTCGAGCTTATTGGGTACGATTGCGTACTTATAATTCTCCATTCCGTAATAGATATCGGGGTGCTTCACATCTAGTCCGACATTAGAACTTAAATTCAAGTCTCGCAAAAACCAACGTATCGGTTGACCTGCATCTTGCGCCGCCGGCGTGACTACCGCGCCGAAACCATGCGTAAAACGCAAATGCGTGTTTTCCCAGTTTTGCGCTTCCTTAGGGAGTTTGGAGATATTCATTTCCCGTGCGGCAAGATTGACCTGGCGTTTGAAACCGTCAATGAAATAACGGCCTTCGTCGACATCGAGAAAATGATAATACGGTCGGATGCTTTGAATTTGGTTGTAAACATCGCTCAAAAATTCGCGATCCCAAACCGGAATATTTTCGAAACGTCTTCGGGTGCTCCATGCTTCGATATCTTGGGTCGGGTCGAGCGTCACCGTAAAATCGACGATATGGATATTTTTTAAATCATAAGCATCGAGCGTCGCGACGATATTGTGATCGATAAACGGGCGCTGCGTCCTAACCGGATTAGGCTTGACGATAAATTTATCGATCAATTCAGGTATGAATTTGACTTCTTGCAGCCCTAATGCGCTGACAAAGACTACCAATGAAATCAAAAACGGGACTTTGGTCTGCGTCGTTTCGGAGAAATAATAAAACAGCAATGAAATTGCAGCTGCCAGAAATCCCAGAATCGAGAGCCAAATCAACGGTAGTTGATAGCGTATTTCGACGAAGCCCGGCCCTGAAAACACGGGCTCGTGTCGGTCGACATAAAGCAGCGAAAACCGGTACAGCATAAAGCCCCAAACGACGAACAACACGACAAAGCCGAATAATACCGCCAGATGAACTTTAGCGGCCTTCGGAAATTCTTTGGCTTGACTTGGGATAAACGTATGCTGCACCCAGTATTGAAAGGCGACCATTAATAAAATAATGACCGCGGTAGCTAGTAGCTCTTCCTGGATAAGTAAATAAATCGGATAAGACAGCAAATAAAAGCCGATATCCTGTCCGTAAACGGGTTCAACGACCCCGGATGACCCGCCAAAGAAATACAGCAGTCCCATTTCCCATTGATGGTAAAAGGGCATCGCAATCGCAATGGCTAAAATCAATGCGACCGGCGTCGAAAATTTGATCGACAAGCTCATGAATAGATCGGCTAGGCTCTCGAAGCGCTTGCGCTTGGTCGAATCTTGCAATACATCTTGATTAGGGTTGAACCCCAGATAACGGGCTGCCAACCAAAAATGCAAAAAGAAAATCGAAAAGAAAACTGCGGTGACCGCGCCCGAAAGAAAAAAGCGGTAAAGCAATCTCAGCCAAAAATAGCCTTCATACCTTAATGCTTGAAACCACCAATAATCGACGATCAGATCGAGAAATACGAAATAGAATGCGACATAAACGACAAGCAATATGCCGAGGGTTGCCGCAATAATCTTGGTTAAATGTCTCGGAATCCGCATAGTTTCCTCATTAAATCTATGGCTTTACGTGTTGTGCTTGTCGAATTGCACGTATTCTAACATTCATCACCGAATTTGCCTCGTTATCGAGCCAGGGCCATAGTTATCTCCGCATCGTTTTATGCCTTCTTTCATGCCAAGCTTTTGCTTGCGACTTCATACACATCCTTGGAAATCGCCTCGGTCGACATGATGCGTTCGAGCTCGCCTTTCATCAAAGCTTGCCGGGCCTCGTCATAACGTCGCCATTGCGTCAGTGCTCCAACCATCCTCGATGCGACTTGAGGGTTGAGCGTATTCAACTCAATAATCCTGTCGGCTAAAAATCGATAACCTTGCCCGCTGGCTGCATGAAAATGTAATGGATTGGCCTGGCTAAAAGAACCGACCAACGCACGGACGCGGTTAGGATTCTTTAAATCGAAGTCGGTGTGTTTCAACAGGCGTTGCACCGCTTCGAAAGTATCCGGCGGAGTTGCTGTTGCTTGCAAGGCAAACCATTTGTCCAAGACCAGTGCTTCGTCGCGCCATTGCCGGTAGAAAGCATCCAAACAAGTTGCGCGGGCCGGATGCGGCGTATTAACGATGACGCCCAATGCGGCGATTTGATCGGTCATATTTTTGGCCGTGTCGAATTGCTTGAGCGACCAACGCTGTATTTCGGTATCGTCCAGCTTACTCAAAAAGCCGAGACACACGTTTTTAACGCGGCGTCGACCGATAGCTTTGGCATCGAAACAACCCGATTCGTCTCGGTGATTATCCAGATATAAGCCTCTTAGATCGTCTTCAAGGTGCTTTGCAATTTGACCGGCAACAAATTCGCGTGCCGTATGAATCGCTTCAACATCAATGACCGGCATTTGTTCGGCCAGATAAGTTTCCGAAGGTAGACTTAACAACAAGGCGAAATACGACAAATCCAGCCAGCAGTTTTGAACGATTTTTCGATAGGCTTCTATCAAGACCGGATTGATCTCAAGCGAACGACCGTTTTGCAAATCGTCGATCAGTTCGGCGATGACGCGACCAGCCAATTGCTGCCCGGCTTCCCAGCGATTGAACGTGTCCGGATCATGGCTCAACAAGAAAGCCAGCTCCTCAAGAGAGCGTTGCATCTTAAGTTTCACCGGCGCTGAAAAACCGCGCAACAATGAAATCACCGGCTTTTGCGGCAATTGCTCGAATACAAAAGTTTGCTCTGTCTCGGTCAATTCGAGCACAATTTTATGACTGACTTGTTCGCTACCTTGCAATCGGCATTGCGCCAGATTACCGTCCGGCAGGATCAATCCGGTTTTAATCGGTATATGCAGCGGTTCCTTGCGAGGCTGGCCGGGTGTCGGCGGGTTGTCTTGCTTAATGGTCAGTGATAATGTTTGCGCGTCGCTATCGTAATGTTCCGAAACGGTCAATACCGGCGTGCCCGCCTGTGAGTACCAGCGTCGAAATTGGGTCAAGCCGACATCATTGGCCGCTTCCATCGCATTGACGAAGTCGTCGCAGGTCACAGCCTGACCGTCGTGACGCTGAAAATACAGATCGCAGCCCTTGCGGAAACCTTGTGGACCGAGCAGCGTATGCAGCATGCGCACGACTTCGGCACCTTTTTCATAGACCGTCAAGGTATAAAAGTTATTGATCTCGATATAGGCGTCGGGCCGGATCGGGTGTGCCAGCGGCCCCGCGTCCTCGGCAAACTGACGAGTGCGTAGCGCGTTAACGTCTTCGATGCGCTTGACCGCTTTCGAGGTTTGATCGCCGGTGAACTCCTGATCGCGGAATACAGTAAAGCCTTCTTTCAAACTCAACTGAAACCAATCCCGGCAAGTCACGCGGTTGCCGCTCCAATTATGGAAATACTCATGCCCGATCACGCCTTCAATATGCTCATAATCGCTGTCGGTGGCTGTATCCGGGCGCGCCAAGACGAATTTGGTATTGAATATGTTCAAGCCTTTGTTTTCCATTGCGCCCATGTTGAAATGGCCGACCGCGACGATCATATACAAATCCAGGTCGTATTCGAGTCCGTAAGTCTTCTCGTCCCAGCGCATTGCATTTTTTAGCGATTGCATCGCATGATCGCACTTATCGAGATCGTGGGCTTCGACAAAGATTTCAAGCGCTATTCTTCGCCCCGATTGCGTGGTAAAGCTATCTCTGGCGCATTCCAACTGCCCCGCCACCAGCGCAAACAAATAACAGGGCTTATTAAACGGGTCTTCCCAGGTAACCCAGTGTTTATTATCGGGTAGATCACCTTGAGCCTTTTTGTTGCCGTTCGACAGCAATACCGGATATTTATCCTTGTCGCCGACTAGTGTGGTCGTGAAGCGGCTCATCACATCGGGTCGGTCGAGATAATAAGTAATCTTGCGAAAGCCTTCCGCTTCGCATTGCGTGCACAGCATGTTTTTGGAGAGATACAAGCCTTCAAGTGCCGTATTTGCCTTGGGATTGATCGTGTTTTCAATCGTGACGACGAATTTTTCGTGCTGCGGCACGTCGTGAATGACTAAGGCTTCGGATGTTTGCGCATAGCGATCGGGGTTTAATGTATCACCATTCAGCTGAACGCCGAGCAAGGTCAGATTTTCGCCCAACAAAATTAAAGCACTGTCATCGGCTTTCAAGGCGGGATTTCTGCTCATCGTCAACGTGGCAACGACTCGCGTGCATTCGTCATCCAACGTAAAATTCAAGTCGGTATCGTGGATCAGATATTCCGGCGGTTTGTAGTCTTTGAGATAGATAGTTTGGGGAGAGGCGTCACGCATAATGTAATTCGATATTTTTTGTGAAGGGAGTTTTCGGTAAAGTTTACCGTAAAAAAGCTAATTGATCCTTTGTTCGGTTTAGTCGCTTGCTTTTATTACCTTAAAGATAATGAAGGGAACGATAAAACAAGATTTTCATGGTGAAGTGAAAATTCCTAATTCGGCCGCGCAGGAGGACGAAAAAATAGACCGCACTCGTTTAATCGAATCCTCGGTGCTTCATTATTCGCCTTCTACCGCTGTTCTTTGGCGGCATATAAGGCCAACGTTACCCAAGCGATAATGAATGCCAGACCGCCGAATGGCGTAATCATGCCCAACCATTTTTGGTCAAGCAAAGTTAAAAGGTACAAACTGCCCGAAAAGAGCACGATGCCGGCAAACATGAGCCAAGCAGACCATGACAACAGCGCTTGCCGAGGATTTTGCCGATCCAGTAGGCCGATTGCACACAAACCTAACGCATGCCACATTTGGTACGTCACGCCGGTTTTGTAAACTTCGAGCATATCGGGGCTTAGCACCGTTTTTAAGCCGTGGGCGCCGAATGCACCTAAGCCGACGCCAATGCCGGCACATAGCGCGCCGACGACTAAAAAATCCCAACGCATGTTATCGCTCCTTTAAACGCGGCATTAATTGCACTAGATTACATGGCTTGGTCCGAAAATCCAGTTGAGCTTCGATCAATTCATCCCAAGCCGTCTTACAAGCATTCGAAGAACCCGGCAAACAAAAAACGTAGGTTCCGTTGGCGACGCCAGCGACTGCGCGCGACTGTATCGTCGAGGTTTTAATCGTATGATAGGAAATCATTCGGAATACTTCGCCGAAACCGTCTAAGGTTTTATCGAGCAACGGCTCTACCGCTTCCGGCGTTCCGTCTCGACCGGTCACGCCGGTGCCGCCGGTGGTTAAAACCGCATCGATTGAGTCATCGGCGATCCACTGCGAGAGCGCCGCTCTGATTCGATAAATATTATCCGGAACGATTTTTTTTTCGGCAATTCGATGACCCGATGCCAGCGCTTTGTCGACCAGGATTTTACCCGAAACGTCATCGGCTTCGTTACGGGTATCGGATATTGTCAACACGGCAATATTGAGTGCTATGAATGTTCGTTCGGTCATTGAATTCGTCATCAGTGATACAAAAAAGTTGTCATTATTCAGCACAAGTTATGTATGAGAAGGTGCCTGACACCACCCAACCACATGCGCTGAATAGTCACAAAAGGTTATTTTAAAACCAAGAAGAAGGCTTCTTCGCCGCGCTGTATATTGATCAACAATGCGTTGTTGGGGTTGGCAACTTGAGCAAGTTCCTCTATTGTGCGAATCCGATAGCGATTGGCTGAAACGATAATGTCACCCGGTCGTAACCCGGCTCGCCAAGCGTAGGAGTTTGTTGCTATCTGTTCGAATAAAACCCCTTCGATTTGATTTTTTTGTGTCGAGCTTAACACGGTGCCGTCGAGACGAGGATGAATCGTTTTACCGGCTAAATGAGGTCGCTGAGGCTTGCCGATTTCAGCCTGAACCAGCATTTTTTTATCATCACGCATAATGCCGATATCGACTTTGGCACCGATTTTCATTAAACCGATCATATTACGAATATCGTGACTGCCTTTGATTTTTTGTCCATTGACTTCAGTGATAATATCGCCCGGTTCAAGTCCGGCTTTTGCCGCGGGAGAATTTCCGGCCACTTTGCTGATTACGGCGCCATGTTTGGTTTTTAAATTGAAGGCTTTAACCAGTTCGGGAGTCAAGTCCTGAGTCGTGACCCCTAGCAAGCCGCGCCGCACTTCACCATGAGTGACCAGAGACTCCTTGATCGTCATCGCCATATTGGCCGGAATCGCAAAGCCGATACCGACATTACCGCCGCCCGGCGCCAATATCGCGGTATTCATGCCGACAAATTCGCCGCGCAAATTGACCAACGCTCCGCCGGAATTTCCCGGATTGATCGACGCATCGGTTTGAATGAAATCCTCATAGCCTTCGATGCCCAAACCGGATCGACCCAGCGCACTGACGATACCCGAAGTCACCGTCTGACTCAGTCCGAATGGGCTGCCGATCGCAATGACGAAATCGCCGACTCTCAATTCGTCGGAGTTGGAAATAGGCAAGGCAACCAAGTTATCGGCGGCAATTTGTACGACCGCCACATCGGCTTCAGGGTCGGTACCGATCAATTTGGCATCGAGTTGGCGTCCATCATGCAGTGTCACCATGATTTTATCAGCTTTGTCGATGACATGGTTATTAGTCAACACATAGCCTTTCTCGCTATCGATAATGACTCCGGATCCCAAGCTGTTGCGTTGTTGCCGGCGAGGCCGGTCCGGTAATTGAAAAAAATGCCGGAAAAACGGATCTTGCAATAACGGGTTTTCTCTAACCTGAATATTGGTTGATGTCGATATATTCACGACTGCCGGCATGCTGCGTTCGAGAATGGGCGATAGCGACGGCAAGGGCTGCCCCTCCACCGCAACCGGCAATCCTGCCGATACTTGCGTGACGGCTAAAAACCCGAATGCTAAGGTCAATATTAAATGACCGAATAAGTAATTCTTCATGAAAGTCCTCGACAGGCTTTAAAGTCAACGTAGACAATATAAGGCAAAAAATGTTTAAAACAAGTCAAAAAACTGAAAATGTGGGCGCGCGAACTATATGCTCATCAGGCCCTCGTTATCCTAAATTCGGCATTTTAACCATGAAGCACATTAAGTCTTTCAACGGATTACCAAACAATAAAATGCACGTTCCTTATTCTTCATGGTGAAATGCTTTATCTAGGATAATGAGCTATATTAGTCACTTTAATCCTTCCAATGAATTTGAATGGCTGTAGATATCAGCTCCGCAGACGCACAAGCAATTCGTAAACTTGTTCCACTATCCACTCTGCCCGGACCTCATTTCGAAGTATTGTGCGCCGAAATCACCATCGAAACGGCAGAGCGCGATTCGGTATTATTCAAAAAAGGGGACACGGAGGCGGACTTATTTTATTTATTGAGCGGCCAAGTTTCCTTGCAGTCTCAAGGCCTAGAAGTCGAAATAATTGACGCGGAAAGCGAATCGGCCCGCTTCGCCTTAGCTCATCAATTACCCAGAAAAATCGATGCCGTGGCCTGCAACAGCATTCGTTATTTAAGATTGCCCACGGAAACACTGAATTATTTATCGTCGCTTAGTTATGAAGAGGAAAGTAGTTACATGGTTATAGTCGAACCGGAAGACAACTCTGATGACTGGATGACAACTTTATTGAAGTCTCCTATCTTCCAAAGATTGCCGCCGGCCAACCTACAAAAAATAATAATAAGTCTCGAAGAGGTCGTCTTTGAGAAAGGCGAAGCCGTTTTCCATCAGGGCGATCCGGGCGATTATTATTATTTGATCAAATCCGGCCAGTGCTTGCTGACTCGCAAGCCTTCCGAAAATGCCAAGGAGATCAAACTAGCGCTCCTAAGAACGAGCGATACGTTCGGAGAAGACTCTCTCTTATCGGATAAACCCAGGAATGTCACGATTACAGCCATCAGCAAGCTGTCTTTGTTACGTCTTTCCAAGCTGCATTTTATAACGCTAATTAAAGAACCTGCGCTGAAATACATCGATTTCGAGCAAATGCGGCAAGAGCAAGCCAATGGAGCTCTATTGCTGGACGTGCGCTCTACCGAAGACTATAACCAATTCCATTTGAACGACAGTATTAGTGCGCCGTTTTTTACTCTGCGAATGCAATTGAAAACGCTCAATCGCGCCCGCTCCGTCGTGGTCGTTTGCGGTAATGGCAAGACAAGCGAGGCGGCTGCTTTTTTATTGCTCCGCAATAAATTCAAGGCGCTTATTTTGGAAGGCGGCATGCAAAAGGTCTCGCCTGAACTTAAAAATACGGCGGCTCTATTCACGATCGACGATGGTTTTGAAACCACTTTTCGCAATAGCGAAAGCTCGGAAGCCGCCCCAGATAAAGAAGACACTCAGACCGTGACGCATAAAACGAATCCCGCTGACGAAGCATTACTCGAGCAAGTCGAACGGCTAAAAGCGCAAAACGAGGCCCTATCGGATAGAAATCAGGAGCTTACTGAAAGATGCAAACAGCTGGAAGCTGCCAAGGAAGATGCAATCAAGCAATACCGAATATTATTCAAGCAAACGGAAAAGCTGAAAGAAGTTTTGGATAAACTGAAAAAACAATGATTACGGCGGTAGACGAAAAAGCCACGGCGCTGTATGCGTAACCGCGGCTTTCCGGGCAACGAAAGAAGTGTCGTCAAAAATTATTTGATTTTAGCTTCTTTGTACATCACATGCTTGCGAACAACAGGATCGAATTTTTTGATCTCCATTTTCTCAGGCATAGTGCGTTTGTTTTTTGTCGTGGTATAAAAATGTCCGGTGCCTTCAGATGAAACGAGTTTGATTTTATCGCGCATGGTTGATCCCCTTATGCCTTAATACCTTGTTTACGCAAATCGGCCAAAACGGCATCGATGCCTCTTTTGTCGATAACGCGCATGCCTTTCGTGGAAACACGCAGGCGAACCCAGCGATTCTCGCTTTCCACCCAAAAACGATGGTGTTGTAGATTGGGGCAGAAACGTCTTCTGGTTTTATTGTTTGCGTGCGATACATTATTACCGGTTACGGGGCGTTTTCCTGTAACCTGACAGACTCTGGACATGATTAACCTCTTTGTTTGCCATTATTCAAAAATTAGCCCGCTTTTATACCAAACTTTAGCCGCCAGGTAAACCTTTTACTCCTATCCGAACGAAAAACGATTGTTCAATAAAAGCGGGTATTTCACTTCTTTTGGGGTTTTCGTGACTATACCCGTAGATTAAAATTCGGCCCCGGCGCCTCCTTGGGGCGCTGTCGAATTTTGGAGTGCGGAAGGTTTATATGGAGTATTCGTAAATAGTAACGTTCATGAAGGCTTAGCCATCGCCCCGGCAAATGAAAGTTCTCTGGTGGCGGAAGGTGCGGTCACTCGCCCGACAGGACGCCGTGAACCCAGCACCTAAATCCAGCACCTAAATTCCATAGGTCTTTGGTAATGATTCAAAATCATGGCTTATTTAGGTGCTGGGTGAATACGTCCATGTAGGCTCGACGGCGGCTCCCTGCCGCCGACGCCTGTCAATCGAGCAACCGCACCCTCTTCGGAACCGACATTGTTTTTTCATATCGAAAAAATAGATAAGGAATGCAAAACTGCGAACTTTCACAGTAAAGAATAGATAGACTTGCATGCGGAATAGATCATTGAAACCTCATTACCATCGCATGACAAGCTAAAACATTCTTTCCCAAGGCTTCTGAAACCGCTATAGTTGACGACTTATTGCCACCCCTTTTTAATTTCGGATTATTGAGAGTTTTTATGTCTATAAAATTCGGCATGGTCATGGACCCGATCGATCGCATCAACATCAAGAAAGATACAAGCTTTGCAATGCTTCTTGAAGCTCAAAGCAGGGGATGGGAATTGCATTATATGGAACTTAATGATCTTTATATGCGGAACGGACGCGCCTATGCGCGTACCCGTTTATTGGAAGTTCAAAGAAACCCGGAGCGTTGGCATCGATTTTCCAGCGAACAGGATATCGCGCTGGATCAACTCGATGTCATCATGATGCGCAAAGACCCGCCTTTCGATCAAGAATACATCTATGCGACTTATCTGCTCGAGCGAGCCGAAACCTTAGGCACTTATGTCATCAATAAACCTCAATCCTTGCGTGATGCCAATGAAAAACTGTTTACCGCATGGTTTCCGCAATGCTGCGCGGAAACCTTGGTGGCCCGCGAGCCGAAACGGATTCGCGATTTTTTGGCGGAACAAGGCGAGATTATTTTAAAACCGCTGGACGGTATGGGTGGTACGTCGATTTTTCATTTGCGCAAGGACGATCCGAATTTAAGTGTCATTTTGGAAACCATGACGCAATACAATTGTCGGTATGTAATGGCGCAAAAGTATCTACCCGAAATAAAAAACGGCGATAAGCGTATTCTGATCGTAGACGGCGAGCCGGTACCTTACGCGCTGGCCAGAATTCCGGCTCAAGGAGAAACTCGTGGCAACCTAGCTGCCGGCGGGAATGCGGAAGGCCGTGTGCTTACCGCTCGAGATTCTTGGATTGCCAAACAAATCGGGCCGACCTTGCGTGAAAAAGGTTTAATTTTTGTCGGCCTCGACGTCATCGGCGATTATCTAACCGAAATCAACGTAACTAGCCCGACTTGCGTACAAGAACTGGATAAACAATTCGGACTGAACATTGCCGGCCAGTTGATGGACCATATTGAATTAAAGCTTCGCTGAATTTCTCGAAAGTTTATCGAACTCATTTTCGACACTGGCGCGGGACGAGTTATTCAACCCGCCCCGAACGTTTCGGTTTGCTTTGGGTAGGGTCGAAACGTGCAAGACTGGGTGACCAACCCCGTCCCGCATAGATACTTCCTTTAAGTTAAAGTTTATAGTTTAATGAAAACAAGTACGGTTTCCGTTTAGTCTTTAGCAATCAATAGATTATGACAACATCAAGAGCTTTCTTGGGCGGAGTTTCCAACACATCGGAAAACGATGCCTTAATGATCACCCTATTTATTGCCGCTATACTGCATATTATGGTTATTCTAGGCATTAATTTTTCAATGCCTAAACAAGAAGAGACTCATCGTGCAATTGAAATCACGTTAGCCACGACGCCGGCACAAAAAGCCCCTAAACAGGCGAGTTTTCTAGCCCAGGAAAATCAAATCGGCGCCGGCAAACAAAAAACCAAACCAACCCCGCCTAAACAAAAGCTGCCTAGCCGCGGGACCTTGCCTAACAAGCAACCGCAAAGCAAACCGGTTCAACGTCAAGCCGCAGCCCCCAAAAAAATAATCAGCACGATTCGCCCAGCCGAGACAAAAGCACCTCCCGTACCGGTTAAAGCCCCGGTTCAACCGCAAAGCAAACCGGTTCCGAAAATTACCGCCGCAGCTTTGCAACAACAAATTGCGCAACTGGGAACGGAAGTTCGGCAACAGCAACTCAGCGCCGATATCAGCAAAATCAAGCATGTCAATGCGGTGAGCACTCATAAATATGTTGCTTCGCAATATGAGATGGACTGGAAAAAAAAGGTGGAAGCGACCGGTAACCTTAATTATCCTGAAGTCGCACGCAAAAAAAACTTTTTCGGCACGTTGACGATGGAAGTCGGCATCAATCCGGACGGTACGATATATAATATTCGAATTAAACGTCCTTCAGGCAATGCAGCCTTAGACGAAGCCGCCAAAAGAATCGTTCGTTTAAGCGCGCCGTTTCCGCCATTGCCTCAAGAATTGCTCAAGGAATTGGATGTATTAGTGATTACCCGGGTTTGGAAGTTTTCGGACGAATCGGGAATGTCAGCACGTTAACCCAGCTTTAACATTTACTGAGCATAAGTTTTGAATATTATAAAAAAACCAATGTTACGGCACTACAAGCCCATTTAGGCGCGTTTTTTAATCCTTATGATTCAATAACATAATCCGTAGACACTACATTTGTTAAAGCTGGGTTAACTCATTAACTCGCATATCCATGAACACACTTACCGATATGACCGATACGACTTATTTAAACAATCAATTTCTGATCGCGATGCCCAACCTGACCGATCCTGGTTTTTTTCATACCGTGACCTACTTATGTCAGCATAACGCCGATGGCGCATTAGGTATTGTGATCAATCGGCAGATCGACATGAAGCTGGGCGACATCTTCAAACAAATGCAAATTAACGTGACCTTCCCCACCGCTGCGGAAGCTCCGGTATTTTTCGGCGGGCCGGTACAACAGGAACGCGGTTTTGTGATCCACAATCCATGCGGAAGATGGGATTCCTCGATCTCGATATCGGATGAAATCGCGCTAACGACGTCGCGCGATATTCTCGAAGCCATCGCGATCGGCGAAGGCCCCGAGCAATATCTAGTTGCCTTGGGCTATGCCGGCTGGGGCGAAGGCCAATTGGAGCAAGAAATTGTCAATAATGCTTGGCTGAACACGCCTAGCGGCAATGATATCATCTTTAATACGCCGGTCAATCAACGCTGGCAGGCCGCAGCTCATCAAATCGGCATCGACATCAATCAATTAACCGCGCCGGCAGGACATGGCTAAACACGATCCGCTTGCTCCTCGCAATCACGATACCTACCTCGGTTTCGATTTCGGTAATAAAAAAATCGGCGTGGCGGTTGGACAAACCACGACCGGAACGGCCAATGCCTTATCGACTTTACGCTCGGTTAATCAAGCACCGGACTGGACGGCTATCGGCCGGCTTATTCAAGAATGGCAACCGGCGGGCTTAGTCGTCGGTATTTCCCGGCAGAGCGATGGCCAGGATAATCCGATTACCCCGCGTATGCTCAAATTTTGCCGGCAATTGGAAGGGCGCTTTCAACTACCGGTTTTTCAGCAGGATGAAACCCTGACGACTTTTGAAGCCAAACAAATGCTATACGATGACGTGCGAGTCAGCGCCGGCAAGCTCTGGGAAGTGCAAGATCGGCTTGCCGCCCAGCTCATATTACAAACATGGCTCAACACTCAATAACCCGACATATGACCCATCAACAACTCGATATTACTGAATTATTGACTCGGCTGGAATCGGCTATCGGCAATATAATTACTACCCGAAATCTTGAAAATCCGTTGATGATCGGCATTCGCACCGGCGGCGTCTGGATTGCCGAACGTCTCCATCAACGCCTGGGTTTGACAGAGCCTTTAGGGCTATTGGATATCACGTTTTACCGCGACGATTTTTCGCAAATCGGTGTGCATCCGAATGTCAAGCCAAGCGCCTTGCCGAATACGATCGAGGGCCGCGATATTATTCTGGTCGACGATGTCTTTTACACCGGACGAACGATTCGTGCAGCGCTCAATGAAATCTTCGATTACGGCCGACCTAATCAAGTCGTGTTGGCGGTATTGATCGAGCGCGACGGGCGGCAAATTCCGTTGCGCCCGGACTGTATCGGCTCATCGATTCGTCTTGACGCCAATCAACGCATCAAATTAACCGGCCCGGACCCTTTGGGCATCGATATTCAAACTCTTGACGTAGCGGCTTAAGGCATGAGTCACAATTTACAATTAAACGCCGAAGGTAAATTGAAGCACTTTTTGACGATTGACGGACTCGACAAAGCGTTGTTGACCGAAATTCTCGATACTGCCGAATCGTTTGCCGAGATGTCGGGGCATCATGTAAAAAAAGTTCCCTTATTGCGGGGTAAGACCATCGTTAATCTGTTTTTCGAAAACAGCACGCGCACCCGAACGACCTTCGAACTCGCGGCCAAGCGACTCTCGGCCGATGTCATCAGCATGAATATCGCGACTTCGGCCACCTCGAAGGGTGAAAGCCTGCTCGATACGATCCGCAATCTGGAAGCAATGTTTGTCGATATGTTTGTCGTACGTCACGGGACCAGCGGCGCCGCGCATTTTATCGCCGAACATACCGCGCCGCATATCAGCGTGATCAATGCCGGCGACGGTCGTCACAGTCATCCGACTCAGGCAATGCTGGATATGTTCACGATTCGGCAGTTCAAGCCGGATTTCAGCACATTGAGAGTCGCGATCATCGGCGACATTCTGCATTCCAGAGTTGCACGCTCGCAAATTCTGGCACTCAATACCTTGGGCGCGGCCGAAGTTCGGGTTATCGCACCGAAAACCTTGCTCCCCGCCTATGTCGAAACGCTCGGCGTCACGGTCTGTCATAACTTGACCGAAGGACTCAAAGACATCGATGTCATCATCATGCTGCGTTTACAAAAAGAGCGCATGACCTCGGCTCTGCTACCCAGCGAAAGCGAGTACTTCAAATGTTTCGGTTTGACGCCTGAAAAACTGGAAATCGCCAAGCCCGATGCGATCGTGATGCACCCGGGGCCGATCAATCGCGGCGTCGAAATCGATACTCGCGTTGCCGACGGTCCGCAATCGGTTATATTACGGCAAGTCAGTAACGGTATCGCGATACGTATGGCTGTCATGTCGATGGCGATGCAAACTCAAGGAGCGACCTGATGAAAAGAATTCTGATTGAACAAGGACGCGTGATCGATCCAGCCTACTCGACCGATCGAACCGGTCCGGTTTATGTTGCCGACGGCAAAATCCTTGCCTTATTCGAAAAACCCGACGGCTTTGAGGCCGACAGCGTCATCGACGCTTCCGGTCAAATCGTCTGCCCCGGCTTTATCGATATCAGCACTCGCCTGCGTCAACCGGGCCAAAGCCATAAAGCCACGTTTCAAACCGAAACCAAGGCGGCTGCGGCCGGCGGCATTACGACCTTAATTTTACAACCCGATACGCGGCCGGTCATCGATACGCCGGCAATTACCGAATTGGTCAAAGAATTGGCCGAAAACTCCAATTACCGGCAAATCCTGCCAATCGGCGCGCTGACGCGAAACCTTGAAGGCCAAGAGCTCAGTTCGATGTTGGCGCTACAGGAGGCCGGCTGCATAGCGGTCGGCAACGGCGGCAAACCCATAAGCAATCTACTGGTATTGAGGCGCGCAATGGAATATGCCGCCAGTCATGATTTATTGTTAATCTACCGGCCCAATGAGCAAAGCCTGAGCAATGAAGGTTGCGCGCATGAAGGGGCATTTGCGACCCGCTACGGCTTGCCTGGCATACCCGAAACCGCCGAAACGATCGCATTGTCGCAATGTCTCGAACTGGCCGAACTGACCGGATGCCGTGTGCATTTCGGACAAATCAGTTGCCGCCGTTCGGTGATCAAAATCCAGCAGGCCCAAAAATACGGATTATCGGTCAGTGCCGATATCGCGGCGCATCAGTTGCATCTGACCGAAAACGACATGAAGCCTTTCGATAGCGTTTACCATGTTTTGCCCCCGTTACGGAGCGAACTGGATAAAGTCTTTCTCAGAAAGGCATTGACGCAAGGCACTATCGGCACACTGTGTTCGGATCATCAACCGCACGACCTCGATGCTAAATTAGGGGCGTTTCCGGAAACCGAACCCGGTATATCGGCGCTTGAAACGTTATTGCCGTTAATGCTGAAACTGGTCGATGAAAAATTGATTACACTTTCTGAAGGCATTGCCGCGTTAACGCAAACCCCCGCCAAGGTGCTGAGATTGGAAAGTGGTACATTGACACCTGGGAAATCCGCCGATATTTGCATATTCGACCCCGTCCGTCGATGGCAAGTCGACCGTTCGACCTGGTATAGCAAAGGTATCAATACGCCTTATTGGGGAGAAACATTAACCGGTCGCGTCAGCGCCACATTGCAATCCGGTAAAATTATTTATCAAGGAGTGTTTCATGATTAAGATCCTGCTCGTTTCGGCCTTTTTTTTATTGGCGGCTTGCACGCGCGACTATACGCCGGCGTCCTCGGCGACCGGCGAAAGCATCTTCAAAGAAGCCTGTGCGGAATGCCATCAACCCAAAGACCCGGCAGTCCCGCAAGTCGTTTTTTCACTCAACGAGAAAAATGCCAATGAACGGTATATCACGCACAAAGTGCAGGGCGGCTCGCTGATGATGCCCAAGTTCCCGAAGATCACCGGTAGCAAAATGCGCTCGCTCAGTACTTACGTGCTCAATCATAGTGTAGCCAAATAAAGCGATGAAACCCCCAAACAAGCAACACGATACCGCCAACATCATCGATGATGTCAAAGGCGATCAATCTTGGCGAATTTTTAGGATTATCAGCGAATTTACCGAAGGTTTCGACCGGTTATCCGGTTTAAGCGATGCGATTTCTATTTTTGGTTCCGCGCGCATACAACCGGATCATCATTATTATTTGAAAACGGTCGAAATTGCTGAATTACTCGGCCAGCATAATTTCGCGGTTATCAGCGGCGGCGGTCCCGGAATCATGGAAGCAGCAAACAAGGGCGCAAAATCCCAAAAACCGCCTGCGGTCGGCTTGAATATCGAATTGCCTATGGAGCAACACCCGAATCCTTATCAGGATATCTCGCTGAATTTTCGGTACTTCTTCGTCAGAAAAGTCATGTTCGTTCGTCATTCGATGGGCTATGTCTGCATGCCGGGCGGATTCGGTACGCTCGATGAGTTTTTCGAATCGCTAACCTTGATGCAGACGCATAAAATTTATCCGTTGCCTTTAGTGTTATTCGGCAGCGATTATTGGAAAGGTTTAATGGATTGGGTGCGGACGACGATGATCGAATACGGTACGATTTCGGAAGAAGACCTCAATTTCATCACCCTCACCGACGATCCGCAGAAAGTCGTCGATATCATGGTCAGGCACCGCGAATGGAAAAACCAACAGCGAAGACAAAGCTTAGGGTCCAATAGTATCGACTATAGGCACAGTTGACCGCGCGAAGCGCATCCCCTTTGCTTTTAGCAGCAGCGGGGCCGAATTATTCAACCCGCATACGCGCTTTCCCAAGCTTGGAGCTTGGGAAAGCGCGTATCGAGGTCATAAAGACAAAAATATACTGTTACCCAAGCTCCTGCTTGGGTAACCTTTTCAGGAAGCTCTAGCTTCCCGACAATCAAGAAAGATTGATCGAGCGCGTGGGGGGGGTGATTGAGAGTGTGCGGAGGTTGTGTCGGTCTCAGGAAGCTCTTGCCCTGAGCCCTTCGGCTGCGCTTCCGGGGATGTCTTTCCCAAGCTGGAGCCTGAGAAAGAGCGTGATGTCGGTTGGCCGTTTTTAGTTAGACGCGCATGGGTGTAAGCCCGGCCTGCCATGTTTGCATATCCTTAACTCGCCTTTTCCAATTTCCTCATTTCGACCGGGGCAACCCTGCCTATCGATGAAACTTTATCGTAGACTTCATCGAAGGCTTGTCGGCAGTGAGGCAAATGCTCCCGAATCCGATCGTAACTGCTATGATCGAACATCCTTCTAAAGTCATCCCGGCTCATGAAGGTTCTCGCATAGAGTGCTTGATAACCGCTATGTTCGATCACGAATTTTTCCAACAACGGGAGAGCTTCGGCATTATCGAAATCGCTCTTCGCTGGCGTACCGTAAGCGCCGATGTCGACATAGAGCTCGTCAATTTCGCCATTCTCAGCCTTATACGGCTGCACAAATCCGCCTTGCCCGCCGTTGTCTTTGATCGCCATCGGCGATAGCCATAAAGGGTATAGATTGAAATGCTTATCGAAATAATCGATGGACGTTTCCAGAAAACGCATCGGCACCAGCATATCCTGAACGACATGATATTTTTCCCTTAGCCGCTGAGTAGTTTGCGTTTCGGTATACTTCAATAACTCGATCCGGGGCGGCAAAGCCCAGCCCAACAAAGCCCTGAAAATAGGATGATTGCCGAAGGGTATGATTTCCTCCATCGCCCAAAAATAACTGCGCGTGTGGCGATGGTAATAATCCCGCACCGGCAGATATTCGACGCCTTCCTTATTGCTCTGCAGATAGCCTTGAACATGCTTAAAAAACCAAGACTTATACCACTTTCCGATAGCATTCAAATGGCCGTCCTGTCCGACGGCATCGGCGAATTTACCGGTCATGATCACCGCCTCGTCGCGCCCATAGACCAAAGCTTCGACGAAATCGTTGTTTTCGGTATCGCGCGAGGCTTGCTCGAACACCCGTACTAGATGATCCAAGCTATGAACAGGCTGGTAATGAACCCTGACAAATTTTTTGACCGGGATGATTTTCAACTCAGCAGCCACCAGAAAACCCAGTGTGCCATGACTCCATGGAACTTGATAAAATAGCTCGGGATTTTCCGACGCGCTGCATTTGACCAACTTACCTTCCGCCGTCACGATTTCGATAGCTTCGCAAATATGCTGAAATAAGCCGTATTTATGGCTGCTGGTTTCGACGCCGAAGCCCATGATCAAACCGCCTACCGTTAGGCTGTCCAATTCCGGCACCACCGGTAGGGTCCAGCCTTGCGAGATCAACGTTCGCGAGAGCTGACCCATGCTAACGAGCGGCTCTACCCGGACAATACTGCGCTGCGCGTCGATTTCCAACACATCGTACAACCCTATATCGATCTTACGATGAGACAATTTGTACTTGGGCACCAGTTCGCTCATGGTTTTCCAGCCCGACCGTGCCGTACACAGTTTTTGCTGGGCTCCTTGTGCTTTCCAATCTTCAATTTGCCGAATGACCTCGGCAACGCGGGTATCGTGTTTTGCCGGGGCGCTGCTGAGGCGAAATGACAACCAATTGCGAAATCCGGAATAGGCGCCGTAAACAGCCGAAATCGGCAACAAAAAAACGGTGGCGAATTGCCCCCGGTAATGGGTCAATAGGTGTTCGAAAACGGTATCGATTTTGATCATAAGGTTAACTGGAATCCAAAATATAAAAACATCAAAGCGTTCATCGCTTTATTCTGCGTCGATCCGGCGACATGCACAGCAAGTCAAAAAAGTCTCAATTTTAGCTTTGTTGACCACGAATAGCGAACGTCATTCGGTGAAACGGCTTGATACTATCGCGATCAGTGGGCCTGGTCTGCAGGGACGCATGCTCAATATGAATGATATTCCTTATGTTGTCAGCTAAGGTCGGTGAAATTGACAACGAAAAAATACCGTCTAAAGTCGGTTGCAATTTTATAGACAGGTTTATTTGTCTGGATTGTTGGTTAATGGCAAGTTATCGCAAGCAATAGGCAATAGGGGGTAGGTGTTCGCAGTAACAGTAATTTAGCTAGCGGGTTAAAGTCCCGCCCAAGGAGTTGTCCATACGCCTTGGTAGTACGCAGGAGCGGCGTTTGAGCAATCAAGGGTCGTGAGTTCCTAAACGGCAAAGATGCAGGCCGTAACGCAAGTGAACCTAGATGTAGTCTCGTAAACTTAATGCGGTTGCCGACCTCGTGCCTGTATAGGGAAAGCCGTGTGCGGGAAAATCGCATGCCCGGTTTGATGAGGGAGGGCTGGTGTAAAAAACTGCTCTCTACTCTACCTTACGTTTGACATTTGTCTTCCCTTTTTCCACCTGTTTCACTGCTCGGCTCACTGTAGCGTAGCTCACACCAAAATATTCGCCCACTTGAGCCAGCGTATAGTGGCCGCTTAAATAGGCATGCGCCATGCTTTCATTGCGAGTTTTATAATGCTCGGCATAATACGCCAACGGTTTTATCGGCGCCTGTTTTTGCTTTTTGGGTATATCCTTCAGCGACTGCTCAGGGTCGAGATTGCTCTGCATGTCTTTGATGAAGTCGTCATCGCCTAAATAGATTTGGTTTTTTTAAGCATTGCCAAGGTGAGGGCTGTCTCTTGCCGGCTTTTACAAATTCGCGGTATCGCAGCTGCGCTTCATTTTTTGAGTCCGCAAATCTTGCAAGTATCCAGTCCGTGGTTAAACAGGCATGAGCATCATCATAACCGGCTGTTGCACGATAACTGCTCCAGCGCCACTGCTTGATTGTTCTTACCATTTGCGCTCTTGCCGGATTCAAAACGATATAACGCGCCAGTTCCAGCAGGTAGGCGTCTTTTTGTACCAATATCGCTTTGAAACGGCCTTGAAAAACATGACCGACGCGGTGATGCCGACGATTAGAAGACTGCGTATAAGTACCGTTAAGATATTTCATTCCCTTGGATAAAGTCGGCGCGCCGGTTTCAATCAATAAGTGGTAATGATTGTCCATTAAACAATACGCATGGCAATACCAGTCGTAACGATTAACGGCATTTTGTAACAACGCCAAAAACCGCTCCCGATCGGCATCGTTACGATAGATATTTTCTTGAGCGTTGCCGCGAACGGTCACATGATACAGCGCTCCTACAAATTCGATGCGTAAAGGCCTGGCCATTCGAGATCCTGTCTAATTAAACTTGAGTCTCAAGTTAGATCAATAAGACTCGAATGTCAAATGTAAGGCCTGACCCTATGCCCCTTCCATGTTCTCTAGTATTGCGATGCGCTGGCTTGTATGGGATCGGCAGGCAGGCGGTTGGCGCCCCAGCTCTGGTAAATATGATTTTTGACTCTGTTGAGTTCCTCGGCGCTCACCTGGGCCAACTCGCCCCTTTCCAAAGGGTCGTAATGGAAAATGTATAGCCGGGAAGCGAATTGTTCGAAAGGCAGTGACGCCTCGCCAAAACGTTCGCCATTGCCCGAGGTGTCAACCTTTACTCCATTGCCCCAGTTCTGGCCGCTGTCATTATTGGGATTGTAGAAATAGACACGCATCTCCTCTTTGGGGTCCAGCGCTACTCGCAGGATGGTGATGGCGTGCCAGCCCACAAATCGCCCCGCGCTGTCGGTAACGGCAATACCGGCGGGTTGAGGGTGGATCAGCGGTTGATTGCCGTTGTAGTAGGGGTGGTAGCTGGCATAAAAGTGGCGCAGAAAATCTTCCAGCTGGTCCAGCTTTCCGGTTTTTACATCCACATTGATGCGAAAGCCCCGGCCCGACCACCAGCCATGAAACTCTGGGTTAATCCAGCGGTGTGGATCGCCTTCCCGTTCACTGCAGCGCCGCCCCATTTCCGCATATATGCGATCTAGGTGCGGTACCACCAGAAGTGAAACCGGATCCAGATCCAAGGGAAGTTCCTTGGCAACCCCGGAAACACTTTCCCGCGAGGAAATCGGTTGCCCCTCAAAGTGAATAATGATTTCGTCGTCTCGGGCGGCCCAGACCACCATTTGCAGCATATAATCAGGGTCGTTGTAGGCCCACATGGAGAGGGCTCGAGCCGATTGGCAGGTGGGGTTATTGCCTTGTCCGACCCCCAGGGGTAGGCCCAGCATACAGAGTACGCCCTGCATCAACCAGGCTCGAGCCGTGGGTTCGGGGCCAAAGGCCTGTATCAGGCGCTGTTCACAGTGAGATGAAATGGGTAATGACAGTTGGCGCCAGAGTGCCGGTGCCACAGGAGGTTGATACAAAACCCCTCGCTCCAGAAGCAATGCGAGGCCGTAAATGGCTTGGGCCGTTTGGGAATACACAGTTTCATTGATCATAGCGCGCACCAGATCACCATAACAGAGCAGGCAATCGCGGCCAGTACTGGACAATCCTAGGGCCTCGGAAAGCAGGTGGTCGCCGTGTTCCTGCAGGTAACGCAACAGTACGGCGTGATAAGGCGAAACCAGACCAGTATCGTGCATGGCCCGGGCAAAACCGGTGGCCTCGTACTGAAGAGCGCTGGAATCCATACTACTCAAGCGCTGACGGTAAACTTCGACGCCGGGATCCTCCCGGCATGCCTGGGTGGCGCCATAAAGGCTGCTGATCAACCGATCCGCGCCCTGACCGCTGATTCCGAGGTCGATATCCGGGTTGGCCTGACAGATGGCAATCTGGGTAATCATCTGTTTTACGCTATCCACCTGTATAGGCCGCTGTTGCAGAATGCGCCAAATCTCTTCAATCAGTTTATCGATCACATGCTCGAAGCCGATGCGCTCGGCTAAGTGACGAAACAATTTTCGGGGCAGCAGAGACAGTTTGCCCTGTTGTTCCCGTTCGGCCTCACTGGGGTTTGCAAAGAGGAAGCCTAGATTGATGGCCATTACCTGAGTTAGATAGTGATGCGCCTGTTCTAGGGACATGCTGGGGTGAAGGTAATCACCCATGGCAATAGCGAGTAGGCGCAGCTCATTCAAGGCCTCAACCACCACCGTGTCGGAATTGGAGCTTTTGAGCGAGTGGCTGGTCAAGCTGGCAATCAGAAGCTGGGGCTCGTCCCAATCCGAGCCTAAAAACACCCCCGCTTCCTCAATCTGCTGAGCACGGGCCTCAACTCTGGCACACCCGCCCTCCAGCAGCATCAGTAGTCGCGCCGTGTCGAAAACCCGGCGAATGCGAGTGATTTTTGCAAAGTCACTGACTTCGGCCAGGGCTTGTAGTGCCTTGTCTAGTTTTTCCGACAAGTTGTCTAGCCTGGCAATATCTAGCGTGTCAGAATCAGTCAAGCTGCCTCCTTATAATCGTAGAGGCAGATTATACATAAAAATCGAGGTCTTCCTGATGCTTCAATAAGTCTCTCATAACGTGAGGATCGTGACCGAAAAAGTAGACCAGTCCCCAGTGAGTGCCAAAGGCGGTGCGTTTGGTCACGGTTTCTTCCAGAGGTGGTGTCAATTCGTGAGACTCGAAATACTCGTGCTCTTCGGTCTCCTCGGGGATCTCCAGTCTACTTACAACGCGGCGCCGTGGATAGACTCCAAAACAGCCGGCAACACCTTTGGCATCTACTACTTCTTTGGGGAAAAATGCCGTGATTTCTTCTTCGGTGGTTTTCGGGTCGAAGGACAAGATCAGGCCCTGATAGGCATTGAAGCCATAGGCCCGTTCAAGTAGCTCGAATACCTTGAATCCGGGTGGGCGATAGGCCACCTCTCCGAAGTACATTTCGCCATCGTTGGTTACAAAGTACTCAGGATGGACAAAGCCGAAATCGATATCGAATGCCTTGATCAGTTTTTCAATTTGGGTGGTAATTTGGGCCCGGTATTTTTCTAGTTCAGGGGTGGCGGGAACAAACACCGAATAACCCAGGGTCACGTACTCGGAAATATTCAAAAAGTGAATTTTGCCGTTATGAATCCAGGCTTCTACTGCGAATTCCCAGCCGTCCAAGTGGGATTCCATGAGCACGGGGAATTCTTCATCGGGAATGGTATCCACCTCGTCGGGCGTGCGAATCACTCTGTGCCCCAAACAACCGGCCTTGTCGAAGGCTTTGAGATGAATGGGGTCGTTGGGGTCACCATCCAGTTTGAGCAGGGTTTGGTTCACGCGTTTGAGAAAACGCACCACATCCTCTCTATCGTGTGCCTCCTCGAAAATACCCACGCGGATACCGCCCAGTTGAGCGCGCCGTTTCATTAGCGCCTTATCGCGCAATAACATGGCCTGGCCGAAAAGGCGAGGGTTATCCAGCAGTACCGAATTGATCGCGCCGGCCCATTCCACCGTTTCCTCGAACAGCGGAATTGAAACATCCACTCCCATGTCTTTCAAGGTCTGCGCAATTTCCATGGAGCGATCGTTAAGCCGCTCAAAGTTCCAGGGAATATAGGGAATATCGTGTTCTTTGCAGTAATTCTCGGCCCAATCGGGAGCCACCACCACATAGCGTCGGTCAAAACGGTCAGCGGCTTCAATCGCGTTAATGCTCCAACCGAGAAGCGCTACATAACCTTTTTCGGGATTAAAGTTTTCTTTTCGATTCGTATTCATAAATGATAGCCTTTGCATTCATTGGCGTTTATACACTACTCTTTTTTTTCCACTTTGACTAATTGGTGCCCCTATAGGACCTGTGCCCCCTGTGTCAGGATAGTTGTCGCATGAGTTGAAAATTAATGAACGGTAGTTTCGGTGTTTTTCAGCGCACCCTCCCCACGCGTTTCGAACTTTCATTTGTAGGGGAGATAACCTGGCCTTCATGAACGTTACTTTAAAAGCCAGGTATCAGAGAAAACGGTTGAGGAATTTAATGATAATGTGGAAAAAGATAATGTCTTGGGTAATAAAGATTCCCATGTACATATTGCCAAGTTAATCGGTCGATCAACAACTCTATTTCCTTGAAGTCCGAAGCTTGCTTGCTGAGATTCCTATTTATACCTTTCGCACTTTAAATTTCGGCAGTCCTTAAGGAGGTGCCGGGTGATCGGTCCCACACCTAACGATAGGAGAGGGATCAGCATGGATGCTGGCATAGAGCCAGCATGGACGTATTAATGTCGTCCTTTGATGGTCACCCCGGTGCCGAATTTTGATCTACGATCGGTATAAACTCAATTACCTGAGCCCCGTTTTATAAGGTCTAGAAGCGTATTTTTTTCCCGAATTTGCTTTTCAAGTTCGGCAGCGGTGCTTTTGGCGGCTTTTAGTTCCGATTCCAGCGCCTTAATTTCAAGCGCCAAGGCTTCGCTCCGGTCCATCTCATCCCGTGCTTGGCTGTATAAGGATCTGAGTCGGATAGATTGAACATTCTCAGGCTTTGAAGGAGAAGGCTTAGGGCGGATCGGCTCCGGCACGGGTTTTTGCGGTGTTTCTGTTTTTCTTTCGGTTGGAGCTCGGTAGATCGATCCGGTAATTCCTTTGAATATATCGGAAACAAAACTCGACTCTTTCGAGTCGTCGGCTGCGTAAGCCGAAGCAATGATCGACCAAGATATCTTTTCGGTCGTATCGACTGTTGCCGTTGCCGTCGCACTTTGCGCGGTGATTAATGAAGAAATTAGTGCAGGTGCGGCAATGCCTATTTCGAATAGCTTGAACGGCTTTATTTCGTCTTCATGTAGGTACGCTATAAACCCGCCGATCAGAAATAATATGATATAGCGAATGAAAACACCGATGATATTACCGGTTGTGAGAGTGCTTTCGTCATCGAATATTGCGCCGATATCGATTGCCAGTAATGAAACAAGCACAGGCATCAGTGCCCCGAACCCGCCGATAAAAAATCGTTTTTTGGGACTCATAAGACACCTCTGAAATAAAGACAAACCAATAACTTCAAGATACTACTCGGCATGTAAAAAATTGTCGAGCGCGAAAACAGAGGTTTGATGAGTAGGGCAGACACTCCCTGCCCAGTAGGGTGATGTTGGTTTTCTCTGTTTGCCGCCCGGTTTCCCGGCAGTGCCCGGCCAAGAGGGTTTTCTCTTGATCGTTGCTCGCCTCTGCTAATCCGGCGATTCTTTGCAAGCAGGAAAAACTTTTAATTTCTTTTCCCCCCGACCCGGCGCGCTTTCGGAAAAACCACCGATATAGCCGTGCCTTCGCCGGGTTTACTGCGAATTTTGAGTTTCCAGCCGAAACGATTGCAAAGCCGCTTGACGATCGTCAACCCTAAGCCGTGGCCGTTTTGACCGTCTTGAGCGCGATAGAAGGGTTCGAATACCTGCTTGAGTTGTTTTTGCTCCATGCCGATGCCGGTATCTGCGATTGTGACGCGATTTTCGTCGATGGTAATGCAAACCGTGCCTGCCTGGGTATAGCTAAATGCGTTGCGCAGTAAATTGGTCAATAAGATACTCAAGACTTTTTCAGCGGCCGGCACCGACAACAAACAATTTTGTTCGACTTCGACACTGATTTTGTCGTTGGTGACCGCCCTGCCGACTTGCTCAACCAGATTGCTGAGCAGATCGTTAATCAACACATCATCCTCGGGCAGCGGTGAAGACTCCTCGCGGGCCAGTAATAACAACGTATCGATCAAACCTTCCATGTCGCGTAATGTACATTCTATCGTTTGCAACGATCGTTGTTCGTTCGGCTGGTAATCCGAGCGCTTATGCAACAAGGCTAACGAGCTTTTGATGACGGCCAGCGGCGTTCTGAGTTCGTGGCTGGCGTCACGCGTAAAATTGCGTTCGCGTTCGATGAACAACTCCAAGCGCTCGGTAAAGTGATCTAAGGCATCGATCAGCTTGGCGACATCGCTGTCGGTAGTTTGTCGAAATTCGCTCAAATCCAGTTCGGCGAGTCCTTGTTTTTTGAAGTCGAAACTTTCGACGATATGCGCGAGTGAAATCACCGGTGAAATAGCATCCCTCGATTGCCGATAGGACATCCAGGCGAACACGTAAATCAGCACCAACACCAAGCTCAGCGGCACGACACCGAAATAAAACGACAAGGCTGCGACTTGCTGTTCATCGAAGACTAAATACAGCCGCGAATCGTCATTATCCTCGATATACACGATCGGCTGCCGTCCATCTATTAAAGCACGACCGAAGCCGGGCTGCAGCAGTCGTAATGCTTCGGGAACCTTAGAGAAATCGCCGTTGGAAGCCAGATAACCGCTCATATTGAGCGTATCGGGTGCGGAAAAATTCGGGTTTTGCCGGTAGCGTTCCCAAAAATGATCGGCTTCGCCTTGCAAGGCTTCGCGAACCAGAACATCTTCGACGATTTTAGCGGCGGCAAATACACCCATTAGCGTCGCAACACTGATCAACAGAATCTGCAGTAAAAAAGCCTTAATCAGTTTATATTGCAGACCTTGCTTGCTCATCATTCACTCGGCCTGATAAAGCGATAGTGGGTAACCAACCATTCGTTCCCGCCCCGATAACCGAACAATTCGGCACAGGCCATAAAAAACAACCGCCAACGTTGCCGCCAAACGGCTGCTTGTTCTTGCCCGTAGGTTTCCGCAAAAATCCGATCGATTTCGGACGGGTGCCGGTCCATATTGCTCAACCAGGCTTCGGACGTTTTTTGATAATGTTGGCCGGAAACGTCCCATTGGCATTCTATCCTGAGCCGGTCTTGAAAATGCAGTAGGGTGTCCCGGGCCGGCATCAATCCGCCGGTGAAAAAATAGCGTCCCATCCAATTGTCATCGCCTTCGGTTTCGAACGGATAAGCTAAATAACGGTGACAAAAAATATGCACGAACAGCTTGCCGCCGGGTTTCAACCAGTTGGCGATATTGCTCATTAAATGCTCGTAATTGCGCATATGTTCGAACATTTCCAACGAAACGACGCGATCGTACCGCTCAGTCAATGACAAGCGATTCACGTCGCAGGTGATTACATCGAGATTACGCAAGCCCCTTAGCTCTGCCTGTTCGAGGATATATTCGCGTTGACTATTCGAGTTCGATACTGCTGTAATTGTACTGCCGGGATAATGCTCGGCCATCCATAAAGTCAACGAACCCCAGCCGCAACCCAACTCGAGTATTTGCTGGCCGGCCGCCAATTCTGCCCGTTCGCAAGTCAGCCTTAGCATACGCGCTTCGGCTTCATCGAGTGTTTGAGTCGTTTCGTCCCAGTAACACGACGAATATTTCAGATGCTTGCCCAGTGCATGTCGATAAAAACCTGCCGGAACTTCGTAATGTTGGCGATTGGCCGCATCGGTTTCTATCGCGATAGGGCTTTCTCTCAGAGTTTGTAGCAACGATAGGTAACGCAAGCTTTGCTTTTCGACATCATTCGCGCATTCGTCTTTAAGACGTTGCCTCAACAAATTTCGGATACCGATTCGCATCAATGCGTCCGGAATTAAACCTCGCTCGGCCAGTTCGATCGCATTCAACATAGAAAATCGATTTTGCAAAGGAGAAGTCGATTTCGGATACCATGGCAAAAATTTGCTGGTGGTTTGTTGATAGCGGCGGTAATCATCGCCGCGAGAACGCAAGGCTTGTTGTTCGGTATAGGGGATACCCGTCAAAAAATACAAAAAGCAAAACATCACGACCGGCGCGAGCCATAGCCAGTATTGATATTCGCCGCCCCAACCCATCAACGGGTAAGCGAACCAGTGCAGCCATTCAAAAAAATAATTCGGATGCCGGGAATAACGCCACCAACCGGTTCGGCACGTCAGTCCGCGATTATCGGGATTTTTCCGAAATTCGGCCAATTGCCGGTCTGCTGTGGTTTCGCCCCATAAGGCCAAACAGGCAACCAGTAATGCGCAAAAAACCATGACCGAATTAGGGTCGCGAGTATGCGCGACCGCCCAAAACGGAAGAGACAACACCCAGATAAAACCGGCTTGCAATAAAAAAAACTGCAAAAACCCGCTATCGGCCTTATCCCGCATCGCTGCCCGCATCGCTTGGTAACGACCGTCTTCCGGCTCCCCGAATACCCGTGCAGACAAATGACTTCCCAATCGTAAAAACCAGGCGAACGTCAGTAAAGCTAAGCTGAGCTGTAAATACAGAGGGGCGGTTCCCGTCAACGCATACCAAGGACCCGCCAACATCATCCCGAATGACCAAATCACATCGACGATACCGGCGTTCTTATGGTTTTGCTGCCACACCCAGGCCATTAACATCGCCACGGTACTTAGTAACGCAATTACGATTAAACTAAACATGTTTCGCCTCCAGTGGATGATTTTTTTGTCTGACTACACGCGCCATCCATAACAAAAGCGGTAGCGCCGCTGCCCAACTCAAAGCCAGGCCGAAGATCCAAACTCCGGAGTTTTCAGTGATATTGAGCGCACCGAGTCTCGCCGCCGCCCAATAAGAAAACGGACATGTAATGCCGCCGAGCAGTCCGGCCAGCCAAAGACGCGACTGAAGCCAAGCCAAAGAATGATTCAAGGTTAGCGCCAAGCCAAACCACAACAGCAAAATCCATAAAGGCGCGTAACCGGTGTTCGGCCAAGGAGAAGCATATTGAAGCCAACCGAGCCGAATCCAGGCGCTATCCAAAATCATACCGAGCACCAACGCAGCCGGCACCAAACGAAAATCGCCGGCCACATGAATCGCAGGGCGGATATGCCACAACCCGAACAGCACTAAAATAACCGGTGCCGGCCAATACTGGTTTGACGCTGCCGACAAGACCGCGGCAAACCACAAGCCTTGCATCCAAGCCATATTAATGAGGTTATTGCGATTCATAACGAGGTAGCCATTGTTCGCGGCGATTGCTAGGTTTGGCCAGCAGCAATTGCACGTTGGAAATCGATTTTTCCCAAAAGCCGCCTTCGCAATAACACAAATAAAACTCCCACATCCTGATGAATTGTTCGTCGTAGCCTTGTTCCCGAACCTTATCGAGCGAAGCCATGAAACGTTCGCGCCAGGCTTTTAATGTTAGTGCATAACTTTCGCCTTGATCTTCTAAATTGATCAAGCGCAAATCGGTGCTCCGCGACGCGCTGGCGATGATCGCGTTGACGCACGGAATAAAACTGCCCGGAAAAATATAGCGTTTGATAAAGTCGACACTCTTCAAAGCCTGTTTATAGCGCTGATCTTCGATCGTAATCGCCTGAATCAAGGCCAGGCCGTTCGGTTTTAGTAAGTTCGCGCACTGCTTGAGGTAAGTATCGAGATAATGATGTCCAACCGCTTCGATCATTTCTATCGACACCAGCTTGTCGTAAACTCCGGTCAAATCCCGGTAATCCTCCATCAGCACTGTCACGCGATCGGCGACTCCTTCATCGTCGATGCGTTGACGTGCGGCCTCGAACTGTTCTTTCGAGATGGTCGTAGTCGTTATGCGGCAGCCGTAATGCTTGGCGGCATAAGTGGCAAAGCCGCCCCAACCTGTGCCGATTTCGAGGACATTATCGTTGGGCTTTAAATCCAATTTTCGGCAAATACGCTCCAATTTGGCTGTCGAGGCTTCTTCGAGGCTTAGCTCCAAGTCGTGATAAGTTGCCGACGAATACATCCCGTGCTTGTCTAAAAACAACGAAAACAAATCATTACCCAAATCGTAATGCGCGGCGATATTTTTGCGCGAGCCATGCTTGGAGTTTCGGCGCGCGAAATGCCAGAATTTCAACAGAGTATTGGTTAAGGTTGCCAACCCGCCTTCCATGCTGTCTAACAGGTCTCGATTGCGCACCAAAATTCGGATCACCGAAGTCAAATCGTCGGTTTGCCATAATTTGTCCATATAGGATTCGGCGGCGCCGATCGAGCCGCCTAACGATATCTGCCGGTAAAAACTCATATCGAAGACTTCGATCTCGGCGCTGAGCCCATCTTGACCGGGACTACCCAACACGACTTTGCCGAGCGAGTCGGTCACCGTTAATTGGGAATCTTGCAAATGACTGAGTTTATTCAGCAGCGCTTTGCGCAGCAGCAAATCGAATCTAGCCGGGTTCTTGCTTATTTCGGCTGTTGTGGCATTCATGCTTATCTCCTTGATGTCATTCGGTTTGTTTATCGGGATGCGAATAAAACGGAATGCCTTTCAGCCAAAGCCGGAAAGCATGCCAATAAATCCTAAAAACGATGGCGCAAGTGATGAAAGGAAATCGCAATGGCACTGAGCGCATCATTTTCGGGGATGGGTCGAGCATGTCCAGTTGCAGGGTAGCATCGAAACAGCATTGCGCCAGGCGGTACAATTGCATGTGTATCGTCAACTTATCGCCGGAAAAGGCGAACCGCCACCGGTAATCGATGTCCATCGGCATGAACGGCGATACATGAAAAGCTTTGCCGAACTCGAAGGTCCATTTACCGTTTTGGGCCGTGCTTTGCCGAGTATCCAAGACATAACAAAACCGTTCGCCCCAGGGTGTATTGGTAATTTCGGCGAGAATGAAGCGAGGCTGATCCGAGCTTTCCGGAAAACAAAAATAAAAACTGACCGGATTGAATGCAAAGCCTAAGTATCTCAGATGCGTAAGCAAGCAAATGCGTCCTTCAAACATTTCACCGGTTTGTTGTTCAATTCGGGCTTTTACCGCGTCTCGCAAATCCGAATCCGTAGGCCCGAGATAGTCTTCGCGATAATAGGAGACCAGATTAAAGCGTTGCTTCGACCAAAAACGGCTTTTATCGATGACCTGATCTAATTCGTCGAGATCGAGCCACGACATGAACAAGGGATAGCGGAAAGCATGCGGTTTCGGCAAGTGGCGCCGGTGGCGCACCCAACCTTTGCCGATGCGGCTGTGCAGCGCGTTCATGACGGCGCGTTCAGTTTATCGATCGCCAACTGCGCACTGGCCGCGCCGTCTTCATGAAAGCCCCAACCCCAATAGGCGCCTGCATAAAACGTGCGGTTATGGCCATTGATATCGGCATGTCTTTTTTGCGCGGCCAGGCTTTCCGGCGTGTACACTGGATGTCGATAATGCCGCTGCATCAAAATTTTCGACGGATCAATGCGGTCCGTGCAATTCAGCGACACCAGCAACGGCTCAGGAGCGTCTAGATTTTGCAGCATATTCATATAATAAGTCACAGTACAATTCGCCTGAGCCCCAGCAGGTTTCAACGCATTCCAACTTGCCCAGGCCTTCGGATGCCTCGGCATCAACCCCGCATCGGTATGCAGTACCGTATCGTTGTCCTGAAATGAGAACGCACCGAGTATTTCGGTCTCTTCCGGACTCGGATCGGACAAGAGCTGAAGCGTTTGATCGCCGTGACAAGCCATGACGACGTGGTCGAAACGCCGCTCGCCACTATCGCCGATGATAGTGACGCCGTTATTGTCCCGTGCGATCGATCGTACCGGACTATTTAGCCGGAGTTCGCCGCCGAAGCGCTGCTTGAATGCTTCGACATAGGTCGACGAGCCGCCTTTAACTGTGCGCCATAGCGGACGGTCATCGATTTTCAGCATGCGGTGATTGTTCATGAATGCCACAAAATAGCGTGCCGGAAAGTTTTTCAGGCTTTCCGGCGGCCCCGACCATAAGGCGCAAGCCATTGGTAGAATATGATCTTCGATGAAAGCTTCGCTGTAACGGTTTTGTTGCAAATACTCGCCCAAGGTCAGCGCATCGTTGCCGCTTTTCAATAAGGCCGGCGCTTCGCGGTAAAAGCGGAAAATATCGGCGATCATCCGGTAAAAGCGTGGACTGAACAGATTGCGGCGTTGACAGAATAATTTGTCGATCGTCGTTGCATTGTACTCAAGGCCGGTTTTCGCATCGGCCACGCTAAAGCTCATGTCCGAAGGCTGCGAAGCCACGCCCAATTCGTTCAGAAAGCGGCAGAAATGGATGTAGTTGTGTTCGTTGAACACGATGAAGCCGGTATCGACCGAAAATTGGCGGTCGTCCAAGACGATATTGTGCGTATCGGTATGTCCGCCCAGATAAGTATTGGCTTCATACAGCGTAACCTCATGCTGCTTGGCCAGATAATGAGCCGCATAAATGCCGGAGATCCCGCTGCCGACGATCGCGATGTTCATGCTTTTTCTCCTTCATCCCAGCGATTCGAATTCAAGCGTGAAGCCGGAATCGGTTGCAAGTCCCAGATCAAACCGCACCAAGACATCAGTTTCAGCAAGTAATAACTAATATCGATCTCCCACCAATAAAAGCCTTGGCGAGCCGAGACCGGATAATGGTGATGATTGTTGTGCCAGCCTTCGCCGAGCGTGATCAGTGCCAGAAAACCGTTGTTGCGGCTGTCGTCGCCGGTTTTGTAACGTTGGTTGCCCCAGACATGCGACAGCGAATTGATGAACAGCGTGCAATGGATCAGCACGATCGTCGACACGAAATAACCCCAAATCAACATCTGCCAACCGGTCGTACCGAGTTCCGGAAAAGCGATTTCGAGCCATTTACCCAGACCCCACAAGGCGACTGCATAGAGCACCGGTATCACGATGTCGAAGCGGTCCAGGAAGCGCAGTTCGGGAAACTTGATCAGATCGCGCACCCATTGCTCGCGGGTAACAAAGTGCTTGGTGCTCAAAAACCAGCCCATGTGGCTCCACCAGAAGCCTTTGCGCGGGCTGTGCATGTCGCGATCGGTGTCGGAATAACGGTGATGACGGCGGTGATGCGAGGCCCACCAGATTGGGCCGCGTTGCGTCGCGGTCGAACCGAGCAAACCGAAAAGAAACTGGCATACGCGGCTGGTTCGAAATGTCTTGTGCGAGAAGTAGCGATGATAGAATGCCGTGATCGCGAACATCCGAATAAAATAGGAAAACAGCGCCACGACAATCACGATCGGGCTCCAGCCCACTACGAATACCAACAGGCACGCGACATGCATGAGTATGAACGGAATCACGCGAAACCAATCTACGGCCTCGCTGGCGTCATTGCCGGTTTCGACGCTACTGCTGTCGAACCAGGCGAAAAATTTTGTTAATGCGTTTTGTATAAACATCTTAGTCATCTCATAAAACTCACTCTTTCATTTAAGGATTCGGTCATAAATAACTTCCCTATTTTTAATACGCGGTAAGCAGGTTCGGTTGCTCGATTGACAGGTGTCGGCGGCAGGGAAAGCTGCCGTCAAGCCTACACGGACGTATTCACGGCGTCCTGTCAAGCGAGTTACCGAACCCGCTACAAGACTCATAGCTCCAGGAAGTTATTTTTCACGAAATCCTAAGAGTATGTTGGTCATTAGAATACTAAGCGTGTGAAAAATATGTGAACGCCTGCGTGCGATTTGTTCACACAATAGTGCATGGAGATCGGTAACACTCTGCAGAAAATTGAATAACGGAGTGGACAATGAAACGAATGACATCATTATTCGGCATATTACTGGCGCTGACCGGCTGCAGCAGCGTCGAAACGAATCCGATGCGCGAGTATTTAGCGATGGCTTCTGCCGAACAGAATGCCGGAAAACATCCTAAAATCAGGCATTTTGTCGAGTTATACGACAACTTGGAAGTGTTGCCGATTAAGAGTAAGGTTGAAAATACCTATGCCGAGCAACTGTATTTTAACGATACGCTTGTCACCTTGCATGACCGGCAAGCCCTACAGCGTTATCTCGAACAAACCCAGAAAAACCTCGATTCGATCAGTATTGAAGTTATGTCGGTATTCGAACAAGGCGACGATGCGTTTGTGCGCTGGAACATGCGAACTCGGTTCACGCTATTGGGTCGAAGCAAGGATGTCACGACGATAGGCTTTAGCCATTTGCGTTTCGACGATCATGGCAAAATCGTCTTGCATCAAGACTACTGGGACAGCACGCAAGGCTTTTTTCTACAGGTTCCGATTATCGGAGGAGTATTACAATGGATAAAAAACGGTTTACACGACTAGCGATCTTGTTAGGGTTTATGTCGTTCGGCAATGTATACGCCGAAGACTTACTATCTTCGAGCATCAATAATCAGCAGGCCGAACTACCGCGTTGCAGTAAGGGTGAATTGAAAGCTTTCCGCTGGATTCATGTCGGTTATGCCGAACTTTATCTAAACAATTGCAAAAACCCGATCGATGTTTTCAACGATTCTCCGAAACAATTACGCTTTATTTACGAGCGCTCGATTCCGGCCAAGGCATTCCGTGAGGCTTCCGAGGAATATCTAAAAGCGAATTTAGGCGATCGATATCAGGACTGGCGTAGCGCTTTCGATCGATTCAACCGTCAATATAAGGATATTGATAAAGGCGATTTTTACGATTTAATTTATGATGCCGATAACGGTTTGAGACTTTTTCTGAACAATGAACTGCTCGGAGCCTTAGAAGACCCCGAACAGGGGCTGGCTTATTTCAATATCTGGTTCGGCAAAGACCCGTTCTCAAATGCGCTGAAAGAGGCTTTACTGACGCCGGAAATGTAATATCTGCCGCCACGCTCTTGTGAATGCCGAGCTTAAAAGCTCTATATGTGTTAATCCAAATTCGTCAGTTTGTCTCGCTCCAATTTCCTGGAGCGCTACCAAAATTGCTCACTCCCAAACGCTTGTTTGGGAGTGTCTAGCTTCAAGCTCCGCCTGACGGGCGATAAGCAGAGCTTAAAGGTAAGCATTCCCAAGTAGAACGTGGGAACGAAACAAACACCGTTCATAAATAATGAACGATCAAGGGCGCAGGTTAAAACGACAAATCCCACTGCAACCAAAATCGCTGATCCGATTGGCTGATTCCCTGCGCCGGGTCTTCCACGATCAAGTGACTGACTTGAAAATTCACTTTATTGGCATGACCGTTGAAGAAATAGGTCATTACGCCGCTGAACTCTTGTTGTCGGTCGTTATCGACATCGACATTGGGATCGACAAAGGCATAACGTCCGGCAAACTCCAGATTCTTCGGAACGATCGCCAAAATATAATGCGGAAAATAGCCGGCTTGTATCAAGCCGCCCATGAGATTCGTTTCTCTCTCGCCGGCGCCTTTGGCTTGGAATGTATCGATAACTTCCTTCCAGTGCATTTCATGTTGAATCGATAAGCCTTGCCATTTGAAACGGACTTCTTCCATCATTTGATTGATACGGTATTGGCCGTCTTCGCCTACGCTAAAGCCGGGCAGTGCGCGGCAGCTTCGGCTATCGGTTTCGAAGGCGGTGCATCGGCTTTGATTGGTCGCCGCCGCGAACGCGAAATTGAGGGCCGGTTTTTCATGATATTCGAGATCGGATTGGGAAAACGGCATTTCTCCGCCCAAGGTATTCCACTGCAAACGGCCGGAATACATCATGTTGTTATCGTCATTATTACGCTCGCCGACGCCGAGTCCGGTATAGACGCCGGCATAATAACTGATATCGTGCCAGGTGCCGGGAAAGAGATTGCCGAAGATCTGTACCCCTTGTTGCCGGTCTACCGTGAAGATGTCGTTGACGATCGACCGGTTGACGAATTGCTGATTGCCGGAAGAAGTCACCCGTTCGTCGTTATACAAAACCTTACCGCGACCGAACCATAATTTAGCCCATTGATATTTGTCCACGGTCAAGTTCAAATCTCGTAAAACCGGCTGTGACCAGTCGTATTGCAAATAGTATTTCAACCACGGCCAATAAGCATGACCTCTGAGCTTGGTCCGCGCGCGGCGGATCATGAAGGTGCTTTGGTCGCGATCGAGATCGTCGATCGAGCGCGGATCGCTGTCGAAAGGATTGGCATAGCGTGCTTGTATCCGGTTTTGGATGGACAAGGCGAATTTGCCGTCATCGGTCTTGAATTCAAAGCCGTTCTTGCCGTAGCTGACGCCGGAGGGCAGGTTGCTCTGGGTTTTAGGTTTCGGCTCATCCGACTTGACCTCAACTTCGGCTTGGGCAAGCGCAGTTTGCACGTCCTTTTTCGGTAGCCCATGCTCCGTTTGACTAGCCGTGGCGGCTTGCGCCGCTTCTAATTGTTCGAGCCGTTTTAGCTTTTCATCTAAAACTTGCAGCTTTGCGTCGAGTCGCTTTTCAACGGCCAGCAATTCCTGCATATAACGTTCCGGGTCTTTGGGTTCAGCGGCTAGAACGACTCCGGACAAAAATAACCCGAACAGCACGGCCGGAATGGCGCGTGGCAAGGGCCTGTAGCGAGATGGCATTTTCATGTATTGCACTGGGTTCGCAAGAAAAATGCGAATTATGACAAAATTATGACAATTTTGTGACAATTATACCTTTCGCACTTCAAATTTCGGCAGTGCCTAAGGAGGAGCCGAGAGGCTCGGCCCCTCACCTAGCGTTAGGTGAGGGGCTGGCATAGAGCCTACAGGGACGTATTCACGGCGTCCTTTGACGGGCACCCCGGTGCCGAATTTTGATCTACGAGGGGGTATACATAAAAATAACGGCACTCCGGTAGTGGAATTTCTAAAAAGATATGGGCTTGACGAGGATGTCGGGAGAAGAATCTTTAATTCGTTACGGCCTGCTTAAGCAATAGCATACGGCCCAAGCGGCGCAATCCGTCGGACGATATGTCCAAGCCGAGCGGCGAGCCGATGGCTTCAAGTTCGTACAGCAAATCCGTTGCAGTGATAAACGTCAGAAAGCGCAAGCCCTCGGCTCCGGGTACGTCTTTGGCTATCGTTCGCAGTACCGGCGTAACTTGATCCCATGAATCGTTGAAAAACATCCGGACCGGGTCGCCGCCACTCGTGTCGTTGCTCGTCAAACCCTTGTGGAAGGCCGATTTAGCCGCAAGTAAAGTCTCCAGAAGCGTATCGCGAACGTCTTCGGAAACGCTATCGTCCGCGGCTCGATCGATCGCTTTAAATAATGAAGCGTTCCAGCGTTGCCAAGCTACATTCCATTGTTGCATTTCGCTTTCATTGAATACCGGCGAGGGTTGCTTGTTTATTCTTGCATTCGCCTGCGGAACTTGAAATGAGACTTTTACGCCTAAACCGGTTTCGCCGGCCGTGACTTCGCTGAATCGTAGCGAGTTCAACAGGGCTTGCATCGCCGCCGTATTTTCCGGAGTCGTAACGGGTGAAAGCGTTTTTTCGATGTCGCCTCGTACTTCTTGTAGGTCGAGTTTAACCGATGCCAATTTCGGTTCGGCAAAACGCTTGATCAAATCCTGCAACTGATCGATTCTCAACGCTTGTCCGCCCGGATCGTAAGCCACTGCTTTGTCGATCGGAAAGCGTAAAACAGTACCGCCGTTCTCCAGTACCGCGCGTTGAAAAGTCTCGAGTTTGCCGGTCCAATCCAACACGGTTAGACACTGGCCGCCCATGGCGGTGCCGATTCGCGCATGTACGTCATTGACGATTCGAACGAGGCCTTGTTGCCCGTCGATTCTAGGATTGAACATATCGAGCAAACTACAGCCGCCTTTATCCTTCCATAAATGGGCCGCCTTATTGGTCCCGGTGTAGACTTGCTCAACAAGCACATTTCGAATTAAGCGGTAATCGATCGGTAGTGGAATGGTCTTCTGATTTGCACTAAGGCTTCCAGAATAGGCAATTAGGATTCCAAGGTAAGCGCTTAGTAAAATTTTTTTCATAGTATGACTCATACAATCGGTTATGCCCCATGCGGCTCAATTAGGTTACCATTGTTTTCGGTGATATCGTTTTAGTCCGATTATGACTTTCTATGTATTTGTTCAGTCCACAGTATTTAAAACAAATTGGAACTTGGTCTCAATCGGCTGAAAGTACGTAGCCCGTATGCAGCGTAGCGGAATACGGGAATGGCGTAGCTTCGAACTTCCCGGATTGCGCTGCGCTCCATCCGGGCTACCTCACGCGGGGCGAGTTATTCAACCCGCTCCGAACGTTTTGATTTGCTTGGGCCACGGTCGAAAAGCTTCCGCTCCTGCTCACGCCCCTTACCTACATCCATATAGGTAACGTTTAGGACGGGGTTACAAAACCCGTCCCGCCAAGTCAAAGCCAATTTTTCAACCATCAACGCAAACATAGCCTTGAGGAAGGGGATTTAGGAGGATTTATTTATATAATCTCCTCTAAGACCTCTTTTTCAAAAAAGCTGAATAGTCTTTACTATAACCACAAATGTTTACTGCATTTAGCAGTTTAATGAATTTCTTTTAGGAGTGATTAGTGTTCGATACGGTTACACAATGGTTGCAAGACTTAAATCTGGAGCCTAGCACCAAAGTGGCAATCGCTTTGGCGGCTATCGTTGCCATAGCAATATTAACCCACCTCATTTTGCATTATGTCTTTCTGCGTTTAGTCGAAAAATTGGCCTACCGAAGCAAATGGGTTTGGAAGCGCGCCTTATTCGAGCAAAATTTATTCAATCGCATTGCATTCGTATTTCAGGCCATGTTGGTCCGCTGGCAAGCGCAGCTATGGCTGGCCCAGGAGTCATTGTTTTTATCCGGCATCGAATTAGCCGCTAAATTGTGGATATTGTTTTATCTGCTCTTAAGTTTGTTTTCCTTGCTCGACACCTTGCTGTCCTTGGCACATCAATACCGTGTCGCACGACATTGGCCTTTGCGCGGTGTCTTCCAAAGCATCAAGCTGATTGCATCCGGTTTTGCCTGTATCTTATTTGTTTCGATCATCACCGACAAATCGCCGGTGATTTTACTCAGCAGCTTGGGCGCGATGACGGCAGTACTGCTCTTAGTGTTCAAGGATTCGTTATTGGGCTTGGCTGCCGGCATTCAACTGTCGGCCAACAAAATGTTGAGCGTCGGCGACTGGCTGGAAATGTCCAAATACGGCGCCGACGGGGATGTAATCGATATCGGCTTGACTACCGTCAAGGTGCAGAATTGGGACCGAACGATTACTACGATCCCGACTTACGCCTTGATATCCGATTCGTTTAAAAACTGGCGCGGCATGCAAGAATCCGGCGGCCGGCGCATTATGCGCAGCATTCGAATCGATGTCGCTAGCGTTGCGTTTCTATCCGAGGAAGCGATCGTCCGTCTGCGTAAAACGAAACTGCTCACCGATTATATCGAACACAAGCTGGCCGAAATCGACAAGGCCAATGCAGAAGAGCGTGCCGATTTATCTTGTCCTGCGAATGGCCGGCGGCTGACTAATTTAGGTACGTTCCGCGCCTATTTGAATGCCTATCTAAAGGCACATCCCGATATTCATCAATCGATGATTTTGATGGTACGCCAATTGGAACCCGATGCGCACGGACTGCCGATTCAGGTCTATGCGTTCAGCAACGATACGCGCTGGGTCAATTACGAAAGTATTCAAGCCGATATTTTCGACCATGTATTAGCGGTAGTGCCGGAATTCGGCCTGCGCGTCCATCAAATGCCGAGCGGCCAGGATTTGCAAGCGCTGTTGAAAGCGACTGGGAATTAATCGTTATCGCTTTGCCGACGAGCCAATAGATGAATATAGCGCCCCATGTCTCGGTAGGTCGGCATTCGGCAGTAGCGGTATTCCAATTCGAATAATTCGGCCGGATCGCTGCCGTCTAAAGTGTCTTTGCTGACATAATCGTGAAACACGCGAATGCCGGTATGCGCCGTAATGCTAAATCCGTGGCTTTGCAATCGCTCGATGACTTCGTGAGGATATTGAGGATTCGGCGGCGTTAGTTTTTTACCTTTGCCGAGATAAGCGTCGTCAAGCAGGTTTTTCCAGCGCCAATGGCCTTTCAAGGCATTGGTATATACCATCGCGTTACGGTTATAGAACAACAGCGACAAATAGCCGCCGGGCTTGACCTTATCCATGATGATTTGCAAGACCGGCAGTGGATCGGCGAGCCATTCGATTACCGCATGAAATAAAACCAAATCGAATGGGGGCAGTTTGGCCGCGAGCGTTTGCGCGGGTTCATGATGAAATTCGGCGATCAGGCCGGCTTCGGAAAGATTTTGCCGCGCCCGCGCCAACATCTTTTCCGACACGTCGCATAGCGTCAGACGGTGGCCTTGCCCGGCGAGCCATTGGCTGATTTGCCCAAAACCGCATCCGGCATCCCATATCGACAGAGGTTTGGCAGCCCGGTAAAACTCGTCAAGATCTTCCTTCAATAGCTTGAGCCGCCAATTTCCTTTGGGCGTGCCGTAGACTTTTTGTTCGAATTTTTCGACAAACGGGTCGAAATTACGGTCTTTCAGTGGTTTCATCGGGCAGGGGTTTCGTTCCAAAAGCGCTTATTCCTAAATTCGGCAGTTTAACCATGAAGAGCATGAAGGTCTTGAAGATACAGCGTTTTCAATTTAAATGAGTCACTAACCATTAACAGCCTATGTCATCATTATTGCCGCTGGAGTGCAGGCGAAGCCTGCACTCAATTCTCTTTCCTTCATTATCTTCATGCCCTTCATGGTGAAATGCTTTTTCTAGGTTAATTCGGTGCGATTAGCCGATAACCGATCCCCGATTGGGTTTCGAGCAAGGGCACATCGAACGGCTTGTCGATTTTTTTGCGCAGTTTGTATAAATGGCTTCGGAGCGTATCGCTGTCTGGAATTAGCTCTCCCCAGAGTTCTTGTTCCAATTGCTCTCGGGTCACGAGGTTGGGCGATTCGCGCATCAGGATGCGCAGTATCCGCAAACATGTCGGCGACAATTGAATAATCCGGCCCTGGCGCATGACCTGCATTGTGCTGGTATTGAAGGTTAAGTCGTGAATTTGATAAACGGACTCGTCCAATTCGCCGCGTTCGCGGCGGATCAAGGCATTGATCCGGGCTTCGAGCTCCGGCATTTCGAACGGCTTGACTAGATAATCGTCGGCGCCGCGTTGAAATCCTTCCAGCTTGTCTTGCAATTGATCGCGAGCCGTCAGCATTAATATCGGCGTCGACAAACGCGCGTCTTTACGCAGTCTCCGGCATATTTCTAAGCCGTCGATGCCTCCGGGTAGCGTAATATCGAGAATGATTGCATCATAGCGTTGCGTTGCGGCAAGATGCAGTGCGCACAATCCGTCGTAGGCATAATCCATCGTAAAGCCGCTGCTTTCAAGATAAGCCCCGACCGCTTGAGCCAGGTTCTTATGATCTTCGACCAGCAGCAATGAGGCATTCCGCGGGCTCGGCTGATATTGAGGATTGGCTGGAGAAACGTCCATATTTTGGAAAGTGCGAAGGTTCGGCGGAGACCCCGCCGAACCTTGTATCGCTAGAGTTAAGGTTATTCTTCGACTTGCTGAATGCCGTCCAAGTACCATTTCGGCTGCAGGCTATTTCTCGGCTTAACGAAATGCCAGACTTCGCGAACAGCTTGCTCCGGTCCGTAAATGTCTTCGCGAAGTAAGGAATCGAACAATACGGTCGCTTCCAATTCGCTGCCGGATTCGCGGACATCGAGCAACTCGGCTTTAACACTGATGACCTCGGTTCGGTTGTCATCGGTCGAGGCCTTGAGTTGATCTTGTATTTCGGCGAACACGCGGTCGGTGGTTAAGCCTCTGATTTCGGCTAGATCGCGATCGTCCCAAGCGGTTTGCAAAGCTCTAAACGCATTTTCGGCACCGTTCAAGAAAGCATGTTCGTCGAAACCTTCCGGCAAGATGAGGTCGCGATTTTCGATAGCGGGCTCGAATCCAGAATCGTTATTGGCTTGAGGGCCTTTCTTAAACAATAAGTCGGTATTGAAACCCGTATTGCCGACCGAAGCGCGTGATGTCTCTTGGGCTTGAGGCGCTTCATAATTGCTATAAGCGGAAGTTGAGCGCTGTTGCGGTTCATAGCTGTCGCGGCTATAAGCCGGTACCGGTCGCGCGGCATTTTTGGCTCGGGCGGCAAATAGTTTATAGAGTAAAAACGCGATACCTCCGAATACTAAAATATCCATGAAATTGAAGTTCTCGAAGGCGCCGCCGAATAACATGGCGCCGAGTAACCCGCCCAAAGCCAGGCCGCCGAGCATGCCCATCAAGCCGCCGCGACTAGCGAGTTTTTGTTTGGCCGCTTGGTTTTGAGCTTGGGCTTGTTGCTGTTGGCGTGTTGGTGCCGCTTTTGCCGGTGAGGCAGAGCGTTGATACGGTTTATTGAACGAGGATTTGCCGCCGAACGAGCCGCCTCCGCCGAACCGCTTGGCTTCGGCATCCGAGACGCTGCCCAATCCAAGGGACAGTCCGATGATCATGGTTGTCACTATACTGGTTAATTTATTCATGAGTAAGTTTTTGATTTTTATTGATAAAGGCAAGAAAAATAATTGGGCTATTCATTGTATAACGCAGTCTTTCGCCCTATTAACTACGCATTAAAGATTCTCGTTTACGACACGGGAAGACCTGATTGAGTTCCATCGATAGACTCACGGCAAGCAGTCAAAAATCCCATCTTTCTTAGTATGAAGTGAATTAAGCAATATGGGGTTAAAAGCATACTGGGCGGATTGAGTAACCATACGCATCAAGCTAAAAACGGCCAACCCGCACCCCGCTGTTTCCCAAGCTCAAGCTTGGGAAACATGCTCCGGAAGCTCCAGCGTCCTGAGACCGACATAATCTCAATCAACCCCAACTCGTTCGTTCACAACTACTTCGATCGTTGGGAAGCCAGAGATGCCTGGACAGGTTCCCCAAGCTCAAGCTTGAGGAACAGCATTAGGTGCGAGATGCGTTCTAAACTGTTTATGCGGGACAGGGTTAGCGACCCTGTCCCGAATGTTTCAACCATGTCCAGTATAAAAATAAGACATTCGGGGCGGGTTGAATAACCCGCCGCCGCGCCTCAATTTTTCAGGTAACGGCGCATCAAAACTCCTTCACCACAAAGAAAGTAATGTCGCTTCCGCCACGTTCGTCATCCCTTAGTACGTTGAAATTATGGGTAACATCTACGACCAACATCGATTCACCGAGAAAACCGGTCGCGAGCCGACCGCCCACCGCGCTATAAAACGTTTCTTCTCTCTTAAATTCGCCGCCGATATTGCGTACTGGATTCAACCAACCCGCAGTTCCGTGTAAGCTCAAGTAACTGAAAAAAATCGGTTCCCAGCGGTATTCGGCATTACCGATCAAATAGTGTTCGGGATAATATTCCCATACCGAAGCTCCGGGGAGCACGGGCATGGCAGTCGAGGCAAAATCCCAACCCATTGGATTGACACCGCCTCCGATGCGTTGTGCCGAAAATCGGTCCAGATTGGCGCCCGTACCGCCATGGATGGAGCCTAATAGCCGGTGTCTATCACTATTGATAAACGGAACGCCGGTGGCGCCTAACGCATAGGCGTCGAATCTCAAATGATCCCGAGAATCGCTAGCGCGGTATTGATTGCCGTCAAGCCCCCAATCGCGCCAATTCACGCGGTGTCCGTAGACCAGGTTTCCACCGGCGGCAAAACCTTCGTGAGCCAGCCATAATATATTCCGTTTTAACCCGTCGTATTTCACTTCCAGGCGTGAACCGAGCTCAACGGTATCGCGAGGCGCGAGTAGATTATCGGCGGCTTCGCTGCCTTTGCTGAAATATAAAAAACCCGGCTCGAAATACAGATTGGCCATGAAGATATTGTCGTTATAGCCAGGGTCGACTTGAGTTCGATAGCCAAGACCGATATCCCATTGCAAACGGCCCCAATACATTTCTTCATCGAGCACGCTTCGTCCGTCGACGACTTCGCTCATCGCACTCGGCGGCGTAAAATTCCTAAATGCTAATGCATATTGAAAATCGCCCCAATCGGGCAATTGTTCGCCGTAAAACAAATCGTTATAGGCCCCGGCAATATTCGCATAAAACAACTTGCTTTGTTCGGGTTGTCGCCAAAAATACAGGCTGCCAATCGGAAAAATATCTCGGTCGTCGGGTCCCGGCGTGTTGTATTGAAGACCCAGCATCCAGGCATTTACTGATGTTCTGTCGCGCGGATCGACAATAATTTCTTCGCCCAGAAACTCGGTTCTGAAGCCTTCCCCGGCCAATGGAGTTTTATAATTCTTCGAATCCCGGTCCAGGTAGGCGAGTTCTTGTTCAATAGCGGATTGAATAGCGTCATCTGACGCTATTGCTTCATTTTGCTGCGCCATAGCCGATGAACTAAAGCACAACAATCCGAACAAGGTGATGGATAGTGGATAAAGTTGCCGAGTGATCAGATCATAGCTAGCCATTTCATATACTCCAAAAAACACGCACTAGTTCGTACAGCAATTTAGGATAAAAGGCTTACCTCTATATCCAACATGAAGCCTGACTCATTATTCCGCCAGGAATTACCGAAAAATACACCTGATTTTATACCCATCGTAGATCAAAATTCGGCACCGGGATGTCCGCTAAAGGACGCCGTGAACCCAGCACCTAAATTCCATAGGTCATTGGCAATAATTTAATATGATGGCTAATTTAGGTGCTGGGTGAATACGTCCATTCCATGTAAGCTCTATGCCAGCTCCATGCTGGCAAAGTCTTTATCGGACAACCAGGCGCCTCCTCAGTCGCTGCCGAAATTAGAAGTACGAAAGGTATATGCTAACGATAAATAGCCTTATAGCTGATATAAAGCGCGCAGAACGTTACCGGTATAATTAAAATCATCGCCAAACCAATCGTAACGACAGACAGCAGGGCAAAGAGTATCAAGAACAAATAAACCGTGATCATCGCCGAAATATGACGCCCGCAGTTGTAATAACTACTTTTGATTGCATCTACAGGCTTGCTATCGCTGAACATCACTTGGGGCACCGAATACAATAATGCTGAAATGACCAGGAGACCCAATGGCGCGGCTAGTATCAGTGCCGTGAAAGGTCCGAGTGTTACGATTAATCCCGCTTCAATAATTTCGAAGAATACCATTAACAAACCGAGAATCAACAAAGGTTTCAGCTTGGCCGAATCAATGAAGCCTTGGAAAAAATGACTGATTTTCATCTTTCGCTGCTCATCGACTTCTCGAATGGCATACAAAAATCCGCCGTACATCACCGGAAAGATCAAAGCGTCCAATATCTCACCGATTACTGGAAGTAGTGCTAGCAGTACTTCCAGCAGAATCCAGATCACGGTGCCTAGAATCAGCATCAGCGGGCTTTTAGTAAACAGCTTCCAACCATCGACAAACCAATGTCGGCCGTCTTTCATTGTATAACCTGTATCTTCCATCGCGCTCTCCTAAAATTATTATTGTCTATCGACATCTATTTTAAGACGATTCAATCAATCATACCTTTCGTATACCTTTCACACTTCAAATTTCGGCATTGCTTAAGGAGGCCGCCGGGGTGTTCGGTCCCTCTCCTAACGCTAGGTGTGGGACCAGCAAGGAGCTGGCATAGAGCTTACATGGACGTATTCACCCAGCACCTAAATTAGCCATCATATTAAATTATTGCCAATGACCTATGGAATTTAGGTGCTGGGTTCACGGCGTCCTTTGACGAACACCCCGGTGCCGAATTTTGATCTACGATGAGTATATAAGTTCGTATGGAGCTTTCATTCACCCAAGAGGTTAGCGGGAATATTTAGGCAACCTTTTGAAATACTGCATGAAATTCATGCGCATCATGGCTAAACTGCCGAATTTTGATCATACGATGAGTATGAATTTGAAACGAAAGTTTAGGAAAACAAAAAGCTTACGCTTCAGTATACCGACAACCCGGGATCGGTCCAAATTCGGCAGACTCCGTTTAATAAAAAGATTCGTCAGCATTATCAGCATTAAATGTAGCCGTGCAAAAAAACGCCCCCGTGCTACTATGAAGCTTAGAACAGGTTTTGGGAGCACGTAATATGAAAGCGAATATCGGTTTAATCGGACTGGCGGTCATGGGCCAGAATTTAGTTCTCAACATCAATGATCATGGTTTTAAGGTAGCCGTCTACAACCGCACGACAGAAAAGACCGACGAGTTCCTTACGGGGCCGGCTAAAGGCACCGAAATCGTCGGAACTTACTCGCTCGAAGATCTTGTGCAGAAACTGGAAACGCCGCGCATCGTGATGTTAATGGTTAAAGCCGGAACAGTGGTCGATCATTATATAGAGCAACTAGCCCCGCTACTTGATGCCGGCGACATCATCATCGACGGCGGCAATTCGTTATTTACCGACACCGACCGGCGCACAAAGGCGCTGAAGGAAAAAGGCTTGCTTTATATCGGCACCGGCGTTTCGGGCGGAGAGGAAGGCGCGAGGCACGGGCCTTCGATCATGCCCGGTGGTCACCCGGATGCCTGGAACCGCGTCAAGCCGGTATTGCAGGCGATCAGCGCAAAAGTCGACGGCCAGCCTTGCTGTGAATGGGTCGGCGATGGCGGCGCGGGCCACTATGTCAAAATGATCCATAACGGCATCGAATACGGCGACATGCAAATCATTTGCGAAGCCTATCAACTGATGTCCGAAGGGCTCGGTCTTTCTGCCGATGAGATTTCCACTATTTTCGCCGAATGGAACGGCGCGGAACTCAGTTCCTATCTAGTCGAAATCACGGCCAATATTCTTGCCTATAAAGACGAAGACGGCAGTCCGCTCCTTGACAAGATCCTCGACACAGCCGGCCAAAAAGGCACCGGTAAATGGACCGGCATCAATGCGCTGGATTTGGGCATTCCGCTGACGCTGATCGGCGAATCAGTCTTCGCGCGCTGCCTGTCGGCGATGAAAGACGAACGCATCAATGCCTCGCAAAAGCTGCCTAAACCGGTCAACCGTTTTGAGGGAAACCGGCAAGAAGCCATCGAAACCATCCGCAATGCCTTGTATGCATCGAAAATCATTTCTTACGCGCAGGGTTTCCGGCTCATGCGCGAAGCGGCGAAAGAATACGGCTGGTCGTTGAACTACGGTGAAATCGCGCTGATGTGGCGGGGCGGTTGTATTATCCGCAGCGCATTTTTAAATGATATCAAACAAGCATACGACAGCAATCCCGATTTGGAAAATTTGCTGTTGGCCGATTTCTTTGTCGATGCTATGCGGCAGGCCGAACCCGGCTGGCGTAAAGCCGTCATACTCAGTATCGAACTGGGTATTCCGGCTCCGGCGTTTTCCAGTGCGCTAGCGTTTTACGACGGTTACCGGACGGAGAGCTTGCCCGCCAATCTGTTGCAGGCTCAACGCGATTATTTCGGCGCACACAGTTACGAACGCACCGACCGTCCGCGCGGCGAGTTTTTTCATACCGACTGGACCGGGCACGGCGGTAAAACCGCATCGTCTACTTACAACGTTTAAATTACACGCATATCACGAGTCGATTCTATGTCTGCTGAACCCTGTACCTACGTTATTTTCGGCGCAACCGGCAATTTGTCCCGAATTAAACTGATGCCGGCGCTTTATCATTTGGAACTCGAAAACAAACTGCCGGAAGGCAGTCGTATTGTCGGCATTGGCCGACGGCCTTGGGACCAAAAAAAATGGCTTGAGGAAGTTCGGGAAATGATCGGCGCGAAGGTTCGTGAAGGTATCGACGAGGCTGTATTCGCCCGGTTCAGCGAACGGCTTTCCTATCATCGCGGCGATCTCGGTGAAGCGGAATGCTATAGCGGACTAGCCATTACCTTGGGTAAGGATGAAGATTTTTCCAAAAACATCGCATTTTATCTCGCGATCAGTCCCGAGGATTTCGGTAATGTCATCGAATCGCTTAGCAACGTCGACTTACTGAATCAAGAATACGGCTGGAAACGCGTTATCATCGAAAAGCCCTTCGGTTACGACCTGGACAGCGCGCAATCGTTGCAAAAACGGATCGGCCGTTTTTTAAGCGAAGAACAGATCTACCGGATCGATCATTATCTAGGCAAAGGCATGGTGCAGAATGTATTGGTATTCCGCTTCGCGAATGTCATGCTAGAGCCGCTGTGGAACCGCAACTACATCGACCATGTTCAAATTACCCATGCCGAGGATATCGGTATCGACACGCGCGGCGGCTACTACGATGGGGCCGGAGCTTTGCGCGACATGCTGCAAAGCCATTTGCTACAACTGATGACGCTGGTTGCAATGGAACCGCCCGCATCAATGGAAGCGGAATCGCTGCGCGACGAGAAGGTCAAGGTCTTAAAATCGATTCGCCCAATACCCAAATCGGCGGTACACGCGCATGCCTATCGCGGCCAATACGCCAAAGGCACGGTCGGCAAGGAAAAGGTCAAAGGCTATTTGGAGGAAGAGAACATTCCGCCAACCAGTATTACCGAAACCTATGCCGCCGTAAAATTATTTATCGATAATTGGCGCTGGCGTGGCGTGCCGTTTTATCTACAGACCGGCAAACGACTGGCCAAAGGTCAATCAGTCGTCTCGATTTGCTTTCGCCATCCGCCGCTGCAGTTTTTCCGCGATACGCATGTGCAGTGCATGAATCCGAATTGGGTCCTGTTGAGCATTCAACCCGAAGAACGCATTCGCATGGAAATGACCGTCAAGGAACCTGGATTGGAAATGCGCACGCGCACCAGTAGCCTGGATGCCGGTTTTCGAAACAGCGATGAAAAAGCGATCGATGCCTATGAGGATTTATTGCTGGATGTCATGAAAGGCGACCGCTCGTTATTTCTGCGTTTCGACGAAGTCGAATATGCTTGGCGTATCGTCGATCCGATACTGCAAACCTGGGCCGTCGAACGCGACTTCATTCCGACTTATCCGGCCGGTAGCTGGGGCCCCACCGAAAGCCGCCGTCTATTCGAAAAAGAAGATCAATTTTGGCGCACCTCGTTGACGCCGGAGTGGTGTCAATAGCGCTCAAGCCCTCTTTCGAAATATCATCGCCGAACGAAAACAAAGTGTTTTATACTTCGAACGGTTTACAACGCATGCTAACTGCTTTTTAGGATTGGGGAAAAACAAATATTTTATACAAACCTATAGTAAGTTATTGAACTAAATTAATATTATTTATGATATTCATGGTTAAACCTAAAAAGAGCAGTTGGCAAGTGTTGTAGACCGTTCGTGCTGAGCCTAGTCGAAGCATGAAGGGTCTACAACACTTTCACCGACCTGGTGAAGCCTCAAACTACCGTTCACCCTTCGACAGGGCCCTCCTGAGCGCAGCCGAAGGGGCTCAGGGCGAACGGTAGTTTGAGGCTCTCAACTGCTCTTTTTAGGTTAAATGCTTTTTCTGATCAATAGATTTGAGCATTAGTTTCCCGAAAATACGCAATCCTTAAAAAACCTGACACCAAACCAGGAGATGCGGCGATGGACCGCTTCGAACGAATCTATCAATTACATAACATTCTATCCGGTCGCCGAACGCCGATATCCAATACCCAATTGCAAGAAAAACTCGAATGCAGTGAAGCGACCGTAAAGCGGCTGGTAACACTCATGCGCGACCATTTCGACGCGCCGATCGTTTACGACCGTAAACGCAACGGGTACCACTACGACACCGAAGCCGGCGAACACCCTTACGAACTGCCCGGCTTATGGTTCAACGCGGAAGAACTATGGGGACTGCTGACCTGCCATACCCTACTACGCAAAATATCGCCGGGTTTGTTCGGCGAACAAATCGCCCAACTGCAAAACCGGATCGAAAAACTTCTCGCGTTAGATCGTAGCAGCGCAGAACGCAAACTGGAATGCATCAAAATCATCCCGATCGCCTCACGTCAAAAAGTTCGAAATCCTTGGTTTTCCAAAATCGCCGGAGCGCTATTCGATAGCCAACGTCTTGATTTAATCTACGAAGCACGTAGCGACGGACAAACCACCGCACGTAACGTATCCCCGCAAAATCTGGTTTACTACCGGGACAACTGGTACCTTGACGCGTGGTGTCATTTTAGAAGAGAACTGCGCACCTTCGCACTGGAACGCATTAAAACCGCCACCCGCCAAGATATACCCTCCCAATCTGTCGAACGAGAGCATCTCGAAGATTATTTCAGCGCTTCCTACGGCATCTTCTCCGGCAAAGCGGAACACACCGCAAAGCTAAAATTCACGCCCGAACGCGCCCGCTGGGTCGCGGACGAACAATGGCATCCGAAACAAACCGACCAATGGCTCGAAGACGGCAGCTACGAACTGAACGTACCGTTCGGCGATCACCGCGAACTATTGATGGATATCCTCCGCCACGGCGCCGAAGTCGAAATTTTGGAACCTGCCTTTTTACGCGAAGCCGCGATCGAGCAAATCGAAAAAATGGCGAAAATTTATCAAAAAAAATAGCCACCGTATCACGCTTTGATACGGTGGCTATGCATAATACCCGACATGACCGTTAGACGAGGACGATATGAATCAAGCGCTGTATTACCGATACTGGGGCAAAGCCAAACCGGAAGGCGAGTCGGGGCCTGCCTATCATTTGTTGCCTTATCATTGTTTGGATGTAGCTGCGGTCGGTTGTTGTTTGCTTGACCCTGAGAAAGATAGATGCCGGCAATTGGCTCGGCAGTTACAAGTTGAACCGGCATGGCTCAGAGATTTTTTTGTATTCTGTTTGGCTTTGCACGATTTAGGCAAGTTCGCACGGGCTTTTCAGGGATTGAAAGAAAATATGTCCGATGATTTGGTCAAACCTAAGCCGAGAATGCGTTACGACCAACGCCATGACAGTTTAGGATTTTGGTTATGGATTCGCTCGACAGCACAGGACATCGCAAAAAATCTTTCCATCACCGATTTCAACGCAAAGGAGATGGAAAAACTTTGCAAGTACATGGAGCCTTGGCTTGAAATAGTGACGGGACATCATGGACAACCGCCTATTAAACAAGCTCGACGATTAGAAGATTACTTCCTGCCGGAAGACAAACAAGCGGCTTTAGAATTTGTTCAAGAAAGCTTTTCTTTACTGCTGAATTCTTTCGATTTTCGGCCATTACTGGATAAAGCATTAAAAAAACGCCTTCAAGCGGTTTCATGGCAACTGGCCGGGGTGGCTGTGTTAGCGGACTGGCTGGGATCGAACCGGGACTATTTTGAATATTCCGATCGAAGGATGCCGATAGAAGAGTATTGGCGACAAATTGCCTTGCCCAATGCCGAGACAGCAATGGGTGTGCTGCCTGAACAAGCTGAAATCCATGATTTTTCCGATATAAAACATTTATTCGATTTTGTCGATGAACCGACGCCGCTGCAACACTACGCCATTGAAGTCGAGCTCGTTCAATCGCCCCAGTTGTTTATACTGGAAGACGTTACCGGAGCCGGAAAAACGGAAGCTGCCTTGGTACTTGCTCAACGATTGATGGGGGCCGGGTTGGCCAATGGGATCTACATTGCCTTGCCGACCATGGCGACGGCGAATGCGATGTATCAACGGCTCGGCAAGGTGTATCGAAAATTTTATCGAACTAACGATAATCCCTCCTTAATCCTGGCGCATGGCGCTCGCGACTTATCATCCGGCTTTAAACAATCAGTGATTTTGCCGGAACAACCACTACAGGACGATGATTATTTAAAAGGACAATCCGACGATGAACAAGAACAGACGGCCACGGCTTTTTGCAATGCTTGGTTGGCGGATTCCCGAAAAAAAGCGCTGTTGGCCGATATTGGCGTCGGTACCTTAGATCAAGCCTTATTGGCAGTGTTGCCCGCTAGGCACCAATCCCTAAGACTTCTAGGCTTGAGCCATAAAATACTATTAGTGGATGAAGTTCACGCGTATGACAGCTATATGCAAAAACTACTCAGCGCCTTGCTGGAGGCTCATGCCCGGCAAGGAGGCAGTGTGATTTTGTTGTCCGCCACCTTGCCGCAGACAATGCGCCAAGAACTGGTTAAAGCCTTTCACCAAGGTTTGAATACGGATACGCCGGACTTACTTAGTACAGACTATCCTTTGGTGACGCACACCACAACTGAAAAAGAGATAGAAAAATCGCTCGACACGCGCGAAGAAGTGAAACGAAAGGTTCGCGTTGAGCGCTTGGCTAGTGAAACGGCTGCTTTGCAAAGAATCCGAAAATCCATCGAGGCCGGACAATGCGTGTGTTGGATTCGTAATACCGTCAAAGAGGCGAGGAGAAGCTATCAGGATTTATTGGCTGAGGGTCTTTGTCCTGCGCAACTGAGTTTATTCCATAGTCGCTTTGCGATGTGCGATCGGCAACGGATTGAAGATCAAACCTTAAATTGGTTCGGTAAGGATTCAAGGGCTGCCGATAGAAAAGGGCGCGTTTTAATTGCAACGCAGGTCGTCGAACAATCGCTTGATTTGGACTTCGATGTTTTGATTAGCGATCTTGCGCCGATCGATTTGATCATTCAACGGGCCGGGCGCTTGCAGCGGCATGTACGGGACGCTCAAGGTAACCGTCTCATGGAAAAAGGCGCGAAAGACCAACGCGAAACCGCCGTGCTATACCTTTATGCGCCGGAACCGAAAGATGATGTTAACGAAGAGTGGTTGAAACCGGATCATGCCGGAACATTGGCGGTTTACCGGCATGCCGGACAACTCTGGTTGACGGCGAAAAAATTATTGGAAGCTTCAGCCTTTGCTATGCCGGAGGACGCCAGAAGGTTAATCGAAGGGGTTTATTCCGGAAATGAAAGCTATCCCGAGTCCTTGGATAATCTTTCCTGGAATGCCGAAGGGGATGATGCCTGCAAAAAAAGCATGGCCGATTTGAATGCCTTGAAACTGAGCAAAGGCTATACCTATGCCAGCGGCGATTGGGACGAAGAAACTCGAATTCCCACTCGCTTGAGCGAACAGGAAACGGTTTCCGTGGCATTGGCGGTTTGGCAAGAAGGCGAATTGAAACCCTACGCGGCGCATCCAACTTATGCTTGGGCTCTGAGCACAGTCAAAGTACCGGAATCCGAGTGGAAAAACGCCCTAAAAGCCATCCCGAAAGAACTTAAAGAAACGATCGAAGCGTTGAAAACAGAAACCAAAGCTTTGCGCTGGCTGGAGGTCTTTCCGTTGACCGAAACAACTACGGATTTTTACAGTGCCGGCGACGGCTGGCAATTACCCACGAGGGACACACAATGAACCTGATTAATGATCCATGGATTCCTGTGATCAGACAAGACCAAACGCAAGCGTTGATCGCTCCTTGGCAAATCGCCGAAACCGAAAATCCGGTGATTGAGATCAACGCGCCCAGAGCCGACTTTCAAGGCGCGCTATATCAGTTATTAATCGGTTTGTTACAAACCTGTTTTGCCCGGGAAGACGAGGACGAATGGCTGGAATACTGGGAAGAGATGCCGGAAACGCGGCAGCTAAAAGAGGCGTTTGCAAAAGTTGCGTTTTCCTTCGAGTTGGATAATCCGGAAGGCGCTGCTTTTTTGCAGGATTATGATTTAGCTGATGGAGAAACCAAGCATATATCGGCATTGTTAATTGAAGCGCCCGGCGGAAAAACTATCAAGGACAATCTGGATCATTTTATTAAGAGCGGCAAGGTGAATAAACTTTGCCCATCTTGCACCGCTGCAGCCCTTTTTACTTTGCAAACCAATGCGCCCTCCGGCGGTGTGGGGCATCGGGTTGGTTTGCGTGGCGGTGGACCTTTAACCACGCTTTTGGTACCTGCGGCTGGAACCGCGACTCTATGGCAAACATTATGGCTGAATGTGTTTAACCGTGAAGAAATGGAATCGGCAGAAACCTTGGATAACAGCATTTTTCCATGGCTGGAAACAACCCGCGTGTCCGACAAAAACGGCAAGATAACAACGCCACAAGACGTACACCCATTGCAGGCTTATTGGGGAATGCCCAGGCGCATCAGGCTCTCGACACAAATAGAGAACGAAAGCTGCGATCTTTGCGGTCAACGGGCGGAGCGGTTGTTTACCGAATATCGCACCAAGAATTACGGCGTTAATTACGACGGCGCCTGGGTTCATCCGTTGACGCCTTATCGTTTTGATCCAAACAAGAAAGAGTTGCCACTATCGCTTAAAGGCCAACAGGGCGGTTTGGGTTATCGGCATTGGTTAGGATTAGCCTTGCAAGATAGCGAAAATGGCGACAAGGCTGCAGAAATCGTTCAATTTTTTAATGCTGAGCGCGGTAGAGAATTCGGCAACAACCTAGCTTCGATATGGTGCTTCGGTTATGACATGGACAATATGAAAGCCCGTTGTTGGTATGAATCGCGTTTTCCGGCTTTTTATATGGATGAACAGCAAAGAAACAATTTAATGGAATGGGCGACAGAATTGATCGGTGCGGCACGAGAAACCGTTAAATTGTTACGCACTTACACCAAAGAAGCTTGGTTCCGCCGTCCTAAAGATGTCAAAGGTGATATGTCACACATCGATGCGCAATTTTGGCAGGCGACCGAAGCGAATTTTTACCGTTTGTTGGAACAACTGGCGACATTACCGGGCGATACCGGCATGGCCCCGCCTGAAATCTATCAGACATGGCTCAAAGTCTTGCGAAATAAAATGTTTCAGATTTTCGAAACCGCCACCCTGGAAACGATTCCTGAAGACCTGGATTTAAAACGCATTATTGCGGCGAAAAATGAATTAAGCAAAAAGTTCCACGGCAATAAAGCCATTAAAAACCTTAAAACGAAAGCACAGGAAGAGGAGGAGGCGGCATCATGAATCAGTATCCCTATTTAGGGCACGACGACCAAAAAGCCTTGGCGCACTGGCATCAATGGCTGGACGACAATCGCGGCGACCGCGCACGTTTACGCCGAGCGGAAGGCCCGGAAGATATTTTATTGACCGATGCGTTTTTTCATTTTTTGGAAAAAACGCCGGATACCGACCGCTGGCGTAAGAATATGCTGGTAAGCGCCAGTGTCGCCGGTGCTTTGTCTCATGTGAAAAACCATAAGTTAAGTATCAGCCGGATTTACAAAAGTAAAGAGTCAAACAGCGAAAGCCAAACCGCCAGCTTCGCCGAACAACTGGCAACGCCCATCGAAGGCAAAGGCAAAGCGCCGATGAGCGAATTACGCTTCCAACAATTGCAAAAAAGCAAAACCATCGACGATTTCTATCGGCGCATTCTGCGCGCTATCCGTTTGCTCAACGGCAACGTCAACATTCTTTCCTTGGCCAATGACATCATTCATTGGCATCGGGAATATGAATATTCCATCGACCGCAACCCGAACAATCGCCTGGCGGTCCGCTGGGCTACCGATTATTTCACCGCATTAGCACACCCTAAATCTTAACAACAAGGACCACACTATGAGCCGTTTTTTACAATTGCATCTGTTAACCGCCTATCCGCCCGCCAACTTAAACCGTGATGATCAGGGCAGTCCGAAAACCGCCAAGATGGGCGGTTATGACCGTTTGCGGGTTTCTTCGCAGTGCCTGAAGAGAACCTGGCGAACTTCGGATCATTTTCAGCAGGCATTGAACGGGCATATCGGTACGCGCACCAAGGAAATGGGCGTCAAACTCTATCACTACCTGACCAGTAAAGGTGTCGATCATGACAATGCGTTGGAATGGAGCAAGCCGATTGCCGGAGTTTTCGGCAAACTGAAGCAGTTATCAAAAAAAGAAAAAGACGATCTGAAAAAATTAACCGAAGAAGCACGTAAAAAGAAAGAGTTGGAGGAGGTCGAAATCGAACAACTGGCTTTTTTCGATAGCGAAGAAGAAAAAAGCATTTTTGCCTTGGCGGATAAGCTTATCGAACGCGGCTCGGCGCCCGAGGATGATGAATTGAAATTCTTGCGTCAAAAAGTCTGTGATGTTGATATTGCGCTATTTGGCCGTATGCTGGCATCAAGTCCTGCTTTTAACATCGAAGCCGCTTGTCAGGTTGCCCATGCCATCAGTGTACATCCGGTCGTTATCGAAGATGATTATTTCACTGCGGTCGATGATTTGAATGACGGCCTGGAGGATATGGGCGCGGCTCATATTGGCGAAACTCGTTTTGCCGCCGGTTTGTTTTATTCTTATCTCTGTATTAATCGAGAGTTGTTGGTCGAAAATTTAGGGGGCGATGAGGCTTTGGCGAACAACGCGATTCGCGCTTTGACCGAAGCCGCCGTCAAAGTCGCGCCGGAAGGCAAACAAAACAGTTTTGCCACTCGCGCCTACGCTTCGTTTTTGTTAGCGGAAAAAGGCGATCAACAACCGAGATCGTTATCCGTTGCCTATCTGAAACCGATTATGGATGGTAAAAGCAATGATTTTATCGCCGATTCGATTCAGGCATTGATCAAACAAAAAGATAGCTTCGATCAAGTCTATGGCGCATGCGCCGATGCCCGTTATGAATTGAATGTTCCCGAAGTGAAAGGCAATTTATCCGAATTACTGGACTTCGTCGGTCAATAGGAGCACTTTATGGATTACCTTGTATTCCGCTTGTACGGCGCACTGGCGAGTTGGGGTGAAATTGCCGTCGGCGAAAGCAGGCACACGGCAAGCTATCCCAGCAAATCGGCCATTATCGGCTTGTTGGGCGCGGCGCTCGGTATTAAACGCGAAGATGAAACGGCGCAACAACGGTTGCAACAAGGCTATGCGGTAGCGGTCGAGGTTTATAGTACCGGTCGATTACTACGCGATTACCATACCACGCAAGCGCCCGATTCGGTCGGTAAGTTCAATTACCGAACTCGGCGTGACGAACTGGTGTTGGGCCGAGAGCGTCTTGGTACTATTTTATCCAGCCGCGAATACCGTGCCGATGCCTTGGCGCTAGTTGCCGTCAAAGCGTTGGAGGGCGCGCCGTTTAGCCTTGCCGAAATCGAACAGCACTTGTTATTCCCAAAATATCATCTGTATTTGGGGCGAAAATCCTGTCCGTTATCTGCCCCTTTGCAACCACAGATTATCGGTAACTCGGCGAATTATTATCAGGCTTTTCAAGCCTACCAACATAAGCCGATTTTACCGACTCATAAGGAAAATCAGAGTGGATTGTCTGAACGGGATTTTATTTGGCTGGGACGCTCTAAAGACCGTCATTATTACTGGGAAGGAACGGCGGAAGACTTTTCCGACGATTCGACTTTGGATTTGACGCACAGGCAAACCCGAATTCGGCACGACCAACCGCTTTCGCGTAAACGTTGGCAATTTTCACCCCGGCAGGAACACTATCTTTTCGTTCAAGGAGGCGAATAATGTATTTTTCCAGAGTCAAATTGCGTCCCGAGTTAATCAAGTCTTCACAGCTTAATCGGGTATTGCGGGGTAACGTATACGGCATACACCGGTTATTGTATGACTTGTTTTCAGTAGAGCAGCGTAGCTTCATATTTCGGGAGGAGATCGCCAAGGCGCAGTTGGGTCATTCGCAAAGTGTGCGCGGCGAACCGATTTATTATTTGGTTTCGCAACAAAAACCCATTGAACCGGAAAATTCAATTTTTCACGTCGATGTGAAGCCGTATCATCCCAAACTTCAGGTCGGGCAAAAATTGAAATTCGATTGCCGGGTAAACCCGGTAGTCACCCGAAATGGGCGCAAACATGATTTACTCATGGATACACAACTGAATTTTTTGAAAGGAACCGTGGATCAGATCGGTTTAAAAGCAAGCTTGCCGCTCAACCCCAGGAAATCCGACTATAAAAAACGATTGCTGGAACAGGGCGGTGAAGCGCTTGATAAATATCTATCCGATGTTCTTTCAAAAGATCAGCGCTATGCTGAGCGATTGACCCAGATTGGTTATTTGCAGGATCGATTGGAATGGGCTATCAAATCTCAAATCGACGCGGCATTGGAAAATTGGTTTCAAAATCAGGGTGAAAGGCGTTGCGGGTTTCAGTTGATTCGTGACAATGACGGGATGGCAAAACTACAAAATAGCGCCTACCAATGGCACGCCATACCGGAAAAAGGCAAAACAGCCGGCTTTAGCTCGGTGGATTTGACTGGAGATATCGAAATCACCGATGTAGATGCCTTTATCGGCGTTTTATTCAATGGTATAGGGCGCGCCAAAGCCTTCGGCTGCGGCTTGCTGTCTGTCGCCAAAATTTGATGCTATAGTTATCTGACAAAATGGCTAACAGGGGATTAGACATGCGCATTACTGCTCGCATAGACGAGGAATATGAGAAAAAAATAAAAACAATTCAACAAGTTACTCATTTGAATACGACTGAAATTATTAAGCAGGCTTTGGACTTACTCTATGATAAAACTGAAAAAATTAAGTTAACAAATAAAGAAAAAAACCAGCGTTTACTTGAAATGTTGGCAGGAACAGCGGAAGGACCTGAGGACTTGTCGGAAAATTATAAAGACTATTTGTTTCAAGGATGGCAAAAAAAACATGATATTGACTGATACCGGGTTCTGGTACGCTTTCTTCAACACTAAAGATAAACATCATCTGAAATCGGTTCAGATGATGCAAGAGTTGGATGAAGGATAGATTACAACCTGGCCCGTTATTACTGAAACCAGTTATTTGTTAGGGACAGCATTAGGCGTTCGGAGCCAACTTCGTTTTCTTTCTGCATTAGAATCTAATTACATTGAAATTTCAGCGATATCTACTCAAGATTTAGTGCGAATTTCCCAGTTGATAGAAAAATACGAAGACCTTCCCATGGACCTAGCCGATGCATCGTTAGTCATTTTGGCGGAGAAGCTGGGGCATGGTCGTATTTTGTCCACCGATATTCGCGACTTCCAAACCTACCGTTGGAAAACCACAAACCTTTTCAAAACCTGCTGTTGCCGGAGACTTGAATGTTGAAAATGGATGCGACTTTAAATGGTATCATCGATTTGGCCCGAAGAGATCGTTCAATCGATGTAGTATGGCTTTATGGCTCGCGTGCCAAGGGCGTGGCGCATGCGCGGAGCGATTACGACTTGGCGGTGGCTTTCACGATTTTATTAAAGATGACCCGGTGGAACGTCGATTGCGACCGGAGTGCCTGGCGTTGGATTGGCAACGAGCCTTAGGGTTGAGGGAAGGGAGGGTATCGATTGTCGATATCAATCTGGCACCGATTCCTTTGGCCTTTGAGATTATTAGTGCCGATAGCATCGTATTTTGTCGCGACGAAGAACGGCTCTGGCGAGAAACATTACGCATACACAGGCGCATGGAGCTTGAATATGCCTGACTACCTTAATTCCATTGTCGCCCATATCAACGAATGCCGGGAGGATCTGGAGCAATTGGCCAAAATTGCCAGTCGGCGTGCTTTTACGCGCATGGAACGGCGTGCGGCCGAACGCGCCTTGCAGGTTTTAATCGAAGCGTGTATCGGCATTGCCAAATATTGGCTGAAATCGGAAAACAAGCATTTGCCGCTGGATGCCTATGAGAGCTTTAATAAATTGGCGGAATTACAAAAAATCTCGTTATCCGATTTAATGCAATGGCGTAAAGTGATTGGCATGCGCAATGCGCTGGTTCACGATTATTTAACCATCGATGCGTTCCCCTCGCCCGTGGGGATGAACCGACGGATAAAAAGGGAGTAGCTTGATGCGTGTGGGGCAAGGTCTCTTTAAGTCTATTCGGATATAGCTCGATTTGTATTTAGCTTTCGTGAAAGATCGCGATTTTCTTGCCGTAATTCGTAAATATTAAACGCATCGCCGATCACTTGGCAAAGCGCTTCATCTTCCCAGGGCTTGGTCAGAAACTTATAGACTTCGCCATGATTGACCGCATCGATCACGGAGTTTAGTTCGGTATAGCCCGACAGCACGATGCGTATCGTGTCGGGGTAAATGTCCTTGATTCGTCGCAGAAACTCGGTTCCGGTCATTTCCGGCATGCGCTGGTCGCAAATTACGACGCCCGGCTGATGAATCGCCATCAATTCGAATCCTTCTTTAATACTGGTAGTGCCGACGATGCGAAATCCTTTGCGGCGTAATACGCGAGTCAATGCCGAAATGATATTCGACTCGTCATCGATCAGTAATAAGACCCGTTCCGGCTTCTCAATTTGCTTTGGCGGAATACTTCGGCCCTCTCGTAATAACAAGGCAAAATCATCGGGCGGCAGTGGGCGGCTAAATAAATAACCCTGGATTTCTTCGCAGTTGATGCCGCGTAAAAAACCCAGTTGCCCTTCGGTTTCGACGCCTTCGGCGATGACTTTCAAACCCAAACTGTGCGCCATTCCGACCACCGCGCGAACGATCGCCGCATCGCTCGGATTGGAGGTAAGATTGGCAACGAAGGATTTGTCTATCTTGATTCGATCAACCGGAAGCCTCTGCAAATAACTGAGCGATGAATAGCCGGTACCGAAGTCGTCGAGTGCGAAACCGATGCCTTCCGCCGATATTTCGTGCATCGTGCGGATAACTTTATCGGCATCCATCAAAAAAATGTTTTCGGTCAGTTCCAATTCCAACCATTGCGGTTCAAGGCCGGTTGTCTCGAGCGCGCGCTTGACTATGTTCGGAATATCGCCGCCATAAAATTGTCTAGCCGAAAGATTGACCGCCATGCGTAACGGCGGAAGCCCTTCGTCTTGCCACTTTCGATTGAGCCGACAGGCCTCTTGCAGCACCCATTCGCCGATTGTGTTGATCATGCCGTTTTCTTCGAGCAGCGGAATGAAGTTCAGCGGCGATACTAAGCCGTAATCGCGGCTTTGCCAACGCAGTAAGGCTTCGGCGCCGACGATCCTGCCTGTCGATAAATCCAATTGCGGTTGATAGTGCAGAATGAATTCATTGCGCTCCAGGGCACGGCGCAAGGCGGTGTCGAGATTTAGTTGCTGCCGCGAGCCTTCATCCATATCGGCGAAGAAAAAACGACAGATAGTGTCGGTATCGGGGGAAGACGCGGCCAGTATGGCGCGCTTGAGAACCTCCACCGGTTCGCCGTCCAATGGAAATCTTGCGAGGCCGATGAACGGGTCGACATAGTACTCCTGTCCATCGAGCTCGACGGCCTCGGCCAAGACCTCATGAATCTGCCAGGCCAACTCTTCCGCGACATGCAAGCCTTCCGGGTCTTGCAATATCAGGGCGAATTTCGCCTCGTCGATACGCGCGCGAGGGACGGCCGGCAATACCGATTCGAGCCTGTCGACCAGAGTCCGGATAATTGCCAGGCCAGCATCGGGTTCCAGCAAATGCAAGACGATTTGTAATCTGCGAAGATTGACGACCATCACGACAACTTGATGCGCGTTTCCGTTATAACAAGACTCGCCCAAGCGTTCTTCGAACAGTGCGCGGCTAGGCAGCCCCGTTTGGGCGTCGTAATAGACGAAATAGCGCATCTTACTCTCGGCGGCAATCCGCTTTTCCTCGCGGCGGATAATGTCGAGCGCGAACGAAATATCATCCACCACTTCCAGCAATAGATTGATTTCGGCGTCGCGGAAAAAACCCGGTTCTATTGCCGCGATATTGAAAGAACCGATGGTTTTACCTTCAAGCCGTATCGGAAAAGAGGCGCCTTCAAGCAAGCCTAATTGCTCGGACATTTCGGTCCAGGATGCAAAGCGGTAATCGCCGGCGGTTTCCTTGTCGTTCGACAAGGTTTCGAATGTTCCCTCATTTAAATTCTTGAGCTGAGTTAATGTGACCGTTCCGGCAGAGGCGACCGGTATCAGTCTCCCTCCTTCCGAATCGATCAAGCCTATCCATGCGAGCGCGAAACCAACGCTTTCGATGGCGATTCGGCAAGCGGCAACGTAAAGCTCCTGAGGATCTTTGGTGCGGATAATGCATCGGTTAATATGGCTCAACATCGTGTAGAGCCGGTTTCTGCGTTCCAGCTCAGATTCCGCAAGGCTTGCGCCGACAGACGTATCATTCGACTCCACGACAGTCCCCCAGTAAATTATTGATACACCCTTGTAAGGCCCAGCGGTCCAAGGGTTTGGTCAGGATCACGGAGATTCCGGCCGAAGTCAGCCGGGCACGCGAACCGTCGTCATCAAGCGCCGTCAGCATGACGATAGGGATTCGGCCGGTAGCGGCATCGGTCTTGAGCCGCCTGACCACTTCGAAGCCATCCATGCCCGGCATCATCAGATCGAGCAGAATCAAGTCGGGCGGGTCGAAGTCGATCGCATCCAGCGCGGCTTGTCCGGACTCCGCGCAACGAACGTCGTAACCGTTTGGTTTCAATAGGTTTTCCACCAATTTACGGTTAATCGGATCGTCGTCGGTAATTAAGATTTTTTTAGGTATGGTCATTGCGCTCTTCCTCTGGGAAATTCATCGAAAGCGTTTTTTCAACTTCATCAAGAAAATGTTTGTATTGAATCGGCTTGGCGACATAGCCGTCGCAACCAGCCGCGATCATCTTTTCCTCATCACCCTTCATTGCGAAAGCGGTCAGTGCGACGACTTTAATATGCCTTGTAGCGTCCACTTCTTTCAAAAGACGAGTCGCTTCCAGCCCGTCCATGTCGGGCAAATGTCTTTGCGCCAGCGAAGTATGTCCCTAACCCGGGATCGGCAAATTAATGGTTGGCCTGCTCATGCTCTACGTACGTACGGAGGACTTATCTTCAATACTGTCATTGAGCTAAGCCATCATGTGGCAGACTGCCAACATTCAGACTCTTCCTCGTTCCCACGTAGGACTGCTCATCGTTATACATAAATTGTACGCTGCGCGTACCAAAGCCGTGCCCTGGCGGTTCGGTTGGCACATGAACATCGCGGAGTTACCATGGTACGAACAGCGTACCCTACGCAGATCACCTAGCGTTAGGTGACACTGCCATTAAGTTAAGCCGTCACAGAGATAAGTAATGCTTGCATTCAGGCTCTAATGTGCCTCAAAAGCTTGCCATCCATGGCACTGGATTCCGCCAGTCCATGGCGGAATGACGGGCTTCCCTTAACTTAATGGCAGTGAGCGTTAGGTGAGGGAGATCCGAGAGTGTTAAGTGACAATAAATGGTATCGAGGTCTCATTGGTTAAGATTGCAAAAGGGTGATTTTTGACTTATGTATAACAGTGAGCGTAGGACCGTGGGAACCAGAAAAAAGTTGGGTTGTAATTTGGAACAAGCGGCCTTACCAAAAAATAGACAAAATAGTGCTCTGGCGATAACGATTTCTAACGCCAATTCTCTTGCTAATAGGAGGATAATGCACCTTTTGTTCTTGAAAAATGAGACAACTATCACGTTTTTATTTTTGTTTACATTGTGCTTAACTCGGACAGGGCGGAATACGAGAGGTCTAGCGTTTCGAAATTACCGGATTCCGCTGCAGCTAGCAGGTAGTTACCAAAAGAATCCCTTGGCTTTTAAAAATCCAAAGCTTCGATTCGCTCATCGGCTTTACCGGAAAAGCTTTCTTCAAAGCGCCCTAACACGCCGGCTTCACGGGCTAGGCGGCGGAAATTTTCGGAGCGATTGGTGGTTTCCGAGGCGAACAGGATAAGTTCCAATTCCAGCGGCGGCATCGCCTTCATCAGATTCTTAACGAGCTGCGGATTGACGCCGTTACCACCGAAGTCGCCGAGCGATAAGGCTCTTGAGAATCCATAAAACTGTTGCATACGGCTTTCGCATAATTGACTGTAACGCAAGCGGTACCGTTCGTGCTTGAGTGATTCTTTAATCGCCAGCGTTGCCGCCGCCGCATTGTATAAGGCGTTTTGCACGCCGTGGGAAAATACCGGGTCGACAAAAGCCGCGGCATCACCGATGCAGTAATAATTTTCGCCGCAGATATTCTCGGAATAATAAGAATAATTCGGTCTGAATTGTAGCGATCCCTCGATAAATTTCGCAGGCTCCAGCAAGCGGTTCAAATGCGGCAAGCGCGCACAGGTTTGTAAAAAAAAGGCCTCCCGTTGCCGTCGGTCCATGCCTTTGGTGCGTTCGGTCGGCGCGATGAGGCCGACGCTGGTTTTGCCGCGCAATACGATATGCCAGATCCAGCCGTCTTCAAAGGACATGACAAAGGTGACCGGTTTGACTTTTGCCAGCTCGTCTTCGCTATGGCTTTGACGGTCGACGCCGACAAATCGTGAGTTTTCAAAATAACCCCACAACGATAAAAAATTCGTCTCGGTACTGATGGTTTGCCGGGTTTTAAACTGGTTGGCCAACAAGGAACTCGGGCCACTCGCGTCGATGACAAAGCGGCAACGAATGTCGCCTTCTTCGTTGCTGCTGCCTCGCTTGTCGGTGTAAAACACTTTAGGCCACCGATTATCGGTCAGGTCGACTTTTTTGACCGCGATCTCATGAAATACCCGTGCGCCGCAGCTTTGGCCATGTTGCAGCAGCAAGTTGTCGAAAATATCGCGCTCGACATGCAGGCCGGGCCGGGTATAACCGAAGTCTGAAAAGCGGATTTGTTTGATCTTGTCGTTCCAGACCGTAATGCTGCCCGCTTTAGCCAGAAATCCTTCTTGTTCGATCTTTTCCGATACGCCGGTCATGTCGGTGAATTTCCAAATATGCGGAATCAGGCTTTCACCGACTTGATTGCGAGGGAAAGTCGCCCGGTCGAGCAACACGACATCGATTCCGGCTTGCGCCAGATGCGTAGCCGCGCTGCTGCCGGCCGGGCCGCCGCCGATCACCAGAACATCGCAAGAGCTGGGGATAGCAGTCATAAAGTGACCTTACAAATCGCCCAAAACGGCTTTTTCGGTCGGATGCGTCATCCATTCGGCGACATCGCGGCCCAAGGTTTTGACGCAGCGGCCTAAAATGGCACAGGTGCCTTTATAGGCGCCGAACATGCCGCCGCCGGAGTAACGCCGCGCTTTAAAATCGCCTAATTCTTTGCCGTTTTCACTGAGCGTTCCGGTAATCGTGACGATTTTAGGGCCGGACCAAGCACCGCCGGCGGCGCCTTGCACTTCATCGATGGTGACTGTTAGAACTTTCGCGTCCGCAGGTCCTGTTTCGGAATCGGTCAGGATGGTCGCATAGTTCCGCGCGGCATTTTCCTTGATGAACTCAGATAGCTTGCCGTCTAGATTGCACTCTTCTTTGACAGCGCCTCGAACATAAGACTCGTCTTTAAACGTGATAGGTTTAATAATCAAAGTGCCGGTGCCGCTGGTTTGTATCGGCTGGCTGGCGGATTTCGAGCCTTGCGAAGCACAGCCGCTTAAACCCAACAGAAAAACCGATAACATCAAATAAGTTAATTTCATCATTTACCTCCTCTTAGTATTAATAAACAAGCGTATAAGCATAGCGTAAGTATTCAGTCCCACAGCAATTATCGTTCCTTCGCTCTGCGTAGGAACGATAGGGGGATGTGAATATACTCATCGTAGATGAAAATTCGGCCTCCCAGCCCCTAAATTAGTAAGACTATTAACCATGACCGATGGGCTATGGAATTTAGGGGCTGGGTGAATACGTCCATGTAGGCTCTATGCCAGCTCCATGCTGGCAAAGCCTTTACCGAGCACCCCGAGGCCTCCTCCGGCACTGCCGAAATTTGAAGTGCGAAAGGTATAATTAGCTCTTCATGATCAATACGGCTTTTACCATTATATATACCCGTCAACCATACGCTGTATACTGTTCATAAGCGAAGCTTTAAAAGCGGCATCATTTGCCCAAAGCTTATAGAAGTCCAAATCATCCTTTCGTTTTTGTAACATGATTTCCTTCACCATTTTTTCAAAAGCCAAATGCTGGTTGTGGGGATCGGCGCTTTCCAAATACTTACTCTTAAAATCCGGATGCATAGTCAGTGCATCTCGCATACTCAATAAACGAATTCTTTGCTCTTCAGGCGTCACACTCCATCCTTGGAACCAGCGCTCATTAAAGGTACGGATGATTTCGTCTAGCGGATCAGCCTCTTTCTCGCCGCCATGCGCACCGCGAGGATTAGGGTTTTGTGGGTCGAGCTCAGTTTCTTGATCGTTCAGCTTGATTACATGGTTGAGTTTCACACGTTGTAAACCGTATGAGCTCAAGTCTACTGACTCCAGCAGTTCATCGATGGCATCCGCATCGGGGTCTGCCACTTTTAGTTTAGGGATCAAGAACTTCAGAAACCAAAATAGCTTTTCCCATGCCACCATCTCATAAGGCATGATCGACGCCATTTGGCCGTATATCTTAACAAACTGCTTGGCCTTGATTTTGAAGTCTATTTTAGCTTCAGGCTCCAGTTCCAATTCGCTCTCAAATCTGGCCGCTGCGGTATCAATAATCGGACTTAACGTTTGCGCGTCTTCATTGTTAAAAAAACGCGCAACAAAATTCTCTACCTCGTACCACTCATATACCCCTACCTCGTCCAGAGCATCCTTCAACTCATGCAGAACATTGATATCGGTTGCCTGAGACAACGAAGTCGCGGTATAGAACGGATCAAATGCAGCCTGAATATCTTCAGCGGAGTTAAAGAAATCCAAAACAAACAAGTCTTCCGTTTTTTTACCCCATTTCTGCGCGCTGCGGTTAAGGCGGGATAGTGCTTGCACGCACAAAACGCTGGCGAGTTTTTTATCGACATACATGGCGCAAAGCTTGGGTTGGTCAAAGCCGGTCAGGTACTTATTGGCAACCACCAATAAGCGATACTCATCGGTATCAAATTTGTCTTTGGTGTCGGTTTCTGCAAAGCCGTTGATATCGGCTTCGGTGTACTCAATACCGTCCACTTCCTTGGTACCGGAAAAAGCGATTAGGACCTTAAACGGATTGCCTTGCGCTTCCAAAATACGACGAATGGCTTTGTAGTAGCGGATCGCTGCCTCAATATTTTGAGTCACCACCATCCCTTTGCCCTTGCCCTTAAGCTTTTTGGCATTCACCACCTGCGGAATGAAATGCTCAAGCATGATTTCGGCCTTGGTATCGATGGTGTGCTGGCTTCGCTCAACATAGGCCCTTAACTTTTTCTGGGCATTTTGGGTATCAAACTCAGGGTTCTCGGCAATAGATTTTTCAATCTCATAGTAGCTTTTGTAGGTGGTGTAGTTGGCCAGCACGTCCAAAATAAAGCCTTCTTCAATCGCTTGCTTCATCGAATACAGATGAAACGGTTTGAATGTGCCGTCTGCTTGCTTTTGGCCAAACTTCTCTAAGGTGCTGTTTTTCGGAGTTGCCGTGAACGCCAAATAAGAGGCATTGCCACGCATTTTGCGTGAATTCATGGCTTGCAGAATTTTGTCTTGCGCATCTTCCGCTTCTTCGACATCTGTGCGCCCCATGGCTCGGTTCATGCTGTCGTGCGCCGAACCCGACTGCGAGCTGTGTGCTTCATCGATAATCACGGCAAAGCGTTTATCACTCAGATCGCTAATGCCGTCAATAATAAAGGGGAATTTTTGAATGGTCGTGATGATGATCTTCTTACCATTCTCTAATGCCTGTTTCAGCTCGGATGATTTATGCGCCGGGGCGATGATATTTTTGACCTCAGAGAATTCCTTAATGTTGTCTCTGAGTTGCTTATCCAATAGTCGTCTGTCTGTGACGACAATCACCGAGTCAAACAAAGGTTGCTCCAGACCTTTGCCACCGGATACCGCTTCCGACGCAGGGTAGGTTTCAATCAACTGATAAGCCGCCCAAGTGATCGAGTTTGACTTACCTGAACCGGCAGAGTGCTGAATCAAATAAGTCTGACCGACGCCGTTGTTCGACGCATGATCGACCAACTTTCGAACAACATCCAACTGATGGTAACGCGGGAAGAAGAGCGTTCGCTTTGGCAATGGCTCTTTGCTGCTGCCATCTAGCCGAACAAAGTGCTGAATGATGTTGACAATACTGTCTTTGGTGAAGATCTCTTCCCAAAGATAAGCTGTTTTATGACCCTGCGGATTTGGTGGATTACCCTGGCCCAGATTATGCCCTTTGTTAAACGGTAAGAAGAAGGTACTTTCCCCAGCCAATTTGGTGGTCATGTAAACTTCATCCGTATCCACCGCCATATGCACCAAGCAACGTCCAAACGTCAGTAACGGCTGTGTTGTATCTCGATCTTCACGGTATTGTTTCTGGCCGTGATAACGCGCAGTCTGCCCCGTCCAAGCATTCTTTAGCTCAAGCGTAACCAGAGGAATGCCATTGATGAACAGCACCATATCGATCTCTTGCAGCGGATTGGCAAGCGAGTACCGGACCTGTCTTGTGCAGCTGAAAATGTTATTTGCAAAATTCTGCGTTATTTTCTCACTGCTACTGGCGAGTGGTGCGGGATACAGCAGGTTAAAATGCGCGTCATCGACACTTAAGCCTTTTTTCAATAGATGTAGAATACCGTGTTTTTTGATCAGTCGGTCATAACGTTCAAGCAGCTTACGTTGCCAATCACCCGGGTTGTTTTTCTGAAGCTTGGCCAGCTCTTGTTCCTGAGTTTTTTCCAGAAACTGCCAGAAAAAGCGTTCATCGATGGCATATTGGCTATTAAAATCTGATGCCTGACCAACTCTATAAAGTTGATTATGAAAATCAGGTGTTACTTCTTGAACGCCCGCTTTTAGCTCCTCTAAGCAAGTGCCGGTTAGGCATTTTTCAATCGCCGCTTCAAGCGCTTGTTCGTTTGTTTGACTGACCATATACCCCGCCTAAAAATGTACTATTATCACCAAGCCTATGATATACCTTTCGCACTTCAAATTTCGGCAGTGCCTTAGGAGGCACCGGGGTGTTCGGCCCCTCACCTAGCGTTAGGTGAGGGGCCAGCATGGAGCTGGCATAGAGCCTACATGGATGTATTCACCCAGCCCCTAAATTCCATAGCCCATCGGTCATGGTTAATAGTCTTACTAATTTAGGGGCTGGGTCCTTTGATGGGCACCCCGGTGCCGAATTTTGATCTCCGATGGGTATAAATAGCTTTCTTTATGATTCTTTGTGGTTTTTCTCGTGAGAACCTAACAGCTCAGTTTCAAATTCTGCTTCAATATCTTCGACGCTCGGTAGGCTTGGCTTTAAATCTTTCGGTAATGATTTAGTTAATTGATATTCAGATACGCCTATAGGTTTATTGATATCACTAAGCGCATACTCTACTACCATGCGATCTTTATTTTTGCAAAGTAAAAGGCCAATGGTTGGCAGATCGCCAGCGCGACGTAATTGCTCATCGACGGCTTTAATATAAAAGTTCAGTTTTCCCGCATACTCGGGTTCAAAGTCGTTAATTTTTAGCTCAATCACTACATAACAATGGAGCTGCGTATGATAAAACAACAGATCCAAATAGAAGTCTCGTTCACCCACAGCAATTGGCACTTGTTGTCCCATGTAGGCAAAGCCTGAGCCTAATTCAAGCAAAAATTGGGTAATGTGTTTAACCAAGCTTTGTTCAAGCTCGCGCTCGCTGTGATCGACGCTTAGCGTCAGAAAATCAAAAATATAAGGGTCTTTTAGCGATTGTTGTGCTAAATCGGATTGGATGGCTGGCAAGGTCTGCTCAAAATTTGTGACCGCCATACCTTCTCGCTGCCATAAGCCTGATTCCATTTGATGAACCAGTACTGCTCGGCTCCAACCGTGGATTAATGACTGCTGAACATAATACAGCGCCTCTTGGTGATCTTGCGTTTTGCTAATAATGGCTAGGTTATGCCCCCACGGTAGTTGGCATAATTGGGCAACAGCCTGTTGCCCAATTTCCGCGTAAAAGCTGCGCCATTGGCGGATATATTTAAGATTACGAACCGAAAATCCTTTGACAGCAGGAAATTCCGCCATTAAATCTTTGCTCAGTTGGGGAATAAAACCCTCGCCCCATTGCGTCTTTTTCTGTTTTTCTAAAATTTCGCCACCAAGCTGCCAGTAAAATTGCAACAAGGCTTGATTCACCTTGATAACGGCTTTGAGTTGTGATTGGCGAAACTGCTGTTTTAATGCCTGAATCCAGTTAGCGTATTGGGTGTCTTTGATAATTTTCGTCATCACACGTACCCTATCATCTCTGGGGTAATTTTGATTTTGCCGGTAACCGCGCTGTTGATCAGGATGGTTTTGTATTCTTTGAGTTTTTGGATTTGTAGAGCCTGCATGCTTACAGCTTCATCAATTCTTCCCGATACGTCATAGATGTAGTTGATGATTTCAAGCTGCTCTTCAATTGCTGGAAGAGGCAATGGCAAATTACTTAATATTGAAGTATTTAAATTGTCCATAGTTGAACCTACGGAGTCCAAGCTTAAAACTTCACTTACTAAATTCCCTGATACAAGAGTGGATAAGTATTTAATGCAAAATACGCTTGAGTCTGGCCTTAGCATTAAAGATCCAGTGCCACACAACCAACCTGCTTCATTTTCACAAACTATCGCACATCTACCTAATTCCCCCCTACGAGCAAGAATCAAATCGCCTATCTTTAATGCGTACCGCGAGAGACGAACAGATGTCTTTACGTCTACGCTACAATTCTTTTCCGGAACTATCTTTCCCTGAATCATATGTTTAGGATTTATTAGTGGTATCCCTGAAGTAACATAATCATGGGCATGTAGTTGAGTTCCGAAAGGGCCCGTTTGGATGAGACGTGTTGCATACTTTAATTTAACAGTTGTCCAATGCTCAGGAATCTCGCCAATCCAATCGATACCTGAATCTTTCATCGGTACGTTGGGGTCGAGGCCTTGCGTGACCGCTTGCTGAATGATGATTTGCTTGCGCTCTTTGAGCAGGCTAATTTGCTGCTGTTTGATGGCAATGGCTTCGTCGATTTGGGCGGTTTTTTGGTCGAGGAAGTTGGCGATTAGGGTTTGTTCAAATTCATTAGCAAACCAAACTTTAGTGCTCCTCAAAATGCTCTGAGTAATACTATATACTTTGACTCCCTTAACAGCTCTACGAACCTGTAACCTAAAACTCACCGAATCCAAAACATAGGCCAAATAACGTTCATTGACATTGTTTTTTAAACGGCAAATTAAAGTGTGGTATCCCGCAAATATTTTTTTATTACTTTTTAAGTAAGTAAAGTTACCAGAGCCATCGTAATCTTCCGAAGTGTCTGCAAATATAAAATCTCCATATTTTAAAAGTGATTTCTGGTTTTTTTCTAAATACTTCGGATCAACGCACTTTAGCGGATGAATCTCTGGATTCAGCTCAAATCCATATTTGGAGTGTATCTCACCGTAGTTCACACAGGGTATACCATCTTCCTGTAAATTCTCCTTGGTGATATTAAGCCCTTTAGCGAAACTAAAAACGTCATGGAAGCGAGCAAGTGCCCAATGCTCAGGGATAGTGTTTAGTGACTCAACTTCAGAATCCTTATAGACCTCATACTTCGGCATTTTTGCACCGCTAATCATCATCTGTCCCGCTCTCATTGTTTCCTTCGATTTCGCTCCCTTCGACTCCGCTCAGGGAACGGTATGTCCCGCTAACTGGGTTCAGGGAGCTTTGTGTTCCGTTGGCTGAGCTCAGGGAGTGTTTATGTTCCGCTTCGGTCAGGGAGTGTTTATTCCCCGATTCGGTCAGGGAGTGTTTATTCCCCGGTGGCTGAGCGGAGTCGAAGCCGCCGGCATAATGACTATTATTTTTACAAACAGCTAGCAAATGCAGCTGATTAAAATCACCTTGCATTAACGCTTCTTTCTTTTTTCTACTCCAGCCCTGTATTTGTTTTTCACGAGCAAAAGCATCATCAATTCGATCAAATTGTTCGACAAATACCAACTCCACTGGCAAATGTTTACGCGTGTGATTAGCACCTTGTCCATTCTGATGTTGCCAAAGTCTGGCTTCGATGTTGTTTGTACTGCCCGTGTAATAACTATGATCCGCGCAACGGAGTATGTATACGTAACCTGTCATATTTTAGATTCCTTTGATTTTCCCTTCGACTCCGCTCAGGGAACGGTATGTCCCGTTGGCTACGCCTAGGGAGCGTTATTTCCCTTCGACTACGCTCAGGGAACGTTGTGTCCCGTAGGTTAGGCTCAGGGAGCGTTATTTTCCTTCGACTCCGCTCAGGGAACGGTATGTCCCGCTGACTGGGTTCAGGGAGCGTTATTTCCCTTCGACTGCGCTCAGGGAACGTTGTGTCCCGTTGGTTAGGCTAAGGGAGGGTTATTTCCCTTCGACTGCGCTCAGGGAGCGTTGTGTCCCGCTGGTTACGCTCAGGGAGTGTCATGCCCCGTTGGCTGAGCGGAGTCGAAGCCAGAAACTCCTAAAATCTGCGCAATCAAGCCTTCGGCTTTTTGCTCCAGTTGGATAATATCAGCGGCAACGTCTTCCAGCGAGCGCAGCGGCTTATGGCGATAAAAGTATTTGTTAAAGCTGATTTCATAACCGATTTTCACCGAATCAAGGTTGAGCCAGGCTTCGGCGACATGGGGCGGAACTTCATCCACAAAGTATTGATGAATAGCGGAATATTCGCCCTTGGCTGGGTAGGTCAGCGGGATGGATTCGCTGTCGCGCAGGTCGGCGCTGCTTTCATAGGTGATGAATTCGTTGGTTTTGCCCTTGAGCGGATAATAACCAAAATCGGGTAAATCGACTTCGGTGCATTGGTAGCGTTCGAGCAATTCAGTCATTTTGTCGTTACTGAGTTTAACCACTTTTTTCACCACCTTGGCGGCGCTATCGTCATACCAACTCACGGCGTTTAAAATGGCGTTTTTTTCTGAGGCGCTCAGTTTGGTTTTTTGCGCTTTCAGTTGGGCTTCGACTAATTCTTTAAACGGGTTGTAGTCGTTGTATTCCTCCTGGCCGATGGCGGCCATCAGCTCGGTGGCAACGCGGTGCAGGGTTTGCAATGACAGCCAGTGTTTCACATCCAGCAATTTGCTTTTGGCTTTGGTGTTTAGGTTGATGTCGTTGTCTTCGCACCAACTGAGAATGGCTTTGTCGATGGATTTTAAAAAGCCGGCTTCGTAGACGCGCTCGCCGTGTTCTTGGTAGAGGTGCTCCATCACTTCGCTAAGAGCTTTATCAAAGCGCAGCGGCGCGATGGCCTCTGGCGTGAATTGCGCTTTGCGCCGGTCGGGGCGCTCAATGCTGACTTTGTAATAGCCAAAGTCGGCATTGTTAAACACCTTGCTGGCCAGGCCAATGGGGTCTTGGTTGTCGTTGAGTTGGCGTTCAACTTCGGCGCAGGCCAAATAGGTATGGGTGATTTCTTCAATGTGCTCGGAGGCAAATTCGCAGTTTTTGTTACCCAGGTTTTTGCGCAGTTTGCGAAACAGCAGGCTGGCGTCGATTAACTGCACCTTACCTTGGCGTGATTCGGGTTTGTTGTTGTTCAACACCCAGATGTAAGTGGTGATACCGGTGTTGTAAAACAGGTTGTTCGGTAATTGCACGATGGCATCCAGCCTATCGTTTTCGATGATGTAACGGCGAATGTTGCTTTCGCCACCACCGGCATCGCCGGTAAACAGTGACGAACCATTGTGAACAGACGCAATACGGCTGCCTAAAGGGCTAACAGCCGGATCTTTCATCTTGCTGACCATTTCCATCAGGAACAGCAACTGACCATCACTGGAGCGAGGCGTGGCATCGACCACTTCCTCATTGCCCCAGTAGTCTTTCAGGCTTACTTTGAAACGCGGGTCAATCACATCACTACCGTCTTTGATGTGCTTCTGTTCACCGGCCCAGCTTTTGCCATAAGGCGGGTTGGACAGCATGAAGTCGAACTTGGTACCGGCAAATTCATCGGTAGACAGGGTTGAGCCTTCTCTGATGTTTTCCGGGTTATTGCCCTTGATCATCATGTCGGATTTGCAGATAGCGTAGGTTTCGTCGTTGATCTCTTTGCCGTAGAGATACACATCTCGATTGTCGTTCGGGTATTTTTCTTCGATGAAATTTTGCGACTCCGTCAACATACCGCCACTGCCGCAAGCCGGGTCGTAGACAGTCATGGTCAGTGGAAGCCGGTCTTTTACCGGGTCAAATACCAGGTGCGTCATCAGTTCAATGACTTCCCTGGGTGTGAAGTGTTCTCCCGCTTCTTCGTTATTTTCTTCGTTGAATTTGCGGATCAGCTCTTCAAACACATAACCCATGCCCAGGTTGGTCAATGCCGGCATTTTGTTGCCATCCGGATCTTCAACGATTTCGTGCGTTAGATTGATATAAGGCGAGACAAACTTTTCGACGACATCCAGCAGCACTTGCTTTGACGCCATGTGGCGGATCTGAGACTTCAAGTTAAAGCATTCAATGATTTCTTTGACGTTGTCGCTGAAACCGAGCAGGTATTCTTCAAAGTTTGCCAGCAAGATTTGCTGGTTATTCGTTGCGGTATTGAAGAGTGACTTTAGCGTCCACTTGGACGTGTTATAAAACACATAGCCACTGGCGGCTTTTAACGGTTCGTCGTCCAACTCCGTGGCTTGCATTTCTTCTTTCTGAAATTTTACTTCTTCCAGCACCGTTTCTTTGGTTGGCTCAAGCAGGGTATCGAGCCGACGCAATACCACCATAGGCAGAATGACATCACGGTATTTGCCGCGAACGTACACATCGCGCAGACAGTCGTCGGCGATATTCCAGATAAACGAGATCAGCTTATTGTGTACACTGTGGTCCATTTTTTTTCCTTTGAGTGCCCGGTTTCATCGGGAACTGATTCATTTCAGATGTTGTTCAATTTTTTTAAGGATTGAGTCGTAAATAACTTCCCCATTTTACGGAGGGTTCGGTTGCTCGATTGGCAGGTGTCGGCGGCAGGGAAAGCCGCCGTCAAGCCTACACGGACGTATTCACGGCGTCCTGCCAAGCGAGTTACCGAACCCTCAACAAAGCGCATAGTTCAAAGACGTTATTTATCACGAAATCCTAAGGCTTCTGATGTGTGTCATTCAAACCATTAGCCCGAGCGCCCCGGCGCCGAAATTTGACTAGATAACGACGAGCGCGGAGCGTGAAAGTCATTCGGGGATGTTGTTTTTTACCGTATCTTCAAGCGCCTTCCCGGTGCTTGATAATCAGCGGACAAAACAAAAAGCCCAGCAACACGCCGAGCACGACGACGCCGGCTAAAATTCTAAGCGATGTGCTCTCGGCCGTACCCAGACAGCCGAAAGCCAGCGCACTGGTCGACATCGATGCGGCCATGGCTTGATAGGTCAGCTTGATATCGCCGCCGCGATTTTCCTGGTAAAAAATACCGTAATCGACACAAATTGCGACGACCAGCAGAAAACCGACCAAATGCAGAAAACTGATCGCCGCGCCGCTCAAGGACCAGAGACTTAAAATGAACAGCGCCGCCAATACCGCAGGCAATAGGGTTTGCAGCGTTTTTAACAGGCTTCGGTAGCGTACGGCCAATAGCAGCACGATAATGAATAAACCGACCGCCAGCAAGATCCGGGCTCTTTCGGTATAGTCGCGGGTCATGTCGTTGAGCATATCGCGCTGGCTGAAATAACGTGCGTCCTCAATCGTCGCTAGCGCTGCCCGTAGCGCTTCGGGCTTATGTTCGGCCAACCAGATCATCACGACGGTTTGGCGCTCCGTGCTGATGATACGGCTGTCTATCAGTCTTTTGACCGGTGTTTCGAATATCTGCTCCAATGTCAGCGGGTCCTGCTTCGGATAGTCGAATTGGCCTAATCGTTCGATCGACAAGCCTTGTTCCCGAAGGGCCTGTTGCCAGAGCTGCCGGTTATCGTCGGTCAGATAGTCTTGAAATAGCGCTTGATTACGCTGTTGTTGTTGCGCCGATAGCAACCACGGATACAGGCCGAAATACTCGTTCAGTTCGCCTTGTTGTTTCAATCGGTCCAGCACGGGATAAACTTGCTCGGCTTTTTGCAGTGCGGCTTCGATGTCTTGCCCGGTAATTAGTACGAAACGCCCCGGCTCGATGCTGACCATGCGCGCCCTTATGCGTTTGTCGTTTTCTTTCAGATAATCCAGTTCCGGCGTTAAATCCTGCATGTCTTCGAGCCAGCGTATCGACTGCAAACCTAACAACGATGAGCCTAGCAGCACTAGCAGCACGGTCAACAGCCAAGGCCGGAAACGCGCGCAGAAGCTGGCCCAACGCGCGACAAGCGGGACCTTTAACGTTCTACGGCTGCCTGCGACGACCAAGCCCGGTAGGATGAAGCGGGTCAATAACAAGGCGGTAATGATGCCGGTACCGGCATAGACCGCGATTTGTTGAAATCCCGGATAACCGGACGCGCCCAAGGCCGTATAACCGACCAGTGTTGTAATACCGCCGAGTAAAAGACTAGGCCAGATTCTAATAATTGCCGCGGTCTTGTCCTCGGCGCGAACCGTTTGCGCGTGAGCAACCGCATGTATCGGGTAGTCGATGCAGATACCGATCAGCGTGGAGCCGATCGCGACCGTCATGCCGTGCACATAGCCGAATACCCAAGCGGTGGTGAGTATCGCGCTCAAGATCACGATGATCAATAGCGTGAATACTTGCAGCAGCGCGCCGAACGAACGAAACAAAAGCAGAAACAACGCCATTAAGGCAATGGAAGACAGAACGCTGATTTGGACGATATCGCCCTGAATCAATTGTTGCGTTGCCACCGCGAACACCGGAACGCCGGTCATTTCCAGTCGCCAGGCTTCCGGCCGGGCTTGCATGAGTTCTTTAAAGGCTTGATCGATCGCCGCCTGAATTCGGCTTTGTTGCGGTGCGTCCAGGCCGGCCATCGCGGTTTCCAGGATCAAATTCCGGTATTGCGTATTGGTGATGCCGGCTTGTTGCATTTGCGCGCCGACGGTGCGAAAGCCGTTTAGCGTCAATAACAAGGGATCTTGCAAGGCGATGCTTTTGATCATCGCGCCTTGCGGAGACAAGAGCGCTCGTTTCAGAAACTCGGCCCGTTGCGTCAAGCCTTGCTGAGTAAAAAACGCTGCTAAATCTTGCTCCGGCGCAAGACTGTACAGCGCGCTACCGTAATCGCGGTAGAGGGTTTGCATCGCTTCGATGCTTTGGCTTTGTCTTTCAGGTGACCAGGCTTCGAGCACTCCGTCGATGGTATTCAAGCGTTCTTGCAGTGCCTCGATGAAAGCGCCGGTCACCGACTCGCCTGTATCCGAGCCGATCGAAATTAAATAACGCCGCGACAATGCGCCGGACTGCATTTCGCTGGCGAGCATCAGCTCTTCGGCATTGTCGCCGGCGATGATGAAAGCGGAAAGGTCGGTCTTGAATTCGACCGTTAATGCCACCAGCAATGTCAGCAATGGCGGCAACAGATAAAACAGGCTATTGCGTAGCTTCGGCAATTCAGTTCCCCAGCAATTCTTTATACAAGCGATTCACTTCGGTTTCGATCGTCTTGCCTTCGGCATCCTTGCTCAACAAAAATTCGCTGTGATCGCCGTCGGCCTGCCTGATTTCGATAAGCTCGGCTTGTTGTCCGGGCAGGCCGGAAATAACGACAGTCAATCCGGACCGGTCGCCCCGCCTGGGCTTCAGCGTCATCAGCCAGTCTTGCTCCCGGGCGTCGAAATCGACCCGATAAACTCTGTGCAGCAAGGCGATATCGGCATTGACCAAGGCATTGAAGAAGGCGATATGCAAGCTTAACGGGTTTGCCGCATCCAGCTCGCCTCGATGGCGCATATTAGCCGCCGGATCGAAATAGAACATCCGGTCGCCCTTGATACCCATCAATATCCGCTCCGGCTGCAATTGTTCCTTGATCATCAAATCAGGTGCCAGCGAGTACAGATAACCGGTGCCTTGCCAAGGTTGGTCGATAAGTTCCAGCGTGCGGGTCTCTTGATAAGCGATTCGCACCGCGGTATCCGATTGCATCCTTTGCATGACTTCCCACTCGGTATCGACGGCATGGGCCGCATTTGCCGATAACAAGGCCGACAGCAGCAAAACAAATGTTGAGCAAAATGAGGTTAGGTTAGGTTTATTCATTTAGAGTGTTTGTGCATCCATCCGGATTCCCAAATAGTTCCCATGCAGAGCGTCACTGCCATTAAGTTAAGGACTTTTCCGTTCGCCCTGAGCTTGTCGAAGGGTGAATGGAAAAGTCCGAGTCGATAAGTTAAGCCGCCCATGGTTCGACAGGGCTCTCCTGAGCTTAGCCGAAGGGCTCACCACGAACAGCTTAACTTAATGGCCGTGATACAGAGCGTTCATTGTTATACATAAATGGTGTATTACCGTCATGTCATCTTAGCTAATGTGACCTCGATACCATTTATTGTTACCTAACGCGCCCGGCTTCGAAATCGCGATCTGGGGATCGCTCCCACAGAGCATTCGGAACCTTTGTGGGAGCGACGCCTTCGTCGCGACTATCGAAGCCCCCGATGCGCAATGTTCTGTGACTTATCAAACAGCACAGCTCCCGGATATTCCGATAACCGGTTGCCAACACGCATGACGGTACTTGTATATAACGATGAGCGCAGAGCGTGAGAACGCTGGAAACCGATTTAAGGCAGGTCAAGATTGAGGGAAATTGTTTCATTAACGCGCCTGCGCATCCATCCAGATTTTTCGCCCGTTGACGATCATCGTTTTAATCGTCGAGCGCGGGTCGGGAATGCTCAGGCCGGGAAAGCGGAAATGGCGATAAATGTATTCACCGATCGTCAGCACGCCGATCATCGTATAGATCAAGACACCGTTATAGAGCGTCCACCAAAAATCGCTGCCCCAGATTGCTAAGACTGTACACATCGCGGCATTGAATGCGAAAAAACCGGTCCAGAGTAGGGTCAATTGACGGCAATAGACCAGGATGTCGGGAGGGATTTCGGGAAACTCCAGCCTTACGAAGCTTTCGATAAACGGCGGCCCCTTGTCTTTGAGCAAAGTCCGCCCGAAAACGCCCATCAACATCAGTTGAATCAATACCGGCAATATTTTCGCGGTGACGGTTTGCAGATAATACGCGCCCAAAAGCAAGGCAAGAGCGAACAACCCTTTGTAGATTTTGATTCTCAGGCTGGGCGCGGCCAAGGCCCGCATCAGATAGATGCCGGAAAAAATAGCCGGCGCCAACCAGACCATGCCGCTTTCGATTCCCCGGTAAACCAGGTACGGATAGGTCAGGAACAAGCCGGTGGCGATAATGCTTTTAATGAGGGCGGTCATTTCGAACAAGGATACATAGCAGGGAAAAACAAAAGGGCGTTAGCGCCTGCCACTCATTTTCGTTTGGATCCATAAAGGGTTTCTGCGTATAGGCAAGACAGCGATGATATCAATGAAGTTGAATCGAATGTCGTAATAAATTGCATAAGGAAATCGTTTCGCCAGCATTCGGTAAAAACCGTGTTCCTTTAGGTGAACACCTGAGTGTATTAGCAATGATTCGATATCGGACAGAAGGCTATCCCAAAAATAGTTGCCGACTCCATGTTTTTGGTAAAAAACTCTTCCCTCGTCAAGATCCTTGACGGCATCGTCTAGCATGCGAATAATTGGCATTTACCGACCATTTCCGGATTTTAGCTCGTCAAGGGAAAAAAAAGTTGCTTCGCCGCGTTCAATGCGCAAGCGTCTTTCATCGAGAATATCTTGGTGCCAGTCGGGCATGTCGATTTCAGTTTCGTCACGAACCAAGGAGTCCCAAATTGCTTCCATGGTTTCAAGACGTTCGGTCGTAGTCATTTTGTTGATTTCAAATGTATTCATAATCATTCCTCGACCCAGCTCACCTTGCCGTCTTTGAAATGCACATTGAAACGATTGAAACGGTGGCTCCAGTAAACCCAGCGGTTGCCGTCCAAGCTCGGTGTTTCGGTGATCGGTGGATAGCCGATCGCGACTAGTACTGCATCCTTGCTCATGCCTTTGGCTGCCGTGCCGTTTTGAATATGTTGCTTTTCCAAGGCGTTGAACCTTGATAAATCGACCTTATTTGGCGCGAATAATTTATCGAAGGCCTGATAGACGTCATCTCCGGTATGTTTTTGAACATTTTTTATCGTCAAATGCTGGCTGGAATTATCGACCTCGACTTCGATCGTTTTATTGGTCATTTTCAATAGCCTAACCGGGGTATTGACCGGAATCGACGCGCCGCGCCGGTAATTGGTCGTTGGATGGACGTCTTTTTCGTAACGCATCACGAATTGCGTGTAGTAGCTATCCCCCAATGAGATATGTGACGGCAGGGCTTCTGGCTTGATGGGCCTGGTGCAGGAGGCCAGCGAAAACAGTATTAATAAAAATAAACCGTAAATAGTCGTACGCATCATTATTCTTCTCCTCTTTCACAAGCCGGTCGGTAACGCGTAGACCGGGTTATTCGATAATAGAACCACAAAAAAATGACGAAAACCGTCAGGCTGATGCCGATAATATTAGCAGTTAATGGAATCAATATCAGCGAGCTGAGCAACTCGACCAGGATCAACAGGATCAAGATGACGGCAATGCACCGACTATTCAGCTTAGTACAGCAATAAGCGCCCAACGGCGCGCCGATCACGACGACCGGCACTGCCGCTAGCCAGTAACGCTCTACTGTCGCGGTGAAGCTATCCAGCAAGAACCCATGTAGCGCAAATCCGGCCAGCGCATTGACCGCCATCAAGATCACCGAAGTCGGCGTCGACACTTTTTCCGATAAACGGAACCACAAAACCATCACCGAAAAACAAATGATATCGATGCCGTTGCCGACCAAGCCGGTCATGCCGCCGCCGACGGTTCCGGTCAACAGCATAATGGCTTTTTCGCGCGCGCCGAAAAACGGCAGCGTGTTGTTATACAGTCGTTTTTGCCAAGTCAAGATCGTCAACGGCAAAGCGAAGCTAACGATCATCGCGGTAAACAGCATTTTTAACAGGCCGGGCGGTAGCAAGGGCGCCAATGCCATCGAGCTGATCGTTACACCGGCTAAGCCGCCCAAACTGGCCCAGGCAATGACCGGCCAGGCAACCGGAACGCGAAGCGCGATAATGGTCAACGACGCGGCGGTCATGCCAACGCTTTGAATGGCCAATGAGAAGACCTTGGCATCGAGCGGCGCGATATGCAGTACTTTCGTGAACACAGGGAAAGCGACCGCTCCGCCGCCTTCGCTGGTCGCGCCGGCGATGAACGAACCGAAGACCATCGTCAAAGTTACGGCCCAATATTCTTCGATAATCGATAGACTATCCGGCGAGCTGTAGGCGTACCAGGCAAGCCAAACCGCGAGTGCCAAAGCCGTGCTAAACAGTAATGGTTTATTTAAACGGCTGGTTGGATGAATTACCGCTTGATTGTCGATCAAGGCTAGTGAACGTTTAATCCGCAAGAACATCCTCAAAAATTTCAGCGAGCGGCACCGTTAAGTCGAGACTGGCAAATCGGCAATCTTGTTGGCCGGTGTAATCATGCAATAGCCATTCGTTGTCCGCGGTCCGCCGATAGCATTCCACCCGGAGCGCGTCGATATCGACGATGACATATTCCTTGAGCGACTCCAAACTTCGGTACGCGGCGAATTTATCGCCCCGGTCGAATGCCGCCGTGGAATCGGACAATACTTCGGCAATGAGCGTCGGGTGAGCTAAAAATTGCCCGGCCTTGCGGTCTTCCGGATGGCAAGTCACGATGACATCGGGATAGAAGAACGCATCGGCCGACTCGACTCGTAGTTTCATGTCGGCCATGTAGGATTGGCAAGGCGTTCCGCGTAATCGTATCTTCAGTGCGACCAATAAGTTACCGGTAACGAGAACATGCTCGCGCCGCGCGCCGACCATTGCGAAGGTCTCTCCTGCAATGAATTCGTATTTCTCGGTTTGGGATTCCTCCCAAGCCAAAAAGTCATCGGCGTTGAATGTTAATGCTTCTGCTTGTTGCATAGAGTCTATTGATCCTAGATTCGGTAATTAGTCACTTGGTTATGAACTAAGGATTTCGCGAAAAATAACTTCCTGGAGTTATGAGCTTTGTCGAGGGTTCGGTAACTCGCCTGGCAGGACGCCGTGAACCCAGCACCTAAATTATCTAAGATAGTTAACCATAGCCAATGGGCTATGGAATTTAGGTGCTGGGTGAATACGTCCTTGTAGGCTTGACGGCGGCTTTCCCTGCCGCCGACACCTGCCAAACGAGCAACCGAACCCTCCAATAATAGGGACGTTATTTATGACCAAATCCTAAGAGCTCATTTTTTGCACATGAATTTTTTTTTACTAGGTCAGCCGGGGAGAACGTCCTCAAAAATTTCAGCGAGTGGTACCGTTAAGTCGAGACTGGCAAATCGGCAATCTTGTTGGCCGGTGTAATCATGCAATAGCCATTCGTTGTCCGTGGTCCGCCGATAGCATTCCACCCGGAGCGCGTCGATATCGACGATGACATATTCCTTGAGCGACTCCAAACTTCGGTAAGCGGCGAATTTATCGCCCCGGTCGAATGCCGCTGTGGAATCGGACAATACTTCGGCAATGAGCGTCGGATGGGCTAAAAATTGCCCGGCATTGCGGTCTTCCGGATGGCAAGTTACCATGACATCGGGATAGAAGAACGCGTCGGCCGACTCGACCCGAAGTTTCATGTCGGCCATGTAGGATTGGCATGGCGTTCCGCGTAATCGCTGTTTAAGCGAAGAGGCTAAATTCAGGCTAACCAAGACATGCTCGCGCCGCGCGCCGACCATCGCGAAGGTCTCTCCTGCAATGAATTCGTATTTCTCGGTTTGGGATTCCTCCCAAGCCAAAAAGTCATCGGCGTTGAATGTTAATGATTCTGCTTGTTGCATAAATCTATTTATCCTGAGAATCTAAAATGACAAAATGGTAACGAATCAAAACCGATCTTCGGGTCGACGGCTAGCCATTAGCGCGTTATGCTCGGCTAGATAGTCGGTGCGGTGCATCGGCTTAATTAAAATCAGTCCTGCGATAAAACCGCCTGCATGCGCCCAAAAGGCGACACCGCCGGCCTCATCGCCGATTGCCGGAATGCCGCTCAACAATTGAATCAAAAACCAATAACCCAGCATAAAGCCGGCGGGAACGGAAAACGAAGTGATATAAAAGCCAATCGGTATGATCGTGTGTACCCGTGCTCTTGGATATAAGCGGGCATAAGCGCCCATGACGCCGCCGATTGCGCCTGACGCGCCCACCATAGGTATCGCGGCTCCCGGATTGCTATAAATTTGAGCCCCTGCCGCGGCGAGTGCACACAGCAAATAAAATGCCACGAAGCGAAAGCTACCCATGACATCCTCGACGTTATCGCCAAAAATCCATAAAAACCACATATTGGCGATTAAATGAAACCAACTGCCGTGTAAAAAGGCATGGGTCAACAGAGTGCTATTGCCGGTTTCGCCGCTCAGAATACAGCCGTAGTTCGCAGTCACTTGAATTGTCATGCCCTTAGGCACCGTATTCAATAATTCACCCGGAATCAAGCCGTAATGACACAGCGACTTAACCAATGCAGCCTCTCCGCCGGCACCTTGAAGCAATAGCCATATCGCGATATTCGCCGCAATGATTACGATCGTGATCACGGGAGGGCGAACAGTTGGGTTATCGTCTCTTATCGGTATCATTTTTATCTCGGTAGGCTTTAACTTTAAAAGAGCTGTTGACATGTTTTGTAGACCGTTCGTGCTGAGCTAAGTCGAAGCATGAAGGGTCTACAATACTTTCACCGGCTTGGTGAGGCCTCAAACTGCTCTTTTTAGGTTTAATGCTTCTCACACTAAAACTTTTTTGCAGGGTAGGCAAACGGTTTAGCAAGCGGTTCGCCGACAAAGATACCTTGGCCGGGCCGTGCCACGCTTTTCCAGTAGGATTCAATTAGCGTACTGCCTCTTAGATAATAAAACATCAGTACACCGGGGTGTGGAAATTTTTCCGGAAAATTGCACGGCTCGACTACGGCCCCATAACTCCCGGTGACGCCGGCCTCAATCCACTCGATGATGCTCATTTGCTTACTGCCGGTTAGCACGCCGCCGGTCGATGTTAAATGATCGGCAACGGCTCCGGGCGGGTAACGATTATCTTGTATGTGCGGAACATGTGTTAGGCCGGTAAAATAAAACATCACATCGGACTTGTCCTTGATGAATTCGCGCTTAAGGAAATTAACCGGCCATGTACCGCTAAAACTCTCGCTTATTCTCGGAAATAATGCCGCACGCGAGCTGCGTGCCTTATCATTGGTTTGCAGCAAATAGGCCGATCCTTTGGGATGCGTATAATCGGCGGCGATACCTCTATCGATTAATTTTTTAGCTTCTTCAAAATTTCTGCCGGCGAGTATGATGCTGGGGCGCCATTGATAATCTTTGTAGGGTTTGGCGCTCTCCGAAGCGAAATAGGGACTTTTGCGGGTATTCAGGCAACCTTTGGCGCAGAATTTTTGGTTGTAGCCGGCAGCGAATGCCGTGGTAATCGACATGCAGTCGACCCGGAACGGCTGCAGCCAAGTCAACACGAATGCCTGAACATGGTCCGGTGTCTGCGCATCGACTTCGGTCTTGATCGCTTCGAATTGCTCCGGCTTCATGACTTTCATTGCCGGGTCGAAACGAACGCGAACAATCTGATTGCTCGGAATGCCTCTTTTGCGTCCATAATAATCGGCAATCTTAACGCTAAGCGGATCGGCTTCATTGACAATAACAACTAAATCATTGGCCGTGAGCGCCGAAGCCGGTCTTAGCATCTGCGGTGCGCTTGCGCCGAGAGCCGAAACGCTGAAGCCAAGCGATAAAAGACTTAAAATAACGGCACATCTTGTTAAGATTAGAAGGAATTGCACTGACATCCTCATCGGTTATACATAAGAAAAGCTAATTTTTAAAAGTTGAGCGTAATAATTTGAGTGGTACTATGTGGAAATAAATAATTGAACCATTTCGTCCGTTATTCGAGGTCATCACTATGGACAAGCAAAATTCCGATAATTTCCTGAAAATATTAACCGGTTTTCTGATTCAATTACTGAAGTCGCTCAAAACGGCGTTGACCGGTCTTTATCGGACATTATTCAAGCCCGATCCGGAAAAGGAAATCAATGCGCCGGAAAAGCCCGATAAGAGCGAAAAATTGACACGCTATTTGTTGATTGGCCTGGGTGTGTTGATGATCCTATCGATCTTCAATCAGGCTAACGAACTGCAAAAAGACGAACTACCCTACAACCAATTTCTCGAATTGGTTAAGAATAACAAAATCCAGCGTGCCGTGGTCACCGAAAAAACGATTACCGGCCTGATAAAACCCGACGAACCGTCTGATTCTCCCCAACACTTCATGACTATTCCTCTGTGGGATGAGCATCTCGCAGAGACGCTTGCCGAACACGATGTCGATTATGTCGTTAGAAGCGGAGAAAGTTGGCTTGGTAATATACTATTCAATTGGATCATTCCGATGCTGATCTTAGTCGCGATTTGGTCCTGGCTGTTTCGGCGCATGGCCGGCGGTGGACCGGCCGGACGCGGCTTTTTGAATATCGGTAATAAAATCAAGATACATCCGGAAACGCAACCGAAAATTACGTTCGACGATGTTGCCGGTAGCGAGAGTGCGAAGCAGGAACTGAAGGAGTCGATCGAATTTCTTAAAGCCCCGGAAAAAATTCAAAAACTCGGCGGCCGTATGCCGAAAGGCGCATTGTTGGTCGGCCCACCCGGTACCGGGAAAACCTTGCTGGCGCGAGCGGTGTCGGGCGAAGCCGGCGTGCCGTTTTTCAACATTAGCGGTTCGGAATTTATCGAACTGTTCGTCGGCGTCGGTGCCGCACGAGTTCGCGATTTATTCGAACAGGCTCGCCAAAAAGCCCCTTGTATTATCTTTATCGACGAACTCGATGCGATCGGACGCTCGCGCGGCGGGCCGATGGTGATGGGCGGCCATGACGAACGGGAGCAAACGCTCAATCAATTGCTGACCGAAATGGACGGTTTCGATCCTTCATCGGGGGTGGTCGTATTGGCCGCGACCAATCGTCCGGAAATTCTCGACAAAGCCTTGCTGCGCGCCGGGCGCTTCGACCGGCAGATTATTGTCGACAAACCGGACCTCGAAGACCGTGTCAAAATTCTCAAACTGCATACCGCGAAAATGCAGCTTGCTTCCGACGTCGATTTGACCGTCGTCGGCAAACGCACGCCGGGATTGGTCGGCGCTGATTTGTCGAATATCGCGAACGAAGCCGCGATTCTAGCGGCGCGCGTCAATCATGATAATGTTGGCATGGAAGACTTCGAAGCGGCGATCGACCGTATTTTGGCCGGTCCCGAGAAAAAATCGCGTGCGCTGGGACCCGAGGAAAAACGCCGCGTTGCTTACCACGAGGCAGGCCATGCATTGGTCGCGAAGCATGTACCCACCGGTCAGCCGATTCATAAGGTATCGATCATTCCGCGCGGCGTTTCGGCTTTGGGCTTTACGCTACAACTTCCGGTCGAGGAAAAGTTTCTGTCCACCGATGCCGAACTTAAAGATCAAATTGCGATTTTGATGGGCGGGCGCATGGCGGAGGCGATCGCATTGGGCAATGTGTCGACCGGCGCGCAAAACGACTTGGAAAAAGCCAGTGAAATCGCTCGGGCCATGGTGTGTTATTTGGGCATGAGCGCCAAACTCGGTGCGTTGACTTACGGCAAGCGTCAACAACTGCAATTTCTCGAAACCGAAGGGACCGAATATCGCAATTACAGCGAGGAAACCGCTAAGCTGATTGATGCCGAAGTCAAGGCGCTGGTCGATGAGGGAATCGAGCGCGCAATGGATATTTTGACTGCTAAACGGCACATTTTGGATCAGCTTGCCGAAATTCTTCAGGAAAAAGAAGTGATTCATGGAGAGGATATCGATGCGCTTTTGGGTTAAGGAGAGTCAAAGCGGAAATATATAGGGGCAAAAGACATTTATCGGCGAAAAATACTGCTCTCCCTTTAAAAAGGGACCCAGAGCGAATTTGGAGCATCGGTGAGACGAGCTTAACCTCGATCTCATTAACAAGGGATGGTATTGGAGTGGACTTCTATGGCAAGAACAATAATAACAATTTTAACTTTTGGGGAGTTTTACTATGAGTATTTTAAAAGAGTTCAAGGAATTCGCGGTCAAGGGCAATGTAATCGACATGGCGGTCGGTATTATTATCGGAGCGGCATTCGGTAAAATCGTTTCGTCATTTGTCGGTGACATTATCATGCCTCCAATCGGAGTTTTGATCGGGGGCGTAGATTTTTCCGATCTGGCTATTGTGTTAAAGGAAGCCACGGAAGGTGCGGAAGCAGTCACGTTAAGTTACGGTAAATTCATTCAAACATTGATCGACTTTACTATCGTCGCTTTTGCGATTTTCATTGCAGTCAAATTTATTAACAGGCTTAAGAAGCAAGAGGCGGCAGCGCCGGAAGTTGAGCCGGAGCCTTCCAAGGAAGAACAACTATTAACTGAGATTAGGGATCTGCTTAAAGAGAAAAAATAAAAACTCATAAATCTTACTGATTAGTAAGCTTCTTCAGCTAAAGCCCAAAGATCAGCATATCCATAGCAGGACGGGGTTCGCAAGCCATGCGCGTCAAGCTAAAACGGCCAACCCACATCACGCTCTTTCCCAAGCTCCAGCTTGGGAAAGCCCCCCGGAAGCTCCCCCTTCGACAAGCTCAGGGCAAGCCTTCGACAAGGCTCTCCTGAGCGCAGCCGAAGGGCTCAGGGCAAGAGCTTCCTGAGACCGACACAACCTTCGCACATTCTCAATCACCCCCGGCTCGCTTGTTCAATCTTTCTTGATTGTCGGGAAGCTAGAGCTTCCTTAACAGGTTACCCAAGCCGGAGCTTGGGTAACAGCATATTTTAGTTTTTGCGACTACGACTGGCCCCTGCTCGGATACTTGGCTTCGGTAAGCTGAAGCATCTTGCTAATCAGGTGGCGGAATGACGGAGTTTCCTTAACTTAATGGCAGTAAGCTTTTCCATCGGCTACCCACAAGGCATTGAAAACATAGTGCAAATAAAAGTTTTGACGCTAGGATGTACCCAGCCTTGGTTGTAACGGCTGGGTTAATTATGCTTTGGCAGATAAAAAAGGCAGTTATGTCTGTCGGGAAATGACGGCCAGAAGCGCAGAAGGGACTCTCAAACTAAACAAAGAATGAGCTAAATCTCTTTTATTACGTAATAAGAAACAATCTATCAATAATTGAGTCTATTGTTAACACAAAGGTAACTAGGTATAGTTGTCCTCAATCCCACTAATTCATACCTTTTCACTAGGATATTGCGAAATGACTGATTTTCAGAAAGATGTCGCGCTCGGTTTGATGTTTATTATCGGAATTTTCGGATTCATTTCCGGAGCTTTTATCGTTTCAGCAATGACATTTGCCTCGGCCGCGATGTTTAGCATCATGTTTTCCAATCGCCGTATTCGCGATTGATTCTCTCCCCTCGTTACCTTTTTTACCTCGTGTGTTGTTTTGCCGGAGCTTTACGCTCCGGCTTTTTTTTGTCCTGCGAATTCTCGCAAATAAATAAAGCGCCTAAATTTAATCTATTACTCCCTTTATACTCAAAAATTAGTTAACTTTATGAAGGTATGGGGTGTGGCTAGCGAGGATGTCGGCAGCAGGGATCGCTGCCGTCAAGCCCCCATGGATGGGTTTACCCAGCACCTAAATTCCATAGTCCATTGGCTATGGTTAACTATCTGAGATAATTTAGGTGCTGGGTGAACGGCGGTCCTCGATAGACACATCCCATACCTTTTATTCTTAGACGGTTTTTCGACCAAAAGGGAGTATGGTTAAACTTCGAGCGAATGTGGCGGCGCAAAGTATATTATTATCCGTGATATTTTATCGTTAGAATAAGTTACGTAATTTTGCTACGGAGCCACAATCATGTCGGGATTTTTCGCTACCATCAATCGTTTGAAATATATTCAACGTTGGGGACTTAAGCGTAATTCGATCAATGAAAACGTCAAGGAACATTCATTCGATGTTTGCGTGATAGCGCATTTATTATGCACCATCAAAAACGAGCTATTCGGCGGAGCGATCGACCCCGGCGAGGTCGTTTTGGCCGCGCTTTATCACGACGCGCACGAAAGTATTACCGGAGATTTGCCGACGCCGATCAAAAAATTCAATCCCGGAATATTAAATCATTATAAGGACATCGAGTCGGTCGCCTCGCAGGCCTTAGTCGATACCTTGCCCGATGCGTTAAAAGACGACCTGTATAACTATGTCACCGAATCTTGCGAGGAGTCGATTTCCGAATTGGTCAAAGCTGCCGATACGATCAGCGCCTATGTCAAATGCGTCGAAGAGACTCGGGCCGGCAATTTCGAGTTTAAGGATGCCATGGACGACATTGAAATACGACTCAACAAGATCGATTTACCGGAGGTCGATTATTTTCGGGAACATTTCCTTCCGGCCGTGCATTTAACGGTGGATCAGCTATATCAAGGAGAATAATGTCGGTTAGCGGTTAGAAGCTAGCAAGCCACTACCAATTAAGCTAAGCTGTTCGACTGGCTCACCATGAACGGCTTAGCTTAACAGCAGTGAGCTAGCAGCGGATTCTATGTTTGCCCAAGCGTTTCAATCAATCGCCAGAATTCGGCCTGCTGCCTAATTCCCAACACTCTTTGCGCAGCCTGCACGCCGGAGACGCTGACGCCGTATACGCCGCCGCCCGGCGAAGTCCAATGGCCGGCGAAATACAGCCCCGGCAGCGGCGATTGATTGGGTAGGCGCGCAGGGCCGACTTGGCTCGGCGAAACGTCCCAGCCGTAAGCCGCGCCCTGAAAATTTTGCGTGTAGCGGCGCATCGTCGCCGGAGACCCGCCTTCGATAAACAAGACATGATCCTCGAGCCCGGCGATATACTTTCCAGCCAGTTTTAGCATCGCATCCATATAGCCCGGTTTGGCCTGTTGCCAAGAGTCCGTTGCTTGATAAGGCAGCAAGGTCGTCAGCATCAAAAGATGCTGACCTGGCGGGGCCAGACTCGGGTCGACCAGCGTCGGAGCGGTGATACTGAGCCAAGTAATCTCGCCGTTGCAGGTCGCGGCAAAATTCTTCTCATGATCGAAGTCTTGGAAACAAAACGACTCGTGAGCCAATTTCTGCGCGATGAGATCGATATCGGTCGCGATATAGACCGCGAAAATCGACAAAGAATGCTGCATTTTTTTGATGCGTTGAATATAGCGTGTCGGAAAATGCTGTTCGCCGATCATCTCGCAAACCGTATGCCGGATGTCGGCATTGGCGATCACGACCGGCGCGGCAAACTTTTCATTTTTTACCTCGACACCGGCAACCCTTCCGTTTTCGATCAGAATTTTATCGGCCGGCGATTTGAAGCGGATCTCGCCACCGTGCCGTGCGAGACCGTCGACCAGCGTATCTGCCAAATGCTGGAAACCGCCCTTGCAGTAATAAGCACCGTCGACCATGTAGCCAATCAACATCGTCGACCAATAGACAAAAGAGACTTCCGAAGGCGGCAGGCCAAGATAAGGCCAATTGCTTGCGAAGAGCCCCAGTAATTTCGGGTTGGCGATGAACTCCCGCGCCACTTCGGCCAGGGTTGCTTTGCGGTATTTGCATAAGGCTGGCAGCAAGCGTTGTGCCTCGGCTAGGTTCGTCCCGGCTATGATCTCATCGGCGACGGTAATTTCTTCGGCCACCTGCAGACATAAACGGGTCAAGTCGCGCAAACCCTGCTGCTCTTCCGGAAACAGCCGTCCCAACCGTTCACAAAACGCCTCGACCGACTGCGGCAAAGCGGTGTTCAAATCCGGATAACGGGCATGGCTGAATGGGTCTATGTTGATGAATTCGATACTGTGTTCGACATCGAGCGCCTGTAACACCTTGTAGATGATTTGTCCGCCTCGGTAACCGTCAGGGCCGCAGCCGCTGATCAAATGCACGCCGGAATCGAAACGGTATTTTTTGCGCCTGAATCCGTGCGCATAACCACCCGGCCGGTCATGGCTTTCGAGTACCAACACCGACTTACCGGATTTCGCGAGCAAGCCGGCCGCAGTCAAGCCTCCGATGCCGCTACCGATCACAATGACATCATAGTCCGTCACGATGCTGTCGAATCCAAGATTGTATATTTATTTTTTACCATGAAGAACATGAAGAAATTGAAGAGTTTGGTTTGTTCGGCAAAGAATATGTCATAAAACAAAACTTCTCAGCCCTTGCTTCAAAAGCTTGACATTAAAGTTGATTAAAAAACCTTGTTTGATATTCATCAATTTCATATAAGTCAAAAGCTGCACTTCATGAATACTTTTCAATTGATCTACGCTCTTTAATTCCAAAATGATTTGATTTTCAACTAATAGATCTAATTTATAACCACAATCCAAATGAATCCCTTTATATTGAATTGACAAAGGATACTCCGTTTTGAAATTAATTCGTTTGATATTGAGTTCGTGAGCAAGACAATTTAGATAAGTTGATTCCAACAAGCCAGGACCAAGAGTTCTATGAACTTCGATTGCACAGCCAATGACTTTAGTCGACAAATCACTAAATTCTCTTCCCTTCATTATCTTCATGCCCTTCATGGTGAAATGCTTTTTCTAGGTTTAATTCTGTTTCCTTCATTACCTTCATGCTCTTCATGGTGATGAAAAAATGATAAATGAAGGCTTTCATGATGCAAATAGCCCTAGTTTTTCGAATAAAATCGGCGGCGATTCGTAGCACATTTCGCCGCTGGAGATCTCGACCGCGACTTGGTAGGTATAGCCGCGCGTCAAGCGCGCGCCGGTTTGTTTGTCGAGAATCAGATAATTGATTTTCATGCGGTTTTCCCATTCGGTCAATTCAGCATGCACGATGATTTTTTGACCGAACTTCGCCGGTTTCGCATAGCGGACGCGCACGTCGACGACCGGCCAGGCATAGCCGGATTCGCGCATTTGCATATAGCCGTAATCGATCTTATCGAGCAGTGCGCAGCGGGCGATTTCGAAATATTTTAGATAATGGCCGTGCCAGACGATTTCCATCAGGTCGACATCGAAAAACGGCACCTCGATTTCGACTTCACAGGAGACGATGGCCTTAGTCATACAGAAGCCAATGCCGGTCGCGGATCAATTGCAGACAGAGGCGCAATTCCCGTTCCATTGCTCGGTCGGCTTCGAGAAAACCGATCTCGGCCCTCACTTGTTGCAGCGTATGCTTGAGACCGGCACTCAACCCCGGCCGTTCTCCTCGCAATTCGACGCCCTGGATGACAACGATCAAAACGGCCGCCGCGACCTGCTCGGTCAATTCGATGATGCGCACGCAGTCTCTCGCGGCAATCGTGCCCATGCTGACCTTGTCTTGATTGTGGCATTCGGTCGAACGCGAAAATACGCTGGCCGGCATCGTCAATTTCAAGGCCTCGGCGGTCCAGGCGGACACGGCAATCTGCACCGCCTTGAAGCCGTGATTCAGCATCGCCTCCTCACCCTTCGCGCCGGACAAGTTGGCCGGCAAGCCGTGATTGAACTTGGTATCCATCAATTGCGCCATCTGCCGGTCCATCAGGTCGGCCAGATTCGCGACCGCCGTTTTTAAGCTGTCCATCGCGAACGCGATATGACCGCCGTAAAAATGTCCGCCGTGCAAGACATGCTCGCCTTCGGCGTCGATGATCGGATTGTCGTTCGCGCTGTTCAATTCGTTTTCGATGAACTGCCGCAGCCACGGCAGCGCGTCTTCGAGTACGCCGATCACATGCGGCGCGCAGCGTAGCGAATAGCGGTCCTGCAGACGCGTATCGTTGCGCGGCGTCTGTTCGGTGACATGCAAGTCGTCTCGAATACGCGCCGCGACCTTGATTTGTCCGGCATGCGGCTTGACCGAGAACAGTTTTTCGTCGAAATGATAAGCGTTGCCGTTCAGCGCAACCGAAGCCAGCGCGGTGATGCGCGTGCACAATTGCGACAAATAGGCCGCGCGTTGAAAGGCCAGGCAGGCCACCGCCGTCATTACGGCCGTGCCGTTCATGATCGCGAGACCTTCCTTCGGTTTCAGCGTCAACGGAGCGATGCCCAATGTCGCCAGCACTCTCGCGGCCTCCTGCTTTTTGCCGCGATAGAGCACTTCGCGCTCGCCGGCCAGCACAGCCGCGAGATAAGACAACGGCGTCAAGTCGCCGCTGGCACCGACCGAGCCTTCCTGCGGAATCAACGGCAGCACATCGTGTTTCAGTAATTCGGCGATCTGTTGCAGCAAGCGGTAACGTACGCCGGAAAAGCCCCGCGCCAAACTGTTCAAACGCACCGCCATGATCGCGCGGGTTTGTTGTTCGTCGAAATGCGCGCCGAGACCGCAGCCGTGGAAGGTATAAAGATGCCGCGACAAGTCGCCGGTCTTGTCCAGCGGGATCGACACGGTGCAAGAGTCGCCGTAACCGGTCGTGACGCCGTAGACGAAGCCTTCCTCGCGCAGCAGCGTTTCGATGAATTCGGCGCCCTTGTCGATGCGTGCGACGAAGGCCGGCGCATTGCTTAATTCGAGTCGATACGAGCGTTCCGCAAGCGCGGCAATGTTTTCGATCGTCAAATCCTGTCCGTCGACGATTACGGTTCGTTTAGTCATTAGCGGCTAGCAAAAAGATCAATCAAATCAATTGATAAGTCAGGAAATAGATAAGATGATGCCCACTTATCGGCAAACATGGCCTTGAGCCGATACTGCCCTGCAGAATCGAGAACAAACTGGTGAATCGCTTGTTGTTCCGGGTAAACCAACCAATATTCTTGTACGCCGCATTCTTGATAAAGCTGATATTTGATTTGCATCTCCCGCTTGGAATTGCCTGGAGAGAGAATTTCGATAATCCAATCCGGCGCGCCGTTGCAACCTTGTTTATCCAAAATTTCAGGATTACAAATGACGCATAGGTCAGGTTGTACGACGGTAAAAATTTCCTGACTACTCAGCACGGATTTATTTCTATCGTATAAACGCACGTCGAAAGGTGCCGGAAAAATTTCGCATAGCTTATTTTTCAAATGGAGGTCGATGCCGACCAGTAGTTTTCTTTCAATACGTTGGTGCCGGACGCTCGGCGCGGGCGACATCAACATGACCTTGCCTTTGATCAATTCGATGGTTTCTTTGATTTGCCAGGTCAGATAATCGGCATAGCTATAGGTTTGCTCAGGGTCGAGTTGCGACAAATCGGTGATTTTAGGCATGATATTTAGCTTTCTCTAATTGTAGCCGGGGGGGCGAAGTGCTAAGAGCATGACATCCTATCATATTGCCCCTTAGTCATTTCCATCCAGCCAAAAATCGTAAAAATTGAACCACTGCAGCGGTTCTTGCAGACAATAGTGCTGCAAGCGGTCGGCATAGTCCTGAGCATAACGCCGGGCACGTTCGTCGCGAAGTTTTCTCGGTAGATTCAAACCATCGCTGAAATGATCGAAATAAATCGCTTGCTTATCCTGACGCTTCAAGCAAAACAAGGTATAGACCGGACATTTCAGCAATGACGCCAAAATATACGGTCCTTGCGGAAACAGCGCCGTTGCGCCGAGAAAGCGCGCTTTGGCGACACGCCCTTGCCCTGTGACCGGAATTCTGTCGGCGGCGATCACGACCAGTTCGCCGGCTTCGATTTTATCTTGCAGCAGCATGGCCGTCGCGGCATTCATTTCGGTGACTTGAATCAGATTCATGCGCCCGGATTCGGCATAACGGTTCAGCAGCGCATTGAATTTTTCGGCATGCTTGGTATGCACCAAAACATTGACTGTGACGTTTTTGCGCAACTTGGCGATGACTCGGCACACTTCCATATTACCCAGGTGCGAACCCAGGATCAAAACGCCCTGGCCGTGTTCGAGATGACTGACGATGGCGTCTCGACCATGGTATTCGACATCGTTCAACGAGATCGCGCCGCTCCAGGCCGCCAGCTTATCGATGATCGCATTCGCAAAAGCGATGAAATGCAGATAACTGCCGTAGCGTCTGTCTCGTATCGTGTCTGCGGGCAAAAAGTCCGACACGCGGCGCAAATAATCGATACTGGCTGCGCGCGCCTTACCGTTGAGCAGCCAGTAATAACTGACCACCGGATACAAAAACACTTGCAGCACCCGGCGTCCGAACAACAGATAGACCTTGAGCAGCAACTGCATGCCCCAGATGACTCCGCGTTCCTCCATGTTGGCCCAATGTTTCATCGCCAATGCCTCATCAACAAGCGCGGCAGGCGTATGAGCATGCCGAAAAACAATTGCGCATGTTTTCTCGAAATCAACAGATTGTCGCGCAGCATGTCGAAATGCGAAACGCCGTCCAGCGGATAACGCACTTCGGTTTCGACATTGACCACATCGACGCCCTGCCAGTAGAGACGCACGGCGATTTCGATGTCGAAGTCCATGCGCAGGCCCATTCGGGCCGATCTCAGCAAGGGTTCGACAGCCGCGAGCGGATAGCAACGAAAACCGCACATGCCGTCGGCGATCGAAAGCGACAGCGTATTGATCCAAATCCACAGGTTCGTGAATTGACGGCCATACAATCGGCCCTTGGGCACGGTGTCATCGAAACGAGGCTTGCCGAGAATCAGCCGGTTTGGGTGTCGTTCGGCTACCTTCAGCAGGCGATCGATGTCCTCGAGCCGGTGCTGTCCGTCGGCATCGATTTGTAGCGCATGGCTGAAGCCATCGGCTATCGCCAAGCGCAAACCGTCGATGACTGCCGCGCCTTTGCCGCCGTTTTCTGGGCGTTCGTATAACACGATCCAATCCTGCTCACGTTCGGCCAATCGCTTCAACACCGAAGTGCAGGATGGCGTGCTGCCGTCGTTGATCAGATAGCAAGGCAGGCCGTAGGGTTTTAATTGCTCGACGACCGTGCCGACCGCGTCTTCGTGATTGTAAACCGGGATAATGACGCAAACCTTCATGGTCGGACTCCGTACACCATCCGTCCGGAACTATGCGATTCGCTGACCGAACTCAGATCGAAATAGAGCTTGCCGTTCTCGTCTCGCCATTCCAGCGTCATCTTGATCAAGGCATCCGGTAGAATGATTTTTTTAAATTTGACCGCTTCCATCGTCAAAAAAGGTTGTTCGATCGAAAAAAACAGCTTGCCGTAATGTTCCGCCCAAGCCAATTGCGTCACGCCCGGCAGAATCGGCATGCCCGGAAAATGTCCGTCGAAATAGACCAGTTCGGGTTGAATGCGAAATTCCAGTTCGACGCGGTTGGCCGCGATTCGGCAGTATAGCAATTGCGGATATATGGCCGAGTCCAACGCGAACGATTGCCGCAGTAAAACATGATCGATTTTGCCTTGCCGGGTCATCGGCAAGCCGTCGAAGCACAGCCATTTGCGCGGCAACACTACCGATTCGAAATTCCGCTGCAACTGCCGCCGCAATGACTTGAATATGGCCGCGCGGCCTTGGTGGCGTAAAGCCGCCAAGCCGCTTTCGGTCAACGCGATAGCGGCCGCCACACGGTCTCGCCGGTTGCTGACCAGCAAGCAGTGCGCCTGCTCGACCCAATCGGATTGAGCCAAGGCGTTTTCCAATGCGTCCAACGACAAGCGTTTTTCCTCCACCTTGACGATGCGGTCGAGCCGGCCCAGCAAACTAAAGCTTCCATCATCGTGCAGTTCGATCCGGTCATCCATCGGATAGGTGCTTACATCGGGCAAATAGGGCGATGAAAGCAAACAGCGCCCATCCTCGCCCCGACTGAGACCGATACCGGCAAAGGGCGTCCATCGCGTATCGTGACTTGAACGGCGCCACGCAATGCCGCCGGTTTCGGAACTGCCGTAGACTTCGATGACCTTCTGCCCGCAGTGCCGCTCGATTTTTGCTGCGGCCTCAGGCGGCAACGGTCCGCCCGAACTGAAAATAGCGCTGAACCCGGCTAATTTATCCCAATCGGTCAGTTCATCGAGCCTTTTCAATTGCGCGGGGCTCGCGGCCCAATAGGCGGGTTGGCCGGACAGTGCTTTCAACATCGGCTCGGGACTCAAAAATAGCTGGCTGTAAAAACAGCGACCCGACGCCAACGGCCATAACAACCTGAACAACAATCCGTAAATATGCTGGTGACTGACGGTCGCGGCCGCCGCCGACTCTCCCAATAGTCGGCCCCACTGGGCTTCCAGGACATCGACCTCGCGTTGCAATTGCAGCAAGGTCTTGACGATGGCCTTAGGCCTGCCGTTCGAACCGGAGGTAAAAAGCGTCAACTGCGTATCGATCGAACTCAGCGCATGTAATTCGATGAGTGCTTCGGCAGAACTCGGCAATGACGATTCGCGCCCTTGCCAGGCACCGATCAACACGTAGCCTTGCCCGGCCAGCTCGTCGGCGGTCGCCGGACAGTTATTGCCGGGAATGATGACTTTTTTGTTTGAATGCCACAAGGCAAACAGCGCCACCCCGAACGGATAGGCGTCTTCATGATAGAGGGCATAGCAAGACTGCGTTCGGCGTTGTAATACCGAGGCTGCGGCCGCGACATCGGCGCAGAAGCGTTGCCGGTCCAACCGTTGTCCTGCATGCACGGCGAGAGTCCGTTTGGGATGCGCGGGTAATGCGCAGCGGCTCAGCGGAGTCGGTTCAGCGCACATGATCCTGCGTCCTGATTCGCACCCAATATTCGATCGCCATCAATAAACCCATCAACACATAAGCCAGCAGACCATTATACAGGCTCCAGCAGGCAAAGCTGCACCACAGCGCGGTCGCGGCGGCGATCAGTCCGTTCAGTAAAAAAAACACGCACCAGACCTGGGTGACCCTTCTGGTGTAAAGCACGCCTTGTGGCGGCAAATCGGGATGTTGAAGACGCGCCAGCCTTTCGATCACCGGCGGCGGAAAATACAGGCTCGAAGCAAATACCAACAATAAGCCCAGGTTCATCAAAGCAGGATAAAAACGCAGCGTGATCTCGTTATTATTCCAGACAGCCAAACCGCAAAACAGCAGCGCGGCGATGACCAAGCCTTGATTGGCCGCGCCGGTAGTCCGTCCGTAAACCAGGCGCACGAGCAACAGCGTGGCCAAGGACATGGCAATCTGCCAGGGCTGCACCGATTGAATGCCGAAATAAACGGCCAGCGGATATAACAGCATCAAGACACCGATGACGCCGTTAAGCCATTTGCGCATTAGATATGGATCAGTTTATCGACGGCTTCGACGACATCGCCCACGGTGCGTGCGTTCTTGAAATCTTCCGGCTTCACGGCCTTGCCGGTCAATTCCTTGAGTTTGACAATCATGTCGACCGCGTCGATGCTGTCGAAATCGAGGTCTTCATAAAGACGGGCTTCGGGCGTCACGTCTTCCGCGTCTATCTCGAACATCTCCTGCATGATGTCCTTGATCATTTGCAGAATGTCATCGCGATTGTTCATGCTGCCCTCTGCTCGGAATCAATAAATTCAGCCAGCGCGGCGACCGACGCGAAAATATTGACCACGTCGTCTTTTTCCGAATCGATCCGGATATTATATTTTTTTCTAATCGCGAGGCCCAGTTCCAGGGCATCGATTGAGTCCAGCCCCAAGCCGTCGTTAAACAAAGCTTCGTGACTATCGATATCGTCCACGCCGATATCCTCCAAATCGAGCGACTCGATAATCAATTTTTTTAATTCATTTTCCAAACTGCTCATACATTTCTCTAAAAATTATATCAATAGCGGTTGCCGCCAAAATCGAGGATAACGTCAGTCGGAACGTTTTTCCCAACTCCAACTCCGGCGCGGCATGCAGAAGGTCAGTCGAGTCTGCGGCTCGGTCAAAAAGCGAATAAAGGCCGGCAATTGTACCGGTTGTTCGCCGTCGTTTCCGGTTAATGCTGAAGAAAATAGCGTCAGCGCTTGTCCTGTACCGCTTTTTGCAATCATCAATGCTAGCGCACAGCTCGAATCCGAAGACAATCGATAAGGAGAAGACGGATAAAAGGCGGGCAAGGGTTCATCGTAAAACACCAACAATACCCGTTCCGCGCCTTCTTGAAGTAAGCCTAATCCTTCAATAAATGCCGGCGCCATGCCTTCCTCGCCGGGAGCGAGCACGGTACATTGCAGCTTGTTTTTCCAGGCCATCGAAAACAAACCGGCAATGGCATTGTGGACCGACAGGCTAAACCCGGTCGGCGAGATTTCCTCGCCGACCTCGAGCATTTCCATCATCGACAAGGATTTAGCCAATTCGCCGTGAGCGGAACTGAATACCGCAGGCACCATGCCGTCTTCGTCAAGGCACTGAGCAACGGTACAGAATACGGTCTTAGCCAGCGGTGTCAAGCGCCTTTTCAGTATGGGGGATATGTCGGAAAGCCATTGGGCGGCGCTATCTTGCTCGGGCGACAAAGGTGGCCAGACAGCCCATTTAGCTATGATGAAATCCAATTGCATGCGTGTCGTTAATGGTATACCTTTCGTACATCAAATTTCGGCAGTGCCTGAGGAGGCACCGGGTGTTCGGCCCTCTCACCTAACGCTAGGTGAGGGGCCAGCATGGAGCTGGCATAGAGCCTACAGGGATGTATTCACCCAGCACCTAAATTAGCCATAATATTAAATCATTACCAATGACCTATGGAATTTAGGTGCTGGGTTCACGGCGTCCTTTGACGGACACCCCGGTGCCGAATTTTGATCTGCGATGCGTATAACTAATCCGAAAATGTAGTTGTGAGAAAGATTAAGTGTAGATTTTACAGACTTAAGTTTGGCGGAATGCGTCTTTTTCGAGCGCCTTTTGGTCTATTCGATATTTTGAATTTGTTCGCGCATTTGTTCAATCAAGACTTTCAAGTCTATCGCAATGCCGGTCATTTCCTTGTCGGCAGACTTAGAGCCTAAGGTATTGGCTTCGCGGTTCATTTCCTGCATTAGAAAATCCAGTCTGCGACCGACTGGCTCTGAGTCTTTGAGGGTACGTCTTACTTCGTTGACATGCGTTTCGAGACGATCTAACTCTTCTTCGACATCCAGTTTTTGGGTCAAAAAAACTAATTCCTGTTCCAGTCGGTCGAAATCGGGTTCGATTACTAAATCGTGAATTCGGAGCTTCAGTTTTTCCCGCAGATGAACCAAAACTTCGGGCATTCTGCTACGCGCTGCAACGACTAATTCGCTCATCTTTCGGCAACGTTCGTCGATGAGGCTTGCTAATTGTTCGCCTTCCCGATTTCTGACCTCGAGCATTTGTTCGAGGGTAAGGTCGACTAAAGCGGTAATCCCTTGACTAAGAACGGCATTATCTGTGCCGACTTCCTGTTGAATGCCTGGGTAAGTCAAAATATCGAGAGCCGAAAAAGTTCGGTGCTCGGGCATTAGCGATTCGATAGTGCGGGCTGCGTTTAAAAGTGCTTCAACCGCCTGTAGATCGACGTTAAAGTTTTGCGGAAGCTTTTTATAATTTAATGCGCATTCGACTTTACCGCGTTTGATTTTTGCGGCAATGGCGCTACGTATCGGCGCTTCGGCAAAGCGGAGGCGCTCGGGTAATTTGACAGTGATGTCGCAATAACGATGATTAACCGATCGCAGTTCGCAAAGAACGGTTAAATTTTCGATGACTGCCTCATCTCCGGCAAATGCCGTCATACTTCTGATCATTTTTCACCTATAATTGTCGTGTTTTTACACGAATTAACCCAATGACGCGACTCAGTGGCTGAATACTACGATCCGGATAACTATCCTAAGCAATGGAATTATCTCCAATCCGGCACCATTATAGACGACTATATGATCGAGCGTGAATTGGCGCGCGGCGGATTTAGTTCCGTTTACTTGGCCCGCAGGCGATTGGATCAGGTTCAAGTCGCGATCAAGGAGTATCTACCTAGAAAACTAGCCCATAGAACTTGGAATAATCAAGTCGTGGCTAATAGCGAGGAAACCAAAGCGTTGTTCAAGCGAGGTAGAGCGCTATTTTTCGAAGAAGCGATGGTGTTGGCGAAGTTAAAACACCCGAATATTGTTGAAGTCATCAATTTTTTTCAAGAAAATTCGACCGTGTACATGGTGATGACTTACGACTACGGGCTTACCTTGGAAAAAATTCTGCAAAAAAGATTACTGGAGATGAGCGAGGAGTTTTTAGTACAAGTATTCGTTTCATTATTAGATGGCGTCGGGTTTATTCATCAACATAATCTCGTTCATCTGGACATCAAGCCGGCCAATATTTTGATTCGCCCGGGAAACGATCCTGTATTGCTGGATTTCGGCGCGATTCAGACTTTTCCTAATCCGGCTCGACATAAACAAAGCAAAGTACTGACCAACGGGTTTTCGCCGGTCGAACAATATTTAAGCAATAAACCGCTAGGGCCTTGGACCGATCTTTATGCGATCGGCGCGAGCATGCGGGCCTGCCTCGACTATAAAGCGCCTCCTCAAGCAACAGAGCGAGCTCAGAATGACTCGTTGATCCCTGCGGTGAAGGCTCACAAAAAAAAATATTCAAAAAAACTGTTGGCGGTTATCGATTGGGCGATGGCGGTTAAGCCGTCCGATCGTCCGCAATCTGTGGCCGATTATCTAAAAGAGTTGACTGCTAATTGAATGCTCAAAAGCCCTCTTTAAATGAAAGCTTTCGGTTATACTGTCGCGTTATTTAATCATGAGTAGCACTATGAGACCAAGCGGACGTAATCCTGATCAATTGAGAGACATTAAATTTACCTGCGGATACACCAAGCATGCGGAAGGTTCCGTGCTGGTAGAATTTGGCGACACGCGTGTGATATGCACGGCCAGTGTCGAAACTAACGTGCCGCGATTTCTCAAAGGTAAGGGCGAAGGCTGGATTACCGCCGAATACGGGATGTTGCCCCGCTCCACACACGACCGAATGGGGCGTGAAGCGAGTCGCGGCAAACAAGGCGGGCGCACTCAGGAAATTCAACGCTTGATCGGTCGATCGCTGAGAGCCGCGGTCGATATGAAAGCGCTGGGTGAAAATACCATCACGATCGATTGCGACGTGCTGCAAGCCGATGGCGGAACGCGAACGGCATCGATTACCGGCGGTTTCGTTGCCTTGTCATTGGCGGTGCAGAAAATGCTCGCTAAAAAGCAAATCAAGAAAAATCCGCTGCACGGACAAGTCGCATCGGTATCGGTCGGCATTTTCAAAGGCGTTCCGGTTTTGGACTTGGATTATGCCGAAGACAGCAATGCCGAGACCGACATGAATGTCGTTATGAATGACGCTTCGGCATTCATTGAAGTACAAGGCACTGCCGAAGGCCACGCGTTTCGTAAGGACGAGCTCGATGCGATGCTGAGTCTAGCCGAGCATGGCATCAAACAATTGTTGGAAAAACAAGCCGAAGCTCTGGAAAACTTTTAAATGTTATCGAATCCTTCCCAGCCGGTCGTTCTGGCCAGCGGTAATCCCGGTAAGATCCGGGAAATTCAAGCTATTTTGGCCGGTCATCCGATTGTGCCGCAGTCGCAGTTCCAAATCGCGGAAGCCGATGAAACCGGCAAGACCTTCGTCGAAAACGCGCTATTGAAAGCCCGTAATGCGGCATTCCATTCGGGACTGCCTGCAATCGCCGACGATTCCGGGTTGGCGGTGGATTATTTGCACGGCGCCCCGGGAGTGATCTCGGCGCGTTATGCGGGTTCGGATGCCAGCGATCAAGATAATGTCGATAAGTTGTTGAAGGAATTGGCCGGAGTGCCGTTCGAACAGCGCACTGCGCGTTTCATCTGCGTGATCGTGTTCATCGAGCATGCCGAAGATCCCTGTCCCGTGATCGCACAAGGGACTTGGGAAGGTCGGATTTTGGATGAACCGGTCGGAGACAACGGCTTTGGTTACGACCCTATCTTTTGGGTGCCCGAGTACGAATGTGCATCGGCGCAGTTGGCGCCTGAAGTCAAAAATGCGATCAGTCATCGGGGCAAGGCGTTAAGCGTTTTGGTATCGGCTCTTTAAAGTCGAGCGCTATCCTGCCGGATCGACGACGACAACCTGCGCGAATCCTCCGCCGGGTGTACGGAAATTAGTCGTCTGGCCTTGATACAATCTTGCGCTGACTAACTGCACTTGACCGTTGTAAACATAATTACGCAAGTCCAATTTAAAACCCATCACTGCGTCATCAACTTCCAAGTGCCTTTCGCTCGGCGCTACCCATTGTTGCGCGACATAATCGCCTTGCAAGATTTCCCCAAATACTCGCCGAGTGAGTTTATCGCCGCGATAAGCAGCCTTACTGCCGAAGCCTTTGGCTGGTTTGAAAAATAAACGTTTACGGTCAGACCAAAGTTTTTCCCCGTCTTGTTCTCGCACAACGACGGTTTGTGCGATTCCTGATAATAAAATCTCGCGAGTGGCAGCATCTACGCCGATTTCTTCTAAAACCGCAGTGTCGGTCAACACGGCCAAATTGCGTTTGTCAGCATACAATGCGTGATTTCTGGGATAAGGCGTCACAACCACGGCATTGCCTAAGTAGGCATTGCGCAATGCTTGCGAGGCTATTTCTTCCAAACCGAAATCGGTCAGACGGTTATAAACGAGATCGATGTGAAGCTCTCGATAGAACAGCTTGCCATTGCTGAAGGTCAACTCCGACGGATCGCAAATTACCGCTTTGATACCGTGCCGCTCGAAGAGTTTTTCGAATAGTAAAAACTCCGGATACATATATTGCTCGGCCGGTTGCTCATCGACGATGGCAACCGTTTTTAATGCTTGCTCGCCCCGCTCCTGCCGCCATTCTTCGAGGAACATATCGATGAAAACTTGCTCGAGCGATTGTTTTAACTCCACCCCGGGTAATTGACCCGGGCGCCTGTCGCCTGCTTGCTCGCAACAAGCGACTTGAGCGCGCGCCAGGATCGCATTGACCAGGGCGCCGCCGGCATTCGTATTAATTTCGATTAATTGCGGTCCGTTGGGTCCGATATGAAAATCGTAGCCCAAAAAAACGCCCCGGGCTTTCGGCGTAAAAAGGGCGGTTTCAGGCGCATAAGCCAATACCCGCTGTTGATAAGCCGGTAAATCGATGACTTTTTCCAGTGCCGCGATAATTTCCCATTGCCGCCGTAAGCAGGATTCATCGACGAATACGGCCGATTCTGCGAATAAATACGGACGCTCTTCGGTGAGCATGCGGAATAGATTAAGATCGTTAAGAGCCAGCAATTCATCGCGCAGAGCATGACGGTCTAACGACACGCAACGGCATTCGCTATTTAATAATTCGACTTTTTTGGCGCATGCCGGATCGTTACAAGGAGTCATGAATGCGTTTTGAGATAAATGCGGAGAGGGTGAGAAAATAGCACAGTTTAACTCAGAATTATCGGAACGTCAGGAACAAAGCATTTCGTTTGTAATGGGCGTTTTAGAAAACTGAACATGCCCTTGCTCTGAGTATATAATAAGTTTTGATCAAGCCAACGCATTAGGAGATGATACGATGAAAATACCTACCCTATTTACCTCGTTGTTTTTATTGGCACTGAATACTTCCTCGGCATTTGCTGCCGATCTCGACCGTGCGCAAATCGAACAACTGCTAAGCACGGCCACAAAAGAGAAACCGGCTGATTTGCGCCGGAAGGACTTACGCGGAGTCGACTTATCCGGCTTGGATTTTCGCCATGCCGATTTATGGGGCGCCGATTTGAGAAAGGCCGATTTTAGTAATAGTAATTTGTCCGGTTTGGTATTGGATTTGACCGTAATGACCGGCATCAATTTATCCGGCGCCGATCTTTCGAATAGCAGCGTGTTCGGTGTCAGTTTAGTCAAGGCCAATTTGAGCAAGGCTAATCTAAGAGGCAGTCGTTTTATTGCCGTGATGGACGGTGCTAATTTAAAGGGCGCCGATCTGAGAGAAGCCAATTGGGGCGCGGATATGAAAAATCAGCCGATGGGTTTGATGCGCGCCAATTTAAAAGGCGCCGATTTAACCGGAGCCAATTTGGCAGGGGCTAATTTGAGTCGGGCAATGTTGCGTTTGGCCAAATTGAACGGCGCCAATCTGCAAAACGCTAATTTAATGGTCGCCGACATGGCCGGTGCAGACCTCGCCGGCGCCGATTTGTCGGGTGCCGATCTGTCCGAAGCCAAACTGCTTGATGCCGATTTTTCACAAGCCAACCTTGCCGGCACAAAATTTCATGGCATAAAAGATAAAGGCGAACTTAGAGGTTTAGAAAATAGTAAAAATTTAGACCAGGCGCTTTTCGATTAACCCAACCTTGATATACCTATCGTAGATCAAATTTCGGAGCCTCCTCAGACACTGCCGAAATTTGAAGTGCTAAAGGTATAAATAAGGCTGAGTTGACAAGCTTCGACAAAATAATAATATTCCAAAGCGAAAAAAGCATGAAATTTAAAGGCAGTCCCGCATTCACGCATCAACAAAACGATAAAATCGGTGTTTTGATTACCAATCTCGGTACGCCGAAAGCACCGACCGCGAAGGAATTGCGCGTTTACCTTAAGGAGTTCTTGTCTGACCCGCGGGTCGTCGAGGTTCCTCGATTTATCTGGTGGTTCGTCTTGAATTTCATCATTCTGCGAATTCGGCCCCGGCGTTCGGCAAAATCCTACAAATCGGTATGGACCGAAAAAGGATCGCCGTTGATGTTTCATACCCGGCACCAAGCCGAAGCCTTGCAAAAAAATCTACAGGCGGATTGGGGCGACGATCTGGTGCTCGATTTCGCGATGCGCTATGGCACTCCGTCGATCGCATCGGTATTGGATAGACTATTGCAACAAGGCGTCCGAAAATTATTGGTGCTACCGCTATACCCGCAATATTCGGCGTCGACGACCGCCTCGACTTTCGATGCCTTGGCGGATCAATTCAAAAAGCGCCGCTGGCTGCCGGAATTGCGCTTCATCACTCACTATCATGATTTCGACCCGTTCATTCAAGCAGCGGCCGAGCATATCCGGCATCATTGGCATGCGCATGGCCGTGCCGATAAATTGATTTTTTCTTATCACGGCATTCCGCTGCGCTACCTACATAACGGTGATCCATATCACTGCGAGTGCTACAAAACGTCTCGATTGATCGCCGAAGCGCTAAAACTAGCTCCAGACGAATACATGACGACGTTTCAGTCTCGTTTCGGCCGGGAGGAATGGCTTAAGCCTTATACCGACGAGACGCTGAAAGCCTTGCCAGGACAAGGCTGCAAGTCGGTACAAATATTTTGCCCGGGATTTGCCGCTGATTGTCTCGAAACGATCGAAGAAATCGGCGTCGAAAACCGTGCTTATTTTTTAAGCAGCGGCGGCGACCGTTATGAATACATCGATGCGCTCAACGCCGAACCCGGACATATCGACGCGCTGGGTCAATTGATTCGGCAGAACCTGCAAGGCTGGGAGGTCGAAAACGATACAGGGAAGCGTGATCGTTTGGCAAAAGCGTTGGGGGCGAAGGTTTAGGGGTTAGTTAGCGGTTAACAGTAAGCGGGAAGGAGTAAGCGGAAAGCAGTAAGCAGTAAGCAGTGAATAGTGAATAGTGAAAGAGGAAAGAGGAAAGAGGAAAGAGGAAAGAGGAAAGAGGAAAGAGGAAGTTGGGTCTTGACAAAAGGTTAAAATATTGGATCATTTCACTGCTCACTGCTCACTGCTCACTGCTCACTGCTCACTGCTCACTGCTCACTGCTCACTGCTCACTGCTCACTGCTCACTGCTCACTGCTCACTGCTCACTGCTCACTGCTCACTGCTCACTGCTCACTGCTAAAAAGTTCCTCAACAAATAAATTCGGGAGTTTTTCCTATAGGTAAAAGGGACAGCGCTCACTAAAATGGCCGCATTCAAAAAAGTGGCTTATGAGTGGTAACGCAATGTCTTTAATTTCTATAATAAAAATCGAATCTAATCAGAATACGATGGGGAGCGGGCAGAGCCAAGTAGCTCCGTTCCGTCTGAGTTTGATGACGGCTGCCGTCTTGGTTGCCGTGAATGCAAATGCTGCTAAAGTGGATGATCGTCCACCGGCCGTAAAATTACCTCCTCTGGAAATTATCGGTGAGGAATCTTCGCAATTAGCGCATATTCCTGGCTCCGGCTTTGTCATCGATAAAACAACACTCGACCGGCAAGGCCCATTGTCGACGAAAGATGCCATGCGCACCATTCCGGGTATTCACATCGTTGACGAAGACGTGTTGGGACGGCGGTTTAATTTAGGCATACGCGGGTTGGATCCAAGGCGATCGGTTCGCACGCAATTATTGGAAGATGGCGCGCCGATACAATTGGCGCCTTACAGCGACCCGAGCAATCACTACATTCCAACCAATAAACGTATCGACCGTATCGAAGTCTTGAAGGGTTCCGGGCAAATCATGTACGGACCGCAAACCGTTGGCGGCGCAGTCAATTTTGTCAGTGCGCCGATTCCGGAGGAATTCGGCGGGTCGATTTCGGCGGCCGGCGGCAATAATGGCTATTACGATACCCATTTAAGATTGGGTGGTACGCTCGAAAATGTCGGCTTGTCCTTGGATTATATTCGGCAGGAATCGGACGGCAATCGTAGCGGCCAGCATCAAGAAGTGGACGATTTGGCACTCAAAGCCTTAATTAAAATCGATGACCGTCAACGCCTCATGCTAAAAGGGATATTGACTCATGAAGACGCGGATATGGGCGAGGCCGGCATAACCAGCGAAATGTTCCGCCGCAGTCAACGGACCAACTACTTACGTAACGATAGCTTCGAGGTGCGTCGTTATGCAGGGCAAGCGCTCTATGAATTCGATATCTCCGATACGATGCAATTTAGCACCAATATCTACGGCAATCATATGTTCAGGGAATCGATTCGCCAGGCTAATGACTCCTCTGAGATGAATAACTGTTTCGTCAGAGGTCAGCCGATTTCTGCGGAAGTAGCGCCTTCTTGCGGCAACGAACAGCGGCCTAGAACGTACAATGTATTCGGTATCGAACCGAAATTGGTGTTCATGCATGACGCATTCGGCGTACAGAGCGAAACCACGCTGGGTATTCGTGGCCATTTCGAATGGGCTGATCGCGAACGTTATGTTGGTAATGCCGGACCTAGAGATAAGACTCGCGGAACCGGTCTTAACAATAACCGAGTTCGACTAGATGGTTCTCCAACAACTCGAAATCGTTATCAAGATAATTCATTAGAAACCCAAGCGCTATCGTTTTTCGCGCAAAACCGCTTTTTTCTCGGCGACTTTACCGTAACGCCGGGTGTCCGTGTCGAACATTATCATCAAGACAATATCAACAATATCGACGGTGCCACGGAAAGTTTAGTTAGGACGGAAGCCCTGCCCGGCGTCGGCGTGACCTATAGCGGCATAGATAACACCACACTATTTGCCGGCGTTCATCGAGGTTTCGCGCCGGGTAGAATCGGTGATTTCGTCGACCCGACGAAAAATATCCTGAGCCAAGTAGAGCCCGAATTAAGTTTGAATTACGAAGCCGGCATTCGAACCTCGCCTACACCGGGTGTTAATCTGGAAATGACCTATTTCCGAATCGATTTTGAAAACCAAATCGTGGAAGACATAACGGTCGAAGATACCCGATTTGTCAATGTCGGCGAAACGGTACATCAAGGGGTGGAAACCGGTTTTCGTTTGGACTCCAATCAATTATTCGGTACCGATTATAATTATTATTTAACAACGTCTTACACCTATCTCGATGCATATTTTGCCAGTAACGAACCTAGGGCGGGGATCGTTAAAGACAATCGTTTACCCTATGCGCCGGAACATTTAATCAACGCCAATGTCGGTGTCGAAACGCCTTGGGGTCTAGATATACGTTTTGGTATTCAAAGTGTCAGTCAGCAATATGTCGACATTGAAAATACACGAGAAGAAAATGCGAACGGACAAGAAGGCATTATTCCCGGTTATACGGTTTTCAATGTCTCGGCTAATTATCAAGTCGTCAAAAACGTCAATGTGTTTATGAACGGTTATAACCTGAGCGACAAAAAATACATAGCTAGCCGTGTCGACGGTATCCATCCGGGTCAAGGTTTCCAAATGATGGGCGGTGTTAAATGGACTTTCTGATCAGCAACTCCCAATTTGAGAATAAAAAATGGTGCGGCGATTGCTTGGCGAGGATGTCGGCGGCAGGGGCTGATTTTTGCTCCTCGGCAATTGCTCCTGCATTGCCCTAATACACGCCACCCCTGGCGTAATGCAAAATCTGCATTCACGCCACCCTTGGTGTTTAGCCGCCGCCAAGCCCCCATGAATGGGTTTATGGCGTTCCTCGACAGGCATACCCCGCACCCTGAACACGGAGAAATTTCTCAAACTGAGAATTGCTGCTTTCTGATAGTGATTCTTTAAAGTTGCGGCAGCTAAGATTGGCTGTGTAAGATAAAGACGGTCGAAAAGATCGCCTAACTAATGCCGAAAACATTCCTCGCTCCCACCGCTCCAGCGTGGGAATGTATACCGATCTTGCCTCGGCAGCCAAGGTATGGGTTCCCACGGAGGACCGTGGGAACCAGAAATAGGAAATACTTTCATATTTTTGTACCCTTCGGCCGATGCCTCGCCCCGAACTCGAGAGAGCTTGTCGGCATCGGCAATGAGTGCACCTGTTAACTTTTCAATGAGGTCTATCATCATGAATTATAAAAATAAAAATTTTTATTTGAGCGCCTTACTGGGTTTATTCGGCACGGTCGCTGTCGCTCAAGACAATACGGCCTTCGACGCCTGTCGCAAAGCTGTCGGCGAAGTGACGCAAGACCCGATTGTCAAAATGAGGTTGAAAAACAAAAAAGGCGTCGAACTTTACAAGGTCAAGGCAAAATCGGCTGACGGCGCTAAATGGGAATTTAAATGCGATAAAACCGGCAACATTTTCGAAAAAGAACAAGAACTGCCGAGTGCCGATCATCCGGCTTTCGCGGCATTGAAAAAAATCGATGAAGCCCAGGCCCGTAAAATAGCGCTAGAAGCCTATCCGGGCAGGATTAGCGAAGTGGAGTATGAAATCAATACCGACGGTTTTGCGGTCTATGAATTTGAAATAAAAATGGCGGATGGACGCGAAATGGAAGTCGAAGTCGACGCCGGAACCGGTAAAATCATCAAGGCCGAGGAAGATTGATTTTTATATACTCATCGTAGATAAAATTTCGGTCTCGGGGTGCCCGTCAAAGGACGCCGTAAATACGTCCATGTAGGCGCTATTCCAGCTCCATGCTGGCAAAGCCTTTGCGAGCGCCATGGATGGCGTGAATGTCTATTTTACAGGAGCAAAAATCGACCGAGCACCCCGAGGCCCCCGCTGACACTGCCGAAATTTGAAATGCGAAAGGTATAGATAGTGCCAACGCGCTCCGGGCGGTTAATTAAAAGTAATTCGCGCAGAGGCGCGGAGAAATGATAAAAGACGACTCATGCAGCGAGGCTTTCAATCGGTGATAGCCGCTGTAAAGCGCAAACTATCAACAGCTTGTTCCTCAAACCCTATGTCCGACTTTTCAAAGAGCTCGAAAATTAGATGGCTCTCGATGCAATCGAGACGCTCTCGCCTCATAGCTATCCTGCTCTTTTATCCCCCGCGCCCTCCCTCTGCGGGGTCAATGATTATCGACGTGTTTTTTCAGTAAATAAGACAACAGCGGCGGCGTCATCAGTGTGGTGATGATTGCCATTAATACGATCACCGAAAAGACTATCGGCAGATAGGATTCCTGTGGTGTGTCCGGACATAGCAAATACCAAACCGACCGGCACCATGCCAATGCCGACGACCGCGACTACGGTCAAAACCTAAGCCGTCAATAACGTTTGGTTATCGAAGAACACGTATCGAGTTACCGCTTCGAAAAAATCGATGCCGATGAGTCCTAAATTACCGAGCGCAAGACCTAAAAGTAATTCGCCCAAAATAGCCGGTTGACTGACTTTTTCAATCAGGCTACAGGTTTTTGCGCTGATCAGTAAAATAGCGATGAATAAAAAAAACTGCGGGCATCGATTGGGTGCTGCCCTCTATCGATGGCGATGCGCTAAAAGCAGGGGCTGCAATTATCGTAATAAAGATAAAAGACCAAGGCCATTGTCGGTTCATTCGTGCATCTCCTAATTTTGGTGATTTTATTTTTAAACCTTGTGTCCATTACGCTTATAGAATCAAATAATTGAATAGAAAAGCTGTTATTGCTTTTTTGATTAACGTTTTAACCTAAACTCGGCAGTTTAACCATGAAACACATGAATTTAATGGCTTCTTTCAACGGCTTTTCTTAAATTTTTGAATAACCTTTTAGGGAAGCGGAAGTGATTTGCATAGGCAGAATAAGTCATTGAATTAACTTCTTATTCTTCAGGGTCTTCATGGTGAAATGCTTTTTCTAGATTTGACCAAGCAATGTGCGTGAGTGACGTGTACTAAAAACCAAAAATGTGACCGTGTGAAGTATAAATTATTCTAAGTTGTCGTTAAGACTACGATTTTAATACGAGGGTGAATATTGGCCTTTGTTAAATTGAAAGCTAATAGTAAGTTCAGTCTGCTATGCTAATGCCCATTGATTTGGGGTTGACTCTTTTTTGATCGATAAACCGTCTAATAAAAAACGGTGTGAAGGTGTCTATCGAGGGCCGCTCGCTGGCGACATCCTCGCCTTCTTAAAGTTATAAGTATTCAGGCCCCGTTGGTAAATTACCGCATTCAGGCGTAATTATTGACCTTTGAAAAAAGGGGGGGTATTAAAAAATTTTCTCTAGCCCCTCGGCAATTGCTCCTGCATTGCCCTATCTCCTGCATCTATGCGGACGTCTTTTTCAAAGAGGGGGCTGAATACTTAAACTAAATTTTTTAGTATTAAGGGAATAGTCGTTTATGCCGGTCATTCAGGCGCCAATTGACCTGAATTTTAATTGCGAACGCTTATGTTCGGCGATTAAAGGTCGGCCTAATGAATCTTGATTTACTTTGTTTACTGGACATTCCGAGGAGGTACAGCGGGATTTATTCTTTTTTTTCGTCAGCTGTTGGCAGAATCAGCAATAAGAACTCATAACAATCAGGAATTACTGCTAAAATGACGCCGATTTATTTAATGAATAACTAAATAAGAAGACTATGCGCCTAAAATTACTCGCCTCCGGGCCTCATACTTTTACAACAGTAGGCTTGTTATGTACGGTCCTGTTGAGCGGCTGTGCCGCGACTCCCGTCAACCCAGACGATCCATGGGAGGGTTGGAATCGTAGCGTACATTCCTTTAATGAAGATCTCGATCATTACATCATGAAGCCAATCGCCAAGGGCTATGATTACGTGACTCCTGAGCCGGTCAGCCAAGGGATTACCAATTTCTTTAGCAATATCGACGATATCGGCGTGATTCTCAACGATGTTTTTCAATTAAAATTGGCTCAGGCCGGAAAAGATACCGGACGTTTTTTTCTTAATACGACCTTAGGCTTGGGAGGCTTTTTCGACGTAGCAAGTGAAGTCGATTTGCCTAAGAATATTGAAGACTTTGATCAAACTCTTGGCTACTGGGGTGTTCCAACCGGCCCATATTTGGTGCTGCCATTCATCGGGCCCGGTTCTCCGCGAGGTGTAGCCGGCCTGGTTGGCGATGCCTTGATGGATCCGTTAACTTATACGATGTTTGCCGGAGCAGCGGTTAGCGCAGCAAGTACAGCGGCCAATGCGGTAGAGGGTGTCGACAAGCGTGCTGGTTTGTTGTCTTCGGAGAAGATTTTAGATGAAGCCGCAGTCGATCGTTACGAATTCATCAAGACCGCTTATTTTCAACGTCGTGAATATTTGATTAATGACGGAGTCATGTTGCTGGACGATCATGATGATTTGTTCGATGATCTGGATGGCTACTTTGACGATGAAGACACCAGTCATCACTTGCAATTGGACAGCCCTGCCGATCAATAGTGCGACAGGCGGATTAAAGTCATATAAGCAGGCTATGTTTGAGATCTCCTTTGCTAGCTAAATTTCGTCGTCTGGGCGCCTGTCAAAGTCACAGTACCTAATAACCAAGATGTTAAATCATAGACTCATGGAATTTAGGTGCTGGGTGAATGCTGATTTTGCATAACGCCAAGGGTGGTGTGTAGTAAAAGGCTCTTAGGCGATGATGTTGGGGGGCTGCCATAATAAGGCGCCAACTTAAGGAAAAGCGCGTCATTCCGCCAGGGATTGGCGGAATCCAGGGCCAGGGATGGCAATGCTTAGCTTCACACTTATGTAACCTGAATATCGGCAATCCAGCCGATATGACGAATAAAGCCACAAATACACCATATTATAGGCACTAAGTTAGCGCTTATGGGGGATGCTGCTCGGCAATTGCCGAGCAGCAAAAAGCAAATAATTCATTCGGCATTATTCCCGTCTATCTTTTAGTCTTTCGTATACGCCACCAGGCTGCCAGTACACTGCCGATGATCGAATGAAAACTCGCCGAAATGGCAGAGGGAATCGGTGCAAGGGCCATTTGTGCAAAGCTGGATTGAGCAAGTACCGCGCCTAAGCCGGAGTTTTGCATGCCCACCTCAATTGAAATTGTGCGGGATGCGTTTTCTTCAAGCTTCATCAAGCGAGCCATTGCATAGCCGATTGTAAATCCGCCTAGATGCAATAAGGCAACCGCGCTCAACAAAGGTAAAGCCGAATCCTTTATCGTGCCTGCATTCGCGCCAATGATGCTTGCGCAAATCAATGCGATGACCATCACTGAAACGAGCGGTGCGACAGGTGTTACAGCCTGAACCAGGCGCGGCGTATAACGATTTAGCAACATACCCGACAAAACCGGCAGAATCACCACTTGTAGAGTATTGAAAAATAAGCTCCAAGCATCCACCGGAACATAGGCACCGGCTAGCCAGTGAGTCAATAGCGGCGTCATGACAACGGCGGCGAATGTGGAGCACATCGTCATCAATACCGATAGCGCGACATCGGCATGAGCAATGTAGCTAACCACGTTTGATGCGGTACCGCCGGGGCAGCATGCCACCAGTATCAGGCCGACCGCCAATTGCGGATTGAGCGAAAATCCATAAGCTATGGCCCATCCCAAAAGAGGCATCACGGCAAATTGAGCAACGACGCCGATTAAAACCGGTCGAGTCGTGCGCGTTACCCGTCGAAAATCCTCGAAGCTAAGCGTAATACCCATGCCGATCATGATAATAGCCAAGCCCCAAACGATCATCGGACCGCTGAACCAAGTAAACCAAGCAGGAAAAAATAATGCTAAACCGCTACAGGTGATGACCCAAAAAGGAAAAAGATTGGCGAGCAAATTAAGTAAGCGAAGCACGTCGTTTTAAACCGAATAAATGATAGGCGACAAGTATACTTCAAATGGGCGTATTTGCTGTTGCTCAACCCTGAGTTTGTCTATAGAGAGAACTATTGAATTTAGCACCGTAGGGTGCGCATCACGCACCTTTCCACGGTTCCAAGCCGACAAGATTTCCCGGCCCAGGTGCGCGATGCGCACCCTACGCCTGGCGCTTTATAACCTATGATCACCAATCCCTCATGCCTAAATCTAAATTGCGATAGAGAGAACTATTGAATTTAGGCCAAGCGCTTATCTGAGTTAAGGTCAAAATAAGACTTCTTGTGTAATCTTTTGCTGACAAAAACTCGCCTAAAAGAAATTTCTTTCTTAGGCGATTTGATCTATGCACTGTCGGCCATTGCGCCTAATTAAAGATGAACGAATGGCTAAAACTCAAAAAGTTTTTGTGGGGGAGGTCGAAATGGGCAACGCAAAAGTGCTTACTAATTCACTGAACCGATATTAACAATAACAAGATGATTTTTCTAAATAATTTTTTGCCAAGCAAATCACATCAATTTTTTCTGAAATTTATACACTGTAACTCAACCGGAACGAAAAAAGCTTTCAAAGGGCTTTTAGACGCTCCAGTCAATCGAAAATCATAAAAGGGCAAAACCATCGAAAGGTGGCGACGCAAAGTTTCCAGTCTAACGGAGTTATTCCTATGACAGTGGGATTGCTAAATTGGCATAGCGCAAACATTACGCCAATTTATATTCAGCTTCAAGGAACTCCTTCGGACCTTTATTTTAAATAAGGAGTGGGGTCATGAGCTCTAACAGCCGAAGAAGTCAAAAAAATCAAAACACATTTAATTCAACTCAGCTTTCCAAAGCCGTAGCGGCGGTATTGCTTGCCGGTGTGTTGGGCGGTACAGCCGGACCAACCTACGCAGCCCCCGACAAGCCTTGGAAAGAAGGCCAAATTTTGGTCAAACCGAAAGCCGGATTATCGGACAGAGAATTCGACAAAATTCTGAAACGCAATAAAGGCCAAAAAAAAGAGATAATCGGTAACATCGGAGTGCATGTTATCTCTGTACCACCACAAGCCGAGCAAGCCGTTATTCGAGCATTATCCAAAAATCCTCATGTCGAATTCGCAGAGCTCGATATGGCGGTCGAACTCAGCTTGACGACGCCCAACGATCCGCGTTACGGCAACCAATGGCATTTGCCCAAAATTCAAGCACCAACCTCTTGGAGCTCAACAAAAGCTGACAACACCGTGATTGCTATTTTGGATACCGGTGTCGATAGCGCGCACTCTGACTTATCCAGCAAAATGCTGCCCGGTTGGAATGCGGTCGACGGCAGCACCAACAGTTCTGATGTACATGGACACGGCACGGCGGTAGCGGGTACGGCAGCTGCCACAACCGATAACGCTAACGGCGTTGCCGGCGTCGCTTGGAATGCGCAAATATTGCCGGTGCGCATTACCAACAGTAGTGATGGTTGGGCTTATTGGAGCGATATTGCTCGTGGCTTGAACTGGGCGGCCGATCAAGGTGCTGACGTCGCGAACATCAGTTACGGCGTTTCCAACAGTTCTGCGGTAACCAATGCCGCACAATACATGCGCAGCAAAGGTGGCCTGGTTGTTGTTGCGGCCGGTAACGACGGCGTCGATCCTGGATTTAAAGATAATGTTCATATGATCAGCGTTTCGGCTACGACTAGCTCCGATGCCAAGGCTTCTTGGTCGAATTATGGCGAGTTCATCGATGTTGCGGCGCCGGGCGCATCGATTCAAACCACTACGCGCGGCGGCGGCTATGGAAGTTGGAACGGCACATCGTTTTCGTCACCAGTGGCTGCAGGCGTGGTTGCCCTGATTCAGGGCGCGAATCCAACACTAACGCCCGATGAAGTCGAGCAAATCTTGAAATCCTCGGCCGATAAAATCGCTGGCGATATCCACCCATACTATGGTCACGGCCGCATCAATGCCGCCGTAGCGGTTGAAATGGCGCAAAGCATGGTGAATGTCACTGTCGATAACGAGGCGCCTTCAGTCAATATTTTCTCGCCAACGGGGGGAAATACCGTCAGCGGATTGGTTGAAGTCGAGGTCAATGCCACCGATAATGTCGGTGTGAGCGAAGTGACGCTCTATGCCAATGGTTTCTATGTCGGTACCGATACGACCGCACCTTACCAATTTAGCTGGGATTCCAATCAAGTCGCAGATGGCTCCGTAACCTTGAGCGCAACCGCAATCGATGCGGTGGGTAATGACGGGGTTTCAAATGATGTTAATGTAACGGTCAAAAATACGATTGAAGAAGTCGTTGATGAGCCTATCGAAGAAGTGATTGAAGATATGGCGGCTCCAACCGTAGCAATCAGTAATCTAGCCGACGGTAGCCGAGTATCACGAGTAGTTAAAATAAATGTTTCGGCGGAAGACGACGTTGCGGTTGCCAATATCCGGTTGTTCATTAACGGCAGGATGGTAAGTTCAGTAGATGGCGGTAGTTTATCCCACAATTGGAATACCAATAGAGAAAGCCGAGGTACCTATATCATCGAAGCGATCGCGACCGATACTTCGAATAAAACCTCCAAACATACCGTTACAGTTTTCAAATAAGCAAAACTAAAATCTGCAATCCAAAAAACGCCGGCGTCAGTCGGCGTTTTTTTTAGCAGGATTTTTATAAAGTTCTGTATGCAGTCGTAGGGTACGTATCGCGTACCTTTTTGGCTTGGTAATTAACTGCTTCGGAATATTGCGAAAAAGTGCGCGGTGCGTGCTCTAAAATCTTTATGTTTCGTAATTGGCTAGTTTTTTCATCTTTTCATCTATTAATGCGGATATAGTCTTTTTTACGAGGTTTTTTTATAAGCTGAATTCAAGTAACTATTCAATCCTCCGGCAATTATCGTTCCCACGCTCTGCGCTCGCCGTTATACACAAGTATCCGTAAACTTGCTAAACAGAGTTCGTCGTATACCTGGAGACGGTGCTGTTTGATAAATCTGCGGATATTGAACATCAGTGGCTTCGAAATCGCGACGAAGGCGTCGCTCCCACAAGAGGGGGGCGGATGCTCTGTGGGAGCGATCCCCAGATCGCGATTTCGAAGTCGGGAACGTTGGGCGACAAAAAATGGTATCGAAGCCTCATTAGCTAAGATTGCAAAACAGTAATTTTTGACTTATGTATAACGATGAGCGCTCTGCGTGGGAATACCTGAGTACCGCTCCAGCATGGGGACGATAAGGGGTGTGAATCATTACGAATCCAATAGTCAACCTTTAGCCTGAAAAAAGCATTTCACAATGAAGATCATAAGGAATGAGACGTCAACTTAATAACTTCTTATTCGTTTGTATAGAACTTTCGTTCATCCAAGAGGTTAGCAAGAATATTTAGGCAATCTCTTGAATGGTTCAGGTGCTTCATGGCTAGGCTGTCGAATTTAGGATCAATAGTGTGGATGGACGAGTCAAAAAGTAAAAAAACGCCGGCAATTGCCGGCGTTTTTTTTCGAAGGTGATTCTAAGTTATTAGGCTTTGGTCGTTTTGCGAAATTTTGTGGCGCCAAAACCCACTAGTCCGATGCCCATCAATAAGATCAGATGGGGTTCTGGGACTTGGCCGCCTCCTGGGCCTCCGCCGCCGTTAGGAGGCGTTGAGGTTGCGTTTTGATACCAAAGAGTCATGTTAGAAAGGCTTGGGTTATCGCCTTGTCCTGGACCGGCAAAAGTAATTTCCCATGCTCCAGAGCCATTGCCATTGGATGTAAAAGTCAAATCTTCAAACAAATATGAAGCAGAACCATTAGCTGCTTTTAAATTAGCGACTACATCCATCTTTAAATCGTATCCAGGCTCATCAACTTTTTCCCATGCAAGTAACCAAGTGCCACTATTGCTAGCGAACGTTGATGCAGATAAGGTGAATTCAATGCCTAGTACCGTGCCTTCAATATCACCGCTTGTACCGGATTCGTCTTTCGCAAACTGTGTCCAGCCGGTATCCGCCCAAACTGTATCGCTTGTTGGATTGCCGCCAGGGCCTGCGCTCGTGTCAATGAAGCCGTAGCAATCATTAGCATTGTTTCCCTTGAAAGTCACATCCTCGACCGATAAGCCATCTAGGTGAGTGTCAGGCGCTGTATAAGCGGAGCATAACGTTGCAGCCTGACTGCCGCCAGCAAATAATGCAGCAGCTAAAGCAAATGCCGCTATCGCCGGTCTGTTAATTTTTGTTTCTATTGTCTTCATGATGCCCACCACTATAGAAAAACTTTAGTAATATTTATATGTTTGTAAGCTAAATTTATGCCATTTTAAAAAATATTAAATAATTCATTAGGTTGTTCGGTTTATATTAAGCAAAGTGCTTATTTTTCGGGAGGAGTGTAAATTTTTCTGACAATATCTGACGAATAGGTTTAGTGCGTAAAATTTGGAGGATGATTTAATTTGAGCGGGATCTTGTTGATTCAAAGAGGTTGTCGTGTATTTGGCGAAAAATGTGAATCACCTCACAATCTAAAGTGCTCCTATACTAAGATTGGTAAAGATTTTCTCATTTGGCTCGATCGTAATGGATTGGATGAGCTGTATGTTTATAGTAATAAAATAAATCATATAAATAACAATGATCTAGGTGTATTTGAGCTTTGAGCAAAAGATCGTGAAAAACGCATTTCGAAACAATGTAAAATTTACTGACACTGATTCAGGATTTTTTCCTCTTCTCAAGGCGGCGCGATAGTAAACGAAAGATTAGTTGAGATCTGCTTTCTTTATACAATGCGAAGCTAAGAAACCCTTAACGCTGTACATTTTTTGTAATCGCCGTTATTTTTGTCAAAGTGTTGCGTTAACCCCTCGCAGACCTGAATAAATTAAGGTATAAACCATGAAGTACAAAGTATTAGCATTGCCCAAAAAAGCGGCCTTCGCCATTATTGTTGGCCTGATGAGTGGACTCAGCCAAGCAGCAAAATATGATCCACAAAGTCAGGATCTTTGGGCTCCGTTAGAGGACGAACTAAAAATCGATTCCACTTATGATGAAGACTTCATTACTTTTTTCGAATCGGCGCCTGAAACAGATCAGCAGACTCTCGAGCAAAACCATCAGCTTGTATTGGAATTGATCAAACAAAAAAAACTCGATGAGGCGCAGGCCAAGCTCAAAGGCCTGCTCAAGCAGTTCCCGAATGAAGCCGAGTATCATAATTTACAAGCACTGATAAAAACCCTTCAAAAAGATCAAAAAGCCGCAGTCGTAAGCTTTCAAGAGGCTCTTAACTTAAATCCCCGCAATCTAAGCGCACTGCAAGGTCTAGCTTTGTTTGCGCTTGAAAATAATGAGTTAAAAGTGGCTCAAGAGTATATCGATACAGCGCTGGCAGCTCATCCGAAAGCGGCTGTTCCGTATATTTTGAAGGCGAACCTTGCTTATCGGCAGAATGATCTCGTCGAAGTTGAAAATATTTTATCGACCGCGTTGAAACAGGCACAGAGCAATAAAGAGCAGGTGCTTTTGGTCGTCAATAATCTGATCAAGCTCTACGAGCTCAAGCAAGAGCCATTAAAAGTACTTGAGTTAATGCAAGGAATAGTCAATCGTTATCCGAACGAAAAATCTGTCCTCTCGATGCTGGCGAGGGCACAAATACTCAATAAAGATTTCGATAGCGCCGCCCAAACTTTAAAGACAATAATTACGCAAGATCAAAAAGACATTTTTCATCGGATATTACTGGCTCGACTTTTGATGACGCGACCGGATGCTTCAGCGGACATTGCAAAATTGATCGAAGATGCGAGCGCTGCCAGTCCCGATAATCATCAGGTCATGACTTTGAAAGCTATCTATTTGATCAAAGAGGAAAAAAACGATTTGGCGATGGAGCTGGCTGATCGGATCGAAAAACAGTACCCCGAGTCCGCGGTCGGTAATATCTTAAAAGCCGATATTTATCTGGCTCAAAAGCAACTCGATAAGGCGTTGGAATATAATCGACGTGCTTATGAAATCAAGCCCAATGCGAGATTGTTGAATCAAATTGGCGGCTTACTTGCTGCGCAAGGCAAGACCGACGAAGCCATTCAAATGTTTAGCAGTGAAATTGATAAAAATCCCAAGAATTTAGACGCGCACCTGCAAATCGCCAATCTTTATCTTAGTCAAAAAAACTATGGCAAAGCTGAGAGCCACTATCAATCCATCCTCAACGAAAAGCCAGAGAATGTCGTGATTTTGAATAACCTGGCAATGATTTATTTCGGCCAGAATAATCCGAAGGCTTTGGAATTAGCGGAAAAAGCCTATAAGTTGTCGCCTGAGGCTGCGGCTGTTGCCGATACTTATGGTATTGTATTGTTGCAAAATGGCCAAGCGAAAGACGCCTTGGCTAAATTGCAAAAAGCTGCCGACCTAGCACCTAATTCCCTGGATATCCAATTCCATCTTGCTAATGCACAACAAGCCAATGGTAATAAACAGGCTGCGATCGAAATTCTGCAAAAAATTGCGAATGCTCCCGCTCCGTTCGAAAACAAGCAAGCCGCTAGCGATTTGTTGAAAGCGTTAAGCGGCCGATAATGCTCTGCCGGATGCTTTTTGTAAGCCCGTCCGTAGCGTTTTACCCCCCCCTGTCTTTATTCTTTTTTGAACGTTTTTTTAACCGGTCTGAATTGTATTTTAATTAGAATTTCCAAACGTCCGTTGAGAAATTCGCAGAATGACGGTAAGTTTTTTGTTGTAAAAGCTGATACTCTTGTCAGCGAATGCTTACAATCTTTTCGTTGAGGAGATTTTCTAAATTCGTTCGAACGTTTCGCCGTTATGTGCTTGAAACAATTAAATTTAATAAATCATCTGTTCAAATTAGATTGAGAATTGGTCAAGGCATGCTTTTCAGGTTTCACAGTGAATTTTTCCGCAAACGAACTTGGCAATGATTGTAAGAATTTCTGACACTTTTGTCAGTTATGGATTACAGGCTCTTCTTTTGCGTCGATGATTACAACTATTTGCGAGTCCCTTTGTCCATGCGTTTTCTAGTCGATGTCAGATTCCGAGTAAAAAGGATTGAATTATTAATTTAACCCCTTTTTATGTTACCGCCTTGTTTCACAAACGGTTTGGCAAGAATGCTATAATTTCGAGTAATGAAGCCAGGGAACAATTTGCCGGATGAAAGTTTCTGAAATTCTCTTCAAATTACAAAAGGATGGGGAGTATTCATATGCAACACGCGGAAGCCACCGCGGTGAAAGTGTTGTAGATCCTTCAGGCTTCGACTTGGCTCAGCACGAACGGCCTACAACACATGCCAACTGCTCTTTTTAGGATAAAGAGCATGAAGTAATATTAAGTATTAGGCTGTTGAATTTATAGTCTTTTTCTTCATTTCCTTCATGGTAAATAAATTTTTTTATGATGTATTCGCCAATGCTTTCACAGTCTCTCCTGCGTGGGAATGCATGCCGAGCTTAAAATACGCATATGACTTCCCAAGGATGATAGCTCATCGTTATACACAAGAGCCATCATAACCGCCGGGACGCGGTTATCCAATACCAAGGACGGCAAGCTAAATCCATCCATGTAGCCTGGACTCCGGCAACCCCTGCCGGAATGACGTGGCTTACATAATGATGTGTATAACGATGAACGGATAACCGAAGTAACCAGTCTACTTATATTCCAATCATTAATCCTCGAAAGCTTTTCATCACGTTTCGTTAAACAACATGGCCGAACTCAATCCTCAACAACTTGCGGCGGTGCGTACCGTCGATGTGCCTTTGCTCGTGCTGGCAGGTGCCGGCAGCGGCAAGACGCGTGTGATCACCGAGAAAATCGCTTATCTGGTCAAGCAAGGTACGCCGGCCCGGCATATCGCCGCTGTAACGTTCACGAACAAGGCTGCGCGAGAGATGAAATCGCGCGTTTCGAAACTGCTGAACGACAAAGACATTCGCGGTTTGACCGTCTCGACTTTTCATTCGCTCGGTTTGAATATTCTCCGCAAGGAACACAAGGCGCTCGGTTACAAAGCCGCGTTGACGCTGTTCGACGAACAGGACAAACAAACGCTTCTGAAAAACCTGGTTATGCACAACGGGAAGGAATGCGATATCGATAAGGCCGATCATTACGCCTGGCAGATCGGCCAATGGAAAAACGCCTTCGTGACGCCGGAACAGGCCTTGTCTCATGCCTCGCAAGAACAAGCGCCGGCCGCGCATTTATATACCGATTACACGCGCAGCTTGAAAGCCTACAATGCAGTCGATTTCGACGATTTGATTTTGATGCCGGTATTATTGTTTCAACAGCACCCGGAAGTTCTCGAAAAATGGCAGAACAAGATTCGTTATCTGCTGGTCGACGAATATCAGGATACCAATATCACGCAATATCAATTGGTGAAGCTGCTGGCCGGTAACCTCGGACGTTTCACCGTGGTCGGCGACGACGATCAGTCGATTTACGCCTGGCGCGGCGCGCAACCGGAAAATTTGGCACAATTGCAAAAAGACTTTTCGCGCTTGAAGGTTATTAAGCTTGAGCAAAATTACCGCTCGGCCGGGCGGATTTTGAAGGTTGCGAACCAATTGATCGCGAATAACCCGCATACTTTTGAAAAGCGCTTGTGGAGCGATTTGGGCTTCGGTGATCCGCTGCGCGTGTTGAGTCATAAGGACGAAACCATCGAAGCGAAACAGATTGTTTCGGAAATCATTCATCACAAGTTTAAAACAGGCAGTAGCTACAAGGACTACGCGATTCTATACCGAGGCAATCATCAATCGCGACTGTTCGAACGGGCGCTACGCGAAAACAACGTGCCGTATTTTATCAGCGGCAGCACGTCGTTTTTCGCATATACCGAAATCAAAGACATACTTAGTTATCTGCGCTTGTTCGTGAATCCGGACGATGATGCCGCGTTTTTGCGCATTATCAACACGCCGCGCCGTGAAATCGGTCCGACCACGCTGGAAAATCTCGGCGCCTATGCGAACGAGCGTCACGTCAGCTTGTTTAAGGCCAGCACCGAAATGGGCCTGATGCAGCGGCTGTCCGACAAGGCGCGACAGCGTTTACAAAAATTTACCGACTGGGTGAACGATACCGCCGATCGCATGGAGCGAGGCGATACTTTCGCAGTGATCGAGCAGATGATTAGCCAAATCGGCTACGAAGCCTGGCTGCGCGAAAACGCGAAAACGCCACAATCGGCCGAACGTAAGATGCAAAATGTTTACGAACTGATCGACTGGTTGAAGCGCATCGCCGACAAAGACCAGGGCAGCGAGAAATCATTGTCTGAAATCGTCTCGAAAATCATGTTGATGGATATACTCGAGCGCAATCAGGAAGAAGAGGCCGGCGACCAGGTCAGCCTAATGACACTGCACGCGGCCAAGGGTCTCGAGTTTCCTCATGTGTTTTTGATCGGTATGGAAGAAAATTTGCTGCCGCATCAAAACAGCATCGAAACCGATAATATCGAGGAAGAACGCCGCCTCGCCTACGTCGGCATCACGCGTGCGCAGCGTTCGTTAACTTTTAGCTATTGCACGCACCGAAAGCGCTACGGGGAAATTTCCGAATGCGAACCGAGCCGATTTTTAAGCGAGTTGCCGGCCGATGATCTGGAATGGAGTAATAAAAAAAAGCTGGATCCGGCCGTCATCAAAGAGCGGGGGAAGGCAAATTTGGCTCATCTGAAAAATATTTTGACATGATCAACGGGTGCCGAATTTAAGGTCAGGATAATGATAGGGAGCCGGGTATACAGTGTTTCAGTTCATGCAAAATACGCTCGCCTTCTCGCCAATCCGTGGTGGTAAATCCTTCATCGAACGAGGCCAAGTGATTCGATAACAACAAATTCGCCTCGTCATAGCAGCGATGTAAGAGAGGTACTCGACTTAAACCGACCGCAGATCGCAACGAATAGCTTTTGGCTCTTTGCTCCGAACTTAATGATAAGGATTGCCGATGGAGCACCGCAGCAAACGTTGCAGGAAAGTCGTTAGGTTGAAAGTGAACCGATAAATACTCCGCCGTATCGGCTAATGATAAAAACTCTAATGGCAGTTGAGTAGATGCCACGTAACTGAAGATCGTGTTTACAATCTCTTAGCGGAAGATTGTTGACGATGGTATCGGACTGTCTTAGCGTACCCAGCAAAAGAATCTTGGCGGGATCGGTTCGTCGGGCCCAGAATGAGATAAATTCGACGGTCGAAGAGTCGCACCAGTGTAAATCTTCCAGACAAATAATCAGGGGTTGTTGGAGGCTGATGGCATCCAAAGCATCAGCTAATTCTCTGATCAAGCTTTCAGCATCGAGAGATACTCCTTGTTGTCGATTTTGCAGATTTTTCGACGATGATAGCTATGGAAAATAGGGTAGCCAAGAAGGGGCGTATAGCGCCAATGCTTCGTAAACCGAACTGTTTCCGTCTCTGCCGATGTCAACAGGACGGCGCGCCCTTCCTGAAGTAAACGAGCATTGGCCTTATCCAAAACGAACGGTCCGAAACGTTTGCTAGGCAATGAGCGACGGGAGTAATCGATACCAAACTTTTTGTCCATAAGCGTCGCATCATCGATAAAACATTGTTCTTGGTAGGCTTTTTTGCGTATTGATTTATGTTATTGTTTCGCATCGAATAATTCTGGACATTTCAAACATTTTGGTCATACCCGGCAAATTGATAGCAAACCAGCACCGATCGTCTTGATTCTTTGACTAATCGTATTTTTTCCTGCAGATAAAGAGGAGAGCTTCAATGGATATAATGAGTGATATTTGTCGATCTCTTAGGCTTGAGGGCAGCGTATTTTTTCGATCCGATTTATCAGCGCCATGGGGTATAGAGCTTCCGGCCGCTCACGAACCGCGTTTTCATATTGTATTGGCGGGACATTTATGGTTTCAGACCGAAAAAATGCCGCAACCTCAAAAAATGGAAGCCGGAGATATTGATTATTCCTGAAGGCGAATGGCATTGGATCGCGGTTCAGACCGGCCGCGACTTGACGCCGAGCGCTGATGCAGGTGCCGCTCTGCTTCGGCGCAGTCCCATGTTCCAAGGAAATCATCCGACAACGCGATTGTTGTGTGGGCTGTTCAGATTCGATGCAGATAGCCCTCATCCATTAATCGAATCGTTACCGTCCATCATTCACTTGCACTTCAGCGATTCAGTCGAAAGTCGGTTTTTGATGCATACAGCTCATTGGTTATTCGACGAATTCGATTGCGCCAATCCCGGTTCGACTATTCTGATGGATCGCCTTTGCGAAATTTTTTTTATCCAGGCTTTTCCATATATCAATAAATTTGAAGATTTGAGGCCTGGATTTCTAGTCGCCTTGAAAGATCCAAAGATCCATAAAGCCCTGCAATGTATTCACGAACAACCCTGAATACAATTTTTAAGCACTCAAAATCATTATTTTCTGTAATGGGCCTAATATGCGCTCTTACTTTTCATAATACTGCCGAGGCGATTGTTTATACAGCCAGCAATGAAGCTAGCGGCAATCAAGTCATCGCATTCGATGTGGTGGACAGTCGAGGTAGAATTGCCGAACTAGGCCGTTTCGATACGGAAGGCGTAGGCACCGGAGCGCTGTTGGGCAATCAAAGTGCGATTGCGCTGGATGTTTGTAACTAATGCCGGCAGTAGTAGCTTGACAAGCTTTCGGCTACAACCTACCGGGCTTCAGCTGGTCAATGTCGTTAATTCCGGCGGTTATCAGCCGATCAGCGTGACAGTCTTCGGGGCGCTCGTCTATGTTTTAAATGAGGGAGTCATAATCCCTCGGATCCGGGTGAGATTCGCTATGACAATATTAGCGGTTTCCGTTTTTCAGGTGGCGGAGTATTAGTGCCTATTCCCAATTCCACCCGTATTATCGATAACTCACAACCTACCGCACCGGCACAAATCGGCTTTAACAAATCAGGAACGGTTTTATTGATAACCGAAAAAGCAACCAATACGTTGACGACCTACCTGGTGCAACAAGACGCCACGCCGTCTTTGCAACCCTTGAAAAGACTTTCTGCAGTTCCGACTCCGTTCGGGTTTACATTCGGTGATCGCGACTTTGTCTTTATCACCGAAGCAAATGGTGGCGGTCTCGGCGAAACGGTTTCCTACCGGATCGATCGCGTAACGGGCGCAGTTTCCAATGCGGTAGACCGAATCGAACAAGGCAATGCCGCTTGCTGGACTGTTCTTTCGAGCGACCAAACCGTGGGTTATACAACCAATACCGTTGGCGGCACCGTCTCTTTATACCGAGTCAATTTTAACGGTACAATGGATTATTTTTTCAATTCGTCCGTCGATACGCCGATTCCGTCCGGCGCGGGTGTGCGGGATGCTGTTCTCCTGCAAAACAATCACTTTTTGTTTACTCTCAATAACGATGAGGGGCGAGTGCGCAGCTTCTGGGTGAATCGTTCAGGAGCGATTGCGCCTCGTGGAATGGCAGCTATTCCTAACAGCGCAACAGGATTAATCGCTCGATAAACTGTTACACCGCCGTTGTTTATAAAAATAACGGCGGTTTTTCTCAATCAGCTTGAATCTGCTGAGAAGATTTACTATCGAAGCTTCTCCATTATCAGGGTGCTTGTGAAAATAACACTCAAAATTCAATCTAATTAAGTTCTCATTTGTCAAGGTAATTGTTTGCCAAAAACTTGTGGTTTTCTTTACTGCGTGAAGTAAGCGTTTTCTCGTACTCTAATTTGAAAATACTTGGGTTGCAGCAGCTAGCTTTAGCAACTTTAGATCGTTAGTACAGGGATTCGATTGGTAAGGATTAAAACCAACAATTGGGAAATTACTATATGTATCAAAAGTTTTTCGGTTTAAAAAAATCTCCTTTTTCGCTAATTCCGGAACCGGAATATTTATATCTGAGCCAGCATCACAAAAAAGCGCTAAATACATTGAGGTATGGCGTTTTTCAACAAGCCGGATTTACGTTGTTGACCGGCGATATCGGCTGCGGAAAAACCACGTTGCTTCAAAAGCTGCTCAACGACATTAAGTGCGATGTGGATCTAGGGTTGATTACGAATACGCATCCATCATTCGGGGAGTTGTTAACTTGGGTGTTACGAGCTTTTAACGTTGATAGCACTGCAAATGATGAAGCCGAACGCTACCGGGTTTTTAAACGCTTTATGGATAAGCGGCAGCTCAGCAATCGACGAGTCTTATTGGTTATCGACGAAGCACAAAATATGGATATCCCGGCATTGGAATCGCTTAGGCTGCTTTCTAATATCAATGACGACGGAAAATGCATGCTTCAAATTATTTTGGCAGGGCAGTCCGAGCTATTGGAAAAGATCAACGATCCGAAATTGATTCAATTCGCGCAGCGAATCTCCATAGAATCGCATATCAAGCCTTTAAGCTATCAAGAAACCAAAGACTATATTGGCCACCGGTTGAGCGTGGCGGGTGGAAGGTCTGATATTTTCAGCCGCAAAGCCGTTTTAGCCGTGTTTGAACACAGCGGGGGCGTCCCTAGAGTCATCAACAATATCTGCGATTTGGCCATGGTATTTGCCTTCGCCAACGATTCCGGCGTCGAATACGAAACCGTTATGGAAGTCGTAAATGAAAGGCGAACCGGCGGTATTCGGAAATCTACCTCTAATCAAACATCGCATTCGGAACTCGATATTACTGAAATGTTGGGGTTTAGGTCTAACGGTTCCAGTTCTGTGAATACTAAATCGAGAACGCTCATTACTCACTGAGCGTAAAAATCAGTTCCCCTCTTTGAAAAAGACGACTGCATGGATGCGGAAGGTAGGGTCCAACAGTAGGCGCTTTAGGCGACAACTAGTCTGACACAGGGCACAGAAAAATGCTCCTCGGCAATTGCTCCCGCATTGCCCTAATACACACCATCCATGGCGTAATGAATTTTCAGCATTCATTACATCCCTGTAATTCAGCAGTTGCCGAGTAGCTGGGAAGATTATTTAAATAAACCCCTCTCAACCTCCCCTTTCAAAGGTAGGCAAAGTTCCAACTTGTTTTAGATGGAGGGGGCTGAATTATTACCGCTGAGCGGGTTTGCTTATGATTGCGAACTTTTTCTTGAAATTATCATGCCGAGCCGATTGCCGTGTAAGACTTGATTCGCAGTATCTCGCTTTTTATCGTGGTGAGGTTTTTGCCGAAAGGCACCATGATGACGAATAATTTTTTAATAAAGAGGTAAAATGATTTAACTTCATTTATAATCAGCGTCTGTCAGTTTACTATACGATTTTTCGATATTGCACGTCTTTCCGATTAATCGGCAGGTTTTATCAAGCGCCCGTAGCTCAGCTGGATAGAGCGCGGCCCTCCGGAGGCCGAGGCCAGAGGTTCGAATCCTCTCGGGCGCGCCATTTTGACATCTACCCCAAAACGGCCATTTTTACTCCGTGCCCTGTATGTGCCCTATCTGTGCCATGCCCTTTAAAATCGATTGAGGTCAATTAAAGATTTCGACCTTTACCCCCCCCCGATTGCGCATTTCGCCCATTTCAAAATAAATCAGCACGGTTTTGAATTCTATTTTTTGAATGGATATTGAGCTATTCCTTGATGTATTAGCGACAATATTTAATTCACTGCCGAAATTTGAAGCGCAAAAAGTATAAACCTGAAAAGAGCAGTTGGCATGTGTTGTAGACCGTTCGTGCTGAGCTAAGTCGAAGCATGAAGGGTCTACAACACTTTCACCGGCCTGGTGAAGCCTCAAACTACCCTTCACCCTTCGACAGGATCCGGCACGAACAGATTCCAAGCGCTTTAATTGATTTTTAGGATCATACGGACTGCTACCGGCATTGCACGATAGCTAGTTGATTCCAGTCGGTCGTATAGTGCCTCGATAAGTGTTCAACATGAAACTTCCAGTCTTTGCGGATGCCGGTCGAAGCAATGGCGATGGCTTTCGGGAAACGCCGATTAATCGTGTCGACCGCTGTCATTAGCTGTCTGGCACAGTTGGATTCAGCGGCAGTAAATAGATCCAATTGAGCGGGATGTTTTACGGATTCGATACGGTCCAATTGCACTCCGCATTTTTGATAACGGTAACCGGGCCTGAAGATTTCCCCCAGCAATTTTTTGGCTGTGCCGATTAATACGCGCGTGTCTTGAGTTGCAAAGTCCAAGGTTAGCGTGACGGCGCGGTGATATTGCGGTTCTTGGGAATTATGTGGGTTGGTTCGGAGAAAAACGGTTAGTGCTCCGGCGGCCGAGTTTTGTTGCCTTAGTTTTTCGGCTGCGCGGCTGCAAAACTCCGCCAGCGCGCTGGCCAATTCGTCGAATTGCGTGACTTTTTGCCTGAAACTTCGCGAGCACACGATCTGTTGTTTGGCAGGCGTGATCTCTTCCATCGCCAAACAACCGACACCGTTGAGCTCTAACACGGTCCGGGCGATGACAATATTGAATCGGGCCTGCATGCGGTCGGGGTTTTGCGCGGCCAAATCATACGTCATATGAATGCCGAGTCGGTTAAGGCGTTGTGCGGTTTTGATACCGATTCCCCAGACTTCGTCGACAGGCACGATACGCATCAGCTTTTCTCTGCGTAAAGGACAGGAAAGGTCGAGTACGCCGCCGGTCCCTGGCCATTTTTTGGCTGCGAAATTGGCCAGTTTCGCCAGAGTTTTGGTTGGTCCGATGCCGACACAGACAGGAATCCCGACATCACGCAAGATCGTTTCCTTGATCGTCCGGGCATAGGCGATAGGGTCCCGGTCGCACGCGCCGGTTAGATCCAGAAACGCCTCGTCGATCGAATAGACTTCGGTGTGTGGCGCAAAACTTTCCAGCAATTGCATCACGCGCGCCGACATATCGGCATAGAGTGCATAATTCGACGAGAACAGCTGTATCTGGTGGCGCTTGATCAAGTTTTCGATCTGATAGACGGGTGTTCCCATCTTGATTCCGAGAGCCTTGACTTCCGCGCTACGTGCGACGATGCAGCCGTCGTTATTGCTCAATACCGCGACCGGTTTTTGCCAAAGGTCGGGCCGGAATACTCGTTCGCAGCTCACATAGAAATTATTGCAATCGACTAGGGCGATGCGGGTTTGCGAAAACATTAGACAGCATGAATGACATTGGTGACGACGCCCCAGATGACCAATTCGCTATTTTCGCGGATATGGATATCGGGATAGGCCGGATTTTCTGCGGCAAGCACGATTTCGCCACCGAGTTTTTTCAGTCGTTTGACGGTTAGTTCGCCGTTCAATGCGCAGATCACGATTTTACCGGGCACCGGTTTCAGCGAACGGTCAACGATCAGAATGTCGTTCGGATGAATGCCGGCACCGAGCATCGATTCGCCCTCGGCGCGCACGAAGAAGGTCGCGGCCGGTTTCTTGATGAGCAAGTCGTTCAGATCGAGCGTTTTTTCGATGTAATCGTCGGCAGGCGACGGAAAGCCGGCCGCGACTTTGCCGATGAATAAAGGAATTTTGACGGCGTTGAGGCGCTGGGCCGGAACCAAAACATCGGTGGAACAGGATTTAACGGTTTCAAATTGGCGTTTGCGTATTGCCAACATGGTTGTTACCTCGGGAATCAGGCTTTCGGGTACGCGAATCGCGCGGGTCGTTTCGCCATAGGCGGAAGAGCCTTTCTTTCGCCCGGCGCCGGCTCGAAAGCCGCCGCGTTTGGAAGGAGAGTCGTCTGTCATCGGAGGGTCTTCGGTCAACAAATGAAAAGTGTACAGCATTCAATTAGCAAAAAGCAATGCGCTAATAGTGGGCGTCGCCCCGGTATGAACTGCAGGAGGTCATTGGCCATGGATCCAGGACGTTATTGGTCAAGAAATCCTAAGTTGGCGCTTAGGAAGTAAAGTATTGGTATGGGCAATCATGGCTTAATGAATATTGTCGCCGGTGAGAAACAAATTTTCAGAAATAAACGCAGATCATTCCTGGAGGGGCGTCAAGAGTAAAACACGAAGGTGTATACCTTTCTTACTTCAAGTTTCGGTAGTGCCGAAATTTTATCTACGATGGCTATATATTGAATTATTGATACTGTCGCCAATCCAAGCCAAAAAGACCGAAGAGGGTTAATTGCTGCGAGGAAAGGTTTTATGAAGCGATTGATACGACCGCTAGCTGTTTTAATGTTGACGCTGCTGTTGCAAGGCTGCGCCGTTTATACTTCGCCTTATAGTCGTTCCGTGGCTTACTATGGATATGGTCCCTCTTACGGGTTCAGTTATAGTTACAGGCCTTATTATCGGCCTTATCGCTATAGATACCCGCCTTACTATAGGCCCTATGGCTATCAGGGGCGTAAATTTTACGGAAATTTCGGTTGGCGTAGCGGTTATGACGGGAGAAGTTATCTGCGTAGTCGGGGCGGTTTTTCAGGGAAGGGCCGACAAGGTTCGCTAGGCGGTCGCCGCAGCATTAGGAGTGGTCGAGGTCGGCGCTAATAGCGCATAGTTCTAAGACTTTATTTATCACGAAATCCTAAGTTGTTGGGAATGTCGGCAGCTCATTGTTGCCGACATTCCGTACCCCCCGGAAATCAGGCATTTTTTGCCCTAATCCTAAAAAGAGCAGTTAGACCATTCGTGCTGAGCTAAGTCGAAGCATGAAGGGCCTACAATACTTTCATCGTCTTGGTGAAGCCTCAAACCACCGATCACCCTTCGACGGGGCTCTCCTGAGCGCAGCCGAAGGGCTCAGGGCGAACGGTAGTTTGAGGCTCTCAACTGCTCTTTTTAGGCTAATAGGGTAGTCTGATTATCTATTGATTTTGCTTTTGATGAACGAGATGAGCGGTTTTACGCCATTTTCGATGAAAAAACAGACGGTTTGCTTTGCCGCATGAAAAATCACGGCGCTCATCGAAGTCTGTTCATCGAGAGACAGCTTCTTGGCCGACGCTTTTCTGATGTTGTGATAGTGAACCGCCAAGCCATCGACAAAGACGTAACGATACGCCCACATTTCGGCAATCGATGTAAACCACATGAATGCGAACGATACGGCCATGCCCATGCCGGCGATAATCACGAGCCACGCAAACATAGGGTGCAGCTTAGTGAGCCACCATGACATGATATCCGCTATCAAGAATACGTAAGGCATACCGATTGCGGTGCTTTTTATCATGACCGAGGCGGTTTCAGAAAAACTAAAAATCAGACCGACGAACATGAAAATAAAAGCAATACCGAATAAGTGGATATGCGATATGCGAATCAACGAGGCGAAGGTAGCGCCTTCGTCTTGTTCGGTCACGGCTTTCAATTGCGCAAAATCGTTATAATTGGGAATTCCCGATGCATCGGCGTTATGACACATCACACATTTGGTTTCGATGATTTGCTTGGATCCGCTGGATGCATATTCCGATTGCTCCGCACCGTCCCGAGTCCACTGAATAAGTGTGAAGCGCTCTTGCTCGGTCGCATAGGGTTTCATTGACCCGTTTAGCTTGGTTTCCAATAGGGTGCCCGAGCGGTTGCCATAATAACTGTAGACGATGTCGTCTATCGATAGCCCGAACTTGCCGTCGGCCATGCCGTGCGTGAATAGAATTTGTATCAAAGCGAACAGATAACCGATAGCAACGGTGCCTAAATAGCCGGTAAACAAGACTTTGATCGGAAGGTCGAGCTCTTTGAGATGAGATTTAAAAGGATGCATAGCGTGTTTCCATGGAAAATAAAAATCGAATTCGTAAAAAGGAAGGAATTGACATAATAGACGCAAATAGCGGTCCATGTCGGGGCTTGAAAGCATTCGCGTACACACCGCCTGCCTTTTTCAGGCTTGGCAGCGCCGGAATCCATGTAAAATGGTGTAAATACATGGCCTACGACATTTTCGAACAATCGTCCTCTCTTGCGATCGCGGGCTTTGATAATCATTATGTAAGTATTCAGTCCCCTCTTTGAAAAAGAGGGGCTAGGGGAGATTTTTTAAAAATAAATCCCTCTATTTTAAAGGGGGAGGCCGGCAAAATTAAGCCTGAATTTCCTTTTTTTGGCAACGGAGTCTGATACTTACGTTATTATTGGATTGTAAGCAGACGCGCAATCTCAAAGCGTAATGGACTAAAACGGTGCAAATGTTAGTCCATTGCTCTTCTAATGACGATAGGCCGTGAAAAAAAGGTATAGAAAAAAGATTGCTGCAGTTTGGAAATTGCCCAAAGGGACAGTAATAATGCCGAAATCGCGGTGCCGGCAATCGCCAGGTCGGCATATTCGTATCCGGACGGCAGAAATGCTTCCGCGACCGCGCCGCACAGAACCATCACAACCAAAGGCAGCATATAGAGCAATAACGAGGCCTTGATTAAAATCCCTTCACTGATTCCGATAACGACTTCGTCGCCGGTTTTTATCTCGATGTCGCAATCAACGGCGATCGAGCGCTTCTTGATAAACTTATCGAGCACCGAAGTGGAGCAGGAGCTTTTTTGCAGACAACCACCGCAGCCCTGCTTCGGCTTGCTTTCGACCCACACTTGGTTATGCTCGATTTTTGCCACGATTGCATTTTCTTCGATCATGATGGTTCCTCGCCACTTTGAATCAATCGATAATTTCGGCAGTATACCGCGAAATCTTAATGCTATCCGACCAATAATGCGAGGGAAGCCTGGCTTTTTGTTTGAGATGTTGTAAGAACTGCCGAGGATCGGACAAGGATTCCCAGACTGAAGGTAAAAACGTGCCTCGTTTGAGGCCTTCTTCCAAAATTAAGCCGTCGATACCTGGGCGCAATTGATCGATGAGGTTTTGCTCCGAAGTGAATGCAATCGGCTCGGCGGGACTCAGTATCGAAATATGAATGTCCAATTCATCGAGCTCGTCGGCTTCGAGCGGTGGGAAACGGTAATCCTTGAATGCTGCGGAAAAAGCATTCTCGGCGACATCCTCGGCCATTGGTCTAACCGCTTCAAGCATGCCGATGCAGCCGCGCAGTTGCCCTTGTTTTTGTAAGGTCACGAATGTTGCGCGCGGCACAGTCAATTCGGGTGCATAATCGCTTAGATCGATCTTGAGCGCTTTGCCGGTGTTTAAACCATGAGTAATGGACAGCTTGGCTAAATCCAGAAGACGCCTGCGGTCTTGTTCAGTCAACGACATAGGCGCCATACCCCACGACTCGGTCTTTATCGCCTGCGGTATCGCCGGAATTTCTGAGATCAACGGTTTTGATACGCATCGATTTTTGCCGCAACAATTTCAATAATCCGGATACCGGCACTTTGCCGCAGGCGTCCTCGGACGATAGCTTTTCGTATTGCATTTGCTCGATCAAGGTACTGGTTTGTTGATCGAGTTTTTTCGCAGTTAAATAATCGTGATAATGGCTCAGGTCGGAGCTGATGACGATCAAGGTTTCGGGACCGCCCCAAACCAAATCGAGAGCACGGCTGACTTGATCGGCCGAAGCATCTCCGGCGACAATCGGGACTAATTTGAAATTGGCCAGTGTTTCCTGCAAGAAAGGCAAATGCACTTCCAAGCTGTGCTCATGAGTATGCGCTTGTTCGATATATTCGACAAACGGTAGCTTCATCAATGCTTCAACCGCAGTCCGGTCGATAGCCACATTGCCCAATGGCGTTGTGTAGTAGTCGGTGCGGGTAACGGCCAAACCGCGAAAAGCCACTCGGTGCGAAGGGCCGATCAGCACGACGCGGGTGATGGTATCGCGGGCTTGTTTTAGTCTCGCATAGGCGCTGGCAGCAACCGGCCCTGAATAAATGTAACCGGCGTGGGGGGCGATAATCGCCTTCGGAACTTTCGCCTCGGTTTCGGCATCATTAATATAATGATCCACCATTGTTCGCAACTCAATCGGATCGTCAGGATAAAACAAGCCTGCGACTGCGGGTCTTCTGTTCATAGACAATATCCTGTATAAGAAGTGGGATGGAGAGAATTTTATAACAGAAAGCTTACAATCCACTGACCCGTTAAAACATTTATTGGTTCCGGGAGAGCGCTAATGCCTAACTTGATTACCCCAGACACCGTTACGACACGCTATTGGCATGCTTTAGAGGATGGGCGCGTACAATGCGATCTTTGTCCTAGATTTTGCAAATTGCATGAAGGTCAGCGAGGATTGTGTTTCGTCAGGCAAAACCAAAACGGTCAAGTCGTCATGACCAGTTACGGCCGGTCTAGCGGCTTTGCGATCGATCCGATCGAAAAGAAACCGTTGAACCATTTTTTACCGGGCACGCCCATTTTATCCTTCGGCACGGCCGGTTGCAATCTAGCGTGTAAATTCTGTCAAAACTGGGATATCAGTAAATCGCGCGAGATGGATGCGCTGATGAGTTTGGCATCGCCTGAGGCGATTGCTAGAGCGGCGCGGGAAAACGGCTGCGATAGCGTCGCATATACTTACAATGATCCGGTTATCTTTCATGAATATGCCATCGATACCGCAATCGCTTGCCGAGAGCTCGGAATCAAATCGGTCGCGGTGACGGCCGGCTATGTCTGCCCTGAGCCTAGGGCCGAGTTTTATCGATATATGGATGCCGCCAATGTCGATCTAAAGGCTTTCACCGAAAACTTTTATCATAAAATTACCGGCAGTCATTTGGATGCCGTGCTCGATACCCTGCTTTATCTTAAGCATGAGACTTCAGTTTGGTTTGAATTGACAACTTTGGTCATTCCCGGCGAGAACGATTCGGAAAACGAATTCGAAGCGATGACACAATGGGTCGTCGAAAACTTAGGTCCCGATGTGCCGATGCATTTTACGGCGTTTCACCCCGATTGGAAAATGATGGATAAGCCGCATACGCCGGTTTCTTCTCTATTGCTCGCGCGAGATATCGCCATCAAAAACGGCGTCCGTTACGCCTATGTCGGTAATGTGCATCGAAAAGAAGCGGACAGCACTTACTGTCATCACTGCGGAAAGCTCTTGATCGGTCGCGATTGGTATCAATTATCCGACTGGAATCTCGACGAAAAAGGGTGTTGTAAATTTTGCGGAACGCGTTGCGCCGGCGTTTTCAATGAAAAGCCGGGGAATTGGGGTGCGCAGCGAAGAGCGGTAATTATCAATTAACCTAACGTTCATGAAAGCCTGGTAATCGCCCAAGTAAATGAAAGAGCTAAGCGTTGGGCAGGGTGCGGTTAATCGCCACGGCGCCGAATTCTTGTTGGTTAAAGGGATAGCTGCCGAATTTAAGATTAAGCGTAAACGAAACATGTGGTTTCTTCGTTTTCAGTTTGCCCTGCAAATGAGGCTCATTCCAAAGAAGTTGTGTTATCGTCTAAATAGCTTTGGATAGCGTCGCGCACCTCGTCGGGAAGGTGGCGGATTTCGAGCAATTCTTTAAGCTGACTCTCGATGTGCTTCTGTACCGCCTGATTGTTCTCGCTAAGATTCAGTAACACTTGTAATGAACTGAATGCACTGGACCGCACAGCTGCATCGCTGTCCGATAACGCACTGATTAAACTATCGAGAATATTCTTTTCCGCAGATTCGAAAAAACCGAGACTTTCCGCCGCTGCCGAACGCACTTCGGCGGACGCATCATTTCTCAATGCGTCCAAAAGGTGATCTCCGGCTTTTCTTGTCGGGTAGGCTGAAAGCTGCTCGGCTCCGATAACGCGCTGTCTTGGGTCTTGATCTTTCAACCAATCGCCGGCCAGAGTAACTTGCTCATCCTCGACGAGCCGCTCTTCTTCGATTTGTTCCGGAGTCGGTATGACTTGTCCACTGGATGTTGCGGCTAAAACTCGTAAGTCCGGAATTTGTGTCCGCGTTGGCTTGATGTCTGCTTTACTTGACTTCTGGCTGCAGAAGCTGCCTGGTTTTGAAGGGAGCAGAAGCGGTAAAACCGCAAGTATTGTATAAGGCACTATCAAAACACACAGCAGCAAAATTTTATTCATCGGAAAAAATTTTATTTAGAATTACACGATAAATGAGGTCCTGGAGCAATGAGCTTTATTGAGGATTCGGCAATTCGCTTGACAGGATGCCGTGACAACTACTTTCCCTGTAGCCGGCACCTGCCAATCGAGCAACCGAACCCTCCAAAATAGGGAAGTTATTTACAACCAAATCCTTAAAGCAAGAGAGCTATCCCTGCTCTCTGTGTTCCACGAGGTTTTTATCAAGGTGCCTGCAAAGTTCCGTTATCGAGCGTTACAGCATTTGTTGAATTAGGGCAAGCCGGCTGCGACCAAGCATCCCAGTAACCGCCATTGCCGGTCAAAATCATCTCGTCTCCGACGGTTGCACCTGCAAGAGGCGTTTGAACATCTCCGTCGGCATTAAGATTGACAGTGCTTATCCCGGTGCCGCTCGGATGCATGTTAAGCGCTGTTCTTACTCGCCATGCATAGGCATGGTCACGGCAAGAGGTATCCCCGGAAACGCCGATCGCGCCGATTTTTTTGCCCCCTGAGTACAAAGCCAAACCGCCGCCAAAGACGTTGACACCACCGATCCGTCGATTTTTCAAAGGGTCGCGATTCGTACCGTAAGAATTAGGGCTTCCCGCATAAGCACGCGTGGAATCAACCGGATTACTATGCTGGAGTCCGTATAAGCTTCCTCCCGGCTGCACAGCGCTATATAAATTGGCTGTCGATATGGCATAGCCATCCAAGCTGAACGCATTAGCCGTATTGGCTTTTTGAACCGAAATCACCCGGCTACCCAGCCATTGAGAGTTTCCCGCACTCGCACCGGTCGTACCGCTAGTCGCCACATGGCAAACCTTTCCCGTTTCATCAACCATCGTAACCCACATCGGCAAACCATAGCCGCCAGTGTCAGTTCCTGCAGATTCAGCTGCGACTATTGCATTTTCCAATGCTTGCCGTGGAACGTCGTTACACGCCGCCATTAAGGGTTGACTGCCGAATAGTAAAACTGTCGAACTTAAAGTCAAATAAACTGTTGTTATTGTTTTCATCGTTATTTCACCTATACTCGTTTTCACAATAAAAAAAACCTGTTCAAATATTGACAGGATGTCATTCGGCAATTACCAAAATAAATAAACAAGATAGAGAGGTTATTACTGTGAAAGTTCGCAGTTTTGCATTCCTTATCTAATTTTTCGATATGCAAAACGCGGCTGGCATTACCGCCATAAAACACAAATCGCACCCTTAAAGATGATTAAGCTTTTTTGCTTAGCGCAGCGATTGAAAATGCAGAACAAACCCTTCCAAGCAGACTTCATGCCCCATCTGCTGCCGGCATCTCCGATAAAATAAACTCTTCATGTTAACAAGGGCGGTTTTAAACTCATTAATGTTCAAAATTGCGCAGCATCAAAACGAAGCGAAAAACGGACATACCGTTATTATTTTTAATAACTACCTTTTTAAATTAAGCTTAACTCAAACAAAACGTTGCCGAGCTAGTTAATATTGCATTCACGAACAGTCAAGTAATCGCAACTAACACAAACCAAACCATCTAATCCATAGATACAGCTGTTATGTTTACGCTAGTCAATTCGTTTTACCTTCAAACGCATGACTAAAACAACGAAGAAGGAAGTATTGACTCTAAGGGAACACAGGTCGATTATAATCAACTTATCTAAAATAGCTATAAATAAGTACTTTATAAACATTGTCTTAACTAAAAAACAATAAATGCTCGATGATTCCTTCTTAACATAAGAAATCAAAAAATCTGCCAAGCCTTAATTTGCTTTCAGTCTATGTAAACATCCCGATATCTGCGCCCCTAAATTTTTCATGAGAATAACCGACACCCTAAATCAAGCCATAAGCGCGATTAAAACACAGCCGCTTCGAGTTTCTTTGATTATTCTCGCGATGAGCATCGGTGTGGCGTCGGTCACGGTATTGGTTGCATTGGGCGAAAGTGCTCGCAATTACATAGTCCAAGAATTCGAAACGCTCGGTACGCATTTAGTGATCATTTTGCCGGGCAGAACGGAAACTGTCGGCGGGCACCCGCCGATTATGGGCGAAACGCCGCGCGATTTAACGCTCGACGATGCCGAAGCCTTGTTCAGGAGTCATTATATCGCCGCGGTAGCGCCGATTTCGGTCGGCTCGGCGCCGGTTTCGGTGCGCGGCCAAGCGCTCGAGCGCGAGGCGAATATTTTGGGCTCGACTCATGCGCTGCAGCGCGTGCGCCGATTGACTATGGCTCAGGGCCGTTTCTTACCGGATACGGATGTCAAGCGTGCGCAACAAGTCTGCGTCATCGGCCAAACGATCCGCGAGGAATTATTTCCGAAGAGACCGGCCATCGGGCAATGGCTGCGTATTCATGACCGGCGTTTTCGAGTCGTCGGCGTGCTGTCGACCGAAGGCCAGTCGATTGGCGTCGGTTTCGATGAAATCGTGATCGTTCCGGTTGCCTCGGCGCAAGCACTATTCGATACGGAAGGACTGTTCCGAGTGTTGGTCGAAGCCAAATCGAAACCGGCGATGTATAAAGCAGTCGATGATATACGCGAGATCATCAAGGCCCGTCATGAAGGTGAAGACGATGTGACGATCATCACCCAAGACAGCGTGGTGCAAACCTTCGACAAAATATTGACTGCGCTGACCTTAACTGTGACCGGCATTGCCGGGATAAGCCTTGCGGTAGCGGGCGTGCTGGTTATGAATGTGATGCTAGTCAGCGTGACGCAGCGAACTTCGGAAATCGGCTTGTTGCGGGCATTAGGCGCCACTAAGAGCCAGTTGCAGCGTTTGTTTTTGACCGAGGCGGCGCTGTTATCGTTGGCCGGGGCGGTTTTAGGACTCGCCGCCGGTCAGTCGATTCTGTTCGTGTTACAAATGCTTTATCCGGCGTTTCCGTTCATTCTTCCGGATTGGGCGCTTGCCGCCGCGCTAGCCGTATCGCTGGCGACAGGCTTGATTTTCGGGGTGTTGCCGGCACGGAAGGCGGCGAAGATGGACCCGGTTTCCGCGCTTTCGAAAAGGTAAGCTGGCGATGACTATTTTCGATTTGGCCGGATTGTCGCTACGGACCGTACTGAATCAAAAGCTGCGTTCTTCGTTGACCGCGCTGGGTTTGATTATCGGCATTGCCGCTGTCGTGATTCTGACATCGATCGGACAAGGCATTCATCGTTTCGTGTTGGACGAATTCACGCAATTCGGAACGAATCTGCTCGCGATCACCCCGGGCAAAACCACGACCTTCGGCATATCGGGAGCCACCATCAGCACGGTGAGGCCCTTGACGATCGATGATGCCGAGAGTGTCGGCAGACTCCCGAATGTCATCGCCGCAATGCCCATGGTGCAAGGCAATGCGCGCGTGGAAACGATAGGCCGCCACCGGCGTGCCAACGTTTTCGGCGTGGGTTCTGCATTACCGGAAATTTGGAAAATCAATATCGCTAGCGGCCGGTTTTTACCCGAGGACGATCAGAGCGCTTCTCGAGCATTCGCAGTTTTGGGTAGTAAATTGGCTAGCGAACTATTCGGTCGCACTAATCCGCTGGGCGAGCGTATTCGCATCGGCGGAGACCGTTATCGGATTATCGGCGTGATGGAATCGAAAGGCCAAATGCTCGGCTTCGATCTGGACGATACGGTCTATATCCCGGCGGATAAGGCCTTGGAATTATTCAACCGGCAAAGCCTGATAGAGATCGATGTCATTTACAATCCCGACATTTCGGTCGAAATAGTCGAGCAAGTTATCAAGGATTTATTGATTCGGCGCCACGGTTTCGAGGATTTTACGATCATAACGCAAAACAAAATGCTCGAAACCATGGATTCGGTGTTATCGATTTTGACGCTGGGGATCGGCGCGTTAGGCGGTATTTCGTTATTGGTCGGTTCGGTCGGCATTTTGACAATCATGACGATCGCCGTTTCCGAACGTATCTCCGAAATCGGCCTGTTGCGTGCGCTCGGCGCCGAGCGCCGCGTGGTTTTTCAGTTGTTTTTAGCCGAAGCCTTGGCGCTCAGTCTCGCAGGAGGATTGGCCGGTATAGCCGTCGGCATGCTTACTGTGCAATTGATCGTTGAGTTCATTCCGGCCCTGCCGGTGCAATTGGCTTGGAGTTATCTGGCCGCTGCCTTTGTGTTGTCGCTGGCGATCGGCATGGCTGCCGGCGTAATGCCGGCAATCAAAGCCGCCCGGTTGAATCCGCTGGAAGCCTTGCGGACTGAATAACCGGAAATGAGGGGATCATCTAACGAGTGTAGTGCGTAGGTACGAAGACAAATCGGGAAGTTATTTGTTACGAAACCTTAAGTATCGGTCGAGAAACGGCAATACCTCGTTTTCATAGTGCTTGGCGTTGAATGCCAACAAGTCGTTATGGGCAGCGCCCTTGAAAACGACCCATTGTTTAGGCGTATCCGCAGTATCGAACAACTGCCGTGCTTGGGCGATCGGCGTATGCCGGTCGATATCGCCGTTTGCAATTAACACCGGCGCTTCGATTTTTGCCATGAAATCGATCGGGCGTAGTTCCGATGATGAAACGCCAAGTCGGGGCTTCAATTGCCACAGCAATAACGGTGTTAATAGTGTGCTCAACGGACCCGCACGCATTGCAAGCCGGTTTTTGGCCGCATCCTCGATCGTCGTGTATACCGACTCCAAAACCAGCGCATCGATAGGTAAAGGCGAAGCCATTAGCGCCGCCGCACCGCCCAAGGAAATCGCGACGATACCGATTCGATGTCGTGGATTCAGCTTCCGGGCGTAGGCAACAGCAGCGCTGACATCGTGGCGTTCAATATAGCCGAATGTAATATGCGGTCCCGTACTTTCTCCATGCGCTTGCAAATCGATCAAAACTACAGCGTATCCCGCCCGGTGAAAAAGCCTGGCGCGGCCGAGCATTGCTCTTCGGTCCGAGCGGATCGGATGCAACAAAATAACCGTTGCTTCGGCCCTGTCCGCAGGTGCATACCAAACAGCTATTTCGGCACCGGACTCGCTGTTTAACCTCGCATCGTAAACCGGAAAATCCAAATTCGGTTTGTCTACATTACGATAGGCCGGTGCGATCAAAATACTGCCGACTTGCCATGCCGCAACCGTGACGAAGACTAACCCCAAAAGCAAGGCCGATGCACGCGTTTGCCAATAATTGAGTCGGCTCATTAAAAATCACCTGAATAAAGGGGGCAAGCCTTAGGTGCAGCCAGCAAGGCTAAGAATCAAGGAGAGTGAAAGTCCCTCTACCATCAGCTGCCCAATACGGACGGTTAGCATATCCCTGCTTGGCGAGGTAACCCCCGGTAAATGTCAACGTAGTTGACATTTACCGTTAGCGTATTGCGTCAATAATTTATCCAGATGATTGGCAAAGTTTTTTCGGTCGTTTTGATTGAGAGCCGCGGGGCCTTCGGTTTGAATGCCGCTGGATCGCAATGTATCCATGAAATCCCTCATATTCAGCAGCGATCGAATATTTTCGCTGGTATATAATTCTCCGCGCGGATTCAATGCTTTAGCGCCTTTTTCGATCGCTTCCGCTGCCAACGGAATATCGCCGGTAATGACAAGGTCGCCCGGAGCGAGTTTTTTGACGATTTCATTGTCGGCCACATCGAAACCCTTCGGCACCCGAAGGAAAGCGATAAAACGCGAAGGTGGCACATTCACTGAATGATTGGCGACCAGCGTCAATTGCGTCTTGGTGCGCTCGGCCGCCTTGAACAAAATCTCCTTGATCACTACCGGACACGCATCGGCATCCACCCATATTTTCATATTGTATCTCTATTAATTGAGTCGATTATCGAGGTTTCTTCGTAAACCTCAAGGAGACTAACATTTTATCCGCCAAAACATGTTCGATTTCCCCTCTTTATAAAAAGAGGTTATTTGCCGAAGCTTGGGACCTGTTTAATGTAGCGTCTCATTTTTGAGTCTATAATAAAAGCTAATGCATTTTTGCGGTAATTAAAAAAATGGTTGAGTCGATTGCCGCCGCTTAATCAAGCCAAATCAGCGGAGAAAGCCAGTGACAGAACTAGACGAGTTGACTAGCAAGCAACAAGATTTTGAAACGAACCTAGCCAAAACATCGACTTTGAATTTTACAGCACTAGTCCTTGCTATCATTGCATTATTAATTGCAGCGGGCTTTGCTTTCATTAGTAACAACCGGAATACCGATCTTCGCGCGGAAGTTTCACGGCTAAGCGCGCAACAAGCTCAGGTTAGGCGTCTCGATAGCCAGCACGGGTATGACGAATTGGCAGCTAAAATCGAAAGCTTGAGTCAACATGTTTCGGAACTGGCCTCTGGAAAAACGACGGCACTCGACACGGCTGAACAAAAGCCGATTTCCGCCGATAAATCAAACGATTTACTCGAACAACAAAAAAACTTGCTTGATAGACTGAGTCGTTTGGAAAACAAAGTTCAGCAATTATCAATTGAACGGGCAGCAGAGCCTAAACGCGCGGCCCAGCCACGCAGTCATGCGGCAGAAGCTCAGGATTACTCGATTAATATTGGCGCCTTTCAAAAAGCGGCTACTGCTGAAAAGAAAGCGGAACGTCTGAGAATAGAAGGTGTTACCGTTGACATTAATGAAGTAGTCGTCGACGGCAAAACCTGGTATCGATTGACCATCCCCGGCTTTACCAGCATGCAGGAAGCCCAACGTTTTTCCGAAGCCTTAAAGAAGCAATTCGGTATCAAATCGGTTTGGATCGGTGTCGATCAAGCCTGGGGTCGAGGCTGATGAAACATAGCCGATTATTGTCGATGACTCACTCGGAAAACCCGCGAAGCGATACATAAATTCAAGCACGCTAAAACCCTCACTCAAAGCTCCATGCCATCCGAACATTTCGACCCGATAACAACCGATTGTCGCCAAGGTATCAACTTAATCGAAGCCAGCGCCGGTACCGGCAAGACCTATGCGATTGCGATGCTGGCGCTACGCTTTGTCGTCGAATTCGATATGAAAATCGACGAGTTGTTGGTGGTGACTTTTACGAAGGCCGCCACCGAGGAGCTGAAGGAGCGGATCAGGCTCAGGCTCAATGAGGCTAAACAGGCCGCAAGCGGGAAAACCGAAAACATTGACGGTGCGATTATCAAATGGCTAAACCGTCTCGAGATCGACCGCGATCGGATCAAAAAAAGACTGGAGTTGGCCCTGCTCGATATCGATCAGGCCGCTGTGTTTACGATTCACGGTTTTTGCCAGCGGGTCTTGAAGGAGCATGCGCTGGAAAGCGGCCAGCTTTTCGATTCCGAACTGACCGTCGATGCGGCTGCCGTTAAGCAAGCTTGTGCCGACGATTTCTGGCGCGGCCAAATTTATCAAAGAGCCTCCTGGGAAGCGGCTTTGTTGACCGCAGCGAACTCAACTCCAGATGCATTATTAGCCGGCATCGATCGCATTCCGCTCGATATCGAGATTTTTCCGGAGTATCGCGATCCGAACGAAGCATTAGCCGCCTGCCGGGAGCAGGCAGAGCAAGCGCGTATCCACCTAGAGCAGGCTGCTCAAACGCTGCTGAACCACTTTGGTGACGGCTTCTTCAAATCGTCTTGTACCGAAATTTTTGAACATCACCTCCAAGAGTTGCGCGCCTGGCTAAACCAGGAAACACTGCAACCTCCAAGCCCCGAGGCTTTTGCATGTTTGACGGTAACCGGCCTGGTCGATGGCTTGAACGGTAACAAGTTTAGAAAAACCAAAACGCAAACCGGCGAGCAGCGCAAGCACGAGTATCTGGCAACACTGAAAATCGACAGCACGCCTTTTGATGCCTTGTCCGACTCGATCGATCAAATCAGCCTGGTTTTTCGTCGGGCGCTGTTAGAGCATGTCCGCATAGAGCTGGACAAGCAGATGAAGCAACTCAATATATTGTCGTTCGATGATTTGATTAGCCGGCTTGCCCTTGCCTTGCAAGGCAATCAAGGGGCATTATTGACCGCCGAATTGAGACAACGCTTCAAGGCCGCATTGATCGACGAATTTCAGGATACCGATCAGAATCAGTGGCTGATATTTTCGACCTTATTCGGTTCAGACGCACATTATTTGTATCTGATCGGCGATCCCAAGCAAGCGATCTATAAATTTCGCGGTGCCGATATTTTTTCCTACCTTGCCGCGCAGCAACAGGCGCATCATCGGTTTACCCTCGGCACGAACTGGCGTTCGCAGCCGACCCTGGTCGAGGCGGTGAATGCCTTATTCAGCCGCGAGCGGGCCTTTTTTCTCGAACAGTTGCAATTCCAACCGGTTGTAGGCGCTCCCGCCAATGCGGATAAAACCCTAAGTCTCGATAAAAAGACGCTGGCGCCGATGGTGCTCTGGCAACTGCCACAAAGCGACAAGGGCCACTGGAGTTCCGGCAAAGCCGGCGAATGTCTTCAGGCCGAGGTCGTCAACGAAATCGTCGGATTGCTCAATGAGCCTTACTTTTTGAGCGATAGCGGCAGGCGAGTTCTGCCGGGCGATATCGCGGTATTGGTTAGAACCAATCGCCAAGCCTCGGAATATCAAGCGGCATTGCGCGAAGCCGGCGTCCCTTCGGTTTTGAACAGCACCGAATCGGTATTCGCGACCGCCGAAGCGGCCGACTTTTTTTGCTTGCTGCAGGCCATTGCACATCCTGGCGACACAGCATTATTGAAGCAAGCCTTAACGCTCGACTGGTTCGGATTAGATGGGCAGACTTTATATTGCATGCTGAATCAAGAAGCGGCCTTGGATGCCTGGCTGTCGCATTTTTTGAATTATTATCAGCACTGGCAAAACCAAGGACTGATGGCGATGATGCAGCGTTTGCTCGACCAAGAGCAAATACGTTTGCAGCTATCGGCTAGCCGTCTTGCCGAGCGCCGCTTGACCAACTTGCATCATCTGATCGAGTTAGTGCAGCAAGCCGCTGTCGACGAGCATTTAGGCATCGGAAAAACATTGGATTGGCTGCGCGCGCGTATCACCGATACGGCGGGCGGTAAAGTCAGTCTCGAAGAGCAATGCATGCGCTTAGAAAGCGATGACGAAGCGGTCAAGATCGTCACGATGCATCGGTCGAAGGGGCTCGAGTATAATATTGTTTTTTGTCCGTCCCTCTGGCAACGCAGCAGCCGGCTCTCCACCGGTCGGCCCTTGATTCAATGTCACGAGCAAGGGCGCATCGTCGCCGATTTAGGCTCGGAGGATTTCGAACGACGCCGCGCGCAAGCGATCGACGAAGAATTGGCCGAGGATTTGCGCGTATGTTATGTAGCGTTGACCCGGGCTAAATATCGCAGTTATCTGGCCTGGGCCGATGTGCGAAGCAAGGATGTTCCGAATCAATCGGCATTGGCTTGGCTACTCGGTTTCGAAGATTGCGATTTTGCCGCGCAACAATCGATCCTGATCGATTATTGCAGCCGCGCCCCGAATGCTTTCGAATATCGGTTATTGGAATTACCGGCGATGTCAAAGGGCCGTTACGAAAAATGGCTCGACGAAACCCGGCTATCGGCAAGGTCGAGGCTGCGTTCGCTACGCACCGATTGGCAAATGAGTAGTTACACAGCACTCTCGGCTTTGAGTCTACAGGACGCGCCGGAATTGCCGGAAGACAAGGCCCGCGAATTGGTTTCGCTCGATGCGGAACCGGCCTTGTCGGCGGCCGGCATGCAAGAGGATTTGCCGAAAGGCGCGCATACTGGCAACGTCGTGCACGACTTGCTGGAGCGTCTCGATTTCGCGTACTTGGCCGATATGCCGAACATCGCCGAGTTGCGCGATAGCACCTGTCGGCGTTACGGGTTGCAAACGGAGCATCCTGAAGCCATCGATAACTTATTGCAAGCCGTCGTGACAACCCCCTTGGCCGAAGATGATCCGGCTTTTTTGCTGATGAATATTGCCGATGAGCTATGTTTGAAAGAAATGCCGTTTTATCTGGCAATGCAGTCGATGAACGCCGCACAAATCAATGCGATCTTATCGGACTCCCCGGTTTATCAAGCGCTGAACAGCAAGCAAATGTGCGGTTATTTGACCGGTTTCATCGATTTAATTTGCGAATACGGCGGCCGTTATTATGTCATCGATTATAAAACCAACAGCCTGCTGGACTACCGATCGGAAGCGTTGACGGACGCGATGCGCGAGCATAATTACGGATTGCAATATTGGCTGTATACGCTGGTGTTACACCGCTATTTGGGTCAACGCTTGGCCGATTACGATTACGAAAAGCATTTCGGTGGGGCACTATATTTATTCGTGCGCGGCATGCAGCCCGAACAGCCGATGAACGGTGTTTATCGGGATAGGCCGGATTTACGACGTATCGAGGCCTTATCGGAGATTTTTGACGGAGCGGAGGCTCTCGCTCCCAAGCTCTAGCTTTGTAGTCTATAATAGCCCAAGCTCCGCTTGGCGTGTATACAAGCAGATCTTGACGGTAGGCATTCCCAAGCTGGAACTTGGGAACGAGACAAAGTCAATGCGCTTTCGGCTTTTAGGGATTCGCCAATTCAGAGAGATTGCGTAGTCAATTAGGAATCATTGTTGTGAATTTCGGCTATCGCTTGAGAGCGACTCAACGGTTGAATCTCTACAAAACCGACCCCCTGCTTTTGAATGCCCACTTGCATGGCGGCGGCATAGGACAAGTCCAGTTCCCTTTTACCATGATAAGGCCCGCGGTCGGTGATTTGTACGACAACCGATTTATGGCTTTTGGGATTAGTGACTTTCACGTAGGATAACAATGGCAGTGTTTTATGGGCCGCAGTCATCGCATACATATCGAATTTGCGTCCGCTCGCGGTTTTTTTGCCGTGAAACTTAGGGCCGTACCAAGACGCTTGGCCCAATCGCTTTTTCGTAAGCTTTCCAGCGGTTTTGCCCGAAGTCAACTTAGCTTTATGCTGGTCGGATGCCTCAACTGTCTTTATAGGCTGAGTAAATAGACTACTCATCATAAACACAGAACTTGCCAATATGATTTTATTCATAATGTAAAGCCTTATTATTTAACAACAAAATGATTTTACCCTTGGGAATATTAAGCTAAACTTAAGTCGTAGAACTCAAAATCAATATTCGGGTACATATCTCCATGTTAAAAGCTATTGAGACACTGCCTTATAAGGGCTCCCTCTATTTCTCTCGTGATGTTTTAAAGCGTCCTATTGGCTTCATTTTCCGGCAACAAGCGCCGAAATTTATCTGACAAATGAAAGAAGAATCTACTTTTACCCGCCTCGATATGGCTTTTTCTCGTTTTTTGAGCCGCCGTAGCGCCTTGACCGGTGCCGAGCAAGATAATTTCGAAAAACTGATCGCTCGTCTTTCCTTCGAGCAAAATCAAGGGCATAGTTGTATTCGTATCGATGCCAAAGCCCGTGAGGCAGTCTTGGCTTCAGGTCTGGCTTCGACGACCGATACCGCGCCGTTAATAGTTGAAGACGACCGACTTTATCTTCAGCGTTATTGGGCCTATGAAAAAAACTTGGTCAACCGGATCGGCGCAATGACCCGCGTCAATGTCTCCCCTGTTGACGCCGAAGCCTTATTGGACCGCTACTTCCCGTTCGCCATTGCGGAAATCGACTGGCAGCGTGAAGCAGCAAAAACCGCGCTTAATCGAACGTTCTGCATAATTACCGGCGGTCCCGGGACCGGTAAAACAACGACTATCGTTAAGATTCTGGCTTTGCTGCAGGAATTGGCACAACGCCCGTTATTCATCGCCCTTGCAGCACCGACCGGAAAAGCCGCAATGCGCCTGCAGGAATCGATAGGTAACAGCAAGAGTGCCTTGCCTTGCTCGGAAGCTGTCAAACAATCTCTTCCCGAATCGGTCACGACCCTGCATCGCCTGCTAGGTTCTCGTCCGCCTTCGCCTTATTTCCGGCATAACGCCGAAAAACCCCTGCCTTTCGATTTGGTCGTAGTCGATGAAGCTTCGATGGTCGATTTAGCGTTGATGAGTAAATTGGTCGATGCACTCAAACCCAGTGCCCGGTTGATCTTGCTCGGCGATAAGGATCAATTGGCATCGGTCGAATCGGGCGCGGTATTGGCAGACTTGACTGCAGCGTTGCCGGATCATACTGTCGAACTAAAAAAAGCGCACCGATTTGATGTGACGATCAAAAACCTGGCCGAAGCGGTCAATTTGCAGCACCCTGAAGCCGCTTGGTCGGCATTGCAGGCCGCTAATGAAAACATCGGCTTATTGAATCAAGATGCGATCGCCTATATTGCCGGTCATCGGCTCGATTATTTACGCGCGATCGAGAATTCAAATGATATCGAGCAAATTTTTAATGTCTTTAAGCGATTTCAAGTGCTCTGTGCGAATCGGGCCGGAAAATATAGCGTCGCCGATATTAATAGCCAAGTTGAACGCCGATTAGCTTCAACGGGTCATATCAACCCTATCGGGACTTGGTATCATGGACGTCCGGTCATGATTACGCAAAACGATGCCTCGCTGCAACTATATAACGGCGATATCGGCCTGTGTCTGAAAGACGCCGAGCAAAACGGTAAATTGATGGTGTTTTTCCAAAGTCCCGACGGTAGCATCAAAAAATGCTTGCCGGCTCGATTGCCGCATTGCGAAACCGTATATGCAATGACGATCCATAAAAGCCAGGGTTCGGAATTCGACGAAATTCTTATTGCTCTTCCGGATAAACATAATCCGGTGTTGACCAAAGAATTGCTTTATACCGCGATTACTCGCGCCCGGAAATCGGTCAAAATACTGTCCGATCAAAAGGTTTTCAACGAAACCGTGCTGCGTAAAATCGAACGTTTCGGTGGCTTGGCGCAAAAGCTAACGACCACGGCCGACTTATGAAGCTAGGATGACGCTGATGTGCCGGATAATTTTGGGCGCCAAAGTCTTCTTTTATCGTAACGATCATGAAGAAGCCGTCATCGCCCCGGCAAATGAAAGCTCGAGGCGTGGTGGAGAATGCGGTCACTCGCCCGACAGGACGCCGTGAATACGTCCATGTAGGCTCGACGGCGGCTTTCCCTGCCGCCGACGCCTGTCGATCGAGCAACCGTACCCTCCTCGGTACCGGCATTTGTACAGCAGTCTTTTGCATATCGAAAAATTAGATAAGGAGTCCGAATTCATGAACTTTCACAGTAACGATTCACTTATAAAGAAGAATTAAGAGATACTGTTTAAACTAAGCCCACCTTAACCCCTCTTTTCAAAGAAAAAGCCCGTCTACCAATTTGGCTTTAACATAGGGAGATGAACAATGATCCCTTTATAGGTGTTAATCAGTGTTATCAGCGTGCTACTCCCTTTATGCTCAAAAAATGGCTAACTTTATGAAGGTATGGGGGTGTGGCTAGCGAGGATGTCGGCAGCAGGGATTGCTGCCGTCAAGCCCCCATGGATGGGTTTACGGCGGTCCTCGATAGACATATCCCATACCTTTTTTCTTAGACGGTTTTTCGATCAAAAGGGAGTATTTTCTTTGACTCTTGAATAAGCCTAATGGAATTACTAAACCAAATACCCGGACCGGTTATGTTATTGATCGGATTTCTCGCCGGCATTGTATCGGTGCTGCTATTCAACCTTAGAGAGAAAAAAAACAATCAGCAAATGCTAACTCGCCTAGCCGTCGCGGAGGAAAAACTTAAAATTCTCGATGCTAAGGAGAGAGAATGCGATCATTTACAGCAACAGTTACTCAGAACCAAAACCGCAAACGCCGACCTGCATGCCCGGCTCGAAGAACAAGGTAAAAGCGCTTCGGAAAAACTGCTATTACTGCAGCAAGCTGAGCAACAACTCAAAACCCAATTCGAAAATCTGGCCGCCAAAATTTTCGAGGAGCGCGGCAAGCAATTCGCCGAACATAATAAAACCGCGCTCGATCATATTGTTGCCCCACTTCGGCAGCAGCTCGGAGATTTCAAGACTCGCATCGAGAATATTTACGACAACGAAACCAAAGACCGCATTTCTCTTCGCCAGGAAATCATCTCGCTACGTCGCGATACCGAAAAAATGAATCAGGAAGCATTGAATTTGACCCGTGCGCTCAAAGGCAGCAAGAAAACACAGGGCAATTGGGGAGAAATGATTCTGGAAAAAGTTTTGGAGCAATCCGGTTTGCGCAAAGGCGTCGAATACGAGACCCAAGGCGCGTTCAGAGATCATGATAATCGCTTGTTCAAGCCCGATGTGATTGTTCGTTTGCCGGAAAATAAGGATGTCGTGATCGACTCGAAAGTATCGCTCTTGGCGTATGAAAAATATTGTTCGACCGAGGACGACCAAGAGCGTGAAGCGGCGCTCAAGGCCCATGTACAAGCAGTGCGCGAACACATTAAAGGCTTGAGCGGTAAAGACTATTCCGACTTAAAGGGCCTGCGTTCTCTCGATTTCGTGCTGTTGTTTATGCCGATCGAAGCGGCATTCATGGCTGCATTTCAGGCCGATGAAAAGCTGTTCAATGATGCCTTCGAACACAAAATCGTCGTAGTCACGCCGACCACGTTGCTGGCTACGCTACGCACCGTCGACAATATTTGGCGCTATGAACGCCAAAATGAAAACGCGCGCGCGATCGCCGACAAAGCCGGAGCGCTGTACGATAAAATTAGGGGGTTTGTCGAAGACTTCGAAAAGCTCGGCAGACAACTTGCAACAGTCGGGCAAACATACGACGGCATCATGAATAAATTGACGACTGGAAACGGCAACCTGATTCGGCAGGCCGGTAGCTTCGTCGATCTCGGTGTAAAAGTGAAAAAGGAATTTCCGAAGTCGATTGCCGACCGAGCAGGCATAGAACAGGTAGATGAGTCAAATGTATCAAACTAGACTTTGTGTGCGGTAAGGATTTGGTTATAAATAACGACGTCCCTATTTCATGAAGGGTTCGATTGCTCGATTGGCAGGTGTCGGCGGCAGGGATAGCCGCCGTCGAGCCTGCTAGGACGTATTCACGGCGTCCTGTCGGGCGAGTGATCGCACCCTCCCTGGCCGAATTTTCATTTGTTGGGGCGATGGCGGGGTCTTCATGAGCGTTAGTTTGAAAAGAATGAAACTTTAGCGTTAAATCTAAAATCGGCAGTTTAACCATGAAGCACATGAAGGATTTCAAGAAAAAACTTAAACATTCTCATTAGCCTATTCGGTGAGCGAAAGTTCTATGCAAACCTACAGCAAGTTATTGAATTAACTTCTTATTATTCATAGTGAAACGCTTTTTCTAGGTTAAAGGCTTCCGAATATTTGTTGGTCGATCAGATCGCATAAGCAGTGGCTAATCAATAAATGCGTTTCTTGGATCCGGATATCGTTACTGGAGGGGACTCGGATCTCAATGTCCGAGGTATTTAAAATCGGTGCCAGCATACCGCCATCATGTCCGGTCAATGCGATCACCGATATATTTTTGTCGTGCGCGGCCGTAACCGATTTAAGGATGTTGGCAGGATTGCCATTGCTGGAGAAGACCAGCAAGATATCTTCGCTTTGGCCAAGGGCCTTGACTTGTTTGGCGAAAATGTCGTCGAAATGGTAGTCTGCGGCAATCGAGGTAATAACGGCAGTATCGGCAGTCAATGCAATCGCCGGTAAGGCCGGGCGTTCGCGTTCCAATCGGTTCAGCATCGCGGCCGAAAACTGTCCGGCATTTGCGGCACAAGCGCCGTTACCGCAGACAAGGATTTTGTTGTCGTTTAATATCGCCGTAACTAGTTTTTGTGAGGCGAATTCGATCGTTTCGCCGAGACCGGTCAAAGTCTCTTGTAGAGTTTGTAGGCTTTCGTTGAAATGCAGGGTAATTCGTTCTTGTAACATGATGGAAGTAGTCAAGTTAAAAAGGCGTTTTTTATCCAATCGATAGTAGCATCGCCGGAAACGGCAACGACGTCGAAGCGTATCGGACAAGGCGACGGGTGTCGTGATAAATAGAACCGTGTGGCGGCAATGATGCGCGATTGTTTTCGCGGGGTAACGCTTTCCAAAGCACTGCCGTAACGGTTGGATTTACGGTAGCGGACTTCGATAATTACCAGTGTTTCTCTGTCTTTCATGATCAAATCCAATTCTCCCAAGCGGCAGCGAAAATTACGAGCCACCGGTTTCAGTCCTTGCTCAATAAGAAAGCGGTGAACTTTTTCCTCGGCAGATTCGCCGCTGACCAGGTGTTTGGCTTTGAATGGATTTAACAAATGCTGTCCTTGATGAAGTCTGTTAATACGAGTCGTCGTTCGGAACTGCGATGCTTTGGTATCCGTCATTGGCGCTTTGAACAAAGCCGATGACTTTAGGAACTCCTTGATTGAATTTGGCGCAAACCAGATTTCTTTTGATTCGGCCGTCCCTTGTCAGCAGCAAGTTGCCTGTCGCGCCATGATATTGAACGGTGCTCAGTTTACCAAGATGCGGGACCAGATTGTAGGCGTCGATACCCATAGCCATCAAACGTAAATAAACGCTGGGGAATTGTTGCCAAGTGCTGCGTAAGGCATTGATACTTAATTCGCCTTGGTAAACATTGTCGAATAGCCAGGGAATGTCGCAAAACGTGATCGTGTTTAAATCCATGTCCAGCCGAGGGTTAGGCAGGCCGCTATAGATATGCGGCGTGGCATAAACCGGAAGGTGTTGGGCATGAAAAAAGCGCAATTGCGGATTGATTGAACGCGCCGCCGTTTCATAGGCATTCAGAAAAATGACATCGGCATCGCGTCGGATTCTCGGGACGAAAACGGCCGTTGGTAAGAATTGTCTGATTTTTTGATAGCGCTGATTGCTTTCATCTAAATTCAATAGCTTTTTAATCGGTTCGGAAAAGTCAGTCTGATTGGCTTGATACGTTTGAGTTTCCAGCAGGTTTGCGTCGGCTTTGTTCCAGAAATCCCGGATGTATTCGCCGATCCTCAATCCTTGCTCGGTATCGGGTATCAATAACAAGGCGTTTTGTCGGCCTTCGAACCAGGCAAGACTGGCGATTTGCTCGGCGTCGTCAATAGGGCTAAGTCCGAATTGGTAAAGGTTGGCTTTGTTTATTTCCGGAACATGGTTTAATGCAAGCACCGGAACGCTCAAATCAGATGATGCAGCTAGGCTTTCAATTTCGGTTTTGCTGAGCGGGCCGATGACCATTTCCGCGCCTTCGGCGATAGCCTGATGATAAAGTACCGGTAGTGTGCTTTGACCGCTGTCGTAAAAACGAAGACCGGGCTTGGTTTCATTTCGATCCTGGTAATAGGCGGCCATGATGCCTTCGCGAATCGCTTTCCCGGCGCGTCCGATAGGGCCGGTTTCGGGTAAAAATACGGCGATTTTACCCGGTTGCTTAAAGGCATGCGCCGATTGCGCCAGGTAATCATGCAGAAATGCCGAGTCAGCGGGGTGATGAGGATAGTTCTGCCGCCATTGATCCAGCGCGGTATCCAGCAGAGCGCGATTATGCTGATTGGTTTTGAGTAATTGCGCTAACGCCATCCATCCGGATAAAGCATTGGTGCTTTCGCTGCTTGTTTGTTCCAGCGTCGCTAGGGGTAGCAAGCTTAAGGTCTCAAGAATTGCGGCATGATTGGCCGGTTGTTGAGCGGGCGGCAGCAAATGGCTCAATTCGACTCTCGAAGCAGCGCTTTTTTTCAGTTCGCCGGTTAATGAATAAGCAAAGGCGCTGGATTGATGAAATTTGATTTGATCGGACCGCGACAGTTGCAGCGGTTTGACTAGATTTAGCCTGGCACTCGCTTGTTCCGCATTGCCGAAGCTGAGGTCGATCTGCGCATAATAGAGATTAAGCTGGTTGCGTTGCAACAACGTAAGATTATTCGGGTTGATTGCGTCGGCATAGTTTTTAGCCGTATCGCTATCGCCGGATTGGATTAACGATTCGATCGTAAACAAGCGTAATTGGTCTTGAAACTCGGATTGCTCGTCGGCGATGCGTCGATAAAGTTGCGCGGCTTTGGCGGGTTGGCCTTGGTCCATGAAGGCTTTAGCCGTTTGAGCGTCTGCCGGGAAAGCCGGTTCACGGTCTTGAGGGGGCATGCACCCTGCGAGAAAAGTGCAAAGTAGCAAGAATGGCGAATGAAAATGGCGACTCATAGATGGGTATACCTTTAAAATAGTTCGGTTTAATCAGATGAGAGAATCCAATGTCTAATCAATGCGGCAAATTATACGTGGTTGCCACGCCGATAGGTAATTTAGCGGATTTTAGTTTCCGGGCTGTCGACGTGCTAAAGGAAGTCGATTTGATTGCCGCTGAAGATACTCGACATGTCAGAATGCTATTACAGCATTACGGTATTGCCAACCGCTTAGTCTCATTGCATCAGCACAACGAAGAAACGGCTTCGGTTGGATTGCTCGATAAAATTCGTGGTGGGCTCGATATTGCGCTGGTCTCGGATGCCGGTACACCACTGTTGAGCGATCCCGGCATGCCTTTGGTGCGCATGGCCAAAGATGCCGGAATCGAGGTTTTGCCGATTCCGGGGGCTTGCGCTTTAATTGCCGCCTTGTCCGCTGCAGGTTTGCCTGTGAGCCGTTTTATTTTCGAAGGTTTCTTACCTCGGACATCGTCCGCACGTAAAACATTTTTTAAGGAGCGGTTGAATTGCGAATCGACATGGGTTTTCTATGAGTCCAGTCATCGAATTTTAGAGGCATTGAAGGATATGTCGCAAATATTGCCGGCGGGCAGGCAGTTGGTAATTGCGAGGGAAATCACAAAATTACACGAAACAATCGTCAAGCGGCGTTTGGATGAGATGCTGGAATTAGTCGAAAGCGACGAAAACATGCGCAAAGGCGAATTCGTCGTGATTGTCGAAGGCGCTGTCATTGACAAAAATAATCAAGAATTGAGTGCTGAGCATTTATCGGTATTAAAGATTCTTTTAAACGAGTGTTCTGTTAAGACCGCCGCGGCCTTGGCTGCAGAAATCACCGGGGCCCGGAAGAAGGTGTTGTATCAGGCGGCTTTGGAGATGATGGGCGAAGCGAAAGGTTAAAGAGGAAAGAGGAAAGAGGAATTTAGGGCTTGACACCTAATTGAAATGTAAGCGTCCAGCCGAGCCACCTATTCGTACTCAACTGAGCATGATTTAATCCAGATGGTCGAAAGGCAACAGCTCGTCGATCCGGCTATTGGGCCAGGTAGGGAGTTTTTCCAGGGTTTCATTTAACCAAGCGGCGGGATCGAGGCCATTGAGTTTGGCAGTGCCGAGCAGGGTTTGGATGACGGCGGCCCGTTGACCGGCACGCTCGGATCCGGCGAACAGCCAGTTTTTTTTGCCCAGGGCAATGGGCCGGATGGCGTTTTCTACCGGGTTGTTGTCTATGGGTAAATCGCCAGTTTCGGCATATCGTGTCAGGGCTGGCCAGCGTTTTAACGCGTGATCGATGGCTTTGGCGGTCGCGGTATTCGGTGCGGTGCGCAACCGGGTTTGGTGCAGCCAGTCGTGTAAGTCCGTGAGTGCCGGCAGGCTTTTTTCGGCCCGAAGGGTTTGGCGCTCTCGGGATGTCAGTTCCCGCGCGTCGGCTTCTACCACATATAAGACCGCGATACGATTTAACGCCTCCTGCGCGATCGGGCTCTGATTGGCCTGATACAGATCGAAGAATTTTCGGCGCACATGCGCCCAGCACGCCAATTCGACACACGGTTCGAGTAGGCAAGATGATTCGGGATGCGCACGCGCCGTCGCAAACAGGGCTTTGTAGCCACTGTAGTCATCGACCAGCAGGTGACCGTGCCAGCCTTGTAGAAATTGCTGCGCATGCCGGCCACTCCGGCCGGCTTGGTAGTCGAAGACGAGGATCTTGGGGCCGGGTTGCAAATCGTTGCTGCGATAAGCCCATAAATAGGCTTTCTTGGTTTTGCCGTTGCCGGGATCCAGTTGCGAAACCGGGGTTTCGTCGGCATGCAAGCTATCGCGATGCAATAAGTGCCAGGTTAAACGATCGGCCAAGGGCTCCAGGGCGACGCCGAGGCGTCCGACCCAATCGGCCAGTGTCGAGCGGGACAAGATCACACCGCTACGGGCGGCGATCTGTTCCAATCGGTACAACGGCAAGTGATCGAGGAATTTGCCGATCAGCACCCAGGTCAGCAAGCCGACTGCCGCCATACCGCCGTCGATCACGGCTGGAGGAATCGGCGCCGCCGTGACGGTTTCACAGGCTCGGCAGGCATATTGCGGGCGGATATGACGATGGACAAAGAATTTAGCCGGCTCGACGTCCAGTTGTTCGGTGACGTCTTCGCCGATCTTGACCAAGTCCTTGCCGCACTGACCGCAAGTGCAGGATTCGGGGTCGTGACGGTGCTCGATGCGGGGCAAATGATCCGGTAAGGGCTGGCGGCCGGCGCGCGGACGTTTGGGGCGAACCACAGTATCACACGCCGGGCCGTCTTGAAGCTGCTCGACCTCGGCTTCGATAGCGGCAATGTCGGCATCGAGAGTTTCCTCGAACACGTCGCGTTGCAGTGGTGCCAGCGCTTCGCTCTTGGTGCTGAAGCGGATACGCTTGTAGTAGGCCAATTCGTAGGTCAGGGCGCCGATTTTGAGGTCTTTAGCCTGGATGTCAGCTTCTTTAGCCTCAATGGTTTTGGCGTCCTGAGCAGCTTGATCAAGAAGCGCCTGCAGCAACGCCGCGACATGGTTTTTCGCGGCGGGCTCCAGGTTCAATTGATCGAGTTCGGCCAGTGGATTCATGGGGCTTATTATACCCTATCAAGCCCTCTGAAGCACTTGATTCAACTGGGTTTCTACGAATTTTTACGTGTTTTTTTCAGGCCTTTTAGACTTGCCAATCGGCTGACGATGACGCCGATAAGCGCTGCCAATCGACCCCGGCAATCAACCATTGCCACTGCGCCTGACTCAGGGCAAATACGGTTTCGGAGGCCTTGGGCCAGGTAAACGAGCCTCGATGCAGACGGCGTTGACACAACCAAACGCCATTGCCGTCCCACAGCAACACTTTCAAACGATTACCGGCGCGATTGCGAAAAATAAACGCTGCCCCGGCGCATGGCGCATGTCCTAAGCGCTGTTGGACAATCGCCGACAAGCCATCGATGCCCCGCCTCATATCGACCGGCTCGACCGCCAGCCAGATTTGCGCCGGACTCTCAATCAAACCAGACATTGCAGCAACTCCCCGAGCCAATGCGGCGATACACTGACCGGCAGCTCTAAAACGTGGCCTTGCGGCCAACGTAACGACAACGAACCCGAGACCGCCGGCTCCGGTTGCAGCCGGACCGGTATCAATGTCGGCGCATCGGCGTCAACCGCTTGCCGAGCCAATCGGCACCAGCGGCCAAAGGTTTTGACGTTCAAACCCGTCTGACGGCAATACGCTGATTTCGTCAATCCGCTGGCTTGCCAGGCTTCGATGTGATGTTTCTGTTTGTCCGATAATGCCATGTGCTCTCCTCGTGGAAAAATCCTGAGGATAACAGTGGCTGCGAGGGATTTTTAGATGGTGGCGTTGGACGCTTACATTGAAATGCCTCATCATTTCACTGCTCACTGCTCACTGCTCACTGCTCACTGCTCACTGCAAATTAATTTTCCGTCAAGTATTAATTCACGTATAATTTCCGCCGAGAGTCGGCCGGACAGTCGCTGTTTTGCCTTAGGGTAGAAGAGAGGAAAGTCCGGGCTCCATTGGGCAGAGTGCCAGGTAATGCCTGGGAGGCGCGAGTCTACGGAAAGTGCCACAGAAAATATACCGCCCAGCCCCTCATCGAGGGGCTGGGTAAGGGTGAAATGGTGCGGTAAGAGCGCACCGCGCGACTGGCAACAGGCGTGGCAGGGCAAACCCCACTCGGAGCAAGATCAAATAGGGGGACAGACGCGTGGCCCGCGCGGTTCCCGGGTAGATCGCTCGAGCCGTAAGGTGACTTGCGGCCTAGATGAATGACTGTTCGCGACAGAACCCGGCTTACAGGCCGACTCTTTTCTCATTTCCGAGTTTTTGCGTCTGTGCAAATAATAACGACACATTCCCCCTAAATCCGATCGCCGTATAAAGTCTCAAGAGCGATGGGTGCTTCAGATAATCTCAGTCCTTAGCGGCATTACCGTTTTCAAAATCCATATAGTGCTCTTCTTTCTCAGTGCGACAAAAAACCTATTTTCATGCCTTTAATATTGTAAACCAGGTTCAGGGCTATTTGTTGCCGATTAAGTTTTACGGTGGTAGCAAGTTCTTTCAGCAATTCCCAGTTTGAGCATTCTCACTGGATTTAGGGTGTGGGGTATCCCTGTCGAGGAACGCCGTGAACCGATCCATGGGGGCTTGACGGTAGCTCGAACGCCAAGGATGGCGTGAATGCAGATTTTGCATGGAGCAAAAGCCCTGCTGCCGACATCCTCGCCAAGCATACTCCACACCCTGTTTGATCCCCAAATTGGGAATTGCTGAAGTTCTTTGCAGTATTTGTCGGATTGGATTTGCTTAATCCTAAGATGGTTCTGATTCGACACCTTATTATTTGGTAATAGTTTTGTTTAGCATTATGAATTAACTTTCTGATAAGGCGGATAAATTATTTTTCCGGCTGTGCCCTCTTCAAAGCGTTTTGTTCTGTTTTCATAAGTCATTGTCTTGTCGAAAATAATTAAATTCAAATCGATCTTGACTAAGGTCAGATTGAAATCTATAGTGAACAAAAGTGGTGTAAAGTGGAAAAAAAGGGAATTTTTTGGCGAGCCGGGGCTTATCTTGTTAAGAGGTATCAATCCAATCAATCTTGACGCGAAAGGGCGTTTTGCAATTCCGACTAAATACCGGGAGGAGTTGATGGAAAGTTGCGATCGCCAATTGATTGTCACGGTTGCGGTCAATGAGCATTGCGTCGGAGAGAACGGCTGTTTGTGGCTCTATCCATTGCCGGAGTGGGATAAAGTCGAGCAAGCCATTCTTAAGAAGCCGACCTTGAATAAAATGTTGACGAAGCTCAAGAGATTCTTAATCGGAAACGCGACAGAATGTGAAATGGATGCGCAAGGCCGGGTATTGTTACCGGAAAAATTGAGAACCTTTGCCGGCATGGACAAGAAAATTATGTTAGTCGGGCAATTGAACAAATTCGAAATATGGAATGAGGAGGCTTGGAATGCCAAGGAAGCCGAATGGATGAATAGCGACGATACCGAAGGTCTCGAAGAACTAGGTTCTTTGTCTTTTTAACCCAGCCTTAATAATTTGTAGTGACTGTGGATTATGGCATTGAATATGATCATTAAATTTTAATTCCTTTTCCTCGCCAAATGTTAGGGCGGGGTTAATACGGGAGATTTATTAAATGGAGCATTTGCCCGTATTGTTTTCGGAAGCGTTACAGGCGCTTGCCATTAAAGCAGATGGCATTTATATCGATTGTACGTTTGGGCGTGGCGGACACAGCCGGGGGATTTTAAATCGGTTAGGTCCTTCCGGCCGATTACTCGCCTTAGACCGGGATGCCGATGCGATTCAATCGGAATGGGCGCGAGAAATAGCGAGCGATAAGCGTTTTAGCCTGCATCATGCATGCTTTTCGTCATTACAAGCTATCGCCGAACAGGAAAATGTGCAAGGGCGGGTGGATGGCCTGCTAATGGACTTAGGCGTCTCGTCGCCGCAATTGGATACCCCCGAACGGGGGTTTAGTTTTTTATATGACGGCCCTTTAGATATGCGTATGGATCATCGCTCGGGTTTGTCTGCAGCACAATGGTTGGCCGAAGTCGATGAGCGCGATTTGGTTCAAGTGTTATTCGAATTCGGCGAAGAGCGTTTTGCACGTCGAATTGCCCGCGCCATTGTCGAACAACGCCGGGAGCAACCGCTATCGACGACGCGGCAACTTGCCGAGCTAATTGTAAACAGTGTGCCTGTTAGAGAAAAGCATAAACACCCTGCAACCCGGACTTTTCAAGCAATTCGGATTGCGGTCAATCGAGAGCTCGAAGAATTGAAAAGTGGATTGGAACAGGCGGTCGATGTATTGAAACCCGGAGGACGCCTGGTTGTGATCTCGTTTCATTCATTGGAGGATCGAGTCGCCAAACGCTTTATCCGCGCTGAGTCGGGTGCTAAGCACGATCCAGGCAGATTGCCGATTATGGAATCTGAGATAAAGAAGGGCATTTTGCGCAAAGTCGGCAAGGCGATTAAAGCCGGTGTAGACGAGGTGGCGAAAAATCCACGAGCAAGAAGCGCAATCATGCGCGTGGCGGAGCGGTTGTGACGGAAAACAGGAGTGCTATTTTATCCTTGGCAAGTTTATTGCCTCTATTAGTGGTGTCTGCACTGGGGGTCATTTACAGCAAGTATCAGTCGCGATTGCTGTTTGTCGAAATACAGCAACAAGAACGCGAGCTGGATCGATACGAAGTGGAGTGGGGGCAATTACAGTTGGAGTTGACGACATTAGCGGAAGAAAATCGAGTCGAACAAATTGCTCGGGATAAGCTAAAACTGGTCATGCCGGAACGAGACAAAATTATTTATTTGAAACCTTAAATGCACGGTTTTTCAACGCGTAAAAAAAAGGGGGAGCCGGAAACGGACTTTACCGTCAGACGTAAAGTGTTACTGGTTTTTATGCTTGGAGCGATGGGCTTGCTGGCTGTTCGGGCCTTCGATCTGCAAGTATTGAGAAAGCAATTTCTCAAACAGCAGGGCGACATGCGCCATGTCAGTGCGGTATCGGTGTCTGCTTATCGAGGTATGATACTGGATCGAAACGGCGAGCCATTGGCGATCAGCACGCCAGTTCAATCGATTTGGGTCAATCCGAAAGAACTCGCGGGTGCTGAACCGGCTGCAATCGGGCAAATGGAAAAGCTTCTCGATTTGCCTGATAAGAAAATTAAAAACTTGATCGTGCCAGGTACTAAGCGGCGATTTGCTTATGTTAAACGGCGCATCAATCCGCATTTGGCTGCGCAAGTAAAAGCATTAGATGTCCCCGGTGTTTATTTCGAGCGGGAATTTAAACGCTATTATCCGGCGGGCCCGGTATCGGCACATTTGGTAGGTTTTACGAATGTCGATGATGTCGGTCAAGAAGGTATTGAGCTTGCCTATGACTCAGTACTGAGAGGGACGGCCGGGAGCAAGCGGGTTATTCGCGACGGCAAAAGGCAAATTATCGGTGATGTCGAGGCGATCTCCGCACCGGTCGATGGGCGGAATGTGCAGTTAAGTATCGACGAGCGCATTCAATATTTGGCTTATCGAGAATTGCAGTCGGCAGTACTAGAGCACCGCGCGAAAGCAGCGGCATTGGTTATCTTAGACGCAAAAACCGGCGAGGTGCTGGCCGATGCCAACCATCCTGCGTTCAATCCAAATACCCGAACGCACCTTAAAGGCAATGCTTTTAGGAATCGAGCGATTACCGATGTTTTCGAACCGGGGTCAACGGTCAAGCCCTTTGTTATCGCTGCGGCGCTCGACGGCGGTTACATCAAGCCTGACTTAAAAATCGAAACGAATGGAATATACCGAATTGGCCGAAATGTCGTCAGGGACGTGCATAACTACGGCACGCTCGATTTAACGCATGTCTTGAAAAAATCAAGCAATGTTGCAACCAGCATTGTCGCACTGGAGATGCCTCCGGACTATTTTTGGGGCATTTACAATCAATTGGGATTCGGCAACGCGGCGGGTATCGGTTTCCCAGGAGAAGCAAGTGGTAGCGTACTGGATTACCAACGCTGGAATCAATTCGCACAGGCGACCATATCGTTCGGCTATGGCTTGAATGCTTCGGTGTTGCAGTTGGCAAGGGCTTATACGGCATTAGCCGATAACGGCGTGCTGCATTCGGTGAGCTTGTTGAAGCGCGATCGGGACCCCGAAGCCAAGCGCGTGTTTTCCGAGAAAACGGCCCAATTGATTAGAACCATGCTGGAGCAAGTCGTGTTGAAAGACGGTACTGCCTATCAAGCTAGGGTCGATGGCTATCGAGTCGCAGGCAAAACCGGAACGGCTAAAAAAGCCGGTGAGGGCGGCTATAAAGAAAAAAAATATTTATCGATTTTTGTCGGTATGGCACCGGCTAGCGATCCGCGCGTCGTGATCGCGGTGATGGTGGATGAACCCTCGGCTGGTGCTTATTACGGAGGTGCGGTGGCAGGTCCCATATTTTCCAAGGTAATGGCCGGTGCGCTGAGAATACTCGATGTCGCGCCGGACCAAGAAGAAACCATGCCGGTTTTGATCAGCAAAAGCCCGGATCTCGTAGCGCAATGAAATTAGCAGACCTGCTCTCGGGAAATGCACGGACCGGAGCGGATATCACCGTTCAAGGGTTATCTCTGAATAGTCGCAATATTAAACCGGGCGACGTGTTCATCGCCGTGCAAGGCGCTAGGCAGCATGGCTTAACGCATGTTCGCCAAGCTCTCGAACTCGGGGCAAGTGCAGTGTTCTATGAGCCTCGTGGGGCGAGCGAATGGTTAGACGTTGATCATCGTGACGTGCCATTCATCGCGGTCGAAGATCTGAATATGAAGTTGGGAGAGATCGCAAGCCGATTCTACGGCGATCCGTCCGGTCGATTGCATGTGATTGGCATAACCGGCACTAACGGAAAAACTTCGTGCAGCCAGTTTTTAGCTCAAGCCTTGGATCGATGCGGGATTATCGGTACCTTAGGTTGGGGAATTTGGGGGCGCTTACACCAAACGATCAATACGACCCCGGATGCATTGGCGATTCAATGCATGCTGGCGAATTTGGTCGACGACCGACTGGCGGCGGTTGCGATGGAAGTTTCTTCGCATGGCTTAGAGCAGGGACGAGTGAACGGTATCCGTTTTCAAGGGGTCGTTTATACGAATATCAGTCGCGATCATTTGGATTATCACGGCTCGATGGAGCGGTATGTTCAAGCCAAATTAAAGTTGTTGGCAATGCCTGGTGTGAAGTTTGCCGTGATCAATTTGGATGATGCCTACAGTCAGCAAGTGCTGGCAGCGGTTCCCGACGGTGTGCTCGTATGGGCCGGCAGTCTCCGAGGCAAAACCTTACCCTATGGCGAATCGGTTCTCGGCGATTCGCTTCGTCAGACATTATTAGGAATCGAGCTTAACTTGAGCTGGCGGGATCGACAAAAAAAAGTTTGTATCCCTTTATTTGGTGAATTCAACGCGGAAAATGCGTTGACGGTTTTTACCACTTTATTGGCTTCCGGCATGGGTTTTGACGAAGCGGCTATCAAAATCGAAAGCTTACAAGCGATCCCAGGGCGCATGGAGCGTTATGGCGGCGACGATGAGCCATGGGTTTTTGTCGACTATGCGCATACGCCGGATGCTCTTGAAAAAGTATTAAAGGGACTTCGTAAGCAATGCGAAAAAAAATTGACGATCGTATTCGGCTGCGGCGGCGATCGGGATGAGGGCAAGCGGTCGCAAATGGGCAGTATTGCACAACAGTGGGCTGACCGGGTTATTTTGACAGATGACAACCCGCGCGGAGAAGCCCCGGAAATGATTGTCGAAGCCATTATGGAGGGCTGTCGGTCGGGCGGCGTTTCCGTCATTCATGACAGGGCGCTGGCGATACAAACAGCGATTAGCGAGACCGGCTCCGGCGATTGTGTGTTGATCGCGGGTAAAGGTCATGAAGAATATCAAGAAGTGAAAGGCCGAAAGATACCTTTTAGCGATAGTGAGACTGTAATAAAAGCACTGAGGTTAGCCAGGCAATGAAATTAATGTTGAGCGAAATCGCGAATTGTGTCGGTGGAGTTCTGTTCGGCGAGGATCAGGTCGTTACGGGAGTCAGTATTGACACGCGCACCATCGAACAGGGCAGTCTCTATTGCGCGATCAAAGGCGAGCGATTCGATGGCAATGATTTTGCCGGCAATGCCGAGCAGGCCGGAGCGGCTGCGGCGATCCTAAGCCGTAAGGTTGAGGTGGCGATGCCGATTGTCTTAGTGCACGATACCCGCCTGGCTTTGGCTGAATTGGCTGGTTTTTGGCGGAACAGACAATCCGCGCGTGTGGTCGGCATTACCGGCAGCAATGGCAAAACCACGGTCAAAGAAATGACCGCCGCGATATTGGGGGGGCAAGGTCCTGTTCTTTATACCCAAGGCAACTTGAACAATGACATCGGTGTGCCGTTGACCTTAATGAGGATGAGCGCAGAGCATCGCTATGCGGTGATCGAAATGGGCGCGAATCATGCCGGTGAAATTGCCTATACCAGTCGATATGCCAAGCCGCATGTGACGATTATTTGCAATGTCGGTCCCGCACATTTAGAAGGCTTCGGCAGTGTCGACGGCATCGCTCGAGCGAAGGGCGAAATTATTGGCTCTCTCGGATCGGATGGGACGGCCGTGCTGAACCATGACGATACTTATTTCGATTATTGGCTGGAGTTGGCAGGAACACGCAAGGTATTGTCGTTCGGGTTAAAGCCAGGCGCCGATATTCGTGCCGAAAACATCATAACGCGTATCGAAAACGGCGAATTTGCGACAGCTTTCGAATGGGTTCATGGTTCGGTGCGTTATCCGATGCGGCTCAAATTGGCCGGCCGGCATAATGTACTGAATGCCTTGGCCGCAGGTGCCGCCGCTACCGCATTGGGTTTTGAGCCGATGACGATCAAACAAGGACTGGAAAAGGTGCATCCGGTTACCGGGCGTTTACAGCCGCTGGTCGGGCGTCAGGGCAATATCGTGATCGATGATACCTACAACGCTAACTCGGCATCGCTAAAGGCGGGGCTCGATGTGTTGATCGAATGCGGCGGTGAGCCTTGGGTGGTTTTGGGGGCCTTTGGCGAACTGGGACCCGAAAGCGCAGAAATACACCGCGAAATGGGCGAAGACATGAAAGCGATTGGCGTAAAAAGGCTGTTCGCGACCGGATCCGACGCTCGGAATACCGTGCAGTCTTTTGGTGAAGGAGGCATTTTTTACGAAACACAAGATGAATTGACAGAAGCTTTGAAGCGCGAAATGAACGGTCATGAAACCTTACTGGTTAAAGGGTCGAGGACCCAGCGCATGGAACGTGTGGTCGGAGCCATCGTAGAGAATTACAGGAAATAGCATGTTACTTTATTTAACCGAATATTTGATGACGCTCGATAGCGCGTTTCGGGTTTTTCAATATTTGACGATGCGGGCCATTTTGGGTGCGCTCACCGCGTTGATTATCTCGCTGGTGATCGGGCCGTTCATGATCAAAAAATTGACCAGAAGAAAAATCGGTCAATGTGTGCGCACGGATGGGCCTAAAACGCATTTCGACAAAGCTGGAACGCCGACGATGGGCGGTGCATTAATACTAGTTGCGGTCGGCATTAGTACCTTGTTATGGAGTAATCTCGACAACCGTTATGTCTGGGTGATTTTTATCGTTACGATGGGCTTCGGCATCATCGGTTTTGTCGACGATTATAAAAAAGTCATGCTGGGTAATAGCGACGGGTTGTCGGCCAAGGCCAAATATTTTTGGCAATCGCTAATCGGAATGAGTGCAGCCGTCTACTTGTTTGTCACAGCAAGCGCACCGGCAGAGACTCAATTCATCGTGCCTTTTTTCAAAGATGTCGGTATCGAAATGGGGTGGCTATATATTGTCATGACTTATTTTGTCATCGTCGGAAGCAGCAATGCGGTGAATTTGACCGATGGCTTGGATGGCTTGGCGATTATGCCGACTATCATGGTGGCGGCAGGACTTGGGATATTCGCCTATTTGTCGGGCCATGTCGAGTTTGCGAAATATTTGGCGATCCCGTTTTTACCGAATTCGGGCGAATTGATCGTGTTTTGCGCTGCGTTAATCGGCGCCGGGCTAGGTTTTTTGTGGTTCAACACCTATCCTGCCATGGTGTTCATGGGCGATGTCGGCGCTCTGTCGCTTGGCGCGGCGCTGGGTGTTTTGGCGGTCCTCGTTAGACAGGAAATTGTTTTGGTGATTATGGGCGGCGTATTCGTGATGGAAACCCTGTCGGTGATTATACAAGTCGCGTCATTCAAAATGACCGGTAAACGCGTGTTTCGCATGGCGCCGATTCATCATCACTTTGAATTGAAAGGTTGGCCGGAGCCGCGCGTTATCGTCAGGTTTTGGATCATTACCTTTATTTTAGTACTAATCGGTTTGTCGACTTTGAAGTTGAGATGACGATGAATGCAGTCAATACAGCCTCGGCTTTAGCCGAAAAGTTTGGTCTGGATTCGACCAATTCTAGAGCCCTGGTAGTCGGAGCCGGCGAAACGGGGTTCTCGGTAGCTCGTTTCTTAGATACACAAGGGATACGCTTTGCCATCGTCGACAGCCGGGCAAAGCCGCCGCTGCTCGACAAGCTATTGGAAAACCTGCCCGATGCGGCGGTATTTACCGGCGGTTTCGATGCCGATGCTTTTAAAGTTGCGACTCATTTGATTGTCAGTCCCGGCGTTTCTCTTAGTGAGGATTCGATCGTCAAGGCGCATGCGCAAGGCGCTAAAATCATCGGCGATATCGATTTGTTGGCGGCTTGTGTTGCGGCTCCGATCGTTGCGATTACCGGATCGAACGGTAAAAGTACCGTTACGACCATGCTCGGTGCAATGGCAAAGGAAAGCGGAAAAAAAGCGGCCGTCGGAGGCAACTTGGGTACGCCGGCGTTGGACTTATTGGCACCGGATATCGAACTTTATATTTTGGAATTATCCAGTTTTCAATTGGAACGTACCGAGATACTGAATGCTTCTGCAGCGACAGTGTTGAATATATCGCCGGATCATCTGGACCGATATAGCAATGTTGCTGAATATGCTCGGGAAAAACAAAAAATATTTCGGGGCACCGGGGCAATGGTTTTGAACGCCGACGACCCCTTGGTTATCGATATGGCAGTGCCGGGTCGGAAAATGTCGACTTTTGCGATTAATAGCGAGGCGGAGTTTCATTTGTCTTGGGATGGCCATAAAGGATTTTTGATGCGGAATGACAAGCGTTTGATGACGCTGGACGAGTTGCCGCTTGAAGGACTGCATAATGCCGCGAACGCATTGGCGGCAATAGCGTTGGGTGCGGCGATCGGTTTGGACGAACAGTCGATGTGCAAAGCATTAAAAAAATTTAAAGGTTTAGATCATCGCATGCAGCGAGTTGCCGTTAAAAACGGTATCACTTGGGTCAACGATTCAAAGGCAACGAATATCGGTGCCTGCGTTGCGGCATTAGAAGGTTATACCCGGCAGGTGATTTTGATAGCAGGTGGCGATGCAAAGGGCGCGGACATGAACGAATTAGTCCCGGCGATCAAGCGCCAAGCAAAAAGCGTGATTCTAATGGGCAAGGACGGGCCTTTAATCGAGCAAGCATTGAATAATAGCGTGCCCATTTATAAAGCTGAAAATGTCGCCCGGGCGGTAAAAATTGCTGCCGAAATTGCCGATGAAGGCGATACCGTATTGCTTTCTCCGGCTTGCGCGAGTCTCGATCAATATAAAAGCTATAAAGAACGCGGCGAAAAATTTGCGACTTCAGTTATGGAGCTAAAAGCATGAGCCTTCAGATAGCGCCAATTAAAGCCGGCCGGTTTTATTTCGACCCGTTATTGCTTGCGGTAATTACGGGATTATTGCTTATTGGTTATGTAATGGTGTCGTCTTCTTCGTTGCACTTGGGTGCGAAACTGGACAACAACAGCTTACTCTATCCGATCAAACAGATGATCCATATTGGACTGGGTTTGATGTTGGCGGCCGGCGTTTTTACCGTGCCGCTCAGCAAATGGGAGCAATGGGGGCCGAATTTATTCGTATTCGGTCTCGGTTTGTTGGTATTGGTATTGATACCTGGGCTTGGCGTCAGGGTCAATGGTGCGGTTCGTTGGTTATCGGTAGGTGGTTTCCGTATTCAGGTTTCGGAAGTCGTAAAATTGATTTCGGTCATTTATATGGCGAGTTATGTCACGCGTTACGAGGGCTCGGTTAGAAATTCTTCGTTCGGATTACTTAAGCCATTGTTTTTGTTCACGGTTGCATGCGTATTGTTGCTGATGGAGCCCGATTTCGGCTCGGCAGTCGTGATTCTAATTATTGCCTTGGGCGTGATGTTTTTGGCCGGTGCCCGCTTATGGCAATTCGGCATCTTATTGGCCTCAGTTTTAGCGATGGCCGCGATGCTGGTGATTGTTTCGCCCTATCGTCTACGTCGGGTGATCAGTTTTTTGGATCCTTGGGCTGACCCGCAGGACACCGGTTTTCAATTGGTTCAGGCGTTGATATCGTTTGGGCGGGGCGAGTGGTTCGGCGTAGGACTCGGCAGCGGAATTCAAAAATTGTTTTATTTGCCCGAGGCGCATACCGATTTTTTGTTTTCGGTGATTGCCGAGGAATTGGGTTTGTTAGGTGTCGTCACGGTCATTGTACTGTTCGCACTTTTGGTTTGGCGCGCTATTGACATAGGCGCCAAAGCCGAAGCGGTCGGTAATAAATTTGGAGCTTTCATTGCCTACGGTACCGGGATTTGGTTCGGCTTTCAGTCGTTCATCAATATGGGTGTCAACATGGGAATGTTGCCGACTAAAGGCTTGACTTTGCCGCTGATGAGTTACGGAGGCGGCAGCATGATCGTGATGTGTTGTGCGGTGGCAATATTGTGTCGAGTCAATAGCGAAGTCCAGGAAATGACAGCAAGTCAGCCTAAAAGGAGGCCGGTTTGGGCTCGCGTATCTTAATTATGGCAGGCGGAACCGGCGGGCATGTGTTTCCGGCACTGGCGGTAGCCAATTATCTTGTCGAACAAGGCTGGCAAATGAGTTGGCTCGGGACAAAAAACGGCTTGGAAAGCCGCGTCGTTCCGGCGCACAAGATTGATATCGATTGGTTGTCGGTGGCGGGTGTTCGCGGTAAAGGGTTATTTTCGAAAATCAAGGCCGTATTCTTGTTGATCAAAGCATGCGGACAAGCGTGGCGGATTTTGCGTCGCCGCAAGCCGGATGTCGTTTTAGGAATGGGCGGCTTTGTCGCGGGACCGGGAGGGTTAATGGCCAAATTAATGGGCATTCCTCTGGTGATTCACGAACAAAATCGAGTGCCGGGTACGACTAACCGCTTATTGGCAAGATGGGCTAACCGAGTACTGGAAGCTTTTCCTGGAAGTTTCGATAAAAAAATAAATGCACTATGGAGCGGCAATCCGCTGCGTAAAGAATTAATCGGGATTCCTGAAAAAAAAGCGCGTCAGCCCGGAGATGCGCTCAGGTTGCTGGTCATCGGCGGTAGTCAGGGGGCGCAGGTGCTGAATCAAGTTGTTCCGGATGCGGTTGCGGCCGTGAGCGGATTGAACGTCAGGCATCAAACAGGCGAAATCATGCGTACTCAAGTCGAACAGCGTTACCAAGAATTAGGTGTCGATGCGGAAGTGTCCGCATTCATCGAAGATATGGCAGAGGCATACCGATGGGCCGATATCGCGGTGTGCCGAGCCGGGGCGATGACGATTAGCGAATTGGCTGCAGCCGGTATTCCGGCGGTATTGATTCCATTACCGCACGCAATTGACGACCATCAAAACGCGAATGCGCGCTATTTAGCCGATGTCGGAGCGGCCATGATCCTACCGCAGATAGATTTATCGCCCGAAACATTGGCTGAGCGAATTAAGGACGTGATCGAACGTTTAGCTGAAATGAGCAAGAAAACAAGAGCCTGTGCCAAGTTAGATGCGACAGCGGCTGTGGCATTGTGTTGTCAAGCGGAGTCCGGACGATGAATCTTCCGAAAGTCAAAATGCCCACCAAGGCCTTAGGTAACATTGATCGCATTCATTTCGTCGGTATTGGCGGTACCGGTATGAGTGGAATTGCCGAAGTTTTATCGAATTTAGGTTACCAAGTTTCAGGATCAGATCTTAAGGAAAGCGCTGTTACCAAAAGATTGGTTGAACTAGGTGTTAGCGTCACTATCGGACATCGCCGAGAGAATATTAGCGATGCCGATGTGGTTGTTGTTTCGTCGGCAGTCGACCGCAGTAATGCGGAAGTCGACGAAGCCGTTATCAAGCGAATCCCGGTTATTCCGCGCGCCGAAATGCTTGCCGAATTAATGCGGTTCCGTTTCGGCATTGCCGTCGCCGGAACGCATGGAAAGACGACGACGACCAGTTTGATCGCGAGCATTCTAGCCGAAGCCGGCCTGGATCCGACTTTCGTGATTGGCGGACGGTTGAACAGCGCAGGTGCGAATGCCAAGCTCGGACAAGGGCATTATTTAGTTGCCGAAGCCGATGAAAGCGATGCGTCGTTTTTATTTTTACAGCCGATGATGGCGGTCGTGACCAATATCGATCAAGATCATATGGCGACCTATCAAGGCAGCTATAGCAATCTAAAAGATACTTTCATCAAGTTCATTCATCAATTGCCGTTTTACGGGTTGGCGGTGATATGTATCGATGATGAAGGTGTTCGAGAAGTGTTGTCGCAGATGTCCAAACCCTTCAAGACATACGGGGTTGATAAACAAGCCGATATTCGGGCCGTAGAGATCGTTCAAGACGGTATGTTTACCACGTTTACGGTATTACGTGTCGGAGGCTACGAACCGCTGAAGGTAACTTTGAATATGCCGGGCTGGCATAACATGCTTAATGCATTGGCAGCGATTGCGATCGCGACGGCTTTGGATGTCGAAGACGAAGCCATTGTCAAAAGTCTTCAAGCATTTAAAGGCGTCGGAAGGCGGTTTCAAATACATGGCGATTTGCCGATCGATAAGGGCAGATTAACGATGGTCGATGATTACGGGCATCATCCCCGCGAAATTGCCGCGACGCTGGAGGCTTTGCGGCAGGCATGGCCGAATCGGCGGGAAGTCATTGTTTTTCAGCCACATCGCTATACACGTACTCGGGATTTGTTCGAGGATTTTGTACAGGTGCTGTCGAGTGTCGACGTCTTGATTTTGCTTGATGTTTACTCGGCCGGAGAATCCCCGATTACCGGTGCCGACGGGCGGGCCTTGAGTCGCGCGATCAGGGTTAGAGGGCAGGTTGATCCGGTTTTCGTCGAAGACTTGGAAGAGCTACCGGAAATTTTGGCCGGCATTTTACAAGCTGGCGACGTATTGCTGACAATGGGGGCAGGCAATGTCGGACAAATTGCTGCCGATTTGCCGGAGCAATTGGCGGCAGCGCTGGAACATCGTTGATCGTAGACCCCGTGATGAAAACAGGTGGCCAAGATATGATGAAAAACGCAATCATTGAGCGATGAAATCAGTGCGTGATGAAATAAAGGGGCGGTTAATTGCTCATGAAAAATTAGCCAAATATACCAGTTGGCGGGTAGGCGGCGAGGCCGATTGGATGTTTATACCGCAGGATAAACAAGATCTGATCAATTTTATAAAGGCACAGCAGGGCAGAGAGTCGCTTTTTTGGTTGGGTCTAGGTAGTAATTTGTTGGTTAGGGATGGTGGTATTCGCGGGACGGTTATCAATACGCGTAACCGACTGAAGAGCATGAGTAAAAAAGATGGGTCTCGCGTATATGTCGAAGCCGGCGTTCCTTGTGCATTAATCGCCAGATATTGCGGCGAACAAGGCATGGTTGGCGCCGAATTCCTAGCGGGTATTCCCGGTACTCTCGGCGGTGCGTTGAAAATGAACGCGGGGGCTTTCGGTGGTGAGACCTGGGCTATCGTTGACAGCGTTGAAACGGTTGATGCGTTCGGACAAGTCAGACAACGAAACCGCCCGGATTACGACATAGCCTATCGTTCGGTATCGGGTCCGGCGCAAGAATGGTTTTTGTCCGCCGAGTTGAGACTGGAACCGGGAGATGTCGCCGAGAGCCAGCAAAAAATAAAGATATTGTTGGAACGACGCAATCAGACACAACCGACCAACCAGCCTAGTTGCGGCTCGGTATTCAAAAATCCGCCGGGCGATTTTGCCGCTCGGCTGATAGAAGCATGCGGATTGAAAGGCTACCGTATTGGAGGCGCCGAAGTATCGGCTAAGCACGCCAACTTCATCGTCAATACAGGCGGTGCAAACGCGGCGGATATCGAAGCGTTGATCGGTTATGTCCAAGACACCGTAGAAACAATGCAGGGGATAAGATTGCTAACAGAAGTTTGTGTGGTAGGTGAACCTTTATGAAGCCGACTCAAATAAAACAACCCGGACAATTCGGGCGCGTGGCCGTGCTCATGGGAGGTACGGCAGCCGAGCGGGAGATTTCATTGATCAGTGGCGCGGCGGTGTTTCAGGCATTGAAAAGCCAAGGTTTAGATGTTGAGGCCGTTGATGTCACCGGCAGCGCAATTGATGCACTGACCGGCGTCAAAGCGGACCGCATCTTCAATATTATCCACGGTCGCGGTGGCGAGGACGGCGTGTTACAAGGCGTTTTAGAAGCGATGCATTTGCCTTATACGGGTAGCGGCGTATTAGCTTCAGCCTTGAGTATGGATAAACTGCGCACAAAATTATGTTGGCGGGGGTTAGGCTTGCCGACACCGAAATGGTTTTTATTGAAAAGCGAAAACGATGCGCCGGCTTGCATAGAAAAGCTTGGCTTACCGCTTATCGTTAAGCCAGCCTTGGAAGGGTCCAGCATTGGCATGAGCAAGGCGAATAGCTTAACGGAATTGATTGAAGCTTATCGTCTGGCTATGCAATCCGGGTGCGATGTCTATGCCGAGGCCTGGGTTAGCGGCAACGAATATACGATCGCGGTATTGAACGGGGAAGCGTTGCCTGTTATTCGCCTCGAAACGCCGAATGTGTTTTACGATTTCGAAGCGAAATATAGAGCGAATACCACTTGCTATCATTGTCCATGCGGACTAGATGCTGAGACGGAACAGCGTCTTCAGGCATTGGCGGTGTCGGCTTGCGAGGCACTGGCGGTAGAGGGTTGGGCGCGGGTTGATGCGTTCATCGATAATTCTAGTCAAACGCAACTGATTGAAGTCAATACCGTGCCCGGCATGACCGATCACAGCTTAGTGCCGATGGCCGCCAAACAGGCAGGAATAAGCTTTGAGGAATTGGTATGGCGAATTCTCGAAACGAGTTACGGATAAGGAATCATGCGAGGTTCCGGAATTATAGCGAGTGCCTTGATACTGATAGGCATATCGTGGGTCGTATGGAGCAATCTGAAAAATTACGAAGCGCATGCTACTGCCATCAAATACGTAAGGACGGAAGGGGTTTTTCAATATATTAGCAAAAGCGAAGTGAAGGAAATATTGTTGCCTCTGGTCAAGACGGGTTTTTTTTCCGCCGATATCGAGGCGATCAAGGAAGCAGTCGAACAAATGCCTTGGGTCGATAAAGCCAGCGTCAAAAGAGTTTGGCCCGATGCGATTGATATAAAAGTATATGAGCAGGCAGCTGTAGCACGCTGGGGGAAGATCGGCTTACTCAATGCTCGTGGAGAGGTGTTTATCCCGGCGAATGTCGACCGCTTCGATCATTTACCGATGTTGGTGGGGCCTTCCGGGCAGCAGCAAAAAGTACTGGAGATTATGAAAGGCATCAGCACAACGTTAGCCGATCGGGCCTTAGGGTTAAGCGAATTCGTTATTGATGAAAGGCGATCATGGCGGATTCTGTTGAGTAATGGAACGGAGGTTTTGTTGGGCAGGAAGGAGCAACTTAAAAGTTTTCAGCGATTTTTGAAAACACTGCAATTGTTTGAGCCGGAGCAAATCGATGCGATGGCCAAAGTCGATTTAAGATATCCAAACGGATATACCGTGTTGTGGAAGCCGGATGCTAAAGCAATAGACTGGAAAAAAATGGCCGCCGAGCGGCGACAGTCCTAACAGACGAAGATAAGAGCGTTGTAAGAGTTTATATAATGGCAAAAAAATCAGATCGAAATGTAGTAGTCGGGCTTGATATAGGAACTTCCAAAGTCGCGGCTATTGTCGGCGAATATACGGACGGCGGAGAAATGGAAGTCATCGGTATCGGATGTACCACCTCAAGAGGTTTGAAAAAAGGCGTCGTGGTCAATCTGGAGTCGACCGTGCAGTCGATTAGGCGAGCTGTCGAGGAAGCTGAGCTGATGGCCGGTTGCCAAATTACCTCGGTATTCGCTGGAATCGCCGGCGGCCATATTCGCAGCCTCAATTCGCACGGTATCGTTGCGATAAAGGAAAAAGAAGTGACGCAATACGATATCGATCGAGTGATAGATTCGGCACGAGCGGTTGCGATTCCGGCCGATCAGAAAATCTTGCATATTTTGCCGCAAGAATTTGTGATCGATCTACAAGACGGTATCAAAGAGCCGATCGGAATGTCGGGTATTCGACTCGAAGCGAAAGTCCATATGGTGACCGGCAGCGCCAGCGCCGCGCAAAACATCATCAAATGCATACGCCGCTGCGGACTCGAAGTCGACGATATCGTTTTGGAGCAGCTGGCGTCTTGTAATTCGGTGTTAACCGAAGATGAAAAGGATTTAGGGGTCTGTTTGATCGATATCGGAGGCGGCACGACCGATATCGCGGTATTCGCAAACGGCGCGATTAAGCATACGGCTGTGATTCCGATAGCCGGCGACCAGGTGACTAACGATATTGCGGTAGCCCTGAGAACGCCGACCCAAAACGCCGAACAAATCAAGCAGAAATACGCCTGCGCATTGACGCAATTAGCGAATACCGAACAGTTAATTGAAGTGCCGAGTATCGGGGATCGAGCTCCGCGCAAGATATCGGTGCAAAATCTCGCGGAAATCATCGAGCCGCGTTATGAAGAATTGATGCTGCTGGTGCAAGCGGAATTAAGACGTAGCGGATACGAAGAAATGATAGCTGCAGGCATCGTGGTGACGGGGGGAAGCTCGAAAGTAACGGGATTGATAGAGTTAGCCGAGGAGATTTTTCATATGCCTGTTCGCATGGGGGTGCCACAACATGTGTCAGGATTGACCGATGCGGTGAAGAACCCCGTTCATTCCACAGGGGTTGGATTGTTGCTCTATGGGAAAGAGCATAGAGGAAGTTATGAAGGACTCGATGTCGAAAACACCGGGTTCATCGGCAAGATAAAGAAATGGTTTCAGGGTAATTTTTAAGAACAAAAAATTGTGATTTTGTAAGGGGAATCGAAATGAAATACGAGTTGTTGGATATCGGCGCTGAAAATGCCGTGATAAAAGTCATTGGGGTCGGCGGTGGCGGCGGAAACGCGGTCAACCATATGGTTGAAAAACAGATCGACGGCGTACAATTTATTTGTGCCAATACGGATGCTCAGGCATTGAAGAAACTTAATGTCGATACGATCATTCAATTAGGCGCGGAATTAACAAAAGGTTTGGGCGCGGGAACCGATCCAAATGTGGGCCAGCAAGCCGCCGAAGAAAATCGGGATAGGATTCGCGAAGTCATACAAGGTGCCGACATGGTGTTCTTGACAGCCGGCATGGGTGGCGGAACCGGGACTGGCGCGATTCCGATTATTGCCGAGATCGCCAAAGACTTGGGGATTTTAACCGTGGCGGTCGTGACTAAGCCGTTTCACTTTGAAGGCAAAAAGAAAATGGCGGTCGCCGAACAAGGCATTGTCGCATTGGAAAAATATGTCGATTCGTTGATAACGATACCGAATCAAAAATTACTGCCGGTATTGGGTAACAATATTTCGTTGATGAGTGCCTTCAGTGCCGCTAACAATGTGCTATTAGATGCGGTTCAAGGCATTACTGAATTGATTACCCATCCGGGTATGATCAATGTCGATTTTGCCGATGTTAGAACAGTGATGTCGGGAATGGGAGCCGCAATAATGGGCACCGGTTCCGCATCCGGCGAAAACAGAGCGAGAGAAGCGGCAGAAAAAGCCATTGCCTGTCCATTATTGGAAGACATCAATCTACAAGGCGCGCGCGGCATCTTAGTTAACATCAGTGCCGCCGATATGATGATTTCCGAATTCGATGAAGTTGGTAATATCGTCCATGAGTTCGGAGCAGAGGACGCCATTATCAAAATCGGTACCGCGATCGACCCAAGCCTAGGCGATGAAATCAAGGTGACCGTCGTCGCAACCGGCATGGGCTCGCAACCTGCAGCAGTCGCGGCACCGATCAAACTAGCGGTCAAACAAGCCGCTGTGGATAATGACTATACCAACTTTGAGAAGCCAACCGTGATTCGCCAAAACCGGCCGGAGCCGCGTAACACACGTTTCGGTGCGCAGCCGAAAAAAGACGTCGACATGGACTATTTGGATATTCCAGCGTTTTTGAGACGGCAAGCCGATTAATCCGGACCCGGCGGGTAGAATGGGTATCTGCACCCTTAGCACTTCAAATTCAGGTATGCGTTTCCACGTTAAAGCGTGGGAGCGTATACTTGTCTCACCGCGACCAAGGTAGTGCTTCTCACGGGGAGGGAGAGGAAACCAGAGCGTGACAATCTTGGATAATTTAGGTGCTGGGCCTTAGACGGGCATCCCGGTGCCGAATTTTGATCTCCGATGGGTAATATAAAAGTCGTAAAAATGGCCGTGTGAAGTATGCCTAGCTTTATTACTTAGAACAGTATCAAATTGTGTTAAAATTCGGCGTTTTGCCCCATTTATTTGGCATTACTGATATGATAAAACAGCGTACGTTAAAAAATACTATTCGGGCGACGGGTGTCGGTTTGCACACCGGCGATAAGGTTTATTTGACTTTGCGCCCGGCAGAGCCGAATACGGGCATTCGGTTTCGCAGAGTGGATTTAGAAGAGCCGGTCACAATCGATGCCACACCCGAAAATGTCGGCGAAACGACCTTGTCGACAACTCTCGTACAAAATAATATTAAGATATCGACAATAGAGCATCTATTATCGGCATTCGCCGGGCTCGGCATTGATAATGCGATCATAGATCTTAGTGCTCCCGAGGTGCCGATTATGGACGGAAGCGCAGGGCCTTTCGTTTTCTTGCTTCAATCCGCCGGCGTCGAAGAACAAGATAGCCCGAAGCAATATATTCGTATCAAACGTCCGATTCGGGTCGAAGAAGACGATAAATGGGCGGCTTTCGAGCCTTTCAACGGTTTCAAAGTAACGTTTACGATCGATTTCGAGCATCCCGCTTTCAAAGATCATTTGAAAACGGCCGTTATGGACTTTTCATCGACCACTTTCGTCAAGGAAGTCAGTCGAGCTAGAACTTTTGGTTTCATGAAAGATATCGATATGCTCAGGCAAAATAACTTGGCTTTGGGCGGCAGTCTCGACAATGCCATCGTGGTCGACGACGACAAAATTCTCAATGAAGATGGTCTGCGTTATGCCGATGAATTTGTTAAGCACAAAATTCTCGATGCGATCGGCGATCTATATTTACTCGGCCACAGTCTAATCGGCGAGTTCATTGGCTATAAATCCGGGCACGGATTGAATAACAAGCTGTTACGCGCTTTGCTGAAAGATCGTGATGCTTGGGAGATGGTGACCTTTGACGACGAAAACGATGCACCGATTTCATTTATGCGTTCCGCACAGACATTGGTTACGCCGACATAATCGATCGTTTTATAGCCTGAAAAACGCTCTGAATAGCAGGGCAAACGCATTAAAACACTATTGAAAATCAAATAGTTAAAATATTTATTTTTTCTGGTTAACTATAAAATTTAGTTTATTTGAACCCTAAATAAGGCTTTGTGTCGCTATCGCGACGCTTGTGTAGGGTCGGTTCGCGGACCGACAGCCGCGATACTGCTCCAAAACCCATCCATGGGTTTCGCCCTGCGGGCCAGCTAAAGCTGTTCAAAATCGCGCCAGGCGATTTTGTCTTCGCTTGTCCAAAGAAAAGTATCCAAAAGACCAATCCGCCGGGAGCGGATTGGGACGCCAAAGGCGCACGAAGTGCGAGCGCCCGGATGGCGCGAGTCAGCAGACACTCGGAGGCCGCTACATCCTGTGCGCTGACGACTTTGCCGCTCCCTAACGGGGCCCAGGGAGGGATACCATAAGCTAAACCAAATTGACTAAGCGTTCTAAGCGACAAGATAACATATTGATATATTAGTTATTTTAATGTGTTTACCCTGCCCTGAATAGGGCTTCTTTTCAATTTCGCTTGAAGATTAGACGGCAGTATTCATTGCTGCCGTATCCCTCCGATTGAATTATTCCTATTGATCAACACGTTTCCTATAACTTTCGTGCTTCAAATTTCGGCAGTGCCTAAGGAGGCGCAGGGGTGTTCGGCAAAGGCTATGCCGGCATGGATGCTGCCGATATCCTCGCTAGCCACAACCCACATCTTCATAAAGTTAGCTAGTTTTTGAGTATAAAAGGAGTACTTATAGGAATGTGACGAATCGCCGCGCGGCGGACTGTTCCACTTCCACACGATGAGTTTATCCAGCGCACTTTCGGCCGATCTCCCAGGTTTCGCATCTTGCAACGACAGCAAGATTTTGGTCAGTGTCTCCAGACCGGATGCATCGACAAAGCGATTTGGTTGGATTTGCCCGGGTAATTCGTCGATTTAACATTTAGGCCTTGGTATTCTATTTTGATATTCCATTCAAATAGATATCCCTTTTATGTCAACATTTCAATCATAGGCTATGATTGGATCGGTTGAGTGAGGGTATTTCAGCCGGCATCGTTTCAGTCCGGTATTCGAGACCCTTTCATCTATTTATACCTTTCGCATTTCAAATTTCGGCAATGCCTGAGGAGGCGCCGTGAAGGCTTTGCCAGCATGCTGCTGGCTTGACGGGCACCCTGCGCCGAATTTTGATCTACGGGTATATTAACAAAAACAATAATTGCGATATTGGTGGGGAGGATGATGATTATGCAGAAATGGCAATCGATCGATTTGGATGCCTACCGGCAAACCGGCGATCCGGACGTCGATCGCTTGGTCGCCGAAGTGTTGTCCGATCAGGAAGGCGAATCGTCCGGCAGGTTTGCTTACAATGCGTTACTTTTGCTTGCCGACAAATTAATTGAAGCGCCGGAATTGTCGGTCATCAAGGACTCCAGGTTGAGCCGCCAGTTGAAATCGATGCCGAAACCATTGGCCGATTACTACGATCCGATGGAGGCGCCCGACTGGGTCGACCCGTCTAAACTGGCTCTAGGCGCCAAGCTATGGCAGGACAATACGCTGATCACGCTCATCACGTTATATGCCGCTAGTTTGCCGGCGTGTTATTTGATGAAAAACGGTATTCCGGCGCTCTATCAAACCGAAAAGCTGCGCGAGAAAAAATATATATTTCAGCGCATCTACGAAACGGGTTTGATGCTGGCTGCGACGATGGATCCGGGCGGTATCAAAGTTGTCGAGGATGCCGAATTCGAGGACGATCGATTGCTCCTTGAGGTATTACAAAAACTAGATGAAGAAGGGGTGTGGCAGCGACAGGGGGGGGGCTGTTGCCGGACGGCCGGAAATCCGGATATCCCACTCGATCCTTCATTGATCCAGGCGGAAATCGAGAAATTACGCGGTAAACCTAAGCGTTATTTATGGGGTAAAGGCTATATTGCCGCTAAAAAAGTCCGGTTTTTACATGCATCGATGCGCTTTATGCTCACTCAGCCGGGAAACTGCCGCCCTTGGGGCAATAAAGAGAATCCCCAGTCGCTGGTTGAAACCATGAGTCACCGAAAGTCGCCATGGGATACCGAGCGTTTCGGCGTTCCGGTCAATCAAGAGGATTTAGCCTATACCTTGCTAACTTTCGGGTTGGTCATCCCTAGGGGGCTTGAAACCTGGGGATTACCACTTAGCCTTGAGCAAAAAGAGGCCTTTCTGCATTTATGGCGTTTGATCGGCTACATCATGGGCGTCGATCAGACGTTATTGACCGATAATTGGGATGAGGCGCTAGCTCTTTATGAGGCGATACAGCAGAGGCAAGCAGGATCTTCCGATGAGGGAGTCGTTCTGACCGAAGCGCTGATGGGATTTCTTGACGATTACATGCCTCATTTACCGGGATTAGCGCACCGGCTCTCGGCAGCGATGATCATCAATCAACTAGGGATGGAGCATGCAGCCTTCATTTTAGATGAAACGCTAATTAAGGAAACCCGTAAGTTTTGGCGGTGGCCGATATATAAAGTTGCTGCAAAATCTTTTCGCGGCTATTTGATCATGCGGGAGAAGGTATTCAAACGATTCAAACATCTCGGCGGTTTGACCGCTAACCGTATTCATGAGGCTAGCGAGTTATTGATCGATAGTTGGCGGGACGGTTATCGTCGAAAGCCTTTTTTCGTACCGGCCAATGCTTCGACATGGGTTCGGGCTCCGGGAATTGATGAAGACTGTTTACGTTTATTGCGGCAATGGCGACGTAAGTTATTCGCGAATATTGGTATTGGTTTATTGTTCTTGATCATTGCAGTGTTTGGATTGACGTTGTCGGTGCCGGTCGGTTTTATTTCGGGATGGGCGGCATTTAAAACGACCTTGATCGTTGCGTTATCGTCATGGGGTATTTCACTAGCATGGATGCAGTTCAGACTGCCGGTCGTGTTCAAGATGAGGCCGGGTCACGAGGATTATTTCTAGCGCCTATCGGTAACAATAGAATACGGCTAATTCGGGCCCGACAGATGGGTGCTGATTCCAAAAAATGTCATTTATTTTTTACCATGAAGAGCATGAAGGACCTGAAGTTACAGCGTTTTTTATCTTTATGATTCAATAATCTAGGCCGTAGGCACTATATTTGTTAAAGCTGGGTTAAATGCGTTACTAACCATTAACATCCTATGTCATCATTATTACCGCTGGAGTGCTGGCTTTGTTTTGATATTTTTAGTCATTAATTGGATTTGAAATTGCAGTATTACTGCATTTTGAGTTCATCTGTGAAACTGGGATAGTTAATAAAGCACTCAATTCTCTTTCCTTCATTATCTTCATGCCCTTCATGGTAATAAAAATAAGCTATAAACATTATGCTGCATCAGCGCCCCGACAGATCTTTCCTAAGTGGTTGAAAAAATAAGATATGCTACGTTAGCGTCATCTGTGTTTTTTGTCTTTTTTATTCAGTGGAGTAATTGTTGCAAATGCCTGTCCGCAAACCGGTTTGGAGCCAGTTGCCCAAACTGGCCGCTAAATTAGCCGCCTTTGACCAAGCGCCCGTCGCTAATTTATGGGTCGATGCGTCAGGGGCTATCGGCTATGCCAATGAACGTTTTTTACAGACTTTCGGTTACGGTGATGACGAATTAAACGGTATGTCATTGGATCGTTTAATTCCGTCGCTCGATGTCGATCAATGGCGGGAAGAGTGGTGGCCGCTTATCGGGAAGGATCGCTATCTTCCGGTTTTTCCTTTGTCTTGGCGGCATAGTAAAGGAATCCGTATGGAATATACTGCTTCGGTGTCATGCGTCGAGGTTTCCGGTTTGAGTTTTGCGGCATTTCATTTATGGCCCAAATCCTTACAGCAAAGCAATAGCGCTAAATTAGCTCAAAGCGATGTGTTAAGTGTTTTGCAATGTTTGGGTGAAAGTGTTTGCTTGCTGGATGATTTGGGTGTGATTCGTTTTGCCAATCCGGCGTTATGTAAGTTGGTCGGCGGTTCTGAAGCGGATCTGATTGATGTTCCTCTTCTTGAAATCGTATCGCCGGCAAAGTCGCATTTAACCAGGGTTTGGGATGTGTTACGGAAAAAAAAGTCCGAAACCGAATGCGAATTTGAAAATTTAGCCGGAAATTCGCTGCATGTGCGTATGACATCGGTACCCTTGCAAGCTAACGGGCAAGGTTTAGCTAGTTATTTGGTCAGTTTTGTCGACATTACCGAGCAAATCAAAATAGCGCGTCAGCTGGAGTCTCAAAATGCCAGCTACGAGCGATTGGCATCCAATGTTCCCGGATTCATTTATAAGTTTCGGATGACGCCGGAGGGCGTTTTTTCGTTTCCTTATGCAAGCCGAGGTTGTAAGGAAATATTCGGCGTCGAGCCGGCCGCTGTCGCCAATGATGCTACTCCCATTTTACATACGATACATCCGGATGATCTCCCGGGCTTTCAGAACAGCGTATTGGATTCCGCGATTCATTTATCCCCTTGGAATTTCGAAGCACGCCAGATGACGGCTAACGGCGAATGGAAATGGTTTCATGCCGCTTCCAGGCCGCATTTACAGGATAACGGAGATATTATCTGGGAAGGCTTAGTCATGGATGTGACTGCCCGCAAGCGATCCGAGGAAGAATTGGCCAAGGCAAAATTGGCTGCAGAAGTCTCGGCAAAAGCAAAAGCCGAATTTTTGGCGAATATGAGCCATGAAATCCGGACGCCGCTCAATGCGATCATCGGTCTGAATCGCCTGGTGCTTAAGTCGGAACTGAATGAAGTGCAACGGGATTATTTGCACAAAGTTCAGCTATCTTCGGAAAATCTGCTCGGCATTATCAATAATATTTTGGACTTTTCCAAAATTGAATCGGGCAAGCTCGATGTCGAGCATGTCGAATTCAATTTAGATGCGGTATTGGAAAATATCGGCACGATGCTCGAACCGGTCGCGGCTGAGAAACACTTGGATTTGTTGATCGATCGCGGCCTGGGCGTGCCATTATGCATGATCGGCGACTCGTTACGCTTGATTCAAGTACTGACCAATTTGTGCAGCAATGCCATAAAGTTTACCACACGAGGCGAAGTCGTTATTTCGGTCAAAACGGAGGGAGACGATCAATTGCGCTTTAGCGTCAAAGATACCGGAATCGGCTTATCCGAAAAGCAAAAAAGTCGGATTTTCGATTCGTTTACGCAGGCTGATAGTTCGACAACACGCCATTTCGGCGGAACCGGCTTAGGCTTGACGATCAGTAAACACTTGGTCGAAATGATGGGGGGAGAGCTCGGTGTCGACAGTGCCGAAGGCGCCGGAAGCGAGTTTTATTTTACACTGCCTCTGAATGTCGTTCCCGATAGCAAGCCTGTCGATCATATTCCGGCCGAATTGGAAGGCTGGCATGTATTGTTGATTTGCGAAAATGAAACAGCCTGCGGGATATTCGAAACGATGCTGCGCGATCTGCGTTTTAATGTGACCCTGTGTTCTCTCGGAAAAATGAAATTACAGGACATATTGCGGGAACATCAAGATTCCGAGCAGTCCACGCTGGAATTGGTTTTGCTGGATTGGAAAATGAATGACGCCGATAAGGCGGATATTCTTAAAGCTTTGGAAACGAGTGCGTTCGGGAAAAAGACACCGATCATCATCAATGTTTCGTCGCTCGAAGCCGAAAGTATCAAGAAGGTATCGAGACAATTCGCTAATATTACGCTGATGAATAAGCCGAGCACGCCGTCTTGTCTGATGGATGCGATCTTAAATGCTTGCGGTAAGGAGGCATTGATTGAAAACCTTAAAAATCGTCATGATACGGCAAACGCACTATTTTACGAAGCAGCGGTACGAGGAATTCGAGTATTGATTGTCGAGGACAACGAAATCAATCAGGAGGTTGTGCGCAAAACGCTGGAAAGTGCCGGTGTTGTCGTTGATATTGTCAACAATGGATTGGAAGCGGTGAACCGACTTCGGCAATACGCCGACGAGCCGATATATAATGCCGTGCTGATGGATTTGCAGATGCCGGAGATGGACGGTTATGAAGCGACGACGATTCTGCGTAAGGATTCGCGTTTCGATAAGTTGCCCATTATAGCGATGACGGCGCATACAATCGAATCGGACCGGCAGCAATGTTTGGCTACCGGCATGCAAGATCACATCGGTAAGCCGATCGATCCTGAACAGTTATTTTCGAAACTGGCCCGATGGACGGTATTGAGCGGGGATCATGAGTCACCCGTATTGCCTGAAAACCAGGCCCCGACAACGGAGTCGAGTGACCGTTTGCCGGCGCTGGCTTCCCTCGAGACCGTTAATGTCCAATCGGCCTTGCGTTTATTGCAGGACGATGATTCTCTATTACTCAAACTATTGCTTAAATTCGCAGACGAACAGCGCTACGCAGCGGATTCGGTCGCGGCAATGTTGGCCGAAGAAAAGCCGGAAAATGCAGCCGATAAAGCGCATCTTATTAAAGGGGTGGCCGGCAATCTTCATATTTTGAAGGTTTTCGAGACCGCCGCTCAATTAGAATCTGAGTTGCGGCAGTCGGACGCGTCGATGGTTGGTGAAGCACTCTCTAATTTTGCTTACGAAATGAATCGATTTGTCGAGGAAATGGACGGTTGGCGACAGCTAAGCGATACTTCAGGTCTCGTCGAAGAGTCGCGGAATTGTTCGGAAATGACAACCGAGGTCGTCAATGAAACCGTGGCATTATGCGAGCGTTTGATCGATTTTCTGGAAGCGAATAATTGGCAGGCAGAAGATTGTTTAGATGAGCTTGAATTACGGATGGGCGGCGGATATGCTCAAGAGTTGGCAATAATAAAAAATTATTTGATGGATCTTGATTTTGACGTGGCTGCCGATTGCGTTAAAGAATTGAGGGACCGTTTACGCACGTCGATTTGAATTTAACGCTAATGACGCATTCACAATCCTGAGCAGCCGAATCCTAAAAAGGTATAACACCATGACCGAGCCCGATACCATGCAAACGATACTGATCATCGACGATGCCAAGGAAAATATCGTCGTACTTTCAAGGCTATTGAAATCGCAGGCTAATATCATTTTTGCGTTAAGCGGCGAAGAAGGCTTGAAAATAGCAGGCACGAGTTTGCCCGATTTGATTTTGCTGGATATTTCGATGCCTGGGCTCAACGGTTTCGAAGTGCTGGAGCATTTAAAGCAATCGCAGACCACAGCGGACATTCCGATTATCTTTATTACCGGAATTCCCGATGCCGAAACCGAGGAAAAAGGTTTGAATCTCGGTGCTGTCGATTACATTACCAAGCCCTTTGCCTCGGCCGTAGTCAAGGCAAGAGTAAGGCATCAATTAAAATTGCAACGATTGACGACGGCATTGAAAGAAGCCAATACCCGCCTGACACAATTAGCAATGAGCGATCCGCTAACCGGCGCGTATAATCGGCGTTATTTTTTGGACGCGCTCAAGAAAGAGCTCGAACGCGTGCAAAGATATCGGCATCCGAGTATTTTGATGGTATTCGATATCGATCGATTCAAAAGCATTAACGATAACTATGGGCACGACATCGGCGATAAAGTGATCATAGAAATGGTTAAAGTCAGTACGACGATGCTTCGGAAAAATGATACTTTCAGCCGATTCGGCGGGGAGGAGTTTACGATTTTGTTGCCGGAAACGCCATTGGCCGAAGCCTCGCAAATCGCGAACCGCTTATGCATGCAAATTGCCCGGACAACAATCGAATCCGACAATAAAGCCTTTTCGTTTACGGTCAGTTGCGGCGTGACCCAATTGCGCAATGATGATACGTCTCCGGATTCGATAATAAAAAGAGCCGATGTCGCTCTCTATCAAGCCAAACAGAGCGGGCGCAACCAAGTGGTCATTGCCGATGATACAGCGTCTTCGGTATCGAATTGATCGTCTACGCAACGTAATATGGATATGGCTAATGGGAGCGCTGCCTAACGCCTTTTGGGCTATATGTTTATAATCCCAGACCGGTAAACGTCATAATAATAACAAAAGGGGGATAAAATGAGTTTACGAGTTGGTATTGTCGGTCTCGGCCGAATCGGTCGCGGCATGTTGCGGGCAAATTATGCCGATTTGGCCTCCGGGCGTTTCGATATCCAAGTCATGTGCGACGTGATGTCGGTGGATCAGGTCGCTTACCTATTGTCGCACGATAGCACTTACGGTAATCCTCCCTTTAGCCTCGACTGCGACGGCAATAACTTAATCGTGGCAGGTAAGACGATACATTACCAACGAGTCGATAGGCGTCGTGCTTTGCCGGAGGAAGATAGCTTCGGACATCTGCGTAAGTACGAGCTCGATGTATTGTTCGATGCGACCGGTACCGCCACTATCGAAGATTTGCGCTCGATCATCAAACATAACGTCGCAAAAAAAGTCGTTTGTACCACCAATATATCCGGTTGTGATTTGAGTATGGTCTATGGCGTCAACGATAATCAATACGACCCGGATCGTCATCATGTGATTTCGGCGAGTACTTGTACCGGCAATGCGTTAGTTCCGTTGTTTTCGATTCTGGAAAAACATATCGGCATCGATTACGCGAGAATCATTACCATTCACCCCGCCCTATCCGATCAACGTGTGTTAGACGGTTATCATGCGACTTCTCATCTCGGTAGATCCAGTGCAGTGTCGATTTTGCCGACCAAGACCAATGTTGCACATTCGGCTGCGTTGGTGTTGCCGGCACTCCAGGGTAAACTCGATTCGCTTTCCTACCGAATTCCCACCGCAATCGTATCGGTTATCGATCTGACTGCCAATTTATCGAGAGATACGACGCGCGAAGAGTGCGTGGAGTTGTTCGAGCATCATGCTCGGACCGATATGGCGGGGATAATTCATTGTGATTACGGAGCTTGGGGTCATGAAAAAGCCAGTATCGATTATCTCGGGCTACCGTATTCGGCGGTTTTGGTAATGAACCATTTGTCGCTGAGTAACGGCCGGCACTTGGGACTCTCGTTGATGCACGATAATGAACTGGCCTATTGTTCGCGCGTGATTGACGTATTAGGCGTGTTGAGCCGTGGCGTTCTTTGATAGATGACGATCGAAGAAAGCCATGACCTGATGCGATAAGATTGGATTGATCTTAAGAGTCGGGGTATAGTCCATTCTTGATCGACTGATGTAATTGATTAACCAAGTAATTTAAAGAGGTTATTATGGGTTTACTACAAGAATTAAATAAATTTGCCGAGGGTTTGGAGCAATTAAGGGACGAGGTCAAAATTCAACTCCATTTGGCAAGCTTGGAATCCAAGCAGGAATGGGAGCGTGCCGAAAAGCAAAGAGATCATTTTTTAGCTGAACTGAATAAAATTAGCAAGGAAACCAGCGGGAGTAAGGAAGGATTGGTCGAAAAAGCGGAAGTGATCGGCGAAGAATTGAAATCTACATACCAGCGTATTAAAGATAGATTATCCGAGTGATCAATCATAGCCAATAGGCGATGGAATTTAGACGACGGATCGATCCTTGGCGCACACTCCGACGCCTACTCAGACATTTCCGTAATTTGAAGTGCGAAAGGTATACATATTTCACTTCTCATTTACTCCCTTTATACTCAAAAAATGGTTAACTTTACGAAGGTATGGGGTGTGGCTAGCGAGGATGTCGGCAGCAGGGCAGATTTTTGCTCCTGCAAAATCTGCATTCACGCCATCCTTGGCGTTCGAGCGCTGCCGTCAAGCCCCCATGGATGGGTTTACCCAGCACCTAAATTCCATAGTCCATTGGCTATGGTTAACTATCTAGGATAATTTAGGTGCTGGGTGAACGGCGGTCCTCGATAGACACATCCCATACCTTTTTTTTCTTAGATGGTTTTTCGATCAAAAGGGAGTAAAAGAGAAGGGGAATTCGATGCTTTGCTTTACGGCAGATTGAATTGGGCAAAAAACTGTCCTGCACCAGGAGGAGAGCCTAACTCCAGGAATAGCGATTCGAGTTTTAGATTTCCTATTGGTCCTAATGTGGAGCCTGTCAGTAAGGTACGAAAGTCTTTGCCGCCTATTAATTGATGGGTGAGCGTCAGATACAGTCGCGATAATTGCTTGTCCCGAACAACGGTCTCGAGCATTTTCGGGCCGGCTATCAAATAAATGCTTTTGAGCCCAAGGCTTGCCAATATTTTAACTAAAGGTGCGCCTTCGACCATCTTATCGGTTCCGGCAGATAAAACCGGAAATCCTTGTTCTTGCCAAAAGCGAATGCGTTCCGGCGACGCATTCTTTCCGGTGGCGATATAGACCGATTGTCTTGTTTCAAGCAGACTATTATGAATGGGAAAATTCAAGCTAGCGCTAGCAATAACGATTGCAGGTTGCTCGGGTAAACCGTTGATGCGCCGCCATTCGAGCAAATCTTTGTCCGTGACCTGCAAAATATTGCCTAATCGTTTTTCGCCCAATGCGCGCATGTAGCCCCCATGTGTTATTAGACAGTCGGCTTGTGCATGCAACTCCATGAATAAACTGAAATCGGAAGCCGTCGTTAAATGCTTGGGTATAAAAGAAAGGCCTTTATCAATATCCTCTAGAGCGATACGCCCGTCTAAGCTGGAAAGAAAGTTAGCATAGACGAAAGGCAATCCCGGACGTCCTAATTCATGGACTCTATGCGTCAAATACAAGCCATTGATAGGCACTTCCTGGGATGGGGGAGGATAAAGACGTAAGAGTTTTTTTGTTGAGTCGGTTCGAGTCATGATTTACCGTAAGACTTAATAGCAATTAAGGGCTTGGTCATATACTTTTCGCACTTCAAATTTCGGCGCTTCAAGACACTCTCCCTCCGGGAGAAGGTTGGGATGAGGGGGTAAAAAAACGAAATTTGATGCGCAAACACTATAACTTATTATTCCTCATGACCTTCATGGTGAAATACTTTTTCTAGGATAAAAAATACAGAACATGGCCAAAAACATTAAGCAAAAGCCGTCTCCGGAAACCCAAGCGGAAGCGCTGAAAATCGCCAAGTCAACGCAACGTCCCGCTCAAACCAAAGAACAAACGAAGTTGATTGCGCAAGGAATCGAAAAAGGTATCGATCTTTATAAGAAGCAACAAAAGGAAAAAGCGAGAGAGTTGAATCGGAAGCTCAAAAAAGTTTCAAGTCAACAATGGGACTCGGTCGGCCCCGAAGATCAAGCTATTGTTGAACGGATCGTTTACCGGCAACACTGGTTGCCATGGTTATTATTGGGTTTGAGCTGGATAGGCTGGGGCGTTTATTTTTTTATTTTCCTAGAGTAGAGGAGCGCCATTGCATGAAACGCGCTTCGAGATAAGTTGTTAATGCCTGTTTTTCAGGCTTTTTACGTGTCGATACATTTACCCATCGTAAATAAAATTCGGCGCCTCCTTAAGCGTTGCCGAAATTTGAAGTGCGAAAGGTATACATACCCCATCCGGCTTGGCATCTAAAACCAATCTTTATATCGTTCCCTGCACGTTTAAGGTTGTTTCGTTTAATCCGAGACAGTCGAAGCGTTAACCAAAGTGTCCGCATTCGCTACCTTTGCTAAGGACAACGCGTTTATTATCTCTGTCTTTTCGTCTTTTCGTCTTTTCGTCTTTGCGGTTTATTGCCGCTATCGTTCCAATTCCTTTTTTAGAAACAAGCGCCGCCAAAAAGCCTACCGCTTTGATGCGGCGTAGGCAAAATGCAAAGCTGGTTTCGATTCGATAACAAACTTATACAATATATATATTGTATAAGTTTCATTATTATGACATAGTGGCTTCACCCGGCGTTTTTCAAGAACCGATTATTCAGTCGAAAGTCATTTTTTTATTCGATTGCCGGATGTTTCGGTTAATGGAAATCGCAGGTTTCGATGTCGGGATTTTTAGAGGGTGAATTCATGCCTTCCGATTGTGATATCGACCGAGGTGTCGGAGACTGATGAGGATAGATGTCCGTCAATGCTTAGGCGAAACGGCTTGTTCCTTATTTTTTATGCAAAACAACAAGTCTTCGGTAACTTTTTAATTCAATGAGGCAATCGATATGTATAAAACACTAGCAGTCTCTATGTTTGCCGGGTTGATGGCATTTTCCATGCTTGCTGGAGCCGAGACAGGGTCTGTTCATTCGATCACACTGAAAGCGGTGGCTCTGGACTCCGGTCAATTAGCCTATCAAATGGTCAAGCACAAGATTAAAAGCCCTTCCGGTAAAGTCGAAGACATCACGCAACGTTACAGTCAGGAGGCATCGATACCGGGGCCGGCTATCGTTATGACCGAAGGCGATAAAGCAGAAGTCACCTTGGAACACGGCATCAAAAGTTCCAGCGATCCGGTTAGTATTCATGTTCATGGCGTACATTACAAAATCGACAGTGACGGAACCATGAAAATACTAAATCACGTCAACGACCAAGCCGCTTTTCCCGGTAAACCTTACACCTATAAATGGACGGCTGCAGTCGGCACGGCGGGTACTTGGCCTTATCACGATCATACTTTCGGCAATCCTAAGTTAGGTGCCGAGGATAAAGGTTTATACGGAACGTTGATTATCAATCCGAAAAGCGGCAAGGTGCCGGCTTTGATCGACGGCAAAGTCCAAAACGTGGCTATAAAAGACATTAAGCGGGACTTTATTCTATGGATGCATGAAACCACGTTTTGGGGCATGGAAATCAATAATATCGTGAACCGTCAAGTACCGCTTTGGACTAACCCCACGCTAGGCGCGCGTGAGAACGAACTGGTTCGTTTCCACGTCATCGGTATCGGCACCGCGTTTCATACTTTTCATTTACATGCTCATCGCTGGATTCAACCGGGCACGACACATATCGTCGATACCTTCAATATCGGACCGATTCAACGAGAGTCGTTCGTAGTCAAAGCCGGCGAAGGCGTCGGGCCGGGTATGTGGCATTACCACTGTCATGTGTTGCAACACATGCAAAGCGGCATGATGGGCGGATTCAAAGTCTTCGAATCGGCCAAAAATTAATCCTAAAACAAATATAAAAATTGGAAGGTGAATATCATGAAGAGCTACAAGAAAACTTATTTAGCAACGATGATTGCCGGAATTATGTTGAGCTGGAATGCACAGGCGGCTAAAGCCGACGTGGATGACGCTATCCTAAGTACGCCGGGGTTGATGCCTTCGGCAACCTTGGAAATGACCGACGAGCCCGGTTTGTGGTTTAAAGACCCGGTCGACGGTGATGCCTTGGTGGTATTAAAGCCGGGGCAAGCGGTACAAATAAAAATGGGCGATACCCGAACCGAACACACCATAACCAGCTTGCTTTGGCCGGCGGGTGCGAAGGATTTTCCGATCGACCAAGACCAACCGTCTAACGTGAGTATTACTGAAGCTTTGGACACACCTGGGCTTTATGTCTTTACCTGTAAAGTTCATCCGTATATGTTCGGTGCCGTCGTGGTCGACGATCCGGCAACCGAAGGTCTTGATATCGGTTCCGAACTGGCTTTGGTGACCGGCATAAAAGTCCCGGCCGATAGTGATATCGCCAAGCGTTTACTGCGTACCTTTTTCGTGGTTACCACGCCGGACTTATGGCGCGATTATCGGGAGCCGGAATGGAAAGTGAGTCTTCCGGATATTCCATTGAATATCAAAGGCCAAACCATCAGTCTCAGTGCGTTGAGTTTATCCATGCCCAATAAGTTGTTCAATCCCAAAACGCCCGGTGTCGGCGAGGTTTGGGTAAATACCCAATTTGAAATGATCGAAGGGAAAACGAAGCCCGGTTCGGCGACGCGTATCGATGCGGCTAGCTGGAAATTAGTCAACAAAGTCAAGGGAGTCGAGCAAAATTTGAATCACCCGCATAATATGTGGTCCGATAAACGCTATCAATATGTTTATCAGACGCAATGGTTCGATAAAAGACTGATGACCTTCGAGCGCGATAGCGGTAAAGTGACCAGTAACGTCGAAATCGGTGAATCGCCATCGCATGTTTTGACGCGTCCCGGTGATGATAATCTGTATGTTGCGATCAACAATAGCGAGCATGTCGTTAAAATGAAAGGCGGCAGCCGCCCTGCGGTAATAAAAAGCATCAACACCGGGAAAAATAGCGGACCTCACGGGCATTTCATTACCGATGACGGTAAATACATGGTAACCCCGAATGCCTTGGCAAGTAGCGTGTCGGTCGTCGATCTCGACACCGAAAAAAATACCATGATTCCGACCGGAGGCGTCATTCCGATAGCGGTTTGGGGAATGCCTGACGGTCAACGCGCCTATGCCGCAAATCTGTTGGGTACACCGCCGCTGTTAAGCAGTTTGACGGTTATCGATATTCCGGGTAAGAAAAAATTGTCCGACATCGACCTCGCCGCCGATTACGACCCGATTTCCGGAAAAATAAGCGGCGAGGCATACGGCTTATTGCCGATACAAACGCCGGTGAGCCCGGACGGTAAGTATGTGGTGACCGCGAATACCTTGAGTATGAGCATCACGATTGTCGATACCGCAACGAATAAAGTCGTTAAAAGCTTACCTTGTGAGGCAGGATGTCATGGCATTCATTTCGGCATGAAAAAAGGTGGCGGGTATTATGCTTATGTCGCCAGCAAATTTGCGAATAACCTGATAGTTGTGGATATGGACAAGCTCGAGTTAGCCGGCAGTATTTTGTTGGCCGATGCTAAAGATAGCAGCATAAAAGCTCATAACGGCATGGGCGGGCAGGGCGTGTTGCCGTTGCCGTTGGTTGAACACGGCTATTTGGCGCAAACCTTGAAATTAAGCGGAAAAAAAGAGCTGAGTCCGCAAGTGGAAGGCTGGTTAAAGCAATTAACCAAGGAACAAAAAGGGATTTGATACTCATCGCAGATCGAAATCGGCACCGAGGTGCCCGTCAAAGGACGCCGTAAACCCATCCATTGGGGGGCTTGGCGGCGGCATTACGCCAAGGATGGCGTGTATTAGGGCACCAACAGTAGGCGCTTTAGGCGATGCAGGGCAGAAAAATGCTCCTGCATTTTCTGCATTCGTTACATCCATGTAACTCAGCAATTGCCGAGGAGCAAAAATCTGCCCCTGCCGCCGACATCCTCGCCGAGCACCCCGGCGCCTCCTTAGACGCTGCCGAAATTTGAAGTGTGAAAGGTATATTTCATGATCCTTCCTAAGCACGTCCGGTCAAGTGTTCCGGTGCGAAATCGTCGACCGCGATCGCTTTCATTTTGGCTTGCTCGGCTTTTTCGAGTAATGCATATTCGTCCTTGTCGATCAATTCCGATGCCAAAGCCTGCTGCAGTAGGGATGACGGCATTCCTTTGGGTAGCGCTCCTTGTTTTTGCGCGGCGCGGATTTTGGCCTCGGTCGGTGCGGCCTCGAGCACTGCCCTGAAGGCGCCCTCGATGCGGCCGGTAGGATCGTCCGGATCGGTATTGATATAGATGCCATCGGTCAAACGCTCGCGCGCCGGATTGTCGGTCAATAGCAATTTTGCGAGAGGACCGGTCAAGCTATCGCACGGCGGCGCGCAGGGTTTGCCGAGCGGAAACAACAAGGCACGCAGCAAGCCGGCCGAAAGTTTCGCCGGCAACAGTCGAAGTGCCTCCAATAACGATTGTTGGGCACGATATAGGCTGTCTTGGCAGGCCCAATGCAACAGCGGCAGGTCGTCCGAGGGCGCGTCTTGATTCTCGAAATGTTTGAGTACGCAGGAACACAAGTACAAGTGGCTCAGTACGTCGGCCAACCGGCCGGAAATGCGTTCCTTGCGTTTGAGCCGGCCGCCCAGCGTCAGCAGCGCGACATCGGCTGCCAGCGCAAAGCCGGTGCTAAGCCGTGTCAATTGCCGGTAATAACGCTTCGTTTCGCGGTTACCGGGCGCGGCAGTTAGCCGCGAACCGCCAACGCCGAACCAGAAGCCTCGAAAGATATTGTTCAGAAAAAAACGGATATGCCGCCATAATATCGAGTCGAATTCGCGCAAGGCTTTGGCCGCATCTGTTTGGTTCAGTGCCTGCATTTCTTGTTGTACGAAAGGGTGGCAGCGTACCGAACCTTGGCCGAAAATCATCATCGTGCGGGTTAGAATGTTCGCGCCTTCGACCGTGATGCCGACCGGGACGACCTGATACACACGGCCGATTGCGTTGGAAGGCCCCAGACAAATGCCCGAGCCGCCTTGAATATCCATGCCGTCGTTGACGATACGCCGCATGCCTTCGGTGAGTTGGTATTTCAGTATCGCCGAGATCACCGCCGGTTTCTCGCCGACATCGAGTGCCGCGCAGGTGACTTGGCGCGCGGCGTCCATTAAATAGGCGCTGCCGGCCATGCGCGCCAGTACCTCTTCGATGCCTTCGAAGGCACCGATCGGCAGATTGAACTGATGCCTGATTCGCGCATAGGCGCCGGTGTTGCGGCAGATGAATTTAGCCGCGCCGACGCTTAGCGCCGGTAGCGAAATCGCGCGGCCGGTGGCGAGGCATTGCATCAACATTTTCCAACCTTGACCGGCCTGTGCCGCGCCGCCGATGATCCAGTCGAGCGGAATGAAAACGTCCTTGCCCCAGTTAGGGCCGTTTTGGAAGGCCGAATCGAGCGGAAAATGGCGGCGGCCGATTGAAACGCCCGGCGTATCGGTCGGAATCAGCGCGACGGTAATGCCGATGTCTTCGGTTTCGCCCAACAGCCGGTCGGGATCGTAAAGCTTGAACGCCAGTCCGAGCACCGTGGCGACCGGGCCTAGCGTAATATAACGCTTCTCCCAATTGAGCAGTATGCCCAAAACTCGTTTGTTGCCTTCGAACGCGCCGTAACAGACGATGCCGGTATCGGGCATTGCGCCGGCGTCGCTGCCGGCCAGTGGGCCGGTTAATGCAAATGCCGGTATTTCGAGACCGTCGGCCAGGCGCGGTAGATAATGATTCTTTTGCTGATCGGTGCCGTAGGCCAGCAATAATTTGGCCGGCCCCAATGAATTCGGGACCATGACCGTGACCGCGGCGGTCGTGCTGCGGCTGGCGAGCTTCATGACAATTTGCGAATGCGCGAAATCGGAAAACGCCAGTCCGCCGTAACGCTTCGGAATGATGATGCCGCAAAATTTATGTTGTTTGATGTAGTCCCATACTTCCGCCGGTAAGTCGCGGCGCTTGAAGGTGATGTCCCAGTCGTCGAGCATCGCGCACAGGGTTTCCACAGGTCCGTCGATAAAGGCGCGCTCCTCGTCGCTGAGGCGCGCCGCGGGCAGCGCCGCGAGTTTGGCCCAGTCCGGCCGACCCTTGAACAGTTCTGCGTCCCACCAGGTGTTGCCCGCTTCGAGTGCCTCGCGCTCGGTTTGCGACATCGGCGGCAGATTGCGGCGCATGGCCTTGAACAGCGGCCGGGTCAGTAGGCTGCGGCGTATCGGAGCATAGGCAACGATCCCGGCTAGGATAAGCCCGGTCGATACGACGATAATGAATTCAGTCATGGCTTAAGTCCTGTTACTGTGAAAGTTTGTAGATTTGGATTCTTTATCTAATTTTTCGATAGATAATTCGAGCGCGTAGCCCGTATGAAGCGTAAGCGGAATACGGGGATTGCGTGGCCTCGAACGTCCCGGATTGCGCTTGCGCTCCATCCGGGCTACGTGGTTAAACTTTCATTTGCCGGGGCGATGGCCGGGCCTTCATGAACGTTACGTTTCTCGATTGCCCCGTCAGTTTCTCAACGGCTTGCCGGTTTTCAGCATGTGTTCGAGCCTTGTTACAGTGCCGGGTTGCTTGACCAGGTGCAAAAAGGCTTGCCGTTCCAGGTTCAACATGTCTTGTTCGCTGATCGGATCGAGGCTGTCGGTGTCGCCGCCGCTCAATACGAAAGCCAGTTGGCCGGCGATTTCCCTGTCGTAAGCGGTCGCCTTGCCCGAGAGCGATAAGTTGCGCACGGCAATCTCAAGCGCCGCGCGGCCCGAAGCGCCCGGTAAATAATAAACATAAGGTTCCGGCGGCCGATAATCGGCGATCATTGTCAGGACGCGCGCCTTCGCGTCGGCCAGCAGACGATCTTTGTTCATCGTGATGCCGTCGCGTTCGGATAAATAGAGTAATGCCTTCGCCAACAAGGCCGATTTGGACGTCTTAGCGAGCGCGATGGTCTCGAAGGCTTGCGAAATCGCCGGCATCGGTCCGCCCGGGCGGTTAGGCAAACTAAGCCATCGGCGCAGTAATTCCTTGCAGCCGCCCCATCCCGGCACCAGGCCGACTCCGGTTTCGACGAGGCCGGTATACAGCTCGGCATGGGCTTGCACCGCATCGCAATGCAGCAGGATTTCGCAACCGCCGCCCAGCGCTAAACCGGATGGTGCGCCGACGACCGGGAAAGGCGCGTATTTCAAGGCGTGATAAGTTTGTTGTCCGAGTTCGACGATTCGGGCAACGGCATCCCAATCTTGCCGCATCAATGCCGGGGCCAGCAGAGTTAGATTGGCCCCGGCCGAAAAATGCTCGGCTTCGTTATGAATGACCATGCCCTCGAAATTGTCCCGGACGACGCCGATGCTTTGCTGGATCAGGCTCAGGCTGTCCGGGTCCAAGGTATTCATTTTACTATGGAATTCTAAGCAAACGATGCCGTCGCCGATGTCCCACAGACTGGCCGATGCATTTTTGAGCAAAGGACCGGTGCGCTGTTTGATATCGCCGAGCGACAACATGCCTTCGGGACGGTGGATCGGCCGATAGCGGCGGCCTTCGTCCTTACACTCCAGGACGCCTTGCTTGTCTGTGCGATACAGGCTTTGCCGGTCCGCGAGCAGATAGGGAATCGGTTGGTGTTTCTCTTGAAGCCGCTCGACGAACCAATCGGCGCCGAGACGATCGAGTAGTTCGAACGGGCCGTAACGCCAGTTGTAGCCGAGGCGCATCGCGGTATCGATCGCAAGCGGATCGTCGGCGATTTCCGGAATCAAGCTAGCCGCATAGCTTAGCGTGTCTGACCAGACTCGCCAGGCATAGCGATTGAGCGCTTCGCCGCCGGATAAAAATTTTTTTAAATCTTCGGGTCTGTGACTGACGCCGTCGATGCGGTATTTTTCACTGACGCGATAGTCGCCGGTTTGGAGATCGACCGCTTCCTTGATTTTGGCGTCGGCATCGGGCTTGAGACGATAAAAGCCGCCGAGACCCTTACGTCCTGTATAGCCTTTTTCGATCATGCGGCGCAGCAACGGCGGCACGGCGCCTATTGTCCGCAAGCGGTCCTTGGCCGGCAGGCTTTGCTTGAAGCCACTCAGAACATGCGGCATCAGATCCAGGCCGACCAGGTCCAGCAAGCCGAACACGCCGGTTTTCGGAATGCCGAACAGCGCCATCGCGGCATCGCATTCTTCGACGGTCAAGTTATTCGCGATCGCTTCGAGCAATGCCGTTTGTATCCAGAAGGTGCCGATTCGGTTCGCGATGAAGCCCGGTGTGTCCTTGCAAGTAACGCAGCCTTTACCGAGGCGCAGGTCTGCGAACGTCGCTACCGCATCGAATAAATCAGGTGCGATGTCGGGTGGCGCGACCAGTTCGAGTAGGCGCATGTAGCGCGGCGGGTTGAAAAAGTGCGTGATCATGAAACGCCGCTTGAAGCTTTCGGATTGTTCCAAAGTCAACACCTGCAACGGTAGTGTCGAGGTGTTCGACGATATCAGCGTATCGGGTCGGCAGACCGTTTCCAGTTGTCGGTAAAGACTACGTTTGATCTTAGGGTCTTCGATCACGGCTTCGACGATCCAGTCGGCCGTGGCCAGACGGGCTAAATCATCCTCGATATTACCCGGCATGATCAGCCGAACGTTGTTCGGATGCATCAGCGGCGAGGGTTCGGCGGCAAGCATTTTAGCGATCGCTTGCTCGGCGATTTGATTACGGTTCGTTGCGTTATCGGGGACGATGTCCAATAAGGAGACCGGAATGCCGGCATTGGCGATATGGGCGGCGATTCCGGCTCCCATCACGCCGGCGCCGATGACTGCGGCTCGTTCGATATTCATGATGCGGCCTCCAGAATGGTTGCGATACCTTGACCGCCGCCGATGCACTGTGTTGCCAGCGCATAACGCTTACGCTCGCGGTGCAGTAGGCTGGCCGCCTTGCCGGTGATGCGCGCGCCGGTCGCGCCCAGAGGATGGCCTAGCGCGATCGCGCCGCCGTCCAGGTTGAGTTTTTCGATAGGGATGGGCAATTCTTGTAATACGGCTAGGGCCTGCGCGGCGAAGGCTTCGTTCAATTCGACCAGATCGATGTCTTCCAGCGTTAAACCTGCTCTTTGCAAAGCTTTGTGCGTCGCGACAACCGGGCCGATGCCCATGATTTCGGGCTGGCAGGCGGATACCGCGATCGATTTGATGCGGGCTAGTTTCGGCAGTCCGTGTGCGTCGGCATAGGTTTCGCTGCAAACCAATACCGCCGCGGCGCCGTCGGTCAGCGGTGACGACGTCGCGGCCGTGACGCTGCCGTTTTGCAGAAATGCCGGCTTGAGCTCGGCTAGACCTTCCGCCGTCGAATCGGGGCGCGGACAGCCGTCCTGATCGATGCGATCGCCTCGGTGCGTTTGAATCAGTACGATCTCATCGGCAAAGTCGCCGCTTTGTCTGGAGTGCTGCGTTTTGCGTTGACTGGCCAACGCGAAATTTTCTTGGTCCCGGCGGGCTATGGAATAGCGGCGAGCCAGGTTTTCTGCGGTCTCACCCATGCTCATGTAGGCTTCCGGGTGATCTTTATAAAGCCCCGGATGCGGCAAGGTATTGAATCCGCCCATCGGGACACGGCTCATCGATTCGACGCCGGCACAAATGAAAACTTCGCCGGCGTTCATTTGAATTGCGCCGGCCGCGATATGAATCGCTTGCATCGAAGAACCGCAGAAACGGTTGACGGTCATCCCCGCGACCGATATCGGCAGTTCCGCCAGCTGCACAACGAGGCGCGCGATATTGAGGCCTTGCTCGCCTTCCGGAAAGGCGCAGCCGAGGATCAAGTCTTCGATAGCGTTCGGATCGACGCTGCACTTGTCGATCAGCGCCTTGACCACTTGCGCGGCCAGGTCGTCGGGTCTGACGTGGGCTAACTCTCCTTTGCCCGCCGGCGTGAACGGCGATCTAGCATATCCTGCGATGACTACATTATTCATGATGCTGCCTCCTCTTCGGTAATGGCTTGCGGCATGGGGTATCCGGTGTCTTCGGTTTGTTGCAGCGAGCTTAAAAAATCGTCGATCATAGACCAAGTCTCGCCGATGTTTTCCATCAGAATGCCGTGCCGGTCGGCATCGATCGAATGTAAATATTTTCTTGTCGCGCCTAATCTAGCGAATACGATTTCGGCGCTTTCCGGAGCGACGATCGGGTCTCGGTTGGCATAAAGCAGTAGAGTCGGCGTTTCGATACCGGGCAGTAATTCGTCAAGATGCTGAATCAGCCGACGTAATTCGAATAGCGCCCGGATCGGTGTATTACAGTAATTGATATCGGGATGCTCCGGCGTGTTGTCGATGAACGGTTTGACGCCCTCGAAAGAAGACAGCCAGCGTACCAGGCTATTGGTGTTATGCAGTAAAGACACCAGCATGAATGACGGATTCATGAATTTGACCGGAACCGAAACCGCGACAACACCGGCGATTTCCTGGCGGTTTTCCGCCGCGAGTTTGAGCGCCAAAGCGCCGCCGGTTGAAAAGCCGATCAGGACGATTTTTCCGCAATGCGCTTTGAGAATCGTGAAGCCTTTGTTGACGCTGTCGAACCATTGCTCATAGCTCAAATCTCTCAAGGCATTGGGCGAAGTGCCGTGGCCCTTCAAGCGAATCCCAAGCACCGTGAAGCCTTGACGTGCCAGCGTGCGTCCGTAATCGCGCAGTTCCGCGGGGCTGGCCAACAGGCCGTGGATCAACAGAATGCCGATGCCGTTGGTTCGGGCCGGTTTCATCAAGAATGGAGACGGGTCGGCAATGGCACTTTCGTGTTGTTTGATCGTGCCGTTTTGCAGCGTGCTAAAAGTCTGCTGTTCGTAGGCCAGCGCGATCAGTTCGTCGTCGAAATGCCAGGCCGCCAGTTGTTCGGGATCGATCTTTGAGTAGGCTTGGTCGGCGGCCGAAAGCGTATCGCGCACGATGCTTAGCGGCGCCGCTTCGTTATGGTAGACCGCGATCGGATTTTCCAGACGGATTTGGTCGAAGTCGTGGTCCTCGCACAGTTTCGGCAAAAAATGGTAGCATTCATCTTGTTCGGCAATCAGTTGCGCGTCCTTGGCGATGCATATGAAGTGCTCGAAGCGGTCGTTGACGCAATGGATCAGGTCGCTGTAATCATCCGGATTCAACAGACTTCGATGTAAATGAATATCGGGATTTTTTTGCAAATTTTTTATCGCGATATACAACACGGTATAAAATCGGCATTTTTCGATATGTTTGAGTCCGGCGCCGATGTTGCTCATGATCAGCGTCGAGGCCAGATGGCTGAGGTTTACCGTCACGTTGGCATAGATGGCTTTCATGTATTGATTGCGCGAACAGCTTGCATTTTTGACGAATAGATAGCCGAGCAGGCGTTCTTTCCAATTTCTCGGTGCGCTTGTTAAATTGAACGCATCGTCCGGATCGCGTATGTCAGGCGCCGTTTTGCCCATGATCCAATGCGTGCGCCAATCCCACACGCAACAAGGATTGACCGGTTCGCCCATGCGGATGTCCATGTCGGTATCCTTGAGTAAGATATTGCCTTCGATCAAGAGTTCTTCGGTTTGCCGAAGGCTCATCGTGTCCGAAAACAATTCGACGCTTTTAAACAATAAGTTTTCGGAGTTGCGAATCGGATAGAACGTGATGTTGGCCGGTACGATCAAGGTGGGTTTTAGCGCGGTCGCCATGAGTTGATCCAAACTATCGAATTCAAGCAATGACTGCCAGTGCAGCAGGCGCTCTTTGTCTTTCGTTTTGAAGGCATGGCGAATCGCCGACTTCAATGCTTCGACTCCTTGGCCTAATACGGCAGGACCGGTGTGATGCTTACGCCGAAGTCCGGTCATGCGCGAATAAATACTGTATTCGCCTTTTTTGTCGATCACGCGCCGGTCCTTGACCATGCCGCCTTCGGGGAAAATAATGACCTTACGTCCGCGCAGGATTTGGCCGGCCAAGATAGCGAATAAACGGGGGTGATCGTGCGGAAATACGCCGACATGCTTCAAATAATTCGACAGTACATTGTCTTCCTTGAAGAACTCGCCCGATGCGATCGAGCAGCTATACGCGCCGGTCTGTTCGAAAAATAGAAACTGCGGAATGAAAGTTTCGAAGCGGGAAAAATGGTTGAATAGAAAAATATCGCCTTGCAAGACTTGGTTGTCGGCGAACAATTCGAATTTGACGCTCAATAAGTTTTTGACGGCTCTGAACAACTTGACCGAGCGAATATAGAGCGCGGTATCGATGTCGTACCAGTTTTCGGGATAATCGACAGACTTCATGGTGCTATGACTCCCTGGCGTCTTTCGAGGGGCGCCGTTTGAGGTCTTGCATAAAACCGACCGAATCGAGCGAGTCGAATGGTCACTTTAATTTAAAGACTTTCTATTTTTGCATCGGTTCCCTTGGTTGAACGTATGAGTCGTTTATACGCCCATCGTAGCTCAAAATTCGGCGCTGGGGATCCGTAAAAGGACGCCGTGAATACGTTTATATAGGCGCTATGCCGGCATCCATGCGGCAAAGCCTTTACGTTTTTTATATACTGATACGTTGACGCATGAGTTGACGATACTCGATGAGGGCATCTATGTATAACAGCAAACCGTTATTGCTCAAAAGCGAAATCGTCGCATCCTTGCGGTGTTATATCGGCGATTTATTGGAGAAAGACCTGAATTCGGCGCCGGTTCAAGTGGCCGATCATTGTTTCAGCTGTACCGCGGGTCAAGGTTCGAGTTGCAGCGGTGTAATATGAACCGGAGCATGCAGGAAAAAATCGAGCTCGAACATGAGGCGGCCAAATTGTTCATGCGGCTTTACGAACAAAAAACAGGCATTCCGATGCGGCATATTTGGCATAACGAGCCGAAAAAGCCGGATGTTTCGTGTTACCTAGGCGATCGGCGCTTGGATTTGGAAATTGCGCATTTGTACGGCAGTGAAGAAGAAGCTCAACTGATTTTGGGGCGCAAAGTCAGTATCCGGACACTGGAGGCGTTGCATCGCTTGATTACTGTTCCGGTCGGCGAGCGTTTGTTGAATGCGTTGAATGCGATTTTGGCCAGCAAGGCCGAAAAGTCCTATCACAGCGACCGGGTTTGGCTGGTTTTGCGTAACGCCAATCCGCTTTGGAGTCGTGAAGAACTGGAAGATAATTTGCACCGGGTAACGCTACCCGAGTCTCATTCGTTCGAGCAGATTTGGGTCGTCGGAGACATGGAAGGAAAGTCCGGTATTTTGCGGTTGTTTCCTTGAGCTCTATGTCGGGGGATACAGCCGTAGGATGGGTAGGAGCGAAGCGGAAACCCATCATGGGCGCCCGCAAACGGCGGGAAAACATTACGCGGCTGGATTGATAAAACCCGTCCGGCGGCGGGCGATAAGAGCCGTCCATGGTTCGACAGGGCTCACCACGAACGGCTTAACTTAATGGCGGGAAAACGATGGGTTTCGGCTTCCGCCTCTACCCATCCTACGCAAGAGCTTTTATACAGCCGTAATCCAATGCGCCTTAAAAAGCTTGCCATCCATGGCGCTGGATGCCGCCAATCCCTGGCGGAATGAGGGGTTTCCTTTGACTTAATGACATTGACGCAGAGCGAGGAACCATTTGATTATACAAAGGCGGAACCTACGAAATCCTTAGCTTTGCCCCTCTTCCTCCTGATCCTTTTCAATCGCCTCAAGCGAGAATCTTGAAGTCAGTCCGCCAGGCGATTTAGCGACCGCTTCAGTCGCCGAACCCTTGCCTTCGCTGAGGTTGATCTTCAATTTTAAGTTATTCGGCGAGTCGGAGTTTTGCAAAGCTTCTTCGAGCGAAATTTTGCCTTCCTTGAAAAGCTTGAGCAAGTGGCTGTCGAAGGTTTGCATGCCGATATTTTCGGATTTTTCCATCGCTTCCTTGATCGCATGAATTTCGCCTTTATGAATCAAGTCTTTGACCAATTGCGTCCCCAACAAGATTTCAATCGCGGCGACCCGTTTGCCGTCCACGGTAGGAACCAGTCGCTGCGAGACGAAGGCTTTCAAATTCAGCGATAGATCCAGCAATAATTGATTGCGGCGTTCTTCCGGAAAAAAATTGATAATGCGGTCCAGAGCCTGATTGGCGTTGTTGGCGTGCAGCGTCGACAAACATAAATGCCCGGTTTCGGCGAAGGCGAGCGCGTGTTCCATCGTTTCTTGAGAGCGGATTTCGCCGATCAGAATCACGTCCGGTGCCTGGCGTAGCGTGTTTTTCAACGCGTCCTCGTAACTGAGCGTATCGACGCCGACTTCGCGTTGATTGACTAGACAGCGTTTGTGCGGATGAAGGTATTCGATCGGGTCTTCGATCGTGATGATGTGCCCCGACGAATTGCTGTTGCGGTGGTCGATCAGTGCGGCTAGCGAGGTCGATTTGCCGGAACCGGTGCCGCCGACGAATAGAATCAAGCCGCGCTTTTCCATGATCACTTTTTTCAGCACTTCAGGCAGACCTAATTGATCGGCATTCGGTATATCGACCTTGATATTTCGAATGACCAAGGCCAGGTTATTGCGCTGTTTGAAAATATTGATGCGGAAGCGGCCGATGCCGGGTTCGGTGATCGCCAGATTCATTTCCGGGACGTGTTCGAATTCTTTTTGCTGCTCGGCATCCATCAGGTTGTAGGCGATAGCCTTAATGCGTTCGCCGGTCAGTTTTTCGCTTTCGAGCGGTTTCAATGCGCCTTGAAATTTGGCCGCGGCCGGCGCGCCGACCGTTAAGTAAAGATCGGAGCCGTCTTTGCTGACTAGAATTTTTAGATAATCTTTAAAATCCATAATGAATCCATTAGTTTACATGTAGGATGGGTAGAGCTACGAAAGCCACTGTAACAAATCGCAAGTTGGGGCCCTGGGGGCATTGTCTCAAAACCACCCGAGTTCAATAAAGCGATGGGTTTCCGCTCCGCTGCTACCCATCCTACGGCGCCGTAAGTTTGAAAAGCCACTAGTAGGATGGGTAGAGCGGAGCGAAACCCATCATGGAGCCACAGCGCCAAAAATTTGATGATTCATTATTCTAGGTGATAATCACCGAAGTTGAACCCAGTTTAGCCAAGAAATGCGTATAATGACGCAATTTTTAAACAAGCATTTTAAACAAGATAACAGCGTTATGTCCGAACAAAGAAAAGCGGCGGCATTGATTTCCGGTGGATTGGATTCGATGTTGGCCGCTAAAGTGATCATCGAACAAGGGGTGCATGTCGAAGGCATCAATTTTTTCACCGGCTTCTGCGTGGAAGGACACACGCATGCGATTCGCGAACGGGACCGAGCCAAGCCCAAGCGCAATAACTCGTTGTGGGTGGCCGAACAACTCGGCATCAAATTGCATATCGTCGATGTCATCGAGGAATACAAGGATGTGCTGATCAATCCGAAGCACGGTTACGGCAGCAACATGAACCCGTGTCTGGATTGCAAGATTTTCATGGTCAACAAGGCCAAGCAATGGATACAAGAAAACGGCTTCGATTTCATCATTACCGGCGAGGTGATCGGTCAGCGACCGATGTCGCAGCGCAAACAAACGATGCCGATCATCGCGCGCGAATCCGGCGCCGACGATTTGCTGCTTAGGCCTTTATGTGCCAGAAATTTGCCGGAGACACTGCCGGAGCGCGAAGGCTGGGTCGATCGCGCCAAATTGTTCGGCTTTAGCGGACGGTCCAGAAAACCGCAAATGGAATTGGCGCAGCAGTTCGGCTTCGTCGATTATGCGCAGCCGGCCGGCGGCTGTTGTTTTTTGACCGACGAGAGTTATTCGGCGAAATTAGTCGATTTATGGCAAAACCGGGGGACGAAAGACTACGAACTCGACGATGTGATGTTGCTGAAAGTCGGGCGGCATATCCGTCCCAAGTCCAACTTCAAAGTCATCGTCGCGCGCGAGGAAGGCGAGAGCCGTTTTCTCGAAGGCTATAAAAAAGAATTTACCAGTTTGATCAGCAGCAGTCACAGCGGACCGTTGGCGTTGATCGACGGCGAACCGACCGATGAAGATTTGGCCTTGGCCGGACGCATCATTGCACGTTACGGACAAGGGCGCGATGCCGAGCAGGTCGATATTTTGGTTAGAAGTCAAAAAGGTTTGGAACAAACGATTCAGGTGGCTCCGTTCGCGCCGGAGCAAATTGCCGAGGAGTGGTTCGTATGAGCCGGGAAACCCTGAATGCGCGGCGTCTGCTTTGCCCGTTGCCGGTGATACGAACGCAAGACAGGGTCAAACGCATGGCGGCAGGAGAACAATTGGAAGTCATTTGCACCGACCCCGGCGTAATGCAAGACATCCCCGCCTGGTGCCGCATCAATGGACACACGATCCTTGAAACCAAAGCCGAGGACGGCGAATATATTATTGTTCTCGAAGTAGGCGAATAATGATCGAAGCGCGCCAGTCAATCGAGTCCGATCGTCTAAAAGCGAAGGTCAGTATCGTTGCTGCATGGACCAACCTGGCCTTGTCGGTCCTGAAAATCGGCTTCGGTATACTGGGCCAATCGGCGGCCTTGATCGCCGACGGTGTTCATTCCTTATCCGATTTGGCCAGTGATTTACTGGTCATTACCGCGATTAAGCTGGGCGCGCGCGAGGCCGATTTCGATCACCCCTACGGGCATCGGCGTTACGAAACGATCGCGACGGTCGCGCTGGGCGTCGGATTAATGATAGTGGCCGGCGGCATCGCCTATGATGCGATGGAAAGAGTTCGCCAGCCCGAACGCTTGTTGATGCCGGAATTCGAGGCGATGGCGATAGCCGCCTTATCGGTATTGACTAACGAATGGCTCTATCAATATACGAAACGGATTGCCAAGCAAACCCGGTCCAAATTATTACTGGCCAATGCTTGGCATCATCGTAGCGATGCGATATCTTCGATCGTCGTGATCATCGGCGTAGCCGGCGTTTGGGTCGGTTATGAATATGCCGATGCGGTTGCCGCCGCGATCGTCGCCTTGATGATCGCCAAGATCGGTTTAAGTTTGGTGATTCAAAGCGTCAAGGAGTTGGTTGACACCTCATTGCCCGAGTCCTTGATCCGCGAGATACGCAGAGTGATCAAAACGACTCCCGGCGTGCGCGGCATTCATCTGCTCAGAACCCGGCAAATGGGCGAAGATGCCTATATCGACGCGCATATCGTGGTCGATGCCAGAATCAGCGTTTCCGAAGGGCATATGATCGGCGATGCGGTCCGGCAAAATCTGAAAGCCGAATTCGACGACGTGGTCGATGTACTGGTCCATGTCGACCCGGAAGACGACGAATTCATCGACGAGCCGGTCGATGTATTGCGCGCGGATGTGCAGGGTTATTTGCGCGAGTATTTGTCCGAACTATTCGAGGATATCGAAGATTTCAAGATTCATTACCTGGAAGGGACGATCGAAATCGAAGTGATCTTGCCGCATCTGATGAGTAGCCAGCCGGAAAGAATCGAACTAGTTAAACGGCAATGCACGCTGATGGAAGGCGCGTTTCCCAACATTAGTAAAATAAGCGTTTTATTGAAAATTTAAAGGAGTCTATATGGCGGTGGGGCAGGTGGCGTTTCCGGTAATGCACCGGGTTGCCGGGATCGAATTGGGCACGGCGTGCGCGGGCATTAAGCAAACGAAACGCGACGATCTGTTGCTCGTACAAATGCGCGAAGGGTCGACTTGCGCGGCGGTGTTTACACAGAATGCGTTTTGCGCGGCTCCGGTGGTCGTCGCGAAGGAACATTTACAACAGGCCCCGCGTTGGCTGCTGATTAATTCCGGTAACGCCAATGCCGGCACCGGCAAAAGAGGGCTTGACGATGCCTTGTCGACCTGCGCGGACGTGGCTAAACTTGCCGGCGCGGATGCCCGGCAAATCCTGCCGTTTTCGACCGGCGTGATCGGCGAACCGTTGGCCGTCGATAAAATCAAGGCAGTCTTACCGAAGGCCTTTGCCAATCTGGCCGAAGGGCATTGGGAGCAGGCCGCGCGTGCGATCATGACCACCGACACCTTTCCGAAAGGGGCGTCGTGTATCCTCGAAATCGACGGCGAGATGATCACATTGACCGGCATATCCAAAGGCGCGGGCATGATTCAGCCGAACATGGCGACGATGCTGTCTTTCATCGCGACCGATGCCAAAATCGAGCGGAAACTGCTGCAGGCGTGTTTGGCGCGCGCCGCCGAATTATCGTTTAACCGCATTACCGTCGACGGCGATACCTCGACCAACGACGCCTGCGTCTTGATGGCCAGCGGCTGTTCGAAAGTGCCCGAATTGACCGAAGGCAGCCCGGCCTACCAATCCTTTGCCGATGCAGTGTTGAAGATTTGCAAGCAACTCAGCGAAGCGATCGTTCGGGACGGCGAGGGCGCGACTAAGTTGATGCGAATCGTAATAGATCAAGCCTTGGATGATGAAGAGGCCGTGCGCGTCGCCAAGACCATCGCCCATTCGCCGCTGGTCAAGACCGCGTTTTTTGCCAGCGATCCGAATTGGGGGCGCATTCTGGCGGCAGTCGGCAGGGCCGGCGTCGACAACATGGACCTGGAGCGGGTCGATATATATCTGGGCGACGTGTGCATCGTGCGCGGCGGTAGCCGAGCCGAAGACTATACCGAAGCGGCCGGTCAGCGCGTGATGAACGAACCGGAAATTGCCGTAACCGTAACGCTCGGGCGCGGCAGCGCCTCGCAAGAAGTCTTGACCTGCGATTTTTCCTACGACTATGTGCGGATCAATGCGGAGTATCGGACTTAGGGGAAAGGGGAAAGAGGAAAGAGGAAAGAGGAAAGAGGAAAGGAGGCCCGGTGCTCTGTGGGTGCGATTCCAGATTTATCGTTCCCACGCTCCGGCGTCCAGTAAAGCCGTAGGATGGGTAGTAGCGAAGCGGAAACTCATCATGGGAGCACGATAAAAGGTAAGAAAACATTACGGAGCCATTCGAATAGTCCCCGGAGCGTGGAAACCATTTGAAGCATCATCATCAACAACCTATGAAATCGGTTTTAGAAGTCGCGGTCGGCGCGGTTGTCGACCTGCACGGCAAAGTACTGATCGCCAAGCGCCCGGACGATAAACATCAAGGCGGCTTATGGGAATTTCCGGGCGGTAAAATCGAGCCGGGCGAAACGCAGCGTCAAGCATTGGACCGCGAGCTCCATGAAGAACTGGCCATCGACGTTAAAACCGCAACGCCTCTGATCACGATTCATCACGACTACCCGGACCTCAGCGTTAAGCTCAAAGTTTGGCGTGTCGATCGGTTCGAAGGCGCCCCGCATGGCAGAGAAGGACAAGCGGTCGAGTGGGTAGCTCCGACCGATCTTCAAAACTATTCGTTTCCGGCGGCGAATCGTCCGATCGTGACCGCGCTCTGCCTGCCGCCGTTTTATGCCATTCTGGACGACAGCACCCCCTCGGCGTTATTCTCTAACTTACAAACCATTCTTGCCAACGGCATCAAACTGATTCAATTGCGCTTGAAAAAAGTAACGGCCGGCGAAGCGGCGGAATTTATCGCGCGCATCCTTCCTTTATGCCGTCGTCATGGCGCATCGCTCCTGCTCAATTCGGCCGTATCCGGAGTCGAGGCGAGTTGCGTTGACGGCATACATTTAACCGGCAAGGATTTAATGGCGTTACGCGAACGGCCGGACTGTCAAGGTTGGCTAGCCGCCTCTTGCCATAATGAAGCGGAACTGCGCCATGCCGAAACCGTCGGCGTCGATTTTGCCGTCTTGGCGCCGGTATTGCCGACCGCCACGCATCCGGGAGCCCGAATACTCGGTTGGCAAGGCTTTACAGCGCTCGCCGAAACCGCGAATATTCCGGTTTTCGGCTTGGGAGGCTTGACTAAGGACGATCAGGCGCGAGTTCGTGAAGCCGGCGGTCAAGGCGTGGCCGGTATCCGGGCGTTTATCGAAGCGGAAACCCATCCGAGGAGCCCCGCGAACGTCAGGAAAACATAGCGCGGCCGAATCGCTAAAACCGCCCGGCGCGAGGCTCGGCGGCAAAACGAAAAACGATGGGTTTCGGCTTCCGCCTCTACCCATCCTACGCAAGAACGGCGATGCGGGGTGTGCTGTGCGGTAGGATGGGTAGGAGCGAAGCGGAAACCCATCATGACATTCAAAGGCAAAACCAATGCGATTCGAAACCCCACGATTTTTCCTAATAATTTTCTTGCTGACGCTCCTAAGCCAAACGGTTACGGCAAAGACCGATCCTGAGCTCGTCATGGACGTGTTTTGGGGCGAAACCTGCCCTCATTGTCTGGATCAAAAACCCTTTCTGAGCGAATTGGAAGAACGTTATCCGCAATTGCAAATTCGGCAGCATGAAGTATGGCGCAACCGCTTCAACCGGGAACTCTTTCAATTGACCGCGCGAGAACACGGCGTCGAAGCCGGTAGCGTGCCGGCCGTATTTGTCGGCGGCAAGGCCTTTTTCGGCGATGCGCCGTTTATCCGGAAACAAATCGAAGAAGCCGTTAGGGCGGCGCTGAGCCGAAAACGGTCGCCGGACCATGTTTCGACGCAAGCGTCGGCACGGAAGCTTAATGCCTTGCATAAACAGCCATCTCCCACCGCCACCACAATTTCCGTTCCCTGGCTCGGAACCATAGACCTAATACAGCAACCGTTGATATTCAGCACCTTATTGATTGCTTTTGTCGACGGCTTTAACCCATGCTCGCTATGGGTATTGACGCTACTGTTAGGCATGGTGATACATTCAGGCTCCAGAAAACGAATATTGCTGGTCGGCCTGGTGTTCTTGTTCACGACGGCAACTCTCTACGGCGCCTTTGTCGCCGGCGTCTTTAAAGTGCTGAGCTATGTCGCCTATCTAATCTGGGTACAGTGGTTGGTGGCCTTGTTCGCGCTGCTATTCGGTTTGGTCAATGTCAAAGATTATTTTTGGTTTAAAAAAGGCATTTCGTTCACGATATCGGACAAACATAAACCGGGTATCTATCAATCGATAAGAGGCTTGTTGAATCCGGAAAGAAAAGGACTTGCGCTCGCGGGCGCTACCTTCGTTATGGCATCGGGCATTGCATTGGTCGAATTGCCTTGTACTGCAGGCTTTCCGGTGATATGGAGTCAACTGGTCAGATCGCAGCAAGTCGGCACGATAGAATTCTTAGGCTTATTGCTGATTTATCTATTGATCTATCTTTCGATCGAAATCACCATTTTTTTGGCGGCCTTGATAACGCTGAAAAGGCAAAAATTCGAAGAGAAGCACGGTCAAACGCTCAAACTTATCGGCGGCATGATCATGATTGCACTGGGGATCGTCATGATCGTTGCCCCGGATATGATGAACGATCTCACCGGAACCTTAATCGTATTCTCGGCCGCCTTGTTCGCGGCGGCAGTGATCATACTCGTCCAAAAAATGCGAACCGATGCGGAATAAGCCGTTTAGCGATAGGCAGCCAACATTATTTCAAAAGACCCGTCTATAACAATCGTAGATCAAAATTCGGCACCAGGGTGATCGTCAAAGGACGCCGTGAATACTTCCATGTAGGCAAAGCCTTTACCGATCACCCGGCGCCTCCTTAAGCATCGTCGAAATTTGAAGTGCGAAAGGTATAAAACAGGATTGTCGTAATGAATACAATGAAGCCATCATTTAAATACAAACTCATTGCCGCGTCGCTGATGGGGTTCATTGCCTTGATTGCCATTACGCCGTTGTGCGGCTTTCTATTTCAATGCGGCTGTGATTGGCCGTGGCTGGGGTTGGATGCCGGGTGTAATTATCACGATTTGCATGCCAAGCATAAATGCCCGTGGTGCGCTTCTCTGGCGACGGGAGTTTTGTCGACAGTCACGGCAACTTTACTGTCGGTGTTAGCTGTAATGATCGCGCCTGTTCCGCGTTTCTTGCGGTTTGTTAATGAATGGGTTTTAAGGATTTCCTTTGGGTCGGCAATTTTTGCGGGAACCGCTTTGGTAATGGCCGCAATCGCCGCAGTCCGGCAAGATTATCCTTTAGGAGTGGGAAGTTTGTTGTTAAACGCTTCGATCTAACCTTTATCGTTCCCACGCTCCAGCGTCCAGTAAGGCAGTGATGGGTAGGAGCGAAGCGGAAACCCATCATGGTCTCCCGCAAACGGCAGGAAAACGTGACGGACGAGTTTATAAAACCTGTCTGGCGGGAGAGGGAAGTTCGGCGGGAGAAAAACGATGGGTTTCGGCTTCCGCCTCTACCCATCCTACGCAAGAACCACCCAATAGGATGGGGTATTACTAACGATTTCAGGCCAAGTAAATCCTCTCCAATGCGCTGCGCGAGACATTGCCGCAGATATCTTCGGCTTCGATGAAATAACGTACGTCGCCTGCGCCGACCGGTAAGGACGCGGTGCAATAATCGGCCGATACCGAGGCGTTGGTGTGGCTTGGATACGGGCCGTGATTGTGGAGATCCAGGCGTTTCTCGCCGGATCCGGTGCGCAGCACCAATGTCGTGCGCTTCAGGCCGGATAGGTCGTGGATGAAGGTATGCAATGTAGCTTGTCTCGGCGCGGCTTTAAGGCAACCCTGCCCCCAGCAATCGCCGCCCGGGTTTTCCGGCGTTACCCAGGGGGCGAAAATGGTCGGTCCTGTGCTGTTACCGACCTTCTTAACGGCGCCGCCCAGCAATTGCCAACCTTTGTTGGCCGCTTCGGTGACTTGTTTATCCCAGACATCCTGACCGGTCCAGTACCAGTAACAGCTAGTCTCTGCCATAAGCATCAAGCGCGAGGCTTCTTGCAGCGCGGCGTGTTCCGGCGCGCTGTCTTCGATCGTATGCACGAGGTTTTGTAGCGCCGTGAGTGCGGCCCACGAGTTCAGGTCCGGCGAATAGGGTTGGTCGTAGCGGCTGAACCATTTCATGAATTGCGGGTCGCCGTTGTCGGCGCCGCTCCAGGAGCCGGGTTCGATATGCACGGCCTGAGCCGGGTCGGGCGGGAAACGCTGCAGATAATCCTCGCTGGTGGTCAGTTCGAAGCGCGGGTCTTCTTGCAGCCAGCGCACCAGTTCGCCGGTGTTGTGATGATAATAGCTGTCCGCGCCGCCGCCGTGATTATCGCCGTCGGAATGCAGCAGAAAAAAAGGCGGGTGTTTCGGATCGAAGCTGCCGGTGTGAACGATTTGATCGTAGACTTGGCCGAGAACGTCGGGATATTGTAAGGCGCCGAAACCGCCCCGGGCATCTTCGTTGCCGATGTAGCGTTCGGCCGGAATGCCGATGATTTTATGACTCTTGCCGTCCGGGTCTTCGTAGACGATATATTCGGGCCGCATTAGGCTCGGGGAAATTTTCGAGCCGGCCCAGATGTTGTGCAGTTGCAGCCAATCGTCTACCGGCGGGTTGACTTGTTCCGAAACGTTGGGCGGCAGCATGCCTTCGTTGATGCCGGCGTAGGGATAGTCGCGGCAAGCGCGGTAGCGGTGAATGGAATCGTAGATGACCGCTTCGATGCCGGCTTCCCTCAGGGCCGGAATCATACGGACATGGAAGGCGGTTTCCGGTGGGAACAAGACTTTGGAGGCTTCGGCGCCGAAGTGGGCGCGTATCGCGTCTTGATGCCATTGTATGTGGCGCACGATGTTGCGGGCCGGGATCAACGCCATCAACGGATGAAAGTAGCCGAACGCGGAAAAGGCCATGCGGGGATTGCCTAGAGCAGTTTTAGAGCCGGCAATGCCGCGCAGTTCGTTTTTCCAACCCGCGAAACGGCCGCCGCACAAGCCTTGTGTCTCGCAGCGATCGAGTTGTTCGATCAGCGAACCGCTCCAACTGGTCGACAGTCCGGCATGCGGCAAGTCGCCCTCGCCATATTGGCGGACTGCGGCCGGCAAAAAGCCGGTGTAATTGCCGACCCGAGAGCCGAAGATCTCGTCTTTTTCGCCATCCCAATAATCGGGGTCGGCCGCACGATAATAAGGTTGGTGCATATGTTTGTGAATACCGAAGTACACCTTGACGTCGCCTGTAATCTCTATTTTTCGTGCGGGACGGGGCGGCGCGACGAGACGGAAGTCGCGATAGACTTTGATCCAGTCGTCTCCGCCTGCCCGGCTCAAGTCGGCTTGGCGGCAGCCTTCGATCTGTATATTGATGTGGTTTGATGCAAATAAACCGGCCGGTATCTTTGCGGTATAAATATAGCCGTCTTTGTCGTCGGCCCGGCTGCTGATCGCATCATCCTTTATGATTTTTTGCCGGCCTTCGCCATGCAATATCACTTGCGGAAACGGGATTTTGCCGTCGGCGCGAAAGCTGACCTCGAATGATGGGTTTTTTCCCGAGGCATCGCAAGCAAGCGATTCGGGGCAGTTAATATCCGATAGTTTGGAAAAAATACTCATCTTTATGTCCTATTGATTTCAACGAGTGAGAATGACAAAAGTGTATGTCTTCTCAATCAATCTGTCGACTTTGCTGGGCGCTTAAGCGCCCTCTGTGTCAGGATAGTTGTCTTTATTGATTTGCTAAGGATTTAGTCTTAAAGAACTTCCCTATTTAATGTAGGGTTCGGTTGCTCGCTTGACAGGTGTCGGCGGCAGGGAGACGCCGTCAAGCCTACACGGACGTGTTCACCCAGCACCTAAATTCCATAGCCCATTGGCTATGATTAACTATCTTAGATAATTTAGGTGCTGGGTTCACGGCGTCCTGTCAAGCGAGTAACCGAATCCTAGACTATAAGTCCCATAGGTCCGGGAGGTTGTTTGTCGCGAAACCCTAAGAGACTACTTTCGTCGATCGTAAATCGTTCCGATACGTTTGTCTGTCGCTGGGTGACTAGACAGATAATCGAACTCGGGATTCAAACCATGGCTTTGTTCGAGTAGAGTGAGTATCCGGGTGAAATGTTCGATAGGGATGTTTTGCTTGTCGAGTAATTCGACGGCATAGCGGTCGGCTTCCAACTCGAACTGTCTCGAATAGCGAGTTTCGACTAAGAAGGTTGGCAGTGCAACCGATAAGGAGGTGACCGAGGCGATGTCGCCCAGCAATCCTGCCATGAACAATGCGGTCAACGAGTTTTGCAATAAGGATCGTAAGCCGTGTTTGTGTTCGATGTGGCCGATTTCATGCGCCAGTACTGCGAGGATTTGTTCATTGTTTTCGGCTAAGTCCAGCAAATCGTCGGTCAGGATGATGTCGCCGCCCGGTATGGCCAGCGCATTAGCGCCCATTTTTGTGCTGTTTCTGAATAGCAAACGGTAGCGGTGTTCGCGCAGGGTGTGAGCTGTCAATTGTTGTAGTTGCCGGTTTAGTTCCGCCTGGGTGCCTTTGCCGATAGTTGACTCGCTGAATAGCCAGTCATCGAGCTTGATCAACGCTTCTTTTCCGATTTTGTGTTCGACATGAGCGGGTAAACTGTTTGCGACAGTCTTTGCGGCGAGTGGCACGCCGAATTCGATACCGGCCCAAATTGTCGCGGCAGTCAGCAGCAATGCCGCGAATACGTAAGTCCGGTTTTTTTCCAGAGAATGCAATAAGGATTGCGGCTGATTTTTGTTGAAATAGCGGCATACACGGTCGATCGCTGCATTGTCGTCCGTTTCAAGCTTACCCCCGTCCGGTAGAAAAATATTGCGCCGGGTATTGCCGAGACGCGCCGCGATCGAAAGCCGGTCGACTGTGCTTTCCCATTGCAGTGCATCGCTCTGGATCAAGACCTTGCCGGACTCGTAAAAAACCAGGTCGACCGGTGTTTGCACTGATGATTTGCCGTCGTAATAATGAGCCTTGATGCTGATCATAGGCCGATATCGATATCCAGAAAGTCGCCGATTTCCTCGCCGACCGCTTCGGCTTGTTCGGCTTCCGCGGCGATGAACCGATCGAGATCGCCGGTCGAATTCAATGACAGACAAGCGATGCGATAGCGTGCCATTCTAATCTTTGCCCAAGGAATCAATAAACCCAACGAAATAATGATAGCTAGCGCATTCGTGAAATAAAGCCAGCAGATTTTGGCTGTTTCCAGGCGGCTTTCAAATTGTATTTGGGGCAGCGAAGTATGATTGATGGAAAGATTGGTGATTTGGGTATAGACATAGCCATAGACTATCATCAAAAAGGGATAAAACAGCAAAAGTGCCAGAACGGGAATGGCCGGATTGATGAGGCCGTCAGTCAACCCGATTCCTTGCCAAAGGGCATAAGAAAATCCCGCGACCGCGAGCAGAGTGGCCAACAAGATGAGCAACGCCTTTCCGTAGACGGTATAAAATTGACCGGTATTTGCCGTCATTTCGAAGCGACTGATGCCGTAGGCGCTGTTATCGATCACGAATTGTTTTCGGGCTTTGGTGAAATAGGGGTAGGCCAAGCCGAACGTGAATGCGACCAGAATCGGCGAGCCGATGAATACCCATAGCGCTTTGAGATATTCTCCGCTGAAATGAAAACGGATATTGCGGTAAGCCGAATTGTACCAATTAAATTTGAGCGCTTTGATGATGACCCATGGAAAAACCGGAATGAAAAGCAGAATCAAAACCGCCTCGGCTTCCGGGAACAGCGCCGCAATCGCCACATAAATGATCACGAAAGCCAATACCAGCAGACGGCCTTTCAGGATCTTGACCGGGTCGGCCAAGTAATCGAACGGCGCGTTCATTAGATAAGTATTATTGTAAAAATAACGGCGCGTTCTGACTTTGGCCCAGGCCGAGTAGATACCCAGCGTGATGATTGAAAGCAAAATATTGACGATCCAAATTTTAAAAAACTCGCCGGCATTGCCGTGAAATTCGAAGGGATGATGGTTGGTTTGCATGGTTTTTCCTGTGTTCGAACGATATACCTAACGTTCATGAAGGCCTGGCCATCGCCCCGGCAAATGAAAGCTCTCCGTTGGGGAGGGTGCGGTCACTCGCCCGACAGGACGCCGTGAACCCAGCACCTAAATTATCCAAGATAGTTAACCATAGCCAATGAGCTATGGAATTCATCCAGCACCTAAATTAGCCATAATATTAAACATAGCCAATGGGCTATGGAATTTAGGTGCTGGATTTAGGTGCTGGGTGAATACGTCCATGTAGGCTCGACGACGGCTGTCCCTGCCGCCGACGCCTGTCGATCGAGCAACCGCCCCCTCTCCGGAACCGGCATTGCCAGAACGGAGTTTTGCATATCGAAAAATTAGATAATGAATCCAAATTTACGATCTTTCACAGTAAAAAGAGCAGTTGACATGTGTTGTAGACCGTTCGTGCTGAGCTAAGTCGAAGCATGAAGGGTCTACAACACTTTCACCGTGTTTGTGAAGCCTCAAACTGCTCTTTTTAGGATATAGGCTATTCAGCCGGATTATACCTTTCGCACTTCAAATTTCGGCAGTGCCGGAGGAGGCCTCGGGGTGCTCGGTAAAGGCTTTGCCAGCATGGAGCTGGCATAGAGCCTACATGGACGTATTCACGGCGTCCTTTGACGGGCGCCCCGAGGCCGAATTTTCATCTACGATGAGTATAAAGTCGTACTCAGGCTTAAAGATAGTCCTATTTCTTCAAAAGTGGAAAAAACGCTTTGGTTAATCATCGTCTTCAAGCAATTCGATACCGATTCTGCTTCGATGCACGCAGTCGGCGTAGACATCGTCGGCATTCGATAAGCCGCGCGCTTCCAAATAACACTGGCGCGAAACTGTTAAATAGTTTTCTAAATCGACTTTAGGCGTTTTGTGTCCGGCAAAACGCATGCAGTTCGTAAAGGCGCCGGCATTGTATATCACGGGTATTTCAACCTCGGTCATACCGCCCCCGGTCGGCACTTTTATGCGCTCCATGTGCATCGAAGTTTTGAAGCAATTCGAGGCATCGATGAAATAACCTCGATTGTTTTCTAGGGGGCCGGTTTGGGTTAATGTACCAGAGCAACTTTGTAAAATAATCATCGCTATCGGCAAGGCTGCTTTTTTAAAGCTGAGCATCATTTTAATTGGGGTAAAAGGGGTGACAGGTTATTATCAAGCCGAAATATGACAATTAAATGAATCGGCAATTTAGTTGGATCAAAACGATTTATGATTGACCATTCGAAGAGTTTCGTTGAGTTCTTGATTATCAAGGTAATCAATATTTAATAAATATACCCATCGCAGATCAAAATTCGGCACCGGGGTGCCCGTCAAAGGACGCCGTGAATAACATCCCTGTAGGCTCTATGCCAGCTCCATGCTGACAAAGCCTTAGCCGAGCACTCCGGTGCCTCCTAAGACACTGCCGAAATTTGAGGTGCGAAAGGTATAAGAGCTCATTTCTTCGTTCGGTAATGTATGGTCTGTTGTTAAACGGTTTTTAAAATTTAACGGGGGCGGGATATGAGTGAAGATGTTCGAATGGGGCCGGTGCGTTTGATTCAAGGCATTGAAGTCCCGAGTTTTTTCTATGGGACGGCCTGGAAGGAAGAGCGGACCGAGGCATTGGTCTCGGCAGCGATCGAAGCCGGTTTTCGGGCCATCGATACTGCGAATCAGCGGCGGCATTATTACGAAGAGGGCGTCGGTCATGCGCTAAACAAGGTATTGGAAGCGAACCGATTAAAACGCGGCCAGCTTTTTCTGCAAAGCAAGTTTACCTTTGCGGCAAGTCAAGATCATCGGCTTCCTTACGATCCCGATGCGGATTACGCCACGCAAGTCGAGCTATCATTCAACAGCTCGTTGCAGCACCTGGGCACCGATTATCTGGATTCCTACATCTTGCATGGGCCTTCGCTAAGTCGGGGTTTGACCGAAGCGGATCGCGAAGTATGGCGAGCGATGGAGCGGCTTTGCAAAGCCGGTTCGGTGCGATTAATCGGCGTTTCGAATATCAGCGAGGATCAATTAAGGCTCTTGATTGAATTTGCCGAGATCAAGCCGGCATTCGTGCAAAACCGATGCTTTGCGCGTACGCAATGGGATGCCGAGGTTCGCCGGTTGTGCATTGAGCACGGCATCGTTTATCAGGGTTTTTCGTTGTTGACGGCAAACGCTTCCGAATTGAACCGCCCTGTCATGGACCAGCTTGCCAAGCGACACGGCTGTACCAAGGCGCAGGCCGTGTTTCGTTTCGCGTTGCAGCTCGGTATGATTCCGTTGACCGGCACGAGTGATCCGGAGCACATGAAACAAGATTTATCGGTATATGATTTCGTGTTCAGTGCAGATGAAATAGCTATGATGGAAAATGTTTCTGCTTGAATCGATGATTTTCTCGTTTCCTCGCTCCAGCGTGGGAACGTATACCAATCTTATTACGGCAGCCAAGGTATGGATTCCCGCGGAGGGCTGTGGGAACCAGAAAAATCTTAGCTAATGAGGTCTCGATGCCATATTAATGTCACTTAACACTCTCGGCCTTCCCTCAGCTAACGCTAGGTGAGGGAGGATCAGGGGATCGCTCCCACAGCGCTTGCATTCCTCTGTGGGAGCGACGCCTTCGTCGCGACTATCGAAGCCGTTAATGCAAAAACACCAATAGTCTTGCCGGACGACACGGCAATCTGACGCTCAGTCGCTGCTTTTTGCACGATAGGTATATTTACTCCCTTTTGATTGAAAAACCGTCTAAGAATAAAAGGTATGGGATGTGTCTATCGAGGACCTCCGTGAACCCATCCATGGGGGCTTGACGGCAGCGTTCGAGCGCCAGGGATGGCGTGAATGCAGATTTTGCATTACGCCAGGGATGGCGTGTATTAGGGCAATGCAGGAGCAATTGCCGAGGAGCAAAAATCTGCCCTGCTGCCGACATCCTCGCTAGCCACACCCCATACCTTCATAAAGTTAGCTAATTTTTGATTATAAAGGGAGTAATACCGGTGAGCGCAGAGAGGAAACCATTTGGGGATGTTATTTTTTACCGTATCTTAAGAGGAAATTGTTATGCCTTTTCTAAAACTCAATACCAATACCCCCATTGACGATGAAAAATCTTCGTCATTACTGGCCGAAATGTCGCAACTGATGGCCAAAGAGACCGGTAAGTCGGAGCGCTATGTCATGGTCGAACTGGTTTCCGGCAAGCCGATGTTGTTCGGCGGCAGCGATAAGCCCTTGGCATATCTCGAGTGTAAAAGTATCGGTTTGAGCTGCGCGCAGGCACGTTCGTTGTCGGCATCGTTGAGCCGCTTATTAGAAAAGGAGTTGGCGATTCCGCCCGACCGAGTCTATATCGAATTCAGTAATTGCCCGGCCGAATTATGGGGATGGAACGGTTCAACATTTGGCTGAGAGGATGAGCAGCGCTCTTTAGCTAGTCGGTTTTAGTTTTTCTAGTTCTTTGATATGCTCGCTGAGGCCCAAGGCCTTGTCGACATCGAGTTGTATTGCAATGCCGGTGCCCAAGCTTTCATCGAGATTGCCGGCCTCAGCAACGGCTTTCAGAACGCAATCGGCGCGCCTTTCCTCGGCCAAAATCAGCACGACGGCTCTCGGGTGTAATATTTCCAGACCGAAAATACCGACAACTTTTTCCAGTCCTTGGCCTAAGGCTTTATTGATGATCGTCGCGCCCGTCGCTCCGGCGTCTCTGGAAGCGTCAAGAACTTGTTCGGTTTTGTCTTCATCGACAAAGACCATGATGAGCTTGAAGCGCATAAATCTCCTGATCGCAAGGGCTGATTTTGGGTTAAATACTGCTTTGTAGGCTTATTTATACCTAAACAGTCTCAAGCCGGCAAGTAACGCAAGCGTATTTTACGGCACTTCGATATAATACCGCGATTTTACCCTGTTTCGGTCGAATGACTAGCCGGTTAACGTCTTAATTATTTATGCAATTCGATTTACTCAATACGGACGGCCTTGCGCGGCGCGGCCGCCTGACTTTCGCGCGCGGTGTTGTCGAAACGCCCGTTTTTATGCCGGTCGGCACCTATGGTTCGGTCAAGGCGATGACGCCGGAAGAATTGAACGACGTCGGTGCGCAAATCATTCTCGGCAATACTTTTCATTTGATGTTGCGGCCGGGTATTGAGGTCATGAACGCGCACGGTGATTTGCACGATTTTATGCATTGGGAAAAGCCGATCTTGACCGATTCCGGCGGTTTTCAAGTTTTTAGTCTCGGTGCGTTGCGCAAGATCACCGAACAGGGCGTAACCTTCAAATCGCCGATCAACGGCAGTTCGATTTTCATGGGTCCGGAAGAATCGATGGCGGTGCAACGGCATTTAGGTTCCGATATCGTGATGATTTTCGACGAATGCACGCCTTATCCGGCATCGGTCGACCAGGCCGCCGATTCGATGCGCCTGTCCTTGCGCTGGGCCGCTCGTAGCAAGAAGGCCCATGGCGAGAATCCTTCGGCCTTGTTCGGTATCGTGCAGGGCGGCATGTATGAGCACTTAAGGCGAGAATCGTTGGCCGGCTTGGTCGATATCGGTTTCGACGGCTATGCGATCGGCGGTTTGTCGGTCGGCGAGCCGAAAGAAGAAATGCTGGCGATGCTCGATGTCGTGCAGCCGATGATGCCGTCCGATAAGCCGCGTTATTTGATGGGCGTCGGAACGCCCGAAGATTTGGTCGAGGCGGTAAGAAGAGGCGTCGATATGTTCGATTGCGTAATGCCGACCCGTAATGCCCGAAACGGCCATTTGTTTACGCGCAGCGGTGTCATTAAAATCCGCAACAGCCGTTATCAATTCGATACTGGGCCGCTTGATGAAAATTGCGGCTGTTATACCTGCCGGCATTATTCGCGTTCTTACCTGAGGCATTTGGACAAATGCGGCGAAATGCTCGGTTCGCGGCTCAATACGATTCATAATCTTTATTATTATTTGCAATTGATGCAGGAACTTCGGCGGGCGATTGAAACTCGGAGCTTGGATGATTATGTCAAGCAGTTTTATCAACAACGAGGTAAAAACGTTCCCGATGTGGCATAATGGCGGCCTTTTGTATAACAACTACTATAAAAGAGGATAACAATGAGTTTCTTAATTTCCGATGCCATGGCGCAAGCCGCGCCGGCGGCTCAACAACCCGGTTTTGAGGGGTTGCTGTTTCCGCTAGGAATTCTGGTGTTTTTCTATTTTTTGTTTCTGCGGCCGCAATCTAAGCGCAGTAAGGAGCATAAGCAGATGATCGACTCCTTGACCAAGGGCGTCGAAGTCGTTACGAATGGCGGCATTTTGGGTAAGGTCGCGGATTTAGACGATAACTTTGTCAAGCTTGAAATCAGCGAGAATGTCTTCATTCAGGTTCAACGCCATGCCATTGGTAGTTTAATGCCGAAAGGCACCTATAAAGCGATCGCCAAAAAACCGAAAGTTTGATATCGGGTTAAAAGTCGGAATAATAAAATGCAAAATCGTTTCCCACTCTGGAAAAATCTATTAATCCTGATCGTCTTTTTGATTGGGCTTATTTATGCCTTACCCAATCTTTTCGGCGACGATCCGTCGGTTCAGGTGTCCTTCTCGAATGTCAGTACGGTCGAGACCGACCAGGTTCAGCAGATAGAAGAATTGGTCAAGCAAGCCGGAATGACCATTAAAGAAGTTGAAACCGGTAATGGAAGTATCTTGGTTCGTTTCAATGATACCAACGACCAATTGAAATCTGCGGATTTACTGAGGGATAAATTGGGGAACGATGCTACTGTCGCACTTAACTTGGCGCCGGCAACACCCGGTTGGTTACGGACGCTTGGCGCAAGCCCTATGTATCTAGGTCTTGATTTGCGCGGCGGCGTTCATTTTATGCTTGAAGTCGATATGGATGCCGCGGTTAAGCAAGCCGAAGAACGTTATAATGATGACGTTCGTTCCGCCTTGCGCGATGCCAAAATCCGTTACCAGTCTGTGTCGCAAGAGACCGGCTATATCCGCGTTAAATTGAGAAGTGAAGAAGACACCAATTCCGCAGTCGCGGTGCTGGACAAGGATTTTTCGACACTGAATATCGAACGGCCGAATGTCGAGAACGAGCTTTGGCTCAGGATTACCGAGGCCGAGCAAAAAGAAGTCAAAAAATTCGCACTGGCGCAAAATATCACGACCTTGCGTAACCGGGTCAACGAGCTCGGGGTCGCCGAACCGGTCATCCAACAGCAAGGCGACAACCGTATCGTCGTGCAATTACCCGGCATTCAGGACACGACCCGTGCCAAGGATATTCTAGGTACGACGGCGACATTGGAATATCGCTTGGTCGACGTCGAACATGACGTTCAAAAAGCATTGAAAGGACGACCGCCGGTCGGCAGCCGTATCTATTACGAGAAAAACGGTAATCCGATTCTATTAGATAGACGCATCATCGTGACCGGCGATCAGATCGTCGACGCTTCGTCCGGTTTGGATCAAAACAGTTCGCCTTCGGTATTCGTGACCTTGAACGGTATCGGCGCGAAGAAAATGGGCAAGATGACCAGCGAGAATATCGGCCGGCCGATGGCGGTCGTGTTCGTCGAATATAAAGTCAAAACGCGTGAAGTTAACGGCGAAAAAGTTCGGACCAAGGAAAAGGTTGAAAAAGTGATCAGCGTCGCGACGATTCGCGATGCATTTAGTAAGCGTTTCCAAACCACCGGTCTCGATAGTACGACCGAAGCCCGTAATTTGGCTTTATTGCTTAGAGCAGGCGCCTTGGCTGCTCCGGTCGATATCGTCGAAGAGCGCACTGTCGGTCCGAGCCTCGGTCAAGATAATATCGACCAAGGAATGAGATCGGTCATGGTCGGTTTTGTTCTGGTGTTGTTATTCATGGCGGCTTATTACCGCGTGTTCGGTCTGGTCGCGAATCTGGCGCTAGGGTTCAATCTGGTCGTTATCGTAGCAATCTTGTCGATGTTGCAAGCCACACTGACCATGCCGGGAATTGCCGGGATCGTGCTGACCATCGGTATGGCTGTCGATGCGAACGTGCTGATTTTCGAGCGCATTCGCGAGGAAATCAAAAACGGCAACACGCCGCAATCGAGTATCTTTGCCGGTTACGAAAAAGCCTTCGGGACGATTTTCGACGCCAACATTACAACGCTTTTGGTGGCCTTGGTCTTATTCGGATTCGGCACGGGGCCGGTCAAAGGCTTCGCGGTAACACTGTCGATCGGTATTTTGTCGTCGATGTTCACGGCTATTTTAGGCACCCGGATGGTGATTAACTGGATATACGGCAGTCGCCGTGTCGAGAAATTGTCGATTTAGGCGCATTTCGGATTAAGAAGACTGATTATGAATAATAAAACGATAGATTTTTTGGGAAAGCGTCAGTGGGCCTATATTTTTTCCGCGTTGCTGCTGCTGGTTTCGATCGGGTCGCTGGCGACTCAGGGTTTAAAGATGGGCATCGACTTTACCGGCGGTACGCTAGTAGAGGTCGCTTATCAAGATGCGGCCGATTTGACGGTGATGCGCGCGGCGCTTGCCGATGAAGGGTTTGGAGACGCAATGGTGCAGCATTTCGGTAGCGCCAGGGATGTCTTGATTCGTTTGAAGCCCGATGAGACTGTGTCTAGTGCCGAGCTCAGCGCGCGGGTCGTTGCTGCGATCAATAAAAAAACGGCGGAACCGGCCGAATTGCGCCGTGTCGAATTCGTCGGACCGCAAGTCGGCGATGAATTGGCCGAAGACGGCGGTTTGGCGATGCTGTATTCGATGTTCGGGGTGTTGATTTATATCGCGTGGCGTTTCGAATATAAATTTGCGTTGGGCTCGGTTGCGGCCTTGATTCACGATGTCATTATAACGCTTGGCTTTTTTTCGCTGTTCGGGCTTGAATTCGACTTGACGGTATTGGCTGCCGTTTTAGCGGTCATCGGTTATTCGCTAAACGATACGATCGTCGTATTCGATCGAATTCGCGACAATTTTAGGATTTTAAGGCAAGTCGGTTCCGAGGAAGTGATGAATACTTCCTTGAATGAAACCTTGAGCCGTACTCTGATGACCTCGTTCACAACGATTTTAGTGTTGATCGCATTGGCTGTTCTAGGCGGCGAAATCATTCATAATTTTTCAGTGGCTTTGTTGGTCGGTATTTTGATAGGGACTTATTCTTCTATCTATGTTGCGAGTCCAATCGTGCTGGCGTTAGGGATTACGCAAAAAGATTTGATGGTGCCGGTCAAGGAAGGCACTGATGTGGATGATTTACCTTAAATCAAGGATGCGGTAATCGATCGAGGTAGTTGAGAAATGAATGGGGTGACTTACCATTGTTAGCAGTTAGCAGTTAGCAGTTAGCAGTTAGCAGTTAGCAGTGAATAGTGAATAGTGAATAGGTCCTGGCATAGAAAAGGCTGTGTTCGCGTTAATAGTTGAAGTGTAAGCATTCAGTTCCCCGGCAATTAACATTCCCACGCTGGAGCGTGGGAACCATAGAGGGATGTGAATGTTTACCAATCGGATGTAATTCGTTAGTTTAATTTTTTTTAATACAATTTGGAGTTATTTAAGAATGGCAATAGAACGTACTTTTTCAATCATTAAGCCTGATGCAGTCGCGAAAAACGTCATTGGCGAAATTTACAGCCGTTTCGAAAAAAACGGTTTGCAAATCATTGCCGCGAAAATGCTGCACATGACCCGTGATCAGGCCGAAGGTTTTTATGCCGTTCATAAAGAACGTCCTTTCTTCAAAGACTTGGTCGATTTTATGATTACTGGTCCTGTCATGATGCAGGTTTTGGAAGGCGAAGATGCGATTGCGAAAAACCGCGATTTAATGGGTGCGACCAATCCTAAAGAAGCAGCGCCCGGAACGATTCGTGCCGATTTCGCCGACAGCATTGACGCCAATGCCGTACATGGTTCCGATGCGCCTGAAACCGCTCAGCAAGAAATCGCTTTCTTTTTTACAGAAAATGAACTTTGCCCTCGCACCCGCTAAGCTGAATAGAATTAATTTGCTCGATTTCGATAGAAAGGGCCTAGAAGCCTTTTTTGTCGAAATCGGCGAAAAGCCTTTTCGCGCGACCCAGTTGCTCAAATGGGTTTACCAGGAAGGCGTCGAGGATTTTTCGCAAATGAGCAATCTGAGCAAGGCGTTGCGCACACAATTGGCCGAACAATGCTCGCTCGATACGCCCGAAATCGTGCTCGAACAAATCGCATCGGACGGCACGCGTAAATGGGTCTTGGAGACTTCTTGCGGAAACCGTATCGAAACGGTTTTTATTCCCGAAGAGGGTCGAGGCACCTTGTGCGTGTCGTCGCAAATCGGCTGCGCATTGGCTTGTACCTTTTGTTCGACCGCCCAGCAAGGGTTTAATCGAAACCTGACGACGGCCGAGATCATCGGGCAGTTGTTCGCCGCGCAAAAGCGCTTGGGATCGTCACAAAAAGTTACTAACGTCGTGATGATGGGCATGGGTGAGCCCTTGCTTAATTTCGACAATGTCGTGGCTGCAATGAATCTGATGATGGACGATTTCGCCTATGGGTTGTCGAAGCGGCGCGTGACAATCAGTACATCCGGCATCGTGCCTGCGATGTACCGTTTGACCGAAGTTTGCGATGTTAGTCTAGCGGTGTCATTACATGCCGTGACCGATGAGCTTCGTAACGAATTAGTGCCGATCAATAAGAAATACCCTTTAAAGGAGTTGCTGGCGGCTTGCCGTGATAATGTTAAATTATCCCCGCGCCGGAGGATTACTTTCGAATATGTGATGCTCGAAGGCATTAATGATTCTGTTCAGGATGCCAAGGCAATGGTCAGGCTGTTGAAAACCGTGCCGTCGAAAATCAATTTAATTCCTTTCAATCCTTTCCCTAATTCGTCCTATCGTTGTTCGAGCAGCGATGCGATTGATCGTTTTCGTACTGTTTTGCATAATGCCGGTATGATCACGACGATCAGAAAGACGCGCGGCGATGATATCGATGCCGCCTGCGGGCAGTTGGTCGGCAAGGTTCAGGATAAAAGTCGCCGGCACTTAAAGTTACAGTTGGTGGGTTCTGAACGTGCCGCATAGGGTAATGCTATTTTGTCGTGTGGTTGCGGCAGCAAGTTTGTTGCTTGCACAGCCGGCATGTTCCTTGTTCGATTCACGAGTGGATAGCGTGGACGCCGCCGATACCCAATTGCAATTGGGAGTCCGCTATATGAGCATGGATAAGCTGGCCATTGCTAAGGAGCATTTGGAGCGATCTGTCGATTTAAATTCAAAAAATGTCGAGGCACATAATGCCTTGGCATTTTTATATGAAAAGCTTAACGAAGATGAGTCGGCCCGGGAAAGTTACGAGTATGCCTTAAAATTGAATGCCGAGGATTTGAGCGTATTGAATAATTTCGGGCGTTTTCTTTGCGAACGCGGCGAGTACGAGGAAGGCATGGGTTATCTGGATAAAGCGGTGCGCAGTCCTTTGAATAACCGCCAGTGGCTTGCGGCAACGAATGCCGGACGCTGCGCATTGGCTCAAAATAATTCGACGATGGCCGAAGCCTATCTGAGGCAGGCATTACAACGGCAAGCCAATTATGCTCCGGCGCTTCAAGCGATGCAAAAGCTCAGTTATCAAAATGGCGATTATTGGGCGGCAAAGGGATTTTATGAACGTTATAGCAACGTTTCCCGGCAATCAGCCGAAGTGCTCTGGTATGCCTACCAAACCGAACGGGCGCTCGGCAATCGAGAGGTCGCCGAGCGATACAAAAGTCAATTGATGGAATCATTTCCGTTGGCGGAAGAGACTCAGCGGATTTATTCAACGCAAGAAAAATTAAAACATGGCAAATAATATTCAGGCAATCCGCGGAATGCATGACATTCTGCCGGATCAATCGCCGTTTTGGCAGTATGCCGAACGGATAATTTCGGAAGTATTAGGATCCTACGGGTATAGCGAAATAAGGTTGCCGATCGTCGAAAAAACCGAATTATTCAAGCGCTCGATCGGTGAAGTGACCGATATCGTCGAAAAAGAAATGTATACCTTCGATGACCGTAACGGCGATTCGTTGACGCTACGCCCCGAAGGCACGGCAGGTTGTTTGAGAGCCTCGCTCGAGCATGGCTTATTGCATAATCAAATGCATCGATTATGGTATTACGGGCCGATGTTTCGGCATGAACGTCCGCAGAAAGGCCGTTACCGCCAGTTTTACCAATTGGGCGTCGAAGCTTACGGTATGTCGGGGCCCGATATCGATGCGGAATTGATTCTACTGAGCCATCGTTTTTGGCAGCGCTTAGGGATTGCCGATAAAGTCGAATTGCAGCTTAATACGCTCGGTACAATCGAAGAAAGGCTGGTTTACCGCGAGAAGTTGGTCGATTATTTCAGTGATCACCTTGAATTACTTGACGAAGATAGTCGCCGGCGTTTGCACACGAATCCGCTACGCATCCTTGACAGTAAGAATGAAGGGATGCGCGAGCTTATTGCTAATGCGCCTGAATTGAGCGATTTTTTAGGCAACGACAGTCTAGCGCATTTCAATTCGTTAACCGAGACTTTGAAGGTATTGGGTATCGATTTTGTTTTGAATACTCGTTTGGTACGAGGCCTCGATTATTACAGTAAGACCGTTTTCGAATGGGTGACCGCCGAATTAGGCGCGCAAGGTACGATCTGCGCAGGCGGACGTTATGACGGCTTAATCGAGCAACTGGGCGGAAAAGCCAATCAAGCGGTCGGTTTTGCGATGGGTATGGAGCGTATTTTGGCTTTGATGGAAACTTTGCCGAGTTTGCCGATCAAACAGGCAGTCGACGTTTATATGATTCGAGTCGGCGAACAAGCAGAGCGAATTAGCATGGAATGGGCCGAGACTATTCGCAATGAGTTGCCCGGATTAAAATTGCAAATTAATTGCGGCGGCGGTAGTTTTAAAAGTCAATTCAAGAAAGCCGATAAAAGCGGTGCCGAATATGCTTTGATCATGGGTGACGATGAAGCGATGCGTGGCGAAGTGGGTATTAAAGCGCTGCGTCAGAATCAGGATCAGCAAAATCTGATGCTACCGCAAGCTTTGGAATTTTTAAAAAGTCGTTTTTGAATCGCCGGTAAGGCAGGAATTGAAATCGGATAAGACAAAGTTTACGGATCGGATCTTATTTAATAGTAAAGTTGATTGTGCTTAGGGTTTGTTCATAAATAACTTCCTCAAAGGGTTCCCATGCTTTGCATGTGAAGCCAGGTAGGGGCGCTCCAGTGTCCCCGAACCGCAGAGCGGTTCAGGCTGCGTTCCCACCACGCAGAGGGTGGGAGCGATGGATACTCTTCTAGTAGACGGAATCTCAATCCTAAGTTATTTCGTACTCATTCCCTAGTGCTCATCAAGAACAGAATAATCTTGTGACGACCCGTAAAATCAGTAATATCCGTGTTCAGTTAAAAGAATAAGCGAGCAAAAGTCAATTCAAAAAATCTGAGCAATCACTAATTTTTAGCAAAAGCACGATAGAGTATTTATGGCAATATACGAAACAGAAGAAGAACAGGTCGAAGCCCTTAAGCGTTGGTGGAAAGAAAATGGACGATCTACGATTACCGGCGTAATTGTCGGTATTGTGATTATCGTCGGCTGGAATATCTGGCAGGATTACAAGCAAAACCAGGCTTTGCAAGCATCGGCTTTGTATGCGCAATTATTGAATGCGCAAAACGAAGGTAATTTGGAGTCTGCCGAAAAAATCGCCGAACGGATACAGGACCAATTCGGTGGTACTGCTTACAACGATTACGCCGGTCTATTTGATGCAAAAATCAAAGTGCAGCAGGGTGATTTAGCCGCTGCGCAACAAAGTCTCGAAGCCGTTGCAAAAAAGGGTAGCGACGAAATTGCTCAAGTTGCAAGGCTCGGCTTGATTCGTATTTTTCTGGCAAAGGGCGAGTATGAACAAGGTTTACAAATGATTGCCGAAGCAAAATACAGTGACGGATTCTCCGGGGCTTATGAAGAGCTGAAAGGCGATTTGTATGTTGCGCTCGATCGCTTGGGAGAAGCGCGTACGGCTTATCAAGCCGCATTGCGTAGCGGACATAAATCACCGTTATTGCAATTTAAGTTGGATGATATTACCGAAGCTGAAATCATTGTTAATCAATAAATGAGACTATTACTTGCCGTTCTGTTGGGTTTGAGCGTGGGGGGGTGTACTGCCCTGGAGTCGTTAAGCGGGATCACCGATTATTTTTTAGGTGGTGAGGATAACACCGACCCGCCGAGTGAACTGACCCAGTATGAGCCTGAAATTGAAGTGGAGTATCTCTGGAAAGAGTCGGTCGGCTCGGGAGCCGGCGAGAAATTTTTAAAGTTGATTCCGGTAATTCATGACGGAAAAATTATTGCCGCCGATATTCAAGGACTGGTTTTGGCGTTGGATTTGAAAACCGGCGACGAGATTTGGGAAGCCGATACCGAGGCTAAGTTTGCCGGCGGCCCGGGCGTTTCCGATTCGACCGTCGTGCTCGGTACCAGCGACGGCAATGTCGTGGCGCTGAACATGGCCAATGGCTCAGAGCGCTGGACCGTTCCGGTGTCGAGCGAAGTGATTTCGGTTCCGGTTGTGTCGCAAGGCATTGTTATAGTTAGAACTACGGACGGTAGAGTGATGGCTTTGAACGAATCCGATGGCACCATGCTTTGGGAATACGAGCTGAGCGTCCCGGCATTGAGTATACGCGGTATCGGCGCACCAATTGTGCTCAATGAAAATGTCATCTGCGGGTTTGCGAACGGAAAATTATTGTCGTTGAGGCTAAGCGACGGTAAGCATATTTGGGAAACCAGTATTGCAATTCCGGGCGGGCGAACCGAAATTGAAAGACTGGTAGATTTAGTTGTCGACCCGGTCGCAACCGATGGCGTGATTTTTATTGCCAGTTATCGCGGTGGAACGAGCGGGGTACTGGAGCAAAATGGCGATGTTATTTGGCGTAATGCCGATGTTTCGTCTTATACCGGTATGAGTCATGATTGGCGTTATCTTTATATAAGCGACGTCAGCAGCGATGTATGGCAACTCGATCAACGTAACGGTGCTTCGTTATGGAAGCAAAGCGATCTACATCAACGAAAGTTAACGGCGCCGGTAGCCTACGATAATTATGTCGTGGTCGGCGATTTCGAAGGGTATCTGCATTGGTTGTCTAAAAGCGACGGCAGGCAGATGGGGCGCATTCGGATTACCGATGCGGCGATTGACGCGCAGCCGGTCGTCGTTGACGACGTGCTGTATGTCTATGCAAAAAACGGCGTTCTTGCCGCATTAAAGGCACGGTTATTATAAATATGTTACCTGTGATTGCCCTAGTAGGGCGCCCCAATGTCGGTAAATCGACATTATTCAATTATTTAACAAGAAGCCGTGAGGCTTTAGTCGCCGATTATCCCGGGTTGACTCGCGACCGGCAATATGGTCGAGTCAAACGCGGTCAGCGCGATTGTTTGGTCGTCGATACCGGCGGGATTGCCGATGATGCGGACGGTATCGATAGCTTTGCCAAAAAACAAGTGCAAGTCGCGCTCGATGAGGCCGATGTGGTTTTTTTTATCGTCGATGCGCGCGAAGGGCTCAATGCCTCCGATCAAAGCATTGCCGAAAATCTTAGAAAACTCGATAAGCCGGTTGTCTTAGTCGTCAATAAGATCGACGGTGTCGACGCGAATGCGGCAGTTTCCGACTTTTATGCGCTGGCGCTTGGCGAGCCTTATAAGATCGCCGCGACACACGGACGCGGCGTTTTCGAGTTATTGGCGCATGTCGATGAATTGCTGCCTATGGCCGAGACGGATGAAGCCGAGATCGATGCCGGAATCGGCATTGCAATCGTCGGGCGGCCAAATGTCGGTAAGTCGACGCTTGTCAATAGGTTATTAGGAGAAGAACGGGTCGTCGTTTTCGATGAGCCGGGTACGACTCGCGATAGTATCTATATTCCTTTTGAACGTAACGGTCAAAAATTTACCCTGATCGATACGGCCGGGATGCGTCGGCGGTCTAAGATTGCACTAACCGTTGAAAAGTTCAGTGTCATTAAATCATTACAAGCGATCGAAAAAGCCAATGTGGTCATTTATTTGATCGATGCCGCCGAAGGCGTGACCGATCAGGATGCGCATTTGTTGGGGCTAGTCTTGGAAGCAGGGCGGGCATTGATTATCGGCTTGAATAAATGGGACGGCTTGGGCGTCGATCAAAAAGATCTGATCAAACGGCAGATGGACATTAAACTCTCTTTCGTCGATTTTGCGCAAAAGCATCCGATTTCCGCTTTGCACGGAAGTGGAGTCGGTAAATTATTCGATGTTGTGCATGAGTTATACGATGCGGCGATGATCGACATGTCGACGCCGGTGCTGACCAACTTTTTGAAGGATGCGGTGACTACACACCAACCACCGCTGGTTCATGGAAGACGCATTAAGCTGAAATATGCGCATCAAGGCGGCAGAAACCCACCGGTTGTAGTGATACACGGTACGCAGACCGATGCCTTACCAGGATCGTATAAACGGTTTTTGATGAATTATTTCCGTGACCGTTTGGGTCTTAAAGGGACGCCGATCCGTCTCGAATTCAAGTCTCCGGTCAATCCGTTCGCCGGAATCAAGAATAAGTTGACCGATCGTCAAGTCAAGAAGAAGCAAAGACTGGTCAAGCATGCGAAAAAAAAATAGCCCCGCGTCATGGCTTTGCCCAAAACCTATGTTCAAGGACGCCGTGAATACATCCATGTAGGCTCTATGCCAGCTCCATGCTGGCAAAGCCTTTGCCGAACACCCCGGTGCCTCCTAAGGCACTGCCGAAATTTGAAGTGCGAAAGGTATAGTTAAACATAGCCAATGGATTATGGAATTTAGGTGATGGGTGAACAGGTCCCTGTAAGGGCTGTGCCTGCATCCCTGCTGACAACGCCTTTGTCGAATACTCTGACGCCTCCATGTGCTAATGCCCAAAAATATCAATCATTGCTGGTTTTTATCTCGCCAAAAATGTACAAAGTGGCATTTGAAATAACCATGAGAATGCTGCTCTAATTCATTTATGGACGACTTAAGCTCATTACGAGCGCTAGGCGATCAGGAGCTTTCCGATCGTCTAGCGCTTATCCAATTATCGACTCGCGATATCGAGTTGCTAAAAAACTTACATGCCCGGTTGAAAGGCGTTCGCATGGACTTTCTCGATGACTTTTATGTGCAGATGTTAAAGTTCGAGGAAACGCGAAAGCTTTTATCGGATCCCGAGAAAGTCGAACGCCTGAAAAGCAAGCAAGTAGCCTACTTTCAACGTTTGATTGAAGGGAAATACGACCGCGATTATGCCAAGGATAGGGTGCAAATCGGCGCAACGCATCATCGAATCGGCTTAAAGCCGCAATGGTATATTGGCGCTTATCATTTTTACCTGGCTTGGCTTTTCGATCGAATGCAAAGCACTCCGCTTAAAGAAGACGCGGATTGCTTCGGTACCTTATTGGCCGTTATTAAAGTTATTTTGTTCGATATCGAATTGGCGATCGATGCGTATTTTCAGGCCGATCACGATATGCTCAGACTCATGGCTCAAGTGTTCGAAAGCAATGTCGAGGGTGTGCTAATTAGCGATACTCGGGGGCGCATTTTGCATGCGAACCGTAAAGTATCATCGATAGCGGGCTATTCGCATGAGGAACTATTGCGTTTGCCGGTGCCAAATTTATTGGCACCGCAAGAGCGGAACGTGTTTGTCGACTACTGGCAGGGCATTAAAGTCGGATCGCCTTGGCAAGGCGAAACGTATTTGCAAAAACGTGACGGAAAATCGTTTCCAGCCTGGGTTAATGTCAGCGCAGTGATGGATGATAATAATCAGGCGACTCATTTTGTCATCGAATTTTCCGATATTAGCGCCTATCGCGAAGCGCAAGAAGCCTTGCAGCATCGTACCGAGGAATTGGCAAGATCCAATAAAGAATTGGAGCAATTTGCCTATGTTGCATCGCATGACTTACAAGAACCGTTGCGAATGGTGGCCAGTTTTACGCAATTATTGGCGCGCCGATATGAGGGTAAGCTGGATGCCGATGCCGACGAGTTTATTCATTATGCGGTCGATGGCGCGACACGAATGCAAACCCTGATCAACGATTTGTTGGCATATTCCAGAGTCGGAACGCGTGTAAAACCGTTCGAGGCGGTGAGTCTCGAAATCGTGTTGCAAAAAGCCTTAGATAATTTACGGCTCGCTGTCGAGGAAAGCGGCGCGGAAATTGTTCGGCCAACCCTGCCCACCATCATGGGTGATACTGTCCAATTGACTCAATTGTTTCAAAACTTGATCGCCAATGCGATTAAATTCCGTAGTGAAGCATCACCGAAAATACATATTTCGGCATCATGCTCGGACGATTTTTGGCGATTCGAATTAAACGATAACGGAATCGGAATAGCGCCTGAATTTTTTGAACGTATTTTTGTGATTTTTCAACGCTTGCATACGAAGGAAGATTATCCCGGAACCGGAATCGGCCTTGCGATCTGCAAAAAGATCGTCGAGCGCCACGGAGGAACGATTAGCGTCGAATCGGAGCCCGGTCGGGGCGCTACTTTTATTATGGTATTACCTAAAATCAAAAGCGAGGAAATGAACCAATGAGTCTGGAAGAGATCGGCCGTGCCGCGGAGTTTTTACTGGTAGAGGATAATCCGGGCGATGTACGCTTGACCAAAGAGGCTTTAACCGAGAGTAAAGTCAAAAACAATTTGAACGTGGTCGGCGATGGCGAGGAAGCCATGGCTTTTTTGAGACGGCAGGGAAGGTATGCCGAAGCCCCTCGGCCCGATGTTATTCTGCTCGACCTTAATCTCCCCAAGAAAAACGGGCGCGAAGTTTTGGAAGAAATTAAAGCCGACCCGAGTCTAAAGCGAATTCCGGTTGTCATTATTACCTCTTCCGAAGCCGAACAGGACGTTTTGAGAACCTATGATCTGCATGTCAATTGTTATGTCAACAAGCCGGTGGATTTAGAGCAATTTATCAAGGTGGTGCAATCTATCGAAACGTTTTGGTTGACCATCGTCAAGTTGCCTTCCGAAATAGCATAATAATAATGAACCAGGTTGCCGCTAAAGTCTTGCTGATCGAGGATAATCCTGGCGATGTCAAATTGGTTCAGGTATTGCTGGAGTCGAATGATGAGCGTCAGCAGCCTTTTGAATTGATTAGGGTTGGGCAGCTAAGCGATGCTTTTCCTATTTTGGCGAAAGGCGGCATTATGGCGATATTGCTCGATTTAGGGTTGCCCGACGGTAACGGGATCGATACCTTGATTCGAGTGCATGCTGCAGCCCCCATGGTTCCCATAGTCGTGCTCAGCGCCGAGGAAGATGAATTGCTGGCAATACGCTCCGTGCAATTGGGCGCACAGGATTTTCTGGTCAAGCATGGTATTTCAGGTATGTTACTGAGACGGGCAATCTGTTATGCGATCGAGCGAAAGCGCTTGATGGAACAATTGCAGTATTTGGCTCATTACGATGTATTGACCGGGCTAGCGAATCGAAAGTTGTTTTACGATAAGTTGAAACATGATGTGATCGGGGCAAGGCGTTCGAAAAAATCATTAGCATTGATCTTTCTCGATCTGAACGACTTTAAAAAAATCAATGATTCTTTGGGGCATCATGCCGGCGACGAATTACTCAAAAATGTTGCGAAACGTTTATCCGGTAGTGTAAGGGCTAGCGATTGCGTAGCCAGAATGGGTGGTGATGAGTTTACGATTATCCTCAATGGTTTGAATAACGCAGAGGAAGCGGCTTTGATTGCCGATAAGATTTTAAAGGCTTTGGTCGAGCCGTTTAAGTTTGGCGGTTCCGTGATGGCCGTTCGCGCCAGTTTAGGAATCGCAACTTATCCCGATGATAGCGATGAATTGGAAAAGCTAATCGGGGCGGCCGATTCGGCAATGTACAAAGCCAAAGCCTCGAGCAGTGAAAAAATTAGCCGGTATTGTTTTTATTCGGCGGCAATGACTGCCAAGGTTCAGCATGAGATAAAAAAGGTTCGTCAACTTGAACATGCCTTCGAAAACGGTGAGTTCGAATTGTATTATCAGCCGGAAGTCGACGTTCATAGCGGAAAGATCATTGGCATGGAGGCTTTGTTACGCTGGCGCCATCCCGATCGGGGAGTTTTGACGCCGTCCTCGTTTATGCAGGATTTAGAAGATACCGGTTTGATCGTTCCTGTCGGGGAATGGGTCATACGGAAAGCCTGCGAACAATGCAAAGTTTGGCAAGACCAAAATTTCCCGCCATTGACGGTGTCGATTAATATATCGGCAAAACAATTTCGCCATAATGGTTTTGCCGATGGTGTATTGGGTGCTATCGATCAGCTACGTGTGAATCCGTCTTTGGTTGAGTTGGATTTTAACGAAGATGCGCTATGGGAAGAAGAGGAGCGTTCCGTTATCCTGCTGGACCGATTAAGCCGAGCCGGTGTGAAACTGTCGTTGGATCATTTCGGTAGCGGATCGATTTCATTTAAAACGTTGACGCGCTTTCCGATTCATGCGATTAAAATTGATTATACGATGATTGCTCAGGCGTCAACTGATTCGGCTGAGACGGCGATAGCCAAGGCCGCTATCGAAATTGCTCACGTATTCAGCATCAAAGGCTTGGCGGGAGGTATTGAAACCCAAGCGCAACTCGAGTGGGCTCGCCGAATTGCTTGCGATGAGGTGCAAGGGTATCTCTATAGCAAGCCTCTTCCGGTTGACGAGGCAACCGCATTAATTGCTCGGCATGATTTTTTGAGTCCGCAAGACTAATACGGCTATTCGTTGAGATGAAAATATTACTACTCCCTTTTGATTGAAAAACCGTCTAACCTATCTTTGACAAGAAAAATAGTAACCCATTGATCTAAAAAGAATAAAAAATCTTATGGTACTACAGGTATTGACAATTTAGATAAATGTCACACAAGATTTGCTGTTTTCTCGAAAAATCATAAACAATTGTAATCATTAAAAAACACTTACCATAGACGCTAAATTTTAAAATGTAGTGCCTGACGACGATTTTTAAATTAGTAAGCTTATGATTTATAATGGTTTTTAAATGTTAGTGTTAAACATGGGCTAAGAATAAAAGGTATGGGGTGTGTCTAACGAGGATTGCCGTATACCCAGCACCTAAATGAACCATGATATTGAATCATTGCCAATGACCTATGGAATTAGGCGCTGGGTAAACCCGTCCATTGGGGCTTGACGGGGCTCGAACGCCAAGGATGGCGTGAATGCAGATTTTGCATGGAGCAAAAAATCTGCCCTGTTGCCGGCATTCTCGCTAGACACACCCCATACCTTCATAAAGTTAACCATTTTTTGAGTATAAAGGGAGTCATTGAGGATCATAAGCCGGATGCGATATTGTTGCGTGAATTGTGTTAAGCAAAAATAGTACCAATCAGATTCATTTATTTCATTTGAAACGACTAAGTGATGCGCTTGAGGCTCTGAAAAGTAGAGAGTTCGATATTGCATTGCTCGACTTGTCGTTGTTCGATGCCTTTGGGCAGGAAACCTTAAAAATCGCGCTAAGTTGGATTAGGGGCTATTAAAAATTAATGCCGAGCGAGTAAACAAGTCATGTGGATCCAAAAGCAAATTAAAATAAGTTCAAAAAAACGCGGCTTTCATTTAATCACCCCTGAAATCCGTCAAGGTTTACCCGAGATAGGTGCGATCAAGTGCGGGTTACTACATCTATTTATCCAGCATACCTCGGCGTCTTTGGGGATTAATGAAAATGCCGACCCCGATGTCAGAATAGATATGGAGGCTTATTTTTCCAAAACGGTCCCGGAAAATGAACCATATTATCAACATACGCTCGAAGGAAGTGATGATATGCCAGCGCATATAAAAAACATTATGATCGGCTGTCAGTTGACAATACCGGTGGGTTCGGGGCGGTTGTTGTTGGGAACATGGCAAGGTGTTTATTTATGTGAACATAGAGAAAATGCCGGTGCTAGAAATATCATTGCGACGATGACGGGCGAGCCGCTTCACCATTAGCAAAAAAAAGATAATCTTTGTTAATCGAATTTCGACACCTATTGGTCGAGTTCTCCGGTCATCGTGTAATTTCACAGTAACGATCATGAAGTCTGGTCACCGCCCCGGTAAATGACAGTGCGAGGCGTGGCGGAGGGGGGCTGTCACTCGCCCGATAGGGTCTTCGGTGCCGAATTTTGATCTGCGATAGGTATAGTCAAGGGCCCGGTGATGCTTTAACTATAAAATGAATTCATGTCGATTTCATAGGAGTAATGAATGAAAAAAATATTAACGATAATGATGATGGTGTCTTTGGTTTTTGCCGGTCGCTTAGCCTTGGCCGAGATTGGAGTGGCCAAGGATGTTGTGGTTTATCGAAGCCCTTCATGTGGATGTTGTGGAAAATGGGTCAAACATCTTAAGGATAATAACTTTAATGTGATTGATAATGTTGTTCACGATGTGGACTCGGTTAAGCGTAAATATGGGGTTCCCAGCGAACTGGCTTCCTGTCATACGGCAATAGTGGGCGATTATGTGATCGAAGGTCATGTGCCTGTCGAAGATATCGAAAAACTCTTGAGTTTAAAGGCCGATGTTTTAGGTGTTGCTGTGCCGGGGATGCCTGTCGGGACGCCCGGTATGGAAATGGGCGATCGCAAAGACGCCTATAAAGTCATTGCGTTCGATAAGGAAGGCCGCAAGCAGGTCTTTAGTGTGCATGCTCCTTAGCTAAATTATGACTATAATGTAGGCGAGGGTCGGCAAGTCTAAGAGAGTTGCCCCGATGTCGCATGTGTCAATGCCGAAATTTGACGTGCAATAGGCATGATTTAAAGCCACCTTAAAAAAGCTATGTTCGCGTTAGAAGTTGAAACGGTTATCTTTCCTGCTAAATAAACCATTTAGGAAATAGCCAATGAGTGCTTTCTAATACACTGAGTGTGTAAGACGGTACGATTACTCGCCTGACAGGACGCCGTAAATACGTCCATGTAAGTGCTTGACGGCGGCGACTGATTGCCATGGATGGCATGAATGCAGATTTTGCAGGAGCAAAAATCTGCCCTGCCGCCGACACCTGTCAATCGAGTAACCGTACCCTTCTTTCAACAATTCGCTCAATATTGAAAAAAGCAAGTTATTTAGAGCTATATCCTTTGGTTTCTGTTGACTTTGAGTTCAAATGGGTATCAACTATTAACGCGAACATAGCCTTAAAAAATGCCCTTTATTAAAAGGGCATTTTTTTGCAGTGAATAGGGTTCGAGAAGGTGCTAATCTAAAATTTGGCAGTTTTACCATGAAGCGCATGAAGGGCTTCAAGACAGTACCTAAACATTCCAGCAAACCTTTTGTGCGAGGGGAAGTTATACACAGCCGAATGACAAGTTAATGAATTAACTTCCTATTCTTCATGGTGAAATGGTTTTTTCTAGGCTAATCGGTTTATAACTCGTCAATGCCGGATAATCCGTCAACCGACCAATTATCAGTATTCAAAATTCCTGATAGATCATCGCCTTTTTTGTATTTAATCCGGCAAGCATATCTTCGAGTGATGCTTGCCGTTTCGGGGCCTGCTATTTCAACCTCAGCATTAATAACGTATTGGTGGTTGCCGATACCCCATGCGTTAAGCGGCTGTGCCGAAAAGAATACCGAATATTTATTATCAAGCTCTTCCTTGATGTAGTTGTTACAGAAGGTAAATGCCAGGTCGGTCATTTCATTGGAAATACTTTCTAGATCACCGATATCTTCTGAGTCAACGAGAAAAAGATCGGAGCTGGCTACTTTATGCACAAATGGCATGATGGCTTCGCGCTGAAATAATATAAGTCCGATGAAGCCGATGATAATAAACAAGAATTTAAAATTTTTCATTGTTGTTATTTGTGTAGTATGGGGTTGTGAGCACAAATGAGATTCTAACAGAATTCAGGATGCAGGAAACTCAATTTGTTAAATTGAAAAGTATTGTAATTTTAGATTGTTAGCTCAAAAGAGGCTTTTGTTGTTAAGTCGTTTGGCAAGGTCAGTCGGTTGATGTAAGTCGATCGACGACGGTATTGTAATAACACCTAGCAACCATTGTATATGTATCAGCCGTGATGCTTGAGTCAATAGTTAATGACTTGCTTATAATGATAGTCTTGAATATGGCGGGACTTAACAGGTATCGGTACTAGGCCGATCAGCATCGAAGCCAGTATGGTGAGATTCGCATCCATGCCGGCGCCTCCTTAGGTACTGCCGAAATTTGAAATGCTAAAGGTATATTTCAGAAAATTACCTAAACATTCTTGCAAGCCTCTTGGGTGAACGAAAGTTCAATGCAAGCGCAAAGTAAGTTGTTAAATGAAAATCTTATTTTTTTAATCTAAAATGCTTTATTCTAGGACGATGCGTCCTGCTTGCTGGTCCACTGTACATCTTGTACCTGCGAGGACATTGGCTATAGAAGGGGCTAAAAAAGTAAGGGCGGATCAATCGGCCCTGTATCTCATCAAATCGGGTGGGTGTAATAGATGTTCCAGTATCCGCCAACCATATCGAATATACCGTGAAGTGAATTGTAATAAGGCTAGAGTCGGTGGCGGAGAGAGAGACAATCGAATTATTTCTATAGCCGCTTGAATCTTAAGGCTTTATGAATGACCGATTTTTGCTTATACCGCGTTTTATACCGTGCGTGATAAAGCGCTGGACGTGTTTTTGGATCGATGGCGGCGAGTGAATAAGCATTTTATCCAGGAGGATATTCGGCAAGCTTGCCGGGAGTTGGTCCAGTGAATTTTATGATTGTATTTTACAGTTTGCTTCGGATTCGTCGGAACCTTTACCTATACCCTAAGCCCTCGTTGCTCACGCCAGTGCAGGCAGGGCAGGCAGGAAAATTTCAATGTCAATGAAAAATGTTTACCTGTAGCGACTTTTTTCAGGATTCTGTCAGGTTTTTGATGTTCAGGTAACGGAAAAAGTAAACAAAAGTAAACAGGCGGTAGGGTGGGAAAGTCCGGGAGCCTTGGCGGCTTAATGGCGGTCGGTGGGATTGGTGAGGTTTTGAAGTGGGGGAGAGTATAACGCCGGTTCGGATTGTAAGCAATGGCGGCTTGGTGGTCGGTTCGGGTTGAGCGCTTTACCGCCAATGACGGATTGGTCTTCGTTTTCGATTGCGCCGGCGAATTGCAGCCTTGAAATTATAGGTTGTCGGCGGCCTGTTTTACCCGGTTTGTCATTGAAAAGCCCAAAAAAGCCCATTTTGGAGCCCACAAAGCCCACGAAAGCCCAAAATAAAAAAATTTTGGGCTCCGTGTATGTATATGATTTATATATCTTTTATATACTATATACTTATATAAAGCCCAAAAGCCTTAAATAATTATATATATATAGATATTTATGTGTGTTGATAGAGGTGTAGCGATGTGAGAGTTTTTTTTGTATGTGTGTGTAGGGGTGAAAAAAACGGGCTTTTGGGCCTGGACCTGTTTTTTTTATATTTATCATGGGCTTAGCGGAGCCCATGAACTGGGCTTTTGTGGCTCCGGAGCCCAAAACATAATCTAAAACTCTAAAAAATGGGTTTGGAACACCTGTTTGACCCGATTAAATGATCCTGAGGAATAGCTTTTTGGTGTCGTTGTCGATATCGCCCTGAGTTCAGATCGAGCAGAACCGGGATCAAGCCGGCCAATATCGACTTGGTGAGCAGTTAGTAAAAATTTACTGAGCGATCCGCCAAAGATTGACAGCGAAAAAGGGCGGGCAATGATGGGGGGAAAGTTGAGAGGGAACGGGCGCGGCTAATACAGATCGTCAAAAGCTATGAAGATTAAAATAGCTTGCTTGTGCGGCGCTGTTTTCATGGTTGAAGCAATGCAGGCGTAAAGGGTAAGGCATAAAAAACACGTTAAGGCCGGTTTTCTTTGGAATTTGAAATTTCGTTTGTTGGGTAGTTTGCGGGTGTGATGGTTTTCTGTTCGCTTTGTGAAGCCGCCGGTTTTTTCGCTAAAATATAGTGATTTGGTCAGGCTTTTTGGCTAACCGGCGACTTCAAAAAACGCCCTCGATCCATGAGGGCAAATGTTAGTTTTATTCAGAAACTTTAACGCTTTATCGATAAAATATTTTAATTAATACCGGCGTGTTGTCTATGACTTCAAGCACCGTAGACAGAAAAATATATGAATAAATTTCACCTCGATTGTGCTTTATTTTTTGCATGTATCGTCCGGTTCGGTCATGAAATATATCGCTAAGTTCCTCGTAAGATGCTTCATTGAGAACCCAAAAAACAGTTTCCTTTTCAATCCTTTCGTGGTCTTCTTTTTTCTTTTTCAAGTGTTTTTCATGATCGGCTTTTATCCTCGCAACGCCATCAATTCCGGATTCGTTTTTAACTTGCTCGATAAGTTCTTTTATATCCATTGTTAAGCCTCACTTTGTTGTGTTTACTGAATGATTGATTAAGTATGCCCAGGCGATCCGATCACCAAGCCGGCAATTATCGTATTCCTTCCTGATTGAAATTTTAGCTGTCGGTCTTGGCTTCGATAACAATCGAAACAATGCTTTTTCGTCGATCACAATGCGCTGAACGATGAAGATATCGGCACCGGCCCGGCAGGATGTAACGATTAGCATTATTGCCATAATGACGTAGAGCGTTTTCATTTTCGCCACCTGCGGTATGAAGTTGCCCGCCACCAGTTTTCCAGATAGCCAGCCGCGAAAATTAATATCACGCCAACTAATGCGCCGGTTAAAAATCCGGTAATCACTGCTTCTTTCATTTTGCCGCCTTAGCCGGGATAGTCGCCCCGGCTTGCAAAATGGGTTGTATGCCGTAACCGCGCGAAAGAAGCTCGAGAAGGTCTTTCGATGTGTCCTTGTCGAGCCGTAGCCGCGCAATTACCCGATTGTTTTTTACTATCTCCAGGCGGATCATGATCTAGCCCCCAAAAATTGCTTGATCGATTGCAGCTCTCCGCGTCCGGTTTCGCGGTCAATTTGCCGCTGAGTTTGCGGCGGCTGCCAGGGTTTGAAACTCAAATGCCCGTCAGCTTGCTCCGTTTTGTCCGCTGAGGTTTTCTCTAGGCGTTCCTCGCGCGCGTTTTTTTGATTCTTGGTGGTTCTTGATGATTTGGGTATCATGGTGTTACTACCAAGGTCACATGGTGTGACTACTTGGTCACATGGTGTGACTTGTTGATAACCGCTTTCCGGTATCGTGGTGTTACTGGTTTGGTCGTTTTCTGTGGATAACTCAAGCTTCAAAAAATACCCATTTGAACGGCCTTTTCCTTTAATTTTCTCCAAAAACCCTAACGCCTCAAGTTTCTCTACTGACCTAATTGCTGTCATTCTCGAACAGCCCGCCCTTTGCGCAATATTGGCGAATGATGGGTAACAGAATCCAACATCATTAGCTCTATCGGCCAAGGCTATAATTACGGCTTTTGCTGCGCCGGTTAGCGGTAGAGTGAACGCCCAGTTTAAACATTGAATACTCATTGCAGCACCTCCGCATTTCGCGCCCAAGCCTCGAAGAACATCGAACCTTTGGCGATATGGTCGTCGATATTAGCTGATAAACTCATCGCGTCCATGCCCAAAACCAAAAGCGAGTCATCGATAATATTAACGTCTAAATAACGCAAGCTGTTCAGGTTGACCGGGAACCGTGCGCCATCATACAAACCAAGCAAGAACCGGCGAATAACCAACGCTTGCCGGCTGTTTGACTTGGCTATATTGAACAGCCGATGCAGTGCCGGAACACCTTTAATCTCGGCATCGTTCCGGCTTTTTTCCTCCAAGTGAAGCACTTTAACCAAGTCGCCGATCGAATTTTGAACGGGTGAACCGTAATAATTACTATTTATCATGTTCGCCCCCTCAATCGACTAAGCAATAAAAAATGTCATGCCGCCCGACCTCGTCGCAATAATCGATAATCGCGGTTCGTATGTCATGAAAGATATCGTGAAGGCTTTCGTGGCATCGGTCTCCTTGGTCTTCAATCAGTAGGCCCAGGGCATAGAGCGAAACAATCAAGCCGGTCGGGGTATCGTCAACGTTCTCGAGTTCCACATTCGTGAAGGGATTAATTAACGTAAAGCCTTCGCTCGATCCCAGGCGAAGGAAGGCGGCCTTAGAATCTTCGAGCAGGCAGTATTCGAAATAGCCGCCAGAATAATCTTTAATAACCTTATCCGCGATCCTGAACACGAGCTGATCGAAAAGCGGTGTACGGAAATGCTCATAAAGAAAGTCCAAGCGCTTATTTTCCGGGACGATAACGACACGTTCGACGATGTTCTTTGAAATTGGCTTATTCATTATCTAGCCTCCCTAATCGCTTTGATCTTGCGCTCAATGACAAAAAGCTCATCATCCGACCAACCGGGAACGTGCCGAATGTGAAGGATTTCATGAAAAAGCCGGAAGGCTTCGGCGTCCAGGTGGATGATATCGAAAAGGCTTTGGCCGAAAGGAATATTCCGATAAGTTGAATTAAAAGCGTCCGCCAAATAATCCCCGGATTGACCGCCTTGCTCAATGCGCTTAAGCAAAAGATCGGCCTCCAATGGCATCGGTTTTAAACCTCGTTGTTTTTCCTGATCCGCTAAGATATTGACAAGCCTTGTCGATAAATCGGCATTAGGTTTTGTATTTTGTTTCGACGTTGACCACGGCTTCATGACGTACCCCCAACTAAACGCAAATCGACAAAGGCGATAGTCACGCCCGGTTCGGGTTCTTGCTGCGATATCCTACGTTGGCAACGCTTTGCAGCCTCGATAGATCGATGTTTATGACCACAATCGGAATACAGGGTTTTATTGCCGCGAAAGGCCTTGATTAATACATGCCAGTTCATGATTTAACCCTCCACGCTGTCGTCAGCTTCGTCGGTTTCGTAAAGCATGAAGTCCTTTTGAAAGTCGAACTCTCCATGCTTAACGCTAACTCGAGCAATAACGTATTCAATCTCGGGGTCGTAATCTTCTAGCGCATTATCCGAATACAATACCAATTTCAACGCCTCGACCGTTGCGCCGGGTAATGATTGGTTAGCCTCCCTCTTGATGGCTTCGAGTGTTAAAAATTGGTCGTCGGTCAGTGTGATAACTTCGCGGGTAATCTCCTGGATCGTGCCGCCGTATTCGCTCAGGTAATCCCTAGCATCGGCATAGAGTGCCGCACGGTCCACGGCTTCGAATTGATCCAGGGGCTCAAAAACATAATCCGCCATGGCGCAAAGAATCTCATGGTTTGGAAGCAAACCGGCCTCGAATTTCCGCTGGTCTATTGCTGTCATCATGTTTCTGGCAAACGCGCGGAGCTGTGCGGCTTCTCGCTCTTTGGCTTCGGCCTCGGCCTTTTCGGTCGCTGCTTTGCGTTCGGCGGCGATCCGGTCGCGGGTTTCCTTGGCTCGGTCAAGTTGCCCTTGGATGTGGTCGGCGACTTGATCCAGGCTTGCAAGGCGGTCTCCAACTTCCGGATTCGATAGAACTCTGTCGCGAATCTCATCAATAGATTTATCTTTGCCGAAATACAAAGTTCCAGCGCTTTGATAAAAATATCGGTGCATCCATGTTTTATCGGCTTTTTCGGATGTGATTTGAATAAGCGCATGTTTGCCTTGCTCGATCTCTAAGCGGCCAGTGCGCGTATCGATGTGATGCGGGTTATATGCGGAGTTTTCGACAATCCGCCGGGTAATGATCTCGACCGCCTCATCGATTCGGGCTTGCTCTTTGGCTTGATCGGTAAGGATTTTGTTGTAGGCTCGGTCTAACAGCTCGGTAATGCTTTCGGTGCCGTCGATCTTGGCGCCGGTGTTGCCTTCGCCAATGATGAAATTGATATCGACAAGGGTTTGTCGTTGTTGCGCGGTGAGTTCCGAAGGTTTGACGGTTCGTTCGATTTTGCCGTGTAGGTCGTAACCGGCAAGGGTGGCCGCGTCGCGATCAATGTAGATGCGGACGGTAGTTTGGTTGGATGGATTTTGAGTGGTCATGATGACGTGCTCCTTTGCTGCGGTTGTAAACCACCGGCCAGAGCTACCAAACTTTGGGCGGTGGGTGATGTAACAGGTTGGTAGACCGGGCAAAGGGTCCGGCAGGCTTTCGCCTCCTGTTACACACCCACCATAATGATGAGGGCATAAAAAAAGCCATGAGCCTGACGGCGCATGACCTTATGCGCCTTTGCTGAACCGGCTACCAACCCGGCACGAATTTGTATTCGTCGGATTTAAGTCTAGCATTTCAGAAATGTTTTTCAAGGTCTTAAGGTAATTTTAATTAATTCGTAAAACGAATGGCTTGCATAAAATACACAAGCCTTTGAAATATATGATAATTCTTATTAACTTTTAAATGTAAGTTTCTTTACCTAACGGCAATCGTTGCGGTTTCTTCACGTCAAAAGCGTCTTATTGTCTTTGCTCCCCCACTTATAACCATTCGTCGGCGGTGGTGGCGGTGGTGGCGGAGCTGCTGCTCTTTGCCTTAGCCGATCATATTCAACCAACTCATAGGCCGATTTCAACCCCGACGACCTCGCAAGAAGAATCTCGTCCTTCGTCGGTTCCCCTGGAAATTCCTTATCGGGGAACGTAAGAGCCATTGTCATAGACAAAGCTTCGCCGCTGGTGCCATTTTTCTTTCTATCGTCAAAAACTGACATAAATCACCTCATTTTTTTGTAAATTGCCGAAGATATCGCCGTAATTCAGGGTTAGCGGTGCTACCTAAATTCTCTACCCTCGAGCCGTTTTCATCGTGAACCATTCTAACCCTGTCGATCTGTAAAGCGCTCGGGTTTAGCTCGAAGGCCTCGCCAATGGTTCTGGCTTTTTCTGAAGAATAGGTTCCATCTTTTGTGTGAATCAAGAACCGCTCATTATTTTCAAGCGGCCTTTCGGCAATCATCCGACTCGGATTGTTTTTAGCATACGCTCTCATAAAAACCTCAGTAGTAAATTACTGACGGCTTCACGCCGCCAGTGGTTATATTGCCATAATGGGCTTAAACAGCGGTGAAGCCGCCACCATAAAGCCGACCGGAACTCGGAATTGATCCGGCGATCAGCACGGCGGAAAACTTGCCGGCTGTCAGTGGTCCCGATGCAATCACATATCGAACGCCGATGTAACGCTTGCCGAATGGTTCGCTTAGGGAATGACTTTGCGGGATCGATACGCCTATCGGACTACGACCGGCCACCAAGTCGGCCTTGGGAATCGCTCCCGACTGCGCTAATACGACATGATCGCTCAATGTCGGCGAGTCAGAACTTACAACCTGGAAGGTCACGGTAGCGCTTCCAGACGCCGCCGCCGACTCATCAACACCAAACGCCACGTTAAGCGGCACACCGTCGCCGATATCCCTTGAATCCTGCACATCGACGACGTTCGCAAGGTCGATCTTGTCAACACCAAACGCCGAATCGGTAACGGCCTGCTCCTGTGAAAATGTTGCTAATCTGTCTGAAATCATAAAATCCTCATAAAATAATAAAATTATTACCGTAATTATATAATTACGGTAATTACACTCTGTTAATGCCGGCCAGGTAGTAAGTCATCGTCAATGCCGTGTTCTTTAAAAATCTTCTCGACCGCGTCTTGCTTGGGTAGTTCGCCGGCTGATCTAACGAGCGTATGAATATACGAGCCGTTAGAAGGCTGAACCAATCCCGGCATCATGCGAACGCGGATATATCCGCTCTCGTAATCATTGCCGATCTCGCTTTGGAAGCTGCAAAGGTGTGGGTTATGCCGATCCCAGTGCAGCACGCGGAGCCTCTCGGAAATTTCCGCCGCGCATGCAACCTCGTTTAAAAATTTGTCCAAGGCTTTCCGATATCCGGCCCTATGCTTCTCGAGTTCGGACAGTAGGAGTTCGGTTGTTAATTCCTTGAGCTTTTGGCGATCCGCCCTAAGCTCGATTTCAAGCGCTTTAATCTTTCGGTCGATGGCGTCGGCAATGTCGTTTTTGCCTTTGTTGGCATCGGCAAGCGTAGCATTGTGCCGCTGCGCAAGTTCAAGCTCGGCCTCAAGTTTTTCTATTCTCTGCGTGGTCTTGCTGTCGGTCTTGCCGCTTGCCAAAAGCTCTGCGATTGCATCCGTTAGCGGGAATGTATCAACGCGCTTATAAGGGCGTATTCTGTCAATTTCGCCGTCTAATCGCTCAAGTTCAGCGGTTTTTCTGCGAATTTCGGCTTGTATTTGTTCAATGTTCATAATTGTTTTGTTAAAGGTTTTAGTAAAGTTTTTTAAAGGTTTAGTAAAGTTTTACTGGTGAGACATGGTGCCTCACTCAGCAAAAATTAAATTTGGCTCGCTGTTGTCAAGCCGGCGGCTTCATTTCGTAAGTGTTCCATTTTTTTTTCGATGTCGTGATAGTTGACGCCGTGCTTGATCCGGTGAGACATTTCCATTTTTAGGTCGGCTAGTTGGTCGCCGATCTCGCCTAAGCGCTCGAGCCTTTGCCGTCTCTGAATTTCGCGGTAATCGGTGCAAAATACCGGGACTTCGCTTTTATTCGGTTGTTGTTGGTTCATTTTTAGTACCTCTGTTTGAAAAAAATATGCCATCCATCAATTTACGTTTGACGATGGCCTCATCATCATTTTGACAAAATGCGCCGATTAACTCGCCGCGTTTAGCATCCATTTCTAGCCTAGAATCGATTGTTGCGCCGAAGACCGCGCGGAGCAGTCCCGGCTTATCGCATTTAAAAACCGCTATCGGCGAATCAGGCGGCGCAACTTTTACGCGGCCTAGAATGGTTGCAACTGTGTCTAATGCCATAATTACCCCTTCGTTATCGATAACCGGCAGCCGCAAGCGCCGCCAATTCATTTTTAATTGCTTCGATCTCGCCCCGGTTCTTCGGGTTTTTTTCCGCGCGGAGCTGCTCGAGCTGGGCGTGAAGTATTTTGGGGCGTTCGGATTGTTTCGCCATTGCAGCGGAACGGCGGACAACTTCTAGGTTAATGTCAGTCATAATGTGTTTACTCTCTGGTTGGTTGTTCGGTTACATCGGGTTTGGGTGCCGGCAGTGGCGCAAAGCTTTTGCATTGCGAAACGTTCGGCGGCGCGTTTTGTTGCATGGCCTGGCAGTAATAGCCGTCTTCAAATCGCTTGCATTGCTGGCAAAGTGTTGTCATAGCTCGGTTTCCTCCGCTTCGTCCAGTTCGTCTAACGGTTCGCCGTCCGGCATTTCGGCGGTCAATTCAATCCGGTCGGTTAAATTCCATCGAACGCCGGCAAGGATCGTGCAGGCCTCTGTAAACTGCTCGAGAATTAAACGCTCAACATGATCGGTAGCCGAAACGCCCGAACACTTATAAAGGGCATCAAGCGCTTGGGTGCAGGCCTCGACGATATCCGGCTTAACGGTTTCAAATGGGAGAAGCCGCTTTTTAATTTCACTTTGAGTGGTCATTTCGGATCTTTCCGGAAATCGTGGACGGATAACTTTTTTGGCTTCCTGCGAATGTTTACGCGCTTGTCGAACTCGAGCTGTAAAATGTTCAAGTGCATTCGTGTCTTTTGCATCTCTTGAAAAAGTTGGTTATCTGAAAATTTTGAAAAATCGAATCTGTTTCGTGTCGTCATGAGTCTCTCTAATCTAGGCCTAACAAATTTCGGCGGGTAAGTGGGTATTTCGTCGGTGGCACAATCCGAACGCGCCCCCAACTGGAAACGCAATACTTCACGACAATAAAACCGCCCTCGTGAAGGCGGTGTTCAAAACAGTGAACGCGCCGTTTCAATGGAAAGTCACGCCAGTTTTCGCGGTAATGGTTTCCAGCCGCGCGGGTTAATCGTCTGATCCGGTTGCACGATGGCCGATACTTCGCGCGTCCTTCAAAATAGCGCTCGAGTTCCTGGAATTCACGGATCAAGCCCCGCTCGAATTTGTTATTCATCATCTTGATTTTCTTTGAATTTTTCGTCTTCAACGTGCACGTCAAAAATGTTGCTGTTGAAAACCCAAACCTTGCCGCTAGCCAGCTTTCGATTAATGTCAGCACGCGGATTGGCTCGGTTTTTTTCGATGACTGTTTCGACAAGGCCGCGCTCGATAAAAATTTTAGCAAGCAGCTTTTTTGGCGTTATGAAAGGCTCCCCCGAGCTTTTGGCGAACTGTACAACTTCCCGGTACGCCTGGGTCGGCAGGAGCCACACCTCCGATTTGCCGCTCTCAAAGTGCTGAAAGCCAACAAGCGAGCCATTGGGCGAATGCGAATCCTGGGCTTCCGGAATTAGAGCGGCCTGCCTCGTCCAGCCGAAAACATGCGGTTTTTCTTTAGGCGGCCCCTTATTAATAGAATCCGCAAGATGCGCGGCCCCGCTTCGCATCGCAGCAAGCAGGAGGTCAAAAAATTTGCGCACCGGGTCGGCATCGGCTTGTGGTTCGTATTGATGCCGAAATGTTGTTGCCATTTCCCGTTCGAAATCGATCAAAAACTGACCGGACTCGAATTCGCTACCGATTGCGTCCGCCGCGAAGTCGGCGAACAAGTCAGCTGCGACCATGAGGCCGCCAAAAATATCAGCCGCGCGGGCGTGACTGTTGGCGCTATCGCCGCTTCGAGCTTTGTTTCGCCAGATCGCGGCATCCTCTATAGTTTGCGCTTTAAGCTCATCGATTCGCGGCGCAATCGACTTGATGAACGCGGCCATGACACCAGCAAACACGCCATCCGCAACCAATCGCTGCCCTTCCGTAATGGCGTCAAAATTGATCGAATCGGGCGGTATGGATACGATCAGGAGCCGCGCGAACACCGAAGCCGGCAGGTTTGGTAGGCCCTCGGTTGTAGTTATCGTGAGCGAACGCGGCCACGCGGTTTGCATTGAATTATGGTCCGTTTTGCGGCGACCGATTGCGGCTTGGTTGCCTGCATCGCGAACAAAACTTATAAATTTTTGCGTCAATTTTTCCGCTGCGGACGCTGAGCCTTCAATTACGAAATCATCGATAATGTGAACTAAACCATTGAGTGTAAAAGACTTTATCGTCATATCCAGATAGGAGTCTCCCCAATTCGAGACCGGCGTGTTGCCGTCAAATTTACCGAAAAATGACGCGATAATGGCGGCGAGTTCCGATTTCCCGGTGCCGGTTTTTGCTTCGAAAACAACACCGAAATTGTTTCGTAAGGCAAAATTCAGCACGGCGCGGAATGGTAGAATTAGCGAAAGCAAACCTATGCGACAGTTTGCCGGGGTGACTGTGTCGAAAAACTTCATAACTGAAAGTAAAGCCGCCCGCAACTCATCTTCCGCCAGCGGTTCTGGCATCGCGTATAACTGCATCCTCTCGCCGCCTGGATCGCACTCGATTGTAGAATTGAGGCCGGTTTCGCCAATGCCCCCTGTCGCGGTGATAAAATAATAACAATCCTCGATTTTGTGCCAGCCAAGCGGACGATAAACCGTTCTGACCGGAATTTCTCCGTCAATGATTGAAAGGTATTTTGTGGCGACATTCACATGCTGGCGGGCACAGCCGCCTACGCTTTCGATTACGCGCCCGGCCCAGTGGAGCGAATACCAGGGAGTCGATTCGAATTCGGAAACCTTCACGAGAATTTCCGGCAAAGCTGCGCCGTTCTCCGCCGTCCCGAAGATGCGGTAATGCGGCACAATGGCAAGACCATCGTCGAGATTAATCTGCTCAATAATTCTGGCGAACGCGTTTAATCTTTTCATGATTTTTTCGCCCTTGTGCTGATGAAGGCAGCCGTTGATTATTTCGTATTCCCTAGACGGACCGAACCGATTTCGCATTTCCAGAGATGAGCCGCCGCCGCCAGAACCGCCGCCGCCCTTCGGCGATTCGACATCGACCGCCGTTTCGACCAGTTTCAAATCCGGCCTATTTTTTTTATTTTCCATAAATTTCAATCGCTTAAACTGGTGATGTAATCGTTCCAATCACCGGGAACGGGCGGGATTAGTATCTTCCCTCCGATTGCGGCGGCGGCCTTGGTTGCGGCGGTGACTCCGGGATTTCCACGCGTTTTTTCGTCGTTATCGGCTGCGATGATGATTTGGGCTCTTGGAAGGCGTTTGCGGACGATTCGCGCGACTTTTTCGAGATTGCCGGCGGAAAAGGCCACATAGACTCGGCATTGCGTTTCCTCGTGTAGCGATGCAGCAGTGGCAAAACCTTCAGCGACCAGGACGGTTCCCTCATCGTCCGCACGTTTGCCGATCCAGTAAAAACAACCACCAAGCCGGCAGCCGGGCACGAAGTCCTTCGCGCGGCCTAGTATTGGATGTTGGTGGCGGAATATGCCTTGCAGATTTACCAACGTCCCGGATTCGTTAAAAATTGGAATGACGAATGTGTTCGGGATCGTGATTTTGGTGCGATTGCCAAACTCGTTTTCGACGAATCGAATCCACGTTCCGACGCGGCCACCGTATGTGGCTTGCAATTTTTTTTGATTAATCGGGTATTCATGAAATTCGCACGGCTCGCACTGCGCCCAAAACGATTGCGCCCGCTCGGCTCCAGCGGCAAATTTTGCTTGCTCTTCGGCCTCGCGTTTGGCCCGTTGCCGTTCGATTTTTCGGCGCTGAGCTTTGATTTGTTTGGCGGTCAGTTTTTGATTAGTGACGCGTTTGGATCGCCAAAAAAGCTTGATTCCACCGGATGAGTGGTCCTCGAAATAGCCACTTGGCGGCGGGTCGGGATGGATGACGTAAGCCCCGTTTTTATTGCCCTTGCGTTTTCCCTCGATATCAATTCGATGCAATTTCTTGTCGGCAATGAGTTGACCAATAACTGTGATACCGTTATCCGCGAGAAACGCTCGAAATTCTTCCGTTATGTCCTTCGTCATTCTGCCGCCTCGCGGGTGTTTGCCCATTCAATCAGGTCGGTGTAACGCCATGCTGAGGCGCGAGGCCCTAATTTAACCGGCTTCGGAAATTCGGAGGATTCGGCGAGCCGGTAAATCGAAGTGGCCGAAAGGCCAGTGACGCGCACGACTTCCGAAATTCGCAGAAAAAGCGGTGTTAAATTTTCGGTTTTATCAGACATGTGGCCCCTCGTTTTTTTTAACGTGGGGCACGTTATACGGGGCGAAAACTAAAAAATGAACAACAAAATAACGCCCGAAAAAAATAACCAGAAATAACCCAAAAATAACCCAAAAATAACCCACAAATGAGCAGAAAAATAATTTCTGAACGTCCGCACTCGTTGCGGAGGCCTTGAAATATAAGGGATCGATGGGGATTAAAGAGGTTGTCGAGGTGTTCATGATAGCCAAGCGTTTTTGTTACGTTGGCAATCTATTATTCACATATTTTTTCACGTTAAAATAGAAACCTGAGGTCAATTATTTTTCGTGAAAAAATTGTTTTGATTTTGTTGAAGTTTTTAAAGCGGGGGTAGTGAAAATAGTTTCACGATAATTCGCGTGACCTGAGGTTATCTATTTTTCGTGAGAACTTTTACGCTTGGGAGCTAGGCGGCTCATGCGGTTGATTGTCGCGGGTGTGACGATTTTATCTATGCAGTCGGGCGACAATGCAAGCTTTCGGCAAGCCATCGTTAAGGCTTGTTCATTGGAAATAGTTTTATTTGAGCCTCGCTGAATATTGGCGGCTCGGTCGATAAGTCTATCGATTGACTCAAAGTCTTTAGGAGGCCGTCCGCGTTTCGGTCTGTCGGTTTGCGGCTGTGCAGGTTTTCCGGTGAGGAGCGTTTTATTTTCGCTTGGGTCGTTGGGCTTGATGTCGGGCTTGATGTCGGGCTTGGTGTCGGGCTTGGCCGGAACTGTTCTCTTTAGCTTATGTTCCGCCAAGAGTCGCAAGGCTTCAGCTTTGGTGAGGCGTTCGGCAAACTGTTTGCCGGATTCTTCGAGGTGCAGGGCGTATGCTTGCCAGTCTGATTTTGTCCAGTGGTCCCGGTTATCAAGTCCGCCGTTGAATGCAGCTCTTAAATCATCAGGACAAGTTAGCAAGGTTGGGGTGGGCGGCCATTGGTTGAGCCGGTCTTTCGATAGTTGTTTTTCAAGTTGGCGTTGCACAACAAAGTCGATAAACGCCTTTTGTTTTTTGTTTGTCTTCATAACCCCGTCAAGGTTAGCCGTCGAGAATTTGCCAAGCAGCCGAGGGACGAGTTCGGGATTCGGGAGCTAACCTAGCTTGGCGAATCGATTGTATCAAAAACTTTCCGCTTCGCGCGATTCGGTTTTGTGGTCGTCTTTTGCAGGGTCCGCCGAATTCGTCGGGCCCTACAAATAATTAGACGCTTTTTCGGATCGGTATTACATCGGCACCTTTTCGAAGTGCATCAAGATAATCCGCCCAGGCTTGCATCATTCGCCGCCGTTCGGGCAGATATTGCGCGTGATTGTAGGCGGCTTTGACTGCATTTCTTTCGGCGTGGGCAAGTTGCCGCTCGATCATGTCGGAATGAAAACCTTGTTCATGTAGGATTGTTGAAGCGGTGGTTCTGAATCCGTGGGCGGTGTGCTTGCCGGTGTAACCCATTCGGCGAATGGTTGCGCCGATAGTCTCCCGGCTTATGTGTCCGTCGTTTGGGGAATAGAAAACATATTGCCGGTGGCCGGTGAGCGGTTGAATCTCCCGAAGCAACTCAAGGGCTTGTTTTGCCAGCGGCACGATATGATCGGTTTTCATCTTCATTTTTTCGCCGGGTATACGCCATTCAGCAAGATCAAGGTCAAGCTCTGACCATTCCATCATGACAAGGTTAGCCGGCCTGGCAAAGACAAGCGGCTGAATCTGTAAGGCAGTTCGAACAATGAAGCTTCCCTTGTAGGCGTGAATGTCCCGTAATAATTGGCCGAGTTCCTTCGGTGTCTTGATTGCCGCGTAATGTCCTTTAACGGGTGAAGGCAGCGCGCCGCGTAAGTCTTGCGTTACGTCCCGTTCGGCTTTGCCGTGGGCGATTCCGTAACGGATCGCTTGACCAATGAACTGTTTTGTTCGGGCGGCGGTTTCGAGTGCGCCTCTATCAACGATCCTCCGCAATACGGTTAAAACCTCGATGGCCGATAAATCTTTTAACGGTCGATCGCCAAGCCAAGGGTAAACGTCCCGATCAAAACATTCTTGAATATGGTTTCGATGCGCTTCACTCCATCGTTTTGAATTGGCCTCTAAAAATTCATTAGCCACGGCTTTGAAGGTGTTCTCTTTGATCCCGGCTTTTTCCAATCGGCGGACTAATGACGGGTCTATACCGTCCTCGAGTTGCTTTTTTACGGTATAAGCTTTTTCTCGAGCTTCCTTGAGTCGTGTTCGCGGATAGGTGCCTAAGGCAAGTGTTTTACGCTTTCCGGCGAAACTGTAATCTATTCGAAAGTACTTTGATTTGTTCGAATGAACTAACACATAAAGGCCTTGACCGTCATGCAGTTTGTAAGGCTTATCAGCGGCTTGGGCGTTTTTTATCTCAATATCGGTGAGGTTCATACGGTATAAATTTTTCAGAAGTGATTTATACCGTCATTTATACCGTAAGTTTTGCGGGATAACTAGGGTTTTTATGGGTCATTATGGGACTTGAAAAAGGCGGGGAGTGTTGATTTTGCTGGGTTTGTTGCGGGGGCTGTTTGGGTCGGTGGCGGAGAGAGAGGGATTCGAACCCTCGATACGTTGCCGTATACACACTTTCCAGGCGTGCGCCTTCGACCACTCGGCCATCTCTCCGGTATTTAATCCATCAGCGAATGGAAACAGGCAATGATAAGGTAGTATTGCTTTTGATGCAATGAATTTTAATATTTAATGAGTCATGGCTTCGAGATCATGCCAGCGTTGAAAGGCGTGTTCCATCTCTTTATCAATGGTTTTCAGTTTCTCAAGGGTATCGGCGATCAAAGTAGGGTCACTTTTATAAAAATCAGGGGAATTGATTTTTTCATTAATGGCTGTTTGTTCAGATTCAAGACGGTCGATCAGGTCCGGAAGTTCATCTAATTCTTTTTGTTCTTTATAAGAGAGTTTTTTCTTTTTCGGCGTGTCATTGCTGGTTTTTTTTTCAATGCTTTCGGTTTTTTTGACAGCAATGTCGGCGGCTTTGGTGTTTTGATAGTTTGCAAACCAGTCGCTATAGCCGCCGATATGCTCGCTTATGACGCCGCCGCCTTCGAAAACTAGTACGCTGGTAACAACATTATCCAGGAAACTCCGGTCATGGCTGACTAATAATAAAGTGCCGTCATAATCGACAAGTTTTTCTTCCAATAGCTCAAGGGTTTCCAGATCCAGGTCATTGGTGGGTTCGTCCATGATGATCAGGTTGGCCGGTTTCGTGAACAATCGCGCAAGGAGTAAGCGATTTTTTTCCCCGCCGGAAAGGCTTTTGACCGGCGAGCGTGCTCGCGCCGGCGCGAATAAAAAGTCGCCGAGGTATGACATGACATGGCGTTTGTTTCCGGCAATTTCGACATAATCATTGCCGTCGGCAATCGAATCGGCGACAGTCATTTCCGGATCGAGTTGTTCTCTCAGTTGGTCGAAGTAGGCGACTTGCAGGCGAGTGCCTTGTTCGACGGTGCCGCTGTCCGGTTCTAATTGCTTGAGTAAAAGTTTCAACAGTGTCGATTTTCCTGCGCCATTGGGACCGATCAAGCCGATTTTGTCGCCGCGTTGAATGAGTGTTGAAAAATCTTTTACCACCGGTTTCCCGTCGAAAGCTTTGCAAAGATCGGTCGCTTCGATGACTTTTTTACCCGATGTGTCGCCGCGATCCAAAGATAATTTGGTCGTGCCTTGAACATTGCGGCGCTGCGCGCGTTCGTCGCGTAATTTCTTGAGTGCTCGAACACGCCCTTCGTTACGGGTGCGCCGCGCTTTTACGCCTTGGCGAATCCAGACCTCCTCTTGGGCCAGTTTTTTGTCGAATTCGGCATTTTGATTGGCTTCATCTTCCAGTGCGGATGCCTTACGGCGAAGGTAGTCATCATAAGTCCCTTGCCAGGATGTTAAATTGCCGCGATCGAGATCGACAATACGGGTTGCCAATCTTTGAAGAAAGAATCTGTCATGGGTAACGAATAAGACGGCTCCTTGAAAATTTAATAATTGCTCTTCCAGCCAAGTGATGCTCTCCAAGTCAAGATGGTTGGTCGGTTCGTCTAAGAGCAGCAATTCAGGTTCGATGACTAAGGCCCTTGCCAGTGCGACTCGGCGTTTCCAGCCGCCCGATAGGCTTTTGACCGGTAGTTCTCCCGGGAGATTCAGTCGGCTTAAAGTCGATTCGACTTGTTGTTGAAAATGCCAACCGTTTTTGGATTCCAGTTTATGCTGTAGATCGCCAAGTTCTTGCAGTGTTTTATCGTCAGCATTATTTAGCTGGGTAGACAAAGAATGGTAACGGGTTATCCATTGGCCTAATTCGCCCAGTCCGGCGGCTACGGCATCGTAAATGGTGGATTCGCCAACCAATTCCGGAGCCTGTTCTAACCACGCGAGTTTCAATTCGGGTTGGCGCCAGATTTCGCCGTGATCGGGCTGGATGTTTCCTGCGATAATTTTCATTAACGTGGATTTTCCCTCGCCGTTTCTCCCAAGAAGCCCGACGCGTTCCCCCGGGTCCAGTTGAAAATTAGCATTATTCAGCAATGCATGGGTTCCGTAGGCAATAGAAACATTGGTTAGTCGAATTAAAGGCATGATATTAATTTATGTTTTGTAATGATTTATATTTTGTAAATACCGTCGTAATAAATCCAATGCCAGCAACGCGGCTTGGTTTTGTTTTCGTTTAACGGAGCCGCCGATCGTATGAGTCGAATGCCGCAAGCCTTCGGGGCTTAACAACGCGTTGTAAATGGTAATAGTGCTGTCTTGTTTGTCTATTGTGTTGTCTTCTCTGTAGAACTGTATGAGCGCAAGATCCGCGCCGCTTTGATTTCTTGCCGCATTCGCGATGCTTTTCGCTTGGCTTGGCAAGTCCATATCGTCAAGAGCGACCAAAAATCGGTCGGCGATATGTGCAGAGCTTCTTTGGTAATGAGTTTCTAAAAGCCATTCATTGGCAAGCGAGCATTTCGCTGCCATGAGTCCCTGGCTTATGGTTTCAATGAAAATCGCCGTTCGTTGTTGGTCTCGCATCATTTTATCGATCGTGCTAGGTAAATCGTCGCAATGGTTGCGATCGTCAGCGATTCCGAAAATAAAATCACCTAGACGGCTTTTTATTGTATCAATATATAGGTCGAGTTTCTGGCGAGGATATTGAGCGGGGGCGAGTAATTTTGTTTCGATATGATCCGGACCGGCACGAAAGCCGAGTTGAATTTCCTGAGGTATTGTAATATCTGCGATGGCCGTCTGTATGTCGGATTCGCCGATACCGATGGTTTTTAGAGTGACTAATTGCTTAGGGTTAAGGGCGTAGTGCCGTTCGAAAAAACATTTAACAAACTCATTGAATAGGTGTTGCATTTCGAACGGAACGCCGGGTAAAAAGACGAATCGACAACGATTGTATTGTAGGGTAAATCCTGGGGCGGTTCCCCATTGATTATCAATGCGTAAGGCTCCGCTAGGAAGATAGGCTTGCTTTCGATTGCTTTCAGGCATGGTTCTGCCTCTGTTTTTAAAAAAGCCGGCAATCTGCTCGAAAGCTATCGTGTCGAATTGCAAGGGCATAGAGAAAGCCAAAGAGACTGCTTGAGCGGTTAAATCATCGGATGTAGGGCCCAGTCCCCCGGTACAGATACAGCAATCGGCGCGAGACGAGATTTCTTTTAAGAGCGCTATGAGTTCATCGAGCCGGTCGCCGACGGCGGTATGTCTGGAAACTGTAAAACCCATATTTACGCAGGCTTGAGAAAGCCAGGCCGCATTGGTATCGACAGTTTGTCCGGTGACGATCTCTTCGCCTTGCGAGAAAATTTCTAGGGTCGGATTCATAAATGTACTTACGTTGTAGTAATGATGCGGTACCAAAAAGGTAGAGTAACCATGCTTAAGACGGTGGTTAGCGTTACCGCCATGGCATAGAGAGCACTGTCTAGCCGGTAGCGGTCGCAAAAAACAATGCCTAATACCATGCTGGGCATGGCCATTTCCAAGACCGCTGCGGCCTTATGCGCCTCATCCAACGTTGAAAATACCGATACTTGCAAGGCAAACCACGGCATTAAAAATAGTTTAATCAAAATAATCGGCAGAGCATAAGGTAGATTACGCAAAGTGATGCTTTGCCAGCTCAATGCCAAACCCAATGAAAAAAGCATGATCGGCACGACGCCGGCCGAAAGTTTCTGCAAAACCCCCAGTAACCACTCGGGAGCAGCGATCTGGTTTATGTTTAAAATTACCGCCAATAAGGCTGCCCAAAAAGGCGGGGCGTTGAGATTAAGCCAAGTCGGTTTGTGTTTTTGGCTATCGTTTTCGCCAAAATGCCGGGAAGTCATGATGCCGACAGTAAATAAAAAAGGCGCGGTAGCAAACAAGTCAATCTGTATGGCAACCGAACGGGCCCAATGACCGAAGGTTTCTTCTAAAACGGGCAAGCCAAGATAGGTGACATTGGGGAAGGCGGTGACCAGAATAATCGCGCCAAGTTTTTTATCTTGAATGTTAAGGGCTCGCCCAATTAGCCAGATGCAAATCATTGCAAAAGTGATGCTTAATGTACCCAGCAACGTATATTGCAGCGATTTTACGCCTATATCCGAACGCCACAGAACTTCCAGTATCATTGCAGGTAAAAACAAATAATAGACCACCGTGGTCAAAACCGGTCGAACTTGTTCGGCGCTAAGTTCGCCTGGGCGAAGCCAACGCCAACCAATACCGCAGGCGATTAATCCGGCCATTTGCAGCAGAGTGAAGATCATAGATGCGTTAATTACTTAGTTGTAATGCGGTTAAGGCGCATTTGACATGTGCCTTAGGCAGGGTGGATTAGTCGAACGCTATTTTAACATTCACTGTTGAATTAAGTTTCGGTAATATAGAGAGTCTTTTACTATTGCATATCGATACTTGCTCATGACCGAAACTTTTATTTCTGAAAAATCCATTCCTGTCCGCGAGCGCTTGATCATGGCGTTGGATGTACCGAGTATTCCTGAAGCCCGAGCCTTGGTCGAAGAATTAGGCGATTCGGTGATTTTCTATAAAGTCGGCATGGAGCTGTTCATGTCCGGGGATTATTTTGGCTTTATCGAATGGTTGAAACTACAGAACAAAAAGGTTTTCGTCGATTTAAAATTTTTTGATGTGCCGGCCACGGTCGGACGGGCAATTCGCGCGCTGAGTAGCAAAGGTGTCGACCTGGCGACTATTCACGGTAACGATGCCATTATGGAGGCGGCCGCGAAGGAAAAAGGGCAATTAAAAGTACTGGCGGTGACCGCTTTAACTAGCTTGGATAGGGGGGATCTCGATGATTTGGGGTTTCAATGTGATATACGAGATTTAGTTTTATCGCGCGCCAAGCGTGCTTTGCAAATCGGCTGCGACGGTATTGTTTCATCAGGGTTGGAAGCGTCTATGTTAAGGGAGGAATTAGATCATCGTTTGTTGGTTGTCACTCCGGGTATTAGGCCGGTCGATAATAGAGAAGAGGACGATCAGAAGCGTGTGGTCAGTGTCGAGCAAGCTTTCCGTAACGGAGCCGACTATATTGTCGTCGGTCGTCCGATTCGAGATGCCGAAGACCGTAAGTCGATGGCGGAAAAAATCCAGATGCAAATTCAGTCGGTTTTTAAATGAGTTTTTATCTATTTATTCATTTATGCGGCATAAGTAATTGATCTGTGTTATTTCACGTAAAAAGATGAGTCAAAATCCTCAATTTTTCAAAACTAAATATTGTTTAAGTTAATAAATATGCTAATGTTCTCCCTCTATGGAACATACTATCGCCTTTAATGCCTCCTATTTTGTCGCTTTTGCGATGGGGTTGTTTAGTAGCATGCATTGCATCGGCATGTGCGGGTCGATTATCGGAACGCTTACGCTGAGTCTTAAGCCCGAGGTCCGTACTTCTAAGGCTAAGCTTTTTCCTTATGTGCTGAACTATAATTTGGGCCGTATCAGTAGTTATGCTTTGGCCGGGATGTTGGTAGGCTTTATTGAGGCGATATTGACGATGCCTTTTGGCGAAGGTCACGGTCATAGGGTGTTGCAGGTACTTTCGGCTGCAATCATGACCAGTGCCGGACTTTATATCGCGGGGTGGTTTCCGCGTTTTGCTTATATCGAAAAAGCCGGATCCCGTTTTTGGAAATTAATCGAGCCGTATGGCCGCCGCTTAATTCCGGTGAAAACGCACAAGCAAGCTTTTTTATTTGGTATGATTTGGGGTTGGTTGCCCTGTGGCCTTGTCTATGCTGCATTGGCACTTGCGGCGACGACCGGTGATATTATTCGTAGCGGGTTGACAATGTTGGCTTTCGGTTTTGGGACTTTACCCGCCGTGATAAGTGTCGGTATAATTACCAGCACACTAACAAGGTTATCTAGAATGCAATACTTTAAGCAGACGGTCGGCTTATTGATGATTGCACTCGCATTATTGGCCGCTCTGCCATGGCTTAATCCCATGCGATTACAACACTTATAATTTTAGGAGAGGCTCCTGTGGATCATTTTAATTCGATAATTGGGAAATCTCCCGCACTCGATTCTCTACTTCGTAGCGCTAGAATGGTTGCTTGTACCGATGTAACTGTCTTCATCAAAGGAGAAACCGGTACCGGTAAGGAAGTGCTAGCTTCTGCAATTCAAAAAGAAAGCGCGCGTGCTAATAAGCCGTTTATCAAGTTGAATTGCGCCGCCTTGCCCGAAAGTTTAGTGGAGTCTGAATTATTCGGGCATAAAAAAGGTGCATTCACCGGAGCTAACGTTAACAAGCAAGGCATCTTTCAAGCCGCTGATGGCGGGACCTTATTTTTGGATGAAATTAATTCGTTACCTCTGTCGATTCAAGCAAAATTATTGCGTTTCTTAGAGCTTGGTGAATGTTTAGCTGTTGGAGAAACCAAGCCTTATCGCGTCGATGTGAGAGTCATTGCGGCCAGTAACCAAGACTTGGTTAAGCAAATCGACGCAGGACAGTTTAGGCAGGATTTGTACTTTCGTTTAAATGTCGTGCCGCTAGAGTTGCCGCCACTATCGAAAAGAACCGAAGATATCGAGGCGCTGATTACTCATTTTGTTCGGCATTTTGCGCAGGCCCATTCGCTCGAAGCTCCGAAATTCAGTAAACAGTCGATTCGAGTGTTAACTCGCTATCGATGGCCTGGTAATATAAGAGAACTCCGCAATTTATGTGAAAGACTGTCGATCTTGTTGGCGGGAAAAGTTATCGAGCCCGATAATTTACCGCATGAGTTTGCTGAATATATTGATGAAAAGGCCCCTGCAGCAGATGCAGGCGGTATTCCGAGTTTTAAACTGCCTGATTTCGGTATCCAATTGGACTCTCTAGAGGCGGACTTGATCAATCAAGCGCTTACTAGAACCAACGGCAATCGCAGCAAGTCAGCCCGCTTATTAGGCATTACCCGAGATACCTTGCTATACCGGATACAAAAACACGGCTTGGCCGCCTAGTTTTAATTCAGAGCAAATCTGCTCTAAGTACTGATATATTCCCTTTCGCGCATCATATATCTTTCGCACTTCAAATTTCGGCGGTACCGAAATTTGATCTACGATGAGTATATTCGGTGCCGCGCCTAATGTATTTCGAGATTTGAGCGATAGGGGCTATTGTTAAATCAATAGACCCCTTTTGATGTGGTGTGTCGTTTTGATACAGGATATGCGCGCGCAAACATGAGTCTTAATGTCAGCATCGTGGTTATTTATGCGTTTCATCCCAGGCACCTTATCCATTGCACCGTCACATTGTCGCTGTGGCCTCTTGCCCTGAGTACCGTCAATCGGGCAAATTTCCCCAGTTCGATTTTACCGCTATCGGGTTGGGCTAAGTCGAGTAATTCGGCGGGTTTAACGTACTCCCAGAAGCCGTCTGTACATAAGAGAAATGTTTCGCCCAGTTTTATTGGGGGGTAAACATGGATTTCGGGTAGATGGGTTTGCTGGATATTTACACTACGCGTCAATTGGTTTTGCTCAGGGTGCAAGCCCATTTCTTGTTCGGTTATTGATCCTTCGTCCAACAGTTGCTGCGTGATTGAATGATCTTTCGTACGCCATAGAACTTTATTCGCATTCATCCGGTAAATTCGGGAGTCGCCGCAATGCGCTGTGATTGTTTGATTCGGGTCGATATAGAGTAATGCGCAGGTGGTATGCGCTTCCGATGCGGATGGATCGTTGCCGAAAAGCTTTTTCATTTCTTCGACTGCTGATTTAAACCATGCCGTCATGGTTTCATCGGGAGCTTGAGCAAGATGATTCCGGTGTTGATGGACTAATTTTAATAAGCCTTGGCAAAAATATCGGGAAGCTTTTTCACCCGACTGATGGCCTCCGAGTCCGTCGGCAACAATAAACAAGGCATAGTCGTCTTGTATAATGCGCCCCATCGAATCTTGATTAACTTCTCGGTCGCCGGCCGAGGTTAATTGAAAGCATTGTAATTTCATCGGTTATCTGGAGATCAAGCTTTGTAATCGGGCTTGCCGCATCAATTGTTTGAGATCGCAGATGGTTTTGGCTAAACCGGAGAAAACCGCTTGGGCGATAATGGCATGGCCGATATTTAATTCGACAATTTCAGGGATTTTGCAAATCGCTTCGACATTGTGAAAATTGAGTCCGTGTCCGGCATTGACCTGTAATCCGGCGCTGTTTGCGTATTGCGCGGCCGATTGAATGCGCTTTAGCTCGTCGGAGCGAATGCTTGATGTTTCCGCATCGGCATAACGCCCGGTATGCAATTCTACGACTGGCGCGCCCGCTTTCACAGCAGCGTCGATTTGACGCCGATCCGGGTCGATGAATAAGGAGACTTCGATTCCGGCCTCGCCGAGCCGAAGGCAGACATCGTTCATGCGGAATTGATTTTCGGCCACGTTAAGACCGCCCTCGGTGGTCAGTTCCTCGCGCTTTTCCGGAACGAGACAGCAAGCGTAAGGTTTGACTTTGAGCGCAATTGCAATCATTTCATCGGTGACGGCCATTTCCAGATTCAGGCGGCTATGGATGATGTCGCGCAGTAGATAAATATCCCGGTCTTGAATATGTCTGCGATCCTCGCGCAAATGAGCAGTAATACCGTCCGCGCCGGCTTGTTCGGCGATCAATGCGGCTTGGATCGGGTCAGGGTACTGAGTACCTCTAGCTTGCCTTAACGTGGCAATATGGTCGATGTTGACGCCAAGTAGAATATCGTTGTTGTTCATGAATGCGAGTGTTTGAGGATTTTGGAAATAACCTCTCGGCTTTTGAGTGGCTTCCCATTCAAATGAAAATTAATTGCCGAGCGCATGATTTTTTTAGCCTCGGTCAGAGTGGCGCTGTCCGGGAATGAGCGTGCTTCCAGTGCGAGGAAAGTACTTCCCGCAAAATCTCCTTGCTCCGATTCGACCGGTCCCGATTCGGCATTGAAACGGTATTTCTTACTGGGCGAAACCGGATGATGAAGGTTGTCTACATCGAACTGCAAGCCATAACCGACTTGTGTCAGCAGGTTAAGTTCAAAAACCCGGAGTACGGGTTCCAGGTCTGAGGTATTCGATAGCTGGCTTAAGGCATTTTGATAAAGTAGAAACACTTCGGGGTGTGGATCGAAAGGGTGCAGAAAATAAGTGACCAGTTCATTGATATAAAACCCGCTGTACAGTGCGAGATTATGCAGTTTCGGTGCCGTTTGCCAGGGTTCGATGTGCGTCAGAGTTTTTAAGTCCGATTTGCCGGAAAATGATAATAGTACAGGAACAAACGGACGAATAAAGGGGCCTAGTTTCGATTTCGGTATTCTGACGCCTTTCGCTAGAACCGAGAGCCGGCCGAAATCCCGAGTCAATACCTCAGCGATCAGGCTGGTTTCCCGGAAGTTCCGGTGGTGCAGGATAAAAGCCGGTTGCAACGAAACAACAGTCTCAATCATTAAAGCCCAGGCTTCGCAACGCTCGGTCGTTGTCGGACCAGCCTTGTTTGATTTTTACCCATAACTGTAAATAAACTTTTTGATCGATTAGTTTTTCTATGTCGAGCCGGGCATCGGAACCGATTTTCTTGAGCATTTCGCCTTGTTTCCCGATCACGATACTTTTTTGCGAGCTACGCTCGACCCAAATTACGGCATAGATTTTAGTGATTTCGGGGTTTTCTTCATAGCGTTCGATTTCGACAGTCAACGAATAAGGCAATTCGTCGCCCAGTCGGCGGGTCAATTTTTCTCGAATGATTTCAGCGGTTAAAAAGCGTTCCGGACGGTCGGTAATCTGATCCTCCGGATAAATGGGGTCGCGTTCCGGCAGCAACTCCATGACGAGTTTTTCCAGTTGTTGCAGGTTGGTTTTTTTTAGCGCGGAAATCGGGATGATATGTTCGAAAGCAAAGCGCTGTTGGGCTTCGGCAAAAAATGCCAACAGAGTATCTCTGTCTTTGATTTTATCGACTTTATTAACCGCTAGAATGACTGGTAAGCCGGCTTGCTCCAGTTTTTTGAAAATCAAATCGTCATAAGGCTGCCAGGAAAGTCCATCGATTAACCAAACGATGACCTCGACGCCGACCAAAGTGGTTTCCGCTGTTCGATTGAGATAACGATTGAGTGCGCGTTTTTCGTTATCGTGCATTCCGGGAGTATCGACATAGATCGCTTGGCCGGTTTCGGTTGTATTGATGCCGAGAATGCGGTGCCTGGTCGTTTGTGGCTTTCGCGATGTAATGCTGATTTTTTGGCCTAGCAAATGATTCATCAGCGTGGATTTGCCGACGTTGGGTCGGCCGATTAACGCAACATAGCCGCATTTCATGATTGTTCTCGCTTCAATAGCGCCAGCATTTGCTCTGCAGCATCTTGTTCGGCTTTTTTTCTTGATACGCCGGAACCGATACACGATTTTCCCGATAATGGAATCGTGCATTTCACTTTAAACGTTTGTTCATGCGGTAAGCCGGACATCGTTGTTAAGGTGTAGTCGGGTAAGTCCAGTTTTTTTGATTGCATCAATTCCTGTAATTGTGTTTTTGGGTCTTTTTGCCAATTATCGAGCGATAAGCTGTCGAGTCTGTCCTGAAGCATATCCAGAACCCATTGCCGACAAATTTCAATGCCTTGGTCCTTAAACAAGGCGCCGATAATCGCCTCGACCGCGTCGGATAGGATCGAGTCGCGTCGATAACCGCCGCTTTTCAGTTCTCCCGAGCCAAGGATTAAATAATCGCCTATATTAAGCTTTCTTGCCAAGTCGGCGAGCGCACCCTGATTGACAAGGCTGGCTCTGAGTCTACTTAAAACGCCTTCGCTGGCTTCCGGAAACATTTCGTGCAGTTTCTCGGCGACCACGAAGCCAAGTATCGAGTCGCCTAGAAATTCCAGTCGCTCGTTATTATGCGCTCCCATACTGCGATGGGTCAGCGCCATTTTAAACAACTGCATGTTATTGAAGTGCAAACCCAGTTTTTTACAAAGTATCTCAGGGTCTCTCGTCACTCTACACCCACCTCAATGACTTCATTAAACTCGACGAGTACACTCAAGTTACCGACAATCTTTTCGACGACTTCATAATCGATTTCAACTTTCAAATAATTGCCTTGTTTGGTTATTTTGACATCATCCTTTGTGACGTTATAAACGTAATTGAGGTTAAAGCGCTTGTCCAAGGCATTCCAGACTTCGTTTTTATTTTTCGTTTGAATGTCGACAGTCTGTTTTAGGCCTGCCAGTGAATTGACTACTTTACTATGGTCTATATAGATTGGCGCGATTTTCAAAATCAACAGCGTAAAAAACGCGATCAAGCCCAGAAGCAATATAGTCGAAATGAGCGTTAATCCGGTTTGGCGTTGCAAGGAAGCTTTCATAGTCGTCCCCTATAAGATAAAAAATGGGATTTTATTGAATGATTGTGCCGATACGGTCGAAGCCGACGCCTTTATGTTGCCAATCCCAATTCATCCATATAAAAAACGCTTTTCCTACTAGGTTTTGTTCGGGTACCGTACCCCAATAGCGACTGTCGTTGCTATTGTCGCGGTTGTCGCCCATTACAAAAAATTGGCCTTCGGGTACAACATAAACGCCGTCAATCGAGGGCGCGCCGGGACTGATTAAAATGCTATGTTCGACACCGTTTAAATTCTCTAGAAAATGTTCGGTGCCGGTCATGCTTTCGCCTTGGCCGACGCCTTCATAAATACCGAGTGAAACGCGTTTAACCGGATGGCCATTGATATAGAGGTTTTTTTTATCGTAAGCGACACGATCGCCCGGTAAGCCAATGATGCGCTTGATGTAATCGACCGATGGTTGTTTAGGGTAGCGGAATACAACGATATCCCCGCGTTGGGGTTGGTTTATTTCGACGACTTTTTTGTTAATAACCGGTAGTCGTATGCCATAGGTGAATTTGTTCACCAAAATAAAATCTCCGATCAGCAAGGTGGGCATCATCGACCCGGAAGGGATTCTAAACGGCTCAACCAAAAACGATCTGAGCAGCAAAACGATCAACACGATCGGAAAAAACGAACGAGCATACTCGACTATAATCGGCTCGTTTTCCGGTAGCGGGTCGATGCTGGCGAATTTAAGGTAGACTAAATAGCCACCCCAAATCGCTCCGGTCAATAAAGTGGCGATCGCTAAAAAAAATGAAAAATCGAAATTCATGGTCAAAGGTGCAAAAAGTGAAAAATTGGTCGGAGTATAAGAAAAAAGTTAGTCTTTGTTGACCTGAAGTACTGCAAGAAAAGCGTCTTGCGGAATTTCTATCTTGCCGACTTGTTTCATGCGTTTTTTACCGGCCTTTTGTTTTTCCAGGAGTTTTTTCTTACGAGTGATGTCTCCCCCGTAACATTTAGCAGTCACGTTTTTACGCATCGCTTTAACTGTCGACCGGGCAATGATTTTTGAACCGATCGCGGCTTGAATAGCAACTTCATACATCTGACGAGGAATCAGGTCCTTCATTTTTTCAACCAAATCGCGTCCGCGGTTTTGGCTGATGTCTCGATGAACGATGATCGACAGTGCGTCGACTTTTTCGCCGTTGATCAGGATATCCAGTTTAATCAGCGAAGCTTCTTGAAAACGCAAGAACTCGTAATCGAATGAAGCAAAGCCGCGACTGGCCGATTTCAAACGATCGAAAAAATCCAGTACGACTTCGCTTAACGGCAATTCATAATTCAATGAGACTTGTCGTCCGGCGTATTGCATGTCTTTTTGAATGCCGCGTTTTTCGATACATAGATTGATAACGTTACCCAAATAATCTTGAGGAACTAAAATATTGGCGCGGATAATCGGTTCTTTAATCGATGCGATCGCACCGATATCGGGCAATTTAGCCGGGTTGTCTACCATTAAAACTTCCCCGTTGTGGGTGGTCACTTCGTAGACCACAGTCGGTGCCGTGGTGATCAGGTCGATATCGTATTCGCGCTCGAGTCGTTCCTGAATAATTTCCATGTGCAGCATGCCGAGAAATCCGCAGCGGAAACCGAAACCCAGTGCTTGCGAAGTTTCAGGTTCGAATTGCAGCGAAGCGTCGTTTAATTGTAATTTGTTTAGCGCTTCACGCAGGTCTTCATAGTCGTCCGAAGATACCGGGTATAAGCCGGCGAATACGCGCGGCTGGACTTTTTGGAATCCGGCTAATGGCTTATCGGACGGGTTGTCGGTCGAAGTGATCGTATCGCCGACCGGAGCGCCGAAAATATCTTTGATCGAAGCGACCATGTAGCCGACTTCGCCGGTATTAAGGGTGTCTTTTTCCAGTCGCTTCGGTGTAAACACGCCGACTTTGTCGACAAGAAACGACTTGCCGGTCGACATGATGGTGATTTTTTGTTTGCGGCGGATGCTGCCGTTGACGATCCGAATCAGCGACACTACACCCAGATAGCTATCGAACCAAGAGTCGATGATTAGTGCTTGCAATGGTCCATTTTCGTCGCCGGAAGGCGGCGGGACCAATTGAACCAATTGTTCCAGCACGTCCTCGACACCGACGCCGGTTTTAGCGCTAATTTTGAGGGCATTATCGGCGGGAATACCGATAACGTCTTCGATTTCAGCCATCACGCGTTCGGGTTCGGCGGACGGCAGATCGATCTTATTCAATACCGGGACAACTTCCAGACCTTGTTCGATCGCGGTATAGCAATTCGCGACACTTTGCGCTTCGACGCCTTGAGCGGCGTCAACGACCAATAATGCTCCTTCGCAGGCGGCTAGGGACCTTGAGACCTCGTAAGAAAAGTCGACATGTCCCGGAGTGTCGATGAAGTTCAGTTGATAGGTAATGCCGTCCTTGGCTTGGTAATTCAAGGTGACGCTTTGCGCCTTAATCGTAATGCCGCGTTCCCTCTCGATATCCATCGAATCGAGGACTTGGGCCGCCATTTCCCGGTTACTTAAGCCGCCGCATAGTTGAATGAAGCGGTCGGCCAGTGTCGATTTGCCATGGTCGATATGCGCGATGATGGAAAAGTTTCTTATGTTTTTTAAATCCACGTTTATTTATCTAGTTTAATGGCCAAAAAGACCGGGCTGCCCCGCCGCTGTATTAATACAGCAATCGATTGGCCGGCCGGAAGATTTTTGACTATTCTATCAAAATCAGCCACATCTCGAATGACATTATTGGCGATCCTTAAAATGACGTCGCCGCGTTGGATACCGACTTGGGCAGCCGGTCCCTTGCCGACATTCTGAACTAACACGCCGTTTTTCAAGACTTGAGTTTGTTCGCGTTGTTCTTCATTCAGATTGCTGACGTTGATGCCGAGGCGATTGTCCGGTTTCGGTGCGGCTTTCGTGGCGGCTTGCTGAACATCCTCTTCCGGTAGTAATCCGATTTTAACGCTAACCACTTTTTTATCGCCTTGGCGAATCACGGTGAGTTTGGATTTTTCATTGATCGGGCTCATGCCTACTAGTGGCGGCAGGTCTCCGGATGTTTCTATTTTCTGACCATTGAACTCGACAATGATATCGCCTATTTGAAGATCGGCAGCTTCCGCCGGACTTTGGGCAATAATTTTGGCGATCAAGGCGCCGACAGGACGTTTCATGCCGAACGATTCGGCCAACTCTCGGGTGACATCTTGAATTTGCACGCCGAGCCAGCCGCGCGATACGCTACCTTTAGTTTTGAGCTGGTCGACGACGTTCATGACGACATCCATTGGGATTGCGAAAGAAAGCCCCATGAATCCGCCGGTCCGGCTGTAGATTTGGGAGTTGATACCGACCACTTTGCCTTCCATGTTGAATAATGGGCCGCCCGAATTACCCGGATTTATTGCAACATCGGTTTGAATGAACGGAATATAATTTCCGCCGGGCAGGCTGCGGCCTTTTGCGCTGACAATGCCGGCGGTGACCGACTGTTCGAAACCGAATGGCGACCCGATCGCAAGTACCCATTCGCCGACCTGCAGTTTTTCAGGGGAGCCGATGGTAACCGAAGGTAAATCTTCAGCATCGATTTTTAACAGTGCGACATCGGTTCGTGAGTCCGACCCGATCAGTTTAGCGACTAATTCGCGTCTGTCGGTTAGTTTAACGACGATTTCATCGGCGTCCTTGACGACATGATGGTTGGTCAGCACATAACCGTCGCCGGAAATGATAAATCCTGACCCTAACGAATTAGTTTCCCTGGGAATCATGCCGCCTCCCGGCCCTTGGAAGAAATGTTTGAATAACTCTTCCAGTTCCGGAGGAATGCCTTCCGGTAGTTGAGGCTCTCCGGGAAAGCCCGTTACTTCATTCTCCGGGGCTTTTTGGGAGGTGCTGATATTGACCACGGCTTTGCCATTATCCTGGACCATCCCGGTAAAGTCGGGCAGTTGCGCTGCAGCGTTTTGAATGAACAACAAGCTTAATAATAAGAGTCCATAAATTTTCATAGAGTGATAGCCTCCGGGTAAACTCATGATGGATCGTCGGGAATTATAGGTCATTTAGATAGCGTATTTTGTACAGGGCAGGGTGATTTTACCGTTAGCTTTCGAAAAGCGCACTGGACCGATTAATTGGTCTTGCGATATCGACGTTGGGAAATCGCTTACTTGGTAAATGAGTTGAGTGGTGTTGTGAAATTATTTCAATGCACGCCGGTTTACTATATAGATACGTTGAGCAATGGCAAAATTTATTGGATATCCGTGCGAAGCTCCACGCCTTCCGCGATATACCTGACGGTTTCTTCGGGTACTTCGCCCATTACGGTTACCACATGATCGTCGATGATTCGGCTAAATGCATTGACAGAGTCGGTTGAGCGAGCGCCAAGCTCAATATTAGCACCTTTATTTTCAAGATAAACCGATACAGACGAAAATCCATCCGATAAGAGCAAGTGTTCCACTGGGCGATTACTGCCCTGCATTGTCATTTGCACGAAAAATTGCTGACGGAAGCCGCCGGGGACTTGTTTTAAAACAAATCCCGCGGTTTCAAAAGACATGGGTTGCCGGTTATGAATGCGTTCTACCTCTTTATCCAAGAGAGCGGAGTCGACATCGATAAAAGGCAAGCTAGGTTTGACTTCAAGTTCGGTAAATACAACCTGCTCGATGGTGTTGCCCGAGCGGTCGTAAACTTCAACCTTTAATGGTAAATATTGTCCGATGTCTATCCAGATTCGGCGTGCATAACGATACTGGTCCTTTGGAGAAATATCCAGGATTCTTGTTGGCAGCATGGCTACTTGCTCTTCGCCGGAAAACGTAAATTGATAATACGCTTCCAAGCCATTTAATTGCTCGGGTAAATCGATTAAAAAAGACCGAGCGGCAGGTCTGTGATCGACAATAACTTTAGAGGTTTCAGGGAAGAAGCAGCTGACTTTATCGGCATCCCTAATGGTTTCTCGCAAAGGAGAGTTTACCGAAACTAAGCGTTCTTGTCCTGTGCCATTGGTCGAGGCATGTGAATATTTTAAGACATTAAGCTTGCCGTTTCTTAAAAAAGCCACTGTACCTTGGTAATTAAGGTGTTTCATTGCTTGCTGCATTTTCAAAAGCGAATGCTCAGGCGACTGCTTGGCATCGATTTCGGCGGCAAACGCGGATGCGGCCGTCAGCGACAAAACAAAACTTAAAACTTTCAACACGCGATTATTCCTGCTGATACTGAACGGTCCGCGCATAAGGCTGAAGATTGACTGCCCCATCTATGTAGCGGCTGCTGTTATGAGCTTGAAGGTATTTAATAAATCGGTTTCTCGTCAATTCCTTTTCGGATGGATGGTCAAGGGGCAGCTGAGGGTCCTGCAGTTCGGCATTTCCCGCCATGGTTACCGATTGCGATTGAGCTAAGGGCATCATGTGCGGTTGTGATGATTGATTAATCCCTTGAGAGACAAGTACTGCGACAGCAGCTACAGAGGCGGCTAAGGCCGATATCGAGGCGTAAGATTTTTTAAAGGGTTTGCGTCGCGTTGCCAGATAAACGGGCTCGGTTTGCAAGCTTCGGCTAATCCGTTGGGCAAAATCCGTATCGACAGGTACGAAGGTGTCGGATTTGAGCACATGGCTGATTGCTTCATAGCGGTGCAACTGTTGCTGTAAACCCGGTTGGGTTCGCATTTTTTTGAGTAAACTCAAGGATTCTTGATAATTGAGATCGTCATCAAGGAGTTGAGAAATTTTTTGATTTAGTTCATCGACCATCAAAAGTTACCGTCATTTAAGCAAAGGGGTTAATTTATTATCGATCGCTTCTCGCGCTCTAAAAATGCGCGACCGAACAGTGCCAACCGGGCATTCCATCGCATCGGCAATTTCTTCATAACTCATTCCTTCGAACTCCCGCAAGGTAATGGCTATGCGCATTTCCTCAGGTAATTTTTCGATTGCGCCTTTGATCGTTTCAAGAATTTCTTCGTTCAGCAAATGCTGTTCCGGCGTATCCATACCTTTTAGTTCCGGAGCATTTTGTATTTGTTCCGCATCGTCGATATCGATTTCATAATCGCTACTACGCCGTGAGCGGGCAACCAGATAGTTTTTTGCGGTATTGATGGCAATGCGGTAGAGCCAGGTATAAAAAGCGCTGTCGCCTCTAAAATTACCAATCGCCCGGTAAGCCTTGATGAAAGATTCCTGCGCCACATCCTGCGCTTCACTGGGATCCTTGACATAGCGGTTTACCAGTTGAACTATTTTATACTGATATTTGATGACCAATAGATCAAAGGCAGACTTGTCGCCTTGCTGTACGCGCAACACCAAGTCTTTATCCAGTTGTTCGCTGGTCCCTGTTTTAACTTTCACAAGTTTTCCAATGTGTTTTGATAGACAGAATTAAACCGCACAAGTTCTTAAGCTTCAAAAAAAATTGCTAACGTATAAAAAAACGTTATTATCCACAAACAAGGCTTATGAAGCCATAATTATAGTATTGCTGTATTAATACCCAAGAAATAACAAAAAAATAAATACCGATAACTTCAACCATTACATGAATCAATCTGAAACTTATGATGTTCTTATCATCGGCAGTGGCGCGGCTGGTTTGAGCTTGGCTCTTAAGCTTGCCGACCGAGTCCGTGTTGCCGTCTTGTCAAAATGCGTGATTTTCGAAGGCAGTACTTATTATGCGCAAGGCGGAATATCCGCAGTTTTGGATGCACAAGATTCGCTCGAATCGCATATTGCCGATACGCTGGATGCCGGCGCCGGATTGTGTGATCCCGATATAGTCGAGTTGACGGTCAAGCATGGCAAGGAGTCAATTGATTGGCTTAGGAATCAAGGGGTTGTATTCACAGAAGAGCAAACCGAAACCGGCGAAACGCAATTGCATCTGAATCGCGAAGGCGGTCATTCGCACCGCCGCATTGTGCATACGGCCGACGCCACCGGTAAGGCCGTTTCGGAAATATTAATCGAAAGGGCCAGGGCACATCCTAACATTAAGATATACGAGCATCATAATGTCATCGATTTAATTTTAAGCAAAGAAACCAGTGACAGGGTAACGGGGGCTTATGTGCTTGATATCCACTCGCACTGTGTTAAGTCTATCGCGGCTAGAGCAGTCGCGCTTGCTACAGGTGGCGCCAGTAAAGTGTATTTGTACAGCACTAACCCTCAAATTGCGACCGGCGATGGTATCGCTTTGGCATGGCGTGCCGGTTGTCGAGTTGCCAATATGGAATTCATGCAGTTTCATCCCACTTGTCTTTATCATCCGCATGGGCATTCGTTTTTGATCAGCGAGGCGGTCCGGGGAGAGGGGGGGCGCCTCATTTTGCCGGACGGGACTGCGTTCATGCATCGCTATGATCCTCGCGAGGAACTGGCGCCACGCGATATCGTTGCCAGAGCTATCGATCATGAAATGAAAAAAAGTGGGGTCGATTGCGTTTATCTGGATATCAGCCATAAAACGGAGGCCTTTGTACGAGAGCATTTTCCGAACATTTATGAGCGTTGTTTAAAACTGGATATCGATATTACTAAACAACCTATCCCGGTTGTGCCGGCCGCTCATTATACTTGCGGCGGTATTTTAACCGATCGCAATGCCCGTACCGATTTGTCGAATCTGTATGCGGTCGGCGAAGTTGCCTGTACCGGGTTGCATGGCGCGAATCGCATGGCTAGCAATTCGCTGCTCGAATGTTTGGTTTTCGCTGAGCGGGCTTGCCGGGATATTCTTCAAATACTGCCCGATATACCGGAGCCTTCCAAGGTTCCCGAATGGGATGAGTCGAAGGTCAGCGATTCCGACGAAGAGGTGGTCGTTTCTCACAATTGGAGCGAGCTCAGGCATTTTATGTGGGATTATGTCGGTATCGTACGGACCGATAAACGATTGAGCCGCGCGATGCGCCGAATCGAATTACTGAAAAGCGAAATCGCTGAATATTACAGCCACTTTAGAGTGACCAGCGATTTATTGGAGCTTCGTAATTTGGTGATAGTTGCCGAATTGATCGTGCGTTGTGCACAGTTACGTAAGGAAAGCAGAGGCTTGCATTACACGCTCGATTATCCGGAAATCGATAAAAGTAAACCGGCTGTCAATACGGTTTTAACGCCTTTAAAGAAAGCTTGAGCTTATCATCGGCAGATCTAATCCAAGTGCCTTAGCAGTAAATCAACATATTGGGCGGCTTGTTCGCAAGGCGCGACCGACCTTTCCAAGCGTCGCATTAACAGCAGGCCGGCATTTTGGTCATCCATGCTCTTGGCCACATATTCATTTAAAGGGCTGCAGATTTCATGCATTTTATGCTCGGCTAAGTAGATGTCGTTGAATTGATTGAGGTCTTCGCTCCTTAGAGATAAGAGCATCACTTCGTTGGTTAGCCGATTCTGAAATCGGAAGACTTGTTCGACATATACCTCAAACGCATCCCGACTTAGGCCAGTGTCCCCATAACCGCCCCAAAAAGGTTTTGCGCATCCCGATAAAACGAAAGCAAGGATCACGGTCATTAAGGCCCAAGCGCCTGGAAGGATAGTATTTGGTTTTTCCATCTAGCGACCCGTTTTACAGCCTCATATTAAGGTAATGATAAGCTAGCTAATATACTGGCAGTTAATGACAAAGGCAAAGACTTGAATACCGATTATCCTAAAAAGAGCAGTTGAGAGTCTCAATCTACCGTTCGCCCTGAGCCTGTCGAAGGGTGAAGGGAAGTTTGAGGCTTCACCAAGCCGGTGAGAGTGTTGTAGACCGTCCATGCTTCGACTTGGCACAGCACGAACGGTCTACAACACATGTAAGCTGCTCTTTTTAGGATTATTTTTGCTTGGTCAGCGGTTTGAGTCAGTTGATACGGCATTACTGCCGGGTAAGCTAATTTCAACAACAATGTCGATAAGATCATTTTTTGATTGCGTTTTAACTGGGTGTATACTTGAAATCCTACTTAATAATCATGGAATTCAGCTAAGTTACGCGGTCTATTGTCGTGCCGGGGACGCCGGTTGGTGTGGCAAGGTAGCGGCAGTATCGATATATCAAGGGAGTGGTCGAACTCAAGACGTTACGTCTATCCATTTAATATGCCATGACGTCTGACTCAGGCGTACAAATAACAATTAATAACAATCAAGGTCAAACTGATGACAAAAAAAACACCCGGTAAACAATTGCTCAATATTGAAAAGCATTTTGTCGATAATAATCCGGTCTTGCTCGATGCGGCCAAGGTGTTTCACGAACTTGATCAGCTCGAATTCGATTTGGGTCTGATCGGCGCGGATGAAACCACGGCCAGTCAACATTCCTGGTGGCCTATTATCAGCGTGATCGGCGGATCTTCGCAGGCGAGTTCTCGGTTTATCAATCAATATTTGAATGCGAATCAGAGTTTAGCGGGAATACAATCATCCAATCATAAATTCACGGTTTTGCAGCACAATAGCCAAAACCATGCAGTAACCTTGCCCGGGGCTGCGTTGGATTTGGATCACCGTTTGCCTTTTTACCGGATAAGCCGAAAGTTAGAGCGAGAAATACGGGGCGAAGGCAATAATGTTAACGCGTATTTAGAGCTGAAAACCGTCAATAACGAGCGTTTAAAAGGTAAGTTGATCATTGAGTCGCCCAACTTTGGAATAGAAGCCCCGGTTAATCCGATTACAAAGCTGCTAACCCGGCATATTGTCGAGATTTCCGACTTGGTTCTAGTGTTTTGCGATGTTTTCGATAGCGAATTGCATTCGTTGACGGGGCTCAGTCAGAGCATTGCCGAACAGCAGGACTCCAATAAGTTCGTCTATATAATCGACCATGCGACTGCAAATGCGGAGGTTATCAAATCATGGCAAAAAAGATTGGCGGAACTGGGCATCAAGACTGGACAATTCGTCGTGCTATCCAGTCAGGCAAACTTAGCCGATCCGCGGAATAAAGAGTCGATGGGGATTATCGATGAGCGTATCGAAAACTTAAATCACTACCGGTCCTACCGAATTCTGCAAGCGCTCGAACAGAATATCCGCGATGTCGGCGCGGTCGTTATACCGGAAGTCAAGCAAGCTATCGAGCTTTGGAAAGAGCGTGCGCATTTTTCCAGCCTTTTGATTCTAGGTTCCATCGTCATGTTGATGTTGTTTGCCGAAATTCAAATGGGCTTCTTTGCGATATTATTCGATCCCATCGTGGGGCCATTGACATTAGTAGGACTGATAGCATTCATGGCGCCGCTGCATATCGCGATTAGTAAATTGCAGGCGAAGTTAATTATCGGAAGATTGGAGGAACGGCAAAAGGAACTCCATTTGCTGGAAAATCTAGCGGAATTGTTCGAAAAAAGCCTGACGAACACTCATATGCTATTGCCGATCAATACCCCGGTGGGCTGGAATAAGAAAACTAAGCTTCGTCTGGCTAAATTAAGCGAAAAAGCTAAAGAGCTGGTCATTGCATTGAATGACGGGTTCAATGTTTATGAAGATCGATTAGATAACACCAGCAAAATTTTGGAATCCGAAAGTCCGGACGCAGAATAATTTTGGATAACAACAATTAGGGGGAGGAATGGAGCTTATAAAAGCCTACGTTCCGTTGTGCTGGTTCAGGCATTGTCCGCTAGAGTTGCCGCGTTCGGTTAGTTTTTTTCAAAAAAATTTGTACTATTATTTACTAATCGAGTTATTTATTCTAGCTAATATTACCGATCCTTTAGACGCGCTGATCGAGGCTATTCTGGAAACCGGGTTAACCTTGATGTTTGTTGAAATACTCTTGATTTTTAGAAAAGCGAGCGCGGGGTTTATTTCGGCAGCGACCAGTTTTTTGATTTGTGAGAACATCATTGCCACTGCGGGTCTTCCTGTTATCGTTTGGCTAACAACAACCGACGACTTGTTGAGCTACTATATTTTATTCGGCTTGATGGTCTGGGTCTTTGCGGTTATTACCTATTTGATCATGCGTATTTTATTGATCACGCCCACTTTGGCGTTTGTGTTGTCGATCGTTTATTTTAGTGTCACGCATGGCGGCGCATTTATGCTGATGCTACTGATATAGTTCATGCAAAGGAGAGCGGCTGAGCATAGGTCTTTGTTATGACGCTAACACTTATTAATTCAAGTTGGCCGTTTTTAGCTTGATGCGTATGGGGCAAATCCCAAGTGTAGAAAGGCGCTTTCGGCGGTCGGTTTTCAAAAAAGATGCCCGTTGGTGCGCATAGGAGACGATCGCATTGACTGACTTGCGTCAAGTTACGCTTTTGATTGTTATAAACGGTAGACAATAATGAAAATTACTACGAATTCAGGCAGGGCGCCGGTTTGACAACATTCAACCTTTAGGCTATTGTCGTTATTAAGGGATAAAGGAGAGCGCGTCCCTTCGATTTAAATATCTATTTTGCATTATGCCGATGCAATAGGGAGAGTTGTTTGATGCTTAAGTAAGGAGGCTTTGGCCAGTATGGCCGTCAAATAAACCTAATGTTTCGGTCATGTGAAAACTCTTTGGGTCGGAGTATAACAACTTGAATGATTGTTATAGTGGACCTGATACCTTTAACGTTTCGGGAGGAATCTACAATGAATAAAAATAAATTAATCACCGCCGGCCTGTTAGTCGGCACACTCGTAACAGCAAGTCCGGGATATGCCGACGATCACGAACAAGGGTATTTGTCCGGTTTTACAAAGAAGGTGAGTCAAGGTTTTTTTAACACGACGACAGGGTGGATTGAAATACCAAAAAATATCGTCAATATCAGCAGCGATTCCAATATATTTCTCGGCATGAGCTGGGGGCTATTGCGTGGCGTTGGACACGGCGTGAGCCGAACTGTCATTGGTGTAGCAGAATTGATTACCTCGCCGATTCCTACAAAAGACTATATCACGCCACCTTATGTGTGGGACCGCTTCAGTGAAGATACACGTTATTTCGGCGCCCATTATCCGGGTTTTTGGACGACTTACGGTCCATTGGATGACGGCGAATAATCCATTTATTTTGGATTAACAACTCTCCACTGATCTCCCGGTAGGGATCGCTTTTGATTTAAGAGGATAAAAATCATGAACAGAAAACTTGTATACCTGTCGCTTGCTATATTGGCTCCGGCATTAACGGCTTGTACCCCCCCTGCAAAGGACATTCCCGCTTTAAAATCGGAAATGGACGCAGCGGTAGCCGGGAACTATGGGCAAGCGCTGTACCATTGGGAAGCCGCTGAAGAAAGATTCGAAGAGGCCAATCACATACTGGGACATTGGCAAAACGACCATTATTGGAATATCGATCAGCAGCAAAAAGCGATGAATGCGGCTCGCGATGCGGCCAATCATCGTCTGGAATCGGAAAAAGCCATGTGCGATTGGCTGACCGAAGTTCATAGCGATAATCACGATAAAGCAGGTAAAGTCCAAAGAACCGGCGCATTCTTTAGCACCGGTAGCGCAACGCCTTACAATACCAATCATCACGATATCAATTTGATCGGTCAGTATCTGCAAACTCACCCAAGTTCAACTGCAGATGTTGTGGCTTACACCGATACGGTCGGCAGCGCGGCTAGCAACAAAAGGCTGGCGGAACGTCGAGCGGCATCTGTCGCAAATATGCTGAGACAAGCAGGCGCAAGACCGAACCAATTGCGGATATCGGCGGTTGGCGAAGCGGAAGGACCTAACAATAACCCCAATCAGAAACATCGCGTCGTTAAAATCAGCACAGTGCATGCCGAATATGTCGACTGCCCTAAGCTGAAATAAGCGCACGGCGTTTAATTCCGTTTTCAATTGATCGGATACCAGGCTACGGAGAACCAAGTAGCCTGGTTATGCGCTGCCATCTCCCCTCCATCTCTCTTCGCCTCGTTATCATCCAATTGCCTCTGTCTAATTGACTTCCCACAAGCACGGTTTCAAAATGTCTTTTCAAATACCCCGAAAATAGGACCGTTTAACCATGAAACGCATATTTCCAGAGATGACCTAAACATTGCCGCTAACCTCTTGGATAAATGAACGTTCTATGCAAACAAATAACAAGTTATTGAATTAACTTCTTATTCTTCATGGCATTCATGGTGAAATGCTTTTTAGATTAAAGGGGATAGCGGACGTTATTATCAATTTCATTGTTTTAGTGCCGGAATAGATCATATGTGCGACGCGGATTCAAAACTTAGTTGCAATTTGCAACGAGATATCGAGCAGCATAAAAAAGCCGAGAAAAAGACGAGTTTCGTTCTTTTTTTGACTGCGGTAACCATGGTGGTCGAAATAACGGCCGGAATCTTTTATGGTTCGATGGCCTTATTGGCCGACGGTTGGCACATGGGTACTCATGTCGCGGCGTTCATGATCACGGTGTTTGCCTATCGTTATGCGAGAAAAAACGCCCGTAATCCCCGGTTTTCATTCGGAACCGGTAAGGTCAGTGTGTTGGGCGGTTTTGCCAGTGCCGTTACGTTGGCTGTCGTTGCCGCGGTCATGGCGATGGAATCGGTCAAATATTTGTTTGAGCCGCAAAGTATTCGTTTCGACGAAGCGATCATGGTGGCCGGCATCGGCTTGTTCATTAACTTGCTGTGCGCGCTCATATTGATTGACCGCCACGGACACGGACACGGCGACGAGCACGAACATCACCACGATCATAATCTCGAGGCGGCATTTTTTCATGTGTTGGCCGATGCATTGACCTCGGTTTTAGCGATTGCCGCATTGCTGAGCGGAAAATATTACGGATTGAATTGGCTGGATCCTGCGATGGGAATTTTGGGCGCATTGATCATCTTGCGTTGGTCGATGACCTTGTTGAAGAAAACCGGGCCAATATTGCTGGATGGCAGTATCGAAGAAAATTACACGGCCGCGATCAAGATGGCGCTGGAAAACGACTCGGATAATCGAGTGGCCGATCTCCATGTCTGGCAAATCGGCCCTAACCAATACGCCGCGATCGTTGCCGTGACGACTCGTTTTCCAAAGTCGCCGGACTATTACAAAGCCTTGCTCGGCGACTTTCGCCGAATCAAACACATTACGGTCGAAGTGCAGGGCTTGGCATCGCAATGAAGCTTCGCATTCATTCGATAACAATCCTAAACTCTTCTGCAAATGGCATCGAGGCCGCAAAGACTAAAATAAGCTGTTACCCAAGCTCCAGCTCTCGCCGTTATACATAAGTTAAAAATTACCCTTTTGCAATCTTAACAAATGAGACCTCGATACCATTTATTGTCACTTAACACTCTCGGATCTCCCTGACCTAACTCTAGGTGAGGTGCTAGGGATCCGCGTAGGGTACGCTGTGCGTACCATGGTAGCCCCCGAGATGTTCATTCATGTTCCAACCGAACCGCTAGGGCACGGCTTTGGTACGCGCAGCGTACCCTACAATTTATGTATAACGATGAGAGCTCCAGCTTGGGTAACCTATTCAGGAAGCTCTAGCTTCTTCTGCGGGACGGGTTATTTAACCCGTCCCCAACATTTTGTTTTTGCCCTAAACATTTCGGGCTTGCTTCGGTTACGGTTGAAAAGCTTCCGCTCCTGCTTTGCCAAAACACATCAAAAATTCAAAGCGACGTAGGGTGCGCATCGCGCACCTTTCCCCGGCAACGAACCCGACGACAGGTTCCGACCCAGGTGCGCGATGCGCACCCTACGGCTTCATGATCTACTTTTTCAAGTTTGATGCTTCCGGTCGGTCGCGGCCGGAATAGCGTTTTCGGTTTAATGAGAGGCGAATAGGCGATAAGGTTCCGGGTCGGTTATAGGTGTTTCACCCAGAATTAAATCGGCCATTAAGCGAGCCGATGCCGGCGCCATGACCAAGCCGTTACGGAAATGCCCGGCGTTAACGCTCAAATTGTCAAGGTCGGGATGGCGAAAAACATAAGGGATGCCATGTTCGGTGCCGGGGCGCAGGCCGGCCCAATGCGATATGATCGGCATCGTTTTCAATGCCGGGCATAAATGTTCGGCGAAAGACTTCAGTCGGCGGTAAGTCGCTTCCGAGGTTGATTTATCGAAGCCGCAATGCTCGACGCTGCTGCCGACCAGTGTTTTACCGTCGAGACGCGGAATCAAATAGTGATCGTTTTCGAGAATCATGCCCGGCAAGAGATCGGGCGGTGCATCGTAAAGCAGCATTTGCCCTTTGATGGGTTGGATTTCAGGAGCCGTGAATTCGGAAAAGAAACGCTCGAATAACGTTTTCGTCCAGGCGCCGGCGCAGACAGCAAGATGACCGACCGGACGCTCGCCTCGGTCGGTAGTCAACGAAACGATTCTGCCGTTTTTAACGGTGACGTTTTGCACATCGCAATGTTCGATTAACTCGACGTTTCGGTTTTCCGCATCCCGGCGCGCCGACTTCAATAAGCGAGGATTGCGGGCATGAGCGATATCGGGCAGCCAGAGAGGATTGAGCGGATCGCAATTTAAATTATTCAAACTCGGCGTTTGTGCGGTCCGATAATCGATATTATAACGTTCGCACCAATCGATAGCCTGTTCGATATCGGGGTTGCGGCTGATAAACAGGCCACACGGACTCCATTCAGGGTCGATGCCGGTCGATTCTCTGAGTTCCATCGCCAGCGTGGGGTAAATATCCAGGCTGTGCCGGACCAATTCGGAAATCGCGCTAGGCTGTCGCCACGGATAAATCGGCAATAAAATGCCGCCGCCGGCCCAGGAGGACTCTCGGCCGATAGCGTTTTTTTCCAGAATGCTCACGCGGGCGCCGGCTAAGGTAAGTTCGCGGGCGGTCAAGAGGCCGATAATGCCGCCGCCGATAATCGTTATGTCAGGAATGGTGGTCATGATGAGTTTAATTTCGTTTTATCGTTTCCGAGCGGGGCCTGCCGTATTGAGGCTCGATAAATCATCGGATGTCTGTTCGTGTATGGATTGATTTAAGTGCTATTTTACGCGGCTTTAACCGGTGCGACCATTAGATGAGGGAAAAAACGGCAGTCAATGAGTGATTAATCGGTTTCCTTTTTAGAATTTAAGAGGAGCTAGGGGGAGGCTGTCGAAAAAGGCCATTTTAGCTAATTTTGGGGTTCCCGCTTTTTAATCTCAAAATATCTTGGAATTTGTGGGTGATCATGGGTTATAAAACGCTAGGTGTAGGGTGCGCATCGCGCACCTGGATCGGCACCTATCGTCTGGTTCGTTGCCGTGGAAAGGTGCGCGATGCGCACCCTACGGCTTTAACCGGTGCAGCCATCAGATGAAGCAAAAAACGAAAGTCGATGACGTTTGCAGACGGTTTTTATGGATGAGACATCCTAAGGCACTTAAAAATTGCAAATGAGCGCGACCGAATACCAGGCGCTTTGAGCGAAGCCGGAGTTTGAATGGATTGTTGTTTTTAGCATACAGATCGAACATGTGTTGATGTTGTTTTCATTAGTGTTTGATAAATAATGATTATCTAATAGAAAAGAAAAATCCTTAATTACTGTAAGGAACTTGTAAGGATGGACTTTAGCTGCTATTATCCTTTTCGTGAAAAAGTCTTGTTGTTTTAAGGCAAAAAAAACATAAACAAAAAATCTCTTACGAGGGGGAAACGATGAAACTGAATAAAACTCAAACCGCTCTGGGCGTGGCTGCGGTATTGGCGGCAGGGGCGTTGGCCGCACCGACCGCATCGGCCGATGCCAGAGTCGAAGCGTTGGAAGCGCAAGTTAATCAAATGTCGCAAATGTTGCAAGAAATGCAAGGAGAATTGAACCGCGTACGTGATGCGGCGAGTCGTTCCGCTTCCGAAAATACCGCGAAGGTCATGGAATTGGACGAATGGGCGGCATCGGTGAAATCGGCCCCTGCCGCTTCAGCGCCGAAAGATCATATGTTTTCGGTTCGCGGCGGTTGGTCGCGGTTCAATAATAATCGCGGTTCAACTCGTGATCCTCTTGGCGCTGGTACCGGGTTGGGTGAGGATCTTCTGACAAGTGATACGGATCAAGACGCTTTTTACTACGGCGGTGCGATCGATTTCAATGTCAACAACGACCTGTTCGGTCTGATGGACCATACCTCGTTTAATCTAGAACTGGGCATCGAATACACTGAAATCAAGGATGAAAGACGAAGCGGTGTAAATACAACTTTCGCAGCATTAAATAATATACCTGACAATATACAACAAACAGTCACCGTCAACATGCTGAGAATTAGCGCCGCGCCGAAGATCAAATTCATGCACGACAGCAAATTCAGGCCCTGGTTGATTCCGGTCGGTTTGGACATGAACATCATCAGTCCGCCGTCTGACGCAATTACCGTATTGAACACCGGCATGCAGTTCGGTATCGGTGCCGATTATGAAATATTCGACGGCATCGTTGTCGGTGCTGACACTCGTTATCATCATACCTTTGATGACGTCGACGGCGTCGATACCGACGGCTTCACGTTGGGCGGCTCGGTCGGCTTCAAATTCTAAAGTCTGAGTACTTGATCCCATAAAAAAGGAGGGCGTAATACCCCTCCTTTTTTTATGTCCGCGTAGGCTGCGCATCGCGCACCTTTTGCTTTTGGTCGCTTGTCAAATGATGACAAGGCTGTAAAATTCCGCTTGTGAACATTTTATCCGACACCAGTATATTTTTAGCGGTGGTTCTTGATGAGCCGGAAAGAGAGAGTATCATCCAACATACTTCGGGGGCCAGCATCTATGCTCCATACCACGAGCAAAATACCAGTACGGCTTATTAAGGTAGATATTTATGAGTCATTACAATTAGCGATTGACTTTAATATTCCTGATTACTTAGAACCTTCAGCCAATTTGCTTTGGCTTAGAGCTCCCGCCCGGGCCCCGTTAGGCCGCGCCGAGCACTGACGATTTTGCCGAGAATAGCCCACTAGGGGAGCGGCAGGGATGCCGCTCGTTTTCGGAGGGCTAGGGATAGCCCTTCCGAAAACCCTCGGCAAAATCGTCAGCGCGCAGGATACAGCGGCCTCCGGGTGTCTTTTCTTTTGGATACTTTTCTTTGGACAAGCAAAGAAAAGTATCGCGGCTGTCGGTCCGCGAACCGACTCCACATAAACGTCGCGATAGCGACACAAAACCTTGTCTGGGCTTTAAGTAGGCTAAAGCTTATACGTAATCAGGTTAATATTTATGCTTATGATGCCTATTTTTTGCAATGCGCAAGATTGTTGTCTTGTCCTTTGATGACACTCGACAAAAAAATGATGCAAGTTGCACGAGATCTGGGTATTGAGGTAGTGAGGTAAACAGAGTGAAAGTTGTTACTTATTCTGAAGCGAGACGGCATCTAGCTGAGTTATTGGTTAATGCTCAAACAGAGGAAGTCGAAATACACAGAAAAGACGGAGCGGTCTTTTCGTTAAAAGCGAAAAGCGAAAAATACTCGTCCCCTTTTGACGTGTCGGGAATCAAAACCAAAGCAACAACCGACGATATTTTGGAAGCGCTTCGAGAATCCAGGAGTAGGGGTTGATCGAAGCAAAGCCCATCATCAAGGCCGATTCGATGGGCTTCATTGCATTCATCCTACAGGCTAATGCAGCGCGCTTGAAGCCCGGTATGCATTCCCACGCAGGAGCGCGGGAACGAGTAATAGATGAATTTGAAAGGCAATGGGATGACTATTTCAGTGAAAGGTAAATCAGTGCATTTCGACGATCGGTATTTGCATGTCGAGCTAGAAGACAGCCGATTAATATCGACGCCGATGGCATGGTATAAAGAATTACAAGAAGCATCGTTCAAAGAATTGTCAAATTATCGTTTTATTTGTCGCGGGACGGGAATCGAATGGCCCGGATTGGATTATCATTTGAGCATAGAAAGCATGCTTCGAATCGACGTTCAGCAAAAAGCCGCCTAAAACGAACCGAACAGTGTAGTTCGGATGGAGCCTGGCTCCTCCTAGAAGTTCGAAGCCACGCCATTCCCGTATTCCGCTTCGCTGCATACGGGCTACGCTCTCGTTCCCACGGAAGACCATGGGAATCCATAAAGTTTTAATATAGCGGTAACTTCCATCGAGTCCATCAACTTTTAATGAAAACCCTCTATTCCGAAATCTCCCCATTCGATACGTTCTTTCTGAATACCGGCAAGCACTCGGTCTATGTAGAACAATGCGGCAATCCGGACGGTCTGCCCGTGGTGTTTTTGCATGGCGGGCCGTGTTCCGGTATCAAACCCGATCACCGGCTTTTTTTCGATCCCGAAAGATACCGCATAATCCTGTTCGACCAACGTGGCTGCGGGCAGTCCCTGCCGTTCGGCGAATTGGCAGATAATAATACCCACGCCCTGATCGACGACATGGAGCGGATTCGCATTCAATTGAACATCGAGCAATGGCTCGTGTTCGGCGGTTCGTGGGGCGGTGCGTTGGCTTTGTTGTATGCTCAGCAGCATACCGACAAGGTGCTCGGTCTGATCATTCGTGGCGTCTTTCTGGCGCGGCAGAAAGATTTGGATTGGTTTATTAGAAACGGAGCGGGGCGCATCTATCCGGAACAATGGTCGCGCCTGGTCGATTGTATTCCCGCCGAGTTTGAACAAGATCCTGTGCAAGGTTTGTGCGATGCATTATGGGGCGAAGACGAGTTGGCGCGGCTACGCGCGGCGAAAGAATGGACCGCCTGGGGGGGGCAAGTCGCTTTGGGCTCCGATTTCAGGCCGGCGCCGCATCAGGATCACGCATCGCACAAGATGCTCGAACAAGTCCGCATGGAACTGCACTACGCGAGAAATGCTTATTTCATCGAAGAAAATCAAATTATCGACAATTGTGCCTGTTTAAAGGCTATTTCGGCGATCATCATTCACGGCCGCAACGACTTGGTCTGTCCGATCGAGGCCGGCTGGCGATTACATAAAGCCATGCCGCATGCCGAATTTATCGTATTGCCGAATGCCGGGCACATCGCACAGGGCAAGGACATGATCGACGCCTTGGTGTCGGCGACCGATACAATGGCCGAGAAGCTTTTGCGGAATTAATAAAGTCATGAATACAAAAAAACGACTCGTCATTGGCATTACCGGCGCGACCGGCGCGATTTACGGACTCAGATTTCTCCAGGTCTTGCGTGAAAAACAGGACTGGGAAACGCATCTTGTGATTTCATCGGCCGGCTTGGTCAATCTGAAACATGAGATGGCGATGTCGCGCAAACAGATCTATGAATGGGCCGATGTGACGCATGAAATCAACGATGTCGCGGCGACCATTGCGAGCGGCGGTTTCAAGACCGAAGGCATGATCATTGCGCCGTGTTCGATGAAAACGTTGGCGGCGGTCGCGCACGGTTTCGGCGATAATCTAATTTCGCGCGCGGCCGACGTCGTGCTAAAGGAGCGCCGGCGCTTGGTAATCATGCCGCGCGAAACGCCTTTGAATCTCGCGCACATCCGCAACATGGCGGCGGTGACCGAAATGGGCGGCATCATCTATCCGCCGATGCCGGCCTTTTACAATAAGTCGAACTCGATCGAAGCGATGGTCGATGACGGAGTAGGGCGCATTCTGGCGATGTTCGGCGTCGAGACCGAAGGTTTATTCACGCCTTGGGAAGGTTTGTAAGGATTTGGCCGTAAATATACCTTTCGCACTTCAAATTTCGGCAGTGTCTTAGGAGGCGCCGGGTTGCTCGGCAAAGGCTTTAGCTGGCATAGAGCCTACATGGACGTATTCACGGCGTCCTGCCAAGCGAGTGACCGAACCCTAAACAAGGCTCATAGTTATGCTGTTACCCAAGCTCCAGCTTGGGTAACCTATTCAGGAAGCTCTAGCTTCCCGATAATCAAGAAAGATTGAACGAGCGAGTCGGGGTTGATTGAGAATGAGTGGAGGTTGTGTCGGTCTCAGGAAGCTCTTGCCCTGAGCCCTTCGGCTGCGCTCAGGAGGGCCTTGTCGAAGGGGGAGCTTCCGGGGTGTCTTTCCCAAGCTGGAGCTTGGGAAAGAGCGTGAACAAGGCTCATAGTTCCAGGACGTTATTTATCACGAAATCCTAAGAGAAACGATGTAGGGTGCCGCATCGCGCACCTTTTTTCGATAGTAGCCCGGATGAAGTGAAACGTAATCCGGGAATTTCGATGCACGGAACTCCCCGTATTTCGCTACGCTGCATACGGGCTACATGACTTGCCGCGAATTTTTGCTATTGCGGAAAATCAACGGTTTTTCACCTGGCGCCAATGACGCGGACTTTGCGGAGTCAATGGCTTCTTGCACGACATGTCGGTTCGGCGATTTGCTGCAGACCGGGTCGGTGTTATACATGTCGCCGGTCAACAAATAGGCCTGGCAGCGGCAACCGCCGAAATCCTTTTCCTTTTCGTCGCAACTGCGGCAAGGTTCCTTCATCCAATCGAAGCCTCGGAAGAAATTGAAGGCTTTCGACTCATTCCAAATTTCCTCGATGCTGTATTCGTTGACATTCGGGCAATCCAGGCCCGGCAGTTCACGCGCCGAATGGCATGGTAGCGCGACGCCGTCCGGCGCGATCGTCAGAAACGTCGTGCCCCAGCCGTTCATGCAGGCTTTCGGGCGGTCTTCGTAATAATCCGGTACGACATAATAGATTTTCATTTTGCCGGCGACTTTTTCTTTATAAGCCTGAGCGATCGCTTCGGCCTGTTCGAATTGTTCCTTGGTCGGCAGCAGTAGATCCCGGTTGGCATGCGCCCAGCCGTAATATTGCGTGTTCGCGAGCTCCAGATAATCGGCGCCGAGTTCTTCGGCCATTTCGAGAATCTGTTGCATCTGATGAATGTTTTCGCGGTGAATCACAACGCACAAAACCATCGGATAGCCGTGTTTCTTGACCAAATGCGCGACTTCTTTCTTATGTTCGTAAGACGTGGTGCCGGCGATATGGTCGTTCAATTCCTGCGTGCTGGCTTGAATGCTGACCTGAATATGGTCGAGCCCGGCCTGTTTTAGTTCGATGATGCGCTCTTCGGTCAGTCCATAGCCCGATGTGATCAGGTTCGAATAATAACCGAGTTCGCGTGCGTGTTTGACCAGTTCAGACAAGTCCTTACGAACTAATGGCTCGCCGCCGGACAAGCCTAGTTGCACCGCGCCCATCTTGCGCGCCTGAGTCAATACGCGTTTCCAGTCTTCGGTCGAAAGCTCCGACGGGTATTTTGCGTAATCGAGCGGATTCGAACAATAAGGACACTGCAGCGGGCAAGCATAAGTCAGCTCGGCCAGCAGCCAGCGAGGAGGGGTAATATTAATCTTGTTTAATCCAGCCATTTTGTAGTGCTACTTCCAGAAATGCGATGATGTCGTTACCAAGACCCGTGGTTTCGAATTTTCGTTCCAATTCGTCGACGATTTGCTCCACTTTCCGGCTGCCGTCACACAGTTTCAGAATTTCTGCAGAGCTTTGGTTGAGCTCAACCATGCCTTCGGGATAGAGAATCACGTCTTTTTGTTGCGCCTCTTCCCATTGCAGTCGGTGCGTAGGCGAGAAGCAGATATTTTTGTCCGGGTCGATGGTCATAGTGTTTTGATTCGAATAATGGCTAATGGTAATGCCGAAACTAGTGAAACAAACGTAATTGTTCACCCTGTATCTAAAACAATTTGGCGACTGAGCCTCCCCTTTGAAAATGGGGGATTGAGAGGGGGGATTTAATTAAAAAAACTCCCCTAGCCCCTTTTTTTCAAAGAGGGGCGCTAAGGACTTGGTCGTAAATATACCTTTCGCACTTCAAATTTCGGCAGTGCCTAAGAAGGCGCCGGGGTGCTCGGTAAAGGCTTTGCCAGCATGGAGCTGGCATAGAGCCTACATGGACGTATTCACGGCGTCCTTTGACGGGCACCCCGGCGCCGAATCTTGATCTCCGATGAGTATAACCTCCCTATTTTACGGAGGTTCGGTTGCTCGATTGGCAGGTGTCGGCGGAAGGGCAGATTTTTTGCTCCTCGGCAATTGCTCCTGCATTGCCCTAATACACGCCATCCATGGCGTAATGCAAAATCTGCATTCATGCCATCCATGGCAATCAGTCGCCGCCGTCAAGCCTACACGGACGTATTTACCCAGCACCTAAGTTCCATAGCTCGTTGGCTATGGTTAACTATCTTGAATAATTTAGGTGCTGGGTTCACGGCGTCCTGCCAAGCGAGTTACCATACACTCAACAAAGCTCATAGTTCCAGGACGTTATTTATCACGAAATCCTAAATACTTAAAAAACAGCTATCGTCGTGCTTTCATTCGATCAAGCCAGCAAGATTGATCGACAGATGGTCGAATTGTATCGACCTTACGGATTCGTCGGCATGGTAAATGTGCTGCATTTTATAGCTGTTTTCAAGCGGTTCGGTAAAACGGGTCACCGTTTTTTTTTCGATATCGATCAGCCAGCACTCGGGAATCGCATACTTGGCATAGAGCGGTATTTTGGTGTTCAAGTCGTAACTGGCGGTCGAGTCGGACACCTCGATCAGCAACAGAATTTCGTTCGCTTCCGGATGCCGTGTTCGATAAAAATCGGTTTTAGGTTCGACGGCCGCCAAGTCGGGTTGCGGCACGGAAAAATCGCCGAGCCGCACCGGGTCTTGAATGCGCACGATTGCTCGGTCGCTCAGTTGTTTTATCAAGGTGCTGGCCAAAAAACTGACGATGCTTGCATGCCTGCTGCCAATCGGCGCCATATCGAAAAACTCTCCATTAATCAATTCAATGCGGGAGTCTTCATCGAACAGGCCGCGTTCCGCCATGCGATCGTAATCGGAAATGCTGAACAAATGTTTTTGTATCGCCGTTTGCATGACATTCTCCCATCACAGGATTCGTTGTCGGTCAAGGTTTGACATTGAAATAAGGCGGCATCTCGTTAATATAAGCCATGTACATCGCATCGGCCATCGTCCAGAGCACGTTCAACTTAAACTGTAGGATTTCGACCATGCGTTCTTGCTGTTCGCGGGTTTTGAACCAGTCCAGCGTCAATTCCAATCCATGTTCGACATCGCGGCGCGCTTCGGAGAGACGCTTGCGAAAATAAATGTAACCTTCTTTTTCAACCCACGGATAATGCGTCGGCCAGTTGTCGAGGCGTTGCTGATGTATTTTCGGCGCGAACAGTTCGGTCAATGACGAACTGGCGGCCTCGTGCCAATCGGCGCGGCGCGCGAAGTTGACATAGGCGTCGACCGCGAAACGCACGCCGGGTAGTACATATTGCAATGACGTAATTTCGTCGCGCGTCAGGCCGACCGCAATGCCGAGCCTAATCCAGGCTTCGATGCCCCCCGGATCGTTCGGATGGCCGTCATGATCCAGAATGCGTTGAATCCAGATCGCGCGAGTCTTACGGTCCGGGCAATTGGCCAGGATATTCGCATCCTTGATCGGAATCATGACCTGATAATAATAGCGGTTCGCGACCCAGCCTTGAATTTGTTCCTTGGTCAGTTTGCCTTCGTTCATCAGCGTGTGATACGGATGATGGATATGGTAATACTTTTCCATCCCGCGAAGCTGGGCTTCGAATTCTTCGCGGGTCCAAGGTTTTGATTCGCTGTTAATCATAGGATTTACCGGGGCTTCTTTTATAAATCGATTTCCATGCCGTCGTAGGATACTTCGATGCCGGCGGCATCGAGGGTTTTACGCTGCTCGGAATCTTCGTCCAAAATCGGATTGGTGTTATTGATATGGATTAATATTTTACGGGTGTTGGATACCCCGTTCAGCACTTCGATCATGCCGCCTGGACCCGATTGCGGTAAATGACCGATTTCGCGGGCGTGTTTGTGACTGATGTTTTGCGTAACCATTTCGTCGTCGGTCCAAAATGTGCCATCGACCATTACGCAATCGGCCAGTTGCATTGCATCCATCACATGGGGTTCGATTTCGCCGAGCCCCGGTGCGTAGAAGACTTTTTTTCCGGTTGAAATCTGTTCGATGATCACGCCGATATTGTCGCCGTCATGCGGGTCGTGGCGATGCGGCGAATAGGGCGGCGCCTTGCTTTTTAGCGACTGGGTATAAAATTTCAAATCTTCGATACCTGGAATCGTAAAGCTGCCGCCGTCTAGCGGAACCGGATGATGGTTGACGGTGCAGTAATCTTCGAGCATTTTGAAGGTCGGGAAGCCGGTGCTAAGATCTTGTTTGACCATGTCGCTGCAATAAATATCGAGCGGCTGCCGGCTTTCGCGCAGCATCAATAAACCGGTCGTATGATCGATTTGGCTGTCGATCAGCAGGATTGCCTTGATGCCGGTATCGCGCACGCCTTCGCGTGGCTGTATCGCAGGGAATGCATGGAGTTGCGTCAGGATGTCCGGAGACGTGTTGAACAGCAGCCAATTTCGGTTATCGGTGCTGACCGCGATCGACGACTGAGTGCGTGGGACGCCGTTCATTTCATTGCGGCGAATACGATGACAATTGTGGCAGTTGCAGTTCCATTGCGGAAAACCGCCGCCGGCTGCCGAGCCGAGAACTCTGATTTTCATGGCATTGTTTCGAATGATTAAAAGAGCTGAATCATACGTCAATTAAAGGTTGTCCGCAAACGGCTAGGGCTTTGTCGGCGGGGCGCTGAAAGGCTGGCAGCGTCATTTTATGGCAAGCCGGGAAAATTTCTTATTCGAAACAGGAATTCGACGCAAAAAAAAGGGGCTCTTACAAGCCCCTTTTCTATTCGACCGTAATGATTAACGGTTGTAGATATACATCGTTACTTCAAAACCGAAACGCAGGTCTGTGTAGCTAGGTGTTTCCCATTTCATAATCAATACCTCCAGAAGTATGTTTATAAGTGTTATGCCAGCTTGATCAAGTAAGCTAGGTCGGAAGTATACGACGATAATTTAGGCAAAGCAACCGATTGGTTTAGCGAATAGGCTTTGTTTGGAGCGGTGAAAAACCGAGATTCATATCGGAAATTGCATTTTTCACTTGAGCCATCGGAATGACAGAGTTATATTCCTGATTCCAATAAAAAAAATAATGTTATAAAAACGAGGAGGTAATCATGTCCGGTGATCTTATTCAACTGGTTGTGGCAATGTTAGTTATTGCTTTGTTGGCTTTTGCGCCACTGGGGTATTTTATATTGAAGTTCACACAGGAAAACGGCAAGCCGTTCGGCGAAATCGAGCCTCATGGCGATAGCCCGTCGTTGGTCAACGATTTGGCGGAAAAAGCGATCGTGTTCGCAAAAGGCCTGGTGTCTAAGCAATAATGCTTTAATTAAAGAGGGTTCCCTCGCCCTGCGTGGGAACCCGGCCTGAAACGCACCGAATTTTAAATTGGCGAATATATCATAAAAAAATTTATTCACCATGAAGAACATCAAGAGATATGAATACTTTCACTGTCTCTGGAACGAGGGAAAAAAGAAATGAGTTGGAAAAACACGCCTCGACGTTACGGTTCGTTGGCGATCGGCCTGCACTGGCTAATATTTTTGTTGATGGTTGGGCTGTATGCCTGCATCGAATTGCGCGTACTGTACCCGAAAGGTAGCGATCCGCGCGAAGCGTTGAAAATGTGGCATTTCATGCTGGGGCTGTCGGTCGGCTTATTGGTGTGGCTGCGTCTGACTGTACGCCTGAGTAACGTCAAGCCGGTGATCGAACCCGCCATTGCCGCATGGCAAAAATATTTGGCTTCCGCCGTTCACTGGAGTCTTTATTTGTTGATGATCGGTATGCCTTTGGCCGGATGGTTCATGCTAAGCGCAGCCGGCAAACCAATACCTTTTTTCGGCTTGGAACTTCCGCCGTTGATCGGCAAAAATCCGGAGCTCGCCAAAACAATTAAGGAAGTCCATGCGACAGTCGGCACGGTCGGTTATTACGTAATTGGCTTGCATGTCTTGGCCGCGCTGTATCATCACAGTATTTCGAAAGATAATACCTTGCTTCGCATGCTGCCGTTTCGGAAATAACTTGGGTAGGTCTCAAAATTGCAGCCTTCTTGTTAGGAACAAGCATAAAATAACTTCTTCAAATGCTTCCCACGTTCTGCGTGGGAACGATGAATATCCCCGTTCCCATCCCCTTCCGGAAGAGGGTTCGTGAATCAAAAACCAAAGTTATTTCGAGCTCATTCCTTACTGACATTTCTTTTTCTCACCTTTTCAATCGATGAATCTATATCCATTAATTCGCCCGTTATTATTTTCCCTCGACCCTGAAGTCAGCCACAACCTAACCCTGAAAGCGCTGCAAGCCGCGCATCGTTCGGGCTTGTCCTCAGTGCTTTATCCGCGATTACCGGCTAAGCCGGTCAGCGTTATGGGGCTAGAGTTCAAGAACCCGGTCGGTCTGGCCGCCGGCCTCGACAAGAACGGCGATTATATCGATGCGCTGGCTGCCTTAGGTTTCGGCTTCATTGAAATCGGCACGGTCACGCCGCGCCCGCAACCGGGTAATCCGAAACCGCGTTTGTTCCGCCTGCCCGAGCATCAGGCGATCATCAATCGCATGGGCTTCAACAATAAAGGCATCGATCATCTGTTGAACCGCGTCGAACACTGTCAATATAAAGGCGTGCTCGGCATCAACATCGGCAAGAATTTCGACACCCCGATCGAAAAGGCCGCCGACGATTATTTGATCGGCTTGCGCAAGGCCTACCGCGCGGCAAGCTACATCACGATCAATATTTCCTCGCCGAATACGAAAAATCTTCGGCAATTGCAGCAGGGCGACGAAATCAAGGTTCTGATCGCGGCATTGAAGGAAGAACAAGTGAAATTGCAACGAGAACACGGCAAATACACGCCGTTGGCGCTCAAGATCGCGCCCGACTTGACGCCGGATGAGGTCCGCCATATCGCAGCGCTATTGCTTGAGTTCGAAATCGACGCGGTGATCGCGACCAATACGACGATCGCACGGGATGCAATCGCGGGCCATAAATTGGCCGAAGAGGCCGGCGGCTTGAGCGGCGCGCCGGTCAAGAAAAAATCGACCGAAGTCGTCGCTGCCTTGGCAACGGAATTGAACGGCAAGCTACCGATTATCGCGGCCGGCGGAATTTTGAACGGGGAAGACGCGTTAGAGAAAATACAGGCCGGCGCGAGTCTGGTTCAGGTTTATAGCGGCTTGATCTACAAAGGTCCGGAGTTGATCGCGGGTATTTTGCAACGAATTTAATTCGGGGGGAATTAGCGGATAGACTCTTCGCCTCCGCGCGAGAAATAGATAGCTATGACAATGGACTTATTTCTCAAGTTTCCTCGTTCCCACAGTCCTCCGCTCGTTGTTATACATCAATCGTAGATATCGTCTTGTCATCTTAGCTAATGTGACTTCGATACCCTTTATTGTTACTTAACTCTCCCGGCTTCGAAATCGCGATCAGGGGATCGCTCTCACATAGGATTGCAGCGCTGAGGGAGCGACGTCTACGTCGCGATTATCGAAGCCGTTAACGCTAAACTCTTAATAGTCTTGTCGGACGACACGGCAACCTAACGCTGAATCGCTGCGGAGGTATTTATACTTGTGTATAACAGCGAGCGCCTCCGTGGGAACGCATACCGATCTTGCCTCGGCAACCAACGTATAGATTGATTACCACCGAGGATAGACAGTGAAAATATTGGCGAACACATCATAATAAAATTTATTCACCATGAAGGAAGTGAGGAAAAACTCTGCAAAATCAACAGTCTAATTCATCATGTCCCTTTATGTTCTTCATGGTTATTTAGTGATATTAAATACTTTCACTGTCCCAAGAGCTTGAGAATGAGCGGATGAGCGGAAACCAGGGCAATAAGTAAAATCAATGAACAAAAACACCGCGCCTAAGCGCGAGAAATAGACAACTATGACAACGGACTGGCAAGCCTTTCAAAATACTTGTTGTAGCCTCGATCTCGAAACTAACGAAAACGGCGAGATTTTCGCGCTCGGCGGGCGCTTTCGCGGCCGGGAGTTTATTCGCAAAGCGCCTTTCGATATCCGAAGCGTCTTGGCCGAATTCGACCGCTTTGCCGCTGATGCCGAATTTATTCTGGGCCATAACCTGATCGGTCACGACCTGCCGGTGTGCCGCGCGATCGTGCCGAGTCTCGCCTTTTTAAACAAACCGGTCGTCGATACGCTGTATCTGTCACCGCTGGCCTTTCCCGAAAATCCCTATCATCGCCTGGTCAAGAATTACAAATTGGTGCGCGACGGCCTGAGCGATCCTTTGCTCGACGCCAAGTTGGCCGAGTCGCTGTTTCAGGATCAATGGAATGCATTGCGAGAACAGCAACAAGCCTTCGGCATCGTGTCGTTTTATCATTACGCCTTTTCCGGCGATCCTGGTTTCAGTGGAATCTGTCGGATGATGGAGGTCGTTGGGGCCGAATTGCCGGGTGCCTCTCAAGCCCTCGATGTATTCAAGCAAACCTCGTCCGGTAAAGTCTGCGAGACCGCATTCAACAAAGTCGTGTTGTCCTATCTGCCCGATCCACGTTTGCGTCAAGCGTTGGCTTATTGCCTAGCCTGGCTGCGGGTCGCGGGCGGCAATTCGGTGCTGCCGCCGTGGGTTCGGCAACGCTTTCACGATGTCGCGCCGGTGTTAAGTCAACTGCGCGATATTCCATGCGGCAATCCGGCATGCGCTTATTGCGCCGGCGTGCACGATCCGGTGAGTCAATTGACGCGCTATTTCGGATTTCCGGCTTTTCGCGAGGAACCGGCAAGCGATGACGGCGGCAGCTTACAGCAAGCGATCGTGCAGGCCGCGATGAGCGACCGGCCGTTGTTTGCGGTATTGCCAACCGGCGGCGGTAAGTCGCTGTGTTTTCAATTGCCGGCATTGGTGCGCTATCAGCGGCGCGGCGTGTTGACGGTCGTGATTTCGCCGCTGCAGGCCTTGATGAAGGATCAGGTCGATAATTTGCGCAATAAGACCGGCGCGCCGAATGTCGCCGCGCTCTACGGTCTGTTGACCGCACCCGAGCGCGGCGAAGTGCTCAGGGCAATACAGTTGGGCGACATCGCGATACTCTATGTCTCTCCCGAGCAATTGCGCAATACCGGTTTTCAAAATGCGATCGCGCAACGGGAAATCGGTTGCTGGGTGTTCGACGAAGCGCATTGTTTATCAAAATGGGGACACGATTTTCGGCCCGATTATCTCTATGCCGCGCGCTTCATCAAGGAATTCGCCGCGAAGCACCGCGCGCCGCTTCCTCCGGTGCAATGTTTCACGGCAACCGCGAAGCAAGACGTCAAGGATGAAATCATCGACTATTTTCGCGCTCATTTGGGTCAGGAGCTGGTGGTTTTCGAGGGCGGCGTTGAACGCAGCAATTTGCATTTCGAAGTGCAGACCGTCAATGCCGCCGACAAATACCCGCGCATCCATGGCCTATTGACCGAGCGTTTGACCGGCGAGACCGGCAGCGCGATCGTTTATTGTTCGACCCAAAAAAACACCGAAGCGGTGGCCGAGTTTCTGCAACAAGCGGGATGGCAAGCCGAGGCCTTTCACGCCGGCAAGGATGCAGCCGAGAAAAAGCATATCCAGGAAAACTTCGTCGGCGGCATCACCCGCGTAATTAGTGCTACCAATGCGTTCGGCATGGGTATTGACAAGGAAGACGTACGCTTGGTGATTCATGCCGACATTCCGGGTTCGCTCGAAAATTATTTACAGGAAGCGGGACGCGCCGGGCGCGACCGTCAGGATGCCGAATGCGTGCTGTTGTTCGATGAGAACGATATCGACACGCAGTTCAAACTATCGGCGCACTCGCAAATCACGCAGCGCGATATCGCACAGTTGCTTCGCGGAATCAGGCGATGCAAAAAAGACAAGTCCGGCAATGTCGTCTTGACGGCCGGCGAGCTATTGCAGAACGATGCGGTCGACACGTCTTTCGGTAGCGATGATTATAACGCTGCAACCAAGGTCGTCACGGCGGTTTCTTGGCTGGAGCGGGCCGGCTTCGTCGAGCGCAACGAAAACCGCACGCAGGTTTTCCAGGGTCGGCCGAAGGTTAAAAATCTCGACGAAGCCGAAGCCAAGATCGGCAAATTGCCGCTGTCGCAACGCCAGAAAAAGCGCTGGCTGGCGATTCTCGAAGAATTGTTCAATGCCGACAGTGACGAAGGCTTCAGCGCCGATCAACTGGCGATGCTCGGTGCGTTTGTCGAAAATGACGAAGACAAACCCGGCGAAACGGCCAGCCAACGCGTGATTCGGACTTTATACGACATGGCCGAGCAAGGTTTGATTCAAAAAAGCCTGCTGCTGACCGCGTTCATTCGCTACAAGGTGACTCAATCATCTCAGGCACAGTTAACCAAGGTCTGCGATCTGGAGAGGGCGATGATCGCCGCGATGCGTGAATTAGCGCCCGATGCCGCAGGCGACGACTGGCAGGTCTTGTCGATTCGGCATCTGAACCAACATTTGTTGGATCAAGGTTTCGAACAAAGCCATTTGGAAGCGTTGCGCCTGTTGTTGAACAGTTTGAGCCGGGACGGCTTGGGCCTGGCCGGCAACAAAGGCAGTTTGTTCGTGCGCCATCGCGGGCTCGATCAATATGCGGTCAAATTAAACCGCGGCTGGCCCGCGCTGATTGCGACTGCCGAAAAACGGCAAGGCATCGCCAAGGTCGTGTTGGATTGTATCGTCGGCCGGGTGCCGGAAGGTACGCCGCCGGCCGCCGATGTGCTGGTCGAATTTGCCGCCGAGGATTTACTTTCGGCTTTGCAGCAGGATGCGGTCGCATTGGCGGAGGTTAAAGACCCGCTCGCGGCGGTCGAGCGGGCGCTGAATTTTATGCACGAACAAAAAATCATTACCTTGCAAAAAGGCCTTGCGGTTTTCCGGCAGGCGATGACCATCAATGTTTTGCCGGAAGCAAAATCGCGCCGCTACCGCAAGGGCGATTACGAGCCGCTGTCCCAGCATTACGGCGAACGGGTGTTTCAGGTGCATGTGATGAATGAATATGCGCGGCGCGGACTCGAAAAAATCGGTCAGGCGCTGGCCTTCGTCGTCGCCTATTTTTCGCTCGATAAGGCCGAATTCGTGCAGCGCTATTTTGCCGGGCGCAAGGAAATACTCGAACGCGCGGCCAGCCAACAAGCCTTTCAGCGCATCGCCTCCGATCTAAATAACCCCGAACAAATCGCGCTGGTCTCGGCCCCGGAAGACGACAATGCGCTGATTCTGGCGGGACCCGGTTCCGGCAAGACCCGCGTCGTCGTGCATCGCTGCGCGTATTTGCTGCGTGTCAAACAAGTACCGGCGCAGGCGATTTTAGTGCTGTGTTTCAACCGTTCAGCCGCCAATGAAATTCGTCGCCGGCTGATCGAGCTGGCCGGCGATGAGGCACGCTACGTAACCGTGCAAACCTATCACGGTTTCAGCTTGCGCTTGACCGGACATGCCGTAAGCGGTTTGTACGGCGACGGCGATGCCTCGAGCGAACCGTTCGCCGAAATGATCGGCGAGGCGATTGCCCTGTTGAAAGGCGAAAAAAATTTGCTCGGCGTCGAACCGGACGCGGCCCGAGACCGATTGCTGGCAGGTTACCGCTTTATCCTGGTCGATGAATACCAGGATATCGACGCGGAGCAATACCGGCTCATTTCGGCGATTGCCGGGCGCAGTCTCGACGAAGACAGTAAATTGACGATTCTCGCGGTCGGCGACGACGATCAAAATATTTACCAATTTCGCGGCGCGAATGTCGAGTTCATCCGGCAATTTCAGCAAGACTATCAAGCGCAGGTGCATTATCTAGTCGAAAACTACCGCTCGAGCGCACATATCATCGCCGCCTCGAATGCCTTGATAGGACATAACCGGGACCGGATGAAACAACAGCATCCGATACGAATCAACAAGCAGCGAGGCAGTCTCGAGCCCGGCGGCCGCTGGCAAGCGCTCGATACTTTTGCGCGCGGCAGGGTACGGCAAATCGATATCGAACGCGAGTCGATTCAAGCTTTGCAGGTTGCCGAAGAACTCAAGCGGCTGCGGCAATTGGACGTTCGCCTACAATGGACTCACTGTGCGGTGCTCGCGCGCGAATGGCAGTTTTTGAGTCCGATTCGGGCCGTTTTCGAGGCGCAAGGCATTCCGGTCAGCATCGTTTTGCCGGCCGACCGCAGGCCGCCGCCGTTTCGCATTCGCGAAAACGTGGGCTTACTCGATGCACTTAAACATCATCCGGAACCGTTGACACGCCCGTCTTACTGGCTCGATTGGCTGGCCGAAAATTATGGGGAACAGCCGGGTAACCCATGGCTATTGCAGCTCAAAGAACTTCTCGGCGACTGGCGGAATGTAACCGGAGACGGCGAGACGGCCAACAGTCAGACTCTCGATTTCATCGCCGAAACGCTCGCCGAACAACGCCTCGACCGAACCTTCGGACAGGGCGTCTTGCTCGGCACCGTGCATTCAGTTAAAGGTCTGGAATTCGATCATGTTGTGATAATCGACGGCGGTTGGAATTCGCGAGCCGGAGAAGAAGAACAGCGCCGTCTGCTCTATGTTGCAATGACCCGCGCGCGAGAAACGCTTTGCCTAATGCATCGTAAGGATCTTCGCAATCCGTATCTATCCGAACTACGAGGCGATCATTTGCTGATTACCGAAGCGCCGGAGCTCGATGCGCAAGACCGGCCAATCATTCTTCGCGATTACGAAATCCTGGGTTTAAAAGACTTCAACATCGGTTATGCCGGTTCCTTTCCCGAACAACACTCGATACACCGACGTCTCGCGGGATTGAATCCGGGCAGTGAACTGAATTTCGCCCTTATCAACGGCAAATTAGTTTTGCAATCCGGCGGCGAGACCGTAGCCGCGCTGTCGCAAAAAGCCCAACATGAATGGGCAGACAAATACGTCAATGCAGAAAAAGTGACTGTGCTTGCGATGATCCGCCGCCATGCCGAAGACGGCGAGGAGCAATACCGCAAGCGTTGTCAATGCTCGGTTTGGGAAGTGCCTTTCGTCGAAGTCGTGTGCCGGGGGTAGAAAAAACACTGACTCTGAAATGAAACCCAACCCCTTTCCCCGACTATTCCGCTTAGGTCGCCAAGAGGTTTAAATTCAAATTACTGAAAAATAAGTATATGATGACTCAAGTGGTTTATTTTATAGGTCTGGTAGCTATTCTCAGGCTTTAATCCCGTTCTGAGTGCAACGGCCAAAGCCACTTGAATTAAAGCCGCAGAATCACTAGCTGATTTGTGTCTTTTCCAACGCATTAGTCAATCAATTGGTTATCGACCTTGATGTCGTATCCGGTTCAAGGGGCCCTTTTCAGGGGATTTATTCTTTAAATCAGGAGTTTAGACAATGAAGACAAATAACATCGACGCAAAAATCATTGTCCTGCTAGCCGTTACTGTGTTCATGTACGGCTGTGGCGATGAGCAGAAAGAAACCAGCAAACAGCCTGAGCAAACCGTTACCGAGAGCGTGACGGCTAGTCCCGTTTCGGAAATAGCGGATAAAACCGTTGAAACGAACGGCAGTAAAAGTGAAACCATCGGCACTATGGCAGAGTCCACAGTTAAAAAATCAGTCGAAGCAGTTGAAAGCGCTACGGAGCAGACTGTTGAAAAAACAGCCGAAGTCGCTCAGGATTTAGGGGTTACTGCCGAAACAAAATTTAGTGAAGCGGTTACAACAGACCAGGCGGCGATAAGCGAGGCCACCTCGGAAGTAGTGAAGACTACGCCGGCGCTAGTACGCAAAATCCAACAGGCCTTGGCGGACGCCGGTGTTAACCCGGGGCCTATCGATGGCATAATGGGCCCGAAAACAATGGCGGCTGTGAAAAGCTTTCAAAAACAGAAAGGTTTGGTTGAGGGTGCGATAACTGAGGAGACGCTAAAGGCGTTAGACGTTGCGTACTGACTGCAAGTTTTAAGACGGCGGCCTATGCCGACAAAAAAACCATAAATCCAGTCCTAAATATACCCATATATGGACTCCTCGTTTATTGCAAGCCAAGTTTTCAAAAATTGATGTCAAAACAGAGATCAAGATTGCTACCATATATCCGGTCTCTCAACAGAGGCTTTATTGCCTCAGGACTCCTGATGAATCTATCCGCGCGCTTATTCCTCAACCATCGTAACGGTTTCTTAAGAACCTATGGGTATAACGGGTTGTAAAAGCACCGGTCTGACCTGTTGTTGTCATCACTGATTGTCTACTTGCCTCCGCAATCTTGTGGACTCGGTTAAATCAATCTCACTCCCCCTCTGTGTCAGGATAGTTGTTTCTGATCGAACGCGAAGTCTTTCATAAAAAGAGCCAGAAGCTTACCCGTGAAATTGCCTTGGGTATGACCAGTAGACCCGCTGAACAAGCGAATGCTCAACGACTACTCGCAATTAATCGTGGGCATTGGGCCATCGAAAATTCGTGTCACTATATTATCGATTGGAATTATGACGAAGATCGCAGCCAAATTTCAAAAGGCAATGGCCCTGAGAACATGACGCGACTACGCCGGTTTGCAGCCGGGGTGATCAAAATGTTCGCCAAAGGAAAGACGAGCGTGACTGAAAAAATGCAGCAATTGAACCGTAATATCCGGTTGGTTTTTGACTATTTGCGTATGACTCAGAATTCTATACGCGGCGTCACGCCTTCCTTAAAGGGTTAACGCAAATTTACCGTGTGATTGGAATGCAATTTGTCGGTCACAGACGCCGGATAATGATAGAATTCCCTGTTTTTCCAGCAAGATGTATTCATGCGATTGATTAGAGGATTGGCTCACATTGAACCTATGCCGAAAGGTTGTGTGCTGACGATAGGCAATTTCGACGGTTTGCACTTAGGTCACCGGGCGGTTATCGACAAATTGGCACGGCAAGGCCGGGAAATGGGCTTGCCGTCGGTCGCTTTGATATTCGAACCCCAGCCTTTGGAATATTTTCAAGGAAGAAACGCTCCGTCGCGTCTAACTCGATTACGGGAAAAAATCATTCAGTTCTCGGCATCGCCTATTGATCGAGTATTGATACTGCGTTTTAATCGCTTCTTTGCCGATTTGGAGGCCGAAGATTTTATCGAAGATATTTTGCTGAAACGGCTGAATGTCAAATATCTCGTGGTCGGCGACGACTTTCATTTCGGCAAGGCGCGGCGCGGTAATTTTGCGATGTTGAAGGAAAAGGGCTGTGAGTTCGGTTTTCAGGTCGAAGATACACCTTCTTATCAAATAGATGGGCATCGGGTCAGTAGTACGATGATTCGTGATGCCTTGGGTGAAGGCGACCTGGATTATGCCGCCGGCATGCTCGGGCGTTCTTATTCGGTTTGTGGTCGAGTGGCCTATGGCGATAAGATAGGGCGCACGATAGGATTTCCAACCGCAAACATTCAGCTATCGCGAAAAAACACACCGATCGAGGGCGTGTTCGCGGTTGTCATGACCGGCATCGATGGACGGGAAATACCCGGTATTGCCAATGTCGGCACGCGGCCGACCGTCGGTGGCGGTTCGAAGGTGATTTTGGAGACACATCTATTCGACTTCAACCGAGACATTTATGGAAGCTATGTCGAAGTGCATTTCAAGAAGAAAATAAGAAATGAAATGCGTTTTCCTTCGCTGGACGAACTTAAGGCGCAGATCGTCAACGATGTGGACGAAGCTAAAAAAATTTTACTGATTTAACTCAAGTTAACGACGATGGATTATAAAACTACACTGAATTTACCTAAAACGGATTTTCCGATGAAGGCCAATCTGGCGCAACGCGAACCGGAGCGGCTGGCGGCTTGGAACGACATCGATCTGTATCAGAAAATTAGGGAAGAGTTTGCCGGACGCCCTCGATTCATTTTGCATGACGGCCCACCTTATGCGAACGGTGCGATTCATATCGGTCACGCGGTCAATAAAGTTCTGAAAGATATTATCGTTAAGTCCAAGTCATTGAGCGGATTTGATGCGCCTTACGTTCCGGGTTGGGATTGTCATGGCTTACCGATCGAACTGATGGTCGAAAAGAAAGTCGGTAAGGCCGGCGGCAAAGTTTCCGAAGCCGAATTCCGCAATGCATGCCGCGACTATGCGGCTAAGCAAGTCGAGATGCAAAAGGGCGAATTCATTCGCTTGGGCGTATTGGGTGAATGGGATAACCCTTATTTAACGATGAACTTTAAATTCGAGGCAGACATCGTTCGCGCACTGGGTAAAATCAGCAAAAACGGCCATTTGAGTAAGGGCGCGAAACCAGTGCATTGGTGTACCGATTGCGGTTCGGCGCTGGCCGAGGCCGAAGTCGAATATGAAGACAAGCATTCGCCTGCGATCGACGTGCGCTTTCAGGTCGTCGACGAAGCCGCATTTTTGGCGCGCTGTCATCATGTGCCCGAGCACGAAGGCGAAGGCCCGCTCTCGGTCGTGATTTGGACGACCACGCCGTGGACCTTGCCGGCCAACCAAGCTGTTGCATTGAACCCGGAATTGGAATATGCGGTCGTGCAATGCGAAAAAGACGGCGCAAAAGAACGTTTGGTCTTGGCCGAAGCCTTGATGAAGGATGCGATGCTCCGTTACGGCATTGAGGAATATCATGTAATTGCCTATTGTAAAGGTGATGCGCTGGAAAATCTGCTGTTACAGCATCCGTTCTATGAGCGTAAAGTGCCGGTTATTCTCGGCGAGCACGTCACGATCGAGGCGGGCACCGGCGCCGTGCATACCGCTCCCGGCCATGGTCAAGAAGACTATGTGGTCGGCCTGAAATACGATTTGCCGGTGGACAATCCGGTCGGCGACAATGGTGTGTTCTTGCCGAATACCGAATTGTTTGCCGGCGAGCATGTCTTCACAGCGAACGACCATGTGCTCGAAGTGTTGGCCGAGCGAGGCAAGTTGGTGCATCACGAATCGATGCTGCACAGTTATCCGCATTGCTGGCGGCATAAGACGCCGATTATCTTCCGCGCGACGCCGCAATGGTTCATCTCGATGGAGAAAAACGGTTTGCGCGATAAGGCCTTGGAGGAAATCAACAAGGTCCAATGGATACCGGATTGGGGACAGGCCCGTATCGAAGGTATGGTCGGCGGACGCCCGGATTGGTGCGTGTCGCGTCAGCGTACTTGGGGCGTGCCGATCGCGTTATTCGTGCATAAGGAAAGCGGCGACCTGCATCCGAACACCGAGGCATTGATCGAACAAGTGGCTCTTCGCATCGAACAAAAAGGCATCGACGCCTGGTTCGAATTGGATGCGGCTGAATTACTCGACGCCGATGCCGAACATTATGAAAAAATGCAAGATACGCTCGATGTCTGGTTCGACTCCGGCGTGACGCATTATGCCGTACTCGAGGCCAGGGATAATTTGGATTTTCCGGCCGACTTGTATCTGGAAGGGTCGGATCAACATCGGGGTTGGTTTCAATCGTCCCTCTTGGCATCGGTCGCGATGCGCGGTGTTGCGCCTTACAAGGCGGTATTGACGCACGGTTTCACGGTCGATGCGGACGGCAAAAAAATGTCCAAGTCGAGCGGCAATGTCGTTGCGCCGCAAACGATCATGAAAACCTTGGGTGCCGATGTGTTGCGCCTGTGGGTTTCGGCGACCGACTATCGCGCCGAAATGAATGTTTCGGATGAAATTCTGAAAAGAACCTCCGATGTCTACCGGCGCTTGCGTAATACGGCCCGTTTCTTGTTGTCCAACTTGGACGGTTTCGATCCGGCTCTGCATACGGTTCCAGCGAACGAACTGTTGGCATTGGACCGCTGGGTCGTCGACCGCGCTTATTGTTTGCAGCAAGAGGTCGTTGCCGCTTATGAAAGCTATCAATTCCACCAAGTCTATCAAAAAGTGCATAACTTCTGCGCCGTCGACCTCGGCGGTTTTTATCTCGACATCATTAAAGATCGGCAATATACCGCGAAAGCGGACGGTTTGGCGCGTAGGTCCGCGCAAACTGCGATGTATCATGTCGCCGAAGCGTTAGCCCGATGGTTGTCGCCGATTATCAGCTATACCGCCGACGAAATTTGGCACTATCTGCCGGGGCAGCGTAGTCAGTCGGTGTTTCTCGAAACCTGGTACCAAGGCCTTTTTGAGTTGGACAAAGATTCGCCGATGGACAGAGATTTTTGGTCAAAGGTAATGGCCGTGCGCGAAGCGGTCAGCAAGGAATTGGAGCGGGTGCGCAAAACCGGTGCGATCGGGGCATCGCTCAATGCCGAGGTCACTTTGTATGCCGACGAGCGTAACTTCCCGGTATTGAAACAACTCGAGAGTGAATTGCACTTTGTGTTTATTACGTCGGCGGCAACGGTTCAAGAGCTGGCATCGAGTCCCGATGATGCCGTACAAGCCGAGTTGGAAGGGTTAAAGATCAAGGTCTCGGTGTCCGAGCATGCCAAATGCGTGCGCTGCTGGCATCAACGCGCCGATATCGGCGTCGATCCGAATCATCCTGAATTATGCGGACGCTGCGTCGAGAATATCGTTGGCGATGGCGAAGTCAGACGTTTCGCTTAAATAAGGACAGGTCGAATGTTGAAATGGCTTTGGTTATCGTTTGTCGTGCTGGTTCTGGATCAAATTACCAAACTGGCGGTAGCGGCGAACATGCAGCTTTATCAATCGATTCAAGTGCTGCCGTTTTTCAATCTGACCTATGTGCATAACACCGGCGCGGCATTCAGTTTCTTGAGCGAAGCAGGCGGTTGGCAGCGCTGGTTTTTTGCAGTGCTGGCCTTCGTGATCAGCGTTGTGATCACGGTGTGGTTGGCAAGGCTCAAGCGGCATGAAACCCTGTTGGCGGTTTCGTTGGCCTTGGTACTCGGCGGCGCGGTCGGCAATCTGATCGACCGACTCGCCTACGGCTATGTGATCGATTTTCTCGATGTCTATTATCAAGACTGGCATTGGCCGGCGTTCAACATCGCCGACTCGGCGATTACGATCGGTGTCGCGTTGATGATTGCCGAATCGTTCGGTATTGGCAAAAAAGACGAAGTCTCGTGAAAAAGCGGTGGTAGGGTACGCAATGCGTACCTTTTTGACAAGTATCCTGACCCGGTTCGTTCGAAAGGTGTCTCGGAGCGCACCTTAGGATTTCGCGATAAATAACGTCCTGGAGTTATGGGCTTTGTCGAGGGGTCGGTAACTCGCCTGGCAGGACGCCGTTAATAAATCCTTGTAGGCTTGACGGCGGCGACTGATTGCCATGGATGGCGTGTATTAGGGCACCAACAGTAGGCGCTTTAAGCGATGCAGGGCAGAAAAATGCTCCTGCATTTTCTGCATTCATTACATCCTTGTAACTCAGCAATTGCCGAGGAGCAAAAATCTGCAAACGCCATGGATGGTGTGAATGCAGATTTTGCATTACGCCATGGATGGCGTGTATTAGGGCAATGCAGGAGCAATTGCCGAGGAGCAAAAATCTGCCCTGCCGCCGACACCTGTCAATCGAACCACCGCCCCCCCCTTTCCACATTTGTCGAAGTTATTTTATGCTCGTTCCTTAACAAATCGAACAACCTATCCCAATTGAACGACGGGCCCGGGTCGGTCTTGCGGTTCGGTGCAATATCGCTATGTCCGGTTAGCGTTTGTTTGGATAATTTCGGATAATGTGCAAATAGACACTTGAGCGTTGCCGCGAGTTGTTCATATTGTTCGTCGGTATAGGGCGATGTCTCGGTTCCTTCGAGCTCGATGCCGATTGAAAAATCATTACAGCGTTCCCGACCTCGATAGCTTGAAAGGCCCGCATGCCAGGCGCGTTTGTCGAATGGTACGTATTGCACGACTTCGCCGGTCCTTCGGATCAGCAAATGCGCCGAAACTCTTATTTGATGAATGTCTTGAAAATAGGGATGATCGCTGGGGCATAATGTATTGCTAAACAAACGGTCGATATGGGGCGTACCGAATTCGCCGGGCGGTAAGCTGATGCAATGAATCACAACTAGCGAAATATCGTCGGGGTCGGGGCGTTCGTCATGATTCGGTGAAGGCCTTTGCTTACAATCATCGAGACAGTGATTGGTGAGTTTCATGAGGTTTTATAATTATTCGGAGTACGAAAGTATGAACCAATCGTCCATTATTGAGCAAATCCAACTTTTTCTCGAAGAAGATATCGGTACCGGGGATATTACCGCGCAAATTATTCCCGAAAACAAAAACGCTCGGGCTGAAGTCATCACGCGTGAAGACATGGTTTTATGCGGACACGCCTGTTTCGACGCCGTGTTCCGGTTCTTGGACGAAAATGTACATGTCGAGTGGCTAGTCACCGAGGGTGATAAAGTCTCCAAGGATACTGTGCTATGTCGTTTGCAGGGTAATGCTCGTGCCTTGTTGACAGGTGAACGAAGTGCGTTAAATATTCTACAAACAATGTCAGCAACCGCGACGCAAGCTAGAGGATATGCCGATGCGGTAGCCGGAACGGAGTGCCGTATCCTCGATACGCGTAAAACTCTACCCGGTTTGAGAAAACTTCAAAAATACGCAGTGGTTTGCGGCGGTTGCGTTAATCATCGGATCGGCCTGTTCGACGGCATCTTGATCAAGGAAAATCATATCATTGCGGCGGGTTCGATTGCCGCCGCAGTACAAATGGCACGCGAGCTATCCGAATTGCCGGTCGAAATCGAAGTGGAGAATCTTCAGGAGTTTGAACAGGCGCTTGCTGCCGCACCGGACCGGATCATGCTCGATAATTTCAGTCTTCAAGATTTGAAGGCCGCGGTTAAGCTCAACGGCGGCCGAGTCGGATTGGAAGCGTCGGGTAATATCGATTTAAAAAGCGTTAAAAAAATTGCCGAAACCGGTGTCGATTTTATTTCGATCGGCGCATTGACCAAAAATATCAAAGCGATCGATTTGTCGATGCGTATCAACCTGGTGAATTGACATGAGCGAAAAAATAGCGGATTTATGCCGGCTAATCAGTCACGGCGTTTATGTGGTCGGCGTGCGCAACGGTGAAAAAACCAATGCCTTCACCGCCGCGTGGGTCATGCAAGTGTCTTTCGATCCGGTTATGCTGGCGCTGAGCATCAATCCCGAACACAACTCTTATCGACTGCTAGAAGCGGGCTGCTGCTGTACGGTCAATGTTCTAGGCAGGGATCAAATGACCATGGCCGAGCATTTCGGCCGCTCCGGGCCCGATAAAATGTCGGGATACGTTTGGCAACAGGAGAAAACCGGCGCGCCGGTATTATCAGAAAGTCTCGCCTATTTCGATTGCGAGCTCAGTCATTTCACCGATGCCGGCGATCACCGCATCGCTGTGTTGAGAGTCGTCGACGCGGCGATGCTTAGAAGCGATCCCTTGATGCTCTACAGTCAGACCGGCGATATGGATGGCAGCAGCGAGCTATACGACGAATAACGTCATCAGAAAAAGATAACCCTAAAAAGAGAAGTTGGCATGTGTTGTAGACCGTTTATGCTGAGCCGAGTCGAAGCACGAACGGTCTACAACACTTTTACCTGCTTGGTGAAGCTTCAAATTATCCCTCACCCACCCCGCGCCTCGAACTTTCATTTGTTGAGGCAATTGTCAGTCCTTCATGAGCGTTAGAATAAGTTAATAATTTAACCTGACCCCTTTTTCCGCAGACCCCTTTTTCCGGACCCCTTTTTCCCGTTTTTTCACCTTTTTTCATGAAACATCCGGTTGTTGTAAGTATCCATACATTTTGTAAGTATTCATACGTATAGTTTTCAGATGACGATTCATAAATACTAAACCCCCGATAAAACAGAATAATCTTATATCTTAAGAGAGGGCTCCCCCCATGATGAATCGTACCTTTAATTTTAAGGACTCATCTTCAGAATCCCATAGAGAAATTAGCCGTAACATCGCTTTCCATGAAGCGGGCCATGCTGCCGCTATACATTTGGGCAACCAACAGAAAGGATTGCCGCCGGTTTTTTTTCAGATATGTGTCAAACCGTTAAATACCGACTTTCAGTCATCCGAGTGTTTAGGAGATCGATCGGCTCGATATATGGCTAAAGTAGAAGGCGGCCGCTTGATTCATACGATAGCAACATCGTTTCACGAAACGACAAAATACTTTTCTAATGCACAAAAGCTTGCTTATCAGTGTGCTTTTGAAGCCGATATCATAAATTTACTCATTGGACCGCTTGCTGAGGCCAGATATATCGCATTGCGCGACAATGAGCCTATTAATTCTCGGCTAGTGAATATCGAGGCGCTGCAATATTATGGCGGATCATCCGATTTGGAGCTAGTCAACGAGTATCTTGATTGCTTTATTGTGACTCGGGATCTAAGAGAGAGAAAACTCAAGGCGCTCTTCATGGACGCATTCAGTTTTATCAATGATAGGTCAAATTGGCTCGCAATCACTGCGCTGGCCAACTTTGTTTTATCGACCGATAGAAATGTCCTTCAATTTGAAGAAATTGGATCAATACTTGAGCAGGGCAAGTTACTGACAAAAAACTAACTCAAAGGCGCTATCGACACCTAGTCTAGGTTCATTGTTTTCAATAAATTCGAGGGGGTTAGCTGTTTTATGAAAAAGATGACTTATAGCGATATTGATGATCATTCCCTGACTTGGCTAGCTAATTTACCGATCAGCAAAAAGCCTCTACTAGTTCGGCAGCCATTTTATTTCGATCAATAAGGCAATTTTGCTGTTTTTAACGCCATGATAAATATATGCCAATCGTAGATCAAATGGCGTCCTGTCGGGCGTGTGACCGCACCCTCCGCCACACTCCTCGCACTTTCATTTGCCGGGGCGATGGCCAGACCGTCATGATCGTTAGGATGATGGTTGATTCGTTGAGCCAATACCGATTGCTTGGTTTGACGTAACATGACGCACAGCAATTAGCATTGACAACAAGAGCCGATGACCGACGCGCGATATAAAGTTCAAACAATTTTTTTTAAATTAGGCGATCAACCTGCCGTGTTGCGATACGGACTGACACTAGTGGTCGTCGTTACCACCACTATCGCAACCATTTATGTTCCAGTGATAGGTGAGCGGGCGGCATTTTTGTTATTTGCTTTCGGGATTAATCTGGTCTCTTTCTGGTTAGGGAAGAATCCCGGCTTTCTTGCGACGGCTTTATCGTTGATCGCAGTCAATGCACTGATATTGTTTCCGGCCGAGACCGAATTCGACGACCTATTGATATTAAACGCAGCCTTTTGCTTCGTTTCAGTGGTTATGGTCGCGACAACCAGCTTTTATAGGAGTCTTACCCATGCGCTATGGGAAAGTCGACAAGATTTGGGTCGTGCGCAAGCGGTCGGGCAAATCGGTAGCTGGCGGCTGGATATCAAGCGTGACGAATTAATTTGGTCCGACGAGAACCACCGTATTTTCGGTATTCCGATAGGCACGCCGAAGACCTATCAAACTTTTCTAGCCATCGTGCATCCGGAAGACCGAGACTATGTCGACCGGATGTGGCGAGAGGGGCTACGCGGCGAGCCGTACGATATCGAGCACCGTTTATTGGTAGATGGCGCAGTGAAATGGGTTCGAGAAAAGGCTTGGCTGGAATACGATAAAAAGGGTAATTTGCTGGGCGGATTCGGGACCACTCAGGATATTACCCATCACAAACGTAACGAACTGGCGCTGCTGGACAGTCGGCAGCGCTATGCCGACATAGTCGAGTCGGCTATCGACGCAATCATTACTATCGACGCCGATCAACGTATTTTACTATTCAACTCCGCAGCGGAAAAAATGTTCGGTTGTTCGGCGCATGATGCCATCGGCGGGACTATCGAGCGTTTTATTCCTGAGCGGTTCCGCGCCGCACATGGTAAATATATACGTGGATTCGATAAGGCAGGAGTTGCTCATCGAATAAAAAATGAACTGGCGTCTATTAGGGGTATACGAGCCGATGGTGAGGAGTTCCCGATCGAGGCTTCCATTTCCAAGTGCGAGATTAACGGCGAGAAAACCTTTACCGTGATCATGCGCGACGTGACCGAACGCATGAGTGCGGAATTGGCCATGAAGGAGCGGATAAGATTACAGGACCAATTAACCAAGGTTGCCGCAACAGTGCCCGGAGTCATTTGTTCGTTCCGATTACGCCCTGATGGCTCCGCAAGCATGCCTTATGCCAGTCCGCTGTTCGAATCGTTATATGGGATCAGTCCCGATGTTGTAGTCGAGGATTTTAGCCCTGTTTTCGACCGCATCCATCCCGACGATCTCGTTCATATCCATGAAACCATTGCCGAGTCCGCCCGCACTCTGCAAGCCTGGCGAGACGCGTTCCGCTTCAATCATCCTATAAAAGGCGAGATTTGGATCGAAGGTCATTCGATGCCGCAACGCGAGATGGACGGTAGTATGCTCTGGCATGGTTATATCCAAGACATTACCGACCGTAAACTGGCCGAATTGACATTGCGCGACCGGGAGAAAGAATTACGTTTGATCATGGATGCAACGCCCGCGCTGATCTCTTATTTGGATACCGAATATAGGTATGTGCGGGTCAATGCAACCTATGAAAAATGGTTCGGTATCACCGAGGATACTATTCTTGGCCGAAAAGCACCGGATATAATCGGTAAAGAAGCCTGGCGCATCGTTCAGCCCTATTTCGAACGCGTCCTCGCAGGGGAGCAGGTAAATTTCGATCAACAAATTCCCTATGGGCATGGAGAGCCTCGTTGGGTTCAGGCCACTTACATTCCTAATGCGGATGAAACCGGAAATATCAAGGGTGTCATCGTGCATGTCGTCGATGTCACGGATAGAAAGCTGACCGAGAAAAAAATTGCTCAGTTAAACCGGAGCTTGGAGCGCCGAATAGAAGAGATGCAAGTTATTTTCAATACCGTGCCGATCGGACTGTGCATTGCCGATGGAACGAACGTCTACGATATTCGCGGTAACCCGGCGCTTGAGCGGATGCTCGGCTTGCCGATGATGGTCGGTCTTTCCAGCCGTAGTGAAGTATTGAGCGCCATTCGTGTCATACAGAACGGGCTCGAGCTGGCAAACGAGGACTTACCGATGCGTCGCGCCGTTCGAGGTGAATTAGTTAAAAACCAAGTCATCGATATTATTCGCCCTGACGGTCAACAAATAACTTTACTGGGCAATGCTTCGCCCTTGTTTAACGAAGAAGGCAAGCCACGCGGTGCCGTGGGGGCTTTTCTAGACATTACGGCGCTCAAACAGGCCGAAGATGCGTTGGAAAAGAGTCAATTGCAACTCCGGCTGTTTGTCGAGCAGGCGCCCGTGAGCATTGCCATGTTTGATCGAGAAATGAATTATTTGGTCACGAGTCGTCGGTGGGTCGAAGATTTCGGTCGGGGATATGTTGAATTGACAGGCCGCAACCACTATGCGGTCAACCCGGATCTTCCCGCAGAATGGAAACAAGTCCACCGAAAAGTACAGGCCGGAGAATTTTTGAAAAACGACGACGACCTATGGATTCAAGCCGACGGCAGTCGCCAATGGTTGCGTTGGGCAGCCCATCCTTGGACAAATCCGGCCGGAGAGATCGGCGGTATTATTATTGCCTGCGAGGATGTCACAGCACATCGACAGGCCGAACAAGAATTGCGCAACTCCGAAGCTCGACTCGCTCTGGTTGTCGAAGAGGTCAATGCCGGATATTGGGACTGGGATTTAACTACCCGTCAGTTATTTTTATCGCCTGAAATAAAAAGGCAAATCGGTTATGACGATAGCGAATTACTCAACCGGCAAGAGGATTGGGAAAGCCGCTTGCATCCGGACGATCGCCCTTATGTCATGGCGACGATAGAAAACTTTATTGCCGATCATAAGCCAAGCTATGAAATGGAATTTCGCCTGCGTCACAAAGATGGCTCTTTCCGTTGGATTCATTCTCGGGGAGTCGTATTGAACGATCAAAATAATCGCGCCTGTCGTATCCTCGGCATCAATTTAGACATTACCGACTACATGAAACAAAAGGAACTGAACGAGCGGCGTGACAAAATGGAACAGTCGTCTCGATTATATGTGGCGGTCCAGACGGCCGCGGCATTTGCCCACGAATTGAACCAGCCGCTGTCCGCGATCTCGTCTTATGCCGATGTGGCATTGCATCTATGCCAAACGGATACCCCTGATACGCAAAAGCTGTGTCAAGTCATGGAGAAATGTTCACAGCAAGCGCAGCGTGCCGGTGAAGTGATACGGCAATTAGTGAACCTGTTGCAAAAAGGGGAAAGCGATAGCGAACCGGTGGATATCAATTCCTTAATCCATGAAGTGATCGATTTAATGAAAACCGACGGACTCTCTGACGAATTTAAAATTGAGCTGGAACTTGCCGTTGATCTACCTCCGGTTAGGGCCAATGCTCTGCAAATAGAAAAGGTATTGATCAATCTAGTACGCAATGGAATGGAGTCTATGTTGGAACAGAGAGAAAATGCCGATAAGATCATTGTGACGACGCAGCGCGATGAGGACGATCCAGCCATGATTCGGTTGACAGTGCGCGATCAAGGCAATGGGGTGGAGGATGCCGTAGCTCTAAAAAAAATATTCCAACCTTTCTATAGCACAAAACCGGCCGGCTTAGGCATGGGCCTTGCGATAAGTCGAACTTTGATTGCGGCTCACGGCGGAAAAATGTGGGCCGAGCAAAATGCGGGCAACGGCCTCAGTCTCCACTTTACATTGCCATGCGCGATATAAGCACTCAAACCTACTACGTTTTTATCGTCGATGACGACGATGCGGTGCGCGATGGTCTCGGTCAAGTCATGGAAGTCGCCGGCTTTAATTATCAAGCTTTCGAGAGCGCCGAGCATTTTCTGCAAGCTTATTGTCCGGGCAAGAACGGATGCTTGGTTCTCGATCTCAATATGCCGGATATGACCGGCGACGAGTTGCAAACCGAATTGATCCGTCGGGATATTCATTTGCCTATCATTTTCCTGACCGGTTATGGCGATATACCCACGACCGTTCGCGTCATCAAAGCCGGAGCGGTTGATTTTTTGACGAAGCCCGTTTCCAGTAAGTTATTGATCGAACGGATTCGGGGCGTCCTAGAGCAAGAAGCCCGGAAGGGTGAAGACTCACTATTGGCTCATCAAGCGCTCTGTCGGCGTTTAAACGGTCTTACGTCCCGCGAGTCGGAAGTAATGTCGCTAGTGGTGGCGGGCCATTCCAACAAAGAAATCGCAAGGCAACTCGGCATCAGTCATCGTACCGTCGAAGTACATCGTGCGCGAGTCATGGAAAAAACCGGTGCAACCAGCCTTCTGGAATTGGCCCGTTTATGTGAAACGTGTCGACTTACTCCTGAGAATACCTTGCCTTCTGAACCGGAATAAGTGTAACTATTCAGTCCCTGGCAATTCTCGTTCCCACGCTCTGCGCCCATCGTTATGCATAAATTGTAGGGTACGCTGCGCGTACCTTACTCCCTTTATATACTCATCGTTGATCAAAATTCGGCGCCGGGGGCCCGTCAAAGGACGCCGTGAGCCCAGCACCTAAATTCCATAGGTCATTGGCAATAATTTAATATGATGGCTAATTTAGGTGCTGGGTGAATACATCCATGTAGGCTCTATGCCAGCATTCATGCTGGCAAAGCCTTTGCCGAGCACCCCGGCGTCTCCTTAGGCACTGCCGAAATTTGAAGTGCGAAAGGTATACTCAAAAAATTGCTAACTTTATGAAGGTATGGGGTGTGGCTAGCGAGGATGTCGGCAGCAGGGCAGATTTTTGCTCCTGCAAAATCTGCATTCACGCTATCCCTAGCGTTCGATTGCTGCCGTCAAGCCCCCATGGATGGGTCCACGGCGGTCCTCGATAGACACATCCCATACCTTTTATCCTACAAAGAGCAGTTACCATGTGTTGTAGACCGTTCGTGCTGAGTAAAGTCGAAGCATGAAGGGTCTACAACACTTTCACCCGCCTGGTGAAGCCTCAAACTATCGTTCACCCTTCGACAAGGCTCTCCTGAGCCTAGCCGAAGGGCTCAGGGCGAACGGTAGTTTGAGGCTCTCAACTGCTCTTTTTAGGTTTATTCTTCGACGGTTTTCGATCAAAAGGGAGTAAGGCCCGAAACCCTACCCAAGTCAAGCCATAAGAGCTTGGGTTAATATTGGCGGAGTCGCCATGGTACGCACAGCGGAACCCGACGCAGATCCCAAATCCAGGTGCGCGATGCGCACCCTACACCTAGCGCTTAATAACCTATGATCACCAACAATTTCCAAGATATTTTGAGATTAAAAATCGGGAACACAGAAAATAGCTAAATGGCTTTTTTCGACAGTCTAGGTCCGGGTTTAAAAAACCCCGGTTTCTTGGTCTGTAAGCTTAGCTCGTGCAGCCTCGATTTAGTTTTTTCCGGACTCTCCAACTTTCCGGTTTTTATTTTTCCAATAACTCGGGAGACGGCTGAAAGTCTTTGTTATTGTGTTGAGGACAAGCATAAAATCTGTATCTTTTGCCGTCGATCGTTCTTTCTATAACTTTTAAGCCCGTTGAGCGGCGGCAGCGCTTACCTCTGGAGGTCGTGGCATGGCATTGTTCGCCGTTAACGGTAAGGTCGATAATTTTATCGCTTGGCGCCGATTTAACTTCCGGCTCTTTTTTGACCGGCGCGGACGGTTTGCTTGCTTTCTTTTCGGCGGGTTTGGCAGGTGGCTCTTGCTTGCTGACAGGTGAAGGCTCTGGTTGTTTTGCTTGGGCCTCGACGGGTTTCGCTGCTGCTTTCGTTTCTTTTACAGCAGGTTTGGCTGGTGTCGCTACCGTTTTAGCAGACTCTTTTTCGATCCGACTCGACAAATAGCGCTCGACTCGGGTCGGTGCGACTTCTTTCTGTGTGTTAGTTACGGGTGTTTGGTTTGGCGGGGCTACGGTTTTGCCTTCCAGTCTGGCGAGATAGCGTTCGACGCCACTCATGTTGGCTAAAGCCGCAGCTTCCGCCTCGGCTTTTTCTCGCGCTTCTTGTTCCAGCTTTGCTACATATCTTGCGACACCGGATAATTGTGCCGTTTTCGGTTCGCCTGAGTCAGATGGCGTTTTCTGAGCGGCTTGCGGTTGTTCTTGTTGTTTCTGTTTCGCCATGTATTTAGCCACGCCAGTTAATTCTGAAGTCGCTTGTTTCTGTTGCGCTGTATTACTAGCCCGCGCAGGTTCCGCCTTAGCGGCCGAAGGTTTGATCTCCTCTTGTATATACACGGAAGGATCATAACGTTCTTTAGCTTCGGGCAATTTAAGCCCTGCTAGGTTAAGTATTTGATCCAAAAAATTCATTGCCATCTCGAGAACCTCTGTTTTTTATTTTAGTTGTTATAGCAAAAGACCGATATATTTACATTCTTTCGCTCTGGAAACTTATGATTACCGGTTACTAAGGATAACCTAGTCGCTCTGGGTGAGCAATTGGGACTTGGTAGTGTTTTTATATTTATACATCCGAAATCAGCGATACTTGTCTATATCGAGTATCCATAATTGGTAATGGATAGTTGAACTCCCACGCTCCCCTTCCGCTTTGGGGCTCGATATACCTATCGGAGATCAAAATTCGGCACCGGGGTGCCCGTCAAAGGACGCCGTGAATACGTCCATGTAGGCTCTATGCCAGCTCCATGCTGGCAAAGCCTTTGCCGAGCACCCCGGCGCCTCCTAAGACACTGCCGAAATTTGAAGTGCGAAAGGTATATTTTCGGTTCGGTAAAGAGGCGCATGATTCAATCAAGTCGAATCCTGAAGCGAGATTAACCAGGGGGTGCGGGAGGGAGGGTCGACATGGAAGGCCAATGCTTCCGGTTTGTGTAATAGGCCTTGTTCGCCTGATGCATTCGGATTGAGTTGCCGTTTATCGATAAAATCGATCATTCGCCGGCAGTTGTAAATGACTAATACTCGGTGATCGTGAAGGCTATTGTAAATTAAGTAAGCGACATTTTGCTCGTTGTATTCGGGGTTTCGATCGATCATTCGCCTGAGCGTTGTTTTATCGTTGTGTGCTAGATTTTTTAGTAGCGAATCGTCGTTGGTTTTACTCAGCGAGATGAGAGATTTAGCGAGCGAGCCCGACAGTTGATGGGTTTTGAGTAATTTGACTTCGCGGTCGGGTAAATTGAAGCTTTCGGCGATCAAGTAATGCATGCCCGGTTCGCTGTCGTTAGCAAATAGAGAAATTTTATCCAGAGCAGGGTCTTCTAAAGCATCGAGAAATGACTCAGGGGAGCGAATGTGTTTATAAACTGTAATGACCCAGGGTAAGGCTCTGCCGGTTTTTTCGAAGCGTTGTTTGACGCTGTCGATGACGGTGGAACGGATCAGTTCATGCTCGCGATTGCCGGGCTTGACGATAAAGGCATCGACAGCGGTGATTTGCGTATAAAAGCCCGCTTGTTTGAATTCATTGATAATGCCTGAATAGCGAGGCGAATAAGGGATGCCTGTGCCGTCGTAGAGTATGTTGATCCGCTCGAGTTTGGCGCGACGGGCTACCGCGTCGCGCAATCGGTTGGCGAATGGTTCCACATAAACATAATCGTCGCTATGGTGGTTGGCGGCGGTCAGCACTTTATAGAGATCGCTTTGCTTTCTGAATTCATCGAGCGAAGCGATTACGAAATTGTCCCCGCAATGGTTTTGCGCGATTTCCTCCACTGCGCTTTTTCCGGAACCGGCGCCGCCCATTGACATAAACAGTCGCGGCTCGGCGACCGGTGTTTTACTGCTGAAAATGTCGTTTTCGGCGCGGTCGAGAATGGTCACGATTTTGGCGAGTCTAACATAGGCAATTTCAACACTTCGCTGCAAACGTTCGTCGCCGTTTGCGGCAATCAGCAATTGTTGTTTTAGCGCTTCGTTATCGGCCAGATTAAAAATGCTTGCCTGATTGCCCGCGCATTGCTTGACCAATTCCAATAATTCGGCATGACTAGGCGAGCGCAAGCCGGTCAACATGTTGACGTCAAGGCAAAATAGCGGCGCCTCTCCTTGTTTGCCGACGGTTATTCCGTCTATTTCGGTTTTTTCAGGTGTGCGCAGGGCTTCGGTGTCGGGCAGGTAGCCGACAATGTTATCCGGTGAGCATAAGGGATAATCGGCAATGTGTTTGCCGGCGGTAAAGAGTTCTTCTTGTATGCTGTCCAACGGCACCAATCCGCCGTTGACCGATACCAGACATTGAGTGCCGTTTTCGGTGACATAGGATAAGAAAGGGATTCCCGAGACGAAGGTTTTGTTCTCGGGCCAAATTCCGTAGCCGTTGGCTTGGTTGATTAATGACTGGTTGCGTAGCGGGTTGAGAGAATGATGGAAGGCGCGCGTTAGCGCTTCAATATCGCTTGACGTATCGTGAAGCGCGATGGCGTCATGTTGATCGATACGGCGAAAATCGATGCCGTGTTCATAAACGGCTTTAAAAGCCGGTAGTCTTCCCATGATGGTCATGAAAAAATCGAGCGTGATGCGATTACCGTAATCAAAGGGTCTAACGATGCGCATTTTTAAGTAAAAATCGGCCAATCTTTCGTCGATGTTGTCGGCGTTGATGACAAAGCCATTATTGTCGAAAATAGCCGTATCTCTATTGGCTTCTTCGTCTAGTACCAAACGCCCGATGGTTTTACGAAATTTCAGGCGCTTATCGGCATCGGTCATCGTACCGGGGCGGTGCCGAATCGTGGCTTGGTCTTTCCAGTCTTGAAACAGTTCTCGATGAATTCTTGAGAACAGATTGGTCAGATAAGTGACCCGTTTGGTTTGGTCATGTGAGATAGTTCCTTCCGCTTCTCGCTTTAAATCGGCAAGTAGAACGGTACCCCTGGCAGTTGCTAATGCAGTGCGTAATTTTTTCAGTCGGTGGTAACCGGAAAGCTGGACTTTGGTGTCATTCATCGTATACCTTTCGTTGGTCAAGTGTCGGCCCGGAAAAGGCAGGTCACAGTCTTTTCAAGACGACATCCATTAGGGCATTTACAAGCTCAGGATTTTACAAGAACAAGAAGGGCATGGCCGATTTATTTCCAGCAATTCCCAATTTGAGAATAAAAAAGGGTGCGGACTGTGCTTGGCGAGGATGTCGGCGGCAGGGAGCCGCCGCCAAGCCCCCATGGATGGGTTTACGGCGTTCCTCGACAGGCATACCCCGCACCCTGAACACGAAGAAATTTCTCAAACTGGGAATTGCTGATTTATTTCAAAAGTGAAGGCTCGTCGCTGCCGTAACCTTGAACATAATCGATGCCCAAGTCTAAAAGGATTTTCATTACCGAATCGTTTTCAACGAATTTGGCGATGGTTTTTTTATTCATGACATGGGCGATATCGTTAATCGATTTGACCATTGCTAGTGCCACCGAATCGGTTTCGATATCGCGGACGAAAACGCCGTCGATTTTGAGAAAGTCGACCGGAAGATTTTTTAGATAAGCGAACGAAGACAGTCCGCTACCGAAATTATCCAGTGAAAATCGGCAGCCGAGTTCCTTAAGCGAAGTAATGAATTGTGTTGCTGCGGTCAAATTGGCGATAGTTGCCGTTTCGGTGATTTCGAAGCAGAATTTTTCTGCCGGAAGTTCAGTTTGTTTGAAACGGTCGATAATAAATTCGATTAGTTCTTTGTCATTCAAGCCTGCCGTGGAAAGGTTAATCGAGCACAACGTTAGTGAACTTAACCGATCGGGATGCTCAAGCATCCAGTTGAACACTTGTTGAATAACCCATCGATCGATAGAAGCGGCCAATTGATAGCGCTCAGCGGCCGGTAAAAATGCGTTTGGCGCAATGATTTTGCCGGAGTCTTCCTGCAAGCGCAACAGCACTTCGTAATGATCGCCTTCGATGCTTTTCAGTGCGACGATTCGCTGCCGATAGAGTCGGAAGCGGTTATGCGACAAGGCTTGTTCGATTTTTTCGGGCCACGCGGCTTCGTTGCGGTAATCCATGCAAGCCTGGTCGGATTCGGTGAAGACATGGGTGCGGTTCCGTCCGTCTTGCTTGGCTATATAGCAAGCGATGTCGGCGCGTTTCAGTAATTCATCGAAACCTCCGTTTTCGGCATGGATCGTAACCATGCCGATACTGACGCCGATTCGGAAGCTTTTGTCGTCCCACCGGAATTGGTAGCGTTCGATGTGTTGCCGAATGCGTTCGGCTGTTGCTTGCGCTTGTTCCAGCGTACAGTGTTCCATCAGTATCGCGAATTCATCGCCGCCGAGTCGAGCCAGGGAGTCGCGATTGCGAATCAATGACGATAATTGCCGGCTGATTTGGCGAAGCAATTCGTCGCCGGCCGTATGGCTGCAGGTGTCGTTGACGATTTTGAAGTTGTCGAGATCCAGGTAGCACAAAACATGTGTCGAGCCTTTGGATTTAGCCGTGTTGATAATCCGTTTCAAACGACGGTCGAACTCGGTGCGGTTGATCAAGTCGGTCAATGGATCGTGTGTCGCTTGATAGGTAATCATGTCGCGCTGAGCGAGCGTTTCGGTCACATCTTCTTGAATCGCAACATAATTCGTTACCCGGTTGTCTGAGTCCAGCATCGGTGCGATCGATTGTTGGGCCCAATACAGTTGCCCGGTTTTTTTTCGGTTTTTGAGAATGCCTCGCCAAATCTTTCCCGAGGAGATGGTGCTCCAAAGCTCTTGATATTCATGCGGCGGCGTTTCTCCGGAACTAAAAATATGCGGTGTTTTGCCGATAATTTCTTCGTCGGTGTAACCGGAGATTTCAAAAATTTTCGGATTGGCGTATTCGATCGTGCCTTTACTGTCGGTGATATAGATCAAATTAGGGCTGTTTTCGACCGCTAAATTGAGTTTGCGCAAGGTATTTTCGGAGAGCTTGCGGTCGTTGATGTCGCGGATGACACCATAGGTGCCGACAAATTCCTTATTTTCTTTTTTCTTCTTATAAACGCCTTTGGAACTCAGTACGATTGTAATTGAATTGGTTTCGACATATTTCGGCTGATCGCTGTTTTTGCACCGTAAACGAAGTTCGATGGCCTTGGTGGAGCGATCGCCGGTCCTGCGTTCATTAAAAGCGTATTTCGCTTTGTCGAGATCGGCTTGGTACACCAACGAGGAATAATGTTTACCGATGATTTCGCTCTTGTCATAGCCTAGGATGTTGGCGATGGCATTGTTCAGAAACACGAATTCGCCTCGATCGTTCAGCATGTAAATGATGTCGGGCGAACTGTCGACGAAAAATCGGTGTAATTGTTCGGATTTCGATAATTGCGCCTGAACTTTATTATTGATTTCTTTCAGGCGGATTTTTTCGGCGGCAATTTTAACCGAATGCAACAAGGCTTCGACCGAGTAGGGTTTTTTTATGAATTCCTGAACGAAGTTTGACCGAAGTGATCGTGCGGCCTGAGCGAAAGTCGCTTCGCCGCTTATGATCAGGACTTGTGTTTCAATATCGTGGTGGGCCAGATAGTCCAAAAAATGATGACCGTTCAAAACAGGCATATTTAGGTCGAGCAAAATCAAAGGAAAATTATGCTCATTAATCAATTCGATGGCCGATTCGACGTTTTCCGCCATAGCGACGCGGTAGCCGGATAATTTGAGAATATCGTGTAAACTTGCGCGTGCCTTGGGTTCGTCATCGATAATTAGTATCTCGATGTCTGAGTTAGAATGTAAGCTTGCTATGGCGCCCATATTTAATACCGTGATCCTATTTACTAATTATAGGCATGGTTATAGCGTTCTGGGTAAAAAAATTTGAAAGGTCGTTCCTTCGTCCGGCGTCGAGTTGCAGCCGATAGTGGCGGCTAGTTCGTCGACCAGGTTTTTGACAATAGTAAGCCCGAGTCCGGAGTGGCCTTCGCCTTTCGTGCTGGTAACCGGTCGGAAAAGCTGTTCGCTGATCGTATCGGGTAAACCTGGACCGTCATCGTGGATTTGAATTTCCACGTAACAGTGATTGCCTAAATAAACGCGGTCGCGGGTTGAGATCGTGATTTGACCGCCGTCAGGCAATGCTTCGGCGGCGTTTTTGATTAAATTAGTTAGAATCTGTTTCAGCTTGGATTTGCTGACGGCGATTTTCGGGAGCCGATCGTCGAGTTTTAAACAGGCCTCTATTCGACGAGGGGCGAAGAGTCCGCCCTCGAAAAGTGCGATCAAATCGCTTAGGGCTTGGTTGATATCGACCGGGCCGGAATCACCGGCGGCACTTTCTTGTGTCGGTGTGTCGGAAAGGCGCAGAATGATCTCGCCGACCCGGTTGATTTCCTCTTGAATGAGTCCGATTTCTTGAGGGCTGTCGCTACCGAGTTTGAGGTTGAGTAAATAAAGGTAGTTATTGATGATGCTCAGCGGATTGTTGGCTTCATGAATAATTTTTTTTACATGTAATTGAAAGTCAGATTGCATCGAGTCGATGTTTTCCTTGATGCGTTCGCTGGCTACACGATGATTGGAGAGCATCCGGGTCGCTTCTCCGGCAAATAACGAGATCAAACCCCGTTTAGCCTTGACTTGGAGTTGGTCGGTCGGCGCCAATCCTGCAACAATAACTCCCCAATGTCGATTATTCGCGCTAAGGGGAATTGCTAACATGCCTTCGCTTTCGAGCAATCGACAAATTTGGCGGTCGATAACCGGAGTGGGGTCGAGCAGGGTGGTTTGATAAGATACTAGCAAGCGTTGGTTCAATAACGCATTCGCGACCAAGCTGCGGTTAGGCTTGAGTTCGATCGACAAATTCGATACGAGGTTGGCGTTGTGTTGCTCGGGTAATGGATAACCTTCAAGCATGGGCTTTTCCGGGTTGACTAGAAACACGGCTGTCGACCTGAACCCGAATAATATATTTAAGTCCCTAAGTAGTGTCGTTAGGATTTTATCGAATTGCTCGGATAAATCGTTGTTGCGTGCAATGGCGCCGAGGAAGGCCAAATCCTTGGTATGTTTTCCCAGACGTTTTTGAATCGCGTTACGTTCCTCGAGTTTCGCTCTGATGATCGTCGTGCCGTCTTCAGGCTTCGCGATGGCAATTCCAAGGCTTCCCGCAGTCTGTTCGACCTGTTTTTTTACATCGACCGCTATTTCGTCAAGAATCGCTTGTCCGAGTCCGAATAGCGCATGGGCTTCGGCGTAAACAACGGCGCTGTTTTGTTTATCGAATCGGCTTAATTGCGCTGCCAAGTTGATCAATTTAACTAAGGTAGAGCTATCGAGTATTGCGGAAGAGGTTTTATTTTGATACAAAACGGCGTCTGCGAGAAAGCCGGGAATATTCCAGGTGTCAATGATATAAGCGCCGATTTCGCAATGTGATATTCCTAATGTTTTTTTTTCGAACGATTCGGGGAGGTCTTCGGAATGATCGTTTAGCAATGCGCCGTATTCTTTGGGGAAGCATTGCAAGAGGCCTAATTGTCCGATGCGATGCAGTAGACCGGTCAAATAAGCCTGATCGGGCGATTCAAAACCAATGAGTTTTGCCAAGCGTCTTGCAAAATGAGCGCATGCCAATGATCTGAACCAAATGACTTCGAGATAATTTTGGTGGGACGGCGAGGCTTGGTTAAAAAATTGTTGTGCCACGCTGGTCATTGTGATGGTCTTCAACGGTTCAAGACCAAGGATAATCAACACACGATTTAAGTCTTTCACGTCTCCGAATTGCTGATAGAAAGGCGAATTGGCCGCGGACAATATTTTGGAGCTAAGCCCTGCGTCTTGCGAGATGATTCGAGTCAAGTCCTCGAAGCCGGTATCTTGATTTTGAAAGGCTTCGATCAGATTCAATAAGACTTTAGGAATAGCCGGCAATTGCTGCGGGTCTATTTCAGAGAGAATTTTTGACAGGGCGGTTTCCATGAGCTTTACCGATCGGCGAATTTATACTCAAAAAATGGCTAACTTTATGAAGGTATGGGGTGTGGCTAGCGAGGAGTCGGCAGCAGGGCAGATTTTTGCTTCTCGGCAATTGCTCCTGCATTGCCCTAATACACGCCGTCCATGGCGTATGCAAAATCTGCATTCACGCCATTCTTGGCGCTCGATTGCTGCCGTCAAGCCCCCATGGATGGGTTTACGGCGGTCCTCGTTAGACATATCCCATACCTATTTTCTTAGACGGTTTTTCGATCAAAAGGGAGTAGTATCGATAACGTTATCATAATCGATAAGTAAATGTTTGGCGCTTGTTTCTTGTTAGACTCATAAGCGTTGATTCATCGGAGCGGTTTGAGTTCGGGAACTCGTGCTGAATCTAACAATTTTGCACAATAACGTTCATGAAGGTCTAGCCATCGCCCCGGTAAATGAAAGTTCTCTGGTGGCGGAGGGTGCGGTCACTCGCCCGACAGGTCGCCGTGAACCCAGCACCTAAATTATCAAAGAGAGCTAACCATAACCAACAGATTATGGGATTTAGGTGCTGGGTGAATACGTCCATGTAGGCTCGACGGCGGCTGTCCTTGCCGCCGACGCCTGTCGGTCGAGCAACCGCACCCTCTCCGGAACCGACATTGTGTCGAATATCAATATATTAGATAAAGAGTCACAATCTACGAATTTCCACAGTAATATATTGACTAAAGTTTATTCGTATACTGGCATTTGATATGAAAAAAATTTACATTGCGATCTGTTTGCTGGGGTTATTGAGTCTGGCATTGACGGGATGTGCCGGTGTTGACCTGGCGCATTCGGAAGATGCTCGTATTAACAACGTCATTATAGTGATCGGCGACGGCATGGGGCCGCAGCAAATCGGGTTGTTATTGTCTTATGCCAGGCAAGCGCCGGGCAGTGTGATCGAATCGCGCAAAACCGCTTTCGACCGCATGATTGAACAAGGCGATGCCAAATTAACTATTTCGACGACGCACGCGGCCGGCACGTTAGTCACCGATTCTGCGGCTTCGGCGTCTCAATTGGCTACCGGATATTTTGCCGGTTCGGAAATGCTGGGGCTGGATAAAGACGGCAACCGCCGCGAAACGATTGTCGAAAAAGCCAAGCGTATCGGCAAGGCTACAGGATTGGTGTCCGATTCGCGCATCACGCACGCGACGCCGGCGGCATTTGCCGCGCATCAGACACATCGAAGTCTCGAAAATAAAATTGCCGAAGATTTGTTGAATATCGGTCCGGATGTCATGTTGTCGGCGGGTTGGGGTTATTGGTTGCCCGAAACCGTCAACGACCAACAATCGCAAGATTACCGGTCGGCAGCGCAATTACTGGGTCGGACCGACTCGATCGTTTCGAAACGTAAAGATCGAAAAAATCTATTGGAACAAGCACGGGAACAGGGCTATGAGTTGGTTTTCAATAAATCGCAATTGCAGCAAGCCCGGGACAAAACCTTGGGTTTGTTTGCCGCGTCCGAATTACCGAATGGCATTGCCGAGACCCTAGCCAAACCAGACCCGGATCGTATCGTTCCGACATTGCAGGAAATGTCGCGGCAGGCGCTGGATATCTTGTCGAAAAACGAACAAGGGTTTTTTCTAATGATCGAGGCCGGACAGATCGATTGGGCTTCGCACGGCAACGATACCGGCACATTATTGCACGAAATGCTCAGGCTTAATGAAACGCTCGAAACCGTGCTCGATTGGATGCAGGGACGAGACGATACCTTATTGATTGTCACGGCCGATCATGAAACCGGCGGCTTCGGTTTTAGTTATTCGGCGGCCGATATTCCCGAACCCCGGACGCTTCCTGGCGCGTATTTTCAAGAAGACAGGCAGTTTCAACCATCCTTTAATTATGGCAATCCTGAAGTGTTGGACCGGTTGTATGCACAGCAGTTGAGTTACTATGAGCTGTTCAAGCGCTTCGAGTCCTTGCCGAAGGCGCAAAAGTCGCCGGCTAAGTTGGCCGAAATGGTTAATCTTTATACCGAATTCAAAATCGACGAAAGACAAGCGGAGCGTATTTTAGCGACTGAAAACAACCGCTATTACCGGCCAAACCACCAATCATTGAGTTTAAAGCGCGTGCCTATAATGGGTTTCAACAGCGCGTTTTTTGCTTATCCGGCAGGCAATCGTCAAAATTTATTGGCGCGCGAAGTCGCCGAACAACAACACGCGGTCTGGGCCACCGGCACGCACACTTCAACGCCGGTGTATGTATTCATGCAAGGGCCTCGGCGGGTTTTGCAACCATTCGAAAAAATTCTGCATCATACTGAGATAGGCCGCCTGGCCGCCGATGCGTTACAATAAGCGGCTTTAATTCATTTCTAAGGCCGATAATGTCTATTTCTACAAGCGATCTTGAGCAGGTTATCCGCGAAGCCGGCACCATTGCATTGAATTATTTCAAAGCATTGAAGCATATAGAAATTACTAAAAAAGCGCCCCGCGATTTTGTTACCGAAGCCGATGTCGCGGTCGAAGCGTTTTTGAAGAAGGAATTGACCGGGCGCTATCCGCAATTCGGTTTTTGGGGCGAGGAAAGCGGTAAGACCGAAAACCAAAACAGCCGTTGGATTGTCGATCCGATTGACGGTACGCATTCGTTTTCGAAAGGTCAGTATTTTTGGTCGCTTAGCGTGGCGCTCGAAATCGAGGGGGAAATGGAATTCGGCGCGGTCTATGCGCCGGTGTTCAATGATTTTTATTGGGCGCAAAAAGAGCAAGGGGCATACAAGAACGGCGAGCGTATTCATGTGTCTTCGGAAGCCAACTTGGCCGACGCGATGGTCAGCACCGGCTTTGCGTGTTTGCGAAGTTATTTGACAGACAATAACTTGGCTCGCTTTTGCCGCATTGCGCAAGTCACAGCCGGGCAGCGTCGACTGGGATCGGCTGCTCTGGATTTGTGTTTGGTTGCAGATGGTCAGGTCGATGCTTTTTGGGAACAGGAATTGAACCTTTATGACGTCGCGGCCGGTGTATTAATCGCGAAGGAAGCCGGAGCAACCGTAACCGACTTCAAGGGGAATCCCGGTATTTTTCCGAAACAGATATTGGTCACGAACGGCAAGATATTCGATCAGATTCTGCCGTTGATGTAAGGCATCGGCAATTAATTCCCAGGGTAGGGCTGCCGAGGACGATAATCAAGCTTTGATGTCGCTCACCTAAGGATCGAGCATGAAATACTTCGACAACTGTTAGAAGGGGGTTCGGTGGCTCGATTGACAGGTGTCGGCGGCAGGGAAAGCCGCCGTCAAGCCTACATGGATGTATTCACGGCGTCCTGTCAAGTGAGTCACCGAGCCGCCGCAAAGCCTACTACTTGTAGCAATTATTTTGTGCACATACCTAAGACAATGCCTGTTTAACAGTTCGTAAAGTATAATAACCGGCCTGCATTTTTGCGTTCCGGTATTTCGCTTGGTTGCACGATCAATCGAGTCGAATGATGGAGCAATCCTGTTGATGATACCGAGAATATTTGCCAGGCCTTTTTGGCTGAATCTGGCGCTGACATTTCGTGTTGTTGCCGAAGATTTTACGGCAGCGCTCGACGAAAAAATATTGTTTGAAGACATTCCTTCGGTCTATAGCGCATCGCGTTACGAGCAGCCGGTCACGCAGGCGCCTTCGTCGGTCAGTATCGTGACTTCAGAGGATATCAAGAAATTCGGTTATCGCAATCTAGGCGATATTGTCGGCAGCATGCGCGGCATGTATACCAGCAATGACCGTATTTATCAGCGTATCGGTATTCGCGGCTTCAACCGGAGCGGCGATTACAATACCCGTGTTTTGGTATTGATCGACGGTCATCGCAGCAACGACAATCTAGTCGATTTCAGCGCGATTGGATCCGAGTTCATGGTCGATGTCGACGATATCAGTCGCGTCGAGCTGGTTCGCGGGCCGGCATCTTCTCTCTATGGCAGCAATGCTTTTCTCGGCATACTCAATATCATTACCAAGCGGGGCCGCGATCTTGAAGGCCCGTCCGTGTCCGGCGTATTCGGCAGCCAGGAGACCTATAAGGGGAAATTCACTTACGGGCAACGTTTCGACAATGGATCGGAGCTTTACTTGTCCGGTTCGCATTTTCAGAGCGAGGGCGAGGATAATTTGTCCGTGGCCGGTCTCGGCACCGCACGCGATATGGATAAGGACCGTTCCGAGCGCGGTTTTGCCAAATACACGTTGGGCGATTTTACTTTGAGCGGCGCCTACGTCAGCCGCAGCAAACGCCCGCCGGTACCGATTGCCGACACGATTTTCAATGATTCCCGGAATAGGCTGGATGACGATCGCGCTTATGCCGATCTGCTCTACGAACATTATTTCGATAACGGTCTCGACGTCATGGCGCGTTCGTATTACGACTTCAATGCTTTCGACGGTTATTATGCCTTCGTGCCGGACGATTTGAGCCGCGACGTGTTTCGCGGTCAATTATGGGGTAACGAGCTGAAATTGTCGAAAACTTTTGGCGATCATCATGTCATTGTCGGCGGCGAATACCGTTACAATTTTCAGCAGGCGATGCGCAGTTTCGAGCGGGGCTCCGGCGAACAATTTGCCGATGTGGCTATCAAGCGCACGATTTGGGGCGTTTATATTCAGGACGATTACCGTATTTTGGATAATCTCACCTTGAATGCCGGTGTGCGTTATGACCGCTATGAAGGTATCGCCGATGCGCTGAATCCTCGGGCCGCGCTTATTTACCAACCGTTTGCCGATACGACCTTAAAGCTGTTATACGGCCAATCGTTTCGCGTGCCGAGCGCTTTCGAGGAAAATTACCGTTTCGGCAATATTTGGGTCGGTAGCTCGGATTTAGAACCCGAGACAATGCGCTCATATGAAGTTAATCTGATTCAACGTTTTCAACGCAATTATCTGCTTACACTCGCGCCTTATTTCAACCAGGAATTCGATATGATTCGCTTGACCGGAGGCGGAACGGTTGGCGATCCTTATATTTATAAAAATGTTAATTCAATCGAAACCTACGGCATCGAAACCGAGCTGCAAGGGCAGTGGGAAAGCGGTTGGCGCGCGGCTTTCAGTTATGCCTACCAGCAATCGCGAGTACAGGGCGACCCCGGAAAACCCGAAAACTCCCCCGAACACCTAACTAAACTCAATATTACCGGGCCTTTATGGCAAGACCTTGTATTTGCCGGTTTCAACTTGAGTTATACCAGTCGGCGCAACACGTTCTCGTCCGATGTGCCCGGTTATTTTCTAGCTAATATGACCGTTTTTTCCAGCAATTTGATTCCGGGGCTGGAGCTGAGCGGCAGTATTTATAATCTCTTCGATAGCCGTTATCACGACCCATCCACGACCGATTTGCGCGCCGAAACCATCGAACAAAACGGACGATTGTTTTTGGTGAAATTCAATTATGAGTTTTAATCGATGAGACGACTGATCGGAATCGGTTGTTGGTTATCAAGCCTGCTGATTTGCATGCCGCAATGTCTCGCCGATACGCAGAGTATTACGATTACCGCGATTTTGAGCCGGGATGCAGAACCTTATCAGGAGGTTCTAGAGGGTGTTCGACAAGCTTTTTTGGTCAGCGGGTTCCGTATTGAGCTCGATGTGCATGTTTATAAAAACGCGAATGACAATGCCGCGATTAAAGCAGCCGTTTCGGCCCGCCGGCCCCGAGCCGTTTTATCGCTGGGTAGTCAGGCGACCGCATTTGCCGTATCGGAGTTTAGTGAACTGCCCTTATGCGCGGGGCTGATCGTTGACAAAAAAGCCTTGGGCGACAGCGAGAACGCTACTGGGCTAGTGCTGAAGTTTCCGTTGGAAATCGAAATGCAATGGCTCAAGATGTTTATCGGTTCCGATAAGTCGATTGCCGTGCTGTACCATGAAGAAAAAAGCGGCGACGAATTGCGCAGGGCTCAGCAACTTGCCGAGCAAATCGGACTCAAGCTTCATGCGCAAGTCGTTAACAGTCACGCGGATTTACCGTCCGCATTGAAACGTTTGCCGCAGGATACCGGTGCGCTATGGAGTTTCGCCGAATCCGGTATTTTAAATGCGCAAACCGCCAAGCATGTATTGCTCTACTCGTTTCGTAACCGAATTCCTTTAGTCGGTTTGTCGAACCAATGGACTAAGGCCGGGGCGCTTTATTCGCTCGATCGAGACTATTTTGATATCGGTGTTCAGTGCGGCGAAAAACTCGTGAAAATTTTAAACGGTATTCCCCTCGAAAAAATTCCAGTAGAGTCGCCGCGGAAAGTATTTTACTCGGTCAATGTGAAAACGCTACGGCATATGAAGTTGGAATTGCCGGAAAGCTTGATTCAAGACGCCCATGAAATTTTTTAACGTAAAGTCGCAAAGGAGCCTGACTCAGGAGTTCAATGCGTTCGTGATATTACTGATTCTCAGTACATCGCTGATTATCACGAGCGTCAATGCCTTTCAGTCTATTGCCGATAATTACAGCCGTCTGCAGACTCATGCCCGGGTTTTGGTGGAAATGATCGCACTCAACAGCGAATATGCGCTCTATACCCGTAATGTCCGCGAATTGCATGAGATTTCACGTAAACTGGATCAAATTGGCGAAATCGCTTATATCCGCTTTTACGATGCCGATAATCAGCTAATGTATCGGCACGGCGCTAGTTCCGGTGATGATCTGCCTACACCCACAGTGGAACAGACGCGGCCGCGATTGTTGACGCTATTGATGCATAGAAGTCGTTATGCAAGCTTGGCATTCGGCAAAGAGATCTATGGCTACAGCCAGGCGCCCGATGATTCCATGCTGCTTGAATTGAACGATAGTTCTCAAACGCCCGAATATATCGGGCGTATCGAATACGGATTATTATTAGGGCCGTTTTTTCGGACGGCAGGAAATGCGATTGTTAATGCGCTATTGGTGAGTTTGGCGATTTCGGTCGTCGCGATTTTGTTGACGGTCAGGATGACGCGAAAAATCACTCTCCCCGCACGACGTTTGGCCGATGCGGCGATCGATATTTCCAACGGACACTTCGATCATCAGCTGAAAATAGAGGGAGGCAAGGAAATTAATGAGTTGACCGAAGCGTTCAATAAAATGCTCCGAAGACTGAGTATTTATCGTTCTCGCATCGTGGCTCAGCGTGAAGATTTGCGTGAAAAAGTTCGGCAGCGCACGAAAGCGCTGGAGGTCGCTACCGATAAAGCCGTCATGCTGGCTGAAGAAGCGCAAGCCGCGAATCAGGCTAAATCGCAATTTTTGGCTAACATGAGCCATGAAATCAGGACACCGATGAATGCGATCATCGGCTTTAGCGAATTATTGCTGAAAGAGGGTTTGAATAAACAAGAACGGCATTATGTGCAATTGATCGCTAATTCATCGCAGTCGTTATTATCATTAATCAACGATATTTTGGATTTTTCGAAGATCGAAGCCGGTAAGTTTGATTTACATTCGGACAATTTCGATCTTTATGTCACGTTGAATCAAATTGCCGATTTATTTTCGGCGCAAGCGGCGGCTAAAAATGTCGATTTGTGTTTCGACGTGATGCCGGGATTACCGACTTGGGTATGCGGGGACCAGGCATATTTGCATCAAATTTTGGTGAATTTAGTCGGAAACGCGCTTAAATTCACGCATCAAGGCGAAGTGATTGTTAGGGTGCGGCTGTTGGATGAAAATGCTTTGTCGGTTCGCTATCGCATCGAAATTCAAGATACCGGCATCGGCATCGAGCCGGACAATCTCACATTCATTTTCGAGCCCTTTACTCAGGCCGATGAATCTTCGAGCCGCTTATACGGAGGCTCCGGGCTTGGTTTGAGTATTACCCGCCAATTGGTTGAGTTAATGGGCGGTGCTATCGACTGCAGCAGCGAACCGGGTGTAGGATCTCGATTTGCCGTGGAGCTGGCGCTGGAAAGGCCGGCACCGACGCACAGTGAGCCTGGAATGTCTTTACAAGGTTGTAAGGTCTTAATTGCGGCTCAGCCGGGCGCGAAGGTTAATATTATGGCGAGGCAGATACAAGCCTGGTCGGGAGTCGTGTTAACTTCGGCAGCAACTCATGAAGCATTAGCGACGCTGCGCGAGGCTTTCGATAACGCCGAGGCGTTCGATACGATTGTGATTGACGATCGCTTGTCGGGGCTTAGCGGCTTCTTGATGGAGATCGTCAAGGCGCCAGAATTAACCGGGTTACGGACAGTATTGTGGGGCAATGCGGAATTATCCGAACAGGCCGAGGCTTATTTGAATCAACCCTATCATCTAGTCGACTTGCAAAAATTTATCAAGCCTACCGATCTTGCCACGGATAATTCTTCCGGGCTAGGAGAGAGTTCTTCTCGATGTGATTTAGTTAAACTTCCGGAAGCGGCTATTTTAGTGGTTGAAGATAACCTAGTTAATCAAGAGCTCGCTAAGGCCATTCTTGTCGGCCTCGAATGCCGCACGACTCTTTGCGCCGATGGTGCCGAAGCCGTCGAGCAGTTTGCCGAGCATGATTTCGATTTGATCTTGATGGATTGCCAGATGCCTATCATGGATGGTTATACGGCCACCGAAAAAATTCGTACGCTCGAATGCGAGCGGCAGCGGATTAAAACGCCCATCATTGCGTTGACGGCGGCAACGATTTCCGGTGATCGGGAACGTTGCGCGGCAGTTGGCATGGACGATTTTTTGAGCAAGCCTTTTATCGTCGAAGATTTAATCGATAAGCTGAAGCATTGGTTGCCGCATAAAATTCAAAGCGTTTCAATAAAATCAAATGAAAGTTCCGATCATTCGGTGTTGGATATGGATGCGCTCGCCAGAATTCGAGGCTTAGATCCCAGCGGTTCGACCGCTACTTTAACGAAAATCATAACGATTTATTTAGAGACATCGCCGGAACAAATTCGAACAATCAAGCTGGCTTATTCACAAGAGAATAGGGATGTCGTGAGAAAAACCGCGCATAGCCTAAAGTCGTCTAGCGCCAATCTCGGCGCTGAAACCTTATCCCTAGTCTGTAAACGTTTAGAGACTCAGGCGATCGATGCACAGTGGCAAGATCTATCGGATTTAATAACAACTATTGAAAATGAGTTCGACTGCGTCGCCGATGCCTTGCGCCCCCAACTCGATTCTTTATTGTGAACACGACTATGACGGCAACAGACCGAGGGGGGCTTGACGGCAGATTCCTGCTGCCGACATCCTCGCCAAGCACGCTCCACACACTTGTTTATTATCAAATTGGGAATTGCTGGGATATTGCTCCGGGTTAGAGTTACAGAAAGAAAAAGGCTTGTTTGTTGACGGCCACGAGCGCAATGTAAATAAAGCACAGTAAGGCGCCCGCAAATGCCAGCCAGCGTTGATTTCCTTGACTGCGCATCGCCACGATACCTAGGCCGATATAACCCAGTAATGCCACGATTTTGGCAATGATCCAGCCGAAATCGGTCGAAAGCCAGCCGCCGATAAAAACCAATGAAATGCCGCTGATTAGCAGCACCGTGTCGATGACATGCGGGGCTATTTTTAACCATTTTTGCGATAGTAATGCAGAATGGGTTTCCGATAAGAATATGCGCCCGGTAAAGCTGATGATGGACAGCGCGACAAAAAGCATGTGGATATGTTTGATCATAGTGAATTTAATCGTTTAGAAAAGGTGAAGGCCAAATAGGATGAATATTCTGCATATTACTTGAAATCAGAGCATTGTTCACGGAAAGCATGGTAGGCACGAAACTAATGAGTCTATAGATGTGCGGTGTGACTCGCCCTCATTCATTGATCAACAACCAATGTGTTACTTCGTCCAATAATTGTGTTTTTTAGCTCTTTTAGTGGGTCCAATGCTTACTCTAGGGTTAGCAATTGTTTTTTGGCACCGGTTTAGCCGTTTATAACCGCGCGTTAATTTATAGCATGCTATGCATTAACGCGCTACTTTCATGCTGAGCTCGCACGAAGTATAGAGTCATGTTTACCAATTCAAGCCAAGCAGCAAAAATAATACGATAATGGCCGGTGCGGCGAAATTCTGTAGTCGGCCTCCGCTCCAGGGGAAAGTTTCGTTTTCGCCCATCAGATCTTTGATACGGTCATGGACTTGATCCTGCATATGATAACGTGGGGTCATGATTTTTCTCCGGTTAGGTGGTGGGATGGGTTTTTGTGCCGATAACTGCGCATTTGCCCGATCAATACACCTTGAATTTCAACTTGATGAGGTTTATAACGCATTGGTTTTAAATCTGAATTCGCCGGAACTAGTACTGTTTCATGCGGGTACTGTTCGATGATTTTGAGCGTGGCTTCCAACTTGTCGATCAATGCTACGACGATTTCGCCGTTAAGGGCGTGGCTGCGTTGTTCGATGACGACCCAGTCGCCGTCGAAAATACCCTCGTTGATCATCGATTCGCCTTTGACCTGTAGGATGTAGCAAGGCTTTTCGGATTTGAGTTGATCGGGGACGTGCATGTAATTGATATTTTCAATGGCTTCGATCGGTTTGCCGGCGGCGATTGCACCGACCAACGGTAACGTATTGCGTTGATCGTTAGCCGAAGGTTCTTTCAGCGCCAAGGCGTGGGCTGTTAAGCGGATGCCGCGTTGTTTTCGATTAGGTGCTTCAATTAGGCCGGCTTTAATGAGTCCTTGAATATGTTTGTGTAGCGAGCCTCTCGATTTTAGTCCGATAGCGGCGCATAATTCGTCGAGCGTAGGTGGATGTGCAAAGTCTTGTTGATCGAGTAAAAAATCAAAGACTTCTTGTTGTTTGCGGGTTAAATTTAAAAGCTGCATAATCTGTTCTCTGTTTGTTTTGTAAAAATAGTACATAAAGAACAAAAAGAAAACAAGATTTATTTTTGTTATCCCGATCGAGCACCACATTTCGACAGTAGTGTATGGAGACGCAGTGTGTTATGCGGATTTTGCTTCTGCAAAATCTGTCATTCACTCAGCGCCTAAACCCATAAGCTACTGACGATAAGTGATAATCTTCGTTAATTATTTAGGTGCCGGGCCTTTAACGGGTGTTCGGTGCCGAAATTTAATGTGCGAAAAAATAAACGGATTGGCTATGGCGACAGTAAATAAATTATCGGAGTGGCATGCTTCAATGAAGCAGTGGCGGCGGCATTTGCATCAATTTCCAGAAACCGCATTCGAGGAAAACGAAACGGCGCGTTTTATTGCCGCAAGATTAAGGGAATTCGGGCTTGATGTGCATCAAGGTTTGGGGAATACCGGTATTGTAGCGAGCTTGACAGCGGGCACGAGTTCTCGAAAAATTGCACTAAGGGCCGACATGGACGCATTGTTCATTCACGAGCAGAATCGCTTTGAGCATCGTTCTCAGCATGATGGAAAAATGCATGCTTGCGGGCACGATGGTCATAGTGCGATGCTACTCGGCGCGGCAGGATATTTAAGTCGGTGTCCTCAATTCGATGGAACCGTATATTTCATTTTTCAACCGGCCGAGGAAGGCCGGGCCGGAGCGAAACGGATGATCGATGACGGCTTGTTTGAGTTGTTTCCAGTCGATTTCGTGTTCGGTATGCATAATTATCACGATATTCCGGAAGGATATTTTGCCGTTAAATCCGGTCCGATGATGGCTTCGTTCGATTGTTTCGAGATTGTTGTCACCGGGCATGCCGCTCATGCCGCAATGCCGCATTTAGGTAACGATGCTATTGTTGCCGCCGCGCAAGTAATCAGTGCTTTGCAAAGCATTGTCAGCCGTACGGTCGACCCGCTCGATTCGGCGGTGGTTAGCATTACGCAGATTCATGGCGGCGATACTTGGAATGCCTTACCCGAGTCGGTTGTGCTGCGAGGTACGTTTAGATGCTTTAAGCCAGCGGTGCAGGAATTGATTGTCGATCAGATTAGAAAGACGGTCGAAGGAATTTGTGCGGGATTGGGCGTTAGCGGGTCGGTTGTATTCAATCCCGAGAATCCGGGGTATCCGGTGTTGGTCAATGAACCGAATGCGACCGAGTTGGCATTGCTGGCGGCAACAAAGGTGGCGGGAAGCGAAGGTGTTGATTTGTGTCCGTTACCGAGCATGGGCTCGGAGGACTTTGCCTTTATGCTGGAGCAGGTGCCGGGTTGTTATGTATGGATCGGTAACGGCCCCTCGGAAGGCGGTTGTTTATTGCACAATCCGCATTACGATTTTAACGATGCTATTTTACCGATGGGAGCCGCCTTTTGGGTTAGCTTGGTGGAAACGGTTTTGCCGGCGGAAGTTTGACGGGGCGATTAGGATTTCGTGATAAATAATGTCCTGGAACTATGAGCCTTGTTGAGGGTTCGGTCACTCGCTCGGCAGGTCGCCGTGAATACGTCCGTGTAGGCTTGACGGCGGCTTTCCCTGCCGCCGACACCTGCCAATCGAGCAACCGAACCCTCCTTAAAATAGGGAAGTTATTTACGACCAAATCCTTAGTCTTTGTCTTCATTCGGCAGGGTTAACAAGTGACTCATTTTTTCGACTTTGGTGGTCAAGTAAGCGCGGTTGTCGTTATGGAAAACCGATTCGATCGGGATGCGGTCCTCGACATTGATGCCGAGTTGAGTCAATGCATCGATTTTTCTCGGGTTATTGGTAATCAATTGGATCGAATTGACGCCTAAGTCTTGTAGCATTAAAGCGGCGAAGGTGTAGTCGCGTTCGTCGTCCAAATGGCCTAAATGAATGTTGGCATCGACCGTATCCATGCCTTGGTCTTGTAAGTTATAAGCCTGCAGTTTTTTCAATAACCCGATGCCGCGTCCTTCTTGGCGTAAATAAATCAACACGCCTTGTCCCGCGTTGCTGATGATCTGCAGTGCCTTGTCGAGCTGTTCGCCGCAGTCGCAGCGCCGCGAACCGAGGACATCGCCGGTGAAACATTCGGAATGGATGCGAACCGGAACTCGGCTTTGGTTTGCGATTGAGCCCTTTACGAAGGCTACATGCTCCTTAGTGTCGATGTTGTTGCTGTAATAATGCAGAACGAATTCGCCGTAACGGGTTGGAATGCGGGTTTGAACGAGATTTTTTATCTGTGGCTTCACGTCTTCTAATCAAAATAATGTAATAGGCTGTATTTTAACCAATTCGTTAGGTTCGTAGCGAAAAACTTTATGATTTTTCGGCAATTCCCGGTTTATGCATTTTCAACGGTTTAGGGTGTTTGTGATGATTATGATATTCTTTTGTTGAAGTCGGATTTTGCGCGGACGATGTGGCGGCAAGTTTAGATATAAGAGCGGCTTGGCTTGAAGAGACGGGTTATGAAAGAAGCAAAATATTTTTTAGGGCAGATCGTTCATCATAAATTGTTTAATTACCGCGGGGTTATCTACGATGTCGATTTTGAGTTTCGCGGCGGCGAGGAGTGGTACGAAAAGGTCGCGCGCAGTCGACCCGCAAAGGATCAACCTTGGTATCATGTCTTAGTCGATAATGCCAGCCACCAAACCTATGTCGCGGAATGCAATTTGACGGTCAGCCAGAACAAACAGCGGATTCATAATCCGATGGTAGATTATTATTTCGACGATTTTGACAACGGGGTTTATTCGCTGCATGTCATGAAGAACTGATCACGCGAACGAGGGAGATGTTCGTCAATCGACTTTATTTTCGCGCTTGTATCAGTTTAATAATATCGCCGCTGCTTGAGTCGACATGAATCGAACTGAAGCCGGAGGCTTGCACGTTTTTGATCGTTTGCCGATTGATGTTTGCGCCGACCAATGAAACTGTCAGCGGGTTCAATAGATTCATCAAGCGAGCAACCAAAGGTCTTGAGCTTAAAACGTGTTCGAGCAGCACGATTTGTCCGCCCGGTTTTAAGACTCGATGCAATTCTTTGAGCCCTTTTCTGGGCGAGGGTACCGAGCAAAATACGAAAGAGGCAATCACGGTATCGAAACAATTATCGGCAAATTCAAGCGATTCAACATCCATTACATGAAGGTCGACATCGATCTGTTTTCGGTTTTTTTTGTGTCTTGCTATATCCAGCATTTTGCCGCTGAAGTCGATTGCAGTTATCCGGGCGCCATGCGGGTAATAATCGAAGTTTTTACCTGTGCCTACGCCAATTTCAAGAATATGCTCGCCTTCGGCTTTGGCCCATAAACGGTTACGCCATTTTTTGAAAAATAAGCCTTCCATGACGGCTTCAAGGCTATCGAAATAAGGCGCTAGTCGGTCATAGCGTTTTTTGATCGAGAGGCTGTCCGGTTTCATATCATCTCCGTGTCATAGCGCATTAAAGAACTTAAATTGGTTTTTATAGACTTCGCACGGTTGTCGCGGATTCGAGAGACGAGCGCCGATAAATTAACAAGGATCATCGGAATGAGAAAAAAACCGAAAACGCGCCTCATCGGCGGAATCCGTATGCCATTCTGCGCGTGTGTTTATAATGTCTTGAACACTGTCGCCGCGATATCCAGCGTTTCATCGATGATCTCGTCACTATGCGCGGCTGAAACGAAACCGGCTTCGAAGGCCGACGGAGCCAGATAAACACCATTGTCGAGCATTGAGTGGAAAAAGCGTTTGAAACGGTCTTGATCGCATTGAGCGACTTGTGCGAACGAAGTGATTTGCTTGTCTTCGCTAAAAAACAAGCCGAACATGCCACCGACGACATTGCTTGAAAGCGGTATTCCTGCTTGGCTGGCGCGGTCTTTCATGCCATTGACGAAGCGGGCCGTTTTCTCGGTTAAAGCTTCGTAGAAGTCCGGTTTCGCAATCAGTTCGAGTGTTTTCAATCCCGCGGCCATGGCGACAGGGTTGCCTGAGAGTGTACCGGCTTGGTAAACCGGTCCGACCGGTGCGAGATATTCCATGACTTGTCGTTTGCCGCCGAAAGCGCCGACCGGCATGCCGCCACCGATGACTTTACCGAGCGTGGTCAGGTCGGGCGTGATGTTGTAAACCCCTTGTGCGCCATGTAATCCTACACGAAAGCCGGTCATCACTTCGTCGAAAATCAACAGCGCTCCGGATTCGTCGCAGACTCGGCGTAGCGTTTCGAGAAACCCGGAAACCGGCGGGATGCAATTCATGTTACCGGCCACCGGTTCGACTATGATACAAGCGATGCTGTCGCCGATTTGTTTGAATAACTCGACGACCGATTCGTTATCGTTGTAGGTTAATGTGATCGTGTTTTCCGCCAAAGCCGCAGGAACGCCCGGCGAACTCGGCACGCCGAATGTTAGTGCGCCCGAGCCGGCCTTGACTAGAAGCGAGTCGGAATGGCCATGATAACAACCTTCGAATTTGACGATTTTATCGCGTCCGGTGAAGCCGCGGGCTAAGCGAATCGCGCTCATTGTCGCTTCGGTGCCGGAGCTGACCATTCTGACCAACTCGATCGATGGCATCAGTTCGCAGACGGTTTGAGCAATGCGGGTTTCAATTTCGGTCGGCGCACCGAAGCTAAGGCCTTTTTGGGCGGTTTCAGTGACGGCAGCGATTACTTCAGGATGGGCGTGTCCCAGAATCATGGGGCCCCAGGAGCCGACATAATCGATGTATCGCTTGTTTTCGCTATCGAAAATATAAGGGCCGGAAGCATGGTCGATGAAAACCGGAGTGCCTCCGACGCCGCCGAATGATCTAACCGGCGAATTGACGCCGCCGGGAATGACTTGTTTTGCTGCGGAGAATAGATCGTTTGAATGGGTCATGATTTTTTTTTAAATTAGAGCGGGTCAAAGTATAACCATCGTAGATGAAAATTCGGCCTTGGGGTACCCGTCAAAGGACGCCGTAAACCCAGCACCTAAATTAACCAAGACAAATAACCATGGCCAATGGGTTATGGAATTTAGGTGCTGGGTAAATACGTCCATGTAGGTTCTATGCCAGCTCCATGCTGGCAAAGCCTTTATCGAGCACCCAAGGCCACCTCCGACAATGCCGAAATTTGAAGTGCGAAATATATACATGTAAAGGACTGTTGGTTTCGACTCGTATTGCAGCAATTCCCAGTTTGAGCGTTCTCGCTGGATTTAGGGTGTGGGGTATCCCTGTCGAGGAACGCCGTGAACCCATCCATGGGGGCTTGACGGCAGCTCCCTGCTGCCGACATCCTCGCCAAGCATACCCCACACCCTGTTTGATCCCCAAATTGGGAATTGCTACTCGTATTGTACTAGGGTATACAAAGACATGAAATCATCATATCATTGTTTCGTTTGGCCTTAAGTATCTAAACTTTAAAACTATTATCAAAACAATGCATTATATAAAAAATATTAGTCTAGTGTGGGGCGTCTTGTTGACGGGCTTTTTTTTGATCGCCGGATGCTCGGACGATAAGTCTTCTTCGAGACCTACGGAGCCTGTTAAAAGCAAAGCTCATGTTAAGTATGATCACGCTCACGGGAGCGAAGTCAGCGATTTAGTCAAGCATCAATTCGAACACGAATTTGCCGATCAATGTGTGGAAAGGGAAGTTAAGAATTCAGTCAATAAAGAACTCGACAGAAAACGTTTTGCCGAACCTTGCATGTGTATCGCGACCTATCTGCTCAAGGATTTGACGGCCAAGGAAGCCGAGCTGTTCGTCAAAGAAAATAAAAATACGCAGTCGCTTAGGATTAAATTTGAAAGCGCCGCATACCATTGTCTGCAAAAAAAAGCTCAACCGAAAAGCCCTAATCTATTCGGTAAGCGGTAATTCTAGCGCTCACGTTTCAAATTCGGCGCTTGGCGGTGAAGGTTCTTGCAACATCCGTCGGCGCCGAATTCGATTTAAAGCAAGTTTAAAACTTCCGGTAAAAAGAACTCGTTAACCAGTAGCGGTTTATGGCGGATGGCGTAGACGGTTCTTCTTGCCCAGAGCGGTTGTTCGATACGGGCTTCGTTGACGGCAAAGGGCGTCCAAAGCGGCAAGTCGATAAGCGCGAAATCCATTTCCAGTCTGGCTAACTTAGGATAAGAAAAAATCACTTCCCCCAGCGGTTTAGTGCCAAGGTGGGCTAGGTTGCGCCGAGCGGCTTTGATTGTTTTTTCCGGAATCAGCGTGCGAGCCAAGACTAGCGGCTTGCCGTCGGCATGCAATAACACCTCGCGGGTTAAGGTGTAGCGTCCCTGATTGAGTTTGAGCCGTTTGCGTTCGCCTAAAAAAGGCAGGCGCCGACAATTGAGCAGTATTTTTACTTTGACGGCATCGCCGTAGTAGCTGCGCAATCGTTGCGTGATCGATCCGGGCTCGTAGATCCAGGATTGCGCTGACTGCGAAATCGTACGGTGTTCTCCGGGGCGACTGACGATCCAGTTCGGTTCTTGTGCTAATAAAAGGCTTTTAATCGGCAAGCGTATCATACCTCGGCGTAATTGACGGTTTCTCCGAGCCAGCGTTTGATTAACGGTTGAACGGCATCGGGGGAATGGTGTAGCAGCGATTCGGCAATCGTTGGGATATTATCCAGTAGGTCCGTGTCTCGATCCAAATCGGCGATTTTAAATTGCATTTGTCCGGTTTGCCGGGTACCCATGACTTCGCCCGGTCCGCGTAGTTCCAGGTCTTTTTCGGCAATCACAAAGCCGTCGTTTGTGTCTCTTAGAATACCGAGCCGGTGTTTCGCCGTGTCGGAGAGAGGGGATTGATAGAGTAGCAAACAATAACTATCGTCTTTGCCCCGGCCTACCCGTCCTCGCAGCTGGTGAAGTTGGGATAGACCCAAGCGTTCCGGATTTTCGATGATCATGAGTCCGGCGTTGGGAACATCCACGCCAACTTCGATGACGGTGGTCGCGACTAAAAGATCGATTCGTTGGTTCTTAAAGTCTTGCATCACGGCATCCTTGTCGGCGGCTTTCATGCGTCCGTGTACCAGTCCAATACGAATGTCCGGTAATACTTGGGTGAGTAGTTCAGCGGTTTTTTCGGCGGCTTCGCATTGTAAGGCCTCGGATTCCTCGATCAAGGTGCAGACCCAGTAGGCTTGCCGTTTTTGAGCGATCCAGTTACCGATACGGGCAATGACCTCTTCGCGGCGTTCGGAGGGAATGACGCTAGTGACAATAGGCTTTCTGCCGGGCGGTAATTCGTCGATGACCGATATATCCAGGTCCGAGTATTGTAGCATAGCCAGGGTTCGCGGGATCGGTGTGGCGGTCATGACCAGTTGATGCGGGCGAATGCCGGCGTTACGGCCTTTGTCTCTGAGCGCCATGCGTTGATGCACGCCGAAGCGGTGCTGTTCGTCGATGACGATCAACCCCAGTTTTTTAAAGGTGACGGATTCTTGAAACAGGGCGTGCGTGCCTATCACGATGCCGGCAGAGCCGTCTTCAAGCGTTTCGAGCGCGGCTTTTCGGGTATTGCCTTTGATTTGCCCGGTCAAGAAGATGATTTGAGTCTGAAAACTGTCGAACCAGGCGTTAAAATTTCGAAAATGCTGTTCGGCCAGCAATTCGGTCGGCGCCATGACCGCGACTTGATATCCCGTTGCCAAGGCTAATAAGGCGGCGTATGCCGAAACGACGGTTTTGCCGGAGCCGACATCGCCCTGTACCAGGCGTAACATAGGTTGTTGTTGACTGCAATCGGCTTCGATTTCAGTGATGACGCGTTGTTGCGCACCGGTTAGTTGGAACGGCAGCGATTTTAGAAAATGCCGACGGGTAGTTTCGTCAATAGTAAAAGGAGAGGCGGGCTGTTCGCGGGCTTGCTCACGGACGACTCTCAAGCTGAGGTGGTGACTTAACAGTTCTTCAAAGGCTAAACGTTTTCGCGCCGGATTATCGTTTTGGAGTAATGTCTCGGCAGTTATCCGTTCGTTTGGGGCATGCAGGAAGTTGATGGCTTCTATTAATGTAGGATAATTGAAACGCTGTAAAAGCGATTTCGGTAACCAATCGATCAAGTGTTTAAGATGCAGGTTTAACGTTTGTTTGATTGCTTTTCTAAGTAAGGATTGGCTTAAACCTTCGGTCAGCGGATAAACCGGCCTTAAGGTGTCTTCGGTGACCGTTTGTTCGGGATTGTTGAGGATTTTATAGTCGGGATGGATCATTTCCAAGCCCGCATAGCCGTGACGGACCTCCGCGAAACAACTGAGGTAGGTTCCAGGGCTCAGCTGCGTCAATTGCGCGGCGCTAAAATGAAAAAAACGTAGACTAATAAACCCGGTGCCGTCGCCGATTCGGCAGATCAGGCTTTTACGGCCTCGCAACAGCGTGTCGGTTAATTCAACTTTTCCTTTGATCAAGGCAGTCATCCCCGGTTTTAGAGTGCCTATCGCTTGGATGCGAGTTCTATCCTCATAGCGGTGTGGGAGGTGGAAAATCAGGTCTTGACAGCTTCGGATGCCCAGCTTTTCTAGCTTGCTTGCCGTTTGTTTGCCGATGCCGCCCAATGAAGCGACCGATTGATCAAGTGGATCGTTACGGTCCATCGTAGAGTGTTGGCGTTATGCCGGATAGAGTTCGTTGCGTAAATGCATCACTGCGTCAATTTCTACACCAACACCTTTCGGTAATGCAGCGACTCCGATCGCAGCACGGGCCGGGTAGGGTTCGCTGATGAATTCACCCATGATTTCGTTGACGATAGGGAAGTTGGTGAGGTCGGTTAAATAGACATTCAATTTGACGATGTCCGTTAAGTCGCCGCCGGCTGCTATCGTGACCGCGTTCAAGTTATGGAACACTTGGGTGATCTGGCTACGAATGTCTTCCGAGACAACGTACATGGTTTTAGGGTTCAAGGGGATTTGACCGGATAAGTAAACGGTATTGTCGACTTTAACGGCTTGCGAATAAGTGCCGATGGCTTGTGGCGCGTCCGGGGTATGGATGATTTCTTTATTCATGAGCAGAGTGATAATTTTGATTTAAGAGTATTTATCTAGGCCTTGACTCGCGTAATCTTTAAAACAATCGTCAATTTTTTCAGGCGGCGCATAATATTGGCTAAATGGACTCGGTCTTTAACGGTGAGTGTGATCAAATCTACCGAGACTCGGTCGTCCTGATCGACTACCGTGACGTTTTCGATATTCGAGTCCATTTCTGAGATGGTTGCGGCGATATTCGCGAGTGTGCCTCGTTGATTGAGTAGCTCAATGCGAATTTCAGCCGGAAATTCTCCACTGGTATCCTTGCTCCATTCGACATCCAGCCAGCCGGTTTGTTTTTTTCTCGAATCGCTGCTGTTTCTGCATTCATGATGATGAACGACGATACCGCGTCCGGGGTTGAAAAAACCGACGATCGAATCGCCCGGTATCGGGCGGCAACATTTTGCCAGTGTGACGACCATGCCTTCCGTGCCTTTGATAATTAGCGGGCTGTTGACGCCTTGTTCGTTATCGTCGAGTCTAACCGTCGACGAGATGTCGTCTTGGCTCAAGCGTTTGGCGACCAAAAACGGCATTTTATTACCGAGTCCTATGTCCTCGAGTAAGGCATCCATGGAGTTGACCGACAATACCTCCAAAAGTTTGTTCACGCGCTCCGATGGAATGGTGTCCAATTGTAAGTTCATGCCTTGCAATTCTTTTTCCAGGAGGCGGCGTCCGAGGTTGATCGCTTCCTGTTGTTTAAAGTTCTTCAGATAGGCGCGGATGCTGCTGCGGGCCTTCGCGGTGACGACATAGTTTAGCCAGAGCGGATTGGGGCGGGCCCAAGATGTGGTGATGACTTCGACGGTTAAGCCGTTTTCGAGTTGCGTTTGTAACGGCACCAGTTGTTTATCGACTCGAGCCGAGACGCAGGAATTGCCGATATCGGTATGAACCGCATAAGCGAAGTCGACGATCGTTGCGCCGCGTGGCAATTTGATAATGCCGCCTTGAGGCGTGAATACGAAGACTTCTTGGGGGTAGAGATCGATTTTAAGATTATCGATAAACTCCATGGAGTTGCCGGCCGATTTGTGAATCTCCAGTAATTCACGCAGCCATTCATTAGCTCGGGCTTGGGCGTGCTCGGTTTTGTCACTTTCAGCTTTATCGCTATCGGATTTATAAAGCCAATGTGCGGCAATGCCCGATTCCGACATTCGGTGCATTTCATGGGTTCTGATTTGAATTTCAATCGGGACGCCGTAAGGGCCGATTAATATCGTATGCAGGGACTGATAACCGTTGGCCTTGGACAATGCGATATAATCTTTGAATCGACCTGGGACCGGGTTATAGAGATTATGAACGACGCCCAGTGCGCGATAGCAGGTGTCGGGTTGATCGCAAAGAATTCTAAAGGCATAAACGTCGAATACGTCGGCAAATGATATCTTTTTGTTCAGCATTTTTTGATAAATGCTATAAAGATTTTTTTCGCGTCCTTCGACTTCGCAGTCCAAGCCGGCTTCGCGTAGGCGGTTTTTAATCGAATTTTGGATGATTTCGACGATTTCTCTTCGATTCCCTCGAGCTTTTTTGACGGCGTTTTTTAGGACTGCATGGCGGCCGGGGTATAAGGCTTTAAAACCGAGGGATTCCAATTGATGGCGGATATGATTCATGCCCAGTCGATTGGCGATGGGAGCATAAATATCCAGTGTTTCTCGAGCGATTCGGCGTTTTTTTTCAGGCGGCATCGAGCCTAAGGTTTGCATGTTATGCAGACGATCGGCTAGCTTGACCATGATGACACGCAAATCCTTGGTCATGGCCAAAAACATTTTTCGGACATTTTCAGCCTGGGCTTCGGCACGCGATTTGCTGTCGATTTTGCTCAGCTTTGTAACGCCGTCGACGAGTTCGGCCACTTCCATGCTAAACAAGCGGCCGAGGTCATCCTTGCTGGCGTGCGTGTCTTCGATGACATCATGCAGTAGCGCAGCCATGATCCCTTTCGCATCCATGCGCATTTCCGCCAGGCTGATGGCTACGGCGATAGGATGGCAAATGTAAGCTTCTCCGCTCTTTCTGAACTGGCCTGCATGCGCCTCCGCACCATACTGATAGGCCCTGCAGATATCGTTGATTTGGGCTTGGTCCATATAGCTTTCCAGAGTCGAGCATAAACGCCGGATCAGTTTATCCTGAGGGCGTTCGAGTTCGAGACTGTCAGCTAGTTGTAACATGGCTTTATTAGAGTGTTAAATCGGCTTCGGTATCGTCGCCGGTTCGATGCAGCAGATTGATATTGTCGGCATTGACATGTCCCGCAGCAATTTCGCGCAAGGCGAGTACGGTGTCTTTGTCTTTGCCGCGCGGGATAAACTCTTCCGCGCCCTTGCTCAATTGGCGGGCGCGTTTGCTGGCTAACAACACCAGTTTAAAACGGTTTTCGACGTGCTCAAGGCAGTCTTCAATAGTAACTCTGGCCATGGTAATCCTGTGAAACAATAAATACCGGCCTTTAGGCCGGATGAAAAGGGCATCTATTATAAAAGGAAACGCTGATTAAATCAGCGTTTCAATAAAAGACTCTGATAACTCTTTTGCAGTTCAAATTACGAACGGTTTGTAACAGTCGCGAGAGGCTGAGACAGTGGTGTTAAGCTTAAACAGGCGTTATACCTTTCGCTCTTCAAATTTCGGCAGTGCCTAAGGAGGCACCGGGGTGCCTGGCAAAGAGCCTACATGGACGATTCACGGCGTACTTTGACGGGCCCCGGTGCCGAATTTTGATCTGCGATGGGTATAATTTCGAAGATGCGATAAATTTTTCACCGGAGTCGTTGCCTCGACGTGTTATCGGTTGATCCGGAGTTTCTCAAGCGCGTTGTTTTAAAACGGCTACGGCCGGTAATTCTTTGCCCTCCAAAAATTCAAGAAACGCGCCGCCGCCGGTCGAAGCATAGGATACTTTTTCTTCGATTCCATATTTGTCGATGGCTGCTAGCGTATCACCACCGCCGGCAATTGAAAAGCCACTGCTGTCGGCAATGGCTTGGGATAGGGATTCGGTACCGCCACCGAATTGATCGAATTCGAAAACTCCGACCGGCCCGTTCCACACGATCGTGCCCGCAGATTTTAGAATGTCGGCATAAAGCGCCGCAGTTTCAGGACCGATATCCATAATCAAATCGTCGTCTTGAACATCGGCGACTTTTTTGACTGTTGCGGCGGCGCTTTCCGAAAACTCTTTTGCGCAAACCACATCGACCGGAACCGGGATTTCAGCTCCGTTACGTTTGGCTTGATCCATCAATCGGTTGGCTTCATCGATTAAATCGGCTTCATAGAGGGATTTGCCTACCGGAAATCCGGCTGCAGCGATAAAGGTATTGGCAATACCGCCACCGACGATGAGCCTGTCGACTTTTTGCGATAGGGATTCGAGTACGGTGAGCTTGGTCGAAACCTTCGAGCCGCCCACGATTGCGACCAGAGGCCGGTCAGGGCTCTCCAATGCTTTGCCTAAGGCGTCCAATTCTTTAGCTAATAAGGGTCCGGCGCAAGCGATCGGTGCAAATTGCGCTACGCTGTGCGTGGACGCTTGAGCGCGATGTGCAGTGCCGAATGCGTCCATTACAAAAATATCGCATAGGGCGGCCATTTTTTTGCCGAGCTCTTCGCTGTTTTTCCCTTCTCCTTTATTGAAGCGCACGTTTTCGCATAAAACGACTTCACCTGGCTGAATTTCGATACCGTCGATCCAGTCTTTTTCTAGGCGTACGGGTTTGCCTAGTAATCCTTGCAAATGTTCGGCAACCGGTTTCATCGAGGCTTCTTCGCTGTAAACGCCTTCTTCGGGACGACCTAAGTGCGACATCAGAATGACTGCGGCGCCGGCTGATAAGGCGTGTTTAATAGTGGGCAAGCTGGCTTGTATGCGGATGTCGCTAGCCACTTTTCCGTTTTTGATCGGGACATTTAAGTCTTCACGAATCAATACGCGTTTATTTGATAAGTCCAGATCGACCATTTTTTTTATCGACATATGTTTGGCTCCTGATGGTGAGTTGAGATAGGGTTCAAAGTGTAGCTAGTCAAACTTAGGCGCAGTAAGCTCGTCAAAAGGGCTCCGAGGACCCCGCGCCAAAATTATTGATGATTTCGATTCATAGAGAATGACCTATGGAATTTAGGTGCAAAGTGAACGCGAATATTGCACGGAGCAAAAATCCACACTGCTGCCGAGACCCTTGCTAAAAAACGCTACGCTCTCATGAAGTTAGTCAATTTTTGAGTATAAAGGGAATATAAGGCTAATGAATATGGCGAGTTAGTCGCGTGATCTAACGTTGTATTATTGTAGCAAAATAGCGGCGCCTATCATTGCCGCGCCAATCAAAATCGAAGTCAAAGTGGTATTTTGGTTACGTTCGATTTGTTTGCGTAATAAATGCAATTCGCGGTTTTGTTGATCCATTTGCGCGCGGGCGTGACCAGCGTCGTTCAATGCCTTCATAACCAATGCCGGGATTTCCGGGAATTGCTCCGCTAGTTCGGGAAACTGTTGCAAGGCTTTTTGTATTTTGGCTTTCGGGCCTAGACGTTCGTGAAACCATTTTTCCAGAAATGGTTTCGCGGTTTGCCATAAGTCTAGTTCAGGATAAAGTTGGCGACCAAGTCCTTCAATATTAAGCAGGGTTTTTTGCAGTAGCACCAGTTGCGGTTGAACATGCATGTCGAAGCGCCGGGCGGTTTGAAACAAACGCAGTAATAAGTGTCCGAAAGAGATATCCTTGAGCGGTTTTTCGAAAATCGGTTCGCAAACACTTCGGATGGCCGATTCAAAGTCTTCGACACGCGTCGTTCCGGGAACCCAGCCGGATTCAACATGCATTTGCGCAACCCTGCGGTAATCCCGATTGAAAAAGGCTAGAAAGTTTTCGGCCAAGTAACGCTGATCGGATTCTGACAAAGTGCCGACGATGCCGAAATCGACAGCGAGGTATTTGGCAGGGAGTTCGACGAAAATATTGCCGGGATGCATGTCGGCATGAAAAAAATTATCGCGAAAGACTTGCGTGAAAAAAATTTCGACGCCGCGTTCGGCAAGTAGTTTGAAGTCGGCGTTGCCGGCTCGCAATTGTTCTATGTTGCCGACCGGTATGCCTTTGATGCGTTCCATGACCATGACCTTTTGTCGAGTCAACGGCCAATGGACTTCCGGCACATAAATCATTTCCGAGTTTTCGAAATTACGGCGCAATTTAGCGGCGTTGGCGGCTTCTCTGACTAAGTCGAGTTCATCTAGTGTCGATTTCTCGAATTCCATGACAACTTCCCGAGGCCTTAATCGTCGGGCGTCGCTCCAAAAACGTTCGGCAAAGCGAGCTAATTCGTATAGCAAGCCTACATCGGATTGTATGCGTTGTTCGATGTCGGGTCGTAATACCTTAACAATGACCTGTTCACCGTTATTTAACACCGCAGTATGCACTTGTGCGACCGAGGCCGACGCTAGCGGCTCGTCTTCGAATTCGGCGAAAGCCTCGCTGATCGGTATTCCCAATTCTTTTTCGATAATCGCACGGGCGATACTACTGGAAAACGGAGGAACTTTATCTTGTAACTTGACCAGTTCATCCGCGATATCTTCAGGTAGTAGATCCTTACGGGTGGATAAGGCTTGGCCGAATTTTACATAGATTGGGCCTAAATCTTCGAGTGCGCGACGAATTCTGACGCCGCGCGCTTCTGTTCCGCGCCGTAGCCAAAAGGTAGGAGATAAGAAGGCTAAATACCGAATTGGGCGGAATAAGTGCGTTTTGAGGACAATTTCATCAAGGCCGTGGAAGACCAGGACCCAGTTGATGTGAATCAGGCGCAGCAATATTTTTGGGCGGATCACTGAGTTACCTTGTCGTAATATTGTCGTGGATGAGTCAAAGGGTTGGTTTGAATATAGGGTTAAGGCTGCGTGGTGTAGGTAATCTCAAGATTTTCGAGACGGTTTTGTAATCGGTTGAGATCGGTTTTCAGGTCGCCGGTTTTACGGTAGAAAATATCGGCCTCTGGTTTTGCGGGCAAGTCTCGAACTTCCTCCTGAAGAAATTCCGTTAGGTTGAGCCGGAAGCTTTCGAGCAATTCGCCGGTCCTGCGTTGGCCGGTACGAAAAAAGTTACCTATGCGATGTGCGATGATATCACCGGTATAACGCGATAGTGGTTCTTCGAGGTCGATATCTATTTTTTCGAAAAGGCTAATGAATGCATGCCCGACTTCACTATCGCCGCTGATTTCGATTGAGTCGTTGAATAATGTGTTTCCCAAGCCTTTTGCGCCGAATGCTAGTGCCGTGCCGGTCAATAAAGTATCGGCCGGGGCAGGGTAGTCATCTAAGACTTGAATAACGGTTTCCGAAGGACAAAGATAGAGGGTTTCATTGAACGGCCGGATGGTAATGCGGATCACTTTGCCGGTTAACGGGGCCAATAAATAACCGGCATCGCGGTCAAGTGCGACGAAGCGATTCAAGGCGGTTTCGAAAACGCTAAGCAGTAGGGGTTTTAAGGTCATGAGTGAATCGTCGGTAAATGGGGCGGCATTATTAGATTTTATAGCCTCTATGTACTGCCACGATGCCTTGCGTTAAATTAAAATATTCACAGCGTTCAAGTCCTGCGTTTTCCATCATTTTTTTGAGGTCGTCTTGTTTCGGATGCATGCGGATCGATTCGGCTAAATACCGGTAGCTCTCTTCGTCCTTTGCGACGAACTTTCCGATTTTAGGCATCAAGTTGAATGAATAAAAGTCGTAAACCTTTTCGGTCAATTTGTCGGTCGGGTGGGAAAACTCCAGCACGATGACCCTTCCGCCCGGCTTTAACACGCGAAACATCGATCTTAATGCAGCGTCTTTGTCGGTAACATTGCGCAACCCGAAGCCGATACAAACGCAGTCGAAAGAGTTGTCCTCGAAAGGTAGGCATTCCGCATTGACCTGGGCGAAGCGAATATTGCCGATGATGCCGTGGTCAATCAGGCGATCGCGACCATTACGCAGCATTTCTGCGTTGATGTCTGCAAGGACGACTTGCCCTTTTTTGCCGACGCGTTTTTCGAAGAGCATTGTTAGGTCGCCGGTGCCGCCGGCTAGGTCAAGTACACTTTCGCCGCTACGGACATTGCTGAGTTGTACTGCGATGCGTTTCCAAATGCGATGAATGCCGAACGACATTAAATCATTCATGATATCGTATTTGCCGGCTACGGAGTCGAAGACACTCCGGACCATTTGAACTTTTTCTTCCTTAGCGACTTGTTTGAAGCCGAAATGTGTTGTGTTTTCGTTAGTCATGTTTTTTTCCGGTTAGGCGCTAATCAGTGATCGAATTTAGTCGAAAGCAAGGTTGTTGGTCCGAAGACAAGGGCTTAAGGCGGCAAAATCTTAAGCCACATAACCGTCTCGGCATCGAGAATGCTCGCATAATATCGGAGGGAGACTTTGGGTTACTGATGACGTGGTTGTCCAGTCGCTTCCAGTTTATCCAAGTACGCAGCCCATAGCTCCTTGTATTCCAAGCCTAATTTATAAAGTAATGGCCAAGTGTAAATGCCCGTTTTATGACCGTCGCTAAAAACCGGGGTTATTGCGTAATTGCCGACCTGTTTAAGTTCGTTGATGGTGACGTTTTCTTTGCCTATTTGTAATATCTCCTGGCCGGGTCCATGACCTATCGCTTCTGCCGAAGGCGTGTATACGCGAAGATATTCATAAGGCAAAGAAAATGTGTGTCCGTCATCGAAACTAATTTCCAAAATTCGTGAATTCTGATGTAACTTGATTTCGGTCGGTGTTGTGTCGATTTCTTGTACGGTCAGGCGCATAAGTTTACGGCCCCGCCTATAGTATGTATCGGCTTAAGTCTTCATCCTGAGCTAACTCGGCAAGATGGGCATCGACGTAGCCTGCGTCAATTGTAATCGATTGTTCATTTAGGTCAGGTGCGTTAAAGGATATTTCCTCCAGTAACCGCTCTAATAGGGTATGCAGCCTTCTTGCGCCAATGTTTTCCGTTGTTTCATTGACTTGCCAGCCTAATTCGGCAATGCGTTGAATGCCCTCTTGAGAAAAGTTCAGCAATACTCCTTCGGTAGCTAATAAAGCTTGGTATTGCTCAGTCAATGAGGCGTCCGGTTCTGTCAGAATACGCACAAAGTCATCGGCGGTTAGGGCATCGAGTTCAACTCGAATAGGAAAACGGCCCTGCAATTCTGGAATGAGATCCGATGGTTTGGTCAAATGAAAGGCGCCTGAGGCAATGAACAAAATATGATCGGTTTTGATTGTGCCATATTTGGTGCTGACCGTACTGCCTTCAACCAGTGGTAACAAGTCGCGTTGAACGCCTTCTCGGGAAACCTCACCGCCACCGCTACCCATTTCGGATCGCTTGCAAATTTTATCGATTTCGTCTAAGAACACGATGCCGTTTTGTTCCACGGATTCAACGGCGCGTAGCTTGATATCTTCTTCGTTGACTAGTTTGGCGGCTTCTTCTTCTTGCAGTACTTTCAAAGCATCCTTGATTTTCATTTTACGAGTACTTTTTCGGCTGCTACTGAGATTTTGAAACATCCCTTGTAATTGACTCGTCATTTCTTCCATGCCGGGGGGAGCCATGATTTCAACGCCGAGCGGGGCAACTCGGACATCGATTTCAACTTCCTTATCGTCTAATTCGCCTTCGCGTAGTTTTTTGCGCATCTTTTGACGCGTGGACGACTCGGTTTCGGAAAGCATGCCACCGCTGGCGCTAGGTAGCAAGATGTCGAGTACTGATTCTTCAGCGGCATCGGCCGCCCTGTTTTGAACCTTGTCCATCTCTTCTTGGCGGGTCATTTTTACCGCAGTATCGACGAGATCGCGAATGATCGATTCAACGTCGCGGCCGACATAGCCCACTTCGGTAAATTTAGTAGCTTCAATTTTAATGAATGGCGCGTTCGCTAGTTTGGCTAAGCGTCTGGCAATTTCGGTTTTGCCGACGCCGGTGGGGCCAATCATCAAGATGTTTTTTGGGGTGATTTCATCGCGTAGAATCCCGCTAACGAGACTGCGTCGCCAGCGATTACGTAACGCGATTGCGACAGCTCGTTTGGCGTTAGCTTGTCCTATGATGTGTTTATCCAGTTCGTGGACGATTTCTCTTGGTGTCATTTGGCTCATTCGGTCGGCTCTTTGGGTTCAGCGTCGAGTTCTTCAATGCGCAGGTTATGGTTTGTATAAATGCATATGTCTGCAGCGATATTTAGCGAGCGTTCAACGATTTCACGCGCGCTAAGTTGAGTATTTTCTAACAGAGCCCGGGCTGCTGATTGTGCATAAGGTCCTCCGGAGCCGATGGCTATGAGTTCGTGTTCCGGCTCAATAACGTCTCCGGTTCCTGATATGATCAAAGAGGATTTTGCGTCCGCAATTGTAAGCAAAGCCTCAAGCTTGCGTAAAGCACGATCGGTGCGCCAATCTTTAGCCATTTCAACGGCTGCGCGAGTTAAATTGCCGCGATGTTTTTCCAGCTTGCCTTCAAAATGCTCAAACAAGGTAAATGCATCGGCCGTAGCGCCGGCGAAGCCAGCGATCACTTTATCGTGATATAAACGCCGAACTTTACGTGCGTTGCCTTTCATAACAGTGTTGCCAAGCGTGACCTGGCCGTCACCGCCAATGACCACTTTATCTCCGCGTCGGACGGAAAGAATGGTTGTTCCTCTGAAGTTCACTTCTAATTCCCGGTTCAATAATGAGTTAGTATGGCAATTCTACCTGTCTTATCCCGTATAAGGAAAAGAATCTGAATTGTTGGCATGAATATAATACAGAATATGGGTTGCACGATTGAAATTTCAATAGACGCAACCCAAAAGTATAAATTAATTGAGTTCCTGTGGGTTTGATTTAAGCGCTAAAAATTGGATATTCATATAATAAAGTATAAATGGATTGTCCCTGTTAAGTATTGCTCGGCATTTGAGGCGATGTTGCTTGGCTCCATCTAAGAAGGATGCCCATCGTAGTTCAAAATTCGGCACCGGGCCCGTCAAAGGACGTCGTGAACCCAGCCCTAAATGATCTAAGGCTATTAATCATGTCCAATGGGCTATGGAATTTAGGTTCTGGGTGAATGCATCCATGTAAGCTCTATGCCAGCACCCATGCGGGCAAGGCCTTTGCCAGGCACTCCGGAGCCTCCTTAAGCATCACCGAAATTTTAAGTAAGAAAGGTATAGCAAGATGTTTTATAAGAGCAAAAAACGGGTTAGGTGAAGTAGTTGTGGTTTGTCTCTATTGTCAATATTCGCTAATGAATTCCCGTGTGCACAGACGAGTGTATACGATGGGGTTTGCTTCGGAATTTTTTCAAAAGCCATCAGTTTGATTTAAATGGATAAATCAGTCGCTGCAGAAAAAAGATCAAAACAAGCTTGACTCAAAATTAAGAATCCTGTTTAATACGCGCTCTTTCACGGTGCGCCTAGGTAGCTCAGTCGGTAGAGCAGAGGACTGAAAATCCTCGTGTCGGCAGTTCGATTCTGCCCCTGGGCACCAAGGAAAGAGTTTAGGGTTTATTTAGTATATCGATTAAATAAGTCTTGAAAATAAAGTTTGACATTGAGTTTAGCCTCTGTATAATAGGCGGGCTCAACGGGAGAGAAAGTTCTTCCAGCTCTTTAACAAGCAGATCAAAATAATTTGTGTGGGTGCTTGTGGCGAATAGCTTAGCGGTTAAAGCTATTCGACGCAAGAACAACACGTTAATTCAAGCAGTTTACGTTTAATTCTTAGTCGAGCCAAGATTGGTGACTGATCTTATTTAGTCACAAACCATATTAAACTGAAGAGTTTGATCATGGCTCAGATTGAACGCTGGCGGTATGCTTAACACATGCAAGTCGAACGGTAACGGTCCTTCGGGAGCCGACGAGTGGCGGACGGGTGAGTAACGCGTAGGAATCTGCCTGGTAGTGGGGGACAACTCGGAGAAATCCGAGCTAATACCGCATACGCCCTACGGGGGAAAGCGGGGGATCTTCGGACCTCGCGCTATCAGATGAGCCTGCGTTGGATTAGCTAGTTGGTAGGGTAAAGGCCTACCAAGGCGACGATCCATAGCTGGTCTGAGAGGACGATCAGCCACACTGGGACTGAGACACGGCCCAGACTCCTACGGGAGGCAGCAGTGGGGAATATTGGACAATGGGCGCAAGCCTGATCCAGCAATACCGCGTGTGTGAAGAAGGCCTGAGGGTTGTAAAGCACTTTCAATAGGGAGGAAAAAGCGTTGGTTAATAGCTGATGCCTTGACATTACCTATAGAAGAAGCACCGGCTAACTCCGTGCCAGCAGCCGCGGTAATACGGAGGGTGCGAGCGTTAATCGGAATTACTGGGCGTAAAGCGTGCGTAGGCGGCTGTTTAAGTCAGATGTGAAAGCCCCGGGCTTAACCTGGGAACGGCATTTGATACTGGGCAGCTAGAGTTTAGGAGAGGAGAGTGGAATTTCCGGTGTAGCGGTGAAATGCGTAGAGATCGGAAGGAACACCAGTGGCGAAGGCGGCTCTCTGGCCTAAAACTGACGCTGAGGTACGAAAGCGTGGGTAGCAAACAGGATTAGATACCCTGGTAGTCCACGCCGTAAACGATGTCAACTAGCCGTTGGGTCTTTATTAAGACTTAGTGGTGCAGCTAACGCATTAAGTTGACCGCCTGGGGAGTACGGCCGCAAGGTTAAAACTCAAATGAATTGACGGGGGCCCGCACAAGCGGTGGAGCATGTGGTTTAATTCGATGCAACGCGAAGAACCTTACCTACCCTTGACATCCAGAGAATCTGTGAGAGATCGTAGAGTGCCTTCGGGAACTCTGAGACAGGTGCTGCATGGCTGTCGTCAGCTCGTGTCGTGAGATGTTGGGTTAAGTCCCGTAACGAGCGCAACCCTTATCCTTAGTTGCCAGCACATCATGGTGGGAACTCTAGGGAGACTGCCGGTGATAAACCGGAGGAAGGTGGGGACGACGTCAAGTCATCATGGCCCTTATGGGTAGGGCTACACACGTGCTACAATGGCCGGTACAGAGGGCAGCGAACTTGCGAAAGTCAGCAAATCCCAGAAAGCCGGTCCTAGTCCGGATTGCAGTCTGCAACTCGACTGCATGAAGTCGGAATCGCTAGTAATCGCGAATCAGAATGTCGCGGTGAATACGTTCCCGGGCCTTGTACACACCGCCCGTCACACCATGGGAGTGGGTTGCAAAAGAAGTAGGTAGTTTAACCTTCGGGAGGGCGCTTACCACTTTGTGATTCATGACTGGGGTGAAGTCGTAACAAGGTAGCCCTAGGGGAACCTGGGGCTGGATCACCTCCTTACAAAGACAGCAAGCGTTCGTCATAAGTACCCACAACAAATTATTTTGATCGAAGACGTCACGAGCCTGGGCCTGTAGCTCAGTTGGTTAGAGCGCACCCCTGATAAGGGTGAGGTCGGAGGTTCAAATCCTCCCAGGCCCACCAACGCGGCGCAAGCCTAGAAGCGGAAGGACCACCCGTCAAGCTAGCAGTGTTTAGTTTGCACGAACCCCAAAGGGGCCATAGCTCAGCTGGGAGAGCGCCTGCCTTGCACGCAGGAGGTCGGGAGTTCGATCCTCCCTGGCTCCACCAATGCTATACAGTTTTAACGGCGAAGGCCTAGCAAGACTGTATAGCATTGGTGACGGAAACAACGTCAGTAATAGCTCTTTAACAACTTGGAAATCTGTACACTGTAACTTCAGCGTTTAAAGCAATTTAAACCGAGAAGGTACACGAAAAACAAATTCACCGACACAGCCGGTAAAGTCAAGCTTAACAACGTTAGCGCCGCAAGGCGAAGGCGGAAGGAAAGCGAAAACGAACCGGACGTGAAGTGAATGAGTTCTCAAGCAGAAAGCGAAAATGTCAGCTGACAGATAACGCCAGCGTTCTGAGCCGAATTTAGCATGCCGAAAGGTAGTGCGAGAGCGGTCAGACTGATTGGGGTTATATGGTCAAGTGAATAAGCGCATACGGTGGATGCCTAGGCGATAAGAGGCGAAGAAGGACGTAGTAGCATGCGATAAGCCGCGGGGAGTTTGCAAACTAACTTTGATCCGCGGATTTCCGAATGGGGCAACCCAATCAGGACAACCTGATTATCCTTAAGTGAATACATAGCTTAAGGAGGCGAACCCGGGGAACTGAAACATCTAAGTACCCGGAGGAAAAGAAATCAACCGAGATTCCCTTAGTAGCGGCGAGCGAACGGGGACCAGCCCTTAAGTCCAGCCCCAGTTAGTGGAATGCCCTGGAAAGAGCAGCCATAGACGGTGATAGCCCAGTACACGAAAACTGGAGCTGGATGAAAACGAGTAGGACGGGGCACGTGAAACCTTGTCTGAACATGGGGGGACCATCCTCCAAGGCTAAATACTCCTTATCGACCGATAGTGAACCAGTACCGTGAGGGAAAGGCGAAAAGAACCGAGGAGATCGGAGTGAAATAGAACCTGAAACCGTATGCGTACAAGCAGTAGGAGTCCCGCCCCTAAATTACTTTAGGAAAAACAAATGCATTACTTTTATGTCTTACAAGCAATTGAAGATAAAGAAAAGTTTTACTTTGGCTGCACGAGTAACCTGAAAGAGCGAATTAACTCGCATAATGCAGGTAAAAATATAGCAACTAAAAGCAATCAGTGGCGAGTGGTTTATTACGAAGCGTTTTTAACATTAAGTGGAGCGAGGCAGCGAGAATATCGTATCAAGCATCACGGCAGTGCAAAGCGTAAATTAATGGACCGAATCAAACCCACCTTAGAGTAATTTAGGGGCGGGATGACTGCGTACCTTTTGTATAATGGGTCAGCGACTTAATCTCAGTGGCAAGCTTAACCGACTAGGGGAGGCGTAGCGAAAGCGAGTCTGAATAGGGCGTCATAGTCGCTGGGATTAGACCCGAAACCGGGCGATCTATCCATGACCAGGTTGAAGGTTGGGTAATACCAACTGGAGGACCGAACCGGGATCCGTTGAAAAGGATTCGGATGAGTTGTGGATCGGAGTGAAAGGCTAATCAAGCCCGGAGATAGCTGGTTCTCCTCGAAAGCTATTTAGGTAGCGCCTCGTGTATCACTGTTGGGGGTAGAGCACTGTTTCGGCTAGGGGGTCATCTCGACTTACCAACCCGATGCAAACTCCGAATACCAACAAGTGCGAGCACGGGAGACACACGGCGGGTGATAAGGTCCGTCGTGAAAAGGGAAACAGCCCAGACCGTCAGCTAAGGTCCCCAAATCTATGCTCAGTGGGAAACGATGTGAGAAGGCCCAGACAGCCAGGAGGTTGGCTTAGAAGCAGCCATCCTTTAAAGAAAGCGTAATAGCTCACTGGTCGAGTCGGCTTGCGCGGAAGATTCACCGGGGCTAAGCATAGTACCGAAGCTACGGATCTTACGTAAGTAAGGTGGTAGAGGAGCGTTCTGTACGCCTGCGAAGGTCGATTGAGAAGTCGGCTGGAGGTATCAGAAGTGCGAATGCTGACATGAGTAACGATAATGGGGGTGAAAAACCCCCACGCCGAAAACCCAAGGTTTCCTGCGCAACGCTAATCGACGCAGGGTTAGTCGGCACCTAAGGCGAGGCCGAAAGGCGTAGTCGATGGAAAACAGGTTAATATTCCTGTACCGGAGGTAACTGCGATGGGGTGACGGAGAAGGCTAGGTCAGCTGTCTGTTGGAATAGGCAGTTTAAGCGAGTAGGGAGTGGAATTAGGCAAATCCGGTTCCATAATTCTGAGACGTGACGACGAGTATCCCTTAGGGGAGACGAAGTGATTGATGCCCTGCTTCCAAGAAAAACCTCTAAGCTTCAGGTTACCTGCGGCCGTACCCTAAACCGACACAGGTGGGTGGGATGAGAATTCTAAGGCGCTTGAGAGAACTCGGGTGAAGGAACTAGGCAAAATGGTACCGTAACTTCGGGAGAAGGTACGCCCTTGTTAGGTGAAGTCCCTTGCGGATGGAGCTGAAGAGGGTAGCATTAAACTGGTGGCTGCGACTGTTTAGCAAAAACATAGCACTCTGCAAACTCGAAAGAGGACGTATAGGGTGTGACGCCTGCCCGGTGCCGGAAGGTTAATTGATGGGGTTATCTCACGAGAAGCTCTTGATCGAAGCCCCGGTAAACGGCGGCCGTAACTATAACGGTCCTAAGGTAGCGAAATTCCTTGTCGGGTAAGTTCCGACCTGCACGAATGGCGTAACGATGGCCACACTGTCTCCACCCGAGACTCAGTGAAATTGAAATCGCTGTGAAGATGCAGTGTACCCGCGGCTAGACGGAAAGACCCCGTGAACCTTTACTATAGCTTGACACTGGACTTTGAACCTATTTGTGTAGGATAGGTGGGAGGCTGTGAAGCACCAACGCCAGTTGGTGTGGAGCCGACCTTGAAATACCACCCTGGTATGTTTGAAGTTCTAACCTAGGTCCCTTATCGGGATTGGGGACAGTGTCTGGTGGGTAGTTTGACTGGGGCGGTCTCCTCCCAAAGAGTAACGGAGGAGCACGAAGGTGTGCTCAGCATGGTCGGAAATCATGCGATGAGTGTAAAGGCAAAAGCACGCTTGACTGCGAGACGGACAAGTCGAGCAGGTACGAAAGTAGGTCTTAGTGATCCGGTGGTTCTGAATGGAAGGGCCATCGCTCAACGGATAAAAGGTACTCCGGGGATAACAGGCTGATACCGCCCAAGAGTTCATATCGACGGCGGTGTTTGGCACCTCGATGTCGGCTCATCACATCCTAGGGCTGAAGCAGGTCCTAAGGGTATGGCTGTTCGCCATTTAAAGTGGTACGCGAGCTGGGTTCAGAACGTCGTGAGACAGTTCGGTCCCTATCTGCCGTGGGCGTTTGAGATTTGAGGGAAGCTGCTCCTAGTACGAGAGGACCGGAGTGGACGAACCTCTGGTGTTCCGGTTGTCATGCCAATGGCATTGCCGGGTAGCTATGTTCGGACGGGATAACCGCTGAAAGCATCTAAGCGGGAAGCCTCTCCCAAGATGAGATCTCACTGGGACCGTGAGTCCCCTGAAGGGCCCTGAGAGACGATCAGGTTGATAGGTCAGGTGTGGAAGTGCAGTAATGTATGAAGCTAACTGATACTAATTGCCCGTGAGGCTTGACCATATAACACCCAATCGGTTTGCACCGACGGTGTTAAGGCCGACAATCGCTAAAGCGAGAGAGCGAAAAACGTGTACAGATTTCCAAAAAAACAGGTGAAAAAAGAAAGGTTCAAGGTGAAAGGCGCAAGGCCAAAGGCTAAGCGACAGAAACCAACAACCCGATAAAACTGAAAACACCTGAATTAAAGAGTTTTGAGTAGGCTCAACAGCAAAGCCGAATTAGGGTTAAAGAAAAAATCCTCTAACCTGGACGCTGAAACCTTGAACCTGCTGTAACCAGTTTGCCTGGTGACCATAGCGAGCGTGTCCCACCCGATCCCATCCCGAACTCGGAAGTGAAACCGCTTAGCGCCGATGATAGTGTGGCACTTTGCCATGTGAAAGTAGGGAATTGCCAGGCGCTTATCCCAAAAGCCCGTGTTGATCACTCAACACGGGCTTTTTTTTGCCCTAAGGTTTTGCAAAAGGATGCATCCATTAGGTACGCGTAGCGTACCCTACAATCTATTTTGAATAGTTAAGTGCTTCCGGGTCCGGAAGTAGTGAGTGGTCGTTGTTTCGTTCAGAAATAGATGAATGTATACCTGTGCCTGAAGACCTCATAGACATCGCATGAAATTCAGCATCAAGGACCCCTTGGCGGAGCTTAATGCTTTGAATGTTAATTAAGTAACATTCAATACAAGTTTTTGAATTAAAATTTATTATTCATGGTGAAATGCTTTTTCTAGGATAATCCTTGAACAAGCATAAGGTATAGACATTAAGTTGGTATTTATGTCGCCGCACTCTATTTAAGGGTTCCTCGCTTTCATATTCCGAAAAATCTTTTCATTATTGAGGGCGAAAAGTTTGGCGTTCATAGACGCCAAACAGTAGATCGAGGTAATCGAAAGCTATTATGTGCATCCTGCATTAGTATTGGCAAATGTCGGTTCGAATCCAGGGCCAGCAGAATATAAATATTGTTACCTCAATTACTTTTAGCATAGTAGAGCCGATCTGCAGAATATTTTGCCGCAGTCAACGCGGAAGTTATTAAATTTAAATTCAACAACTTAACCATGGAAAATAAGGTGTTTCAAGAAAATATTTAAAATTCTCGCTAACCTCTTGGTTGAACAAAAGTTTTACACAAATGCATATCAAAATAGAGTTTGCAGCTATCTTTCTGCTCCGACCCACTTTTTGAGCTAAAGCGATTTTGCTTACCGCTCGTCTCGACGGCTTCAGGAAGAAAGATAGAGCGGGATTCATGCTTCGTTCTGGTTATGGGGGTTTTTGGGGCGGTTATTTCACAACATCTTCGGCGCTCTGTTTGTATCCGTCTTTCATCCGTATGAGGCTTTGGTACTGCCTATTGTTCATTCCAAGTTGGAGTCCTCCCTGCTTTCATGCTGTCATTAAAAAATTATCGCCTTAATAGCCGATATTAGTGTGATCCGAAATTTTAAGGCTTCACAATGAATCCGAAGGCTCGCCACCAAATAAGAGATGGAGCAGTTACTTTAAATTAAAGCGCTTTTGGTTGGCTCTTGGATAGGTTGCCCTGTGCTGGTAGCAGGCTCTCACAGGGGGGGGGGCTGGCCGGAAACCCTAATGGAATTATGTGTCTATCACCTTTCTCAGTTCCAATTATTTCAAAAAAGAGAGGCTAAGTTATCTGTTTTTTAGTGTTAGGGATAAACAATTAACTTATTGCACGGCTTCACTGTTACATAGTTTACATTATTGCGTTTTTAGCCGACTTGAATGGCTGCAAGAGCCATAGTCTCGATTACTGCAAAATTATTATTTCATGTTCGTTACTTAATTCAATGTATTACTTCAATAAATTGCGGGGTGGTTAGCGAACAATTATTTGCGGTTTTATGATCTGAATTGAATCAAAATTAAATCTAAAAGAAAGATTTTTTTTGCGTGTGATGGGTATGCGATTAAGGGCTTGAGGATAGGCTGGATGGGGCGTGGATATGGATGGGATAATTGATAGTGTACTAGATTGGTCATAAATTTTGTTGACAAGCCTTTTCGAAATGATAAACTGAGCAGCACCAAATTGGACTGGTGGAGCTTGAATAAAGCGTTATAGGGATGTTCTAAAGCAACCGCCCTTAGGGGTTTTATAAATTTTTTAGGAGGTAGAAATGGCTGCTACAACTGAGTCAGTTAAAGCTGATGCTGCAGAAGCACCACTTTTGAACAAAAAAAATATCATTGCCGGCGCATCTTTGTATCTGGTTTTCTATGCGTGGGTTCGTTGGTATGAAGGTGTTTATGGTTGGTCCGCAGGTCTGGATTCATTCGCACCTGAGTTCGAAACATACTGGATGAACTTCCTGTATATCGAAATGGTATTAGAAGTATTAACAGCTTCTGTATTATGGGGCTACATCTGGAAATCTCGCGATCGTAAAGTAATGTCAATTACTCCACGTGAAGAGTTAAGAAGACATTTTACTCACTGGACATGGTTGATGATGTACGGCATCGCGATCTACTTCGGTGCTAGCTACTTCACAGAGCAAGATGGTACTTGGCATCAAACGATCGTTCGTGATACTGACTTCACTCCAAGTCATATCATCGAGTTCTACTTGAGCTACCCAATCTACATCATCACTGGTGGTGCTTCTTTCTTATATGCTAAAACAAGACTTCCAACTTACCAACAAGGTTTGTCTCTGCAATACCTGGTTGTTGTTGTAGGTCCGTTCATGATCCTGCCAAACGTTGGTTTGAATGAGTGGGGTCATACTTTCTGGTTTATGGAAGAATTGTTTGTTGCTCCTCTGCACTATGGCTTCGTCTTCTTCGGATGGTCTGCCTTGGGTGTATTGGGTGTAATCAACATCGAGCTGGGCGCATTGTCCAAGCTGCTGAAAAAAGACCTGGCTTAATCGCTTAGTCTGAAAAAACTATCTCCTGGTCGCTTCTTCTTTACCGAAGAAGCGATACAGAAAATAGTAAAAATAAATAATAATTTTTAAATCCTTTAGGAGGTAAGCTAATGAGCGCATCTCAATCAGCTGTTCGTTCACGCGCAGAAGCTGTCAAAGTTTCTCGTACGTTCGACTACATGATTCTCTTTACGGCGTTTTTTGTTGTTCTCGGTGGTTATCATATCCACTATATGTTGACTGGCGGTGACTGGGATTTCTGGACCGATTGGAAAGATAGACGTCTATGGGTAACTGTAGCACCAATCGTTTCAATTACATTCCCTGCTGCGGTTCAAGCTGTACTTTGGTGGCGCTATCGCATCGCTTGGGGTGCAACTTTGTGTATCTTAGGTCTGTTACTCGGTGAGTGGATCAACAGATACTTCAACTTCTGGGGCTGGACATACTTCCCAGTAAACTTCGTTTTCCCATCTAACCTGATGCCAGGTGCGATCGTATTAGACGTCATCTTGATGCTTTCTAACAGCATGACTCTGACTGCGGTTGTCGGTGGTTTAGCTTGGGGCTTACTGTTCTATCCAGGTAACTGGCCAATCATTGCTCCATTGCATGTTCCTGTTGAATACAACGGCATGATGATGACTCTGGCTGACCTTCAAGGTTACCACTATGTTAGAACCGGTACTCCTGAGTACATTCGTATGGTTGAAAAAGGTACACTGAGAACATTCGGTAAAGACGTTGCTCCAGTATCAGCGTTCTTCTCTGGTTTCGTAAGTATCTTGATTTACTTCTTGTGGCACTTCTTCGGAAGCTGGTTCGGAAGTGAAAAATTTGTACAAGGTTCTTGATACAAACTTAATAATCAAAAAACCGCGGTATATTCATTTCGAATCTACCGGATGCTTATAAAACTATTAATTCTCTGTAATAGAGGAGGATATATGAAAATAATAAAAGACAAAGTTGCTAAATTGTCCTTTGTCGCACTGCTGGTATCTGTAACAGCAGCGATGTTTTACACTCCGACAGCATCTGCTCATGGTGAGAAATCACAGGCGGCATTCATGCGTATGCGGACCATTCACTGGTTTGACTTGAACTGGTCAAAAGATATGGTTTCTGTCAATGAAACCATGTCAATTTCAGGTAAATTCCACGTATTCGCGGGATGGCCTGAAACTGTCGATAAACCAGAAGTTGCTTTCTTGAACATCGGTATTCCTGGTCCTGTATTTATTCGTGCAGGTTCTTGGATCGGTGGTCAACTGGTTCCACGTTCAGTATCTCTGGAATTGGGCGAAACTTATGAATTTAAAGTTTTGTTGAAAGCACGTCGTCCAGGTGACTGGCACGTTCACACTATGATGAACGTTGAAGGCGGTGGTCCAATCATTGGTCCAGGTAAATGGGTAACTATTACTGGTAGTATGGGCGATTTCAAAAACCCAATCACTACATTGACTGGTGAAACCATTGATCTGGAAACTTACGCATTAGACGGTGTCTATGGATGGCACTTGTTCTGGTACGTTTTGGGTGTAGCTTGGATGGTATACTGGTGTCGCAAGCCTGTATTCATTCCACGCAGAATAGCTGTTGATGCTGGTAAAGCCGATTCTTTGATCACTCCAACTGATAAAAAAGTTGGTATGGCTTTCGCTGCCGGTACTATGGCAATCGTTGCTATCTCAATGGGTCAAGCCAACGAGAAATATCCTGTTACGACTCCATTGCAAGCAGGTTTGATGCGCGGTATTAAATCTTTGGAACTTCCACAACCTACAGTTTCTGTAAAAGTTGTTGATGCTTCTTACCGTGTACCAGGTCGTGCAATGCAAATGACTTTGGAAATCACTAACAACGGTGATTCTGCAGTTCGTTTGGCTGAGTTCAACACAGCTTCTGTTCGTTTCTTGGATGCTGATGTATATGAAGACGACACTAACTATCCAGATGACTTGTTAGCCGAAGAAGGTTTGTCTGTTAGCGATAACAGCCCACTTGCTCCAGGCGAAACAAGAACTGTTGACGTTACTGCTTCTGACGCAGCATGGGAAGTTTACCGTTTAGCTGACTTGATCTACGATCCAGACAGCCGTTTCGCGGGTCTGTTGTTCTTCATCGACGAAGACGGCAACCGTCAAATGACAATGGTAGATGCTCCATTGATCCCAACATTCATCTAATGAATAGCTTGGTCTAGTTATTATATAGACTAAGTAGGGTTAAAGCCCCCGTGTTGAAAAATACGGGGGCTTTTTTATGCGTGTTGTTATCGTATTGGGTAGTTGTTTTTTGGTTTGATTGCGCAAGAAATTAGTAATTAATTGGCAAGTCCAAGGGAAGGTTGCAGTAATTCGGAGTGTAAGCGGTTGAACGTGCCTGTCGAAGAGGAGAATAAGCCTATCGCTTAAATTGTGTGTATTAGGTCTCCCCTCATTGTAAAAGACGATTACAAGGATGCAGGAGGTAGGGTGTCGGCAGGTGATACTTTAAGCGACAAGGTCTGGCGCAGGGTGGTAGACAGTGTTCCTGTATTTTCTGCAGTCAAGGCGTTCTTGGCGCTCAGCGGTTGCCGAGTGGCTTGGAGGTTATTAAATAAAAAAACCTCAGTCCCGCTTTAATCCAGCACTTTAATTTTATAGGTCATTGCCAATGATCAATGGAATTTAGGTGCTGGGTGGATGCAGATTTTGTAAGGGGCAAAAATCTGCCCCTGCCGCCTACATCCTCGGCAAGCACACTTCGCACCCTTTTTTATTCTTAAATTGGGAATTGCTGATGTGAGAGGCTATGTTCGAGAATCTAGAAACTTGATGGCTGTAGGGGGCGTTTGAGCGTACCAAAGCAGTACCGCCGTTAGTTTGACGTGGTCTCGTGTGTTTTATGCTGTTACCCAAGTTTCCAGCTTAGGTAACCTGTTCCAGAAGCTCTAGCTTCCCGACAATCAAGAAAGCTTGAACGAGTGAGTTAGGGTTGGTTGACAGTGTGCGGAGTTTGTGTCGGTCTCAGGAAGCTCTTGCCCTGAGCCCTTCGGCTGCGCTTAAGAGGGTCTTGTCGAAGGGGGAGCTTCCGGGATGTCTTTCCCAAGCTCCAGCTCTCATCGTTATACACAAGTATCGGTAAACTTGCTAAACAGAGTTCGTCGTATACCTGGAAACGGTGCTGTTTGATAAATCTGCGGATATTGAACATCAGTGGCTTCGAAATCGCGACGAAGGCGTCGCTCCCACAAGGGGAGGCGGATGCTCTGTGGGAGCGATCCCCAGGTCGCGATTTCGAAGTCGGGAACGTTGGGCGACAAAAAATGGTATCGAAGACTCATTAGCTAAGATTGCAAAACAGTAATTTTTGACTTATGTATAACGATGAGAGCTGGAGCTTGGGAAAGAGCGTGATGTGGGTTGGTCCTTTTTAGCTTGATGCGTATGCCCTACGGCCCGTTAGGCTGCTGGCATTTTGACAAAATAGCCGCTAAGGGAGCGGCAGGGTTGCCGCTTGTTTTAGGAGGGCTAAGGAGAGCCCTTCCGAAAGGCTATGTTCGCGTTGGAAGTTGAGGTTGCTCTCTTGCCTATTAAAAAAGGCATTTAGGAAATAGGCAAAATAATTACTTTCCAATACAACGTCGTAATAGGAGGGGGCACACTCATAGGCGCCAACTTAAGGCGCAATACATTGATTCATAGTTGAAAAATAAGAGTGTAGCCACAAAATGATGGATTTCCGTTTCGCTACTACCCAGGCTACTGCTCTGCACAGACCTTCCTGCATGGCCAATTTTGCGTAGGATGGGTAGAGGCGGAAGCCGAAACCCATCGTTTTTCAACCAGACGCAGTTGCTATCGCAGGACGGGGTTTATAAACCCTTCCGTAACGTTTTTACCGTTTGCGGGTGCCCATGATGGGTTTCCGCTTCGCTCCTCCATCCTACTGCTTAATTAATCACTTAGTTGCTTAAGTTGGCGCTTATGGGGCTCACACTTCGTGTGCCTTTGGCGTTCCAATCCGCACTCGGCTGTCGGTCCGCGAACCCTGCAATTCACTTGGATTATATAAGTGCTTCCGGTAGTTTCAACTATCCTGACACAGGGGGATACATAGCCTAAATAACCCGGCTTAAATTAATGACCGATGGAGTTTAGTTGCTGGATGAATGCTGATTTTGGATGGGGGCAAAAATATGTCCTGTTGCCTAGATCTTCGCTAGCCACGGCCCATGTCTTTATAAAGTTAACATTTTCGAGCATAAACCTAAAAAGAGAATTTAAGTGTCTCAAGCTGTCGTTCGCCCTGGGATCAACGAAAGAGCAAGGGGTAGTTTGAAATTTAACCAAGCTTATGAAAGTGTTTTAATTCCTTCATGCTTCGATTTCTTAGCCCGGCACGAACGGTCTACAACGCATGCCGGCGGCTCTTTTTAGGGTTAACCTGGGAGTGTGCATGAAACGGTTATGCGGCTTGAATTCGAATAAAAGCCGTAGCGTTATACTCATCGTAGATGAAAATTCGGCCTCGGGGTGCTCGGTAAAGGCTTTGCCAGCATGGAGCTGGCATAGGGCCTACATGGACGTATTCACGGCGTCCTTTGACGGGCACCCCGAGGCCTCCTCCGGCACTGCCGAAATTTGAAGTGCGAAAGGTATAGTTGTCTGTCTTATGTAGGGCTATAGGATCTATTATCCCTAACTGAGGTTAAGAAATAGCAGTTTGTTTGTGGTGAGTGCTAAAAGCTAAGCAAGTGCTGCAAATATAAATTAGAAAAAAGAGTTGTATGAGTAATAAAGGAGACTGGAAAAAAGACAGAAAGTTTCTGTAAAAAAGGAGGGGAAATGACGGGGGGTAAAGCGCGGGTATGAAAAGTAGATTGAGTTGCTAGTATGAACCCAGCTTATTAGAAAATAAGCCGGGTTCATAAATTCAGATCTTACAATCTAATAGTTGTATTTTCAACTTTTTGTTTGGAGCTATCGGGATCGTCCAGGCAGCCTGTTAAGCCAACAATCATTAATGCCATAGCTAAAAGTGATAAAACTTTTTTCATACTATCCTCCAAAAGAATTTATTTTTATATTAATAAAATTACAGTACTAAATGTTTAGCACGGTATTTTTATATCATGGCAAAAAATTCTATGCAACATTTAAATTAAAATGAGTGGAGAAGTTATAAATGAAATGGAGCGGTAAATTGATAAAAAAATAGATAAGTATGTAAATAAGTTGTTGTTATAAAAAAATAAAAATTATTGCTAATTGTGTCGGTTCTTGATTAAGCAATGGGTATGTCCAGTTTATAAATCACGCAACAGTTTGGTGAAAACTCTTGCGGTAAATGTCAACGTAGTTGTCGCATTAGTTGAAAATTAATGAACGGTAGTGTCGGTATTTATACCTATCGTAGATCAAAATTAGGCGCCGGAGGGGGGGCGACAAAGGACGCCGTGAAACCGTCCCATGTAGGGTCTATGCCAGTCCCTCACCTAGCGTTAGGTGAGGGATCGAGCAGCCCGTCTCCTCCTTGAGCGCTGCCGAAATCTGAAGTGCGAAAGGTATGGTTCAATCGCAATGGCAAAGGCTTGTCGTTATTCGGGTGTTAAGGTGGGCCAGTAACTTGATTGAGTAGAGAGATTATCCAGCAACATTTGGTTTAAATTGCTATGAAATTGCTGCTGTTTCCACTGGACTGTGCCAAGGCTTGACCATTCTCCGCTGAGGTTTTTATTGAGCAAGTCATAAACCCAATAGGACGGCGCTGAATTTTTCTTAATCTTGATCGTGAACAGCGCGTTATCAAGGTCTAGATGGAGTCTATGTGCCCAGTATGCAGTAATTTTCATGATCAGCTTGTTAAGTCTGGTGGCGTCAATATTCGGTGTGACGGCGATATTGGCCCACATTGAGTGAACGCGTCCCCAGTGAGGGGCTAATATCCGTCCTTCTTGGTTGATGAACGGTAACCAGGCTTCATCACCGTTATCGTTGGTGTAGGTGATTGCGAGTAACGAGTCATACCCTTCAAAATGGTCGTGTAAATAAAGGGCGTGGGGTGTTATGCCGATGAATGAGTGGGATAGTAATAAAATGGAATTGCTGGCTTGAGTCAGTGCAATCATTAAAGGGTTGCTGCGTGTGTCGACATTAAGCCGGTATAGTAGTCCGTAGTGAATGGAGCTATTAATTTGTAGTAGACAAATGATAAAAACGGCTTTGGTTAGTGTTTTTAAATTTCTTCGTGATTGAAGGTTGTCGGTCTCAAAAAAACGGCCATAAAAGCTGTGTAATTTGAATTGGGTTGTGTTTGGAATCGTGCAGTCTTGATTGCATGGTATGCGCTGTCTGTTGTCGGCTATGTTGCGATAAATAGCTCTGGCTAGATGATGAATGCCAGGGGTTCGTAGTAGCCAGCCAATTAAAAATGGATAGCGCATTTTCATTAGAATCTGGATGTAGGTGTTGATGCCGTTATAAACTTTGCCGTTTTCATCGACTGAATAAAGATCGGTCAGCAAGGTATCCAATGGTAGGGCAGATAGTGCGGGTTGTTTATTTGAAAAAGTTTGAGCGTCTTTAAATTCAATGCATTTAAAAATATCGAAATGATTGACCGTTAATGCAGTGCGATTGCATAAAGGGCAGTCTTTGTCGTAGTAGATCAGTAATAAAGGCTGAGTGGGTCGAAGGGCTTTGGCTAAGCAACGCCACCATGAAAAAGGGATCAGTAAACTGTAAAAAATGAGCATGCCAAGGCCAAACGGATAAATATTTAAAGAAATCGTTATACCAAGGTGTAAGCCAATGCCAATGAATAAGTAGATGGGACGTAAGTAGCGGTTTGAAAAAAAGAATATAAAGCTAAATTGGAACACAATAATGATATAGCCAATCGTCTTTTGTAAGATTTCCTGGTTTAGAAGCCAGGACATATTGATCGCGGATACATAATATGGTTGTGTGGAGGGAAGCCAGGCCCCTAGGCCGTTTCGCCAGTGTTCGGCAAATAATTTATGAATTGCCGAGTCGAAATAAAGAAAGCCTAGGCAGATAAAAACGGGAAGGTGGTAGCTCAGGCTTGAAACAGTAGGTTTCGGGTGTTGAGAGTAATGGCGAAAGGGTGTGCTGAGTTTTAACCTTAATTGATCGAGCGCAAAGGCTTTGTCGGTCGGCATGAAGAGTAAAAAAAATCCTGATCCGGTCATGAATGCATCAAATCCGCCGTCAAAGTCGCGTTGCATGGGGGTGAATTGTACAAAGACGATCCAAAAAAGGTAGCTTGCAATTAATGCGTTTTGGCATTGGTAGCCAACGATTATGAATAAAGCCGCCGCCGCCCAGAGACAAAGAAAAAAAGGAATGAGCGGGAATTCAACGTCAATGTAAGGAATCGGGTCGAATATTAGATGATGGAAATATAATAAGAAGCAGATTTCTTGAAATAATACGATGCCGTAGAGCAGTCGGAATAAGCCGATGCCAGTAGCTGGCGCAGGTTTATTGTGCAGTTGGTAAAGCTTGGTGAAAATAAAATGATACATTTACTAAAGCATTATGCTGAATAAATGTATAAATTATAAGGTATTTAGCTTGGGGATGGGTAGAAAAAACAAAGGCCGCCTCTAATGCTTGTCAGAATTAGCAGGGGCGGCCTTGTGATCTTTTTTAAACTAACGGGGCTGTTAGTTTATTTGTCTTCGTCGTTAGGCTCAGCAAAAACCCATTTTACTAAGAAGTAACCGGCTGCGATAACGACAATCGCGCCGACCATGCCAGCTGGTTCTTTTAACATTTCAGTCAAATCTAAGATCGCACCCATGAGTGTCCTACCTGTGTTTTTATATTTTAGAAAATGCTATAGACATAGCAAATGAGCCATCAATGATACTTTAGACACAGCTAATGTCAAGTTTAATGTTGATATTTTAAAGCGATGCACAATACGTTAGGAGAATGTAAAAACTAGAGTAGCACTGGGTGTGTGTTATAATCTAAAAGACTTATAAAATCAAAGTAAAAAGGTGGGAAAATGAATATAACAAAGAGAATACATGCAATATGGCCCGCTGTTTTGTTGGCTTTTGCAGCGAATGCGGAAGTCTTATTAAAAGATCAGTCTGAAATTCTGGGGAAATGGAATCTCTATGCGGAAGCCGCCAAATTAGAGGGAGAGAAAAAAGACTTGAGTATCGAGTGGGATTTTAAAAGTGACGGGGTATTGAATACCAAGTCGATTGATAACTATGGGCGAACCAAGACGTTTGAAGTAGCATTAAAATATTCTGTCGAAGATGGCATGATTAGAAAGCAATCGACTCCCGGGCGTGAAAAATACGAATCCTGCAAAGTTATCGAAAAATCGAATTCGGATATGATTTTGAAGTGTACCTATCTCTTTTTCTTTTTAACTAAAAAATAATAACTAAAACAGGAGGGTGTGCAATGATTGGTGGTATTGTTATGATTCTGGTGGCCGTTTGGGTCTACCAGTCAGCTTCGCGAGCTAAAGTGGAAAAAACCCTTTTTTGGGTAGTTTTGTGCTCTGTCGTTTTTTTAGCGGTTCAATTCACGGCGGTTTATTTCAATGTGTTTTTACTCGAGACTTTTAAAGGCGGCGGCTTCGAAGGCGGATATGAGCGGGATTTGGCTTCCATCGGCGACCGAAAAACCAAGGACGGGATATTTCAAGGGTTTACCGGAACGCTATTGTCCATTGTGTTTGAATTGATGCCTCCACTTCTAGGCGTCTTAGCCGTTGCCTTTATTAGAACTAAGTTTATGCTCAAAGAAGCATTGACAGCTTCTAATTTATTCAGCGGAATGAAAGAGTTATTCGTCTCGATCAAAAATAGCTTTAAACCGGAATAGTATCTCGTTTTACCAGGCAAAAAGCCCAAGTCCTGCTTGGGCTTTTTTGTTAATCAGCCGGTAATTTTTGCAACAAGCAATACCAAAAGAGCGACAAAAAGAACAGTAAAAATAATGCCGACAATGATGTAAGTGGATAAGTTGCCGTGTTCGAAATCCCGTTGTCTATTTTTGTCGCTTTGTATGCCGACTGCGGCGGCGAAAACGCTTTTTATTACATTGAGTATCGTCGGTTTCGACATAATCATCTCCCTAAAAATCCGTTAAGCATAATGCGGCGCGACAGCTTGTCAAGCCAAGCTTTATCCGGGTGCTACGCCCTTATTTAACTTCTAGCATGTAAGTACATGAGTAAATTAGAAAATTTTAAAAAAAGACTGTCCCAAAGTATCCTATTTTTAGATGGCGCGATGGGCACGATGATTCAAAGCTACAAATTGGAAGAAAAAGATTATCGGGGCAAGCGTTTTTCGGACTGGGCTGTCGATCTAAAAGGTAACAATGACCTGCTGTCTTTGACTCAGCCGGACATTATTAAAGCGATTCATTGCGCTTATCTTGAGGTCGGCTGCGATATTATCGAGACCAATACCTTTAACGCGACACAAATTGCGATGGCCGATTATAAAATGGAATCATTGGCCTATGAGATCAATTTGGAATCGGCGCGTCTAGCTAGACAAGCCGCTGATGAATATAGTCATAAAACACCTGAAAAGCCGCGCTTCGTTGCCGGCATATTGGGGCCGACCAACCGGACCGCATCGATGTCGCCCGATGTCAACGATCCCGGTTTTCGTAATATCGATTTTGATACTTTAGTCGATGCTTATACCGAAGCGACACGCGGCTTAATCGACGGCGGTGCCGATATTATTTTGATCGAAACGGTATTCGATACGCTCAATGCTAAGGCGGCAGTTTTCGCGGTAGATCAATATTTCGAAGCACTCGGCCATAAATTGCCGGTCATGATTTCCGGCACGATTACCGATGCTTCGGGAAGAACACTGTCGGGCCAAACCGTCGCGGCGTTTTGGAATTCACTCAGTCATATCGAGCCGATTTCGTTCGGCTTCAACTGTGCCTTAGGTGCTAAAGAGCTCAGGCAGCATATCGAGGAATTATCATCGATCGCCGATACGCATGTATCGGCTCATCCGAATGCGGGCTTGCCGAACGAGTTCGGCGAATACGACGAATCTCCGGAAGATATGGCCTTGGAATTGGCCGATTGGGCCGCGAACGGTTATTTGAATATCATCGGCGGCTGCTGCGGTACGTCGCCTGAGCATATCAAAGCGATTGTCGAGGCGGTCAAGCAATACCCGCCGAGAGTCGTTCCCGTTATTGAAAAGCAATGCCGCCTGGCCGGTCTGGAGCCGATGAATATCGGGCCGGATTCGTTATTCGTCAATGTCGGCGAAAGGACCAACGTGACCGGTTCGGCGAAATTCAAGCGTTTAGTTGTCGAAGGCGATTTTGAAACCGCATTGGAAATCGCCAAGGATCAGGTCGAAAACGGCGCGCAAATCATTGATATCAACATGGACGAAGGCATGCTGGAATCGAAAGAAGCGATGGTGCGCTTTCTCAGCTTGATCGCGGCCGAACCTGATATCGCCAAGGTGCCGATCATGCTCGACTCGTCGAAATGGGAGATTCTTGAAGCCGGATTGAAATGCATTCAAGGCAAGGGCATCGTCAATTCTATCTCGCTGAAAGAAGGTGAGGAAGCATTTATACAGCATGCCAAGTTGATTCGTCGCTATGGTGCGGCTGCAATCGTGATGGCTTTCGACGAACAAGGCCAAGCCGATACGCGTGATAGAAAAGTCGAAATCTGCAGTCGGGCTTATCGTATTCTGACCGAGCAGTTGAATTTTCCGGCCGAGGATATTATTTTCGATCCGAATATCTTTGCGATTGCAACCGGTATCGATGAGCACAATAACTACGGCATGGATTTCATCGAGGCGACTCGCGAGATCAAACAGACGCTACCGCATGCCCTTGTATCGGGCGGCGTGTCAAACGTGTCTTTTTCGTTCCGAGGAAACAATCCGGTCCGCGAGGCGATACATGCGGTATTTTTATATCATGCGATCAAGGCCGGCATGGACATGGGTATCGTCAATGCCGGGCAATTGGCGATCTATGAAGATATTCCGTTGGAATTGCGCGATGCGGTTGAGGATGTGGTGCTCAATCGCAACAATCACGCGACCGAACGCTTGCTTGAGTTAGCTGAAAAATATCGCGGCGACGGCAGTACGGCAGCCAAACCAGAAGAGCTGGAATGGCGAAGTTGGCCGGTTACTAAAAGGCTCGAACATGCCCTGGTTAAAGGGATTGCCGATTTCATCGACGAAGATACCGAGCAGGCACGACAGGAAGCCGAAAAGCCGCTGCATGTGATCGAAGGCGCGTTGATGGATGGCATGAATGTGGTCGGCGATTTGTTCGGAGCCGGCAAAATGTTTTTGCCGCAAGTGGTCAAGTCGGCGCGGGTCATGAAAAAAGCGGTCGCGTATTTGATGCCGTTCATGGAGGCTGAGCAAGACGGCGAAATGCAGACTAACGGCAAAATACTGATGGCCACCGTCAAAGGCGACGTGCATGATATCGGCAAGAACATTGTCGGCGTGGTGCTGCAATGCAATAATTTTCAGGTTATCGACTTGGGAGTGATGGTGCCGGCCGAGAAGATATTGCAAACCGCGCGGGACCAAAAGGTCGATATCATCGGTCTTAGCGGCTTGATTACGCCTTCTCTCGATGAAATGGTGCATATGGCCAAGGAAATGGAGCGTCAAGGCTTCGACATTCCGTTGATGATCGGCGGCGCAACGACCTCAAGAGCCCATACTGCGGTCAAGATCGAGCCTAACTATCATGGTCCGGTTGTTTATGTCGCCGATGCCTCCAGAAGCGTCGGTGTGGCTAGTCATTTGGTCAGCGACGACTCCAAGGAGGCATTTACCCAAAAAATCAAGGAAGAATACAAGGAGGTTCGGGAAAGGCATCAGGGGCGTAAAGCCAAAACCAAGCAACATAGCATTGAGAAGGCGAGACGCAATAAATTCAATTGGACCGATTTCGAGCCGGTCAAGCCCACCTTTTTAGGCAATAAAGTCATCGATCGCTTTCCTCTCGATACGTTGGTTTGGTATATCGATTGGACGCCGTTCTTTCATACCTGGGAATTGGCCGGTAAATATCCCGATATTTTCGAAGACCGAGTCATCGGCGAAGAAGCTAGAAAGCTGTTCGACGACGCACAAGTGATGTTGAAAAAAATCATCAACGAAGAATGGCTTCAGGCTTGTGCCGTTATCGGGTTCTACCCGGCCAACAGCGACGGCGACGACATTATTTTATATAAAGACGATTCGCGTCTTGAAAAGCGAGAAATTTTGCATCATTTGCGGCAGCAAAGTGTCAAGGCGCCGGGGCGACCGAATTATTGTTTGTCCGATTTCATCGCGCCTATCGACAGCGGCAAGACCGATTATCTGGGTGGCTTTGCGGTAACGACCGGCATCGGTATCGAAGCTAAGCTCGAAGAATTCGAAAAAGATCTTGATGATTACAGTTCGATCATGCTAAAGGCCTTGGCGGACCGATTGGCCGAAGCCTTCGCCGAGTATATGCATGAAGCGGTTAGAAAGGATTTTTGGGGTTATGCAAAAGACGAACAATACCGTAACGAGGAGTTGATCGCTGAATCTTATCAAGGCATAAGGCCGGCTCCGGGTTATCCGGCTTGTCCGGATCATACCGAAAAGAGCAAATTGTTCGAGTTGCTCAATGTCACTGCGACGACCGGAATCGAGTTGACCGAGAGTTATGCGATGTATCCGGCTTCGGCGGTCAGCGGCTGGTATTTTTCGCATCCGGAAGCGCAGTATTTCAATGTCGGCAAGATCGATCACGATCAACTCGAAGATTATGCGAGCCGAAAAGGCATCGCCAAGGAAGTTGCTGAGCGGTGGTTGTCCGCGCATTTGCATCACTGAGGATCTTTCTATGATTGAACGCGCAATCGAGCGCATCATGTATGCGAGTCGCTGGATTTTGGCGCCGGTGTATCTAGGCATGAGCGTAGCCTTGTTAGCAATATCGGTAAAATTTTTTCAGGAGATCATTCATTTTGTCCCTCATATTCTTGAGATGGATGAGGCGAATTTGACCTTGAAGTTATTGACCTTGATAGATCTGACGCTGGTCGGCAGTCTAGTCATCATCGTGATGTTCAGTGGTTACGAAAATTTCGTTTCGCAAATGGATATCGGTTTGTCGACCGAAAAGCTGGATTGGCTTGGAACGCATGATTACGGTTCTCTAAAAATCAAGCTGGCTTCGTCGATTGTCGCGATCTCGTCGATTCATTTATTGAAGGTCTTTATGAACATACAGGCGACCGACAATGACAAGATTTTATGGTATGTCGCTGTGCATTTAACGCTGGTAATTTCTGCGCTGTTGATGGGTTTTCTCGATAAAATCAGCAAGCATCATGACTAAGGAATATGTGCAAAATAACGTCTATAAGTAGTAGGTTTTGCGGTGGTTCAGTCACTCGCTTGACAGGACGCCGTGAATACGTCCATGTAGGCTTGACGGCGGCTCCCTGCCGCCGATGCCTGTCAATCGAGCCATGGACCCCCCCTTCAACAATTGTCGAAGTTATTTCATGCTCGTTCCTAAGTTGATGCTGTTCGGCACGCAAGGCTGCCATTTATGCGAGCAAGCGGAGGAAATTCTGAATAGTTATCTGGCTGATAATAATGATATCGAGATTGAGTCGATCGATATAGCCGAGCAAACGCAATGGCAGGAACGTTACGCAATACGCATTCCGGTGTTGTTGCACGAGGACTCCGGTATTGAGCTTTGTTGGCCGTTCGATCGACTCGATGTGGACCGGCTTGTCGCAATGATTAGCGGAAAGTAGATGATGGTAAGTAGTGAGTGGTAAGCAGTAAGCGGTGAGTTGTGTATTGCTTGATCCCATACGCGGATCGGGTTATTTAACCTGCCCCGAACGTTTTGATCTGCTTTGACCTCGGTTGAAAAGCTTCTACTTTGAAAAGCTTCTACTTCTGCTCCTGCTCACGCCCCTTACCTACATCCATGTAGGTAACGTTTAGGACGGGGTTACAACCCATACGCATTAAGCTAAGGATGTCGCTAAAATTAACTTATTGAATTGCCGAATTTTCATTTAGGGTTAAATTTATTCGCCTGGGCGATTAAAATCGCCCCTACATTGAATTTAGGTCGCTTCGAGGGCTTCGACATAAGCCGTGGGTGTCGAGCATCAGTGGCTTCCCCTCTCCTAGCGTTAGGTGAGGGCCGATGAAGGCGTCGCTCCCACAGAGCATCCGCCTCCTTGTGGGAGCGATCCCCAGATCGCGATTTCGAGGCCGAGAATATCAAGTTACACTAAATGGCATCGAGGTCACAAAGACTAAAAATATGCTGTTACCCAAGTTCCAGCTTGGGCAACCTGTTCAGGAAGCTGGAGCTTCCGGGGTGTCTTTCCCAAGCTGGAGCTTGGGAAAGAGCTTGATGCGCATGGGTGTTACAAACCCCGTCCAGCCAAGGAATATTTTCGTGAATAAAAAATGCTTTTTATAAGCTGATAGCTGTTTTCTTATGACCAAACCAGGGGCATCGATTTGCTCCCGGTATGGTCGATCGAACCGAGGTGGTTCTTGTTATTTTTTCTCGGGTTGTTTCGGTTGCGCGAGTTCGAAAATGATCAATTCGGCGGAGCCTTTACCGACATTTTCCACCGACATAACATCGCCGGATTCCCAGAAGACGTCACCAGCCGAATAAACTCCCGTTTTATCGCCTTCGATGACTTTTAATTTGCCTTTGATGACATAGCGAGGGCCAGGGCCGTCGTGGGTATGGTCCGGTGTTTTGAAGCCTGCCGGAATGGTAACTTTGATTGTCTTGGCATTGACAGTATTCGACGGTAATTCGATCTGTTGTTCTAATAATAGCTTTCTGTCGAATTTGCCTTGAGTTTGCGCGGTCGCCGTTGAAATTCCCAGCGTTAGCATGGCTAACGGTAACCCTAACATGCCTGCGTATTTTAAATAACAATTATTGTTCATCTTGCTTTCTCCCGGTTAAATTTATTGTGAGATTGTTTGAGCGTTAGCTGGTGATTTTGTTGCATCAAATATTTCTACTTCAAGGGAAAATCACCAAATCAAATCGTCCGGTATTTGATAATCGGCATAGGGGTCGTCAGCCTCGGGTTGTTTAGGGGGCTCGTTGATTAAAACGATCACGCCGGGTAAGCGTTGTTCGATTTTTTGGGCAATTTCGAGCGGTACGATTTGATATTGTTTTTCGCAAATCACGATTGCCGCGCGGCCATTAACGATTTGATTTCGTACGAACTCCGAAACATATACCGATTTAACTTTGCCGTTATCGTTAAAATTGTATTTTAGGCCGTCATTGCTTTGCGCAAACTTATGCTGTTCGACCAATTGTTTGATCTGCGCAGCTAGCTGTTTACGTTCCGTTTCCTCTTTTTTTAGTTGATTAAGCAGGCGGTCTTTCTCTTGTTGTTCCGTTTTAGCTTTTTGTATCTCAAGTCGAGTTTGCTCCGCAGCTGCATGGGCATTCTTTTTGGGTTGTTTACGTTTCTCGGCTCGGATTTGTTTAGCCTTGGTGTCGCTGGCAAGGCCCGACTTAAGCAGTTGTTCCTGTAGGCTTAATTTTTTTTGACTCATGGTTTTTCGTGACGGCAATAAGTTTAAATAGTAGTGACCGAAAAGATCAGATAACAGGTATAACCGATATAGGCCGATAATAATAATCCGCCTTCGATACGGTTGATTCGCCCTCCGCCATTGTAGGAATAACCCAGGACGAAAAGAGAAGCCGTTAACGCAGCCATGACCGGCCAATCTCTGATCAAAATATCTTCAGGGATCGTCATGGGGTGTATGGCTCCTGCGATCCCGACGACCGCAGTCGTATTAAACAGATTGGACCCGATAATATTCCCCAAGGCAATATCGTGCTCACCCTTCTTGGCGGCGATGACTGATGATGCCAGTTCCGGCAGGGATGTGCCGATTGCAACGATGGTTAGGCCAATAATCAAGTCGCTGACGCCTAGACTTTGCGCAATCGTGACTGCACCTGAGACCAGCATCTGGGAGCTGACGACCAATAATACCAAACCTACGGCAACCCAAAATAACGCACGTCCAAGTGTCATCGCGTGGGCTTGTAATTCGGATTCCATTTCCTTTTCGAAGCTATCGGAGTCTTTATGCATGCCTTGGATGATTGTCCAGGTCATAATCATGCCAAACACCGCTAATAAAAGCCAGGCATCCAATTGAGTAAATTCGTTGTCATAAATTTGCCAAGCGGCGAATAGCGTAACTGCGCTAAGGATTGGAAGTTCTTTTCGAAGCACTTGTGAGTGAACGGCAATCGGGCTGATGATCGCGGTGATGCCGAGAATTAATGCGATATTGGTGATGTTTGAACCGTAGCCGTTGCCTAATGCAATATTCGGATTGCCATGCGATGCCGATATGGCGGACACCGCCATTTCCGGGGCGGAGGTGCCGAAGCCGACGATGACCATGCCGATCAGTAGCGGCGACATGCCGGCAAAATGCGCAACAGCGGCCGCGCCCTCGACAAAGCGATCGGCACTCCAGACTAATAATGCTAAGCCGACAATGATTATAACAACGGATAACGCCATGGAGACTCCAAAAAAGAAATACAGAGTTTTATGATTCTGTATATGGAAGGGCAAAGGAAATCGATTACAATCAAGCTTTGAAAGAGCTATTGTTGTACCGGTTTTATATACCCATCGTAGATCAAAATTCGGCACCGGGGGCCCGTCAAAGGACGCCGTGAACCCAGCACCTAAATTCCATAATCCATTAGCTATGGTTAACTATCTTGGATAATTTAGGTGCTGGGTGAATACGTCCATGTAGGCAAAGCCTTTGCGAGCGCCATGGATGGCGTGAATGTCGATTTTGCAGGTGCAAAAATCGACCTAGCACCCCGGTGCCTCCTTAGGCACTGCCGAAATTTGAAGTGCGAAAGGTATAACCGAATTATATTCCAATTCGGATGATAGCTTGCCACTAAATCAAGGGGACGCAATGAGAATAGGTATTCCGAAAGAAATTAAGGATCAAGAAGGAAGGGTGGGTCTGACTCCGGCTGCCGCCGGAAAATTGGTCGAACGAGGCCACGAAGTATTAGTTGAAACCGGTGCCGGTTTAGATTCGGGGTTTGCTGATGATCAGTACAAACAGCTTGGTGTTAATGTGGTTTCAGCATCGGAGGCTTGGAAGACGGACCTAGTGGTTAAGGTCAAGGAGCCGTTGCCTGCCGAGTATCAGTATTTGAAGCAACAAAAGATCTTTACTTTTTTGCATTTGGCCGGTGTAGACCCGGCTTTGACCGACGCCTTGCTCACTAATGGCACCACCGCGATTGCCTACGAACTGGTTGAAGATGAGCAAGGCCGGTTGCCGATTCTAGTGCCGATGAGTGCGATAGCAGGTAATGTCGCGGTCTTGATGGGCGCGTATTATCTGGCTGAGTTCAATGGCGGCAAAGGCGTTCAATTAGGTCGCATTGGCAAGAACAGGCATGGTCATGTGTTGGTCGTCGGCGACGGGGTGGTTGGCATGCATGCCGCGCGCGTGGCATCGGCAATGGGAGCCGAGGTTTATGTCGCCGGTATTGACAAATCGCACATGGATTGGTTGAGAGGAAACGAGTTGCCGGAAGTCAATTTCGTATTATCGACGCCGGAAAATATAAGCTGCATTGTTACCGAGGCAGACCTTATTATTGGAGCCGTGTTGTGCCGGGGAGACAAAGCGCCTAAAGTCGTCACCGAACAAATGATCGCGACGATGATGCCCGGCTCGGTCGTTGTCGACGTCAGTATAGATCAAGGCGGTTGCATCGAAACTTCGCGGCCGACATCGCATACCGAGCCCGTTTACACGACGCATGGCGTGATTCACTATTGCGTTAGCAACATGCCCGGCGCCTACCCTCGAACGTCGACACTGGCGCTCAACGAAGCGACTTTACCTTTTGTTCTAAAGCTGGCCGAAGCTGGTAAAGAAGGGCTTGAGCATCTTGGCATTGGATTAAAGAAAGCGGTGATAACTTATCACGGACACTTGACCAATCATGCTGCGGCGGCTGCGCTTGACAGATTAGAGTATTACCGGGCTTTGGTTGATTAGTGAGGGTAAAATAGTTCGGGATTCGATAATTGGTTTTTTTGATAGTCCTTTAACGAGAAGTTTTTCCAGAGCTTAACGTTGTTGCCGCCAACGGTAATAAATTTTTCCGTCATCGCATTGCCAACTCAAGCGTTGACTCCCGCTGTCGTTGATAAACGGCTGGCAATCGTGGTCGACTTTAAATTGCTCCCATTCGCCGTCGTCGATATTGGCACTCAGGTAAGCACCGATTAATTTGATAATGGCTATGCTGAATAACAGACCGACGAAGGTAGCAACCAAGTTGTGCTTCAGCGACAGTATGATCTTTGCGGTCTTTTCGGATAGTGTCATGGCGGCCTTCCTCTTCGGTTATCAAATATGATTGTTATTCGCTCATCTGTTCCTGTTTGAATTTTGATGTTGCTTTATTCGGGCTCCGAATTCAACGGTAGTTCGCGAGGCGTTTGGTCGGTGGGCTGCTTGGCTTTTTTTGCGGCCTGTATCATTTCGTTGCGCCGCTTCTCGAGTACCAATAGCTCGATATCCCTGCGTAAATATTCGGAAGTCTCCTGAGTGGCTTCATAACGTTTTTTCTGCTCCTCGATCTGCATCGCCAGTTCCATTTCCTTTAGGCGGCTTTCGTGTTGCAGCCTTTCCGCATGCAGTTTTTCCTGCAATTTTTGAGCTTCTGATTGTTTCTGAGCGGCCAGAGCCCGTTCCGCTTCGGATTCGATTTGCTTTAAGCGCTGCTCCTGTTTGAGCTTTTCTTGTTGCATACGCTCTTTCGCGGCGTTCCATTGAGCCTGTTGTTCTTCGAACTGTTTGAGTTCGGCCGCGAGTTCCTTTTCTTTAAGTAACTGTTGATGCCTCAACTTTTCTTCTTGGAGTCTTTGCTCGGTTTCAAGTTGTTTGGCCAGTTGCTGGCGTTGCAATTCTCGTTGCGTTTCCTGTTCGAGCTCTTGCAGACGAGCTTGATGCCGAACCCGTTCCATGTACAGACGCTCTTCCAGGCTGAATTGCTCGGTTATTTGTCGCTCTTGCTCCTTTAGCAAGCGTAAATTGGACTCGGACTCAAGTGCTTGTTCCTTGATTTTCAGTTCTGTTTCCCTGTTTCGTTTTTCGATAAGCAGGCGTTCTTGTTCTTCTTGTTGGCGCAGACTTTCCCGGTTTTGACGCTCCTTGAATTCGAAGTTCTTCTTTTGAATTTTTAGATAAATATCTTCTCGAGCAAAGCTATTACTCAAGTTTTGCGATTGAGTGACATCGGCAAAAGATGGTTGCATCGAGCATAATGCACGGCACTGAATATGTTGAGTAATCAGTGTTTCGTTGATTTGTGTTTGAATGCGTTTTTCGATCGGCGCTAAACCGGATTCTATCCATTCGCCATCATCGAGTTTTTTAATTTCCTGGTCGATGACATCGCGAACCAGGCTTTCATAAGCTTTTTTGATATATGAGTTGATCTCGGGCAAGGTCTCAATATGTGTCATTGCATAGTGAATCGAGGCCTGAAAATGAATCGTCAGATTGATCTCGAGTGAGCAAAAACCGCCGTATAGTTCGGCGCGACAGGTCAGTGACCAGTCTTCGATCGGGAGTTGAAAAATACGGTGATAAAAACGCGGGGTAAATTTTTGGGGACGGGGAAAAGCCTTCCGGTAAGGGCCTAGTTTTGCAACGACTAAGCGTCGACTGCCGTCGAAGCCCGGGTCCCAAGTTTCATCTTGGTTGTTAGCTTCGCTGGCGATATCGGCTAGCCAAAGGTCTAGAGGCGATTTAGTGCTGTTCATGGGCGACGGGTTCGGTATTCATCGTTGCAGGTTCTGCGCGTCCGGATTGCTCCTTGAGTTGTTGCAATTTATCGCCTAGCTTTTCGGCAATCAACGGATAGAGTGTCGGCGCGAATTCCACGGTACGGTCGTCGACTTTACGCAAAAAGCCCCGGCTGAGCAACAGGCCGACCGCAAACATTCGCGGCCAGTCAATATAGCGTTTGGCTTTTTCGATTTCAGTTTTTTCGATAATCATTTCTAAGGCATCGTTTTCGTTGATGCGGAATTGCGTGAATTGCCTTAGGCATTCGAAAACCAGCTCTTCCTCTTGTTCGGTCAATGGTCCGGGGGCCGTGAATTCTAGGCGGTAGGAGAGCAGTACGGTAAAAAAATCGACCATGCCGGCACAAACTAAAGCAAAGGTTGAAAAGCCTGTCCACATTGCAAAAGACGGCTTGATGCCTTGAATATATTGCGAGTAAGGCATTAATACCGGTGCCGCAGGTAAATGGGTATTGAATTTGGCGACTTGCCGATTGAATTGCAATTGAACGGTCTGCAAGCCGCTCGATATCTGTTGATATATTTCTCGAATAGCCTCGGAATCCTGGTCAAGTTGATTTAAATTGGCTTGAAGTGCGCCGATTTGGGCATCGAGTAGTGCAAGCTGTTCTTCGAGCCCCGCCAATTCGGATTTTTTGTTTTGAAAAAGCTCGTTATAGTGCCGCCAGATTCGGCCTTCACCGACTTGGTTTCTTAATGATGGAGGGATTTCAGGATGCGTGCCGAAATAAGCTTGAGTGACTTGTTGGTTCAACTGCTCTACTTCAAGCCGCTCTTTCGCCAATAATTCTCCTTTAATGGCGATAATGTCGCTTAAATAATCCTCGACTTTATTACGGACTTCGTTGAGACGTTGGATATGAATCGTATCTTGTTCGGAGATTTCATAAAACTTGAAATAAGAAAACGACACCGATGCGCCCAATGCAATCAACAGCGAGGCAAACACGCTAAAATAACGCAATCGATTGGCGCGCCAATGAATTCCGGCGATCTCAAATGAGCAAATTACGATGATCGATTGAATCGCGACCGTGATGATCAGCGCGATCCAGGGTGTGATGAAATGCGACATGCCGTAATATGTCGTAAATCCGGAAGCCAAACTGAGCGCGAGAACGATGGGAATGGTCCATATTCGCATCAGACTCACGAACAGGGTTTGTATGATGTTGATGAGACGTCCTAGGCCGCCGCTTTTCATTTTTATTATTATTCGGTTGTCCATCGTCTGACTTTATGTTGTTATTTCGGGTAAGCGTTATTGCGGAAATTAGTAGGATTAAAAAATTCTGCTAATAGTATCACATTGAATTTAAATAGTTTCTATTGAAAATAAATCAATCGGTTGTCTTTATCCCGGCTGTTGCGAGAGCGTTTTAACATAGCGAGTATCAATCATGAAAATAGCCATAATCGGAGCCGGCCATGTCGGTTCTTCTTTAGCCTATGCATTGGTGTTGAAGGGCTTGGGTAATCATTTGTTGTTGGTCAATCGGGATGCGACCAAAGCGTTGGGCAATGCCTTGGATTTACAGCATACCTTGGCTTTTTGCGAACGGCCGATGCAAATCGAAGGCGGCCCGCTTGAAGAGGCGGTGGGCTGCGATATCGTCGCGATCACCGCTTCGGCACCGATGGCAAAAGGCATGACTTCTCGTATGGAATTAGGTAAAGCCAATATCGATTTGTTCAAGTCGTTGATTCCAATGCTGGCCGAAAATAATCCTGAAGCTGTTTTTATTATCATCACGAACCCGGTCGATGTGATGACTTGTTGGGCTACGCGGATTTCGGAGTTGCCCCCTTCAAAAATCGTCGGTATCGGTACGCTGGTCGATTCGGCACGTTTCAGAACCCTATTATCCAAGGCCGAACAGATTCATCCCGATGATTTAAGAGCCTATATTCTCGGCGAGCACGGACCGAATCAGTTTCCGGTATTCAGCCACGCTTCAGCCGGCGGCGAACCGATAACCGATAGTCCGAGGCATAGAGAGATTTTTGAAGAGGTCAACAAGGCCGGTTTCGAGGTCTATCGATTGAAAGGCTATACCAATTTCGCTATTGCTTCAGCCGCTTGCGAAGTCATCAGAACCATCGTTCACGACGAACACCGAACGATGCCGCTTAGTACTTGCTTCGATGATTGGCAGGGCATCAAAGACAATTGCTTCAGCATTCCGGTGGTATTGGGCCGGTCCGGCATCATTCGTTATTTACAGCCCGACTTGAACGAAATAGAACACGATGCGTTGAAGAATACGGCCAGAACGGTCCGAGCCAATATCGATAGTTTATTGTTTGGGTAGGTGAAAGGTGAAAGGTGAAAGATGAAAGGTTAAAGGTCCGCTGTTTCCCAAGCTCCAGCTTGGGAAAGCTATACGCGAAGCTCTAGCTTCGCGATGTTAAAGCAGTAGGATACGCTGTGCATACCACGGTAAAGGTTCCAATCAAATATCGTGTTTGTGGCGCAGCAGCGGTCGAAAATCGAACCACGCTGTGGTAACTAGGTAAGCCGTAAGGCTTGCCGAAGCACTGAGCCAGGTGTTGATAAGATAGACTTCTGTCGCAAAATGATGCGCAGCATATAATGTTAAGCCGAAGGCGATATAGCCGGTGATCTTGCCTAGCTTATAGGGGACCGGATAGTAGCGACGCCCCAGTAGCCAGGATATGACGACCATGAATAAATAGCACGCCAGCGTCGCCCAGGCAGAACCGTGATAGCCCCAAATCGGGATCCACCAAATATTCAGCCAAGCGGTCAAACCGGCGCCCGCCAAAGATACCAAAGCGCCCATGCCGGTGCGGTCGGTCAATTTGTACCAGATCGACAGATTGACATAGATGCCGAGCAGTAGATTCGCGATCAATAAGACCGGTACAATGTCGAGCCCTTCGCGGAAGTCCGAGCCGATAAAGTATTGAAAAAAATCGATGAATAGCGTCACGACTAGAAAAATAAACACGCCGAAGATCACAAAATAATTCATGACTAAGGCATAAGACTTTTGTGCATCCTCACGGCCGGCTATGCTGAAGAAAAACGGTTCGCCGGCATAACGAAATGCTTGCACGAACAGGCTCATCAGAATCGATAATTTATAACAGGCGCCATAAATACCTAGCATTTGCAAATTAGTATCCAAATCATAAGGCAGCATATATTTCAATATTGCCCGGTCGAGCATTTCGTTGACCATGCCGGCGAAACCGATAATGACCATCGGCAATGAATAGACCAACATCGGTTTGAGTATTGTCGGGCTTAGCTGTAGCCGTATGCCGCGCAGTTGCGGAATCAATAACAGAAATTTAAAGCAACTGGCCAGCAGGTTGGCTAGGAAAATATATCCGACACCGATCGCCGGATCGTAAATAAAGCGAATCGCCGAACCCGGCCAAGCCGCAGCAATTTTCGGGCAAGCAACCAGAAAAAACAGATTGAGACCGATGGTCAAGAAAATCTCGGTCAATTTGATGCCGGCAAAACGCCATGCCCGGTTTTCCGCGCGTAACCGAGCGAACGGCAGCGCCGTTATCGCGTCCAGAACTAGAATCGATGCAAACCAAAGAATATATTCAGAATGTTCGCCGTAATGCAGATGCGCCGCCAAAGTTTCGTTGAAAAATACGATGAACCCGAGAAAAGTCAGATTGACTAAAACTAGAAAGCTTTGCGCGCCGGCATAGACTGTTTCGTTCGAAAAATTCTGTTTATTGCGAAATCGGAAATAGCCGGTTTCAAGGCCGCCGATCAACAGTACCGCGAAAAAACCGGCATAGGCATAAAATTCCGAGACCACGCCGTATTCGCCGGTGCTGAACGTATAGGTGTAGAGCGGGACCAAAAGATAATTAAGAAAACGGCCGATGATGCTGCTTAAGCCGTAAATCGCGGTCTGTGAAACGAGTTGACGTAAAGGGTTCAAGACAAAGAGTCCGGTTAACAGAATAGCTATAGCTATCGTAGATCAAAATTCGGTGCTGGGGTGTCCGTTAAGCCTATAAAAAGCATTTTGTTCATGAAACACACGAAAATCACGAACATATTCAAATAGTTAAACTTTTCAAGCTGCCCGCCCGGCGGGTGATTCAAGAGATTTATGTAACCGTATGATTACTTGCGTGTATTTCGTGATTTTCTTGGGCTGACTGCTGAATTTAGGTTAAAGGACGCGGTGAAAACGCCCATGTAGGCCCCTTACCTAGCGTTAGGTGAGGGGCCGAATTCCCCGGCGCCTAGGCTGTTGAAAAAAGCTATTTTAGCTAATTTCTGTGATCCCGCTTTTTAATCTCAAAATAACTTGGAAATTGTTGGTGATCATAAGCTATAAAGCGCTAGGTGTAGGGTGCCAGATCGTTTTTCAACCGCCGAGAACACAACGCATGAGTATTTGCACCGCTGTTAACTCTGTGGTTTTATCAAGCGTTAAATGAAAAATTCAAAGCATTGAGTGATAAAAGACTAAGGATAGATAACCTTGGGCTGGAAATATGCGGCCGGATATTTGGGATCGAATTCCGTTATCGAGGCCGGTTCGCTGCTCGATTTTTTATCGGCTTTTTGGGGTGCCGGTGAAGTATCCAATTGATCGGCTAAATCTTTATCGATAAAAACAACTTTCGGTTGAAAATTACTGGCCGGATATTGATCGTCGCTGGCGGCTGAAGCAGTCATTGACGCGAAAGTGAATCCGAATGCGGCCAAGCCTAATAGGATTGTTTTGATCATTATTGTATGGTCCTCCAGGTGGTGGAATATCAGTCCGCCATTATCTTGGATAGCGGGGCATAAAGGGCTACAAGTATCGGGTATTTTTCCCGGTCCTGCAACCGTGCAGCAATTCCCAGTTTGAGCATTTTCACTGGATTAGGGTGTGGGGTATCCCTGTTTGATCCCCAAATTGGGAATTGCTGGCAACCGTGACGGACGTTTAAAACGACTGCCGGTAAGCTCATAACAGCGCTCTGATTTCAGGATGATCCTGAAGCAATTTTTGTCTGAACGCCTCGATAGCCGTCTCGTCGTCACGTATGTCTCTCGGAATGTCCACGCGGATTTCGCTGAGCGACTGCATCGGCGGCGGCGATAGAAATATCAGTCGGTCGGCTAACGCGATCGCTTCGCGCAAATCGTGCGTGACGAACAAGACCGTATGCGGGCGCTGTTGCCAGAGTCCTATCAACAATTCCCTGACCTGACGCGCGGTTGGTGCATCAAGCGACACGAAAGGCTCGTCCATCAATAGCACGTCGGGGTCGACCGCAAAGGCCCTGATGATCGAAACGCGCCGGCTCATGCCCAAAGACAGGCGCTCAGGGTAGACATGCTGGGCCTGCGTCAATTGCATCGTTTCGAGTAATGCGTCGACCGTTTTCGGATCGTAATCGCTAGGCAAGGTCAGCGTGATATTTTCTCTTACCGTTCGCCAGGGCAGCAGACGAGGATTTTGGAATACGTAACCGATCTTCGGCGCTTTATGCTGTTGCTCCACAGTAATTTCGCCGCTGTAATCCTGATCGAGTCCGGCGATGATGTTTAGCAGCGTAGTTTTGCCGCAGCCGGACGGCCCGACCAGGCAAATGAATTCGTTACTCGGCAAGGAGAGTTTTAAATCTGCAATCGCTCGGTGTAGGCCGGCTTGTCCGGCTGCGGGATAACTTTTGTTGATGATGTCGACAGTAATTGCGGTCATCGGCGCCACCTTCCGGCTTTTCGGTCGAGCGGTTTCAGAATGAGCAGCTCGATCACTTGAATCACTGCAACGAACGCGATTGTATAGGCCAGAATCCCTGCGACGTCGAATAATTGAAAAAACAGGTGAAGTTGGTAACCCATGCCGTTACTGCGGCCGAGCAGTTCGACGACGAGGATGATTTTCCAGATTAGGGCCAAGCCGGAACGTGTCGCGCCCATTACAAACGGATGCAGCTGCGGCCAGATGACATGACGCAACGTCTTGAGCTTGCTGAAACGATAGCAGCGGGCCATTTCCAGTAAATCCTTGTCAAGCGCTCGAGTGCCCTCGCGAATCGTGACGACGACATTCGGTAATTTGTTGATCACGACCGCAAGAATCGCGGCCGACTCGACCAGTCCGAACCAAACGTAGCAGAGAATGATCGTCACCAATGCCGGAATATTCAAAAAAATTACCAGCCAGTTGTCGAAGAAAACATCCAGTTTTTGGTTTCTGCCCAGTAAGATGCCTATTGCGCAACCGAGCAACATCGCGACAACAAAACTCGATATCAGTCTGAGCAGTGTCACGCCCAGATGATAAGGCAGTTGGCCGGATAAGGTTTCTTGCCAGAATACCTCGGCCACCGTTGCTGGCGTCGGTAGGCTATTGTCGCTGAGATAAAGAGCAAGGCCCTGCCATAGTCCTATAAAGAGCAGAATCGACAACAGATTAAGTGTTCTGTAATGGCTTAAGAATTTAGTTAAGGTCATGTTTGGATTGAGTACAGCAACATTTCGTTGGATCCGCTGTTATTGACGAAAGAGCTTCCTTTTGTCATTTCGAGTTTTTGTAGGTATTCCTTAAATTTAATGACATCCAAACATTACTCTTGGTCTGTGACCCAAAAAGTGCCCGGCTGAAGATTGTCGTCTTTTCCGGTCAGTTTGTTGTGGCTCACCGTTTTCAAAATACGGTAGATGCGGTTAGCCGCATTTTTTTCATGGCTCCCCCATCGTTTTACGGTGCCTTCGCAGTAACGCTTACGTAGTACGCTTTGAGTGTGCGTATCATCGGTTTGCGTTAACGGTAAGATTTTTTGCCAGGCTTCATCCGATTCGCATAGCAATGCGCGGGCTTGTCGGGTGGCTTGCAAAAAACCGGTCAGTGCTTGTTTATGTCGCTCGGCCCAGCTTTGTTTGAAGACATAGCCAAGAGTCGGAACCTCCTCTTCTATACCTAGTGTTTTGATCAACGCTTGACCATCGATAATTTGGCGATATCCTTGGGCTTCAAGTTTTGCGGCAAAATGCCAATATGTCATGACGGCATCAAGGCGGTTGCTGAGCATTTGCTGATTGAGTAAAGGTGGAGCGCCGTAGACCTTTTCGATAGATGAAGCGATTTCGCTATTGCCTTGTTGTTGGAAAACTGCTTGCATCAGCAACCCGTTTTTGTCGAGTTCTCCGCCGGCGATACCTAAGCGCTTATCTTTAAGGTCGTTTAGCGTTTTGATGGGGCTGTTTTCGGTAACGACGAGCCCGCCCGAGACATTTGAGTAAGGATAAAATGAATAATCGGCGCCCATCGAGCGCAATTTCGATACCCATATCCAGTCGGAGACGATGATATCGACAGCGCCTGATTGTAGCGCGATTTTGCCGGCTTCAGGGTTGGCCAGTGGATGAATGGCCAATTTAAATTTGCCGGATTCGTCGAGTTTAGCGCTTTGTAAGGTTTGTACTTCCCAGGCTGCCGTGCCGAACTCCAAAATGCCCAGGCGGATGGTAACGGGTTCTGTGGCGAAGCTGTTAAGCGAAAACAACAAGCCAAGCCATAAAAAGTGTAATTGTTTTTTCATTGGAGTCATCCTTATCTATTCGATAGTCAATAACCGAAACATTTTAACTCGTTTTGGTTCTGAAATGGGGCGGCTATGCTTCGCGCGGTTATGTTTGCGCTCTGCATGGCTCTGTTGTTCGACGCTTATAGGGAAGTAAGGAATATGCACAAAATAACTTCTACAAGTAGTAGGCTTTGCGGAGGTTCGGTGACTCGCTTGACAGGACGCCGTGAATACGTCCATGTAGGCTTGACGACGGCTATCCCTGCCGCCGACACCTGTCAATCGAGCCACCGAACCCCCTTCCAACAGTTGTCTAGGTTATTTCATGCTCGTTCCTAAGCGGTAGACTGCGTCTGGAACCGGCAGTCGAGAGCAATGCACTAAAACAGACTGTGAGCCGTATTGTGATAATATTGCCACATTAGTCAATCGATATTACTTATGAGTTCATTATCCAACACGACGCAATTGATCGACCGCTTCGGTAGAATTGTTGATTATGTAAGAATTTCAATTACCGACCGCTGCGATTTTCGGTGCCAATATTGTATGGCCGAAGACATGGTGTTTTTGCCGCGTGCACAAATTTTAACGCTCGAAGAAATCCATACGATAGCTCGGGCGTTTACTGAATTGGGCGTCAAAAAAATCCGTGTGACCGGGGGTGAGCCATTGGTGCGCAAAGGCGCATTGCAATTGCTCGAAAATCTGGGTCGTTTGTCGGGGCTGAATGAGCTGGTTCTAACCACCAACGGTTCTCAATTGGCGCCGATGGCGCAGGCGATTAAATCGGCCGGCGTAAAGAGGCTCAATATCAGCTTGGATACGCTCGATGCAAAAAAATTTAAGGATATTACCCGAACCGGCGACTTACATCAGGTGTTGCGAGGTATCGAGGCGGCGAGAATAGCGCGGTTTAAACGTATCAAAATCAATGCCGTGATTTTGAAAAATCGTAATCATGAAGAAACGACCGATTTGGTTCAGTTTGCGATCGACCGTGATTTGGATATCAGTTTCATCGAAGAAATGCCGCTCGGTGTCGTCGGTAGCCACGATCGCGCCGAAGCTTATTATTCTAGCGATGACATTAAGGCCGATTTGGAACGGCATTTTAATTTGATTGCGAGTACCGAAAAAACCGGCGGACCTTCGAAGTATTTCCAGGTTGCAGGAACTTCGACCAAGGTCGGGTTTATCTCGCCGCATAGCCACAATTTTTGTAGCACCTGCAACCGTGTCCGATTGACCGTTGAAGGCCGATTGCTGTTGTGCCTCGGCAACGAGCACTCGGTCGATCTAAAAAAAGTCATTCGAGCGAATCCGGGGAATCTCGATGCGCTTAAAAATACGATCGTCGAGGCGATGAAAATCAAACCCGAAAAGCATGAATTCAATCTAAACGAGCAACCGGTTATTTTTAGGCATATGAATGTAACGGGGGGGTGAAAGATGAAAGGTGAAAGGTGGGGGCTTATGTTCTCGCTCAATGTATCTTTAGCGACCAACAATGAGCGTCGTATCGTTTAGTTAGATTTTGGAGTAAAACGAAGGTAATCCATCAAAAGCAATAATTAAGCCTTATAGATAACAAGCATTTTCTTTAGCCCATCAGTCGGAATCTTGTATTTCGCGTTCTATTTTTATCAACCCGCAACTATATTCTCCCCATCTGAAAATTATGACATTCGAATCTCTTGGGCTTATTGCCCAACTCCAAACAGCCGTTGCGGAACAAGGTTATGAAACGCCTACACCGATACAGCAAAAAGCCATTCCGCTTATTCTTGACGGACGCGATGTCATGGCAGGCGCGCAAACCGGAACCGGAAAAACGGCCGGTTTCGCGTTACCGATCCTGCAGCAGTTGAGCGAGACGATTAACAAAAAACCTCGGCCTGTTCGTGCATTGGTATTAGTGCCGACTCGCGAACTGGCAGTACAAGTGCATCAAAGTTTCAAAGATTACGGCAAGCATGTCGCGTTGTTTAGCGAGGTGGTTTTCGGCGGCGTGAGCATGAACGGTCAAGCTCAACAATTGAGGCGCGGTTGCGATATTATTGTCGCGACTCCGGGGCGATTGTTAGATCATGCTCGTCAAGGCAATGTCGATTTGGGGCGAGTCGAAATATTGGTTCTTGATGAAGCCGACCGAATGTTGGATATGGGGTTCAAGCGTGAGGTCGATGCAATACTGGCATTGCTGCCTAATCAGCGTCAAAATTTGTTATTTTCGGCGACGTTTTCTAATGAGATAAAAGCTCTGGCAGGGCGGTTACTGCATGATCCGGTCGCAATTGAAGCACCGCGGCAAACGATCGATGCCGATACCGTCGAACAACGTATTTATCCGATTAAGCGCGAATACAAGCGGGAATTATTATCTTACCTGATCGGCAGCGGTAATTGGCGACAAGTCTTGGTGTTTGTTAGAACCCGGCATGGAGCAGACCGTTTGGCCGAACAATTAATCAAGGATGGTATTCGGACTGGGGTATTGCACGGTGATAAATCTCAAGGCGCGAGGATGCGTGCTTTGGCGGGATTCAAAGCCGGGAAGATAGCGGTTTTAGTCGCGACCGATATTGCCGCGCGTGGTCTCGATATCGATCAATTGCCGCACGTAGTTAATTTCGATTTGCCATCCGTGGCCGAGGATTATGTGCATCGTATTGGCAGAACCGGTCGCGCAGGATGGGGCGGCGAGGCTATTTCGCTCGTTTGTCCGGAGGAAGCGCCGATGCTCTTGGCGATTGAAAAATTATTAAAACGGTCGATACCTCGCGTTGCCGATACCGGTTACGAAACTGTTTCATTGGAGGTTCGGTCGGGGGCGGAAAAAAAGGATAAAAAACGTACTACGCGTAATGTTCCGCCCGTTAAAAACAGAGCACATCGAGCGGCTTCAGTTAATAAAAAACGAGGAAACCGGCAAGGCAAGCGGTTGTGGAAAATTTGAAGATATCGAGGGTAGAATTCGCCTTATGCCTATCGCATCAAATTTCGGTATTAGCGGATGGATACGCCGGTGATTGACAGTTCCTCGTTTAGCTTTAGGTGACCCTGTCCTTTAGTTAGCGAAAATCCTAGATTTTCGCTCCTTCCCGAGGCTTACTCGAGCGATTTGACTTGGTTCAGCTATGATCGCTGCAAGCGGAGGGACATTGGCTTCTTTTTCGCTTGAATCTCGAAGCTAGAGCTTCACTTATCGGTTTCCCAAGCAAGGAGCTTGGGAAACAGCAGAAACGAGGAGACTGGCAAGGCAAGCGCCTGGGGGAGACTTGAATCTACATCATGCCCATTTCTAATCAACCAAGCTCAACAAAATCCCGGCCGCGACGGCGGAGCCGATCACGCCGGCAACGTTCGGTCCCATTGCATGCATCAGTAGGAAGTTATGCGGGTTGCTTTCAAGGCCTAGCTTATTGGCTACCCTGGCCGCCATCGGGACCGCCGATACGCCGGCCGCGCCTATTAGCGGGTTGACCGGTGTTTTGCTGAATTTATTCATGATTTTTGCCATGATGACGCCGGCGGCAGTGCCGATGCAAAAAGCGATCGCGCCTAAGCCTAAAATACCGAGTGTTTCGAATTTCAGAAATGCTTCGGCGCTCAACTTAGAGCCGACCGAAAGGCCTAAGAAAATCGTGACGATGTTGATTAATTCGTTTTGCGCGGTCTTGCTCAGACGGTCGACTGCCCCGCAAGTATTCATTAGGTTGCCTAAACAAAACATGCCTACTAAGGGTGCGGCTGAAGGCAAAAGCAGGGCCGTTAACAACAATAGCAGCAGTGGAAACAAGATTTTTTCGGATTTGCTGACGGCTCTCAGTTGCTCCATTTCGATCATGCGCTCTTTTTCCGTAGTCAATGCACGCATGATCGGCGGCTGAATGAGCGGCACCAGCGCCATATAGGAATAAGCGGCAACTGCGATCGCTCCGAGCAAGTCGGGGGCTAGTTTCGAAGCAACATAGATAGCCGTAGGCCCGTCGGCGCCGCCTATAATGGCGATTGCAGCGGCATCCTTAAGCGAAAACTCGAGGCCTGGTACCATGTTTAGCGCTAATGCGCCTAATAATGTTGAAAAAATACCGAATTGAGCCGCAGCGCCTAGTAATAAAGTCTTCGGGTTGGCCAGCATCGGTCCGAAGTCCGTCATTGCGCCGACGCCCATGAATATCAATAATGGAAATATGCCGGTTTTAATGCCGAAATATAAATAGTATAAGAGACCGCCTTCTTCCGCCATGTCTGCAATCGGTATGTTGCTAAGTATTGCGCCGAAACCGATCGGTAGAAGTAATAGAGGCTCAAAACCTTTCTTGATGGCTAAGAACAGAAGTAAAAAACCTACCATCATCATAAAAGCCTGGCCGGTTTGGATGTTGTAGATCCCGGTGCTTTGCCAGAGCGAATTTAAATTTTCCATAATTGATCTCGATTAAAGTTGATTTTTATTCTGAATAGTTATCATTACCAGAGACAATGCCGGGAATTAGGAAGCGCTAATGGACTGAATTCATTAACCAGAGGCTTTATTATAAATTGAAGAGAGCTTCTATTTATCCTCATCCGGCGAGTCTTGATCCTTTATTTAAAGAAGGGGCTGGGTTTCGGGAAGGTGCCGGTGCGATGTTAAGGGTAGGACCGTTCATGCTTTGGCAGTGCTAAGCACGAACGGTAGTTTATTTCTGGCTTTTGTGTCTTTATAAGGTAATCAGTGCGTCGCCGACCGTTACCGAAGAACCTTCTTTTATATGGACGATAGATACTGTACCGCTGGTTTTAGACCGAATTTCGGTTTCCATTTTCATCGCCTCCAGGATCACGACTACATCGCCGGCTTTTACCGAGCTGCCTATTCCGACATTGATCTTCAAGATATTACCCGCCATTGGCGCTTGAACGACCGCGCCTTCGGAGCTGATTGGCTGAGCCGATTCTGATGGTGTCGTTACAGGCTTGATGTCGAATGTTGTTCCGCCCGGCGCAACCGAGACATTAAAGGTTTTGCCGTCAACGTTGACGCTGTAGGTTTCGGTTTGACCGACGTTTTTTTGCGGTGCGGTCGGAACAGGGGCTGCGGGTTCGTTCGAAGGTGGGGCTTCGAATGCTTCGGCCTGGCCGCGATGGCTAATGAATTTCCAGCCGATTTGGGCGAATAAGCCATAAATCAGTGCGTCTTCTTCGAGATTGTCGGCTAATGTTACGCCTTCTTCCTTGGCTTTGGCGCGGACTTCCTCGATTAATTTGTCCATTTCGGGTTCCAGCAAATCTGCTGGACGACAGGTGATCGGTTTGGCGCCGTTAAGCACCTTGGCTTGAAGTTCGGCATTAACCGGAGCCGGCGTAGCACCGTATTCGCCTTTCAATACACCGGCGGATTCCTTGGTGATGGTTTTATAGCGTTCGCCGGTCAATACATTGATGACCGCTTGCGTACCGACGATTTGCGATGTTGGTGTCACAAGCGGAATGAAGCCTAGGTCTTCTCGGACTCGCGGTATTTCTTTCAAGACCTCATCGAAGCGGTCAGCGGCATTTTGTTCCTTTAGTTGGCTTTCCATGTTGGTCAGCATTCCGCCGGGTACTTGGCTGGTCAGAATGCGGCTGTCGACTCCTTTTAAATTGCCTTCAAAACGTGCGTATTTTTTGCGAATATCTCGGAAATAGGCGGCAATGTCTTCCAATTTCTTGATGTTGAGTCCGGTATCTCTCGTTTGTCCTTCAAGTACGGCAACCATGGTTTCAGTCGGGCTGTGTCCGTAAGTCATGCTAAGTGAGGAAATTGCCGTGTCGACATTATCGATTCCGGCTTCCGCAGCTTTAATCAGTGTTCCGACGCTTAGTCCTGTCGTCGCATGGCAATGTAAGTGCACCGGAATCGATAAGCTTTGTTTGAGGCGGCCAACTAATTCATAAGCGATATAGGGCGTCAATAAGCCAGCCATATCCTTGATACATACTGAATGGGCGCCCATGTCTTCGATTTGTTTGCCTTGATCGACCCACATGTCGAGCGTATGTACCGGGCTGACCGTGTAAGAAATGGTGCCTTGGGCGTGTTTGTCCGTGGCTAGTACCGCTTTTACCGCGCGCTCGATATTGCGCATATCGTTCATTGCGTCGAAAATTCGAAAGACGTCGATGCCGTTGACCGCGCAACGTTCGACGAATTTGTCGACGACATCGTCGGCATAATGCCGATAACCGAGAATATTTTGGCCGCGAAACAGCATTTGTTGGGGGGTGTTGGGCATTGCAGCCTTCAGTTGGCGAAGGCGTTCCCATGGGTCTTCGCCCAAATAGCGGATGCAGGCGTCGAACGTGGCGCCGCCCCAGGTTTCCAAAGACCAGTAGCCGACTTTATCAAGTTTTTCACAGATCGGTAGCATGTCTTCGATGCGAAGGCGTGTCGCCAGAATCGACTGGTGAGCGTCGCGTAATACGACTTCTGTGATTCCTAAAGGTTTGGTGTTGGCTGCTGTCATAGCTTGGGTTCTCCGTGGACCTTATGGGAGGTCAAATCATTAAAAGTTGATACGGCTTTAAGTGTTAATCAGGGCATTCAACTAACTTCGGTTGCGATTAAAAAAGGCGCTTGGTTACGAGTATGGCTAGTATCCGGAGTCCTAGAGCAGATGCAAATGGGCTGAAATTAAAGTCGTTCGGCATGCATTATATTGAAAAAACAAGGCAACATCATCTTGAATTGCTTTGCGGTAAAAACGAGCAGGCCTTGGTTATGAGAATATTCGAGGCTTGGGCGTTGCGGTTTTATGTCATTTTCGCATCGGTTTTATAGCATGGGTTTATTTCATTATTATAGGGTTGAGACATGATTGTTATGTTTGAGATAAGTGTCTCTTCGGTGCAAGGTCTTATAGCGCAGTGATTGCCGCACCTAAATTGTGCTTTTGTTGATTAATATGCCCTATAAAAGGGCGGTTGCTTTTATGTTGGTAGAGGTTTTATTTTCTTATGCGTTGTTTGTTAAGTGTATTTTAATATTGGCATATTGTCTGCTTTATACAAGTCGGGTTGTATCTTTAATGCTACATTTTGCGTAAAACGCAACAAAAGCTATACTAAAATCATGACGAATCAATAGGGTTAGGAACTTTAGTTAATAAGCAAGATTAATCAAAGTCATTTGAATAACTGATTCACAAAAATGTTTTCCGATAGCTACTCTACTTAAATAGGCGACACTTATGTACATAAATAAAAAACAAAACGGTTGGCGATTGACTCTTGTAAGCGCGATGTTGATGTCATCGGCGGTGCAGGCTGAAGATAAAGGTCTTATTGAGAGTTTGACGGGTTCCGATATCAACAAAACCGCGCCGATGCGCGATCTTGGAATCGAGTTCGGCGGTTGGGTTTCGGGCGGTATTGCCGGAAATCCGGATGATCCTCGCGACAAAACGAATGGTCCGGTAACATTCAATAACCGTTCGAACGAATTCCATATGCATCAATTGTATGGCTATATCGAAAAAGCGGTTGATACTGAAAGTAATAAATGGGATTTGGGTTTTCGTGCCGATGTTGTCTATGGTGTGGATGCGGGTTTTACTACGCAAGGTAACTTCGACGATAATCTTGTTGTCGATTCTTCCTCGCGGTTTTATAAACTGGCATTTCCGCAAGTGTATGCCGAATTGTTTGCGCCGATCGGTAACGGTTTGACGACTAAAGTGGGTCACTTTTATACGATTATCGGGAACGAGGTGGTTACCGCACCGGATAACTTTTTCTTTTCGCATGCCTATACGATGCAATACGGCGAGCCGTTTACGCACACAGGTGTGTTGATGTCGTATCCGCTCAACAATAACTTCGAGTTAACAGGTGGTGTGGTCTCCGGTTGGGATTCGTTTTTTCAACAGCCGGCTAATTTTCTCGGTGGCGTGAGTTATACGACCGATGACGAGAAAACCTCGGTGGCAGTCTCTTTCATTACGGGTGACACTATCGTGGCCGATAGGGGCGATACTGCAGACGGTTCTAAAATCGAGCGTCACCGCTCGATGTATAGTATTGTTTTATCTCATGATTTTCTCGATAACTTGCACTATACCTTGCAGCACGATTTCGGGGTTCAGGACAACGAATATCAGTTCGGCGGCGATAGAAGATGGTATGGCGTCAACCAGTATCTGACCTATGACGTCAATGATGAATTGGCGACCGGCCTGCGTTTCGAATGGTTCCGCGACCAAGACGGAACTCAGGTTATGGACGAAAAAAATCACTTCTTCGCGATTACGGCCGGTGTTAATTATTCTCCGCTATCCTGGTTGATGTTAAGACCTGAAATCAGATACGATTGGGTAACCGGTGCGAACGCTTTCGATGCCGGTGCTTCGGACGATCAGGTTCTTATTTCTGCCGACGCAATCATACGTTTCTAATTACAGCACAAATTTGAAGTTGAATATTACGGCGCCTTTAAGGCGCCGTTTTTGTTTGGAGAGGGCTGTATTAATTTGTAATTTTCATGAGATTTAAAAAAGGGAGCAGTCTTTAGATCTCTATACGAATGATATTGATTATTAATAACGCTTGCTGTATTGTATGCGTTTACTTTTTTGATCCACAAAAATCATTCCGGTTTGCGTCCGGTTGTAAAATAATTAATATCATTTGGGGGAATTATGTTTCATTCGAAACGGGTGATCGGGCCGCTATCGCTTGCCTGTCTTTCAGTTAGTGTGGCAACGGCGGCACAGGCCGTCGACAAAGACGCGCCACCGACGATTCTCGATACAGTCAAGGTTATCGGCGACCCGAGTAAGGCTCGAGATATGCCGGCTTCGGCGCAATATCTCGATACCGGTGATATTCGCGATCAGACTTATAGCGACATCAATCGGATTTTGCGTAAAGTACCCGGAGTCAATATTCGCGAGGAAGATGGTTTCGGTCTGTTTCCGAATATCAGTTTCCGTGGCGTCGATACGACGCGTAGCGCCAAGATTACTGTAATGGAAGACGGCGTTTTGACTGCTCCTGCGCCTTATTCCTCTCCTGCCGCTTATTTTAATCCTGCCGGCGGTCGCATGAGCGGCGTCGAGGTCATGAAAGGCGGTAGTCAGGTTAAATACGGCCCGCATATCACCGGCGGCGTGTTGAACTATTTGTCGACGCCGATTCCGGAGGACGGCAAGGCCTATCTGAAGACGATTTATGGTAGCTACGACGAGGTCCGTTCTCACGGTTATGTCGGCAAGACCCACGACACAGAATTCGGGCGTTTCGGTTATCTAGTCGAGGGGTTTTATCGGCGCTCCGACGGCTTCAAGACGATCGATTCGACCGCAGGTTATGAAGGAAGCGATAATACCGGTTTTTCACAGGTCGAGCCGATGGTGCGCTTAATGTGGGAGCCGAATACCGAAATGTACCAAAGACTCGAGGTCAAATTCGGCTATTCGAACATGGATGCCGACGAAACCTATCTTGGCTTGAGTGAAACCGATTTTAGACGCGATCCCTATCGCCGTTATGCGGCATCTCGATTCGATAATATCGAAACCGAGCATTTCAGAGGCTTCGCACGCTATTTCATTTCGCCGACCGACGATTTGGATATCGTCACGACGGCTTATTACAGCGAGTTTGCCCGTAATTGGAGCAAGTTGAATGATCTGCGCGGTGGCACGCCGGGGAATATGAATTTGTCGGCCGCGTTGGCAGGCGCTAATAACGGCTTGGGATTATCCTGTTTGAGAGGTGAGCTGGCTGCCGGGCAATCTTGCGGATTGAGGGTTAGAGACAATAACCGTGAATATTATCTAGGTGGTGTCGAGTCGGTCGCGAATTATCGCTTCGATTTAGGCGAAACCAGTCATGAATTGAGCGGTGGTTTCCGCTATCACGAAGACGGTGAAAAGCGCTTTCAACACGATACCACTTACACACAGTCTGACTCAGGTGCAATCACAAATAAAGTGGTCGGAGCTCCGGGAAGCCAGGATAACAGAAGGCAGGATACACGTGCCTATGCATTTTTCCTGAAAGACCGAATCGAATTCGGCAATTGGGGATTCACGCCGGGTATACGCTATGAGCATTTAGTACAGACAAATCAAAATTTTAACCCCGGAAAAAGTAACGAGAGCGGTACCAGTTCTCTCGATATGTATGCAGGTGGAGCCAGTTTGGATTATAAATTCAGCGATGAATTCATGATGTTCGGTAGTGTGCATAAGGGTTTTTCACCTCCTGGGCCGCAGGATGCCGTTGTCGATGGCTTGACCGAGGAATCCAGCAATGCTTATGAGTTGGGGGCGCGTTATACTCGCGGCGCATTTTCAGCTGAAGTCATCGGATTTTATACGCAATTTGAAAATTTATTGGTTGTCGATAGTATCGGTGGTACCGGCAGCGATAATAACCAAAACTTCGGAGAAGTCGATTCGCGCGGGGTTGAGCTGGCTCTCAATTTCGACGCTGGACAGGCGTTCGGTTGGGGTTTCCGTAATCCGTACTTCGTGTCTTTTACCTACACCGATACCGTGCAATTGAACGATGCCGCTTCATCAGATGCCGAGTCGATTTTCAGTTTCGGCAAAAAAGGGAATCGCATGCCGTATATTCCCGAATATGCGGTCAGTTTCGGCAGTGGTATTCATTTTGACAAATGGGGTCTCGACGTGACCGGCAACTATGTCGGCGAAACTTATACCAGCGCGAGTAACACGTCGTTGCAACTGGATGGTGGCGGGAATCCCGATGCTCGATTCGGTAAAACAGATGACTATGTCATCGTCGATGTTTCGGCTTATTACCAGGTAACGAAAGGCATCAAATTGCTCGGCGGCGTACAAAACGCCAATAACGAAGAATATAACGTTTCGAGACAGCCTCACGGTCCTCGTCCTGGCATGCCGATTTTCGCCTATGGAGGTTTCGAGCTCGACTTTGATATTTAATCCTAGAAACAGAATTTCACCATGAAGATCATGTAGAATAATAAGTTAATTCAATAATCTGTTATGCTTTTGTATGAAGCTTTCGTTCACTCGAAAGGTTAGTTGGAATATTTAGGTATTCTCTTGAAGTACTTCACGAACTTCATGGTTGAACTGCAGAATTTAGGTTAATTGCTTTGCCTTGACCGGTCCGGAATGGGCCGGATTTAGGGCGAAATCGCGTGAACCTTCCGATATCACGCACAAGAATGTGTTCTTTTTTCTCGATTTACGAGCGTTAGCCGCTAAACATGACCCCGCCTGCCCAAGCTAAAAATAGAAGTCCACCAATTCTTGCGCTGGTTGTAGCATTGAATGGACTCAATTTTTCGAGCGTGATGAGTAACGTCAAAACCAGCATGCCGGTAATGTTCATCAGACCAACCGAAAACATCACCAGCATTTCGGCCCAGCAACAGCCCAAGCAAACAGATCCATGTTGTGTTCCCATTCGATAGGCGCCTATTGCGCCATCGCGCCATCGGTTCATTAAAAAGCCGACCGGGCTTTGACAATAGCTTAGGCAAGCGTTCTTGGTCGGAGAAAACTGATAGGCGCCAGCCAATAATAGTATCGCAATGGCGAGAATCCGATTATTGTTATCCATCATTGGAGACAGCCAGAGCAGGCCGTGCATTTGCCATTGCAGTAGAGTCAATACGACGCTGAATAAAAGCCAGATGCTCAAATAACCGAGCACGAACAGCGAGGATAAGCGATAGAGGGATTGACCTCGTCTGCGGCAAATGGTGGCAAATGCCAGCACGGTCGGAAATGCGGAAGGAAGCATCATCGCGGTCATCATGACGGTCCACATCAAGAAGACGATGCCGAAATCGAAAGCAGACCACGCAGAAGCCGCGGAGGGCGGCATCCACATTTCCATCATTGGCGTTTCGGTCATGTAACGGTATTGCCAGAATACCCCAGTCCATGCCATGAGATTAACGGCCAGTAAGGCCGCAAACAGCGTATTTTGGGTTCGGGTCACGACTTAGGGACGGTATTCGAAATCGGAGTAAAAGCCGTTGCGTTCCGAGAAGGTCCAGTCGTATTGATAATCTTTGTAACGGTAATGTTTGGAGCGGGCAACGATCGAGGCGTGTGAGGGAACCACGCACAGAGGCGGATTGCTGATTGTCGATTCGCCGCCGGATATGCCTTGAATGCTTTCGATTTCGGCTTCGGCGATGCCCGGAATGCTCAGGCGGCGTTGGTTGTTTTCGGCCGAATAATGTATCGGCGTTTTTTCGATGCCGAGCACTTCACTAACTAAACTCATCAAAATTTGCGGATGTCCGCCCGCGCGGCCGCCGAAGATTTCGGTAATCGCGTTTGCTTGATCGTCGTCAGCGCGGTCGTCGATATAGAGCGCGGCTTGCCAGTTGCCTTCGATCATCGTCCCTGGCGAGTAGCAGGCCAGGACTACATTAAGATTGTCGAGCGAAACCTGTTGGTAATGGCCTGTTTCGATATGCCAAGCGACCAGTAATTTACAGGTGCCTTCGCTAGGAGGTTTCAGCCAGATGCAAGGGCAGGCGGTTTCGCAGTTACAAGCTTCGAAATAGCCGCCTTTTAAATGCCAAGTTTTATCGGTTTGGTTCATAACGTTCTGTCAAAAAGATTCTTTAAAAGGTCGCAAGTCGAGTTCGTGTGTCCAGGCGCTCGGGTGTTGTTGATGCATCGCCCAATAGGTGTCGGCGATTGCATCGAGTTGCATCAAGCCTTCCGGACCCTTTTGTGCGACAAACTCGGGGAATTGCGTTCTGGCTCGTTCGCCGTCGATCACGCCGTCGAGAATTGTATGCACGACATGAATCCCGCGCGGCGAGAATTCTCGCGCCATGCCTTGCGCCAAGGCTCTAAGTCCGGCTTTGGCCGAAGCGAAAGCGGTAAACGGCGGTTTCGCTCTCAGCGAAGCGGTGGCGCCTGTAAAAAACAGCGTGCCTTTGCCGCGTTCGAGCATTAAAGAGACGGCTTCCTTGCCGAATAAAAATCCACCCAAACAATTTTGCTGCCACAAACGAGAGAATGTTTCGTTTTCAGTTTCCAAAAGTGGGCTACGAATATTGCTGTCGACATTGTAGGCGGCAATTTCGAGTGGATAGCCTTGTAAGGCTATTGTTTCGAAAAGATGCTCAATGTCGTGTTCAACCGTTGCATCGGCGACGACTAAGGTGGCCGATCCCCCTTGTTGGCGAATGGTTTTGGCCACATGTAGCAGCTTATCTTCACTTCGGCCTGCAATAAAAACGTGCAAACCTTTGGACGAAAAATATTTGGCGAGTGTGGCGCCCAGGCCTTGCTCCGGGCCTACACCTATGACTACGGCTGAACATTTTTGCTGCATCGTTAAATACGTCCCGCTGCTGTCGCTTCGGGAACTTCGATTAATTTACCGGTTTTTACGTCATAGATATAGCCGTAAACCGGAATATCGGACGGCACTAACGGGCTGTTTCTAATGCGCATCACATCTTCGGTAACGCTTTGCGCCTGATCCTTGATGGTCAGCCAATTGATGTATTTGCCGTCGGTGCAACCGGGGCCTTCGCAACTGTCATGCCAGCCATCGGCATCGACCGAAGCGGTTTTTAGGCTACTAGATAATAAGTCGCCCATAATTTCATTCGTGAAGGTTTCCATGCCGCAGTCGGTATGATGGATCACGAACCATTCGCGTGTACCTAAAAGCTTATAGGAAATGACTAGCGAACGGATCGCATCGTCGCTGGCGCGTCCACCGGCATTGCGTATGACGTGAGCGTCACCCTCGGAAAGGCCAGCGTATTTGGCGGGATCGAGACGAGCGTCCATGCAAGTTAGGATTGCAAAGCGGCGTCCCGGCGGCATCGGCAGATCGCCTTTGTCGAAACTATTGGCGTATTCGCGGTTGGCAAGTAAAACTTCATTCAATACATTGCTCATGTGTTTCTCCTCATTATTATTGTGAGTGACGCGCGGTAATTTACGCGACTAGTTTTTTTTACCGAATATTAAAGAAAAGTTGTTGACCGGCATATCGATTTGTTCTTTTAGTTCCATGCCGTGTCTTTCGGCCGCTTTTCTGAGGTCGGCCACATCTTTTAAGCCCCATTCAGGAACGCCGGCAGAACTCAGCGTTTCATGAAATTCTTTGTTGCTATCGGTCGTAAAGGAATCTTCGACTTTGAATGGGCCGTAAATCAGCAGAATGCCTTCGTCAGTCAAAAGATGCGACGCGCATTCCATCATACCATCGGCAATTGTTATTGGCGCAACTTGAAAAATGTTTATGCAAAAAATGGCTGAAAAGCTATTCGGGGGTCCGGGATTAAACCAGGTTTCAGGTTCGGTTAGATCAAGGTGTGCGGGGTCGGCAATATTGTCGTTGTTGTGCTCCGTGGATAATTTTTTGATGTTATTGAAGACTTCTATGTCTTTATCCGACGGATGAAAATGCAAGTGGTCGAAATGTGGTGCAAAATAATTGATGTGCATGCCGCTGCCGCTGGCCATTTCGAGAACGCGGCTCGGGTCTTTCGGGAGTTTTTCTTTTAATACGCCCAGTAGCGGGTCTCGATTTCGACTGCCGGCCCATGCAACATATTCGCTAAGCGGATGTGGGTCTAAAGGAGGTCTGTCTTGATTCATGGTTTAAATCCTCTTTTTATGGATAGCCTGCTCAATCAAGCATTCTTTATGCCAATGCACTAAATAATAAAAATAACCTTGTTAACAATGGATTAGGTTTTGTAGTGGTGTGTTTTGTGAAATTATGTTTCAATTAGTGAAATTGAATTTCACAAGGGTGCTGCATGAATGAGACTTCGTTTTCCGATTTAACGCCGACTTTTTTTTTACAGACTTTTGTGTTGGAGTTGATGCATGCTGCCGAGCAGCAAGGCAAAACGCATAGCGAGGAGCTTATCGAATACATCGCCCGAACTGCAGGAAGGTTTTTTGAAGAAACTTATCGAGAAGAGCGCAATATTGATGGTGCTTTAAATATGGAAAGTTATATCGAGTTAATTGTTGGGTTAAAAAATAAAATCGGCGGAGGATTTTCTCTGGACTCGGCGGATAGTCAATGTATTCGGGTTACAAATACTTGCTGTCCTTTTGGAGAGGGTGTGACGCATTTTCCGGAATTATGCCGAATGACCTCTAGTGTTTTCGGCGGGATTGCGGCCAGAAACTTCGGTTATGCCAAGGTGGAAATCGCTAAGAGCATCGCTCGTGGGGATGGCGGCTGCGATGTGTCGGTATATCTAAATGAGGAAGAGGCAAAAGGACGTCCTGGGCTTGAATACGGTCACCGAAATAGTGAGGAGGATGCGGGTAATATGACGGATTTGCATTCTCGAATTGAAGAGAGCATGCAAAAAATATGGCGATTGAAATCGCCAAGGCCCACTAAAAAGCAGCCGCCCGTTATAGTGGCAAAATCTCCGGTAATGCAAAAAATATTGCAGGCGATTGAAAAAATTGCTCCGACAGTTGCGACGGTGTTGATTCAAGGAGAAACCGGGGTTGGTAAGGAATTGGTTGCGCGCGCTATTCATGCGATGAGTTGGCGCAGCGGTCAAGCTTTCATGGCAATTAATTGCGGTGCGATTCCCGATACTTTAATTGAGAGTGCGTTGTTCGGGCATGAAAAAGGGGCGTTTACCGGAGCTGTGGAGATCCAGCAAGGTGTTTTTGAGCGCGCCGATGGCGGCACGCTGTTTCTGGATGAGGTGGATTCGTTGTCTGCGGGTGCACAAACTCGTCTGCTAAGAGTGGTGCAAGAAGGTGAGCTGGAGCGAGTTGGGGGTAAAAAAACCATCGAGGTCGATGTGCGTTTGATTTCCGCGACAAATCAGGATTTACAAGAGCGTGTCGAGCAAGGTTTGTTTCGTAAAGACTTGTTTTATCGCTTGAATGTGGTGAAGTTATCTATTCCGCCATTGACGCAAAGAGGGGAGGATTTGCCGTATTTAGTTCAGGTTATCTTGAAAAGGCTGGGCGAAAAATATAATAAAACGGTGCTTTCGGTTAGTCGGGGCGTGATGCAAAAGATTCGCGCTTATCATTGGCCCGGTAATGTCAGAGAGTTGGAGAATGTGTTGGAGCGTGCGGTTTTGTTTTCATCCGGTCCCGAAATTACGCAGCTTGATCTGGAGCTATCCTCTCAGGCCGCGGTAGGCGATAACTGGCGAGACATCAAGGAAGGCGTTGTCGCGGATGCGGAGCGCAATTTTTTGCAAGTGTCTTTACGCCTGCATCGCGGTGATGTCAAGAAAGTGGCTGCAGCGATGGAATTGACGCCGAGAGCGGTGTACGGAAAGTTAAAAAAGTACGGCATGGATGCCGGTCAATTCCGCGTTAATCCGGGTTTGGATGTGGACCGTTAATAATTTCGCTGAACCGAAAATTCGGCGAGAGCAATCAGGGCGGTCTTGTAGATCGAGTCGGGTAAAATGGTTAGCGCATCGATTGCTTTTTGGGCTTCTTCGTGGGCTCTTTGTTCGGTGTAAGCGATGGCTTGGGTTTTTTGTACGACGTTATAGACTTCTTGGAAGGCGTCGCGGTCGCCGGTTTTGATTGCATCGATGATGATTTGCGTTTCTTCAGGGGCGCCGACCTGAATGGCGTGTATTAACGGTAGTGTGGGCTTGCCTTCGGCTAGGTCGTCGCCAAGATTCTTGCCGAGCTCTTCCTTTGTGGCTTTGTAGTCGAGGGCGTCGTCGATTAATTGAAAAGCGATGCCGAGATGTTGGCCGTATCGTGCAAGGTTGTCTTCAATTTCCGGGCCGCTTTCCGAAATCACTGCGCCGAGTCGTGTGGCGGCGCTGAATAAAATTGCGGTTTTGCGCGAGATGACCTCAAGGTATTTGGCTTCGGTGGTCTCCGGATTGTTGCAGTTGAGTAGTTGCAACACCTCGCCTTCGGCAATCGCGGTCGTGGTTTTGGATAGGATTTCCATTACGCGCATGTTGTTGGTTCTCACCATCATTTCAAAGGCGCTCGAATACAGGTAGTCCCCTACTAAAACGCTGGCGGCATTGCCCCAAACCGCGTTCGCGGATTCCTTGCCGCGTCGCAATTCCGATTCGTCTACGACGTCGTCATGCAGTAGGGTTGCGGTATGAATGAATTCAATGACCGCGGCTAAAATGAGGTGGTGATTGTGAATCGGGCCGAGCGCTTTGGCTGCTAATAATAGTAACATCGGGCGCAAGCGCTTGCCGCCGTTGCCGACAATGTAATGGCCTACTTGATTAATAAGAATGACATCGGAGCTTAACTCGTCGAGAATGAGCTGATCGACCGCTTTGGTTTCCTCGGTTGTGAGGCCCTTGATGGTGTTGAAATCCGGATGTTGCTTAGTATTCGGGCTAAGGTTGGTTTGGGATGCCATGAGTCGATGAGTGCTCAAAAAATGTCAATTAAAGTTTGTTTCGGGTGTGCGGCCCGTGAAATCCGATTAATAAAATTATTTTCGGGTAAAGGCTAAGATAACTGACCATGCTATTGAATAAAGTATATTGGTGTCAATAGCTTTGTTGTGTTATTTTATGCGTTGCAATCGAATAGTTCGTTGGATATAAGTTTGACGTAACTTTTTTTTAAAAATATAATTATCTGTTTACTTTTAACAGATAGTTGCTTGATGGAGCTGACGCGGATGTATGCGGTAATTCAAACAGGTGGAAAACAGTACCGGGTTGAAGAGGGTGCGACCTTAAAAATAGAAAAACTTGAGCTGGGAACAGGCGATAGCGTTGAATTCGATAAAGTACTGATGGTTCAGTCGGGTGATGCTGTAAAAGTCGGTCAGCCTTATGTCGAAGGCGGCAAGGTTACAGCGACAGTGTTGTCTCAAGGTAGGCACAAAAAAGTCAAAATCATTAAATTCAGAAGACGTAAGCATCATATGAAGCAAATGGGGCATCGTCAGTATTTCACAGAAGTCCAGATTACTGGTATTTCTGCTTAAATTATTTCGGGAGTAAGGTAATGGCTCATAAGAAAGCGGGTGGTAGTACTCGGAACGGTCGCGATTCCAATGCAAAACGCTTGGGTGTTAAAATGTTTGGCGGTCAAGTCGTGAAAGCGGGAAATATTATCGTGCGTCAGCGCGGCACTAAATTTCATGCGGGCGATAATGTTAGCTGCGGTAGAGATCATACTCTATTTGCAACGGCAGAGGGCAAAATCGTTTTTCAGGTCAAAGGGCCTAATAAACGCAAGTTTGTCAGTATTGTTGCTGCATAAGACCTTGCGCCGCATTCGCGGCAAGCAGTGTTTGATGAAAAGCCTCGCCCTTCAAGGTGGGGCTTTTTTGTTTGTGAACGGATGAAGATGCGGCGTGTAAGCGATGAAATTTGTTGATGAGGCGGTGATTCGGGTTGAGGCCGGCGATGGCGGTAATGGCGCCGTCGGTTTTCGCCGTGAAAAATATATTCCGAAAGGTGGCCCGGATGGTGGTGATGGTGGTGATGGTGGTAGTGTCTATTTGGTAGCTACCGAAAACGTCAATACCTTGGTGGATTTTCGTTACCAGTCGGTGCATAGGGCTCAGCGTGGGCAAAACGGTATGGCTCGCAATTGTACCGGTAAGAAAGGAGAGGATTGCTTGGTGCCTGTGCCGCCCGGAACCTTGGTGACTGAGGCTGAAACCGGTGAGGTTTTGGGTGAGTTGGTCAAGGCGGGTGAGCGGTTACTGGTCGCGCAAGGCGGTTTTCATGGTCTGGGAAATACGCGGTTCAAGAGTAGCATTAATCGTACGCCGATGCAGGCGACGAAAGGGACGCCAGGCGAGCATCGTATGCTCAAGCTGGAATTGACTCTGATTGCCGATGTCGGGCTTTTGGGGTTGCCCAATGCCGGTAAATCAAGTCTGATACGCGCGGTGTCGTCGGCTCGCCCGAAAGTCGCCGATTATCCGTTTACGACCTTGCATCCGAATTTGGGTGTGGTTAGGGTCGATGATTTGCGCAGTTTCGTTATCGCCGATATTCCCGGTGTGATCGAGGGGGCGGCCGAAGGTGCCGGATTGGGCTTGCAGTTTTTAAAGCACTTGTCGCGCACCGGGTTGTTGCTGCATTTGATTGATGTGATGCCTTATGAGTCGATGGATTCGCCAGTCTCTTCAGCGCGTAAGATCATTCAAGAAGTTAAGTCGTGGAGTGATGATTTGGCCGATAAGCCGCGTTGGTTGGTGCTGAATAAAATCGATAGGCTTGAGTCCGATTCGGTGGAGCAGCATTGCCAGGCTATTGTTGACGAATTGGAGTGGCAGGGACCCGTGTTCAAGGTTTCGGCTTTGCGGGGTGAAGGAACGCGTGAATTGATGTTCGCGATCATGAGTTTTTTGGAAGAGCGGCGGCGGAGCGACAGTGAGCAGAAGTGATTTTGCTAAAACGAAAAGGGTAGTGGTCAAAATCGGTAGTTCTTTATTGACCGCTGGTGGGAGAGGTCTCAACAAGGAGGCAATTGCGGCTTGGGTTGAGCAAATGGCAAGTTTGCGTGCGCGCGGAATCGAAGTGATTTTGGTGTCTTCGGGGGCGGTAGCCGAGGGTATGGCTCGTTTAGGCTTGAGGATTCGTCCGAAAACATTGCATGAATTGCAGGCAGCGGCTTCGGTGGGGCAAATGGGGTTGGTTCGTATTTTTGAAAATAATTTTCAGCAACACGGATTGCATGCCGCGCAGGTTTTGTTGACGCATGATGACTTGTCGGATCGGCGGCGTTATTTAAATGCGAGAAGCACGTTGTTGGCACTGCTTAAATTCGGTGTCGTGCCTGTCATTAATGAAAACGATGCGGTGGCGACCGAAGAAATTCGTTTCGGCGATAACGATACATTGGGTGCTTTGGTGGCGAATCTAATTGAAGCCGAGTTGTTGATTATTTTAACCGATCAGCAGGGGTTGTTTACTGCAGATCCCGGCGTCGATCCTGCTGCGCGTTTGGTTTCGGAAATCAATGTAAATGATGCGAGTCTCGATATCATGGCTGGCGATAGTCGTAGCGGGCTTGGTCGAGGAGGGATGTATACCAAGGTGCGTGCGGCGAGATTGGCTTCGCGTTCCGGTGCAGCCACTGTGATTGCGGCCGGTGTCGTGGAGAATGTAATTGCTGAAGTTGTTGCGGGTAAATCGATTGGTACCTATATGGTGCCGAGTATTGGGCCGTTATTGGCGAGAAAGCGTTGGTTGGCCGGGCAGTTGCAGGTTAAGGGGCGTCTGGAATTGGATGACGGTGCGGTGAGGGTTTTAAGGGATGCCGGTAAAAGTTTATTGGCGGTAGGGGTAAAAAGCGTAATCGGCGGGTTTCAGCGCGGCGAATTGGTTTCTTGCGTGAGCGCTCAAGGGATGGAGGTTGCACGAGGCTTAATTAATTATAGTGCGGAAGATGTGAGAAAAGTTGTCGGAAAGCCGAGTTCGGAATTCGAGCGTATTCTCGGGTATGCTGACGATGAGGAATTAATTCATCGTGACAATATGGTGGTAATGTAAGATGGAAGGGTAAAAAGCCGAAGGGCGTTTTGCTTTCGGCTTTTTTATCGATTAAGCAAGGCCGCGAATTTTAGCGTTTAATCTGCTTTTGCTGCGTGCGGCTTTGTTTTTATGTATCAGGCCTTTGTTGGCTGCGGAATCAATTATGGGAACCGCAGTTTGAAAAGCGGCTTGCGCTTTTTCTTTGTCGCCTGCGTTGACCGCAGCCAGAACTTTTTTGATGAAGGTACGCAGATTGCTGCGTTGTCCAGCGTTACGAATGCGGCTTTTTTCCGCTTGTCGCGCCCGCTTCTTTGCTTGTGCTGTGTTAGCCATAGTATATCGATTCGTAAAGGGTGAGTTAATAAGACCGCATATTATGTTGCGTAGTGCTACTATTGTCAATTTTTAATCATGCGGGAAATAGTTGTTTTCGGCCGGGAGATTTTTAAAGCAACATTGATCGTCAGTATTATGACGATGCTTTCGCGTATTTTGGGTTTCGTTAGGGATATGCTGATTGCCAGGCTGTTTGGTGTCGATGCGGCTACCGATGCGTTTTTCGTGGCGTTCAAGATACCTAATTTTTTACGGCGCTTGTTTACCGAGGGTGCCTTCGCGCGTGCCTTTATTCCTGTGTTGTGGCTTGCGTTGTGTAATTATTCACACCCCCCATTCCCACGCTCCAGCGCTCGCCGTTATACACAAGTATCGGTAAACTTGCTAAACAGAGTTCGTCGTATACCTGGAAACGGTGCTGTTTGATAAATCTGGCGGATATTGAACATCAGTGGCTTCGAAATCGCGACGAAGGCGTCGCTCCCACAAGGGGGCGGATGCTCTGTGGGAGCGATCCCCAGATCGCGATTTCGAAGTCGGGAACGTTGGGCGACAAAAAATGGTATCGAAGCCTCATTGGCTAAGATTGCAAAACAGTAATTTTTGACTTATGTATAACGATGAGCGCTCCAGCGTGGGAATGCAGCCCGAGACGCTCTAGCGTCTCGTACCGCTGGAGCGGTACTCAGGCATTCCCACACAGAGCATAGGAACGAGAATGGCCGTGGGACTGAATACTCACAACGTAGGGCGCGGGCCGGGCAATGGTTTTCTTACGCATACGATGGGCTTGATAGGTTCGTCGAGAAAATCCGTCCTGACGGGGCTCAAGTTGAGAGTAAATATGATCTCAGCGGGATAAAGACCAAAGTTAGTGAAAATAACCGCAATCCGGCACAAATCCGTATGGAACGGATTTGCATTTACCCGAAGGGCTCCGGGCAGGATAGCCCGGAGTGAATCCCTAGCGGAATGACGTGTTCCTTTCTTAAGTTGGCGCTTATGGGCAACCTCGTTATTCCAAGCCGATCGGCTCTTTTTGAAAACTAGACGTTTTTTTGCTCGGATGGGTGTAGTTTTTAATTAACTCTCTTTTACCCTGCTAAACCGGTTAAAATGGGCAGTTTTTTACAACACTTATACATCCGGACAAAATCTTGATTTCAACAGCTAATATCACCATGCAATTCGGGGCAAAACCCCTGTTTGAAAATATTTCCGTCAAATTCGGTGAGGGTAACCGTTACGGTCTGATCGGCGCTAACGGTTGCGGTAAATCGACGCTCATGAAAATTCTAAGCGGCGAATTAGAACCTTCCGCCGGTAACATCAGTATCGGTCCGAATGAGCGTTTGGGTAATTTGCGGCAGGATCAATTTGCGTTCGAGACATTTACGGTGCTGGATACCGTCATCATGGGCCATGAAGAGCTATGGCGCGTTAAACAGGAGCGCGACCGCATCTATTCGCTGCCGGAAATGAGCGAAGAAGAAGGGATGCAAGTTGCCGAGCTGGAAGTGGAATTCGCGGAACTGGACGGGTATACCGCCGAATCCCGTGCCGGCGAATTGCTGCTAGGCTTGGATATTCCTCAGGAACAGCATACCGGCTTGATGAGTGCCGTTGCGCCCGGCTGGAAATTGCGCGTCTTGTTAGCGCAAGCCTTATTTGCCGATCCCGATATTCTGCTGTTGGATGAGCCGACTAATAACCTTGATATCAACACGATTCGCTGGCTGGAAAATATTTTGAACGAGCGCGACTCGACGATGATTATCATCTCGCATGACCGCCATTTTTTGAACAGCGTCTGTACGCACATGGCGGATTTGGATTACGGCGAACTGCGTATTTATCCGGGGAATTACGACGAATACATGACCGCGGTCACCGAAGTGCGCGAACGTCTGCTGGCCGGCAATGCCAAAAAGAAAGCCCAAATTGCCGAATTACAAACCTTCGTCAGCCGGTTTTCGGCCAATGCTTCGAAAGCCAAGCAAGCCACCTCGCGTGCCAGACAACTGGAAAAAATTAAGTTGGATGAAGTGAAGCCGTCTAGTCGGGTCAATCCGTTCATTCGTTTCGACCAAGATAAAAAGCTGCATCGCTTGGCTTTGGAAGTGGAAGGTTTGAGCAAAGGCTATGGCGCCGAACCCTTGTTCAAAGATCTCAAACTCGTGGTTTCGGTCGGCGAACGCGTCGCGGTGATCGGTCCTAACGGCATTGGTAAAACCACCTTGCTCCGTACTCTGGTGCGCGATTTGATTGCCGATGACGGGGTGATCAAATGGTCCGAAAATTCCAGCGTCGGTTATTATGCGCAAGACCATGCCGGCGACTTTGCCGAAGACATTACTTTGACGGAATGGATGGGCCAATGGCGGCAGCCCGGCGATGACGATCAAACTATTCGCGGCACTTTAGGCCGCTTGTTGTTTTCGCAGGATGATATTCACAAATCGGTCAAAGTGCTGTCCGGCGGCGAAAAAGGCCGGATGCTGTTCGGCAAATTGATTTTGCAAAAAAACAATATCATGGTTATGGACGAACCGACCAATCACTTAGATATGGAATCGATAGAATCGTTGAATACCGCGCTGGAAAACTACCCCGGAACACTGATTTTCGTCAGCCATGACCGGGAATTCGTGTCTTCATTGGCAACCCGGATCATTGAATTGACTCCGCAGGGCATCGTCGATTTTAACGGCAATTATGAGGATTATTTGGCCAGCCAAAGTTTGAATTGAGGCAGAGGGTACGGTAAACAATAAATTCCCTAAAAGTTACTCAAGCGGAGTGTTTTCAAATATCAATAAATCGAAGGTGCTCTTTTTCAGTAACGTTCATGAAGGCCTGGCCATCGCCCCTGCAAATGAAAGTTTAACCGCGTAGCCCGGATGGAGCGCAAGCGCAATCCGGGACGTTCGAGGCCACGCAATCCCCGTATTCCGCTTACGCTGCATACGGGCTACGCGCTCGAATTATCTATCGAAAAATTAGATAAAGAGTCTCAATCTACGAGCTTTCACAGTAAGTAAAAAAGAAGTATGTTTGGCGCTGGGTTATGCTTAAGCGTAATTTGTTTTGATTTTTGGAGAATTTGACGATGTTGACTAAAGGCTTGCAATCTTTGTTGATTGGAATAGTCCGTTTTTACCGACTTGTCATTTCTCCTCTTTTGCCGCCTTCGTGCCGGTATCAGCCTACCTGTTCCGAATATGCGGTAGAAGCTATTACTCGACATGGTCCATTTAAAGGCTTGTGGCTGACGTTAAAACGACTTGGTCGATGTCATCCATGGGGCGGTCACGGCTATGACCCGGTTCCGCCCAAAGAGCCGGGCACGACTAATAAGCCCTGAATATGCGCTATTTTCCGACGAGTCGTTATACTCATCGGAGATCAAAATTCGGCCTCGGGGTGCCCGTCAAAGGACGCCGTAAATACGTCCGTGTAGGCTCTATGCTAGATCCATGCCGGCAAAGCCTTACCGAGCACCCCGAGGCCTCCTCCGGCACTGCCGAAATTTGAAGTTTGAAAGGTATAGATAACGAGATGAGCTTTGATCAAGAGAGTACGCTAGAGCATTTCATTCCGGTGGATATAAATGATTTAATCTCTGGATTATTGACCGAGTTGGATTTTCCGGAGGAAGAAAAGCGACTGTTCAAACAGTTTTGTAAAATTTTTCTTGCGCTTTATCACGCCCATTTTTTTTCCAAATTGCAAAGTCTGAAACACAATTATTTACCGTTCAGCCCCGATCGCACGACATTGGCGATGCACACGCATTCAAACGAAGCATTGCAAGTCATGCAAAACACTTTGATCGAGGAGATTAAGGGTATCATTATCAAAGCCAACTACAGGCCAATTGGTCAAGAAGAACTGAATCAGGCATTATCTGAAACTTCGCCTTACGGTTTGGATTTATCCATCGATTTCGACGATTTCGATGAAATACATTTGTACTACCGGGGATGGGCTAGCCGGACCGAGCAAAAACGCTCTTGGCAGACATTTTTTTTAACGCCTGAAACAATCGAAATTCCAATTTATCGAAGATTATTTTTGGTGCTAAAACTGAAACCGGCAAAGAAAACAGTGGGAACTACCTCGTTTTTCTCTGATCCCAAAGCTTTTGTGCTCGATAAATGGCGTCAGCTATTTCAGATGCAAATGTCTCAAGAGGGAGATAATTCGGTTATCTATCTCAAGTTGTTTAAAGACATTCCACGGGCCGATTTGGAAATGTTGTTTCCGAATACCCGCGTGGAAATGCGACGGCTCGATAAGTTTAAGATAGGCGTCGGCGGTGGGGGAGGTGTCATAGGCGGAATTTTTACTGTCGTGTCGAAATTGGCGCGAGCCGCGCATCCTGCTGCGATCCTGTTAGCGGTTGCCAGCTTCATGGGGTTGATGTGGAGGCAAGCCGGAAAAGTGTTGTCAAGCCGTAACCGCTATCTTTCCGTGCTAGCCAAAAGCCTGTATTTTCATAATCTCGACAACAATTTGGGTGTTTTGTCCAATCTGATCGAAATGGCAGAGGAAGAGGAATGCAAAGAAGCCATACTCGCTTATGGATTATTATTGCACAAACAGCATCAGGGCTGTTCGGCGCATCAGTTGGATAGGTTGATCGAAGATCATTTGCAGAAGCTCTATGGCGTCCAGGTCGATTTCGAGATGAGTGATGGCATACGCAAATTGAGCGAAGCGGGCTTGATCGAAGAGACTCCCGATCATTTGATAAGGCCCTGTTCTCTTAACGATGCACTGCTTCGACTGGACCAGGAATGGGATGGTTTGTTTTCTTTTGAAAATTGTTCTGCATGACTTTCTTAACCGATATCGTTTTAAATTTAACAAAGTAAATTATTGCGCGTAGCGCATATACATAACCTTTACCATTCTAATTTCGGAGCTGGGTGAATGTCGATTTTGCAGGAGTAAAAATCGACTGAACACCCCGAAGCCCCCATATGCTATACCGAAATTTGATGAGATAGATATACAACGTAACTTGATTGCCTGCGTGTTATTTTTTGGTCATGAAAAAATAATTCGATCGGCATTTAAGAATCATTTTGTCGTTTTCTTTTTCAATTGCGGTGCAAGTTTCCATTCTAGAGCGGCCCGGTGCGGCTTGTTTAACCAATTTGCCGTCTTCGACCGAATAGTTCAATACTGCGCGGAGTGTATCGATCCGGGCGTGAACGTCCGATTCTTGAGACTTTCCTTCCATAGTGCCGTCTTCCCTGAACGACCAAGTAGTATTCAAGCTTCTGGATTTGGTGCCTTCGCGGTCGACCGATTCCTTATCGATTTGCCAGGTACCGATTAGATCGGCTTGGGTTAACTGAACATCGGCATTCACGGAAAAAGCAAAAAATAGGAGCGTAAAAGTTGAAAATTTAGTGAATTGCATAATAAAACCTTTTAATTGTTTTTAGGAGTCGAGGATTGTAGCACAGAAAAGCCTTTCATTAAGTATGGTATTTAATAATAACATAGTATTTTCATAGGTTTATACTTGCTTCACTACTCCTTTCATGCTCAAAAAATGGTTATACCCATCGTAGATCAAAATTCGGCACCGGGGCGTCCTGTCGGGCGAGTGACCGTACCCTCAGCAACCCTCGCACTTTCATTTGCCGGGGCGATACCAAGCCTACACGACCGTTATGGTGAAATGCTTTTTCTAGGATAATGGGCAAAGGGTTCAAGGTGATCCGGTAGATGCTGCAAGTTAGTGTCACTTGAGATAGTTGTTCGTGAATGAGAGAATACAATTTATCTCCAGCTGAAATGAGTTCGATCATGACGAGCAAGAAGGTTTCGCATTATATTCTTTTGATCAGTGTTCACGGCCTGATACGCGGACGAGATTTAGAACTGGGACGCGATGCCGACACCGGAGGTCAGACCAAGTATGTCGTGGATTTAGCGAGGGCTTTAGCGTGCCAACCTTCGGTAGGTCGGGTTGATTTAGCAACGCGATTGGTTGACGATCCCGAGGTTGGTGCAGATTATCGTGAAGCGCTTGAGCCGCTGGATAAAAACGCGCAAATCGTCCGGATTCCGGCCGGCCCCGAAGGCTATATCAAGAAAGAGGAACTTTGGGATTATCTCGATATTTTCGCCGACAATTTGTTGGAGTGGCTCCGGCAACAGACGCGTATGCCGGACGTGATTCATAGTCATTATGCCGACGCCGGCTATGTGGGCGTGCGGTTGTCGCTTTTGACCGGTATCCCATTGGTGCATACCGGGCATTCACTGGGCAGAGACAAGCTCGGTCGTTTACTTGCAATGGGCTTACCGAATGATTTGATCGAGCAGCGTTATCATATTTCCAAAAGAATCAGCGCCGAAGAGGATGTGCTGGCCAATGCCGAGTTGGTCGTGACCAGTACCCGCAACGAGATTGCCGAACAATACGAGCTCTACGACTATTATCAGCCGGAACGCATGGTCGTGATTCCGCCGGGAACCGATCTGGAGCAGTTTCATCCTCCTGAAAACAAGGTAAAAATAGCCTTCGGCAAATCGCTGGAGCCTTTTTTGAATAATCCTAAAAAACCGATGATTCTGGCTTTGTCGCGTCCTGACGAACGCAAGAACATAGTTTCGTTAGTTCATGCTTACGGCGAGTCTCCCGAATTACAGAAATTAGCGAATTTAGTGATCGTAGCCGGCAATCGCGACGATATCCGGGAAATGGACGAAGGCGCGCAAGCGGTGTTGACCGAAATTCTATTATTGGTCGATTACTATGATTTATACGGCCATATTGCGATCCCTAAGCACCACAAACAGGAGGATGTTCCGGATATTTACCGCTTGGCCGCGGAATCGAAAGGCGTGTTCGTCAATCCGGCATTGACCGAGCCGTTTGGTTTAACTTTACTCGAGGCGGCCGCATGCGGATTGCCGCTGGTTGCGACCGAAAACGGCGGCCCGGTCGATATTATCGGTGCTTGCCATAACGGTATTCTCGTTGATCCGCTAGATAGCAGTGCGATAGCGAATGCGTTGCTGGAAATTTTAAGCAGCCCGAAAAAATGGGAAAAATTTTCCGAAAAAGGCCTTAAAAATGTTCGGAAACGCTATTCCTGGAATACGCACGCACAAAAGTATCTTGAGATGATACAGCCATTATTGGAGCATCATCCGGAGTTCCCGAAAGTGGCGCGCGTGCGAGGCGATTTGAGCTATCGCGATCGAGCCGTTTTTTCCGATATCGATCAAAGTTTATTGGGTAGCGCCGAGGGTTTGAAAGCGTTTGCCGCTTATTTGGCCGAGAATCGAAAAAAAGTTTTTTTCGGTGTCGCGACCGGCCGCAGGCTAGATTCGGCAATGACAATTTTAAAGAGAAACGGCTTGCCGGTACCGGATGTTTTAATCACCAGCTTGGGAACCGAAATTGTCTATTCGCCACAAATGACGCCGGACAGCGCTTGGGCAAGACATATCGATTATCACTGGAATAGCAAGGCCATACGCCGCATTATCGGGGAATTGCCCGGTTTGACTTTACAGCCCAAAAGCGAGCAAAGCCGATTCAAAATTTCCTATCATTACGATGCCGAGCAGGCGCCGACGGTAGAAGAAATTCAGACATTGTTGCGTCAGGAGGAGCAGGCGGTCAATGTGTATATATCCTTCGGGCAATTTTTCGACATCGTTCCGGTGCGTGCATCGAAAGGTTTGGCCTTGCGTTATTTCGCCCAGCAGTGGAATCTGCCGTTGGAGCGTATTCTAGTCGCCGGCGGCTCCGGCGCCGATGAAGACATGATGCAGGGTAATACCTTAGCGGTTGTTGTCGCTAATCGGCATCGCGAGGAATTATCGGGTTTGCGCGAGCCCGAGCGGATTTATTTTGCGGCACAACCTTTTGCGCTCGGTATCATTGAGGCGATAGAACATTATGATTTTTAAACGACTGAGAGCAGAATTATGACCGACCGGCTTTTGCTTTGTACCGACCTTGATCGAACCTTATTGCCGAACGGCAATGTGCCGGAATCGGCGATGGCGAGGGTTTATTTCAAGGCCTTGGCGCGGCATCCCGGATCCACACTGGCATATGTGACCGGTAGGCATCAGGCCTTAGTGCAGCAAGCGATAGCCGAATACGATTTGCCGTTGCCGGATTACGTGATCGGTGATGTAGGCACGACGATTTATCAAGTCGTTGATCATGAATGGCAAGAGTGGCCGCAATGGAGTCATGAAATCGAACCGGATTGGGCCGGACGCGAACATGCCGAGATGCATCGTTTGTTCAGCGAATTGTCCGAATTAACGCAACAGGAAGGCGCGAAGCAGAATCGTTTCAAGCTCAGTTATTATGTATCGGCAGCAATCGATCCGAAGCCTTTGTTGACTGAAATGAGAAAACGCTTGGCGTCGAATTCGGTACGAGCGGAGCTTATTTACAGTGTCGACGAAACCACGCATACTGGACTGCTGGATGTTTTACCCGCTTGCGCGACTAAGTTTCATGCGGTCGAGTTTTTAATGAAGCAGCTTGGCTTTTGTTTGGATAACACGGTTTTCGCCGGCGATAGCGGTAACGATCTGCCGGTTTTGACCAGCCCGATTAACTCGGTATTGGTCGCCAATGCGACCGACGAGGTACGCAAGCAGGCGCTGCAGTTGGCTCGGGAGCAGTCGACCGAGCAATCGTTATATTTGGCTGAAGGCGGTTTTCTCGGAATGAACGGCAATTACAGTGCCGGTATTTTAGAAGGCGTTGTGCATTATTTACCCGAAATCAAACACTGGATTATTGGCGATGAATAAAAATCCGATCACTATTTTCGGCGAGGTTTTGTTCGATCATTTTCCCGATGGCAGCCGGGTACTCGGCGGCGCGCCGTTCAATGTCGCCTGGCATTTGCAGGCCTTCCGGCAAGAACCGCATTTTATCAGTCGAGTCGGTCAGGATGCGACCGGAGACTCGGTCATTGCCGCGATGCATAAGTGGGGCATGGATATGTCGGGTTTGCAAAGGGATAGCCGGCATCCTACCGGTGTCGTCGATATCGTCATCGAGCAGGGCGAGCCCGCCTATACGATCGTGCCGGAACAAGCCTACGATTATATTAATGAAGCCGAGCTTCAAGATACGGAGCGTCCCGGTTTGCTTTATCACGGCACACTGTCCTTGCGTCAGCCGGTTTCAAGGACGGCTTTGGACGTTCTTAAAGACGCACACAAGGGGCGTATCTTCATGGATGTCAATTTGCGCGAACCTTGGTGGCAAAAAGACCAAGTGCTTGAATGGCTCGGTCAAGCCGATTGGGTCAAGCTGAATCATCATGAGTTGGCGGCGCTTTATCCGGTTTCGGGCGATCTTAAGGCCGATATGCGGCGCTTTGTCGAGCTTTACCGATTACAAGGACTGATTGTCACGAGCGGCAAGCAAGGCGCGTTTGCGACTGACCGTCATGGTGAGTCGTGCCGGGTTACGCCGGGCGAGATCGCCCAAGTGATTGATACGGTTGGTGCCGGCGATGCGTTCGCTTCGGTGATGCTACTCGGGCTCAATCTCGATTGGCCGCTACAAATCACGATGGAGCGCGCGCAAGCGTTTGCTTCGGCCATGGTCGGCCAAAGAGGTGCGACGGTTAGAGATCCTGTATTTTATGAAACGTTCATAGCTGCTTGGGGTCTAGACTAAGCTATCCATTCTTTACTCGTTACCGGGCGCGAGCCTTTGCTCTACCGGTTATGAAATTTTACATTTTCTCCGCATCCTAACCATGTACGAACAGATTTCGCATTCCTTATTAAATGAAATTTTAGATGATCTCAAGCCGGAAATCCGCAGGCAGGATTTACGGCATTTTTACACGCGTCTCGGCGCGAATTTTTATGCGATTCATAATCTGTTTCATCATCTATACGGCCGCCGCGACGACTTCAAGGAGCAAATGCTCAAGTTGGTCGAAACCTTGGCCCGGCAATATATTCAGCGGCCGGAAGAGTTGGAGAAACTCGATATCGCTCGGGAAAACGATCATAACTGGTTTTTGAATCAAAAATGGGTCGGTATGGCTTTGTACAGTGCCGGGTTTGCCGACGACTTGGCCGGCGTGGCGGATAATACCTCTTATTTTCAAGAGCTCGGCGTCAATTTGGTGCACATCATGCCGATTCTCGAGTGTCCGACCGGACGCAGCGACGGCGGTTATGCGGTCAGTAATTTTCGGCAGATCGATAGCCGTGTCGGCAAATTAGAAGATTTACAGAGGGTTTCAAGCGAGTTCAGAAAACGCGATATTCTGTTGACCTTGGACGTTGTGTTGAATCATACATCGGACGAGCATGAATGGGCGAAGCGGGCGAAGGCAGGAGAGCAAAAATATCAGGATTATTATTACATCTTCGATAATCGTGAAATTCCCGATATGTTCGAACAAAGCATGCCCGAAATTTTTCCGGAAACCGCTCCGGGAAATTTTACCTGGGACGAAACCCTGCAGAAATGGGTGATGACGGTCTTCAATGATTATCAATGGGATCTCAACTACAGCAACCCTTCGGTATTCATCGAAATGCTCGACGTGATTCTCTTTTGGATCAATCAAGGCGCCGATATTATTCGGCTCGATGCGGTTGCTTTTTTATGGAAGAAGATGGGCACGACCTGTCAAAACGAACGCGAAGCGCATTTGTTGCTGCAGTTGATGAAAGACTGTTGCCAAGTAACCGCGCCGGGATCCTTGTTTATTGCTGAGGCGATCGTCGCGCCTGTCGAGATTACTAAATATTTCGGCGAGGACGCGATTATCGCGAAAGAGTGTGAAATCGCCTATAACGCGACGCTGATGGCCTTGCTTTGGGATGCGTTGGCGACGCGCAATAGCAAATTACTGTATCAGGGTTTGAAAAGCCTGCCCGATAAATTGGAGCGAGCGACTTGGTTGAATTATGTGCGTTGCCATGACGATATCGGCCTAGGTTTCGATGATAACGATGTGCGGCATGTAGGTTATGATCCAGTCGCGCATCGTCGCTTTCTGGTCGATTTCTATACAGGGGTTTATGAGGACTCGATCGCGAGCGGCGTGCCGTTCATGCGTAACGACAAAACCGGCGATGCGCGGATTGCCGGGTCGCTGGCTTCGCTGGCCGGCCTTGAGACGGCACTTCAGTCCGACGACGAGCATGCGATCGATATCGCGCTGAATAAGATCATATTAATGCATAGCGTGATATTTTCATTCGGCGGCCTTCCGCTTCTGTATTACGGCGATGAGATCGCCACCTTCAATGATCACAGTTATCTCGATCAACCCGATAAGGTCAATGACAGCCGCTGGATTCACCGGCCCAAGATCGATTGGGAACGGGCCGAGCAACGTAAAAAACAAGGTACGGTCGAGCATGCCGTATTTAACGCATTGAAAAAAATGATTGCGATTCGCAAGGAAACCACGGCTTTTGCCGACTTCAATAATCGGCAGTTGATCGAGTGCGAAAACCCGCATATTTTTTCGTTTATCCGCTACGATCATAATCGTCCTTCCGAGCAAGTGCTGGTGATTTGTAATTTCAGCGAACAAGCGCAGCGTATCAAGATGGAAAAATTTAATACGGCGGGGTTTGGCATTTACGGGCAAGTCAGTGATTTATATACCGGCAAGCGTCCGACGGAATTCGACCAGCAACTGGTCATTCAGCCGTGCCAGTTTTATTGGTTGACTGAGTATTGAGTAGAGAATAGTTAGCAGTTAGCAGTTAGCAGTGAGCAGTGAGCAGTGAGCAGTGAATAGTGAATAGTGAATAGTGAATAGTGAATAGTGAATAGTGAATAGGGCAAGTAGTGAGTTCGGGCGTATGTTCTTTTAAACCATTAACCCAAAAAGAGCAGTTGAGATGTGTTGTAGACCGTTCGTGCAGAGCTAAGTCGAAGCATGAAGGGTCTACAACACTTTCACCGGCTTGGTGAAGCCTCAAACTACCCTTGACCCTTCGACGGAGCTCTTCCTGAGCGCGGCCGAAGGGCCTAGGGCGAACGGTAGTTTGAGACTCTCAACTGCTTTTTTTAGGATTAACTTAATGAATCCAATCATTCGATTCGATCAAGTATCGGTAGCGGTTCGTGAAAAAACCATCCTATCCAATATTAGTTTTGCCCTGTTCCCCGGCGAAAAAGCTGTTTTATGCGGTAAGTCGGGTTCCGGCAAGAGTAGCGTGTTAAGAGCATTTATCGGGCTTCATGCCGTCGCCGCCGGCGGCGTCTATTTTCAGCAGATGCAGTTGACTCCTGCGTCGGTCCATGCGATTCGAAGTGCGACGGCTTATATCGGCCAAGAGCCCATACTTGGCGCCGAGACCGTACGCGAAGCTTTATTATTACCTTTTCAGTTTAAAACCCATCGGAATCAAAGGCCTCCGGATGCTCGGTTGGTTGAAGTATTGAATCGCTTGCATCTGTCGGTCGATATTTTAAAGCGGAAATGTAGCCGAATTTCCGGTGGTGAAAAACAACGGATTGCATTGGCGCGAGGGCTGCTATTAGGTAAAAGCTTGTATTTGTTGGATGAGATTACCAGTGCATTGGATGCGGAAAGCAAACAAGCTGTATTCGATGTGTTTTCCGACCCTCAATTGACGGTGCTTTCGGTCGCTCACGATACGGAGTGGCTGGCGCGCTGCGATCTTATTTTAGAACTGGAAGCGGGCCGCTTGGTTCGGGAAAGAATACGTGGAAACGCTTGATATCGAATTGCCGCGAATGGCGCTGCTGTATGGCCTTTGTCTACTGCCTTGGTTATTGTTGCGAATGCTTGGCTTGCTGTTGAGCCGAGATATCGGCATTAGCGTTTTACGGATGAGCGTGCAGTTGGCCTTGGTCGGGTTTTATCTGAAGTGGCTGTTCGAACTCAACAATCCTTGGTTCAATGGCTTATGGATACTGGTGATGCTTTTGGTCGCCGATTTCAGCATTTTACGTCGAGCGGGCCTTAAAGTACGTTATTTTGCGTTGGTCACGTTTATAGCCATTGCTTTCAGTATTCTGTTCTCGTCTGCATTTTTGGTGTTTTGGGTAATACGGCCGGCGCTTTTTTACGATGCGCGGTATATCGTCCCGCTGGCCGGTATGATTCTAGGCAACTGTCTGCAAGGCAACGTGATTGCATTAGAGCGATTCTATTCGGCTTTACGCAAGAGCGAGAACGAGTACGCGACTTTTTTGATGCTAGGCGCAACGCGTATGGAGGCAGTTCGGCCATATTTTCGGGATGCGATAAAAGCTGCAATCAATCCGACGATAGCCGGCATGGCGACGATGGGATTAGTTTCTTTGCCCGGCATGATGACCGGACAGATTCTCGGCGGCAGCGAACCCTGGGTGGCCGTAAAATATCAAATCGCGATCATGATTTGTATTTTTACCAGCACCACGCTCGCGACGATCATCAATTTAAAGCTTAGCTTAAAAAGCGCATTCAATGATTTTGATGTGTTGAGAGACGAAGTGATAGATAAACGATCTTGATGGTTAAGAGTCGTTCGGTTTTGGCAGGGGCGGAGCGCCTGTCGAGAACTATAGCTCTTCAATCGTCGAAATTAAATTCGGCCGAATTTCACAAAAAACTGATGATTTTGTTCTACCTTTTATATGTTAAAAACAGGTTTGTGCTATCGTAATCCTTCATCTAGAATTTTGGCAGGCTCTTTTGCCGATGTCATGCTACAGGAGAAACTATGAGTTGGAATCTTATCGAATTGGAAAGTCTATTGAATGAAAGCGACGGTTATCAAGTTGCTAGGGAAGAATCTTGTTTGCGTATCACTAATGGCGACGGACTAGATGCTTATCTGGCGGTTAGCGGCGAACAAATCCTGGTCGAGTCGGTATTATTCGCAAAAAAAGAGATTAAAGACTGCGCCTTGCTCAATGAAGATATATTGAGAACTCATCAAGTTTTTCCCTTAACGGCTATTGCTATTACTCATATCGATGATGAAGATTATTATATGGCTTTCGGCGCATTGTCGAGTCAGTCAAAACAAGAGAGTATTATCATCGAAGTCGATACACTGTTCCAGAATGTGCGTGCATTTTTGGATGCCTACCAGAATCATTTGATTAATGGAGTTTAAGCTATGAGTGTTTGGAATAAATTAGTCACTGCGATCAAGGGCGGCGCTAACGAAGCTGCGGAGGCTGTTGCAGATAGTCAGGCTTTGCGTATATTGGATCAAGAAATTCGGGAAGCGAAAGAAGAACTGCGTAAATCCGACCATGCTTTGACTCAAATCATGGCGAAAAGAAAACTGGCGGAACAAAAGGTATCCGGTTTACAAACCTCGATTGTCGATTATGAGAGCCACGCGCGCAGGGCCGCCGAGAGCGATAGGCAGTTGGCGCTGGAATGTGCACAAAAAGTCGTGGAATTACGCGAGCAAATGGACGCAGAGCAGCAATACGTCAATCAATTCAATCAGTCGGAGCAAACGCTACGTCATAAAATTGCCGAGGCGAAAGCGAATTTACGTCGAATGGAACAACAAGTCGACATGGTTAAAGCCACCGAGTCGGTACAAAAAGCTCAAGTTTCGGTTTCTTCTCGGCATTTGGGCGCGAACAGCAAAATGAAAACAGCGGCGGAATCCTTAAAGCGTATTCAGGATCGGCAAAACCAGCGCTCTGCCGAGCTGGAAGCCGCCGAAGAACTGCTTGGCGAGGAAAGCGGCGACGCGCTTGAGGCCAAATTGAAAGCGGCAGGCATCACCGGTTCCAACGCAAATGCCGATAGCGAGCTGGAGCGCATTCTCGGCGGTCGTTGAGTTTAATGGGCTTGTTCGATGATTGTCCTATATAAACTTAAACGATTTTTTATCCAGCATTGCATTATCTTGAGTTGGCAAGGTGCGGCTCTCGCTTTGTTACTTTATGTGAGCATTAGCTATGCCTTGCTTTTTCTTTGCGGCGAAACGGATTTACTGTCTTTGCCGGACTTTCCGTATTGGTTGATAGTCACTGCATCGACCGTCGGTTACGGCGATTTATCTCCTCAGACACCTGGCGGCAAAATGACGGCCGCATTATTCGTGATTCCGTTCGGCTTGAGTCTGTTTGCAATGTTCTTAGGCCGGATCGCTGTTTTTGCGGCCTATCATTGGAAAAAAGGAGTAAAAGGTTTGAAACAGTTAAACTACACCAATCACATTTTGGTGATCGGCTGGGGCGAAATGCGGACCTTACACCTCATCCGTCTGCTGCTCCGTGAACAATTCGGCGCTTTAGAAACACACAAGGTTGTGCTGTGCGCGAAAGCAGAGATTGAGAACCCGATACCGGATCAAATCGATTTCGTTAAGGTCGATAGTTATAACGATGACGTGCAAATGGATCGAGCATGTCTTGAAAAAGCCTCGACGATCATTATCGATACGCCGGAAGATGATGTCACGATGACGACCGCACTGTATTGTGCAAGTCGTAATAAAAGCGCGCACATGATCGCTTATTTCAATGATGAAAAACTGAGCCAATTGCTGAAAACGCATTGCCCGAACATTGAATGCACGCCTTCGGTAGATGTCGAGATGCTGGCTAAATCCGCCATGCATCCCGGCTCCAGCGCGTTGCATCAGGACTTGTTGAATGTTCAGGACGGCATGACGCAGTATTCGATCAAATATCCGCCTCAATCGAAAAGTGCTTTATTAGGCGATTTATTTTTTCCGCTTAAACAAAAACACGATGCGATTCTGATCGCAGTCGGCGACACCAATGGCAGCGTCATGCTGAATCCGCCTTTGACGCACATGATTCATCCGGGCACGATGATTTATTACATTGCCGATGAACGCATCGACGGCCTCGATTGGGAGAAGCTGTGTGTTTAGCAAATGGTTCAAAAAAAACAACGCCCAAGAAACAATTCGGAGCCCTGAAATCATCGGTTTGAGGCTAGGCGGCGCATTTGAGTTGGACGCGCTGCGGCTCAAGCTGATCGAGCCCTTGCTTATTTTTGAAGGCGCCGCCAAAACCCAGTTTATTCAGGCGGTCGGCGAAGTCAAATTGGACGACAATAGTACGCTTTTGCGGTTTTACACCGATGACGACAGTTTCGTGCAAGTCCTGTTAAACGGCGGAATGACGGAAAATCATATCGAAGACGTCAAGCTTTGGTATTTTTACGATACCAAAGCTGTTGGCAGTCAAGCCGATTGGGATCGCTTAATCAATACCGATATTAGCCGGTCGGAATATACGCTTGAGGGTCACCGGTTTATTAGGGTTTGGGAAAGTGTCGGCAGTTCCTCGCCGCCGGTGGCCATGACTGAAATTACTTATACGGAAGCCGACGGTACGAGCGAAACCGATCAATTCGTGATGCTCTACGAAAGACCGGTCGATGATACGTTGGATGAATTCGCATTGGTTTCAGGAGAAGAAAAAATAATAAACGGGCGTGCCGACCGTTGCTTGGTTATCGCGACCGGCATCAATTTGCAGTCGGCCGACATCACAATTATCGGTTAAGTTCTTCTCTGTTGTAGTGCCGCCGCCTGGTGCCGATTAGTTTAACCTTTCTTTAAAACAACACTAGGAGTCAACTGTGGACGCTTTGATAAATTCTCTGATGGGCCTCAGCAATTTCGCAATGTATTTTTTCTCTTCATTGGCTTTGCTACTGATTTTTAAATTTCTGTATGCATTGATCACGCCTCATGATGAATGGAAATTGGTCAAGGAGGATAAAAACGTAGCGGCCGCGATTGGTTTCATCGGTGCTGTCATAGGCTTCGCGATCGCGATTGCAGGAGCGGCCTCCAATTCTGTTTCGTTGCTGGATTTTTGGTTATGGTCCGTATTCGCATTAATCGCACAGTTGCTTGCTTTTGCCATCATCCGCTTTATTTTCATGCCTAAAATCGTGCAAAGCATCAATGATAATGAAATCTCCGCGGGCGTGGTCCTAGGCGGTTTTTCGATTGCGGTCGGTATTTTGAATGCGGCCTGCATGACCTACTGAGGAGCGATCACATGAAGCGCACTAAAAGCATCAATCTGGACCGAATGAAAAAAAACGGCCCGCGTTTTTGGCTCAAGCCGGTTGCTTTAGCGGTAGCGGGTGTCATGTTAAATGCATGCTCTGACGAAGAACGCGATGCACGGGTTTATACTAGCTTGGACGTTTGTAAGAGCGAAAATCCACAATATGCCGCAGACTGCGAAGCAGCTTATCGCAAGGCGCAGGAAGAGGCCGCTAAAACTGCGCCTAAGTATGCCTCGCGGCAAGACTGCGAGTCAGAGTTCGGACTCAATCGCTGCACGACTTATCCGCATGCATCCGGACAAAATTGGTTTATGCCGGCAATGGCGGGATTTATGTTTGCCAGGGCGTTGGATTTTAATCGCGGTTACCAATCCCAACCGGTTTTTACCTCTTATCGCCGCAGCTCTCCTTTTTACAATAATTGGGTGACCGCCGACGGTCGAAGTTACGGCAGCAATCGCAGCACTAACGTAACCGTCGGTAGCGATGCCTTTCAATCCAAGCCCCCGGTCACCAGAACCATTTCTCGAGGCGGTTTCGGTTCGACGGTTGCGGCTAAATCGTCCTGGAGCGGTTCGAGCTCGACCCGCTCAAGTTCAAGAAGCAGCGGTTGGGGCGGCTAGTGACATGTTTCGTATGCCCATTCGGGAAAGATCGGGTTGGCGAAATTTGGCTCACGAGTACGGATTCCACTTTCATACGTTGTATGGTGAACCTTATTGGGACGAAACGGCCTACTATCGTTTTACTTTGCAACAAATTGAAAAAGATATCGAAGAACCCAGCGAGGAGCTTCATCAGATGTGTCTCGAAGTCGTCGACCGAGTTGTCGTTGATGAACGATTAATGGAAAAGTTTGGTATACCAGACATATTCTGGGATTTGCTTCAAGCCTCCTGGAAAAATCGTCAACCGAGCCTATATTCGCGGCTCGATTTTTCCTATGACGGCCGCAATCCCGCGAAACTTTACGAAAATAACGCCGACACGCCCACCAGTCTTTATGAATCAGGTTTCTGGCAATGGTTATGGCTTGAAGACAATGTCCGAAACGGAGAGTTGCCGCCAGACTGTGATCAATTTAATTCCTTACAGGAAAAACTGGTGCAGCGTTTAGGATCTATTCATGCTTCGACCGACGGCAGCGACTTTTACTTTAGTTGTTGCAAAGACAGCGAGGAAGATAGGGGGACAGTGCAATATCTTCAAGATTGCGCAACAGAAGCGGGTATTCCTAATCGTTTCGTTTATGTCGAGGATATTGGGCAAGGGGAAAGCGGGGCATTTACCGACTTGGAGGATAGAGTCATTGAGCTCATATTCAAACTATATCCCTGGGAGTTCATGCTCAGCGAAGACTATGGACCGTTGTTGCTGAAAAGTAGCACGCAATGGCTGGAGCCGCTGTGGAAAGCGATTCTGTCTAATAAAGCGCTGTTGCCGATGTTATGGCAAATGTTTCCCGGCCACCCCAATCTTTTGCCTGCTTTTTTCGAAGATGATGTCGAATGGAGTCCAGGACTGGAGTTAGTCAAAAAGCCGTTATTTTCTAGGGAAGGCGCCAATGTGTCGTTATATAAAGGCGGTAAAAAGCTTTTTGGCACAGATGGGCCTTACGGAAAAGAAGGTTTTATTTTCCAGGCCTATTATCCTTTACCTAAATTCGGCGATAATCATACCCTGATCGGTTCCTGGCTGGTCGACGATCAGCCGGCAGGAATTTCAATTCGTGAAGACAAGGCTATCGTCACTCAGGATTTATCTCGTTACTTACCGCATGTGATTGTCTGATTCGACTCCTTTCAGACTAAAAATCAGAGCCTTATTCGATCGGTTAGAAGAAAATAGGGGGCGGAGTTTATGTTGGATTGCGTAATTTAACGCAATCCAACGATTCTTAGGATTCGGTGATAAAAATGTAGGATAGGCCGAACCTGCTACAAAACTCACAGCTCCTGGAAGTTATTTTTCATGAAATCTTGTTATTGCTGTGAGATATATTTAAGGATCTCGATGACCTGGAGAGAATCTTGTGTGACGGCAAGGGCGGTCGCGTCGATTTCTTTCAGGGCGTGGGTCAGTTCGGGGTCATGCATCACGACGATAGGAATGCCCATGCCTATCGCAAGGCCGGCATCGAATGCCGCTTCCCATTGTTTGTATTTTTCTCCGAAACGCACGACGACCAGGTCGGCTTGACCGAGATAATGATTATTGCGCAGTGCGTTGATCTTGGCGCTTTTGTGATCGCGCCAGAAATTGTTTTCCTCCGGGCCCAAGATTTCAGCGCCGATGTTTTCACTGATGTTAAGGTCGGTAATCGGCCCGAGCACCTCGATGTCCAGATCGTTGTTTTCGATACCCTGAATGATTTGGTCGCGCCAATCGGTATGCGTTTCGCCGGATAAATATATTGTATAAGCCATAGGGTTACCTGCTTTGTGTGGTGGGTTTTCGCAAGGGTTTGAGCTTCAAGCGTCGGTTTTTACAATGAGGGCCATAAACGATTTTTTTTATACCTTTCGCACTTCAAATGTCGGTAGTACCCCCGGCTCCGAATTTTGATCTACGATGGGCGTATATGCTTCCGGTATTCGCTGATATTATTGCTTGCCTTCTTCTGCGGTATAAAGATTGAGCAAAACGAATCTACGTCACCATCCAATAATAACCGGCTTTTTTCGGGACGGCAGCAATATCTTAAATCTATGCTTTCGCGTTAGAATGGCAAACCATAAACGTTTATTTTAATGTAGGCAAGTATATTCAATGTCGGAAAAACTAATTTATAAAGTCGTGTTCGTCAATCAGGATCAAGTTTACGAGATTTATGCAAAAAACGTATACCAAGGAGATCTTTACGGTTTTATTGTCGTCGAGGACTTTGTGTTTGGCGAAAAAAGCGCAATTGTAATTGATCCGTCAGAGGAGAGGCTCAGAATGGAATTCGAAGGTGTCAATCGCTCATTCATTCCGATGCACGAAATTATCAGAATCGATCAAGTCAAAAAACGGGGGGTGGCTAAGATCATTGCGCAACCGGATTCCGGAAAATCTTCAGGAAAAGTTTCGACGCTGTATTCCCCGGATAAAAAATAACAGCACGAATTTGGAAGAGCGGTTATGTCTTCCGCCTGATTTCCAGGCGGAAGAGGCTATGAGATTCTGTTGTTGCTTATCATCTATTTCGAATACTTGAACTGACTGCCGTTAAGCTTCGATTATCGTGGGCTTTTACTATTTAACAACGCGCAATTGCGGCCGAGTCGGTTTTTTTTCCGGTGGCGGTTCATCATCGCCCGAGTCTTCTTCGCGGTCGAAAATCATCCCTTTGCCGTTTTCCTTGGCGTAAATTGCCATCACTGCTGGCATAGGCACGAGGATATGCATGGGTTTGCCGCTGAAACGGGCGTTGAACTCTATGTCTTCATTTCCCAGGGTAAGCCCTTGTATTGCAGGCGGATTAATGTTGAGTACGATTCTACCGTCCTCGACAAAATTACCAGGCAAAACCGTGCCTTCGTATTCGGCGTCGACTAATAGGTGCGGCGTAAGTTCGTTGTCTAAGATCCATTCGTAGATCGAACGGATTAAGTAGGGTTTTAAAGATGTCATTTCGGGATTTCGTTCATTTCTTTTTCGGCGCTGCTTAAGCTGAGTGCGAAAGCCGGTCTGCGGAATAAACGATTGGCGTAGTTTTTTAATCCTTCACCGGTCGTTGCGGTTTCTATGCCGAGAATAGGTAGGCGCCATAAGAGCGGAGCCATCACACAATCAATTAATGAAAATTCGTCGCTCATGAAAAAAGGACGCGCTTCGAATACTGGGGCCGCGGAAAGCAAGCTTTCTTTGAGCAGTTTTTTGGCTCGGGCCGATTTTTTTTCGCCGGAATGAATGATTTCATTCATCAGTTCGTACCAGTCTTGATCGATACGTTTGATGATCATTCGGGCGTTGGCCCTGGAAACTGGATCCATTTGATGGAGAGGGGGGTGCGGGAACCGCTCATCCAGATACTCCATGATAATGCGCGCGTCATACAGGACTAGTCCGCGTTCCAGCAACGTTGGCGAAGTGCCGGTCGGGTTAAACTCTAATAAGTCGTCAGGTGGTTGGTTGATGTCATAATATTCAATGTCCGCCGCAATGGCTTTCTCATGAAGAACCAATCGGGCGCCGTGGCTCATCGCGCATGTCGGAGATGAAAAAAGAGTCATAGCGGATTTACGAGTAGTTGGTTGTGCCACGAATCATAACCTCATTAGGGTACACGGAGTCTAAAACGGCAATTATATCATGAAAAATTCGACATTTTGTTCGCTTATATCCGTTTGCCGCAATTCCCGGCTTAAGAAAATTCGCCGTGTACAAGGAGTGGAGTATGTCTGCCGAGGGTCAATGTGAATCCAGCGATTAAGTTAGTCATGAATTTGAATCATTGCCAATGACACATGAAACTTACTCCTTTATGTTCAAAAAATGGCTAACTTTATGAAGGTCTGTGGTATGCCTGCCGAGGGTGTCGTCAGCAGTGCAGAAAAGTGTTCCTGCATTTTTTGCCTTAATTACATCCTTGTAACTCAGCAATTGTCGATACGGTTGGCAATAGGTATACCTTTCGCACTTCAAATTTCGGCAGTGCAGGGGAGGAGGGCCTCGGGGTGCTCGTAAAGGCTTTGCCAGCATGGAGCTGGCATAGAGCCTACATGGACGTATTTACCCAGCACCTAAATCCAGCACCTAAATTCCATAGCCCATTGGCTATGTTTAATATCATGGCTAATTTAGGTGCTGGATGAATTCCATAAAGCCCATTAGCCATGGTTAATTGTCTTGGATAGTTTAGGTGCTGGGTTTACGGCGTCCTTTGACGGGCACCCCGAGGCCGAATTTTCATCTACGATGAGTATAATACGGGTAAAACGTCCCTGTTTTACGAATGGGGGGGATTAATGAATGTCCTTCCAATACTCGCGTTTTAATAGATAGGCAAGTATGAAAATCATGAAAATGAAAAACAAAACATATTTGCCCATGCTTCGCCGCTCGAGCTGTCCAGGCTCTCCAACGTAAACAAGGAAATTGACTAGGTCGTTAATCATGCGATCAAAATCTTTTTCCGGAAGTTGTCCTGGAATTTCGGTAACCAGTTTGTCGATGACTTGTTGGTCGCCGTCTTTTTTGAAAACCGGTTTTTGTTCGCCTTGCAATTGCCATAAAACGTTCGGCATGCCAACATCCGGAAAAACGACATTATTGACGCCGAGAGGCTTGGAGGAGTCGGAATAAAAGCCTTTCAAATAACTGTAAAGCCAATCCGGTCCGCGTGACCGTGAAATCAGCGATAAGTCGGGCGGCATGATGCCGAACCATTTTTCGGCGTCATGAGCGTTCATCGCCGAATTCATTTTGTCATAGATGTTGGCGCCTTCAGGGGCGATATCCTTGAGCACCTTATCTTTTTCAATATCGAAGTCGAGCGCTATCCTAAGGTATCGGATATGTTTTGCAGAATGGCACCCTAAACAATAGGTCACAAAATGTTTTGCGCCGCGCTGCAAGGAGCTTTTATCGCTGAGGTCGAAATCCGCGCTCTGAAGTTTGACACCACCTCCGGCGAAAACGCCGAAAGGCAGCGACAACAGTATCAAGGTATTGAGTAGTCTTTTCATAATTATTAATCCAAGCTGCCTTTAATTCTTTTTAAAAAACGGATGCTAACGGCGGATAACCCTTGGTAATTGAGTTTTCTGCTGAATAAGCCGGATTTGCCCTCGGTTTTCACCGTGACTTCATTGAAAGTTTCAACAAGATCCGGTATTCGATCCTCGAGGCTAGGTTGTTCGGTTAGACGATCCGGTACAGGCTTGGTTTTTTCCCAGCGGGTGTAAATCGGCATGAGTAGGAAAAAGCCGAAATAAATCGCCGTCAAAACGCGTGCGACGGCGGTAGCGCTGGGCGTTGCAGGTTGTGTGCCCAGATAGCCTAGGCCGATAAAGCTAATTACGAAAAGTAGAAGCGCTTTTTTATAGATGCCTCCGCGATAACGGATGGATCTGACTTCGCTGCGGTCCAACCATGGCAATAGAAACAGCACGACAATGGAGCCACCCATCGCAATGACGCCGGCAAACTTATCCGGAACCGCGCGCAGAATCGCGTAGAAGGGGGTGAAATACCAGACCGGAGCGATATGTTCCGGCGTTTTCAATGGATCGGCAGGTATGAAATTGGCGTGTTCGAGGAAGAACCCTCCCAGTTCCGGCATATAAAAAATAACGACTGCAAAAAAGAACATGAAGACCGCGAAGCCGACCAAGTCTTTGACAGTGTAGTAAGGGTGGAATGGAATGCCGTCCAAGGGTATTCCGTTGGCATCCTTGTGTTTTTTGATGTCGATGCCGTCCGGGTTATTCGAGCCGACTTCGTGTAATGCGATGATATGCAGCAATACCAGCAATACCAGAACCAAAGGTACTGCGATGACGTGAAAGGCAAAGAATCGGTTCAGTGTTGCATCGGATACGACATAGTCGCCCCTGATCCATAATGACAGTTCTTCTCCGACGACAGGGATCGCGCTGAATAGCGAAATGATGACTTGGGCTCCCCAATAAGACATTTGTCCCCAAGGAAGCAAGTAGCCCATGAACGCTTCGGCCATCAAAGCGACAAACAGAAGCATGCCGAAAATCCAGATCAGTTCGCGAGGCTGTTTAAAAGAACCGTATAGTAAGCCCCTAAACATATGCAGATAGATCACGATGAAAAATGCCGAAGCACCGGTCGAGTGCATGTAGCGGATTAACCAGCCCCAATGAACCTCGCGCATGATGTATTCGACCGAGTCGAAGGCCAATTTGGCGTCCGGTTTGTAGTTCATCGTCAGCAGAATGCCGGTAACGAATTGATTGACCAACACCAGCAAGGCGAGCGAGCCGAAAAAATACCAAAAGTTAAAATTCTTGGGCGCATAATAATGCGCCATGTGTTCGTTCCAGAACTTTGTCAGCGGAAAACGATCCAGTACCCAGTTGCCACAGTCAGTCCAGCGGTTCGTTTTCATACGCTTGTCTCCACGGTGTCTTCGCCAATGATGATCTGAGTTTCGCTAATATAGCGATAGGGTGGAATTTCAAGGTTGGTCGGAGCCGGTACACCACGAAAAACCCGACCGGCCAGATCGAACCAAGAACCGTGGCAAGGGCAGAAAAAACCGCCTTTCCAGTCGGGTCCCAAGTCGGCCGGTGCGATTTCAGGCCGGAAGGTGGGCGAACAGCCCAAATGCGTGCATAAGCCGACGGCAACAAAAATTTCCGGTTTCAATGCGCGAGTAGGGTTTTTGGTGTACACCGGTTGTATGGATTCTGAAGACTGAGGGTCTCTGAGTTGGTCGTCCAATGTTTTCAGTGTTTCCAGCACTTCCGGCGTGCGGTTAAGCAGCCAAACCGGTTTACCGCGCCAAGCAACACGGATTAGCTGTCCCGGTTCCATTTTACTGATATCGACGGTGACCGGCGCGCCTGCGGCCATAGCTTTTGTGCTGGGTTGCATTTGCGCGAGAAAGGGAACCGCAATATAGCCGGTACCGACAGCTCCGACCACGGTCAGCGCCGAGGTTAGAAACTGGCGCTTGGATTTATCGACGCCTTCAATATTCATTTATTGCACTCCTGGTAAAGGCTAAGCCTCGTATACTTGATTTTTATAGTTTTCGACATGGCAATATACCATTATAGTTAGCGGAATTTGAAGCAGTTATATCCAGCGTCTACGATGGATGTATTTGTTACGAAATTCTCAGTTGTTCGAAGCTTGAAGATAACGCTTGTAAAAAGGCGTCATTTTCATCGGGCGTGCCGATCGTAACGCGTAGGCAATCCAGTAAGAGGCCTCCTTGAGGCGACAGGTTTTTGATTAAGATACCTTTCGTCTTAAGCGTTTCGAAGAGCGCTACGGCTTGATCGGGCGGCGTTCTAAATAAAATGAAATTAGCTTCGCTCGGGTAGGTAGTAATGCCTTCGATTGTACCTAGCTCATGCAATACACGGCTTCTTTCGCTTCGAATTTGTACGGTTTGTTGCTTGAATAAATCGCTGTTGTTTAAAGCAAATTCGGCCGTTATTTGAGTTAGTGTATTGATGTTGTAAGGCAATCTGATTTTGTTCAATTCGCCGATAATAGCGGCATCCCCAACGATGTAGCCAAGACGAAGTCCGGCCAAACCGAGTTTCGAGAGAGTGCGCATCACTAGCAAGTTACTATATTCGCCGAGTACGTCGATAAAGCTCTTGTCGGTGAATGGCGCATAGGCTTCGTCGACAACAACCAGTCCGGGAGTGGCTTCGATAATTTTTCTAATAGAGGTTTCGCTGAACAGGTTGCCGGTGGGGTTGTTCGGGTAGGCCAGAAAAATAAGCGAAGGCTGGTGTTTGTCGATCGCCTCGAGCATGGCCGGCAAATCCAAGTCGAAATCGCCGGACTGTAGGGGAATGTCGATATAATCGAGGCCAAGGCATCGGCTCAGTTGTCGATACATCACGAAGCCCGGCGATGGCGATAGTACCTTTGCATGAGGCGGCAAGGCCATCAGTAGTAACTGTATGATTTCGTCCGAGCCATTGCCGAGCAGCATCTCTAAGTTCCCGGAAATGCCATCGATCTTTTTCAGGGTAGCGCTTAGCCTACGTGCTTCAGGATCCGGGTAGCGATTGATTTCGGCCTCTTTGATAACGTCGAGCCATTCTTTTATGACCGGTTCCGGCCAGCGATAAGGATTTTCCATTGCGTCGAGTTTGATCAGTCGGCCGGCATCGGCGACTTTATAGGCCGATAGGTCCAGCACTTCTTTACGGAAAATAGAGCTAATAAAATGGGGTTGTGGCATGAGTCAAGTCAACGGTATTCAGAGTGATGGCTGGGGCTTGTCGCAGGTTAATCGATAAAAAATCAAGGCCATGTCGATCTAACGGATTGCACCGGATTCTTATATTATGAATCCGGGGTATTTATATGACAATTCCGAGTCGTTACGATTTGATTCTATATTCCGCCGATCGAGCATGCGCGGTTAAGCTTTCTCCGCGAGCTAAAATCGAGGCGGTTTTGCCTAGTGTATCGGCGCCGGCTTCCGAACAATTGATTAGGCTCGAACGTTTTTGAAAGTCGTAGACGCCGAGCGGCGATGAAAACTTTGCCGTGCCGGATGTCGGTAACACGTGATTAGGTCCCGCGCAATAATCTCCTAATGCTTCTGCGGTATAGCGGCCCATGAAAATCGCGCCGGCATTGCGGATTTTCGCACACAGCGAGTCCGGGTCGGCGACCGACAATTCGAGATGTTCCGGTGCGATACGATTGGCGATTTCGGCGGCTTCATCGAGGTCGGCGGTTTTGATGAGTGCCCCACGGCCGGACAACGAGGCTTTAATGACTTCGGCTCGTTCCATTTCAGGCAATAATTTTAAGATGCTGCGCTCAACGGCGTCTAAATAATCGGCGCTATCGGATAATAAGATCGATTGCGCATTTTCGTCGTGCTCGGCTTGTGAAAACAAGTCCATCGCAATCCAGTCCGGGTCCGTATGGCCGTCGCAAATGATTAATATCTCGGACGGTCCCGCGATCATGTCGATACCGACTTGACCGAATACCATTTTTTTCGCTGTGGCGACATAGATATTGCCGGGGCCGACGATCTTGCAGACGGCCGGAACGGTTTCGGTGCCGTATGCGAGCGCTGCGACCGCTTGCGCGCCGCCGATCGAAAAAGCCCGGTCGACGCCGGCCAGATAAGCTGCTGCCAATACTAGCTGATTGGATTCGCCTAGAGGCGTCGGCACGACCATGATTAATTCAGGAACGCCGGCAACTTTAGCCGGTATTGCATTCATCAGTACCGAGGATGGATAAGCGGCTTTGCCGCCCGGAACATAAAGGCCGACTCGGTCCAACGGGGTGATTTTTTGGCCGAGTAGGGTGCCGTCTTCTTCGCTGAATTGCCAGGATGCCATGGTTTGTTTTTCGGCATAAGCGCGAATTCGCCGCGCGGCGGTATCGAGAGCTTCGGCTTGCGCACTTGGCAGTTTGTCCCAAGCGGTTTTTAGGGTTTCCTTGTTGATTTCTAGTTCGTTTGCCGCCTGAATGCTGCGTCGGTCGAAGCGATTCGTATAATCGATGACGGCTTGATCGCCCGACTTTTTGACGGCGGCAATGATATCTAAGACTTGCTTTTGAATCTCGAAGTCGTCTTGTTCGTTCCAATCCAGCAAGGATTTCAGGCGGCGTTCGAAATCCAAGTCGACGGTATCGAGTCGGTTTATTGAAAAATCGGTCATGGAGTTACCTCTTGGCCAGGGTTTTTTCGAATTGGTCGAGCAGGGATTGGATGGCTTGATGTTTCATCTTCATTGCGGCTTTATTGACGACCAGTCTCGAACTGATATTCATGATCAAGTCGCGCGGCTCGAGTCCGTTGGCTTTTAGGGTGTTGCCGGTATCGACCAGGTCGACGATGCAGTCGGCGAGACCGACCAATGGCGCAAGCTCCATCGATCCGTAAAGTTTGATGATGTCGGCTTGTATGCCCAGTTCGGCGAAATATTTCTTGGCGGTTTTGACATACTTAGTCGCAACGCGCACGCGGCGGGTAATTTTCGGCGCGTCTTTATGGGCCGCTGTCATCAGCCGGCAGGTTGCAATATTCAAATCCAATGGCTCGTAAAGGCTTTCAGCTCCGTGTTCGAGCAGGACGTCTTTGCCGGCGATACCCATGTCGGCCGCGCCGTATTCGACGAAAGTCGGGACATCGGTGGCGCGGATAATCACCAATTGCACATCGTCACGGGTGGTTTGCAAAATCAATTTGCGGCTGGTTTTCGGATCGTCGACCGGACGGATGCCGGCCTCTTCCAGTAAAGGCAGTGCTTCTTCGTAGATTCGGCCTTTCGATACGGCGATAGTTAACATGTTAAAACCTTAGTTTGGAACACGGCGAATGATCGCGCCGAGTTGTGACAGTTTTTCTTCGATATGGTCGTAGCCACGGTCGATATGATAGATTCGGTCGACCAGCGTTTCGCCTTCGGCGGCTAATGCGGCCAAGACCAATCCGGCCGAGGCGCGCAGGTCGGTTGCCATGACCGGAGCTCCGGTTAGTTTGTCGACGCCGGAGCAAATCGCAGTGTTGGATTCCAGTCTGATATTGGCGCCCATGCGCTGCATTTCCTGGATATGCATGTAACGGTTTTCGAAGATCGTTTCGGTCACGATGCCGACGCCTTCGGCAATCGTATTCATCGCGGTGAATTGCGCTTGCATGTCGGTTGGAAATGCCGGATAAGGCGCCGTGCGCACCGAGACGGCTTTCGGTCGTTTGCCGTGCATGTCCAATGCAATCCAGTCGGGACCTGTTGTGATTTCGGCACCCGCTTCCGTTAGCTTCGAGAGAACGGCGTCAAGAATGTCGGTACGGGTGCTTTTTAGTTTAACTTTGCCGCGGGTAATGGCGGCGGCGATCAGATAAGTGCCGGTTTCGATACGGTCCGGCATGATGGTGTAGTGAAGGTCTTTTTTACCCAGTCTATCGACGCCTTCGATTTCAAGGATATCGGTACCGATGCCTTTGATGCGTGCGCCCAGCGCATTCAAAAAGTGCGCAAGGTCGGAAACTTCAGGTTCTCTCGCCGCATTTTCGATAATCGTCGTTCCCTCGGCTAGCGTTGCCGCCATCAATAAGTTTTCAGTGCCGGTCACGGTGACTTGTTCGAGCACCAATCGGCAGCCTTTTAGACGATCGACTTTGGCATGGATAAAGCCGCCTTCGACTTTTATGTCGGCACCCATTTTGGCAAGACCGTCAAGGTGTATATCGACCGGACGCGTACCAATCGCACATCCACCGGGAAGCGAGACATGTGCTTCGCCGAATCTTGACAGCAGGGGGCCGAGCACCAGAATCGATGCCCGCATTGTTCTGACCAGTTCGTAGGGCGCCTCGAAATTGGTAATCGAACGGCTGTCGATTTCGATATTCATTTTTTCATCGACCATCAATTGAACGCCCATGCGGCCGAGCAATTCCATCGTGGTGGTGATGTCATGCAAATGAGGGATATTGCCAAGGTTGACCGGTTGGTCCGAAAGCAGTGTGGCGGCCATGATCGGCAGGGCTGCGTTTTTAGCGCCGGAAATGCGCAGTTCTCCGGAGAGTTGAACGCCGCCTTTGATCAGTAATTTATCCATGGACTGTGTGTTCTCATATAACAGGTTAAGCGCCTATTCGGGCAGGGCGGCGGCAAAGTATTCGGTTGTTTCCAGGCCGCTTAATTTTGCCAGTGTCAAAAGTTGTTCGGGGATGTTTCGGAATTTAAGTTCAACCCGGTTGCCGCGGGCGAATTTAACCCACTCGATCAATAATGCCAAGCCGCCACTGTCAGTGTTCGTTACCTCCGTAAGATCGATGGTTACCGATTGTGCCGACTTTAAAAATGCTAACGATTCGACGGTTTTTTTATCGATGCTGACGAAGGTTAGATCGCCTGCTACAGAAAATATGCCGGGGCTTTGTTGGGTGATACTAATCGTGCTCACCGTTTATTCTTCCGCTTTTTGGAACAAGAATCGGCCTATCACTTCCTCCAGTACGATTGCGGATTGCGTGATTTCGATTCGTCCGCCGTTTTTTAGATAATCGAAAGAGCCGCCTGGGTCGAGGTTGATGTATTGTTCGCCTAAAAGTCCCGCAGTGTAGATCGTAGCCGAGGAATCCTCCGGTAAAGTATCGTATTTCGATTCGATGCTCATTTCCACGACCGATTCGTAAGTCTCTTTATCGATATAGATGTTGCTAACGCGACCGATTCGAACGCCCGCGACCGAGACCGGAGATTTTACTTTAAGGCCGCCTGAATTGCTAAAACGCGCGGTGATGACATAGGTATCAGCGGGCATGAAGGATCGAATATTACTGACTTGCAAAGACAGAAAAAATAGGGCGACGATACCGGCCGCGACGAACAGTCCGACCAATGTATCCTGGGTGCGGGTATGCTGCATGCTAAATGTCTCCAAACATCATGGCGGTTAAAATAAAGTCCAGACCGAGTATGGCGAATGCGGAATTGACCACGGTGCGAGTCGTCGCTCGGCTAACGCCTTCCGCGGTCGGTACGGCATCGTAACCTTCGAATAATGCGATCCAAGTGGCGGCAAAACCGAAGACTATGCTTTTAATGACGCCGTTGACAATATCGTCATAAAAATCCAGGTTCGCTTGCATTTGCGACCAATAAGAGCCGTCATCGACACCGAGCAGCCCGACGCCAACCATATGCCCGCCAAGAATGCCGACCATGCTGAATAATGCCGCCAACAGGGGCATCGATAGGAACCCCGCGAAAAAGCGTGGTGAAATGATGCGGTTGACCGGGTCGACCGCCATCATTTCCATGCCGGATAACTGTTCGGTCGCTTTCATCAGGCCGATTTCGGCAGTTAGGGCGGAACCAGCGCGTCCGGCGAACAGCAATGCGGTAACCACAGGGCCTAGTTCTCTAACTAGTGATGCGGCGACCATGATGCCAAGTGCTTCTTCCGAACCAAAATCCGACAGTATGTTGTAACCCTGAAGCCCTAAGACCATGCCGACGAACAGGCCGGAGATCGTTATGATCAAGAAGGTCAGTACGCCGACCGAATGAAGTTGGTTAAGCAGCAACCTGGGTCTTAGTGCAACATCCACAATACCGGTCAACGTGTGGCCGAGAAAGAACGTGGCTCGACCGAGTTTGGCGAAATTGGTGCGGGTCGATGAGCCCAATTGTTGTAAGAAATGCAGCATGTTAATCCTCGCGGCGATAGCGCGAACGTCCGCGTTTACGGGAAGGCGTTTTTTTCAATCCCTTAGCGTTCAAGGATTCGTCTGTTTTTTTGGCTTCTTCTTTGGGAGCGAATCGAGACGGCGATTGGGCGGAAGTCAGCAGGTCTTCGATGTAGTTCGGTGCGGGATAATGAAAATGAACGGGACCGTCCGGGTCTCCTTTCATAAATTGCTGAACCCATGACGATTCCGATGCTTCGATTTCCTTAGGAGTGCCTTGCCCTGCGATTTTGCCGTCGGAAATAACATAGATATAGTCTGCGATTGCCGAGGTTTCCGCGACGTCGTGGGAGACGATGATGCTGGTCAGTCCTAACGTGGTATTGAGTGATTTGATCAAGTGAACGATTGAGCCCATCGAGATCGGATCTTGTCCGGTAAACGGTTCGTCGTACAGAATCATCATCGGGTCTAGCGCGATTGCACGGGCGAGCGCCACGCGTCTGGCCATGCCGCCTGAAAGTTCGTTCGGCATTAGGTCTCGGGCGCCGCGCAGACCGACGGCCTGGAGTTTCATTAATACCAAGGTCCGGATCATCGACTCTGTTAAGTGCGTGTGTTCGCGAAGCGGAAACGCAACATTGTCATAGACATTGATATCGGTTAATAATGCGCCGCTTTGAAACAGCATGCCGATGCGTTTGCGCAAATTGAATAATTCTTTGCGTCGCAATTGATGAACATCGAGCCCGTCGACGACGATAGAGCCTTGTTCCGGGAAAAGTTGTCCGCCAATCAACTTGAGCAGCGTGGTTTTACCCGTGCCGCTAGGGCCCATGATCGCGGTAATTTTGCCGCGCGCGATATCGAGAGAAATATCGTCGAATATTTTTCTGTTGCCGCGCGAAAATGAAAGGTTACGGACGGATATTAAACTGTCGGCCGAGATATCGCTGTTATCCATGCCTGATGATAACCCTGTCGGAAAATCTAAACCGAGTATTTTGGCCGACATGCGAAGGTTAAGTCAACTAATTGCAGGATTTATTAGTGAGTGGTGGTTGGTGAGCAGTAAATAGTAAACAGTGAACAGGGAATAGGGAATAGGGAATAGGGAATAGGGAATAGGGAATGAAGCGGAAAGTGCGATCTCGGGGTAATTATTCACACCCCTATCGTTCCCACGCAGAGCACTCATCGTTATACATAAGTCAAAAATTACTGTTTTGCAATCTTAGCTAATGAGGCTTCGATACCATTTTTTGTCGCCCAACGTTCCCGACTTCGAAATCGCGATCTGGGGATCGCTCCCACAGAGCATCCGCCCCCTTGTGGGAGCGACGCCTTCGTCGCGATTTCGAAGCCACTGATGTTCAATATCCGCAGATTTATCAAACAGCACCGTTTCCAGGTATACGACGAACTCTGTTTAGCAAGTTTACCGATACTTGTGTATAAAGGCGAGCGCAGAGCATGGGAACGAGATTGGCTGTGGGACTGAATACTCACATCTCGGGAGGTTATTCGGTCGAGATGCCTCTGTAAACGATTCTCTGCTGCCGGCTTACTGTTTACCGCTGACTTAATAAGCGATGAGCTGCCTTATAGATAGGCAAATATTTTAGGTTTTATCCTTACAGAGTTGAGCGTGCTAGGGACATTGGCGTCTTAATCGTGTCATAATGCGCCAATTTTGCCCTCTTTAATATCTTATGTGGTGCGATTCTATCGTTTTGATTGCAAGTTTGGCGTTAATGGTGTATTCGGCGGATACATTTGTCGATGGTGCGGCAGCGATTGCACAAAATTGGGGCGTTTCGGCCTTGTTAATCGGTTTGACTGTCGTCGGTTTTGGGACTTCGATTCCCGAGGTGTTGGTTTCAGGTTTAGCATCATGGCAAGGTAATGCGGGCCTTGCCGTCGGCAACGCATTGGGGTCGAATATCGCGAATATCGGGCTAATATTAGGTTGTTGCGCACTAATCATGCCGTTGACTTTTCGGACAAAACTGTTACGCCGGGAGTTGCAGCTCTTATTAATAACAAGTTTATTGTGCTTCGGTCTTGCTTTTGACGGGTTGTCGCGGAGCGACGGCATTATTTTAATGGTCGGACTGGTATGTTTTATTGCTTGGTTGGTTCGAAATGGGCTTGATCAATCAAAAAACGGCGATTTTAACGATACATTGGCAATGCCATTACCGATGTGTTCTATGCGGTTAGCCTGGTTTATTACGATTATCGGTTTGTTGGGGCTGTTAATCAGTTCGAGACTCCTGGTGTGGGCTTCAGTCAATATTGCGAATGCATTAGGTGTCAGCGATTTGGTTATCGGCTTGACGCTAGTCGCTATGGGAACGAGTTTGCCGGAGTTGGCGGCATCGGCGGCGAGCGTATTAAAGCGGCAGACCGATTTGGCGGTCGGCAATGTGATCGGTTCGAATATGTATAATTTGCTAGCTGTTTATTCGTTGCCGGGATTGATTGCCCCAGGACCGGTAAATGAAAGTGTTTTGTCTCGGGATTTTCCGATGATGTTGGCATTGACATTGGCGTTTTTTGTATTCGTATTCGGTTTTTTCAAATCGAGGAGAATCAATCGATGGGAGGGAGTGTTTTTGTTATCAAGCTACGGCGCTTATCAATGGCTAGTATTTAAAAGTACAATCGCAGGTTAGAGTGCATAACAGGTTAGAGCACATAATATGATGATTCACGAACCCGAATTGCGAAAACTGGCCTTGGCGGTTATTCAGGTCGAGGGCGATGCTGTTACTGCTTTGGCGGAACGGATCGATGACGATTTTATTTTGGCTTGTCGTTTAATGTTTAATTGTAAAGGACGAGTCGTTGTGACCGGAATGGGCAAATCCGGTCATATTGCGGGTAAAATTGCCGCTACTTTAGCGAGTACCGGGACGCCGGCTTTTTTTGTGCATCCTGGTGAGGCCAGTCATGGCGACCTAGGCATGATAACTGCTCAGGATGTAGTCTTAGCCCTCTCTAACTCGGGCGAAACCGGCGAAGTCATTACCATTCTACCGATCATCAAACGCATCGGCGTGCCGTTGATAGCGATGACCGGCAATCGCGAATCGACATTGGCGAAATTCGCCACGGCGCATATCGATGTTAGCGTTCGTCAAGAGGCCTGTCCTTTAGGGTTGGCGCCGACTTCCAGTACGACCGCAGCGTTGGTGATGGGCGATGCTCTCGCGGTTTCACTGCTGGAGGCAAGAGGATTTACCCGAGATGATTTTGCGTTATCGCATCCAGGGGGAAGTTTAGGGCGGCGTTTGTTGTTGATGGTCAGCGATATCATGCATACCGGCGATGAAATTCCGATTGTTCCGGAAACGGCTTTGATTACAGAGGCCTTGTTGGAAATGACCGAGAAAAAAATGGGCATGACCGTGATTGTCGATCGCTTCGGCAAGAGTGCCGGCATTTTTACCGATGGCGATTTGAGGCGATTCTTGGAAAAAAGTCATGATGTGCATGGAACGCGTATCGGTGAAGCGATGACTCGAAACTTTACTGCGATCGACGCCGATATTCTAGCTGCCGAAGCGATGCAGATCATGCAGCAAAAAAAAATCAATGCCTTGATCGTTAATGATAAGTCTCACAAACCGGTCGGTGCATTAAGTATGCATGACTTGATCCATGCCGGAATTGTCTAATACCAGGAGCCGAAAAATGCAAAACATATTGGCCAAAGCCGCCCGGCTGAAATTATTGATTCTCGATGTCGACGGCGTACTGACCGATGGCCGCTTGTTTTTCGATAACCAAGGCGTTGAATATAAATGTTTTCATGCCCGGGATGGTCATGGAATAAAATTACTGCGTCAAACCGGCGTCGAGGTGGCCGTGATTTCCGGGCGAAAGTCGAATTCGGTGGCTTTGCGGATGAAAAATCTCGGGATAACGCATGTTTATCAAGGGTATGAAAATAAAATTACGGCCTTTGAGGAGCTTGTTCAAGCATTGGCTATCGATCCGGCTGAAGCGGCGCATGTTGGAGATGACTTGCTGGATTTGCCGATTATGTCGCGGGTCGGTTTGGCGATTGCGGTCGAGGACGCGAATTTTGCCGTCAAGCAACGTGCTCATTGGTGTACGACGCTGCCGGGCGGTCAAGGCGCGGTCAGGGAGGTGTGCGATTTGATTATGCAGGCCCAGGGGACTTTTGCTGCCGTTCTTGAAGAGTACCTGTACTAGTTATGCCGGAAAGCAATCTTCGACTCTATATTTATGGTGTATTGCTGGCGATTGTAAGTTGGTGGTTGTTACAGTTGACGGCAGTTGATGAAGAAGTCATAGCGCTCGAGAAGTCTCCTCATACCGTCGATTATTTTAGTACCGGCTATGCTAAATGGGAGATGGATGTTACAGGTCTGCTCAAGAGCAAATTGGTTGCCGATACCTTGACGCACTATAATGACGACGGAACCACGCACCTGCAGAAGCCGGTTATGACTATTATGAACCCGGGCGTCCCACCTTGGGTGATCCAGTCGGAAACCGGAATTGTTTCGAGCGATAAGAAACTTATTCTGATGAATGGAAAAGCTGTTGTTGCTAGAGAGGCTGGGCCCGGTTCCAGGGCGATGAAAATCAATAGTTCGAATGTGCGTGTTCAGCCGGAGATTAATTACGCGGAAACCGATGAATGGGCTGAGTTGCTTAGTCCTCCGAACAGGACGGAAGGTATAGGGATGAAACTCTATTACAGCACGCCTATCCGGATAGAGTTGTTTTCCAAGGTTAGAGGAAAATATGAGACAAAATAACCATAAAAAAACCTGTTACGGGATCATTTTTTCGATTTTAATCGCTTATAGTTCGTCCGGTTTGGCGTTGAAAAGCGATGCCGACCAGCCGATTTATATCGACTCGAACGCAGCAACCTACGACGATAATGCCGGGGTTAGTATTTACACAGGGAATGTTGTTTCGACCCAGGGTAGTCTTAAGGTTTGGTCTGATAAATTGGTTGTATATTTTAAAGACGGCGATGTCGATAAGTTGGTTGCGACCGGAAAACCGGCCCGTTTTCAGCAAACCCCCGATAACGGCGGCGATATCACCGGTAAGGCGTTGACCGGCGAATATTATCCTAAGCAGAATTTATTAATACTGATCAAGGAGGCGGTGGTTTGGCAAGAGGGCAATACCTATGCAAGCGACATCATTCGTTACGACAGTCGAAACTCAATTGTCAAAGCGGGCGATCAGGAATCCGATGCCAAGCGGGTTCGCGTTATATTAAAACCTAAATCGGAAAAATGATAAAAATATGACAAAACTGTCGGCTCAAGGATTGATTAAACACTACAATAAACGTAATGTCGTCAACGGCGTTTCGTTGAACGTCAATACCGGGGAAATTGTAGGGTTGCTCGGACCTAACGGTGCCGGTAAAACCACTAGCTTTTATATGCTGGTCGGGTTGATTAAAGCCGATGCCGGCGAAATAATGTTGGACGATCTTTCGATCACGTATTATCCGATGCATATTCGTGCGCAAATGGGTCTTGGTTATTTGCCTCAGGAGCCTTCGGTATTCAGAAAGTTAAGCGTTGCCGATAATTTGCGTGCGGTGCTGCAAATTCGCGCCGACTTGACCAAAGGGCAGGTCGAATTGATGATCGAGGAGCTGCTGGCGGAGTTTCATGTCGAGCATCTACGTAATCAAATTGCCGTCGGCTTATCGGGCGGCGAGCGTCGACGCGTCGAAATTGCTAGGGCTTTGGCCAGCGAGCCGAAATTTATCTTACTGGACGAGCCGTTTGCCGGCGTTGATCCGATTTCGGTTGAGGATATCAAGCAGATTATAATTCATCTGAAGGATAGAGGGATTGGTGTTGTCATAACCGAACATAATGTCAGGGAAACTCTAGGGATTTGCGACCGTGCTTATATTCTCAACGAAGGTAAAGTGATTGCCGAAGGCGACGCGGAGGCTATAGTCCGTAATCAAGAAGTAAGGAAGGTTTATTTGGGTGAGAACTTCAGCCTTTAGCGTTATACTTCAAGCAAGTGCAAAGTCGATTGCAGATATATTTTGAGAGTCGGTCACGACGATGCTCTCATAGGAGCCCCGGAAACGGAAATATTCCACTTTGTAATTCGAGAATAGTATCCTTGACCTAAAATAGCCAAAAGATACCTGCTGATGCATGGATTAATAATGTTCAAACTTATACGATGAAACAGTCACTTCAACTCCGTCTCGGTCAGCAGCTTACGATGACCCCACAGTTGCAGCAAGCGATAAAGCTGCTGCAATTGTCGACGCTCGATTTGCAGCAAGAAATCCAAAACGCGCTGGAATCGAATATGATGTTGGAAGTCGCCGATGAGGAGGCTACAGGCGTTGTCGATCAGGAGTCTCTGGACAAAAAGACCGATTATTCCGATCAGGCAACGAGTGAAGGTTCGCAAACCGACATGCCCGACGATTTGCCTATCGATACGTCTTGGGAAGATGTTTTTGAAAATGCCCAGGCAGCTATCAGCGGGGCTGGCGAATCGGTGGAGTTCGAAAGCCAACGCAGTAAGTCGGAAACATTATTGGATCATTTGTTGTGGCAATTGGACGTGGCGCACTTTTCAGACCGAGATCGTGAGATTGCAGAGACGATCATAGATTCGATCAATGAAGATGGGTACTTAGTCAGCTCATTGGAAGATATTTTCCAAGGGCTTTTGGAGCAAGTGGAAGATCTCGAGTTTGATGAGGTTGAGGCAGTATTGCATCAAGTGCAAAATTTCGATCCTCCCGGTGTGGCCGCCAGGGATTTAAGCGATTGCCTCTTGCTACAAATACAGCAATTACCCGACGATACTCCTTATAAGAAAGAAGCGGTAGAGCTGGTAAGTCGCTATTTAGGTTTGTTGGCGTCTCAAGATCAGGCTAAATTGATGCGCAAGTTGGGGTTAACCGAGGCTCAACTGAATAGAGTTATTGCGTTAATTAGGACATTGGATCCAAAGCCAGGGACAAGAATTGAAAATACCGACTCCGAATATGTGATTCCCGATGTTTATGTGGTCAAGGTAAATGGTCAGTGGCAAGTCGAACTCAATCCCGATATCGCGCCGAAGCTCAGAATCAATCCGTTTTATTCAAGTATGATCAAGCGCGCGGATAGCAGCAAGGATAACTCCTGCATGAAGGATCACCTGCAGGAAGCTCGTTGGTTTATCAAGAGTTTGCATAGTCGAAACGAAACCTTGTTGCGGGTGGCTCGCTGTATCGTTGGAAAACAGCAGGATTTTTTGGAGCACGGTTCCATTTCGATGAAACCGATGGTGCTTCGCGATGTCGCAGAAGAGTTGCAGTTGCATGAGTCGACGATATCGCGCGTGACTACGCAAAAATACATGCATACGCCGAATGGCATCGTCGAATTTAAATATTTTTTCTCCAGTCATGTATCGACTGCGACGGGCGGCGAGTGCTCTTCTACGGCTATTCGAGCGCTGATTAAAGAGTTGGTCGAGAACGAAAATCAAACAAAACCGCTCAGTGATAGTAAAATAGCCGAATTATTAAAAGAAAAAGGCATTAATGTCGCAAGAAGAACGATTGCCAAATATCGTGAGGCAATGAATATTGCTTCATCCAGTCAACGTAAGCGTCTTTTATAACGCAGAATTTATACCACACCAACAATAAGGAGTTTATTCCATGCAAATCAGTGTATCCGGCCACCACATCGAAGTAACGGAATCGTTAAAAACGTTTGTCGAGTCGAAGTTTGAAAAACTCGAGCGTCATTTTGATCATGTTACCGATGTGCACGTCGTTTTGACGGTCGAAAAACTGAATCAAAAAGCGGAGGCGACAGTTCAAATCAGCGGCGCCAAATTATTCGCCGAGGATACTCAGGAAGATATGTATGTTGCTATCGATAAATTAGTTGATAAATTGGATCGTCAAATCATCAAGCATAAAGAGAAAACCGGCAGTCATCGCTAGTTAAAGATTGCCTTCAACGATTTAACAACGAGGGCGCTGGAAGATATCCGGTGCCTTCGCTACCCACAGAACAGTTCGTTAGAACTTTTATCATGAAATTGCTTATCGTCAGCGGGCTTTCCGGGTCCGGTAAAAGTATTGCGCTAACCACGCTGGAGGATTGCGGGTTTTATTGTATTGATAACTTGCCGGTGACCTTGCTCGAAGACTTTATCAATGATGTCATGTTGGCCGATCGAAAAACCTATGAAAAAACGGCGATCGGCATTGATGCTCGTAATCAAAGCGATAGTTTGTTGAATTTTGCCCGCATCATCAAGTTGATTCGATCAAAGAAGATAGAATGCGAGGTGATGTTCATGCAGGCCGAAGAGGCGGTATTGTTAAAACGGTACAGTGAAACTCGGCGTCGGCACCCTTTGACCGACTATAATTTGCCGCTAAAAGAAGCGCTGGTTATCGAAAAAGAAATTCTCAAGCCGATAGCGCGGCTCGCGGATTTTGTGATCGATACCAGTCGTACGCATTATCATCAGTTACGCGATCTAATCAGGGATCAGGTCGGTGAGCGCAATGCTCGACATATTTCTATTCAATTTCAGTCTTTCGGTTTCAAGCATGGCATTCCGCTCGATGCCGATTTTATTTTCGATGTTAGATGTCTGCCCAATCCTTATTGGGTGCCGGAATTGAGGGGGTTGACCGGTAAGGATCAAGCAATAATCGAGTTTCTTGACCGAGAGCCTAATGTGTTGGAATATTTTCAAGATGTGAGCGCTTTTCTCGGGCGCTGGATTCCTCGCTTCGAAGAAGAAGGGCGTAGTTATCTCACTATCGCTATCGGATGTACCGGAGGGCAGCATCGTTCGGTTTATTTGGCCGATTTATTGGCTAAGCAATATAAATCTCAAGCGCTTAATATCATTATTAGGCATAGGGAGCTGCATTAAATAACCGACAGGCAAGACTGCCGGTTATAGGTACAGTTGCCGATATTTGGCAATTAAATTTTTATTCAATCAGTGAAATGCTTTCGGTACGCCCGTTTTTGAGTTCTATGCTGATTTTATCCTCTCTGGCAAGCCAGCCGAGCGCGCGCTGAACATCATTCTTATTCATCCCGGTTTCGGTCGAGATTTTGCTGACGCTGGTCGCACCGTTATCATTCAAGAATTGCCAGATTTTCCCAGCGGATTGTCCAATCGTATCAGTCATTTTTTTCACCTAATTTAGTTTAAGAAACCTTGTCGTGCTCGTCGGGTAGCACAATATTGAGTTCGAGAATTTCCTGATCGTCGTCTTGTTCGAAATTAACCGATATCGCATCTTGCTCGACGTTGACATACTTTCGAATCACTTCGAGAAGTTCCTTTTGTAACTGTGGGAGATAAGAGGGTTGCGTTTTTGAGGAGCGTTCGTGCGCCACCAAAATTTGCAATCTTTCCTTGGCAATGGATGCCGAGCTTGGCTTAGTAGTTCTAAAGTAATCCAGTAAACTCATTATTTACTCCTGAACAGCTTTCCAAAAAGGCCCTTTTTCTCTTCATCGATAAAGCGGTGCGGCCTGTCTTCGCCTAAGTAACGTGCAACTACATCGTCATAGGCTTGGCCGGCATCGCTTTTTTCGTCCAAAATGACAGGAATGCCCGAGTTTGATGCGTTTAGTACCGATTTGGATTCCGGTATGACGCCTAATAAATGCAGGGACAGGATTTCTTGTACGTCTTCGACACTCAGCATTTCGCCTAATTTTACGCGATCGGGAGAATAACGTGTCAGTAATAAATATTCTTTGATCGGCTCTTCGTTGTTTTCGGCTCGTTTCGATTTGCTGGCCAAAATGCCGAGCATACGGTCCGAGTCGCGGACCGATGAAACTTCCGGGTTTGTTACGACGAAGGCATCGTCGGCGAAATACATCGCAAGAGTGGCGCCTTTTTCTATGCCGGCTGGCGAGTCGCAAACGACATATTTGAATTCCTTGGCGAGTTCTTCAAGAACCTTGCCGACGCCTTCGATAGTTAACGCTTCCTTGTCGCGTGTTTGTGAAGCCGGCAAAATATACAGTTGATTGCAGCGCTTGTCGCGAATCAATGCCTGATTAAGTGCTGCCTCGCCATTGATGACATTGACTAAATCATAGACTACGCGGCGCTCGCAGCCCATCACTAAGTCAAGGTTTCTTAAGCCTACGTCGAAATCGATAACCGCAGTTTTATGTCCTTTTTTAGCGAGTCCCATAGCGATGGCTGCACTGGTTGTTGTCTTTCCAACTCCGCCTTTTCCGGATGTTACGACGATGATTCTAGCCAACTGATTGTCCTCCAACGAGACGTGAAATTATAAATCCTGAATGATTAACGCCAAATCATTGAGATAGATTTGGATCGGTTTGTTGCGTACCGACTCATCCAAATCCTCGCTTATTTTATAATTACCGGCAATGGAAATGAGTTCGGCTTGTAAATCAGAGCAAAAAATTCTGGCCTCGGTATTGCCTTGAATGCCCGCCAATGCTCTTCCTCGTAAAGTTCCATAAACATGAATATTACCTTCGGCCATGATCTCGGAGCCTGCGCTGACTTGGGACAGCACGATCAAGTCGCCGTGCGCGTAGATTCGTTGGCCGGAGCGGACCGGATTCGTAACAATCCGGGTAGTGGGCTGTTCCGATGTTTCTGGTTCCGGTTCCGGTTCAGGTATTATTTTTTCGAGTTTTTGAGCGGTATCTTGATGGCTAATGTTTTGCTGGGCTGAAATTTTTGGAATATTTAATGCCAACGCGGCTTCATTCTGGTCATGTAGGCCGCCGCGGATGCCTATCGGAAGAAGCGCTAATCGCCTTAATAATTCGATGCATTCGGCTACGTTCAGGCTAATCGATTGCTTATTCAGTTCCTGTAGGTCGATGAGTATCGGGGAGTTTCTAAAAAACTCAGGCGCTTGATTGATTTTTTGCTGTAGTTGATGCTCGATAACAGTCAGGTCATTCGTATAAGGAATTAGGACAGGCACTGAGAATGTACTGCTCTTAAACTCCAAAGCAGGCTTTTGATAAGGTGTGTGCTGAGGCTCAGTCGACATCCGTACTCTCTGCTGTTAAATCACGGGTTTCGGAAGGGATTTTAACATTGCTTTCACAAAAATGCATTTTTCCAAGAATTTTAATTTTAATTTTATGCAATGTGAGCGAGTGCACAGTATATACGCGTTAAAGATCAAAATTCGGCGCCTCCTCAAGCGCAGCCGGAATTTGGAGTATAAAAAAAGGTTATGTGACGGGAAATTCTGCCCTAGCACCGGCATGCCTTTCAGTCTAGCGGGAAGATTTTGCCTGTCAGTGTAGTTAAGGATTTCGTGAAAAATAACTTCCTTGTGCTATAAGTTTTGTAGCGGGTTCGGTAACTCGCTTGACAGGACGCCGTGAACCCAGCACCTAAATTATCCAAGATAGTTAACCATAGCCAATGGGCTATGGAATTTAGGTGCTGGGTGAATACGTCCGTGTAGGCTTGGCGGCGGCGACCGATTGCCATGGATGGCATGAATGCAGATTTTGCAGGAGCAAAAATCTGCCCTGCCGCCGACACCTGTCAATCGAGCAACCGAACCTGCTTGCCTTTCATTAAAAATAAGGAAGTTATTTATGACCGAATCCTAAGGAAGCATGATTCCTCTGATCGTAAAAAACAATAAACCACCAAGTATTCCCGATAGAGGAACAGTAACCAACCATGCGGCGGCGATTTTATAGAGATGGGAGCGTTTGACAAGCTCTTGACGATAGACTTTTTTCAGCGATTTGCGTTCTTTTTTAGTGAGTAAGCTGGTGTCGGTGTGTAGTTTGGCTTGTCGTTTAAGCTCCTTGAGCATTTTCCCTTTTTTGGCGATGGATGCTTTTTTAAAGGCATTCAAAAATTCGGCGATTTTTTCAGGGTCGTTATGCTCGTGGTGAGCACGGATTTCTTCCATTCTTTTTGCATTGCTGTGTTTTAAATATTCCCGTAAAAAACCGACGCCGAATACAGCGCCGACTGCAGTATGAGTGGAACTAATGGGAAGACCCATCTGGCTGGCGAATATCACGGTAATGGCGGCCGACATCGCTATGCAAAATGCGCGCATTTTATCGAGTTCGGTAATTTCGCTGCCTACGGTTCGAATCAATTTGGGGCCGTATAGGGCAAGCCCTATCGATAAGCCGGCGGCGCCAAGTATCATAATCCAAAGCGGAATAGAGGCTTTATCGCTGACACCTTGCTGAAAAATCGCATCGTTGATGGCCGCGAGAGGGCCGACTGCGTTGGCGACATCATTGGCGCCATGCGCGAAACTCAATAGTGCGGCTGAAAATATCAAGGGATAAGTGAATAAATTATTCACGCTGGCCTTGCTAGGCTCCAGATTTGCGGAGGCCTTAACAATGCGCGGTTTGACGATAAGAAAAATGATAATGGCGAAAGCGAAGCTTATGGAGACGGCGATCGGGAAATTGATTTTAATGATTTGTTTCAGGCCTTTCATAATCAAATAGGTCGAAAAAGCCCAGGTCATCAATGCGATCAATACCGGGACGACCTTTTGCGCCGCTATTAGCATATTTGGTTGATAAGTGATTTTTCGCTTGACCACATATAAAAAAGCGGCCGAAAACAAGCCGCCCAAAACCGGCGAAATAACCCAGCTGGCTGCGATTTTTCCCATGACCGGCCAATTGGCGATTTCTATTCCGCCCGCGGCGATTCCGGCGCCTAAGACGCCCCCGACGATAGAATGAGTTGTCGAAACCGGCGCATTGAGCGAGGTCGCCACATTCAACCAAATTGCCGCAGCCAATAGTGCCGCCATCATCAGCCAGATAAAAGTATCGGAGTCGCGAATTAGTTGAGGATTAATGATGCCGTCCTTGATGGTCGTAACCACGTCTCCGCCGGCTATTAGCGTGCCGGAAGCCTCGAAAATTGCAGCAATGGCAATGGCGCCGGTCATCGTCAGCGCTTTCGATCCGACCGCGGGGCCGACATTATTGGCCACATCGTTTGCGCCGATGTTCAATGCCATGTAACTACCGAAAACAGCGGCGATAACCAGCATTAAGTGTCCTTCGACGTGTTCCTTATTGATTAAATAGAGAACCACCAAAAGTATAAAAGCGAGACCTAGGCTAAGGCGAATCAAGTCTTTACGAGCCGACGAACTGGCTTTGTTGATCTGATTGAGGTCGTTAAGATCCATGTAATATTTTTGTAACTAAAGAAAGCGCGCATTTTATCCTATTGATTGAGTCATTGCTGCTTTTCCAGGTGGATTTAATCGCCGTAGTCAGGAAAGATGTCATTCGGACCCTATAAAATACAGGGTATTTCTTTTCTAGCGTGGGTGTTTTCAGACTTGCAATCTTGATAATTATCCTTTAGTTTAGACACCATACCGTAAGGCTAGGGGTGCTCCGATGCGAATCGGGGCTGAGAAAAACCCTTTGAACCTGACTCCGGCTAATACCGGCGTAGGGAAGCCAACTTCCCTGCGCCTCGTTGATAATATTCCAGGAGAAAAGCGTGAGCGCAGTCCGCCAAGAAATTCCTTCAACTACTGTCAGTAGTGTCAAAATCGATCCTTATCCCGCATCGGAAAAAGTCTATGTACAAGGCAGTCGGCCTGATATCAAAGTGCCGATGCGCAAGATTACGTTATCCGATACTCCCGCGCATTTCGGTGCTGAAAAAAATACCCCCCTTTACGTTTACGATACCTCGGGTGTTTATACTGACCCTGACGTCGCGGTCGATTTAAGAAAAGGCCTGCCGGTGGTGCGTTCCGCTTGGATTGAAGAGCGTGGCGATACCGAGTTATTGTCCGGCCCGACATCAAAATTCGGACATGAAAGATTGCATGATCCCGAAACCGCGCATTTGCGTTTCGAGCTAATTCGCCAGCCAAGACGTGCCAAGGCCGGTGTGAATGTTTCGCAAATGCATTATGCGAGAAAAGGCATCATAACGCCGGAGATGGAGTACATCGCGATCCGCGAAAACCAAAAAATGGAAGAAATGCGCGATCTATGGAAAGATCAGCATCCCGGGCAATCTTTCGGCGCATCGATTCCCGATGTGATTACGCCGGAATTTGTACGCGACGAAGTGGCGCGCGGCCGGGCGATCATTCCTGCCAATATCAACCACCCCGAATTGGAGCCGATGATTATCGGACGCAATTTCCTGGTCAAAATCAATGGCAACCTCGGTAATTCGGCGGTAACTTCCTCGATAGAAGAAGAGGTCGAAAAAATGCTTTGGGGCATTCGCTGGGGCGGCGACACGATCATGGATTTATCGACCGGTAAAAACATCCATGAAACCCGCGAATGGATATTGCGTAACTCGCCGGTGCCGATCGGAACCGTGCCGATTTACCAGGCGCTGGAAAAAGTCGACGGCAAGGCAGAAGAGCTGACTTGGGAAATTTACCGCGACACGTTGATCGAGCAAGCCGAGCAGGGCGTCGATTATTTCACGATACATGCTGGCGTGCGTTTGCAGCATGTCCCGTTGACCGCCAAACGTATGACCGGAATTGTGTCGCGCGGCGGCTCGATCATGGCTAAATGGTGCTTGGCGCATCATACCGAAAGCTTCCTCTATACCAACTTCGAGGAAATCTGCGAAATCATGAAAGCCTACGATGTTTCCTTTTCGTTAGGTGACGGTTTACGCCCCGGGTCAATATACGACGCTAACGACGAAGCGCAGTTCGCCGAATTGGAAACTTTGGGCGAATTAACCAAGATCGCATGGAAGCATGACGTGCAGACGATGATCGAAGGGCCGGGTCATGTGCCGTTGCACATGGTCAAGATCAACATGGAAAAGCAGCTTGAAGACTGTCATGAAGCGCCATTCTATACCTTAGGTCCGCTAACGACTGATATCGCTCCTGGCTACGACCATATAACCTCGGCGATTGGTGCCGCGAACATTGGTTGGTACGGTTGCGCGATGCTATGTTACGTTACGCAAAAAGAACATTTGGGTTTGCCTAACAAACAGGATGTCCGCGAAGGTATCGTGACTTACAAGATTGCCGCGCACGCCGCCGATTTAGCTAAAGGTCATCCGGGCGCTCAAGCACGCGACAATGCAATGTCGAAAGCCCGCTTCGAATTCCGCTGGGAAGACCAATTCAACATCGGCCTCGATCCCGAGCGCGCACGGGAGTTTCATGACGAAACGCTGCCGAAACAGTCGGCTAAGATTGCCCATTTCTGTTCGATGTGCGGACCGCATTTTTGTTCGATGAAAATCAGCCAGGATGTGCGCGACTACGCGGCTCAAAAAGGGGTGAAAGAAGAAGAAGCCCTATTGATGGGAATGGAAGAAAAATCCAAGGAATTTCTTGAAGAAGGCGCGGCCATCTATCACGAAGTTTAAGCGTCGAAAACACATAAAAATGCCAAGGATGGCGCCCGGTATAAGTTTCCTCGTTCCCGCGCTCGCCGTTATACACAAATCGGTAAACTTGCTAAGCAGAGGTTATCGTATACTTGGAAGCGGTGCTGTTTGATAAATCTGCGGATATTGAACATCAGTGGCTTCGAAATCGCGACGAAGGCGTCGCTCCCACAAGGGGGCGGATGCTCTGTGGGAGCGATCCCCAGATCGCGATTTCGAAGTCGGGAACGTTGGGCGACAAAAAATGGTATCGAAGCCTCATTAGCTAAGATTGCAAAACAGTAATTTTTGACTTATGTATAACGATGAGCGCTCCAGCGTGGCAATGCACATACCGAGCTTTTCTCGGTAACAAAGGTATGAAGTCCTATCCATGGAGGCTTGACGGCAGCTCGAACGCAAAGGATGGCGTGTATTAGGGCACCAACAGTAGGCGCTTTAGGCGATGCAGGGCAGAAAAATGCTCCTGCATTTTCTGCGTTCATTACAACCATGTAACTCAGCAACTGCCGACGACTGCAAGGATGCAGGAGGTAGGGCGCCAACAGTAGGCGCTTTAGGCGACGCAGGGCAGAAAAATGCTCCTGCATTTTCTGCATTCATTACATCCATGTAACTCAGCAGTTGCCGAGGAGCAAAATATCTGCCCTGCTGCCGACATCCTCGCCAAGCCTGCTCCCCCACACTCTTTTTGATACCCAAATTGGGAATTGCTGACGAAACCCATAGATAAACGTGGGCGGTAGCGGTATATACTCATCGTAGATCAAAATTCGGCACCGGGGGCCCGTCAAAGGACGCCGTGAATACATCCATGTAGGCTCTATGCCAGCATCCATGCTGGCCCCTCACCTAGCGTTAGGTGAGGGGCCGAGCACCCCGGCGCCTCCTTAGGCACTGCCGAAATTTGAAGTGCGAAAGATATATGTCAATGATTTTGAGACACCAATCCATACTTTAAATAAGGGAATTCCTGGCAATGAGAAGAGTCCTGGGGTAAACTCGCCACTTGTTTGATGCGTTAAGTTGTAGCGAGAATTGTTAATGCCGCTTTATTGTTTGGTTTATACCAGCGTTTCAAGTCAGGAAATGTCCGATGACGACTTGAAAGCCTTGCTAAAAAAATCAAGAGAAAAAAATAAAAAATTAAATATTACCGGCATGCTGCTTCATCTCGATCCTTTCTTTATTCAAATATTGGAAGGCGAGGAAAAAGTAGTGCTGGACTCGTTTAACCGCATTAAAGAAGATTCAAGGCACCATAAGGTCTCGGTTATTTACAAGAAGCAAATTAAAGAGCGTGCTTTTTCAGATTGGACGATGGGCTTTAATAAAGTTAGCGATGAAGAGTTAGAGAGCCTTGACGGCTGTTTCGACTTTTGGGAACAATCAGCGCCTAATTTCTTGGCAGGAGCATCCGGCGAGATTGAGCGCTTGTTGGAAATGTTCAAAAATGAAACCCTGTTCTAGTGGATCTATTGCGAATGATAGACACATCCCATACCTTTTATTCTTAGACGGTTTTTCGATCACAAGGGAGTCGGCCATGCCGAAATTTGAAGTACGAAAGGTATAACATGATAGCCAATTTGCGCTGCTTGTCTTTCTGCATCAATTCCCGGGCGCTGTCGTTGTTGGCGGTGTAGAACGCATCCTTTTTCCCACAGCCCTCCGCTCATCGTTATACATAAGTCAAAAATTACCGTTTTGCAATCTTAGCTAATGAGTCTTCGATACCATTTATTGTTACTTAACACTTTCGACCTCGAGATCGCGATCTGGGGATCGCTCCCACAGAGCATCCGCCCCCTTGTGGGAGCGACGCCTTCGTCGCGATTTCGAAGCCACTGATGTTCAATATCCGCAGATTTATCAAACAGCACCGTTTCCAGGTCTACGATGACCTCTGTTTAGCAAGTTTACCGATACTTGTGTATAACGGCGAGCAGCCCTCCGTGGGAATGCATACTGATCTTGCATAGGCAGTCAAAGTATCGATCCCAACGGGTACCGTGGAAATATGTTCAACAATTATCTTAAAACTCGTATCGAACCGAGCATGCCCGTCTCGACCGTCACGCTGAGTCGCGTGATTTTATCGATACGAATCGCATTGTTGGGCTGCGACGGATCGATATTGAACTCGTCTCCCTCGCGTACCATGAAAGTTCCGACGCCGACGACTTCGAGCAAGGCGATAAACTCGTCATCCTGATTCAGCAAGCCTCGCAATTTCATATTGGGGATACGCATCGATTCGCCGGAAGGGACGAACCCGAACGTGCCATTCGTGTGTCCTGTCTTTGCTCCGACGGTTTCATACATCAACGCGCTGGGTGTAAATGGATCCCGAACCCATTGTTGAGATGCGTAGGCGGGTGGGTTTGAATGATAAGAGAGTTGGCGATTGTCAGCAAAACTGCTTGCGGAGTATATCAACCCGATGCCCAACGACAAACTGCAAATACGATATATTCTGTACATAATCATCTTCTTAAAAAATCTTGTGTTCCCACAAGAGTGTTTAAATACGCAGAACCTCACTGCTAGTCAGTTAGGCTATGTTTGCGTGAATAGTTGACATCTGTGCTCCGGGATGGACTCCCGGAGCACAGATGTCATGGATGGTGAGGGGCTTTCTCGTCCTTGTGGTCTTGATCCTGGCAATCCCTGTCGGTTTGACTTTATAGCTGTGACGCGTGCCATGTATTAGTACCGTCAGCGCCCGCCCGAAACGAGCGAAAACAACGCCTGAAAAAAAGCATAATAAACGAATCCGACCATGCTGCCGATTACCAGTATCATCGCCGGTTCGATCATTGCCGAAAGCCGCTTGATCGCGATCTCCATCAACTTTTCGTAATAAACGGCCAGCTCATGCAATACGTGATCGAGGCTTCCGCTTCTCTCGCCGACGGCGATCATCTGCACCACTAGCGGCGGTATTTTCGGATGATCGAGGCTGCTGGAAACATCGCGCCCTTCGAGTATCTTCGTGGACGTTTCCCGCAATTTATCCGAATAGACCCGGTTGCCGATTAAATTGGCCGTGATTTTTGTCGCATCGAACACCGTCACGCCGCTACGTAGCAAGATTGACAGCGCCCAAGACATCTGCGCCATCGAACCGTTTATTAACAGACTTCCCACCACCGGCAACCGTAACAGAACTTGGTCGACCCATAACCGGCCAAACCGGGTCTGGTACAGCAGCAATAGGACGGCAATCGAAACGATCAGAGTGCTGACGATAAACAATCCGTTGGCCCGAACGCTATCCGAAATATCGATCAACAACTGCGTCGATGGCGGTAATACTTTTCCCTTTCCTAACAAAAACTTGGCGAATTTCGGAATGATCTTGACGACCATGAAAGTGCCGACGCCGATCGCCGCCAGGATCACGACAACCGGATAAATCATCGCATTGATCATTTGCGCGCGTAGCGCCGCTTTTTTATCCAAATGGATCGCAAGTCTGTCCATGATCACATCGAGATCGCCGGTGCTCTCGCCGGCGACGACCAAATTCACCGCCATGTCCGGAAAAACCGCCGGATGCTTTTCCATCGCCGCAGACAACGACTGTCCGGCTTCGATATCCTTTAACATCAAACGAATGGTCAGATTGAGCCGGGGATTCGTCAATTGTGCCTTTGCGAGCTCGAGCGCTTGAGCAACCGGTAGGCCCGCGCGTAGCATGAACGACATCTGCCGGAAGAAAAAAATCAACGATGCATTGCTCACCGAACGCTGCGAAGCCAACCAATCGGAAAAGTTTTCCTGACCCAAAAAACCGGACCGATTGCGAGCCGGCTTCAATTCCATCGGGCGCAAGCCGCGTTGACGCAATAGCAAAGCCGCCGACTGGCTATCGTCGGCCTGTACTTGTCCAACGATCTCGGCGCCTCGTGCATCGAGTGCTGTATATGAAAACAGCGGCATCTCAGTTTGGCTCCTGCATGTCGCGAGATTTATGCACCGCGACGTTGCGCAGCTCATCCAGCGTTGTCAAGCCCAGTCGCACCTTGCGGCAGCCGTCCTCCCACATGAGCTTCAAGCGTTTGCCGGCGCCGGTTTCCAAAGCCTCTTCATCGGCGCCGCGCGCGACCATGCGCGCCAGTTGTTCATCGAACCACAACGTTTCGAATAAACCTAAACGACCGCGAAAACCGGTACCCTGACAAACCGCGCAGCCGACCGGCTCGAATAGCTCGAGACTTTCGTCTTCGGCACTCAGTTCAAGTAATTCGTCACGACTCGCGATACGGGGCTTGCGGCAATGCATGCATAGACGCCGAACCAGGCGCTGTGCGATCACCGCCGTCATCGTAGAGCCGATCAAAAACGGTTCGCAGCCGATATCGATCAGCCGCGTCACGGCACTGATCGCATTGTTCGTGTGCAGTGTCGAAAACACCATGTGCCCGGTCATCGCCGCCTTGACCGCGACATCGGCCGTTTCATGATCGCGAATCTCGCCGACCATCAGCACGTCGGGATCGTGTCGTAAAAACGAGCGCAAGGCATCGGCGAAGCCGATCTTCGGTCCCGTTTGAATTTGCGAGATGCCGTCGATCACGTATTCGATCGGATTCTCGACCGTCATGATATTAATATCCGGGCTATTGATCTCTTGCAACGCGGCACACAAGGTCGTCGACTTACCGCTTCCGGTCGGGCCGGTCAGCAAGATCATGCCGTAGGGTTTATGAATCGCCGTTCGAAATTGGTGTAAATCGTCGTCCAACATACCCAACTCGGTTAACGACAATCCGCCCGACTCCTGACCGAGCAGACGCATCGTGACACGTTCGCCCAAGCGGGTGGGTGCCGTCGCGACTCGGACATTGAACGCCTTGTCGATCGGCGGCGCCAGATGATACGAAAATCCGCCGTCCTGCGGCATACGCTGTTCGGCGATGTCGAGCCCGGATAAAACTTTCACGCGCGATACCAATGCGGGGGCAACCGCACCGTTTGCATCGACAGGATAATCCCGCAGCTTGCCGTCGACCCGAAGACGAACGCGTAGCCCCGCTGTCTCGGTCAGCAAATGAATATCCGAAGCGCGGTTGTAATAAGCCTCGCGCACTATCGTATCGAGCAAGGCGACTAAATCGGCGTCATCCGCAGTCGCTCCCGAGGCCGTTTCGACGCCTTTGCCGGCCAAAGCCTGTGTAATTTTGAGTTGCAACAACGACAAATCGGCCATGACAACCGGCAGCGCGAGACCGAGCAAACGCTGAATCGAATCGAGCATGCCTCGATCGCCCGGATCGGCGACGGCAAGCATCGTTCGGTCGTTATCGACAACCGGGAGTATCAGTTTGCGTCGCACCAAACTTGGTGGAATTTTCTTCAACAGTTGTCCGTCAATGGGCAACGCATTCAAATCGATGTAAGGCACGCCGCGTTGTTCGGCCACCGCACGGTATAGCGCCGACAGCGGAAAACGGTAGTAAGCCTGCACGGCACCGAGTACCGGAACACGCTGCCGGCGGGCATCAAGACGCAGGCGTTCGAGTACCGCCGGATCTATTAAACCGCTACGCATGCCCGCATCGATTAACTGTTCATCTGTCAATGCCACAAAATGTCCTTCCTATAAAGCCAACACCAATTCGCACACCAGCGTTTGCGGATAACCGGTAGGCGCGAGAGTCGGCAGTTTTTCGATCTTCAAACGCAAAACCGTGACTTGATAAGGCAGTTTGTCGAGCCCATGTATGAATTTTCTGATCGACACGAACGAGCCTTCCAACTCGATGCGTTGTAGTGGCCGATGAAACATCGTTCCGGGTGACATTCTATCGATCCAGCTGCTAGTCTCGGGCAAAATGAGCGGGGTTGTTTGTTTCGATTCGACGCCCCGGCGTTTTCTATTTTTCTTATTGTTCTTTTTACTCACGACGCCGGCTCGTTTCGCTGCCACTTTTAACGCTTCATTGACGCGAATCCGAACCTGCGAATCCCGGGCAAGCTGAGAGATGCTGACGATCATTTCCTGCGAGTCGAACGGAGCCAACCGAGTTTCCAATGCCTCGAACTGAGCGCGCACAAGTACGATCGCCCGCTCCCGGTCTTCGAGTTGTTCGATTAGCTTATCGGCGTCTTCGATCGGCTCATCGGGAATTCTAGCCTTCAGCAAGCGGTTTTCGGTCGCTTCTGCGCTTTTTTGCATCGCGGCGATGGCTTGGTTGGTTGGCCAAAAACGGAATACGCCATATCCGCCGCCGACGATGACGACGATCGACAACGCTATCAACAGTTGTTCGCGATTGTTCAAACGGGGTATTTTCACGACTGGCCCGCCTTCTGTTGAAGCTGCGAGATGCGATCTGCCTGTACCAATTTGACCAACCGCATCGAAACGGTGAAACCGTCGAGATTGAGCGGACCGGCCCGGCTCGTCACATGCGCGTCCCGGACCTCCAATTGCCAGGGCGCGATCGCTTCCTTCATTTTTTGAATGAATGTTTGCGCCGCCGCTTCGGAAATCGCCCATGCATCGAGATGAAAGCTTTCCACTTCGACACGCTTGTCTTGCGCTTCGGAAGGCGAGATTGGCGCGGGAACCGTATTGCCTCTTTTCGACGTTTCGTCAATGGCGACAACGATCACCTCGTCGGTCACCGCAGTCTGTAACACGCCCAAAACGCCTTGAACAAGCGAGGTCCGTTGAGGGGCAGCATTGCTGTAAAAATCCAACATCGCTTCGAGATGCGCCAAATCGGCTTTTTTCTGAGCCAATGCTTGTTTCCGTTTGCCGATCTCCTGGATTTGGGCATTAATGCGCTTTGTCGCCTCATCGACGACTTTCCAGCGCGCATCGACATCTTGCTTGCGCGTTTCCACCGAACTCTTGCGAATCATCAGCGAGACTTCGGATGTCCCGATCGACAGCAGCAACACCACTGCCAACGCAGCGCCGCGGACCTCGATTCGCTGCGTCAGCGGCGGCAGCGGCCCGTCATTCCGCACGCCGATGCAGCGTTCGTCGCCGGCAAAGCCGAACGCGTGCCTCGCCGCACCGACCATGCCAGGAGAACAAGCCGTACCGATGGCCGGATCGGTGATGATCTCAACCTCGATTTCGAGCATCTGCCGCATCTCCTGCGCCAAAGCATGCGCGTCGTCGTGCCAGCACGCCAACCATACCGGTTCGTTTGGCGCGCCATGCAAGGCATGATAATTTTCCAGACAAATTTCAAGGGGCGTCTTCGTAACGTTTAAATACTGACGTTGCTCGGCGATGCGCCCGGCATGCAGCCGCATACCGTAAGTCATGCCGCGATGCGACTCCAGAATCAACTCCGAAGACGGGTTTTTCGGCAGCAGCGTCGTGCTGCAACCGGTCAGTGGATACAGCGCCTTCAGTTTCACGCCTTGACGGGCAAACACGTCGATCCAGCGCTGCAACAAAGACTTGTTGACACAACTAACCAACCAACTGAATGTGCCCGGTATGTCCTCCACCGGTCCTTGAACCGCCCAACCGCATTCGATCGTCTCGTCGTCCGATTTAAGCCATTCCTGACCGGTAAGACAAGCATTGAGTTGACTGCGCTTGATATAGCCCAATTCCTCGGCCAAATCGCCGAAACGGCGCAACGAAAACTTGTCGGACAACGCCAAACCTCCGGCTTTATTCGGTTTGCCTTGCTGTAAATCCATCACCGCTTGCGCTTGTTCTTCGGTCATGTAGCCCTGTCCGACCAGCAAATGCCCGACCGACCAACGCGTCATGTGCTGCACCAGCAACGGCTCGACCTCCCAGCGCACCAATTCCATCATCTGCTGAATCGGCCTGGGTTTTTTCGGATTGACCGGCAACTCGACCAGTGTCGACAACACCGCAGGAGACAGCAAAACCGCCGAACCGCCTCCATGCCAGCCGTCGTTTTTCAACGCGGCAATTAAGTCGGCGACCGCATCGGCCATATCCACCTGCTCGATTTTAGCCTGATGCAACACCACGACCTGCGTACCGGAGCGGACCAATACTGCGCCGCGTAGAGAAAAACCGTCGGTTTCGCAGACCAGCAGTTGGGAAGGCTTGCCAAAAGGCAATAATTTACTGAACTTCATTAGCTAAACTCTTATGGATTTCCATTTATGCGCTTTAGGGTGCAGTGGTTCCTGGAACCAGGGCATGTGACCTCGATACCAGCGATTGTTGCCTCATCTACTCCGACTTCGAAATCGCGATCAAGGGACCGCTCCCACAAGAAATTCCAACCTCCAGGACACCCTGAAGGACATCAATATATACCTTTCGTACTTCAAATTTCGGCAGTGCGGGAGGAGGCTTCGGCGTGCTCGATAAAGGCTTTGCCAGCATGGAGCTGGCATAGAGCCTACATGGACGTATTTACGGCGTCCTTTAACGGGCACCCCGAGGCCGAATTTTCATCTACGATGAGTATACATGTCCTCATCGGTTGGCCGAAACTTACTCAATGACCCAATCCAAGTTCAAATGCAAAGCCTGCCGGGGAACAACAGAAAAAATCCTGGCATCATCTTTACTAATAGACTCGGTGCTGCAACCTTCACTCCCTCCGTTCCCCAAAAAAGCCGTATATTCATCATCAGTCCCAGAATCACTATCATGATCCCACTTGTCACATGCGACTACATAAGGCCGGCTTCCAATCGCAATGGGACCGGAAGAAGTTGTGAAATTAAAATCTTTAATGACAATACTGTTCACAGGAATTTCACTCGGTGAAAGTTCTACAGAATCGCTTTCCGCAAGCGGCGAACTGAAATCGTTACCGTAAACCAGCAAAACCACATCCTTGGTAACACCAACTTCTGGAACATCGACACCGCTCTGGTTTTTAAAAACCACATTTACCTTAAATGGCAAATTAACTCGCCAGTCGTATTCAGTAATCAATTCCTTTGGTTTATCCTCATCATTTTCGGCGTCTATATCGCCTGCCGGATATTTTTGAGTTCCATCCGGACCATTACTTTGTAATCGGACGCTAAGGGCGGGCGGTTCGTATGCGGCATCATCTGTATCACGTCCCTCATCATCGTAAATCTCCCAATTCCAACCAAAGTTTTTATCGTCTCCATCATTGCCGTAACCATCGCGAAAACGTCGCTCCCCGTCGCGGTCCGGTAGCACTTGAATATAGGGTCCTCGCCATCCGAAGGCCAACCCCGTTGTGGGGTCCATAGACCATTGCGTTAACGGATTGGCAGGGTCGTCGCAATCGAATGCTTCTAGTAGTTCACGTAAACACCCCGGCAACCGCTCCATGTCCGCGACAAAGCCGCTGATTTCCGGGCTGCCGTTGACGGTACGGGTCGGGTCGCCGACGATGGCCTTGCGAATGATTTCCATGCGGCGCTTGGTTTCGTCGTACTTAGCCTGATCTTCCACGCCTTCGGTCAACATCAAACCAGCCGAAGCCACCAGCGCCATCAGGAACAATACCAACACCATTTCCAGCAGCGTGAAGCCGGACTCATTATCGCGTGGCGGCACGAATACTCTCATCGAAACAAACACAATACCAAATCATCTTCGCGAGGTTTACACCAATCGGCCTTATCGACATCGGCATAATTCACTTCGGAATCCAGCCGGCCATTCGCCCCCAAACTCACCAGCCGCGCCACATTCGCGGGCAGGGTATAAATATCGCTATCGAAAGCGTCGTCATCGGTGCTTAGGCAATCATATTCGCCATCGACGAAGGCATAATTCGCGCCGCTCTTCCGGCAACGATAATAAGCCGGATAAGCCAATTCGGGATCGAGCAAACTATAACGCCGCCCCCAAGGATCGGTTAAACCTTGCTCGTTAATATAAGGCCCGTGCCAACCGCGCCGGGTATCCGGGTTCCACAGTTTGCCGGTGTGCGCGCTATCGGTTTCGTCGTATGGAAACCGGTGCAGCATGCTCAAACCGCTGTCTTGTTGTTCGGATAAGGCGTTTCGGCACCAGACATGATAATCGATCGCATTCGGTGTAGCGGGCAGACCGGCAAAGTTCAGTTCAGTCATGTTATCTTTATTCGTCTGATAATCCCCCGCACGATACACCCAGCACGGCAGTTCGCGCGTGTCGCGCCGAAACTGCAATAAGGCCTTTCTGATTTCGGCCAGTTCAAAGCGGGCGAGACTGTCTTCGCCGTCCTCTTGCACGCCTTCATAGGCCAATAACGCGCCACCGGCCAATACCCCCAGCAATGTGATGACGGCCAGCAGTTCGAGTAAGGTGAAACCTGTGTTATAAGTCAATCGCCGCATCAGCGTTCTCCGTACAAGCGCACGGCTTGCGTGCGACCGGCTTTCAGCAGCAGCTCGGCCCACAATTTACGCAAGCTCGGCTCGTCGGGATTGAGTTTCACCGCTTGCGCGGCATACGCCAACGCCTGGCCCGGCTCGCCGCGATACGCCAGCAGCCGGGCGTATTCGCCCAACACCCGCGCCTTGCGGCCGCCGCGTAATCTCGGATTTTCCAGCATCGCGGCATACAGCGGCAACAGCGTTTCAATCGACAAGCCTTGTTGTTCCCGCAAGCGTTTGGCGGTTTGGCCGTACAACAAGCCGACCGCGTTGATCGACAAGGGCGGCTGCCGCAAACGTTCGGTCAAGGCGCTCAATAACGCCGGATTCGCCGCTTTGCCTTCCAGCTCATCTAGTCGCAAGGACAAAATAGGCCCGGCCAAATAATAATCATCGACGGCTTGCAAGCCGGCGAACAAGCCGCGTAAAAAGCTTTGTAACTCGCGCATGTCCGGCGTGTCCTCGCCTTTCGCTCGGCGCTGCTCCAGCGCCGCCAACAACGCCTCGCCGAACATCCCGGCGGTGCGTTCGCAGCGCGGATGGTTCTCCCAACTGGTTTGCAGCAAACTCAAACTGCTTGACCATACGGCGGCGCGCGCGGCGGTAGCGTAACCGCAGACGCTCAGCAACACCGCCGCCAGCGCCGAGGCGCCGATACGCGATGATAGCGGCGAGCGCGACCAGCGCCATAAACGCGGATGCGTTAGGTAATAAGCCAGCGTCAACAGCAGGCCGTAAGCGGGTAAATAATTGCGGTGTTCGTAAATCATGTCCAGCGCCACGATGCTCGATTCCATGGCGTGACCGATCAGAAAAAAAACGATCCCTAAGCTGAACAGCGGCGCCTTTCGCCGGGCGATGACGGCTAACAACAGCATCAGCCACCAGCCCAGCCAAGCCAACAAGGTAGTCATCGGCGCGGTCAAACCGGTGGACAGCAGAAAATCGTCGTGAAACAAGCCCATTTGGCGAATATCCGGCCACAGCAACAGTCGGACATAAAACCACAATGCCCGGCCTTGCGTCAGCACGCGCTCTTCGAAGCTGAACGGGCGATTGGCGAATGCCGCGCCCAAACCGCCGGGCTTGAACGTGCCTAGGTACGCCAATGCCGCCACGACGGACAACAACAGCAGCGCCGCGCACACGCCGATCAACCCGCGCCGGGCGCGTGGCGTGCGGCAGGCAAAATCAAACAACAGCGCTTCCAGCAACAGCGCCAGCAACGGCAACAAAGCGCCGTTTTCCTTGCTCAACGCCGCCAGCGCGGTGCCGCCGATCAGCCCCACGGCCAACCAGAGCCAGCCGCTCGGCGAGCGGCTATCGGCCAATAAGCGCGTGCGGCCGGTCAAATAGGCCAACAAGCCGCCGATGGTAAACAACGCTGCCAACTGCGTCATGCGCTGCACGACATGCAGCACCGGGCTCAGATTCAGCGGATGCCATAGCCAGAGCGCCATGACCAACACGCTCAGCCACTCCCGGCGCGTCGGTGACAGCTCGGCGGCCTGACGTTGTTGATAAACAGCCAATAGCCGCCAGGTTAAATAGCCCAGGCTGAGGCCGGTCAACAAATGCAAAATGAGATTGGTGAGTTTGAAATAATACGGGTCGGCGCCGGTGGCGGCATAATTCAGCGCGAAGCTCAACATGCTGACCGGACGCTTCAAGGGCCCCGCGTCGCCCGACCAGGTCGCGGCGATAATGGCTTGGCTATCGAAGCCGTGCAGGTCGGAAAACGCGGGGTTGTTAAAAATATTCGGTTGATCGTCGAACAGCAGCGGCCCCGACAAACCGGGCAGATACAGCCATGCCGTCGCCAGCAGCAGGGCGAGAGCGGTCAATAGCGGGTATCGGTTACAGTGGTCGGGCATGGTTATTCGATGATCTTGGGTTACTCGTTCCCACGCTCCCGCGTGGGAATGCATACCGGGGCTTCCATGGCAACATAAGCCTCTTACCGCTACTCAGCCTCGGTATGGGTTCCCACGGAGGGCCGTGGGAACCCGAAGAGAGCTACGCCTTAGTCGCGAGTCGCGTCGGCGATGTTCATGTCGATCGTGTTGCCTTCTGTGTCGATGAAGCCCAACAGACGTGGACGCGCCAGGAAATCTTCAGCTTGTAAATCAGTTGCCCGTGCGGTATTGGTACCATCATCTTTTGGGCCTTTCGCCAACAAGAACAGGCCGATGTAACGCGCATATTGATTAGCCGGATTGACGTTTTTACTGGTGTAGGTTGGGGCTTGAACCACGCCGGCCGAGGAATCGACGGTGCTTTGCGCCGCGTCGCCGCCGAAACCGACCGCCAAGACCAGGTTACAACGCTCGGTGCTCAAGGCGTCGTTGATGGAGTTGATGACGAGCGGATCAGCAGTGTCGTCGGCTGTGCCATTACCATTTACATCGCCCCATACGTTTGCTAACGCCTCCCCACCTACTGTACAACCTAAAGTGCTACTGTTGTCGTCATTGAATGCATCCGAAGCTAACACAGAAATATATGTAACATTGCCACCAAAGTCATCGAATTCAGTTTCGAGCGCGCCGTTACCATTTTCAGGCGGGTTGGTACCTTCATTATGCGCACGGTTCGGTTCGACCTTACCATTTCCGCCAATACCGTTACCTAAAACATGCTGAATTTCATCAAAGCCGAAGCGTTCCACGAAAAAATCTTCCATGAAATCATCTGTGACTGTGCCGGTGCCATAAACGCCTTCCAATGCCGTCCGCAGATCAAGACTGCCTAAAATATTCTGAAGGTTTGAAGGAATAAAATCCTCATCACCATTAAAGTCCACACCTGCCGGTCGATTCGCAGTTACCGGATCCGCCAAGTTATCCCATTGGTTCGGATAAGCGCCGGTGACGGCCCGGTAAGCACGCACGCCTTGATCGAGCGCGCCGATGGTGTTGGCCGCGCGCGAGGATTGTGCTTTTTCGTCGGCGCCGTCGTAGGCGACCAGCGCGCCGGTGGCCAGAATCGCCAGCAAGGTGACGACCACCAGCAATTCCAACAAGGTAAAACCGCTTTGACCGGCGGCTCGGTGGGTTAAGGTTTGTGTTTTCATTAATTAAGCCTCTCTTTCAGTTGTGTCGTCATACCGCAACCGCCGCGCGCGGTCTGTTGGCGTCTTGTGTTTGGTCCCGCGCATCGCGGGTTTGCAAAAATTCGATGCGACTCGCTCGCACTCGTTTGTTATTTCGTTCCCACGCTCCTGCGTGGGCCTGTGCCCGCCGGAGGCAGGGTAAATGCATACCGGTGCTTCCGTACCGGCATGAGTTTCGTGCCTGTACTCGGCCTGGGTATGGGTTCCCACGGAGGACCGTGGGAACCAGAGTAACCAGGCGCATCCGGTGCTCCGCTCAGCCTTGTACCGGGCTGTCCACGACAAAGCGGTATTGCTTGCCGCAGTGCAGGATGACTTCTTTCTGCTTGCGCTTCAGGATTTTGACCTCAACCCGAATGTCGCCGAATCCGTCATGCAGCAATACGTCGTCGAGCAGTTCGTTCAGTTTGGCTTTGACGGGTTCGGCAAAGATACCGGTGTTTTGTGCTGTCATTTTTCCTTCCTCTTGTTCTCGCTGCCGCACGTTTCGGTCTTGCGTGGGCAGGTTTTCTATTGTTGTCTTCTATGGCTCCTCGTTCCCACGCTCCGCGTGGGAATGCAGACCGATGCTTCCATACCCTTACTAGCCTCATACCAGTACTTGGTCTCGGTATGGGTTCCCACGGAGGACCGTGGGAACCAGGGGGGCTACGGCACTTGCAGCGCCAGTTTGTAGCCGCTCTGCCTGGCCTGTTGAAGCCAGTAGATCGCTTGTTCGCGCTGGTCCGGGTCGTCGCTGAGCGAATAGATGCGGTACAGCATGTATTGTGCATGGGCGTGGCCTTGTCTCGCCGCTTTATCGAACCATTGCGCGGCTGAAAACAAATCGCGCTTCCCCCCGAGTCCCATATAATGGAGTTCGCCGACCAATGCTTGGCTGTTCGCGTCGCCCCAGCGCGCCGAGCGGTGACACCAGTCGAACGCTTTCGCGAAGTTGATGCGGCGTAATTTGTCGCCGTAACGGTACGCATAGCAGTTTTCGGCTGCGATGTCGGCTTCCGAGTCCAGGCCGAAATGCGCGCAGCCGTTTAGCATCAAACAAAGCCAAGCGATAAGAAGCGTTTTCAATCCGGTCGTCATAAGTCCGACTCTCTCAATTTGGCCGGCGCGCAATATTCGCCGCATTCGGGCAAAGCCGGCTTGCTGCGTTCCGGCAGCGTGTCCGGTTTGTAGGCCGCGTCCGGCGCGTATTGATGGTATTGCCGGGTCGGATCGTAAGTTTCCCGCGCGTCGCCTTCGTTCAGGATGTACGGCGTGATTAGCAGCACCATTTCGGACTTGCTGTCTTCGTCGACCGTCGACCGGAACACGTTGCCGATTATCGGTATGTCGGCCAGAAACGGTACCTTGCGCCGGTTTCTCGAAAAGCTGTCGCGGATCAAGCCGCCGACCGCGACCGTATAGCCGTGTTTGGCGAAGATTTCGCCTTCCAGCCGCGCAGTCGTGATCGTGTCGACCGGCAGGTTGACGACGCCGCCGGTGTTGTCGGTGACCGGTATCACCGCCGCGCCTTCGTTCAATGTCGCGTTTTCCTGTTTCAATTGGATATGTATGCTGCCGTCGCTGTTGATATGCGGAATAATTTCCAGCGTCGTGCCGATTTCTTCCAATTCGGTTTCCGGCGTCGTCACCGTGCGCGTCGTATTCAGATTGTCGATCGCGTCGATCGAATAGCCCCTGACCATGATTCTTTCTTCGCCGACGAACAAGGTCGCCGGACGGTGGTTCGACGCGACCAGCATCGGTTTCGAAACCACATTGATGCGGTTATTGCGTTCCAGCAGTTCGATGTTTGCCTTGATGTTTTCGCTGAGAAACTCGTAAATCAATGTGCCTCCGCCGGTGAACGGCGCCGCGCCGCCCATGATGATCGGATTCAGGCTATCGCCGCTGAACGCGGTGTCTCTGAACTCGAGGCTAAATAACGACGAGAAGTCTTCGCCGACTTTGATGTCGATGATTTTCATTTCCAGCATCACTTGTGTTTGCGGGCGGTCCAGTTGCTCGACCAGGCTCGCGATCGATTTCAGCACCGATGTGTCGCTGGTTTTGACGATCAATAGGTTGTGTTCGGTATTGACGGTCACAAAAATGATCTTGTTTAATCCCGAGATTTGCGATAGCCGTTCGCCTTCGACTTGTTTGCCGCCGTCTGCGGACAGGGCTTCGATCTGTTCGACCGTCAAGTCGTCGGGCAATTGTTCGCTTTGCGTCAGCGACATGCCGAAGCGTCCGCCGCCCGAGCGCGAATTGCCCGAAAAACCGCGTCCGCCGCTGCCTCCGACGCGACCGCCGAAGCGGTTGGACGATCGGCCGCCGCCGCCGAAACCGCCGCTACGACCGCCTCCACCGAAGCCTCCCCGTCCACTGGAAGATCCGCCGAAGCCGCCTCCCATCATCATGCTGTTGCCGTAAGACACTTGGACACGGTTGCCATACAAATCCTCGATCGCCATCGCGATCGCGATCACATTCGGATTGCGCAATTGGAATACGCGGATCGAGTCGTCTTGTCCGACGATCAGGTCTTTGCTGTATTGTTCCTTGGTCATCAAACGGTAGGTGCCGTTGACGCCGTCGTCGCGCCGATACCACAAGCCGCTGATACGGCAGATCGCGCGTATCGCTTCTTCGAGTGTTACTTTTTTTAAAAACACTGTCACTTCTTTGTTACCGGCTTCCGGTGTCGCGACGATGTTGACCTGCGCATCCTCGGACAGCACCCGGATGATGTCGGTGACTTTTGAGCCTTTGAATTCCAGTTCCTGTATCTCGAAAGGCATTGCGAAAGCGGCCATCGGTAAGAGCATGCATAGCAGCATGATGCCGATGAACTTGATGTGTTTGTTCAATCTGTTCAATAACACTCTTTAGAAACCTTGCTGCCTATTTCTGTTATTTTCATAAACGACCAGCCAGGCAAATACTAACCGCACAGTGGGGCCCTCCCCCATAAGGGCGCATAGTGTATGTCAGCGCTATCTCACTTGTCTTTAGGAATAAATCCCGAATATTCGCGCCGCTGATTCCTGGCGTTTTTGAGGATAAAGTCTCGTTATTCAGATTTAGAAGAACTTGAGATTAGATCGACAGTAGGCGGGAAACGATCAGCGCAGTAGGCTGTGTTGAGCGTAAGCGATGCGCATCGGGCTGGGGTTGTGAAGGGGGCGGTATGTTTACGCTTCGGTAGCGGCGTGTGACTCATGGCTGTGTTTGGCGCGGGTATGGGTTCCCACGGAGGACCGTGGGAACCAGGGAACACTCAGCTCGCAGTCTTACTCTGAGCAGAACTGAGTGTTTTGCGTAGTTCATCTTCGCATTCCTGCAGTTGAACGACCGCTTCGCTGCGCATTTTTTTGCCTTGATCGGCAATTTGTAGGCTTTCTTCGATCGTCTCGATCAGGGTGCGATTGGCTTGTTTGATCGTTTCAATATCGAATACGCCGCGTTCGATTTGTTTGCGCGTCTCGGCGTTGGCTTGCTTGAGCGTTTCGGCGTTGGCGGTCAGTAAGTCGTTGGTCAAGTCGGTCGCCGCTTTAACGGTCTGCGCGGCTTGAGACGAGCGGAATATGGTGACGGCGGTCGCCAATTGTTGACGCCATAACGGCACTGTGTTGACTAACGTTGAGCTGATTTTGCTGACTAGACCTTTATCGTTCTCTTGTACCAGGCGGATGCTGGGTAGGCTTTGCATCGAAACCTGGCGGGTCAGGCGTAGGTCGTGAACGCGGCGTTCGAGATCGTCGCGGGCCGAGCGCAGGTCGCGCAGTTGTTGCGCGGCGATGATTTCTTGTCCGGCTTCGGCTTGTTGTTGCCGTTGCGGAATGATTTCTTCATCGAGCCTGCGTAATTGTTCTTCGCCGGCGGCGATATAATCCTCGAGCGTGTGAAAGTATTCCAAATTGGCTTGATAGAGCCGGTCGAGCGATGTGATGTCGGTGAGTAGATCGGTTTTGTGGCGCTCCAGCTTGTCGCTGATCGTATCGATTTGTTTACGGACTTCTTCGTATTGCTGCAAAAACTTGACGACAGGCTTGGCTTTGCCGAAGAGTTTCGCCATAAAGCTCGGTTTTTTGTTCGGGTCGAGGTCGTCGACATCGAAGCCGCGTAGTGTCGCGACCATTTCATTGAGGTCGTTGCCGGCCGGGCCGATGTCTTTGTTTTTAACGCCATCGAGCATGCGGTCGGAAATCGATGTTAGTTGTTCTTGGGCCTTGCTGCCGAAGAACAGTATCGAATGAGTATCGTTTATGTCGATTTCTTGTAGCAATTGTTCGACTTGTTCCCGTTTTTCCGGCGGGGCGGCTTGATAGGAAATGATGTCTGTCGACATTCCGGGAATCGGCTCGTTCGATTCTGTTGCGGTCGCTGTAGATAAGGGTTGATCAGTCATGGGGGTACCTGTGTTGTCAGAAAGCATTACAGTATGCCTTCCCGTTTGAGTTGCGCAGTCAATACTTCGATTTTGACATCGAGATCGAAAATGTCGTCTTCAAGCAGTTTTTGCTGTTGTTCCAGAAACGATGTTTCGATCGTTTCGAGAACATTGCGAAAGCTTTGTTCCAATTGGGCGGGTTCTAGTTGGCCGAGTTGGAGTTGACTATGCGTTTTGGCATAACCTTCGGTGACTTGCATCGCGCCGTCGAGATAGACATTGAGAAATTTTCGGGCTCTTCGAAAATCGCGCGGATCGGCTTCGATTTGGGCGATTATGTTGTCGGCGATTTCGCAGATTCGTTCGATGCGGTTATTGAATTCGTGATTGCGGATTTTGCTGCCGGCTTGCTCGATACGCCGAATCATGGCGTGAGATTCGGCAAGCGCTTTTCCGAGTTCTTCGCCCGAATAGCCCTGAGCGCCTTGTGTGCTTTTGGCTTTGGGATCGAAACCGTAACTTAAAAACATGCCCAAAAACGCTCCGCCTGCATAGGCTGCGGCGACCGGTAAGGTTTGTCGTGCGCCGAGCCAGGCAAGCATGCCTGTCGTCAATGCGGTAATGATAGCGGCAAGCAATTTTAATGGATATTTCGTAGGTGAGGCCATCGGTCTTTGTCGATGGCGTGTTTCGGCTTGAATCCCTTTACGCAGGCACCAGGCCGAGAATAGATACAAGGTATAAGCCGTGGCGTTGACGAGGATCGTGGTCAAATTGCCTTTGGCCAGCGCAATTATGATTGCCGGCAGTAGTGCGATCGGCAGAAAATAGAGCAGCAAGCCCCTTGGTGAGTATTTTTGCAAGGAGTCCGAGCTAAAGCGCTTGGGCTTTCGAAAGTTGTGGCTTTGCGTCATTGTTTGGACTGCGATAGCATTAGTTGGCCGAATACAGGTTCGGCTTTCAGCATCGATTGACACGTTGCCAAGCCTATTGTTGTCAGCAGCAACACGAATCCGAGTAATTTTCTGAAGAAACCTGACATGAACAGCGACTCCGCATGGGTAAACGGCATCAGTTTAACTTAGCCGGTAAGTTGCTGACAAACTCGGCGGTATATTAGATTTCGCCGGGCAGTTGCCAGGCTTTTGACGGTCCGCCGATTTAGCGGTTTTTCAAGCCCTAAATCTACAGTAGAATGCCGAAAAAAGGTATATTACCGCCGATTTTGAATTGACAAGCAAATGATGCAGATATTTAAACGACCGAAAAAAATAACGCTTTGGAATTCCTATCACCCGGTAGTTGCTTGGTTGCTGTTGCTTGTGTTAGCGGCATGGTCTGTGCGCGAACTCACCGAATTGCAACAGCTGGTCAAGTTCAATGCGATGATTCGACAACCCGACACGATTGCGCTTGCCGGCGACAATTTACCGCCCGAAGTTATTTTTGCCCAAGCCGTTGAACTCAATAGGGAAGGGGATTTTCAACAGGCCCTACGGCTTTATTTACAAATAGAGCCGCTTGTCGATGCCGGGTTTCGTGTCGATGTTCAATACAACATGGGCGCGATTTATTTGCAGCAGGCGGCCAAGTTATGGAATGCCAAGGGCGTTTGGGAATATGGACAAATCAATACCTTGCTGGATTTGGCCGAGCAAGCTTTTAAACAGGTGTTGGCGGTCGAGCCCGGTCATTGGCAGGCGCGCTACAATCTTGAGTTCGCTCTACGTATTCGTCCGCCCGCTAAGGAAGAGGAAAAAGCCGACTGGCAAGGTCATAAAAGTAGCGTGCATGCGATTATGCCGGGTATTCCGGAAGGCGGGCCTTAATGATGCTTAAGGATAAGCGCCTTTGGTTTTTGATATTGCCCGCTGTCTTGTTGTTACTTGCTTTGTTTAAACCGACTATTCCACTTCGCAAGGACAGCTATAATCTGATTTTTGTCATCGATATCACGCAAAGTATGAATGCGCGCGATTACCATGTCGACGGCATGCCGTCGGACCGTCTTTCATTTGTTAAGGAGAGCTTGAAAGAGGTGATATCGGCTTTGCCTTGTCAATCGCATGTGGGGTTAGGTCTGTTTACCACAAAAAATAGTTTTTTGTTGTTCGAGCCGCTCGAAGTGTGCGAGCACTACTCGGTCATTGAAGAAAGTCTAATGAAAATCGATTGGCGCATGGCTTGGGCTGCGGATAGCCATATCGCTAGGGGCTTATATACGAGCCTTCGCGAAGTCGCAAAAATCGATTCGAATCCCAGTCTGGTTTTTTTTACCGATGGGCAGCAAACGCCGGAGTCTGTCAAAGATCCGAGATTCCTGCTTGAGCGAGGCAAGGTTAAAGGCTTGTTGGTTGGGGTCGGTAACCTATTGCCGGTTCCGATTCCTAAGTACGATCAAAACAACATTCAAACCGGTTATTGGCAAGTCGATGAAGCAGATAGGCGTATTCGCAAACTACAGGTCTCATCGGGCGAGTATTTGACGTCGGTTAAAGAACAGGTTCTGCAACGCTTGGCCGGAATTACAGGCCTGCACTATCATCACCTGGAAACGCCGGAGCAACTTAGCCGGGCATTGCGGGCCGTCGATCTTCGTCAGCAGCAAGTGGTTCGCTACGAATTAAGCTGGATTTTGGCCCTCATTGCATTGATGATTTTTAGCGGTCCTTATTTACCTGTTCGACGCTTCATTTGGGGTGGTGTCGGCCGGTATCGGACGGGAGCTAAAAAGAAAAAGCGGGGATAGTCAGGTGACGAAAAATTGGCGTTCTTTCTGTGTGCGAGGATGATTGTATTTTTTATCAATAGGTTATGAGATTCCTTTTTGGTTGGCTTTGTTATTGCTTGGCAATAGCAAACTGTCGGAGAATTGTATGAAACCCATAATCGGATTGATGATGATTTTGTTAAGCGCGGTTAATCTTGGCTGTACCGGTAATCATCGGGGCGAGTCTGCAAGCAGTCTGCCTGATCGAGAGCAGACGGTCGGATTTTTTAGCAATATCCATACATTTATCAGGGATACCGAGCGAGGCGTTTATGATTTAATGTATGGCATCCGTGACGGAACCGACAGCTTTATTTATGATGCTCAAAAAGACTATTACGAAAACTATCAAAAATGAAGGCGGCGCTGTTTTCGTTCGTTACCGATTAATCGATAGTGTGGTCTATACTTAAAGGCTATTTTAAATTCAACAGGCAATAATCATGGAAATCAAATCAAAATTTCTTGGCGAACAACGCGTCGACCCCGATACTATCATCGTTTTTCCGAAAGGCATTCCCGGTTTTGAAGATCAAACCCGGTTTAAGCTTTTCCATCAGGAAGATAATCCGATTATTTTTTGGTTGCAATCCGTCGATGACGAAGATTTAACATTTTCCGCGGCCAATCCTGTCGACTTCAATATCAATTACAGTTTTATTTTGACTGACGAAGAGCAAGAATTGCTTGAGTTGAGTAACCCGGACGAATTAGCGGTACTGATTCTATTGCACACCGACGAAAATGACGAAGAGTCGGGTAAGCCTACCATCAAAGGTTCGATCAAATCACCGATTCTGATCAATGTGAATTCAAGAAAAGGTATTCAAAAAGTATTGGTTCAAGTCGAGCAAAGCATCACCTTGACCGAAAAAAATCATGAAATCGACTTTTCGGAAGCATAGATAAGGCTTTGTCCTAAATTCTGTAGTTCAACCATGAGCCTATAAAAAGTATTTTGTCCATGAGGCACACGAAAATATTCAATTAGGATTCGGGCATAAATAACGTCCCTATTTTAATGCAAGGAAAGCAAGTTTTGTTGCTCGATTGACAGGTGGCGGTCTCAGGAAGCTGGAGCTTCCTGAGTGTCTTTCCCAAGCTGGAGCTTTGGAAAGAGCGTATAATTTGGATCTATGATCGAATTTTCATTCACCCGAAATACTGGGGTAAAGCGCATCATTTGAAGTGTTCAGATCTATACGGTGGAACAGCCCTATCCGGTCGCGCCTTAGCAGGGATGGCCGGATAGAGTACGGTTTTTAGGGGTAAAAACTTAAGCCGACTGAATAGGAATGATATGACTGGAACGAATAATTTCGTTCTTGTCGTTGAAATAGAGCAAGGTAGGCTTGTAATCGGCAAGCTCCTGCTGGTCGAGGATGGCATAGGCACAAACGATGATGATGTCGCCTGGACAAGCTAAACGAGCCGCCGCGCCGTTAACCGAGAAAATACGCGATCCGGCCTCCGCCTTGATTGCGTAGGTTGTAAAGCGCTCGCCGTTGTTGATATTGTAGATTTGAATCTGCTCGTACTCCCTAATGCCGGCTCGATCCAAAATATCACTATCGATCGCGCAAGAACCTTCGTAACCTAATTCGGAGTAGGTCACGGTTGCCCTGTGTAGCTTGGCTTTAAGCATTGTAGTTTGCATACTATTTACAAGATAAATTCTTTTAGAAACCGGGCATTATCGCTTAATAGAGAGTGCTCTTCAACTTAAAAATAGCGCTTGAAGATTGCCCGCGGTCATAATGGCGTTTTTGAAAAATAAACATTATCGATCAGGCGGGTTTTTCCCAGTCTTGCGGCTGCAAGTATAACCAGCTCCATGTCATCGGCGCCAGCCGGCATTAAACTTGACTGACGGCATACCGAAAAATACTCGGGTTGTAATCCGGCTTCCCGCAATGACAGCATAAACCTTTTTTCCAGCGCCGGGTAGTTTTGTTCGCCCGCTATTATTCGATCGCGCGCCTGGCATAATGAACGATAAAGGGCGGGGGCTGCAAGTCTTTCATCCGCTGATAGGTAGCCGTTGCGCGAACTCATTGCCAAGCCGTCCGCTTCTCTAACCGTTTCGATGCCGCGAATTTCGACCGGAATGTTCAGGTCTCTAACCAATGCTCGGATTATGCTCAGTTGTTGAAAATCCTTTTCGCCGAAGAATGCCAGATCCGGTTGCACGATGTTGAATAACTTGCAAACGATAGTCGCGACGCCGTCGAAGTGGCCGACTCTTGTTTTGCCGCAATGCAAGTCCGATAAGCCGGATACCGAGACCGACGTTCTATGGTTTTCAGGATAAATTTCCGAGACCGGAGGCAAAAAAAGTAGATCGGCCCCAATAGCATCAAGTTTTTTAGCGTCTTCGGATTCGGTCCTGGGGTAATGGTTAAAATCCTCGCCGACACCGAATTGCGTCGGATTGACAAAAAGACTGACGACCACCTTATCGGCGCATTCCTTGGCTTTTTTAACCAATTGTAAATGTCCGTCATGTAAGTTGCCCATCGTCGGTACAAAAGCCACGGAATTGCCGGTATTTCGCCACGGTTTTAGCGTGTCGCGCAATGCTTGGATTGTTGTGACTGTCGACAGGCTCATTGGAAACTGTGTTCCTCGTCCGGAAACAAGCCTTGCTTGATGGCTTCATGAAAATTTTTAATGGCCATTTCGATACTGGATGCATCTTGCATGAAGTTTTTAGAAAAACGAGGTCGCTTGGCGATGCCGATATCTAAAATATCGTAAAGTACCAGGACTTGTCCGTCGCAATCGGCTCCGGCGCCGATACCGATTACCGGAATCGACAATTGCCGGGTGATTTCTTCGGCCAAGATCGCCGGGACGCATTCGAGTACCAATAATGCCGCGCCGGCTTTTTCCAGTCGGCAGGCATCGGCGATCATTTGGTCGGCCGCAGATCGTTCGCGTCCCTGTATTTTGTAGCCGCCTAGGCGATTGATCGATTGCGGAAGTAAGCCCAAGTGCCCGCAGACGGGGATTCCGTTCTCGGATAAAAATTCGACTAGTTCGATTTTAGGGCCCTCTAATTTAACCATTTGCACGCCGCCGGTTTGCATTAATCGAGCGGCGTTGTCGGCTGCTTGTTCCTTACCGGCGTAGCTCATAAAAGGCATGTCGGCTATCACGAATGCTCGCTGTCGACCGCGAACCACGCAAGCGGCATGATAGGTCATGTCTTCGATGCCGACCGGAATCGTCGTCGTTTGACCTTGTATGACCATGCCTAACGAGTCGCCGACCAGGAGGATATCGATGCCGGCTTTATCGAGCAGTGCGCTGAAGCTGGCATCGTAAGCGGTTAGGCAGCTGATTTTTTCGCCGCGCTGCTTCATCGTTTGAAGATCGGTGATCGTCAATGGTTTGGTTAGAGAAGCGGAAGAATAATTATTCACTTAGGTCAACCGATGTAGGTCGTTTTTAGGACATTTCGCGATTAAATCGGTCAGTTTACCGAGTCCCGGAATCGACAGATCCGGCGCGATTTCATACAAAGGATATAAAACAAAGGCGCGTTCGGCAATGCCGATATGAGGAACGGTTAGGTCGGGGACTTCAATTTGCCGGTCCCCATAAAGTAATAGATCAAGATCTAGTGTTCTGGCTCCCCAGCGTTCGCCTGTTCGAATTCGCCCTTGAGACTGTTCCACAGCTTGTAATTGGCGCAGTAAGTCGATGGCCGGCACTGATGTTGTAATGGCCATCACCGCGTTGACATAATCGGGTTGATCCTGAGGGCCCATCGGTGGGTTGCGGTAAAGGCTCGAAAATCCGGTTTCCTTTATATTCGGTAATGCCGCAAGGGTTTGTCTGGCTCTCAACAGTTGTTCTGCGGGCCGGTCGAGATTGCTGCCCAGACCGATAAAGGCCGTTACGAAGTCGTTGTTATTGGTCATAGTGGCTAAAAATCTTAGTCTTTCGCTGTATCGGCATTGCTCGGTTTATTGGGCCGGGATCGTCGGCGCTTAAGTGGTTTGCGATTCGATTTTTGTGCCAGCTGAGTCATTTTTTTTTGTTCGGCTTCGCCGGCAGCTTGAAATTGGGTCCACCATTCGCCGAGCTCAGGATCCACGCCTTCCGTTTCAATACGCAACAATAAAAAATCGTAAGCCGCTCTGAATCTCGGATGGTTTAACAAGCGATAGGGTTTTGAGCCTCGTCTTCGTGCAAATCTGGGTTGCAGGCTCCATACTTCGCGCATGGCTAAGCTAATCTGACGAGGTAGCGAAACGCGCTTAACTTGCTCGGCAATCAGTTCGTTGGCGGCAACTTGAAATGCAATATTTTCCGGAACGCCTTTTTCTATTTGTTCTTCGGCATGTGTTTTTACTGCGTCCCATAAAAACGCCGCGAATAAAAAGTAGGCAGTAACGGTCTTGCCTTCGGCGACTCGGGAATCTGAGTTTTCCAAAGCCCTGACCAGAAAGAGTCTTGGAAAGCCTTGTTCTTCGACGGACAAACTGCGCTCGACTGCCGGGAACAAAATTTGAAATAAACCGTAATGGCGAAGCATTTCAAAAGTTTGTAAGGCATGGCCTGATAGAAATAGCTTTATTGCCTCGTCGAATAAACGAGCAGGAGGAATGTGATACAGTAGCTCGGCAAGGCCGGCTATCGGTTTCTCGCAGTTCGGATGCAGGGTAAAGCCGAGTTTAACTGCAAACCTGATCGCTCTCAGCATGCGTACCGGATCTTCCCGATAGCGGGTTTCGGGGTCGCCGATTAGGCGTAATGTCCCAGTCGTATGATCGGCCATGCCGCCGACGTAATCGGTAACCGAAAAATCCCGAATATTGTAATAGAGCGAATTGACGGTGAAGTCGCGTCGCCAGACATCTTCTTCAATCGTACCGTAGATATTATCGCGCACCAATCTGCCTTCATCGTTGAGCAGTAGGTCGTCGTCCGGTACTTCTCCGGCATTGCCTCGAAATGTGGCGACTTCGATGATTTCACGCCCGAAATGCACATGCGCCAAGCGAAAGCGCCGGCCGACCAATCGGCAGTTGCGGAAAATTTTGCGCACCTGTTCGGGATGGGCATCGGTCACGACATCGAAATCCTTAGGCTCTCGGCCTAATAATAGGTCTCGAACGCAACCACCAACCAAATAGGCTTCAAAGCCGGACTTTTTGAGTCGGTATAGCACTTTCAAGGCATTCTCGCTAATTTGCGATCTTGAGATATTGTGCTCGGAACGAGAATAAATCCTAGGTGCTTCCGGCTGTGAAACACTGTCATCTTTCGCCGGTATTAATGGGGTTCCGGTGCTCGAGGAAATAATTTTTTTAAAAAAGTTTAAAATGGCCTTTGTCCTTGGTAACTTATAACGAGTTAACTTTTTACGGAAACCGTCATCCTGTCGATGTGTGGTCTTATGTTTTTTATTATGAAGACTGTTCGCCGTTTCCGGGTGAAAACAGCTCTATGACGTAATCATAACATTTGAAGCAATTCAAGCTCAATCCGCACGATTCTTTTTACTTTCCCCTTTTGAATATAGTAGAATTTCGGCCAACAATAAGTTGCGTTAGTATTTTGTTGTAAAATCGACGGCAGTACTAGGCTTGGCGCTTTTCCGAGACAAACAGTTCTTGTTCATAAAACTTAAACAGCATTGAGGTATTTCATGTTCAAAAAGATCATCAGCGGCTTAATCGACAGGCCTTTATTAACCAGCCTTTTTGTAACGGACTTGACGATTTTGCTGTTTCACAGACCGCCTTTTATATTTTCATTTTTAATGCTTGGAGCGTTAACCGTAATGAGTATGTATTTCGGTCAAAAACTGGCGCTGTTTAAGGAATAACGTTATTTTCGGCGACTCAATCAATAAAGCCGGCTGCTCCGAGATAAGGCCGGCTGGTTTTTTTCGCCGCATCGCGGCATTGCTTTACGATGGCTTACTTCTATTGGCGGTTCTTTTTGTGGCAACTGCCGCAGGCCTTCTTTTCAATCATGGCGAAGCATTCGCTTCGGATAATCTCTATTTTCACGCCTATTTAGTCTTGGTCAGCTATTTCTTTTTCGGCTGGTTTTGGACGCATGGCGGACAAACCTTGGGCCTTAAAGCCTGGAATCTCAAAATCCTTACCGAAGACCTTCAATCCATCACTTGGATGCAGGCAGCAATCCGATTTATTGGCGCGATACTTTCCTGGGGTGTTTTAGGATTAGGCTACATTTGGGTGTTAATCGATAAAGACAACCGGGCATGGCACGACCGGTTGTCGCGAACGGCGGTATTTTTCGTTCCGAAGCCTTAACCAAAGCGCATTATCTAACCTTTCTGACCGCATAAAGCGCCAATGAAAATACTACGGCACTCGGCAATACCGACATGAATGCCGGGTTTAAATGGTAGATCAAGCTTACATGACCGGTAATTTTATCGATGATGTTGAAGCCCATGCCGATAATGATACCGATCATCATTCGACTACCGGTACTGACGCCGCGTCTGACGCCAATAACAAAAGGCGTTGCTACCAGCAGCATGACGAAAATTACGAATGGATTGACAACCCGTCCCCAAAACGCCAATTCGAAGGTTTCGGATTTTTGTTTATTATCCTTTAAAAAATCGATATAAAGCGCAAGGTCATACAAGGATAAGTTCTCAGGTTTAACGACGACGACATTTAATAACTTGGGATCAATCGATGATTTCCATTGGCGGCTTTCGATTTGCTCCGTCTCGACTTGTTCTGTGGAAATGCTGCTTTGCTCGATGTTTTTCAATAGCCATTGCTTGTCTTGTTGAAAAAGTGCTTTACTCGCGGTTGTTGCCGTATGCAAAAAATTCCGGTCGTCTAAGTCGTAAATATAGATTTCGCTAAGATTGCCATTATCCTTGATTTCACGGACATTGATGAATTTCGATCCTTCACGTAACCATAAGCCGTATCGGCTTTGTGCGATGAAGTCCCTGTTTAAAGCGCTCATTTTCAGTATGCGAGCATTGCGCTCGGCAGTAGGCGCGAAAAATTCGCCCACCGCCACGGCAAAAACCGCCAGGATAGCGCCGGCCAGCATGACCGATTTAACGATGCCGAGCACTGAAATGCCGGATGCGCGCATCGCGATCAGTTCCCGGTTATTGCCCATTGCGCCCAAGACAAACAGGCTCCCCAATAAGGCCGAAGACGGGACTAATTCATAGAGAACTCTTGGACTGGTCAATGCTAGGTACTTAAAGATTTCTTGTAGCCCATAGCTGCCTTTGCCCAAAGATTTTAATTCGTCGGTAAAAGTAAACAGATTAAATAGCGTCAGTAGCAAGACCAGTGCGATGAACGAACCCTTCAATACTTCTTTGACGATATAGCCGGTCAATACATTCACAATTTTACCTTTTCCTGAATTTTGATAAGCACATAACGCCAACTATAAAGTCTAACCAGTAACGCGACAGCCAGTATTGATAAGACTAAATCGACCCAAATTCCACCGAACCATAACGGTATTTTTTCTTTGACCAGCCAGCTATGATTGATGCGAGTTAGGTTGCCGTAACTGAAATATATTAAAAATGCCACGAACATATTGCCGTAAACGCCGCCCCTCGGGGAGATTTGTGCAAGTGGTACCGCAAGAAGCGCCAAGAAAACAAGACCGGTAGGTATGCTGAGTCGCCGGTGTAATTCGGCCAGCTCACTAGGGGCTTTGTTTTTCCACAATTCCTTGGTCGGCATGGCTTCTAGGTTTAGCACAACCGCACGGTTTCTTTCTTCCAGCCTGACCGCATATTCGGCAAATTCTTCTATCGTATAATTTGCTTCTCCCGGCTTGCCTAGGACTCTACGGCCTTGCTCAAGAATCAAGTACAGACCGCCTTCCAAGTCTTCAAAACGTCCGGTTTCGGCACCGATAATCGCGGTTTGGCCACCTTTTCGGTGCTGCACGAAAACTTGTTGCATTATGTCATCGTCGTCAATCTGTTCGACATAAAAAACCAGGTCGCCATGCTGGTATTCGCTGAAGCGTCCTGCCGCAATGCCTCGGATATCGGCGGATTTTTCATCCTCGGCCATCATTTCCTTCGTGACGGTTTCGGCCCAAGGCCCTACATAAAACGATAAGCCGGTTGCAATTACGGCAAGCGGAAATGCCATGATAAACACCGAGCGATAAATCGATCCGGCTCCGCCGCCGGCGGAAAATATTGCCGACATTTCTTGATCTCGATACATTCGCCCGACCACCATCAATACCGCCATAAAAAATGCGGCCGGTAAAAAGGCAATCGAAGCCTCGATCATTTTTAAACCCAGAATATTCAGCAACGTTTTGTTCGAAATGGCCCCTTCGATAGCCTTTTCCAGTATTCTGATAAAGCGTCGGCTGACAATGATTACGACGATAACCGACAGTACCGCCGTTAACGTTCGCGTTAAATCAGCCACGATCATGCTGTCCAGTACCGTGATTAGCGGCCTATGACGTGACTTGTATCCATTATTCCAATCAGTATTCAAAAAAACCGCTCCTAAAAATAGCCAAACACTAGTCGAAACCGACTCTTATGCCGATAGACAGACAAGCTATTTTCCACTTTGTAGAAAAATCGCTTGCTGTATAATCCATTATTAACGAAATTATGCTCGAAAGCGCTCTCAACTGCTTGAGGCTTATTATTTACAATTATTACACCTAATCAAGACATCGCACATTATGGACTATTCTATAGAAAGCCTTCCGTTAGACAAGCTGCAAACCGACTGCATTATTGTAGGCCTTTATGAAAATCTATCGCTTACCCCGTCTGCGTCTCATATAAACCAGTGTTCGCAAAACCTGATAAGCCGATTCATCGAACGCGGCGATTGCAAAGGGAAAGTTGGCGAAACCGCTTTGATTAATTGGTTGCCGGACACTTCTTTTGCGCGCGTACTGTTGGTCGGCCTTGGCAAGTCCGATGAAATGAACGGTAAAAACTATCGCAACGCTCTAGCCGCTGCGATAAAAACCGTCCGTGATTCAGGATTGAAGTCGGCGGCCTGCACGCTGGTCGAAATCGATGTCAAAGACAGAGACTTGGCTTGGAAAACGCGTCAGATTATCGAAGTCTTCGATGATGCGTTATACCAATTCAAGCATTGCAAGACGGTTGTCGAAAACGAATTTAAAACCGACCGTATCAGTATTGTGGTTTCCGAAAATCAACAAGCTGATGCCCAAACCGGTTTAATACAAGGACAAGCTATTGCCGGCGGGGTTTCACTGGCTAAGCAATTAGCGGATTTGCCGGGAAATATTTGCACGCCGACTTATCTAGCCGAGCAAGCGCAAAGCATTGCCGAACGATTTGCTTCGATGAGCGTAGAAATTTTGGAAGAAGCGGATATGGAAAAACTCGGCATGGGGGCCTTGTTGTCCGTGTCTCGGGGTAGTCGTCAGCCGGCCAAATTGATCGCGCTCAATTATCATGGCGGCGAAAAACACGGAAAACCGATCGTGTTGATCGGAAAAGGCTTGACCTTCGATGCCGGCGGTATTTCCTTGAAGCCGGGGCTTGGCATGGATGAAATGAAATACGATATGTGCGGAGGCGCGAGCGTTCTCGGGACTTTACAGGCCGCCGCGGAAATGCAGTTGCCGTTGAACATCATAGGCTTGGTTCCCTCCTCGGAAAATTTACCGGACGGCGATGCGAATAAACCCGGCGACATTGTGACGAGCATGTCGGGCAAAACGATCGAAATTCTCAATACCGATGCGGAAGGGCGTTTGTTACTGTGCGACACACTGACGTATGCGCAAAAATTCGATCCGGAGGCGGTTATCGACCTAGCAACCCTAACCGGGGCCTGCATTGTTGCGTTAGGGCGTGTGCCGAGCGGTTTGTTCGGCAATGACGATGCGCTCTGTAACGATCTGGTTAAAGCCGGTGAGACGGCGAGCGATAGCGTTTGGCGTTTGCCGCTTTGGGAAGAGTATCAAGAATTGCTGAAATCCAATTTCGCCGACATGGCCAATATCGGAGGTAAGGATGCCGGCACGATTACCGCGGCCTGTTTTTTATCGAAGTATGCCGAAAACTTCCGCTGGGCGCATCTCGACATCGCAGGCACGGCTTGGCGCACCGGGTTGACCAAAGGCGCGACCGGACGGCCTGTCCCTTTGTTGACGCAATATCTGTTGGACCGATGCCGAGCCTAACCTGTGCGTCAATGCCCGATATCGGTTTTTACATCTTGGCATCCCGGTCCGAACGCGATAGGCAGTTATTCGCCTGTAAACTAACCGAAAAAGCCTATCGTAGCGGTCGGCTTTGCTACCTATTGACCGACGATCCTCAGCAAAGTGCAATGCTTGACGATCTCCTTTGGACATTCAGACCCGGAAGCTTTGTACCGCATCATTTATACGACGGCATGGCGCCCGATAGGGCCAATGTCGTTCTGATCGGGCATCTTGGCGTGCCCGACGATTGGCGCGATATAGTCATCAATCTGTCGACACGCATTCCGGATAATTGGATGAATAGCGAACGCATCCTCGAAATATTGGACGATAGTGAAGAAAGCAAAGGTCCCGGTCGAATACGCTATCAACAATACCGCCAAGCCGGACTCTCCGTCGTTACGCATAAAATGTAATGCCCCGGGCTTCAGTGTCCAAGCCAACTTCTACCGATTTCTCTAAATACTAACAACGCATAAACATGGACAAGACTTACGACCCTCATTCAATCGAACAACGCTGGTATCAGGCTTGGGAAGAAAATAATTATTTTGCGCCGAGGCAGGATGGCGAATCTTATTGCATCATGATTCCTCCGCCGAATGTCACCGGTAGCCTGCATATGGGCCATGCATTTCAAGACACGATCATGGATGCGTTGACGCGTTATCATCGAATGAAAGGTTGCAGCACGCTGTGGCAACCCGGAACGGATCATGCCGGCATCGCGACGCAAATGGTCGTCGAACGTCTGGCCGAAGCTGACGGCAAGACGCGCCATGATTTCGGGCGAGAAGCCTTCATTGAGAAAATCTGGGAATGGAAAGAAGAGTCCGGCGGTACGATCATGCGCCAGTTGCGCCGGATGGGTTCGTCGCTAGATTGGTCGAGGGAGCGCTTTACGATGGACGAGGGCATGTCGGACGCCGTTCGCGAGGTATTTATCCGGCTTTACGAAGAAGGTCTGATTTATCGGGGCAAGCGCTTGGTCAATTGGGATCCGGTGCTACATACAGCCGTATCCGATTTGGAAGTGTTGTCCGAGGAGGAAAACGGTTCGTTATGGCATATGCGTTATCCGCTGACCAACGGTACCGGTCATCTCGTTGTCGCGACGACACGCCCGGAAACCCTGCTCGGCGATGCCGCGGTCGCGATTCATCCGAATGACGAGCGCTATAAGCATTTGCTCGGCGAATTTGTCGAACTGCCTTTGACCGGGCGGCGCATTCCGATCATAGCCGACGAATACGTCGATCCGGAGTTTGGCACCGGTTGCGTCAAAATCACGCCGGCCCATGATTTTAACGACTACGAAGTCTGGCTGCGGCACCGCGATCAAAGCGTCATACAGGCATTGCCGCATGGCGGGCTGATCAATATATTCACGGTCGATGCACAAATCAGAGACAACAAGGATGATCCGGATCAACTGATACCGCATCAATATTTTGGGTTGGACCGTTTCGAAGCGCGGAAACAGGTGGTTGCCGACCTCGAAGCTCAGGGCTTGCTCGAAAAAATCGAAGACCATAAATTGATGGTACCGCGCGGCGACCGCTCCGGCAGCGTGATCGAGCCGTTCTTGACCGATCAATGGTACGTCAAGGTTGCCCCTTTGGCGGAGCCGGCGATCGAAGCGGTCGAAAACGGTACGATAAAATTCGTGCCGGACAACTGGAAAAATACCTATTTCGAATGGATGCGCAATATCCAGGATTGGTGTATTTCGCGGCAAATCTGGTGGGGACATCGAATCCCTGCTTGGTACGACGACGAAGGTAATGTCTATGTCGGCCGCTCCGAACAAGAAGTCCGCTCGGTGCATAAGTTGGACGACGACTATCCGCTACGTCAGGATGAAGATGTGCTCGACACCTGGTTTTCATCCGCGCTTTGGCCTTTTTCGACTTTAGGTTGGCCGGAGAACACGCCGGAATTAGCCAAGCATTATCCGACCAGCGTACTGGTGACCGGTTTCGATATTATTTTCTTCTGGGTCGCTCGGATGATTATGATGGGCCTGAAATTTCAAGGTCAAGTACCTTTCAAGGAAGTCTATATACACGGCTTAATACGTGATGCCGAAGGGCAGAAAATGTCCAAGTCAAAAGGCAATGTGCTTGATCCGATCGACTTGATCGACGGTATCGACCTGGAATCGTTGGTGCAAAAACGCATCTCCGGCATGATGCAGCCACATTTGGCTAAGAAAATCGAAGCCGCGACGCGTAAACATTTTCCCGACGGTATACCTTCGTTCGGTACCGATGCGTTGCGCTTCACGTTCGCATCATTGGCGTCGACCGGTCGCGATATTCGATTCGATTTGGCGCGTACGGAAGGTTATCGTAATTTCTGTAATAAACTATGGAATGCCGCGCGCTTCGTGCTGATGAATACCGAAGGGCACGATAACGGCCTAGGCGAGGCTGATTGTGAATATAGCCAGGCGGATCGCTGGATAAGGTCCCGCTTGAATGAGGTGACCGCAACGATTCGCCGCGACATCGAAACGTATCGTTTCGACTTGACGGCTCAAGCGATTTACGAATTTACTTGGAACGAATATTGCGACTGGTATTTGGAATTGGCCAAAATATCGTTGCAATCCGGCAGCGAAGCTCAGCAACGAGGCACACGTAAAACGCTATTGACCGTTTTGGAGCAAATTTTGCGGTTGGCTCATCCGCTAATGCCTTTCATTACCGAGGAAATTTGGCAGCGCGTTGCGCCCTTGACCGGCGTACATGAGGCGACCATCATGCTTCAGCCATATCCGGAATCCGATGCTGAGCAAATCGATAAGGCTGCCGTGCATGAAATCGATTGGATCATGAGTTTTATTCTAGGTGTGCGCAGAATTCGCGGCGAAATGAATATTGCTCCAGGAAAACCTTTGCCGGTATTGCTGCAAAACGGCTTAGATCAGGACCGTAATTTTGTCGAGAATAATCGAGGCTATTTGGAAAAGTTGGGGCGGTTGGAAAAAATTGAATGGCTAACTCAAAGTGATGCCGAGCCCGAGTCGGCAATTGCCTTGGTCGGCGATATGAAAATTTTGATACCGATGGCAGGATTGATCGACAAAGAAGCCGAATCGGCCCGATTGAACAAGGAAATTCAACGCATCAGCAAGGAATTACCGCGGATCGAAGGCAAGCTTAATAATCCGTCCTTTACCGATAAAGCACCGTCCGAGGTAGTCGATAAAGAAAAACATAAACTCATCGAGTTACGATCTACACTTAACAATTTGGAAGCACAATTGATAAAGATAAAGGCACTTTAATTAAGGGGGCAAGGTTCAAGTGGCAAGGAGAAAGGGGCAAGGTGGACCTTATATCTTGAACCTTAAGCCTTGAACCTTAAACCTTGAACCTTGAACCTCAAATCTCATCTATGGCAACAGATTTAATCGACCTGCCGATCGGCGGGCTACCGAAATGTTTGGTACAAGCCGGCCTGATTACCGAGGCGGATATGCAGTTGCATATGCAGGCAGCGAAGAAAGCCAAATTACCGCTAATCAGTTATTTGGTGACCAATAAATTGGTTGACAGTAAATCCGTAACAGCCAAAGCTTCCAAAGAATTCGGTATTCCGCAGCTCGATCTCGACGCGCTCGATATTCGTGCCTTGCCAGTCAATTTAGTTAGCGAAAAACTGATCAGAAAGCATCATGTTTTACCCTTGCTTAAGCGCGGAAACCGGTTGTTTTTGGCGGTTTCCGACCCCGGCAATTTTCAAGCACAGGACGAGATAAAGTTTCATACGCGCCTGAATATCGACACGATTCTGGTCGAAGAAGATAAATTGTCTAAGGCTATCGAGACGTCGCTGGAAGCTGCCGATACCACGATGACCGATTTACTGGATTCCGATCTGGATAATCTCGAAATTACCGGCGGCGATCAGGAGCCGGCCGGAGACGAGGCTGCAAGCGATGTGGACGATGCGCCTATCGTTCGCTTCGTTAATAAAATTTTGCTCGATTCGATTAAAAAAGGGGTTTCGGACATTCATCTTGAGCCTTATGAAAAAAGCTTTCGAATTCGCTTTCGCGCAGACGGCATGCTATATGAAGTGGCAAGTCCGCCTCCCAATATCTCGGCCCGGATTATTTCTCGTATCAAGGTCATGGCTAAAATGGATATCGCCGAACGGCGTGTTCCTCAAGACGGACGGATTAAGATGGCGTTGTCGAAAAATCGGGCAATCGATTTTCGGGTCAATAGTTGTCCGACTTTGTTCGGTGAAAAAGTCGTACTGCGTATTCTCGATCCGACCAGCGCGCAAATCGGCATCGAAAAACTCGGTTTTGAACCCGTCCAACAACAACGATTTCTAGAGGCGATCAACCGGCCTTATGGTATGGTTTTGGTAACAGGGCCTACAGGTAGCGGTAAAACCGTTACCCTTTACACAGGCTTGAATCTGCTAAATAGCGTCGAACGGAATATATCGACTGCCGAGGATCCGGTTGAAATTACGGTGCCGGGTATCAATCAGGTCAATATGAATCCAAAAGCCGGATTGACCTTTGCCGGTGCCTTGAGGGCTTTTCTTCGGCAAGATCCGGATATCATCATGGTCGGTGAGATACGGGATTTGGAAACCGCCGAGATTGCTGTCAAGGCCGCACAAACGGGCCACTTGGTATTGTCTACGCTGCACACTAACGATGCGCCGCAAACGTTAAATCGACTCGTGCAAATGGGCGTGCCGCCGTTTAACATAGTTTCGGCGGTACATTTGATCATGGCTCAACGTCTTGCTAGACGCTTATGCGAATATTGTAAGGTCAAATCCGATTTACCGGATTCGGTGTTGATTTCTGCCGGTTTCAAAGAAGAAGATCTAACTAAGATTAAAATTTTTACGGCCAATCCTGCCGGTTGCGAACATTGCACTAGCGGTTACAAAGGACGGGTCGGCATTTATCAGGTTATGCCGATCAGCGAAAACATGCGGAAACTGATTCTGGAAGGCGGCAATACCATGCAATTGGCCGAACAAGCCAAAGCCGAAGGCATCAACGACCTGCGCGCGTCCGGCCTTGAAAAAGTCTGTCAAGGCATCACTAGCCTGGAAGAAATCGACCGGGTCACTAAGGAGTAATTATGTCTGAACAAGTCGAACAAATTGATTTCATCTGGGATGGCAAAGATAAAAGCGGGAAACGCACCAAGGGGGAAATCGCCGCGAAATCCGAAACGATTGCGCGGAGCGAATTGCGCAAAATGGGCGTACGCGTCATTAGCGTCAAGAAAAAACCCAAGCCTTTGTTCGGCACGCGTGTCAAAGCCATTACGCCAGGCGATATCGCTATTTTCAGCCGGCAACTCGCGACGATGCTCGAAGCGGGGGTGCCGTTGGTGCAATCGTTCGATATCATCGGGAGAGGCCATGAAAACCCGAGCATGCAAAAAATGCTGCTTGATATCAAGGCGGATATCGAAGGCGGCGATACTTTGGCCGAAGCGCTGAAAAGAAGACCGATTTATTTCGATGAACTTTTTTGTAATCTGGTCGAATCGGGCGAGCAGGCTGGGGTGCTTGAGACATTGCTCGATAAAATAGCGACCTATAAAGAAAAAACCGAATCGCTCAAGAAAAAAATCAAAAAAGCGTTGACCTATCCGATTGCAGTGCTGGTTGTCGCGTTTGTCGTCACCGCCATTTTGCTGATTTTCGTTGTGCCGGTGTTCGAGGAGTTGTTTCAGGGCTTCGGAGCCGATCTTCCCGCTTTCACGAAGATGGTTATCAATCTTTCCGAATGGATGCAGGAATGGTGGTGGATAATGGTCGGTAGTATCGTAGCGATTGTCTATACGTTTAATTATTTCCATAAACGCTCAAGACCGTTCAATCATTTTCTTGACCGAACCTTATTGAAAATACCGGTTGTCGGGTTGATCTTGAATAAATCGGCAATCGCACGCTTCTCCAGAACGTTGTCGACAATGTCCGCTGCCGGCGTTCCGTTAGTCGAAGCGCTGGAGTCTGTTGCGGGTGCTTGCGGAAACATTATTTATGCCGATGCTGTGTTGAAGATGCGCGAAGATGTCGCGACCGGCCAACGCTTACAATTTGCCATGCAGCAAACCGTTTTGTTTCCCCACATGGTCACCCAAATGGTCGCAATCGGTGAGGAATCCGGTTCGATAGACACGATGCTGAGCAAAGTTGCCGATTTTTACGAAGAAGAGGTCGATAATTTGGTAGACAATCTCAGCAGCTTGATGGAGCCGTTGATCATGTCGGTACTGGGTGTCTTAGTCGGCGGCTTGATCGTTGCGATGTACCTGCCGATCTTTAAAATGGGCGCGGCAGTGGGTTAGGGTTGGTTAGCAGTGAAAGGTGAAAGGTGAAAGGTGAAAGGTGAAAGGTGAAAGGTGAAAGGTGAAAGGTGAAAGGTGAAAGGTGAAAGGTGAAAGGTGAAAGGTGAAAGGTGAAAGGTGAAAGGTGAAAGGTGAAAGGTGAAAGGTGAAAGGTGAAAGGTGAAAGGTGAAAGGTGAAAGGTGAAAGGTGAAAGGTGAAAGGTGAAAGGTGAAAGGTGAAAGGTGAAAGGTGAAATCGGCGCTTGACAAGCGATTTAAATGCTGCATCATTTTACCGCTTACCGCTTACCGCTTACCGCTTACCGCTTACCGCTTACCGCTTACCGCTTACCGCTTACCGCTTACCGCTTACCGCTTACCGCTTACCGCTTACCGCTTACCGCTTACCGCTTACCGCTTACCGCTTACCGCTTACCGCTTACCGCTTACCGCTTACCGCTTACCGCTTACCGCTTACCGCTTTAATTTCAACAACCAACAAAAATACTCATGCAAGGACTAGAAATATTCGCCGATTCGCCGGCTGCACTAATGGCTTTAACCGGTGTTATCGGTCTCATGGTCGGTAGTTTCCTTAACGTCGTTATTTACCGTCTGCCGATTATGATGCAAAAAAGTTGGCGCAGTGAATGCATCGAATATCTGAAGTCTACGGGGGATTCGCAATTCGCGGAGCTCGACGCAGGAAGTGGGGACGCCGACTCAAAATTTAACTTAGTTTTTCCGTTGTCACGCTGTCCCCATTGCGAAACCCCGATAAAGCCTTATCAGAATATTCCGGTATTTAGTTATTTGTTGTTGAAAGGGTGTTGCGCTCAATGCAATGCGCCGATATCGAAACGCTATCCCATTATCGAGGCTTTAACCGGTTTTTTTTCGGTGTTAATCGCCTGGCATTTCGGTTATTCGATAGAGGCATTATTCGCGCTCATACTCACCTGGTCCTTGATTGCGCTGAGTGCGATCGACATTGACTATCAACTGTTGCCGGACTCGATTACGTTACCTTTGCTATGGTTGGGTCTGTTTTTAAGCCTGTTCGATATCTTCACCGATACACATTCCTCGATTATTGGTGCTATCGCCGGTTATTTATCGCTTTGGACGGTTTATCATGGTTTCAAGCTGCTGACCGGCAAAGAGGGCATGGGATACGGCGACTTTAAGCTGTTGGCAATGTTTGGGGCATGGTTGGGTTGGCAATATATCCTGCCGATCATTTTGCTGTCATCCTTGGTCGGTGCCGTTACCGGCATCGCGATGGTTATTTTAGTTAAGCGCGACAAGAATATTCCAATTCCATTCGGCCCTTATTTGGCAGCGGCCGGGTGGATCGCTTTACTGTGGGGCGATAAAATCAATCAGGCTTATTTCAATTTTGCCGGATTATAAATCGATGTTGAAAATCGGCCTGACCGGCGGTATCGGTTCCGGTAAAACTACCATTGCGGATTTATTTGCCAAACTAGACGTTCCGGTAATCGATGCCGACGATATTGCCCGCGAAGTCGTCGAACCCGGTAGTCAGGCTTTGGAACAAATTCGTAACGCGTTCGGCGAACGAGTGATTGCTGCCGACGGCAACCTCGATAGAGGCGCAATGCGTGAATTGGTTTTTGCCGATACCGAACAAAAACGTAAACTGGAAGCGATTGTGCATCCGATGGTACGGCAAAGTATATTGAAGCGTGTGGCATCGCTTGACGCATCTTACTGCGTTATTTGCATTCCCTTGTTGGTTGAAAGCGGTATGGTCAATTTAGTCGACAGAGTTTTGGTAGTCGACTGTCCTGTTGAAACCCAAATCGAGCGCGTAACAAAGAGAGATTGTCTCGACGAAAAAATTGTTCGAGCGATTATTGCTTCTCAAGCCACACGCGAACAGCGAAAAGCTCTGGCCAACGATCTTATCGACAATGCCACGTCCGATTCCATGCTTGCAGAACAAGTTAAAAAACTGCACAATTTGTATCTTTACTTAAGCATACGGCAGGATTTTTAATCAGTGAATTCCCCTATAGTCTACGAATTTCCACTCAATGAGCGAATCCGAATTTTAATACGGCTCGAGTTGCTTTTTAAACAACTGGGACATTTTTTAGAAGGGAGCACCATGGCTGATAGGCGGGCGGCAATCAATACCTTGCTCGATATTCTGACGATTTTTAGTCGTAACGATCTCAAGTCGGAAATTCTTAAAGAACTTGAGCGTCATATCAAGGTGTTGAATCAACTGGCCGGTAGCGAGGGAGTCAATGCCGAAAAAGTCAATGAAATCCTCGACGAACTTAACCAAACCAGTCATAACCTCTACGCCGCTAGCGGAAAGATCGGTTTGAAAGTGATGGGAAACGATTTGTTTCAAAGTATCTCGCAGCGAAGCTCGATACCGGGCGGAACTTGCTCGTTCGATTTACCTGCTTTTCATTATTGGCTGGAACAAGATGAGACTGTTCAACAACAAGCCTTAGAGCAATGGACTAAGCCGTTTAAGGATATTCGTAAAGCGATCGATATGATTCTAGGGTTTATTAGGCAAAGTAGTACGCCGACCGAAGAAGAAGCGGAAGCAGGGTTTTATCAGTCCTCGCTTGATAAAAGCCTTCCGCTGCAATTGCTCAGAATCAGTGTTGACCGAAGCATCCCCTGTTTTGCCGAGATTAGCGGCGGCAAGCACCGTTTCACGATACGCTTCATGCGTCCTGCGCCCGACGGTTCCAGGCCCACTCAAAGCCAGGACAACGTTCCTTTTATGTTGACCTGCTGTCAATTTTAATGAAAGGTAATGAAAAAACGTTGGTAGTTAAATGTCCGCAGTGCGGGTGCTCCGTTCCATGGACTGCGCAGCAGCTATTTAAGCCATTTTGCAGCGAGCGCTGCAAAATGATCGATTTGGGCGAATGGGCGGCCGAGGAGAAAAGAATTCCCGGAGATCCCTCGATCGACGACGAGTTCTACCCGGACGATACGATATTTCATTAGCCAAGAAAAAGCATTTTGCCCTGGCAAATGAAAGTTCGAGGAGTGGGAGGGTGCGGTCACTCGCCCGACAGGGCGCCGTGAATACGTCCGTGTAGGCTCGACGGCGGCAATCCCTGCCGCCGACGCCTGTCGATCGGGCAACCGCACCCTCTCCGGAACCGGCATTTTCTCTGCCGAGCTTCTTATATCGAAAAATTAGATAAAGAGTCTCAATCTACGAACTTTCACAGTAACGGTCATGAAGGCCTGGCCATCGCCCCGGCAAATGAAAGTTCTCTGGTGGCGGAGGGTGCGATTACTCGCCCGACAGGATGCCGTGAACCCAGCACCTAAATTATCTAAGACAATTAATTATAACCAATGGACTATGGAATTTAGGTGCTGGGTGAATACGTCCCTGTAGGCTCGACGACGGCTATCAGATTGCCAGGGATGGCATGAATGCAGATTTTGCATGGAGCAAAAATCTGCCCTGCCGCCGACACCTGTCAGTCGAGTAACCGCACTCTCTCCAGAACCGGCATTTGCTCTGTCGAGCGCCGTATATCGAAAGATTAGATAAAGAGTCTAAATCTACGAACTTTCACAGTAAATGCCAACGACTAAAAGGTTCGGAATAGTTTGTCGAGCGGGCAGACAAATGATCGATAAATTCCTGGAAGCGGCTTAGTGCTTCATTATCACCCTGTAAGACATGCAAGTTCGAGACTGTTCGGCGCACGCTCGGCCAATCTTGCCGTGCTAGAGAGTCATAGAGCGCGCTGTATTGGTGGCGAATCAGAAATTCCCGAAAAATTCGGGCTTCAGGCGTTTGTCGATAGCTTAAAGAGCGATTGACGGCATGTGCTGCGATGGTCGCGTGGCCTGCCTCAAGTGTTTGTAGCGATAAGGCCAGCCATTGCTTGGCGAGTTGTTCGCAGCGCAGGACGCGGCTCAAGTCGGCCCCGCAACGCGGGCAAAGGAGCGCGTCGCTTAGTCGCGCATTACAGCAAGGGCAGCGTTTCATTACGATTCGAGATAATAAATGATGTCGTTCAATTGTTCGACAGGCTCTTGTAAGGCGCCTTCATCGCCGGCTTCGATACAGTCTGTGATAGTTTCGATCAAATTGACCATGTCTTCCTTGTCTTCATCGGAGGCCGTGTCGAATAAGGCTTCGGCTTTTTTGATTAGCTGACGGGCCTCGGCGACGGCTTTGCTTTCTGAAACCGCATCGCTTGTTTCAATCTCGTCCGAGCTAGAATCCATTTGTCCGAATAGGCTATCGATGCGCCGTTTCGCGCCGGCTAGTTCTTCGGTCTCGAAGCGTGAAATCGCATTGTTGATCGTGATCGACTTTTCGAGGCCGGTTGCTTTTTCCTTGGCAGAAACATGCAGCATCCCGTTTAAATCCAGGGCTAATGTCAGCGTGATGATATTGCCGGCCGGTACGTCCTGGAGATCTTCGACGGTAAATTCGCCGATTTCGATGTTGTTCAGCGCATCCGGGTCTTCGCCTTGATAAATTCTAACGTTGACCGATTCTTGTCCGTCTTGAAAGGTCATGAATGCCTCTGATTTTCGCGTCGGCAATACGCTGTTCTTATGGATGATCGGTACAAATTGGTAGGGATAGGGTTCGCCGTCCAAAAAACCGAGTGCGCTGGTGCCGTAGGTATAAGGCGTGATGTCGACCAAGACCGTATCGATGGCTTGGCCGGCTATCATTGCGGCTTGCGTGGCCGCACCCATGGCCACGCATAAATCCGGGTCGACTTCGCTGTGCGGCTCGAAGCCGAATTCTTCGAATAAGCGCTCGCGAATGCATGGTGTTCGTGTCGAGCCGCCGACCAAGATAATTTCGTCGATGTCGGAAACCGTCAATTTCGCGCCTTTGAGTGCGATATGCAGGGCATCCATCGTCGCGTTGATGTAATCCTCGATCATGTCTTCATAACCGCCGCGCGACAATTCCAGGGTCAGATGGATAGGCGAGCCTTCGTGTTCGAGCAGGTATTCCTCTTCGATCTGCGCGAAAGGTTCGTCGGATAATACCAGCTTGGCGTTTTCGGCCGCGCGCGTGATGCGCGCTAACGCCTTGCTATGCTCGGAAATATTAATGCCGTGCTGTTCCTTGATATGGTCTTGAATATGATTGACGATTTGTTGGTCGAAGTCGTCGCCGCCGAGATGGTTGTCGCCATGGCTCGATAAAACTTCGACGACGCCGGCTTGGACATTGACGACAGAAACGTCGAAGGTGCCGCCGCCTAAATCATATACCAACATGCGTTTGGCTTCGTCTCGGCCGGCACCGTAAACCAGCGCGGCAGCGGTCGGTTCATTGATCATCCGCACCACTTCCAGGCCTGCGATTTCGCCGGCTTCGCGCGTCGCTTGGCGTTGCGCGTCCGAAAAATAAGCCGGAACGGTAATAACGGCTTTGCTTATCGATTGGCCGACATGCTTCTCGGCTATCGCTTTTAGGCGCTTCAAGATGATTGCCGAAATTTCTTGCGGAGTGTAATCAAGGCCGGCCATGACGATGTGGGTATCCTGTCCCACCAAACGCTTGATCGATTTGACGGTGCGTTCCGGGTAAATCAAGTATTGGTTGCGGGCGGTTTCGCCGACGAGTATCTCTCCGCTGTCATCAATACCGACTACGGACGGTAATATTTTTTTGCCGTCGTCGGTAATGATATGCACCTTGCCGTTTTCGACGATGGCGACTTCGGAGTTAGTTGTTCCGAGGTCGATTCCGATAATGATTTCATTCATAGTATTTTTGTGTGATATTAGAGTTTATTGACTTTGACTTCGGCTAGTCTCAGTATTTGGTCTTCAAATAGAAAACCCTTGCGGAGTTCCTCGAGCACGATACCGTTTTCCAGTTTCGGGTCATGGCCGACTTCGAGCGTCTTCATCGTATGGGCATCAAAAGGCTTACCGACGCAGTCGATCGAAAAAACATTTCGTCGCTGCAACAACTGTTCGAAGCGTTTTAGCGTGATTTCCTGGCCCTTGCCGAAACCGTTGATAAAACGTACGTCTTGTTTTTTCGAATGATTGAACAAGGCATCGACCGGGCGGTAATTTTGCAGTACTCGAAAGCCTTCGCTGAGTCGGTCGTAAATATCGATAATGTCGAGCAGCAGCGTGCGCTGAGACTCTCTTACTTGTTGCTTAAGGCGCTCGGCCGACGCGGCCAGCTCGTCCGCTAATACTTGATTATCGGTTTTAAGAGCGGACACGGCATCGTTCAGTGTGTCGAGCGTTGCCTTGAATTGCCGGGACTCGGCTTTGACTTCGCTTTTCAAACCGGCTAGATCGGTAAATAAAACCGTCAAATCCGGTTGATCGACCGCCGCCAAATGCGCAAAGTCAGTTTGTTCCAAATAATGCTGTAAGGTATCAAGCAATTCAGTTGGAGGTGTTTCGGTGTTCATGATGACTTGTTTTTAATGTCGCCCATAACGGCTTTGTCGATTGAGACGGCATTCAGTAATCTGAAGAAGTCGTCAGGATGCATGGGCTGGATTTCGGATTCTTGTTTGAAAGCGTGATCCAGCAAGGCATTGAAGCCAGTTTCAGGGAAATGAAATAATTCGAAATTAATGCGGCTGTCGCTGTCTTTGATCGTTTCATAGGCGTGTTGAATTTGCTGAAAGCGTTCTTGATCGCGATCGGGCGGGTTTTCCTTGACCAAGTTTAAATAAGCTTGCTTGATCTCGGTATCGTTGGCAGGTTCGGAAACGCCGAGAATTTGATAGGGTGTCGTCATGTCGGTTAGTAGGGGTCAAACGGGAAAGAAAACGGTTCGTCGTCAAGGAAAAATTCGATGATTTCATCGAAACTTAGGTCGATATCGATACGCAAGGATTGAGCGGCTTCCAGCATCATGATCGCCACCAGAAAGCTCTGATCCATGAGTAATTCGACGAGTTTGTTCGGGTCGATTCTTCCGGCGTATTTCGTCATCACATCCATCATGAGCTGTTCCGGCGATGATTTATTCATCATTTCTTCAAACTTTTTGCCGATGTTGATCATATTCCGCTTCGGCACATGATCGAACAAATCCTCGATAATTTCGGGGTCGAATCCGCTTTCGTCTTCGTCAAAACGGTCTTCGTAAAAGTCGTCTTCACTGTCGAAGCCGAATGGATTATGAAAGCCGATGGAGCGTTCAATAAAGCGTCTAATCTTGAATTCGGTCTTACTGTCTTTTTGTTCATGAGCAATTTCGATCGCGTTTTGCAATCTTAGTGTCCAGGTAATATCGAGGCGGCTCGGATCGCCCTGGCATTCCGCAACGACTCGGTAATACGACCAGATCGGTTTTTCCCAGACGCCATCGGCCGATTTCGCGCATTGTTTTAATAAATCGAAATGTTCGATCTCTTCGAGCGTTTGGCACCAAGCTAGGAGCGCCTGTTCGCCGTAATTGAGCAATTTCATCGATTTTTTGAGCGGCGCCTTGATTTTATCGAGCGCTTTGAACAATACGTCGAGCTTTTCGAGCTGTTCGCCGTAGCGCTCGACCGACTCTGTCAAGTGCAGTAGTTCCGGTTCGGATAGCTCGTAAGCTTTGACGGCCGGCAATTGTTTTGCGATGGGTGCGTAGGGGACATCCATCAAGGCCGACTCGATAAAGCCTTGGAAGTGGGTGGTTGCAGGCCCCGGGTTCACTGATTGTAGAGTATCGGCTATAGCTTTGAGGCCACGATCTTTATCTTCGGCGGCCCAAATATAAAATCCGCGAATTAAGTCCGCTTGTCTCAGTAAAGTCTTATCGATCGATAATTGTTCGGCCGCTTGGAGTTCTTTGTCGACCAGATGGAATTTTTGGGTTTTAATCAACTTGCGGGCATGTGCTAAGTGGCTTGAAAACAACAACTCTTTGGCCAACGTATTGACCGGGTCGATTTTCAACAAGTCTTGTGCGTATTTGGCGGCCTTCTTGAAGGCTTTTTTGCGCATGGCGGACTTGGCGGCGCAAACCAGCATCTCGATGTCTTTCGGAAGGTGTTCCAGTCCTTTTGCCAGCCATATAGCATGCTCTTCCGGATTCGGGTCTTCCTGTTCGAAATAATCCAATATTTTTAAATAGCTTTCTCGGTCGTCCGGGTCGTATTGCAAGCTATCCATGAGGAATTCGACAGCCAGGCTAGGCGGAAGCTTTTGAGCTAAATGTCTGTATATCAGGGCGATTTTTTTATGGTTTTCCGGTCCTTGGGTTTTTAATGCGTCAATGTAACGCAACCAGTGATGTTCGGCTACATCGTGGTCATGGTTTTCTTCGTGGATTAAGGCCTGAATACGCTCGCTTTCGATCGAATCTTTCGCGGCGAAGTTTTTTAGATAGTCTTTACGTCCGGAGGGGTAGCGTGCCAGCATGGCTTGGCAAAAGCGGCTCGCCGCTTCGTCTCCGACCAGTTCGCGGTAGCGGATGGTTAAATTGAATTGCGCTTTGTCGGTCAGATTGTTGCGTTGTTTGTCTATAGCGTCGAGCAATTCAAGCTGTTTATTCGATAAACCTTTGGCCTTGGCGATCAGTCGGCGTGGGCTATCTTCGAGTTGTAGCGAGGCCTCAACGAAGGCCGATCCTTGAAGCATATAGGCGGTCAAAGCATTCGCCGCCGGACGATAGGGCGAGTTATCCGGAATTTTCGACAATAAGGTGCGCGCTTGATCCATCGACGCCGGAAGGGATAGTTGCGCTTTCAGTAAGGACCGAAGGTCACGGAAGGCGGAACGGAAAGGTAGCTTTTTCAGTAATTCGTCAATATGTTCGAGCCGGTTGCTCCGGTAAGCCTCGAGAGCGTCGCGAACCGTTTGCCAATGTAGCATTACAGCCGAGTCATGCGGTATATGCGCTTCAATGCCGGGATATTCGCAAACCAATAAAAAACCCAACCAGACTGCAAGCTCGGGATGGTTTTTATCCAGTTGTTCGGTATCGATTCGATCGAGTCTTGCGAAAGCTTTCTCTGTGTTTTTAGCCGACAACAGCCATAAAATATAAGCTTCTAAAGCGGCTAGGGGCGGCTCTGCCCATTCCGAATAATTTTCCCACAATACGGCGGCTTCCTTCGGCATGCCTTTTTCCGCCATTTTCAATGCTCTTTGCAAGTAACACTCGGCTAGCTTTCGGCGCCAATCCGGATTATCGGAGTGTTTTAGCAATTTTTTATAGATTTCGGCGGCGTTTTTATATCGCCCTGCTGAAAAGTGCGAGGAGGCGTTTTTTTCTAGACTAGCGTCGGGTGGTGCGGAAGGGACTTTTTGCGGAGCTTTCTTCATGGTGTGGTCTGGCCGAAATGATAATGATCTGGGTTATGAAAATGCGTTTTGGATTCTACAATATTGCTTGTCCATGAATCGATTAGTTTAATCGAACTCTAAACACATTTTTATAATTAACGGTTCATTATCATCCGGCCATGGTCAATATTCAACTTGTATAAAGCGAATAATGCATGGGTATCCGTTTTTTCGTATTCACATACCAATCGACTTCAATTCGGTATAAGCCTGTTTTAGCCAAGTTTTGACGCGTTGCCTTTCCAGTAAACCCAATGCATTAGGATTGTCGACGGTCTTGTTTTGAGCCGCCCAAAAACTCGAGCTGTTTGCATCGACTTTGGTCATGACCGGTGTATGCAGGCGTTTTAAGGTGATCAATTTGGCATTTAATCCCAATGCTCGTTCTTTGATGCCTGATTGTTCCAAAATAGTAAAATCACCATCCCGAAGTTGATTCAGAACCAAGACATAATTCAATTTTGCATCGTATTGATCCAGAAGTTTTCCTAGCAGGTCGACGCAATCCTTGCCCGAGTCCATGACATTCCAATATTGAATGGTAACGCCTAGTTCTTCGGCCAATTCGAGCACTCCGGATTCCTCTAACCATTTAGACAAGGGATAGTGCGTTTGCGCAGCAAGATCGACGAGTATTTGCTGCTCCGGGTTTTCCGCCGCGGTTTCTATGATTTTATCGAGGCTTTCATAGTTGTCTACGATAGTGGGCGACGCATAGTCGGCATAAAAACGCAGCAAAGAACCGTGTGAGCGATCGGTATCGAAACCGATGAACGGGATTTCATGGTCGATCATATACTGCGCCAGTAATCGGGCAACGACGGATTTACCGACGCCGCCTTTTTCTCCGCCGATTAGATGTATGGTACTCATTAGTTTTCCTTTAAGTAAAATGAAGTGAAATAATCCGCACGTTTTTAACTTTCCAGTCTCAGAACGTCGACCGATACCGACAGGCTGTGTTTGCCGCCGCCGAATGCAATGCCTTTAAGCGGAGTGACATCGGCATAGTCGCGTCCCCACGCCAACGTGATATGTTGATCGGCGGGGAGTTTGTTATTAGTAGGGTCCAACTCCAGCCAGCCGCTGCCCGGCACGAATACGGCAAACCAAGCATGCGATGCGTCGGCGCCGACCAATCTTTCGGTACCCGGTGCCGGCAAAGTTTCGATGTAGCCGCTGATATAGCGGGCTGCTAAGCCGAGCGATCTCAAGCAGCCTATCGCCAGATGCGCAAAATCTTGGCAGACGCCGCGTCGATGCTGCATGACATCGGCCAACGGCGTAGCAATTGTCGTGAAGGACGGGTCGTAAGTAAAATCTTGATAAATGCGCTTCATTAAGTCGGTCACCGCATCGATCAGCGGAGCACCGGGCGCGAACGAAGGACGGGCATAATCGCTTAATTCGATTCCGGATGTCACCATGGGTGAGTCGAGCGTGTATTGCCTGGCTTCGAGTAGCGCTTCATAAGAACCGTGCCCCGTTGTTAATTGACTCTGTGCTTGCTGAGCCGGATTGGCGGACAATTTGTCCCTGGCGTCTTCCCAGCTTATAGGGTTGTCTTGAAAGACTTGATTGGATTCAGTCAGCACTTCAACCTCGCTTACGGCAGTGACGCTCAATTGAGAGTGAGGTTTTTGAATCGCGAAGTAAGCGATTCGATTACCGAAAAAGTCGAGTCGTTCTTGAAAGTCCGAAGGTTCCGGGTTGATATCGAAACGGCTGGTTGAACATTGCTGTCTCGGAAAATCGCGAGGCTGTAATCGGGCTTCATTCTGACAAAGCCCGACCTCATGAGCGTAATGATAATTTGTGATGTGGGTGATGCGATATTTCACAACTCATCCTCCAGTTGTGTCGGATTCAATTGATGCGGCCCCTCGGCATGACTGAAATAGGCTTTTGCGATCATTTCCGAGGTGCGCCACATTAATTTCGAGGTGTCCGCCAACACTTCGTCGAGAGCCGAATAGATAACGCTGTCTTCCCGAGTTTTGGTTAGCGCGGTGATGTCGATTAGGCGTATTTTGGTAAACGCCTCGAGCACCAGCTTCTCCTCGGCACTAATGCGAACCTTGCCGCGCTCCCGAGGCAAGGCTTTGACATAGTCGTAAAGTTGATTAAGCTGATAGACCAGCGAACGAGGATGCGTTTGATCGAGCACCAGTAGTTCTAAAACCATCGGTAATTGTACGAACGACCGGTACCGTCTTTGATAGATGCTCAAGCTGTCGGTTGTCATTAATACCGCTTCCAATAATTGATATTGGGTGCTTTCTTCTTGTTTGATCACGACCGTCGCGCGCAGCAATGCAATCAATGACAAACAGCGCTCCAGGCGACGTCCGCCGTCCAGCATCAACCAGCCGGCTTCGCGGGTCATGCTTTCGCTGGTCAAGCCGGTAAATGCGACGATCGCTGAAATCAAATCGTCTAATTTACTTTGTAGAGCACCGATCTCGAGAGGCTCATTGAAGGTTCCTGCGCGCCAGCAACGCCTGATATCGTCGATACTGCGCCAAGTATCTTGCGACCATAGATCGCGGATGCTAAAGGCGGATTGCGTAAAGGCATGAATGCTTGACGGAATCGTGCCGTGACGCTCGGCATCTTTGATCAATGCCGTCAGTTCGGGCAAGGGATTCGTCAATAATGACAGATCGCCTTTCACAAAGCCCGGGTAGGTCACCGTGACATGCGTTAACGCGCCTAATAAGGTTTTGAGACAGTCGGCATCGCTGTATTCGGTATAATCCTGAGCTTCTCGCCATTTTTGCAGCACGGTTCGGAGCAACCTCGCGGCGGATTCGATGCGTTCCAGATTACGGCCGACCCAGTACAGATTATCTGCGGCTCGGCTCGGCAAGGGCTCGTTGATCGCCTCGACAATATGATCTCGGCGCGGTTGAAGCCAGATGCTGACTTGTTGATCGGGCTGGTCCGCCAGCACCCAGGTATCTTTACTGATACCGCCGGCCTGGTTCGAGACGACCAAATTATCTTTGAGTGGGGAAACCCGCGTCAAGCCGCCGGGCATTGCTTGATAACCATCTTCCCCGGCGACGACGAAATTACGCAGAATCGCATTGCGTGGCGCGATTTGCCCGTCCACGAAAGCCGGTACCGTTGAAAAGCCGACCTGTTCCTGACCGACATACAGATAGGGTTTCGCCAGAATCGCGGCGCGTAATTGACTTTTTTCCTGCGAGCTCAAGTTGGCGCCGAATACTGCGTGAATACCGGAGGCTCGGTCGATTTGTTTAATCACCAAGCGGCCGAGATTTTCCAGTACGAAATTACATTCCCGGCGTTGTCCGCACCACCAGGTGGCCACCGACGGCAATAGTAATTCCTGGCCTAATAAATGGCGAGACAGTCTGGGTAAAAAAGCCAGTAAAGCATTGTTTTCCAAAACGCTGCTGCCCAAAGGATTGGCGATCGCGACATTGCCGCGCCTGACCGCTTCCAAAAGCCCGGCGACACCTAAGCGAGAAATGGACTTTAATTCCAAGGGATCGCAAAATGAATCGTCGACACGCCGTAAAATGACGTCCACTTGTTGCAGTCCTTGCACCGATTTCAGCCAAACCTTCCCGTCCCGAACGGTCAAATCGTCGCCTTGAACCAGCGTGTAACCGAGCTGTGATGATAAATAGGCATGCTCGAAATAGGTTTCGTTGAAAGGACCCGGCGTCAACACGACGATTCTCGAATCGGCCCTGGACGTCGGCGAGCGGTTTGCCAATCCGGTTCGAAGTGCGCGGAAAAAGCCGGCAAGACGATGGACTTGCGATTCGCCGAACAAATCGGGCAGTACGCGCGTCATCACCGATCGGTTTTCTAAAGCGTAGCCGGCTCCCGAAGGCGCCTGAGTGCGGTCGTCCAGTACCCACATGCGCCCATCAGGCCCGCGCGCAAGGTTGGCTGAGTACAAGAATAATTGTCGCTCGGTATCGGGCAAAGTGCCGACGCAGGGTCTTAGGAAACCTTCATGACCGTAAACTAGTTCGACCGGTAACAAACCTTTTTTCAGTAGGCTTTGCTCGCCGTAAATGTCTTTCAATATTAGGTTGAACAATTCGGCGCGTTGTATCAAGCCGGCCTCGATCACGGCCCATTCTTCACTGCTGATCAACAGCGGAATCGGGTCGAGCTTCCATGGTCGGCTCAGGCTTTGCGCGTCGGCATAAACGTTATAAGTTACGCCGTTTTCACGCAATAAACGCTGGGCTTCGCGGCGGCGGTGCTCCAATTCGTCACGACCGATTTGCTCGATCGATTTCATGAAATGTTCCCAATAAGGCAGTACCTTGCCTTTATTGGCATACATTTCATCGTAGCCGGTCAGTTGCGTGGCGTAGTGCTGAGCACCGATTTCTTTTGCGAGAGCGCTATTATTCATAGGCTAATTCGATCGAGTGGGGTCACAAAGGCTCCGTTAGAGTATGCTAGAAAAAAGTATTTCACCATAACGTTCATGAAGGCCCGGCCATCGCCCCGGCAAATGAAAGTTCTCTGGTGGCGGAGGGCGCGGTCACTCACCCGACAGGACCCAGCCCCTAAATTAGTAAGACTATTAACCATGACCGATGGGCTATGGAATTTAGGGGCTGGGTGAATACGTCCATGTAGGCTCGACGGCGGCTGTCCTTGCCGCCGACGCCTGTCGGTCGAGCAACCGCCCCCTCTCCGGAACCGGCATTGCCAGAACGGAGTTTTCTATATCGAAAAATTAGATAAAGAGCCAAAATCCACGAACTTTCACAGTAAGCTTATGAAGCGACATGAAAAATTATACTGTTAGTCTTTTTCTTCATTGCCTGCATGTTCTTAATGGTGAATATTGCTTTCGTTCTTGAACGTATCCAACACTCGCCATCTTAATATCGCCGTCTCAAATCGAGCGTATACGGATATTCTTTATTAGGCTCCTCGGGCGGCGGCGCCATCGGCCTTGGCGGGTTCGTATGCGGTATGAAACTGACCCCGCTATCGGACGGCAAAATGACCGGCGGTCTTTCGATCTCGCCCGGCGTATGGCCGTAATTCCAAAAACGGGTAATCCTTCTGGCCTCGGCCTCATAAGCATTGACCGGGAAGGTCTCGTAACTGCGGCCGCCCGGGTGGGCGACATAATAAGTGCAACCGCCGACCGCGCGCCCGTTCCAAGTGTCGATGATATCGAATACCAAGGGTGTATGCGGGCTGATGGTCGGATGCAACGCCGAGGGCGGTTGCCATGCCCGGTAGCGGATTCCGGCAACGAATTCATCCTTGCGTCCGGTATTTCTGAGCGGCACATGCCTTCCGTTACAGGCCAACACATAACGCGAATCGGTCAATCCGGTCACCTTTACTTGCAATCGTTCGACCGACGAATCGACGAAGCGTGCCGTGCCGGTATTGCTGACTTCCTCGCCTAGAACATGCCAGGGTTCAATCGCAAAACGCAATTCCAGATCGACGCCATCGACGATTGTGTTGCCGTAATGTGGAAAACGGAATTCGAAGAAGGGGTCGAACCAGTCTAATTGAAACGGGTAGCCGGCACGCTGTAAATCGTCGACGACTTGTTGCATGTCTTCTCTGACATAATGCGGCAATAAAAAACGGTCGTGAAGTTCGGTGCCCCAGCGAACCAATTTATGCCGGTAAGGCTCGCGCCAAAACCAAGCGACCAGAGAGCGCAGCAATAAAGCTTGAACCAGCGCCATGCGCTCATGCGGCGGCATTTCAAAGGCGCGCAGCTCCAATATGCCGAGACGCCCGGAAGCGCTATCCGGCGAGTACAATTTGTCGATACAAAATTCCGAGCGATGTGTGTTGCCGGTAATATCAGTCAGCAAATGCCGCAGCAATCGATCGATCAACCAAGGCGAAGGCGCTTCGCCTTCGGGGATTTGTTGAAACGCGATCTCCAGTTCATAAAGTTTTTCATCGCGGCCTTCGTCGACACGCGGCGCTTGGCTGGTCGGCCCGATAAACATGCCTGAGAATAAATACGACAGCCCCGGGTGATGTTGCCAATAAGTGATCAGGCTGCGCAATATGTCGGGACGGCGTAGCAAAGGACTATCGGCCGGCGTTTCGCCGCCGATCGTGATGTGATTCCCGCCACCGGTGCCGGTATGGCGCCCATCCAGCATGAATTTTTCGGTGCCTAGACGGACCTGGCGAGCATTTTCGTAAAGAATATGCGTATTGTCGGCCAATTGTTTCCAGCTTCGGGCAGGGTGAATATTGACCTCGATGACACCGGGGTCGGGCGTGACCATCAAACGTTCGATGCGGTAATCGCGCGGCGGCTCATAACCCTCGAGTACGACCGGTAACTTCAATTGCTCGGCGGTCGCTTCGATTGCCGCGATCAGTTCCAAATAATGCTCGAGCATCGTCAACGGCGGCAGAAATATATGCACGCGTCCTTCACGGGCTTCGACACAAATCGCGGTATGCGGCACTTCGACGAGATCGATGCCTTTGTCGTCGGCAGGCGGGCTTTGTTCTTGGATTTCCGGATGGATAGCGCCGAATTCTTGAAAATGGCTATAGCGCTGCGCGACTTCGCCGTAATAATCGCCCAATTCCGGCAACGCCTCGAACAAACTGCGCTCATGGGTAATTTCGCGTTTTTCCGGCGCGATCCACGGCAAGCTGTCGAGCGGCAAACGTAGGCCCATCGGCGAATTACCGGGAATCAAAAACAACTGACCGCGTTTGAATGGCCATGGACCGCTTTGCCAGGATTGTTTGCTCCAACTCCATTTAACCGGTAGCGCGAAACCGGCCGGCTGATTCAGGCCGGTATCCAATAATTTAGCCAGCGTTTTGCGTTCGGCCGGATCTTTTAAGCGATACTGCAGGGGGTCGATATTGACCGGCAGCATCTCTTCCTGCCAAAGATGATAAAAGACATCTTCGTAGACTGCGGAAATGTGTTTGCGTGTTAAGCCCAAACGGTCGGTCAGGTGTTCGATGAATTGCCTAGCCTGCTCAGGCCCATGCCCGTAATCGATTTTGATATCGGCCAGTAATTCGGGATTGCGCCAAATCGGCGTGCCGTCCTTGCGCCAAAAGATACCGTATTGCCAACGCGGCAAGGGTTCGCCCGGATACCATTTGCCTTGGCCGTAATGCAACATTGCACCCGGAGCGAATACGTCGCGCAAGCGCTTAGTCAAGGCTTGGGCGCGTTCGCGTTTATGCGGGCCGTCCGCACGCGTATTCCATTCCGCGCCTTCCATGTCGTCGATCGACACGAAGGTCGGCTCACCGCCCATCGTCAAGCGCACGTCGTCTTGCAACAATTGCGCATCGACCTGTTGGCCCAGTGCATCGATAAGATACCATTGCTCGTCGCTGTAAGGCTTCGTGACGCGAGGATCTTCGTGCAGGCGCGTGACCGTGTTACTGAATTCGAATTCGACCTCGCACTTATCAGTCGCACCGGTGACCGGCGCCGCGCTGATCGGGTCGGGCGTGCAAGCCAATGGAATATGGCCTTCGCCGGCCAGCAAGCCGGAGGTCGGATCGAGGCCGATCCATCCGGCTCCCGGAATGTAAACCTCGGCCCAGGCATGCAGATCGGTAAAATCGTGCTCGGGTCCTGATGGACCGTCGAGCGATTTCATGTCGGCGGTCAATTGCACCAGATAGCCGGAGACGAAGCGCGCGGCGAGTCCTAGATGCCTTAGAATCTGCACCAATAGCCAACCCGAATCGCGGCACGAACCGTTGCGTTTTTCGAGCGTTTGTTCGGGCGTTTGAATGCCGGGTTCCATGCGAATGTTATAGCTGACATCCTTGAAGACCTGGCGATTTAAATCGACCAAAAAATCGTTGATGTTACGCGGCGTCAAATCAAAATCGGCCACCCATTGGGTTAATAAAGGGCCGTCTTCGGTCACTTCCAAAAAAGGTGTCAGTTCCCGGGCTAATTGTTTGTCGTATTGAAAAGGAAATTTTTGCGCATATTCCTCGACAAAAAAATCGAATGGGTTGATTACCGTCATGTCGGCAATCACTTCCACTTCGACTTTGAGCGACCGCGTTTTTTTCGGAAACACAACCCTGGCCAAAATATTTCCGAACGGGTCCTGCTGCCAATTTATGAAATGATCTTCGGGTTCGATACGCAACGAATAACCCTTGATGGGCGTTCTCGAATGCACCGCCGGTCTCAGGCGAAACACATGGGGCGACAACGAGACGGCGCGGTCGAAGAGGTAGGTAGTTTTGTGACTGATGGCCACGCGAATTGTCATGATATTTATCCTATTAAAGCCTATTCGATTGAGTCGATTTCCGGGTAAAGCGAAAAACCAAACGAGCAGCGGTGAATACTTTTCGGGCGTATGATGTAAGGAACGGGTAATGCGCTGAAAGGTTTGCTCTGTTTTGGTGCCTCCGCACAAAGATGGGGCGAGTTAATGGCTTTCGGATTAGCGCGATATCATAATGCTTTTGATATCCCCGTTTATTTTCGATCATTTTGGCAAGCGATAAATCATCGTACAACTGCTGTATCAACAGATATGCAATTTCCACGCCCGAATCGGCATTAATTGATTAGGTGTGCAATTTCGTACTTATGCCAGTCTAAAAACAACGATACGTCGGATAAATATGAACCCGGGTTTTATCAAATGGGGTTAGGGGGAATAAAACTTTTATGGGTTCTCATGATTACGTGCCAATATAATCAAGAAACAATGAAATCAGCGGATAACTTGCTTAACGCTCATGAAAATTCTCATTATTGACGAAGACCCGACCGAATTTCTATTGACGCAGCAAATGCTGTCGGCAAAATTTCCAGAGGCCGATTTCATTGAAATCAGCGACCGCTCGAAATATCAAGAAATTATGACTCAATCGGATTTCGATCTAGTGATTACCGAATATAAGCTCGGTTGGACAGACGGATTGCAGTTATTTTCCGAAATCAATCGACGATTTCCTTGTGTTCCTGTTTACATGCTAACCGCTTTCGGGAACGAAAACGTCGCGGCCGATGCCATTAAAAAAGGCATGACAGACTACATTGTAAAAAGTAACCGCGCCTCGCTTGCCGATGCAATTGCAGAATATATACGGAGAATCGCCGACAAAAAAGGATGTCAAACATCGGAATCGGACATTTTATACTGCGAAAAATGGGATCTTGCCATTTCGAGGTTGACTTCCGATTATGCCTATTCGATGCGGATTTTGCCCGGCGGCAAACCAGTCTTCGAATGGGTGACCGAACCGTTTAAAAAATTCCTGAGCGAATACGGTCCGACTGCAAACGCATCGAAAACCCGTCAGCGCAATTACGAGTTGACCATCCATCCTGAAGATAACACAATCGTCCAAAGCCGCAACGAGAAGCTGTTGGCCGGCGACGAAATTACCTCGGAATATCGAGTGATCACAAAACAAGGCGATATCCGATATTTCAGCGATCATGCATTGCCGATCCGGGATTGGCGCATTGGCCAGGTGGTGCGAATTTATGGCGCGATACAGGACATTACATGGCGGCGCAACGCCGAAGATAAAATGCGCTTGATGCAACGTGCGATCGATTGCAGCAATAACGGCATTGTCATTACCGGTTTGGCCGATACCGACCATGCCATCATTTATGCCAATGATGCATTTTTGAAAATGACAGGATACTCTCTTAATGAGTTGATGGGGAAAAATTGCCGGATTTTGCAAAGAAACGAGCGTGACCAACCCGGGCTTGAGCATTTACGAAAAGCTTTGAATGACGACGTCGATGGCTATGCGATTTTGCGCAACTATCGAAAAGACGGCAGTTTGTTTTGGAACGAAGTCTATATCTCGCCGATCCGCGATAACCGAGGCAAAATCACCCACTATATCGGCGTGCAGAACGACGTGACACAGCGTTGCGAAATGCAAGCTTCGCTCACGAAAAGTGAAGCAAAGCTGCGCGCGATATTCGAAAATGTTTTTGATGCGGTGTTGATTATCGATGAACAAGGCGTGATTGAAAATGCCAATCCGCCTGCCGAGAAGTTGTTTGGTTATCCCGCCTCGATAATGGTGGGTTTGGCAATCCACGACATGCTGGTCGACGAAAAAAATAACAGGGCCGATATTCAGCTCGATTATTTGCTCAGCGATGCAAAAACCTCCTCTGTCCGCAGAAAAGAAATATATGCCCGCAAGCGGAACGGCGCAATTTTTCCGATATCTCTCGGTATCAGCGAGTTTACTGTCGATCGGCGTTTTTTTATCGCGGCGATTCATGATTTGACCGAAAACAAGCGTGCCGAAAAAGCGCTTCGTACCAGCGAAGAAAGATACCGGACCTTATTCGAAAACTCCGTCGAGGCCATCTTCGTCAATCGCGGTGGCGACCGCATCGAACAAGTCAACCAGGCCTGTCTTAAACTCTGGAAAGCCGACCGGCCTGAAGAATTACTGGCCAAGCATCCGCTGAAACTATTTCATCCGGATTATCATGAATTGATAAAGGCGCGCATTCATCATTCCATGGCCGATAATGCGATCAATCCGTTCATTGAAGAAAAAATCGTCCGGCTCGACGGTACGTTTGCCGATGTCCTGGTGTCGACCGTACCTTTTACCGATGAAAAGGGCCCTATGATTTTTTTCGTCATATTGGATATCACCGAACAAAAAAGAGCGGAAGCTGAGCTGAAAACGAGAAAAAAACAATATCAGGACTTGTCGAATCATCTGGAATTGATCAGGGAAGAGGAAAGAGCCCGCATCGCCCGCGAGATTCATGACGAACTGGGCAGTTTTCTGACGGTACTAAAAATGGACCTCAGTTGGCTCGATAAACGGCTATCTCCCGACAGCGGCAAATACCAGGAAAAAATCGGAGTCATGAACCGGCAAATCGAAGAGGCGATTCAGGCCGTGAAAAAAATCATAACCGACCTGCGTCCCAGTATTCTGGATCATCTCGGGTTGTTGCCTGCGATCGAATGGTTGGCAGAGAATTTTCAGCAGCGATCGGATGCCGATTGTGTGTTGACGATACCGAAAGTGGATTTACGATTGGACCCAGACCGCAGTACAGCGGTTTTCCGTATTGCCCAGGAGGCCTTGACCAATATTATCCAACATGCCGCAGCCAGTCGGGTTTCGATTGTTATCGAAATAAAAGATCAAAATATGTTGATGACGATAAGCGATAATGGACGGGGCGGTACATTACAACAAAGTCTTTTAAACGGCGGCTTCGGTATCCGGGGTATGCAAGAACGGGCGCGATATTTCGCGGGCGAGTTGACCATTCAAAGCAAACCCGAGGCGGGGACTGTCATTCACTTAACGTTGCCTATTAAGCCGACAGGATCGAAAAACAGTCATGATTAGAGTAATCATTGTCGACGATCACGCGACCGTCAGGGAAGGATTGAAACAAATCCTTTCCGATTTTTCCGATATGGAAGTGTCCGGCGAGGCCGCAACGGGCGATGAGGCATTGAAGATAATCAGAACCAACGGCTGGGATGTTTTGTTGCTGGATATCGCGATGCCGGGCAAGAACGTTCTGGAATTAATCAAACTGGTCAAATTAGATACGCCGAACAAGCCCATTTTGGTGTTGAGTATGTACCCTGAAGATCAATACGCGATAAGAGTATTGCGTGCCGGGGCCGACGGTTATTTATGCAAGGAAAGTGTGCCTGAGTTATTGGTCGCGGCGATTCGAAAATTAGCGCAAGGTGGAAAGTTTGTCAGCGCAGGCTTAGCTGAACAGCTCGTCAGGAATTTGCACGAGACCGAATCGAAACCATTACATTCCTTACTGACCGACCGCGAATATCAAGTCTTGCTTGCCATAGCTAGAGGTGAACGCCTTACCGAAATCGCCAAGGCGATGTCGCTTAGTATCAAGACCGTCAGTACCTATCGAACCCGGTTGCTCGGCAAAATGAAGATGTCTTCCAATGCTGAAATCATCCATTATGCGATTGAAAATCGCTTGCTGAACGAAGGTAAAGGACAGGGTAAAAAATGACTTCTCCAAAGGGTTCTTATGCCCTGGATCGTCATTATTCATAAAATATACTTTCTGCGAGACGGGTTATTTAACCCGTCCCCAGTGTTTCGTTTTGGCCTAAAATTTCGGTTTGTCTCGGCCACGGTCAAAAAGCTTCCGCTTCGCTACTACCCATCCTGCGGCTAATTGCCGAATCTAGGCTCAATCAGCACCTAAATTTAGGTATAACTTGACGGAGGCGGTTTTGCACGCCGCTAATCGATAGCGGTCTGTAAGAAAAATCCTACAAAACACTTCGTTTATCTTACTTTTTTTAAAGAAAGTCTCCGATTATATCAATGGGTATAAAACCGTATATTGGGCACGGTTTTCCGGTCGCGAGGCACTATGCACTATCCTATCAAGCTAAATTACGATGACATGGCTGTTTTGTTGGACATCCATGAAGACTTGATGACCTGGAATACCGACGAGTCCTTGGTATTGCAAAATCTTTGCGAAAAACTGCAGTCGGCTTTTACCTCATGTCTGGTCTGGGGCGGATCGATCGACGAAGATGCGAAACTGATTATCAAAGGCGCGGCCGGCGAAGGTTCGGAACGGATTAAAGGCACAGTTCTTGATGTCGATTCATCCGAGTACAGGCCGATCCGGGAATGCATCGAGACGCTTTTGCCGATTACCGTGCAAAACGGGTTAATCGAATTCCATAGTCAAGTATTCGAAACATTGCCGCCGGATATTCGTAAGGCACGGTTCGATTTGTATCCATTAACGTCGGAATCGCAGTGCGTCGGCTTGCTTGGCATAAGTGCGAAAAGCTATAAGAACCGGAAGCAATATCCGAGTACACTGTTACAACTGACGGCTCAGCACGCCGGATTCGCTTTAGGGATGTTAAAGACTTTCGTTGCCAAGGATAAGGCCCAAAACAATTTAAAACTTGCCGCTGCCGTATTCGATAGCTCGTTGGAAGGCATATTCATTACCGATACTAACGGCACAATATTAGCCGCCAACGATGCGGTAACGCGTATTACCGGTTACGCTCCCTCCGAGTTGATCGGCCAAAATCCTCGTTTGTTAAAGTCCGAACGGCACGGTAAAGACTTTTACATAGCTTTGTGGGCGGCAGTTTACTCTCATAACCAATGGGAAGGCGAAATCTGGAACAAAAAGAAAAACGGCGAAATTTATCCGGAGTGGCTAAGCATTTCCGCCATTAAAAACGAGTACGGACAAGTGGAAAATTACATCGGCATTTTTATCGACATTTCCAAGCAAAAAGAAGCGGAAAACCACCTGACGTATTTGGCCTATCACGACAAGCTCACCGGCCTGCCAAACCGCGATCTGTTCTATGATCGATTAAATACCGCGATTCTGCAGGCAAAACGCCATCAAGTCGAAATTGCGGTCTTGTTTATCGATCTCGATCATTTCAAGTACATCAACGACACATTCGGTCATACCTCGGGCGATATCGTGCTGCAACAAGTGGCGGCGCGATTAACAATGTGTTTGCGCGAAACGGATACGCTGGCACGCATGGGAGGCGATGAATTCACAGTCGTATTACAAGATTTCGACAATCGCGGCGATGTAGAAACGACCGCGCAACGAATTCTTAAATCGTTAAGTGTGCCGTTAATCTTGGAAAATCAGGAGCTGTATATTTCAGCGAGTATCGGCATCAGTTTTTTCCCCGAAGATGGCGGTAATCCTGCCTTATTGATGAAGCACGCGGATACCGCGATGTATAGCGCGAAAAACAGTGGCAGGAAGTGCCTGCATTTTTTTCGATCCAGCATGGAAGGTTATTCGCTGAAACGTATCGAAATGGAGCAGCAACTTCGGCAGGGATTGGAGCGAAACGAATTTAAATTATATTATCAACCGCAAATCAATCTTGAGAGCGGTCGCATTATCGGTGCCGAAGCCTTGATCCGCTGGCAGCATCCCGAAAAAGGCCTGTTGCCGCCTAGTCAGTTTATTGCTATCGCCGAAGACACCGGGTTGATAGAGCCGATCGGCGAATGGGTGTTGCGAGAAGCGTGGAGTCAGCGTCAAGGCTGGCACAGGTCCGGTTGGGAAGATTTTAGAATCGCGGTCAATTTATCGGCCCATCAATTCGATCGGATCAGTCTTATTAAAACAGTTGCCGACGTTTTAGGCGAATCCGATATCGACCCTGCTATTTTGGAATTGGAATTGACCGAAACCGTTGCGATGCAGGATGTAGGTAAAACCTTAAATATTTTGAATGAGCTAAAAAAATTCGGTGTGCAATTGTCGATCGACGACTTCGGAACCGGGTACTCGTCACTAATGTATTTACGGCAATTTCCGATCGATCGCCTAAAAATCGATCGTACTTTCGTCGCCAATATTGCCCATAATCCAAACGAGGCAGCGATTGTAGTCGCGATTATCGCGATGGCACATAGCATGGGGTTGGAGGTTATCGCCGAAGGGGTGGAAACTAAAGGTCAATTGAGTTTTTTAAAGATGCACGGCTGCAATGAAGCACAAGGTTATTTGATGGGGAAGCCGATGTCAGGACCGGCATTATTCTCACGGTTACAACAGGAAGCGCGCTGAACGGTCGTATACCTCGGAGGGTGAGAACGCATCTTCATGCGGCAATTTTAGGGGCATATTCACGCTTAGGTGTGAACGGTTCAGGGCGATTCATGCGTGTTGTTCCGAACCGTTCACAAGATTTGTCGATAGCGGTTACTTTTTGTCTTCTTCCTCAGTCGGTGTTTCGACGGTAGCTGGCTCTTCTTGGACTGGGGCCGTTTTTTCCGGCTCGGCGATCGGTTCTTTTGTTTCGGCTGCGGGCTGTTCTGGAGATACTTCGACTTCCGGTTCGGATGTCTTTTCCTCGGGAGTCGGTTCCGGTTCCTCTGGCACTTTCATCGACTCGACAAAATCGATAAACCAATGGTGCGATTTCATGTTATCGAGATCGGAATCGCCCAGAATGTCATCGACCGACGGCAAACTGCCATGGTCGCGTGAATCTTCCAGTGCGCTCAAGCACCCTTCTTGATCGTTGCGCAACGCGTAAATGCAAGCCAGATTATAGGATGCCGAGCCCGATTGTATTCGATTCGCCTCCTGAAACAACGCTAACGCATTGTCGTACAGGGAGTCTTTCGGCGCGGCACCTTTCAGGCGTGCCAAGCCCATATAGACGACGCCGCCGTCGATTGCCGCGCCCAAGGAATCGGCATTGACCATGCGGCAAAATGAAAACTTTTCGATTGCCTCTTGGTAAAGTTTTACAGCTTCGTCGCCGGACTTCGTTTGGGCTTGATGTAACAGTGCAAAGCCCCAGTTGTATAAGGTTTCGGTAAACAATAGATCCTTATCGATCACTTCGCTAAACCCTTTATAAGCGCTGTCGAAATGATGATCTGCCTCCGCACCTTCTCTTTTTCGGGCTTTATTGACATGACTGATAGCCGCTTTTAATTTGGATTTACGAAAAAAAGATCCGATCATAAAAAATATCCTCGCTATGTTTGTGCGTTCGCATCCTAAAAACCGGTAGGTTATGCGGGCGACGCTTCGTTATAAATGATATAGAATAACAGCTTGATTTTTCGACTACATCATTAATTTATCGCGATTGCGATTAATTCAATTCTATCTTGAATATTCGTTTTTATGACTGCCATGTTAACAACCTCCGAACACGAACTTGCCAAAGCTAAACTTAATCTCGAGACCTCGCAAATCCCTTGGCGGGAGTTGCAGCGTTTTTTCGCATCGGGTTTGGCGATTCACGTCTCAGAAGGCTTGGACTTGGTCGAGGCGGCCTATCAAATAGCCTCAGACAATAAAGACCAGGTAGAGCAGTGGTTAAATTCTCGGCAAGTCGGACAGGTTTCCGATCAACAAGCCTTAACGTGGTACCAAGCAAATACGGAAGTTTGGGCCGTCGTCGTCAAGCCCTGGGTTTTGGTTCAAGAGTAATCTCGCAATGCGCCGCCTTGATCGGGTAAACTCAATGTAGTAATTCATTTAAATTGAAAACGCTGTATCTTCAAGTCCTTCATGGTTGAACTGCCGAATTTAGGTTTATTTTTGCCGTCTGTATTCTTCATTAACCAACCGGTTTTGGGTGCTTATTCCTGCTTAACAAGACCGAGTTATAAAGATTCTGAAAAACCAGATAGCAAACCGGGCCTAAGACTGCAAGCGGGGAAACATATTCCAGAGCGATCCAGGACATAAACATCGTATTCTTTTGGCCTAACGACTGACTGCCTTCCACGGCATAATTTACGCCGCCTACATAATGGCCTATCAAAAAATTGAATCCGCATGTAAGTAGCGAAATAAGAGCAATCTTTCCGAGCATCAGAGATGGAACGTGATGGCTGTACAAATAATCGGAAGCCTTTGCCGTGGCAAGGTAGATAACCAATAGCCAAATCAAAAACGGTAACTTGTTAATCTTTGTGAGTTTATTCGCCAACTGAATGCGATATGCTCTAATGAGTTGGGCTAAAACCAACGGTATGCCGACGACCGTCATTGTCGCCAGCAACATGTTGCCGGGGTTAATGTTACGCTCTCCGGGATGAATAACATCTAAGATAAACGGTAACGACAGTGCGGCTAATAAATTTGTCGTGACCACGGCGGTAATTACATAAGTCACATTTTTGTTTAGCAATCTAATTACCATGGGCGCTGCCGTCGCGGTCGGCGTGGCGATCAACAAAAAAGCGATAGTTGCCAGTTCCCTGTCCAAGTTCTTTAATAGCCAATAGGCGGCAATACTCGTCCCGGTCATGACTAAGCATAGTTTCATCGCATGGCTATAGACGGCCGCATCCTTTGGAACGCTAGCCTTCAGCAATGGAAAGAACAACATGATCATCAAAAGATACTTGATTAAAAATGAGAATTCATGTCCTCGGCTATAAATAAAACCAGCGGCAATCGCTCCAACTAGATAAAGTGAATTTTTATTCATCGGTTATGATATTTCAGACTGAGCCATTGCAGAATTTATTAGTTTTCGCTTATTTTCGAGCTATCGGAGAATAAGCGGGCAAGACCAATAGTCCTGCCAGCAGCACGGCGATTGCCGAGCCAATAAAAAGCCAGAAGCTGTCGATTCCGGCATCGATCAACAAGCCGAACAGCCAAGGCGATACGGAAGAGGCGAGAACCATCAACGACATCATCATCGAGCGAATCGCACCTTGCTTGGCGGTGCCGTACACTTCGGACCAAAGTGCACTAATGACGGTATTCATCATGCCGATCGAAATGCCCAAAAAGCTCATGAATAATGGCGCTACCCATAGTCCGTCAAGACACGCTAAGCTAATTAACGATAGAAACAACGGTAGCATAATATAAGGCAACAAACGTTTTGCACTGAAACTATCGACCAAGATGCCCGACAGCATCGAACTTAGCCAATGCAATATACCGTAAGCCACGAAGCTGCCGGCCAGCCAGGAAGGACTCCAGCCTTTTTGCGCCAAAATGAAGCCTTGTTGGATAAAAATGCCGGTTAGCATGAAAGGGCCAGATAATACCGCCGGCAAGGTTGACCAAAACCGCCAGTCCTTGAGTACTTCAAGCCGGCCGGAAGATTTGCCCGAGTTTGAATGATCGGAGGGTATCTGTTCTTCCTTAGAGCTTGTCTTCGAAAAGCGCAAAAACCAATAGGTCAACGGCAAATAAAGCAGCGGAATGCTCAGTGCCCATACTAGCCAACTTTGCCGCCAGCCGAGCAGTGCAATCAATGACACCGCAAGCGCAGGCATGATGACTTCTCCTGCCGGAACGCCGCTCAGCGCGATACTGATAGCCTTGCCTCTATTTTCATTGAACGAGCGTGCCATTGTCGTTTGCGCAGTCAAGGGCATCAAGCCCTGTCCGGACAGTCGTATTAGAAAAAAGCCGATGGCTAACGCCGGTGTTGAATCGGCGAAGGACAGCGACAGGCAGGCCGCCATCAGTGTGACGGCAATTAGCGTCGCTACGAAACCGATACGCCATTTGTCCAATAAGCCGCCCAATAGCATGATGCATGAACCGCTCGCAACCGTGGCCAAGGCATAAATTCCGCCGTAGCGGGAAGCCGAAAGGCTCAGTGTTTGCTGGATATCGGCGCCGTACCAACTCAAAAAAAACGACTGTCCGAGATTACCCCAAAAGACCGTGAAAAACCCAAACCCCAAAAGAGGCCATTGCCGCCCAATAAACGGTAAATATCCTGACACAGTTATCCTCGTCGCCGACTGAATCCAAGCGCGTATTTTACCAGAAGGGGAGCAATGAGACGCCCTAGCGGAGCAGCGTTATAGTTCGATTCATCCTATAAAAATCATTTCGTCCACGAAAATCACTAAAATATTTAAAATTGAGTCGACGAGCTTGAATATCAAACCAAACGCTTCCCGAAACGGTAATGCCCGGTCGGTCGCATATTCCCGTAATGTGCATCCAATAAAATATTCGCGCACCAAAATCAAGCGCCGGCTATGATCCAACAGGTCCAGTCCCTCAATCACGGTTGGTATCGTCACGCGCTTCAGTGTTTCAAATTCACTGCAAAAGTATGCCAACATCGCACCCGCTCGGGTGACTCTCCGCGAGATATTTTAGCGTCACTTCCCGATGATCTTGCTCGCGCACGGCGCGATAGAGCCGATACCAGCCTCTATCGTATAGACTTTCTTTTATTTGATAATCGTCTATTTGCAACAAAGTTTTCCACCGAAACTTGAAATAGAAGAACAGATTAGCAGAATCCGGTTGGTGGTAAGAAGCTTTTCGATTCGTAAGGAATGTAATTTGCTTGATTCATCCCAAAAATAAAATCGGCTGATTGCATGGCTTTAAGTTAAAGTAAAAAGCTGATCCCAAAGATTGTGTTCGTTACACGGAAAAAATTCATGAAGAACAAGTTGCAAATTGAAAAATTGGATGCCTATTTCGACGAAGTGCGAGATATCATTCTGAATAGACAAGACTGGATCAGCGGTTTACTGCCGGCCAGTACCGCAAACAACGTTCATGGTAATTATAATGACGCCTGGGTTCGCGATAATGTTTACAGCATCCTTGCTCCTTGGGGGCTAGCTTTGGCGTATCGAAAGTCCGGCGAGCCGAATGGCAAAGCTTATCTGCTGGAACAAAGCGTGGTTAAGTTAATGCGTGGACTCTTGGTTGCGATGATGCGCCAAGCGCATAAAGTCGAAATGTTTAAACAAACGCAGGACCCCCTCGATGCGCTGCATGCCAAATACGATCTAAAAACCGGCGAAGTGGTGGTCGGCGACAGCGAATGGGGGCATTTGCAGTTGGATGCCACGTCGTTATTTCTGTTGATGCTGGCGCAAATGACTGCATCGGGACTGCGCATCGTGTTCACGATTGATGAAGTCAATTTCGTGCAGAACTTGGTGCATTACATCAGCAGGGCTTACCGGACTCCCGATTATGGTATTTGGGAGCGCGGCAACAAAATTAACCGGGGTATCGCCGAGTTGAACGCTAGCTCGATCGGCATGGCCAAGGCCGCGCTTGAGGCGATGTCCGGCTTCAATTTGTTTGGGCCCATGGGTGGGCAAAACTCGGTCATTCATGTGATTAGCGATGATATCGCCCGCACCCGTAACGCGCTGGAATCTCTGCTGCCCAGGGAGTCCTTATCCAAGGAAGTCGATTCGGCGGTATTGAGCATTACCGGATTTCCGGCTTTCGCGGTTGATAATCAGGAATTGAAAAACCGCACCGAGGCCTTGATCCGTGAAAAACTCGAGGGCCGTTACGGCTGCAAGCGTTTTTTGCTGGATGGTCACCAAACCGAATTGGAAGACCCGAGCCGCCTGCATTACGAGCCGTATGAATTAAAGCAATTTATGGACATCGAATGCGAGTGGCCGTTGTTTTTTTGTTACCTGCTGCTGAATAATTTGTATGCGGGTAATAATTACGAGGCGGCGCAATACAGGGCTAAGCTGGAAGCGCTCCTAGTTGAACAAAAAGGGCGGCAATTATTGCCCGAACTGTATATCGTACCAAAGGAGGCGATCGAGACCGAAAAAACTAATCCTCATAGTCAAGACAGGATTCCGAACGAAAACATTCCCTTGGTTTGGGCGCAAGGTCTGTTCATTCTCGGAAACCTGATAGAAGACGGGTTATTAGCGATCGACGACATCGACCCGCTCGGACGGCATAAAATCCGCGAGAAAACCTGCGATTGCACCTTGCAGGTTGCGGTGATTGCCGAGGATGAAACGATTCAAGCCGATTTGACGGCATGGGGAATCGACACCCAAACGTTGGCTGAAATTTCGCCTATCCAAATTCGCGACGCGAGCGAATTAGCTGCGGCTTATACGAATATCGGGCGCAATGATAATCATGGATTAACCGGAAGACCGTTACGGCAATTAAGAACCTTGGCGACCTCCAGAATTTATTTGATGGCCAACGAACGTTTGGTGTTTTTACCTCAACTGTTGAGTCAAAAAGGCTTTTATCTAGCGATGGACAATCGTTTGCTGATTCAGCGCTTACGCTCGGAGTTGTCTTATATCCATAAAAATTGGGACGACACAACAGGGGGGCCGTTATTCGTATTGGTTGTTAAATATAATATGCTCAGCGATGACGATCGTGATGTTTTGATCGAGTTTATTCAAGAACTGAAAAGTGGGCAAATTAACAGCACACCCATTAAGTTTGACGAGTTATCGAAATTGGCCGAAAGTTCGAGCCATGAAAAGATCGATTATTTGCACGATTTCAAGTTTTCAGCGCCATCTTGGGACAAGCCGCAACGGCCTTGTTTTCTAATCTTGCCAATCGATACCGAACCGCCGGAACCGCTGAATATTTTTGTTACGATCACCTGGGAAATCAGTGACGATGAAGCGTTGATCGAACAATTGACTACCAACTCAAATCTCTATGCACAATTGGAAGCGCTTGTGTTACTGGCTGGGCGTCATGGTTTGGATTACGATACCGGGCTTAAGGATGCCGACGGCAATCCATGCCGGATTCGTGACTTGCTCGAGGAGGTCTATATCCGTGCGGGCGATCTTGCGGTTTGGGATATCATTCGTCGTAGCGCGGGCTTGCTCGGTAAATACGATATCGATCTCGAACAGGCGGCTACCGAAATTTTGGTGCATCAGCATCAATTGACGGTAGGCCGAGCCTACAGCGGTAAGGCGACTTTGAAGCGCCCGGCTGACTCGTCGGAGATTCTGGAGATTATCCGTACTTATAATGACACTCACGACGCTAGTGAGCATATCATCATTCAAGAGCTGATACTGTATCTCGGTATGCTGATCAAGTACCACCCGGAACTATTTGCCGATATGCATACGATTCGTGTTGGGCATATTTTGCAATTGATTTTGGTGCGCCAAAAGAAGGACTCGAACTGTACCTTGGATCAGGCTTATAACGAAGTCTTGACCTTGCCGCCTTATCAGTTGATGCAAAAAGTCCGTGAGACCTTCGAGGATTTCACTAATACGCAATATCAATTCGAGCGAGTCGAAACGTTAAATTATGTCGGTCAATGCCAGGAATTAACTTGCGCACGCTTTTCGCCAAAGATGGATCCTGAAAATTTCGGCGAAGCCGAAGATTGGTATAACTGGCGCGAACGCCAGGGTAGCCTGGGTAGGGAAAGCGAAAGTTTTTTTACGGGCGTTTGGAATATTTTGCATCACTGTCAAGGCTTGATGATCGGTGATAAACTCAGCAGTAAGAGACGATTGGATAGTGAAACGACGTTAGCGCAAATGACGTCGGGCGAACAAAGCTTCAAATTGCATGTCAATCATTTGTTAAATAAGATTCAGGCACCGGTCTATCGGCAGTTGACTGTCGAAGCCCTAAACGCAATGGCTTTCGTGTTTCGCGACAATCCGTCGATTAGAATCGAAGATACCCTGGTGACCGATATTATCATCGGTCACGCGGTCAGGCTTTGTTGGCTTAAGCTCCACCCGGAAGCTCAGGATAATTACAAAGAGTTCGTTTCGCTCGCTTGGCAGGCGTTTTATCAGCTGCCTCCGCATCAAGTCGCCAACGGTATGCTTGATGCGTTGATTTATCTACTTGAAAATAATAATCAAACAAAACAAGGAGATTCACAATGATTCTGGCAGGCGATATCGGAGGGACCAAAACAATCTTGGCATTATTGAGCAAGAACGAACAAGGCTTGATTGCGTTGCAACAAGAACAAACCTTCAGCAGCGTTGAATTTTCAGAGTTCGATGAGGTGTTGGATAAATTTTTGCCGGCGGGCGTCAAGGTGGATTCGGCGTGTTTCGGTGTCGCGGGGCCGGTTATCGGGCAACGCTGCGAGCCGACCAATCTGCCCTGGCAACTCGATGCGGAAGCGCTGAAAAAAACTTTGCGCACCGATAGGGTGCGCCTCTTGAACGATTTGGAAGCGATGGCGCTCGGCATGCTGTGTTTGGAACCAAAAGATTGGGTAGAATTGAATCCTAACGCCAAATTACAAGCCGGAAATATGGCCGTGATCGCAGCGGGAACCGGCCTCGGCGAAGCCATATTGTATTGGGACGGTGTGCGCCATCATCCGATAGCGACCGAAGGCGGTCATTGTGACTTTGCCGCGCAAACCGTTCAGCAGGATCAGCTCTCGAACTTTCTGAGAAAAAAATACAACGGGCATGTGAGTTTCGAACGGCTCGTTTCAGGCATGGGGTTCGGCAATATTTATGACTTTTTGGTCGAAAACTATTTCGCACCTCCTTGTCCTGCGGTTCCTGACTGCACTCCGAGTGTATACGGCTGCGATCGTAACGCGATTATTTCAAGACTGGGCATCAACGGCGAAGATCCTTTGTGTACCGAAACCATCCGGATTTTTGTGGAGCTTTACGGTGCCGAAGCCGGTAATTTGGCCTTGAAGTCATTCGCGACCGGCGGGGTTTTTATCGGAGGAGGCATTGGTCCTAAAATTCGGTCGGCATTGGAGTCGGGGAAGTTTATCGAAGCATTTAAAGCCAAGGGGCGCTTTAGCGGTTTTCTAGATACCGTGTCGGTAAAATTATCGCTGAATCCGCGTACCCCACTGATGGGGGCGATCAGTTATTTCGGCTGAAAGATTCCCGGAAATATGGGCAAGACAACGGATCGGTAAACGGTCGACGCGAATTGATGGGTGTTGCTCACAAGAGTTCGTTAATCGCCGAATCCGCGTCGTCCGTGTTTTATATTGTCAAAAGCGCTGCTTTATTTACGAAACTCCGAATACACGTAATCGGTTTTTTTCTGAGGGGCGTGGCAACCGAAACAGGATTTACCTCCATCGGTAACCAGTCTTTCGGTTTTGCTGTCGCCGGCAAAGCCTTCGAAGCCCCAGCCGCCGGTGTCGGCAAACTTCTTGGCATCCTTAAGCATCACGCCGATCAGTTTTCTATTGCCTTCCTGTATCGTTTTATCTTTTTCGACATAGTTGAGCAGGTCGAAAACCAATACCGCTCCATCCTTGTATTTACCGGTTTTCAAACCGTCTTCGGCTAATTTGTTGGCATAGATATGATGAATCCCCTGAAAGGGGTCTTCCAGTGCGTGTCCCGGTTGAATCAACATGCTCTTGGCGTGCAGCCAATTACGGTAGCCTTCGGGGAATGGGACCGCTTGTTCCGCTGCGAAACTGGCGGTGGCTAATGAGCAAAGTAACCCGGATAATACAATCGATAAACGTTTTTTCATGTGTTGACCTCCTATAAATTAGACAGGATCTTAGGATATGGCTGTATATAACCTTCCGATTCTCCATCAGTCTTATGCAAACGTCACGGTCATTAAATTAAGCCGTCATGTGGCTAAAGATTGCCGACATCCAGGCTCTTCCTCGTTCCCGCCGTTCCAGCTTGGGAATCCTAACGGTCTGGCTTCGGCAGCCAAGGCATAGGGCCTTAAGGGTACTGCGAACCGTAAGTGTCGGTCATCCCTCCGGGAATGACGGGTTTCCGTTAACTTAGCGGTAGTAACGCAGAGGCATAGGAGCCATTGGGGAGAATGTTTTTACCATACCCTTAATGATTTCAGTTCGAAACCATTAAGTTCTTTTTATGCTCATTTGAAGGCTTTGTCAAATAGTATTGAATCGCTATTATCTAAATAGGCTTTTTGGAATGAACGCTTTATTCTTTTTTGATTAAAAAACCGTCTAAGAATAAAAAGGCATGGGATATATGTCTATCGAGGACCGCCGTGAACCCGTCCTGGGGGGCTTGACGGCAGCGTTCGAACGCCAAAGATGGCGTGAATGCAGATTTTGCATGGAGCAAAAATCTGCAAACGCCATGGAAGGTGTGAATGCAGATTTTGCATGGAGCAAAAATCTGCCCTGCTGCCGACATCCTCGCTAGCCACACCCCATACCTTCATAAAGGTAACCATTTTTTGAGTATAAAGGGAGTAGTTTGAGATTTGTACTATTATTTAACGTGTAAAACAGCTAACGCAGATAATTAGCCGTTAATAAATTGAGTAGGTAGGTAGGGAAGGCTATGCCAAACATTAATAATTATTATGAAAGATTGGTTGTTGACCAGCTTTGGAATATGGTTCAAAAGAGCAAGGAGCCGTTGACTCAGGATTTTATTGATGATGTTGCCTGTCTTGCATTGAATCGCTTGCCTTCCTGCTATGTGCGGAGTATCGTCGATAAAAGCTCTTATATTACCGATCAAATATATCAAGAGATGGAAAATGCGGTCACCGAAGCAATCAAACAGGCCATTGAACAAGTCCAGTTGAACCCCCGTGGTCAGCGTAATTAGCCTCATATCGTTCAAATGTTAATGGGGGGATCGTCAGTCCTTTTTCTGTCTTTTACGCTACGGCACGGTCTGCTATGCCGGGTAAGTCGGAACTAAAAGGCGTTTACTCGGAAGGTGCTTGTTCGTTAAGTCGCTCGGAAGTTAACAAATCGGTTAAATCTTTGAGGGAGGAAAACAGGCGAGGGATGTCTTCGTCGACACTTCCGTGTGTCGGATAATTAGCCGTTAGCTATTTATACGAAAACTATTTAGATAACGGTAACTTCTTCGGCTTGTGGGCCCTTTTGACCTTGAGTCACGATAAACTGAACTTTTTGGCCTTCAGTCAGGGACTTGAAACCGGAACCCGCAATGTTGCGGAAATGAACGAAAACGTCAGGACCTTGGCCTTGCTCGATGAAGCCGAAACCTTTGTCAGCGTTGAACCATTTAACTGTGCCTGTTGTAGTAGTAGACATACTCAAAACCTTAAAAATAAAAATTAAATCATTTAGCCCTAAAGCGGACCGTCTAGCTAAGAAATAGTGAAATCTCTTAATGGCAGAACGTAACGAGGATCTACAGAAACAGAGCACTACAGAAAAAACGCCGTAACTAAAACATCAAAGACATATCGAATTTCAAGCTAAGATTATTCTATGCCTTATTTCCTCAAAGTCAACTGACAAAACAGCTACCGTCTAGAATCAATCGCCTTATCAGAGCAGGTGTTTTTTAATAGTCACTGAATTAACAAGAAAATTTCTTTATAATCGTGTGGACCTTACTGTCGATTAAAATTTTCAAGCATATGCCGAATCCCACCGCCTTTAGACAATTGCTTGCGCATCCCAACCGTTCGCTTGCTTCTTTATATAGTCAAATTGATCAACAAAAAAAACTATTGAAAATCGTTAGGGAGGTCTTGCCCGATCATTTGAAAGAGCGTGCTGCGCATTGTGTAATCGATCGAAATAAGCTGATGGTGTATGCCGATTCGGCTAATTGGGCTTCGCAACTACGTTTTTATCGCACGGCCATCCTAGGCGCTATCGATAAAATACCTAATCACCGGGTAGACATATTACAATTTAAAATCACCGAAGCGCTTCATCGCCAAGTTGAGCAGCAACCCGATCACCATGTGAATATACCCAGCGCAGCCAGTATTGCCGAAATTCGGCATAATGCCGAAGCCCGTGAAGACGACTCTTTAGCTTGCGCATTGTTAAAGCTGAGTTCTACATTAGAACGTTTGTCACAGGCGAGTGCGAAAAGCGAATTATCGAAATAGCATTTTTTGTACGCCGCCGTATTTTGGTTTTATCCTGCTTCGTTATTCGGCTTCTTCAACGCAGTGCCTAGCTTATTAATTTCAGTTATAATCGGTCAATTTTTTATATGGTCACTCTTAAAAAGCGGCGCTTTTATTTAGACAAAGCGTAAGTGGCTTTAGAGTCAAGGCCTTAAATACGGACAAAACGATTAAGGAGACGAATCGTTGTTTAATCATTCCCTGGAGCAACCGTGTCAAGCACAAATAACGACTTATTAACTTTTCAAGGGCTAATTTTAGCCTTGCAGGAATATTGGGCCCGGCAGGGCTGCGTATTATTGCAGCCGCTTGACCAGGAAGTCGGGGCGGGTACCTTTCATCCGGCGACCTTTCTTCGCTCGATCGGCCCGGAACCTTGGAATACCGCTTATGTTCAACCTTCGCGCAGACCTACCGACGGCCGTTTCGGGGAAAATCCGAACCGCCTGCAGCATTATTATCAGTTTCAAGTCATCTTGAAACCGTCGCCGGATAATTTTCAGGAATTGTATCTAGGGTCATTGCGTTATTTGGGCTTGGATCTGCTTGAACATGACATCCGCTTCGTCGAGGATAACTGGGAATCGCCGACGCTTGGCGCCTGGGGCTTGGGTTGGGAAGTTTGGCTGAACGGCATGGAAGTCACGCAATTTACCTATTTCCAACAAGTCGGTGGTCTTGAATGCAAACCGGTTACCGGTGAGATTACTTATGGTTTAGAGCGCATTGCAATGTATTTGCAAGGTGTCGAAAGTGTTTACGATTTGGTTTGGACCAAAGGGCCTTTCGGTACGGTCAGCTATGGAGATGTCTTTCACCAAAACGAAGTCGAAATGTCCGCTTATAACTTCGAGCATGCCAATCTCGAATTCTTATTCAATTGTTTCGACACTTACGAACAGGAATGCGAAAAATTGTTGTCGCAAGATTTGCCGTTACCGGCCTATGAAATGGTACTCAAAGCTTCTCACACCTTTAATTTGCTTGACGCCCGCCGCGCAATTTCTGTTACCGAGCGGCAGCGCTATATCCTGCGCGTAAGGAATCTGGCCAAATCGGTCGCCGAATGTTATTACCAACGCCGCGAGTCGTTGGGTTTTCCAATGTTGGCCGGCAAGGAGGTGCAAGCATGAGCGACGCCAAGCATTTATTGTTCGAACTGGGTTCCGAAGAATTGCCGCCTAAAACGCTGATAACGCTCAGCCGAGCCTTGCTCAACAATGTCAGGCAGGGACTGGATAACGCCGATTTAAGCTATTCCGGCATTAAAGGCTATGCCACGCCCCGGCGTCTAGCGGTTTGGGTTGAAAATCTCGCGACTGCACAGCCGAATAAAACCGTTGAAAAACGCGGGCCGGCAGTGCAGGCTGCATTCGCCGCCGACGGTGCGCCAAGCAAAGCTGCTCAGGGCTTTGCCGCCAGTTGCGGCACAACGGTTGACGGCCTGGAACGCTTGACTACGGACAAAGGCGAATGGTTGGTTTATCGTCAACAGGTCGAAGGTCAGGCCACCGACAAGTTGATTCCCGAAATATTGCGTGCCAGCATTAATAGCTTGCCGATAGCCAAACGCATGCGCTGGGGCAATTATGCGACCGAATTCGTTCGGCCGGTGCACTGGGCGGTGCTGTTGTTCGGCGATCAGGTCATTGAAACCGATATTCTCGGCCTGACTACAGGTAAGCAGACTTTCGGCCATCGTTTTCATGCGCCTGTCGCTCTGACTTTCGAGAACGCGGACCGCTACCGGGAGATTTTGTTCGATTCCGGTAAAGTCATTGCCGACTTTGACGAGCGCAAGCAAAAAATCCGGCTAGCGGCGCAGCAGGCCGCGCAATCGGTCGACGGTACCGCTCACATAGAGGAAGACCTGCTTGAGGAAATCGCCGCGTTGAACGAATGGCCGGTCCCTGTCATCGGGCATTTCGATCCGCGCTATTTGGAATTGCCGGCCGAAGTGTTGATCACGACGATGCAGACCAATCAAAAATATTTTCCGGTCAAGCAAGCCGACGGTAGCTTGTCGGCGCATTTCATCACGTTCAGTAACATCGAAAGCACTCGTCCGGAATCGATACGCGAAGGTAACGAGCGCGTGATCACGCCGCGTCTGTCCGATGCCGAATTTTTCTGGAAGCAAGATCGCAAGTTGCGCCTTGAAGACCGGGTCGACGCGCTGAAAAACATTGTCTTCCAAAAAACTTTGGGCACCTTGGCCGATAAAACGCACAGGGTTAAACAATTGGCCGATTATATCGCCACGCAACTCGATGCCGATGCGAATCTGGCCAAACGCGCCGCCGTTCTTGCCAAGACCGATTTGTTGACCGAAATGGTCGGAGAATTTCCTAATCTGCAAGGCATCATGGGTCGCTATTATGCATTGGCCGATAATGAACCGGCCGAAGTCGCCGAAGCGCTCGAAGAGCAATATTTTCCTAAACAATCCGGAAGCGTCACGGCCGCTAGCAAGACCGGACAAATTTTGTCGTTGGCCGAAAAGATCGATACGCTCACCGGTATCTTCAGCGCCGGCTTGATTCCGACCGGCGATAAGGACCCCTATGCGCTGCGCCGCGCCGCGCTTGGCGTACTTCGCACCGCGATCGAACGCGAACTTCCGTTAAATTTGACGGCGTGCGTGGATTTTGCGATTGAACAAATTGAGCACGACTTCGACAGAGCTAAATCGCATCGAATGGTGCTGGAATTCATCTACGACCGGCTCAAAGGGTATTGTTCGGATAAAGGGTTTAGCCCCGACGAATTCGACGCGGTATTGGCCGTATTGCCGGAGCAACCGTTGGATTTCATGCGCCGCTTGGAAGCCGTCAAAACGTTCCGGCAACGTCCCGAAGCCGAGAGCCTGGCCGGCGCCAACAAAAGAATTCGCAATATTTTGAAAAAAACCGAGGCGCCTCAAGACTTCGATAGCAATGTGCTAACAGAGCCGGCGGAAATCGAATTGTTGCAAGCCGCACAGGCATCCGCCAAGGCGATCGGCCCCCTATTGCAACAACAGGATTATACCGCCGCGATGAATCGCCTGGCGCAACTGAAGGATACCGTGGATGCATTTTTCGACAACGTCATGGTCATGACCGACAATGTCGAGCTGCGTAACAGCCGACTCGGCTTGCTGAACATGCTGTCCGAGCAGTTTTTACAAATCGCCGATATTTCAAGGCTGCAATCGTAAATTGGAGCGATTGCCACTCGAGCCGGTTTGCTTAATGCACCGGTTCGAGCGGTTTTTAATCCTGCGTGATTTTTTTGAACATTTTCATTCATGACTCAATCGACATCATTCAATTACCAGTCATCCTTTCGCGTCTATTTCGGATCCTCCTTATTATTATTAGGGATCATCATATCGACGCTGTTGTTCGGCCCGATCATCTTGGCCTGCGTGGTCCTGCCGTTTTCGGTCCGCTATAAAGTCGCAGGCATTTGGATAAATTTGCTGCTATGGATGGTCGAAAAATCCTGCGGAATCCGTTATGAAGTGGAGGGTTTGGAGCATATTCAAGGCATCGATGCGGCAGTAGTGCTCAGCAAGCATCAATCGGCATGGGAAACCGTAGCGCTCAGGAAAATATTGCCTCCGCAAACGGCTGTACTCAAGGAATCCTTACTATGGCTGCCGGTTTGGGGTTGGGCATTGGCTACTCTCAAACCGATTGCTATCGATCGCAACAATCAACGCGAAGCACTGAAGACCTTGATCGATAAGGGTACGGAATGCCTAAAGGAAGGACTATGGGTCGTGGTTTTTCCGGAAGGAACACGCGCCGCTCCCGGAGAAAAAAAGAAATTCAATGCCGGCGGTGCGATACTCGCGCAAAAATCCGGCTATCCGGTAATTCCTGTCGCTCATAACGCCGGGCAATGTTGGCCGCGTTACAGTTTTTTGAAATATCCGGGCCTCGTCCAGGTCAGAATAGGACCACCTATCGAGACACACAATCGAAAAGCCGGCGATATCAATGCCGAAGCTGAAGCTTGGATCGAACAAGCCATGACCGAGATCACTCACTTGCCCCTGTCTCCGGCAACTCATTATCAGGTAATCGAATGAAAAAAATAGTAGTTATTGTAATGGCCGCGTCAATGCTTGTTGCGTGCAGCGAAAAAACGGAATATGAACAAGCCGTTCTCGAAGACATGCAGGAAGAAAAAGATGTGAAAGATTATAACTTGTCGCCGGAAACGATGGCGCGCTGTGTCGTCGACCTAAGCTCGCATAACATGCCCGGCATCTTAGCATTCGACCCGAAACGACGCGCAGCCTATCGTAGTTACACGAAAATGCTGACATTGAGCAAAGCGGAAAACCCGGAGGAGGTGCTCAATGAGCTCAGAGGTGAATTCGGTTCTCCCAAGGAGCTTGCCGAAGCGCATGCTAACTACACGGAAAGCATGATGAATTGTTTTGCGTCGTTGATCATGACTACCGAGGAAGAAGCGAAAAAGGCCGAATAAGCTTTATCCTAAAAATGTATTTCACCATGAAGTTCATGAAGAATAAGAAGTCGTCTCGTTCCTAAACTCCAGCTTGGGAGCGAGAGAAAGCGTTTTTATACCCATCATCGTAGATCAAAATTCGGCACCGGGGACCCGTCAAAGGACGCCGTGAACCCAGCACCTAAATTAGCCATAATATTAAACATAGCCAATGGGCTATGGAATTTAGGTGCTGGGTGAATACGTCCATGTAGGCTCTATGCCAGGTACCCCGGTGCCTCCTTAGGCACTACCGAAATTTGAAGTGCGAACGGTATATTAACTATCGCTCACCCGAGAGGTAGGCGGGGATGTTTAGCTAATCTCTAGAAATACTTCATGAGCTTTATGTGCATCATGGTTTAAAATTGCCGGTTTTAACTTTATCGAACGGCTAGCGTCCTTCGTTCGGCGCTAGTCGTTCGACAATCAATCTATCCAACCTCAATGAAAACAGCCGCATCGCCTCTCAAACATCCATGGCTGTTGCCTATTGCCTCAGGCGTCTTTATCGGAACGAGTTATATTCCTTTTCCTCCTTGGGCATCGCTGTTTTGTTTCGTGCCGCTTTGGCTGTTCTGGAGCCGTCAGAATAGTTTGAAAAACGTCTTACTCGGCGGTTTTCTGACGACCTTCATTTACACTCTGATCGGCTTCAATTGGGTGACCTATACACTGCATGAATTTGCTCAGGTCAACTGGTTTGTTGCCGGTATCGGTATGCTCTTGTTCGCATTATTCGGTCATTTGTTCGTCCCGGCCGCCGGCTTGTTGTGGTATACCGGCGTAAAGTTATTCCGCTGGCCGCAATGGCTGTCTTTCGCGCACATGGCCGTGTTGACTGCATTGTGCGAATTCGGCTTGCCGATGCTGTTTAAATGGAATTTCGGGTATACCTGGTACGGTTTCGGCTTGCCGGTTTATCAGTGGGCCGAGTTTGTCGGATTCACCGGCTTGAGCATGATCACGATATTGCTGAACTGGCCGTTGTTGGTCGCCTGGCAACGGCGCCGAGAGCGCAGCGGGTTGACGATTTTAGCCGGCGTTATCATCGTTTTTGCCGGTTTGAATATGGCCGGTTTGGGATTGAAAAATCGTTTGCCGGAACCTGAGGCCTCTTTCAATACGCTTTTGGTGCAAGCCAATATCGGCAATACGGAAAAACATGCGGCAGCACACGGTAAGGGCTTTCAGACTGAAATTCTAAAAAAATATCTGACGGTGACCGAAAACGGTTTGGAGTCGAATCCCGATATCGCGGTCGACTTCGTGTTGTGGTCGGAAACCTCGTTTCCGTCTTTGCTTGGCGGACAATACAACGAGTCGTATTATGCCCGAGTACTTAGCGAATACTTGCGCGAGCGCCAAATCGGAATGATAACCGGCGCCTATGCTAAGGACGAGCGTTCCGGTTTGATTACCAATTCGCTATTTGCATTAGATAGGCAAGGAACGGTTTCCGAACCGCATTACAGCAAAACAATTTTATTGGCTTTAGGCGAATATATTCCCGGTGAAAAAAAATTCCCATGGCTGCGCGATTGGTTTCCGATGGTTGGTAATTTCGCCGAAGGGCCGGGACCGACCGTGTTATTGCAATTAAACGATTACAAAGTCGGCCCACAGGTGTGTTATGAAAGTTTATTTCCGGATTTTTCGAAAGGCCTATCCGACATCGGCGCGCAATTTATCGTCAATGCGACCAACGACTCATGGTATGGAACCTGGCAAGAGCCTTACCAACATCTGTATATGACCTTGGCCCGCGCAGTCGAATTCCGTAGGCCGGTAGTCAGAGTGACCAACACCGGTATATCGACCGTAGCGTTGGCTTCCGGCAAAGTGTTGCATCGATCGCCGCTGAATCAAGAATGGTCCGGTTTATATACCGTCCCTTATCAAAAAAATCCGGCTTCTACTTTTTATCAGCGTCATTTTGAATTGATGCCGAGTTTGTTGACGGCTATCTTTGTCGGGCTTTTAATTGTGGGGATTTTCTCAAGAAGGGAGCAAATTGAATAAAGTCGGTTTTGCCAAAAACTCCAGGCGCTCTGATACATTGAATTTAGGACGCGTAGAGGGCTTCGGCATAAGGCGTGGCTGTCGAGCATCAGTGGCCTTCCCTCACCTAGCGTTAGCTGAGGGAAGGCCGAGAATGTCAAGTTACAATAAATGGTATCGAGGTCACAAAAACTAAAATACGCTGTTACCCAAGCTCCAGCACTCGCCGTTATACACAAGTATCGGTAAACTTGCTAAACAGAGTTCGTCGTATACCTGGAAACGGTGCTGTTTGATAAATCTGCGGATATTGAACATCAGTGGCTTCGAAATCGCGACGAAGGCGTCGCTCCCACAAGGGGGCGGATGCTCTGTGGGAGCGATCCCCAGATCGCGATTTCGAAGTCGGGAACGTTGGGCGACAAAAAATGGTATCGAAGCCTCATTAGCTAAGATTGCAAAACAGTAATTGTTGACTTATGTATAACGATGAGTGCTCCAGCTTGGGAAAGAGCGAAATAAAAACGACGCCATAGGCAGGCAAACCTGAAATTTCAAAAAATGCCGCGCCAGGCTCCCGGAGAACCGCTTAGATTCGGAATACTTTCACAGCCTCTGGAGCTTGTGAAAGAGCGAATACTGGGTAGCTTGTGCGTATGGGTTAACCCCCGTCCAGTCAATGATTTTCGTGTGTTTCGTGGACACAATGCTTTTTATAGGTTCTATCGGTATCTATGAAACGCAGGGCAAAAAAATGCGGCTGAAAAAGCCGCATACAAGAGGAAGGATATTTGAGCACAAACGCATCAGCGGTTGAGTTGCGTATATCTTATCTGTCTTCTCTTAATTCCGGAATGTGACCGATTGCCGCGCGACAGATTGTCGCAGTTTCATAATCGAAAAAGGTGGAAAATCTCGTCATGCTCGAATTTAACAAGGTCTTTTTATCCGCTAATCCATGGAAGCATCGTCTGGTTTTTTGGTTAGGGGCTATCATCATCGGCGTATCGATCGCATTGATGACATTGTTGAGCGAATGGGTCGTAACGATTTTTCGCACGATTTCAGAGGATTATCGCTGGTTTAAATTCTTCGCCCCACCATTTGGCATTGCCTTCACAGCCTGGTTGACCTTTCGATTTTTTCCCGGCAGCCAAGGAAGCGGGATTCCTCAGGTAAAAACGGCATTAGAAATTCCTTACACCTTAAGCGAACGCACCAAGTTGGTTTCTTTACGTATTGCCATCGGTAAAACCTTCTTGCCGATTCTGGGTTTGTTATCGGGGGCTTCAGTCGGTTTTGGCGGTCCGGCTACGCATGTTGGCGCATCGATCATGGCATCTTTAGGCAAAGTAGCTAATTTCCCTACGCTTTATATGAGTAAAGGGTTGCTTTTGGCAGGGAGTGCGGCCGGATTTGCCGCGATGTTCAGTGCCCCTTTAGCCGGAATTATGTTTGCTATTGAGGAAATGGGAAGAGCGCTGGAAGAACGGATTAGCACCTTGGTGTTAACCGCGATTATTTTTTCCGGTATGACTGCTTATTCGATACTGCACTACAGCATTTATTTTACCGATAATCCCTTAGATTTACCTTGGGGCGATGAGTGGCTCGCTATTCCATTCTGCGGCATTGTCGGCGGTTTATTAGGCGGTCTGTTTAGCTGGATCATTGTCTCCGGTCATCATTTTATGCGTCGATTAAAGCTACCTTACATTCCGGTTGCCTTTATATGCGGTTGTATCATTGCATTGATCGGTTTTGTCTCGGAAGGCCAGACTTTCGGAACAGGGTATCAAATGGCCAAAAATATTATGTACGGTAGCGCGCCAATGGACCCGTTATTACCCGTTTATAAAATGTTGTCTACATGCGCAACGTTTTTCAGCGGCATTCCGGGTGGACTTTTTGTCCCCTCTATCGCTACCGGTGCCGGATTCGGCGCTAATTTGGCCAATTGGTTTCCGATCGCGCCGGCTTCGGTGATGATCATGTTGACTATCACGGCCTATTTCTCCGGAATGTTACAATCGCCGCTGACTTCATTTACGCTTATCTTGGAAATAACCCACAATCATGACATTTCCATTCCGATTATGGCCGCCGCATTTATCGCTTCAGGGGTATCTAAGTTGATGAATCCTCAGCCTCTCTATAGAGCCCTGTGCGATGCCTTTCAGCAATATCTGCCGGAACAGACCGATGAGGATGACGATGGCAGAACACCGTAACGATCATGAAGAAGCCGTTATTGCCCCGGCAAATGAAAGTTCGAGGCGTGGCGGAGGGTGCGGTCACTCGCCCGACAGGACGCCGTGAACCCAGCACCTAAATCCAGCACCTAAATTCCATAGGTCTTTGGCAGCGATTCAAAATCATGGCTTATTTAGGTGCTGGATGAATTATCCAAGATAGTTAACCATAGCCAATGGGCTATGGAATTTAGGCGCTGGGTGAATACGTCCATGTAGGCTCGACGACGGCTTTCCCTGCCGCCGCCGACGCCTGTCGATCGAGCAACCGCACCCTCTTCGGAGCCGGCATTGTACTTTCACAGTAAATAAATCACACAATCGTTGTTACTCGGTCACCGCAATTCTTCCTCGAAATCGAGATACTGTACCCAAGTTCAACGGCGGGTTGAACTCAACACACGAATTACAGTAACCAGAGGAAGCTATCATGAAAAACGTAACATTTGCAGCAGTCGCATTACTGGCCGTATTCAGCAGCAACGCAATGGCCGAAGGCTCTAAAATCGAGAAATCCACCTTGATCAACGCATCGAAAAATACCTTGACCAATACACAAGCCATCGGTCGCAACAGCGCCGCCAGTACCGGTTCGATCAATGTGGTTGGCTCGAAAGTCGAAAAATCCACTGTGATCAATGCATCCAAAAATACGCTGACCAATACGCAAGCCATCGGCCGCGATTCGGTGGCTAACACCGGGTCGATCGACATCCGATAACCGTTTTGTTGGAATGCCATGGAGAACATCGTAAGGATTTAGCACAGGGATGTGCCGCTCAAGGAATGAAAAAGGACTACGGCCTGACCGATTGAAAAAACAATCGATCAGGCCGTACGTTTTTACGACGCAAAAAAAATGCGGTTGGTAAGCCGCATTGAGAGAAGGATATATGACTTAATCGGGGAACAATTAAGTGATCATAATCTTATCTTCCGCTTTGCAACGCGCAAGTGTGACCAATTGTCGCATTTCAAATATTGCCAAACCACCCAAAACTTTTCCATGAAATTAAAATCGAAATGGGTACAATGAAACTTATTGTATGAAGTTTCAAAACCAGCCGGTCTGATCAAGGCCTGTTAATGATTATAAGAATAATATACCTGTCGCATTTCAAATTTCGGCATTAGCGCATGGAGGTGTCGGGGTGTTCGACAAAGGCTTTGATAGCATGAATGCTATCATAGAGCCTACATGGATGTATTCACGGCGTACTTTGACGGGCGCCCCGGCACCGAAATTTGACTAGCAAAGGGTATACAACCGGCAAAATTATGAATGGTAAGGCGGCCCCAACGATTGAAACGCTTGTTAGAACCCGTTTACCGACGGCTCACGGCGAGTTTCAGTTGCATTATTTCAGCAATCCTGTCGACGACAAGGAGCATGTTGCCTTAGTAAAGGCCGATGTGGCCGGAAAGACAAACGTGCCGGTGCGTGTGCATTCGGAATGCTTGACCGGCGACGTTTTCGGCTCGCGGCGCTGCGACTGCGGCGAACAGTTAGCCCTATCGCTGCAGATGATCGAGCGGGCCGGATTCGGCGTGTTGATTTATTTACGTCAGGAAGGGCGCGGCATCGGTTTGCTGAAAAAACTACAGGCCTACAATCTTCAGGATCAGGGGCTCGATACCGTCGAAGCCAATATCAGGCTCGGTCATTTGCCCGACGAGCGCGACTATACGCAAGCGGCGCTGATTTTGCACGAACTGGGCGTGTCGTCGATCGAATTAATTACCAACAATCCCGATAAAATCAGCGGGTTGGAGGCGATGGGCATCAAGGTTGAAAAGCGCGTGCCGATCGAGTCGGTCTATCATCACGAAAACGTGGGTTATTTGAAGTCCAAAGCCGAGAAATTACGGCATTTGTTGCGTTTTGACCAACCGAATACAGCCGAGCCTGTTCCCGAAGAGTTGCAATTCATGCAATCGTTCATCGAAAAGCTCGACGAACTCAATCATAGCAGAGACCGCCTCCCTTTTTTTACGCTGAGTTATGCGCAAAGCATCGACGGCAGTATTTCGCTGAATGCCGAATCATCGCTGCCGTTGAGCGGCAGCGCCTCGTTGAAGTTGACCCATCTGCTCCGTGCCCATCACGATGCCTTGCTGATCGGCATCAACACGACGCTGGTCGACAATCCGCGCCTGAACGTGCGCCATGTCGAAGGCGACGACCCACAACCAGTCATCTTGGATTGCCTGCTCCGCTTTCCCGAAGACGCGAAGATGCTCGACGCTTCGAGCAAACTGCCGATCGTGGTCGCGACTGATCAGGCGCCCGCCGACAAGCAGCGCCGGCTCGAAGCAAAAGGTATCCGGGTGTACCGGGTCGAACAAAGCTCGGACGGTCATATCGATCTGGTGGCGCTGCGCAAATTATTGACTGAACTCGACATCAAGACCGTGATGGTTGAAGGCGGAGCCGAGGTGATCAATGCCTTTTTGCTGGAAGGCATGATCGATTATTGCGTGATCACGATCGCTCCGAAAATCATCGGAGGACTCAGGGCGATCGAAAAACCGTGTCGTCCGATGCTCGAAATAAAGAATTGCCGCTATCACCCGCTCGGCGGCGATCTGATTTTATATGGGGCCTTGCATGATGACGATTGAAGCGAAGGCCGTCTTCCATACCGCTCCGCGGGAAGTCGCGCTGCAGACGATCGAACTGCCGCCGCTCGGCGAAAACCAAGTGCTGATCAAGGCTCGTCATTCGGCAATCAGTCCAGGCACCGAAGGGATGATTTTCGACGGGCGCTTTCCGCAGGAGCTGGCGCAAGACGCGACAATACCGAGCCTGGCCGGTAGTTTCGCTTATCCGTTTCGATACGGTTACGCATTGGTCGGCGAAATTATTGAGGTCGGCGCGAATGTGGATAAAACTTGGCATACGCGCAAGGTGTTTACGTTTCACCCCCATCAGAATTATGCCGTTGTTGCCTTGAGCGAATGCCTGCCGATTCCGGACGGTTTATCGCCGCTCGATGCGCTGTTTCTGCCGAACATGGAATCGGCGGTCAATTTCGTGATGGATGCCGCGCCGCTCTTGGGTGAAAGGGTGTTGGTCTTCGGTCAAGGCGTCGTCGGACTGTTGACCTGCGAACTGTTAGCACGTTTTCCGCTGGCCAGCTTGGTCACGGCCGACCCAGTTGCATCGAGACGCGAACTGTCGGAAAGCATCGGTGCGTCGAATTGCGTCGACCCGAACGACGAAAACGCTTGGCGCGATCTGCAAGACCGTCTGCGCGAGCACGGCGCCGACGGCTTCGATCTGGTGATCGAATTGTCCGGAAACAGCGAGGCATTGAACCGGGCCATCGAGATGACTGGCTTTTCGGGGCGAATTCTAGTCGGTTCATGGTATGGTAATAAACGGGTCGAAATAGATTTAGGCGGGCATTTTCACCGGCGGCGCATTCAGTTGTTGTCGAGCCAGGTCAGCACGATGAATCCGCTGCTTTCCGGGCGCTGGGACAAGAGCCGGCGCATCGATTTAGCTTGGCATTGGCTCGATGTCATCAAACCGTCGCGCTGGATCACGCATCGTTTCGGATTCGATCGGTGCCGACAGGCATTCGACACGAACGCCGGGCAAAAAGACGCGGCATTGCAGATTATTTTCGATTATCAAGACGATTGAGGTGTTCATGTACCAACTTGCCATTTGTAGAGATTTCATCGCACAGCATTATCTGGTCGGTGGCGACTGGGGTGCCGAGAATCAGCGGCACAGCCATCATTACCGCATCGAAATCCAAATCGAGCATGGCCGCTTGGACAAGCACGGCTATTTGGTCGATATCGTCGATCTGGAAAACGCGCTGTCCGCCGTTATCGAGCGGTTCAAGGACATCACGCTAAACGATCTGCCCGAGTTCGAGGGGCTCAATCCGTCGCTCGAACATTTCGCGCGCATCATTTACGAAGGGTTGCAGTCGAGGCTCGATTTCAGCGAGCAAAAACTGACCGTCAAATTGTGGGAAAACGAGCGCGACTGGGCGGCCTATCGGGAATAAGCCTTGGACGCCTTCGCTCAGTTTCTGCAAGCCAAATACGCGCTGGATCAACGTAGTCTAAATCCTGCTGTTTGGCGGCGCTTTTTGGATGAACTGTCCGGCAGAAACCCGCTCGACTTGCTCGATGTCGGCACCGGGGCCGGGTCGATGTTTCGGCGCATCCTTCAGCATTACGATCACGGCGCGATGCATCTGACCGGGCTCGATATTGAATCTGGCCTGCTCGATATCGCCGAAACGGAGATCGCCTCACTTTTGCAGGCCAAAGGTTTTGCGGTCGAAAATGGAGTCGGCCGTCTCAGTGCCGAACGCGACGCGGATCGAATAGAATTTCAATGCATTTGTACACCGCTGAGCGAATTTCAATCCGCGCCGAACCGCTACGACGTCATCACCGCGCATGCCTTCATGGACCTGGTTCCGCTGCGACAAATCCTGGCCGGTTTTCATGATGGGTTGAAACCGGGCGGCTTGTTATACACAACGATCAATTACGACGGCGAAACGGTCGTGTTTCCGCCGTATCCGGACTGCGAGTTCGAAGATGCGTTATTGCGGGGCTATGATGCATCGATGGAAGAGCGGCGCTTGAACGGTTCGGAGACAGGCGGGGCAAAGTGCGGGCGGCGTCTTTACGGCGAATTGCTGAACGCCGGATTCGAAATCGTCAGCTACGGCTGCTCCGACTGGAACATCACGCCCAGCGATGGCGCTTATCTCGATGACGATTCTGTAGTGCTGGAGCATTTGTTGGGCTGGATATCTTCGGAAGGCCGAAGCAACCCGGCGCTAGACCCGGAAAAACTCGACCGATGGCTGATATGCCGGAGGCGACAATTACAAATGCAAATGCTGGGCATCATCGTTCATCAAATCGATGTTTTGGCGAGGAAGCCTGATTGAATCGTTGCAATATGAAATTGAGCGGACCCCTACAGCACACTATTGCTCTGAGAGGTGTTGGATCGGCCCGAAAAATCGCGATGTTCAACCGTCCAAATCGTCCAGCGGACTGACCACCCCCTGTCCGCCTTGATTCAGCACATGCGTGTAAATCATCGTGGTTTCCAGATCGCTATGGCCCAGCAAAGCCCGAATGGTGCGTATGTCGGTACCGCGTTGCAACAAGTGCGTTGCGAAACTGTGCCGAAAGGTATGGGCGCTGACCCGCTTGTCGATACCGACCTGCCGAACGGCGGCTTTGATCGCTTTGTTGATCAACGATTGATCGATGTGATGACGGCGAGTCAGGCCGGATAACGGGTCGATCGACAGCGACTGGGCCGGAAATACATATTGCCAACCCTATTCCCGTTCGGCGTTCGGGTATTTTTTCGCCAACGCATACGGCAGAAAGACCGCACCGAAACCATCGGACAAATCCTTTTCATGAATCGATTTGACCTTGTCGAGATGATTGCGCAGCAACGGCATCAACGCCGCGGAAAAGGTCGTCACTCGATCTTTATCGCCCTTGCCGGAACGCACCGTAATCTGTTTGTATTCAAAATCGAGATCCTGAACTCTGAGCCTGACCGCCTCGGTAATTCGTAATCCGCTGCCGTACAGAATCTTTACTACCAACTGCGGAACGCCTTCCAGACGCGCCAAAACCTGTTTGACTTCATCCGTCGACAAAACGACCGGAATGTGCCGTTTTTTACCGGAACGAACCGCATCGATACGCTTTTCCAACGGCCTGTCGAGCACTTGTTTGTACAAAAACACCAAGGCATTCATGGCCTGGTTTTGCGTCGATGCGGCGACATGGCGCTGCGTGGCCAGATGAGTCAAAAACGTTTCGATTTTGGCCTCGCTGTTTTCGAATAACGACCGTCTTTCCGTTAGTCGGTGAAACTTGACGAATTGCTTGATCCAATCGCAGTAAGTCCGCTCGGTATGCAGGGAATAATGCTTGAGACGCATGACCTTTCGAACGTCATCCAATAAGGCTGGTGAACTTGACATCGCAAATAATACCGTCTAGATTCAGTTGCAATTTTCTAGAAGGCAAATTTGCCTGAATCGTCGGTTAATAGCAAGTTATCGAGGCAACTATGCGCGGTTTATCGAATATCAAGGTAAAAGTGCCTGAAAATACCGGTAGTATCGACTTGTATGGGCAGATTTGCCTGGGAATCAATAGTTAAGCCGTTCAAGAGAGATTGTCATGGAATGGATAAGTACAAGAAATATTATAATTAGCTTAGTTGTAGGTTTGGTCACCTATGCATTAGTTCAAATACTTTTTCCTGCATCCGCTCCACTTGGAAACCAAACACATACTATTTCTAATCAGAAAATTGTCATTATGCCCGTATCAGGTGTGCCGACAACATTTCTTACAGCATTAAAGAAATCATTAGAGTCACAGCATAACATTGGTGTTCTTGTCACTACCGCTATAGGTAAAGGCGATGAAATGCTAATTCCAGGAAAAGATCAATATAATGCAGGATACTTGGCATCACTGGGTATGCAAATCGGGAAAAGTATGGGTAGGCCCGATGCATTCTTTATTGTTCTAACTAATGAAGATATAAACTATCCCGATTCTGGTTTGAGGTTCGTATATTCAGCACATTACAATGGAATCGCTGTTGTTTCTTTGGCAAGAATAAATGAGTTAAATTTTGGGGTGGTTCCCAAGTTAATTGAAATTCCCAGTATCTTTCTGAAAATGCAGGAGAGAGCGCTAAAGCTCATCAACAAAGCGATCGGCTATGGTGTCTATGATCTCGATGCATCCTCAAATATTAATGATGTAATGTATGGTCCTATCATGGGTATTCATGACTTAGATAAAGCGGGGTCTTGGTACCAGAAAGGCTTAACAAATCAATCAATGTCGCCTACGGCTGGACCTCCGCAAGCTTCGCTTGCACCGGCCCATTATTGAGGCGTTAGCGTGGCAACAAAGTGGACAAACTCTTAGCCGCATTTGTGCTTTTCTTGATCCCGGTAATGGCCTGTGGGAGCGGAACCGACAACATGACAGAACTCGATGCAGCCTTTGAGGCAGCAACAAAGAATCCAGAGAAGCAATCGGCATACTACGATCTGTTTCTGAACTCCGAGATATACATACCGACTCATGACGCTCCATCGCAAGATCGTCGTAGACGTGCCGGCGAAAATGAAACGATTTCACCCGTCATTGTGGAGTCCGAAGGTAAGTCTTATCTGATGCTGTTCGATAACAGAGAGCGCTTAGGCGCTTGGGCAAAACGTGAAATCGGATTCACCGCGATACTGGGACACGTCATCGTCGAAATGATGAATCCAGATATCCATTGGGCCCTTAATGTAGGAACAGATCATGTAAAGGTATTTGTTCCAGAAGAAATCAGATGGTTGAAAGAATCGGTTTTTAGGTCGAAACAAGCATCACTTTCCAAAGGCACAACGGTACTGGTCGGTGCCCCGCCGAAAATTCCAGCCGGATTGATCGAAGCCATGACCCGTAATCTTGAACGAAACTCAGAAGTAGCCGAAGCTTACCTAGGACAAGTTCACTATGTGAAAGAAGGCGAGGTACCGCATCTTGCGCTAGTCCTACGAACCAGCGCATCGCTTCCCTCCGTGATTGACGCAATTCGTAAAGACCTGGCAACGGCAAGCCGAGGCTACTTGGTCAAAGATCAATATATCGATATTTTCGTTGATGATGGGAAGGGTGTGGGGGCCGAAGTCACGAAATCAGTTAAGCCGTTCTATGTGCGGAAAACCGCACGCTAACAACCGCTTCCACGGGCGGCGCCGCTATCGCGCCGCTCCAGTCGACGTCGGCGCTATCGCGCCTCCTCGGCTGAACTAGGCGTTCGGCAAAGAAAACAATCAACATCAACCCATAACCAAAGGAAACACCATGAAGACTGAATTCCAATATAACCGCCTGAACAAGGAAGAAGCGGCTGTTTTGCTCGTCGATCACCAATCCGGCCTAACAAATCTCGTTCAAGATTTCTCACCGGACGATTTCAAGAACAACGTCCTTGCGCTGGCGGACGCTGCCAAGTATTTCGACCTCCCTACAATCTTGACGACCAGTTTCGAGGACGGTCCGAACGGCCCTTTGGTTCCGGAACTAAAAGAACTGTTCCCCGACGCCCCATACATCGCACGCCCCGGCCAAATTAATGCTTGGGACAACGATGACTTCGTGAAGGCGATCAAGGACACAGGGAAGAAGCAGTTGATCATTGCAGGAATTGTGACTGAGGTCTGTGTGGCATTTCCAGCGTTGTCTGCTCGCGAGGAAGGTTTTGAGGTTTTCATTGTCACCGATGCGTCAGGAACATTCAACAAGACCACGCGGGACGCCGCATGGGCGCGAATGGAAGCGGCTGGATGCCAGCTTATGACTTGGTTCGGGGCGGCTTGCGAACTACACCGCGACTGGCGAAACGACGTCGAGGGGCTTGGTGCTCTGTTTTCGAATCACTTGCCATCGTATCGTTGCCTCATCACCAGTTACATGGCTGGGCAGAACGCATCGAAACAATAAGCCGAATAAGGCGCTGGAGGCAACGGGCTACGACAGTGCCTCAGCTTTGACGTTAGATTTAAAATGAGCATCGAGGACGCTCAAGTAATTGACATCATCAGTTCCTCTCCAGACGGCAATTCGGTTACTTTGACCGTTACGGACCATCTTGAATGGGGGAGCAGTGAGCACTTGATCAAGATTCAGGATAAATTGAATACTTATCTTTCATTTATGGAAAGCGGTGAGATTTACAATTCATATCCCAAAGCAAAAGGAAAAGAACTAAAACTTGAAGTGGTATGTAAATACGAACCAGACGAGGAAGGAAAGAAGTTTTTAGCTTTGTGCGAAGAGGTAATATCAAATGTAGGTTTTTCATTCGAGTATTGCGAAAAGGGGTCGGGTTTAATTAATAATTAAACCCGACCCTGAGGTATCCCCACGAAAGAGCCAAATAAAACAATTTGCTATGGCTGAAAATTGATAGATATATTGATTTTTTCATCGTTCCTACGCTCTGCGTGGGAATGCATCCCGGGACGCTCTGCGTCTCCAAAGGTCGATAATCCCGACAAGAACAACGATACATTCTCTGCAGTTTCTTAATCCGATTGCCCGCCGCAGTCGACGCAGAGCGTCTAAAGCGGTATTCCCACGCAGAGCATCACTGCCATTAAGTTAAGCCGTCACAGAGATAAGTAATGCTTGCATTCAGGCTCTAATGTGCCTCAAAAGCTTGCCATCCAAGGCACTGGATTCCGCCAGTCCATGGCGGAATGACTGGTTTCCCTTAACTTAATGGCAGTGACGCAGAGCATGGGAACGATCGTATTGTGGGGATACATCAGAACCCGACCCCTTTTTTCTTCCGAATTTTGATTTTTGTTAGTCAATCAGGGCTGGGCTGTTAATATTGAAACTTTTGGGCCTAAGCAATTAAGGAATGAAATGAGTAAAAGTAAATCAGTTATCATGGCTGTTTGGGTGGTCGCTTTGTCGGCGTGCGGTGGCGGCGGTGAGGATAGCGGTATGTCTCAGGTAAAATCGACTTTTCTTGATAGTTGTATACAAAAGGAAGGGCTTGCGCGCCCTATCGAGCAGGCTAAGTCGTATTGTAATTGTGTTGCCGATTCTGTTTTCGGCAATAGGGATATTTCCGATGAAACCAAAAGGCTCATGTTTTCGATGAGCGATAAAGAGAGTCAGCTGTATAAAAAAGATGATGCCACGATGGTTAGAGGCGCGCTGATGGCTTGCTATACTTCTAATTTTTATAAGAAAAAATAGGCTTTGTGCGAGGTAATAGTTGCAAGTCTCATTTGCTTCCGGAAGCGTTTAAAAATCCTAAGGATTTGTTCGTAAATAAGGATTTCGTGAAAAATAACTTCCTTGAGCTATGAGTTTTGTAGCGGGTTCGGTAACTCGCTTGTCAGGGCGCCGTGAACCCAGCACCTAAATTATCCAAGATAGTTAACCATAGCCAACGGACTATGGAATTTAGATGCTGGGTGAATACGTCCTTGTAGGCTTGACGGCGGCGACTGATTGCCATGGATGGCATGAATGCAGATTTTGCATTACGCCATGGATGGCGTGTATTAGGGCACCAACAGTAGGTGCTTTAGGCGATGCAGGAGCAATTGCCGAGGAGCAAAAATCTGCCCTGCCGCCGACACCTGTCAATCGAGTTACCGAACCTGCTTACCGTGCATTAAAAATAGGGAAGTTATTTATGACCGAATCCTAACTTCCCTATTTCGTGCTAGGTTCAGTTGTTCGATTGGCAGGCGTCGGCAGTTGCTGAGTTACATGGATGTAATGAACCTAACACCTAAATTCCATAATCCATTGTCTATGGTTAACTATACCTTTCGCACTTCAAATTTCGGCAGTGCCCGAGGCCGAATTTTCATCTACGATGAGTATATCTTAGATAATTTAGGTGCTGGGTTAATGCCATCCTTGGCAATCAGTCGTCGCCTTCGAGTACAGAGGCGCATTACCTAGTGGCCTGTTTTAGGCCGGGACGCTTAATGGTTAACGGAACAACGGGACATTTAATCAGTTTTGGCGGCTTTTGCTTTGTTTTTGGCTAGTAAGTTGGGCGGCGGGCCGATCGGATCGAAGTTCTTGAGCAACGGCACGTCGTCTTTGTTGACCCTCATCACATTCATATCATAGGAGCCTTGCGGCCCCCAACCGCCGAAAAATTTCTTGCCATCCGGCGTGAAGGCCCAACACATGTCTTCGCCTGCGGTATTGATGGTGTCGCCCAGGTTCAAGGGCTCTTGCCATTCGCCCTGGGGATTTTGATAGGAAATCCATTCGTCGTGTCCACCACGCGAACCCATGTCGGGACGCGTGCTGGTGATGATCAGGCTTTTGCCGTCCTTCGATAGTCCCGTCCAATGTAGATGGTCTCGGTAAGGGGAGTTGATCCTCGGTCCTAGGCTTTCGGGTTTCTGCCAAACGCCGTTTTTCTTTTCGACTTTCCAGATGTCGCTGTCTTGTGTGACTCCGGGTTGTTGGTAGCTGAAGTAAATCAGGCTGTCCGATACGATGATCGGGCAATGTTCTTCGCCGGTCGGCGTGTTGAGGTTAGGCAGTTCAGGCACATCATTCCAATTTCTGGCCGGTTGCCAGACACCATCGATTTTCTGCGCCACGTAGAGATCGCCGGTCGACAGATTGCCCGGTTCGTAGCGGGTGAAATAAAGAGCGTTGCCGTCATCGGAGAGACTCGGCTCCAGCTCCCAGGCGGAGGTATTGATGTTCGGCCCCACGGTTGGGTCGACGCTTGGTCCCAGATGAATCGGGGTTTGCCAAACGCCATTCACGTTGTGAGACATCCAGATGTCGAAGCTGTAGGGATTGCCTTGTGATTCGATGACACCGGGTCGAGTCGAAACGAAAACGACCGTTTTGCCATCTGCGCTGTAGGTTAGTTCAAATTCCGAAGCCGAGGAGTTGATCGGCTCGCCGATGCTTTGCGCTAACGGGTGCGGCTTTGCGTTTTCGCCGGCAGGCATGTCCATGCCTGGCATCGCATAAGACAGGTTTTGCGTCAAAAGAAGTGTCAGCGTTGCTAAACAGGACTTGGGGGTAAAGGTTTTTGTTTTCATAGTGTGCACAACGGTATTTGGGTAAGTATTAAACTAGAAAAAGCAGTTCACCATGAAAATCAAGAAGAATAAGAGGTTAATTCAATGGCTTATTTTGCCTATCCAGTTCATTTTTGTTTCCCTAAAAGGCTTAGGATAAGCTATTAAAACTTTATGGGCTTCATGCTTAAACTGCCGAATTTAGGGTCAAGGTTATCAAACCTTAGGCTTTTCCGTCTCGAACAGAATCGCTTGCATCGGATAGCGCATCGGGCTTGAACCAAACTCTTTTTTGAAGGCCTCGGCCAATTCCGTCACGATGTCCTCAGGGTCGACGCCGCCCTTATCTCTGATTTCGAAGATCACCGGCGTGTACACCAAGGCACGCGCGAACGCCGTCACATCGAGAATATCGTATTCATGGCGTTGCACGGAAATGACCACAGGGTCGAAGCCGATCTGAATCAATTGTTCTTTGAGAGGGTCGATTTGGTGGCAGGACACCGGATCGAATAAAAACTGCGGGGTGTCCGAGGGAAAGTATCGTTTAAGAACTTCGAAGCTTAAACTGGCGAACGGGTTGTAGCGTTCGGAGTCCCAAACGCGGAATAAATAACGGCCGCCCGGTTTCAAGGTGCGGTAAACCTCCCGAAACCCTTTGTTCCGGTCGAAAAACATGATGCCGAATTGACAGACGACGGCATCGAAGGCTTCGTCATCGAACGGCAGTGTGGTGGCGTCGGCGTTTTGGAAGGTGACCTGTTCACCCGGATGAAACTTTTGCCTAGCCACGTCCATCATTGAATCGCTGATGTCGACTGCGGTCAAGCGAGCTTCTTTCGCCAATAAGTTGCGCAAGTGACGGGTCACGATGCCGGTGCCGGCGGCGATTTCCAGCACGTTCATCGGTGCTTGTTCGGCGACGCGTCTTGCGGTATCGGCGCCGTAATGCTCGAATAGGACCGGTCCAAGGTCGCGATCATACGGAATGACAACTTCATCAACATAGCCGGACATGGTCTTTTTCCTTAGTTTGAGTTCGAGCGCTAATGCGAAACTCGCCAATACTGGCTGAATGGCGTGCGACAAGGATCGACATCATTAACGCTGTTGTTAAACAAAGCTGGATATTATAGGAAAATTTGCCAATGATCAAAGTGCATGGTCAATATCCAGCAATTCCCAGTTTGAGCATTCTCACTTGATTTAGAACAAAAAAAGGGGTCAGGTTGAATTATTAATTCAACCTGACCCCTTTTTTTGTTCTGATTTCCCTTGATTGGAAGGCGTAAAATTCTGAAATAGGGTTTTCAGTAGCGGATTTGGAAAGTGACGTTCAGGGGTGATTGCATAAAAACGTTCCTTGACTTCCGCGATCTGCACGCATTCGACTAAATGGCCGCTCAGCAATTCGTCACGTACCACCACGGGCGGCACCAGTGTTAATGTTCCGGATTCACGCGCCAGGAGTCTGAGCATGGCCATGTCATCTACTTCCGCGATGATTTTGGGCCGAACGCCGGCCTGGTTGAGCAAAAAATCGAAAGCGGTGCGAATTTCGCTTTCCATGCTGGGCACGAATAATCCGGCATGGTGTAAATCTTCCGGAAAACGAAAGTTGACCGGGGTCGTCCGCGCTTGACAGACTAGGCTGGCTGGCTGTTCATCGAGCAAATGACATTGCCAGTTTCGATCCAGGGCATCGGGAGCTGGACGATTAGATAAGATCAAGTCCAGGGTATGTTCCTGCATTTGCTGCATCAAGGCGTTAAGGCTGCCGGAATGCAGCACCAACTCAATATCTTCCAAAGCCAGCAGCGGTTTAATCAAGTCCAACTGAAAGTTGCGCGATAGGGTGGAAACTGCGCCGACACGTAATAAAAGCCGGCTTCCAGCTTCGCGGCGCTGCATGACGCTTAACAGCTCATCACCGGCGCGGAAAATGGCTTGAGCATAATCCAAGGCAATGTGGCCGGCTTCGGTCAAGATCAACTGCCGGCCTTCGCGTTCAAATAATTTTTGCCCTAAGCTTTCTTCGAGCTTACGCAGCTGGATACTTAATGCGGATTGTGAGATGTGCAGTTTTTCTGCTGCACGGGTCAAGTTGTTTTCATTGGCGATGACCCAAAAATAACGAAGGTGGTGATAGTTCAAGATGGCCATGAGTTTTCAATTGAGCAACATAGGAGAGAAAGGGGCAGTATTATCGGTATCGATATATAAAATATAACGAAAATACAGAAATAATATATTAGATTAAAGTGGTCCGAAAGGATAGTCTATTGGGCAGTTATCATAAACCTATTATTTTTCATAACCCTCATGACTCAAGCACTTGTCTATAAAGACCTTCGTTCTGGTTTTTTTGTCTCTCTGATTGCCTTGCCGCTATGTTTAGGTATCGCGATGGCCTCGGGTTTTCCTCCGATGAGCGGCCTGATTACCGCTATCATCGGTGGGCTCTTGGTGTCTCGTGTGAGTGGTAGCCAGCTCACGATCAACGGTCCGGCGGCCGGTTTAATCGTAGTGGTGTTGGATTCCGTGCATACCTTAGGTGCGGGCAATACTGCCGCCGGCGTTGCCTATACGTTGGCGGCGATCGTGTTATCGGGCTTGATCCAAATTGCCCTGGGCGCATTGCGCGCAGGTAAACTCAGTGCCTTTTTTCCTTCCTCGGTAGTACACGGGATGCTGGCTGCCATCGGCATCATTATTCTGGTTAAACAAAGTTATGTTTTGCTTGGGGTTCCGGCGGAGGCAGGCTCTATTGTGCATCAAGCGATGGCTTTGCCGAGGGCAGTGATCAATATGAATGTCCCGATTGCGATGATTGGCTTGATCGGCTTAGCCGTCATGATCTTTTGGCCTCGTCTTCCTTTTAAATTCAGTCGTATGTTACCGGCACCGCTTTGGGTTTTGTTTTCCGGTTTGCTGTTGACGCATTACTTCAATTTAGATCATGTGCACCGCTATCATTCTGTAGTAACGCAGTTTTTGACACAGAGCGAGTTTTTAATTGGTCCTACTTTTTTGCTCAATCTTCCAAGCAATCCGATGGATGCGCTGTATTTGCCGGACTTTGCTCTGATCGGCACGGCTAAATTTTGGTTCTGCGTTTTTAACATCACCCTTATCGGCAGTTTAGAAACCTTGTTGAGCGCTGCGGCGGTGGACAAGTTAGATCCCAAACATGGTTGTTCCGATTTGAACCGCGATTTGATGGCCATCGGCATGGGTAATACGCTCTGTGGCCTGGTTGGCGGGTTGCCGATGATTGCGGAAATCGTGCGGAGTTCGTCAAACATCAGTTATGGCGCGCAAAGCAGCTGGTCGAACTTTTTTCATGGTGTATTCCTGCTGCTATTTATCAGCTTAGGCGCCAATCTGATACAAGAGATTCCGTTAGCATCATTAGCGGCATTGTTGGTTTATACGGGATTTAGGCTCGCCTCTCCGATGGAGTTTGCTAAAACTTTAAGTATTGGTTTTGGCCATTTTGTGGTGTTTATCATAACTCTAATCAGTATTTTACTGACGGATCTATTGCTGGGAGTATTGATCGGTATTGTCTGTGAGCTGGCGCTGCATGGCTTGCGTGGTCTAAAACCTGCTCAGATTTTTCAGGTCGCCTATCGTATTGATGAGCAAGAACCGGGCATTTTTCATGTACAGGTCCACGGCGCCGCTGTGTTTTCAAACTTTCTTGCGCTAAAAAGCATGGCCGGCACTTTACCTAAAGCCAAGCAAGTGATTTTCGATTTGAGTGAAGCCAATTTGATCGATAGCACGGTATTGGAATTTATCTATTATTTTCGCGCCGAGTATCAAAGATCAGGCGGTACCTGCGAAATAGTCGGCTTACATCAGCATCAGGCCGTCGCTAAGCATCCATTGTCCGTTCGGCGCGCACTGAGAGTTTAGTGGGAGGCTGATTTAGTTCTTCGGCAATTGCTAAGCGGCACAGGAGGAGTGAAGGCGGAAAATACAGGAACATTATCCGCCTTGAATTGTTCTACCTCACCTCCTACTGTCATTAAGTTACCTGATTAGCAAGTTTCTTCAGTTAAAGCCCAAAGACCAACATATCCTTAGCAAGAAGGGGTTCGCAAGCCATGCGCGTCAAGCTAAAAACGGCCAACCCACATCACGCTCTTTCCCAAGCTCCAGCTTCCTGAGACCGATACAATCTCCGCACACTCTCAATCAACCCCGACTCGCTTGTTCAATTTTTCTTGATTGTCGGGAAGCTAGAGCTTCCTGAACGGGTTACCCAAGCTGGAGCTCTCATCGTTATACATAAGTCAAAAATTACTGTTTTGCAATCTTAGCTAATGAGGCTTCGATACCACTTTTTGTCGCCCAACGTTCCCGACTTCGAAATCGCGATCTGGGGATCGCTCCCACAGAGCATCCGCCCCCTTGTGGGAGCGACGCCTTCGTCGCGATTTCGAAGCCACTGATGTTCAATATCCGCAGATTTATCAAACAGCACCGTTTCCAGGTATACGACGAACTCTGTTTAGCACCTTTACCGGTACTTGTGTATAACGGCGAGAGCTGGAGCTTGGGTAACAGCATATCCATTATCCGCTTTGCATTGAGCTACTTCACGTCATCATGAATTATTCAGCCTTGTAGGCATCCTTGCTTTGCCCCTCCTTAAAAACTGCTTTTAGGTATATTCCGCCGCGCAATGCCTGTATTTTCAGCCTTTCACCAATAATATTCAAACCGGACAGCAGCCAATAAATAGGCGAAGGCATGTCACCTTTTGGGATGAAGGTCCAATAGCCTATCGTTTCCGGAGCCAGTCCCGCGTCGTTTAGTAACCCGCAAAGCTCTTGACGCGTCACAAAGCAGTCGCTGCTCAAGTGGCGGGTGTCCCAGCGAAATCTGCGGGCAATCGCTGTGTACCAGCAATAAGCGCCGTTCGGGGTTAGGCAGATGAATTCGCCGCCGGGTTTCAAGACGCGCGCGATTTGCCTAAGCACTCTCGGTTTGTCCGGCATGTGTTCCAAGGCGCCGACGCACAGTACGGTATCGATTTGCCCGGATTCGATAGTCTTTAATTGTTCTGCCGGGTCGACCGTGAACCGAATGGTTTTACGATTCGGATGCTGTTTACGCAACGCGTCGGCCTCCGAGATCATATTCGGCGAAAGATCGGTGCCGATGGCTTGTTCATATAGGCCGGCCAATTCGAATAAATGCAGGCCGGTGCCGCAGCCGATTTCGAGCAATGCGCCGCGTTGTTTGCCGAGCAATGACCGGATGATTGAAAGACGGTAAGCTAAAAGGCGGTCGGCGCGACCGTGCGCTTCGCTGTAACTGCCGGCGATGCGGTCGAAAAAAGCGCGAATATCGGCCGAATCGGCCGCTTGTCGGGTTTTAAGCTTATTTATCATTGCAGGCGGGGCGGTAAATCAAGCGGATCGAGGCGATAAACGAATAGCAGAGCAGCAACGTGATTGCGAGTGCCAAAGGGTGGTAGATCGCTGGATAGTCAGTAAAACAGGCGATTAAAACCAGCATCGTGACGACGAAAACAACTTTGCCTGTGGTTGTTTGTTGTTCTTTGTAGGCTGGCGGCTTTGCGAGCATTAAAAAGCACACGAATACATAGCGCATCAATCCTGGTATGAGTATCCACAAACTCAAGCGTTGATCGAGCACGATCAGCCAGCACAACACCAGCATGAAAAAAGCATCGGTTTCTTTATCGAAATATTCGCCGAATTCCGATGTGCAATTGAATTTACGGGCCAACCAGCCGTCGATGCCGTCGAGGCATAGAATCAGTAATGCCAGGAGAATTATCAAGTCGGGCCGGTCGGCGAAAGCTGTCAAGCTAAAGATCAGCAGCAAGCGGAACAAGGTCACGGCATTGGCCGGGCCGAATTGACCTATTGATGTCCAATTGCCTGGGCCGCGAACAATGAACCAGGCAAATGAAAACGCCGCAGAGCCTAGCAGTAGTTCAATAGGCCATGAGAACAGCAGCATTGCGGTGCTGGCCGCTAACAAGACTGTCGAATGCAGGTTGCTCCAACGAATCAATTTAGCTTGTATCAAGGGTTCCGTTATCATGGTGTCGAATTCATTCGGAGTGTTGCGATGAAGATAGCGTTGTTGCATCCGCCCCTTGGTGAAACCTCGGGGGGCAATCTCTATAACCGGAATATACTACATCAAGTACGCCTGTGCCGTTTTCCGTTGCATTCGGTCACTGTCTCGGCTATCGATCGCGAACGACTGGCAGAGTGGCAGGAAAATTTCGAGTTGTTGATTTGGGATAGTCTATTCTGGCGAGAGTTGGCGGGCATGGCTGAAAGTCTGCAGAACAGTCCCTGTTGTCTTTTATGTCATTATTTGCCGTCTATGAACCCGTTGGCGGCGGCGCGCGATCGGGCCGTTTGGCGCGAGATTGAATGCCGAACGATCGAGTCGATGCGCTTTGTCATTGCGACCGGGCAAGCGGTTTTCGACGAGATTCAAAGACGGTTTCCAAACAAATGGGTCGGCTTATGCGAGCCGGGCATAGACGAAGCATTCAAACCCGAATTACTGCCTATAAAAGCTAATGATTCAATCGTTCGCATACTAAGCGTCGCCAATTTATTGCCGGAAAAAGGCCATCTCGATATTCTTCAAGCGCTGGCGGGATTGACCGAGTGGTCGTGGCAATGGCATTTCTGCGGCAGCGATAGCGTTAATACGGAATTTACGCAACGTTTTTGGCAGTCTTTCGGCGAATTGAATCTACATGATCGGATTCATTACGAAGGTGTTCTGACTTCGGAGCAGGTCGCGGAATTGATGCGCGTTTCGGATGTTTTTGTCTCGGCGAGCCATTACGAATCCTATGGCATCGCGCTGGCCGAGGCGGCGGCGATGCGTCTGCCGATCGTTTGTTCCGAGACTGGAGCAGCCGGGCAAATTGTTCGACATGGAGTCAACGGCTTTTTGTTTGTCGCCGGCGATGTTGATGCGCTGCGAGTTCATTTAGCAAGGTTGATTAGCGAGTCGGCGTTACGGCACAGATTTCGGGAGCAACAATGTTTTGAAGGTCGGTCGTGGGGGCAATGCTTCACGATTTTTGAACGTTTATGTAAAGAAGCGTTTTGTTTGTCGAGTCAATGATAATCGGTGAGAAAAACATGATCATTCAATTTGAGTCGTGATTATAAAAGGGCGCGTTCCTAGGTGTTGGGAGGGCGGATTGTTACTTTTCGGCAACGGTAAAATTTCAGGGATGTAATGCAGTTCCGGGTTGATGAGCGTATCTTCAAGATAGTTAGATAGGCTGAGCTAAACAGCTTACAGTCCATTGATCGCTGAAGATAAACGCTGTTCCTTCAATATAGTGGGTGGATATGATGCATAAATCAAAACAGTGGCTAACAGTAATTTTTCGATGGTTTGTTGCTATCGGTTTGTTGGTGATTATTCTGAATAAAACCGATAGCGATTTACTCTGGCAGACTTTGCGTGGTTTTAATCCTGCGTTTGGATTGCTCTTGGTGGTTTGTCATATTGCCGTGCTGATGTTGATGGCTTACCGATGGCGGCTCATTGCTCAACAATTGAATGTTGAGGCTGCTTATGCGGATTATTTGAAAGCAATATGGATTGGTGCGTTAAGCGGCCAAATCGGGCCGCCGTTGATTTTTTCCGAAGTAGCTCGGTTCAAAGTCCTTCAAGATTATGGGGATAATCAATCGCTGATCGGTAGCCAAGTACTTGACCGCTTGTCGGGATTGGTTGCTTTAGTGTTTATACTGCTACTGACCTTGCCGTTGAATTGGCCGCTATTTGCCGAAATGATTCCGGCTGCGACGTTGCTGCAAAGTCTGGCGATCTTATCGATTTCTGGTGTTGTTCTGTTTAGAGTCGTGTTATCTACGAAAACTCGAGCCCTGATGGATCGTAATAAAATCTGTGAAGTCATGAGTCTCGGGCAGTCGCATTATGAGTTATCGTCGTTGATTCAATTATTGTTGATGCTTGGCTTTTTATTGGCGGCTTTCGGTTTGGGCGCCCCGAAGCTGCCGTTTACACTGTTTACCTTATTACCGCTGATTTTCGCCGGGTTAACTTTATTGCCTATTTCTATTTCGGATTGGGGGACGAGAGAAATGTTTGCCGTATATGTTTTATCGTTTGCCGGTTTACCGGCAGAGGAGAGTGCGGCGATATCGATCATCTTCGGTTTCAGCTACTCGTTGACGACGCTCCTGGGCTTGTTTTTCTTGTTGAAAAAGTAACGTTCATGAAGGCCTAGTCATCGCCCCGGCAAATGAAAGTTCTCTGGTGATGGAGGGTGCGGTCTCTCGCCCGACAGGACGCCGTGAATACGTCCATGTAGGCTCGACGGCGGCTCCCTGCCGCCGACGCCTGCCGGTCGAGCAACCGCACCCTCTCCGGAACCGGAATTGCCGGAACGGAGATTTGTATATCGAAAAATTAGATAATGAGTCTAAATCCACGAACTTTCACAGTAACGTTCATGAAGGCCTAGCCATCGCCCCGGCAAATGAAAGTTCGCTGGTGACGGAGGGTGCGGTCACTCGCCCGACAGGACGCCGTGAATACGTCCGTGTAGGCTCGACGGCGGCTGTCCTTGCCGCCGACGCCTGCCGGTCGAGCAACCGCCCCCTCTTCGGAACCGACATTGGTTTTTTTTATATCGAAAATTAGATAAGGAATGCAAAACGGCGAACTTTCACAGTAAAGAACATCAATAAGTAAGTTTATTGATGTTCGGGGGCAGCTAGGCTAAATATACCTTTATGCTGTTACCCAAGCTCCAGCTTGGGTAACCTGTTCAGGAAGCTCTAGCTTCCCGGCAATCAAAAAAGATTGAACTGAACGAGCGAGTTGGGGTTGATTGAGAATGTGCGGAGGTTATGTCGGTCTCTGGAAGCTCTTGCCCTGAGCCCTTCGGCTGCGCTTCCGGGTTGTCTTTCCCAAACTGGAGCTTGGGAAAGAGCGTGATGCGGGTTGCAGCTGAGCTGAATCATTAGAGCTTAAACCGGAAAATCAAACGCTTCTTTAGTAACAGGGATGTCTTGCGCGTCCATCATCTGAGCAACACGCTGCAGTGATGCAATAATCATCAACTGTTCCCATTCCTGTAGTTTACTGAATTCTCGTGTAAAGCGATCCTGCAAAGGGATAGGGGCATTTATTAGCATTTCCGTGGCCGCCTCAGTCATGTAGGCATGGACTTTTCGCTTGTCTGTCTGGGAGCGCTGCCGGAACACCAGTTGGCGTTTTTCCAGGCGATCCAGAATTGTTGTCACAGTCGCCTGGCTGAGACTCATGTCCTGAGCTAGCTCCCCAATGGTCAATTGACCTTTGGCGCGCAGCGTTTGCAATAAAAGAATCTGCGGCGCGGTCAGGCTGGTGGTTTTTGCCAGATATTTTGAGTGTAAGTCGGTGGCTCGTATGACTCTGCGTAATGCGACCAGCACTTCTTCAATTTGATTCAGCAAATGCTCCTTTTCAACCGGATTTAAATCGAGCGTATCCAGCGAATGGGGTGTGTGTGGTTGCGGGTTTTGCATCATTGATCACCAATCTAGCTAATAAAGATTCCGTCGCGTTACAAAGCCATTGCTGTAATTTATATGACATCTAATTAATCTTAGGCAAAAGTACGCGGCCTGGACATTTAAAATATTTAGTGTACTATATATTATGTTTTCCAATGAAGCCAGGATATTCGTGCTAATGGCTAATAAAAATCACATTCAAGACCGGCTTATTTAGTTAAAGCCGAGTTAATTGCACAGAAATCTAAATAATAGAGTTATTTATATGTTGTCTGATAAAACTGCCTTGCCGATCATTACACTTAGTCAGCCTACTGCCGAAGTCGGAGCGCAGGTGCATCGACTGATTAGCGAGTGTCCGCCCCTAGATCCCAATTCGATGTACTGCAATTTGCTGCAGAGCAGCCATTTTTCTGAAACGGCGGTGGCGGCCAAAATTGGCGATGAGTTGGTTGGTTTTGTCTCGGGTTATCGTATTCCGCAACGTCCGAATACCTTGTTTGTCTGGCAGGTGGCTGTCGGCGAAAAAGCCCGGGGCCAAGGGCTTGCCACGCGGATGCTCTTAGCCATACTGGCGCGGTCGGCCAATCAGGATATTAACCGAATCGAGACGACCATTACCCCGAATAATAAGGCCTCATGGGCCCTGTTTGAAGGGCTGGCAAAAAAACTGGACACCCAAATTGGCAGTGCTGTGATGTTTGATAAGACACGCCATTTTGCAGATCAACATGAAACCGAAATGCTGGTGAAGGTTGGGCCGTTCAAAGCGGTTCAGGCTTAATTCACTACACTATTATCCCATCTTGCTCAGGAGAGAATTAGAATGAAAATCTTTGAAGAAATTGAATCAGAAGTGCGTTCGTATGCTCGCGCTTTTCCACGCGTGTTTGATCGTGCCCAAGGCGCAAAAATCTATGACCATGAAGGCAATGAATATCTGGACTTTCTCGCTGGTGCAGGTTCCCTAAATTACGGCCACAATCACCCGGTATTTAAGGAAAAGTTGCTTGAGTATATCCAGAATGATGGCATCACGCAGGGCTTGGACTTGCATACCCGCGCCAAAGGTGAGTTTTTGGAAAGCTTTAATGAGTACATCCTTAAGCCTCGGAACTTGGACTACATAGTGATGTTTACCGGCCCCACCGGCACCAACGCGGTTGAAGCAGCACTGAAGATCGCCCGCAAAAAAACCGGTCGTGAAAACATTATTTCGTTCACTAATGGTTGGCATGGCCAGACGCTGGGATCACTGTCGGTTACCGGAAATTCTACTCACCGTGGCGGTGCCGGCATCGCCTTGCATGGCTCAACCCGTATTCCCTATGACGGCTATCTGGGTGATGATTTCGATACCACCAATTTGCTCGACAAAATGCTGTCGGATTCCAGCAGTGGCGTCGATAAGCCGGCTGCCGTCATCGTTGAAACGGTTCAGGGCGAAGGCGGTATCAACGCCGCCTCAATGACTTGGTTAAAAAGCCTGTCGGAAATCTGCAAACGGCATGATGTGTTGCTGATTATTGATGATATCCAGGCCGGTTGCGGTCGCACCGGCACTTTCTTCAGCTTTGAAGAAGCCGGAATTTATCCTGATATTGTGACCTTGTCGAAATCGCTGAGCGGTTATGGTTTGCCGTTAGCTATCGTGTTAATGAAACCTGAAATCGATCAATGGTCGCCGGGTGAGCACAATGGTACCTTCCGAGGTAACAATCATGCTTTTGTCACTGCCAAGGCGGCTATTGATCACTTCTGGAAAGACGACAGCTTTGCCAAAGATGTCCAGCGCAAAGGTCGTTACATTGCCGATCGTGTAGATGTTATTGTCGCCAAGTATGGCGAGGGTAACTTCAACTCGCATGGGCGAGGTATGTTCCGGGGTATTAACTGTGTCAGCGGTGATTTGGCCGGTCAGATTACCCGCAGATGTTTTCAGAAAGGTCTGATTATTGAAACCAGTGGCGCGGACGATCATGTCGTGAAGTTCTTGTGCCCGCTGATCATTACAGATGAGGAGCTGGAAAAAGGCATCGACATTCTGGAGCAAGCCATTAAAGAGGTCTGTGATAAAGCAGACACAATCCCAGAAGGAAAAGACTTTTTTGAAGGCGACTACTCAGTCAGTAAAGAGGTTAGCAGAGCGGGTCACTAAGGATTCGGCCATAAATAACTTCCCTATTTTTAATGCACGGTAAGCAGGTTCGGTAACTCGATTGACAGGTGTCGGCGGCAGGGAAATCCGCCGTCAAGACTACACGGACGCATTCACCCAGCACCTAATTTCCATAACCCATTGGCTATGGTTAACTATCTTGGATAATTTAGGTGCTGGGTTCACGGCGTCCTGTCAAGCGAGTTACTGAACCCGCTACAAAACGCATGGCTCCAGGACGTTATTTTTCACGAAATCCTAAAGCCCGCTGAGCCAACCAGCCTATTCGAGAATCTACTGAAGAGAACTAAAATGATCGTAAGACAGTTACAAGACGCACAGCAGACTAACAGACGCATCGTTTCACCTGACGGCAACTGGGAAAGCACCCGAATGCTACTGAAGGATGACGGTATGGGCTATTCCTTTCATATCACCACCATTTTCGCCGGTGCCGATTTTCGCATGCATTACCAGAATCACCTAGAGTCGGTGTATTGCATCAGTGGTGAAGGCGAAGTGGAAACGCTGGACGATGGCAAGAAGTATTCTATCACCCCAGGCACGCTCTATAACCTGGATCAACACGATCGGCATATTCTGCGTGCCTTCAAGGAACTGAAATTGGCTTGTGTTTTTAATCCGCCTCTAAACGGCAAGGAAGTACACAACGCAGAAGGTGCCTATGAACTGGAAGCCGAAACAGTCAGTGACTAATTTTCAATCATGGCAGGGCGGTAGAGGCCCTCGGCATGCCCGAAGTAAGAGAGGACGTTATGACGTTTCACACCGTTGAAAAAATCGGCGGCACATCCATGAGTGATTATGTCGCAGTGCGCGACAATATCATTCTCAAGCCTGTCCATCGTGAGGATCTGTATCAGCGTATTTTTGTGGTCTCCGCCTACGGTGGCATCACCGATATGTTGCTGGAGCACAAAAAAAACGGTCATGCCGGAATTTATGGTCAGTTTGCCAACAGTCTGAACGATGCCGGCTGGCAGGCTTCGTTGGTAACACTTAAGCAAGAAATGTTTGCAATCAATGCCAACATTTTTGACACTGCTGAAGCCATCAAAAAAGCCGACGCGTTCATTGGCGAACGGCTTGATGACACGGAACGCTGTCTGGCCGATTTGCAGCGTCTTTGTCAGCATGGTCATTTTTCACTGGATGCACATCTTTCTACCGTTCGGGAAATGCTGGCTAGTATCGGTGAGGCGCACAGTGCGTGGAACACTGTCCAGTTGCTGCAACAAGACGGTATTAACGCTGTCTTTGTGGATCTGACCGGTTGGCGGACCGATAAACACATGACGCTCGACGAGCGCATTAAAAAAGCCTTTGCTGAGATCGATCTGAGCCGGCAGCTACCAATCGCCACGGGCTATGCGCACAGTATTGACGGCCTGATGTCAACGTTTGACCGGGGCTACAGTGAAATGACTTTCAGCCGGATTGCGGTGCTGACTAAGGCGGATGAAGCCATCATTCATAAGGAGTTTCATCTCAGCAGCGCTGATCCGCGTCTGGTAGGTGAAGATAAGGCCGTGCCGATTGGCCGTACCAATTACGATGTGGCCGACCAACTAGCGAACCTGGGCATGGAGGCGATTCATCCCAAGGCGGCAAAAGGCTTGCGTCAGAACGAGATAGCACTACGCGTCAGAAACACCTTTGAACCGGATCATGCCGGGACACTGATCACCGGCGACTATGTCAGCAGTAAGCCTTGCGTAGAGATTATCGCCGGATGTAAAGGTGTCTATGCTTTCGAAGTATTCGATCAAAACATGGCCGGCGAGATTCACAATTACGACCGGGAAATCCTGGCGCTGATTCACCGCTTCAGAGCGCATATTGTTTCCAAAGACATTAATGCTAACACCATTACCCATTACTTATCTGCCAGTCTGAAAAAAATCCGCCGCATCCGCGATGCCTTGCAAGAGATCTATCCGGATGCCGAAATCAATCAGCAAAAAGTTTCGATTGTTTCCGCCATCGGCAGTGATATGAAAATCCCGGGTATTTTGGCCAAAACTGTCTCGGCACTAGCCGAGAAGCAGATCAGCGTGTTGGCGATGCACCAGTCAATGCGTCAAGTCGATATGCAGTTTGTGATCGATGAAGATGCCTACACTGACGCGATCAAAAGTTTGCATAGTCATCTGGTGGAGGTTCATGATCACGGCATTGCAATATGCCTCGCGTCATGATGGTGCTGCTGAACGCCTTCTTCAGTTTGGCCAAAACGATACATTACTCCTTTTGTACTCAAAAAAGGGCTAATTTTATGAAGGTATGAGGTGTGGGTTCACGGCGTCCTGTCAATCGAGCAGCCGAACCCTCCAAAAATAGGGAAGTTATTTATGACCGAATGCTTAAGGTGCTTATGAGTTGACAGCTAGAGCGGTAGCGGATTAAGGCGAGTCGCAAGTCAACTTTCGTCCATGGTTAAGCCATTCATGGCAAGTCAGTCGAGCAATGAATGGTTTAACCGTCTTTTTTCAATAAACTTAAGATGTACGGGTAAGCCCTGCGTAAGTTGGGAATGACCGATGACCGGGGGTATCTGTTGTCGTGAAGTCTTTAATCAATATGGGTTAAATGTTCAATGATTACCGAGAAAGCCGAACAGTCCGAACAAAGCGAAGATGTTTATCAATCTCGTAACGGTGATAAACCGAAAATAATTCAACGCGTAGACCCTGTGGTTTATGCTCAAACCGCTAACCCAAGCCTTATTACCGAGGACTTGCAAGCTCGTTATGAACGACAGGGTTTTCTTATTCTTGATAATGTTTTTAATGAGCGGGAAGTCGATTGTTTCAGGCAAGAACTCAATCGTTTGAATGACGATAAAGAGATAAAAGCCTCAGCGGAAGCGATAACTGAATTATCCAGCGACGAAATCCGTTCACTCTTTAAAATTCATGAAATCAGTCCGGTCTTTAAAAGTTTAGCTGCCGATAATCGTTTAGCGGGGTTGGCCCAGCATCTTTTGAATGATCGGGTTTACATTCATCAGTCGCGCTTAAACTATAAACCGGGTTTTCGTGGTAAGGAATTTAATTGGCATTCCGACTTTGAAACCTGGCATGTGGAAGACGGCATGCCCAGAATGCGTGCGCTCAGCATGTCCATTATTCTGACTGAAAACGACCAGCGTAACGGGGCTTTAATGTTGATTCCCGGATCGCATAAAAAATTTGTCGTTTGCGAAGAAGAAACGCCGGAGAATCATTATTCGGTCTCGTTGAAAAAGCAGGAGTACGGGATACCCAGCGATGAATGCTTGGCTAGTTTGGTTGCCGATGGTGGCATTGTATCGGCTATCGGAAAACCTGGCAGTGTCTTAATTTTCGACAGCAATGTCATGCATGGTTCGAATAGTAATATCACCCCGTGGCCTCGCTCCAATGTCTTTTTCGTCTATAACGCGATCAGTAATCGAGTCACATGGCCGTTTTGCGGTTTATCGCCTCGTCCTGAATATCTTTGCAGTCGCAAGGCTATACGTGCTATCGAGCCGCGGCCTTTTATCGCTGCTGCCGACCAGTCGATTTATGCTTAGAATGTTAATGGTGTTGATCGTGCTGGCGCCTTGTTCCGTGATGGGCGAGGCCGTCGACGATGAATCAGAGGTTCAAGAGCGCTTAGATGCGATTGAGTCTTTGGATAAGCCTTTATATAGTCCGTTCATCGAGCGCTATATGCTGGATGAACTTAAGCAGTTGCGTATGGACATGGCAGCGCAGAGGAATGAGCTGATTCAGCAAATTGTGGATAGAGAGCTCAGCTCGGTCGATAGAGGCGTCACTTACGCCACCAATACCGTCACTTATTTTTTCTACTTGATTGCCGGTGCCAGTACTATTTTGGTGCTGCTGGGTTGGACCTCGCTCAGAGATATCAAAGAGCGTGTACAGTCCATGGCGGATAAGAAAGTATCGAAACTGGTCCATGAATACGAAGAGCGTTTGGCAATTGTCGAGCAACAACTTAACAAAGAAGCACAATTGATTGAGAAAATCGGCGAGGATATCGAGCGGACGCAAGATGTGCAATCACTGTGGCTCAGGGCAGGCCAAGCAAGCAGCTTGGCCAATAAAATCGCCATCTACGATCAAATTTTAAAATTGCGTCCCGAGGATTGCGAAGCATTAACTTATAAGGCTGATGCGGTACTCGATATGGGGGAGCCGCAGTGGGCTGTCAATCTATGTCAGCAAGCGTTGAAAATCGACCCTGAAAACGGCCATGCTTTTTACCAATTGGCTTGTGCGTATACCGCATTGAATCAATATGAAGAGGCCGTTCACTGTTTATCCGAGGCGCTGCAACGCACTGAGGATTATCGCGATAAGTTTGCCGATGACCCTGCGTTGCAGGCGTTAAAAGACTTTGAGCCGTTTATCGGGTTGTTGCCCGGCGAAGATAACACTCATTAACTCTTGTCTTCCTTTGCTTAACACAAGTCTAATGGTGTTCGTAACAGACCATGGTGAAATTACCTATACGGGATTAATCCCTTCAATCTACTCCCTTTATACTCAAAAATTAGCTAACTTTGTGAAGGTATGGGGTGTGGCTAGCGAGGATGTCGGTAGCAGGGCAGATTTTTGCTCCTCGGCAATTGCTCCTGCATTGCCCTAATACACGCCATCCGTAGCGTAAATGCAAAATCTGCATTCACGCCATCCCTGGCGCTCGATTGCTGCCGTCAAGCCCCCCATGGATGGGTTCACGGCGGTCCTCGATAGACACATCCCGTACCTTTTATTCTTAGTCGGTTTTTCAATCAAAAGGGAGTAAAAAGAGCAGTTGAGTGCTTCAAATTACCGTTCACCCTGATCGCTTCATGCTTCGACTTGGCTCAGTACGAACGTTCTACAACACCTGCCGACTGCTCTTTTTAGATTCATGCTAAAAAATCGTTCAAGTTTGGTGACGGTGCGAGGAGTGTCTGTTCAGCAGTGCTCTCCTACTCCTTTGCCGAATACCCTGCACCTCCTGAAAATTAGAGTTTTTCGGCCAGATAGGAGTATTAATGGTTCTCTCGTTTAGTTTTTTTTTACTGCTGTTTACGCTGATTGGCTTGGCGTCCTATTGGCAAAGCCGTGGCACCAAGCAAGATTATTACCTGGCCAGCGGCAATGTCAAGCCTTGGCTGGTTGGTTTATCGGCGGTGGCTACGAATAACAGTGGCTATATGTTCATCGGCGTTATCGGTTATACCTATGCCACCGGACTCGCTGCCATTTGGTTGATGATAGGATGGATTGCCGGAGATTTTTTAGCATCGCTATTGGTGCATAAACGACTTAAGGCAGCGGCCACAACCACCGGTGAAGTCAGTTACGCCGGTGTGCTTAGCGTCTGGAGCGGAGGGGGGAATCAGCCGGCGCTGCAACGGGTTATCGGTGTGATTTCGTTGGTTTTTCTATTGGCCTACGCCAGCGCACAACTGGTCGCCGGTAGCAAGGCATTGCATGTGCTTTTCGGATGGCCGTCATGGGCAGGAGCGGTTATGGGTAGCATATTAGTTACCTTGTATTGTTTCGCGGGAGGTATCCGAGCTTCTATTTGGACGGATGCTGCGCAATCGATAGTGATGATCGTTGCAATGAGTGTGTTATTGATGACAGCCACTCAGGCGTTGGGTGGGATCGAATCGACCCTAATGCAAATGCAAGCAATTGACGGTTTTTTAGACTGGTTCCCCAAGTCTTTGGCCTTACCAGGTATTGCCGGCGGTTTATTATTCGCAATCAGTTGGCTCTTTGCCGGATTGTCGGTCATCGGTCAGCCCCATATCATGGTGCGCTTCATGACGCTTGACGATACCGCCAGTATGAACAAAGCACGTTTGTGGTATTACCTTTGGTATATTGCGTTTTACTTGGCGGCTACCGGCGTAGGGCTACTTTCCCGCATTTATCTGGTCGATACGGAGGCTTTCGATGCCGAGTTGGCGTTGCCGACGATGGCTATGGAGTTGTTGTCTCCAGCCCTGGTCGGTTTGATTTTAGCGGGTTTATTCGCAGCCACTATGTCCACTGCCGATTCGGTAGTGTTAAGCTGTTCGGCGGCGTTGACTCATGATATCTTGCCGCATCAAATCGAAAACCAGTATTTGATCAAAGGCGTAACCGTTGTCGTGACATTCTTGGCTTTACTCGGTGCCTTAGCAAATAATCATAGTGTTTTCAGCTTGGTAATCATGGCATGGTCCGGATTGGCAAGCGCCTTTGCGCCTTTGCTGTTGGTGCTATGCGTGGGAATGCGGCCCACTCAATTCGCGAGTCTTGCGGCAGTCGCGAGCGGTTTGGCGGCCGCCATATTATGGCGTTATCTGGATTTGCACGAGAAAGCTTACGAAGGTTTGATCGGGATCGTTACGGGATTGATTATTCTTTGTTTAGCCGAGTTATTCCGGCATTTATGGAATAAACATAAGGCGAACGTTTCTTAGTGCAAATATCTTCATGTACCTTATGGTTGAACTACCGAATTTAGGATGAAGCGGAAAAGTCTTTTAAGGATTTCTTGAAAAATAACTTTCTGGAGCTATGGGTTTTGTAGCGGGTTCGGTAACTCGCTTGACAGGACGCCGTGAACCCAGCACCTAAATTATCCAAGATAGTTAACCATAGCCAATGGGTTATGGAATTTAGGTGCTGGGTGAATACGTCCATGTAGGCTTGGCGGCGGCTTTCCTTGCCGCCGACACCTGACAATCGAGTTACCGAACCTGCTTACCTTGCATTAAAAATAGGGAAGTTATTTATGACCAAATCCTAATGCACAATCTTGACGCATAAACAAATCGTTAGTTTCAGAGGATTTTTTTGTACGTAATTGATATTGAAGAAAAATAGGTGTTTTCGCAATATGGTATATCTTGTGCTTAATAAATTTGTTTAATGGGCCGGTAACGGCCTGATGCAAGAACAAATTTCAGGAAGACATACCATGAAATCACTTTCTTTCCCACGCCACGGTGACAAAGAGAATTCCGATTTTTTCGAACATTATCTACGCGAGCTTTTGACCGAACGGGATCGTGTCGGTTTGACCGGCATGATAGGGCAGATTGACGCGCTAATGATCACTGTGGATCCTGGTCATTCTATTCGATATGTCGGCGAACTTTGCTTAATGACGCCTTATCATTATCTCGTGACGCTGGAAAGCGAATCCCATTGGACGCATATTTTGCGTATCGATATGAATTCGCCCGACCTGCTGATTAGAGAAGTTAAAGACCCGTCGACTATGGGTATTTTTCGAAGCTTGAATGAAGTCTACCCAATTGGTGCGAGTAAGCCGAACAGTCGTTATATGGGTGAAATTCTTCGAGTGGAAAACATGAGCGAGGTGACGCGTTTGCAACAAGAGCGTGAATTTCGTTTTTTTTCGCAAGATGAGATTCGTCGATTGGAGCTGCCGGGTAATTTGGCGATCAGTAAGCCTTCTCCCTATAGCCATAATATTGTCGCTTATATGGAGCGACCGGAAAACCAGATCAGGGTGTATTCATTAGGGCTTTCCCAGATTCGAGACGATGTACAAACGGCTTACCGACAAGCCAAAGAACTGCAGGAAGAGCTCGGTATCGACAAATTATTGAATCCCATCGATCACTTGGCAACACGTATTTATAGCCAGAATCGCGAAACCGCGATTCTCGAATGGCTATCGCTGTCGAGTTATTTTTATTGGGGTTCATACGATATCAAAGACCAAAATTCTTCAACCAATGTGACTAAAAGCGTGCATTTTGCGGATGAGGTCCATAGTCCCGCAAAAGTGTTTACGGCTAACAACACGCCATATTTTGTCAATCACTTGGAAAAGCTACCGTCGCCGACCGAAACTTTTGTCCGTAATTACGGGCCTCGCCTGCATCATTTAGCGATCGGTGTTAATGACGGCGAATATAACGGCATGGAAAATATCGACTATGTGGTGAGTGAGATTTCTCGTCAGGGAAAAAAGTTTTTGTTGGATGTTATCGGTTCGAGAGAAGAAGGTATTAAGCAGATATTTTCAAGTGCTTCGGAACATTCGTCGTTAATCATTGAATATGTGCAGCGATTTGGCGATTTTGACGGCTTTTTCACTAAACAAAATGTCGCGGAATTGACACATGCCGCTGGTGTTGAAGAAGAATTGCTTAATATTCAATCGTCTACGTCTGTAAAACTAAAGCCTTTGTCGGAAGAATTTCCGGCTTAGACTTCAGTTCTGTTACGTATACAGCGCTCTAAGAATATGTAACCATCGCACTTCAAATTTCGGCAGTGCTTAGGGTGTGGTCATAAATATCTTTTCTATTTTATGAAGAGTTCGGTCCGCACTTTCATAGTAGGTCGTGAAAATTTATTAATCAGCCCGGAAAATGAAAGTGCTGTACACGTTCGGATGAGTGCAATTTGGCTAAGCAAAGAGGGTTATCGGCGGACACGATATATTGGTTTTATAAGAGTCCCGATGCTTTTTGTGTGCATATACTCTAGTATTCAAAGACCGAGATCGTGAGAACAGTCGGCGGAACACCTAATGCTCGGTTCCTCCTGGTTTCGTTATTTATGCATTTCTTCTTTGAATAACTGGTCTATTTTACGTGTGGTGTCGTGATAGACTTTCGGTGTCTCCATTGGCTGCGGAGTGTATACCGCCGGTTCGGGCTCAATGACGGGCTCCGGTTCCGGGGTTTGGACGATGGGTTTCGGTTTCGGTGTGCATTGGTAGAGACGGTAAGCTTCGCCATAGGTCGTGTCGATGTCAAAATCATCCCAAACATAGAGAGGATATGCGATGGGTTTGGTCGGAAGCGGAATCGTTACCAAGTCGGCGACGCCGACGCCTATCCGGCCTGCCATGTTGACGATGCCTTTAAAAAGGCCTCCGGTGAAGCCGTAAAAAACGTTGCTTTGATTCGATGTATTGATGACATTCTTCGGTAATTCAAGTACCGAGCCACCCAGGTTACCGAAAGCATTAAGCGCTTTATGGCCGACTATTTCGCCATAGCTGCCGCAAACACGGGGATGGGTGTTTTGAGCCTGAGACTCGGGCGCGAAGGCGGTCAAAAAACTGACCAGTAGCACTGGGATCATGGTGCGATTAGATGATGTCATAGCAAATCCTGCCGGTTGATTTAATTTTTCGGTTCAGTATAGCAGAGGATTTAAAGTTTATTTTTTCAACGCTTTGGCTAATGCGTCGGCCATCGCGCCCTGAGGCCTCGGTGCTTGCCGGGGTTGTTTGGCAGGTTTGCGGGGCGAAGGTGTCGGCTTTATTTCCGCGTTGGATTCTTCCTTTTTCATGGTTAGCGAAATGCGTTGTCTCGGCACATCGATTTCTAATACTTTAACCTTGACCATGTCGCCTGTTTTGACCACATCGCGTGGGTCTTTGACGAAGACATCGGCCAAATGCGAAATATGCACCAGACCGTCCTGGTGTACGCCGATATCGACAAAAGCGCCGAAGTTCGCGACATTAGTCACGACACCCTCGAGCATCATTCCGGGTTTGAGGTCGGTGATTTTTTCGACACCTTCCTTGTATTGCACGCTCTTGAATTCGGGGCGCGGGTCGCGTCCCGGTTTTTCGAGTTCTTGCAAAATATCGGTTACGGTCGGCAGGCCGAAGGTTTCGTCGGTGTAGTTGGCCGGGTTCAGTGAACGAAGATAAGCACTTTGGCCGATTAAGTCGCGGACCGATTTGCCGGTGTCGCCAATAATCGCTTCGACGACAGGATAGGCTTCGGGATGCACGGCGGAAGCGTCGAGCGGATTGTCGCCGTTCATTACGCGTAAGAAACCCGCCGCCTGTTCGAAGGCTTTATCTCCAAGGCGCGGAACTTTCTTCAATTGCTTGCGGTTTTTGAACGGCCCGTTTTGATCGCGGAACGCGACAATGTTTTCGCTCACGCTGGCCGATAAGCCGGATACCTGCTTGAGTAATGCGACCGATGCGGTATTGACGTCGACGCCGACCGCGTTCACACAATCCTCGACGACAGTGTCGAGCATGCGAGCCAGTTGCGCTTGGTTGACATCGTGCTGATATTGGCCGACGCCGATCGATTTCGGATCGATCTTGACCAGTTCGGCGAGCGGGTCTTGCAGGCGTCGCGCAATCGAGACCGCGCCTCTGAGCGAGACGTCGAGATCGGGAAATTCCTTTGCGGCCAGTTCCGATGCCGAATAAACCGATGCGCCGGCTTCCGAAACAGTCAGTTTGGTGACTTTCAGTTCCGGATGGCGCTTGATCAGATCGCCGACCAGTTGATCGGTCTCGCGCGAGCCGGTGCCGTTGCCGATGCTGACTAAATCGACTCGATGTTGTGCGATCAGTCGAGCTAATGTGTCGATAGACTGATCCCATTGATTGCGCGGTTGAAGTGGATAGATTGTTTCGGTTGCGAGCAGTTTTCCGGTTGGGTCGACGATCGCGACCTTGACGCCGGTTCGGATGCCCGGATCGAGGCCCATCGTCGCCTTCGGGCCGGCCGGTGCGGTAAGTAACAAGTCCCGCAAGTTGTTTGCGAATACCCTGATCGCTTCAAGTTCTGCGGCTTCGCGAAGACGCAGTTTTAAGTCCAGATCGATGCGTGTGAATAATTTGATTTTCCAAGCGAAGCGCGCGGTCTCTGCGAGCCAGGCATCGGCCGGTCTGTTGGTGTCGGTGATATTCAAGCGTTTCGCGACGAATTGTTCGCATAAACGATGTTCGTCCTGGTCTTCCAGAGCTGGTTTCAGGCTGATGCTGAGTAAGTCTTCGTTGCGGCCTCGAAACAAGGCGAGCGCGCGGTGCGATGGAATCTTGTTGATGGCTTCATGATAATCGAAGTAGTCCTTGAACTTAGCGGCTTCCTGCTCTTTGCCGGTTACGACGGCCGAGTGAATGATGCCTTTTTGCCAGATGCGTTCGCGCAATTCGGTGAGTAGTTCGGCGTCTTCGGAAATGCGTTCCATGATGATTTGGCGTGCGCCGTCCAGTGCAGCGACGGTATCGGGAATGCCTTTATCTTGATCGATATAGCTAAGCGCGGCTTCGTTAGGGATGAGGCTGCGGTCGTCTAGTATCGCATCGGCCAAGGGTTCTAAGCCAGCTTCGCGCGCGATTTGCGCCTTGGTGCGGCGTTTCGGTTTATACGGCAAATAAAGGTCTTCGAGTAGTGTCTTGGTGTCGGCATCTAGGATGGACTTTTCCAGATCAGGTGTCAGTTTGCCTTGTGATTTGATGCTTTCGAGAATGGTGTTGCGCCGGTCGTTCAATTCGCGTAAATAAATCAGGCGTTCTTCTAAGTTACGCAGTTGCGTGTCGTCGAGGCCGCCGGTGACCTCCTTGCGGTAACGTGAGATGAAAGGTACGGTCGCGCCTTCGTCTAATAACGAAATCGCGGCGTTGACTTGTTTCGGGTTGACGGCTAATTCTTCGGCAATGCGTTGAGTGATGTCCATATTTTGGTGAATAGTGAATCGTAAAAAGAGAATGGATTGGTTAAGATTCGGTTAGTTTCCAACGAACGTATTTTTTACCTTAGCGTAGGATTGGTTGAACAGAGTGAAGCCCATCGACAACTTTCGGTCGATGGGTTTTATTTTTAATCTGTCGATACCACTGCTTTGGCTTGCAAGTCGGCGTGATAAGAGGAGCGGACCAGCGGAGCGCTTGCGACTTGTTTGAAGCCGAGTGCGTAAGCCGTTTCGGCCAGTTCGTCGAACTCCTCGGGCGTCCAATAGCGCTTGACCGGCAGGTGATCCTTGCTGGGCGGTAGGTATTGGCCCAGTGTCAACATTGAACAGCCGTGAGTAATCAAGTCTTTCATGACCTCGACAACTTCGTCGTGCGTTTCACCGAGGCCCAGCATTATGCCGGACTTGGTCGGCGTTTCCGGACAGACTTTGTGATAACGTTTGAGCAGATCGAGCGAGCCTTGGTAATCGGCGCCCGGCCTTGCTTCTCGGTAAAGCCTTGGAACTGTTTCCAGGTTATGATTGAATACATCGCAAGGCTCCCTGCTCAGTATGTCGACGGCCTTGTCGAGGCGGCCGCGAAAATCGGGAACCAGTATTTCAACTTTGGTGGCCGGCGTTTCTTGTCGAATTGCGGCGATACAATCGGCGAAATGTCCGGCGCCGCCGTCTCGCAAGTCGTCGCGGTCGACCGAGGTAATCACGACATACTTCAGCTTCATTGACTTGATCGTCTGCGCCAAATGTAGCGGTTCGTTTTGATCGAGCGGTTTAGGTTTGCCGTGTGCAACGTCGCAGAAAGGGCAGCGACGGGTGCATAGGTCGCCCATGATCATGAAGGTCGCAGTTCCGTGGCTGAAACATTCGCCGAGGTTAGGGCAAGCGGCTTCTTCGCAGACCGTGTGCAGATTGTTTTCGCGCAATAGTTTTTTGATGCGGTTAATTTCGTCGTTCGCCGAGACTTTAATGCGTATCCAATCAGGCTTGCGTAGCGGTTCTGCAACCGGTTCGACTTTGACTGGGATTCGAGAGAGTTTAACGGAGTTGCGTTGATGCGACTCCGGCGTGTTTCGTGAGGGGGCTTGTAAAGTCATCGTGATATTGCCTGAGTGATGGCGTGAGCGACCGGTACGGCCAGTTCGCTAGTTTCGATTTCGATGCCGAGGTCGGCTAATTGCGTGACTTGCATGTCGGGGAAGCCGCAAGTGTTGATCAGGTCGAACGGCTTTAAATCCATGTGGTTATTCAAGCTCAGGCCGTGATAGCTGCAGTTTTTTTTTACCCGTAGCCCGATTGAGCCGATTTTTTTGTCCGCGACATAAACGCCGGGTTTATCGGCTTGCGACGATGCTTGAATGCCGTATTGGGCTAGTGTTTTTATGATTGCTTGCTCGAGCGTTGTGACCATTGCTCGGATACCCAGGTTCAAGCGCTTGATGTCCAGTAATGTATATAGTACCAGTTGTCCCGGGCCGTGGTAGGTGACCTGGCCGCCTCTATCGGTTTGCACGACGGGAATCTCGCAGGCTTGCAAGAGGTGTTCGCGTTTGCCGTTCAAACCGAGCGTATAAACCGGCGGATGTTCGACTATCCACAGTTCGTCCGGAGTATGGGGGTCGCGTTGCTGCGTGAATGTTTGCATGTCGCGCCAAACCCCTTCGTAGGGTTGAAGACCGAGGTTGCGGATCGCCAGTGTCATCGCTTTATTCTTATGCAATGGGATGCAGATTATTCAGATAGGACATATTATCGCCGATATTCTTCGTTATCACTGCCGTCAACGGTATTTCATGGAAAGTCTTCATTCGAAAGCGTTATCCGCTTGTCACTATAAAGCCATCAATACGAGCGGCGAGTCCGTTAAATCTTGATAAATCGCATCCAGTTGTTGTTTGCTGGTCGCGGTGATGGTGACGGTTACTGAAGTGTACTTTCCGCCTTTACTGGCGCGCGATGTGACTGCGCCTTCGTGAAGGTCGTTGACATGGCGCCGAATAATTTCGACGACATGAATATCTAATTCGATGCTGTTCATGCCCATCGCTTTAATTGGAAAGCGACAGGGGAATTTCAGTATCTCTTCTTGTTCACTCATGACTGGGCTTTCTTGAACTCTTGATAAAGTTGATGCATTTTTTGCCAAACCGGTCCCGGTTTACCGTCCGAGACTGGTTGCGAGTCGAGTTCGACGACTGGAATGATTTCGCGAGTCGAACTGGTAAGCCAGATTTCGTCGGCGGTTTTCAGGGCTTCGAGCGAAATAATATCTTCGCTATAGGGAATGTCGTTGGTTTTAGCGAGTTCCAGGATGACATCGCGGGTGATGCCGGGCAAAATTTCTTCGCCTTTCGGCGGAGTAACCAGAATACCGTCGAGGACTGCGAAAATATTGCTGGCCGCGCCTTCTGTCACGTAGCCGTCTTTGACTAATATCGCCTCGGTACAGCCTTGGTCGACCGCTTTTTGTCTAAGCAAAATGTTGGCTAGTAAGGTAATAGCCTTGATATGACATAATGCCCAGCGGGTGTCGTCGAGCGTGATAGCTTTGACGCCACTGTCGCGGCCGCTTAAGGGCACGATAGGTGAGCACATGGCGAACACGGTTGCTTCGATATGCTCGGGGAATGCATGGTCACGTTTCGGCGCTACGCCGCGTGTGATTTGCAAATAAATGTATTGATCCTGTCCCGGTTCGAGTAGCGGCTCTAGAATACCGGCCCATTGCTCGCGGCTGTGAAGGCTATTTAGGCGAATGCTTGTCAGGCTGGCTTCGAGACGGTCGATGTGTTCCGGCAGGCGGAATAAGTGTCCGGCATAAGCTGGAATGACTTCGTAAATGCCGTCGCCAAATAAGAAACCGCGGTCGAGCACTGGGATTTTGGCTTGATCGAGCGGCAGATACTGGCCGTTTAAATAAACTGTTGGGTTATCACTCATTTTTTATTTCACCAGCATGAGAACAGTGTCGTAAAGTTTACGCATTAAATTGCCTTTTTCTACGGAAGTTAGCGCGATCAGTTTCTTTTCAATTAATGGTTCGTCGGCCAGCGTCACACTGACGGTGCCTAAATTGTCGCCTTGATTGACCGGCGCAATGATGTTTTGTTCAACATTAATGACGGCTTTTAGGTCTTCGTAATGGCGGCGAGGTATCGTGACATAAAGGTCTTCGGCCAGACCTAAAGCCAAGTTTTTATCCGTGCCTTTCCAGATGCGGGTCTCAGTCAAGGCTTCGTTGCCTTTGTACAGTCGATGAGTTTCGTAGAAACGGTAACCGTAATTGAGCAAAGACTGGTTTTCATTGGCACGGGCGCGTTCGCTTTTCGTTCCCATGACTACAGAGATTAGGCGCATGCCATCGCGAACCGCCGATGCGACTAAACAGAAACCGGCCGCTTCGGTATGGCCCGTCTTGACGCCGTCGACGCTTGGATCGCGCCACAGAAGTTTATTGCGGTTGCGTTGCGTGATTTTATTGTAGGTGTATTCTTTTTCTGAAAACCACGCATAATAATCCGGAAATTCCCGGATCAGTGCGCGCGTTAATATTGCCAAGTCATGTGCCGTTGTATAATGGTCGTCGTCAGGCAGTCCCATGCTATTGACGAAATGGCTGTTTTTCATGCCGAGAATGGCGGCTTGCTGGTTCATCATTTCTGCGAAAGTGGCTTCGTCTCCGGCGACATGTTCAGCTAGTGCGACGCTCGCGTCATTCCCCGATTGGATAATGATACCTTTGAGCAGCTCTTGGACCGTGACTTGTTTGTTGACTTCGATGAACATACGCGAGCCTGGGGTGCGCCAGGCCTTTTGGCTGACCGTGACATTTTCGCCGAGACTCAGGTGGCCTTTACTCAACTCGGTGAATACGACATAAACGGCCATGATTTTGGTCAGACTGGCGGGGGGGAGCTTGACGTCGGCATTGTTTTCGCCCAGCACTTTACCGCTATCGGCATCGAGTAAAATATAACTGCTCGCGGCGATGCTTGGCGGCGAAGGAATCATGATCGGATCGGTCTTATCGGAAGCCGCGTTTGCCGTTTGCAATAAGCTAAAAAATAGATAAACAATCAGGCTGAGGTAAACTTTTGAGGAGGTCATTATTCGCGGTGTGGGCATACAAAAACAGAAGGTCATATTGTAACAGTGATTACTCCCTATATACTCAAAAAATGGTTAACTTTATGAAGGTATGGGTTGTGGCTGGCGAGGATATCGGCAGCAGGGAGCGCTGCCGTCAAGCCCCCATGGATGGGTTTACGGCGGTCCTCGATAGACACATCCCATACCTTTTATTCTTCGACGGTTTTTCAAGCAAAAGGGAGTAGTTAATTTCCGATGCTTTCGACGATATACCGTGTTTGATCGATGCCGATTTCATTCAGTTTGGCGTTTAATCGCTCGGCGTCTTCGGCGGATTTTAACGGGCCGATTTGCACTTTGTGAAGCGTCGTTCCGTTTTGAGTAACGGGTTTAATTTTTGGTAGCGGCAGTAGGCTGTGTTCGGCGATTTTTTTACGTAAAGCTAAAGCATTGGCCTCATTACCAAAGGCGCCCAGTTGGATATAGATGGCGGGCTGTTGACCGCTTTCCAGGAGGGGAGGGGTTGCGGTTGGGTTGTCCGGAAGGTTGGTGCTTATCTTTGGTATTTCCGAGTGTTCAGCAATCGCGCGGCTGAGCTGATAAACCGCCATTGCGTAAAGCGGACTGTGATTGTAGCGGGTGATAACATAGAAGTTATCCAATCCTAGCCAAAGCTCCTGTCCTTGTTCGAGTTCAAAGGCTAGCAATTTAGCTTTTATATCCGCAGTGAGCGTTTGTTGAGGTTTGACTTGCAACGCTTTTAACTGCGAGATAGTGCGGTCAGGCTTGATATCGCCCTGCAGTGCTTGCCGGTAAGCGTTTCCTTGCGCGCTCGTCCGAAATGCCACCGATTGGCCTCGTTGCCAGTGGTGTTTGTAAAAATAATTGCCGACGCTGGCAATGGCATCGGCCGGATTGTTCCAGATATCGCGGTGATAGTCTCCTTCGAAATCGGCTGCATAGCTGCGAAAACTACTCGGCATAAATTGTGGGATGCCCATCGCGCCGGCATAAGATCCGGTTGGTTGTAACGGATCAATGTGTTCCTCGCGGCACAGCAATAAAAAGTTTTCAAGCTCGCCGGTGAAAAACGGGCTCCGTTTCGGATAATTAAATGCGAGAGTCGACAATGCATCGATCACGCGATAGCTCCCCTTATTGGCGCCGTAGGAAGTCTCGACGCCGATGATCGCCGTGATGATTTCCGGCGGGACGCCGTATTTTTGTTCGGTAACGGCCAAGGCTGCGGCATTATCATGCATAAATTTTACACCGCCTTCGATGCGCGCTTCGGTCATGAATATTTTCCGGTATTTGTACCAGGGCATCGCTTCGGCAGGACGGGTGATGGCCTCAATGATGCGCGGTTGCAATTCGACCGACCGGAATAATGTATTCAGCTTGCTCTTGTCGAAGCCGTGCTTAGCCGACATCGTGCGTATGAATGCCGACATGTTCTCGGGCAATGTTTCGGACTGTGAGGCTGGCGCGGCCGCTTGCACCGAAGAAGGGAAGGAGGGGCTCAGTATCAGAGCTCCGCAGACAATTAAAGTGGCTGTTGAGGGTTTCTTCATCGTTAAGTCGGTAAGAATTTTTTGTGGGTGTGGATGGACATCAGGATGCCGAATCCTGCGAGCAAGGTAACCATCGAGGTGCCGCCGTAGCTGATCAGCGGTAACGGGACGCCGACAACCGGTAAGATACCGATGACCATGCCTATGTTAACAAAGACGTAGACAAAAAAGGTAAAGCTGAGGCTTCCTGCCAATAAGCGGCTGTAACTGTCTTGCGCTTGAATTGAAATATACAGGCAACGACTGATAATGACAATGTAGAGCGCGATTAACACAAGACAACCGGAGAGACCGAATTCTTCGGCAAATACAGCGAAAATGAAGTCGGTTGAGCTTTCAGGCAGAAAATCGAGCTGGGCCTGGGTGCTGCCTTGCCAGCCCTTGCCGAAGATGCCGCCGGAGCCGATGGCTATTTTCGATTGGATGATATGATAGCCGCGCCCGAGTGGGTCGGCTTCCGGGTCGAGAAAGGTCAAAACCCGGGCGCGTTGATAATCGCGCATGAAATGCCAAATGATAGGGGTCAGCGAAGCAATGATGGCGCCGATGCTGATGATGAATCGCCATGACAATCCGGCAAAAAAGATGACCATGGCTCCCGAGCTGAACACCAATATCGAGGTGCCTAGATCGGGTTGCTTTGCAATCAATAGTGTCGGTATCAGGATCAACAAGCCGGCGATTCCCATCTGCTTCCACTTCGGAGGCAATGTGTTTTCCGATAAATACCAGGCAATCATCATCGGTGCGGTAATCTTAAGCATTTCGGAGGGTTGAAAGCGAAAGAAGCCTAAATCGAGCCAACGCTGTGCGCCTTTGCCGATTTGCCCCATGATCAGTACGGCAACCAGCAAGGTTACGCCGATTCCGTAAAGAATCGTCGAATAGCGTTTGAATTGATAAGGATTAATATGCGCAAGCACGATCATCAGGACAAAGGCAATCAGCATGCGAGTGGCCTGACGGATCAATATATCGGTATCTTGTCCGCTAGCACTATACAAAATCAGAAAGCTTAGGCTAAGAACTAGCAGCAAACATATCAGCAAGGGAATGTCGATATGCAGTTTTCTCAATAGATTGCCGAGGAGCGAGTGAGGTACGAATTGTTCACTGCGCGTTTCGGTCTTCATCGCTGGATTCCTGTAAATATTGACGTATAATTTTTCCGGCTATCGGTGCTGCAACCGAACCGCCATGACCGCCGTTTTCGGCAATGACGGCAACAGCGATTTGCGGATCGTGAGCTGGCGCGAATGCCATAAATAGCGCATGGTCGCGCAGTTTAAAAGCAATTTCATTTTCGTTATAGCGCTTTTCTTGTTTGACGGTAAAGACCTGGGCCGTGCCGGTTTTGCCGGCAATTTGATAATCAATGCCACGGCTGATGACCCTTGCTGTACCCCTGGCACTGTGTACGACATTGATCATCGCGGAGACGACCGCATCGATATTTCTAGGATTTAGCGCGAGGGATATTTCCGGTTTGGCTTCCACGGGTTTTAGAATGCCATTGTCGGTAAACGAGCCCACTAAGTGCGGATGGACGACCTTGCCTCTATTGGCCAGCGTAGCAGTAGCTCGAGCCAATTGCAGCGGCGTGACCTGGGTATAGCCTTGGCCGATGCCGGTAATAACCGTTTCGCCGGGATACCAGGATTGATTACGGGCTTTGCGCTTCCATTGTTTAGAGGGTTGTAGGCCTGATAGTTCGCCGACTAGGTCAATGCCTGATTTTTCTCCGAAGCCGAACTTCGTGAAGAAACGGTGGATATTGTCGATGCCGAGCGATAAAGCCAGACTGTAAAAGTACACGTCGCAAGACTGCACGATTGCAAGGTTCAGGTCCACCGTACCATGGCCGCCTCTTTTCCAATCCCGGTATTTATGTTTGACATTAGGAAGTTGAAAATAACCGGGGCAATAAGTTTTTTGGCCAGGGTGGGTCACTTGATATTCAAGCCCGGCCAAGGCCATGAAAGGCTTGATCGTGGAGCCGGGTGGATATTGTCCTCTTAGCGCCCGATTAAACATCGGCTGGGCATCCGAAGTTTGCAGTTCTTTATATGATTTACTGTCGATGCCGTAGACGAACGGATTGGGATCGAAGCCGGGGCGGCTGGTAAAGACCAAGACGCCACCGGTTTTTATTTCGATCGCCACGACCGCCCCGTTATAAATATCGAGTGCATCATAAGCGATCTTTTGTAGATCGATATCGAGGGTTAGGTGTAGGTTCGAGCCCGCAGTCGGGTCGACTGTTTTTAAAGTGCTGATCGCTCGAGATTGCGCGTTGGTTTCTATTTCGGCATAGCCGGCCTTGCCGTGTAGTTCGGTCTCATAAGCTAACTCGATCCCAACTTTGCCGACATGGTGAGTGCCGCGATATTCAGAAACCGGGAGTCTTTTTAATTCGTTTTCGTTGATTCGGCCAACATAACCGATGACATGCGAGGTTAGAATGTTGTAGGGATAGTGTCTGACCAGGCGCGCATGAATATCGACGCCTGGAAAATAAGGTCTAACTGCAGCGAACTTGGCAATTTCTTCCTCGGACATGCGCAATAATAGCGGTGTGCTGGTAAAGCGTTTTTCGCGTTTGCGCAGCTTTTGGTACTGCTCGATTTTATCTTCGGGAATATCTAGTAATTCTTGTAAACGAGCGAGTGTGTCGTCGAAATCTTTGATTTGTTCGGGTATCAATTCAAGGCTGTATGTTGGAACATTATCGGCCAACACTCTCCCTTTTCGGTCGAAGATGATGCCGCGGGTCGGTGGTAACGGTGATATTTTAATGTGGTTATTTTTAGCTAGGGTCGCGTAATGTTCGTGACCGACAATCTGTAAATAAACCAAGCGAACGATTAAGCCGATTGATAGAAGTAGAATGAAGATCAGCGCGACAATCGCGCGTCCAGTAAAAATGCGGTTTTCCTCCGCCGGGTTTTTTATGGTGTAGGTGCGAGGCATGAGACAAACGATTCAACGAATGCGTCGGTAGAGTCGTATTGCACGCAAAGAAAAAAAGACTAAGGGCCAGAAAAAGGTGCCGGTTAGTACGGGTAACCAAAAAGTGTAAGAAGCGCGTGCGATAGTTTGGCTATCAGTGATCCAGAATATCAAAAATTGAGATACGAGTAGGCAAAAAAAGATAAATAGGCCTTGTTGCAGAATCGGGTATTGTCTGAGTCGTTTGTGTAGCCTCAAGCAAAGGAAGGCTACCAGCGAGTTCGTGAGCGCATTTAACCCTAGCATTCTGCCGGTTAATACGTCAGTCAGTAAACCGATGGTCCAAGCGCTAAATATGCCGACTCGGTCGGGTGCGGCCAGTACCCAGTAAATAACCACGAGTAATATCCAATTGGGATTGAATTGCGCCATGGGTTGAGGCCAGGCGGCTATATTCAGGCACATGGCAAATATAATCGAGAGAAGATAACGGCTGTAGCCGAAAGCATTATTCTTCGGCATGGTTTTCGTCCGCTTGTTCTGTTTCTTGAGTTTCCAGCGGAATAGGTGCTTCGCTTTTCCATACGATTAGCAATTCCCGGCTTCGATTTAATTGTGCCTTAGGTGTTGCGTATATTTCGGCGAAAGGTTTGTTAGGCTGGAGGATTATTTTTTCTACGACAGCGACCGGATAGCCTTGCGGAAAAATACCGCCTAAGCCTGAGCTAATCAGTAGGTCGCCTTCCTTGATGTCGGCGTTGTTTGCTAAATAAGGCAATATTAGCCTATTGATTCGCCCGCTGCCGACTGCGATCGTACGTAAGCCGTTGCGATTGATCTGTACTGGAATTGCATGGCCCGGATCGGTAATTAGCATGATCTCGGAGTTAAGCGGAAGCGCACGGTATACTTGGCCGACCACGCCATATGCATCCAAAACCGCTTGCTGAGCATGCACGCCGAACCGCGTTCCTTTATCAACGACGACGACATGTTCGAAGGGTGCTAGGTTGACGGATAATAACTCGGCCACCAGTACCTGTTCACCCAGTTTAAAGGATTTTTCCAGTAATGCCCTTAACCGGATATTTTCCTTCTCCAGGGCTTCATATTTAAGCAATTGGGATTTGTAAATCAATTGTTCTTGGCTTAGCCGTTCATTTTCTTCTTTTAGACTATAAAGTGATTTTATCGATTCTACGGTTTCTTTTGAGTGATGTAGAGGCCAGTCCGTAATCGATTGAATCGGATAGGTAATCATTGATAGTACGCTGCGAAGTTTGTCCAGTTGCGAGCTTTTGCGTTCAGCGACCAGAAGTGCGATTGAGGCCACTATCGCCACCAGCAGTCGCGTATTAATCGAAGGGCCGGTGGCAAATAAAGGATTAATAACGATTACCTCGAAAATGAACCGTATAGGTAAAGATATTTCGCGTGGTCATGTTTGCGAGTTTCTGACGAGCTCTTTTAGTCGATGGCATTGCCATAAACGCTACAAGCATGGTCGCGCGATATGTATCCCATAACGGACAGAATATTATTTGGATAGTTCGATTGTGCATCATTCGAATCGACATTCTATCCGTGGAAATTGATTTAGTAAGGATTTCGTGATTATAACGCCCTGTAACTATGAGCTGTGTTGAGGTTTCGGTAACTCGTTGGGCCTGCCAATCGAGCAGCCGAACCCTCCATAAAATAAGGAAGTTATTTACGACCAAATCCTAAGCTATTCAAAGCTTCGATTCTGCCGAATAAATCGGCGTGGCGAGTATTTGTTTTAAGTTTGAAGTTATTCTAGCGAAAATGCGCTAGGGCCTTTTTTATCCAGCATTTCCAAAACGATTCCACCGCCTCGAGCCACGCAGGTTAGAGGGTCGTCGGCGATATAAACCGGTAGTCCGGTTTCTTCTGCGATCAAACGATCGATATCTTTGAGCAGCGCGCCGCCGCCGGTCAGAACGATACCTCGGTTCGCAACATCGGCGCCGAGTTCCGGCGGAGTCTGTTCCAGTGCGACTTTAACAGAACCGACGATGCCGGACAAAGGGTCTTGAAGTGCTTCTAGGATTTCATTACTGTTTAATGAAAAGCTGCGAGGTACGCCTTCGGCGAGATTGCGCCCTTTAACTTCAATTTCTTTGACTTCGCTACCCGGGTAAGCCGCCCCAATTTCATGTTTGATTCGTTCGGCTGTGGCCTCGCCGATCAGTGTGCCGTAATTACGGCGGACATAATTGATGATCGCCTCATCGAAACGATCGCCTCCGATTCGTACCGATGCCGAATAGACAATACCGTTCAATGAGATGACGGCGACTTCCGATGTGCCTCCGCCTATATCGAGCACCATCGAACCTTGGGCTTCATCGACGGGGAGTCCTGCTCCGACCGCAGCCGACATGGGTTCCTCGATTAAATACACTTCACGGGCGCCGGCCATCGAGGCGGACTCTCGAATCGCTCGGCGTTCTACTTGGGTGGAGCCGCATGGGACGCAAATCAGGATACGAGGGCTGGGACGTAGCAGTTTATTTTCGTGAACCTTTTCGATGAAATACCGTAGCATGCGTTCGGTTACGGCGAAATCGGCAATCACGCCATCTTTCAAAGGGCGAATCGCAGTGATGTTGCCGGGGGTTCGGCCAAGCATCATTTTTGCTTCCATACCTACCGCCGCGATGGTTTTAGCTCCGCGAATTTTGTCTTCCTTGATGGCCACAACCGAGGGCTCGTTTAATACGATTCCTTTTCCTGGAACGTAAATCAAAGTGTTGGCGGTTCCTAAATCTATCGAGAGATCGTTGGAAAAAAGGCCGCGTATTCGTTTGAACATTTATTAACCTGTATCCTGAGCGAATAAATTGTATTACTTTATCAATCAAGCGGGTAATTGAGCAAGATATAAAGTATTATACTTAACACAATTCAAAATCCCGTTTCAATTTTCGCCTGTCACCGCACTGTAATTATACCCTACGCACTTCAAATTTCGGCAGCGCCTACAGGGGCGTATTTACCCAGCACCTAAATTCCATAGCCCATCAGCTATGACTCACTATCTTAGATAATTTAGGTGCTGGGTTTACGGCGTCCTTTGACGGGCATCCCAGTGCCGAATTTTGATCTACGATGGGTATAGTTACCCAAAAATTTATGAAGCGCTCGAATTTTGAGTTGTGAACAGTCATGTTTTCGGATTGATGATTAATGGAGTTGTAAAATGTCTTTAACGACCGACGATGTAAATAAAATCGCGCATTTAGCAAGGTTGGGCGTCGATATTCAAGATGTCGACACTTATGCGCATGATTTATCGGGGATACTCGATTTGGTTACGCAAATGAGCCAATTAAATACCGAGGGAGTTGCGCCCATGGCGCATCCGATGGAGCAAGGCCAGAGGTTGAGACCGGATCGGGCAACCGAAACGAATATGAGAGAAAAATTTCAAGCGATTGCACCTCAAGTCGAAGCGGGATTGTATTTAGTCCCTAAGGTGATCGAATGAAGGATGGGGAAAGGCTATGAATAATAAAACCATCGCCGAACTAGCTAAAGGCTTGCGTTCCGGCGAATTTTCCAGCGTGGAGTTGACGCAAGACTATTTAGAGCGGATTCGGCAGTTTTCGGCACTCAATGTATACATTACCGTGACGGCCGAGCAGGCGCTTGCCCAAGCCGAAGCCGCGGATAAACGGTTGGCGGCAGGAACGGCCGATTTATTAACCGGAATACCGGTGGCGCAAAAAGATATTTTCTGCACCGATGGCGTTAAAACGTCTTGCGGTTCGAAGATGCTCGATAATTTCATTTCGCCGTACAATGCAACCGTCGTCGAAAAACTCAATGCAGCCGGTGCAGTGATGCTCGGTAAATCGAATATGGACGAATTTGCAATGGGCTCGTCGAACGAAACCAGCTTTTATGGTTCGGTCCAAAACCCTTGGAATGTTTCGTGCGTTCCGGGCGGTTCTTCGGGTGGTTCGGCCGCGGCGGTTGCCGCAGGACTCACGGCAGGCGCGACAGGTACGGATACCGGCGGTTCGATACGTCAGCCGGCGGCTTTCTGCGGTATTACCGGTTTGAAGCCGACTTATGGGCGCGTTTCCCGATATGGCATGATTGCCTATGCCTCAAGCCTCGATCAAGGAGGTCCGATGACGCGTACTGCCGAGGATGCGGCTATCATGCTGCAGGCGATGGCCGGTTTCGACGAGAAGGATTCGACTAGCGTCGATATACCGGTTCCCGATTATTCGGCCGGGCTGAATCAGCCGTTAAGCGGTTTGAAAATCGGTCTGCCGCAAGAATTTTTCGGCGAAGGGTTGAACGGCGAAATCGCAGCAGTCATCGAAACAGCCGTCAATGAATATCGCAAATTGGGTGCCGAGGTCAAAGAAGTCTCGATGCCGAATCTGAAACACGCGATTCCGGCTTATTATGTGATTGCACCGGCCGAATGCTCGGCAAATCTATCGCGTTTCGACGGTGTCCGTTTCGGCTACCGCTGTCAGAATCCGGCCGATTTGGCCGACCTATACACGCGCTCGCGCGGCGAAGCGTTCGGCAAGGAAGTCAAGCGCCGTATCTTGATCGGAACCTATGCCTTGTCGGCCGGCTATTACGATGCCTATTATTTAAAAGCTCAAAAAGTCAGGCGTTTGATCAGCGACGATTTCAAAAACGCATTGGCCGAGGTCGATGTGCTGATGGGTCCGGTATCGCCGACGGTGGCGTTCGGTCTCGGCGAAAAAACCGGCGATCCGATTCAGATGTATTTGTCCGATATTTACACGATCGCGATCAATCTGGCAGGCCTTCCGGCCATGTCGATTCCGGCCGGGTTCGTTGATGGCAAACCGGTCGGTTTGCAAATCATCGGGAATTATTTTGCCGAGGAGCGGTTGTTGAATGTAGCCCATCGTTATCAGATGAATACTGACTGGCACAAGCAGGTGCCGAAAGGGTTCGAATAAAGGAGGTTGGGTATGGCCAAAGTTACCGAATTGTCGCAATTGGATATGAACGGGAGTTACAGCTACGCCGATTATTTGACGTGGCGTTTGGATCAAACGGTCGAGTTGATCAAGGGCAAGATCTTTACGATGTCGCCGGCGCCGAATGTCAAGCATCAGCGGATTTCCGGCAAATTATTTCTGGATTTGGGTGCTTATTTCAAGAGCAAGTCCTACGAAGTTTTTGCCGCGCCGTTCGACGTTAAGCTTTACGATTGCCGCAAATCGAAATTGAGCGACCGCGAGGTATTCAGTGTCGTACAGCCCGATTTGTGTGTGATCTGCGATAAAAACAAACTGACCGAACAGGGCTGCGACGGCGCGCCCGACTGGATCATCGAAGTGCTTTCTCCGGGCAATAATAAGAAGGAGCTTCGCTTCAAATACGATCTGTATCAGGAAAGCGGCGTCGGCGAATACTGGTTGGTGTTTCCGTATGAACGCGCCGTGCAGCAATTCGTGTTGGACCGGGACGGCGAAGCCTATCGGCTCCATGCTCTCTATGCAGGCGACGAAACGGCACAGCCTTATCTTTTTCCCGAACTAAAAATCGATTTGGCCGAAGTTTTTGCCGAATAAATCAATAAGGAACAAGCAATGAATTCACAATGGGAAGTCGTCATCGGGTTGGAAATTCATGCACAACTCGCGACAAAATCCAAAATTTTTTCAGGCGCATCGACAGCCTACGGCGCCGAACCGAACACGCAGGCTTGCGCGGTCGATTTAGGCTTACCCGGCGTACTGCCGGTATTGAATCAAGAGGCCGTGCGCATGGCCGTTAAATTCGGTCTCGCGATCGAGGCGGAAATCGCGCCTTATTCGATCTTTGCGCGCAAAAACTATTTTTATCCGGATCTGCCGAAAGGTTATCAGATCAGTCAATTCGAGTTGCCGATCGTCGGCAACGGACACCTGGATATCGACCTAGATGGCGCGACGAAACGCATCGGCGTGACGCGCGCGCATTTGGAGGAAGATGCCGGTAAATCCTTGCATGAGGATTTTCACGGCCTAACCGGTATCGATTTGAACCGTGCCGGCACGCCATTGCTGGAAATCGTTTCGGAACCCGACATGCGTTCGGCGAAGGAAGCGGTCGCCTATATGCGCAAGCTGCACGAACTGGTGCGCTATCTGGAAATCTGCGACGGCAACATGCAGGAAGGTTCGTTCCGTTGCGACGCAAACGTGTCGGTGCGTCCGAGAGGCCAAGCGGAATTCGGCACGCGCGCCGAGATCAAAAACATCAACTCGTTCCGCTTCGTTGAAAAAGCGATTAATCACGAAATCGAACGTCAGATCGACCTGATCGAAAGCGGCGGCAAGGTCGTTCAGGAAACGCGGCTTTACGACGCGAACAAAGATGAAACCCGCTCGATGCGAGGCAAGGAAGAGGCGAATGACTATCGTTATTTTCCCGACCCCGATTTATTGCCGGTCGAGATTACCGAAGCCTTCAAACACGAAGTGCGCGCCACTTTACCGGAATTGCCCGATGCGAAGAAACGGCGTTTTATCGAGCAATACGGTCAGGACGATGAGAGTGCGGCTACGCTGACTTCGTCAAGGCAATTAGCCGATTACTACGAAGCGTTGGTCGATGCATCCGGTGGCGTAGCGAAGATTTGTACAAATTGGGTGACCGGCGACGTGCTCGGCGCTCTGAACAAGGCCGGTTTGGAAATCGGACAATGCCCGGTCGATGCGGAGCGATTGGCGGGCTTGCTGAAACGTATCGCCGATGACACGATTTCGGGCAAAATCGCAAAACAAGTCTTCGAGGCGATGTGGCAAGGCCAAGAAACGGCCGATCAAATCATCGAAAGCCAAGGTTTAAAGCAAATTACCGATACCGGCGCGATCGAGGCGATCATCGATAAAATCATCGCCGACAATCCAGGGCAAGTCGAACAATATCTCGGCGGTAAGGATAAAGTCTTCGGCTTTTTTGTCGGCCAAGTCATGAAGGAAATGCAGGGTAAGGCGAATCCGGCCGAGGTCAATAAGATTTTGAAGACTAAGTTGAAAAGGTAAGATTTATGGATGGGCGGAATTCCGGCCCATCCAACGGAATAGGCGCGGTTTATATGGCATTTGCGGAATAAGCATAGAGGATTATTTGCAAGGCGAATTACTCAGTGACATCAAGCATGAGTGTGTCGGGGGAGAAGTTTATGCGATGGTCGGCGTTAAGCGTGCGCATGACACGATCGCAATGAACCTGATCGCTCATGTGCATGCACATTTGCGAGGTTCGCCTTGCCGAGTTCATTCAGGCGAAATGAAGGTCCGGGTGCAAACCGAAACGGACGATAATTTTTTCTATCCCGATCTGCATGTTACCTGTTCGGCTGACGATACTCATGAGCATTTCAACACTCAGCCGAAATTGATCGTCGAGATACTCTCCGACGCAACCGAGCGTTACGATCGCTCCGAGAAATTTCATCACTATCGGAAATTAACCAGTCTCGAAGAGTATGTGTTGATCGCTCAGGATACGCAGCGTGTCGAATGCTACCGGCGCGATGAGCAATGGGATTTGCAGCTGTTTCAGTAAGGCCAGGCCGTCTTTTTTCATCGATCGATTGGGTCGCCGATATCGGTGATATTTATGAGGGCTTATGCTTTGGCGGCGATAGCTGAGGAGCGGTTATGTTGCGCCAAAACCAAGCATTAGCCCAAAATCAACGGGACTTCCTCAGCCTTTTGTTCGGCGATCCGGAAGCCGCGCATTTCCAGTACGCCTTTCGTATTCAGCGAAATGATCAAATTGAGTGCTTCAGGATAGTTTGCCATTTCCAAATCGATTTTTGAAGGAAAGGCCGGAGCTGTCGGGTGGGAGTGATAAATCGCGAACAATTCCTCACCGTTTTTACGCATTTGTCCCATCGCAGCGATTTGCTGTTTGGGATCCAATAAAAACCGGTTTTCAGGGTGATCGGCGCTATTGTCGACCGGGTAGCAATGGTTCGGGATGCCGTTAAGGCTTCCGATCAGTCCGCAAACCTCGGCTTCGGGTGACAATTGCGCGAGATGCAGCAGTTGATTGGTGATTTTTCTGGGAATATGAATTTCTGAAATTTGCATCGTGATTCGCTGTCGGCGTGTGGATGGTTTAAATTTAATCGCTACGAGCGCCATTGTCCATAAGTGACCCGAGGCTGACCTGAAAGATCGGGATAAGTGGCAATATTACGGTAATTCAATTGGCTAAAAATAGCCTGGACTTGATCTTGTTGATTGTAGCCATGTTCGATCAATAAATGACCTTGAGGGAGTAAATGTCGCCTAGCTGAATTCGCGATGCGCACAATATCACTCAAGCCATGATTGTCCGCGATCAATGCGGACATGGGTTCGAATCTGACATCGCCTTCGGTTAAGTGCGGGTCGTAATCCGCGATATAGGGCGGGTTGCTGACGACAAGATTGAACAGCGCCGAGTCGCTTATCGCCCCAAACCAATCGCTTTGCAAAAATTGGATGTTCCGAACATTGTGTCTCTGGGCATTTCGGCGGGCGATTGTCAGCGCGTTAGTGCTGAAGTCGGTGGCAATGACTTCGCTATCGGGGCGCTCGGCGGCCAGGGTAATGGCTATGATACCGGAGCCGGTTCCTAAATCGATCAGTCGGTAAGGTTGCCGTTCCGGTATCCGTTGCAAGGCCAGTTCGATTAGTAGTTCGGTGTCGGGCCTTGGGATCAGCACGTCGCGGTTAACTTCGAAATCACGCGACCAGAATTCGCGGTTGCCGGTGATGTATGCGATCGGCATGCCGGAAATCCGTTTTTGCAGTAGCGCTTCGAAATGGCTGTTTTGTTCGGGTAATAACTTTTTATCCGGCCATGCGCGCAGATGAGAGCGGTCTTTATCGAGCGCGAGGCAGAGCAGAATTTCGGCGTCGAGCAAGGGCGATTCGGAAACGAAACTCAAACTTTGGGCCGCGTGTGCCAATGCCGATTGAACGGTGGGCATCGGTTTAATTTTCGCCCAGTTGTGTCAATAGTTCAGCTTGATGCTCGTTAATTAACGGCTCGATGACATGATTGAGTCCGCCTTCCATGATTTCGTCAAGTTTATACAGCGTCAGATTGATTCGGTGGTCGGTCATGCGCCCCTGCGGGTAATTGTAGGTGCGAATCCTCTCGGAGCGGTCGCCGCTGCCGACTTGAAGTTTGCGATTCGCCTGTTGCTCGGCTTGATGTTTTTCCTGTTCGGCCGATAATAGGCGCGATTGCAATAACGACATCGCTCGGGCACGGTTTTTGTGTTGTGAGCGTTCGTCCTGACATTCGACGACGATGCCGCTCGGAAGATGAGTGATGCGGATTGCCGAGTCTGTTTTGTTGACATGTTGACCGCCCGCGCCGGATGAGCGATACGTATCGATACGAAGGTCTGCGGGATTAATGTCGATAGCATCGACTTCCTCGACTTCGGGCATGACTGCAACGGTGCAAGCCGAAGTATGGATGCGCCCCTGGGACTCGGTTTCCGGGACGCGTTGTACTCGATGCGCTCCCGATTCGAATTTGAGTTGCGAATAGACATCTTGGCCGGTTACGCGCAGGATAATTTCCTTATAGCCGCCATGTTCGCCTTCGTTTTCATTGATAATCTCGGTCTTCCAGCCTTTTTTCTCGGCATAGCGCTGATACATGCGCGCGAGATCGCCTGAAAATATCGCGGCTTCATCGCCGCCGGTCCCGGCGCGGATTTCCAGGAAAATGTTTCTGTTGTCGTTAGGGTCTCTCGGCAATAATAAAATCTGCAGTTCTTGCTCGATGACCTTTTGTTGTTTTTCGGCGGCGAGTATTTCCTCGTGGGCCATTTCGCGCAGATCCGGGTCCGGGTCTTTTGCCATTTCTTGCGCCCCGGCTAGATTTTCGGCGGTATCGAGATAGCGTTTATAGCATGTGACAATCGGGTTGATTTGAGCGTATTCTTGGCTCAATGAGCGGAATTTATTCTGATTGGCTTGTACTTCGGGCTCGGCCAATAAGGCGGTGATTTCATCGAAACGTTCGCTTAAGTTGGCTAATTTGTGTTCTATGGATGGCTTCATTGTGTGTTGTTCAATTTGAAAATTTCGCGGGCCGCCGCTATTAAGTCGTGTCTTTCGTTGGCTCCGGCTTCCCGAATTTGCGCACTGGGCGTATGGATTAGCTTGTTAGTCAATGTATGAGCGAGTCTCTGCAGCGCTTCTTCGGCGGAAATACCGCTTTGTAATTGATTTAATGTTTTGCGTAACGCGTCGTCGCGAATTTGCTCGGCCTGAATGCGGTAGTCTTTGATCGTGGTTAACGCGCCTTGCGAACGCAACCAGGAAAGAAAATGTTCGACCTGAGTATCGATGATTTCTTCCGCTTGTTCGGCGGCTTTGCGCCGGTTATCCATGTTTTGGTCGATCGTGTTTTTGAGGTCGTCGACCGTATAGAGATAGACATCGTTCAGTTGTTCGACTTCTGATTCTATGTCGCGCGGAACTGCCAAGTCGACCATGAACATTGGCTTGTGTTTGCGTTTTTTGATGGCACTTTCTACTCGGCCCTTCCCTAAAATCGGCAGTGAGCTTGCTGTCGATGAAACGACGATATCGGCTTCGGCCAAGTGTATCGGTAATTCCGATAGCGCAATGGCATAACCGTTAAAGCGCGTCGCCAAGGCGTGCGCTTTATCATAGGTTCGATTGGCGATGATGATGCGTCCGATGCCATGTTGGACCAAATGCCGTGCCGTCAATTCGATGGTTTCGCCCGCGCCGATTAGAATCGCGGTTTGCTCGCTTAATTTGTCGAAGATTTGTTGTGCCAGTTGCACGGCGGCGAAGGCTACTGAAACCGGGCTCGATCCTATGGCGGTATCGGTTCTGACTTTTTTTGCCGCGGAAAAAGTATGCTGAAAGAGCTTACCTAAATATTTGCCCAAGGTGCCCGCTTCATTAGCGGCTTGATAAGCGGCTTTCATTTGACCTAATATTTGCGGTTCGCCGAGGACCATGGAGTCCAAGCCGCATGCAACTCGAAACATATGCCGAATTAACTGGTTATCGTTGTAGGTGTAAAGATAGGGGGTTAAATCGTTAGGCTTGATGTTACGGGTTTGAGCGACCCAGTCGATTAAAATGTGTTTATTTTCGTTGGATGATTCGCAATAAAATTCCGTTCGGTTGCAGGTCGATAGAATAGCGGCTTCGGATATATCCTTTAAACGCCATAGATCTTTGAGTGATGAATCCAATATTTCGGCAGGGTAAGCTAGCCTTTCTCGGATAGAAACGGGGGCGGTGTTGTAATTTATCCCTACGGCAAGAAGTGTCATCGTTTTAAATTTAGAGTTCGGAGCGAATGTGGTTTTTTAGCTTGGTAAGTCAGGCCATTAGGCTATTGAAATCGTCTAAAGTTGCTGTATCGATTTGCGTGTGCGAAATTACCGATTGAACTTAGCGGATTTAAGTTTCGTCATAAGAATTTCGTGACAAGCAACTTCAGGTCTATGTGTTTTTAATAGGTTCGGTTGTTCGCTTGACAGTCCTAGCGCCTTAATTATCCAAGATAGTTGGCCATAAGCCAATGGGCTATGGGGCTTAGGTGCTGGGTGAAAGCACATGTTGCGAGAGCAAAAAACCTGTTCGACCCAGACTCCTGAAGATCCTGTCATAAGAAATAGAGATGTTATTTATGGTCAAATCCTAAGTTAGTTTTCTATGGCGCGCCATTGTTTGCCAAAATTATTTTTTTAGTCAAATTTTTTAATATTTTAATTAAATAATTAAGTTTTATTCAAATGCAGTAAAACAACTATCCGAACTGAAATGTTTTTCTGCTAATCTATTGCAAAACTGTATTGCAAAATATGAAGGATGTGAGTGTGTCGAATTATAAGTTAATTGCCGTAATAGCCCTTGTTTTTCTTAGTGGTTGCGGTTCCTCTCAGGAAAGAGGGCGAGCCATGGATGAGCTTGACGAGTATTCACAAGGTTCTCATGACGAGCAAGGCGTCGAATCAGCGGAGCCTATAACCGCTATTGAGCCGGATATTATGTACATGTTGCTGGCCGCTGAAATTGCCGGGCAAAGAGGACAGTACGATGTTGCTCTGGAAGGGTATCTCGAGGCCGCAAAACGGGTTAACGATGTTAGGTTGACCGAGCGTGCTGCGAAGATTGCTCTTTACATTAAAGATACCGAACGAGGCGATGAGGCTGTTGTGCTTTGGTTGAAACAAGAGCCGGATAATTTAACAGCAAGAAAAATAGCCTTGCTATCGGCCTTAAGAAAGGAAGTAAAGCCTTCGGCTATCGAGCATGCTCTCTTTTTGTTGGATATGGACCCAGAGGGTTTTGAAGATGCGTTTGTTGAGTTAATTAGAGCGTTGGGTCAAAAAGGCAATACCGCTTTCGTATATGATGTATTGGAAGATCTTGCCGAGCAAAGGCCGGAAGAAGCCACTGTTTTTTTTATTCAAGCCATGTTGGCAATGCAGTTAAACAGCAATGTTTTGGCGCAACGTAAAATTGATCAAGCCATTGAATTGCGACCGGATTGGGAAAAGGCTTTGTTATTTAGGGCGCAAATTGCGGCTTTTTCTGGAGATTTAGATAATGCAAGGGTTTATCTCACGGATTTATCGGAGCAAAATCAGGATAGTTTGAAGATTAAGAAGTTGTTGGCCCAAGTCCTGGTTAAGTTGAACGAGTATGATGAGGCTGGCAGGTTGTATCTGGATATCATTGATCAGGAACCGGAGGATTTTGAATCGCGTTTTTCTTTGGCGTTGGTTAATTTACAGATGGAGCGAGACGATAAGGCAGAGTCCTTGTTTAAGGGCTTGATTCCTTATCCCGAATGGAGTGATCAGGCAAGTTTTTACCTGGGCAGAATTGCGGTTCGGGATGGCAGAAATAGCGAGGCACTGGTTTGGTTCGATAAGGTCTCGAGGGGGAGTCTACGTTTCGATGCTGCGGCTGCGGGAATATCGCTACTGATTAAAGATAAGCAATTTGAAGAGGCGTCCCAGCGATTAAGCCGGCTTCGTGCGCGTTCGTCCGATGAAAAGATGCGAGCGCTGTTGTTAGAGGCGGAGTTTTATAACGAACAAAAGCAATATATCAAGGCGTTCGATTTGTTAAGCAAGGCAATTGAAGAAATGCCCGAGCAAAAAGAATTGTTATATACCCGGGCTTTGGTCTCGGAACGTATTGATCGCCTCGACGTGCTGGAGCAAGATTTAAGAAGGATACTGGCCCAGTATCCCGATGATGTTAGTGCTTTGAACGCATTGGGCTATACCTTGGCGGATAGAACCGAGCGTTACGAAGAGGCGCTGGTGTATCTTGAAAAGGCGCTGGAATTACAGCCGGATGAGGCGGTCATTATTGATAGCTACGGATGGTTGCAATTTAAGCTGGGGAATTATGAAAAGGCTTTAGAATATTTGCAGAAGGCTTATTCCAAGCAGCAAGAAAACGAAATTGCGGCGCATTTGGCGGAAGTCTTATGGGTCTTGGGTCGCAGGGATGAAGCGAAGAAATTATTCGAGCAGACGATAAAAATGTCGCCGGATGATGAATATCTTTTGGATTTTCAGCAGCGCATTCTTGATGCAGAATGAGAAACCAATACACAAAATCTCGCTATGGATGGCTGGTATTGGTTCTATCGGTTTTAACGGGATGTTCGGCCTCACCGATTAAAGATTTGGCGGCTTATTCGGAGCTTGGTCGAGGTGAGTTGTATCAATTGCGGGAATGGAGTCTGGATGGGCGTGTGTCGTTAACGGCTCGGCATGATTCGTGGGCTGGTGCTATAGAATGGCGGCGCGCGGATAGCGAAGAGATGATTCGAGTTTCGGGGCCATTCGGTCAGGGAGCGGTGGGCATTAATATTGCCGACGATTATGTCGACGTCGATCGAGGCGACGGTGCGGTTAGATATTATGATCGGTCCGATGAATTTATAACCGAACAACTGGGTTTTTTTGTGCCATTAAGATCATTGCGTTACTGGGTGATAGGCTTGACCGATCCGAATGAGTCGTTCGAAAATATTGGTAATGGTTTTATCCAGGACAACTGGACGATACGATATAGAAAGATGCAAAAAACCGATCGAGGGCTGTTGCCTTATAAAATCGATGTTTCTAATCCGGAAGTGAAATTAAAACTAATCATAGATCAATGGAATACGCATGAGTGAGGTGTATAAACGATGGCCTGCGCCCGCAAAATTGAATTTAATGTTGAGAATTGTGGGGCAGAGGGAAGATGGGTATCACTTGCTGCAAACAGTATTCCAATTCATTGATTTGTGCGATTGGTTGGTGTTTCGCCCGGTAAATGATTCGGCGATTTCGTTGCGTACACCGCTCCCCGGGGTTCCTGAGGCTGATGATCTAACTTTTAGGGCTGCTCAGTTGTTAAAAGAAGAAACCGGTTATGAGGGGGGGGTTGTCATCGAGATTGAAAAACACTTGCCTATGGGAGGCGGTCTAGGCGGGGGGAGTTCCGATGCGGCAACGACGTTGGTAGCGCTTAATGATTTATGGCAGTTAGGGCTTTCCCGTGAGCGGCTGATGCAGTTAGGCTTGCGTCTGGGCGCGGATGTGCCGATTTTTGTTTTGGGCCATAGTGCCTGGGCGGAAGGCGTTGGTGAGGTGTTTCAGGAGATTGAAGTGTCGGAAAAATGGGTCGTAGTGCTGAAGCCGGATTGTCATGTCGATACCAAGGAAATTTTTTCATCAAAAGATTTGACAAGGGATAGTAAATCAATCAAAATAGCCGACTTTATTGCAGGGCAGCACCAAAACGATTGTTTAGGCGTTGTTCGGAAGCTTTACCCGTCTGTTGATAGGGCTTTGAGAGAATTGTCGATATTCTCCGAGGCAAGGTTGACAGGTACAGGAGCATGCGTTTTTGCTCAGTTTGATACAGAGTTGGCAGCTAAAAAAGCGTATTTGTCGCTTAGCGGAAAGTGGCAATCCTATCTGTGTAAGGGAATAAACAGGTCTCCGTTGTACTCAAGTCTGAATGATGCTTAAGACTGGTAAGTATATCTAAGTAATTGGGCCGTCGCCAAGCGGTAAGGCACGGGGTTTTGATCCCCGCATACCCAGGTTCGAATCCTGGCGGCCCAGCCATTACCTAAATAGCGAATTAATTCAATCTGGGAGTGCCTGAATGAGTGACGCCTCTTTAATGGTGTTTTCCGGTAATGCAAATCGGGCGTTGTCGGAAGGTATTGTTAAAAAGCTTAGTATGCGGCTGGGTATGGCTGCGGTAGGTCGATTCAGTGACGGAGAGATCGCTGTTGAGGTTGAGGAAAACATAAGAGGCAAGGATGTGTTTGTCATTCAGCCGACCTGTTCTCCGACAAATGAGAATTTAATGGAGTTGCTGGTGATGATCGACGCATTTCGTCGCGCATCGGCATCTCGAATAACGGCGGTTATGCCGTATTATGGTTATGCAAGGCAGGATAGGCGTTCGCGTTCCGCAAGGGTTCCTATCAGTGCTAAATTAGTCGCCAAAATGATAGGTGAGGCAGGAGCGGATAGAGTGCTCACTGTTGATCTTCATGCGGATCAAATTCAGGGTTTTTTTGATATACCGGTAGATAATGTCTACGCTTCGCCGATTTTGCTGGGCGATGTTTGGCGGCAAAAGTATAAGGATCTAATAGTTGTCTCGCCCGATGTGGGTGGGGTTGTTAGGGCAAGAGCTCTGGCTAAACGGCTTGATGATGCCGATTTGGCAATAATAGATAAAAGACGTCCGAAAGCTAATGTTTCCGAGATAATGCATATCATAGGTGATGTTGAGGGGCGTACCTGCGTTATGATCGATGATCTAGTCGATACTGCCGGTACTCTATGTCATGCAGCGGAAGCATTGAAGGATCATGGTGCGGTCAGGGTTGTAGCTTACTGTACGCATGCTGTTCTTTCCGGAAGAGCAATTGATAATTTGAGAGATTCGGTTTTGGATGAATTGGTCGTAACCGATACGATACCGTTAGGCTTAGAAGCAAGTCGGATTGGTAAAATTAGGCAGCTCAGCGTTGCGGAGATGCTGGCGGAAACGATAAGACGTATCGCAGTCGGTGAGTCGGTTAGCTCGTTGTATGTGGATTGATAAATTAGCGAAGTGTATAGATGCACAGCTTTGGAGAATGAAATGTCAAGCGTATTTGAATTCGTAGCGGAAGCTCGGGAAAAGCCGGGGACTGCTTCTGCTAAGTCGGTTCGTCGACAAGGAAAAGTTCCGGCGGTAATTTACGGCGGAGAAATTGATCCTGAAATGTTAGTTTTGGATCACAATGAAGTTGTAAAGCATCTTGCTCACGAGGCTGTTTATTCGCATATCTTAGATGTGGTTGTTGCGGGCAAGGTGCAGAAAGCAATTCTAAAATCCGTACAAAGACATCCGGCTAAAGCTAAGGTGTTGCATTTGGATTTTTTGCGAGTAAATGCGAATGAAAAGTTAAAGGCGCAAGTGCCTCTTCATTTTGTCAATGAAGATATCTGTGTTGGTGCTAAAGTAGGCGGTGTGGTTATGCATAATTTAGTCGACATAGAGGTGGCTTGCTTGCCAGAAGATCTCCCTGAGTATATCGAAGTCGATTTAACGAATTTGAATCTTGGTGAATCGTTGCATGTTTCTCAATTAAATGCGCCGAAAGGTGTTGAGTTCTTAGCGTTGTCACACGGCGACGATCATGATGCGGATGTTTCAGTGGTCACAATTGTGCCGCCAAAGGTTGATAAGGCCGAGGCAGCTTCGGATGCTGAAGAGTAATCGATTAATGCTCTACCCGTGTTTGCCAATATGTAGGCAAATATAAGACTAAAAAGATTATAAGTTGTGTTTTTGTCAGTTTGAATGGCGGCAGAAACGCAAAAACAGGTTGTTCTTCTTGACAAAGTCATAGAGTTTTGTGAGAATGGCCTGCTTCCTGGTTTTGGAGGGGTTCCCGAGTGGCCAAAGGGATCAGACTGTAAATCTGCCGGCTCTGCCTTCGGAGGTTCGAATCCTCCCCCCTCCACCATCCTGTTTAAATTTAAGATTGCGGGTGTAGTTCAATGGTAGAACTCCAGCCTTCCAAGCTGGTCACGTGGGTTCGATTCCCATCACCCGCTCCAGATGATCGGTGGTTTCTGCCCATATAGCTCAGTAGGTAGAGCACTTCCTTGGTAAGGAAGAGGTCACCGGTTCAAATCCGGTTATGGGCTCCATATATTTGCAACAATAAAAGCTTTTTCGGGAAAGTAAAATGTCCAAAGAAAAATTCGAACGTAAAAAACCACACGTAAACGTAGGAACCATCGGTCACGTCGATCATGGTAAAACCACATTAACCGCGGCATTGACAAAAGTGATGGCGGATGCGCGTGGCGGCGTCTACAAAGCCTACGATCAAATTGATAACGCCCCCGAAGAGCGCGAGCGTGGCATTACAATCGCAACGGCTCATGTGGAGTACGAATCAGAAGCGCGCCACTATGCGCACGTAGACTGCCCGGGTCATGCTGACTACGTCAAAAACATGATTACCGGTGCGGCGCAAATGGATGGAGCGATCCTGGTATGTTCGGCGGCCGACGGTCCGATGCCGCAAACTCGTGAGCATATCTTATTAGCGCGTCAAGTGGGTGTTCCATATATCGTAGTTTATTTGAATAAAGCCGATATGGTGGATGATGCCGAATTGATCGAATTGGTGGAAATGGAAGTCAGAGAATTATTGGACATGTACGAATTTCCGGGCGACGATACCCCGTTAGTTATCGGCTCGGCGTTAAAAGCGCTGGAAGGCGATACCAGTGAAATTGGCGTGCCGTCGATCATTAAACTGGTCGAAGCCTTAGATACCTATATTCCGGAGCCTGAGCGTGCGATCGATCAGCCGTTCCTGATGCCGATTGAAGACGTGTTCTCGATTTCTGGGCGCGGCACCGTGGTTACCGGACGTGTCGAGCGTGGAATCATTAAGGTCGGGCAAGAGATTGAAATTGTCGGAATTAGACCGACTACGACGACAACCTGCACCGGCGTGGAAATGTTCCGTAAATTATTGGATCAAGGCCAAGCGGGCGATAACGTTGGGGTTTTGTTAAGAGGCACCAAAAGAGACGACGTCGAACGCGGACAAGTCTTGGCGCACAAAGGTACCATTAAGCCGCATACTCATTTCAAGGCGGAAATCTACGTATTATCGAAAGACGAAGGCGGGCGTCATACACCATTCTTTAATGGCTATCGTCCACAATTTTATTTCAGAACAACGGATGTAACCGGAGCGGTTGATCTTCCTGAAGGCGTGGAAATGGTGATGCCGGGCGATAACGTCAACGTTGAAGTAAAATTAATTGCTCCGATTGCGATGGAAGAAGGTTTGCGTTTCGCGGTTCGTGAAGGTGGTCGTACCGTTGGCGCGGGCGTTGTTGCTTCGATTATCGAATAACGAAAGCGCTAAATAACTTTTTTAATATTTTCTGAATTAGGTCAGTAGCTCAATTGGCAGAGCAGCGGTCTCCAAAACCGCAGGTTGGGGGTTCGATTCCCTCCTGGCCTGCCATCAGAAAAATACAATAACTATAAATCGTAATAACAATCATGAGTACACAAGTTGAATCCTCAGCATCGGTAGGTGATGTTGTTAAGCAAGTTTTCTCAATTGTTTTTGTTATTGCAGGTCTTGCGGGTTTTTACTACTTTTCCGAATATGCCTTATTATATAGGGTTCTCTCGCTAGTCGTTATCGTGATGATTGCGATGGGGCTCATGTTAACAACCCGGATAGGTCAAGGATTTTGGACTTTTGCGCTGGAATCGAAACAAGAAGTAAGAAAAGTAGTTTGGCCGACGCGTCAAGAAACAATGCGGACGACTTTAATGGTGTTTGCAATGGTTCTTATCGTTGGCGTGATACTTTGGTTGCTTGATATGTTTTTATTCTGGGGTGTGCGTTTATTGACCGGTCAAGGAGGATAATAAATGGCACTTCGTTGGTATGTTGTTCATGCTTATTCAAACTTTGAAAACAAAGTTAAAGAAGCGTTAGAAGAAAGGATAAAGCGAGAAGGTCTAGGGCAGTATTTCGGCAAAATTCTTGTGCCTACAGAAGAAGTTGTCGAGATGCGTATGGGGCAGCAGCGTAAAAGCGAGCGGAAGTTTTTTCCGGGTTATGTGCTCGTGCAGATGGAGTTGACCGATGAAACATGGCATATGGTTAGAGATGTCCCTAGAGTACTTGGGTTTATTGGTGGAACATCCGACAAGCCGGCGCCTATAACAGAAAAAGAGGCGATGTCTATTTTAAATAGAGTCGAGGAAGGGGTTAATAAACCAAGACCAAAAGTTTTATTTGAAGTCGGTGAAGTCGTAAGAGTAAACGACGGTCCTTTTAAGGATTTCAATGGAACGATAGAAGAAGTTAATTACGAAAAGAGCAAACTTAGGATTTCGGTTTTAATTTTTGGCAGGTCGACACCGGTAGAGTTGGATTTCAATCAAGTTGAAAAATCATAAAAAAGCGTTAAAAATTTTTTAAAATCCTGGATATGACTGTGTCCGGGATTTTTGTTTATTAGGGGAGCTGAAAAGCGATTGCACCCGATTTGGAGTAAATAATGGCAAAAAAAATTAATGCATACATAAAGTTGCAAGTAAAAGCTGGCGAAGCAAACCCTAGTCCACCAGTAGGGCCTGCATTAGGTCAGCATGGTGTCAACATTATGGAGTTTTGTAAAGCCTTTAATGCAAAAACTCAAGAGTTAGAAAAAGGTTTGCCGATTCCGGTTGTTATTACCGTTTATAGCGATCGTAGCTTTACCTTTATTACTAAAACGCCGCCTGCTTCGATTTTGTTGAAAAAAGCGGTTGGTGTAAAGAGCGGCAGTAGTACGCCGAATAAAGTGAAAATTGGCACAGTGACGCGTGAACAGCTTGAAGAAATCGCCAAAACAAAAATGGAAGATTTAAATGCGGCAAGCTTGGATGCGGCAGTTAAAACTATAGCCGGGAGTGCTCGTAGTATGGGCCTCAATGTGGAGGGCGTGTGATGGCAAAGCTGACTAAAAAAGCAAAACTGATTAAGTCGAAAGTAGATAGAAGCAAACAATATTCGGTCGATGAAGCGGTTGGTTTATTGAAAGAGCTAGGTAACAGCAAGTTTGTCGAATCGATCGATGTCAGTGTCAACTTAGGCGTTGATCCAAGAAAATCTGATCAAAATGTTCGTGGTGCTACCGTATTGCCGAATGGAACCGGTAAATCGGTAAGAGTTGCTGTATTTACTCAAGGAGCCAATGCAGATGCGGCAAAAGAAGCGGGTGCGGACATCATTGGTATGGACGATTTAGCTGATCAGGTTAAAAAAGGCGAAATGAATTTCGACGTAGTGATCGCTTCTCCCGATGCAATGAGAGTTGTTGGTCAACTTGGACAGATTTTAGGCCCAAGAGGCTTAATGCCAAATCCTAAAGTCGGAACGGTTACGCCCGATGTTGCAACCGCCGTTAAAAATGCAAAATCAGGGCAAGTTCGTTATCGTACCGATAAGTCGGGGATCATCCACTGCTCAATCGGTAAAGTAGATTTTGACGCGACAGCCATTCAACAAAACCTGGAAGCGTTATTGGCCGATTTGCGCAAAGCCAAGCCAAGTGCTGCAAAAGGCGTATATATGAAGAAAATTACGCTGTCTTCGACCATGGGCCCAGGGCTGTGGATCGATCAGAGCGGACTAGCAGGTTAAGGGGAAAGACTTTGGGTTGCCGGAAATGCCGGCAACCGTCAAAGACCGCAGGTGTTGTAAAAACTTAATTGTCCTGCGTAGACGGGAGCTGGAGCCGCAAAGATGGTGAAAGGGACCGTAAGGGGCATCTACTTAAAGATGCGTTTTATTGATTCTGACAAAAAATCAGAAATGTACCGGAGGTAAATTATGGCACTAAATTTAGATAGCAAGAAAGCTGTCGTCGAAGAGGTTGCCGAATTCGCCGCTAAAGCCCATTCCGCCGTCGCGGCGGAATATCGCGGTTTGACCGTGTCGGAAATGACCGAATTACGGAAAAATGCAAGAGAAACGGGTGTTTATCTGCGGGTTGTGAAAAACTCATTGGCAAAAAGAGCCATAGCCGGGACAGAATTCGAATGTATGCAAGAGGGCTTAGTCGGTCCGTTATTGCTAGCGTTTTCGATGGAAGACCCAGGTTGTGCGGCAAGATTAATCCATGAGTTTGCAAAAAGTCATAACAAGCTCGTCACTAAAATAGTGGCTATCGGTGGACAGGCATATGATGCTAATGAACTTGAAAGACTGGCAAAACTGCCGACGCGCGATCAAGGAATTAGCATGTTGATGTCGGTGATGAAAGCACCGGTTGGTAAGCTTGCACGGACATTGGCTGCACTTAAAGATCTTAAAGAAGCGGCATAACCTTTTTTTAACCAGTTTTACATCTATTTTAGAGGAATACATAATGGCAATTTCACAAGAAGATATCTTGGAAGCGGTCTCTAACATGACGGTTATGGAAATCGTTGATTTGATTTCAGCGATGGAAGAAAAATTCGGCGTATCGGCGGCTGTCATGGCTGCTGCTCCAGCGGCAGCGACGGCGGCAGCGGCTGAAGAACAAACTGAATTCGATGTTATTTTGACTGCGGCCGGAGCCAACAAAGTTGCCGCGATTAAAGCGGTTCGCGGAATCACGGGTCTGGGCTTGAAAGAAGCGAAAGACGCCGTTGAAGGAGCGCCAACTACTTTGAAAGAAGGCGTTAGCAAAGATGAAGCAGAAGCGGTCAAAAAGGATCTTGAAGACGCAGGCGCCTCAGTCGAAATTAAGTAACGATTTTGACGCAAAATTTAAGGCATTAAGCCTCTTAGTACGGCTGGTGACATTTTGTCATCGGCCTTTTGCTGCTTATTTATAGGCGGCAAAAAATAATTCCTGATGAAATAGGTATGGAAGCAATATGGCCTACTCTTTTACCGAAAAAAAACGCATTCGTAACAACTTTGGCAAAGGTACAGAAGTACTCGACGTGCCTTATCTTTTAGCGACGCAAATCAATTCCTACGCAAGTTTTCTGCAATCCGGTATGTTACCGGAAAAACGGTCGAACGTAGGTTTGCACGCCGCTTTTTCCAGTGTTTTTCCAATAGAAAGTCATTCCGGGTATGCGGTTCTGGAATATGTAAAGTACCGGTTAGGAGAGCCGACATTCGACGTCAGGGAATGTCAACAAAGGGGTGCAACTTTTGCAGCGCCACTGAGGGTGTTGGTGCGCTTAGTCATTTACGATAAAGACGCACCTGGAAGCACGAAAGTTGTTAAGGATATCCGGGAGCAGGAAGTCTACATGGGGGAGTTGCCGTTAATGACTGATAACGGAACTTTCGTCATTAATGGAACCGAGCGGGTAATCGTTTCTCAGTTACACCGTTCTCCGGGCGTGTTTTTTGATCACGATAAAGGTAAAACGCATTCATCAGGAAAGTTATTATTCAACGCAAGAGTTATCCCTTATCGCGGCTCTTGGCTTGACTTCGAGTTCGATCACAAGGACTGTGTCTATGTCAGAATAGATAGACGTAGAAAAATTCCGGCAACGATCTTATTAAGAGCGCTGGGTTATAATAACGAAGAAATGATGGATATTTTCTTTGAAACCAATCGCTTTGTCTTGAATGATGATAGTTGTTTGTTTGATTTAGTGCCGGAGCGACTGAGAGGCGAAATTGCCGCCTTCGATTTTAAACATGACGGAAAGGTTCTTATCGAAGAGGGGCGTCGGATAACGGCAAAACATATACGCCAATTAAAAGAAGCGGGCGTCACTCAAATCGAAGTCCCTAAAGCCTATCTGCATGGAAAAGTGCTAAGCCGTAACCTGATCGATGAATCGACAGGTGAGCTGATTGCCAATGTCAATGATGAGCTTACCGAGGAATTGCTCAATAAAATCATAGATAGCGGTATACAAGAGCTAAACACGATTTATGTCAACGACCTGGATAGAGGGCCCTATATCTCGAACGCGATGCGTTTGGACACGAGTAGCACGCAGCTGGAAGCGTTAGTTGAAATTTATCGCATGATGAGACCGGGAGAGCCGCCGACAAAAGAATCAGCGGAGAATCTGTTTCAAAACCTGTTTTTTACCGAAGACCGTTACGATTTGTCGACCGTCGGACGTATGAAATTCAATCGCCGCCTGGGTCGTCAAGAAACAACTGGAGAGGGCACGCTCAGCAAGGAAGATATCATTGATGTATTAAAGGAATTGATCAATATCCGAAACGGAAACGGTAATGTCGATGATATCGATCATTTGGGTAACCGAAGAGTCCGTTCGGTTGGCGAGATGATCGAAAACCAATTCCGAGTTGGCTTGGTCAGGGTTGAGCGTGCGGTTAAAGAGCGGCTGACATTAGCCGATTCCGAAGGCCTGATGCCGCAGGAAATTATCAACGCGAAACCGGTATCTGCGGCGGTTAAAGAGTTTTTCGGCTCAAGCCAGCTGTCACAGTTCATGGATCAAAATAATCCGCTTTCTCAGGTTACGCATAAGCGCCGGGTATCGGCTTTGGGCCCGGGTGGATTGGCGCGCGAGCGTGCCGGCTTCGAGGTGCGTGATGTTCATACCACGCATTACGGACGCGTTTGCCCGATCGAAACTCCGGAGGGGCCGAATATCGGTTTGATCAACTCATTGGCCGTTTATGCGCGCACCAACGAATATGGCTTTCTTGAAACGCCCTATAGAAAAGTGGTTGATGGAAAACTGACCGATCAGGTTGAGTATCTATCGGCGATCGAAGAAGGGGAGTTTGTCATCGCTCAGGCTGCTGTGCCGGTCGATGCGGACGGTCGTCTAAAAGAAGGGCTGGTATCATGCCGTTATAAAGACGAATTTACATTGTCCATGTCCGATACCGTGCAATATATGGACGTATCGTCTAAACAAATCGTATCGGTTGCAGCGTCTATCATCCCTTTCCTGGAGCACGACGACGCGAATCGAGCGTTAATGGGTTCGAATATGCAGCGTCAAGCGGTTCCGACTCTAAGAGCCGAGAAGCCGCTAGTAGGAACGGGTATGGAGCGAACCGTAGCAAAGGATTCTGGGGTGGCTGTCGTAGCTACGCGAGGCGGAACCATTGAGGCCGTCGATGCCGCTAGGATTGTGGTCAGGGTGAACGATGCCGAAACCGAGTCAGGTGAGCCGGGAGTCGATATTTATAACCTAACCAAGTATACGAGATCCAACCAAAATACCTGTATTAACCAAAAGCCATTGGTTAAGCTTGGCGACATCGTCAATGCTGGCGATATATTGGCTGATGGGCCTTCGACCGATATCGGTGAATTGGCTTTGGGTCAAAATATGTTGGTGGCTTTCATGCCTTGGAATGGATACAACTTTGAGGATTCAATTTTAGTTTCCGAACGGGTTGTTAAAGAAGATCGTTTTACGACCATTCATATTGAAGAAAAAACGTGCGTTGCGAGGGATACTAAATATAATCCGGAAGAGATTACCGCGGACATTCCAAACGTAAGCGAAGAAGCCTTATCGAAATTGGATGAGTCCGGGATCGTTTATGTCGGTGCCGAGGTTAAGGGCGGTGATATTCTAGTCGGTAAAGTGACTCCGAAAGGTGAAACGCAATTAACACCTGAAGAAAAACTATTACGTGCGATTTTCGGTGAGAAAGCGGCCGATGTAAAAGACACGTCATTAAGAGTACCGAACGGTGTTGAAGGGACGGTTATCGATGTCCAAGTCTTCACGCGAGATGGTGTTAAGAAGGATAAGCGCGCGCTCGAAATAGAAGAAGAGCAAATCAAGCGTTATAGAAAAGATCTTGACGATCAGCTAAAAATTGTTGAAAAGGACATATATGCGCGAGTCGCTAGATTAATCGTCGGCAAGAAGTCTTTATCCGGGCCGGATGGTTTATCTTCAGGCACTGTCGTAAATCAAGAATATCTGGATAAATTAAGGCCTTCTCAATGGCTGCAAATCAAAATGGAAGATGAAAACATCAATGTCCAACTGGAAGGAGTCATCGAGCAAATCGAACAGCAGAGAAAGGATTTCGATGTTAAGTTTGATATCAAGCGCAAAAAGATCACTATGGGCGATGATTTGCCTCCCGGTGTTCTAAAAATGGTTAAGGTCTACCTCGCGGTTAAGAGAAGAATACAGTCGGGCGATAAAATGGCTGGACGACATGGAAATAAAGGGGTTATTTCTATGATTAGACCTATCGAAGACATGCCTTATACAGCCGATGGTAATCCGGTCGATATCGTGTTAAATCCTCTTGGGGTTCCGTCCCGTATGAATGTAGGTCAGGTGTTGGAGACGCATTTGGGTTGGGCATCTAAGGGTTTAGGTATCAAGATTGGTAAAATGCTTGAGGCTCAAGCAAAAATTGTTGAAATTAGAGGGTTTTTAGAAAAAATCTATAATAGCAGCGGTCGTAAAGAAGACTTGAATGCCTTGACCGATAAGGAGATCCTCGAGCTAGCCCATAATTTGATAGAAGGGGTGCCGATGGCGACTCCGGTTTTCGATGGCGCTACCGAAGACGAAATTAAAACCATGTTGAGACTGGCAGATTATCCTGAACATGGTCAAACTGTACTTTATGACGGTTTGACCGGCGAACCGTTCGAACGCGAAGTTACCGTTGGTTACATGTACATGTTGAAATTGAACCACCTGGTAGATGATAAAATGCATGCGCGCTCTACCGGTCCTTATAGTCTGGTAACTCAACAGCCGCTGGGTGGAAAGGCTCAATTCGGCGGACAACGATTCGGTGAAATGGAGGTCTGGGCTTTGGAGGCTTATGGGGCGGCTTATACCTTGCAAGAAATGTTGACAGTGAAATCCGATGATGTAACCGGCCGAACCAAAATGTATAAAAATATCGTTGATGGCGACCATAAGATGGAAGCTGGTATGCCGGAATCGTTCAACGTCTTGATCAAAGAAATACGTTCACTCGGTGTCAATATTGAGTTAGAAAGCGATTGAGTTCGATAATTTACCTTAATTTGATTGCCCGTTCCGGCCTCGTGCCGGAAACCATTTAGAGAGGATAAGCTCTTGAAAGATTTAATGAACTTTTTAAAGCGCCAAGGCCGCGCCGATGATTTCGATTCAATTCGCATAGGCTTGGCGTCTCCTGACATGATCCGTTCTTGGTCTTATGGAGAAGTTAAAAAGCCCGAAACGATTAATTATCGAACTTTTAAGCCGGAACGAGATGGATTGTTTTGCGCCAAAATTTTTGGCCCTGTGAGCGATTATGAATGTTTATGCGGAAAATATAAAAGACTGAAACACAGAGGCGTAATCTGTGAAAAATGCGGCGTTGAAGTCACGCTTTCAAAAGTGCGCCGAGAAAGAATGGGGCATATTGAGTTAGCCAGTCCGGTTGCTCATATTTGGTTTTTGAAGTCCTTGCCATCGCGGATTGCACTGCTGCTAGACATGACGCTTCGTGAAATTGAGCGCGTCTTGTATTTCGAGTCATTCGTGGTGCTTGATCCGGGTGTAACTCCGCTTAATAAAGGGCAATTGTTAACCGATGACGAATATCTCGATGCCGTCGAGGAATTTGGCGATGATTTCGTTGCGAAAATGGGTGCCGAAGCCGTTTTTGACTTGCTCAAAGCAATTGATCTTAATGGCGAAATCAATCGTTTACGGGAAGAGATTAACGGCACTAATTCAGAAACCAAAATTAAAAAGTTTTCAAAGCGCTTAAAAGTGATCGAATCACTGTTGAGCTCTAAAAATCGTCCTGAATGGATGATTATGCAAGTATTGCCGGTTTTGCCTCCGGAGTTGAGACCTTTGGTGCCTTTGGATGGCGGACGGTTTGCCACGTCGGATTTAAACGATCTTTATCGTCGCGTTATCAATAGGAATAACCGGCTAAATCGTTTGTTGGATTTGAACGCGCCGGATATTATCGTTCGTAACGAAAAGCGAATGCTGCAAGAGTCAGTCGACGCATTGCTCGATAATGGCCGTAGAGGCAGAGCTATCACTGGTACAAATAGAAGACCGCTTAAATCCCTAGCAGATATGATCAAAGGGAAGCAAGGCCGGTTCAGACAAAATTTGCTAGGTAAGCGTGTCGACTATTCTGGACGTTCGGTTATTGTGGTTGGGCCAACGCTACGTTTACATCAATGCGGTTTACCTAAAAAAATGGCTTTGGAATTATTCAAACCGTTTATCTTTAGCAAACTGCAGTTAAGAGGACTCGCGACAACGATTAAAGCTGCGAAAAAAATGGTTGAGCGAGAAGGTGCCGAAGTTTGGGATATTCTCGAGGAGGTCATTCGCGAACATCCGGTATTGTTAAATAGGGCGCCGACCCTGCATCGCCTGGGGATACAAGCGTTTGAGCCAACCTTGATCGAAGGTAAAGCGATACAGTTGCATCCTTTGGTTTGTAGCGCTTTCAATGCCGATTTTGACGGCGACCAAATGGCGGTACATGTGCCATTGTCGATAGAGGCACAGCTTGAAGCTAGAACGTTGATGATGGCGACCAATAATATTTTGTCGCCGGCAAGCGGTGAGCCGATTATCAACCCGTCTCAGGACGTGGTTTTAGGGCTTTATTTTATAAGCCGAGAAAAAGTCAATGCAAAAGGTAATGGCTCGATCTTTGTTTCAATAGATGAGGTTCATAAAGCCTTGGCATTTAAAAGTGTCGACTTACAAGCCAAGATTCAATTAAGAATTACTGAAAGAATAAAAACTGATAGAGGGGTTGCCGAACAAAAAACCTATCGTGTCGAAACGACGGTTGGTCGAGCATTGATTTGGGAAATTGTTCCCGAAGGTATGCCGTACGAGATAGTCAATTGTGATATGACGAAGAAAAATATATCGCGGCTGATCAATTATTGCTATCGGCATTTAGGTATCAAGGAAACGGTCATTATGGCCGACCAATTGATGTATCTTGGTTTCCGTTATGCAACCCGCTCGGGTGTGTCTTTCGGTATCGAAGATATGGAGATACCGGCTAAGAAAGAAGAAATCATCAATACGGCTAATGCAGAAGTTAACGAAATACAAAGTCAATACTCATCAGGTCTGGTGACTGACGGTGAGCGATACAACAAGGTAGTTGACATCTGGTCTCATGCAAACGATCAGGTTGCGAAAGTCATGATGGATGGTTTGGGTGTTGAGGAAATCGAAGATGCCGATGGCAATAAGGTTACTCAGAAATCGTTCAACTCAATATTTATGATGGCCGAGTCGGGTGCTCGGGGTTCGGCTGCACAGATTAGACAATTGGCCGGTATGCGAGGTTTGATGGCGAAGCCGGATGGTTCGATTATCGAAACGCCGATTACTGCGAACTTTAGGGAAGGTCTGGACGTACTGCAGTACTTTATTTCGACTCACGGCGCTCGTAAAGGACTAGCCGACACGGCGTTGAAAACCGCCAACTCGGGTTATTTGACACGGCGTTTGGTCGATGTGGCTCAGGATTTGGTTATTACAGGCGACGATTGCGGCACGACGCAAGGTATCTCGATGATGCCCATTATCGAAGGCGGTGATGTGGTCGAGCCATTGGCCGAGCGTGTATTGGGTCGTGTAGTCATCAGCGACGTGATGGATGCGGCTGGCGAAAAAGTTATCGTTAAAAACGGAACTTTGCTCGATGAATACTGGGTGTCGGTGCTTGAAGAAAACAGCGTCGATCACGTTTATGTGCGTTCGGTTATCACTTGTGAAAATCGCCATGGTGTTTGTGCTGCATGTTACGGCAGAGACTTGGCTAGAGGGCATTTAGTCAATAGTGGAGAAGCGGTCGGTGTCATTGCTGCGCAATCCATCGGTGAGCCGGGGACGCAGTTGACAATGCGTACTTTCCATATTGGCGGTGCAGCTTCGAGATCGGCTGCAATTAGTAATGTTCAAGTTAAAGCGGCTGGAACAGTTAAGTTAAGTAACCTTAAGACTGTTACAAACCGGGAGGGAAATCTGGTAGCGGTTTCCCGGTCCGGTGAAATTGGCATCATCGACGAATATGGCCGTGAACGCGAGCGCTATAAAATTCCTTATGGAGCGGTGTTGTTAGTACAGGACGGCAGTAAAATTAACGGTGGAGAAATTATCGTCAACTGGGATCCGCATACGCATCCGGTAATTACCGAAGTCGATGGCGTGGTCAGCTTATTCGACTTCATGGATGGTGTAACGGTTCAAAAGCAGGCAGATGAGGTTACGGGCTTAAGTTCCTTGGTAGTTACCGACCCTAAGCAAAGGGGTAGTGCCGGTAAAGACTTGCGCCCAATGGTTAAGCTAATGGATGCCGCCGGAGAAACTATTTATTTACCGGGAACAGAAATTCCCGCGCAGTATTTCTTGCCGACCGGAGCAATTGTTAGCATCAAGGATGGCCATGAAGTTAAAGTTGGTGACGTATTGGCGAGGATTCCTCAGGAGTCGAGTAAAACGCGCGATATCACAGGGGGTTTACCTCGTGTAGCCGACTTGTTTGAAGCAAGAAAAACCAAGGATCCGGCGATTTTAGCGGAAACAACCGGCACGATATCCTTCGGTAAGGAGACCAAAGGTAAGCAGCGTGTCATCATAACGGATGCAAGCGGTGAACAATATGAAACATTGGTGCCGAAATGGCGACACATCACAGTGTTCGAGGGCGAGCATGTAGATAAAGGTGAAACCATCGCTGAAGGTGAATTGACGCCGCACGATATCTTAAGATTGCGTGGCATTGAAGATCTAGCGAATTATTTAGTGAAAGAGATTCAAGATGTTTATCGATTACAAGGTGTAAAAATCAATGATAAACATATTGAGGCAATCATTAGACAAATGCTTCGTAAAGTTGAAATCACAGCGGGCGGTGACACGGAATTCTTGAAAGGCGATCAGGTCGAGCGGGCCTATGTCCGTGAGGTCAATGAAAAAATGGAGGCGGAAGGAAAGATACCGGCAAGTTTTGAGTCTGTTTTGTTAGGTATCACTAAAGCTTCATTGGCAACTGAGTCATTTATCTCGGCTGCTTCCTTCCAGGAGACGACTCGGGTGTTGACGGATGCAGCGGTTCGCGGACTGAGCGACGGTTTGCATGGGTTGAAGGAAAATGTGATCGTCGGGCGATTAATACCTGCAGGTACTGGGTTAGCCTATCATGAACAAAGAAGGAAGCGACGCTCCAAAGACATGGAGGTTCCATCCGAGGGTGATAATATTTCATCAGTCGATGCGGGTGATGTAGAAGAAGCGTTAAAGCAAGCCTTAAACACTGAATAATTTAAATCGGCTTGACCTGGTAAAAAAATAGCGTTAAGATGCTCTGCTCAAATGAGCTAACGCTATTTGTCAGGATAAGCATTATATGGCCGCTGTGCATAAAAATGTACGGCGGTTATTTTTATTGACTGGCGGGTAAACTGAATTTTTGGAGTAACAAATTTATGGCCACGATCAACCAATTGGTTCGTAAGCCGCGTGCTAAAAGAATAGAAAAAAGCAATGTTCCGGCGCTGGAGGCATGTCCTCAGCGCCGCGGAGTATGTACTAGAGTCTATACCACGACTCCCAAGAAGCCGAACTCGGCATTAAGAAAGGTCGCGCGGGTACGGTTGACTAACGGTGCGGAGGTAAGTAGCTATATTGGTGGTGAGGGTCACAACCTGCAAGAGCATTCCGTTGTGTTGATTCGTGGCGGTAGGGTAAAGGATTTGCCGGGTGTGCGATATCACGTCGTTCGCGGAAGTCTTGATACTTCGGGTGTCAAAAACAGAAAGTGCGGTCGTTCGAAGTATGGAACGAAAAGACCTAAAGCCTAACGAAGTTTGGTGAATTAAATGTCAAGAAGAAGAGTAGCGGCGAAAAGAGACGTCATTCCGGATCCTAGATTTGGTAGCACCATGCTAACCAAGTTCATGAATATGATCATGACTAGCGGAAAGAAATCAGTTGCCGAAAAGATTGTATACGGTGCGCTGGACGTTATCGAAAGTAAAGGTCATGCCGAGCCGTTGGAGGTATTGACTCGAGCTCTGGAGAATGTGCAGCCGCGTGTTGAAGTTAAGTCAAGACGTGTCGGCGGGGCAACTTATCAGGTTCCTGTCGAAGTTAGACCTTCGCGTCGTGCGGCTTTGGCGATGCGCTGGCTGATTGATGCGGCTCGTAAAAGAAACGAAAAAAACATGCCTTCAAAGCTGGCCGGCGAGTTGTTGGATGCCTTCGAAAGTCGGGGCGCGGCAGCTAAAAAGCGTGAGGAAACTCATCGTATGGCCGAGGCGAACAAGGCGTTTTCTCATTACCGCTGGTAATTTAAGTTACTGAAGGCTTGCACAGTGGCACGGAAAACTCCCCTTAGTCGTTATCGAAACATAGGCATCATGGCTCATATTGATGCCGGTAAGACGACGACTACCGAGCGCGTACTGTTTTATACAGGCGTTTCGCACAAAATTGGCGAGGTGCATGATGGCGCGGCAACCATGGATTGGATGGCTCAAGAGCAAGAAAGAGGTATTACCATTACCTCGGCCGCTACCACCTGTTTTTGGAGCGGTATGAGCAAACAGTTTCCGGAGCACCAAATAAATATTATTGATACGCCGGGGCATGTTGATTTTACGATCGAAGTTGAACGATCCCTTAGGGTTTTAGACGGAGCTTGTGCCGTATTTTGCGCGGTGGGGGGTGTTGAGCCGCAATCGGAAACAGTGTGGAGACAGGCTAATAAATACCATGTGCCGAGGTTGGCGTTTATCAATAAGATGGATAGGCAAGGAGCCAATTTTTTAAGGGTGGTTCAGCAAATTAAAGCGCGTTTAGGAAGTAATCCTATTCCGATGCAATTGCCGATAGGTGCTGATGATTCGTTCGAAGGCGTTGTAGACCTGATAAAAATGAAAGCCATTTATTGGGATGAAGCAACCAAGGGAATGAATTTCGAGGAACGTGAAATACCGGTCGATATGTTTTCACTCTGTCAAGAATGGCGTGATCACATGATTGAGTCGGCAGTGGAAGGTTCTGATGAGCTAATGGAAAAATACCTAGACGGTGTTGATCTCTCTGAAGAGGAGATTAAAAAAGGGATACGACAGCTCACATTAAATAATCTTGCGGTTCCTACATTTTGCGGATCGGCCTTTAAAAACAAAGGCGTTCAGGCGATGTTGGATGCTGTAATCGAGTATTTGCCTTCGCCTACAGAAGTTAAGCCGATTAAAGGTGTTCTTGCGGATGATGTGACCGAAGAAGAGCGACCTGCGGACAATGATGCGCCTTTTGCGGCGCTAGCTTTTAAAATTGCAACCGATCCATTTGTAGGGGCTTTAACCTTTATCCGGGTTTATTCGGGCGTACTTAACTCCGGCGATGCTGTTTATAACTCGGTAAAAAAGAAGAAAGAGCGTATAGGGCGATTAGTGCAAATGCATGCTAATTCCCGTGAAGAAATTAAGGAAGTGCATGCCGGCGATATAGCTGCGGCAATAGGTCTGAAAGATGTCACTACCGGCGATACTTTATGTGACATGAAATCGATCATTGTGCTTGAGAGAATGGATTTTCCTGAGCCGGTAATATCGGTTGCCGTAGAGCCGAAAACTAAAGCCGATCAAGAAAAAATGGGTGTTGCTCTTAGCAAGCTTGCCCAAGAAGATCCATCGTTTCGTGTGCATACCGACCAGGAGTCAGGTCAAACCATTATTTCCGGAATGGGTGAATTACATCTGGAGATAATTGTAGACAGAATGAAAAGGGAATTCAGCGTCGATGCTAACGTCGGCGCTCCTCAAGTTGCCTATAGAGAAACTATTCGCAAGCAAGTGGAGCAAGAGGGAAAATTTATTCGTCAATCCGGCGGGCGAGGTCAATATGGACATGTATGGTTGCGAATCGAGCCGAAAGAACCCGGTTCCGGATATGAATTTGTGAATGAAATTGTTGGTGGCGTGGTTCCAAGGGAATACATACCGGCAGTTGACAAAGGAGTGCAGGAGCAACTGGAAAATGGAGTTTTGGCAGGGTTTCCAGTGGTGGATGTAAAGGTATCATTGTTTGATGGATCGTACCACGATGTTGATTCGAGCGAGATGGCATTTAAAATCGCTGGATCAATGTGCTTTAAAGAGGGTGCAAAAAAAGCCGACCCGGTCCTTCTGGAGCCAATAATGAAGGTAGAAGTCGTGACTCCGGAAGATTACATGGGTGATGTTGTAGGTGATATAAACAGGCGCCGTGGAATCATTCAGGGTATGGACGACACTCCTGCAGGTAAAACTATCAGTTGTGAAGTTCCGTTGGCGGAGATGTTCGGTTATGCGACTGATTTGCGATCTGCAACACAGGGGCGAGCAACATACAGTATGCAATTTGAAAAATACGCTGAAGCACCTGCAAATATTGCAGAAGCAATCATAAAAAAAGTTTCATAAATTGAATAGAAAATAAAGGTATTGAATCATGTCCAAAGAAAAATTCGAACGTAAAAAACCACACGTAAACGTAGGAACCATCGGTCACGTCGATCATGGTAAAACCACATTAACCGCGGCATTGACAAAAGTGATGGCGGATGCGCGTGGCGGCGTCTACAAAGCCTACGATCAAATTGATAACGCCCCCGAAGAGCGCGAGCGTGGCATTACAATCGCAACGGCTCATGTGGAGTACGAATCAGAAGCGCGCCACTATGCGCACGTAGACTGCCCGGGTCATGCTGACTACGTCAAAAACATGATTACCGGTGCGGCGCAAATGGATGGAGCGATCCTGGTATGTTCGGCGGCCGACGGTCCGATGCCGCAAACTCGTGAGCATATCTTATTAGCGCGTCAAGTGGGTGTTCCATATATCGTAGTTTATTTGAATAAAGCCGATATGGTGGATGATGCTGAATTGATCGAATTGGTGGAAATGGAAGTCAGAGAATTATTGGACATGTACGAATTTCCGGGCGACGACACCCCGTTAGTTATCGGCTCGGCGTTAAAAGCGCTGGAAGGCGACACTAGTGAAATTGGCGTGCCGTCGATCCTTAAACTGGTCGAAGCCTTAGATACCTATATTCCGGAGCCTGAGCGTGCGATCGATCAGCCGTTCCTGATGCCGATTGAAGACGTGTTCTCGATTTCTGGGCGCGGCACCGTGGTTACCGGACGTGTCGAGCGTGGAATCATTAAGGTCGGGCAAGAGATTGAAATTGTCGGAATTAGACCGACTACGACGACAACCTGCACCGGCGTAGAAATGTTCCGTAAATTATTGGATCAAGGCCAAGCGGGCGATAACGTTGGGGTTTTGTTAAGAGGCACCAAAAGAGACGACGTCGAACGCGGACAAGTCTTGGCGCACAAAGGCACCATTAAGCCGCATACTCATTTCAAAGCGGAAATCTACGTATTATCGAAAGACGAAGGCGGGCGTCATACACCATTCTTTAATGGCTATCGTCCACAATTTTATTTCAGAACAACGGATGTAACCGGAGCGGTCGATCTGCCGGAAGGCGTGGAAATGGTGATGCCGGGCGATAACGTCAACGTTGAAGTAAAATTAATTGCTCCGATTGCGATGGAAGAAGGTTTGCGTTTCGCGGTTCGTGAAGGTGGCCGTACCGTTGGCGCGGGCGTTGTTGCATCAATCATCGAGTAAACAATATGACGAGTCAAACAATTAGAATACGCCTGAAATCATTTGATCATAAATTAATTGATCAATCGGCAGGTGAAATCGTAGAAACAGCGAAAAGAACGGGCGCTCAAGTCAAAGGCCCTATCCCGCTGCCTACTAAGAAAGAGCGGTTTACGATTTTGATCTCTCCGCATGTCAATAAAGACGCGCGCGATCAATATGAATTAAGAACGTACAAACGATTGCTCGACATCGTCGAGCCAACCGAAAAAACTGTCGATGCCTTGATGAAATTGGATCTGGCAGCCGGTGTAGACGTTCAAATAAAGTTGAATTAAATGTAGGGGAATTGGCAGATGTCAATAGGTCTAATAGGTCGTAAATGTGGTATGACCAGAGTATTTTGCGAGGATGGGTCGTCAGTGCCCGTGACAGTTCTTCAGATAGAGTCTAACCGAGTCACTCAAGTTAAAAGCATCGAAAAAGATGGCTATCGCGCGATACAAGTCACCGCGGGTGAAAAAAAATCATCCAGAGTGAATAAAGCGATGGCTGGTCATTTTGCTGCTGCGAATGTAACCGCAGGAACAGGTCTGTGGGAATTCAGGCTGGATGACGGTGAAGGCGACGATCTCTCTGCCGGTTCCGAATTGCAAGCAAGTATTTTTGCTCAAGGACAGGTGGTTGATGTTCGCGGAACAAGCATCGGTAAAGGTTATCAAGGTGCAGTCAAACGGCATAATTTTAGAACGCAGGATGCGACTCACGGTAATTCACTGTCCCATAGAGCACCCGGTTCTAATGGTATGTGTCAAACACCGGGTCGCGTTTTTAAAGGGAAAAAAATGTCCGGTCATATGGGCGCCGCTAAAACGACAATCGATAATCTAACTATTCATGCGGTCGATAGTGAGAGAAACTTGATTTTAGTCAAAGGGGCTGTGCCTGGAGCAAAAGGTAGCGATGTTGTGATTACCCCGGCTGCAAAAATGCGGAATAAGAAGGATAAATCATGAGTATACAAATTCCTGCAATTAACGAGAGCGAATCTGCCGCAGCAGTCGCGGTAGGCGAAGAAGTTTTTGGGCAAGCTTTTAATGAGACGTTAGTTCATCAATTGGTGACTCGGCACTTGGCCGGCGCTCGTTCCGGGACAAAAGCACAGAAGACCCGTTCCGATGTAAGTGGCGGTGGGATTAAACCTTGGCGTCAAAAAGGGACGGGGCGAGCAAGATCTGGTACAATGCGCAGTCCACTTTGGAGAACAGGTGGCGTGACCTTTGCTGCAAGACCGCGTTCATTCGAGCAAAAACTAAATAAAAAAATGTTTCGTTCGGGTTTGCGTTCAATTTTGTCCGAGTTGCTAAGACAAGACCGTTTGGTTGTCAGTAGTGAAATCCTTCCTTCGACTCCAAAAACGAAAGAAATGGTTGCAAAGCTGAGCGGTTTGGATTGTAAGCGCGTTTTAATCATATCCGACGAAGTCGACTTTAATCTGGCTTTGGCTTCAAGAAATATTCCGTATTTAGAAGTGTGTTCTGCGGATAATTTGAGTCCGGTATCGCTGGTAGCAGCGGAAAAAGTCATTATGACGCCTGCGGCGGTAAAAATGATAGAGGAGAGGTTGGCATGAACGAGCTGATCAAAAGTAAGTTGGCAAGTGTCTTGAGAGCTCCTGTTGTTTCAGAAAAAAGCACAGTTGCAGCTGAGGCGAATAAACAGTTTGTGTTTAACGTTCAGAAACAGGCAACCAAGAATCAAATAAAGCAAGCCGTCGAGCTTATGTTCGAAGTAAAAGTCGATTCGGTCCGTGTACTGAATGTCAAAGGCAAGAAAAAAAGGTTTGGTCAAACCCTTGGCAAACGTTCCGATTGGAAAAAAGCCTATGTCAAGCTAAAAGAAGGCCACGATATAGATTTCTCGGCAGCTTAATAGTTAAAAGTTTAAAAGATCAATAGGAAACGGTAGAAAGCATGGCTATTGTAAAATCAAAACCTACATCGGCTGGATCGAGGTTTGTTGTACGTGTCAAAAACGATGAGTTACATAAAGGCAAGCCATTCGCACAGTTGCTTGATAAAAACAGCAAAAATGGCGGACGTAATAATCAAGGGCGCATAACCACACGTCATGTCGGTGGGGGTCATAAGCATCACTACCGGATCATTGATTTTAAAAGAAATAAAATAGATATTCCGGCTGTAGTTGAGCGTATCGAATACGATCCCAACAGAACCGCCAATATTGCTTTGATTCTCTTTAAAGACGGTGAGCGTCGATATATTATCGCCCCAAAAGGCATAACCCAAGGGCAAGAGATTTTATCCGCTGAAACGACTGCGGTTAAGCCGGGTAATTGCATGCCGCTTAGAAATATCCCATTGGGTACTACTATACATTGCGTTGAATTAAAGCCCGGTAAAGGAGCTCAATTAGCAAGAAGCGCAGGTGCATCTTGCCAGTTAGTCGCTAGAGAAGGCGCTTACGTAACCATCCGGCTAAGATCGGGGGAAATGCGCAAAATCATGTCGGATTGTAAGGCTGTAGTTGGAGAAGTGTCCAACTCCGAGCACAACTTAACTTCATTGGGCAAGGCCGGAGCAAAGCGCTGGCGCGGGGTAAGGCCAACCGTTCGCGGTGTGGCAATGAATCCTGTAGATCATCCGCATGGTGGTGGTGAAGGGCGTACATCCGGTGGCAGACATCCTGTTTCGCCATGGGGTATGCCGACCAAAGGTTATAAAACACGTAAAAATAAACGCACAGACAACATGATTGTCAGACGCCGTAAGCAGAAATAGAGAGGAAATAGCGTGCCACGATCAATTAAAAAAGGTCCTTTTATAGATCATCATCTTCTGAAAAAAGTAGAGGATGCGGTAAAAGCCAATAATAGGAAACCGATTAAAACATGGTCAAGAAGATCAATGATTATTCCCGATATGTTGGGTTTAACTATTGCTGTCCACAATGGGCGTCAACACGTCCCTGTTCTTGTTTCTGAGAATATGATAGGGCATAAACTCGGTGAATTTGCGCCGACACGCACCTATAAAGGGCATGTGGCCGATAAGAAGTCAAGGTAAGGTGTAGCATGGAAATATCAGCAAAATTAAGCAATGCACCTATGTCGGCACAAAAAGCCAGGTTGGTAGGTGATCAAATCCGCGGTCTGCCGGTAGAGAAAGCGCTAGCAATTTTGTCATTTAGTACAAAAAGTGCGGCAGCGGTCATCAAAAAGCTTTTAGAGTCGGCGATTGCCAATGCGGAGCATAACGAAAGCGCCGATGTTGACGAATTGAAGGTTACGACGGTTTATGTCAATGAAGGGCCGACCATGAAACGTTTTAAACCGCGAGCGAAAGGTCGAGCCAATAAAATATTGAAAAGAACCTGTCACATAACAATTAAAGTAGCAGAATACGAGTAGAGGTAAAAATGGGACAAAAAGTACATCCAACGGGTATTCGCCTTGGAATTGTTAAAGACTGGACTTCTAGATGGTACGCAAACTCTCAGGATTACCCGGTTTTTCTGCATCAAGATCTTAAAGTTAGAGACTTTATCAAAAAAAAGCTTGCTCACGCTTCGGTTAGTCGCATTCAGATTAATCGTCCAGCAAGTAATGCCCATATCACCGTTCATACTGCAAGACCAGGGATTGTGATTGGCAAAAAAGGCGAAGACATCGATAAATTAAGACAAGAAGTTTCGGCGATGATGGGCATTCCGGTGCAGATGAATGTCGAAGAAATCAGAAAGCCGGAATTAGATGCTTATCTGGTAGCAGAAAGCATTGCCCAGCAACTTGAAAAAAGAATCATGTACCGTAGGGCTATGAAGCGTGCGGTTACCAACACTATGCGTTTGGGCGCGGAAGGCATCAAAATTAATGTTGCCGGCCGTTTAAACGGTGCTGAAATTGCCCGTACCGAATGGTATAGAGAAGGCCGTGTACCTTTGCACACACTAAGAGCCGACATCGATTATGGTACGGCCGAGGCAAATACCACTTATGGAATCATTGGCATTAAAGTCTGGATTTTCAAAGGCGAAGTATTTGATGTGGATACACAAGGTGTATCCGATGTTACAGAATCTAAAAAATAGTTGAACGGATAAAGTCATGCTTCAACCCAAAAGAACAAAATTTCGTAAGCAGCATAAGAATAGAAATAACGGTATTGCTGTACGTGGCTCATCGGTAAGTTTCGGTGAATTCGGATTAAAAGCCACAACAAGAGGAAGGATTACAGCCCGTCAGATCGAAGCTGCACGTAGAGCGATTACTCGTCATGTAAAGCGTGGTGGTAAAATATGGATCAGAGTATTTCCAGACAAGCCTATTACCAAAAAACCTTTAGAAGTTAGGATGGGAAAAGGTAAAGGTAGTGTAGAATACTGGGTTGCTCAGATTAAACCGGGCACCATGCTTTATGAAATCCAAGGTGTGCCCGAAGAGCTTGCAAGAGAAGCGTTTGCATTAGCATCTGCCAAACTGCCGATTAAGACAACATTCATAGCTCGGACGATAATGTGATGAAAGCCACCGAATTACGACAAAAATCAAAACAAGAGTTAGCCGATATGCTACTTGAGCTCTCAAGAGAGCAATTCAATCTCAGGATGCAAAAAGGCACAGGTCAGTTGACTAAGACCGCTCAAGTCAAACAAGTCAGACGTGATATTGCTCGTATACATACTGTATTGAATGAATTAGGGAGAGCTTAAGTCATGAGCGAAAAAACTGAAAAATTAAGAACCTTAAGCGGTCGTGTCATTAGTAATAAAATGGACAAAAGCATTACCGTCTTGGTTGAGCGCTTTGTCAAGCACCCTGTGTATGGCAAATATATCAAGCGTTCGACAAAATTAATGGCTCATGATGAGCAAAATCAATGCAATGAAGGTGATATTGTGTCCATTACATCTTGTAGACCAATGTCTAAAAACAAAACCTTCAGGCTAGTTGAAGTTGTTGAAAGCAACAATAAATAAGCACAAAGAATTTAATATCGAGACAATTGGGAATTAATCATGATTCAGATGCAAACTAACCTTGACGTTGCCGATAATAGCGGTGCAAAAAAGGTCATGTGTATCAAAGTGCTAGGCGGTTCACACAGGCGTTATGCTGGCATTGGCGACATTATCAAAGTCAGTGTTAAAGACGCAATACCGCGTGGTAGAGTAAAAAAAGGCGAAGTTTACAACGCCTTGGTTGTAAGAACTCGTAAAGGAGTTCGTCGTCCTGATGGTTCGGTAATTCGTTTCGACGGAAATGCCGCTGTCATTCTTAATAACCAATTGCAGCCTCTCGGTACACGCATATTTGGTCCTGTAACTCGCGAACTAAGGGGAGATAAATTCATGAAAATTATTTCTCTGGCTCCTGAAGTTTTATAAAAAAGGATTAAATTATGCAAAAAATAAAACAAGGCGACGAAGTCATTGTATTGACCGGTAGAGATAAAGGTAAGCGCGGTAAAGTAACTAAAGTGTTTAAGGATAACAAAGTAATCGTAGAGGGAATTAACCGTGTTAAAAAACACCAAAAAGGTAACCCTCGTGCCGGAGTATCTGGCGGTATCGTTGATAAAGATATGCCTATCCACCTTTCAAATATCGGGATTTACAATCCACAAACCCTAAAAGCGGATCGAATCGGCTTTAAGTTTCTAGAAGATGGAAGAAAAGTCAGGTTTTTTAAATCAACTAATGAAGTTGTTGATATCTAATAGAGGATTATTTAGACATGGCTAGACTAGAAACTGAATACAAAGAGAAGATCCTGCCGGAATTAATGAAAAAATTCGGCTATAAATCCATTATGCAGGCGCCCCGGATTACCAAAATCACTCTAAATATGGGTGTGGGCGGTGCGGTTGCGGATAAGAAAATATTACAATCCGCTCTCGGCGATATGGAAAAAATCGCCGGGCAAAAAGCGATTGTTACCTTGGCAAGAAAATCGATAGCCGGTTTCAAAATACGCGATGACATGCCAATTGGCTGTAAAGTCACCCTGCGTAGTGATAGAATGTACGAATTTTTGGATCGCTTGATTAATATTTCCATTCCTCGTATTAGAGATTTTAGAGGAATGAGTCCTAAGAGTTTTGATGGGCGTGGTAATTATTCGATGGGCGTCAAAGAGCAAATCATTTTTCCTGAAATTGATTATGACAAAATTGATGCTATTCGCGGAATGGATATTACCATTACGACAACAGCAAAAACCAACGAAGAAGGTTTAGCTTTGTTGAAGCTATTTAACTTTCCATTCAAAAACTAAAAGGCGATCGACTAATGGCTAAAAAATCAATGATTGCGCGTGAAGTAAAGCGCAACAAATTAGTAAAGAAATATGAAACCAAGCGAAAAGAGTTAAAAGAAATCATTCGCAATCCCGGCGCTACTTTTGAAGAAAAAGAAGCGGCTCATTTTCAATTACAAAAGCTACCAAGGGATTCCAGCGCATCTCGTTTGCGCAACCGGTGTAATATCACTGGGCGTCCCCATGGCTATTATCGCAAATTCGGTTTGTCTCGAAATAAATTAAGAGAATCGACCATGCGTGGTGATGTGCCTGGTTTAGTTAAGGCGAGTTGGTAAGATCTGTTTGGAGAATTGAAATGAGTATGACAGACCCAATAGCAGATATGTTGACCAGAATTAGAAATGGTCAATCTGCGGGAAAAATTAGCGTAAAACTGCCTTCTTCTAAATTGAAGGTAGCCATTGTAAAAGTTTTAAAAGATGAAGGTTACATCACAGACTATAGTGTTGAGACGAAAGGTAGTCATAGTGAAATGACCATAGTATTAAAATACTATCAAGGCCGACCTGTCATCGAAAAAGTAAAAAGAATCAGCAGGCCGGGACTTAGAATTTATAAGTCGAAAGAAGAGCTTCCAAAGGTTTTGGGAGGCCTGGGCATAGCTATCGTTTCGACATCGAAAGGTGTCATGACTGACAGAGCGGCACGTGCGATAGGGCATGGCGGTGAAGTTGTTTGTACTGTTTGTTAATTAGGGAGTCAAGTCATGTCAAGAATTGCAAAAGTACCTATCGCTCTTCCAAGCGGAATTGATATCAAACTCGAAGGCAACGAAGTTACTGTAAAAGGTAGTAAGGGTCAGTTGTCTGCCTCGTTACACGAAAAAGTAAGTCTGGCTATCGATAATAGTCAAATTGAAATTAAGTGGGATAAGGCAGATAAAATTGCCAATTCACAAGCCGGAACCACTCGCGCCGTTATTAATAACATGATAATTGGCGTAACCCAAGGTTTTGAAAAGAAACTGGCTTTAGTCGGTGTTGGTTATAGAGCGCAAGCTAAAGGTAATACTTTAGGCTTATCTCTTGGCTTTTCCCATCCGGTTGATTATGAAGTGCCGGCGGGTATAACGATCGAAACCCCCAGTCAAACCGAAATTATTGTCAAAGGTTTTGATAAGCAAAAAGTCGGTCAGGTCGCTGCAGAAATTAGAGGGTATCGTCCACCAGAGCCTTATAAAGGCAAGGGTGTCAGATATGCTGATGAGAATGTGGTCAGAAAAGAAGCCAAGAAGAAGTAAGGTAAAGTAATGGATAAGAAAGCATCACGCTTAAAGCGCGCTCTGAAGCTGCGCAGTAAAATAAAGAATTCCGGAGCGAACCGTTTAACCATACATAAAACCGCGCAACACATTTATGCGCAGGTTATTAGTTCCGATGGGACGCATACGCTTGCAAGTGCTTCGACTGTTCAGGCTGAGGTCAAATCAGCTGTAAAAAATACAGGAAATGTTGAGGCGGCTGCCGAAGTTGGAAAGTTTGTAGCCCAAAAAGCCATTGCGGCTGGAATCACTGAAGTGGCTTTCGACCGCTCAGGTTTTAAATATCATGGGCGTGTTAAAGCGCTTGCTGATGCCGCGCGTGAAGCCGGTTTAAAATTTTAGGAGATTGATTATGGCTACAGCACCATCTCAAGCAAGTACAGACGGTTTGCAAGAAAAATTAGTATCGGTACGACGTGTTGCAAAAGTTGTGAAAGGCGGTCGTGTTTTCGGCTTTGCTGCTTTAACGGTCGTCGGCGACGGTGAAGGTCGTGTGGGTTATGGCGTGAGTAAAGCCAGAGAAGTTCCCGTTGCAATCCAAAAGTCTTTAGAGCAGGCTAGAAAAAACATGCGTAAAGTTGCTTTAAAAGGCGACACTTTGCAATACGCTGTTACGGCGTCCACCGGGGCGGCAAAAGTCTATATGCAACCAGCGTCAGATGGTACCGGTATTATTGCTGGCGGAGCAATGCGCGCGGTATTCGAAGTGGTCGGCGTTCATAACGTATTGGCCAAATGCATTGGAACTAACAACCCAATTAACGTTGTTAGAGCGACTATTGCCGGGTTAACTGAAATGCATGAGCCAAAAGACATCGCAGCCAAGCGCGGCCTGTCGGTTGAGCAGATAATTGGATAGTTGTTATGTCAGATAAAAAATTACAATTAACAATGACAAAAAGTAAACACGGCCGTTTAGCAAGCCATCAAGCGTGCTTAAAAGGTTTAGGTTTGCGTCGTATTAATCATACGGTATCGGTTTCCGATACCCCTGAAAATCGTGGGATGATTAATAAAGTTTCCTACATGCTAAGGGTAGAGGAATTGTAATGTACTTGAATTCAATAAGTCCTGCAGAAGGATCAAGAAAAAAAGCTAAGCGCGTCGGTCGCGGTATCGGATCTACTCTTGGAAAAACCTGCGGAAGAGGTCATAAAGGCCAAAAAGCAAGAAGTGGTGGATTTCACAAGGTTGGGTTTGAAGGTGGACAAATGCCCCTTCAGAGACGATTGCCGAAAGTCGGTTTTACGTCAAGATGCAAGCGTTTGACAGCGGAGGTTCGTTTGAGTGAGTTGGCTAATTTGCCGACCGAAACCATCGATTTACAAGTACTGATCGAAACGGGTGTTGTTCCTGTTTTCACTAAAACCGCTAAAGTAATCCAATCGGGTGAAATTTCAAAAGCTGTTACGTTGAAAGGTATAAAAGTGACTGCAGGCGCAAAAGCATCTATTGAAGCAGCTGGCGGCAAAGTAGAGGTCTAAGTGAATACAACAAGAGCACAAATGGCTGAAAAAGCAGGTGGCTATTCAGAATTAAGGTCTAGATTGCTATTCGTGCTGGGGGCGTTTTTCGTCTATCGAGTAGGGGCTCACATCCCTGTTCCTGGTATCGACCCAAAAGCGTTAGCCCTTATGTTTGAACAGCAAAGCGGTTCCATTCTCGATATGTTTAACATGTTTTCGGGTGGAGCATTAATGCGTTTAAGTTTATTTGCTCTTGGTATCATGCCTTACATTTCTGCTTCGATCATCATGCAATTGATGACTGTGGTTGTTCCAACGATGGAGCAGATGAAAAAAGAGGGTGAGTCCGGTAGGCGTAAGATATCACAGTATACCCGTTACGGAACCGTTGTTTTGGCGACTTTTCAAGCGGTTGGTATTTCAATAGCGCTTCAAAATCAAACGGCTGGAGGTTTATCTGTTGTTATTGCTCCCGGCATGAGTTTTGTTCTCATAACTACGATAACGCTAGTAACGGGGACCATATTTTTGATGTGGTTGGGCGAACAAGTGACTGAAAGAGGAATAGGCAACGGTATTTCGTTGATTATTTTCGCTGGTATCGTTTCGGGGCTGCCCTCGGCTGTCGGTGGCACTTTGGAGCTTGCAAGAACCGGTGAAATGAACAGTGCGTTCATTATTTTGCTTTTCTTGTTAACAATCGCTGTTACCGCGCTGGTTGTCTTTGTTGAAAGAGGTCAACGAAGGATTATTATCAATTATCCTAAAAGACAGCAAGGTAGAAGGATGTATGCCGGGCAAAGTAGTTTTCTTCCGTTGAAGCTTAACATGGCGGGTGTTATTCCTCCCATTTTTGCCTCAAGTATTATTCTGTTTCCGGCTACGGTAGCTGGTTGGTTCGGAAATGCCGAAGGCTTTAGTTGGCTTAAGGATATTGCGACTATGTTGTCGCCTGGTCAGCCGGTATATGTCATGTTTTATGCGGCGGCCATCATCTTTTTCTGTTTTTTCTATACCGCTTTAGTTTTTAATTCGAAAGAGACTGCGGATAATTTAAAAAAATCGGGTGCGTTCTTGCCTGGCATTAGACCTGGTCAGCAGACTAGTGCCTATATTGATAAAGTGATGACGCGTCTTACATTGATTGGTGCTTTTTACATCACAGGCGTATGTTTGTTGCCTGAGTTTCTGATCGTTTACTGGAATGTGCCATTTTATTTTGGCGGGACCTCGTTGTTGATTATTGTTGTTGTCGTGATGGATTTTATTTCTCAGATGCAGACTCACATGATGTCACAGCAATACGAAGGCTTGATGAAGAAAGCGCATCTTAAAAAATAATTAAGTAGTTTAAGTATTACGGAGTGCATTGTGAAAGTTCGTGCGTCAGTTAAAAAAATATGCAGAAAATGCAAAGTCATAAAAAGAAATGGGGTTGTTAGGGTGATCTGTGAAGATGGGCGCCATAAACAACGCCAAGGATAATTTTCTATTGCGCCATAAATCATTAAATGTTATTATTCGGCGCTTAACTTTAGAGTCATTGCTCAGGGGAGTATCTAAATGGCACGTATTGCCGGGATTAACGTACCAGATCATAAGCATGCAGAAATTGCATTGACAGCGATTTATGGTGTTGGACGCAAAACAGCAAATCAGATTTGCGATAAAGTGGGTATAGCACCGTCAAGAAAAATTAAAGAATTAACGGAAGAACAGCTAGATTCTGTTCGTGAGGTTATTTCAAAAATGACCGTCGAAGGCGACTTACGACGTGAAGTTTCAATGAACATCAAGCGATTGATGGATCTAGGTTGTTATCGTGGTATCCGACATCGTCGAGGCCTGCCTTTAAGAGGGCAGAGAACACGGACGAATGCAAGAACCCGTAAGGGCCCTCGCAAGCCTATTAGAAAGTAAAGATATTTCGATAAGAGGTTCATAAATGGCAAGTCCAAATCGTGCGCGTAAACGCATAAAAAAAGAAATAGCGGATGGCATTGCGCATGTGCATGCCTCCTTTAATAATACCATCGTTACAATTACCGATAGAAAAGGTAATGCGCTCTCTTGGGCAACGTCCGGTGGTTCAGGTTTTAGGGGTTCAAGAAAAAGTACTCCTTTTGCTGCTCAAGTAGCTGCCGAAAGAGCTGGTTCGGTCGCATTAGAATATGGAATGAAGAACCTAGATGTGATGGTTAAGGGTCCTGGTCCTGGTAGAGAATCCGCCGTTCGTTCATTGAGTAACTTGGGTTTCAAAATCAGCAATATCATTGATGTGACGCCAATCCCTCATAACGGTTGCCGTCCACCTAAAAAACGCCGCGTTTAAGTTCTGGAGTAGTTTGTTATGGCAAGATATCTTGGCCCTACGTGTAAATTAAGCCGTAGAGAAGGGACCGATCTTTTTTTAAAAAGTAGAGGCAAGTCGTTAGATGGCAAGTGTAAGCTTGACCAGCGGCCTGGACAGCACGGTACTAAGCGTACAAGAAGTTCTGATTATGCATTGCAGTTGCGTGCAAAACAAAGAATTAGAAGAATATACGGCGTACTGGAAAAGCAATTTAGAAATTATTATAAAGTTGCCGATTTAAAGAAAGGTGCAACGGGCGAAAATCTACTAAACCTTCTCGAATCGAGACTTGATAACGTAGTTTATCGAATGGGTTTTGCTGCTACCAGAGCTGAGGCTCGTCAGTTAGTTAGTCACAAATCGATTCTTGTCAACGACTCGTTAGTTAATATCCCTTCCTATCAGGTTCAACCTGGTGATGTGATCGGCATCAGGGAAAAAGCAAAAAAACAACAAAGAATTATCGATGCGTTAACTGTCACTGAGCAATACGGATTCCCAAATTGGGTTGATGTTAATAGCAAGGACATGGCTGGTACCTTTAAGTCTTTACCTGATCGCGTCGAATTAGGTTCTGATATTAATGAGCAGCTTGTTGTTGAGTTGTACTCGAAATAATAAACCTTAAACTAAGGGATATAAATGCAGAATAGTATTTCCGGCTTATTAAGACCTCGTCTTGTTGAGGTGGTAAGCAAATCCGCTAATCATTCAAGGATTGTAATAGAGCCTCTTGAGCGTGGATTCGGACATTCGCTTGGTAACGCTTTGAGACGGGTGTTATTGTCTTCTATTCCCGGTTGCGCAGTTACAGACATTGAAATTGAAGGTGTACTGCACGAATATACCGCTATTGAGGGCGTTCAAGAAGATGTTATCGATATCATCTTAAACTTAAAAAAGTTAGCAGTCCTTTTGCACTCGAAAGATGATGTTGTATTGACTCTTTCCAAGAGCGGTGTCGGTGTTGTTACAGCTGCAGATATTCAGTTGCCTCACGATGTAGAAATTGTTAATCCTGACTTGGTTATTGCAAATTTGACCCAGGATAAGCAGTTCAATATGAAGATTCGCGTCAGAAGGGGGCGAGGGTATGAGCCGGTAAGTGCGCGAAAACAGCAAACCGATAATCCTATCATCGGTAGTCTGCAGGTCGATGCTTCATATAGTCCGATTATAAAAGTTGCTTATCAAGTTGAGAGTACTCGCGTAGAGCAGAGAACTAATCTCGATAAGTTAATCGTTGAATTGGAGACAAATGGTACTGTTGATCCGGAAGAGACTATAAAGCTAGCGGCAACCATATTGCATGATCAATTATCCGTTTTCGTGGATTTTGAAAAGGTTGCTCCTCCAGTCGATGAAAAAGAAGCGCCTCAAGAAGGTCCGGATATTGATCCTGTTTTGTTGAGACCTGTTGATGATTTAGAATTAACTGTTAGATCGGCAAACTGTTTAAAGGCGGAAAACATTTTTTACATAGGTGACTTGATTCAAAGAACTGAAGTTGAGTTGCTTAAAACCCCGAATTTAGGTAAAAAGTCTCTCACTGAAATCAAAGATGTGCTGGCTTTAAAAGGATTATCTCTAGGGATGCGCTTAGAAAATTGGCCTCCTGATAATCTGATTGATCAAAATCAAAGCAGTTTTTAAAATTATAACTTTAGGTCGTAATTACAATGAGACATCGTAAGTCTGGAAGAAAGTTTAATATGAATAGCAGCCACCGTAAGGCGCTATTCAGCAATATGGTTGGTTCGTTAATTAAGCATGAGCTTATTAAAACTACTTTGCCTAAGGCTAAAGAGTTAAGAAGTTATGCTGAGCCGTTAATCACTTTGTCCAAAGAAGATTCCGTTGCAAAGAGAAGATTGGCGTTCGCTAAATTGCGTGACCGCTCTATAGTAACTAAATTGTTTAATGAATTGGGTCCTCGCTATAAAAATCGTCAAGGTGGGTATTTACGCATTATGAAATGTGGCTTTAGACCCGGCGACTCCGCTCCTATGGCTTATGTAGAGTTAGTTGATCGTCCGATAGCTGGCGAAACTTCTGAATAAATTTACCTGACATATCAGAGCATAAAAAAAGCCGGTTATACTACCGGCTTTTTTTATGCTCTGAGTTTTATGAGCGTTATATGTCTTTCGCAGTTCAATTTTCGGTTGTAAAAGGCGCCGGGGTGAGCGGTTCCTCTCCAGCGCCTAATTTCCATAACCGACTGGCAATGGCTAGCTATCTAACTCCTTTCGATCGAAAAATCGGTTAATGAGCAGTTGAGAGTATCAAGCTTCCGTTCGCCCTGAGTCCTTCGGCTGCGCTCAGGAGAGCTTTGTCGAAGGGTGAACGGTAGTTCGATGCTTTACCAAGCCGGTGAAAAAGTTGTAACCGCTTCATGCTTCGACCTAGCTCGGCGCGAGCGGTCTGCAGCGCATGCCGACTGCTCCTTTTGGGTTTTATCCGTTTACCGAGCGTTGCTAACTTTACATAACGAATAGGGGCATTATTTATGTCCAAATCCTGAGTAGTGGTCCTTTGCTAGCGGGTCATTTTTCCAATAGTTTTGTTTTATCCGGTTTACCGTTCCACTCGTCGGCTTCAGGCAGGGGGTCCTTGACTTCACTAATTACGGGCCATTTCTTTGCGAGATCGGCATTGATTTCGATAAACATTTCTTGCCCATCCGGTAGTTCGTCTTCGGCAAAAATCGCTTCGGCTGGGCATTCGGGTTCACAGAGCGTGCAATCAATACATTCGTCGGGGTCGATAACTAGAAAGTTAGGGCCTTCATGGAAGCAGTCGACGGGGCAAACGTCAACGCAGTCGGTATATTTACATTTAATACAGTTCTCGGTGACTACAAAGGTCATATTGGTTACCAATTGATGTTAATTAAAATTGCGTATTTAAAATGGGCTAATCATATCAGAAAGCAAGTTCTGAATGAATCTCTGGAGATGATAAATATATTCTACAAAATATCGCGGATCCTGTGCTTAAAAAAGGCAATTTCCCAGTTTGAGTGGTTTCGCCGACCTAAGGGAGAAGGGTGTGTGATATGCCTGTCGAGGGCGTCATAAGCCTTGTTGCATCTTAATTGCCAAGATAATTAATCATGGCTAATGGGCTATGGAATTTAGGTAATAGGTGAACATATACCTATCGGAGATCAAAATTCGGCACCGGGGTGCCCGTCAAAGGACGCCGTGAATACGTCCATGTAGGCTCTATGCCAGCTCCATGCTGGCAAAGCCTTTGCCGAGCACCCCGGCGCCTCCTAAGACACTGCCGAAATTTGAAGTGCGAAAGGTATATGCATGTAGGCTTGATGCGCTCTTCCTTAATGCTAGTTGAAGGAGCGAAGGTCCTGGCACCCCTTTAAGCACTGCCGAAATTTGAATTGCGAAACGTAAAATACGAATTTGCAGCAATGGAGTTTGGGGCCCCGTTTCGAAGTAGTCTATAAAGATGCAATCTGTTTTTTTCGCGATTTCGATTCGGTGGTGGCTGTCTTGATCATTATTTGTTTTATTTTTTCTTTAAGAGATGAATCGGCAAATTCTTGTTCTTTGCGTATCGGCCCGTTTAGTGCTGTTTTGAAATACTCAATTGCTTCTTCCGGTTGATCTTTATTCAAGAGATATTGCCCATAGTAAAAGTTGCTTTCTATTCCCTGGGGGTTGATTTGTAGCCCTTTTTTGAGGTATTGCTCGGCTTTTTTATCGTCTCCGAATGCAATTGGCCAGCCGGGTGCTTGATAATAAAGTGAGCCTAATGTAATGAGTGCGGATCCGTCCAGTGTGTCGGGTTTAATGTTTATGGTTTTTATCAGTAGATCCTGTGCCTTATGAATGGCGGCCAACGCATCGATAGGGTTTTGATGTTCAGCTCTAGAGGCAATGATGGTAGCTTGCCAAAACATTAATTCGGGGCTGTCGTGGGTTTGCTTGGCGAATTCTGTGGTTTTATTCAGTAGGCGGGTGTAGGCGTTTTCTTTATCGCGAATTTCTGCGGAAAAGTAAATTGTGGCCCATTCTGCTTCTATTGCGTGAACGATACGGTCAAGCTCGTTAGCGAAGCCTGTGCATGGGAGTAGTAAAAAAACAACAAAAATAAACTTTTTCATGCCGCAAATAATAGGGCAAAAAAATCTCTATTACAATGATATTTATGATTTAAAGTTAATTTAAGTCCATTTTGAAAATGGGTTTAATGATAAATTGTTGTTGTAATAGCGCAAATCATGAGTGACTTCTTGCCCTATCCATTCCGGTTTATTGAAGGATTGATCGGTATTTTGTAACTCAATCTCGGCGACAATGAGCCCTTGGTTTTCCCCTTCGAATTCATCGATTTCCCAGATATGCGGGCTTATCGGTATCAAGTGGCGGGTTTTCTCAATTAGTGGTTTTCTGCATAGATTGTTGATTATTTCCTCTGCATCTTGATAAGGAATTTCGTATTCGTATTCATGGCGAAAATTGCCTATTGTGGCGCTTTTAATGTTGAGCCACGCTTCATTATCACTGATTCTTACGCGAATTGAAGTGTTCTTTTCCGAAGCTAAATAACCTTGTTTGTACTTTGTGGACTTGGTGACCAATTTTCGCCAGTTGTCATTAAGTAATAAAAATTTGTGTTCTATTTCGATTGCCATAATAGGAAGAATGTTATAAGAAAATACGTTTATTGTAGCGTGTTGCGTCTATTGTGGTTGGCCGGTAATGGCAAAATATACCCATCGTACATCAAAATTCGGCGCCGGGGTGTTCGTCAAAGGACGCACTGCTTCACCAAGCTCGCCCCACACCCTTTTTGATCTTCAAATTGGGCATTGCTGTTATGACCGAATCCCTTATGCAATAAAAAATCTATTTTGGTACCATACCTTTTGTTAGTCAGATTTCTGCGCTGGGATGGTGGCCGCACAAGATTTCGCGGGCGCCGATGTTTTCATTAGTCGATGCCGAATGTTTAGAAATGCATGCTCTTTAAATATGCATGTCGGTTCATGCGTGCTTTATTTAATTAGCTGTGAATGATAAAGTATAAATCTTTATTAAATTACTTGGTTTCTTTTTCTGCCCGGCATATTGTCGGTTGTTTTTTTTATTCAAATTTAGGAGAAATACATGGCTTACGAACTTCCTGCATTACCTTATGCAAAAGATGCACTGGCGCCTCATATTTCGGAGGAGACCTTAGAGTTTCATTATGGAAAGCATCATCAAACCTATGTAACAAACCTCAATAATTTGGTTCCCGGTACCGAATTTGACGGATTGCCTCTCGAGGAAATTGTGGTTAAATCGTCTGGCGGTATTTTCAATAATGCGGCGCAAATCTGGAATCACACTTTTTATTGGAATAGCTTGAGCCCTAATGGCGGAGGCGAACCGACCGGCGATCTGGCAAATGCGATTAACAGAGCTTTTGGTTCGTTTGACGAATTTAAAGCGGCTTTTACCAAGTGTGCGGTTACCACCTTCGGATCGGGATGGGCATGGCTGGTAAAAAATAAAGATGGTTCTTTGGCCTTGATTAGTACCAGTAATGCTGGCTGCCCATTGACCGAAGGTCAGACACCTTTATTGACTTGCGATGTATGGGAGCATGCTTACTACATCGATTACCGCAATGCACGTCCAGCATACTTGGAGGCGTTTTGGGCGCTAGTCAATTGGGATTTTGCGTCGGCAAATTACACTGCGTAATAGCGGCAGTATCTATACCCTTCGTAGATCAAAATTCGGCGCTGGGGGTCCGTCAAAGGACGCCGTGAATACGTCCATGTAGGCTCTATGCCAGCATCCCTGCTGGCAAAGCCTTTGCCGCACACCCCAGTGCCTCCTTAGACACTACCGAAATTTGAAGTGCGAAAGGTATATCATTAGATTCGACATCTGCTAGTTGTGTTGTGGTGCTGGGGTTCACGTCGTCCTTTGATGAGGATGAGCGCCCCGGCGCCGAAATTTGACTAGAAAAGTTTATTAACGGTAAAGGGCCCCAATTGCAGTTACAGTGGTTGGGGCTTTTTTATGCGCCGGGTTTGGCAGGCAGTATTTGCAAGGCAAGGTTAATGAAAAAAGCAATCGACAGCAGCAGTATTCCAAGAGCCAATCCCATTTCGAAGTCACCTTTGCCGGTTTCTAATGCAATTGCAGTCGTGATTGTGCGGGTAGCGCCTTGAATATTCCCTCCGAGCATCATCGCGGCGCCAACCTCGCCAATGGCTCGGCCAAAGCCGGTGATGATGGCGGTCAATAAAATAAAACGAAGCTCGCTGATAATCGGGAGTATTTGATCGAAGGGGCCGGCGCCCAGCATTTTTAATGTATTCACTAAACGCCGGTCGGCCGATTGAACGCCAACCATGGCCATGTTCATGATGATCGGAAAAATCAAGCAAGCTTCGCCAATTATTACGGCTGTTTGTGTATAGAGCAGGTCGAGTTCGCCTAATGGTCCGCGGCGATTCAGTAGTCCGTACAATATCAAACCTATCATAACGGTAGGCATTGCTGATAAGGTGTTTAGCAGATGTTGTAGAATACGTTTTCCGTGAAAGTCGCTAACTGTCGCCAATATTCCCAGTATGATCGCGCCAATCCCTGCGGAGACGGTGGCGATAAAGGCAATTTTAAGCGAAGTCCAAACGATGAAAAATATGTCGTGATCGAATTGTATAATGAGCCGGAATGCGGCGGCTAATGCTTCACTAAAATAAGTCATTTAAAAATGAGGTGGCGACTGCGGGAGTGGGTTGTATTATACCTTTCACGCCTTAAATTTCGGCAGTGCCTAAGGAAGCGCCGGGGCGCTCGGTCCCTCACCTAATGCTAGGTGAGGGGCTGGAATAGAGCCTACATGGATGTATCCACGGCGTCCTTTGACGGGTCCTAGGCGCCGAATTTTGATCCACGATGGGTATATCAAGGGCGAAGCCAATCGCCTGACTTGCCGCCGGATTTTTTGAGTAGGCGTACGCCTTGAATGGTCATGCCCCGGTCCACAGCTTTGCACATGTCGTAAACAGTCAGTAACGAGACTTGTATAGCGGTCAAAGCTTCCATTTCGACCCCGGTTTGTCCTCGGGTTTTGACGGTGGTTCGGCAATACACTCGACTTGTGTCATTTTCGATTTCAAGGTTGACTTCGACGTGCGAAATAGGCAACGGATGGCATAATGGAACAAGGTCGGCAGTCTTTTTGCTGGCCATGATGCCCGCGATCCTGGCAATACCCAGTACATCGCCTTTTTTATGCGTCCCTTGCTCGATGAGTGCTAGTGTCGTCGGGTTCATTTCAATATAGCCCTCGGCGATAGCGACTCTTTCGGTTATATCCTTATTGCCGACATCTACCATGTGGGCTTCGCCGGATTGGTTAAAATGGGTCAGTTGGGTCATAGAGTTTAAATGAGATGATTAAATGGTTATGTGTCTTTATTATCTTATCTTTTCAGTGTAGCGTGAATGATTATGTCAGTTAAAGTTCGTTATTTTGCCAGTTTAAAGGATAGTATCGGTCGCTCCGAAGATCTGGTTGATGTGAACGGTATAGTGACGGTGGCGGAAATTTGGGCGATGGCCAATGCTAACCGGCCGATGTCGGACAATATATTGGCCGCGGTAAACATGGAATATGTCGATATTGAGCATACGGTTCAAAACGGCGATGAAGTGGCTTTTTTTCCGCCGGTTACGGGAGGCTGAGACGATATGATCAAAATTAGTGCCGATTTATTCGATCCGTGGCATGAGGTCGTAGTGTACCAAGATTCGGCGAAGCATTGGGCCGGTAAGTTTGGAGCGACCAATGTGTTCGTCGGGACGATGCGCGATTTTAATGATGGTGATTCGGTAACCGGTATGGTTCTAGAGCACTATCCGGGTATGACCGAAAAGCAATTGGATGATATCGTAAAGCAAGCGATACGCGATTGGCATTTGCTGGATGCCTTGGTCGTGCATCGAGTTGGCGAGATTAAACCGAATGAACCGATTGTGGTGGTCGCGGTTTGGGCTTCGCATCGAGGTGATGCTTTCGACGCGGGTCGTCAGATCATGGAGGCGCTGAAAAATAAAGCGCCGTTCTGGAAAAAAGAGCGACTGCAAAATGGCGGCGAACGATGGGTTGAACACAACACCGATGGTTATTTGCGCTCTTCGACAAACGATATGTCGGCGTTTTCGGATTGAGTAGGACGCGGTTTAACTTACCCGCTCCGTACGAAGCATATCAGCTCTATTTTAAGCAACTTATTAGTTTATTGGAAAATACTACTCCCTTTATACTCAAAAAATGGTTAACTTTATGAAGGTATGGGGTGTGGCTAGCGAGGATGTCGGCAGCAGGGAACGCTGCCGTCAAACACCCATGGACGGGTTTACCCAGCACCTAAATTCCATAGTCCATTGGCTATGGTTAACTATCTGGGATAATTTAGGTGCTGGGTGAACGGCGGTCCTCGATAGACATATCCCATGTCTTTTTATTCTTAGACGGTTTTTTCAATCAAAAGGGAGTAGGTCGGGGGAATAATTAGTGTTAGGTTTTTTAACGAAAATGCAAGCAGAATTAGGCGAGTCGGTTAGTTATCGGTTGGCTTTAGGCGAGGATGGCATAGATCTGAATCAGTTTATTGGTCGCCCGGTAACCTTGCGCTTTACCGGTAAGATTGCTTGCGTTCATTGCGGAAGGGACACCAAAAAAAGTTTTAGCCAAGGTTATTGTTATCCTTGTTTCGTTTCGCTCGCGCAATGCGATATGTGTATTTTAAAGCCGGAAAAATGTCACTATCATCAAGGTACCTGCCGCGAACCGCAGTGGGGTGAAACATTCTGTTTTCAGCCGCATTATGTTTATTTGGCCAATGCTTCCGGTATCAAAGTCGGTATAACACGGCAAACCCAAATTCCGACACGGTGGATCGATCAAGGCGCTATACAGGCATTGCCTATAATGAAAGTGGCCTCGCGCTATGTGTCAGGGTTGGTCGAAGTCGCAATTGGTCGATATGTCAGCGATAAAACCAGTTGGCAGCAAATGCTCAAAAACAATACAACGCCGGCTGATTTATGCGCTAAGCGCGATGAGCTTTTGGCATTGTGTCGGGGAGAGTTGAGTGATATTACCGCGCGCTTCGGTGATAGTGCGATCGAATATCTACCGAATGCCGAGCCGGTCGATATCGCTTATCCGGTCCAACGTTATCCGGTTAAGGTCAAATCTTTTAATTTTGATAAGCAAGCCGAGGTCGGAGGGGTTTTGGAAGGGATAAAAGGTCAATATTTGTTATTTGATACCGGCGTCATCAATGTTCGAAAATTTTCAGGTTATCAGGTCGAATTTTGGGCGGACTAAAAGCGATAACGCTTTTCTTCCCGGTAGTAGTCTTCGAATCCGACGGTTTCGGTCAATTCCTTGAAACTCAGTGTTTTCGGTGTGTTTTGGCCGGTTTTGAGTCCATGCAGCGCGTTTTGCATCGCGACAATCGAGGCATTGAGTAGTGTCAATGGATAAACGGCAATTTTATAACCCATCGCTTCGAGTTGCTCGTGGGGCAATAGCGGTGTTTTTCCGTTTTCGATCAAATTAGCAACTTTGTGTCCCGGTACTTCGGCGCAATAGCGGCGCATTTCTTGTTCGCTTTCCGGAGCTTCCAGAAAATTGATATCGGCACCGATTTCGTGAAATAGATTTGCGCGCCGGATCGCTTCGTCTAGGTCGTGGGTGGCTCGGGCGTCGGTTCGAGCCATGATCAATATGTCGGCACCTTCATTGCGGGCGTCTACGGCTGCTTGTATCCGCATTGCAGCTTCGTCGCGTCCGACAACCGATTTGCCTCGGGTATGTCCGCAGCGTTTGGGAGCGATTTGATCTTCCAGCATAATGCAGGCAAAACCGGCTTGAGCATAACCTTGTACGGTTCTCTTGATGTTGAGCGCGTTTCCGAAACCGGTATCGCCATCGCCCCAGATCGGGATCGACACGGCATTGCAAATATTACGTCCCTGGTCAAGCAATTCGGCATAAGATATCAGGCCTGTATCCGGCAGGCCGAGGCGGTCGGCCGAAACCGCAAAACCGCTCATAAAGGCCGTGCTAAAACCGGCTTTTTCACATAGCTTCGCAGATAATGCATCATGACAGCCCGGCATCACGATAATTCCGGGGCGGGCGAGTAACAGGCGTAATTTTTCGGCGGCGTTCATTGGCGTTGTTCAAATTTGGACAGAGGTTTTAGTAAGTCGGTTTCAGTAGTACTGCTGGAATCAGCAATTCCCAGTTTGAGCGTTCTCGCTGGATTTAGGGTGTGGGGTATCCCTGTCGAGGAACGCCGTGAGCCCATCCATGGGGGCTTGACGGCAGCTAAGCGCCAAGGATGGCGTGTATTAGGCACCAACAGTAGGCTCTTTAGGCAATGCAGGGCAGAAAAATGCTCCTGCATTTTCTGCGTTCCTTACATCCTTGTAACTCAGCAATTGCCGAGGAGCAAAAATCTGCCCCTGCTGCCGACATCCTCGCACATCCTCGCCAAGCATACCCCACACCCTGTTTGCTCCCCAAATTGGGAATTGCTGTTGCTGGAATGGTCTCCAAGCTTTTCCGGCGGATATCCGATATGATGGGCTGTGGGTTGTTGAATTCGATGCATGAATTACGCGCTTTATAACCTATTGATTGTGTCATGTTTAGCGGTGCAGCTCATGTCATCAAAGTCTTGATTTGTCTTGACGAACAAGTGCAAAACCAGTAGTTTATCTAACCTTTTTTTAAAATAAAACCAAGCGATTCAGTCATGAATGGGTTTTATTGATCACCTGATAGTTAATGCAGAGGGTAATAGTGTGGAGCTAAACGGCGCACAAATTTTGGTTCAAAGTCTCAAAGACGAAGGAGTGGAGTATATATTCGGCTATCCTGGCGGAGCAGTGCTGCATATCTACGACGCTATTTTTCAACAAGACGACGTTAAGCATATTCTGGTGCGCCATGAACAAGGCGCCACTCATGCCGCGGATGCCTATGCGCGCGCGACCGGAAAAACGGGAGTCGTTTTAGTGACTTCCGGTCCGGGAGCTACAAACGCGGTAACCGGTATTGCGACCGCTTATATGGACTCAATTCCAATGGTGGTGATCTCAGGGCAGGTGCCGTCGCCGGTCATCGGTAGCGATGCATTTCAAGAAGTCGACATGGTGGGAATTAGTCGCCCGTGCGTCAAGCACAACTTTTTGGTCAAAGACGTTACCAAGTTGGCTGAAACCATTAAAAAAGCTTTTTATGTCGCATCGACCGGGCGCCCCGGTCCTGTGGTTGTCGACGTGCCGAAAGATATTACCGACCCTAGTATCAAAGTGCCTTATAAGTATCCGCGTAAAGTCATTATGCGTTCTTACAATCCCGCCGTCGAAGGGCATAAAGGCCAAATCAAGAAAGCAGTCGAGTTGCTCTTGTCTGCTCAGCGTCCGATGATTTATTCGGGTGGTGGAGTGATCCTCGGCGAAGCAAGTCGGGAATTGATCGAGTTGACTCGAACACTGGGTTACCCGATTACCAATACGCTAATGGGTTTAGGTGCCTATCCTGCCACCGATAAGCAATTCATCGGAATGTTGGGTATGCATGGCACCTACGAGGCGAATATGGGCATGCATGAGAGCGATGTGATTCTTGCCGTCGGCGCACGTTTCGATGACCGGGTTACCGGCAAATTAGCCGAATTTTGTCCTTACGCCAAAATTATTCATATCGACGTCGACCCGGCATCAATATCGAAAACCGTCAAAGTCGATATACCGATCGTTGGGCAAGTCAAACCCGTTTTGACGCAAATAATCGAGCAGGTCAAAGAGAGCAAAAAGCAGCCATCCAAAAAAGCCTTGGCTGCATGGTGGGAGCAAATCGACAAATGGCGCTCAGTGCAATGTTTGGAATATGATCGCGAAAGTTCGTTGATCAAGCCGCAGTATGTTATCGAGCAGCTTTACGAAGTAACGAAAGGCGATGCTTACATTACTTCGGATGTCGGTCAGCATCAAATGTATGCAGCCCAGTACTACCATTTCGATAAGCCTCGTCGCTGGATCAATTCGGGCGGATTGGGTACGATGGGCTTCGGTTTGCCGGCTGCGATCGGCGTTAAATTGGCGTTTCCGGAAGCGGATGTCGCTTGCGTGACCGGTGAAGCCAGTATTCAAATGTGCATACAAGAGCTGTCGACTGCGCTGCAGTATAAAACGCCGGTCAAGATCATTAATTTGAATAATCGCTACATGGGTATGGTGCGGCAATGGCAGGAGTTTTCTTATCAAAGCCGTTATTCGCATTCTTACATGGATACCTTGCCCGACTTCGTTAAACTAGCCGAGGCTTATGGTCATGTCGGCATGCTGGTCGAAAACAAAGCCGATTTGCGCTCCGCTCTGGAAGAGGCGTTCGCGATGAAAGATAGAACCGTATTTATGGACATCATTACCGACCGCACAGAAAACGTTTACCCAATGATAGAGTCCGGTAAGGGGCATCACGATATGAAATTGCGGGTTGCCCCAGGTACACCGACGGACAGGGAGTTGGCATAATGAGGCATATAATCTCAATTTTAATTGAAAATGAAGCCGGCGCATTATCGAGAGTCGCCGGGCTTTTTTCGGCGCGCGGCTACAACATCGAATCGTTGACCGTCGCGCCGACCGAAGACTCGAGTCTGTCGCGCATGACTCTGGTAACGCGAGGCAATGATGATATCATCGAGCAAATCACAAAGCAGCTCAATAAGTTGGTCGATGTCGTGAAACTAATCGATTTGGCGGAATCGGCGCATATCGAACGCGAATTGATGATGGTTAAGGTCAAAACCAGCGAAGCTACGCGCGCCGAAATTAAACGTATCGCCGATATATTTCGCGGTCGAATAATCGATGTAACACCGACGACTTTCGTGATCGAAATGACCGGAACATCGGATAAATTGGACGCCTTCGTCAAGTCAATCGATGAAACGACTATCATCGAAGTGGTCCGGTCGGGCGCTACCGGAATATGCCGGGGCGAAAAAGGGCTGCATCTCTAGAATTCAAAGCAAACATTATTCATAAAACAAAACGAGAAAACACATGCAAGTTTATTACGATAAAGACGCCGATCTTTCGATCATTAAAAGTAAAAAAGTAGCGATCATCGGCTATGGTTCTCAAGGTCATGCGCATGCCAACAATTTAAAAGACTCGGGTGTCGATGTCGTCGTAGGTCTGCGCGCGGGTTCTCCCTCGGTAGCCAAGGCCGAAGCTTCAGGCTTGACGGTTAAATCGGTTCCTGAAGCAGTGTCGAGCGCCGATGTCGTGATGATCCTGACGCCGGATGAATTCCAAGCGCAATTATACAAAGCGGAAATCGAACCGAATCTGAAACAAGGGGCAGCCTTGGCATTCGCGCACGGCTTTTCGATTTTATATAATCAAATCGTACCGCGTGCCGACCTCGATGTGATTATGATTGCTCCGAAAGCTCCAGGTCATACGGTGCGTTCCGAATTCGTCCGCGGTGGCGGTATTCCCGATTTAATCGCGATTCAGCAGGATGCCTCTGGTACCGCAAAGAGTATTTGTTTGTCTTACGCTTCGGCGATCGGCGGCGGTCGTTCCGGCATCATCGAAACCACCTTCCGTGATGAAACCGAAACCGATTTGTTCGGCGAGCAAGCCGTATTGTGCGGTGGTGCAGTTGAGTTAGTCAAAGCCGGGTTCGAGACACTGGTTGAAGCCGGGTACGAACCGGAAATGGCATACTTCGAGTGTTTGCACGAATTGAAATTGATCGTCGATCTGATGTACGAAGGCGGTATTGCGAACATGAACTATTCGATTTCTAACAACGCCGAATACGGCGAGTACGTGACCGGTCCTAAAGTCATCAACGAAGAAAGCCGTTACGCCATGCGCGAGGCGTTGGAGAACATTCAAAAAGGCGAATACGCGAAAAGATTCATCATGGAAGGCATGACCGGTTATCCGGAAATGACGGCAAGACGTCGCCTAAATGCCGAGCATCCGATCGAAATCGTCGGTGAAAAACTTCGCAGCATGATGCCATGGATTAGTGCCAACAAAATCGTCGATAAGTCGAAAAACTAATCGGATAACTTCTCCGGGTCATGCGAGAGCGGCTTTTTTGCCGCTCTCGCATTTTAGAATTCGCGGGGTCGCGTTTTCAAGTAACTGACGCGCTCTTTTGTCTGGTAGCGTATTTAATTCATGTCCATCCCTTAATGACTTTGGCTCTAAATGAGATGAGCACCCACGTATGAGTTTAGCCATTGCGTGGCACAGATGATTCGTCTCCGAATCCGATTTCCAAGTCGCTATTAATTCATGAGTACTTTTTCGGCTCATTGTATAATCTGCGGCATTGTTTTATTGCAAATGTTGCAACAGTAGATGAAAAATTATGACGCCTGAAAAATCTTCCACGCCCCGCCGCCGCGGTATTTATTTATTACCCAATTTGTTTACGACAGGTGCGTTGTTTGCCGGTTTTTACGCGATTACATCGGCAATGGGCGGGCGATACGAAACCGCAGCCGTGGCGATTTTTGCCGCCATGATTTTGGATGGGCTCGATGGGCGCGTAGCGCGTTTGACAAATACCCAAAGCAAATTCGGTGTTGAATACGATAGCTTATCCGATATGATCTCGTTTGGCGCGGCTCCGGCCTTGGTCATGTACCTCTGGGCGTTTTCCAGCTTGGGTAAGCTAGGCCTGTTTGCGGCATTCGTGCACATGGCCGGCGGCGCATTGAGATTGGCACGTTTCAATGCGCAAGTCGAAACCGACGACAAACGCTATTTCCAAGGCCTGCCGAGTCCCGCCGCCGCCGCGATATTGGCCGGCTTTATCTGGATTTCGATCGAATACGATTATGATATCGATACGCTAAAATATGCGGCCTTAATTTTGACGATCGCAACCGGCTTACTAATGGTTAGTAATTTTCGTTATTTCAGTTTCAAAGGGATAGATTGGAAGGGTAAGGTGCCGTTTGTCGTCGCGATTGCCGTGATGTTGGGCGTTGCATTTGTGATGGCGCAGCCGCAAATCATGTTGTTTTTGTTGTCTTTAGGGTATGCGATTTCCGGACCGGTTTTTACCTTGGTCATGCGTCGCCGCAGACTTCATAGAAAGGCTTAGGATTTCGCGAAAAATAACTTCTTGGAGTTATGAGCTTTATCGAGGGTTCGGTAACTCGCCTGGCAGGACGCCGTGAATACGTCCTTGTAGGCTTGACGGCGGCTTTCCCTGCCGCCGACACCTGCCAATCGAGCAACCGAACCCTCCAAAAATAGGGAAGTTATTTATGACCAAATCCTTAACAAATTTCTTGAGGCAAAAAACACAATCGCGTATAGTCCAACTCATGAAATCCCACTTCTATATTACCGCCAGCAATTCAACAAGCACCGTTTTCGGCGCTGTTTTTCCGGCGCCGTTCAAACCAACTCTTCTTTTCCTGCTGCCCTAGCGGGCACATACTTTATTTCTCCCCCGTTATACACAATCCTTACTAATCAGTTTTCTTAACATCAAATTTCTTGATGAACGGAGTTCTCATGAAAGACAAATTAATTATTTTTGATACGACTTTGCGCGATGGCGAGCAGAGTCCGGGGGCGTCGATGACGCGTGATGAAAAAGTCCGAATTGCAAAAGCGCTGGAAAGAATGAAAGTCGATGTGATCGAAGCGGGGTTTCCTGCCGCGAGTCCGGGCGATTTCGAAGCGGTCGAAGCGGTTGCGAAAGCGGTCAAAACCAGCACTGTTTGCGGTTTGGCGCGGGCATTGGAAAAAGACATTGATAAAGCGGGTATGGCTCTGAAAGCCGCCGAAAGCTCGCGCATTCATACCTTTATCGCAACCTCGCCAATTCATATGCAAATGAAATTGCAGATGCAACCGGAACAAGTGATCGAATTGGCCGTTAAAGCTGTGAAACGCGCACTGCAATATACCGATAACGTCGAATTTTCGCCCGAGGATGCGGGGCGCTCCGAAGAAGATTTTTTGTGCCGGATATTGGAGGCGGTCATTGATGCCGGCGCGACTACACTGAACATACCCGATACGGTCGGTTACAGTGTTCCGCATCAATTCGGCGCGACAATCGGTAACTTGATTCAACGAATACCGAATTCCGATAAGGCGATTTTCTCGGTGCATTGTCACAACGATTTGGGCTTGGCGGTTGCCAATTCTTTAGCGGCGGTGATGAACGGCGCACGCCAGGTCGAATGTACGATCAACGGGCTCGGTGAACGTGCCGGCAATGCTGCGTTGGAAGAGGTCGTGATGGCGGTACGAACGCGCCAAGATGTTTTTCCGTGCGACACGACACTCGATACGACAGAAATCATGACTTGTTCGCGCTTAATCTCGACGATTACCGGTTTTCCGGTGCAACCGAACAAAGCGATCGTCGGTGCTAATGCCTTCGCGCATGAATCTGGTATTCATCAGGACGGCGTGCTGAAAAGCCGTGAAACTTATGAAATCATGCGTGCCGAAGATGTCGGTTGGGCCGCTAACCGCATGGTGCTGGGAAAGCATTCGGGACGCAATGCCTTCAAGACGCGCATGACCGAGCTCGGCTTTGAGTTCACCTCGGAAGCAGAATTGAACGAAGCATTTTTTCGTTTCAAGCAACTGGCCGATAAAAAGCACGAAATTTTCGACGAGGATTTGCAGGCGCTGATTTCCGAAGTCAGTGTCAGCGCCGAGGATGAATACATCAAATTGATCGCATTGAGCGTTTGCTCCGAAACCGGAGAAGTGCCGACGGCGCGGGTTACTTTACGCATCGATAATCAAGAAATGACCGGCAGCTCCTCCGGGAGCGGTGCGGTCGATGCTAGTCTCAAGGCGATTGAAAGCCTGGTTAATACGCACGCCATTTTGGAATTGTATTCGGTCAACAATATTACCAATGGTACCGATTCGCAAGGCGAAGTCACGATTCGCCTCGACAAGGCAGGGCGCATCGTCAATGGCTTGGGCGCCGATACCGACATTGTGATTGCCTCCGCAAAAGCCTATATCAATGCGGTCAATAAATTGCATGCGCCTAACCAGCGTCGGCATCCGCAAAAAGGCGATGTTTAAGCTTCCTTTTCCTATCCGCTCGCGCACTTCCAAAGTGCGCGAGCATACGCCTAACAATGTTGGATACTGAGACTCGACTTCATTACCTAAAAGCGATCGGGATCGATGTTTGGGTTTCCCGGCAAGTACCGGCTAGTTATCGAATAAAATCCGAGGCCAGTGATTTAGCAGCGCCGCAAACGACCGTATCCGTTCTACTCGGTGATGTTCAAAAGACAGCCGCACCGGTTATGCCTGAACAGCCGCTTGTTCCTGAAGTCGAAGCGCAGCCGATATTATCCGATGCTAAACCAACGTGGGCGGATTTACAAAACGAAGTGGCGGCATGCCGACAATGCGCATTATGCGAAAGCCGGACACAAACCGTGTTCGGTAGCGGTTCGGCAAGTTCGGGGTGGATGGTCATCGGCGAAGCGCCGGGAGAAAGCGAGGATCGTCAAGGCGAGCCGTTTGTCGGCAGGGCCGGTCAATTGCTAACCGAAATGCTAAGAGCCATCGGCTTAAAACGCGATGACGTTTTTATTACCAATGTTCTAAAATGCAGGCCGCCGAATAACCGTGATCCTTTAACGACCGAAGTCGAAGCATGTAGCGACTATTTGCATCGGCAAATCGCTTGGCTCAAGCCGAAAATTATTCTGGCGGTCGGGCGCGTTTCCGCGCAAAAGTTGTTGAAAACCGACAAGACCATCGGCCAGCTCAGAGGTACGGTACATTCATTGGACGGCATTCCGCTAATTGTGGTATATCATCCCGCTTATTTGTTAAGGTCGCCGCTAGAAAAGCGCAAAGCCTGGCAGGATCTACAATTGGCCATAGCTACATTTGACGAGATTAAAGGTTGAACATGCGGGAGTTATTACAACGATTTAAAGATATTGTCGTCTACGATGCCGATCGTGAGTTCTATGCAAAAATCTTTCCGGACTCGGTCACTAGAGACGATTTGTTAAGGATGCGGCGTATGACCGGCAAGGACTTAAGCGCCGTCTTGACGATAGAAAATACTAACTACGATTTTCCATGGAGCGAAGGCGTTTTTAAAGACTGCTTCAAAGCCGGTTACAGCTGTTGGGTCTGTGAAGATGTCGATAGAATATTGGGCTATAGCATTGTTTCTGTCGCGGTTGGCGAAGCGCATATTTTGAATATTTCAGTCGCGCCGGAAGAACAGGGACAAGGTATCGGCCGTAAAATGTTGACGCATCTGATCGACGTTGCCAGATGGTACAAAACCGAAACCGTCTTTTTGGAAGTTCGTCCTTCCAATCTTGGCGCCGTTGCGTTATACGAAAAAATGGGCTTTAACGAAATCGGTATCCGCAAGGATTATTACCCCGCCCAAGAAGGGCGGGAAGACGCATTGATGCTAGCTTTGGAGTTGTTTTATTGAAGGGATTTCATTGCCGGTTCCCGTGTGTTCGCTGAATGAATAACCGAGTTCTGCTTCGGAGACGAGGCTGCGATGGGCATCGAACGAAATAGATTTCAACCTAAAAAGAGCAGTTGAGAGCCTCAAACTACCGTTCGCCCTGAGCCCTTCGGCTAGGCTCAGGAGAGCCTTGTCGAAGGGTGAACGATAGTTTGAGGCTTCACCAGGCGGGTGAAAGTGTTGTAGACCCTTCATGCTTCGACTTTACTCAGCACGAACGGTCTACAACACATGGTAACTGCTCTTTTTATGTTCAACGTTTAGGAATATGCGCAAAAACTTCTACAAGTAGTAAGCTTTGCGGCGGCTATCAGATTGCCATGGATGGCATGTATTGGGGCAATGGAGGGCAGAAAAATGTTCCTGCATTTTCTGCATTCGTTACATCCTTGTAACTCAGCAATTGCCGAGGAGCAAAAATCTGCCCTGCCGCCTTACACCTGCCAATCTAGTAACCGATCCCTCCATAAAATAGGGGGACTTTTGATGTCCCAGTCCTAACGAGACTTTGCGGCTCGCCGGCCCGGTTGCTTGCGTTGTTTATTTCCGAAGCCGGTATGCTTGGTTTTAAATCGCAGCGTCTTAGCGGGTGCGGTGTCGACGGTGCCTTTCGGCTGAAACGTCGGTACCAGATGCTTTTTACCGTTGCCGATCAAATCGGCGCGGCCCATGTTTTTCAAAGCCTCGCGCAGCAGCGGCCAGTTTTTCGGATCGTGATAGCGTAAAAAAGCCTTATGCAAACGGCGTTGCTTGACGCTTTTCGGAATCGAAATATCCGGCGCCTTGCGGCCGATCTTGTGCAGCGTGTCCTTGCCGGAGTGATACATCGCGGTCGCGATCGCCATCGGCGACGGCAGAAACGCCTGAACCTGGTCGGCCCTGAAGCCGTTGTGTTTGAGCCAGAGCGCGAGATTCAGCATGTCTTCATCGGTCGTGCCCGGATGCGCGGCGATGAAGTAGGGAATCAGATACTGCTCCTTGCCGGCTTCCTTCGAATACTTATCGAACATTTGTTTGAATCGGTCGTAAGTGCCGATGCCCGGCTTCATCATAAGCGACAACGGACCTTGCTCGGTGTGTTCCGGTGCGATTTTAAGATAGCCTCCGACATGGTGCGTGACCAATTCCTTGACGTATTCCGGCGATTCGACGGCCAAATCGTAGCGCAATCCCGATGCGATGAAGATTTTCTTGATGCCGGGCAGCGCTCGGGCACGCCGGTACAATTTAATTAAATGGGAATGGTCGGTATTCAGATTGTCGCAAATGCCGGGAAAGACGCACGAAGGCTTGCGGCAGGCCGCTTCGATCTTCGGATCCTTGCAGGCCAGTCGGTACATGTTTGCGGTCGGCCCGCCCAGGTCGGAAATGTGTCCGGTGAAATTCGGCGAGGTGTCGCGGATCGCCTCGATCTCACGGATGATCGAATCTTCGGAGCGGCTTTGTATGATGCGCCCCTCGTGTTCGGTGATCGAACAGAATGTGCAGCCGCCGAAGCAGCCGCGCATGATATTGACCGAGTGTTGAATCATCTCGAACGCCGGAATGTTCGCGTCACCGTAACGTTTATGCGGCAGGCGCGAATAGGGGAGGTCGAAGACACCATCCATTTCCTGTGTGCTGAGCGGGATCGGCGGCGGATTGACCCAGAGTAATCGATTGCCGTGCTGTTGAATCAACGCGCGTGCGTTGCCCGGGTTGGTTTCGCCGTGCATCACTCGGGATGCATGGGCGTAAAGAATCGTATCATCCTTGACGGCCTCATAGGCCGGCAGACGAATGACGGTTTGCGCGCGTTTGTCGTTGCCGATGCGTCGCTCGAAACGGATCACATTGCCGGCCGGCTTGCTGTCGCAGGCGGGTTCTTCTTGATAAGGGTTTGCGGGTGGCGCGACATGGCCCGGAATATCGACATCGGTCGAATCTTTTTCGAGCCAGCCTTCGGGAATTTGTTTGACGAAATGCGCGGTGCCGCGAATGAATTGCAAATCGGCAATAGCTTCGCCGTTAGCTAGCCGGTGCGCAATTTCGACGACTTGTCGTTCGGCATTGCCGTAGACTAATAGGTCGGCTTTCGAGTCGAGTAAGACCGATTTTTTGACCTTGTCCGACCAATAATCGTAATGCGAAATTCGGCGTAGGCTCGCCTCGATGCCGCCGATGACGATCGGTACATTCTTAAAAGCTTCGCGGCAGCGGTGCGAATACACGTTGACTGCGCGGTCCGGGCGTTTGCCGGCTTCGCCGCCCGCGGTATAAGCATCGTTAGAGCGGATTTTTTTGTCCGACGTGTAGCGGTTGACCATCGAATCCATGTTGCCGCCGGTCACGCCGAAAAAAAGATTAGGTGCGCCCAGGCGTTTGAAATCTTCCGCGCTAGTCCAGTCCGGCTGCGAAATAATACCGACCCGAAAACCGTGTGCTTCGAGGAGTCTGCCGATCAGCGCCATGCCGAAGCTCGGATGATCGATATAGGCGTCGCCGGTGACTAGAATAACGTCGCACGAATCCCAGCCGAGTTCGTCCATTTCGGCGCGAGTCATCGGTAATTCGGGCGCCGTTCCGAAACGGTGCGCCCAGTATTTGCGGTAGCCGAAAAGATTCGGCGCGCTAGGCATGGCGGGAGCAATCATGGTTTGATAATCCGGTTGAATAAAGTACGGTTGTTACGCTTTAAATCTTGCAAAAAAACGGGGAATTCCAGGTGGTATTTGTTTTCCAGAAGTTGCATGCGGCCTCGAAGTTCTTTTTGAGTCGGCAAGGGCATGGGGTTGTTAAAAGCAAAGCCGATGACATTGCCCCTCCCGCGTACCGGCAGAAACAATAGGCGCCAGTCGAAAACCCTGCCTAAGTGCCAGGCGACATCCTGAAACAGCGCTTTGTCGGTGCCCCATAAATTGATGGCTAGCATGCCGTCCGGATTCAGCAAATTCTTGCAGCCGTCGAAAAACGCTTCGCCGCCGATCGAGTCGGACATGCCTTCATGATCGAACGCATCGATCATCAATAAATCGTAGCTTTCCGATGCCGTTAGACTCTTTTGGCGAATATAGTGCCCGCCGTCGCCGATTTTTATTTTCAGACGCGAATCGAGCGGTAAATCGAAATGGCTACGCGCGATCTTGACGACGCCGCGCCGGTATTCTACGACCTTTATTTTACAGTCTTCGAAGTGTTGCAGTAAAAACTTTGCCAAAGATCCGCCGCCTAAGCCTATCATCAATACATCGCCGGGGGGGTCTTTAAACAACAGCCAGGCCATCATCGCGCGGGCATACAGCGAATGCAATTGGTCCGGATCGGTCAGCAACATACTGCTTTGCCGTGAAGACGAGCCGAAATGTAAGGCGCGGACGCCTTCCGATTCGACGATTTCGATGATGCCTTCTTCATCGAAGCTTTGGTGAACTAATTGTCCCTGGTATTTACGCATTGGGTCGGATAATCCGAAAGATGGAGGCTGGTTAATGAATAGAGTTAAGAATTGGTTTCTATTTTCGCCGAAATTGAGCGGCCTGTCTTAAAAATCGGCGCTTAGGCACATTTATCGTGGTAATTTTCGGGTACTAGAGGTTTAAATCGACGGCAGCGATTTGATCCGATTATGCTAAAATTCATCGTCAACCGATTCAGGCTCTATCTTAAGCGTTGCGTCGTTTAAATTCCCAAACGGCATGAGCCGGGTTTAAAAAAGCGGAAGAAGTGTTTTCCGTGTTTACACTGCATAATGTTTTTATAATCACAAACTTTATAACCACAAAGCTTAAATCTCATGAACAAACCAAAAAAAGTCGCAATTCTCACCGCAGGCGGTTTAGCGCCTTGCCTCAGTTCAGCCATCGGCAGTCTCATCGAGCGTTACACCGAAATCGACCCTTCGATTGAAATCATTTGTTATCGTAGCGGCTATAAAGGCCTGCTGCTTGGCGATTCTTATAAAGTTACACCAAAAATCCGCGAAAATGCCGCGCTGCTGCATAAGTTCGGCGGTTCGCCGATCGGCAACAGCCGGGTCAAACTGACCAACGTCAAAGACTGCATCAAGCGCGGTTTGGTTCAAGAAGGTCAGGATCCTCAAAAAGTAGCGGCCGACCAATTAGTCAAAGACGGCGTCGATGTACTGCATACGATCGGCGGCGACGACACCAATACCGCGGCAGCTGACTTGGCGGCCTTCCTCGCGAAAAACGATTATGGATTGACGGTCATCGGCTTGCCGAAAACGATCGACAACGATGTTTTCCCGATTAAACAATCTTTAGGCGCATGGACTGCAGCGGAGCAAGGCGCGCATTACTTCCAAAATGTCGTGGCCGAGTATAACGCTAATCCGCGCATGCTGATTGTTCATGAAGTCATGGGCCGCAATTGCGGTTGGTTGACTGCCGCGACCGCAATGGAATACCGCAAATTGTTGGATCGCTCCGAATGGCTGCCGGAAATCGGTCTCGATCGTGCGGCATACGAAGTTCACGGCGTTTTTGTTCCGGAAATGGAAATCGACCTGGCCGCGGAAGCCAAGCGCTTGCGCGAAGTGATGGATAAAGTCGATTGCGTCAATATATTCGTTTCGGAAGGCGCGGGTGTCGATGCGATCGTCGCCGAAATGCAAGCCAAGGGCCAAGAAGTTCCGCGCGATGCATTCGGTCACATCAAGCTCGATGCGGTCAATCCGGGCAAATGGTTCGGTGAGCAATTCGCCGAAATGATCGGCGCCGAAAAAACCTTGATTCAAAAATCGGGATATTTCGCACGGGCATCGGCCTCGAACGTCGACGACATTCGCCTGATCAAATCCTGCGCCGATTTAGCGGTTGAATGCGCATTCCGCCGCGAGTCCGGCGTCATCGGTCACGATGAAGATAACGGTAACGTCTTGCGCGCGATCGAATTTCCGCGCATCAAAGGCGGCAAGCCGTTCGATATCGACACGCCTTGGTTCGTGCAAATGCTTGGCGGAATCGGGCAAAGCAAAGGCGCGAGAGTCGAAGTTAGCCATTAAAAGCTGTATTGGCCGGGCGGCCGTTGTTGCCCGGTTATTATGTGATCTTCTTCCTCACGCGAAGACGCTAAGGAAAGAATAAAAAAGAGTTTGCAATTAACACGATTAACCTTGCTGATAAATCAGTGTGTGATAGCGGCGTATTCATTATTCTTTTTCTCTTCGCGTCTTTGCGCCTTCGCGTGAGTCCCTATCTTTTATACCAGCATAGATCAAACACTATCGTTTCATTCAAGCCCCAATATAAAATCCCATTGCGCTTTCGAAACCGGCATGATTGATAGGCGGTTACCGCGTCTGATTAGGGCGAGGTCTTCCAATTCGGCGGGGTATTGTTTCAGTTCTTGTAACGGGATCGTGCGGGATAGTTTTTTTACGAATTGAACATCGACCATGAACCAGCGTGGGTTTTCTGGCGAGCTTTTCGGGTCGAAGTGTTTGTCGTCGGGGTCGAAAGCGAAATGGTCGGGGTAGCCTTCGCGGCTAATTTTCATGATGCCGACGATGCCGGGGATATCGCAGTTGGAATGATAGAAAAAAGCCAAATCGCCGATCTTCATTTGATCGCGCATCATGTTTCTGGCTTGGTAATTTCTGACGCCGTCCCAGGGTTCGGTTTGATGGGGTCTATTGAATAAATCGTCGATACCGAACTCGTTAGGTTCGGATTTCATTAACCAGTAGTTCATGGATATACTCCCTTTATACTCAAAAAATGGTTAACTTTATGAAGGTATGGGGTGTGGCTAGCGAGGATGTCGGCAGCAGGGAACGCTGCCGTCAAGCTCCATGGACGGGTTCACGGCGGATATCCCATGCCTTTTTATTCTTAGACGGTTTTTCAATCAAAAGGAAGTAGGAAAGGCAATAGAGGCAGTATCTCCCACCTGCGCCGTAATGAGCTATCGTCCTTGAACCAATGGTTCAAGTGGGAACGCAGGCGACCTATCAGGCTTCCCGCGTAAAGCGGGTATGCACACCAAGGTCGAACATTTGTTCCCGGGGTAAATATAGGTTCAGGAAACACCCAGCCCACCCTCGAACGCTGCAGGAGATACAGGACTTCATTTTAACGCGTTTCTGTAATTTCCAAAACGTTTTCTATTTTATTGCTCATTTTTATCAGGCTATCCGCCAAATGTAATTCCAATTCGCGGTTCCGGGACTCAGCTAGATGGAGCTCGTGAGCCATGTTCAGGGCAGCCATGACAGCTATGCGATCGGCACCGCTAACCTTGCCGGAATCTCTGATTTGGCGCATTTTTCTGTCGAGTTGCCGAGCGGATTCTATCAGTCCGTCTTGTTCCTCGGGTTCGCAAGCGATTTTGTATTCCTTGCCGAGAATTTCAAGTGTGACAGCGGAAGGTGTTCTGCTCATGCGCCATGCTCCATGGATTTTAAACGGGAGATCATCGCTTCGACTCGGGTTTTGGCTAATGTGGTTTTTTCAAGCAACTTGGCTTTTTGCTTGACAAGTTCCGCTTGCTTGACTTTGAGCGAATGGTTTTCATTTTTGATCGCATTGTATTGTTCGATCAAAAGATCAAGCTTTTCTTCCAAGTCTTTTAATTCGAGTGAATGGTCGTTTTCAGCTTTTGGCATAATATTTAAGTAGATAAAGTGTAGTCATCGCCTGGTTAATTTCGGTTTTATGTTCCGGCCTTTTTCAATGGGGTAGCGGCGAAGGAGCCGAATTTACCGTGCGAATAAACTCAAGAAATAGATTAAGCAACTTGGCTAATTGTACTGAAAATGACGGTTTGCTAAAAATAACTTTCTCTCAGTATTATCCATTAAGTCAATCAATGTTAGCATAAGCCGGTTAATTTTTTGGAATCCGTACTTTTTAACAAGAAAATGATTTATCAGACAATCGATCAGACGCTACGTCAACAGGGGGCCGAGGTGTCGGCAGCAGAAGCGCATGGCATTGCAACCGGTATGCTGTGTGTTGACGTAAGAGCGAGTCAATCAAACTGGTTGGATGAGCTATTCGGGGAAGGGGCTTACGCTTCTGGCGGAAATATCTTGTTAGGGGATTTGTTCGAACAAACAAGAGCGTTATTGACGGATGACGATTATACTTTCGATTTACTATTGCCGGATGTCGAAGAGGATAACTTAAGCGAAGCTGTTGAAGCGATGCGCGATTGGTGTCAAGGCTTTTTATTCGGTATCGGATTTAGTCAATCGTCTTCAAATTGGACTGGGGATGTCGGCGAAATAGTGAAGGATATTGTCGAAATTACTAAGCTGGATGTCATCTCTGACGATGAAGATAGTGAAGAGGGCCAAGAAGCCTTTGCTGAAATTCAAGAATACTTACGAGTTGCGGTACAGTTAATTCGTAATGAATTGTCCGGTTCCGTTGGCGGTAGCTCTCATTAAAGAAGCGGTACTTGAGGAAAAATGAAACAAGCAGAATTTAAAAAACGCCGTAAGCGATTAATGCAACAGATCGGCAAGGGTAATATCGGATTGATACCTAGCGCCTCGGCGCAAACCCGTAATCGGGATGTGCATTACCCGTTTCGTCAAGATAGCGATTTTTATTATCTGACCGGATTTAACGAACCGGATGCGCTTGCGGTATTCATACCGGGTCGGCAGCAAGGACAATATTTACTTTTTTGCCGCGAATACGATGAGAAAAAAGCGCTTTGGGAAGGTGCGCATGCCGGCTTGATCGGAGCAACGACCGATTACGGCGCCGACGATGCATTTCCGATCGACGATATCGATGAAATACTGCCCGGACTCATTGAAAATAAAGAAAAGGTTTATTATCCGATGGGGCGGGATAGCGATTTGGATCACCGCCTGCTCGAATGGGTGCACCATTTGCGCAATCAATCGCGGGCCGGCGTCAATGCGCCGTTGGAGTTGGTATCGCTCGAACATATCTTGCATGAGATGCGCTTGTTCAAAAGCGAGGCCGAAATCAAATTGATGCGTAAGGCGGCCGAAATTTCCGCCGATGCGCATGTCAAAGCAATGCAAAAATGCCGCGCCGGTTTATACGAATATCAAATCGAATCCGAAATCATCTATCATTTTTTACAGCAAGGTCTAAGGGCGGTCGCCTATCCGTCGATCGTCGCGGCCGGTAAGAATGCTTGCGTACTGCATTACACCGAAAATACGTCGAAATTGGCCGACGGCGATTTATTATTGATCGATGCGGGTGCCGAATGCGATCACTATGCGGCCGATATCACGCGCACCTTTCCCGTTTCCGGGCGTTTTTCAGAGCCCCAAAAGCTGCTTTATCAACTGGTGCTCGATGCCCAAGCGGCCGCCTTGGCCGAGATCAAGCCCGGCAATCCTTGGAATCAGGCTCATGAGGCATCGGTAAAAACCTTGACCAAAGGCTTGGTTAAATTGGGTTTACTGAAAGGACGCGTAGCGAAATTGATCAAGGACGAAGCCTATAAAAAATTCTATATGCACCGAATCGGGCATTGGCTCGGCATGGACGTACACGATGTCGGCGATTACAAGGTCAAGGACGAATGGCGGATATTGGAGCCGGGCATGGTGTTGACGATAGAACCCGGTCTTTATATTCCTAAGGATTGCGAGCAAGTCGACGAACAATGGCGGGGTATCGGGATCAGAATAGAAGACGATGTGCTAGTAACGCAAGACGGCTACGATATTTTAACGGTAAATGTGCCGAAAAGCATTGAAGCCATTGAAGCTTTGATGCAGGCGGCCTGATGAGGACTCAATACGATGCATTGATTATCGGCGGCGGATTGGCCGGTAATTGTCTGGCTTTGGCCCTTGAAGGTTCGGGACTCGAAATCGCCATGGTCGAAGCGCAGAGCCGCGAGCAATTACAAAACTCATGGGCCGGCGATCGCGCCTTGGCATTGGCGGCCGGCACCGTGACGATGCTTGATGCGCTCGGCGCGTGGCAGGGAGTTTCCGATAAGGCCGCGCCGATCGAGGATATTCATGTGTCCGATCGCGGGCATTTCGGAAAAACCCGCTTGTCGGCGAAAAAAGAAGGCGTCAAGGCACTGGGTTATGTGATCAAGGCCCGCGATATCGAAAGCCATGTCGCGGACTTGGTCGAACGGACCGGGGTTACCAAACTCAGTCCTGCTCGATTGGCGGGTTTGGCTAGTACCGATATCGATGTCGGCGCGAGTCTCAAATACCGTGACGAATCAATAACCTTGACTGCCAAGCTACTGATCGGCGCCGACGGCGGTAATTCCTCGGTGCGGAAATTGCTCGATATTGGGCAGCAAACGACCGAATACGGACAAACGGCGTTGGTGACGACCGTAAATTGCTCATTGCCGCATCGCAATACCGCTTTCGAACGCTTTACCGTTTCCGGGCCCTTGGCCTTATTGCCCATCGAAGGAAGCCAATGCGCCGTGGTGTGGACCAATACGCACCGGGACGCCGAAAGCTTGATGTCGGTTTCCGGCGAAGAATTCATCGAACGATTGCAAGTGTGTTTCGGCTATCGCCTGGGAGAATTGAGTTTGGCGGCTCCGCGCCGGGCCTTCCCGCTGACCTTGGTACAGGCCGAAACGATGGTGAAAGGGCGTTCGGTGATCATCGGTAATGCGGTGCATCAATTGCACCCGGTTGCAGGACAAGGCTTTAATCTGGGGCTTCGCGATGTCGTGCAGTTAGCTGAGATGCTGATCGAACAAGCCAAACGCAAACGCGATATCGGCGATCCAATGTTCTTAAGGAGCTATGCTCAGTCCAGGCGAAAGGATCTGAATAAAATAATCAGCTTTACCGATAACGTAGTCAGGATTTTTTCGAATGATTGGATCGCATTGGCGGCGGCAAGAAATCTCGGTTTGGCATTGCTCGATACGCTGCCTGGAGGTAAATCGTTATTGACTCGCCATGCGATGGGCTTGGCCGGCAGATTGCCGCGCGTCGGCAACAGGAGATAAGGCGGATGACGATACAAGCGGAAGTGATAGTGGTCGGCGGCGGCATGGTCGGGGCGGCCTTGGCTTGTGCGCTAGGCCATGGCGGGGTCGAAACCTTGTTATTGGACAGGCGCAGTCCGGAGCGGCAATGGGACGAAAGCCTGCGGGATAACCGCGTATCGGCGTTGACCAAAGCCTCTCAGGCCATTCTGGACGGTATCGGTGCTTGGTGCGGCATCATTCAAAAAGGCGCCGCGCCTTACAAGGACATGCGTGTCTGGGATGGCCGCTCCGATGGCTATTTGCATTTCGATTGCGCCGATACGGTGTTCTCCGAATTGGGACATATCGTCGAAAACCGAATTACGGTCGCGGCGCTTTGGGACGTCTTGGACGCTTTGCCGACCGTTCAATGCATCACGCCTGCCGAAATCGAGCGCATGGAATCGATCGAAAACGGCAGACGCTTAAGATTGACGGATGGACGATGTTTTGAAGCGCCTTTGGTGGTTGCCGCCGATGGGCGCGAATCGGCCTTGCGGTCTATGGCCGGTATCGGCGTGACGGGTTGGCCCTATCGACAAGACGGTTTGGTCGCGACCGTGCAAACCGAGCTCGAGCATCAAGCGACAGCATGGCAACGGTTTCTCGAAGAAGGACCGTTGGCTTTTTTACCCCTTTTCGATGGGCAGTGTTCAATTGTCTGGACCTTATCGACCGAGACTGCGCAACAGTACTTAGCATTGCCCGATGACGAGTTTTTAAGGCTATTACAGCAAGCATCGGGCGGTATCTTTGGTAACATGCTCAAGATCGGCCCGCGCGCGGCCTTTCCGCTGAAATTTCAATTTGCCGACCGCTATACCGACAGTCATTTTGCATTAGTGGGCGATGCGGCGCATGCGATGCATCCTTTGGCCGGACAAGGCGCCAATGCCGGTTTGTTGGATGCCGCAGCCTTGGCCGAAGCCGTCATAGGCACTAAACGGTCGGGTCGGCCGTTATCCGGTGTTCAATATTTAAGGCATTATGAACGCTGGCGTAAAGGCGATAACTTAATGATGATGGCGAGTATGGATTTAATCAATAAAACCTATGCGGTCGGCAATCCAATGTTCGCCAAACTACGTTCGTTCGGCATGAACCGTATCAATCATACTGCGGCGTTGAAAGATTATTTGAACCGTCATGCCATGGGATTAAGGGATGACTTGCCGAGCTTGGCCAAAGGGCAGGTCTGTTGGTAAGGATTTACGGTTTACCCGGTCGCGCAGCTTCTGGTATATTCGCTGTTATGGTCAAAAGCTTGGTTTTTTATTAAAAAAGGCCTTTTTTTCGGCGAAAATAGAATAACAAATTAAAATGGAGTAATCGATGGCAACGGGGTTTTATATTTTAACGACGATATTCGTCGCGTATGTCGTCTATATGGTGGTCGGTGACAAGGTTAAGAAAAATAACGAATAAGTCCACGGCTTTTTTAAACGATGAAAAAGATAATAACAAACAGCCTAATAATCATGCCGAATGGCGAATTAAACAGGCAACTCAATTAATTAACTGGAGGAAGGGGATATGGCGGAAATATTGTTTATTTTAACGACGATTTTTGTGGCTTATGTAGTTTATGCGGTGGTTGGCGATCAAATGGCCGATATGAAAGCCATTAAGTCAAAAGCGGATTTGCATCCGGCGAAAGCCGAAACCGCTAAACCCGCTGAAGTGAAAGTTGTCGAAAATAAACCGGCGCCGCGAACTGCTAAAAAAGCGCCCGAGCCTGTTGCAAAAGCGCCTGAAAAAAATGAATCGCCCGCAAGCAAGAGCGGTTTGCGCGATCCGGCGACCGGCGAAACGGCCAGCATTCCGACCAATTACCGCTTTGCCAAGCGTTGGATAAAAGAGGCGATGGTCAAAGAAGGTTTGCTCGATAAAGTCTATAAAAACAGTGAATTGGACGATGAAGCCAATGCCAAAATCAAAACGGCTTTGGACAGTTTGCTGCAAATGGATAAATACCGGGCCTAATAGGCTGCTGCATCACCTCGATCAGGCGTTTTACGGTTGAGGTTTGCTAGCCATCAATGGATGGCATCGTAGGGTGCGCATCGCGCACCTTTTCATGGTGCCTAACCGACGAGAGGTTTCGAACCATACGCATCAAGCTAAAAACGGCCAATCCATATCCGCTCTTTTCCAAGTTGCTATTAAAGCACGTAGCCCGGATTGCACTACGCTTTTTAGACTCGCCGAAAGCGGTCGGTAGCGATTTATCAACGGCAAGCTGTGTTAGCTTGATGCGTATGGGTCCCGACATAGGTGCACGATGCGCACCCTACGCCTGGTGCTTTATAACCTAAGATCGCCAACAATTTCCAAGACATATTGAGATTAAAAAGCGAGAACTCTGGAATTGGCTAAAAGGGCATTTTTTCGACAGGCCTAGTCCAAGCCCAGTTTTTTTAATCGGTAACGCAATGATCGGAACGATAACCCCAGCTCTTTTGCCGCTGCGGTTTTATTCCATCGGTTATTTTCGAGTGCGATAGTAATGGCGGTTCGCTCGATATCTTCCAAATAATCTTCCAACGACGCTTTAGATGGATCGAACATGGGCGCATCAGGGACGGTGTCCGGATTAATCGGTAGATTTAAATCGTCCGCATCGATCGTTTTGCCGTCGCTGAGCGCAACGGCGCGCTCCAGAATATTCTCGAGTTCCCTAACATTGCCCGGAAAATGATAGTGTTTCAATGCAGTCAGCGCCGATTGCGAGAGCTGGACTTGATAAGCGTTGTTACTATTTAACGAGGCTAGAATATGTTCGGCCAGTTGCGCGATATCATCGCCTCGTTCGCGAAGCGGCGGAATATTGAGATCGATGACATTGATCCGGTAGTATAAATCTTGCCGAAAAACCCCTTCCTGAACCAATTGATTCAAATCTTTATGCGTGGCGCTCAGGATGCGAACATCGACCGGCGTTTCGTGTTGCTCGCCGACCGAGCGAACTTTTTTTTCCTGAATCGCGCGGAGCAATTTGACTTGCAGCGAGGGAGGCAAATCGGCCACTTCATCGAGAAACAGCGTACCGCCCTCGGCCGCTTGAAATAAACCTTTTTTATCGGCAATTGCTCCGCTGAAGCTGCCTTTTTTATGTCCGAAAAACTCGCTTTCCATGAGTTCGGGCGGAATTGCGCCGCAGTTTACGGCAACAAAAGGTTTATCGCTACGCGGGCTTTGCTGATGAATCAAGCGCGCCACCAATTCCTTACCCGACCCCGATTCGCCGCTGATATAGACCGGCGCCTGGCTACGTGCCAATTTGTCGATTTTAGACCGGACTTGGCGCATCGGCTCCGATTCTCCCAATAAAATATGTCGTGTGCGTCTTTCCTTGGTGTCGGCATCGGGGCCTAATTGTAAGGCCTTCGTGACGATTTGCCGAAGCACCGGTAAATCGACCGGTTTCGAGATAAAGTCGAAGGCGCCGGCTTTCATTGCCTTGATCGCAGTGTCCATGTTCCCGTGTGCGGTAATCACGGCAATCGGAATCGTGTTGCCCGTGCTTTGGAGGTATTCGACCAATTCGAGCCCGTTGCCGTCAGGTAATTTCATATCGGTCAGGCAAAGATCGAACGGATGTTGTTGCAACAACTGGCGAGCCGAGGCGACATTTTCCGCGCACAAGGTATTGATGTTCATGCGCTTGAGCGTAATGCTTAAAAGCTCTCTGATGTCCGGCTCGTCGTCGACGACTAAAGTCAAGGGGTGTTTCATATTTCAATCAAAGTTTGTTCGGCGTTCGGTAAACAGAGCCGGAAGCAACTTTGGTTCCGGTCGGTAATATGATAGCTTAGCCTGGCTTGATTCAATTCGGCTAATTCCTTCGAAATATAAAGCCCCAGACCGGTTCCTTGTGCCGAGGTCGTAAAAAAAGGTTCGAACAGATGCTTGCGGTGGCTTGGGTCGATGCCGGAGCCGGAGTCTATTACTTCGATACAGAGCATTTGTTCATGTTGGCGGATTGCCAAGGAGATTAGTTTTTTTTCGGGGCTGCCGTATTTCAAGGCATTTTGGCACAGATTGTCGAGAATTTGTTTTAAATGGCCTTTGTCCACCAATGCTTGCGCTTGCTCCGATTCGGTCGTCATGGTGAAAAGATCGCGTGCGTAACCGTTTTCAGCACAGAACTGCTCAATGTAGTCGTCTAACCATTTAATCAAGTCGATTTTTTTACGTAACGAAGCGCTACGCCGGGACAATTGTAAAATATCCTCGATGATTTTGTTCACGCGAGTCGAATGATTTCTAATAATTTCGGTTAGGCGCCGGTCTTCGTTCGATAATTCGATGTTTTCCGCAAGCAGTTGTCCTGCATGGCTGATTGCACCAAGCGGGTTGCGAATTTCATGAGCGATGCTGGCGGTTAATTGCCCTAGAGAGGCGAGTTTACTTTGTTGTAAACGCTGATTGTAAAACGCGATATCTTCTAAAATTATCATGTTGAGCGCTTCGTGCCGGGTCGGAAGCGCTGTAAACCGGGTTTGCATCTCGCTGCCGTCCGTTAAGGGAATTACGGCGAAATCCTGGCTGGGGTCGTTCAGCCAGTACGAGAAAGCTTCCGCTAAATATGGAGAAATAGCATGTAGACGATCGGGCATTGTTGAGCATTGGGTAAGCCTTGCGGCGGCTTCGTTACTCATCCGTATTTGATGGTTGCGATCGGAAATGATAATGCCCGATTGTAAATGTTGAATGATGTATTTGCTGAGCTCCTCGAGCTGATTGATGGTTTTTTGCTGCGCGGTGGATTGTTCGGTTCGTTGCGCGAGCGCATAGGCTAGCATTGCGATCGTAAAGAATGAGGCGCCGAGCATAGCGGCATAGGTATAGGCGGTATCTCTGAAGCTATGGGTTTGGAACGCGTAAATCTGCTCGGTAAGAATGGCCAAACTGGCAATGGCGGCGAATAGCAGCGCGCATCGCCCGCCGATTAAGAGTCCGCTTGCGGCGATCGATGCGGCGAGTAAGATGCCGACGCCGCTGTTAATGCCGCCGCAAGCGTGCATGATCAGCGTAATGATGATAATGTCGGTGAAAATGAGCGTTTGAGCCTGAACGGTATAGCTAATCCATCGCCGCAACAAAAAAAAGCCGGAAATGATCGTCAGCGCCAAATGACTGCTGCCACTGGCGATAAACAAGTATTCGTCGTGACGGACTCCCGTGCCGGGACCGAGTCGGCTAAAGAATAACATCACGAATAAGCAAGCCAGAATCAGCCGGTAAGTCAGGAAAACTTTTAATAGCAGCCAGGCTTGTTGGCGCGGGATGCCGTATCCCATCGAAAATGGACAAGGATAGATAATATCGGATTTGTTTTCCGGTTTGGGTTCATTAAGCATGGTGTTTTATTGCGGCTTGGTTAAAATAAACCTACAGTAATTTCGAGTCAAAAGCAGGATAAATACGGGAGTCTGCTTGCCGGTCTAATGTGAAAGCTATATTTTCGAATTAGACCGAAATGTAAGCAAGATATCAGGTAATTTTATAACCACCGGAAAATAACGATGAACATCCATGAATACCAGGCCAAACAGTTGTTCAAACTCTATGGCATTCCAGTGCCGGAAGGCAGTCCGGCTGAAACGGCGGGGCATGCCGAACAAGTTGCGCGCGAACTCGGCGGAAAGGCTTGGGTCGTCAAGGCGCAAGTTCATGCGGGCGGGCGGGGCAAGGCAGGCGGCGTCCATATCGCCAAAAGTTTAGACGAGATTACCGAATTCAGCCGTAAATTGTTGGGCACGCGCTTAGTGACGCAGCAAACCGGTGCCGAAGGCTTGCCTGTCGAGACACTCTATGTCGAAAAGGCGGGACAAATCGATCGCGAGTTTTATTTGAGCGCATTGGTTGACAGGGGCAGCGAACGCGTGATTTTTATCGCATCGGCGGCCGGCGGCATGGATATCGAAGAAGTTGCGGAAAAAACGCCGGACCGCATCATTTCGTTTCAAGTCGACCCGGCTGCCGGGCTTCAGCCTTATCAATGCCGCAAAGTCGCATTTGCGTTCGGACTTGAGTCTACGCAATTCAAGAGTCTCGAAAAAATCATGGCCGGTATTTATAAGCTGTTGCTCGAAAAAGACGCCGGTCAGATCGAAATCAACCCGCTTGTGACGACGGACTCGGGCGAATTGATCGCGGTCGATGCAAAGATCAATTTCGACGACAACGCGGTCGCTGTGCATCCGGACATTACCGCGATGCGCGATCCGGGGCAAGAGGACGAAAAGGAACATAAGGCGCAGCAGTTCGGGCTCAATTACATTACCTTGGACGGCAGCATCGGCTGCATGGTCAACGGCGCGGGCCTTGCGATGGCGACGATGGACTTGGTGAAATTGAAAGGCGGAAGTCCGGCTAATTTCCTTGATGTCGGCGGCGGCACGAATACCGAAAAAGTCGCCGAAGCGTTTAAATTGATTCTGGCCGACCCGAACGTCAAGGCCGTGCTGGTCAACATTTTCGGCGGCATCGTCAAGTGCGACGTGATTGCCGAAGGTATTTTAGCCGCAGTCAAGGAGGTTAGTGTTAAGGTTCCGGTCGTGGTTCGGCTCGAAGGCACGAATGCCGAAGCGGGGCGTACATTATTGCGGGAGTCGGGATTGAATTTAGTGGCGGCGGATGACCTAGCAAAGGCTGCCGAACAAGTGGTTGCATTGGCGGAGGGTGTATGAGCATTTTGGTAAACAAAGCAACGAAAGTCATTTGTCAGGGCTTTACCGGTAAACAAGGCACTTTCCATTCGTTGCAAACGCTCGAATACGGCACACAGTTGGTCGGCGGCGTAACGCCCGGGCGCGGCGGCGAGACTCATTGCGATTTGCCTGTGTTCGATACGGTCGAACAGGCCGTGCAAAGAACGCAGGCTGAAGCTACGGTGATTTATGTGCCGCCGTTCTATGCGGCCGATGCGATATTGGAAGCCTTCGATGCCGGCATCAAAGTGATCGTCTGTATAACCGAAGGTATTCCGGTATTGCACATGCTGCGCGTCAAGGCCGCGATGGCCGGTTCCGATACGGTATTGATCGGCCCGAATTGTCCCGGCATCATCACGCCGGGCGAATGCAAAATCGGCATCATGCCGGGTTTCATTCATCAGCCTGGCAAAATCGGTATCGTGTCGCGATCAGGGACATTGACTTACGAGGCGGTGCATCAAACGACGCGCGAAGGCTTGGGGCAAAGCACTTGCGTCGGCATCGGCGGCGATCCGATTCACGGAATGAATTTCATCGACGTGATCAGCCGTTTTCAGGCCGATGAGCAAACGCACGGCATCGTCATGGTTGGCGAAATCGGCGGTAGCGAGGAAGAGGAAGCGGCCGAATATATCAAGGCGCATGTCACAAAGCCGGTGGTTGGTTATATCGCCGGACAAACCGCACCGCCCGGCAAACGCATGGGACATGCCGGCGCGATCGTGACTGGCGGCAAAGGTACGGCGGCAAGCAAAATCGCCGCGATGAAAGCGGCCGGCGTCGAAATGGTCAGTTCGCCCACCGAGATCGGCGAAGTCATGAAAAAAGTCTGCGGTTAGAATAAAGGTGCGCGATGCGCACCCTTATGTTTCGATTTTATCCAAATCCAAGGGTAAAATCCCCGGCTGATCACCGGGCGGGAAGCGGAGAAGCCGAACGTTAGGTGAGGGAGATCCGAGATTGTTATGCTGTTACCCAAGCTCCAGCTTGGAAAAGAGCGAACCGCTCTGCGTGGAAATGCCTGAGTGTCGATCCAGCTTTACGAGACGCTAGAGCGTCTCGGTCTTCATTCCCACGCTGGAGCGCTCATCGTTATACACAAGTCCCGTCATACCCGCCGGAAAGCGGGTATCCAGTGCTAGGGATGGCAAGGCCAATACATCCCTGTAGCCTGGATTCCGGCAATCCATACCGGAATGACGTGGTTCACATAAAGATGTGTATAACGATGAGAGCTCTGCTTGGGCATGAAGTCTTGGAAGCTCCAGCTTCCCGAAGCCGGCAAGCAGAGCTTGCGAGACGGGTTTCCCAAACAGAGTTTGGGAAACAGCGTAAGATGTGTATAACGATGAGCGCTGGAGCGTGGGAACGATAGGGGGGAATAATTACGGGGTAAGAGCTGAGAAGCGGCTAATTGACCGACGGCTGATAAGCCACCGAAAAATCGTTCAATGCGGCCAGCGCGTCTTCCGGCTTTCTGCTTTCATCCAATTGAAAGGCGTCGACGCCGGTTCTGTGCAGATAAAATATCTGATCGATCAAGTAATTGCCGACAGCACGAATTTCGCCGCGGTAATGATAGCGGTTGCGCAGCAACCAAGCTTGGCTGAACGAGCGCCCGTCGCCGAACATCGCGATGTCCAATTCGACCAAAGGCATTCCGGCTAAATCGCCGGCAATGTCTTCAAGCGTATCGGTCGATCGAATTCTGAGACCGGTTTGTCCGCCGCGCCGAGTCAGAGAGTCTTTATCGTTCAGCCAACGAGATACGGAAACGGTAATATCGCCTGATTGAGGGATGTCTTGATTATCGGCGACAAATTGACAATTGTCTTCGGTGATTTTTTTATCTTTAATGATTTGCATAAACTTGCTCTTTGAATGGCGTAATGCCGACGCGTTTAACGGTATGTAAGAAAGACTCGTCTTCTTGTCTTTGCTTGATGTAAACATCGAGAATGTCTTGCACGGCCCGCGTGATTTGATCCTTGGCAACCGAGGGGCCCAATCTATCGCCGATTGCGGCTTCGTTTTCGGACGAACCGCCCAGCGTAATCTGATACCATTCCTCGCCTTTTTTATCGACGCCGAGAATCCCGATATGGCCGACGCTTTGATGCGCGCAGCCGTTCATGCAGCCTGAGATGTTGATCTTGATATCGCCGAGATCGTGCAAGTAATCAAGATCGTCCAGGGCCTGATTGATTTCGCGGGTAATGCCGATGGAGCCTGCGTTGGCCAGAGAGCAAAAATCGAGGCCCGGGCAGCAGATGATGTCGGTCGCGGAGCCGATATTCGGCGTGGCCAACTTGGCGGCGTCGAGCTCCTGCCATAAGGTGAACAAATCCGCCTGCTTGACATCGGTCAAAACCAAATTTTGCCTATGAGTGCTGCGGACTTCGCCGAAACTGAAGCGGTCGGCCAAATCGGCGACCAAGTCCAATTGCGTATCGGTAATGTCGCCGGGAGGGGCGTCGGGTGCTTTCAGAGAAATGAAGGCCGCACAATAACCGGGCACGCGGTGATCGGCCGTATTCTGTTGGACCCAAGTTGCAAAAGCCGGATTGTCATGGAGCCGATCATTGAAACTGCCGTCAAGGCCGGCATCGGTTTCGTAAGCCGGCGGTGCGAATTGGGCTTTAATGGATTCAATACGTTCGTCGCTCAGCTCGAGACTGTCTTTGTTCAACCGCCATTCTTGCTCGACCAATTCAGCGATCTTTTCGAGGCCTTCTTCCTTGACCAAAATTTTGATTCTGGCTTTGTACTTATTGTCGCGGCGCCCGAATAGATTATAGATACGGACGATGGCTTCCAGATAAGACAATAGGTACTTTTTTTCCAGAAACGGACGAATGACTTGTCCGATGACCGGCGTGCGGCCTAGGCCGCCTCCGACGAAAACTTTAAAGCCGACTTCGCCGGCATCGTTTTTAACCAAATGCAGGCCGATATCATGAAATTGCGTCGCAGCCCGGTCGTGCAGGGCGCCGCTGACAGCGATCTTGAACTTGCGAGGCAAAAACGCGAATTCGGGGTGCAGCGTAGTCCATTGGCGAATGATTTCGCAATAGGGGCGCGGGTCTTCGATCTCATCCTTACACACGCCGGACAAAGGGTCGGTCGTCGTATTGCGCATGCAGTTGCCGCTGGTTTGAATCGCATGCATTTGAACCTCAGCCAGTTCCGCGAGAATGTCCGGGACTTCCTCGAGCTTGGGCCAATTGTATTGAATATTTTGGCGCGTCGTAAAATGACAATAGCCCTTGTCGTATTTACGTGCGATTTCGGCCAATTTGCGCAATTGCCTGGACGACAGCAGGCCGTAAGGGCCGGCTACGCGCAGCATCGGCGCGTGAGTTTGAATGTACAAGCCATTCATTAAGCGAAGCGCGCGGAATTGATCGCCGTCGAGTTCTCCTTTCAGGAAGCGTTCGGTTTGGCCTCTGAATTGGGCGACACGTTCATCAATGAGCGTTTGATCGTCTTGAGTGTATTGGTACATAGTGAGGATGAGCTGTTGGAAAAGCGCCGTAAGGGGGCGAATAAATGAACCGGCAATATTATACCGACACGGATAAAATGACAAAGTTTATTATGCGGTTATAATATCCCGCTTTAAAAATTTTAACGTTCGTTTTTCCAATAATTTACTAATCAGGGGGTTCTTTTGTTGCGGCTTATATTTGTGATGCTGGCTTTGTGTTTGCCGGAGCTGGCGCTGGCAGGCGGGTTTGAAAACCTGGATCTAACCGGTACCGAGCGAGGTATCTATACTGTATTAATTTTCGTCATCGCTTACGGTTTCGTGATGGCCGAAGAGTTTACCGGATTGAAAAAATCCAAGCCGGTCATCTTTGCGGCGGGGATTATTTGGGCGCATGCGGCGGTTTTGGCGTCCTCGAAAGGCGTTTCAACTGAAGAATTGCACGAAGCCTTCGAGCATAACCTAAAAGAATACGCGGCCTTGATGCTGTTCTTGCTGGTTGCTATGACGTATATCAACGCGATGGCCGAGCGTAATGTTTTCGAAGCCTTGCGTTCCTGGTTGGTCAGAAAGCAATTCAGTTATCGTAAGCTGTTTTGGATTACCGGCATCATCACATTCTTCTTGTCGTCGGTTGCCGATAACCTGACTTCGGCATTGTTGGTCGGTGCAGTCGTATTGGCGGTCGGCAAGAAAAACGACAAATTCATTACGATCGGTTTAATTAACCTGGTGATTGCTGCGAATGCCGGCGGCGCGTTTTGTCCGTTCGGCGATATCACCACGCTAATGGTATGGCAGGCGGGTTATGCCGAGTTTTTCGACTTTTTCGCGCTGTTTATTCCATCAACCGTCAATTATTTAGTGCCGGCCGCCTTCATGCATTTCGCGGTGCCCGACGAGCAGCCAGAAGCGGTTCACGAAGCGGCGATCGAATTGAAACCGGGCGCGGTAACGGTTTGCGTGCTGTTTGCGTTGACCATTGTATCTGCGGTTAGTTTCAAACAATTCCTGCATTTGCCGCCGTTCATGGGCATGATGTTCGGTCTTTCGATCTTGATGTTGTACGGTTTTCATATCACTACGCTCTATCGTAGCAACGAAGATTATGAATTCGATATCTTCAATAAAGTGCGCGATGCCGAATGGGATACTCTGTTCTTTTTCTTCGGCGTGGTTTTTGCGGTAGGCGGTTTAGGTTATATCGGCTATCTCGAACTGATGTCGGCGGCGATGTACGATGGACTCGGATTTACCTCGGCCAACATACTGGTCGGTGTGATGTCGGCGATCGTCGATAACATTCCGGTGATGTTCGCGGTATTGAACATGGGCTTGGAGATGGATTTATACCAATGGTTGCTGGTTACGTTGACCGCCGGTGTGGGCGGGTCGATGCTGTCGATCGGTTCGGCGGCGGGTGTAGCGTTGATGGGGCAGTCTAATCATAAGTACACTTTCTTCAGTCATCTAAAATGGACGCCGGCGATCGCCGCCGGTTATGCGGCCAGTATTTTCGCTCACTATTTAGTGAACGGCTAATCATGGCGCTTCGGCTTCGCGTTGACGCTTCGTGGTTTGATTGCCGGTCGGTGGCATGACGGCTGTCAAGAGCGGATGGCGCGAAGCCTTTCTTGTCTATACCCGGCCTCGCGTGCTGGGTATGGTTTTTCTCGGTTTTTCGGCCGGTCTTCCCTTTCTATTGGTTTTTTCGACGCTGTCGGCATGGCTTCGCGATGTCGGCGTCGAATTGTCCGTCATCGGTTTTTTCAGTTGGGTCGGCGTGACATATTCCATCAAGGTATTTTGGGCGCCGGTGGTCGACACGCTTCCGCTGCCGTGGTTGACCAAGTGGTTCGGCAAGCGGCGTAGTTGGATGTTGTTGGCTCAATTGGGTATTGCGGCTGGCCTGATCGGCATGGCGAGCGCCGATGTCGAATCGCAATTGCAATGGATTGCGATATTCGCCGTTTGGGTGGCGTTTTGTTCCTCAACCCAAGATATCGTCATCGATGCTTATCGAATCGAAGCGGTCGTCGTCGAATATCAAGGCGCGATGGCGGCGATGTATGTGCTCGGCTATCGGATTGCATTGCTGGTAGCCGGGGCCGGTGCGTTTTATCTGGCTGATTATTTCGATTGGGCGATTGCCTATCAAATGATGGCTGCCTGCATGCTGGTCGGTGTCGCGGCCACGCTGATCATTGACGAGCCGCTCCCTAACGAAGATCAAGAGGCGCGGAAATTGGCGCGAAGAGTGGAATCCGCTCTAGGTGTTGCGGAGCGCCGAAATTGGCCGGATCGATTGGGTGCTTGGTTTTCCGATGCGGTGCTAAGCCCGTTCGTCGAGTTTTTCACGCGAAACGGCAAATTCGGCTTGATGATACTGGTGCTGATCGCGACTTATAAAATGAGCGACATCACGATGGGCGTGATGGCGAACCCGTTTTATTTGGATATCGGATTCAGTAAAAAAGAAATTGCCGACATCAGCAAGATTTTCGGGTTTTTCATGACCATCGCCGGCGCCTCGCTCGGCGGCGTATTGGTGGCCCGCTATGGCATCATGAAGCCTTTGTTGCTCGGCGCAGTGATGGCTGCCGCGACCAATTTACTGTTCGTGCTGCTCGCCGTCTCGGAGCCCAGCTTAGTTTTGCTTGCCAGCGCCGTCAGTGCCGATAATCTCAGCGGAGGTATTGCGACCTCGGTGTTCATAGCCTACTTATCGAGTATGACCAGTAAGGCCTATACCGCGACTCAATACGCCTTATTCAGTTCGCTGATGACTCTGCCCGCGAAACTTTTAGGCGGCTTTTCCGGAATAGTGGTTGAACATTACGGTTACGAATTATTTTTCGTTTATTCCGCATCGGTAGGATTGCCGGCAATCGTTTTGGTGCTGGTGTTAATGAGGCGCTACGCGCGAAGTTAGCCGTTTGGCGATGGTTTTCTAAGCAGGACGAGGAATACGGGATTTCCAACGCTCCAGAGACTGTGAAAGTATCGGTGAATACATCATAAAACAATTTATTTACCATGAAGAGCATGAAGATAATGAAGAAAAAGACTATAAAATCAAAAATTTAATTCTTCGTGTGGCTTCGTATTCTTCATGGTTATTTCGTAATATTGAATACTTTCAAAATCTCTCCAGCTTCCTGAGACCGGCACAACCCATATGCGCCAACTTAAGCAAATAACGCGTCATTCCGCCAGGGATTGGCGGAATCCAGTGCCATGGATGGCAAGCTTTTGATGCACAGTAGAGCCTGAATGCAAGCATTATTTATTTCTGTGGTGTTTAACTTAATGGCGGTGACGCTGGAGCGAGAGAACGATAGGGGAGTATGAATAATTACAACCGAAATATTTAACGTAAATCGAAACATTCGGTATGTGTTAAATACCCCGCCCGGCGTGGAGAAAGAAACAAGCACCATAAGGAATCGACCAAAAATTGATATTGCGATTCACTTATATAAACAGTATCATACGCAGTTCATTAATAAGTACGTGGCCCACTAACGGGTAATTTGGAAGCAAACATGAAACCAGACATTCATCCAGAATACAAACAAATCACAGTCACTTGTGGTTGCGGCAATACCTTCGAAACCGGGTCCGTATTGGGTAAGGATCTTCAAGTTGAGGTATGCTCAGCATGCCACCCTTTTTATACCGGTAAACAACGTGTCGTCGATACCGCAGGAAGAGTCGACAAATTCCGTAGAAAATACGGCAAATAATCCAATAACCGATGCCGAAACTCCTTCGGCGCCGGATTGCAAAAAGCGCAACCCTTTCCGATTCCTTAGCGGGCGTTCTCTCGTAGCGCTCGCTAATAATCCCCTGGGCGGGTTTTATAAACTCGTCATCGGCGTTTCAGCCATGCCCAAAGTAAGCATAAAGCGTTTGGGGTGGGTTGAATAACCTGCTCCGTGCCTCAATTTTGACGGAACACAAACATAGCCTTATAAACCCCTGCCGCAAAGGTAGTGGCGTAGGTCGGGTTAGCGTAACCCGACAGGGGGGCGGTGGCACGTCGGGTTACGGCTATCGCCTAACCCGACCTACTCGGCTGTGGGAGCTATCCCCTGATCGCGATGTCGGAGACGGGAGCGTTGGCTGACAATAAACCTAAAAAGAGCAGTTGGAAGCTTCAAACTACCGTTCGCCCTGAGCCCCTTCGGCTGCGCTCAGGAGGGCCCCTTCGGCTACGCTCAGGAGGGCCCTGTCGAAGGGTGAACGGTAGTTTGAGGCTTCACCAATCCGGTGTAAGTGTTGTAGACCGTTCATGCTTTGACTTGGCTCAGCACGAACGGTCTACAACACTTATCAACTGCTCTTTTTAGGATAAACGGTATCGAAGTCACATTGGCTAAGATGGCATGTAGCCCGTATGCAGCGTAGCGGAATACGGGAATAGCGTGGCTCCGGGCTTCCCGGATTGCGCCATGCTCCATCCGGGCTACGCTTTTTAGATTCGCCGGAAGAGGCCTGTAGCGATTTAGCGGCGGAGTTCTGTGCTTAGCTTGATGCGTATGGGCTATAAACCCCGTTCCGAAAATGGTATAAATGTTACGGTCGGGTTTGTGCGACCCGATCGGCGATAGAACGAAAGGACTGACCAAAATTGTCATAAACCGCCGTTTTTAGAAAGTCGTACCGAGTAGAATTTCCGATCTGAGCAACTGAATCGCGCCGCTCACCGAAAAGAGACACGCCTAACGCATTGATATACAAACACCCTGGTTCTTGTTTGCAAAGTTGGCATGGCGCATGCATTATCTTAACTGAATTCAATTCGAACTTTTCTACCAACACAGAGGTGGTTACCATGCAAAAATTTAAAACACAACAAGGTTTTACCTTGATCGAACTGATGATCGTGGTCGCGATCATCGGTATTTTGGCGGCGGTCGCGCTGCCGGCTTATCAGGATTACACAATTCGAGCCCAAGTTTCTGAAGGTCCTGTTTTAGCAGGGGGGGTGAAAACTACAGTTTCTGAGTTTTGGAGCGATCGTGGTACTTTAACTGGTGCTGATAGTGGTGCGTTTGGTATCCCTGCAGCCGCAGACATTACGGGTAATTATGTCAGTCAAGTAGCGGTTGCGAACGGACTAGTGACTATCACGTATAGTAGTACTGATCCAAGAAAAGCTAGCTCACAAATTGATGGTTCTACATTATTGCTATCGCCTACAACTACTGTAGGAAGTCTAATCTGGACATGTAAGACTGGTTCTAATTTACCGGCAAAATATCTGCCTTCAAGTTGTCGTTAATTAGCACTTTCGAGATAAAGAAAAAGTCCGCCTATAAGGTGGACTTTTTTATTTGGAGAATGTGGACGGTTAACAAATGAAATAAACGACGATTTTTAACATTAATTAATATGTTAGCTGTTATGAAGTTCAGTTTATAGAAGAAATATCTATCTATCACGGTTTTCTAATAGTTAACATAGTCTAGAAAGGTTTTATAAAAATTGGCCATTACAAACAAATACAATGTCTAACCGAAGTCCCCACTTCTTATTGTTATTTGGGCTATCGATTTTAGTTGCTATCGTTTATTGGCCTGGCTTAAAGGGTGGATTTTTATTTGACGACTATGCCAATCTCAACAAGCTCGGTGAATACAACGGCGTCAGAAATCTAGACACCTTTCTCAAGTATATTTCTTCGGGCATTGCGGGCCCGACCGGGCGACCGATAAGCCTTCTTAGCTTTTTGTTGGACGGAACCGATTGGCCAACCGATCCTTTTCCGTTTAAACGGACTAATGTATTGTTGCACGGACTTTCCGGCATTTTTTTGTACTTGTTATGCCGGCAATTATTACTGTGCTTCTATCTTCCCTCTAGCCGCCTAAATAATGCGGCTTTGCTGGTCGCCGCATTATGGTTGCTGCATCCCTACATGGTCTCGACCGTTCTATATGTCGTTCAGCGCATGGCAATGCTGTCGGCTTTTTTTTCGATATTAGGTTTATGGCTTTATGTCAAGGGCCGGCGTTTGTTGGCGGAGGAATCCCGTCGCGCCTATGCATATATGACCAGCGCGGTGGTCTTGGGTACTTTGCTGGCGCTGTTGAGCAAGGAAAACGGTATATTGTTGCCGTTGTTGATCGCGATGGTCGAGTTATGCGTTTTTCGTCATCCCTATAGCGGAGTGGCGCCGCTGAACAAGCTCTGGCAAATTACATTTATTTTATTACCTAGCCTCGCTATTTTCGCTTATCTGATTTACGTTTTTAATCCCTATACGCTTGATCATCCTTTTTATAACCGCACGTTTACTTTACCGCAAAGGTTGCTTACCGAAAGCCGGATTGTAATTGGGTATTTATATCATATATATATACCGCGTATGTTTTATCCGGGGCTTTTGAACGAGAATATCGAGTTATCCACCGGGTTGTTGGCACCTCCAAAGACTCTGTACAGCGTTGTTGCATTGTCGCTGATGTTATTCGGTGCGATTGCCATGCGTAAGCGTTGGCCGTTACTGAGCTTATCTTGGTTGTTTTTTTTGGCCGGGCATGTTTTGGAGTCCACTACAATCGGATTGGAGCTTTACTTCGAGCACCGTAATTATTTACCGGCTATTTTTTTGTTTTTACCGCTCGGTAGTTTATTGATTCGGGTGGATAGGCGTATGCTCCGAATCGGTAGTTATTTGTTTTTAGCCATTTGTGCCGCATTTACTTATCAACGCAGTCAATTATGGGGTAACCCGCTGGAGTTGACGTTATTTTGGGCTGAGCGTAATCCGCATTCTTCCCGTGCGCAACGCACTGCGGCATTGCAAATGGAGCAGGCGGATCAACCCTTAGCCGCTTTGACATTACTGACCCAAGCCAGACATGAAATTCCCCATAATCTGGATTTGCAGTGGCATTGGTTGATCTTAAAGTGTCGTTTCGACGAAGTGACCGAGAGTGAGTTTTCCGAGATACGGAATCAGACCGGTAAATTAGATTACGTCCCGCAATTATTTAATATGCTGCAATCTACCATTCAAATTATGTCCAGTCCTGAGTGTAAGGGTGTAAGCGCATTGCAAGCATTACAGTTGTTGGATACTTTAATTAATGACAACCCATCCGTTCAACGTAACTCGCGTCTGCGATTTCAAATGTATCATCTCAAGGGCAGAGTTTATGCGGAGTTCAAAAAGCCGAAGCTAGCCGTCGATGCATTCAACCGGGTTTTGGATATGGAAAAAAACATAGAGCATGGTTTGGTGCAGGTCGGAATTTTGGGTTCCCACAGGCACTTTCAGGAAGCTTTAGAACATTTACAGAAAGTAGAATCGTTGATACAAACACAACCCGGCACAAACATTCTACCTCTGGATATTAAGCCGGATTATCGTTATGAAGTCGAACGTATTAAGCAAATTTTGCTTGAAGAGTTAGATTCAGTAAAAACCGAGTAATTCACTTGTTTCCACTCTTCTGAGACTGTGAAAGTATTATATCTTTTTTCCAAGCTTCAGCTTTGGCAGGATAGAGGGCAACCCAATTCTAAATGTTTCGACCGTGGACTAAGCAATCCGAGATGTTTAAGGTAAACCGAAATATTGGGGCGGTTTAAATAACCCGTCCCGCCAGGAGTTGCGGCAACCCAATGCCGAATTATGCCGTTATGCTATACTCCCGATGGTCGATCAGTTAGACGCTAATTGATGTGTGATTTGGAAAAGTTAGGCAGACATGGCTAATCCCGCGCTTAAATTACCCAGTTATGACGATATTCTGGCTTTGCCCGAAAATATGATCGGTGAGATCATCAATGGACGCTTGGAAGTGCGGCCGAGGCCCGCGACGACGCATGCTTTGACTTGTTCGGCGTTGGGTGGTGAATTGTTTAGACCTTTTCAAAGAGGGGGTAGTCCGGGTGGTTGGTGGATACTTGACGAGCCGGAATTGCACATCGGCGGTCATGTTTTGGTATCGGATCTTGCAGGATGGCGTAAACAACGCATGCCGCAACTGCCTGAGACGGCTTGGTTTGAAATCGTGCCCGATTGGGTCTGCGAGGTTTTATCGCCTGCAACCGCCAAAATCGATCGCAGCGAGAAAATGCCGATTTATGCCAGTCTAGGTGTGTTTTATTGTTGGTTGATTGATCCGGTGTTGCATACGCTCGAAACGTATCGCTTACAAGAAGGCCATTGGCTGTTGCAGCATAGTTTAAAGGATGACGATCAAGTCAGCGCCGATCCGTTTGCCGAGCATTCATTTAGTTTGAGTCATTTGTGGGAATAAGGAAAAGCCGGTAATGACGCAGGACGGGGTTTGCAACCCCGTCCTAAACATTTTGACTTTGGCCGAAGTAAGCCGAAATGTTTAGGGAAAACCGAAACGTTGGGGGCGGGTTACAAACCCGTTCCGCAGGAGTTCCCCATAGATGCGAACAATGAACATAAAAAGAGCAGTTGGGCTATGAAAAATCCCGTTCGTCCTGAGCCCTTCAGCTACGCTCAGGAGAGCCCTGTCGAAGGGCGAGCGGGATTTTTCATTCACCCAAAGGGTGAGTATGTTGTGGGCCGTCCATGCTTCGACATTGCTCAGCACGAACGGCCCACAACATACGCCAACTGCTCTTTTTAGGATGAACGTTAACTGAGCACAAAAGCCTATGCGTTTAACAAAAAACGAAATTAAGGTTATCAAAGAAACGATCACTGAAGTTTTCGGCACTGAAGCAGTGGTTCGATTATTTGGTTCCAGAGTGGATGATGCCGCCAAAGGCGGTGATATTGATTTGCTTGTGACCCTTTCGTCCCCGACAAACCAGCCGGTAGAAAAGATGATCAAAGCAGAAGCTAAAATAATCTACCGATTAGGTAACGAAAGAAAAATCGATCTGCTATTAGACGCGCCAAATTTGAATCAACAACAGATTCACCGCATAGCCCGCGAGCAAGGCGTTTTATTATGAAAATTGCAGCCGAAATACAAGCGAGATTAGCTTTTTTAGTGCGCGTGATTGAAAAAGAAATTGAGCATCTGGATTATGCCGATCAACAAGTTTTTTCTTCTTCATTTAATAGGGCCAGCATAGAAAACCTGGCGCATACACCTGAATATGCGCTCAAAATAGAAGCATTTTCGAGTCGTTTTGGTCGTCTTCAGGACACACTAGGTGATAAGTTGTTACCCGCACTGCTCACAGCACTGGGTGAATTCCCCAAGGCTTTACTGGTTAACCTGGACAAAGCTGAAAAATATGGCTGGTTAACGTCTGCGGAGCAATGGATCGCATTACGCCAGCTAAGAAACAGAATGATTCACGAATACATTGACGATCCGGATATTTTTTATTCCGCATTGGTCGCTGCACATAACAATTTAAGTCTCATAAAAGACTTTGCAGGTTATTTAAATAAACAAGTTGCGGAATTATTGAGTGAGGAATCTTAAAAATATGATCATAATAATCGTGGTCAGCCCTTACATTTGAGATTTTCCCTTGTTTTCACGATCCGTTTTGGCTGTTCGCTCAATAATGCGGCAAAGTGGGGAATCAGCTTTTTGCCAATATGATCTTGGGGCTACGCTGCTTAAAGTAACTCGCCCGATAAAATCGGGAGGCAGGTTTTAAACAGTTACTTAGCCAATGAGTCCTCGACATCTATTATTGTCGTTTGACGCTCTCGGCCTCGAAATCGCGTCGAAGGCGTCGCTCCCACAAAGCGTCGGGTGCTCTGTGGGAGCGATCCCCAGATCGCGATATCGGAGCAAGGTGCGCTAAATATACCTATCGCACATCAAATTTCGGCATTATACTCCCTCGCCCACATTGGGAGAGGGCTGGGGTGAGGGTTTTAAAAAAACGAAATTTCATGTGCGAACACTATATAACGATGAACGCTGGAGCGTGGAAACGATTAATACTAACGGTGATTTGATATGGATAAGTTGAGCATGCATGCCTATGCTGGAAGGGTGGAACGGGACAATTCTATCAGCGTCGTTTTACCGGCCAAGAACGAAGCGCAAAATATTGCAGTGGTATTACGGCGATTGAAGCACTTATTGCCCGATGCCGAGATTATCGTTGTCAACGACGGGTCTACCGATAAGACTGCTAAATTAGCGGCCAAAGCCGGCGCCAAGGTCATCAGTCATCCTTACAGCCAAGGCAATGGCGCATCGATTAAAACCGGAGCCAGAAACGCCGGCGGCGATATCTTGGTATTCATGGATGCGGACGGTCAGCATGATCCGGAAGATATCCCCGCTTTACTGGCTAAGCTTGATGCCGGTTACGACATGGCAGTCGGTGCGAGACATGCAAGAACGCATGCGTCTTGGTTGCGGCGTTTCGCGAACGGGTTTTATAACAAGTTGGCGTCGGTCATGACCGGGTATCGGATTGAAGATTTGACCTCCGGCTTTCGTGCGGTCAAAGCCGATAAGTTTCGCCGGTTTCTCTATTTGCTTCCGAACGGCTTTTCCTATCCGACCACCAGTACCATGGCTTTTTTCCGATCCGGTTTTCCGGTGGCCTATGTGCCGATTCATGCCGGTAAACGCGAGGGCAGAAGTCATATCAAATTATTGCGGGACGGCATTCGGTTTTTTGTCATTATCATGAAAATCGGTGCGCTGTTTTCGCCGATGCGTTTGTTTCTGCCGTTAAGTTTCTTAGTTTTTATCACGGGTGCGTCTTATTACGCTTACACATTCATAACCAGCGGTCGGTTTACCAATATGAGTGCGGTATTGTTTTTGGCCTCGTTGTTCATTTTTTTGATTGGAATTCTGTCCGAGCAGGTTTCTTCGTTGCATTATCGCCATGCGGAAAAAGATTGAAGCACGCCAGTACCTTTTCGTTCCTACGCTCATTGCCTTGGAATACAGTTAGAAAAGCTCCAGTTTCACGAAGCCGGAAAGCAAGAGTATGCAGTCAGAATTTTCCAATCGGGGTTTGGAAAATAGCGGAAAAGAGCTTTGAATAACCACCATTTAATTGCCCAGAGTGAAACTTCTTTTTATATCTAGAGCTTACCCCCCTGTCGTGGGGGGGTTGGAAAAACATAACCAAGCATTGTTTGCGGCATTACGCGCTATAATTCCTGTACAGTCGATTTTAAATCGTAAGGGTAAAAAAGCCTTACCCTTTTTTTTGCCTTTAGCCATGTTCAAGGTACTATTTTGCTTTCAAGAAAGCGATGTAATTTTACTTGGAGACGGTCTTCTCGGTGTCTTGGGTTGGTTCATCAAATTGTTCCGACCGAACACACCGGTAATTTGTATTATTCACGGTTTGGATATTACCTATGGTAATCCTGTGTACCAGTTTTTTTGGATTAGGTTTTTCCTGCCTAATATGGATCGGCTCATTGCTGTCAGTCAAGCAACTTCCGAGGCGGCTATTCTAAAAGGTTTGCCGGCATCTAAATTAACTGTGATTCCAAACGGTGTTCACCAAGTGGAAATGCAGCCATTCAGGGATAGACAAAAACTCGACCAATTGTTGGGCGTAGATACGGAAAACAAAGCCATTTTGTTTACTCTCGGCCGGCTAGTAAAGCGTAAGGGCGTTAGTTGGTTTATTCGGAACGTAATGACCAAAATACAGGATCAATGCATTTACATTGTTGCTGGGGATGGGCCAGAAAAGGCTATCATCGATAAAAGTATTCAAGAATATGGCCTTGAAAAAAGTGTTTTCTGCTGTGGATTTACAACAGAGGAACTAAAAGGCTTGTTGTTTGCCAACGCGGATTTGTTTATTCAGCCAAACATTAAAGTTACTGGCGATATGGAAGGCTTCGGTATTGCAGTCTTGGAAGCCAACGCTCATGGCCTGGCCGTTCTCGGTTCAAATCTGGAAGGACTGCAAGACTCAATTACCGAAAATCAAAACGGTTGGTTGTTGGAGCCGGAAAATGCCGCTGCTTATATCCAAAAGATAAGCGAACTTTTGAAAGATCCCTCCGAGTTACAGCGGGTGGGCAATAAAGCAAAACGATTTTGCCATCAGCATTTTTCTTGGGAACAAATAGCTAATCAATATTTTGCATCTATTGCTAATTTAGCTGCACCAAAGCATAACAACAAGACTAATTCATTATGAGCCAAGATGAACACCGACAAATCGCAAAGTTTTATGACGAAATTTATTATCACGAAATCAAATCAACTGTATCTCACCCTTCCTGCCATGCCTTGCAACTGATAAAGCGGTTACATTTGGCTCCAGGGGACAGATTGCTGGATGTTGCTTGTGGTGCTGGGAGTTGGCTTGCAGCGGTAGCACAACATGGTGCGGATATAAGTGGTATCGACATATCCGAAAGAGCTATAGATGCGTGCCAGCGTCGCTTACCTGAGGGTGTTTTTTTCTTGGGTATTGCTGAGCAACTTCCTTTTGATAGTCACTCATTTGATATCGTTACCTGTCTCGGGTCGCTTGAGCATTTTCTAGACCAACCAGCGGCATTGCGGGAGATGGCGAGGGTTGCAAAACCCAATGCTAAACTAGTGATTCTGGTACCCAACGCAGGTTTTCCTACGTATCGCTTTGGTATTTATCGCGGTACTCAACAACAAACAGTACGGGAAACAATTAGGTCTCTTGATGAGTGGCGAAAAATGCTCGAAGAGGCTGGCCTGGAGATTACAGATCGATGGAAAGACTTGCATGTGCTGTCTCGAAGCTGGATAGTACGGCCTCCTTTTTACATGGTACCACTGCGCTTATTTCAGGCCTTGGCTCTAACTATCTGGCCTTTATCATGGCAATACCAAGTCTATCACTTGTGTCGTATTCGCTAGATTATTCCTTGTTTCCAAGCTTCAGAAACTTTTATCTCAAAAAAAATCGGAGCCACTCAGTAGCTTGTCGTAGTCAATAAGCCAAATGAAGAAAAACGTAAATATTCGGCCAACCGCTCATCAAACCAAACGCAGCCCCGGAAGTGTCTTTCTAAGGGGGAGCACATAAGTCTTTGATGGGAAATCTCTGTTTGCCGGCGGGGCCGAGTTTACCACGCCCTTGCGTTTGTCCTAAATAGCGCCAATTAGGCTGTTACCCAAGCTCCAGCTCCAGCTCCAGCTTGGGTAACCTGTTCAGGAAGCTGGAGCTTCCGGGGTGTGTTTCCCAAGCGGGAACTTGGGAAAGAGCGTGACTATTTTTGGAGTATAAAGGGAGTAGCTTTATGCGTATGGGTTACATAACCCGTTCCGCTGGCGGCATCATCGGCCGCAACGGCGCCGGCAATAGCACTTAGGATGCGGTCAGAAATAAATCGTACCCTACGAGCTATACATCCTTTAAATCATTGAGCATGAAAATACAAAGCAATAACACCAAAATCTATAGGGCTCGCCGAAACGGGCATAAAACCCGAATTTGGAAGGAGATGTTTTCAGACTTGATGGCTAGTCGAGAATTGATCTGGCGATTGATCATTAGGGACTTTTCGGTCCGCTATCGTCAATCGATGCTGGGTTATGTTTGGGCGGTTCTACCGCAAATCGTCACAGTCGCCATTTTCACTTTTTTATCAAAACACCGGGTATTCGACATGGGGCCAACCGACTTGCCTTATGTCGTTCATGCTTTATGGAGCATATCCGTCTGGCAACTATTTGCCGGTTGCCTGATCGGATGCACCAACAGTTTGGTGAATGCCGGGTCTTTAGTCACAAAAATCAATTTTCCCAAGGAAGCGCTGGTCTTTTCGGCCATTGGTCAAGCGTCGCTGGATTTCATGATACGTTTGATTCCGGTAACGGTAGTTTTCATTTGGTATGGTTTTGTACCTTCCTGGCACAGCGTCTTTATTCCCTTGATATTGATTGCAGTGTTGCTGATGGCCTTGGGGACGGGCTTTATCATGGCAATCATCAACCTGGTTTTACGCGACATGGGCAATATGCTGAGCATGGTACTGACCTTTGGCATGTTTTTGGCCCCCATTCTGTATCCGCCGCCAGTCAGAGAGCCTTTCACCATCGTTAATGTCGCCAACCCCTTCAGCCCGCTTTTAATCGCGGCGCAAAACCTGTTATCGGGGCAGCCCTTGATGCAACCGGAACTGCTGGTTTACATGATAGCTTTCAGTATTGGCGTATTTTTTCTAGGCTGGAGAACTTTTCATATCACCATGCCGAGAATTGCGGAACGGGCTTGAAATCATGTCGGATGACGTTTTAATCCAAGTCGAAAACGTCAGCAAAAAATTCTGCCGCTCGCTGAAACGGTCTATGCTTTATGGCATCGAGTTATAGGATGCAGTGAGGTACGAACCGCATCGCATCTTTCGCGATTTATGCGCATCGCTATCGCTCAGCGCATCCTAGGCACTAAAAAACGATATCAACAATGCATGAAACTGCCAGAACCATAGTCACGAAGACGGCGCCACTGATTGCATTGACAGCCGCGACCGGCAATCTTGATAGCAAAGATGCAGTGAGGAACAAACCGCATCCGGGTTAAAAACCATAAATGTTGAAATCGACCCAACTGGACATATTGGGCAAATCGATTTTTTACGCAATTAATGAACATTAGGATCGAAAACCATGGTAATCACGACAAAAAACCGCGACTTAATGGCACCGGAAACAGAGCCCACCGATGCAGAATTACAGATCGTGATGAAAGAAGCACTGGATCTAGCCCTGGCTAGAAAACAACAATCCGATATCTGGATGCGTCGGCAATTGCTGGAAACCGTCGATCAGGTTCGTAGCGCCTATGAAGCGGCGCATCCATGAATTCAGCAAACGAACAAAAGCCGCGATTATTAGTCATCGCCGGCCCCAACGGCGCGGGCAAAACCACGGTAACGGAACGAGGACTTGCCCACGAATGGTTTACGGGATGTCAATACATCATCCAGACTTTATCGCCCGTGATGAATTTGGCGATTGGAATTCGCCAGACGCGATACTTAAAGCTGCCCAGTTGGCATCCCAACTTCGGGAAGACTGTTTAGCTAATGGCCAGAGCATGGCCTTTGAAACAGTGTTTTCCGCACCGGATAAAGTCGAATTCCTATATCGTGCACACCAACAAGGTTATTTTATCCGGGTGTTTTTCGTCGCAACCACCGACCCGTCCATCAACGCATCCTACGTGCTGCCCAACACCTCCGAAAAGTTACGCAAAGACAAATTCTGGGTGGTGTATGATGTATCTTTGACGCTCTATCCGCGATAAATTACCCGAGTAAAAAGCTTATGCAAAACCTGAAGCTTGTGCACTCCATGCAGGCATAATAGGCCGCAACGGTGCCGGATTTCACCCGATGTTGCCCGGGCACATGAATATTGTTGTCGGCGCTATCGTTGATTGCCATTTAGGAATAGAACCATGCTAAAAACCATACACGTTGAAATCGACCGAACCGGACAGATACACCCCTTGGAACCGATCCCATTCAAGTTAGAAGGCAGAGCTCTGCTCACATTACTGGAAAGTGATACAAACGAACGCGATATAACACCAGCCGAAATAAAAGGCAATGCTTCACGCGCTTTGAGACTTTTGGCATCTCCCCGTTTTCAGCATCGTCCAAAAAACAATTCGGAAGAAATACAACGACGCATTTCCGCGATTCGAGACGAATGGAACAACGACTGATGAATCGACTAGTTTATCTTGACACATGTTGTGTCATTTATTTGCTGGAAGAAGTTCAACCATTCAGCGCGCTTATCCGACAACATCTTGCCAATAACCCCGATGCCACTTTATGCGTATCCGCTTTGGTTCGTCTCGAATCCCTGGTAAAGCCCTCGATTGGCGGCAATCAAACACTTATTGAAGATTACGAAATTTTTCTGGCCGACCAGCGATGGTTACCCATTGATGACAACGTTTTTTCCAGCGCATTAAACTTAAGAATCAAACATAAAATAAAAACACCCGATGCGCTTCACTTAGCCACTGCTATCGAAAATGGTTGCACGGAATTTTGGACCAATGACAATCGCCTCAACGAAGCGGCAAAACACTTGGCAGTCAATATATTTCAAACAATAAGCCATTAGCCCGCGTAGGGCGCATTAGCATTAGCGTAATGCGCCGAATTATTAAAGGCTAACATGTGGCGCAATACGGCTATGGCCTATTGACGTCCTACAGATTGCAACTTACCGCGTTGTGCAAGTCATGGTGGGAGCGACGCCTTCGTCGCGACGAGGGCAAGGCCGAAAACGTCAGCAAAAAATTTTGCCGCTCGCTGAAACGGTCTATGCTATACGGTATCGAAGATATCGTCCGCGATTTGCTGCACTTGCCCAACACCTCCGAAAAGTTAAGCAAAGACGAATTCTGGGCGGTGGACAATATATCGTTTGAAGTCAAACGCGGCGAATGCTTTGGGATAATAGGTCGCAACGGTGCCGGTAAATCGACGCTGCTGAAAATGCTCAACAGCATCTTCATGCCCGACAAAGGCAAAATCACGATCAAAGGCAAGGTTGGCGCATTGATCGAAGTCGGCGCAGGATTTTACCAGATGTTAACCGGTCGAGAGAATGTCTACGACAACGGAGCTATTCTTGAAATGAGCAATATGGCTAATATAAACATTTCAACTAAACCATGCCAAAACTATACGAGTATTTCGGATTAATCGTGATGTTTTATGCAAACGAGCATGAACCTATCCATGTTCACGGCAAATGTCAGGGACGCGAATCAAGAGCGGAAATCGTATTGATCAATGGCGTTGTTCACGAAATCAGCTATACCGCTGTTACTGGACGCGCACCACTCGAACCTAATGAAATGCGATTTTTTCAGGAGATTGTTACCGCCAAAGCAGAAGAAATAGTCCAAAAATGGATAGACTTCTTTGTGCTGCATAAGTCTATTACCTCTGAACGTATCACTCGGAGACTCAAATGAAAGACACCCCCATTAATATAATCTCCGCAACGCAAACTGGAGAATATCGTATCCGGCTCATTTTTGACGATAACACCAGTCAAGAAATCGACTTCACATCATTTCTTGTCCGCTCGCATCACCCCGATATTCGCGCCTATTTGGAACCGAGCCATTTTTCCGATTTTAGAGTGGAATACGGTGAATTAATTTGGGGAGATTATGAGCTGTGTTTTCCAGTTATCGATCTTTATCGGAATATGATCGAACACTATCCTTCAACCACAACGGCTGCGGCATGATGTTTCATTATATAATATTTGTCTTGCCCGGATTGTACGAAGTCAAACGCGCTTAGATATTATCGGGCGTAACGGCGCAATCCAAATTACGGATGACAGAACGTAAAATCCCAAATTACGGAGAAATATTCATGCAAATCCAAGTTAATGTGCCGCCCAATCTGCCCGATGCAATCCAATGTTCACCTGAACAATTTGCTCGTGAAGCCAAAATTGCCATGGCCGTAAAATTATTCGAAATGAAACGACTCTCATCAGGCATGGCGGCTGTACTTGCGGACATGGATCGCGTGGCTTTTTTGGCGGAACTGCACAGCTACAATATCGCCATGATCGATCTCGATACCGACGAACTAGAAAGCGATACCAACAATGCATGAAATTGCCAAAACAATCGTCACCAATACGACACCGCTGATTGCTTTGACAGCCGCGACCTGCTGCATCTCAATCGGTGAAATGCTAAAAATCATACATGTTGAAAACGACCCTCCGGATATATTAGGTAAGTCGATTTTTACCCTATTAATAAACATTAGGACCGAAAACTATGGCAAACATGACAAAAAACCGCGACTTAATGGCACCGGAAACAGAGCCCACCGATGCGGAATTACAGATCGTGATGAAAGAAGCACTGGATCTAGCCATGGCCAGAAAACAACAATCCGATATCTGGATGCGTCGGCAATTGTTGGAAACCGTCGATCAGGTTCGTAGCGCCTGTCAAGCGGCGCACCCATGAACCCAGCAAACGAACAAAAGCCACGATTATTAGCCATCGCCGGCCCCAATGGCGCAGGCAAAACCACGGTAACGGAACGAGGACTTGCCCACGAATGGTTTGCGGGATGTCGATACATTAACCCAGACTTTATCGCTCGTGATGAATTTGGCGATTGGAATTCACCAGACGCGATACTTAAAGCTGCCCAGTTGGCATCCCAACTTCGGGAAGACTGTTTAGCTAATGGCCAAAGCATGGCCTTTGAAACAGTGTTTTCCGCACCGGATAAAGTCGAATTCCTATATCGTGCACACCAACAAGGTTATTTCATCCGGGTGTTTTTCGTCGCAACCGCCGACCCATCCATCAATGCCTCGCGTGTAGCTCGACGGGTCATGCAGGGAGGACATGATGTGCCCATCCCCAAAATCATCAATCGCTACTTTCGCTCTATTGCCCAATGCGTCGTGATTGCGCCGTGGGTAGATCGTTTGTATCTGTACGATAACTCCATCGACGGTGCGGAAGCCGCGCTGATATTACGCGCTACTGAAGGTAAAATCACCAAGCTTTATCAACCGGCACCCGAATGGATAGCACCTATTCTCGAAGTTTTGGAAACAACACCGTAACGATCAGTCTATTTTAAACGCCGAGCCAATAACACGATAACCTCATGCCAAACCCCGACGACGTATTAATCAAAGTCGAAAACATCAGCAAAAGATTCTGTCGTTCGCTAAAACGGTCTATGCTTTACGGCATCGAAGACATTGCCCGCGATTCGCTACACTTGCCTGATCGATCCAACAAACTAAGAAAAGACGAGTTCTGGGCTGTGGACGACGTATCGTTTGAAGTCAAACGCGGCGAATGCTTAAGGATTATCGGCCGCAACGGCGCCGGCTTTCACCCGATGTTAACCAGTCGAGAGAATGTCTACATGAACGGCGCTATCCTTAGCATCCAATATCACGAGGTAACATGATGAAAATCTATCTTGATATGTGTTGCTTTAATCGACCTTATGACGACCAAACTCAGTCGCGTATTCGAATCGAAACGGAATCTAAAATTGTGATTCAACAAAAGATCAAGGATAACGAACATGAACTTCTGTAGTCTTCAATTCTCGATTTTGAATGCTCAAAAAACCCGTTCCAAGAACATCGAATCGCCATACTCCATTGGCGAACTCTAGCATCTACCGTGATAATGATCGATGACAGCATCATTGCACGAGCAACAAACCTAATGACATTGGGCGTAGGCAAATACGATGCTTTGCATGTGGCTTGTTCCATTGCAGGCGGCGCAGAACTCTTCGTAACAACAGATGATCGATTACTAAAATATTTGCCTGTGGCCGATGATACATTGGCACTGTTACCGCAAAATGCCTTGGCATATATGGAGAAATGGTATGAAAACTGAAACCGAAATACGTATGGACGGGATGAATGCATTGATACAGGCATTAGGCTTAGTCGAAGCTGAACGTTTTTTAATGGCAATATCCCGAGAACGATTTAATTACACTGAATGGCGGCGCAACGGATTACCGGATTTACCCATAGAAGAACTCGCCCGATTAGCAAACCTCGAAGCAGAAAAAAAGCACAACGAGCAAGTTGGTGAAAATAGCCTGTGATGAATGTTTCGCCATCTATTTATTTCAAACGGTTAGCCAATAACCCGATAGACCCGTGACAAACTCCGACGACGTATTAATCAAAGTCAAAAACGTCAGCAAGAAATTCTGCCGTTCGCTGAAGCGCTCAATGCTGGACGGCATCGAAGACATTAGCCGCGACCTGTTTGCAGATTTTAGAGTGGAATACGGTGAATTAATTTGGGGAGATTATGAGCTGTGTTTTCCAGTTATCGATCTTTATCGGAATACGATCGAGCACTATCCTCCAACCACAACGGCTGCGGCATGATGCTTCACACTATACGACATCTTTGTGACAACGGATGATCGATTCTAAAAGGTTGATGATACATTGGTGCTGTTACCGAAAATGCCTTGGCTTAAATGTAGAAATGGTATGAAAACTTAAACTGAAATACGCATTGGCACAGATCAATTCATCGCTGTTTAACTTCGGCTAAAGCGCTGAAGCAACGGGGTATGGAAATACGATTTATTTGCCGCGTTTTGACGAAAAGTTACCTCGTTCCCACTCTCCTGCATACCCGAAAGGGCATAAATTAGGAGTACATGCCGACTTTTGCGCCGATGCCAAGGTATAGGTTCCCACGGCGGGCAGTGGGAACCAGAATAAGTAAACAAATTCGTTTAAAATACGGCGATTTACCTGCCTCGGCGCAGCTCAAAATCGAGCAAGCCGACACCGAACAACTGGAGCACTGGGCCGAGCGGATCTTTATAGCCGAAAGTGTGGGAGTTCTACTTGAATAATAAGACAAAAGCAACTGAGCTAAAAAATACCGAAGCTGATTTGAAGTACATGTTGAGCTTGAAAAACAGAAAAAACCGGTCCCCGATTCCATTTTGAAATTGATTCCCAATTTCATTCATCGCCGCATCGCACATCGGCCGAACTTAATCAAGATTGTCGAAAACATCGGCTGGTTGTTTTTCGACAAAATCCTGCGCATGGGTGTCGGGCTCTTCGTTGGCGTTTGGATTGCGCGTTATCTCGGCCCGGAGCAATTTGGCCTGCTGAACTTTGCCACGGCTTTTGTGGGGCTATTCAGTGCCATTTCCGTGCTAGGGCTGCAAAGTATCGTGGTCAGAAATCTGGTGCGTGATCCGCAATGCAGGGATGAAACGCTGGGCACCGCAGCGGTCTTGCAGTTCGTTGGCGGATTGTTGGCCTATGGATTTATTATTGCGGCGATCTTCTGGATGCGCGCCGATGATCAACTTTCTAAAACCCTTGTAGCCATCCTCGGCGCCACGATGCTATTTAAGGCGTCTGATGTGGCTATGTACTGGTTCGAATCTCAGGTTCAGTCCAAATACACGGTTTGGGTACAAAATGGCGTATTCCTGATTTTTACCGGCATCAATGTGGCGCTGATCATGAATAACGCGCCGTTGATTGCGTTTGCTTGGGTGATGACGGCTCAAGCGCTGATCGTGGCTTTGTCTCTGCTGATTGTGCTGGGGTTGCGAGGCCCGGGTCTAAGGCTGCTACAAGCCAGGATGAGTCGGGCCAAATCGTTGCTTGCCGATAGCTGGCCGCTGTTTTTGTCCAGCATCGCTGTGATGATTTATATGAAGATCGATCAGATCATGCTGGGGCAGATGATTGGCGATGAAGCCGTCGGCATTTATAGTGCCGCCGTGCGAATCAGCGAGGTGTGGTATTTTGTGCCGATGTCGATTGTGGCGTCGGTGTTTCCTGCGATTTTGGAAGCCAAAAAACGAAGCGAGGAGCAATACTATCGCCAATTGCAACAGCTCTATGACCTGATGGTTTGGCTCGCCATCGCGATAGCAATTCCATTGACGTTTCTAGCGACACCGATTGTCACTTTGCTTTTTGGCAGCGCTTACGAACAGGCTGGCACCGTACTTTCCATTCATATTTGGGCTGCCGTATTTGTCTTTCTGGGTGTAGCTAGTGGTAAATGGTTTCTTGCAGAAAACAGGCAGATTCTGAGCTTGCAAAGAACGGCATTGGGTGCTGTTGTTAATATCGCAGTTAATTCAGCTCTCATTCCGTTGTATGGGGTGAGAGGTGCGGCTTGGGCAACTGTGATTTCTTATGCAACCGCTGCTTTGCTCGCTGACTTAGTGCAACTTGAGACTAGAAAAATGTTTTTGATGAAAATGCAAACGCTCAATATCTTAAAAGTTATCTGTAGAATCCAGCAATAAAGATTGTTTAGGTCGTTGACGACTATCACAAAATACTCTGATTATTAATCAGTAAATATAATGCTAAAAAATGTCCAATATAGAACGATTAAAATCATTGTTGCCTAATTCGTTAATGCTCTTGATACGTCGCATCTATTTTTTTATTCAATGGGATCCGTGGCAACAAAGAACTTGGTCACAGGAAGGGGAGGATCAAATACTTCAGCGAATTTTTGAGCAGCAAAAATCAGGGTTCTATGTCGATATTGGCGCTCACCATCCGAACCGATTTTCGAATACCTACTTGTTTTACCGACGAGGATGGTTCGGTATTAATGTTGATGCAATGCCCGGTAGTATGGATGCGTTCCATCGTGAACGTCCACGCGATATTAATGTTGAAACAGGTATTGCAGAAGCCATGGGTACACTTGATTACTACATATTCAACGAGCCTGCGCTAAATGGCTTTTCAAAACAATTGTCGGAGCAAAGAAACTTTCAATCAAATCCTTATCGGATAATCAAAACAAAACAAGTAACTGTTAAAACGCTGACATGTTTGCTAGATGAATATCTATCCGACGGGCAGATTATTGATTTTTTGACTATTGATGTAGAAGGCCTTGATTTGGGTGTGTTGAAGTCAAATAACTGGGGTAAATACAGACCAAAGATTGTTTTGGTAGAAGTGTTAGGAAGCAGTTTGCATGAAATCATTGAAAGCCCTATTGCTAACTATATGCAAGCGCAGGATTACTCTCTATATGCAAAATGTATGAATACAGTGTTTTTCAAGAATAATAGGGTATCGTTGATATAAATGAAAAACTACAACCCCTGCTCTCGCACTCTTGTCACCGGCGGTGCTGGCTTTCTTGGTAGCCATCTTTGTGAACGCTTACTCGCCTATGGTCACGATGTGACATTCCCGTTATATGTCGAGGTGGATCAGATTTACAACCTCGCATGCCCCGCCAGTCCAATTCACTATCAGCATGATCCTATTCGGAAGATCAAGACCCGTGTTCATGGCGCCATCAATATGCTTGGCTTGGCCAAGCGTACCAATGCACGTATTTTTCAGGCATTGCCCCGTGAAGTGTATGGCGACCCGGAGGTGCATCCGCAACAGGAAAACTATTGGGGACGGTGGGATCACCAATGAGATGGTTTAAAACAAAAAGTGAGCAGAGCGCGGTTGAAACTTCAAAGGAACAGGAAACGGTTTCACCCGCTATCCTCAACACTGCTGTACTGTTTCTCGTTTTCAATCGACCGGACACCACGCGCCAGGTATTCGAAGCCATTCGCAAAGCAAAGCCACCTCGGTTATATATTGCAGCGGATGGAGCCAGAGAAAAGCGAAAAGGTGAAGCAGAAAAAGTTGCAAAGGTGCGCGAAATCGCCACCGCTGTCGATTGGCCATGCGAGGTTATGACCCTGTTTCGGGATGACAATCTGGGCTGCAAATCTGCAGTGAGTAGTGCGATTACCTGGTTTTTCGAACATGAGGACCAGGGGATCATTCTTGAAGATGATTGTTTGCCACACTCTGACTTTTTTAACTTCTGCGACAATTTGCTCAATCGCTATACCGACGACGAACGTGTCTGGGTGATTACCGGCAACAATTTCCAGAACGGGCGCAAGCGGGGCGAAGCATCTTATTATTTCTCCAAATATAACCACTGCTGGGGTTGGGCTACATGGCGGCGCGCTTGGCAGCACTACCAGGGAGAACTCCCCTTCTGGATTGATTGGAAAAGGTCTGAGGATTGGCAGCATAAAATGCCAGATCCAGTGGAGCAACGTTATTGGCGCGCAATTTTTGAGCGAGTACGTGCCGGTCAGATTGATTCATGGGCTTATCCTTGGACAGCGAGTGTTTGGTATCGCGGTGGTTTGACAGCCACACCGAATGTGAACCTGGTTAGCAACATCGGTTTTGGTGCGGAATCCACGCATACCTCATCGGTAGACAGCCCGTTAGCGAACATGTCAACGGCCGAGTTGGGCGATTTGATCCACCCAAATGATGTGTTACAAAACATTGAAGCAGATCGTTATGTTTTCGATAATGCCTTTGGTGGCCGGAATATTCGCTTGCCATGGTCGCTCTTGAAACTTCCGCGCCGATTAGCGAGTTTCGCGTATCGCAAGTTAAAGCGTGGGGTATGTGAATGACGTTAAAAAATATCAACTTCGGCGATGGCTGAGTTTCATGAAATTCCGTGTCGGCAATTATGGCACTATCATTAACTATTCTTGGAAAGTCAGATGGTTGACCTAACCCACTGGATCGCCACAGATGAGTGTAAGCTAATTAAGGAAGATGACCAACGATGGCTCGCAACGGTATTTGAGCGCTTCGGCGGCTATCCAGATTTAGAACAGGTTTGGAATTTAATGGACGAGTCATGGGCCGAGCTGATCTGTGATCCTTTCGTAACAAATGGGCGGATAGCTGCTTATTACTCCCATCCCGTTTGGGTATTGAATGGCTTGTTCATCGAGCAGCATGCACAGAGTCTCTATCACCGACAAAGATTTGTCGATTGGGTTATTAGACAATCACCACGGCTTGTGGCTGAATTTGGAGGTGGTTTCGGCGGGCTGGCGCGTATGATTGGACAGGCATTGCCCACAGCCGAAGTGGAAGTAATCGAGCCTCATCCACATCCGATTGCGATTGCTCGTGCAGAGAAAACAGAAAATGTTCGTTACCGGCCAGCATTGAGTGGAGAATTTGACGTGATGATCGCAACCGATGTCTTTGAACATGTACCAGACCCTTTGCAAATGGTTGCCGACACGGCAAAGCACCTGCGTATGGGAGGACAATATTTGATTGCGAACTGCTTTGCAGCAGTGATTCTCTGTCATCTGCCCCAGACATTCCATTTTCGCTATTCATGGGATTTTGCCCTTCGGGTCATGGGGTTGGAACCCAGAGATTCAGTGGCCTATGGGCGAGTATTTGTTCGTACAGGTCAGTTGAATCTCGATGCAGCCCGTGCCGTGGAAAAGCGTTCACGTACTCTCTGGCACATAACTCGGCATCTACCTGGGCAAGTAGCTCGTCCGTTGACGAAGATCCTACTCTCGTTTTTTTAAAAATGGTCTTTTGATCTTGAAAGTTTTCCAACTAAACCACTCAGACATCCAAGGCGGTGCAGCCCGCGCAGCGTACCGTACTCATCACTGCTTAAGGGATGCAGGTATTGACTCACGGATGTGGGTGAATAAAGCATCGGCCGGTGACTGGACGGTGGATGGACCAGTCAGTAAGCTGGAAAAAGTGATGGCTGTCGTTCGCGCTCAATTGGGCGCGCAACTGACGCGAGTCCTGAAAACCGGCAATCCCATCATTCATTCACCCCAAATATTGCCGTCGCGCTGGGTCGATCGGATCAATGCCAGCGATGCGGACATCGTGCATCTACATTGGGTTCAAAATGAAATGCTCTCAATTGCTGACATTGGTCGAATCAAGAAGCCCATCGTCTGGACGCTTCACGACATGTGGTCATTTAGCGGTGCCGAGCATTACACCGATGATCAGCGCTATCGGGATGGTTATTCTGTAAAAAACAGACCGCTTCACGAATCCGGCTTCGATCTCAATCGTTGGGTTTGGAACCGTAAACTAAAATCTTGGAAGCGGCCTATGCACATAGTTACGCCGAGCCGTTGGCTGGCTGAGTGCGTGAAACAAAGCGTATTGATGCATAACTGGCCTGTTACCGTTATACCAAATGCTTTGGATACAGCCGTTTGGCAACCGATTGAGCGGGCGCTTGCCAGAAGGCTTTTGGGATTGTCCGAAGAGGAGCCTATCATCATGTTTGGTGCGATGGGTGGGGGGCGCGATCCGCGTAAGGGCGCCGATCTCTTATTCAGAGCTTTAAAGCATTTACAAGGGCAGATACCGGGTTTGCAAGTACTGATTTTTGGCGAGAGGCGTCCTGAAAATTTGCCTGACATTGGGTTTCCGATGCATTATCTAGGGCATTTGCATGACGATCTCAGTCTTAGAGTGGTTTATAGTGCAGCCGATGCGATGGTTGTGCCTTCAAGGCAAGATAATTTACCAACAACGGCGGTAGAGTCGCTGGCTTGCAGTACGCCCGTAATTGCTTTCGACACCTGCGGCTTGCCCGATATCGTCACGCATAAACAAAACGGCTGGTTGGCTAAGGCTTTTGATACCGAGGACTTGGCTGATGGCATTCAGTGGGTATTGGCGGATGAGCATCGGAAAGATGCACTGTCAAAGCAGGCCTGTGCCGATGCGGTTGCTAAATTTTCTTATCCAGTGGTTGCTAAGGCATATCTAGCAGTCTACGAACAAGTGTTAAGTCTTAGTAAATCTCGATGAACCGAACTATGTATTCTGCATTTTGGTTTTTATACTCCGTCATATGCTTTACCTGATGTTGCTAGTTTATCTATGTAGCCAGCCGTATAGAAAAACTGGATTTCAATCCTAATGTGCGTTGATTAGAAATACGCGTAAATGATTCTTATGCCCGTGATTCCAAAATATGATTTTATAAAAGACTTTTAGTAGTAATAGATAATGATAATTATTCGCAACATTAGAATGGATTTAAATTGTTGATAAAGTTGTTATTATTCATTGTGTTTGTCATGTCGAAGTAGTGGCGTAGCTTCTGCCACGGGAAATTTCGGAAGCACCAAAAATATATCTGTCTATGGACGGTAAAGTTTAAATAAAGGTTAATAAGCTTTGAGCAAAACATCATCCGGTACCCTGTTGAGTCAACTTCCGTCGGCCCCTAAGGGTAAAAAAGGTTGGCCATGGACTGAAGAACATCCGCTTTTACCCGCGACAATGCCGAATGGAGAGTCCTGGCCCAAAATCAGCATTGTCACACCTTCGTTTAATCAAGGGCAATTTATCGAAGAAACGATACGCTCGGTATTGTTACAAAACTATCCAAATCTGGAATATGTCATCATCGACGGTGGCAGTACGGATGAATCAATTGAAATCATCAGAAAATACGAACCATGGCTGACCTATTGGGTAAGCGAGAGCGATAAAGGTCAAAGCCATGCAATAAATAAAGGATTTGAAAAGTGTTCTGGCGACATATACAACTGGTTATGCTCTGATGATATTTTATTGAAAGATGCGCTAAAGAATGTTGCTCATTTAATAGATTGCAAACAGCCATGTTGGCTGATAGGGGCGGCATTTGTTATCAATAAGAAAGGATATATTCTAAATAAGAATGTTCCATTAGAGCCGATTACAATAACTACTTTTCTAAAATGGAGTTCTAATTATTTTTATCAACCATCAACATTTTGGAACAGACATATTTTTAGTAATTTTAATAGAATAAATAATAATCTTCATTATTGCATGGATGTTGACCTATGGTTTAAGTTTTTTAATATTTCAAAACCAAAAATGACTAATGTTTTTTTGTCCTCAGCTAGATGTCATGAGCAAAGCAAAACTTCAGGAATTGATCAAGCGGATAAGTTTATCAAAGAGTTTTCAATTTGGGTTTCTGAGAATATTTTTTTTCAGCCTGAGCACATAGGAAAAACTGAAATTATAGATGGTATTATAAGTATCCAGAGCGATTTAAGTAAATTTAGCAGAATCAAAAATCATGCCTTTTTTAAATATATATTTAAATGGTGGAGGATTTTGATTAATAAAAACTTTCCAATTCGATGAGTGATAATGAATATTCAACAAAATAAAATATATTCATTTGATGTGTTTGACACTTGTTTGACTCGAATCTACGCATGTCCTACTGACTTATTTTTCGATTTAGCCCATGTTTTTTTAAAAAAATATAGTATTTACGGTTTTGACGAATGCACCGTTAAATACTTTGTTAGCATAAGAAAGCGAGCGGAGAGAGAAGTTAGAAATATAAACAGATCGGATAAAGAAGATATAGGATTGCATGATATATATCAGTATATGAAATCTCTTTTGCCTTGGAGTTTTGATATTAATGAGGCAATGCAGATGGAAATGGATTTTGAATACAAAGCATTGAAACCAATTTGTTATATAAAAAATAAGATTGACCAGCTTCGACAGCAAGGTTACCGGGTTATTTTTATTTCTGATATGTATCTGCCTACTTTCTTTATAAAACAATGTCTTATTGATTTTAATATTGCGCGCCATGATGATAAAGTTTATGTATCTGGCGAATGTGGCTTAACAAAACATAGTGGAAACTTATTCAAAGAAGTTTGCCGATTAGAAAACATTTCTTATCGGCAGCTAATTCATTGCGGTGATAACTTCCATTCAGATGTAAAAATTGCTAATTCCCTTGGTATTGAGACTGAACATTTTACAGATGCGCATCTTTCAGGTTATGAAAAACTCGCATTAAAGGTATTAAAAAAGCAAGACATATATTCTTATTCTAAGCTCGTTGGAACAAGTCGTCTGTTACGACTTACCATGAATTCGGATAGTCAACAAGATAAGCTGTTCGATATAGTGTCAAGTGATATTATCACGCCATTGTTAACGTCTTATGTTAGTTGGGTTTTACTAGATGCAAAATCAAAGGGAATTAAACGGCTTTTTTTTGTATCAAGAGATGGTCAAATTCTTTATCGAATTGCTAAAAACTTACGAAGTAATGACTTTCCACATTGTCATTACTTATTTGGTTCTCGACAAGCGTGGCATTTACCTTCGCTTAAAAATATTAACAAAAATGAACTGGATTGGTTGGAGCATTTAATTCCACATCAAACCATTAGAGAGTTATTGGCTTGCTTAAGTGTTCAACCTGAGCAAATAGAAGAGCATTTAAATTATTACAATATTTTTGAATTTGACAAAAAGTTAGAACTTGAAAAAATCCCTTTCTTTTGGTTATGTTTGGAATCCGAAGAGGTTTCAAAACTTATTCTTGAGAATATAAATAAAGTTATTGGTGCTACCAAAAAATATTTTGTACAAGAAGATCTTTTGTTTACCAACGATTGGGCGCTTGTTGATACGGGATGGCGTCTTACTTGTCAAAGGTCGTTGCGGAAAATTTTAACGAAATTTGGACATCAATATGAGGTTAAAGGGTATTATTTAGGTGTAAGAGCAGATCATATTGATATTCATGAAATAGGTAAAGTATTCCCTTTTATTTCACATAGCCGTTCGGCTTTATCCGGCCTAAAAAATCAGGATTGGCTCTTTGATCAAGGAGTGGCTTGTGTTATTGAAAATATTTTTACAATAGCAGATCATCCTTCAGTAATAGGCTATCATCAAGAGAGTGAAAAAGTAGAACCTATTTTTAATGACCGCACGAATTCAGAACTTGAGTATTTAAGAATAAAAATTGAAAATGCGTCTTATAGATATATTCAATTGTTAAAAAATGAAGATTTAACTGATAGCCTTACTGATTATGCATTAGTTAATGCAAAACATTTTTTTACGAAACCTTCGCCTGATTGTATAAGAGCAATCGATTGGGTTCTTGTTGATATAGATCAAAACCATTCCTTAGAAAATGCAAGAAAGCTTGCAAGTCCATTGACTACAAAGCATATATTAAGGTTGATACGTTATGCTTTAATGCCAAATAAATATGCCTTTGTCGATGTCAATCACGCTTGGTATTTAGGTTCTGCTGCTATATCCGGTAAATTAACAAGATATGCGTTCAATTTTTTTTATTATAGTCATAAATTCTTTATTTCTATAAAGTCATATTGAGCCCTTAAGATGTAACTCCATAGGGTTTGGTGAGGAACGAAGCACATTGTTGCGATACTTCTACAAGAACGATTAGCCCGCGTAGGGCGTATTAGCGCTAGCGTAATGCGCCGAATGGTTAAAGGCTAACATTGCGGGCGCGATATATGGCTACGCCTCTTGGTGCCCTTGCAAGTTACCGCGTTGAATGTTGGAGTATTTGACAACAATCCAATGTATTGCCAAACTCTCCAATATGAAAGCCGAACTGTTATTGAAAGAGCGCTTGATTCAAACTGACAACAGCTTTGTAGAGTTGGTCGTTTGGCGCGTACCTAGCCCATTGGCCGGCAGCGCACATGCTTTTAAATACAGGCTGGCTTACGTGGTCAGCGGCGTGTGCGTCTTGCGTTACGACAACGAATTTGGCAAAGGCGACCATAAACATATCGAGGGCGAGGAATATGACTACACGTTCACCACACCCCAACAACTACTAGCGGACTTTTGGCAAGACGTAGACCAATGGAGAGTTCATCATGAATGAAGTTACGATAGGCATCACCAATCGAGAATCCATTAACTCGCGGTTTATGGCCGTGTTCGACACAGGCCAAAAACAAAGTCAGTTCATTGGGTTTGAATCCGAAGAGATGCTTTGGAAAACACTGACCTTGAAACGCTGGCAACTCTTAAAAGCCATGACCGGCGCTGGTGAATTGAGCATTCGCGAAGTGGCCCGCCGCGTCGACCGGGATGTCAAGGCGGTACACGGCGATATTACCACCTTGCTGCATTGCGGCCTGCTGGACAAGGCCAACAGCGGAAAAGTGATTTTTCCTTACGATGCAGTGCATGTGGATTTTATGCTGCGAGCGGCTTGACTTCACATCAAGCGCACGTAACACGCGTAGGGCGTATTCGCGCTAGCGTAATGCGCCGAATGGTTAAAGACCAACATACGGCGCAATATGGCTATCGCCTATTGACGCCTTACGGATTGCAAGATATCGCGTTAACGAAGACGAGACCCGCTTAGTTGAACAGCAGGGGGCATCTGGCTTTTGCCGATCAAATGATTTACCGCTTTTCCAAAGCGCAGGATACGATCGGAGCCAGGGGGTTCAAGGCCTTTTTTCTTTTTCAGGGTGAAAATGTTGATAAGCCTTTTTTAGATCTGCTTAATCAACTAGAAAAGCTGAATATCATGGATGTGGATCAGTGGTTTTTATTACGCGAAGTCAACAACACTATTGCCCATGAATATGAATCCCATCATCAACAAGCCTGTGAAATTCTTAATGCGATCATTCAGCATTGGCACTTGTTATCGAATATACTAGCCGAACTGCGGGTAAAGTCGGTACCCATTATCGATTAGTTTATGCGCGTGATTACCTTTGGTACTTTCGACGTTTTTCATGTCGGCCATCTGCGCATTTTGGAGCGCGCCCGTGAATTGGGCGATTGTTTATCGGTTGGCGTTTCGACTGATGCGATGAATTTTGCCAAAAAAAATCGTTATCCGGTTTACGATCAACATGAACGCGTGCAAATCATTCGTGCTTTGCGTTGTGTCGATGAAGTGTTTTTGGAGGAATCGATGGAACTCTAGCGGCATTATATTGAAATTCACCAAGCCGATATTTTGGTGATGGGTGATGATTGGGCCGTTAAGTTCGATGAGTTTTCCGACATTTGCCGGGTCATTTATTTGCCTAGAACACCTTCGGTATCGACGACGGCGATTATCGAAAAGATTCGAATTCCCAAATCCTGAGGGTTGTTCCCGTGATACGTTTATTGCCAAACAAGCGAGTGATTCGGGAAGTATTTCTTGCTTTACGACAATTGTTAACGGCTATATCGGCATGGCTATTCGCTTATCCATTGACGTGTTTATTCAAACGCGACCCGAACTTGACTCTTGTCATCGGTCGCCAAGGGCCTGTATTTTCTGATAATTCCAAGTATTTTTTTATTGCCGCGACGCAGTTTGCTCAATCAAACGAGCGTATCGTTTTTTTTGACCGGTAATCGCACGATTCAACATGCGATTGTCGGGGGCGGCGGGAAAGCCGTCATGTATCCGTCTTGGCGGTTTTTATTCCTGGTTTTGCGCTGTGGTAAGTTGGCAGTCGATATGTCGGACTGGTTCGATTATGGCGTTTTTCCTTTGTCGTGCGGTGCAAGACGGGTGCAAGTCTGGCATGGAGCACCGTTAAAACGGATCGAGTTGGATCTTTATCGTGAGCGTTTAGCGATTATGCCGGCTTGGGCCGGTTTTTTGTTGCAAATGCAAAAAAAACTGCTGGGTCGCTATCCGATATACGATGTTGTTGTTTCAACGTCGCAAGGTTTTACCGATCGCGCTTTTAGCCGGTGTTTCAAGACAATGGAGTTTATTGCTTGCGGTTATCCCCGGAACGATGTGTTATTAGGTTGGCCGGAGCCGGACAAAGTCACGGCAGCCTTATTGGATGTCAATGTCGATTTATCTACTTTGGCTACGGTACGCAAGGCTAAATCACAAGGCTTCCGAATCGGTTTATATGTGCCGACTTTTCGCCGGGATTTAGCCAATCCTTTTGCCGGTGATATGGATTTGGCGCGTTTGTCGGCGTTTGCTGTCCGCCATAATTGTCTTTTCGTGTTGAAGCTGCATCCTTTTATGCAGGGGCGATATGCTGTCGATCGTTATCCGAATCTACTGGAATACGCGCCTTTGGGTGATGTTTATCCATTAATGCCCCTTTGCGATTTTTTAATCACCGATTATTCGTCGATTTTTTTCGACTTTTTGTTGCTGGATAAGCCTATTGTATTTTTCGCGCCGGATTTAGCGCAAGACCGGAAGATGTATTTCGATTATGACGAAATGACTCCGGGCGCTAAATGTTTTTGCTATGAGGAGCTTGAGCAACAATTAAGACTCATTGTTGATCATGCCGGCGAAGACGGTTTTGCGCGAAGACGTGCTGAAGTGAGAGCGTTTACGCATGATTTTGTCGATAATAGGGCGGGTTGGCGTTTGTATCATGCGCTCGTCTCAAAAAAAAATTAGCCTACAGTTTATGAATAACAGCGAGCGCTGGAGTGTGGAAACGAGGCCTAAACCATGCACGATCAAAACTTTAAAAACCTGATTTTCGATTACCCCGTGCAAGCCTGATTGGCGGTGCTAGTTTCCTCAGTTCTCATTTATGTTTTTGGGTTATCAGCAATATATGTTACAGGTGAAGTCCTATGCGAAAACCATGAACACTAAAAAATCAATGAAGCACGACACCGGCTATAAATTGCTATTCAGTCACCCGCGCCTGGTCGAAGACTTAATCACCGGCTTCGTTCATCCCGACTGGCTGGACGCTATCGACTTTAAAACTCTGGAACTGTATAAAGCCAGTTTTGTTACCGATGACTTACGCCAGCGTCACGATGACAGCATCTGGCGGCTGAAATTTAAAGACACCTGGCTATATCTCTATTTGCTGCTGGAGTTTCAATCCAGCGACGACTATTTTATGGCCAATCGCGTGATGACCTATATGGGCCTGCTCTATCAAGACATCATCCGCTCCCAGTCCCTGAAAAAAGGCGACAAACTGCCGCCGGTGATGCCCATCGTCATTTATAATGGTTCACCGGACTGGACAGGCCCGGTAGCCATAGACGGCTTGATTGATTCGGTGCAACCCGCGTTAAGTGCTTACACGCCGCGCCTGAGTTATTTTTTATTGCAAGAGAAAGACACCCCGAAAGACTTCAGCCAAAAGCATCCTAACAATCTGGTCGGGCATCTGATTGCCATGGAACATTGCCGCACGCCGGATGACATGCGGGCCTGTATTCAGCGCTTGCACCAACAACTGAAAACGCCGCAATATCAAGACATTCGTCGAAGCTTTGCCATTTGGTTAAGTCGCCTATTGCGCGTAAAATTAAAACAAGACAGCATCCCTGAGTATCAAGAACTGAATGAGGTAGACGCCATGTTAGCTGAACAAATGACCGATTGGACCCTGCAATGGAAAAATGAAGGCATGAAGGAAGGTGAAAAAATAGGCGAGAAACGCGGCGAGAAACGCGGCGTTCGAAAAGAAGCCGCTCACTTGTTGAGCATGCAAATTCGTTTGAAATACGGTGATTTGCCTGCGTGGGCCGAACAGCGCATACAACAAGCCGACACTCGACAACTCGAAAAGTGGGCCGGGCGCATTTTTGCCGCCGATACTTTGGATGCATTGCTGCAATAATGCCGATTTTGTTTTTTAACGGGTGTCAAGATAGTCGGCTTTTCCTCGTTCCCACGCTGGAGCGGTGGGAACGAGGAAAAGCAATCAGGCCGATAAGGCTCAGTTGGATCAATGGGTGGAGCGTATCTTGTTTGTCGATACGTTGGAGCAGTTATTCAAACCGTAGCTTGTAGGATTAGGTGGGAAACGAGCTGTATTGATCGCGAGCGATGCGGTTAATGTTGCACAATCCGACCTACTCGAAGGTTACCGCTAATTTCTGGCGGAATAAGGTGGTATTTTCTTAGTTTGGCGCCTATGTTCAGAGTTTCCCAAACTCCGTTGGGAGACCTTTCACGTCAGATCTTGCTTTTCGGTTTCGAGAAGCTGGAGCTTTTCGAACTGCGTTCTCAAGCAAAGAGCTTGGGAGCGAGCGAAATTTTTTACTATGTGCTATTAGAAATAAAAGTGATTATAACGATCATGCACGAAACTATTCGGTGTTTTGAATGCTATGTGGGTAACGATAGTGTTTTATAGATTTCAATATAGCGGTTTACCGCCGCATTTTCACTGAAAAGCTCCGCGTTATTGCGAGAAGCTTCTTTCATATTTCGCCAAAGTTTTGGATTGTTCCGCATCTCTCCGGCCGCTTCGGCAAATGCTTCGATATCATCTATCGGGCAGAGTCTACCGGTTAGCCGGTCTTTTACGATTTCAGGCATCGAGGTTGCGTTACTGCTGTTGATTGGCAAACCGCAGGCTTGCGCTTCTAACGCGCTTAGACTGAGTCCCTCCAGTCGTGTCGGAAACAGCAAGGCATCGCACTGTTGATAGGTTGAAATTAATTCCGCTTGTGACGTCAGACGCCCCAAGGGGATTAGATTGTTCGACGATTGACCTTGTGCGCCGAGTTCTTGTGCTGTTCCTGTGTAATGTAGCTCAAAATCCGGGCCCAGCCGCTGCATGATGGCCGGCAATAAATCGGCTCCTTTACGGCGGCTGAGATTTCCGACAAACAATAGCCGAAACGGTGTGTTGGGTGTTTCTCTATGGTCGGGTTGAAAGTTATTTAGGTCGATCCAGTTGTATAGCGGAATAATGTCTTGCCGGTCGAATACTTTAGCGGCTTGTTGTGCGGTATAGTGGCTAACTGCGGTGACGGCAACGGCTTTTTTGATCGCATTGGCTTCCAGTCTTTTGATCCAAAAGCGATGATACTGTTTTTGCAGAAAACTTTTATACGGTTCGAATGCCGGATCGTGCACACAGCTATGTAATGTGGCGACTAAGGGTAAATGCTTAGGTATGAATCTGTCATGCAGCCAGGAATTGATATGCACGATGGTAGCCCAGCCCGGTGGTTTAGGCACTGGAACCGTCCAAGGGGCATATTCTGCCCGATGAGGAAGCCATGTGATCTCTGTTCTAATGCCTTGGTTTTCGAGGGCCTGTGCCAATCGTTCGGTAAAGCGATCAGTCCCCGTATCAGCCTGAATGGCAAGAAACCAGACAGCGGGTTGTTTGCAGCTTTTAGGCATTTTTCTTTTCCCTTCATTTAGTTCATCTTCTAATGCATCTGCTGCTTTGTAACCGGGTAGGTTGGGTTACGACTTCGTCTACCCCGGCATTCTTTGCTACCAACGCAAACATAGCTTTTAAAAGACATGCCGTTATACAGAAGTCTTTTTCGGGTCCCCATGGTCCTCCCGAGGACGCCCATGCCTTAGCTTCAACAGAGAGGCGGTATGCATTCACGCGCTGGAGCATTCATTGTTATACATAGGTCATAAATTATTCTTTTGCAATTTTAGCCAATGAGGCCTCGATACCCTTTATTGTCACTTAACACTCTCGGCCTTCCCTTACCTAACGCTAGGTGAGGGATGATCAGGGGATCGCTCCCACAGAGCATCCTCCGCCCTATGTGGGAGCGACGCCTTCGTCGCGACTACAGCAGAAAAATAGTCAGTCACGTCGTTCGGCTTGTTTCGCTATCAAGAACTCCAGCATATCTTCATTATGAACCCGATCATAAAACGCTTCTACGCTCAAGGTTAAGCCAATCGATTCTAAAGTTACTTCATCTCCTAGAAAGTAATGTCGGGCAAACCAGTGTTCGTTGCGTCTAAGAACTTCAATGTCGACATAGTCTTGCTCGATCATGACATATTCTTGCAGGCTGGGAAGCGCGAGATAGTTGGTCAGTTTGATTGTCCGATCTCTGCGCCGGGTGATTTTTGACAGCACTTCGACGATGATGGTCGGAGTTTCAGTGAAGTAGGGTTGGTTTTCGTCAAAACTGCAATCGACTATGACGTCGGGATAACAATAATTATCGGAAACTTTGACCTTCATGTCCGAACCGAATGGTTCACAGGGTTTGTTTTTTAGATGGTTTCTGAATTCTGTATAAATATTTCCGGCAATACGGTCGTGATTGTCACTCGTACCCACCATGGCATAGACATGACCGTCGATAAGTTCATGTTTGGTCTCGGCGATCAATTCGCCAGCCAAGTACTCTTCAACACTTATCGTAATGTCGTTTTGTTTTGCTAACATAGAGCGGAATTATACTTTAAGATCGTTTTAGATCGCTCCAGTGTAATCAAGAATAGAATGCGGATGCAAGGGTGTTGAATAGCGGCTATGATTGCGGTTGAAATCATTTCGCTTAATATCTATGGTTAACGATAAATGAAGCGTTGACTCAAGCTATTGGACTTATGCACGATCAAAACTTTAGAAACTTGATTCTCGACTACCCCGTGCAAACCTTGCAGTTTTTTGCCGCCGAGGAAACGCCCAACGATTTGGCGCAAGCGCTTATTATTTCGTTTCGCCAGGAGCAATTGAAAGAACGGCTTGGCGACCGCTTTCATGAACTGGACACGCCACAGCTCGTCGAATGGCTCGATGGCCGGCGCGAAGTGATTTTGTTCTACTGGAAGAAACCGAAGCCCGGCGCTTTTCGATTTATCGCTTGGCGCATATTGTCTGGATTTAGCCGAATTGGCGCAAACCGACCGTAAGTATTCAGTCCCCCTCTTTGAAAAATGACCTGGCTATGTCGGGTATTACATTAGGTGAATTAAGGTTTGGCGCGGAAAAAAGCCAAGCCTGAGAACGGGCTCTAACAACGATTCAGCAGCTTGCTGATTTAATTCCGATATATCCCCTACCCGAAGCGGTTGCCGACATCCTCGCCAAGCACACTCCACACCCTTGTTTATTTTCAAATTGGGAATTGCTGCTTAAGCCGGGACAAAATCAAGCGTTCGCCGCACAGTCCTGTATCATGAGTTAATGACTAAAATAAATAAAACGACACAAGGAAACCGTGCAACGAACCGTTTGAATATCAGTGAACTGATTGGTTGTAGCAAGAAAAGTCTTCGCCAAATTTGAGGGTAAAAAAGGGTGCAGGGTATGCACATGATTATTTGTATGTTCTTCTAGATTAGAAGAGCGTTTCTATAGGATGTCTTTCGCTGAAATGGGCTTCGCCGGGGTCCGTGAATTCGAAATTCGTATGCATGTGTGCTTGCTGCGTGGTGTCAAAAAACTCCCAAATACCGCCTGGTATTTCTGCCGACATCATCATGCCGCTTTCGGTGTCGACATACATTTTTACAATACCTTCCGGCGGCGTCAAAGGAATTTCCGGCTTGTCGCGTAAAGCGGTTTGCATGAATTCCATCCACATCGGCAAGGCGGCGGCACCTCCGGTTTCTTTGTAGCCCAGGCTGTTGAAATTGTCGAATCCCACCCATGCCGTAGCGGATACGGTAGCGCTATAGCCGTTGAACCATGCGTCGCGGTGATCATTGGTCGTGCCGGTTTTTCCGGCAAGATCGGCGCGTCCGAGTCGCTTCGCTTTGACGGCGGTGCCTCTTTGCACGACATCGCGTAGCAGGGAATTCATTAAAAAACTAATTTGTGGCGTGATGATGCGCGGTGCTTGATTGATGAATGCCGGCGATTCGCTGGTGCAGTCCAGACAGGCGACTTGAGGGTTGGCCTGGTACAGTAATTTGCCGTCGCCGGATTCAATCCGGTCGATCAAATAAGGCTCGATCAAAAAACCGCCGTTCGCGAAGACTGCATAAGCTCGCGCCATTTGCAGTGGAGTGGCTTGGCCGCTGCCCAGCGCAAGCGTATAGCTATTGGGCAATTGATCCTTTTGAAATCCGAAACGCATGGCGGTCTTAACGACAGGCTTGATACCTAAATTAAGCAGCAAGCGTACCGAAATCAGGTTTTTGGATTTTCGAAGAGCGACTCTTAGGCTGGTCGGGCCGGAAAATCTTCGATTGTAATTCTCCGGACGCCATTCATGACCGGGTCTTGAACCTTCCAATACGATCGGTGCATCGTTGATTAGCGATGCGGTCGTATAACCGTTTTCCAAGGCTGTTGTATAGATAATCGGTTTAAAGCCCGATCCCGGTTGCCGGTTCGACTGAGTCACTCGATTGAATTTGTTGTGATTGAAGTCGTAACCGCCGGCCAGTGCCAATATCGCTCCGTCGATCGTGTCGATGGCGACAAAGGCGCCCTCGGCTTCCGGTATTTGCGCTAAAGCCCAGGTTTTATCGTTGAGTTGTCTAACAAAAATGGCGTCACCGGTTTTGAATAGATCAAGGATTGATTGCGGTGCCGCCCCTCGTGCGTTTCGTGAAATAAACTTGCGCGCCCATTTCATGTTGTTCCATGGCACTTCAACGGTTTTTCCTCCGCGTAATTGGACGGTAGCCTTGTCGTTATCGATTCGTTTGATCAACGCTGGATAGCTGTCGCCGATTATCGGCAGTTTGTTGATGTCGGTTTTTTGATCGGGGGCATTGGGCAATTTAAAACGGTAGCCGTGGCGTTCGTCATAGCTATGCAAGGCGTTTCTTAAAGCCCGGGTGGCTGCATTTTGCAGGGGGCGAGTAATCGTCGTGTAGACCTTCATTCCCGACCCGTATGCTTGCGGTCCATAAAGTTCAAGAATTTTTTGCCGGGCCATTTCGGCGATAAAAGGTGCCGATAGTTCGATGCCGCGATGAATCACTCTTGCCGTATTGGCTTCGACGAGAGCGGCTTGGTACGTTTGTTGGTCGATATAGCCGATTTGTTGCATTCGGTATAATACATAGTCGCGCCTTTCCATGGCTCGCGCAGGGTTGACGATAGGGTTATAGGCCGAAGGCGCTTTCGGTAGGCCGGCTATCATTGCGGATTCCGCCAGCGTGAGTTCGTTTAAGGATTTACCGTAGTAGGTTTGGGCGGCGGCGGCAACGCCGTAGGAGCGTTGGCCTAGATAGATTTTATTAAGATACAGTTCGAGAATTGTGTCTTTTGAGAAAGTCTCTTCTATCTTGAGCGATAGAAGTATTTCTTTTAGTTTACGAGTGTAGGTTTTTTCACGACTCAGTAAAAAATTTCGTGTGACTTGCATTGTGATCGTGCTGCCCCCTTGTTCCTTTTTACCGGTGGTGGCGAGTTTCAACGCCGCACGTAATAAGCCTACAAAATCGACGCCTTGATGTTCGTAAAAATGTTTGTCTTCGGCCGCTAAAAATGCATGAATCAGCTCTTTTGGAGCCTGGTCGATCGTGATGGGGCTGCGCTTTTTTTCGCCGAATTCAGCGATTAAAAGGTTGTCTTTGCTATAAATTTGCAGCGGCGTTTGATAATGAACATCCTTTAATTGGTTAACATCGGGCAGCTCTTCGGAGAGGCGCTCCAATAACAGGTAGCCGTAAATCGCCGCTGATATGAGGCCGATTAGAAAAAGCACACTGAGCCATTTAAAAAAGGTGATCACTAATTTAATTATCACGAAGTATTCCGGTTTGTACCACTACTGTAATTGTACCGATGTAATTGCCTGGCTCCTTGTATTTTAAAAAAGTTTCCGATGTGTTTTCTTTTTTTCAAAAAGGGGCTGAACATTTACCTTGGTTTTGATTATATCGTCAAGTTCGATTGATTCTTAACGGGTTGAATAAAAAGAAATCTGACGTTGACTGTTGCTAAAAATATACTTGATTTGACTTTTGAGCAACACAAACTTTAATGAATGCTCGAAAATCATGTTATTTTGTCGCCTTCGAAAAGAGTTGACGCTCTGTTGCGTAAGGATTTCGTAAAAATAACTTCCTTGTGCTATGAGTTTTGAAGCGGGTTCGGTAACTCGCTTGACAGGATGCCGTATACCTTATCTCACTTCAAATTTCGGCAGTGCCGGAGGAGGCCTCGGGGTGCTGATCCCTACATGGATGTTCCGCGGCGTCCTTTGACGGGTCTCCGGTGCCGAAATTTGATCTACGGTGGGTATAATTCAATCGCTTACGCCATGTCAAGAAGGGGTTAGCCGAATATTTACCATGGATGGAGACTAAATCTTTGATTTTCGATACTGAAAATTCTTTGTCGTAGGTTATGCGATAAATGTGATTCGGTTTGAAAAAGCGATCGAAATCAAAGCAGAATGAATATTTTTTTATGTAATTTAAAAACACTACTATACTGATCTCTGTGCAGTTTGGTCGGGCGTATTGATATTAGTGCCTGCGTGATTGGTGATCTAATCTGGCACAGGGATGTGCTCTCGTTTTAATGACTTATGTGCCTCTTAATAATGATGCATCATCGATAACTAGATAGGCAACAGTGTATTCGATGCAACAACAATTCAATGTTTTACAAGGGTTCTACGATGAACTGGTTTAGTCGCAAAAATGTGCCTGTAGTCGGTATCGACATTAGCACGGCAGCCGTTAAATTATTGGAATTATCGAAAAGCGGTCCTCGTTATCGAGTCGAAAGTTATGCCGTTGCTCCATTACCGCAGGATGCCGTTATCGATAAAAATTTCGCGAATGTCGATGTCATCTCTGACGCTATCAAACAAGCCATCAAACAATCCGGAACGAAAGTTAAGCATGCCTGCGTCGCGGTTGCGGGTTCGGCGGTTATGACCAAAATCATAACGATGCCCGCTAATTTTTCGGACGAAGAAGTTTACGAACAAATCATGGTCGAGGCAGATCAATATGTGCCTTATGCACTAGATGAGGTCAACCTGGATTTTGAAGTTCAGGGAAAAAACGCTAAAAACTCCGAAATGGTTGATGTGCTCTTGGTCGCCTCCCGTCGTGAAAATGTCGAGGACCGCATCGAAGCCTTGGATAAGGCGGGTTTAAAAGCCAAAATCATCGATGTCGAAGCGTTTGCGATGGAAAACGCCTTTGCGCTGATTGCCGATCAATTGCCCGGCTCCATCGAAGGGCAGACTATTGCTATCTCGGATATCGGTTCGACGATGGCGACATTGAACGTCATTGCGGACGGTAGAACTATTTATACGCGTGAACAAGGTTTCGGCGGAAGGCAGTTGACCGATGAAATTCAACGTCGCTACGGTTTGTCCTACGAAGAAGCCGGTCTTGCCAAGCGGCACGGCGGTCTTCCCGATAATTATATCAATGACGTATTGGAGCCGTTTAAGAAGGCGATGGTTCAGCAAATTGCGCGATCACTCCAATTTTTTGTTTCATCGAGCGCCAACAGAACGATCGATTCGATTATTTTGGCGGGCGGCTGCTCGTCGATACCCGGTGTCGATAAGCTGGTCGAGCAAAACTTGAGTATTCCCTGTTTTATTGCCAATCCGTTTATTAATATGGCTTTATCGAATCGAGTGAAACCGCAAAGTTTAAGTAGCGATGCGCCAGCGATGATGATCGCCTGCGGACTTGCGCTAAGGAGTTTCGATTAATGGCCCGAATTAACCTGCTCCCTTGGCGAGCCGAGCTTAAAAAACAACAGCAACAGCAGTTTTTAACTGTTGCACTATTGTCGATTGTCTTGACCCTGGTGTTGATTTTTGCGGTTCACATGCATTATGACGGTGTAATGTCGTATCAGGAAAGCCGGAACCAAATGCTAAGGAATGAAATCGCTGCGGTCGATAAGAAGATTGCCGAAATAAAAAACATTGAAGAAAAGAAAAACGAATTACTGACTAAGATCGATGTTATTCAAAAGTTGCAGGAAAGTAGACCTTTGATTGTTCGTCTTTTCGATGAGGTCGCAAGAAGAACGCCTGACGGCGTTTTTCTATTAAGCTTTGCGCAGTCTAATATGGAATTGACGTTTAAGGGCAAGACCGAATCGAATGCCCGTGTATCGGCGTTTATGCGAGCGATAGAGGCTTCCGAGTGGTTGCACAGTCCTAAGTTGAACATCATTCAGTCTCAACAAAAAACCAAGGTCGATCAGCTCAGCGATTTTATTCTTATCGCGCAACTGGGCGCGGCTTCCGAAGATGAGAAAAACTGATGAATCTGTCTGAAATTAATTGGGATTTTAATGAGGCCGGGACTTGGCCGACACCGGTAAAAGCCGTAATCATCGTGATGGTTTGCATGCTCGTTGCGGTCGGCGGTTATTATTACGATACCGCTGACCAATTGGAAGCGTTGGAGCGATTGGAACAGACAGAGCGGGATTTGAAGAGCAGCTTCGAGGCGAAACAAAAAAAAGCGATCAATCTGCCCGACTACAAGGCGCAGTTAGAGCAGATCGAAGATTCGCTGATTGAAATTATCAAACAAATGCCGACCCGCTCCGAAGTGGCGAATTTATTGGTCGATATTTCACAGACCGGCTTGGCGAGCGGTTTGGAATTCAGACTGTTTAAGCCTACAGACCCGGTGCGCCGCGACTTTTATTGGGAGCTTCCGATCAATATACAAGTTATTGGGCGTTACGAAGAATTGGCTTTATTTGTTAGCGGTTTGGCTTCATTGCCGAGGATCGTGACAGTGCATAACGTTAAGATAAGCCCGGTTTCGCAACAAGCTAAAGGCGAGACGTCCGATAAGATGGTTATGGATGCCACGATCAAGACCTATAACGAGGGGGAGCAAGGTCCCGCGCCGGCAAAGCCTCAGCACAGAAGAGGTAGAAGATGAAGTCGAGTATTTTATCGCTAACCGATTCAGGGTCACGGCAAAGTCGGCTTGTCGATGGAATTTTGAAACATGGTGCATTTGCGGCCTTAAGTTTGTTGAGCCTATTCTTACTGAGTGCTTGCTCGAGCGATGATAAGTCCGATTTGGTTCAATATATCAATCAAGTCAAGGCGCGGCCGAAAACGCAGATCGAGCCGTTGCCTGAGATCAAAGTGATTGAACCGTTCATCTTTAAGCCGAGCGGTTTACGTGATCCGTTCCGGCCCATAGAAAAAGCTGCGGAAGCCGAGCTTGTCGATATCGGAACAGGAAGAGGGATAAGGCCCGACCCTACCCGACGCAAGGAGCAATTGGAGAACTATTCTCTGGACAGCTTGAGAATGGCTGGAACCATCACCAAAGATATGGTGCTATGGGGATTGATCAAGGCCGGTGACGGGACTATCCACCGGGTAAGAGAAGGTAACTACATGGGCAAGAATCACGGTAAAATTATTCGTATCAACGAGGATAAAATCGAATTGATGGAAATCGTTCCCGATAAGCCGGGAACATGGCGAGAACAGCAAACTTCATTGGCATTGTCCGAATGATGTTGGGGATTAAACAATGAGTATTCAAGGCAGCAATAACATGAGCAGAGTGACCGAGCCTCTTTGGAAAACAATCTTCGCGGGAATATTCCTGTGCGTTTTTCAGTTTGCCGTTCAAGCGAGTGAAGTACAAATTCAAAATCTAGATTTTACCCGATTATCGGGAGGCCGGTTGCAGTTGCAATTGGAACTGGACGGGCCGGCGCCGGCTCCTCGGGTTTTTCATACTGACAACCCCGCCAGAATTGCGTTGGACTTTAGCGGTGTTAAAAGCGGTTTGTCCAAGAAAAAATTCCCGATCAATTTAGATGCTGCCGATAGCGTGTATGTCGCCGAATCCGGCGGCAGGTTACGAGTCGTCATTAATTTGATTTCTTCGGTGCCTTATGAAACAAGCACAGAGGGTAATAAAGTATTCGTCACGTTAGCTGGGGCGGCGCAGGCTGAGGCACCGGTCGTTCGCTCGGAAACATCGATCGTGGCTACGGCTGCACAACAAGCGAGAAGCGAAGTGATGGCGCAGTTTTTACCCGAGCAAGGTATTAAGGGTTTGGATTTCAGGCGCGGGCCGCGTGGCGAAGGGCGTATCCTGGTCTCGTTGAGCGAGCCGAATACAATGGTGAATACCCGTGAAATCGGCGGTAAGGTTGAGATTTATTTTGTTAATACCCGTCTACCGGAGCGCCTTTCGAAACGTTACGACGTATCCGAGTTTGCGACGCCGGTTAGATCTTTCGATGCGGTCAGTAGCCGTCAAGAAACCAAAATTACCGTCGATTTACAGAGTCCGCTTTACGAATATTCTCAGTTCCAGTCGGAAGGCACGTTGACTGTCGAATTTCGGCCGTTGACGCAAGCGGAAAAAGACTTGAAAGACAGCCAGAAGGATCGTTATACCGGCGATCGCTTGTCGCTTAATTTTCAAGATATCGAAATTCGTAGCGTAATCACGCTATTGTCCGAGTTTACCGGACAGAACGTTGTCGCCGGCGACGAAGTAACCGGGCGGATAACCTTGAAACTCGACGACGTCCCTTGGGACGAAGCGCTGGATTTTATTATGATGACCAAAGGTTTGGAAAAATACCAAACCGGCAATGTCACATTGATCGCACCGGTTGGAAAGATCAAGGAATATAAAGAGAAACAACGCGAAACCGAGAAAGTGGTCGAGCAATTGGAGCCGCTACGCACAGAGTACATCAAAATCAATTATGCCCGTGCGGAAAATTTTCGGAATTTGTTGTACGGCATGGATGCAGGATCTTTCGGGCAATGCGGTATGGGTGTCGGTCAAGGAAGCGGGGGTATTCAAGGTAGCCTAATGGGCGGTATGCAAGGTGCCGGCGGTATGCAAGGTATGCAAGGTATGGGAGGAATGCAAGGTGCCGGTGGTGTGCAAGGTCGTACAGGAGGGAGTGACGAAGATAGGTTTACGATGATGTCGCCGAGGGGTACTGTGGTGGTTGATGGGCGTACTAATACACTAATTGTCAGAGAGACTGCCAGTCGGTTGGAGGAAATCAGAAAATTAATCGCGAAGCTCGATATCCCTGTGAGACAGGTAATGATTGAATCGAGAGTTGTGATTGCATCGAATAATTTTGCAAGAGACTTGGGTGTTCGATTTGGTGTAGCTAAAGCAGCCCAAGTTGGTAGTGGTAAGACTTTTGCTGTTGGTGGAGCTGGAACGGAAAGTAACATTAATGGAGTGACGGCAGTTAACGACTTATTAGTTGACCTCAGTGCAACAAATCCTTATGGGGCATTGGCTATGACACTAGCTAGAACGGCTGACTATGTTTTAAATCTCGAAATATCGGCGTTACAAGATGAAGGCAAAGCAGAATTGCTCTCTAATCCAAGAGTCATGACAACGGATCGTTGTCAGGCTTCAATTAAACTGGGTGAGCAAATTCCTTATCAAACAAGTAGTGCGAATACTGGACCGGTAACACAATTGATTGATGCGGTATTAGAGCTGAACGTATTGCCGCAAATCACACCAAGTGGTAGTGTCATTATGGATTTAAGAGTTACCAAAGATGCACCAGGTAGAGCAGTCGGCGATCAAATTGGGATTGATACGCGTGAGATTCAAACAAATGTGCAGGTTATGGACGGCGAAACAGTCGTTTTAGGCGGCGTATTTGAAGGGGATCAGAGAGAAGACATCGGTAAGATTCCATTTTTCGGTGATTTGCCGGGCATAGGCTTTTTATTCACGCGCACCGAGGTTCTCGATAATAAAACAGAGCTATTAATTTTCGTTACTCCAAAAATCGTTCACGAGAATTTGTCGGGAGCCAACTAATTCCCTGCTTCTACTTCAGCCAAAAAGGGGGCATAATGCCCCCTTTTTTATGCGCGCGAAAACATTACTAGAAACCGCATGGCTAAATCGGAGAACATTTATCTCATCGGTCTAATGGGGGCCGGCAAAACGACAATCGGTAGGCTGTTGGCCAAATCGTTAAAAATGCCGTTTTACGATAGCGACAAGATTATCGAAGACTTGACCGGCGTCGATATACCGACGATCTTCGAATTCGAGGGTGAGGCAGGATTCCGGGATCGTGAACAAAAAGCGTTAGAAGGTTTGACGAAATTGACTCACATCGTGTTGGCAACCGGCGGCGGTGCGGTTATCCGCGAAGAAAATCGGGAATGTCTCAAGGAAAACGGTTTTGTGGTTTATTTGCAATGTTCGGTGGACAGGATTTTGGAAAGAACCAAGCGGGATACTCAGCGCCCGTTACTGCAAACCGACAACCCCAGAGCCAAATTGGAACAGTTGCTAATCGAACGCGAGCCGTTATATTTGTCATGTGCGGACTATGTCGTCGATAGCGGCACATTACAGAGTAAGGCTGCGGTTAAAAATATATTGCAACGTTATAAGGATTTATGAGGTTAAAGAGGAAAGGTGAAAGGTGAAGGCGTCAACTTAGGGACATAACGCGTCATTCCGCCAGGGATGGGCGGAATCCAGGGCCAGGGATGGCAATGGTTGGCTTTCCTCGTTCCCAACGCTCCAGCGTGGGAATGCTACCGAAGCTGAAGTGAAAGCGCTGTAGGGTGCGCATCGCGCACCTTTCCAAGGTACCGAACCAAATGCATGTCCCGATCCAGGTGCACGATGCGCACCCTATGGATTGAAAAGCACTTTTGCGACACAGAACATTAGATGTATAACAAAAAGAAATGAAAATATTACAAGTCGATTTAGGGCAGCGTAGTTATCCGATTTATATAGGCTCTCGTTTGCTGGAACAAGCCGATTTATTGACTCGGCATATTCGTTCAAAACAAGTATTGATTGTGACAAACGAAACGGTGGCGCCTTTGTATTTGCAACAGGCGCTAGATAACTTGTCGGATTTTGTCGTCGAAACCGTTATCTTGCCGGATGGCGAACACTATAAAACGCTCGACTATTTGAATCGGATTTTCGATTCATTGTTAGCTCATAAATTCAGTCGAAATGCCAGTTTAATTGCCTTGGGCGGCGGCGTCATCGGCGATATGGGCGGTTTTGCCGCCGCTTGTTACCAACGCGGAATTCCATTTATACAAATCCCGACCACGTTGTTGGCGCAAGTCGATTCTTCGGTCGGCGGTAAGACCGGCGTCAATCATCCGCTCGGCAAAAACATGATCGGCGCGTTTTATCAACCGCAATGCGTGATTGCCGACATGTCGGTCTTGTCGACATTGGACGACAGGCAATTGTCGGCCGGTATCGCCGAAGTGATCAAATACGGCTTGATACGCGATCCCGATTTTTTTGCATGGCTCGAAAACAATATCGAATCCTTGCTCAATAGGGATGCCGACGCGCTCGCGTATGCGGTCGAACGTTCGTGCCGCAATAAAGCCGAAGTCGTTGCCGCCGATGAAAAAGAAGCCGATGTCAGGGCAACCTTGAATTTAGGCCACACCTTCGGTCATGCAATTGAAACCGGCATGGGCTACGGAAGCTATTTGCACGGCGAGGCGGTTGCGATCGGTACTTGCCAGGCGGCCGATTTATCAAGACGCAAAGGCTGGCTGACCGATGCCGACGTTGAACGCATTATTGGATTGTTTAAGCGGGCTAGGTTACCGGTCGAGCCTCCGGCAGCGCTCGATGCCAACCGTTTTATCGAATTGATGTCCGTGGATAAAAAAAATGTCGACGGCAATATTCGGTTGATTTTGTTGAAAAGCATCGGCGAGGCAACCTTGCCGGTCGGTGTGGAAAAAGCATTATTGGTAGCGACGCTAAACGGATATGGTCGAAAAGGCTAATCAGGCTGCGAATAGGCCGTATGGCTTGGCAAAACCGGCGATTAAATCGTTAATTACTGCCGAGCGCGCTCAAAAGTTCGAGTTATTGATTCATCTGATAATCAATTTTAATCGTCCGTTGATCGTTAACGGCCCAACCGGTATCGGTAAGTCAACATTGTTGGCAGTCTTGCGCGAGCAACGACCGGTCGAAGGGCATTATTGTTTCATGACCGGCGATCATCAGTTGAATTTTGCGGAGATTCAAGAACGCTTGCGCAGTTTTTTGGAGACGGAACAACCGGCTTGCAAAGGCTTTTCCCTGGATGATGCGATCGCATTGCTTGAGCAGAAAAAACTCAAGTTAATCTTGATGATCGATAATGCCGGCAAATTGATACCTGGCTTGATCGATGCTTTATCGGAATATGCTTTGGCTAACCCGGCATTAAGAGTTATTTTTTCGCTAACGCAGGACGAACTGTATATCAAAAGTCGTTCGGACCGGTCTGTCGAGGATTGTCATTTTATCGAGCTATTGCCGCTGTCGGAAAAACAATGCCGAGATTTTTTGCAAAATCTTTCCGGGAAACCAGACGCGCCGATTTCGTTCAATGCGGTCAGTGATATCATGGTGGAGTATGTTTACCGCGAAACGCATGGTATTCCGGGTAAAATTGTTGCTCAATTACCGCGTTTGTCCGATTTCGAGCGGTTGGGGGCACCCGTCCGGTTTTCGATTGGGCTGTTTGCGCTTCTTGCGATCGCAGGTATCGCCTTTGTCGGCTGGAAGGCCTTTATTCCTGAATCCGATCATCATTTAACGGAATCTTTACCGAGGTCGCAGCAACAGGCCTTGTCGGTTCCGTTGCCGGTTGAAAAAATTGCCGGCAAACAGGCGGTAAATGACCGCATCGTTACCGATTTCGCGGAGCAAAAGCCTAAGATGACAAACGTCGTTACGGCCCCGGTAGCGGCTGTACCAGACCGGAAAATCGAGACCACTTTGAAAAATAGGGAGATTAATGATCTCGAGGTAGTTTCTGACTCTGCCGAAAGCAACAAGCTTGAGAATCCGGTCGCCGGTCCGAGTATAATGAAAGCCGAGCCTTTAGTGCCGACGGTCGCAAATGAAAAGATTGAAACAAAGCGGCAGGAGACGATAGATTCCCATCGCTCGGAAGATGACCGGTCCTGGTTATTCAAGCAATCCTCGGATCATTTCACTTTGCAATTAATGGTATTATCGAGCCGGCAGTCGATTGTCAATGTGCTGAACAAATATCGGCACCTTCAGCAAGACTTGAAGTATCTTGAAACTCGCATCGGCGGTAAAGAGAAATTTATTTTGCTGTACGGCTCGTTTAACAGTCATGCCGAAGCTACACGGGCGGCCGGAAAATTGCCATCGGAATTCAATGGGGCTTGGGTCAGGCGTTTCGCGGTTTTACAGAGCGATATCAAAAACGCAAACTAAGTAACGCGCATGAAATAAATTGATCAACAGCGACCCTATCGTTTTCACCGCTCCAGCGCGGGAATGCATGCCGGTCTTGCCTCGGTAGCCATGGTACGGGTTCCCACGGAGGACCGTGGGAACCCGAAAAAAAATAAGTATTCTGCTGTTCTGCTGTTTCCCAATCTCCTGCTTGGGAAGCGTTTCGACATATTAAATACTACAGACTCTCCTGCGTGTGAATGCCTACAGTTATTTTTGGAGATATCCTTAGGCTTTGGATGGGGGCCTCAGTAAGTTTCAAGTCGATTCGCGCTTATTCCTTAAACAAGAAAATTAAACATAATGACGATATTACAAAACGATACTTTCCTCAGAGCCATATTAAAACAACCGATCGACAGAACGCCGGTCTGGATGATGCGTCAGGCAGGGCGCTATTTGCCGGAGTATCGTAAAATCCGCGAGCAAGCCGGCAGTTTCATGAATTTATGCACGAACCCAGAACTGGCTTGCGAAGTCACGCTGCAGCCGTTGGATCGATATGCTTTCGATGCGGCTATTTTGTTTTCCGATATTCTGACGATACCCGATGCAATGGGTTTAGGCCTAAGTTTTGCCGAAGGCGAAGGCCCTAGATTCAGTAATCCGATTCGCTCGGCTGCCGATGTCGATAAATTACCGATACCCGACCCCGAGCAGGAATTACGTTATGTGATCGATGCGGTTCGTTTGATTAGAACTTCGCTGCAAGGCCGTGTGCCGTTGATCGGTTTTTCCGGTAGCCCTTGGACCTTGGCGACTTACATGGTTGAGGGCGGCAGCAGTAAAAGCTTTCAAAAGATTAAGTCGATGATGTATGAACAGCCCGGTGTTGTTCATCGTATGCTGGAGAAACTGGCAAAATCGGTGGCCTTGTATTTAAACGCGCAAATCGCGGCCGGCGCTCAGGCGGTGATGCTGTTCGATACTTGGGGTGGGATGTTGACTTCCGAGGATTATCTGGAATTCTCGTTGCACTATGCCAAGTTGGTGCGCGAGCAATTGCAAACCGAAGCGGACGGCCGCAGGGTTCCGACGATATTATTTACGAAAGGCGGCGGGCTTTGGCTCGAAGCAATGGTCGATAGCGGTTACGATGCCCTGGGTTTGGATTGGCAAACCGATATTGGGTTAGCCAGAGCGCGGGTCGGCGATAAGGTGGCATTGCAGGGTAATATGGATCCTGTAAGCCTGTATGCCAACCCGGATGTTATTCGCGCGAAAGTACAAAACGTACTGGAGCGTTACGGTCGCGGTTCCGGACATGTCTTCAATCTCGGTCACGGTATTTTGCCGGATATTAATCCGGAGCATGTCAAAGCGATGGTCGACGCGGTGCATGAGTTCAGCCCGGCTTATCATGCTCTTTGAGCCGAAGTTATAATCAAGTAACGATCATGAAGAAGCTGCCATCGCCCCGGCAAATGAAAGTGCGAGGGATGGCTGGGTACGGTCACTCGCCCGACAGGACGCCGTGAACCCAGCACCTAAATTCCATAGGTCTTTGGCAATGATTCAAAATCATGGCTTATTTAGGTGCTGGGTGAATACGTCCATGTAGGCTCGACGGCGGCGACTGATTGCCATGGATGGCATGAATGCAGATTTTGCAGGAGCAAAAATCTGCCCTGCCGCCGACGCCTGCCGGTCGAGCAACCGCACCCGCTTCGGTTCGCGTACTTTCACAGTAAATTTTAAAGTCAGGACTTAAACAATGGCTACGATTAAATTTCAAGGTAAACCGGTCAACACTTGTGGCGAGCTTCCGGCGGTCGGATCCAAGGCGCCCGATTTTACGCTGGTCAATGGAAAACTCGCGGAAGTGTCTTTAGCTAGCTATTCAGGCAAGAAGAAATGCCTGAATATCGTGCCCAGTTTGGATACGCCGACTTGTGCCGCGTCCGCAAGAAAATTCAATCAAAAAGCGGCGAGTTTGGAAAACGGCGTCGTGTTGGTCGTTTCGGCCGATTTGCCGTTTGCTCAAGCGCGTTTTTGTCAGACGGAAGGCGCCAGGGATATTGTGCCGTTATCGACGTTTCGTTCGAGTTTCGCGCGCGATTATGGCGTGGAATTGGTCGGCAGCGTGTTGGCCGGTTTGACAGCCAGAGCGATCGTGGTCATTGACGAGCAGGATCGGGTCGTTTATACCGAGCTGGTGCCGGAATTGGCCGACGAGCCCGATTATGAGTCGGCGCTAGCAGCGATGCATGAAATAGACTAAAAATAATCCCGCATCCTTTACACCGCTAGGTCTATTTGTTGAACGGTGCCGATACGGCCGGTTTCGCTAAGGTAAATGCTCGATGTCAAAACCCGCCCGTCGAGGCGGTTTTGAGCATTTTTAAGTTCGAAGGAGGTTTCGGTATTGCCCAGATAAATCGCGCCGATATTTTTTTCGGCTAAGGTGTAGAGCTTGTCATTGCCTTTGGTATCCTTGGTCCAGATGCGCAAACGCTCATAAACCGCGTCGTTTTCATCTATCCATTGGTTGCCGTCCAGGTCGTGCGTGGCCAGTTCGGCGAAACCGTTACCGGTTGCGGGCCCGAACAATTCACTGCCGTTGTTGATGATGCCGTCGCTATTTCGGTCGAGCGCTAAAAAGCCACTACCGTGACCGACGAATGAAATTTGTTCGGCGCTGCCTTTCGATGTCAAGTCGAAACTGAATTTCATGTCGGTCAACTTTGCGGCTTCCGCGTCGAAATTGATCACCAAAGGATCTTTCATAACGGCGTCGCCCATTCGTAGGCTGAGCGAATTTTCTTCGTAATATTCGCGGCTCATGACCAGATTAAGATCGAAAGCGATTTCTTTGCCGTCTGTCGTTTTGATGAGTCCCTTGGCCGAAAATGCGCTGTGCTCGGCTTCGTAATAAGTTTCTCGGCGCTCATATTCCAAGCCGAATCCGGCTGGGCGATTGGCATTAGGCGCGTTGGCGGGATTTGTGGTCTCAGAATCCATGGGCGGGCTCGCTTCGAAGGCTTCCAGGCGGCTAAGCCGGATTTCTTTGCCGGTCAGTGCCTCTATCATGCGTTTAATGATTTGATAGCGCGGTTCGTGTTCGAGTGCCTTGTCCGGATCTATTTCGGCTTGTTGAGTTTCGGCGGCAGCTTTGCCTTCAGAGCTGAGCGTTACCCGGTCGGCCGGCATGGGATTGATTGCCGTTTGAGTTTGTGAATCTAGGCTATCCGGACGCCGATTGCCGACCCAAAAGTTCAGGGATTCTTGCACCGAGTACTGTTTAATCGATGTCTGTTGCGCGTTTAGCTGGATATTGGATTGTTCGATTTTCATCGCTCTATCCTTAAAGATCGGGAATGTTAATTTATTTTATCGGCGGGAATTGGCGAAGCTTGAGCATAAGGGTAAGCTATGGTTATTTAATAAGTTAATTCGGAGTGATCGATGAATCCTAAAGTACTTGCTGTCATGATGATCGTGTTCGCTAGTTTGGCGGCATGTACGGCCGAACCGGTCCGAGATGCGGTGGATGAAGAAATTGATGCGTTTACTGTTTATCAAGCTGATCCGATAGACGTGTCCGAAGAGGTTCCTTCGCCGACGCATGTTAAAGGAGGCCGGGAGTTGAGTTTGGTTAGAGTCATGGAAGGCGGTGTCTGCAAAAACGAGCGGGAAGGCGTGGAAGGGCTGTTTTTGCTTTATGCCGATACAGACGATGTGGAGCGCATCAAAATAACGGAAGGGGCGCAAATTTTCGGCGATTTTGAACGTGAAATAGAAGCGATCGCTGCGATGGCCTTACAAGAGACGCTCAAAGGCATCTATCTTGGCGGCGATTCGATATTTCCCGATAGCCCGACCAGTCAGCAAAACATGCTTAATGAGTTCGAATTGCAATTCGTGGATACGATCGAGAGCGCGATCGATGATTTTCAACAAAAAACCACGCTGACGATCGATATTTTGCCTTTTCTTCCGTCATTATATTTCTACAGTGAAGGCTGCGAATTAGGTCATGATGAAACCGGGGAATGAAATCGTCATATATTGTACAGGCCATCATCAAGCAGTGGGATAAGAGCCGGCTAAGCGAGACGGATTTTCTGGAACGGGCCGCGATGCCGGACCGCTATCCTGTCGTTTCGCCGAAAGCTATTGATATGGGGCGGCAGCGTTTGTTATTGGACCTTCATGGCGGCGATGAATATAGAAAAATCGATTGTTCGCTCTTTGATGAGTCTTTGATTTGCGACCGCTTATTGTTGAATCCGAATGATGGCAATGCCTTTTATTTGGGTACGCCGAATCAAAATCGTCCGCTGCAGCGGCTCGGAAAACCGGCGGACGGTAATTGGCTGCAATGCCGATACAATTGGCGTTATCGCGTGCATCGCGACGGTTGGTTTTACTGGCTTTATGAAGAAGTCATTTTGAATGTCGCCTTGACCGAAGCATTGAAAGAAACAATTTTTATCGATAGTCCGCCTTCTTCGGTTTTTGAAGACTTCGCGCTAGGTCGATAACAATAGCGTAAGTCGTTTTAGCAATATTCACTTTAGTTTTAAATTAGCCAATCAAATCATCATGGAAAAACTCACTTGTTTTAAAGCTTACGACATACGCGGTCAACTGGGTACCGAGCTCAACGAAGATATCGCCTATCGAATCGGCCGCGCCTGCGGCGAATATCTGAGGGCCAAGACGATTGCGGTCGGCGGCGACGTGCGGCTGACTTCCGAATCGCTCAAGGCCGCATTGGCCGCAGGCTTGATGGACGCCGGAGTCGATGTGATCGACATCGGTATGGCCGGCACCGAGGAGATCTATTACGCGGCTCAGGCGCTGGACATACAAGGCGCGATAGAGGTAACAGCGAGCCATAATCCGATGGATTATAACGGCATGAAATTGGTGCGCGAGCATGCCAAACCGATCAGCGGCGATACCGGACTGAAGGAAATCCAAGGCCTCGCCGAGCAAAATGATTTCGGGTCGGTCGTCAAGAAAGGCTCAATGACTCATCGTTCGATACTGTCGGGCTATGTCGATCATTTGATGACATACATCGATTTGCAGAATTTGACGCCGATCAAGTTGGTCGTCAATGCCGGCAACGGTGCGGCCGGGCATGTGGTCGATGCGTTGGAAGAGCGCTTCAAAGCCGCCGGCGCGCCGATCGAGTTCGTCAAGATTCATCACGAACCGGATGGTCGTTTTCCGAACGGCATTCCGAATCCGCTCTTGCCTGAGTGCCGCGCCGATACCGCGAATGCCGTCATCGAACACGGGGCCGATATCGGTATCGCTTGGGACGGCGATTTCGATCGCTGTTTTCTGTTCGATGAAAAGGGGCAGTTCATCGAGGGCTATTACATTGTCGGGCTGTTGGCCGAGGCTTTTCTACAGAAAAACCCCGGCGCGAAGATCATTCACGACCCGCGATTGACTTGGAATACGGTCGATGTCGTGACCACGGCGGGCGGCGTTCCGGTGCTGTCGAAGACCGGCCATGCCTTCATCAAGGAACGCATGCGGCTCGAAGATGCCGTTTACGGGGGAGAGATGAGCGCGCATCATTACTTTCGCGATTTCGCTTATTGCGATAGCGGCATGATTCCGTGGCTGTTGGTCGCGGAGTTGTTGTGCGTCAAAAAAATCCGCCTTTCCGAAGCGGTCGCGCAGCGTATCGAAGCGTATCCGTCGTCCGGTGAGATCAACTCGAAACTAACCGACCCGGCCGGTTCGATCGCGCGGGTCAGGGCGGCTTATGAAGCCGACGCGCTTGCCGTCGATGAAACCGATGGGATCAGTCTGGAGTTTGACAAGTGGCGTTTCAATTTGCGATCCTCGAACACCGAGCCGGTCGTCCGGCTCAATGTCGAATCGCGCGGGGATATTGCGTTGATGCGGCAAAAAACCGAGGAGATTTTGAGGCTATTAAGGCGTGAATAATGAGGAATGTTTATGAGTATGATCGCAAAGAAGCCGGATTATGTAATCAGTGTCGAGGATTATTTGGAAGGCGAGTTAATCGCCGAAACCAAGCATGAGCTAATCGACGGCGCTGTCTATGCGATGGTTGGTACGAGCGGGAATCATGATCGCATTGCCGGCAATGTTTATTCAGAGCTGAGGAGTCATTTAAAAAATCTTCCCTGCGAACCGTTCGGTTCGGATATGAAGGTTCGGGTCGATTCGAATTTTTTCTATCCCGATGTGATCGTCGACTGCCATTTCGACGAGTCGGAGCCTTATTATACCGAAACGCCGATTATCATTGTCGAAGTGTTGTCGAAGACGACGCGCCGAAACGACAAGACCGTCAAACTAGCTAATTATCTTTCGATACCGACTCTGCAAGAATATGTGATGATCGAGCAGGATTATGTCGACGTCGAGGTGCTGAGACGGTCCGAAGGATGGGTTTCGAAACATTATTATCTGGGAGACGATGTGACTTTCGAGGCGATCGATTTGACGCTCCCGGTCGAAGTCATTTATCAGCGGGTTCATAACGAGGAGATGCTGGCATTTTTGGCGGCTAAATCCGAGTAGGTGGCTCTCCCGAGGCCCCGTATTACTCTCTTTCCCAAGCTGGAGCTCTCGTCTTTATACACAAGTATAAATACCTATTGTGCAAAAGTAGCGACCGAGCCCTAAATTGTTGTGTTGTCCGGAAAGGCTATTGGTGTTTGAGCGTTATTGGCTTCGATAGTCGCGACGAAGGCGTCGCTCCCACAAAGAGCGGCGGACGCTCTGTGGGAGCGATCCCCTGATCGCGATCTCGAGGCCGAGAGTGTTAAGTAACAATAAATGGTATCGAGGTCTCATTGGTTAAGGTTGCAAAAGGGTCATTTTTGACTTATGTATAACGATGAGAGCTGGAGCTTGGGTAATAGCACAAGCATGTAGCCCGTATGCAGCGAAGCGGAATACGGGAATGGCGTGGCTCCGAACTCCCCGGATTGCGCTGCGCTCCATCCGGGCTACGCTGCTGTGTCAATATATCGTTAAGCCGCTCTTTCCCAAGCTCCAGCTTGGGAAACACATCCCGGAAGCTCCAGCTTCCTGAGACCGAAACAACCGCCGCACATTCTCAATCACCCCCGGCTTGCTCGCTTAATCTTTCTTGATTATCGGGAAGCTAGAGCTTCCTGAACAGGTTACCCAAGCTGGAGCTTGGGTAACAGCATATTTTTCTGGGTTAACCTCTTGGGTGAGCGCAAGTTCTATACAAACGTATAAGAAGTTATTGAATTAACTTCTTATTCTTCATGGTGAAATGTTTTTTCTAAGGTAAAAGCTTGCTTGAGAATGTGAACGCAGGCGTATGAGGGGCACGTCATACACCTGACGATTCAAATTAAAACAATCCGGTAATCACGCCTTCGTCGGTGATGTCGATGCGTTCGGCGGCCGGAACTTTCGGCAAACCGGGCATTGTCATCATGTCGCCGGCGATTGCGACGATGAAGCCCGCACCGTTGGCAAGCCTGACTTCGCTGATTTCGACCGTGTGTCCGGAAGGCGCGCCTCTCTCGTTCGGGTTGGTCGAGAACGACATTTGCGTTTTGGCCATGCAAACCGGAAATTTGCCGTAGTTTTGTTGCAGCGTTTTGATTTCGGCTTTAACTTTCGGGCTTGCGGTGATGCCGATTGCGCCATAAAGTTTGGTCGCTATCGTTTCGATCTTATCCCACAGCGGTAGCTCTTCGTCATAGACATAAGTGAAGCCGGGCTCGCGGTTGTCGACGACGGCAAGCACTTCTTGTGCCAATTCTTCCGCACCGGCGCCGCCTTGCGCCCAATGTTTCGAGACCACGCATTTCGCGCCGAGCGCCTCGCATTTGTCTTTGAGCAACGCGATTTCGGCGTCGGTGTCGAAGGTGAAATGATTGATGCAGATTACGCAAGGCAAGCCGTAATGGCGTTGGATATTGTCGAGATGGCGCTCCAGGTTGGTGAAACCTTTTTGCAGAGCGTCGATGTTTTCTTGGTTTAACTCTTCTTTCGCGACGCCGCCGTGGAATTTCAACGCGCGTACCGTCGCGACTAACACGACTGCCGACGGTTTCAGGCCGGACATGCGGCATTTGATGTCGAGAAACTTCTCGGCGCCTAGGTCGGCACCGAAACCGGCTTCGGTCACGACATAATCGGCCAGTTTCAACGCGGTCTTGGTTGCGGTGACGGTGTTGCAACCATGTGCGATATTTGCGAATGGGCCGCCGTGAATGATCGCGATATTGTTTTCAAGCGTTTGCACAAGATTTGGCTTGATGGCTTCTTTCAATAATGCGGCCATTGCACCTTGCGCATTGAGATCGCTCGCATAAACCGGCGTGACTCGGTCGGACTTGTAACCGATGACGATTCGGCCGAGGCGTTCTTTTAAGTCGACGCGGCTTGTCGCCAGGCACAAAATCGCCATGATTTCGGAGGCGACGACGATGTCGTATCCGTCTTCGCGCAGATAGCCGTTAGCCGGGCCGCCCATGCCGACCGTGATCTTGCGCAACGCTCGGTCGTTCATGTCGACGACGCGTTTCCATTGAATCCGGCGCGAATCGATGTCTAGCGCGTTACCGTGATTGATATGGTTATCGATCAATGCCGATAAAAGATTGTGTGCGACGCCGATTGCATGAAAATCGCCGGTAAAATGTAGATTAATGTCTTCCATCGGCACGACTTGCGAGTAGCCGCCGCCGGCCGCGCCGCCTTTGACGCCGAAACAAGGCCCGAGCGATGGTTCGCGCAGACACATGATCGCCGAATTGCCGAGCCGGTTGATCGCATCGCCTAAGCCTACCGTGGTCGTAGTCTTGCCTTCGCCGGCCGGAGTCGGGCTGATCGCGGTGACGAGAATCAATTTGCCGTCTTCGCGGTCGGTCAAGTTATTGACGTATTCGAGCGATAATTTGGCCTTATAGTGACCGTATGGATCTAAATGCTCGGCCGGAATGCCGAATTTTTCGCCGGCCAGGTCGATAATCGGCCGCATTTGGGCTTGTTGGGCGATTGCTATGTCTGACATGAATGTTTTCCTGTTTTTAATGTGTCCTCTATTAGCCATAAACCGGAAAGCGCGAGCACAAGATGGAGACTTTGTCGCGCACCGCTGAAATAACCGATTCGTTATCGATGTTTTCCATCACGTCGCACATCAAATGCGCGATTTCGGTCATTTGCGCTTCTTTGAATCCGCGCGTGGTAGGGGCCGGGGTGCCGACACGGATGCCGCTGGTCACGAACGGCGACTCGGGATCGTTAGGCACGGCGTTTTTATTTACCGTGATATGTGCACGTCCCAGCGCCGCATCGGCGGCTTTGCCGGTGATGCCTTTCGGGATTAATGAAACCAACATCAAATGATTGTCGGTACCGCCGGAAACGACGTCGAATCCACGATCGATGAAGACTTCGGCCATCGCCTTGGCATTGTTGATGACTTGTTGCTGGTAGGTCTTGAATTCGGTTTCCATCGCTTCTTTGAACGCGACCGCTTTTGCAGCGATGATATGCATAGCCGGGCCACCTTGAATGCCGGGAAAGATGCTAGAGTCGAATTTTTTCTCGATTTCCGGGTTGCTTTTACACAGAATCAACCCGCCGCGTGGGCCGCGCAAGGACTTGTGCGTCGTGCTGGTGACGACGTCAGCGATTGGCACCGGATTCGGGTATAAACCGGCCGCGACTAATCCGGCGACATGAGCCATATCGACCAGTAAATAGGCGCCGACTTTATCGGCGATCTCGCGGAAGCGCTGCCAATCCCAGATTCGCGAATAGGCCGAGAAGCCGGCGACGATGATTTTCGGTTTATGCTCGATCGCCAAGGCTTCGACCTGATCATAATCGATCAAGCCCGTATCCGGGTGTAGCCCGTATTGCACCGCATTGTAGATTTTGCCGGAGAAATTCGGTTTGGCGCCGTGCGTTAAATGGCCGCCGTCGGCGAGGCTTAGGCCCAGTATCGTATCGCCCGGCTGTATCAATGCCATGAATACCGCCATGTTGGCCTGCGACCCGGAATGGGCTTGTACATTCGCATAATCGGCGCCGAATAGTTCTTTGGCGCGATCGATTGCGAGTTGCTCGACCTTATCGACATATTCGCAACCGCCGTAATAGCGTTTGCCGGGATAGCCTTCCGCGTATTTATTGGTCAGCAGCGTGCCTTGGGCCTCCATGACGCGCGGACTGGTGTAGTTTTCCGAGGCGATCAGTTCTATATGGTCTTCCTGACGGCGGCGCTCTTCTTCCAGTGCCTGAAACAATTCATTATCGTAACCTGCAATCGTTTGCGATTTAGTAAACATTAATATCTCCTAAAAATTTATAGTTTTTTTGCATTTCAACAACGGTTTTATCGGCGATCCCGAGAGGAGAAGGTCAAAATGCCGTCAGTGATTTTCGGTGAGTATAGAGTAATGAATAATCGAAGTTAAGGCCGGAGCAGTAATACTTGTAAATCGGCGACATTGGTGCCGGTCGCACCGGTTATCAGTAAATCGTTTGAAGCCTGAAGCGCGCGGTAAGAGTCATTGTCTTGTAGTCTTGCGCCAGGGTCGATTCCGGCGGCGCGCATACGCGCAAGCGATTGCGGATCGATCAGAGCACCGGCCGCATCGGTCGGGCCGTCGCGGCCGTCGGTGCCGCCACTTAAAAATACCCAATTACCTTGCAATGCTAATCGTTCGGCGGCCAACGAAAAGGCTAGTCCCATCTCTTGATTGCGGCCGCCGAGGCCTTGCCCCGTTAAAGTTACCGTGGTTTCGCCGCCTGCCAGAAGTGCGATGGGTCTGTTTAAGCCGCTATCGAGCAGAGATTTCGCATAAGAGGCCAGCTTGAAGGCTTCGTCTTTCGCTTCGCCGTTAAGATGTTCCGAATAGACTCGAACGTCGTAATCCAATTGTGATGCGGCTTTAACGACGGCTTTCAAGCTGATCGTATTGCTGCCAATCAGCGTGTGGCCGGCGTTATTGAAAAGCTCGTCGTCGGTTTTCGGCGTTTCCGGGATATTGCCGGCGGTGCCTTGTTGTAAAACGTATTTGACCGAATCCGGAATGCTTTCCCAAATACCCTTCTCGCGCAAAATAGCGACAGCGTCGTCGAAACGTGTCTCGTCCGGCACGGTCGGCCCGCTTGCGATAGCGCTTAGATCGTCGCCCAGTACATCGGAAAGAATCAATGCGTGCAGGTCGGCCGGAGCCGCGAAGCGCGCTAGTCCGCCGCCTTTGATCATGGAAAGATGCTTGCGCACACAATTGACTTGGTTGATTGTCGCGCCGCAAGCAAGCAGTGATGCAGTCGTTTGCGCTTTTTCTTCGAGCGTTATCGGAGGGCGCGGATAAGGTAGGAGAGCAGATCCGCCGCCGCTAATTAATACTAGCGCCAACTCGCCCGATTGAGCGTTGGTGATTCTGTCGGTAATTAGTCGGGAGCCTTGCAGTCCTGCTTCGTCGGGAATCGGGTGGCCGGCGCCGATAACTTTAAAGCCGGGAATCTGGGCGGCATTCTCGTAATTGGTAACGATGGTGCCATCGCCGGCCAATAGCGATTCCGGAATAATGTCTCGGGCGGCTTTTGCCATGTTGCATGCGGCTTTGCCGAACGCGATCACATGGATCTTCGGCCAATGTCCGGTGCGTTTCGGCGCGTTGTCGTTCGGCGTTTTGTTCTTTGTTGATAGTGCGATTTCAAGTCGAAGCCCGTCTGTGGATAGGCTGCGTTGAACCGCAAGGTACGGATCGGCGGCATCAATGCCGGCTTGGAATAGTTCTGCGGCCTCTTTTCTGAGCGCTTGTTGAGTGGCGGGTTGGCTCATGTGTTTCAGCGGTGCAAGAGGCTTTTAAGCCATTTCCTTGGCGAATGCGAAAATTTGTTCGGCATCCAGTACTTGCGTATTAGTTTCGAACAGTTTGGCGATGCAGGCACGGTGCAAAGCGAGTTTGAATGCGCCGAAACCGATGGCTCCCCATACGATTTTGCCGTGGCGTTCGTTGCCTTTATCCATCATATCGATGCCGCCGATGCCGATCGGGGGCGTGGCATTCGCATCGGCCAATAATTCGAGTCGATCATTATTTTGCCAATGTTCGGCTTTGAGTAATTCGACGCCTGCCGCGCCAGCCGCAAATACGATTTGGGCGTTTTCAATTGCACTGCCGCGTGCGTCTTGATCGACGGCTTCGATAGGCGTCAGTTCGACACCGAAACGTTCACGCATTGTTTGGCAGGCGTGTTCCGCTCGTATCATTTCCCTAGAAGTTAACGAGACTTTGCAGCCTTCTTGAGCCAGCATGACTGCGACGCGTTGGCCGACCGGGCCGGTGCCTGCCAAAACAACCGCTTTTTTGCCTTTTAGTTCGCTGCTTGACGCCAGTTTCGCGACGCCTGCCGCGGCGGTAGTATTGCTGCCGTTGCTATCGAGCATGATCGAGACTTGAAAACCGGGAAAAAAATGTTTTTGTACGGCCGAAAACAATTGTTGACCAGCCAGCATATCGCTACCGCCGACAAAAATGGCGGTATTTTTTTTGTCTTTCGGTGCTCGGGTAAAGATCGTGCCTTCGACCAAGGGTGCGATAGTGTCGGGTGTTAATCCGCCATGCCCGATGACATGGTCGGCGCCACCGTCATAAGCGACAATCGTATCGAAAGCTGAAGGGCGCGGATCAGTGTCGAATTGGAATAACAGTTTTTTCATGGGTCACGTAAGATCGATAATGGCGATAGCGATTAGCGTATACAAAACGAGGCAGTATACCTTATTTAACTATACGCTGTCTCTCCATTGCTCCGGGGCGATTTCTACAGGCTTGCAGGGGGGGGCGGTTATTCGTTATCATTCAGTTTGACGTTGCCAGTAGGGCCGGCATAATTGCATCATGTGAGTGCTATTTTCGCTGTGTTTCAAAGGCTTGCCATTTGAACTCCGCATTCAGACAATAATAAATAATTAGGAAAACAAATGAAAACGCCAGTTAAAATTGCCGTTACAGGTGCCGCGGGACAGATTAGTTATTCCTTATTGTTTCGCTTGGCTAGCGGAGAACTATTAGGCCCCGATCAGCCAATGATTTTTCATTTGTTGGAAACGCCTCAGGCATTAGCATTAGGTGCATTGAATGGCGTGGTAATGGAGCTTAACGATTGCGCCTATCCGTTACTGCATAAAATTGTCACGACCGATGATCCTGAAGTCGCTTTCAAAGATGTCGATTACGCATTTCTGATCGGTGCGAGTCCGCGTAAGCCTGGGATGGAGCGCAAGGACTTGTTGGCAATCAATGCCCAGATTTTTTCTGTGCAGGGTCAAGCCCTTAGTAAGGTTGCCAGTCGTGATGTTAAAGTGCTAGTAACAGGTAATCCGGCAAATACCAATGCGTTGATAACAATCAGTAATGCCCCTGATTTAAGTCCGGAGAATTTTTCGGCGATGATGATGCTCGATCATAAGCGTGCGACTTTTCAACTTGCCGATAAGTGCGGCGTACTGTCCAACGACATCAAAAATATTATCATTTGGGGTAATCATTCGGCAGGGCAGTATCCGGATCTTCATCATGCCAAAGTCAAAGGGCAGGATGCTTTATCGCTGGTAGACTGGGATTGGTTTGTCGACAAATTTATTCCAACCGTGCAACAGCGCGGAGCGGTGGTCATTCAAGCTGTTGGTCGATCCAGTGCGGCTTCTGCGGCCAATGCCGCGTTAAATTTGATGCGCACCTGGGTGTTTGGGACCGATGAAGGTAATTGGATCAGCATGGCAGTTCCGTCTGACGGCAGTTACGGCATTGAAAAGGGTTTGGTTTATTCATTTCCGGTTGAGGTTAAAAACGGAGAAATCAGTATTGTCCAAGGATTGGAAATTAGTGATTTCAGCCGAGAAAAAATGCGCAAGTCCGAAGCCGAGTTGAAAGAAGAACGCGAAGCGGTTAAGCATTTGCTCTAATGCGGTGGCTTTCTGATTCCCACGGTCCTCCGTGGGGCCCATACTTTGGCTGCCGAGGCAAGACCGGTATGCATTCCCACGCTGAAGCGGTGGGAATAAGGACGCCGAGATAATCGGGGCAAACCGAAATGTTGGGAACAGATTGAATAATCCGTCCCGCGAGGGGGCTGAATATCGGCAGTCTTTAGCCGCAGCCGGGTTAAGCCACCCTGTCTTCAGGTCCCCGTCCTTCGAAAAACGCGGCCAAATTAGCCAGCACTTTTTCTCCCATCGCGGTGCGCGTACTAAGTGTTGCGCTACCTAGGTGCGGCAACAGCGTGGCGTTTTCAAGCGTCAAAAATTCGGGGTCGATATTCGGCTCGCCTTCATAGACATCCAGACCGGCGCCGGCAATTCTCTTATCTCGTAATGCCTCGATTAAAGCCTTGCTATCGACCACATCGCCGCGCGCAGTGTTGATCAAATGAGCGCTCGGTTTCATCAAGCGAATCATCTTGTCGTCGATCAGATGTCGGGTGCCGGGCCCGCCCGGGCAATGCAGCGAGATATAATCGGCGCTTCTCATGACATCCTCGACCGTGTCGCATCGGGTCGCTTGGAGTTCTTCGATCACGGATGGATCTGGCGCGCTCGGATTGAAAAAGACGATCCTCATGCCGAAGCCATGATGGGCTTTGCGTGCGGTTGCGATTGCGATGCGGCCGAAGCCGATCAATCCTAGCGTTGCGCCGGTCACGTCGCTGCTCAGCATGTGTGTAGGACACCATCCTTGCCATTTGCCGGCTCGGACGAGGCGGTCGCCCTCCGCGCCGCGCCGTGCAGACATCAGCAATAAAGTCATTGCGATATCGGCGGTACTCTGTGTCAATACGCCCGGTGTATTGGTAACGACGAGACCATTATCTTTCGCGGCGACGATATCGATATGGTTGTAGCCGACTCCGAAATTGCCAAGAATTTTGCAGCGTTTGTTAGACGCATTTAATACCTCGGCGGGTAGCGAGTCGCAAACCGTGGGGCAGACGGCGTCGTAGTTTTGCAAGGCCGATTTCAATTCGTCGGGTGTCAAGGGGCGATCGTCTTCGTTGAGCGAGACGTCGTATAATTGTTTGAGTTTGGTTTCGACCGAGGCGGGCCATTTACGGGTAATCAAAACTTTGGGTTTGTTCATCGGTTTGTTTCTATTAGGGTTGGTGTAGTGCTGACAGCCATTAAGCATTTAGTTATAAAATAACTTCGCAGTTTGAGCAGTTTCGACGATCTTGGGGCGTGGGGTATGCCTGTCGAGGAACGCCATTTAAATTATCCAAGACAATTAATCCTAGCCACAATGGGGAAACAGCGCAACGTTATCCTAAAGTAAAGCGTATCGCAGCGACCATAAGCCCTGTGCAGCTAACGATAAAACCGATCAGCCATAAAAAGTGGCGGTCATGGCGCTTGAGCATCTCGTCGAAACGTTTATCGATTTGCTCGAACGTTTATCGACTTGTTCAAAGCGCTTATCCAACTGCTGTTGCATGGCTTCAAAGCGTTTATCCATTTGCTCAAAGCCATGCATCATCAGTTCGCGTTGATGCTTTAGCTCTTCTTCCACCCGCACGATCCGTTCGCGCAGCTCTATTTCATAAACCATCGGCGGTTTGCCGAGGCTTTGTTCAGCTAACCATTCGCTAAGATGGCTTTTGATAAATTCAATATCACTTTCCGCTAAAGCCATTTTTTGGTACCTAAAACATCACGATGGTTTGATTATAACAAAAGAGAGTCTTATACAAAGGCGTTGGTTCGGATTAGGCGTTAACCGAAAAAATTGGTTTAAGCATTGAAGAGAAAAGTATGGGTACGTTGTGCGAGAGGGTTTTTTTCTTCGTTCCCGCCGCTCCAGCAAAGGAATGATAAATGTTTCGAATGTGGCCACAAAGTAAGCCGATATGTTTGGGACAAGCTAAAACGTTGGAGACGGGTTAAATGCCACGTTTCTAGTGTGCTCGGCATGGGCTGAAACTTGTTATCTGAAAGGAGATAACCGGAAGTGGTAACGACAACCTTAGCGAAACGCAAGGGAGGTATGGGGTGTAGCTAGCGAGGATGTTGGCAGCAGGGCTTGCTGCCGTCAAGCCCCCATGGATGGGTGCACGGCGGTTCTCGATAGATGCATCCCATGCCTTTTATTCTTAGACGGTTTTTCAATCAAAAGGGAGTATTACCGCATACATAGCTTTTCAAATTGGCTAGATTCAAGCGTTATCCTTAGTAGATAGCTTTTTTGCTTGTAAGCGTTTGTTTAACCAAACGCCGCCAATAATCGGTGCGGCCAATCCTATGGTTAGCGAAACGATCAAGGCAATCCAGGTCGTTTGGCTCCATGCTACCGGATACACATCCGGTGTGATTGGTTCGCTGATGCCGGGAATGCTCGGCAGGTCGCCGTCTCCACCATCCACTTTCAATTGCGCCTTCATGCCTTTTTCCATGTGCTGCGGTATTTCGCAGTGCACCAGATAGGTTTTAGGCCTCGACGGAACGATCAGCGAGGCTTGTAATTCTCCTTGGCCGTACAGTTCCAAATGCACCATGCCGTCCGGGTATAGATAACCGGGCAGGCCGTGAATCATCATTTGATGTCGGATTTGGTCGTCGTTGATGAAGGTGATGTTGATTCGGCTGCACGGTTTAACATCCCATTCTTGCCCGTCGAACGCAAACATCTTGCCGGGAAATTTTTGCGCATGCTCATGGCCTGCGCGGATCACGATATCGATATCCTCGGAAATTTCCTTACAGTCGCGCGGAAGATTGTCGGCATTGGCATTCATGATCATGCCGGTTTCATCCATCATCATATTGCCGTGTTTCATCATTGCCGTGCTGGGAGGGCTGGCCGCCGCCAACAAAAGCAAGCATAACGACGCGCTTGATAGCTTTTGAATCCGGGGAATGAAATTTTGTCGGGTCATTGTGAGAGTTTCCTGTTAAGCGCAACGACAATAAAAATAATCAGTCCGAGCAATAAACCTACTGCGAGACCGAAGCCGGCGATGCGAACATAATCCGGCGCGAGCATGCCGGCTTCGCCAAGTGCGTCGCCATATTTTCCGCTGCCCCAGACCGGCAGTTTCTTCTCGTAATAATTTTTAGTGAAAACCTGGTCGAACATTTCGTCATGCATGTGCGGCATGCCTTGGGCGTCGAGCAAATGCCGGTAAGCTAGAATAGACATATTGCCGCCAGGTTCCAGGCCGTCGGTGGTCGTGCCGGTCACGACATGGTCGTGAAACATCCACAAGCCCGGGCCGTAACTATGCAGCCCGTCGTTTTTGGTGTACAGATCGAGGTCGAGGCGTTGTGCCGGAGCAATGTCGAAAACGTCGCGGGTGATTTGCGAGCCTTCCGGCGCCTTGACGCCGTCATAAGCCATGATGGTCGCTTTATGGCCATGGAAATGAATCGCGGCGGCCGAGCGCTGCGCATTGACTAGATTGAGCTTGATATGTTCGTTTTCCTCGGCGACGATGATGCCGTCTCGAAGCGTGTATGGAAACGAGCGGCCGTTCAGCAAGAAATAATTTTCGAACGACTCGGTCATGTTGTATTCGCGGTTCATGCGTTGTGCGATCAGTCTGGGGTCGTTCGCGCCCTGCACGATGCTAGCGAGCCGCTTGTCGATCGATTGATAGACCAGGTCGTATTCCCGGTTGAATTTTTCTTTGATCGCAACCGAGGGGTGTCGCACATGGCCGGCACCGATATTGAAGGTTTGCAGCCAATTGTTAGGCCGGTTTTCCTCGACGATGATCATGCCGGTCAAGCCCATCATCATATGTTGCGCGGTTTGTACATGGCAGTGATAAATCATCGTGCCGGCATGACGGGTTTGAATTTCGTAAGTATGGTTTTGCCCCGGAAAGACCGGGTGTTCCTCGACGCCGTCGTTATCCTTGCCTTCGGAATTCAGCCAGGGATGATCGACGCCGTGCAGATGGATCGTATGCGGCAGATAATGGGTATTTTCTAAGGTGATGTAAACTTTATCGCCTTGCTCGACCCGAATCACCGGGGAGGGTGCGCGCAGAATCGGGTTTGCCACGAGCGAATTGAAATGTTTGACGCCCATGCCGACCATCTTGGGTGAGTAAACCCAAAGCCCCGGTTCGATGCCCGGTGCGATAGGGAAGGTGTTGATCAAGAATTCGCCGTCGGGGCTCTGGCCGTTCAGTTCGGTTACTTCCAGTTTGATGCGGATGACGTCCGGGTCGCCGTCGCCGTCGAGATCGTCGGCCTTGATCAACGCATCTTGGGCGAAATGGGTCTGCATCAAGGTGTGCATCGAGACGTTATTGGCGCCTTTGACCGAAACGGCGATATCGTAGGGGTTGTCCGGTTCGCACAAGGGCGATGCGGCGATTTCTAAACCGTCGATCTTTTGCGCATCGCGCCATTCGGGCTGTTCGTTCGAACAGGGTTTTTCGATGCCGCCGGTTTCATCGAGGCGATACGGAAGGGTCGCGGGCGGCTCTATCCCTGCAGGCTCATGCATTGCAGGTGGCGTCAGCCAGGCTAATGCCGGTTGAGCGCCGATCAAAAGGCTAAATAAAACAAAAAAGTGTCGATGCATAGTGATAGGGCTTATGGCGCGCTGATTTGGGTGAGTGCCGTAACTTCTTCGGGCTTGGCGTAGTCGACACCGACGCTGATGATGAAACTCGATACGGCCTCGATATCCATTTGCGAATTGACTACCTTCGATTTATGGACGATCACGGTAAAGCCCGAGGTCGGGTTTGGCGAAGTCGGGACATATAAAACATAATTGTCGCCTATACGGTTTGTAACATAGGCCGGCACCCACATGCCTTCCTTGGGATACTCGACATAAACAACCGCGCGGACCTGTGCATCTTCCTTGGTTAGAAATAATTTAAAGAGTTTTTGCGTGACGCGGTAAACGGTGCCGATGAAAGGAATGCGTAAAATCATTTTTTCCAAGTAATACAGTAAATGCGCTTTTTCCTGCTTGAGTAAGTAGCCGAAATAACCGAGTATCGCAAGCGCCGAAGCGAATAATGTGAAGGTCACGAATGGGTTTTCATAACGGCCATGGATAAGCAATATGAAATTGATCAGTAGACTTTGAACGTAAAATACAATTTGCAGAATAATGGCGATAGGAACGAAGCCGATGATGCCAATCAGTACATAATCCGCAAAGGTTCGTAGGTTTTTCATGATAATGGTCTCCTCGTTATTTTTATAGTGGCAGGTAGAGTGTGTCTTGTAAGAAATGGATTCACTCTAGAAAAAGCATTTCACCATGAAGGTCATGAAGAATAAGAGGTTAATTCAATGGCTTGTTCTGCCTATGCAAATCATTTTGCTCCCCTAAAAAGTGGTTGACATTTTAGGGCAAGTCGATGCGATACTTTATGTGCTTTATGGTTAAACTGTAGAGCTTGGGTTCACCGATTAATATACTCATCGTAGATGAAAATTCGGCCTCGAGGTGCCCGTCAAAGGACGCCGTAAATACGTCCGTGTAGGCTCTATGCCAGCTCCATGCTGGCAAAGCCTTTACCGAGCACCCCGAGGCCTCCTCCGGCACTGCCGAAATTTGAAGTGCGAAAGGTATAATCAATGATATAGACTCCACGTAATCTGAGTTCGGTTTGAGAAACCGGTCAGTATTAGGTAGCGCTACCTGAGGCCGTCTTAACCCTTCGGGGTATATTATACTGATATTGAATTAATTCAGGACAACGCCGAGAGGTTTCCGTTTTGATTGAAACGTCAAGAAGCTCGAGGCATTTTATCCCGGAGCTTTAAAAAACGTTGGTAGCGTGACATCGGAATGGTTCCTTGTTCGGCCGCTGCTCTGACCGCGCAATCCTTGTCATTGACATGGCGGCAATTATTGAAACGGCAGTGGTCGATTAATGGTTGAAATTCGCGGTAACCGTAAGCCAGTTGCGCTTCGGAGAGTCCGTCGAGTCCGAAAATGGCGACGCCGGGGCTGTCGATCAGATTGCCGCCGGACGGAAGATGATAAAGCGTCGCGGCGGTCGTTGTGTGCCGACCGTGTTTCGTGGTGGCGCTGATGGTATTGGTTTTTAGATCCTTGTCGGGAATCAGCGCATTGGTCAATGACGATTTGCCGACGCCGGACTGGCCGGTCAGAATGCTGGTTTGGTCTGTCAGTGCGAGTTTAAGCTGATCTAATCCGTGTCGGTGTGTGGCACTGACACGGAAAATCGAATAGCCTAGATTCTCATAGATAGCCAGTTCGTCGAGTAAGGCGGTCTGAGGATTCAGGTCGGTTTTGTTATAGACCAAGGCTGCATCGATATTGCGATTTTCGCAAATGGCCAAGTATTGATCGATCAGCAAAAAATCGCAATAAGGTTCGGGAGCGAAGACCACGAAAACGGTATCGATATTCGCGGCTACCGGCCTGACTTTGTCGTTCCTGGAGGGGCGCGTCAGGAGGGAGCGTCGTGGCAGAATCTCTTCGATACTGCCTTGATCGGGCGCCGAAAGTTGCCATAAAACTTTATCGCCGACCGTCACGGTTTCGAGCTTCCGTTTCGGTTGGCAAAGCACGGTTTTACCGTCGCTCTCGACGGCAATACCTTGACCTAAATGCGCGATGACGAGCCCTTCCTGAAGCGGGCTCATCCGTTTGCCGCAAGCTTGGTTTCCAGATGCGCGATGCGAATGGCAGCCGGTGGATGACTATAATGGAAGGCCGAATATAACGGGTCCGGTGTCAACGTGCTGGCATTTTCTTCGTAGAGCTTAACTAGACCGCTGATCATCTTATCGGCGCGAGCATTCGCGGCGGCAAAGTCGTCGGCTTCGAATTCGAATTTACGCTGAAAATATGCACTGATCGGCTGCATAAATGGCGTGAAAACCGGCGAAACCAACGTGAAAAGTAGCAAGGCAGCGGCGTTCGACGCTTCTGAAACGCCCAAGCCACTGAAAAACCAAGGCTTGTCGATCAACCATCCGAGAATGGCCAGGCTAATTAGACTCATGATCGAACTGGCGACCAACATTTTAATGACATGCTTACATTTGAAATGCCCCAGTTCGTGCGCCAGTACCGCTTCAAGTTCTTCTTCCTCGAGAGAATTAACTAAGGTATCGAAGAACACAATGCGTTTGTTGTTGCCAAGGCCTGTAAAATAAGCATTACCGTGTCCGGAGCGTTTCGAACCGTCCATGATGAAAATACCTTGGCTGTTGAAGCCGCAACGGGCTAGCAAGCCTTGTATGCGCCGTTTCAGCGATCCGTCTTCCATCGGTGTGAATTTATTGAACAGCGGGGCGATAACGGTCGGAAATAGCCAGCTCATCAATAGTGAAAAACTGATGAGAATGGCCCAGGCCCAAAGCCACCATAACGAGCCGATGCTGTCCATGACCCAAAGGATCAAGGCCAAAATCGGTAGTCCGATCGCCAACATCAAACCCAGTTGCAGTAACTGATCCTTAATGAATTGTTGCGGTGTGCTTTTATTGAAGCCGTATTTTTCTTCGATTACGAAGGTTTGATAAATATGCGTCGGGACTTCCACCAAGGTCATGAATAATATGATTGTTGCGACCGCGCCCAAACCGGTAAGCATCGGCGACAGTTCGAATCCGGACCATAGATTGAAAGCGTATTCGATGCCGCCGCCCAGCGTAATCAACAAGAGAAATACCAAGCCTATCAGGCTGTCAATCTTGCCGAGCTTGCCTTTATCTATCGTATAGTCGGCGGCTTTCTGATGGGCTTCGAGCGAGACTTTATCCTTGAAGGCATCGGGTACCGCCTCGCGGTGTTTCATAACATAATCCGATTGCCGCATGGACAGCCAAAATTGAATCGAATAGGAAACAATCAGCGCAAAAAGGAAGATAACGGTAAAAGTATTCATTATATAAAGCGTTAAGGTTGAGAAGTAGGCATACAGAGTAGCCAATGCTATAATTTCGCGCAACTTTAATCATACAGGGAATTAAAATGGAGCAAGTGTCATCTCGTCTGATTTGGATCGATCTCGAAATGACCGGTCTCGATCCGGATAACGATGCGATTATCGAGATTGCCACAATCGTTACCGACAAAGACCTTGAAATTCTAGCTAAAGGTCCGGTGTTGGCGATTTATCAAGATGAAAAAGTGCTGGCCAAGATGGACGAATGGAATCAAACGCATCATGGTCAATCCGGTTTGCTCGAGCGTGTACAAACATCGACTGTCGATGAAGCCGAAGCCGAACATCAAACCTTGGAGTTTTTAAAGCTATGGGTTCCCGAAGGCGTATCGCCGATGTGCGGTAATAGTATCGGCCAGGATCGGCGCTTTATGTATCGTTCGATGAAAAAACTCGAAGCTTATTTTCATTATCGTAATCTGGATGTGTCGACCCTGAAAGAACTTGCAGCCAGATGGGCGCCTACGGTCAAGGATGGTTTCGTCAAGAAAGAAGCGCACCGCGCCTTAGACGACATTGTCGAATCGATCGAAGAGCTCCGTTACTATCGGAAACATTTCATCAGGTATTAATGTTAAATCAAGTTATTGCGGTCGCCGTAGGCGGGGCTTGCGGTTCCGTGCTTCGATTTTTGGTGTCGACCGGCGTCTATCAATGGTTGGGGCGAGGCTTTCCGTACGGTACATTGGCGGTCAATGTAATGGGTTCCTTTTTGATGGGGCTGTTAGTCGAAGTATTGATACTGCAGCGCGTCGCGATGACCGTCGAATACCGTGCCGCGATTCTGGTCGGATTATTCGGGTCGTTTACGACCTTTTCGACGTTTTCTTTAGAAACCGTCTATTTAATCGAGCAAGGTAGTTTCGGCAAGGCCGCGTTGAATGTCGGCGTTAGCATCGCTGCGTGCCTGATTGCAGTCTGGGTCGGTCTGCTCGGCGGACGCTTATTGATGCTTTATTCGGGCGGCGTGATTCGGTCGATGGGTTGGGCGTTTCCGTATGCGATGGCAACGATCAATGCGCTTGGCGCCTTATTGATCGGTTTGGTGGCTTCGTTAATCGTCGAAAAAATTGCACTATCGCCTGAATACCGCGCTGCGGTAATGATCATCGGTGCCGGCGCGTTCGTGACTTTTTCGGGTTTGTATTTGATTCTATATTTAATTGAAGACGAGCATCCGCTCGACCTCAATGTGAATTGGATGCTAAGCGTTTTTTTGAGTAATGCGATTTTTTGCGGATTGGCGCTTTGGTCGGGTTATTGGATAGGGAAAAAGCTATGAAGTCGAAACCGGTAACAGTCGTTCGTATTTACGCATTGGAAGGCAAGGCAAGCTCGGGCGAAATCGTCGACATGTTGCACAATGAACAAGCGATTTCAGGCGTCAGTGTATTTCGAGCGATCGAAGGTTATGGAGAGAACCGGGAAATGCATACGACATCTCTGTTGGCGCTGTCAGTGGATTTGCCGGTGGTCGTCGAATTTTATGACGAGCCTGAAAAAGCCGAAAATGCGATCATCGCATTGCGGTCCCGGTTCGATTTGCCGCACATTGTCACCTGGCCGGCGGTCGCGCCTATCAGCGTAGATTCTTGATGTTCCATGATTTTAGAAATCTAGGATATACCTTTCGTACTTCAAATTTCGGCATTGTCAAAGGAGGCACTCCTGTGCCGAATTTTGATCTACGATGGGTATAATTATTCTATAAAAGCGTTCTTAGTACTCTTAGGAATACTTTTTTTATTACAAGGTAAAAAAAAGTCCAAATGTTAGACCCTCGTTTATTTAGATCCGATCTCGATTTTGTTCAACAGCAACTGATGCGCCGTGCGTTCGAATTCAATGCGGCCTTTTATTCCGAATTGGAGGCCAAGCGTAAGGCGATACAAGTCAAAACGCAGGACCTGCAAAACGACCGTAACAGCCGGTCGAAGTCGATCGGCAAGGCCAAAGCCAATGGCGAAGATATTCAGCCCTTGCTCGATCAGGTCCAACATTTAGGCGACCAGTTGAAAGCGGCGGAAACCGAGCTCAGCGACATCCAGTCCAAAATGACCGAATTGATGGAAGGGATTCCGAATATCTTAGACGATTCGGTGCCGGATGGCCGCGACGAGGAAAGTAACGTCGAAATTAGCCAATGGGGCGAGCCGACGCAATTCGATTTCGAAGCGAAGGATCATGTCGAATTGGGAGCGAAAGTCGGCGGCATGGACTTCGAATTGGGCGCGAAGATTGCCAGTGCGCGTTTTGTCGTATTGCAAGGACCGCTGGCGCGCTTGCAGCGGGCGCTTATTCAATTCATGCTCGATACGCATGTCAGCGAACATGGCTATACCGAAACCTATGTACCGTTTCTGGTCAATGCGCAGAGTTTGCGCGGTACCGGACAGTTACCGAAATTCGAGCAGGATTTATTCAAAGTCGGAAGCGAGCCGCCGTATTATTTGATCCCGACCGCCGAAGTGCCGGTCACCAATATTGTGCGCGACGAAATCGTTGACGCTAAGAATATGCCCTTGAAATTCGTTTGTCATACGCCGTGTTTTCGAAGTGAAGCAGGTGCTTACGGTAAAGACGTCAAAGGCATGATTCGTCAGCATCAATTCGAAAAGGTCGAGCTGGTGCAGATCGTTAAGCCTGAAGACTCCGAGGCTGCTCATGAAGAATTGACCGGGCATGCCGAAACGATTCTGAAAAAACTTAAACTGCCGTATCGTAAAGTGTTGTTGTGTGCCGGCGATACCGGTTTTTCATCGGCGAAAACCTATGACTTGGAAGTATGGTTGCCAGGGCAGGGCGTCTATCGGGAGATTTCTTCATGCAGCAATTTCAAAGATTTTCAGGCAAGGCGCTTGCAGGCACGTTGGCGCAATCCCGAAACCGGCAAACCGGAATTGGTTCATACGCTGAACGGTTCCGGGTTGGCTGCAGGAAGGACATTGATTGCGGTGATCGAAAATTATCAGGACGAGCAAGGGAGAATTCATGTGCCGGAAGTTCTGCGGCCTTATATCGGTGGCATTGATGTCATTGAGTAATGCTAGTGAATAATAGTTAGCAGTTAGCAGTTAGCAGTTAGCAGTGAATGGTGAATGGGCGGCTCTCGGAATCCTTTGTGGGAGCGATGCCTTCGTCGCGACTGATGAAGCCTAAGGCGTTTATCCCTCAAGCGGGGTGGGTTGAATGATTCGCCCCTTTTTCTTTGGATTGACTCAGTAAAAGCCATGAAAATGATCAAACTATTATTCATACTCAGTTGTTTACTGATAGCTGGCCATCTTCATGCCGAACCGATTCTTCGGATGTCTACAACTACCAGCACCGAACATTCGGGTTTGTTGTCGGTCTTGAATCCTGTTTTCGAAAAACGGTATGGCGTCAAGGTGCATGTGATTGCGGTCGGAACCGGCAAAGCCTTGAAGCTCGGTGAAAACGGCGATGTCGATTTGATGTTGGTGCATGCGCCCGAAGCGGAAATAGCTTTTGTTAATGCAGGCTATGGAGTCGATCGTGTGCCTGTGATGCATAATGATTTTGTCATCGTAGGTTCCAATGCCGATCCGGCTCGAGTCAGCGCTTCCGGATCGGTCAATGAAGCTTTTGCAAGAATAGCACGGAACCGGTCGGTATTTATTTCTCGTGGCGATGAGTCTGGTACGCATCTGAAAGAGAAGGAAATTTGGCGCGAGTTAAAAATCGAGCCTCAAGGATCTTGGTATATATCGACCGGACAAGGCATGGGCGCCGTATTGCAAATGGCCGATCAAAAACGAGCCTACGCCTTGACCGACCGGGGTACATTCATTTCCTACCAAGATAAAGTCGAAATCGGTATTGTTTTCGATAATGATCCGACGTTATTCAATCCGTATCATCTTATTGCCGTCAATCCCAAACGCTATTCCACCGCTCAATACATACTGGCTAGGCAATACATTGAATTCCTTACCGGCGAGCAAGGTCAAGCATTGATAGCTGGCTTCAAACTGTCGGGGCAGCAATTGTTTTATCCGGATGCCGTTAATGTGCGGCGATGAGTCGGATAAGCTTTTTTGAGGTAATTATTCCCCTCCTATCGTTCCCAATCTCCAGCGCGATGGTCAAATCACGCAATCGCCGGAGCTCTGTAGGGTACGCTGTGCGTACCATGGCGCCCCCTTCAATTTTAACCTAAGCCCTTATGGTTTGACTTGGGTAGGGTTTCGGACCTTAGGTACGCGCAGCGTACCCTACAATTTATGTGTAACGATGAGCGCAGAGCGCGGGAAGGAGACTTTTCGGGGGCTGAATAGTTACTGTTTGAGTAGTTGATTGCATTTTATGCGATTACTCATAAAGAATCGTTAAATATGCTAATCTTTGTAGGTTTATTACTATCACTATGATTATTCAAGCATGATTGTTGTTGGCATTGGCGCGTCTGCGGGTGGATTGGAGGCTTTGCTTCCGTTCGTGTCGCATTTATCGCCGGATACCGGGATGAGTTTTATTGTGGTGCAGCACAGTTCGGCCGATCAGCCTAGCTTGTTGGCCGAATTATTACGCAAAGAAACGACTCTGCCGGTTAACGAAGCTAAAAACGGTGCCCGTTTACAGACCAATACTATTTATGTCGCTCCTCACGATTTCGATATTGCAATCGACAACAATCATTTCAAATTAAGCCGGCCGCCTTCTAACCAAGTTCCTAAGGCTTCAATCGATTATTTTTTTAAGAGTCTTGCCGAGTCATGCCAAGATAAGGCAATAGCCCTTGTTTTCTCAGGAGCCGGTAGCGACGGCGCGAATGGCTTGAAAGCCGTAAAAGCGGCGGGCGGCATTACGATGGCTCAGCTCCCGGAATCGGCTAAATTCAGTAGTATGCCGAAGGCCTCGATCAATTGTTCCGATGTCGATTTGGTGGTTGAGCCGGCGGAGGCCGCCGGAAAGTTGGCCGCGATAGCGCGTAATTTCGAAAAGAATCTTGGAAACAATCCGGCGCAAGGCGCGCCGGATGCGGTCAACTTGTTGATCGACCGCATCTTGAGTACGACCGGAATGGATTTCGTGAATTACAAAAGCAGTACGATCAACCGGCAAATCCATCGTCGAATGGCTATTTTGCAAATCGAAGACTTCGATGAATATGTCCGGTTTTGTTTGGATAACACAGAAGAGCTGTCACGCTTGGCTTTCAGCTTCTTGGTTTGCGTAACGTCTTTTTTTCGAGACGAACAGTCATTCGAGGCATTGAGAGATGCGCTCAAAACGATTGTCAACGCTAAGTCTCCGGGCGATGAAATCCGTATTTGGGTGCCCGGTTGCGCGACCGGCGAGGAGGCTTATTCGATTGCGATGTTGTTAATGGAAGAGCTCGGTGCCGCAATTTCCCGCTATCGGGTGCAAATTTACGGTACCGATATTAACGCCAATGCGATACGAATCGCCCGGAGAGGCGAGTATAACGAAATTGCCTTACAGGGTTTAAGTCGAGAATTCCGAGAAAAGTATTTTTTGCCGCTGGAACAAGGCTTTAGTATTAATCGGAGCCTGCGGGATTTGGTTATTTTTTCGCGTCAGGATTTAATCAAGAATCCGCCGTTTATTCGCCTGGATTTAATCAGCTGTCGCAATCTTTTGATTTATTTAAATCAGACGATGCAGGAGCAGGTGCTCAAGAATTTTCATTATTCATTGTTGAATAACGGAATTTTGTTTCTCGGGCAGGCCGAGTCGTTATGGAAACTGAACGATGCCTTTACACGGCTCGATCGTAACAATAAGTTATTCGTCAAAAACAGTACCCTCGTCATTCGTCCCGATTTAAATGCCAAAAAAACGATCGATTTCGCAGTGACGGAAAATGACCGTGGCAGCAATCCGGTTTTCCCGGCCCATAGAATAGTGGGTCAGGATAAGCTATTTGAAAAATATGTGCCGCCCAGTATTCTTTCGACGCGAGAGGGTCGCGTTCTCGAGTTTTATAATCACTGCGAAGATTTTATTAAAATTCGGCAAGGCAAGGCGGATTTTAATCTATTCTCGATCATCGATCCGGTTTTCAAAACCGAACTAAGAGCATTTTGCCATCAGGCGTTATCCAATAATCAGCCTGTCAAGAGTCCGCCTTTGACCTTGGTTTTCGAAGGCAAGAGCTATCATTACCGGATTTCGGTTGTGCCGGTTTATCACCAATTGGCTAACGATAACTTATTGCTGATTTCATTCGAGCCCGTTGCCGAGCATTCCGATATTAGCCCCCCGGATCGTGAGGCGGCGCTATGTATTACCGAATTGGAGCATGAGTTGCAAACGACTCGCGAGACTTTGCGAACCGTGACCGAAGCGTTGGATAACTCGGTCGGCGAATGGCAAATCATGCACGAAGAAGCGCAGGCAACTAACGAAGAACTCCAGTCGACCAATGAAGAGTTAGAAACGTCTAACGAGGAGTTGCAATCGATCAACGAGGAATTAACCTTGGTGAACGATGAATTGACCGTTAAAACGAAGGAGTTAGGAGAGTTAAACGACGATTTGAGAAATATACTGGAAAGCATCGAAATGGCCGTGATCGTGATCGATAGTCGGATGCGAATCACCCGTTATAATGGGGTCGGTCAGCGTTTTCTTCAACTGAATTCGATGGCAAACGGTAATCTCACAATCGAATCGTTGGAAATATTATTCGGTTGTGAAAATCTAGTCGGTCCTGTGCAACAAGTGATACAGACACAACAGAGTGTCCTGATAAAGAAAGAAAAACAGGGGCGACATTATGATCTCACGCTTTATCCCTACCGGAGATTAGCCCGTAATGAAGTGACAGGGGCCGTGTTGACCATCGAGGATATTACTTCGCAATACTTGGCCGAACAGCAAATTCGTCTATCGGCCAGTGTGTTCGATGCCGCTAATGAGGCCATCGTGATTACCGACGAAAATAACCGGATTATTTCAGTCAATCCGGCATTCACTGAAATTACAGGCTACAGTAAGAACGAAGTGTTGGGAAAAGACCCGAAAATACTCAATTCCGGTAAGCAAACGAAGTCGTTTTACCGGAATCTTTGGCATACCCTTGAGGAATCGGGAAGTTGGCAAGGTGAAATTTGGAACAAACGCAAGTGCGGCGAGATTTACCCGGAATGGCTGTCGATTAGCGCATTGAAAGAAGCGGAAGGAGGGGTTTCGAAATATGTCGGTATTTTTTCGGATATCGGCGACTCGCTTCGGGCTCAGCAATTGATTCATCAGCAGGCTAATTTCGATGCGTTGACCCAATTGCCTAATCGTAATTTGTTTTATGATCGATTGCAGCAGGCTATTACTAAAGCGCAGCGCGAACGAAAGCTATTCGGGTTAATGTTTATCGATCTTGATGGGTTTAAGGATATTAACGATGCGCTTGGGCATTCGCTAGGCGACCGCGTGCTGCAAGAAGTTGCCGCACGCATGGCGCATGTTTTCAGGGAGTCGGATACCTTTGCCAGATTCGGCGGGGATGAATTTACGGTGCTGGTCCCTAATTTGGAGTCCGAGACCGATATGATCGCGCCGACCGAAAAAATACTCGAAGCTATTCAAATGCCGATTCATGCGGATGACCATGAGCTGAATATTACGGCCAGTGTCGGCATCACGATTTATCCGAATGACGGACGAGAAGCCGAAACATTGCTTAAAAATGCCGATAATGCGATGTATTCGGCCAAGGCGGAGGGCCGCAACGCCTATCGCTTTTTTACCCAAGAAATGCATGAGAAGGCGCAGCGTCAGCACCGTATCGTCAACGATATTAAAAACGCCGTTAAATTCGAACGTTTTATTGTCTATTATCAACCAGTTGTTGATCTGCAAAGCCAGCGTTTATGCGGCGCAGAGGCTTTAATTCGTTGGCAACATCCGGTGAGAGGGTTTATTTCGCCGGATGAGTTTATTCCGGTTGCCGAAAGCTTGAATCTTATCGGGCAGATTGGCGAGTTCGTATTAGCCAAGGCTTGTCATTTTATTGCCGGTTTGAATAGCGAATTGGAGACTGAGTTATCGATCGCGGTCAATTTCTCATCGTTACAATTTGTGAACGGCAGTTGTGTCGATAAATGGCTGGATATAATCAACCATAGTGGCGTCGGTGCGAATCATTTCGTTGTTGAAATAACCGAAAGCTTGATGATGAGCCACAAGGAGCATTATATTCGGCAATTGCAAAAACTGAGGTCTGAGGGCATTAAAATCGCATTGGATGATTTCGGTACCGGTTTTTCATCGCTCAGTTATTTGAAGAAACTGCCCGTTGATATTATCAAAATCGACCGGACTTTTATAAGGGATATACTGGTCGATCCGAGTGACGCTTCGCTCGTCGAGTCGATTCTCGATATCGCTAATAACTTTCGGCTCGAAGTCATCGCCGAAGGCGTTGAGGACGAAGGGCAGGCTGAATTTCTCAAGACTCGTCCATGTGCTTATGCGCAAGGGTATTACTACAGTAAGCCGTTGCCCGAAGACGAGTTTAAACGGTTCGCGGTCGGCAAAAGATTTTGTGACAAGATCAAGTAAGAATTTTATCCTCAGCCCATCGCGCGAAGTATAGTTATTCGAGCGACCATAAATAGTCGACCACTTGATCGAGCTCTTCGTCGGTCAGTATTTTATTGCGTCCGTATGGCGGCATGCTGGTTTCCGGATTGAAAACGCTCGCATCCCGGATTTGTTGTTTCAATTGTTGCCGAGTTTTGAAGCGGGCGCTCAGGTTGTTTAGCGGCGGACCGATATTGCCGGGCGATTCGCCGTCTTCGATGGCATGGCAGGCAAGGCAATTGCCTTTGTCTCGGTCGAAAGCCAATTGTTTGCCTTGTTGTCGTATTGGGCCGGTATTCGCGGCGCAGGCCGTTATTAGTAAGGGGACAAGCACAGCGTATTGTCCGAAACCAAGCAAAGGCTGCGATTTGTTCATGGGTTTGAGCGCTCGAATAATGAGTTAAACATTTTTGCCGATTGCTCAGTGTCCCGGCCATACAGGCCACCGACTACGGCCAGCAAATCGGCGCCGGCATCGATCAATAATTGGCCGTTCTCAGGTAGGATGCCGCCGATCGCGACGATAGGAATTGTCAATTTTTGCTTGGCAAGTTGCAGTGTTTCCAGTTTTGCCGGTGAGGCAAGCGGTTTGGTGCCGGAAGCATAAAAGCGTCCGAATGCCGCGTAACTGGCGCCTAATTTTTCGGCTTCCAGGGCTCGCTCGATACTGTCGTAACAAGAAATGCCGACGATGGCATTGACTCCAAGCCGATGTCTGGCCAAGACAATATCTTCATCATCCTTGCCGAGATGGACGCCGTCCGCGCCGATCGTTGCAGCCAGCTCGATATCGTCATTGACGATCAAGGGTACATTGGCCGCATGACAGGTTTCGAGTAGCGCCTTGGCGAGTTTCAAGGTGTCGGAAGGGTTTTTGTCTCGGTATTGCACCATCACCGCGCCGCCGCGTATCGCGGCGGTAACTTCTTCAATGATGGTTTCAACTGTTTTGTTATCGGTTTGAGTAATCGCGTAAAGCCCGCGTTTAGGCATGTTCATGCGTCGTTTTCCATCCAAAAAAGTCGATTCGGGTTGTGCTGGCCTTTTCCGGGCCGATAAGCATTTTCGAGAGCGTTCCAGGTATAGTCTTGAGCTTCGTTGACCGCTGAAAATGGCGCGAGTCCATGAGCGATCATTGCGGCAATCGCGGACGCCAGTGTGCAGCCGGAACCGTGATAACTGTGTGGGAGACGCTCCCAATGAAACGACTCGAGTAGCGCGCCATCATGATACAGCCGGTTGCACACGGTGTCGCTTTGTTCGTGCGTGCCGGTGACCAATACATATTGGCAACCTTTATCTAATAAACTCAACGCGGCGTCATTGAGATCTTGCCGGCCGCTCAGTTTGCGCGCTTCGACGCTATTGGGCGTTAGTACGGTTGTGCAGGGCAATAACAGGTCGTTGATAGTGTCTATCAATTGCTCGCCGGCTAGTTCGGTTCCGCCGCCGGCCGCCAGAACCGGATCGAGAACGACCGGAATGTTGGGATGTTGCTCAAGGATCGTGTGAATGGCCTTGGCGGTTTCATGATGCCCGATTAGGCCGATTTTGATTGCTTGTATCGATAAGTCAGCCAATAGAGTATTGGCTTGGTCAACGATGTCGCCGGGTTTTTGCGGAATGAGTTTTTTGACATTACCCGTATCTTGTTCGGTCAAAGCCGTTATGACGCTGGCGGCATGGCAGCGGTGGCTGATCAAGGTTTCGATATCGGCTTGTATGCCGGCCCCGCCGCTGGGGTCGTGGCCGGAAAAGCAAAGAACGGTAGGGCGTGTAGTGGTCATATTAGGGTTAATCCTAGAAAAAGCATTTCACCATGAAGATCATGAAGAATAAGAAGTTAATTCAATGGGTTGCTGTGGCTTCGCAAAACAATTCTACTCTCCGGAAAGATTGTTCAAAATCTATGAATAATCTCTTGAAATGTTGTATAAACTTCAATTGCTTCATTGTTAAACTACCGAATTTAGGTTAATTGGGTGGCTTAAAAAAATTTGCCGCAAATAGAAATAAACTTCGCGTGGTTCAGCCTGACTTTCGCTGTGCGATCAGAGCAAATGTCGAGTTTCATTTTTCGCGGAGAAGGAATCAAAACGGTTTGACGACGGCCAGTATTACGATGCCGACTAAAAACAGCACCGGCACTTCGTTCATCCAACGGTAATAAACATGGGAGCGGCGGTTACGGTCGTGTTTGAAGTCGAATAGCCAAATGCCGCAGAAAATATGATAGATCACCAGTAGCAGTAACAACGCCAATTTGGCATGCAGCCAGCCGTTTTGTCCGTAAAGCGCCCAGGCATAATCGATCAGCATCCAGATGCCGAAGATAAACGTGACCATCATGCCCGGCGTCATGATGCCGAAAAAGAGTTTTCGTTCCATAATTTTGAAACGTTCGTTGCTGATGTCGTCGTTGCTCATCGCGTGATAGACGAAAAGTCGCGGTAAATAAAACAGACCAGCGAACCAGGTAACCATGAAAATCAGATGTAAGGCTTTTAACCAGAGCATAAATCAACCTTTTAGTTGTGTGTGCGATTAGGAGAGCATTTAACCATGAAGAACAGGAAGTTTCTCGTTCCCAAGCTCCAGCTTGGGAACGAGGTAGGAAACTGCTGAATCTAGGATAAAAGAATCAATGCGATTTTTCATATCCTTTAGGTCGAATGCGCCTATTTTATGCAAAGCAATCGTGCCGTCCGGCTTGATTAAAAAGGTTGTTGGGGTTAGGCGCACGTCGCCGAAGGCCTTGGCGTGCTCGGCCTTAAGATCGAGTGCGACCGTGTAAGGTAGTTGCTTGGCGCGGGTCATTTCGAGGACATGGTTCGGTGGGTCATAGTACATTGCTACCGCTATTATTTCTAAGCCGCGCTCATGATAGTCCCTGTACAATTCAATCAAATGCGGAATTTCCTTGATGCAGCCAGGGCAGTCGGTAGCCCAGAAGGTGACGATGACCGGTTTACCATGCCAATCCTTCAGGTTGATTTTTTCTCCGGTAATACTCATGAACGTAATGTCGGGGGCCGCTATCGATGCCGGGTTGAGCGCGATCCAGGCGGCTGATGCGATTAAACCGGCGACGATCAATCCGATGAACCACTCTTTGGTTTTCATGGGGTTTTTAATGTTTTGTTGGGATTTTGACAGGACTTGCGATCGAAATCGATCTCGAACTGTTTTTTTTGCTTGATTACGATTAACCGATTATAGCAAAGCTGTTAAGCTATGCACTTTCTCAGCAATTCCCAATTTGAGGATAAAAAGGGGTGTGGGGTGTGCTTGGCGAGGATGTCGGCGGCAGGGGCAGATTTTTGCTCCTGCAAAATCTGCATTCACGCCATCCTTGGCGTTTAGCCGCCGTCAAGCCCCCATGGATGGGTCTACGGCGTTCCTCGACAGGCATACCCCGCACCCTAAACACGGCGAAATTTTTTAGACTGGGAATTGTTGGCACTTTCTGAGCTCCATTTCAAGATATTGACATCCATGTACAAAATACTCATCTCCGACAAGTTGGCTGAAGCCGGCATTAACTATTTGAATGATCGAGACGATATTCATATTCATATCGAAACCGGACTTAACGAAGACGGTCTTTGCGAAATAATCGGCGATTTCGATGCCTTGTTGATTCGTAGCGATACTAAAGTGACCGAGAAAGTTCTCAAAGCGGCTTCACGTTTGAAAGTTGTCGGTCGCGCCGGTATCGGCGTCGATAATGTCGATTTGGCCGCCGCAACCGAACAAGGCGTCATCGTTATGAATACGCCCGATGCCAATGCGACGACTACCGCCGAGCTGGCGATCGCGCATTTGTTGTCGCTGAGTCGTCATTTGCCGTTTGCCGACCGTTCGATTCGCGCAGGGAAATGGGAGCGTTCCAAATTAATGGGCTCCGAAGTGGCGCATAAGACGCTATCGATACTCGGCTTCGGCACGATTGGGCGCATCGTTTCTCAACGGGCTTTAGGATTGGGAATGCAGGTCATCGCATACGATCCGTTCGTTACCCCGGAAATCTTCGAAAGTTATGGCGTTAAACCGGTCGATCTCGACGAGTTGATTGAAAAGGCCGATTATTTGACCTTGCATTGTCCGTTGATCGAAAAAACCAAAAACATTATCGGGCGCAACCAATTGGCTCGAATGAAAAAGAGTGCAATGCTGATTAACTGCGCCCGAGGCGGTTTGATCGACGAAGCCGCTCTTTACGATGCGCTCAATAATAATGATATCACCGGAGCGGCGTTGGATGTTTACGAACATGAACCACCGGTCAATTCGCCGTTGTTGGCGTTGGATAATATTGTTTTTACGCCGCATCTGGGCGCGTCGACCAGTGAAGCGCAAGTCGCGGTCAGTGTCGAAATCGCGAGGCAGGCCGTGACCTACTTAACGACCGGCGAGGCGGTCAATGCGCTCAATTTGCCGAGAATGTCTGCCGAGCAGTTAAAAAAAGCCAGCCAGTTTATGAGATTGGCCAATATCCTCGGCAAGGTCTTGGCCAACTTGGCGACGAAGCCGATCGAACGGGTCGAGGTTGCCTTATTGGGCAAGGCGTCCGAAGTCGAGGCTCGTCCGGTATCGGTCGAGGCCTTGGTCGGCTTATTGGCTGGTAAGTTGTCGACCCCTGTTAATCGGGTCAATGCCGAGAAAATCGCCAAACGGCAAGGTATCGCCTTAGTCGAGTCGAAAACCGAGGAAACACACGATTATTTGTCGTTGGTCAAAGTTACCGGTTTTTGCGGAGATCAATCGATTGCCTTGTCTGGAACGCTACTTGGCGAATCGCATCCGCGCCTGGTTCAAATCGATCGCTTCGAAATAGAAGTCGCTCCTGAAGGCACCCTGATTGTGACTCGTCATGAGGATAAGCCGGGCGTGATTTCTGCTATCAGTGCTGTGCTCGGCAATTCCAATATCAATATTACGCGCATGGAGGTCAGTGCGGCTGACGAAGAAGAGCGAGCCATGGCGGTGATTAGCATTTCCGAGCCTTTGACCGATGAAATACTCGGCCAGTTATGCGATGTGCCGGCGGTTTTCCAAGCGACACAGATTATTTTATGAGATTCGATCGAATTTGTTTCGATTTCGACAGCACCTTGAGTCGGATTGAAGGCATTGACGAGTTGGCCGAGCGCCTAGGGCAAGGCGAGGCTATCGCAAAATTGACCGATGCCGCGATGAATGGAGAAGTGCCGCTGGAGGCCGTGTACGGACAACGTTTGGATTTGATCAAACCGAATCGAGCGGCGATCGACTGGCTGGCCGAGCGATATTTGAGCGAAATCGTCGACGGCGTTACCGAGTTATTTGCCAGATTGCGTGCCGACTGCCGCGAAGTCTATATCGTTAGCGGCGGCATTCGACAATCTATTTTACCGATGGCGGCTTTTTTGAATGTGCCGGAGAATCATGTGCATGCGGTCGACGTTTTTTTTAATGAAGACGGGGCTTATATTGATTTCGACCGCGATTCGGTTCTGGCGAGAGCCGGCGGTAAAGCCGAAATCTGTATCCGTTTGAAACAGAATGGCTTGTCGCTGGCAATGGTCGGCGACGGCAATACCGACTTGGAAGCGAAGCAGGCCGGCGCGTGTTTTATCGGTTTCGGCGGTGTAGTCGACAGGCCTAAAGTTCGGGAGCACGCTGATTACTACGTTGACGATGCGTCGTTGCTCGGTGTGCTTAGATTTATTTCTTAACCGTTGGCGAAATGTTAAAATCCGCCGTTTTTTAAAAGTTTTAGAGAGACACAATGGCTGGACACAGTAAATGGGCAAATATCAAGCATAGGAAGGCCGGGCAGGATGCCAAGCGCGGCAAAATTTTTACCAAAATGATTCGTGAAATTTCAGTTGCGGCAAAGGCGGGCGGTGGCGATCCGGCTTCGAACCCGACCTTGCGCACCGCGATCGACAAGGCGTTGAACGCCAATATGAAGCGCGATACGATCGACAATACGATCAAAAAAGCAACCGGAGCGCTGGAGGCTGAAAACTACGAGGAAGTACGTTATGAAGGCTATGGACCGGCCGGTGTCGCGATCATGGTCGATTGTTTGACTGATAATCGTAATCGTACGGTCGGCGAGGTGCGTCATGCCTTCAGCAAGGCGGGCGGCAATCTCGGTACCGACGGCTCGGTGGCTTATTTGTTCAACAAAGTCGGCATTATCAGTTTTCCGGATTCGGTCGATGAGGATGCGGTAATTGAAGCGGCGCTCGAAGCCGGAGCCGATGATGTCGTGACCAATGACGACGGTTCTATCGAAGTGATCACGGCGCCCGAGAATTATATGGACGTCAAGGAAGCGTTGATTGCAAAAGAGTTTGCGCCGGAAAATTCCGAGATAACGATGCAGCCTTCGACCAGTGCCGAGTTGAACGCCGAGGAAGCCGAAAAATTAATGCGGCTGATCGACCGGCTCGAAGATTTGGACGATGTGCAAAACGTCTATTCGAATGCCGATATCAGCGATGAAATCATGGAGCAAATGTCCGCTGATTGATCGCTTTCCGATTCATAAAGTCTATTTTCCTAAGGAATATGCATAAAATAACTTTTACAAGTAGTAGGCTTTGCGGAGGTTCAGTGACTCGCTTGACAGGACTCCGTGAACCTAGCACCTAAATTATGCGAGATAGTTATCATAGCCAAAGGGCTATGGAATTTAGGTGCTGGGTGAATACGTCCCTGTAGGCTTGACGGCGGAATCTGATTGCCATGGACGGGATGAATGCAGATTTTGCAGGAGCAAAAATCTGCAAACGCCATGGATGGCGTGAATGCAGATTTTGCAGGAGCAAAAATCTGCCCTGCCGCCGACACCTGTCAATCGAGCCACCGAACCCCCTTCCAACAGTTGTCTAAGTTATTTCATGCTCGTTCCTAATAGGGGTTTTCTCTTTAGTATTTTTCGAATGAAAAAATTATTTTGCTGTTCATACGCAACCGATATCATTACTTAGTGACCAAAATTTTAGGCATAGACCCGGGGTCCCGCATCACCGGTTATGGCGTGATCGAAGATTCACCCCGTGGCGCGAAATATATTGCCAGCGGCAGTATCAGGGTCGGTTCGGATTATTTTCCGGACCGGCTGAAACGCATTTTCGAAGGTCTGGTACAGGTGGTCGAGCTTTACCGGCCCGACCAAATGGCGATAGAACAAGTCTTCATGCATAAAAACGCCGATTCGGCGCTTAAATTGGGTCAGGCCCGGGGGGCTGCTATTTGCGCGGTACAGGCGGCTGGTTTGCCGGTTTATGAGTATGCGGCGAGGCAGGTCAAGCAGGCCCTGGTTGGCAAGGGTAATGCCGAAAAAGCACAGGTCCAGCACATGGTTAAAATTTTGTTGAATCTTCAAGGTGATATGCAGATCGATGCCGGCGATGCGCTTGGGATTTGCCTGTGTCATGCCCATTACCAGCAAACCGCGCAACGTCTTCGGCTCGGAGTGCCCGGATGATCGGTTATTTGAGGGGGAAACTGGCGAGTAAGGCGCCGCCGTTACTAGTGATCGATGTCAATGGCGTCGGCTATGAAGTCGAAGCGCCGATGACGACGTTTTATAACTTGCCCAAACTCGGTGAAGAGGTCAAGTTGTTCACCCATCTGGTTGTAAGAGAGGATGCGCATATCCTATTTGGTTTTGCGTCCGAATCCGATCGTTTGATGTTCAGAACCTTGATCAAAGTCAACGGTGTCGGGCCGAAATTGGCCTTGACGATTTTGTCGGGTCAAAGCGCCGAAGAATTTCATCGTTGTATTCACAATAACGATACTCAGTCTTTGGTGCGTATGCCCGGTGTCGGCAAAAAGACCGCCGAGCGCTTGATCATCGAAATGCGCGACCGCTTACCCGAATTGGGCGGTTCGTCGGCTTCGGCCGAAAGTGGCGAGACGATATTACCGACGATTGCCGCGCAGCCGATTCAGGAGGCGATTAGCGCGTTATGCGCGTTGGGTTACAAACCGCAAGATGCGGGGCGAATGGTTCGCGCGATTCCGGCCGAGGGCAAAAGTTGTGAGGACATCATCAGATTAGCTCTGCAAGGGGCAGCGAAATGATTCAAAACGACCGCTTGATCAGTGCCGAAGGTAACAATGATGAAGAACGCCAGGATCGAGCGATTCGGCCTAAGCGTTTACAGGATTATGTCGGTCAGCAAGAACTGCGGACGCAGATGGATATCTTTATCCGGGCCGCGCTCGGACGTCAGGAAGCATTGGATCATGTTCTGATTTTCGGGCCGCCGGGACTTGGTAAAACCACCTTGGCCAACATCATCGCCGCCGAAATGAATGTGCATATTCGTCAGACTTCGGGGCCGGTGCTCGATAAAGCCGGAGATCTTGCGGCATTATTGACCAACCTCGAGGCGCATGATGTCTTGTTCATCGACGAAATTCACCGTTTGAGTCCAATGGTCGAAGAAGTGCTGTATCCGGCGATGGAGGATTATCAAATCGACATCATGATCGGCGAGGGTCCGGCGGCTCGGTCGATCAAACTTGATTTGCCGCCGTTCACGCTGGTCGGCGCGACGACTCGCGCGGGTCTTTTGACATCGCCGTTGCGTGATCGTTTCGGCATCGTGCAGCGGCTCGAGTTTTACACGGTCGAGGAATTGGCAGCCATTGTGACGCGTTCGGCAAATTTACTGAAAATTGTAATCGAATCGGCAGGTGCTCATGAAATCGCTCGCCGCTCGAGGGGAACTCCGCGCATTGCCAATCGATTATTGCGGCGCGTGCGCGATTTTGCCGAAGTCAAGGGCGACGGTAAGGTTTCCGAGCAAATTGCCGGTGAAGCGCTGGCGATGCTCAAAGTCGATAACAACGGCTTTGATGCGTTGGATAGAAAATTGCTTAGAACGATGATCGACAATTTTGCCGGCGGCCCGGTAGGGCTGGATACATTGGCGGCCGCGATCAGCGAAGAGCGAGGCACGATCGAAGATGTGCTGGAGCCGTATTTATTACAGCAAGGCTTTATCATGCGTACGCCCAGAGGGCGGGTCGTAACGCAGAACGCTTATCTGCATTTCGGCTTGCAGCCGCCGGTACAAATGGGTGCGACCGACGAGTTGTTTACTTGAGAGGAAAGGTGAAAGGTGAAATCGGCGCTTGACAAGTAGTCGAAATGCCGCATCATTTCACTATTCACTATTCACTATTCACTATTCACTATTCACTATTCACTATTCACTATTCACTATTCACGTTCATGCTTTTACACCTCAAATAGACTCTAAACAACCATCTCTATGCACACATTCAATTGGCCCGTTCGGGTTTATTACGAGGATACCGATGCCGGAGGCGTCGTTTTCTATGCGAATTATTTAAAATTTTTCGAGCGGGCGCGAACCGAAATGCTGCGATCAATGGGGTTTGAGCAAGATCGCTTGATCGACGAGCAAGGCATTATTTTTGTTGTACGCTCGGTTCAGATCGATTATTTAATGCCCGCGCGCTTCAACGAGCAAATAAATGTCAGCGCCATAGTGACTTTAGCTAAAAAAGCCAGTCTAATATTCGAGCAAACCATTACCCGAGGAAGTGATGTGTTATGTACCGGAACGGTACGTATCGCTTGCTTGGATTCCAAAAACATGAGGCCCAAAGCCATACCTGACATTTTATTAGAGCCATTACATAATGAATGCTGATTTATCCTTGTTTCATTTAATTAAAGAAGCCAGTTTTATTGTTCAACTGGTGATGTTGATCTTAGTTGTCGCGTCAGTTGTTTCTTGGACTTATATTTTTTCGAAAACTAGGGAGCTTGCTAAAGCGACCGATATCGTGGATGAATTTGAAGAGGAGTTTTGGTCGGGTGTCGAGCTTAGCGATTTATATAAAAGACTGACCGATGCCGATTTCGAACCGGAAGGTATCGAAAAAATTTTTCTAGCGGGTTACCGAGAGTATTCGAGGATGCGGAAAAAAGCCGGTATTGATCCCGAAATTCAAGTCGAGAATGCGCAGCGCGCGATGAAGATCGAGTTAAACCGCGAACTGGAAAGACTCGACGAACATTTGCCTTTTTTGGCGACGGTCGGATCGATTAGCCCGTATGTCGGTTTGTTCGGTACGGTTTGGGGAATCATGAATTCATTTCGTTCATTGGGTAATGTGCAACAAGCAACCTTGGCTCAAGTCGCTCCGGGCATCGCCGAGGCATTGATAGCCACTGCGATGGGTTTGTTTGCCGCTATTCCTGCTGTAATTGCCTACAACCGTTTTGCCAGTCGTTTGGATCGTTTGATCGGGCGGTATGAACTCTTTATCGATGAATTTGTCGTTTTATTGCAAAGGCAGGCACACAGTCAATGAGCAGCAGACAATCAGGCCGCAGAAAGCCTAAAGCCGAGATCAATGTCGTTCCTTACATCGACGTGACTTTGGTGTTGTTGATTATTTTCATGGTGACTGCGCCGATGCTTCAGACCGGGGTCGAAGTCGATTTGCCGCAAGCAGACACCGAGACTGCTGAGCAGCAGAGCGATCCGCCGGTAATCGTGTCTATCGATCGCGAAGGGCGTTTCTATGTAGATATGGCTGGACAGGAAAGCCAGGAGATGGGCGCCGATGAAATGACGGCCACGGTTGCCGATGTGCTTAGGGATAAACCGGCAATACAAGTATTTATTCGAGGTGATCAGTTTGTCGATTATGGCAAAGTCATCAGTGCAATGGCGGCCTTAAAAAATGCGGGAGTCCCTAAAGTAGGATTAATGACACAGCCATATCAGCATTAATACGTATGATTAGGAAACGTAAATTAACCGGGCCTTTTATCCTAGCCCTGACTCTGCACGTTCTGCTTCTTGGCGTATTCATGCTGAGCTTCGATTCGACATCTCCGGTGTTTGAGACCGGTCCTGCGCCCGAGATTATTGAAGCGATGGTGATCGATGAATCGTTGATTCAGGCTGAGGCGGAGCGACTGAAGACACAACAAAATAAACTGCTCGAGTCGCAACGCCAAATAGAAGAAGCCCAGCGGCAAGAGGACGAAAAGCTTAAGCAACAGCAATTGGTCGAGCAGCAAAAAAAAATGGCTGCCGAAAAACTAAAGTCCGAACAAGTAGCTGCGGAGAAACGTAAAGCCGAGGAAGCGGCCAAACAAAAAGCGGCCGCGGAAAAACTAAAGGCCGAACAAGTGGCCGCAGAGAAGCGTAAAGCGGAAGAAGCCACCAAACAAAAAGCCGAAGCCGAACGTGTCGCGTCCGAGAAACGCAAAGCCGAGGAAGTGGCCAAGCAAAAAACTGAAGCCGAGCGAGTCGCGGCCGAGAAGCGTAAAGCCGAGGAAGCGGCGAAACAAAAAGCGGCTGCGGACAAACTAAAGGCCGAACAAGTGGCCGCAGAGAAGCGTAAAGCAGAAGAAGCCGCCAAACAAAAAGCCGAAGCCGAACGTGTAGCGGCCGAGAAACGTAAAGCCGAGGAAGCGGTCAAGCAAAAAGTGGCAGCGGAGAAGGCAAAGGCTGAACAAGTGGCCGCAGAGAAGCGTAAAGCGAAAGAAGCGGCCAAGCAAAAAGCCGAAGCCGAACGTGTCGCGGCCGAGAAACGCAAGGCCGATGAAGCGGCGAAACAAAAAGTGGCAGCGGAGAAGGCAAAGGCTGAACAAGTGGCCGCAGAGAAGCGTAAAGCGGAAGAAGCGGCCAAGCAAAAAGCCGAAGCCGAACGTGTCGCGGCCGAAAAACGCAAGGCCGATGAAGCGGCGAAACAAAAGGCAGCAGCGGAAAAACTAAAGGCCGAACAATTAGCCGCAGAGAAGCGCAAGGCTGAGGAAGCCGCTAAACAAAAAGCCGAAGCCGAGCGTGTAGCAGCAGAAAAGCGTAAGGCAGAAGAGGCGGCGGCCGAAAAGCGCCGACAAGAAGAATTGGCGAGGCAAAAAGCCGAAGCAGAAAAGCGAGAGGCCGAGCGGTTATCGGAATTGGCTAGACAGCAAGCAGAAAAATTGCGACAGGAAGAAGAGGCTAGAAAGCTGGCTGCAGCGGCAGCCGAAGAAGCTAGAAAACAAGCCGAAGCTAAACGTCAGCAAGAATTAAGCGATGCTAAAAATAAAGCGATAGCGGAAATTAGAACTAAAGTCGAAAGAAGCTGGATTCGACCGGTTTCGTCGCAAGGACAATTAAAATGTACAATTCGGGTCAATTTACTTTCAGATGGCACGGTAATGGATGCATCGGTTGTGTCAAGCAGTGGTGATCCGGCGTTTGACCGATCTGCTGAAAATGCGGTTAAAAAGGCATCGCCATTAACATTTCCCAAAGAGCTCTATGCGTCGTTCAGAAGCTTTACGTTCATATTTTGTCCGGGATGTTGAAAACTCTACCTGATTAGCAAGATGCTTCAGCTTGCCGAAGCCAAGTGTCCGAGCAGGGGCTAGTCGTAGTCGCAAAAACTAAAATATGCTGTTACCCAAGCTCCAGCTTGGGTAACCTGTTCAGGAAGCTCTAGCTTCCCGACAATCAAGAAAGATTGAACGAGCGAGTCGGGGTTGATTGAGAATGTGCGGAGGTTGTGTCGGTCTCAGGAAGCTCTTGCCCAGAGCCCTTCGGCTGAGCTCAGGAGAGCCTTGTCGAAGGCTTGCCCTGAGCTTGTCGAAGGGGGAGCTTCCGGGGTGTCTTTCCCAAGCTGGAGCTTGGGAAAGAGCGTGATGTGGGGTGGCCGTTTTAGCTTGACGCGCATGGCTTGCGAACCCCGTCCTGCTAAGGATATGCTGATCTTTGGGCTTTAGCTGAAGAAACTTGCTAATCAGGAAACTCTATGCCCATCGTAGATGAGAATTTGGCCCCGGGGTGCCCGTCAAAGGACGCCGTAAATACGTCCATATAGGCTCTATGCCAGCTCTATGGATGGCGTGAATGTCGATTTTGCAGGAGCAAAAATCGACCTAGCACCCCGGGGAACTCCTCCGGCACTGCCGAAATTTGAAGTGCGAAAGGTATACGGTTGAAACAATTGAAAACAGCGATGGGTGCAACCATCCAAATGATTACAGGTATTAAGAGGTAAACGTGCTTTATTCGATAAGAAATTTTACGCTTTTGAGTTTCATCGCGTTGTATGCATCGCTTAGCCATGCTGAATTAACCATTCAAATTACTAAAGGTTCGGAAAAAGCGATGCCGATCGCGATCGTGCCGTTTGGCGGACAAGCGGGGCAGGCAGCTATTCCGGTCGATATCGCCGAGGTCGTGGATAACGATTTAAATCGTAGCGGTTATTTCAATACTTTGCCGCGCAAGGATATGTTGACGAAGCCGACAAGGCCGGAGGAAGTGCGCTTCCGTAATTGGCAGGTATTGGGTCAAGACTATTTGGTGGTCGGTCAAGTCATACCGGAAGGCGGAAGGTATAATATTAATTTTCAATTGTTCGATGTTTATAAAAACGAACAAATGCTGGGTTATCGGATGACGGTTCCGAGTAACGAACTGCGTAAGTCGGCTCATCATATTAGCGATCTGATTTTTGAAAAGCTAATCGGTAAGAAAGGCGATTTTAGCGGACGTATTGCCTATGTTACGGTCAATAAAGAGCCGAACGGAAGGAGAAAATATAATCTGGAAGTGGCTGATGCCGATGGTTATGGACCTAGGGCGGTAGCGGCTTCCTATGAACCGATTATGTCTCCGACGTGGTCTCCCGATGGAAGGATGCTTGCTTATGTATCGTTTGAAAGCAAGTCGTCAGCGATTTATGTGCAAGAGCTGGCGACCGGTAAACGGACCCGAGTGGCCGATTTCCGCGGCATCAACGGCGCGCCGGCCTGGTCGCCGGATGGTTCTAAGTTGGCGTTGACGCTATCGAAGGATGGTAGTCCCGATATCTTTACATTGGATTTATCCTCGCGCTCGCTGACTAAGTTGTCTACCGGTTATTCGATCGATACTGAGCCTGTATGGTCGCCTGACGGCAACCATATCGTATTTACGTCCGACCGCGGAGGTAAGCCACAACTGTATATGATGCCGGCGCGCGGCGGTCAGGTAAAACGATTGACTTTCGATGGCGCATATAATGCGGGAGCGTCGTTCTCAAGCGACGGTAGTAGTTTGGCAATGGTTCATGGCAACAAAGGCGATTATCGCATAGCGTTGATGGATATGAGGTCGAGAACAATCAACGTGTTGACTGGAGGACCTTTGGACGATGCTCCCAGTTTTTCGCCGAACGGCACCAAAATACTCTATGCCACGAAACAGGGTGGGAGAACGGTTTTATCGGTCGTATCCATCGATGGTAGAATGCAACAAAAATTAGTACTTAACAGCGGTGAGGTGCGTGAACCGGCCTGGTCGCCTTAGCCCGGCAAATGTTGCCAACGGACAATCTGTTGGAAATTAACAAATTATTGTAATATTAGTGGCTTATATTTTTGGAGAAGCACTTAAATGAAATTGAATCAATCAGTCTTGGCGTTGGCAATTGCGGCTGCATTATTAACGGGCTGTAGTTCGGATGACGAAACGGCTACCGATTTCATGGACGGAACGCAGGGCGGTACTGCCGATGCGAGTCTATCCGGTTATGGCGATGGGTCGGGAATATCCGGCTCGGAGACCTATGGCAGTGGCAGTGGCAGTGGGTACGGTAGCGGCAGTGCCGAGTATCCTAACGCGTTTTTAGGATCCGAATTCAACGACCCGTCGAATCCATTGTCGAAAAGCACGATTTATTTCATGTACGACAGCAGTCAGGTACAGCAAGATTTTATTCCGGTGATCGCAGCGCACGCACAATATTTGCTGTCGCATCCAACTAGACGATTGACTTTGGAGGGACATGCCGATGAGCGTGGTTCATCCGAATACAATATCGCATTGGGCGAACAACGAGCCAAGTCGGTCGCTAGAATGATGAAAGTTCAAGGTGTATCGGAAAGCCAATTGCAAGTCGTTAGTTACGGCGAAGAAAAGCCGTCCGTTGACGGACATGATGAATCGGCTCATCAACTGAATCGCCGCGTCGAATTGCTTTACCAGGGTCAATAATGAAATTACGCCTGCTATTATTGTTATCAATTAGCGGTAGCGTATTCGCGCAAAGAATGCCGTTACCGCCGGTGGTCGATAACGCCGCTTATCCAGCCGCTGTTGCCAACGCCCCCAAACCTTCGGCCGCTAGTACGCTCTATGAAATACTGGGCCGCGTCGAACAATTGCAAGTCGAGGTTCAGCAATTGCGTGGGCAAGTGGAAGAGCAGGCGTATACGATCACCGAGTTGAAAAAGCGTCAAAATACGATTTATTCCGATTTGGATCAGCGACTTCAAGCTGTTGAGAGTGCGGGAGTTGGCGCTCAATCCATTCCGGAAACAGCGACTGAGCCGGCTGCTACACCACAATCTGCACCTGCAGTTGCGCCAGTGATACAACAACCGCAATTAGTCCCGTCAAAACCGGAACCGGTAAGGCAGGCAAGTGTCGAGTCCGAAAAGCAGCGTTATCAGCAGGCTTATGAAACTTTGAAAAATGGCCATTACAGTAACGCCATTTCCGAGTTTAAACAATTTTTGACTGATTATCCGGCGGGAGAGTATTCGGATAATGCGCAATATTGGTTAGGCGAGGCTTATAAGGTGAGCCGCGAAGTCAGTTTGTCGCGCGAAGCATTCAATAAGCTCATTTCGAATTATCCGAATAGTCCGAAGGTGAGAGACGGCTTGCTGAAGCTCGGCTATATCGAATTAGAGCAAAATAACATTGCCAAGGCGCGTGAATATTTTACTCGTATTACCGCAACCTATCCCGGCACGACAGCCGCTCATTTAGCGGCCAAAAAATTACAGCAGCTAAATAATAATCAGTAACCGTGTCCTCGTTAAAAATCACTGAGATATTTTATTCGTTACAAGGCGAGTCCAATACTGTCGGCTTGCCGACGGTTTTTATTCGCTTGACCGGATGTCCGTTGAGGTGCGTCTATTGCGATACCGCCTATGCCTTTAGCGGCGGCGAAAGGATGTCGATCGATGAAGTCATCGGCCGCGTCGGCCAATATCGCGCGAAATACGTTACTGTGACCGGCGGCGAGCCTTTGGCTCAATCCGCTTGTCTTGAGTTAATGAGTCGTTTGGCCGATTTGGGTTATCAGGTCTCGATTGAAACTAGCGGAGCGCTCGATGTGTCGAGTATCGACGATCGCATAGTTAAAGTGATGGACTTGAAAACGCCAAGTTCAGGCGAGCTTCACAGAAATCTATTCGATAACATTGAGTATCTGAAAGCCAACGATCAGGTGAAGTTTGTGATCGGCGATGACCATGATTACCAATGGTCGAAGGCCATCATCGATCAATATGGTTTGGACCGGCGCTGTGAATTATTATTTTCACCAACGATGGGGCAGCAGGACCCAAAAGAACTAGCCGAAAAAATACTGAACGATAATTTACCGGTCAGATTCCAGATTCAGTTACATAAACTGTTGTGGAATGACGCGCAAGGGCGTTAAGAATCATGCAAAAAAAAGCGGTCGTTTTATTATCCGGCGGATTGGACTCGATTACTGTATTAGCGCTTGCCCAAAAACAAGGTTACGCCTGTTATGCGCTGAGTTTCGATTACGGCCAAAGACATAATGCCGAATTGCAAGCAGCCAAACGCATAGCGGCGGAATACGGCGTTATCGATCATAAAATTATTCATATCGGGTTAAATGATATTGGCGGTTCTGCCTTGACCGATGAGCACATCGCCGTACCCAGTTCGTTGCAGCCAGGTATACCGGTTACTTATGTGCCGGCCAGAAATACGATTTTTTTATCGTTTGCGTTGGGGTGGGCGGAAGTCCTGAATTCAAGAGATATTTTTATCGGCGTGAATGCAATCGATTATTCCGGTTATCCCGATTGTCGGCCCGAGTTCATCAAAGCTTTTCAATCGCTTGCCGAATTGGCAACCAAGGCTGGCGTAGAAGGTGGGCATTTTTTGGTACATGCCCCATTGATCGAAATGAGTAAAGCGGATATCATACGCACCGGTTCGGAATTAAGCGTCGATTACAGCCAGACAGTATCGTGCTATTCCGCGGATAAATTCGGTAATGCTTGCGGCGTTTGCGATGCATGCAGGCTTCGCAAAGCGGGTTTCGAGTTGGCCGGAATTGAAGATCCGACTCGATATCAAAATAAATAAAAAAAGAGTTGCATAAACCCGAAATATCATTATAATAGTCAATCTTTGTTGGGTCGTTAGCTCAGCTGGTAGAGCACCGCACTTTTAATGCGATGGTCGTGCGTTCGAATCGCACACGACCCACCACTATTTAATAAGTATATCAAGCAGTTATCGAGTACTCGAAACTGCTTTTTTTGTGTCTTCCATTTTTGTGTGCCCAAAAATGTGCCCAGCATTGTCCGAAATGTTGGCCGCATAACCCGCAAGATGTTCAGGAGCTAAATGAGCATAGCGCAAGACCATCTCGTATGTGTTCCACCCGCCCAATTCTTGCAAAATATTGAGTGGGGTTCCATTTTGGACATGCCAGCTTGCCCATGTGTGGCGCAAATCATGCCAACGAAAATTGTCAATTCCTGCACGTTTTAACGCTTTTTTCCAGGCAGCCCCGCCAGCTTTTTTAACGGGGATCCCTTTAAAACTGAAAACGTGAGTTGAATGTTTGCCAATTTGTTGCCGAATGACGGTGATTGCCTCAACGTTAAGAGGAACGCCAATGGCTTTTTTGGCTTTGGCTTGGTCAGGGTGAATCCAAGCAACTTTCCGTTGCATATCGATTTGACTCCATTCCAAGCCGGTCACATTTGCCTCCCGCATGCCGGTCGCCAAGCTGAGCCGCGCCATTGCTTCCAGGTGAGGGGGTAATTCTTGATAGAGACGCTCCGCTTCCGCTTTTGTAATCCAGCGGATACGTTTATCGTCGACCTTTAAGCGGCGTATTGCTGGCGCTTTATCGATCCAGCCCCATTCTCTTTCAGCTTTTCTGAGAACGGCTCTGATGAGCGCCGTAATTCGATTGACTCGCCCGGAAGAAACATCTTTGCTCTTCCCAGAAATAACTTTCTCCACTTCATCCCGAGTGATTTGATTCAATGGCATGCCCCGTAAAAACGGATCCAAATTTCGAAAAATGCAGATATCATCAGCAATCGATTTTTTCTGCGATTCATCGATCCATTTGACGACTGCATCTTCCCAGCAATACTCGGGTTTATGACCTAATTTGATTTGGTCCCAAAGCTGAGCTTTATGTTTGTCTGCTAATTCTTGAGCCTTTCTTCTGTCGGCAGTTTTAGCAGATTGGCGTATTGGGTTGCCGTTGGGGTCAGTGAATTTGTACCACCAGTACTGACTATTCTTTCTTTTAAAGAGCATAGCTTGCTGCCTCCTTGCCCTACATCCTGCTGCGGGCTATGGTAAAGCGAACGAAGCCATTCGAGCAAATCTTCTTCAATAAATACCCAGCATTTTCCCGGTTTGGCACCCGGAATATCACCAGTACGCGTACGTTGAAGTACGGTTTGCGGGTGCATCTTGAGCAATTGAGCGGCTTCAACTAAATCCAATGTTCGCATAACATTCACTTTGGTCGAGATTTCGTACTAGGCCTAGATTTCACTACCAAATTTGCCCCGGATTTACCTATTTTTCGAACGATGAAGGTTCGCCGAAGCTGGTTCGATGATTTTGCAAGCGAGCCTACCGGACAAATTGGGAGTGTCGACGCAGTACTTGAGATGGCTTTAGGGAATATCATGACGATTCTCCACTAGAAAACTACCGAAAACCCTAACAGAGTTTCTATGAGTTGAATTTGTTGAGGGCAATTAGAGCGAATAAGCTGCTGGTCAAGGTATCGTTTTGTGTAACACGCAGCTAAACCTAAAATAAAGTCACTGAGGTAAGGATCAATTAATTTTAAGAAGGTAAGCTCAGTCGATCTTCGACATTGACATTTCTTTTGTTGCTTGATCTTTTTATAGCAAAGAAAACGCATGAACATTTCTCATCCCCACATAATATGGCTGATGTTTTTGTTTCCTTCGGCGGCAGTCTCGTCTTCTCCTGTGATGGTAATGTTGGGATATCAAAAATCATCATGAAGTGTTGAGACGTATCATTCGTTAATTTTTTATGGAAAGCCATATAAAACCCTGACTATTAGGTCAAGGGTTTTTTTGTGTATGAGGCAGAAACTTGGCATGAGTTGGTGTACGAATAATATTGAGACTTCATATTTCAAGTGCTCAGCGTAGAACATCTTCGTCAGTTCTTAAACCTGGGTTCAATTAAGTCCATAAATTCCAGGTATATTGTCAATACAAGTTGTTTCGGATGTGACGGCGTATAAGTTTTATGGCTCTTCTCAACATGTCAATACGACCGACAGTAAATGACGTTATTTTAGAAAGGCCAAAAAATAGACTTTCCATTTTCAGTAATGATTGTGGCTGGCTATGTTGGTTTGATGTAACTTCTCAATAAGCCAGGGATAATTCAAAAACAATGACTTAATAACAGATAAGATCCCGATAAGATTTATAAGATTAATTTTTTATAGTTAAGGAGTAAATCTTTCGTAAACTATTGGCTTGAAAAAATCGATTTGAGATCGCAATTATTGCATTCTAACTTATTGATATAGTTAATGTTGATACTTTTTGAGAAGTTGAGTTTTCATTAAATTATGTTAACGCATGTCTTAAAAATATTGTGGTTTGGCATCTGAAAAATCCAACGCTTTCATCTAAACTAAGTTGCTTTTTTAAAATGACTGGCTATAATCCAAAAAAAGCAATTGTTTTTGAGCAGTTATTGCTTTGCAAATCCATGGCCTACTGCTAAGTTGACTCGGTCATTGCCGTTTGTGTGAATGGTTTGTCTGTTGAATAGGCCTATGTGAGTCGTATCAGTTCCGAACTTTCATTAGGAGCTTACTATCATGACGACAACGCTTAAGGCAGCCTTATCATTTTCACTGGCCTTGCCGCATATCGTTTATTCCGATGAGCTCGATGATTTTCGTCATTTCTATGGCGATGAACAAACGGTAGGTATCGCGACCGGCTATTCCCGTCCCTTGGCCGAATCCCCGTCGGTCGTCACGGTCATCACGGCAGACGACATCAGAAAGAGGGGCGCGGTCTCGATCGAAGAGTTACTGGAAACCGTGCCGGGATTCCATGTGTCTTCGGCCAACGGTTTTGTCCCGGCCTATGTCGTTCGAGGGATTTTTTCGCCACTGAGTTCTCATGTTTTAGTGATGCAGGATGGCGTGCCCGTCAACGATCCGGTCAATTCGGGTAAGCTGTTCAGTTACACGCATCTGACCAAAAATATCTCAAGAATCGAAATCATCCGAGGCCCGGGATCGGCGCTCTACGGCGCGGATGCCTTTGCCGGCGTCATCAATATCATCACCAAAACCGGTCGGGAAATCGGTGGCGGTGAAATCGGCGCGTTGGCCGGCAGTTTCGATAACTATGGCGGCTGGGCATTGTTGGGTAAGCGGTTCGGTGATTTTGATCTGGCTTTTTCAGCCCAAGGCAGAACCGCCCTGGGTCAACAAGAAACCGTTAAAGCCGATGCGCAAACCCGTATGGATCGGCTGTTCAATACGCAGGCCTCATTGGCGCCGGGGCCGATCAATGTTGCGCGTGATGACCTCGATGTGGGTGCGTCGCTGCGCTATCGGGACACGGTCAAATTGCATCTGCGTTATCAGGATTTCGAATCCGCCAATGGCGTGGGCACGACCTTGGCGTTGGATCCTGACGGTTCAATCCGCTATCAATCCTGGACTTCGGGACTCGATTTAAAACAACGGTTTGGCGATTTCGAACCGCAGTTCAATCTGAACTATTTTTTCTACAAAGCCACCGGTCTCAATCATCATTTTCCTGCCGGAGCCTTCGGCGGAACCTTTTTCGATCCGGTGACCTCGACATATCAATATTTTTCTCATACCGTCGATGCGACCTTCAAGACACTCTATGACGGGTTCAAGAATCACCGAGTCACTGTCGGGGCGGGCTATAAATATGCGGTGGCACACGATCTCACCGAAAACCGCAATTTCTTGATCCTGCCGAATAACCTGATCGTACCTGCCGGGCCGTTGCAAAGCACCGACAGTCTCGGGGTCGAAGCGTTATCCGACGATGCGGACCGACACATCGTATTCGGCTTCGTCCAGGATGAATGGAACATTGCCAATGACTGGACCTTGACCACCGGGCTCAGGCTCGATCATTATTCCGATTTCGGTTTGACGGCCAATCCCCGGGCCAGTCTGGTTTGGCAGGTCGATCCCTCATTATCGGCCAAACTGATGGTTGGGCGCGCCTTCAGGGCGCCGTCTTTCATCGAACTCTATAGCAATGAGGGTCTGCAATTACGGGGTAATCCGAACCTAAAGCCTGAAACCATCGATACCGTGGAGTTGTCGTTCGCCAAAAAATGGAAATACGGCCTCTCGACCGGTATCAATCTCTTCGGGTATTCCAGCGCCGATCTGATTGCCGAGACGAGTAGCGCGCTACGCACCTTCGAAAATTCCGCCGGAGCGGTCGGTTATGGCTTCGAGTGGCTCGGTCAATACCGATACAATGAAAGTCTGACGTTCGATCTCAATTACACCTATCTGCGACTCGAACCGAAGAACAGCGCCCATGACAATTTCATCATCGGAGCACCGCAGCACGATATCTTTGCGCAGATCAACTGGCGATTCTTGAACGATTGGCATGTCAATGTGCGTTCCGATTGGATCATCGGCCGGCAGCGGGCGGCGGGTGATGATCGTGATGCAGTCGGCGATTATGTCCTGGTCGGATTCAATCTGCGCCGCGAGCAGATCATGGACGGCCTGGCGCTCAGCTTCAAGGTCGATAACCTATTCGATGTCAAAGCCCGGCATCCGAGCATCAACAGCCAGGCGGTCCCGTACGATTACCCGATCGCAGGGATCGCCTTTCTCGGGCAAGCGGAGTTAAGCTTTTGAACCGCACAAGCGACCCGCAAAACCGCCTGCGTGAGGCAACGGGACCGAAAGGCTGTCCGGTGACCGGTTCGTTACCGATGCTGGCCTGGAATATCTTGCGGTTTTTTGAACGCGTGACGGCCAACTATGGAGACATCGCTTTATTCACATTAGGCCGAAAGAAGGTCTATCTGATCAGTCACCCGAAAGACTTGGCGACGCTGTTCGCCGGTGAAAGAAAAGGGGGCTACAGTCGGCAATTTTTTCATGAGGCCTACAAGCCGTCGTTCGGCAACGGTATTTTTAACAGTTACGGTGAAACCTGGCAAAAACAGCGCCGGATTCTTCAGCCCTATTTTCAGAAGCGGGCAATCGAAGCCTGGTTTCCGATCCTGCGCGAGGAAACAGAGCTAACGATACAGCGTTTGACAACGCGGCAACAACCGCACATTCATGTGGAACGGGAGATCTTGCCGCTGGTGCAATCGATCATGTGCCGGATACTGTTCGGCAGACCGTTGGACGACGAAGATTCTCAGCGCGCCGTGGAAGCGATCAATACGGTCAGTCGCTACAACGTGACTCGCTCGATATCGGCATTCATTTTGAACGGCGTATTTAACCGCCTGCCCACGCCCGGTAACCGAAAATTTCATCAAGCGCTCGATGACATCGATCGGACCCTGACTAACTTACGGCTCAAGGCCGAGCAAGCCGGCGATGACAGCAGTTTGATCGCCCAATTGGCGCCGCATTTCGATGCGCAGGAACTGCGTGATCATTTGTTCACGTTGTTTTTCGGCGGGCAGGATACCACCGTCAACGCTATCGCCTTTACGCTCTATTATTTGGGCAAGCATCCGATGATACAGCAACGGGCCGCGGCCGAAGTCAAGTCCGTTCTGGGATGCACAGGGCAACTGACCTATCAAGACTTGAAACGGCTTCCTTATACCGACAGCGTCATCAATGAATCGATGCGATTGGCGCCGCCGGCCTATGCCGCCTACCGCGATGTCATCGGCGACCGGCAACTGAGGGATGTCCGCATTCATGATCGGTCACTGCTCGTGTTTTCGCCGTATCTGACCCATCGTCATCCCGACTTTTGGCCGGATCCCGAGCGCTTCGACCCGGAACGCTTCATGAGCGGTTCCGCGCAGGAACGATTCGCCTTTATGCCCTACGGCGGCGGCATGCGTACCTGTCTGGGCTTGAACCTGGCACGCGTGGAAATCCTAACCGTGGTGGCTTTATTGCTGCAGCATTTTCAATGGACCTTGCCGCAAGATTTCCAAGTGAAGTTCGTTCCACACATGACACTGAAGGCCCGCAAGGGTATCACGATCCAATGCGCGAAAAGAACATGAAACTCCTGGTGGCCTCCAGTTTCGGTGATCTCACGGCGCAAGTCGAAAGACAGCTCCGCATTGACGGGATTGCCGCCGATCTGACGCCGGGCCAATCGACCGATGAGCTGGTAGAGGCCTTGTTGGAACATCGTTACGACGGCTTGATAGCCGATTATACGTTCCATGACATCGATATCTGGAAGCTGTCGACCCTGGTTCGTTCCGGCCGATTCGCCGATCCAGCGGTGCCGATCTATCTGATTCAAGAAAGCTGCGAGACTGAAATTCCCCGTATCTTGGCCAATGAATACCGATTCAAGGTCGCTCCTTTGGACCAATTGGCACGGATGCTCATAACCCCGCCGGACCTCGATGCGTTCAAGCCGACCCTGTTGATCATCGAAGACGAACCGGATGCCGCCAATATTGCTTTTCATGCATTGGCGGATGATTATCGGATCGATATGGCGAAAGAGGGACGACAGGGTTTTGATCTGTGGCTACAGCAACGGCATGATCTGATTCTGTTGGATTTGATGTTACCGGGGCTTTCCGGCGACCGCTTGCTGACCGAAATACTGGCGGTCGACGGCGAGCAGTCGGTCATCATCGTGACCGCCTTTTCCGGCCTGGAAAATCACAAGAACCTACTGATCAATGGTGCCAGCGAGTTTCTCGGCAAGCCGTATTCGTTGATCGAACTGCGTCAAATGTGCCGAACGGTCCATCATCGGGCGCGCTTGGTCACAGAAATTCATTACCGGGAAGACCAATTCAAACTGATCGGCCATCAGCTTTGGCTGTTGGATCATTGTCTAGCCAAAAATGATCAAGTCAATAGTCATCGCGTCATACAACGCATGCAAGCGATCATTCCCGCCCTATCGCCGAGCGACGACGAACAATTCAAGCTTTTGCAATCGGTAGCGTCACGGTAAAGATGCTTCCTGGATTGTTGCTTGTAACGTCGATTTCACCCGACAGCAATTCGCAATACAGTTTGGTGATGGCCAGTCCCAGTCCGGTGCCGCCGGCCGGGCGGCTGAGGCTCATGTCCGCCTGCCAGAAAGGTTCGAAGATTTTATCGCGGTCGGCTTCGGCGATACCGCAGCCGGTATCGTTGACCCGGATGTTCAACTGCGCTCGGTGAATCGACCAGGCGATCTCAATGCGTCCTTGTTGGGTGAATTTATTGGCATTGCTCAACAGATTCATCACGATATGCGCTACCTTGTCTTGATCGGTTTCGATCTCAGTCGCCTCGCCGATCATCTGGATGCGATTGCCGCTGTTTTTCGTAAGCGGTTCAATTTTTTCGACGCATCGCAGTACCAGGTTTCGAATATTGAATTTCGCGATGTCGAGTTGGGCTTTACCCGACTCGAGTCGGGCGTAATCGAGGATTTGATTGATCTGATGTTCGAGATTCCGGGCGCAGTCTAAACCCTTGTGCAAAAATCCTTCAGCCTCTTGCCCGTTCGGTCCGTTCAGTGCTTCGAGCGCAAGCTGCGAATAGCCCATGAAAGCGTGCAGCGGCGACTTCATCTCGTGCGACACCGTCGAGATGATCTTGGATTTGTAGCGCGAAGCCGACAATGCGCTTTCCAGCGCCGTTTGTAATTCGGCGGTGCGAGTAGTCACTGTGTCTTCGAGTTCCTCTTCCTGCGCTTCGATCTGATCCAGCATCCGATTCAGACGCTGCTTCAGTTCAACGATCTCCGTGGGACCTTCGAGCGATGTGCGGACGCCGCGACTCCCTTCGCCGGTTTTTTTCATGATGTCGGCTAGTGCCAATAAGGCTCGGGTCCAGACGTCCGAAAAATGTTGAACGGAGACGAATATCAACAGCTCGAATACGATCACACTGGCGATGCTGAGCCAAAGTATCTTGTGGATGACGTTTTCCATTCCTCGTTTCGAAACCGCCAGTTCAACGAAACCGATCAGGGTTTTGTTGGTATTTTCGCTGGGCTCGGGATCGAGAAAATCATGAGTCTCGGGTAAATAATGAATCGGCGCATAAAAGCACCAGGTCCGGGGCAGTTCTAAGACGAAGGGATGATCGATGTGATCGGCGTCGAAGCGGTCTTTAGTCGAAGTGATCGGGCATTCGGTGATTCCTTCGGTCGAAGCCAAGCGCTCGCCGGAGCTCAAATAAATGCCGGTTTTTTCGATCACCGGATCTTTTTTGAAATGATCGACGATTTCGTTTGCCTTGACGGAGGAGGCGAGCGTGACGCTGAATTTCGACGAATGGGCGAAAGTCTCGGTGTATTCCTGCCAATAATGAATAGTGTATTGGCGAGTATAGTTCGAGACAGCCCAGTAAATAGTGAGCAGCATGACCGTCGAAGCCAATGCAATCGCAAGCAGGACCGTGAGACTGAAGCGTTGGCGAAGATTGAGTGAGCGGATCACGTCATTTGACCTGTAATGGGGTGCGGCTCAAGACTTGGGGTGCAAAAGAGAGTCCTAAGTGCTTGGCGACGGTGGGATTCAAGGCGATGTGGATGTGGGTCAGGCTTTCAAAGCCCGGTCCTGGGTGTTGGATCGTGAAATCACCGATTTGCCGGCCCATCCCGATGTTGTCAGGATAAAAAACCATCAACACGCCTTGATTCAAATGAGCCAGGTTGGTGGACAATAGAATAATTTTTTTTTGCCAGGCCAATTGCGCCAATTCGTACAGAATATCCCGGTCCAGCTGGCTGGGGAGAATGATGGCATCGGTTTTCGGATCGGCTTGTTCCAGTAACTGCCATAATTGGCGGGAATTGATCAATGGATCTTCATGAAGCTCAGGTACGATAGCCGGTTGGCCTCGTAGGCTCGCGGGGTAAATCCTGATATGCAATTGCCGAGGTGAGCCAACGACAAATACCCGTCGTAGGGAAGGGAGGATGGTTTTGATTTCTTGGAGCAGTCTACGGCTATCGATGGCAAGAGTGACGCCCGCGAATTCATCGGGTTCGAATAAGGCGCCGGCCACGATCATTTTGTCGCGATGGGGGCTCGAGGCGATTCTGTCGGCAGTCGCTCGACCCAGGACGATGATTCGTTCGGGATTGAATGAATTCAGCACGCTATCGAGCTGCTCCGGTTGCATACGCTGATCGACGGTTAAGGGTGTACTGTCCGGTAGCGTCTGCTCGATGCCTTCGATAATGGCGTCGAAAATCCGTTGAGTCGGTGCTTTGACTTGGGGAAAGATAATGATCGTGCGGGTGGATTCCGCATGGCAAACGGAAGCGATGATCGATAAAATCATCAAGGCGGCAGCGATTACACGCCTATAGATCTCTGGCCTCATGAATCGCTTTGATCCTTTTCAATTCTCTGATGAGAGGCTGATAGTCCGCGACGCGCAAGGTATTCTTGGTCCAATACTTGGGAGAGTCGGCGCCATGGTTCCAAAGCATGACCGCCTTGACGGTTTTGCCGCAGAGCTCGACTTGCATGCGTGCCTGGGGTATGCGCTTGTTTTTATAGCTATCGATGACAGTCAGTAAGGCTTCTACCGGATCGAATGATCCATCGGCGGAGACCTTACCTTCCAGTGTATTCAGTCGCCGAAAAAATTCAAGGGTGTTGGGATCGTTCGCGACCATGATTAGCGCGGCTGCCAATACGCCGGTCAAAAACAATTCCGGTTTTAAATTTAAGCTGTCTAAGGCCGTCAATTCCTCTTTCAAGGCGGCGATCGCCTTTTTGATGTCAATTTCCTGTTTTTCCCGAACCGACCGTTTGTCTTGTTGTGCACGCGGCTTGCCGCGCAACGCGATATTCAACGCTTCCGTGATGAAGCCTTGATTGAGGCGTTCCGAGCTAAAGTTCAGGCCTAATTCCTTATAGGTCGCAATCACCAGCTCATGTGGCGGTAATAACTCTAGCCGTTCGTTGTATAGGCGCTGGCGCAGTTTGTCGAATTCTGCTTGGGAGACGTCGTAGATGTCCGCCGTGACCGTCTCGGGTTTTTGGATTGCGCCCGATTTCCATAGCTGCAAGCGTTGCCTGCCGTTTAATTTACACAGCCGATCGCCCTCTACCCGAATCAAGGCGACCGATTGGAGAAAAGGCGATAGCGGCGCAATGCTTTCGATGATCTCCCAATGCCTCGCAATGGCAGCGTCTGCTTGTGAAAAAAACAGAGGCTCTTCGATCGCCAACCATTGCTCGAACGGAAGGGTGATGCGCTCGACATTAAAAGAAATTGAGTCCTTCGTGTGATTCATTATTGTTTTTTTATAAAATATAAACTATGATCAAAATCACTATTGTCAGTACCAAGGGCGGCGTCGGTAAGACGACACTGACCGCCAATTTAGGCGGCATCCTGGCCGATTCCGGTTATCGCGTGCTGCTGATCGATGCGGACCCTCAGCCGACTTTGTCCAGTTACTATAAGCTAAAATATCGGGCAAATCACGGGCTAACCGAACTGCTGGTTAACTCGTCGATCGATTCGGTGATCAGTCAAACCGATGTCGAACAGCTCGACATCGTACTGTCCGATGATCCGCAAGGGAAGTTGCGCGATTGGATTCGGGATACGGTCGATGGTCGGGTGCGACTCAAATATATCTTGAGTAAATGCGATACTCATTATGATTTCGTGCTGATCGATACGCAAGGCGCTGTCGGCCCTTTACAAGATGCGGCCGTAGCTGCCGCCGATTTCATGCTCTCGCCGATTCCGCCGGAAATTTTATCGGCGCGGGAATTCGTTCGAGGCACCGTTGCGATGATTCGGCGTCTGGAGCCGATGGCTCGATTGGGCGCTCCGATCGGCCCTTTACGCGGCGTCATCTACCGTCAAGACCGAACCATCGATGCGCGCACGATCACCGATGAATTGCGTAAGGCCTCATTTTTGCCCAGCAAAGGAGCGATCACGATTCTCGATACAGTCGTTCCGAATGCGGTCGCCTATAGGGAAGCCGCGACCCATAAAATTCCCGTGCATCGGTTTGAACGAGCGCGCAAAGGCCCAACTGCCAGCGCTTTCGACACGATGCAAGCGTTGGCCCGTGAACTGATACCCAATCTGCCCAACTTGGACGTCAGCGTGGAGGAAGAGTCATGACTTCACGGCCGAAACGTCTTTCGCAAGATGAAGTCCAAGGCTTGCTGCTGGAGGGTCATTTCGGTTCGAACAACTCTGAGGAAGCGCTGCCGGCTTCCGACCCGATCACACCGGTGCAACTGGTATTGGCATTGAACGAAATCAAAGCCTACGATCATAACCCCAGGCGCGAGCGTAATCCCGCCTATGAGGAAATCAAAACATCCATCCGCGAACAGCGCGGGTTAAACAATCCTTTCAATGTGACTCGCCGTCCGGGCGAAACCCGTTACATGGTGCAGTCGGGCGGTAATACCCGTTTGGCTATTCTCAATGAACTGTACCGAGAGACGGGCGATGAAATCTTCAATCGTGTGCATTGCCTGTTTGTCCCCTGGCAATCGGAATCCTCGGTCTTGTGTTCCCATCTCATCGAAAATGAAATACGTGGAGACATGGCTTTGATCGACAAGGCCTATGCGATCAGGGAGTTGCAGATGCAGATGGAAGCGGAAGCCGAAACGACCTTTTCGCGCAGTGAATTTTGTAAACGCGTCAAAGAAAAAGGCTATAGCTTATCGCGGCGGCATCTGATCCGTTTCGATTATGCGCTGGAGTTGGATCAATCGATTCCCGTTGCGTTACGCAGCGGACTCGGCGCCAATCGCATCGACGCAATCAAGAATACCGAAAAGGCATATCGACAATACTGTCAGGACAAGACCGATCACTTTGCACCGTTGTTTGCCGATGTCATGTCGGCTCATGACGGCGAACATTGGGATTTTGATGCGGTACGCCGGGCATTGGATAAAAAGCTGGCAGTTTACATTGACACCACCGCCCAACGCTTGCGGTTGGAGGTCGACGCGCTGTTGTTCAAGCAAACAGCCGCTGATGATGAATACCAGCCTAATTCAATGCAACAGCCAGTCGATACAGATGACGGCAGGCCACCGGATGCAGCAATCGCCAATGTAAATTTGGAGTCCGACGGCAAGTCGCCAACGAATTCCGTCGACAATCAAAAGCAAAAACCGACACACAAACCCGAAACGCCACCGAATCGCGATGGGGATGGCGAGGCAGCCGCCTCTGATGAGGAAAGGCGTGCGGCAGCGGTCGAACGACCCGATGACTTCCTTGATCCTGATCTGAACGAGTCCGACTCGATACTCGACGATGCCGGATTAGAATCGCTGCAGGACCGTTCCTATGCATTGGCCAAGCGCATCGCCAAATCCATCGATAGAGAACACCTGGTCTTGCCGATCGAACAGGGCATGGGGTTCGTCATCGAAAAACCCGACCAGGCGTTTACGTCCCATGACAGTTGGGGGCTCTGGTGGTTATTGCTGGGAATTGCCGAACAGAGCGTCAGTGAAGAGCGCATGCCGTTTTGGGATCATACCGCTTTGTACCGGCTCTCTGCCGTCGATAAAGCGGAACAGTTGCAACAATTGGTTGGACCGGCGCCGAGTCTGGCCATGTATCCGCATGAAGTGCTCCAGAATCCGGAGGTGATCGGAGACCCGGTTTTCAACGATATATTCAGATTGATGGAAACCTGTCGTTTGATCCGTCATCGTTTCTCATCCACACGGCTATGGCCTATCAGGCGTTCAGCATAGCATCGAGGTCACTATGAACTTACAAGCCGAATTAGCTTTGCATACATTGATGTGCGTATCCCGTATGGCGGCGGAAGGAGATTATGAAACGCCCCACCGCTTGGGACTGCGCAACGATCAAATCGAAAAGATCCTGGCGCTCAGTGCGCAGGAAATCCACGAAATGGCGGCGACCACCAAGGCCGCCTACATGCAGATCCGCTTCGATTCCGACGCCTTGGATACTGCAATGATGCTATGCGGACGGCGTATCCGGCAGCGCGAATTGATCCTGCAAATGTTGACGGCGGGCGCTTCCTTGCCGGTGATGCGCGCCTTGTTCGGCTTGACCAGCACCGATACCGCCGGTTACCGGAAATACCTGAACCTGCCCAAGGCCGACGGCCGACCGAGTATTCCCTCGGAAGACGAACAAGCCCGAATCTGGGAGCATTGGCGGGATACCGAACAGGCATCGCTCTCTATCGCCGAGCGTCTGCTGTATGTTCACCAGCAAACCCAAGTCAAAATCAGCGCGATCTGGCCTTTGATCCAGGAATGGTTCGCCGGCCGCATCGAAGGCGCCTATAACGGCTGACCGAATTGACGCTCGATGGCATCCGGCATGATATTCGCCCCCACGGCTTCCATTTCCGAATCGGTCAGGCGGCTTGCGCAGCGGATTGCCGGTGAACTCGAATCGATGAAGCCGGCGACTTCGGAGCAGTCGCCGACCGATTCGCTGCTCTATCTCGGTCATTGGCAAGACGCGATACCAAGGTCCATCTGGGTAGATCCCGACTTGGATGCGATCGATGTCCGGTGTTGGGGCATCATCCGAACCCAAGCGATGGCCGGTTCGGCCGTCATCTTGTCATTGCACCGGTTATTACAAGCGCAATTGGGCTATTCCAAGCCGACCGTATCGAAAGTGCTGTTCGTGCTGCGTTTGACCCGCTGGATTTCGATGTGTTCGGAACTGCGTCACGAGACAGGGCGGTTCAAGGGACATATCTATGCGATCCACGATAGCCCCATTTCCATCACCGATGCGATGTATCTGGATACCGATTACATAACCTTCGTGAAACAACAACGTGAGCATCAACACAAGCAAATCAACCGTATTGCCCGCACGCTCTGGCAAGCGATCCATGATTCGATCGCCAATCAACACAGTTTTCTCGACGACGAACCGGGTTCAACATCGGCCATCGATGATTTTTTTCGTCGAGTCAACGGCCAAGACCGGGTTAATTTGCTTAACTCGGGACACCGGGTCAATTTAATTGACCTGGCTCAAACGCCCCAGGTCAATAATATTAACCTGGATCGAGAAAAAGAAGAAATACTGGAAAATCAATTGGATAAGAGCTCGGTTAAGCAAATTGACCGAGCTCGCCCATATACTACTACAACTACTACAAGTAGTAGTTGTAGTAGTTTTATTATTAAAAAAACTACTACTACAAATTTGCCGGAATCGAAAAATCGAACAGACGATGTGCAAACGAGCGCGCTGATTTTTCCGCCCGACTTCAATGCCAGCGAACGGGAACTGGCTTGCCTGTACCTGAAAGCCATAGATCCGGAACATCGGCAGAGCTTCCTCGATGAAACCGCCGCACAGATCGAAGCCAAACGCCAAAGCAGCAAACCGATCCGTAATCCCGTGGCTTATCTGGCCTGGCTCTGTAACGAACAGGCAAAGGGCAACACCTTGCTGACCAGTCTGAGCATTCGTTATCGGGAAAACCGCGAACGAAAACGTAACGCAGAAGCGCAAGTCAGGCAAAAACAACAGGCGCTCGCCCAGATGAGCCAGCCCGAAAAAGAAGCGGTCGCAGACGGTAAGACGACATCCGGACAAACCAGAAACACTAATCCCACGCAACGATTGCGCGACGCATTAAACCGACGGGGAAAACCGAAATGAGGGTGTGCGACCCGCACACCCTTAAACCAAACGAAAAAGACCTGTGCGACCCGCACACCCAGAGTCAAACGGAAAGATCCGGGTATGCCGTACAGGGGGAGAAAAATCCGAATGTTATCTGCGATCACGCATCCGTAACGCCGACAATGAAACGAACGGATGCCGGCCAACGAGACGAGAATTGACTTTTTACCCTGTGCGGGTCGCACACCCCAGCATCAAGACCGAACGATCCGGCCACGATTGTAATACGTCGAATCGGATTCAATCCGTCATGTTTGGGCTTGGCCTGTTCGAAGAATGAATTTTTACCCCTGTGCGACCCGCACACCCTGAATCGTTTTTTGGACCTGTGCGGGGCGCACAGGTCTATCACAACAGCATGAGGACGGAATGATGAATGCTTTCTTTGAAACTGAATCGACACAAACCGAAAAGGAACGAATGGATGCCGGCCAACGAGATGAGGATTGACTTTTTACCCTGTGCGACCCGCACAGGTCTATCACAACAGCATGAGGACGGAATGATGAATGCTTTCTTTAAAACTGGACCGACACAAGCCGAAAATGAAACTAACGGATGCCGGCCAACAAGATGAGGATTGACTTTTTACCCTGTGCGACCCGCACACCCTGAATCGTTTTTTGGACCTGTGCGGGTCGCACAGGTCTATCACAACAGCATGAGGACGGAATGATGAATGCTTTCTTTAAAACTGAACCGACACAAGCCGAAAATGAAACTAACGGATGCCGGCCAACGAGATAAGGATTGACTTTTTACCCTGTGCGGGTCGCACACCCAGCACCAAGACCGGACGATCCGGCCATGATTGCAATATGTCGAATCGTATGCAATCGGTCATGTTTGGGCTTGGCGTGTTTGAAGAATGAGATTTTACCCCTGTGCGACCCGCACACCCTGAATCGCTTTTTGGACCTGTGCGGGGCGCACAGGTCTTTCACAACAGAATGAGGAGTGAATGATGAATGCTTTCTTTGAAACTGAACCGACACAAGCCGAAACGGCCCGATCGCCGCGTTCGATTTTCGAGCAACCGGGCGGCCTTCGGAGTCAGACCCGTATGACGATACAAACCCGGCAAGCCCAAAAGTTAGTCGTCGGGCGAAAGCGCAGTCCGCAGGTCGAGCCGATCATCGGTCTTTTGGATTTCGGCCGCCGCATGAAATTGATCTGGCTGTCGGCGGAAACCGACGATCCTTTTGCCGATTGGTTTTTAGTGCGAATCGAGCAATCTCTGGAGGAAAGCAAAAAGCTGATCCAGGAAAAGACCGCTTGGTTGAACAAGCGCATGACCGAACTCCAAGGTTTCGACATCCAGGTCGCCAACTCGCTGGAACCGCTCCATGTGCCGATATTTTTCCAGAATCCCTATGGCTACATGGGCGCATACTTGGTTGCCGATTACGACGATTTGGCCCGCAGCGTCTTTACGGCAAGGCATATCGCTTTGATAGACCGGGCTTTATCCGAGCAATTGCTGCAGGTAACAGGTAAAGCGATACGCCGTACTTTCAATCTGGCCGGTCAATGGAAATTCACCGGCGTTACGCGCGAGGACATGCGAGCGCAAAATCCCAATGCCGTGCGCGCGGTCGAAATCTTCGGCGAATGCCCCGAACCGATCGTATCGACAAGACTTCGCGCGGCATTGGCTCCGGAAATCAGAGTGAGAACGCCGAGCAAACCGGTGACCGTTCAGGTTAAACAGAGCGATCCTGCCGTAGCGATCCCGGTAACAGAGTCGATCGATGATCGGGCGGTCGAGGCTATCGGTATCGACCCTAAGTTCGAAGAACCGGAATCCGATTCGATTCCGGGTAGATAACAGCGCTTACAAAAGGTTTTACCTTTTAAGGGTAAGGGGCGAGCCATGTGTTCCACAATGGATCTTCCATTCAAGCAAATAATCTCTTCCTTTTTGCCGTTTACAACGGAAGCTGGAGCCTGGCGCAGAATTCAGCAACTTGAGACTGAAAACGAGCAAATCCGGCATCTGATGCTCGACTGCGCACAGGCATTCAGACAAGTGATTGCCGAACCGCGCGAAATCTACCTGACAGTGCAACAAGTGCGTTCGTTGACGGTGTATATCCGCTGGCGGCGAAAAGGCGTGCGGGGGCGGCAGGGTTATTTGTTACTCGATAGCGAAGCCGGCAAAGCGTTTTTACTGCGCCAATCGGAGGCCGTTCGGCACTGTTACCGCCGCTTCGATCGATGGGCCTTGGATTTGAATCTGGCCCACTCCTTACGGCTGAACGAGATCAAGCGGCTGAAAACCTATCTTCAACATACCGCCCGGCGTCATCAGATAACGGAATAAAACCCTTGAAATGGTAAACACGGTTTCGACTGGTCTTTGCTGAAAAAAATCGCTAAGGTCGCCGGTAGCATAGGCGGCAGTGCTTCACCGTTAGCGCCTTCGCTTGTCTTCAACGTATTCAGGAGATCGACATGATCAATGAGTTTAGCGGTATCGGCAATCTCGGTAAAAATCCCACGTTGACGCCTGTCGTCATCGACGGTGAATCCAGGAAAGTCGCCAATATGCGGGTTTATTTCGATCGGCCGGTCGGCGGAGATTTCAAGGACAAAGGCGGGTTTTGGTTGAGCGTCGATATCTGGGGCTTTCGCGCGGAGGAAGCCATTCGTGTGTTGAAAAAGGGCGCCAGGGCGTATTTTTCCGGAACAATGCGGATGGAGGAATGGACCGATGAAGACAGCGGCGAAATTCGTTCGGAAATGCGCCTATCGGCGGATTATTTTTTTATTGATTCGATGTGTGTCGAAAACGTCATCTATCGCGAAAAAAAACAGCAGGTGGAGAGCGGTGTGGCGGCATGACGGACAACAACACGCCAGTCGTTTACAAGCAGAACTCTTGTTGAAAGGCGAAGCGTGTATCAACCCGAGAACAGGACGTTGGGAATGGGTATGACCGGCGGTCGAAGGTTAACACATGAATAGACAGACGATTCTCAATCTCGACGGCAAGCCGTTCGACAGAATGGAGACCGCTGAATTCATGCGGGATCTGTTGAACCGGGAGTCGGCTCGTTTTCAAACAGGGAACCGTTATCAGGTCGATGAAACGGTAGATGAAAACAACGTTGCTCGATATGTCGTGGTTAGAGCGGATAACGCTCAACAGCCCTTATTAACCTCGGATGACGTCGATAATAAGCTAGGAGCAAGCACGGTTTACCATCCGGCCTTGCGCGTCTATCTCTTTTCGTTGCCCTGGTTCTTGGCGAGTACGGCGATGTATCTATTCGCGAAACAGTTGTGGGTATTCGTTTTGACGGCAATGGGCGTGACGCGATTACCTGCGTGGATCGATGCGTCGTTGTTGATCGATGCAACCGCTTGGATCGGTCTACTTTGGCTGGCATGGCTGGTGATTGGCGTGTTGTTGTCCTACCACGGCACTACCCTGACCGTCGACGAACGGGGAATCACGTATCGCCGAGGGATTTTGGTAAGAGACGTGACTCACGTTCGTTTCCATGAAATTCGCCGGGTCGGTTTACGCCAGGGATTGCTGGACCGCTTGTTGAATACCGGCATTTTGGAATTTGCGTCCTCGGGAACCGATGATGTCGATATCCGCTTTATCGGCATCGCCAACCCTGCACGGGTCAGGGCAGCGATCGAGGACAAGATTGAAGTGAAAGCATAAGAAGTTTTATGGACACGATTGCAATTAGCGTGATGACTCAGGAGAAATAAAGCGATGACCGCCTTGTATCTCTGCGAAAAACCCAGTCAGGCCAAGGATATCTCACGGGTCTTGGGCGCGAACCATCGGCGGGACGGCTATTTCGAGGGGCCGCAAACGATCGTGACCTGGTGTTTCGGGCATTTGTTGGAAATGGCGGCTCCCGAGGATTACGATCCGGAACTGAAAACCTGGCGGTTCGAGACCCTGCCGATCATCCCCGGTCAATGGGTCTGGAAGGTGCGCAAGGACGCAAAAAAACAGTACAACATCATCGTCGGCTTATTCAAGCAAGCCGATGAAATCGTCATTTCGACCGACGCCGACCGCGAGGGCGAATCGATCGCGCGGGAGATCATGGATAGGGGCGGGTGGAAAGGTCCGATCTCGCGCTTGTGGCTGTCCGCTCTGGACGATCAAAGCATACGGAAGGCCTTGGCCAATCGGCTTCCCGGTGAACGAACGGCCGCCCTGTACGCGGCGGCGGTGTCGCGTTCCAAGGCCGATTGGCTGGTGGGCATGTCGTTGTCCCGGCTCTATACGCTATCGGCCCGGCAATCCGGATACGACGGCGGCGTGATGTCGGTCGGCCGGGTGCAGACGCCGACCTTGAAACTGGTGGTGGATCGCGATCGCGCGATCGAAAGCTTCAAGCCGTTACCGTATTACGGCGTGATGGCGACGTTTCAAACCCGTGACCGGAACAGTTTTACCGGTCATTGGCAAGTTCCCGATGACCTGGGCGACGAGGGCCGCTGTCTCAAGCGTGCGGCGGCCCAAGCTGTGGCAGATCGGTGCCGGGGTAAGATGGCAGTGATAAGCCACATAGTCACAAAGCGGGTGAAAGAGTCCGCGCCTTTGCCGTATTCGCTGTCGGCCTTGCAGCAAGAGGCTTCTCACCGATTGGGCATGGGCGCTCAGCAAGTGCTCGATACCGCTCAGGCATTGTACGAAACCCATAAACTGACGACCTATCCACGGACGGACTGCGATTATCTGCCGCAAGCGCAATACGAGTCGGCGGCGGACCTTATCAAGGTATTGAAAGACGACGACGAATTTCGGACGATCGCGGAATGCGCCGACTCCTCGATTCGTTCGAAAGCATGGAACGATAACAAGATTACCGCGCACCACGCGATCATACCGACCGGCGTGAAACGCAACAGGGCGCTCGATGCGAACGAAAGCCGGCTGTATGGTTTGATAGTCCGGCGTTATCTGGCCCAATTTTATCCCGATCATGAATATGATCAGACTACGATCGAGCTCGCCGTGGGTGATGATCGATTCAAGTCGACCGGCAAACGGGTCATTGAAACCGGCTGGAAACTCGCGCTGCAAAAGAACGGTCAACAAGACACGAATGACCAAGAAACGGTTCTGCCGAAACTGAGCAAGGATGACAGGGTGAGTGTTGTCGATTGTCGGGTTGACGATAAACAAACCAAGCCGCCGGCGCGGTATACCGAAGGCACCTTGATCCAAGCGATGAAGAATGTCGGCAAGTTCGTCGATAATCCGGCCCTGAAAAAACGCTTGAAAGAAACCTCCGGCATCGGCACCGAGGCCACCCGCGCGTCGATCATCGAGCTGCTATTAAAACGCGGATTCATCGACAAGCAAAAAAAGAACTATCTGATTAGCGCGGCCAAAGCCCGCAGCCTGATCGACGCCTTGCCGGAACCGGTGAAAGATCCGGCGACGACGGCGGTGTGGGAACAGGCGTTAGAAGATATAGCCCAAGGAAACGGGAATCCCGAGCGTTTTGTCGACGACCAGGCCAGGATGGTGACCCGGTTGGTCGAGCAGGTGAGACAAGGCGTGCCGGCGGAGTTGAAAGCGTTAGGTGCGAACACGCATAGTTATCAATGTCCGGAGTGCGGTCATCCCTTGGTCAAGCGGAACGGGAAAAAAGGATTCTTTTGGGGCTGTCGCCAGTATCCGGAATGTCAGGTGGTACTACCGGACGACAACGGCAAACCGGGCAAACCCAAGGAAAAGGCAAAGCCGACCGGGCAGAACTGTCCTGAATGCGGGCAAGGGGAATTGGTGCAGCGAACCGTTCGTAACGGGAAAGCGAAAGGGAAAAGTTTTATAGGCTGTAGCCGGTATCCTGAATGCAGTTATACCGAAGGTTAGCGGGTGCGGCCTCGTTCACGCGACCGTTGCGCTAACGATCAGCGGCCATTTTTTTGCAATGCAAGAACAGGAGTGAATGATATGTCATCTATCGAAACGAATAAGGGTCGCCCGAATAGCTCGCCGGATCGCTTTTGCTTGAGTATTGTGAGCGATTATATCGCGGCGAATTGGGCGGATTTTTCGGATTACGCGAAACAATACGAAGTTGATCCGGAGGATCTCTATCAAAAGATTTCAGGTGATGGTAATACGCAAAATTAGTGTGTTGACGGTAAGCGAACTTTTCACTAGGATCAAAACCTAAGATTGATTTCTACCTGAAAGTCTTTCTCGACCTCACCGCCTGTCGGTGAGTCCTTTTGCCGCCGCGAGTCTGCGTATCCGGCGGCCGGTTCCTGCGGGGATCGTGCAGACTATCAAGATACTATCCGGACAGAGGTGCTTTAACCAGTCCGGACCTTTCAATTTTTACCCGCCGGGGAACCAGTTCCCCGTGGGGTCGAACTGTGATTTCCGGTTTTTTTTATCCTTTAATCGGAGAAACATCATGTCTGAATCAACTCAAAACCAAACCAACTACTTCGATCTTCATGTCCAAGGCGTCGGCTACGTCAATCGTATCCGCGAAGTGCCTGTGAAACGGGGTGAATATTTTTGGGCCTGCGATATCGCGGCACTTCACGGTGCCGAGGACGCGATCGAATACACCCGTTTCGATTGCCGCGTGAGCGGTTCGGAAGCGGCCAAATTGATCAAACGCCTCGACAAAGCGTGCCGAGATAAGAAAAAAATCCTGATCGGATTCAAACTGGGCGATCTTTACGCCGAGACTTTCGTCTACGAGAAAGGCGATAAAGCCGGACAGACCGGCGTCAGCCTGAAAGCCCGGTTGCTGTACATCTCTTGGATCAAAGTGGATGGCGAGAGCGTCTATACCGCTCCGCCGAAACAAGACGGTTCCCAAGAGGATACCCGCGAAGATTGTCAAGCCGATATCCATGAAGATTCCATAGAAACGGAAGCTTCTACAAGCGCCTAATCTCGCATCATTAACTCATCTTTCACACGAACCACAGACCTACTTTGGCCTGTGGTTCATTTTTTGATCGTGAAAAAAGAGGACTTAACGATGTGTGTGACGCAGAAAGCCGAAGTGGTGATAAGAATGTGGGGGCGGGATATCGCAGATTCCGATCGATACTTCCAGGATGATATTGTGTCGCTGACGAAAAGCGATCCCGATTGGATAGCCCGGACAACAAAAAAAGACGATATTTTTCTAGGGCCTTTTTGTTATGTCCCTTGGGAGCTGGAGCTACCATTCTGAAATCGTGCGACTTACTAATCCTAAAAAGAGCAGTTGACATGTGTAGTAGACCGTTCGTGCTGAGCCAAGTCGAAGCATGAAGGGTCTACTACACTTTCACCGGCTTGGTGAAGCCTCAAACTACCGTTCACCCTTCGACAGGGCTCTCCTGAGCGCAGCCGAAGGGCTCAGGGCGAACGGTAGTTTGAGACTCTCAGCTCTATTTTTAGGATAATGGATCGAAGACTTTTTTCACCCGTGGCGGCTTCGGTAAAGCCGCGCCCTTAGCGGACTGCGGTTCGCGCTCTTTGACCGGTGTGCCTGCGATTCCCGGTCGATAGTCTGATTCGTCAGGCTGTAGCAGGTTTCACGGAAACAGTCGGGATTAAAACAACGGCCGTCCTTAACACGGACGACGGAACCAGACACTGGGGCGGTGGTTGTTTTACCCCGAATTCCGGCTGTTGTCCGATCAAACGCCAACTGTGAATGGGCGTTGCTCATCTACCCTCGATCGAAGCTATCGGTCGGTGATTAACCTGTCCTGATTAGCAAGATGCTTCAGCTTGCCGAAGCCAAGTGTCCGAGCAGGGGCCAGTCGTAGTCGCAAAAACTAAAATATGCTGTTACCCAAGCTCCAGCTTGGGTAACCTGTTCAGGAAGCTCTAGCTTCCCGACAATCAAGAAAGATTGAACGAGCAAGTTGGGGTTGACTGAGAGTGTGCGGAGGTTGTATCGGTCACAGAAAGCTGGAACTTCCGGGGTGTCTTTCCCAAGCTGGGTATTGGGAAAGAGCGTGATGTGGGTTGGCCGTTTTTAGCTTGACGCGCATGGCTTGCGAACCCCGTCCTGCTAAGGATATGCTGATCTTTGGGCTTTAGCTGAAGAAACTTGCTAATCAGGTAACCTGCTGAGGATCAAGGAGGATCTTCGCTCCTTTATAGGCTAATTTTTTTCTGCTCTCATGGTTTGGTTTTCGCAGAATGTCTTGAAAATAGGGCATTCTGCGAAAACGCGATAGGCGTTTTTGCGTGACGACACCGGCCGCCATCGTCGGGAAATGATGGAACCCTTTGTGCGGTAGACCGTGCGCAATCGTATGGCTTTGAACACTCGAAGGCGAGTCAGGCAAGCCTAATAGTCGGTTTTTTAATGGGGAAACAGGCTTTAGTTTTGTAACGAGTGTGCTGAATAATCTCGATCGAACATTGATCGGATGGGCGGTCGTCATTAACGCGTTTTGACAGTGGCCTGTCTTGGAATCTCATGATGGGCTTTAGATTACACAAATAGCGTGCGCAGAGAGAGTCATCTTTGCGCACCTGATTTTTTTCGAACGTCTTGTTATCGAGACCGAGAGGCATTGGAAAAAAATCAGTTTACCGTGGTCACTGCGTTTCAGTGGCATCCTTTAGCCGCCGCGAGTCTGCCCAACCGGCGACCGGTTCCCGTGGGAGCCGCGCAGACATTTTTTTAAACCCAACCGGGAAACGATCTCCCGGTTGGGACTTGGTTTATCCGGTTTTTTTAACATCAATCGGAGAAACCGCAATGAAACATTCAACACTCGCAGTTCGCATGGCGCCGACTGCCGATCCACAAGCGTCATTGACCGAAGTAGAGGTGGCGTCATGATCAGTTTATCAGGCACTCTGACCGTCCGGATCATCAACGGCCGCAACGGCGAATTCCGTGTCGGGTCGCTGCATACCGAGATCGGCGACTTCGCGGTCAAAGATCTGGTATTGGATCAATACGATGAAGGCTGTTATGAGGGGGTGTTCGGCATCAGCCGGGTATTTTCATCCTCCTATACCGCCACCAGCCGAATCGTGATCGAAACCCGAGCGGTGCTGGAAAGCATCGCGCTGGCCAACGTCAATCAATTGTCAGCGGAGGAATCCGAACCGATCGAGCAAGACCCGATCGATGAGGATACAGCACGGAAAGAGACCCATCCGGCAGAACCGGCTCCGACTACCGAGTCGTCCTTGCCGGAAGGCCAGGAAGCCGAGGCAGGGCCAGGCGACGAGGCGAATACCGATCCGGACGTCCAGTTGTTCGGTTTGCTCTGGCCGCTTCAGGATTCGGTTAAACTCGATCCGACCGTAGATCGCGGCCAGTTTCGGCGTCAACGCGACCGGCTGAAAGAACTGGGTTATCAGTTCAAACCGGTCGGCCAGGTTTGGCTGAAAGGATAGTTGCCGTTACTGGAGGGTATTTTAATCTACTACAGACCCGAACAGGGAGCGCTCTCCCGTTCGGGGACGCGTCCTGCGGGTCGAGGAGAATGTTTATGTTAGTCATAGATGAACTACACGATGTGTTCTGCGACGCCCTGGTCGATGATGATGGATGGTTGGTGTTCGCGTCCTGTTGGGGGCGCGATACCGCCATCCAGGAGTTATTGGCTCGGCTGACCTTGCCGGACAGCGAAGGCGGGTTAAGCAAACTGACCTTTCTGGACGATGCGATGAATCGTACGGTAGGGATCGGCAATCCGGACCGGCTGGACAAGATGACCGGCAGAATGCCGAAAGTGAATTTGTTCGGCGATATCGTCCATTTGTGGTTGTTCGACAAGAAGGCGGTAACGCCCGATTTCGTCAATCGGCGGGCTTATTTGCTGTTGTTGCCGGACCAGGATGACTACGCGGCAACCTGGGCCTTGATTAAATCGGTTTGCCCACTGCCGTTGCTGGATTATTGGCAGGACGCTGTCGTCAATGTCTGCCGCCGAAACGGATGGTTAAAGGGAATCAAAGGCTATCGGATCAATGCGGTTAGCATTGATCTACCCGATGAGGAATTCGGAGCACAACTCGGCGAGTTGATCCGACAAGGATTGTTGGAACTGGATAGCAATGACAATTGGACGATGGCTCAAGCGTATCGCCATCCCGATTTTTAATCGTCAGCGTTTTTATCAACCCAACCGGGGAAATATTTCCCTGATGGGGCGTGTTTCTCCGGTTTTTTATTCATTAATCAATCAGGAGAAACACATGGCTCTCATGTTTCAACGCATTGCCCGGAACTACGTCAAAGACGGGTATTTTCCGACCGATAGCGATACCATCGAACGGGTGCTGTCGTTACTCAAGCCCTGTAAAAGCGGCCGTATGCGGATCATTGATCCCTGCGCCGGCGAAGGGGCTGCGCTCGCCGAATGCGGGCGGCATTTAAACGATCCGAAAGCGGATAGAAACGTCGAATCCATCACCGTCGAATCCTTCGGCGTGGAATACCACGTCGATCGCGCTCATCAGGCCAAGCAATTGTTGGCGCGTTGTCTGCACGGCGATTTTCAGGACACCCTGATCACGCCGCGAAGTTTCGGTTTAGTGTGGCTGAATCCGCCTTACGGCGATTTGGTCTCCGACAAAGGTCAGACGGGGGATAGCCAGCGCAGCGGTAAAAAGCGTCTGGAAAAGCTATTTTTTCAGCAGGCGGCCAGGCTTTTGCAGTATGGTGGCGTGATGGTGTTGATCGTGCCGCATTATGCGCTTGACCATGAGTTCCGAAAATGGATCGCGGCCGGATTCGACCGGGTGCAGGTGTATCTGGCTCCGGAGCAACGGTTCAAACAGGCCGTTGTGCTGGGGATTAGGAAGCGCACAACGTCATCCGATCCGGTTTACCGAGAATCCCTCGCCCAATTGGAGGCATTCGCTCAGCTTGACGTCGCGGATAAGCCGGTATTGCCGAGCCGGGAATGGGCCGAAGACGACTGTTACCGGGTGCCGCCGTCGACGGGGGAAATTCGCTTCAATGCCGCCCGAATCGACGAGACGCAGCTGCGCGAGGAAATTGAGAAGTATCCCTGCCTGTGGCCGCAGTTTAGCGTGGCCATGACTCGACAGTTGGGAAACGCGCAAAGGCGTCCGCTGATGTCATTATCCGATTGGCACTTAGCGCTGGCGTTGGCCGCGGGGCATGTGTCCGGTATCGTGCAGTCCAACGACGGTCGTAAAACCTACGTCGTGAAAGGCGACACCTTCAAGGACAAAAAACATACGGTCCAGGTCGAAGAGCAGGGCGGCGGCGAGTTTCGGGAAATCCGAATCGCATTGGATGTATTCGTACCGCAAATCAAAGCAATCGACTTTACGCCGAACAGCCCGACCTTCGGCGAAGTGTTGACGATTCAATAAGGCGAAAGCCTGGAACTTCCGAACGATCGGGAGTTCTTTCGAGCCGCTTGAATGCAAGGCGGCTGGAAAGAACTCGAAGGCCTGCGCTGTTGCCGGCCATGAATAAGGTAAAAGAGCTTTCATGAGCTTGACGTGATCACTGCGTTTCAGTGATAACCCTTAGCCGCCGCGAGTCTGCATCATCCGGCGGCCGGTTCCTGCGGGAATCGTGCAGACGATATGTTTAGACGACAGTTTGACTCTTTTCAACCCAGTCGGGGAAACCAATTCCCCGGCGGGATGCGTGTTTCTCCGGTTTTTTATTCACTAATCAGGAGAAACACCATGCTGTATATCCAAAAAGCCAATGGCGAATACGCCGTAGCGGATGAGGACGATGTCATTTACGAAGCCATCACCATCTATAACCGTTATTTTGCCAGAGGCGAAAAATTAGATTCACCCGATAAGGCGCGGGATTTGATCAAGTTGAAATTGGCACCTTATGAACACGAGGTTTTCCTGTGCCTGTTTCTGGACAATCAGAACAAAGTGATTGCCTGTGAGGAGCTGTTCAGAGGCACGATCGATAGTGCCAGTGTTTATCCGCGCGAAGTCGTCAAGGACGCATTGCAGCATAACGCGGCAGCAGTGATATTCGCGCACAATCATCCCTCCGGCGTTGCGGAACCGAGCAGTGCGGATAAGTCGATTACCGAAAAGCTAAAGCAAGCCTTGAGCTTGATTGACGTTCGCGTGCTCGACCATTTTATTGCCGGGGAAACGGTGTATTCGTTTGCCGAACAGGGGCTGATTTGACCGACGACAATTCAAGAGTTGTAGAGTGGTCAATATTTATCGAGTGGTATTTTTTTAACATTTAACCCGCCAGGGAATCAATTTCCCTGGGGGATGTTGTTTCCCCAGGCGTTATTTTGAGGTGAAACAACGATGATTGACACAAACCCTGAAAGCGCAGTAACGCTTGAAACAGCAGTGGTTGACGCTGTGGACGTTAACGCACAGGAATCCAACATAGAACAGGAGTCCCACATAGAACAGGAGTCCAATAGGGAACAGGAACCCAACACGATTCCGTTAAACGATTTCCTGACCGAATTCGGAGACGGTCTGATGGCATCGGTATCCAGACAATTGCCGCCTGTGTACGATTCAGACCGTCACAATCCGCATTGGGACGAAATCATGGATAGCTTGCAACGCCGTCCGTTTGACGCTCAGCGGGAACGGGTACATGCGGTCTGTCAACTGTTGGTTGAACAAGGCGAACCGGCCGCCGTTTTGAACGGTGAAATGGGCTGCGGCAAGACCATGATGGGGATTGCGGCGGCCGCCGTATTACACGCGGAAGGCTATCGGCGAACCTTGGTGATTTCCCCGCCGCATTTGGTCTACAAATGGCGTCGGGAAATCCTGGAGACCGTTCCGGATGCTAAGGTTTGGGTGCTCAATGGACCGGATACCGTTCGGCAACTGTTGACTATCCGGGCGAATCGCAGCGTTGCGCCGTCGGCGCCTGAGTTTTACGTGATCGGCCGCGTTCGCATGCGGATGGGCTTCGATTGGCGCCCGGCGGCGCTGGTCAGGCGAGTTCATGAACGGGTCGTCGTACCGGAAACGGAGACGCAACCCAGGCGGACCTATATGGCCAGCTTTGAATTCGCCGCTTGTCCGGCATGCGGGAGCTTTGTGGTCGATGACGAAGGCGAATGGCTGAGCGCGGCGCGATTTAAACGCGGAGACGATAGTCGCCATGCGTGTTTGCACTGCGGTTCGCCATTGTGGACCTTGAAGCGCAACAATCCGCCCAAGGATTTTCATGAAATCGTTCATGATGCGCTGTGCCAAATTCCAACGATCGGTCCGAAAACAGCCCATAAGCTGCTGCAAAAGTTCGGCACCGACACCTTGTCGGCCATGTTGTCGGATAACGTGTTCGAGTTCATCAATCTGATGGACGAACACGGCGACCTGGTGTTTTCCGATCGTCAGGCAAGACGGATGGAGCGATCGCTGGCCAAGCAAGAGATCGGCTTCGGCCAAGGCGGCTATCAACCGTCTGAGTTCATCAAGCGCTATCTGCCCGATGGATTCTTCGACCTGTTGCTGGTCGACGAAGGCCATGAGTACAAAAACTCGGGGTCGGCACAAGGGCAGGCGATGGGCGTGTTGGCCGAAAAAGCGCGGAAAACCGTATTGTTGACCGGCACCTTGATGGGCGGTTATGCCGACGACCTGTTTTATTTGTTGTGGCGAATCATGCCAGCGCGAATGATCGAGGACGGGTTTCGCTATAACGGCCGGAACAACCTGGGGCCGGCCGCCATGAGCTTCATGCGTCAGCACGGGGTACTCAAAGACGTATTTAAGGAAACCAACGACGGCAACCACCGCACCGCCAAAGGCAAGAAAATGACGGTGCATACCTCGAAAGCGCCGGGATTCGGGCCGAAGGGCGTGTTGCGTTATGTGCTGCCTTATACTGCGTTTTTGAAACTCAAAGACATCGGCGGGAACGTGCTGCCGCCTTATCACGAATCGTTTGACGAGATCGCGATGGGTCCGGAGCAGAGAGAGGCTTACAACCGCTTGAGCGGTTTCTTGACAACCGAAATGCGCAAGGCGTTGGCCAGGGGCGATAAAACGCTGCTGGGCTTGGTGTTGACTGTGTTGTTGTCATGGCCGGATACCTGTTTTCGGTTGGAGGAAGTCCGTCATCCGAGGACCCAGCAGTTATTGTTGACGATGCCGCCGGTGTTGGGAGACGAACCCAGCCCGAAGGAAGCAGCGTTGATCGAGCTGTGCCAACAGGAGAAAGCTCAAAACCGGCGGGTGTTGGTATATACCGTTTATACGGGTAAACGCGATACCGCAACCCGTTTGAAGAAGACGCTGGAAAGCGCCGGCTTCAAAACCGCCGTGTTGCGGTCGAGCGTCAGCACCGACCGGCGCGAAGACTGGATCATGGATCAAGTGGACCGGGGCATCGATGTACTGGTCTGCAATCCGGAACTGGTCAAGACCGGCTTGGATTTGCTGGATTTTCCGACGATCTGTTTCATGCAGTCGGGGTATAACGTCTATACCGTCCAGCAAGCTGCCCGACGTTCCTGGAGGATCGGTCAGAAACAGCCGGTAAAAGTGCATTACCTCGGCTACGAAAATACCGCACAAATCGCCTGTTTGACCCTGATGGCGAAGAAAATCGCGGTCAGCCAATCGACATCGGGCGATATGCCGGATACCGGTCTGGATGTGCTCAACTCCGATGGCGATAGCGTCGAAGTGGCCTTGGCCAAGCAATTGATTGCGGGCTGAGATTATTAACTTGCCCCCGTTTCGGGGGCTTTTTCCAAGATTGATGTCTAACAACGAAGGCATCGAACTTGGAAAAAGCGGAACATTTTTACCGTGGTCACTGCGTTTCAGTGACAACCCTTAGCCGCCGCGAGTCTGCCTAACCGGTGGTCGGTTCCTGCGGGGATCGCGCAGACGTTTTCATCAAGGGGGTAGTCAGTTAGCGCCTCCTGATACAAAATGTAGTGTTGGGCGAATTAGATCGTCAAGCCAAAACAACGCCGATCCTAAAAGCTGAGCGAGATTACCCGTGAACATATAGTGGGTGGAGGCGCTAACTGACTACCCCCTTTCATCAATTCAACCAGGTAGAACTTAAGGGTTCCTTCGTAAATGAGTAACAGTCAGGTATGTTTCAAATGAATAGAATGCAGACCAATGTTTACACCTTGTGAATGAAAGAAACGGCCATATTTGAGACATTCAAGTAACTGAAAATATCATTTGTGAACGGCAGGTTTGAATTAGGGGCGGACAGCGATGGATTTATATTTTTATCTTTTTCTTTACAACTTGTTACCAATGAGTCTATTAGCAATCTTATCAGCAAGAGCATCAACACCATGCTGAGTGACTCTTGCATGATTACCTTTTAACTCGATTTCAAATCTCGAGACCAGTTTTTGAGATTTAACTTCTACCAAATTTGCTATCAAATAGGAATACAGAAAGCTGGGTTTGCTATGTTGACCTACGATTACCCAGTCAGCGCCGAATCGCTAACCTAGTTTTGCGGCTAAATCATGATGACTGAATAAGTAGCCGAAACCGGCGTTGGCGGTCGTTTCGGTATTGGTACTGATCTCGATGATTTCAAAGTTATCGTTCAGCAAAAATGCTTGCTCTAACAAGGGCCGAATACTTGCCGTTCGTTGTTGTTCCTGTATTGTGTTGGGCAGCGAAGTAATGTCATTAAGTTCGAAATTTAATATTGCAATGCGAGGATTGGCGACACTTGGGGGACTTATTAACAGGAGAGTCAGAGCGATGCATGAAATGATCTGTTGTTTCATTGTCATATCTGTTGAATTTGTGTTTGGGCGGCATACAGATCGATCAAATCCTGCCACCTCAGTTCGCCGATGATATTCTGCGCATTGTCGAGAATCTCATACAAAACTCCATCGCCACCGCGTATGCTGAATAGCACAATAACATCCACTTCACCGCCGCCTTCCCGGTGAGGTTCATCGCTGGCTGGACTGGACGTGTATTGGCCAACGGACCTGATTTCCTTGATGCTGCCATCCGCATGATACAAACGATGTTCGCCCTGGATGACGAAGGTTTTATTTAAGGCTTTGTGCCTATGTAAGACAATTTGCCGGTTAGCAGCAAATTTAAACAACACATCTGCGATGTGGTGCTGCTCGTCAATATCCAGAATCGAATACTGTAGATTTTCGATATTGGCCAGGGTTTGCCAGTGGATATGGCTATCGTTGAAAAGAAAATCGCTCATGGATCATCCTCATCTTGAAGGGAATAACAAAAACATTACTGCACTGATCGATTGCCGTTCAGGTGACTATAGCTTAAGCAATGCTGTATTGACCGTAAGCCGATATTTGCCCGCCAAGGTCGGGCAATATGCCCGTGTATCCTGAGATAGCTTTGCAGTAATCTTATAGGCTCGTAGAATGCAGGAACACCAGACTCTCCCACGCAAGTCATGCCATGAATTTACAACGACATTTGCTAACCCGAATCGCATTGGTGGCTTTAGTGCGTATTCTGATTAATTTGAACACTGATTCTGGACGAACTTGAACACCTAAAACCTAACGCATCGGTGGACGTGAATTTTTACGCCAAGTGTTCAACTTGAGTCAAGGAATTCATTTTTTTTCGCATCGATTCTCCTTGTAAATTGATCCGGTGGGCGTTGTGCATTAGCCGATCCAAAATGGCGTCGGCCAAGGTATTATCACCAATCGCTTGATACCATTGGTCAGTCGGTAATTGGCTGATAATGACAGTTGCCGACTGCTCATAGCGATCATCCATTATTTCCATCAAGTCATTTCGAGTGGCGTTATTTAACGGTTCAAGCCCCCAATCATCAATAATTAGCACATCTTGACTGGCAATGACTTTTAGCAACTTACGGTAACTGCCGTCGGCCTTGGCTTGTGTCAAAGCGAGGATCAGGCGTGACAGCCGGTAATAGCGAACACTGTAACCTTTCAGGCAAGCTTGATGGCCGAGAGCGCAAGCAATATAAGTTTTTCCCGTGCCGCAGGGGCCAGTTAGCAACAGGTTCTGGGCTTTTTTGAGCCAGTCACACATCAGTAGTGATGCCATTTGTGACTGCTGCAAGCCGCGGGCGGACCGATAATCAATATCTTTGGCTTGGGCCTTGAGTTTGAATTGGGCGGCGCGTGTCAAGCGGTTCTGTTTGCGCTGATTACGCTCTTGGTCTTCGTGATCGACTAATAATTGCAGTCGTTCGGCAAAGGCTAAGCCTTCATAGGTGCCAGGTTGATCCAGTTGGGTTTGCAGCGCAGAGACCATGCCGTTTAGTTTCAATTGGCGTAGTTGGCTGAGGGTGGTTTCAATCATGATAATGTCCTGTATTGAGATGTTAAAAAATAATGAGCAAGCAGGGTCTCCTGTAAACCCTGCTTGCTCAACGCTTTAGGCGTTAGGGATTAGTGGAAACTCTTTGCGCCACGAATGTTTAGATGGTCTTGAGGTAATAACGAAAGCTGTACCGGTGATGTATCAGGCAACTTATCCCGGTTGCTTTGCAAAATGGCTTTGACGTTTTTCAATTTGAACAGGGATTCTTTATTGGCGATCGCACAGGCTTTATTGAGGCGCTCGGAGGCATAGCTACGATTAAGGCTCAATAAACCCAGACACACGCGGTAAGCCTGCTCTGGATGCTCTCTACGCTGTAATTGGCCCTGCACCCACACCCGCACCTCAGGTCCTATCGATTGCGCCCAGTTCATTAACCGTTCTGGCGTCCATTGCTGATGCTGGGCATGCTGTTCCGGCATGTGCCCTGGCTCGGTGGTCATGCCGGGATAATATTTCCGGACATGGGTGGCGATGCGTTTGTTATGAAAATAGACTTCGATCAGTTTGTCACCGGCATGCAACTCAACCGGTTCGCCTACGCAGTGATGCGGCACCGAATAGAGATGTTGGTCGTAAATCAGGTGGTAATCGATATTGACCCGGGCGGTTTTGATGTCCGTGTACTGATAGGCGTACTGGGGTAGCGGCGACAGCGCCGGTTTATCCAACGATTCAAACCACTGCTGGCGGCTTCCAGGCATTTGCTTGAAGGGTTTTTGATTGAGCTCGGTCAATAAGGCGCTAATACAGTGATTTAACTCCGCCAACGAGAAGAAGGTGTGATGGCGCAGTTTAGCCATGATCCAGCGTTCGACCAGTAGAACACCGGCCTCGGCCTTAGCTTTGTCTTTTGGCTTATAGGGCCGAGCAGGCATCACCGCGACAGAATAATGGGACGCTAACTGTTGATAACTGGGATTGAGTTCAGGGTCGTAACGACAGGCTTTAGTCACCCCGCTTTTTTAAATTATCGGGGACCAGCATCACGGTTGTACCACCAAAAAATTCAAAGGCCCGCACATGACTGCCTAACCAGTCGGGCAGACTTTGGCTCCAGGTCGCCTCGGCAAAGGTGTAATTGGAGGCCCCCAACACCGCCACAAAGATCTGCGCGGTACGTATTTCGCCGGTTGAGGCACAGACCACAGACAGGGTGGGGCCGGCATAATCGATAAATAACTTGTCACCGGCACGATGGGTTTGGCGCATGGAACGTTTTTGTTTCTTCCGCCAATCGGCATAACGCGCGCAGAACTGCGAGTAGCTATAGCAACGATTGGGATACTGCTGGGCATACTCTTCCCAGAGCAATTGTTTGGTCACGCCTTTTTTCTTCAACTCCAGATGAACGTCAGTCCATACCGGCTCCTGGAATTTGGTTGAAGGCTGAGCATCCGAGCGGGGATAAAATTTCAGGACTAAAGTTTGATCATCCCAATCTTCCGGTAGCGGCCAGGATATTTTCAGCTGCTCGGCCAGTTTTAAGATGTTTTGAATGCTGCCGACACTGATTTTGGTGCTGGCACTGATTTTTCGGATGCTTAATCCGGCGCTGTAGCTAAGCCTGAGTACTTCTCGTAATTTTCGCATTGCTGTTCTCTTCGCTGACATTATCTTCTCCACAAAAGGTGGGAAGGATAATCTGATTAGATAAACAATGCGTTAGATGGGATTCTGGCAACTTGAACAGTCATTCTGGCAACTTGAACACCGATTCTGGAAAATCCAGAAAAGTGTTCAGCTTGAAACCAGAATCAGTGTTCAACTTGAATCAGAATGGGTGTTCAGATTGCTCCAGAATGGGTGTTCAGGTTGGGCCAGAATATGCATTTAGCATGCTTGCTGGTAATCGCAGCTTTCGTGCTCTATCAAAGCCATCGCGTTGCCGAACAAACCACCGGGCAAATGGCCGAGTCGCTAGGCAAGCAATTGGAGTCACAATTGTTGTTGATCGATGCCGGGCTGGGTCGAACCAATCCTTTTCCGGATTTTGGGCCCTGGAAACATTCCGGAAACCAGCCTGGTATCTGCCTGAGTTATACCCCTGCCGATGGCTCATTGCCTCGTAGTCTTTGTAACGGAAGCAAGCTAAGCCGGGCGGAATGGCCAACTCTCTTTGAAACAGGCTATCGGCGGATTTTTAATCCCGGCTTGCCGGCGATAAGGCCGATTGCGCTAAACGGCAGGCTCTACGGTACCCTATCAATCACGCCTAGCGCAGAACTCGAAATTGCCGAGGCTTGGAATAAGATGCTGAGCTTGATGGCCTTATCCAGCGTTACGGTCCTTGCCGTCTGCCTGCTGGTGTATTGGAATATCAGCCGCGTCTTAAAACCGGCAAAAACCATCGTCGCAGGCATCAAAGAGATGGAATCCGGGCATCTTGATTGCCGCTTGCCTGCGTTTGAGTTAAATGAATGGCAGCGTATTGCTGCGGCTATCAACCAACTGGCGAACAGTCAGCAACAATTGCTGGACGAGCGCCAAAAGCTAGTGTTGAAGTTAATCAACATACAGGAAGATGAGCGTCGCTATTTGGCAAGGGAGCTACATGATGAATTCGGCCAATGTCTGGCGGCCATCAATGCTGTCGCTGCTTCAATCAAACAAACTGCGTTACAACAATGCCCGGCGCTTGTCGCCGAAACCGATCACATTAGTCGAATTACTGCCCACATGTTGGTGAACGTACACGGCTTGCTGGGGCGTTTGCGTCCGGCCGAATTTGAGGAATTAGGATTAGCTGTCAGCCTTAATAGTCTGGTTGCCGGCTGGAATGCGCGTAGTGGCGACAAGACTCGATTTCAATTAGACATAAGCGGCGATTGCTCATCGTTGATGGAAGTTCCAGCCATGACCTTATTTCGGATAATCCAGGAATGTCTGACCAATATCGCTAAACATGCTACTGCATCCCATGTCAATATTAGTCTGATCATCGGTTTAGAGTCTGCAATTTTGACGGTCGCGGATAATGGCATAGCCAAGCGGTTGCCGTTTGCCGATACCACCGGTATCGGCTTATTAGGTATCCGTGAACGCGTCACTGCCTTACAGGGACGATTGCAATTGGCCATTGCCAACCCACACGGTTTGGTTGTTGAGGTTTGCTTACCGATAGCGGCCAATATCGAGCAGACGGCATGATCAGCATTTTATTGGTTGACGATCACGCCATTGTCCGTGAAGGCTACCGAGCATTGTTGAGCAAACAGCCCTGTATGCGTGTGGTTGCCGAAGCTGGCGACGGTACACAAGGGTACCAATTGTTTAAGGAATACGAACCTGATCTGGTGATTACCGATATTTCGCTGCCGAGTAGCAGCGGATTGGAGTTGATTGCCAAGATCAAACAGCGTCGAGCTGACGCCAGAATACTGGTCTTCAGCATGCACCGAAACCCTGCCTTTGCCGAGCAAGTCGTGCATGCTGGAGCCTTGGGCTATGTAAGCAAAAGCAGCGAACCTGAGGTGTTATTGCGTGCCATTTATGATGTATATTCAGGACACCATGTATTAAGTCCTGACATCGCTCAAATACTGGCACTGGAAAAACTGGGCAGCGAACGCATTGCTCTACAAACCTTGACAGTACGCGAGTTTGAAATTTTGCGTTTACTAATGGAAGGGCAAAGCCACGATGACATTGCTCGTGTACTGAACATCAGCGCCAAAACTGTCGGCAATTGCCATTATTTGATCAAAAGTAAGCTCGGCGTTGCCAGCGATATTGAATTGACAAAACTGGCCATTAAATTCAACGTACTTGATCCATTGGAGTTATCTCGAAATGTCGGTTAAGCGAATTACAGCAGACACAGCCTCTAAAAAATCGACCGTCGCTTATGGGTCGTATAGCGGTCACGGCAAGTAAACAGCTTTGTATCACCGCAGGCTTTCAATGCTGAAAAATTCAAAAGCTAACCGTTGAACAACATGAGGCTTTTATGGCGATGCCATCTCACATGTAACGGATGATTAGGCAATAAAAAAGCAGAGGATCCAAAAATGCAAAACCGCTACAAAGTCACCACCTGGAATATCGAATGGCTGGGTAACTTGTTGCGCGATGTCGATGACGACCGAAAGTCGGACAATCAACGCGCGCGGCTGCAGCAACGGTTATTGGCGATTTACGACGCTATTGCCGAGATTGCGCCCGATGTGCTGTGTATCACCGAAGGACCGGCCGGCGATACGGCCATCGACCGATTCGTCGACGGCTTGCCGGGTTATAGAGCAGTCAAACGTCCGGTCGGTGAGCCTTATCATCAGCGCGGCCAGCAATGGATTTGGTTTTTGGTCAAAGACTCTTTGGCGGCATCGGCTTCGCTGCTGCCGATCACGGTCTGGCGTGATTACACGGAACAAGCTTCGCCGGAAGCCGAACACCAGGCCAATTGGCCGGTACATCGTTGGGGCAGCATCGATACCACGACCCATAATCATTTCCGGCACCCGCAGGTATTGACCGTAACCCTGGGCGACGCGAAAGTCGAAATGATCGGCGGCCATTTCAAGAGCAAATTGACCACGGTCGGTAACTACCACAGCGAAGACGCCGAAACGCGCCGAAAATACATCGAGGCAACCTTGGAAAACCGGATCAAACTGGCGACCGAAGCGCAGAACGTGCGGTATTACCTCGATCACCGGTTTCGACAGGAAGTCAATCCGGCGATTATGCTCATGGGTGATTTCAACGACGGCCCCGGCAAAGAACTGTTCGAACGGCAATTTTTGTTTTTCGATCTGCTCGACAATCTTCAAGGCGACGTCTTCGCAGCCGAGAAATACCTGAATCATGCGCTGTTCGATTATCCGTCCGAGCTTAGATGGTCGGTACGGTTCAACGACCGGATCGAACCGAATCGCGATCCGCACATCCTATTGGACCACATTCTGTTTACGCAAGCCTTCGTCAAAAACCGCCTGCCGCTCTGCGTCGAAGCCCACGCCGGTAAAATCGAACACGAGTGCTTCGATCGAATCACAGCGCAACTTCCTTCCGGCCTGCGCTTGAGCGATCACAAACCGGTGACCTGCCTGATAACCCAGGCCGCAAACAGTCGAAGCCTGGATGAAACCTCAGTCGTTTCAACTGCTAATGACAGACGAAGCCGGCCATAGGCCCTACAGGGGGGTGTTGATTTTGAATAATGTGAATTATACGCACACATGGGAACCATATTGATCAATCTTATCCCAAAACTGTTGCCATCTTCCTTTAGACTGAACCAATGCACGTAAAGATAAAATCACTTTAGCCCCTTGGTTTTTCCAGCGCATACCTGAACCACAAAGCCGTTGCTTCACCAGCGTCTTGCAAGCAGCTTCGGTGACGCCTGAGTCAATAGGTAAGTTTTTTTCTGTATGCATTGCATAATCCATCATCTGGTTATGGTTTTTAAAATAGGTTAGCGCGGCCTCCAAATTCTCTTTGACTGTTTTTGTCAGGCTGGTTTTTTGGGCCAATTTTTCCATTTCACTGATCAGTGTTTCGACTGCACCGGGTTCACGTTTTAGCTGTTTACAGCGTTCATCTAGCCAAATTATGCGCTTGGGTTTGTCCGTTTTTCCTGGATAGGCAGCATAAGCGACGTTTGCCAGATACTCAGTGACGTGGAAAAAGTCCAGTAATTGACGACTGGTATGTTGCTCTAAAAACGACCAATTATTTTTTGCACCATCGGCAATACCTAAATAGAGGGCATCGGGATAGTGTTTTTTGACGGTAACAATTTCTTTTTCCAAACGCTGAAAAAATGTGCCTTTCCCATATTCGGGGGCTTCACCGATATAGATGGTATGCTGACGTTTGCCGGTCACATCATAAAGCGAAATATTGCCCACCATCGCTTCCCGGTAACCGTCCTCACGTATCAATACATAAGCGCCATCAAGACTGACGACAATGGTCGTTATCGCTTCATCCAAGGGCGGAATGTCATATTCCCAAAGCTCTTCTTTGGCCTCCGCAATGCCACCCACCCAATCGCTCACATCCTGCAAATAAGAATGCGCTATTTTTCGATGATGATTGTCTTCTAAATCCAAACAGACCGCCGGTGCATTCATGTTGGCATATTTATGCGACAGTTGTTGGGCAAATTTTGGCGTTGCACCCCGGATAATCCGTGCTTTGTGCTCCAGAGGGCAATAAATTCTGCCGCCTTTTGAGGTTTGATAAACATAGCGCCCCAGCTGCACACTGCCGTATGGCGTTTGATAGGTTTTGTTGTCCTTGTCTCGAGCTGTCATTTTAGTATCACCCAATTTTATTGGCCCCCCATCCGTATCAAATATTTTCAACGCTTCTGTGGTTGCCAAACAGCCTATTTCATTACAGCCATCCAATATCGTATTTTCCATCTCCATTAAACTGCCGGTCAGTTTTATAGTGACTTGAACCGTCAGATCGTTACCGTTACGCGCTATAATTTCAGCCATTGGTTTTCCTTGCTCTATTTAAAAATCACAACCTTACCTTAGAATGTAACATTATTCAAAATCAACACCCCGACAGGGGCAATTGACTGTTCGGCACACAGTCCGGGTTAAGTCGGCAGTCGGTTGAGCCTAAGGTCCGGAAAGATAGCCAAGGAACGAAGCGAAACCAAAAACCATAGCCGTTTCATTTAGGGTTTTTTCTTGCGCCTTTGTCTTCCCGTGTCAGAATCGCACAAAAGTTAAACGGCAGTCTCAATGTCACGTTAACCGGGTTGTCATTTTTACCCCTGCCTCCAAAACAAATTTCGACTTGGCTTCTTACTTGAAGAAAATGAGGGCTTGAGAGAGATTTTATAAATATCTCGCTAATCCCTCTTTTTCCCGAAGGCTTTGTTCAGGTATCCGTTGTTCATAGGTGTCGCTGTGTTTTATGACGTGATCACTGCGTTTCAGTGATAACCTTTGACCGCCGCGAGTCTGCTTTGCCGGCGGCCGGTTCCTGCGGGAATCGTGCAGACGCCTTAGTCATTAGTCATCAACCCAACCGGGGAAACCAATTCCCCGGTGGAATACGTGTTTCCCTGGTTTTTTACTCATTAATCAGGAGAAACACCATGTCAACCTTAAGTTCACGTTTCAATTCCCGCTCATCTGTGATCCGAGCCGATTATCCGTTAACGGACGACGCATTACGGTCGTCCGTGCCTTCGATCTTTGCCGATACCGCGCATGATTCGCGTTCGGATCGGTATGCGTATATCCCGACGATCCAAGTCTTGGCAGCCTTGAGAAAGGAAGGCTTTCAACCGTTCATGGCCTGCCAGGCACGGGTGCGCGACGATTCCCGCGAAGGCTTCGCCAAGCACATGCTGCGCTTGCGTCATGCCAGTCAAATCGAAGGGCAGGGCGAGACCAATGAAATCATCCTGCTCAATTCGCATGACGGATCGTCCAGTTATCAAATGCTCGCCGGCTGTTACCGGTTCGTTTGCCAAAACGGCATGGTCTGTGGTGACACCTTTCAGGACGTTCGCGTTCAACATCGCGGCGATGTCGTCGGTAACGTCATCGAAGGCGCTTACGAGGTGCTGAACAACTTCGAGCGGATTTCCGAATCCCGAGAAGAGATGGCTGCGATCGACTTGACGTCCGACGAGCAACGCGCCTTCGCCAAGGCCTCGTTGCCATTACGCTTCCAGGAAGGAGCGGATAAACCGGAGCCGGGTCAGGTATTGCAACGCCGGCGTAATGCCGATTTCAATGACGATCTCTGGACGACGTTTAACGTGATTCAGGAACATCTGATCAGAGGCGGAATTCCGGTCAGACGAACGAATGCCAAGGGGCAACGGAAAGTGGTCAACACTCGCCGCATTAACGGGATCGACGGCAATGTTCAACTCAACCAAGCGTTATGGACATTGGCCGAAGCAATGAAGGCCATTAAAACGCATCGGGCGGCCGCCTGATTGAGTCTGTTATCTTTCAACCCGACGGGGGAACCAATTCCCCGGCGGGATGCGTGTTTCCCCGATCTTTTTAGCGGAGAAACACGATGACCCATCAAATTCAAACTGAGTCGAACGAATCCCTTCCATTTTTGGTGTGGGATACCTGCGATATCGCCATACAACAAGCAAAATTCCTGGTTGAAAACGGCGAGGCCGATGATGAGGACGACGCTTTTCGTATGGCCTGCGAAGATCAGGATTTACTGGGCTTCGAGTGGGAGTCGTTGACCGACTGCCTGACCGAAACCTTGCAAGCAATCAATCCGGACGGCCATTGGCATGCCGACATCGAAAACTTCGGCTGGCGAAATCTGAACGGTTACGCGGACTTCGAGGCCGAAGACGGTAAAACGTTTTTGGCGAACATTCTGCCGAAAACCGATTGCACGTTTAAAGTCTTTCTGGAGCAGGGCCTCATCAAGATTCAGAATTTTCATCACGATTCGCCGACCGGCAACGAATGGTACACCGTTCAACCGGCCAAAGCGCTTGACGACGAATTCGAAGCTGATTTTGACGAAGTAGCGTAACGACGCCTTTTGAAAAACCCAACCGTTATTAACCCACTGGGGAAACTGATTCCCTGGTGGGATGCGTGTTTCTCCTGTTTTTTATATTCATCTACTGGAGCAATACCATGACACACGAACAAGAAGTCGCGATGAAAGTGAATCCACAAAAATGGGTCGAAAGCTTGAAGTACAGTTTCACCAACAAAACGACCGTCCTGAGTGAATTGATGCAGAACGCCAGGCGGGCCGGCGCCTCGGCTGTGAGATTCAATTACACGACAGATTCCGCCACGGAGTCCAACACGCTGGTGGTATCGGACGACGGCTGCGGCATCGAGTCTATGCAAACACTGCTCTCTGTTGCGGAGTCAGGATGGAAGACGGATCTTGTTAACCAGGAGCATCCGTTCGGGATCGGATTCTTATCCGCTTTGTTCGCCTGTCGCCATATCTTAGTGACAAGCAATGGCAAAGAAATCTCAGCGAATACGCAGGATATTCTGGCATTCAAGACGATACCGGTGACTTCCTGCGAATGGAAAGGCACCACCGATATCGTGCTGACCGGTATGGAACTGGATGAAGAAACTATTCTCAACACCTTGAGGAACTTGGCCAGAGGCTTTCCGATTCCGGTCTATTTCAACGGAGAATGTCTGGAGCGGCCGGCGGCCGAAGATTCCGATTATTTGGTTTTTATCGATACGGAAATCGGCAAGGTGTATTTACACGGATTGGTTAATCCGATCGTCAGAAATTCCAGCTATGAAGTTTATCTTCAGGGCTTGCCGATATACCGCACACCCAGTTTTTATTCGGATCGACATCATGTCATTCATCTGAATTCATCGTGTTTCGACGCCAGATTGCCGGATCGTGACAAGTTGATCGACGAGGAGGGCGCAATAGGGCGGATCACGGAGGTGTTGAGACAAGCAATTGAAATGCGCTTGCGCTCGATGAAGATGACGCTGGCAGCCGAAGAATTCGCCATGTTTTATCAAATAATGCGGGACTGGCAGTTACTCCATCTACTCAACGACGTTCCGGTCGTGCCTTGGCAAGTGTTGCAAGAAATCGTGAGTTATCCGGTGTGTAGCTGCCAGTATGGTGATTTTTCGGAATATCCGCGCAAACCGGTAACGCGTGATGAGATCGAGGCGCGAGGGATTGTGATGATCGATGACGTGATCGAGCAGGATGGTGCAGGGCGTTATCTGTTTGCATGGAAAAAAGGGTATCTTGTCTATGACAGGAGATACCTCGATAGCGGCCATTGGCTACACGATTTGATTGATGATCTTCAAACCCAGGAACTGCGGATCGAGCCGGTCAACGTGACCGATCGATACGTTTTCGAGGGTGACCTGACTTCGATCAATATACGGTTTTGCGATTGCTACCGAATTCACCTGGGCGACGACGTGATTGAAATTCACGATGACGCCGTTTACCTGGGGAGCGATAACGACTGCGAAGCGATCATACCGAAGCAGGATGTTTCCGGGTTCGTGTTGAAACAGGTCGGACGATACGAAAACGAATATGATGACTTTCAAAAGGCTTTACACGAAGCCGATGTCGAAGCGTTATCGCGGTTTTGTATCGCTAACACGACGACCGAACCGTCGGATGCGGTGGCCTCGTTATTGCCGGATTTTTCCGGCTGTCCGCTGTTGTACGGAAAGTCGTTTCGGATCCGTCTCGACCCGACAGGTAAAGTCGTTAAAGTGGAAGCCGCTTAACCGATAGTATTTCACCCACCCAGTCGGGAAACATCATCCCGGTTGGGGCTTGTTTTCCCGCCGCTTTTTCATAACAGTAACGATCGTGTCGACAATGACGACCTGTACAAGTTAAGACAGGCGAAACTTGATAACGACAACAAGTAATCGCTTCTGATATTTGCCCCTACTCAGGGGGCTTTTTCGAGTGCCGGTCTGGCCGGTATTGGAAAAAGCATCTGACTTGGCGAGGCTGACGACCTTTACCGTGGTCACTGCGTTTCAGTGACAGCCTTTAGCCGCCGCGAGTCTGCCATGCCGGCGACCGGTTCCTGCGGGAATCGTGCGGACGTTTATATCAACCCAATCGGGGAATTTATTCCCCGCGTTGCGGCGGTCTGAATTCTCCGGTTTCTTTAATCCAACTGGAGAAAAATATGAAAACCATGAACACACAGACCGCAAATAACACACGTCTTGATACCAGTGAATTTGCCTCAGCGCTGGCTAATTTTACCGGCACCGAGCAATGGTATCGCCATCCGTTGAACAAGCGGATGATCTACACGGACGGCGTCCAGTTTTTCGCTGAAAACGGCGCTTACTGGTTTCTGGACAAAATGGCGCTGGAAGCCTGTCCGGAACTGGACAAATGCAAGGCGTATTTTGGATCGGTGGTGATGAAAGTAGCCGATGACCAAACAGCCGTTATCACGGTCACGGACGGCAACGACGGTCTGATTGCGACCTATACTATCGATTTCACCGATACGCAGGTTGGAGACTGGCGGTTTTACTTGATCGAGGATGGCGATCATCGCGTGATGCTGTTACCCAGCGAATATTAGGGGTTAGGCAGATGATAAATTTGGCCGCTCATCAAATCGATTACGAATAATACTATAAAGCATTCGTTATCTTGGATCCAAGGATGAGATCAAGAATAAGGCAGAAAGTCTGGACAGAGAAAACGAAAATACCGGAATCAATTTGGTATTTTATCTGACTATTTGCGAGAGGGTCTTCGCTGAGCCAAACAGATCGAAGTCGTAGGTTTGTTCTAATTAGAGAGAAACACTGACTCTTTTCGATGCGGTGTTTCTCTAATTTTCTACCTCCAAATGTTTCGGGGTAATGGGGTTTAGGGTGGAATTGACTGGCAACGGTCAAAACCGGCCATTGAGGATACTGGCGAAATTTTCCATCTCTAAGTTTGGCGAATGGCAGCTTATCGGCAAGCAACCTTTTGACCTCTTTGGCTCTACCCGGCCATTATGTGAAGTTTCCTTTTATGCATAGTAATTTGGCTCCGATTGTTTTATAGCTTGCAATCAGTGGATTTAGCAAGGCACCTCGTCCGTAAGGCTGGACATAAATTCCGCAGTCATCTGGAATGGAAATTCCTTAGCCTATTTCTGGAGACTGTTATGAACTCGTTTAATCACCTTTTTTGCTACCAAGTACTGGTCCAGCGGGCACCATTACTCCTTGAATAAGCCGAATTGACGCTATAAAAATGGCGATTAGATGATTTTCGATATTAATACATGTCGGAAATGAGCTTCAGATACTTTGCTGCCAATCTTGAAATCATGGAAATTATGTAAAGCTCGTGGCGTGATATAGGCTTCCAAGCCTGATTGCATCTCGCTCGCGACAACAGCGCTATACATAAACGGAAACTTCACATAATGGATGTTGAACTAAACCGCTATCGCGGTGGCAGTCCACCTCAGCGTTGCGGTTAAGACTCTGTTGGACTAACTTAAAACAACGGTTACCTTGAAAATCAGGGAATGTTCCCTGTTTTTCCGAGGAGATCGTCATGAACCCGCTACGCCAACAAATGCACGACGCCATGCTCGTGCGCGGTTTGGCCGAACGTACCCGGCAAACCTACATCGAAAACGTTGCCAGATTGGCAATTTTCTACCACCAAAACCCCGCAGACCTGACTCCGGAACAGGTAGAGGCCTGGCTACTGCATCTGGTCCGCGACCGCAAGCTGTCCTACAGCACCCTTAATCAGGCTGCCGCAGCCTGCCGCTTTTTCTATGGCACCGTCTTGAAGCGGGAACACGCGGTATTTCCGGTGCCTATGGCTCAAACGCCACAGCGGCAGCCTGAACTATTGGCACGCGCCGAACTGGCGGCCCTGTTCGCCGGTGCCGCTTCTCTCCAGTCCAGAGTCATGCTACAGACCGCTTATGCGACAGGTTTGCGAGTCTCGGAAGTCTGCGCCTTGCGAATCGCTGACATCGATAGCCATCCGGATCGGATGTGCTTGCGGGTTCGTCAGGGCAAGGGCGGGAAAGATCGCTATACGCTGTTGCCGCCCACCTTGCTGAACGCCTTACGTCGGTATTGGTGCGACTCGCATCCCAAGGAATGGTTGTTTCCAAGCCGTTACGGTTCCGGTCCGATAACCGTTGCCGGCGTTCAATACCATTATCACCAGGCGCGAAGCGCGGCGCTGATTACCAAGTCCGGCGGAATCCATACGCTTAGGCACTGTTTCGGCACTCATTTGCTGGAAGCCGGTGTCGATCTGGTCACGCTCCAGAAATTGCTCGGTCATAATCACCTGTCCACCACCAGTCGCTATCTGCATCTGGTCTCCACACAATGGCAGCCTCCCGCCACGACAAATCCCCTTGATCTGCTCGCGGCCTTGCCCAAGCCGCATTAAGCCAGGTACAGGGCACGCACTATGTCCGCCACCCTTTCGACTAAGCTCAGGACAGGCTTGGCGGAGGTATTCCAAACGTTCGGGGCCGAGTATCTCGATGCCCACGGCTTGACTGCGCCGCAAGCCAAGGTGATTAGAGCAGTGCTTGACTGCCGTACCGCGGCCCTGGGCGGCCATTGTCTGGAGTGCGATACGTGCGGGCATCGCGACTATGTCTATCACTCCTGTCGCAATCGTCACTGTCCCAACTGCCAGACGCGTGCTAAGGAGGAGTGGTCCCGGCAGCGCATGACCGAACTGCTGCCGGTTCCTTATGCCCATCTGGTTTTCACCCTGCCGCATGACCTCAATTCGCTGGCGGCGGTCCACGACCGTTGGGTGTACGACACCCTGATGGCGTGCGTGTCGGCAACCCTGTCCGAGTTTGCCCGCAATCCGCGCTGGCTAGGCGCAGAACCGGCATTTACCCTGGTCTTACATACCTGGACTCAGGATTTGCGCCGCCATCTCCATGTCCATGTGCTCATCGCCTGCGGCGGACTCGATGCGCAGGGCAACTGGGTTGAGCCGAAACGCAACCCGCGTTTTCTGTTTCCGATTCGTGGGTTGTCACGGGTCTTCCGGGCCAAGTTCCTGGATGCCGCTCGTCATGATGGCAAGCTAACGCTCGATCCGGCGGCCACTGCCGAGGCTTGGGCCGAACGGCGCCGCCGCTTGCTTCGCTACGATTGGGTGGTCTACGCCAAGGCGCCGTTTGGCGGTGCCGCCCAAGTGCTCGACTACCTGTCCCGCTATACCCATCGCACCGCTGTTTCCAACGAGCGCATCGTCGCGATCCGGAAGGGCGATGTGCTCCTGCGCGTGCGCGCCGACGACTCCGGAGGAAAACGGGTGATCCGGATTCCCGGAGCGGTATTCATCGGCCGTTTCTTACAGCATGTATTGCCGCCGGGTTTCAAGCGGATTCGCCACTATGGCTTGTTGTCTCCCGCTCACAAACGCGAACGACTGGCCCAAGCCCGGCAAGCGCTCCAAGTCCCTGCGCCTGCGCCGTTGGCGCTTGAAGCTGCGGAAGCGTTCATGCAGCGAGTGGCGCAACAGGATATCTCGCGGTGTCCTTGCTGTGAGCAGGGTACCTTGCGGCTCGTAGCGGAGCTTCCGCCGGATCGATCTGTCGTCGTGCGTCCGCATCCTGCGTTGCTGCCGCGTCCTACTTCCCGGGGGCCACCGTAATGACTACGAGAGCTTTCGTATTTTCAAAAAAATGGCGTTTACTTGCCAGGGATTCGTTCAGCCTGAACGCTGCCAATTCAGTTCCAAGGACTCGCATTCGACAGATCGGCTTAATGTTTGGTCCGCTTTCGAACGTTCATCCGCTTCAGTTTGCCTATAAAGTCAGGCCTACACTGAGGGTAAACTCGCTCCAGCTCTTGACATTGCGCAGGAGCCAAACTATTAATCCCCAAACCCGGAGCTCAGCGAAGGCGGTTTAGTCCAACAAGGTTTATCTGTCGCGATTTAGCTCATCGCTTTGATCTGATTTGGATGGCGCGACAGATAAACGCTATTCGTTATGCAAAGCTTTGCATAACATCCATATAGAGACAGTCATAGGTTTCGTACAGGTGGCTGATAGTCTTTGTAAAGCTGTCATTCAGAGACCCCCCTAGCCACGAACCTAAACCGACAATAAAGGAAGGTTCAACGCAAAGCTCAGTTGCCGCGCGCGATAGCGCCTGTCAACTGGAGCGTTGAGTTAGGCTTGATTGTAAATTTTGGGGTTTGCAAATACACTTTAATCTACGCGCTATTTCTTCTTACGTGGATCATCGGTAGGATTCGTATAAGTAATGTCCCACGGCCCCGTGGCGATTAGTTCGACGATGGTTTCTTCATCGGTTGTCCAGACATAATGGGTGTGGCCTGCGGGTAACACAAAACTAGAACCTGTTTTAAGCATCTCGCCCTTCTTCGTGTCGAATGTTTCACCTAGACCATTGCCTAGTTTGCCGCGCAGGACCGTGATTACTTCTGTAAAGGGGTGTATGTGTGGTGGAATCGGATAATTGGACGGAAATTTCAGCCAAGCGATAAAAACGCCTGCTTTATTTGGGTCACCAACTAGAACTACACTTTGGGCACCTTTAGGGAGTATCGGTTCATCCTTCCACTTAACCGTATCCGGCGTAAACGATTCCATCGTAACAGCACGCATCCGATCAATTTTATCCTGGGCTAATGCGGAACCTACGAAAGAAATAATAATTACGGCTACCAAAAAAATTCTCATCTGCTCTCTCTTTAATTATTACAGTATGGTGTGCATAACTTTAGCGGATTCACCATTTTGCGTGTTGCACTATTCACAAACTAAACCATAACTATCACACTCATGCAAGCAAATCGAACCGGCTATTTTCACACTGAACGCCTAACGGGTCAGATAAGGAGCGCCCAAGCGCCTGCTTGATCTGATTGATGGCGTTACGTTTGATACCGTATGTCGTTTTGACATGCTCAAGCTATTGTCCCGACCGGGCTAACATAACGATTTTCCTGCTTTATTGTCAAGAATGCTGCTTCAACGCTAGATGTTCTAAGCGGTATAACCTATATTTCATTCATGATAAACCGGTCAGGATAATTCTAAAGCCTCGCTCTGAATGACCGCAATTACCAACTCAAGCGACAGTCAAACATCTAAATTAAGAGACCGGTTTGAGTCGGTTGAACTCAGTGACGAACGGCCGCTTTCAGGTCTCGAAATTCAATGACAGCTTTCCGGCGATGAATCTGAAGAGCAGACGGTCGCCGAGCGACCCTGAGCGGACACTCGCAGAAAGCAATAGGAAAAGCTAATTGGTCTGTCCGCCAATACAATAATTGAGCTCCTGTTCTTGATAACTCAGTTTTTCATTTGAAAGGCTCGGAAATTGGTCTAAAATTCATTTATTTCTCGTTGTAGACAACGCAAATGACTGAGGTTCAAGCTATACAATTTACGCAAGATCAAGCAAGAACCATCACAGGTATTTCTTCGGAAACCTTGCGGCATTGGCGTAAAAACATTCCATATCTGGCGGAAAAATCTGGAAAGGCTGCCCGATTTAGCTTTTCTGATTTGATTTGCCTCGCATCGACCGCCCAAGCTATCGAAGACTTTGGAGCCTCAATCAGCAACATCGGCCCGGTAATTGACGCCCTTTTCCGAAAGCTGGCCGAGTCGCGTCCGGCCATGCTGCAAAATCAAGCGATTATCCTGAGAGGGGCAAACGCCGGCATTTGCCATGTCGATGAGATAGGCAAGCTTGATTTTTCCGCTCCCGTGATTGTGATTCCCTTGGCCCAATTAACGGAATCCATGCGGCAATGCCTGTTACCTGAACTATCCGGCCAACAGCAACTGGAAATACCGTTTACCTTGCAAAGCGTGCGAGGCTGACGCCATGGAGTTCCGAAAGTAATGAAGATGGATTGGATTGATGAGCTAAGGAATTTCGGCGCAAGAAGCGAAGACGTTGTCGTGTTGGAAGGCAACGAAAGTCCTTCGATATTACCCTATCTCGACCTAGTGGAAGGGGGCTCAAAACGACCGTTATTGATGCCCGAAGCCGTGGTGGAAGTCCAGCATCAGCCTCTGTTGTACCTATATTCCGAAGCGCATTTCAGCGTTGAGCAGCAACTCAATAATCGCCTGTCGCAAATAAAGCGGCTGATGGCAATGCGGGGGGATACCGCGTTAATCGGTATCCTACGACATGGTATTTTGGAGTTACATTCAACGGGATTGACTTCAAAAAAGGATAACCAGTCAGTCGATGTAAAAAAAGATGCTGATGGCGCTTGGTTAATTCCTCGGCTTGCCCAAGGGAACTCTCCTGTACCTTTCGGCGAAAAACTCATTGAAACTGAATTATTCAGGTTGCTTGAAGAGTCGGCTAAAGTTTTACGGGAAGCCGGTTTACCTGTGGCGGAAATAGTCTCTTTAACCGGGCGTGCAGTGTTTCTGCGGTTTTTATTGGATCGAGAAATCTTGCCCCGCAACCAACCGGTTCCGTTTCTTGCTTCGGGTAATTGTTCGCCGGATAATGCCTTTGAAAATCCACAAAACGCAGCGGCAACGTGTCTTTGGTTGGATCAAACCTTTAACGGCGATTTGTTGCCGTTACCTGATAAGGACTTAAACGCTTATTTTGATAGCCTGCTGCAAGGCAAGAACGGCAAGCATATTTTTAAGGCCCTGCAAGCCATTCTGCATTTTGATGATCCTCTGGGTGATGGCGTCTATCAAGGCCGGTTTGATTGGGGCGATTTGCATCTTGCCCATGTGCCGGTTGGCTTACTGAGTCAAGTCTACGAGCGCTATATGGAAATGTTCTACCCCAAAGAACGCAAAGCCACGAGCGCGTATTACACCCCGAGGCATATCGCGGAAATCATGGTCGATGAGGCATTTTGCGGTATAGACCAACCGCATCAGGCCAAAGTACTTGACCCGGCAGCGGGCGCTGGCGTTTTTTTAGTCGCGGCTTTTCATAAACTAGTCGAAGCTCGCTGGCGTCACGATGGCAAACGCCCTGATCGCGCTGGATTACGGGAAATTCTTAATCGGCAAATACGCGGTTTCGATGTCAATTGTCATGCACTAAAACTAGCCGCGCTGTCGCTTTATTTGACTCGCCTGGAACTCGATCCAGAACCGTCACCCATGGAGGCGCTAAGTTTTGAATCTTTACAAGGCAAGGTGCTATTCAACTGGTCTAATGTAGATCATTCGGAACAAGATTTGCTGAATCCGGTAGCAGGAAGTTTGGGCGATCAAGTTGGCTCTGAGCATAACGGGGCTTATGACATCGTGATCGGCAATCCGCCGTGGAGCGCTCACGACAAAGGCCACAAGGATTTAAAAAAGGTTTATACCGAGGTATCGCGCAGGGTCGCCATCGCTCGACAAATACCGAATGCTGAAAAATACACTAATCCTGGTGATGTACCCGACTTGCCGTTTCTGTGGCGGGCAATGGAATGGGCAAAACCTGGAGGTCGTATTGCCCTTGCTCTACATGGCAGGTGGTTGTTCAAGCAATCGAAACAGGGAATACAATCGCGAAACTCTATATTAGAAGCACTACACATAACCGGCATACTCAATGGCGCAGCCCTCAGAAATACGGAGGTTTGGCCTCGGGTAACGGCTCCGTTTTGTCTAGTGTTCGCTGAAAATTGTTTACCAAATTCAAATGCAGGATTTTTCTTCGTATCGCCGCAGCTCGATCCTACATTGAACAAAGAAGGTCGATTGCGCATCGATGCCCAAGCTGCTGAACCAGTGTCAAATCGAGGCGTCATTGATAAACCGTGGTTACTTAAATCGTTGTTTCGTGGAAATCGGTTGAGCAGTGGCATTATTGAAAAAATTGTGAATCAAAAACTGCCATCTATTAAAGATTATTGGAAAGAAAATGGGCTGGCAATGGGGGTGGGATATCGATCAACAACATCGGGAAAACTAGACGCCACATTCTTGAATGGTCGAGTTGTTGTTACGGCAGAATATAATGAACATCCTTTTTTTGTTATGCCTGATACGCTAAATCTATTTGAAATCGATAAAGTACATCGTCGTACAGATATCGGAATCTACCGACAGCCAGTGATCTTGATTCGTCATGGGTTTAGATATGACCGTAATCGCGGCCGATCACTTCTCGTTAAAGACTTGGAAGAGATTGCATATACTGAGTCTTATTTTGGCTTTAGTTGTTTTGGAAGCCCAAATGCCGAGTTACTTGCCAAATATATTCTGATTCTATTTCACAGCAAGCTGTTTTCATTCTATCAGTTGGCCACAAGCAGTATATTTGGTATTGAGCGAGATGCATCGCTTACTGAGGACTATAAGAGAATTCCATTCTTACCAGTTGATCGCCTACGGCCAGATCAACTGGTAAGAATGGAAAATCTAGCCGACCTGATGATAACCAATCCTTCGTCACCTCCTTGGGAGGAAATCGACGAATTGATTGCAGAAATTTATGGTTTAAACCCGTGGGATTGCCAAGTTATAGACGACTCGTTAACTATGGATTTACCGGATGGTGCCGAAGAATCGAAGCAGGCTGCAAGCTCCTGTACTCTCCAGCAAAAAGATATATTTAAATATACTTTGCATGCATCCATGGAACCGTTTTTCAGCGTTACAGGACGTGAGCTGAGTATTTCGCTTTTCAACAACGGCAAAACCAAGCCGTGGGTCTTTATTGATATAGACGCGTCCGGCCAATTGCAGCGAGTTTCGAAAAATTTATCGCCAAATATATTAGCCAAAGCCGATGACCTAATGGTTAGCCGCATTATCCAAACTTGGGAAAACCACCCAGGTTGCCTGCGTGTCGGTATTCTCGATCAGGCACGCTATTGGACTGCAACCCAGGCCAGACTGTTAGCCGCCGATTTATTGCGTAATTACGGCCATCAACTCGAACAAGGAAGTTAAATGCGAGGATTGTTTTCAGGCAGTGTGTGGCTTGGCAATGCCCAATTACCTCACCCACTCATCATGGAAGGGGCATTAAGAATCATTGAAAACGCGATAAGGGAAGCATGGACGCAAATTAATGAAACTATCGATTTAAACGGCATGAAGGCAGAAGATGCCTACGAAGATCAACTTACCGAGGTGTTATGCAAATGTCTCGAAGGTATTCGCTTGCAAAATTCATCTGGATTTTGTCCTGATCAATTCGAATCGGTGCAAAGAGAAAGTAATTGGCGAGATTTTCAAAACTCCAGCATAGATAAGCAACCTGATATGGTTTTCAAATTTTATGGAAAACGACCGGGTGTAGAAATCGACAGCGCTTACTATGATGGATTGTTCGTTGAATGCAAACCTATTGATTCTAAGCACCCAATCCAAGGACATTATCTCGACAAAGGCTTGTCACGTTTTGTCGACGGAACCTATGCGTGGGCAATGCAGGACGCCATGATGCTAGGTTACACGGATGACACCACAAATCTAAACGGCAAACTAATACCTGCTCTGTCGAAATTATCGGCGCAAGAATCCCTAAAAATGAGCGATTCGCCGTCACCTTGCATAGGCGATACAGCTATTTCTGATAGATGTGAAACTCACCATATGCGAGATTGGGAATACCAACACAACAGAGAAAAATCTGGCCTAATTCGAATAAGGCATTTATGGCTTGAGTTTGAAAGAACACCTTAAAAATATTTGTCTTTGTTGTTGGTGCCTATCTCGAATGCAATCATTTTGCGTTCAAGTGTACGAGTAATTCGATGCCTTTGACTGACCGCTTTTGGCCGACTGCCGGAGACCACGAAAGGCTGCTTCGTAGAAGCGAAATTCGAAAAACCATGTTTGGGCATGCGACCGCTTTGGAGAAAATCGTATGACGGGTTTGGGTCGGTTGAACTCGTTGACGAATGGCCGCTTTCAGGAATCGGAATTCAATGACAGCTTTCCAGCGATGAATTTGAAGAGCGGACAGTCGCCAGGCGACCCGTTGCGGTCTATCACCTAATCTGATTCAATGGCAGCGATTAGGTCATTAGCCGACATAACACAGTCACCGATGATATACAGAAAGGAAAATCCCATGCCAATCAAACAATTATTGTGTAGAAGTATACTAATGAGTGGATATACTGTTAACAGCTTAATAACTTGTTAGAGCCAAGAAATGTTCTTTTCTCTGGCCAAGTAATCCAAATGTGAAGGGGCTTGATGAGTACGACCACCCCACCTCCATGGCTAAAGGCAATGGAAAATGGCGCAATAGGTGAAGCGAGGGCCAAGGCTTTCCTCTTGGATCGCTTTTGGGTTTTGGAACGATCTGTAGATATTGATGGGGCAGACTTCATTATTCAACGTCGCTTGACCGGGCGTAATATTCTTGATAAGCGCGCACCGCGCCTTGGCGTGGTTCAGGTTAAATTTTATGGAACCCCAAAAACGACGCATTATGTCCATAAAGACTACGTCGTAGGAGGGGATGGAAAGCCAAGGGCGGAGTTTTTCCTTCTTTGCTTTTCCGGTAATGAAGAAAATCCGATGGCCTATATTTTGACAGCTCAGGATGTTTCAGAGTCGTTTCATTTAGTCGAATCAGATGGAAACTATAAGTACAGAATTCCGCATTCAGCAATCGCTTCAACATTAAAGCACAAGATTTCCAGTAACAAGCGGGTCCTTGATAGGATGGAAGCGGCCCTTGAGCAGGCAGATTTTGATCAAAACAGGAGTTTTTTATCGTGGGCCCTGCCCTCGGCAAGAGGTGCGTTTGATTCGATTCTCCCTCTGTACAAGGAGCCAATAAATAATTGGTGGGGAGATATCCCTGTAGGCTTTAGGGATTTGAAGAAGCGGGCTTACGAAGCTGCTATTGCAGTAGAAGAAATTCACGAGAAGCTCATTCAACTGGCGGAAGAAAAAGATCCTTTGCAAGCTGAGCGTATTGTTGATGACATTGCGTTTGAGTGCCGTGATGGTCTCGGAAACTGGAGTGTGTCACTACCGCGGGATCTTTATGATGAGGACTTTTTTAATGCATGCCGTATCCACCGACAAATGGTCGATACACTTCGTTCAGATGGATTGCTTGATCAATTCATTGAATTCAAAAATACTCTAAAATGTAAGTTCCTCGAATTCATCGCGGACAAGCTGCCGATTGACAAGAATGAGGTTTGCGTAATCGATATCTGCTATTCGCTCCCCTCGTTTCATGTGCGAGACATAAAGCTAAGGATGGAGAGTGTTAGTGACTATTTTAACATAAAAGCCGATTTAAATGAGTTTGGCCACGTTGAGGTTCCTAAAAATGAGTATGCAAAAGTGGTCTCAATAGATGCAGAAAGCATATCGCTCTACATCGTTGCTGGAAGGTACGGACTTCGCGACGTAGAGAAGATTGGCCTCTATGAGGCGTATAGACGCGCAGAATTCTCTTTGTACACAGATTGCATGGATGGCCTATACGCCCTGAAGTATGGGGATCCGTATGGGCAGTGAACAGGTCGCTCTAACGAGTATTTGAACCCGACAAATTATTCCGGGCTACGCCCTCCATAATTCGCGGGTTAACTAGGCGTTATATTGCAATAGGAAATAAGTAGTGACATACACATGCGCTTGTTGCGACGAAGTCCATGATGATTTGCCTGATCTCTCTTTTGATCGTCCTAGTTATGCGGCTGATGTGCCAGATGATGAATTTGAGGCAAGAGTTAAGCTAAATGAAGATTTATGTGTTGTTGATGATGAATTCTATTTTATTCGAGGCGTATTAAAGATCCCAATTCATGAGAATGAACAAGATTTAGGTTTTGGGGTGTGGGTGTCTCAGAAAAAAGAAAATTTTGAAACAAATCTCGAGAATTATGATACGCCTGATATAGGCCCTTTTTTTGGTTGGCTATCAAATGAATTTAAATTTAAAGGTGAGCCGACTCTGAGCTTGAAAACTATGGCTCACTTCCAAGGATATGGACAAAGACCACTAATCGAGCTGGATGAATCGGATCATCCCCTATCGGTTGCCCAGAGAAATGGGATTAGTTTAGATGAAGCATGGAAAATCGTGCATGAGTACCTTGGGCGATAAGCCATATAACAAATCAAGCCAGCCGACGCCAAAAAGCGGCGCGGCTGCTTTCTAACGATGGCTCCGCTTCGCGGAGCCATCGGGTCAGATAAGGAGCTTGAGCATGTCAAAACGACATACAGTATCAAACGTAACGCCATCAATCAGATCAAGCAGGCGCTTAGGCGCTCCTTATCTGACCCGTTAGGCATATCAAACTGAAACAAAAGGCTCAAAATGACCCGCATCTGGTTTCCGCATCTTTTCCATGAAGACTTATGGGAATAGAAAAAAACGCAATGATCGAAGCAGATGATCGTGGCTGGAGAATACCAGAAGGCTATGTTTGTCCTGACTGTGTAGAAGACGAATATCTTAAGGATATTATTCGTGACAATGCCTGTCGCCGTGAATGTGATTATTGTGGTCGCAGAACTCGCAAGCATTCTGCTGCACCTGTTGCGGAAATAATGGAACCAATCGGTAATACTGTTTTTACATGGTTTGATAATCCTGAAGAAGCCGGAGGTTTTTGGGATAGAGAGGATAATAATTATTATGGTATCGATGCGATAGATACCAACGAAATGTTGGAGTCTATTCCGCTTGAATGCAATGAAAAACTATTCGAGGATATTGCAGAGGCATTCGTAAATGACCAATGGGTAGAAACGGCTAGTGGGAGTATATACGGTTCCCATCCACACGAATTAATATCTTATGCATGGGAGCGGTTTGCAGAAATCGTCAAGCACGAATCACGTTATTTTTTTCAACAAACATCATCCAGCATTGAGAATGAAGAGTATGAAGACCAATTTGCACGGCAAGAAAACTATAACCCTGCGAATTTCCTACCTACCTTAGGTAAATTAGCGATAAAGCTAAGACTGCTTACTACATTGCCGATAAGTGAAACTTTATTTCGTGCAAGGCCAAAAAAAGAGGAAGAATTTTTTGATTTGAATGTTAAAGAATTAGGGGCCGCTCCTCTCAAAAAGGTAAGTGCTGGAAGAATGAATCCGGCTGGTATTAGTTATATGTATTTAGCATTTGAACAGGACACAGCATTAACAGAGGTTCGTCAAAGCAATCAGTTACTACGGGCTGCTATTGGCAGGTTTGAAACTCAACGTGAAATACAAGTTTTGGATTTAACAAATCCCCCTGAAAAACCATCGATTTTTGATGTTCAGCGTCATGATGAGTTAGTTGGATTGTTTTTTATTGATGAATTCGTTAAGGAAATTATCAAGCCCGTGGAAAAAGATGGTAGCGAACACATTGAATATGTGCCATCACAAGTTGTTTCAGAATATTTTGCTTTAGTATTTTGTTTACAAAATGGTAAACGGTTAGATGGAATTAAATATCCAAGTGCAGTTCGTAAAGGTTGTCATAATTTGGTTTTATTTCCTACCGAAAGAGGTTATGAATTAATGTTCGATCAGATTGAATTTCAAGAAGGCTGGTGGGATTGTCCTGCCTAACATGGCGCTCAAAGGGACGTGCCGCCTCAGGGCGATTTTAAAGTTTTGTAATTTATCCATCTTTGGGGCTTCGTTCAGCGTCCGTGAGCAGCACGCCCCTTAGCTTAACGTTGAGCGACTGCTTTGAGACCATCACCTTCCATTGATATAAAAAGACTGGTGGTCGGCTTTTGCCCGATTGGTTGAGGTCGACAACGGCTGCTTTGTAGACCCCCAGTTTCCAAATCTGGCTTCGGCCGACTGGCGGCTTTGGAGAAGTGCGAGTGGCAAAAATGGGTCGGTTGAACTCAGTGACGAAAGGCCGCTTTCAGGAATCGGAATTCAATGGCAGCTTTCCGGCAATAAATCTGAAGAGCGGACGGTCGCCAGCCGACCCTAAAGAGACATTGGGATTAAATGTTGACGATTGTCCGAATCTGGTAATGATCCAGTCATTGGATTTAGACAAATTCCCCAACTTGACTTGATTCCAGTCAAGTTGGGTTCCTGACAAGCTGGGTCAGCGCATGTCAAATCGATCCAAACCCATCACTTTAGCCCAAGCATTGACAAAATCCTCTACGAACTTGTCTTTTGCATCGTCCGAGGCATAGACCTCCGCCACTGCGCGCAATTCGGAATTGGAACCGAAGATCAAATCCACCGGCGACGAGGTCCATTTGACCTGGTTGGTCGTCCGATCCCTGCCTTCGTAAATGCCTTCGGTTGCCGATTTGCTCCATTGGATTGACATATCGAGCAGATTCACGAAGAAGTCGTTGGTTAAGGTGCCTGGCCGAGGGGTAAATACACCGTGTTGGGAATGGCCTGCGTTCGCATCCAACGCCCGCATGCCGCCGACCAGCACCGTCATTTCGGGCACGCTTAAGGTTAGGAAATTCGCACGCTCGACCAGCATTTCCGCCGGTGAGTCGGTATTATCCTTGCCGAAGAAGTTGCGGAAGCCGTCGGCTTTGGGTTCCAAAACCTCGAAAGACTTTGCATCGGTTTGTTCTTGCGAGGCATCCATACGGCCCGGTTTGAATGGCACTTGCACCTTGACACCGACTTTCTTCGCGGCTTCTTCCACCGCCGCCGAACCGCCGAGCACGATTATATCGGCGAGCGACACCTTTTTGCCGCCTTTCAGCGAGCGGTTAAAGTCGCTTTGGATAGTTTCCAGGCGAGCCAACACTTTGGCCAGTTCGGCCGGATCGTTGACTTCCCAATCCTTTTGTGGCGCCAATCGAATCCGTGCACCGTTGGCGCCGCCGCGCATATCGGTACCGCGGAAGGACGCCGCTGAGGCCCAGGCGGTTTTAATCAGTTCCGGAATCGTCAAATCCGAGGCAAGAATGTTCGACTTCAATTTAGCAATGTCCTTGGCGTCAATCAGTTTGTGATCGACTTTGGGGATAGGGTCTTGCCAAACAAAATCTTCGGAAGGCACTTCGGCTCCGACATAGCGAGCCTTGGGTCCCATGTCGCGGTGGGTTAGCTTGAACCACGCCTTGGCGAATGCGGTTTCGAACTCTTTGGGGTTATCCAGAAAACGCTTGGAGATTTTTTGGTACTCCGGGTCCATTTTCAACGCAATATCCGTAGTAAACATGATCGGTGCATGGCGTTTAGCCGGGTCGTGCGCGTCCGGCACGAAGTTGTCGCCTTTGCCGTCCTTGGGAATCCATTGCGTCGCGCCTGCCGGGCTTTTGGTTGTTTCCCATTCGAAGGTGTACAACCAAGTTAAATAGTCATGCGTCCAGCGCGTCGGATTGGTCGACCACGCTCCCTCAAGACCGCTGGTGACGGTATCAGCGCCATGGCCGCTGCCGCATTTGTTCGTCCAACCCAAACCTTGTTCTTCAATGCCGGCGGCAGCCGGTTCCTTGCCCAAGCACTCTTCTGGATTGTGCGCGCCGTGTGCCTTGCCGAAGGTATGCCCGCCGGCGATGAGAGCCACCGTTTCTTCGTCGTTCATGGCCATGCGGGCGAAGGCTTCGCGGATATGCTTGGCTGCCGCCAACGGATCGGGGTTGCCGCCAGGCCCTTCCGGGTTAACGTAGATCAGTCCCATCTGCACAGCCGCCAGAGGTTTCGCCAGTTCACCCTTTTCATCGTGGCGTTCGTCAGCGAGAAATTGCTTTTCCGGACCCCAGTTGACGATCTCGGCTTCCCAGTCGTCCGCCCGGCCGCCCGCAAAGCCTATCGTTTTAAAGCCCATCTCTTCCAACGCCACGTTACCGGCCAGCACCATTAAATCGGCCCAGGAAAGCTTGGAACCGTATTTTTGTTTGACCGGCCATAACAAACGCCGGGCCTTGTCCAAATTGACGTTATCCGGCCAGCTGTTCAGAGGTTCTAAGCGTTGCTGACCCCCGGACGCACCGCCGCGCCCATCGAAGATTCGATATACACCGGCGCTGTGCCAAGCCATGCGGATAAAAAATGGCCCGTAATTGCCGTAATCTGCCGGCCACCAAGGTTGGGAGGTTGTCAAAACTGCTGCAATGTCTTTTTTTACCGCTTTCAGGTCGAGGGTTTTAAATTGTTCGGCATAGTTGAACGTTTTGCCGAGCGGATTGGACTCTGCCGCATTTTGGCGCAGCGGCTTCAGGTCCAATTGCTCCGGCCACCAAAAGTGATTCATCGTCGGTTGCGGCTCGGCGTAAACCGGGTTGGTTACCCATGTTGCGGATATGGCGACCGTCAATGCGGAAGCCAGAAAAATGTGTTTGGTTTTCATGGTACACCTCTGTTCCTTGTTGTCAGTTATATGAAATATATGCACTAAGCGTTCAGTTTAGATGACGCTTTTCAATAGCGTCAGGTTATAAATCACTTGGTTTCATTGTTCCAAGTCCGTAGAGTCATGCGCGATAAACGGTTACAACGGGATTGCCGAACTTCGTTAATGGTACATTTTCGTTCGACGGCAACGGATTCGGAGTCCGTCGCCAAATCATTTCGGCACAGGTATTCAATCAGATAACGCGGGCAATATGAAATTGATGTCATCGATAGCCCCATCTATCAAATCGATAGAGCGTAGTGCTAAGGTGATAAGATTCGAGTCCGGTCCATTTGCTCCGGGTGTTTTTTTCAATGAGGTGTCCACATCGATGAACTTGCGGGATTTAAGCTACCTGGTCGCGGTAGCGGAATTAAGAAACTTCAGTCAGGCGGCTGACCAATGCTCCATCGGTCAGCCGACCTTGAGCACACAAATCAAGAAGCTCGAGGATAATCTGGGCGTGGATTTGTTCGTGCGCGAGAAAAACAATGTGGACCTTACCGACGTTTGCCGTGAAATTTTACCCATCGCCTGCCGGATACTCGACGACGTTCAGTCTATTCGGCAAATCGCTGCCCACGCCGGGGATCGGCATCGCAACCTGTTGTCGCTAGGCGGCTTTCCGTCGTTGGCAAGTTACACACTGCCGGAATACGTGTTTCGCATCAAGCAGCACTATCCCGATCTAAAATTACAGTTGGTCGAGGAGAAAACTGATGCACTGATTGCATTGTTGCTCGACAAAAAATTAGACGCGGCCTTGTTGGCTTTGCCCGTAGAGCAAGAGTTACTGGAATGCCGAACACTGTTTGAAGATCCGTTTATGCTGGCCGTGAGCGCCGACCATCCCCTTGCCGATCTAGAAGAAGTCGACCTGAACACGGTAGCCAAACAGAATCTGTTGCTATTGGATGAGGGCCATTGTTTGCGGGATCAGGCTTTGCAGTTGTGCGACCCTTTGCGCTTCGTAGAACACGACTTCCGGGCGTCTAGTCTGGAAACCTTGCGATTCATGGTTAAAAATGGCGTCGGCGTCACGCTGATGCCGTCTGTTGCCGTTCAGCCCGAGGACAACGACATCCGCTATATCAACATTCGTCAGCGACCAAGTTGTACCATCGCGCTGGTTTGGCGCCGTGATCATCCCCGCAGCCCGATTCTTGAAATATTGGCCAAATTGTTGGCGTATAAACCGCTGACCTAAGTTTCTTTTTCGACATTCGGATAAGCGGACATACAAGATGCTGGCTCGCAACGGAAGCTGAGGAAAGGAGTAGATATCACCGGTGAAGCGTCATGCAAGCCTAACGAAAGCCATTCCCACTGCGCAAATGATAATGATTCTTAATTGACAATAATTGTCATTACCTTTTATCATGCTGCATACCTAAGGCGTGCAATCGAAGTATTTATATAGATAGAGCCTTTAAAACCATCAAACAGCCAGCCAACCAACCGTCTTTTCAAATGATGAGGTAGCCAGCCATGGAATCAATCTTGAAACGTAACTACTCGCGCCCTGTAGCCGCGTTCCCAGCAAGAGCCATTTGAATCGCGATGAGCGGATTATAGCCTCGATTAGCCATGGTTTGCAGATAGCTGGATATTCGGCAATAAGCATGGGCATATTCTTCGGCACGAAAGCAGCCGGAGACCTTTTGTTTGACCTTTGCCATGCGTAAATCCTGCTCAGCACGATTATTGGTAAACGCCACATGCGGGTCTTTAGCAAATAGGAGTATGGCGGCTTCATGAGTCTTGAACCGCTCCCATAAGTTGTGCGCATCGGATTTGGCCAGCTTGCCGCGTTTGCCACTGGGTTTGGGTGGAATAACGGGCAACTCTTTTTCGCCGCGGGTCAGGATGGCCCGGTAGCGCTTTTGCAGGTTGGTCAGTTCTATGACTGTCAGTTTCTTGTCGGCGCTTTTTGAGACGGTGACGCAGGTTTCCTGCAACAGGCGTTTCATGTTTTTTGCCCAGCGATAGCCATGCGCGTCCACAATAAAAGTGAGCTCGCGCAGCAAGTGTGAACCACACAAGCCATGCCCGCAGTGTTGATAGGCGAAATACGATGACCAACAGTCATGGATGATAGCCCCACCATAGCGCGGAATGAGATTAATCGACTCGATGGCTTCCTTGCCTCGCTTTCGATGCAAAAATTTGAGCGTGATGTCGCCAGCTGAATAGACGTGTATCCAGTGATTTTTCCGGTCCACCCGCAGCGAGGTTTCATCCACATGCATCACGGGCGCTTTCAGAATTTGTTCGACGGCCTGCGCTTCCCAGGCTTCCAAAGCCTGATGCACGCGCAGTACGAATTTCAGCAAGGTGGCCTCGCTAATCACTACATCCATTATCGATGCCAGCAGCTGCTGCACCCGATTCAGTGCCACCATTTGGCACACCAGTAGATTGATCACAAAGGCTTTTAAGCCATCGCCATATTGCAAAGGCCCGTGCAGGTCGGCAGGAAACCGGCCTTTAACCGTGGCCTCGCAGGTTGGGCATTGCTTAATTTCGGCATCGACGTGTTCAACCACTTTCTCGAACACGATATCGATCTTGGTGCGCCTTTCAACGTGCGAACATGGGACGTCAGTCAAATCTTCGCCGCAGACATCACAGGTCAGAGCCTTGGACAACGTCACAGTTTCCACGGTACGCCTATTTTGCGCGGCAGCCTTGTTATCGGCTTTGCCTTTACCGTTACTGCCAGCCCGCCCTAAAGCCGATTCATCTTTGCCGGTTTGCGACGAAGGCATGCTGGAATTAGTCGTATCCTTCTTCGTGGTGCGTTCCAGAAAAATGGCCAGTATCAACTCAACCACCAGGAACAAGCTAGTCATAATAGCCTGGCTTTCACAAGTGATTTTGCCTTCGGCACACAGCTTCTCGAAGTCCGCTTTTAAGCGACTGACTTCAGTTCGAACCGAGGCTTTATCGAGGTTGGCCATCCACGTTGATAGGGTAAGTTTGCGACAAACTCATCATATCATGGGTTTTTTCGGCCTCCGCTGGCCGCGTATGAGCGCTGTAAACCGAATTTTTGAGGCTAACCTCCTTGCAATGCGCAAAATCCACGCTGCGCGCACTGGACTGCCCAAAAGAACACAATTAAATCAGGTCTGCACAATTTCGCTTTTTAGACGCTAAAAACCTGTCAAGCTTTTTTTTATTTATTTTATGGGGCGAGTAGTTACCTTGAAACTAAAAAGACATGACATATTCGCTCAGAAGTTGTCGTTCCGGTTGGCCGGTATTGGCATTGACATGCGCATCGGCGCTGTCTCCCGTTATTACCATGGCTCAAGCGGACGAACAAAAACAAGACAAGAAACTCGAACTTTCCAAACTCGTCGTCAGCGCGGCGGGTTTCGAACAGGACTTGGCCGATGCGCCGGCCAGTATTTCGGTACTGACCCGAGACGAATTGCAAGATAAGAATTTCAGCAGTCTTGCTGAAGCACTCGCCGATATTCCTGGCGTGGACGTGCGTACCGGAACGGGCAAGACCGGCGGATTCAATATCAACATTCGCGGCATGCCCAGCGATTACACCCTCATTTTGATCGACGGCCGTCGTCAGAATACTTCCGGTAACGCGACACCGAACGGCTTCGGCGAAACGTCGACCAGCTTCCTTCCGCCGCTTTCGCAAATCGAGCGCATCGAAGTGATTCGTGGGCCGATGTCGACCTTGTACGGTTCCGATGCGATGGGTGGGATCGTCAACATTATCACGCGTGCGGTCGGGCGCGAATGGAACGGTTCGTTGACGTTACAAACGACACTGCGCCAAAACTCGGACGACGCACACGATGGCACCGTCGAAGTCTACGGCGCGGGGCCAATCTGGGAAGACGTCCTGGGTTTGCAAATCCGTGCAAAACTCTTTGAACGCGGTGCGTCAGAACGTATGGACCCGAACGGCACCGGACGCGACCCTCGACCGGCCGAAGGACGCATCGGCAATGCCGGCGGGCGCCTAACCTTGTCGGCGAACGAACAAAATCGGTTCTGGTTCGATACCGAATTGGTGCGCCAACGCTACGACAACTCCGATTCGCGCCTAGGTACAATCGACGCGCCTCCCAGATTCAACGGTTATGTCGACGAATTGCGCTTCAATCGCGATCAATTCCAGTTGGGTCATCGCGGTAATTATGGTTTCGGTAATTGGGAAACGACGGCCAGCCACATCACCACCGAGACCTTGGGGCGCACGTTGCCGCGCGGCAGTGCGCCCGAATACGGCTACGAAGCTTCGGGCGGCGAGCCGCGTATTCTCGAAAATACCGATTTGATCATCGACAGCCGTCTCAACATGCCGTTCGGCGCACACATGCTGACGGTCGGCGGTCAGTACATCTACGCGCAAATGGAAGACGGTGCGGCCGGCAATGTCAAGTTCGAGCAATACAGTTGGTCAGTATTCGGCGAAGACGAATGGCAGTTCCTCGACGACTGGGCTTTGACGGGCGGCGTGCGCTACGATCATCACAAAGCGTTCGGCGGCCATGTTAGCCCTCGCGGCTATTTGGTTTGGAAGCCTTTGGAGCAATGGGTATTCAAGGGCGGTGTCAGTCAGGGCTACAAAACGCCGACGCTCAATCAGTTGCATGACGGGGTAACCGGCTTCACTGCGCAAGGCGAAACGGTGACGATTGGCTCGCCCGATTTGAAACCGGAGACCAGCACCAGCTTCGAGCTGAGTGCTCAGTACGACGATGGCGGCGATTTGTCCGCCGGCGTCACGCTGTTCTTGAACAAATTCGAGGACCGCATCGCGACCGGCGATGCGATTCCGAACTGTTTGAATCCCACCGTCGGTAACGTACCGGGCTGTATGACGGTCGGTAATTTCAGCCGTCAAACCGACTTTTCGCAGCTCGTCAATATCGACAAGGCCGAAACCCGCGGCGTCGAGGCCACGTTGAGTTACCGCTTCCTGCCGGAGTGGGAGATCAGCGGCAATTACACCTATACCGACACCCAAGTCACGTCCGGCGAAGGCGCGGGGCAGCTCTTGACCAACGCCCCCGACCATATGGCTAGCGCGACATTACGTTGGGATGTCACGCCAGTCATCAACGTGCGCCTCGAAGGCGAATATTATTCGTCTCGCGACCGCTTCACCGGCACGCTGCCGACTGCGGGGCAAAACTTTGCGATCTTGCGGGCGGTCGGCAATGAACTCAAAGGCTACGAACTGTTGCATCTCGCCGCGACTTGGCGCGTCAACGACAGCCTGAAGATCAACGGCCGCATCTATAACCTGCTCGGCAAGGACTTTACCACATCGACGCCTTACGAATGGAACGGCGAAACCTATCGAGCGTTTCACTACACGCAAACCAACGCTGCGACAAACGGCGTCTATCTACCCGACCGCAGCCTGTGGCTGTCTATGAATTACGAGTTCTGACGCGATGTTCCGTACTATTTTGTTTCAATTGCATTGGTTTTTCGGGATCAGCGCCGGCATCGTCCTGGCGTTGATCGGCCTAACCGGAGGTCTGTTGTCGTTCGAGCATGACATACTGCGCTGGATGAATCCCGGCGTCATGAGCGTAACACCGGACGGTCAGCGTTTAGATCCTGCCGCTTTGTTGCGGAAGGTTCAAGCGGCTCTGCCCGATCGCCGTATCGATGCCGTCACCTTGTCTTCGGATGCGGAAGAGGCCGCGACAATCAATATCGCCGGATCGAATCCAAACGACCGCCGCGGCGAAAACCGACATGTCGACCCCTACAGTGGAGAACTGCTGGGTAAGGTGCGCGGCGAAGCGTTTTTCCACGCAGCGATGCGTTTGCATCGTTGGCTGATGTTCGACGACTTATTCGATAACCGCGACCTCGGCAAGCAGATTACCGGTGTATCGGTCCTGGCGCTGATTCTGTTGGCGCTGAGCGGGCTCTATCTGCGCTGGCCGCGCCGAGTATTCAATTGGCGGTCTTGGCTTGCGTTTAGTTTCAAACGCAAGGGACGAGGATTTCTGTGGGAAATGCATGCGGCAATCGGAACGTGGGTGTTGGCGTTTTATTTGCTCGCCGCGCTGACCGGCCTGTATTGGTCGTATGATTGGTACCGAAATGTTCTGCACGAAATCACCGGCGCGCCGTTGATGCAACGAGGCGGCTCACCTCGGCAGAATTCCGCCAACCGGCAAGTAAGCCCTGTCTTGCCGCCCGAGGCCGAGATCGAATCGGTTTGGGCGTTGTTTCAAAACCGCGTTGGCGACTACAGTCGGGCGACCTTGCGTTTGCCGCGGCATCCTAAGTCGAAAGTTTACTCGATCCTGTATCTCGACCCGTCGCCGCCACATGAGCGCGCATTCAACCGGCTCGAAATCGATCCGGTTAACGCTTCGATTCTCTTGCATGACCGTTACGCCGAGCGGCCTTTCGGCGCGCAACTGATCGCGAGTATCTTTACCTTGCATTCGGGCAGTTATTTCGGACTGGCCGGGCAAGTCGCGATGATGACCGCGAGTCTCGCGATGCCGTTATTTGCGGTGACCGGATGGATGTTGTATTTGGATCGGCGACGCAACAAACGGCGCGTTGGTTTGGCAAAAGAAGTCGTTTGTGGCGATGCAAACGATGGCTCATGGCTGATTGCCTATGCGAGTCAAAGCGGCACTGCCGAACAGCTGGCTTGGCAGAGTGCCGCGGCCATGCAAAAAAGCGACATTGCCGTTTCGGTCAGGCCGTTGGGCGCTATCTCGGCGGTCGATTTAACAGGCCGCGAGCGGGTATTATTTGTCGCCGCCACATTCGGCGACGGCGAAGCGCCGGTCAACGCGCGAACCTTTGTCACCAACATGATGACCAAGACCGTAGATTTATCGGCACTGAGCTATGCCTTACTGGCGTTGGGCGACCGGCAATACCCCTATTTTTGCGGCTTCGGCCGCGAATTGGAGCATTGGTTGTCCGCTTGCGGCGCGCGGCCGTTATTCGCCTCGGTCGAGATGGATAATAACGATACGGGCGCATTGATGGCGTGGCAAAAAGGTCTGTACGATTTGTGCGGCGCCGCATTCGAAATCAATGCACGGGATGCGGGGTTCCAAAGTGCACGCCTGCTGAAACGCACGCTACTCAACCCCGGCAGTTGCGGTTTGCCGACTTTTCATCTGGAATTCGCGGTGGCTGAAAATTGCCGCTGGCAGGCCGGCGATCTGGCCGAAATCGCCGTAGGTGTTTCTGCAAACGACACGACCAACGCGGCCTGCAGACGTCAGTATTCGATTGCCTCGATTCCCGAAAGCGGCGGCCTGCATCTATTGGTCAGACAAGTGCGCCATGCCGATGGCGGCTTCGGCAAAGCTTCAGGTTGGCTGACATCGGAAATCCAAATCGGTGACGACATAGCGCTACGTATTCGCGGCAATCCATCTTTTCATGGAGGCGATGAGGATGCTCCGTCGATTTTTGTCGGCAACGGCACGGGGTTGGCCGGTTTGCGCGGGCTTTTACAAGAACGCCTGCGGCAAGGCAGGCACCGCAACTGGCTGATTTTCGGCGAACGCAATGCCGACCATGACTTCTACTATCGAGATGAAATCCTGGCTTGGCTGCATGAAGGCCATTTGGCGCGCCTCGATACGGCATTCTCGCGAGATCAAGAGGCTCGCATATATGTGCAGCAGCGCTTGATCGACAATGCGGAAACTCTGCGCGCCTGGCTCGAAGACGGTGCGGCTGTGTTCGTGTGCGGCAGTGCCGGCGGCATGGCGGGCGGAGTCGAAAACGCCTTGATCGACATCATAGGGCAAAAAGGCTTTGCAAACCTGCTGGAAACGAGGCGTTTTCGCTGCGATGTTTATTGACCGAAGCTGCTCGAGATATGATCGGGAAAATGGAGCGCGCGCGGTATTCGAAGCAACTTGCCTGTTCAAGAATGAATGCAACCTCAAACGGACAAATATCTAACGTATGAACGACAAAGGACAACATCCAAACAAACCTGTGTCGGCAATTGAGTCGGTTTCAAAACGAACTCAGATCGATAGCCGCGAGCTATTGGGTCAATGCAATGAAATCACTATCGTTCACCGCGGTAGCGAATATCGTTTGCGCATTACGAGTAACGATAAATTGATTTTGACGAAATGATGGCTTGAGCAATACCGGCGGCTTTTCATTAGCCCAAAATTAAGTTCTTCCAGAAGGCTGAAGAATACGGGCTCGCGGAAAGCACTTGCTTTCATATAAACGATGAATGATCGGCCGTTCGCCGCTATTTTGGCAATCACGCAACTGCTTTTCGGCCAGTTTTCCGGTAAGAAACAGAATATGCTCCGCCATGAGTCATGCATCCCCGAAGACCGCGTCATGCGAATAGTTCAAACCGTTCCTGCCGATGGCATTGAGAATGGCTGCGTTGGCAAGCTTTAGCCAAGCCGATGCGCTCGAAATATTTATGCAAATCCACTTTGATCGGCATGAAATACACATGCCAATCGTTTTCCGCCGCCGAGTCGATCAGCCGGTTGGCGAATTCGACGTTCCAGTCGTAATCGGGTCGGAAATGCTTCGGAAACTTGACGTGATTTTTCACTTCCCAATAGTTTTGCGAGGCCGGCGTCACCACCGGGCTGATGCCGATGTAGGTTTCCAGTCCGTCCATGTGTTCGGCAAACAGTTCCACCAGGCGATGGTCGTAAAACGGTTGCGAAAAAAAGCCGTTGGCGCCGGCATCGGCCTTGCGCTGAATATAATGGCATTCGTGTTGCAAGCCTTGCCGATGCGGATCGAATCCGGCATAGATGTTCAACGCCGGAAAACGCCGGCGCACCGCTCGAATCAGATCGATCACGTCGGTATTGTAATAGCTGCGTTTCAAACCTTCCGGCGGGTCGCCGGTGACCAGCAAAATGTCGTCGAGTCGGTATTGTTCGATGATGCGATACAACTCGCCGCTTTCGATTTTAAAATCGATAGCCCGAAAGTGCGGAATGAAGCGATATTTGCGCCGGTCGATGTGCGTCGCCAGTTCCCAACTGCGAATATCGAAACGCTGAATATCCGGCACGTTGATGATATTGATACCGCTATCCAAGCTCTGCACAAACGCATATTGTTTTTCAAAGGCCTCCAAGCTTCTGGGGACGATCTCAAAGGAAATGTTCATGGGTTATCGCATGCTCTGCTATTAGTTGACCCCGGCATCAGGAAACTGTCGTAAAAGACAAAATGTTGGGTTAGTGCGGCGTAACCCAACAAAATATTCCCTTTCGCACTTCAAATTTCGGCAGTACCTAAGAAGGCACCGGGGCGTTCGATACATCAAAAGGCGCCGATCAGCCTAGCGTGGCACGCAAGGTTTTGGCGGCGGCCACCATCCGGGTCAGCGCCGGTATCACCTCATGCCACTGGCGGGTTTTCAGGCCGCAGTCCGGGTTGACCCACAATTGTTCGGCCGGAATGCGTTCGGCGGCCTTGCGCATCAGCGCCACGATATGCTGCTCGCTCGGAATATTGGGCGAATGGATGTCGTAGACGCCGGGACCGATGCCGTTCGGGTAGTTGAAATGCTCGAAGGCATCCAGTAACTCCATGTCGGAACGCGAAGTCTCGATGGTAATGGCGTCTGCGTCCATGTCGGCGATGGCGGCGATGATGTCGTTGAACTCGGAGTAACACATGTGAGTGTGTATCTGCGTCTCGTCGGCCACGCCGCCCGTCGCGATACGGAACGCTTCCACCGCCCACTCCAGATACGCCTGCCATTGCGATCGGCGTAACGGCAAACCTTCGCGTAGGGCGGCTTCGTCGATTTGAATCACGCCGATACCGGCTTTTTCCAAATCCAGCACTTCCGCGCGGATGGCCAGGGCCAGTTGCTTGCAGGTGACCGAACGCGACTGGTCGTCGCGCACGAATGACCAGTTCAAAATGGTCACAGGACCGGTCAACATGCCTTTCATCGGTTTGTCGGTCAGGGATTGGGCGTAGCCGATCCATTCGACGGTCATCGGGCGCGGGCGGCTGATGTCGCCGAACAGGATGGGCGGTTTGACGCAACGCGAGCCGTAAGACTGCACCCAACCGGATTGGCTGAAGGCGTAGCCGGCTAGTTGTTCGCCGAAGTATTCCACCATGTCGTTGCGTTCGGCTTCGCCATGCACGAAAACGTCCAAACCGAGCGCTTCCTGTTCACGCACGCAACGCGCAATTTCGCCGCGCATCGCGGCTTGATAGCCGGCTTGGTCCAGTTTGCCGGACTTGAACTGGCTGCGGGCCAGGCGGATTTCCGACGTCTGCGGGAAAGAACCGATGGTCGTAGTGGGAAACTTGGGCAGTTTTAGTAGCGCGGCCTGCTTGAGTGCGCGTTGCGCATACGGGCTTTTGCGCCGGGCCAGTTGCGAGGTGATGTCGGCCAGCGCCGCCTTGACCGACGGATTGTTGACCCGCGCCGAATTGTGGCGGGCTTCGATGGCGGCGCGGTTGTCCTCCAGTTCGGCTTTGACTGCATCACGCCCTTGGTTCAGCGCCTTACCCAGCACGCGCAATTCGCCGAGCTTCTGTTTGGCAAAGGCCAGCCAGGATTTGATTTCGGCGTCGAGTTTCTGCTCGTTGTCCAGATCGACCGGCACATGCAGCAGCGAGCACGACGGTGCCAGCCACAGGCGTTCGCCCAGTTGTTGAGCAATCGGTTCCAGACTATCCAGCACCGCGTTGAGGTCGGTTTTCCAGATGTTGCGGCCATTGATGACGCCGAGCGATAATACTTTGTCCGCGGGCCATTGCTCGAGCAACGCTTCGACATCATCGCGGCCGTTGACGGCATCGACGTGCAAACCGGCCACCGGCAAGTTGACGGTGAGATTGCGGTTTTCCACCAGTTGGCCGAAATAGGTCACCAGCAACAGCTTGACGCGGCAGGCCTGCAATTGTTGATAGGCGGTGTTAAAAGCATTTTGCCAGGCGTCATCGAGTTCGGTGACCAGAATCGGTTCGTCGATCTGCACCCATTCGACGCCTGCATTCGCCAGCGCTTCCAGCAATTGCGCGTAAACCGGCAGCAGTTTGGGCAACAGCGCCAGTTTCTCGGAGTCGTCCTTGGCCTTGCCTAACCACAAATAGGTAACCGGGCCGATGATCACCGGCTTGGCGGCGACGCCTTGGGCCTTGGCCTCTGCCAGTTGCTCCAGCAGCCGGGACGCATCCAGCTTGAATTCGGTGGCGGCGTTGAACTCAGGGACAATGTAGTGATAGTTGGTGTCGAACCACTTGGTCATTTCGCCGGCGGCGACGCCGCCGCAACCAGCGGCTTCGTCCGCGGCTTGTGCCGAACGGCCGCGGGCGACCCGAAAGTAATTGTCCAACGCGTCGCCGTGGAATTGTTGCACCCGCTCAGGCAGGTTGCCCAAGGTAAAGCTCATGTCCAGCACTTGGTCGTAAAAGGCGAAGTCGCCGACCGGCGCCCAATCCAGTCCGGCCTGCAATTGCCAATGACGCCGGCGTAACTGTTGGCCGAGTGATTTAAGATCCTCGCGCGAGGATAGACCTTGCCAGTACGACTCTAAGGCAAACTTTAGCTCGCGCTTGGCGCCGATACGGGGAAAGCCCAAATTGTGAATTTTCGTCATGAATAAATACCGTCTGTTGAATGTTTGACACAGAAAACATTGTAAACAGACAAATGAATGACGATAATCGATGATTCTTCATCAACTCATGAGATATATTCATCAATATGGAATTGATCCACCTGCGCATCCTGCTGGCGTTAAAACGCCACGGCACCCTCAGCGCCTCCGCCGAAACCCTGCATCTGACCCAATCGGCGCTGTCGCATCAAATCAAAAACCTGGAACAACGCCTGGGTGTCACACTGTGGTACAAGCAGGGCCGCTCGCTGGTATTGAGCCAGGCCGGGCGTTATATGTCCGAGGTCGCAGAATCCGTCATCGCCACCGTCGATTCGGCGGAAAACCATTTGGCGCAGCTAGCCAAAGGCAAGACCGGTAAATTGACGATAGGCATCGAATGCCATGCCTGCTACGAGTGGTTTCGCAACATTCTGCAACCCTATCTGCGCGCGTGGCCGGACTTGACCGTCGAAGTCACCTCGCGCTACCGCTTCGAATCGTTCGAAGCCATCCGCCAATACAAACTGGATGCGGTGTTGACCTCGGACCCGGTCGATAACGGCCTGCTCAGCTACCAGACGCTGTTCGATTTCGAATTGGTATTGATCGTGGCCGACAGCCATCCGCTGGCCGGCCGCGCCGAAATCAAGCCCGACGATTTGCGCGGCGAAACCGTGCTGACTTACCCGGTGGCGCGCGAGCGGCTGGACATGTTCCGTAAGGTGCTGCAACCGGCCGGCATCGAACCCGCCGCCCATATCCCGGTCGAGGAAACCGACATCATGCTGCAACTAGCCGCCGCCGGTCGCGGCGTGTGCCTGCTGCCGGAATGGCTGCTGGCCGACAAATCCGACAAACTGGGCCTGACCGGCCTGCGTTTCGCTGGTCTACCCATAGCTAAAACCATGTATTTGGCTTGTCGGCACGAGGATGCCGAGTTGGAGTATTTACGTTGGTTGGTGGAACATGCCGCGATGGCGCTAGATGACGCTTTAGCCTAGCTGCTGTCATAGATTGGCTTCAAAAGGGCCGTTAAACCTGAAAATCCTACAGTATTTGTTTGATTGGTGGCCTGGATCCAAAAGTTGGGTTTGCTTGAAGGGTCAATGAATGCACAATATGTAGACAGATTGGCCTATAAAAATCACTACATATAGTAATCCTAGCTTGACACATTCGCCATACCCGCCTAAACTACTGCGCCAAGACGGTTCCCCCCGAAGGGGATTAAAAGGGAATCCGGTCGGCGATTTTGCTTCTTTTGCATGATCGCCTGCAAGCCGGAGCTGCCCCCGCAACTGTAATCGGCGAGTTGAGGTTCACCATGTGCCACTGGACGCGAGTCCGGGAAGGCCGAACCGAAACGACGACCCGAAAGCCAGGAGACCTGCCCTCGAAACTTTAATCAACCGGGAGCGGGGTGTCTCCGAGGACGATGGCAAATAATGCGGTTCGGGCTATTTCGGCTTCCGTGTCGCGCCTGCCGTTGCGGCTTCATATCCCCGCTCCTCAATGGAGTAACCCATGGATACCGCCGCTCAACCCGCCAGTTTTTATCCCGACTCTGCCGAGTCCTTTAAACATTCAGTGCCGCGCTCGGAGGGGAACGGCTTGGAAGTCATTCGCCGCAACCGTTCCGTGGCCACATTTCAGCCGGAAAAAATCGCCATCGCGATCACCAAAGCCTTTCTCGCAGTCGAGGGCCAGCATAGCGTCAATTCGGCGCGGACTCGCGATCAGGTCGCGCAGCTCACGGCCGGCGTGGTCGAGGCATTGACTCGGCGCCTGCCGGGCGGCGGTACGATACATATCGAGGATATTCAGGACCAAGTGGAACTGGCGCTGATGCGTTCCGGCGCCCACGACGTGGCCCGCGCTTACGTGCTGTACCGCGAAAAACACGCCGAGCAACGCGCGGCCCGGCAAGCCATCGACAATGCATCACCGTCTTTGCAAGTGGACGACCACGGCCGACGCCGACCGCTGGACAGTGCAGCGTTCATCGCGTTGTGCCGCGAAGCTTGCGCCGGCTTGGCCGATGTCGATGCCGAGCGGGTCTGGACGGGAGCCCTGACCAATCTCTACGACGGCATGCCGTTGGCATCGGTACGTCAGGCCTTGGTGTTGGCGGCGCGGACCTTGATCGAAGTCGAACCGGACTACGCCAAAGTCGCCGCGCGTTTGCTGTTGAGCCATCTGCGCCTGGAAGCCACCGGCTCGGCATTGAGCCAAGCCGATATGGCCGAACGCTACGCCGGCTGCTACGCCGACTTCATCGCAACCGGCGTCGCCGCCGAGTTACTCGATCCGCGTCTGGCCGAGTTCGATCTGGAAAAACTGGGTGGAGCGCTACTGGCCGAACGCGATCTGCAATTCGATTACTTGGGCCTGCAAACCCTGTACGACCGTTACTTTTTGCATATCGACGGCCGCCGCATCGAGTTGCCGCAGTGCTTTTTCATGCGGGTGGCGATGGGACTGGCGCTCAACGAAATTGACCGCGAAACGCGCGCGATCGAATTCTACCGGCTGCTGTCCGGCTTTGATTTCATGTGCTCGACGCCGACCTTATTTAACAGCGGCACCCGTCACCCGCAATTGTCGTCTTGCTACTTGACCACGGTCTCCGACGATCTGGACGGCATTTACCAAAGCATCAAGGAAAACGCGCTGCTGCAAAAATACGCCGGCGGCCTGGGCAACGACTGGACGCCGGTGCGGGCGCTGGGCAGCCGGATCAAGGGCACCAACGGCAACAGCCAGGGCGTGATTCCATTCCTAAAGGTGGTCAACGATACCGCCGTCGCAGTCAACCAAGGCGGCAAGCGCAAGGGTGCGGTTTGCGCCTACCTGGAAAACTGGCATCTGGATTTCGAGGAATTTCTGGAACTGCGCAAAAACACCGGCGACGAGCGTCGCCGTTGCCACGACATGAATACCGCCGCCTGGGTGTCGGATCTGTTCATGCAACGGGTGCGGGAAAACGGCGATTGGACTTTGTTTTCGCCGGTGGACGTGCCGGATTTGCACGATTTGTACGGTGCGGCCTTCGCCGAGGCTTATCAAGCCTACGAGGCCAAGGCCGAGCGCGGCGAAATCAAGTTATTCAAGCGCATCGGCGCGGTGCCATTGTGGCGCAAGATGCTGACCATGCTGTTCGAAACCGGCCATCCGTGGATTACCTTCAAGGACGCCTGCAATCTGCGTTCGCCGCAACAACACGCAGGGGTAATCCACAGCTCCAACCTGTGCACCGAAATCACGCTGAACACGTCCAATGATGAAACCGCCGTTTGCAATCTGGGCTCGGTGAATCTGGCCGCGCATTTAGTCGAACATAACGGGGTTTGGCAACTGGATGCCGACAAACTGCAACGCACCATTAACACCGCGATGCGCATGTTGGACAACGTCATCGACATCAATTTCTACGCCACAGTCAAAGCGCGTAACGCCAACCTGCGCCACCGCCCGGTCGGACTGGGCATGATGGGCTTCTCCAATTGTTTGCACCAACTGGGCATCGCTTACGCCAGCCCGGAAGCGGTGGCATTCGCCGACTATTCGGCCGAATTGCTGTGTTATTACGCCTATCAGGCTTCAGCCGATTTGGCCGAGCAACGCGGACGTTACAGCAGCTTTAACGGCAGTTTATGGCAGCAAGGCGTGTTACCGCCGGATACCTTGGCGCTCTTGGCGGAAACGCGCGGCGACTTGGGTGTGCCGACCGGCGGGCAGTTGGATTGGCAAGCGTTGCGCGAGCGCATCGCCCAAGTCGGCATGCGCAACTCCAATTGCGTGGCGATTGCGCCGACCGCGACCATTTCCAACATCGTCGGCGTTTCGGCGTCCATCGAGCCCGTTTATCAGAATCTATACGTCAAATCCAATCTGTCCGGCGAGTTCACGGTGGTCAACGCCGCATTGGTACGCGAGTTGAAAGCACTGGATTTATGGGATGCGGTGATGGTCGCCGACCTGAAATACTTCGACGGCTCGCTAGCCGCCATCGAGCGGGTGCCGGCCGAAATCAAAGCCCGCTATGCCACGGCCTTCGAAATCGACCCGGAAATGCTGATCGAAGCTGCCGCCCGCCGGCAGAAATGGTTGGACCAATCGCAATCGCTAAATTTGTACGTCGCCGCGCCGACCGGCGGCAAACTGGACCGGATGTACCGACTGGCCTGGCAACGCGGCTTGAAGACGACGTATTATTTACGCACCTTGGGCGCCACCGCGATGGAAAAAACCGGCGCCGACGAAACGGCGCCCAAGGCCTGCTCGATTGCTGATCCGGATTGCGAGGCCTGCCAATGAAAACGACGTTAAGCTTTGACGATTGGGATGTTTCGGCGGCGCCGGCGATCGGTGAATTCCAGGCAACCGCCGCAATATCGGCCTCACCGGACGGTTGTACGGTGCCGCCCATCGACCCCGAACAAAAACGGGTGGTCAACGGCCAGGCCGACATCAATCAACTGGCCCCGTTCAAGTACCCGTGGGCTTGGTCGTTTTTTCTAAACGCCAACCGCAACCATTGGACGCCGCTGGAAATCTCGATGGCGCAGGATGTGCACGATTACCAGCACAAATTGACATCGGCTGAGCGCCACGTATTCGAGAACGTACTCGCTTATCTTACTACCTCCGACATCCTGGCGATGCGCAATATCGGACTGGCGGTGATGGAAAAAATGAGCGCGCCGGAACTGCAAATCTACCAGGCCCGGCAAGTTTACGAGGAAGCGCTGCACACTTGGACCTACCAGCATTGCATCGAAACCTTGGGGATCGACCAGCGCGAGATTTACAACCGCTACCGGGTGGTGCCGGAAATCCACGGCAAGATTGCCTTGGCCAACCGCCGCTTGCAGGGTGTGTTGCAATCCGACAGGCCGTTGACCGATCGCGACGCGCTGCACGAATTCGCGATGGCCTATCTGTTTTTCGCCGCCGTGTTCGAGGGCTGCTGGTTTTACAACGGCTTCAGTCCGATATTCGCGTTGCAGCGGCGAGGTTTGATGAAAGGCGCGGCCGAGCAACTGCAATACATCATGCGTGACGAAGTGCTGCACTGCGCGTTCGGCATCCGCGTGGTGCGGCAACTGCTGGATGAAGAAAACCTGACGCTCGACCCGCAAGCGCTAAGGGAAATGTGGGACGAAGCCGAAGTCGTCGAAACGGCCTATGCCGGCTACATCCTGCGCGAGCCGATCTTGGGCTACAACGCCGGATTGCACATCGAGCAATTCCGCTACGTCGCCAACCGCCGAGCCCGGCAAGTCGGCCTGACCGCACCCTTCCCCGGGGCCGAAAACGTATTGCCGTGGCTGGACGAGCAAGCCAATCTGCGCAAAGAGAAAAATTTTTTCGAAACGCGGGTGACCGAATATCAGACGGGCGGAGCTTTGGTTTGGGAATAGCCGTCGATAGCGCTCAGAACTACAAAGTCGAGTCTTAATCATGACGGCTACCATAAATCAGCTGTTTGAAGAGTAAGAAGGCGCGCGCTTTAATCGCTGAATTTCCACTGGAGAGGCCCCCCTTGTTCAGAAAAAATTTCGACAGTAAACATGAAGCGAAACATTGCCCCCGTTGTCAGGGGCAATTCATTTGCAAGGCTAATCGCATTCATCGCTGTGATTGCTCGAACATTTGTTTGTCTTTTGAAACGATTGAGTATGTCCGCCAACTTTATGACGAATGTTTGTGCCTGAATTGCTTGAAAGAGTTGGAAGCTACCGTAACGTCCCTTAAATAATAGAGTTGGCTGTTTCTTCAGGGGCTTTGCAAATTGCTGTGAAGCCGGAGACGTGAACTCAAGTCCATGCATTTACGGAAATAGGCATCAAAGTCAGCTTAGGTGCCAAAACCAGCCGCTTACAAACAATGTTTTTCATCTGTCTGAATGTCGCAAAGTGGCCGTTAGCTACGATGATCAATGGCTGCTTTGTAGACCTCTAGCTCGCAGAATTTGGATTTGGCTGACTGGCCTGTTTTGAGAAACGCGACTGGCAAGAATGGGTTCATACTTAGCCATTCGGAAATATGGGTTGAGTGGTTCTTGTGGGCCGACGAGCGACTTTACTCCGAGTCACAAAACATCCACCTCCCAAAACCCAAGCCATTGTGGCTATCACCGCCGGAAAGTCCAACACCATCATCGAATCCCCGAACTTACCCAATATGTCCACGTAATTCGATTGAAGCAGGCAACCGCATGCTGAACGGATTTATAAAGACTATACGACGGATTTGGGCTGGTTTTTACAATTGGTGGGTGAATGCTGGCTAATGAAAATTTAGCGTAATTTTTTCCGAATTCTGAGACATCCAGAAACGAAGGTCAAATCAACCCGGGCGCTACTGCTTATTTTACGCAAACATCCTTACGGCTTGCATATACACATTCATTCAATAATATCGGCCAATGAAAATGGGAAAGGGCTGGAAAAGGGAAAAGGCAGAAAGGGAAGAGATACGGAAAATGGTTTCAAAAGGAATGGAAAAAGGACAAAGGGAAGAAGGGAAGGGAGCCCTAAAGGAAAGGGGCCTATCCGGAAAAGGTAAAACCCTATGAAATCGTAAAAAGGGTTTTTTATTGTTGAAATCCCTGCAAACCCGCAGACTTCTGTGTAACAAAAGCCAGCTATCACAGAGTCGACATGATGAAAACTTCCATGAAAATCCTGTTCCAGTGCTTTGCACTATCGCTGGTCGCCGGCTGTGCCACGCAAGGCGGCAAAGCACCGAACAACGAACTTAAAACGGTCGCGCCGGCGGAAATACCCGCTCCGGAAATCAACGAAACCCGATATTCATTAATCAGCGAAAAATTCAAACCTGCCGCAGTCGTCCAAACCGGTCGCTACTCGTTTGTTCCGGCCATCCCGACGCTCCCGCAACGAGAACCGTTACAGGTCCTCATCAACGTCACCATTCCCAACGACCTGCAAACTGTCGGGGATACCGTTCATTATCTACTGAGACGAAGCGGCTATAGCGTCGAAAGTCCGCCAATTCTGAATCCACACGCTGCCAGGCTGTTCCTCAATCCGTTGCCCGACGTGCAACGGCGTCTTGGCCCCATGACCTTACACGATGCGCTGACCGTCTTGGTCACGCCGGAACTTGTGCCCATTATCGATCCCATCAGACGACGGATTAATTACGTGCAAACCGCAGAAACGCATAAGCACAATGCAAGTTTTGCTGCCGCTAACGGAGAATAACCATGCCGGAAAATGACGTCATCCTAAACAACGACGAAACGATAGACTTGCAACCGATTCCGGCTTGGCTGAAATACGGAGGAGCGGCATTGGCCGCCGTTATCGTCATCATCCTACTATTATTTTTTACAACAAAAGGCGATGATGAGCCGGCAACCAATCTGGTCGAACTGGAAAGCGATAGTCGACCTTCTTTTCCGCCATTGTCTGACAATACCGAAGTACTAACGATAGGCGCAGCAAAAGAATTGGAACAGACGCCTGAAATAGAGACGGAAAAATTGGCCGAAGCCCACAACTCCGATCCAGAGCACAGCCTGCCCTTTGCGTCGGATACTAGCGAAACTTTAAAAAAACTGGAACAGCTACAATCCGATCTGACCGAATTTGAGACAGCCAACGAAAGCCGGCAAAACCAACAGGACGCGCTCATCCAGGAATTGCAAGACCGCCTGATCGCTCAACAACTGCAAATCGATCAATTATCGAATCGCCTAAAACCCAATAAACCCAGCCAACAACCGGTCAAGCAATTCAAATCCAACCCTCAGCCTAAAGCCAACCTAAACCCTCGTCCTGTAATCGCACCTATTCCTTTTTCCTTGGTCAGCATCGATCAATGGGGGAGCGAGTTCTATGCCGTGTTTCGGTATAACGGACAGTTGCTGGAACTGACCCTAGGGCAGGCCATCGATCAATGGACAGTCAACGAGATGAATAATGTAAGGGGGACCGTAACACTCACGCATCAGTCCGGAGCGCGCAAGGTGCTCTCAATACAGTCCTAAGGCAACAAGGAAACTCTTATGCCGAAGCCGTCTGTTGTTGGTGTCCTAATTACTTTACTAGCGCTGATAACGCTACCGATCATGCCATCGACCGCGGAGCAAACCACTAGCGAGTATCGAGATAGCCAAATCAAACCGGTCGAAACGGAAGACGCGCAACGTAAGCACTGGTCGTTATCCACCGAGGAATGGAGTCGCTATAAAACACTGATGCAGGGCATACGCGGCAGCATCAGCCCGGCCACTATCTCGCCGATCGAAGTCCTTGGCACCCACGCCAGAAACGATCAGGAGCGGAAAAAATACGCTGAATTGTGGGCGCAAATGCGCTTCGAGGATGCCGAACGCATTTTAGCGTTTCAGGCGGCCTACAGCGAAGCATTCAAGAAACTGTACGGCGATATTCAACTGATCGACATCAACAAAATACGTCCTCACTCGGGCACCCAAGCCACAGCATCGATACAAGCGGACAGCCGTTTGTTGGTTTTTCTCAAAGTCGATAAGTGTCATGAATGCAAACAAATGATGCGGCGGGTACTGGACAATCGTTCGCTGAACCCGCATCAAATCGATGTGTATTTCGTCGACACAAAGCCGGGGCGGGATGATGAAAAGATCAAAAAATGGGCAATCGACCTGGCTATTGACTCATCACGGCTGAAAAGCGGCAAGATCACCTTGAATCATGATCAAGGCAACCTGATAAAAATCACACATAAAGTCGATCAGGGGGTGCCTGTAGCGTTCACAATGGATGCCCACTCGTTAACCGTAATCAACCTATAAAAATGCCGCAACAACAAACACTGTCCATCGATACAGCCAGTAATCACCGATTCAGCAGGCGCGAAAAACATCGGTTGACGCTACCGGAATCGATACCTCAATCGATACATGAAGAAATGAGTTTAAGAAAACGGGCTACCAACTTAAGCCGGGACAGCCTGAGGTTAAGCCGTTCGTGGTGAGCTTGTCGAACCATGATCGGCTTAACCGTCCACCCTTCGACAAGCTCTCAAGAAACAGCTATTTATGCTTATAAATTCAACGACTTACAAGCTCACAAAAAAACTAAAAATCGCTTCAAACAGCGACTGTTTCATGGTAACGCCATGCGCCCGAAGGGCGCTTACTTTGCTCAGGGCGAACGGTTAAGCCTAACAATTTGTCCCGTTTTAAGTTGGTAGCCAGAAAACGCATGAATGATACTTACCCATTAAATCAATATAACAGTGCCGAAGGTTACGAATTTACGTGGGGCCATATTCAGGAACGCCGCGCGGAACGCTATTTGGTGCTGGATTTTTGTTTCAATCAGCTGTTAGCTCACTACCTCAATACCGGTCGCCGACTCAACGATGTGCAACGGGCCGTTTTTTATGAAATAGAGCGCAGGGTCGATTGCGCCACACGCGATATCATCCCGGTTCTCAGCATGAGCGAGGGATGGAAAATCATTCCGTGCTCGACGTTCGGCGTGTTTAGCTTGGTCATTTACTTTACCGAAGAACGCGAGGCACGGGAATGGGTTGTCGACACGTTATTGAACAACGTTATTCCGACAGTCATCGGCAAGCTCTCCGCGAATAAATCGAATAACACGTAATGTCCGATGATGACTAAGGTAGGGGGAGTCGTATTGAGTATCGGACTGTCATTATCCGGTACTCCGCTCCATGCGGAGGCTATCCCATCGAGTTACCGACAGATTGCACACGAGTACGGAATCCCGCCTCGTGTGCTCTACAGCGTGGCGCTGCAAGAAAGCCGGATGCGATTGCGTAGCCGGCAAACCCGTCCCTGGCCGTGGACGCTGAACGTGGCGGGTGTCCCGAGAAGATACCCGACCCGAATCGCAGCCTATATCGGACTCACGCAGTATTTGAAACAGGGTATCCGGTCGATCGATGTCGGACTGATGCAGGTCAATTGGCGCTATCACCAAGACAAGTTAGGCAATCCGTGGCAGGCGCTCGATCCCTACCACAATGTCCGTACCGGGGCGAAAATACTGGCATCGGAGTACCGAGAAAGCCAAGACTGGTTCGAGGCGATCGGGCGTTATCATTCGCCAGGTACCAATTTACAGCAGAAACGCAGAGCAAACAATTACGCACGCTCAGTCGTGGGTATTTCAAATCATTTAGGCAAGTGAGGATGATTACATGATCAGAAAGATACTGTCCGTCATTGTAATGTTCGGCATATGTGTACACATCGCAACAGCAGAAATCACCGATCCGGAATTAACCGCGCTGTTCAGGCAGCAGTTGGATACCCGAGAAGAAGTGCAGATCCAACAGAGCATGCCGGTCGAATTAGATGCCGGTAAACCCGGTTTAGAAAAGGCGGTCTTGTGGACGATCATCGGGCCGACCTATTGGCGGAACCAATTGAGCATTGTCTCAAAACAACAGAATCAATGGCAGAATCTGGCGACGGTACCGGTTACCGGCATGGTGGAGGGATTTAGGCCTGTACAAACGACCGGAACGCTCTCGGTCGAAACGAAAGTTCAGGGCCCCAGCGATCCTTTATGCTGTCCAACGCAGACCGAAGTGCTTTACTTTCGTTATCGGGCAGGGCAGTTACAAGAAATCCCACCCGGCTCAGAGTAAAGCGTGATGACGCAAACCAGACAACTGATCATCGGCTTATTCATTTCAGGCGTGGCGTGGGCGGCTTCCGAATACAGCGATTATTTGGCGGCGCTCAGTGCCAGAGAATCCGGCAGCAATCCCACCAGCGTCAACAAATACGGTTATTTAGGCAGTTATCAGATGGGGGAGAGCGCCTTGGTCGATGCCGGGTATTATCAAAAAGATCAGACGCCGGATGCCAATGACTGGACAGGTAACTGGACCGGGAAGAACGGGATACACAGCAAAGCCGACTTTTTAGCGAACGCCGCAGTGCAAACCCAAGCGATCAAAGATTACAACATCAAGCAGTGGGGTTATATAAGCAATTTAGGGTTGGATCACTATGTAGGCCAAACGATAGCCGGTATCGTCATGACCGAATCGGGTTTATTGGCCGGCGCTCACCTGGTCGGGGTCGGAGGGCTTAAAACGTTTTTACAAACAAACGGCGCGCAAATCCCCAGTGATGGCAATAACACCGCCATTACCCATTACATTTCGACGTTTAATGGTTATAACCTGGCAGCGATTACCGGCAATGTTACCGCCGGAGTCAGTGCCGGTCCCGTTAGTCCGGGGGGTGGGAATAATAGCGTTCAACCGTCAGCCCTCACTGTCTGGCAACCGTTGATAAATCCTTCGACTGCATTCACAAACAGCACCGGCGGCGTTGGCTATCAAGAACTAAAAACTGCGATACAGTCGATTATCGCAATCCTGCTTTTTTTATGGCTCGCCTTTATAAGCTGGAGTCAATTCAAAATGTGGGGCGAAAACAGTATCTCGATCATGGCGATGAAGTCCACTATCATTCGAGCCACAGCGTTAATGATGCTGTTATTGTTTATTTTTATGCTGTGAGACGTATTGAAATCAACAATCCTCAATCCATCCGCTTCTGGCTTTGGTAGAATTCCGCAGATGCTATTATCGTAAGCGGACACTCAAAAGTTCGAATTTTGTTGGACTTTGGACTGGTAATTTCGGCCAATTTCTGACGTACAGGAAGCATAGGTATATGGCAGGTTTAAGTCGTAAAGCGGCCATTCAGAGGCCGACCATGATCCGCCCCTTGTCCCCAAAGCGGTCACTCAGGATGAAGTAGTTCCACCAAGAGAAACGACTCGCTTGGCATTAAACTGTTCCGATTTTCTGTCCCCGCCTCTGAATTGGGGCTCAACTCGCCGCCATAATTGTTCTTGAATGCGTTGTTTAAACCGATTATTGCATATAGATACAGAAGCTAATGAAGTTACATAGCATCCACCTGCATATGATGGCTCGCTCTTTGTACATTCGTTTTCATGTCGCTTTGTTAGCTTCGAAATCTATAACACCCAGGCTTTATAGGTTGCCTCTCTGATTTCGCTAATCACCAGGTTCGGAGGGAGGGACGGTGAAAGCCATTCCCTAACCCTATACAGTGGCTGCTATAGATAGATAACTATTCATAGCGGCCTTCAAGAGACCGTCATTAATTTCTGGCTTACGTCCGATTAGACCTTGAAAACAGTCATTCAAAACGTAAAGAAAGGTTATGGAATGGGCATTGGAAAAAAAGAAAAGCCCAAACCATTTTTAAAATATGAGCTACCATACGCAAAGCCCTCTTGAACACAATTAAGCTTCGGAACTATCATTGAGCTTAATCCAAAATCAATCACAACAAAAAAAGTACAAAAAGCGTGGCCATCTTGTTTACATTGTGAACCCTGAGCGATGTCTGTAGGCTGATTGCAAAGAACTTCGACTCATCATCTAGTACGGGTTGAAGCGGTCAGATACTCACAAATAAACCAGACTGAAAATGTAGATGTTTTCAAGTCTTATGGTTTATTTTCGTGGGTTTCTACAGGTATTTACATTCATATCAATCTTTTCGAACTTATGCTTTTCGAAGACGTGTCTTTTTTAAGGTTTCTGTCTCTCGTTAAATGCTCAACAAATCAATTGATCGTCTGATAACATTTAATGAATTGACACAACTAAGGTCTAAATTAACAATGGGAAGCTATTCCTTTAAACCGAAAACACTGTAGAAAAAAAATATTAATGAAGGAAAAAAGGCAATTATAAACCCCAAAATTAGTGCGAATTGGTATCTGTATTTATACACAAATAGTAATGTTTGACGGATTGCTTCTGTTAGGCATTCGTACTGATTTATTTTTTCCAAAATCTGTTCCTCCTTTTATTAGGACTGTATCAAATTAGGGCCGTTAGCTACCACTATTTACAAGCTCACTTAGGTGATTTGATACGGTTAAAATGCCTGAAATACTTTTCCTGTTCGGTTTAGGCTTGGCTTACTTTATTAAAAATCAATAGCCAGACCAAATACCTTTGGTTCCAACTAGTATAAATGTAATGAATTGAACCAATAAAAAAAGTAGTCCAAGCGCCAACAAGATTTTTTTCACATCATTCATTATGTTCCACCTCAGATACAAACATCCTGTCTCGCCGTAAATTACCTTATTTAGAGTAAGAAGTTGAGAAAAGCCTAGTCAGTCAATCAGATCAAAATATTTGGTATTTATACTGCTTTCCATAGCCTTATCATATAGCTATAAGATTGACACATAATTATTTTTTTGGCTTTAGGAAGGTAAGCTAATGAGCGCAAGCCTTTTATTGATGTGTCTGAATTAATATTATAAGAAGTCAGGCGCATTTGTAAAAGACTAATTACCTATGAAAACATAGGGTTTACCTATGGATTAAAACTGTAAGTAAGTTCTTAATTTCAGTATTTTTCTCATTCTTCGGATAATAAATCGCATATATCTGGCGGCTGATTTCCGGATTGCTCAAATAACGGCAACGCACATCATCGGCGTTTGCAGGCAGGCTGTACTCCGGCATCAACGCAACCCCCATGCCAGCGCGCACCAAGTTGACGATCCAATCCTCGCTATTGCTACGGTAAGCGGCGTAGAGGTTGACTTCCTGGTCCTGGCAGATTGCCCGCAGAGTATCCCTAAGTTCGCAGTTCAACCGATCCAAATAAGGCTCGGACTGGATTTCCTTGAGGTCGATTTTGCCCAAGTGATTAAAGCGGTGCTTGTTGTTAAACGCAACTACGTACTTTTCGGTATACAGCAAGGTGGATTGATAGGGCGAAAAGTTTCAATGAAGGATCTATTAACTGCAATGGGCCTCGAAAAAATCACTTTTTTTTGCGGAGTATGGCAGCAAGCGCGAGCTCTAATTACACGTACTTAGTCACTTTTATGATTCCAAAATACTGATTAAGCAATCCAAGCGGACATCTAAGCCAATCTCAGCGAAAGAGCGGTGTATTAAATCTGTTGCGGATGTCTTTTTCTAAGTTAGAAAAACCCATGCTCCATAATAATAAAACAACAGGTCTGTTACACCCTCATTTAATAAATAGTCTTAGCCTATATAAACATAGATAAACAGTATTTTACAAACCGGCATTCCCCCTATAGTATTTCTACAACAGGTACAAAAATGTTATTAAATATAAGAGGTAGATTAATTTTTCTACCGTTGCATTTAACGACAGCTTGTCATCATATATAGTCTATATCTATTAGACTATAGGCAAGCAGTATCTAAGAAGCCAGAATGACTAAATTTATGTTGTTTCATCCGTTATATCGCCACTGCGAATTAGCAGCATTAACTAAGTCTGGTTGAAGAGGATTGTTAGTCAGTGAAAAATTTTGAGAGGCTAAAAAATGAGCAAAGAAACGAAATGGGCCATCTGCAGTACTTGCGATATCAATTGCGGACTTCTTGTCACCGTTGAAGACGGTAAGGTGAAATCAATTAAAAAAAATCCGGATCATGCCCTCACGCCGAATTCGATCTGTGTCAAGGGGGCCAACGCAAATAAGTACATTACCCATCCAGACCGATTAACGCATGCGCTGAAAAGAATCGGTGAGCGCGGCTCGGGTCAGTGGGAACAAATTAGCATGAAGCAAGCTTTAGATGAGATTGCCGATAAGATGAAGCAGTTGATAGCCGAAGACGGCCCGGAAACAATTGGCAGCACTTATGGCTGGAGCTCTAACGCCGGTGCGGCCTCACGAAGATTTATGAACTTACTGGGGAGTCCGAACTGGACTTGGACGGGATACGTGTGTTTAGCCAATTCCACGGTGCCCAGTAAAGCGACTTACGGCTTTTGGCAGTTTCCAGACTTTCATAATACCAAATGCATCGTACTTTTAGGCCACGCTCCGGGTCCGCAAAGATGGACGGCTGAGTACCTGTGGATTAAGGGTGCCCTGGATAGGGGCGCAAAGCTGATCGTCACAGATCCACGCCGTAATAGCTATAGTGATCAAGCGGACATCTTTCTGCAGGTTAAGCCTGCTACGGACAGTGCCTATTTACTGGCCTGGATTAATGTGATCATCGAAGAAGACCTCTATGACAAAGAATTTGTAGAAAAATGGACGGTTGGTTTTGAACAACTCGCTGAAAGAGTGAAGGAATACACTCCGGAGTGGGCGTCAGAAATTACTGGAGCGCCAGCAGATAAGATTCGCGAGTCTGCCAGAATGTATGCCACTACTGGTCCCGCTGTGATCCCCTGGGGAGCAGTACCGGATCACCATGCCAATAGCACCCAGACTTTACGAGCCTTAACCATATTGAGATCCATCACCGGTAATCTCGATGTACCCGGGGGCGAACTGTTAATGGGGTACCATCCGGAAATTTCATCGGATGATGAATTCGAACTCAATGAGAGGCTATCGCCTGAACAACGCAAGAAACAACTCGGTGTTGACCGCTTTAAGCTCTTGAGCTGGGAAACACTCGAAAAGACCGGCCCAGCAATGGAAAAGGTTTGGGGCAAAAAATATTCAAACCAGGTATCCGGCGGCGCGATGGCGCACCCTGCAAGCATGTGGGAAGCGATGAAAACAGGCAAGCCTTACCGCTTGAGGGCACTTATATCGCAATGTAACAACACCTTAAACAGTTACCCCAACACCACTCACATTTACGAAGGGTTGATGAACCTGGATTTGTTAGTGGTTATGGATCTTATCAAGTCGCCCACGGCCCAACTCGCCGATTATATTCTGCCGGCCACACATTGGCTGGAAAGACCGAACCTGTTCAATTACTGGGATTGGATTCCAATCTATCAAGGGGGAGAGCAAGCAGTGGAGGCGCCAGGAGAATGTATGCACGACTGGATGCTATGGCGTGAGCTTGGCGTTCGTCTGGGACAAGAAAAGGATTGGCCGGCAAGCATGGAAGAGGCGTACGATGAACGGTTAAAGCCTGCGGGATTAACATGGGAAAAATTATCAACCCAGGTTCGGGCTTCCGCGCCTGAAATAACTTTCAAGAAATACGAACAAACCGGCTTTGGCACACCTAGCGGAAAAGTTGAACTCTATTCAAGCATTTTCGAAGAGCTAGGCTATGATCCCTTGCCTAGTTGGGTTGAACCACCGGAAAGCCATGTGAGGAAACCGGAGTTGGCTAAGACGCATCCGTTGACTTTTTTCACCGGCATGCGCGAAAACTATTGGTTTCACAGTTTTGGCCTAGGCCGATCCACTAAAGAGCTGCGTAGCCGCGAGCCGGATCCCCGCATGCAAATCCATCCGGATACGGCCTACGATATAGACCTGTCGGATGGGGATTGGGCATGGGTGGAATCAACTAGCGGAAAAAGAATCAAACTCAGGTCGTGGCTCAGTAATGACACACATCCTAACGTAGTCAGGGTTCCTCATGGCTGGTGGTACCCGGAAACAACAGGAAGTGAAGAACCTGGTGCGGCGTTATCGAGTCTCTGGAAATCGGCGGATGCGGTCATACTTCATGACTCTGACGAATACTGTGATAAGGAACAAGGCAACTTCCAACTCAGAGGGTTGGCTTGCAAGGTCTATAAAGTGGAGGATGGAACCGAAGGAACAAGTTATTCGGCTTAAACCTTTGTGGTGCGCACATGGCAATCAGGCTTAATAGTAGTTTGAAATAGAGCTTAGATCAGGTAAGGAGTCTATCGATTTTAAATCGATAGACTCCTTACCACAAACATTCTAAATCGTTATACCTGTCATGAAAATCATCGAGTCGATAGGCTGTAAAAGCGTCAACTCTTCCAAAGTTTGCGCGGAATGATTGCTCGTCCTTAATTGTAAACATAAACATGAGCTCGTGCGTGGAAGTTCGTTCAGTAATTGATCCGACTACACTCGTATAAATCAGCCTTTTCGGCTGCTTATAAAATACGGTCACGGAAATTGTGTAAAACTCAAAGAGCCAAAATCTTAATAAAAAGAAATACAGCATATGCTAATGATTTTTTTGTCCTTATTAAATAAAAAATCAGTAAAAACGTTTTGTATATCTTAGCGCACTATTTAAATTAACTTCGAGCTTGCAGACGATTTAAATATGATTGTTGGGTTCATGGCCTCGATAGGGTTTTGCAAGAAACAGCAAAGCTTCTCGAACTTGAAAAGGAGTAAAATAAGCGTGGATTATTTACATACTACACACCAAAAAAATTCAACAGCTTCCCTTCTGATTGATTCCCAGGGGCGTCATTTAAATTATCTGCGGCTTGCTGTTACCGACCGTTGCAATTTCCGTTGTACTTATTGTATGCCAAAGGAGGGAATTGATCTTAAAGCACGTGATGATATTCTGCGTTTTCAGGAAATGGAACACCTGCTTGGACTATTTTTGGATTTAGGTGTAACCAAAGTGCGCATTACCGGTGGTGAGCCTTTTGTGCGTAAAGGCCTGCCTGATTTTTTAATCAGAATAAATCAATATGAAAAACTGGAAACAATCAATTTAACAACGAATGCCTATTTTTTAGAAGATACTATTCCATTGTTTCAAAAAATAAAATCAGGCAGTATTAACATCAGTCTTGATTCGTTAAAGCGAGACGTTTTTTATAAAATTACCCGACGTGATGATTTTGAACGGGTGTGGAATAGCATTGATAAAATTCTGCTAACGGATCTGAACGTTAAATTGAACATGGTGGTTCTCAAAGGCGTCAATGACAATGAAATTGTTGACTTTGCTATGTTGGCCAAAAGTAATAAAGTTGAAGTCCGCTTTATTGAACAAATGCCTTTTAACGGCGGGCACTTTTCAAACGATACACTTTCTGCAGAAGAAATTATCAAAACTTTGCAGAATTCTTTTCCTGAAATGATCGAACATCTTAAAATGTGTTCAACTGCCCGGATTTTTGAAATCCCTGGATTTAGGGGAAAAGTCGGCATCATCGCCGGTCATTCCAGAACATTCTGTTCAACATGCAGCCGTTTAAGGCTCACTCCCGACGGCACATTCAAAACCTGTCTCTATGATCATGGCGACGTAAATTTAAAAGACATGCTGCGCTCAGGAAAAAGTGATCAGGAAATAAAAACGGCAATTAGAGATGCCGTGTCCAAAAGGGCAAAAGACGGATTTGAATCGGAACAGCGTACGCAGCAAATAATTCATTTTTCAAAAAATCATCTTTCAATGGCACAGATAGGTGGATGATGGAAAAACTTAAAAATAGATTTTTATTTTCGGAATGGTCTGGCTCCATTGGTGACTTGAGAACACTATTACCGCTGGCAGTTGCGCTTGCTGTTGGTTTCATTTCTTTTGCCACACCTGACGATCGCACTGGTAGCCGGATTGATATAAGAGTAAAAGCTATAAATTTTATTTAAACAGAGAAACATAACCCGTTTCCATTAAAACGTAAGGAAAAACTATGCAGGTTAATGTGATTTTTTTTGGTGTTCTGAGTGATGTGGTGGGGAAAAACATGTTGACGATTCAAGACACAGGCAATATGACTGACTTGAAAAGCAAGTTAATCACAAATTATCCGAATTTAAAAGACTATACGTATAGAATGGCTGTAAATCAGCAAATGGTTGAAGACAATTACCTTCTTTTTGATAACGATTCGGTCGCAGTTATGCCCCCCTTTGCTGGGGGCTGATTTTTTAAAGGCAACCATGAACCTAAATAAAGAGGAAATTCAGTATTATCACCGCCACTTGATTTTACCTCAGATTGGCAAAACAGGACAACAGGCTTTAAAAAAAGCAAAAGTACTGGTCATCGGTGCAGGCGGATTGGGCTGCCCTACTTTAATGTATCTATCTGGAGCCGGTGTCGGCAGGGTTGGTATTGTAGATCCCGATAAAGTTGCGGTTTCTAATTTGCATCGCCAGGTGTTGTATGGCTTTTCACAGGTTGGAGAATTCAAAGCCGAAGCCGCAGTAAATCGTTTAAAGGATCTCAATCCCAATATTGTTTTAAAGGCATACACTCAAAGATTGTCTCCGGAAAATGCTGTCGATTTGATTTCCCAATATGATGTCGTTGTTGATGCTACAGACAACTTTCCAACCCGTTATTTGATTAACGATTTTTGTGTTTACCTGGATAAACCTTTTGTTTCAGGATCAATAGACCGCTTTCAGGGACAGTTGAGTGTATTAAATTTTACAGATAATCAAGGCAATAAATGCCCAACTTATCGCTGCCTGTTTCCCAACCCCCCGGCACCCGAAACAGCACCAGATTGTTCGCAAAATGGTGTCATTGGCGTTCTTCCGGGAATTATCGGTAATTTGCAGGCAAACGAAGTTATAAAAATGATCTGCGGAGTAGGCGAAGTTTTATCAGGAAAAGTTTTGATGTTCGATGCATTGAGCAATCAAACAATGCTGTTTTCCATTCAACGAAACGAACAGGCTGTGCAGCAGGCTTTGCAAAATGCCCCGGATTTTGAGTCATTTGATTATGAAAGTTTTTGCAGTTCAAGTCAGCAAAAAATAAATGAAATCAGCGCTGTTGATCTGCACAAAAAATTACAAAACAACGAAAAAATACAATTGATTGATGTTCGTTCGATACCCGAATTCCAAGAGGAATTGCCGAATGCTATTCGCATCCCGCTAAATAATTTGCAGGCTAATATTCATAACATATTGAAAAACGATTGCCAGGTTGTTTTTTATTGTGACCACGGAATCAACAGCATCCGGGCAATTAGAATGCTGCCAAATCATCAAACACTTAAAAATGTATTTAATCTTACAGGCGGTTTGGTAGCCTGGTTGAAAGAGGAAAAAAAATAGAACCATGAACGCCAGAAATTATTTTATCCAGGGAGCTATCGATCCGGTTTTTATCGGTGAGCAGATAGCAAAACATAGCTCTAAACATGATATAGGCGCCCATTCTATTTTTCTCGGTCAGGTACGTGCTGATGAAAAAGTGGGGAAACATGTGGCCGGGATTGAATACTCGGCTTATGAAGACATGGCCAACCAGGCGTTTTCAAAAATTCGTGAAGAAGCTTTTGAACAATGGCCGTTAAATTGTCTGCACATATACCATAGTACCGGATTGGTAAAAACCGGAGAATTATCTCTTTTTGTTTTTTGCTCTTCCGGGCATCGTAAAGAAAGTATTAAAGCGATGAAACAGATTGTTGAAGGTATTAAACACAAAGTTCCCATCTGGAAAAAAGAAATCATGGAAGATAAATCTGTGCACTGGGTTCAGGAATAACTTTTAAGAACATTTTTATCGGAAAATGCAAGGTCAGTTGAAAATGTAATTTTTCTGGTAATTTATTCAATTAAATGCAAAAACAAAATAATAGTTTAAAAATACAAAATGATCGATATTAGTCCAAAATTCAGCACATTAAGATATGCGAAAGCCGAAGGAATTTTAACGGCTAATTCGGAAACAATAAAACGGGTGACTGAAAAAACTGTTCCCAAAGGAGATGTTTTACAGGTTGCACGGGCAGCAGGCATAACCGCTGCGAAAAATGCTGCTGCCTGGATTGTGTTTTGTCATACTCTTCCTTTGGATTGGGTGGGTATAAGTTTTGATATCGGCAAAGACACCATAAAAATTTCAGCGGAAGTAAAAGCAATCTGGAAAACCGGTGTTGAAATGGAAGCTATGGCTGCAGTTACGGGCGCGCTGTTAAACGTCTATGATATGCTTAAACCGTTAGATGAAAACATCTCTTTTTCCGATGTAAAACTGGTTAAGAAAAAGGGAGGCAAAAGCAGTTTTAAAGAATATTTTGCCGAACCATTAAAATCGGCTGTTCTTGTTATTTCTGATTCAACATATGCCGGAAACCGCGAAGATACATCCGGAAAAATCATCAAAATATTTTTGGAAGATAAAGACCTATCGGTTACGGTCTATGAAATTTTACCCGATGATTCAGACCAAATATCAAATCGCTTGCGGCAACTAGTAGATGAACATTTTGATCTGGTTATTACAACCGGTGGAACGGGTTTTGGCCCTAGAGACATAACTCCGGAAGCAACGGCCAAAGTCATCGAAAAAGAAGCACCCGGTCTGGCTGAGACTATACGCCGCCATGGTAAAGAACGCACACCTTATGCAATGTTGTCACGCGAACTGGCTGGCATATGCGACAAAACATTAATCATTAATTTACCAGGAAGTTCCAAAGGTGCGCAGGAAAGTTTGGAAGCACTTTTCCCTGGACTTTTGCATGCTTTCCCTATGCTGTGGGGTGGCGGACATGATGAAGAAAAACGCTGGGTAAAAAAGTGATATCCATAAATCAAGCTATTGAAATAATGAAGGAAAATATACCTGATAGAAAAGCAGGCGTTATTTCAACATCTGAATCCCTTGACAATGTTCTTGCCGAAAGGACGCTAGCAATAATCTCTTCACCCCGTTATAAAAACAGTGCTTTGGATGGCTTTGCTGTCTCCTGGGAGGATGTCGAAAAACCGTCGTGCTACCTTTTGCCAGAGAAAGCAGCGCAGGTTTTCCGGTTGGAGAAAAAATAGTGCCCCATTCTGCTTACCGAATCAGCAATGGTGCGATTGTTCCTGAAGAGCTGGATTCGGTTGTGCCTAAGAAATATAAAACTTAGGTTCCGAAGGAGATCAACTGCATTCGCTGTGGCTTCGGCGGTATAAATAGATTGTCGATTTTTTGTGCCTTTTGGGCACATCAATTGAATTGATATAACAAGAACCTGCTTTGAAAAAAATTACGTTAAACAGGGGTGACGGTTAGCTCCATCAGCAACTATGCAACTGGCAATATTTACCGGTCATATAAACTTAGCCCCCTCAAGCGGTGATGGCTGTAATTGATTGCTAATGGTTACACTGGTGGAGCTAACCGTCCATCCTGTTTGTTGAAATAAATGCTATTAAATAGTGTAAACAGCTTACAGACCTTCATCATCAATAATACCAATACATTTGATGCGCGTGTATTGGTTTTGGGTGCTTGTTGCCCAGGCGTTTTCTTACCTCCAAAAGAAGTACGTTAATTTCGACTCTTTTGTTAAGTAGCGAAAAGGTGATGAGGGTCTTTTTAACATGCGTCAATAGAAAATTGCAGAAAATTAATCAGTAGTAAGACAACACACTTGTATTGCGATTTAAAAAAAACACAAACTATTAACAATAACCAACGTAAGCAGAGTGTTGAAGTTTTGGGTGGACGTTGGCTTAATCAACGCCATCGAGGTCATTTATCTATTCTTTTCAGGCTATGGTAGTAACTTTAGCAAAAAGTAATATGATAAATCATATCAGCAATATGAAACAAATCAGAAGTGTATCGGCAACAGTGAAAAAACATCATAGTTTCGGGGTGTTATGCCTAATAAGATAGATAGCGGAAGACTTCATCTAAGCAAACCAAGTTGCGCTGACGAGCATGATCCGACAGCAATAACTGTTGATGTTGCGCAGCAATTTATAATAGATTGCATAAAACCCTTCGCTATTACGAAGCAAGAACGGTTGTCTTTGCGACAATCCATTGATCGTGTGTTGGCTGAAGATATTATTGCTGAAATGAATGTTCCTCCTTATGATAATTCGGCGATGGATGGGTTTGCCTTGTGTGCCGATGATATACCTCGGAATGGGACTGTCACATTAAAGGTAGTTGGGAATAGTTTTGCCGGTCATCCATTTCTTGGGAGATGCACAAGTGGCGAGTGTGTCCGCATAATGACAGGAGCAGTGATTCCTGCCGGTTGCAATACGGTGATCCCGCAGGAGCATGTCGAAATGCTCGGCGCAGCAAGTATTAGAATTGATGGCCGTACTAGGCTAGTAGAAAATATTCGATTCGTTGGTGAGGATATTCGATTAGGACAAACAGTGTTGACATGTGGTCGACGGTTAACGGCGGCAGATTTAGGGGTGTTGTCTTCCTTAGGCATCAATAATGTTGCTGTAATGCCGCGCTTGCGGATAGCCTTTTTTTCCACAGGTGATGAATTGCAGCCAATAGGAGAAGCCTTACAGCTTGGACAGATATACGATAGTAATCGAAATGTCCTGTTTGGGATGTTGAGCCGCTTGCATTGCAATATAACTGATTTAGGCGTGGTTGGTGACGACCAAATACAACTACACAATACATTGCAAGTAGCTGCGAAAAACCATGATGTCATTATTAGTAGCGGCGGAGTTTCGGTCGGAGAGGCAGATTATATACGTCAAGTGTTGAACGAATTAGGCGAAATTGTTTTTTGGAAGGTGGCAATGAAGCCAGGACGACCATTAACCTTTGGCTGTCTAGAACAAGCATTGTTTTTTGGTTTGCCAGGTAACCCAGTGGCGATGATGGTAAGTTTTAACCAGTTTGTGCATCCGGCACTACAGCATTTAAGTGGCGAAATCGTTCGTCCGCCTTTAATTTTACAAGCGATGAACAGTTTGCTTTTAACAAAACGAGCGGGAAGAGTAGAGTATCAGCGCGGCATTTTGAGCCAGGCGTCTGATGGCGGGTTGACAGTATGCAAGACCGGTGAGCAAGGTTCTGGTATTTTACTTTCCATGTCGCAAGCCAACTGCTTCATAATCTTGGCAGCTGATCAAACCCGAGTGGAAGCTGGTGAAAAGGTTATCGTGCAACCTTTTGGTAACTGGTTATAAAGTTTGAGTAAAAAAACTGAGTTAAGTAATTACGAACCGATTAATTAAACAAAATTCTGACATGCTTCGTCCTTAACAAATACCGATGGGACATTTTTAGCGCTCAACTGGTTCGCAACAGTTAACAAAGATTGTTGAATCCGCGCCTTAGATCCCTCCGCCTACATAAATAACGACTAGCCCTTCGTTACACTCACCGCTTTCTAACTGTGCTCTTCTCGTTCGAATATCAAAAAGATGCTCTATCCCCGATAAGTGCGATTCAACCCTGAATCACGCTTATCGGGTTATTCCTGTCTCAAGTTACGATCCTCAGCGCGGTAGAAAGGGATAACGGAAGCGTTCCCTGCCAATTACTGAACTGCGAAGCACAACTATGAAGCAAGCGATTTTTCCAAGTTTGCCGCCCAACCGGAATAGCCGATTGTAGGCAAAACTGAAGCCCCGGTTTGATGCGCGGTTTCCGGATCGACATCGACACCAACCCCATTGACGAATCGGTTCATAAAATTGACCACGCAGCAGATGCACACCACATCAAAAAAGGCTTGTTCATTCCATCCCTCAGCATAAATTGCATCGACATCTGCTTTGGTGACTTGCGTAGGCGTTAGTGTAAGTTTTTTGGCGTAGCTCAATATCGGCTGTAGTTTTTTATCGACTTTAGGCGAATCAAGGTTAATCTTCATGTCACCGAATATCGATTCATCAATTCCGTAAGCGGTGGCTGCAGGCACATGAGAATGAAAACAAAAACTGCAGGAATTTAAGCCGGATATATAAGTGAAAATGAGTTCATGCTCGCCGTCCGTCAAAGGCGATTCTTCTCGCATGATGTCGTCGATGAGGTGCAAAATCATAATACCCCTTTTAGGATATTTTTGAAAAACGTCTGGTAGATTAGTCGTGCCTGGACTAGAAAGTAAAAAAGACATGTTGTTCTCCTTGGTAAAGTTGAAATTGAATTAAAAAATTAGTTAGTTTTAAGCTAAAAATCACCTCCCTAATACGATTGAAAATGGCTCTATATGGATTCTGAGGTCTTACGGTAAAATAGTTAGATGCAACCAACCATCTTATCAATCAAACACTTGGTCAGCGAAGCACAATGCTACGAGACTATTCGCCAGTTACGCTGGCAAGAGGGCGTTACCTGTCCGCATTGCGATAGTAGCGACACGATTCGGCGCGGCTTTGCCGGGTCGGAGCGGCATTTACAGCGCTATGAATGCAAGGCCTGCGGGCGGCGCTTTGACGACTTGACGGGAACCGTACTGTCCGGTCACCACCAGCCGTTATCGACGTGGGTGCTGTGCCTGTATTTCATGGGGCTGAACCTGTCCAATGTGCAGATTGCGCAGGAACTGGATCTGAACAAGGACGACGTGCAGGCCATGACGGAGTGCCTGCGTAATGGCATTGCCCAAAAAAAGAGCCAGTGACGCTATCGGGTGTGGTTGAATGCGACGAGACCTACGTAGTTGCCGGGCACAAAGGCCAGCCCGAGAAGGTCGCCGGCGCCGGGCGAAAACCACGCCGCCGTCGCTTGAAAGGGGCGCGCGGGCGTGGCACCAAAGCTACGGAAAAACCGCCCATCTTCGGCATGATCCAGCGCTCGGGTGAAGCCATCATCCGGATGCTCGACAACGTACAGCAGGAAACCATCAAACCATTGATTATACAGACTGTTGCGGAAGGAACGCTGATCCATACCGACGAATACGCCATCTATAGCCGTCTGACAGATTGGGGCTACGGCCACAAGACTGTCAACCATTCGGCGAGCGAGTATGCCCGCGACGAGGATGGTGACGGCTTCCATGAGGTTCACGTCAACACCATCGAGGGCTTGTGGTCATTGCTGCGCTCGTGGCTTCGTCCCCATCGGGGACTTTCACAGGACAAACTACCTCTATATCTGGCCTTCTTTGAGTTCGTCTACAACCTCAAAAGGCGCGGTAAACGCTTGTTGTCATCACTTTTAGTTGTCTTACTCAAAAAGCCCTCGAAATCCATATAGAGCCTTGAAAATTATGTACTGATTGGTACATAAATAATAAAAAAATATGGCCGGGATCATTAAAATAATGATTATTGGTTTGGAAAAACAATCGACAACGCGATAGCCCCTACTTGTTCAAGATTTTCCCGGCAAGGCTTGGCAACTCCCAGCACCTGGATTCCATAAAAAGCAGCGGTTAAGTAGGAGGACAATACCTGTAGATCGCGGCCTTTAGATATTTCACCTGTGGCTTGCGCTTTTGACAGGATTTCGAGAATAACATTTTCTAATTGTGATATCCCCATATTGACGATTTCCGCAACTTGGGGGTCTTGACCTCGAAACTCCAACACTGCTTTACCTAGCATGCAGGTTTTTTGTTCGTTAATGGTTCGCTCAATCAATTGGTCGAATAACTTCCTTAATGATTCGTAGGCAAAATTTGCTTCTGGCAAGGCCTTTAAATGTTTGAACAACATGCCAGTGTCGCGGAAATGCCTAAGCGCTTGCAGGTAGAGTTCGTGTTTACTGCCAAAAGCCGCATAAAAGCTGCCCTTGCCGATGCCCATAGCAGCCAAAAGTTCAGTCATCGATGCGCCCTTGTAACCCTTCCTCCAAAATACTTCCATGGCGCTGGCGATGGCTTGTCGGGTATCGAATTCGCGTGTTCTCATAAATTTTGCATTGGCCTTTCTGTTCCGTTTGGTACGGAATAAGTCGATAAATAGCATTAAGTCAATAGCACGTTTGGTTTATGCGAGATGCGAATCCCAAGGCAATGAGGCCCAGTTTGCTCAACCAACACAGTGGACAACTGCATCTTTGAATATTCAGTATCATTTTGGGCTAAATTTCCCGTTATGCGCATTAAAAGTCAAAATCCAGCCCAAATTCCTTTTGTCCCAACCAGAAAGACAGTGATCAATTGAGCCAGTAAAAAAAGCAGGCCTAGCGCTAACAAGATTTTTTTTCACATCATTCATTATGTTCCACCTCAGATACAGACATCCTGTCTCGCCGTAAATTACCTTATTTAGAGTAAGAAGTTGAGAAAAGCCTAGTCAGTCAATCAGATCAAAATATTTGGTAACTACTCGCGCCCTATAGCCGCGTTCCCAGCAAGAGCCATTTGAATCGCGATGAGCGGATTATAGCCTCGGTTGGCCATAGTTTGCAGGTAGCTGGATATTCGGCAATAGGCATGGGCATACTCTTCGGCACGAAAGCAGCCGGAGACCTTTTGTTTGACTTTGGCCATGCGTAAATCCTGCTCGGCACGATTATTGGTAAAAGCCACATGCGGTTCTTTGGCAAATAGCAGTATGGCGGCTTCATGAGTCTTGAAGCGCTCCCACAAGTTGTGCGCATCGGATTTGGCCAGCTTGCCGCGTTTGCCACTGGGTTTCGGCGGAATAACGGGCAGCTCCTTTTCGCCGCGGGTCAGGATGGCCCGGTAGCGCTTTTGCAGGTTGACCAGTTCTATGACTGTCAGTTTCTTGTCGGCGCTTTTTGAGACGGTGACGCAGGTTTCCTGCAACAGGCGTTTCATGTTTTTTGCCCAGCGATAGCCATGCGCATTCACCATAAAAGTGAGCTCGCGCAGCAAGTGTGAGCCACACAAGCCATGCCCGCAGTGTTGATAGGCGAAATACGATGACCAACAATCATGGATGATGGCACCGCCATAGCGCGGAATCAGATTAATCGACTCGATGGCTTCCTTGCCTCGCTTTCGATGCAAAAATTTGAGCGTGATGTCGCCGGCTGAATAGACGTGTATCCAGTGATTTTTCCGATCCACCCGCAGCGAGGTTTCATCCACATGCATCACGGGCGCTTTCAGAATGTGTTCGACGGCCTGCGCTTCCCAGGTTTCCAAAGCCTGATGCACGCGCAGTACGAATTTCAGCAAGGTGGCCTCGGCAATCACTTCATCCATTATCGATGCCAGCAGCTTCTGAACCCGATTCAGTGCCACCATTTGGCACACCAGTAAATTGACCACAAAGGCTTTTAAGCCATCGCCATATTGCAAAGGCCCGTGCAGAGCGGCGGGAAACCGGCCTTTGACCGTGGCCTCGCAGGTTGGGCATTGCTTAATCTCGGCATCGACATGCTCGACGACTTTCTCGAACACGATATCGATCTGGGTACGCCTTTCAACGTGAACACACGGAACGTCGGTCAAATCTTCGCCGCAGACAGCACAGGTCTGGACCTTGGACAGCGTCACCGTTTCCACGGTACGCCTATTTTGCGCAGTAGCCTTGTTATCGGCTTTGCCTTTACCGTTACTGCCAGTCCGCCCTAAAGCCGATTCATCTTTGCCGGTTTGCGACGAAGGCTTGCTGGAATTGGTCGTATCCTTCTTCGTGGTGCGTTCCAGAAAAATGGCCAGTATCAACTCAACCACCAGGAACAAGCTAGTCATGATAGCCTGGCTTTCACAGGTGATTTTGCCTTCGGCACACAGCTTCTCGAAGTCCGCTTTTAAGCGACTGACTTCAGTTCGAACCGAGGCTTTATCGAGGTTGGCCATCCACGTTGATAGGGTAAGTTTGCGACAAACTCATCCTATCATGGGTTTTTTCGGCCTCCGCTGGCCGCGCATAAGCGCTGTAAACCGAATTTTTGAGGCTAAACTCCTTGCAAAGCGCGAAATCCACGCTGCGCGCACTGAGCTGCCAATAAGGCTGCAATTAAATCAGGGCTGCATAATTTCGCTTTTTAGACGCTAAAAACCTGTCAAGCTTTTTTTGATTTATTTTATGGGGAGAGTAGTTACAATATTTGGTATTTATACTGCTTTCCATAGCCTTATCATATAGCTATAAGGTTGACACATAATTATTTTTTTGGCTTTAGGAAGGTAAGCTAATGAGCGCAAGCTTTTTATTGATGTGTCTGAAATAATATTACAAGAAATCAGGCGCGTTTGTAAAAGACTAATTACCTATGAAAACATAGGATTTACCTATGGATTAAAACTGTAAGTAAGTTCTTAATTTCAGTATATTTCTCATTCTTCGGATAATAAATCGCATATATCTGGCGGCTGATTTCCGGATTGCTCAAATAACGGCATCGCACGTCATCGGCGTTTGCAGGCAGGCTGTACTCCGGCATCAACGCAACCCCCATGCCAGCGCGCACCAAGTTGACGATCCAGTCCTCGCTATTGCTACGGTACGCGGCGTAGAGGTTGACTTCCTGGTCCTGGCAGATTGCCCGCAGAGTATCCCTAAGTTCGCAGTTCAACCGATCCAAATAAGGCTCGGACTGGATTTCCTTGAGGTCGATTTTGCTCAAGTGATTAAAGCGATGCTTGTTGTTAAACGCAACTACGTACTTTTCGGTATACAGCAAGGTGGATTGATAGGGCGAACCCAGCAATTGCACAGGGGCGCTAATCACCAAATCCAGCAAATCCGATTCCAGTTGCTGCAATAATAAAGTTTCACAGTCGATAATCAATTCAAATTCAATATTGGGAAACTCATGCTTGTAATGGGCAAAAATCGGGCTTAAACGTTGTGCGCCTATCGTTGCCATCAGGCCTATCCGCAACGGGATATTGTTCAACTTGGTAAAACGAAGGGCATCGGCCTTAGTCGTGACTGTTTCCTTGTATATCTTACGAAAGTTAGGCTCCACCAAGCGGCCGAGCGAAGTCAGCAAACAGCCGGAACGGTCGCGGATGAACAATTCCCCGCCTAATTCATCTTCCAGTTTTTTAATGGATTGCGTTAAAGATGGCTGGGAAATATAGCTGAATTGCGCGGCACGGGTAAAACTGCCGTGATCGCAAACCGCTAAAAAATAACGGATTTGGTGCATTTCCATAGTGTCTTCCTCGAACTTATATAGCCAAAACCTATTCTTCCATAGAAAGTTAGTATTTTACAAGACTTATGAGCAGAGAATAGGATTACATCACCATAAACGAATCCTATGAAAATGAAAAACCATGAAAAATGCAAAATTGATTGTGATGTACCCAACACCTGCCGATGTCGATAGATTTGAACAACGCTATGCAGAGGAGCATGTGCCGATGGCGGTAGAAAAACTGGCTGGAAAAACCCGCTTTGTTGCGTCGCTGATCAAGTCCAGCATCGGCCAGGAACAAATGCCTTTCCATCGCATTGCCGAAGTTTATTTTCCGTCAATGCAGGATTTGGAAGCCTGTTTAAATTCACCGGGCGGACAGGAAACCGCACAACATGCCGTTGATATTTCAACAGGCGGTGCGCCGTTATTTTTGATCGCGGAAGTTGAAAGTTTCGATTTTTAATCCCCTGGCAATTGGGCTATGTATAGCAGCCGATTGCCGATTTTATAATGTTATCATCAGGGGCTACGATGTTATACCTGCCACCAAACCCAGACATTAATTCCTTATCCGACATGCTGGAAAAATATCCGCGTCGCCGGGTATTACTATTTAAGGTCATGGAAGAAATCATGAGAAATCAATCACCTTTCAGCAAGGAAACGCGCCAATTACTGTTTGCTTACACGTCATATCTGAACCAATGCAGCCTGAGCTATGAATACCATAAAGCCGCTTCATTAGCCTCAGGTCTTGACGAATCCGTATTTGCAGCTTTAAAAACGAGTATTCACAGCGCAAAAATCGATAACAAGCTAAAACCGATACTTCGCTTAATTAAAAAACTCACCCTGTCGCCTAAGCAAGTTACCTATGCAGACGCTCAAAAAATCTTCGATGCGGGTTGGGATGAACATGCGTATTTTGATTCCGTCTGTATCTGCGCCATCATGAATTGCATGAACCGTTTTATTACCGCTATAGGTATTGACGCCAATTCATCCGGCCTCAATTATACTGATAAGATGCTGTTTACTTTAAACTATATCGGTTGAATGAGTGAAGATGAATTGATAATTCTGCCTTCAACAAAATACAAAAGAGGTTTTGAAGATGAAAAAGAATTTTCCGTTACCAGCATTATTCAATACGATAGCTCATGCTTGCCGTGCTATAGCTCTATTTGGATTATTGACCATTACTTTACCATCAGTCGTTTATGCACACAGGGGGGCAAATGATGAAGTCGATGCCTGCAATATTCTGGTGGGTCATGAACGGGTACACTTTACCGCCTATACTCCAACATTTACCACCAAAGAGTATTGTCAGTCGATTCCTCATCTGGGAATGACTAATCTGGTGTTCGATTATGACGGCAAAGGCCTGCGCAATTTAACCGTCGAGTTTGAAGTCACCAAAGAACCGGAAGGAACCCGGATTTTCTATAAGGAACCGACAAAAATAAAATCCGGTACGGTCAATGGCGTGGTCGATTTCAGTAAATTCGGTGCAGGTAACTATCTGGCCCATGTCGCGATTGTGCTTAAAGACAAGAGCATTGATAGCCACATACCGTTTTCAGTAGGTCTCGAAGAAGAATACTCAGACAATTTACCATTAAAATCGCTATTAATCTTTGTCTTTATAGCAGCAGTTTTTTATTTAATGAAACGCGCAGCCAATAAACCTGTAGCGGGGCCATCCGATGTTTAAAACCTATTTCGATAAATTTAAAACCGTTTTGACTTTTCGCAATAGCGTGTTTATATTGCTGTTTTTTATGCCTATCTTGATAACGCTGTTAATCTTTTTTAGCGAAGATAATGACGAGTTTTCGCAGATGGGCAACACGTCTTATAAAAACGAAAAGGTTCAGTCGCGCTGCGAAGTCGGTACACGTCCGGGTGATCCAGGTGCGGATAATGGCGAATCAACAGGTGAAGGCATTAAATACAATATACGCACGCCGTTGAATTATGATCCCACAATTGCTCATCCATTGCTGATGGTTTATTCACCGGCAAAATCAAATCGGGCAAAGACCGAGAAATTGACCGGACTTACGCTAAAAGCGACGACGGCCGGATTTATAGTCGCTTATGCAGATCATCCCGAGTTATCACCTACCTCAACCATCGAACTCGGTACTATTCCGGGCTTGATTGCCAAAAAATGGTGTGTTGACGAACAGCGTATCTTTCTTACCGGGCATTCTGACGGTGGAACTGCCGCGATGGCGTTAGCGTTTATGGCTGGAACCAAACATATCCCCCATGCGATTGCACCCAGTGCCGCCGGTATCGATTATCAGGATTTACGTGATCGCAAGTGTCCGGAGCCTATCCCTGTCATGATTATGCATAGCACGAATGACCACTTGTTTCCAAAGTATGGTGTACAGTCTTCAGGTTGGTGGGCGGCATGTAATAAATGTGAGCCGATACCTGAACAAATTGAAAATGGTTGCATGGCTTATTCTGGCTGCGCTAATGGCGTAAAGACTTGGTATTGCGAAGGCGATAAACTCCATGCGCAGTGGCCGGGTATTAATGATACGTTGTTAGATTTCTTTGATTCGATAAGTCGTTAAGCGATACGGTCTACCGTTGAGAATTGCAGACTTGTTGTGTGTACTTTCTATACCCGACACCTAAACCTGCTCAGACTAAATTAACGATCCCCTCCTCACTATCGTCGCTTTGAATCAACCAGTGAGAAAAAACGTTTATACTTAACGTTAAGGCGCCTTAAATAGTGCCTGAAAGAAAACTCGCTTTTTTTCATGATTCTGCCAACTCACTGAGCCTAACTCCAGCCATTTTTCGGCGCAGGTCAGTCAATTTCCTCTTTTGGTGGTGCTCAATGGTGCAAATCCGCTATTCCGGGCGAATTTTGGCCGCACCTTTCCCGTGTTTCGTCCTTTTTTCCGCCACCAGTCGTGCCTTTAGGCCGCTTTTTTGTAAGGGCCTCGTCGTCGAGCGGCTTCTTGTTGTTCTTGCTCGCGGAGCATGGCGCCCAAACGCTGAATATTGCGTGCCACGATGGCGAGGGCCACGTAGCGCTTGAAACCATCCATGCCATGATCGGGGCATTTGTTCAACCCATGAACGCCCAGCGCATTGATCGCCGATTCAACCGCTGAATGTTGGCGGCGCAGGCGGACAAACTCCGGGGCGGATTCGCGGGCTTTGTCGGCTTCCGATAGCCGGCCTTTTTTCGGCAATATCACGTTATCCAGGCGTTGTTTGAGCTCTGCTTGATTCCTTGGGCTGTGAAAGCCCTTATCAAAGCTCATGGCTTTTGCCGCGGGAAAGCGGGTTTGGGTTTGTTCGACCAAGGTCACGGCGATTTGATCGTCCGTGGTTTTTGCCATGACCTGATGGTGCAGGATAAAACGGTGTTGATCTTCGACGATAGCCACCCTCAATCCCAACTCGACCGGTACGCCGGCCTTGCCTTTACTGATCCATTCGGTATGGGGTTGAAAAATGGAAAAGACTTTCTCGGCATGCGGAATGGTTTCACCTTGCAGGACCCGACGACGAATCTGGTCGATCTGCCGCTCGGCATGCGCCAGGTAGGCATCGAGATCTGCCAACATCGCTGCCGATATGCCATGCGCTTGGTTCAGGCGCTGCCGAGTGGCGTATGCCCGTTGCACATAGACTTGGGCTTGGTCGAGGTAGGTCTGATAAGCGGCTTCGATTTGCTCTTGCTTGGCCTGACGTTTGGCTTCATCTTGCGAGGTGGAATGCTTGAGCTTTTGAATCAGCCGGTAACTTTTCTTGAAACAACGCAAGTGATAGGCGCTTTGGCGCCATTCGGTCAAATTCAGGGCGTCGCAGAGTGCGGCGCAGGTGTGCAACGTTTTGCGGATGGCATCCCACAGCAAGTTGGTGTCGGTGGGAAAATGCACGTGGGTTTTGACCACAAAGGAATCAGCGCGGGTCTTCAGGCTTTCTTCGGCGTTTTTTTTAACGCCTGGTGTCCCGCATGCACCACTTCCTGGTTGATGCGATCCAGAATCTCGGGCGTGAACAAACTGACGTTGTCCCGGATGGTTGGCAATTCATAACGGTGTTCGTCCAGCCAGTCGCTATGCCCCAGCATCTGCCGGATCGTCTTGTGTTGGTTGGCCAACTCTTGAATCCGGTCGTAATCCACATCAAGCCCTAACCGCAGTACGCCCAACACCAGTATCTTCCACTGCTCCATACCGGGTCGCCCGGTTTTATTGCTGGCTTTGCCTTTTCCGCCTGCCCGTTCGGGCATGACCTCTTCCAGAATGGCAAATATCCGCTGACGCAAGCTGACCTCGGTATAAATGTATTGCAGTCCACGCAGTAGTTGGGGAATGTCATCACGTGATTTAGGATCAATGACAATGGCGGCAATATCGGTTTCACCGAATTTGAGTTGAGGCTGAATGACGGTGCGCATGCGAATTCGAGGGATGAAGATTTTGGCTTTTAGGCGGTTACGGGCCGATTTTCGCTGGAAATAAGACAAAACCGGGGTCAGGGCAACACATCTTCGTGTTGGAAAATCATTATAACCTATTGATGAATATGAGATTAATTAATTTTCATTCAAACACTAATTAGAACAACACATCATTGTCCTGTACGATTGCTCTTTTTTTCGAATAACGGGTAATCGCATTGATCAATACAGCCAAATTCATCGGTCTTCTACTTTTCTTTACCACTCTCCAGTAAGCGCGTAGCGGTACCACGACTCCAGTTTCACCTGCAGAAATTAATCGACGTTAACAAACGGCAACAGTTCGTCGATGCGGCTGTTGGGCCAAGTGGGGAGTTTTTCCAGGGTTTCGTGTAACCAAGCAGCAGGATCAAGACCATTGAGCTTGGCGGTGCCGAGCAGAGTTTGAATGACGGCAGCCCGTTGGCCGGCGCGTTCCGAGCCTGCAAACAGCCAATTCTTTTTGCCCAGGGCAATGGGACGAATGCTGTTCTCGACGGGATTGTTGTCGATGGGCAAGTCGCCGGTTTCGGCGTAACGCGTTAGGGCCGGCCAGCGTTTCAATGTGTAATCGATGGCTTTGGCGGTTGCGGTATTCGGCGCACTGCGCAGGCGGGTTTGTTGCAACCAGTCGTGTAAGTCCGTGAGTGCCGGTTGGCTTTTCTCGGCCCGAAGGGCTTGACGTTCCTGGTGAGTTAGGTCCCGCACGTCGGCTTCGACCGCATACAAGACCGCGATACGGTTTAACGCCTCCTGTGCGATCGGGCTCTGATTGGCCTGATACAGATCGAAGAATTTCCGGCGCGCATGTGCCCAGCATGCCAGTTCGACGCACGGTTCGAGTAGGCAGGACGATTCGGGATTCGCACGCGCCGTCGCAAACAGGGCTTTGTAGCCGCCGTAGTCGTCAACCAGCAGGTGACCGTGCCAGTCTTGTAGAAAGTTCTGCGCATGCCGGCCACTGCGACCGGCTTGGTAGTCGAAGACGATGATCTTGGGTCCGGGTTGCAAGTCATTACTGCGGTAGGCCCACAGGTAGGCTTTTTTGGTTTTGCCGCTACCGGGATCGAGTTGCGGGACCGGCGTTTCGTCGGCGTGCAAGCTGTCGCGTTGCAATAAGTGCCAGGTTAAACGATCGGCCAAGGGCTCCAGGGCGACACCGAGGCGTCCGACCCAATCGGCCAGGGTCGAGCGGGACAGAATCACGCCGCTGCGGGCGGCGATCTGTTCCAGTCGGTACAGCGGCAAGTGATCGAGGAATTTGCCGATCAGCACCCAGGTCAGCAAGCCGACCGCTGCCATGCCGCCATCGATCACTGCCGGGGAAATCGGCGCCGCCGTGATGGTTTCGCAAGTCCGACAGGCATATTGTGGACGGATATGACGGTGGACAAAGAATTTGGCCGGTTCAACGTCCAGTTGTTCGGTGACGTCTTCGCCGATCTTGACCAAGTCTTTTCCACACTTCCCACAGGTGCAGGACTCGGGTTCGTGACGGTGTTCGATGCGGGGCAAGTGAGGCGGTAAAGGTTGGCGACCGGCACGGGGGCGTTTGGGTCGAGTGACCGTTTCGCATGGGCTGTCATCCTGTAGCTGCTCGACTTCGGCTTCGATGGCCGAAAGGTCGGTGTTCCAGGTTTCCTCGAACACGTCGCGTTGCAGCGGCGCCAGCGCTTCGCTCTTGGTGCTGAAGCGGATACGCTTGTAATAGGCCAATTCGTAGGTCAGGGCACCGATTTTGAGGTCCTTGGCCTGGATGTCAGCTTCTTTAGCCTCAATGGTTTTGGCATCCTGAGCGGCTTGATCAAGTAGCGCCTGCAGCAACGCCGCGACCTGGTTTTTCGCGGCGGGCTCCAGGTTCAATTGATCGAGTTCAGCCAGTGGATTCATGGGGCTTATTATACCCTATAAATCCCTCTGAAGCACTTGATTCAACTGGGTTTCTACGATTTTTTTACGTGTTTTTTCAGGCCTTTTAGACTTGCCAATCGGCTGACGATGACGCCGATAAGCGCTGCCAATCGACACCGGCAATCAACCATTGCCACTGTGTCTGACTCAGAGCAAATACGGTCTCGCCGACCTTGGGCCAGGTAAACGAGCCTCGATGCAGACGCCGCTGACACAGCCAGACGCCATTGCCGTCCCACAGCAACAATTTCAAACGATTACCGGCACGATTGCGAAAAATAAACGCTGCCCCGGCGCATGGCGCATGACCTAACTGCTGCTGCACAATCGACGACAAACCATCGATGCCCCGCCTTAGGTCGACCGACTCAACCGCCAGCCAGATCTGCGCCGGACTCTCAATCAAGCCAGACATTGCAGCAACTCCCCCAGCCAATGCGGCGATACGCTGCCCGGGATTTCCAAAACGTGGCCTTGCGGCCAACGCAACGACATCGAACCCGAGACCGTCGGCTCCGGTTGCAACCGGACCGGTATCAATGCAGGCGCATCTGCGTCCGCCGCCTGCCGAGCCAATCGGCACCAGCGGGTAAAGGTTTTGTAGTTCAAACCAGCCTGACGGCAATACGCTGACTTGGTCAGCCCACTGGCTTGCCAGGCTTCAAGATGGTGTTTCTGTCTCTCCGATAATGCCATGCGCTCTCCTCATGGAAAAATTCTGAGGATAACAGTGGCTGCGAGGAATTTTTAGATGGTGGCGTTGGGCGCTTACGCTCGAATTATAACTTCGGCATGTTGCCGTCAACGCCCAAGCAGCACGGCGCTTGCGATTTCAAAGTCGATTTCAAAGGCAGAACCGCCGAACCCAGGGATGAAGTCAAAGGCCAGATCGCGCGTATCTATTTCTACATGCACGATCGCTACAACATGCGAATGTCGCGGCAACAGCAACAGTTATTGATGGCGTGGGACAAGCAATACCCGGTCAGCGATTGGGAAAGAGAGCGGGATAGACGTATTGCCGCCCGCATGGGTCACAACAACCCGTTCGTGACTGGTGAGCGCCAATGGGCGCTTGGCCACAAAAACACCGCCGACGGTATTTACACACCGATTCCAGTGAGTCATCCGGCATCGCCGGAACGCAAACAGGTTGTAAGCGGCGTCATTCGTGGCAACCGGAACAGCAAGGTTTACCATTTGCCGGCCGGCTGCCCGAGCTATGACGCGATGAAGCCAAGAAACATCATCGAGTTTTCTAGCGAAGCCGAGGCTCGAGCGGCCGGGTTCCGGAAAGCGGGGAATTGTCGGTGATAGGGGTAACCTCTGAGATATAACAACTCGATAGTCAAATATCGACCCCAAGGCGACGGTCAAGAATTAACTGGTCGAATATCCGTTATTTATATACCAGACGTCATTGATTCGAACAAACCAAGTGATTGTTATGTTCGAAATATCAAACTATATCCTGGCTCTAGCCCGCTGACGTTGTTGTAAGCGGTTTTGAATTTGGGTGTATAGCTTAGCTTCCTGATTCTCTCGATCACGTAAGCAGACCACGAGTGAGTATTCCTCGGTGGTTTTGGTATCAGACTCGCCCCAAGGGTGATCATTTCTGGTGACAACAACAAACAGCCGTTCGGTTTTTAATTTGGAATTACGGTTGAACTGTTTGAATTGCCACATTGCAGATTGAACCGTGCCTTTGCTTCTGAGACTTCTGCTAATGCTTGCACCTTTTAATTCCTTGATGTTATCAAAATCTTCCTTGCTGGTCGCCTTGTTGAACATTTTGACCGCATGTTCAAGATTAGGAGCTGAAACTAATCTATAGTCCAGCCGCATAGCCTTATAGGTGACTCGCGTTGATCGAACTGGTGGTGTGTGAGCCAGACTAACTACAATTTCGCGGACTCTTTTGCCTGAAGAAACAAAATCCTCTGGCACCAACAATTCGTAAAAATGGTGGCGCTTGTTTTCAATTTGACCTTCAGCAATCAGGGTAACTTCGTCTTCCAAGGATTTAAGCAATGCCCGTGCATCGACATAACCGTATCCCAGTACTTTTCTGGCTGAGTCGTCTTTATCAAAAATTCCCGATGAAGAGCTTGGTATTGCGGCGTGTGTAACCAGTAATGCGCGAAGTAAATTGGCGTTTGCTCCAGGATGTTCCGATAATATTTTTCCAGCTAAATGGGTGATATGGGGTGCAGCAAAGCTGGTGCCGCATTTAAGCCCCAACAGACTACCTTGGGCGAAATCCAGATTGGCCGATAGCTCGCCTAGACCTTGTTCGTGAATATGATTTGCACCACTACGAGCATTTAAAACCCAGTTGCCGCCAAAGGCCACCAGTTCAGGCTTTATGGCACCACCTACCGTTGGTCCATGACGGGTAAACGGTGAAGGCTGTTCGATTTTGGCTATGGGTAATTCAGCAGGGTCATGAGTATGGCGCTGAGCATTTAGGCTTGCTTCCCAACGTGCCAAACTGCCGACCGTCAATGCATTAATTGCTGTGGCGGGATCGATAATCGACCAATCATCATGAATTAAATACTGTGGATAGTCTTGTCTCCAGGCTAGTCCATCAAGCTGGCTAGGCAATACATTTCCAGACGAAACGACAAATAAAACACCCAGTTCATGGGACAATCTGTCCAAGGTATATGCCAAACCGCGAACATGTCCGCCGAGATAAGGTTTGCGGCTATCACCGAAAGAAAGGTTGAAAACACGGCAATTGTATTCGTCAACAAAATAGCGAACGGCAGCATCAATATGGTTTTCAATCAGGCCGTCATTTTCATTATTACTATCCAGAATGCGTCCGCTAAAAAGACGCAATTCAGGGATGAATGAGCCGACCTCTATTGATTTTGCCAAATCGCCATACAACGCAATGCCGGCGACATGGGTTCCATGACCACTTTCATCTGCTGCAATATGGCCAGGCAAAAAGCTTTGCGCATCGCCTACCGCAGACCCCAACAATGGATGCCCAGTAGCAAGCCCACTATCCAGTACCACAACACCCGGTGCGGTGGGTAGCGGTGACGGAGCAATTGGGAATTGCTGAATATCTAGGCCGAGATGCTTTATATTCAGGCCAAAACGCGGAGGTAGATCAACAATGCGTATATCACGGTGATGCAGCAGTTGTTCGGCTTGAGTGCGATTACAGCGGACGCGATATATGGTAAGTCCTGATTGTTTAACGCTATCAGGAAACTCAATTCCATTTTCTTTAAGCCATGATTCAAACTTGCTACAAAGTAATTGGCGTTCCCTGGCATTATCCTCAATCGGCCACAGTTCAAGGTCGAGATAGAATGTATCAGTTAGAGGCAAGCCTTCCTGCTTTAATGACCAACTGGCTCTATCGTCCGGCGTCCATCCCCTCATACCCTGTAAGGCATAATAGACTTGCTTATTGGTAACGCTTTCCCCTTGAGCTATTGACGCTAACTTGGCTTCAAACGATTGCAAAGCCGATTGGCTAACAAAAGCAATGATAACTTCATCAGCTTCTTGACTCACAAACTCAATTTCTTTGGAAATTTTTTTCAAATCATCGGGATTGAAAAAGCCTTTGTCAACTTGAAAGCTAAACAGCTTACGATCATCAAAACCACCTATGTCCTGCTCGGTTTGTTGAATGGTTTTCTGTAATTGAAGTTGTAAAGATTGTCCATGAGCTACAGGATTATCTAGTTTTTTGGATCGAGGTGGTTGGCCTGGTCGTTTCTCGGTTATAGGGGTTTCACGTTGTAGTGGCAAATGTGGATAACTTGATGTCATGAATAACTATTCCTGTTTAGAAACCCGATTCCTTCTTGCATCCTCTCGGCGTATGGCTGATTGAATGTGCCGTTCGGTCAAAAACTCTTTACCTGATAAGACTTTTTCTTTAATGGCGCGGCGTAAAACCCGTTCGACATCGGCATGTGACATGCTTTTGAACAATCCAGAAATTTTGCCATTGTCAATTTCGAATTCCCTGCGCACACCTTTAAGCTTGATGGCAAGTAAGCGTTTAAGCTGTTCTAAATTAGGGGCTTCAAACACTAACACTTCATCAAAGCGTCGCCAAATTGCGGAATCCAAAATACCTTCATGATTAGTGGCTGCGATTAATAAACTTTTACCGTCATAAGCATCCAACATTTGTAAAAAAGCATTAACGACGCGTTTTAATTCACCATGCTCAGCACTGTCGGCACGGTCTTTTGCCAACGCATCAAACTCGTCGAATAACACTACCATAGGGATGGCTGTTATAAAATCGAATACTTTACGCAGGTTTGCCGCCGTTTCACCCAGATAGGAGGATACAACACTATCAATCCGGACAATCGCCAAGGGTAAGCCAAGTTCGCCAGCAACAATTTCCGCCGATAGCGTCTTTCCGCATCCAGGCGGTCCACAGAAAAGCAAGCGGTCCGCAGGAAATAAGCCGTGTGTTTTAAGGATTTCAACACGATGATGTTCTTCTAGGATTTCGTCCAGCAGAGAACGATTTTCATCAGATAAAATAACATCATCAATTCTGCGCAGGGGTTCTTTTATTTGTAAAAGAGCTAAGCCCCGTTCTTTATCTTCAGGTAATTTTGAGAATACAAAACGTTTTGCTTGCTCGGAAGAACTACGTCGACCATAGAGAATTTTTTCCAAATCATTGGCAAGTAAATGGTGTTGCTTATCCCGTTCTTCCTGAATAACTTTTTCAGAAACACGACGGAAAGATTCTGAATCGCCCTCAGAACCAGACTTTATAAGTTGTCTTAGCAGTGCACCGGAAGCCATAACTTCTCCATTTTCCTCAAATTATTGCAATTTCAAAAAATATTTGTTCTACATTCTAAATGGCATTTTAATAATGATAACCGCTGGACAAAGATTTGTGTAATAAAACAGCATTGATCAATGTAGCTCAAGCAATATCAATAGTGATTGACCAATTACTGATTGTGACCGGACATTCAATTGTACTGATTTCCAAAAATTGACCGTCTCAAGTTGGTCGGAACCAGATGTTCAGCCGATTTAAAGTGAATTATTTCTTTGCGTCCGCTTTAGAATAGTCATCCAAGGATAACATCTTAACCCATGGCTCGATTCAGACGGTGTCGCTAGTACTGATTTTAAAAAAATAGTACACAGCACAGAGTACATCAAGGCAACAATAAAAACCCTTCCAAATTGGCTTAAGGGTTTTTTATTGTCGATTTCATTCCGGTTATCAACAATGACGACTCCATCAAAAGGAGTCCGTTATGCGTTGCGTCATTGACTGTTTCATTCTCATCGCGCTATTCGGCACGGCAGCCAACAGCGAGCCAGTGGTCCTATTCGACGCCAGCAACACGCGGCCAATGCCGGACCGTTTGCAAATCAGCCAACCGAATTATCAACAATCCCTATCTTTACCGGATATTCCGCAAAACTTAGATCCGCTGCCGGTCCGCAGCCAGGCGCTGACGCCGGGTCTTGTTCAATCGCGCGTAATCGATCGGCCCGGACTCGATCGCCCGGTGTTCATCGTCGGATATGACGAGCTGTCGCTCAACTGGCTTCGGCATAACCTGGAACAGCTAAAACGGCATCGTGCGACCGGCATCGTCGTCAACGTGGAGAATCCGGATCAACTGCGTCAATTAAGGCAAGCCGCCGATGGATTGGCAGTCAACCCGGTTCCGGGCGATAAGATCGCCCGGCAATTGGAACTGACGCATTACCCGGTGTTGATTTCAAAAAACCGCATCGAGCAATGAACAAGCATTATCCCGTCGAAGCGCTGTTGCGTCCTCCGATCGAACTGTGGTCCGCCTTTTGCGCGTTCGGTATCGCGCTGATCTCCGCCCTGGCGCCTTGGGCGATCATGATGACGCCGGCGGTCGGTTATCTGTCGGCGGTGCTGTTAACCGGGTTCGGGCTCTATCGACTGTTTGACGCGCTGGTTATCCTGCGTTATCAACGAAACATGCGCCGGATGCCGGAATATGTCGTCGAGCCGAAGGCCATTCCGGTCAGCCGCCGCCGACTGTTTCTAGGCAAGGGCTTCCTGTGGCGGCAACAACATACGCAGCGATTGCGCGACACCCTGAATCCGAAAGTCCGGCATTACATCGAACCGTCCGCACTGTATCGCTGGGCCCGACGCAGGGAGTCGCAATGGGAACATTCATTCCTACTCAATAGAGTCGCCAAACTATTGCGAAGCCATTCGCCGTGGAACCCGGTCAGACCCTTGCCGCCGGTCGGCGGCAAACCGCACATTCACGCCGTCGAAATGCGGGAGCAGGATGTCACGATGGATCTACGCGAACGGGTCGGTCATACCTTGGTGCTCGGTACCACCCGCGTCGGCAAAACACGCTTGGCGGAAATCCTGATTACCCAGGATATTGCCCGGGGCGATACCGTTATCGTATTCGATCCGAAGGGTGACGCCGACCTGATGAAACGCGTGGTCGCCGAAGCCAAACGGGCCGGGCGTAGCGACGAGACCTACATTTTCCACTTGGGCTATCCCGATATCTCCTGCCGTTACAATGCGATCGGCAACTTTTCCCGAATCACCGAAGTCGCCACACGACTGACCAACGCCTTGCCAAGCGAAGGCAACTCCGCTGCTTTCCGGGAATTCGCCTGGCGGTTCACCAACATGATCGCGGTGGCCTTGGTCAAAATGGGCCGTCGTCCGGATTACCGGCAAGTCACGCGTTACATCACCCATATCGAACCCCTGCTGATCGAATACTACCGGCAGTGGTTGCCGGATGTCGCGCCGATCGAATGGGTCCAGGAAGTCCAGCGCATGGCGGATGCTATTAATGAACGGGATCTGCCGTTCGCGCTGAAAGGCCGGTCGCACGAGGCGATTGCGTTAGTGCGTTATGCCAAAGAGAACGGCTTGTACGATCCGGTCGCCGACGGCCTGCGCTCCGCCTTCGAGTACGACAAAACCTATTTCGACAAGATCGTGGCCTCGCTGCTGCCGCTGATGGAAAAACTGATCTCCGGCAAAACCGCGTCATTGATCTCGCCGGATTATTCGGACATGGAAGACAATCGCCCGATCATCGATTGGCGCCAGATCATTCGCCGCAAGGGCGTGGTCTATATTGGCTTGGATGCGCTAACCGACACGGCGGTCGCGTCGGCGGTCGGCAATTCCATGTTCGCCGACCTGGTGTCGGTGTCGGGGGAAATTTACAAACACGGCACCGATCGCGGCATGCCGGAAACGGAACAGGCGCCGGACATGCCGACCATTTCGCTGCATGCCGACGAATTCAACGAACTGATCGGCGACGAGTTTATTCCACTGCTGAACAAAGCCGGCGGGTCCGGATTTCAGGTGACGGCTTACACACAAACCTGGTCCGACGTGGAAGCGCGAATCGGCAGCAAGGCCAAAGCCGGGCAGGTCGCTGGCAACTTCAATACGCTGATCATGCTCAGGGTCAAGGAATTGGCCACAGCGGAAATGCTGACCAGTCAAGTCGATAGCTGTAACGTGACCACCGTAACCGAAGTCTCCGGCGTCAACGACACCGCCGACCCGACTTCCAAGGTCGATTTCACCTCGACCAACCAGGACCGGATATCGGTCACCGAAGTCCCGTTGATCACCCCGGCCAACGTGATGGCCTTGCCGAAAGGCCAGGCCTTCGCGCTGCTCGAAGGCGGTAATCTGTGGAAAATCCGCATGCCGCTGCCGTCCAAAAGCGACGACGGCATGATGCCGAAGAACTTGCGCGAAGTGGCCGCCGAAATGCAGCGCCGTTATTTGACCAGTGACCACTGGTGGGCCGGCTGACATGGCGGAGCAAACCAAACGGCGGCCGGCGTCGGCGCAGCAAAGCGCAGAGCAAGGCATTATAGCGACGACACTGATCCGCGTACTCCAGATCGTGATGTACTTGATCCTGACGCTGGTCTTTTCGATCGTGATCGAGTGGGTGGGTATGGCGATCGGCTGGTGGGACGAGCCGGGCGCGGAGCACAGCGAACGCATGCTGCAACAGGAGTTACAGTATTTGAACCGCGATTTCCGGCAAAGCGCAATCGTCGAGAGTCCGAGGCGCTATGCCGAGCGTTTTTCCAAACATTTTTACGATCTGACCTTCAAAAAAACGGGCATTCAATCCGCCGTGATTTGGCTGGCAACTCCTACCAACACCCATTCAGGTAATGTCAGAAAAGGTCTGCATCGTCTGTTTCAAATGGTCGAGGCCTACGTTCTGGCTGCTATGACCGTGACGCAGATATTCGGGGTGCGTCTGGCAGTATTGACCTTGGCAATGCCGGCCTTCGTCCTGTTGGGTGCGACGGGCTTGGTCGATGGACTGGTGCAACGCGACATTCGCCGCTGGAGTGGCGGGAGAGAATCGTCGTTCGTCTATCACTGGGCCAAAAAAGCGCTCTATCCGTCGTTAATTCTGCCCTGGATCGTCTATCTCGCAATGCCCGTTAGCGTTCATCCCAATCTGGTCGTTCTGCCGTTCGCCGTGCTGTTCGCGGTATCGATTTTGGTGATGTCGTCGACGTTTAAAAAATATTTGTAACGTGATGAATAACAACAGGGCTTTATGAAATGAGTGAAGGGGAGTCGCTATTTTTGCGAAAGATTTTTTCCGGGCATCCTGCTTGAAAAATCAGCAAAAATTACGCGACTGCTAATGCCTTCGGCGGCCCCGATTCGCCCTGCGTCCGTGCCACTACGCCACATCCTCGTATACTCGATGCGGCTTCGTAGCACTCCCGCAAATGGCTTGACGCCGTGTCGCGATGCCTTGTATTTTGCCTCCGCCTGCGCTATTCGCGCAGACTCCGGCAAAACACCCGGCGCTACGGCTATCGGGGACTAAAAATCTTCACTTCGCTAGCGCTCCGTTTCCAAGATTTTCAGCGAATGCACAGTTTTGAGGATGATAGCAGTCGCCATTGGACGGCCTGCTGCGAATGCAATAGAGAAGAAACGGCAATGATAAGAATCAATGCTCCTGCGGTTGGAGATGTACAGAATGGAACGGACTCGGTTGTTTTCTCGGGACAGCGATTGTTGGCGGAGCGTTAAATATCCCGAAAATCTCACGATCTAAAGAGCGCCACCAACGGTATTTGAAGTATAGCGACTGTTTCGAATCATTTATCAATTATTGTCGGTGGGATGCAGAGCCGGAACGAAGTTGGAATATCAAAACAAAAGAAGAAACGCCGAAAAAATCGGCCATAAAAAACCCATGGGAAATTCAGTTAGGGTTTTTTATGGCTTTTTTGCATTCGGATGCAAACAATAACCGTCAAGCAATCACTATTACTCACTCTCGAATCGCGAAGAGAACGTCATGGTCCAAAAAACAATCATCACCGCGCTGCTGCTCGCTTGTCCTTTCACGGCCTCTGCCGACAACGACGCCGAGCGAACCGCGTTAGCCAAAATCAAACATGAAATTGAATCCTTGAAACCGCTGATCGCCGAAGCCAAAGCCCAGGCAGACAGCGACGCCAGGGTGCAATTTCACTATGACTGGTTGGCATTAGACCTCGATCGCATGGTTTTGGGGATTCAAGAGCATTTATCGGCTCCGTCGACGCAGCCGCGCAGTTTTCCGCCCTTGAAAGGCGACTACCGGCACTGACATGACGAATCAGCAAACCGCCGCTTTCACGCAGGCCACCGGTAATATCGCCAATCCCGGACAACTGTTGTTAGGGATCGCCATGGTCTTCGCGGTGATTTATTTGCTGTGGTTGGTCTGGATCACGAAATCGCAATATCACGCCTGGCAAACCAGGAAAGGAGACTTTTATGACATGACTTCTTCCGTGCTCAGAGCAATCGTTGTGGTCTTGCTCGTGGGCTACTTCATCCGTTGACCCAACCCTAAACTGAATCTAATTCGCTGGTCTCATTCTCTTTCATAATGGAGATAACACACATGAACAAACTCAACAACACGATAGGACAATCCGCTCATCGACTCACCGCTTTCATCGTCTTTTCCTTGTCGATGCTCAGTGTCAACGCGCAAGCGGCCTTGCCTGCGCCGGTCGCTCCCAGTAACGCCCCGGCGGCGGGCAACTGGCTGGAGTTGATCAAGGGCTATGCCAAGGACGCCGGGCTCGTCATCGGACTGATCATCGCGGTCGTGGCGTTTTTATGGATCGGTTGGATTACGATCGCCAAATTCAACGAGGCCAGAGCAGGGCGGGCCGAATGGGGTGAAGTCGGCTTAACTGCGGTCGTCGCAGCGGGGGTGATGATTTTCATCAGCTTCTTACTGACCGAAGCGTCGAACGTCATCTAACCGATGGACGCGCAAGATATTAGCACGGAAACACTGGCTGACCGGCTCAATCAGGAGCCGGTCATCTTCCGTGGCAGCACCAATTCGGAGCTGGGCATGATTTTGTTATGCGCCACCGTGTTCTGGTTGCCCGCCGGGCTCCTGCTCGCCGGGCTGTTCGGAGCCCCCGTGATGGGTCTCGGAATCGCCACACTGGGCGTGCTGGCGACGATCGTTTTCGGCTCGACGGGGTTCCAACGGATCAAGCGCGGCCGCCCCGACTTTTATTATCAGCATGTTCTGATACTCAAGCTGAACAAATTCGGCCTGCGCTCATCCTCGTTGATTGCCCGGCAAGGGCCGTGGGACTTGGGACGCACCCTGCCGCGTTCGTTTCACTCTCATCGATAAGAGGCCGTCATGCGCTATCGGGACGAAAACAGTACGCTCAAATCGCACATCAATTCTTTGCGTATCGTGATCGGTTTCCAGCTGTTATTGATCGTGGGCCTGTGGTACGGCTGGCATCAGTCGAGAAACGATATCCGTTTTCACATACCACCGGACCTGCGTTCCGGCGCGGTGTTAAAGCTCGATGAAGTCCCGCCGCCGAACGTCTATGCCTTCGCCCATTATATCTTTCAGCAACTCAACCACTGGGAGGAAAACGGCGAAACCGATTACGGCAAGCAAGTGTTCCGCATGGCGGCGTATCTGACCCCGGAATTTCGGCAATTTCTAACCCATGATCTGGAACTGCGAGGCAAGCGGGGGGAATTGAGCGGACGGGTTCGGGGCATTCAACTCATCCCCGGCCACGGCTACGAAGAGCGCCGGGTGGACGTGCTCGATCGCAATACCTGGCTGGTATGGCTCGATTTTCGTATCGAGGAAACGGTGCGCGGCATGGACGTAAAAAGCCTGGACATTCGCTATCCGATTCGCGTCGTGCGCTACCATGTCGATCCAGAAGTCAACCCGTGGGGCTTGGCTCTGGACGGCTTCGGCGGCGAAGGGCCGCAGCGGTTGAGCAACGAAGAAAAAGCAGGGGGACCGTCATGATTAACATAAGAAACAAAACAGGGAGGTCGGTATATCTACACTACGCTTTTTATACTCAAATGAAGGCCAACTTTATGAGGGTATGGGGTGTGGCTAGCGAGGATGTCGGCAGCAGGGATCGCTGCCGTCAAGCCCCCATGGATGGGTTCACGGCGGTCCTCGATAGACACATCTCATACCTTTTATTCTTGGACGGTTTTTCGATGAAAAGGGAGTGCTTGTTTCTGGTGGCAGTACTCTATTGCCTGTTGCCGTCCGTGGCCGGATCGGCGGACATCGAACGTCTGTTTTGGGACAAAGTGCCGCTCAGTATCACCCTGCCGGTCGGCCGGGAGCGATGGGTTACGTTTCCGGGCGACGTGCGCGTGGGCATGCCGTCCGAGCTGTCCGGCAAGGTGCGAACGCAAAGCCATAACGGTACCGTGTATTGGCTGGCGAACGAATCGTTCGAGGCCCAGCGCATTGAGATTCACGAGACCGACGGCAGCGGCATTTATTTGGTCGATCTGAGCGCAAGCAAAGAGCCAAACCTGCCGGTCAATCCGATCGAAGTGCTGAGTAGGCAAGCGCAGAGCGCCGAAAAAACCGACAGCGACAGAAATCGCCGCAATGCCCGTACATCCCGCAAATCGCAAAAAGCACCGGGCTTGGTCACCTTAACCCGCTTCGCGGCCCAGCAATTATATGCGCCGTCCAGGATGCTGAAAGCCTCGCCGAATATTCACCGGGTCGTGGTGACTCGGCGCGCGCTGCACAATCTGATCAGGGGCGAGCCGATCGAAGCGTTGCCGGTCGCGAGCTGGCAGGGCGGCGAATTGTATGTCACCGCCGTGCAACTGCGTAATACCGGGACAGCGGCGGTCGAGCTCGACCCGCGGCGCATTCGCGGCCGCTGGAAAGCGGCGACGTTTCAACATGGCCGGCTGCATCCGGTCGGTTCCGAGGCGGATACCACAGCCGTCTATTTGGTTTCCGATCGTCCCTTTCATGAAATGATACGGGGGGTTATGTAGATGCCATCGAACAAATTATTACCGATTATCGCAGGCTTGGTTTTACTGATGTTGGTCTTCGTCGGCGTCAAATCGATCGATAGCGGCGGCGAGAACATTCAACTCGACCAGGTGCCGGTCGCCGGCACGCCCGACGCGGATTCGCCGGCCGATACGATCCGCACACTGACGGCACAAGTCGCCTCGATCAAAAACGAATCCGAAAAGCTGCACATGCAAAATCAGGAATTGTTGCGTCAACGCCAGGAGATAGAAAGCAAAGTCAGGGCGGATCTGCTCACCGAAATGCGCAACCTAAAGGATAAGGAAGATACCACCGCAGTCGGCAAGCTGACTGAAAGACTGGATTTTTTCAAAAACCAACTCGACGAATTGACCCAGGCGCAAAACGGCGCCGCACAACAAGCACCCGGCAGCGATATCCCGATCGGCTTCGGCATCGGTAGCGGCGACGGCATAACCCTGCCCAAACCTACGGAAATCGTTTGGATCGAACCGCTGGGCACGAGCAAAGACCGCCAGGGCAATTGGGTTTATCCCGCGTTATCGAAAAGCGGCGACGACCCGGACCCGGCCGATGACACCGGCGGATTGCTTGGAACAAGCAGTACGACCGAGAATTATTTAAAAGCCAAATTGGACGAAGCCGAACCGGACGAACCGGTCTATACGGTGCCGCGAAACGCCACACTCATCGGCTCGACCGGCATGACCGCGCTGATCGGGCGGATTCCGTTCAAAGGCGTGGTCGAAGACCCGTTTCCGTTCAAAGTCATCGTCGGTCGCGACAACCTGGCCGCCAACGGCATCGAAGTGCCGGGGCTTGACGGCATGGTGTTCAGCGGTAAAGCGACCGGCGATTGGACGCTCTCTTGCGTTCGGGGCGACATCGTCTCGGTGACTTATGTGTTTGCCGACGGCACCATCCGGGAACTGTCCGCCGATACGACCAAGAACTTACAGGCTTCCCAACAAGGGCAACAACAAGGCGGACAACAACTGAAAATGGGCTGGATATCCGACCGGCGCGGCATTCCCTGCGTGACCGGAACCCGAATCAGTAACGCGCCGGACTATTTGGCGGGGCGCATTCTGGCCTCCGCCGCCGAAGCCGCCGCCGGCGCGTTCAGTCAGGCCCAAACCACGAATGCCGTCTCGCTCGGGCAAGGCGTGGCCACCTCGGTGATCACCGGCGATGCCGGTCAGTTTGCGGCCGGTCAGGCCTTGGCCGGCGGCGCGAACGAGGTGAGTCAATACTTGCGCGAACGCGCGGCGCAATCGTTCGATGCGGTCTATGTGGATACCGGTGCCGAATTGGCCGTCCACGTCGACATCGAACTGCCTATCGATTATGAACCGGACGGGAGAAAAACCCATTATGCCTCAACTCAAACGACTGACGACGACTTACTGGATTAATGCGCTGTGCGCCCTGAGCCTGACCTTGATCACGGCGGGCTGCGCAACCGGCGACAAAGAATCGATCTTGCCCCAGGAAGGGCCGACCATGAAAGAAGTTTACCACAGACACTTTTCCGGTACCGAACACGATCAGGACACACTCGACGCGACGCGCGGCGAATTGCTTGAACGGGAAGCGCGGCGTGAACCGGAACCGACTTCGGAGCTGTCCGCTTATACGCGCGATGCCGGGTCAGAGGTTCGGCAAGTCTTTCCACGGCTAATGAACAAAACCTTGATCATGTATGTGTTTCCGCATTTGAGCGGCGCCGAGCGTTATCCCGTGCCCGGTTATTCAACGGCGTTCCCCTTCTACGAGAAACCCGAATACGCCTTGCCGGGCGAGCCAGAGGAGGGCTATTGATGGCGCTTTTTTCCTTTACAACTCATGCATTCGCTAAAACTAAACCGTCCGCTAAAACTCAAGCGCAGGACGATGCCGCCCGGTTTCGACGCAGGGCCACCGACAGAGCACCGACCGAAAGACGGATACGGCAGCTCTATGAACGGCCGGCTTCGTTTACCAATTTGCTGCCGTGGCTGGAATATTGTCCGCAGACGCGCTGTTTCTTGCTCGATGACGGCTACAGCGTCGCTGCGTTGTTCGAGATCGGCGGCATCGGCACCGAAGGCCGAACGACTCAATACATCGCCGAACTGCGCGACAAACTGCAAACCGTATTGACCTCGATCGCCGAGGAACTGGACTCGCCTTGGATTTTTCAATTGTTCTTGCAGGACGAGCCCAGTCTGCTCGGCGTCGTCGACGAGGTCGAGCGTTATCTCGACCCGCGCGCGCAACAAAGCGAATTGAGCGAAAACTACTTGACGATCTTGCACGATCATTTGCAGACCATTTCCCAAACCGGCGGCGCATTCGACGACAAAATGGTCACCGGCGGGCCGTGGCGTGGCCAGCGCCGGCGTATCAGGGCGACGCTCTACCGCCGCCGTAAACCGGCCAAGAATGCCGGGACGCACGACTATTACCATCTGCCGCCCGAGGAGGAATTGAACGATGCGGCCGCCAAGCTGACCACGGCCTTTGCGACGGCCGGCATTCGCCTGACCCGGTTGGGCGGCAAGGAACTCTATGACTGGATGTTCCGCTGGTTCAATCCGAGACCGGCGGTCGAGGAGGGCGATAGCGAAGCCGTTTTGCGCAACGTCGCGCCGTACCCCGGCGATGACGAGATGCCTTTCGGCTACGCATACGCCGAAACCCTGATGCTGGGCATGCCGCATTCGGACGCGGATCGAGGTATTTGGTGGTTCGACGGGATGCCGCACAAAACCGTCACCGTTCAAGGACTTCGGAAGATTCCGGATATCGGCTTGTTTGGAGCCGAACGCAGCAGCGGCGATCACGTTTACGCGATGTTCGACCGCATGCCGGAAGAAACCATCCTGGCGATGACCCTCGTCGTTGCGGCTCAGGATCTTGTGCGCAACCATCTTGGCTTGGTCCAGCACGGTTCGGTGGGCGATTATCCGGAAGCGAAACTGGCGGCGCAAGACGCCGAAAAAGCGGTGATGGAAATCGCCAAAGGCAATAAACTGTTGCCGGTCCAGTTGGCGGTTTATGTGCGCGGCGACGACGAACCCGATTTACACCGCAAAATCAACAAGGTCAATTCCTTGCTGTTGTCGAATGGATTGCAACCGATCATGGAGCGTGACGATTTGATTCCGCTGGACAGTTATCTGCGCAACCTGCCGATGGGCTATCAGTACGACCACGACAAGCGTGAAGCGCGGCGCTCCCGTTTGATCTTTTCCAAACACTGCGCCAATCTCATGCCGGTTTACGGACGCTCCACCGGTTCCGGCCATCCCGGCTTATTGTTCTTCAATCGCGGCGCCGAACCCTTGATGTTGGACCCGTTGAATCCGCAGGACCGCAAGAAGAATGCCCACGCCCTGATCATCGGGCCGACCGGGGCCGGTAAATCGGCCACCTTGGTGTACATGATCCTGCAAATGATGGCGGTGTACCGGCCCCGCATCTTCATCATCGAGGCAGGCAACTCGTTCGGCTTGCTGGGCCAGTATTTGGCAAGCCAGGGCGTCACGACCAACCGGGTGTCGATGCTGCCGGGCGCGGATGTCAGCTTGCCCCCGTTCAGCGAAGCCTTGAAATTGCTCGACCAGAAAAACCTGGATTTCGATCTGCACGAGGATAACGACCTCGACGACGATCCGTACAACGATTTCGATAACGAAGACATCGAGGACGACAACCGGGATTTACTCGGTGAAATGGAGATCGCCGCCCGGATCATGATCACCGGCGGCGACGTGCGCGAGGACAATCGCATGACCCGCGCGGATCGGCTGCTGATTCGCCGAGCGATTCACGAGGCCGCGAAGAACGTCAAGGAGGCCGGGCGCAACCAGGTATTGACCGAGGATGTCGTGCAGGCGCTGCGCAATCTGGAGGGTTTGGCCGACCGCCGCCGGGAACGGGTGCAGGACATGGCCGACGGCATGGAGCTGTTCTGTTCCGGGCTAGCCGGGCATTTTTTCAATCGCCCCGGCGTGCGCTGGCCGGATGTCGATTTTACCTGGGTCGATATGGGTATCCTGGCCAGGGAAGGCTACGAAGATCAATTGACCGTCGCCTACATCGGTTTGATGAACCATATTCACGATCTGGTGGAGCGGCACCAGAACGATGCCAGGCCCACGATCGTGATCACCGACGAAGGGCATATCATCACCACCAATCCGCTGTTGGCTCCGTATGTCATCAAGATCGTCAAGATGTGGCGGAAACTGGGTGCCTGGTTTTGGATCGCGACGCAAAATTTGGAAGATTTCCCCGATGCCAGTAAAAAGATGCTCAACATGTTGGAGTGGTGGTTTTGCCTGGTCATGCCGAAAGAGGAGGTCGAGCACATCGCCCGCTTTCGCGACTTGCGCGACGAGGAAAAAAACATGCTGCTGGCGGCCAGAAAATCACCGAAGCACTTTACCGAAGGCGTGGTGTTGACCGACGAACAAGCGATGTTGTTCCGCATCGTCCCGCCGCCGTTGGCGTTGGCCTTGGCGATGACCGAGAAAGACGAGAAGGCAAACCGAGCCCGTATCATGAAGCAGAACGGTTGCAGCGAGATCGAGGCGGTCGAACAGGTGGCCAAAGAGATCAGTTTTAGGCGACGGGAGGAAATTGATGACCAGCATTAAATCCATGATCATCGTCCCTGGTTTGACGGTGAGCGTCATGACGGCAGTCATGCCTTTACCTGTATGGGCCGATGGGCATGCAATAGTCGTCGAAGCCATTCACAGCGACGCATTCCCGTTGACCGGCATCGACGCTCTGGCCGGGCAGGGCATAGAGATAAAAACCTACAATCTCGACGACGGCAAACGCTTGACGGCTAATCTGGCAGCTGGGTTGCCGCCCAACCAAGAACAGGCCAAAGCCACATTGGAGCGGCGCTTTAAAGAGCAAGGCATGGAGTCCGTCCAGGAACAGTTCACGCAGGCATTTCAAGGGCAAATCGCAGGGATGCAATACGGAATCAGCCGCTATCCCGCCATAGTATTCGACCGGGGCAAGGCCGTGGTGTACGGCGTGACCGACCTGAATCGCGCGTTGGCGATCTACCGCGAATGGCATAGGAACAATCCGTGAATGCTACGATCCGTAGACTGTTGCTCGTTGTTTTTTTCTGCGCGAACCTGGTCGCCGCGCAATCCTCGGCCAAGCAATACGAATGCATTCAACTCCGGGTCGTCGGTGTGTGTATCTGGATCGTTTGCACGCCCTTCGGCTGCGATATTGAAGTGAAGCTCAAGATCGGTCATTTCAATCCCGATGTCATGGTCACCGTGATTAATCCGCAGGGCGTGGATCGGGTCGAAGATCCCAAACGTATCGATACGTTTAATCGGAATCACAACAACCTGATTCATCAGGATGCGCTCGCGGTCGGTCATCCGCTGACCGGGCGTATCTATTGTCCGTCGAACACCACGGCTGCCAGTCCGTATTTTTCCGCGCAACTGGATATCCCGTCCTGGCGTTGGGGAGGCTTGGATGCCTTGCATCCGGCCTCCTGGGTGCCGGGCTTGCGGGAAATCGGTAATTGGCCGTTGAACAGATGGGGCCATATTTATCCGCGAACCGGCTGGACCATTCAGTATGCGCAGCCCAAAGCCGCCGCCGTCGTTGCGCATCGGGTCGGCGACATCATCACCCGTGACGGTCAGCCGCATGTTTACCGGAGCATTCTGGGCGAGCCGGTTTTCGTCGAAGACAACAAGTTGACCTGGTCGCCGGGCAGTTTGATCGAAAACAGCAACGAAGAGGGTTGGTGGCAACCCACCTCGCCAAAAATGGAGCAATGTCTGCTGTTCGGCGAGAACGACACGCTGGCGCTCCGAGGCTGGGGCGGCGGACGAGTGTCGAAGACGGGCGATTACGTCCATGCCTTGTGGCGACCTTACGCCTGTTGCGAAATTGACGACGGAGCGTTGGTCGTCATCGATTTCATGCCGTTTCCGACGCCGGTCATTACTCATTAAACACGCGATGACATGGGGGCGTTATGAACCAACGAATGTTTGTCATTACCGGTCTGCTGCTGTTGCTGGCCGTTAACACTTGCCTGGCGATCCCCTGGTCGAACGGTGACAACAGCGACTTTTATTACAAAATCGGCGGTGCGCGATCGATATCGGTGCCGCCCAACGTCAATGTGCAAACGTATGCGCTCAATGGTTCATTAGAGTACGGCCTTGGTTACAGTTGCGGCAATTTCGACCCCATGCTGGGGCTGACCAATTTACTCAATGATCTGCAGAATACCGGCAATAATCTCGTCAACGGCGCGATCGGCGCAGTGCAAGCAGCGATCGGCGGGCTTCCGGCATTGATCATGCAACGTATCGATCCAGGATTGTACGATTTGTTTCAGAATGCCTTGATCCGCGTGGAAGCGATTTTATCGCTGGCGAATAAATCGTGCGAGCAATATGAACAGGAAATCAAGCAAGGACTCAATCCGTATGCCGAATGGACCGACTTGTCGAAGATCGTCGATTGGAAAGTACAAATGGGTTCGAACGGCTACGGTGGTGCCAATGTAGACGTGGTGCAAGCCAAGGAGAATGTCGAGCGCAGTAATGGCGACAACGGCGTGCCCTGGATTGGCGGCAAAAAAGCCGGCGGCAAGAACATGGATGCCATCAAGGCGACCTACGACGTAGTGAAAGCGGGCTACAACATCACCCTGAATCGAAATCCCGATAACACGACTCAACCTGCCGACAAGTCACAGAGGCTAGTGGAAGTATTCGATTCCCCGAATAAAGCGTCGGAATGGGCGGTCGACGTGTTGGGGGATGTGCATATCTACACCCATGACCAGCGTCCTGTCGAAACGGTGCCGGGACACGGGTTACTGCCGAAAATCGCCGGCGAAATGACAGACGCCATGCAAAAATTGACTAATCTGGTGACCGGCAATGCGCAAACCACCCTCGAGAATCTAGGCGACGTATCGAGCAACGCCGTTCTGATCAACCAAGACGTGATCGGCGCGATCCGGTCGCTCAAGCCAGGCGAACAATCGATTGCGGTCAGCAAGTTGGCGTCCGAGGTGGCGATGGCCAAAGTCGTCGAAAAGGCATTGATTATCCGGCGCATGCTGATAACCGCCAGCCGCGAACCGAATGTCGCCAACTCGCCGGCCCCGACGCAAATCGAGCAATCCATATCCCGCCTGGACAGAGAAATCAACGACATCATGTACGAGCGCCGGATTCATAACGAGTTGGCGTCGCAAACGCCTGCCGTGATTTTAGGATTGAAAGCGGAGCACGACAATCGTTCTCAATCAACCCCTCCCGCAGCCGGGTCCGAGGACTCTACTCTAGAGGATGGAGCGATAAACCCATGACGCATCAACAACCAACAGACGGGAAACCTTCCGAGCAGGATCAAATGGCATGGGCCAGAAAACGTAGCCGGCAAGTCTTTACCGGGTCGTTATGGCTAACCGCGATGCTTTCACTCGCCATTGCCGCCGGGCTGATTGTCGCCAGTCATTATTATCCGATCGAAACGATTAAACAGGCGGTCGAGTCCGCCGAATGGCCCTTGGCGGTTTGGCGGATCGGTTTGTTTTTGGTGATTATCATCGGATGGCCTCGCTGGTCGGCTATCTATGCTGCCTGGGCCGGGTTGAGCTGCGAACAACTGGCTTTCATGCTGAATTACCGGTGGCGCATGGCGTTGTGGCTGTTGGTCATGGAAGCGGTGTTATCGCACGGTGTTCTCGTGCAATTTATCGACAATCTTTCAGTGTTATAGGCAGTGTCATGGGTGTTTCTTCGTATCTTGAAATCTATCTCACGCAATTCGGCTGGACGATGTACGACGTATTTTGGGAGGTTCTCGTCGATACCGGTCTGGCCTATCTGCCGTTCATCGGGATGTTTTTGCGCAATATCGTCTTACCGATAATCAGTCAGGAAGCCAAGGATGCGTCGGCGGTTTCCTTGCGCCGCATCGAAATCGATACCGTTAAAATGTTCGCGGTGTTGGTGATCGCTGTTCAACCGTACCTGACCGTCAGTTACAACAACTTGAGTTATACCAAGGCGTGTGATCCGGGCGGCAATGCGGTGGCCGGCGGCAATACCGGTAAAACCTACGACACAACGTTTACGGCGGCGACGCTCGGCGGTAATAACGCCCTGGTTCCAATTTGGTGGTACGCCGTTCTGGCGGTGACCGGCGGCATGAACGATGCGGCCATCCTGGCAATCCCGTGTACCCACAATATCCGCCTGATGTCGTTCAGCATCGAGAACGCGCGTGTCAAAGACCCGCAATTGCGCCGCCAGGTCCAACTGTTTTTCAAGGATTGCTACCGGCATGCGATGGCGATGTTTCTGGATCATAACCAGCCTTATCCGAATAATTTGCCGAAGGAGGATCTGAATTGGTTGGGATCGCAGTTTTTTTTGAACGGGACTTACCAGACCGCACGGGCCAGCGCCACGGTCCCGGGCTTTACTTACGACCCGAACCGTGACCTGGAATACGATCCGAATGTGTATATCCCCGTCGACGGTAAACCGACCTGCGCGCAATGGTGGACTGGAAACGGACACGCCAATGGCATCGGGCTGCGCGAAGCCTTAGCAGACCAGATCGATGCCGGAGCGTTGACGACGTTCAAGCAGCATGTCGCGAATACAACGGGTAAGCCTCAGGAAGAGGTTGAAAACATCGCGATCAAAACATTGATCAGCCGTGAGGAAACGGCATTCAACGGACTGAGGAATTTGAATAGCTATAACGAAGCGAGCTTTGCCAACGCCGCCAGCTCGGCAGGCGCTACGCTGGGCTCCTTCATGGAAGCCATGTCGTTTTATCCGGCGCTATACGCAATGAAAGCGGCGGCTCCGATCATCCAGGCCGTGGTGCTGATGCTGATTTATGCCTTGATGCCGTTTTACTTTTGGTTTTCGTCCTACCAGCCGAGCAAGATCATTTTCATGTCGATCATCGTTTTTTCGGTCAAGTTCTGGACCGTGCTATGGGCGATTGCCAATTGGCTGGACAATAACTTGATCGAGGCGATCAAGCCATCCTGGTATCAATTGAGCATGCAAAACAACATGCTCGTCGAAATGATCATCGATTTCGTGATCGGTGGGTTGTTCGTCGTGATGCCGCTGTTTTGGTCGGGGTTGTTGGCTTGGGCGGGGTTTAGGGTTGGGAGCGGTATAAGTGATGTAACCAAAAAAGGGTTTCAAGGACCACAGAATGCAGGTACTAAAGGAGGTGATTCTGGTAAAAAAATGATTAGCAAAGGAAAATTATGATTCATAAAATTCTTCATGATAATCGTAAGGGTATATCCCTAATGGATCATCACCCTCGTCCATTTCTCCAGTAGTAGCATTGTAATAAAAACCGTTATTAATGCTCTTGTTATCAGAAACATCCAATAAACTTAACCGCCCAGCGATAAACAACAGCCAAGCATAACCCACAAAGGTCAACAGATCGATGATCCAAGGCAGGAAAGCAATAACGACCGTAATGACGGCCAGGCTAATCCAAAAGGCTTTTTGACGGGCCAAGCTCAGACCTTTATCCAGGACGAAACGAGCGCCGCCGACGGCCAGGCGCTTGATCTGGATCGAATGGTTAATACCGTTGATCAGACCGGCCGGAACCAGTAGTAATGCCGCCAGAACGTAAGCCAGGCAGCCGGCGAACCCGCTGGCAGCAATCCATTGGAAACCCGGAGCATTGGGCGCAAAGACCAACAACGCGACCAACGGCAGCGTGCCGATACCGCCGGCAACGGTCAGCCACTTGCCGGCAGAGACCATGAGGGAAGTGACTTTTCCGGACACAACGGCGGCCTTGTCGGCGGGCAGGGCGGCCAACAGCCTATTCGCACGGTAAAATAACACCAGCGTGCCAAATGAGGCGACCAAAGCGGCCGCAAGCAAAAACGCTTCCATAGTTACCTCCACACCGAATCGTTTAGGATTTCGGAATTAATTTATGCAGCATAATCAGTATTATGTGCCCTGACAAAGTCTCGGAGCTATTGAGTTATCCACAAAATCTGTGGAAAAGTCTGTGTACAAGCAACCTTCTTGCTGATCATATCAATGGCTAGACAAAGGTGTCTATTTTTTAATCGATTTGATCGTTATCGTTTTTGGGCGATAAGGGTTTCTGATTAGCAAGATGCTTCAGCTTGCTGTTCTGTGAACCATTCCCGTTATCTTCGCCAACCGGTGAATAAATCACACAAACGGCGTGACTCGATCACCGCCTTTTCTTCCGGAAATCGGGATACTGTACCCAAGTTCAACGAAACGCTTGAACGAACCATACCAACAAAAACCAAGGGGAAACCACCATGAAAACAGTATCTTTCGCAGCAGTCGTTTTGATGACAGTCGTCGCCGGCACAGCCATGGCCGAAGGCTCGAAAATCGAAAAATCCACGATAATCAACGCTTCCAAAAACACGTTGACCAACACTCAGGCGATCGGTCGCAACAGCGCCGCTCACACAGGCTCTATCAGCATCGTCGGCTCGAAAGTAGAGAAATCGACTCTGATCAACGCCTCGAAAAACACGCTGACCAACACGCAAGCGATCGGCAGGGATTCGGTGGCGACAACCGGTACGATCGACATCCGCTAAGTAGCGCATAAGAGCACAAGGACGTGCGCTACTGGGACTGCAGGACGCGCAGGGATAGCACGCTTTGAGGAACAATGAATGACCGGAAGAGCGGCAAGACTACGGGCTGCGATGACAAGGACGTCAACTAATGTCTTCTTCCATAAAGTTAGATGAAAGTTGACAGCCATATAATTTGTAATTTATGTTTTTTAAATACCCCATCACGGCTCATACGAGTCTGAGAGTAGCTTTAATACAGAAATAGCATACGATCGAAACTGTAGGGTTGGCAGCCTGAGCTATTCGATACTGTTACTTGCAGTATGGTGATGTAACCGGGAGGTCAAGCATGAGCTGCCTCGGTCCGTATACAGGAGGCCCCCAACGGCTGTCATACGGCATAACCCTTAATAACGGTAATGCTTGTGCCTGTAAAAAACTCCAACATTAAAGAACAAACTCTTGCTGTTCACAAACAGCTTTCCTATGAAAATCTAGTGTTAACGCCGACCTAAACCCGCAACTATTTGCCGCAGGATAAATACCAAAAATAACGGCGGACGGCACATTTTAAAAGCATTAAAAAAACGACCTGCTAAAACGGGATCTCATCATTAAAATCGCTTTCCTCAGGTCCCGCCTGTTGTTCGTCAGGTATTGTTTTGTACAGGTCCAGGATATCCTCACCATAACATTGCCAAATGGCTTCTTTCAAATCATCGAGGAACTGATAGACGCAATCGGCCTCTTCCGGTGTCCAATGGGTGGTGATTCTCAGTATTTTCATTTGGCGCCCCCTTGTTGTCTGCTGCGCCGTTCCGTCGCCTGTTCTTTGGCCTCTTTCATGCGATACGATTTTCCCTCGATCGCGATGATTTCACTATGATGAACCAGTCGGTCAACCAGAGAGACGACACAAGCGGCATTGGGGAAGACGTCGTTCCATTCGGCGAACGGGCGATTGGTGGTGACCAGCGTGGAACGTTGTTCATAGCGTTGATTGACGATTTCAAACAGCAGATCCGCGTGGCGGTTGCTGTAGGAGAGATAGCCGACTTCATCGATGATTAACAAAGCCGGTTTGGCGTAGTGCTTGATTCTTCGCCGCAGGGCGTTGTCACTGTCCAGGGCGGCCAGGTCATTGAGCATGTTGGCGGCCGTTGTAAATAAGACGGTATGGCCGTGCATCACCGCTTGATAGCCCAGGTTTTGCGCCACGGTTGATTTGCCCACGCCGTTACCGCCCAGTAGGATGATATTATTGGCCCCGGTTAAAAAATCCAAGTGCATTAACGCATGGATCGCTTTTTGATCGATTTTATCCGGCCACTGCCAATCGAATTCGGTTAAGGGCTTAAAGCGCCCCAGTTTGGCGTGGCTTAAACGTCGCTCCAGTGAACGTTGTTTTCGCTCTTGCCGTTCCCAGTTTAATAGGGTTTCCAGCCAGGGATACTGTGCTGGCGTCAGTTCATGCCAATGCGCCTGCACACCATGAAGCTTGAGCTCAATCGCTTGTTGCTTGAGTTGTTCGGCATCCATCATGGTTTTCCCCCTTTTTTATCGTTGTTATAGCGTTCTTTGGTTCTGGCTCTTGCTCTGACGCTTTCTTTTGCTCCTTCTCCTGCTCTTGTTCGCTGTCATTGACGGGGCCGTCCTCGTGACTGGGATTGAGTTGGTCATACTCAGCCAGGTTGACCGCTTTGATGTGGTACGGCTTGACTTTATCGGGCACCGCGACGGCCAGGGGCGGCGGCTGCCGTTTTTCATCACGCCGGCGTTCCAGGATTTGTTGCACCGCTTGCGGGTAGGGCGATTGCTGTTTGAGCGCTTCTTCGAGCGCGCTGTGCAATTCGTCCCGGCCATAGTCATCCAATAGCTGATTGAGTAACCGGACCGTAGTTTTTAACACATGGCCCCGTTGGATGGACTGCTGTAGGAAGAGAGAAGTATGCGCGGAAGCGGCGCTTAAGCGGTCTTGCCCTCGGTGCTGCTTGGCGTTGGTTTTTTGCAGCCACAAGGCATTGATATGGCTTTCATCTTCGATTTGCTTAGCCTTATCGAAACTGCGTCGATGTTCGGCAATCACATGTTCGCCATCCAGGATGCATAGCCGCTTAAGATCGGCGATCACCGTCAGCGGTTTTTGTACGTGCTGATGCGGAATCGAGTAATCATTCCAGTCAAAGCGGATATAAGGCGTCTTTCGGGCCGAGACCTGTGTCCTTTCACGGGTATCAAACGGGTTGTCCGGCAGAGTGAGCAAACTCGGCTGCTCCTGATGAAAAGCCTCCTGCACCGTCAACTCGGTATGTTCCGGGCAGCGCCGCTCGCCGCTAACGCCTTGACACCATTGATCGGCCTGTTGATTCAGTTCTTCGAGTGTTTGAAAATGCCGCGCGGCAAAAAAGTTATCCCGGATATAACGAATCGCCCGCTCCACACGGCCTTTTTCATTGCCGCGCGCGACGGCGACCGGGCGTGGCTCAAAGCGATAATGCGCGGATAAGGCCAGTAACGTGGGATGAAAACGGATGGCGTCGCCTTGACGTTCCAGCACGGCCGATTTGAGATTGTCATAGAGCAGCACCTTGGGTAAGCCATTCCAGGCCTCGAACGCCGCCACATGGCCGCGTAGAAAGTTTTCCATTTGTTGATTGAGGTAAAATTGCAAATAGATTTGCCGCGACCAACTTAACACCATCACAAACGCCATTAACGGTCGTTTGGCTTTGCCGATTTGAATCGAACCAAAGTGTCCCCAATCGACTTGGCCTTGTTCACCGGGTAAGGTCTTTAAGCGCAAATAGGCTTCCGGCTGTCGGCGCGGGCGCAGTTGACTAATGCGCTGGCGAAACTGGCTGGGGCCGCCGGGATAACCCCGTTGTCTCGCCATCTCATACAACCTGGCGGCCGTTAGCGTCGGAAACTGCGCCAAGGTCTCCCGGATAAACGGCAAATACGGATCGATGATCGATGCCCGCGGCGAGCGATCGACCTTCGGCAGTCCGGCTTGCGATAACACGCGATCAACAACGGAATGATGGATGCCTAACTGGGTGGCAATCGTGCCGACTCGCCACTGTTCCACAAAATGATAACGCAGTATTTTCGCTTCAATGTCTTTATTGATGGTCATCATCCCCCCTCACCAGCATATCGATTCCGGAATAACGGTAAATTCCGACCGGCATGGACAAAATCCCGGCGTAAAAATGGCCCGCAAACGGCACCGCAATGGTGACAACGCAAATCACCGCCCATGAGCTCGATGGACTCGGTTTGTTTGAGCCCAGTGCGCTTACGTTTCAGTACATCATGAGCGGTCACCGGTAAGGAACCCTGATGCGTTACTTTTTGTTTCTGTCGTTCTCGAAACCGTTGTTGACGGTCGGCATTATGAAAGCGACCTGAGCGTGTGGACTGATATTTTTTCCCGGCACGCCTGCGAGACTCTAAACGAGCGGACACGGCGCATTCGCGGCTGCAATAACGCTGGCCGCGATCACAACCTGAGCAGATGATGACCTGTGCATGACAACGGTGACAATAATAAAGGCGGGCGGTGCGGCACATCGGCAAAGAGGCCGATGAGGGCTGGATTTATTCCTCAGATGTGTCACACTGAGGATCGTGCTTCGGCACGGTTTTGGGGGGTATGGCGTCAGCGTTGACCGTCAAATCTTGGTGGCGTCATACCTTCTCTCAACGACACCGCTCTTTATACCGCTGACCGTGATGTTTTGCTTGATTAGTGATGAATCGAGTTCGTAAAAAAAACCTCCATCACGATTTTTCAGCAGGCTATTTGAGGCAGGGGGAGATCGTGCGGGGATTTTACTATTCGGCAAATAACTGCGGATTTGGGCTGGTTTTTACATCTAGTCGCAGCCTGGTTGTTGGGTGATGGTTGGGAAGTCTTAATTCCAGCTATTGATCACGGCAAAAAAACAGATTTAGTTGTTGCCGACGACACCAACTACTATCGAATCCAAGTTAAAACGCTTGAGTCGAGTGATGAATCAATCAAAGTTGAGAACAAATGGAAAGGTGCCAAAATTGACTATGTCATCTATTTTTCTCGAACGGCAGAATGGGGCTACATCGCACCCGCATTTGAGGAAAGCTCTAAACGGTTGAATTCAGCTGGACACATTCGATTTCACGCCCATCCCAACAACTTTCTCAAGGCCTTCAAAAAGATTTAGTAGTCAAACAAATCAAAAGCACCCTGGCTTATTTTTAGCCGGGGTTAGATTACTGGTATTAATCTATATTAACGTAAGTTATTAATTGCGGAAGTAACTCAATTTAGTCAATTTGTAGCTGCTGTAATGATTGACTATCTCCCACAAAATACAACAACGACTTTGCTCTAGATATACCCACATACATGATAGCGTCATTTGATAAAGTTAGTTGATCTAACCATAAAAAAATCACCTCTCGCTCCAGTCCTTTAAAACGCTTTACTGTATCAATCAAAACCCCATTAGTCACGAAATGCTCCTCCCTCGACCATTTTGCCGGTTTGGATAATGTTTCCTTTTCAAGCAAATTGTAAAATACGTCCTTTGGCTGACCGGCAACAAGAACTGCGATTGATTCAGGTGCTACTCCCTCATCATGAATAAGCTTTATGATGTGCCTAGCGATCTGCTTAGCTTGAGTTTCGATTGTTGGGGAGGAAATCAGAATGGGGTTAAGCCCTTCGATACCAGAATCGTCAGTTTGCTCACCATCGTAGTATCGGTAAGCAAGGGTATGAACAGGCTTTGAGTTCCGACAATTCTTAGTGAGTGGATACGTGTCTGATTCTGGGATTGGAAAAGAGGAAACCCGAGAATAGAGACGTTGGTTTTCATCATAGAAAACATACAACCAAGACCTTTCTGAACTCCGAAGAGCCATTTCGACAGGCAACCAATATTCCTCACCGAAGTCCTGACCTTCGTCAATTATGATTGCATCAAATTGCAGTTTATCTCCAAGCTCTTCGATAGCATAGAACGCAGCCAACGGTAGCTGAACGTCAAAGAGATCATCATTGGGTACTTCCTCCCGCACTCTATCCAAAGGATTCTGCCACCCATTTTTAACAACCTCATCACAGCAATGGTGGCAAAATTGGTGATAGGTGTATACCAAAATTGATTCCGATTGAGGAAACTGGCGACGAAGAGTAACGGCTAAAGCCTTGTTGTAACACAACAGCAAAACCTTAGCGCCGTTATCAATCATCCTACGAGCTTTTTCGACAGCAAGTATTGTCTTCCCTGTGCCAGCTGCACCTACGATAGCGGCCCTTTTATGGCGGCTAAGAATACGAAGAACAGACGCTTGTTCATTAGTCAGTTTGATGCGAAGCTTCTCATCCACCTTAAGAATGTCGCGCAGCAAAGGTCTCACAATGATGGGACTACAAAATACTTGCTCGACGACTTTCAGCCCATCTAGTCCTAAGGGAACGTCATCTCTCCCCATCCAATAACCGTAGACCTGATCTAACCAAGCATTGATACGATCAAGCGCAGACCTGCTCCCAATAATCTCGTTTGGACATTCCGATAAGCCCAATTCCTCAATAGACTCGATATCGGGCAGTAAAACCGCGTGTCCTGCCGGCATCCGTTTACGCAGATTCGTCCACACACGATTGGAATTAAGCTGATTGAGAATGGCGTATTTTTGATTTTTTGCCTGAGCAACAGGGTTCTTGATCTCGTGAATTTCGCCCCTCCTGTCAACTGATTGCCAGCCTCTCGCTGGATCAAACCGAATACCTCCTCCCTTTACCTCTATAATAAGAAGACCCTGCTTAGCTGAAAAGATTACAAAATCAGCTTCACCATCTTTATGACCACCACTCTTTCTAGGTGCAATAAATGATTTTCCGTGGATGATAAGATAACGATCATCTAAAGAATCTCGAAGACACCGATACACTTTGGCTTCTGCTTGAGAAGGCAATTCGAGCAACATTGTTTCTGTTAGCTCAGGGTATATGCGAGCCATTATGCCTGCCTCGAACGAACCGTGATATCAGCGAGTCGCTTTCGCTGCAGGACATCATTTGAGTCTCTGTACAGCACAAGGGGAAACTTTCCAAACGGGCGAATGGTTTCGACTATTCCAACGAAAATGCCATTTAAATAAACTTCGTCTCCAGGCGCCGGCTGCACAGTTTCAAGTACCTTCGCATCGTTGCTGTCTGCAATCTGCTTCCAACCTCCATCAAATACAAATCGATCCACCTCATTACTAGGGTTGTGGATCTTGTGAATTTTCGGAGAACTGGAGCGAACACTCTCCACGACATATAACCAATGATCCCGATCAGGATTTTCTCTAGCATAGAAAAACTGTGCGGCTGTCATCGAAACACCTCGCTCACCCCATGCCGCTTCAGTACCCTTTACTTCGATATAACGCTTTCCATCGGCTCCTTCCGCCATAACGTCATATCCCGCATTCTGATGAGCCATGGATCGGGCGTCTCGGCCTTGACTACGCTCATATTCAATAACAAGTTCCACAGCAATCTCACCGGTCCTAAGTTCTCGTTCATTTGACACAGAGCTTGATCGGTCTGATAGCTTATTCGTATTTGTATGCGATACGTATGAGACGAGTCGGCGTTGCACTGAAGGCTGATGAGTGGAAATAGTTGAAGTTTGAACCGGTTGAAGTCTACCATCGACCGTGTCTTCTTTTTCCATATCTAGATATTGTCTATGCCCGCTACCAGTATCAGGTATACCGGACCGGATTTTTCCGTTATTTCCATTTTCTTCTAACTGATGAGCTCCTGTTGTTGCGTCTTTAAAATGTCCTACTGTAGATGACTGAGGTCGAGCCGATGTCGAGGTGGCATGTGGATAGTTAGAACCTGAAGTGCTTGCTGTTGCATTAGATGTCGTTCCACACTGCTCCTCATCTTCCTCAATTACTGCTAGATCCATATCAACTACTAGGTCAGGAGTTTCGCTTTCGTGTAATTTTTCTTCATCCCTAATTTCTATTTCCCCGGACTCATAATCGGGGAATTCTTGAGGAGCTATTTCATCTCTCTTCTTTGGCTCATCATCAATATCAAATGCATATTTCCTTATCTTTAGCGCATCGAGCGTTTCCGAAATTTCATCTGGACAACACTCTAGGATGCGTACTAAAGGGGCTAAATTTCGCAAAGAGCTGTCTTTCAACATTCGATTGAGTAAATCAGCTAGGTCATCACGAAAATATTTTCTACGGTATTCTGCAAGCATCGCTACCATCTGGTCTTCATCTAAATAAAATTCCGCTTTACTATCGCCAATAAGCTGCTCACTGTCCTCCGTCACCAAATAAAGGCACGTTTGGATAGATTTTACGCATTGGACCTCTACTTCTTTTAGAAAAATCAGTGATCTATTCGATACTTCAAACCCCTCATGCTTAAGTAAACGTTGCAAACCAGAAACAAACTCATCAGAACGTAACAATGATTGAAAACGGAAGCATTGTGCAGACTCCTGTTCTAAAACACTTTCAGTAGGATATTCAGTAAGTCGTTGCTTAATGGATGCAGCTAGGCTAGAAATCTTTAATCGACTTTGAATATAAGGTATACCGGATACAGAATCCGATAGTATTGGTATCTCACGGGAATCGAGTATTTCTTCATACCAAGGCGCATCTGCTAAATACACTGCCTTTGCGGCTAAAAGAGAGCCGCTCCTAGTAGGAACCAATACTTCATCATCTTCGATATCTTCATAATCAAGATAGTTGACAATATGGCGTATAATTTCCCGAACAACATGACTTATTTTGCTTTGCGACACGTTGGATTCGCTCTCGGAAATTTCATGCAGCACTTGCTTCCAATCAGAAATTGATGCTGATTGCCTTCTACCAAGTGCCGCATAACCGCGTTCAACTGCATCTTCACTATTTCTAATTGTTGTCCTCCAAGGTTCCATGTATCGAACGTCGTCTGAGAAAACACGGTCTGGCCGCCAAAACCGCATTTGCTCTTGATCCCAGATGCATGCCTTTGAGAAGAACTTTGCTTCCAGATTTAAAATTCTGTCGCTATCTGAATCTCTAATAACTTCATCGGTATCGTCAACTTCTTTCGGGATTTCACCTCCAAAAAATCGATAGATTTGAGAAAGGGATTTGATGAGTGCCGATTTGTTAGGCATCTTTTCCACATGCGCGTATTGGGCAAGAATTTCTTCAAAGTGATTTACAACCAAGTCAAGTGGCGGTTTAATAGGAAAGCCCATCACTTCACGTACCTGCTTGCTCGGTTCGCTTCTAAAAACAGTAATTTGGGCTTGGCTAGCGACCAATTGACCAACCCTAGGGAAATAAATGTTACTTGGATACCCATAACTTTCTGTCGGCGCCGAAAAACAAAGGAGATCTCCAGCTTCATTTCTTAGCGGAATCCATGCTATCATTGATAATTCGTCGATGGCCTCGGAAAGCTCATCTGTAAGCTCTTTGTGATGTTTAAGATCGGAATCAACACGCTCTTTGATAAACTCATAAACTGTCTGAAGTCTGTCAACGGTTTCTTTTTTTGGCGTTTCATTAACCAACGTTTGAACGTAAGAAACCACGTCCTTGATTCTTGGCTCAATTGGCATATTGAGTTGACGAAAAAACTCAAGCCATCGTTCCTTGTTTTGTGCATAGGCTCCGGTCATATCAGGAAATGATGCTTGATTCCCGAGTATGTCGGCAGCGAGCTTACTATCGGGCTGGTACACATTTTGTGGTGGACGTAGTGTTTGATCATCACAGATGATTATCGGTGCCTCTTGCACTTCAGCAAAAAGTCTGCCCTCAGTTTCTTTTTCGTCATCACTTTGTGCAATACTTAAATTGTCCCTTAGCCAAGCTGTGGCACTTATTCTGTCAGCAGCATTTAGAGAATTAAAGCTTGGGAGCAGTAATTCTCTGATAAGGCGGGAGCGGGACAATTCAGGAACATTCAGCAATAAAAGCAAGTCGCGCCAACGATGCTTGGGACCATCATCGAGTAACATTACATCTAAATCGAGTGCCGGAAACGTAAACTCTTGAGGTATGTAAGCGGTGGTTTTTAAGTCTACAAGCAGGCCTGTCCCAGATGGAAAGATCTTTAGCGTTCTAAGTGTATCTTGCCTATCGCTACACTTTTGAAGTTCTACAATACATTCCTCTTTGCTCAAGTAATCGAGTAAAGCCCGTTGTATGTCTGTTAAACGGTCATACGATTGAAGTATTTCGTTACAAACACAATCAAGAGTGTCGATTAGGTCTCTTGGAGTTACATACCAAATGCAATCTTCCTTCCTTGAAAATTCACTAATCAGCTGAAATAACTCACTGCTGACACCATGAACAAGAGGAATATTTAGCTCATTTAGTGCATTTCTTAATTCTTTCGCTCCTTGAAATAAAAGTGGTGTTGCTGCCGATCCCATTTTATGAAGTTCACCCTGTTGGTCAGGGATCAGCGGAATCGACTTTATTTCATCTTTGAGCCCTCGTAATTCACTATCAAGTAATCGTTTAAACACAGCACGGAGCCATGAGTCAGTTAGAGTCCCTGCAGAACTCCTTATCATTTTTAACTGCCCATTTTTGGAATGTGTAGAAACGTATTTTTCTAATTCCCGCACAAAGCACTCGTCATTCATGTCAAGGACATTTATGCCATCTGAGGCAGATAAACCAACATAATTCGCGAATTCCATGTCGACAAACCACTCTTGATGATCCCAAAAAACTTCGAGATCCAATGAGGTGTTCGCCAAATAAAGAGGTAATTCGGTGAATCCAACTGTGCGAAGATGTCCGCGACAATCGATCACTAACGGTAAGCCCGCAATCGTCTCTCCTGGTTGGTCTTTCAAACAGAAACGAAATATCTGCTCAATGTATTCCCGCTTTTGGAGACAAGCTCTGGGAGCCAAATTAAGGGGAGTATCAATATCTTGTCGTACCATAAGTTGCGTTCGCAGTTCCGATGGTTTCAACGTCGTAGTTTGAATGCCACAGACAGCAAATCCGTTTACCACGTGAATAGGCATTTGTGGTTGTTGTATCGGAAGGAACTGTTCTGAAATCAACAAATCGCCAAGTGGCATTAGTTCTTCAGGCAAGGATCGAGTTTCGGATAGTTCTAACCAAGGAAACTCTCCTGAAACACTAATTATCGGAGCTGTTGCGGCTCGCTGATAAAAAGCTATGGTAAGCCAATGCTCCCAGTTTCCTTCGTTGGTGACTGCTTGAGGAAAAGCTCGGTAATATGAGTCAATGCCAACGATTTCAAGATCAGAACGCAGCTCTTCGATAAGCTGTATGTAAGCAAGCGTAACCGAGGTCTCTAGTAATATTTGATTCCAATCAACGCGAAGGCGACTAGTCCCATGTGTCGACCAATCGAGAAATATATTCTGCCTTGAATCATCAAGATCAAAGTAACCATTGACCTGTACAGGCATACTTGTTTGCATCGGTATGGGGAGAAAACAGAAAATTCGTCCTGTCATTTGCGGATTATTATCAAGAGGCCACGCAGTTCCTGCATAAGGTAATGCCTTCTCGTCTTTCTCTAGCATTTCACGGCAAGTGCTAATTACCTTTTGCTCTTCATCGACAAAGAAGCCGTCGATCACCCTCCATTTTTCCGTTCTCTGAACTCCGTTTGCTACGACCTTGTATTCGTGGCGACAGTTGGAAAAGATGCTCCCCATCTCTGAAAGCTTATCTACTATGTAATCTGGATTAGCACTATATAAGAGTGCATTGACCTTCGCTCTTGCGCTGACGATTTCATCGGAATTAGTGGCCTGTATAGACAAAAGACACAGAACAGAGCCATCACGCTTTCTGTGTTCAACTTTCAGGTGTCGAACGTATTTCAAGAATAAAAGCATTGCGGAGCCCATTTGCTCTAACTCTTGAACTGCTTCAAGCGCATCCGCGACTGTATATTCTTCCCTTTTGATCCTACTTGTGGTTGCCTGCTGACAACTACGAAACGGTAGCCGAAAAACCGTCCCTTCAAAATTGCTTTCATCTACGATAAATGACGCAAGCGAATCCAGAATTGGCCATCCTTCATCGATAAGCTCATCGACAGAAAAGCTTCGCCCGGGGTTTACCATTGATGCTTCTGGGACAGTATGAAAATGTGGATCAAAGAAGTACAGCTCGCCCCTCGTAAAAAAACAAGGGACATCAGTTACGTTGTAACATCCATTAAAACCCAATCCAAAACGACCGGTTTTGCCAACAGAACGAGATTTTCCGCTTTCACCAATATTCTGGATACCCTCGATATCACGGTCACTAAACGGCTTATTGTTATAAACAAGCAGTGCCGGTGTCGTATGTAACCAACGCATACTATCTGGTAGGCCTGTAACATCGTACTCTTGCTCGTCAATGACGAACATAACCTCATCTGCCTCAGCATCGTCTGCGTTCTGTATAAACTCCTTAAGAACGCCCAAACCTTTAGGATAACTACGCACAAGATTGTGTAAGCGTGTTGTTAAGGGCTCATGCTGCCCGAATTCTCTTCCTATCGTCACTTAGTGTCACCGTTGAAATATGCTTGATCAAGCTGGGAGACTCCGCCTCTGTAAATATCAAAAGGAGTCATTTCGTATTGTGTTTCTTTAGAATTCTAGTTACTGAACAACAATGTAGGCCTATGAATCACCTTCGAAGGGATACATACAAAATGTCCATTCAAAACGATAATCGAGTCTAGTTTACTGTCGGTTAAGCGACATTGACTCGTGTTGGGTAAGCGATTTGATATTTTTCACTTACCATGTAATTAAAGGCACCAATCCCAAGCTATTAATTTCCTCATTGCCTGATGCAAGTGCTTCATGCACTTCTAAAACTCGCTGATAGTCCCAGTACTTAAGGCGATCGTTAAGCGCTTGAACACCTGCAGCATGTTTCTTGATTTTCTCGATCTGGACTGAATTGGAAACCGCAACAACGGCCTGAACTGCAGGGTTATTCACTGCTTTAAGTAAATTTAGAATCATGCTATCAATCGATCCTTTTGTTTGGACTTCAAAGACGTAGACCACACGCCCCATATTTCCTATGGTTTGTTCCCATAATGTATCCACTCGTGAGCCATCCGCTACTTTAACTTCTGTGCGGCTATCCAATCCAATCCAAGCCATTGACCAATATCTTTCAGCTTATCTCGTATTTCATTTTGGTCTTTAACAGGTTGTTGATTTTCTATATTTGGCACGTTATATGATCTGTATTTAATGGAAAGTCTCGCTTTTCGCTACAATATATAGTCAATTTGTTATTCGACTAACGTCTACACAACTGATTTTCAACAGCCTGTTAAAACCAATTTTTACATTGCCAATATCATGGTAATTACCCTCTGAATCATGAATCGACATATAAAACATAGTTACGAAAGCGTAATCATTCCACCTGTCGACCTGTAAATACACGGCATTAACACCTGTATTTGGTATTTTTTCCCCGCGTGGAACTAAGAGAAACTCCATATCAATAATGCTCTTCAATATACCCATAAGCCTTACTAAAAAGCTCTTTGTCTTTGCCTAATCCAAATTGAGCCAATGTCAGTAGCAACGCTTTTTGTATTTCACGCGGACCGCTATTTGATTTTTGCCAACCATCAAAACGAGTCGCTTTAACGATTTTGTCTATCTGTTCCACGATGTCATGAATGACTTTGGGTGTGCTATCAGGTCTAGTTTCCAGAAACAGTTTAGTTAATGCTTGGATGTTATCTTCTTCGGTAACAACTTTTTCGTCTAGCTCGCGTTCCAGATGTACCGCTTGCTTGGCAGCATCCAACAAGCCTTTTAGCCAATCTATCGCCTTGATAACACCCGCTTCATAATCTTGACGTAGTTTTTCCAGGCGTTCGCCCAGTGCAACAAACTTGGGATTTTCATGACCGCGTAAACGGCCCATTAAGTTGATTTCTAGTTGTCTGGCGCGCTTTTCTTGCTCCTTTTCAGTCAGGACAAATACTGCATGCTCATCCATTACTAGATCGTCAATATCATCACGAATGCGTGTTATGTCGGTATTCTCGTGAATCATCTTAATCACTTCTGGACCAAGAGCTGCCCAGACTAAAGCGCCTGTTTGGCCTACCGGACGTACTGATTCATATATCTGCGCCAACCACTTAAAGTCTTTACGATACGGCGCTAAGAACGGATCAGGGCTAATAGCGGCCCACAATTTATTCAACACACCAAACGTAGCGGCAAACGCATCACGCTTTTCATTGGTCGGCAAACATTCTTGCGCGGCCATAATGCCGTCAAACCCATCTACAGTGCGATCAACGTTGGGAAAGAATGCCAAACATTTTTCCAGTTGCGGCGGAAATAGTTCTTTAAAAGCCTCTATGCCTTCAATGACGCCTTCGATTTCTTCCGGGTTATAAGCTAGAGCAGAGCGTAAATTCTCAAACACACCCAGATAGTCAATGATCAATCCCAATTCCTTACGGATGCCGTCAATCTCAAACAAACGATTGGTGCGACACATTGCTTGTAGCAAAGTATGGTCACGGAGTGGTTTGTCCAGATACATGCAATAGCAAATAGGCGGATCAAAGCCCGTTAATAATTTAGCGGTGACGATAATCAGTTGTAACGGATGAGTTGAGTCTTTGTAATCTTCAATCAGGTCTTTTTGTTTTTGTTCATCGCCGTCGTATTGTTGCCAGCGTTCAAAATCAGCTTCCTGAACCGGCAGTTCTAATTCATCTTTCCAGCGCAACCAGTCTTTATTCTTTTTACCTTTTTTATCGCCTTCAGTGGCTTTGATGGGTGCTTGGTCAATGTTCATGACCACTTCCACCGCATCAAACCCCATTAAATTGCCCAGCAGGTAATACATTTGTACACACGCTTCACGGTCATAGACTACGACCATGCCTTTCATTTTTTTCGGTTTAACGTGGCTGGCAAAATGTTGGGCAATATCGTTGCTGATGGCCTTCATGCGTTTAGGCGCTTTCAACAAAATGGCCAGTTTGCCGGCTCGTTTGGAAAGCGCCGCTTTCTCGTCTTCATCCAGATTATTTTCTTCAATGAGTCGCTGAAATTCTTCGTCAATCGCAGCTTGATCAACGCGAAGTTCAGCCAAGCGCGGTTCAAACTTGACCGGATTAGTCGCACCGTCACGAATAGATTGCTTGTAGCTGTAACGATTCATATAACGTCCTTCGTCTTCGTCAGCACCGAAGAGCTTGAAGGTATTGCGCTCCAAGCTTGAAATAGGCGTACCCGTTAAACCGTAAAAGTGCGCATTCGGTAAAGCCCAACGCATTTTGTCGCCTAACGAGCCTTCTTGAGTGCGATGCGCCTCATCCACCAATACAATGATGTTATCGCGTGCGTTCAAACCGTTGTGATCGTTGACGTCAATTTCAACGTCTTTAAATTTAAAGATGGTAGTAATCAAAATACCGCGACTATCTTGTTCAATCAGTTGTCCTAGCTTTTTACAGCTGCGCACTTTGATTAGATTTTTTACATCCGCACCGCCAAAGGTTTCGTTGATTTGCGTATCCAAATCTCTGCGGTCTACCACCACTAACACGGTTGGATTTTTTAGATCATTATCAGCACGTAGCATGCGAGCAGCGTAAAGCATCAGCAGCGATTTTCCGGAACCTTGAAAATGCCAGATAAGTCCTTTACGCGGATAGCCTGCTTTAACACGATCCACGATTTGTTTGGCCGCTTCAAATTGCGGATAACGCGGTAAGATTTTTGCGCGTTTGGGTGGTGTGTGTTTGCCGGTTTTAAGCGTAGAAAACAGCGCGAAGGAATGTAATAGTTGCAACAGCGTCTGCGGATTTAACAAGCCTTCCGCGCTATCCAACACAGACGACAACGTTAATGGGATTTCATCGCGCTGACTGGTTTTATGCCACGGTCCCCAGTCTTTAACACTGGCGTTGATGGCACCATAAGCAAAGGTTTTGCCTTCACTGGCAAAGCACAACAAATTTGGCACAAAGAACGGCTCAACATTTTTCCAGTAGTGCTTTTGACCGCCCATAAAATCGGATGCGCCATCCTGCCAGCTAATAGAAGGTCGTGTAGCCGATTTGACTTCACCGACCACTAACGGAATGCCATTTACATACAACACAATATCAAAATACACTTCAGTGGCCGCAAGGTAATGTACCTGCTGCGACACCACAAAATGGTTGTTTTCAATCTGGTTAAAGTCAATCAGGTTGATGGTGACATGATCGCCATCCTGACCAAACGGCAACGTTTTTTCTGCCATCAGCCATTCGTTAAAGTTTTCATTCGCTTTAACGAGGCCGGTATGTCTAGCTTCATAAATAACGCCGCGCAGTTTATAGATTACTTCATCGGCATAATCGGGATTGGCGGCAATATCAGGATTTAACGAACATAATGCCGCTTTCAGCCATTCATCCACAAAGATGTCACTGATCTGTTTCGGCAGAGCATCACCGTGACAGTAATTCCACTTTACACCGCTTAATTGTTTTAGGCGGTCAATAATTCCATTTTCGGTGACGGTTTGTTCGGTGAACATCATACTTCCCTATAGCTGCGAAATATCGAGTTTTTAAGATTTTGCATCCGAACAAATCTATCGGATAACACTTCATTCAAGGACTCAAATTCTGAAATGATGTTTGATATATTTATTTGAAAATCAATTTCAGGCACTGATAATTGTATTTTTCCAATAACATTTTGGTTGACTGATGGAAGTGCTCCTGATTGAACGTAATCTTTAAAATCAAGGCTACATAGAAAATGATACAGATATTCAGGTAATATATTTTTAATGGGGACTGCAGCCATCATATTGTTATCTATTGCAGTATCCCGCGTCAGAATTCTTCTTCTATTCAAAAGCAACGCGGCACCGACTTTCGCAAAAACGGTACTTCCTTTTGGAAAAATATTCGGCCGAATTTCATTTATTTGTGAATTACTAATCCAGTTTGATGAATCAACGATAAATTTCTCATTATTAGGTAAGTTCATATCGCTTACTTTTATAAAAGGTAGATCACCAACTTGAGCGCCTTGATACTTCTCCTTAAAAGCATTCCCACCTTTAAGGCTAACAAAATCTTCTAGAATGCCAGAGTCGCCTTTTTCATTATTCTTAACATTTTGTCTTAATAAGAATAAAATATTTTCAATGATGCTCTTTGTATGTTGAATATGCTTAAAGCAATCTTCTATCTTATTGAAGATTCTGATTATTGACAGCTGAATTGTAATGTCAGGCATGGCGAATACCTGGTTTTCAAGAGCTTTCCATTTTATAGTAGGTGATAAAGAGCCTTCTGAAATTGCTATCGCTCTATTCATAAAAGCATCAGACTGCATAAAAAACGGCAAAAACTCTGGTAATACCGTTTCAGGCTTTGCCTCCAAAACCATTGCATGTGCCGAACAAATACAATCCCAATCCGCCACACCTAATTTACGCTGATAAGCCCTTCGCTTGCCAAAAATGATTTGGCCTTTTTTGACTAACAGCTTTTGCCCTTCAACATCGCTGGGTACGCCATGCCGCTTAATTCGTAAACTATCCGGGTCTAAATGTTCAAGCCCCACATAGATGTTTAAATTGGTTTCACTGGGTTCTACACGCTTGGAAATATGCTTCGCCATATCTCCAAATTTGACCATGCGCCAACCTTCCGGTAATTGCGTTTCAGACATTCGTTTCAACCTCGCTAATGTCATATCCCAGTTCAGCAAGGCTGTTAAATAATTCAGTGGTTTGTTTTTTCAATTTCACGCGGCTAATTTTCCAGGCTTCAATGGCGTGTTCAATGTCTTGCGCTTCGTGACCGCTATCGTTTTGCACATACAGCGGAATAGACAGGTTATGCTGATTAGCGCGAATATCTTCTATTGCCACCAATGCTGCGATAGTGGGTTGGTTGTCTGGCTGAAAGTACGCTTCAGTCAGTACGCTTAAATTTTCATCCGATAACCGGCTATGCGCTCGTTCACGAGTGACTTGTTCCACACCGTTGATAAACAGAATTTTGTGTTTGCGTTCAGTCGGTTTATTGCGACGCAGCACCACGACGCACGATTCCATCGGTGAGTTGTAAAACAAGTTGGGCCCTAAACCAATGACGGCTTCTATCAAATCTGCTTCAATAATTTGCTTACGAATCGCTTGCTCGGAATCTCTAAACAACACACCATGCGGCCACAACATCGCAGCACGTCCGGTTTTGGGATTTAAACTTTTGATGATGTGGGTATAAAACGCATAATCCGCGCAACCTTGCGGCGGTACACCATACAGATTGCGACCATAAGGATCAGCGGCAAACTTATCGCGGTTCCATTTTTTTATAGAGTAAGGCGGATTGGCGAAGATGACATCAAACTGCTTGAGCTGATCGTTTTCAATAAATTTGGGTTCGCTGAGCGTATCACCGCGCAGGACTTCAAATTCTTCAATGTCGTGCAAGAACATGTTCATGCGAGCAATCGCTGAGGTCAGCAAATTCACCTCTTGCCCATAAAGCTTAACGCTACGCCATTCCTTATTTTGATTACGCAGTTCCATGACGCCGTTCAACAACATGCCGCCTGTGCCACAAGTCGGATCGTAGGCGGTTTCACCCGGTTGCAATCCCATGATGCGCGTCATCAAATGGACAACGGTACGATTGGTGTAAAACTCCGCAGCGGTATGACCGGAATCGTCTGCAAATTTTTTAATCAAGAACTCATACGCTTCGCCAAGATCATCTTGATTGACGGTGTTGATCCCTAATGGAATTTTGCTGAAATGTTGAATCAGATCAGCTAACAGATGATCTGGCAGGCGCTCTTTGTTAGTCCATTGCGCATCACCAAACACACCATGCAAGCGTTCGTTGCTGGATTCAATTAAACGCAAAGCCGTTTGAATCGCTTCCCCGATATTTTTTGTGGTATTACGCACCACTTCCCAACGCGCTTCGGTTGGAATGTTGAAGCGGTGAAACATGGGCATGGCGGCATATTCAGTGTCGCCTTCGTGAATAAGCAATGCCTCGTTGTATTCTTCTAAATAGACATCCGACAGCCGTTTATAAAACAGCAACGGAAAGATGTACTGTTTGTAATCGGAAGCATCTATTTGGCCGCGTAAATATTCCGCCGCGCCCCAAAGGAGGTCTTCTAATTTCTTTTTGTTTAGGGTGCTCATATTTCAAAGCCCTCTTTGATCAACAAGTCTTCAAGCTCTTGCTCCGCTTGTTCTAAGGCAGCTAGTTTATTTTTAAAATCTAACAAGGCTTGTTCAACGGTGATTGTTTCTTCTTCTAACGGTTTTTGCACGTAACGGGCAATATTTAAATTGAAGTCGTTTTCTGCAATTTCGGATAGATTGACCCATCGTGCGACACCTTCAATTTCCTTGGCATTCTGCGGTCCAGCTTGTTCTTGGCTTTGGTAGATGTGATAAATCTCGTCCGCTTGCGCAACTGACAATGTGTTTTGCGCACGACCTTTGGTAAAGATTTCTTCAGCGTTAATGATCAGTACATGGCTTTGATGGTCAACCGGACGCTGTTTTCTCAGCACCAGAATGCAAGCGGGGATACCGGTGCCGTAAAACAAATTCGTTGCAACGCCAATAATGGCTTCAATCCGATTTTCTTCCAGAAGCTTTTTGCGGATTTTGCCTTCAGCTCCACCACGAAAAAGCACTCCATGCGGTAGCACTACGGCCATGCGCCCGTTATCGTTTAACGAGGCAAACATGTGTTGGACCCAAGCAAAGTCGCCATTGGTTTGCGGTGCTAAACCAAATTGTTTACGTCCATAAGGATCGTTTTGCCATAGCTCGTAACCCCATTCTTTCAAGCTGAACGGAGGATTGGCAATTACGTTGTCAAAGGTTTCTAACGTATCGCCTTTGATAAACTTTGGGTGACGTAAGGTATCGCCCCGCACAATGTCAAAGTCTTCCATGCCGTGTAGAAATAAGTTCATACGGGCAATGGCTTCGGTGGTGAGATTCTTTTCTTGGCCTTTGAGTTTTAATAAGCGAGGATCGCCGCCATGTTCTTTAACGTGATGGATGGTTTCCAGCAACATGCCGCCAGTACCGCAAGCTGGATCGTAAACACTTTCGCCAGTTTTGGGATCAAGAATGTTGACCATCAAGCGAACAATGGTGCGCGGGGTATAAAACTCGCCGGCTTTTTTATTGGCTTTATCGGCAAAGCGTTTGATGAGATATTCGTAAGCGCGGCCCATGTCATCATCGCGAACACTGGACACACCCAAATTCACTTTATTGAAATGATTCAATAAAGTACCCAGCAATTCATCTGACAACCGTTCTTTATTGGTCCACCCTGCGTCACCAAAAATGCCGTGCAAACGTTCATTGGCAAGTTCTATACCCCGGAAGGCTTCCTTCAGTGCTTGGCCAACGTCTTTAGTTTTATTGAATACGTGTCGCCAATGGCATTGTTCCGGAATTTGAATCCGGTGGAACATATCGCCTTTGGCAAGCTCTGCGTCACCGATTTGTTCTAACGCTTCAGTATATTCCTCATCGTATACGTCACAAATACGTTTGAAGAACAAGACGGGGAAGATGTAGGTTTTATAGTCTGAGGCGTCAATTGGGCCGGTAAGGATATGCGCGGCATGCCAAAGATGGGCTTCTAAGTCCTTTAATGTGATGAGAGTCATTAAGCATCCATTACTGCTTTAATAAGGTAAAGCGGTGTTAAATATTTATCCATACGAAGCGATGCAAGTTAAAAAGCTATCTTAGCGCTTCTGAGTTGTCTTATATCTTACCAGTTATGGAAGCTCGGCAACAAAAAGCAGCAATTCTCAATTTCGAAATATTTTTAAAATTACATAAAAATCAATTATATAGAAATTCAGTTATTTTTTGCTTGGATTCAAGTAACTATGGCACAACAGAAGCATTGCGTTCAGAATTTAGAGGATCAAACGGAATGAAGAGCCTCATGAGCAACTACATCCCGCTTTTTACTGTGTAATCAGACCCAAAATACAGCTTGAAAATGATTTATAAATCATTGATTTATTTTGACGCTGTAACTTGAGAATTGCTGAACAAAAAGAGAGATTATTCTCCCTTTGAAAAAAGTAGGACTCAAAAACATGTGTTGCGGCAGTTAAATAGCACAGTGATGCGTCGCATTAGACGTTGAGCATTCGCATGGCTTGGTCTGCTCGTTGTTGAATGATGGCGTAAACGGCTTGTTTGGATAGCTTGCAATCCTGAATCGTGCCGTTTTTGCTGATGGGGTTGAACAGGTAACCTACTGATTCGAGATGTTAATTTATGACGTTGACCCATTGTTTGACGATTCGACGAGTGTCGGTATTTAGGTATGTCGTGCGCTGTTTGTTTGTTGCCTTTGCCGGCTTGAATGGTCAGCATGCCATTGCGTGTGTGGTAATCAGCTTAGCTGAATATTGATGATTTCCGAACCCTTGAGCCCGGTCGCCAATAGTGTTGCGATCAGCGCATAATCTCGTTTGCCTCTGACCCGTTTGATCTCGTTGAACAAGAGCAATTGGTCGGTGCTGATCAAGTCCAGGTTGAAGCAGGCTTTCATCACGCCTCGAAGTGCTGATAACGTTAGGGTTGACGGTATTGGCCGATTTCTTTTGCTCTTGTAGCGTATTACGTACTTTGGCCAGGTGTTGGTATTCGAGAATATTCCAAGGCATCTGCTCCAACACGCCTTCGGGTTTCAAAATATCCGTGGCGGTTTAGCAGACTTTTGACCGAACGTCTGCCGGTGGGAACAAATACTTGCAGATATAGCGTGAGTGGGTCAGCTTATTGAGTTTGAATCAGTTGATAATAACTTCTGAGCTTTTGTTGGAATTGATCTTCAGTCATGGCTCGCCCCTTCTCGTTTTGCATTCATGGTATTGAACCAACTGAGTACGGCTTGATGCGTTGCATCAGTCACTTTTTGGTTTTGTTTGCCTTGTAACTGATCGATTCGTAATTCCAAAATGTGGCTTTGGTTTCGACGGATCTTGATCCCTAAAGTTGCCCGTTCCGGTTCCAATATCCGGTAAACGTAATAGCGGCCTTGAGAATGTCGTCATCATAAGCACCAAAGGTGCTTCTGAATGTAGAATAAGCCAAGTACAAGGAAGCGCTGTATAGCCAAATCGGGCGATTGAAAATCGAGTTGGACTGACTCAAAAAAAGTCCGGACTGTCCCTGTAAGCGAACTGCACCAGTGACTGGAACCGGCCCCGGAACTCTCCTTGAGTCGTCGGTGCGCATTAACCGGCGTGTCGCGGGGTAGCTAATACTACCGAAGCGCACCGGAAGACGCGCTCACGATCAACCTGATGTATTGGATCGATGTGCTTTATACCGACTATCTCTTTTACGGAAGTCGGCGGATGACGCATGCGCTGAGACGGTTAGTCTATCGGCTCAATCGTAAGCGCATCCGACTGCTCATGGCGAAGATGGGCTTGGAAGCCATTTATTGCAAGCCCAATAACAGCCAAAACCGGACTGGCCGAGTATTTTTTCAGTTTTACAACGAAACGAGGCCTCATCAAAGCCTGAATAACGCGACAACACATGAATTCCATGGTGGCTAGCAGCCATGCCGCGTGGCAGGCCTATGGACGAAGCGTAAATGTCCTTCGGACCGTTTTGATAAACTGCTGAAGCAGTTTCCCACAAGCTTAACTACACTAATTCACCCTTTGTCCACAGTCCGCCATGAACCGAAAGTGGTTGATGAAAACGCCTGCGGCGCAATAATAACAAGTGATATTTTTTTTAAAGAGCAGGCTCCATTTTAAATTAGACCATTTTCTGCATTGACGTTAGGGCTCACTTTAGATATGACTATTGCAGGTCTTTCGATTGATATTTTCAGGCATCTACACATAACGCACCCTGCAGTCGATCCGGAAATTGTATCTGCCACAAAGTCCTATAAAATAGAGAATACATTTATCTTGAGCGACACGACGACTCCAAAACCTGCATCGCTTTTAATCAGAGGTTTGTTGCCCCAGCGTTATTCGGCGATTGGTCGTTGGTATGCGAGGGTGGGGCGGGGCAGGTTCATTCGAAACTGAACGCAAAAATGGGCTTTATCTGGAGTCGCAACCATCGCTGCCGCATCGCTATGTCGCTCCGGATGGGTTACTGCGAGAATACGGCAAGAAAGTGCTAGGAGATGAGTAAGCCCATGTTGCATTTTAACTGGCTAAAAAAAGACCGGAAAAAATCCGAAGCAGGCACGCGGGCACCGCCCAATGTTCCCGGTATTCTGACCGTTCGTAAAGTAGACGATCTCTTGGCTCGTCACAAGGGCATGATTGTTCAAATCGATGAATTGGCCGGTTTGTCGGAACGCAATTTCAACCGCTATTATCTCGATGCGATTGGCAATTTCGCACGATTCGTACAACTGTTGCCGGCTTCGGAAGTCCACCATCATGCAGGCCCCGGTGGCATGCTGATCCATACCCTGGAAGTTTGTGTCAATGCGTTGAAGATACGACGTTCGTATCTTTTATCGGAAACCGGCGGTGCCGAAGAAATCGCGGCCAAACAAGACTTATGGACCTACGCCGTTTTCCTGGCCGCGCTCTGCCATGACGTGGCCAAGGTTACCGTCGACCAAACCGTGACCGTTTACGATCTTAACCATCAATCAAAGTCCTGGTCGCCTTGGGAGTCGTTTTTGGACGAGCAGGGCGCATGGTACAGCACGGAATTCCAGCATGGCCGGCACTATCGCTTACACGAAAAAGCGTCATTATTATTGATCCATCGGATTATTCCTGCCTATGCACTCAATTGGATCTCGAGCGATCGCTACATATTTACTCACTGGTTAGCCTGTGTATCGGGCGACATCGACAATGCGTCATCCATCGGGGAAATTGTCGGGATCGCCGATGGCAAATCGGTGGCCGCCAATCTAGGTGCAGACACCAACCGCATGCCGGTGGTCAAGACTAAACCGTTGCATGAAAAAATGCTGACGGCTTTACGCTATTTATTGAACGAAGGGGAGTTGCCGTTAAACAGAAACGGAGCCGCCGGCTGGGTCAGCGGAGATGACTGTTGGTTGGTCAGTAAACGAACAGTCGATGCGATCAGAGATCAACTAACCCAAGAAGGCCATAGCGGCATACCCACGAAAAACGGCCGACTGTTCGATATGCTTCAAGAGCATGGCGTGTTGATCCCGTATGGCGACAAAGCCATCTGGCCCTGTATTGTCGAGGGGGAAGGGTGGCGTAATGAATTGACGATGATCCGCATTGCAGTGGCGAAAATTTGGCCAAACTCCGACAGCCGGCCGAAGGCATTCGAGGGACGAATCATCCCGGCCGAAATGGAGGCATCAACAAAGTTAGATGCTTCGGCGGGCAACGAAAAAAATCGGCCAAGTTCTGTAATAACGACAATGAAGACCTGTTCGGATCAAACTGCTCCTGAAGAATCGCAGCACAATCAGGAAAACGAGCCGAGTTTGACCATGGAACCGGAAGACGAATCACCGGCTTCAAATCGACAACAACTTAGGCACGATTTTGACTTGCAGAATTTCTTACCCTCGGACGAGAGTGCTCGCGATGAAAGTCAACCGGCAAATCCCGATCCGGATACCATCACAACAGAACAGAAAAGCCATTCCAATGCACAATCGGAATTGGCTGTACCGGTCAATGATGAAACGGACGATCCTGCCGATGCGTTTTTTGCGTGGCTACGCAACGGCATACAAAGCGGCGACATAAAAACCAATCGGCCAAAAGCGCGGGTGCATGTGGTCAACGAAGGCGTCGCGCTCATGACGCCCGGCATATTCCAAGATTATGCTTCGGCACAAACCAACGGCCGCACAGACTGGGCGTCCATCCAGAAAAAAGTTTTGAAGAAAAATTGGCATGTTCGCGATGTCCAAGGCTTGAATGTGATCAAATACCGAGTCGAAGGCGGCAATAAATCGGCCACGATCAATGTGATACTTATTAATGACGAATCGCTGGTATTCGGAGGAAAAGAGCCGCCAACGGCTAATCCGCATTTGAACCGAATTTGTTGAGTTGCATCTGCATTGGTAGGTGTTTGCAGAAAGATGCCAGTCAATTTACCGAATTGTCGCATCAATTATCACTCTTCAACAACATCTCGATTCATTAACGAATCATCCGCTTATCTATTGCCTCCCGAGTTTGTCCGCATTATTTTTTTGGACAGCTATGGCGCCAGCCATGGCTGTATTAGCTTTAAAGATTAAGATAATACCGGGTATGCTTACGTTCCCCTGTCCTTGTTAACGCCCCTTTCATCACCAAATCTTGTAAGTCCCGAGTCGCTGTCGGACGGGTTGTGCCGGTTATGCCCAAATATTTTTCTGCACTCAAACCGCCTTTGAACCCCTCCGGGCCTTCGCGGAACAGTCTGGACAATACCTTCTCCTGGCGGACATTGAGTTGCCCTCGTAATCTGTCATAAAATTTGGCTTTATTGATCAGAAATTCAAGTCTTACTTGGGTATAGCGTTGGGCGCTTAATACGGTATCCGCAAAATAGATTAACCAGGCTGTAATTTCATTGTCTTTGTTGGCTAGTTCAAGTGTGATGTAATACGCCTTCTTGTTCCGTTCAATGGTGTGGGCGATAGCAATCAGCGTAGGTTGCCCCACACACTGCGCCAAGGCTTTCTCGGCAATTGCCCGGCCGATCCGGCCATTGCCATCTTCAAAAGGATGGATGCTTTCAAAATATAGGTGGGCGATACCCGCTCGCACTAAGGCGGGTAATGGTGAATGTCCGTCTGGGGCTGTCGTATTAAACCAGTCAATATACCTATCCATTTCCGTCATGACTTGTGCGGATGGCGGCGCTTCATAATGGATTTTGGGGGAATAGATGGGCCCGGATACTATTTGCATAGGCTCTTGATGAGTTCGGTATCGCCCGATATCATTGAGGTCATGTCTACCGTTGGTCAGCATGGTGTGCCAATTAAACAAGGTGGCGTGAGATAGGGGCGATTGAAACCCCTGGTATAAGTCAACCATGACCTGCGCTATTCCGTGTTCGGCAGGTGGAATCTTACGGTTATCGGAGACTAATCCGAATTGGCGGCGGATGGATGACTGCAGGCTATCGCGATCCAGATATTCGCCCTCAATCTCTGAGGTCTTAAAAGCTTCATTACTAATAAGCTCGATGGTTAACTGGCTTTTTTCTTCATCGTCAAGATGCTTAAAAGCCCCAAACAAAAGGCCTGCACCAAGCAGTAGCCTGTTGTCATAGCCAACGAGGGGTAATTCTTCGTATCTAAAATGAGGCCAATCGGGTTGTTGCCAATTCCATACCATGAGCTATAACCGTAACTTATATAGCTTATATTAGTTTATTTTATGATGTATAAAAAGATATTTTATTCATCATCCTCAATAATTGCGTCCCGTTTCATCATTTTACGAGATTAATTTTTCTGATTGGAACGTCTCTAAAATTCAGAGATGGAAATCTTGCAGAAATTATGGGGCACTAGGATCCGGGCCTAAAATTTTATGTGCCCAAAAATGTCCGGCAATGAGCTATCTGTAACGATTTTTCAGGCTTTCTTAGGCTCATTTTAAAGGATTAGCAGGATGTAAAGCATTGAATTAATTGATGTTAAAAAGGAAAGATAAACCTTTTAATGCGATGGTCGAGCGTTCGAATCGCTCACGACCCACCACCAATTTAATATACAAATCAACCAGTTAGCTTTGTTCGGGCGACTGGTTTTTTTATGCCTGCAATCTTCCAAATTACCCAGTGGGTAAATCATGATGCCAAACGCAACATGGTCACCCCTTCCACTTTGGTTAACTTCTCAACAGCAGCAAGAAGCTCCCCAACTTCCGCCGGTGAATAATGAACCGTGATGTCGCCATCAATATGATGCATGAGTGCCTTTCGGGTCTCCAACGGCACTCCGGCCAATCGCAAACGCCTTGCAAAGGTATGTCGAAGATTGTGCGGACCTGATAGAACGTTATCGCCAATCGGTAACCCGGCTCTTCTCCATGCATTTTTCCAGGCGGTATTATTCATCCTTTTCACCGGCTTTCCACGGAAACCGAACACATGGGTATTCGATTTACCGCGCCGACTATCGACCACATTTTTTGCCAAGCCGTTTAGTACCAGTAAACATGTCGTCTGATTCTTGGTGAACTCACCAGGAACCAGAAAAATCGAAGTGTTCAATTCCGGCACCTTGATCTCCCATTCCCACCGCAATTCTGCCACGATATGTTCACGGGCTCCAGTATGTACGGCAAACAGCGCCATTTCAGCCATGTGGGCCGGTAACTCCCTAAAGAAGCGCTTTTGCTCGTCAAAGGAGAGAGGGTGAGGATTGGCTGCATCCTTCCAATCCGGCATCCTTAACAACGGCGCAACTGGCAACCAAGGCTGATTATCGAGATCACGCCATACCCGTGAAGCCAATGTCAGAATCCTTCGAACAACAGACAGCTCCCTTTTGACGGTGGCACTTTTCGCTCCCTGTTCCCGACGATGATCGATATAAGGCTGTATGCTGCCTTGATGGATCTGGTCTAGCCTTAAACCGCCCAACCAGGGATCGAGATTCGCAAGACACCCGGCATCCCTCGATAAACTTGCCTTGGTTTCCTCATTTAAATACTTCGTAGCCGCTTCGCGGAACGTTCTGAACCTTGGCGCTGCCGCCTCAGTTTTTGCAACCGCTATGGCCCGGTGGTATTCGACTTCCGCTTCTTGCCACGTGCTCGCTGTAAAGCGGTGGCGAACTCTTCCAAGTCCGTCGATGCGTTTGTCAATCGAGCCTTTCCCTGTTTCTTTGTCCCAGTACAAGCCTGGGAGACTGTTTCTTTTTGCCATGATGGTTTCTCCGTAACCCTCACGTTGCGGATCATATACTCATCCAAAACGCGATTAAGTTCAAGTAAATCAAACCCGACGCCTTGCTTTCCTAATGAAATCTCTGTTAATAAGGTCCTAATCTCCCGATCAAACAATGTTCGTCCCATGCCACAATAATAGGCAGCTTCGTCAGGTCTTAGAATTCGTGGAGGAAAGCCATACATCGGCGGAACAGTGTTTCGTGAAATGAGACTCTATTCCGCCATATTTAAAGCAACTTGAAAATTTCATTCACCATGTTGCAAACGGTATTGACAATGAAAAAAAATTATAGACAACCGCAAATGTCTGAGAATGAAGAAGAGGTTATGGGTTACTTCGAACGAATGTTGACTTTTGAATTCTACATTCGATATTTAGAGATGAATCGCAGCCACGATTTACGAAGAATTCAAAGACTAAACAAGATTGTTACAAAAAGATTTATTGATTTTGATAAGACTCATAGTCTATCTGGAATTGAATTTAAGTTGCCTAGTGATACACAAAATCAACCTCCAATTCCATTGGACATAGATTGTTTAATCATGTGGGCGCTTAATAAACTTCAAAGTCCTCCCATCAGCACTGAAGACTTGCCTAAAAAAATAGACTTGAGCGCGCTATTTTTCCCCGACGATGTCAGAAAATTTTTATCCACGCAGATCTTGCCATTAAAGAAATATGTAAAACCAAGCCAAAGAAAACTTTCTTATCGCTTTTACGATTTAACCCACCCTAATGGTATAAATTCCGTGTTTGATTGGTGGTTCAATCATATAGACCTCCAATCTGTTAAAAAAAAGGAGGTCCTAAGAGATATTAGTATGAAGATAGAAGAGCCGATAAAAAATGACGACGGCTCTCATCCTTCCTATATTGTCAGAACAGCACCAAATTTTTCTTCACCGAGTGTACTTTTAAATAACGATGACCGCTATCGTATTTATAGTACTAACACGCAAACGATTACGGTTGATGGGCAGGAGTTATCAAACGCTACTTTATTGAGTATCCGGTTTGATAAAGACATTAAAGACATCGGTGAGGCAGTAGATCTGTTTAGAGCGCATCTTCGATTCGACAATTCGAACTGGAATTCCGAACAGATTAAATCTGAGTCTATTCCAAGCTTTAATCTGATACAGCGTAAGCATAATTCTGGCTTAGTACAGTTAGACCAATCTAATCAATATGCCAAAATAATAACCAGATATGATTTTATAATGAATTATATTATAGGATTGATGTGCTTCGATGAGGTGAAAAATACCCAAAAATCGCACAATAAAAATGTATACGAAGACACTAAGATCATCAAGAAGGCAGCTGAAACTGTCTCGAAGAACATTTATTCAAACAAAAAAATAATCGTTGAGTTCAGGACTGTAGAGGCTAATTACAATTCTATCTTTGATAAAATCAGTTTAATTGATGACATCGTAAAACTCAAACAGAACAGACTGAAATATGGAGAGAAATATGAATTTAAAAATAAAGTACCAGACAAATAAAAAAACTTGGTTTTAGCGAAGCTATTTTGAATCAATCCCGTTCTTAAAAAATCTCAATCACATATACCTCCCTTGAGCTGACCCATCTGCTAAGGACATCCCGTCCAAATAGCCTTGGGGAAGCTTGATTTTATCTGGCTTGACGCGATGCGTTGAGTGTTTGTCTTTTTCTGCCGTTGCGTTGTTTCGGTTGATCGGTGCGTTTCAGTGTATCGATTCCCTAGACATCTGTCCGGCATTTAATTGGGGAGTAGTGAATATGAGTATGCAATGTCCGATTTGTCGGTCACATCAAGTGATTTCATTAGACCGTGCCAAGCGCATTGGCGGAATGGTCGGCACCGTCGGTGGTGCGATGAGTGGTTGGGCCGCTTCGAGTTCCGGTGCGGTCGTGGGCGCTGAAATCGGCCGTGTCGTCGGCTTTATTGGCGGTCCGGTTGGTTCGGCGGTTGGCACAGCCGGGGGGGCCTTAATTGGCGCATTGGTCTGGGCCGCGACGGGTGGCGTGACCGGTGCCAAATTGGGCCAAGTCATCGATCAAAAAGTGTTACACAACTACGTCTGTCAAGACTGCGGTTTGCAGTTCGGCGATGTCCACACCGATCAACATTTTGAGTAACGGGGGAGGCGGCAATGGCTCATTTAGTCGAACAAATGGCTTATGTCGGGGTGCAGCCCTGGCACGGCTTAGGAAATCTGTTAGCGCCTAAACAACCCTTGGAGGTTTGGGCGAAACAAGCCGGCATGGATTGGCAAATCCAGGAAACGCCGGTGCGGTTTACCTCGAATACCACAGGACCCTTGGGAGAGATTCATACCTTTGACCAGCACAAGGTGTTGTACCGCTCCGATAACAAGCAAGCCTTGTCGGTGGTGTCCAAACGTTACCAAGTGGTTCAACCGCGCGAGGTGTTGGAGTTTTATCGGGATTTAACCGAAATCGCTGGCTATGAATTGGAAACCGCCGGCGTGTTGAAAGGCGGCAAGAAGTTCTGGGCCTTGGCCAAGACCGGTCAAGCGACCGCGTTAAAAGGCAGCGATCTGATCTACGGTTATTTGCTGTTGGCGACATCTTGCGACGGCACATTGGCGACCACGGCCACGCCGACCACGATCCGGGTGGTGTGCAACAACACCCTGACCATCGCGGTCAACGGTGCCAGCCAAGCGATCAAAGTGCCGCACAGCACCAAGTTCGATGCCCAAGCCGTCAAGCAGCAATTGGGTATCGCTGTTTCGCAATGGGATACCTTCATGTACCGGATGCGTACCTTGTCAGAACGCAAAGTGAAATCGCATGAAGCGATGAACTACTTCTTGCGGGTCATCTGCGATACATCGTCGACGAATGGTGAAGCGGTCATCTTGAGCAACGAACGGGCATTGAAGAAAGTACAAAGCCTGTACGAAGGCCAAGGCCATGGCGCCGACCTGGAAGCAGCCAAAGGTACCGCCTGGGGTTTACTCAATGCCGTGACCGAGTATGTCGACCATGAAAAGCGCGCCCGTAGTGCCGAACATCGAATGGATTCCGCCTGGTTCGGGCAAGGCGCCCATCTGAAGCAACGCGCGTTGGATGCAGCATTGTCGTTGGCGGCATAAGTACAAAGAGTGGTCGACTTTGATCGATTGTGCTTAACCGAATGTCTCGGATCACCGCTGAGTGTTTGACCGCATTTTCGATGTCACCGCTGGCGAATGTTTCGTGGCTAGTTCTTTTCAGAATCGCTAAGTCACCTGACGCTTAAAACCTTTCATTCTTCATAACACCCCATCCCCTGACAAAAACGCCCGGTCGGTTTTCCGACCGGGCGTTTTTGTTTTGGGGCTTGGGCTTGTTTCTAACCCTTTATATAGAGAAGGAGGTCATCATGACCGGAACCGCTTTAAAAACACCCCCGAACCCGAGCGCTAAACCGGCGTTGCGCTTGGTCAAGACCAAAAACCTGCCCCGCGAGGAATGGCTGGCCGTGAGAAAACGCGGCATAGGCAGTTCCGATGCCGCTGCGGCGGTGGGTTTGAATCCTTATCAGTCGCCCCTGGAATTGTGGCTGATCAAAACCGGCCGCGACGTCAATCTGCCCAAGATCGGTCCCCACGATGAAACCAGCCCGACTTATTGGGGCACTTTGCTGGAACCGATCGTTGCCGCGCATTACAGCCGCAGAACCGGGCATAAAGTCCGCCGGGTCAACGCGGTCTTACAACATCCTCATCCCGACTTGAGTTGGATGCTGGCCAATATCGACCGGGAAGTGGTCGGCACGGATGAAGTCCAGATTCTGGAGTGTAAAACCGCCGGAATCCACGGCGCCAAATTGTGGCGGGACGGCGTGCCAGAGTATGTGCAACTGCAGGTACAGCATCAACTGGCCGTCACCGGCAAACAGACGGCGGACGTCGCGGTCTTGATCGGTGGCCAACAATTGGAGATTCATCGTATCGAACGCGATGCCGGCTTGATCGACCGATTGATCGAATTGGAAAAAGCCTTCTGGCATTACGTGGAAACCGATACCCCGCCGCCGGCGGACGGTTCGGACTCGGCGGAACAAGCTTTGCGCTGTTTGTATCCGCACGATAGCGGCCAGACCGTCGATTTCAGCCAAGATGCCAGGTTGTCCGGCACCTTTGCCGATTTGGTCACTGTCCGGCAAAGCTTGGCGGAGTTGGAACGGCAAGAAGCGTTGTTCAAACAAACCCTACAACAAGCCATCGGCGAAGCCAGTAAAGCCACCTTTGAAACCGGTACCGTTACCTGGAAGAAAGCCAAGGACAGCCTCGTCCTGGATACTCCACGACTGCTCAAAGATCAACCGGCGCTGTTACAACAGTATGCCACCACCAAAGCCGGCAGTCGGCGTTTCCTTGTTCAGGCAGCGGATTGACCGGATCGACAAACAGTCGACACCGGCTTTCTGTCACACACGGGAAAATCCAATTAATTCAACTTAAAGTAATTAAAGCATTTCGCGGATTCAATTAATCAAAATGCAAACATAACAAAAAGCCTTGAGCGGGGAGACATCCCCGCTCAAGGCGCTATGCCTGCTTTTTAAAGTCAATAACCATAGGAGATCATCATGTTAAAAGGTCTAGCGATCACTCCGCCCGTCCTTGGACGAATTGCCATCGGGAAGATCGTCGAAAAGGACGGCAAGCGTTTACCGATGAAAGAAGATCAATTTACGATTACCAGTCAGTTACAAAACAAGGACGGTTGGATTTTGCATCCCTTCGACAACACCTTGCGAACACAGCAAGGCGGCAAAATTCGCAGTATTCCGATTCGGTTGTTGTTCAACGAGCCGGATTTAAACTTTCGGGCCGAATACAGTTTGTTCGATCGAAAAACCGGGCGGCCGATGTGCGTCGGTAACGGTGAAACCTGCCGGCGTAGAACGGATGAAGGGATTGCCAACCTGCCGTGTCCGGCGCCGGAAGGTTGCGGCTTGGCACAAGCCGGTGCTTGTAAACCCTACGGTCGTCTGAATGTGCTGATTGGCGATGACGATCCTTTAGGCAGTTTCATCTTCCGTACCACGGGTTTCAACAGTATCCGGACCTTGACCGCCCGTCTGCAATACTTCCATGCCATTTCCGGCAACAGGCTGTCGTGCATGCCATTGGAATTGAAACTGCGCGGCAAAACCACCCGGCAAAGTCATGGCTCGGCGATCTTTTATGTGGATATCACCTTACGCGGCGATCAAAGCATTGAAGAGGCGATCAATGACGCCCGGCGGATCGAAGAACAACGCCACGCGGCAGGATTCGATCAAGCGGCGCTGGATCAGGCCGCGCGACTGGGTTTTGCTAATGGTGCGTTTGAAGGCCAAGAGGATGACGGTTCGACGGTCGTCGAGGAGTTTTTTCCGGAACAGCAGACAGAAACCGGCGAGGTTCAGGTAACGCCGCAGGCTTCTTTAGCCACAAAACTGGACGCGAAAGCGCGGCAGTTGCAAACATCTAAGTTTCCCCACGCCAACGCCGTCCATCCCTGATTCACAGTAAAGCCTCGTTGAGTCAATCCACGTTTAGAAAACCTGGTTGAGTCAATTCTCGTTTATTCACTGTCCCCGGCGGGTTGTTGCATGCCCGTCCGGGCTGAAACGCTCGTCGGAGAATCATGGGAGTGTTTCATGACAGACCTTTATCAATATTACCCCACGCCGGAGGCGTTGAGCCGTAAAGCGTGGTCCACCTTCAAGAACACCCGCTTTGTGCGGGTATTGGAACCCTCGGCGGGAGAAGGTCATTTACTGAAATCCAGACCTTACCACCATGGGCAGCGCGTGCCGATCGATTGCATCGAAATCGATATTCGCAAACACGGTCGGTTGAGGGACGAAGGATTCCATGTGGTGGGCATGGATTTCCTGCAGTTTCAAAGCGGCAGTGTCTATTCGCACATCATTATGAATCCGCCGTTTGCCGATGGCGTACAGCATGTGTTGAAAGCCTGGGGGCTTTTGTTCGACGGAGAAATCGTCGCCATTGTGAATGCCGAAACGATTCGAAATCCTTTTTCCAAGGAACGGCGGCATTTAGTCCGTTTGATTGAGCAGTTTGGCGAAGTCGAATATGTGTCTGAGATGTTTACCGGCGAGGCTGTCGAGCGCAAAACCGCCGTGGAAATTGCCCTGGTGTGGTTAAAGAAAACCGCCACCTTCGATCAGGACATTCTGGGCAATATTCTGGATGATTTGCGCAAGGATCGGTCGCGTACCGAGGATTTGGCCGGTGATTTTCAACCGCCCAATGAGCTGGCGTTGCCGAATGCCTTTGTCGACAATGCGGTATTGATGTTCAATGCGGCGCTGGAAGCCGCGCGTCAAGCCGTGGTCAGCGAGGCTCGTGCCTGTCGTTACCGGTCGATGATGGGAAAAACCTTGGGTGAACTGAATGGCAGCGGTGATGACGCATCATCATTGGATGCGGTCAGGCGAAGCATGTTCAAACGCTATCAGGATCTGAAGAATAGGGCCTGGACCAGCATTCTACGATCGACTCAGGTGACCTCGCGCTTGTCGTCGTCGGCGCAAAAGCGCTTGGAATCGGATTTCGAAGCGGTGAAGTCGTTGGAGTTTACCGTGCCGAATATCTACGGCTTTGTGCAGGGCATCATCGATCAACAAGGCGATATCCAATCGGCCATGGTCTGTGACGTGTTCGATTTGATCACCCGCTATCACAGTGACAACACGGTGTTTTATCTGGGCTGGAAATCCAACGATAAACACCGCACCCTGGGCATGCGGATCAAAACCACGCGCTTCATCTTGCCGGGCCATGCCACCCCTTCGTACCAGAACGGTTTGAATTGGGAATCCGAGCGGCTGCTGGCGGATTTCGACAAGGTGTTCGCCTTGCTCGACGGCAAGGTCGAGGCGGAAATGGGATTGGTTTCGGTGTTTCGATGCCATTTTCACGAACTGCGGGTCGGCAGAAGGATCGGTGGGAGCTATTTCGACGTTCGCTATTATCCCGGCGTCGGCACCATTCATTTCTTTCCCAAAAGCAAGACCTTGATCGATCGCATGAATCGGGTGGTCGGTCGTCGGCGCCGTTGGTTACCGCCGGCGGATAACCAGGCCGGTCAAGGCTTTTGGCGGCAGTTCGACCAAGCGGAAAAGTTCGATAAGGCTTTCCATGCCGAAGTACACAAGCAGTGTCAACGGAATGGTAGGACTGTTCGTTTCGATCCCTTTTGGGCGATCCAGCACGGCGGCGAAACGGAGCGTGAGAAAGGCCGTACCTTGTTAACGGAAGCCATGCATAGCGTATTGACTAACCATGGCATCGATCCCGATGCCATGTTGGATTGCGATCAGACGGCCATGCGGCAATTGGAGCGGCCAGTAACAACCGCCTCGGGAGATGAGCTCTTGCCGTGACGACAGAGAACACGCGCGGGAACCCGCTAGATGTTTCCGCTATTTTTTAACAACCCTGCCGGGAAAATCCTTTCCCGGCAGGGGAAGGCGTTGCCCCGGTTTTCATGATTACGGGAGAAAGCCTATGTTATTCATTAAAGGAACCAATAACCGTTACCGAGTCGCCGATGAACAGGATGTGATCTTCGAGGCCATTCAGATCTACAACCGCTGTTTCAGTCGAGGCGAAGCCTTGACTTGTACCGACAAAGCGAAGGACTGTATCAAATTGAAACTGGCGCCGTTTGAACATGAAGTGTTCGTGTGTCTATTTTTGGACAATCAGCACAGAGTCATTGCCTGCGACGAATTATTCCGAGGGACGATCGATGCCGCCAGTGTGTATCCGCGCGAAGTGGTCAAAACCGCGCTGCAATATAACGCGGCGGCGCTGATCTTGGCGCACAATCATCCATCCGGCATCAGCGAACCCAGTCAGGCGGATAAGTCAATAACCGACAAGCTCAAAGCAGCCTTGGCTTTGGTCGACATCCGAGTGCTCGATCATTTCGTGGTCGGCGAAACCGTGTATTCCTTCGTCGAGCATGGACTCCTGTAACGGCTTGCGTCGTATGAGTCACTTAAAATGATTCCACACAAGGCAGTCGCCATCTTGGAACTAACTAAATAAAATATTATTCATTAAAAGCACCGGTTTTGGGCCGTCCTGAGGGCCAAAATGGGTGCTTTTTTTCTTTAGTTAGTCAGTTGGTTAGTCAATTTGTGAGGTTTTTTTTTGATTCTATCTCGGCTTCATTGCCAACGGCCTATCGCTATGTCAATTGAATCGATAGCGTGTATTCAGAACCTTGCGCATTTTGAAACGGGTTGCATCAGCCTATGGCGGAGCTCTGAGTGTCAGAAAAATCCTAATAATATGGAGCGTGTACATGCTCCACAGCAGGCATCGACAAGTCATACACAACATCGATGCGTTTCTGACCTTTATTTAGGAGCTCCAAAAATGTTTGATAACCAGGATAAATTTGCAAAATTAAAAGCCATTGCCGCCGGCGAAGTGTCGGCGGAACAACCGAAACACTGGCAACATGAAGTCGGCAAGCCCTTGATTGGGACGATTTTAGGGTTTAGTGAATTTCATCATGACCGATACGGTCCACAGAAAACGGTCATCGTGAAACTGGAGAATGGTGATATCGTCTCTGCCATCATGAATAACTATGTTGCGAATGGCATGGTTCAGCAAAATGCCCAGCCCGGTGATTTAGTCCTGATCCAGTTGCTTGGCAAAGCCAGAAGCCCGCATGGTAACGAGTACAACCAGTTCCAGTTGTACGTTGAGAAACAATCGTAAGGTTGATTGCAATGCGTGATCACAAGACACCGGCTTCGGCTGGTGTCTTGTTTTTTTGTTTGTTCGTACCGTTTGCACGAGAAGTTTGGCCTTTACTGAATCAGATTGGGATCATTGCCGATAATGATCCCAGGCGAGTAAGAGAGGGTTTTCATATAATGACCTTGTGGCTAAGGTCGTCAGAACCGGTAACAGGAAAAGAGGAGATAGATGGCTGTTCGGAGAACATAGCGACTTTATCCGAAGGAAATAAGCTCACAGTAAAAAAAAGATGGTGCAGCTAGCATTTTTTATAATGGTGAAGTCAAGCAAGCTGCACACTCAGCAATGGTTAGCGCTGATGCCCCACAGTCGATGAATCAAGAAGCTCCGTAGGAAACTCCTGCCCAGCCTACTGAAAAGAACGAAATGATCGGCCAAAACCCGACAGACGAAGCGAACGTGCCAATGACAACAGTCCAACCGATAGCAGGTGTAGAGACTGTGATGAGTTTTTGAACCGCACCAATCGCGAACGATGTGCTTCACGCTGTTCAGCACCTACGGCCCTGGAGAAGGAAGGATTGAAACAGTACGGCAAGGCTAATCTGACGCATTTGAAATCGATGTTGGGGTATGGTTGATGATTTAAACTCTGGAATAGCAATGAAAACTAAGGGTAAAACAAAATCTGAACGACACCATTGGTGGCCTGAATGCGTTTCAAAGCATTGGAAAAATGCTAATGGCAAAGTGCACTGGATATTACCAAATGGAGAAATAAGAATTGCACCGCCCAAAAATTTTGGCTGTATTGGCAATGGACACTATATCAAACTAGGCAAAAACGAAGGAGAAACAACTGCCTGGGATCAAAATTTCGAACCAATATTTGATAAAGCGGACAATGGCTTTCCGAAGGTAATTTCATGGCTTCAATCATTAACACGAAAAGATGTTTGGGACGCAAAAACATTAACTGATCGATTCATTCCTGAAAATGCAAGCGACAATCAATTTGCCCAGCTTGTTGAAAGTATTGTTTCATTAGCAATCAGAAGTCCAATGCACAGAGAATCTTCGGTTGGGCTAGCAGAGGAGCTTCGAGGAACTTTGCCCGAACGAGAGAGAAATGCTTTAATTAACTTGAATATGCGTGATAACCAGAAAAAAGCTGTTTCATCGATAGGCATTAGGGGAAAGTTTGTTGTCTTGTATTCCCCGTCATGTGAGTTTGTTTACGGTGATGGTTTCTTTCATAATCTCGACTCTCATAGTCCAAAAATTCTTGCTCCAATAACCCCCGAAATAAGTGTACTTTACACGCGACCATTACAATACATCAGTGAGCCACGTCTTTTTACTTTTGTGACAAGCAGAGAAGAAACTAAAATCCTGAATGATGTTGTCCAAGTCTATTCACGAAACTGTATTTTTTATAGATCTGAACGACCAACCATTATTTCTGAATATACAGGAGGAAAACACCTTTGCTATGCAAGTACGGAGAATCCCATCGACATGCTTATTTCTTCGATTCCAGGAATTGTTAACAGGCAGTTTAACTTTTAACTTAACGAGTGCATATTACGGTCGGAGCCAATCTTGGCTATACGACGCAAGGTTAACCCACGTATATCGTAAATATTCAGACCCCCACTACAAAAATCATCCAATCAGTCACTAAAAACCTGTATTTTCAAGCCGCCAAGACGTATCCTGTGCCCCATGCAACTGAGCGATCATGACCTAAACCAACTGGATGAAGACAAGCTTCTGGACTTGCCGGAAGAGGATTTGCGTCGCCTTTCGATTCGCTTGCTCAACGATCTCAAGGAAGCACGCGAGCGCTTGAAGCAAAACTCGCGCAATAGCTCCCGGCCACCCAGTAGTGAAGCACCGTGGGATAAAGCGAACGATACCGCCAGTGATACCGATGCGATAGACGCTGGCGAAGACACGCCGGACCAGGAGTCAGATAATACCTCTCCCGCGCCACCCGCTAAAGAATCCAAACAAGATTCTCAAACCGACTCGTCTCAAGCTTCGGATGCTGTGCGTAAAACCGGTAAGCAGCCTGGTGCGCAAGGCTTCGGTAGACAGCAAGTCCTGCCGGTGACCGACTATCAAGACCATCGTCCCGAGCTTTGCGCGTGTTGCGGTACTGTGTTCACGACAAGTCAGCAAAAAGCGTATACCGCTTTTGATACCGTTGATCTCGCCTGGGCGGATGAGAACAATCCGGGCTTGAGATTAATCACGACGCGGCACACCTATTATGAAGCGACGTGCCGCTGCGGCCATGTGACGCGAGACGAACCGTATCGTCACGTGCCCCACGGCAGTTTGCCGAACGTCGTGTGCAGCGAATGGCGCCTGGTCGGCCCGGGTTTGGCCGCCTTGATTGTGTGTCTGGCCTATCGCATGCGGCTATCCCGAGAACGCATCCGCGAATTCTTGCAGGATTGGTTAGGGTTAAGTCTCAGTGTCGGCACCATCAACAACACCCTGCATGAAAGCGGCGCGGCGGCGATGCCGATCGAAGACGAACTCATTGAGGCGGTGGTCAATAGTCAATTACTGCATGTCGATGAAACGTCCTGGATGGAACTGACGACCTTCTTATGGCTGTGGGTGTTCAGCACCGATAGCGTGACCGCCTACTGGATTGCCTACCGCAGCGCCGAATTGATCGAGAACCTCTTGGGCGCGGATTACTTGGGCTGGCTCATGAGCGATGGCTGCCAAGTCTATCGCAGATACCCGAATCGTGCGCGCTGCTGGGCGCATCTGCTGCGCAAAGCCCAAGGGCTGGAAGAGAGCTTCGACCCCGTAGCACGTCAGTTCGGCAAGCAAACACTGACATTGCTGAATACGCTGATGAACGCGATTCGGGAGGCCCGTGTCGACCCACCCGACAAACCGTTGACGGAAACCTTTCAAGAATCACTGGCGCTCTATCGAGCGCTATGCGAAAGCCTGCGCGAAGCAACGCATAAAAAGACGCGTGAGCTGGCCGGTGAAATGCTCAATGATTGGGATGCGATCTTTCAGGTCGTTGCGTCCTATCATTTGCCGTTGACCAACAACGAAGCCGAGCGGGCACTGCGGCACTGGGTGATTTTGAGACGCATCAGCTATGGCACTCGCACCGAACAAGGCTCGCGGGTATTCGCCATTTTAATCAGCGTGATCGAAACCTGCCGTAAAAGACAACAAACCCCATGGCTTTATTTGGCTCTCGTCATTGATTATCAGCGAACCGGTCGGCCGATTCCAAAATTGCCTCCAGTGGCCAGGGGGTCTGAATAGTTACCTATATCCTGGTGGACGAGTTCCAGGACATATCGGCGAACCGCGCGAGGCTGGTCAAGGGCCTGTTGGCTCAAAACCCCGACAACGGGTTGTTTTGTGTGGGCGACGACTGGCAGTCGATTTACCGTTTCACCGGGAGCGATGTCACGATTACCAAGGAATTCGAGGAACATTTCGGGGATACCGCCATCAGCGTTCTGGACCTGACTTTCCGCTTCAATAACAAGATCGGGGACGTGGCGTCGCAGTTCGTCATGCAAAACTCGACGCAAATCGCTAAACGGATTCAAAGCCATGCGGTCATCGAGCAAGCGGCGGTCTCGTTGGTCAAAACCAACAGCGATTCGGTCGGTTTGGATGCGGCGCTGTCGGCGATCGACGCCAAAGCCGATGATGAAGCGAGCGTGTTGATCCTGGCCAGGTTTAACTTCAGGAAGCTGGATTTGGCCCAATTCAAGCGGCAGTATCCCAAGCTGAAACTGCAATTCATGTCGGTGCACGCCTCGAAGGGCAAAGAAGCCGATTATGTGGTCGTGTTAGGATTGGAGAAAGGCAAGCACGGCTTCCCGTCTGAGAAAGCTACTCATCCGGTTTTAGAGCTACTGTTGCCGCCTGCGGAGGCCTTCGCTCATGCCGAAGAGAGGCGCTTGTTCTATGTGGCGCTGACCCGCGCCCGGCATCATGTTTACCTGATTTGCGACGCCAACAAAGCTTCCGGTTTTGTCCGGGAGCTTGTCGCACAGCGCTATGAGATTCGCGTTGACGAATTTACCGGCGAGGGTTTTCAAGACAAGATCGCCGACATTCCATGCAACGAATGCGGCGCCGGCTACATGGTGCCCAGGGACAGCCAGCACGGCAGCTTTTTCGGCTGCAGCCAATATCCGCTGTGTACGAACACCGTAACGGCTTGCCAATGGTGCGGGGGCGGATTGCGCGAAAAAGGCCGGTTCCGGGTTTGCGAGAACAAGCGCTGTGATTACGTCGAACCGATTTGCCCTCTATGCGGCGGCAAGCTGAGTCTGAGGAGAGGCCCTTACGGGCAGTTCTGGGGCTGCTCCCACTACCGGAAAGGCACCGAATTCTCATGCAATCATACCGAGAAATTTATTGATCTGAAAGCTGCTAAATATAGCAGTCTAACGGACGAAGATTACATCACCTGATTTTCAAGTTCACACATTAGTATTATTTACCAACGGATAAAAAGGAGCGATGAGGATGACCGAAGTCAATAAGATCTCTACGACCAAACTAGCTAAAAAACGCGGAATGACCTCGAACGAATTGTTCGCCCAATTGAGCGAGAGGGGGTTACTCAAAAGGGATAAGGAGCAATGGGTATTGACCGAAGCCGGCGAACGTTTGGGCGGCGTACATATGAACGGTAAATACGGCCAGTATGCGGCATGGCCGGAAGATGTCGATTTTGGTCAAACTACCGGAGCGGAGCCGTTAGCGGGAAATTCGAACGACAAGCTCATTACCGCGACAGCGATCGGCAAGCATTTCGAGCTGTCGGCCAATAAGATGAATTACATACTTTCGGAGCTGGGCTGGATCAAGAAAGGCCTGAAAGGCTGGCTGATCACCGACCAAGGCGCCAAGCTTGGCGCACTGCAAGGCGAGGATTCACGCTCCGGTATTCCTTATGTCCGTTGGCCGGAAAAAATACTGAACGTCAAAGCGTTGAAAGACAGCATCGACAACATTAAAGGCGTCGATAAGCCGAAGACCGAGAGCGACAAGATGGATAGCTTCCGGCACAAGTTCGAGGCGACCCACCGGGCGACCGATGGCCACTTTGTCCGGTCGAAAGCGGAAATGCTGATCGACAATTGGCTGTATATGGCCGAGATCGTTCATGCCTATGAGCGCAAGCTACCGATCGAAGAGGAAATGTATTGCGATTTCTATATTCCGACGGGCAAGGTTTACATCGAGTTCTGGGGCTACGATAACGATTCTAAATACCTGGCTCGTAAAGAAGAAAAACAGGCCATTTACAAGAAATACAACTTCAACCTGATCGAGCTGACCGACGACGAAGTGCTTAATCTGGATGATATCTTGCCACGATTGTTGTTGAAGTTTGGCGTGCAGGCTTATTAAAGTATGACAGCGAAAACCAAGAGAATCGCCGTATTCATTGATGCCGAAAATGTCGGAGAATGGATCAAACAAGAAGGTATCAGCCAATTGCTTGAAGAACTGAAGTCCTGCGGGCAAATTGTTATCCGTCGTGCTTATGGCGTTTGGAGTCGTCCGCAATTGGCCATGCATCAAGCCGCCATCAATAAACAAGGCTTCGAACTGATCCATTGCTACCATCCGGTAACGGGCAAAAATACAGCCGATATTCAAATGACGGTCGATGCCATTGAGTGTGCCTGGCAACTGCCTAACATCAATTGCTTCGTATTGGTTACCGGCGATTCGGATTTTAGCCCAGTCTTTCGCCGGTTACGGGAAATGGATAAAGAGGTTATCGGCGTCGGTCGGCATTCGGCCTTGAGCGAATGCGTAAAAACCTCATGTACGCGCTTTATCTATACCGATTCCCAACCGAAAGCCAAAATCTCTGATCAGGTTATCCCTGTTGTACCCCCAACTCAACCTTCTAGCATTGCACAAGATAACGAATTAAATGCTGTTAGGGCAATCATCAAGCACTATTTGAGCGAAACCGGCGAAGCCGTCAATATTTCAAAAGTCAAATCGTATTTATTGCAGCAAAAACCTAGTTTTAACGAGAAAACATTTGGTTTCAAAAGTTTCACAGACCTTTTGAAGACTATTGACGGTATCATTTTGAGTAAAGTCGGTACCGTCAACTCCGCACAGATGCGTTTGTCTAAACCTATTTCCCAAGCATCCGGTCAAAATATTGTCGAGGACTATCCCAGATTATTGAAAAAATACAATTTCATCCTGATGGATGCGAAGGCTTTAAAACTGATTTACAAACAAGCAACAGCCAACAAAATAGTCTGTTCTGAAGTTACGAAACTCAAGGAGATCGTTTTCAAGGAGTGTCAGGCAATAGAGCCGACGCTTACCAAAAAAAATGTCAATCAAGCGTTTCACTTTTTTATCAAACTGGATTTGGTACATACCGAAACCACTTCATCAAACACGTTCATCACGGTCAAAAAAATTGCCTTGAAAGAATTCCTTTTGAAAATCGACCAGCTTATGATTACTACGCTAATGAATTTGAGTAAGATTGCGCCACTACAACTCAAAGCCAAAGAAATCAAGAAAATAACCATATCCTCAATCAGTAAGGACAGTATAAAAAAACTGGTTGGCGAATAATGCTAAATGGCCAGCGGAACTCAACCGATTCTTGAATAACTGGGTTTACCATCCGGTCAGCTGGAGCGGGGCGAAGATCAAGCTGCATTATGCGAAGGCAGGGGATTTGCGGGATTATTTGAATTTGACTGCGATCCGGGGTGAGGTGGTCGTGCAATTTTGGTTGCGGCCGGGGGATGAAATGGTGGAGTTGAGTTTTTCCGGTGGGGGAGGGAAGGTGGTGACGCCGGGGGTTTTGGATAGGTTGTTTTATTGATTGGCTCGACCATAATCAGATTTAAATGATAACTTATTGGCATACAGATTTAAGGAAACAATCCATATGACCAAAATCATTACGTTTTACAATCACAAGGGTGGAGTGTCCAAGACCACCACTGCATTCAATGTAGCTCATTTTTTGTCAACCGCCGACAAGCGTGTTTTAGTAGTCGATGCAGATCCTCAATGCAATATGACCGAATTGATGTTATCAAAGCTCATTGAAGAACTCGATAAGGAAGCTGAATCTGCCCATACCCTAAATGAACTTCCTGGATCTACGTTATTAAGTATTTTACGTCCTAGGATTGATGGTGACGTACCTTTTATTGACACGGCATCGATAGAAGTAGTTCGTGTAAATGCTTCACTTGATATTTTGCGGGGTGATGTGTCACTGAATAGCATTGAAGATTCTCTTGCTGAAGCACATTCACAACGTTTTTCTGGAAAAATACATGACAAGCGAACCTATGTAGCATTGGGTGACTTTTTAACTCGTTTAGCTCGAGAACGATCATACGATGTCATTTTGATTGATGTTGGTCCTAGTTCTGGTGCTCTCACAAGAGCATGTTTTCTGGCCTGTGACGCCTTTTTTATCCCAGTTGCTCCAGATCGATTTAACGTGCAAGCCATAGGCACCTTGTCAACCATAATAAAACGTTGGATGAAGGAACACGCTGAAGTGTATGAGGATTTCGTTTCTCTAGGATTACCAGTACGATTAGGTAGGCCAAAGTTTCTTGGAACTATTTCCCAGCATTTCAAAGTTTTCGGAGGAAAACCAAAGCCTGGATACCGTCTTTGGATGGAACGCATTCCTATAGCTGTTAGAGAAAGACTTATTCCAGTTCTCAGGGAATTCTCAACTCCTGACTGTAACCTTATAGAGCATGTGAATGAGGAAGAATGTCAGTCGGTTGCTGAAATACCTGATTTTGGTAGTCTGGCTCCTCTCATGCAAGAGTTTGGAAAACCTGTTTACTCAATAACTCGTGATAATACTGCTACAGTAACCGAAAGCGGCAAACCATGGGGTGGTGGTACTTGGACCGATGCTCAAGAACGCATGAAAACGTATAGAGAAAGAATCGAAACGATCGCAACTTGCATTCGCTGCATTATTTAGGAACAAGCTAATGCACAATGGTTTAACATATCATTACGTAGCCTTTATTGATATTTTGGGCTTTTCCGATATGGTGGAGAAAGACTGCAGTGGCCCTTCTGCAAGTGCGATTTTTTTACCAAAACTCTTTGAAGTTCATAAAAAGGCCTTCGAATATGCTAGTAAGTTTTCCGGGGCTAAAGTCACGCAATTTTCTGACTCTATTATTCTCGCACTCCCATACTCTCCTGATAATTTTGCTGAAGTAGTTGACCACGTTGCCTTATTGCAGCAGGGTCTTCTCCAAGATGGCATTCTTTCACGAGGAGGGTTATCGTATGGTAAGCATTACTCTAACCAGGAATTCATCTTCAGTGATGCGCTATTACGCGCATACAAAATTGAGCGAGACCGCGCAATCTTCCCGCGAGTAGTTGTGGATGATGATCTTCTCGATTTGCTGAACACTTCAACAAGTAATCTCCAGACAGCATTGGTCCGTGAAGCCGATGGTGCTTATTTTATCGATTATCTTAGAAAAATGACTCCTCAGGAAGCAAAGTCCGCTGTTTTGAATGCGACTGAGAAGTGGCAAAAAACACCTGTTCGAGTTAGAGAAAAGATGCGATGGCTTCGCGACTATGCGGCATACACATTTCCGGATAGCGATGAATTTCAGAGTGAGAGATTCGTGTCAACTTAATAATATTTCAATGAGTTATGTTTCATAACAGGGTTTTACTGCCCGTTTTCGAAGTTCTAATATGTATCTTTTTAATCCTTTTTGCTACTTGTTTGCCTGTTCAACGTAAAAATCCAGTAAATACAAACAAAATGTATGAATTTTATGATCTAGGTAATGTTATTAGTATTCAATAGGTTAGAAGTAATACTGTAAGCGATTTTAAAATCAATATTTCGTCTGTAAGCCATTAATACCAAGGGTTTCAAGTGGGTCTCGGGACAAATCGTTCTTTTGGTCAAATGACCCCTTGTTAGACGCTAACAAGGTTATTCGTTCCACTGCGCCTCAAACCCCATAATCAACCCGCGTAAGTAAGAACTCGCAGAGGCTCCGCTAACTGACCGACAACGAATTGGCGGATCGCCCATCGGCATCCGCCCGTCGCATCACCCACACTTCGACTCCCCACAATTCAAACACGTCATGCACCCGTCCATCAGCACCATCGCCTTTTCGCATTGTTTCTTCTTTTAGCCTTTTTTTGGGCTATTTGCATCAAAAACGCGATTACTTTTTCTCTAAAATTTTGTCGTTTAATATGTCTCTAAATAGAGCTTTGAGCATATTGCTAAACGTTTCGTCTACCGCGTCGCTTAGCGTATTTCCCGCCACTGGAAGCAACCACAACCCAATCCAAGTTGACATGCTATCTTCGTAAGAATAGGTTTTTAGCAGTTTGCCACTTTTGTCATAAACCTTGCCAGTCAACGTATAGTTATCCGTGGCGACACTCGGTATTACAAAAAGGGTAAGACCGGTAATCAAACCCGCACCAACAGCTTTTCCTGAGCTCCCGTGATTTAGCATTTCAATCTTCAAAACAAAATCCATATTTTGAGCCTGAAAGGTTTCAAACGAATAATCTTTGAATAACGACAAGTCATTTGCCATTTTTTCAATTAATCTTTTTAGAGTTGGTAATGGCGCTGCGGATTCAACATATCCTTTTTCATCACCGGATGATAAATTAGTGAGGAATGTAATTGGGATATAAACACTTGGCTTATTCGCCGCATACTCTTGAGAAATCGAAATATCTTCGACTTTGGCAATTTTATGATCTGGAAAAGACGCACAACCTGAGAAAATCAGCGACGCAAAAATGATAATTCCACGCAAAGACACGAATATTGATTGTAACTGGCTCATAGACATCCTTTTAGCTGATAAATCCAAGGCTTTAAAACAGGCAGTATAGGAAAGCGACATTGAATTTTATTTCGCGGTAGTAAATTATCAATTTTACAGTTTTTAATTCCGCGTGGGTACAAAAACCGTACCCACCCGGCTAAATGAATATAGGGTACAAATAAACAAAAGGCACTAAAGTTTTATAGATATTTGCTGAGCACCTTATCCAGAAAGGCTTTCAGCTTGTTTTAAACTTCTCAAAAATAAGCCGTTTTGAACGTGTAATATTTAGGCAATCTAAACTTCCAGACTTTTTCGTACCCAGAATAAAGGGATTGTTTTAAATACAGGCCGACGTAGCGACTCATAGAGCAGAGCAAACTCAGTGTGTGGGTCCAATTGTTTCATTAGCTTGTCCGCGTGCCCCACATTCGCGCTGGCTTATATAGCCTGTGGAACTTTGGAGCCTTTTGTTGATTAGCACCCATAATTTGTGGCTGCCGTCATTGATCATCATCGGACCGGGCGGACGGTCAATTATAAAATTTCCTCAAGTTGCCTGGTGGGGTCTGCATAGTTACAACTCTGCACCCCCCTCTTGCTGCTTGAGAATTTATAAACCCTAGATCAATATTTTTGAATGTTCTCGTTTCGTCATATCTAATAATTTCAAAAACTTGTTTTTCTATGCTATTCAGCTGAGTTCCACTATTTCCATAAAAGTTACACAGAAAAATAATGTCTTTAACGTCAAAAGGGGCCGTATTTTTTACCGTTAAATCCACAACAGCAATTGTACCAAAACCATCTTTACGCCAAGACTGCTTTATTATTTTTACAAACTCTTCTGGTGCTTTTTGTGCTTTCTTGTAGTCTTCTATTTCATTTTTTTCTTTAGATTTTTGTTCTTGAAGTTTTTTGCTATAAAATTTCAGTTTATCCTTATATTTTGTTTCGTTTGGATTATAATTTACAAGTTCCGCATACAGATTTTTATTTTTTTCATATTCCGACATAGGAATATTTTTTAATAATTTAAGTATTTCATTTGTCTTTATTATTACAATCTCATTTTGTGCTTGGTTATAAAGTTCTTCTAATTCTTTATCGTTAGCAGATAAATATATCTCAGATTCAGAAACAACGGTTTTAAAATCTCCTTTCTCAAAATATTCTTTAATTGAAGCAAGGACTTTTTCTTTGTTATTATTAAAGTAAATAATATTATCTAGCTTAGCTTGTTCTATCGATTTTTGTTTTAATCTAAAATCAAGTACCAATGCTAAACAAAATAATAAAAAAAAATGGTTTTTAAATTCATATACTTTTCCTTTTTAATTATAAATACAATAGTATATTGGCTATTCCGGATTTCCCGTGGGGACCACAACATATAGTATGCCAGAAGACCGAAACCTCCTGTAAAATGCTGGAACGACACCACTACTTCTTTGAATTATGACAAAGCGATCAAGAAAGGTGTTAGATCTTTGATTGATGATAAATGCTAAAACAAAAAAGGGCCATCCATCCTTCGTGCTGCCTTTGACCGGTCATCACACCGCATGTATCACACTCGTCACCACGCCCCAAATCACCGTATCCATTTCCTCGCGAAGCTCGATATCACGATAAGCCGGGTTTTCCGAGCCTAACACCCACTGGCCGCCCCGGCGCTTCAAGCGCTTGACGACCAGTTCGCCATCGAGCGCGCAAATCATGATCCTGCCCGGCACCGGTTCCAGCGAGCGATCGACGACCAAAATATCGTTCGGGTGGATGCCGGCGCCGAGCATCGATTCGCCTTGCGCGCGGACGAAGTACGTAGCCGCCGGTTTCTGTATTAACAGATCGTTCAGGTCCAGAGACTTTTCGACGTAATCGTCGGCGGGCGACGGAAAGCCGGCCGAGACTTTTCCGGAAAACAGCGGCAAGTTCACGGTTTTCGGATCTGGGGTGGCGGATAAAACATTCGTTGGCATAATGAGCATAGCGGGTTGAGAGCGAGGGTAAGCCGAAAGGCGTTTTTATGTTCTCTTTATGTTCTCATTTTAGGCGCTTTTTGCTAAACTGCCAAACATCCCAAAAGCAAATGATGTTGACACAATGACCGAATTAACCCGCCGACAACGACAAATCTTCGAGTTTTTGCGCGACAATTACGAACGCTTTGCCTATCCGCCGACGCTCGACGAGCTTTGCGAATCTTTGGGCATGGCTTCGCGCGGATCGCTGCACAAGCACATCAGCGCCTTGATCGATGCCGGACTGATCGAACCGTTCGCGGGCAACAAGCAAACCGGCATTCGTTTGACGGCCCAGGCGCAGCGGGATTATGCCGCGTGCGAACATGCCTTGCCCTATGTCGGCAAAATCGCCGCCGGCAAACCGATCGAAGCATTGGCCGATGTGCATTACCTGCCGGTTCCGGAGCTGCTGAAAAGCGACAAGCCGTGTTATGTCTTGCAAGTCAAAGGGGATTCGATGAAAGAGGCCGGCATTTTCGACGGAGATTGGGTCGTGATCGAACAGCGCGATTACGCATGCAACGGGGAAATAGTCGTGGCGTTAATCGACAATCACGAAGCGACGTTGAAATATATCGAACAATCGCCGGGGAAAGTGCTGTTGATACCGGCCAATTCAGCGATGACAACCCAAATTTATGCGCCCGAACAAGTTCAAATTCAGGGCATTTTGGTCGGACAAATGCGCAGTTACCGGGCACATTAGCAACAAATCTTTAAACGTGGAGAGCCGCTATGCAACGCAAAACTCACATGCAGGATCAGGTCAGGAACCGGGTTGCCGAGATCATGGAAGATGCTCGATCGGTTTGCGTGATTGCTTGGGGCATGAAGGTGTTGGTGGTATCGGCGTTTTTGTTGGTGGGGGTGGTTTGGTGACGGGTAGGTATGGGACTGCGGCGGTGGCGTTGAGCTTTTCTGGCGGGGCGGTTTGTGACGTCGGGGGGGTGGAGGGGATGTTTTAATGCCTTTATTTATCCTGGCTATGCGAAAATGTGAGTTAATTTCCGCAATAAGGACAAGTAAATGGCAAGAACATTAGTTTTATTCGGTTTCATCAGCATTTTCATTGGTGGATGCACATCAATAACGGTCGAGCCATTAACCTCTTCATATAATGTTAAGCACATTTGTATCAGAGAGAACCCTAAAGTTATGGTACAGGATTTAGTGCCAGTGATTACCGACGGTTTGGCACGCCATCAGATAGAGAGTGAGTTTATTAAGTCAACGCAGGATAAAGATAAAGTGCGCAGAGAAGGCACTGAATCTGGTGAATACTATATGCATATTACCCCGGTACCAGATCAGTGCGAGTTCAATTTGGCTTATACGGCTAGACGTTCATGGGACTTGGGAACTTACCTATCTTCTGCCGATATTGAGATTTTGAATCGGGAAGGAGTGATCGCTCGAGCAAATTACCATTTGGTTGGAAAAGGTGGGTTGTCTTTATTTAAGTGGCAAGGCGTCAAAACCAAGCTGGACCCCGTTATGGATGAATTGCTGAGACAATATAAAAAAGAAGGATCAACTCGATGAATCTGCAAATAACAAGTCAAACGTACCGAGCCAGTGCCTTTTGGTTGTTGATATTGAGCCATTCAGCTTTTGCCGCCGATGTCGAACTCAATCCCGAGTTTTCTAGCTGTATGGATCAATCGGGTGGCGTGACGGTGAACATGATTGACTGTATCGGCCAGGAACACGAGCGGCAAGACGATCGGCTTAACGGAGTCTACAAGACGTTGATGGACACGCTTCCGGAAGAGCGTAAAAGCGCCTTGCGAGATGCGCAACGAGCCTGGCTGAAATACCGGGAGGCGAACTGCCATTTTTACAACGATCCCGATGGCGGGACAATGGCTCGTGTTCAGGCCAACGATTGTTTCATGACCGAAACGGCTAAACGGGCGAAAGAACTTGAAGCTATTCGGTCGATGACAGAACCTCTCTGATTTTGTCTTTCGGGTTTTCACATTAACAAACGAGAATAGAAAGAACGCCTCTCCGGCTCGATCGAGCGCGTCACCTTGGACTAGCTGGAACATTTGAACGGAAACTTACGGTGTGAGGTTCCAGATGTAATCAAATCATGGATGTTACTCATTTACGAAGGAATCCTTATGGCCCCCCGTTTTGGAGGGGATGTTTTAAAACTCGGAGTAAAGTCGCTCATCTATGATTTCCCAGATTCGCGGCTCAATCTCGGTCACTGCCGGGCATTGTCGTAACATTCGCCCGGCAATTCCGGCGGTTAAATGTAAAACTTGTCGGTTGCTGTTGTGATCACGTCCCCCAGGCCAGAGAGTTTCTGCTAATGTCGCGGCTCGTATTCTACGTGGCCACTGTCACGAAGAGTTCTAAGCGCCGCTAATACCTCATTCGATCCAACTGCATTTGGTGTGTTATTCATAGTTGTTAGTATTTGAATTTATCGTCGCAGATATTGCCGGTTGAGCCTCCAGGCGAATGGAGATGAGTCATTGAACTTGCCGTAGGCTCTGACCTCTTTTACTGTTTGGCTATAAAGACCAAATGCCCTGTATAATCAATGCCTGAAAACGTGAATAGCGTCATTAGAACGATTATTTAGCGTGGCTGGTAAAATTTGCAGCATACAATCAAATATCACTTTCAAGATGCTAGATTGTAAAAATTCGCCTTGTTGCCATCCTTTACACGTACTTGTTAGCTAGATATTACAGCCCTATTTATTGTCTGTGGAAAAAATTACAAAGATATGCTTAATAAGACGATACTATCAACTGAGGTGACATCCGGTTCTGGCTTAATAGCTTATTGCTTGTTGTCTGAAGAGTATTTAACAAATATGGATTTAGCCAAGCTATACCGCGTTTTTTTGGTTAAGTTTGGCACCGGTGCTCAGCTTACTACTGTGTTTCCAAACATTGTCGAAGCGTTGAAGTAAAAATGCTGCGTTTACTGTTGACGTGTCTCGCCGCGATCTCGGCAATTTTGCTGTGGCAAAATGTTTCGCTGGCAGTGCTTGCGTTAACGAGCATCGATCCGGTACCGGAGATTGATCGTCTGATCAAGGAAGAGCGGTATTCCGAGGCGCAAGCATATCTCGATTTTTTCATCACATTTGACGGCTACAAGGATATCCCGGAAATCCAGAAACAAAAAAAAGAAGTCGCTCATCTTCGAACCAATTGGAATTATCGCCTAAGTAAACTTTGGGAAGGAATAAGGACGGGTGAAAGCGATGAAACGATTGGAGTGTATGCCGCTGTGGCTACAGATTTTCTTGTAATCGGAGATCTACGCGACCTTACGCAACAAATGGCGAAATTCATGGATGGCGAAGAAACGGATAAGATACTTGTAGCGCTTTCTTCCATGAGCGTTGCCACAAGCACTGCGCAATTGGCAAGCATTGCTGGTACGATGGCGAGTGGCGGCACTACCGTCCCGGCAACCGTTGCCACATCGGGTATAAAGTCTACGCTAACTACACTCAAGCTGGCTCGCAAAACCGGAAAACTCCCGCCCTGGTTGGATAGTTTCATTGTATCGAACAGCTTCAGTTCAATGAGGGAAATCAAGGATCACATCTATACGCTCACCAACGTTCGCGGCGGTTTACTGCTGCTCAGTGCCACGAAAGACGCCGAATCGCTTCGCCAAATAGCGTATTTTGCTGAAGTCTTCGGGCCTCATGCCGCAGTGATTTACCGTTTAGGCGGAATTAAAGCGGTACAATTAACGCAAAAGACACAACGCTACGGCACGGATACGGTGCGATTGGCTGCCACATTTGGCATTGATGGCATGCGTGTTTTAGAGCGCTTTGGCCCAACTAAATTCTTGGTAAAGGTCAATCGCCTAGCAAGTTGGTTGCATAATGGACATTGGTGGAAATATATTTTCCGCTGGCTTGCCGATATACCATCATGGCTCTTGAGCACGCTGACGGTCTCTGGGGTGTTGGCATGGATTCCTCGCCAACTGCTGCAGCGGACTGTCTTTCGCCAAAAGACAACAGAGGTTTAAAAATGGAAAGTAGCCGTTTAGAAGACTGGTTAGCCCAACGACTGACAATCGGTGTCACGGGGTTTGCAAGGAGTGGTAAAACAGTCTTTATCACCTCTTTTGCGCATGCCTTGATCTCCTTTGCAGCGTTTCAAAATCAACCGGGACAAGGGCCGCTTACCGGGTTTTCTCTGGCCCAGCAAAAACGTTTGCGATCGGTTCGTGTTCGCGACGATCTCAGCCCAACCTATCCGCATTTCCCATTTCGCGCGATGCGCGATGCCCTGCTTGGCCGTATTCCTGCCTGGCCAACACCCACCGAAGGCATTTCGCGTCTCATCCTTGAAATAGAGTACGAACCCGACCACGTTAACCAGAGCGGTTTTTGGTTGCCTTTTTCACGAGCAAGCCATGCATGCCGAACCAAAATCATCGGTCGACCCCACCTCCAATTGGAATTGGTCGATTATCCCGGCGAATGGCTAATGGACCTAGCTTTGCTTGACAAGGAATACGACGCCTGGTCGGAAGATATGTGGCAGTTGGCCATAAGTGGGAGACGTGCCCGGATGAGCGAAGGTTTTCGATCTTTGGTGGCTTCTTTACCGAGCGATACTAATGCCGATGAAGACATCATCATCGCGCTCACCGCCGAGTGGAAGAATTATCTCAAAGCCGCATTAGATGAGGGATTGCCGTTCAATCAACCTGGGCGTTTGCTGCGACCGGGGCCAGAGGGCAAACATGCACCCGTGCTGCGATTCGCTCCGATTCCCAATCAGTTCGGCTTACCTAGGCTTCGTAAAGTATTGCGCAAACGCTTCAAACTTTATCAAGATGAACTCGCCCGGCCATTTTTCAAAATGCATTTTGCAAAAATGGATCGGCAGGTTGTATTGGTAGATATTGTGCGCGTCTTATCGCAACGATATGGCGATAAACACCTGACACTTCAGGAACGGGAAGAAACGTTCAAGGAATTCAGCGAAGCTCTACGCCTAAGCCTTTCCGCATTTCGTTATGGCCAGGGTACCTTGTTAAGCGGTATACAGGGTAACCGAACGAACAAGGCCCTCTTTGTGGCCACAAAAGCGGATCATGTGGTGCGCGGTGATCGTGTGCATCTGGAACGGTTGTTGGGCAATATTTTACACCTGATTGGGGAGCATCAAAGGATTTCCCAAGAAACCTCGGACGCAGCGATAATGGCGCTTGCTTCGGTGCGCGCAACTCATGACATGCGCGAACAAAACTCGCCTTATCGCGAACTTTTGTCGGGACGACGCGCGGGCGAACCTGAACCGCTCCTGAGAGATCCCGGAGCAATTCCGTTGGATTTTCCGATAAACTGGGAAGAGCTTGCCTTCGAATATGCCGCGTTCGAACCCTTGCCGATGCTTTCCGCTTTACAAGAGGGCTTTCCCGCTATAAATCTTGGGAAAGCGATAGAGTTTTTAATTGGAAATGATTGCAAATGACCTCTCCCCCAAGACGACCGGGCATCGTGAATACACCCGCAGATAAGATCGAAAGGCAATGCGAAACCGCCTCGCAAAAGTACACTCCACCGCGTCGCCCCATCATCGTAACGGATGAAGTTAAAGCCAAGAATAACAATTACGAGAAGCTATCAGATGAGGAACCTTCCTCAAAATACTCGATATCGCAAGCCTCAACAATAGCCACCGATACACAAGAATTCGGCTCGACGCCGTGGCGCTATGCCTTGTACGCGACAATGGGATTAGTTACCTTTGCGATGTTTTCAGATTGGTGCGAAACCCTGTGGCTCTATGCGCAAACGCGATGGTGGTATGCTGCGGTTTTAGCTTTTTTGTCCGTTACTGCACTACTATTTTTTTGGCATGCGGTACGTTTCGAACAAAGCGCGGCAAGGCGTTTGGAAAAACGCGCTACGGCTCGTGTAAGTGCAGCGACGGCAATCGAACGAAACGACCTTACGACGTTACGTAACACTCTATCGCCGATTTTGACAGAACTACGTCCTGTTCACACCGAATTGATCGCATCTTTCGAGAAAGCGCAATCCCATACAGAAACAGCGCGCGACTGGGCCCTATTGTTTGAAGATTTGGTGCTGCGCGAAATCGATCGACAGTGCCATAATCTGATCGCACGAGAATATCAAGTCACTACAATTGCACTGACCGTTGCTCCACACCCGGCTCTAGATGCTATGGTGGCGATCTGGCGTGCAAAGCAACTTGTACGCTCGATTTCAATATTGTACGGGCTATCACCGACCGCGTGGTCGTCGTGGCGTTTATTGCGGAATGCACTCACAAGCGCGAGCTTGGCAGCTGGAATCAGTTTCGTAAGTGACGTAGCACTCGATGGCGCTAAGAAAATCGCAGGCAATATTGCGCAAGTGGGATTGATCACACTACGTTTAGAGCGTTTAGGTAAACTGACTATTGTGGCGTGTCGTCCAATACCCCCGCAACGGTAAAATGGGTGCGTTTAAATAAACGACACTAAGCTGTCAAAACTTTTAAAACAGTGTCGAGGAGCTAGGGGGCATATTGACATTCAGGTATTTTCTTAGACGAGAAGGTGTCTATGGCTTTCGGTGTCTTGCATCAGACATTGTTAGTCATGTTTATAGTTGCAAATTGTTTAGGTTTGGTTAGCGATCACTATTCGCGATAAAGCCTTTTATGTTGGCTAATAATTTGTTGTTGGCTAATCTCTCTAGCGAATGGCGCAATGAAAAAGACGGAAAAAGGAGGCCTGGATGTCAAATGTAAAGCTTGAGCTCGTTTTGCGTCAACTCGAGATGTATAGGTAAAAAATATATTAACTATTTAAAAAGGACAATATGAGCTTCGCTGGTTTTTTTTCTTATAGTCATTTTTTTAGTGTTAAATTTGTGTTCAGGTATAAGCTTCACTGAATTTCTTTTCTTTATAGTCTTTTTTTCAGTTCTTGATCTACTGAATATAAGTATCAATACTGGATTTTTTGTTTTAATTGTTCTGGCTATCATTCGCCTTATTTGGGTACATTTTGATAGAAAAAAGAATCCTGAAAAATGGGCAGAAATAGATCGAAAAATAAAAGAGGAGGCTCAAATTAAAGAGGAAAAAGAGCGTCCTAAAGTTGCTGAGAACTACTATTGGCGATATCAAGATGCAATGAAACGTATTTCAAAAAGTGAGTGGGTTTTGATGAACAGGGAAGAAAAATCTGATGTTTTCAAAGGCAGAGAGGGGCTAAAACAAGGATTTTTTAATCTACCTCGGAAAACCCAAGAATTTATAATAAAAAAATATGATGTTGATAATAGATTCCCAAACATCGATTAGATCAACACATAACAATCACGGTGGCTTTAAACAAACGACACCAAAGTCCCATAGACTTTACATGGAAACCTATAGCTGCCAAGGCTTGACGTCAATTATCGACTCCCCAAAAATTCGGTCTAAAGTAAGATCTAAAATTGGGATGTTCAAAATCGAGTCAAAGCCACGCCATACGTGGCATTGCAAAAAGCGCTATGAAACAACTGAAATTTTTAATATTTCAAAAAAGAAAGAATGTCGTCATTTTGTAATATTAAAAAATCGGGTAAACGATTTAGCATTATTTTAATGCTCATCGTTTTGCGGTAAACGGCATCTTTTATACCTATGAACCTAGGTGATTAAAAATATGAAAAAATACATCAAACCGCTAATCAGTCTAACGATGGGCATTTTTCTCATCGTTATTGGCATTAATATGTCTAAAGCCCAAAATATGTGGGATGAGAAAAAGACTGACCTAATCGTAAAGCCAGGCACCAAAGGTAGAAATGCAGCTATCGGTGCAGGTGTCGGTGCAGTCGGTGGCGGGGTCACGGCCACGATTGTTGGTGGGATCGGCATTGTTGTTGCGGGTACCGGTGTTGGCTTGCCAGCAGGAATAGGTTTGATTTCCCTTGCGGCAACCCTTGGTGCTGGTGCCGGTGCGGTTGCAGGTGCTGCTACAGGTGACTCGACATCCGTGGATACGGTCACAACTACCATCACACATGTTGCCCCTGTTTATGAAACATGGCAATGGGGAGTTGTGTTAGCAATCGGTATTTCCTTGCTAATCTATTCGGTTTATAAGATTAGTCATTTCAAGGTATCACCATAGCCTTCTCAAGTTACCTTTCTATTATCCGCTAAAATTCGATAAACGCTGGCCTCACCGATATTAAGCTGCCGGGCAATCTGCGTTTTTGTTACGCCATTAGACGCGAGTTCAACGACTCTCTGGCGCAATTCAGTGGCCAAAGGCTTTCGGCCTTTATACTTGCCTGCGGCTTTTGCTTTGGCGACACCTTCCCGCTGCCTCTCCAACATGATTTCCCGCTCGAATTGAGCGACACCGCCCAAGACGGTCAGCATCAGCTTGCCGGTGGGCGTTTGCGTGTCCATGCCCAGGTTAAGAATGCGCAGGCCGGCCTGCTTTTTTTCCAGCGTCTGAATAATGGCCATGAGATCCGCCACCGATCGGGCTAACCGGTCAAGCTTTGTCACGACCAAGACATCGCCTTCCCGAGTAAATTCTAAGGCTGCTTCTAATTGAGCCCGAACGGAAACCGAGGAAACCTGCTCCTGAAAGATTTTTTTTGCACTGAGCCGTTTCGAGTTCTCGAAGTTGCGCTTCAAGCCCTGCGATTTGTTCAGTAGTCGACGTTCTGGCGTAACCGATAATCATGTTTCTCTAAATAGAATCACAGATGCTGTGATAGAGTTCCTATCATAATGTGCGTATTCTGATTAATTTGAACACCGATTCTGGCCAAGTTGAACAGTTCAAAACCTAACTCATCAGCCGATCCGTTCATAAAGAACTTATGAATGCACTTATATTTGTGTCGAATAACACTAAAAGTGTCATTTGTGATAGATTTGTGTCAAATTAGCGACAAAGATAGTGTCGATATTGTTACTGTTTTTAAGAAACCAGGAAAATCGCGGCCGTAACGAATCAAAGATTGCTGGGGCGAACACGAGTTTTCAGGGAATCAATCACTAATATGGTTTAAGAAAATAATAAGGGGTATCGTGTTTTATGGATGAAAAAAGCAACTTTAATTTTTTAATAGAGCACGACCCACTATTTTTCCAGTTAGCCTCGGCTGCCGAGCGTGCCTTCGCCAGCGATCCAAATACAACGCTCATTAAACTTCGCCAACTCGGTGAAGCAATCGCCCAAGACCTGGCAGCACGTTGCGGCATTCAATTCGGCGACAAAACCAGCCAAGCCGATTTATTGTTCAAGCTCAATCGAGAAATTCGTCTCGATGCCAATGTGGCCGAGCTGTTCCATACCCTACGCATTGAAGGTAACCGCGCTACCCATCAATTCAAAACACAACACAAAGAAGCCTTAGATGGTCTGCGTATCGCCCGCGCCTTGGCGATTTGGTTTCATCAGGCATTTGGCAAGCAAGGCACAAATTTCAAACCTGGTCCATTCATCGCACCGACCGATCCTAGTCTTGAATTGCGTGAGTTGATTATCCAGATCGAACAACTCAAGGCTAAACTTCAAGATGCCAGCGAGCAAGTCGAGACCAACCAACAACTGATCGAACTGACGGCGCGCGAAAGGGAGCAATACGCGGTCTTGGCCGAACAGATGGATGCCGAGGCTCGAATCTTCGAGCAGATGGCGCAAGAGCATGAACAGCAACTGCATCAAGAACGCCAAGCTTTTGAGGCTCGATTGCAAGCCATGCAGGCAGAGCTGGAAACGAAGGCACATGCCAGTAAGGAAGCCAGTGCCAGCATTAAAAAGGCGACTGCCGAACTCTCGCTCAACGAAGAATTAACTCGCATTCTGATCGATCAACAGCTGATCGCCGCCGGCTGGGAAGCCGATACCGAACAATTGACTTATCAGAAAGGCGCAAGACCGGAAAAAGGCAAAAACAAAGCCATTGCCGAATGGCCGACGAAAGGCAAACAATCAGCCGACTACGTGCTATTTGCCGGATTGACGCCGATTGCCGTGGTCGAAGCCAAGCGCGAAAACGTCAATGTTGCTGGAAAAATCCCGCAAGCGGAACGCTATTCACGCGGCTTCACACCGACTAACAGCATGCAACCCGCTTGGCAAAAACAAGGACGCACCATTGCTTGGCCGGATCATGAAGATGGCCATTACCAGATTCCATTCGTCTATTCCTGTAACGGCCGGCCTTTCGTCAAACAGCTCGCCGAACAATCCGGCACTTGGTTTCGTGATGTGCGCGAGCCGTCTAATTTGGCCAAACCCTTACCCGATTTTCATAGTCCCGCCGGCTTACTGGATAAACTGGAACGCAGTAAAGCGGCGGCGGAAGAAAAGCTGAAACAAGAAGGCTTTGCCTATCTGCGCCTGCGTGATTATCAGGAAAAAGCAATACAGGCTACCGAGTTGGCATTGGAAGCCAACCAAACCAACTGTCTGTTGGCCATGGCCACCGGCACAGGTAAAACCCGCACCATCATCGGCTTGATGTATCGCTTCTTGAAAGCCGAACGCTTCAAACGCATCCTATTTTTGGTGGACCGGACCGCGCTCGGCCAACAGGCTATCGATTCGTTTAACGATGCGACCCTGGAACAAAACCAAACCTTATCCAAAATCTACAACGTCGCTGAACTCGGTGATATGGCCGCCGAAGCGGAAACCCGCATTCAGGTTTCAACCGTGCAAGCCATGGTCAAACGCATTTTCCAATCCGACAATCCGCCGAATATCGATGCCTACGATTGTTTGATCGTCGATGAAGCCCACCGTGGCTATGCTTTGGATCAGGACATGACCGAAGGCGAAATGGCGATGCGCGATGTCGCGCAATATCTGTCCAGTTACCGCCGCGTATTGGATTATTTCGATGCGGTCAAAATCGGCCTGACCGCCACGCCTGCTAAACATACCACCGACATCTTCGGTAAGCCGGTCTACACCTATTCCTACCGCGAAGCCGTGGCCGACGACTGGTTGATCGACCATGAGCCGCCGATTCGTTATGAAACCCTGCTGTCGCAAAAAGGCATCCAATTTGCCAAAGGCAGCCAGGTCAATGTCGTCAACACCCAAACCGGCGCGGTCGAGCTGGCAACGCTGGACGATGACATGAACTTCGATGTCGATGACTTTAATCGCCGCGTCATCAGTCCATCGTTCAATAAGGTGATCTGCAAGGAATTGGTCAAAGAGCTCGATCCGTTCGGCGACGAGAAAACCTTGATCTTCTGTGCTTCGGATCGCCATGCCGATATGGTCAAACGTATTCTCGACCGCTTATACAAGAAAATGTACGGTGACGAGTACAACGAAGCGGCAGTCAAGAAAATCACCGGCCAAAGCGACAAGGTTAACCAGTTAATCCGCCAATACAAAAACGAACGCTACCCCAGTATCGCTATTACTGTCGATTTGCTCACCACCGGTATCGACGTACCGAAAATCTGTCATGTTGTATTTTTCCGCCGTGTACGCTCGCGGATTCTGTACGAACAAATGCTGGGCCGTGGCACACGCCGTTGCGACGAAATCGGTAAAACCGTGTTCAGGATTTACGATCCGGTCGACATCTATGCCACATTGAAAGATGTCAGCGATATGAAACCGCTGGTCAAAGACCCCAATATTTCGATCGAGCAGCTTATCGAGGAACTAAACAATCCAGAAAGCCTAACCGCAACCGGCACTAAACCGGATATCAGCCATGCCCAGGATGTCTTGAATGCCTTGAGCCAACGCATCATGCGCATCCTGCGCAAAGCCAAAACCAAGGCCGCCAATAAACCGGAGCTACAAAAGAAACTGAGCGAACTGGAAGATTCATGGGGCGTAGCGCCGGAAAAACTGCATCAACACTTGCATCAGCTTGGCCCGGAACAAGCGGCACAGTTCATCCAAAATAATGCCAATCTGCTTAATCAACTGGAACAAGTCAAAACCTTGCTTGGATCCGAATATTACCCGCTACTCGCCGACCATCAGGACGAATTGAAAGCCCGTGAGCAAAGCTATGGTAAATACGACAAGCCCGCCGATTACCTGGAAAGCTTTAACGACTTCATCAAAAACCAAATCAACCAGTCGGCAGCCTTGGCCGTGGTGGTCAATAAGCCCAAAGACCTGACCCGCGAGCAACTGCGCGAAATCCGCCTGTTATTGGATCAACACGGCTACAGCGAAGCCAAACTGCAAAGCGCCTGGCGCAATCAAACCAACCAGGACATCGCCGCCAGTATCATCGGTTACATCCGCCAAGCAGCAATCGGCGAGGCCCTGATCCCGTTCGAGCAACGTGTTGTTCACGCCATGCAAAAAATCTACGCATTGCATCCCTGGACGCAAGTACAACGCAAATGGCTTGATCGCTTGGCCAAACAACTCAGTCATGAAGTGGTGATCGATCAAACCTTCGTCAATCGCGTATTCGCCAATGACGGCGGCGCCAAAACTCTCAATAATTTACTCAACCAGCAACTGGATAATGTACTGGATACCCTGGCCGACTCAATCTGGTCAGCCGCTTGAATCATCAATAAATACTAATGCGCAATAACGAAATCGTCCAAAAACTGTGGAATCTCTGTGACGTCTTAAGAGACGATGGCATCAACTACTCGGATTACGTCACCGAGCTGGTGTTGCTGCTGTTCATCAAAATGGAATTCGAAAACACCGAGGCTGGCATCCTGCAAAAACATAAACTGCCGGAAGGCTGCCGTTGGCCGGATTTGACCAAGCTATCGGGCTTGAATCTACTCAACCATTACCGGCAATTGCTGTTGGATTTATCCAAAAGTGATGACCATTTGATTGCCGCCATTTACGCTGATGCGCAAACCCGCTTGCGCGAACCGCGCCATCTGGAACAACTGATCAAAAGCCTGGATACCATCGACTGGTTCAGCGCCAAGCGCGATGGCCTGGGCGACTTGTATGAAGGCCTGCTGGAGAAAAACGCCAGCGAAACCAAGTCCGGCGCCGGTCAATACTTTACCCCGCGTCCGTTGATCGACAGCATCATTCGCTGCATCCAGCCGCAAGCCGGTGAACTGATTCAAGACCCTGCCGCCGGCACCGCCGGTTTCCTGATTGCCGCCGACGCCTATATCAAACAACAGACCGACGATCTCTAAGATCGGGACGAAAAAGCCCAACGCTTCCAGCGCAATCAAGCCTTTGTCGGCATGGAGTTGGTGCCAGGCACCCGCCGCTTGGCATTGATGAATTGCCTGCTGCACGGCATGGAAGGCGACGATGAAGGCGTGGTGCATCTGGGCAATACCTTGGGGCAACCTGGAACCCATTTACCCAAAGCCGACGTGATTCTGACCAATCCGCCGTTCGGCACCGCCAAAGGCGGCGAAGCCAGCGTCACTCGCGACGACTTCACCTACAAAACCAGCAACAAGCAACTGGTGTTCTTGCAGCATATCTACCGTAGCCTGAAACCAGGAGGTCGCGCCGCAGTGGTGCTGCCGGATAACGTGCTGTTCGAGGCCGGTGTCGGTAGCGACATCCGCCGCGATTTGATGCACAAATGTAACCTGCACACCATCCTGCGCCTGCCGACCGGCATTTTTTACGCCCAGGGTGTCAAGACCAATGTGTTGTTCTTTAGCAAAGGCACAGCTGCCAATCCAAGACAGGAAGAAAATTGCACTCTACAGGTGTGGGTCTACGACTTGCGTACCAACATGCCCAGCTTCGGCAAGCGCACGCCATTCGGCCAACAGCATCTAGCTCCTTTCGAAGCTGTATTCAGCGCCGGCCGTCAGGAAGGCGAATGGAGTTTTACCGGCAAGGACGATGACGCCAATAAAACGCTGGAAGAATCCCGCTGGCGTTGCTTCAGCCGTGACTGGATCAAAACCCAAAAAGGCGACTCGCTGGATATCGCTTGGTTGAAAGATCAGGACAGCGTCGATGCCGCTAGCCTACCGGAACCGGATGTATTGGCTGCCGAAGCGATGAGCGAATTGACCGAGGCCTTGCGGGAATTGGACGGGTTGATGCAGGCTTTGGGGGCTGGCGATCAGGCGCAGGTGCAGAAAGATTTGTTGGCGGAAGTTTTGGGATTAGCTGAACATGACTAATTCCGAAGTTAGAGATATGGACTCAGTTAGTGCTAACGATGCCCAACATGCAACTACTGTAACGAGTGATTGGCCGAGTCTTCCGTTGTCAAAGGTGACTCAAATAATACGTGGAGTTACGTATAGAAAGAATGATTCTGCTGATATTCAAGTTGATGGGTATTTGCCGGTATTAAGGGCCAACAACATCCAGAACAATCGGCTCTTATTTGATGATCTGGTTTATGTTCCTGGTAATTTAATATCCGAACAACAAAAAATAAAATGTGGAGACATTGTCGTTGCAATGTCAAGTGGAAGTCGAAATATAGTAGGTAAAGCGGCAAGCGCCATTGAGGATTGGATTGGTGGTTTTGGAGCATTTTGCGGAGTATTGCGTCCCATAACGTCAATCAATGCTCGTTATGTCAAATGGTTTACGGTATCAAGCGAATATCGGAATAAGGTTTCTGAGCTTGCAGCAGGTGTAAATATAAATAACTTAAAGCCTTCCCATTTCGACGAAATTCTTATTCCAATTGCACCGCTATCCGAACAACACCAAATCGCCGCTAAACTGGACGAACTGCTGGCACAAGTAGACAGCATCAAAACCCGCCTCGATTCCATTCCCAAAATCCTCAAACGCTTCCGCCAATCCGTGCTGGCTGCGGCGGTGAGTGGGAAGTTGACTGAAGATTGGCGAGAAGTAAACTCATTTGATGTTGGCAAAGAGATATTACTGCTTAAAAAAGATAGAGACGATGAGTTTAATTTGTTAGCTGAGCAACAATTGAAGCGAAGTGGGCAAAACCCAAGGAAATTGGATTTTTCAACTTTAAATGATGAGCCCCCTTTTCGAGATATTCCAAATGGTTGGAAATTAATCGAGCTAGGGGAAATTATATGTTATTTGACCGATTATCATGCAAATGGGAGCTATGAAACATTAAAAGAGCATGTCGAATTAAAAGAAAATGAAGATTATGCCTGCATGATTCGTGCGACAAATTTTGAGAAAAATAATTTCTCTGACTTACTGATCTATATATCCGTAGAAGCTTACCATTTTTTAGGAAAAAGTAAGTTGTTCGGCGGCGAGATATTGATTGGAAAAATCGGTAATGCAGGGTCAGTTTACCTAATGCCAAATCTTAATAGGCCTGCAAGTTTAGCAATGAACCTTTTTGCAATTCGATTTTCAAATAAATTGGTTAATTCAAAGTACATTTATTACTTTTTAAAGAGTCATATTGGAGAACAAAATATTCAGAAATATGTAAGAGGTGTTGCGACCAAGTCGATTGATAAAAAATCACTAAGAAGTGTGTACGTAAATTTCCCCTCGCACGGAGAACAAACCGAAATCGTCAACCGAGTAGAACAACTTTTCACCTACGCCGACCAAATTGAACAACGCGTCAAAGACGCTCAGAGCCGCGTTAACCACCTGACTCAGTCCATCCTCGCCAAAGCCTTTTGCGGCGAACTCACCGCAGATTGGCGTGCGCAAAATCCCGATTTAATCAGCGGCGAAAACAGTGCTGAGGCTTTGTTAAGAAAAATCAATGCGGAACGAACAACTCAGAAAGTAAGAGGCAAGAAATGCAGCTGATAGCAGGACGCCTTAATAACCAATGGCTTGAAACCATTCTGAATGGCGCTGTTGGCACCGATTGGGTTAAAGCGGCTATTGCCTATGCTAGCGGAGATCCAAAATTAATTAAATTTTGTTTTGACCACAATATACGTTTGGAATATTGGGGGAGATACGATTGTTCTGTGCCAGTTAGCACTGAAATCTTGAAAAAATTTTTAAGGAAAAAATCGGCTAACTATACTTGCAAGCTCGTTCCAGACATTTTTCACCCGAAAGTTATTTGGTGGGGTGGTTATGGCGCTTATATTGGTTCAGCGAATCTAACTGATAGGGCTTGGCATGAAAATATTGAATGTGGTTTGTTTTTAACAGAGTCCGAGCTTATTTCTAATGGCGTTGACCTAGAATTAGAGCGTTTTTTTGAAAGTGTTGATGAATATGCCTGCCCTTTAACTCAAGAGTTAATAGACGAGTTGGAAGGTTTTGAGCGCAAGCAACGCGACTTATTAAATCAGATGGAGAAATTGAAAGAAGGCTTAGGCAGCAAACGCAGTATTCCAGAGCTTACGTTTATTGCTCCCTCAAAAAAGGCCCGTGCTGAAGATCGATTAAAAGCCTCGTTTTTGAAAGAATGGAATGAAACATTACAAATTCTGAGAAATATTTCCGAAAAGGTTTGTCAGGATGAAAATAGACCTAGTTGGGTGCCTGCTGATTCCGCCAAGGGTATACAAGCCGATCAATTTTTGCATGCTTATTATTATTCCTATATTCGTGAATGAAACAAACATCCCTATATGGATAATTTTGAACTAAACAAATCCAATCCAGAGATGGCAACTAAAAATGCTATTGATTGGTGGAGACAATTGGACAATCCACCAACATCAGAAGGCGAAATAATTAACGAATGGGCAGAACCTAATCGAAAGTTACTAGAAAAAGAGGCTATCAAAAAATGGACTATAGAAAACCTAATCCAACTTTGTTCACGGGTACATGCGGCTAGAGATCATTCATTAAGAGTTGATAATCAAACTTACGGATTGTCTAAATGTACAAAGCAAAAAAGCCAGGATGAGTGCATCAAACTTTTAGCCAATTTTCTATGGAGTCAACGCTCTGTTTCAGGGAAATCTATTTTAGATGTGATCACTTATGTTTTATATGATGGGCCTGACAAGGATTTACCGGTTAGGCTTTGGGACGCTACGCATGATGAAAAATGGCGAATTCCTCATCTGGGATTAAGTACGTTAGGTGAATTAGTTGGCTGGGCCAAACCAAATTTGTTTCCCCCTAGAAATGGCAGAACTAGCAAAGCACTTACGGCTTTAGGGTATAAAGTTAGAATACATTCTGGTTAATCATTAAACCATTACTGAGAGCTGAATTTGATTTGCTATCGGAGTGTAAATATCCGTCTCCACACTCGGCGTTTTAATGCTAACGATCAAGGCATAACGGGCCGACTTTCCCCAACGCTCCAAATTCGCTCGCTCTTTCCACCAACCCAGCACTGGAGAAACGGCAATATAACCTCGCTCGGCAAGTTCAGCAGCTTGGCCTGTCCAGGTATCAGAGTGAACAGAACCCAGACTGCGCAATTTTTCACCTAACAGCCACTGGCCGCTATCGGGCGTAGCGCCGTTGTAGGCATGTTCTTCGTCTCTGGCTTTTTGATTGATGCGTTGTTTGAAATCTGTAAGTGTCTCTAATGGACGACGCACATCGAAGCGCAGACCGTGTGATGCATAGCGGTATTTATTGACCCAGCCGCGTTCCCCTGGGTTAGGTTCAATGAAATAAGATAAGGTCACCTTCATTTCAACTTGGGTATTCGGGGGTAAGTTGCGCAGATCATCGGTTGGCCAAGGCAAGGTGTGTAAATTGATGTCACGGGTTTTAACGTTACTGCCTTCCTTGGTATATGGATGAATCACGTCTTGAGCGACAAGAGTAAGTTCGTTACGAGCGCTCCAAAATAGTGTGTCTTCATCGGGTACACCATATCCGCAATAACGCAAGAGTTGCCGGTATTTTTCCTTAGTGGTGAAAGGTTCGAACACAGCTTTCATGGCTGGCGTCCAGAAGGCAGAATGAATCAATAGTGCCCTGATGGTTTCCGGCCAATAGTCTGGGTATAAGGCTTGTACTCTTGCTGCCAGATTTGCTGCCAAGGCTGCCGCAGCACTGGTATCGCCAAACGATACCAATTGTTTACCCAACACAAATTGATGGCCAGTGCTGAGCAATTGCAAGGCATCGTCGATGTAGTCGGCTTCAATGTGTGCTGGATTAGTGGCCATATTACCTGCTTCCATGACAATGTCCGGTTTGATTGGCCATGTCTTTTGCCATTCCATTGACGTGCAACTGGCCGGTGCCAAACCGCCTATTGGCGCAAGTGGGGACCAATCAGGATTCGCCGCTGTGTCTAGCCAGACTTTTTCAGTATAGCCACCTACCGTAAGCGCATTCCAGGATTGACCTGGATCGTGTACTTCATCGGTCAGGTTATTGTTTGGATATAGGTGTCTGTGTTGTGGATCAGTATTGCCCGCCGACAAAATAATCAATCGCTGTTGCTCATCTTCCGCACCTGAGGAAATGGCATCAATAGTTGCAGACCACGATGAGGGGCGACCACGATCTCTATCATCTGTAGTGGATACAGCCATGCAAAACACGCGCTGCCGATCTGCGGCTGTAATTTCCACTTTGCCTATGCTGTCACGGGTGATGGCACCGTATAGTTTTTTGTCATTATGAAAATCAGGATTGGGCGTGATTTTGACTGATTCCAATCGATGAGTGAGTTGTATCGGCAATGGATTAGCCAGTGCCTCAGTTAAGTCGCCATAGATCGATACGCCCGCCATATTGGTGCCATGGCCGTTTCGATCATCGGTACCCCAACCGGGAATATAGGCATGCATGTCGGTCGTTTCTGCGACGGGCTGCAATAGCGGGTGCTCATGATTGATACCGGTATCTAAAATACAAACCGACGGTGCAGTGTCGGACGGTGGCGTTAGATTTTGTAAGGTTTGTTCCATCCAAGCTCGCTGGTCTTGTCGACTCATACCGGTGAAAAAATCGGCGGTATCTTTGGCTTTTCTGAGCTCGGCAATTGCACCTAACAAATGGATTGAATGGCTAATCTGTTCGCGTGTACCGAAAACCAGAATAATGGTTCTGTCGAGAAAGCGAATCGACTCGGAACTTACCCTGAGATTGAGCTGCGGAGCATGCTCGCGAACAAAAGCTTCACAATCGTATCTTTCCGAATGTCTTAGCCAAACTTCCCACCAAATCGCTTGCCCTGCATCCGGCATCAATTCGGGCTCATCTGTCCAAAGCGCATCGATTGCGGCAAGCTTGATCGCACTAATGCTTTCAACCAACTCTCTATTTTTGGGTTGGTTTTTATTTGTGTTTTCAGACTGGTATTGGGCGATTTTGGTTAGAAAATGGGCAAGCTTACCTTCCGGTACGAAAACGGTGGCGATGGTTTTGCCATCAACAAGTTTTACGTTACAAAGCTCAATCCCGCTTCGCTGAAATTCCAGGCTGGCAAACTTAAGTTCGAAATCCGGTTCGCTTTCAAAGGCCAGATAAAGACCATTACCGACATCCAAACCGAATGCCTTTTGTTGTTCGATGATGCCGGATTCTTGAGACTGAATGTGCTGAATTTGCTCAATCAGTTGTTGAGAGTGGGCCTGACGATCTCTTGGTGGTGTTCGTAAACCAGCGCCGCCCATTCCTTGTGTTGGACGGGAGTAACTTTCGGTGGTTACCGAATCTCTTATCAGTAAATGCGGAAGGTGTTCCCTGCTTTGGTCGGACATTTATCGGCTGTTTTGTTTTTGTCGAACAAGTTGCCGTTCTTTGATCGAGTGCATTATGTCGGTATGGGTAACGGCATCCTTATTATGAATGATGACATCTTTAATTGCATCTTCGCAGACGCGGTTGATGTCACCAAAACTCAATGTATTTGCTGCTTCTGCTGCTTTAGCCCAAAGAATGCGAGTGGTTTTAAAAGCGGCCAATTTGGATTTTAGGGCAGCAACGATCTCTTGTTTCGTTGGCAATTCATATTCGATTAGATCGTCAAAGCGGCGGAATAAAGCGTGATCCAAAAGTTCATGGTGGTTCGTTGCAGCAATCAGCAAACTATCGGAACTGTCCTGCTCTATCATCTGTAAAAAGCTATTTAATACTCGGCGGACTTCGCCAATGTCGTTGGGGCTACCTCGTTGTGAGCCAATGCTGTCGAATTCATCAAACAGATAGACCCCGCGAGTCTGCTCGATTGCGTCGAAGATCAGGCGCAATTTTGCGGCAGTTTCACCCATATATTTGGTCATCAGGCTTTCGAGTCGCACAATGAAAAGTGGCAATCCCAGCTCACCCGCCAATACCAAAGCCGTCATGGTTTTACCTGTACCTGGTGGGCCAACTAGCAACAGCTTTTTACGCGGAGCCAAACCATGAGCACGTAAGCGTTGGACGTGTTTATGCTCTTTGATTAAACGATCTAATTTGGTCTGAATGTTTTCCGAAAGCACCATGTCCGCCAATCTTAGCTGAGGGTAGGAAACGTTCAGTAACTGGCTAAGTTCGCCTTTAGGCTTGGCTAGCGGGATGGTTTTGGATTCAGAGAGTCGAGTTTTTACCTTTGCACTATCGATTAGTTCGCGTATCTCTTTGGCAAGGTTGCCATGTCCCTTTTTAGCTTCTTGTGCGGCCATTTGCATGGCGATCGACAAAAACATAGCCTCGTCGCCATCGACGTGCGATTTGAGCAAAGCTTTGATTTGATTAGCAATAGCCATGGAATAAGGGTTGAAAGTTTTGAATTTAGATCATGAAATTGTAGTTGAAAGGAACATTAAAGTAAAAATGAGACTATGGCGGAATGATCAAGCACTATGAATTAGTGGAATGCAGAAAAAAGTAGGGGCCGCGCTACTTCGATCATAATACAAAACTAAAAGTAGTTGGTAAGAGTTAATCAGTATTCATGATATTTGCCTAACTGTTCTGCATTTTGGGAATCCGGAACATCCCCAAAACTGCTTGCCCTGATTTTCGCCGTTTCGTGTAGTCCCTAGCACCATTGGTTTGCCGCATTTGGGGCATGACTTTCCATCAATCGAGCGCTGCTTTTCCTCGACGATTGTTCTTACATGCTTCACATGCTCCCTGTGCGTTTTGAGCGATGGTTTAAGCCGGCCGGATTCAATCTTGTCGCAGATTGCCATAACCTGACTATCGCTTATAACTGGTTGCTTTTTGCTTTTGATAAACCGAATATAGCCATCTGAATAGACCACATTGTCCTGCATCGGCGTTTTAAATGTGCTGTCGCCGACAATGACAACCACTGAAAACACTTTACCAGGATCGAGCGCTAGCGCCGATTGCAGCGTCTGAGTGTGTTTGTAATTTTGATGCAGAGGATTCTGGAATTTGCTGGTATGCCGGTAAATCTTTTGGGTCCAAGTTTTTTGCTGAGGGCTCCCGAATATCCAGCCTTTCATGTTCTTTGTTTCGATGACGAATACGCCATAACGGGATACGATGACGCGATCGATCTACGTGGTGCCTTCTTCGGTCGTCAGGGACACGTTCTTAAATAGCCGGTATAGCCGGTAGACTGGTAGACATTTTGTCGAGAAAGAAGTTGGCCGCCAAGTTAACTTGGAATTCCCCCAACACGCCTTTCATCAATGGCGATTTCAAGAAGGCGAGCATGAGCAGTAAGGGAATCAGCCACCAATAGGTGCTTATTAACAGGCTGTTGAAAAATGCAAATCGGTGGAAAAACTATTGAATGTTCTCATTTCGCGATTTTTTTCTGTATCAATTTGTCGGTATCGGGCGTTCGTTAAGAACAACCTTATTGCCGTTAGCGTCAAAACGGACAAATTCTTGGCGGCCATTGCGGCAACGCATGTAAGTGTTGTTCAGAACGCCGCCGGCCTTGGCGATGCATTCCTCCTTACTGCCGGGCTCGATCGTAATCCAGTGCGGTTGTTGCTTGGCCATGCTGCTGCCGATTTCTTCGCCAACTCCGGTACCGAACTTGCCAATGAGACCGCCCAGCTCTTTCAAGAAGGATTCTTCTGCATATGCAAGCGACGAGGTCGAAAGTAAAACATAAGCCATAAAAATATTCCGGGTCTTTCTTTTCATAATATCTGCATCAATAATTTGATTATCGGTTAAATTGTCGTTCGCAAGGAATGCCGTCTCCATCACCATCCATTTGAGTATTCGGGCAATTATGGAGGTAAAAGTACGCTTCTTCGTATGAAGTCATTTGGGAGCAATGCTCCTTACCCTGGCATTGGAACCGTTGAGTATCCGCCTCCCGTTGGTATTCGACGGGATCGTTTTCCAGGGATTCGTATTCAATGGGAATAGGTTCTGCCGGCACTGAGAAGTCATGACGCTTTGAAGCTTCCTTGTAGGCAACGGCAGCAATCCCGATGACAATAAGTATAGGGAATGGGTTGAAGCGCTTTTGCGGCTTGCTGAAGTTCGCCGGCGTTCTGTGCGGCTTTACTCTGGACAAGGAAGGCTTGGAAATCTTACGTTCTTCAAATGCGGCCAAGGTCAAAGCCTGGCTGACGCCTTCGATTTTGGCATCGATCGCGCGGGTCTTGCCGCTTTTGTCAAAGCCGATCCGGTAATGAATGACATCGCCAATGACAGGCTTTCGGCTCATGCCCTTTAATGCCGAAATGTGGATGAAAATATCCGGGTCGCCATTATCTTGTTTTATAAAACCGAACCCCTTGTCATCAAGCCATCGAACCAGCGTCCCTTTGTTAGTCGTCATCCTGCAGTCTTCTCCACAAATTTAGAATTATCACATCCGATGCATCAACCGGGTGAGACATGCCGCACGAAGCCAGCAATTCGCTCCCGGATTCGTGCAGTCCAAACGCATTCCGGACCGTCTCATCCAGTTACGGTTTTAGTCGCTAAACCTTGGTCAAAACTATCAAAATACCGGCTACATACAACGCGCTCAGAACCACATCACGCCATTGCTGCGCACTTAAGTCAGGCCAAAATTGACGCCCGGTTAGATACAGCAGGTAGATTATGCCTAACCATAGTAATGGTGCGACTTTGCCGATAGCGCTGATCAAAAAAGACGGGGTGTTTTGTTTGATTGACCCAGGCGGATCGACGGGTTTCCCTTCAATCACAAAATCGGCAATTGCATCCCAGTTATCCTCGTGCAATGCTGCACTATGAGCGCCTTTAACATATTGAATTTGGTTGACCTGACCAGATTGAAAGCCTCTATGACCAGCCCCGCCCAAGTCCTGCCAATTTAGCATCTGCATAGCGTTAGGAAAGCAAGCAACCACCCAGTCACCAGATGCGACGTAGTTCAGTACCTTTTTCACCCTACCTTGCGTGAGAAGTTCCGCCCAAGCGTAATCGGTTCTAACTACACTGCCAGCCAAAACCACATGTTTGAATTGGCAGCAAGGGTATTCCTTCAGTGCCTTTGTTAATAAATACGTGCCATGGCTGTGGCCTACATAGGAAAAGTGTGCATTTGGGTATTGTGCTAAACCCTCCGCATATTGGTCCATCAACCATTCAACTTTCTCACGCCGCCGCCAAGGAAATAGAAAAGACAGCATTGGGAAATAACCGTAGCTGGAAGTTTCAGTTTCGAAAATACGCTGATGTTTTTTGCCTCGTTGCTTAACCCGACGAGCGATCTTATGCGTCCAGTAGCCCGGATCGCGTATGCCGTGAATAACAAAAATCAAATCGGTGACATCTTCGCGTTTCCCCAATAAATTCTCATCTTGTGGCAACTGATTGTAGTCTTGTTTCAAGATATGTTCACTGCCTAACAGCGCGGCGCGAAATTTGTACTTGCGGTCTTTTGCTTCCTGGCTGTCATCCATCTCGATAATATTGCTGTGGTTGGTTTTAGTCACATCAAGATAAATAAAGTCTCGTCCACTAACCAAGTCTATATTATCTTCGGGGCTGACCAAATCATCGATAGATCCTAATAGCTGAACTGTCAAAGCGTTGCCGACACCTCTGCGTTCTGCTGCGTGTCTCATGCTTAGCCACTGAATACGAAGATTAGTCACAAACGGCGAACCGCGCCGGATACGCATGATGATGGGAACTTTAAACCAAAAGCCGCTTAAACCTACTCCTATGCTATAAAGAAGGGCCTTAGTCAGCGACATATGATGCGATATACTCCAGCCTCGATTCATGCCAGCCAGCAAAACAATCCTTTCCACGTTAGCTGCCCAAGGGCGAGCGGTTTTTTGCTTGATACCGGGCTCGAATGGGGCATTGTCTGTTTCTCCACAAGCGTAGACATACAGCTTCCTACCCAGCAATGCGCCAAAACTATGGCCAACAATAACGATACTGTCGTAAGCATTGCCGTATTTTTCAATTCGAGCCGCCCATAAAGCGTCGATCTGTTCGAGCAATTGATTACATACATCTATCGGGTCGGTACATGACCACTGTCTAAGTGGCAATTCCGGTATAAAAAAGTTTGCGTTGCTGATGCCGTAACTTTCTGTCACCACATTCTTAACATGCTTCATGCTTTCGGCAGTACCCATAAAGCCATGAAGCAACACCACTAGCTTTGTGGCATTAGCGTAGTCAATTGTTGATTTACTCATGCTTGTAACGCTCGCCATAACTCCAAAATAATCACCCCCGATGCATCAACCGGGTGAGTAGCGCCGCACGAAGACAACAATTTGCTCCCGGATTCGTGCAGGCCGAACGCATTCCGGATCGCCAAGCCAAGGCCGAAGTTCAGATCGATGAGTTCGTCTTCCGGCATCATCGCAATCATCAGCTTTTCCTCGCCGCTCAGTATTTCCATCAGTCGCTCGATGGCCTCCCCGACTATCATCGGGGGCTCAAAACTATGATCCAAAAGCGTTGTCCAATTTTTGGTCAAAACACGTCACCCCTTATTATTCATGGCTTGTAAAGCCAATATGACGAGTTAATGACAAGGTTATCCACAGATTTTGTGGATAATTGGGTCAGTCATTTGTCGTTCATCAGTTTACTAATGATAGCCTGGTATTTCTTTTCGTTGGCGAAACTGGCGAAGCCCATCACGACCGCAAGCCCGAGCAAGACAATAACTGTCAGCGTCATCCTCGGCAAGAGCACTGCCGACATTTCCATCATGCCGGCATCGGTCTTGCCGGACTCCAGGCGATCAATGACGTAATAAGGGTTGGCCAGATAAGGCGAGTAGTTCCATAGCCAAATGGAAAGAGCCGCCAAAGACGCCAACAGCAAGCCGGCGCCAATTGGCCAGTACCGCGTAAGGCGTCGTCGTTTCTCGATAAAATCCCGCTCCTGTGGGGTTAGCATCGGTCAGCGCATCAACGCGGCGAGAAATGTTGAAACGAATGAGCCGATAAAGACCAGAATGATAATCGCCGGTATCGAGGCAATCGCCCATTTGACCATGAAAAACACCATCGACATAAACGGCATTTGAATGTCGGTGACTATCACTTCGCGCTTATCGTCGTTCATTTTCACCCACGTTGTTCAGATAGAGTAGGCCATACCGGACCATATTTTTGGTGTCGGGCGGGGCTATGTCGATTTTCAGGCGCTTTAACGCTTCGCTGATGACATCGGCATAGCCGGCTTTATCGTTGCCGGATCCTAATTGTGCGAATAAATTTCAATGTTAGCCGGTGCCCAGGGTTTTGACAATTTTGTTAGCTCCTGGGATTTAGTTCAATGATAGGTAAAATCCCTTTCGGTTCCTGTTTCAATGAGACAACGATAATTGCCGGCGAGGGATAGCTATATCCAATAATAATCGATGTGTAGAAAGATCAATATCAACACTTTGCTTCCAAATGCCAGAAACCGCCGACTTGATGTCTTCACTTCCAAGGCTTACATTCAAACAACTGAATAATTTGCTTCTCTTCCTGACCTTCCTGTTTCCGGGGAGTCTTGGATTTCACAGTTCTTTGACGTTCCGAACTATACTCCAGCTTCCACACGTAACCTTTCAAGTGCTTGAATAAGGCATTGGATCTGCTGTTGTTAAGGAAATGCCGAAAGTCATCGTTAGCTTCCCGATATTTGCTCAAGATTTCCGAGTCCTTGGTGATGGTGTTTCCCATATGATAAGCAAAATCAACTCTTAATACTAACAACCGATCATGTCGAGCAAAGAGCGAGTTGATGTTCTAAAAACCAGCCCTAAGTTTTTAAAGAAAGCATTGATGTATGGATTCAGAAGTGGACATTAATAATCCCTCACGGTGGTGTAGAGTGCGTCTATTAAGGCATAAGCCTTACTTGTACCACACTCTTTTCTTAATCAATGACGGTGTATAGAGGATTGCTGTATTGGTCGATGTCCGATCTTTTTAGTAATTCAGAAGCACCGTTGGCACCCATAAGATGAATGCTGCCAACGGTGATCCAAAAGCCACTACTTACGCGGATCTAGGTCTTCCTATATGATCGGTTTTAGGCGGTCGAATCTCACCACGACCGAAGGTTCTTCCGTTATCAGGGGTCAGCATACGAACATAATGATCGACTTTAACCAAGTAGGAAGCCGCTTGTTTCAGATAGTTGATTTTTTCAACATCACTGTAATGAATCGCACCAATACCGCATTGAGAATACGCATACTTATGGTGGTTACAGTTCCAGTAACTACCACACGATTTCGTAAGGGATTCCCAATATTGACCAATCTCCCTCGCCAGATACACATCGTCTCTGACCTTAGATCCATCGAAAAAGAAGAAGACATGATAATGAAAACCTCTTTCTGGTCCATATTCCAGCGACCATATATAACCGACCATAGGATCAAACAGACTGTTCATCTTGGCGTTGTTTAACAGATGCTTTAGGTCATGTTTTGCTTGCCAGTATCTGGTTGAAATATCGCTGTGACTTTGTATAGCATGACCTTCGTGATAGTGTAAGTCTAACCGTATCACTTGCAAGCGTGAGTAATGCTCAAATAACGAATCGATGTAACGGATCATGCCGTTATGATTTTTCTTTGCTGAACGATGAGCGTTATAGATCAGTTTTTTAAACTCAACACTCCCCGCCATTCCAAGAATCTGGTTAACACTCGTTTTCATACGTGTGATAAGATCTGACATCACTCTGTTGTAGACATTGACCTGATAGAGATCGCTCTGTTTTCCCAATGATCGATGCTGTTCAATCGCGGCGGGTAGATTACAATCCAGTGCAGTCTTAACGAAAATACTCACATAGGGATGAAAGTCGTGTATTGGGAATTGTTTCAATACCTCGAACAAACACTGTTCAACCGTTTGTTCGATAGCGACCGCAAGTTCTGTAGGCTTCACTTGAAGTATCCCATTACCCTGATCTGTGACGATGTAGAGTGGATCTTTTGGTTGATTGATGATGGTTTGAGTGACGTGTTCTATTTGGAAGAGTTGGTTGCTTAATGAGTTCATAATAAAACCTCTTAGATGAATGATTTAGTTATGAACCTGCGCTGGCTTGATATTGATTCGATGGATTGTTTGAGCAATCCATCTTTCCTAAAAACTAGTAATAGTATGAGAGAGTGCTAAGTCTGCTTCAGTTGGATGTATGAGTAGATCAATGGGTATCGAGAGGGGGTTTAAGACGTAGAGATATGTGGGTTAATAAGAGCATGAAAGTGGCTATTAATTAATAATATATAATACAAAACTATCTTGCCTTAAAAATCCCTAACGTTCTTTGAGAATAATACTCATCAGATACTTGAGCGCTAGCAAAAATAAAATCCGTTTTTTATACCGAGTTAGTGCAGGTCCATAGTATATACAAGCTTTTGTTTTTAACTTGAGTATCGTCACCCGTCTTACAACCAGAATGAATACGCTATAAGAACGTAGCTACACCTTCATGCATCACTAATGGAATGAATCACTCGAATGGTGTCTCAACTTGCGACACTTCCGGATTGTTCATTGAGGAGTTTCCGGATGAAATTAAGAATTTGTTCCCGTTGATGCTCATTAACCCCGGCAACATTCAAATGAACTGTCCAGTAGTTTTCTGTCTGGTTTACTCGTCCAAGCTGGCTGCCATTTTCATTCAGAAGTACGTTTTCAGTGGCAGCTTGATTTAGCCCATAGACTTCCTTGAGTGCTTTAATAATAAACCGAGTAATATGGGTTTGCTGGAGCTTGCCAGCCTTGAGCCACTCCCACGCTGTTTCTAAAGATGCAAGCGCTACGCTGGAATTTTGATGAGCAACTAATAATGTTTTAATCTGTTCTGCGGCAGAACGGGATAGTAATTTTGGGTCATGATTCAGGTCGTTTAAGATGAAATCGGGTAGGCTGTCGAAAGCCAAATAGCGGTACATATCGGTGCGATTTATGCCAATAATTGCGGCGAGGACTTTTTTGTTTGGGTAATTATCCTCAATGCTGCGAATCGCTTTACCAATTTCATAATCGGTTAAATCTTCTCGGGCTATATTTTCTGCCAAGGCATAAATCGCTCGGCTCTGGTCATCTACTGTCCTCACTATCGCTTCGATATGTTGCTTATTCAAAATACGATAAGCTCGCCATCGCCGTTCGCCTGCGATGAGTTGAAAACGGTCCGCATTTTTTTGAACATTGATGGGTTGAAGTAAGCCTTTTTCTCGGATTGACTCTACGAGACTCTCCAATGATTCTTCGGAAAAAAGGCGGCGTGGTTGATCAGGATTCGGATCGATCAGCTTCACATCAATCAGGCAATAGTATCCGTCGAGGGCAATCTTGGATTCAAGATTTGAAATGAATTTATTGGGGTCTATATTCAGCATGTTTTGAAAAGTAATAATGGGTTGCTATGTGCGGCTCATTAGGCTAAGTTCGCCGGAATGAGTCGCTCTGCTGCCGAGATTGGCTAGGCAGCCAAAGCGATTAAGCCGCTGCTCCTAGAAAGGCCAAACGGACCCTAGCGAAAGGGAAGAATTTTTAACGCCGTTTTTTATAAAACGCAGTTTTACCTAGGTTACCTAGGTTTTTTGGCATTTTTGCTGATGCAATGTCATTTTTTTACCGGCAATTAGGGTCATATTTGACAGGGTTTTTAAAATAATTACCGTTGGCGTCTATCAGGAGTATGTGGTGTTGGACAAGATAATCAAGCGCCTGCTGAATGGCCTTCCTGGGCTGTTCCATGTCCTTAAAAGGTTTAACTTGATGCAACCGTTTTTTAAGTTCTTGTTGTGTGAATGCTGCGTTCTCGCTCTTGCCAATAAATACGTTGTAGACAGCGTTCAGTTGCGGCACGTCACTGATTAGTCCTTTGCGTTCACAATAACCTCTCACGCCGATTATGAGCTGGTTGAAAATTTTAATTGCTATTACAACAAACTCATCGGGTATGAATGGATCATCCGATGCACTGGTAGGCGGATTTTCTGTATGAAGTAGATACAAATTCGCAGCAATACCCATTACCTGCATTTTGGTTTTTCCGATTACTCGCTGCAATATGGGATGCGAAAATTCAGCGCCAGGCCGCATCTTATATTCTAATTCCTGTTCGAAGTTTGCAATATGTCGCCAACCGTCGTCAGATATCCTCAAAGTAATTAGCAAATCGTGACTTAATGCGTTTTCGTCATCGATATAGATTTTAAAAAACTCACACCTTTTTGCGTACTGTTCAAGAATATGGTTACCATTTATTTTGTCGGTAATTCTGTCGCGGTAACCTATGGATGATGGCTCGCTAATCATAAAAAATCGTTCAGCTAAACCAGTTTCGCAACTAGCGGCTAATAATTTCCCAATTAGACCCTCTTGAGCAAAGCAGGCGATAGCGCCACGGACTGGACCACTGTAGGATTTACGATTAAGATGCTTATTGTTCACGTCACCACCTTCGCGTCCATTAAGAAGCAAATCATCATTATTGTATTTGGAGCCATTACGCAGCCCTAAAATTGAATTAAAAAATCCTTGTTCTGACGTGGCAACAAAAAAGAATCCACCAGTAGTGGTTAACATCGCATCCAATGCTGCAGACGTGGCAGTGGTTATAGACATCAAGTTTTGCAATCTATTAAGCTTTTTATAGAGCTTTTTAACCAAATTCTTCGTTTCTGCTATCTGTTTCTTGTTGTATGCCCTGTCTTCTTTCGTTGTGCATCCCGCAAGCGATTCGTTCAATTTGTCTAATTTCTTTTCTTGTTCTTGAATGCTCGATTTGATTTCAGAAATCTTTGATTCGATCATATTTTTGAACGGTTCAAGTAGTATTGAAAGGGCGAGTGATTTACTTGTACCAGAACTTTGCTCCAAAACTGCATACAAACCAATAGAAACAGTACGTCCATCTTTATAAGAACATTTGAAGCGTTTACTGGTCAGTCCACTAAATACACTCAAAGTCAGCATAATATTTGTGCCGTTAGAGATGTCCGTTTTGTGGCTAATATATTGAGGTAATTTACAAGACAACGAATCTTTATCGTGAAGACAATCTTCCAGCTTTAAATATTGCTTTGGTATCGAATTATCCAAAACAAAATCAATATCCAAAGTCGGTTTTGGATAGCCTTGAAAAGTAGGAGGTGTAGGAGGTGGCGGTGGTTGGTAAGGCCACCCTTGACACTGTTGACTTTGCTGATATTGAGAAGGTAGTTGCCGAATTTGTGGTTGAGCTATATTAATTCGCTGATCATATTCCCAATTAAGTGCATTTGTTGCATTTCCAGCGTGGTAGAAATAAACGTAAACGTCAAACGAATTTTCAAGCACAACGCCATTGGAAATGTAGATGTCAATTAAACCATTTTGGCAGTTCAATTGGACGTCGAGTCTCACACTATTAGAATCGTAATAAAGCGAATATAGGATACGATCTATAAACTCAAATTTTACTGCATTGATGTCTTCCACGAATCTCGCACCTCTAAGCAGTAAATGGAGATCGTATATACTGTTGAATTTTTCAATTTTCTCACCATAGCTACGGTCTACTTGTTTTTCGTACATAACTATTTCCCCAAGAATATTACGACGAGGCGTGTATTACCGAATATATTCTGAAAAAATTTATCAGATGCCGCTTGAACTGGCCTGAACGATGAGGATTGCCCGTAAGTACTTGACCCTGAAGTTTGATTCTTGTCGATAGATTGAAGGTTCATTTTTTGTCCTTTCAGTATTGTTGAATAACTGCTTCGAAATGAAAGCAGCAATAAAATTACAAATTTGTACTGAAAGGCCAATGACCGGTTGCTTAATTGCAATCGGGTATTGATTTGTTATTATTAACGTGGTAAGCAGGATTGATGTTTACCGGAGAGTTGACCTTGGCTATATATTTCCTTCAGGTCAGAACGGGAAGGAAAAAAGCTTTCGGTCATTTGTTCAGTTCGATCTCAATGGTGGGTAAAATCTGGGTAAATTGGATATGCAAGGATGTGCACAAATAGACAAAGCAACGTGAGAGCCATTTGTTTTAGTTAAATCAAATCAATGACTTAAAAATTAATATAGCACTTTTAATGCGATGGTCGTGCGTTCGAATCGCACACGACCCACCAAATTTCCTTTCAGGAATCAAAGGTTTAAAAGGATTTTAAACTTTAGTAACTGTGTACTAAACAGGCGACTACAGTAGTCTTGTTTTTTCTCTTTAAAGAGGAAGCACAGATGCTAAATTTCCACATCCGCAAAATCATTCTTAAAAATGGCGATACACGTTATCGCGCAATCATTACCAAATCTGGTAAAGATATCAAATCCAAAACCTTTAGACGTAAAGCCGATGCTAAGACATGGGGAACCAGAACTATCTTAGATCATCAGGAAAACGAGGCTAAAGGCATTACGCCCTGTGCAGTGACTTTCAGTCGATTAGCCGATGAATATATGCAATGGTGGACAGGCAAGGATCATGATCGTGCACGTCTTGTTTTATGGTGGGAGCAAAGCTTAGGCAAAATCCTGCTTTCAGATATCACACCGGAACTTATTCGGGGCGCTCTCAAGGCAAAAAAATCATTAGCTCCGGCAACGTACAATAAACACCTCGCCGTTCTTTCAGCGATTCTGGACTATGCGACATTGCAACAGGAGGATGACAGTGTCTTGGAGCAATACATCGAGGAAAACCCCTGCAAACGTGTCCGTTCATTAAGGGTCGATAATAAAATTGTCAGATATTTATCCGATGAGGAAAAACCTCGCTTACTCAAAGCGGCAAAAAACATTGGCGGCAAGTTTTATCTGAAGGTCGTGATGGCCTTAACCACTGGCATGCGAAAGGGCGAACTGGAGGGATTGCGCTGGAAAGATATCGACTTTGATAATGGCTTGGCTCTCTTGTCCGATACCAAAAACGGAGCGCCACGACACACGCCCATTCCGAGCGTGACTATGGACGAACTAAAAAAGTATCGGGAAATCGGGAACGGTTTATTGTTTCCTTCAAGTACTGTTAACGCCGACCTAAACCCGCAACTATTTGCCGCAGGATAAATACCAAAAATAACGGCGGACGGCACATTTTAAAAGCATTAAAAAAACGACCTGCTAAAACGGGATCTCATCATTGAAATCGCACTCCTCATGTTCCGCCTGTTGTTCATCCTGTATTGTTTTGTACATGTCCAGGATATCCTCACCATAACGTTGCCAAATGGCTTCTTTCAAATCATCGAGGAACTGATAGACGCAATCGGCCTCTTCCGGTGTCCAATGGGTAGTGATTTTCAGTATTTTCATTTGGCGCCCCCTTGTTGTCTGCTGCGTCGTTCCGTCGCCTGTTCTTTGGCCTCTTTCATGCGATACGATTTTCCCTCGATCGCGATGATTTCACTATGATGAACCAGCCGGTCAATCAGGGAGACGACACAAGCGGCATTGGGAAAGACTTCGTTCCATTCGGCGAACGGTCGATTGGTGGTGACCAGCGTTGAACGTTGTTCATATCGTTGATTGACGATTTCAAACAGCAGATCCGCGTGGCGGTTGCTGTAGGAGAGATAGCCGACTTCATCGATGATTAACAAAGCCGGTTTGGCGTAGTGCTTGATTCTTCGCCGCAGGGCGTTGTCACTGTCCAGGGCGGCCAGGTCATTGAGCATGTTGGCGGTCGTTGTGAACAAGACGGTATGGCCGTGCATCACCGCTTGATAGCCCAGGTTTTGCGCCAGGGTTGATTTGCCCACGCCGTTTCCGCCCAGTAGGATGATATTATTGGCCCCGGTTAAAAAATCCAATTGCATTAACGCGTGTATGGCGTGTTGATCGATTTTATCCGGCCACTGCCAATCAAATTCGGTTAAGGGTTTAAAGCGCCCCAGTTTGGCGTGGCTTAAACGGCGCTCCAGTGAACGTTGTTTTCGCTCTTGCCGTTCCCAGTTTAATAGGGTTTCCAGCCAGGGATACTGTGCTGGCGTCAGTTCATGCCAATGCGCCTGCACACCATGAAGCTTGAGCTCAATCGCTTGTTGCTTGAGTTGTTCGGCATCAATCATGGTTTTCCCCCCTTTTTATCGTTGTTATAGCGTTCTTTGGTTCTGGCTCTTGCTCTGACGCTTTCTTTTGCTCCTTCTCCTGCTCTTGTTCGCTGTCATTGACGGGGCCGTCCTCGTGACTGGTATTGAGTTGGTCATACTCAGCCAGGTTGACCGCTTTGATGTGGTACGGCTTGACTTTATCGGGCACCGCGACGGCCAGGGGCGGCGGCTGCCGTTTTTCATCACGCCGGCGTTCCAGGATTTGCTGCACCGCTTGCGGGTAGGGCGATTGCTGTTTGAGCGCTTCTTCGAGCGCGCTGTGCCATTCGTCCCGGCCATAGTCATCCAATAGCTGATTGAGTAACCGGACCGTAGTTTTTAACACATGGCCCCGTTGGATGGACTGCTGTAGGAAGAGAGGAGTATGCGCGGAAGCGGCGCTTAAGCGGTCTTGCCCCCGGTGCTGCTTGGCGTTGGTTTTTTGCAGCCATAAGGAATTGATATGGCTTTCATCTTCGATTTGCTTAGCCTTATCGAAACTGCGTCGATGTTCGGCAATCACCTGTTCGCCATCCAGGATGCATAGCCGCTTAAGATCGGCGATCACCGTCAGCGGTTTTTGTACGTGCTGATGCGGAATCGAGTAATCATTCCAGTCAAAGCGGATATAAGGCGTCTTTCGGGCCGAGACCTGTGTCCTTTCACGGGTATCAAACGGGTTGTCCGGCAGAGTGAGCAAACTCGGCTGTTCCTGATGAAAAGCCTCCTGCACCGTCAGCTCGGTATGTTCCGGGCAGCGCCGCTCGCCGCTAACGCCTTGACACCATTGATCGGCCTGTTGATTCAGCTCGTCGAGTGTTTGAAAATGCCGCGCGGCAAAAAAGTTATCCCGGATATAACGAATCGCCCGCTCCACACGGCCTTTTTCATTGCCGCGCGCGACAGCGACCGGGCGTGGCTCAAAGCGATAATGCGCGGATAAGGCCAGTAACGTGGGATGAAAACGGATGGCGTCGCCTTGGCGTTCCAGCACGGCCGACTTGAGATTGTCATAGAGCAGCACCTTGGGTAAACCGTTCCAGGCTTCGAACGCCGCCACATGGCCGCGTAGAAAGTTCTCCATTTGTTGAGAGAGGTAAAACTGCAAATAGATGTGCCGCGACCAACTCAACACCATCACAAACGCCATTAACGGTCGTTTGGCTTTGCCGATTTGAATCGAACCAAAGTGTCCCCACTATGCGGAGTTCCGGACTATGCCGAGAAAATGTAGAGTAGGCTTGCCCGCGCAGATATCTCGGTTCTACGACTCGGCATAGTATGACTCCTTCCATAAGCCTGTAAATTGAAAGGAGAGTCAAAATGAAAGAGATTATAGAAAATGATAGATTGTGGAACTTATTGCATGAGCCGGAAGGTCCGTTGGTGCCTTACCTTGATTCCTTCGCAACACGACTGGATGAACAGGGCTTCAAACGCCATTTGATCGGTCGGCAAATTCGTGCGGTGGCCTATTTCAGCAAATGGCTCCAGAAAAAAGCCATCACGATAAACTTTCTAAACGAAGCGCATGTCTCTAGTTTTTTTAAGGCGCATGCTTTAAAGAGCGCTGTGAAATCCGGGGAAAAGGCCGCTGTGAACCGGTTTATGGATTTCCTGTGCCAGTTGGAGGTGGTACGGAAATCAACCGCACCCGAGAAGTTGACGCCCATTCAACAAGCCGTAAAGACATACGCTCACTATTTGCGGGAAGAACGGGAGCTATCCGAAAAATCAATCATCAAATATAGCCCGGTTATCGAGCGATTTCTGTTCGAACGTTTTGGGAATGAGCCTTTGGATTTTGCTTCTATTTGTGCTCAGGATGTCATCGGATTTATCAAACGCGAGGCGTTACGGCAAAGTTCCTCCGTAGCGAAATCCGCAACAACTGCCTTACGATCGTTTCTGTGCTACCTCCGATATCGCGGTGCTATTTATTCCAATCTGGCTGCCGCCGTTCCAAAGGTGCCGAACTGGTCGATGAGCGGAATTCCCAGAGCAATCGCCCCCGAACATATTCAAGCCGTTTTGGCGCATTGCCCTCGCGATACCTCCATCGGGAAAAGAGATTATGCCATTCTGATGTTGTTGGTGCATTTAGGCCTGCGCGCAGGCGAAATTGTTTCGTTGACACTGGATAGCATCAATTGGGAATCGGGAAGCATCCGTGTGGTCGGCAAAGGCCATAAAATCGCGTCCTTGCCTCTGCCGTCCGAAGTTGGCGAAGCAATTGTCCAATACCTGCAGAACGGCCGGCCGGCAAGCCATGATCGAGCGCTATTCTTGCGGGATCATGCTCCCATCCGTGGGCTTGGGGGAGAAGCGACCATAGGCACGATTGTGAATACTGCACTCACGCGAGCCAAAATTGTAACGCTTCACCGCGGTGCTCATCAGTTCCGTCATGCATTGGCTGTCAAGTTGTTAAAACAAGGTGCAACCCTTAACGAAATCGGTAGCCTATTACGGCATCAGCACCCAAAAACAACCGGCATTTATGCGAAAGTTGATTTCACATCACTTCGTCCACTCAGTCTTCCTTGGCCGGGAGGTGCGGCATGAGTACTCTGCGAACATTATTGCAGGATTACCTGACCCTGCGACGTGCCTTGGGATACAAATTACGTAGTGACGGCGCCAGTCTGTCATCGTTTGTTTCCTTTATGGAACAACAGCAAGCCGACTTTATTTCCACAAACCATGCGCTCGCTTGGGCAACCCAGCCAAAATCGGCGCATAAAGGCCGATGGTCAGCCCGTTTGTGCTATGTTCGCTTTTGCAAGCTATTGTCGCGCGTTCGATCCCCGTACAGAAATTCCGCCCACAGGATTATTACCCATCCAGTATCAACGGCCTACACCGTTCTTCTTCTCGGATGACCATATTCATCAACTGTTGCAAGCTTCCTTACAAATTTGTCCAAGCCGCCCTTTTGTGGGTAAAACCTACTATTGCCTGTTTGGCCTGTTAAGCGTGTCCGGTCTGCGCATTAGCGAAGCTCTGGGACTTACCTTGGATAATGTCGATCTGGAAGAGGGTATTCTGTCCATTGACTCGACCAAGTTTGGTAAGTCTCGCCTAATCCCCCTGCATTCCAGCACGGTGGAAGTCCTGGCCGATTATCGTCTATGCCGAGAACAGTTTGTAGCCGGACAGCAAATTTCCTATTGGTTTGTCAATTGCAAAGGTAAACGCTTGGGTTACGATACTGTCAGGGATACATTTAATAGCTTGTTGGAAAGGATTAAATTGTGCGGTCTTCTTAGAAACCGTAAACCCCATCTGCATGATTTTCGTCACCGATTTGCAGTGGTCACTCTATTGCAGTGGTATCACGCCAACGAAAATATAGAGCGGAAACTTCCTATTCTGTCGACTTACCTCGGTCACGTTGAGATCAGAGACACCTATTGGTACCTCTCGGCATTTCCGGAATTGATGGCGATAGCCGCCGCCCGATTAGATCAACGTTGGGAGCAGGTATCATGGCAACCAGCACCCATTTCCCGACTTTGCTAACACGCTTTTTTACTCAGAGGTTGACTCAACAGCAGCACGTAAGCCCGCATACGATAAGTTCCTATCGAGACACTTTTCGTCTCTTGTTACAATTTTCTAAAACTCGACTTGGCAAAGAACCCTCCAATTTAACCTGGGAAGATATTGATGCACCATTGATCTGCGATTTTCTAGACGATCTTCAGAAAAGCCGAGGTATTTCAGCTCGCAGTCGCAATCTTCGTCTCACGGCCATCCGCTCTTTTTTTCGGTTTGCTGCGTTCGAGTTGCCCGCCCAGTCAGAACCAATCCAGCGCATCTTGGCCATTCCAAGTAAGTGCTATACCCATCGGCAGATTAATTTTCTAAATCGAGCAGAAATCGATGCCTTGCTGGCCTCTCCTGATGGCAACACATGGTCTGGCTGTCGTGATCGCGCTTGGTTACTGCTGGCAATGCAAACCGGGTTGCGTTTGTCGGAATTGACCGGTCTGACTCGCCAAGATGTTCATCTGGATGCGGGGGCGTATGTTCATGTCATCGGCAAAGGCCGAAAAGAACGTTGCACGCCATTGACCAAACAGACGACAGCGGTATTGCGAGCTTGGTTGACAAGGCTGCCTCCCGGCGATGGGCAGTTGGTGTTTCCTAATCGGAACGGCAGTCGATTAAGCAATGATGGTGTCGAATACTTACTCAAAAAGCATGTGGAAACCGCCAGCAGCCTATGTCCGTCACTCAAAAGCAAGCAAATATCGCCTCATGTACTGAGGCATACGGCGGCCATGGAGCTTCTACAAGCGGGTGTCGACACCACAGTGATCGCACTTTGGCTTGGTCATGAATCGGTTGAAACGACACAGATTTATTTGGAAGCTGATTTAGCCATGAAAGAGAAAATCCTTGCTAAGGTTGCACCACATGAGGGAAGTGTCGACGTTTACCAGCCTGACGATACGTTACTTGCATTTCTCAAGTCGCTTTAAGAAAACGAATAATGCCGAGTGTTTTAAGGCATGGAATGCGTCATAGCTTTCTATTCAAGGCATGAGCGCAGAGGTGTTTTACTCCTCGGCATAATCCCCAATCGACTTGGGCTTGTTCACCGGGTAAGGTTTTTAAGCGCAAATAGGCTTCCGGCTGTCGGCGCGGGCGCAGTTGACTGATGCGCTGGCGAAACTGGCTGGGGCCGCCGGGATAACCCCGTTGTTTCACCATCTCATACAACCTGGCGGCCGTCAGGGTCGGAAACTGCGCCAAGGTCTCCCGGATAAACGGCAAATACGGATCGATGATCGATGCCCGCGGCGAGCGTTCAACCTTCGGGAAGCCTGCTTGCGATAACACGCGGTCAACAACGGAATGATGGATGCCCAACTGTGAGGCAATCGTGCCGACTCGCCACTGTTCCACAAAATGATAACGCAGTATTTTCGCTTCAATGTCTTTATTGATGGTCATCATCCCCCCTCACCAGCATATCGATTCCGGAATAACGGTAAATTCCGACCGGCATGGACAAAATCCCGGCGTAAAAATGGCCCGCAAACGGCACCGCAATGGTGACAACGCAAATCACCGTCCATGAGATCGATGGACTCGGTTTGTTTGAGCCCAGTGCGCTTACGTTTCAGTACATCATGAGCGGTCACCGGTAAGGAACCCTGATGCGTTACTTTTTGTTTCTGTCGTTCTCGAAACCGTTGTTGACGGTCGGCATTATGAAAGCGACCTGAGCGTGTAGACTGATATTTTTTCCCGGCACGCCTGCGAGACTCTAAACGAGCGGACACGGCGCATTCGCGGCTGCAATAACGCTGGCCGCGATCACAACCTGAGCAGATGATGACCTGTGCATGACAACGGTGACAATGATAAAGGCGGGCGGTGCGGCACATCGACAAAGAGGCCGATGAGGGCTGGATTTATTCCTCAGATGTGTCACACTGAGGATCGTGCTTCGGCACGGTTTTGGGGGTATGGCGTCAGCGTTGACCGTCAAATCTTGGTGGCGTCATACCTTCTCTCAACGACACCGCTCTTTATACCGCTGACCGTGATGTTTTGCTTGATTAGTGATGAATCGAGTTCGTAAAAAAAACCTCCATCACGATTTTTCAGCAGGCTATTTGAGGCAGGGGGGAGATCGTGCGGGGATTTTACTATTCGGCAAATAACTGCGGGTTTGGGCTGGTTTTTACAACAAATAATCCAAAAGATAAATTCGCACGATTAAGAGCAATTGCCAACGGTGACGGGAATGGAGGCTCGGACGATAATGTCAAGCACTGGAACTTTGAACGAGATGGCGATATTTTGGGCACTATTAATAGCGTCCATAGCTTTGAGCACCCTGTGTACGGCGAGCAACATACAGTGACCGTGAAACTCGCTGATACAGGTGAACTCGCTTCGGCTTTTTTAAGTGGTTGGTTACAAGAAGGCATGAAACGAAAACAGGCTGAAGTGGGCGACGCAATCCTGATTAAGTTTTTTGGTAAGCAACCCGGTGAACGCTTTAATCGCTATCAACTGGAGATCGAGAAAGCCAATCCTGGCTACCCATCTGAATTCGACTCGATGAAATTTTAAACACAAGTAACGTACTGGTTTAGGCCAGTACGTTACATTTATTGTCTGATCTCGTTCTGATGCTTGGGTTTGTATATTTGCCAAAAGATCATTTAATCGATCCTGTTTCAAACATTCCAAACAGGTGTTCAGAATCAAATATTGCGTAAGCACTCGCCAGATTCAACCGTAAACGGCACCAAGTCAGTTAGATTTATCGGCAGTCAGCAAATCCATGAAAGTCCGCATTTGATACAACTCGTCATTTCTTTATTGGGATACCGCTCTAATCCCGAGGTGTAACGCTTTTTGCCTTTTGGCGCAACTCTAAAATTTTGCTGACAATTTGTGTATAAAATAGTGGAGGTAAAACACCATAGTCAACTTTGTTATCCATAGCTGCTATCGGGCGTAAATCATAGCCGGGCCATAGGAATTCATTAAAATCATTCAAAATGATCCATGACCGTTCGGAATCCAATCCCAGATGATTTTTCACCTTTATTGGTATTTCAATAGCAGCATCTGGATTTGAGGGAGGTGTATGGGTAATAGGGGCAACAGTGACTTTTTTGCCGCCTTCTTCATTCTGCACAACCAATATAATTGCGCAGGGTCTGTTTTTCAGTCCTTCAAGCTTCCCTTGCTTATACTCATTGCTCCATAGGTAAGCGTAAGAAATAACAAGTCCAGCCTCAGGAGTTGGGAGCGCCATCACTATCCATCAACTCGTTCAAATGATCGTGCGACGAGCTCATCACCGAAGTTGCCAGCGAGTTGATAGTGTCTGCAGGCAAATCACTGATGCTATAAGCTTTCCGAGCATTCGCTTTTAGCTGCAAGTATTCTTTGTATTCTTCTTCAGATACAAAAAAGCCACTGGTTCTACCGTGACTGGTTACAGCAATTGCTTCACGCTGAACGCGTTCGCGATACTGTCCGAAGTGTTTGACAAAGTCGGTAGCAGAAACCTCTAGCATAAACCCTCCTATTTACGTAATTTGCACATTTTACGTGAATTACTGATTTTTGCAAAGCGTCGCCTGATTGAAGCAAGAGTCATGATTTAATAGTAACCCGATTAGTCGCGTCTCAGTCAGTCATGTTTTCAAGGAAGCTGGCGATATGCTCGGACTGACGATCAACACGCACAGCATGCGTAAGAGTCGCGGCATGGCCATGTACAAAGACGGCGTCCCTGTAGAAAAGATTGCAAAAGTGCTGAATCACAGCAACATTAGGTCTACGCTGCGTTATCTCGGTATCACGAAGGAAGAAATGTTGCAGACTTATGATGACTATGAGCTGTAGTCGGTAAAAAAATAGTTGATCTTTTTACTCCGTAATAGGAACTTCATCTGAAGATCAAAGTCTTATTTTCGGAGATAGTAAAATTAAAATTTCGGTGTATCTGTACCGTTAACAAACAGTTGCACCGACATTTTTTTGCTTCATATTTTTATTTATTCCGTCAATCTGACAGTGCTTTTTTATAGTTTAGCTTTTGGTGAGCTGCATGTTCAAAGTCTACAAGCGATCCATTCATCTTGGTACTACATTGCACCCGCAGCAGATTGAATATCAAGTTGAAGTCAATGATCGTTCAAAGATTTCCAAGTTCTTAGCGATTCCAGTCATGATTGCCGGAGCTGTCGTAGGCACACTGGTTTTTTCCGTATTTTTTGTGGCGCTGTTAATTCCGTTTGGCTTTATAGCATATAGAGCATGGCGACTGATCAGAACCGCACAACAGCAATCTGTCAGTCAAAATAAAGGTGAAAGCCTTGCTGCTGAATACACTGTGATTTCGGATAAAGACCAGAAGTAGACACAATCTATGTCTGAAGCCTTAGCCATCACCCAACTACTGGAAACCAGCAATCAGCTCAGTGCTTTTTGCACACAAAATGGCTGGATCATCAGCGATTCGATTGCCTATGAAATCCTCGAACGGCATTCCGTCCATTTGCTGATTTATGTGACGTTTCTCGAAAGCATCATGGAGGGTTCCGGTTGCCAATGTGACCAGAAATCTTGTTACGGGCGCTTGCGTTTGAACATGGATGCTGAGGGCCACTTTATCGGTGTAGAGCTGGCTTGATGAATCCTGAAGATTTAAAAACGCTAGTTACGTTGGCCATGCCTTTTGGCAAGTACAAAGGGCAAATTATTGCCGATTTGCCTGGACACTACCTCAATTGGTTTGCACGCGAAGGTTTTCCCAATGGTGAACTGGGCCGGTTATTGGCGCTGATGCAGGAGATTGACCACAATGGGTTGAAGTCAATACTTGACCCACTGAGAAAATAACTACGAATCAAAGGCCAACATGATTTTTACCGTAATGGCGTACTCTGAAGATTTTTAGGCTTACGACGATCACGAGTTTTAGAAACTGCCATCAGTGAAAAATTTCCGCACTGATCGCTAACGGCAAAAACACAGAATCCATAGCAAAGCTGAAAGGCAAATCAACGAGCGGATAGCTTGGTGGTTCAGCCTTGGATTTTCGGATTGTCACATTGTCATTTTGTAATGCTGCCCAATCTAATCGGGTTCCGCTGTATATGAAATCGCGCTCATACAAGGGAACCTCAGCGTTTAAGCTTTTGAAAGTTGCGCAACCTAATAGTCCGATGATGCAAACTACTACGTATAGGGCGTTCTTAAATGTTATCACCGCTGTCCTGTAGCAACGAATAAGCACTGGATGGGTTATGTTTCTGACGGCGTAGCTGTTGAGAAAATTTCTAAGTCGTGAATGACAGTAACACGACATCAGCGCTGCTAAATCTAGGCATTACGAAGAAAGAAGGGTTGCAAACTTACGCCGATTACAAGTTTTGATGTTAAATCATTAAAAGTATTGAACTGTCGTTTATTGATTAATTTGCAATTTAGATAACGTTGACATCAGCGCCACTTTCGTAATTATTCAGACCCCCGGGCCACTGGAGGCAATTTTGGAATTGGCCACCCGGTCCGCTGATGATCAATGACGAGAGCCAAATAAAGCCAAGGGGATTGCTGTCTTTTACGACAGGTTTCGATCACGCTGATTAAAATGGCGAATACCCGCGAGCCTTGTTCGGTGCGAGTGCCATAGCTGATGCGTCTCAAAATCACCCAGTGCCGCAGTGCCCGCTCGGCTTCGTTGTTGGTCAACGGCAAATGATAGGACGCAACGACCTGAAAGATCGCATCCCAATCATTGAGCATTTCACCGGCCAGCTCACGCGTCTTTTTATGCGTTGCTTCGCGCAGGCTTTCGCATAGCGCTCGATAGAGCGCCAGTGATTCTTGAAAGGTTTCCGTCAACGGTTTGTCGGGTGGGTCGACACGGGCCTCCCGAATCGCGTTCATCAGCGTATTCAGCAATGTCAGTGTTTGCTTGCCGAACTGACGTGCTACGGGGTCGAAGCTCTCTTCCAGCCCTTGGGCTTTGCGCAGCAGATGCGCCCAGCAGCGCGCACGATTCGGGTATCTGCGATAGACTTGGCAGCCATCGCTCATGAGCCAGCCCAAGTAATCCGCGCCCAAGAGGTTCTCGATCAATTCGGCGCTGCGGTAGGCAATCCAGTAGGCGGTCACGCTATCGGTGCTGAACACCCACAGCCATAAGAAGGTCGTCAGTTCCATCCAGGACGTTTCATCGACATGCAGTAATTGACTATTGACCACCGCCTCAATGAGTTCGTCTTCGATCGGCATCGCCGCCGCGCCGCTTTCATGCAGGGTGTTGTTGATGGTGCCGACACTGAGACTTAACCCTAACCAATCCTGCAAGAATTCGCGGATGCGTTCTCGGGATAGCCGCATGCGATAGGCCAGACACACAATCAAGGCGGCCAAACCCGGGCCGACCAGGCGCCATTCGCTGCACACGACGTTCGGCAAACTGCCGTGGGGCACGTGACGATACGGTTCGTCTCGCGTCACATGGCCGCAGTGACACGTTGCTTCATAATAGGTATGCCGCGTCGCGATCAATCTCAAGCCCGGATCGTTCGCGTCAGCCCAGGTGAGGTCAACGGTATCAAAAGCGGTATACGCTTTTTGCTGACTTGCCGTGAACACAGTACCGTAACACGCGCAAAGCTCGGGACGATGGTCTTGATAGTCGGTCACCGGCAGGACTTGCTGTCTACCGAAGCCTTGCGCACCGGGTTGCTTACCGGGTTTACGCACATCATCGGAAGCTTGAGACGCGTCGGTTTGAGACTCTTGTTTGGATTTTTTAGCGGGTGGCGCGGGAGAGGTATTATCTGCCTCCTGGTCCGGCGTGTCTTCACCAGCGTCTATAGCATCGGTGTCACTGGCTGTATCGTTCGCTTTATCCCACGGTGCTTCACTACTGGATGGCCGGGAGCTATTGCGCGAGTTTTGCTTCAAGCGCTCGCGTGCTTCCTTGAGATCGTTGAGCAAGCGAATCGAAAGGCGACGCAAATCCTCTTCTGGCAAGTCCAGAAGCTTGTCTTCATCCAGTTGGTTTAGGTCATGATCGCTCAGTTGCATGGTGCTCAGGTTACGTCTTGGTGGCTTAAAAATACAGTTTTTGAGTGACTGATTGGATGATTTTTGTAGTGAGGGTCTGAATAGTTACGATGCGATAGTTCACGCGTGCGACGGTTGATCAAATGACCCAAGTTACGCGCATCAATAAACAGAATTTCGTTTTTACGTGGATGTCCATTGTTACGACCATGGTTCATAAACCATAACGCGGCTGGAATTTGCGTATTCAAAAACAGCTTAGCCGGAAGATTAACAATGCAATCCATCAAGTTGCCGTCAGTGACCAGATTTTTACGAATCTCGCCTTCGCCACTGGTCTTACTGGTCAATGCGCCTTTTGCCAGAACCACACCCGCTTTGCCGGTCGGTGACAAGTGATAAATAAAATGTTGTAGCCAAGCAAAGTTGGCGTTACCGGCTGGTGGCGTACCGTATTGCCAACGGCCATCAGTACGCAACAATTCACCGCTCCAATCGCTGACGTTGAACGGTGGATTGGCAATAATGAAATCCGCTTTTAAATCTTTGTGCGCATCATTGAGAAACGAGCCTTCGTTATTCCATTTAACTTGCGAACTGTCTATACCGCGAATCGCCAGATTCATTTTGGCCAGCCGCCAAGTGGTTTGGTTGCTTTCTTGTCCGTAGATGGAAATATCGTTGATACGGCCTTGATGTTCTTCAACGAATTTTTCCGATTGCACGAACATACCGCCGGAACCGCAGCAAGGATCAAACACCCGGCCTTTATAGGGTTCCAGCATGGCAACCAATAATTCAACGATGCTGCGCGGTGTATAGAATTGACCGCCTTGCTTGCCTTCCGCCAGTGCAAACTCACCGAGAAAGTATTCAAATACATGACCTAACACATCCGCGCTACGCGCTTTGGCATCACCTAACGCAATGTTACCGACCAAATCTATCAAACCGCCTAAGCTGGTGGGATCAAGATTTTGTCTGGCAAAGACTTTGGGTAGCACGCCTTTTAACGAGGTATTTTCCTTTTCAATCGCATCCATAGCACCGTCAACAAAGCTGCCAATTTCCGGTTGTTTGGCTTTGGCTAACAAGAACGACCAGCGTGCTTCAGCAGGCACAAAGAAAATGTTCTCTGCTTGGTACTCGTCTTTATCTTCTGGATCAGCACCGGCGTATTCGCCTTCACCTGCTTGGAGTTTGGCAAAATGTTCTTCAAACGCATCGGAAATGTATTTGAGAAAAATCAGCCCAAGCACGACGTGCTTATATTCAGCAGCATCTATGTTTTTGCGAAGCTTGTCAGCAGCTTTCCAGAGTTGGGTTTCCAGCGGTTCTTCTTTGACGACTTTTGGCGCTTTTGCCATGTGGGTTCCTTATTGTTTATAACGCTTGCTGCCTGCAAGTTATGTTGGTTCAGTTGATTCAATCAGTAGCGATAATGGCCTTTTTATATGGCTAACACGCAGCGCTGATGATCATGACGCGGATTGTTGATGTAATCGCTAATCGCAGTGGTCGTCATATCAGTGTAAGCGGAATTTTCCAGTAGCGGAAACACTTCATCATTAGTCGCAGATTTATTCAACCAGTCTCTGTAGTGGTCTTTTAGCATAACAACCGGCATACGTTCGTGAATCGGTTGCATCAGTGTTGTTGCTGCGGTGGTGATAATAGTACAGGAGTACAGCGTTTTTGTGTCGTGCTCCCAATATTCCCATAATCCAGCAAATGCGAATAGACCATGATCTTGCCGGTGAATGTGGAAAGCTTGCTTACCGCTTTCCAGCTTTTGCCATTCGTAAAAACCGCTTGCTACAATCAAGCAGCGACGTTTATGGAACGCCGCGCGAAAGGATGGTTTTTCTCTGATCGTTTCAGCACGGGCGTTGATCAGGTGATGACTGTTTTTATCGTCTTTTGACCACGAAGGCACCAGCCCCAAAACAGATTGACCGCTTTTAGTGACTTATCATTTAGCCCAACGATACACAGAATTTTTTGCGCAGGACAAATGTTGTAGCTCGCTTCAAAACGCGGCAAGCGCGGTAACTGAAAATGTTCCGCTATGCTTTCCGGTGTTGCGATGAGGTTGTAGCGTCCGCACATTTATTACTAGCAATATGACTAAAGAAGAGGTTTGCCAGTTCGTGTTATTTGATCAAACGAATACATGTGTTCCCTTGGAGATTCACTCCACCTGCCAATTAATCGAAAAGGAAATTGTAGCCCACCGTTTTGAATCTCTATACGATTTTCACATATTGGACATTGCCACATAATGCCCCTTGTCTTCCAATCAATGCATAGTTGCCATTGTGGGTAAAACTCTTGGTAAACCCTCTTAAACCATTACTGCCAAAGCAGGGATATATTCCTGAGTCATCAATATTCTTTGCAGCTATACCCAATCCACTTTTTAAATTGCAAAGTTCGCATTCGAGCATTGCCTCTTATTCAATCTGCTATTGTAAACAACCCTTGATCAGCAGATATACGCGCAAGCAATAAATGAACTAAGGTTTTGATTCATAGTCTCTGACCCAGGCAAATCGCCACGAGTCTTTTGCCAATAAGTGATTGATGATCTGTTGACGCTCTTTGCCCTTTTTCTTCTGCAGAATACGTTTGATCTCAGATTCTTGATCCTTGGTTTTAGCGCCCCGTTGAATGGCTTTTTCAAACCATTGATCGCCTTCATCAAAGCGCCCGGTGTCGTAACAAAGTGCTCCCATCAGCGTATACGGGTTATGGCTACTGGAAAAATGACTGATCGCTTCCAAGGCACAGTGTTCGGCATCCGTCAGTCGATCAAGATCGCGCAATGCGCCGCCGCGAGTCGTGAATAACGCAGACCGTAATTTCGCTTCTTTTAGCAAGCGCAGTTGTTGCAGGTTATTGGTCAACTTTAAGGCAGAGAGCGGTTTGTTGGCTTTACGCCAATGGGCGCTGGCATTGACTAGATTCCAGTGGCCTTTGGTACGCTTAAATCCCTCTTCGGAATGTAGTGCCTCAAGATGATGATGGGTAACAAATATCGCCGTGTCAGGATAAAACAGCTTTTCCCCCTCTAGCCAAATCAGGTCATCATCCGATAAACGCTGATTTTCAATGAGTTTGACGAGTATTGAATAGAGTTGGCTTTCAATGCCATCGATGCGTCGCGTGACGTTAAAATCAATTTTCAATGCCAGAAAAATGATGTCTTCGAAGTTGTGTTCTTTACACCACACGATATCATCGTCGGTTAAGCCATGGCCTTGTCTGACTTTGTCGGTCAACGCATCCGCTTTACGTTTATAGATAAACTTAAGCGTCTCTAACAATTTTCGCTTCTTGAGATAATTGACGTCAGGCTCTGTGAGCGGTTTTTCGTCACGGATTTTTCGCAGCACCCTAAATAGATGTTGACCTGGATCATCCGATGTAAATGCCGACGCACGGAACTGCTTCTTCAGAGCAATAAATTCAAGTGACTGAACGGAGGCCAAGGCTGCCAGGCATTGATGCTGGATTAAAAATTGTTGTTCGGTTTCCGTGGGCAGTGAGCCCTCATTCAGTTTTTGCAGGATCGAACACATCTGAATAAGACCATCGACTGCCAATGTAGTCGCATTACATTGATACTGACTGAATAATGACCTGGCTTGCGGTTCTATGAAATGAAATACTGAAAACACTCTGTTCTGTAAAAGCCATTCAAAGTCGCTTGCAGATAAGGCTTGCTTGAACGTAACTTTTGATAACCGGTGAACGGAATTTTGATCGAAGGGAATGTCTTCGGTGATAGCGAATTTTTCTTTGAGTTTGCTGAATGATAAGAAATGCTTATACGTCTTATCGATCAAGGCTAATTCGTTTTCTGCCAACTCCTCTCGGTTATGAACTTTAAAAAATGCCAAAGCCCGATCGGATTCCGGCAATGGAACCGTCAACACATGCGACCGAACAAATCGATTGTGACGCAGTGAGGCCAAATCATTTCTAACAGTTTCAGCAATTACGGCTCGGTAATCCTCGATTATCTTCCGGTTTTCTTCTTGGGTCTTAATAAGCGAAATTGCATCGTTAAGGCGCTGAGATTCCAGCCAGCCCCATTCATTAGTAGTCAGATTTTTCACCAGCTCGGCTTTACGAAGAATAAAGTACAGCGTACCAAGCGGATCTCTGGGTAATTCAACTGGAATTCGGTATTTCTCGAAAATGCTGTCGATCATGTCTTGTCCATAAAAGGATTAACTTCTAAATCATGTCGATAACAGGATAGTACAAGGAGTCAATTACGGACGAGAAGTACCCTATTAATTCTGATGTCATCAATCATCAAACCGAAAAATGCCGTTGAATCGCAATCTATACTGTGTGCGAATTAGCATTAGAAATGATCGTTTTAAATGCTTCGCTTTTTGTTTCTTCTCTTATTTGAGAAATTCAAGCATGCATTTGGTTCATTAACCCCAGCATGATTGGATAATCACTATTGATTTGATACTGATCATGTTGTTTTTTAAATGCAGCATGTTGTTCAACGCTTTCCATACTATTAGGGTTTTTAACGCTTTGAAAGAACATGTTGTTCTTGGTATTGAATCATGTAGCGGAAACTGAATCGGTAATGGATACAAATAGCCTCTTAGGGCATCATAGATCGCGTGTGTTAACGACAAAGAGTTACTTAACACAAACCTTACCTTGATCGATAACGGCGTATAGAGGGTATTATTGTTGGTCAATGTCCGATCTTTAAGTCAATCTGTTTGAGTAACTGTTCTTCTATCCTTTCAAATCAATTGTCCAACAGTAACCCTATCTCTGCAATCATGACAAACAATCACTGTTTCCATTGATTAAGAAGAAGTACCGTTGACACGCCCATATGGTAAGCAAATGCCAACGGTACCGATGAACAAATCAGCGTATTACGCTGCTCTCGGTCTACCAACAGTACTGGTTCTTGGGGGTAGTATCTCACCACGACCAAAGGTGTCTGCGCTATCCGGTGTCAGCCCACGAACGTAGTGATCGACTTTAATCAAGTAAGCAGCGGCTTGTTTCAGGTAGTTAATCTTTTCAACATCACTGTAATTGATCTCACCAATACCACACTGATGATACTGGTTTTTATATGCATTGCAGTTCCAATAGGAACCACGCCCATTGGTAATAACGGATTTCCAGTACTCACCGATCTTCTGTGCATGGATCACGTCGTTTTTGATCTTTGAACTATCAAAGAATAAGACCAAATGATAGTGAAAACCGCGCTCAGGTCCATACTCTAACGACCAAATATGACCCACCATCGTATTGAACATGCTGTTCATCTTGGCGTTGTTTTGTAGATGTTGATAGTCTTTTTTCACTTGCCTGTATTTAAGTTCTATGTCCTCTGGACAGAGGATGGGACTGTCCTCATGTAAGTCAAGACGAATGACGATTAAACGGGCATAATGCTCGAATAACGAATCGATATAGCGAATCATGCCAGCATGGTTTTTCTTGGCAGAACAATGTGCTTTGTTAACGAATTGTTCGAACTCCATGGTACCGGTGCTTTCCACTACCTGTTTTACGAATGTTTTCATCCGTATGATGAGGTTTAACATCGCTTTATAGTCGACTCCGACCTGATAGAGATTATTTTCTTTTCTTATTGCTCGATGCTGTTCGATGGCAAATATCAGATTACAATCGAGTGCATTGCTGACAAAAACATTTACATAAGGATGGATACCGTAGATCGGAAACCCTTCCTTGACTTCATATAGACATTGCTCAACCGCATCCATGATCTGGATCGCTAGCGCGGTTGGTTTTGCGAGTTTCCAACCGTGACCGCGATCTATGACCGTGTAGAGTGGGTCGTGGTGTTGATTGATGATCTTCTGAGTCAGTTGACCTATGTGGAAGAGATGATTGCTTAAATTGTTCATAGTAAAACCTCTTGAATGAAATGGATTTAGTTATGAACCTGCACTGCCTTGTTTATTGTTTTTGATGGATTGCTCAAAACAATCCATCGTTAAAAACAACAGTAATAGTATGAAGGAAACACTTTGTCAGAGGAGCTAGAGATGAGTATTGCTTACCGCTCAGGCTTGATGCATAGAAGTCTAACGCCTATCAAACATCGGTTATGCTTTTATTGCTAAGCGGTTATTAATTGAGCTGTTGGTCTACCAAGCTGTTAATAGTTATTAATAACGGCCTGGCTGGTAATGCTTCTATTGGTAGCAATACTGCTGAACTGGTATTGGTAGCAATGAGTTTTAATTAATAAAATATTAATGCAAAATTAACAGCGATCAGAAATCCCTAGTATTCCTTGATAAGCAGAATCAAATTAATTTAAATTTAAGTAAAATTGAAATCCTGAATTTATACCAAGATAGTGCTGGTTCATATTATTAGCAACATGAAATAGTTTTCTGCTGCTATAAAGAGACACGCCTATTAACCACTAGGCGTGAATTGGAAAATCGAATCATCTGGTTCAAAAAACAATAACCCGTCAAAAAACACCTGCTAATGTTGCTAAATTAGCGGAATTAGCAGCCGAATACAGAGCCACCCAATCGAAATGGGCATGCAGAATGGCAATCTAAGCCCGTCTGCTGGGCTCTGGTAATCGAGTTACCGGTTAGCTTGAGAACCTCCGTGATGCTTCTTTCACGGCGTGCATCGGTCGTCTAAGTTGTCGCAACTTGCGACACTTCCGGAGTGGTCGCTGCGTAAGCCATGGATAAAACGTAGAATCTGGCACCGCTGATCCTCGTCAAATACATCAACACCCAACTCAATGGCCCAGTACTTACCAGTTTGTTTTACCCGTCCAAGCTGGCCGCCATCTTCATCTTCTAGAACGTCTTCAGTGGCAACCTGATTTATCCCGTAGACTTCCTTGAGTTTTTTGTCAACAAATCGAGTGACTTTGGTTTGTTGAAGTTTTCCTTCTTTGAGTAATATCCACGCAGTTTCTAAAAACTTTCGAACTGCGTCGGAATTTTTATGATGGGCTAACATTTTTTTAATTTGCTCTGCGGCAGAACGTGACAATAATGTTGGATCACGATTTAGATCGTTCAAGATGAAATCGGGTAGGCGCTCAAAAGCCAAATAGCGATACATATCGCCACGATTAATGCCAATAGCCTCAGCAAGGTCTTTTTTATTGGGAAAATCATCCTCGATCCTTCGAATCGCTTTGCCTATTTCATAATCAGTTAAATCCTCTCGGGCTATATTTTCAGCTAGAGCTAGAACTGCGTTGCTTTGGTCGCCAACTGTCCGCACTAACGCTTCGATTTGTTGCATTTTCAGAATCAAATGTGCTCGCCATCGTCGCTCACCTGCGATGATCTGATACCGGTCTCCCGATTTTTCAACAATGATCGGCTGAAGCAAGCCGTTTTCCTTGATTGACTGTGTGAGGTTGTCTAATAATTCTTTATTACAATTGATTCTGGGCTGAGCTGGATTTGGATCGATTTGATCGACATCGATCAGACAATATTCTCCTGTGGGGACAGGCGATTGTAATTGTTCTTTAAAATTTGAATTTATCATAGTTTGTGAAAGTTTTAGAGTTTAATATCATGTGCTACTAATACTGTAACCTTTGGTAGTGTCAGCAGCGCGATTACCCCTGGCATTAAAAATTGCTAATAACCCTTTTTTGAGAGTTAAATATTTTGGTGAAAAAACACCATGAGATTAAATACCAGTATTGAGAATGGTCATAAAACCGCCAATCAATGAAGGCTGGCGGTTTAAGAGACTAATACACGGGTAGCAAAGGGGGGCACGATGGATATTGCTGACTAAATAAAGATTGGTGAAGTCCGATTAATTTAGCCTTTCCTTGGACATAGATGCCAATTTTTCCTTGCATTACAAGCGCGTTAATGGCGAATTCTCGTCGCCCCTTATTCGAACGTAGCGAACTTGGACCATACTGAGTGATAAAGCTTTTCAACATGTAGCCGTTACCCGGATGTGTTTGGCTCCATCGGAGAAGAAACTGCTCAAGTGAGTATACATCCTGAACTTCTAGCGGGATTTCCGGTTTTTTACCGAATAGCCGTTTAAATTCGCCGATATACCAGTTACAAACATTTCCGGCAGCTCTTATAGTAAGGAGTGAAATCTCGCCTTCATACCCTTCGAAATAATGAAAAAGGGCAGCCATTCGGCAAAGGGTAATGGTGATTTTCGAAGCAAAATCGGATATATCGACCAGATATCCGCCGGGCTTCAGGTCGTATTCCAATTGGTTATGAAAAAAATACCAGTATTCTTTAGCTTCATCGGAAAGCTTCAGTAGTTTTCTTTCTAACCTACCTTGTTGTAATTCTTGCTCATCTTGGATTAACAACTCGGTAATACGGTTTTGGAATAGATTGAGATGCTCCGTAAATTGAGGCCTATCGCTTAGAAAGCGTTCCCCCTTTGTCGAATAGGGACAAGCCACCAAGCAGCGAGCAAACCAACCACCCCCCCGAGCTTCTTTGCCGCGTCGATTAAGATAGTTTGTGAACACTTCTGGTTGAACTGGAACATTGATCGTAACCCTGGGGCTTTCAACGTTTATGCCAGGCAAATTAAGTCGGTCAACTTGGATTCGGGAACCATCCCAAGCTCGATTTAGCATTTCCAAATCTTTGACAAGATGACCTTTCAGTAGAGTTCCGCCTTCATCGCTGAAAATATAAGCGGTTGGCACATTTTCTGACAAATCCAATGCAAGTTTTCCAGGAGTGGTATTGCTTTGAATAATTTTGTACCTTAACGGCGATATTGATTTACTGGAAAGATGCACTTTCAGTTGTTTCTGAAGCTTTTCCTCCCGGAGGACTAGTTCAGCGCTACGACAAGAATCGCTCGCAGTCACTTTCAATTTTTTTACCTTTTTGATTTCAAATTCAAGGGCATTTTTTTCGATTTCCCAGCTGGTTAAGTCAGCCTGATAATGCGCCAATATTTGGTCTGAATTTTTATTTTGCTCGGCTTCAAAGTCCCTGAATGGCTTATTAAACATCCGATCTGTGGGGGATTTTCCCTCGCCAGAATCAGCGACCAAAATGAAATTCAAGCTAACCGGTGATCGAGAGCCATACGGCAGCTCCACGTCAACTTGGTTTTGGCAGGAGGCGGAGAGCGCTGCAAGGGACGAATTCACGATCAATGGGATCGGAAAACCCGTGTTAGTGTCCGCTTCCAACACCACATTTTTGATCAAGGGCGGGAGAGATTGGACAGGGAAGTTGTTTGGATTGAACTGATTCATTTGAATTTACCTCTTTAAAAAGAATCGCCCGTTTGCCAAATCGCTAAAGAGTATTGGCGACTTTTTGACGATTTTAATGTGGGCTACGTTTGGCTTTATTAGGTTTGCGAACGAAAAGCCAAATAGTAACTAGTTGATAATTAAAGAAATAAAATAAGACGAAGGCACTTTTAATGCGATGGTCGTGCGTTCGAATCGCACACGACCCACCACCAAATACTTAATAAAACAACCAGTTAGCTTTTTCGGGGCGACTGGTTTTTTTATGCCTTGTGTTTTTATGTGGCCAAAATGTGTCCCGGTGTGCCAGAAATGTTAGCTGCTAGGTGTTCTGGTGTTAATCAGCGTGCAAAACTTACCAGGGTTCTGGGGAAAACAGCGTTGAAAAGTTGCCGGCCCAGTTGTTTCAATAACCGGTTTTTAGCCGGAGAATCCTGGAGTGTTATACATGGATATCATTGCCGAAATCCAAAGGGTCTTTTGTCAGTGGGGAATCCATCAGTTCGATCGCAAGGTCATTGAAGATTTCCTGTCCTACCGTTAGAAAACATCTCACCACAACAAGCGAGCCGGTTTATCAGCGAGAAATTCAGCCGTCACCTAAATTGGGCGACTAATGGAATTAGCCCATAATCTAATACTGGTCGGCGGCACCGGAACCGGAAAAACGCATCTCGCCACGGCCCTGGGAATAGCCGCGATCCACCGAGGCAATCGTGTCCGTTTCTTTAATGCGGTGGATCTAGTCAACTGTTTGCAGCAAGAAAAACAGTTAGAGCGAACCGGAACCTTAGCTCGCAAGCTGATTCAAGTCGATGCCGTCATTCTCGACGAACTCGGATACCTACCGTTTCCGGAATCCGGTGGCGCACTCTTGTTTCATCTGATCAGCCAGCTATATGAACGCACATCCTTGATTATCACAACCAATCTCAAGTTCAGTGAATGGGTTCAGGTGTTTGGCGATGCCAAAATGACAACAGCGCTCTTAGACCGGATTACGAATCATTGCGACATCCTGGAAACCGGCAATGAATCTTATCGATTCAAGCATCGAAAAACCGGTATTAAAACCCATTAACTTACTAAACCTATGGGAATTTTTGGACGCTGATTGACACCGGCATTAGGTAAGCGCAGCGTACCTACAATTCACTTTGGATTTATAAGCGCTTCCGGTAGTGGTGGGTAGTTTTCAACTATTACCGCATACATAGCTTAAATTAATGGCAGTGACGCAAATCGTGAGAACGATAATTACCGGGGGCTGAATAGTTACGATTAGTGTTCATTTAACTTACGGCTTATCGTCATCAGAAACAACGGTGTATTCAGCGGTAATGCTATCGGGCTCGGATTGGGATTGCCGAACCGATTTTTGCTGAGCGCTTTTGATCAGTCGCCACGCTTTGAAGCCCACAATACTCAACGGGATCAACAATACGGCAAAAAACACGGACAAGACCAGAGCGCCGACGACAGCTGCTGCGATCATGGCCGGAATAGCCAGGATTTTGGCGAGGCTAGAATTGGAATTTTCTTCGACGTGATATTCAAGTCGCCGTTGGGGGTCGTTTGTCGTGCCAATACGAATGGTTCGTTTGTAAATTCTAAACATGAGTCGGAGCCGAGGGAATGCCGAAAAGGTGATTGAAAGGAATAATAGCGAAAACCTGGAGCATAAAAATGTCGGTGAATCTGCGTGATGACACAACAAACTCACCGACGTTTTACTATCTCCGTAACTTACGACTAGCGATGAAAGCCAGAGTTCCTTCAAGAGTTATACCTTTCGCACTTCAATTTCGGCAGTGTTTAAAGAAGTTCAAGGGTGATCGGTCCCTCACCTAGCGCTAGGTGAGGGACCTACATGGACGTATTCACGGCGTCCTTTGACGGTCACCCCGGTGCCGAATTTTGATCTACGGGTATAGCAACCAGCCAGTCCAATGTTTAAACTGCATTCTTGCCCTGATGAATACAGGGTATTGCTCTGGCTAGTGCGCTTGCAGCATCGTGCCAGCCTTCACAGCTGTTGTGCCCCTTGCGCCCCTTGATTAAATTCAGCAGATATTTGGCCTTGGCATAAACCATGAAAAACAGAAGAATAAGCCGCTGTTGTCTCACAGAGATGGGTTTCTGAGCGCATATCAGTTTATCTTCATAAATGCCTCCATCGATCATTCCAACGGTTCCCCATGCATAAACTGAAATCGATGCTCCTAAAGGAAGACGCGGTCCCAGCACGACCGCATCCAAAAAATCGCTGTCCGTACCGATATAAGCCGGAATTGAGCCGTAGTTGAATGGACAGGGCAACGGAGAGATAAAGTCCAGCTTTCCAGTGGAACCCCGCTTTAAAAAGCTGCCGCGAGGCGTTTCAATAATGACATTAACCAAAGGGGCTTGTTCTAGAGTGTTTAAAGATTGCATCTGAAATATATAATCCGTCGTAGATCGAAATTTGGCACCGGGGTGCCCGTTAGGGGCTGGTTAAATACGTCCGTGCTTTATACCAGAAATCCTTTATCTCACCCCCGTCACTGTCGACCTTTTCCGCCGAGTCCTAACAGCGTTGCCCGGATGGAGCGTAGCGCAATCCGGGAAGCTCGGAGCTGCGCCATTCCCCTATTCCGCTGCGCTGCATACGGGCTACATGCTTTAATAGCAGCTTGGAAAAGGGCAGAAGTGGATTGGCCTATTTTAGCTTGATAAGTATGGATTAAGGCGCCGGCAAATGCAGTATCCAATTTGCTATCCAAAAATAAATCAGCACGCCGGAGGCGTCGGCGATCGTCGTGACTAAGGGCGCGCTAGCGGTGGCAGGATCCCAGCCCAATCGGTTCAAGATAAAAGGCAGACAGAGCCCCACCAGGCTTCCGATCATTACGATACAGATCATGCTCAGTGCGACCACCCAGGCAATGTCGAAGCCGCCCCGATAAACGCCGAGCAATGAAACGGTAGCGGCCATGGTTAGGCCCAATCCGCTTGCAACGGCGATTTCTTTCAGTAGCAATTTTCCCCAGTCGCTGATTGCGACATCGCCGGTGGCAATGCCGCGCACGACCAGTGTCGCGGCTTGCGATCCGGCGTTGCCGCCGCTGCCGATGAGTAGCGGTAAAAAGAATACCAGTACGACATAAGCGGCAATCGTATCTTCGTAATAAGCGATTCCAGCACCGGAAATTAAATTACCGAAGACCAAGAGCAGTAACCAGAGAATGCGCTTGCGGTAAAGCGTAAATAACCTCGCATCGCGAAAGTTGCCGGCCAATGGGCCGATCGTTGCGCCTCTGTGCATGTCTTCGGTTGCCTCTGCCTCGGCAACGTCCATTGCATCGTCATAGGTAATGATGCCGACCAAACGCTCGTCATCGTCGACGACCGGCAAGCTTAGTAAATCGTAACGACTGATTAATTTAGCGGCATCTTCTTGCTTGGCGGATAGCTTTGTTTTGACCATGTCGGTAGTTATGACATCCTTAATTTGCGCTTCCGGTTTGTTCATGATCAGTTCGCGTAACGATAACGTGCCGATTAAACGATATTGAGCGTCGACGGTATATATTTGGTATATCAATTCGGCGCTAGGAGCGCTTTTGCGAATAACGTCGAGTGCTTCGCCGACTGTGATTTTGGCAGGTACGGTCATATAATCGCTGGTCATGATCGCGCCGGCTGTGCCTTCTTCGTAACTCGCTAGGCGTCTGAGTGCTTCGCGTTCGGCATGAGCGATCTTACGCAGTACGCGATCGTGACGGTGTTCAGGCAAAACATGGAGCAAATCGGCACCTTCGTCGGCGTCGAGATGACGTAGCAACTGCGATACTTCCTTATCGGTCATTGCGGTGGTTAATTGTGATTGCCAGTCGACCGGTAAATGCCCGAAAACCGACGCACGTTGCACAACCGGTAAGTACATCAAAAGTTCGCGTGCACCATCGACCGGAACGGTTTGCAGCAGTTCGGCCAGGTCGACAGCTTGAAACTCTTCTAGAAATTGACGAACGGCTTGGTAATCTTTACGCTCAATCGCACGGCGCAAGTAGTCGTTCAGGATGGCGGTCGGCATATTTATGTCTCTTTTTATTTGCGAACGCGTTTGCCCGCAGCGGAAACAAACTGAATTAGGTTGTCGCTACTCCCTTTTGATCGCAAGACCGTCTAGGAATAAAAGGTATGGGATATGTCTATCGAGGACCGCCGTTCACCCGGCACCTAAATTCCATAGCCCATTGGCTATGATTAATTAGCTGGGATAATTTAGATGCTGGGCGGTAAACCCATCCATGGAGGCTTGACGGCAGCGCTCGAACGCCAGGGATGTCGGCAGCCACACCCCATAACTTCACAAAGGTAGCCATTTTTTGAGTATAAAGGGAGTAAAGTAGCGGGAAAGGAATGCGCGTTAGACATTATAAAGGGATTGTGTAAATCTATTATAATATTTCGACTGGAACTTTCCATAACCGGCTCGTTGGATAGCGCTGATCAATTCAGCTCACATAGCTTATTAAATAAGTCTCATAATTTTAAATCTTTGATTTATAAATATTATTTATTCTCTGCGTTGTTTTAGGCTTATTATTGGGATATGAAGATGATACGGATTAGATGGCTTATCTCGAATTTTTGTTGTCTTGATAGTTCAGGTTATTACGATATTTTTATTCTTTTCGTAATGGCCCCCTCTTGTCAAAGGGCGAATTGAGGGGCTTAAAGTCATGTCAGCCTTATTCAACTTTTCCATATCAGGAGCATAAAATGCCAAAATTCATGACTAAAAGTCTTTTGATTTTAATCGCTTCGGCTTCTTCGACATGTGTCTTTGCCGACAGCCCAAAAGAGCAAATTCATTATCTGGAACAAAGTCGTGCAACAGCCCATGAGTTCATGCAGTCGCTGGGTAGAAAGCTGAAATCCTTACTGGAAACAGCCGACAAGGAAAACGCGTTCATTGTTTGTAAACAAATTGCGCCGGCAATGGCAGCCGATTATTCGAAAGACGGGTGGATTGTGAAACGGGTATCGCTTAAATCGCGCAACAAATCGATGGGAGTTCCTGATACCTGGGAGCGGCGGGAGTTGGAAGGTTTTGATAGGCATCACTTGTCTGGAGAACCTACCGACGAGCTCGAAATGTCCGCAATCGTAGATGAAGTGGATGGGCTTTGGTTTCGTTACCTGAAAGCCATACCGACTCAGCCGATGTGTTTGCAATGTCATGGTAAAGCGGAAGATATACCTGATGGGGTTAAAACGATATTGGCGCATGAATACCCGAATGACGACGCAATAAATTATAGTGTCGGCGAAATACGCGGTGCGATTTCGATTAAACGCCAGATATTTGCTCATGAATAGAAAAAATGTTTTTGGGGGCAACTATTCCGATATAGAGCCTTTTTTATTCTCTATAGTCGATTACGGCTTTTCTAACATCGCTGATCGTGAAGTTGTATTGTCTGCTTAATGGACCTAGTTTTGACGTTTTGTTCGTTGTTTCGGGTAAATTAAGGCTTTCAAGTATATATTCGATCGGTACGCCAGCTGTCTCCGCTGTCTCTGTTAAAGTCATGCTGCCTCGTATTGTTAGAGGTCCGTTATTCCATGCACGTATTTGTTTGCCGGATGCTCCCGATATTTCAATCGGTGCGACTAGCGGCGCAGCGGCGAAAGCGATCAAAGTCAGTACGCCGACTAGGCCCAGTCCTAAGCGCAGTCCCGACCCTTCCGTAACACGTCCCGAAATGAAGCCGACAACCCAACGCCAATGCAGTAATAAGTGTAACGCCAATATCGCGAAAAAAAGTACCGATACCCAGAAATGAACGGTTCCCCATTGATGACGGTCAATCCCCCAAATTGTCGCGAAACGCCCGCTACCGGGCGGTAACAGATAGCGTAGCAGCACCCCGGTCGTGGTGAGAAAAACAAAACCCGCGAAGGCTGCTATATCGATGATGAAATTTAAATGGCTACGTTTCATTGTCGGTTTATCCGCAAATGCTTGAAAGGTTACTGCTTGAGCTTTGCTCTTCAAAAAGCTTAACGTGGTTCATTGTGTAGATGAAAATACGGCGCCAGCGTTTGAAGTCTGCTGTCTTCTAATGGCTTGCCGATCGTAAAATGATAAATGCTTTGTAGGCCGGTGTCGTTTATTCCCAGAACCTCGTGTACCGCTTCATCAAAAAAGCAGCCGATGCCGGTTCCGCGCATTCCTATGGCTTCGGCTTCAAGATATAATGCTTGGCCGACCAAGCCGCTTTCCCAAAATCGACGGCGATATTGCCACGGTTCTTTTGCCAATTCATCGCCGAACTCTGCGACCATCGCTAAACTGAAGGCGCTATCGGCGGCGATATCTTGATGGCACGATAGCGTTTTGGCTGCGCGACGGCAATCGGCGTTGAGTAAGTTGTACAGTTTTAATGTTTCAGGCGCGCTTTCGACCTTTTGCCAAGTAAATTCGGGGCGAGTGCTTTCCTTCAGTATTTCAAGGCTTGCCTGATTCCGCGGTAGGGCGTAGAGACCCGGTTGCAAGCCTTCGACGCGATGCACGAATAAAAATAAATGAATTTTCGCAGGCCAACGCCAAAGGTCGAAGGGGATTAGGTTTTCAGGCATCGTGACTTGCAAAATGCGATAAAAATGATTTAGCTCGATCGGAGTTTGACCGTCGAAATGTTGAGCGCTACGCCGCTGCCGAATGATTTCGAACGCGCTTGTGGAAGCGTTTGTTAATTGGGGCGATACGGCCATCGCCGGATGCCGGTGGTTTTCTTCTGTGACGGGTTTGGCAGCAGCTTGCGCTGCTGAATCGATTAACGGCCAATGAAAATGGTGGTAACGGCTCAAGCGATTGGCCTTGCCAAACCAATTGTCGATGCTAAGTTCAGCTAGGTAGCGACTAACCGATTCGTCCGGAGATATCTGAGAGCCGGCGTGAATTCGGCATAATAAGTCGGGGGCTTCGTTTTCCTCTGCAATGAACTCATCGTGGCGGTCCAGACCTAATAGTCGCGCAATCGCTTCGTCGCCGCATTCGGCCAGCAGTTCGACCGACCAACCCAGAGTGGCGGCTGCATAGCGCAACGCGCCTAGTGCATGGCCGATGTCATGTTGGCAATAGCGAAATGCGCGTTCGCCGTATTTCCAGGCTTCCCGCCAATGGATAGAGCTCAAACCGATCAATATCCCGCTAAATGCCGGCGTCTGACGCCAATTACCGCGCATTTCCAAGACATGGTCGTGACTCAAATAATGATAAACACCGGGCGGAAGGTCTGTGTCCACTGTATTGATTAGATAGGCTTCGGTCGGATGGAGATTACCGCTGGACGGGTTGCAGCGCAGAGCCCAACGATCCTCGCCGTATTGTTTCCAGGCGGAAAGTCCGAAGCTCAATGCCATCATAAGACCCAGGTTATTTCGGTTGAATGGCTGTGCTGTTATTAGATCGGGGTTTCGAAGCTCGTTATAGGTTGGTGAGGGGGTGTTTTTGGGTAAAGGCAGTTGAAATCGTTCGCTGCCTTCGAAACGTCTGAACGGGTCCGGTTGATCGGCCCAATCGAGTCCGTTTGGGCCTTTGGCATAACGGTCCAAATGGTGTTTGGTTCGTTGGTGATATTCCAGTATGCTGTTGAGTTGGGGTGGTGTCATGCTTGTTTCAGAAGTGAGTGATCGACAAACCGATTTTAAAACACTCTGCATGGCTCTGCCATGACGAGGCAAATAAATTTTAAACATATTTATACTTGATTAATTCATGGAAACGCTGATAGCTCTCATCCAAGCTCATATTGAACACGCTCATTTTATTATTTTCGGATCGCTGTTGTTGGCGGGTCTCAATATTCCGGTATCCGAGGATGCAATGCTGTTTATTTCGGGGGTATTGGCAAGGCAGTATCCGGATCAATTGCCTTATTTATTTGCCGCAGTCTATCTAGGTGCTTACGGTTCGGATTTGATCTGCTATAGTTTGGGGCGAATTGTCGGGCCTAAAATCGTACATATTCGTTTTTTTGCTAAAATGGTGCCTCCAAAAAGGGTCGAAAAGATTCATGCCTATTACGAAAGTCACGGTATTGCAACGCTGATATTAGGGCGCTTTATTCCTTTTGGGGTTAGAAACGGGCTGTTTTTGTGCGCGGGGCTAGGTAAGATGAGTTTTATCAAGTTTGCATTGGCGGACTTATTAGCTTGCACGATTTCGACGGTTGTATTCTTCTCGCTGTACTATCATTACGGGAAGGTAGTCGTGTCATATGTCATGCAAGCGAATATCGTAGTATTTGTTTTAGCGGCAATTATCGGGAGCTATTTGTTTTTTCATGTTAAACAACGGCGTAGGAAAGGGAAAAATATTTGCTAATGATAGGTTGTCAGCGGGCAAGTATTCAGTGCTTTCTTCCAAAAAGAGAGGATAGGGGAGGTTATTTAAATAATATCCCCTGTTTCAAGGAATAGCCAAAGTTCTAACTTGTTTTAAATACAGGGGGTGAGCACTAAGCTTCAGCGGTGATTGAGCTAAGCATTTCGTGATAAAAAATTTCCTTGATCTATGAGTTTAGTAGCCGGTTCGGTTAGCAATTCCCAATTTGAAGCTAAAAAAGAGTGCGGGATGTATGTGCTTGGCGAAAATGACTGTCTGTCGAGCAGCCGCGCCATATTCTGATTGCGCGCTTTAATAGTTAAAGAATAATTACAACATAGCTAAGCATGAAAATACAGGGCGCTGAAATTAAAGGTGAGCCTCGGTCGCTTGAGGATTGGACATCAGTATTGCGCGATCGGGAAATGCCGGTATTTTCCGATACCGTGCAGAGTATCAACTATATTTTAGAGGACGAAAAGAAAGGCGCGATGGAACTGGCTCCTGTGATACTTCAAGATCCTAATCTAACCGCAAAGCTATTAAAGCTAAGTAATAGTATCTATTACAACCCTTCGCGAAAACAGATGGTGACCGTATCTCGGGCCATTGTGATTCTCGGTATCGAGGTCATTCGAGAGCTGACGCTGGCTTGCTCGCTTTTTGAAGCGATTTTGTTGCCGAATAACAGGCAACGCGCCAATGAAGAAATCGCCAAAGCTATTCATGCGGCAGTTCAGGCCAAGGCTTTGGCGATCGCAGCGAAAGATCCTTCGCCCGAAGAAGTTTTTATCGCAGCGTTGCTCAAAAATATCGGAAGCATCGCCTTTTGGTGTTTTTGCGGAGCACAGGGCGATAGAATTCAGGCTTTGCTGAAAAATGGCCTAAGCAACGAAGCGGCCGAAAAGCAAGTGCTGGGTTTCAAACTGGCTGATTTGGATATTTCATTGTGCAAAACTTGGAATTTAAAAGGTTTGATCGAAGCGGCTATTAAAAAAAGTACCAGAGACGTTGATCCGCGTGTTAAATTCGTTCGCGTCGGCTGCGAAGTCGTCGAAGCGTTACGAGAAGGAGTCGGTACCCAAAGTTATTACGCCTGTGTCGAAAAAATCGAGACCATGACAGGCCAATCGAAAGAAGCGATTGAGGCGGGTCTCCGTAAAAATACCGACATTGCGGCAAACATTGCTTGCCATTTCGGCGCAACGGAGGCTTCGAATTTAATTCAACATAATGTTCGGCAAAATTCCGAATCGAATGCATCGGCGCAAAATGTGGATCGAAAAGTCTTGCAATTTCAAATTTTGCAAGATATTACCGCAATATTAAGCGGAAGAATCGATATCAATCTGTTGCTTGAAACCGTATTGGAGGGTATTCAACGTGGAATCGGCATGGATCGGACCATTTTCGCTCTTTTAACAAAAGATAAAAATGCATTGTTGGAGAAAGTGGCTTTGGGTTGGCGTAAGGATAGTTATTTACAAAAGATTCGCTTTGAGCTTAGTAAGTCTCCGCCTAATTTGTTTTTTCAAGCGATTGCCAATCACGAGGGTTATTGGATAAACCCGAAAGAAAACAAATATTTGTATAGCGCAAGCGATGTTAAGACGATCGGTATACAATCTTGTTTATTGATGGCTGTTTGTTCAGGCGACAAACCTATCGGCCTAATTTATTGCGATCGAGCCTACAGCAATCTCGAATTGACCGAGGATGATCTCAAGGCGTTCAAACATTTTGTTCAACAGGCTAATATTGGTCTATCTCTCTACCGTATGCAAGCGAGGTAAGGTCTTGATAGGGGCACTTTGGATTTCGTGAAAAATAACTTCCTGGTGCTATGAGTTTTGTAGCGTTCCTCGACAGCACACCCTAGGATCGTCGAAACTGCTCGAACTGGAAATTGCAGCAATGAACATTCCTCTTTTTAATGATCGGTAGCAAAATGAAAAAGCTGAAATTTTGGGTTCTTCCTTTTTTCTTATTAACGGTCCAAGCTCAAGCCGATTATCGTGACGATATTGGTTATAACCAATTGCTATCGGAATTGAGAATGAACACTCCCGATGGTGCCGGCATTAAAGTCACACAAGTTGAGGCCGCCGTAGGCGCAACCGATTTCAATGTCGGCTTCTGGATGCCGAATACGGTTAGTACTCAGTTCACAGGGAAAATAATAGTAGATCAATCGGTTCCTCCCTCGAATGGTCTGTCTTCGCATGCGACAGGCGTTGCGCAGTTGTTCTATGGAAATACCGGTTCTATGGCTCCGGGTATCATTGAGGTCGACATTTATTCGGCAAGCAACTGGCTGCAGAGTGGATTTTTGAGTGCAGGCTCAATTCTTGTTCCATCCGTTAGCGGTAGCCGTATTGCTAATCATAGCTGGGTCGGAGAGTTGGTTAATACGCATGATGTTTTGGATATTTTGCACCGCATCGATTGGCTGGTCGACGAAGATGAATTTATTCAAGTTGTCGGTGTAAATAACGGATCGGTTCAAAAGCCTCTGATCAGTAATGCCTTTAATGTGATTGCGGTCGGTCGTACCGACGGTCAGCATGAAAAAGGCACTATGGCGCTGGATTCGGTTTATGCATCGGATAGGTCGGGACACGATCTGGTGGTTCCTTTTGGTACGACGAGCAGTGCGACCGCCGCGGTTTCCGGGGCTGCTGCGATGCTAATCGAACAAGCGCAAACCATCGCGGAGGGACCGGCTGCCGTGATCAGCAATGGAGACACGATCTATAACGGCGAACGTTCGGAAGTTATCAAAGCGATCATGATGGCCGGTGCCGACCGAGCGACCCAAAATTTTCATACGATAGCGCAGATTACAGACTATCGCGCCGACGCGATAAACCAAGCCCAAAATGGTCTCGATGTGCGATTCGGAGCAGGCCAACTGAATGTCTACAATAATTATCAAATTATGGATGCCGGCCAACAAAGTAGCATGCAAGACCAAGGATCTGCAGCCGTCAATTGGCTTGGCTGGGATTACGATACGAGTTTTGGCGGCGCACAGGGTAGTAACGACGTCGCTTCTTACTCTTTTGCAACGACCGCGGTCGACGGAATGCAACTGTCGGTATCGTTGGTTTGGAATATCGATATCGGGGATAACCGTAGTCCCGGTTTTAATCCCTCTGCCAAACTCCATAATCTGGATTTGTTTATATATGATGTAACCGACGGCAACGAGGATCTCTTTGCAAGCTCAACCAGCGCTATTGATAATACAGAGAATTTGTGGGTCGTTCTGGACGGTGGACGGGACTATGAGTTGAGGGTAGTTGCAGTGGACGATGAGGATTTTAACTGGGATTTTGCACTAGCTTGGCGCGTATCTTCTTTCACTCCTGTGCCTTTGCCGGCTGGGTTTTGGTTTTTTCTGACAGGATTATTGGGTTTGGTCCGCTTTAGATTTCGTTCGGGATCGTAAAGGTTTCTATAAACGCGCACGGTCATAAAAGGGTGCAGTTGCTCGATAGGAAGGATCTGGGGTTGCAGCTTCCTGTCAAATGAGTCACCGAAACTCCAGAAAGCTTAGTGTTTTGGGAAGTGATTTTGCACATATTCCTTACCGTTGACCTTCACAAGGCGAAAGGCAAAAAAAAGAGTTGGAAAATCCTATTTTCCAACTCTCAAAGCACGGAAGCATTAGGGGGAAATTGCTTCCTATCGGCAAGAACTTAATCTGATGGAATGTTCCCCTTCATCAGTTTATATTTTTCGTACGTCAAATTTCGGTATTGGTATATAAAGACGCCGGGGTGTTCGGCGAATTATTGCTCATGCAAAATCCGAATGTCCGTTCTCCGTGGCAATCCATTTTGGCGAGGGTTCAAGCCTAAGCATGGTCGTTTGACGCGTTCCCCAGTGCCGAAATTTGGCTTGCAAATGGGAGTGTCGCATATATTTAAGTGTCATCGACGGGACCAAGCTTTTATTCCCTGGCTTTAGGTAGCGGGTATGGCGTTTTAACTAAAGCCTTTTTGAATCGGGAGAATTTATAAAACGATTACGGCGACAAATGCCGCGCCGAGCGAGCAACCGGAAATCATTTTGATTTTTTTACTAAACGGCAATACCTTCCAATTTAATGTTGCCTGTTCGCGGGTTTTAAACAACCAATCCGGGAATTCAGCTTTGATGTTGAAATATAATTGTTTTGAATAATGATAGAACCAATAAGCGGCGCCAATAAACAGACCCCACATGATGTAAAAAACGATAACCTGAGTCGTGTGCCGGCTGGTATGAAAAAGATGCTCGACAATTTCATCCAATGCTAATTCAAGCACTTCAAATAAGCCTATAACAAGCGATTCCAGTAACCAAAAAGCGGTTCCGGGCATGATCAGGATAGCCGCCAATGCGGACATAATAATTGCGATTTTTATATTGGTCGATAATGTCATGTCTGCTTTACCGTAAAAAATTAGTTAATCAAAATACATATCGATTTTTCGGACTGCTTTAAATCTTAAAATTCGAAAATGACTTGAAATTTGTTTTTTTTGGTTCGATGGTATTGTATCGATACTTCCTTTCATCAACCTTTCACGGAAATTGGTGGTCTTCAGGATTGATCCTCGCAAGATACAGTTCATCCCTTTTATCCCTAGCCGGTTTTTCGATCAAAAAAGAGTAAATTGTTTCTGTTGTTGATAGCCATTGGATACAGGTAAATTTGATGGTTGCCCCCCGTCTTCACATTGTTAAAGGCGCTTCATATCTTCAAGTCGAGGCTCTATTGAAAGTATGGGATTAATTAATCTTTGCGCGTCTTAAAAAGTCGGATACTATTTTTGTTTTTATTCAATGGTTTTTGTGCTGGGTGAGTAAGTCGGTTACTTGGTAAGATAGAGCGATATTCATTAGCGGTCGGAGAAATAAAATGAAAGAAGACTTATCCAAAACCGAGCTTTCAATATTAAAAGCTATCGATGCTTGGCATGAGCATATTCGGCCGCTTTTTGAAAATGAACAAGATTGCCCCGACTGTCCGAAACGTTTTATTTATGGCTGTTTTTGTAGCTTCGAACGATTGGTTATCGAGCAATCTTTAGAGGGTTTGATCGAAAAAGGTATTTTATCCCAGATTCAATGCACTAAGGACTCCACGGAATATTGTTACCGAGTAATGGTTAATGTTAATAACCAATAATGGTAATTGTTTAGAGTTTTAATGGCTGTTAGCAGTGAATAGGCGATCTGCCTTATTCTTCATAAAACTTCGAATTTCAAGATACCGTTGAAAGCTGTTGCGGTCTTAAACCCTGCATTCCAATCCCTCATGCTATTACGGAGCAATCATGGGTCCTCATTATCTCAGTCGATTTTTTACGCCTAAAACCGTTGCCGTCATCGGCGCTTCGGAACGCATTGAAAGTGTCGGTCATCGGATATTGGTCAATATGCAGGAAGCAGGCTTTAAAGGTGGTCTGTATCCAGTCAATAATAAACGGAAGCAAATTTCAGGATTGAAAGCCTACCCCAATATCGATGCGATCCCCGACAAAATTGAGCTGGCCATTATTGCTACGCCCGCAGTGACTGTTCCGGATATTGTAAGGCAGTGCGGGGAGAAAGGCGTGGATTCGGTGGTGATTATTACTGCGGGTTTTGGCGAATTGGGTAGTGAAGGCAAGCGTTTACAACAAGAAGTGCTAGATATTGCCCATCGCTACGGTATACGCATCGTCGGTCCTAACTGTCTCGGCATTATTCGTCCAAGCGGGCATTTGAATGCGACCTTCGGCAGCGGAATGATCAAAGACGGTAGTCTAGCGCTGCTCTCGCAGTCGGGAGCGGTTTGCACTGCTATTTTGGATTGGGCGCAGTCGCAGGATATCGGCTTTTCAACGGTTGTCTCGATGGGGGGAGCTGCCGATGTCGATTTTGGCGAAGTATTGGATTATTTAGCGCTCGATAGCAAGACGACCGGGATCCTGATGTATGTAGAAGGTATCCGCGATGCACGGCGTTTTTTGAGCGGCTTGAAGGCGGCGGCTCGCCTAAAACCGGTGATTTTGATTAAATCGGGGCGCCATGAAAGCGGCAGTAAGGCGGCAATGTCGCATACCGGCGCGATGGTCGGCGGTGACGATGTATTCGATGCGGCGATCGAGCGGGCCGGCGTGGTGAGGGCATACAGTATCGCACAGCTTTTTTCGGCGGCGCGGGTACTGGCCAATAATTATGTCGTCAAACAGAACCGTCTGGCGATTATTACCAACGCCGGAGGCCCCGGGGTTATGAGTACCGACCGTGCAGAGGAGACCGGCGTGGCGATGGCCGGTTTGAGTGCGGGCAGTCTCGATGAGTTGAATAAAGTGCTGCCGGTACAATGGTCTCATGCCAACCCGATCGATATACTCGGCGATGCAACGCCGGAACGCTATAAACAAGCTCTGGATATCTGCTTGAAAGACGATAATGTCGACGGTGTGCTCTGTATCTTGACGCCGCAGGCGATGACCAATCCGACACAGGTCGCAGAACTGGTTATTGAAGCGGCCAAAATGACCCGGAAACCGGTGTTGGCTTCCTGGACCGGTGGCAAGCGCGTCGAAGAAGGGCGGGCCTTGTTTGACAATAGCACGGTGGCCCACTTCGGTACGCCCGAAGTCGCTGTCGATGCATTTTCGTTTCTGGCGCAATATACACAAAACCAAATTCTTCTCAAACAGATACCCAGCGCGGAAAACGAGTTGGCGACGCCCGATATCGACGGCGCCCGCTTGATTATCGAGCGGGTATTAGCCGAGAGCCGCGAAGTTCTAACGACTCAGGAATCCAAAGCGATCCTAGCCGCTTTCCGGATTCCGGTTTCGCAGACGATTAAAGTCGACAGTCCAAAGGATGCGATGATCGCGGCTGAGACGATGGGTTTTCCGGTCGTCTTGAAAGTCAATATGTTCGAGTTCAGCCATAAATCCGATATTGGCGGCGTTCGGCTGAATATCTCGAGTGCCAAGGATATTTCGCATCATTTTCAGGAAATGGAGAATCTGATCAAGCAAAAATATCCCGAGATCGACAGGGTGATGATGACGGTCGAGCCGATGCATAAGTCTTTCAATGGGCGCGAACTTATGATCGGTGTCATTCGCGATCCGGTTTTCGGGCCTGCGATCAGTTTCGGATTAGGCGGAACGATGGTTGAGATTCTACACGATAAAGCCGTAGGCTTGCCGCCGTTGAACGAATATATGGTCGAGAAAATGATTGCCAAGACCAAGGCGGCTAAGTATCTTCAAGCGTTCCGTCAATTGCCGCCGGTCAACATGAAAGCGTTGGTCAATGCTTTGTTGAATGTGTCGAGCATGGTCAGCGAATTACCGGAAATAGTGGAGCTCGATATCAATCCATTGATTGTCGACGACAGAGGGGTGATGGCGGTCGATGCGCGGATCAAGGCCTGTGTTTCGCATCAGTTGAGTCCCTATAGCCATATGACGATTCATCCCTATCCGCACGAGATGATTCAGCATTACCAATTGCCGAACGGTATGAATATTTGTATTCGCCCGATTCGTCCCGAGGACGCCGAGATGGAGAAGGATTTTGTGCATAAGCTATCGGAGCGTTCGAAATATTTTCGGTTTATGCAGGCCTTGCAAGAGTTAACGCCGGATATGGTGGTTCGTTTTACGCAAATCGATTATGACCGTGAAATGGCGTTTATAGCCGTGACCGAAGAACAAGACGGAAAGCCTAATGAGTTAGGTGTCGGCCGTTACATGGCTAATCCGGATGGGCATTCGGTCGAGTTTGCAGTCGTGGTCTCCGATGAGTGCCATGGTATGGGGATAGGTTCGAGGATCATGAAGACGCTGATGCAAGCTGCAAAATATAAAGGGATATCCTTTTTTGAAGGCGAGGTGCTGGCAATTAACAAACCGATGTTGTCGTTGGTTAAGAAACTCGGCTTTACGATCGAGCCCATTCACGGCGATAGTGAAGTCGTTAGGGTCGTCAAGGATTTAAGGATGTGATAATTATACCCTTCGTAGATCAAAATTCGGCGCCTGGGTGTCCGCTAAAGGACGCCGTAAACCCAGCACCTAAATTCCATAGTCCATTGGCTATGGTTAACTATCTGGGATAATTTAGGTGCTGGGTAAATACATCCATGTAGGCTCTATGCCAGCTCCATGCTGGCAAAGCCTTTGCCGCGCACCCCGGCGCCTCCTTAGGCACTACCGAAATTTGAAGTGCGAAAGGTATAACAGTGGGGAGTGAAAGAACCGGCAAGCTCGTCATAAAAATGCATATGTATACCCATCGTAGATCAAAATTCGGCGCCTGGGTGTCCGCTAAAGGACGCCGTGAATACATCCCTGTAGGCTCTATGCCAGCTCCATGCTGGCAAAGCCTTTATCGGACACCCAGGCACCTCCTCAGGCACTGCCGAAATTTGAAGTGCGAAAGGTATAACCTAGAAAAAAGCATTTCACCATGAAGATCATGAAGCGTAAAAGTTATATTCATCGTAGACCAAAATTCGGCACCGGGGGGCTGTCGGGCGAGTGACCGCGCGCCCGCACACTTTCATTTTCCGTGGTGATACACTGGATTCATGAACGCTAGCCAAAAGGTTTCCGGCTCAACTGGCTTTTTGTTCTTGTTGAATGACGGCATCATCGACAGAATGTGCTAAAAACCAATTGTTCGCGATACGTTCGTGTAAAAAGGCCAATTTCGTTTGTAATTGATCGAGGATATTGCGTAATTGCAATTGGGTGGTTTGCCGCGTGTCGATCGATAGCACAAAGTCTTTCAGGTCGACGACATCTTCGGGCAGTTTATCGTGATTAGGCAACTTACCGATGGCATCGGCCATTTCGTAAAGGCAGCAATTAATCGAGCGGGGCAGCGCGCTATCCAATATCAGGTAATTTAACACGTCGTCGCCTTTTATTCGGCTGCGCACATGGCGTCGATACATTAATAGCGCATTCAAGGACTGCAACACATTCATCCACAGCAGGCTTTCATATTGACGCATTTCATCGCTGCGCGATTCCGACAGTAATAACGAACTCAAGTCCAATATCCGGCTAGTCATGTCGGCTCGTTCGATGTTTCTGCCGAGCAAAATGAAATGGTAAGGATGGTCGTGGCTCATATAGCCGGATAGCAGACCGGTAAAACGCTGGCAGCCTTCGAGGATTTCATTCAAAAATAAAACCCTCATGCGCCGGCTCGATACAGAATCCAGATGTTTTTTAGTATATAGGTAAAGCTCGTTGACTTGTTCCCAAGCTTCGTCGGGCAATAGCTCGCGTGTCGTACGAATATTTTCGCGGGCAAGGCTTAAGCATGAAAAAAGGGAATTTCGATGGCCGGGATCCGTTAATAGGAAGCGTGTAACATTACGCTCTTGAGCCAGTTTGTAATGTTCATGAAAGGCCTCCTGACAACCATTGATATGGATCAATTGTTGCCAGCCCATCTCGACCCCTTTGGGCAGGTCCATTAATAAATTCATGTGTACGCTAACTAGGCGAGCAAGATTTTCGGTGCGTTCCAGATAACGGGCGAGCCAATAGAGGCGTTCGGCGGAGCGTGACAGCATTAGTCGTTCTCCCGGTTGATAATCCATGTATCCTTACTGCCGCCGCCTTGAGAGGAGTTGACGACCAGCGAGCCTTTTTTGAGCGCGACGCGGGTGAGTCCTCCCGCGGTGACAAAGGTTTTTTCGCCTTGCAGTATGAACGGGCGTAAATCGATATGGCGAGGCTCTAAAATATCCTTACATAAAGTCGGCGAAGTCGAAATAGCTAGCGTGGGTTGGGCGATATAATTGCGAGGGTTTTTGAGAATGACCTTTCTAAAGGCCTCGACTTCCTTTGCGGTTGAATGAGGCCCGACCAGCATGCCGTAACCGCCGGATTCGTTAGCAGGTTTGACGACGAGTTCGGCCAGGTGCGCGAGCACATAATCGAGATGTTCGCTGTGACTGCAGAGATAGGTTTCGACATTGGGCAAAATCGGTTCTTCATTCAGGTAATAGCGTATCATTTCCGGTACATAGGCATAGACGACCTTGTCGTCGGCAACGCCGGCTCCCGGTGCATTGGCAAGTGCCACATTACCGGCTTGCCATGCGCGCATTAGGCCAGGTACGCCCAATACCGAATCCTTGCGGAACACTTCCGGATCAAGAAAATCGTCGTCGATACGTCGGTAAATCACATCGACTTTTTCCGGTCCTTCAATCGTGCGCATGTAAACGCAATCGTCATCGTCGACCATCAGATCGCAGCCTTCGACCAATTGTGCGCCCATTTGTTGGGCCAAATAGGCGTGTTCGAAATAAGCCGAATTATAGATGCCGGGTGTTAATACCGCGATTTGAGGACGTCCGTTTTGATTCGGTGCAATCGACGATAACATTTCAAGTAGTTGTGTCGGATAGTCGTCGATCGGCAGAATATTAATGTCTTGCAATAATTCCGGAAAAACGCGCTTAGTAATGACGCGGTTTTCCAGCATGTAGGAAACACCCGAGGGCACTCTGAGGTTGTCTTCCAAAACATACATCATGCCGTCTCGGTCGCGCACCAAATCGGTGCCGCAAATGTTGGCCCAAACGTTGTGTCTAGGCTTCATTCCGATGCATTCCTTACGAAAGTTTTTAGAGCTGTTGATGATGTCGCCGGGAATCAGGCCTTCCTTGATAAAGGACTGTTTATCATAGACATCGCTGATAAAGTAATTGAGCGCAGATAATCGCTGTTTAAGACCTCGTTCGATGATGTGCCATTCTTTTGCATCGATGATCCTAGGAATGATATCGAAAGGCCAAGCCCTATCGATATTGCCTTCGTCGCTATAGACGGTAAAGGTGATTCCCATTTCCATGATTGCCAGTTCGGCGGCGGTTTTACGTTTGTCGATATCTTCCTTATTGAGCGTATTCAAATACTGGCATAGATTGTAGCTAACCGCTCGTGGTTGAAACTCCGAATGCATCAGTTCGTCGTATGCGTTTTCGGTGTTGTAGTTTTCCCAAATACTAGACATAAAAATTCGGTTTCTTAAAGGGGGCTAAGAAAAAATAAGCATAAAAAGTGCCAGTTGATTAAAGAAGAGGTGCTTTCCTGGTATATTTCAGAATTGAATGATAAACAAAGTCCTAGAGAATTAAAGATTGGACATGATCAATAATACACTCTTTACACATGAAGTTTTGGTCTCGATTTAAGGCTTCGCAACAAATAACTTCCCGACTATTTTTGGTTTCCACGGTTCTCCGTGGAGCCCCATGCCTTAGCTGCCGTAGTAAGATCGGTATGTATCCCCACGCTGAAGCGGTGGGAACAAGGAAGGTTCCGATCTTTAGTCACATGACAATTTAACTTAATGGCCGTGACGCAGAGCAGGGATCGATATGTGGCTTGGTTGTCCAAAGTGATGCGTGCCAATTTAATTTTTGTCCATATTGGTGCGCTCAATTCCCGTGCGAGCCGATTCGATCGCTCGAAGTAGAAGTGCAAATTAGTGAACCGGTAAGCAGAATGTTATTGAGCGCATTGCATTCTTGGTTAAGCGTGCATTAAGGTTGCGGGTTGGGATATTTTAAGAAAGATTCGGTTTGAATAAGGCGTTTGATGTTGTGATTTTTATCCTTGTTATTCATAAGGTTATTGGGTAGAGTTTTGATGTCGGTATAATTTGGTGTGCGGGTTTTTGCATGAATTCTTTAGAGCTTTGATATGTAATGCAAAATGTCGGCATGCTGGTTGTGATAATGGAAATTAGTAAACTATAAAAGAGGAGAAAATTTTATGCGTAACATTAAACTGTTCGATTCGGGTGTGCATAAATTCGTACTATTGAATGAAAGCGAACCCGGCGAGGAGGAGGGGATTCGTTCCAATCAATATCTCGTCGTGCATGGCGATAATGGCGTTTTGCTCGATCCGGGCGGATTCGGAGTGATGCCGAGTGTGCTCACCGAATTGTTGCGCTACATCAAGACCGAACAAATCAAAGCGATTATTTTGTCGCATCAAGATCCCGATATTGTCGGCGGATTGTCTACTTGGTTGGAGTTAACCGATGCTCCCGTATATGTGTCCAGCATCTGGCTCCGCTTTTTGCCGCACTATGGTATTGCCAGCATGGCTCAATTTGTTGGGGTTCCGGATGCGGGAAAGCAGTGCCGCTTTGCTGAAGATTTTGTATTGCAATTGGTTCCCGCGCATTTCTTGCATTCAGAGGGTCAGATCAATGTATACGACCCTATAGCCAAAGTGTTGTTCACCGGCGATATTGGTGCAGCGATGTTGCCTGTCGATGTCGAATATGAATTCGTTGACGACTTTGCCGCGCACTTACCTTACATAGAAGGATTCCACCGCCGCTATATGGTTTCCAACAAAGCCGCGCGTCTTTGGGTCGATGCCGTATCGGCTTTGGATATCGAGATGCTGGCTCCTCAGCATGGGCCGGTTTATCGAGGGCGGGCCGTAGCAGATTTTTTGAATTGGTTTAAAACGCTTCAATGTGGTGTCGATTTAATGACCAGAAGCGGGCATTTCGAGATGGAGAGCCGAAATGCGTCATGATTCTGGTAAAGGAGCGTCTGCATATCCCGATCATATCGAGGATTTGCGTGTACGCTTGATGAACCAGCTTTTTTCGCTTCTTGAAAGTCAAACGCGAACTCGAAGTTTCGCATCTTCAATCAGTGCTTTGGTGCGTCGTGTCCATGGTGAGATTCTAGAAAATTTTGAACAAGTCCTGGCGCGTATCGACGATCCGGTGACCGTCGCGATGTTCCGTAAAGCGATCACAGATTGTCAAAGCCTTGACATGGCTTTCGAAAAGCTGGTCGATGAGAGGCAGCGGCAATGGTATAAAAACGGAAAATATTTGAAATCGGTAGTCGACGAATTGGGTGATACCACCTCTTATTTAGCTTCGGTGTTGGTGGAAAAGGGTCTGCTCGAGCGGCAGAGCCAAGTACTGGAAAATATTATCTTTTCGCATGAGAAAGTATCGCAATGGAAGGAGTTTGTTCAGGAGATCCTGATCGGTTTTCATGAAATTTTTCCGTTTAATTTTTTCTTTATCGCGTTTGCCGAAGAGCATGGTTTGTCCTTGTATTTTTATTACATGGGTAATTACTCCGATGCGGCAAAACAAGAAGTTCGCGGCCGCCTTGCCAAGGACATGCTAAGTCAACTCGGGTTACCGGACAATGCGCTGCTCGATATCGAAGAGTATGAGATTCCTTGCGAGGTTAATTTAATCGATGTCTGCGATATCAAGATGATTACCGTGCCGGTCCCTGACCAGGCTTACGGTTTAGATGGGCTTTTAGGCATTGCCTATGCCTCGGTTAATACATTAACGGCCCAAGAACAAGCAATCGTTCGTTCTTTGTTGTCGGTAATGGTGATGGTGGTCGGGTCTAGTAAAGTATTGAGCCGAACGCTTTCCGAATTGGAATATTATTCGATACATGATCCTTTGACCGGGATTCATAATCGCCGTTATTTTAACGATATGCTGGAATACGAGATCGGGCGATCGGAAAGGCATAATCATCAGTTTTCGGTATTGTTGCTCGATCTTGACGATTTTAAGGATATCAACGACTTATACGGGCATCCATTAGGCGATGAGGTATTGAAAATAATCGCAGAATCGATTACATCTCATATGCGCAAGGGCGATATTGCAACGCGTATGGGCGGTGATGAATTCGCAATCATTCTGCCGGAAACTTCGCCGGAAGGCGCTAAGGTCGCGGCCGAGTCGATCCGGGCCAATTTGCAAAGCATTGCCTTCAAAACGCCGACAGAAAAGGCTTTCCATATTACGACATCGGTCGGTATCATTAGTTATCCGCGCGACATGCAGACTGTCGAAGATTTAATGTCGGGCGTCGATGTGGCGTTATATAAAGCCAAGGGCTTGGGTAAGAACGAAGTTTGCGAATTCGATGCGGCTGCACATTTGACGCAAATCATGCGCGATAGCCGTTCGTTTGTCGAAGATTTGCGGCTGGCGCTTCGCGAAGAGCGCATCCAACCTTATTTTCAGCCGATTGTCGATTGCAAAACCGGTGAAGTCTTTGCGTATGAGTCGGTTGCTCGTTTGATCGAGACCGACGGCAAAATTACAGCCGCCGGTCAATTCATTGAAACGATCGAAAAATACGGTTTGGGCCGTGAGTTGGACCGGATAATGGTGCGTAAGGTCATCGAGGCCAATAAAGCGATCATGCAGACGCAGGGCCGACCGAAACGTTTGTTCATCAATTTATCGGCTCAGGAAATTCAAGGCCGCGGAATTTTAGGTTATGCGGAGGAGTTATGTGCACAATTGGAGGTGCCGCCGAGCAGTATCGTGTTCGAAATTCTTGAGCGCGACGCAATCGGCGATATTACGCATATGGGGAAATTTCTAACCAATTTACGCAAAAAGGGATTTGCATTTGCTTTGGACGATTTCGGGAGCGGTTATAATTCGTTCCATTATTTGCGCGAATTACGCTTCGAATATGTCAAGATCGACGGCGCTTTCGTGCGCAATATCGTCAATTCCAGGATCGACCGAGCGCTGGTGCGCAATTTGTCGAATTTGTGTCAGGAGCTCGATATTATGACGATCGGCGAGTTTGTCGAGTCCGAGGAAATTTTTGATTTATTGAAAAGCATGGGGATTAATTTCGGCCAAGGATTTCATATCGGCTTGCCGCTCGACAGTTTGCCGGATGATAAAATTTGAAGGCGGGTAGGTGGGTGTTTCGATGAAACGCAGTGGGATAGGGGGGAAGGCGAGTCGGCTCTGCCGCTATTCCATTCCGCTTCATCGAAGTTCAAACGGCTGGTTGCTTGGTTACTGAGTATTGTCTTTTTCGACGGCTTCGTCCAGGCGCTGCATGATGTCGGGGACTGCGCTGATGACTCGGTTCCAGCTTGGCATGAACGGGGTTTCCATTGGGTTGTCGAGAAAAGAATCGCCGGCGCGCATAATATTACGAGTAAACAATTCGACGGTTTTTTCCTCCTGGTGCCGATCCAACTTCAAGCCGTTGATACAGGCATCGTTGTAGTACGCTTCGATCGCATCGAGCGCGGTTCGGTAATACGTTGCTTTTAGGGTTCGAAACGTTTCTTTGTTAAAAATCACGCCTTGCGTTGCCAGTTTGCGGTAAATTGCCTTGGCGATGTCGGTGCTCATCCTGGATAATCCGCGGCTGGCATCTTCTTCCGATAGCTCTTGATGCTTGTGATCGTAAGCATCGGCTATTTCCACTTGACAGATATGATTGCTGGAATGATTCCGGTAGATTTCGGACAATACACCGACTTCCAGTCCCCAATCGCTCGGTATGCGAATTTCCTTGAGACTGTCGACGCGAGTGGCGAACTCGCCGGACAAAGCATAACGAAAGCTGTCCAAATAATTGAGATAATCCATATTGCCGATGACTTGTTTTAGTGCTCTGATCAACGGCGTGACTAATAGACGGCAGACCCGTCCGTTTAGTTTATTATCGGCGACCCGATAATAATAGCCTTTGCAGAATTCATAATTAAAGCTGGGGTTGGCGACAGGATAAAACAGTCGGGCCGGCAGTTCTCTGTTATAGGTCAATATGTCGCAGTCGTGCAACGCGACCGCTTCCGCTTGGCGCGAGGCGAGAACATAGCCGTAACAATACCAGACATTGCGCCCTTTACCGGGTTCGATCGGCGCGAGTCCTTCTTCGGCAAGCAAGCGATCGATCGCTTGCAATTTGGGCCCGTCGTTCCAAAGAATTTTATGGGGCTGCGGCAGTTTGCTGAAAAATTCACGAGCATGGTTAAATTCGCTACGGTCGGCACGGTCCAGTCCGATGACAATCTGGCTTAAATAAGGAATTTCTCGTATTTGCTCGATAATGTTATTCAGTGCCGGGCCTTGTAGTTCCGAGTAGAGCGAAGGCAATACTAACGCCATTGGCCTCTCTTTGGAAAAGGCCAGTAATTCATTCTCCATTTCGGCCAGTCGGTTATGTTGCAGGCGGTGTAAGGTCGTAATTGCACCGTTTTGAAAAAAATCACTCATGGTCGGCTCCTCCGTCGATACGTTTGAAAATAGCCTCCATCGCTTCGCGCCATCCTTCGGGGGCTTGATGTTGAGTATAGATGACTTCAGCATCAGGTTTATTTATTGCAAGAGATGTGCCTGACTTTTTGCGAATGACCGCAGCCAGGTCTGCTTGCTCGAGCATGGCTCTGTCATTTTGGCTGTCGCCAAGCGCGATGCTGGTAAAGTCGATGCCATAGTTTCGATGATAGAGCTTAATCAGTTGATACATGGCCTTGGCCTTATCGGTATTTTGCCCTTGTGCATGAAAAAAACGGCCGCCTTTCAATAGTTTTAGTCCGTTTTTTGCCAGGGCTTGTTCGAAGTGCGCTAATTCAGCATTGCCGCCTTGCCAAAGCAGCGGTTCTGAGCCGGTTCTTTGTTTGGCCATCGCCGCTTTGGTCAAGGCTAAGCCGGTCAGTTTGCTGACGGCTTCGAGGCTGAGCTCTGAAAATCCGGTAAAAGGAAAGTGATGCTCGGCTTTGAGTCTCTGCAAGACGGCTAAGATTTCATCGTAATCGGGGCCTAGGCGAACGGGTGTGAGTGGTGCCGTATATTCGCTAAATAAATTAGCCGGAATATAGATTGCAGCCCCATTTTCGACCACAAAAGGGTCGTTATTGTGGAGCGCTATTCGGATGTCGAGGATTTCGGGCAGTGTTTTGCTGGAATTTAGGATAAGCGGGATTTTATGGGCTGCGATTCTTGCTAGAACGCCCTTAGATGGTGCGAATGAGTAGGAGTAATGACCCAATAAGGTGCCATCAAGATCTGAAAAAATGAGATAAGGATACATAATGGTGCTTGGTTTTCATGGATTTCCGGTCGGAGAGGATGGGGCATCGGCTAAAAGTCGATTAATATACCCACCGTAGATCAAAATTCGGCACCGGGGTGTTCGTCAAAGGCCCAGCACCTAAATTATCCAAGACAATTAATCATAGCCAATGGGCTATGGAATTAGGTGTTGGGTAGATACTTCCATGTTGGTTCTATATTCCCTCACCTAATGGAACTTGTGCCCCGGCGCCGAAATTTAACTAGCAAAAGGTATATTTACGACCCAATCCTTAAGGCTATGTTCGCGTTATACCCATAGGAGATCAAAATTCGGCGCCGGGGTGCCCGTCAAAGGACGCCGTGAACCCAGCACCTAAATTATCCAAGATAATTAATCCTAGCCAATGGGCTGTGGAATTTAGGTGCTGGGTGAATACGTCCATGTAGGCTCTATGCCAGCTCCATGCTGGCAAAGCCTTTGTCGAGCACCCCGGCGCCTCCTAAGGCACTGCCGAAACTTGAAATGCGAAAGGTATAGCAGTTGAAACGGTTCTCTTTGCTACTAAATAAACCATTTAGGAAATAGTCTATGATTGCTTTCCAAAACACTGAGCGTGGAAGAGGGTACGATTACTCGCTTGACAGGACGCCGTAAACCCAGCACCTAAATTTCATAGCCTTTTGGCCATGATTGATTACATAGATAATTTAGGTGCTGGGTAAATACATCCATGTAGGCTTGACGGCGGCTTTCCCTGCCGCCGACACCTGTCAATCGAGCAACCGTACCCTCCTTACAACCATTAGCACGATATTGAATATAGGAAAGTTATTCAGAGTTGTATCCTTGGGTTTCATGTTGGCTTTCAGTTCAAAAGTATCAACTATTAACGCATACATAGCCATCCTTAATCCCAATCAGCGGTAATGTCGACCAATAAGATGCGGTCGTTATCTAACCGGATTGCCAGGGTTTTACACAGTTGATCGGTGTTAAAGTCCTTGTATCGCGATGAGGCGACTGGGCGAGAGGTGGTCTCCGCTTGTTCTAATGCCAGTAGTTGATAAAAATAAGGCCGCCACGACCAATTAAAGCCGATTTGCTTAGGGTCTTCGAACCATTTTCCGAGTTTGAAATTAAAGTTTGATGAAATTTGCGTACCTTGATTGTCGCATAGATAGAATCGGAGGATGCCGCTTTTTTCGAAAGGTCGTTCCGCGAGTTCATTTAAGTTGAAGTCATTTTGTAGTGCATCTTGCAATTGTGCTATCAAGTTTTTTATTAAGTTAATCCGAGAGATTTTTTTACGTTCGGTCTCAACTGTTTTCTGTAGAAATTTTTTTCGTAGCGAGGCGATATGGCGACTGTATTTTTCCGTAGGGGCGAAGTCTGGCGTAGCCTCTGAAAATAGAAAGCCCTGCATGAATTGAGCGCCGCAACGTAGACCGAAAAAAAATTCGTCGTCGGTTTCGATACCTTCGCAAACAATTTTGCAGCCGTTGAGCTTTCCGAGTCTGGATAGTAAATGAACAACATCGCTGGCGATGCCGCCTTTTACGGCCATTTTGAATAAGCGCATGTCCAATTTGATAAAGTCCGGTTTAATGGCCATGACTCTTTCGAGTTGTGAAAACCCGGTGCCGAAGTCGTCGATGGCCACTTTTAAGCCGTTTTTGCGGTAAATTTTCACCGTTTCGGCGAGTTTGTGTAGATCGCCTTGAGCTTCGGTAATCTCGATGATGATACGCTGGTGATTGATTCCTAATTCATCGATCATGCGGAGTGTGGGGATAGCATGGAGGTTATCGAGTAAATCCAGCCATGCCGCTGAAATATTGATGGCAAGATAACTGTTTCCGGGTAAAAGAGTGAACTTCTCCAGTGCAAGGCGTCTGACGATGCGGTCATATTCGATGCGTTCCGTGTTGGCGATTTCAGGATCGGAAAAAAGCCCTCCGGCGGACACAATTCGGCGGTTTTCGTCGCGGCGTCTGGCCAAGGCTTCGTAGCCGACTATGTTGCCGCTGGCAGCACCGAGAATGGGTTGAAAATAAGGAAATAAAGATTGATTGTAGTCCATGTCCGAATATATGAGGTTTGCAAGAGGGGGTTTTAGCAAAACCAATATGAGCAAGCAATAGTTATGCCTTTTTTATTGTAGTGGACGATTTTTTATGTTTGCTGGCAAAGATGCGTGGAAACAGATGAAGTGTTTTGTTGCCGAAATGGTGCGCTTAACGGTGGCGATGGGCAAAAGTGGGGCGGCGGAGGATTGCTACAATAAGCAGGGTTTATTAAAGCAGAGTAGGTGTTTTGTGGGGCGGTAATTTATTTCAGGTATAAAAAAACCCCCCGCCTTGTGGGCGGAGGGCTTTTTTTACGTTTTTATTCTACGAAAACGTTTTTAGCCGCTTTTCTTCTTTGTTCTGCGGCTTGAACTTGAGCTTCGCTTTGACCGACAGCTTTGCTTTCAAGATGTTCGGTTTCTCTGCCTTTCAGCAAGAATACGCCGATTACTGTGCCAAGAATAAGTGCGCCTATCCACAGCCAAAAAGTATCTTTTTCTTGTGCTTCTGCCATTTTATTATCCTCTTGTTATTTTAGTAGTGTTATTAATCCCCTTCTCCTCAAAGGGGGACTCTATAAAAGTCAGTTATAGAGCTTGTTCGCCGAAATTGAATTTCCACGACGGGACAATTTTTAACATGATCGAAGAAACATGTCAAAAACTATTATTAAAAACTTTTATTTTGGTAAGGGAATCAAAAGCTAGAGATTTAAAGTGCCGGTATATGCGGTATAGGCTTTATGCGCGGCGACGATTGAAAGTGTTATAAAAATAATGCCGCTGAGTCTATGGAGCGTCGATAACGGAATTTTTTTCATTAGTGTTCGGCCGGCCAAAACTCCCAGTATCGAAGTCATGGCTAGCGCGACAGTTGAGCCTAGCCAGACGGCGGCGGGAAGGGTGGTGCTGCTTAATCCCGCGACCGCCAATTGTGTTTTATCGCCGAATTCCGCGACGGTAATTAAAAAAAAGGTCGTGAAGAAAATTCCGTGTCCACTTTTTTCTTTGATCACTTCATCGGTGTCTTCTTCCTCGTTAACACGGAGTGCATGCGCTCCGAATAGAACAAATAAAACGGCCACGGATGCGGCCACGATGTATTCAGGCAGCCATTTTGCTATGGCTGCGCCGAAAATGACCGCCAGAGTATTTAACAGCGCAAACGCGGCAATTGCGCCTAAAATAATCGGTAAAGCGCGGTGCCGGGCGGCCAAGGTCATGCAGACTAACTGGCTTTTATCGCCGATTTCGGCAGCTGCAATCAGTACGAAAGAGGTCAATGAAGCGGTGGAAAACTCGGCAAGATTATCGGAAAAAAGCAGGCTTGAAATTTGTTGCCACTGTAGATGAATAGGATCCATGGTTTTTTGAAATTAATGGTTTTTAATGTGGGTAGTAGTGAATAGTAAATTAGCCGAGTAAGTTGTCCAAAATCATCATGATGATGAAACCGATCATCAAGGCAAATGTGGCGTGCCTGGACCTGCCTTCGGAATGGGTTTCGGGAATGATTTCCTCGCTGATGACGAATAACATTGCGCCGGCGGCGAAGCCCATCGCAATCGGTAAAATCGGCGTGAAAATCGTAACCATCGTGATGCCTAATAATCCCCCAACCGGTTCTACCAGGCCGGTTAAAGTTGCGATACCGACCGCTTTCCATTTGTTATAGCCTAAGCCAACTAAAGGAAGTGCGACGGCGAGGCCTTCCGGAATGTTTTGCAGAGCAATTGCTGTTGCCAGGACGATGCCGTTTTTCATATCACCCGAGCCGAAACTCACGCCGACCGACATACCTTCCGGAAAATTATGGATCGTGATCGCAATAATGAACAGCCAAATTTTATTTATGGAGTTTAGATGTTGATCGGAAATGCTATCGAAATGAATATGAGGCAGTTTGCGGTCGGCAAAATGGAGAAACAATGCGCCGATCATCATACCTAAAGAGGCCACCCAAAGCCCGTTGCCGGGCCAAATTTGGTTGCCGTAATCGATGCTCGGCACCAGCAGAGAAAAGGCGGTAGCGGCAAGCATTACGCCGGCAGCCGCGCCTAAGAGGCTATTAAATAGATTTTTCGATATTTCGGTAAAGAATAGGGCAGGCAGGGCTCCGGCTCCTGTTGCGAGGCCGGCCAGAATGCTTGCCAAGAAGCCGATCACGACGATTTCGCCGAAAATCAGATAGAGGCTACCGAAAACGACAACTTGCGAAGCGGCAAAGAGTCCGGTCCACGTCAGCCGGCGTTGGGCGGGAGGCAATGCCATGATTTTTTGATAGCGGTCGCTCGAAGTGATGGTTTCCCATTGGCGAAAAAAATAATCTTGAATGGTCGTCGAGAAAGTGGATTGTGTCATGAGTGCGGCCCGGTTGAGTGGTTTTGAAAATAACTTAAGAATAGTAGCGTTATTTTAAAGAGTTTACATACAAGAAACGAATAAGATTTTGAGCACGCAGAGCGGGTTGATTTGCAATGGTCGATTTGGGAAATTTTCCTTTTTATTGGGTGCGACTATTTTTTAATTGACCAACCGTCGACAATATGCGGCTAAATTAGTCTAGAGGGGATTATGAAAAAAATAGCTATTGCGATTCTTGGTCTTTCGGGTGCTACGGCGGTACAAGCAGGGCAGGATATCATGGAGCTGGAAAAGGTCGAGGTGGTCGGCGTGTCGCCGATACCAGGCTCCGAAGTGCCGATCGATCAAATACCTTCCCATGTTCAGACGGCGCATGCCGACGATTTGCAAAAAGCTCAAAGCATCTCGTTGGCCGACTATTTGAATCGCTATATGGGCAGCGTACATGTCAACGAAGCGCAAAACAATCCGCTGCAACCGGATATTTATTATCGCGGTTTCGTCGCGTCGCCGTTGTTGGGTTTGCCCCAGGGTTTGTCGACTTATGTCAACGGCGTCAGGTTCAACGAGCCGTTCGGCGATACCGTGAACTGGGATTTGATTCCGGAAGGTGCGATCGAGTCGATGGCCTTGTATCCGTCGAACCCGGTTTACGGTTTGAACAGCTTGGGCGGAGCTATCTCGATCAAGACCAAGACCGGTTTTTCCGCGCCGAAACATGAGCTCGAAGTCTATGGCGGTTCCTGGGACAGGCATTCGGAGGAATTGACCAGCGGTTGGAACAACGGCACGTTCGGCTATTTTATCGATCTGCGTCATTTCGAGGAAGAAGGTTGGCGCGATTTTTCCCCGACCAAGGCAGACCAAGTGTTCGGCACGTTGAGCTGGCGCGGCGATAGGGGCTCGCTCGATTTGACGCTCGGCGCGAACGACAACAAGTTGCTGGGCAACGGTGCGGTGCCCGTACAATTGCTGAAGGAAGACCGAAACGCAATTTTTACTCATCCGGATCGGACTATCACGCGTATGTTTTTTTCCGAACTCGAAGGCAAGTACGACCTGACCGACGACATCGTGCTCAGCGGTAATGCTTATTTCAGGCAGAATCGTATCAAGACCTTCAATGGCGACGACAGCGATTATGAAGCGTGTGAAGATCCGGGCAATGCCGGTTTCCTGTGCGAAGAAGAGGGCGATGACGAAGAGCGTGTCGTCGATATCAATGGTAACGAAGTTCTCGCATCCGACAGCGTCGAAGGTGCGACCAACAATTTCAGTCAGACCAACATGCGCAGCCGCGGCGGCACGATACAGACGGCTTTCGGCCAAGACTTGTTCGGCCACAAAAACAACCTGACTGTCGGCGTCAGTTACGATTATTCCGAAGTGCATTTTCAATCGGATACCGAATTGGGGTCATTGACCGAAACACGCGGTACGACGCGTAGCGGCATTTTGGTCGATGAATCGAGAGTACGCTTGAATACCGATACTTCGGCGGTCGGCGTGTTTTTGTCCGACAGCTTTTCGATCACCGACGACCTGGTCGCGACGGTTGCGGGACGCTATAACTATATTCATATGAATATGTCGGACGGTTATATCACTGATGCGGAAAAAAACTTGAACGGCTCGCATACGTTCGAGCGGCTCAATCCGTCAGCCGGCCTGACGTACCGCATTTTCGACAACCTGACTGTGTACGGCAGTTACAGCGAATCGGCCAGGGCTCCGACGCCAATGGAACTCAGCTGCGCCGATCCCGAGGCGCCGTGTAAACTACCGAACTCGTTTGTCGCCGATCCTCCGTTGGCACAAGTCGTCGCGAAAACTTGGGAAGGCGGTTTTCGGGGTGATTTGGACGAATTGCTCGGTAAAGGCGACTTGAAATGGAATCTCGGTTTTTTCCATACCATCAATTCCGATGACATCATTTTTCAGCGCGGCGGCGACAGCATCAGCGAAGGTTTTTTCAGCAATATCGGCAAGACACGGCGTTACGGCATAGAGGCCGGTACCTCGATCGCTTATCCGCAGCTGTTCAGCACGATAGACGATTGGTATTTCTCGGCCAATTACACCTATTTGAATGCACGGTTTTTAAGCGGATTCAGGGTTCAAGATCCGGTTGACGAGGATAACGAGGATGGCGTTTGGGTCGATAAAGGCCGCCGAATTCCGGGGCTCCCGGAGCACATGTTCAAGGCCTCGGTCGGCGTCGATTTGTGGCAAAAATTAATGCTCGGTATCGATGGTGTCTATAGCGGTGCTCGGTATTACCGGGGGGACGAAGCCAATCAACATGCTAAATTAGGCGGTTACTGGCTGTTCAACGGCAGGGCTGAATATAAGATTACCGACAACTTTGCGTTATTCGGCCGAATCGATAATATTTTCGATGCAAACTACAACACATTTGGCGTTTACGGCGAAGCCGATGAAGTGTTGGGCGACGATTATGAGGATGGCCGTTTTGTCTCTCCGGGCATGCCAAGGGCGGGTTGGATAGGTGTCCGCTTGAGTATGTGATGTTCGAGGGTTGTTGTCGACTGTAACAAGACGTGATTTTCCGGCACAGGGATGTGTCAAAACTTTGTTGAGGCGAATGCCGTAACAAAATTTCAGGCAATAAAAAGCCCGCATAAAGCGGGCGTGTTCAGATTGTTATTGTTATTATTTATTTGAACGTTGTTGTCGCCAAGACAACTAAGCAGTTTGCTCGTTTGTTATTGTTATAATTCAAGGCGTTTAAGCCTTGTCCTCCTCATTACCGATTATTTAATCGGGCTCACTCCGTAAGCTGGAAAGAATTTTATATCATTGAAATTAGTGATGTCTATCAAAAAAAACGATTTTAGTTAAAAAATAGTTTCGGGTCGAAAACATATAGTAAAAACAACGGGATATAAACGATTAGTAATTGCTTATTTGGTAAATTGAACGGCAATGCCTGCCAGTTGTAACTAGCTATTCAGGTTGCATTCAGTTTATTTCTAACCAAGTAAAAGAGTTGGGTTTTATTGGTTGCGTTTACGCTGTTCTTCTTCACGTATAAAAAAAACCAATCGTTCGTTAAGAATTGCCGATAAGTAATAATTGATTCCTGGCGATTTTTGTGCGAGCTTGATTTGCGTGATGGCGGCGTCGGTTTGGCCCATTGCATAATAAAATTCAGCCAGATAGCGATGCGATTCGGCCGGTTGCTTCAGATCGCTGTAGATTTGTGCCAGCAATTTAAAATAGACGGGTTGCCGTTTTGTATTCGCGTCCAGCATTTGCAAAATTTGTCTGGCTTGTTCGGGTTTGCTGGCTTTCAGCAACGCGGATAGGGTCTCGAGCTTGATCGCTTGGTTACCGGGGAATTGCTGCATTGCGGCTTGATAGCGTGATAATGCATTCGAAAAGTTTTGTGCCTCCAATGCGCATCGAGCGTAAGCTGTCGCAAACTGAGGTTGCTCGGGATATTCCTGGGTCAAGGCCTTGAAAATTTGTTCGGCTTCTTGGAAGTTTCTTGTGTTTAGATGGACAAGACCCGTTCCGTAACGAGCGACGGCTCGTTGTTGTTGCGTGCCTTGACTAAGTCGAGGTTTGAAATAATTTAAAACTGGTGTGTAATCGTTGGCGCTAAGTACTCTGAGCTTTGCCCGCGTCAACAAATAACCCATTGAATCGGGGTATTGCTGGTAGGGATATTTTTCGGCTCGGCCACGGGTGTCGGAGATCCGAGACGAAGTTACCGGATGAGTCCTTAAAAATTCAGGAACGCCCCGTCCATAGTAACGACTGGATTGTTGCAAACGCTCAAAAAAAATCGGCATGCTACGCGGGTCGAAATTGGATGCCGCAAGCGTTTGCATACCGACCCGGTCGGCTTCCTGTTCATTATCGCGGGTAAAATCGATCTGAAACTGTATGCTGCCTGCTTGAACGGCCATGATTGCCGCTTGAGCGAGTTCCGGTGATTGTGTGCCGATTAAGATCGCCGCCAAAGTCGCCGCTGCGGTCGGTATAGACAGACGGCTGGCGGCTTCGAACGCACGGTAAAGATGGCGTTGGGTAACGTGAGCGATCTCATGTGCCATCACAGAAGCAAGTTCGCTTTCCGCCTCGGATGTCAATATCAGTCCCGAATTGATGCCGATGTAACCGCCTGGTCCGGCGAAAGCATTGATCGCGTTATCCATGACTACGAAAAAATGAAACGGATTGCCTGGGGTGTCGCTGTTGGCCACCAGTTTCCGACCGATTCCTTCGATATATTGCTGAATTTCGGCATCCTGGCTAATGACGATTTGCGAATGAAGGCTTCGGTAAAATGCCTCGCCTAGTTGTTGTTCTTGAGCAGGAGATATCAACGTGCCGGAAGAGTCGCCCATATCCGGTAATTCGATTTTGGTTATATCGGGCGCAAAAGGGCGGTTGCCTTGTAAAAACAAACTTAAAATTAATAATAAGGCTGGTTTTTTAATCATGCGCGATGTGACAAAAAGCTAACCGACTTTGTTCCACATGCGATTTCATCGAAATTATACGTAGATCAAAATTCGGCGCCGGGGGCATTAACGGACGCCGTTTATCCCCACTTAAATTATGCTGGAATATTAAAAGTAGCCCAAAAAACATGGGGTTTAATTGCTGGAGTTACGCATTCCCTGATATCGATAGCGTACGTTAAATAACACACAAATTCCAGCAATAAGACCGGTTTCAGTTACTTAAGAAAAAAGCTTTGCAAACCCCGCAAAATTTTTGGATCCAAGTATAATGAAATTTTTGCTGGCACAGGTTGAATGGTATGGACAGTCGCATTGCACTAACCGAATCCTATCGCTTTCGTCCCGGAGTTCGTTTTCCGCCCGGCGCGACGCCGATGACCGGCGGTATCAACTTTTCTGTTTTCAGTCGTCATGCGAGCCGAGTTGAATTGTTGCTTTATAGGGCTGCCGATAGCCCCGAACCGTTTCAGATTATTTCGCTCGACCGTAAATCCCATCGCGCTTATTTTTATTGGCATGTGTTCGTCGAGGAACTTCCTTTGGGAACACATTATACCTGGCGGACGGATGGTGCGAATGATACCGCCGAGAGCGGACGCCGCTTCAACATCCGCAAGGAACTGCTTGATCCTTGGGCACGCGCAGTAACCGATGATATGTGGAATCGAAGTCTAGCTTGCGCCACTAATGAAGCTGGTCATCATTCGTTTCGAGCCGTCGTTACCGACTCCCGATTCGATTGGGAGGGTGAGCAGTCCATCGAATGCGGGCTCGAAGGGGCAATTATCTATGAGTTACATGTTGGAGGCTTTACCAAAGATAAATCTTCGAAAACCAGTCATCCGGGTACATTTTCCGCCTTAATCGAAAAAATTCCGTATTTACAGGCTTTGGGTATCACACATGTAGAGCTGTTACCGGTGATGGCATTCGACGAACAGCATGTGCCGCCTGGGGTTCAAGCCAAAGGGCTTAAAAATTACTGGGGTTACAGTACGCATAGTTTTTACAGTCCGCATCCCGGCTTTTGCATAACGCCGGAGCTGGGCACGCACGAAGAAGAGTTTAAAACATTGGTCAAAGCGCTGCATGCGTCAGGTATCGGCGTCATTCTCGATGTAGTATTCAATCATACCGCCGAAGGCGATGAAGAGGGGCCGTTAATTAATTTCAAGGGCTTGGCGAACGATATTTTTTATCACCTCGATGCTGACGATCGGCGGCGGTATCTGGATTTCAGCGGCTGCGGAAATTCTCTCAATTGTAACCATCCGATGGTGACGGCATTCATTGTTCATTGTCTGGAATACTGGGTTGAGCAGATGCATGTCGACGGATTTCGCTTCGATTTGGCCAGCGTGTTTGCGCGGGGAGACAACGGTGTGCCGATGGATCATCCGCCTTTGCCATGGCGAATCGAATCGTCCAGGCTATTATCCGAATTACCTTTGATTGCCGAAGCATGGGATGCCGAAGGGCTCTATCAAGTCGGTGCCTTTCCCGGAATGACCTGGTCGGAATGGAACGGTCGATACCGTGATGTAATTCGCCGCTTCGTCAGGGGCGATCCGGGTTTAATCGGGGCTGTCGCCACCAACATTGCCGGCAGTAGCGATCTCTATGCGGACGGCGATCGTTTGCCGGTGAACAGTATCAATTTTGTGACGTGTCATGACGGTTTTACGTTGCACGATTGGGTAACTTATGAGCATAAGCATAACGAAGCGAATGGCGAGGGGAATCGGGACGGCACCGACGATAACCTGAGTTGGAATTGCGGCGTCGAAGGCGAAACGTTCAACCGAAAAATTAATGAGTTGCGCCGGCAGCAAGCCAAAAATGTGTTGAGTTTGTTGATGTTAAGTCAAGGGGTGCCGATGTTAAACGCCGGTGATGAAGTGCTGCGTACTCAAGGCGGCAATAATAATGCTTGGTGCCAGGATAACGAAATTTCCTGGTTCGATTGGCATCTCGTTGAAAAAAATAGCGATATGCTTCGTTTTGTCAAAGAATTGATTGCCTTGAGGCGCCGTCATGCTAGCCTGAATCGTAGCAGTTTTTTGACCGGCGAGATTATTCCGGCGCGCAATCTTCCGGATATCGTTTGGCATGATGCAGACCTCGGTGAGCCGGCATGGGATGATGAGCAGGTCCGGTTTTTAGCTTTTATGTTGGCGGGTTTAACCGTCGACGAAGAAGACTTGTATGTCTTATTAAACATGTCGGATCATAAAATCGCCGCGCAATTACCCCCGGTTTCCGACCGGTTTTGGCATCTTGCGATCGATACCGCGCAACTACCGCCTTTGGATGCTGTCGAGAGGTCCGATCAATCCGTTTGGGTAGGTTTGGCCTGTGCTGTCGAGGCTCGGAGTATTATGGTTTTTGAGGCGCGAAGTAAATTGGTGAAAGGTGAAAGGTGAAAGGTGAAAGGTGAAAGGTGAAAGGTGAAAGGTGAAAGGTGAAAGGTGAAAGGTGAAAGGTGAAAGGTGAAAGGTGAAAGGTGAAAGGTGAAAGGTGAAAGGTGAAAGGTGAAAGGTGAAAGGTGAAAGGTGAAAGGTGAAAGGTGAAAGGTGAAAGGTGAAAGGTGAAAGGTGAAAGGTGAAATCGGCGCTTGACAAGCGGGAAAAATCCTGCATCATTTCACTATTCACTATTCACTATTCACTATTCACTATTCACTATTCACTATTCACTATTCACTATTCACTATTCACTATCCTTAAGCATCGCCGAAATTTGTAGTGCGAAAAGTATAATAACAAAGCTTGGCTGACATCCGGTAGAATGTCCGGAGAATAATAATAACTATTAGATAAATAATGACTTCACAAGCCGACTTTTCTTATTTCGATTTTCTCAAGAATAGTTTAAAACGTATTCTGCCTAATTCTCAGGCAATGGCGCTGCTAATCATCATTCTGTTAAGTTTGGTTTTGGTGGTGTCGTTATCCGATTTTCTGATGCCGGTATTTGCTGCGGTAGTGATTGCCTATTTATTAGAAGGACTGGTGCAAAAGGCTGTGTCGCTCAAAATGCCGCGCTTGGTCGCCGTGCATATGGTTTTTATAGGATTTATAGCCGTATTCGGGTTTTTGATTTTTATCTTGATACCGATGCTGTCGGAGCAAGCTTTTGCGTTCGTTAATCATCTTCCTGAAATCATTAAAAGAATTCAGCGTGAAATCATTAGAATGCTGGAGTTGTATCCTCAGTTGTTATCTAAGGAAAGGGTCAAGGAAATTACGTTGATTATTCAAGAAAAATTGTTGAGTTATGGTCAGGAGTTGGTCACAATGTCGGCTGCATCGTTGGTCGGGATTATGACGGCAATCGTTTATTTGTTTTTGGTGCCGATGATGGTGTTCTTTTTTTTGAAGGACAAATCGATCATAGTCGGCTGGGTCGGACAGTTTATGCCGCGGGACCGATTGTTGACTCAAAACGTGTGGATGGAAGTGAACAGCCAGATCGGCAACTATATAAGAGGTAAGTTCGCTGAAATCATTATTTTGATGTCGGCTTGTTATATTACTTTTTCATCGATGAACCTGAATTACGCCGTCTTGCTTTCCTTTCTGGTAGGACTGTCGGTGATTATTCCTTATGTCGGCGCTACCTTGGTTACTATTCCGGTATTGGGAGTGGCATTTTTCCAATGGGGATTGACTACGGATGAGTTTATGTATGTTTTGATTGCTTATGCAGTCATTCAGACATTGGATGGGGTCGTACTAGTTCCCTTGCTGTTTTCCGAAGCGGTCAATTTACATCCGGTTGCAATTATCGTTGCTATTTTGTTTTTCGGCGGCTTGTGGGGGTTTTGGGGGGTATTTTTCGCCATTCCGCTCGCTACCGTGGTTAAAGCGGTGATTAGAGCTTGGCCTAAAGTCGGCGATAGCGGATTGAATACGGCATTTTGAAAGGGAATGAAGAATAGCGATGGATTTCCGTTTCGCTGCTACCCATCCTACGGTTATGCATGACGGGGTTGCAAAGCCCGCCATGCATATTTAAGATCGTTAGGCTTATAGAATCTCCGATGCATAATCGGCTAGACGGGATCTTTCGCCTTGTTTCAAGGTGATGTGCGCGGCATGCGGCCAGGTCTTGAAACGGTCGACAATATAAGTGAGTCCCGATGTGGTGGCCGTCAAATAGGGTGTATCGATTTGACCTAGGTTACCGATACAAATGATTTTAGTCCCGGGGCCGGCTCGGGTGATCAACGTTTTCATTTGTTTGGAAGTCAGATTTTGCGCTTCGTCGATGATCAAATAGCGGTTTAGAAAGGTGCGGCCGCGCATGAAGTTGAGCGACCTAATTTTGATCCGGTTCATAACAAGGTTGCTGGTCGCGCCTTGTTGCCATTCGTTGTGTCCCGAGCGGCTACCTAATAGTTCCAGATTGTCCATTAAAGCCCCCATCCACGGCGCCATTTTTTCTTCTTCGGTACCGGGCAAAAAGCCGATGTCTTCTCCGACCGGAATGGTTTCCCGAGTCATGATGATTTCGTTATAGATTTTTTCTTCCAGCGTTAATTCGAGACCAGCTGCCAATGCCAATAGGGTTTTACCGGTGCCAGCAGTGCCTAAAAGTGTTACGAAGTCAATCTCAGGGTCGAGCAGAACGTTAAGCGCAAAATTCTGTTCGCGGTTTTTGGCAGTGATTCCCCATATATTGTTATGAGGCGTTCGGTAGTCGTGCGCCAGTTCGAGTACAGCGCTTTTACCGTCGCAGCTTCTGACGATGGCTTCGAAGTCGCTGTCGTTATCCATATATAAATACTGATTCGGATACCATTCGCTAACAAGAGGTCCTTGCAGTTTGTAAAATGTTCGGTCGTTTTCCTGCCAAGATTCCATCTTACTGCCATGGATATCCCAGAAATCCGACTCGAGGGCGGCTGACCCTCGATACAGTAGTTCGATATCGTCAAGTGTTTGGTCGTTATGGTAATCCTCGGCATGTAAGCCCAGCGCCGCCGCCTTGATGCGCATATTGATGTCTTTCGACACTAGGGTGATATTGGTATCGGGGTATTTTTGCGTTAAAGCCAGCACGACGACCAGAATCGAATTGTCGGCAATATGGCCAGGCATCGAGTCGGGAAGCATTGAAGTGAGTTGGCGAGTCTGGAAATAAAGACGTCCGAACTGTATGTCGCTATCGGGGGCGTGTTCGATACGCGAGAGAGGAAAACCTTCTTCAATCGATTCGGACGTAGCGCCTTGAATTAGTTCGTCCAAAAAACGGCTGACCTGACGGACGTTTCGGGCGACTTCTGATAGTCCTCTTTTACTATGATCGAGTTCTTCGAGAACGACCATCGGAATAAATATGTTGTGTTCCTGAAAACGGAAAATCGCGGCGGGATCGTGCATCAGCACGTTAGTGTCTAGTACGAACAATTTGAGTTTTGGTGAGCTTTGAATATTCATTAATTATACCTTTCGCACTTCAAGTTTCGGCACATTCGTTCCCTCGGGAGGGCGGGGGGGTGCAAGAAAAAAACCGAATTTGATGCGATGATTATATTATTGTGTCAAGATCTTGAGTTCTTGCAGGACTTCTGCGGCATGGTTTTTGACTTTTACGCCGCGCCACTCATGTCTTAGGATGCCTTGCTCATCGATCAAAAAAGTGCTGCGTTCGATGCCTCGGACTTGCTTGCCGTACATGTTCTTCATTTTAATGACGCCAAACAAGTTGCACAGGGTTTCATCTTGATCGGACAGCAAGTCGAACGGGAATGCCTGTTTGCACTTGAAACCCTCGTGAACTTTAACCGAATCTCGTGAAACGCCGAGAATAACGGTATTAAATGCGTTAAATTCGTCAATATGGTCGCGGAAGGCTATGCCTTCCTGCGTACATCCGGGCGTGTTATCTTTTGGATAAAAGTAGATAACAACATTTTTTCCTAAAAAGTCGGAAAGCGTTATGCTTTTATCGCCGGTTGAGGCGGCTTCGAAATCGGGCATGGCGGTGCCTATGCTAAGCGTTGTCATAATAATCAGTTAGCGTTTAATGGGTTCGAGAATGGCATCGAGATTCAGCTGATCGCAAAAATCGAGGAAATCCTCGCGAAGTTGCAACAAACGTTGTTCCGATGGAATGATAATGATGAGCTGTGTCGAAAAAACCGGTGTTTGAATATAGGCAGCGGGGTAGCGGTAGGCTTTGATTTCCTCTATTGCGATGTTACGTTCCACTAGAAAGGTTACGATAGACAGGATGATATCGTTTTGATCCAGACTCATCGCTTCGAGAGTATAGGGCAGGCCGGATTTGGGTGTCCCCGATTTTTCTTGTCGTGCTTTATGAATGTGAATTTTTAGTTGTTTTTGCAGCGTTTCGAGTAGATTTTCGAGTTTGGCAATATGGTTCCAATTACCTTCGATTAACATATAGGCTGCTGTAGATTCGGTCAAGTCGGTCGACCGTATTTCAGCGATACTACACTTACACCGGCTAACGGCGGCTAGGATAGGTTCGATATATTGAGACTGACGTTTTCCAAGTACGGTGATTGCAAGTTGCATGGCATTATTTTTTGTTTTTCAGAGCGACAGTAAAGACCGAAAAGAGAGGGCGTTGGATTCGCTTGACTCTCGATCGGCTCATTACTTAAGTGGACTTAGCGTCTGTTACGATCGACCAACATCTTGATAACGCCATCGATAGATCCCGTTTGGGTAATTTCTCGATTGAAAGTCGATCGGTAGTTAGTGACGAGACTGACGCCCTCGATCAGGATATCGAAAACTTTCCATTCGCCGCTTCTGTTTTTCATCATGCGATAGTTAATGTTTATAGGTTGCTGGCCCGGTTGATCGACGATGGTTCGGACAATGGTTCTGGTTGGATCTTCACCGCTGATCTGGGGTGCGAAAGTAATCTGCCAGTCGGTATATTCTTGAAATGCCTTAGTATAAGTTCGTACCAGTAATGTTCTGAATTCTTTTATAAATTGTTGTCTTTGAGTTGGAGTGGCTTGACGGATATGCCGACCTAAAACCAAAATCGCGACTCTCTCCATGTCTACGAAATCGCCGACTACGCCATCGACAAATTGCGTGGCTCTGGCAAAATCGTTGCGATAAAGCGGCTGACTGAGGGTCTGTTGGATTCTATCCGAGCTGTTTTGGATGATTTGTTGAGGCGGGGTCAGGTTGGCTGCGGCATTAAGCGGGTACAAAGTCGTGACCAAACAAAACAAGAAAAATAGTAGTGACAGCGGACACCTGTTGTGCATGAAAAATCTCCGGGAAAAGTAAATTTAAAGCGCTATAGTATTACGAATTACAAACCAAGGAAAATTAGCTGCATTTTATTACGATTTTGCATCAATGCATCAATGCATCGATTTCTGATAATTCTAAAAGAAAAGCATCTAACCACAGAAGCGCCGAAGTATTATATACCCTTTGTTACCCCATGAATGGCGTTAATCCAGCGCTTGATCTTACCCAATAGATTATGGAGTTTAGGTGTGATGTTTCGTATTAATCGATTTCGGTATCTTCAGACGCTTGATCCGGCGTTCTCGGTAGATTTTGAAATAGCTGATTGAAATGAGCCTGTACATTTTCGATGTTGATTTGCGCGATGCCCGAGGCAAAACCGAACCAGACATAAAGACCGTTTAGATCCCTAAACATGGGTGGCAGGTACTTTGGCTCTGCAATTAAGCCATCTAAGTAGTGTTCATAAAGTATAGGGATGTCGTCCAGCGTGACCTTGCCGGCGAACAGCATTGGCAACAGTTCCGGCAAGCCTTCCAGCGTTGCGCTACGGATGAAATTGACTAATTCGATAAAGCCTCGGACATAGGATAGGTCTTTTGTGAAACAAGCGCCACCTTCGACCATGCCGCCGCGAAACACTCGCTGAGCGATCGTGTAACTGTCATGAGGGCTTACATCCCGCTCCAGGAAGTAACGGTAAACTTCAATGAAATCGGCGCCTTGTTCGGCCAGGTCGATCGCAATGACTCGGTCGCTGATGCGTCGGGCGCGATCGGGAAAAGAGCTGAACGTTAGGGTTTCGATCAAAACGGCCAAACCTTCTTGTGTCGCGGTGATGCGCGGCGAACCGACGCTAAGCCAGGTGGCCCAAGGTTGCAATCTTCCGTTTAATGTGGTTCCGACATGCACCCAGCCTTCATGCACCTCCAAGACTTTCAAATCGAGCTCGGAAAACCAAGCGTTATTATTAATCTTGATTTTGTCTCCTCCGGCCGAGGCATCGGAAACGATGCCATCACTCAAAACGACGCTCAAGGCGCCGTCGTCGAAATGGCTTGATAGGCGTTGCCTCAGCGACAGTACTGCGGTTTCGGCATTTATTTCTTTCGGGTGAGCGCGGTTAAGATGTTTGGCCCCGGGCAACGAAAAAATGGCGCATAATCGTTCACCGAGTTCCAAAAGGGTTTTATTGTCGCCGAGTAAATGATCTCGCGCCGAACCGTAAAGTGCATGGCTATGGATTAAAAAATCGGGAGTGCCGCGGCTATGTAATAAATCGATCACGCGCATGTATTGACTAACCGTATCTTGCAGAATCGAGCCGAGCGAATCGTTGTGTCCCAAGTTTTTAGTAATGTCTCGACTTAAGTCCTTCAGCGCGGCGTATACGTTTACTGCGTCGAAGCTTAGCGCTTGATCTTGATAGAACTCACGGTCGGCGGGCGGTAGAAATTGAGAGTCGCCGGCGAAAAATTGCTCGCGAAAATTGCGCGGCCATTTAATTGAATCGAGGATTTGAATGGGTTTTTGAATTTGAATGAGACGGTCGGAAAGTGCAAGCAGGCGTTCCCGATAGGATGAATGAGCCACGGCTGTGTTCCTGATAGAGGGATGATGCCGAGCTTACTAATATTCTGATGGAAGAGCAAAAGATTATCGGCTGAAGCTGCCGGACATGAATGCGATAAGGAGAGGAGAGGAGAGTAAAAATAAATTGCCGGACGAATGACTCGTCCGGCAATCATTAAAATAAAGGATATTTACTTTTTCGCGTTGCGCTCTAAAGTTTCCTTAATGACTTCGTCCGCTACATTTTTCGGGCACGGCAGATAATGCGAGAATTCCATCGAGAATTGTCCGCGACCTGAAGTCATCGTACGCAAGTCGCCGATATAACCGAACATTTCGCTTAACGGCGCTTCGGCCTTGATGCGAACGCCCGTTACGCCGGCTTCTTGAGATTTGATCATACCGCGGCGGCGGTTCAAGTCGCCGATCACGTCACCGACATGATCTTCCGGGGTGAATACGTCGATTTTCATGATCGGCTCGATTAATTGCGGGCCGGCTTTCGGAATCGATTGACGATAAGCGGCTTTCGCGGCGATTTCGAACGCAATGGCCGATGAGTCGACCGCATGGAAGGCGCCGTCGACCAGTGTGACTTTAAAGTCCAAGCAAGGGTAACCGGCCAGTACGCCTTTGCCCATGCTCAATTCAAAACCTTTTTGAATGGCAGGCCAGTATTCTTTCGGTACGTTACCGCCGACAACTTTCGATTCGAAAACGAAGCCGCTGCCCGGTTCGCCCGGTTCGATGAAATAATCGATTTTCCCGTATTGACCGGAACCGCCCGATTGCTTTTTATGCGTGTAGCTGTCTTCGACGCGTTGCGTGATGGTTTCTCGGTAGGCCACTTGCGGTTTGCCGACGATGACATCGACGCCGTGCGTTCTGCGCAGAATGTCAACCTTGATATCGAGATGCAGTTCGCCCATGCCTTTCAGGATCGTTTCGCCGCTGTCGATATCGGTTTCGACGCGGAAAGACGGATCTTCTTGGATCATTTTGCCCAGCGCAACGCCCAATTTTTCGGACGCACCTTTGTCTTTCGGCGCGACCGCCATTGAGATGACCGGGTCGGGGAATACCATCGGCTCTAATGTAGCCGGATCTTTCGGATCGCACAAAGTATGTCCGGTTTGGACGTTTTTCATGCCCAATACCGCGACGATGTCGCCGGCTTGCGCAGATTCAACTTCTTCGCGCGAATCGGCATGCATTTCTACGATACGGCCGATACGTTCGGTTTTGCCGGTAAAGGTATTCAGTACGGTCGTGCCTTTCCCCAATTGACCTGAATAAATGCGAATGAAGGTCAATGCGCCGTAACGGTCGTCCATGATTTTGAACGCCAGTGCACGCAGAGGACGGTTTGGGTCGACGATAGCAAAATTACCGGTTTCGTTGCCTTCCAAATCGACTTCAGGTTGCGGGTTGACTTCGGTAGGGCTTGGCAAATAGTCGACGACCGCGTCCAGAACTAATTGCACGCCTTTGTTTTTGAACGACGAGCCGCAATAGGTCGGGAATAAGTTCAGTTCGATCGTGCCTTTGCGGATGCAGCGTTTCAGTGTGTCGATATCGGGCTCTTCGCCTTCCAGGTATTTTTCCATGACGTCATCGTCTTGCTCGACCGCTTTTTCGATCAATTCCGCGCGCCATGTTTTAACGTCTTCAAGCATGTCGGCAGGGATGTCTTGAATCTCGTAATTCAACGGATCGCCGGAGTTATCCCAGACCCAAGCTTTTTCAGTCAATAAGTCGACAACGCCGACAAACTGATCTTCGGTTCCGATCGGCAGGGTCATGACGATAGGGTTTGCACCTAAAACTTTTTCAACCTGTTTGACGACACGGTAGAAATCGGCGCCGATACGGTCTAGTTTGTTGACATAAATGACACGGGCAACCTTAGAATCATTTGCATAACGCCAGTTGGTTTCCGATTGAGGCTCCACGCCGCCGGAACCGCAGAAAACGCCGACGCCGCCGTCGAGAACCTTCAGTGAGCGGTAAACTTCAATTGTGAAGTCAACGTGACCGGGAGTATCGATGATGTTGAAACGGTGGTCTTTCCAGAAACAAGTGGTTGCCGCGGATTGAATCGTGATGCCGCGTTCGGCTTCTTGATCCATGAAGTCCATGGTCGATTCGCCTTCGTGAACTTCGCCTAGTTTATGGATTTTTCCGGTGAGTTTTAAGATACGCTCGGTAGTCGTGGTTTTGCCAGCATCGACGTGAGCGAAGATGCCGATGTTTCTGTAATGCGATAGGTCTGTCATGTTGTTACTCTAAAGGTTAAGGCATTAAAAATTTTTTTCGACGGACTCCCAAGATATTGTCCTGAAAGTAGGCTTTTCCCTGCAACGAATGGCTGGAATTCGGATATCGCAGCAAGCCGAAGCCGGGTACTGATGAGAATCCGAAAGTTCCGGCGTAATCTTTTTCTCATCCAGTTTCAAAAAACTGGCTATTCTAACCTAAAATAACGTCAAACACAGAATGAAAATGTTTATTTAAGGGGAAAAGGTGAAAGGTGAAAGGTGAAAAGCAGCGTAGCCCGGATGGAGCGCAGCGCAATCCGGGATGGGCGAGGCCACGAATGCCCCGTATTCCGCTGGCGCTGCATACGGACCACTTACTGCGCACCACTCGCCGCTCACTTCTCACTGTTCACTATTCACTATTCGGTTATAATCCGAACATCAAACGCGAAAAGCCTTAAATTTATTATTCAATTAATCATTTATTTATGACATTAATCCTAGAAGAGTTGGCCAAGCATTGTGATGCGGAAATTGTCGGCGGAGACAAGCAGTGTTCTATTACTTCGGCGGCCGATATCAAGTCGGCTGCCGCTGGACAAATTACCATCTTGAACGATCCCAAATATGCACAATATTTGTCCAATTCCCGGGCAGCCGCTTGTTTTATCAAACGCGAAACACTTCACGAAAATCCGCCGGAGCAAATGGCACTGCTGATTTGCAAAGATCCCGAGATTAGTTTCATCAAAGCGATTCACCTGCTTTACCCGTCATTGGAGTTTCCTAAACAAATTTCGGAGCGTGCCTGTATTGCCGATTCGGCAATGATCGCTCATAACGTCTATATTGCGCCGTTCGTAAGTGTCGGCGAAGGTTGTTTGATCGGCGAGGGTTGCGAGATTCTTAACGGCGCCTATATCGGCAATGACGTCATATTAGGAGTTAATTGTCGTATTCATCCGAATGCCGTGATTTACGATCACAGTCGTATCGGTAACAATGTCGTAATTCACGCCGGCGCTGTGATCGGCGCGGACGGTTTCGGTTATAAGCAACGCAATGAGCAACAGATCAAAGTGCCGCATGTCGGCAATATCATAATCGAGGACGATGTCGAGATCGGCGCGAATACCTGCATCGATCGAGGCACATTAGGTTCTACCGTGATCGGTTCGGGGTCGAAGATCGATAATCTGGTGCAAATCGGCCATAACAACACGATCGGTAATAATGTGATTATTTGCGGGCAAACCGGTATTTCGGGTTCTTGCACGATCGAAGACAATGCGATTCTGGCTGGCAGCGCAGGTATCGCCGACCATGTCAAAATCGGCCATCATGCGGTCGTGATGGCGCGCTCCGGCGTATCGAACGATATTGCACCGGCTACGCAGGTCTTTGGCAGTCCCGCGAAAGAAAGAAAAGTCGCTTGGAAAGAGTTGGCTGCATTGACTAAATTGCCGGGATTACTGAAAAAAATCAAGGATATCGAAATCAGACTCGGCAAACTTGAACAATAAAACGATCTTGTGAACGAATTGGAAGCGTTTTTTGCCGGCGACGGGCCGCTATCGAAAGTTATTCCCGGTTATTTGCCGCGCGCTGCGCAGGTTGAAATGGCTTGTGCGGTTCGGGATGCGGTCGAGCAAGAGCGTCATTTGATCGCCGAAGCCGGCACCGGCACCGGGAAAACTTTTGCTTACCTAGTACCTGCGATTCTATCGGGGCGCAAAGCGATCGTATCGACCGGCACCAAAAATCTCCAGGATCAATTGTTTAACAACGACATTCCTGTCATTCGCAAAGCGATGAGCGTGCCGTTTGCGGCCGCTCTGCTGAAAGGTCGTAGCAATTATTTGTGTATTTATCGGCTCGGCAACGCACTCAATTCGACCTTGGGTTTCAGTAAGGACGATGCGGCGTCGCTGACTAAAATTAAATCATGGTCCAACCGAACGAAATCGGGCGATGTCGCAGAAATGCCGGACGTGCCGGAAAGCGACCCGGTGTGGTTTCAGGCGACCTCGACCGCCGATAATTGTCTCGGTCAGGATTGTCCCGATTACGAAAAGTGTTTTCTGGTCAAGGCGCGTAAAAAAGCCCAGGAAGCCGATGTGCTGGTCATCAATCACCATTTGTTGTGCGCGGATTGGTCGATTCGCGAGATCGGCTTCGGCGAGTTGTTGCCTGATGCCGAAATCGTGATCATCGATGAGGCGCATCAATTGGCCGATACCGCCTCTAACTTTTTGGGTATTACGGTCGGCGCCCGACAATTAAGCGATTTGGCGAAGGATACTTTGGTTGAGTATTTCAAGGATGCGACCGATCTACCCGAGTTACGCACCGCATGCGACGATCTGGAGCACCAAATTAAGGATTTGCGCTTGGCATTCGGCATTGAGCTAAAAAGAGGCGAGTGGCGCGAAATCGAGACCCATCCGAAAATTTCTTCGGGCCTTTCTGAATTGCAGGAACAACTTCAACGTTTGACCGTGCAATTGGAATTGGCGTCGGTCAAGACTAAGGGGTTGGAGTCTTGTTTCAAACGCGCAGAAGAACTAGGGCACCAACTACGGGCCATTCTCGAAGAGAACGACGGCAAATGGATACGCTGGTACGAAACCCATAAAAAGACCTTCACGCTCAGTCGAACGCCTATTGACATTGCCTCCGAATTCCGTGCCTTTATGCAGCAGCATAAGGCGACCTGGGTATTTACCTCGGCGACGCTGAGTGTTGCAAATAAATTCGAGCATTTCGCGAAAAGTTTGGGGCTTGCGAATGCCGAGGGGTTCAGTTGGGAAAGTCCGTTCGATTACGCCGAGCAATCCTTGTTTTATCATCCGAAAGGTTTGCCGAAACCGGCCGATCCGAACTTTACCCGGACGATCGTCGAATTTGCGTTGCCGGTGCTCGAAGCGAGCCGGGGGCGGGCGTTTTTTTTGTTTACGAGTCATCGCGCCTTGAAAGAGGCGGAATTGCTATTGAGACAAAAAATCAAATATCCGTTGCTGGTGCAAGGCAGTCGGCCGAAAGCAATTTTGTTGGATGAATTCAAACGGTCCGGTAATGCTATTTTACTGGGCACGGCTAGTTTTTGGGAGGGCGTCGATGTGCGAGGCGAGGCTTTGTCGTGTGTGATTATCGATAAATTGCCGTTCGCCTCGCCGAGCGACCCGGTCTTGAAGGCTCGACTCGGCGCGATGGAGCGGCAAGGTTTGAATCCCTTTTTTGAATACCAGATTCCGGCCGCGGTGATCGCATTGAGACAAGGCGTCGGCCGCTTGATTCGCGATGTCAGCGATCGCGGGGTGTTGCTGGTCTGCGATCCGCGGCTCTTAAAACGCGCTTATGGACAAATGTTTCTCGACAGCGTACCGCCGATGCGGCGAACTCGAGATATCGAGGATGTCCGGGCTTTTTTTCAAAACGAGCAAAATGCATGAAGTTATTGGCAGTAGATACCGCGACCGAAGCTTGTTCGGCCGCCTTATATATCGATGGCGAAATCTTGGAACGCTTTGAACTGGCGCCGCGAACACATACGCAATTGATCTTACCGATGATTGATTCGCTGATGGCTGAGGCGGGGTTCGTGCCTCAGGATTTGGACGGACTCGCGTTCGGCCGGGGCCCCGGGTCTTTTACCGGCGTCAGAATTGCGACCGGCGTGATTCAAGGTATTGCATTAGGTTTAGACTTGCTTGTCGCTCCGGTTTCGACGCTGGCGGCCTTGGCTCAGAATTATTTTGAACACGCGGACCGGGACGTGGTTTTTGCCTGTATGGATGCACGTATGGGCGAGGTGTTTTGGGGTGTTTACCGTAAAAACGACCAGGGGTTTGCCGAATTGCTCGGCTCCGAGTCGGTAGGGTCCGCTGAAAACGTCGACTTCCCCGAAATAAAAGGCTACGGCATCGGTAGCGGCTGGAAAACCTACCGTGAAGCATTGGACGAGCGCTTGAATGCTTGGCTTGCCGGCGTCGACGACACGCCTTTGCCGAAAGCTTCGGCGATAGCACTGCTCGGCGCGCGAAGTTTCAACTTGAATCAAGCCGTACCGGTCGAACAGGCAATGCCGGTATATTTGCGCGATAAAGTCGCAAAAAAAGAATCGGAGCGATAATCGGGTATAATGGCCGAATTTATTTCAAGCACGCATACTATGGCGCAATTTTTTCAAATTCATCCCGAGAATCCGCAGCAACGGTTAATCAATCGAGCAGTCGAGATCTTGCAGCATGGTGGAGTGATTGCCTATCCGAACGACTCGTCCTATGCGATTGCCTGTCAAATGGACGATAAGCAGGCGCTGGACAAAATTCGTAGAATTAGGCAATTGGACGATAAACACAATTTTACCTTGATCTGTCAGGATCTAACGCAGGTGTCGAATTTTGCCAAAATCGATAACGACGCCTATCGGTTGATCAAGGCATTGACGCCAGGGCCGTTCACTTTTATCCTGAATGCTACGCGAGAAGTGCCGCGCCGCTTGCAACATCCTAAGAAAAAAACCATAGGCATTCGGGTGCCTGATCACGCGATCGCCTCATTACTCGTGGAGACTATTGGAGAGCCGTTGTTCAGCTCGACGCTGGTCTTGCCGGGCGAGTCGTCGGCTCTAACCGATCCCTATGAAATTCGCGATCGGCTCGAGCATGAACTCGATCTCGTAATCGATGCCGGTATCGTGCCGGACGAACCGACTACAATTATTGAATGTTCGGGAAAAAATCTCGAAATTATCAGGCAAGGAAAAGGCCAAGCGCCGATGTTGGACTAACCGAGAAATCCCTCTATGATGAACGAATTGTCTTTGATCCAGCGTATTATCGTCTGGGTTATTCCGGTGATTTTCGCGATTACCGTGCATGAAACCGCTCACGGTTGGGTCGCAAAAAAATACGGCGACAATACCGCTAAAATGCTCGGTCGATTGACCTTGAACCCTTTGAAACACATCGACCCGGTCGGTACGATTCTTCTGCCCGGCATATTGTTATTGACCGGAACCGGTTTTATATTCGGCTGGGCCAAGCCGGTACCCGTCGATGCGCGAAATTTCAAGAATCCGCGGCAGGATATGGCCATCGTCGCATTGGCGGGTCCGGTATCGAATTTACTGATGGCTGTGGGGTGGGCGTTGATCGCTCGAGTGGGCGTCATGATCAATGTCGATTTCATGACACTGCCGATGATCTATTGGGGTATTGCGGGGATATCGATCAATCTGGTGCTGGCACTGATTAATCTGATACCGATACCGCCTTTGGATGGCAGTCGCGTTGTATCCGGCATTTTGCCGAACCGATGGGCTTGGCAATACAACAAATTAGAGCGTTACGGTTTTTTGATATTATTGCTGATGTTATTCACCGGTACATTGAATGTCATACTGGGTTATCCGATGTTTTTGGCGCAAAATATGTTTTTTTCATTAGCTGGGTTGGGATGAGAGTTTTGATCGGTTTTCGGTTAAGGTGATCTATTGACGATGCAAGTAGCGCAAGCGGAAGTTTTGGCCCCGGTTGAGAAAGTCTTGGCTATTGTTCAGGGCGCGCCGTTCATGGAATTCCCCGAGGATCTTTACATACCGCCCGATGCATTGCGTGTCTTTCTCGATACCTTTGAAGGACCGCTGGATTTGTTGCTCTATCTGATCCGGAGGCAGAATCTCGATATTCTGAATATTCCGATCGCGCAGATTACTCGGCAATACATCGGTTACATCGATATGATGACCGAGCTTAGGCTCGAATTAGCCGCCGAATATCTAGTCATGGCGGCACTGTTGGCCGAAATTAAATCGCGCATGTTACTGCCTAGGCAGGTCGCCGAAGAAGAGGATGATGAAGACCCGAGAGCCTTATTGATCCGAAGATTGCAGGAATATGAGGTCATTAAAAAGGCGGCCGAGGACATTGATGGCATGTCGAGGCTGGAGCGGGATCTGTTTATTGCCAAGGCCGATGTATCGATGATTGAAATCGAACGCCCGTTACCTGATATTCAATTGCGGGAAATGTTATTGGCTTTGCAAGACGTATTAAAGCGTGCCGACCAATTAAGCCATCATCACATTATTAAGGAGCCATTATCGGTTCGAGAGCGCATGTCGAGTGTCCTGGAGAGACTCAAAGGCGGGGAAGGCGTCATTTTTAATCGATTGTTTCTGACTCAAGAAGGACGCCATGGCGTCGTCGTAACTTTTTTGGCCATTCTCGAGCTCAGTAAAGAAGGCTTAATCGAAATCATTCAACACGAACCTTTGACCGAAATCGTGGTCAGAGCGGTTGCTGCAAGTGCTTAAGATTTAATAAGATTCTCGCGCAAAGGCGCAGAGGAATTTTGCTGTTACCCAAGCTCCAGCTTGGGTAACCTGATCAGGAAGCTCTAGCTTCCCGACAAACAAAGAAGATTGAACGAGAAGGTCGGGGTTGATTAAGAATGTGCGGAGCTTGTGTCGGTCTCATGAAGCTGGAGCTTCCGGAGTGTCTTTCCCAAGCTGGAGCTTAGGAAAGAGCGAGATATGGGGTGGCCGTTTTTAGCTTGATGCGTATGGGTTGCAACCCCGTCTTAAATGTTTCGACCCTGCTAACGCAATCCAAGATATTTGGGGACAAACCGAAACGTTGGGGACGGGTTAAATAATTCGTCCCGCAGAAGGGGTTGAATTACCGAATTCGTAAAACCACCTCTACGCCCTTTCGCATCTGCGCGAGAAAAAATTTAACAATACGTATAGTCTTAAAAAAAGCAACTTTCTAGCAACTCTCGTGGATATCAAACGAATCGTCGAAGCTCTATTATTCGCATCGGATAAACCGATGACGGTCAAACAACTCCAGCAAACTTTTCCCGAACTCGAACAACCTGAAATCGAAACGCTGCAAAAAGCCGTTGACGAGATTGTTGAAGATTACGCAACGCGGCCTGTAGCCTTGAAAAAAGTCGCTAGCGGTTACCGTTTTCAGGTTAAGCCGGAATTATCATTTTGGGTCGGACGCTTATTTGAGGAAAAACCGCCTAGATATTCCAGAGCTTTGTTGGAGACGCTGGCGATTATTGCCTACCGACAGCCGGTTACGAGAGGCGATATCGAAGATATTCGCGGTGTTGCGGTCAGTTCGAATATCATTCGCACGCTTCTCGAACGCGAATGGATCAGGATTATTGCGCATAAAGAAGTGCCGGGACGCCCAGCGCTGTATGGTACGACTAAACAATTTTTGGACTATTTCGATTTATCTTCCTTGCATGAGCTTCCGACATTACAGGAAATCAAAGAATTGGATTTATCGGTAGCCAGTAATCAGCAACTAATGCAGGAACAGAGTGAACAGCAAGAAAACAACCGACCAGAAGTCACAGAACAAGGGAAGGAAACCGAATTTAAAGCAGAAGTCGAGACCTTCGTCCAAAGTACGGAAGAATGAAGTAGAGGCTCCCGTCGCGATGAAAAAAACATTGACCAAGCCCCAAGATGGAACCGGCGAACGCATACAAAAAATCTTGGCGCGCGGCGGTATGGGGTCGAGGCGCGAAATCGAACGCTGGATAGAAGAGGGGCGAGTCAGGCTTAACGGCGTGCAGGCGAAACTCGGTGATAGAATCCAAAACGGCGATCATCTGCAGCTTAATGGCCGAGTTGTTCATTGGGAAAAATTTGCGCATCAAACTACCCGAGTATTGATTTATCACAAACCGGTCGGTGAGGTCGTGACAAGGCAAGATCCGGAAGGCCGGCCGGTCGTTTTTACGCAATTACCTAAGTTGCAAGTCGGCCGCTGGATTTCGGTTGGGCGTCTCGATATCAATACTTCAGGCTTGCTGTTGCTGACCAATAACGGCGAATTGGCCAACCGATTGATGCATCCGTCGATGCAAGTCGATCGAGAATATGCCGTGCGGATTTTGGGCGAGGTTTCCGATGAGGTACTCGAACGATTGAAACAAGGTGTTGAACTTGACGATGGGCCGGCAAAATTCGACGATATTCAATTTCACGGCGGGGAAGGCGCTAATAAATGGTATCACGTCGTTGTTAGCGAAGGGCGGAATCGTTTGGTTAGACGGTTATGGGAATCTCAAGGTGTAACCGTCAGTCGCTTGATGCGCGTACGCTATGGTTTGCTGATGATGCCGGAAGGATTAAAATCTCATGCTTTTCACGAGTTAGAATCGAAAACATTGGATGTGTTGCTCGAATCGGTCGGCTTGCCTAAGGAAAAGCCTTTAGCTCCCGGTAAACAGGAGAGCGGAAAGCACGGGTTCTATAAAAAAACTAAGGTGTGAGTTTTAATTTAGTAAGCAGTAAGCAGTAAGCAGTGGGAGCAGGGAATGGCGGCGTGGGCTTCAATTTCGCTCGTTCCCAAGCTCTTTGCTTGGGAATGCAGTACGAGAAGCTCCCCTTCGACAAAAGCGCAGGGCAAGAGCTTCTCGTACCGCTGGAGCGGTACTCAGGCATTCCCACGCAGAGCGCTCGCCGTTATACACAAGTACCGGTAAAGGTGCTAAACAGAGTTTATCGAATACCTGTGAACGGTACTGTTTGAAAAATCAGTGGATATTGAAAGTCAATGGCTTCGAAAATCGCGACGAAGGCGTCGCTCCCACAAAGGGTCGGATGCTCTGTGGGAGCGATCCCCAGATCGCGATTTCGAAGTCGGGAACGTTGGGCGACAAAAAATGGTATCGAAGCCTCATTAGCTAAGATTGCAAAACGGTAATTTTTGACTTATGTATAACGATGAGCGCAGAGCGTGGGAGCGATAATTGCCGGAGGGCTGAATAGTTACAAACATTGTATACCCGTCGTAGATCAAAATTCGGCGCCTGGGTGTCCGCTAAAGGACGCCGTGAATACGTCCATGTAGGCTCTATGCCAGCTCCATGCTGGCAAAGCCTTTATGAGCGCCATGGATGGCGTGAATGTCGATTTTGCAGGAGCAAAAATCGATCGGACACCCAGGCGCCTCCTCTGGCGCTGCCGAAATTTGAAGTGCGAAAGGTATATTACTGCATTGGGTTTATCTATTGAGTTTATCTGTGATATTGGGACGGTTCATAAAGCGCTCAATTCTCTTCCCTTCATGGGAAAAACAAGCTATAAACATTGTGCTGCATCAGTCCCTCTTTATGGGTGATTTAACTATATGATTATTAATGAAAAATATGATGAAACGAAATATTGGTATAAGCCTTTTCATTGTGTTGGTCATGTTAAGTCCTTTGGGTCGAGCCAGCGCATATGAAGATCAAAAAATTATCGCAGGGTGGGTGGAAGACATTATTCTATCTCCGGCGCAAATACGGTTTCGAGCAAAGCTTGATACCGGTGCGAGAACCTCTTCGATCCATGCTAAAAATGTTGAAGAGTTCGAGCGGGACGAGCAAAGCTGGATTCGTTTTACATTGCCGAAAGGTTTGGAAAAAAAAGCTCAAGCGACTACTGTAGAGCTGCCGGTTGTGAGGGAAACGCGAATTAAAAGACATAAACTGGAATCGGCGAAGCGTTTCGTTGTGGAATTAGGGTTTTGTATGAATTCGAATTATTACGAGACGGAGTTCACACTAGCTGACCGAGGCAACTATATTTATCCGGTCTTGCTAGGTCGTAGGTTTCTGGAAAACAAGGTCGTTGTTGATCCAAGCGTGACGCATAAACACTCGAAAAAATTAAAAAATATTATTTGTTCCCCTGGTTTTCCGGAGCCGGTCTTGGAAGAATAATTCGGTATCGTTTCTTTCTGATCTTAGGCCCTATAACAACAATTATTTAATACGGCAATCGTTTTGAAAAACCTTCATGTCAATGTTTTGGCGCTTATCCTGGTCGGATTGAGCGTTGCGGTCACTTATTACAAAGTTACAGAGCTAAATCTACCTTTGTTACCGGTCGAGGATGAGATTATTTGGGCTGTAGAAGCCAAGGTAAGCTATAAACCTTCTCCCGGCCCTTCCAAAGTCGATTTGATGTTGCCGAAACAAATTCCCGGATATATGTTTTTGGATGAAAACTTTGTTTCAGGTCGATACGGTCTTACCCTTGAAAGCGTCAATCATAATCGAATCGCTCAATGGGCGGTTCGGCGACCGGCAGGCGAACAGACGTTGTATTACCGGATGCAAATCGTTCCGGGGGACAAAGAAACTTTTATCGATAAAAAAGTTCCTTATCCTGAAGAACCCGAGTATCCGGAGATAATGCAGACGGCCGTTTCGGCATTGTTGGACGATGTCAGAAGCAAATCGGCGGATATCAAATCCTTTACTCAAGAGTTATTGCGAAGGTTGAATGCGCCAAGTCCCGACGACAATGTAAAAATCATTAAAAAAGACGCGACCGGTCCCGAAGCTTGGATGAAGCGAGTGATCGATGTTTTGCATGGGGCGAGGATTCCGACTCGTCAAGTTAACATCCTGATGCTTAAAGATGGGGCAAGACACAGTAAGCTGCTGCCCTGGCTTCAGGTGCATAACGGTGAACAATGGTTGACCTTTGATCCGCATTCGGGGGCATCCGGTTTTCCCGAAAATTCAATCATTTGGTATTACGGAAGCGCGCCCTTACTGAAAGTGACAGGAGGGCGATCGGAAAAGATCGACTTTTCGGTTTATAAGCAGTCGCTTGGATTGGCAGCGGTAACCCAAAAGCGTATCGGTAAAATCGATTCGCCGATTATGGAGTTCTCGCTATTTCATTTACCGATTCAAACACAAAATGTTTACCGGATTTTATTGATGATGCCGATCGGCGCCTTGTTGATCGTTGTTTTGAGAAATGTCGTCGGCTTTAAAACATTCGGTACGTTCATGCCGATTTTGATCGGGATGGCGTTTCGAGAGACCGGCTTGTCTTGGGGGCTTTTTTTATTTGGTTTGCTAATCGCATTCGGTTTAATGCTGCGTTTTTATTTGGAGTATTTGCGTTTGCTGCTGGTGCCGAGACTCGCGAGTGTGCTGATCATCGTTGTGATATTGATGACGTTGCTAAGCTTGATGAGTCATAAAATGGGTATCGATCGCGGCTTGTCGGTCGCTTTGTTCCCGATGGTCATCATTTCGATGACGATTGAAAGAATGTCCTTGGTTTGGGAAGAACACGGGCCTTCAGAGGCGCTGCAGCAATGTATCGGCAGCTTATTCATCGCGTCGATCAGTTATTTGCTGATGTCGCATCCCGTACTCGAGCATCTTATTTTTGTATTTCCCGAATTATTATTGACGTTTCTAGCGTTTACCTTATTGTTAGGCCGCTATACCGGCTATCGCCTAACTGAGCTGTGGCGGTTTCGTTCCGTCATAAAAGGATAGCCGCATGTCTTGGAAAAACTATTTACGCCCCTCGAAACGGCTAAGAGATGTCGGTTTATTGGGGATGAATCAGCGTAATGGCGACTATATACTGCGTTACAATCCGCGTAAATATTATCCGTTGGTCGACGATAAGCTGCGAACTAAAAAGCTCGCACAAGCTTCAGGCATTGCCGTCCCCGAACTCTATGCGGTCATTGAAGCGGAATATCAAATTGCCGGTTTAGCCGAAAAGCTCAAAAACTACGACGAGTTTGCAATCAAGCCTGCGCATGGCAGCGGAGGCGAAGGGATTATCGTTGTCAATGGTCGCAGCAAGAATTGTTATCGCAAACTGAACGGCACCTTGTTGACCGAGGAAGAAATCGGCCATCATATTTCCAATATATTGAGCGGCATGTACAGTTTGGGCGGGCAACCGGATGTCGCATTGATTGAATACCGGGTCGATTTTGATCCGGTTTTCGATCTAGTGAGCTATCAAGGCGTTCCCGACATCAGGACGATTATTTTTATGGGAGTTCCGGTGATGTCGATGCTGCGTTTGCCAACTCGGCTTTCCGACGGTAAGGCCAATCTACATCAAGGCGCGATTGGTGTGGGTATCGATATCGAACAAGGAGTTACCACGACCGGCGTATGGCAAAACGATATGATCGATGCGCACCCTGATTCAGGGAATACGATTACAGGACTAAACTTGCCGAATTGGGAGGAAATCTTACTGTTGTCGGCGGGTTGCAAGGAGTTGGTTTCGCTCGGTTATATCGGCGTCGATATCGTATTGGATTCGAAACTCGGTCCGCTGATGCTCGAAATCAACGCTCGCCCCGGGTTAAGCATTCAATTAGCTAATAAAAAAGGACTTTTACCCCGATTGGAAGCCGTCGAGAAGCTTAAAAAAATCCCGGCAACGGCTGCGGAACGCGTAGAACTCGCCAAAAAACTGTATCGGACACAATAACTTCGGCATGTACCCTCGCGGATCAAAATTCAAAGTGAATTGTAGGATACGCTGCTCTTTTTAGTTTCAGAGCTTCGCGTACCGTAAAGAAATGATTCGATTTGATTGCTTGTCTGATGAAACCGTGTCTGCTACTGTCCGGTTTTGTCGGTCGGGTTGGGAGAAAAAGCATGTCAAGTAGAATTGATTTTACGATGGGATTTAATGCCCGGGGCATAGCATCTAAAAAAGAACACGCTAAGGCCTATCGAATTTATGTGTTGGGGGACTTTTCCGGAAAGCGAGATGCTGCATGGAGTCAACGTAATATTAAAAGGATCGACAGCGATACATTTGAGCAGGTAATGACTCAAATCATGCCGTCGCTCAATCTCGACTCAGGTTTGATATTGCATTTTGAATCGATCGAAGACTTTCATCCGGATGCCTGGTTTAACAAAATCCGAATTTTGGCTGACTTGCTGGAATTAAAAAAAGCGTTGAGTAATCCCAAAACGGCGGCGCAGGCTGCGGCGAAAATTCAATCGTTCAATCAAACCGACCCTAATCAAAACATTTTGGCCCAAACGCAGCAAGTCGATGTCGAGACTGAAGCGGATACCTTGCAGCGTTTGTTGGGCAAAGCGCCGGAGCCAAAGACCGATAAAGCCGATACGGTGGAAAGATTGATCGAACGGGTGGTGTCGGCCTATATAACCAAGGATGTAAGTCCGCAGTATCAGACTTTGATTGTTGTGATCGAAAATACAATCAGCCAATTTTTGCGAAACCTACTGCAACGGCAGGACTTTAAAAGCCTCGAGTCCCTTTGGCGAGCCACCGAAGCATTAGTCAATGAAGAATACGCGGACGAACAACGCTTCTTTTTAGTCGATATCAGTCAAGCCGAATTAATGGCCGCTGTAAATGAAGGGGGCAGCGAGTTTAAACAGCACTTATTGGCGCATGTTCAATTGGACGACGAAGGGCGGGATGTATTGTTGGTCGGCGATTTTAGCTTTACCGACAGTGCTGAAGATGGTGAATTGCTTAAGTTTTTGAGCGCTACGGCAACAGCTTGCGGCGGTTGTTTTCTGGGCGCTGCTGACCAGTCATTGATCGATAACGCTATCTTAGGGGAATCTCAAAAAGACGGCGATTGGGCTCGATACCGTAGCGAGATTAATGCCGATAGCGTGGTGCTGGCATATCCTCGCTACTTATTGAGATTACCTTACGGATTGAAGCGTGATCCAATTGAAACATTGGCTTTTGAAGAGTGTTCGGAGGTCCCCGTCCGGAATGAACTGCTATGGGGAAATCCAGCCCTGTTATGCGTTCGTGCGCTGATAAGAATGGCTCAAGAAGATACTGACGATGCATTATTGATGAGCGATGTGCCGGTATTTAGTTATACCTTAGATGATGAGCCGGTTTTGCAGCCCGGCACCGAAACATTATTGAACGAGACTCAAGTCAATGCTTTGTTATCGAAAGGCATCACACCGTTGATTGGATTCCGTCAGCGTCAAGGCGTTCAGTTGCCGATAATTTCGATGTTAGCGGATCGTTGAACCATATACTTCGTGCGGCCACATTTGCAGCTTTCTAACGCGCTCTTTTATTCGATAGCTGCGTTGCGAAAACAGTTACATAGCTTGCTATGCGCCTGTTTTCGAGCCTTGCTCGCGAACAAAATACCATTGTCATAAAATCCGCAAACATGGCCGCGCGAAGTATAAATCGGTCAGGCTTTCGGGCTCGCTATTTTTCTTTCCAGCGCTATACCCTTCGTAGATCAAAATTCGGCACCGGGGTGCCCGTCAAAGGACGCCGTAAATACATCCATGTAGGCTCTATGCCAGCTCCATGCTGGCAAAGCCTTTGCCGCGCACCCCGGCGCCTCCTTAGGCACTACCGAAATTTGAAGTGCGAAAGGTATAAATGGTCGTGCCGTCCGGAAAGGCTATTGGTGTTAAAGCGTTAGCGGCTTCGATAGCCGCGACGAAGGCGTCGATCCCACAAGGGGTTCCGAATGCTCTGTGGGAGCGATTTCCAGATCGTCCCTCACCTAACGCTAGGAGAGGGAAAGACAAGAGCGTTAGGCGACAATCAGCATATACAAGCGCGCCAAGATTTTTCGCGAAAGCTGAAATGGGGTCCGTCCGATTTCAGCAGCGAAAAATGACTTGGCGATTATTGCCTTCGGCGGCCCCGATTCGCCCTGCGTCCGTGCCACTACGCCACATCATCGTCAACTCGATGCGGCTCCGTAGCACTCCCACAAATGGCTTTACGCCGTGTCGCGATGCCTTGTATTTTGCCTCCGCCTGCGCTATTCGCGCAGACTCCGGCAAAACACCCGGCGCTACGGCTATCGGGGACTAAAAATCTTCACTTCGCTAGCGCTCCGTTTCCAAGATTTTCAGCGAGCGACGACGAGCGAAGAATCTAGGGAAACAGAATAAATCGACGGATTTTCCAGAATTAAATTGACAATGCTAATAATCGGCCTACAATAGGCCCCAGCTAGAAAACTAGATTTACCTTTGTTTACCATTTCGATGTCTCTTCAGTAGTTATTCGTCCTGTTTTTCATATAGTAATTTCCTCGTTATCAGCTTTACCCGCCTTTTTTAAGGTTTTAATTTAAAAATTTTATAGGACTACTATGAATACTGCAGCAATGACTACCGGCACCGTTAAATGGTTTAATTCAGATAAAGGTTTCGGTTTTATCGAACAACAACAAGGTCCGGACGTTTTCGTTCATTTCCGGAATATCCTGAGCGGCACCAGTAGCTACAAATCACTGGATGAAGGCCAGCATGTTCAGTTTAAAATTACACGCGGCCCAAAAGGACCGCAAGCCGAAGAAGTAACGGTTATCTAAACCGATTTAAAAAACCCGCGCCCAGTTCATGGGCGCGGGTTTTTTTATGCCTGAAGAATGCTGCGTATTTTGCGAGTTAGTTGGGCAGGGTTCGAAAGCGAGAAAACATGGTATCCCTCTGCGGGGCGGGTTATTTAACCCGTCCCCAACATTTTGTTTTTGCCAAGAAACTTGAAGTGTGAAAGGTATAATAGGTAAATGTTAAAGCTGGATTAACATTTCAATTGGACTGGCATAATGGTTGCCCTATGAGTAACGACAAACAAAATAACTTTGAATTATTGGCAAAAGAGTTCGAGCTTAAACTTTCGGATTACTATTTCCTAGATCTTATCCCGCTAATTGAAATGATATGGGCCGACGGCGAGAATCAACCAGCCGAGCTGGCATTGCTGTATCAATTTACCATAGAACACATCGCGCATCTTGACCGTGCGGCGGGAATTCCATTGATATCGACCGATGACGCGAATGATTTTTTAGAACGTTTCGCACATCAACGGCCGCAGCAAAGACTGCTCGACGCGTTGAACGAAATGGTCGTCGTCTCGGCGCTATCGACCGATCCTGTGCGGACTCGAAGCATTCTGAAATATTGCATGGATATCGCCGCTGCTTGCACGACACAATACCCTTATGCTTTACGAGGCCGTATTATCGAAAGTGAAAAAGCATTGCTCTATAAACTCTTTGCCGCGTTCCGGAATATGCAATCCTTGGACGCGAACTAAGCCGAATACCAATAAAGAGAATATCCATGGAAACCTTCGAAAATGTTGTCGCTACTTTATCGGGCTGGGTCTGGGGCGCGCCGATGCTCATTTTGTTGGTGGGTACCGGACTGTATTTGACGATTCTGTTGCGCGGCTTGCAATTTCGGGCGCTCGGCCACGCATTGAAATTGATTTTCGACAAGGATCACAAGGGGGTCGGCGATATCAGTCATTTTGCTGCCTTGACCACCGCATTGGCGGCCACGGTCGGTATCGGTAACATCGTCGGGGTGGCAACCGCGATCACACTGGGTGGGCCGGGCGCGGTATTTTGGATGTGGATGACCGGCATCGTCGGCATGGCGACCAAGTATGCCGAGGCGGTATTGGCGGTTAAATACCGCGAGCAAGGTAAGCATGGCATGCGCGGCGGCCCGATGTATTACATTGCCAAGGGTGCGGGGCTGCCTTGGTTGGGTTGGCTGTTTGCGTTGTTCACGGCCGGCGCGGCGTTCGGCATCGGCAACATGACTCAAGCTAATTCGGTCGCGGTCATGCTGGACAAGGTCTTCGGCGTCGAACCCTGGGCGACCGGTATTGTATTGATGTCGTTGACCGGCTTCGTGCTGATCGGCGGCATTCGTTCCATCGGTCGATTTACATCAATGTTGGTGCCGTTCATGATCGTGCTTTATATCGGTGCCGCACTGACCGTTATCGCGATCAATATCAGTGAAGTACCGGACGCGTTGTGTTTAATTTTTTATCACGCTTTTAGTCCGATTGCGGCGGGCGGCGGGTTTGCCGGTGCAACTATCGCCGCCGCTATCCGCTTCGGCGTGGCGCGTGGGGTGTTTTCCAACGAATCGGGGCTCGGCTCGGCGCCGATAGCCGCCGCGGCCGCGCGGACTTGCGATCCGGTCAAGCAAGCTCTGGTATCGATGACGCAAACGTTTATCGATACCTTGCTGGTGTGTACGATCACCGCGCTGGTTATTCTAACCGCGACACCGTGGACTGAAGGTGTCAGTGCCGGGGTTCTGACTAGCTTGAGTTTTGCCGAGACGCTGGGTAGCGCCGGAACGCTGGTCGTCGCGCTGGCGACAGTATTGTTCGCATTTTCGACGTTGATCGGTTGGAGCTATTACGGCGAAAAAGCCGTAGAATATTTACTCGGCGCGCGAGTCATCGTGCTTTATCGCGTTGTCTTCGTTGCTGTCATCGTGATCGGCGCGACGATGCAGCTGGAATTGGTGTGGAATTTCTCGGACCTGATGAATGGCCTAATGGCCATGCCCAACTTGATTGGGCTGTTGCTGCTCTCTAACGTTGTGCGCGCTGAGACGCGGCGCTACTTTAGCGCTCGCAACGTGAACTCGGAAAACAGTCTAAAAGTTGAGTTTTTTGATAGGAAATAGCTTGACCAGGCGGAGTTTGGGGGTTAGGATTTTGACTCTTGTGCGTTAAGTCCTCGGAGCCGGCTATAGTATCTAATGCGAGATAAATGCCTAGTTTTGCCGGATGCGGATGATAGGTGGGCTTGTCCTGATGATGGTTACCGGCGGATCTGAAGCATTTGATAAATCAAGAAGCCCAATGTTATGGGCTCATAAAGCCTGTCAGGATTTGGTCGATGAAAGAAAGGCGCGTTAGCAGTTATCGTTAAATTGTTAAACAAATAATAGTTAAGAACTGTGAATAAGCCGGGCTTTTTTTTAACGGTTTTCTGTGACTATGGCTAGCAAGGAAGAGAATAATAATTAACTAACGAATTAATCTAGCGTTTTAGGTTAAGACGTAAAAAGTCGAAAGGAATCGTTAGCCTTCAACAATAACTAAATTGGGCAATGTCAATTGATAGCCCAAGGAGAGGTTAAAAATGAACATTAAATTCAAACAATGGTGGGGCGAGTTTCTGCACGATGAAGAAGGTGCGAGCGCAATTGAATATGCGTTGATTGCAGCCATGGTTGCATTGGCGTTGATTGCTTTTGTAGATCCTATTAATACGGCGGTTGCAAATTTATTTACCCAAATTCAAGGTGCGTTACCGGCTGGAGGTGGAGGTTAAGGTCAAGAATTCAGTGGTTTAGATTCAGCCATTGGTTATAGTAACGTTAGTGTCACTACCCTATTGGTTGGTAGCGTTATGGACGCTTGTTTGCGGTGGGTATGACCTAATTCAGCGCCGCATACCCAATGGTCTGACGCTCGGTGCGCAGGGCGCGGCGCTGGCGGCTTATGCCGTGACCGGGCAAGGCTGGCTGGGTGTGCCGTGGACGGCAGGGCTGGCCGGTTGGGCCTTGGCGCTGGCCTTGACCTTGCCCGGCTATGTCTTGAAGAAGCTCGGCGCGGGCGATGTCAAACTCTTTGCCGCGATGGGCTTGCTGGGCGGCTTCGACGCGGCATTGATTACGTTTGCCTTGGCGAGTTTTTTTGCGGGTGGAGTCGCCTTGTTGTGGCTGGCGGCGTACCGATGGTTTTTTCTGTTGGAGCTGCCGTTGTCGCGCATGGGTATCTCCATTGCCGGCGTGCCCGAACCGAAAGGCAGATTCCTACCGTTCGGTTCGGCGCTGGCAGCCGGATTTCTTGTGGCTTTGTTCGGGTTCGGTTCCGGCTCGGCGCCATTGCCGTTTTAATCATGCGGTTCGGGCTGGGCGTCTGCCGTACCCGGCCTGCTTGGCTTCACAGGGCATGTCTTTTCAATAGCGTGGGAACGGCCGGCAGCTTTGAGAGATGCCTACCAAACTGTGAATATATTCGATGCCACGAAAACAGGCATGAAGAATATGAAGATTTATTTCATTGAAGTGCTAATTCTTTTTTTCGTTATCTTCGTGCACTTCATAGCGAATAAGGCTTTTTTATGATGTCTTGGCCAAAATTCTTTTACAGTCTCGGATGAGCGAGTTTTCGATGAAACAGACGCCTCGTCAACGGACCGTTATTAAGCCATTATCAAGTAGCTTGCGTATCCAGCGTGGAGCGGCAGCCATTGAGGCGGCGCTGTTGTTCGTCATTTTTTTTACGTTGTTTTATGCCATCGTCAGTTATTCGATGCCACTTTTGATGTTGCAGGCGTTTCAGCATGCGGCGGCTTCAGGCGCCAGGTCGGCCGTTGCTGTGGAATCGACCGAATTCGGTAGTACTGACGATTACATTCAAAACGGTGTGGCGCCTAGAGTTCGTAACGTTGTAGGTGAGCTATTAAATTGGCTGCCGCCCGCCGCTCATGTAGCGGTGTTAGGGGAAGGTAATCAGAATGTTCAGGTGGTTTTCGACCCAGCAAGTGGTTTATTGACTGTAACGGTTAGTTTTATGGATTATCCGGATAATCCATTGGTTCCGATTCTAGTCTTTCCCGGAATCGGCGCGGTGCCAAGATTGCCTCAGCATTTAACCGGGCGGGCCTCCGTACAGCTATGAGCGGCCGGCTAGGCAATGTGTCTTCTTTCATAATTCTAACAAGTTTCATCACTCCATTTTTTATTAAAAAGCCGCCGCGTCACTTACCAGCCATTCCCAGCTTAAGAGGTTTCGCCGTGTTCAGGGTGCGGGGTATGTCTGTCGAGGAGCGCCGTAAACCCATCCTTGGCGTGTATTAGGGCAATGCAGGAACAATTGCCGAGGAGCAAAAATCTGCCCTGCCTCCGACATCCTCGCCAAGCATACCCCGCACCCTTTTTTATCTTCAAATTGGGAATTGCTGATCACTTACGGGACACAAATTATAAAGCCTCAAATAGTATATAATTATGTCCCTTAGGAATATGCACAAAATAACTGCTACAAGTAGTAGGCTTTGCGGCGGTTCGGTGACTCGCTTGACAGGGCGCCGTGAACCCAGCACCTAAATTATCCAAGGGAACGAACCATAGCCAACAAAGTTGAATGATTATTTAGTAAGAAGGGAGTAGGTGCTGGGAGAATACGTCCATGTAAGCTTGACGGCGGCGACTGATTGCCAAGGATGGCATGAATGCAGATTTTGCATTACGCCACGGATGGCGTGTATTAGGGCAATGCAGGAGCAATGGCCGAGGAGCAAAAATCTGCCCTGCCGCCGATACCTGTCAATCGAGCCACCAACTTCCTTCCGACAGTTGTCGAAGTTATTTCATGCTCGTTCCTCAGTATTCTCCGGGGCGCGGACGAAGCGCTCAAAACGAATTGATGTTTGTACTCGTTAAAACGCCTGGCTGATTACTGGGGATAATTCGCATAACGGTCGAAGTATCATAATTAAAAATAGACTGACGCGGTCGATGGAGGAGGTGACATGAGTAGTACGGTTTTACGAGTACTCGCTTTATTGTTGGCGATCGGTGCTATTGCGATCGGTTATTTCGGTTATCGAGCCAGTCAGCATCAACCGCCCAATCAAGAAGTCGTGCGCGTCGAGGCGGAAGAGCCAAAAGGCGAGGCGGTCGTATTCGCCGCGCGGGATATTCCGGCGGGGCAGGCTATTGTTGAGGATGATTTGACTACCTCGCTTGTGCCGACCCGTCCTGTTCGATCTTACGCTACAGGCATCGCTATTGTTGGCCGCAGACCTAGAGTCGATATCGCCACGGGGGAAATGCTGATGTCCGGACATTTCCCGACTTATAGTCAACTGGCGCTGAGCCTTCATCATGGGGAGCGGGCGGTAGCTGTTAAGGTCGACGAAGTCACCGGGACAGGCGGTTTCATCGAGCCGGGAGATCACGTTGATGTGCTTCTTTATTTGCGGGCAGATCGTGAAACGGGTCCGAATAGTTCGGCCCAAGTGGTTTTAACGGATGTGCGCGTGCTGGCTTTCGGCAATATGCTGCAGTCGCCGGATCAGCACTCTGATGAGGACGGTGGTCGCCAGCCAGAAACAAGTAGCGGCGGCATCAAAGCCGTTACCGGGCAGTCTAAGAAAGTAGAGCCTACCGGTAAAAAAAGCAAGACTGCCGTATTAGCCGTCGCCGTGTCCGATGCGTCGATACTGATGCTCGCCGAATCCGGCGGCAAGATTAGGCTGGCGCTACGGGGCGTCCAACAGGGAGCTAAGGTTTCGGCTAGCGCCGAGGTTGGTGCAAACGATATCGATTATTCTTATGCCGAATCCGAACAAGACCCGCAGAGTAGGTATTATAGGGTGTTAAGTGATTTGCTTAGACCTGGATCGGCGCTGTCGACTGCTCATGTCGAAAGCATCAGTTCTCGGGACCAAGGAAGTATTGTTGTACATAGAGGGAGTTCAATTGAAACTTTGACCTTGGGGCGTTAACGTGCCTTATCGAATAGAATTATTACAAAGATGGGTTAGGCAATTGCCAAGATGAACTTTTTCAAAGCTGTATTTTTTGCGACTCTTTTAGGTGCGACTCATTTAGCCTATGCCTTCGATTCTACGATCCATATCGAAATGGGTAAGCAACATAGCTTCCGTTATTTAAGTGGATTTAAACGTATCGCCGTTGGCGATTCGCAAATTGCCGATATCGATGTCATCGACGACCGGCAATTGTTGATCACGCCTAAAAAACCGGGCGTGACGAATTTGATGCTTTGGCATGGTATGGATTCTACAGCGCCGGATTTTCAAACGGAATTAATGGTCACAGCATCCGCTAGTTTGGAAAGGCATGCGCTTGACAAGCTAGAAGAAGTTGGTTTACAAGTCTCGGAAGCCGGTGAAAAGCTAAAATTAACCGGCAAAAGTGAATCGCTCGAAGCGCATCATCAAGCGCTCGAAGCGTTGAGTGAAAAAAGTGAATCCACAATTGACGCCACGACTTTGGATTTCGATACGCAAGTGCAGATCGATATCAAAATTGTCGAAGTCAGCCGCAGACGCATGCAGAATGCCGGTCTATTTCTCGGAAGAAATACCGCGAACACAACCTTGGCCCTCTCCACGCCGGGAAATTTGAGTGGTGTCGGCAGTTTTGAATCTGCCGGCGAAGGTGCGATTTCTTTGCTTAGTAGCGGCTTCTTTCCTCATGCCCAGGCTTTCAATTTTCTTTACGGTAATGCCAGCGAAGGCATTCTCGGTGTGGTTTCCATACTTGAGAACAACGGTTTTGCCTATACACTGGCCGAACCTTCGTTAATGGCGATGAGCGGGCAAAGCGCCAATTTTTTAGCGGGTGGCGAATTTCCTATTCCCGTTCCCCAGGGCGGCGCGCAGTCCGGCAGTAATACCATTCGATTCAAGGAGTTTGGGGTGCGTGTGTCGTTGACGCCGACAGTGCTGGATCAAAACCGTATCGCTTTAAAAGTCGCGCCCGAAGTCAGTGAGCTGGATTTTACCGCCGGTATCCAAAGCGGAGGCGTCGCGGTGCCGGCCTTGCGCGTTCGCCGAACCGATACCAGTATTTCGCTGGGTGATGGCGAAAGTTTCGTGATTAGCGGCTTAGTCAGTCAGAATACCTTGGCGAGTGTCGATAAATTCCCATGGCTAGGCGATATTCCGGTTCTCGGCGCATTTTTTCGTTCCACACATATTGATCGCAACGATAGGGAGTTAATTATGGTGGTAACGCCGCATTTGGTGCAGCCACTCGCGAAGGGCGCCGATTTACCGGCGATGCCGGGTGAACGTTTCCGACAATACGACCCGAATTTTTTTCAAACATTCTTCCTGGAGTCGGGCTCGTTTAAGGTCAAGGCTCCCGCACGGTCGGGCTTTTCGAAATAACGACATGACGATCATACGCAAACACAGTTACGTTGCTGTCACCAATAATCAGGAGCACCTACGTTGGTTGCAAACTGTATTTCGTGAAGAAGGCGAGGTGGTTGTTGCCGATTCGCCGTCTATGGAACGCGTGCGACAGATACTCGATTTGACCGGTGCACAAGTCGTTTTTGTGGCATTGACGGAATTGTCGCTACGGCAAGATACCGCGCTGATCGAGGGTTTGGTTGCGGTTAAACCATTATTGTCGGTGATCGCGATGGCCGACCATGTCGATAATGCGATGTTGCTAGCGGCCATGCGCGCCGGTGCGCGTGATTATATTGTATCTGGTAGCCGCCCCGGTGAAGTTATTAACTTGGTTCAACGCTTACAAAATCGCGCACCGGCTCCCAATGTGCCGACGGCTTCGTTGGGTAAAATTACCGCTTTAGTCAGCGCCCGTCCAGGGGCCGATACGCCCATGCTGGCGCTTCATCTCGCTCTGGCCATGCAAGGCAAACAAACAGAACGCAATACGCTGCTACTCGATCTTGGGAATCCCGTCGGCGATACTTTGACTTATCTCGGGCTCAATTCGCCTTACAGTTTTAGCGATGCGGTCAGGAGTCTACGTCGTCTCGATTCGATGTTAATCGATAGCGCTTTCGCCAAACATGAGAGCGGTCTGAGTTTATTGGCATTACCGGAAGAGCAAAGCGCGATGAGTGAAATTACTTCCGCGGATATTTATGTCTTGCTCGGTATGCTGCGTCGTTATTTCTCTCGGATCATCCTTAATCTCGGCGGTGTTCCAAGATCGGATTTTCTTTATTTACTGCTTAGTAATGCCGATAATACCCTGGTGCTCGTTGAGCAGAGCGTACCAAGTTGTAAGCAAAATATGCAATTAGTAAAGAAAATGATCGAACATAAGATTCCAATGGATTCCGTTGAGTTAATCGTCGACCGTTATCTTCCTCAGTTGCCTCCGGATGCCGAAAGTTTATCGCGCGGATTCGGTTTGCCGCTCCAGACGACATTGCCGCCCTCCGGCATGGCCAGATTGAGCATGATGAATTCCGGTGAAAGTTTATTCAAATGCGCGCCCCGCGATCCCTATACCCTGGCGATTAAAAAGTTAGCGAAGAAGATCATGAGTCGTGATCTCGGCGAGGTTAAAAAAGAAAATAAAAACAATGGGGTTCTCAAAAATCTGGTTTCTTGGTTTAGTGTTAAGTAGAGGCATTTAGAATGGGACTTAAATATCCGCTCTATGACTACAGTCTTAAACATACCGAAACTTATCAGGATCTCAAGTATTCCTTGCATCGTTATTTGATCGATTGCGTTGAAGAAGACAATGTTCCATTAAATGAATGGGGTCACGAGCAAATCGAAAATTATGTGCATGATCATGTATCGCGGTATGCCGCTCAATTACAACTGGCCGTTACGAGCTACGATCTCGATGACCTGACCGAAGAGATGATTAACGAGCTGACCGGTTACGGTCCACTTGAATCGCTCCTCGCGGACGACCAAATCAGCGATATCATGGTAAACGGCGCCCGAAATATTTTTTTAGAACGTAATGGAAAGGTAGAGCAGGCCGATCTAAGGTTCATCGATGACGACCATGTGCTACGTGTGATTAGGCGAATTATCGCACCGCTCGGACGCCGGTTGGATGAGTCGAGTCCGATGGTGGATGCGCGTTTGTCCGATGGTAGCAGGATTAACGCGATCATACCGCCGTTGGCTATCGATGGCCCTTGCCTTTCCGTGCGCAAATTCCGCAAGGACCCGCTACGCGAGTCCGATTTGTTGGTTTATGGGACGGCTAACGAAGCGATGCTGCAATTTCTTAGAAAAGCGGTTAGATATCGTTGTAATATTTTGGTGAGCGGAGGAACAGGGTCCGGTAAAACCACGTTGCTTAATATCTTGAGCCGGTTCATCGAAGAGCAAGAGCGAATTGTAACCATTGAGGACGCAGCGGAACTCCAACTCGGTCATAATCATGTCGTTCGCCTAGAAACGCGCCCACCTAATGTCGAAGGCTCGGGCGAGGTGAGGGCTCGAGATTTGGTTCGTAATGCTTTGCGGATGCGGCCGGATCGAATTATCCTGGGCGAGGTGCGCGGCGAAGAAGTATTGGATGTGCTTCAGGCGATGAACACCGGCCATGACGGCTCGATGAGTACGGTGCATGCCAATAGCGCTCGGGACGCTTTAGGTCGCCTGGAGATGTTGGCGGCCTTGGCGAACTTTCAAGGAGGAGCGGAAATACTTAGGCAAATGATCGTATGTGCGATCGATATCATTGTTCAAATCGCTCGGTTTTCGGACGGAACGCGCCGTATCATTTCAATCGCAGAAGTGGATGGTTTACATGAAGGGCAGTTTAGACTGAACGAGCTATTTAGGTTCGATAGGGTCAATAAAAATTTTTCGACAAGCAGTTCCCGTCCGTCCGGTCAAAAATTCGAAATAGATGGTGGTCGTTTGTTTCCGGAAGAAGGAGGTCAATCGTTTGATTAGTAACAGCATGCTGAGCTTTGCTATAGCTATAGCCATGTTTGCCTTGGCTTTGTTTATGTATCAAAAAAGCCAGCGTGATGCGTTTGTTGAGAAGGTAACGCGGCGTATGGTCGAATCGTCCGGCATCGAAGCGTCGGTTTTGAAGCCTGAAAGACGTTATGCCTGGCCTTGGGTTGAACAACTGTTCTGGCGGGCAGGAATAGACGCGAAAAGTCAGCAGGTGTTGGCGGGTTTATTAGCCATGATGATGATTGTTTTCCTAGTGGGCCTTTGGAAAGGCCTGGCGATTGCATTGTCAACACCTATTATCATTATGCTTTTGATTTATCTATGGCTATTGCATAAAGCGAAAAAAAGGATCGTTCTAATTTTGGCGCAATTACCGTTATTTCTCGATCAGGTGTTACGCGGTCTCGGTACCGGCCGCAGCATGGAAGGGGCCTTGAGTCTGGCGGCGGATGAAACGCCCGCGCCCCTTAAAGATATTATCACTCGAGTGCTTCGTGCCGGCAAATTGGGTGCCGATTTGGGCGAGGCAATACAGGAAGCCGCCGATCTTTATCGCATCAACGAGTTGTACTTGTTAGCGCTGTCCATCAGAATCAACCGCAGCTACGGTAGCAGTGTTCGGGATATGCTTCAGAATGTGGCTAAAATGATCCATGATCGTGAAGCGGCGCGCGGCGAATTAAGGGCGCTGACCGGCGAGACTAGAGTAACGGCTTGGGTATTGGGTTTACTGCCGCCTAGTTTGGCCGTCTATATTATGCTGATGAACCCCCGCTATCTCGAAACGATGTGGCAAGATGCTTCCGGCAGAATTCTATTGATGATTGCGATAGGTCTGCAACTGGCAGGGGCATTTACCCTGTGGCGAATGATCAAAAGTATCTAGGAGAGCAATGTGACATTGTGGACATATTGGGCAATCGCATTACTTTTGATTTTGTCCGGCGTTTTGATGTTGTGGGCTTCATTTCGCTCGGATGGCGCTTCCAATGCTTCGCAGCGACGTTTTCAGGCCTTACTCAAATCGGGGATGAGCTCAGATAATATTGCTGATGAAGGTTGGATATTGTCGGCAATCGAACGCATGAATAAAAGCGGGATGGGAAAATTATTCTCTAGTGACGATCAGGAAGAAATCACCCGGCTATTGAAACAAGCGGGTTGGTATGTTGCTCGGAAGCGTATGCTTTTTTTGTCGATTTCGTGGTTGGCGCCGATGATCGCGGTAGTTTGTGCCGGTGCTTATATTTTCACGGTAGGTTATCTGACCGTTGTACAAAAATTAACGATGGTTTTTTTTGCGATTGCATTCGGTTATCTAGGTCCCCGCTATGTATTGCGCTATCGGGCTAGTGCGCGCCGTAATGCTTTGTCCCGGGAAATGCCGGTCGCGATCAACTTGTTGCGCATGTTGTTAGAGGCCGGGCTTTCGACCGAACACGCGTTACGGGTAATGAATGCTGAGGGACGTGTGTTGATGCCGAATCTTTCCGAGGAGATAGCTGTGGCTTTACAGCGCATCGATGCCGGACATGATCGCGTCGAAGCGCTTGGTGATATGGCGGCGCCGCTAGAGGTATCCGAATTGACCGATACCGTTGCAATTTTGAAGCAGGTGACCAAACACGGTGGGAATATTCGCGAATCATTGGTAAAGTTTGCACAGCTGATCGACGCTCGTCAGCAGTCGGCATTGCGAGAGTATGTTAACCGGTTGTCGGCGAAAATGTCGGTCGTCATGATGCTGTTTCTCTTTCCTGCACTGCTGATTTTTCTCGCGGGGCCGGGATTTCTAGCCCTTGCTCGAGGGTTGTTGAATGTTTATGGTTAAGCTTGCGTTTCACAGAGCTTTGCTTGGCATCGCTGTGATTGTAATGAGCGGATGCGGCTGGTCGTTGCCGGATTGGCCGACTAAAGCAATTCATGATGATCCCATAAGTTACAAGCCAGCGAAGTCTTGCGGAGAAGATCCGGAGCCGAAGCAAAATGTCAAGTTAGATTTGATTCGCCAGCTCATGGATAGCGGAAAACTATATGCGGCATTGGCACACTTGGATGATGCTCGGTCGCTTTCATTGCAATCCAATTATTTGCGCGCGGAAATCTTGCGTCGGACGGGGCGTTCGGAAATGGCCGCTACCTTATATCGGGAATTACTGGAAAGTTGCATGGTAGGGAAGGGTTACCATGGACTCGGCTTGATAGCCGGAAGGAATCGGCAAATTAATGAGGCCATCGATTTTTTGCAAAAAGCCGCTAATGAGTTGCCGGTCGATACTCGAGTTCGAAATGATCTGGGTTATGCTTTATTGCTTGGTGGACAGTTTGACTCGGCGCGTAACGAGTTTTTGACAGCCTTGGAATTGGATGGTGGCGATCGGTTGGCGGCTAGCAATATGGTCTTGCTATTGTCGGTGATGGACAAGGAGCAGGAGATTCGAGTTTTCTCGACGCATATGAAAATAGATTCGGAAACGATGGTGCAACTTCGTGCTCAAGCCGAAGAAATCAAAGCAACGCTTAAAGCTTCAGGCCGCATTGATATGTTGCGTGAGCAGGGCTTATTGTGATGCGTAACTCTAAAAAACATAGGTGGGATTCAATGAAGTTGCAAAAAACGATTATAACCGGGGGGGGGCTTGTGTTGTTATTAAACGCCTCTATTACGTTTGCGGAATCATCTTCGGAGCGGTCTTCGGGTAAGGAAACTCGACGCTGGCTTGAACTGCAGAGCAGCGGTCTTGCGGCTTCCACCTCGCGTCAAACGGTATCGGGTCCGGTTGCCGACGCCATTTACCGACGTTATCTCGATAGCTTTAAACACCCGATTCCGGAATTCTACAAGAGTAAGCAAGATGGCGAGGGTAATGGTGCTCGTTGAGATAGAATGACGCCTAACGGTGAATGTGCTACAGAGTCTTTAGGCTACTTGGCTTGGCACGAACTGTCGACAGCGCATGCCAACTGCTCTTTTTACTCCCTTCTTACTGAATAATCGTTCAACTTTGTTGGGTATGGGGTATGCCTATCGAAGACCGCCGTAGACCCGTCCATGAGGGCTTGACGGCAGATCGAACGCCAAGGATGGCGTGAATGCAGATTTTGCATGGAGCAAAATCTGCCCTGCTGCCGACATCCTCGCTAGGCATACCCCGCACCTTTTCGTTCTTAAACGTTTTTTCGGTCAAAAGGGAGTAAGATTAAAGACACGCCTGTGTTAAAAAATTGATGAACACTTCATGACTACTAAGCCGTTTACTTCAAGGTTAGAGATGCCATTCCATAAAGGTACGCCGCCTCGTCAACGCGGTGCCTTGGGAATTCTAGGCGGATTGGTTCTGTTTCTCTCTGTCCTTTTTACGGCATTGGCGGTGGATACCGGAAGGCTGATGTTGGAACACCGCCGGTTGCAACTGGTTGCCGACATGGCGGCATTGGATGCCTCATCTCAATCTGGCGGTTGCGGCGACGGAACTTTAGCGCTCGCGGAGGCGGCGGCACAGACCAGTGCCGCACGTAATAATCATTCGATCGCGGATGCTAGAACGCTCGATGTATTGTTAGGCAATGTCTCAGTAGGGACGGGCGGCATCAGAAATTTCGCACAAGCTGACCCCGAGTCGTCGATGTCGGTTCAGGTGACGGCCGGAAATACTGTGCCAGCGAGTTTGTTTGCCGGTGGTTTGCTCGGCCGCGAGGCTACACTACAGGCGACAGCAGTCGCTGAACGGCAGGCGTTGGCCGGTTTTTCCGTCGGTAGTCTGTTGGTGTCGCTCAATGATGATGATGCGGGGTTATTGAATAATTTGCTGGGTGGGGTTCTCGGTTCGTCCGTGAGTCTCGACGCGGTTGCCTATCGAGGGATTGCCGCGACCAATGTGAAGCTTTTGGACTTGGTAGACGCCGCTGCCTATGCAGGGACTGTTCAGGAGCTATTAAACGCTGATGTGAGTGCGAGTGAGTTATTGCAGGTCTATGCGGATGCGGTGAATGCTTCCGGTGTTGCGGATGCCGGGGTTTCCGCAGCTATGAATACTTTGATCGCGGCTTCCGTTTCCGATTTGGCGTTGACCTTAGGCGAGGTTTTGAATGTGACCACCGCTCCGACGAATGTGGAAGAAGCGGCTTCAGTCGGTGTTAACTTGCTCGATCTGATTACCACGACGGCTTTGGTCGCCAATGGCGAGAGTGCAATAATTTTGCCTCTGAATACGGGAATACCTGGCTTGATAACAGTAAATACTGAACTGATGGTGATAGAGCCACCGCAAATCGCTATCGGCCCGCCAGGTAAAAACGAAGACGGAGATTGGAGAACTAAAGCGAAGACCGCTCAAGTACGATTGAAAACCGATGTGTCTGCCAGTGTTAATGTTCCGCTGCTGCAATTGAGCGTCGATTTGGGATTGAATGTTCAGATAGCGCAGGGCGAGGCGTGGTTGGACAGCGTCCAATGCAGAAACGCGATTGACACTACGTCTGTTGTGTCCATCGGCGCGCAGCCAGGTATCGCCAATGTTTTTGTAACAATATCGGACTATGATGGTCCTCCGATTGCTGCCCCGCCTGCAAATATTGGGGTTGTCGTTGATCTCGGATTATTGGGTAATGTTTCAGTGGCTAACGTAACCGCTGGTTTAAATTTACCGTTGGAGCCCGATGAAGGGGATTTGACTTTTTATGTGGATGTAAATGATCCCAATGCCTTGCCGATGATGCAGCGGTTATCGAGTGACACGGGCGGTAGTCTTAATAATGGTTTTGCCGAATTGGATAAAGGATTGGTCGTCAACGTGAATATGCTTGGTGGTCTGGGGGGGCTTGTTCTAAACGGGCTTAGTGCTCTCGGTATAAATGCTAATTATATTTTGTCTATTGTTCTCAGCAGTTTATTACAGCCGCTTTTGGCCGGGCTTGGAACCTCGGTCTTGGATCCGTTGTTGCGTCTACTGGGAATAGAGGTCGGTGCCATAGATGTTCAGTTGATTGATCTGGATTTGGGCCGGCCGAACTTGCTGATATGAGAATTTTTCCGGTCCCATGGCTTTGCGTGACCGTCAGTGTTGGGTTACGTAGATGTTGAATTGTTTGAGGTCAAGATAGGGCGGCCTGACTTATTGATCTAGGAATATCGAATGACTTGCTATCGGCTCGCTTAATTGATTTTATCAAGGCTCGACTAAAGCGGCTTACAAGCATAAAGACTCGTCAATAGGTGTGCTTTTTGCCGGAAATCTCCTGATTTCACTCTTCGTTAGTTCCATCTAAATTAGGATCGTACCATACTACTCGATTCCGCCCGTTTGCTTTGGCGCGGTATAAGGCTTTGTCGGCGATTTTTACTAAGTCTTCGGATTTCATGTCTTCCCCGGCAAAAGTCGTATATCCTCCGAGGCTGATGGTCACATGGCTTAGCGTTGAGTCCTGGTGAGGAATATTGAGGCGCTCGACGGCCTGTCGCATTCGCTCGGCCATTGTATAAGCATCGTCACGAGTTGTTTGACTAAGCAATACAACAAATTCTTCTCCGCCATAACGAGCAACTAGATCGATTGCACGTTTGGCGGATTGAGCAAGCGCGCCTGCGACTTGCTCGAGGCAATCATCGCCGTCTTGATGACCATAACGATCATTGAATTTCTTAAAAAAATCCACATCCAACATGATCAATGAAAGCGGAGTCCCTGATCGAAGCGCATGCAACCATTCTTGTTCCAGAACGATATCGAAACGGCGGCGATTGGCAAGGTGCGTCAATTTATCTTCTCCTGCCTCGTTTTCCAGTCCGAAACGAGAAAGCAAACCATCCAATAAATCGCTGTGCAGTTGGCGTGCCGAATAAAAGAGGCTACAACCCATTATCAATACAGCCGGAATGGTACTAAGGCTCGGCTCGCTATCCATCACGATTAAAATGGAAATTAGCGGCGCCATTATCCCGAATAAGAATGCCGCGTAGACTGACGGTAACGTGCTGAGTCTAGGCATCGCGGCTGCGGCGATCGCACTTAGCATCACGAAGATAAATAAGCAAGTGTGAAGCGATAACAATGGAAACAGTATCGCGGTGATACCAAAACTAAATCCAGCTACTCCTGCCGCTATGACGTCGGGCATGATAGAGTCGCCCTTTATTGAATCCTCGGTAATGTGGCGGAGCGCTCTGCTGCTTCGATACCAATGCCAAAAGCCGCCAAGCAATGCAAAAGCGAGCCATGCCCCCCAAATCGTTAAAGGAAGTTCGAACCAAAGATAGGCCGCAAAAAGCGAGGTATGTACGCAATGGACGGCAAAAGCCCTGGTTGAATGCCGATAGAGATGGCGAAGTAGTTGCGTGGAAAGTCGGTGGGGATTAATCAAAGTCGTTTATCCTGTTATCAAAGCATGGTGTTCAAATGCAGTTCCCAGTGTTGTAATCTGCACCAAATAATAACCGGTCGGCATAAATATTGCGATTACCTAAGACTTCACGGCGCAAATATGATCAAGGTCGATAGCAGTATTTTATCGAATATTTTATAGAAACTAGGGTTTAACCGCATAAGCGCCAACTTAGTGCTTATTCTATGGTGCATTTGACACTTTTATTCGTCATATCGGCATGGATTGCCGATATCCTGGTTACATGGATGTGAAGCTAAGCATTGCCGTCCGTGGCACTGGATTCCGCCACAAAACGGTATGGAACGGATTTGCATTTACCCGAAGGGCACCGGGCAGGATAGTCCGGAGTGAATCCCTGACGGCATGACGCGTTTTCTATTTAAGTTGGTGCCTCTTTGGGGTTTAACCGTCGGGGGGTCGTCAAGTTATGGCGCCGGTATTTCGGAACGAGTGACGAAAAAATAGGCTATGTTTGCGTTAGCAGTTGAAATAATTTCCTTTATTGCTGAATAAGCCATTTAGGAATATGCACAAAATAACTTATACAAGTAGTAGGCTTTGGGGCGGTTCGGTAACTCGCTTAACAGGACGCCGTGAATACGTCCATGTAGGCTTGACGGCGGCTATCCCTGCCGCCGGCACCTGTCAATCGAGCAACCGTTCCCTCCTTTCAACCATTGGCGCGATATTGAAAAAGGAAAGTTATTCAGATTTGTATCCTTGGTTTTCATGTTGGCTTTAAGTTCAAAAGTATCAACTATTAACGCAAACATAGCCAAAAAATAGGGTTTTGGAAAAGCGATATATGCGGTAATAGTTGAAAACACCCACCTCTATCGGAAGCACTTAAAAGTTCAATGTGAATGTAGGGTACGCTACGCGTACCAAATGTCGGCACAAGGCAAAGCATGAGGGCTCGTTATACTCATCGTAGATCAAAATTCGGCACCGAGGTGCCCGTCAAAGGCTCAGCACCTAAATTAGCTAAGACAATTAACCATGTCCAACGGGCTATGGAATTTAGGTGCTGGGTGAATACGTCTATAAAGTCTCTATGCCAGCATTCATGCTGGCAAAGCTTTTGCCGCACACCCCGGCGCCTCCTTAGGTGCTGCCGAAATTTGAAGTGCGAAAGGTATATATCCCGGAGCGAAGGCGGCGAGTCTACTTTATACTGTGCTAATGGAATGGTCGCCTGAAAAAAACCGAAAACCGTCATTTTTATGGTAAAGGTTTTAAGGTGTCGGGCTAAGATTTTGATCTATAATTATAAGTTAATTATGGTTTGTTTATTGCTCAATGATGAATTGAGATAAAAGGTTAAATATATATGGCGGAAAAAAATCAAAAAGCGGAAGGCGAAAAGAAATCGTCTAAAAAACTCATTATCATCATACTGGCTGTTTTACTGGTATTGGCGGGCGCGGGCGGCGCTTATTTTTTTCTTGCCGGTGATGATCCCGAGAATGTGGCTGACGTTGCAGAGACCGAACAAAAAACGGAAGCCAAGCCCGAGGTTTTTTATTACGATTTTAGTAAACCGCTCATAGTAAACTTTCCTACTGGTTCGAGAATGCGGTTAATGCAGGTCTCTATATCGTTGTTGGTTGATAGTCAAGAAGCCATAGAAGACTTAAAAAAACACGACCCTATGATTCGAAATAATCTCTTAATGTTGATTAGCGCGCAAAGTTCCGATGAACTCAGTTCTCGGGAAGGTAAAGAGACGCTTAGGCAGTCAGTGCAAGGGGAGGTGAGTGCGGTCTTAGAAAAAATGACCGGTAAACAGCCTGTCAAGGAAGTGTTTTTTACTTCATTTGTGATGCAATAATTATGTCTACTGCAGACCTGCTTTCTCAAGAAGAAATCGATGCTTTGTTGCATGGTGTCGACGATGGCGAAATCGAAACCGAAACCGATGATGTAGAAGAATACTCCGGTGCTCGAACGTACGATTTTACCAGTCAGGAGCGTATCGTTCGCGGTCGGATGCCGACGTTGGAAATGATCAATGAACGTTTCGCGCGTTATTTTCGAATTACCTTGTTCAATTTTTTGAGACGTTCGGCTGAGATTTCAATCTCGGGCATACAGGTACAAAAATTTTCCGAATATGTTCAGAGTTTGTTCGTGCCGACCAATCTGAACATTGTTAAATTTACGCCGCTGAAAGGCCGTGCTTTGATTGTAATGGAGCCGCGTTTGGTCTTTACCGCAGTGGATAATTTTTTTGGCGGTACCGGGCAGTTTTATAACAAGGTCGAAGGTCGTGAATTTACGCCGACTGAGATGCGGGTGATTCGTTTGTTTATCGATATGATTTTTAAGGATTTACAGGAAGCCTGGAGGCCGGTTTTAGCGTTGCAGTTTGAATATTTGACTTCCGAAGTTAATCCGCAGTTCGCGAATGTCGTCAGTCCATCGGAGATTGTCGTGATTTCGACGATGCATGTCGAACTCGATGGCGGGGGCGGCGATATCAATATCGTCATGCCTTATACGATGATCGAGCCGATCCGAGAATTGCTAGACCAGGTGATCAGCGATCGGGGCGAGACGGACGGGCGTTGGCAAGAGTTACTGAGAAAAAGTGTCATGAATGTGGCCGTGACACTCGATAGCTTACTGATTGAGAAAAAAATGACGGTTAAGGAAGTCATGCAATTGAAAAAAGGCGATGTGATACCTGTCGATATGCCGGATACCGTACGCTTAAGAGCGCAGACCGTTCCGGTATTTGAAGGCAAGATTGGTTTATCGGACGGTAATTACGCGATCAAGATTGTTAAAAAGGTAAACCCCGATTACGTTTGACGGTGAAGGTTTCTTGCCAAAAATTTCCTGGCGCTATGAGTTTTGTAGCGGGTTATTCAACCAGTCCCAAGCGTTTTGATTTGCTTTGGCCATGCTGGAAGGGAAAGCCGAGAATGTCAAGTTACAATAAATGGCATCGAGGTCACAAAGACTAAAATATGCTCTTACCCAAGCTCCAAGCTTGGGTAACCTATTCAGGAAGCTCTAGCTTCCCGACAATCAAGGAAGATTGAATGTGTAAGTCGGGGTTGATTGAGAATGTGCGGAGTTTGTGTCGGTCTCGGGAAGCCGGAGCTTCCGGGGTGTCTTTCCCAAGCTGGAGCTTGGGAAAGAGCGAAGATGGGATTTAGGAAATAGTTTTAAGCAGAGATAGTAATAATGAGTGAACAAGACGATTCGGATTTAGGTGACGATTGGGCGGCGGCGATGAACGAGCAGGCCGAGTCCGAAGCCGAAACAAAGGGCAGCAAAAATAGCAATCATGTCGAGACGGCATCGTTCGATCGATTCGATAATCAACCCCATGAAGCGGGTGAGATGCGCGAGCCCGGCAATGAGATTCAAATGGATATCATCCTCGATATTCCGGTGACCATGTCGATGGAGATCGGCCGGACTCAGGTGAGCATCAGGAATTTATTGCAATTGAACGAAGGTTCGGTGGTCGAGTTAGATCGTCTTGCGGGCGAGCCGATGGATGTTCTGGTCAATGGTACCCTGATTGCTCATGGCGAAGTGGTCGTGGTAAACGATAAGTTTGGGATTCGTTTGACTGATGTAGTCAGCCCAACCGAACGGGTTAAAAAGCTTCGTTGATGGTTAGGTTTATCTTAAGCGTTTTGTTTTACGCATACCTTCCGTCGGTTTTTGCCTCGCCCGTATCCGAAGTATCCGGAGTTGCGGTCAAAAATGTGGGTTTTCAAGACGTGTTGCAATGGGGCCTGGCGCTTATCTTCGTATTGGGAATCTTTGGGGTTTTTGTTTGGTCGTTACGCAAATTAAGCGGGTTGCCGGTTGGCGGTGAAGCGAAAATGCGGGTGCTGGGCGGCTTGTCCCTCGGCATGCGCGAAAAAGTCGTTTTGCTGGAGGTCGGTAATAAGCAACTGGTCTTGGGCGTCACGCCGGGAAGTATTGAGGCGTTATTGGTCTTAGATGGCGAGGATCGCCTGGTTAGCGATCGTGGCGAACAAGGTGGCCCTAGCGTGTTTTCACAAAAGTTGGTGCAAGCGATGAAGAGGCGCGGCAATGGCTAAATCTTTGCGGATGTGCGGTTTCGTATTCGTCGTTATTTTGCCGATGCCGCTGCATGCCACTGGAGTCGAGGCATTTACGGTTACGACTAACGCACAGGGCGGCGAAACGTATTCGGTAACAATTCAGATCCTCGCGTTAATGACAATGTTGACGGTTTTACCGTCCTTGTTACTGACGATGACTTCGTTTACTCGGATCATGATTGTTTTGGGACTGTTGCGTCAGGCTTTAGGGACCGCACAAGCGCCGAGTAATCAAATCTTGTTGGGTTTATCGTTATTTTTGACGTTTTTCATCATGGCGCCGGTATTCGACAAGGTTAATCGCGATGCGATTCAGCCTTATCTCGAGGAAAAGATCGATGTGTTGACCGCTGTCGAGAATGCATCAGTGCCTTTTCGGCAATTTATGATTAGGCAGACACGCGAGTCCGATCTTGAAATGTTTCTCAGGATTTCCGGTCACGAAGAAGTCGAATCGGTCGACGATGTGCCATTTTCGGTATTGTTACCGGCTTATGTGACCAGCGAATTGAAGACGGCTTTCCAGATCGGTTTTTTGATTTTTCTCCCTTTTCTGGTGATCGATTTAGTGGTTGCTAGCGTATTGATGTCGATGGGTATGATGATGCTGTCGCCGATGATTATATCCCTGCCTTTTAAAATAATGCTGTTCGTGATGGCAGACGGGTGGTCGCTGATCATGGAAATGCTCGCGGCCAGTTTTTATGTGGCTTGATTGTTAAGGAGGGAGCGATGACTCCGGAAACGATTTATACGGTGAGCCAGGAAGCGATGTGGGTGGCGGTTAAGTTGACCGCGCCGGTGCTATTGCCGTCATTGATAGTCGGTTTGATTATCGCGATGTTTCAAGCCGCCACTCAGATCAATGAAATGACGTTGACCTTCGTTCCCAAACTCATCGCGATCGGTATCGTGATGATGACGATGGGGCCCTGGATGCTGCAAATGTACTTGGATTTTTTTCAGCAATTGATTCGTGATATTCCTGAAATGATTGGGTAAGCGATTGAATTTTACCGAAGCTCAATTATTGAATTGGGTTGCATCGTTTATTTGGCCGTTGATGCGCATCGGCGCGATGCTAGTCGCAGCGCCGTTGTTTAGCATGCAAGGCGTGCCGCCTCGGGTGAGGTTAGTCATTGCACTGGGTTTGACCTTGGTCGTCATGCCTTTGCTGCCTCCATTGCCCGATGTTCCTATGTTGAGTTATCAGGGTTTGGCTGTGTCGATGCAGCAGATTTTAATCGGCTTGGTGAGCGGTTTCATCATACAGATGGTTTTTGGCGTCGTAGTATTTGCCGGGCAAACGATCGCTTATAGCATGGGCTTGGGGTTTGCATCGATGGTCGATCCGCAAAGCGGCCAGCAAATTCCGGTGTTGGCACAGTTTTATATTATCGTCAGTACGCTGATTTTTTTTGTTTTAGATGGGCATTTGATGTTGATTAGCATGGTGTTGGATAGCTTTAATACCGTGCCGATTGCGGTCGATGGGTTGGAACAAGCCGAAATCTGGTCGATTATTGCATGGAGCAGTCGCTTGTTTGCCTCGGGTTTGTTATTGGCTTTGCCGGTCATGGCGAGTTTATTGATGGTCAATGTCAGTTTCGGCGTCGCGGCCCGCGCCGCGCCGCAGTTGCATATTTTTGCGGTGGGCTTTCCGGTTACGTTGATGCTAGGCTTGCTGCTGATCTGGCTGACCTTGCCGACTATGCTTCAACAATTCACTGGCGTCATGGTAGAAGGTTATGAGCTTCTAGAGCAGGTGCTGCGTCTGTAGTAGGTCGACATGGCAGAAGATACCGGTCAGGATAAAACAGAAGAACCCACGGCGAAGCGGCTTGCCGATGCTCGAAAGAAAGGTCAAGTCGCAAGGTCCAGGGAGCTTAATACTTTAGTGATGCTGGTCACCAGCTCGGTATTACTGTTATTCATGGGCGGATACATCGGGCAAGGTATGATCGAGATCATGCAAACCCAGTTTCAATTGAGCAGGGAAGTTATTTTCGCGCCCGAAAGCCCGATTAAATTTTTTAAGCAGGCCTTGCTCGATGCCTTCTGGCTTATCTCGCCGTTTTTGGCGGTTTTGGTTGTCGCGGCGTTGATTGGGCCTTTAATTCTGAGCGGATGGGTGTTCAGTTGGGAAGCGTTGACGCCGAAGCTGGAAAAACTCGACCCGATCAAGGGGTTGGTCCGTTTGTTTTCGAAACAAGGGTTGATCGAGTTGTTGAAGGCGCTGATCAAGTTTTTGTTGGTGTTCGGCGTTGCAATGATCTTATATAAGTCGTTTTTGAACGAGTTTCTCGGGTTGAGTGCGGAGCCCTTGGGGCAGGCTGTTCAGCATGCCTTGTTTCATATCGGTCTCGGTTTTTTGGTGTTGAGTGCGTCATTGATTTTAATCGTGATGGTCGATCTACCTTATCAACTCTGGGATCATCATGAAAAGTTAAAAATGACTCGCCAGGAAGTGCGTGACGAAATGAAGGAGTCTCAAGGTAATCCGGAAATCAAAGGGCGTCAGCGCAGAATACAAATGGAAATGTCGCAACGGCGCATGATGGAGGAAGTCCCTTATGCCGATGTCATTGTTACCAACCCGACGCATTTTGCCGTGGCATTGCAATACGATCAAAACTCGTCTTCTGCGCCGAAGGTTATTGCTAAAGGTACCGATCTGGTTGCGGCGCAAATTCGTAATTTGGCAGCCGGTGCGAATGTGCCGCTATTGGTTGCACCGCCTTTGGCGCGGGCTTTGTATTACTCCACTGATTTGAAACAGGAGATTCCGCAAGGCCTGTTTTTGGCGGTCGCGCAGGTGCTGGCCTATGTGTATCAGTTAAAAACAGCCAAGGCTTACGGTTGGGACGAGCCGTTGCCGCCGCAAGATTTGCCGATTCCTGAGGAGTTTCGAAAAGAGTAGGTGGGTGGTGGTAAGCAGTTAGCAGAAAGCAGATAGCGGTGAAAGATGAAGGGTGAAGGGTGAAGCCACGTAGGGTACGCTATGCGTGCCATGGCAACCCCACCAATGCTATAACAAGCCCTTTCATCGTTCCCACGCTCTGCGCTCATCGTTATACATAAGTCTTAATAAGCCAATGAAATCAATGCTGTTGTCGTTTAGCAACAGCATTGATTTATAAGTGTTTTTGGCACTTGTGTATAACGGCGAGCGCTCTGCGTGGGAATGCAGCCCGAACCGCTCTGCGGTTCGAGGGTGATGGAGCGCCCCGACCAGAAAACCACTGGATAAGTGGTTCCTTAAATGCTCATTCAGCAAAGCAAATGTCACGCTTAATCCGCCTTAATCGGGGTTCATGCTGTTTCCCAAGCTGGAGCTTGGGAAACAGCGGAACTCTCTGCGCCTCTGCGCGAGAAAAAGAGCGTGATGCGGGTTAGCCGTTTTTAGCTTGATGCGTATGGGTTGCAAACCCCGTCCTGCTAAGGGTCAAGCCGTTCAAAGGCTTCATATTCTTCATGATCTTCATGGTGAAATACTTTTTTCTAGGTTAAATGCTTATTCAGCAAAGCAAATGCCACGACTAATTCGCCTTAACCGGGGTTGCCAACCTTTGGCTCCTGCTTGCCACGATCAATATTAATTTACGCCGAGTTATTACCAAGACTAAATCATGGACCTTACCCGAATTTTCAACACCTTAAAAATGATAAGCGGCTCCGGACTCGGCGCGCCGCTGCTGATCATTATGATTTTGGCGATGGTGGTCCTGCCGTTACCGCCATTTTTGTTGGATTTGTTTTTCACGTTCAATATTGCTTTTTCGCTGATTATTCTGCTGGTCGTCATTTATATGCTGAATCCGTTGGAGTTTTCGGTGTTTCCAACGGTGATATTGGTGGCGACTTTATTGAGGCTGGCATTAAACGTGGCATCGACACGAATTGTCTTACTTGAGGGGCATCAAGGCGGTGCGGCGGCGGGTAAGGTGATCGAAGCGTTTGGTTCGTTTGTCATCGGCGGTAATTTCGCGGTGGGCTTAGTGGTTTTTTTGATCTTGGTTGTGATCAATTTCGTCGTGGTGACAAAGGGTGCGGGTCGGGTTGCTGAAGTAGGCGCACGGTTTACATTGGATGCGATGCCAGGCAAACAAATGGCGATCGATGCCGATCTCAATTCCGGATTGATTACTCAGGATCAGGCGCGTGAGCGGCGTGCCGAGGTGGCAGCTGAGGCCGATTTTTACGGCTCGATGGATGGTGCCAGCAAGTTCGTCAGAGGCGATGCGGTTGCCGGTATCATTATTTTATTCGTCAATATCATCGGCGGACTCGCGATCGGCGTCGGTCAGCATGGAATGAGTTTCGCGGAAGCCGGCGAAATCTATGTATTGTTGACCATCGGTGACGGTTTGGTCGCTCAAATTCCTTCGCTATTGCTATCGAGTGCGTCGGCGATCGTAGTAACGCGTGTAAAAGGCGGTACCGAGGATATTGGTCAGCAAGTTAGTGCGCAGCTTTTCGAAAATTCCAAAGTCTTGTATATCACCGCCGGTGTAATGGGGACTCTGGGTATAATTCCGGGCATGCCGAATTTGGTATTCATTCTGCTGGCCGGTTCGATGGCCGGTTCTGCTTATATGATCGACAGGCGTCAGAAGGTATTGGCCAGTATCGAAACCAAGCGGGAGCTCGATGTTCGCCAAACCGTACCGGAGATCAAGGAATTGGGTTGGGATGATGTGATGCCGGTCGATATCATCGGCTTGGAAGTCGGCTACCGCTTGATTCCATTGGTCGACAAAAATCAAGGAGGGCAGCTGATGACGCGGATCAAAGGTGTGCGTAAAAAGCTGTCGCAAGAGTTGGGCTTTTTAGTGCCTACGGTGCATATTCGCGATAATTTGGATTTGTCGCCGACGATGTATCGCATCACTTTAATGGGCGTAACCATGGGCGAGGCGGAGATATTTCCCGAATTGGAATTGGCGATTAATCCCGGTCAAGTATTCGGTTCGTTGAAAGGCCGGGAATGTCGCGATCCGGCATTCGGTCTGGAGGCGGTTTGGATCGATGCGGGTCAGAAAGATCATGCGCAAACGTTGGGCTATACCGTCGTCGATCCCGGTACTGTCATTGCCACGCATTTGAGTCATTTACTGCAAAGCAACTCACATGAATTATTCGGCTACGAAGAAGCGCAACAGTTACTCGATAATCTTGCGAAAGTCGCCCCGAAACTGGTCGAGGACCTGGTGCCAAAAACATTGCCGTTGGGTGTTGTGGTCAAGGTGTTGCAAAATTTACTGCAAGAGCATGTATCGATTAGGGATATTCGTACGATTGCCGAAACTTTGGCGGAGTTCGGCGTCAAGAGTCAAGATCCCGATATATTGACCTCGGCGGTCCGTGTGGCACTTGGGCGATCAATCGTTTATGAAATCAGTGGGATACAGCAGGAATTGCCGGTTATTACCTTGGATTCGGAGTTGGAACGATTGTTGCATAAATCATTACAGACGGCGGGTGAAGGCGGTGTCGGCATCGAGCCGGGACTGGCCGAGCAAATGCATCGGTCGCTGGAAGAGAGTGCTCAAAAAATGGAAATGGAAGGACAGGTGCCGGTTTTATTGGTTTCGTCCTTTGTTCGTCCCTGGTTGGCTCGCTTCGTCCGTCATTCGATTTCAGGCTTGCATGTATTGGCTTACAATGAAATACCTGAGGATCGCCAAATAAGAGTGGTTTCCACGGTTGGACAACGCGCCTAATTGACGGGGTAGTACAATGAAAATCAAACGTTTTTTTGCATCGGACATTCGCCAAGCGATGCGCATGGTTAAAGATGAATTGGGTGCCGATGCGGTCATCATGTCCAATCGCTCGGTCGATGGCGGCGTGGAAATCGTCGCTGCTCGCGATTTTGACGAGCAACTCATTCATAATAAATTGCAAAAGGATGCGGCTGAGCGGAAAGCTCAAAACCCCGAAGTCAAACAGCCCCCGTTACAGGATTTTGCGGCTGAAAACAAATCGGCACAGATTATTAGCAGCACTCGAAAAAAAGGAGCGGACGGCTCGGTACCTCCGCGTCCGTTGCGTCGGGATTTTGACGAATATTTGGGTTATGCGGAAAAAATGCAAATAAATCGCCCGCGTCGTTTGCAGCCCGATCCGGTAAAGAAGCCGGTGCCGGCTGTATCGGCAAAAATAGAGGAAATTCCCGACGAGCCGGTACCTGCGGTTCAGGAGAAAACGGTGATGTCGGCGCGGGTCGAAGAGTCCGTTCCGGTCGCCCGCGAAAACAGTGCGAACGATCAGCTTATCAAAGACATGTTTCAGGAATTGAAATCGCTGAAGATGACGATGAATAGCCGCCTGTCGGAAATCGGTTGGAGGCAAAACAGTCAAAGCAATCCGGTGCGGGTCGAATTGTTGCATCGTTTGGTCGATATGGGGATCGCCAAAAATTTGAGTATGAAAGTTGCCGGTCGCTTGAGTAATTATCAAACCATCGAGCCGGCTTTCAAAAAAGCTCAGGAAATGTTGGTTAATGTGCTGCCTGTCTATAATGATGCGCTTTTGGATTATGGTGGAATCGCCGCGTTGGTGGGCCCGACCGGCGTCGGCAAGACTACGACGATCGCCAAATTGGCGGCACGCTTCATTCTGAAACATGGGCCGAGACAGGTCGCGTTGATCACGACCGATAATTATCGTATTGCCGCGCATGATCAACTCAATACCTACGGCCGGATTCTCGATGTGCCCGTTCGCGTGGCGGCCGATGCCGAGCAACTGCGAAATTTGATCGACGGCTTTGCCGATAAGCGTCTTATTTTGATCGATACCGCCGGAATGAGTCAGCGCGACCAACGCTTGGCCGAGCAAATCCAAACGTTACAGCACGATGACCTACGCATTCGACCTTATTTGGTGATGTCTGCTGCGACGCAATACAAAGCGATGAAAGAGATTATTCAAGCCTTTCAAATTTTTCAGCCTGAAGCAGGCATATTGACTAAACTTGACGAAGCAGCGACCAAGGGGGCGGCAATATCGGCATTAATCGAACAGCGCATGCCGCTATCTTATGTTACCGATGGACAACAAGTACCCGAGGATCTACATGTGGCCTCGGCCAAGCAATTAATTGAGCAGTGCGCAGCAGAGTCGGATCAAGAAAGCGATTATAATGCGATACTTGATTATGACGACTGGGTGGCGCAAGGTTATGCATAATCCATTCGATCAGGCAGCCGGAATCAGAAGAATGAATAAAACGAATCCCGTTCGGGTCATCGCAGTCACTAGCGGTAAAGGCGGCGTTGGGAAAACAAATTTATCGGTAAACTTGGGTTTGGCATTGGCCGAACAAGGCAAGCGAGTTGCCTTGCTCGATGCCGATATGGGGCTTGCCAATGTCGACGTGCTGCTGGGGATGTATCCGAAATTCAATCTTTCGCATGTATTGAAAGGTGAAAAAACATTGAACGAAATTATCGTGACCGGGCCGTCCGGGTTGCAAGTGATTCCGGCTTCGTCGGGTCTGCAGCATATGTCCGATTTGTCGACGGTAGAGCAAGCCGCAGTCATCAGGGCATTTAGCGATATCGATCAGGATTTGGATGTACTGATTGTCGATACGGCGGCGGGCATATCGTCCAGCGTTATTAATTTTGCCCGTGCTTGCCAGGAAGTCATTGTTGTCGTGTGCGACGAGCCGACTTCTTTAACCGATGCCTATGCCTTCATTAAACTCTTAAATCGTGATTACGGTTTGAGCCGCTTCCATATTTTGACCAACATGGTTCAAAGTGCCCAGCAAGGCCAGAATCTTTTTCAAAAATTGACGAAAGTCACCGACCGTTATCTGGATGTGACGTTACAGTTTGCAGGTGCGGTACCTTATGATGAATATTTACGTAAAGCCGTTCAGCAACAAAGCCCGGTCATCGCTGCCTATCCTCGCAGTAAAGCCTCTCTGGCCTTGAAAAATGTGGCAAGACAAATAAATAGTTGGCCGATCAAAGGACAAGCGGGAGGTTATCTTGAGTTCTTTATCGAACGTATGATCCAATACGGCGCACAAAAGGATGTTGCATGAAGGGAGCGGCCATGTATGCGTCGGTGCAATCGGGTGAAAAAGAAGACCTGGTACTACGGCATGTGCCTTTAGTTAAACGCATTGCCTATCATTTATTGGCTAAATTGCCCGAAACGGTGTTGGTCGAGGATTTGATTCAATCCGGAATGATCGGCTTGTTGGATGCGATCAAGCATTTTGATGCCTCGCAAGGCGCCAGTTTCGACACGTATGCCGGTATTCGCATTCGTGGTGCAATGCTCGACGAAGTTCGACGATCCGATTGGACCCCGCGTTCCGTTCATAAAAAAGCGCGCATGGTGACTGATGCGATAAGACATATCGAAAGTAAAACCGGCCGCGATGCCAGCGATGGAGAAGTCGCCGAGTATTTGGGGATCAGTGCCGACGAATATGGACGCATATTGCAAGACACGCAATGCTGTCGTACCTTGAGCGTCGAGGAGTTGTCCGAAGAAGGCGATGCGGCTTTTTACGATGATCAGCCGTTAAAAAACGATCCGTTGAACCGATTAAGCCGAGAAAAATTCAATCAGGCTTTAATCGAGGCGATTCGAAGTTTGCCCGAGCGCGAACAGCTGGTGGTTTCATTGTATTACGTCGATGAATTAAATTTACGCGAAATCGGCCAAATTTTAAATATTAGCGAGTCCCGTGTCAGTCAAATCAGCAGTCAGGCCATGTTGAGGTTGCGAGCGAGACTTGCGGACTGGCGAGAAGGTCATGATAATGGCGTTTGAATTAGGCTTTGCAGGTATGAACGTTATGCCCATCGTAGATCTTTTGCGGGAAGGGTTATGTAACCCGTCCCGAATGTTTCGTTTGGTCCTAAATATTTTGCGCTGTTACCCAAGCTGGAGCACTCGCCGTTATACACAAGTATCGGTAAACTTGCTAAACAGAGTTCGTCGTATACCTGGAAACGGTGCTGTTTGATAAATCTGCGGATATTGAACATCAGTGGCTTCGAAATCGCGACGAAGGCGTCGCTCCCACAAGGGGGCGGATGCTCTGTGGGAGCGATCCCCAGATCGCGATTTCGAAGTCGGGAACGTTGGGCGACAAAAAATGGTATCGAAGCCTCATTAGCTAAGATTGCAAAACAGTAATTTTTGACTTATGTATAACGATGAGCGGAGGACCGTGGGAACCAGAAAAAAACGGACTTCTTCCGGCGAGCCTAAACAGCGTAGCCCGGATGGAGCGTAGCGCAATCCGGGAAGTTCGGGGTCACGCCATTCCCGTATTCCGCTTCGCTGCATACGGGCTACGCGCTGTTACCCAAGCTCCAGCTTGGGTAACCTGTTCAGGAAGCTCTAGCTTCACGACAATCAAGGAAGGTTGAATGAGGGAGTCAGGGTTGATTGAAAATGTGCAGCGGTTGTGTCGGTCTCAGGAAGCTCTTGCCCTGAACCCTTCGGCTGCGCTCAGGAGAGCCTTGTCGAAGGCTTGCCCTGAGCTTGTCGAAGGGGGAGCTTCCGGGGTGTGTTTCCCAAGCTAGAGTTTGGGAAAGAGCGCGAGATACGCGATGCGTAGCATCAAACGTTAAAAAGTTTTATTTATTAAGTTGAGTGGGTTGGAGACTATCCTTGGATAAAAATATGAAAATTCTCATTGTGGATGATTTTTCCACGATGAGACGTATTATAAAAAACTTACTGAGGGACTTGGGTTTTACAAATACGGCCGAAGCCGATGACGGTAAAACCGCTCTGCCGAGACTAAAAGCCGGTGGCATCGATTTTCTAGTGACCGACTGGAATATGCCTGGCATGTCCGGATTGGATTTGCTAAAAGCCGTTCGATCCGACCCGGATCTTGCCACGCTGCCGGTTTTAATGGTAACGGCCGAAGCTAAGCGAGAGCAAATTATTATGGCGGCTCAAGCCGGCGTCAATGGATATATCATCAAGCCGTTTACCGCCGCGACGCTCAAAGAAAAAATCGAAAAAATCTTTGAACGCATAGACAGCTAAGTCTGAGGGGATTTAATGACCGATAAAGATCGCCTTAGTCAGGTTAAAGACCTGCTTAAGGCATTAGAAGAAGGAGACGAGCAAACGGCCGACAGAATTCTCGATGAAATAGCCGGAATCCGCGAAAGCCAGTTGTTTATTGAAGTGGGTCGATTAACCCGGCAATTGCATGATGCCATGGTGCATTTTTCCGTGGACTCAAAAATCACCGAGATTGCCGCGCAGGAAATTCCGGATGCGAAGGAACGATTGCGTTATGTCATTACGATGACCGAACAAGCTGCCGATCAAACCTTGACCGTTGTCGAAGATATCGTCCCGGTTGCGCGAATGCTCAACGAACAAGCCACAAGACTCGCCGAAAAGTGGGAACGTTTTTTGATTCGAAAAATGCCTTTCGAAGAATTCAAAGACATGAGTCAGGAAATTACCGAGTATTTTAATGAGTCTGTTAAATCGCTTGAAATTATGCAAAACGGGCTCAACGATATTTTAATGGCTCAAGGTTTTCAAGACATTACCGGACAAATCATCCGGCGGGTAATAGCAATGGTCGAAGACTTGGAAAATGGCATGGTCGATTTAATCCGTTTATCAAGCGTTAAAGCGGCTTCGAAAGAGACGGGCATGTCAAGCGTCGAATTACCGGGACCGGTCGTGCCCGGTGTTGACGATAAAAAAGACGAGGTGGCGACTAGCCAAGACGATGTTGACGACTTGCTATCCAGCTTGGGTTTTTGAGGATTGAATTATGGCGATTGATCTGGACGACGAAATTTTACAGGATTTTCTAGTCGAATCCGGTGAAATAATTGAATTATTGGGCGAGCAGTTGGTTCAACTCGAGCAGATGCCCAATGATTACGATTTACTCAATGCCATATTTAGAGGTTTTCATACCGTCAAAGGAGGTGCCGGATTTTTAGCGATAGACCCCCTGGTTGAAATTTGCCATAAAGCTGAAGATGTCTTTAATGTGCTTCGACAAGGCGATAGAAAAGTCGACCCTAAATTAATGGATGTCGTGCTTCAGGTGCTGGATATTGTTAACGAAATGTTCGGCCAGATTCGTGCCGGACATGAACCTGAACCAGCATCGCCGGCATTACTGAACAAACTTCAGGCTTTTACGTCTCCCGGCAAAGCGACCGAAGCGGAAGCGACCGAACAAAGGGGCGCGAAAGAGCAAGAACAAGAGCCATCGCCTATTGCCTCCGCCGATGAAATCGATATTGTCGAGAAAGAATTCGAATCGATGCTGAATATAGCCGACGAGGAATCGGCTGGTATTGACGATAGTTCAAACTCCGATGAAATCACCGAGGAAGAGTTCGAGCAATTGCTCGATACCTTGCATGGTAAAGGAGCTTCGCCGACCGCCCCTAAAATAACGCAAGGCGAATCGCAACCTGCTTCAGCAGCCGATGAAATTACCGAAGATGAATTCGAGCAACTACTCGATGTATTACATGGCAAAGGCGGTTCGCCGACATCCCCCAAATCCGATCGAAGCGAAACCGCATCGAATGCAGGAGTCGAATCGGAAAACGCCGAAAAGGTATCGATGCCCGCCAAAAAATCGGTGCCGGCGACTTCGGATTCCGATGAAATTACCGAAGACGAATTCGAAAATTTGCTCGATCAATTGCATGGTAAAGGGAAGTTCAACCCTTCAGTAGTTGCCGAAACCGGCGATCAAGCACCTAAGGCGCCGGAAAAGAAACCTGTCGCCGAATTTGTTCCCGGCAACAAAGACAAGTCATCGTCCGCTGCTAATTCAATAGAGCAGCATGACACTAAAGATCAAAAGCCCGCCGCTTCAAAAGCAGCCCCTTCAGGATCTCCGCAAATCGAGCCCACCGTTCGGGTCGATACTCAGGTACTCGACGATATCATGAACATGGTCGGCGAATTGGTTTTGGTTAGAAATCGTTTTCAGACGCTGAGATCAGCATCCGATAGCGATGATCAGATGGCCAAGGCAATTGCTAATCTCGATGTTGTGACAGCCGATCTACAATTAGCGGTCATGAAAACCCGAATGCAGCCGATTAAAAAAGTATTCGGTCGATTTCCGCGTGTAGTCCGGGATTTGGCGCGTAGTCTCAATAAACAAATTAGACTGGAATTGGTTGGAGAAGAAACCGATCTCGACAAGAACTTAGTCGAGGCTTTGGCAGACCCGTTGGTGCATTTAGTGAGAAATTCGGTCGATCACGGTATCGAAAGCCCGGAAGAGCGGACTGCGGCAGGTAAGCCGGCCGAAGGCGTCGTCGTGTTGACCGCTTCGCAGCAAGGCGATCATATCGAGTTATCGATAAAGGATGATGGCAAGGGCATGAATGCCAATGCTTTGCGGGCCAAGGTCGTCGAAAAGGGTTTAATGGATGCCGATACCGCCGCTCGACTGGATCAACGCGAATGTTTTAATTTAATTTTTATGCCCGGATTTTCGACCAAAGCCGAGATTTCCGATGTTTCGGGGCGGGGTGTCGGTATGGATGTTGTAAAGACCCGCATTTCTCAAATGAACGGTGCGGTCGAGGTTGATTCAAAGGAAGGCGTCGGTACCACGATTACCATCAAAGTACCTTTGACGCTTGCGATCATGCCGACATTGATGGTCAAGCTAGCCGATCAAGCCTTCGCATTACCGTTGGGTAGCGTGATGGAAATTCTCGATCTGGATCTGCGTGTGACTAATGTCGTAGATGGACAGCAGGTCGTCATGGTTCGAAACAAAGCCTTACCGCTATTTTATCTTGGCGAATGGCTCGTGCAGGATCCGAATTATGTACTAAATAAACAAGCTTCTGCGCATGTCGTCGTGGTCAATGCCGGTGGGCGTCAAGTCGGTTTTGTCGTGGATCAATTAATTGGTCAGGAAGAAGTTGTTATTAAAGCTTTGGGTGCGAAATTACAAGGCTTGGATGGACTTTCTGGGGCGACGATCACCGGTGACGGGCGCATTGCACTGATTCTCGACGTGCCCGGTTTAATGAAGCGATATGCAAGCTAATTAGAAGTTCATGGCCGTTAAGGTATTAATAGTCGACGATTCCGGGTTCATTTGTAAAAGAATCAAAGAAATACTTGAGGAGTCGAAAGATAGCGAAGGACACGCCGAATTTGAAGTAGTGGGTATTGCCAATAACGGCTTGCAAGCGATTAGGTTGACGGCTGCCTTAGCGCCCGATGTCATAACGATGGATATCGAGATGCCGTTGATGGACGGCATTACTGCGGTTAAGCGCATTATGGCGGAAACGCCGACCCCTATTTTGATGTTCTCGGCAATGACTCAGGTAGGTGCTCAAGCGACATTGGATGCCTTGCATGCCGGTGCAGTGGATTTTTTACCGAAGCGACTGGATGAGATCGATGCCGACCGGGAAACGGCAAAACGCTTGCTTCGGCGAAGGGTACGCATGGTTGCCTTGCAAACCGGAAAAAGCAAAACAAGAAGCGGCGGCGGAGCGCTGGCTAAGAATAAAACCGAACAGGCAGGAAAAACGCTCGAAAAACCGGCTAAGCAAGGGATTCAGCAAACAGCGAAACAATTCGGCGCATTACGCATTATGGTGATTGCCGCCTCGACCGGAGGTCCTGTTGCGATACAGCAAGTGTTAAGCCAAGTTCCGCAGTCATGCCCGTTGCCGGTGATCATTGTTCAACATATGCCGCAAAACTTCACGGCTAGTTTTGCAGAGCGGTTGGATCAATTATGCCGTATCAAGGTGAGGGAAGCACGCGATGGCGATATCTTGGAGCCGGGAACGGCGTTGGTTGCGGCAGGAGGCATGCAATTGGAATTCAAAGGCTCCGGCGTGCGTAAATCGATTGTTTTAAGGCCGAAAATAGCCGGAGAAATTTACAGTCCGTGTGCGGACATTACATTGGCTTCAGTCGCTCGGTATTTTCACGATGCAGTGCTGGCGGTGGTCTTAACCGGTATGGGGTCGGATGGTAAAGAAGGCGCTCGAAAACTGAAGCAAGCCGGTTCGATAGTTTGGGCGCAAAACGAGGAAAGTTGTACGATATACGGTATGCCCAAAGCGGTTATCGATGCAGGCTTAGCCGATAATGTTTACAGCCTCGATGAAATAGGACGGCAATTAAGCCGTATCACTTAATGGATTACTTAAGTCTCGTTGGCGTTGTGTTGGGTTTCGTAGCGATCGTCGGCGGTACGATAATGGACGGCGGACATGCTGAGGCGCTGCTAAACGGACCGGCCTTAGTAATCGTTTTGGGCGGTACAATAGGCGCTACATTGTTGCAATTTCCACCGACAGTATTCTTGCGAGGCCTCAATCTCAGTTTATGGATCTTCAAGCCCCAAAAGCAATTATTTAAGCAACAAGTCAATAAAATGGTCGAATGGAGCGCGTTGGCCAGAAAAGAAGGTTTACTGGGTCTGGAGTCGGTTCTCGATAACGAAATTGATCCTTTCGCAATCAAGGGTTTGCAACTTTTAGTCGACGGTAGCGAACCGGAAGTGATTCGGGATTGTTTGGAATTGGAGATTAATACTCGGGAGTTTAGCGATTTACAGGCGGCTAGAGTATTCGAAGCCATGGGCGGTTACTCGCCGACGATCGGTATTCTCGGCGCCGTAATTGGTCTCATTCATGTCATGAAAAATCTGGCCGAGCCAGGTTTACTGGGATCCGGCATTGCAACAGCGTTTGTTGCGACGATCTATGGCGTTGGCTTTGCCAATCTGATTTTTTTGCCGGTTGCAAACAAATTGAAGATGCAAATATTGATAATGTCGCAAGCTAAGGAATTGTTGGTTGAGGGTATCGTAGCCATTGCCGAGGGAGAAAACCCAAAAAATATCGAATTGAAATTATCCGGTTTTTTAATCGAAAATCGGGATTAGCTCGGGGGGGGCGTGATGCGGCGAAAAAAAAAAGAATTGGCCGAACCTGAAAATCATGAGCGATGGCTGATTTCCTATGCCGACTTTATTACCTTATTATTTGCGTTTTTTGTCGTAATGTATTCGATCTCTTCGGTCAACGAGGGTAAATATAAAACACTGTCCGACTCATTGGGCGAGGCCTTTTCGAAAAGGCAATCGGAATCGGCGATTTCCGATAGAGAAGGCACCCCTTTTACCGTGGTGCAGCCCATCCAAATCGGTGAAGAACCCATGACCGTTCAGCCGATCGAGTTACCTCATCCGACTTTGGAAGAGGTTGAAAAAAAACATGAGCTCAGCGAGGAAATATTGCGTGAGCGGCGCAATTTGATCGAGGCGTCCGAACAAATGTCGGAAGTCTTGGCGCCATTTATCGAAAAGGATTTGGTAGCGGTTAAAAAACATGACTTTTGGATCGAGCTAGAAATGAATAGCGAGCTGTTATTCGCGAGCGGCGAGGCTGAGTTATCGCCAAAAGCGTTACCGATTTTGAAAAAAGTTTCAGAAATTGTCAGACGCATGCCGAATGTCATCAATGTCGAAGGGCATACCGATACGGTCCCGATTAGTACCGTTAAATTCCCATCCAATTGGGAATTGTCTTCGGCGCGAGCAACTAGCGTAGTAAGAGAATTCGTCAACGAGGGGATCGTGCCGTCACGATTATCGGCGGTCGGCTATGGAGAATTTCATCCGATAGCCGATAACGGTAGCGAGGCAGGTCGATTTCAAAATAGAAGAGTTGCGGTGGTGTTAATGTCGCATGCTTTTGCTCGTTACGGCGCGGATGACAAAGAAAGAGCGAAGTTACTGAATATATCGCCGGTTACCGATGCTGAAATGAACAATACTCAAGGTTCCCCATAGTGGTGTGGATAATTACCATCCTCGTTCCTACCGCTCAGGCGGCCTAGGTATGGGTTCCCACGGAGGACCGTGGGAACCGAAAAATCTACGAGAGCCGAGTTTTTTGCGGTTTAGCTAATGAATTTAGATTAAAAGGCATTTTATGAAGGTCTGGACGGTATCCAATCAGAAAGGCGGTGTAGGCAAAACGACAACTGTCGTTACGCTCGGCGGTTTATTGTCTTCCTGGGGATTTCGTACATTATTAGTCGATCTCGACCCGCACGGCGCATTGACGAGTTATTTCAAAATGAATCCCGATGAAGTCAAGGCGAGCGTATACAATCTTTTTCATGATGCCAGTTTGAAAAAGAAAAACGCGGGGCCCGAATCTTATATCGTAGAAACTAAATTCGACGGTTTGTTTGTGTTGCCGGCCGCGACCGCGATTGCAACGTTGGACCGACAAGTCGCATCGATGGGCGGTATGGGATTGGTAGTCAACAATGCCTTAGCCAAGGTATCCGACCGTTACGATTACGTCATCATCGATAGTCCGCCAATGCTCGGTGTGTTGATGATTAATGCACTGGCGGCTTGTCAGCAATTAATTATGCCGGTGTTAGCCGAATTTTTAGCCGTCAAGGGACTCGAGCGTATGATGCATACGCTCAATATGGTTTATAAATCACGTACCCATGCGCCTCGATACACGATTGTACCGACGATGTTCGATAAACGAACGCGCGCTGCTCAAGAAAGCCTTAGGGTGTTGAGAGAGCAATATCCGGATTATCTATGGAATTCGATCATACCGATCGATACAAAAATCAGGGATGCCAGCACACAAGGTATTCCGCTATCGATTTATTGGCCGGAATCGAAAGCCGTGGAGGCTTACTCGGCTTTGCTGGATCGCTTGTTATTGCATGATAATCAAACTGTCAAAGAAACGGCGGCAGTTTAATGAAGGGTCTTAGCGATAACAAATTGGATATCGAGCAACAGATTATTCACCAGGAATTGGCTCTCGACAGCTATTTAAAAACCCTGCTGGAGGAAATGCCGACTGAGGAAGCCGAGGTGATTATGCCATCGGCACCTGAGGCTAAAGTGCCCGTACCGACAGCACGTGTCGAATCGAAAATAAAGAAAAAAAGCGAGACCATTGCCAAGACGTCGGCCTTGATTGAACTGCAATTGGTTCCAAAGCCTACCATGCCGCTTGCGGTTATGCCGTCTTGGGCTCAGTATGAATTCCAAGCCTTATTTTTTAGAATAGGCCAGCTCATACTGGCTACGCCTTTGGTTGAATTATCCAGAGCCATTAAATTTGATAAGACGATCACTAAAATCCCTGGGCAACCCTCGTGGTTTATCGGTTTGCTGGAAGATCAGAAGCGAAAAATCGGTATTCTCGATTCCGGGCAATTGATTTTAGGGAAAGGATATGCAAATAAACGAGACTTAATTGAGCAGCCTTATAAAAGCATGTTAATTACCCAGGATGGCAATTGGGGCTTGGCTTGCGATGAACTTTTGTCTATTGGTAAGGTGCGTCCCGAGCAAGTTCGTTGGCGTACCCATCGTAAGCAGCGGCCATGGTTGATTGGAACAGTAATCGAGGAATTGACCGCCGTGATCGATGTCGAACAGTTGACGCCGCGAAGAAAGGTTAAAGATGAAAGATGAAAGATGAAAGGGGAAAGATGCTTTTATCGTTCCCACGCTCCAGCGTGGGAATGCAGCCCTGGACGCTCCAGCGTCCAGTGATGACAGAAAAGATAAGGCGGATACGGTTTGCAAAAAATAATAACTTTGAATAATGAAGCGGTGATCGCGAATGAGTGAATTCGATACAAAACAAAACAATCCGGTGATGCAATGGGTAACTTTTCGTCTCGGTGATGAAAAGTACGGCATCAATGTCATGCAAGTGCAGGAAGTGCTGCGGGTTGCAGAAATCGCTCCGGTTCCCGGTGCACCGTCTTATGTGCTGGGCATCATCAACTTGCGAGGCAATGTCGTAACGGTGATCGATACGCGCAATCGATTTGGTTTGATGTCGAAGGAGACCGACGATAATTCGCGCATTGTCATAATCGAAACCGAATCGCATATTATCGGCATCTTGGTCGATAGCGTTGCCGAAGTCGTCGAGCTGAGATCGTCAGATATTGAAACGGCTCCGAACGTCGGCAATGAAGAAACTTCTAGGTATATTCAAGGGGTGACTAGCCGAGATAATGAATTATTGATTCTAGTCGACCTAAATAAGTTTTTAAGCGATGAAGAGAAAGCGGAATTGGATATGTTTTGAAGTTAATCGTAACCTGAAAACAGCAACTTCCTTGAGCCGCGGCTAAGAGAGGCGGTCATGATCGAAATACAACCGATAGTCCCGACATATCCGGTTATTAAACCGGCTAAAGTCACTAATGACGAAGATCGACCGGATAAGAAAAAACAACAAAACGAGCAGGAAAAGGGTTCTGAATCGGAGCAGCAAGACGATACAGGGCCTGCTCAGCATATCGACGAAGTTGTTTGATGAATGAGATTTTATATGCCGGTCTTGCCGTACTGAGCGTTATGTCGATTTTGCTAGTATGGTTAACAGTCGATCATATTAAGCTTAAACGCAACTATCGAGCCTTGGCCAAACACCTGAATAATCATAACTTGGATATTGTCGGTTTATGTTCGGCATCGGTCGGTGTCGATAACCGATTAGCCGAGACGGCTGAATTACTCAAGGAATTGACCGAAAAAATCAACGACTTTGAACAAAGAGAGGAAGAAGCGAAGCCTTACCGCGCGATCATTCAAAAGGTGCGAAGCGGCGCAGATGCGGCTGAATTGATTCAAAAATTCGGAATTAGTCGTGATGAGGCCGTGCTATTGATTCGTTTGCATGGAGCTAGATAAAGGCTCTGTTTGCGATAATACTCCCTTTTGATTGAAAAACCGTCTAAGAATAAAAGGTATGGGATGTATCTATCGAGGAACGCCGTTCACCCAGCACCTAAATTCCATAGGTCATTGGCAATGATTCAAAATCATGGCTTATTTAGGTGCTGGATGAATTATCCCAAACAGTTAATCATAGCCAATGGATAATCCTAAAAAGAGCAGTTGAGAGCCTCAAACTACCGTTCGCCCTGAGCCCCTTCGGCTGCGCTCAGGAGGGCCCCTTCGGCTAGGCTCAGGAGAGCCTTGTCGAAGGGTGAACGATAGTTTGAGGCTTCACCAGGCGGGTGAAAGTGTTGTAGACCCTTCATGCTTCGACTTTTCTCAGCACGAACGGTCTACAACACATGGTAACTGCTCTTTCTAGGATAATGGGTTGATATACAACCGTCTACTCCGAATGTCGGCAATTCTTGCCGACATTCTCGCCAAACACAACGAACGTTTTGACTTTATTGAACTTTGATCAGTTCAACATCGAATATGAGTGTGGCATTAGGGCCAATCGCGCGGCCGGCGCCGCGTTCGCCATAAGCCAAATCGGAGGGTATGTAAAAACGGTATTTAGCGCCTTCCTTCATTAACTGCAGCCCCTCGGTCCAGCCGGCAATGACTCGATTTAACGGAAACGTGGCGGGTTCGCCTCGGCCATAGGAGCTGTCGAATTCTTCCCCGCTAATCGTGGTGCCTTTGTAATGAACGGTTACATTATCGGAGGCATTTGGCGTGGCTCCGTTTCCTTCGTTCAAAACTTCATACTGAAGGCCGCTAGCTGTGGTTTTTATGCCCGCCTTTTTGGCGTTTTCGGCAAGAAAGGCTTCGCCTGCTTCTTTATTTTCCTGTGGGGTGGTCGCATTGGCCATTGAGAACATCGTAAATCCTATGATAATAGCGGTAAAAACTGAAAAAACGCGGATATGCAGTTTAGTCACAGATTTTTTCCTCCTGTCGTGAGTTATAAGGAAGTGAGTCCATTTTTGGAGAAGTCGCGAGAAAAAGCAAGAAAGCTTGTTTTTTAATCCCAATAAAGTAGCTAATCCATGGGAGTAGGTTAGCGCCTTCTAACTCCAATACCGGTTTGTCCTTTTTTTGCCGGTGATGCCGCTTGTTCGCAACTGTGAACAAGCGATATAGTTTACCAAAAAAACCAGCTCTTGCTTTCAAATTCGTTCCGGCATGAATTTAATTGCGAATCGTAAACACGGGCTTTGCGGTCGACTTTTTCGGCAACTTTTAGTAACCAGGGTTTTTGTAAAAACGTTCGGCGCCGGTATCCCGTATGACCTTCGTGATAGGCCAGGTATAGTTGCCGAGCGTTTGATTTAGCTAGTCCGAGTCTTTTATAGCTCATGTAATTGTACCAGCCAACAAAATCGACCGCATCGGCAAAGTCTTCGCGGTCGGCGCTCCAGCGACGGTTATGTTTCATGTAGTCTCCCCAAGTACCGTCCAATGCTTGAGCATATCCATAGGCACTACTTTTTCTAAACCAAGGTATGAACCCTAATAATTTCCGTCTTGGCGGAGCGGCGTCGGCAACAAAGCGAGATTCTTGATGTATGATCGCCATTTGGACAGGAATTGGGACCCCCCATTTTTCATAAGAGGTTTTGGCGTGTTTGTACCAGTTGCTTTTTTCTCTGAAAGTTTCGCAAATGTTTTCTGTGTTTTTTGGCGGGGCAGTGGTGCAAGCTTGTAAAATAAGAAACGAGATAGCCGTTAAAATTATTTTTAACGATCGAATGGATAGCAGCATAAAAAATAGACAATCAAGTTCTGAAAGACGAGATTCGAAGCGAAAAATAAAAATAATAGTCTACACTAGTCATTATTTAATTTTCATTGTATATGAGAGCATAATGCTTGCCCTTTTCGGTTTGGAAATAGAGAATAGAGTTGTTTATTTTCCGGTTATTGTCAGCATTTCCTAATTTGGAAATCAAAAAGGGTGAGAAGTGTGTCTGGCGAGGAGTAAAAATCGACCGAGCACGCCGGTGCCTTTTAAGGCACTGCCGAAATTTGAAGAGCGACTGGTATTGATGCCGGTTTCATTCGGCTCCATATCTTCAATAATGAAAGTCGTACAAAAATGTAATGAATGTAATGTAGGTTAACAATGCCATACGAAAAACGCCATTATCGGAAAAAACTAACTTCCCATGGATTAATTTATTTGGATGGGGTTGAACTTCCGATGACCTTGAGCAACATCTCGATCACCGGTCTTTTGGCTGAATTGAACGATCACGAACGCATTAATGATGTTGAAGATCTGTTTAAAACAGTAAAGATATCCCCTATCGTTGATATCTACCTGCAAGAAATGCGACTTGCCGGCGAAGCCGAAATTGTTCGAGCCGATATGATCGACGGTCGGATTTATTTGGCGTTGGATTTTAGAAATGTCGAGCATGATGTAGAAAACTTGTTTTATGCAAGGCATGCCTACAGGAAAAAATTGGAGGCGCCGGGACTCATAATCCTTAACGGCCATAATTACCATTTCAACACGATTAATGTGTCGGTAGACGGCTTAATGGTTACGTTACCGGAGCGTATTGACGTGGAGCCTGGGGCAATTGCCGCGTTCAACTTTAAAAGACTCGACCTTCTCGGCGAAGTTAAGGTCGTATGGGTGACTTACCAGGACGGGAATACCTTATTAGGTTTGGAATACAATTACTTGGAAAAAACCTTTGTTGAAGGTATTCCGAGATTCTCCCCTCATAACCCGGGTGTGGTTAAAGGGTAATTGCAATAAGTCCAGCAAGCGGATGCTCTGCTCAAACTTTTCATGTTTAAGCAGATTTGCGGAATAATCAAAAAAGAGTTGCAATCCATTAATCTAAAAAGAGCAGTTGAGAGTCTCAAGCTACCGTTATTCCTGAGTCCTTCGACTTTGCTCAGCACGAATGGTCTACAACACAAGCCAACTGTTCTTTTTAGGATTATTCAAACAGCTTGCGTCCCCGCCAAAAATCCTCGGCCATATTCATAGCGCAATCTTGACTGTCCGCTTTGCCTATCAGCTTCAAGGCGATCGCCGCGGTACCGATAACGGCCGCTTCTCCGTATTCGTCCTCGATATCGCCTTGCCAGACTGCAGCGAGCTGCTTAGGGTCGAGCGTTTCTGATTTGACATGGCGGCGCTCGAAAATTCTCGGCCATTGCTCATCGTATAATTCGCCATGCTTAACGCTTTGCACTAAGCAATCGGCGTCGGGATTACGTTCGACTTCACCGCTTTCGCCTTTGAATACCGCTACATGAAGGTCGTTTAATAACAAAGCGGCTTCTTGATGCACCGGTCGGTAACCCGGGTGAAAAATCGCCTGAATGCTGTGTTTGGCATTAAAAGGGTTCAACATTCTGGCGAGCGTATGTACCGGCGATCGCAAGCCCATGATCGGGCGCAATTCGATGATTTCATGAAGTTTCGGGCAGAAGTATTCCAGCGGCAAATAACTGAAGCTCTGCTCTTCGAGTTGTTGTCGCGCTTCTTGTAAAGAGGCGGCGTGCTCGATGCCGAGGTATTTCAGAGCATCGTGCGTATAAATTCGGCCTTCGGTATGGCCGCCGGCGCCATGCATGAAGACTTTGATGCCATTTTCCGCGAGCAATAATGCCGACAGCAAAAACCAGGGGAGGTGGCGTCGTTTGCCGGCGTAGGAAGACCAATCCAAGTCGGCGGGGCAAGAAGGTTCGCCGAATGGACTAAAAGTTTCGCGTGCGGCTTGAATGAAGCCGGCTAACTCTTCAGGCGTTTCTTCTTTAACCCGCATTAGCATCAAAAAAGCGCCTAATTGCACGGGCAGCACTTCGCCGGCCAAAATCATACTCATCGCTTGATAGGCTTCTTCTCGAGTTAGCGGGCGCGAGCCTTTTTTGCCTTTACCGAGAATGCGGATATATTCAGCGAAAGGATGTTCTTGTCTTGTCATGGCAGATTACAATCCAATAACGACATAATGATCGATCAATAACGAGGCAAACATCAGCATCAAATAAATAATAGAAAAACCGAAGGTTTTCATTGCCGTTCGGTCGTCCTTGTGGCGCATCATCAAAATCGCATAATAAACAAAGCCGAGGCCGAGAGGAACTGCGGCGGAGAGATAAATTAGCCCACTCATGCCGGTTAAATAAGGCAGCAATGTCACCAATAAGAGTAGCACTGTATACAGTAATATTTGCAGTCTTGTGAATTCGGGGCCGTGCGTGACCGGCAACATCGGAATTTTAACTTTCGCGTATTCTTCGCGGCGGGCGATTGCCAGGGCCCAAAAATGCGGAGGTGTCCAAACGAAAATGATTAAAAACAATAGTAACGAATAAGGATGCACTTCACCGGTCATCGCGCACCAGCCCAAAACCGGAGGTGCCGCACCGGCCGCGCCTCCGATCACGATGTTTTGCGGCGTCATGCGCTTTAAATACACGGTATAGATGATTGCATAACCGATCAGCGACAATAAGGTCAAAAACGCAGTCAGCGGATTAACCAAAAAGCCCAATATAAGCATCGACACCAAGCCCAAAAGCGATGCGAAAACGATGACATTCATTGAGTGCAACGAGCCTTTCGGCAATGGGCGGTTTTGCGTTCTGCCCATTAAGGCATCGGCATTCTGATCAAGATAGTGATTAACCGCCGCTGCGGACGAGGCGGCGAGTCCGATGCCAACGGTGCTGTAAATCAAGGTGTCGATGGGCGGTATGCCGGGCACGGCCAGCAACATGCCGACCACGGCAGTAAAAACGATTAAGGCAACTACTTTGGGTTTGCACAGTTCAAGATAGTCACGCCAAGAGAGCAGGGCGGATGGGTTAGTCATTATCGAAAATATTCCAACATTTATATTAAGCTATAGAATACAGTGAACTATTGATTTATCAAATAGTCGGACGCGTTAACCTTACTACAGAGAGGACGTTATGAAGTTGCAAATTGCGAGTGCGGTATTATCCGGCATGTTTTTGCTGCCGGCACAAGCGGCGGTTAAAGTACATGAGCGGATTTTAGACAATGGTTTGAAAATCCTGGTCAAAGAAGATCACCGGTCGCCGGTAGCGGTTTCCCAAGTCTGGTACAAAGTCGGTTCCAGCTACGAGCCTGGCGGTATTACCGGTATTTCTCACATGCTCGAACACATGATGTTCAAAGGCACCGACGAGCTCAAACCCGGCGAGTTTTCCCGAATCATCGCGGCCAACGGCGGTAACGAAAACGCCTTTACCGGACGCGATTATACGGCTTATTTCCAGACGATGGAAAAATCCCGTTTGGAAGTCAGTTTTAAACTGGAAGCCGATCGTATGCGTAATCTGCACTTGCTTGACGAGGAATTACAAAAAGAGCTGCAAGTCGTTTACGAAGAGCGTCGGATGCGCACCGACGATAAGCCTCGCTCTAAGACCCAGGAGCATTTCGCCGCACTGGCTTATTCGAACAGCCCCTACAGAAATCCGATTATCGGTTGGCCGACGGACATAGAGAACTACACGATTGCCGATCTCGAGGCCTGGTATCAAAAATGGTATGCGCCGAACAACGCTACCTTGGTCGTGATCGGCGATGTCGAGCCGAAAGCGGTGTTCGCGTTGGCCGAAAAATATTTTGGACCGCTCAAGCCCAGTGACATTACGCCGGTGAAGCCGCAAACCGAAGTCGAACAACTCGGCATACGGCGCATGATCGTCAATTTGCCAGACAAACTGCCGTATCTGGTCATGGGGTATAAAGTCCCTGTGCTGAACACGGCCGAGCATGAGTGGGAAGCCTATGCATTGGAAGTGATGGCGGGTATTTTGGATGGCGGCAGCAGTGCACGCTTGGAGTCCGGATTAGTGAGGGGCAAACAGATCGCTGTGGCGGCCGGGGCCGGCTACAACTTGAGTTCCAGACTCGATGAATTGTTTATGTTTGATGCGACGCCTGCACAAGGAAAGAGTCACCAAGAATTGGAAGCGGCGTTAAAGGAAGAAATCGAAAAACTCAAGTATGAATTGGTGCAACCGGAAGAATTGCAGCGGATCAAAGCGCAGGTACTCGCGAATGCCACCTACGAGCGCGACTCGATGTTTTATCAAGGCATGCAGCTGGGCATCAATGAGACCGTCGGTTTAGGTTGGCAAAAAGCCGACGAATATGTCGACAAGGTCAATCGGGTGACCGCCGAGCAAGTCCGAGAAGTCGCTAAAAAATATTTTACCGATAACAACTTGAGCGTGGCCTATTTGGTGCCGCAACCGATCGCTGAACAAACCGGCAATAAAAAACTTAAGGAGAGCAAATAATGCGTATCGCTTTGATCAGTCTGTTATTGATGCTGACAGGACAGACCGCCTGGGCTGCGGCAAACATTGAACACTGGACAACCAAACAGGGGGCTAGAGTGTATTTCGTACCCGCTCCAAATCTGCCGATGGCCGATATCCGGGTGACTTTCGATGCCGGTAGCGCGCGCGACGGTAAGCAATTCGGGATCGCCGCGTTGACTTCAGGATTACTCGATACCGGCGCCGGCGAATGGAATGCCGACCAAATTGCGCAACGTTTCGAAAGCGTCGGCGCCCGTTTCGGAACCGGAGTATCCCGCGATATGGCTTGGCTGTCGCTACGGACTTTGACCGATCCGAAATTGTTCGATAAGTCGGTCGAAACGATGCAAACCATCTTGACTCAACCGCGCTTCGAGGAAGCCGATTTTCAGCGCGAAAAAAAGCGCACGTTGGCCGGTTTAAAACATCGCGAATCTTCGCCGTCAACCCTGGCCGATATTGCCTTTTATAAAGCGGTTTATGGACAACATCCCTATGCGCATCCAAGTGCCGGCGAAATTGAGACTGTAGAACCTTTGCAGGCCAAGGATCTTAAAAGCTTTTATAGCAAATATTATGTGGCTACCAATGCGATGGTGGCCATCGTCGGCGATATGAGCCGTAAACAGGCTGAACAAACCGCCGAGAAATTGTTGGCGAAATTACCGGCTGGACAAAAACCCGCCGAATTACCGGAAGTGGCGATGCCCAAGCAAGGCCGCCGCGAACATATCGCGTTTCCTTCCGCGCAAACTCATGTAATGAGCGGTCTTCCGGGATCCTATCGCAATGACGACGACTATTTCGCATTATTTGTCGGTAATCACATACTGGGCGGCGGCATGCTGGTTTCGAGATTATTCGAGGAAGTCAGGGAAAAACGAGGTCTAGCGTATAACACTTACAGTTATTTTGCACCGATGTATCGCAAAGGACCTTTTGCGATGGGCTTGCAAACACGGACCGATCAAGCCGACAAAGCGTTGGAAGTCTTGAATCAAACCTTGACCGAGTTCATTGAGGAAGGGCCGACCGAGGAAGAACTCACAGCCGCAAAACAAAACATCACCGGCGGTTTTGTCATGCGTTTCGATACCAATAGTAAAATGATCGGTTATGTCGAAATGATCGGATTTTACGGTTTGCCGCTCGACTACTTGGAAACTTTTCAGGAGAAGGTGAATGCGGTGACCGTCGATGCGATCAAGGACGCGTTTCAGCGTCGCGTCGATTCCGAGTTATTGCAAACGATCACCGTCGGCGAAACTCAATAAATCCGTGCAAAACAAGCTAAGAATCATCGCCGGCGAATGGCGCGGTCGCAATCTGCGTTTTACCGACGCACCGGGATTGCGCCCGACGCCGGCAAGAGTTCGGGAAACCTTGTTCAATTGGTTGCGAAGCGATATTTATGGCAGCCGTTGCCTGGATCTTTATTCAGGCAGCGGAGCGTTGGGTTTCGAGGCTGCCTCGCGAGGCGCAAAATCGGTCGTACAGGTCGAAAACAACCCACAGGCTTGCCGACATTTAAAAGAGAATACCGTTATTTTATCGACCGACCGAATCAAAATCGTCAATCAGGATGTCTTCCGCTACTTGGCCGGTGACGCCGAATCATTCGACCTAGTTTTTCTCGATCCGCCTTTCGGCAAAGGTCTCGCCGTGCAAACCTGCCAATGGCTCGAAGATAAAGGCTGGTTGTCCGCGCGGGCTAAAATCTACCTCGAAACGGAAACCGGGCTCGATCTCACCGGCATCCCGGAAAACTGGCAACTTCTGAAAGATAAAACGGCCGGCGAGGTCGCGTATCGATTATTCGAAAGGTTCGCCGGATAAGATGCTCTGATGGCTTTGAACTTAAGCCTATTTCTCTATTTCCCAAGCTCCAGAGGCTGTGAAAGTATTGGTGAATACATCGTAAAAAAATTATTCACCATGAAGAACATGAAGGTAATGAAGAAAAAAGCAAGAAAAATCAACGAGCTAATTCATGATGTCACTTCATGGCTAGTTCGTCATATTGAATACTTTCACGGCCTCTCCAGTTTGGGAAGCCGGCCCCGAATACTCTCGCTTCTTTCTGTATGGCGGAGCTGAGAACGTTCCGGCTGGGTAAGACCAGCTCCGTTTAAGCAAATCCAAGGAACACAGCCAGCGCCCGGTTGATTGCCAACATCGTTTCATCATCTAGCCGGCCGAAAGCTGTTCCCAACTTCTTGGTTGAAACCGATTGAGGCTTATCCACCATGATTTGCGAAGGTTTGGTCAGACCGTTCCGGTCACTTGGGTTTACTAAAATCCGGAAAAGCGGCGTATCGCGTAATTCACTGGTTACCGGTAAAACAACCATGGAAGGATGCGCATCGAATAAATCGGATTGGATAATCAATGCGGGCCTCGGTTTGCCGATGTCGCCCTGTAAAGCCACCGTGACTAAGTCGCCGCGCCTCATATCCAGCCGTCTCGGTCGGCTGCGGTTTCAAGCCAATCGGTGATTTCTTGTTCATGGCTGTCGTCTTTTAAAAGCAACGATTGTCGTCGGCATTCCTCGGCGAAACCTATACTTCGAGTGTCCGGAACCCAAATTTGTAAAGGACGCAAACCCGCTTCTCGCAACGCGGCACGATGTTTTTGTACTCTTGCCGAAATACTAGCACCCATGAACACCTCCAATGCTTACTGTTACATGAAACTGAATAATATGCTTCATGCTTAGAAAATGCAACGGATCCGATGTCTAACTATAGTTGCTGTAACTCCTTGTCTTGGAAGGACGGGATTTATAAAATCGTCATAAACGTTATCTATACCCGTCGTAGATCAAAATTCGGCGCCTGGGAGTCCGCTAAAGGACGCCGTGCCCAGCACCTAAATTATGCAAGATAGTTACCATAGCCAAAAGGCTATGGAATTTAGGTGCTGGGTTCACGGCGTCCTGTCAAGCGAGTCGCCGAACCACCATAATGCCTAAAACTTGTAAAAGTAAATTTGTGCATATTCCTTAGACGGTTTTTCAATCAAAAGGGAGTAGTTGAGGGGGCAATGCTGTTGACTTAAGCATCAGCGATCCGTTTTGATTTATCCTGCTGCCATTTATTGATAGGTTTACGGGATACACGAGGATAGGACTTCCTGGGCTTCTTCGGATGGTAATACTGAACGCGCGTGATTTCCACCAAAAGCTCCTGAAACACGTTGCGTGCGATCTCCGGATAAGCTGCGGTAAACACCACGACCTCACTCGCCAATGCCCGCACGGCATTTTTAAACTGGGGCGTGGATAAGCGATCGGGATTCGGGTAGGTAAGCAGGGCAATCAAGGTGCGACTGATCACGCACATGACCAGGACGGCCAACAGTTCTTGTCTGATGCCGTTTTCACTGTGACTGTGGAACATTTCGATATCGAGGTGCAATTTTTCATCACGATATTGTTCTTCAATTCGCCAGCGACGGAAATACAGTTCAACCAGTGATTCGGCGGGATACTGACGGCTGCCGGTAAGATTGGTTAATAAGACCGACAGCGTGCCGTCCGGGCTTTCCAAACGGACCGCGCGTAGCTTGATGCTTTTGGGGCCCGGTCGTTTCCGGCGAATCCGCGAGGCCGTATCCAACCAGATGACGGCCTCTGAACGCCCGGATTGGACAAAGTTCTCGACCGCTTTAAAGGTCGATTGGGCCGGACAGCGGAACACGAAAGCCGAATCCGGCGAGGTATCTCGTAAGTAGTAAAGCAAGTCATAGCTGGGATAACCGCGGTCAAGCAATAAGACCAAAGGACGATCGGGGAGCTGCGGTAGCAGCTCTTTCACATCCTCGCGCTCGTTGCCTTCCGCTAAGGGACTGATCGCGCGAGCGATCGGTAACCGTCGAAAGACATCGAATGCGGTCGAGACCAGACATTGCGGATAGTGGCCTTTGCCGGGAACGGTCAAGCCGCTGTTGGGATCGAAGGCTTTGCGAAGTTCGGGCGAGGCCGGCAAGTGATATTTGGAACCGTCAAAAGCCACCGCCGTCATGCCATGCCACGTATATTCCGGCGACTCCGGCCAAAGCGAATAAGCTAACTGCACACTATCGGCTAATAGATCAGTAAAGACGGACCACGGTAATCGACTTCGGGCTTTCGTCACTGCACTCCGATGCACGGCTTCAGCCTCAGGCCAACAACCGCTTCGCCGCGCTTGTTTGAAGAATTCACCGGAGTGAATGTCCACGCCAGCGGATTTATCACTGGTAACCAGTGATAACACCAAGGTAATTAGGTTGGGTAAGGAGAGTTTGCGTGTGCGGGTAAAGTGCTCAGCCGATTGCTTTTGATCATCGGCTAACGTGTGTGAAATTAAACGGCGAAATTGTTCAAGATAAGACGAAAGTTGGCATGAATTTTCAAAGCGATGTTTGTGCCATGTTTGCGGTGCTGGTCATAAATGAGTCTCTCTGTAGTGATTTCATGTGCTTATTATAATAAAATCAAGGTATTATGTCTTTATTTTTCTTAAGTCAACAGCATTGAGTTGAGGGGGTGATCAGGAACGGAAGCTTTTCGTCCTTAGCCAAAGCAAATCAAAACGTTCGGTGCGAATTAAATAACCCGCCCCGCGTGATGCTTTAGTGCTAAAAAATCAAACAGATGAAAAAATCCCCCCAAAACGTTATAATCCGCTGCTTTTTTCATAGTTCCGGCTTTATCATGAATATTACCGCAATCTATCCGGGCACTTTCGATCCCGTGACCGCCGGGCATCTGGACTTGATTGCTCGGGCTGCTAAGCTGTACGACAAGATTATCGTTGCCATCGCGGTCGGCACCACAAAAACGCCGTTGTTCACGATCGAAGAGCGTGTCGCGCTGGCGGAGGCTGTGACCGAAGAATTCGATAACGTTTCGGTTATCGGTTTCGGTAATCTATTGGTCGATTGCGCCAAAGAACAAGGCGCCCATGTCATTATCAGAGGCCTAAGGGCGGTTTCCGATTTCGAGTACGAATTTCAATTGGCCGGCATGAATCGGCGGCTTTCACCCGATCTCGAAACGGTATTTTTAACGCCGGCCGAACAATATGAATTCATATCGTCGAGCATGATCAAGGAAATCGCACGCCTCAACGGCGACGTATCCAGTTTCGTGCCCGATATTGTTAAACAAAGTTTAATCCAAAAATTTAGTCAGGAGTAACCATGGCTCTTATTATCAATGACGAATGCATCAATTGCGACGTTTGCGAACCGGAGTGTCCGAACGGCGCGATTTCCCAAGGCGAGGAGATTTACATCATCGACCCGAATTTGTGTACCGAGTGCGTGGGGCATCACGATCTACCACAGTGTATCGAAGTGTGTCCGGTCGATTGCATCGACAAAGACCCGGAGCATGCCGAAAGCAAAGACACGCTGTATCAAAAATACCTTAAATTGACCGCGTAGAGTACGCGCCGCGTAAACCTTTCGGGCTAAGCATGCCGCAAATACAACTGACCACGCTTAACGCCCGGTATATCCATAGCGCGTTCGGGCTGCGCTATCTCTACGCTAATTTGGGAGAATTGCAAAGCGAAGCCGAAATCCTCGAATTCGGCATACAAGACCGGCCGATCGACATCGTCGAAAAGCTTTTGCAGCATCGTCCGAAAATCATCGGTTTTGGCGTTTACATCTGGAATGTCGCCGAAATCGGCTCGACGGTGGCCCTGCTCAAACAAATCGCGCCGGAAATCATCGTGATCCTGGGCGGGCCCGAAGTCAGTCACCCGCCCGATTTGCCGCCGGTCGCCGAGTTGGCCGACTACATCGTCACCGGCGTCGGCGAAATCAGTTTTCGCGCATTATGCGAACAAATCCTAAACGGCGAAGCGTCCGATGAAAAAATCATAACCGGTGTCGAATCGCCGCTGGAAAGTTTGGCATCGCCTTATCCCTATTACAACGACGAAGACGTTCGCAACCGTATCGTCTATGTTGAAGCCTCGCGCGGCTGCCCGTTCAAATGCGAATTTTGCCTCTCGGCGCTCGATGTCACGGCCAAGCCGTTTGCATTGGATCGTTTCTTGGGCGAAATGGGAGTGTTGTATCGGCGGGGCGTTCGGCATTTCAAATTCATCGACCGGACCTTCAATCTAAAAATTGCCGCCAGCGTTGCGATACTGGAATTTTTTCTCGAGCGCATAAGCGACGACTTATTTTTGCATTTCGAAGTGATACCGGATCATTTGCCGGACCGGCTCAAACAAACGCTCGAAAAATTCCCGCCCGCAACGCTGCAATTCGAAGTCGGCGTGCAAACTTTCGACCCGGCCATTCAACGGCTGATCAGTCGCCGCCAGGATAACGAAAAAACCAAAGAAAACCTGCGTTGGCTCAAGGCAAACACCCATGCGCACATCCATGCCGACCTAATCTTCGGGCTGCCCGGCGATACGCTGGCCAATTTCGCGGGCAGTTTCGATCAATTAGCCGCATTACAGCCGCATGAAATTCAACTGGGTATCTTAAAGCGCTTGCGCGGTGCGCCGCTCAATCGGCATAACGAAGCCTACCGGATGCGCTACAACCCCGAACCGCCTTACAACATCCTCAGCACCCGCGATATCGGATTTAACGACATGCAACGCATCAACCGCTTCGCGCGCTATTGGGACATGATCGGAAATTCCGGCCGCTTTGCCGAAACCCTGCCGTTGATACTGGCCGACGCGCCCTTCGAACGCTTTTTGCGGTTAAGCGATGCCCTATACGAACTCAGCGGCAGCACTTGGAAGATAGCGCTTCGGCGATTGTTTGATCTGCTCTATCGAGTCATGACGGAATTCTTGGCGATTCCTACGGTTGAAGCGAAGCACGTTCTCGAAGCGGATTACCGAAAAACCGGCGAAAAAGGTCTGCCGTCGTTCATGAAAACCGAAGGCTATGAAAAAAGCAGTACCCTTCGTCAAAGTCGAGCAAATAAGCGCCAGCAAGCCTTCGGTCACTCTACCAGGTAAAAACGACCTGTGAAGAATCGGCTCAATTAAACTGTGTTATTTGACCTAATCAATAGGTCATATGACACACTTTTTGGTGAAGATATGTTGAAGATCGAGAGCGCTTAATTAAGCCAAAATAAAACTAGAATCCCCCTGTGGGTGGGAATGAATGAGCTTCGGACAAGAAATTGTGAGGATAGTCTCGGATTTTTAAAAGTGGTCTCATTTTTGCGTAATATATCGGAGGTAGGGTGATGACTGTTGTAAAAGGGCATATTGCTTTTCTATATCAATTTCCTCCTAGATTGCTGATTAGATCGATTATCCTGCCTTTAGACGATAGCTAATTACAACGCCGATTAGCTTAGTATGATGGTTGTGTAATAAAGCTAGCATGAGGGCAGGGCGTTGTCTTAAAACTCCGCAAACGGTATATTGCGGTCTTTTTACTTCAATTTAATAATATTAAAGAGGTACACAATGGAAATGAAAAAATCAATGCTGATAACAGCGGCGGCTGTTATCGGATTATCTATCAATACGGCTTATGCGCATGGCGAGCATGAGTTTAGCGGTGGCGAACCTTATACGCTATTTCATCCTGAAATGACTTGGGTAGACGGTACCGGTACGGCTACCAATGTATCGTTAGGTGGTGGAGTAAGAACTGCGGCCGCTTATTCGTTCAATGTGACCGAGGCAGGTAATTTGGATGTTTATAGTGCCTATACAGATGCACTATGGGGCGTTACTTCTATCTGGGTTTTTCAAAAAGATACAAGCGGAAGCGATTGGACTTTAACGAATTTATCCGCCGCTGGGGAGCGAAAGGCAGAAGGCGGCTCTTTAAATATTTTTGATGTTCCTATTGTGGACTATGTTAGTGAAACGAATCCAGGCGTTTCGCCTGCCGGACTAAGAGATCATTTCGATGTCGGCGAATATATGGCTTTGGTTACTATATTTGGGGCCCATCCGGATGGACATCCGGGTGTCTTTGATGCAGTCGGAGCTAAATTATCCGATGGCTTTAATTGGACGGTCGGTGGTTTCGCCCTTATCGATCTCGTTCAAGAAGTAGCTTTTCACGATTTAACCATAACAGCTTCCGCGGGTTCTTCAGCTATTGTACAACCGGTGCCTGTGCCGGCTGCAATTTGGTTCATGGGTTCGGCTTTGGCGGGATTGGGCGTGTTGCGACGTAAAAAATCCACTGTGTTGCAGGCTTAAATTCAGTCTTGTTTAGATTATTAGGTAATGCGGTAATTAAGATAAGGCTAATGACATTTATTAAACGGATATCTCTATCAGCGTTGCTATTTGCCACAATGGCAACGGCATCTGGCGGCAATAAGACTATGCAAGCCTCGTTTGTTATAAGACAAAGTGCTATACCCGAAGCTGAATGGTTGTTAGAAGCTGAACAAGCTGATTTGCACGGATTGCTCAGAAGTTTGTCGGAACGGAGTGCGATAAAGATCCATTATGCCGCGTTGCCTACCGTGAAAGTTGATGCAACGTGCATTGGCCCAACTGTGGTAAGGATACTGCGGTGTTTGCTTGGCGCAGAGGCTAATATGCTTTTTCATTATGCAGAGTCAGTGGGTGATGATGCCAATAAACAGGAACGCGAACCGAAAGAAATATGGATTATAGCGTCTTCTCTAAGCCCGCCGCCAATTGCGTCAGCACGGCCAAGCGATTGTCGGAGTTCTGAAGCTAAGGGAATCAGTCGTCCGGTAGAAGGTTTAGATAATGCGTTGAGTGTAGAACAAGACGTCGATTCATTGCTACGCCAGGTCGACTCGGAAGATCCGGAGAAAAGGATGAATGCACTAGCCGGATTGGCGCGACTTGGCAAAACCGATAGCCCTGAGGTTTATGATGCGGTTGCTCGATCAATATCGGATACCGATGCTAGAGTAAGAGGGCAAGCGGTATATGCGCTATCGCAAATCGAGAATGACCCAAACGCGTTGAATGACTATTTACAACAAGCCCTGCAGGACGCTGAGCTTGGTGTGCGTTTGATGACGATCGATGCAATCGAACCTGACTCCGCATTGTTGCAGCAGGCGCTTCAAGATACAGATTCGTCTGTACGCGATTATGCGGCAAGTAAATTACAAGCAATCATGCAGCGTTAATACTATCAAGATAAAGGATAAATGATTAACTTGATGTTCAGCTTATTGCAAAATGTGACTAAGTTATTGAACATCAAAACTACCTGGCCAATTACTTAAATTGAGAAATACAATGAAAAAAACTAATAAATTTATTAAACGAACTTTAACTCTAGCGGCTTTATCATTAGGAATAGGCATGACTGGACAGGTTTCCGCACATGATCTTAATCAATCGTTAATCGGAGGTTTTTTCGGGGCAAGTGCAACCGATTTATCTATGATTCAATGCTTTAGCGATCCTGGTTTAGGAGGGGGGGCCGCAGCTGCGCGCTTGTCTTTAAGGGTAAGAAAATCGCAGGGTAGCAGTAGTTTTTTAAATGTTAGTGTGATGAAGGACGGTGTGGCGAAATCAACAGTTATTGGTCAAACCCCTAATGTTTGGAGCCCATGGATCCAGGTTGCGCCTCAGCAAGGTAACGGAAATTATATGATGACCGTTAGTCAAACGCATGCCGTCAATAGTTTTTACACTATCGAATATCATTGCGAATCTGCGGGTGGCGCTCACACCGGAACTAGCTTGGTAACTCTACAAAACCAATAATCCTAAAAGAGCTCTGGCATTTATTGTAAGCCCGATCGTTCGTGTTATGTCTAGTCTAAACCGGAAGGGGCTACAAGGATCCTCGGCTTAGTGAAGAAGCCCCAAAATACCGTTTTCTCTTTGATTATGCTCAAGGAGAGCGGTATTGCGGCGTGTTTTTTAAATTAAAAGATTCGCAATGGCGTATTCGTGTTTATATTTGACAGCGTGCAGTTTTTGGCAAAAGGATTAGCCGGTTCTGCGGAGCCATCAGCTTAGCGTTTTATCTTGTTACGATATATACTCTTCCATTTTTTCGATTTCGGTTATAAAACCCGTTTATCGCTTCCTAAACGAGAGACATGTTTTCTATCAAATCCGTTTTTATCCTATTCTTAGGGCTTTATTTTTCTTTAAGCATTGTTCGTGCCGATTGGGCCGGGCAATCGGCCCCGAACTGTGAATTGACGGTTATGTACGACGGGCAGTCGCTCGACTGGGCGTCGCTTGAAGGCAAGGTCGTCTATCTCGATTTTTGGGCCTCGTGGTGCATTCCTTGCGTGCAGTCCTTTCCGTTCATGACGCAAATGCAACGCGAACTCAAGGATCAAGGTTTGGTCGTGATCGCGGTGAATGTGGACGAGGAGCTTAAGGATGCCGAAGGGTTTTTGTCGCGTTACCCGGCCGGATTCACCGTGGTCGCCGATCCTAATCAGGAATGCGCGAAACAATACAATGTCAAAGCGATGCCGTCGTCTTATGTGATCAACCGTCAAGGCGTTGTCAGGGATGTGCATTTAGGCTTTAGGCGCGGAGAAGCGGAAGCCTTTAGAAAGGTTGTCGAGCAGATTTTGGCGGAGTAGGATTTTAGTGAGCGGGTAGCCGTAAGCGGTCAGCGGTTATTGGGTTGTATACTCATCGTAGATGAAAATTCGGCCTCAGGGTGCCCGTCAAAGGACGCCGTGAATACGTCCATGTAGGCTCTATGCCTGCTCCATGCTGGCAAAGCCTTTACCGAGCACCCCGAGGCCTCCTCCGGCACTGCCGAAATTTGAAGTGCGAAAGGTATATTTTGCTAGCGGGTTTTTATTTTTCCGCTTTTCCCCTAAATCCCAGTCGTTATTTACAAGTACGAATTTACCCACCACGAAAAAAGTGGATATCGGCTGTCGGCTTGTCATGGCATTATGGGGATTTTTTGGCGTCTGTGCGGAATATCGTTGAAAATCGCGACGAAGGCGTGGCTCCCACATCGGTTCCACAATCTGTGTAGAGTATGCATCGCATACCTTTTTGTAAGCATTTTCCAGTCGGAAGGCTGGTGCAAAGGTACGCGATGCGTACCCTACGATTTATTTATACCGGCGGGCGCACGGTATTGAAACCCTATGCGATATTATTTTTGCTTGTTACAAACAGTTGCCGTGCTTACGAAGTAAGCGCTTTAATCTATTAAACCATGATTGTACGCAGTATGAACTCATCGATTAAACATAAACCTTGGCCGGTGCTCATGCTGGGGTTGTCTTTATTACAAGGATGCGCGGTGGTCCAGCCATGGGAGCGCGGCGTTCTGGCTAAACCGCAAATGGCGCTGGAAAGAACCCCTTTGCAAAGCGAGTTGCGCGGACACAGTTACGGCAGCCGCGAAGCGGCGGGCGCGGGCAGTTCGGCGAGCGGGGGCGGCTGTGGCTGTTACTGAGAAAGATCGGAAAGCGAATTCGGCGCTTGGCAGCCTACAAGCCCTAACCGCGGCGGCATTGATATTGCCAGGCTTGGCGCCGGCGCAAGCAGCCGAGGATAATGAATTCAGTTTTCAATACGGGCGTTATGAAGAAAGCAAGCGCGACTTAGGAGAAGTTAACAGTCAGTTCGACCCGATCACTGTCGATAGTCTGCAAGCCAGCGCAAGAGTCCGCTTAACCGATCGTATCAAATTTGCGTTTAACTACATTCAGGATACCTGGTCGGGTGCGACTCCGATCACAACAGCCCCATCGTCTAGGCAAGGCAATGTTGCGTATGAAGGGGGGGCGGTAGCAGGCGCATCGCCATATTTTTTTGATGGACCGGGTGGTTCAGTATATTTTGATGCTCAGCGTAATCCAGTAAAAACGAACCGAGGTGAGATATCCACTTTTTTAGGTAATTTTCCTATTTTGAACGGCATGGATTTGGATAGAAGAAACGTACATACAATGTCAGTTGCTTCGCCAGAAGTGCGTAAGGAAGGTAATTTTAATTTGACTTATGAATGGGATGAAGCCACGGTGAGTGCGGGTGGGGGACTATCGATAGAGAACGATTATGAATCGCGCTTCGCTAATCTTGGACTAACACTCGATTTCAATCAAAAAATGACTACTCTCAGTGCAGGGTTGAGTTATGCGAATAGTTCAACCTCGGCTCGGTTAAATCATGATGCTCAACCATTTTTAAATACTTTGGCTTATGAAGGTGGCCTCCCTCACTTACATCCAAAGTATGCTAAATTACAGGATATTCCAGAATCAGTGGGTGGGCAAAGGCTACTAAGAGGTAAGCGCGAGGATTGGGCTGTCAATTTGGGTTTGACACAAGTCGTCACTAAATCGTCGTTGGCCAAATTTGGGGCAGGCTATACCCGTAGTACCGGATATCTAAGTAATCCTTATAAAGCAGTTACGGCTTTTTTTCTCAGGCCAGTCGGATATAGCAACTTTGATATTTTTGATCCCGATTTTAATATAAATTTAGATTGTGGTGGAATCGAGTGTGGACAAGGTATCGTGTACGAGGGGAAAGCAAAAGCCTTCATGGAGCAGCGCCCTGAAGTTCGGAATCAATGGAGTTTTAATACTGGTTGGGTGCAATATGTCGGTCCACTCGATGCCGCGATGCATTTCGATTACCGTTTTTATCACGACGATTGGGGCATCAATGCGCATACTTTCGAAGCCGATTGGGTGCAGCCTTTGAGGTACGGTTGGACAATTACGCCGAGAATCCGTTATTACTCGCAGAGCGAAGCCGATTTTTATACGCCTTTCTTGCTGGCCGGCCCGTCTGATGTTCCGGATAGCGCAAGAGAATCCAGCGACAACGCCAAGCTGCCAACCCAAACCTTTTCCAGTGACCATCGGCTTTCCGGTTATGGGGCATTGAGCGGCGGCGTCTCGGTCAGTAAACAATTTACAAAAGGAGTCCGTTTCGACGCCGGCCTCGAGTATTACACGCATCAAGGCTCACTGAAAATCGGTGGAGGCGGCGAGCCGGATTATGCCGACTTCGATTATTGGGTTGCGAACGGCTCGGTAAGTGTCGAGTTTTCAGCGATCGGTCGTAGTTTGACCGATCACGATCATCACCACCATGATATGACCGAACACGAACCGCTCATGCCGGCCGGTTTGATGTGCGTCGGCGGGCACATGCTCAATCAGGAAGGCGACTTCATGGTCGGCTATGTTTACCAGTACTTACGGGAAACCGGCAATATGTTGAACCGGACGAGTAAAGCCAGCGATGCGGCGATGGTGAACAACGGATACCGGACGATTCCAACCTTCCATGACATGCACATGCACATGATCGATTTGATGTATGCGCCGACCGACTGGTTCAACATCATGGTCATGCCGATGTTCATGGACATGAATATGGATTTACGCCCGCTTAGTGGTCTCGATTTAGGGGCGAATACGGGAGCCGACCATTTGCACGGCGGCCATCAGACCGGCGGCATCGGCGATACGCTGATGTTTGGTATGTTTAAGTTATTCAAACACCGTGGCCACCATATAAATCTTGGGCTAGGTTTCAGCGCACCGACCGGCGACGTCGATAAGCGGCTGAACCGGCAGCATGGACAAGACGGCGGTTTGATTCATTACCAAATGCAGCTTGGCAGCGGCACCTGGGACTTTCTGCCTAGTCTGACTTATCTCGGCCAATACGACAAGTTTTCGTGGGGCGCTCAAGCCAATGCAACAGTGCGCATGCAGAACCGGAACGATTCGGGTTACCGGCTCGGTAATATGTTCCAAGCCTCCGCTTGGGGCAGTTATAGTTTTCTCAGTTGGTTATCGGGCTCCGTGCGTGGTGTCTATACGGTAGAAGGATCTATTAAAGGTAGATTCAACCCACTATCCGGTCAATGCCCTGATTGGGAAACGGCTCGGGCAACGAATGAGCCCGCCGACTTAAATAATCCTGTTGCATGCGATAATGTCAATCCGTTCGGTTCTACATTAGACCACCCACAAAACTACGGCGGCCGCTTCTGGGATGTCGGCTTCGGCCTGAATGTGGTAGTACCGGGCGGCGAATTTTCCGGCAATCATCTAAGCGTCGAATGGCTGCAGCCGGTTCATGAAGATGTCAACGGCTTCCAATTGGAACGCAAAGGCACGTTATTCGCCACTTGGAGCTATATGTTTTAATCACGGATGAAATCGGTAAGAAAAACCATTGGAGCGATGTTCAGCGCGGCTCGCCGAAAATTAAGCGCGTAACGGGTACTCAGTCATTTTTGCAATGTCGGGTAAAAATCGTTTAGCTCAGCGTAAATCCTCTCATCCTTCGACAGGGCACTCCTGAGCGCAGCCGAAGGGCTCAGGACGAACGGATTTACTTTATGCTGTTACCCAGGCTCCATCATGGCCAATCTGTTCAGGAAGCCCTAGCTTCCCGATATCAATGAAACTGTAGGGTGCGCATCGCGCACCTTTCTAAGGTGCCGAACCGACGAGCCTGACCAGGTGCGCGATGCGCACCCTACGGTGCTAGCCGTCATCGGCGCTTATGTTATACTCCGAACCGATAAGAACGACTTCAAGGGAGCCGGGTCATGGCTTTAGCGCAAGAAGACATCAATTATATAGAATCCCTCATTCGAAAAGTATTGGCCGAACAGCCCGATCAATTCCGTTTCGACTCGCGTTACGATTTGGAACTCAGGGAGCGCACGATTCGTGTGGAAGAGGAATTGAAGCATCAGCGCGAATTGATGCTCGAAGGCTTTAAGCAAATGGAAAAGCGTTTTGAGCAGGTTGATAAACGCTTCGAGCAAATCGATAAGCGTTTCGAACAGGTCGAAAAACGTTTCGAGCAAATCGATAAACGCTTCGAGCAGGTCGAAAAGCGTCTCGAACAAATCGATAAACGTTTCGAACAAGTCGATAAGCATCTCATTCAGATTACGACCCGCATGGATAGGTTCATGTTTTGGTCGTTAGGTTTGACCATCTCCGCCGTCATAGCCGTCCTTAAATTCATGTAAACAAGGCCGGGTTTTCGAGCCGCCTCAATTCACGCATACCTTGAAAAAAGGCTATATTTGCGGTAACAGTTGCCCCTGTTGCCGGAAACACTTAACAACTCAAAACGAATTGTAGGGTACGCTACGCGTACCTAATGTCGGCACAACGGAACACATGAGAGCACGTTAAGCTACGGGCGGGGCTCCTGTGGTACGCACAGCGTACCCTACAGTCTTTTCGGCATTCGCATAGTATTAATTTCAACGATTAACGCAAACATAGCCTTGAAAAAACCCAAGCGCCTAAAATTCTATCGATTCAACTTCAAGGCCATGGGCACGCCTTGTGAAATCCAGTTATTCGCGGTTTCGCATAAAACGGCCCAACACGTTGCCGATATCGTCATCGACGATGTGGAGCGCTTGGAGCAACGCTATTCCCGCTACCGCCCGGATAGTTTTTTATCCGAAATCAACCGCGCGGCCGCGCGCGCCAATTCGATAGAAGTCGATCCCGAAACCGCCGGTTTGTTGAATTATGCATTGACCTGTTATGAGCAAAGCGACGGATTGTTCGATATCAGCTCCGGTATTCTGCGCCAGGCTTGGCGATTCGATCGCAATAATTTGCCGGAAGAGCAGCAGATTCAAGCGCTACTGGATAAAATCGGCTGGCATAAAATCGATTGGACGCCGCCGAAGCTGACTTTTTCGGTGCCGGGCATGGAGCTCGATTTCGGCGGTATCGTCAAGGAATATGCGGTCGATCGGGCCGCCGGTTTGTGTTTACAGGCCGGCATCAAGCACGGCTTGATCAATCTCGGCGGCGACATCAAACTGATCGGCCCCCGGCCAGACGGCTCTTCCTGGCAAGTCGGTATCGCGCATCCCCGGCAAAAAGGGGAGGTGATTCAAGCCTTGGCGCTTTCGGGTGGCGCCTTGGCTTCAAGCGGGGATTACGAGCGCTGTTTGCAAATCGATGGCGTGCGCTACGGTCATGTGCTCAATCCCAAAACCGGTTGGCCGGTGCGCTTTATGGCTTCGGTTAGTGTTGTCGGGGATTTTTGCGTCGTTTCCGGGAGTGCCGCGACGATTGCGATGCTGAAGGAAGACCAAGGTCCTGCTTGGTTGGAATCGTTGGGGCTACCTTGTCTTTGGGTCGATGTCCATGGCAATGTCGGCGGGTCTCTGATCTAATCGTAAAAATATACCCTTTTTTGGGTTTGGCGATCCTTCGCAAATCGTTATAAACATCTCTTCAAGATACACGGTTGGGTATCTAGCGCGATGGCGAAATCACGCAATCGCTGGAACTCCGTAGGGTACGCTTCGCGTACCATGGCAACCCGCCAATGTTAATTCAAGTCCTTAGGGTTTGGTCTGTGGTGCTAAACTGCATGCGGATACGCGCAGCGTACCCGATCAATTTTTTTTCGTTCCCACCGCTTCAGCGTGGAAACGCATACCTATCTTGTCTCGCGAAGCTAGAGCTTCACTTATCTGTTTCCCAAGTAGGAACTTGGGAAACAGCAGAAGTATGGGTTCTCACGGAGGATCGTGGGAACCAGTAAGCGGCTTCGTCCTACAAGAGGTTATCCATAAACTTGGAGTAACCTTTCCGGAGAGCGAAACTGTTTAGCAAAGGCGCGACAACCTATTGAATTAACTTCTTATTCTCTTTCTAGGATAAAGGCCCATTTTTTCATAAATCCCTATTGCTATTCGTTTTTTCTCAGCGATGAGTCGAGCGCTTATTCATGAGTGAGGTTGTGTGTCATATGCCGCAGTAACTGTGGCATATGACACAGTTATCATAAAATTAAGAGTTTATAAGTATTTTATTCAATACTTTAAATTATTGAAACCAAGTAAAATACTAGGTATTGGCATGTAGTCTGCTTCAATTAAAAGCGAGGGGCTAGATGTTGGGTTCAGCTGACGTCAATTTTAAGACTCAATTCGGATTTAATAGCCTTTTCAATTTAGCCACACTCGTTGTGAGACGGGGCCGGAAAGTCACGGTTCTTGTATGCAATCAAGAAGGCCGGGCTGCCTCCTTAATTAAGTATTGATTGAGTTTAACGATAGAGGGTAGTACTCACTTAACTTTCAAGTTAGCTTGGGCTAGTTTGTCGTCTTTATTGGTGACGAATCGTGGGCGTTAGCTGAATCGTATGCTTGTTTTTGTGATGGGGGCGTGGGGACTGTATGTTTTGTTGTTGTATCGGTTCCGCGAATATCACTGTTAACTTTTAGCGTTTAACAGTAAAGAGGACTTTTTAATGAAAAAAATAATATCGTCTGTTGTTGTATTTGTAGGGTTATTGTTAGGTAGTCAAGCTTACGCCCATGTGGGTTATAGAAATCTGGATAACTTGAATCCGTTTGTCGCGTCAGTCGGTTACGACGATGGCTGGTATCAAGGGACTCAACCCACTTTGGCCGATAGTCATACTGTTCGCTGGTATAGCTTTACGTTGGAGCAGGATTCTAATGTAAACATCAGCGTCGAAAATGCAGGCCCGGGAACCTATCCGACCTACAATAGCGCAGGCGTTGATTCCGGCAATACCTTTCCTGTTTTAGCCGATCTCGATGTCGGTTTTAGTTTGTACAAAGGACTCGTGCCGCTATCGGCTTTCGAAAACGCGAATTTTGAAGGCGAGCCTGTCTGGCCAGTTGCTGACGGAAATAATGGGTTGTTTAATGCGGTTGGCGATACCACGATGGGTAATAACAGCGGTGTTATTAACACGATTGAATTTATTACTGCCGTTAACGATTATGGCGTAGGCGCAACCGAATCGCTTAGCAATATCTTTTTACTTGCCGGCGTATATTCACTGGTAGTCGGTGGTGCGGCCGCTGACGGGGTCGGTGGTGGCGCATATGGTGTAATTGCTAGCGTCCAGCCCGTGCCTGTTCCTGCTGCGGTTTGGTTGATGGGGTCGGCTTTAGTCGGTTTAATCGGCATGAGAAAACGCGCTATCGCCGCTTGATTCAATTCTTGTACCGAATCAATTAAATCCAGGTCAGTTTCCGGTCTGGTTTTCAGTTAATCAACACCGTTAGGATGCGGTATCCCCCGGACAAGGATGTCTAATATCGCTTCTTAGTAATACCACACTTGTTGAATTGCACGCGTAAGGGCGGTTGATGAGACGGGGGCGACGTAAAGCCGGATGAGGAACGAGCTTTTATGGGCTTGCTTTAAAGACCGTCATTCCGACATGGGCTGCCGGAATTCAATCTAACAGAAGAAAAATCGTTGTTCATTCATTTCATCACTTTACATGGCTGTTATTGATTTGCGGTCTTTTGTATTAACGTTTATTTTGAGGAAAAAACTATGAAAAAATTGTTGTCGACAGTGGCCTGTGCGGCTGCGGTCGGTTTTTTTCCAACCCAGCAAGCGTCTGCGCATATCAGCTGGATCAACCTGACAAATTTAACGCCGGCCATCGACGGCGATAAGCATATTTATTCGGCCAATAGTATTGTGTCTGGCAACTACGGTTGGGCCGATTCGATGGATGAAGACTGGGGCGATAGCCATCAAGGTGCTTGGGCGCAGTTTACATTGACCGAATCATCGAATGTCAAAATACATGTCGAGTCTGATTATCAAGATACTTTTATTACGATAGGCAGTAATACCTTTCCTTTACGAGTAGGCGATTTAACCCCGGGATTCTCGCTTTATAACGGCGTTTTGCCTGATGAAGCCTATGAGGATGCATTTCCACCGCCGGCTGGAAAAGAAGGAGCCTGGAACGGGCAGGGCACGACTACTATGGGTAACGACGAGGGTGAAGTCGGCACAATCCATTACATCGGTCATGCCGGCGAAATCGACGGCTTGGCGACGGCTGTTTCATGGATGGGCGCGCTCGAAGCCGGTATTTATGCCGTTGCAATCGGAGGAACGTGTTATGAAAGAGAGAATTGCGGTGCTTTCGATCGATTTAATGCCGATAATGCAATGCGCGGTTTCGATATTAGCTTGACCGTCGCGCCTGTCCCTTTGCCGGCTGCGATTTGGCTAATGGGAGCGGGCTTGGTTGGTTTGGGGGCTTTCAGAAAGCGTACTCTAGCCGTTTAATGGTGTTCTGTCGTATTTTAAAGATCGATATTGTTCTTCTTTCCCTGTGATTGGGAGTGGGATCGGGTTTTGCGTGTACCAAAATCCGCCCCACCTCCGACCTTTTCTCTCTAATTCGTAAGGTGGCACCGCCCATCTTTCGCCATTTATTCCGTTTGTATTTTTCTAGGAAAGTTGCGCGATGCTTAGCGCCAAGCTATTCCTCTTCCTGCGCCGAAACAATTGAAGTAGGGTGCCGCACCGCGCCCCCTTTCCCGGGCATGCCATTTGGTGTGTTTCAAGGTTTTGTCAATATCTCCTGATTAGCAAGATGCTTCAGCTTGCCGAAGCCAAGTGTCCGAGCAGGGGCCAGTCGTAGTCGCAAAAACTACAATATGCTGTTACCCAAGCTCCAGCTTGGGTAACCTGTTCAGGAAGCTCTTGCCCTGAGCCCTTCGGCTGCGCTCAGGAGAGCCTTGTCGAAGGCTTGCCCTGAGCTTGTCGAAGGGGGAGCTTCCGGTGTGTCTTTCCCAAGCTCCAGCTTGGGAAAGAGCGTGATGTGGGGTGGCCGTTTTAGCTTGACGCGCATGGCTTGCGAACCCCGTCCTGCTAAGGATATGCTGATCTTTGGGCTTTAGCTGAAGAAACTTGCTAATCAGGAAATATCTTGTAAAAAGGTGCGCGATGCGCACTCTACCAGCTTTATGTTTATAACGAGGAGCAAGGGGGTTCAAATAAAATGCGTGTCATTTCACACACTACTGCGGCATATGGCGTAAATCTTTTGAGTGATATTGCGAATTATGCTTGGAGTTAGTATGGTGTTGCCGCCCATCTTTCGCCATTTATTCCGTTTGTATTTTTCTAGGAAAGTTGCGCGATGCTTAGCGCCAAGCTATTCCTTTTCCTGCGCCGAAACAATTGAAGTAGGGTGCTGCACCGCGCACCCTTTCCCCGGACATGCCATTTGGTGTTTTTCAAAGTTTTGTCAATATCTTGTAAAAAGGTGCGCGATGCACACCCTACTAGCTTTATGTCTATGACGAGGAATAAAGGGCGCTCAAAGAAAATGTGTGTCATTTCACGCATTATTGTGGCATATGACGTAAATCTTTTGAGTGATATTGCGAATTAGGCTTGGAGTTAGTTTAGGGCGAGAGTCGAAATTAAAATTAATTCCAAGCTATTTACTTGGTTTTGTTGAATTTGTGAAGTAGTAGCAAAAAATAAGGACTAAAAAAATTATGCTTGGCACAGTAAATGAATAAGTAATAAGGGTGTGAAATAACATGGCGTTGTTATAAGTCAACGGGGGGACTTGCCGGATCGTTGTTTTGCAAATTCCTTTCTATTCGTAACTTAATAACAAAAATGGTGATCTATGAATAAAAATATATTTGCTGCATTGGCAATAGGCGTTACCGCCTTGGTGTCGATACAAGAGGCTTCGGCGCATGTGGGCTGGAATGGTCGCGATTTAATAACCGATGCTTATTCTTCGACGAATAACGGTGACGGTTCGACCACTTATCATTTCGACCGGGGTGTAGTTGCGGGTAATTTCGGTTGGGCTGACGGTTTGGATGCCGATTGGGGCGATAGCCATCGCATTCGTTTTACCAAATTCTATTTAGAGCAAGATTCATTTGTTAATGTCGACGTTTGGGGGACCGATCAAGTCAGAAATCGAAATGATGACGATATGATGGATCCTTCTTCTTTGTTGGCCGATTTGAACCCTGCGTTTTCGATTTATAAAGGAAACGGTGCGCATCATGATGCAAGTGCGGGTGCGCATAATGATCATAACTTAGTGCCCGGCAGCTCTTTTGATTGGACTACATTTAATAATGCCGCCGATTTCGGTAAAGAAGGTGCGTTCAGAGCCTTGGGCGATATCACCATGTGTAATAATGCCGGGGAATGCGGTACGCAAGCATTTACCGGCTACTTTGCTGGCGGTGTGAACACTACGGCCGATTCGATCTCTGTTGCGGATATTTTCCTAACCGCCGGTTGGTATTCCGTAGCTGTTGGCGGCACTTCAAGCGAAGCTTGGAATTACTACACTGCGGGCGACGGCCGCGCTCCTGACCTGACGGCTCATAATTATTTGGGCACTCATAATGATCTAGATCTAGCTAATAGAGGCTTTAATGTCGATTTAACAGTCAGGGCGGCATCGCTACAGCCCGTTCCTGTTCCGGCCGCAGTTTGGTTAATGGGATCGGCATTAGTCGGTTTAATCGGGTTTAGAAGACGCTCGTCGGTCGCTTAATTCAATTCTAGAATTTAGCCTTTTTGAAAAAGCCCTCGGGCTTTTTTACATCAGTTAATGCCGCTGGGATGCGGCATCCCCCGGACAAGGATGTCATCTTTCAAGGTCGATTTTCAATCGATGCATGAATTTCTTATTTTATAATTTTTCCGATTCACTACGGCGTTGGCATCCTAGTCTGCGGTGTTCTGTTTGGAATCTTAATTGACTTGATGATGACTCTTGTTTTATAGGTATTTTATGTCTAAATCGCGTGCTCTTTCTTCCGGTTTAACTATCTCAGTTTTCGATAGGATCGTACTGTATTTGACCGTTTCATTGACCGGTGCTTCGGTAATGGTGCTGGAATTGCTCGGCACGCGGCTAATCGGTCCGTTTTACGGCGTCAGTTTGTATGTTTGGTCGTCGTTGATTTCGGTAACGATGATCGCGTTGGCGTTCGGCTATTGGCTCGGCGGCCGGATTGCCGACCGCATGCCGCGTATTCGTTTGTCTTATTTGATCGCTTTGGCCGCGTTGACGACCGTGATCATTCCGGCCTTGACCCGGCCGGTGTTGCTGCTGACCGATCCGATGGGTCTTAGAGCCGGCGCTTTTTTCAGCGCTTTTTTACTGTTTACGCTGCCTTTGACCTTGTTGGCGATGACGGGGCCTTATGTAATCAAGCTGGCCGCCCGGCAATTGGCGAATGTCGGCGCCTTGTCGGGTTCGGTGTATGCAGTCAGTACGATCGGTAGCGTGATCGGCACGATCGCGTTGGGTTTTTATTTATTGCCGATAACCGGATCACGCGCGGTGCTGTATGGTTTAAGCGCTTTGCTCGGCATGTTGGCATTGATGCTGGCGCTTTACGAACGGCGCGGTACCGGTCAGCAATTTACAATAATGAGCATGGCCTTGATTTTTTTTGCATGCTTGGGCGGCGCTGCCTTTGCGTATGAAAATAATCGTACGCAGCCTTGGGGTAAAGGTTTGACTTTGCTTTACGAATCCGAGAGCGTTTACGGTTGGGTGCGCGTGATCGACGACGAAGCGCAAAAAGTCCGCTTCATGATGTCCGATGCCTCGACGATCAGTGCAGCGGATATCGCTAATGTTCGGCAAGGTTTGTTGACCTATCAATGGGTTACTCAGAGATTGCCGTTGTTTCGCCCTGCGGCAAAAAATGCGTTACTGATTGGCCTAGGCGGTGGACATATCGCGGACGGTTTGGAAAAGCAGGGCGTCAAAACCGATGCGATCGAGATCGATCCGGCGGTGGCCGAGGCGGCATTGAGGTTTTTCGATTACCGTCCGTCAGGCGATTTGATCGTCGGCGATGCGCGTTATGAAATCCGCCAATTGACTAAGACGTATGATTTGATTATCCACGATTGTTTTACCGGAGGTTCAGAGCCTGCGCATTTGATGAGTATCGAAACGCTTCGGGAGTTGAAGTCGCATTTGAATCCCGGCGGGATTTTAGCGATCAATTTTGTCGGGTTTACCGATAACAAGCGGCAACGCCCCGCGCAATTGGTTTACCGGACGCTCGGCGAAGTGTTCAGCGAACGCCGGGTTTATATTTCCGAACCGGGTTCCGAGTTTAACGATTTTATTTTCATGGCGTCGGATGAACCGATCGCGATTCATGCCGGCCAGGGTAATCACAAAATGCTGGAGCTATTGAGCAAGCGGCGCTATGCGATGGTCGAAGGAGATTTGGTTGTTACCGACGATTTTAATCCGCTGGAAAACCTTCAGGTCAGTAAGGCCGAAGCCTATCGTAAGGTGTTGTTGGAGCGGGTCGGCATGGATGTTCTTTTGCGTTGACGATTGCATTTACCGCAAACTACATCCGACAAACGATCGATCATTCGTAGGGCGTCGCATCGCGCGCCAATTTCCTCAAAAATTAGTTAACTTTATGAAGGTGTGGGGTGTGGCTAGCGAGGATGTCGGCAGCAGGGGCAGATTTTTGCTCCTCGGCAATTGCTCCTGCATTGCCCTAATACACGCCATCCTTGGCGCTTAGCTGCCGTCAAGCCCCCAGGGATGGGTTTACGGCGGTCCTCGATAGACATACCTCATGCCTTTTATTCTTAGACGGTTTTTCGATCAAAAGGGAGTAGCTTCTTCGATCAATTCCATTCAAGCAATTTCCACTGATTGATTCGCGTACCGCGATGTAAATCGCTTTCTCTGACGTCCATGTTGCCGTCGCCGTCAGTGTCGATCAAATAATAAGCCGGGCCGATATCGGGAACGACTTTGATCATATACAACTCGCCGTTGATCCGGTATTCCTGTATTTGTTCTTTGCCTCGCCGAATGATGGTGATATCGGGCTCCATCGGTTCGCCGCTTTCGACAGGCATCGGTGCATCGGGAAGTTCGGGAATGGCTTCGGTAGTTTCCTTGCTTCTGCGTATTACCGTTCGATCTGGCTCCATCACTTGGCCGCTTTGCACGGTTGCCGGTATATCCGGTACGTCGGGAATATCCATTAAAATGGGCGGCGGAGCCGATAATGCGAATGCCGGAATAATCAGCAAGCTGTAAGTTAAAGTTAAACGCATCATATTTTCTATTCTAATCGGTTATTAGCTCTATTATGACAGCTTGCGAGCTCTGCGTATTGAAAAAGTTATGACAAACCATTAAAGAGCTAGCGGCGAGGGGAGTTTGTCATCCAGGTCGATTTTGAATCATGTATCGGCTTTCTAGGCGGTTGGTTATTGTTCCTATAGCGATCCCTGTAAGGGAATCTTGACTGATAGGGAAGATAATACAAGGGGTAAGCCTGCATTCGATATTGATTCTCTAGTGCTTCGGCTTGCCTTAATTCGGCTTCAGCTTGTTGGCGTTGCGCTTCCGCGCTACGTTTCAGCGCCTCAACCGCTTCGATGCGACGCCGTTCCTCCTTCTGCATTCTTTCGGCTTCCAGTCTTTCGGCTTTTTGCTTATCCCGTTCCATTTGCCAAATGGCGAGTCGTCTTTCGGCCTCGGCCAATTGACGAGGGTCGGTGGGTTCTATCGGTACTTTTTCTTGTTGCGCATCGGATGAGCAAGGTTTGCCTTGGTAAGTGATTTTTCCCGATGATGCGATACATTTAAAAACATCGGCATCAACAGTTGGGCTGATGGCTATCAAAAGCAAAAGGAATGCTATCATTGTCATGACGGTAACATTTTTATGCGTAAGGTTATAAGTGTAGACCCGTTATATGCAGCTTGGTTCTTTGAACTTCTTGGTTTTTCCTCGTTTCCACCGCTTCAGCGTGGGAATGCATACCGATCTTGTTTCGGCAGCTAAGGTATGTGTTCTTACGGAGGAGCGTGGGAAACGGAAAAGATTTATTATTCATCATATTTCTCATGCCGGTACACTCTTCGGGCTCACCCTTTTTACGTCATTTTTTTCCACTGCTGATATCGAGTCTCGTTTTGCTACTTTCGCTTGGGGCGACCTTCGGAGTTTGGAAAAATGCAGAAGCCGATCTTGAGCGCAATTTGAAAATCGATTTCGATTTCAGGGTTAGGGAGATTATAGACCGCATCGAACAACGTATGGCGGCTTACGAGCAAGTTTTATTGGGCGTAAAGGGATTGTTTATTTCTTCCGATCATGTCGATCGAAAAGAGTTTCGTATCTATGTGGATACGCTGAAAATCGACCGGAATTTTCCCGGTATTCAAGGTATCGGTTTTTCGGTGGTCGTGCCCAGTCATGACAAAGATAAGCATATTGCCGATATTCGAACTCAAGGGTTCTCGAACTATTCGATTCGACCGGAAGGCGAACGTGATATTTATAGTTCGATTTTATATCTTGAACCGTTCGTCGACCGCAATCTACGAGCCTTTGGTTACGATATGTATTCCGAGCCGGTCCGCAGAAAAGCGATGGCCGATTCGCGCGACCTGAATGAAACACGCATCTCCGGCAAAGTCATACTGGTTCAAGAAACCGATGAAGCTGTGCAAGCCGGTTTTTTGATGTATTTGCCTTTATTCCGCGAAAACGCAGTTTCTGATTCTGTCGAAGAACGGCGCCGCAATATCATTGCCTGGGTCTATGCGCCGTTTCGCATGGATGATTTCATGGCGGGGGTTGGCGGAGAACGCGCATCCGACTTGAGTCTGGAAATATACGATGGAGACACGATGACCGAGGAAGCGAGAATGCACAGTAGCTCGTCCGAGGCTTTATCGAGTCTCCAGGATCTAAAAACGATACGAACGATCGAGATAGATGGCCATGAGTGGACTTTAGCGGTGAGCCCTGGCGCGAGCTTCAAACAACGGATTAGCTTAGATAAGCCGCGTTATATGGCTGCAGCGGGGGCAGCGCTGAGTGTTTTGTTGGCGACAATTATTTGGCAATTGGCGTCAGGGCGCGCTAGAGCGCTGGCGTTGGCAACCGAGATGACGCGTGAGCTACGCGAGAGCGAGGCACGCTTTCGGCAAATGGCCGATTCGGCACCGGTATTGATTTGGATTTCCGGGACTGACAGCCGCTGTTTTTGGTTCAATAAGGTTTGGCTAGATTTTACGGGGCGAACCCTGGAGCAAGAAAAGGATAACGGCTGGCTGGAAGGTGTCCATCCTGACGATAGACAGTGCTGTATCGATTGTTATCTAGATCATTTCAATCGCCGCGAACCGTTTCGTATGGAATATCGCTTAAGGCGCTTCGACGGCGACTATCGATGGGTCGACGATCATGGTGTGCCGCGCTTCGATGATCATGGAAATTTTTCCGGTTACATCGGATCGGGTACCGACATCACTGAACGTCGTCAGGTGGAAATGATACTTCGAACCCAATCCGAGGCTTTGTCGCGCTCGAATGCCGATCTCGAGCAATTCGCCTACAGTGTCTCGCATGATATGCGGCAACCGCTAAGAACGATTGCCGGACATTTGCACTTGTTGGAGATCGGCTTGGCTGAGCAATTGGACGAAGACAATAAGGAGAACTTGGCCTTTGCGCTCGACGGTGCCAAACGTATGGATGCGATGATCGTTTCGTTACTCGACTATTCTCGTATCGGTCGTAAGACCGAGCCTAAAATTTGCATGGCAACCCGCGAGTCCTTGAATGAAGCATTGCAATTTTTAGAGGTGGAAATCGAAGAGAAGCGTGCCGATATCGTCGTGCAGGGCGATTGGCCGGTTTTGTACGCGAGCCGGGATGAATTGACACGCTTGTTGCAAAATTTGATCGCCAATGCCATTAAGTATCATGATAGCGAAGGGGTGCCGCATGTAACCGTGGTTTCAACCGAACACGCGGGGCTTTGGACGGTACGCATTGCCGACAATGGTATCGGGATCGAACCCAAGCAAATCGATAAATTGTTTCAATTTTTTAGCCGATTGCAGTCACGGGCGCGCTTCGAGGGCAACGGCATGGGCTTGGCCTTGTGTCGCCGCATTGTCGAGCATCATGGCGGTCGCATCTGGGCCGAGTCGGAAGGGGAAGGCAAAGGCAGCGCATTTGTTTTTGAAATACCATTGGCGCAGAATAATGCACCCGATTAGTTTTTCAACCAACGCACCATGAATCAGAACAGCAATGGGTCTTATCGAAAACTACGCCGCACCGTGACGTTGGGCGTATGCGGGATTTTGTTACTGTTTGCACTGTTCATCGTTTATGTGGTCAAGAATGAAAGTATCAATCGCCTTCATGGCTTGGCAACTCATACTTCTGCCGCGACCAGTGTCAACGAGATTTTGCTATATCGTGTCCTGGTCGATATCGATCGTGTTTTATTGAAAACACGGCTCTTGCTGAAACAGAGTAAGGCCGATGAATTGTTGCGTGGTTCATTGCAGAGCGAATTGGCAGCCAATCCTGAGCAAATCGATTTGTTAATTGTCGATCGCGACGGTGCGGTCATTCATTGGACCAGTTCCGGCGATAAGCCGGTTTTGCATGATCATCCCTCTTACACCTATCATTTAAATAGTTCCGAAGATCAACTGTTTGTGAGCTCGCCAATATCTTCATCGATAAGCGAAGGGAGCTATGAGGTCTCATTGAGCCGGCCCTATTTCGATGATGAACAACATTTTGCCGGAACGGTGGTTGCGATTGTTTCGATTGATCGCTTGGCCGAAGTTTTTGCCGCTATTGAACGTGCGCCAGGGTCGACTTTGGTCGTGATCAATAATGATAATGAGGTGTGGTTTCGCAACCCGCGCGTGCCTGGCGACTCCGGCACTCGATTGCGTGAAGTGCTGGAGCCTTATCGAGACAAAAGACAACGGTCGGGTAGGGTGATATCGCCCTTTGACGGTAAGGCGTATTGGGTTGATGAAAAGCGCATGGCCGATTTTCCTTTGCGAATAGTGACGTCCGCCGAAATGACTTCGGTGATGGCCGCCGAGCGCGCCATGATTGCTTGGGCGATAGTGCTGTTTTTAGTCGTTTCGTCAGTGTTGTTCGTATTGTTGTATCTGATACGGCGACAGCTGGCCGATTTAGAGCTGAGTGACAATGCATTACAGGAAAGTCACGATCTATTGACGAAGCTGTCCGAACAGGTTCCCGGCGTTATTTATCAATTTCGATTGTTTTCCGATGGTCGATCTTGTTTCCCTTTCGCCAGTTGCGCCATTAAAGACATATATGAAGTCACGCCTGAGCAAGTGCGTGAAGATGCCGCTTTGGTGATCGCGAGAATACATACCGAGGATCGGAATAACGTGATGTCTTCTATCCGGGAGTCGGCTATCTCGATGACGCCATGGCATCAAGAATATCGTGTAATATTGCCGAAACAAGGTTTGCGTTGGCTGCGAGGGGATGGTCGACCGGAAAGGCTTGAAGATAACAGTGTGCTCTGGCACGGCTTCATTACCGATATCACCGAGCGAAAACTTTATGAGCAAGCCGCTCAAGAATTAAACCGCGATTTCAATACCTTTCTCGACAATACGTCGGATTATGTGTATTTCAAGGATCAAGACAGTCGTATTCGCTTTTGCAGTAAAACATTGGCGACGGTTACCGGTTACCGCAATTGGCGGGAATTAGTCGGTAAACACGATTCGGAAATTTTTCCGAAAGATATCGCGCGTATCTATGATGAAGAAGAAAAGCCTATTTTTAAGGATGGAAAGCCGTTGATCAATAAGATTGACCCTTACTATGACTTACAAGGACAGCTCCGCTGGGTCAATACCAATAAGTGGCCGGTATTCGACTGCGACGGCAAGACGGTTGTCGGATTGTTCGGTATTAGCCGCGATGTGACCGAACAGAAACGAGTCGAAGAAGAATTGCTCCGATCCAATGTCGATCTCGAGCAATTCGCCTATAGCGTGTCGCACGATATGCGCCAACCTTTACGCATGATCACAGGTCATCTGCAATTATTGGAACGCGCTTTGCGCGACACCTTGGATGATGAAGGCAGAACCAATATGGCTTTCGCGCTCGATGGGGCTAGACGCATGGACGCGATGATCGTTTCGTTACTAGATTATTCGCGCGTGGGGCGAAAAACCGAGCCGAAGACATGGCTGGAAAGCAAGGAAGCGCTGGATGAAGCGATGGGGTTTTTACAGCCGGATATTGTCGGCACGCAGGCTGAAATTGATGTGCGAGGAGAGTGGCCGACTGTCTTTGCCAGCCGCGACGAATTGAGTCGTTTGTTCCAAAACTTGATCGGTAACGCGCTTAAATATCGGGAAGCGGATAGTCAGCCGCGCATCGAAATTAGTTCGGGTGTCGATTCGGCTAACTGGCGGGTGTCTATTCGAGATAATGGCATCGGTATCGATCCTACGCAAATCGATCGGCTATTTCAGTTTTTCAGCCGTCTTCAATTAAGGTCCCGTTACGAAGGAACCGGCATGGGGCTGGCATTGTGCCGCAAAATCGTCGAACATCATGGGGGAAATATTCGCGCGGAATCGCAAGGCGAGGGTTGCGGGAGCACTTTTAGTTTCGAACTCCCTCTTAACAAGCCGTCGCAACAACATGCCGAGGGAGCGTTTGATGAGTAAGGCTTCGACCCCGCTGAAAGCATTGCTTGGCGTTTCGATAATATGGACCGCTTCGGTGGCAGGCTTCTTTTTTTGGGATAGCCATATGTCTATTTGGTACGCGCAGGAAATGGCTATCAAGGAAGCGCGTAGTCATTTCAATAAAGACGTGGCTTTGCGCAAATGGGCCGCACGCCATGGCGGCGTCTATGTTCCAGTCGATGCAAGGACTCGCCCGAATCCTGCCTTATCGCATATTGCCGAGCGGGATATCAGCACACCGTCCGGAATCAAACTGACATTAATGAATCCGGCGTATTTGATTAGGCAAGTCATGGATGAATACGAAGAGCTTTATAAAGTGAAAGGAAGAATCACCGGCTTTAAGCCTTTGAACCCCGATAACTTTCCCGATGAATGGGAGGCGGCGGCCTTGCGCCAATTCGAGCGGGGCGAAACGGAGGTTTTTGAGAAAACCCTGATTAACGGCGAGCCTTATCTTCGCTTGATGAGCGCTCTAGTGGCCGACGAATATTGCTTGAAATGCCACAGCAGGCAAGGGTACCGTGTCGGCGATGTCTTAGGAGGCGTCGGCGTTTCCGTGTCGCTGCAATCTTATCTGGAGGGTGCGGCGCGGGTCGATCCGGAAAAAATGCTATTGTTGACCGTTATTTGGATAATGGGTTTGGCTGCTATCTATGCCATCGGATTATTAATTCGGCGGCGCGTCGAGGAGCGAACGCTTAACGAGGCTGCATTAATTAGAAAAAATCAGGAAATTGTCAGCGCGAATGCGTATCTGACTCGATTCGCCGAAATTTCGGCTCATCATTTGATGGAGCCGATCCGGCGTCTGGTGAGTTATAGCCAACGCTTGCAAGGACACTTAAAAACCATGCCGGATTCGCATAATGATGAGGTTTATCAAGACTTGCAAGTTTTGGAACGCGACGCCGCGCACTTACGAATGTTGGTTAAGGATATTCAATTATTTCTAGCGGCCGGCGAGCCGGTCGAAAAGGTTGGCATTCAGGATGTCGATGCGCTGCTGTCTAATCTACTGCAACGCCTAGAGTCTCGCATTAAACGCGCTAATGTGCGATTACACATCGATAAATTACCTCCGGCTACATTAGATAAATCGCGGTTGACCGATTTGTTTTGGATATTGATGGACAATGCACTAAGCCATGGCTTGCCTACCGATGATGACGCCGTTCCTGAAATTCATATCAGCGGGGAACGCGTCGGCAAACTCAGCCGTTATCGCATCAGCGATAACGGCCCCGGTATTCCTCTGCAATACCGGGAGAGAGTTTTTGAAATCTTCGAGCGATTGACTACGACCGATAAGCCTGCGGGTGCCGGTATCGGTTTGCCTATCGCAAGGCGTATCGTCGATAGCAGGCACGGCAAAATAGGACTGGAAGATTCGCCGTTTGGTGGAATAAGCGTAGTTTTCGAATTGCCTGATGATAATTAAGGTTATGTTCAGAATGTATTATCCCAAAAAGAGCAGTTGAGAGCTTCAAACTACCGTTCGCCCTGAGCCCCTTCGGCTACGCTCAGGAGAGCCCTGTCGAAGGGTGAACGGTAGTTTGAGGCTTCACTAATCCGGTGTAAGTGTTGTAGACCCTTCATGCTTCGACTTGGCTCAGCACGAACGGTCTACAACACTTACCAACTGATCTTTTTAGGATTATTCCGAAATTTTTACCAGCCAACCGTCTTCGCTGATGCATTTAATGATCGGCGACCTAAGCTTGACGTTGATTCTCGCATGAGTACCTTTTAATTCGGGGGGCAGTTTGCCTCGCACGACATAAAAAGGGTCCTTGAATTCGGTGGTAATCGCAATCGGAATCTTTTTGACGGTGACCTCAAGATTTTCCGGTTTGTCGAATCCGAAGGCATTGAAGGTGATGTCCGATTCGGGCGCGACTTCGGCCAAATGTGCCGGTACCAGTTTGTTTTTGTTGATTCTTAATTTCTGACAAGCGGAACCGCCGCCACCGCCGGCGCCATGTCCGTCATGCATACTGGAATTGCCTTGAGCATGGACTGAACTGAATTGCAATAATAAACAACAAGCGATCAAAGGTTTGATGAGTTTCATAATGTTTCCTTATATTTTTTCTAATTGTCGAAACGCGTAGAGTAAAAGGTAGCCCGGATAATCTTACTGCCTCTTGCTCAAGCGTTAAATATACTCAATAACAGAACCTCCGCGCACTAAATTTTTCAGAGTTTTTTTGTCTGAAATTGTTCAAGCCAGTTCAGGCTGTCGAGAGTCGTTCCGAATGGTCTGTACTCGGCACCGGTCCAACCGGAATAACCTGAATTCCGTATCGTATTGAACAAACGCTTGAAATCGATGTTCCCCGTTCCTGGCTGACCGCGTCCCGGGTTATCTGCAAATTGGATGTGACCGATCGTTTCGGGGTGCCGGTGAATCAAGGCCTCAGGGTCTTCGTTCATCATCGATAAGTGATAAATATCGACTTGCAATAAAATATTGGGGTGATTGAGTCGTTCGAGCCAGTCGAGCATTTGCGCGCCGCTATGGATAATAAACCCCGGCATATCGATTGTATTGATGGCTTCGAAAACCGTGTTGACGCCGAACGGTGCAAAGGTGTCGGCCGCCAAACGCAGATTGTCGCCGAATGTTTGCAGATAGTCATCGAGCCGGCTCGGATTCATACAGCGCCCGGGAAGCACGTTGACTGCTTTAGGTTGCAAAACCTCGATATAGTCGACAGTTTGGGCCAAGGCGGTTTTAAAGCGCTCGCATTTCTCGGGAACTGCGGCCAAGCCTTCGCCGCCTATCAACAAATCGTCCGCTTCGACATTAAACAACACCAATTGCAAGCCGGTTTCATCCAATTTGGCGCGAAGCGCATCTATGCTTTCGCTATAAGGAAACTGAATTTCGACCGCGCTAAAACCGGCGTTTTTGGCCGCTTCGAAACGATCCAATAGCGGCAATTCGGTAAACAGCATGCTGAGGTTGGCGCTGAAATTGATCATCGGGAATGTTTATCTATTGATAAATAGGTTGCGGATAACGTAATTAATATTTGGTATAGCTTTTTTATCATCACCGTTCGAATAGCTTGATCAACGTAGCCGGGTCTTGTTCGAGAAAGCCTTGACTGCCGTGTAATTGCATCAGTTGTGCGGCAAGGCCCGACATCGGGATGGCATTACCTTGATCGGACGCCAAATCCACCGCCATATTCAAGTCTTTTAGCAAGGTTTTGACGCGCCATTTAATCGGTTCGAAAATGCCGTCCGCCATTTCCGGTCCGACGATTTGTAAAGGTTTCGAATCGGCAAAGCCGCCCGCCAAAGCTTCGGGGATTTTAGCGGCATCGACGCCGGCCTGTTTCGCCAAAGCCATCATTTCGGCGATCACCAGCACATTGCAACTGACGATCATTTGATTACAGATTTTTGCAATTTGTCCGCAGCCGACCTCCCCTAAGTGCGTCAGTTGGCGGTAGAGCGGAGCCAAAACTTTGCGCGCGGTTTCGATATCGTTATCGGTGCCTCCGGTCATGATCGCCAAGTTGCCTTGTTCCGCTCCTTGCACTCCGCCGGAAACGGGCGCATCGACCCAAGTCATGCCGCAGCGTTGTTGTAATTGTTCGGCCAGACGACGTGTCGTGGCAGGATCGATGCTCGATAGATCGATTAGCAGTTTACCGGGTGCGCCGGAGTTAAGAACATGATTTTCGACGACCGAAGCGACGGCTTGCGAATCGGACAGGCATAATAAAACAATATCGGAAGACTGGACCAATTGCTCGATCGAATCGCAGGCAAGCGCGCCCGCTTCGACGACCGGTGTCAGCTTGTCTCGGGAACGGTTCCAGACGTTGACGCGAAAGCCTGCATCGAGCAAGCGTAAAGTCATTGGTTTGCCCATCAAGCCGATACCGATGAAGCCTAAGGTTCTTTTGTGTTGCGTCATGCTTGAGTTTTTTGTTCCAATTCGTACGTTGCAGTAGGGTTAAAGCTGAGGTGGTTTAGTCTGCGAGTTTCCCACTTAAGGTGGGACAAAAGCACTAAGGATTAACCGTAAGCTCACCACGAACGGATTAACCTTAAGCTGTCCCGCGTTAAGTGAGTAGCCAGTCTGCTGTAAGGAGCAGAATCTTAATGCAATCGATCGGCGTTTGCAAAAGCTTGATAATTACTCGCGCAGAGGCGCAGAGCTTAAGTTTCCGCAAACGTTGATTAACAATGCGCGATATCGAAGTCGCATAGGCTAAAATACAAGTCTTTAGTGACGCTCCTTCGTCATGAAAAACTCTGCGCCTCCGCGCCTCTGCGCAAGACCAATGAAACCCCAAGGAGACAATTTTGAAATTTGCAAAAACACCGCCCGTTGCCGTTCTGGCCGTATTCCTGACGCTGTCGGCCATGACCGGTCATGCAACGGAAAACAAAATCGCAGTCGCCAGCGCGCATCCGTTGGCGAGCCATGCCGCGCTGGAGATGATCGATCAAGGCGGCAATGCCTTCGATGCCGCGGTTGCGATTAGCGCGGTATTGGCTGTAGTCGAACCGGCCGGCTCCGGGTTGGGCGGCGGCGGTTTTTGGTTGTTGCACCGCGCTTCCGACGGTTTCGAAACGATGCTGGACGGACGGGAAACAGCTCCGTTGGCCGCACACCAAGACATGTATCTCGATGCCGAAGGCAAGGTCATACCAAAACTGTCGATCGATGGGCCTCTGTCGGCCGGAATTCCAGGCGTCCCTGCGGCCTTGGTTCACTTGGCCGAGCATTACGGTAAATTACCCTTATCGGCTTCGCTGCAACCGGCGATTCGCTATGCGCGCGACGGTTTTATCGTCGGACCGCGCTATCGCCGCTTATTGTCATTTCGCTTAGCGCAAATCAAGGCATCCTCGGCGGCGACCGCGATATTTCTCGATAACGGCCAAGTACCCGGCCCCGGTTGGACTTTGCGTCAGCCCGATTTAGCGAAGACTTTACAGCGGCTCGCCGAATTTGGAGTAGTCGGATTTTACGCCGGCGAAACAGCGGAAAAACTGTTGAGTTCGGTCAAAGCAGCCGGCGGTATTTGGACTCAAGAGGACCTCGACAATTACCGGGTAGTCGAAAGAGAACCAGTCAAAGGGACTTATCGCGGCATTCGGATAACCGGCGCGGCACTGCCGTCAGCCGGCGGCATCGGCTTGGTGCAGTCCTTGAATATACTATCCGAATACGATTTGACCGCAATCGATGCGCTTACCCGCAAACACCTGGCAATCGAAGCTTTGCGCCGAGTCTATCATGACCGGGCTTTGTATTTGGGCGATCCCGATTTTATCGATGTTCCGGTCTCGCGTTTGATTAATCCTGATTATGCGGCCGGCCTTAGAAGTACGATTCGCAAGGATAGACCGATGCCGAGCGTGATGCTCTCGGGAGGTATTCCGGAACAAGCCGGCGGCGACAACACGACGCATTTTTCGGTGATGGACGGCGAAGGCAACCGGGTTGCCGCTACCTTGAGCGTTAACTATCCATTCGGCTCCGGGTTCGTTGCCGAAGGTACCGGTGTGATTTTGAACGACGAAATGGACGACTTCGATAGCCGGCCGGGCGCGGTGAACGTATACGGCTTGATCGGCGGATTGCCGAATGCAATAGCGCCCGGTAAGCGTATGTTGTCGAGTATGTCGCCGACTTTTCTCGAAGACGGCGAGCGCATCGCGGTATTGGGAACGCCGGGCGGTAGCCGCATTATTTCGATGGTCTTGTTGGGGATATTGGACTTTGCCGACGGCAACGGTCCGAATTCCTGGGTGAGCGTGCCGCGTTATCATCATCAATATATTCCCGATGCCGTGCAATACGAACCCGGCGGCTTGTCCTCTGAAGAATTGCAAGGTCTTGAAAAATTAGGCCATCGGTTACGCGAAACATCCTACCGGTACGGCGATATGCAAGCGCTGCAATGGCATAAGCGGGAAGGCCGCTTCAGTGCCGCGAGCGACCCTCGTGGCGAAGGTTTGGCGGTGATTCGCAATGACTGAAGCGACTCTGAAGCCCGGTTGCATCGAAATAGAATACGGCAAGCTTTACAGTATAAATGTATTGAATCGAAACTATTATGACATGCTGAGCGACAGCGAACGGTCGACTGCGATGCAGCGGCGCACGGCCGAAATGCAAAACCGCTATGTCGAGATTCATGCAAAAAAACGTCTGGCGTTGTCCGAACTCTTGAAATGTAAACCCGAAGCCCTCGTTTTTGCGGCCGGGGCGAACGGCAAACCCTATTTACCCGATTATCCGGACTGGACATTCAACCTGTCGCATTCGGGCGATTATTTTGCGTTGGCCGTGGCTCGACAGTGCCGTTTGGGTATCGATCTCGAGGCGTCAAGAAGCCGGTCGAATCTGGCCGGTATCGTTAAGAAATGTTTCGCGATCGAAGAGATAGCATATTGGGAAGCATTGCCGGAAGAGGAGCGGGTTTCAGCGTTTTACCGTTTTTGGACTCGTAAGGAAGCCTTTGTGAAAGCGACCGGCCGAGGCATCGCCTTGGGTTTGAATCGTTGCGTGGTCGACCCGAACGAGTCCGGACGGATGTTGCGAGTGCCCGAAGAATTCGCACCGGCATCGGACTGGCGGATTGCCTGTAACTATTGGAAACGTGACATTTTTTGCGCGGTCGTGATCGATCGCGCTATCGAGAAAATTCAATGGCGAGAAATCGTATGAAAAAAATATTTCTTGGTTTGGCGGTTTGTTTATTTTGGTTGATCAGTGCCGAAGCTCAAGAACGTTATCCAGCCGAACGATTGGGCCGTGGCCGCTTGGTTTTCGAAAAGTCGCAACAAGCGATCGAGCTCGAAGTGGCGATGACCGAAAGCGCCCGGTCCAGAGGCTTGATGTTTCGCAAAGCGCTTGCCGAAAATACCGGCATGCTGTTTATTCATCCTAAAGAAGATGTACTCGGGGTTTGGATGAAAAACACCAAAATTGCGTTGGATATTTTGTTTATATCGCCCAGAGGCAAAATCGTGTCGATTTTGCAGCATGTTAAACCTTGTATCACGCCTGTTTGCGGGGTCTACGATTCGCGAGTCAAGGCGTTGTATATGCTGGAGGTAAATGCGGGAACCGTCGCACGGTTGGAAATAGTGCAAGGCGATCGGGTTTTGATTGAGTTGGAAGAATAGTATTAAAGGTGAAAGGTGAAAGGTGAAAGGTGAAAGGTGAAAGGTGAAAGGTGAAAGGGGAAAGGGGAAAGGGGCAAGATGAAAGATAATCTCCTGTCCGCTCACTGCTCACCCTCGTCAATACCCCGTCAACTCCACATAGCCGAATCCTGTAACTGGCAGCCCGCGATGAGTGCCCGCTAACCTTGCTGCGCCTTCCCAATAACGGAAAGCCAAATTCAATTCCTGATCGTTGAGCAGCGGCTCGACTTCGAGTTGCAATTGCTGTTTCGGTATCGTCAAACGCCAGCGGGACGGATAAGTTCGCTTGGAATTCGGACTGGTCCATTCGTCTAGTACTTCGATCTTCACGTCGCCAACCTGTAGCGCGACCGGGTTTGATCGAGCCGGGATCAACGTACCGGAGCTATGCGGATCGATGCCGCCGTCCTTGAGCCGAAGTTGGTAAACCATCAGTTCGGTATCGTCCGATAGCTGTAGCGAAAACCAGTCCCAGCCGGCTTGATCTTCCGATAAAGCGCTGGTGCTCCATTCCCGGTCCATCCAACTACTGCCGGACACCGGAAAATTTTGTCCGTCGATCCTAATGCTTCCCTCGGTCGAAAGCCGGGTATAGGAATAATAATAAGACGCGTTGCCGGCCTTATCGCTTTTTCGGCTGAAACCGCGGTCGCCTTGTAAGACCAACGGTTTTTGCGTGCTCAATAATAGGTCGATCGCGATATCCCGATGTTCGGCTTTTAGGTGCATCGGAAAAATGCCGCCGTTTATTCCTTCGGCAGACCAATCATGCAACCAGACCTGAAAACGGTCGTTACGCGCGCCGGCCAAATCCAAGGCGGTTCGGCTGAAACGCTCGGCACTGTGAAACCGTCGTCCTTTAACGTCGGTTACTGTAAAGTGCGCCATGTACAAGTGTTGGTCACGCCAGGCTGATTCCGACTCTATATTGTCGGGCGCCAGTGCAAAGCGGAAGAAAGTCAATTGATAACCGAAGCGGCGTCCATTCGGGCCTTCCAGATTGCCGGTAAAATACCACCATTCGCTACGGTAATCGTCATGCGCGCCATGATCTTCCGGAAACAGGAACGGACGGGGCTCTAGTACCTTCGCGTAGCCTTCGCTATCGGCCGTCAACGGACTGCTGAACGAGGATTCCTCAAGGACTTGGTCTTCGCCGACCGAACTGAAATGCAGCCACACTGTTAGTATGGCGATAAGACAAAGCACGAAAAAGAGAACGATTTTTTTCATTATTCAGCCCGCAATGCTTCGGCCGGACGGGTACGAGCCATTCGATAGGCGGGCAATATACCGGCTAACAGCGCCGCGAATACCGCCAGCAGTAAACCTTGAACCAACACGGCAGGGTCGACATGAAAGGCCATTGTCCAGCCGAATGAACGCAAGTAAACGATATGGATCAGCACGTAAGCGACAAACAGGCCGACCGGAACGGCGATCAAACCGGCCGTTAATCCCATTAAACCGGTTTCCGTGCAAATCAAACCGGTCAATTGGCGGGGCGTCATGCCGATTGCGCGCAGAATGCCGAGTTGCCGGGTGCGCTCGAATTGTAGCGCCATCAGTGCGCCGAATACGCCGACGAAAGCAATGCCGGCCGCGAGCCAACGCAAGGTTTCGGTAATCAAAAATGTTTCGTTGAAAACTTGCATTGAAGCATCGAAAATCGCACGGCTGGATTTGAGTTCCATGCCTTGCTGAAGCAGGTCGCGCACACGGTTTTCCAATACGTTCAAATCGATTCCCATTACTCCGTAAACACCGATGCCGGTATAACCCAAGTCCGGCCAATAACGAAGATATTGCGTTCGGCTCATCGCAAGTCGGCCTCGGTCGCCGCTGTAATCGTAATAAATTCCGAGTATCTTAAAGTCTTGCAATCCGTCTGCCGTTTGCAGTTTGATGCTATCGCCGGTTTTGAGTTTATTGTGATAAGCGTAAGGTTCGGTCACGATAACTGCCTGTTGTTCCTCGAAGGCTCTCCACAAATCAGCACCGAATGTTTGCTTGAAGATGAAGCCGTTTTTCGACGCATCGGTCAATTCGAACGCAGATATCTTGACCGGCTTGTTGCCGGCGACGACTTGGCTATGCAAAACGGTGCTAACTTGATCGACTTCGGCAAGTTCTGCGATAACCGCTTTCAATTGTTGATCCTTGACGGCTTTGTCGCGGGTCGTTTTATCGCTAGTTAACGAGACATAGAGATCGGCTTGCAAGGTTGTGTTGAGCCACTGTGCGACGGTTACGCGAAAACTGTCGATCATCAAATTCATGCCGATGGTTGCGGCAACCGCGATCATCAGTGCCGCGATCGCGACGCCGGTACGGCTAATTTCAGCGCCAACCATGCGCGGTGGTAATCTGCCGAGAATGCCGAAGTGCCGGCCGCTCAACGCTTCTACCACGGACATGAAGCCCAAAGTTGCCGAAGGCGTAAGCAATGCAAAGCCGAACAACAGTAAAAATACGCTGGCGAGTCCCAGTTGTATGCTGGTTTCGGACAAAAAGCCGACGGCGAATCCGGCCGTGATCAATAGTAGGCCTAACAGCAATACCGACCGGGTCAACCGCCGGGTTCCGGATTCCAATTGCGAGCGAGTCAGTGCGTGCTTCGGCGAGAAACGGTTCGCTTCGCGAAGCGGCGGTATCGCGGCTAGTAGCGTGGCGCCGATACCAAGGAGAATGGCCTTGCCGATTTGCAGCGGAGAAACCGATAACGATAATCTATCGACTCTGAAATAAAGCGTATCGACTGTGGCTGAAACGGGTTGCAGCATGATTTGGCCGAGCAACAGCCCGAGCCCGATGCCGAGCGTTGTCCCAATGGCGGCCAGCATCAGTGCTTCGGCTATAATCATTCGGCTGATTTGCTGCCGCGTTACGCCGATCAGGCGTAAATTGCCGATTAAGCCGCGCCTTTGCAGTACTAAAAACGTCATGGTGTTATAGATTAAAAACATGCCGACCAACAGCGACAAAAGGCCCATCGCGGAGAGATTGATGGAAAAGGCCTCGGTCATTTGCTGCATCGATTCGAATTGCGTTTCGATCGAGACCAACGAAACATCGCCCGGCAAAAGGTCGGCGAGTCGAGGTTGGACATTCCGAGTGCCGTTATCCGGAATAATGACATCGATATAACTGAGCTTGCCGAACCAGCCCGTGATTTCCTGAACTGTCGAGATATCGGCGATCACGATATTGCGAAGCGCTTCCGTTGCGGCAGCGCTCCCGGGGGAGATCAAGTCGACGATACGCAACCGATGGTCGCCGGTGCCGGTCGTCACGACCAACTCATCGTCGATATTCAATCCCAAAGCTTCGGCGGTCTGTCTGCCGATTAATGCGGTATTCGCTTCGGCGACTAAGCGAATCGCTGCTTGCGCACCGTCTTGTCCGCTTTGCCAGCCGGAACGAAAGGCGTTTTCGGCGAATGGATCGATACCGATCACACGGAGTTTAATTTCCGGATTTTGTTGGATAGGAAGATAGGTTTGCAGTACCGGTGCCAGGTTGCGGGTTCCATGCTCGACTCTCAGCTTGCGGTAAAGCATTTCATCAAGCCCTCCTTCGCCACCAGCAATGCGGTGCGTGGCTTTTCCCGAAACCGTTCGTTCGGCTTGTTTAAATGACTGTAGCGCGCTATCGAGCGCTAAATCGATAGCGATCACGACCGCGACGCCAAGCGTGATGCCGAGCAAGGCGAGCGCTAGTTGCCAAGGGTGTCGCAAGAGAAAATTACGGCCGGCACGGTTGAGTATCGTATTCATGGGTTAATCGTCGGTTTCGATCAATGCATGGTCGCGGATGGTCAAAATACGGTCGGCGATGCCCATGACTTCACGGCTATGCGTGGCAAGTATCAGCGTTTTTCCGCTTTGCCGAACCAGTTTATCCAATAATGACATGACCTGTTGACCGGTTTGTAAATCCAGATTACCGGTCGGTTCGTCGGCCAGAACCAATCCCGGATCGTGAATCAGCGCGCGAGCAATCGCGACGCGTTGTTGTTCGCCGCCGGAAAGTCGGTCGGGATAGGTATCGAGCCGATCGGACAATCCCAGAGAGTTCAATAAATCGGTTGCCTTGTCTTGGTCTTTTCTAGTTATGCGCCGGATCAATTCCAAAGGCAACAATAAATTTTCCAACACCGTCAACGTCGGTATCAATTGATAGGATTGAAACACGAAACCGATATGATGTCGGCGAAACAAGGTGCGCCGATGTTCCGAGAGCACGGTCAGATCGATACCGTCAATAACGATACGGCCGCTATCGGGCCTGTCGATACCGCCGAGCAAGTTCAACAAAGTCGATTTTCCCGAGCCGCTCCGCCCCAACAAAACCAACAATTCCCCGCGTTTTACTGATAACTGCAGGTTATCGAAAATCGTAACGGGCCGTCCCGATTCGCTGTAGTTTTTGGTTAGTCCGTTGAGTTCGATGAAGGTTTCGTTGCTGGTTGGAGGCATGGGAGTATGGATTAGGCTGGATGTAGGTTAATTTTAAAGGGGAAAAGGGAAAGAAGTAAGCAGTAAGTAGTAAACCAAGAAAGAGCAGTTGGCATAGACCGTTCGTGCTGAGCCAAGTCGAAGCATGAAGGGTCTACAACACTTTCACCGGCTTGGTGAAGTCTCAAACTATCGTTTACCATTCGACAAGGCTCTCCTGAGCCTAGCCGAAGGGGCCCTCCTGAGCGCAGCCGAAGGGGCTCAGGGCGAACGGTAGTTTGATACACTCAAATGATCTTTTTAGGGTAAACGGTGAATGATGAAAAAAACAAAGTTAGGCTTTATTGTTGACAATTTCTTTTGATTCCATGTTTCGGCACCATTCAGTAATACAGGAAATGACGCATGATGTTGTTTTTGATATCTGTTGTAGCTTACTATAGCGATTATTCAAGTTTTCATGGAGCCATTGAGATGGCGCTTGCGCAAGAAGATTTAATAGAAATTCAAAGGCTGATTGATCAGAGTATTGCCGCCCGTCCGGAGCTGGTTAATGCCAATGTCCGTTATGAGCTTGAGCTTCGTGAACGAATTGTTCGGGTAGAGGAGGAGCTTAAGCATCAACGGGAGTTGATGATGCAAGGTTTTGAGATGACTCAGAAGCGTTTTGAACAAGTCGACAAACGTTTTGAACAAATCGAAAAGCGTTTTGAACAAGTCGACAAACGTTTTGAACAAATCGATAAGCGTTTTGATGAAATGCTTAAGCGTCACGATCGGCATTTTCTGTGGCTAGTCGGTTTTATTGTGAGCTGCGCGGGTCTAACGATTGCTGCGGTGCGGTTTTTTTAATCCAGTCGGGAAACCGAGGTCACCCATCGTCTTGTTCCTAAGCGCCGGCTCGGGGATTCCCACTATACGCATCAAGCTAAGGATTTGGTCGTAAATAACTTCCCTATTTTACGGAGGGCTCGGTAACTCGATTGACAGGTTCGGCAGCAGGGCAGATTTTTTCGCTGTTTCCCAAGCTCCAGCTTGGGAAATCGATGCGTGAAGCTCTAGCTTCGCGGTACAAAGGAAAAGATGTAGCCGATGTATTTAATGCTCCATCGTTTGAAGTGTTAACAACCGAGCCAAATTCAATTGGCCGGACAAGTCTCGGGAAGCTAGAGCTTCCGGTTTCTGCCTTCCCAAGCTAGAGCTTGGGAAGGAGCGAAAGAACAAGCCATTCGCGACGCTTCGTTGTCGCGACTGAGACTCGGGAAGCCGGCGCTATTTCCCGACCGAAGCTTCGGAATGAGCGCAAACAGTCCATACAAGGCTTCCCGATAGCCCCGCTTACCGCTAACGCTCAACCCTCTATTTCGCTTTCAGCTTATCCAGTTCGGCTTTGGCTTCTTCCCTGCCTTCGAAAGCCGTATCCCCTTCGAGCGCTTTTTCCAGCGCTTTTATGGCATCCGCTTTCCGGCCTTTTTTCAGATAAGTCATGCCCAAGTGATAGTGCAAGTCCGGTATCCGGGCTTCCTTAGCGACGGCTTTTTCCAGGTGTTTCAAAGCTTCGTCGTAGTTGCCTTTTAGATAATTGAGCCAGCCGTAGGTGTCCATGAACGACGGTGCGTCGGATTCCTTCAAGGCTTGAGCCAGGTCGAAGGCCCGTTTTAGGCTGGCATCATCGCCTTTATTTGTCAGCAAGGCCGCCAGATTGTTAGTCGCCAGGGTAACGTCCGGTTTGATCTTCAGCACTTTTTCATAAGCTTCGATCGCGGCGTCTGGGTTTTTCGACAGTTCGTTGATCGCGGCGCTACCCATCAGCAACTGAACGCTGTCCGGTAAAACTTTAAGGCCGTCTTGATAGACTTTGATTGCTTTGTCGGTCTGCTCTGATCTCATATAGGCCGAAGCGAGATCATGATAACCCTTTTCGAATTTCGGATAGAGCTTGACGACTTTTTCGAAATGTTTTTCGCCTTGTTCGAATTGTTTATTGTGTAGATGCAATTCGCCGCGAAGCGCGAGGAAGGTTCCGTTTTCAGGCTGCTTGGCCAGTACGTCGTCCAACAGCTTTTCCGCTTCCGCGACTTCTTGTCTAGCCATATAGCTGGAAGCCAGAGCGCTAACGACGTCGACAGCCAGTGGTTTGATTTCCAGGGCTTTCTTCAAAGCATCGGTCGCTTCTTGCGATTTCCCTTGCGCCATATAAATTTGTCCGAGGCGGAAATAGGCCAAATCTTTGTTTTCCGACATTTCAAGCAGTTTTTTTGCGGTGGCTTCGGCTTTCTCCCAGTTTTTTTGATTTCCGTACAATTCTATCAGTTGGTTGGCGACTTTAGCGCCTTTATCGGAGAGGGCCGTAAGTCCGTTTTCGTAGACTTCGATGGCCTTATCGATCTGTTGCTGTCTCAAATAGGCCGACGCCAAATCCAAATAGCCTTGTTCGAACTCGGGGTAGAGTTCGACGACTTTTTTAAAGAGACTTTCGCCTTTTTCGAATTGCTTATCCTGTAGGTACAATTGTCCGCGCATCGCCAAGAATGCGCCGTTTTCCGGTTGTTTTGCCAAGGCATCGTCGAGCACTTTTTCAGCCTGTTTGACTTCTTTGCGCGCTAAATAGCTTGAGACCAAGCCGCTCACTGCGTCCATAGCAAATGGTTTGATTTCAAGCGTCTTTTTAAATGCCTCGGTCGCTTCTTGGGTTTTGCCTTGCGCCATGTAAAGCTGACCGAGTTTGAAGTGGCCTAATTCCGGTTTTTCTTCGTTATCGAACAACAACCGGGCGGTTTCTTCGGCTTTGTTCCATTTTTTCTGCTGGGCGTATAGATCGGCCATCATGATGGTTAAATCGGTGTCTTTATCGAATTGAGTACGCATTTTGCTCAATAATTCTATTGCTGCGTCCTCCTGTTTATTGCGCACCATTAATCTAGCCAAGTCTTTGGCGGCAGAAAGGTTTTTGGGATTGACGGCAAGAACTTTTTCGAGCGACTCTTTGGCCAAATCGATCTTGCCGTTTTGCAGATGCGTGCTCGCTAGCAATAACAAGGCTCGTTCCGAATCGGGGGCGTCTCTCAAAACGGTTCTTAAATCGGCGGTCGCCCCATCGAATTGCTTGTCTTGCAGCAGCAAGCCGGCGCGCATCAACAACGCGGCATTGTTGCGCTGGTCAGCTTCGATGACTTCATCCACCAAGCTGCGGGCCGTGGTTAGATCTTTCTCCTTCAAGGCAAGAGCGGCCAAACGGTTTTTGGCTTCGAGCCCGTCTTTTCCAATCGGATCGTCGGCGACAATTTTATTGAGGATGTCTTTGACTTGATCGGGCTGGTCTTGGTAAATCTTAAGCATCGCAAAACGGTAGCTGAAGTTTTTCGGATTTTGTTGGATCAAGTCTTGCAGCTTTTGTTCGGCAACCTCTTTACCGCGTTGTGCGATCAAAAAATCCACCATTGCCAATTTCGGCGATTCTTCGTCCGGGAATTGGGCGATCATTTTGTTCAAGACTTGCTCCGCTTCGTCAAGACGTTTATCGGCGGTATAAAACTTCGCTAAGCCTATGTAGAGTTCTTGTTTATCCGGAAAACGGTCGACTAACGAAACCATTTCCCGTTCTGCCGATGCTTTGTCGCCTTGAGCATTAAGTATGTTGATTTTGATCAAGGATAGGCTAATTGCCTTGGGATTCTGAGCTAAAGCCGTATCGATGGCTTCGAGCGCTTCAGGCAGTTTTTTCTCGTCGCCGTAGATCTTAACCATCAGCATCGTTGCTTCTTGATGGCCGGGTTCTAAGGTCAGTGCCTTGTTCAAAAGTTCCTTGGCTTGTGCGTTATCGTTTTTTCGTAAAAAAATAGCCGCTTTTAACGCGAGCGCGTCGGCATAGTCCGGTTGTTTCGCCAATACTAGGTCGGCTTTTTCCTCGGCTTGTTCAGCATTGCCGCTAACCAGAAATAGTTTGCCAAGCAGCAGTTGCGCTTCGTAGTGGTCCGGATTCGACTCGACGACCGAGGATAGAAGGCCGAATACTTTTTGCCAGTTTTGGTCCTTTTCTTCGACTTTGGCAAGGATATAAGCGGCATCAGAATTTTTGGGGTTGATTTGCAGTACGTTTTTTAATTCGACACGCGCTTTATCGAAGTTATCTTGGTCGAAAAAAGATTGAGCTTTTTCCAGATATTTTTGTTCGCGATCTTCGGCACTCCCGCACGCGGCAAGAAGCAGCACGCTCATCAGCAGTAACAATCGAGTAGGTTTGCGTAGTTTCATTTAAAGTTTCCGTTGCATTATTAGGTAAAGAAGTGATTGAAAGTATAGCTAAGGACAAGAGCTATAAAAGGTAGAGTTCTAATAAATCATGGTGTGATCGGCGATAAGTAAGGCTATTGTTAATTGTAAATGTTACAAATGTTTTGCAATAGGCTTTCTGCGATTGGTTTAAAAAGGCTATGTATGCGGTAATCGTTGAAAACATCCGCCACTACCGGAGCACTTATAAATCCAAAGTGAATTGTAGGGTATGCTGCGTGTACCTAGCGTCAGCACAAGGCAATACATGAGGGCATGTTAAACTACGGGTGGGACTGCTGTGGTACGCAAAGTGTACCCAACAGTCTTCAAGTTTCGACATTGGTGTCGTATTAATTTCAACTATTAACGCGAACATAGCCTTTGCTGAGGGTATAGAGCTTGTTCATTTTGCTTTGGGTAAAAATTGAATGGTAATTTCGACAGGCTTACGGTCATGAGATTAGCGAGGCATGAAGTTTAACTAAATTTAAACAGCAAAATTAAGGCCAAAACTTCACATAAATCCGTAAATCATTGCTTATGTAGATAGCGTCGCTGTTTCGGCTAATCCATGCTGGCGCTAAAGCGTGAATCCTAAATGAGCAATGGTGAGGGAAAAGCTGCATGAGTCGTTAAATAACATAGTTTAATTAATATGCTTTGATTATTCAGAGGCGGTGATAGTTTAGCGTTGTATTCCCCAAGAATCCGCCTTTTTCGGATGCCTATAGTAAACATAGGCTATTTTGCTCTCGTTATTTGCGATGGATAGTAACAAATGCCTTCTTAAATCAAGCGCTCATGGTGTGAAAAATGCCTGTTTCCGGGTTTTGTCATTAAATCCAAACTGTAACGGCAGTCAAAGTAACATTCATGAAGGCCCGTCCATCTCCTCTGCAAATGAAAATTCGAGGCGTAAGGAGGGTGCGGTATTTTGTTGCTGAGCTTTTGCATATCGAAAAATTAGATAAAGAGTCTATATCTACAAACTTTCATAGTAAGGATAGAAGATGTTATGAACGATTATTTAAGTCGCGGTCAAGCCGCAATCCAAGCGCGGAATACTGAAGAGGCGATTAAATGGTTTGAATTAGCTGTTAAAGAGGATCCGAAAGATGCTCAGTCGCTTGCTTGCTTTGGACAGGCGCAATGTTGGCATGGGCGAATCAAGGATGGATTGGCCTATCTGCGTTTGGCAGGTCGTTTTTTAGAAAAAAAGGCTAAAAAGAAAAGAGATACTAAGGAATTGGTGATGCTAGCCGAGCAATTGCAGTTTTGGAATGATTACGAAGGCTCTCTTGATTTGCTCAAAAGCACGGTACAAATTAAGCCTAATGAAGTTAGGGGTTTTCAGTTGCTTTCATTAGCCTATTCGAGACTCAATCAAGGGCGTGATGCGTTAACTGCAGGAAAGCGAGCCCTAAAATTAGCGCCTGAGAATATGGTGTTGAATATCTTGTTAGCGACCCTAGAAGCGGCAGAGGGTCGAGTGGATTCGGCGAAGATACGTCTTGAAAAAGTCTTACGCGCGTCGTTTAGTGCCGAAGAAAAATACCGGGCCCATAAAGAGCTAGCCAAGTTGCTCGATAAAGAGGGGCTATATGACCAAGTCTTTGAACATTTGCACGTCGCGGCCGGTTTTGCGAAACGATTGCCTGAAATAAACAAGCAAAATGAGCTTTTGGTTCCGAACATGCTGGCAGCAAATAAAGCGGGCTTTGATCGAGAGCTTTTAGGGCGTTGGTCGGTGGACGAGTTTAAACAGGAGTTGAGGGCGCCGGTATTTTTGATGGGCTTTATGCGCTCGGGGACTACGTTGAGTCAAGAGGTTATCGGTACGCACGGCGATATTTTGGTGGCGGACGAGCCTGATTTAATTGTTGCGTTAAGAAATGAACTCAATCGTATATCGGGATATCAGGGTACGACGCCGGAACAACTGAAAGCGCTGGATTTGTCGGCAATAAAAGAATTGCGAGCGTTTTATTGGAGACGAGCGCAAGGTCGATTTGGCGATGATATCGGTAGCAAAATGTTTCTAGATAAAACGACCATGAACACGATCGATATTGGTTTGATTAATTGCGTATTTCCCGATGCAAAAGTGATATTTGTGACGCGCGATCCACGCGATATTTGCTTGAGCTGCTTTATGCAAGTGATGACTCCTACGCCGGCGACTGTGCATTTGCTTGATTGGCGGTCGACAGCAGAATTTTATGCGGCAGTCATGGATTGGTGGATATCTATCAAGCAATCGTTAACGCTTGAGTGGATCGAATTTCGCTATGAAGATGCGGTATTGCAGTTTGAAGCGACATTTAGGCCGGTCTTTGATTTTTTGGGCTTGAGCTGGGAGGAGAAGGCTATTGAATTTCATAAAAATGCGTCGAAAAAAATAATCGTTAGTCCGAGTTTTAATCAAGTATCCAAGCCCCTTTATCAATCGTCACTGGCGCGGTGGAAAAACTATGAGTCCGAGTTTGACTCGATCATTGACGTACTAGATCCTTACATTAAGGCGTTTCATTATGATTTGCGGCAGGAATAGGCTGTCTTTTTGCTTCAATGTGCGTCATATCACACAATTTATTAAAAATAAGGGCATATCGCTTATTTATTATCTGAGATTTGAAAGGAGCTCGAGCTAATTATTCTAGTAAACCTATGAGATATAAAATAAATGTGGTTATGGCTAGGTTCTTGCTGATAACCTTGTTCGATTAAGGGTTGTAGTTTTTGTGCAATGTTTGACTTCATATCGTTGTTCACTAAAGATTGCGCGCAAATAATATGTGCTGATTAGCAAGATGCTTCAGCTTGCCGAAGCCAAGTGTCCGCGCAGGGGCCAGTCGTAGTCGCACAAACTACAATATGCTGTTACCCAAGTTCCAGCTTGGGTAACCTGTTCAGGAAGCTCTAGCTTCCGGGGTGTTTTTCCCAAGCTGGAGCTGGGGAAAAAGCTTGATGTGGGTTGGCCGTTTTTAGCTTGACGCGCATAGCTTGTGAGCCCCGTCCTGCTAGGGATATGCTGATCTTTGGGCTTTAACTGAAGAAACTTGCTAATCAGGTAATATGTTGAGCGAGTCTCTCGAAAATTTTCGGGGGGCCGAGTTTTTTTAGATTTGACGGATAATAAAAACGGTGAATTTTAAATGAGATTTATGAATAAACTGATATCGGGTTATTTATTGGTGGCGACACAAATAGCCTTTGCCCATGGTCCGGTCCCGTCTCCGTTGACCGATGCGGCGGTGCCTCCGGTTCCTGGTTTGGTGGATGGTCCCGACCCGATAGTCGTTGATAAAGACATGGCAATTGCTTTGGGTAAGGCGTTGTTTTGGGACGTCAATGTCGGCAGTGACGGCATGGCTTGCGGTTCTTGTCATTTTCATGCCGGAGCGGATGTCAGAGTAAGGCATCAGTTGAACCCAGGCGACAATAGCAGTAAACCGTCAGGGCAAATTTTTAATGTTACTGCATCCGGTTTGGGCGGGGCTAATCACACATTGAACCGGGATGATTTTCCCTTTCATCGGTTTAACAACCCTTTCGATCGTAATAGTGGTGTAGCTTTTAGCAGTGACGATGTCGTTGGATCGTCCGGTACGTTTAGCGGAGAGTTTACCGGCGTTTCCAGGTTGAGGGGTATAAACGACGAATGTAGTCGAGAAGCCGATCCGGTGTTTCATGTCAACAATGTCGGCACCCGACGCGTCGTGCCGAGAAATGCGCCTACCGTCATCAATGCGGTTTTCAATCATAGAAACTTCTGGGACGGTCGTGCCAATGATATCTTCAATGGTAGCAGTCCTTGGGGAAATCGAGACCCCGATGCCGGTGTTTGGGTGAAGGTTAGTGCAAGAAAAGTAAAAAAACAGCGGTTAAGCCTTGAAAATTCATCATTGGCTTCGCAGGCGATAGCGCCGCCTTTGAATTCAGTAGAGATGAGTTGCCGTAATAGAACATGGCCGGATATCGGCAGAAAATTGTTGTCAAGAAAGCCTTTGCAGTACCAAAAGGTTCATCATGAAGATAGCGTTTTTGCGCCGCTTAATTTGACGTTGAGTTCTCCGGAGAGTCTGCAGCCCGGCCTCAATACTACCTATAAGGATATGGTTAAAAAGTCGTTTAACCAAAAATATTGGTCTTTTTCACGCACCGGCCCATTTGGCGGTCGGCCCGGTCAGCAGGCTTACGATCAAGCCGAAGCCAATTTTTCAATGTTTTTCGGTATTGCATTACAGCTCTATCAGGCGACTTTGATTTCCGACCAGGCGCCCATCGATACCTGTCCGCGTGATCCGGCAACTTTCGAGCCGTTGGCCGAGTGTATTGGTGAATCCGCTAAACGAGGTATTGCCGTAATGGAGTTGGCGCATTGCAATCTTTGTCATGCCGGCCCGACATTGTCGACAGCGGCGGTAGTAACCAATGCAATGATTATCGATAAACTTGGACCTAACGGCATGGGGCCTTTTAGCGGCGCCGCCTCGGCCGGCATTAATAAATACGGCAACACGGTTACTCGCGATACGACCCAAGGCGGTCTAAGTAGCCCTAAGCTGATGGACTTCGGTTACTTTAATACCGGTGTTGCGGACCCGGATGGCGACCCTGGCGTAGGCGGTTTGGATGATTTTGGTAACCCGCTATCGCTTGCCGCTCAATATGTAGAGTATTTGGCCGGTGAAACGGATAAAGTTTTGGATGAGGGAGTAACAACCAATAGAGCTTGTGACTTTATTGCTCCGTTGTCATTGAATATCCCAATTAACTTTGGAGATATGTTTACTACGCTGGACGGTTTGATTCCGGATCCGAACGGAACTGAAGGTTGTTTAATAGAAACAAGGAATTATATTCCTACGGTTCAAGCGGCTCAGGCTCATAAAAACGGACCTAAATTGGGTCTGGCAACTAAGGCTGCGTTTAAGGTGCCGACTCTGCGAAATATTGAGTTAACCGGACCTTACATGCACAACGGTAGTATGGCAACGTTGAAAGAGGTTGTGGAGTTTTATGCTAGGGGCGGTAACTTCGACAACCCTCAATTGCACGGTTTGCAAGTTGCGCTTCCTTTGGCTAACAATGTCCAGGCCCGAGAAGATCTGATTGCGTTATTGAAAACATTTACCGACGAAAGAGTGCGATACGAACAAGCTCCGTTTGATCATCCCGAGATCATGATTCCAAATGGTCATGTCGGGGATAGGGATTTTGTTACGGCTGGGCATCCATTACATGCTGAATGGGCCAAGGATGAGTTTCTGGTAATTCCGGCGGTCGGTGCCAACGGTTCAATTGAGCCGCTCCTTCCGTTTGAAGCGTTGCTCGACGATTAATGTGGGTAGGGCGGTATTGTTCTTCGGTTAGGGCAATGCCGCTGCTAATGAATTTTATGTATTGAGTTTTATGCTCATAGAGTTTTGGATGTTTAGAAATGAAATCGATTAAAAGTTTATCAATCTTATCAATTGCTTCTTTCTTTCTTATGGCGAATGCGTCAACCGCTCATGCGGTTAGCAGTTTTGAGAGTAGCGCTACGCTTACCTATACTATCAATAGTATTGTCAATCTCGACAATCCGGGCGATCTTACCGGTTTGACGGTCAACGGATCGTTTGAATTGGAAGATTCCCAAACTTACACGGAATATACGGGCAATGGAACAAGTTCAATTAATCATTCCGATAGTTACTATGGCCCGGTCGAGGGTAATGTATTTTCCAAAACATTTTCATTGAGCGGCTCCGTCGGTAATGGTGATGTAACCTCGAATTATTTGGTTTTCTTCGACTTGGAGTTTATCAATGCTTCGAATGATAGCTTCGCTATCGATGTCGATTTTGCTTATGACCTGTCGGTTAATACGGTTGGCGAAGATGTATTTGCTGAAATGTTCCTGGATTATGGGGAAGAATTGACTAATGAGTATTTTTTTGAGGATCTTTCCGTGTTTGAAACAGGGACCGATCAATTGACGGGGTCGCATAAGTTTTTATTTACGCTTGGAGCATTTGAAGACCAGTTGATTTTGGCGGATGTTAATCAATTCGGAACAGCATCTGCCGTTCCGTTACCGGCCGCTATTTGGTTGTTCGGTTCTGCATTGTTCGGGTTAGTTGCTAACGGTCTCAGAAAACAAGCCGATTGTTAGTATCTATCGCTTTTCCTCGTTCCCACGCTCCTGCGCTCATCGTTATACACAAATATGGGTACATTTGCTAAACAGAGGTCATCGTATACCTGGGAACGGTGTTGTTTGATAAATCTGCGGATATTGAACATCAGTGGCTTCGAAATCGCGATCTGGGGATCGCTCCCACAGAGCATTCGGCCCCTTGTGGGAGCGACGCCTTCGTCGCGATTTCGAAGCCGGGTACGTTAATCAACAATAAAGGGTATCGAGGTCACATTCGCCAAGCTGGCAAGACGGTATCTACGACTTATGTATAACGGCGAGCGCTCCTGCGTGAGAATGCATACCGATCTTGGCTCGGCTTAAGGAGTGGTTTCCTGCGGGGGTGTGAGAAACTGGAAGTCAGGTAAGCTTGCCGTCCATGGCAGCTGGATTCCGCCACAAATCCGTATGGAACGGATTTGCATTTACCCGAAGGGCTCCAGGCAGGATAGCCCGGAGTGAATCCCTGGAGGAATGACGCGTTATTACCTCTATATAAACCCCAACCCGCTTCGGAAGTAATTAATGACAGGCGGATTCCGGACTTATACGGTTTCTTTTTCGGCTGAAAGAGACCAAACCGATTAAACCACTGCCCAGTAACCAGGCTGCTGCGGGAATTGGCACCGGTGATGCGCTAATGGTTAACTGATAATTTTCTACAGGACCGAAATTTTGTCCATTGACCACATTACCACCTAAATAGATCGAATAAATTTGCCCAGCTAATGCGGTAAAGGTGATATCTCCGGAATCGGAATGTGTTTCATAAATAACGTTGTTCGTTCCGTGAGGGTTGTTCTCTTTGGCAGGGTCTTCATAGGCGCCGGATATATAGCCGATATTCCATGCGGCATGACGGCTATAGCCGGCCGTTCCATCATCCATTCCTTTAAATACGCTTATTCCGAAGTTATTGATCAAAGGGCCTAACGATTCAGGGCTAAGAGTGATCACGGCGGTTACATGAGATTTCAATAATCCGTAATCCGTGTGATGCGCCCAACCTTGCGTAAACCCCGGGTTAGACTCGTTAACGGGCCAGGAGCCCCAGGCGCCGTCAGCGGTATCTATATCAACGTTAGCGCCGTAAACCGAAAGGGCATGTGCCTGTGAAACCTCATGGCTTTCATTGGCTGAGTGAATGGCTACCGCCCAGTTCATCGCCTGTTTACCGACATAGCCGAATGGGCTTTCGCCGCCCGTTGTGCCGACCCAAGGGACCTGTGCGCCGGAATTTCCGGAACCGTCTACTCGGGTCCATCCATCGGTACCGGATGAGGCTATGTAAGTGTTGTACATAACATGAGCAGAGGCATTCGGCATGGCGCCAACAGTCATTGCTGCGCTGGTAACGGCCATAGCAACTGCTTTAGCTAATGGTTTTTTTTTCATCGATTGAACTCCTTGTTTAGTTAAATATTTTTGCATTTTAAATTTCGGTAACGTTTTCATAGGCCGCTGTCGAAACATAATGCGCAAAGGTATGTTTTAGTAAGATTGGTTGTATTGTTTCCGGCCCTTGTAGGGAGGGGCTGCCAAGTGGTTCTGGGTAAATACGCATCTTTTTGAGGTCTTTCATTTGATTATCGGGGTAACGATTTGTCTAAAGGCTTATACCAAGATGCATAGGTATTTAAGGGACATTCAATAAATGTGAGGCTTACCTTAAGTCGCTCGAGATTGTATCCTCTGCCGAAATTAACTACCGTTAGTTAAAAAGCAAAAAAAATGCCATCTTTACCATTTAGGCTGCTCTAAATAGGATTAATTCTTTTTACGAGTCATTATAATAGTGCGGCTCTATCTTATTGATTTATATTAGCTATACGCAGGTCGTTTTGGAGGGTATTCCGGTTAAGTAGTCCCTTGCTTAAATTTAGCGAGAGACTGGTTGATCGATAGGGTAGGCTTGGTTGTCGATAGGTGATATGACTCAATGTACTGTGTCATATCACACATAAACCAACTTGATTAAAGATAGGCTTCAGCCAAAATCGAAACGGCATTGATGATTAGGGATTAATTCTGGCGTTATTCTCGTAAGGTATCCAAATATAAAACAAAAGAACAAAAAAGGGGGCTGGGGGGGCTGCAGGATAAACGCATTAAAATAGAATATAAAATCAAATGGTTATAATGCGTAGTGTTTTTAGTAATTTCATAGTAGTTATTAGTGCCACAAAATAAAAACTAACAAATAAAATGTTCTGCAAGCTTAGGTTGAATAGTCATAACATATTGATATGGCATTTATTTTAATGCGTTTACCCTGAGGCAGGTTAGTTTTTTCTTCTTTACATCAATTACTTCGCATTTGCGTAATGAAAGGTTTATTAAGCGCATTATCCGAGTAATTTAGCCGCTCTCCTCATTTTTAAAAATATCAGTGCCGCAAGCAAGATCGGGAAAGTGAAACATCGATAGGAGAGTGTGTGATATCACGCACTTTTGTGTCTAGTCACGTGTTTTTAACATGGTTATCGGGGGTTTGATTATCGAAGCCGCAACTGCAAACCGTAAACCTAAAGCGTTTCGGCTGGCTTTTAAATAATAAAAAGCTAGCTAAAACAAAGTAATAAAAACGCATCAAAGTTCGTTTCGACTTAAGTCTAGGAAAATTTATCTTCATATGCAGTGTGGCTCGTATTTTGCTTAACTTAAAAAGTTGCATTTTTGTAGCTATGGTAAGTTGCCACACTCGTCGCAAGGCGGGGTCGGAAAGCCGCGGGTCTGATTCAGACAGCCGGGTTGCCTCCTAGGAGCTTTAGGGAGAGCAGGAAAGCATATCGATAATGGGGTTATCGATACGGCCGTCCCGCAAAACAAGCTCGCTAAACTGGAGTTGTTTATTTCGGCGGACAGCCTAAAAACATCAGACAATTCCAAAATTTAACGACAACTTAAATCTACCACACCCGGTTAAAAAAAACGTGATGTGGTTTGGGAAATTAAATAATGAATATATCTGTACAATCTGTGTTCAAGTCTACATTGGTCGTAGCGGCTTTGGCATTGACTAGCGGCGCCGCGATGGCAGCCGGCGCTGTCAATCCCAATGGGTCTGGTCAAGGTAATTCGTTCTGGGTCGGCGGCAATGTGATTTCAAGTGCAGGCGGCTCTATTGCAACCAACGCCTTTACAACTAGCGTAAATGGTTACGCGAGTAACGCTGCATTGGGTAATGCTGCATGGGCTCATGCAGGTAACAAATGGTTTACATTTTATTTGACAGAATCCGCAACAACTACGGTTTCCGTTACAGCAGTCAATGCTGGTGATATGTCGCCGGGCTTTACGGTGTGGCGGACTGATGGTGAGTTTGACGGTGGGACAGGTGGGACCGGTGAAGTGCCTGGTATCGCTAGCGGTCCACAAGGTGTTCCGCATTCTTTCAATCAAGTCGGAGCGATTGGAACTTACGGAACCTATTGGATGACCGATGACAGTATTACGACTCCAGCTTATGGTGTTGACAACAAAACAGTCGGCAACAGTGCTAACGGAGCATTAGAAACAATGGGGTACGCGAATTCAGGTCCCGCTTCCGGGACAACAGCCTGGGGCGCGGAGTTGCAAATTGGCGCTTATGACGGCAATGGTTTGGTGAGTGGTTCTATTGTAGCGGGCGAGTCTGCCAGTTTGATGTTAAATGATCTGGCTGCAGGTTGGTATGCGATCTATGTAGGGGGCGCTGATGGTGCATTGGGTGGTTCGCCGATGACTATGGCCGTATCCAGTGTTCCGGTACCAGCAGCTGTTTGGTTGTTCGGCACTGCATTGGTCGGTTTGATAGGAGGCGCACGAAGAAAAGCTCAAGCATAAAGAGAAGTTTCAAGGAGATATCGAAGCGCACGGAAGCGCAATTTACTTTGGCTATGTTTGCGATTGACTGAGCTTGGATTGAATATAAGGTTGCTAAAGAAATCTACTTTTTAAGCATGACTGGTCAAGATTAAATTTTTTTAAAATCAAAATAATGAAGGATTTTAATAAATGAACCTTCGGAGTTGATAGATGACAAGTTTTCGTCATGTTTATTTTTATGTTTTGGGGTTGGTTGCTTTAATGATAAGCCATTCTGTCTCTGCGACAGGCGTAGGTCCCATGCCGATTAGTCTCAAGCATTTGCAAGTGCCTGAAGTACCGGGCTTACTGGATGGTGCCGAGCCAATTGTAGTTAACAAAAATGCAGCCATCGCGCTTGGAAAAGCATTGTTTTGGGATACGAATGTCGGAAGTGATGGAATGGCTTGCGGTTCATGCCATTTTCACGCCGGTGCCGATCGTCGTGTCAAAAATCAATTGAATCCGGGGGCTAAGTCCAAACTATTAGAAGAACAAGCATTCGATCTGTCATCATCCAATGATGAAATGGGGCCCAATTATACTCTTAGTCGCCGCGATTTCCCTTTTCATCGCCGATTCAATCCTTTGAGTCATGCATCACCGGTATCATTTAATTCTGACGATGTGGTTTCGTCATCAGGGACTTTTAGTGGCGAATTTATCAATACCAGTCGAACAGGTAATGCAAATGATGCATGTGACCGCGATGCGGACCCGGTTTTTCATGTCAATGGAACCAATACCCGTAGAGTCGAACCCCGCAATACGCCAACTGTGATTAATTCGGTTTTCAATCATCGAAATTTTTGGGATGGACGCGCAAATAATGTTTTCAATGGAAGTAGTTCATGGGGAGATCGTGATCCTGATGCAGGTGTTTGGGTAAAAATCAATACTCGCAATGTTGCCAAACAAAGGTTACATTTAATCAATTCTTCGTTGGCATCACTGGCAGTGGTTCCTCCCCTTAGCGATACGGAAATGGGCTGTAGAAACCGAACGATGATGGATGTCGGAAGGAAATTGTTAGCGCGTCGGCCTTTAGAAAGTCAAAAAGTCCATTGGAACGACAGTGTTTTGGGTGGTCTGAGTTTTAGTAAACCCGGTAATTTAAAAAATGGGCTGAATACAACGTATTCGAATTTAATTAAACAGTCTTTTAACAATAAATATTGGTCATATACTCGGCGAGGCAAATTTGGCGGTCCTTCTGGTGAATTGCCTTATGATCAGATGGAAGCGAATTTCGCAATGTTTTTTGGATTGGCCCTGCAGCTTTATCAATCCACGTTGATTTCGGATGAATCGCCTTTTGATCTAAGTGCTAGAGATAGCAATCAACAACCTATTGATTTGACCGCCTCCGAGCGAAGAGGCTTGGATTTGTTTAGAGAAAGCGAATGCAATCTCTGTCATATAGGTCCAAACTTTACCGCGGCGGCAATAAATTCGAATGCTGAGTTGAATAAAGCGCATCCTGAAGTGTTCGGAGACGTTGCGTTTCATATGAGCGCATCAAAAAATGTTGTTAATCGTATTCTGATTACCACTTCTGCAGCATTTTTCGATAGTGGATTTGCTTCAACGGGCGTTGCCGAAGAAAATAGTGATGTCGGTGTCGGCGGTGTTGATATATTCGGACACCCATTATCGTTCAGTTTGCAGTATATGCAGCATTTGGCCGGAAACGAAGAAGCAGTCGTTGATAATGTAGTTAAATTAAGCCGCGCATGTGACTTTCAATTGCCGCTTGCGATGAACTCTATTCCCCCTTATCTAACCAGTCTTTTTACACCGCTCGATGGTGTGGTACCGCAACCGCAATCGACTGAGGATTGTTTTCTTCCGTTGGCACATGCTTATTTACCATCTCCAGAAGCAGCTCAAGCCGAATTAAGTAAAACGGATACTGTAAAAATGGTTGCCGCTGTAAAGGGAGCATTTAAAATTCCTAGCCTTCATAATGTTGAATTGACGGGCCCATATATGCATAACGGCAGCATGGCAGCTTTGGAAGAAGTGATCGAATTTTATACGCGTGGAGGTAACTTTCATCATCACGCCAAACAAATCGACAAAGTATTTCCACTCGCGAATCTCCAGTTTTCCGAGCAAAATCGTGCTGATCTCGTTGCTTTCTTAAAAACATTGACCGATGACCGGGTTAGGTATGAAAAAGCTCCGTTCGATCATCCCGAGATAAAAATACCGCACGGTCATGTCGGCGATAATTTCGCAGTCAACGACGGGCACACCTTGTCGCCCAATTTAGCGCAAGATGAGTTTTTACTGATCGAAGCGGTAGGGGCAGAAGGCAACATGTCGCCGCTATTACCGTTCGAAAATTATTTGGCTCCATAAATGCGAATTAAGATCTCATGAAAGAGCGATGAAACTGTCTTACGCCGAAAATCTTGGAAACGGGGCTAGCGAAATGAACATTTTTAGTCACCGATAGCCGGAGCACCGAGTGTTTTGCTGAAATCTGTGCGAATAGCGCAGACGGAGGCAAAATAAATACAAGGCATTACGAGCCGGCGTCAAGCCATCTGCGAGAGTGCTACGGATCCGTATCGAGTTTACGAGGATGTGGTGTAGTGGTACGAACGCTGGGAGGAATCGGGGGGCCGAAGGCAATAGCAGCGAGTCGCGTAATTTTTGCTGATTTTACAAGCAGGATGTCCGGATAAATCTTTCGCAAAAATAGCGACTACCCTGGAATAGTCATATCAAATTTCCGAACACAATATGTATCATCATTTTGTATAAGGTTAAGCCTATTCGAACCCCAAAATGCCGTAGCTTATATGTAATCAGTTATTCTCAAGTCTTCAAATATCTACAAAATACCCCTAATCCTCATCTTTCTGTAAAGTGGTAAATACCCTTCATAGCGGAATATCGTTGTTATTTACTAAAAACAGTTGATGCTATAATCCTTGCATATCCTTGAGTTTGAGAAGCAGTCGTCGTGATTGCTGTCCTCAAGTTAAACCGGGCATCCTTCCAATTTGTAAATTGCGTAGCCTTGCTTGTCGATTTGTTTCCTCAATTCCGGCGGTGCTTCGGTGCTATGGCAAAACATGCAATTCGTTTGGTTGACAATGGCATCGGGTTCGCCAATATCGGTAAGCCATTCTTTTGCGTAAGTCATGGCTTTATCCTGGTCTTTTTCATCAAGAACTACGTCAAAGTGCATTATCTTTCCTTTGGCGGTCTTAGCATAGGTATCGTATACGTGGGATATGGGCATAATGATTAAGTCCTCTAAAAAAACCGGCGGAAAATCCGCCGGTATTAAAGTTCTCATACGAGGGATAGCAATGTCCTTCCTGGATGTAAAAAAAGCATGACAGAAAGTCATTATTTGTTTCGAATCGAAACAAGTGTTAATGTATGATAATATCTCTGCAGTTGTCAACAGAGAGTTAATACTTAATTAGCCGATTGCCATGGAAACAGCCGATATATACAAAGTCATTGAGCGCATGGCGGCCTTGATCAGGTCCGAAGAACGCAAAAGATGCACAGAACTGGGTATTCAGATCGTTCATTTTCAAGTTTTGGATTATTTGTCTCGATGCAATAAATATAGTGATACGCCTGCGGCATTGACCCATTATTTGGGCATGACCAAAGGAACCGTTTCACAGACTTTATTGTTATTGGAAAGAAAAGGATTTATTCGGAAAGTCCCCGATCTTGCCGACAAGCGCATGGTCCATTTGCAATTGGTTGCGGAGGGATGGGAGGTGTTGCGTCAAGCTTATCCGAAGGACTTATTTAATAAGGCTGCGGAATTCCTTGAAAAAAATTGTCCGGAGGTCGGTGATGCGCCTTTCATCGAAGCTTTGACCGCATTGCAAAAAGCGCACCAGTCACATTCTTTCGGGCTTTGCGGAACATGCAAATATTTTACGACCAAGCCCGAAGGTTTCTTTTGCGGTTTGACTGGAGAACCGCTCACAAAATCCGATAGCGAAAAAATCTGCCAGGAACATACCGTTCCTTGAGGATTTGGCAAAAAATCATTTTTCGACAAATTTTCCTGTGCCGACACATTCGGGTACTCAAGGTGTGCTTGATCTTGCCATCCGCGGTACTAGATGCCGCTACAAATCCGTATGGAACGGATTTGCATTTACCCGAAGGGCTCCGGGCAGGATAGCCCGGAGTGACAAATCCGTATGGAACGGATTTGCATTTACCCGAAGGGCTCCGGGCAGGATAGCCCGGAGTGAATCCCTGGCGGAATGACGCTTAATTTGGCGCCTCTATTCATTCCTACCTAATTCCCTTTTTTTAAAGGGATGCCGACAATTTGTCCTCAACTCATCCGATGCAAATATTTTCGGCATTCAATGCCAAAGAATAAGCGCCAATAACAGGCCTTTCATCCTATATCCGCTTCGATTTTCGCGGGGCATTCGGAAAGTTAATTGGTATCGAATCGATAATTAATTGACTTTTTTCTCTATCATTCTTATAGTTTCGAATCACTACTAAATGGAAAGGGTCGATAATGACTTGCCGTTTTAGTAGCGATTGTATGTCGACGATGATAACAAGATCCGGCGGCTTGCATGGGTTGACAAGGGCCTGGCTAAGTTAACCCATGCAAGTTAAAAAATGATGTTGGATCAAAGATTCGAGCATTCATGGAGCGCATGATCTTAAAAAGAGCAGTTGAGAGTCTCAAACTACCGTTCGCCCTGAGCCCCTTCGGCTGCGCTCAGGAGAGCCCTGTCGAAGGGTGAACGATAGTTTGAGGCCTCACCAAGTCGGTGAAGGTATTGTAAACCCTTCATGCTTCGACTTAGCTCAGCACGAACGGTCTACAAAACATGTCAACAGCTCTTTTAAGGATGATGGCTTGATTTTTAGGCTTTTTGAAGTCTATGGGATCTGCATAATAGATGGATTCCGACGAGATGCATCGTTCGACAACTTACCCCAGACTTAGCAAATGTAGCGTCTAAGATGTTGAGTTATATGGGTTAAGAATCATACCCACTTTACCCGGCTTTTAAAAATCAGCCTGGGTTAACATAATTATAAGAGAGGTAAATAACCATGACGACTGAAGAACCTAAAAAAGATAGATTTTGGCTTTATGTCGGTTGCCTGACATCAGCTTTAGTGATAACGCTGCTATTGGTCAAAATGAACGAGGACGAAAAATTTGCACCAATCAAAGAGCAACTCAAGGAAGAAGAGGCGTTGATGAATATTCGTGTCTTGAATTAAGCATCAACGATAGATTAAACATTCAAGACGAATAAACGTTTATTTGCCCCATTATCTTAAGAAAAAGCAGAGAATAAAGTTATGAAACTAAAGTTGATAGGCTTATTGATGACATTGTCCTTCTACGCGGGAGGGTCGATGGCCACGGAATATATTTATCGAGATCTAATGGCCAATACATTGGCTTCGCCGAAATGCATGGTCGAAGAAGACGCAATCGCGCACGCTTCGAGAGATTATAATATCAAGCGGTTCAGTAAGAAGTTTTGTCAAACTCAGGGCTACGGTTGGCACGTCGATAAAGTCAAAGATACCGGGAAAGCAGTTTGCGAAGCTTGTCCCGATACATCCAAAACCGGCGTAACCTGTCATTTGGAAGACGTCGTTGTGCAATGCAAACGTATTAAACCTGGCAGCGTAGGCATGTTGCCCGGTAAAGGTTGATTCGCGCAACATTGATCACAAGCACAGGGAAGTGCTGTACATTAGATATTTGTTCTATAATAAGTCTCCTGTCCCAGGCGTATCGATCGCCTTCAATTATTTTTAGAGGAAACAATGGACTGGCAAGGTTGGCTTACTATATTTTTGACGCTTGGGGTCTTGACTACCCTGGTTTTTTCCCGCCTAACCCCCGATATCGTATTGATGGCCGCGCTGACCGTACTGAGCGTTTGCGGGGTTCTCGATGCCAAACAAGCGTTGTCAGGATTCAGTAACGAAGGGCTGATCACGGTTGCCGCCATGTTTATTATCGCTGCCGGCATAAGAGCATCCGGCGGTGTCGAATTGATCGTCAATCTCATGTTGGGTAATCCAAAAAACCTTCGCAGCGCCTTGTTTCGCCTGGTTTTGCCTATCATTCCGCTCAGCGCTTTTCTCAACAACACCCCGGTTGTCGCAACGATGATTCCGGCAGTGACTCGCTGGTCCAAACGTATCGGAGTCAGTCCGTCTAAGCTCATGATTCCATTAAGCTACGCTGCCATATTAGGCGGTACGCTAACGCTAATCGGTACCAGTACCAATCTAGTTATCAATGGGCAATACCAAGTATTGACCGGTAAAAGCGGTTTCGGATTGTTCGATATCACGATGATCGGGCTTCCGGTTGCTTTTGTCGGCATTCTGTTTATCGTTTTCTTATTGCCGATATTATTGCCGCAGCGGCAAAGCGCTTCCGAACAATTCGCGGATAGGAAAAAGTTTACTTTCGAAGTGGCCGTGGCATTCAACGGGCCTTTAGAAGGGGTGACCATTGCCGAGGCCGGCTTAAGAAATCTTCACAAAATCTATTTAGCCGAAGTCGAACGCAACGGCAGTATCGTGACGGCCGTATCTTCGGAAGAAAAATTGCAAGGCGGCGACCGGTTGGTATTCGTCGGGGAAACCAGTGCTATTTTCGATATTTTAAGAACCAATGGCTTGGTGCCTTCCGATAATCAACATCCGGTCATCGAAAAAGATGCGCCGGAGCGGTGTTTGGTTGAAGCGGTGGTTTCGCCGCATTGCGATAGCATCGGCACAACGATTCGGGATTCCCAATTTAGAGATAGGTACGGTGCCGTCGTGTTGGCCGTAGCGCGGAACGGCGAGCCCATTCAAGGTAATCTAGGGTCTATCGAGTTGCAGGCAGGCGATGTACTGTTACTGGAAGCGCGGCCGGCTTTTGTCACGCGTCAACGCGTGCAGCGCGATTTTTTAATGATCAATGATTTGGCGGAAACGCGGCCTAATCACAGTCGAGCGAATTTATCCTGGGCCTTATTGCTAGGCGTTATTATTCTGGCAACGAGCGGCTTAACCAGTATGTTGAATGCCGCTTTGATCGGTGCCGGAGCAATGGTCGCGACCGGTTGTTGCAGCATCAACGAAGCGCGAAGAAGCCTGGATTTAACCGTAATCGTCACAATCGCGGCGAGTTTTGCGTTGGGTAATGCGTTACAAATCAGCGGCGCCGCCGATTTCATAGCTCGTCATGTCTTGTCTATTGCCGATGGTAACGCCTGGTTGTTGTTAGGTTTGACTTATATTATCGTTTCGATAATGACCGAGGTGATTACCAATAATGCCGCGGCATTACTGATGCTGCCGATCGTTTTAGCGATTACCGGAAGTCTCGGGCTCAATCCGGAGCCTTTCGTGTTTGCCACGATGGTGGCAGCATCGGCCAGTTTTGCAACGCCGATCGGTTATCAGACCAATTTGATGGTTTACGGGCCCGGCGGCTATTATTTCAAAGACTTTTTGAAAGTCGGGGTGCCGATGAATATCATCATTGCGATTACCTCGATAGGGCTGATTCCGTTAATTTGGCCGTTGTCGAATTAATAAATTGTAAGTATTCAATCCCTCTCCTTGAAAATGACGATTGCATGGTTGTTGGTGTTCATAGGCTATAAAGCGGCAGGTGTAGGGTGCGCATCGCGCACCTGGGTCGGGAACTCTCGTCGGTTCGACACCGTGGAATGGTGCGCGATGCGCATCCTACGGCGCTAACCATTAACCCTAAAAAGAGCAGTTGAGAGTCTCAAACTTCCGTTCGCCCTGAGCCACTTCGGCTGCGCTCAGGAGGGCCCCTTCGGCTACGCTCAGGAGAGCCCTGTCGAAGGGTGAAGGGTAGTTTGAGGCTTCACCAGGCCGGTGAAAGTGCAGTAGGCCCTTCATGCTTCGACTTGGCTCAGCATGAACGGCCTACTGCACATGCCAACTGCTCTTTTTAGGTTAACAGCCTATGTCATCATTATTGACTGGACTCCGTCCCGCCATTGTTTTGATATTTTTTAGTCATTAACTGGATCTGAAAACGCTGTATTACTGCATTGAGTTTGTCTGTGATATTGAGACAGTTCATAAAGTACTCAATTCTCTTCCCTTCATGGTGAATTGCTTTTTTAGGATCAACTTTCAATTCAACCGACTCAATATCACGACATCCCTGTCGATAAATTCGATTTGACAACGGAAACGGTCTGCAAGCCAGAGAAAGGTCCTGTCGGAAAAGAAACAAACGTGTGTTGGGTCGGCTTTATAATGCCATTGCGTAAATGCCTGTCGGTCGATTACGCGCTTAGTCATGATCGCGAGAATGCCTTGAGTTTTGATCATGGAAAAAAGCCGGCTGAATTCAAGGCCCGGTGCGGTAAAGTGTTCCGCTACTTCGGTGCAGCTAATGAAGTCGTATCGGCCCTGCAAAACCTCCGCAAAATCGGCGTAAATCGGATCGTATATTGCCGTCGGAAATCCTTGTTCTTTTAGCATTGAACTAAGTGCGGGACCGGGGCCACAGCCGAAATCAAGCCCGCTTGCTCCCGGTAATAGACGAGCGGAAAGAGGGATTGCGAGCCTCGACAAAAATTTCCGATAGCCTTGATCGTGCACATCGTTTTGATGATGGTCGTAAATCGTTTTTTGTTGTTGCAAATCGAGTTGCTGAGCGGGCGGAACAAAGACTAGCGCGCAGGTCGAGCAAAGAAAATAATCGCGTTGCTTATCGCTATGAAAATGTTCAATCTTCGATTCCTCGCAGAGCGGACAATGTAGATGATCGTCGAGTTTCATTTGGAGCTGTATTTGTTAGTAGTGAAAAGTTTCTGGGTCCCACGGTCCTCCGCTCTTTAGTTATACCTATCGGAGATCAAAATTCGGCACCGGGGTGCCCGTCAAAGGACGCCGTGAATACGTCCATGTAGGCTCTATGCCAGCTCCATGCTGGCAAAGCCTTTGCCGAGCACCCCGGCGCCTCCTAAGACACTGCCGAAATTTGAAGTGCGAAAGGTATATACACAAATATCGATAAACTTGCTAAACAGAGGGCATCGTATACCTGGAAACGGTGCTGTTTGATAAATCTGCGGATATTGGATATCAGTGGCTCCGAGATCGCGATCTGGGGATCGCTCCCACAGAGCATCCGGCCCCTTGTGGGAGCGACGCCTTCGTCGCGATTTCGAAGTCGGGAACGTTGGGCGACAAAAAATGGTATCGAAGCCTCATTAGCTAAGATTGCAAAACCGTAATTTTTGACTTATGTATAACGATGAGCGGTCCTCCGTGGGAACCCATACCTCGGGTTCCGATGCAAGATCAGTATGCAGTCCCACACTGAGGCAGAGGGAGCAAAAAAAAGGGTATTTTTTACAATCTGCGTTAATTAACTTGACGTATCCGTGAAATCCTATACAATGCTCGCTCTTCAACGGAGCGGTAGTTCAGTTGGTTAGAATACCGGCCTGTCACGCCGGGGGTCGCGGGTTCGAGTCCCGTCCGCTCCGCCAACAATTCCTCAGACAGGGTTATCGCTGTCGATATAACTGCATTGAATGTCGAAATGCAGTTCTGTTTTTCTCATCAATTCCTTAATTCCAAATCTTTCGGTTGCATGGTGTCCGCCTGCGAACATATGAATGCCGTGTTCTTGGCTGTCATGCCAGTCATGCTCGCTGATTTCTCCGGTGATATAGGCATCGAGTCCTTCATTTGCCGCCAACTTCCATTCGCGATTCGCGCCGCCGGTAATGATGCCGATCGAATGAATCGATTCATTTTCATTGGGCGATGCCAGAATAACCGGATGGTTCAGCACGGATTCCAATACGTGCCGTAGTTGCGACGCCGGCAGCGGCTTGTCGAAAGTTCCCTTGATGCCGGTCGCGCAGCCCTTATAATCGCCGAAAGGTTCTTGCTGCATGCAGCCGATTAGTCTGCCTAACACCGCTGCATTACCGACTTCAGGATGGCCGTCCAAAGGCAAATGATAAGCGAACAGGTTTATATCGTTTCGAACTAAAGGCAATACGCGACTGGCAAAAGGACCCGTCAGCGTGCGTGCGCCGTGAAAGTCCCAAAATAGGCCGTGATGAACAACTAATGCCTTGGCCTGTTGCTCGATGGCTTGGGAAATCGAATCGCGTGTTGCCGACACGGCAAAGGCTATTTTATCGATAGTTTCGGTACCTTCGATCTGCAATCCATTCGGGCCGTAATCTTTATAAGCACCAGGATTCAGCAGGTTATGATAAAAATCGTTCAATTGTTGGCGGCTAATCATCGTTTAGTTCTTGTATAGGAATATGCACAAAATAATTTCTACAAGCATTACGCTTTGTGGCGGTTCGGTGACTCGCTTGACAGGACGCCGTGAATACGTCCATGTAGGCTTGACGACGGCTATCCCTGCCGCCGACACTTGTCAATCGAGCCACCGAACCCCCTTCCTACATTTGTCGAAGTTATTTCATGTTTGTTCCTTAGTAATTCATAGTGACGCCAGAGTGATTTAAAAGTATCGGTTAACGTAGGATCGTCGTCGTTAACCCGAGCGTCGATCTCCTTCGTATCAAACCATCGTCCTTCTTCGATCTCCTCGGCGGCTAGCGAAAAGGGTCCGTTATGGTCGCAGCGGTAAACTTCAATGAACTCCATGCCGGTGACGGGTGTCGCAGATAACTTAAATAACGGGCTAAGTCTATCGACTTGAACTCCGAGTTCTTCATGAAGCTCTCTTAAAGCGCATGCGTCGTAATCTTCGCCGACATCGACGTGCCCGGCAGCCGAGCTATCCCATAATCCGGGGTTGATGTCCTTGGTCAGGGAGCGTTTTTGTAAAAATAATAAATTAGAATCGTTAAAGACTAAAATATGCACGGCCCTATGAAGCAGGCGGTCACGATGAATGATACTCCGAAGCGCGTTGCCGATTACGCGATCGTTTTCGTCTACGATAGATAAGCGTTCTTGATGCATGGCGATAATGGATTTTGGCAAAAGTCCGTATAAAGCCTTTTTCACGTCAATAAGTCAATACAAACACGGATTCGCTTGAAGAGGTGTAGGGAGGAATTGGATGTATCAGGTGTAACGCTATGGCTTAATTTATGCCATGGAGGATTGGAAAATATAGAACTGAACCTCCCGGCCAATGTCAATGCAAAAAACCGGGTGGTCCAACTATCTCCGGTTAAGAGTCTATCAGGACTAATCTTATTTAAAATAGCAAAAAAAGTTTATAAACTATAAACCATAAGTTTATAGTGGCAGCAATATGGATAAATTGAATAATATAAAAGTGTTTTGCAGAATTGTCGAATTGGGTACATTTGCAGCTGTCGCGCGCGAAATGAAAGTATCGGCAATGATGGTGAGCAAATACATGGCGCAGCTCGAGGAATCGCTCGGCGTGGCATTGTTGAATAGAACGACCCGCAAGATTAGTTTGACCGAAGCCGGGGAGAGTTATTACGCGAGAAGCAAGCCTTTACTAGACGAATTCGCCGAGCTGGATGAAGATATGGCCGAATTGGGGCAAAATGTTAAAGGCGTTTTAAAGATTGCCGCACCGATCGATTTCGGCGGTATTTATATGGTGCCGGCGATCAATGCCTATCAAAGCGAACACCCGAATGTTAAAGTCATGATGTCGTTGCAAAACGCGCATATTAATTTGAGCGAGGGCATTTATGATTTATCGATATTGGTTTCAAACTCACTCGAACTAGGTGTCGTGGCCAGAAAGATCGCGGAAACTCGATTATGTACTTTCGCTTCGCCAGGATATATAGCCAAATACGGCGAGCCAAGACGCATAGAGGATTTGAGTCGTCATCATTGCTTGCATTATATCGACACGCCCCATGAGGATTATTGGGTATTTAATGTCGATGGCGAGGAAAAAAAGTTACGCACTACTTGGCACTTCGCATCGAATAACGGCAGGGCATTGTGTCAGGCAGCTTCCTTGGGTATGGGTATTACCCAGGCGCCCGAAATTTCAGTTGCCAATTACTTGGAGCAGGGTAAGTTAATAGAAATATTAAAAGATTACCGAATACCCTCGCTGTCTATTTACGTCACTTATATGCAAAGAAGATTTATTCCGGCGAAGATCACCACATTTGTGAATTTTTTGACTCGATATTTTGATTGGCAAATGAATGCCAGCACGGATAGGATAAAGAAGCGGGAGGCTGGAGCTCCTTAGGGTACGCTGTTTATCGTTCCCATGCTCTGCGCTCGCCGTTATACACAAGTATCGGTAAACTTGCTAAACAGAGTTCGTCGTAGACCTGGAAACGGTGCTGTTTGATAAATCTGCGGATATTGAACATCAGTGGCTTCGAAATCGCGACGAAGGCGTCGCTCCCACAAGGGGGCGGATGCTCTGTGGGAGCGATCCCCAGATCGCGATTTCGAAGTCGGGAACGTTGGGCGACAAAAAGTGGTATCGAAGCCTCATTAGCTAAGATTGCAAAACAGTAATTGTTGACTTATGTATAACGATGAGTGCTCTGCGTGGGAATGATCGAGCGTCTATAATTTTTAAATCAGAGTCATTATGGCAAGACGATACGAACATAGCCAGGAAGAGATCAAAGCAATGGTTATGCAAGCGGCGAATCAAATTATTGTCGAACAGGGTGGTGCGGCCTTAAATGTTCGTAAAATCGCGATGACTATCGGCTATACCGTCGGTAGTATCTATATGGTTTTTGAAAACATGGCCGATTTGGTTCTTCATGTCAATGCTGAAACCTTAGATGAGATCGCCAGTGCGCTGAATAAAGTTGAGACTGGCTCGGCATCTCGTGATTTAGAGGAAATAGCCAAAGCTTATTTGAAGTTTGCCAGTTTAAACTTTAATCGATGGTCGATGTTATTCGGTAATCGATTTGTCGACAGCGGGCACTTTCCGGATTGGTATCGGGCAAAAATGAATCGGTTGGAAGAAATTATTACAACGCAAATAGCCCGATTACATCCGGAAAATAACCCGCAACAAAACCAACGTATCGGAAATGCATTATGGGGCGGCATTCACGGCGTCTGTTTATTGTCGATTAACGGCAGGCCTGATAAGGAGTCTTTACAAGAAGCAGAGGAAACTTTGCGGGCTCTGGTTCGAGCTTTTGTTGGGGAGGCGCGGTGAGTTGAGAACGGTCAGCGGAAAGCAGTGAGTAGTGAACGGGGGAAGGGGAGTAGAAATTAGAAATTCGCTGTTTCCCAAGCTCCAGCTTGGGAAACCGATGCGTGAAGCTCTAGCTTCGCGGTACAAAGGGAAAGAGAAACCGATGTATATCTTCGTTTCTACCGCTCCAGCGTGGGAATGCATAACGATCTTGAGTCTGCAGCCAAGGTATGGTTTCCCACGGAGGACCTCTCATCGTTATACATAAGTCAAAAATTACTGTTTTGCAATCTTAGCTAATGAGGCTTCGATACCATTTTTTGTCGCCCAACGTTCCCGACTTCGAAATCGCGATCTGGGGATCGCTCCCACAGAGCATCCGCCCCCCTTGTGGGAGCGACGCCTTCGTCGCGATTTCGAAGCCACTGATGTTCAATATCCGCAGATTTATCAAACAGCACCGTTTCCAGGTATACGACGAACGCTGTTTAGCAAGTTTACCGATACTTGTGTATAACGGCGAGCAGAGGGCCTTGGTAACCAGAAATTAAGCTAAATGCAATCGGCTGGGCAGGTCTCGGGAAGCTAGAGCTTCCGGTCTCTGCATTCCCAAGCTAGAGCTTGGGAAGGAGCGCAAAATGTCACATAATTCCGCTAACCGCTAACCGCTAACCGCTAACCGCTAACCGCTAACTAGCCTTAGCCAACTCCGTAGCCGCAGGATAATCGATCTTACCGCTTGCCAAAACCGGGACCTTATCGACAATCATTATCTTTTTCGGTAAAGCGATTCTGCCAACGCCTTCGGCAACTGCTTCCAAATCGTGGGCCGATGCCGATTTTTGCGTGGTCAGCAAAATAATCTGCTCGCCTTTTTTCTCGTCGGGTAGGGTAATCGCAGCATGAAGCGCATCCGGCCAAGCCTTGGTCGCTAACTGTTCGACGACAGTCAACGAAACCATTTCACCGGCGATTTTGGCGAAGCGTTTACTGCGTCCTTTGATCGTAATAAAACCCTCATCGTCGACATCGACGATATCGCCGGTATCGTACCAGCCTTCGCCGTAAACCGACTTAGGCGGCACCAGTTGTCCCGGATTTTTCGCCAGCAAATAACCTTGCATGATATTGGGACCTTTAACATGCAATTGCCCACCTTGATCGATACCCGGTATCGGCTCCAGCTTGTATTCCATTTTCGGCATGAAACGCCCCACCGTGCCGGCCTTGAATTCCATCGGGGTATTAACCGAAGTTACCGGAGCGGTTTCTGTGGCGCCGTAACCTTCGAGAATACGAATGCCGAACTTTTCCGACCAAATTTGCCGCGTGCCTTCCTGCAATTTTTCGGCGCCGGCCACGACATAACGCATGTTGTAAAAATCGTAGGCATGGGCTTTTTTCGCATAAGCGGCTAAAAACGTATTGGTGCCGAACATGATCGTGGCATTGATTTCGTAAGCCATCTCAGGAACGATTGCATAATGCAACGGCGACGGATAAAAGAAGGTAGTCATGCCGTTCAATATCGGCAACATCGTGCCGACGGTAAAGCCGAACGAATGGAACATCGGCAGAAAATTAAGCACGACATCTTGCGCGTTAAAATTGATCCTCGCCTCCAATTGCTTGTGATTGGCTAGAATGTTGGCATGCGATAACACGACACCTTTCGGTGTGCCTTCCGAACCGGAGGTAAATAGAATCACCGCAGGATTGTCGTAGCTGAACTCGGTGTGTTTATACCAAATATTGGCGGTTTTGCATTTAACCAAGCCGACAAGTTTATTTAGCGGGGTGATTTGATTAGCTAAGTCTTCGAGATAAAGCAGATCGACCTGTTGGCTTAATCGATCGGCTTCATCTTCTAATCTTGCTAGCTCAATAAAGCGGCGCGAAGTCAGCACGGTTTTAATTTTTGCTGTGGAGCAGGCCGACAGCATGCCGGCCGAACCGGTCGAGAAATTCAGCATGGCCGGCGTACGGCCGTAAAGCTGAAGACTTAAAATCGTACATAATGTTTTAGTCGAATTCGGCAGCATGACTCCGACATTTTCCCCGGTTACGGTAATTTTTTTCAAGACGTGGCCAAGACACAACGTCGCCGTGATCAATCGGTCGTAAGATAACGGCTTGCGTTCGAGATCCTCGGCAACCGTGTGTTTGCCTCCGTGAATACTGCGCGCTTCGAGCAACGCGGCAAAAATGCTTTGCTGATAATGGCTCGTCGCGAACATCATATCGGTCATGATATCGGCAAGAATTTGGCCGCAAAAATGACGACGACGGCGGCCTCGCAAGTCGTTAGGTGCTTCTATTGTGGTCGGCGGAAGAATTTGTATCGTAATTTTCGGGAAAAGGCGAAGTCTTACGATGTTACGCAATTTCGAGAAATGCGTGTATTCGGCGCCTTTAATCCTAATCGGTAAAACGGTTGCCTGCGATTTGTCGGCGACCATGCCCGGGCCGTCGTATATCTTCATGACCGAGCCGGTCACTGTAATGCGGCCCTCGGGAAAAATCACCGTTTTAGTAGGATTCTTTAAATGATTGATTAGCTCTTTTAGCGACATCGGATGGGTCGGGTCCATCGGAAACACTCTCGACAACTTCAAAAACGGTTTTAGCCACCAGCGTTCGGATATTTGCGTATTGATCGCGAAGGTAATATCGTCCGGTAAAAAAACACCAAGCAATAATGGGTCGAGAAACGAGGTGTGATTGGAAATGATCATTACGCGGGAGCCGGCTTTATGATAGTTATCGAGGCCTTTAAGTTCGACCTTGAAGATAAAAGTCAGTAACCGATGCAAAAATGGTTTCAACATGATGCGCTTCCTCAAGCATTGTTATTTTTTTAATAGACTATAAAAATAGCATATTGTCCCCTCGAAATATTCGGGAATATGTTGAGGGTTAATTATTTTTCCTCGTTCCCATCGCTCCGGCGTGGGAATGCATACCGATCTTGTTTCGGCAACCAAGGTATGGATTCTCACGGAGGACCGTGGGTACCATCGGAAAGATATTTTTTCCGTACCCTAAATTCCGCGATCGATTCAAACATGAGAAAAATCAAACCGACGGCGCTATAATGACCCGATGAAAAGTCATTTGCCGGTCCCAGTCTTTCGTCAATGAAAATACTCAAAATAAAATTTAGAAATATCAATTCGTTGGAAGGCGATAATCAGGTCGATTTCAGGAAGGCGCCGTTCAGCGATTCCGGCTTATTCGCGATCACAGGGCCGAACGGGTCGGGTAAATCCAGTATTCTCGACGCGATCACCTTAGGTCTCTACGGAGAGACTTTTCGTTTCGATCGGCCGGCTGTGCACGTCATGACCAAACGAACGGCGGAAAGCTTTTCCGAAGTCGATTTTGCGGTCGGCGACAACCTTTACCGTTCGACTTGGAAAGTACAACGCGAACGGCAAGATTCGAACGGCCGTTTGCAATCGCCGCAAATGCTATTGATAAAAATCGAAGACGACCGCGAACAATTGCTGGCTGAAACGCCCAATGCGGTATGTCAAAAAATCGCCGAAATCACCGGCATGAATTTCCGTAATTTCACCCGCTCGATCATGCTCGCGCAAGGCGATTTTGCGGCGTTTTTGAATGCGTTGGATAACGAACGCCTCGATATACTCGAAAAAATCATCAGCAGCGACATCTACGCCGACTACAAAAATGCCGTAATCGCCAAAGCCGATGAAGAACAAGCGTTACTGGCCTCGCTCAAACAAGACATCGATGCATTGGATATGCTCGATCCCGCCAAACAAGAGGCCTCCGAACACGACTTGGCCGATTTCAAAGATCAAATAAGCGAATTTCGCGGACAGCGCGACGAACTCAAACAACAGCAAGTTTGGTTGCAAAATATCGAAACGCTGGAAAAACGAATTACCGCGTTAACCCAGCAACAGCAAAAAACGCAGACCCAAGCCGAACAAACCCAGCAACAATTAACCCAAATTGCCGAAAACCCGGAGGCCCTAGCTTTTAAAGAAGCCGCGGACGAACTCGAGACGCTTGAAAAAGACATCGAACAAGGCAAGCAAACGTTAAATGCTTACCGGAGCGAACTCAAGCGACTGCAGGACAAACTGGCCCTATCGGGCGTAGAACCCGAGTCGCTTGGCGCGGCGCCGACTAAGTCGATTGAAGATCAGCAGCACGCCATAGAAACGCAAAAAGCTAGGATTTCGCAACACACGCAAGAAAAGCATCTGGAAACCGATGTCACGCGAGGACTGGAAATCCAACGCGAACAAAAACAGGGCATTTTGGCGACGGTCGATGAATGGCTGGAACTCAACGCGAGCGATGAAAACCTGCTCGAAAATTTTCCCGAAACGGCCAAATTAAAAAAATTACGCGCCGAACTGGCATCGTTGACCGAACAACATAAGCGTTCCGCCAAATCGGTACAAGCGACCGGCGCCTCGCTTAGCGGTCATCAGGCTAGAATTCAGAAATCCCAAAAAACCATCGGTCGTTTGAAGCTCAAGCTGCAAATCAATGAGCAAAAACTCGAAGGCGTGGCGCTCGGTAGAGATGCGGCCGAAATCGACGAGCTTTTAAAAGATCAAAAAGAGCGTTTGGCCGACTTTCAGTCCCTCTACAACCTAAGCCGCGAACATGCGCGCCTAACCGGCGGACGCTTTAGTTTCTTCGGCTTCGGCAAAGCGAAGGAAGAAAAAACGCTGGACGACTTACAAGCTGAATTAGCGCAGTACAAAGACGACATCATGCGCGAAGACAATATCAGATTGACGCTCGAAAAAGCAGTAGCGAACGAGACAATACTTGCCAGGCTGGCGGACGAGCGCGTCCATCTTGAAGACGGCAAGCCATGTCCGTTATGCGGCGCGCTGGATCACCCGTATGTCATTCGGCCACCGAAAATCGGCGACTCCAAGCGCGCACTGGCCGATCAGCGCGCAAAAATCCAATCCTTGGTCGCGGCGTCCGAACGCCTCGAACAAGAAGCCAAATTGACCGAGAAACGGCTTGAAGGCAGCAAAGCCAAGCGTCAACGCATCGAATTATTACGCTCGCAATGGTTGACCTTGTGTAACCGCCTGAATGCGGCCAACGACGATATGGAAATCAACAATTCGCGGGCGATCAAGCGCTTTTTGAAAACTGAAACGATCGAATTAAAAAATATCACCAAGCTAGCGCAACAATATCGCGTGCAAGCCAGGCGTATCGACAAAATCAAAGAATTGATGGCTCGGCACGAAGCGATGATCGGCCGTTTGCAGGAAAATGCTAAACAGCTCGATCAAGAGTGGCAAAGCCGCCCTCAAGAACTGAAAGAATTGGAACAAACTCTCGAAAAATGCCGCAAGGACGAGCAGGAATTAACCGCGAAGGTGTTGCATCAATTGGACTTAGTCGGCGAAAAAATGCCCGCCAAAGGAAAGGAAGACGCCTTTTACGATCGCTTGAATCAGCGCCGTCAGGAATATCAAACCTATCAATTGCGCCGCAAGGGGCTGACTGACGAAATCGCCGCGATTACCGAAAAGATCGACGCCAGCAATCGAAAAATTGCGCAACTATCCGAAAAAATTGCCGCCGCCGGCACGCAACTGCAGCAAGAAGAAACCGCCGGCTTGCATCTGGCATTGATCGAAAAACAAAAACTGATTGCAGACAAGGAAAAACTGATCGGCCAACAGACCGCCGAAGCGGCGCGAATGCGCGAAGTTTTCCGCGAAAGACTAGTCGGCACAAAATATGAAGCCATGCGGGTCGACGAAGTTATCGAATTGCTGCACTTGATTGCGCGCGGGCCGGAGCTCGAGCAGCGCATGTCGGTATTGCAAAGCGAATTGGCTGATCTTGCAACCCGGCTGGAAAATACCCAGGCCGAATTAGCGGCCGAACAAGCGTTGGCATTGACCACCCAGACCGTCGAAGATATCGTCATTCGCATACGAGGTATCGACGAAAAAATCGACATTACCCGACAAGAAGCCGCCCGTTTGGAAGCGATGCTCGGCAAAAACCTGGCGATGCGGCAACAATTCGACGTATTGTCGACTAAACTGACTGCGCAGCAAGAAATCGTCGACGAATGCTTGCTGGAAGTTAAACGTATCGACGAAGAAAACGGCGCCGTATTCCGTCGGCGCGTGCAAATTAAAATGGCCGATAAATTATTGGCCCAAGCCAATCAAGTGCTCGAAAAAATCAGCGGACGCTATTATTTACGGCAAATGCCGAGCGAGCAGGGCTTAGCGCTCGAAATCGAAGACACGTATCAAAACAACAACCGTCGATTGCCGAAATCCTTGTCCGGCGGCGAAAGTTTTGTCGTGAGCTTAGCCTTGGCGCTGGGACTTTCCGAACTGGCCGGCAACGGGCGTTCGGTCGATTCGCTATTTCTCGACGAAGGCTTCGGTACCCTGGATGCCGAAACCCTGTATGTCGTGATTTCGACCCTGGAAGGCTTGCAGAAGCACGGTAAAAAGGTCGGCGTGATCTCGCATGTCGAAGCGGTGCAAAAGCGCATCAAAGCCCAATTGCAAATGGCTAAAAAACCGAACGGCATGAGTATACTGAAAAGCGTACCCGATCAAGAAGTCGCCTTTTAAAACGAAAAAGCGTGTTCTCAATCAATTACAGCAAACCCATCACATAATCATTTTATGACCAAAAAGATCCTGACCGTTTTCGGCACCCGGCCGGAAGCGATTAAAATGGCGCCTGTCGTATTGGCTCTACAACAAGCCGAAGGTTTGGAATCCCTCGTATGCGTGACCGCCCAACATCGGCAGATGCTCGATCAAGTGCTCAACTTGTTTGACATTAAACCCGATTACGATTTAGACCTGATGGCGCCGAATCAAGACCTCTTCGACATCACCTCGAAAGTGCTGTTAGGCTTACGCGACGTATTACGCGAAGCGCAGCCGGACATCGTGCTGGTACACGGCGACACCACCACCTGTTTTGCCGCGGGACTGGCCGCGTTCTACCAAAATATCAAGCTGGGCCACGTCGAAGCGGGGTTGAGAACCGGCAACCTTAGAGCGCCGTTTCCCGAAGAAGCGAATCGGACTTTGGTCGGACGCATAACCGATTATCACTTCGCACCGACGCAATCCTCGAAAAACAACCTACTCGCCGAAGGCGTTCCGGAGCAAAACATCGTCGTAACCGGCAATACCGTTATCGATGCCTTGCTGATCGTCCGGGACAAAGTCATCAACGAGCCGGATAGCGTATGGCAGGAAAAATTCGGCGAAACACTGTTTAAGACCATTTGCGACTCAAGCCGAAAACTCATTTTGATTACCGGGCACCGCCGCGAAAATTTCGGCCAAGGATTCATCGATCTTTGCAATGCGATCAAAGAACTGGCACAAAAACATCCGGATTGGGACTTAGTCTATCCGGTTCATCTCAACCCGAATGTGCAAAAACCGGTCTACGAAATTCTCGACCGACTCGATAACGTCTACCTGATCGCGCCGCTCGACTACGAACCGTTCGTCTGGATCATGAACCGAAGCGACTTGATCCTGACCGATTCCGGCGGCATTCAAGAAGAAGGTCCTTCGCTGGGTAAACCGGTATTGGTGATGCGCGAAGTGACCGAAAGACCCGAAGCAGTCGATGCCGGCACCGTTTTATTGGTCGGTACCGATAAAGCAAAAATCGTCAGCGGCGTCGAAAAAGTACTATTGGACGGCGAAGTCTACAAGCGCATGTCCAAAGCACACAATCCTTACGGCGACGGCCATGCCTGCGAAAAAATCGTTCAAACTTTGCTCGATGCGTCTTGAAATTAGCAGGCTTAGCAGTCGTGTGCGCATCGCACACCATTGCCCCCACCTGTGGGAGCGATCCTCAGATCGCGATATCGAAGCCAAGAACGGCGGGTAACAACCGCCGCTATCGAACCGCATTGGCTAAAAAGCCCCCTATATCAGGATAGTTGTCGCTTAAAGCGCCTACTATTGATGCCCTACCTTCCTGCGCCCATGCAGTCGTCTTTTTCAAAGAGGGGGACTGAATAGTTGCTTTACTCTCAAGCCAGTTAATTCTTGAAAAAGTAACCTGACCCTGAGGTATCCCCACAAAACGCTCGTTCCCACGCAGAGCATCACTGCCATTAAGTTAAGGGAAACCCGTCATTCCGCCATGGACTGGCGGAATCCAGTGCCATGGATGGCAAGCTTTTGAGGCACATTAGAGCCTGAATGCAAGCATTACTTATCTCTGTGACGGCTTAACTTAATGGCAGTGGCGCAGAGCGTAGGAACGATGATAAAAAATAAATATATCTATCAACCAATTTTCAGCCAAAAAATTGTTTTATTTGGCTATTTCGTGGGGATACCTCAGAACCTGACCCCTTATTCGCCGCAAGTACACACGGCACAAACAACACTGTCGCCTCGGTCCCATTGTAAAAAAAACCAAAAAACCCGCGTACTTTTCCAGCAAAATGCCGCAAACTAGGGGAAAAACCACGCCAAGCGCCATGCAGACCCAATTGAAAATACAAGCAAGAGGCTGATAGTTAATGGCTTAGATAAAACTGTACTAAACCTTGTATGAAACTACAATTGGCCGATAGCAAGATTTCATGTTGATGTAATCTTTGTTCGATATCCTGAAGCGAGGCAATGAAGATAAAGTTTAGGAAATGCTATATTGCTAAACCTGACCTCGTTTCCTCTGCGGGCGATTCTATCGTTCCGCTAATGTGCGCTGCTTGAGGAGTCACTATTCTGCGGCTTATTAGCAGCTTCAGCCTTTAGTCGCTCAACCAGCCAGACTTTTATAATTGATTGCCGTGTAATACCTATGCGAGCGGCTTCACGATCCAGAGATTCGACTACCCAAGATGGGAAGTCGACATTGATACGTTTTGATATTTGCTTGACACGACGACCACGCGAAAGATCAAGATCGTCAATAATATCTTCTTTTCCTTCATCAAATTTTTTATCGAAATCTTTAGCTTTCATATAACTCTACCTCTTTCTTGCGAGATCGCCTGACTGATATCAGACGGATTTGCTTATTTCTGTACGTGACAACGGCCGACCAGTGCTTCGCCGCGATACGACCAATCACAAGAAATCGAGGTTCATTGTCGGATTTGGCAGGGAACTCGAGAAGATCAGGATCATCCCAAAGTTTCTGGGCCGCATGGAAGTCAATTCCATGTTTTTCCAAATTAGCCTGACTCTTATCGTCATCGTATTCGAAATCATCCATGAGTACAAAATATTCCTTTTTTACTCATTTAGCAAGGCAGAAAGTTGGGTGTAGACTATTAGTCCCCTGTGTCAGGATACGTTGCCGCCAAGAGTAAAAAAGCAATAAATGAAATCTTTTAGAGAGGGACCGAAAAGTTACCGCAAGTACACATGGTACAAACAACACTGTCGCCTCGGTCCCATTGTAAAAAAACCAAAAAAAACCGCGTACTTTTCCAGCCAAATGCCGCAAACTAGAGGCAAACCACGCCAAGCGCCCTACAGACCCGATTGAAAATACAAGTAAGAGACTGATAGTCAATGACTTAAATAAAACCGGACCAAACTTTGTAGGTAACTACAATTGGCCGGCAACAAGATTTCATCTTGGCCTAATCTTTGTTTGGTTTACTGATATGAGAAATTGAAAATCGATGACACAAGCCGACACACAAATCGAAAACTACACCGACGAATACGATAGCCCTTGGAAAGACATGCTTGAACATGCCTTTCCGGAATTCACCGCGTTTTACTTTCCCGAGGCCCATGTTCAGATCGACTGGACCCAAGATTACGACTTTAAAAACACCGAACTGCGAAAAGTGGTACGCGATGCCGAATTAGGCAAGCGCTTCGCAGATGTCTTGGTGCAAGTGACCCTGATCAATGGAGAACAGCGTTGGATTTATATCCACATTGAAATACAGGGACAACACGATATCGATTTTGCCAAGCGCATGTTCACCTACAATTACCGACTGTTCGACCGATACGACAGCCCCATTGCCAGCTTTGCCGTATTGGCCGATAATGACCCCGACTGGAAGCCGGGCGGCTACGGATTTGAAGTACTGGGATGTCGGCACAGCTTGCAGTTTCCGGTGGTCAAATTGCTGGACTATGCCGAACAAATCAACCAACTTGAAACGCACACCAACCCATTCGCACTGATTACGACCGCCCATCTGCAAACGCGGCAAACAAAGCATGACCCGGAGGCCCGCTACCAAGCCAAGAGAGCCCTGGTTCGTCTTTTGTATCGCCAAGGCTGGGGCAAACAGCGAATACTGGACCTGTTTGCCGTTCTCGATTGGATGATGCGATTGCCGGAAGAGCTGGAACAGAAACTATGGTTAGAAATCGAAACGATCGAAGGAGAAAACAAAATGCGCTATGTTACCAGTGTTGAACGACACGCCGTTAAACGCGGTATGGAACAAGGTTTGGAACAAGGTCTAAAAAAAGGCAAACTCGAAGGTAAACTCGAAGGTAAACTCGAAGGCAAACTCGAAGGCGAAGCCACGATCCTGCAACGCCTGTTAATCAAAAAATTCGGACCGTTGCCGGAGGAAACGCAATGCCGCTTGAGTACGGCTACGCTTGATCAATTGGACCTTTGGGCCGAACGACTGCTCGACGCGCCGACACTTTCAGCCATCTTTGATGAACACTAAAGAGATACTTGGAAGAAGTATTATTTTAATATCTCTCCGCCTTGTAATGGATCATGAAAAAATCAAAACCTGACCCCAGCCTTCTCCCGAAACAGCGCTGAAACGGCTGCCGGGTATCGAACTGACAATGCTGGAAAACATGGCGGACGCCTTATTGGATTTTAAAAACGTAACCGACCTGCAAAACTGGCTTGACAGCCAATGAAACACAATTGACCGTTGCCTGAAAGCTAGTGAGGGTGCGTATCGCGCACCATTACCCTTTCCTGTGGGAGCGATCCCCATATCGCGATATCGGAGCCAAGAACGACGGATAACAACCAGCGCTATCGAAGCCGCGTAGGCTAAAAAGCCAAGCATTATCCCTTAAGGCTTGCGGCCACGCCAACCTTTTTAAGGCCGACCCCTAACCCCATAGCGAAGGCAGAAACACACGCTGCTCCCCAAGCGCCAGATCACGCTGTTTCCCAAGCTCCAGCTTGGGAAATCCGTCCGAGAAGCTCTAGCTTCGCGACACATGACATCAATGGTTCAAACCCTTTATCGCAACCCATTTCCGAACATCGGCAGGCTGCGCATCGCGCACCATTGCCCCCTGTGGGAGGGATCCCCAGACGCGATATCAAAGCCAAGAACGGCGAGTAACAACCACCGCTATCGAAGCCGCATTGGCTAAAAAACCCCCTGTATTAGGATGGTTGTCGCTTTAGGCGATGCAGGGCAGAAAAATGCTCCTGCATTTTCTGCATTCGTTACATCCTTGTAACTCAGCAATTGCCGAGGAGCAAATATTTGTCCATGCAGTCGTCTTTTTCAAAGAGGGGGACTGAATACTTACCTCGACACAAACACCACAAGCACCTCGGTCCCGAGATAAGAAAATCCCAAAATACCCGCGTACTTTTACAGCCAAATGCCGCAAACTAGGGGAAAAGCCACACCAAGCGCCCTACAGATCCGACTGAAAATACAAGCAAGAGACTGATAATAAATAACATAGATAAAACTGGACTAAACTTTGTATGAAACGACAATTGGCCGATAGCAAGATTTCATGTTGACGTAATCTTTGTTCGATATGCTGTTGTGAGGCAATCAAGATAAAGTTTAGGAAATGCTATATAGCTAGACCGACCCCGTTTCCCCGGGGCGATTGCCTGGTCTTCATGAACGTTAGGTTGATCGTGTGCTTAACGCTTTAGGTCCCGATAGAAGTTTTCATGAGGTCCTACTGCTTCCAGGTAAACCAAACGCAACCCCTCATCAAGGGTGTAACCTAAAAGGTACAACTGGCCTTGACTGCGAAACTTGTAGACCAGTAAATTGGCTAGGTCGCCTTTCTTGCGGTCGCCAATGGCGGGGTTTTTCGCAACGAAATCAACCGCAGTATCGACATCGGCAGCAATGTTGTCATGCAGCTTTTTGTACTGCCGGCCAAAGTGGCGGGTTTGCAGAATGCCATAACTCATGTCTGGCGTGACCGCGGTATAAAAGGTGTGGACTGCTCGCGCGGTTCTGCCAGGGAGGCCAAGGCTTCGGTGATAAAGCTGACGGGCAAGTCAGGGTTATCGAGTGCGGTGCGCCCAACTTTGGCCCAATACTCAACCTGACCGGCAATGGTGCGGTGCTCGATAGCCGCGTCAGTCTTGGCCTGATTATATAGTTCTTGATCAATGCGAATGGATGTCGTGCTCGGCATGGTTTGTCCTTTAATCGTATTTAACTACAATTGTAGTTTAGCAATAATTCGTGAAGTCATAAACTTATGATGCACACTAAATACCGGCGCGAAATTAAATTAACTTGCTATGGAATAATTCGCTTAATTCTTGAAAAAGTAACCTGACCCTGAGGTATCCCCACAAAACGCTCGTTCCCACGCAGAGCATAACTGCCATTAAGTTAAGGGAAACCCGTCATTCCGCCATGGACTGGCGGAATCCAGTGTCATGGATGGCAAGCTTTTGAGGCACATTAGAGCCTGAATGCAAGCATTACTTATCTCTGTGACGGCTTAACTTAATGGCAGTGACCCCTAGAATAAAGAGCGAAAACACGATTTCAACAATACTAAAGCCAAGCAATCTAAACCAATTATTTAGCCATGAAAACCGACAGCCTTTTTTACCGATTGTTTCAAGATTGGCCCCAGTTGGCTTTAGAACTACTTAAACTACCTTACAGTGCAGATAGCTACCGCTTTGTCTCGGAAGAAATCAAACAAACCGGCTTTAGAATGGACGGGCTCTTCAAACCGAACGACCAAAATCCGAATCAGCCATTAATCTTTGCCGAAGTACAATATCAATCCGACAATGAATTATACGGTCGACTCTTCACGGAAATCACACTGTACCTCTACCGGCAAAAACCCGCCAGACCCTGGATTGCCATGGTGATCTACCCCGACCGGCAAACCGAAAGACCCGCCGGCATAGAATTTGAAGCCTTCATGCAGTTACCGCAACTACAGCGCATATACCTGGAAGACTACCAACAAGCGTCCGCCGATAGTCCGCTACAATCCTTGTTGAGCCTCATTGCCTGCCAAGACCGGCAAACCGTCGAACTAGCGCAAAAACTGGTAAAACAGCGTAAGATACATGGCATCGACATCCTCAATTTTGTTGAAACCGTACTCGTCTACAAACTACCGCAACTGACGCGGGAGGAGATTAAAACCATGTTAGGCTTAGACACCGAACTCAAACAAACCCGTTTTTACCAAGAAATTGCCGAAGAAGAGCGGCAAGAAGGTCGGCAAGAAGGTCGGCAAGAAGGTCGGCAAGAAGAAAGTATCGCATTGCTCACGCGCTTGCTGCGCCGGAAGTTCGGCATACAGCCGGAACTCGAAACAGCGCTGAAACGACTGCCGGGTATGGAGCTGACAATGCTGGAAAACCTGGCGGAAGCCTTATTGGATTTTAAAAGCGTAACCGACCTGCAAAACTGGCTTGACAGCCAATGAGGCAGAATAGACGGTGCCAAACGCAAGTACAGCAGGAAGTGCATCGCCACGCACCATTGTTCCCGCTTCGTTACCTGGGCTTCCAACTTAAGGCGGAAAAAAGCACTAAGGATTAACCTTAAGCTGTCCCGCGTTAAGTGGATAGCTGTTACCTGCAAACGAATGCTTGCTCGATGCACCGACACTTTCAGCCATGTTTGATGAACACTAAAGAGATTCTTGGAAGAAGTATTATTTTAATACCTCTACGCCTTGTAAAGGATCATGAAAAAAATCAAAACCTGACCCCAACCTTCTCCTTTTCATACCTTAAATAAGGAATCCAACATGCAGGCTATAGAATTTGAAACAAATATAGAAAATGGCATTGTCCATGTGCCTAAGGAATATCAATCACTGCAAAAGGCAAGTAAAGCTAGAATAATTATTTTAGTTGACAATACTTCAGAATCACCAAGTACCCAGCCGAGACGCCGTCCGCATCCGGACATAGCCGGAAAATTGCAAATTCTAGGGGATATTATTTCGTCAGCGCCTGAAACAGATTGGAATTTGCCAAAATGATTATTTTGGATACTCACATCTGGCTGTGGTGGGTCAATGATGAGACGAATTCGATGAAAGCCCAATGGCTGGAACTCATCAATAATACCTCTGAGGTGGGTGTGTCAGCGATTAGTTGTTTTGAAGTTGCATGGCTACAGCGGCATGACCGAATTATATTGCCGGTACCAATCCTCATTTGGTTTGATAAGGCGTTAAGCGGATCGAATATTACTTTAGTGCCCATTACAGCCGAAATTGCTTGCGCAGCAGTCGATTTATCCGAACATCATAGCGACCCGCAAGACCGTATCATAATTGCCACAGCACTGATGACAGACAGCCAGTTAATATCTGCAGATCGTAAATTTCCTCTTTATGCAGAATTAACAGGAAAACTCGTCAATTAATTTGAAAAGATTAAAACCATGTTAGGCTTAGATACCGAACTCAAACAAACCCGTTTTTACCAAGAAATTGCCGAAGAAGAACGGCGGGAAGGTCGACAAGAAGAAAGTATCGCTTTGCTCACGCGCCTGTTGCGCCGGAAGTTCGGCATAAAACCGGAACTCGAAATTGCGCTGAAAAGACTGCCGGGTTTGGAACTTACGATGCTGGAAAACCTGGCGGAAGAAATTTTGGATTTTAAAAACGTAAGCGACCTGCAAAACTGGCTTGACAGCCAATAAAGCACAAATGACCGGCTGCTCACTTAACACTGGACAGTTTAAGGTTAATCCTTAGTGCTTTTGTGCCGCCTTAAGTGGGAAGCCGCACCGCACATCATTGCCCCCCTGTGGGAGCGATCCCCAGATCGCGATATCGAAGCCAAGAACGGCGGGTAACAGCCACCGCTATCGAAGCCACATTGGCTAAAAAACCAAGTATTAGCCCTATAGGCTTGCGGCCACGCAAACCTTTTCAAGGTCGAACCCGAATACCATATCGAAAGCAGAAGCACACGCTGCTCCCTAAGCTCCAGACCACGCTGTTTCCCAAGCTCCAGCTTGGGAAACCCGCCCGAGAAGCTCTAGCTTCGCGGCACATGACATCAATGGCGCGGAAACCTTCTATCGCAACCTGTTTCCGAACATCGGTAGGCTGCACACCGCGCACCAATCCCCGAACTAAACAATAGTTTCAAAACCTTGAAAAGGTGCGCGATGCGCACCCTGCTGGACTATAATCGATTACATGGAATAAACAGAAACGGCATTGACGTGACTGGCCAACCTTTAAACCAGCATAGATCGATAAACTTGAGAGCACAGGCGCTTAAACCGCGCCGATTGCGGCCAGGTCTGCAACCTTAGGGTTTGAACAAATCAACATCATTCGATACCCAACATTATAAAAACTATATCAATAAAATTATAACTATATGATTAATAGATATAAAAAACAAAGCTCTTCCTGATTCGCATCACTAATAAAAACCACAACCAACTTTTACGATTGATTTTTACCCGCATCCCACTGCTTATGACTGTTGGCCATATCTACTATCACATCCGTTTTCACACGAGATACTTCAATTACATCAACAGAAAAGCTCTCAAACTATATCAAGCAGCCTCTCAAAGCCCGAGCCCATACACCCAAAACGCAGTCTCGGAACTCAAGGAGGAAGGCATATATACCGATGACATAAAAAACCTCTGCCAAGATCAAAACATGCTGGCGCAACTCATTGACGACGCTAATGCCCTGTTGAATCAACATTCACAAGACCCAATACAAGAAAATCAGCTGCGACCAGCCAAAATAAGAGGCATCGGCCGAAACATCAAGAACGCTTGTTTGCCCGAATCCTTTGTCAAATTTTTTCTCAGCGATGAGGTACTTGATATTGTGAACTCATATAATGGCATGTTCTCGCGGCTGAATTATGTTGATACTTGGCGCAGTGTATCTGCCGCTTCCGATGACCTGTTTTACGATACAGAAATATGGCACCGGGACCATGAAGAAATGAAAATAATCAAAGTGTTCATGTACTTGTCAAACGTGGACGAAGCCACAGGACCTTTCACGTTTATAAAAGGCACTCACCTTCAAGGAAAAATGGGCCACACTCACCCCGCTAATCCACCCTTGGGTGTGTTGTTTGATGAGCAGCAAATAGCTGAATTCACGAAACCTGAAAACCCTGAACAATCCAGCGTGATAATTTGCACAGGCAAGTCGGGCACTGTCATTTTTTCAGACACTACAGGCATTCATAAAGGCGGAAGAACTAGTAGCGCCCTGAGAACCGTATTGGTCGCTTTTTACGCCAGCGAGGCCGGCGTCGATCAACATACCTATCGCCTGCCGGAAAACATCGACCCAAACACGCTTTCACCTGCGACAAAATATGCTTTGCATTTGTAGCAATCCCTTAATAAGGATCAGCCTAAAACACCTCACGTAATAGACTAGGGTCCCATTTCAAAGACGAGGTGCCGCTTTCAAAGCGGCACCGTAACAAAACGTGGCATCACAAGCACTAGAGCGAGCATCGCGCACCGTTCCCGAACTACCTAACTGTTACAAAATATTGAAAAGCTGCGCGATGCGAACCCTACAGAACCATCCCTTATATTAAGAACACCACGATTCGCTACTCACAAATAAGAACGCTCGACACAAACAACTCGGGCGCCTCGGTCTCGTCATAAGGAAATCCCAAAAAAGGCCGCGTACTTTTCGAGCCGAATGCCGCAAAATAGGTAAAATGTCACACCAAGCGCCATACAGACCCGATCAAAAATACAAGCAAGAGACTGATAGTAAATAACTTAAATAAAACTGGACTAAACTTTGTATGAAACTACAATTGACCGATAGCAAGATTTCATGTTGACGTAATCTTTGTTCGATATGCTGTTGTGAGACAATGAAGATAAAGTTTAGGAAATGCTATATAGCTAGACTTGACCCTATTTCCCAAGCCTAAATCCCGGTGCCAAATCGGAATGCGCCAAATGCCTCAAAAATAGGTGAAATGCCACACCCAAAGGCATAAGCGGACAAATGAAAATACAAACAAGACACTGATACTTAATAACTTAGATAAAACCGGACTAAACTTTGTATGTAATTACAAATGGCCGAAAGCAAGATTTCATGTTCACGTAATCTTTATTCGATATTCTGCGGCAAGGCAATGAAAATGAAGTTTAGAAAATGCAATAGAGCTAAATCTGGCCTATTCTTGCATCACGAACGGCACCTCCTGTAGGAGCGATCCCCGGTTCGCGATATCGAAGTCAAGAGCGACGGGTAAGAACCAACGCAATAAAAGCCACATAGGCTAAAATAACCAAGCCTCGATTCCGACAGATAGAACGCCCAATTTAACAACGGCTACGCGCGATCAATTGAGTTTTGGACCGAACACCTACTTGCTGCGCTAACGCTTTCAACCGTCTTTGATGGAAGCTAAAGAAGTTCAGAGATACGACATACTTTTAACATCACTGTGTTTGAAGGAATATGCAAAAAACAAGACCTGACCCCGTTTTTTTTGACCCCGTTCTTTTCCTTATATTTTATAGCCAATTAATACACGAAAGAATTCCAAGTTTTTTTAACAAAATTTACCTAAACGAAAATAAAATAAAAAACCGTAATATATTTTTTGGTTTTTTATTTGGTTTTATTACAATTGTTTTGTTTCAGGGATATAGAGTTTTATTGCTTTGTATAGATCACTACTCTATTGCATTGTTGCCTAGCCTAGTAGTTGTTATTGCTTTTTGCAGCGTTTTTTCATTTATTAACTTTGACGAAATAACTGCCAGTCTCAAAGTATTAATACGAGGTTTGGCAGTTGCCTGTGGTATATATAATATACTGCTATTTCCTTCGGTACCAATTGTAGAAAATGACTTTAACGGATTGGCTAAAGCTATCCTTTTTCTGGCCTGGATGACAGCAGCACTTTCGGCAATACTGGCAATTTGGCGGCCATCTTGGCTGCTTATCTGTGGCTTTTACCCTTTTTGGTTAAAGAGCTTTGCCGGTCAAATTACAGGTTTTCACTACCACACACAGCTTGATATTTTACCTGTCCATCAAATTCCTGCTTATGTGTCTATTTCGGTAATATTTTTTCATCTAATACTCATATATGGTCGACGAAATAGAAATGTAAGACATTTAAACACAGAAAACTTACAGGTATATAAGGTTGGCGCTAACAATATTATTTTATTCATTGCTATTGCTCTTCAGGGCGCAAACTATTTTTATTCAGGTGTCGAAAAAGCCTCGCTAGATGGTGGATATTTACACTGGGCACTTAATAATGAGATCCAGAACATATTCTTTGTTTCCTTATATAACAAACAGTTGCTTTGGGGTGAATCGAAAAATTTAGTAACCTTTGTGGTCGATTTATTCAGTTATGTAAGTCATTTAGCACCTATCTTTATATTTATAATACAACTTGGTGCGTTATTTGTATTTACTAATCGCTTATTGTTAATTATATTGTTTAGTCTTTTCGATGTCTTGCATTTCGGGATATTTGCATTAGTAGGTGCTAATTTTGTTACATGGTTTATGGTTAATTTAGCTATTATTGCAGCTGTGAATAAATTACCATGTAGTACGTTTAACTGGAAATTAGGTGTTGTTGGGGCAATATTAATTCTAATATCCCCTTTTTATGCAAAAGTGGCGAGGCTAGGATGGTATGACTCTCTTGCCGTTAATAGTGCATATTTTGAAGTACTAGAAAATAATGGCAGACGTACACGCATCCCTGGGACAGCTTTTGGATTTTACTCTTATCCAATAACACATATGAGTTTTGGGTTTCCACCAGGGAATTATCTTCCAACATCAACGAATGGAGGCACAAGATCCAATCGTATTCGTGAACAATCTATTCAGTGTGATTTTGATACACAACAAAGCATGTTCAGTAAAAGGTGGAATGAAAATGTAATCGTTAATTTCATTAAAAGTTTTCATGAGCAGATATTGGATACTGTAGGTGAAGATGGCAGATGGTCAAATGACCTTTATCTCCATCATTTTTGGAGCGCTCCATCTGTTGTGAAAAACTTTGAGTCTGTAGACATGCGTAGTGTAAATGAATATATATTAGTCATAGATTCAGTTTGTTTGGAACCTGGAACTGGTAATGTTGCGCATAAACCCTATTACAACGAGTTTCGAATCAATGTCAACAAATGAAAAAAAGCAATAAGTTAATAATAGTTTACGATGGGGAGTGCCCTTTTTGCACACAATATGTTCAACTATTGAAGTTGAGAGAAGTAATCAGTACGGTGGAGTTAATAAATGCGCGCGAAGGAATTTCGATAGTAGGTGATTTGTTTAAATCCGGGTATGATTTAAACGAAGGGATGGTCGCAATTTATGAAGGTCAGACATATTATGGAGCAGATTGCGTTCAAGTCTTGGCTCTTCTTAGTACTGGCTCGGGGATCTTCAATCGTATTAATAGTGTTATTTTTAGGTCTAAGCTTCTCGCACGAATTCTCTATCCTGTATTAAGAATTGGTCGTAACCTAACCCTGATGCTGCTCGGCAAACGAAAAATTACGCATATAAAACCGGATTGAATTATTTTTTATAGTACACAAAAAATGAAAACAATAAGAAATTGGCTCAGGATTCGCATGATCCGTTTACGCTCTATTTTTTTAAGAAAAATTTGGGGTTATAAGTTATCTGATTCCACTCGTATATCTTTTTCAGCCTATCTCGACAAAACTAATCCAAATGGTATTGAGATACAAGATTACACGTTAATAGCGCGAGGGGCAGTTATTTTGTCACATGACTATACTCGCGGCTTTAAAGCAAATACTTAGATCGGAAAATATTGTATGGTTGGTACTAATTCGATAGTTTTACCAGGTGTGACTATTGGAGATCATGTGGTAATCGGAGCAGGGGCTGTAGTTACAAAAGATGTGGAGCCAAATTCAATAGTAGTAGGAAACCCAGCGAAGATTATAAAGAAAATCAATGCTGGAGCCTACGGTAAAATTATTAATAAATAATAAACCTTGAGTTTTTTATTTATTGCTTGATACGATTAGTATGAGTAAAAATTAATATATGAAGAAAGACGTTATTTGGGGGCTTTTGGATCAAGTTTTGCAAAGCGTGATGAATTTAGCAGTGGGTATATTTCTGATTCGTTTCGCGGCTAAGGAAGAGTACGGTCTTTATGGTGTTGGATTTGCTACATTATTATTATTGGTTGGTTTTTCCAATGCAATTGTATCGACACAAATGACAGTAATTGCACCGACTAAGGAAGATCAAGAACAAGAAATATTTTGCGCTAGTCTAATCATCGGTTTCTTTAAATTGTTTATTCCATTGTCTACTTTAATATGTCTAGGTTTAATGGCATTGTCAAGGGTATACGAATTTTCTTATTATATTGATTTGGTATATATACTCGCGCTGGTTAGTCCTTCTGTTATATTCTTGGAAATAATGCGGCGTTATTTTTATCTTAAATTAAAGCCTAAGTCCGTTTTTTTAATGGGGTTAGTGTACGTCTCGTTTTATTTGACCGTTCTGCTCTGGGCTTTCTTTACCAAGCAAACAAGTCTGCATCTTTATGCATTATCGGCTAATGGATTCGCAGCTCTCATTGCCGCGTCATTATTCTTTTTCTTCAGTGACATGAAAATTAAAGGCGCTTATAAAATGTCCTCAGACAGTTTAAAAGAGTCATGGAAAGATGGAAGGTGGGCGCTCGGTGGTGTTCTAGTGACGTGGGGACAAAATCAAGGCTATGTCTATGTACTAGCACTGATTCAGGGGAGTGTGATGGTTGCCGAGGCGAATGCGGCGAGGTTGTTTTTGGCGCCTATTAATGTTCTTTCAACTAGTTTTACCAAAGTCATCATGCCTCGATTGGTCAAACTAAAAATAAACAATCAACGTCAGCAAGCGGTTAGAATGGCTAGAAAAATATTGTTTATTATGCTTTCGATAATTATTCTATATTCGTTCGCAATAATATTAACAAAAGATTTCATTTTTAAGTTTTTAAGTAAAGAGTATGTTTATATTGAAATTTTAATTTATTTTTGGTCTGTGTTTTTTATGTGCCAGGCTTTTCGAATCAATAACTCTATATTATTGCAGGCCTTTCGCATGTTTAAAGATATTACTTTATGTAATTTAGTCACCGTTGTGCTTGTATTAGTAGGGGGCTTATGGGTTGTTCAATATTACAGTATACAAGGCCTGATTACAGTTATGAGTATCGGTGAGCTTCTTTTAGCGACGATGCTGTGGTTTATTTTCAATAAGAAAAAAGATAATATAATTAATTAGTTGTAGAATGGCATTTGTAGTAATAATTAGATGGATTAATGGTTTAATAATAATTAGCGAAGTCTTTTTTATTTTTGCGTTAATTATTTTCGGTGGATTCTTTTTTAGTACACCGGAGTTCGAGCCGAAGCCGGCAGATTTGATTGTAATTCTAGGTGGCGGTGGCGGCGATAGAATAAAAAAAGGGCTTGACTTATACAATGCAGGCTACTCAAGCGACTTGTTAATTACCGGGTTGCCTGAAATGAATAATGATGTGATGCCAACATATTCTAAATGGCGCTTGCAGTATTTAATTGAACAAGGTGTGCCAACACGATCGATAATATTGGATAATAGTGCAAAAAACACATACGAAGAGGCTGTTAATATCAAACAGCTAATGATCAATAATAAATGGAAAAGGGTTTTAATTGTTAGCGATCCCCCGCACTTAAGAAGACTTTCAATTATTTTTTCACTTGTTTTCGGCGATAAATCTGACTTGTCGTTTTTTTTGATTTCAAGTAATCCGGATTGGTGGTCTGCCCAATATTGGTGGAAAAACACTATTTCCGCTCAATTTGTGTTACTGGAAATCTTTAAGCTAATTTATCTTTATTTTAATAAGCTATAAAGTAATTATTCACACCCCCTATCGTTCCCACGCTCCGGCGTGGGAATGAAGACCGAGACGCTCTAGCGTCTCGTACCGCTGGAGCGGTACTCAGGCGTTCACACGCCGGAGCGTAGGAACGATAATTTCCGGGGGACTGAATAGTTACGCTATAAATGTGCAATAAATTTACAACATTGTCAGATTGTATGAGTGTGTTTTAAATATTTTGCCACTGAATTCAGTATCAATAAGGTTTTCTATGTCTAATCAAGCACAAATTGATGTATGTCTTTGCACCTTCATGCGGCCCGAACTTTTAAAAGCAACGCTTACCAGTATCGAGCGGCAGCAATTGTCACCTGATATCAATGTCAAAGTTATCGTTGTCGACAATGATGCGAATGCCAGTGCCGAATTTGTCATTAACGAATTTAAGATGCGCGGCTTAATCGATATAGTCTATGATGTCGAACCTGAGCAAAATATTGCTTTGGCGAGAAATAGGTCCGTAAGCATGGGTAAAGGTGATTATGTTGCATTTATCGATGATGATGAAGTAGCCTCGGAAATATGGTTGAAACAATTGCTCGATTGTTTGCATCAATACGATGCCGATGCGGTATTAGGCCCGGTTATACCACTTTATCCGCCCAATGCACCGAGTTGGGCAATTGAAGTAGGATTAGTTGATAGACCGAATTTTAAAACAGGTACAACTATAAATTTCGGACGAACCGGTAATACGTTGGTTAAGCGTTCTTTGCTGGAAAGCTATGATGGCCCTTTCGACCCTGAATTCGGTTTATCAGGCGGGTCAGACTCTTTATTTTTTAGAAGGGCGGCGAAAAATGGCGCTAAATTAATTTGGTGCAATGAGTCAACTGTTGAGGAGGCGGTGCCACCCGAGCGAATGACTTTCGGATTTTTAAAAAAGCGCTCTTTTCGCGGTGGCCAGTCTTATGCGCGTATTTTTTTACCTGCGGCATCCTTTTCAGAAAAAATATTTTGGTTTTTAAAACGATTTATTTACACTTTGACAGCTATTTTATTATGGCCTCTAGCATTGATATTCGGTCAAAAATATTTAGCGCGTGTTACGCGAAAGTTATTTCTTAATCTAGGACAGCTTTCCGTTTTAACTGGTCGATATTTTTATGAGTATCGGAAATAATAAAATGGCAGTTTATACCGAATCAAGCGTGAGTTCGAAGCGTATTCGAAATGCTAATGTAGTATCTACCATTTCTTCAAAAAAAAAGACGCAAATACCCAGATATACTGTCACTACAATATATCTTTTATATTTGGGGTTTGCGCTTGCCACAGCTAGACATAGCGGTGCTTCTGAAATGGGGACTTTAGGCGAATTGGTCAGGATTCTTACGCTGGGTCCCGCATATCTTTTGGCATTGGCTGCTATTATAACGCGCACTAATCTTACTTGGCAGATAATAACAAAATGCAAAATCTATTTGGTGTTTATAGTTTTTAGCGGGCTCTCTGTTTTTTGGGTTGTTTATCCAAGCAAAGTTCTTTTACATAATGCTCACGATATCGGCTATTTTATGGTAGGTATTGTACTATTGATCATGTTGAAAGAGCGTGGATCGAAGTTCTTGTTTAAACATTTGGCGATAGCGTCCCTTGCCTTTATAGCCGTATCAATCTTTGTTTCGATTGCCATGCCTAGCATCGGTACTTTTCGACTAACTCGCTGGCAAGGGGTGGCCGGTAATCCGAATACGCTAGGCATGTTTTGCGTGGTTTGTGTATGGAGTTTACTAATGCTCTATAATCTGCATACTCGGTTTTTCGCTAAGTTAATGTGTCTGTTTTTTTTGGTTGTCCCTTTTTTGGCATTGAAAGGCGGTAAGGAGGTTACATCTATAACGTCGCTTTTGATGTCTTTATTATTATGTTTAACCATTCCTTTTTTTGTGACATTAAGTAAGGGAAATTCTAATGCACGCTTAATAAAATTTATTTTCGCGTTTTTTTTGATAATCATTGGAATAACTTCGCTCGTAGCCTTTTTGCCGGAAGTATTTAATGTCGATTATATACTTGCGAAATTAGGGAGAGACAGGACCATGACAGGCCGAACGCGGGTTTGGGATATGGGTTGGGAAATTTTTAATATGAAACCTTGGTTTGGTTGGGGATTCGATGCTTTGTTGTCGGTTATGCATACTTTACGATTTGATATTAGCCAATTCCATAACGGTTATTTGGATCTAGCCGTTCGCGGCGGAATAATTGGCTTTACGATATTAATGTTGATGATTTTTGTGACTTATCGAGGGATACTCAAAATCATCCGACAAGATAGCGTTTTCGGCTGGGGGCTTGCGGCCTTTGCAACCGCACTGTTATTGCATAATATGGCGGAAGCCTCGATTATGCGGCCGACTCATCTGTATTGGTTTACTTTTGTATTGGTTTATTTGATTAGTTGTAATTACAAGTGGTTGTTTCCTAGGGAAAATAAAGGAATGAGTAATGGTGCCTTTAGATAGACGTTGTCGTATATTGCATATTGTCGCTAATTATCCTGATGGCGTATTCCGGCAAAATACCACGGATGCAGTTAAAAACTTACTTGAAGAAACATCCGAATCTCTAGACCACTATGTGGTATCGATTTCTCGAACGCTGAATCCTCTGAATGAGTATGTTGTTCGGGGAGATAGTATTATTTCAGTTTCTTATTTCGGTTTACCGGCGGCAATCGGTCAAAGCTTTTTAATGCGAAGATTGGCGCGGCGGATTAAACGAGAACTGGATGATATCGAGTTGGAGTACGATATTATTCATGGACATAAATTGACAGTGGAAGCGCTCGTTGCTTATTACCTAACAATTAAATCCGAAAAACCTTATGTGTGCACTGTAAGAGGATTAACCGATGGCCGTATCATGCGTTGGCGACCGGATCGGCGAGGTCTATATGCAAAGGTTTTAAAAAAAGCTTTGGTAGTATTCTTGCCAGCACCTTGGACTGAAAGATTGATCAAGGAGTACTTAAACCCGGTAGATGAAGAATGGCACAGCAATATAAGCTATTCAGTACTTCCAAATATCGTTAACTTTACTCGGGTGGACAATACGGAACCCAGAACATACAAACCAAAATTTGTTACAGTGTTTCGTGAAAGGCACGGTAAGAGAAAGGGCTTTAGAGAACTGTTGAATGGTCTTGTTTCGGGAAAAGCCAAAAACCAAATAATCTTATTGGATGTAATCGGTTGTAGTGCTGAAAGCGAAGAAGCCCAATGGGTTAAGGAATTAGATCTGGCCGACCAAGTATCGTTTTTAGGAAAACTTAAAAATACGGAAACTGTAAAAAGAATGGCGCAATATCGCGGGTTTCTATTGCCGACCCGGTATGATACCTTCGGTATGGTCTATACCGAAGCATTATTGGCCGGTGTACCGGTGCTTTATTCTGGCGATACCGGTATTGATGGTTATTTGGATGATCTTGATGTTGGTGTGCGCGTTGATCCATTCGATCAAACTAGCATTAATAATGGCATCCTTAAATTTAACCAGATAGCCGATGAGTTGCGAGACAGGCTTAAAATTTATTTAGAGGAGGGGCGCTTTGATTTTTTTCGTCAAGCATCAATTGCATCCAAATACTGTCAAGCGATCGAGAGTTGTCTTGAAAAATGCGAATAAACATTACCTGAATCAAGAATTGATTGATACTAACATTATAAGAAAATTAATATTTTTTTTATTTCTAATTTATTCATCGGTCAGCTATTGCGCACAAGTAGAAGATATTCTTGCGCCAATTAAGGTTTCTAAATCTAATATTAGTACATGGGCTACACCCATTGCATATCGTGATGGTCAAGTTTTTATTGTTACCGTAGAGCAGCCTGATAATGTATCAACCGGTATTAATTTGAAAACAGTCATACGAAAAGGTGAAAAGTCTAGTGAGGGTTGGAAATGGGATTCTTTTGTCGTTGACACGGAGACGATAGACGATCAGTGGCATAATGTTCCTTCGTTAGCAATTGACGCCAACGGATATATCCATGTTGCTTATAATATGCATAACATGCCTTGGCAATATTCAGTTTCGACTAATCCACTCGATATCAAGGGGTTTGAATTTAAAGGAGAGATTGTCAAAACGTTAGATAAACTCGCTTTGAAACAATTTAAGCGTACTCCTTTTCCTGGTATTGGGGAGTCGGCAATTCCTGGTAACCAAATTACATATCCAGCTTTTTTTTACGATAAAAAAGATGATTTATATATAACCTATCGTTTTGCTGTGCGGCCTAGGCAATCTTTCAAAAACCGTGGTTTAGCAGCAGGTATTGCAAAATACGACCTTGAAAAGCGAACTTGGACCGCGCTTGGTGGTGACTTTGTAATTGGCAGTGAAGATGTTCTATTAAAAAAAGGAAATTCCGCTACGGTAACCCCTTTTGCTGTTAGCTTTGGCTGGACCGCTTATTTACCCCGGTTAGCGTTTGATTCTGGTAATCGGATGCATATTGCGTGGATGTGGCGTAAAGGTGGGCCAGGCTCTGATCATTCTCATCCTAGTTACGCTTGGTCAGCAGATGGTGGTAAAACATTTTTTTCTCTTATCGGTAACCAATATAAGTTGCCGATTACGATTGAAACGGCAGATAAAGTTAATTTGTTTAATCCCAATACTAAATTTTATGGACCTACTCGTTTGCTTTTAGATCCAGAAGACACGCCTTACTTACTACTACAACCTATCGGTAAAACGAGGGTAATGACTAGGTTCGATAGAAACAAAATGACCTGGAGCAATCCGGAAACGATGCCGAGTTCGGCGCTAGATTTTGAGTTTGATGCAAAAGGCAATTTATGGGCTTTTGCTAATGGATTAAAAATTTATAAACGATCCCGACTTACAAATAGCTGGCAGTTGGTATTCGAAGACCGTGATGCTAAAGGTAAGAATAAAGCAAAAAAATGGTGTCAACCTAAAGTTCTCATTGTCCCTGAAAAAAGTATGTTTTTAGTACATTCTCAAAGTTGTGATTTTGAGCGAATTAAAATTACAAGTGTTCGATGGGATTAAGTCGACTTATACTGTATTAACGTTTATATAAAACTTTCGATTAAAGAAAGATATTAGGAACTTGTAATGGTGGATAGAGTTGAAGTATTGGGAGTGCCTGTTGATTGTGTCGATATGCAAGGAGCGCTGGATGCGGTCGACGTAATGATTAATAGCGGAAAGCCGAATACGATTATTGCTTTAAACCCGGAAAAAGTAATCAAAGCTCAAAGCGATTCTAAATTGCTTGGGTGGCTTCGAAATGCGTCTCTGATTATACCCGATGGTATTGGTGTAGTTGTCGCGGCTAGAAAGCTCAATCAGGTTAATATCAGCCGAGTACCGGGCTCGGAGTTAATGCCTAAAATCTGCGAACGATCGGTATCTAAGGGCTATAAGCTTTTTTTATACGGTGCTAGTCAGGAAACAATTCAAAAAGCAGTTGATCGACTAACTGAGCGCTATCCTGGCATTCAAATTGTAGGATTTCAGAACGGCTATTTGCCGGAAGAACAAATGCCGGATTTGATTAATCTGATCAATCAGTCTCAAGCGCAAATTTTATTTGTGGCTTTAGGTAGCCCGCGTCAAGAATTATGGATGGATAACTATTTAGGCAAACTTCATAACATTAGGGTTTGCCAGGGTGTAGGTGGGACTTTCGATGTTATTGCCGGAACCGTTAAGCGAGCGCCGAAATTTTTCATCGATATTCATTGTGAATGGTTGTACCGTTTGTTATCGCAACCAAGTCGATTGATTAGACAAACTGCATTACCAATATTTGCGTTTAAAGTTTTAATGGCTTGGTTGAAGAAGTAAAAAACCATGTAGGATGCGCATCGCGCATCTTATCTCTTTCTCACGGAGATCGTGGGTGCCCTTCTAATGTAAAGTGGCTCTACCACGCTAAATGCGATAAAGGGGTCTACGATAAAGGTACACTAAAAGGGGTCAGGTTACTTTTCAGGCCGTCGGTGCGATCAAGAATAAGAAGATTATCGGCGCTTTGGAATGGCTGGAAAGATTCGCTTACCGTAAGGCGGACCGTATCGTAGCGGTTACCCATGCTTTCAAGTAGCATATTGTGGCGCATGGCGGTAGCGAGACTAAGACGACGGTTATTGGTAACGGCGTCGATCTCGGTTTTTTTGTCGATCAACCGCGCGACGATGCATTTGCCGATTCGCTAGGTGTTAAGAGTAAGGTTGTTGCGGCGTACGTCGGCACGCACGGAGTGGCGCATGGTTTGGATGTAATTCTCGATGCGACCGAAATTTTGCGGGATCGTGATGACATAGTGTTTTTGACCGCCGGAGACGGTGCCGAACGTAAGTTAAGTCGTCATAAAAATTAAGTTATCCTTGCATTGAGGCTCTAATGTCTCTTAGAAGCTTGCCATCCATGGCACTGGATTCCGCCAGTCCATGGCGGAATGACGGTGACCCTTAACTTTAAGAAAAGGGGTCAGGTTACTTTTCAGGTCGTCGGTTATTGGTAACGGCGTCGATCTCGGATTTTTTGTCGATCAACCGCGTGATGATGCATTTGCCGGTTCGCTGGGCGTTAAAGATAAGTTTGTTGCGGCGTACGTCGGCACGCACGGAATGGCGCATGGTTTGGATGTAATTCTCGATGCGGCCGAAATGTTGCGGGATCGTGATGACATAGTGTTTTTGACCGCCGGGGACGGTGCCGAACGGGCTCGTTTGCAGTCGGAATTGGAAAGGCGAGGTTTGCGGAATGTCAAGATGCTGGGGCAGTTGCCGAAGGAACAAATGCCGGCTTTGTGGTCGATTACCAGTGTTAGTTTGGTGTTGTTGAAGAAGTTGGATTTGTTTTTGACGGTGATACCGTCGAAGATTTTCGAGACGATGGCGATGAAGAAGCCGATTATTCTCGGCGTGCGCGGCGAGAGTCGGGAAATTGTTGAAAAGGCAGGTTCGGGGATTGGTATTGAACCGGAAAATGCGATGGAGCTGGCGGCTGCGATTACGGCCTTGGCCGATGCGCCGGAAAAATGCGCGGCGATGGGCGTAGCAGGGAAAGCGTGTGTGAGTGCGGAGTTTGACCGCCAGGTGTTGGCACGCCGTTTTGAGGAGGTTTTGGAATCGGTTGTGTAGGGTGCCATATCGGGCGCCGGGGTTAGGATGCGGTTGATTGGCTGCAATGTGTTGTCAAGGTGCGCGGTGCTCAGTACTCTGGAAAAATACAATACACAGTAAGTTGGCCTACTCCTTCTGCCCTAAGATCTAAGTAGTATATGAGTTAACTTGATTTGTGACTACACTGAAACTACAATTTGTGCCAATTACTTAATTAATGGGGATAATTATGGAGCCCGCAGATACTTATGTCCGTGCTCGTATTGATACACGAACGAAGGAGCTTGCAACCGAAGCTTTAGAAGCAATGGGATTGACGGTATCGGACGCAATACGTTTGCTTATGATACGTATTGCCGAGGAGCATCGACTGCCATTTACGGTGGAAGTGCCTAATGCAACGACGCGAAAAGCCATCGCTGAACTTGAAGCAGGAAAGGGTGAGAGCTTCAATACCATCAATGAACTGATGGTTGACCTGAATGCGGACGATTGAGCGCTCTACGGCTTTTAAGCGGGATTTCAAAAAACATGGCGATATAAACACCGCACTGATTGAAGTTTTGTACAAGCTGATTAGCAATGAAGACTTGCCTGGAAAATACCGTGACCATTCCCTGTCTGGCGACTAGTCAGGCTATCGTGAGTGCCACGTTAAACCTGACTTGCTTTTGATCTACAGCAAGCCAGACGAGGATACCTTGCTGTTAGTGCGGTTAGGTTCGCATAGTGAATTGTTTGGTTAACCTCCGGCGGAACGGGTTATTTAACCCGTCCCCAAGGTTTCGACTTGCTTCGGCTACAGTTGTATAAAAAGGGTCAGGTTCTGAGGTATCCCCACAAAACGCTCGTTCCCACGCAGAGCATCACTGCCATTAAGTTAAGGGAAACCCGTCATTCCGCCATGGACTGGCGGAATCCAGTGCCATGGATGGCAAGCTTTTGAGGCACATTAGAGCCTGAATGCAAGCATTACTTATCTCTGTGACGGCTTAACTTAATGGCAGTGGCGCAGAGCGTAGGAACAATGATAAAAAATAAATATATCTATCAACCAATTTTCAGCCAAAAAATTGTTTTATTTGGCTATTTCGTGGGGATACCTCAGGGTCAGGTTACTTTTTAGACCGTCGGTGCGATCGAAAATAAGAAGGTTATCGGCGCATTGGAATGGTTGGAAAGATTCGCTTACCGCAAGGCGGACCGTATCGTAGCGGTTACCAATGCGTTCAAGGTGCATATTGTAGCGCATGGCGGTAGCGAGAGTAAGACGACGGTTATTCGTAACGGCGTCGATCTCGGTTTTTTTGTCGATCAACCGCGCGATGATGCATTTGCCGGTTCGCTGGGCGTTAAGGGTAAGTTTGTTGCGGCGTACGTCGGCACGCACGGAATGGCGCATGGTTTGGATGTGATTTTCGATGCGGCCGAAATGTTGCGGGATCGTGATGACATTGTGTTTTTGACCGCCGGGGACGGTGCCGAACGTAAGTTAAGTCGTCATAAAAATTAAGTTATCCTTGCATTGAGGCTCTAATGTCTCGTAGAAGCTTGCCATCCATGGCACTGGATTCCGCCAGTCCATGGCGGAATGACGGTGACCCTTAACTTTAAGAAAAGGGGTCAGGTTACTTTTCAGGTCGTCGGTTATTCGTAACGGCGTCGATCTCGGTTTTTTTGTCGATCAACCGCGCGATGATGCATTTGCCGATTCGCTGGGCGTTAAGGGTAAGTTTGTTGCGGCGTACGTCGGCACGCACGGAATGGCGCATGGTTTGGATATGATTCTCGATGCGGCCGAAATGTTGCGGGATCGTGATGACATTGTGTTTTTGACCGCCGGCGACGGTGCCGAACTGGCCCGGTTGCAGTCGGAATTGGAGCGGCGAGGTTTGCGGAATGTCAAGATGCTGGGGCAGTTGCCGAAGGAACAAATGCCGGCTTTGTGGTCGATTACCCATGTTAGTTTGGTGTTGTTGAAGAAGCTGGATTTGTTTTTGACCGTGATTCCGTCAAAGATTTTCGATACGATGGCGATGAAGAAGCCGATTATTCTCGGCGTGCGCGGCGAGAGCCGGGAAATTGTGGAAAAGGCCGGTTCGGGGATTGGTATTGAGCCGGAAAATCCGATGGAGCTGGCGGCTGCGATTACGGCCTTGGCCGATGCGCCGGAAAAATGCGCGGCGATGGGCGTAGCAGGGAAAGCGTGTGTGAGTGCGGAGTTTGACCGCCAGGTGTTGGCGCGCCGTTTTGAGGAGGTTTTGGAATCGGTTGTGTAGGGTGCCGCATCGCGCACCTGGTCTCGAACGCGGTCTGTCATTGATCTGAACGCCTTGTAAAGGTGCGCGGTGCGCAGTCTACTGTGCAACGTTTTGCGGTTGCTTTGACATCAGTGTATATTTTACTGCTTGAATAATCGACTCACGGCATACTGAATCAACCGATCAAAATCGAGGGACAACGCTATGCAAGGCATTTCTTTTCCGAACGGTCCAAAGTCGTAATACCGCTTGAATTTCGCAAAAAATCAGGCATTCTCGCTGGTTCTCAGCTTAGATAAAGCCGGATGAAAGCCGAAGTAAAATAACGCATATCGCCTACGCGCTCCGAAGATGGCTATGGCCTATTGGTATGCAAACAAGCGGGAGAAAGACATTGCGAGGATTTTAAAATACGGACGGTTTAACCGATGCCAACTTGGGGAACTCCAAAAATTATGACCACGATACATATCAGAATACAAGAAGCCTATGTCGATCGATTAATGGCTATCTTGTCCAAGCATCAAGAATTAAAAATCGACGATATTGAGATCGATCGTTTTTCTCAAGAGGGAAACGTTCAAAAAATGTTAAAAAAGCAAAAACTCATGCAGATAGCGAAAGACTGTGCAACTTTGCCTACGCTCGATCATCGTTCCCCTGATCAAATCCTTGGTTATGATCAAAGCGATAACGGTTTATGGGGTAATGATTGATGGTTATCGATTCATCCGTAGTGATCGCAGTATTGCTGCTCGAGCCGGATGCCGACCAATTATTGAATCAACTCATTGAAGCGGAGACACTTTACCTGAGTGCGGTTAGTCTCGTCGAAACTGCTATGGTCATCGAATATAAGAAAGGCGTTGCCGGTGCCAAAAAATTAGACGAATGGCTTGCTAATTTGTCTCCCATTATTGTCGAATTCGATCATCAGCAGGCCAAACTGGCACGAACAGCATGGCGAGAATACGGTAAAGGCCGACACCCGGCTAAATTGAATTTTGGTGATTGTTGCAGCTACGCGCTTGCCAAACAACTCAACAAGCCATTGCTGTTCAAAGGAAACGATTTTTCCCAAACCGATATGGGATCAAAGTGAATGTTTTAAAAGGGTTACTTTTCTTGTCGTCGGTTCGATCAAGAATAAGAAGATTATCGGCGCTTTGGAATGGCTGGAAAGATTCGCTTACCGTATGGCGGACCGTATCGTAGCGGTTACCAATGCGTTTAATAAGAAAAGGGGTCAGGTTACTTTTCAGGTCGTCGGTTATTCGTAACGGCGTCGATCTCGGTTTTTTTATCGATCAACCGCGTGATGATGCATGTGCCGGTTCGCTGGGCGTTAAAGATAAGTTTGTTGCGGCGTACGTCGGTACGCATGGCATGGCGCATGGTTTGGATGTGATTCTCGATGCGGCTGAAATGTTACGGGATCGTGATGACATTGTGTTTTTGACCGCCGGCGACGGTGCCGAACGTAAGTTAAGTCATCATAAAAATTAAGTTATCCTTGCATTGAGGCTCTAATGTCTCTTAGAAGCTTGCCATCCATGGCACTGGATTCCGCCAGTCCATGGCGGAATGACGGTAACCCTTAGCTTAATGGCAGTGATGGAGGGGCGTGGGAACGAGGAAAAGTATTTTTAATGCGGTTGCCTTGCATTTAAGCACTTTTCTCTTAGCGTTAGCTAGATACGGTCGGCGAAAACCAGAGGATGATGTCGGGTTCATCTAAAGCTAAAAAAAGCTAAGGAATAGATATGCTAAACTCCATCCTAGTTTCCCGTAATAAGCTCAAACCGTGCCGTGAAAGAAAAATTTATTAATCTATTTACCGACTTTGGTTTCAAAAAAGCGTTTGGCGAAGAGGCTAGTAAAGAGCACTTGATCAGCTTTTTAAATACCCTGCTGCCGGAAAAACACCAAATTCAAGAGTTGCAATTCAATCAAAATGAGCGTCAGGGTGCGACGGCTTTAGATCGCAAAGCGATTTTCGACCTGAGCTGTATCAGTTCGACAGGCGAACACTTTATCGTGGAATTGCAAAAGGCAGCAAGAAAAGGGGTCAGGTTACTATCCTGACACAGGGGCCCTCAGGTAAAAGGCTTAAAGAGGCTCAGCCGTTGAAGCGAGCTGAAGGTAACGAATCAATCCGAGTTTGTGGGCTGACGTGGTAACGCGGAGTCATGGAGTTCACCAATAATAACAAAGTAACTCACCAGCTTGTCCCGATGAGGAAACCACCGACTGGAGAGCCGTGTGCGGGAGAACCGCATGCACGGTTCGGAGGGGAGAGAAATCTTCCCTACCCCTATCAGTGGGATTGCGGCCGTTTAGGGTGGGGTTGTAGGCCTTGTCTGGCCTTGGTTATTTTTTGCTTGTTCGACTTGCTTAGACTCAATCAAAAGGGGCTTTGGGGTCAGATATAGCAATATAGCATTTTCTAAAGTTCATTTTCATTGACTCGGATCTGGCGATGCGTCGGGTTACGGCTAAAGTCTAACCCAAACTGACTATAACATCCGGATCACGGTAGCAGCCCGTGTAGGTGCGATTAGCGCTAGCGTAATCGGACGCATGTTTTTAGGCTCTGGAAGCTAAAAGGTTCAGGACCGTAGGCGGTGTGCCAGGAACCGAATCAATCCCTACAGATGCGGTTCGCTTGGTTCAGCACAACCTACGAGCTAACGATATTTAAGGGCCGGGTTAATAATATATTAGTTTTTATCCTGGAACATGTTCTTTAAGCCAAGCTTTAAGCGCGTCATTCATTCGTGTTTGCCAGCCCCGACCGGTGGCGCGGAAAGCTTCCAGTACATCCTTGTCCAATCGGATGGCTACCTGTTCTTTCTTACCACTGCCTGCTGGACGTCCAGCGCGACGCTTTGCGCTTACTTCTCGTATCGCAAGGGTTGCGTCTGGTGAATCCACGTCATCCTCGGGCTCAATGCCTGTTAATTTATTTTGGTGTAAAAGCTCCAAATCAGTTTTTGATTCACCACGTTCCCGAGCTGCACGCATTTCTTTAAGCGTCATCGTAGTCATTTTCAAGCCAGTCATAATAAGCCTCTCTTTCAGTGCGTTTGGCGGGGCGATAGCTGATGATGTGAGGAATTTCCCCCGGTAAATATACAATAGTCAACACCATTAGCAGATCGAATACATAGGCAAAAGATTGTTGGCGGCGTTCGCCTTTTCGTTCGGTTTCAATATCTAGGCGATACGGGCTTTCAAGTACCCAATCTGCATCCATGAAATCAAGCTGGTGTTTATCCAAATTGGCTTGCCGCTTGCTCTCTTGCCAAGTGTATTGATCGCTGATGAAATAATTGTAGATGCGTTAATTATGCCATGTCAACCTGTTACAAGAAAAAGGGAACGGTTAAAAGGGGTCAGGTTACTTTTCAGGTCGTCGGTTATTCGTAACGGCGTCGATCTCGGTTTTTTTGTCGATCAGTCGCGCGATGATGCATGTGCCGATTCGCTGGGCGTTAAAGGTAAGTTTGTTGCGGCGTACGTCGGTACGCATGGCATGGCGCATGGTTTGGATGTGATTCTCGATGCGGCCGAAATGTTGCAGGATCGTGATGACATAGTGTTTTTGACCGCCGGAGACGGTGCCGAACGTAAGTTAAGTCATCATAAAAATTAAGTTATCCTTGCATTGAGGCTCTAATGTCTCTTAGAAGCTTGCCATCCATGGCACTGGATTCCGCCAGTCCATGGCGGAATGACGGTAACCCTTAGCTTAATGGCAGTGATGGAGGGTCGTGGGAACGAGGAAAAGTATTTTTAATGCGGTTGCCTTGCATTTAAGCACCTTTCTCTCTTAGCGTTAGCTAGATACGGTCGGCGAAAACCAGAGGATGATGTCGGGTTCATCTAAAGCTAAAAAAGCTAAGGAATAGATATGCTAAACTCCATCCTAATTTCCCGTAATAAGCTCAAACCGTGCCGTGAAAGAAAAATTTATTAATCTATTTACCGACTTTGGTTTCAAAAAAGCGTTTGGCGAAGAGGCTAGTAAAGAGCATTTGATCAGCTTTTTAAATACCCTGCTGCCGGAAAAACACCAAATCCATGAGTTGCAATTCAATCAAAATGAGCGCCAGGGTGCTTCGGCTTTAGACCGCAAAGCGATTTTCGACCTCAGCTGTATCAGTTCGACAGGCGAACACTTTATCGCAAGAAAAGGGGTCAGGTTACTATCCTGACACAGGGGCCCTCAGGTAAAAGGCTTAAAGAGGCTCAGCCGTTGAAGCGAGCTGAAGGTAACGAATCAATCCGAGTTTGTGGGCTGACGTGGTAACGCGGAGTCATGGCGTTCACCAATAATAACAAAGTGACTCACCAGCTTGTCCCGATGAGGAAACCACCGACTGGAGAGCCGTGTGCGGGAGAACCGCATGCACGGTTCGGAGGGAGGGGAGAGAAATCTTCCCTACCCCTATCGTTATGACATTGCAGCCGTTTTTGTTGGCTTCGTCCTAGTAACTAGTAAATCGCCGTTCTGCTTGGAGATAACCGCTATATCAACCGGAACACGGCGACAGCCAGACCGGCGACTGATAGAAATATACCCATCGCCCACATGGTTAGTTGCCGCATGTCGCGGTGGAGTTGTAGTATTTCCTGATGAACTTGCTCAAAACGCTTGTTGTTGTCTTGTTGCATTTGTTCGAAGCGCTTATTGGTTTCTTGTTGCATCTGCTCGAGACGCTTGTCGACCTGTTCGAAACGCTTATCCATCTGCTGCATGATCATCATCATGGTTTCGCGTTGCGCTTTGAGCTCTTCGCCTTGGTTTTTCAGCGCTTCTTCAACCCGCACCATGCGCTCGCGCAATTCGATTTCATAAACTACCGGCGGTTTGCCGAGCGATTGTTCGGCAAGCCAAACGGCTAAATGTGTTTTGATGTATTCAATATCTTCTGCGGCTAACATGATTCGATCACTTAATTGGTATTCGTCTCAGCCGGCATTATATACCCGTCTTACATTTAATTTCAGTTTTTTCAAGCCTTATCTATGGATCCTTCAGTGAAAAGGGGGCAGGTGTTCGCAGAAAAGGGGTCAGGTTCTGTAAGAAAAGGGGTCAGGTTACTTTTCAGGTCGTCGGTTATTCGTAACGGCGTCGATCTCGGTTTTTTTGTCGATCAGTCGCGCGATGATGCATGTGCCGATTCGCTGGGCGTTAAAGGTAAGTTTGTTGCGGCGTACGTCGGTACGCATGGCATGGCGCATGGTTTGGATGTGATTCTCGATGCGGCCGAAATGTTGCAGGATCGTGATGACATAGTGTTTTTGACCGCCGGAGACGGTGCCGAACGTAAGTTAAGTCATCATAAAAATTAAGTTATCCTTGCATTGAGGCTCTAATGTCTCTTAGAAGCTTGCCATCCATGGCACTGGATTCCGCCAGTCCATGGCGGAATGACGGTAACCCTTAGCTTAATGGCAGTGATGGAGGGTCGTGGGAACGAGGAAAAGTATTTTTAATGCGGTTGCCTTGCATTTAAGCACCTTTCTCTCTTAGCGTTAGCTAGATACGGTCGGCGAAAACCAGAGGATGATGTCGGGTTCATCTAAAGCTAAAAAAGCTAAGGAATAGATATGCTAAACTCCATCCTAATTTCCCGTAATAAGCTCAAACCGTGCCGTGAAAGAAAAATTTATTAATCTATTTACCGACTTTGGTTTCAAAAAAGCGTTTGGCGAAGAGGCTAGTAAAGAGCATTTGATCAGCTTTTTAAATACCCTGCTGCCGGAAAAACACCAAATCCATGAGTTGCAATTCAATCAAAATGAGCGCCAGGGTGCTTCGGCTTTAGACCGCAAAGCGATTTTCGACCTCAGCTGTATCAGTTCGACAGGCGAACACTTTATCGTGGAATTGCAAAAGGCTAAGCAGAACTTCTTTAAAGATCGGAGCGTGTTTTATTCCACGTTTCCGATTCAACAGCAAGCCGAGCGAGGCGACTGGAATTTTAAGCTGGCTGCGGTTTATACGATCGGCATCCTGGATTTTGTTTTTGATGAAGACGAAAGCCAAGGCCGTCATGAAGTCGTGCATCGGGTCCAATTGAAAAACCAGCATCATCAGGTTTTTTACGACAAACTGACTTTTATTTATTTGACCCTGCCCAATTTCACCAAAACCGAGGATGAACTGGATACGCTGCAAGATAAATGGTTTTACGTATTCCGCCACCTGCATGAATTGGACGAAATTCCGCCAAGGCTACGCGAAAGGGTCTTTCTGAGTCTATTCGAAAAAGCCCGGATCGCCCGCTTTCAACCGGAAGAACGCGACGCCTATGAGTCCAGTCTGAAATACTACCGCGATCTAAAAAACGTAATCGACACGGCGAGGGATGAAGGTAGGGAAGAAGGTCGGCTTGATGAAAAATGCAACTTAGCGATCAGAATGATCCGCCGGGAGATGAGCGATGAAGACATAGCCGAATTGACTGGGCTTAGCATCGATGCCATTGCCGAAATACGTGCTAACCCTGCGCATTTCATTTCAGATGAACCCTTATAAAGTCGTGGTCAAGCGCATTAAAATAACTACCAATTAAAAAGTAAAAGGGATCGGGTTCTGAGGTATCCCCACGAAACAGCCAAATAAAACAATTTGCTATGGCTGAAAATTGATAGATATATTGATTTTTTTCATCGTTCCTACGCTCTGCGTCACTGCCATTAAGTTAAGCCGTCACAGAGATAAGTAATGCTTGCATTCAGGCTCTAATGTGCCTCAAAAGCTTGCCATCCATGGCACTGGATTCCGCCAGTCCATGGCGGAATGACGGGTTTCCCTTAACTTAATGGCAGTGACGCTCTGCGTGGGAATACATCCCGGGACGCTCTGCGTCCCTAGAGGTCAATAATCCCGACAAGAGCAACGATACATTCTCTACAGTTTCTTAATCCGATTGCCCGCCGCAGTCGACGCAGAGCGTCTAAAGCGGCATTCCCACGCCGAGCACTCACCGTTATACACAAGTACCAAAAACACTTATAAATCAATGCTGTTGCTAAACGGCAACAGCATTGATTTCATTGGCTTATTAAGACTTATGCAGAAAAGGGGTCAGGTTACTTTTCAGGTCGTCGGCTATTCGTAACGGCGTCGATCTCGGTTTTTTTATCGATCAACCGCGCGATGATGCATTTGCCGATTCGCTGGGCGTTAAAGGTAAGTTTGTTGCGGCGTACGTCGGTACGCATGGCATGGCGCATGGTTTGGGTGTGATTCTCGATGCGGCCGAAATGTTGCAGGATCGTGATGACATTGTGTTTTTGACTGCCGGCGACGGTGCCGAACGTAAGTTAAGTCGTCATAAAAATTAAGTTATCCTTGCATTGAGGCTCTAATGTCTCTTAGAAGCTTGCCATCCATGGCACTGGATTCCGCCAGTCCATGGCGGAATGACGGGCTTTCCTTAACTTAATGGCAGTGACCCGGCACGGGGGATTAGCGACACGTTGGGTTATAACCTAGGCTGTCGAAAGAAGCCATGTATAGCTAATTTCGGTGTTCCCGCTTTATTAAACCGAAATATTTTTTGAAATTGTTGGTGTTCATAGGCTATTAAGCGCCAGATGTAGGGTGCGCATCGCGCACCTGGATCGGGCACTTGTCGGTTCAGCGCCGAGGAAAGGTGCGCGATGCGCACCCTACGACTATTCATTGCCAACTTAGAGCGTCACTGCCATTAAGTTAAGCCGTGTTAAGAATAAGTAATTTTTGCATTCAAGCTCTAAGGTACCTTAAACCTAAAAAGAGCAGTTGAGGGTCTCAAACTACCGTTCGCCCTGAGCCCGTCGAAGGGTGAATGGTAGTTTGAGGCTTCACCAAGACGGTGAAAGTGTTGTAGACCCTTCATGCTTCGACTTAGCTCAGCACGAACGGTCTACAACACTTACCAACTGCTCTTTTTAGGTTAAAAGCTTGCCATCCATGGCACTGGATTCCGCCAGTCCATGGCGGAATGACGGGTTTCTCTTAACTTAATGGTAGTGACCTTAGAGCGAGGAAACGATAGGGAGGTGAATAATTACGCGTAGCTTGCTGTGCTTAGCCATTGTGGCTTCGATTGCTTTTTTCGGTTTTTGGCCTGTTCGGCTTCGATTATCGCGATATGGGGATCGCTCCCACAGGGCCTGGTTATTTTTTGCTTGTTCGACTTGCCTAGACTCAATCAAAATGGCTAGATGAATCTATTGATAATGATGACGTCGCTGAAAGGCTTGAAAGAATTAACTCCGCCGTACAGCCGTTTGATTCTGCCGAGGAAATAATTTCTCAGTAGCTAATCGAATTTGCAATGATTAAGGATGGCAAGATTCCGGATGGTGTTGGTGTATTTGATGATTGAGTGTACTTTCATGTATTCGAATTGCCAAACTTACTATAAGATTTTGAGTCTATCTCATTAGGAGAATTACGATGACCGCCCAATACTACGAAGCCGTTGCAGAAATACCGTTAGATCACTGTTTGCACTTGCAGCTACCGCCGGAAATACCCGCTGGTCCGGTGCGGGTAGCCATTATTTATGATCGCGCTAACAATAACGCGGGACAGGATATCAAAAACCTGCTGGCCTCGATGCCGGATGTCGGCGAGGACGCGGATTTTTCTCGTTCTCGTGACATGGGCAGAGAGGCACCGGAATGGGATTCCTGATCGACACCAACGTCCTGTCGGAATTACGTAAGAAGGATCGCGCCAATGCCGGTGTTAAGCGTTGGTTTGCCAGTGTCGATGGCAAAGGCCTGTATTTGTCCGTATTGGTCATAGGTGAAGTGCGTAACGGTATTGAACGCCTGAATCGCCGTGACCCCGCAGCCGCCGAAAACCTGGATCGCTGGTTGTCTAAGATAGAAAACGACATGGCAGGCCGGATTTTACCGGTGACCACGTCTATCGCTGATCGCTGGGGCCGACTAAATGCGCCTGATCCATTGCCAGTCATCGATTCCTTGCTTGCCGCGACGGCGTTGGAACACGACCTAACTCTAGTTACACGCAATGTAGATGATGTGCAGCGCACCGGCGTTAAATTGTTAAACCCATTTATGGATTGAATTTAACCACTATAAAGGGGGCAGGTTACTTTTCAGGTCGTCGGTTATTCGTAACGGCGTCGATCTCGGTTTTTTTATCGATCAACCGCGCGATGATGCATTTGCCGATTCGCTAGGCGTTAAAGGTAAGTTTGTTGCGGCGTACGTCGGTACGCATGGCATGGCGCATGGTTTGGGTGTGATTCTCGATGCGGCCGAAATGTTGCAGGATCGTGATGACATTGTGTTTTTGACCGCCGGAGACGGTGCCGAACGTAAGTTAAGTCGTCATAAAAATTAAGTTATCCTTGCATTGAGGCTCTAATGTCTCTTAGAAGCTTGCCATCCATGGCACTGGATTCCGCCAGTCCATGGCGGAATGACGGTAACCCTTAGCTTAATGGCAGTGATGGAGGGTCGTGGGAACGAGGAAAAGTATTTTTGATGCGGTTGCCTTGCATTTAAGCACCTTTCTCTTAGCGTTAGCTAGATACGGTCGGCGAAAACCAGAGGATGATGTCGGGTTCATCTAAAGCTAAAAAAGCTAAGGAATAGATATGCTAAACTCCATCCTAATTTCCCGTAATAAGCTCAAACCGTGCCGTGAAAGAAAAATTTATTAATCTATTTACCGACTTTGGTTTCAAAAAAGCGTTTGGCGAAGAGGCTAGTAAAGAGCATTTGATCAGCTTTTTAAATACCCTGCTGCCGGAAAAACACCAAATTCACGAGTTGCAATTCAATCAAAATGAGCGTCAGGGTACGACGGCTTTAGATCGCAAAGCGATTTTCGACCTGAGCTGTATCAGTTCGACAGGCGAACACTTTATCGTGGAATTGCAAAAGGCTAAGCAGAACTTCTTTAAAGATCGGAGCGTGTTTTATTCCACGTTTCCGATTCAACAGCAAGCCGAGCGAGGTGACTGGAATTTTAAGCTGGCTGCGGTTTATACGATCGGCATCCTGGATTTTGTTTTTGATGAAGACGAAAGCCAAGGCCGTCATGAAGTCGTGCATCGGGTCCAATTGAAAAACCAGCATCATCAGGTTTTTTACGACAAATTAACCTTTATTTATTTGACCCTGCCCAATTTCACTAAAACCGAGGATGAACTAGACACTCTGCAAGATAAATGGTTTTACGTTTTCCGCCACCTGCATGAATTGGACGAAATTCCGCCAAGGCTACGCGAAAGGGTCTTTCTGAGTCTATTCGAAAAAGCCCGGATCGCCCGCTTTCAACCGGAAGAACGCGACGCTTATGAGTCCAGTCTGAAATACTACCGCGATCTAAAAAACGTAATCGACACGGCGAGGGATGAAGGTAGGGAAGAAGGTAGAGAAGAAGGTAGAGAAGAGGGTAAAAAGGAAGGAAAAGAAGAAGGTCGGCTTGATGAAAAACGCAACTTAGCGATCAGAATGATCCGCCGGGAGATGAGCGATGAAGACATAGCCGAATTGACTGGGCTTAGCATCGATGCTATTGCCGAAATACGTGCTAACCCTGCGCATTTCATTTCAGATGAACCCTTATAAAGTCGTGGTCAAGCGCATTAAAATAACTACCAATTAAAAAGTAAAAGGGATCGGGTTATTTTTCTTGCCGTCGGTGCAATAAAGAATAAGGTCTCCCATTTTAAGCGGGACAGATTGACTTTTCGTTAAGCGGATCAATCGGGTTGCTGGCTGAGCGGATCAATCGGGTTGCTGGCTGAGCGGAGTCGAAGCCAATCGCCTTGTTCGCTTCGACTCCGCTCAGCGAACAAAGCTTAAGCCGTCCCGGCTTAAGTGGGTAGCCAAATACTCAGCATAAATTTATCGAGAAAGGTTGCGGAAACTATGCAGCCGGATGTTCCTTAAGCCATTCTTTTAATGCCTCGTTCATACGCGTTTGCCAGCCGCTGCCGGTCGCCTTGAAGGCATCTAGCACATCGGCATCAAAGCGAATCGTGGTCGAAACTTTGGTCGGCGTTTTCTGCTTGCCGCGTCCCCTTAACTTGGTTTGTAACGACTCCGGCAGATCGTCAAAACGAATAGACCGATTGATCATTTCTTCAGTCCATTCAGGGTTTTCGTCATCTATCAACTCAGGATTTACTAGCTTGCTCATATCGTTTTACCTCACGTTTATTTGCTTTGCGAAAGCTGATTACCCGGATACCGTTGGCTGTTTCAGTAAAAACAAGCGAGTGAACACGTCCCGTCAACAGACCTAGTGCAGAGAAACGCACTTCCGGGTATATCTTGCGGTCGTCAATCCAGATAACAGCGGTTTCAAAATTAAAATCAACCGCGCGTTCAAAGCTCAAGCCGCGTTCAGTGATGTTTCTGGTATTCTTAGCGGGGTCGAATTCAACTTGCATATTTTTATCGTAGAAACAATCTATTGATTAAGCAAGTTTTTTTGTTACTACATTATTAATAGTCGATAAAGGGGTCACGATAAAGGGGTCACGATAAAGGGGTCAGGTTCTGAGGTATCCCCACGAAATAGCCAAATAAAACAATTTTTTGGCTGAAAATTGGTTGATAGATATATTTATTTTTTATCATCGTTCCTACGCTCTGCGCCACTGCCATTAAGTTAAGCCGTCACAGAGATAAGTAATGCTTGCATTCAGGCTCTAATGTGCCTCAAAAGCTTGCCATCCATGGCACTGGATTCCGCCAGTCCATGGCGGAATGACGGGTTTCCCTTAACTTAATGGCAGTGATGCTCTGCGTGGGAATGAGCGTTTTGTGGGGATACCTCAGGGTCAGGTTACTTTTCTTGTTGTTGGTGCGATCAAGAATAAGAAGAGTATAGGCGCTTTGGAATGGCTGGAAAGATTCGCTTACCGCAAGGCAGTTCGTATCGTAGGGGTGGTTCTGGTTCCCACGGTCCTCCGCTCGCCGTTATACATAAGTCGTAGATACCGTCTTGCCATCTTGGCGAATGTGACCTCGATACCCTTTATTGTTGCTTAACGTAACCGACTTCGAAATCGCGACGAAGGCGTCGCTCCCACAAGGGGCTGGATGCTCTGTGGGAGCGATCCCCAGATCGCGATTTCGAAGCCACTGATGTTCAATATCCGCAGATTTATCAAACAGCACCGTTTCCAGGTATACGACGAACTCTGTTTAGCAAGTTTACCGATACTTGTGTATAACGGCGAGTGCTCTGCGTGGGAATGCCGCTTTAGACGCTCTGCGTCGACTGTGGTTGGCAATTGGATTAAGAAACTGTAGGGAATGTATCGTTGCTCTTGTCGGGATTATCGACCTCTGGGGTGGTGAGCCTGTTGACGTTATGGAGGTCTTCACATATCGACAAGGACTCTTCCATTCAACCTTCGACAAGGCTCTCAACCGCTCTTTTTAGGTTAATCGTTTGAGCGATTATTGCTGGGTTGGTTTTGATAAATGATTTTTCGGATTAATCGTTCGGCTTCTTCCAATTCGTTGTCGAAGATAGTAGTACGGTAAAACTCGGTACGGGTGCCGGCGTTCGAGGTCAAGAGCGGCTCTCCCGTTTCGCTAATGTTGATGCGGGTTAGTGTCGATAGTCCAGGTTGCAGCGGGTGTTCCTGTATTTCTTTCGGGTCAAGGCCGATGCGGACCGGCACGCGCTCGGCGATATGAATGAAGTTGCCGGTGGCGTTGTTGGTCGGCAGTACCGCGAATACGCTGCCGGTTCCGGGGTTTAGGCCTTGCACGGTGCCATGGTATAGCCTTTCGCCGCCGTAAGCGTCGATCTTGATTTCCGCGGATTGGCCAGGGCGGATAGAAGCGATTTGGGTTTCGAGAAAATTGGCCTCTATCCAGACTTCGTCTAGCGGCACAATGGCCATTAACGGCATACCGGACTTGATATGATCTCCGACATGCGCGCGGCGATTGGAAACATAGCCCGATACCGGCGCGAAGATGTTGCTGCGCCGATAATCCAAATAGGCTTTTTTGACACGGCTCTTGGCTTTATCGACGGACGGATGGTTTTCAATAGCGGTTTCGAGCAATTGAGCTTGGATACCCGATTTTTCCGCTTCGGCTTCGCCGATCGCAGCTTCCAATTCGCGCAGTCGGTCGCGGGCGTTTTGCACTTGTTGTTCGGATACCGCGCCTTCGAAGAGGGCGCTTTCGTAGCGCTTGAGATCGTGGCGAACCGTCGCCAATGAAGCTTGCCGGGCAATCACGCGATGATTGAGCGTATCTATTCGGGCTTTCAGCGTGACGATGTTTCTGACCGTTTCGGCCAATTCGGCTTTCGCTTGTTGCAATGCGACCTCGGCATGGTTGCCGTCGAGGCGAATCAATAGGTCGCCGGCTTGCACGGACTGGGTGTCTTCGACCGCGACTTCGACGACGATACCTTCGGTCAACGCTTTGATTGTGATCAAATGTCCCGCGACGAAGGCGTCGTCGGTAGCGACCCAATCCCGATTCATATACCACCAATAGGCAAAATAGCTCAAGCCGGCCAGTAATATCGCCAGTGTTATGCCTTTCAATCGGCGGTTACGTTGGCGGAGGATTTCTTTCGGGCGAATTTTTTTGGGTACGGCTGTCGTCATAGTTTGTCGTTTTCGGTATAGCCGCCACCCAGGGCTTTAAAGAGTTGCACGGCGGTTTTGAAACGTTGGTTTTCGAGCGTCGCCAAGTGGTAGCGTTGATCCAAAACCTGAATTCGGGCTTCCAGTAAATCGCTGCGGTTGTTGAGCCCGGTTCGATTAAGGGTTTGCGCGAGACTTTCATTGCTTTCCGCTGCATCTAACGAGCGTTGCTGCTCGCCGAGTCTGGCTTCGATCTCCTGCCAGCGCGTCAAGGCATCGGCGACTTCTTGCACGGCATGCAGCAGACTGGCGTTATAGCGTTCCACCGCCGCATCGTAGGTGGCTTCTTGATAAGTCAAATTAGCGCGTAGTCGGCCGCCTTCGAAGATCGGAAACTCGATCGAAGGTCCGACAGCATAGGCCAAGCTTGCGCCTTGTAACATTACGTCGGTCATGCTGACGCTATGCAGTCCGGTAAATGCGATTAGGTTGACGTCCGGGTAAAATGCGGTTTCGGCGACTTTGATTTCTTCGGCGGCGGCTTCGGCATGCAGCCTGGCAGCAGCGATATCGGGACGGTGTGCGAGCAGGTTCAACGGTAGGTTGGCCGGTAGATTCAAGCGTTTCGGAAACAAGCTGGGGCCGGCCGCGATGCTTTGTCCCCAGTCGGGGCCACGCCCGGCGAGCGCTGCGAGTAAATGGCGCTGTAGATCGACCTTGGCGCGAAAAGCGGCTTCGATTTCTCGGGCCGCATTCAATTCGATTTCGGTATTCAGTGGCGCGGAGCGTTCGACCAAACCGAGCTCGAGCCGGGTCTGTTCGAGCTTTAGCAGTGTTTTTTTGTGTTGCACGATTTGTTGTATCAGTTTCAGTTTTTCGGCGCTTTCGCTCAAGTCGAAATAGCCTTGCGCGACGGTGGCCGATAACAATAATTTGGCGTCGGCCAGTTCGTTTTCGACGGCAACGGCACGGCCGACAGCGGCTTGCAAAGCGGCTTTGTCGCGTCCCCAAAAGTCCAGGTGATAACGCAAGATTAATGGGTTGATCAGCATGTGCCGGAAATTTTCTCCGGCGAATTTGACTTGCACGCTGTTCGCGGAAAATCGTTGCGCATTGAAGGTGATGTTGGCATGGACGGTCGGATACAGTTCGGCTGCTTGCGCATCGACCATCGACTGAGCCTGGCTTAGTCGTGCCGCAGTGGCTTTCAGGTCCGGGTTGCTTTCGAGCGAGGCTTCGATCAGGGTTTGTAATTGCGGATTGTTGAAAATTTCCCACCAAGCCGAATCCGGCCATCGATCGGTCGTCGGCAGTCTCCGCTGCGCCTCGCTAAATGTTTGGCCTATCTCAGGCAACGCATTCATTACGGCGCGTTGCGTGCTTTCGGGAAACCACGCGCAACCGGCTATCAATAGCGTACCACCGAGTAGGCAGGCGCTAGCGGTGTGCTGTTTGGCCGGATTACCTGTCATGGCCCCTCCGATAAGGCTTGTTGAGCCTTGCGCCTTAGCGCGCGGGCGATCGTCGATTTAGCCGGTTGACGGGTCGGATAGGCGAACCAAACCAAGATCGATAAGCCGACGAATAGACAGCCGGCCAACCAGTAAGCGTCGTTCATCGCGTTCAGCACCGATTCGCGTTCCACGATTTTGGCCAGTTTAATGAATGCCTGCCGTTCGGACAGCCCGGTTGCAAGTAAGGGTTCCATGTCTTGGTCGTAACGATGTGCGAGCGGTGTCAGGACTTCCGCTATCCGGGTCATATGAAACGGTTTGCGTTGATAGATGATGATGGTTTGCAGCGTGATTCCGAATGCGCCTCCGGCAATCCGCATTAGCCCGGCCAATTCGACGGCCCGCCATTGCCTTTCCGGCGGCAGGCCTTGCAGCATCAGCGCGGTCAACGGCACGAAAAAACTGCCCAGACAAATGCCTTCCAATAGCTTGGGCCAGAACAGATCGGCATAGGCGTCGCTTACATCGAAGCGGCTGAGCCAGAAATAGGTCGCCGCGAAGCCGAGTAAATTAAAAGAGGCCAATAGGCGGGCATCGAAGCGCTTGATGATTTCATGGAAGATCCCTCCCATCGGTTTTGCGAAAATGGCCATCGGCAGAAAAACTAGTCCGGCCAGCCATGACGAGTAGCCTAGGGTGATTTGCAATTGCACGATCAGCATCGATAGCAGGCCTTGAAAGCACAGAAAGCCCAGAAACAGCGATAGGGCGCCGATTGTGAAGTTGCGATGTGCGAACAGTCCTATATCCAAAAACGGATGACGTGCGCCGAGTTCCCAAACGATCCAATAGGCGAGACTGATAGCCATGACGATGATCAAGGCATCGATCAACGGCGAATTCGTCCAATCCCAGTCGTTTCCAATATTGAGAATCGTTTGCAGGCAACCCAGAATTACGGCTATTAAAATAAAACCGGTGGAGTCGAAGCGCCGCCAGATTCGCTTGTAGCCGCGCCCATAGAGCAGTGCGCCGACGATTCCGGCAATCGTGAGCGCGACCGGAACGTTGATCCAAAACAACCAGCGCCAACCCAGGGTGTCGGCGATCCAGCCGCCGAAGGGGGGCGCGAAAGTGAAGGGCGTCAAGGTAAATAGGCTCCAGACCCCGATTCCTACCGATTTGCGTTTATCCGAGAACTCTTTGATCAACAGCGATTGTCCGAGCGGCAATGTCAGACCGCCGGCAAAGCCCATGACGATACGTCCGGCCAAATAAACATAGAAAGATGAGCTGAAGGCGCAAATCCACGAGGCCAGCGCAAAGATCGTAAAGGCAGCGACAAAGGGGCGGTATTCGCCGATGCGCCGCGACAACCAGCCGCCGACCGGAAAGGCTAGCGCTAAACCGATCATATAATCGGTTTGCGTCCAAGTGGCATAGCTCAACGGAATGCCGAGGCCGCCGGCGACGCGGGGAAGCATCGCGATGTAGGCGCCTGCATTGAATAGGACTAGGGCATGACTCAAGCCCAAGCAACCATTGAACAAAATAAAGCGCCAACCTTTCAGGCGTTTCGCATAAATGATGCTCATTGCCGCTTAAAGCATGGGTGTCGGGAATCAGTCAAAATATCGAGACAAGGCTAAAATTGTGCATTGACCGGCGGAGCTTCGACGAAGGGTATTTTAGATTTGTGCAGAGTCGTTTTCCGAAGCGGCAAGCCGATGTTAACGAGCCCGCGGTCGACCAGTCGCATCCCCATCTCGCTAATCAGTTGTTTGAAGCGTTGGCCTTCGTTGTTGAGTAGGGCTTGCGATGAGCCGGAAATCGTATACGTTTCCGCACTGGTTCTGGCATAAACCGTGCCGTCGATCGGGTCGACGAGACGCATCAGGATCTGGAGCGCCGTTTGGCCCTCGAAGATCCGGTAATGCCCGATGCCGATTTCGAGAACCGCATCAAAACCGGCCGAGTCCTTCATTGAGCGGTAGTCGATCGAAGACTGGGGTCGCTCGTACCACTGTGCAACCGATTTGCGCCAGTCGGCCGGGTCGCTACTGAACCGAGTCGAGGAGGACTTAGGTAACCGGTAATAATGGTGACTCAATTGGGATTCGATGTTATTTAAGGTCAACTGCGTCACTAGGTTTTCAGCCAAGGCCAGGCTCGGTAGCCAATAGTCTTGGTCGATGAGCGATAGCGAAGGGCGGTGCGCATCTTGCTCGTTATCGAAGGCGAATTCGGAAACGACATCTTCGTTGCTGATTAATCCCGAGACTAGCAGCTTGCCCGGATTGAGATAGATCTTTTTGGTCAAGGGTGTTGGGATCTCCATGTTTCGGAAGTGACGCTGCACCGGCAGACGGTCGTCGATGGGGTCGGGAACGATTTCGAGCGGCGGCGTTTCGATTGGGACGACAAGAATCTGGCGTAAGTGCGCGGTTTTGTATGCCGGTGCCTTGAGCGGCGAGGCCGCGCAGCCGGATAGCGCTATTGGAAGTAATGACACGATTATGCCGGTCATGATAATTTTGATGCAGTTGGGTTGCCGTTTGCCGAAACGAGTAAAAAGTATCCGGTAATCAAGGGCTTGTCTATTGGTTGTGTTGGGGCTTAGCGCCGTGTTCAAGATTGATTCTGACATCGGTGTACTCCTGTTTTGAGTTATTCGATTGCTGCAAATAACGGTGCCGGTAAATGATTTTGGTATCGGATAAACTATTGAGTATGTTGATTGGGGCGTTCCGTCATAGTTTGAGGAGTAGCTAAGCAATTATTGGGCCTATATGTATATTATTGAATAATAACGGATATTTTTTATATTGTTAGTGACGGTTGTTATAATGACACTATTTCGATGAAATAGGGTTTACCGTAACACTCATGAAAGTCAGGCAATCGCTCCGGCAAATGAAAGTGCGAGGTGTGTGATGAGGGTGCGGTCACTCGCCCGACAGGATGCCGTGAATACGTTCGTGTAGGCTCGACGGCGGCTGTCCTTGCCGCCGACGCCTGCCGGTCGAGCAACCGCATCCTCTTCGACAAGCGCGCCAAGATTTTTCGCGAAAGCTGAAATGGGGTCCGTCCGATTTCAGCAGCGAAAAATTGCTTGGCGATTATTGCCTTCGGCGGCCCCGATTCGCCCTGCGTCCGTGCCACTACGCCACATCATCGTATACTCGATGCGGCTCCGTAGCACTCCCACAAATGGCTTTACGCCGTGTCGCGATGCCTTGTATTTTGCCTCCACCTGCGCTACTCGCGCAGACTCCGGCAAAACACCCGGCGCTACGGCTATCGGGGACTAAAAATCATCACTTCGCTGACGCTCCGTTTCCATGATTTTCAGCGATCGTGTGCTTTCACATTAAGCCAAAGGAATTTGCTGAACCAAGTGTTGCACGGACTAGAGGAGTGCGATGTAGAGTTCAGTGTCATATTGACTCTGTTTGTGTTTAAATAACACGATATCTTGATCAGGTCAGTCTGAGGTTGTTGAAATGGATAATGCTATTCGTGAAGTAGTGCTCACCTTGACGGCTAATTTGTCGATGAGTGAGCGTTATACCGAATTTTTGAATGTGTTTGCCAGAATTACCGGCAATCATGCGTGTGCTCTGTTGCGTTATCAAGACGGTCTATTGATCCCTGTCGCGACACGCGGTCTTGTTCCCAAGGTCCTCGATATGCAGTTTCAACCGGAGTTTCATCCGCGTTTATCGGTCATCATGCAGTCGCGGGTGCCGGTGCATTTTCCGGTCAACGACCCGAGGCCCGATCCTTATGACGGTCTGCTAAGTAACGACTCGAATGGGACGATTGGGGTTCATGCCTGTGTCGGTTGCGCTTTATATAATGAAAACACTCTATTCGGAGTGTTGTCCGCAGATTCGTTGGAGCCCGGTGCCTTTGATCATATCGAAGACAGCGTGTTTCGTATTTTTGCTGCCTTGGCAACGGTATCGCTGCGATATGAATCGTATATCAATCGTTTGGAGCAGTTGGCGAAGCACCGTGAATTAGTCGCTAGCGAGTTGGTCAACGAGAACCTACAGCGCAGTAATCAAACCTTGGGTGAAAGTCCGGCAATGCGGAAATTGAGCGGCGAGATCGATATCGTCGCCGGTTCCGATTTGACCGTGCTGCTGCTGGGCGAAACGGGTGTCGGTAAGGAAGTCATCGCGCGTATCATTCATGCCCGTTCGCCGCGAGCCGAGCAGCCCTTGGTTTATGTCAACTGCGCGGCTTTGCCTGAAGCCTTGGCCGAAAGCGAATTATTCGGTCATGTGAAGGGGGCCTTTACCGGCGCGAATAACGACCGCGCCGGTAAATTCGAATTAGCCAATGGCGGTACGCTATTTTTGGACGAAGTCGGCGAATTGCCGCTGACGATACAGGCGAAATTGTTGCGCGCGGTGCAATTTGGTGAAATCCAGCGTATCGGCTCCGACAAGAGTCATCGAACCGATGTGCGGATCATTGCCGCCACAAACCGAATGTTGGCCGAGGAAGTCAAGGCAGGCCGTTTTCGCGCCGATTTGTATCACAGACTGAGTGTCTATCCATTGCATGTTGCCCCGTTGCGTGAACGTATCGTCGATATTGCCGTGCTGGCCCGGTATTTCCTTAATCAGGCCAGGGTGCGTTTAGGTTTGGTTCACGCCGGATTGGCCGCTGAAACTGTCGAAGTCCTGCAAGATTACCGTTGGCCGGGTAATGTTCGAGAATTGGAGCATGTGATATTGCGTGCGGTGCTTAGGGCTTCGTCGATACGAGGGCGCTCGGTGATACTGGAGCCAGGCGATTTGGATCTCGCAGAGAAGCATGAGACGGTTAAACAAGTCGAGTCGGTCATGCCTGATGTTAAAAACGTTTCGTTGTCGCAGGCGGTCGATGAGTTTCAACGGCAATTGATAAGGACTGCTTATCTCGAAGAGGGATCGAACTGGGCGAAAACGGCCCGTCGTCTTGGTGTCGATCGAGGCAATTTGCACCGTTTGGCTAAACGTTTGGCGATCAAATGATAATGAATGGCGTGGGCTTTGTGAGCCGCTTTTATGGATAGTAGCTTGAAAAAGGCTATGTTTCCGTTAATTGCTGGCGGAGTTACGGCATTAACTGCCGAGGCCAGAGGTGGCGCCTAGTGATTGGCATCTACATCTTTGTAGTCTGAAAGCCAGCAATCTGCCGGGATAACGCTTTCGATATTTAGGTTTGAGTATACCCATCGTAGATCAAAATTCGGCGCCTGGGTGTCCGCTAAAGGACGCTGTGAATACGTCCCTGTAGGCTCGACGGCGGCTGTCCTTGCCGCCGACGCCTGCCGGTCGAGCAATCGCACCCTCTTCGGAACCGACATTGTTTTTTCATATCGAAAAATTAGATAAGTAATGCAAAACTGCGAACTTTCACAGTAACGTTCATGAAGGCCTGGCCATCGCTCCGGCAAATGAAAGTTCTCTGGTGGCGGAGGGTGCGGTCACTCGCCCGACAGGACGCCGTGAATACGTCCATGTAGGCTCGACGGCGGCTCCCTGCCGCCGACGCCTGTCGATCGAGCAACCGCACCCTCTTCGGAACCGGAATTGCCAGAACGAAGTTTTGTATATCGACAAATTAGATAATGAGTCTAAATCTACGAACTTTCACAGTAATGGATTAGCGAAAAAATTAGTCAATTTAACTGAGTAGTAATATTTATAGGGGTTTAGGGCAGTAATCATCAAAATATGCACAAAGTTATCCACAAGATTTGTGAATAAATTGTTAAGGTCGTTTATGAGTAATAATCCTAGGTCATCAAGATATGTTCATTCTTGGAAATTGCCTAAAACCGTGAACCGGTCAGTTCGACATCGGCTTCCGCCCAAACGTGCCGGAACTGAGTATCGATTTCATCGGCTTCGCGGTTTTTATGCTGTTCGCGTAAGCTTTGCGCCAGTCCGAATAATGACCAGCCGTTTTGCGGATGATGCCGCAAATCCTCGCGATAAACGAGTTCGGCCTCTTGCGGTCGGTCCGCTTCGAGTAAAATCGCCCCCAAGACCTGCCTCGGCGGCAAATACCAATCCTTGGGTTCGGTATAATTGAGGCCGTCTTCGAGTTCAATTGCGTGCTTGAGATGGGCAGTGGCTTTGTCGTAGTCTTTGCTTTCGGCGGCCAGTTCGCTACTCAGAATTTCCGATCCGATTCGCAACAACGATGCGACCGGGTTTAAATCGAACACTTTCAATTCGGCAATAGCTGGATCGTTCAAGATTTTTTCAAGTTGAGCCAATTCCTGACGGGCGGGCTCGGCTTGATTTGTTCTGAGTAAAGCCAGTCCGCGCGTATAATGCCAGATGCCTTTCGGATAGAGTAAATCAGCAGCCGGTAAGGGCTCTTTTAAAATAGTCTCCCATTCTCCGAACAAAGCTAACGTATAGAGCGGAATCAGCGAAAAATGCTGCAATGTTCCGTCCAGACCGGGCGTGCGCAACAATTCCGGTTTGACCTTGGATGCAGTATCGGCGGCCGCCTGGGTAGCCAATGCCTTGCGTCCGGTTTTGATTGCGGCAGCCCATAAAAAATGATAATTGTGCGGGACATAGGCAAGGGTATAGATGCTTTCGGTATGGTTGTGACTCAAATAGCCGTGATCGGATTTAACAGCTTGCTGATTGGCCAAAATCGCATCGCGGTAGCGCCCGGTGCGGATATAGATATGCGCCGGCATATGTACCAAATGGCCGGAAGATGGGACTAAGGACGGCAGGCGTTGAGCGCTCGGAAGTGCTTTTTCGGGGAACGGTGAGGCCTCGAGAGCGTGAATATATAAATGATTGGCGAGTGGATTATAGGCATCGATAGCCAGAGCTTGTTCTAGCGTCGATATAATTTCCGCTGTCCAAGGTTTGGCCTCGCCTTGGTTGGTCCAAAAATCCCATGGATGCAAATCCATCAAAGCTTCGGCAAATAGAGAGAGGATGACGGGGTCGTCAGGAAAGCGTTGAGCCACTTCGCGCATAGCCGTCGCATAGGCTTCATCGAGAAACACCCGGTCTGCCGGCGCCTCTTTTACATAACGTTTGGTTAAGGCATGAATCAGGGCTTTTTCTTTGTCGGAGACCGAATCGGCGAGTGTCATCGCTTTTTGTACCGATGCATAGGCTTGTGGGGCACTGCTTGGGTCCATCGGCGCATTAATATTCGGTCCAAGGACTAGCGCTTCGCCCCAATAGCACATGGCGCAGTTCGGGTCCAAGTAATAGGCTTGACGGAACGAACGAGCCGCTTCGGCATGGTTGAAACCGTAGGTTAGAATCAAGCCTTGGTCGAAATAGCGTTGTGCCGCAGTCGATGAAGTGGCGATCGGATAGCGGTGGTCACCCAAATTGTCGAACAACGGTACGGTTTCGACTTGTACGTTATGGCAGCCATGGAGCAGCAGCGCCGAAAACAAGAGCTTTGTTAAATCATGCATGCGTTTTTTCTTTAGTGTGTGTTGCGATAAGAGGGCGATGACGATTCGTGGACTGTCGTTGCTCATGAATCACTATGTTAGTTTTATTGTTTATAGTTGGGTTCACGGCGTCTGTCAAGCGAGCCATCGAACCGCCGCAAAGCCTACTATTTGTAGAAGTTATTTTGTGCATATTCAGTTATGTCTGTCACTGTAACAAATGGAGTGGGCCGCCATAAGCGCTGTCGAAACTTTGATCCTAAAAAGAGCAGTTGAGAGCCTCAAACTACCTTCGCCCTGAGCCCTTCGGCTGCGCTCAGGAGAGCCCCTTCGGCTGCGCTCAGGATAGCCCCTTCGGCTGCGCTCAGGAGAGCCCTGTCGAAGGGTGAACGGTAGTTTGAGGTTTCACCAGGCCGATGAAAGTGTTGTAGACCCTTCGTGCTTCGACTTGGCTCAGTACGAACGGTCTACAACACATGCCAACTGCTCTTTTCAGGTTGATGTGAGATAAGTATGAATAAATGGTTTCAAAAAAAGGTTTGTATAATAGCGGATATCGAATATAATGCCGCGTTCATTTGATGTGCGAATGTGGCGGAACTGGTAGACGCGCTGGATTTAGGTTCCAGTAGGGTAGCCTGTGAGAGTTCGAGTCTCTCCATTCGCACCAATAAATTCTAAATACATACATTTCAAGTTAGTGTTCCCAACGTTAACTTTCCCAAGTCTTAAGCCTTTATCAGGCGTCTTAATCCAATCGTATCAAAATAGCTGAGGTAAAAAATGCAGGTTTCTGTCGAAAAAACATCGGAATTAAGCAGAAAAATGACCGTGAGCGTGCCTGAAGAGGTCGTTAAGGATAAAATGGAAAGCCGTTTTAAATCCTTGGCGCGCGAAGTCAAATTGGATGGTTTTCGGCCGGGCAAAGTACCTCAGCATGTCATTAAAAAAATGTTCAAGGATAGGGTTCGAGAAGAAATCGCGGGTGATTTGATTCAGTCGACTTATTTTGAAGCCCTGCAAGAACAAAATTTAAGACCGGCAGGATATCCGCATATTCAGCCAATCGATGAGTCGGAGGGCTTCCAATACACGGCGGAGTTCGAAGTCTATCCCGAGATATCTCTTCAAGGAATTGACGGTATCGAAGTGGTTCGAAAAGTGGCGTCTGTCGAGGAAGTCGATCTTGACGCCATGATCGAGCAAATCAGAAATCAAAACAAAACTTGGGCTCCTGTAGAGCGTCCAGCTCAAGCTAATGATCAAGTTTGGATTAGCTTTTCTGGTGTTAGCGAAGGTGAAAATTTCACCGATGGCAAAGTCGACGACTATCCTGTTGAGATCGGTGCTAACAAAATGATACCCGGATTCGAAGATAATCTGATTGGTTTGAGTGCCGGCGACGTCAAAACTTTTACCGTGACATTCCCTGAACAATACGGCAACGCCAAGTTGGCAGGTAAGTCTGCGGAGTTTGAAGTTTCTGTAGCCAAGGTTGAAGAGTCTGTGGTTCCTGAAATAGACGCCGAATTTCTGAAAGATTACGGAGTTTTAGATGGCGATTTAACGACCTTTAAAGAGGATGTCAAGGCCAACATGGAGCGGGAATTGAGGCAAGCTTTGCGTAACAACCTGAAAACTGCCGTAATGGATAGTGTGTATGCCAATATTTCGGTTTCATTGCCTAAAACGCTTGTCGATCAGGAAGTCGAGGAAATAATCAAGCCCTATGTTGAAAATGCCAAAAAGCAAAATCGCAAGCTAGAGGAGTCTGAATTACCTAAGGATGTTTTTGAGGAGCAGGCGCGTCGAAGAGTTGCTTTAGGCTTGATTCTGAGCGAGGTTATCCAGGCCAACAATATTAAAGTCGATGAAGCGAAAGTGCGATCGACGATTGAAGATATGGCGCAAAGTTACGAGCGTTCTGAGGATGTTATTAATTGGTATTATTCCGATGAAAATCGTCTGAATGAAATACGACAGCTGGTTTTGGAAGACCAAACCGTTGAATGGATTGTCGAAAGAGCGAAAGTCACCGATGAAAAAGTCAGTTTCGATGCTATCATGGGCAAGAAGTAACAGATCTTAGGAATGCAAATGCACTATCGAAATGAGTTAAATAATAACATGCAGCCACAGGCGGCCGGCGGTTTGGTCCCGATCGTCATTGAACAGACAGCTCGGGGCGAGCGTTCGTTCGATATTTATTCCCGATTGCTCAAAGAGCGCGTGATTTTTTTGGTAGGCCAAGTCGAAGATTACATGGCTAATCTAGTTGTTGCGCAGTTATTGTTTCTCGAATCGGAAAATCCGGATAAAGACATTCATCTTTATATTAACTCTCCGGGCGGTTCGGTAACCGCAGGTATGTCGATATACGATACGATGCAGTTTATCAAGCCCGATGTCAGTACGATGTGCATCGGTCAAGCCGCTAGTATGGGGGCGTTGTTGTTAACTGGCGGCGCTAAAGGTAAACGTTTTTGTTTGCCTCACTCGCGCATGATGATTCATCAGCCTTTAGGCGGTTTTCAGGGGCAGGCTTCCGATATCGATATTCATGCTCGTGAAATATTATCAATAAGAGAAAAGCTCAATAAAGTTTTGGCTTTACATACCGGCCAGCCCATCGAAAAGATTCGTTTGGATACCGATAGGGATAACTTCTTGAGTGCGCACGATGCGGTCGAATATGGGTTGATCGATAAGGTGTTGACCAGCCGTATCGGCGAAACTGTCAAATAACAATTTGCTAATGTTCGGGATATCCTTTTTACTGAATCGATTGATGCGAATACTTCAGTCTTGGGGTATGTGGGAGTCTATTTATGAGTAATGACAAAAGCGGTAAAGATGACGACAAGCTTCTTTATTGTTCTTTTTGCGGTAAAAGCCAGCATGAAGTCAGAAAACTGATTGCAGGTCCCTCGGTATACATATGCGACGAGTGCGTCGAGTTGTGTAACGATATTATCAGGGATGAATTGTTGGATGAGTCTTCAGAAGGCGATGGCTCTCTGCCGAAACCGTTAGAAATTAAAAACGTGCTGGATGAATATGTCATCGGGCAGGAACGTGCCAAAAAAACTTTGGCTGTTGCGGTTTATAATCACTATAAACGATTACGCAGCAAATCCAGGAAAGATGAGGTCGAACTGGCGAAGAGTAATATTTTGCTTATCGGTCCGACCGGTTCGGGTAAAACCCTGCTGGCTGAAACATTGGCAAGATTGCTGGATGTTCCTTTCACGATCGCCGATGCGACTACATTAACCGAAGCCGGTTATGTCGGCGAAGATGTCGAAAACATCATCCAAAAAATTCTGCAGAAGTGCGATTACGATGTCGAAAAGGCGGAATCGGGTATCGTATATATCGATGAAATCGATAAGATATCCAGGAAGGCCGACAATCCGTCGATAACGCGTGATGTTTCCGGTGAGGGTGTGCAGCAAGCGTTATTGAAACTGATCGAAGGTACCGTAGCTTCAGTGCCTCCGCAAGGCGGTCGCAAGCATCCTCAGCAAGAATTTTTGCAAGTCAATACGGCGAATATTCTTTTTATCGTAGGTGGCGCGTTTGCGGGATTGGATCGGGTTATCAAGGCCCGTTCCGAAAAAGGCGGCATCGGTTTTTCCGCCGAGGTCAAGGCCAAGGATAACGACAAGAATGTCGGTGAAATTTTTGCCCAGGTCGAAGCGGAGGATTTGATCAAGTATGGCTTGATTCCCGAGTTTGTCGGTCGTCTGCCGGTTGTTGCAACGCTTGAAGAATTGGATGAGGAAGCGTTAGTCAAGATCTTAACCGAACCTAAGAACGCCCTCGTCAAACAATATCAGCACTTATTTGAAATGGAAGGCGCCGAATTGGAATTTAGAGAGGACTCTTTGCATGCCATTGCTCGCAAATCTATGGAAAGAAAAACCGGAGCAAGAGGGTTGAGGACCATCGTTGAAAATGTCCTGTTGGATACAATGTATGAGCTGCCTTCAGCGGAAAATATCACAAAGGTAGTCGTGGATGAGGGCGTGATATCGGGCGAGTCTAAGCCGATTTTGGTTTATGAATCCGAGATAAAAAAAGCGGCTTCGGATTCCTAATCGATCTATGCCTTTCACGCATCAAATCTTGGAATCGGCTTATTAGGGAGTTTTACCCCGCTAAAAATTTGGTTAGCTAAGATTAGATGAAAAGGGCTTTATATGTTACATATAAAGCCCTTTTTTATGCTTAATTGCGATGGTTATTCGTTCAAAACTTGCTATTTTAATAAGTGGCCTTATATTAAAGTTATTAAGAAATAATAAATGACCCCTTTTGTGGAAGCTTATTGAAATGACAGTTATACATCAAACAAAAATGATCGTGCCGGTTTTGCCGTTAAGAGATGTCGTGGTTTATCCGCACATGGTGATTCCATTATTTGTGGGAAGGGAAAAATCGATTGTCGCGCTCGATTCGGCAATGAAGGATAACAAGCAAGTGCTTTTAGTCGCACAAAAGGAAGCCGAAGTCGATGATCCGGATTTTACTGATTTATATCAGGTGGGAACATTGGCGAATATCCTCCAATTGCTTAAATTGCCTGACGGAACCGTAAAAGTGCTAGTCGAGGGTGGTAAACGCTGCCAGGTAGATAAATATGAGTTTTCCGACGGTTATTTTTCGGCCCTGGTCTCCGAGATTAATGACATTATTACGATGTCTGAGCAAGAGCAGGAAGTCTTGCAACGTACTGCAATGGGATCTTTCGATCAATATGTCAAGCTGAACAACAAGATCCCTCCCGAGGTGTTGAATGCGCTGGCCGGTATTGACGATCCGGGGCGTTTCGCCGATACCGTGGCGGCTCACATGACGCTGAAAGTTTCCGATAAACAAACGATCTTGGAATTGTCCGATATTCAGCAGCGTTTGGAAGCATTGATGACTCTGATGGAGGGCGAAGTCGATTTACTCGAAATGGAGAAGAGTATTCGCGGGCGCGTCAAGCAGCAAATGGAGAAAAACCAAAGGGAGTATTATCTGAATGAACAGATGAAGGCGATACAAAAGGAGTTGGGAGAAATGGACGATGCGCCTTACGAAATCGAAGAGCTCGAAAAGAAAATCAATTCGGCGGGCATGACGGCGGAAGCGAAAGAGAAGGCGACCGCTGAGCTCAATAAGTTGAAAATGATGTCGCCGATGTCGGCCGAAGCGACTGTGGTGCGTAACTATATCGATTGGATGGTTAATGTGCCATGGAAAAAGAAGACAAAAGTTAGGCATGATTTAAAAGTGGCGGAAGAGGTATTGGAAGCCGAACATTACGGACTTGAAAAAGTGAAAGAAAGGATTCTTGAGTATTTGGCCGTGCAACAAAGAGTTAAACGCTTGAAGGGGCCTATTTTATGCTTAGTGGGTCCTCCTGGTGTCGGCAAGACTTCGTTGGGCGAATCGATTGCGCGTGCAACTAATCGTAAATATGTACGCATGGCATTAGGCGGGGTTAGGGATGAGGCCGAAATTCGTGGGCACCGGCGAACTTATATCGGTTCAATGCCCGGCAAGATTCTGCAGAATTTGGCTAAGGTGAAAACGCGAAATCCGATGTTTTTGTTGGACGAAATCGACAAAATGGCTGCCGATTTTCGTGGCGATCCCGCATCGGCATTGTTAGAGGTTCTCGATCCGGAGCAAAATCACACCTTTTCGGATCATTATCTAGAAGTGGATTTCGATCTGTCCGATGTGATGTTTGTAGCGACGGCCAATACGATGAATATTCCGGCGGCATTACTTGATCGCATGGAGGTTATTCGTCTAGCCGGCTACACTGAAGATGAAAAAATCAACATCGCGATGCGTTATTTGATTCCCAAGCAAATCAAAAATAACGGTTTGAAAGAAAAAGAAATCGATATTGATGAGTCGGCGGTCAGGGATATCATTCGTTACTATACCCGAGAGGCCGGTGTCAGAAGCTTGGAGCGTGAGATTTCTAAAATTTGCCGTAAAGTCGTTAAGGATTTGTTGCTTCAACAAAAAGACGCTAAGGTACTAGTTGATTCGACTAATCTGGGTAAATATTTGGGCGTTAGGCGTTTCAATTACGGATTGGCGGAAGAGCATGATCAAATCGGCCAAGTGACCGGTTTGGCGTGGACCGAGGTTGGCGGCGAATTGCTGACGATTGAGACGGCTGTTATTCCGGGTAAAGGCAAGCAAACCGCAACCGGAAAACTCGGTGATGTGATGAAAGAGTCTATCGAGGCGGCAATGACGGTGGTGCGAAGTCGTGCGGCTGTGCTCGATATCGATAATGAAGTTTTTCAAAAAAACGATATTCACATTCATGTCCCTGAAGGGGCGACACCGAAAGATGGGCCTAGTGCCGGTATCGGTATGTGTACCGCGATTATTTCCGCATTGACCAAAATACCGGTTAAGGCTAGTGTAGCAATGACGGGGGAAATCACATTAAGAGGCGAAGTATTGCCTATCGGCGGTCTGAAAGAAAAGCTGCTGGCCGCTCATCGCGGAGGCATTACTACGGTATTGATTCCGGCGGAAAATGAAAAAGATTTAGCCGAGATTCCGGTAAATATAAAAGAAAAGCTGACGATTAAATGTGTACACTGGATCGATGAGGTCTTGGTTGAAGCGTTGCAGTACATGCCGGTTCCCGGCAATAAGAAAAAATCGATTGAACATGCAAAAAAAACCGAAGCAGCTGCTAAAGCAAAAAAACAGAATGTAACCGCGCATTAATCGACCTTTTTTTGTTAAAGTGTGGGTAAAACCTGAAAATGCCTGGTCTGGAGAGTTTAAAGCTTGACACTTAAGGAGTCGTGTTGATATAAATGTCCGCTTTCTTATGTAGCGGGGGGCGACATAAGAGAATAAGCGCTTTGCTTATACAATTAACTTTAATAATTTCCTAGGGGGAATAATGAATAAATCTGAACTTATTGATTCTATCGCGGATTCATCAGGATTAACGAAAGCGGATGCCGGTCGTGCTTTAGATGGTTTTTTAACTGCGGTAACAACAGCTTTAAGCAAAGGCGATTCTTTAGCGTTGGTTGGTTTCGGTACGTTTTCTGTCAAAGAAAGAGCAGAGCGCAAAGGACGTAATCCGCAAACAGGTGAAGAAATCACCATTAGTGCTGCAAAAATTCCTACATTTAAAGCTGGTAAATCTTTAAAAGATGCTGTAAACTAGTGCTTCTTTAGTCGGGTGCTTAGCTCAGCTGGGAGAGCATCGCCCTTACAAGGCGAGGGTCGGGGGTTCGATCCCCTCAGCACCCACCACAGACTTAGGAGCGGTAGTTCAGTTGGTTAGAATACCGGCCTGTCACGCCGGGGGTCGCGGGTTCGAGCCCCGTCCGCTCCGCCAAATATAAAACCCCGGGCCGTTACACGGTTCGGGGTTTTTTTTTGCGTCGATTAAAGGTAGCTATTACTCCAATCTGATCGGAAGAGCATCCTAATTTCTGGAGGAGCTGGGTTATGGCGTTCAGATTGCCGCCAAACTCGCATGGAAAGGATCATCCAGACCCTAAACCAAGCGTTTTAATTACTGCTGTTGAGAGCGCAGGGGTTCGCCCAGCACCTAAGGATTTCGAGATAAATAACGTATTGGGGCTATGAGCTTGTTGAGGATTCGGCAACTCGCTTGACAGGCCCGGCACCTAAATTCCAATAGCTCATTGGCTATGGTTAACTATCTTGGATCATTTAGGTGCTGGATCTTTGACGGGGAGGGCGGGGCCGAATTTTGATCTACGAAAAGTATAACAAGGGTCGAATGGAAATTTGGCGGTAGCCTAAGAATCAATGCACATGAGTGTTCTTACAAATCAAGTTACTTTTATTTAAGGATCTAGCATATGCTGACAAAGATAAGAGAAAAAGCGCAGGGCGTGTTCTCGTGGGTCATTCTGATTGCAATCACAGTGCCTTTTGCTTTATGGGGAATTCAAAACTATGTCGATGTCGGGAAAGAAACTCCGGTTGCATCGGTCGGCGATAGAGATTTTTTTCAACGCGATGTATCTAAAGCTTACGCTCAATTCAGTCAAAGTTTGCAAGGTTTGGATATTGAAGAAGAAACGCTTAAGCAGCAAGCGCTGCAAAAATTGATTCAAGATGAGGTGCTTTTGCAGCATGTGCAATCGCAAGGCTTGGTGATAACCGATAAAACGGCTAGGGATTTTATCCAGTCCTTGGATTACTTTCAGGTTGATGGCCGGTTTGATAAAAACCAATACCAAGCATTACTGGGTTCTCAAGGCATGTCTTCGATGGAGTTTGTAGGCAGAATTAAGAATGCATTGATGATGGAGCAGTTTCAACATGCGGTTGTTAAAAGCAGTTTTGCCACACTATACGATGTTGAAAGTTTTTTTAAAATTCAAAATCAACTACGGGATATTGAATATTTGACCGTTTCGGTCAAAAGGATTGACGAGCAGCCCGGTGAAGAAGAAATTGAGGCTTTTTACCGGCAATATCAAGATAATTATCGTACCCCCGAGCAAGTTTCGGTCGATTATATCGAGTTATCGCTAATTGAGCTTGCCGACGCGGTCGAAGTTGTCGACGATAAATTGCGGGCATTTTATGAAGAGCAAAAGGATTTTTTCAGCACTAAAGAGCGCCGAAAAATCAGCCACATACTGTTTGCAGTGACTAGTGAAACCGATGATGCGGCGGCGTTGGCAAAGGCTCAGGCAGCGAAACAGCAATTGCAAACCGAATCGTTTGCTAAAGTTGCGGAAGCTTTGTCCGATGATAAATTAACGGCAAAATCCGGCGGTGATTTAGGACTGTTCGAAGCCGGCGTGATGGAAAAAGCTTTCGAGGATGCTGCGAGTGCGCTGCAGTTGGGTGAGGTTTCCGATCCGGTTAGGTCTGCTTTCGGTTATCACCTGATTAAAGTGACCGAACTGGTTCCCCGAGAAACTAAATCTTTCGAGGACGTTAAGGATGAAGTAAAACGATCCTATCAAAAAACGGAAGCCGAAAATAAATATTACGAGCTTGGGCAAACGCTGACGGAGTTCAGTTATGAGCATTCCGAAGACTTGCTCGAAGTAGCGGACGCTTTAGGGTTGACTATTAAAACGACGAAACTCTTTACCCGTGACCAAGGCGAAGGGATCGCTGCGGAACAGATGGTTCGTAATGCGGCATTTTCTGAAGATGTCTTGAAAGGCAATAACAGCGAGCCGCTCGAGTTGGAGGGCGATCGATTGATCGTATTGCATGTCAAGGATCATCAACCTGCTGCCGTGCGCGAACTGGCTGAAGTCAGGAACGACGTCATCGAAGCGTTGTTGGTATCGAAATCTATACGGCAGGCTGAAGAGCGCGTGTTCGATCTTAAAAGCCGGGCAATAGCCGGCGAGAGCTTGAAGAAATTAGCCGAAGAAGCAAACGATGTTAGTCACAAATCGATAAAAGGCTTGTCGCGCACCAGTTCGGAAGTTCCTGGCGAACTTTTGCAGGCTGTTTTTAAAGCCGCCAAACCTGTCGCTGATCAGCCGAATCTTTTTGTCGCGCCTTTGAGCAGCGGTGAGCAAGTGTTGGTGAGCTTGCAGAATGTTACCGATGGCAAGATGACTGAAGAAGACAAAAAACGCATGGAATTGGCAACCAAAAATATTGCCAATGCGTTAGGTCAGTCGTTATTTAGTGCGGTAATGGCAAATTTGCAAGAAAAGGCCGATGTAATTGTCCGATCAAAATGATGGAGTCCGGATCTTGGGGCAGCGTTTTAGCAAAAGCGTTGCCTTATCGGATTTAAAAACGGCATAACGTTCATGAAGGCCCGGCCATCGCCCCGGCAAATGAAAGTGCGAGGAATGGCTGGGTACGGTCACTCGCCCGACAGGACGCCGTAAACCCAGCACCTAAATTCCATAGCCTATTGGCCATGATTGATTACATTGATAATTTAGGTGCTGGGTAAATACGTCCATGTAGGCTCGACGGCGGCGACTGATTGCCAAGGATGGCATGAATGCAGATTTTGCAGGAGCAAAAATCTGCCCTGCCGCCGACGCCTGTCGATCGAGCAACCGCACCCGCTTCGGTTCGCATACTTTCACAGTAAAATAAAGGGAGCTTTAAGCTCCCTTTTTTGACAGCGTTATTCTTGGAAAGAATTAGGATGCAGCTAAACCTGCTATGTTATAGCCTGCGTCAACATAGGTGATTTCTCCGGTGATGCCGGAAGCCAGGTCCGAACATAAAAATGCCGCTGCGTTGCCGACTTCTTCAATGGTGACATTCTTTTTCAAAGGAGACGTATCGGCCGCTTTACTCAGCATCGCCTTAAAATTGTTGATGCCTGAAGCGGCTAGTGTTCTAATGGGGCCGGCTGAAACCGCGTTGACACGGGTGCCTTCGGCACCTAAGGCTACGGCCATATAGCGGACATTGGCTTCCAGGCTGGCTTTGGCGACCCCCATGACATTGTAATTCGGGATCGCGCGTTCGGCGCCTAGATAGCTTAGCGTTAACAAGGCGCCGTTGCGTCCTTTCATCATCGGTCGGCCCGCTTTGGCTAGTGCGGTAAAGCTGTAAGAACTGATATCGTGAGCGATTTGGAAATTCTCTCGGGTCGTGGCTTCGACATAATCGCCGTCCAGCGCTTCTCTAGGCGCATAAGCCACCGAATGCACGATGCAGTCCAATCCATCCCAATGCTTGCCCAGTTCCTTAAATACGCCTTCAATATGGTCGTCATTGCTGACATCGCATTCGACAGTGATATTGGAGCCGCACTCGGCGGCCATTTTGACGACACGTTCTTGCAATTTGTCGTTTTGGAACGTAAATGCCAGTTCGGCACCTTCACGGTGCATTGCCTTGGCAATACCCCAAGCGATTGAGCGGTTGCTGGCCAAGCCGACAATCAAGACACGTTTGCCTTGCATGAAACCCATATGATCTCTCCATTGGTTTATTGTTAGAATAACGCAAAGTATCTCTAACCGTTAATTTGATGTCCAGCCTTTTGTGGATGAATACGCTGCTGATGAACATAAAATCTAAAACTATCGGTGTAAAAGCAGTTTTGTCGGCGTTTGCCATATTCTTAAGTGCTTGCGATATCTCGCAATTAAATAATCCTTATTCCAAAAAAGACGCTGATTTGGCCGTGCTTTATTCTGCATTTACCGAGCGGCCGAAGCATCTGGATCCGGCGATTTCCTATAGCGCCAACGAATATACGTTTCTCGGACAGATTTATGAGCCGCCATTTCAATATCACTACCTCAAAAGGCCTTATGAATTGGTACCGTTGACCGCGATGCAAATGCCGGAAGTAGTCTATCTTGATGTCGATGGCAACCCGTTACCTGAAAACGCTGCGGAAGCGCATATTGCCTTTACCGATTATCTGATTGAAATCAAACCGGGAATTCGTTATCAGCCGCATCCGGCGTTTGCCAAAAACAGTGACGGAACGTATCGATATCATACATTGAGTGATTCGGACATAACGCACATAACCGCGTTGGCTGATTTCGATCAGTTAGAGACCCGGGAGTTGGTGGCTGAAGATTATGTTTATCAAATCAAACGCCTGGCTTATTCGAAGATTCAATCTCCGATCGCTGAATTAATGAAGCAGTATATTGTCGGATTCGATGAGTTTTATGAGGCTACCCGAGATGTCGAAATCGGTGAATTAATGCAGCGGAAACTTTCCGGCGTGGAAGCGTTGGGCAAGTACCGTTACAAAATTCGAATCAACGGAAAGTATCCGCAATTCAGTTATTGGTTGGCAATGCCGTTTTTCGCGCCGATGCCTTGGGAAGCGGATGTTTTTTATCATCAGGATGGTTTGATCGAAAAAAACATCACGCTCGATTGGTATCCAATCGGTACCGGACCTTTTTTATTGGCGGAAAATAATCCGAATCGGCGCATGGTGCTGGAAAAAAACCCCAATTTTCGTTTCGAAGCCTATCCCGACGAAGGTGAACCGGAAGACCGAGAGCAAGGCTTGCTCGAAGATGCCGGCAAGGCCTTGCCTTTTATCGATAAAGTCGTGTTTACGCTGGAAAAGGAAACGATTCCCTACTGGCAAAAATTCCTGCAAGGTTACTATGATGCATCCGGCATCGCCTCCGATAGTTTCGACCAAGCCGTGCAATTTTCCGGCAGCGGCGAAGTGGGTTTGACCCGCTCGATGGAAGAAAAAGGCATTCAATTGAAAACATCGACGGTGACCGCAATTTATTATATGGGCTTCAATATGCTGGATAGCCTAGTCGGTGGTTTGTCCGATGAGGCTAGAAAGTTACGCCAAGCGATCGCTATCGCGGTCGACTATGAGGAATTTATTTCGATATTCATGAATGGTCGCGGCGAAGCCGCGCAGGGCGTTTTGCCGCCGGGTATATTCGGCTACGCCGAAGGGCAGGAAGGGCTCAATCGCTATGTTTACGATTGGGTGGACGGCAGGCCAAAGCGAAAGAGTATTGAGGCGGCTCGTCAATTAATGGTTGAGGCCGGATACCCCGGGGGGATTGACCCCAAAACCGGCCAACCCTTGATTCTGTATTTCGACACGACCTCGTCGGGTATCGATGATCGGTCGAGATTGAACTGGTTTCGCAAGCAATTTAGACAATTAGGGATTAAGTTGGTCATACGTGGGACCGATTACAATCGTTTTCAACAAAAAATGCGTGCCGGCAATGCGCAAATTTATATGTGGGGTTGGAATGCCGATTACCCAGATCCGGAGAATTTCTTTTTTCTGCTTTATGGACCAAACGGAAAAGTGCAATTCGGCGGTGAAAATACCGGCAATTACCAAAATCCGGAGTTCGATCGCATATTCGAAAAAATGCGTAATATGGATAACACGGATGAGCGTTTTCGCTTGATTCAGAAATTACAAGAACAAGTTCGTTATGATGTGCCGTGGTTATTCGGCTTTTACCCGAAAGATTTCATTCTTTATCACCAGTGGTATAAAAATGTGAAGCCGAATTTAATGGCGAATAATCGTCTAAAGTACGTTCGCATCGATACAGCCATCCGTACCGAAAAAAGACAGCAGTGGAATCAGCCGGTTTTCTGGCCTATTGTGCTCGTTTTATTGTTGTTAGCGGTCTTGATTGTTCCGGCAGTACTCGCTTATCGCCGTAAAATTAGAGCGGTTGCTCATTAGTTTTTATTGATTTATACCCATCGTAGAGCAAAATTCGGCACCGGGGGCCCGTCAAAGGACGCCGTGAATACGTCCATGTAGGCAAAGCCTTTGCCAGGCCCCCCGGTGCCTCCTTAGGCGCTGCCGAAATTTGAAGTGCGAAAGGTATACAAGGTTTTGGAGACCTAACGATGATTCAATATATCATCCGACGAATTTTATATGCATTTCCGCTATTGCTGGGCGTAAACATTCTGACGTTCGTCCTGTTTTTTGTCGTCAACAGTCCGAACGATATGGCGCGTATGCAACTCGGGCACAAGCACGTCACCGAGCAAGCCGTCGAAAACTGGAAGCAGCAGCGAGGTTATCATTTGCCGCTGTTATGGAACGCTGAGGCAGGCGGGGCAAGCAAGATCACTGAAACAATTTTTTTTCAAAAATCGGCCGGTTTGTTTTGGTTCGATTTCGGAATTTCCGACAGTGATCGGCGTAATATCGGTGCCGATATCAAGCAGCGGATGTGGCCCAGTTTGGCAGTGGCATTGCCGACTTTATTGCTGGGTCTGATCACGAATATTTGCGTCGCTTTGCTGATGGTTTTGTTTCGCCGATCTTATCTTGAATTCGGCGGTATTGTGCTTTGTGTCGTGTTGATGTCGGTATCGTCATTGTTTTATATCATCGGCGGACAATTTTTTATCGGCAAGGTGCTGAGGCTGGTGCCGATTTCCGGCTACGATGGGGGCTTGCAAGCATTGAAATTCATAGCGCTACCGATAGTCATCGGTGTGCTCTCCGGCATCGGTTCCGGGGCGAGATGGTACAGAACGCTGTTTTTGGAGGAGGTTGAAAAGGACTATGTGCGAACCGCTAGGGCCAAAGGCTTGTCCGAGACCCAAGTGTTATTCCGGCATGTGTTAAAAAACGCAATGATACCTATTTTGACCGGCGTGGTCGTGGTGCTGCCGTTGTTATTTATGGGAAGCTTGATCATGGAGTCGTTTTTCAGTATTCCTGGCCTGGGTAGTTATACGATCGATGCGATTAACAGTCAGGATTTCGCGATTGTCCGGTCGATGGTCTTTCTTGGCTCGGTGCTTTATATCGTTGGGCTATTATTAACCGATATTTCTTATACTTTAGTAGACCCTAGAGTCAGGTTGTCATAATGGTTGTTTTATGGACCGATGCGCTTATTTTTGTGTTGCTGCTCGGCATGATCTTATTGTCGGTTTATATGCTGCGCAACCCTCGAATGAGCCGGCCGTTAAGGCAAATAGGCACGAGTAAGACCGGCATGGTATCGCTGACGGTGCTGCTATTTTTCGTGGCGGTGGGTTTGCTCGACTCGATGCATTTACATTCGAAGGATTCCAATGAAATCGTCAGTGTTTTAGATCAATGGCTATCGCCGATTCGTTTGCATGGCGAAAAGACCTATTCGGCACCATTTGCTGCCCATCTTTTCGGCAAGGAGTTAATGGTGCTAGAAGATGGCAGTCCGGTATGGGCTTATCCGCGATTGCAATACGGCGGGGCTCATTTGGATGATCCGGAATCCGAGTTGTTCTACGATGTTTTAATGAAGGCGTCTATCGGTTTCATTAAAAGCGCAATTCCTGCGGTTATCGTGCTTGTCTTATTGGTGCAAAAGTTTCGGCGTCGGCAAAATGCTTTAATCAGTCAAGCTTCAGTCAAGGCTGTTGCTTGGACCGTCTTTTGGATCGTGACGGTGTGCGGTACATTGCTTGAGTTGTCGTCGTATTATCATGTGTTAGGCACCGATAAAGTTGGTGAGGATGTGTTGTACCAGGCGATTAAAAGCATTAGAACCGGGCTCGTTATCGGGACGCTGACGACGCTGATTATGCTGCCGCTGGCAATCGTATTTGGTATTCTCGCGGGTTTTTTCCGAGGATGGGTCGATGATACGATTCAATATTTGTACACGACCCTCAATTCGATTCCGAGTGTATTGTTGATTGCCGCCTCGATTCTGGTCGTGCAAGTCTATATGGCGAAAAATGAAGAGCAGTTCACCAGCTTGATCGTTCGCGCCGATATGAGGCTACTGTTTTTATGCATAATTTTGGGTGTGACCAATTGGACGGGACTATGCCGTATGCTGCGCGCCGAAACGCTGAAACTTCGCGAGATGGAGTATGTGCAGGCGGCTTCGGCGCTCGGTGTCAGACGAAGAATTATATTATTCCGGCATATTCTGCCGAACGTGATGCATATCGTATTGATTTCGGTCGTGCTCGACTTTAGTTCTTTGGTGTTGGCTGAGGCGGTCTTGTCGTATATCAATATCGGTGTCGATCCGACCACGCATAGTTGGGGTAATATGATTAACGGTGCCCGGCTTGAAATGGCGCGCGAACCGGTGGTTTGGTGGTCGTTGGCGGCATCGTTCCTATTTATGTTTACGCTGGTACTTGCCGCGAATCTGTTCGCCGATTCGGTCAGGGATGCATTCGACCCGAGGCGCATGGGATGAATCGAAGCCCCGTTCTTGAAGTTAAAAATCTAACAGTCAAATTCGGCTCCGGTAATCCGGTGGTCGATGCCATTGGCTTCGAGGTGCATGCCGGTGAAACGTTTGCAATCGTTGGAGAATCGGGTTCCGGCAAGTCGATTACCGCGTTATCGGTATTGCGGTTATTGCCGGTCAATGCAAGCGTCAATGCTGATGAAATCAATCTGAATGGCGTCGATCTATTACGCAAGGCCGAATATGAGTTGTGCAAAATTCGCGGTCGGCGTGTTGCATTGATCTTTCAGGATCCGATGTCATCGCTTAATCCGGTGATGACGGTCGGTGAACAAATTGCTGAAGTGCTTAAATTACATTTCTCGATGACGAAACAAGCGATTCGGCAACGCGTCATCGAATTATTGACGCGGGTTGAGATTCCGGAGCCTGAAAAGCGGGTCGGTGAATATCCACATCAATTATCGGGGGGGCAGCGGCAACGGGTCATGATCGCGATTGCCTTAGCCGGCGAACCCGATTTATTGATCGCCGACGAACCGACGACCGCGCTGGATGTGACGATTCAGGCGCAAATCTTGGCGCTGCTTAAGTCGATTCAACAGAAGACCGGCATGGCGTTATGGTTGATTAGTCATGATTTGGCATTGGTTTCGACGATGGCCGATCGCATTGCCGTGATGCAAAAAGGCAAAATTGTCGAGACAGGACGGAGCGCTTCAATATTTCAAAATCCCTCGCATCCTTATACGCGAAAATTACTTGATGCCTTGCCGTCGATGGAGAGTTGTCTCGGTCATAAGAGAGAGCAAAAGCCCCCACTACTGAAGATCGATGATTTCAAGGTCTATTATCCCATTAGAAAAGGGATCTTTAAGCGAGTTGTCGGCCATGTTCGGGCCGTTGATGGGGTTGGCTTCGAAATTGAACATGGGAAGACATTGGCATTGGTCGGCGAGTCGGGTTGCGGCAAGACGACGCTCGGCAAGGCGCTATTGAATTTGATTCCGGCTTATTCGGGAAGGGTAGTCATGGACGGCATCGAATTGCATAAGCTGACCGGTGAAGCTTTGCGGCGCAAGCGTGCCGATATTCAAATCGTGTTTCAAGATCCGTTTTCGTCGATGAATCCTAGAATGTTGGTTAGCGAGATTATCGATGAAGGAATTAGAGCCTTGTATCCCGAGGTTAGTGCAGTCGATAGACATGCGAGAGTTGTTGACTTGCTCGAACGGGTTGATTTGCCGCCTGATAGTGCGCATCGCTATCCGCATGAATTTTCAGGCGGTCAACGGCAGCGAATTTGTATTGCCAGAGCGCTGGCCGTGCAACCAAAAATGATTGTTTGCGACGAACCGACTAGCGCGTTGGATGTTTCGGTTCAGGCGCAAATAATCGAGTTGTTGAAGGATTTGCAGAAAGAACAAGGCGTGAGTTATTTATTTATTACGCATGATCTTGGTGTCGTTGCGGAAATTGCCGACGAGGTGGCGGTGATGTATCGCGGCAAGATCGTCGAGCACGGTGAAGTCGAACAGGTACTGCTGAATCCGAAAAATACCTATACCCGCGAATTATTGGCGGCGGTTCCGCGCTTGCAAAACAAGAATGTATAAAAAAAGGCAAGGGCAATATAATTGCTCCTGCCTTTTTTCTCTAAATGGGGCCAAATCTTAAGTCGATTTGTCGGCTAATACTTTCAGTTGTTGACCCGGCTTCAAAATCTTGTCGACGCTGGTCGAGTTCCATTTCAACAAATCGCTAACCGGGACTTTGAATTTTCGCGAAATTTGCATCAAAGAATCACCCGGCTGTACGGTATAGTTAACCGGTTGCGAAGAGGAGTTAGCTTTAGCGACGATTTGTGAGCCTTTATGGATCGTCAATTTTTGTCCGGCTCTTAAGTTAGAATTTGCATTTAACTTATTCCACTGATAAATCTCATGAGTGCTAACTGAAAATTGCCGTGATATTTTCCAGAAAGTATCGCCGGGTTTGACTGTGTAAATGATTGGTTTTGCAGTGGCTGGTGCTGACTTGGCGGCAATGGTCGATTTTCCGTTGGCTGGTATGATCAGCGATTTTCCCGATTGAATGTGGTCTGTTTTGCCAAGGCGGTTAGCTGTGCGAATAGCGCCGACTGAAGTCTTGTATTTCCGGGCGATTAAGCCCAATGATTCACCAGGGCGGATTTTATGTTTAATTTTGCGACTCGCGGCGGCTTTGACGCGAGTTTTGTCCGGTACTACCTTTACGGATGCTTGAGTATAGCGTTGCGCAACCGGAAGCTTGGCTAGGTTTTCTTTGAAAATCGATACTTGATCAACTGGTATCAATAAACGGTGTGGGCCGTTTGGTGCGGTAGCGTTGCGTTTGAAGGCCGGGTTCAAGCGTTTAATTTCGTCGACGCTGGTTTGGGCGAGTTCGGCGGCTTTTTGTAAGTCGAGTTGCGTGTCCAAGTCGACGACTTCGAAATAAGGCTGGTCGGGGATCTCATACAACGGGATGTTGTATTGATCCGGGTTAGCGAAAATTTTCGCAACAGCCAACAATCGCGGCACATAGTTAAACGTTTCGTTGGGCATTTTCAATGACCAGTAATCGGTAGGTAAATCCTGGGCTAGATTTCTGTCTATCGATTTTTGCACATTGCCTCGGCCCCAGTTATAAGAAGCCAGCGCGAGCAACCAATCGCCCTCGAAATTATCGCCGAGGTCTTTTAAGAATTTGGTTGCCGCCTGAGTGGAAGCATAAACATCGCGGCGTCCGTCATACCAATTATTTTGTTTGAGGCCATACAAGCGGCCGGTTTCCGGAATGAATTGCCAAAGCCCTGAGGCATGTGCCGGAGAGTAGGCGTCGGGCCGGAATGCGCTTTCGACTACCGGTAACAGGGCCAATTCACCAGGGATATTTTTTGATTCAATTTCTTCTAAAATCAAATGCAGGTAAGGTTCGGCGCGTTTTTGCACGCGTACTAAGTATTCCGGGTTTTTAAGAAACCAGTTGATTTCCTTGTCAATCCTTTCATTCTCGATTTCGGGCAGTGCGTAAAGCGAGACCAAACGTTCCCAAATGGTATGGTTGCCAGATTTGAATAAGCTTTTTTTGGACTTGGCGAATTTCAGTTTATTTAGGCGTGGTTTGTAATCATCTTTTTTAACGAGCGGAGGTTTTTGGCTAATACTAAGTGAACTTTTGGTAGGTTGTTGAGTACAACCAGCTGAGAGCGTCAAAATCAAAAACGAAAAAAGCGTCAATGACCTGTTAGAATTAGTCTTAGGCATATCTATATCTTTAAATTCATTGCACGAAATGAGTAGTATAGCCCGTTTTTATCATAATTCACTGTAATTTAAATTTTTTGAGCTTATTTTTATGAAGCGCGATTTTTTATTCTCCTGGTATGAAACACCAAGAGGAAAAATGCTGCAAGAGGTTGAAGCCGAATATATTCGGCGTTCGATTACGGTCAGTTGTAAACAAAAAGTGCTGCAAATAGGCGGTTTGGGTTGGGAGGATCAATTTATTGACTGCACGCTTTATAACGGGTTTACGATTTTAGATGCCAATAATCGAGGATGCGATGGTGCGCTTAAAATTAAGGCTAAAGCTTATTGCTTGCCTATACTTAGCGATAGTGTCGATCTGATTTTATTGCCTCACTTGCTGGAATTCGATGCGAACCGTTTTCAAACAATGCGTGAAATCGAACGGGTACTAAAAGCGGAAGGCCATGTGTTGATTATCAATTTTAATCCGTGGAGTTTTTGGGTTCGCTATCAATATCTTTGGGAAAAAAAAATGGCGGATTCGTGGACCGGACATTTTATCAGTAAGAGAAGAGTGCTGGATTGGTTAAAGCTGCTTAATTTCGAAGCAAAATCGGTTGCCGATTTAAGTATCGATTCGGTTCGTTCAAATCCTGCGAATGCCAAGTCTGAAAGATCCTCGTTGCGTGCCACTGCCTACGCAATCAGGGCCATCAAGCGTCGATACACACTTATTCCTTTGGATTCCAAAGCCGTAAAACAGCCACGTATGGCTATTTTGAACGGTTTTGAATCGTCACAGCGTTTAACGAAAGATGACTGAGCCCGTTATTATTTATACCGATGGTGCGTGTCGCGGTAATCCCGGGCCTGGCGGTTGGGGGGTCTTTCTAAGTTATAAAGGGTCGACCAGGGAATTATTCGGCGGCGAAGCACAAACGACGAATAACCGAATGGAGCTAATGGCTGCGATTCAAGCGTTTGAAGCACTGAACCGTCCGTGTTCCGTCAAGATATTTACCGATTCGAAATATGTACTGCAAGGCATCACCGAATGGATGCCGAATTGGAAAATAAGAGGTTGGTTGACCGCTGCCAAAAAACCGGTAAAAAATGACGATTTATGGCGGCGTCTCGACACATCGATGGCTAGGCATCGGGTCGAGTGGATCTGGGTTAAGGGACACTCCGGCGATCAAGGTAATGAGACGGCAGACCGACTGGCTAATCAAGGTATCGATTCTTTAAAGAGAGCATGAGTTTGTTTCAGCGCGCCGACTCTTCTCAAACTGTTCCCGGTGGAAGTTTTTTTAATGGAAGCACGGTCGTGCTCAATGTAGTTGCCTCGCTCAGTTATATAGTTGGCGGTTGTCTCGGCACGTTATTGGCAATTCCGCCGAGCGGCGTGAGCCCGGTTTGGCCCGCTTCGGGTATCGCACTAGCATTGATATTGGTTTATCGGGTTCGGGTGCTGGCGGGTGTTTTTTTCGGCGCTTTGTTTGTACAGGTGTATGCCTTTCTCGATCATTCTTCAGTCGAAATGATTGTTGGCTCCATGGTGATCGGGAGTGCCGTCAGTGTGGCTTGCTGTGTTCAAGCACTGGTCGGAGCTACGTTAATCGAGCGGTGGGTCGGTATCGGCGATTCATTAACGGAAGATCGACGCATCTTGCGCTTCATGTTACTAGGCGGACCGTTGGCCTGCTTGGTAGCACCGGCAGTTGGAGTTACAGTGCTGTGGATTCGCGGCGTGATTACCGGCGATGATATTTTGTTGAGCTGGGGGACTTGGTGGATTGGCGATACGATAGGCGTGTTGATTTTTACACCATTTGTTCTGACATTTATCGGCGAGCCAAGATCTTCATGGAGGGTGCGTCGCAACTATGTGGCCTATCCGTTGGTTTTACTGGTTCTGTTGGTCATTGGCGTTTTTCAATATGCCAATCGGCAGGAGTCTCTAAGAATCGAGTCGGTCTTCGAGCGACAGGCGATGTTGTTCCATAATGCTTTCAGCGTCTTGGTTCAAGACCACATCGGTACCAATGAGATCCTAAAAGGTTTATTCGATAGCGCCGACCCCATTTCCAAAGAAGGTTTTAAAATCTTTACCGCTCCGCTTTTAGATAAGCACCCCGGTCTAGTGGCGTTGGAGTGGATGGCTCATGTGCCGGCATCAGAGCGGGATCGATTCGAAAATTCCCAAAATGAAGGCTTTGCAATACGAGAGCCTGACGAATTCGGGCGGATGGTTTCAGCCGGCCCCCGCATGAGCTATTTGCCGATTACTTTTCTTGAGCCGTTAGAAGGCAACGAGAAGGCTTTGGGTTACGATATTTTTGTTAACCCCATAGCATCAAGCGCGGTCGAGAACGCAAGGGATCGCGGGGTTCCCGCGGTTACCGGTAAGCTCAAATTGGTGCAGGACGGTCATGCCGACAAAAGCGGTATCGTTATTTATTCCCCGGTTTATGAGCGCTTTCAACCGGTAGATACCATCGAGTCCAGGCGGCTGCATTTTAAGGGCGTTGCCGCGACGGTGTTTCGCATCGACGATCTTGTATCGATAGTATTGAGTAACCTCCCGGATATGCAGTTGTTGATTCGAATCTCCGATCATGACTCGATGTTATTTAGCAATTTTCCGGAAAGGCCGACTCATAAAGTCATCGATTTGCCTTTAAAGATTGCGGAGAGAATTGAAGTCGGGGATCGCGTTTGGAATATACTTTACGAACCTTCCGGGCAATTTTTTCATAACCATTTATCGTGGAGCGTCTGGTGGTTGTTGTTAGGAGGTTTTTTGTTTACAGGGTTGACCGGCATCGGTTTATTGATGTTGACCGGGCGGACCTTAAGGATGGAAGAAGAAGTTAAAAACCGAACGTTGGAACTGAAGCGGAGCAATGCTAGCCTCGCGGAAAGTGAAAGCCAGTTACGGTTGGCCGCGACGACATTTGAAACCCATGAGGGAATTTTAATTACGGATAATGCCGGCAATATCTTACGCGTCAACCATGCTTTTTCTGAAATTACCGGTTTTAGCGCCGATGAAGTGGTGGGGTGGACTCCACGGATTTTACAATCCGACCGTCATTATGATGATTTTTATGACGAGCTTTGGCGGAATTTACTGACGGTTGGCAAATTCGAAGGCGAAATTTGGAATCGGCGCAAGAATGGAGAAAATGTTCCGACATGGCAAACGATCACGGCTGTTAAGAATGAAAAAGGCGATACGACGCATTTTGTCGCTATTTTTTATGATATTACCGAGAAAAAGAAAGCGGAAAACGAGATTCATGATCTTGCTTTTTATGACCCGCTGACAGCTCTGGCTAATCGCCGTTTACTGGTCAATCAGCTTTCCAACGAATTGGCTGTGAGCAAACGCCAAGGAACTTTCGGGTCTATTATTTTTCTCGATTTGGATCGATTCAAAGTGTTGAATGATTCATTGGGTCATCATGTCGGGGATGAATTGTTGATTCAAGTTGCGGGTCGTCTGAAGGATTCACTCAGAGAACAAGATATCCCGTCAAGACTGGGCGGAGACGAATTCGTTATATTGATTCATGCCAATAAAAGCAGTCTCGAAGCGGCCAGCGATGAGGCATTACATGTTGCCGAAAAAATAAGGTGTGTACTAAATCGGCCATATTTTTTTGGAGATTTCGAACACCATTGTTCGCCGAGTATTGGTATCGCTTTGTTTCCGGATAGTGGTCAAACGGCCAATCAGATTCTGCAACAGGCCGACAAGGCTATGTATCAATCCAAGGCTAAAGGGCGAAATACGATAAGCTTTTTTCATCAAAGCATTCAAGAAGCAGCCGATGCCCGAATGTTTTTAGAGAAAGAGTTGCGATCGGCTATCGAAAATCAGGATTTTATTTTGTATTACCAGCCGCAAACCGATCGTTTAGGGCGGGTTTCCGGTTCGGAAGCCTTGATTCGCTGGGAGCATGGGCAAAAAGGTTTAATCGCTCCCGACCAATTTATACCGGTTGCCGAAGAAGCGGGTTTGATTGTGCCTTTGGGTATCTGGGTCTTTCGCGAGTCTTGCGCGCAAATGCGAAAGTGGCTCGATAACGGCTTGGACATCCAGCATATCTCGATCAATGTCAGCTCTAAGCAATTTCGTCAGCAAGACTTTGTCGATCAAATTGCTGACGCGATAAGGCAATATAAGGTTCCGGCTTCGCGTTTCGTTATCGAATTAACCGAGGGCGTTGTGATCGATAATATCGATGACACGGTCGAAAAAATGCGAGCCTTGAAACAATTGGGTGTAAAAATCTCGATAGACGATTTTGGGACGGGGTATTCGTCATTGACCTATCTCAAGCAGCTGCCGCTGGACGAATTAAAAATCGACAAGAGTTTTGTCAGAGATATTACCACCGATTTCAACGATGCCATTATTATCGAGACCATCATCAATATGGCTCATAATCTCGGAATCGATGTCATTGCCGAAGGGGTCGAAACCGAGGAGCAAAGAGACTTTCTGTATAATAAGGGATGTCGAGTGTTTCAAGGGTATTATTTTTCTCGGCCGATGACGAGTGCGGATTTTGAGGCTTGGGTTAGGAAAGGTGAAAGGTGAAAGGTGAATGGGTGAGGAATCGAAAAAATGACGGGTGAGATTGATTGGGTTGAAATTGCTCCTAGAGCGCCGCATCGGTATACGATTATTTGGATGCATGGCTTAGGGGCCGATGGGCATGACTTCGAGAGCATTGTTCCGGAATTGGGATTGCCCGATGATTTGGGCATTCGCTTTTGTTTTCCTAATGCGCCTGTGCGCCCGGTTACGATCAATGACGGGATGGCGATGCGGGCTTGGTATGACATTATGGATATGTCATTGGAACGGCAAGTTGACAAGGCCGGTATTGCCGAGTCGTCGACGTCGATCTTGAAATTGATAGATAGGGAAATTGAAGGAGGCGTGTCTTCCGAAAATATCTTGCTGGCCGGGTTTTCGCAAGGTGGCGTGATTGCGCTCGATGCCGGTTTGAAATGTCCGCATCGGTTGGCGGGTATCCTAGCGCTTTCTTGCTATTTACCGACATGGCCTGAAATCGTTCCGGCGCTTTCCGAGGTAAATCGATCGTTTCCGATAATGATGGCGCACGGTTCGTTCGATAATGTCGTTGCCCGTGAAGCGGGCAGAGCGGCTTTCGAGGCCTTGACGTCAATGGGCTATTCAGTGGACTGGAAAGAATACCCGATGGCGCATTCGGTCTGCCTTGAAGAAGTTCAGGATATCGCGGACTTCATTCGGCAATGTTTTCATCTAGAGGGCTATGTGTGATGAGTAAGCCGACCATACGGCAAATCGTGCTGGATACCGAAACGACAGGGCTTAATCCGCAAGAAGGGCATCGTGTCATTGAGATAGGCTGTGTTGAATTATTGAATCGTCGCCTAAGCGGTCGCCATTTTCATGTCTACATCAATCCGGAACGGGAAATCGATGCCGGTGCAGTCGAGGTTCATGGAATTACTAATGAGTTTTTGGCCGATAAGCCGGTATTTTCCTCGATAGTCGAAGACTTCATCAATTTTATTCGCGATGCCGAATTGGTTATTCACAACGCCCCATTCGATGTCGGGTTTTTAAATCATGAATTCGGATTATTGAATAATGGGGCCGGAGTTCTCGAGAATTACAGCTCGGTATTCGATACCTTGACGTTTGCCAGAAAAAAACATCCCGGACAGCGCAATAGTTTGGATGCCTTATGCAAGCGCTATGGCATCGATAACAGTCATCGCGATTTGCATGGCGCGCTTTTGGATGCCGAAATTCTGGCGGATGTCTACCTTCTGATGACCGGCGGACAGGCTTCATTGTTGGATGAAGAAATCCCGTCGGAAGAGGAGGGGGGTGTCGAGTCGGTCATTGTTCGCCTGCCTTCCAATCGTCCCAGGCTAAAAGTGATCCAATGCGATGCCGAAGAGGTTGCCGAACATCAGCGTCGCTTGGCGGCGATTGAAAAAGCGGGCGGAGTTTGTCTTTGGAAAAATTGACCTGGCCTATTTACGGCGTTCCTCGAACAGTCTACCCCGCGGCATAAGATCGTCGAAACTACTCAAATTGCTGGCTGATATCGGGTAAGCCTAAAAAAAATCAGTTGGTATTCTAAATTCCATTCGCCCGGAGCCTAGTCGAAGGGTTCAGCACTAGTGGATTCCAAGCGCGCCAACTGATTTTTTTAGGATAATGTGGATAGTGATTATCCGGCAGATGAGTTAACTGCCAGTCTTGGCTTTTCTTCGCTTGCTATCCGAACCGTCACGTTTTTTAGCCTTGAAAGTTTTTTTCAAGGTTTCGCCCATTCTAGAAATATTCAATTGTTGACCGGCAACCCTTACTTTTTTCAATTCTTGGAAAATATCTTTTGGCATGCCGGCGGGAAGCTCAACGGTGCTGTAGTTTTCCTCGATTTTAATGCGTGCGATATGATCCCCATCAAGTCCTGTCTCATTAGCGATAGCGCCGACGATGTTGCCGGGCTTTACACCATGTGCTTTGCCGACTTCGATACGGTAGGTTTCCATTTCTATGTCGGGGTTTGCCTTACGCTTGCTCTTGCGTTCCGTCCCGGATTCTCGGTCTATCGAGTCTTTTCGTTCGCGGCGTTCGGTTTCTTTTTTGGGTGGGTTTTTCATCAGCAACGGTGTTTCGCCCTGGACTTGCTTTGCCAGGGCAGCAGCAATTTCGATCGCCGATACATTATGTTCGTTTTGGTATTGTTCCATCAATTGAATAAAAAAACTCAATTCTTCCGCGGCCAGTGTATCGGTAATGCGTTGTTTGAATCGGGCAATCCTTTTATTGTTAATAATTTCAGTCGAAGGCAGTCCCATTTCTTCGACTTTTTGACGAGTTGCTTTCTCGATATTGCTGAGCAGCCTTCTTTCACGCGGTGCGACAAACAAAATCGCATCGCCGGTTCGACCTGCACGACCGGTTCTGCCGATGCGGTGAATATAGGCCTCGGTATCGTAGGGAATATCGTAATTGATGACGTGGCTGATCCGTTCGACATCGAGGCCGCGCGCCGCCACGTCGGTTGCAATTAGAATATCCAGTTTACCGTTTTTCAAATGCGCGATTGTTCTTTCGCGCAGTACTTGCGACATATCGCCATTGATTGCCGCTGCCGAATAGCCGCGTGCTTCGAGTTTTTCGGCCAGTTCGACCGTCGCGGTTTTAGTGCGGACAAAAATAATGATGCCGTCGAAGGTTTCCGATTCCAACATGCGGGTAAGTGCGTCGAGTTTATGGACTCCGCTGACTAGCCAGTAGCGTTGACGTATCGTTTCGGCGGTCGACGTGCGGACCTTGACCGTGATTTCCTCGGGGTCATGTAAATAGGTTTGCGCGATTTTGCGAATGGGTGCCGGCATCGTTGCTGAAAACAGTGCGATTTGGCGTTGTTTAGGGGTTTGTTCCAAGATCCATTCGACATCGTCGATAAAGCCCATGCGCAGCATTTCGTCGGCTTCATCAAGAACCAGGCAGCTTAATTCACCTAGCCTTAGCGTGCCTTTCCGCATATGATCCATGACCCGTCCCGGTGTGCCGACGATAACATGCGGGCCGCGTTTGAGCTGGCGAAGTTGTGTCGTGTAGTCTTGCCCGCCGTAGATCGGCAATACATGAAAACCTTTTAAATGCGCGGCATAGCGCTGAAAGGCCTCGGCAACTTGTATGGCTAATTCGCGGGTAGGGGCTAGAACCAAAACTTGCGGTTCGGTTTTTTTTAGGTCGAGGCGGGATAATATCGGAAGAGCAAAAGCTGCGGTCTTGCCGGTGCCTGTTTGCGCCTGGCCTAGAACATCCTTGCCTTGCATTAAGTGCGGAATGGTTTGAGCTTGAATCGGGGAGGGGGATTCGTAACCGACATCATCTAATGCTTTAAGCACCGGTTCGATTAGAGCTAATTCACGAAAAGTTGGAAAAGAGGAAACATCGTTGGACATGCAAAGCCTGTGGGTAAATTTAAGACGCGTGGCGCGGAGGGGAGTTAAGTCCGCAATTATACCTCATATTAATCAAACTGGTAAAAATAGATTGACAAGAACGGCGTTTTTTTGATTTTGACTATGTCGATGAAAACTACCGGCGGCTTTACCCTTGGTTAAGGGGCATGCATTTTATAGGTTATGCAACCAAACAGGTCGTTTTGTTCGTCTTCTGCGTTACTTTGGCAGGACGGGGGGGTGCAACCCCGTCTTGCCAGGCGAGTTACCGAACTCTCTAAAAATAGGGAAGTTATTTATGATCAAACCCTAACTTATTTGATGTCCGTTCCTTAGCGATTGTCGCAAACGTGACGGCTTGAAGTTTCCGAGTTGCCATAATCTTCAGATTCGGTGACTATTTTAGGCAACATATCTGCCATGCCTTCTCCGCATTTTTTCATCGCTTGAATTGCCGGGTCGTTTGCCATCTCAAGAGCAAAGGCCATTGCTTTGCTTTGCGCTTGGTCGCGATTGCCGGCACGGCACAGTGCCGTTATTTCGGCATCGATCGATTGGCCGCGTTCGGAAAGCCGTTCCATCGCTGAAGAATCAATTTGACCGAAACATTCTTGCATCTTAAGGCCCTGTTGCATCATTTGCTGCATTTGCGCTTCGGTCATATTACCGAATTGAGCATGACTTGATATCGGCAAGAATGCGAATGCCGCAAGATAAATTAGTGTTTTTTTAATCATGGTATAACCTCATTTAGTTAAGTTTTTCGTTTACTGTGAAAGTTCGTAGATTGAGACTCTTTATCTAATTTTTGATATGCAACACAATGCCGGTTTTGAAGAGGGTGCTGTTGTTCGATCGGCAGGCGTCGGCGGCAGGGCAGATTTTTGCTCCTCGGCAATTGCTGAGTTACATGGATGTAATGAATGCAGAAAATGCAGGAGCATTTTTCTGCCCTGCATTGCCCTAATACACGCCATCCATGGCGTAATGCAAAATCTGCATTCATGCCATTCCTGGCAATCAGATAGCCGCCGTCGAGCCTGCATGGACGTATTTACGGCGCCCTGTCGGGCGAATGACCGCACCCTCCGCCACTTCTCGCACTTTCATTTGTCGGGGCGATGGCCAGACCTTCATGATCGTTACGATGAAAAAACATAGTCATGGATTGGAAGTTAGTCAAAACTAAAGGTTTTCGTGCTTCGGGAGGATTTTGCGAAAATCGATGATAATATTATCGCAACCGAATTCGGTATTTAATTGTTTTATACTCCTGTTTTCATGATCTACCAATCTCCGTGGTGGCTAAAGACCGCCCATTTGCAAACCGTATATCCGGCTTTGTGCAGAAAGCCCGCAATAAATTTAAACATTAGACGTGAGAGGCTTAGGACGCCGGACAACGATTTCATCGATATCGATTTTTGCGGAGAAGGCCGTAGGCCTTTAGTCATACTATTACACGGACTGACCGGAAGTTCTCAATCCGGATATATAAAGGGTTTACAAACCGTTTTTTGGCAACAAGGATGGCGAAGCGCTGCACTGAATTTTCGCGGTTGTAGCGGCGAGCCGAATCAATTGGCTCGTTGTTATCATTCAGGCGATACCGAAGATATCGATTTCCTCTATCGAATCCTTCGCCAACGTGAGCCGGAGACGCCTTTGGCTGCAGTCGGATTCTCGTTGGGCGGTAATGTTTTGCTAAAATGGTTGGGCGAACAGGGTAGTAACGTGACGCTCTCGGCAGCGGTTGCCGTATCGGTGCCTTTGGTCTTGAATATTTGCGCGACAAAATTAGATAGCGGATTTTCTAAAATTTATCGCGACCGCTTATTATTGGAGTTGAAGGAATATCTCGATACGAAGCTCAACTATTTAGTGGGCATTGGGCGTCATGAAGAGGCCGACAAAATTCAACGCTTGGGCGATTTATCCTCGGTAAAATCGTTTTGGCAATATGATGACCGGGTTGTGGCCAGGCTGCATGGGTTCGAGGACGTTCATGATTATTACCGGCGCTCGAGTTCGAGGCAATATCTTAAAGCTATCCGGGTGCCGACCTTATTGATTCAAGCATTCGACGATCCTTTCATGACGCCGGCTGTATTGCCTAGTCTTGACGAGTTATCGCCGAACGTGATCTTGGAAGTCACTCCCGGAGGAGGGCATGTGGGCTTTGTGGAAGGTTGTAACCCTCTAAAACCTAAGTATTGGCTTGAGCGGCGCATCCCGCGTTTTATAGCCGAACAAGGTTTCTCTTAGAATTTGGTTGCCAATAATTTTCCTATTTTGATGTGGGGTAACAGAGCCCTCGACATCGCTCAAAGCTCAAATTTATCGCGAAATCCTGATTAAACTCATCGTAGATGAAAATTCGGCCTCGGGGTGCCCGTCAAAGGACGCCGTAAACCCAGCACCTAAATCCAGCACTTAAATTCCATAGGTCTTTGGCAATGATTTAAAATCATGGCTTATTTAGGTGCTGGGTAAATACGTCCATGTAGGCTCTATGCCAGCTCCATGCTGGCAAAGCCTTTGCAAGCGCCAAGGATGGCGTGAATGTCGATTTTGCATTACGCCATGGATGGCCTGTATTAGGGCAATGCAGGAGCAATTGCCGAGGAGCAAAAATCGACCGAGCACCCCGAGGCCTCCTCCGGCACTGCCGAAATTTGAAGTGCGAAAGGTATAAGAATTCGGTCATAAATAACTTCCCTATTTTTAATACGCGGTAAGCAGGTTCGGTTGCTCGATTGACAGGTGTCGGCGGCAGGGAAAGCCGCCGTCAAGCCTACACGGACGTATTCACCCAGCACCTAAATCCAGCACCTAAATTCCATAGCCCATTGGCTATGTTTAATATTATGGCTAATTTAGGTGCTGGATGAATTCCATAGTCCATTGAATATGGTTAACTATCTTGGATAATTTAGGTGCTGGGTTCACGGCGTCCTGTCAAGCGAGTTACCGAACCCGCTACAAGACTCATAGCTCCAGGAAGTTATTTTTCACGAAATCCTAACTTAGAGGTTGATCCCCATGTTGAAGGTTATTCAAATCCCGGTCTTGAACGACAATTATATCTACCTGGCAAAAGACGTTGAGTCCGGATTAACGGCGGTGGTCGATCCTGCTGTTGCAGGACCAGTGCTGGATGTCATAGCCGAACAGGGTTGGCGGCTCGATTTTATCTTAAATACACATCATCATGGCGATCATGTCGGTGGGAACCGCGAGCTTAAGAAGCAGACCGGGTGCCGGATTGTCGGTGCGAAAGCGGATAGACACCGCATTCCGGGAATCGATATCGAATTATCCGACGGCGGTCATTTTCATTTAGGAAAAACCGTTTTCCAAATAATCGAAACGCCGGGACATACTTTAGGTCATATCGTTTATTATTCGGCCGAGGACGGTATTTTGTTTTGCGGCGATACCTTGTTTGCGATGGGCTGTGGGCGTTTGTTCGAAGGCACTGCCGAACAAATGTGGCATTCCTTGCAAAAGTTAAGAGCATTGCCTTCTACGACACGCGTTTATTGTGCGCATGAATATACGTTGAATAACGGCCGTTTTGCATTGACGGTCGAACCCGATAATGCCGCGTTGCAACAAAGAATGGCCGACGTTCGTCGTATGAGAGAGTCGGATAAGCCTACTGTTCCTTTTTCGATCGATGATGAAGTGGCAACCAATCCTTTTTTTAGAGCGGATGTCGAAGCTTTGAAGACAGCTATCGCAATGGAAACACGACCGCCCCTGGCGGTATTTACGGAATTGAGATCGAGAAAAGACGTGTTTTGACGCCCGGGTCAATATTCGGTTGGTAAGCGTGCCGCCAATTCGTCCCACGCTATGACGACTTCCGGCAAGCTCCTCGATGATGTAGCGCCTTGCAATTCGAATATTTCCGGTTTTCCATATTTACTGTCGCATAAACGGTAAACGGTCAATATCCGATCGATCGGGTGAACTAGCCAATATTCTTTGACGCCAGAGCGTTCGTATAGGCTTAATTTTCGGATTTGGTCGTGGCCGGCAGTGGACGGCGACAAGACTTCGATGATCCAGTCCGGCGCCCCGAGTACGCCGCGGCGATCCAATTTGGCGGTATCGCATACGACGAACACGTCCGGTTGCACGACAGTGTCGATACGCTCGTCGGCTTCGTCATATTTCGGCAAGCGCACATCGACAGGTGCGATGAAGGGGCGGCACGTTTTACCTTTTAACGCCAAGCGAAGTTGAAAATATAGTTCTCCGGCAATATCCTGATGGGCCAAATCAGGCGCAGGAGCCATCATAAACGCCTCGCCGTCGATTAACTCGTAGCGTTGTTCCGTTTGCCAATTGACATAATCGGCATAACTATAACCATTGCTAGTCATGTTTCGGCGTAGGGGTGTCCATCAAAGGACGCCGTGAATACATCCATGTAGGCTCTATGACAGCATCCATGCTGTCAAAGCCTTTGCTGAACACCCCTGCGCCTCCATCGTCAATGCCGAAATTTGAAGTGCGAAAGGTATAAAATGATCGGATTTCTTTATTGCTAAATTCATCGGCTTTCTGTTGAAGGCTGGTTGAGTCCGGTTGTCGATTATATGGTCTTTCGTAGCGTAAATGCCGGATTTCGGAATATCCGTTTTTAGTAAGTACCCGGCTTGATGTATAGTTATACCTCAAAATCTTCTCATTACTGTGATTTTTTTAAATGGAGATAACAAATGCATAATGTCACTTTGATTAAAGGTGATGGTATCGGTCCTTCCATTATGGACCAAGCGGTTAAAATCATCGATGCTTCCGGCGCCAAAATTCATTGGGAAGAAGCCGATGCCGGCATGGCCGCGTTTAATAAATTCGGCACACCGATTCCCGATGCGACACTTGAGTCGATCGATAGAAACCGAGTGGCTTTTAAGGGACCTTTGACAACAGCAGTCAGCGAAGGCTTTAGAAGCATCAATGTCGAATTACGTAAGAAATACGATCTTTATGCGAATGTGCGTCCGGCGAAAAGCTGGGCCGGCGTACAGACCCGTTACAACGATATCGATATCGTGATCGTTAGGGAAAATACCGAAGGATTGTATGCCGGACTCGAGCATTATCTCACCAGCAAAAGAGACATAGCCGAAAGTCTGGCCGTTGTAACCCGGCAGGGTTCCGAGCGTATCGTCGAATACGCATTCAAATACGCGCGGGACAATAACCGCAAGAAAGTTACGGTCTGCCATAAGGCCAATATTTTGAAATACACGCAAGGCCTATTCTTGGAAACGGCAAAGGAAGTCGCCACGCGTTATCCCGATATCGAATTCGATAGCAAGATCATCGATGCAACTTGCATGCACATGGTCATGAATCCCCAGCAATTCGATGTCGTCGTTACTACGAATATGTTCGGCGACATTTTGTCCGATTTGACCGCCGGCTTGGTAGGCGGTCTCGGTTTGATTCCGGGTGCGAACATTGGTGCCGATGCAGCCTTGTTCGAAGCGGTTCACGGCAGCGCGCCGGATATTGCCGATAAGAATATTGCCAATCCGACGGCCGTGATCATGGCAGGAGTCATGATGCTGGATCACTTGCATGAACATGAGGCGGCTAACAAAGTGAAAACGGCTTTGGAGAAAGTCATTGCCGAAGGCAAATATGTGACACCTGACCTGAATCCCAATGCCGGTGTCGGCACCGATGTCATGGGTCAGGCGATCATCGACGCGATGGCCTAAACCTTCTTACTCCCTTTATATTCAAAAAATGGCTAACTTTATGAATGTATGAGGTGTGGCTAGCGAGTATGTCGGCAGCAGGGCAGATTTTGCTCCTGCAAAATCTGCATTTACGCCATCCTTGGCGTTCGATCGCTGCCGTCAAGCCTCCATGGATGGGTTTACCCTGCACCTAAATGATCCCAGATAGTTAATTATAGCCAATGGACTATGGGATTTAGGTGCTGGGTGAACTGCGGTCCTCGATAGGCACATCCCATACCTTTTATTCTTAGACGGTTTTTCGATCAAAAGGGAGTAGGTATATTTCGAGCCGGAACAATCCTGAAGCAGGGATCGTTGAAGGATGATGCCGAGGGATTTTGAGTCAAGATTATGGTCGGGGTTGGGTTGCATAATTCTCCCGCTCTAACCCAATCCTCATTCAATCGATTACTTTTACCAATCGCCCTGCCGTTTACCCAATATTAACTGATTTTAAGGTTTCACTATGTTGCAAGAATACCGTAAACATGTCGAGGAACGATCTGCCGAAGGCGTCGTTCCCAAACCGTTGAATGCCGAGCAAGTTGCGAGCCTCGTCGAATTGATCAAAAATCCGCCGGCCGGCGAGGAAGCATTTTTGCTGGATTTATTGGCAAACCGCATTCCGGCCGGCGTCGATGAAGCCGCCTATGTCAAGGCCGGATTTCTAACGGCAATCGCAAAGGCAGAAGTCGTGTCGCCCGTATTAACGCGGGAACAAGCGGTCGAGTTATTAGGAACGATGCTCGGCGGCTACAATGTCGCGCCGTTGATCGAATTGCTCGATAACGCCGAGCTGGCGCCGATTGCCGCAAAAGGGCTTTCGCATACCCTATTGGTCTTCGATGCCTTCCACGATGTCAAGGAAAAAGCCGATGCCGGTAATGCCTTCGCGAAACAGGTCTTGAATTCTTGGGCAGAAGCCGAATGGTTCACGAGCAAACCCGAAGTCCCCGAAAAACTGACCGTGACCGTGTTCAAGGTCGTCGGAGAAACCAATACCGACGATCTGTCGCCGGCGCCCGATGCTTGGTCGCGTCCGGACATTCCTCTGCATGCGAAGGCAATGCTGAAAATGCCGCGCGAAGGCATCAACAACGCCGAACGGCAAATCGAGGAACTGAAGCAAAAAGGCTTTCCGGTCGCCTATGTCGGCGATGTCGTCGGTACCGGATCGTCGCGCAAATCGGCGACGAACTCGGTGTTATGGTTTACCGGCCGCGACATTCCTTACGTGCCGAACAAGCGCGAAGGCGGCGTCTGTATCGGCGGTAAAATCGCTCCGATCTTCTTCAACACGATGGAAGATTCCGGCGCGCTGCCCTTCGAATGCGACGTCAGCAACATGAACATGGGCGATGTGATCGACATCTATCCTTATCAAGGAGTGGTTAAACGGTATAATAGTGACGAAGTCATTGCCGAGTTTTCATTGAAAACCGAAGTGATACTCGACGAAGTTCGGGCGGGCGGGCGGATTCCTTTGATTATTGGTCGCGGCTTGACCGATCGTGCGCGTAAGGCTTTGAATTTGCCGCCATCGACTGTATTCAAACGCCCGGTCGATCCTGCCGATTCGGGCAAAGGCTTTACGCTCGCTCAAAAAATCGTCGGTAAAGCTTGCGGCGTTAAGGGTATTAGACCGGATAATTACTGCGAGCCACACATGACGACGGTAGGTTCGCAGGATACCACCGGGCCGATGACGCGAGACGAATTGAAAGATTTAGCTTGTCTCGGATTTTCGGCCGATCTGGTTCTGCAATCGTTTTGTCATACCGCGGCCTATCCGAAACCGGTCGATGTCGAAATGCAGCATACCTTGCCCGATTTCATCATGAATCGCGGCGGCGTGTCATTGCGGCCCGGCGACGGCATCATTCATTCGTGGTTGAACCGCATGCTGCTGCCCGATACGGTCGGAACCGGCGGCGATTCGCATACGCGTTTCCCAATCGGTATTTCATTTCCGGCCGGCTCCGGGCTGGTCGCTTTCGCTGCAGCGACCGGCGTGATGCCGCTCGATATGCCGGAGTCGGTGCTGGTGCGTTTTACCGGCGAAATGCAGCCAGGTATTACGTTACGCGATCTTGTCAATGCGATTCCGTATGCGGCGATACAAAAAGGTTTGTTAACGGTTGAAAAGAAAGGCAAGAAAAACGTCTTTTCTGGGCGGATTCTCGAAATCGAAGGTTTGCCTGATTTGAAGGTCGAGCAAGCCTTCGAATTGTCGGATGCGTCGGCCGAGCGTTCGGCGGGCGGCTGCACGATTCGCCTGAGCGAAGCGCCGATCCGCGAATATCTGAATTCGAATATCACGCTGCTTAAATGGATGTTGTCGGAAGGCTACGGCGATGCGCGTACAATTAGTCGCCGCATCAAGACGATGGAAGAGTGGCTGGCAAATCCCGTGTTGCTCGAACCCGATGCCGATGCCGAATATTTTGAAACGATCGAAATCGATATGACCGAAATTAAGGAACCGCTGCTCGCGTGTCCGAACGATCCTGACGATGTTAAGCCGTTATCGGAAGTCGCCGGGACAAAGATCGACGAGGTGTTTGTCGGTTCCTGCATGACCAATATCGGCCATTTCCGTGCGGCCGGTAAATTACTCGATAAGCATAAGGAGCAATTACCGACCAAGCTCTGGATGTCGCCGCCAACCAAAATGGATCAGTCGCAACTGACCGAGGAAGGCTATTATGGCATTTTCGGCCGTTCCGGTGCGCGTATGGAAATGCCGGGCTGTTCGCTGTGCATGGGTAATCAGGCGCGAGTCGCCGATAACGCAACCGTCGTATCGACATCGACACGAAATTTTCCTAATCGTTTAGGTAACGGCGCGAATGTGTTTTTGGCTTCAGCGGAACTGGCGGCCGTCTGTTCGATACTCGGACGAATTCCGACTATCGATGAATACATGCAATACGCGCAAACGATCGACGATACCGCGAGCGACACTTACCGCTATTTGAATTTCGATCGGCTTGACAGCTACCGGGAAAAAGCTGAAACGATTGAATTGAGCGATTAATTTTTGATTAGGATTTGGTCTAAAATTACTTCCTCCAAGTGGTTTTCACGCCCCGCGTGGGAACCCGGCTAGGGACGCTCCGGCATCCCGAATCGCTCTGCGATGTCAGTGCACTGGTTCTTCTTGGCTCGACATTTATACCGAGCTTTTATCCTCACAGATTCTTTGTTAAACCCGACAAGGAAAATTAACAGGCGATCATCATGTCAAAAGATACCTTAACAATTACTGACAATTCGACCGGAAACGAAGTCGAATATCCATTGCTGAAAGGTACCCTCGGAAACCCTACCGTCGATGTTAGAGCATTGAAAAACGATCTGGGTTATTTTACGTTCGACCCAGGTTTTGTGTCGACTGCAAGTTGTAAAAGTGCAATCACTTACATCGATGGAGAGCAAGGCATTTTGTTGTATCGCGGGTATCCTATCGAGGAATTGGCTGAAAACTGCAGCTTTTTGGAAGTGGCTTATCTATTGATTCATGGCGAACTGCCTAACGAGCAAGAACTCAATCATTTTAAATTCGAAATTGATGACAGAGCCGTATTACACGAATCGCTGCGCGTTTTTTTCGACGGATTTCATTACGATGCCCATCCTATGGCGATGATGGTCGGTGTCGTCGGTTCGTTATCGGCGTTCTATCATAGTGATTTGGATATTTCCGATCCGGATAATCGCTACATTTGCGCGACCCGAATGATTGCAAAGATTCCTGCCATTGCTGCTGCTTGTTACAGGCATTCAATTGGCGCGCCGTTCGTTTATCCCCGTGTCGATTTGGATTATTGTGAGAATTTTTTGAATATGATGTTCTCGCGCCCCGAAAAACGTTTTTTAGAGCAAGCGCGTTCGATTGATGAAACTGCAGTCAAGGCATTGAATCTATTGTTTATTTTGCATGCCGATCACGAGCAAAATGCGAGCACGTCGACGGTCCGACTGGCCGGAAGTACAGGAGCTAATCCTTATGCCTGCATAGCGGCCGGTATTGCCGCGTTGTGGGGCCCTGCGCATGGTGGAGCGAATGAGGCGGTGTTGAGCATGCTTAAGGAAATCGGTACGGTGGAGCGAATACCGGAATACATCGCCAAAGCAAAGGATAAGGATGATCCGTTCCGCTTGATGGGCTTCGGTCACCGTGTTTATAAAAATTTCGATCCGCGCGCGACGATTATTCGTCAAACCTGTCATGAGGTGTTGAGACAATCTTGCCAGCCCGACCCACTTTTTGATTTGGCGATGGCATTGGAAGAATATGCCTTGCAAGACGATTATTTCATCGAGAAAAAGCTTTATCCCAATGTCGATTTTTATTCCGGCATCATCTACAAAGCGTTGGGTATTCCAGTTGATATGTTTACCGTGATGTTCACGATAGCACGCACTGCCGGATGGGTCGCGCATTGGTTGGAAATGACCGGAGATACCGGTAATGTTATTGGGCGGCCGAGGCAATTATATGTCGGTCCTTCGCAGAGGGAGGTGATGCCTTTACATAGACGTTAGATTTTTCTTATCGTTGGCAAAGAATTTTAGCGGCATTGTCGAGCCATGAGTGACTTAACCCATGTTTTGATAGGCTATGTTCGCGTTAGCAGTTGAAACGGTTCTCTTTCCTACTACTCCCTTTTGATTGAAAAACCGCCTAAGAATAAAAGGTATGAGATGTGTCTATCGAGGAACGCCGTGAACCCGTCCATGGGGGGCTTGACGGCAGCGCTCGAACGCCAAGGATGGCGTGAATGCAGATTTTGCATGGAGCAAAAATCTGCCCTGCTGCCGACATCCTCGCTAGCCACACCCCATACCTTCATAAAGTTAGCTAATTTTTGAGTATAAAGGGAGTAGTTGAGGGACTGGCATAGCCTTTTCCGCCCCCCCCCCGTTACCTCAATACGCTAATGCTGATACTTGAAATGCGAAAGATATAAAGATTATCGGTTCATGCACGGTAATTGCGGCGCTCTTGTGTTCTCGAGTGATGTAAAAAAGCAGGCATGGGAATTGCTTTAATAATGCCTGGGAAAACTGCCTAAAATCCATTTTAGTTAAGAGGATTCTTTTTAGTGGAAAAGGGTCCAAAAAAGACGTGGATTCGATTCTCACGATTAATACGCATTTATTCAAGTCAACAACGGCTCATGAGTACGACAAACGAAACTTCCGCAAAACACTCGGTTATCACCGCAACAAAAAAAATTGTCTACATAATCATTGCTTTGTCGGGCATCGGCTTCATTTTATGGTTGGATAGCTGGTTCATGAATCACGCCGACATGCCGAAGCTTGGTAGAGATATGAGTTACGGCTTGTTGTTTATCGTCGGCTTTCTCACCAGCTTTCATTGTGTCGGCATGTGTGGTCCGTTGATCATCGGTTACACGGCCAAAAGCACCGCGAAAGGGCACAAGGCACACGGGGCGCATATTCTATATGGGATAGGTAAAACGTTGTCGTATACCTCGATCGGCGCTTTGTTCGGCGCGTTTGGAGCGGTTGTCGCCTTTACGCCTTATACGCAGGGAGCGGTCGGCGTCGCTGCCGGGATTTTTTTGATATTGTTCGGATTGCACATGCTGGATTGGTTTCCGTCGTTGAGTCACTTTCGTATCAAAACTCCCGGTTTTGTGATGCGTTTTATCGGCAAGGAATACCGCAAACACAGTAACCCGTTCATCATCGGTTTATTGAACGGTTTGATGATCATATGCGGTCCTTTGCAAGCGATGTATGTCATGGCAGCCGGCACAGGCAGTTGGACCGAAGGCGCGGTATTGTTGTTTTTTTTCGGCCTCGGCACACTGCCGTTATTGATGGGATTCGGCTTTCTGACCAGTCTATTGTCGGTGAGTTTAACGCCGAAATTATTGAAGGCATCCGGTGTAATCGTGATGGCCTTGGGTGCGATTATGTTGAATCGAGGTTTGGCAGTTACCGGTACCGGCATGGATTTCAATACAATGCTGGCGCGGGCGTCGCTGCATTTTTCACCGGTCGTTGCCGAGACTCAAGAATTTCCCTCCGAACAGATTATTCATATGGATGTGTTAAGAAGCGGTTATTCGCCGAATCAATTTACCTTGCGCAAAGGCATTCCGGTCAAATGGGTAATCGACAGTAAGGAATTGACGCCATGCAACAACGCGATCGTCGTGCCTCAATACGGATTGGAAATCAAGCTGCAGCAAGGCGAGCAAGCGATTGAGTTTACGCCGCCGGAAAGCGGGGTCGTGCCGTGGAGTTGTTGGATGGGCATGATCCCCGGAGCGTTTATCGTCGTGGATCAGGCGGTTCCTACTGAAGCCGGTCGAGGAAGAATGTCGGTAATTTATGTATCGCTGCGTCAAAATATGGCGTCGATTTGGCATAAAGTAAAGCAAATGTTTGCGGCCGACGGACAAAATCAATAATTTAGGCGGAATTGCATTAATAACTTGAATCCCAGAATCAATAAACGCAGTCGTTGCGGTTTTTACAAGGAGTTCATTGTTTTGGGGTGCGTGAAATAACCTATTGATGTGTGAAATAACCTATTGTGTGTGAAATGCCTGATTAAAATGGGATATACCCTATTGAATTGTTTCGTTCCCCGCGGACAAGTTTCAAAGTTAGAAGTTTATAAACATTAGGATTTCGTGATAAATAACGTCCTAGAGCTATGCGCTTTGTTGAGGGTTCGGTAATTTGCTCGGCAGGACGCGGTGAATACGTCCATGTAGGCTTGATGGCGGCGACTGATTGCCAAGGATGGCATGAATGCAGCAATTCCCAGTTTGAGAAATTTCTCCGTGTTCAGGGTGCGGGGTATGCCTGTCGAGGAACGCCGTAAACCCATCCATGGGGGCTTGGCGGCGGCTCCCTGCCGCCGACACCTGCCAATCGAGCAGCCAAACCTTCCGTAAAATAAGGAAGTTATTTGCGACTAAATCCTTAGCGGATAAAAATCGTTTAGCAAGAAAGAGTAATTTCATTAAATGTCTAGTATTGATAGGCAAGATAATGGATGTCCGTTTGTCGTTGCTTAATTGCTTGTGGTATGAATATTGTATTGTTTCATAATCCATATTCTGTTGAGTTAATTAAGATGAAGTTTAGAAAATCCATTTCCGCAAATTTGGTCGCTATACCCGTAACGCTTATGGTTTCTCAATCGTTATTGGCCCAAGAGGCGGATAACGACGAAGAGACGCAGCCGAAAAAAGAAACCGTCGAACTGGAACGCATGGAAGTTCGCGGTGAAATCATTCGTCCAAATATGACGGGTGTTCTGCCCGAACAGGGCGGTATTAATGATGCTGCGCATTTGCTGATGCGTGTGCCGGGTGGTAATGTCAACGGGCTCGGCCCGTTGTCCGGAATAGCCCAATATCGGGGATTGTTCGGCGACAGAGTCAATGTCGATTTTAAAGGCATGAACTACAAACCGGCCTGTACTAATTCCATGGATGCACCGTTGAGCCATGTGCCGGCGGCAATGACCAGCCTGTTGAAAGTGTACCGCGGTATCGCACCCGTGAGCAGCGGCATCGAGACCATCGGCGGCGCGATCGTTCAGGAAACCAAACGCCCGGAGTTTACTGAAGATGGCGAGTTGTTCGATTGGACCGGTAAATTTTCGGCAGGCTATAATAGTGCCAACGACGGCTGGTATGGCGCCTTATATAATGGCGTGGCGACCGAGAATCATCGTTTACATGCATACGGAAGTAAGGAATTCGGTAACGATTTCAGATATCCGGGCGGTAAAAACGTGCCTACCCGCCATGACCGCGAAGCGGCCGAAGTCGGCTACGGCTTCCGTTACGAAGAGCATGTCGTCGATGTCGATTTTAACTATAACCATACCCGTCCGACCGGTACACCTGCGTTGCCGATGGATATCATTCTATCCGAAGGCGGCATATTGACCACGAGCTATTCGGGACGAATCAGCGATGTTGTCGGCATCAAAGCGGCTTATAATTACCAAGATATTCGGCATACGATGAATAACTTTAGCCTGAGGCGGCCGCCGGTTACCGGAAAACGTTTGTCGACCAATGAAGCGGACGGTTTCGGTTACCGACTGGCGATCGATTTTCCGCTATTGTCGGGTCTAATGACGGTCGGGGCCGACGGAGATAATGCCAATCATGATGCATTGGTGACAAATCCAGATGCGCCGAATTTTTTCATTCAGAATTTTCATGGCGCCGAGCGAGATCGTTACGGCTTTTTTGCTGAATGGAATGTTTCGCCGGTTCAAGATTGGACTGTTGAGTTGGGTGCTCGCGTCAATCACATCGAAATGTATAGTCGCAATATTTCGACGAGCATGACATCAATTCCGAATCCAGTCATGCGCGGACATTGGCAAAGCATTGTTAACGACTTTAATAATCAGAGTCGTGAAAAAACCGATTTCAATTATGATTTGACGGGTATTATTCGCCACAACTTGACGGATGAATTGGAAGTGGAATTGGGCTTCGCCCGAAAGACTCGTTCACCGAGTTATCAGGAACGCTACCTATGGGCACCGTTCGAAGCGACCGGTGGCTTGGCAGATGGCTATCGCTATATAGGCGATTTGAACGTGCGTCCTGAAAAATCCTATCAAGGCGAATTAGGCATTACTTGGCGAAAAGGTTCGTTTTATTTTGCGCCGCGGGCATTTTATCGTTACGTTGACGATTATATTCAAGGCGTGCGCGCTACCAATGCATCGGCCATTGCCATATCTAATGCGCAAGATGCTGCGGCCGGGATTCCGCCGGCTCAAAGAAATCCTTTATTGCAATATGCGAATATCGATGCGATTCTTTATGGGACCGATGTCGAAGCCGGTTTCCGGTTCATGGACAACTGGCGAGTCGACGGCATGATCAGTTATGTCAAGGGCGACCGGGCCGATGCCGACGATAATCTTTACCGTATCGCGCCCCTAAATGGTTTGGTTTCATTGTTTTATGACGACGAGAGATGGAGTCTTGGAACTGAGGTCGTCGGTTATTGGCGTCAAGGGGACGTTTCGAAGTTTAATGAAGAGCCTAAAACATCCGGTTATGCATTATGGAATATTCGCGGCCAGGCGGAGCTCTATAAAGGATTACAGGTCGGCGCGGGTGTCGAAAACCTGCTCGATAAAGAATATCGTGTGCATCTGAATGGCTTGAACCGCGCCGCGAATAATATCGAAAACGGTACGAACATCGGCGACCGCTTGCCCGGCATTGGTCGTAATGTTTATGTAACGTTGACTTATGAATGGTAAGCATAATATCTGTATTTCAACCGTTCGGCTTCTATAGATATAGCACTTCGAAATAGCGGGGAAGCGCAGCGAATATTCTTGTTATACCTTTCGCACTTCAAATTTCTGCAGCACCTAAGGAGGCACCGGGGTGCTCGACAAAGGCTTTGCCAGCATGGATGCTGGCATAGAAGCCTACATGGATGTATTCATGGCGTCCTTTGACGGGCCCCCGTTGCCGAATTTTGATCTACGATGAGTATTATCTTCTGTTTGTCCAGGTTTAGGGGTAGATGAGCCGCTTCTTATTCAATTTAAAAATCGGCTCTATAGGATTTTCCGTGATAACATATAATGATAATCATTCGCAAAATCAGAATAGATTTAAGGTGCTGATAAAAAAGTTATTTTTCATTGCCATAGTCATGTCAAAACACTTTTATGTCTTCCCCCACGGGGAATACGGAAGAGCCTAAAAATCATCGACGAGATTCGTGTTCCGTAAAATAAATTTCAAGGTTATCCCTATTGTGAGTACATTTCGAATAATTAAACTTCGTCACGGGGTAATGCTGCTTGCCAGCTTACTGTTTTCTGCATCGGCCGCCGCGCAACGAGCCGTCGATCAAGCCTTGCAGGAACAACTTTCCGCGCAGCAACAAGGCGCTCAAGTTCAAAAACGCATCGATAAACTGGACGATCAGACTCAAGCCATGCTTGACGAATATCGCAACGGAGCCGTTCGACTGGAGGATTTATCGGCATACGTCGCACAAATGGCGCGATTGGTCGACGATCAAAAAGCCGAAATGCATAGAAAAGAAACCCAAATGCGCGATATCGTCGAGATGCAGCAGCAGATCGTGCCGTTTCTACAACGCATGATCGATGTGCTGGATGAATTCGTTAGCCTGGATACGCCTTTTCTGCTTGATGAACGCTTGCAACGCCTGCAGCAATTAAAGCAAATGATGCACCGCTCCGACGTCTCGGTGACCGAAAAATATCGGCGCATCATGGAAGCTTACCGTGTCGAGGCCGAGTATGGGCATAACTTGGAATCCTATCAAGGCACCTTGAACGGCGAAGGCGAGCCTCGCTCGGTCGAATTTTTACGGCTGGGTCGGGTCGGTTTATATTATTTGACGCTCAAGGGTGACGAAGGCGGTTTCTGGTTGCCGTCGGAACAAAAATGGATAGCGCTCGATGCGGCGCAACTGGATTCGCTCGAGAAGGCGATTCGCGTTGCGAAAAAACAAACGCCGCCCGATTTGCTGATGCTGCCTGTCGTAGCGCCGGAGGTTAAGCCATGAAGAGGCTGAATTGGTTTTTAGTTTTGCTTCTTTTGTGGGCGAATGGCTCGGTTCATGCTGCCTCGACCTTAGACGAATTGGTGAGTAAGGTTCGAAGAGAGGCTGCCAAGGATATTCGTTTCGATCAAGAACGCGAACGTGTTTTCATTCAGGAGCGCGATCGGCAGCAAGCCAAACTGAATAAACTGCGTAATGAATTGGCCGTCGCCGATCAAAAGGCGGAGAAACTGCGGAGTTCGTTTCAAGAAAACGAAAACAAGCTGGCCGAGATGGACGGGCAAATCGCTTCTCAAGCCGGTGAGTTGAACGAATTATTCGCGATGGTTCAGCAAAATGCGGCCGAAATCGGCTCGTTGCTGGACCGTTCGATGATTTCGGCGCAATATCGGGATCGAGGCGAGTTTCTGAATAAGATCATTCAACGCGAATCGGCGGTGTCGATGGAAACCTTGCAAAGCCTCTGGCTGGTTTTGATCGATGAAATGCATGAAACCGGCAAGGTCACGCGCTTCACCGGTCCGGTTATTACTTTGGACGGCGAGGAAAAACAGCAAACCGTAACGCGTATCGGCGCGTTCAATGCCGTGTCGGAAGGCAAGTTTCTGCGTTTCTTACCGGACGGGCATAAATTGGTCGAACTCGCCCGGCAGCCCGCGCCGCGACACCAGCGTATGGCTTTCGAATTGGAGCAAGCCCAGGACGGTTGGCGAATGATGGCGGTCGATCCGTCGAAAGGCGCGATTTTAGCCTTGTTGGTGGAATCGCCTGACTTGATCGAACGAATCAATCAGAGCGGTGCGATCGGTTATTTGATACTGGCGATCGGCGTCGCGGGCTTTTTAATCGTGTTATGGCGCGGTGCGGTTCTGTCGATGGCGTGGCTGCGTATCAAAGGCCAATTGCTTAAGGAAGAGAATCTCGACAATAATCCGTTGGGCCGGCTCAGAAACAGCATCGTTTCGGTACAGGCCAGAAGCAGCGAGATTCTGGCCGCGCGTCTCGACGAGGTGGTAGGGCAGGAAAGCAGCCGCTTGTTTTTCGGTTTGACGGCACTGACGGTATTTGCTGCGGTTACGCCATTGATGGGCTTGCTCGGTACCGTGATCGGCATGATCGAAACCTTTCAATCGATTTCGTTATTCGGTACCGGCGATCCGAAATTGATGGCCGGCGGTATTTCTTATGCCTTAGTCACGACGCAGCTCGGCTTGGCCGTTGCGATTCCGTTGTTGTTGCTGCAAAGTTTCTTGCATGCCCAGGCCAATCGTATCGTCGAAATGCTCGATCAACAAAGTACCCGATTGTTTGAACAGCACGAAACTTCTTTGCCGGAGAGTTAACGACCATGGAAAAGGTACTGAGTTTTTTCGATCAAGGCGGCGGTTTGCTTTGGGCGATTCTCGTGGTATCAGTCTTGATGTGGACCTTGATATTGGAACGGTACTGGTTTTTTTATTTTCAATTGCCGCGTTTGCAGGCCGAATTATTGGATTATTGGCGAAATCGTTCGGCCTCGAGACATTTTTGCCAGCAACGCTTGAAGGAAGGCTTGGCTTCTCAATTTTTTTCGCAAGTGTTTCGGGGGCTCAAGACGGTCGATATCTTGACGCAGATATTACCGTTGCTGGGTTTGCTCGGTACCGTATCTGGGATGATCAAGGTCTTCGAAGTGATCAATGCGTTCGGCGCCGGTAATGCGCGTGGCATGGCCGCAGGCATATCGGAAGCGCTAATCACGACGATGGCGGGCTTGATTACGGCCTTGTCGGGCCTGTTTTTTGCCGCCAATCTCGAGTCCCGCGCCAGACGCGCGCGCGAGCAATTTACTTCGCAATTACTCCCTTTTGATTGAAAAACCGTCTAAGAATAAAAGGTATGGGGTGTGTCTATCGAGGACCGCCGTAAACCCATCCGAGGGGGCTTGACGGCAGCGTTCGAGCGCCAGGGATGGCGTGAATGCAGATTTTGCAGGAGCAAAAATCTGCCCTGCTGCCGACATCCTCGCTAGCCACACCCCATACCTTCATAAAGTTAACTAATTTTTGAGTATAAAGGGAGTAACCGAATGATGAGAGCACGCTAATGCAACGACAACATACTCGTCCGCCGAGTTTCGGAGCTGGGCTCAATGTGACGCCGCTGATCGATATGGTGTTTATTCTATTGATTTTTTTTGCGGTCAATTCGTCGTTCGTCAAGGAAACCGGTGTCGAGGTCGACCGCCCGACGGCGCAGACCGCCGAACGCCAGGATCAGGCCGGCATTTTGATTGCCGTAACCAAAGACGGCGAAGTCTGGATCGAACAACAACAAGTCGACGTACGCGCGGTGCGCGGTCATGTTGAGCGCTTGCACGCCGAAGCGCCGGAGGCCTCGGCTCTGATTCTGGCCGACAAACGTTCCGAAACCGGACTCGTCATGCAAGTCTTGGATCAGGCGCGACTGGCTGGAATCGCTCGCGTCGCGGTGGCAGCGACCGAAGAGTTATGAGGCTGGCGCTGACATTCACGGCTGCATCGGCGATCAACCTGCTGCTGTTTTGGATCATGATCCAATTGGTGGCCGCCGAACAAGATAAGCAATGGATTCGAACCACCGATTCGGCGTTTTTCGACTTTATCCGGCAAAGGCCGGAGCCGGAGGCGCTTTCGCGCTCGCCGAGGACAACGCCGCCGAAACCCGAGCTGCAACAGCCTGAAACACTTTCCGAGCCAATGCCTCAGCAACGTCCTCCTTCCTCGGATTTGCGGGCCTTGCCGATGCCGGTACCGGCTTTGAGAGTCGATGTGCCGGCAAGTCCTCGGATGAATGTCAGGGGCCCATCTTTGCCGGCCGTGATCAGCGGCGGGCAAAGCAAGTCAGGAAAACTTGGAAGCATTCCGGGAACAGGGCGGGGCTCCGCTTCGGCTGCACCGTCTTTCATCATGGCCGATGAGTTGACAGCCATATCGCGTATTCAACCTAACTATCCTGATCGATTACGCTTTCGCCGGGTCGAGGGCGAAGTCCTCCTTGAATTTACGGTGACGACCGAAGGGACCGTGACCGATCCGGTCGTAATCAACAGTAAGCCTTCCGGTGCTTTCGATCGTTCGGCATTGCGTGCCGTACGCCGCTGGCGTTTTCAGCCGCGTCGCGACGATCAGGGTAATCCGGTGCCGGTGCGCGCTCGGCAACTTTTTGCATTTACGTTGAATTAATGAATAAACAAACTTATTTTCGATTGCTTAAGACCGGTTTTTTAGTTGGGCTGACTCTGTTTGGCGCGCTGGCGGTTCAAGCCAAGGAAAAGGCCGTCAGCGAAGAGACTTTCAAGGTCCTCAAAGAAGCCGACGCGGCATTACGGAAAGGCCAATCCGAGCAAGCCTTGCGTCAATTGAGAACAATCCAAAGCAAGACTGCCGACAAATCCTACGATCATGCTGTCGTTCAGCAATATCTGGCTTATGCCTATTCCGGAGCGAACGATTTTAGGGGGGCCAGGCAAGCCGCTAACGCGGCTTTAAACAGTAAACTGCTCGACGCCGATGCGGAGCATGGATTGCGTAACATTGCCGGTCAAGCGGCTTTTCATTTGGAAGCTTACCGGGAGAGCGTGACGCATTTGGAGCGGTGGCTGCAAAGAGAACCGAAAGCCGATGCGGATAGTTATTATATGGTGGCCTATGCCGCCTATCGTGCGAACATGTCCCGTTCGGCAATCCGTCATTTAGAAAGAGCCGTGGCCCTAAAAAAGTCGCCTCCGTCCGAGTGGATTCAATTGTTATTGTCGCTTTATGTCGATCGCAAAGATTTTGCGAAAGCCGAGCCTCTCGTTAAACGCTTGATCGCCGATTCGCCTAACAAGCTTCAATGGTGGCAATATCTAAGCGGTCTCTACACCCAACAAAATCGCCATGACCGGGCTATATCCACGATGATGCTGGCTTATTATATCGGTGAAGTCCGGCAAGAAGACGTTTTGAATTTAGTGAAATTCCATGCGCAACAAGGTTATCCGTCTAAGGCAGCCCGATTGCTGGAAACGGAAATCGAGAATAAGCGGATGCCTCGCAATTATGAAAACTTGAAGCTCTTGTTCGGTTGCTGGCAATTGGCGCGAGAACACGATAGAGCCCGCCGGATTTTGACCGAGGCAGCGGCGCTGTCCCCTAACGGCGAGGATTATATGTTGTCCGGACGTATTGCAATGCAACGCGGCGATTGGGCGTTAGCCAAGCAGGCGTTTCAAAAAAGCTTGCGCAAAGGCGGCTTGAAGCGCAAGGCGCATGTGCGTTTGTGGTTGGGTATTGCGGCCCTCAAGTCTCAAGATGAAGCGCTGGCTCGTCAGTCGTTGGAGGCGGTGCTGAATGTGGCCGATGTCAAACAAGAAGCAGCCTATTGGTTGAAGCGTATGGAGCGCGGAGAAAAACGGCATAAACATCATGAACGGGGAGAGGGGTTGGGGGAGTCTTGAAATAGGTGAAAGGTGAAAGGTGAAAGGTGAAAGGTGAAAGGTGAAAGGTGAAAGGTGAAAGGTGAAAGGTGAAAGGTGAAAGGTGAAAGGTGAAAGGTGAAAGGTGAAAGGTGAAAGGTGAAAGGTGAAAGGTGAAAGGTGAAAGGTGAAAGGTGAAAGGTGAAAGGTGAAAGGTGAAAGGTGAAAGGTGAAAGGTGAAAGGTGAAAGGTGAAAGGTGAAAGGTGAAAGGTGAAAGGTGAAAGGTGAAAGGTGAAAGGTGAAAGGTGAAATCGGCGCTTGACAAATGATTTAAATACTGCATTATTTTTACCGTTTACCGTTTACCGTTTACCGTTTACCGTTTACCGTTTACCGTTTACCGTTTACCGTTTACCGTTTACCGTTTACCGTTTACCGTTTACCGCTTAGCTAAGTTCTGACAACTAAACCGCTGCCCAGCGAATTGCGATACGCTGAAACCGACGGTAGCAGTGCCAGTACAAAAGAGACCGCTAAAATTCCAAGTAAATATTGGAATGTAAGCGGCGTAAATGGATTGATGCCGATAAATAGGCCGTATTGTTCGCTGAGTTCCGTGCGCGCAGTCAATAGAGCAATGCAAAGGGCCGTACTGCCGACTAGGATTCCGGTTACTGTGATAACCAAGGCTTCGATTTCGATTAAGAAAAACAATGATCCGGCATGCGCGCCGATTGCGCGTAACACCGCCATTTCGCGTTCGCGTTCTTTCATCGAGGCCAACAGCATCGTCGACAGTCCCATAAGCGTTGCAAACAATACCAGTATCGAAATCAATCGCAGAATGTTTTCGAGCGCTCCTATCATTTGCCACAGTTCCATCAACGTGATGCCCGGCATGATGCCGACTAAGGCTTCGTCTCGGTAGTTATTGATTTCCCGTTGCAGTGAAAACAACGAGATTTTCGAGTTTAAACCAACCATGAAGGCGGTTATTGATTTCGGCGTTAAATCATGTTTGAGCGCGTCTTCGGCGCCAATCGAACTGCCCGGTATGTGCACACCGCCTTGCCAATCGATATGTATCGCTTCGATGCCCGCCAAGCTAACATAAACGGCTTGGTCGACCGGCGTCCCGGTCGGGGCGAGAATGCCGGTCACAATAAACGGTTTGTCGTCGTGTTTGCTGAAGCCGACTTTAGCGACGCCATGCGCCAGCGTTATCGATTGGCCGGGTTGGTAGTCTAGCGTTTTGGCGACTTGTGCACCGACTACCGCTTCGTAGACGCCATCGAAGGCGCGGCCCGATTTAAATGCCAGGTTTTGCTTTTGCCCATAATGAAAATGCTCGAAAAAATCCCGGCTGGTACCTACCACGCGGTAGCCTTTATGCGAGTCGCCGAGCGAAATCGGAATACTCCAGGCCACTTCGGGTTTTTGCGAGAATTCCCGGTAGCTTTGCCAAGAGATATTGTTCGAAGCATTGCCGATATGAAATACCGAGTAAAGCAGCAAGTTCAAAGGGCCGGTGCGGGCACCGACGATTAGATCCACGCCCGAGACCGTTTTACTGAAACTGTTCTTGGCTTCGCTGCGAATATGTTCGACGCCAAGTAATAGAAAAACGCCGACCGCGATCGATAACACGGTCAGCGTTACGGTAAGTTTTCGGTTCCAAAGGCTGGCAATGGCCAGTTTTAACATCATGCTTTTGATTCTCCGGCTTGCATCAGGTCATGTAGGCTGATTTCTTGGTCGAAATAATGCCCCAGCGATTTATCATGACTGACAAAAATAACCGTGGTTCGATTCAGAGCGGCCGATTCGAGTAAAACGCGCATGAATTCATCGCGCGTATCGCTGTCCAAAGAAGATGTCGGTTCGTCCGCGATAATCAATTCGGGATGGTTGATCAAGGCTCTAGCAACAGCGACGCGCTGCTGTTGGCCGACACTCAATTGACCGGCTTTGCGGGTAAGAATCGATCGGTCGAGGCCCAAGCGTTGGGTCAAGGCGCTAATTTCATTATGATTGGCGTCATGACGGTTACCGAACTTGACGGCTAGATTGATGTTTGCCTCAACAGAAAGGTAGGGCAATAGATTAAACTGCTGAAAAATAACGCCGATATGGCGGGCACGGAAACGGTCGCGGGCCATGCCGCCGATTTTTGTTAAGTCGGTGTCGAGCACTTTGATGTGTCCGCTTGTCGGAACGAGTATACCGCTAATCAGGCTGAGTAAGGTCGATTTGCCGGAGCCGGAAGCGCCGTGCAAAAAAATACGTCGGCCCGGTTCGACTCGCCACTCGGCAATCTTCAATACCGGCGCATGTCGTTTATGCCAACTGAAAGAGACGTTTTGGAGATCGAGTGCATAGTCAAAATCTGTCATGCGGGTGCGAGAGTGTGTTACTAAAAGCTATAATGTTACACGAAATCACTATAGGTTACTTTCCGATGAAAATAGTTCATACCTTGTTAAAACTCATCTTGTGCTTGGCGTTGGCGATGCCGGTTTTGTCGGTGTCGGCGGAAAGTTATAAGACCCTTGAATGGACCGACTTGATGCCGCAAAGCGATTTGGATGCCCTAATGAACGGACCGGAGATCACGCACGACACGCCGGAAATCCCGCTCGATTCGCAGATTTCGAATCAAGTGCGTCAAGCCATCGAGCAGGCGGCGGACAGTGCCTATCAAAAGGCTTTGGTTTCGACCGACGTGAGGCCGGAATTAAACGAAACTAAAGTTCGAATTCCGGGTTTTATGGTGCCTTTGGAGTTTAACGACAAACAGCAGGTTACCGAGTTTTTCGTGGTGCCGTATTTCGGGGCTTGTATCCATGTTCCGCCACCGCCGCCCAATCAGTTGATTCATGTCGTCTACCCGAAAGGCTTTAAGCTGGAAGATCTTTATATGCCGTTTTGGTTTCAAGGGGTATTGAATACCTCGCTATTTAGTAAGGATGTCGGCACCGGCAAGGCCGTATCCGCCTATTCGATGCAAGTCGCAACGATCGAAGATTACGAGGAAGAATAGGTTTTATTCGAGCGAAAAAATCGACGATTGATTGTTCAAGAGTGCCGTGCCTTGCCCTTTGCTACCGATCCAGCGAACTCGAATGGCTTCAAAGCCGGGAAAACGGTCGAATAGTTGAGTGCGGACAGAGTCGATGGCCGATGCGTTTTGGCACGATAGGGTATAAGTAGCATGAAATTCGGAATGTTCTTCCAGTTCGCCGTGTTCCGATCCTTCTTGATCCTCATCGTCGAAAGGTCCGCTGATATGCGTTTCGGCTGCGTGGCATTTGCCTTTTTCGAACGATGCAATGATGTCGACGTCATTCAATAACGCCAAAGCATTTTGCAATTCGAGTCGCTGCGCATCGTTTCGAGGCTTGTGCTCAAAGCCGATGAGATTAACCGCCGGAGATTCGAACTCGATTAGAACGGTATCGTTCTCGATGACAATATTCAGTTCGGCAATGCCATGAGTATGAGCTTCATGATGGCGCTTTTCAGCCAAAGTTGCACCGGAAAATAGGCAAAGCGACAGGAATAGGATTAAGAATCGGCTTTTCATAGTCAATATTGTTTTGGGATAAACGAAATGATTTAAGCGGATGCGTGGCTCGCTTGGCTTACTCTAGGAGGGTTATGTTATATCATGCGTGTTTCCAAGCAATCAATTACCGGCAAGCGGTACCAAAAATGCAGCCAAGAACGGATAGAAGTAAATCAAACGAATATAAACGCGGTGGCAATACTTGCGTTCGGGAAAATTAGGATTTTCAAAAAGTAAATTCGTTTAGCTGACTTTTTGTCGCGAACAAAATAAGTCACGAAGCCCATTTGAAAGACTATGACAAAGATTTTATCAAACGTTCGATACAAAAACGCCCGTTAGAAACGGGCGTTTTTTTAATCGGACTTAAGCAGGTGTTACGTTCTCTGCTTGAGGGCCTTTTTGACCTTGGCTCACTTCCATCGTGACCTTTTGGCCTTCACGCAAAGTTTTCCGGCCGGTGCCGTTAATTGCGCTGTGGTGAACGAAGACATCTTTGCCGCCTTCTTGTTCAATAAATCCAAAACCTTTTTCATCATTGAACCACTTAACGGTACCTGTAACTAACTCGGACATAACACTCTCTTTTACTTGTAATGTGCCATACCAGGATGGCGTTGAAATAAACGGTTCTTATAATATAGCCGGCTTATCAGGAAAGCAATTTAAATTTCAGTCTACGTGACAAATTATTATCAACTCTACTATTGGATTAAGAAATCAACTTGCAGAAATTGGCTGGAATTTGAAGTGCGAACGCTATGAATGGAGAAAATGAGAAGTGGCTTGCAATTTTGAATGTTACATTATAACATTTCATTGGCGATTTGATATTGCTGCAGCAATTCCTCATTCTTATTTTTATTGGGAGCCTTTAAACATGAAAAGCTTAAAACTCTTTTCGATCGGCCTTTTGGCCGTTTTTATGAGTTCGAATGCATTGGCGCATTCGGATATCGAACTGACCTTGCAGAACAATAAAATCATTGTCGATCCGCACAATGAAGCGATGCTGGCCGGCGGTTATAAATTATTTGAAGCCGACTTTGGTGAATTCCTCAATCCTTACGGAACCGACGATCCGGGGTTCAATGGTTTCGGTTTAGTTAGCAATAGTCTAATTTGGTACCAAGTCGAAAACACTTTGAAAAAATGGGATGTACTTTCTTCGAGCTGGCTTTCCACAGGTTTTAATGAACAAATTGAGATTGAGAAAGCCTCGATAACCAACATTGTTTCTGCAACCAATGGCCTTGGTGATCAGGGTTTTATCGGATCTGTAAGCGCCAGCGGCGGTCTGCATACCCATGTCGATTTCCAAATCAGTTCCGCCGGTGGCGGCAATCCGGACGATGGTGCATATTTGTTAGAGTTATCGCTATTCGATACGCATAACGATGATGCGTTGACGCCCATCAGTTTAATTTCCGATAAATTCTTTTTGGCGTTTCACCTGAATGAAGGCGGGACCTTCGGACACGAGGCATTCGAGCAAGCAATCGCTGCAGTTCCAGTCCCCGCAGCGGTTTGGCTATTCGGATCGGGTTTGGCGCTATTGGGATTCGGTCGCCGGAAAATCATGGCTGCTTGAGCTTAAGTTTTCCTCGCTCCACCCGTTCTAGCTAATGACGTTTCGCCGCCTTAACGGGCGTCGAAACGTTTTTGTGTTTCACAGGCTTTCACTAAAAATGGCTTCACTCCTTGCGGTAGTTTTACTTTTTTTATCCGGCGTTGCAGGCTTGGGCTATCAACTGGTCTGGACGCGGATGTTCGCGGTCGGTTTGGGACACGAGTTAACTTCTATGTTGGCGATTGTGGCCGCATTCTTCGGGGGATTGACCCTAGGCGCTTTTTTATTAGACAAACGGATCAGCGTGAGCCGGCGTCCTGCCCTATGGTATGCCGGCCTGGAATTGATCATCGGCCTTTGGGCCTTGTGTAGCGCATTGGTTATTCCCACAGTCAACGATTGGGCGCGGGCTTGGCTTGGTGTCGAGCCGGGCTTACTGCATTTTTGGGGCGTTGCCTTCATCGTGCCGTTTTTTGCTTTACTTCCGGCAACTCTGGCTATGGGTGCAACACTGCCGGCGGCCGACCGTTGGTTAGCGCAAATCAAGGCCGATCCGCGTCAAATAGCGCTGGCGTATTCGGTCAACACGGCCGGTGCAGTGTTGGGCGTGCTGGCCGCAAGCTATGCCTTGATGCCGCTATTAGGATACCGTCATACATTGCTTGCATTGGCATTTATCAATGCTTTGGTCGCGTTATCCGCCGGATTGTTTTACTTTCGAAAGTCTGAATTACTACTCCCTGGAAAAACGAGCGTCAAAAAGACGCATAAACAACCGGCGCCGCTGTTTTGGCGCTTGTTGATTACCGGGTTTTTGGGTATCGCCTATGAAGTCGTCACGGTTAGGGTGATGGCTCAGGTGCTCGAAGGCACCGTTTACAGTTTTGCAGCGGTGCTGGCCGTTTATTTGACCGGCACAGCAATCGGCGCAGGGCTTTATCACCGCTTCGGTCGCAACCGCGATAGAGATCGCCTGTTGACCAGCTTGTTGTTCTCGTTGAGTTTAGTTTGTCTCGCCGGACTTTCGGCGCTTTATCTAACGCATGGTTTATATTGGTGGGTAAGAACCGGCCTCGGCGATAGTTTAGGTGCGGTGCTGTTGGCCGAATTGACCGTAGCCTTACCGGTTCTGTTGCCGCCGACCTTGATCATGGGTGCCTTGTTTAGTCATCTAGCGCAATCGGCCCGGCATGTTACGGGTGGCATCGGTTGGGCCTTAGGTGTCAACATGGCCGGCGGTTTAGCGGCCCCTTTGGGCGCGGGTGTCGTTTTGGTACCGCTGCTCGGTGCCCAATGGACATTGATCGGCATTGCATTGGCTTATTGGCTGCTATTACCTAAGTTTTCGATGATATCCCGCTGGGCTTATGTCTTCCCGGTACTACTTATTGTGTTATTACCCGGACGTTTGCAAATCGTAACTTTGAGGCCCGGCGAATCGGTGTTGGAGTACCGGGAGGGTGCAATGGCCTCGGTGGCCGTAATCGAACAGCAGAACGAACGCAATCTTCGCGTCAACAATCGTTTCCAAATGGGCGGAACAGGCGTTCGCGCACAGCGCCTGCAACGCATGCAAACTCATGTGCCAATGTTATTGCATCCGAAGCCGGTTGATGTTCTGTATCTCGGCGTAGCGACAGGCGTAACCGCCGGCGCCGCGCTGACTCACCGAGAATCTCGCATCGATGCGGTCGAGTTAGTGCCCGAATCCTTGGCGTTATTACCTTATTTTTCGCCGTACAATGCCGAATTACACGAGAATCCTCGTGTTCGTCTTTATGCGTCCGATGCCAGACGTTATGTTCGAACGTCGTCTCAGCAATATGATGTAGTGATAGGGGATCTATTTCATCCCGGCCGCGATGGCGGCGGTCTGCTCTATACCCGAGAACATTTTCAAGCGATTGCAGAGCGATTGATGCCGGGAGGGCTCTATTGCCAATGGCTGCCTCTGTATCAAATGGATGATTTAATGCTGCGTTCGGTGATCAAAACCTTTCAATCGGTGTTCGGTAAGACCGAAGCTTGGTTGGCGGGTTTCGATTTGGGCTATCCCTCACTGGCTTTAATTGCATTCTCCGGGGATACGGCTAGTTCCGACGTTATCGACCGCACGATCGGCTTCAACGAATCGTTACGTCAACATCTGCATTTGGCGGCGGTGCGCAGTTCTGTGCAATTGGCGGGGCATTTTCTGGCCGATCATCGCGCGCTGGCCGATTATGCCAAAGGCGCGACGATCAATACCGACGATCACCCCGTTATTTTATTCGATGCGCCGAAGTTTACTCTCAAACGCGGCGTTGCTTCTTATGACTCCTTCGCAGCTTTGTTAAACACAATACAGTTCAAAGAAGCAAGCGCCTTGCCGTCCTTGAGCAGTGACGCCGATGCTGAATTTACCGATAGAGTCGATGCTTTCGTCAAGGCTCGTAACCTTTACTTTGCGACGATGATCGACCATAACGACGACGAAGCGGATGCATTGAAAGGCTATTTGCAATCGGTTGAAACCAGTCCCGATTTTACGCTGGCTTATGCCCAAATCGTCAGTATGGCGATCGGCAAAGCCCAAAAAGAACCGGAAACCGCGCGTCAATGGCTGGAAAAACTGATTGCGATCCGTCCCGAAATTCCCGGTGCGAGAGATGTGCTTTACCGTTTTACGGGTCTCTGAATCATGAAAATCCCAACCGTCATTAATTGGATAGCGTTAACGTTGAGCATTTTAACGGCCAGCGGTATGCTTTGGGCATCCGAAGCGGATGACTCTGAAAACGGCGAGACTGTTTTCGAAAGTGCTGAACAAGGCTCGATGGAAACAATCGAAAGCACCCAGCCCGAAACCGGCGAATTCGATGTGGAACTTGAAAAAATGGTCATCGAAGGCATCGCGCCGACGGCCGATTCGACATCCGAGTTATCCGATATCGATTTACGCTTGAAATCGGCCGGTACCTTGGGCAAAACCTTGGAGCGCGAACTGGGGGTTTACAATGCGTCGTTCGGGCCGGGTGTCGGTCAGCCGATCATTCGCGGCATGGGCGGCCCGCGGGTTCGCGTAATGCATGACGGGATCGGATCGCACGATGCGTCGGCGATGAGCCAGGATCACGCGGTCGCGGCCGAGTCGTTACTGGCCGATAGCATTACGATTCACCGGGGGCCGGCGACCTTGCGCTACGGTAGCGGTGCGATCGGCGGCGTCGTCGATGTCAAGCATAAGCGCATCCCCGACAGCGTTCCGTTAAAACCGATCGAAGGCACTGCCGAATACCGCTATGACCACAATCCCAAAGAAAATGCCGGCATGGTCGGCATCGACGCCGGTAAAGGCAACGTTGCCGTCCATCTCGATTATTTTCAACGCGGCAACGAAAACACACGGATTCCAGGCTACGCGCTGGACGAAGCGGCAGTACGCGAACAACTAAAAACCGGTGCGGCGTTGAACAACAGCAAGGGCGAAATCAAAAACACCGATGGAGAAAGCCGAGGCGGTTCGGCCGGTATTTCCTTGATCGGCGATCTCGGCTATATCGGAACTAGTTACAATCATACTTACAAGGAATACGGTTTGCCGCCAGGAGACCCGGGCGGCCACAGTCATGTCGGAGTGGCGCCGGGCGGAAGCGATCAAGCCGAAGCGATGCGTTTTGCAATGGAACAGCGGCGTTACGATGTCGAGGCCATGCTGTTCAATCCTATGCCTTATATCGAGTCAGTGTCGGTCAAGACCGGTTATGTCGATTACGAACATGAAGAAGGCGAACCCGGATTTTCGGTGTTGTTTACTAATGAGGTTTTGGAAACCCGCTTCGAGCTCGAGCATCGATTCATCGATCAGTGGTCCGGTTTTTTGGGTTTGCAATGGCAAGACCGCGAATTTTTGGCTGAAAACCTGGTTCCACAGTCGCAAATCGATTCGTTGGGTTTGTTTTTTACCGAAAAACTAGATCTGTTCGATGAGTTGACAGTGGAGTTTGGCGGCCGTTATGAACGTCAGGTTACCGAGCCCAATGAAAAATTGTTGATTTCCAATTGGTTCGGCGGAACGCAACAGTTGCCGACACGTAAATTAACGCACAAGCCCAGCTCTTTGGCGGCCAGCCTCACCTACCGTCCCTTCGAAGGCGGCTCCGTTTATTTAGCCTGGCAGAACGCCGAGCGCGCGCCGGATATTCAAGAAATGTATTCGTTCGGTCCGCATCCGGCCAATCGCAGTTTCGATATCGGCCGTTTGAATTTGGCGGTCGAACGGGCCAGTAATCGTGAAATCGGGATTCGTTACGATAATGCCCTGATATCATTACAAGGCAATGCTTATCAAAAGGATGTCAAAGATTTTATTTATCAGGAAAATCTAGGGCTTTTTTTTCAATCGGATACGAATACCTTGAAAGCGGCTTGTACCGACGGATTGAGAGGCTGTTTTCCGATCTACGGTTTTCGCGGCGACGATGCGGAATTTTACGGTTACGAAGCGGAAATTAAATTTCATCCGATGTTCGATTGGGGCACGCCGCATCTGACGCTGTTTTCCGATTACGTTCGCGGGCGCTTTAAGGACAGGGCGCTGGGTGACGTGCCGCGCTTGCCGCCGCAACGTTACGGATTCGAGGTCGGTTTGCAGAAAAACGCTTGGCAGGGCGCGCTACGTTTTACTCAAGCCTTGGCGCAAGACAGGCCCGGAATCGATGAAACCGAAACCCCTTCTTATCACCGTTTCGATCTTGACGTTTCTTATGACTGGCATGCAGATTCCGGGCAAAGAGTCCTTCTGTTCGGAAAGGCCTCGAATCTGAGCGACTCGCCGATTCGCAATTCCACGTCTTTTTTACGCAACATTGCGCCGGAGCCGGGAATGAGTTTGGAAATAGGTTTCCGAGCCTATTTTTAGTGGCGAAACAGACGAATGAGCGAAGGGAAGCGAAAGCTTAAAATATTCCATGCAATGTTATAGTATAACGTTTATTATTATTTTATTTTGTAGAGTTCAAAATCAAAACGGCTATTTGCACCAAGCCTCATGCAATCGGGAAACCGTTTAACCTAGAAAAAGCATTCCACTATGAAGAATAAGAAGTTAATTCAATTACTTGTTATGGGTTTATATAAAACTTCCGTTCACTCAAAAGGTTAGTGGGAATGTTTAGGTAATCTCTTGAAATACTACATGAGCTTCATGGTTAAACAGCCGAATTTAGGTTTAATTTTTGTAGTATCAACTTTTTGACTATAAGGCCCTCAAGGGGCAGGAGAATACAATGAGTGTGTCGATTAAACCCATCGTTTGGCCAAGCTTGTTGCTGGCTGCGGTCTTTTTTATACCACCTACTCAGGCGTTGGCGTCATTTCATCAAGATATCGAGATTTCTCGTGTCGGGTCAAAACTTCAAGCCGGGTTTTGCTCGAAATCGGAACATGGCTGCGATATCGTCGGTGTCGAACATTTAGGTCTTCCGCCCAATACCTTGCCGACCGATTTTGCAACCGGTAAAGATATTTATGTTACCGATTTTACGCATTATGTATTTTCCGGACAACATGCAACCGACAACCCCGGATTTCAATCAGCGGCCGGGGCGCTTCCAGGCAATGAGGTCGTTCAATATAAAGCTCTCGGAGTCATGGAGTTTTGGAACCCGACTACAGGCGCCTGGGATATTGCACCGGATAATGTGCAAATTAGGCTGGCTGGTGGCTTAGTGCAAAAAACGGTTGCCGATCAAAGCTGCGGCCTTTTTTTCTGTCCGCCAAAAACCACGTTTGAAAATAGCTTTACGATCTATTCCGGTAAAGGGGTGTCGGGTGCAGAATCTTTGATAGTTGGCCGAGCCGCTGCCAATGGCTCATTCCATTCGCATTTGGATTGGTTTTTGGAAAGAACACCAGGAGCAGCTAATGGCGGTCCTGCCGGCGCTTATTTGGTGGAAATGAGTTTGTTTTCGGATCAACGACCAACGCCATCGGATCCATTTTTTATCTTATTCAATAACCAGTTGCCTAATGACCGATTTCAAGCAGCGGTTTCCTCTCGGGTATTGGATCCAAGTTTGGCCGAGGTGCCTATACCAGCAGCCTTTTTCTTGATGGTCAGTGCTTTCGGATTATTGTTTAGTTGGCGTCAATTTCCTAGGTCGATTTTATAAGCTTTAGAAAAAGTGTATGGCGGCGCTTTAGTTAAGGAATTAAAAAAGGCCCTTATCGGGGCGGTAAGGGCCTTTTTTCGTTGAGCGAAGCGACCGTTAGCCTGGGATAACGTTCGCTGCGGTCAGGCCTTTCGGGCCCGATTCGATTTCGAATTGTACCGATTGTCCGGGGCTCAATGTTTTAAAACCTTCTCCCTGGATGACTGAATGGTGAACGAAGACGTCTTCCGTACCTTCCGACGGTTCAATAAAGCCGAAGCCTTTCGTGTTGTTAAACCACTTTACAGTGCCTGTTGCCATTTTTTAAAACTCCTACTGATAATAACTTACTGTGTGACGCAGAACGACCTGATTGATTGCCGGACATCAACCTACTCCCTTTTGATTGAAAATCGTTTAAGAATAAAAAGGTATGGGATGTGTCATTGAGGATCCAGCCCCTAAATTATCGAAATTCGATCCAGCAACTAAATCGTTTGGAATTTAGGGGCTGGATGAACCCATCCATGGGGGCTTGGCGGCAGCTCCCTGCTGCCGACATCCTCGCTAGCCACACACCACATCTTCATAAAGTTAGTCAATTTTTGAGCATAAAGGGAGTAAAACAGGTAGGCGTTCACTCAAGATCGGTTTTCTGATCGGGCAAAATTGTAGCTTTTTTTAAAGATTAATACCATTAAAGGTTTCGGTACATGCCGTCCAGCACCAGTGCATTCGGACTAACCATGCCGATAACCTTTCCGTTTTCGATAACCGGCGCGCGAACTAAGTTGTAGTTTGCAAAAAGTCGTGAACAAAGACGAATATCCATGTCGGGCGAGACCTGAATCACCGGGCAGCCCATGATCTCATAGACATTGACGCGGTCCGGCGCTTTATCCTTGGCTAGAACGTAGCGTGCGATATCGCCAGAGGTGACTAAGCCGTATTCGTCGAATTCATGGCGTTTATTGACAACCAATACCGAGGTTTTTTGCGACTTCATCAGCTTTAATGCATCGCTGACCGAGGCCGAGCCTTCAATCATCGAAAAGTCGGTTTTCATGACGTCTCTGACATGAATGATTTTAGTTTTATCGATCATATTTCGTCTTCCAGTTCTTGGGTTAATTGTTCGACTTGATGCATCACGCCGATCGCATCCTCGACATCGATTTTAAAAGCAATTCCGGTACCCGAGGTGGCATCGAATTCGGCGGCTTTTGCGATTTTTTCAAGGATATAGCGGCTCAAATGTTCCTCGACCAGGAACATTAAAACATCCCGTTGAGTTTCCAGGGTCAGGCCGAAAAAGGTCTTGGATTGCTTCATGCCTTCGCCTCTGGCATGGTTGATCACGGTCGCGCCCTTGGCGCCGCTTTTTCGGGCAGTATCGAGCACAAGATCGGTTTTCGAGTCTTCAACAAAAGCGATAATTAATTTGAAACGCATGGCTTTCCTCAGTTATTTGGATGAGCTTTGATTGGATGAATTTCGTTTTTTATTGCGCCACTCGGCGAGCTGTGCATAGGCCAAAACGGTAATAATTGGAAATAAACTAGCAAAAGCGATTAAACCGAAACCGTCAAGTAAGGGATTGCGTCCCGGTACGGTCGAAGCAAGCCCCAAACCCAATGCGGCGACTAATGGTACGGTCACGGTTGACGTTGTGACGCCCCCCGAATCGTAGGCTAATCCGATAATGAGTTTAGGCGCGAAGACGGTTTGGATAATTACAACGATATAACCGGCAATGATGTAATAATAAAGTTCGGTTCCGGTAACAATACGATAGGCGCCTAATGAGATGCCGAATGCAACGCCGATCGATACCGCGATTCTAAGCCCCCATGCGCCGATTGCACCGCCTGATATTTCCTCGGCTTTAACCGCGACTGCCAGCAGCGAAGGTTCGGCCAATGTCGTGGCAAAACCGATGGAAGCGGCAAATAAATAGACCCATAGATAGTTATGCCAATCGGCTTGTTCTGTATCGGCCGCAATACCGAGAAATTCCGGCGCGGTCAATTGCGTGGCCATCAATTCGCCGAGCGGAAACAGCGCCATTTTTAAACCGTCCAGAAAAAACGTAATACCGATTAGGACATTGACGAAACCGAGAAAGGTTCGTGCCGGATGAAGAATGGGTTTACGAATGACCAATACTTGAAAACCGATGATAATAGCTACTATCGGCAAAACGTCGCGGCAGGTTTCCAAAAAGCCTTGAGAAAAATGAATTAACCAATCGATCATACCAACATCCCGTAAGCCATGACGAACATCATTGGTGTTAGCGAGGCGAAAGCAATAAGACCGAAACCGTCGATCATCGGATTGCGGCCTTTGATAGAACTGGCTAAACCGACACCTAAAGCGGTCACTAGTGGTACCGTTATGGTTGAAGTCGTCACGCCTCCGGAATCGTAAGCAATGCCGATGATTTCAGCAGGAGCGAACGGTGTCATCGCGACAATCGTACAATAGCCGCCGATGATTATATAGTGCAGAGGCCAGCCTCGGATAATTCTGAGTACGCCTATTAGGATAGCGAAACCGACAGATGCTGCAACAGTCAGTCTTAAGCCGAGAGCGTATTGATTGATGGCGGTTTCGGTGTTTTCGATGACATCGCCTTTTGCTGCAACATTGGCCGCTTCGCTCGCTACGGCAATCAACGCCGGTTCGGCCACGGTCGTGCCGAAGCCGAGACAGAACGAAAAAAACAACAGCCAAAATAAGCTGCCTTTTTTGGCAAACGCATAAGCCATCGACTCGCCAATCGGAAACAGGCTTTGTTCAAGGCCGAGCATAAAAAATGTCAGGCCCAGTACAACAAATAAGGAGCCAACGATTAAATTAAGTACATCGGGAATGGGTTGTTGAATGACCGCGATTTGAAAAACCAATACCACGACCAAAATAGGGGCTAAATCTAAAAAACTGCTGAAGATCTGTTTGACAAAACGATTATTGCGCAAAAACATGATTACTCCTTGTAGACCTTAAGATTCTATCGTAATGGATGCGGGTAAGGCTAGTTTGGGGGAAGAAAAGTGAAAGGGGAAAGGGGAAAGGGGAAAGGGGAAAGGGGAAAGGTGAAAGGTGAAAGGTGAAAGGTGAAGCGAAAAAGGAAATTTTTATTATCGTTCCCACGCTCCAGCGTGGGAATGCAGCCCTGGACGCTCCAGCGTCCAGTAACGACAGAAAAGAGCTGAAATACTTTTTCTACTCCCTTTTGATTAAAAAACCGTCTAAGAATAAAAAGAATGGGTGTGTCTAACGAGGACTCCAGCCGCTAAATTATCGAAATTCGATCCAGCAACTAAAACATTTGGAATTTAGGGGGTGGATGAACCCGTCCATGGGTCTTAGTGGCAGCTCCCTGCTGACGACATCCTCGCTAGCCACACCTCATCCCTTCATAAAGTCAGCTAATTTTTGAGCATAAAAGGAATAAGATTAACGCAAATATGGCCGGGAAAAGTGTAATTTCTCTCGGTGAGCTTGAAAAACAGCCGGTTACCCTCCATGTTAGGAGTAATATAAAAATTCACCGATGAGGTAAACAACATGAGAATGGACAAATTGACCAGCAAGTTTCAGATGGCGTTAGCCGATGCGCAAAGCTTGGCTTTAGGCAAGGATCATCAATTTATCGAACCGGCCCATGTAATGCTGGCGTTATTAAACCAGGACGGCGGCAGTATTCGGCCGCTGTTGTCGCAAATCGGCGCGAACCCGAATATCGTGCAGGCTGAATTGACTAAGGTGCTTGAACGCACTCCGACCGTTTCAGGAATCGGTGGCGACGTGCAGATTTCCAACGAATTGTCGCGCTTGTTGAATGTGACCGACAAGCTCGCGCAAAAACGCGGCGATAAATTCATCTCGAGCGAATTATTCTTATTGGCTGCCTGCGAAACATCCGGCGCTCTTCAAGATATCCTAAAAAAAGCCGGCGTGACGAAAGCGTCTGCCGAAAAAGCCATAGACAATGTCCGTGGCGGACAAAACATCGACGATGCCAACGCCGAGGAGCAACGTCAAGCCTTGAGCAAATACACGATCAATCTTACCGAGCAAGCCGAACAAGGCAAACTCGATCCGGTGATCGGCCGCGACGACGAAATCCGCCGCACGATTCAAGTCTTGCAGCGCCGCACCAAAAACAACCCGGTACTGATCGGTGAGCCCGGAGTCGGCAAGACCGCGATTGTCGAAGGTTTGGCACAGCGTATTGTCAACGGTGAAGTCCCGGAAGGCATCAAGGGTAAGCAATTATTGGCTCTAGACATGGCTGCATTGATCGCCGGCGCGAAATTCCGCGGCGAATTCGAGGAGCGCCTGAAAGCGGTGTTGAACGACATTGCGAAACAACAAGGCCAAGTCATTCTGTTCGTCGATGAATTGCATACGATGGTCGGTGCCGGCAAGGCCGAAGGTGCAATGGATGCAGGCAATATGCTTAAACCCGCTTTGGCGCGCGGCGAGCTGCATTGTGTCGGTGCAACGACGCTCGACGAATACCGCAAATACATCGAAAAAGACGCGGCCTTGGAACGTCGTTTCCAAAAAGTCCTGGTCGACGAGCCGAACGTCGAGGATACGATCGCAATATTGCGTGGCCTTAAGGAAAAATACGAAGTGCATCATGGCGTCGAAATCACCGACCCCGCGATCGTCGCGGCTGCAACGCTGTCGCATCGTTACATTTCCGATCGGCAATTGCCGGACAAGGCGATCGATTTGGTCGACGAGGCGGGCAGCCGCATCCGCATGGAAATCGATTCAAAACCGGAAGCGATGGATAGACTCGAGCGGCGTTTGATTCAATTGAAGATCGAACGCGAAGCGCTGAAAAACGAAACCGACGATGCCTCTAAGAAACGCTTGGAAAGTCTCGAGGAAGCGATCGAGAATCTGGAAAAAGAATATTCCGAGTTTGACGAAATCTGGAAGGCTGAAAAGGCTGCGCTGCAAGGTACTGCCGCGATCAAGGAAAGACTGGAACAAGCCAGGTTGGAATTGGAAGTCGCTAGTCGCGCGAACGATTTGAGCCGCATGTCCGAGTTGCAATATGGAGTGATCCCCTCATTGGTCAAGGAACTGGATCTGGCTTCGCAAGCCGAAATGCAGGAAATGAAACTGCTTCGCAACAAGGTAACCGACGAGGAAATCGCCGAAGTCGTCTCGAAATGGACCGGTATTCCGGTCTCGAAAATGATGGAAGGCGAGCGCGATAAATTATTACGCATGGAAGAGCAGATCCAAAAGCGCGTGGTCGGACAAACCGAAGCGCTGATTTCGGTCAGCAACGCGATCCGCCGTTCGCGGGCGGGGCTTTCCGATCCTAATCGTCCGAACGGTTCTTTCCTGTTCTTAGGACCGACCGGCGTCGGTAAAACCGAACTGTGCAAGGCACTGGCCGAATTCTTGTTCGATACCGAGGAAGCGATGGTGCGCATCGATATGTCCGAGTTTATGGAGAAACATTCGGTCGCGCGTCTGATTGGCGCGCCTCCTGGCTATGTCGGTTACGAAGAGGGCGGTTATTTGACCGAAGCGGTGCGGCGCAAGCCTTATTCGGTGATCCTGCTAGACGAGGTCGAAAAAGCGCATCCGGACGTATTCAATGTGCTGCTGCAGGTACTCGACGACGGCCGTTTGACCGACGGGCAGGGACGGACAGTTGATTTCCGCAATAGCGTCATCGTGATGACCTCGAATTTAGGATCTGACCGTATTCAAGAGTTGGCCGGCGAGGAAAACTATGCTTCGATGAAGTCAGCCGTGATGGAAGTGGTTGGCTATCATTTCCGTCCCGAGTTCATCAACCGCATCGACGATGTGGTCGTGTTTCATCCTTTGGGCCGCGATCAAATTCGTGCGATTACCGATATTCAGATTCGCTATTTGCGAAAACGTCTGCTTGACCACGATATCGATCTCGATTTAAGCGAGGCGGCGCTGGATAAACTCGGCGAAGCCGGTTTCGATCCGGTTTACGGCGCAAGACCGTTGAAACGCGCGATACAGCATCAATTGGAAAACCCGCTGGCGCAGGAGATTCTTGGCGGAAAATTCGGGCCGGGCGACAAGATTGTTGTCGATGTCGAAGGCGGTATGTTGGCTTTTTCGAAAGCGGCTTGATTTCTCGAAGCCCTTGGCGCTTCCTCAGTCCCCTCTCAGTGAAAGGGCTGGGGAGAGGTTTTAGCTTAGGAAAGTTATTGCCATCCAAATCCATAGTCGATATGGATGGCAATACGGCTATTGAAAGAATCAGAAATCTTACAATATCGGCATGATCACAGTTTTGTCATAAAAACGTAACATGGCTCCTGCTAAAATCAGAATTTTATTGACCTGTAGAAGCATATGAGTAGATTGAGCGTTTTAGTCGTCGAAGATGAAGATGCTATCCGAGAAATGCTGGCGATGGTATTGGAGCAGTCCGGTTTCGAAGCGAGTCAATGCGCCGATGCCGAAGTGGCTAATTTGATTCTTCAGGAACGCACGCCGGATTTGATTGTGTTGGATTGGATGTTGCCCGGCATTAGCGGTATCGAATGGGCTAGGCGTCTTAAGAAAGACCAATTTTACCGGGAAATCCCGATTATTTTATTGACCGCTCGAGGCGAGGAAGAAGACAAAGTGCGCGGGCTCGAAATTGGCGCTGACGACTATATGACTAAACCGTTTTCGCCGAAGGAACTGGTTGCAAGAATACGCGCAGTGCTGCGTAGAACCGGTAAAATCCAAGACTTGGCGCAGATTACGCTTGGCGATATGATTCTCGACAGCGAGCAGCACCGCTTGACGATAGGCGACAAACAACTGGATGTCAGTCCGACCGAATTCAGATTGATGCAGTTTTTCATGACGCATCCGGACAAGGTCTATAGCCGCACGCAATTGCTCGATCAAGTCTGGGGGCGTAGTGTTTATATCGAAGAGAGGACTGTCGACGTGCATATCAGACGATTAAGAAAAATATTGGCCGAATACGGGCGGGAAGAACTGGTGCAAACCGTGCGCGGATTCGGCTACCGATTTTCGCTGATTAGCTAAAACCCAATGAATCCATGGATTAGGGAAATCGCAACTTTATCGTTACTGTTGCTTGCTGCAATCGTTGTCGGTGTTTTGGGGAAAATTCTTGTGCCGATGTTGTTTGTGCTGTTGGTGAGCATTTTGATTCGGCAATTCTATCAGATTTACCGATTCGAAAAATGGATAGACAACGGCGGTAGCGGTAGATATCCGAAGTCGACCGGTATTTGGGAGGCTATTTACTACCACGTTTACCGCATGAAAAAGCGCGAAAAAAAGCGCAAAAAAAAGCTCGGAAAAATGGTCGATCAATTTCGCAAGTCGACCGAAGCCTTGCCGGATGCTGCTGTTGTCCTAGGTCCTAGCGATGAAATCGAATGGACCAACAAAGCGGCAATGAAAGTGCTGGGGCTCGACAAATCCGACAAGGGTCAGCGGATACCTAACTTGATTCGTTTTCCCGAATTCACCCGCTACTTGGATAATCGCAAGTACGACGATGTGATCGTGCTCCCTTCGCCAGTTGATGCGAATGTGATGCTCTCAGTGCGAGTCGTTCCTTATGGAGTCGGCTTGCGATTGCTGTTGGCGCAAGACGTTACTCAGCTAAAAAAAATGGAAATTATGCGCAAGGACTTTGTCGCGAATGTGTCTCATGAGCTTAGAACGCCTCTGACGGTGCTGAAAGGTTATCTGGAGACGATCAAGGATATGGACGACGGCGAATCGGGACTTTTGAGTAATTCGATCAAACAAATGCAAAGTCAAACCGAACGCATGGAGCATCTAGTCGACGATTTGTTGTTGTTGACGCGACTGGAGACCCAGAAAAAGAAGGCTCAATGTGTCGATATTCCTAATTTGCTACATAAAATATGTAGCGAAGGCGCTAGTCTGAAAAACTCATCCGGACGTATCGAGTTCAAACTGGAAAGCCAAGTCAAAATAATTGGTGTGGAAGAGGATTTACGTAGCGCCTTTACCAATCTATTAATCAATGCCTTAAAGTATTCATCCGAAGACTCCATTGTCAATGTGCGCTGGTATGAGCATCAGGGCTGTCCGAGACTCGATGTGCAAGATCATGGCGAGGGCATAGCGGCATCGGAGATTCCAAGAGTCACCGAACGCTTTTATCGGGTCGATACCAATCTTAGTAAAAAACAAAGCGGGACCGGTTTGGGTCTTGCGATCGTCAAGCATGCGCTGCAAAATCATGAAGCCAAATTAGAAATAAAAAGCGAAGTCGGGAAGGGAAGTTGTTTTAGTTGTATTTTCCCTGGTCGTTTGGTTTGCAGAGATGAGAAGGATGTTGTTGCGTGAGCTCCGGAATTTCGTTTGTTAATAAAATCGTAGTGGCCGACTTAATGCACATATTAGGTTTAATCGTTATGCCGCTAGGGGTTATGATTAACAACAGTTCTGCTTACACACCATCCCTGGCGTTATGGAAACCCGCCAAGTATTAATTCTTAACTAATAGGGTTTCGTCGCAAGTAGCCGGCAAGCAATAATCCGCTCGAAAAAAGCCAAAACGCGCCAGGTAGGGGAACAGGAGAAGTATTGCTTGTTGAAAATTCAACAATGAATCCTTGTGTGGTAAAAACAATGCTGTTGCCGTCGAACCAAGAAGAGCTGGCATTCGTGTCGTTCCACCGTCCTATTAAATTGGCGTCCGACCACCAGTACATCAAATAGTCTTCATTAGCAGGTGTTTGGCCGGTTCCATCGTTCCAGTGATTCGGCTCTCCCTCGACCCAGTTGTAAAAACTAAATGCCTCCCCGGTTACCCATTGCCAATCATTATGAACCCATTCGCCGGCTTCTTTGAGCGTGCTGTTATTGAACCCGCCCAGGAAACGGCCTTCGCCGCCCAGTTGCCAAATAAAATCGTCTTCTTGCTGATTAGTTATTGTGGCCAAGTGCCCCGATACACCGTTATGCGTTAACGTTTCGGCGTGGGATTTTGCATCATTCCAGTCGAGGCGCCAGTCGTCGGTGAAGTCGACCAATAAATAATAATGTCCGTTTTCAGGGTTTAGAGTCACTGCATGAGAATGAAGTGAGGCTGTCGATAGTGCTAGAGCAAGAAGAACTCGGGCTTTTTGCGTCATTATAAAATTCCTATCCGGTTAAATTAAATAAAATAGTATACCTTTCGTACTTCAAATTTCGGTAGTGTCTGAAAAGGCACCCGGTGCCGAATTTTGATCTACTATGACTATACAAAGATCGGCGTGTAGTGTCGAAAACTGATAAAAGTATCTTCGAATATTATTACACGCAGATGTCAAAAAATTAGCATAATGCTCTAATAATATGTTTAAGCATTATTCATGCCCAAGTATTATGTCTTTCGTACTTCAAATTTCGACGATGCTTAAGGAGGCTCCGGTGCCGAATTTTGATTTACGATTAAGTCCTAAGGAATATGCACAAAATAACTGCTACAAGTAGTAGGCTTTGCGGCGATTCGGTGACTCGCTTGACAGGACGCCGTGAATACTTCCATGTAGGCTTGACGGCGGCTTTCCCTGCCGCCGACACCTGTCAATCGAGTCACCGAACCCCTTTCCAGAAGTTGTCGAAGTTATTTCATGCTCGTTCCTAAACTTGGATATGGCCAAAGGAGCTGACATTTTTGACATGGCTGCCGACAGATTAGTCACAAAAGGCAAATGGGTCGGCAGGCTGTCGGATTTATTGTTTTAATAAAGTATGATGCACTTGTTTAGCAAGTTGCCTCAACTAAAGCGTGATAACTCTAGTCATTACCGATATCCTAAGGCGTGGCTGGTAAATGATAGGGTATGGAATCTAACGACACGTAAATATTCAGTCCCCCTCTTTGAAAAAAAGGGGGGTTAGGTGGAGATTATTTAAATAAATCCCCCTCAATCCCTGAGGTATCCCCACAAAACGCTCGTTCCCACGCAGAGCATCACTGCCATTAAGTTAAGGGAAACCCGTCATTCCGCCATGGACTGGCGGAATCCAGTGCCATGGATGGCAAGCTTTTGAGGCACATTAGAGCCTGAATGCAAGCATTACTTATCTCTGTGACGGCTTAACTTAATGGCAGTGGCGCAGAGCGTAGGAACGATGATAAAAAATAAATATATCTATCAACCAATTTTCAGCCAAAAAATTGTTTTATTTGGCTATTTCGTGGGGATACCTCAGCCTCAATCCCCCTTTTTCAAAGGGGGAGGTAAAGTTCCAACTTATTTTAAATGCAGGGGCTGAACAATTACGACGACATAGGCTTAATACGAACCACGCTCTAATGAAGATAGATTATTTTCCGGTTGCGGTTGAAGACTCGGCATTTTATCGCTTTGGATGATTTTACCGTTGTCATCGAATTGAACAGTAATAAATTTAGCGTTTTGTAAATCGGTTAAGGATTTCGGGTCGATGCCGAAATGTCGAGCGAGTGCTTCGTTGGACACATTCGGTAACGGTGTGCGGCGATCCAAATTTCTAAAACGATAATAATTGTAGGCGGCCCAAACGGCCAAGGAACCGCCCAATAACGCGATGCATTTTAAAATGAAGGCCAAGTCTTGAAAGAGCAGTTCCACGCCACCCAGCTCGATCATTTGCAGATAAAACATATCGGCTCCCGCCCACCAGCCTAGCAATGTGATTACGGGTATCCATAGGTAAAACCAAAGGATCCAAAAAATAAAAGTCAGGGCGGCGGAAATATATTTTTGCTTTAAACTTTGCAGCGAAGGCGAATCGATGATTAAAGGTTTCATCGTATTCCTCTGTCAGGACTTGTCCAAGTTGCGCGGGTGTTGCGTTTTTTAAATAAAGCTTTCAGTAAGCCGACAAAGGTTGTGAAGACCGAAATTACCCAATAAACCAATGGGTACCAAATCATCCAATAATACGTTCGTGCAATGCCTTTTTCATAACGGGAATCGATCGCCAAGCTGAGCGCGAATTGAATTAAACACGTTATTCCCAGTAGTATCCCGCCCCAACTCGGTAACAGTGTCGGAATTTCGAGTGCTTTCGGGAGTTCGATAAAATATCCCAAGGCCCATAACACGAAAGTCGTTATCATCGTATACGACCAAAATACGCTGATGAAATATTCAAGATAAACCGCCCACATGCGCCGAGATTTCCAAAATCCTAGTTTGCTATAGTAACGCAGCAACACCTCCGATCCGCCTTGCGCCCATCGCAAACGTTGGCGCCAGAGTCCCTCATACGTTTCCGGCATTAAAATCCAGCATAATGCGTTAGGTTCATAGCGGATATCCCAATGATCCAATTGTAATTTCCAACTAATATCGATGTCCTCGGTAATCATGTCGTGACTCCAATAGCCGACTCTATGTAGCGCCGATTTTCTAAACCCTGCGATGACTCCGGAAACGGTAAAAATGCGGCCGTAAACCCGTTGCGCTCTTTTAATCATGCCGATGATCGCCGAAAATTCGCCGACTTGAATTTTTCCCAATAAAGTCGACCGGGTTCTAATACGCGGATTGCCGGTGACTGCGGCAACTCGAGGGCCGTTTAAAAAATGCATCATTATCCAGGCTGTCGCTTCGGGCGCTAAAAGCGCGTCGCCGTCGATACAAATTAAATATTCGTTCTTTGAGAATAAAGCTCCGGTGTTCAATGCTTCGGCCTTACCTTGATTGCTTTCTAAATTGATGACGCGCACTTGTTTATGTCGTTCGGCAAGTATCGATAGTTGCTCAAGCGTATCGTCGGTGCTGCCGTCGTTGACGGCGATAACTTCAAAATCGGGATAGCGTTGTTGCAATACAAATTCGATCGTTTCGGCGATATCACGGCCTTCGTTATGGCATGGAATGATAATAGAGACGGGGGGATAGTCGCTCAATTGAGGAACTTCATCGTGCCGGCAAGGGCTGTTCCTCTCGCGGCGGAAATAAAATATCAATGCCCCAATCATCCAGAGATATGCCATCAGCAGCGGATAATAGAAAGCAAAGCTCAACAAAAAATCGATGATCTCTTTTAGCGAGTCCTGTTTGAAAAACGAATTAAGTTCCCAAGTTACGTCGAGTGATGCTAAGTCATGAGAAAGATCTGCCCAAAAGCTTTCTACCGTTTTCGATTGGTTTTTTATCCAAGTTAAAAGGGATTCGATGAAGTTCATTAATAGAAGGGTTGATGCGATTGGCTTGATTAAAATAGTGGGTCGAGTATTGGGAAACGCTCAATGTTATTGAGCCATCATTTCTTTAAGAAGAGAAATCGGCGGATGGTTTTTATGAAAATCGTCGGGATAATAACCGTAATTAAGCGCATTCATCCGTTGTAAAAGGCGCATTTGGTCGGCTAAAATCGATGCCGGAATTTTTTGTTGGGTACGCCAATCCACCGATTGCAGTTCGAATACGGTCTTTTTCAAACCCAGCGGATGCTCAGACACTTTGTCGATGAGTGTTTCCAACCAAATCATGGGCTCTTCCGCTTCTTCCATGAACGGCATGGCCATTAACGCGGTGTAATCGTAATTAACCAAAAAGTCAGGTAGCGATTGCGCGAACCATTCGGAGCTTTCGGGATTTAGAACGACATTGGCATAGAGGTTTCGGGCGGTTTTGATGTCGGGCCGAAAATATCGGACTTTATTGGTAAGGTGATGCGTGAATTCGGTCAGTACGGTAATCTTTGCTTCGGTTTTTTCAGAAGGCTTTCGGTTTTCAAGATGAGCTAATGCCGGCGGGCTAACATCCTCAAAATCGTTAAGAAATGCGTCGTCATGAAATAAAAGTCCCGAGAAATGCGCTTGTTTCGCCAAGTCCTGATAAATATCGGCGATCAGTTGCCGTGCTTCCGAGTGATAGGGCGACAGACGCTTATAATTGTTTCGGCTAGGCTTCGGACGGCCGTTTTTTAATTCATGAACCCACCATTCTTCGGGGGCGCTAACCGAGAATGACAAAACCGGAAGCCAAGCGTAGACCGATACGCGAGTTTTCATGCGCAATTGCCACGCGACATAATTAAACAAATCCGCGCGCACCGGTAAATGTCGGTTCGGAAAATAAAGCGCATCGGCATTGCCGTCTCCGTCCGGGTCCGAGAAGGCTTGCAGATAGACTGTATTGACACCTATTTCTTTAATTCTATCGAGTAGTAAATCGAGATTACGCTGAATTTGTAGCGGTTCGGGGTCGTAAATATAGTCCATGTCGACATGAACCAATCGGATCGGTCGCTTGATTCTATTGTGTAGAAAAAGAGCCTTAAATTCTTCCATGTTACGTGCATGATCGATCGAATAGCGATGAACCAGTTGCATATCGTTAACGGAATTCCAGCCATCGTCCAAGGTCAATGAAACGGAGATACCCTGTATTGTTGCGAGTTTGATCGATTCCAGGCTATAAGAGCCGTAAGGCCAAGTAATGGCTTTAGGTTTTATGTCAAGGCGATTCCGCAAAATCCGAACGCTTTCGGCTATATCGCTCGATACGCGAGCTTGGAATTCGGTATCCGTTTCATAACGCTGTTCGGATTTTTTGAACAAACGCGTGGTCAAGGCCGGTTGCATGCTGCCTTGCGGATTACCTGGTATACCTCGATGCGAATCGTGGCTATGCGAGGCGATTTCTATCAATCCTGAATCAAGCATTTCTTTGAGTTGATTCCAGTTTAAAAAATGCTCTCTTAGCACTAACTTCGATCCATATTGTACCGACTGGTTGGTATCGGTCTCGAGCCAAGCAGTCACCGGACTGACGACAGCAGGAAAACCGAAAGCCTGTAGAATCGGAAAGACCGTGTCATGGACACTCGCATAACCGTCGTCGAAAGTTAACAACACAGGGTTTTCGGGAAGCTGCGTGTTGTTTTGTCGTGACTCGATCAGCGTCTGCAGACTGACCGGGTGAAAATTATTTTCTTTTAGCCAAGCGAATTGTTCGATGAGTCGGGCTCGTGTAATGGTGTATGGATTACCGTTCCATTCAGGTTGTACATCGTGATAACAAAGCGCGATAAAGGAACCATCCCCCAGAGCGAATCTCGAGAATAAAGTCATCGACACGATTTGGATGATCAGAAATAACCGGCGCATGGCTAGAATCGTACATTAAGATTAAGATACATAAACCAGCTTTCAGTCAGATTGCCGTCGTAATAATGATAGCCTCTGATGCCGCCGTACGCGATTTCTAAACGATCGGCCGTTTTCCAACGATGTTCGTACTGAATGTTGCCGACCGGATTGGAGCCGAAATATTGCTGCCAATATTGACCGATGGAAACCGCTAGGCGTTGGTTGAAAGCCGTTTCGTAAAAACGATAAGTCAACAAATCGTTATCCAGGGTCAGCGATACCGAAGCATCCTGTGCCGGGTTAAAGTAATATGCGTTCACGTTCCGATTCGGATTGTCGGGCGATCCGCTGTGCCGCGTATTGGTTGAGTAGCCGGCATTTAAATAAGTCGAGAACTTATAGAACGGCCCGCTATACCAACGTTCGTAATAGGCACCGTCGACACCGTACCGATTATTGCCGTCGCTGAAATGATAATAGTTTGCCGCCAAGTCCATCTGCCGCGACTCATGAAAGCGGTAAGTCAGTCTCGCTTGCGCCGATTTTGCCGTAGTTACGACTTTCTCATCGGCAAGTGCGGTCAACGCGCGTAAAGAGATTCGATTGTTGAGACTGTCCAAATAGGTGGAAATACGCCAATGATCGTCAAAATCGTAAGCTAAACCGAGTCCGACGCCGACCGCATTCTTTGCGAAATTATCGTAATGGACTTCGCCGGTGGCTAAAACATTAGTTCCGGCGAATTCCAGACCCAATCCATGCGTATTCAAATATCCGCGGCCTTCGGGTTGCGGAAATAAACCCATTTTCCAGGCGTTATGGATATAGACTCGATAATGATGCGCAATCGGACTGGAATATAAATAAGATTCGAGACTCATGTCTTCCGTGCCGATGTTAGGGTTGCCGACATCGTTGGTTTGGTTATCGCTAACTCCGCCGCCGGTGAACATTTTGAATTCCCAGCCGTTATGTATATTCCATAATCGCGCCTGCCGTTGTACCCCGGTATCGTCCGGGAAGGTGTCGTAAAGTTCTTGTACGCTTTGTTCTTCCGCCGGGTAGTTTCTTAATTCATGCAAAACCTTGGTTTGCACGACTCGCAATCCTAAGTGATCCGGCGATCGTTCCAGTGCCGGTTCAATTAGCCGCAGTGCTTTACGCGGCCAACCTCGAAAGTAATAAATGTCGGCTAATTTTGCTTCTATATCGGGATTATAGAGCGCGCGCCGGTACAAATCTTCCATTCGGCTTTGGCCTTGATAGAGTTTATCCGCGTAAGCCCTCATTAGGGCGGCTGTCATCTCGGGATAAATTTTGTCGGGATTATCCCGAACACGGGAATGACCGAGCTCGTCTTTAAATTCGAGGATTTCCGGTTGTTCTTCATTGAGCCGGTCCGCTAGCTCAATGGCCTGATTAAATTGTTCCGATTCCAGATAAGCATAGATCAACGAGGCTCGGGCATTGCGATTAGTTGGCGAATCTTCAATGATCGAAAGATAAAGGTCGCGGGCCCGTTTAGGCTGCCTGGTATAAAGATAAGCATCGGCAGCGGCGATTCGACTATAGGAAGGAATTTCAATACCTTGTTCCTTGAGTCGTTCGAATAATGCGATAACCTCCGGCATTTTGTTGCGGTTGCGCAAAGCGACCATCAAATCGAAATTGGCTCTGTCGAGCCAAATTTGCGGTTCGGACAATTCAAGCCCTGCGATCGATTCGATATTGGCTTCTACGGCTGAAATAGCCTTATCCATTTGTTGATAACGGTTGGGCTCGCCACTTGGAATACCGGCACTTTTTCTAATCAGCGCGGCTGCATAATCCCAGCGGAAGCCGGCCCACTCTTCGTCGGAAAAAGCGTCTTTATAGTGTCGGGCCGTCGTTAGTGCGTCTTCGTATTGACCGCTTGCTTGCAGAGCGAATGCCAGATTTCTTTGTATATCCGCTCGATCCGGTTGAATGGCCAATATTTTTCGATAGAGATTAGCGGCATTCGAAAATTTATTCCGGGTTTCATGGATCTGAGCTAAAAAGATCAAAATATCGAGTCGTTCGGGAAAAGCTTCGGAAAGCTCGGTTAAATAACTAATGGCCCGCTCATGATCGCCGCTTTGTTTCAACGTTAACCCAAGACCGAGCTTGGACTCAAAGCGGTCGGGAAATTTTTCGAGGACTGAACGATAAAGCATTTCCGACTGTTTGAAGTCGCCTGAATTTCTGGCTGAGCTTGCAACGGACTCGATGACATAGATTGGGGCGGCATCTAAATCGATGGAACGGCTAAGCTCGATGACTTTTTCGTATTGGTCGGTCCACGACAAAATTTGAACATAATCGTAAAGATAGCGGAGCGTTCTCGGATGTTCGGTTCGTAGAATTTGAAGTTGCTCCAATGCCTGTTGAGTCCGGCCGCTACGAGCGGCATCGAGTGCATCGCGATAAATCCTTTCTTCATTATGGACTTGTCCTAAAACACTTGAGGAAAAAAGGCTAATTATAGCCGTCAAAATCAAACCGGAATTCATGAATGTTTAGCGTTGGGATTAGGTTGAAACGGTAGTGTAAAGTAGAGCGGAGCCTGTATAAGGATAACTGGAGCCTATACAAGCATAGTCAAGACAAGTTGAATTATAGGAAGTTAATTTACGAACCAACTATGGATGGGGCTGTTGTAAATTAAAAAGGACGCATTGCCGAGACAGTCAATCGGCCGAGGCAACGAATGAAATTTCCGGCAAGCAAATCGAACATTCGACTTTGATCAGTCTTCCTGTGTGTCGATTGCGCAAAGGCCGGGACATACCGTCGGTACGGTTCATTGCATCGAACAGCGTCGCTTCCATTTTGATGACGTCGTGTTCGTGGTCGAATAAATAAAGCGTGGGTTTCATTCCGCCGCTTTCGATGAAGCGGTCGGTGTCGTGTAGCATGATTTTGGCATGCAACAGCTCGTGTAAAAGTGCGTCCGCGGGAGAAATATGGCAAGCCGGGTGGTTTTTGCAATCGCGATGCAGCCATAGCCTTGCGCCGATGCGCGGATCGAAAAATATCGTTGCCGACGTTACGGTCAGTTGGTTGCCATGGGCTTGTGTTTGCCAAGTATATTTTCGATAACGAAGTTTTAACTCTTTATCTTCCAGTAATTTTAATAGACCGATGGCTTCAGGATAGCTTGCATAATACCGGGCCATCTTATCGAGATCGGCGCGAATAGTCGGCGGGTCACCGGGTTCGCGAATGTATGCTTGCTGCAGTAAACGGCTGATTCGAACATGAGCATGCGGATCCGGCTTAACGTTTAAATGTGCGTCATGGACGGATTGAATGGGCATGGTTTTGGGCGGAGCAGAGCGGACCAAACGAACGATCGAGTGGTTTCCTTTTTGGATTCTAACCGTATTCAATCGATTTGACGGTTTGATAAGTTGCGAAGTGATTTCAGCAGTCACCTGCCGGCCGGCGACCTGTTCGGCTCGCGTATCGGTTGTCGCGATGAGAATGCCGAGACACAAAGCGAGAATAACCGCCGATTGTTGCCGCCGATCGGCATAAAGCGTTGCCGAACTTAATGTTCTGGCATCCTCCTTCAGAAAAATATCATGACGCCGCGTAATCTCGATTAGAGCTTGATAGGCTTTAGGATTTTTTAAACTAAGTTGGTTGGCGCAGACTAAGGACCGCTGCCCGTCAATTAGGCAAGGATGTAAATAATTGCAATCGGCGAAGCGTATAGCCCAATCTCTAAGCTTATCGACTAATAATTCATCATCTTGGGGCTGACCGTCGATTGGGCTAAGAAAAATGCGGTTAATGGCCGATAGAGCATCCATGGAATTCTCGAAGAATCTAAAAGTTACTGTTAGTTTAGTTCCAAATAGTAGTTATCCTAAATAGAGCAGTTGATGTGTGTTGTAGACCGTTCGTGCTGAGCCAAGTCGAAGCATGAAGGGTCTACAACACTTACACCAGCTTGGTGAAGCCTCAAACTACCCTTCACCTTTCGACAGGGATCTCCTGAGCGTAGCCGAAGGGCTCAGGGCGAACGGTAGTTTGAGACTCTTAACCACTCTTTTAAGGGTTATAGCTTTGTGCAAAGCGATCGTAAGTATGGATGATCAATCGATTACGAATTTATGTTTTAGATATGGCTATTTTCGCTTTAGTAGTTAATTGCTGTTTCCCGTTTTTTAAACTCAAAATATTTTTGAAATTGTTGGTGTTCATAGGCTATTAAGCCTAGGTGTAGGGTGCGCATCGCGCACCTGGGTCGGACTCTTGTCGGTTCGGCACCGTGGAAAGGTGCGCGATGCGCACCCTACGGCGCTATTAGCTTAGTTCCAAATAGTAGTTAGCGCAAAACGATCGGAAGCTTTCATAAACCCATGAGCGACGAATTCATGATTTAGGTATGGCTTCAATTCGATGATTGGGTTTGCGTGTCGGAACTATCCTGAAACGACGGCGATTGATATTTCTCAAGTAAATATTGCTTCAGCCAGGTTTCGGTATCGACATCGGATTGAGGACTATCGTCGATTTTTTGCAAGCGTTGTTTTAATAAGTGTTGCGGCGTCAAGAGCAACTCAATATCGGACATTGCGACAAACTTATCCGGGTGAACATTGTTGCCGTTTAGGATGTTGAAGAGCTGATGTTTTTTTAAAGATAAGCTGCCAATTAATTCCTCGCGAATGTCCAGCATTAGGGGTAGCAAATCGCTGCCGCTAAAGTCGTCTTCATGCAGGCACTTAAAGCGCTTTAGCATGTAGTTGATCGCAAAACGGTAAATATCTGACTCCCGTACATAAAACCGCGAAGCGGTGGCTTGAACCGCGTTACGAATACTATTCTCGATACGCAGTGAAATGATGTGTTTCAGTTCGCTCAATTTCTTATACCTAATTCAAAAATATTTCGGATTGACTAACGGAACGGCTTGAAAACGGCAAGTTATACTTCGCGCGGTCATGTTTGCGGCTTTTATGGCAATGCTATTTTGTTCGAGAGCAAGGCGCGAAAACAGGCGTTAAGCTAAGCTATGTAACTGTTTTCGCAACGCCGCTATCGGACAAAAGAGCGCGTCAGAAAACCGTAAATGTGACCGCGCGAAGTATATGTATTGTTATCCTAGAAAGAGCAGTTGGCATGTGTTGTAGACCGTTCGTGCCGAGCCAAGTCGAAGCATGAAGGGTCTACAACACCTTCACCGGCTTGGTGAAGTCTCAAATGATCTTTTTAGGGTTATGGGTTTTTGGATATATGGATATGCGTATCAAGCCGAACCTTTTAAACATAAACGAAAAATATGACAGAAATGCGACAATTCAAAACAGTCGGCGTATTAAAGGTGTTAGTTGTTTAAAACGTAATACGTTTCACGAAAATTTAACGAACCTGTAAAACTTTTGAACTAATGACTATGAAAAAATATGCGCAAGTTGAAACTTTGCGGATGCGGAGTGGATCCGGCGAGGGGGAGTGGGGCCGGCGAAGGCAATCATAACATGGGCGGTACTGATTGCCAGCGATTTAACAAGGAATAGGCAGTTTCCGGTTTTAGCCGGATATGCCGGGTGTGAAGATGTTGCCAAACCCGCCGCGAGGCGGGGACGGAAAGCTGCGGGTCTCTTATCAAGTATCAAGAGATAGCCGGGCCGCGACCATTTACTAGGAATGGCCATGTACCCCGGTTTGGTTTTTGTTAACAGACTTTACGAGGATAGTTATTATGAATTTATTAGGTAAATCTCTAGCGGTCGCGGCAATGGCGATGGTTGCGACAGGTGCTCAAGCGAGGATCGCCGGGGTTAAATTAACCGGTTTTGAAAACGATCCACAAGGTTCGGAGCTGTTTCTGAGTGTTTACAATCCGGATGCGCAAATTTCCTATGCACTGGATTTAGGCATACGGCACGCCGATTTTTTGGATAATCCGCAAGCAATGAATCACTCGATCAACAGCGATGCATTCAGCCAGTTTATGGCGGCAACCTCGCCAGGGGATAGAGTAATCTATAACATTGCCTCGGCTCACAATTCATTCGTCGATTTCGATAGCTTGAATTATTTGGGCATTTTAATGACATCCAAAAATGAAATTGCTGTCGACGTTTTCGACCGTTTTTCCAATTCATCAACAAAAATTGATCAACATATCGATCAATTGAATGCAAGATCGGGCGAATTGACCGGCACCAATCAACAAATCGCCGATAAAGCGGGTAATTTGGATTCCTATTCGGCACCAGGGCAAAGCGGTTATTTCCCGACAACTTGGGGTTCCAATATTGCTAATTCTTATTCAGGTAATCTTTCGTCTGAAGCTGGCGAATCGACCGGTTTTTGGTTGTGGGGCTTCGACATGGATCCCGATACGTTCGAGTTGACGCAGAAGGCGGTTTACCTCGGCGATTGGAACTTTTCGATTGAAAATGGCAGCGCTTCATTGAATTTCGCGCCGGTTCCGGTTCCAGCGGCGGTATGGTTTTTCGGCACGGGTCTGATGGGCTTGATCGCTGCTAAACGTCGTAAAGCATAAGAAAGTCGTTCAAACATGCCCGGGTAAAGGTCCGGGAGCATTTATTCACACTCATACCTAACAGAGAGAATGGTCATGAAAAAAAATATCGTAACGGCCGCCTTGGGCGCGGCTTTGATTGCCGGTTTTTCCGGCACGGCTTCGGCGTGGACGCCAAGCGATGTACCCGATTTGCGAATCAACATGTCGGGTGCTACTGCAATGGATAACTCTATCACCTCCCTGTTCACCAGCTTGTGTGATGCGGGTACTTTGCATAGCTACTTCAACGATGGTCCGAATCCGGGGAATCGTTACCGTGCCTTTTTCTGTACCTTGAGTCCGGATAAAGTCGACGGTTTATCGGCTAGCCAAAAAGTGTTGTTTGTCAAACGTTCCGCCGGCGGTTCCGCCCAAGGCGTCAATCCGCTGATCGATCAACAGCGCTTGGAAGCGATGAATATCTTTAACAATAATTGCACATTGTCGCCGACAGATACCGACCCGAACCGCTATTTATGCAGCATCAGCAATCCGGGCGATTTGGAATTGCGTTATTCCGATATCGGTATCTCGGACGTGGACGCCAAGATGTTTAGAGGCGTTAATACTCCGGCCGGTTTCAATCCTGTCAATCCGGAAAGTGCAGAAGATCTGGATAGCGTTTCGGTAGCTGCGTTGATATTCGGCGTTCCGGTCAATAATGCTTTATATGACGCGCTGCAAACCGCGCAAAGAGGCGAAGGCTTATTGCCTAACGATTGTACGATCGGCGAATATGCCCGCGAAGAATGTATCCCAAGTTTGACTAAACAACAAGTTGCGTCGTTGATAAGCGGCACAGTCAAAACATGGGACGATTTTAAAATCGACGGCATTCCGTTGACGCAATATCCGGGCGTTACGCCTTTGCCGGCCACTCGCGGCTCGAAGTTCGTCCGCTATTGCAAACGGGTCAACGGTTCCGGTACCGGTGCGCAACAATATGCGAAATTCCTGCATAACCCATGCGTTTCGGGGGCCTCTGAGCCAATGCAGTCTTCAAATATCTCAAGCGGTCCTATCGTAGTCCAAAACTCGGGTTCCGGCGATGTCGAATTGTGTTTGAACGATTATGAATTGGGCATCAACAACACGGGCGCTAACACAGGCTTTTTTACACCGACCACAAAAGCTTGGGCCTTAGGTACACAAAGTCTAGAAAAAAATGCCGATCAAGCATGGCCGTATAAATTTGTCAGAATCGACAATGTAGCTCCAACATTGGCTAATGCCTTCAACGGTAAATATTTTGATGTAGTCGAGATGACTTACCAATGGTTGAAACCCGGTGTCAACAAATTACCGGCTTGCGAAGGCGAACATTTTGCGACTTGCGGTCCACAACCACCGGTAGGCGATATTAAAGTCATTATCGAACAGATGCGTACGGAAGCAAGCGAACCTTCGGTTGTTGCCAGTATTTTGAATGTCAAATCGAACTATCCGTTCGGTAAGTCGGGATATTTGGCGCCGGCGATTCCATTTGCAACCGATGCGAGCTTTACCGGCGTCCTGAATGAAAATGCGCCAATCTGGCCGTATACCCATGACCTCGGCGCAGGCATCAATAACTGTGTGGTTCCAACGATTCCATCGGCAGTGGTCAACAAGCCGTTGCTGTAACGGACGAAAAGGAAATAGGCCCTGCAACGGGGCCGGCAAGGACGCAAAAATCACAGCCCCCGCAACGCGGGGGCTGACCTGTTTGTAAAAGCCAACAAAATTCTATGTATAGGAAGGTAGATTTGTCGTTTCGTTTGTTATGGGTGTTATGGGCCGGATTGTTAGGCAATGCCGCATTCGCGCAAGATGCCGATCATTTCGATCTATGGGAATTGCGCGTCAAGGGCAATACCTTGCTCGAACGCAAGGAAATCGAACGCACGGTCTATCCCTTTTTGGGCGAAGACAAAAATATCGATACGGTGGAAAAAGCGCGCGTAGCGCTTGAAGAAGTCTACCAAAAACAAGGTTTTCAGACGGTGTCGGTCGACATACCCGAGCAGGATGTGGTCGGCGGCGTCGTTTATTTAGAAGTCACCGAAGGCAGAGTGGCTCGGCTGCGCGTGACCGATTCGCGCTATTTTTCGTTGGGCGCCATCAAGTCCAAGGTGCCGGAACTGGCCGAAGGCAATGTGCCGAATCTGCCGAAAATGCAGGAACAATTGGCCGAACTCGGCAAGCAATCCTCGGATCGGACCGTGGTGCCGATCTTGCGCGCGGGCGACACGCCCGGCACGCTCGAAGTGGACTTGAAAGTCCGCGACGAATTGCCGCTGCACGGCAAGGTCGAGGTCAATGGGCGAAATGTCGCGAACACCAGCCGCTTGCGCACGATTGGTTCGATCCGTTACGACAATCTGTGGCAAAAATTTCATAGCGCCTCGTTCATGTATCAGGTTTCGCCCGAGATACCGGAAGAAGTCGAGGTGATGGTCGGTACCTATGTGATGCCGTTGTTCGATACCGAAAACCGCTTGGCGTTATACGCGGTTAGTTCGTCGTCAGAGTCGCAAATAGCCAGCGCGGGTGCCTTGTCGGTGGTCGGTATCGGCGATATTTACGGTGCGCGTTTGGTGATGCCGTTGCCCGGTAAGGACGAATATTTCCATACCTTGACGGCGGGCGTGGATTACAAGTCGTTCGACGAAGACCTGAACTTGATCGGCGCGGATACCTTGAAAACGCCGATTACCTATGTGCCTTTCATGGTGCAATATGCCGGCAATTTACGAGGCGAGGAGTCCTTGTTGTCGTTCAGCGTCGGTTTGAATTTTTCGATCCGCGGCCTCGGCAACGACGAGCAGGAATTTGCCGACAAGCGCTTTCAGGCGAAACCGAATTACATGATCGTCAACGGCGACATCGATTATTCGCGCAATCTGCCGTGGGGCATGCAGTTCATGACCCGGCTATCGGGGCAAGTATCCGACTCGCCGATCATCAGTAACGAACAATATTCGATCGGCGGCGATGAAAGCGTCCGGGGTTATTTCGAAACGCAAGTGTTGTCGGACGACGGCGTGCAAGGTTCTTTTGAATTGTATTCGCCGCGGCTGCTGCCGATGAACGAGGACTGGGAATGGGTTAATAATCTCAAAGGCTTGGTCTTTTTTGATGCCGGACGCGGTTGGTCGAAAGATGTGTTGGCCGGTACCGACAGCAAGTTCAATCTGGCCAGCGGCGGTTTCGGCATTCGGTTTCAAGCCTTGAAATATTTGATCGCCAATTTGGATGTCGCGTTTCCGTTTATCGCCGCAGGGACGATAGAAAGCGGTGATCCGAGGCTGCACTTTAGGGTCGCAGCCGAATTTTAAATAATGTGGGAGCGACGCCTACGTCAAGATGTCGAGGCCGATGAAGCTAAGCCGCGATTGACTTAATCGAAGCCGGCAAGGTTAAGCCGCTTTTTTTCGGGGCTTAGGTGTTTTGGCTTCGATTAGATCATCGGTTATTCAGTTTTTTCGACTTCCCCTCACCTAGCGTTAGGTGAGGGGCGATCAGGGGATGGAACCCACAGAGGCCAGGAGGGCAAAAAAAACACTGTGAGAGCGACGCCTACGTCGCAAATGATAGAAATTCAACAATGGCCTTAAGCCCAGCGGCTTCAGCCATTGATGCGGTAAATTGACGGAAAAGCCAAACCCGCCGCGAGGCGGGGACGGAAAGCCACGGGTCTTGAACGACGAGACGGCCGGGTTGCCACTATCGACGATTGACAATCGTATCCGACGCTTCGGCGGAGGAACATAACGAGGGCAACGAACATGGCTAACAAAAAACGAATTCAACCATCCGTCCGGAATCCGCACCGCTTTAGTCTCAAACGGTCGGCGGCCTGCGTAAAACTGGCCGTCGCCGGCGGCTTGGCGGTCGGTTCGATGTCGCCGGTGCAAGCCGAACTTCCGGTGCCGAGCGCGGTTTGGGCCAGCATGGGGCAAGCGACTAGGCAAGTGATCGGTAATCACATGCAGATCAATCAGCAGACCGATCGAGCGATCTTGAACTGGCAAAGCTTTAACATCGGCAAGGAGAATTCGGTCCATTTTCAACAGCCTTCGAGCACCTCGATCGCACTGAATAAAATTTTCCAAAACGACCCGAGCCGAATTCTCGGCGCATTGACCGCAAACGGCCAAGTTTATCTAGTCAACCGCAACGGCTTCGTATTCGGCAAGGATTCGCGCGTCGACGTGCGCGGCTTGGTAGCCTCCACGCTCGATATCTCGGACGACGTGTTCGATCAAGGCATCACCAAAGTATTTTCAAATTCGGGTTCAGCCGCATTTCAAAACAATGAATTCGTCCTCAGAGATCAAAACGGTGACGCCGTTCTTGACGATGGCGGTCAGCCGATAAAAGCGTTATTGGCAAAAGATGCGAACGGCAATCCGATTAGAGCGTCGATCACTCTCGAAGAAGGCGCGCAAGTAAAATCCGGTACCGGCGAGCGGATTTTGATCATCGCGCCGAAGATTACCAATAAGGGTTCGATACAATCGGACGACGGTCAAGTCATACTCGCAGCCTCCACCGATAAAGTCTATTTGCAGGAGGCGAGCGGCGATAGTGACGTTCGAGGGCTGCTTGTCGAGGTTGAAACCGGCGGCGATGTCAGCAATTTAGGAGAAATATCCTCAAGGCGCGGCAATGTCACCATGATCGGTTTCGCAGTCAACCAAAACGGGAAAGTGTCGGCGTCGACGTCGATCAATGTCAATGGAAGCATTCGGCTGATCGCCCGCGAAAAGGCCTCCGTATTTGAGACGGACGGTTTCGAAATGCGCGCGACCAGCACGACGCGGGGTGCCGATAACGGCGATGGTTTGGGTACGTCGGCCACGGTCAGTTTCGGCGAGAACAGCTTGACTGAAGTATTGCCGGAACTCGGTATGGGAGATACCGCGATCGACGAACAGATTCAGCCTTTGTCGAAGGTCGAAGTGATGGGACACAAGATTCATGTGCAGAAGAACGCCGATATCATCGTGCCGGGAGGCCGGGTCGATATGATAGCGACACAGAATCCTGTAAACCCGTTGCAAAATTCCGTCAACCGAAACAGTAGCCGTATTTTGGTCGATTCCGGCGCGACGATCGATGTGTCCGGTATCGCGACGACTGTGAAGGCGATGGAAAGCAATATCGTCGAAGTCGAATTGCGTTTGAACCAATTAAAAGACTCCCCTTTGCAGCGCGACGACATTTTGTTCGGTAAAACGATTTTGGTCGATATCCGCAAAGGATCTCCGATAGCCGATGTGCAGCCCGATATCGATGCGATTCAACGCACCTTGGGTGAGCGTTTAGCGAAAGGAGGCGAAATCAATCTGAGTTCGGAAGGCGATACCTTGGTCCGACAAGATGCGGTGCTCGATTTCTCGGGCGGTGCGGTGACTTATTTGGACGGCTTCATCACAACGACGAAACTAACTTCAAAGGGCAGAATTTTCGATATCAGCGAAGCGCATCCGTCTCTTAAGTACGACGGTATTTACGGGGAGGTTGTCAAGGTTTATGAAAAATGGGGCGTTAGAAAAGTCTGGAAAGTAGACGGACCTTTTTCATTGGCGAGACGCGAAGCCGGTTATATCGAGGGCCATGACGCCGGACGTTTGATCATAAAAAGCCCCAACGTACTAAACGAAGGTGAGCTGAAAGGCGGTACCGCAAGCGGGCGCTTGCAGCGGACTTTAGACAGTAAGGCCTATGGCGGCGAATTGCTGATTGACATGCGTGCGGCGTCCGCAGTGGTTCAATCGGTGATTTTATCGTCGGCTCAAAACCGAGTCGGAATGGAAGTCGATCTCGACGATCCTTTTCCGGTTAACGATCAAGGCTTGAATGTGGCATTGGCGATTCAATCCGGCATGATCGGAAAAAGCGGAATTCAAGACGTATCGATACTGACGCATGGCACGGTTGAGATTGCCCGCAATAGCACCGTCGGATTAGCGGATGGCGGAAGTCTACGTTTGCAAGGCGGCTCGATCAGCGTTAACGGTCATGTCAAAGGGGCCGGTGCCGATCTGTCGTTGACCACCGCGTTGAATGCGCAAACGATCGGAAGATTGGACGGCTCCATCAATATCGGCAGAGGCGCGACGATCGATTTGCAGGGCGAATGGGTCAATGATAGGGCAACGCCATTCGCTTTGATCGACAGTATGCCGGTATCGATCGGCGGCGGTAATTTTGTCGCAAGGGCCAACGGCGATATCGCATTGCAAGCCGCTAGCGTGATCGATGTCAGCGGTGGCGCATGGCTCAAAACCAACGGTACGATCGAGGCTGGCGAGGCCGGAAGCGTCCGAATGATCGCCGCAGCTGAAAACGTAGGATCCAACATCACCCTTGACGGTACGCTGAATGCTTACGGAATCAAAAACGGCGGAACACTGGAATTGGAAGCTAATGCGGTTGCGATACGGCGAAAGCGAGAAGACGAGATCGAAGGGTTGCGTCCGTTACAATTACAAGAAGGTTTTTTCGGACAAGGAGGATTTGCCAACTATATCATTAGGTCTAATGTCAACGGTCTGGTGGTCGACGATGGTGTAAACATCACCTTGCGGCAAGTTAATCGGGTCTTGGACGGAGCGGCAATAACTACGGGTAATGCCGATAGCATTGCCGCGATTTCGCGCGTATCGACCTTGCCGTTAATTCAAAGATCGCCGAGTTCGTTGGTGCTGGCTGCAAACCACTCGATTAATCCTAATCCTAATAGCCATTTGGAGATAGGCAGCAATGCTAAGATCGTTGCCGATCCTCTGAGCAGTATTTCGCTGATTTCGGATTCATCGTTGTTTTTCGACGGTTCGATTACGGCGCGAGCAGGCGATGTATTGATGTCTATAATTCCTCCAGTTAATCTGCCCGATCCGTTGTATCAACCGACACAGGGATTATGGCTTGGTGAAAATGCTCGAATTGATGTTTCCGGTATCGCAATCACGACTGTCGATGCATTAGGAAGGCTAGGCGGTGAGGTTTACGACGGCGGAAGTGTGATATTGGATGCGGCCCGGGGATTCGTCGCGACCAATAGCGGTTCGTTCATCAATGTGTCGGGCACTTCCGCTTCATTGAATTTGCCGCGTTTGAATCCCAACAGCTTTGGTTTAAGTTATGATCCGATCACTGTCGGTTCTCATGGGGGATCGATCGAGATATCGGCTGCCGAGGGTTTGTTTGTGGAGGGGCAGATGGCCGGGCGCCGCGGAAACGCACCGGGCACTTTAGGAGCCACGCTTTCGGTCGGTTTAGACGCAACGCGTCGAGATCCGGATGAGGGTGAAGGCATCATACTGAATTTTCCGAACGGACCGGGTGTTCTCCATATTTCGCAGCAAATTCAGCCGGTGTTGTTAGGTGCGTTTGCCGAAGCAGGCGATGCGTTACCCGTGCAATTGGCTAGAAAAGGTTATCTGGCTTCCGACCAAGTGAGCGGCGGTGGATTCGCCTCGTTAAATGTGCTTGCCGACGATGAAATTCGTTTTAAAGACGATATCGCTTTGAATATTCAAGGCTCGTTGGTGATGAATAGTCCCAAGTTCGGTTGGGTAAGTTCGAATCCGGGGAACGCAGGGCAAGTTGTTTTGAATGCGGCACAAGTAAAAATAGGATCGACCCGCCATCGCACGGCCATTGTCAATCCGACTGGTGGAAACGGTTCGTTAACGGTTAATGCCGATTTGATAGAACTGAACGGCGGCGCTTTTACCTCCGGTTTCAACGAGGTTAACCTAAATGCCTCAAACGATATTCGTTTGTTGGGCGAGCGTATTATTAATACGCAAATGGATTTTGTCGGCGAATTCATAACTTTCTCGAACTTGAATTTAGCGGCGAAACAGATTTATCCGACTACCTTGTCTCAATTTCAATTGGCCGTTATCGGCGATCCAAACGGTTCGATCGCCATTAAAGGAAGAGGCGAGGGCGCTCCGGTATTGTCTGCTTTCGGTAAATTGGCGTTCAAAGCTCCGAATATCGAACAGAATGGCGTAATCAAAGCGCCGCTCGGCGAAATTGTGTTGGACGCTGACAATTCCATCAAGTTAGGTGCGCAGAGTATGACTTCGGTATCCGCCGAAGGGCAAGTGATTCCGTTCGGGATTACCGAAGGCGGGTTGGAATGGCTTTACCCGGTAGGTAATCGCAATATCATCGTATCGGCTCCGGAAAAGCGGATATCATTAACGTCCGACCGAATTCAACGAGATGAAGGTGCCATGATCGATTTATCCGGCGGCGGAGACTTGTTAGCCTATGAATTCATTCCGGGTATCGGTGGCTCGATCGACGTGTTGTCGACCGGCGAATCGTTTGCAGTGATACCGGGATTTAACGGATATGCGCCGCATGATCCGTTTATTAGCACACAGGCCAATATCGATTTAGGCGCTACTGTCTACTTGGAAAGCAGCAGCGCTTTGCCGGCGGGTAATTACACAGTGCTACCCGCTCGATATGCATTGTTGCCCGGCGCCTATCTAATAACGCCGCAAGCGGGTACCAGGGATATGATGCCGGGTACTCGAACGGTTAATCTGGAAGGCGCTCCGGTCGTGTCGGGCTTTTTATCGATTGCGGGTACGAACGCTCAATCCCAACGCCGTGTGGGGTTTGCAGTCGAACCGGGAAGTATTGCATTAACTCGTTCGCAATTGAACTTGACGTCGGCAAACGAGTTTTTCGCGCAACAAGCCATTGCCAATGAAACGGCTATGCCGAGATTACCGAAGGATGCCGGTTATGTATTGTTCGATGCAAAAAACCGATTGGATTTGCCAACCGTCCGAGCAGAAGCTTCGAATGGCGGTCTGGCCGGTTTAGTTGACATCAATGCCGAAAACATTTCGATCGTTAATCAAAGCAACGGTTCGGTTGGTGGAGTTGTTCAGTTGACAACCGTTGATCTCAATAACCTAGAAGTTGGAAGTTTATTAATTGGCGGTTCGAGGTCCTTCGATAAGGCTACCGGCACGACAAAAATCGATGTTAAATCTGAAACGGTAACATTGAGCGAAGATACCGTTTTAGAGGGTGCTGAAATTATCTTGACCGCTACCGATACTCTGGAATTAAAAGAAAGGTCCATACTTGCCGCCGTTGGGGAGGCGAATGCGTCGGAGCAAACAAATATCTTGGATACGACGGGAGACGGAGCCTTAGTGAGAGTCTCAGTCGGAAATCAAGTCGTTAAAAATAGAACCGGCACAGTTGGAGCTAAAGGTGATCTAATCATTGGGCAAGATTCAACGATTGCTGCTTCAAATGGTTCTGTGCTTCTCGACTCTACTCGGCAATTGCGAATGAGCGGTGAAGTGGATGCCGGAAAATCCTTAAATATTAGCGCAGAGGCGATCAATTTAGGTGAAGTGGATAATTCATTAAACGGACTATCGCTCAACAATATGCAATTGAGTCGTCTGAATGTCGATGAATTGTCACTTAACAGCCGTGGAAACGTTAATATCTTCGGTAGCGTACACAGAACTGATGATGAAGGTAATTCCATTGTCGATAACGAAGGGAATTTTACATCGCTTGAATTCGGGAATTTGATCATCGATTCGGCAGGATTGGCCGGACATCAAATGAATGGCCAAAAGGCATTGGTTTCGGCAGAAACAATAACGCTGAAAAATAAAAATTCAATCAATGGAGTAGTCGGAGCGGGTTCGGGCGATCTTTATTTAATTGCCGATTCTATGGAAATAGGCGGGGGGACTTTCAAATTGTCCGGATTTAATTCGGTCGACTTGACAGGCAAGCAATCAATTACCGGAGTGGGTGATTCTTCGTTGACTTCTGTTGGAAATTTATCGATTACTAGCGGTTACCTGACCGGCGCGACCGGGTCTAAAACAACGATTGATGTAAGTGGACATAATTTGTCCATTGCCGCAATTCAAGACGTTCAAATGCCGAATAAATTCGGTATTGCCGCAGAGCTGAATTTAATAGCAGATGAACTGGCAATCGATGCGCCTTTGCTCTTCAGAAGCGGAGTTGTAAGGGCCGAAGCTAAAACCGGCGATGTTGTTTTAGCAGAAAATGGCTATATTGATGTTTCCGGCACAGTCGTTACGGCAGGATTGAGCGATCCTATTCACTTGCAAGCAGGTCATATCCAGCTGATTTCGCATCAACAAAATGTCGTTACGAATTCGGGAAGCCGGTTGTGGCTAAATGGAATCACCTCGGTCATGGACGCGGGGACTCTAGCGGTTTCGACGGTTCAAGGACAAGCGCAATTAAATGGCTCCATCAATGCGTTAGGAGGCAATTCGGCTTCTGGCGGAAACGTGAGGCTGGATGTTGCTTCGTTTTCGGATGCGGGGTTTAGCGGTATTAACACGCTGTTGTCGTCATCCGGTTTTACAGGGGCAATTGATATTCGATTGAGAGAAGGTAATTTATCGATCGCACAGCAAGACCATATCAACTCGCAAAATATCAATCTAGCCGTCGATAACGGTAAGCTCGATATAGCCGGAAAACTCGATGCCGACTTTGCGGATGGCGGTTCGATCAATTTGTCGTCGAGCGATGTGTTGACATTGGCGTCGACTGCCGAATTGACTGCCGTAGCCCTTAATCCGCAAGGTCACGGCGGTAAGGTCAAACTCTCGTCAATCGATGGCGGTGGTATCGTGATAGAAAACGGCGCAACAATCGATGTATCGGCGAATGGCGGTAAAGAAGGTGATGTGCATTTGAGAGCCGGGCGTCTAGGCGCTAATGACGTGAATATCGGCGCGATCGCTCAGGGTGCTATTCGCGGCGACACTAACGTTACGGTCGAAGCAGTCAAGATATTCGATTACAGCAATCTAAACAGTACTGCGATCAATACCATCAAAAACGATACTGCGGGTTATATGAGCGCAGTCGCAGTTAACGATTCTATAAATGACAAGTTCGGTACAGGATTTGAAATGGCCCCCGGCATTGAAGTCAGGTCAGCCGGTAATATCGCATTGTCGTCAAAATGGGATTTGGCCGATTGGCGTTATGGACCGAACGATACGCCCGGTTATTTAACACTAAGAGCCGCGGGCGATATCGTGCTGCAGCAGGATCTTAGCGATGCTTTCGCGCCCGGTGCGATTCCTTTTGCTGACAGCGGTTTCGAAATTCAGGTCGACGACATGTTGCAGTCGGGACGGTCGTGGAATTATAACGTCACGGCCGGCTCTCAAATTGCTGCAGCTAACAGTAAAGCAGTGACGGTTGGTATCGGCGATATCAAAATCGGTAACAACGTCAGAGTTCGAACTGGCACCGGAGATATCGATTTTACAGCGGGGCGCGACATCGCTTACGGCAATAATCGATCGGTCGTATATACCGCCGGTAGACCGGATGATGAGAATCCTTACGGTTTTAAACCGATTATAACAGGCTTAGATTTTTACGCGGAATATCCTATTGACGGCGGCGATATCAGCTTCAAAGCCGGACGAGACATAAAAGGTGCGGTGACTAATCAGTTGGTCACAGATTGGTTGTTGCGTACCGGCGACTGGACCCGTGGAGATAATGCGGAGAAAAGGCCCACGGCATGGGGTATTGGTCTTAGCGGAACCGAGTTTAAACCGTTGACGCCCGATTATCGGCAAAACGTGGGAGCATTGGGCGGCGGTAATGTTTCGATAACCGCTGCGCGTAACATAAATGATCTGTCGGTTGTGATTCCGACGACTGGTAAGCAAATCGGTCAGCCAGCCGATCAGTCCGATGGGTTCGATACCGATTATTTGACTAATGTTGTCGAAGTTAACGGCGGCGGCGATCTTTCGATTAATGCAGGCGCCAATATCGCAGGTGGCATGATTTATGTCGATAAAGGGACTGCCGATATCGTTGCAGGCGGCTCTTTGACGGCCGGTTCCAATCAAGGTAGAAGTCCCATTTTGGCCTTGGGGGATTCGCAACTGAATGTTACGGTTGCAAAAAATATCGCATTGGAAGCGATACTCGACCCAATGGTTTTACCGCAGGGGAAAATAACGGATAAGGAAAATCTGTTTTTTAGATACAGTGCCGACAGTCAAGTCACTCTGACATCGATTACTGGCGACGTGGTTCTAAAAAATAATGTGTCATCCATGACTTCCTTATTCAATCAACTTAATTTTGCGCAGAACGGCGCATTGACTGCGTTGAGAGTATATCCCGCTTCGCTGTCCGCTTACGCATTGAGTGGTGATGTTAAGTTGGACGGCAGCTTGATCATGTACCCAAGCGCTCAAGGGCAACTGGAGTTGTATGGTGCTAAAAACATTACCACGGGCAATACCGGTAATCCTGTGAATATTGTGATGTCTGATACCGATCCTGCTTTGCTGCCTTCGATGTCGATGCCCGCGCAAAATTATTTAGAATTGTCGCGACGTTTAACTATTTCAGGTCAAGGCGATCCGAGTATGATTTATTCAACAATTCCTAATCATATTAATGACGTTCAACCTGTTTTAATTAGTACCGGAACCGGCAATATAATCGGTAAGGATCCTTTGCTGTTTGTTTCAGCAAAGCATGCCGAAGTCATGTCGGGCAATGATATACGCAATGTTAGTTTTCAGATTCAACATAATTTTAATGACGCTCAGTCGGTCATAACTGCAGGACGGGATATTAAATTCGATATCGCCAGAAATTCATTGACCGGTGCTCTGACTAACAGAGTGCAAAAGATCGAGACTTCCGGGCCGGGACAATTGACTGTGCTGGCCGGCCGTAATGTCGATCTCGGATCTTCCGACGGTCTCTTTACGGTCGGGAATCAAGTCAATCCGGCATTGGCCGAGGACGGTGCGAGTATCGACGTGATTGCCGGGCTGGCTAAAACGAACATCGATGTTGCCGCCTATGCCGCCGGTTTTCTAAATGACGGCGGCGTTTTCGGCGAGAACTATCGCCAAGCGGTGACCGATTATATGCGGCGCTTGACTGGCGATGACAGTTTGTCCGGAGACTTAGCGGCCGAAGCTTTCAAGGCTTTGGCGTCGGTCGAGCAGGCGCATTTCAATGCGCACTTTCTGGATGCGTTGAGAACGACTTTCAACGATCAGATGAAAGTACAGGGCAATAAGTTCTCGGTTGCAAAAAACGGATTCGATAATGCCGGCGACGACGATGAGCGTTTTAAATTTAAACTGGAAATGGATTCCGCTCAGTTAGAGCTGTTGGCTGTGACTGAAGCATTGTTTCCCGGCACGACAGCCTTGGCGGGAGTTGACGGATATTCTATCGATCCGGTCAATGGCATTATATTTGACGGCGGTAACGATGCCGGCAGTATCTTGAGTGCTGCCTTCGGTAAACCGAGAAATAAACTACAAACCGGCGACATATCGATGTTCTTCAGCAAGATACACTCGACCGATGGCGGCGATATCAATTTGTACGCGCCAAATGGAGGCGTTAATGCCGGTTTGGCGGTTAATTCCAGCGGCGCTAAAGACGCATCGGATTTGGGTGTGGTCGCGATCAAAAAAGGCGCCGTTCACTCGCTGGTACGCGATGATTTCCAAGTCAACACGACTCGGGTGATGACGCTGGGCGGAGGCGATATCGTGATCGGTTCGACCGAAGGCGATATCGATGCCGGACGAGGAGCGAAAACAGCCTTGGCGGCACCGCCGCCGATCGTTCGCTTCGATGAGAAGGGTAACATGATCGTAGAATTACCGACTGCGGTCGCCGGTAGCGGCATCCGCGCGAATCAGGCGCCGGACGGTTCGCAGGGCGATGCCTTGCTATTCGCATTTCAAGGCATCATCGACGCATCGGAAGCCGGCGTCGGCGGTAAGGACGTCACGGTCGGCGCGACCGCGATCGTCGGGTCCGACAACATCGATGTCGGCGGCGTGTCGGTCGGCGTGCCGGCGGCATCGTCGGGCAGTATCGCCGCCGGCTTGGGTAATGTCGGGAACGTCGCGGCGGCCGTCCAGCAGGCGGTCGATAGTTCGGCCGATGCCGGTAAAGATGCTTCGGACAAAATGGCCAGCGCGGCCGCGTTGGGCATCATCAGCGTCGATATCGTCGGGTTCGGTGACGAGGACGTGCGTTAATGGTTCGAAACGACAGAGGATTTCGTTTCGGTTTACTGGAACGGCGTTGCGGTCAGTAAAGGCGTAAGGCGCGCATCGCGCTCCTGGGTTGGACATATCGTTGGCTTCTGCGCCGTGAAAAGGTGCGCGATGCGCACCCTACGGTGCTAGTTCTGTCTTAGTTATTTAGAGAAAGAACATGGTGCCTAAATTTGTTGTGCCCAAGTAAGGGATCAAGCTAAGGGAAGTAGGATTCGAAAGTTTTATTCCTATAGCCGAGCGAACGCTAAAGAGTCTTCGAATCGTCATAATAATGTCACAAATTCCTGAAATAATTTCACTTTAAGTTAAGTACTGAGAGCACCAATGAAACGATTTGGATTTTTGTTATTTTTTTTGATGCTGATGCCGCAAATGGCCTGCGCATGGTGGAACGCCGATTGGAGTTACAAGAAAAAAATAGATCTGGATCTTAAACAGGCGGGAGTTAGCGTTCCGGAAGATGCTGTGGCATTGATCCGTTTGCACACCGGCAATTTTGCCTATTTTATGGATATAGCGGATTTGGGTAAGGATATTCGCTTTATGGCGGGAGACGACAAAACGCCGTTGAAGTTTTATGTCGAAAAATTGGACTCAATCAATGAAATGGCATTGATTTGGGTCAAGTTGCCGAAGGATATTACAAAGGCCCCGGAACCTACCCTGTATATGTATTACAGTAATCCCCTGGCGCCTGACGGGCAGGATGCGGCCGGTGTTTTTCCTGTCGATCAAATCTTGAGCCTGCCGTTTACGAAGGATGGCGTTGCCGACATGACCGCTTATGCGAATCATCCGTCCGAAGCGACTGCCTCGGCAGGAGAAGGCGGCTTGATTGGGCATTCGGGAGTTTTTGAAGGGGAGCAAATCGTTCGGATACCGGCTTCCGCGTCTTTACTGACGGCTCCCGAGCCCGGTTGGACTTTGTCTACATGGTTGAAAATCGATCAGCCGAATGAAGATGGGGTGATCTTTCAAAGAACCGGAGCTACAGGAAGCCTGACTCTTTCTGTTAGAGAACAGTCGGCGAACTTAGAGATTGCCGATGCTTCCGGCGAACTGCAAACGTTCCCGATTTCTACGCCCTTAACGCCGGGCAGTTGGCATCATTTCGCCGCAATTGTAACTGCCGATAAGGCAGTGATTTATTTGGATGGAGCCGAGGCCGAATCATTTCCGGTAGTGGTGCCCGATTTGGAAGGCGATATTACCATTGGCGCCGATGCCTATGGCGCGCGCGGACTGGTCGGTGCGATCGATCAATTGAGTGTTTACAAGTCTCCGCGTTCGGCAGAAGCGATCAAGTTCGATGTTTTGATGCAAGGTCAGGCTTCGCCTTTATTGGTGTATGGTGAAGACTTGTCGCCGGAATCCGAAGACGGCGGCGGGTCGCATGTTTTGTCGACGATGCAGCATGTCTCCCTCGATGGGTGGATTATCATCGGGATCTTGGCGGTGATGTTGGTTATCAGCTTTTTGGTGATGGCCGCGAAAGCGTTGGTCTTGATCAAGAATCACAAGGAAAACCGCAGCTTCGAAGACGAGTTCATGAAGTTGAAAACCGCCGAATTGGAAGCACTGAACCATGAAGATACCGAAGACGACGAAGCGGTCAATGCCTCGCCGTTACTGGCTTCGCTGACCGGGGGACATGAACGTTTTACCGGGTCTTCCGTTTACCGGTTGTATCATGTCGGTATTGAAGAACTGCACAATCGCCTTGCCAAGAGTGTCGGCGCCGATGTTGCCGAGGCGTTTGTTTCCGAAAAAGGCATGGATTCGATCCGAGCAGCGATGGAATCTTGTTTGATTCGAGAAACGCAAAAACTCAATAGTCTGATGGTGTTACTGACCATTTCTATTTCCGGCGGTCCATTTTTAGGTCTGCTCGGTACCGTAATCGGGGTTATGGCGACCTTCGGCGAAATCGCGGCAAGTGGCGAGGTTAACGTCAATGCGATCGCGCCCGGTATTGCTGCGGCATTGGCTACAACCGTTGCCGGTCTGGTTGTCGCGATTCCGTGTTTGTTCGGTTATAACTATTTGAATAGTCGTATTAAATTGATTACCGCCGATATGTATATTTTTGTCGACGAGTTCACGGCCAAGTTGTCGGAACGCTATAGCAGCTGATAAGCCCACACCTCATGAATTACCGTGCTATGCGAAGCTAATTAGCCTATTGCGGCACGGTCAAAGCCGAACGAGCCATTTATTATGCGTTACAAAGAAGAGCTGGAAAGTTATGACGATATTAATGTCACGTCCATGTTGGATTTGGCTTATGTACTGTTGATTGTGTTCATTATCATGACCACGGCCGCCGTGCAGGGCATTACCGTCAATTTGCCGAAAGCCAGCGATACGCCTAGCTTGGCCAAGCCGAAAACCAAGGCAATCACGATCACTGCAGACGGGACGATTTTTCTCGATACTTACCCGGTAACGTTGGAGCAGTTGGAGTCATTGTTGCAACAGTACCGTGCGGCCGATCCGGAATTGCCGGTGATCATCAAAGGCGATGCGACCGTGCAATATCAGAACGTCGTCGATGTGTTGGCTTTATTGGGCCGCATCGATATTACGCAGATCGGTCTGGTGACGCAGAACTTAGTCAAATAATGCGTTTATGAGTAAGCATAAAAGTTGGAAGGTGCATCTGCCGAAGATCATCGGCGGTGTGATCGGTGCGATTTTGGTCGCATTGATCATTTACGGCATTAGCAATTTCAAGCAAGACAGCGACGGGCGGCCACAAAAAAAGATTCAGCCGATTACTTTACTAAAACCGCCTCCGCCTCCGCCGCCGCCGCCGAAAATTGAGAAGCCGCCCGAGCCGGAAAAGATCGAGGAAAAGATCCCGGAGCCTGATCCGGAGCCTGAAAATCTTCCGGATGTCGACGACGCGCCGCCTGCTGACAGTCTAGGTCTGGATGCCGACGGCAGCGCCGGTTCCGACGGTTTCGGCTTGGCTGCTCGCAAAGGCGGGCGCGGCTTGTTGAGCGGTAATCCCAATGCTTGGTACGGCAATATCATCAAGAATCAAATGCTGGATATTTTGTCGGATCGCGATGAGCTAAGGCGAACACGATATACCGCAACGGTAAGAGTTTGGGTCGATACAAAAGGTAATGTCAAACGATTCGAATTAGTCAGAGGGAGTAACGATGCTCGCATTGATGACGCTTTGCAAATGACACTCGCCAAGTTGAAACGCATAAATAAAGCTCCGCCGGTCGGGATGAAGCAGCCGATCAAATTTCGAATTACGAACCGCATTTAACTTCAGTTAATGGGAAAGACAATGTTACAGAAAAAGGCTGTCACGGCCTTAGTGTTGTTGAGCGTTCTAGGACCGGTACAGGCCGGCGAAAAAGAAGAATTGCTGAAACTGCGCAGCACGACGGAAAGTTTGATTAAACAATTGGTCAAACAAGGTATTTTGACCGAAGAAACCGCCGAAACGATGTTCAAGGAAGCCGAAGCCGAGGCAGGTAAGATCGCATCGCAAGCAAGGACCGCAGCAGCGCTCAGCAATGCCGCATCGGTTGGTGAACCCGACGATGAGGAGGTACGGGTTTCCTATATTCCCGATTTCATCAAAGATCAAATTCGCGACGAGATTCGCGCGGAACTACGCGAGGATGTGACTGGCGACGTGATCAGCAAGGCCAAGGAAGAAGGTTGGGGCTTGGCCGACGCGTTGCCGGAATGGACGCGGAAGTTTAAGTTATCGGGGGATATGCGTTTGCGGTATGAGCCGGTGTTTTATGCGGATAGCAATACGGCTCCCGGTCCTAGTTTCCCTAATGTCCAGGCGATCAATCAATTAGGAGGGTTGACGAACGCTATCGCCAGGCAAGAAGCATTCGAAAACACGCAGACGAACAATCAGCGTTTTCGCCAACGTTTTCGTCTAGGAATCGAAGCCAATATCGCGGAAGGCTTAAAGGCGGCAGTGCGATTGTCGACCGGCAATTTCCGCGATCCTGTATCGACGAATCAGACATTGGGACAAACCGGCGATCGTTATGAATTCAGTGTCGATCGAGCCTATCTGCAATACGACGATGTCGACAGTTTTGGTTTTAATTGGCTTTCTCTGATGGGAGGACGGATCAAGAATCCATTCTTCGTCGGAGGCGGCGAGTTCACTGGTGGCTCCGAGATGGTTTGGGATCCCGATTTGTCCTTCGAGGGTTTTGCCGCGACTTACCGCTATAATCTGGGTTTGGCCAACGGACTCGGCGATGATGCGCGCATGATTTATGCGACTGCCGGTGCCTTTCCATTGCAGGAAGCACCGTTCAGCCACAACGATAAATGGTTATTCGGCGGGCAGCTTGGGATGAACTGGGGATTCAAAAATCACGACAGTCTCAAATTCGCCGTGGCTTATTACGATTATAAAAATATTGCTGCTCGACCTAATTCGACAGAGCCGAATACTTGCGATTTGAATAATCGAGAAAACACCGCATCGATGCCCGAGTTCATGCAAGGCGGAAATAGCCTGGCTACGATTTGTTATGAAGGGACACAATCGGCCTCCACTCAAATACCTCAAATGTTAGGTCTTGCATCCGATTTCAATATCATCAACGCTACGTTACGTTACGATATGTCCCTGTTCGACGATGTTCATCTGACATTTTCAGGAGACTATGCGAAGAATATTGGCTTCGATAGCGCCAAGGTTGCGGCGAGAAGGGTGCTTGGTGCGGGTGAGGTCGACGAGCAAACTACAGCTTGGCAAGTTCGTGCCGACTTGGGTTGGCTTCGAGTCGATAAGAAAGGTAACTGGAGCACTTTCGTCGCCTACAAACGGGTCGAGCGGGATGCCGTCCTCGATGCATTTACGGATTCGGACTTTCATCTCGGCGGTACGAACGCGAAAGGCTGGATTCTCGGCGCTAACTATGCGTTGCTAAACAACGTCTGGCTGACCAGTCGCTGGTTGAGCGCCGATGCGATTACGGGTCCTCCGTTCGCCGTCGACGTGTTTCAATTCGATATTAACACTAAATTCTAAGCCGATGTTAAACAAGGCCGACATAGTTAAATCGATCGCATTGGCGCTTGCCGTTGCTTCAATGACGGTTAATGAAGTTCATGCTCAGGCGGCGCGCCGAGACGACGGCGGTAGCGCGCGTGTCATCAACAAGCTGCAGGCGATGGTCCGAGAGATGACCGCCGAGCGCGATGCGTTGAAATCCGAAAATGAAACGCTGGCCGCCGAGATCGAAACGCTGAAAGAGCAGCATGAAGCGGCGGTTTCTCGTGAAGAAAAGTTGAGCGGCGAGTTGGACACGCAAAAAAGTACCAATGAAGCGGTTCGCGGTCGGCTCGATCAAACCCATGAGAAATTGGTAGAGGTTGTCGAAAAATATAAGGTTTTGAATCAGGCCAAAAACCAATTGAGCCTGGAACATGCCGAGTTGCAAAAACTACAAGAGTTTACCGTTTCGGAGCTGGATTCCTGCGAGGATAAAAATATCAAGATGTATCAAGCAACGCGAGACATGCTCAAAGATTATGGCGGACAAAGTCTTTGGGCGCGATTGGTGCAGGCCGAGCCGGTTTTTCAATTCAAAAGCGTCGAACTCGAAAACATCATTCAGGAATACGAAGACAAGTTGATCGAGCAAAAGTACAGGCGCAAGACCGAGCCTGAAGACGTTTACGAAGAAAGCGAAGGCGCCGAAGATGCTGAAGTTTCCGCACCGGAACCTGAAGAAGCTCAGGAGATGGACGAAATGGAAAGTCAAGAGGATGGCGGCTAGAAGAGTAAATGGCTAGCCGTTGCGATATACAAAACCCGTCCTGCTGGAGCATCTGAGTCCTCTGATGTGGGAGCGATCCCCTGATCGCGATTTCGAAGTCGGGAACGTTGGGCGACAAAAAATAGTATCGAAGCCTCATTAGCTAAGATTGCAAAACAGTAATTTTTGACTTATGTATAACGATGAGCGGTCCTCCGTGGGAATGCATACCGATCTTGCTTCGGCAGCCAACCTATAGATTCCAACAGAGGACAGTGGGAATCAGAAGTTCAATCGGTCGGGTAGGCAGGTCTCGGGAAGCCAGAGCTTCCGGTCTCTGCCCTCCCAAGCTAGAGCTTGGGAAGGAGCGATAACAGAGTTCGTCGTATACCTGGAAACGGTGCTGTTTGATAAATCTGCGGATATTGAACATCAGTGGCTTCGAAATCGCGACAAAGGCGTCGCTCCCACAAGGGGGCGGATGCTCTGTGGGAGCGATCCCCAGATCGCGATTTCGAAGTCGGGAACGTTGGGCGACAAAAAATGGTATCGAAGCCTCATTAGCTAAGATTGCAAAACAGTAATTTTTGACTTATGTATAACGATGAGCGGTCCTCCGTGGGAATGCAAATCGATCTTGCTTCGGCAGCCAACCTATAGATTCCAACAGGGGACAGTGGGAATCAGAAGTTCAATCGGTCGGGTAGGCACGTCTCGGGAAGCCAGAGCTTCCGGTCTCTGCCCTCCCAAGCTAGAGCTTGGGAGGGAGCGATAACTTATACCTATTGCCTCGCCGGCTCGCTTCCGCTCTTAGAAAATGCGGGGAGCACTTTAGTCGGCTAATACAGCACGGTGCTAGGCTGTCGAAATTTACCGATTTTCAGGTCAGAAAAAATGACTGTTTTATGGATTTTGAGAAAATAACTGATGCTCTATAACCTATGATCATCAACAATTTCTAAGATAGTTTGAGCGCCGTAGGGTGCGCATCGCGCACCTTTCCACGGTGCCGAACCGACAAGAGCCCGACCCGGGTGCGCATCGCGCACCTGGGTCGGGCTCTTAATAGCCTATGAACACTAACAATTTCAAAAATATTTTGAGTTTAAAAAGCGGGAACCGGCAATTAGCAAAAAATGGCTTTTTTCGACAGCCTAGCACGGTGCCCTAATCTCAAGACCAAGCAAGCAATCATTCATTCATGAAGTCTTTTTTACGAAAATATCATTCCATTTTTTTTATTCTCCTTTCTTCCGCAGCCTTGACTGCCTGCGACGACACCGAACGTAAAATGAACGAATATCTCGAACAAGGCAGACAATTCTCTCAGTCGGGGGATTATGAAAAAGCCCTTGCGGCTTTCGAACAAGCCCTGGAACTCAAGCCCGACCAAATCGAAGCCTTATTCGAATCGGCCGAGTCCTCGTTAAAATTGGGCGATGTGCAGCACGCTGCAGACCGTTACCGGCATGTCATCAATGCCGATCCGAAACATTTGAAGGCCCGCGTGAAACTCGGACAAATCTATCTGTTGGCCGGTCAAGTCCAAGAGGCCGAAGCATTGATGAAACAGGCGTTGGCGATCGATGCCGAGAGTCCCGATGCCTTGGTCTTGCAGGCTGGGATTTTGGCCGCGCAAAATAGTAGCGATGCCGCGATCGTCAAGGCGGAAGCCGCACTCGCGAAAAGGCCGGGTGATGTTCCTGCCGTATTGCTGCTTGCATCGCTCAAGGCCAAATCGGGCAAACTGGATCAAGCGATCGAGTTTGTACGCGGTTATGCCGATCAAAATCCCGACGATACTTCGTTACGCTTGATGCTGGTCAATCTATACGTCAAGACTCAAGCTTTCGACAAGGCCGAAAAAACACTCGAAGACATCATTAAAATCGAACCGAAACCCTTGTTGCACCGTAAGCGATTGGCTTTGTTTTTGATCGAGCATAACCAACTCGACAAGGCTGAAAGCGTATTGCGCGATGCCGTTATCGATTTACCCGACAATCGGCAGGCGATTCTCAATCTACTCGATTTCCTAACCGAAAAGAGGGGGCCGGAAATCGCTGAAGCCGAACTGATTCCGTTATTGGAAGAATATCCCGACGACTTTGTTTTGAAGTTCGGCTTGGTTAATTTGTATCTGGCGCAGAATCTGACCGATAAAGCCGAGCAAGCGTTATTGGAAATCGTCGAGGCTGACCCTTCCGGCGTTCAGGGCGTCAATGCCGAAAATCGCTTGGCAAGGCTTTACGCCAATACCGGACGAAGCAGGCAAGCCGCCGAATTGCTCGAATCCGTGTTACAAAAGCAGCCTAAACAAAGCGATGCCTTGATTTTGCGCGGCGAGTTGGCGCTCGCCGAAAACCGCTGGACCGATGCGATAAAAGACTTGCGCGAGGTGTTGGCGGACCGCCCGAACGATGTCGCGGTATTGAAGTTGTTGAGCACCGCCCATCGGCTTAATCAAGATCCGGTGCCTGCGCTGGAAAATCTTGAAAAAATCGTGCAATTGCAGCCGACCTACGAGAATGCGAGGCTTGAATTAGCCGAATTGTTGCTCACTACCGGTAATCCCGGCAAAGCCGTCCAGCAAATCGGCGCGCTGTTGCAAGCCGATCCTAATCATAAAAAAGGACTCGAAGCTTTGTTCAAGATTTATTTGTCTCAACGGCAATGGGAGCAAGCCCGCCGAGTCTCGGATGCCGTTCAGCAAGCCTTTCCCGATGAAGCGACGGGGTACTATTTGGCCGGTTTGGCTTACCAAGCCGAAGGTGATTCCGAAAAGGCGGTCGAGCGTTTTGCCGATGCGTTGGTCAAACAACCCGATGCGATCGAGCCGTTGACGCAATTGGTCAATATCCAGCTGCAATTGAAAAAGCCGGACCGCGCTTTGGTCAAGCTTCAAGAAGCCTTGAAGCGGCAACCCGAGCATTTTGTCGCTTACAACCTGATGGGCGGCGTGTTGGCCGCGGCGGGCAAAGCGAACGATGCGGTCGCCGCATTCAATAAGGCGATCGATATTAAGTCCGAGTGGGAAAATCCGTACCGCAATTTGGCCGGTATTTATCTTAATCAAAACCATAAAACCAAAGCGGTCGAAGTTTTGAAAAAAGGCATCGAAAATACGGCATCGACGACCTTGACCGGCGACTTAGTCGCGATTTATCACCGCGACGGCGCTCATGATAAAGCGCTTGCCTTATTGGAGGAAAATTACCGTATGCAACCGGCTTCGGCGGTGGCTTTAAATAATTGGGTCCGTTATTTGACTGAACTGGGCGACGATAGCGCAATATTGGAACGTGCCGCCAAATTGGCCTCACCGCTGGCGAAAACGGGGCATCCCGATATGTTATATACGGTCGCCGTGCTGGCCTACAAGCAAGGCAGTTACGAACAAGCGAAAGAGTTGTTGTTGAAAGTCACCTCGCTCGCGCCTGAATCGGCGATCGCTCAATACCGGTTAGGTATGGTGTATTTCAAACAAGGCGATCACAAACGGGCGAAACAGCATCTCGAACGGGCCGTCGGCAAAGACGACAAATTCATAGGCATCGAGGAAGCCCAGCAGACCTTGAAAGCGCTCGAGGATGTTTAAATTTTCCTGATTGCTGTTACCCAAGCTCCAGCTTGGGTAAGCTGTTCTCAGGAAGCTCTAGCTTCCCGACGATCAAGGAAGGTTGAACGAGCGAGTCGGGGTTGATTGCGTTTGTTTCGGTCACTGGAAGCTGGAGCTTCCGGGGCGTGTTTCCCAAGCCGGAGCTTGGGAAAGAGCGAAAATCTTAAGGCCGTTCGGCAGGTGGCTGAACGGCATTTCGTTTATCCTAAAAACTGTTGGTTTGATCCGCGTCAAGGTTGTTTCGTTTTCGCAAACTCGTCAATAAAAGAATGCCAGAGAAAAATAAGCTAATACCGGCCGGTAATGGCACTGCGGCGGAAGGGCCTAGGCCTATTGCTACATTATCTAAGGCCCAGGGTGCCTCGACAAACGAGAAGGATAGGGGCGAACCAAGCAAATGGTTTGGCCCGACATTAGCGCGGATTCCACTACTAGTAACTGATATTCCAAGGTTGTTCATATTGATTGCAGATAATACGTCTTTGCCTACAGTAAGTGTTGCGCTATAACTATTCCTTATATCGCCGATATCACTTCCTGCGGATAATGTTAGCGAGCCTCCAAGTCCACCTATGACAGCATTGGAGCCTAACATTAGAGTGTCCATGCTCCACATTTCAATTGTCGGCGCTCTGAGGGTTGTATTGTCGATCGACAACGAACCGCCGGAAGTTATCGATATTTTACTATCGGACTCGATTGTGCTGTCATACAGAGAAAAGCCCCCGGAACAGCCGAGCGAAACGGATTCGAAAAACGAAACCGTTTGAATGCCGGAACAGTTCATCGATCCGATGTTAACGATCGATATGGCATGGGCTTGAAACGACGCTAGCATCAATAGAAGTAAGGAAGACCGGCTCATTATCAACTCCTAGTATGTAAATAGGGCGGATTTTAGCGAGCCTTTATGACATTTCGGTTAAAGACCGAATCAATCTATTTCTGAGGCCGGTATTGTCAGGATATGCATAAAGGATTGGAGCTAGCGGCGCTAAAAAAATGGTTTTCGAAAAGATTGCAATCCGATGGAATACGATAATCGCCAAGTAATTGTTCAGACCCTGCATCCAAGACAAGTTGACAACTTGGCCTCCCCTTTTAAAAAAGGAGGATTATGCTGTTACCCAAGCTCCAGCTTGGGTAAGCTGTTCAGGAAGCTCTAGCTTCCCGACGATCAAGGAAGATTGAACGAGCAAGTCGGGGTTGATTGCGGTTGTTTCGGTCACTGGAAGCTGGAGCTTCCGGGGCGTGTTTCCCAAGCCGGAGCTTGGGAAAGAGCGTGATGCGGGTTGGTCGTTTTTAGCTTGACGCGCATGGCTTACGAACCCCGTCCTGCTAGGGATATGCTGGTCTTTGGTCTTTAGCTGTAGAAACTTGCTAATCAGGTAATTCTTTGCCAACCGAATTGCAAAAAACATCATTACTGTATTTATGCTTCAAGCAGCTTTTGAATCCTGAATTCCAGTTCAGGATCATGTCCGAACAAGCATTCGGCTAGCCGGCCTTCTTTGTTAATTAGAATGCTGGACGGCGTGCCTTGCAGATCGAAAAGTTCGAAGGTTTCGGCACGGTATTTAAGGCCTTCAAGGTAAAAGGCTACATTTTGCCGGATTTGCTTACGTTGCAGGTCGCTTTGTTGCTCGAAATCAGGAATACGCGAATTTATGAACTCGGTAATATCTTCATCGGTGAAGTTTGCCCTGCGTTCGATCAAGCGGTCCATAGCCAATGGAAATGGGATCCGATAGGAAAGCTTGCCGTCATCCAGCAAATCATGTTCGGCCAATACACGATAAGTATGCCCGATGACCTGTTGTTGATTAATCAAAAGCTTTAAGTTGTCCAGCGTGTTTTTATCGAAATCTTCGAAAGCCGTTGATATACCGATGACCGTCAGGCCCTTATCGGAATATTTTCGATGCATTTCTATTGCCTGGGGCAAGCCATAGAGGAAGCAACCGGGACAGTTGAGCTGAAAGACTTCGATCAGTACGACTCGCCCGATTTGCTGTGTTAAGTCAATGGGGTTTCCCTGTACCCAATCGGATACGGGCAAAAGTGGAACGGTTTGGCCTATTCGTATTTTATTCATCATCATTATTTACCCGAAGATGTTGTTACAGTTTCGGACTCGCAAAACAAGATTTTTGGAGTGTGTGTTTCGTTTCGACCATCGTTGTCGAAAAAGGTTTTGTTGACGAGCTTTTCGAAACCGGCATGCAAGAGAGTTCAAGGTTTCTCTAGCCGGAGTTTGGAAAACAGCGAAGTGGAGGCTGAATACTTACAAATCAATTTATTTTCCGAGTCTATAATGTTGGTTATACGGGAATCACTCAGAATTTCTCAAAATCAGTCAATTCAAGTCAGGAATAAGGCAATGAATCCACGTGTTAGAGCCTCGAATAAAGAAATATTCGGTTGGGCGATGTTCGATTTTGCAAATCAGGCGTATACCTTGCTCATTGTAACGGTCGTCTTCGGTGATTTATTTACACGGGTGATCGTCGGTGACGCGCCCGATTATCGGCTTGGTAATCTGCTTTGGAGTGTGTCGTTGGCGACCGGTTATTTGGGCGTCGTGATCTTTTCGCCGATAGCAGGGGCTGTGATGGATTACACAGCTAATAAGAAACGTTTTTTATTCGGTAGTTATCTATTGACGGTGTTCAGTACGGCAGCGCTTTATTTTGTCGAGCCGGGTTTGGCGTGGTTGGGCGTATTATTGTTGATTATTTCTAATTTCGCATATTCAATCGGCGAAGCATTTATTGCGGCATTTTTACCCGATCTTGGCCCGCCCGACGATTTGGGCAAAATTTCCGGTTTCGGTTGGGCGCTCGGTTATGTCGGCGGTATGGTTTCGGCGATATTTGTATTGCTGGTGCTCGGTGAGGTCAGTGCCGAAAATTTTGAGAGCATTCGTTGGGTAGGTCCTTGGGCAGCGGCATTTTTTTTGGTCGCGGCGATCCCGACCTTTTTATGGGTCAAGGAGCGTGGCGTGCCATGTCCGTTACCGCCTGGAACGGGATATTTTCGTATCGGTATCGGCCGTGTGCGAAATACGGTTGAACATATCAAGGATCACCGCGACCTAGCGGTAATGTTGGTGTCGATTTTTTTCGCGATGAGCGGTATATATATCATCATTACGTATGCATTCATCTATGGTGCGCAAATTATCGGTTGGGACGAAGAGGTCAGAACTTGGATGTTCATTATTGTGCAGATTACCGCAGCCTTAGGGGCGGTGGCATTCGGTTTCATACAAGATAAATTGGGTGCGTTGTTTACTTATCGGCTGACTTTGATATTGTGGATATCGGCAATTGCGATGATTTATTTGACCCCTGTGTTTACTGAGATGATGCGGTCTCAGTTCAATGTCGCTTGGCAAGCGCAATATGTTTTTTTATTCGTCGGTAGTGTTGCGGGGTTGAGTCTGGGGTCTTGCCAGTCGTCGACTCGAACTCTGGTCGGTTTGTTCTCGCCGTTGTCGCGTTCCGCCGAGTATTTCGGTTTTTGGGGTTTATCGATGAAGTTGGCAGGCATGTTCGGCTTAATGGCAATCGGTTTGTTGCAGATTTTGGTCGGGCTGAAAAGCGCGATCTTGTTTTGCATTGTACTATTTGGCGCGGCTTTGTATTTTAGTCGACAAGTAAGCGAGGCAAACGGGCGCGCGGCTGCCGAGAAGGCGGACCGGGAGTGTGTTTTATAATTGGAATTAATACCACGGATAATAAAAACGAGGACGATAGCGGTAGTATCCGTAAGGATAAAAGCCCCATGGATAAGGTCCGTAACCGAAACCGGCGCCGAAATCGCAGCGGCAATCCCTTTGCGTGCGTTCCGGCCAACGATGAACCGTTTGGATTTCGACGACGGGGACGGTCAGTGATTTGTTGCCGATTTTAAGCGTATCGCTGCCTTTTAGTGTGCCGGCGGCTGTGATTTGGGTATTTTTACGGTAAACGGCAGGGTCGTAAAATTCGGGAGTTTCCAGTATGAATCGGCCTGAGGTTTCTTGGTCGGTTTGCGGTCTTCCGAATCTGTCTAATGGGTAATGAAGAATCTGTAGTCGGCTAAGGTTTTCCTCGTTGTCGACTTGGATGATCGTACCGCCCCAGCGTACTCGGTAATTTTTATAGGTATCGATTCGATCGACGGTTTCGGTATATTGAATGTCCGGAACCGGCGCGTTTTGTATCGCTACGGGAAGGCTGGAACATCCCGGTAAGATGAATGCTGAAAAGAGGATAAACCATTTCATAGCCTGGGCTCACGGAGTTTATTGATATTTGTTTCAGACCTTTTTTTTAATGCCAAATTCATTTTAGACTGATTTTCTTATCATTCCGAGGAGTGAGTTTTTACGATTTATACCTTTCGTACTTCAAATTTCGGCAGTGCTGGAGGAGGCCTCGGGGTGCTCGTAAAGGCTTTGCCAGCATGGAGCTGGCATAGAGCCTACATGGACGTATTTACGGCGTTCTTTAACGGGCACCCCGAGGCCGAATTTTCATCTACGATGAGAGTATATAAGCGGACGCCGTTTCAGGGTGTTTGGTAGCGGTTTTTAAGGGTTTAAGTAAATAAGATTCATAAAACCCTTGTAAACAGTTAATATAGCTGAATATTCAAATACGATTCTCGTGTTGGAATCGTGTCGAATGATGGTTTTTCCAGGCTGTTTTATCGTAAGTATTCAGTCCCTGAGTTATTCCCTCAAAACGCTCGTTCCCATGCTCTGCGTGGGACTGCCGCGGTAAAAAACTGTAGGGAATGTCTGGTCGCTCTTGTCGGGATTATCGACCTCTGGGGACGCAGAGCGTCCCGGGATGCATTCCCACGCAGAGCGTAGGAACGATGACGATTTGTAAACAGCTAATATGGCTCAATATTTAAATACGACTTTCGCGGTGGAATTATGCCGAATAATGGCTTTTCCATGCTGTTTTATCAAATTATTTAATCGACTAGGATCAATTGCTATGAAAAATGTTGGTTTATCTTCTTTACGGGCTTTGAATTTAAGTCTTATGTTGTTTGCCGGTTCGATAGGTGTCGCGGGGCTTTCCGGTTGCGCTACGGTCGGTAAGGATTTTGCCGCATCGCGGGTGATGGATCTGAAAATCGGCGAGACGACTCAAAATCAAGTACGGGAAATGTTTGGTCAGCCATGGCGGATGGGCATGGAAGACGGTCGTCACACTTGGACGTACGGAAAATATAAATATTCGTTATTCGGACCGGCCGAAACAGAGGATTTGGTCATTCGCTTTGACAATAACGGCATTGTTCGGTCGTATACCTTCAATACCAGTAAAAAATAAGGAATATGTACAAAAAACTTCTACAAGCATTACGCATTGTGGCGGTTCGGTGACTCGCTTGACAGGACGCCGTGAATACTTCCATGTAGGCTTGACGGCGGCTTTCCCTGCCGCCGACACCTGTCAATCGAGCCACCGAACCCCCTTCCAACAGTTATCGAATTTATTTCATGCTCATTACCAAGCGCCGATGATATGACAGCGCCAATCGAGATCACACATCAAAAACTGGTTGTTGCGGTATCATCCCGGGCTTTATTTAACTTGGACGAGTCGCACCGTATCTTCGAGACGGAAGGCAAGGAGGCTTTTTGTCGTTACCAGATCGAGCATGAGGATGAGATTTTGGAGCCCGGTTTCGGTTTTGCATTGGTGAAGAAGTTTCTGGCGTTGAACGCCATCAGCAAAAGCGGCCCGATTGTCGAAGTGATCTTGTTGTCTCACAACAGTGCCGATACCGGTCTTAGAATTTTTAATTCGATTGCGCATCATAAACTCGATATTTCCCGCGCGGCGTTTACTAGCGGTGTTTCGCCTTACGAATATATTCGGGCGTTCGGTGCGCATTTGTTCCTTTCGTCGAATGCGGTCGATGTCGCTAACGCCTTGGCGGCCGGCTATGCGGCCGCGACGATATTGTCGGGTTCTTCGCTGAAAAAGTCTCATGATCAACTGCGTATCGCGTTTGACGGCGATTCGGTCTTGTTTTCGGACGATTCCGAGCGCATTTATCAAGAGCGCGGTCTAAGCGCATTTACCGAAAACGAGTGTAGCCAAGCCAAACAGCCATTGCCCGGCGGTCCTTTCAAGGAGTTTTTGAGTACATTGCATCGTATCCAGGCTCAGTTCGACCCGGATGCCGTGCCGATTCGAACGGCTCTAGTGACTGCAAGGGGAGCGCCGGCTCACGAACGGGTGGTTAGGACGCTTAGACTTTGGGGGGTCAGAATCGATGAGGCTTTGTTTTTAGGCGGCATGCCGAAAGGTCCTTTTTTGGATGCTTTCGGTGCGGATATCTTTTTCGACGATCAGCAAGGTCATTGCGAATCGGCGGCCCAGCATGTTACCGCTGCCCATGTGCCGCACGGTGTCAATAATCGGAAACGATCCGATAATGCATGAAATGGTCGTTTTCTTCGATGAGTTTTTTCAGAAAATATCGGCTTTCGGGCCGATCGGAGCGTATGAGTTGATCGCCGGTTGAATATTTGCCGGGCGGTAAAAAGGCGGAGCTATCCCGGTTCGGTACTTCGATCGTGATTGCCTCGAAGTGATTCGACAGGCTCTGAATTGAAATGGATTTCGGCTCGCCGGGAATTGTTTCAATGAGCACCTGCTGAGAGGGCGATGTGTTGCTGAGCGATTCGCGAATGATGCCGAGTTTCGGTTTGGTTTGTTCGTTATAGATGAGTATCGGTCGGCCGGTAGCGATGCCGTCTTGTTTCGCATGACCCAAATAATAGTTTGGAATTTTAGCCTGCTGTAAATGAATCCGGTCCGTTACGATACTTTTGTCCGGTCGTTGCGATAAATTCATGTGTTGAGGGCTTGCCGACTTAAAGTCGCTATCCAAAGGTGTGAGTTCCAAGTCGCGAATCGATGCAGCGGGGGCGGGTTGACCGCTTATGCGGTTGATTTTAAAAATTCGTTCCAGACGCTTTAAGCTTGCGCTTATCGCGGTTAAGCCGATTGCAAAGTAATGCACCTTCGGTTTCGATAGCATGATGGAGTCGAGTATTTCCTGATGCCCGCTTAGTTTTTGTCTTAGCTTAAAAAAATAACCGTCATGAGTTTCGATTTCCGGAGCAATTTCGAGCAAGTGCCGTGAGACGGCTTCGATATCAAAGACAAGCCCGGTTCCTTCCGGATCGTTCGGAAGAATCTTTCGCGGTTTATTTTCGCAAGTGTCCCAGTAATAAGTGTTGGTTGAGTCAAAAGTATTTTCGATTTTGATCAGTTCTGCGCATTTTCCGGCGAGATTGTAATACCAGGAGATGCGTTCAGGTGAGGCAGGGTAGGGCTCGAATAACGCGAATAATAGATTGCGTTTCAACACCAATACAATCGATTGAAGCGGTTTAAATGCTTGAACCTTGGTTGAAATAGCCGAATGAAATAATTTTTCTTCAACGGCGATTCGATAGAGTTCGGCCGTTTTTTGCCAAAGCGTCATTGACTGGCGTTCGGAAATCAATGTGTTCATTCGCATCGTTAAACCGGCCAGTTGAAGCCCAGAGTAAATGGCATGGGCCTTGCGGTCTTGGGTTAAGGGTTGATCGATTGCGGCATGACAATAGGCGAGACAGTGGCTTCGTAAAAGTTGGCTTCCGAGTCTTGCAATCTTGCGGGACTTAGGATTAACCGAACCTTCGGCAGCAATTGCAGGTACGAGTAATGAGTAAAGTTTATCGGAAACATGAAGGATCGATGGGCTTAATAAATCGAGTGTTGATAGCAGGTCGCTGTCGCCTATACCGATGCGGTAAAGAATTTTTAAAACCGCATAAAGTTCCATGCCGGATGATATCGCATCGAGTTCGCTGAGTTGGCTTAACCATGAGCTAACCGATTCCGTCTCAAGTGAAAATGGTAATGATTCAGCTTTTTTCATTGTAAGGATCTCGGTCATTTTTTTAATAATTGTAATCGGTGTAGCTATCTTCGTTGAGAAAATGTTCGCAATTCGACTTACTGGTAAATAATTTATAGAGAGAATATACCCTTCGTAGATCAAAATTCGGCGCCGGGGTGCCCGTCAAAGGATGCCGTGAACCCAGCACCTAAATTCTATAGTCCATTAGCCTGAAAAGAACAGTTGGCATGTGTTTTAGACCGTTCGTGCTGAGCCAAGTCGAAGCATGAAGGGTAGTTTGAGGCTCTCAACTGCTCTTTTTAGGTGTAGCTATGGTTAACTATCTTGGATAATTTAGGTGCTGGGTGAATACGTCCATGTAGGCTTTATGTCAGCTCCATGCTGATCCCTCGCCTAGCGTTAGGTGAGGGATCGGACACCCGGCGCCTCCTCGGGCACTACCGAAATTTGAAGTGCGAAAGGTATACATCTATCACGTTATCGAGTAATCGGCTGTTTATAAGGACTTCCGGCGATTTCTCGCACCAATTTCGGTACGAGATAACCCGGCAGTCTTTTTTGCAGGGTTTCGTATAAGCTCAAAGTTCTTTCATCGGAAACTTCAAAATGCCCAGTACCGGTCGCTTTATCGAGGCAATGCAAATAGTAAGGCACGATGCCGTTGCGAAACAAAGCTTCGCTGAGCCGGCAGAGTTGTTCGGCATTGTCGTTGATGTTTTTCAGCAACACAGCCTGATTGAAGAGCATGATGCCGGCAAGCTTGAGTTTACGGCTGGCGGTCTCGACGGCGGGACTTATTTCGTTGGCATGATTGCAGTGCATGACGATCGTAACGCTTGGCCGTGCGGTATTCAGGGACTTGATTAATTCATCAGTGATTCGCGATGGCAGCACGATAGGGATGCGGCTATGAATACGGATGCGGGTTAGATGTTCAATTGTATTTAGCTGCTCGATGAGTTCGGCTAGACGGTTATCGCTTAATAACAACGGGTCGCCGCCGCTGAGAATGACTTCGGTTATGCTCGGATTATTGCGGATATATTCGATGGCCCGGTTTTGTTTTTGGCGTCCGAGTTGGTAATCGGCATACGGAAAATTTCTACGAAAGCAATATCGGCAGTTGATCGCGCAGGTTCCGGTATTGATCATCAATACACGGCCTTGATATTTGTGCAAAATATGGTTTTCGCGGGTAGCCATGAGATCGCCGACCGGATCGTCGTTGAAGCCGGGGTAGGCGAGGGTTTCATCGTGAACCGGCAATACTTGAAGCAATAAAGGATCGGCGGGATCGTTTTTATGCATGCTTTCGGCAAAGCTTTTCGGTACTTTCAGTGCAAATTGCTTCGCGGCTTGTTCCGATATCGGTAAGTTTTTTGGGTCGAGTTCCAAAAACGCGCTAAGCGCTTCGATGGTTGTGAATGCTTCGGCAAGCTCTTGTTGCCAGGAAATTTTCGGGACAAACGGAGGGATTTTGGTCATCGGATGCGATTTCGAGTTTCTAACAGTTCGGCCGTCTATTATAATAGTAAAATTTTATTCTTAATTGGCAGTCGTGAGGAAAATATGGCCACATTTAGTACCAATGAATTTAAAGCCGGATTGAAAGTTATGTTGGACGGTGATCCCGCAGCGATTATCGAAAACGAATTCGTCAAGCCGGGTAAGGGCCAAGCATTCAATCGGGTTAAGATTAGAAATCTGAAAACCGGACGAGTCATCGAAAGAACGTTCAAATCGGGCGAGTCTTTAGAAGGCGCCGATGTGGTCGATATCGAGATGCAATACCTCTATAACGACGGGCAGTTTCGTCACTTCATGGTTCCCGATACTTTTGAGCAATATCAGGCCGATGAAAAAGCCGTCGGCGATGCCGGGCTTTGGCTCAAGGATCAGGATATGTGTACCGTGACGCTATGGAACGATGTTCCTCTTTCTATGATGCCGGCCAACTTTGTCGAATTGACGATTACCGAAACTGATCCGGGCGTCCGCGGCGATACTTCCGGTGGCGGTGGCAAACCGGCAGTTCTGGAAACCGGTGCGGTCGTTCGCGTGCCGTTATTCGTGCAAACCGGCGAAGTGATCAAGGTCGATACCCGCACGAGTGAATACGTTTCGCGCGTCAAAGAATAGTGACACCGGACGATTGGCGACCGACCGGTTCGTTGGAGCATTTGCGTCAGCGGGCGCGAATGCTGGCTGCGATTCGCCGGTTCTTCGACGAATCGAATGTACTTGAAGTTGAAACACCGCTCCTCTGTCACGGTATCGGCACGGACCCGCAGTTAGCCTTTTTCAGTACCGAGTTTTGCTTTCATCCGAATCGCCAAACGCTGTATTTACAGACTTCGCCCGAATTTGCGATGAAGCGTTTGCTGGCAGCCGATTATGGTTCGATTTATCAAATCTGTAAGGCTTTTAGAAACGGCGAGTCCGGCCGTTTCCATAATCCCGAGTTCACCTTGCTCGAATGGTATCGGGTCGGCTTCGATTTATTACATTTGATGGCGGAAATCGACCGGTTGATACAAGTTATCGCTAAGCCCTTCAGAACGTTCAAGCAAACGCATACCGTTCATTACCAAGAAATCTTTCGAAACTATACCGGACTCGATCCGCTGACGTTTTCGGCGTGCGTTTACCGGGAATTTGCCGAGCGTGCCGGCCTGCCGGAAGCCGTTTCGATTTGTGAAAACGATCATGCGCTGTGGCTGGATTTTCTTTTCAGCCATTGCGTGCAGCCTCATCTGGGAGAAAATCGATTATGCATGGTCTACGGATTTCCGGCATGTCAATCGTCTCTCGCTCGCCTGAATGCCGATAATCCCGCAATAACCGACCGTGTCGAGGTCTTTATCGATGGCGTGGAATTGGGTAACGGTTTTTACGAATTGTGTAATGCTGCCGAGCAAGAGGCTCGTTTCGATAAGGAAATCGAATTTAGAGCTCGCAATGGACTGCCGCCTGTCGACAAAGATCGGCGCTTCTTACGGGCACTCGAGTCAGGTCTGCCCAATTGTTCGGGTATGGCGATCGGTTTGGATCGTTTGTTGATGGTCATGACCGGTGCCGAGTCGATTGAGCAAGTCTTGGCATTTCCGATCGATAGGGCTTGATGGAAAAAGGTGAAAGGTGAAAGGTGAAAGGTGAAAGGTGAAAGGTGAAAGGTGAAAGGTGAAAGGTGTTAGATGGCGGTGAGATTTAGTTCAATTTTTTGCCGTTTCCCAAGTTCCAGTTCTCGCAGTTATACTGACCTCCTTGAGGCATACTGTTGGCGCATCTAGCGCGATGGCAAAACCATGCAATCGCTGGAATACTGTAGGTACGCTGTGCGTACCGTGACAACTCCGTCAACCTAAAAAGAGCAGTTGAGAGTCTCAAACTACCGTTCGCCCTGAGCCCGTCGAAGGGTGAATGGTAGTTTGAGGCTTCACCAAGACGGTGAAAGTGTTGTAGACCCTTCATGCTTCGACTTAGCTCAGCACGAACGGTCTACAACACATGTCAACTGCTCTTTTTAGGGTTAATGTTAACGCAAGACCCTATGGTTTGATTTGGGCAGGATTCTGTGCTTAAAGTCCTGCATAGTTCTAATGCTTGGCTCCTCGCAGCCGGTTATTCCTCGGTTACACCTGTCGTTTCGGCAGGTTGCTTAGCCGCTTTCAAGCGTGGCGATACCAGATGTGTGGCATAGGCTTCCTCGAGTTTTCTGTCGCCCGATTTGGTGAATTTAAGCGGCATTCGGTTGCCGGGTTGCTTGCGTAGATACACCGTACTCGAGGGTTTGAGATTAAGGTCGTGTGCATGGAGTCTCAGTATTCGTAGAATCCGGTTGGCCTTGGCAAGATTGCAGCGTATGGTTTTTTCTAAATAAGGCAATCGGCCCCGGCGCCAGGCAGCGATGTCCTGTTCCGTTAATAATTCCATTTTTTGGAATAGCCGGACCGGCGCAACATAACCTTGTTCGGTCAGTAACTCCGACGTTGCCTTAACGATGCGGAGATAGTATTTATCCGTACGGTAATTTTCTAACGTGACTTTTTTCATTACCAATCACTTTAACTGGTAATGACAAACCTGACTGCATCGAGCCGTAATTGGGCGTCTTGTATGTTTTCGTGCAGCAGCATTGCGGTTTCTTTCAGGAATTCGATTTCGTCTTCGCGAATCGACGGATTGACTTGTTGTAGCCGAGTCAGCCGTTTGATTTCGCCGGTCATCGTCTCCAGCATGGTTTTTTGACTGTCCGTAATCAACCGGTTCATCTGCGCGTGAGCATTTTGTTCTGCGATGTCGAGCAGAGCGGTCAGGTGTTTGCGCTGGCTGTTCAAAAAAGCGACTATCTGCATTTTGTCGAATTTTTTACCGGAGTCGATCAGCTCGATATGTTCGATCGTATCGGTCAGGTCGTCCTTGTTTTGGTCGATTAAGATGCGAATAGGTGTATGCGGCAGAAAGCGCCCTACTTGCAGTTCGGGCGGTGCGCTGCATTCGACGATGAACAAGCATTCCAATAAAAAGCGGCCGGCTTTTTGGTCTTTATGCTTGATGACACTGACGCCGGCATTACCGGTATCGCTGGACAGAATCATATCCATCGCGGCGGCAACCATTGGATGTTCCCAGGTTAAAAATTGCAGTTCCTCGCGGGCCAGCGCAATGTCGCGGTTTACGGTAACCGTCATGCCGTCCTCGGAAAGACCAGGGAAATGTGACATGCGCAGGTGTTCGCTGGGTCTTAGAATGAAGCAATCGGCCGAATGGAATTCGGTATCGACTCCGTAACATTCGAAGACGTCTTCCATGTAAGGCCATAGCACGCCTTCATTATCTCGTTGCTTGAGCCGATCGATCAGTTCTTGAGCTTCTTCTTTACGGCAGGAATTGAGTTCGAGCAGTAAATCGCGGCCATTATGCAATTCTATTTCGATTTGTTGCGCCAGGGTTTGGGTTTTGGCAATCAGTTTGTCGAGCGATTCGCTATCGTATTTTTCGAGCGCTGTGTGTAATTCATCATGCAGAAGCTCGGCGACGCGTTGTCCCGCCGAAGTATTGTGGCGGAAGGCGTTCAAACCTTCGTCGTACCAGCGGAATAGGGTATGTTCGCGGCCGCCGGTCAAATAGGGTACATGAATTTCGATGATGTGGCGTTGACCTATGCGGTCAAGGCGGCCGATGCGTTGCTGCAATAGGTCGGGGTTGTCCGGTAAATCGAATAAGATCAAATGGTGGACAAACTGAAAGTTGCGGCCTTCGCTACCGATTTCGGAACAGATCAGTAGTCTCGCCGAGCTTTCTTGGTCAGCGAAATAGGCCGCCGCGCGGTCGCGTTCGATGATCGACATGCCTTCATGAAAAACGGCCGCGGCGATGCCGAAACGCTTTTCGACGATGTGTTCGAGTTCGATCGCGGTTTGCGCATGCCGGCAAATCAATAATGCTTTTTGACCGGCTAAAGCTTTGATTTTTTCGACGAGCCAAAGTGTACGCGGATCTTCCTGCAAGGATTCTGCGGTTCCGTTCAATGTGTAACCCTGACGTTCTCTGTCAGGGAAGCCCTGCACGGTTTGCCGGGAGTTTCTGAACAAAATCCGGCCGGTACCGTGATGGTCGAGCAGAATCTTCACCAGATCTTCGCGCGCTACCCGTAATTTTTCCGGATCGTCCAGGTTTTTGAGTAGGGTATCGACATGGTCGTGCTTGACTAGGCGCGCTAAATGGGCTTTTTCGTCCGGCGTTAGTGCTTGATTTGCGAGCAGCGATTTGGCGGCTTCGGCAACGGGTTGAAAGTGTGTTTCTTCTTCGAGAAAGGCGCTGAAGCTATAGAATCGATCCGGATCCAACAGGCGCAACCGAGCGAAGTGGCTTTCCTTGCCGAGTTGTTCCGGTGTCGCGGTCAATAAAATCAATCCGGGTGTCGATGCTGAGAGATTTTCGACGAATAAATACTCCGGGCTGGCCGAGGTTTCGCTCCATTCCAAGTGATGAGCTTCGTCGACGATGACCATATCCCAGCCGGCTTCCAACGCTTGTTGTTGCCGTTTCGGATGTTGCGCGAAAAACTCCTGGCTGCAGAGTATCAATTGTTCGGTGTTGAACGGATTTTCAGTCGACGGTTCGGATTCGCCGATATAGTCGATATCGATGTTTTCGATACCGAGGCAGCGCACTTCGTCGAGAATGCTGAATCGTAGATTAAAGCGCCTGAGCATTTCCACCAGCCATTGATGCAGGAGGCTTTCGGGCACGATGATCAGGGCGCGATTGCTTAACCCGTTATTGAGCCTGTGATGAAGAATCAATCCGGCTTCGATGGTCTTACCGAGACCGACTTCGTCGGCAAGCATGATTCTAGGTGTTGGGCGCCCGGCGGCTTCATGCGCGATGAATAATTGGTGCGCGATCAACGACGTCCGCCCGCCTTGTAAGCCTTTGACCGGCGATTGTTGATGTTCGCGGCAGTATTGCCACGTTTGATAACGCAATTGAAACCAAGCACTCGGGTCGAATTGCCCGGTAAACAAACGATCTTGCGGTTTATTGAATTGGATATGATGGTTCAATTCCATTTCATCGAGGCTTATTTCCCGGTCCTCCTCGGTTTTACCGAGATATGTCACCAGTCCATTGCGTTCGATGACTTTGGTTACGGTCAGTTTGCTGTATTCTGTGGACTCGATGGTATCGCCTTCGCTGAAGATGACGCGCGTCAGGGGGGCATTATCTTTCGCATACACGCGTCGTTCGCCGGTAGCCAAAAAGAGCATTGTCACGCGGTTGTACTCTGATTCGACGACGATGCCTAAACCCAGTTCGGATTCGGTGTTGCTGATCCAGCGTTGACCTGGAATAAAATCATTAAGGTTCAAGGTTCAAGGTTCAAGGTTCAAGGTTCAAGGTTTAAGGTTTTCCGTATACACGTTTTGCTAGTCAAATAGCTCAGCCGAAGGGCTCATGACGAACGGCCTAAGGATTCTATCGTAAATAACTTCCCGATTTATAGTGGGGTTCGGTTGCTCGATTGACAGGTGTCGGTAGCAGGGCAGCTTTTTGCTCCTCGGCAATTGCTCCTGCATTGCCCTAATACACGCCATCCGTGGCGTAATGCAAAATCTGCATTCACGCCATCCTTGGCGCTTGAGCTGCCGCCAAGCCTACATGGACGTATTCACCCAGCACCTAAATTAGCCATAATATTAAATTATTGCCAATGACCTATGGATTTAGGTGCTGAGTTCACGGCGTCCTGTCAAGCGAGTTGGCGAACCCGTTACAAAGCTCATAGCTAAAGGAAGTTATTTGTCACGAAATCCTTAATGGCAGTGATCGTTGGTGTGCAAGGGTTACGTGTACCGAAATTAATAAACATCCCGGACGTAGCGTTTGTCTTTTTTCAATTGATTGACGTAGTCGATCGCCTGTTGCTCGGTGAGTTGGCCGTGTTCGGCGATTACATCATGTAGCGCTTTATCGACATCCTTAGCCATGCGGTAGGCATCGCCACAGACGAAGAAATAGCCGCCTTGTTCGAGCCAAGCGAATAATTCCGCGCCGTGTTCGCGCATTCGGTCTTGAACATAAATTTTTTCCTGCTGATCCCTGGAAAATGCTAAGTCGAGCCGCGTCAATAGACCGGAGGCTTGCATTGCTTCGAGTTCTTCTCGATAAATGAAGTCTGTCGCGGCATTACGGTCGCCAAAAAATAGCCAGTTTTTACCTGTTGCTTGTCGTACTTCCCGTTCCTGCAGGAATGCGCGGAAAGGTGCGACGCCGGTGCCTGGGCCGACCATGATCATCGGCAGGCTGTTATCTTCCGGGACTCGGAATACCTTGTTCGGCGTGAAAAAACAGCGGACATCGGTCGTTTCATCGACGAGATCGGCCAAGAAGGTTGAACACACGCCTTTGTGTTCGCGGTCGTGGCTTTGATAACGGACACTAGCTACGGTTAAATGTACAGCATCCGGGTGTTTTTTGCTGCTCGACGATATCGAATAGGCACGGTGTTGTAGCGGTTTCAGCAAGGCGATGAATTCAGCCGCAGAGATATCCATCTCCGGGGATTGCAGCAACAAGTCGAGAATATCGCGGCCCCAGAGATAATTCGCCAATTTTTCCTTATCGCTTTCTTCAAGCAACGTATTCAATTCTTGATCGCCGGAGCGGCGAGCGATTTCATCGATCAGTTCCTTTGATGGCAGTTTGATTTCGAAATGAACACGGAGTGCTTCGTTAAGCGGCATTAATTCGCTATCGACCGGGACTTCTTCTTCGCCTGTACAGTTGATCGCTTGCAGTATGTCTTTGACGAGTTCCGGGCAATTGGTCGGGAATACGCACAATGCGTCTCCGGCTTCATAACTTAGGTCGGAACCGGCGATCGAAATTTCGTAATGCCGTGTTTCTTTCGATGATTCGGGGGCGGTCAACAGGCGGTTGACCAATAATTTGGCCGGGAACGGGTTTTTACGGCTATATTTCGGCGCTTCGATCATGGCTGCGTCGGAGTCGACGATAATGGTCGTCGAGGCGCCCTCGGCCATATGTGGGATGACTTCCGAAATCCACAATTCGGCCGGTTCCTCGAAGTCGACGTCGCAGTCGATCCTGTTATAAATACGCTCGGCGCCGAGTTCGGCAAGCCGTTGATCCCATTCGATGCCGGCTTGACAGAATTGGTCGTAACTCGTGTCGCCGAGCGCCAGTACGGAATATTTCATGTGCTGCAACGACGTTGCCTCATCGGACGAAATCGCTTCCCAAAGCATTTGAGCATTGTCCGGCATTTCGCCTTCGCCGTAAGTACTAGTGATGATCAAGAGATATTCCATCTTGCCGAATGCATCCAATTCGACTTCGTCCATGCTTTTGACGATCGGTTTTAAGCCATGGGCTTTTGCGGATGCGGCGGCATCGTTTGCCAGGGCTTCGGAGTTACCGGTTTGCGTTCCGTAAAGAATATGAATGATGCGAGCGTCGGCCTGGCTCTTGCTGCCGGCGCTTTGTATCATTTGCGTATGCATGCCCGCGAAAAAGCCACTGAGCCAGGCTCGTTGACTGTCGCTGTAAGGTGCATCGAGTGGAATATGAGGTGTTTTCATCATGTTTAGTTACAAATTAATGAACGTAATACCGGCATGCCCATGATTTATCACAGGTTATGCCGGTACTGGTAAAAAGTGCGATGGAATTATGCCGAAGCCGGAGCCATCATTTCCTGAATAATATTGGAACCGACCAGTCCCGCAAGATATTGTTCGACCCCAGGAATGCCAGCCAAGGCTTCGCGGTTGATAGTGTCCTGCTCAATGATCCAAGCGGTCGAGCCGATTGAGTAGATGCTTTGTACATCACGGTTGGCCAAGGCGGTTTTATAATCGGTAAGACGCTTGCTTGCCAACAGCCAGCTCAGTTGATCGTCACTGTAATTACTGTAAGCTTCGCGAGTCTCTTTAACCAACGCATCCTGAATTTTACGCGGACGGGATTCAATTAATTTCCAAGCCGCTTTTTCCAAGGCTTCGTGTGTCGGCGTGGCGGACTTGAAGTTCAATTGCTCGCCGGCTATCCGGAATGCCTTATCGATGACCGCGTAACTGTTGACCAGACTAAAGGTCAAGTTGGTGTCGGTTTCGCCGTAACCGGGTATCGCTCCGCCGAATAATGGCTGTTTTGTCCGATAAGCCGATTTCATTTGTTCGATCTGGCGTGTTGCGTAGGAGACCGCCAATTCTTCGATCATCGCTTTGCGGTCCATTGTTTGGCTAAGGAACTCAGCCGTTTGCGTTTTGTACAGCCATAGCGGAATCGTAAATTTGAAATGCTTACGCTCGGTTTCCCAATTATTCAGGATGTTCCTTGCTTTGCTCGAGTTTGCATAATCGGCGTGTTGTTCGAGCATATAGAGTAAGAACTGTTCATGCGCTCGGGCCGTATCGGTGTTTTCCGTCAGCTCATGCAATTCGACGGAGGTTTTGTCGTAAAGCTTCGGTAACAAGTTTTCAGGGTCGTATTGATAGGCATTGCCGCCGGACATGCCGTTACAGAAACCCTTTCCGAAGTGGCCGAGATTCAGTATTGCACCGTTGGTCATGTATTCGCAGGCGAAATCGCCGACGCCTTCGACGACTGCCATCGCGCCGGAATTACGGACTGCGAAACGATCGCCGGCCTCGCCGTTGATAAAGGCTTTGCCGCCAGTCGCGCCGAACAGCGCAAAGTTACCGATCAGCACGTTATTACCGGGTGTTTTGATGCCGCCGCCTGGGGATTCGACGATTAAGGTGCCGCCGCAGGCCGATTTTCCGACGCCGTCGTTACAAGTTCCCGTGTGTTCCATGCGCATGCCGTCATTCATGAAGGCGGCATAACTTTGTCCGGCCGAGCCGGTTGTTTTTATGACGACCGAGTCGGGCGCAAGATAACGCCGTCCGTGCTGGTTGGTATAAATCGTTTTCGAACGAGCGGCGTTTTCTTCGTTTAAACCGTAAGCGAGTATGCGCTCGATATCGATTGCGGTTTGGCCGCCGACCGATTTATTACGATTACTGAGTTTGTATTCGTCGCCTTCGATGACGATTTGCTTCTGATTGCCGAAAATCACCGAAGATTTAACCTGCTCGATGATCTTGTCGTCGATGCTGAAATTTGCTTCGAGATAAATCGGTTTTTCGATTTTGACGACAGGTGCTTGAGTCAGCAATTTCGTGAAATCGAGTTGCCCGACGATGGATCGATGGTTAATTAAGTGCAATAAATTGGTTTGACCGCGTATTTCGCTAAGGCTGTGATAGCCCAGTACTGCCAGAATTTCGCGGACTTCATGCGCGAGATTCATGAAGTATTGCGCCAGCACTCTCGGGTCGCCTTTAAATTCCTCATGCGTCGTGGTCAATCCTGCAGGGCATTTGACGTTGCAGTTTTTCGCCATGACACAACGCAGCATCATCAATGCGGTCGTGCCGAATTCGAAGGAATCGCCGCCCAATATCGCCGATTTAACGACATCGAGTCCGCTTTGATGCGCGGCGCTGCAGCGCAATATGACTTTATCCCGTAAGCCGTTCACTGCTAATGCTTGATGAACTTCAGCAATGCCGATTTCGGCAGAGCGACCGGTGTTTTTCAGGCTCGTGACAGCGGCCGCGCCCGTGCCGCCGGTGCTACCGGCCACATTGATGACATCGGCGCCGGCTTTCGCGACACCAACAGCGATCGTGCCGATGCCTTCTGAGGATACCAGTTTGACGACGACTCGAACGCGGGCGGCTTTGGCATCGTGAATCAATTGACCGAGGTCTTCGATCGAATAGGTATCGTGATGCGGAGGGGGGCTGACCAGCTCGACTTGCGGCGTGCCGCCGCGCAATGCCGCGATTTCGACAGATACTTTCGGCGCTGGCAATTGTCCGCCTTCGCCGGGTTTTGCGCCTTGTGCGATTTTGATTTCGATTTCTTCGATGTTCGGGTCGGCCAGATAACCGGCCCAGACGCCGAAACGGCCCGATGCGAACTGTTTAATCTTGCTTGATCGAAGCGTGTTGAAACGGCTCGAGTGTTCGCCGCCTTCACCGGAGTTGCTGAGCGCGCCGGCAATGTTAGTGCCTTGCGCGACAGCCTCGTGCGCTTCTGCGATCAATGCACCGTGACTCATTGCACCGGATGCGAGTTTGGCAGTGATTTGATGAGCCGGTTGAACGTCGGACAATGCAATCGGAGAACGGGCAGTTTTGATATTGGCCAAATATTGCCCGAAAAGATTGCCGCTATCTGAGAGCTTGATTGCACAGGCATTGTTTGTAACGCTGATCGTTGCGGCGCTATCGCCGAAGCGGTTTTTGAAATGCTCGGCGATGCCGGTTAACCGCGCTTCGCTGTTGTTTTCAGGCAGTGTAATTGAATAATTAACGCCGTCGATTCGTTCAACCGCGACGCCATGAATCATGTAGTTGTTGTTTCCGAGCAAGTTTTGCTTGCCTAAAATGCGGTCGAAATCGGCCGTGCTTTGCGCTTGGCTGATATCGGCCGGCAGGTCCATGATGTCCCGTAAAGCGGCCGGGCGGTTGTCGCGCTCTTGATACAGGTTTTTCGCGAAGCTACGATAAGCCGGCGTGATGCCGAAATTGTCGATTTGTTCGGGTGTGCGTTTGTCATAACCGAAATCGAAATAAGCGGTATCGCTGGCTTCCGGCGATTTGTCTTGTGGAATATACAAGATTGGTTCGTCGGTCATGTTGATATATTCACGGACAGCGAGATTGCCGAAGCTATGGCCTGCGCCGTCTTGTCGTTCCTTGAACAAACCGATGAAAGGAATATCTTTTTCGTCCTTGATACTCAATGCTTTGTAATGCCATGCGGCCGCGCTTTTCGCAATGTCTGCATAGCGCACGCCGCCGACCGGCGCATTGATATTCGGGAAATACGGTTGTAGGCGCGGCTCGTTGGTGTCCAGATAATTCGATTCGAAAAACTCGCCGCCGATGTAGCTTTCTACGGTGCATAGACCGAACTTGCCCATGGTTTTCATCAGCGATTTTTCCGCCGCTTTTTTGAAGTTATCGAGGGCTTTTTGTTGGTTCTCGGGCAGAAGTTGGCTGACGACGCGATTGTAGGCGCTGATCGGACAGACAGCCGAAGCGCCGAAGCCGAGTATTGTTGCGATATCGTGAGCGCTGGCGACTTGTCCGGTTTCGGCAATCAGTGACGAGTGGAAGCGCAGGCCTTGTTTGACCAGGTGTTGATTGGCAGCGGCAACCATCAGTAAGGCGGGAATCGCTGCTTTATCGCGGCTGATGCCCGTATCGCTGAGAATGATGATGCCGGTGTTGTCTCTGGCGGCTTGTTCTATTTTCTGACAAACGGCGCGTACCGCCGATTCGAGAAGGTCTTCGTTATTTTTTGGATTTTCGAAGTCCGGCGTGAATAGCATGTCCAGTGTGATGGTCTTGACGCTGGATTGCCTGCGGATTTGTTCCAAATTCGTTCTTTGCAGAATTGGCGAGTCGATGACCAATTGTTTGCTGTTCCCTTCGGAAAAGGTCGGTTTGGCGCCGAGCGCGACGCGCAAGGTCATGCCGTCGCTTTCACGAATTGAATCGAGTGGAGGGTTTGTGACTTGAGCGAAGCGCTGGCTGAAATAACGGGACATACCGCCTTCGGCATCGGAAAGCGCATTGGGGGCAATTCCGTAGCCCATCGCCGAAACTTTTTCGAGACCGGTACTTAACATCGGGTCAAGCAGGAATTTAAAGCTTTCCTGATTTAGCGAATAAGCCGTGTGTTGTTGGTCGATGTTGAAGTCGCCGTTGACCGGGGCTAATTCATCGAATGGGACGTCGGGCAGTTCGCCGATATGCAAGCTGCGTTCGCGGAGCATCGCTTCATAGTCTTTTTGTCCGGCGAGTGTTTCCAAGACTTGATGGCTGTTATAAATCTGTCCGGTGCTGTGGTCGAAATAAACCATGCCCCCGGCTTCGATACGACCACGTTTGATAACGTCTTTGGGAGGGAAGTCGATTTGTCCGGCTTCCGACATGACGGCTAGATAAGTTTCGGTTTCCACCGAGCGCAAGGGTCTGAGCCCCAAACGGTCTAGGCGCGCGCCAACACGTATGCCGTCGCAGAAGATCAGGGCGGCGGGGCCGTCGTTTTTTTCTTCATAGAGGCTGAAATATTCGAGCATCGCGCGAACTTTCGGCGACAGGGTCGTGTCGTTTTCCCAGGCAGGCGGCATCATCGCCAGCACGGCCGTGACGACATCGAGCTCGTCCTCGTTGATTCGACGAGTCAGTGTTTGATCGAGACGGCCCGAGTCGGATTGTCCGCATGGGAAGACGATATGTTTGTTGTGTAAGCGCGCGATCGCATTTTCACTGAGTCGATTTTTTTTGTCGGTATTTAACTCCCCGTTGTGCGCCATGTAGCGGAACGGTTGCGCCATCATCGTTGCCGGAGCGGTATTGGTCGAGAAGCGAGTATGGAAGAATAGGGTGTGTATTTCATGATCTTCGTCGTAGAGGTCGATAAAATACGGTATTACTTCAAAAGAATTCAGTCGGCCTTTGTAAACCTGGGTTCTCGAGCTCATCGATAGCGGGTAGAAACCGGTTAATTCGTCGCGGGTAAAGCCATCGGCTTCGATATCCAGCAATGCGCTTTGAATCAGTTGTTCGAATTCGTTATGAGTCGTCGTCTTTAAAGCTTCCGGGCGCCCGAAAATTACTTGCTTGATCGGTAGTTGCGCTTTTCTGGATGCTTCGTTTATGACTTGGCTGTCCACCGGGATGTTTCGCCAAGTAATGACCGGCAGGCCGAATCGAGTTAGGTGTTTTTCGATCAATTCGATCGCGAAACTATCATAACGCTCGTGATCTTCCGGAAAGAAAAAGTTGGCAACGCCAAATTCTCCGAGTTGCAGGTTGTTGTTTCCGGTGATTTTTCGAAAAAACTTCAATGATAGATCGACATTCACGCCGGCTCCGTCGCCGATACCTTCGGCACTCATGCCGCCGCGGTGGGGAATCGTGCATAGCGCTTCATGCGCTTTAACGAGTAGCTCGTGAGTCTGTTTGCTTTGTTTATGAGTAATAAAACCCACGCCGCAGCTATCTTGGGAAAGATCGGCGTCGTAAAGCAAAGGTTCTTTGAGGTTTATTCGGGAAATTTCAGTCATTATATCCAACCCGTTCCGGTCATGCTGCGATCAACAGCGTTAGTAGTTCGTTTTTCTCGCAATGCATGCTAAAGTCAAACTTTGATTGCTAAAACATTAACTGCTCAAATAGAGCGGTTTGCATTGGCGATGCAATAAGTAATGCAGACAATTGCGTTTAGAGAAACCTGCAAATGATATCATGAGTCGCATTTTAAGTCATTTAGATGCAAATTGTTATAGTCTTAATCAATTGTTAGGGTTTCGCGATATATATTAGGTGTCCGTGAAAGGCCCAGCACCTAAATCCAGCACCTAATTTCCATAGCCCATTAGCAATGTTTAATATTATGGCTAATTTAGGTGCTGGATGAATTCCATAGTCCATTGGCTATGGTTAATTATACCTTTCGCACTTCAAATTTCGGCAGTGCCGGAGGAGGCCTCTTGGTGCTCGGTAAAGGCTTTGCCAGCATGGAGCTGGCATAGAGCCTACTTGGACGTATTCACGGCGTCCTTTGACGGGCACCCTGGCGCCGAAATTTGAGCCACGACGGATATATCGCCGGAATTTGAAGTACGATAGGTACATTAGAATATAGTTAATTACGGGTTCCAAATAAGAAAATGAATTTTGATGTTGTAGTAGTCGGTGGGGGGATGGTTGGGGCCGCAGTGGCTTGCGGATTAGGCGGAAGCGGTCTTAAGGTTGCGGTGATCGAACAAGTATTTCCCGATGAGTTTTCTTCAGATCAGCCTCATGATCTCAGAGTTTCTGCGTTGAGTATTGCTTCGCGGCATATTTTGGAGGCGGTCGGCGCGTGGCAGGGTGTTCTGAATCGCCGTTATTGCCCTTTCCGGCGTATGCGAGTATGGGAAACCGTCGGCGATACCGAATTTTGCAGTGACGACATTGATTACAGTGAGTTGGGGTATATCGTCGAAAACCGGGTAACCCAGTTAGCCTTGTTGGAGCGTTTGCAGGATTTCGATAATGTCAGCTTATTTTGTCCGGCTAGTATTAAACGCATCGATTACGGCTTGGATGACGAAGGTCATCGTTCGGCGGTCGAGTTGGATGACGGTACGATTTTGACGGCGAATGTCTTAGTCGGTGCCGACGGCGGGAATTCGAAAGTTCGGCAGGTCGCCGGGATCGGCGTGACCGGTTGGGATTATAAACAACATGCGCTGGTGATTTATGTGGCAACCGATTATCCGCAACAGGATATTACTTGGCAGCGATTCGTGCCTAGCGGCCCACAGGCTTTTTTGCCGTTAACCGGTCGACACGGGTCGTTAGTTTGGTATAACTCTCCTGATGCAATCAAGCGATTAAAATCCTTATCCGGAGATCAATTGCTGAAAGAATTGACCGAGGCGTTTCCGGATTGTTTAGGTAGAATCAACGCTGTTTTGAATACCGCTTCGTTTCCGTTGAAACGGCAGCACGCTCAAAATTATGTGAAACCCGGCATCGCTTTGGTCGGTGATGCTGCGCATATGATTAATCCATTGGCAGGTCAAGGCGTCAATATCGGTTTGCTCGATGCGGCTTCGTTGGTAGAAGTTTTGCTGGAGGCTTATCAGGCAGGGTTCGATATAGGTTCATTGCCGGAATTAATGCATTATGAAAAGGCAAGGCGTGTTGATAATCTCAGAATGATGACGGTCATGGATGTTTTTTATCGTGTTTTCAGTAATGAGATCGCTCCGGTCAAGTTTTTCCGTAATTTGGGCTTGGGTCTAGCTGAGCGCATTATGCCGGCCAAGAAAAAAATTATGCGGGCCGCAATGGGTTTGGATGGGGGGTTGCCCAAGTTGGCTAAGGGTGAGACTTTTCGAGATAGCCGGCGCACACCAGGTCCGCACTAATCTGGTTTCGAACTGGGAAGAAGCGCAAACCGTGCTGGTCGAGTGCTTTTCCATGTTTTACGAACATTCTCAGTATTTGGCATTCGGTATTGAAATGAACAACGAATTCAAGCAAAGGTTTGATTGGAGTTATACCTTTGGCGCTTCAAATTTCGGCAGTACCTGAGGAGTCGCCGGGGTGTGCGATCCCTCTCCTAACGCTAGGTGAGGGACCAGCATGGAGCTGGATAGAGCCTACAGGGATGTATTCACCCAGCACCTAAATTCCATAGTCCATAGGCTATGCTTAGCCATCTGGGATGATTTAGGTGCTGGGTTCACGGCGTCCCTTGACGGACCCCAGCGCCGAATTTTGATCTGCGATGGGTATATTTACAAATGCCATAGTTATTTAGGATTTCACCGGAAACACGGCCATTTCTATAGGATAGATTGTACCGAACCCCAATTGATAGGATTGTTCCTGAAAAAACAAAGCGATAAATATTTAATTACCAGGGCTATCGATAGAATTACATGCTTTTCGTCTTAACAAGAATTATATTTTCAACTAATTGATTACAATATCAGTCCGACTGCTGGGACGTCCATTTGGAATTCGAATCCGGCGACTGGCTGGCTAGCACCTTATCGACTCGATTGCCGTCTAAATCGACAACTTCAAGTCGCCATTGCTCCCATTGAGTGACGTCCCCAGTACGCGGAAGACTTCCGATCAGCCACATCATCATTCCGCTGAGCGTATTATACCTACCTTTATTTTCTTCAGGTACCGACTTCAAATCGAGTCGATCTTTGAGCACCGGGATAGGAATTAGGCCGTCCAGCAACCAAGAGCCGTCTTCACGTTGAACCGCCCAAACATCCTTTGGATCGCGAGGTTTGAATTCACCTACCAGTGCCTCCAAAACATCGTGCAACGTAATTAGTCCCAATATCTCTCCGTACTCATCGACAACAAAAACCATTTGGACGCCGGATTCCCGAAATTGCTCTAATAATTTTATTCCTGTCAATGACTCGGGCACATAAACGGCAGGTAGCAAAAATTCGATGATGCGGTCGGTCTCGGTCGTTAAACGATGTCTTAGCATTTGTTTCGCGCTGATCGCTCCAAGAATCACATGCAATCCGCCGCGACATACAGGAAAACATGAATGACCTGATTGAATTAGCTGCTCGATACCTTTTTCAAGTGACTGATCGATGTCCAAATAGACAATTTCGCTACGCGGCGTCATCAGTGAGGCTATTTGATGCTCGTCAAGCCGAAACACGTTGCGTACCATATCGTGTTCCTGTTTCTCAATGACCCCCGATTCTTTGCCTTCGGCCAACATCGCGTGGATATCTTGTTCGGTAATGTTGGTGTTGCTCAACCCCTTTTTGCCAATCAAAAACAGCAAACTATCGGTCGATACAGATAGGAAGAATACAAATGGACGGGACAGTTTCGCCAGAATAGATATGGGGCGCGCCACGAAACGAGCGATGCCTTCGGCATTGTATTGCGCTATTCTCTTCGGGACCAGCTCGCCTATGACGATAGAAACATAGGTTATTCCCACAACCACAATTGCAGTGGCGCCTGTGGCGCTGACTTTTTGCTCCATGCCAATTCCGATTAAAATTTCGGCGAGAGGTTCCGCCAGCGCGGCCTCACCGACTATCCCATTGAGAATGCCGATTGCTGTAATACCGATCTGAATTGTCGACAAGAACTGAGTGGGTTTACTTCCGAGACGTATAGCGATCCCAGATGCTTTATCGCCGTCATCCGCCAGTTTTTGAAGTCTATTTTTGCGGGCTATCACCAACGCAATCTCTGACATTGCGAACAAGCCGTTTAAAATGATGAGAATAACCAGTAGAGCAATATCCAACGATGCCTCCTATTTATAAAAAACTAAAAAGCTGTATGTAAAATCCGGAGCGAAAAGCTATCGAGTTTAGTTACGAGGTTTGCAATCGTTAAACCGAGCCCCCTGGTAGAAAATTTGACCGGATATTACCCAATTGATGTCTTTAATTTAACCCTATCCCTTTTCCACAAAAAAGAAAGAATTATGAGCAAGGGTTCTGAGAGTTATGTGTTTTTAAGTTTTGCTTCTGCCTTATTTAACCAGAACTTTGTTGCTATGGTTCCCATAAAATCATCCATTTTAAAATTCAAGATAGGATGTGCGGCCCATATTCTTTAATTCTCGGTGGCATCGGCCATTTCGTCATGCAATTGACGGTCATCACGGTCACGATCTTTTTCTGCTTTCGCGACGGCTAGGAATCCTTCGTAAAATAGGAAATTTATATTTACGCTCAAATCCTTAACCCATCTTCAACATAGAATTTGGCAATTTCATAACGATTTTTGTAGCAAAGACGAAACGAAGCGTTATGGGCAGTTGGGCTTCTGCTATATTAGTTCGATCCGATGAAGCTCAGTGTAACGGAATTGATGACGATGCGAGACGAAGATAATAAAACAGTAACCAAAGACAGACCCGAGCATTCCGCTCATCGCGGTACCGGTTATTCCGACCGTTTCCGCATACGATTAGAGCATGGATTGTTTCTATTGATGCTCGTCCTGGTCACGTTGTTGTTCTTGCATTTGCTCGAACCTTTTTTCAGCGCCGTTTTTTGGGCTTGCGTGATCGGAATGTTGTTTCACCCGCTGTATGTGCGCCTTGTCAAGCTGTGGGGGCGTCCGAATCCGGCGGCGCTCGCGACATTGGCGATTTGTCTTCTGGTCGGCATCGCTCCGGCCCTGTTCGTTGTTGTGTCTTTTTTTCAGGAAGGTGCGGAACTGTATCAGCGACTGCAAAGCGGCGACATCGATTTCAGCCGTTATATCGCTCAAATCAAACAGGGGTTTCCGGCGGTTCATGGCTTGCTGGAACGCCTGCATCTCGATCTTGATATCTTTAAGGAACATCTCTCGAATGCAGCGATCATTGTCAGCCGTCATATTGCCCAGAATGCCGTTCAGATAGGTCAAAGCACGATGGAGTTTGTAGTCAGCCTTGGCTTGACGTTGTACGTCGCATTTTTCATGTTGCGCGATAGTCATGCTTTGCTGGCGTTGTTGATAAAAGCTTTACCTCTAGGAGACGAGCGCGAAAAATTACTCTTCGCGAAATTAACTGAAGTCATCAGAGCAACCGTCAAAGGTAATCTGACGGTCGCCGCAGTTCAAGGTGCATTGGGCGGAATCATTTTTGCATTGCTCGGCATACAAGGCGCGTTGCTATGGGGCGTTGTGATGGCGCTATTGTCGCTGATTCCGGTTATCGGCGCTGGGCTAATCTGGATGCCGGTCGCGATTTATTTGTTTGCTGTCGGCGACTGGGAGCATGGCTTGATTCTGATCGGATTCGGTGCCGGCGTGATCGGTTTGGTCGACAATTTATTAAGACCGATACTGGTTGGCCGTGACACTAAACTGCCCGACTATATCATATTGTTGTCGACGCTCGGCGGTTTAGTCTGGTTCGGCATGAACGGATTCGTGATCGGACCGTTGATTGCCGCTCTATTTGTCGCGTTTTGGGAAATCTTCATCCGCGAATTCAATGCCGAGGTCAACGACGATAATCGAGCTGCATCGATCGATCTGGATGATCGATCGTCCGCGTCGGTAAATCGCCAGCGCGGATCGTGGCACACGCTTGAGGTCGAGACGGTGGCTGCGGAATTCGCAACCGATTCGGTAACGGGACTGACCGCGGCAGAGGCCCGTCATCGGCTAAAATTGCACGGCGAAAACTGTTTGACTGAATCGCCGCCGCGTCCGCTTTGGCTTAAATTTCTCGATCAATTCAAAAGTTTTCTGATCGTCGTTTTGTTATTGGCGGCCCTGCTGGCCTGGTTTATCGGTGATTTGAAAGATGCCATCGTAATTTTGATCGTCGTCGCTTTCAATGCCGGTTTGGGCTTTTATCAAGAACATCGTGCCGAACAGACATTGGCGTCATTGAAAAGCATGTTGGCGCCGCGTGCAAAAGTGCGACGCGACGGACAAATGCAGGAGATCGATGCGGCGGAATTGGTGCCTGGCGATATCGTTTTGCTCGAAGCCGGCGATCGGGTGCCGGCAGACGGCCGCTTGGTCGAAGCCCACAGTCTCGAAGTGCAGGAATCGGCGTTGACCGGTGAATCGCAAGCCGTTGCGAAGACACATGAAAAGCTGGATTTAGACGATTTGCCGTTGGCCGAACAAAACAACCTCTTGTTTATGAATACGGTCGTCACAAGAGGGCGGGCGACAATGATAATCACCGACACCGGGATGCGTACGGTCATGGGTGATTTGGCAGAAATGATTTCGCAAGCACCCGATTCGCCTTCGCCGCTGCAAAGACAACTCGATGTTTTAGGCAAGCGCCTGGCTGTTCTCGCCGGCGCGATCGTGCTGATTATCTTTGCTCTGACGATACAACGCGGAGCTCCGTGGACCGATGCGGCCATGACGGCTATTGCACTGGCCGTGGCTTCGGTGCCGGAAGGGCTTCCCGCCGTCGTTACGGTTACGCTGTCAATCGGTATGTGGCGAATGGCGAGAAAACGCGCGATTCTCAAAAAACTGGCTTCGGTCGAAACGCTCGGATCGACTACGGTCATCTGCACCGACAAGACCGGCACGTTGACACTCAATCAAATGACGGCCCGTTCGGGATGGTATGCCGGTCAACGTTTCGATGTCACAGGCGAAGGGTATCGGGCCGATGGTCGTATCGAAAGCTCCGGCGATCGGGATTGGCGACCGTTTTTGCTGCCGATGGCGCTCTGTACCGAGTCGAGCGTACGAGACGGCGAGTTGATTGGTGATCCGACCGAAGGCGCGCTTTTCGTATTGACGCAAAAAAGCGGGCTCGACCCCGCTCTCGAACAGGAACGTTCGCCGAGAATTGCGGAAATTCCTTTCGATTCTGCGCACAAGTTCATGGCCACTTTCCACCGGCGCGAAAACGTTGTGGACATGTTTATCAAAGGCGCACCCGACGTTTTGTTGAAGCATTCGCGCTTTTGCCTCGGCGATAACGATACTGTGCCGCTCGATGAGTCGTCGCTCGACAGAATCCAAACCGAACACGATCGCCTTGCCAACAGAGCGTTGAGGGTGCTTGCCGTCGCTAGACGGGAAATCGCGGCGAATGAATTCGACCCGAAAGGCGATCTTTGGCGATGGACCGAAGCTTGGGAGTTTTTAGGCCTGGTCGGTTTGATGGACCCGCCCCGAGCCGAAGCAGCGGAAGCCATCACGCACTGTAAAACGGCGGGAATCCAAGTCAAAATGATTACCGGCGACCATAAAGCGACCGCGGAGGCGATCGCGAACGAGTTGGATCTGTCGGGGGGCGTCGTTACCGGCGCCGAACTCGACCGGATGTCGCCGAACGAATTGAGCCAGCGCATTGACGATATCGCTGTATTCGCACGGGTCTCGCCGCAGCACAAGGTTGCGATTCTGAACGCACTGAAATCCGGCGGTCATATCACCGCGATGACCGGCGATGGCGTGAACGATGCGCCGGCCCTCAAAGCCGCCGATATCGGTGTCGCAATGGGCGTCACCGGCACGGCGGTGACACGAGAGGCCGCCACGCTGGTGTTGACCGACGACAACTTTGCGACTATCGTTCATGCGGTTGAGGAAGGACGGGTTATTTACGACAATATCATCAAGTTCGTGCGATTCCAGCTTTCGACAAACATTGCCGCTATTTTGACGGTGTTGGCATCCACGTTATTGGCGTTGCCGATGCCGTTTACGGCGATCCAATTGCTGTGGATCAACATCATCATGGACGGTCCGCCGGCGATGACGCTCGGTATCGAACCGGCTCGTAGCGGTTTGATGCAAGAAACACCACGTCGTCCAGGTGCGCAGATTCTTTCCGGCGGTCGTTTGCTGCGCTTGGTGGCTTACGGCATGACGATGATGATCGGTACCTTGTCGGTATTTAGCTATGGTCTTGACCAGGGCAATCCTGAATATGCAGTTACGATGGCATTTACGACCTTTGTGCTGTATCAGTTCTTTAACGTATTCAACGCCCGAGCCGAGCACGAAACAGCGTTCAACCGCAATTTTTTTCATAACCGAAAATTATGGTTAGCGCTGTTTGTCGTCGTTTTGCTGCAAATCGTGGTCGTTCATTGGCCGCCCGCGCAAAAGGTATTTGGAACGACAGCACTGAATCCGGTCGACTGGCTGGTTACGACACTGGTTGCTTCGAGCGTTTTAGTGCTCGACGAAACGAGAAAATTGATAACGAGATGCTTGACGAAAACGGTTTCGAAATAGAAATATCCGTCGGTCTTCGTGCCTTGAACTCCGGACCTATCCGAATTTGTTGAACGATTCGCACTTCAAATTTCGGCATTGCCGAAGGAGGCCCGGGGGTGCTCGGTCCCTCACCTAACGCTAGGCGAGGGACAGCATGGACGTATTTACCCCAGCAATTCCCAGTTTGAGAAATTTCTCCGTGTTCAGGTTGCGGGGTATGCCAGTCGAGGAAAGCCGTAAACCCATTCATGGGGGCTTGGCGGCGGCTAAACGCCAAGGATGGCGTATATTAGAGCACCAACAGTAGGCGCTTTAGGCGATGCAGGGCAGAAAAATGCTCCTGCATTTTCTGCATTCGTTACATCCTTGTAACTCAGCAATTGCCGAGGAGCAAAAATCTTCCCTGCCGCCGACACCTGTCAATCGAGCAACCGTGCCCTCCTTTCAACAATCCGCTCAATAGTGAAAAAAGCTAGTTATTTAGAGCTATATCTTTTGGCTTCTGCTGACTTTGAGTTCAAATGGGCATCAACTATTAACGCGAACATAACCTTAAATAAGCTCATTTTTTGTATAGACAATCTGACTTGTGTTGGGATAGGAAATTGATGTGGCTTGCGGAATCCTTTGGGGATTCCGCAAGCCAAGTTAAAATTTAGGCAGGCTTCTTAACGAGCTTATGATACAAGGCGAAAATGTCTTCGCGCCGCACGATAGCCATGTAAGCAAGGATGCCTAAAATCAATCCGGAGAATAAATCGCCGATAAACGATTTTTCTGAGCCCGTCGTAGTCGAAGCGGAAGAATTAGACGGGCCTTCAAGCATCATTTGCGGCGGAGACGGCAACGGAGCTTTATAACCGCGAGCGTCAGGCAGGCCTAAGCTGCGCCACTTGTCGTAATCTTGCCATAGCGGGTATTTGCCTTGCCAGAACTCTTTCGTGAAATAAGGCGCCAGAGTCCAGCCTTGCATTTTCGGAATTCCTTTTTCGTCAAGAAAATCTTTGTAAACGACCAAGCTGATATCGCCGCCTTCGCCGATGCCGTTGGTAGTGAATGACTTTTCGACATGATCATGCATCATCCAGACCCCTTCGCCGAAGCTATGTAAGCCGTCGTCGGTGCCGTCAAGTTCCAGGTCGATGCGTTGAGCAGGTACCATGGTATGGACATCCCGCATGATATAAGATCCCGGGCCGTTATCGATGCCGTCGTAATGGGTGATCATGGGTCTATGTCCATGGATATGAACGCCCAATGCGTCGGTGTGACCATTTAGTATACGAAGCTTGACCTTTTGATTCGGCTGCATTTCAACCAAGGATTCCCTGATCGTGTACGGGAATGAGCGACCGTTCAGCATGAAATAATCGTCTGTTGCATCGGTGACGTCGTATTCCATGTTCAGTTTTTGCGCGAGCAGGCGCGGGTCGTTGGCCGAGCGAGCCAGTTCATGCAATTCCTTGTCTGCCGACTGATAATGCAAGTCGTATTCGCGGGCGTATTTTTCCTGAACCGCTACCGACGGGTGTCGAACTTGGCCATTGCCGACATTGAAGGTTTGTACCCAATTGTTTGGACGATTTTCTTCTACGACGAATATGCCCTGCAAACCCATTGGAATATGGGTATGCGGCTGAACGTGGCAGTGATAATAAAAGGAACCGGCTTGGCGCGGTTTGATGACATAAGTTTTACTCTCACCGGGCATGATGTCCATTGCACTGGTTTGTCCGACGCCGTCATTCCCGCTTCCGCTATGGTCCATATAAGGATGGTCTACACCGTGCAGATGCAGCGAATGCGGCATGTGGTGGGTGTTTTCGACAACCAGCCAGACGGTATCGCCTTCTTCTACGCGTATGGTCGGCGAAGGAACTCGCAGTAGAGCATTGGCTAGCGGTTCGTAGAGGCTCAGAGTCGACATGTCGCGGGTTTTAGGCGCGAATACCCAAAAGGTGGGTTGTACGCCTGGCGCAATATTGAATTGAGTAGTCAATTCGGTACTATCCGGAGATCGACCGTTTAATTCGACGATTTCGAGTTTTATGATGATATGGTCGGGGTCGCCGTCGCCGTCGACGTCTTTAGTTTTGATGATCGAGTCGGCGGCCAATTGAGTATCCATTAACGTCGACATGCTGATGTTATTCGTGCCTTTTACGAATGCGGCAATTTCTGCCGGATTGTCGGGGTTGCAAAGTCTCGATTCTTGAATCTCGACGCCGTCGATGGCTTGTGCGTCTCTCCATTTCGGTGACGTGAAGTCGGAACAGACTTCTTCTGATTTGCCCAATTCAATTTTAGCGGAAGGCGGCAAATCATTGGCTGCTTGCAGTTCAAGCGGAACAATAAGCGTCATGGCGCCGCAGAGAAGGGTAAGGAAATTTTTGTGCATGCGAAGACCTCTGAAAAAACACACGATTCGAGTCATTGTGACTCGGAAAAAGTGTGAAAGTTTATTTATACTCATCGTGGATGAAAATTCGGCCTCGGGGTGCCCGTTAAAGGACGCGGTAAATACGTCCATGTAGGCTCTATGCCAGCTCCATGCTGGCAAAGCCTTTATCGAGCACCCCGAGGCCTCCTCCGGCACTGTCGAAATTTGAAGTGCGAAAGGTATGCTCCATATCGACTGAGAAACGTTTAGATAAAGCTGTTTATTATGATGTTTTAATGATAGCGCCTGTCCGATGGTTGCCGGCCTTGTCGGTAACGCTTAATGCTTTCTAACTTAAATTAGACGTTTTTCGGTCGTGTAAGAGCGGTAAAAAACATAACTTGTTTGAAAATTATACAGGAGATTCTTTCGTAGCGGTTGATTAAAGTCAAGACCTCGATTCGATTGATTTCATTTCGGTAGGTCACAAAGTGCTCTTTGATAACGGAGAGCCGGTTCTTGTGGGTTATTTCGGATTGATGCTCTCGAGAATGTTGTCAAGCGGGGCTGTTTCGCGGCTGAGTAATCTAATTAAGTGAATGAGGTGTAAGCGACAACTGTATATTTATTCTGGTAAAAAAAAATATATAGACTAGAATTCTGATGACAATATTTGGTCGGTCGGAGATGGCTATGGAAAAGAAAATTTATCCTCGTGTTGCTGCGCATTTGCCTGTTGTGGTTACCAATGAAGAGGGGGTGCGTCTCAAAGTATTGGCGATTGATACTTCAAGTGACGGGTTCTCGATCCAATGCAATATATTGCAGCGGAATTTGATGACACCGGGCGGATGTTACATCCGTAACGGTCGCCCGGTGGAATTAAATGCATGGCTGGATTTGCCGCTTGCCGGCGATCGCCCTTTACAGGTAAAAGCGCGTTGTAATGTTGAGTTTTCCCGCCGGATAGCAAGGGACCGTTGCGAAATCGGTATGCGATATAAGGATCTCGAAGGTGACGGTTATGAGAACCTTATTCGTTTTATAGAAAATCGACTGGCTTCGAACGAAGTTACGATGTCGTCTTTATGATATATAGCGGGGGGATTTTGCTTGGAGCCGAAATCCGCCCTGCAAGCGACTTTTACTGGATATTCCCGGATTCGAAATTCGACTAACAAAAGGGTTATCCTAAGTTCGGCGGTTTAACCATGAAGCACATGAAGTTCCTGAAGGAATTTAAGAAGTTACCTAAACATTCTTGCTAATCTTTTTGGTGAGCGAAAGCTCCATACAAACGAATAGCAAGCCCAGCTTTAATATTTTTCGGTCTTTAGGCTATGGGGTTTCATTTGTTAAGGTTGGGCAAGTTATTGAATTATCTTCATGATCTTCATGGTGAAATGCTTTTCTAGGGTTATAAATGGTCGCGTAATGCGGATTGAATGGCTTGCTCCAAATTTTGTAATGTTTCGTGGTCTTGAATCGGGTTAGATTGATAATCGGTAAAATAAAACATGTCTTCTGCGCGGCTTCCTATCGTGGTGATTTTGGCGTCGTGTAGTTGAATGTTGTGATCGTTGAGTACATGGCCGATTTTGGAAAGAAGTCCCGCATGGTCTGTTGTGATGAGTTCCATGACCGTAAAGCGTCTTTGCGGATCCTCGTGAAATGAAATCGTTGTCGGTATTGGAAAGTGTCGAGCTTGCCTCGATTGGCGTCGAATATTTTTTTGTTTGTTGATGTGGTGTTCTTTTAGATTTTTACGGAGCGCTGTGCAAATATGCACTTCTCGGTGTAAATCCTTGATCGGGTCGCCTGATTGTTCGAGAACTTGGAAGCTGTTCAATACATACTGATCGCTAGTGGTAACGATCCTTGCGTCGAGAATCGTAAGACCGAGTTGATCGAGGGTCTCGGTGCTGATTGAAAAAATAAAGTCTTCGTTACGGGTGTAAATAAAGACTTCTGCACTGCCTCGTTGAGTTTGTGGGCGGAGTAACACCAGTGGCAGGTCAGGTTCGTCGCAGGATGCGATCGCAATCGTTTGCCAAGCAATTTCTTCGGCAGTATATCTAAGAAAGTATTCATCGCCGACATGTTTCCATGATGCATGAATAGTTGCTTCGGAAATGCCTAGTTTCAGCAGTTCTTCCAAGGCTTCAGTTTTATTTTCTTCGAGTCTGTCGCTGATATTGATCGGGTTCTTGAGGCCGCGACGCAAGGCGTTGTAGGTTGCGCTATAGAGTTCTTTCAATAATGCGTCTTTCCAAGAGTTCCATAGTTCCGGATTGGTTGCGCGTATGTCTGCGACAGTCAATAAATAAAGATGATTTAAATATTCGGTGCTACCGACTTGAGTGGCGAAATCATGAATGATGTCTGGGTCGCTGATATCTTTGCGCTGGGCCGTCATCGACATAATCAGATGATTGCGGACTAGCCATGTGACGAGCTTAGTATCATGTCTAGACAGGTCGTGCTGCTGGCAAAATGCTTGGGCGATTTCTTCGCCAACTTGCGAATGATCCCCGCCTTTGCCTTTCGCTATATCGTGAAACAATGCCGCGATATAAAGTAGCTCGGGTCTCGGGATCATCAAAAAAATGTCGTTGCAAAATGGCAGTTCGTGGGTGTGCTTTTCTAACGAAAAACGTCGCAAATTGCGAATTACGAATAGGGTGTGTTCGTCCACGGTATATATGTGGAATAAATCGTACTGCATTCTGGCAACGATGTGAGCGAAGCTAGGCAGGTAAGCGGCGAGTACGCCATAACGATTCATACGTCGAAGTGCGTGCGTGATGCCTCGGGGTTGGCGTAAAATCTCGATGAATAGATGATTGGCGTGCTTGTCGGTTCTAAATTGATCGTCGATCAGGTGCAGGCTTTTACGGATTAAGCGAATCGTTTTTGATCGGATGCCTTTTAGCGAAGGATTTTGCTGGATGACTAGGAAAATCTCCAATAATGCTAGTGGGTTGTCCTCGAAAAGGCTATCCGTTTCGGCTTCTAAGTAGCCGTTAATAGCAATGAGTTTTGTAGTTTTGGTTTGGATTTGTTGATAAGTCGTTTCTCCGCCGATAAAACGCTCGTTAAATAGTTGTAGTAGCATCTCATTGAGCCGCTCTAAGCCGACTACGGTTTTATAGTAATGCTGCATGAATTCTTCGACGGATTGATTCGGGTCGGCGCCTTTGAATCCGAATTGTTCGGCCAAGTCTCGTTGAAAGTCGAATAGCAGGCGATCCTCGCAGCGACCGGTTAACAGGTGAAGTGCATAACGGATTCGCCAAAGTACGTTACGCGCAGTGACCAGTTCTTCATATTCGGATTCGGGCAAGAAGCCGTATTTAATTAATTCTTTTAAGGTTGAAGAGCCGTAATGGCGTTTAAAAACCCAGGCAATAATCTGCATGTCGCGAAGTCCGCCGGGTCCTTCCTTGATATTGGGTTCCAGATTGTAAGCGGTATCGTGAAACTTAAAATAGCGATGTTCCTGTTCCTGCATTTTGGCAGCAAAAAACCGGTTTGACGGCCATATCTCTCCGCTGTTTATCGGTTCGAGTACTTTTGCGCACAAGCTCGGATTGCCGCGCAATAGTCTGGTTTCCATTAGACTGGTCATGATGGTTTGGTCGTCGATACAGGATTGAATGCATTCTTCGACTGTGCGTACGCTTAATCCTGGTTTTAAACCGATGTCCCAAAGGAAATTGCAGAACTGCCCTAATGCAGCCTGGGTTTCCGTAGAGGCCTCTTTGTCCAATAATACGACGATATCGATGTCTGAAAAGGGAAACAATTCTTTTCGACCGTATCCGCCTACCGCAATCAGGCTCAATTGATCGGCGGATTCACCGAGGAAATGATCCCAGCCGCTGATCAAGATTTCGTCGACGAATTCAGCCTTGGCCACCAGTAAAGGCGTGACCGGTTCTTGTGGGTTAAATGCGTGCTCAAGCTCTAGGTTTTTCGATTTAATTAGCTCTTTAAAAGCAATGATATAATCGGATTGTGTGAAATAGTGGATATGGTCTAAGGCTTCTGTCACATTTCCTCCTGTCTTAGCGTCAAGATTTCGTAACCGTGGTCAGTGACTAGGATGGTATGTTCCCATTGCGCCGAAAGGCTGCGGTCTTTGGTCACCGCGGTCCAGCCGTCCGCTAACACCTTCACATGGCGTTTGCCTAAATTAAGCATCGGTTCAATCGTAATAATCATGCCGGCTTCAAGAGCAACGCCTTCTCCTGGTTTGCCGTAGTGCAGCACTTGCGGTTCTTCATGAAACTTTTGGCCTATGCCATGACCGCAAAATTCCCGGACGACCGAATAACGATTCGATTCGGCGAATTTTTGTATCGCATGGCCTATATCGCCAAGAGTTGCTCCGTGTTTAACTTGTTCAATGCCCCGATACAGCGCTTCTTGAGTAATTTTCACTAAGCGTTTGGCGTGGGGACTGACTTCACCAACACAAAACATTTTGCTAGTGTCGCCGTGATAGTCGTCCTTAATGACAGTGATGTCGATATTGATAATATCGCCGTTTTTTAATTTTTTGTTGCTAGGTATGCCGTGGCAAACTTGCTGATTGATTGAAGTGCATATCGATTTGGGGAAGCCGTGGTAATTGAGGGGGGCCGGAATCGCATGCTGAACGTCGACAATATAGTCGTGGCAAATTTGATTAAGTTCTTCGGTGGTGATGCCCGGTACAACATGCGGTTCGATCATTTCCAGTACTTCGGCGGCAAGTCTACCGGCGACGCGCATTTTATCGATTTCACTTGGTGTTTTAATGATGATACCCATGATTTGACGGCTTTATGTTGGCAAGTAAGCTAGTAAGCGAGTTTGCTTGAACAAACTCGCTAAGGAGTTGATCAATGGTGGAGATTACAGTAATTAAAGGCTTGAGCAAACGAAGAAGTCCTGCCAGTTTAGCAGAGAATTAATTGTTGTTAAAATCTAATTATGATATAAAGGCAAGTTCATTTTTGTATTATAAATACTCACGTTTGTCGACACGCTTGGTAGGGTGCCTTTCTTGATTAATTTGAAGGGGGGGTTGCCAAGGGGGGCAGGCGGAGGCGTAACCCAACGAAACATTAAGTTTCACATAATCCGTAGGAGAAAAAAATGGCAGCAGTGTCAATGCGTCAAATGTTAGAAGCGGGTGTTCATTTCGGACATCAGACTCGTTACTGGAATCCCAAGATGGCTAATTACCTATTTGGCGCCCGTAACAAGATTCACATCATCAATCTTGAGAAAACGCTTCCATTGTTTAATGACGCAATGAATTATCTGGGACAAATGTCCGCGAATAAAGGCACTATTCTGTTTGTTGGCACCAAGAAAGCAGCCCGTAAAGCGGTCGCCGAAGAAGCGAAGCGTTGTGGAATGCCTTATGTCGACCATCGCTGGCTGGGCGGCATGCTGACCAACTTCAAGACGATCAAAAAATCGATCAACCGATTGAAAGAATTGGAAGCGATGAAAACGGACGGAACGCTCTATCATAAATTTAGCAAAAAGGAAGCGCTGGGGATGGAGCGCGAATTGGAAAAACTCGAACGCAGCTTGGGCGGCATTAAGGATATGAAAGGCGTGCCCGATGTATTGTTCGTATTGGATGTCGGTTATGAGAAAAACGCGATTGGCGAAGCCAAAAAACTGGGTATACCTGTAGTTGGGATTGTCGATTCGAACAATTCCCCTGAAAGCGTTGATTACATCATACCGGGTAACGATGACTCCATTCGAGCGGTTAAACTTTACTGCCAATCCGTAGCGGATGCAGTATTGGAAGCGAAATCCGCGACATTAAACTTATCGGCCCAGGTCGATGATTTTGTTGAGGAATCAGAAGTCGAAGCAAACGCAGAGTAAGCGTCGGTGCGGTGAAGGGCGGCTAGCACTTCAAAGGCAATGGCGCATTGAACTGAAAAGCGCCTCCTAACAGGAGGCGTTTTTTATAGTTAAGAATAAAGAGGAAAAACGAGAAATGAGCATATCAGCTGCAATGGTTAAGGAACTGCGGGAAAGAACCGGTTCCGGTATGATGGAATGCAAAAAATCACTAGTCGAAGCAAACGGTGATCTGGAAGTCGCTATCGAAAATATGCGAAAAGCCGGTTTAGCAAAAGCCGATAAAAAATCCGGACGGACCGCTGCGGAAGGTGTGGTGGGCGTAAAAGTCAGCGACGATGCTAAAACGGCGGCGATTGCCGACATCAATTGCGAAACTGATTTCGTTGCGAAAGGTGATGATTTCGTCAATTTCGTTAACAATGTTACCGACGCTATTTTAAACGCGGATGTGCAAACACCCGAGCAAGTGTTGGACCTGAAACTGCCAAACGGCAAGACTGTCGACGAGGTTCGTCGCGAACTGATTGCAAAACTGGGTGAAAATATCGCGATTAGACGTTTTGAAAAATACAATTTGTCCGGCGGTGGTGCTGCATGTTATTTGCACGGCAGTAAGATCGGCGTATTGGTCGCGCTGGAAAAAGCCGATGAGACATTAGGTAAGGACATTGCGATGCATGTTGCTGCAATCAACCCGACTTGTGTTTCCGAAGATCAAGTTTCTCAAGAAGCAATTGAGAAAGAAAAAGAAATTTTTTCCGCACAAGCTTTGGAAAGTGGAAAGCCCGCTGAGATTATCGAAAAAATGGTGAGCGGAAGAATCAAAAAGTTTCTTGCCGAAGTTACCTTGTTGGGCCAGCCTTTTGTTAAGGACGACAAAGTCACCGTCGGCGAATTGGTTAAGTCAAAAGGTAATGCCGTTATTCGCTTTACCCGGTTCGAAGTTGGCGAAGGTATCGAGAAAAAAGAAGAAAATTTTGCCGAAGAAGTCATGGCGCAAGTCAGAGGCTCATAATTCAATCCCCGGTTTATCCGGGGATTCGTTTTTATACTCCAAGCGGATTATACTCTTCGTAGATCAAAATTCGGCATCGGGGTGCCCGTCAAAGGGCGCCGTAAACCCAGCACCTAAATTATCCAAGATAGTTAACCATAGCCAATGGGATTTAGGTGCTGGTTGAATGGGGATTTTGCAGGAGCAAAAATCCGCAAGCGCCAAGGAAGGTGTGAATGCGGATTTTGCAGGAGCAAAAATCCGCCTAACACTTCGGTGCCGTATTTTTGATTTATGAGTGGGTATATATAACTGTTTGCGCAACGCAGAATACGGGCAAAAATCGTGGCGTCGGTCGCCTAAGATAAAATGCACTTTCCTAACCATTTCTCAACTTAAAAATCGATAATGACAAATTTTATCTGCCAGCGAATTTTATTGAAATTAAGCGGCGAAGCATTGATGAGCGAAAAGGGAGGCAGTATCGATGCCGATATCCTGAAACGCTTGGCCGGCGAAATTAAAGAATTATGTGATGCAGGGATACAGGTCGGTCTAGTTGTCGGGGGCGGTAATATTTTGCGCGGCGCGCAAAAAGCTTCCGAAGGTCTTGACCGAGTCACTGGCGATCAAATGGGCATGCTTGCTACTGTAATCAATGCCTTAGCGATGCAGGATGCTTTGGAGTATTTAGGCTTGCAAGTTCGCGTTATGTCTGCATTAAAGATTAATCAAGTGTGCGAAGACTTTATTCGCCGCAGAGCGGTTAGACATCTTGAAAAAGGTCGGGTCGTGATATTTGCTGCCGGAACCGGAAATCCTTTTTTTACTACGGATTCGGCAGCCAGTCTGCGGGCGATTGAGATCGATGCTCAGTTGATGATTAAGGCGACTAAGGTTAAGGGTGTTTATTCGGCTGATCCTGAAAAAGTTAAGGATGCCCGATTTTATCCGAGATTGACCTATGATGAGGCGTTGGATCAACGCTTAAACGTCATGGATGCCACTGCTTTGGTATTGTGCCGCGATAACAATTTGCCGATGCGCGTAATGAATATTTTTGAACAAGGTGCAATAATGCGGCTGATGCAGGGCGAAGATATCGGCTCACTGATTGAACGAGGAACAAAAGCATGATAAGCGATATTCTACAAGATGCGGCTAAGCGAATGGGCAAAAGTGTCGAAGCGCTGAGGCACGAATTTACCAAAATCAGAACAGGCCGGGCGCATCCGAGCCTACTGGATCAAATTACCGTTCCGTATTACGGTGCCGATACGCCGCTTTCACAGGTAGCCAATGTCGCGACCGAGGACTCTCGGACTTTGACGGTTACACCATGGGAAAAAACCATAGTCAAGGCCGTCGAAAAAGCGATAATGGCTTCCGACTTGGGGCTTAACCCTTCCTCTAATGGTAATGTGATTCGTATCCCATTACCGCCGCTAACCGAGGAGCGTCGTCGCGATCTGGTCAAGGTCGTCAAACAAGAAGCCGAGAATGGACGAGTAGCGATACGAAATATTCGCCGCGATGCCAATTCCGATATCAAGGATGCGCTAAAAGAAAAAATGATTTCCGAGGATGAAGCACGCGCGGCCGAAGATAAAATTCAAAAGTTGACCGACCAATACATCAAAGAAATTGAGAAGCACTTGGAAGAAAAAGAAGCGGACTTAATGTCTATTTAATGGAGTAGATTGATGCCTGCAGAATTTGAAACGCTTCCGAAATTGAACCAAAACCCTCGCCATATTGCAATTATCATGGATGGTAACGGGCGTTGGGCACAACAAAGACATATGCCACGTGCAATGGGGCATCAAGCTGGCGTCAAAGCGGTTAGAGCCATTGTTGAATATTGCGCCGAAGCGAATGTCGAAGTATTGTCGTTATTTGCTTTCAGCAGCGAAAATTGGCGCCGGCCCGAGTCTGAAGTCTCGATGTTAATGAACTTGTTTATTTCGACCTTGCAAAGCGAGGTTAACAAGTTGCATCGGAACAATATTCGTTTAAGGTTTATCGGTGAACGTAAAGCTTTTTCTGAAAAATTGCAGGCTAAAATTGCAGAAGGCGAGATTCAAACCCGCGATAATAGCGGTCTGACTTTAGTGATTGCTGCCAATTACGGTGGACGATGGGATATGTCCGAAGCGTTTAAAAAAATAGCTGCGAAAATTCAAAGCGGTGAGCTCAACGAGCAAGAAATCGATGAGGCGCTGATCGGGCAACATTTATCCACTGCCGACTTACCCGAACCGGATTTATTTATCAGAACCGGTGGTGAGCAGCGTGTCAGTAATTTTTTGCTCTGGCAGTTAGCTTATACCGAATTATATTTCACGCCGACCTTATGGCCCGATTTTAATCGGCAATCGCTAGAGGAGGCTATCGGAAGCTTTAGAACTCGGCAAAGGCGTTTCGGGCATACCGGCGAGCAAATCCTCACAAAAGCAGCCCCCCTCTAACTATTTGACTAGATAATAATTATAAAATGTTACTACAGCGAATTATTACGGCTTTGATTCTTGCGCCATTAGTCGTATTGGCCGTCTATTTATTACCAATACCTTATTTTACCCTGATTGTTGCGCTGGTGATGTTGGTTGCCGCATGGGAGTGGACAAGCTTAACCGGTATTGATAGGCCCTCGATGCGGATTTTATTTCTTGTCTTACTCATTTTACCGATGGGTGGTGTTTATTTTTGGACTTATTTTCTGGAAATAGTGGCACAAGTTTTCGATTGGCCGGAAGTCAGGGCGCAGTCCGGTTTATTGGAATGGCTGATTATTTTACCGGTTTTATTTTGGGTGGTGATGATGTTTCTGATCAGAAATGCATCGGATGCGTTGCTGAAGCTCGAATTAAAAAATGTTTATAAGGGATTGATCGGGTGGGTGATTCTGTTTTTTGCGTGGATGTTTCTTTATCGTATGCGCGCTTTTTACGGTTCCGATATGGTGATGTATTTTCTGCTGCTGATTTGGATTGCCGATATTACCGCCTATTTTGTCGGCAAAAAATTTGGTGCTACTAAACTGGCTCCCGAAATCAGTCCCGGCAAAACCATGGCAGGATTTTACGGAGCTTTGGGAAGCGGCGTCGTTAGTGCGATCGTTTTGAGTTTGGTGTTCGGGTTTAATTTGATGATCGGCTCTGATTTTGTTTTGTTGTCGGTCTTGACCGTTTTGATTTCGATATACGGCGATCTATTTTTTAGCCTAATAAAACGACAGCAGGGCGTTAAGGATACGGGGTCTATTTTGCCGGGACATGGTGGTTTGTTGGATAGGATCGACAGCTTGGTGGCCGGTATCCCGTTTTTCTATGCCGGTATTCTGCTGATTAGAGAGTTATTTTAATGAAAGGTATTTGTATTTTGGGCGCGACCGGTTCTATCGGTGTTAGCACGCTGGATGTGGTTGCTCGTCATTCGAATCGGTATAGGGTCGTTGCGCTGACCGCGAACAATAATATCGATCTGCTGTACGACCAATGCACCATACATCGGCCTGACTATGTTGTCGTAGTTGATGAAGATAAGGCTAAGCAATTTGCAGAACGCATAGCTACATCGCCGGTATCCGATATCAAGGTGCTATCGGGAGCCGAATCGTTGCAGCAAGTAGCCACACTGGATAGTGTTGATTCGGTAATGGCGGCAATCGTCGGTGCAGCTGGTTTATTACCAACTTTGGCGGCTGCTAAAGCCGGTAAAACCGTATTGCTGGCAAATAAAGAAGCGTTGGTGATGTCCGGTGATATTTTCATGAAGGCGGTTACCGAGTCCGGTGCGCATTTGCTGCCGATCGATAGCGAGCATAATGCCATTTTTCAATGCATGCCGGCAGATTACTGTGCGGGTCAAGAGGCTAAGGAAGCGCGGCGAATTTTGTTGACTGCCTCGGGCGGCCCGTTCAGAACTAAGCCGGTCGAAGAGTTGGTCGATGTCACTCCGGATCAAGCTGTCGCGCATCCGAATTGGGATATGGGACGCAAGATTTCTGTTGATTCCGCAACTATGATGAATAAAGGGCTTGAATTGATTGAAGCCTGTTTATTGTTCAATATGTCGCCGGATAAAATTCAAGTGGTGATCCATCCGCAAAGCGTGATTCATTCAATGGTCGATTATGTCGACGGCACTGTGTTGGCGCAAATGGGTAACCCCGATATGCGAATACCCATTGCGCATGCGATGGCGTGGCCGGAGCGCTTCGACTCCGGTGCGGCGCCGCTGAATATATTTGACGTTAAACACATGGATTTCGAACAACCCGATCTTCAGCGTTTCCCTTGTTTACGCTTGGCGATTGAAGCTGTCGAGGCAGGCGGTATTATGCCGGCTGTATTAAATGCAGCTAATGAAATCGCGGTTGCTGCCTTTTTGGACGAGAAAGTCCGTTTTACCGACATTCCTTTCATTATTGAACGGAGCATGCATCAATTCAAAGCCGATCCGGCGGATACGCTGGATATTGTATTGGCAGCCGATAGCAAAGCCCGGGAAGTGGCTGAGCGTATCGTCGAAGAACTTAAGCGTTAATTGGGTTAATGAGTACGCTGTTTTATTTTATTGTCGCCATCGGTATTCTGGTTTCGTTTCATGAATTCGGTCATTTTTGGGTCGCGCGAAAAACCGGCGTCAAAGTACTGAGGTTTTCAGTCGGGTTTGGTAAAGTCATTTGGTCTTATCAGAAATCGCCTGCGTCGACTGAATATGTCATCTCGGCAATACCTCTAGGCGGCTATGTCAAAATGGTTGACGAACGCGAAGGCAAAGTGGTTGATGAAGATTTGCCTTTCGCATTCAACCGTCAACCATTATGGGCGCGGTCGGCGATTGTCGCGGCCGGACCCTTATTCAATCTAATGCTTGCCGTGCTGTTTTTCTGGATCGTGTTGTTTATCGGTGAAACCGGCTTACGCCCGATTATCGGTCATGTCGAGCCTGGTACGCTTGCCGCCGAAGCCGGTTTGCTCGAAGGCGAGGAGATCGTAGCGGTCGATCAAAAGAACACCGCGACTTGGGGGGAGGTTATTGAGTCGATTTTCTCGGCGGCCATGACCGGTCGAGAAAGTGTCGATGTTACGGTAAAAAACATCGATGAACAGCAGCATTCGCAGCTTATCAACCTTCCTGAAGAATTGCGAAGTGAGCCTGATAAACTTTACGATAAATTAGGTCTCAAACCATGGATGCCGCAGCTTAGACCGGTCGTCGGGCGAGTGCTGGAAGGCATGCCGGCGGCCGATGCCGGATTACAGTACGGTGATTTGATTGTTTCTGCTAATGGTGAGCCGATCAATACCTGGTTGCAATGGGTCGACTATGTGCAAAATAGCCCAGGGAGAGTTATCGACCTGATTATTGAAAGACAAGGCGTGCAATTGAGTCTCGAAATAACGCCTCAAAAAGTCGTCGAAAAGGACGAGGTTGTCGGTAAAATCGGGGCGGCCGCTGATATTCCAGAAGACTTGATGGCGTCGTTGCAAGTGCGCAATGATTTGCCGCTTTGGCCAGCTCTGATGGGGGCTGTTTCGAGAACCGTATTTTTTAGTACCGCAACACTCAAAATGATGGGTCAGATGATTCTCGGTAATGCTTCTGTGAAAAATCTTAGCGGTCCAATCAGTATCGCTCAGTTTGCCGGGCTTTCGGCTGAGCGCGGATTTGTCGAATTTCTGTCTTTCTTAGCGAAAGTTAGCATCAGTCTTGGGGTGCTTAATTTATTGCCGATTCCGGGGTTAGACGGTGGCCATTTATTGTTTTTTGCGATTGAAGCGATTAAAGGTAGCCCCGTCTCGGAAAAATTCCAGGTTGCGTTACAACAGGTCGGTATTTTGTTACTACTGTCGTTGATGGTATTAGCTTTATTTTTGGATTTGGAACGTTTGTTTCAATAAAAAATGCCGCTTTAAAGCCTTAATCCAAGAAAAAGCATTTCCCCATGAAGATCATGTAGAATAAAAAGTTAATTCAATAACTTTCCCAGCCTTAACAAATGAAACCCCCATAACCTAAAGACCGAAAAATGTTAGAGCTGGGCTTGCTATTCGTTTGTATAGAACTTTCGCTCACCAAAAAGATTAGCGAGAATGTTTAGGTATATTCTTGAAATCCTTCATTTGTTTCATGGTTAAACTGCCGAATTTAGGTTAATGTTTACTTTTCGCACTTTAAATTTCTGTAGTGCCTAAGGAGGCATTCCGGTGCCGAATTTTGATCTATATCAATAATCAAAACCAAGCCGATAGAAAACCGCCGTGTAGTGACTTCTATTTTTTTATAGGGTAATGAACAAAACACTCGGTCGACAGTCCTACAAACGCATTAGTCAATTTGAATTTATGGAAACGTTATGAAACAAATACTTAAAACAGCGATATTGCTTGGTTCGGTTTTAGGCATGAGTGTTGTTCAAGCCGATGATGCGGCCATTAAGGCGGCTTTAAAAAAATCGATGCCAAACTTCAATCCCGACTTGATTAAGCCTTCCGAAGTGAAGGGGGTTTATGAAGTCACGGCCGGCACAACCATTTTTTATGTCTCCGATGACGGTAAATACTTATTCCAAGGGCGCTTGATCGACCTGGAAGCGAGAACCGATTTGACCGAAGCGAAAATGGCTAATGCGCGAAAGAATACGCTGGAAAAGTTGGGACAAGATCAAATGATCGTGTTCAAGCCGAAATTAGGTCAGCATAAAGTATTTATTTTTACCGATATCGATTGCGGCTACTGCCGTAAACTGCATTCCGAGATCGATCAATATCTGGCCGAAGGTATTACTATTCAATACTTGTTTTATCCGAGAGCGGGGAAGGGCTCCGATTCCTACACCAAAGCCGTTTCGGTGTGGTGTGCGGAGGATCGTAACGATGCTTTGACCAAAGCCAAACAAGGGAAAAACCCCGAAGCCAAGACCTGTACCAATCCGGTCGATGCACATATGAAGCTCGGTAATGATTTCGAAGCACGCGGAACGCCGATGATAGTCACTGAACAAGGTTCTGTATATCCGGGTTATTTACCAGCCAAACAACTGGTTGAGGTATTGCGCGAAGAAAAAGGTTTATAAATTAATCCTGCTAGGTTTTCGGCTGTTATGGCAATACGCTTCGAGAGAAGAGTTTAAATTGCTATTAATTTATAATTTGCTAATATACTAACAAGTTATAAGTCCATGAGGTATAGACGATGAATTCTCCGATCAATCAACAACGTCGACAATGGTTAAAATATGCCGCATTTGCAGCAGCCAGTGCGGCGACTTACCCCTCTTGGGCGCAATCGGGCGGAACCTTTAAAGCGGTCAATACGCCTTCCGCGAATTTTCATCCCGATGTGGAAATTGAACTGACGCAGGATATCGCGCAGGTTCCTATCTTCGAAGGGCCTGAAACCCGAGTTTGGAAAGTGCGGGCTAAAGTTCTTAAAGGTCCGGCTTCATCGATAGAAAATCACCCCGATACCTATCTTGCGCCGACGATTCGCCTGAAAAAAGGCCAAAAAGTCAGAATTCATTTGAATAACAATTTACCGGCGCATTCGATTTTGCATTGGCACGGACTGCATGTGCCGGCCAACATGGACGGCAATCCGATGTACGCGGTCAGTCACGGCGAATCTTATATCTATGAATTCGAAATTTTGAATCGTGCCGGAACCTACTGGTATCACGCTCACACCCATAGCGTCACAGCCCGACAAGTCTATTCGGGTCTTGCCGGCTTGTTTATTGTGCATGACGATGAAGAACGGGCTTTGAATTTGCCCAAGGGTGAATTTGATCTGCCGTTGGTCATCCAAGACAGAAGCTTTGATAAGAATAATCAGCTCGTCTACAGCGACCACATGATGCAACGCATGCAGGGCTTTCTCGGCGATCGGATTTTTGTCAACGGCCGGCCCGATTATGTGTTGCCTGTCGCGGGACAGGCCTATCGGCTGCGGTTGCTAAACGGGTCAAATTCTCGGATCTATAAACTGGCCTGGTCGGACGGCAGTAAAATGACTGTGATCGGTACCGACGGCGGATTGCTGGAAAGGCCGAAGCAGTATTCCTATGTGATGTTGGCCCCAGGCGAAAGAATCGAGCTTTGGGCCGATTTCAGCGGTCGTTCGGTTGGTTCTGAGATAAGCATGCGCAGCTTGTCGTTCGATATTGCGACACACGGTCATGGCGGCATGGGCATGATGGGCGGTGGTCGCGGAATGATGGGCGGAGGACGGCGCGGCATGATGGGCGGGGGTATGGGCATGATGCACTCTTCCGATCTGCCATCCGGTAGTGAATATTCTTTATTTAACGTTAAAGTGATTAAAGCCGGCAAATCGTCGCAGAGTTTACCGAAGCGCTTATCTACGATACCTAAATTGAATGTTCGCGATGCTGCGAATAACAAAGATCCAAGAATCATCAGATTGTCGATGCGGCACATGTCGGCGCTATTGAATGGACGGTCCTACAAAATGGACGATGTCCGCAACGATGAAATTATTCCTGTCAATAGTTTACAAGTTGTGGAATTCGACAATGGATACAACGGCATGAGCGGCATGCCGATGCCCCATCCGATGCATTTACACGGCGAACAATTTCAAATCATCAAACGCCAAGTCAATCCGAAATCGAGAGAAGCATACCGAACGATTTCCGGTGGATTGGTTAGGGGCGGCTGGAAGGATACGGCGTTGGTGATGCCCGGCGAAAAAGTGACCGTATTGAAACCATTCAATGATTTTATAGGACTATTCATGTATCACTGCCATAATCTCGAGCATGAAGATATGGGTATGATGCGGGATTTCTTAATAAAATAATCTGAGTTCGGTTTATACTCATCGTAGATCAAAGCATGTAGACCGTATGCAGCGAAGCGGAATAGGGGAATGGCGTGGCTCCGAGCTTCCCGGATTGCGCTACGTTCCATCCGGGCTACGCTTCTTAGACCCGCCGGAAGCGATCGGTAGCGATTTGGCAGCGGGGATCTGTGCTTAGCTTGATACTTATGGACAAACACTCCCCGCGACGATCGCTAGCCAAGGCTGCTCATGAGCGGGCTTGCCTTTGGGGCGGTAATAATGATCGAGCACGGTGAAGCCGGCTTCCTCCAGATACTGTTTACTGGTTTCGAATGTCATGAAATGACCGTAGCGTTGCCCAGACCAACCTTCATCGTCATTGCCTCGCGGATTCGAGGAAAATAAAATGCCGCCGGGCTTTAATGTTGCATGCAAGTTTTTGAGTACCCGCGGCAGCTCCCGGCTCGGCACATGAAATAACGAGGCATTGGCGAAGATGCCATCGAAACGTTGCTTGGCAAGGTTTAGGTTAAGGAAATTTTGATGCAGAATCTCGCAGCCTGTAAACCTGCGGGCCATCGCGCAAAATGCCTCGCAACCGTCTAGGCCGATCGGTCGATGTCCCAGTAACTTAAAATAGTGAACATCCCGTCCCGGCCCGCAGCCCAAATCTAAAATATCCAGCGCTTTATCTTTAGGCAACGGGGCTAAAAAGGCCGCGTAGTTCTGAGCTACGTCATGATCTTTGGTGCCCTGCCAAAAGGCTTCGGCGTTGTGTTGATAATGACTGAGCGTCAATGATTCAATTTGAGCTAAGTCTTCTTCTTTGCGTTCCATCTTTCACCTGATAGTCGATGTTTGGATAAAAAGGGAGTAAAGGTATGGATTTTCAATAAGCCTCAAGCAGCTTGCAAGGTATGGACTATTTCATCGAGCATGCTTCGATAGTCGAGATAGTCAATGCGAATGGCAACCAATTCGTCATTATGCTGCAAGCGTAAGGACGGATAACTCGACACGCCCATGTTTCGAGCCAATTGAATTTCTTGCTGTAATTCATCATCAATCGCCGGGCTCAACAAGTCTTTACCGAATAAAGAGGTATCTAAGCCGATTCCGGTGGCGCATTCCAGAAGCGTGTCGGTCAGCGACGGGTTTTTGGCTCGTTCATAATAGGCTGACTGGATAGCCTTTAGCATGGGGATCTCATGATCGGGACTTTGCTTTCTGGCCGCTAATAGCGCACGACAAGCCGGATAAGTTGAGCGGATCGGCGTATTGACAGCCCAAAATTCGAAATTAAAACGGACTTTGGGAACGGTTTGCTCGATTCGGCGCCAGTTTTGTTGAATGGTTTGCCGCATAGACTCGGGCATTGGCGTGGTGGAGTCCGGAGCCAAACCGCCCAGCAGATAAACCAAACGGATAGATTGTGGTAGGTTGCTTTGTAAGGCGCTAAAGCTCGAGCGGAATGCATAACACCAACTGCACATGGGATCATGGATATAGAATAAACGAGGTGTCGGCATGGTCAGTCTACGTCCAATAAAATGATCCTTCATTGTAACCAGCGCGTTGAAGCCGCGTCAAAACACGAAAAAGTCAAGCTTAAGAATCCCTGTTCCGATTGAGAAAGCAGTAATTCCCAGTTTGAGCGTTCTCGCTGGATTTAGGGTGTGGGGTATCCCTGTCGAGGAACGCCGTGAATCCATCCATGGGGGCTTGACGTCAGCGCTCCCTGCTGCCGACATCCTCGCCAAGCATACGCCACACCCTGTTTGATCCCCAAATTGGGAATTGCTGTTGAGAAAGCCTGTACTTGCGGACATGGGAGAGGGCGCTTAAACTAAGCGGGTTATAAATTCATTTCCAAAATAATTTTATGAAATCAACGGCCAAAATCGTTTTTGGTTTGGTTATGGCAGCCTTGCTCGGCGCATGCGTCGCGCCAAGGCCTGCCGCTATTTCCGACATCACTTTCGCTACCACCGCTGCCGCCAAGCCGCAAGCTCAGCCTGATCGGAACCTTTATTTTATCCCTGAGCTGCCGCCGTCGTTGGATGGTCAAAGAACTGTCGAAGATGTCCTACAGGCTTACGGCCCGTATGCAACGCTCAAGCTTGCATCTTATTTCGCCAAGGCCAATGTTTCTTATCCGCCAAGTGAAATCGTCTTTATCGCTCTGAAACAGGAAAAAAAACTGGAGCTATGGGCCAGAGGCAGCGGCGAATTTCGATTTATCCGCGACTATGACATTCAAGCCGCCAGTGGCGTTGCGGGCCCTAAATTACGTCAAGGGGACGAGCAGGTGCCGGAGGGTATTTACCGTATCGAGGGGTTGAACCCGAACAGTCATTATCACTTGTCGATGAAGATCAATTACCCTAACGAATTCGATCGCTTTCATGCCTGGCAGGAAGGACGTAGCAAGCCGGGGTCGGATATTTTTATCCATGGCAAAGCCAGCTCCATCGGTTGCCTGGCCATGGGCGATGAAGCAATAGAAGAGCTTTTCGTGTTGACCGCGAATGTGGGCGTCGACAATGTAAAGGTCGTGATTGCACCGCATGACCCCAGGGTTTATCCGCTGGTGGCCGATACCGAAAAACTACCCGATTGGACTCTTGAACTTTATTCGAATATCTCCCGTGAAATCCTTGCTTTGTCTCCTACAGTGAAGTCGGTAAAAACTGGGTTGTGATCATCAGGACCGGACTTTACAAAGCGAACTTTATATCGGGGCTCTCAACTGCTCACTCCTTTCCAGTTGCTTAGCATAGGGTCTCATATAACTTCCCGATTCCCCACCGTTCTCTCGCTGAGCGCTCATCGTTATAGATAAATCGTAGGGATTGTTTGATAAATCTTCGGATATCAAAGGTCAGTGGCTTCGCTAGTCGCGACGAAGGCGTCGCTCCCACAGTTGGTCGACGGGTCCTCTGTGGGAGCGATCCCCTGATCGCGATTTCGAAGTCGGGTACGTTAGGTAACAATAAACCTAGAAAGAGCAGTTACCATGTGTTGTAGACCGTTCGTGCTGAGTAAAGTCGAAGCATGAAGGGTCTACAACACTTTCACCCGCCTGGTGAAGCCTCAAACTATCGTTCACCCTTCGACAAGCTCAGGGCGAACGGTAGTTTGAGGCTCTCAACTGCTCTTTTTAGGATAAATGTTATCGAAGTCGCATTAGCTAAGAAGGCAAGACGGTATCTACGATTTATGTATAACGATGAGCGCAGGGGAGCGTGGAAACCATTTAGGAACGTTTTTTTACCGTATCCTTATCTCATAGACAGCTCTCGAGCGATACGATTTCTCAATTGATAAGGTACATTTTCATTCATTACGATGGCAAAAGGCTGCCATTCGCCGCGTTTGACTAAGTAACCTGCTAACGAACTGACGCCGGTTAGGGTTCCTGTTTTCGCGTAGACGCCGGGCTCGATTTCCGGTAATAAGTGTTTCCATGGCCGGAAGGCTTGCAAGAGTTCGGTCAGTTGCTGCGGCGATAGACGGTTATTACGAGATAGGCCGGCGCCATCTTCAAATGTAAAATTCTTCCAAGCGAAATGCCGAGATAAGGATTCTTCCATATATCGCTGAACATCGGCAGTATTCGCTGGGCGTTGATAGGTTTCCGAACTCAGCATCAAAATTAGCTGGTTAGCAACGAAATTAGTCGAATATTTCAACATCGTACGCACGATTTCGCCGAGTGTTTTGCTATTGGTGTGGGTATAAAATACGGGTTGATTCGGGGCTTTTCCGAAAACGATTCGCGGACCGACCTCAATTCCTTGCGCCCGTAAAAAGGCAGCCATTAATTCGGCAAAATAGATTTCCGCATTGCTTGGATTTCGGCCGGTATTGACGCGCAACTTACCGCTATTGATCGAGCGGCCTAGGCTTTTTGCGTATGGGGTTAGCGGTGTTTGGGGCTCGGCAGACTGTACTTTTCCGTTAATCTTTTTGATTGCTATGGTGTTGAAGTTCGCCGCCGTTGCTGTAGGTACCGCATCGTAAGGGTTGTTCGTGGTTCCGGTGCCCGGTAAAACCAAACCTGCTTGAAAAAGAGAGTTGTCGAGGCCTATGACTTTAACTTGTTGCAGACCCTTTTGTTTCAGGCTTCGAGCAATCCGGGCGATTTCTTCGGAAACCAGATATGGATCGCCGCTTCCTTTTACCCATAAGACTCGGGACGGTTCATCCCAATAAAACCGAGTACGAAAACGATGGTCTTCGCCCCAGTGCATTAATGCTAGCCAGGCTGTGGCTAACTTGGTTGTTGAGGCCGGAATTAAAGGCCTATCGGCGTGATCAGCACGTATCGTTCGCCCATTTGAATCTAAAATGATGAGCCCTGCGTTATTCAGTTTTGAAAAAGCGGTTAGGGCTTCATTTGCATGTCCGAGTACAGGCAAAAAAAACGATAAATAAATTAGGTAGCTAATTAGGCGCATTTAAATTTCCAGTAACGAAAGTGTTTGGTCTTAATGTCATAATAGCTTGGGGTATTTGATATGTCTTTTACTTATTAGGTTTCGGCGGTATACCTTTCGCACTTCAAATTTCGGCAGTACCCGAGGAGGCCATGGGGTACTCGGTCCCTAACCTAACGCTAGGTGAGGGACCAGCATGGATACTGGCATAGAGCCTACATGGATGTATTTACCCAGCACCTAAATTATCTATGTAATCAATCATGGCCAATAGGCTATGGAATTTAGGTGCTGGGTTTACGGTGTCCTGTCAAGCGAGTAATCGTACCCTCTTCCACGCTCAGTGTATTGGAAAGCAATCATTGACTATTTCCTAAATGGTTTATTTAGTAGGAAAGAGAACCGTTTCAACTGCTACAGCGAACATAGCCAAAATTAAGGCGCCGGGTTATTCGACAGTCATTCCCTGACGCCGACACCTGTCTTCCGGCCTTTTTAAAATCCGATTTAAATCTCATCTTCAACAATAAAAGTCAATTTTTTGTGACAGACCATTCAATATGTTAGGCAAATTGTCTCACTTTGAACTACTTTGAAAAATGAAAATTCATTGTCGGCTAGATTATATACAAGATTTTTAGTTTGTATTGGAGGGGCGTAGTAATGAAAACGATACCCGGTAAAGTTTCATTTCAGAGTTATTTATTTTTTCTTATTATAGTTTTTTTTCTACCAATTAACGTAACGGCACAAGAAGCAAGCGATCTGTTAACGGTAAGATTAGTCAGCGGAGCGACCGGGCAGGCGATTTCCGAACAATCGGTTACGGCTTATGAGGTTTTAAGCGACGGGTCTGAAAAATGGGCGCGGCGCGCCACTACCGACGCTCAAGGTGTTGTCGATTTATCCTTACCTGGGTTAATGCAAGGGAGTCAATATTTATTAAAAACGGCCAATCCATTCGATGGCCGAACCAAGGTAAGTCAATTGATCGGCCAGGCGGGTAGTTTTACCTTCGTAGTCGGCAATAAATTGTTGAATGTGGCGGTCACCGACGGTATCGGCAATACGCCGTTGGCGAATCAAGAAGTGATCGTCATGACTCGCGAGTCGGACGGCAGCTTAAAATGGTTCCGCCGGGAAAATACCGATGGCAACGGAAAGGTGAGTTTGGATTTACCGGGCTTGGGTAACGGTACCGACTATGTGCTGCGTACCGTCAAGAAACACGGCAGCGGCGTAATCTATTCACCCGATATCCAACAAACCGGCAACCATGCCTTTAAGGTCGGCAATGTACGGGTCAAAGCAGTCAACGGTCAAACCGGCGGCGCCTTGGCGGAATACCGGGTCAATGCCTATGTTCACCAGGCCGACGGCAAGGATGTGTATGTCAGCGGCAGCGCGACTAATACCGACGCCAACGGTTTCGCCGATTTCGATCTGCCGGAGTTGGGTAACGGCACAACCTATGTGTTCAAGGCGCAAAGTACTTTCGACAATCGCTGGTTGACTAGCGAAACGGTCACGCAGGCCGGCTTGGTCAACTTCGTGGTCGGCAACAAGTTGTTGAATGTCACGGTTACGGATGGCATCGGCAATACGCCGATGGTGAATCAAGAAATAATTGTTATGCGCCGTGAACAAGACGGAAGCCTGAAATGGTTCCGCCGGGAAAACACCGACGGCAACGGAAAGCTGAGTTTGGATTTACCAGGCTTGGGTAACGGTACCGACTATGTGCTGCGTACCGTCAAGAAACACGGCAGCGGCGTAATCTATTCACCCGATATCCAACAAACCGGCAACCATGCCCTTAAGGTCGGCAATGTACGGGTCAAAGCAGTCAACGGTCAAACCGGCGGCGCCTTGGCGGAATACCGGGTCAATGCCTATGTTCACCAGGCCGACGGCAAGGATGTGTATGTCAGCGGCAGCGCGACTAATACCGACGCCAACGGTTTCGCCGATTTCGATCTGCCGGAGTTGGGTAACGGCACAACCTATGTGTTCAAGGCGCAAAGTACTTTCGACAATCGCTGGTTGACTAGCGAAACGGTCACGCAGGCCGGCTTGGTCAACTTCGTGGTCGGCAACAAGTTATTGAATGTCACGGTTACGGATGGCATCGGCAATACGCCGATGGTGAATCAAGAAATAATTGTTATGCGCCGTGAACAAGACGGAAGCCTGAAATGGTTCCGCCGGGAAAACACCGACGGCAACGGAAAGCTGAGTCTGGATTTACCAGGCTTGGGTAACGGTACCGACTATGTGCTGCGTACCGTCAAGAAACACGGCAGTGGCATCGTCTATTCCTCCGATATCAAACAAACCGGCAACCATGCCTTTAAAGTCGGCAATGTCCGGGTCAAAGCGGTCAACGGTCAAACCGGCGGCGCCTTGGCGGAATACCGGGTCAATGCCTATGTTCACCAGGCCGACGGCAAGGATGTGTATGTCAGCGGCAGCGCGACTAATACCGACGCCAACGGTTTCGCCGATTTCGATCTGCCGGAGTTGGGTAACGGCACAACCTATGTGTTCAAGGCGCAAAGTACTTTCGACAATCGCTGGTTGACTAGCGAAACGGTCACGCAGGCCGGCTTGGTCAACTTCGTGGTCGGCAACAAGTTATTGAATGTCACGGTTACGGATGGCATCGGCAATACGCCGATGGTGAATCAAGAAATAATTGTTATGCGCCGTGAACAAGACGGAAGCCTGAAATGGTTCCGCCGGGAAAACACCGACGGCAACGGAAAGCTGAGTCTGGATTTACCAGGCTTGGGTAACGGTACCGACTATGTGCTGCGTACCGTCAAGAAACACGGCAGCGGCGTAATCTATTCACCCGATATCCAACAAACCGGCAACCATGCCTTTAAGGTCGGCAATGTACGGGTCAAAGCAGTCAACGGTCAAACCGGCGGCGCCTTGGCGGAATACCGGGTCAATGCCTATGTTCACCAGGCCGACGGCAAGGATGTGTATGTCAGCGGCAGCGCGACTAATACCGACGCCAACGGCTTCGCCGACTTCGACTTGCCGGAGCTGGGTAACGGCACAACCTATGTGTTCAAGGCGCAAAGTACTTTCGACAATCGCTGGTTGACTAGCGAAACGGTCACGCAGGCCGGCTTGGTCAACTTCGTGGTCGGCAACAAGTTATTGAATGTCACGGTTACGGATGGCATCGGCAATACGCCGATGGTGAATCAAGAAATAATTGTTATGCGCCGTGAACAAGACGGAAGCCTGAAATGGTTCCGCCGGGAAAACACCGACGGCAACGGAAAGCTGAGTCTGGATTTACCAGGCTTGGGTAACGGTACCGACTATGTGCTGCGTACCGTCAAGAAACACGGCAGTGGCATCGTCTATTCCTCCGATATCAAACAAACCGGCAACCATGCCTTTAAAGTCGGCAATGTCCGGGTCAAAGCGGTCAACGGTCAAACCGGCGGCGCCTTGGCGGAATACCGGGTCAATGCCTATGTTCACCAGGCCGACGGCAAGGATGTGTATGTCAGCGGCAGCGCGACTAATACCGACGCCAACGGCTTCGCCGATTTCGATTTGCCGGAGTTGGGTAACGGCACAACCTATGTGTTCAAGGCGCAAAGTACTTTCGACAATCGCTGGTTGAGCAGCGCCACCGTCACGCAGGCCGGCTTGGTCAACTTCGTGGTCGGCAACAAGTTATTGAATGTTACGGTTACCGACGGCATTGGCAATACGCCGTTGGCGAATCAAGAAGTGATCGTCATGACTCGCCAGCCGGACGGCAGCTTAAAATGGTTCCGCCGGGAAAATACCGATGGCAACGGAAAGGTGAGTTTGGATTTACCGGGCTTGGGTAACGGTACCGACTATGTGCTGCGTACCGTCAAGAAACACGGCAGCGGCGTAATCTATTCACCCGATATCCAACAAACCGGCAACCATGCCTTTAAGGTCGGCAATGTACGGGTCAAAGCAGTCAACGGTCAAACCGGCGGCGCCTTGGCGGAATACCGGGTCAATGCCTATGTTCACCAGGCCGACGGCAAGGATGTGTATGTCAGCGGCAGCGCGACTAATACCGACGCCAACGGCTTCGCCGACTTCGACTTGCCGGAGCTGGGTAACGGCACAACCTATGTGTTCAAGGCGCAAAGTACTTTCGACAATCGCTGGTTGACTAGCGAAACGGTCACGCAGGCCGGCTTGGTCAACTTCGTGGTCGGCAACAAACTGTTGAATGTAGCGGTAACCGACGGTATCAATAATCAACCTCTAGCCAATCAAGAAATTACAGTACTTCGTAAAGAACCCGATGGAAACCTGGCCTGGTTTAGACGGGAAAATACCGATGCTAACGGTCGCTTGAATTTCGATTTGCCGGGATTGGGTAGCGGGACTCATTATGTGTTGAGAACTCAACAGCTCTACGGAACCGGCACGGTATTTTCCGGCGATATCGCTAATACCGGGGATTTCGATTTCAGAGTCGGCAATTTGCAAGTCAAGGTGCTCGATGGCGCGAACGGTCAAGTGATTATAGGTCAGGATATTACCGTAATGGAAGAATTGATCGACGGCAGCTTGTCTTGGTTCGCCCGCGTACCGACCGATCAAAACGGCAGTATTCCATTGCATTTACCCGATCTCGGTCAAGGCCGTAAATATGTTTTGCGGGCGCAAACGCCTTTAGATAAACGTTGGGTCAACAGCGATTTAATTGTCAACGCCGGTACCTTTAACTTTACCGTCGGCAATAAATTATTGAATGTAACCATGCTAAATGCGCTCGACGGAAAAGGTTTGGCCAATGTCGAGATTACCGCCTACGCACGTCTGCCGGATCAATCGCTACGTTGGTTTCAACGGAAAAGCACCGATGCCGAAGGACGCATCGATTTCGACTTGACTGATCTAGGCAAAGGCTCCAGTTATGTGCTGCGCGCAAACCCTTACGGCAGATGGATAGACAGTAAAGATATCGATAAAACCGGACCGTTCCAATTCCAAGCCGGTGCGATTGCGGTTAAATTGTCTAAAGCCGAAACCGGAGACGTCATGCCCGGCCATAGCCTGGTATTGTATGAAAAAGGTACAGACGGACGCTTGAACTGGCGTGCTTCGTTAGTGACCGATAATGCCGGCGTAGTCCGCTTCGATCCGGAAGGTTTGGGCGACGGCCGCTTGTTCGTGGTTAGGGCGACCAATTTATTCGATAACGACAAACGTCATTATAGTCGTTGGATTAGTCAAAAAGGATGGGTAAATTTTGTCGTCGATCCGGAAGATCCGGATAAACTCGACGACGAGCCGCCTATCTTCATGGCATTTACGCCAAATAATCATGCGAACTTGGCGGATCAAGGTTTCCAAATCCGCATGAAAGTTACCGATAACCAAGAAGTCGATAGGGTCGAACTTACTGTAATCGATCCCGTTGCGGGAACGATTTCCGGTGGTGCGCGCCTAGATCAAGGCGATTGGCTGTTTTCTGTGAACAACTCGATGTTGACGGCCGATCAGACGGTTTCGATCAATGCCGTTGCTTTCGACAAAGTCGGCAATAGCACATCCGAAACCAAACAATACCGCATCGTAAAAGATGAACAGGCTCCGCAAATTAGCGTTGCCTCGCATCGAAGCGGCGATCAAATCGATGAGCACGGTCTGGCTTTACTGGGTAGCGTTAGCGACGATACCGGAGTCAAATCGCTATTTGCGACTGTAACCGATCCAATTAAAGGCATTATCGTCAATAACCGTGCGCTTGAAATCGGTGACAACGGTCATTGGGGCTTAGCAGTTCGAGATTTGAGCCGCGGAGGTGAGGTGACCGTGGCTTTGTCGGCCGAAGACTGGGTCGGTAACCGCAGTGTTAACGAGCTATTGTTACCTGTAATGAAAGAGGCGGTCAGTGCTGCTCAGTTATTAAGTAGAACAACATTCGGCGCGACACCGGAGTTACTGAGCGAAATACGCACAATCGGCGCGGATGCCTTTTTGCAAAAGCAGTTAAATCCGGCGTCAATCGACGACAGCGAGCTTGACACTTATTTGGAGAACTTACTGGATCAAGACATAAACGACTTATTCAAGTTGCAATATTCTCAAATTGCTCGGGCAACTATGAGTAAAAGACAGTTATTGGAAGTGATGGCCTGGTTTTGGGAAAATCATTTTAATACTGATCGCAGTAAAACCGCTAACGACTTCGAAGCAGTCGAAAACGAGGGATTTAGAACCCATGCTCTAGGCCGCTTTAGAGACTTGTTAGGAGTCAGCGCGAAAAGCCCGGCGATGTTGCTTTATTTGGATAATCACCGTAGCCATAAAAACGAGCCGAATGAAAACTATGCCAGGGAGTTGCTTGAGTTACATACTTTAGGTGTCGATAACGGATATGAAACTCAGGATATTGCCGATGTTGCCCGTGTGTTTACTGGGTGGCGTCTGGATTGGAACAGCAGAGCGTTTGCTTTTAATTCATGGGCGCATGACAACGGCGAAAAAACTGTGCTCGATACGGTGATTCCTGCCGGATCCGGAATGGCCGGCGGCGAGATGGTATTGGATTTATTGGCCCATCATCAAAGTACGGCGAAAAATATCTGCAATAAATTGCTTAAACTGTTGGTTTCGGATCAGCCCGACGAAACGTCTCTCCAAAGTTGTGCCGATGACTTTGTTGCTTATGCCGATTTGGATAACCAAATAGCCTTAGTCTTGGAAGGCATTATCCGGTCAACAGCATTTTCCGCTTCAGTCAATTTCCATAACAAGGTCAAAAATCCGTTGGAGTTTACTGCCGGATTATTCAGGCAATTACCGGTGACGATTAATCATGCCAATACTCGTCAATTGATGAGAGAGATGAGCATGCATCTCTTTTATTATCCTGCGCCTACCGGATGGGCAGAAGAGGCCGATCATTGGGTGAATTCCGGGCAGATGACGCAACGTTGGCAGCTTGCGGGACAAGCATTGTTTAATAATCCGTCTGTCTGGCGAAATTATTGGGAGGAGCCCGTGCGATTCTTTATCGACAATGGAATAGAAACGACCGAAGGCGTATTGGCTTACATATTCGAGCTGGCCATGAGTCACGACTATACACAAATGGAGTTTGAAACGGCAAAAGCCGTATTAACCGCCGATAACACTGAACGCTTCGACATTTACGATGATAAAGCGGATGCCAAGCTGCGTAAGGCTATTGCGCTGATTTTGAAATATCCTGCTTATCAATTGCAATAGAGGAATATGATCATGAAAAGAAGAAATTTCTTAAAGGGTTTGGCGGCAATGCCGGTTTTCGGTCGCAGTGCCTTATCGGCCGGCGGGTTGCTATCGAGTGCGGGAAGCGCTTTTGCCAACGGTTTCGAGGGAAAAACCTTGGTGGTGATTTTTCAACGGGGCGGTTGCGACGGATTGAATACAGTCGTTCCTTACGGTGAGGACGAGTATTATCGCTTAAGACCCGATATTGCAATTGCCCGTCCAGGGTCCGGAGCCGGTGGCGCCTTGGATTTAGACGGTTTTTTCGGACTGCATCCGGCCATGAGCGCGATGCATGAGATTTATCAACAAGGGCATTTGGCTGTTTTACCGACCGTCCATTATCACGACGGCAACCGTTCGCATTTTACCAGCCAAGACTTCATAGAAAGCGGAACGCCCGGTACGAAACGAGCGGACGGTTGGTTGAATAGGTATCTAACGAGCCGGAGCCAAGAGGCCGATATGCGCGCGGTTAGTTTCGGTAGTTTGGTACATGCGTTGAAAGGCTCAACGCCGGTTGCCGCAATCGATTCTTTGGATGCGCCGGTTTCCGGTTTGGACAATGAGGTATTAAGTCAATTATCCGGGATTTATCAACAACCTGTCTCTTTCGCTTTGAAAGAACGCTTGCTTTTGAAGCAACACGGCGAATTGGCGCTCGATAATCTCTTAGTGTTGGATCAATACCGGCAGCAGTCTTATATTCCGGATAACGGTGCAGTCTATCCCGAAACGGAGTATGGCCGGCAATTACGTGATATTGCCCGCTTGGTTAAGGCGCGTGCCGGACTCGAGGTGGCTGCAGTCAATATCGGCGGATGGGATAATCATTCCGGACAAGGTGGAGCGGAAGGTACTCAAGCGAATCGCTTGAGCGAATTCTCCAACGGTATTGCAGCACTGTACAAGGATTTGGGGGCTGCTTACATGAACGATGTCGTGATTGTCACCATGACCGAATTCGGCAGAACGGCTAAACAAAATGCTAGCGGCGGGACCGATCACGGGAATGCCTCCAGTTGGTTTGTTATCGGTCATCAAGTCAATGGTGGCATTTACGGCGAGTGGCCGGGTTTGTCGTCCGAGCAATTGTATCTGGGACGTTATCTTGCTCATAGTACGGATTTCACCGATATTTTCGGCGAGATCATCGTCAAGCATTTCAATCATGCATCGAGTTTGGCTGGCGTATTGCCGGGCAGCCATTATCAAACGGTGGGTTTTATGTCATAGGAATATGCAAAATAACTTTTCGTTATGAGAAAAACGAATTATTTCACTCTCCCAATGTTGTCGCAGGATTATACTTCGCGCGGTCACATTTGCGGTTTTCTAACGCGCTCTTTTGTCCAAGAGCGGCGTTACCTACATGGATGTAGGTAAGGGGCGTGAGCAGGAGCGGAAGCTTTGCGAAAACAGTTACATAGCTTGCTATGCGCCTGTTTTCGCGCCTTGCTCTCGAACAAAATAGCCTTGCCATAAAAGCCGCAAACATGACCGCGCGAAGTATAGCGAAAAGTCGTTGAAATGTACTTTTCCTTTTCAACTGCCCTGTCGATAGATAGAAAAAAGCGTTATATTGAAGACCTACATTGACATTCATTTTTAATCTATGCGGGTTTACCATGGCAATTAGCGCATTCGATATATTTAAAATCGGCATCGGACCGTCCAGTTCTCATACCGTTGGTCCCATGAGAGCGGCTATGCAATTCGCTTTGAAATTGGACGAAGGCAAAATTTTAGAGCAGGTTGAAACAATTACTGTGGCACTTTACGGCTCGTTAGGGGCGACCGGTAAAGGCCATGGTACCGACAAAGCGGTGATGTTGGGGCTTGAAGGCGAGTCGCCGGATTGCATCGATCCGGATATCATTCCGGGCAGACTGGAAGCGATTAGGCAAAGCGGTCGTCTACAGGTCTTATCGCGCCACTCCATTCAATTTATCGAGAAAAAACATCTGCAGTTTAACCGTAAAGCCTTGCCGTTTCATTCGAATGGGCTGCGTTTCACTGCAATTGACGCATCAGGAATCGAGCTGTTGCAGAAAGATTATTATTCGGTCGGCGGCGGTTTTGTCGTTAGCGGCGAGCAGGCGGCTACCGATCGTTTGATCGATGACGATACATGCTTGCCTTATCCGTTTAAGACAGCCGATGGTTTGCTTAAATTATGCAAGGAACATAAGAAGTCGATTAGCGAATTAATGCTGAATAATGAAAAAGCTTGGTTGAGCGAGGCTGAAATACGAAAAAATCTATTGGCTATTTGGCATGTCATGCAGGCCTGCGTTGAAAGAGGGATTGCTCAAGAAGGCGTGTTGCCTGGCGGTATGAAAGTTAAACGTCGAGCGGCGCAAATTTATAAGCAACTGATACATGAAATTCCTTCGCATGCTCCGGGATTGCCTCCCGGTAAACTCGATTGGGTCAATCTTTTTGCGTTAGCGGTAAATGAAGAAAATGCCGCGGGCGGGCGCGTCGTGACTGCGCCAACTAACGGCGCGGCAGGAATTATTCCGTCCGTACTCCATTATTACTGGAAATTTTGCGAGGGTGCGAATGAAGAGGGCGTGATTCGTTTTTTATTGACCGCCGCCGCAATCGCGATTCTATACAAGGAAAATGCCTCAATTTCCGGGGCAGAAGTCGGTTGTCAGGGAGAGGTTGGAGTCGCCTGTTCGATGGCTGCAGGCGCTTTGGCCGAAGTGTTGGGAGGGTCGCCCGAACAGGTGGAAAATGCCGCCGAAATCGGTATGGAGCATAATTTAGGCTTAACTTGCGATCCGGTCGGCGGTTTAGTGCAAGTGCCTTGTATCGAACGCAATGCGATGGGTTCGGTTAAGGCTATCAATGCCGCACGTATTGCATTGCGAGGCGACGGTTCGCATTATGTATCGTTGGATAAAGTGATTAAAACGATGCGCGAGACCGGTGCCGATATGAAAACCAAATACAAGGAAACCGCTCGCGGTGGATTGGCGGTTAATTTGATCGAGTGTTAGGGAGGCCCTAATAATTCCAAGTACAAGTTATCGATTCCTCGTTCCCACCGCTCCTGCGTGGGAACGCATATCGATCTTGTTATACCTTTCGCACTTTAAATTTCGGCAGTGTCTTAGGAGGCGCCGGGGTGCTCGGCAAAGGCTTTGCCAGCATGAAGCTGGCATAGAGCCTACATGGACGTATTCACCCAGCACCTAAATTAGCCATCATATTAAATTATTGCCAATGACCTATGGAATTTAGGTGCTGGGTTCACGGCGTCCTTTGACGGGCACCCCGGTGCCGAATTTTGATCTCCGATAGGTATACACCAACCAAAGTATGGGTTCCCACGGAGGATCGTGAGAACCAGAAAAATGCTGGATCTTCAAGTCCTTCATGCTCTTCATGGTAAAAAATAAAGGGTTAAACGATTAGAAACTGAGAAATATTTTTGTCTTGGGTTATTCGTCGAACCCAATAAAATCCCAGACTTTTCCGGCCATGGTTCTGCTTTCCCGTTCCGGTACCGGCGGTCCGTCCGGAAAATTCAGGTCATATACACGCGAGGCATTGTTAGCCAGTGTTTCCATACCCAGTTTTTTATAAGCTTCAATCATAACCTCCAACGCAAACGGAACGGCGGTTGTGCGCTGGTAATTGTTCACGACTTCGGACGCGCGGTTAACCGCCGCGACATAGGCTTTACGCTTCAAATAGAACCTTGCGGCATGCACTTCGTGCATCGCCATGTTATTGCGTAGCGCGATCATTCGCTGTTGTGCGTCGGGGATATATTGGCTGTCCGGGAAGCGGCTGATTAATTCCTGGAAATTATTGTAGGCTTCCCGAGCGCTGCCCGGATCGCGTTGCGAGGTATCGGTAGGCAGAAATCTTTCGAGAAATCCGATGTCGCGATTGTAATTGACCAATCCTTTCAAGTAATAGGCGTAATCGACGCTGGGGTTGCGGGGATGAATTTTAATAAACCTCTCGGCGGCTGCAATCGCAGCTTCGGAGTCGTCATTTTTGTAATATGCATAAGCAATATTCAATTGTGCCTGAGCGGCATACTCTCCAAACGGAAAACGCGACTCGAGCGTTTCGTAAATTTTGATCGCTTTTTGATAATAACCGTCGTCCATCGATTCTTTGGCCGACGTATGCAGTTTTTCCTCACTCCAATCTTTATATTCGTCTGTGCTAGTGCTTTCCAGATTGAAGTTTTTTAACGTTTCGCAGCTCTGAAGTGACAGGCCTAAGGTAAGAACGAGAAAGAATTTTACTAAAAATAATCGCATAGAGCTGACGACACGTTGTAATATGTACGGTTTTTTCGTTGTGGATGAACAGGTTTCGTCGAGCGCAAGATGCGCTCGACGCTAATCAAGCAACGAGTATAACTTAACGGCGAACTAATCAGAAGACATAAGTTATGACAAGATTATCGGCACAAATTCCCGAAGCAATGGCGGGTATGCGTTTGGATCAAGTGCTTGCTGAGCTATTTTCGGATTATTCCCGAAGTAAGCTACAGACTTGGCTGAAAGCCGGACGGGTGATGGTTAACGGCGCCCAATTAAAGGCCAAAGACAAGGTCGAAGGCGGAGAATCCATTGAGCTCGATGCCGAAGCCGAGGTGGTTTTGGAATGCGAGGCGGAAGCGATTCCGCTGGATATCGTTTATGAAGACGAGTCCTTGTTAATCATCAATAAGCCGGCGGGCTTAGTCGTGCATCCGGCAGTCGGTAATTGGACGGGGACTTTGCAGAATGCCTTGCTCAATCATGTGCCGAGCCTCGAGACCTTGCCGAGAGCCGGCATTGTGCATCGCATCGACAAGGAAACGAGTGGTTTGTTGATGGTCGCAAAAACGCTTCAAGCCCATAACAGCCTGGTTAAACAACTACAAGAACGTTCGATAGAAAGAGAATACTTGGCGATTACCAAGGGACGAATCATCGCCGGCGCGACGATAGACGAGCCGATCGGCCGACATCCGACCGATCGTAAACGCTATTCGGTCAGGCAAACGGGCAAGGATGCGGTAACCCATTACCGGGTTGTCGAGCGTTTCGCTAGGCACACCCTAATCCGCGTCAAATTGGAAACCGGGCGTACGCATCAGATTCGGGTCCATATGGCGTATGCTCATTTTCCATTGGTTGGCGATCCGGTTTACGGCGGGCGTTTTCAGTTGCCGCCGGACTGTTCCGAACAATTGGAGATAGAACTGCGTGCATTCAAGCGTCAAGCGCTTCATGCCGAAAAACTGGGCTTACTGCATCCTGAAACGCAAGAGTACTGCGAATGGATTCAGCCTTTACCTGACGATATGATTCGATTACTGGCCGCATTACGAGACAATGAGCAACACTAAAAAATATGCACAAAATTTCTTCAACAAGCATACGCATTGTGGCGGTTCGGTAACTCGCTTGACAGGACGCCGTGAATACGTCCATGTAGGCTTGACGGCGGAATCTGATTGCCATGGATGGCGTGTATTAGAGCAACGCAGGAGCAGTTGCCGAGGAGCAAAAATCTGCCCTGCCGCCGACACCTGTCAATCGAGCCACCGAACCCCCTTCCAACATTTGTCGAAAGTATTTTATGCTCGTTCCTAAGCATTGTTTGAAGCCCGATTGGCCTGCCCCGGCCAATGTATTTGCCGCAACGACCTTGCGAAGCGGCGGTTACAGTGTCGGATCGTTTCAAAGCCTTAATCCCGCGATGCATGTTGGCGATAATCCCGAGCTGGTGTTGAAGAATCGGCAACGGATCATCGATATGCTCGATTTGCCGAATGCGCCGGTTTGGTTGAATCAAGTGCATGGTAAAACTGTAGTCGATGCGGCGCAAGCACGGACGCTGGTCGAGGCCGACGCCAGTTTTAGTCATGAGCCGGGTGTCGTTTGCACGGTATTGACCGCCGATTGTTTGCCGGTATTTCTGTGTTCTCGCGACGGACGCAGTGTCGCAGCCGTTCATGCCGGCTGGAAGGGGTTGTTGGCCGGCGTGATTAATGAAACCATTAAGGCGATGAAAACGCTTGATCTGCTGGTTTGGCTTGGGCCGGCGATCGGGCCGGATGCTTTTGAAGTCGGAGATGATGTTCGTACTGCGTTTGTTGAAAATAACGAGCGTTATGCCGATGGATTTCGTGCAGCCGAAAAGGGTAAATGGTTGGCCGATATTTATGGTTTAGCGCGTATTAATCTGGCTCTAGCCGGTGTTGACAGCGTTTATGGTGGACAGTTTTGTACCCTGTCCGATGTCGAGCGGTTTTATTCGTTTCGGCGCGATAAGGAGACAGGCAGGATGGCAAGTTTAATTTGGAGAGTATAAAACCGTTATGAATTTGTTGTTTTTAATTATTATTTTTACTGCGTTGGGCGGGGTTTTAAGCGTTTTGGCGGCTTCGTTTTTTTTATGGCTGGATGATGCTCAGCGGGCTAGGGTTTTGCCGCATGGCATCAGTTTCGCGACCGGCGCATTATTGGCAGTAGCCTTTTGGGGATTGATTCCGCATGCTTTTGAGGATGTCGACTCGGATCGTATTCAAAGTTTGTCGGCGGTGATTATGGCCGGAATTCTGGGCTTTTTTATGCTGGAAAAGCTGTTGGTTTGGCGTCATTGCCATCATAACCCATGTGAAGCTCATGGCGAAGACGCAGAGGGTCATCATCCGGCTGGAATGTTAATTTTGATAGGCGACGGTATTCATAATTTTGTCGACGGCATTCTGATCGCTGCGGCATTTTTAACCGACGTCAAGCTAGGAATTGTTACGAGTTTGGCGGTTGCCGCGCATGAGATTCCGCAAGAAGTCGGTGATTTCGCTATATTGTTACAAAGCGGTTATTCCAAAGGCAAAGCGCTTTTTTATAATATCCTATCGAGTCTTGCGACGGTGGTTGGCGGCATTCTTGCTTATTTCAGCTTGGAAGACTTGCATGATAGTCTTCCGTATTTTTTAGCGATGGCGGCATCGAGTTTTATATACATCGCCGTGGCCGATTTGATTCCGACCTTACATGAAAAAAACGAGTTGAAGGTTTCAGTGCAACAAGTCGCATTGATTGCGGCCGGGGTGTTGTTGATCTGTTCGTTGCACGGCTTTGCCCATGATATTGAATTGGAAAGCCTTGAGCGGAAGCATCAGGAAGGTGAAAGGTGAAAGGTGAAAGGTGAAAGGTGAAAGGTGAAAGGTGAAAGGTGAAAGGTGAAAGGTGAAAGGTGAAAGGTGAAAGGTGAAAGGTGAAAGGTGAAAGGTGAAAGGTGAAAGGTGAAAGGTGAAAGGTGAAAGGTGAAAGGTGAAAGGTGAAATCGGCGCTTGACAAGCGGGAAAAATCCTGCGTCATTTCACTATTCACTATTCACTATTCACTATTCACTATTCACTATTCGATATATCCTCAGGTAATTACAGTAGGTCCGCTTCTACCGGTTCGTTTTTTGATCTCGCAAAATTGTTCCGCCAATTCGATGAGTGGCGCTAATGCGCTTTGTGCGTCTTGATCATGTAAATTGCTGTCGGGTTCGTAACGCTCCAAATAAATTCGAAGCGTGGCGCCTACGGTGCCTGTGCCGGATAGGCGGAATACGATCCGTGAACCGTTTTCAAAACCGATGCGGATGCCTTGGTTTTTGCTGACGCTGCCGTCCACCGGGTCGGTATACGCAAATTCATCGGCAGATTGGACGATATAATCGCCGAATGCCTTGCCCGGTAGGGTTGGTAATTGTTCGCGAAGATAAGTGACGATGCCGTCCGCAATATCGGTGGCTACGGCTTCATAGTCGTGGCGAGCGTAAATGTCACGGCCGAATTGTTGCCAGTGTTCGGTGACGATGTCGGCTACTGATTGTCTTTTCCTGGCAATGAGATTAAGCCAGAATAATACCGCCCATAAGCCGTCTTTTTCCCGAACATGGTCAGATCCGGTGCCGAAGCTTTCTTCGCCGCATAACGTGATTTTGCCGGCATCTAATAGGTTTCCGAAAAATTTCCAGCCGGTCGGCGTTTCAAAACAAGGTAAGTTCTGTTGCGCTGCTACCCTATCGACGGCTTGGCTGGTCGGCATCGAGCGTGCGACGCCGCTGATACCTTTTGCGTAGCCGGGAATTAAGCTTGCATTGGCCGCTAAAATGGCTAAGCTATCGCTCGGCGTCACGAATATTTGCGAGCCCATGATCATGTTACGATCGCCGTCGCCATCCGAAGCTGCTCCAAACGTTGGTGCGTTCGGTCCGAACATTGCCTCGGCCAATTCTTCCGCATGTGCCAGGTTCGGGTCCGGATGACCGCCGCCGAAGTCTTCCAAAGGTATGGCATTGATCACAGAGCCGGGTTTTGCGCCTAGCATGTCTTCCAGAATCGTTTTGGCATAGGGGCCTGTGATTGCGTGCATCGCATCGAATTTAAGCGTGATATAGCCGGAACCGATGCTCTGCTTGAGTAAATTGAAATCGAAAATGGTTTGCATTAATTCGGCGTAATCATTGACGGGGTCTAGGATGCTTATCGTAAGTGCCCCGAATTTTTGGGTGCCGACGGTGTCGAGGTCGATGTCAGGGATTTCTGCAATTTTGTAGGAAGCGATTTCCTTACTGCGCCGGTAAAATGCCTGAGTATATTTTTCAGGTGCGGGTCCGCCGTTGCCGACATTGTATTTGATGCCGAAATCTTCATCCGGCCCGCCGGGGTTGTGGCTGGCCGATAGCACGAGCCCGCCATAGGCTTTATATTTTCGAATCAAGTTCGATGCGGCGGGCGTCGATAATAAGCCGCCTTGGCCGATTATCAATTCGCTAAAACCGTTTGCGGCGGCAATTTTTATGATCGTTTGAATGGCTTGTCGGTTAAAATAGCGTCCGTCACCACCTAAAACAAGTTTTTGGTCTACAATATCATCGAGAGAGTCGAAGATTGACTGAACAAAATTTTCAAGATAGTTCGGTTGTTGAAAGGTTTTCACTTTCTTTCTAAGTCCCGATGTCCCGGGATTTTGGTCTTCGAATGGATGAGTTTCTATTGTTTTTATTTCCATGAGTGAGCCTTTAATGCGACAAATAACACGGTTTTTAAATTACACTAAAACACGAGCTAATAGTAGTTTATTTACGATCCGAATGGGCGTGTTTCCTATTCTTTTTTTGTTGGCGTCAAATGCCCAAGCTAGTAACGATGTCTGGTTGCTGATCGATACCGATGCACTGACGCTTGAAGTTAAGAAAGGAGGGCGGACGTTAGAAAGGTTGGAAAACATTGCGATAGGCCGTAATGGCGCGGGGATTAAGGAGTTGCGCGGCGATGATATTACGCCTTTAGGAACTTACAAGATCGGCTGGATCAATGATAAAAGCAGTTTTTATCGTTTTTTCGGCCTGTCTTATCCTTCAGTCGATAATGCTCATGTCGCACTTGACAAGGGTCTCATCGATCCGTTAACTTTTGAGGCGATTGTCGAAGCGCACCAAAAACACAGTATTCCTCCCCAGAATACTCGCTTGGGAGGGCAAATCGGCATTCACGGCTTGGGGCGTGGCGATGAGAAAATCCATAGAACCATGAATTGGACCCATGGCTGTATTGCATTGACTAATGAGCAAATTGACCGTTTGAGCAAGTGGGTTGATAAAGAAATTACAGTGCAAATAAAATAGTTCTGGAATATTTTGAAAAAAAAGTTCAATATATTTCATCGAATGCTTTTGAAAAATTCTTAGTAACAACTCTTACAGTAAAAAAAGGAAAATAATATGAAAAAATTAGCGAAATTATCAGTGGTTGCTCTTACAGCAAGTCTGGCTGTAGGTTGTGCGAGTACTTCCGACGTTGAAAACCTGCAATCTCAAATCGACGATTTGAATACTAAAGTTTCAAGAGCAGCTTCCGATGCGGCTAGTGCGAAAAGCGCTGCCGCTGACGCATCTGCAAGATCGGCAGCGGCAGAAGCTGCGGCAAACCGCGCAGCAAGCTACGCACAAGATGCGAACAGCAAGTTGGATCGTCTGTTCAAAAAATCAATGATGAAATAATTAATTTTTATCTTTTGATTTGAAAAAAGCCCGTCAGATTCGTCTGACGGGCTTTTTTTTGCGTAAGGCTTGAGTTAAGAGTTGTCCTCTTGCCTCTTGAGCTCGATAAGAACTGCCAGGGAGAAATGACTGCAGAGCGGGGTTGAAAGCCCATACGCATTAACTTACTGAATTGCCAAACTCTCATTTAAGGCGCTTCGAGGGCTTCGGCACATAAGCTGTGGGTGTCAAACGTCAGTGGTTTTTTCTCACCTAACGTTAGGTGTGCGGCGATGAAGGTGCCGCTTAGAGGATGGCGTATACACAGTGTGAGCGGTCTCCAGATCGTGATTTCGAGGCCGAGAACACCAAGTTACAATAAATGGCAGGCTAAGATATGCTGCTCCCTAGCTCCAGCTTCCCGATAATCGAGAAAGATTGAACGAGCGAGTCGGGGCTGATTGAGAATTTGCGGAGCTTGTGTCGGTCTCTGGAAGCTGGAGCTTCCAGGCTGTGTTTCCCAAGCTGGAGCTTGGGAAAGAGCAAAATATGCTGTTACCCAAGCTCTAGCTCTCGCCGTTATACACAAGTATCGGTAAACTTGCTAAACAGAGGTCATCGTATACCTGGAAACGGTGCTGTTTAATAAATCTGCGGATATTGAACATTAGTGGCTTCGAAATCGCGACGAAGGCGTCGCTCCCACAAGGGGGCGGATGCTCTGTGGGAGCGATCCCCTGATCGCGATCTCGAGGTCGAAAGTGTTAATTAACAATAAATGGTATCGAGGCCTCATTAGCTAAGATTGCAAAACGGTAATTTTTGACTTATGTATAACGATGAGAGCTCTAGCTTGGGTAAACTGAACGGGAAGCTCTAGCTTCCCGAAGATCAAGGAAGATTGATCGAGCGAGTCGGGGCTGATTGAGAATGTGCGGAGCATGTGTCGGTCTCTGGATGCTGGAGCTTCCAGGCTGTGTTTCCCAAACTGGAGCTTGGGAAAGAGCAATGACTAAAATATGCTGTTACCCAAGCTCTAGCTTGGGTAAACTGAACGGGAAGCTCTAGCTTCCCGAAGATCAAGGAAGATTGATCGAGCGAGTCGGGGCTGATTGAGAATTTGCGGAGCTTGTGTCAGTCTCTGGAAGCTCTAGCTTCCCGAAGATTAAGGAAGATTGATCGAGCGAGTCGGGGTTGATTGAGAATGTGCAGAGATTGTGTTGGTCTCAGGAGGCTCTCCTGAGCCCTTCGGCTGCGCTCAGGAGAGCCTTGTCGAAGGGGGGGCTTCCGGGGTTTGGTTCCCAAAGCTGGGCTTGGGAAAGAGCGGGATGCAGGTTGGCTGTTTTTAACTTGACGCGTTTGGGTTACAAACCTCGTCCTGCGAGGTTTGGGGGTATAACGGAATTCTTAGAGCGCTGCCGTGGCTGAATGCGAAGTTGTTTTGGGCGCCGGTTTTTTATAAATGATAACGGGGCGACCGTTTTTTTCTTCGAGCGCTTTTCTAAGCGCGGCGCCTTCGATGACGGGAAGTTGGTTGTTATTCGCGCGAATAATCAATTCCAGCGCCTGCTCCAGCCGGACTTCATAGCTGATTTTGGTTTTTTCCAGGTTCGGATAGACCTGGATATAGAGCGAGTCATCGAGCCAGCCGACTTTTGTCGGTTGGTTGACGATGTGGACATCGGTGCCGACCGGGACGTTTGGAAATAATTGCTCGATATTTTCCGGCAACATCCGAATACAGCCATGAGTTACGCTCATGCCGACTCCAAAAGGTTTGTTGGTGCTATGAATTAGATAGCCCGGTATAGCGAGTCGCATAGCATAGAGACCAAGCGGATTGTCAGGGCCGGCAGGGACGACATTCGGTAAAATATCGCCTCGTTCGGCGTGCTCTCTCTTAATGGATTCCGGCGGGGTCCAGGTCGGGTTTCTCGTTTTGGCGGAAATTCTGGTTTTACCGAGCGGCGTTTTCCAGTCAATTCTGCCGATGCTGATCGGATACGTGACGACGCGGCTCTTGTTTGGCGGGTAGTAATACATTCGGTATTCAGGCAAGTTAATCACGATTCCTTTTCGAGGCGCATTGGGTAACAGGCGACTATTAGGTATCTTAACTTGAGTTCCCTCCTTGGGTAGCCAGCGGTCGACGGTGGGGTTGGCCAATAAAATTTCATTTTGACCGATGTAGAAGCGCCTTGCTATGTCTAAAAGCGTGTCTTCCTCGGTAGCGACGGTATAAAAGTGCGGTTGGGGATGTTTATCGGCCCCTTCCAGGCGATCGCCGATTAGGCTGTCGCCGGGGGTTTTAGGAAGGTCGAATTCGGCAGCGTGTATACCGCTACTTGAAGCGAAGATTAGCGCAATAAGCGCAAGTTTTGCTTTTTGAATAATCATGATTTATGCTCGCCGCCAAATAATTCTATAAGACGCGGTAGGAAGGTCGAGAGTTCCAGCGACATAATCGAAAAGTCGGCATCGAATTGTTCGGCTTCGTCTTGGGTTTCGATATCGGCTACCTGGTCTTGAACCAAATCTAAAAACTTCAAGCGTTTTATACTCAAGTTTTCGTCCACGATGCAAGCAATTCTATCCGCCCAATTGATGGCCAGCTTAATAACTTGCTTGCCGGTATCGAGATGGTTCTTGATTTCGGGCAGACTTAAATCGTGGCGTTTGCAGCGAACAATGCCGCCTTCATCGCCGGGCGAGCGCAATTCGCATTCGTCTTCGATCGTAATATCGCCCGGCGTGTCTTGCGTCATCAGCCATCGCGTCATGACTGCGACAGGTTTCTCCTGAGTTATCGGCGGCACAACCGGTAGCGAGCCCAGGCATTTTCGTAGATTGCTGATTAAATCTTCGGCTTTTTTAGCCGATGGCGAGTCGACGATCAGCCAGCCGTTTTTGGGGTCGATATAAGCATACGTCTTACGCGAAAACGTAAAGGCTCGCGGTAGCAGTTCGAAACAGATTTCTTCCTTGATCGCGGTGCGTTCTTTTTTACTAAGCTTTCGGTTTTCGCGGTCCTCGGCTTCTTGAATCTTTTCCAGGACCATTTCATTAATCACGGCGGCGGGCAACACTTTTTCTTCAACTTTTGCGCATATCATCATGAAGCCGTTGGTGGAGTGAACCCGTTGCTCAGAGTTTCTGCCGAGCGGAGCAGTCCAGCCGAAGCTCATTTCTTGTTGAGCCGCGCAAGGGCGAAACGGCATTTGTTCGAGTTTTTCTTCGAATTCGGCCGGCGTTAAAGTAAAGTCTTCTGTAAAACGGTAAACGGATAGATTTTTAAACCACATGGGCGCTGGATCTCGTATAAAATCGGTTATTATCGCAGATTAAGGAGAATCCCGAAAACGACGGTTTGATTTTTACGACTGACAAGGTTTGCATGATATATCTTTCGCACTTCAAGTTTCGGCAGTGCCTAATTTTGATCTACGATGAGTATAGTTGATGGTTTTCCACCGATAGCCGGGAAATCGGCGGAAGTTTTGATTTTAGGGTCAATGCCTAGTGTCGCGTCATTGTCGAAAGGCGAATATTACGGACATCCTCGGAATGCGTTTTGGCCAATCATGGGGCAATTGTTCGGTGCGGGGCCGGAATTGGATTATCTAGAGCGCAGCCGCATTTTAATCGAACATCATCTTGCTGTGTGGGATGTCTTGCAAACCTGTTTTCGGCCCGGCAGTGCCGATGCAAATATCGATGTCGGTTCGATAAAAATAAACGACTTTAACCGTTTTTTCGAGCAACATCGGGATATAAAGAGAGTATTGTTTAACGGTGGCGCGGCGGATAGCTTATATCGTAAACACGTGTTGCCGATATTGAATAGCCGTTTCAATTATCTTGAATATCAGCGCGTACCTTCAACAAGTCCAGCCTATGCGGCGATGTCGTTGGAGCGGAAAACCATGATTTGGAAAGCGGCGCTTGGGATTGTAGTTAACGGTCGGCAATGATTAGGATTTTGTCGTAAATAACCTCCCTATTTTATGGAGGGTTCGGTAGCTCGATTGGCAGGTGTCGGCGGCAGGGCAGATTTTTGCTCCTCGGCAACTGCTCCTGCTAGGTGATAACAGAGATCCGTTTACCGCTGACTGTTAACGGCTATCAAAAAATAAAAGAGGTCAATATGGAAAACTTATCGACGACAGAAAGCTTGATACTGGGGGCATTAGTACTGCTTGTGCTGTTTTGGATGGGGCCAGGTGTCAAAGCATCGCTCGAACGCAGTAAAAATGCCGAAACGGATTGGAAAGCGGTATTGTTACCGCTGGGGTTCGTTGTACTATTTGTATTATTTTTAATAGCCATGGTTTGAAATGATTGAAGAATATCAGGAATACGAAGAATTCGACGATGAAGTCGAATACTATGCGGTTAGGCCTAACAAAACGCAGATAAAACGCGATATTGCCGTTTTATTCGAACTGGGAGAGGAATTGGTCGCGTTATCGGCGGCGCAATTAAGTACCTTGGATTTGCCTGAGGGTTTACACAAGGCCGTTATCGGTGCGACTGGAATGCCGCCGAAAGGTGCCAGAAAAAGGCAGATGAAGTTTATTTGCGGTTTACTCAGAAAGTTGGATGTCGATCCGATTACCGAAAAATTGGCGAGGATAAAAAACCAGAGCGCTCATGCGACCAGGGAGCATCACAAAATAGAGCGTTGGCGCGATCGCTTGATTTCCGAAGGTCAAGACGCCTTGACCGAATTGATCGACGAATATCCGCAAACCGACCGGCAATTGTTAAGGCAATTGATGCGTAGTGCTCAGAAAGAAGCGGCAGAAGCGCGGCCTCCAAAATCCTCGCGGGAGCTGTACCGTTATTTGAAAGAGTTGTTCGAAGCGGATTCTGATTGATTGGCCTAGTGAATCGTAGGGCGCACACCACGCACCATTTTACTCGAATGCTTGCGGCCGAGTAGCCGAGTAGGTCGGGTTAGGCGGAGCCGTAACCCGACATATCGATGGGTCAAATGTCGGGTTACGCTAGCGCTAACTCGACCTACGCTACTTGACGGTGGTGTTTTACATTACTGAAACTGCTCGAACAAATCGATTTGTCGGTTGCTGTTGGGAGAGGCGAGTGATGACAAAGCGACACCCAGCAGGCGGACCTTACGCCGGTCGGTTGGTGCCGTTTTCAATAAGTCGTCCAGCAGAGGTAGAGTATTTAAGTTTTCGGTGATCGCTTTCGAAAGCGTTCGGCTGCGCGTAATTTGCACAAAATCGCTATATTTTATTTTTATCGTTAGGGTATACGCAGCCAGTTTTTTCTCTTGTGCCTTGCCGAGCGCTTTGCTCAGAAGATTTTGTAGCTGTATCAATAGAGTTTCTCGGTTATCGAGATCTTCTTGAAAAGTGACTTCAACACCGATCGATTTAGTGATTCGTTGGTGATTGACCGGGCGGTTATCGATGCCACGGCAAATATGGTAATAATGCAAGCCAGCTTTACCGAAATAATCTTGCAAAGAGGCGAGGGGTATCGTTTTTAAATCGGCTCCGGTAAAAATGCCCAGCTCATGCATTTTTTTCTCGGTGGCCTTGCCGATGCCGTGAAATTTTCCAATAGGCAGGGTTTCGATAAACCCTGGGCCGTTGTCGGGCGTGATTAAATACAAGCCGTCCGGTTTATCGAGATCGGAGGCTATTTTTGCCAGAAATTTGTTATAGGAAACGCCGGCGGAAGCGGTCAGGCCGGTCTGTTGTTTGATTTTTGCCTTGATGTCTTTCGCAATGAGTGTCGCAGAGCCTTTGCAGCGATTGCATTGGCTAACGTCAAGATAGGCTTCGTCGAGCGATAAGGGTTCGAATAAATCGGTATAGTCGGCAAAGATTTTGCGGATGCTGTTTGACGCTTCTCGGTATGCTTCGAAACGCGGTTTGACGAAGATTGCATGAGGACAGAGGCGATGTGCCGTTGACGATGGCATCGCCGAGTGGATGCCGAATTGCCGGGCTTCGTAACTGCAGGTTGATACCACCCCTCGAGACCCCGGCAGACCGCCGACGATCAAAGGTTTATTGCGGTATTGCGGAAAATCGCGTTGCTCGACCGCGGCAAAAAAGGCATCCATATCGATGTGGATGATTTTACGAGCGGCTTCCATGGTCGTTGACGCGAATCAGTCCTGATGTTCTCGGTGAGACGGCAAATCCAAGGTTTCGGTCTCGTTCCAGTCGGCGAAAGGGAAGGGCATTCGCTCGGTGTTGAAGGTCAAGAACAGCACGATATGATACAGATAGGCCGCCAACTTTTTCCCAAGATCGAGAATATTCTTATTGGTCGAGCCGGTCAGCAGCATGGATGCGATTTGCAGCAATATTACTGCCCACAACAATACCCTGACTAATCCCGCAATGACTGCGAATACCAACATAAAGGCGATTCTTTTCCAGGTGTTCGGTTTTTTGAGGTTTTCGTTGAGTTGTTCCTTCATGCTTTTTACCCGCGGTTCATGACGTCTCGTAAATCCAATGCGGCGGCATTGGCGCGAGCGATATAATTGGCCATCGTCAATGAATAGTTCGCAAACAGACCGAAACCACTGCCGTTGAGAATCATGGGGCTCATAATTGGTTGTAGTGAGTTTTCCAATGCTCGGATCATAATGTCAACGGTATTCATTGCTCGTTTGTCGATCAAAATGGCTCTAAAATCGTGTTCGATCGCTTTAAGAATATGCAACAAGGCCCAGGACGCTCCGCGCGCTTCCCAAAAGATGTCGTCGACCTCTAGCCAAGGTGTTCGGGTTAGCGGTTCGGTTGTGACATGTTCCTTTTTGAGCCTTGATACTTTCGAATCTTCGGTGATCTGTACGGTCATTTCGCGAATATAAGTATGCTCACTGCTGGCAGATAGGCGTGTCGATAGACCTCCAAGACGTTTAATCACGATCTCGACATACTGCCAAAGATTGTCGGCTCGGGAATAAAATCTTGCTGGCTTTTTGCCAGTCGGTTTTTGAAGACGGATCATATAGTTGTGTAAAGCATCGACGCCTTTTTGATATTCCGCCTCGGTCGAAGGTAGCGCCCAGGAGTTGCGCTCGTAGTAAAAATAGGGCTCGGCAATCGCGAGGTCGGGGTCTTCGGCCGATTGCGACTGATCCCGCGCGAAATGATTGCGTAATGCGGTCGTGGCGTCGCGCAAGATGACCAAGGCTCCCAATTCCCAGCTAGGCATGTTATCCATGAATATGCCCGGAGGCGCAGCGTCGTTAGTAATATAGCCACCGGGTTTATGTAGTAAAACTTCGGCGATATGCGCTAAGGTATTGGCGTAAACATAGCCGACGGGAATATCGGACGTGTCGTCAACCTTGGAGCGCTCTATCGCTTCGTCATAAACATTGAACGGATCGGGTTCTTGACTCCACCAGGTTGAGAGAATTAGCATTAAAACTAAAATCGCGGATCCGATGACACCAAGCGTCCAGAGAATCCCTTTATATGGTGTGTTCTGTGGTAAATCGTTTTCAGACATTTCCGGTATCCTTAGTGAGCAGCATTTTTTAAAAATTGCTCTAATAATAACAGGTTTTATAGCCGTTGGCTCGCTAACAAAATCCGGATTAAGGCGTTCTTTTTTTAGCGCGAGGATGTGCCTGATCGTAAACTTCGGCAAGATGTTGGAAATTAAGATGGGTATAAATTTGCGTTGTGCCGATCGTGCTGTGGCCGAGTAATTCCTGAACGGCTCTAAGGTCGCCGCTGGATTCGAGTAAATGACTGGCAAAGGAGTGTCTCAGCATATGCGGATGAATATGTTCGGCGATCCCTTTCTTTCGACACCAGTTTTCGAGTCTTTGTTGTACGCTACGTTGTGCGAGTCGGCTGCCTCTGGCCGATAAAAACAGCGCAGGCTCATCGCCGCGATTAAGATCGGTGCGTAATGGCAACCAGTTTTTCAATGCCTCGACGGCTTTACTGCCAATCGGTAATAGTCTGGATTTTCCGCCTTTTCCCGATTGCACGATTAAACTGCAATCGGCTAAATCGATATCGACTAGATTGAGCGAGGTTAATTCGCTAAGACGCAGGCCGCAGGAATAAAATAATTCGAAAATCGCTTGATCTCTGATTTCCAGCCAAGAATCGGTATCGGCTTCAAGGAAACCTGTGACTTGATCGACATCGAGTACGCTGGGGAGTTTTCTATCCTGCTTGGGCGCTTTGACCGCCTGGGCCGGGTTTAGCGTGGCAAGGTTTTTTTTTAGCAAATATCTGAACAAACTGCGTATCGCGGATAATTCGCGTTGTAGGCTTTTGCTACCGAGTCCTCGCCGGTGCCTCGAGGCGATATGGGTGCGAATATCGCTAGTGTGAATTGCCGACCATTCTTCAATGTCGTGTTCGACACAAAAATCGCGCAGTCTTTCCAAGTCGTGTCGGTAGCCTTCGACGGTATGGTCGGACAAGCGTTTCTCCGCTTGCAAGTAGCTTAAAAAGCTAGTTAACTGAGTCAGCGCGTCTTCAGTCATGTTCCGATTGGTGAAGCAACGAAATCAACCGTGTGGCAATAATTTCGCTCATTTGGGTCAAAAATAAATTACCCATGCTGTAATGGAAGCGGTTGTCTTCGCGGCTGCCGATCGCAACAATGCCTTCGAGTTGGGTGAACGACATGGGGATGATCGCGCAGGACTTGACCTCCGAAGCCTCATCGCCGAACAAGACTCTGGCTTGTGCGAGAGTGGGGCGTCCGCATTTCGGCTGGCTGCTGCTCAGAATGGGGGCGAAGTGCTGAAGGTTGGGGTCGTTCGGCGCGATAAATAAATTGGCAATCGGCGTTTGCTCATATTCGGAAATGATACGCACGGCCACGAAATCGGTCATGAAAAAGTCGACGAACACATGTTCGAGATTCGCGACGGCTTCGTCGAGCGTCGCGGCGTCGAGCAATGCCAAGGTCAGTTTATGCATGCGATTAAACGACGTGTCATTGTCGCGGGCGATTTCAATCAGCGCGGATAATTGACTTTCCAATTCCTGATGCTTGACCCTGAAAATTTCCAGTTGTTTGGATATCAACGAAATCGCATCGCCGCTCGGATGCGGTATCGTCATGCTTTCCAGAAGATTAAGGTGATCGTTGAAGAACTCGGGGTTAGCCTGCAAATAGGCTTCAACTTGTTTGTCTGTTAGTGTGTTTAGTGCTTGTTTTTTCATCATAAGATACGTCCCTCGAAAACCGAAACGGCGGGTCCTGTCATCAATACCGGTTGTCCTCTCCCCGGCCAATTTATTGTTAATGATCCGCCGGGCAATTCGACGATGACTTCATTGTCGAGTAAATTTTGTTCGATGCCGATGATTGCGGCGGCGCAAGCGCCGCTGCCGCAGGCGAGTGTTTCCGCAGCCCCTCGCTCATAAACGCGAAGCTTAATATGGCCGCGGTCGATGACTTGCATAAAACCGATATTGGCGCGTTCGGGAAAATCGGGATGGCTTTCCAGTAAAGGTCCTAACTCATTGACCGGCGCATGCTTGATGTCGTGAACCTGAAGCACGGCATGCGGGTTGCCTAGCGAAACCGCGCCAAAACCTCTTTCGATATTATTGGCGATGACGCTGTAAAACTTCGCTTCATGCTGTGTCTTTAGCGGGATTTCTTCAGGCTTGTGTTTAGGGATGCCCATGTTGACCGTGATCATGCCGTCCGCGTTAAGCTTCAGCAATAGTTGTCCGGCATTGGTATCGACACGGATTTCGTCTTTATGGGTCAATTGTTTTTCGCGGACGAATTTCGCAAAGCAGCGCGCGCCGTTGCCGCATTGTGCAACCTCGCTGCCGTCAGCGTTGAAGATACGGTATTTGAAATCGGCATCCGGACTAACCGGGTTTTCGACCAATAATAATTGATCGAAGCCGATGCCGAAATGCCGATCCGACCAGGTGCGGATTTGTTCGGCCTGTAATGAAATGCTTTGATTGATGGCATCGATCACGACAAAGTCGTTACCGAGGCCATGCATTTTGGTGAATTCGATCATGGGTGTTATTTTCCGGTTAAGGCAGTAATTGTTCGCCAGTCCATAATTGCGCAAGAGTTTCCCGCTCGCGGATCAGGTGGCAATCGCCGCCATCGACCATGACTTCGGCGGCGCGCGGTCTTGAATTATAGTTGGAACTCATCGTAAATCCATAGGCGCCGGAAGATCGCACCGCCAGCAAGTCGCCGGGCGAGAGTCTCAATTTGCGGTCTTTGCCGAGAAAATCGCCGGTCTCGCAGACCGGGCCGACGATATCCCATTGCTGTTCGTCCGCCGAACTTTGGCTTTGAACCGGAATGATTTCCTGCCAAGCGCTGTAGAGTGAAGGGCGGATTAAATCGTTCATCGCCGCGTCGACAATGGCAAAATTTTTGTCGGCCGTGGTTTTAAGGTATTCGACTTGCGTGACTAGAATGCCTGCATTACCGGCGATGGCCCGGCCGGGTTCGAGCAGGATTTCAACATCATCAGCCAGCCCAGATTGATTCAAACGATCGAGTAAGGCTTGAACATAATCGGCCGGTTCCGGCGGTTGTTCGTCGCGATAACGGATGCCGAGACCGCCGCCGAGATCCAGATGGTGCAGGGCGATTCCCATTTTTTTTAGGTCGACGACAAGGTCAAGTATCCGGCTCAATGCGTCCAGAAAGGGCGTCGTGTCGGTCAATTGCGAACCGATATGGCAGTCGATGCCGATGACGTCGATATTCGGCATGGCCGCGGCCCGTTGATACTCAAGCAAGGCTTGTTCAATCGCAATGCCGAATTTGTTTTCTTTCAAGCCGGTTGAGATGTAAGGATGGGTTTTCGCATCGACGTCCGGATTGACACGGAACGAAACCGGGGCTTTAACGCCGAGTCGGCCTGCCAGTTCATTGATTCTATCCAGCTCTCCGCCGACCTCGATATTGAAACAACGGATACCGGTTTTCAGCGCACTTAGGATTTCATCGCTGCGTTTACCGACGCCTGAAAACACAGTTTTTTTCGGATCGCCCCCTGCGGCTAAGACGCGTTCGAGTTCGCCGGCCGAAACGATATCGAAACCCGATCCCAATCGAGCCAAAATATTCAGCACCGCCAGATTGGAATTGGCCTTGACGGCATAACAGATCAAATGCGGCCTGTCGCCGAAGGGACGGTCGAAAGCATGCCAATGTCGTTCTAACGTGGCGCGTGAATAAATGTAGCACGGGGTTCCATGTGTAGCGGCGATTTCCCGCACCGGACAGTCTTCAGCGAACAATTCGCCGCGTTTATAATTAAAAAAATCCATGTTGTCAGTCTTCTTCGTCAGTTTCAATATCGGTCGGTTGCTCTTTCGGGACATGGATAGGCGCCGGCCCGTCCGGCAAATAAAGCGGTCCGGTTTGTCCGCAGGCAGTGATCAATAATCCGATAAAGGGAGCGATTAAAAGTTTGGAATAATTCATAATGCATCGTTGTAAATCTGAGTAGGAAGCCAAGTGGCCAGCTGCGGCCAATAAGCCAAAACGGCCAACATGATAAGCTGAATTGCGATAAAAGGCATCACGCCTTTATAGATTTGACCGGTCGAAACCTCGGACGGAGCCACGCCGCGCAGATAAAATAACGCGAAACCGAATGGCGGCGTCAAAAACGACGTTTGCAGATTTAGCGCGATCATGATGCCGAGCCAGACCGGGTCGATATCCATCGCCAACAGTATAGGGCCGACGATCGGCACCACGACGAAGGTGATTTCGATAAAATCCAATACGAAGCCAAGAAAAAACATCACCAGCATCACGCTGAATACGGCGCCGAATTGGCCGCCCGGTAAGTCCGAGAGCAGGTTAACGATCAGTTCATCGCCTTCAAACCCTCGAAATACCAACGAAAACAAGGCCGCGCCGATCAGGATTAGAAATACCATGCTCGTGGTTTGCGTAGTGCTGCGCATGACTTCCTGCAATGTGGCTAAATTCAATTCGCTTTTTGCGATAGCCAGAATAATGGCCCCGAAAGCGCCGACCGATGCCGCTTCGGTTGGCGTAGCCAAACCGCCTATGATTGAACCAAGTACCGAGAGAATCAATACTAACGGCGGCGCCAGGCTAAACAACAGGCTCCGATAAAAGCCCGACTCGAGCCGGGCGTTTTGTTCCGCGGCCGGCATCAAATTCGGACGCAGCCAGGCCAGCAAGGCAATATAGATTAAATAGAGTGCGACTAGGCCGAGTCCCGGCAGTAACGCGCCGGCGAATAAGTCGCCGACCGAAATCGATTCCGGAGCAAATACCCCCATGTCGAGTTGAGCTTGCTGATAGGCGGTGGAAATGATATCGCCGAGCAAAACCAGTACGATAGACGGCGGAATAATTTGACCCAATGTGCCGGAAGCGCAAATCGTGCCGCAGGCCACGGCCGGATCGTAATTCTTGCGCAGCATGGTCGGTAGCGACAACAAGCCCATCGTGACTACGGTAGCGCCCACGATGCCGGTGCTTGCCGCCATCAACATGCCGACCAAAGTTACCGCGATGCCGAGGCCGCCGCGCAGGGTACCGAACAAATTAGTCATTGCTTCTAAAAGGCTTTCGGCAATGCGCGACCGTTCGAGCATGACGCCCATGAACACGAAAAGCGGTACCGCGATCAGCGTTTCATTACCGATGATGCCGTACAGACGGTTCGGCAATGCGTTTAAAAATGCCATGTCGAAATTGCCCAGCAACAAACCCAGTCCCGCGAATGCCAGCGCGGTGCCGCTCAAGGCAAAGGCGACCGGAAAACCGCTCAATAGCACGACAAAAACCGCGGCAAACATCCACAAAGCCATCATATTTTCCATTTTAACGAGTCTCTATTGAGTCGGGCTCATCCGAGCGATCGATACCCAAGGCAATCATTAAGTTAGCGATGAACATGGAAATACCTTGCAGGATTACTAGGCAAGCGGTCAATGGAATAGTGCTTTTGATCAAGAATACGCCGGGAAGGCCGCCGGAATTACTCGAGCTTTCGAAGATTTTCCAAGATTCGGCGACATAATCCCAACTGCTGTAAAGAATAAATCCTGAAACCGGCAGTAATAACAATACGACGCCGCAGCAATCGATCCAGGCACGGGCCGATTTGCCAAGGCGTTGATAAAAGATATCGACCCGGACATGGGCGCCGGTTTTCAAAGTGTAGGCCGCACCCAACATAAACACCAGCGCATGCATATAGGAAACCGATTCCTGCATGGCGATCGAATTGTAATTAAACGCATAACGAAGCATGACGATCGTAAACGTTACCACGACCATGAACAAAGTTAGCCAGGATACAGTCGTTCCGATCCATTCGTTAAGCAGGTCGATTTTATCGGCAAGGCGGCGGCAGAATTGCACAATCGAAGACATAGATGCTGAGGCTCGGGTGTAAAAAATGAGAAAGCCAATTATTATACCGAATACTTCGTTCGGGGTGAGTGATTCAACCCGTCCAAGGCGATTCGAGAGCTTCGACATACCCTTTATTGTTTATTGTCATTTAACACCCTTGAGTTTCCCTCACCTAACGCTAGGTGATCCGCGTAGGGTACGCTGTGCGTACCATGGTAGCCCCGCGATATTCATGTGCTAACCGAACCGCCAGGGCACGGCTTTGGTACGCGCAGCGTACCGTACAATTTATGTGTAACGATGAGGGCGTGAGTATTCAGTCCGACGGCCATTCTCGTTCCCATGCTGGAGCGCTCATCGTTATTCATAAGTCAAAAATTACTGTTTTGCAATCTTAGCTAATGAGGCTTCGATACCATTTTTTGTCGCCCAACGTTCCCGACTTCGAAATCGCGATCTGGGGATCGCTCCCACAGGGCATCCGCCCCCCTTGTGGGAGCGACGCCTTCGTCGCGATTACGAAGCCACTGATGTTCAATATCCGCAGATTTATCAAACAGCACCGTTTCCAGGTATACGACGAACTCTGTTTAGCAAGTTTACCGATACTTGTGTATAACGGCGAGCGCTGGAGCGTGGGAACGATAGGGAGTGTGAATAATTACATGAGCGCAGGGCGAGGAAACCATTTGGGGAGATTATTTTGTGCGTATTTTTGGGTTCGAAGTTCGGCAATTATTGCCGGCATGATTATTGATTCGGTAAGGATATAAGGATTTCCTACGATACCGCTGCGACATTCTGTGTTGAGGCGTAAGTAATTGAAATAAAGATATAAAGCGTCGTGGCGGAAGCGCGGGCTAGCATCGCTATATTTTGATTCCGATTCTCGAAAAAATAAATAGCTAAGATTGCCATTAAAAGAGTAGAAATTTAAATTTCCGCCTACTATCCTTAAATAAAGCTTAACGCTTTTGTTACGATTCCTTGAATGATTCCTGAAGAATCTTTGTAACTATTCAGTCCCCCGGCAATTATCATTCCCACGCTCTGCGTGAGAAGGATAGGGGGATTTGAATAATTACGAATCTTTTGTCTTTTAAAAAATAGTTTTTGGTGATTGGTTATGCAACGACAAACTCTTGTCATTTCATTATTATCCGCGGCAATGGTATTGCTGCCGGCTTGCAGCAGTTCTCCTTCACGGCATGTTGAAATTAAACCGGCGACTCCGCCAAGAGTTTCTATCGGCTCTCAGTGGACCTATAAACCGGCTATAGCCGCAAAGTTCGCGCAAAAGGAACAGGGCGTATTTCCTAGACCGCCATCATTGGAGCCGGCGGTCGATTTTTGGCGTAAGACTTATGGCGTATGGCATCGTTCGGAAGTCGCGTTTCATGATGATCGTTTTATGGGCGTTATCTATGAAGTGATGAGGTTACCGGGCAATGTCGGCGAAGGCTTGACTAACCAACAAAAAACGATGATCGAACAGCGCAAAGCATTTTGGAAAAATCGCTTGAGTGATTTAGACAGGAAATTGCGAGCTAAAGCTCCGCTAAACCAAGTCGATAAACAAATCGTCGCCAGAATCCAAAGCCAAGGCAATTTGCATGAGATTTTGCCTGAGGCCAGTCAAAGATTACGTTCGCAACGCGGCATTAAAGAACGCTTTAAACGCGGCATGGAGATCAGCGGTCGTTATGATGCGCAATTTAGAAGAATTTTCCGCGAATATAATTTGCCGGAGGATTTCGCCTATTTGCCGCATGTCGAGTCGTCATTTCAAGCTTCCGCAAAATCTCACGCCGGCGCGGTCGGCATGTGGCAGTTTACGAAAGGAGCCGCCGAAACATTTATGCCGGGTAAAAACAGACCCGATCGGCGGCACGATCCGATCGCCTCGGCTCATGGCGCGGCTCGTTATCTAAAGTATGCTTACAACAAACTCAACGATTGGCCGACTGCGGTGACTTCTTATAATCACGGGATCGGCGGAATGTCGCGGGCACAAAATCAAGTCGGCCGCGATTTCGAACAAATCGTCGAACGATACAACAGTCCGATATTCGGATTCGCGTCGCGTAATTATTATGCACAGTTTTTGGCTGCGAGAGACATCGCAGCGAACCCTTTGGCTTATTTTCGCGAAGGTATAAACTATGAAGGCCCGATGGGGTCGGCTCATTACCTCGCCTCGGAGTAACGGTTTTTCATCAGACGATGTAGCCTCTCCAGTCCCCCTATAAAGTTAAAGGGGGCTGGAGCTGAGGTATCCCCACGAAATAGCCAAATAAAACAATTTACTATGGCTGAAAATTGATAGATATATTAATTTTTTTGATCGTTCCTACGCTCTGCGTGGGAATGCATCTCGGGACGCTCTGCGTCCCCATAGGTCGATAATCCCGACAAGAGCAACGATACATTCCCTACAGTTTCTTAATCCAATTGCCAACCACAGTCGACGCAGAGCGTCTAAAGCGGCATTCCCACGCAGAGCACTCGCCGTTATACACAAGTATCGGTAAACTTGCTAAACAGAGTTCGTCGTATACCTGGAAACGGTGCTGTTTGATAAATCTGCGGATATTGAACATCAGTGGCTTCGAAATCGCGACGAAGGCGTCGCTCCCACAAGGGGGCGGATGCTCTGTGGGAGCGATCCCCAGATCGCGATTTCGAAGTCGGGAACGTTGGGCGACAAAAAATGGTATTGAAGCCTCATTAGCTAAGATTGCAAAACAGTAATTCTTGACTTATGTATAACGATGAGCGCAGAGCATGGGAACGAGCGTTTTGTGGGGATACATCCAGGGACTGGAGACTTTTTCGAATCGATATTCCCTCAAGCATCATTATCGTCAGTCTGTTAGAATCCTTCCATTTACGGGCGGCGATTCATGCGTAAATGGATATTTTACGCGTTTTGCCGATATTTTTCGGATACGGCAACCAAGCGATTGCATTTAGGTTTTAATAATAAACTTCGTGTTGCCGATTAAATGGCGGACTGATCATGTGTTTTAGTGCGAATATGTCTTTGGGTCTGGGCGTGGTAGGCCTGGCTGCTTCTAGCGTGACTTTTTTAGATAAGAGCGAAACTCTGCCGGCGAGATTGGCCAGAGCCTACGCAATATTGCATTTTTCACTGATGGAATTCATTCAATATTTTGCCTACCCGGTTGCCGATCAATGCGGTTACGGCACAAATCTTTTCCTCAGCGAATTATCGACTTATCACATCAGCCTGCAGGCATTTGCGATTATGCCGGCATTGGCAAGTTATTCCTCCGATAAAGAAGCACTCAAAAAAGCGTTCTACTTTAGCGCGACCTTGAGTTCGTTATTCCTCATCTTTAATTTCCTGCCTAAGGAGTGGCAATTATTCGGAATCGAGCCGAACTTTATCGGTAACAAAGTGGCTTGTCTTTATAGCGGGATTTATCACATAGGTTATGCAATACCGAGTGCTTTCGGTTTGCTCGTAACCCATGGATCATTGTTCGCCTTGGCGTTGAGCGGGTATATTTGGCCCGACAATTGGAAGATGGCTTCCTACCACTGCGTCATGGCCTTGATGACCTTGCTGATGCCGCAATGGCTATTCGGCGTGTCGACTGGCGAGGCGGCGGCGATTTATTGCCTGTTCTCGATACCAATAACAATCAGCTTCATGCCGCATTTCAAACAATTTTTTACGGTGATTCCGGAGCGTTTGCAACGGGCTTAAGGATATGCGCAAAATAACTTCTACAAGTAGTAGGCTTTGCGGCTGTCCTCGATAGACATATCCCGGGAGTGATTATAAAAATTGCTTGGAGAAATTGGCAATCGCAAGGGCGATGAGTGCAATCATCATCCATTTGAGAAGATTCAGATCGGCTTTGATGGGCGCAAGCTTAACCTGTTAATCTTTTTAGTTACCAGTTCGGATTCGTCAATTGCCGCGCGTATTGCTTCGGTCAATCCCTCTGCTTGCTTTTGATCAAAGCCCGCCTCTTGCAATTTGCGAACAAACTTATGCTTATCAAATACAATCATTGCCATTAGCAAGCCCCTATGCAAATTAAAGCTGTAGGCAATATGCCAATTTATTAAAAAAGCAAAGCTTAGGATAGGGCTAAAACTAAGAAGACAGACAAGAAACCTGTCCGCTCTGACAGTTCCGCCTTGATAGGCACGATAAAGCGATGCGGCAACGCCGGATTGCCCAAAGTATTCTCGTTCTCGACAAAAGCGACTTCCACTTGTACCAGGTCGCCGTAATCATTTCGGATGGCGTAGGTCGGGCGCCTTGTCGGTATAGTGCCAAATGCCTTTTTCGTCTTTGTCAATGGCCAACAGAATTGAGCCAGTTTTGGCCATTAAAATTGAGCCACTTTTCCAGGGTTACGATGCTTGATTTAGCTTTGATTTGAGTCGATAACTTTCCCCTCCGAGCATAAAAATATGTGAATGATGGATGATGCGGTCGACGATGGGCACGGCGACGTTGTCATCGATAAAAACTCGCCCCAGTGGTAAATTCCTTGTTGGTGGTCAGGATCACCGAGCGGTATTCGTATAGCGCGTTGATGAACTGAAACAGGTTGTGCATGCCTTGTTTGTTCATCGGCAGGTAGCCCAACTCGTCGATGATGAGCACATCGAATTTGAGCAGTTGGTTGATTTTCTTTTTTAACTCGCCTTTGAGTTCGACCAGTTCCAAGGTCTCCATAAAGCCCAGTGCAGTATACTGCGTGAACATGTTCAAACTGGAAATTTCAGTCATTCACCCAAGAAGTTGTTTTACCAAAGCGTTATGGCTAGTATATCCGCTATTACTTACTGTTTTTTATGGAGCCATTAAGATGGCACTCGCCCAAGAAGATTTAATACAAATACAAAAACTCATCGATCAAAGTATTGCGGCGCGTCCGGAAGTAGTTAATGCGAATGTGCGTTATGAGCTTGAGCTTCGTGAGCGTATCGTTCGTGTCGAGGAGGAGCTTAAACATCAGCGAGAGTTGATGATGCAAGGCTTTGAGATGACTCAAAAGCGTTTCGAGCAAGTCGATAAACGTTTTGAAGAAATGCGTTCCGATATGAATAATCGTTTTGAACAAGTCGATAAGCGTTTTGAGCAAGTTGATAAACGTTTTGAACAAGTCGATAAGCGTTTTGAGGAAGTCGATAAGCGTTTTGAACAAATGGACAAGCATTTAACCGCTATTACCCGACGCATGGATCGGTTTATGTTTTGGTCGTTAGGTTTAACCGTTTCCGCCGTTATTGCTATCGTAAAATTGACTTAGGATTTCGTGATAAATAACGTCCTGGAACTATGGGCTTTGTTTAGGGTTCGGTAACTCGCTTGGCAGGATGCCGTGAATACTTCCGTGTAGGCTTGACGGCGGAATCTGATTGCCATGGATGGCATGAATGCAGATTTTGCATTACGCCATGGATGGCGTGTATTAGAGCACCAACAGTAGGCGCTTTAGGCGATGCAGGGCAGAAAAATGCTCCTGCATTTTCTGCATTCGTTACATCCTTGTAACTCAGCAATTGCCGAGGAGCAAAAATCTGCAAACGCCATGGATGGCGTGAATGCAGATTTTGCAGGAGCAAAAATCTGCCCTGCCGCCGACACCTGCCAATCGAGCAACCGAACCTTCCCTAAAATAGGGGGGTTATTTGCGACCAAATCCTAAGATAGATAATGTACCAAGCCCAGAAGTAAATCCGTGAGATATTCGCTCGGAGTCTATGCGGCTGATGAATCGGATGGCTCTGTGCGAGGGGCTTTCTGCAGTTTTCTCATTTGGCTAGGCGTCTCTCCGTTAATAATAATTAGTACCGGAACGAATAAAAGCAGTATAACGGCCGTCGTATAAAAGCCTTTGTTTATTATTCCCGCTAGCCAAAAACAGCCGAGGCTTCCCCAGACCATGCGCATTGGTCCGGGTAGTTTGATTTCGGGCATGCTACCCTCCGAGTTTATATCATCAATTCAACCAGTGTGTTGTGATAGATATCGGTCAGAGTGTCCAAATCTTTAAGGTCGACGTTTTCGTTGATTTTGTGAATCGTGGCGTTGATCGGTCCGAGTTCGACGACTTGTGCGCCGGTGGGGGCGACGAAACGTCCGTCCGAGGTTCCTCCGCCGGTATCGTCGACCGGTTCGAAACCGGTGACCGAATAGATCCCGGCGTGTACCGCATTGATCAATTCGCCTTTGTCGGTCAAAAAAGGTTTTCCCGACAATCGCCATTCCAAATCATATTTTAAATCGTATTTATCCAGAATGGCTTGTGTGCGCCTTTTGATACTGTCTTCGTTTGATTCAGTGCTGAATCTCAGGTTGAACTGAACCTCGATACTGCCTGGAATGATGTTTTCGGCGCCGGTGCCGGCGTTGAAGTTCGAGACTTGTAAGCTGGTCGGTGGAAAGAATGCATTGCCCCTATCCCAGATTTCCTCGGTTAGTTCTTTGAGTGCCGGGGCGAAACGATGAATCGGGTTCTCGGCGATTTCTGGGTAGGCGACATGGCCTTGTATGCCGTGTACGGTCAGTTTCGCGCACAGCGAGCCGCGCCGACCGACTCGAATGACGTCGCCAAGCTTTTTGTCGCTCGACGGTTCGCCGACCAGGCACCAGTCGATTTTTTCGTTGCGTTGTTCCAGGGTTTCAATGACCTTGACGACGCCGTTCGTCGCGGGGCCTTCTTCGTCGCTGGTTAGCATGATCGCGATTGAGCCTCGGTGATCCGGGTGTTTTTCGATGAAGCGTTCGACTGCAGTGACGAAACAGGCGATGCCGCTTTTCATGTCTGCCGCGCCCCTTCCGTAGAGTTTACCGTCCTTTATCGTCGGCTCGAACGGCGGCGAATGCCAGCGTTCGATCGGGCCGGTCGGCACGACGTCGGTGTGACCGAGAAAAACGAACAGCGGTTTGTCTTCGCCGCGTTTCAGAAAAATATTCCGGGTATCTTCGAAATCGAGATATTCGGCGCGGAAGCCCGTTTTCTCGAGGCGTTCGGCAAGCAGTTCCATGCATCCGGCGTCGTCGGGCGTGACCGATGGGCGGCTGATCAAGTCTTTAAGTAATTCCAATGGATCGTTCATGATTTATGTACGGCAGGTTTTGTAGCGTATTTCGTTGTTATTGAATGAGGCGTTTTCGCTAATTTTCAAATTCTTTGCTCGGAAGGAAAGTATTCAGCCCCTCTCTTTGAAAAAGAGGGGCTAGGGGGAGACTGTCGAAAAAAAAGCGATTTTAGCTAATTTCTATGTTCCCGCTTTACTCCCTTTATACTCAAAAATTAGCTATACCTTTCGCACTTCAAATTTCGGCAGTGTCTTAGGAGGCGCCGGGGTGCTCGGCAAAGGCTTTGCCAGCATGGAGCTGGCATAGAGCCTACATGGACGTATTCACGGCGTCCTTTGACGGGCACCCCGGTGCCGAATTTTGATCTCCGATAGGTATAACTTTATGAAGGTATGGGGTGTGGCTAGCGAGGATGTCGGCAGCAGGGATCGCTGCCGTCAAGCCCCCATGGATGGGTTTACCCAGCACCTAAATTCCATAGTCCATTGGCTATGGTTAACTATCTGAGATAATTTAGGTGCTGGGTGAACGGCGGTCCTCGATAGACACATCCCATACCTTTTATTCTTAGATGGTTTTTCAATCAAAAGGGAGTATTAAACTTGGATTATTGTTAGTCATCATGAATTATAAAGCGCTAGGGTGCGCATCGCGCACCTGGGTCGGGACTTGCGTCTGGTTCGGTACCGTGGAAAGGTGCGCGATGCGCACCCTACAGTACCCTATGCAGGACGGGGTTTGTAACCCCGTCCTAAGCGTTTCGACCGTGTTCAAAGCAAACCAAAACGTTCGAGGCGGCTTGAAAAGGAGTTAGAGGTCAAATTCGGCTTGATATTGTTCAGCCTTAAAGCCGACGACCAGTTGGCCCCCGTTGTCTAGCACGGGGCGTTTGATCAGTGTCGGCGTTTCGAGCATCAATTTTAAAGCCTTGTCTTCGTCCAGGTCGGATTTTTGTGCCGCATCAAGTTGCCGCCAACTGGTGCTGCGCTGGTTGAGCAATGTTTGCCAGTCGCTTCGAGCCAAAAAGTTTTTCAGCAATTCGGTCGTCAAGCCGTCTTCCCGATAATCGTGAAAGCGGTAATCAATGCCGTTTTGGTCGAGCCACTTTCGGGCTTTCTTGATCGTGTCGCAGTTTTTGATTCCGTAAAGTGTAGGCATAGGTCGGGTTTATAATTCGCTATATAACAGCTCATCTAGGCTAGGCAGGGTTTTATCCGCTTTAAGGCGGTTTTTATACAGCTCGATAAACTCCATCAAGGCTTGCTCGAGATCGGCGAGCGTTTCTTCTTCGTATTCTTTTTCGTCTACCGGCAGTTCCGGCGAATCGAGATAATCTTTTTGTATGGCAATTTCGCTGTTGATCGAAAGCATTGCGTAGATAACGGCATCGTTGGATAAATTTTCAGTCATGGTCGAGGTGTGGTTGGTTAAGAGTTAAAATTTTGTAGGGTACACATCGCGTACCTTGTTCGGATAGCGGAAAAAATCAGCGTTAGGCAAAATACTTGATTATGTCGGCATTGACGACTTGATAATAAATGTCTTCAACCGAAACGGATACGTCTAGCGAAGCAAAGAAGACGTCATCGCCTAGGTAGTAATAAGTCGACTGCCAGTGATCTTTTCTTCTGAAAACCTCGATTTCGCAACGTTCTTGTTCGATGATCGCATATTCTTCCAAACTAGGAATATTCTGATAAATTAAACGTTTAGAAGTTTTATCAAATTTCCGGGTGCTTTCGGATAAAACCTCGACAATCAAAATCGGTGCGCTTTTGTAGTATTCATGTTCGTTGTCTTCTTCGCAAACGACCATGACATCCGGGTAAAAAAAATCGCCGCCGGCTTTGACTTTCATATCCGACATGAAGGTTTTACAAGGCGAGCCTTTTAGACGGCTTTTCACTTCGGAAAAAATGTTGCCCGACACTAGATTGTGGTTTTCATTCGCGCCGGCCATCGCATAGACTTCTCCATTGATCAATTCATGTCTAGTCTCGGCTTCTTGTTCGCCTTGGAGATACTCTTCCTCGCTTATAAAATGTTCGGCTCGTTTTAAGCTCATCAGTGATTTACCGTTTTAATCGCAGTCATTCAAGAAGCGGGTATTTTCTTGGGGCGGATTTTTGGTTCCCACGGTCCTGATGCTATGAAAGTATTCAAAATAACGAAATAACTATGAAGGGCATGAAGTCACATGATGAATTAGGCTGTAGATCTTATAGTCTTTTTCTTCATTACCTTCATGTTCTCCATGGTAAATAATTTTTTATCACCTAGCAGGACGGGGTTTGCAACCCCGTCCTAAACGTTTTGACTTTGGCCGAAGTTAGCCGAAATGTTTAGGGCAAACCGAAACGTTGGGGACGAGTTAAATAACCCGTCCCGCAGAAGAATTAGGCTGTAGATCTTATAGTCTTTTTCTTCATTACCTTCATGTTCTTCATGGTAAATAATTTTTTTATCTTTTGTCCGCCAATACTTCGCAGCCTTTGTGGCGTGGGAACGGGGTAATGCGTATCAGGCAAAATGCGAATCAATCGCGCAGCAATTCGTTGATACCGGTTTTGCTACGAGTTTTTTCGTCGACTTGCTTGATGATCACCGCGCAGTATAGGCTGTATTTGCCGTCCGAGGAAGGTAAGTTGCCCGGTACCACGACCGATCCTGCAGGTACGCGGCCGTAAGTGATCTCGCCGGTCATACGGTTATAGATCTTGGTGCTTTGGCCGATGTAAACGCCCATCGAAATGACCGAGCCTTCTTCGACGACCACGCCTTCAACGATTTCCGAGCGTGCGCCGATGAAACAGTTGTCTTCGATAATGGTCGGTCCCGCTTGCAAAGGTTCAAGCACGCCGCCGATGCCGACGCCGCCTGATAAATGTACGTTTTTACCGATTTGCGCGCACGATCCGACCGTGACCCAGGTATCGACCATCGTGCCGCTGTCGACATAAGCGCCGATGTTGACGTAAGAGGGCATCAATACCGCTCCGGGCGCGACGTAGGAGCCGTGGCGAGCATTCGCGTTCGGTACGACGCGTACGCCGGCTTTGGCGAAATCGTCCGGCGTATAAGACGCGAATTTGGTTTCGACCTTGTCGTAATAACGGTTGACGCCGCCGTCCATGACGCGGTTCTCATTGACGCGAAACGACAATAACACCGCCTTTTTGAGCCATTGGTTAACGACCCATTCGCCGTCGATTTTTTCGGCGACACGGGCCTTGCCGCTGTCGAGTAGATTGATCGCTTCTTTTATCGTCTCGCGCAATTCGGGATAAACATTGACCGGCGTGATGTCGGCACGGTTTTCAAAGGCGGTATTAATAATATTTTCTAGTTCTGACATGATTTTCCGTTGTTTATAGCGTGTGAATGAAATTTCTAATGCGTTTTGCGGCATCGATGCATTCTTCGATCGGCGCCACTAAGGCTATCCTGACGTGATTCCGGCCGGGATCGGATTCGTTGAACGGTCTGGATAAATAACTGCCCGGCAAGACTGTTACATTTTCGGATGCAAACAGCTGTTGTGCAAATTGAATTTCCGATACCGGAGTTTTTAACCAGATATAGAAACTTGCCGGAGGGATGGTAACGGCAGTCGCTTCGGATAATATGTCTTTGAATGCACTAAATTTTTCCCGGTATAACTGACGGTTGTCGACGACATGCGCTTCATCGCGCCAGGCTGCTATGCTGGCATGTTGCGTCGGTACCGGCATCGCGCAGCCATGGTAGGTGCGGTATTGAAAATAACGCTGCAGAATTTCCGCGTCTCCGGCAACGAAGCCTGATCGCAAACCCGGCGCATTCGAGCGCTTCGATAGACTATGAAAGATCACGCAACGCTTAAACTCTGTGTTGCCGGTCGCAACAGCCGCCTCCAAAAGTCCGGTTGGCGGGTTATTTTCGTCGGCATAAATTTCGCTGTAGCATTCATCCGACGCAATCACGAAGTCGTAGCGTTCGGCCAATTCGATCAAATGTTCCAGCTGTGCTTGAGGGATGACCGCACCGGTCGGATTGCCCGGCGAGCAAATATACAACAACTGGCAACGTCGCCAAACCGATTCGGGAACAGTGTTGAAGTCGGGTAGGTAAGCGTTTTCCTCGGTCGTATTCAGGAAATAGGGCTGTGCACCGGCTAGTAAAGCCGCGCCTTCGTAAATTTGGTAAAACGGATTCGGCATCAAGATCAACGGTTTTTCGCTCGGTTCGACGAGGCATTGCGCGAACGAAAACAAGGCTTCGCGGGTTCCGTTGACCGGTAGTACTTGTGTTTCGGGATCGAGTAAATCGACCGGTATTTTAAAACGCATCGCGATCCATTCGGCCATCGATTGCCGGAGTTCCGGCAATCCGCGCGTCGATGGATAAGCCGATAGACCATGCATGTGCGTGATGAGCGCTTCTTGAATGATGTGCGGCGTAATGTGTTTGGGTTCGCCTATCGACAGCGCGATGTGGGCTTTATCGGCAGGCGGAACGATGCCTTGTTTGAGCCGAGCTAGCTTTTCGAACGGGTAAGGCTGTAGATGCTTTAAATTTGGATTCATTATTTACTGCAGCGAGGTTGTTTGCCTTGAGCGACTGCTTGTTTTTGAATTTCCAATGCTCTTGGCATGGCATTTTGCAATTCTTGAATTCGAGTGGCATGTGCGGGGTGTGTAGACATAAATTCCGGCGGTTGTTGACCGTCGCCGGCTCGCGCCATCTTTTGCCACAGTATAACGCTTTGGCGGGGGTCGAAACCGGCCTTGGCCATCAAGTCGAGGCCGATTTTATCGGCTTCGTTTTCATGCAGTCGGCTGTAGGGCAACAGCACACCGTACTGGGCACCGACACCGAGCAGTCCGAGAGCCGTTTGACCCATCGCGGTTTGCGGAGAGCTGACGGCTTGAATCAAGGCCATACCGGAGCTGACGGCCATTTGTTGCGAGACGCGTTCGTTGCTGTGTCTTGCCAATACATGGCCGATTTCATGACCGATGATAGATGCCAATTGGTCTTGATTGTCGACGAAGTTGACCATGCCTGAATGTACACCAATTTTATTACCGGGCAAGGCGAAGGCGTTCAAGCTGTTGTCTTCGAATACAACGACTTCCCAATTGCCGCCAACCTCCCGGATGACCGCATTGGATACGCATGTAACAAATTGAGTGTGCCTCTGATTGCTGCTAATCGGGGTTTCTTTTTTTAAGCTGTCGAAAGCCTGAAGCCCCATTTGATTGAGTTGGGTATCGGGCATGAATGCGAATTGCGTTCTGCCTGTCGGGCTGGTGGCGCAAGCGTTCAATAATAGGGTGACGCTAAGTGCCAGTGAGATTTTATTAAACATAATGCGGTACCCTTTGCCGAATTGAAGACGTTAGGTTGATCAGGAATACTTATGCGATTATCTACCCATCGCAGATCAAAATTCGGCACCGGGGGCCCGTCAAAGGACGCCGTGAACCCAGCACCTAAATTAGCCATAATATTAAACATAGCCAAGGGGCTATGGAATTTAGGTGCTGGGTGAATACGTCCATGTAGGTTCTATGCCAGCAACCATGCTGGCAAAGCCTTTGCCAGGCACCTCTGTGCCTCCTTAGACACTGCCGAAAATTGAAGGGCGATGGGTTTATACTGTGAGACCGCCGTAATCTGCAATGAGTATTCGTAATTTCGATCGATATTTTAACGTAACTCGATAATGAAGGTTCGAAAAAGTATTCAAGAAGATTTTAACCCGACAATGGTGAGGTTATGTCGTGCTTTCTAAAGTTGATTGATTTGTCGGGCTCTGGATCTAATGGCTGTCTATACAGGATGAATGAAAAATTCTAAGCGGGAAATGCCGGGTGAAACGGGACAGGGCGGTTATTTCGGGTTAAAATGCTTGCTATTACTGTAGTGTCGTATCGCGTTAATCGTTTAATCGGCATGGCTAAATCTAAATCAATTAAAGATATAAAGAGGAAAAGCGCGTGACTGAAATTACCGAAGTGCCCAGTCCTTTTTGCGGTATTGGAACCGATGATCTGACAATTAGTGTCGACGGTTTGTCGTTGAAGGTTCTAAGCAACGGCTGCGCGGTCAATACCCCTGCATTTGAACAAGTCATTACCGACTTTAAGCCCAGAGTCGCCGGGAAGCAAGTCGCTCTTGAGCATGCTGTGGCTAAAGCCGTTGAAATATTACAAGATTCCAGTCAGCCGATCATCGGGGGTTGTGCGACCGATGTCAACGGTATGCGCGCGTTGCTGGCGTTGGCCGACCGTTGCGGCGGCGTGGTCGATCAGATGAACTTCAATGTATCGAGAAGTAATTATTTGGCGATGCAAGATTCCGGATGGATGACGACAACGCTGGCCGAGGTCAAGAATCGTTGCGATTTACTGTTGGTGGTCGGTAAGGATTTGGAAAGTTTCGTGCCGCGTTTTTTCGAACGTTATCTTTGGAACCAAGAGTCGATGTTTCTGGAGGATACTGCTAACCGAGAGGTGATTTATTTGGGCAAGGCGCCTTCCGGCACTGCTCAGATTTCGCCAAACGGTAAACAAGCGCAAGTATTGACTTGTGCCGATACCGATTTGCCAGAGGTTGTTGCGGTATTGAGGGCCTTAGTCAAGAGACATAAAATCGTTGTCGATTCGGTAGGAGGTATTAAGGTTTCCGATTTGCAGACCGTGGCCGAGCGTTTGCAAGCTGCGAAATACGGCGTCGTGACTTGGGCAGCGTCAGCGTTGGCTTTCGATCAAGCAGAACTTACTGTCCAATCGGTTTGCGAGCTGATCAAGGATATCAACGATCAGGGAAGCCGTTGTTCCGGTTTGCCGTTGAGCGGCAAGGAAGGCGATCTGACAGCCAGTCAGGTTGCGGGATGGATTTCCGGTTATCCGGCACGGATTAACTATGCTAAAGGCTACCCCGAATACGATCCTTATTTGTACGATAGTAGAGCAATGCTCGAGAACGGTGAGGGCGATGCTTTGCTGTGGGTGCAAGCATTCAATAGCAAAGCAATACCGCCTGTTACCGATGTGCCGACCATTGTCTTAGGCCGTTCGGGCATGGTATTCGATAAAGAACCGGATGTTTACATTCCATTGGGTACGCCGGGTATCGATCATGCCGGCCACGCTTATCGTGCCGATAGTGTTGTGGCGATACGTCTGAAAAAATTGCGCGATTCGGGCTTACCTGCTGCCGCCGAGGTATTATCGGCGATCGAGCGGGGGCTATTGATTTAATTATACCTTTCATACTTCAACTATCGGCAGTGCCTAAGGAGGCACCAGGGGGCTCGATAAAGGCTTTTCCAGCATGGATGCTGGCATGGAACCTACATGGATGTATTCACCCAGCACCTAAATTCCATAGTTCATTGGCTATGGTTAACTATCTTGGATAATTTAGGTGCTGGGTTCACGACGTCCTTTGACGGGCGCCCCGGTGCCGAGTTTTGATCTACGATGGGTATATCTCGCGCAGAGGCGCGGAGAAAATAAGAATACGAGATGTTGGTAGGGTTATGTCAGACATTTTGTTTTACGGTCGTCATTTCATATGGAACGATCTTTTTGTTTCTAACCATCAACTCTCTGCGCCTCAGCGCCTCTGCGCAAAAATGATATAATTCAACGAATAATCCGATGTCTATGTGCTTCGATGTACTGTTCATCTCTAATCATTTGGAAAAGCTATGCTGATTAAATTAACGGGTGGAACGGTTTATGACCCCGCCGGCGGAATCGACGGCCAAAAACGGGATATTTACATTCAAGACGGCCGTATTGTCGACAGGCCGGCGGCCGATCTCAAAATCGATCAAGAATATGATTTAACCGGTAAGGTCGTGATGTCCGGTGCAATCGACATGCATACGCATATCGGCGGCGGTAAGGGGAATATCGCGAGAATCCTGTTGCCGGAAGATCATCGGTCCGATCCGGTCATTCGTACCGATCTGACGCGTTCCGGAAGCGGTCATGCGATGCCGAGCACTTATGTCACAGGCTATCGTTACGCCGAAATGGGTTATACGGCCGCGTTCGAACCGGCAGTGTTGCCGGTCAATGCTCGCCAGGCGCATATGGAAATGGGCGATATTCCGATTTTGGATAAAGGGGGCTACGCGATGCTCGGTAGCGACGACTACTTGTTGCGCATGTTGACTGCAAAAAAAGATCAAAAAGCGGTTAACGATTATGTCGCGTGGATTCTACAAGCGTCAAAATGTATCGGTATTAAAGTCGTTAATGCTGGCGGCATCAGCGCGTTCAAGTTTAATCAGCGCAAGCTCGATTTGGATGAAAAAAACGCCTATTACGACGTGACGCCGCGGCAAATTCTGCAAACCTTGGCGACTGCTGTTAAAGAGCTTGGCGTTAGTCATCCTCTGCATGTCCACGGCTGCAATCTGGGCGTGCCCGGCAATGTCGACACGACGCTCGATACGATTCAAGGCGTCGGCGGTTTGCCGATGCATTTGACGCACATTCAGTTCCACAGCTACGGTACCGAAGGCGACTTCAAATTTTCATCGGGTGCCGCGCAAATCGCCGAAGCGGTCAACAAGCACAAGAACATCACGATCGATGTCGGTCAGATTCTGTTCGGCCAGACCGTCACGGCTTCCGGCGACAACATGCGCCAGCATGCGAACCACAAGCATGCGCATCCGAACAAATGGGTGTGCATGGATATCGAATGCGATGCCGGTTGCGGCGTCGTGCCGTTCAAATACAGGGACCAGAATTTCGTCAATGCCTTGCAATGGGCGATCGGTCTCGAAATTTTCTTGCTCGTGGACGATCCGTGGCGCGTATTTCTGACCACCGATCACCCGAATGGCGCGCCGTTTACGACCTATCCGCATTTGATCCGCCTGTTGATGGATAAAAGCTTCCGCAACGATATGCTCGCGACGATTCATCCGGAAGCGCAAAAAATGACGACGCTGGCATCGATCGACCGCGAATACACGCTGAACGAAATCGCGATCATGACGCGCGCGGGCGCGGCCAAGTTGATCGGCCTGAAAGATCGCGGCGGCCTGACCGCTGGAAATTGGGGCGACATTACCGTGTACACCGAAAACGCCGATCGGCAAAAAATGTTCGAAAAACCGGATTACGTGTTCAAAGACGGCGAGATGGTCGTCAAAGATGGCCAGATCGTCCATGTAAAATGGGGAACGACACATGTTGTCAAACCTGATTATGACGCGACCGTCGAAAAAGACCTCAAGTCTTATTTCGACCGCTATCTGACGATGAAAATGGGTAACTTCAAAATCAGCGACGACGAGTTTACCGAGGACGGGCGGGGAAGTTTGACGGTGCATCCATTGCAGTTGTTATGAATCTAGTTCGACGGACACAATTAAAGTAATGGTAAGTCTCGATGCCCGTTATTTCCTATTTTTTTGGTATTTATATAAGGATGTATCATGATGATCATAATCCGCCTCATTTTCATGTTGAATATCAAGGGCATCAAGCTTCAGTCGCTATTAATGGCGAACTTCTTGAAGGGCATTTGCCTAATAAGGCATTGAAATTGGTTAGAGAATGGGCCAGCGACCATCGGCAAGAATTGATGGTCGATTGGCAATTAGCCGTCGAATTAAAACCATTGCTACGAATTCCCGGGGCCGACAATGATTAAAATTGTAAAAGCTGAATATATTGAGCGTAAAGTTATCCGGTTGTGGTTTTCAGATCAATCTTTTGGAGATTATGATTTACAGGGCTTGCTGGATAAGCGGACCGAATTGCTTATTCCCTTGCAAGATGATAATTACTTCAAGCAATTTTATCTGGAATTAGGCGCTTTATGTTGGAAGAACGGACTTGAATTGAGTCCGGCTAATATTCATATAAAACTCAAACAACAAGGTAAATTGCAGTTTGATTTGAAGGCGGCTTGAGTGTGTGGAAAAGCTTTCTGGCATCATCCTAAGACCTTAGAACAGTAAGCATAGATGATTTTTTTGCTCATTCCCAAACCTTGAGACTGTGAATATATTGGCAAATACATCATAAAAATTGATTCACCATGAAGGCAGTGAAGATAAAGGTTATAAAATCAAAAATCTAATCCTTCACGTTACTTTATGGTTATATCGAAATATTTAATACTTTCAAAGGCTTGGGAATGCAAGCACCTGAAGCTAGTTTTCGGGCAATTCACAAGCAAGTTGGTATCGAGCAGGAGCTTTTTTTCAACGCGTGAAAGATCGCTAAATTTCATTCGGCAAATCAACAGAATAATGAACAATGAGTACCCAACATGATTATTAACGGCGTAACGATAGACAAAACCTTTGCCGAGGCCTTTCCGATGAAGGCGACGCGCGCGATTATCACCGCGCAGAACGAAAAATGGGCGATGATCTCGGCGCAGGCGATGACCGGTTTCGCGACTTCGGTCATCGCTTGCGGCTGCGAGGCCGGCATCGAGCGCGTGCTAGAACCTTCAGAGACGCCGGACGGACGGCCCGGTGTTGCGGTATTGATCTTCGCAATGGGCGGTAAGGGACTAGCGAAACAATTGGAAACGCGCGCCGGCCAGTGCGTGCTGACTTCACCGACTTCGGCGTTGTTCGCCGGCATAACCAGCGATAAGCCGATTCCGCTGGGTAAAAACCTGCGCTATTTCGGCGACGGTTTCCAGATTTCCAAAGTGATCGGCGGCAAACGCTATTGGCGCGTGCCGGTCATGGACGGCGAGTTTCTGACCGAAGCGACGACCGGACAGGTCGAGGCGGTCGGTGGTGGCAATTTCTTGGTGTTGGCCGAATCGCAGCCGCAAGCGCTGGCGGCCTGCGAGGCCGCGATCGAGGAAATGCGCAAAATTCCGAATGTGATCATGCCGTTTCCGGGCGGCGTCGTACGCTCCGGTTCGAAAGTCGGTTCGAAATATAAAGCACTGGGAGCTTCGACTAACGATGCGTTTTGCCCAACACTGAAAGGCATCACCAAAACCGATTTGTCGCCTGAAATCGAATCGGTGATGGAAATCGTGATCGACGGCCTAACCAAGGAGGATATCGACAAGGCGATGCGAGTCGGCATTCAAGCGGTCTGCGATTTGGGTGCCGAAAACGGCGTCAAACGCATCAGTGCCGGCAATTACGGCGGTAAACTTGGCCCCTTCCATTTTCATTTACAGGAGATCATGGCATGACTGCGTTAACCTTCACGCTGAAACAGCGACCGGCTCAGCGCGTCGATTTGTCGCCTCTGGTTTGTCAAAAACTGGCGGGGTTATCGCCGACCGATATTGCAGCGCTCGAACTCGATAGCGGCAAGCGCAAAATTCGCGTCGACGAACTATTCACGATTGCTGGTTACGATACACAACAGATTGTCATTAAGAACAGTTATGCCAAGCTCGATTTTATCGGTAAAGAATTAACCGAAGGACAGATCCGCGTCGAAGGCGATGTCGGTGCTTATCTGGGGCTGGGCATGAAGTCCGGTACGATTACCGTCAACGGCAACGCCGGACTATTCGCGGCTTGCGAAATGAAAAAAGGCTTAATCGAAATCAACGGTAATACCGGCGATTTTCTCGGCGCCGCTTTGCCCGGTAATAAGATGGGCATGAAAGGTGGCACCGTTTTGGTTAAAGGCAACGCCGGCGAGCGGGTCGGCGATCACATGCGCCGCGGCGTTATTTTGATCGAAGGCAATGCCGGCGATTATTGCGGGTCGAGAATGACGGCCGGCACGATCGCGGTGATGGGAAAAACCGGACGCTATACCGGTTATGCAATGCGCCGAGGCACCTTATTGCTCTGGAATAAGCCCGAATTGCCGGCGACCTTCAATGATTGCGGCTCGCATACGTTGGCGTTTTTGCCGATGTTGTTCGCGTCGTTCAAAGGATTCGATTCGAAATTCGCAGACCCTGCTGCGGTCTTCAGTCGCGTCCGGCGTTACGGCGGCGACATGGCTGAAATGGGGCGTGGCGAAGTGCTGGTTAGGACTTAACGATGTGAGTGCGGACCGGTCGACATGAACGAGAAAGTTTCGGACAATGGGGCGGTCAGGGAAGACGAAAATGCGGATTATGCGGCCCGCGTCTTGTTGATTGATCTCGAAAATTGTCCGAAACAAGTCTATCAGTTGATGGAAGATCTGGCTGCTTATACCCACGTCGTAATTTGCTATGCGCAGTGCGGCGCTCGCGTTCCGCTCGATTGGGTCGTGCCGCTGACCGCAACGGTCAATCAAAATCGTCTGAAAATCATCAAAATGCCGAACGGCGGCAAGAACTCCGCCGATTTCGGCATCACCTTTTGGGCCGGCGCAATGATGGCTCAACTTCCCGAAAATACCCATTTCGATGTTGTGTCCGACGACAACGACCTCGATCATGCGGTCAGCCTACTAACCAGCCAGAACCGGAGTGCGCAACGTATCGGTGTCAAGCTCGAAAATATGCCGGGCTTTGCACCGAAAAGCCCAGAAGTTTTAGTCCAAGAATTTTGCGCCCACTTGATTAAACATAGCCGAAGTCGTCCGGTCAAAAAAGAAACTCTGCTCAACAGTATTCGCAGTAAATTTAAAAATAATGTGGTTAATGAGGAAGATTTATTCGATGAGTTGATTCAACAGAAGGCTATAGAGATTAAGGATAATAAAGTCACTTACAATCAAACAAAAATCGAATCGTTAGCGGCTGAGTAGTCGCTCCTCGCCTATCCACTCGAATCCAAGACGGACAAAATATTCTCAGTCGTGTAGCCCGGATGGACCGAAGCCACGCCATTCCCGTATTTCGCTACGCTGCATACGGGCTACGCCATTTAACAGCAGTTTAGTGTGCGCCCTTCCTGGTTTTTTAGTCGGATAGAGATGATAGGCGCTTTAAATCCTTGTCGATCGCTTTAGCCAGGGTTTTGACGGTTTTATTGGTTTGGAATTGATTAGGGCCTTTTGCTTCGAAAGTGTAATCGGCAATCAGTTTGCCGTCGTCGACTCGAATTAAATGCCCCATGATATAAGCAAACAAGAAGCTCGGTTTATGCAGTCTACCGACCAGGATGTAATCGGCGTCGAACTGCTTGCCGAGTTTCGCGGCCACATCATGGTGATCGAATAGATAACCGGTCCCGGCATTGGCCTTTTGTTGGGATGCGAAGTCGGTTTCGACTATGTCATTCCCTAATGTTGTTAATTCGGCTTCGAGTTGAGGCTTGATCGAAGCGGTGCGCTCCAGTTCTTGAGGGATGCCTGGAGCCAATGTGAGATCTTTTAACTCGAAAACCAAAACGGCAATTCGAGATTCAGCTAAGACACTCGTTCCGAATATCGTCAGGAAAAAAGCGGCAATGAGGCGAGCATAGACAGAGTTCTTCATCGGCTTTCTCGTTCGTGATTGGCAATAAAGGGACAGTCTACCCCTAAAACAAAATGATAGAAAGCGTAACCCTTACTTCAACAAATCAGCCATCGAAATGACATTTTTCGCCATTTCGCCGATCGAAATATTCCGATCCATCGCTAGTTTTCTTAATGCATGGTAAGCCTGAGCTTCGTCGAAGCCTTGCGATTTCATTAAAATACCTTTTGCGCGGTCTATTAATTTGCGTTCTTCCAGTTGCGATTTAGTTTTTTTCAGTTCTTCCTTGATGGCGTGTTGCTCTTTGAATCGAGCCACCGCGATATCGATGATGGTTTTGATGCGTTTGGGGTCGAGCCCGTCGACGATATAAGCGCTGACGCCGGCCTTGATGACTTTATCGATCGTGTCGCTATCCTGATCTTCGGCAAACAGGATCACCGGCGCCGAATGGCTTTGATTGATCGTCAAGATAGCATCGAGTATCTTTGGTGTCGGGGTATAAACATTTAACACCACGATGTCCGGCAATAAATTTAATACCAACGAATTTAAATCGATAGTATCGAACGGAAGACAAGCGGTTTCGAAACCATGCTGTTTCAGGGTTTTCTCGAGCAGTTTTTCGCCTTGAATTTCATCGGCGATTAAGATTTTCAGCGCTTGCATGTCAATCCAGTTCGATTTTCACTAAAGAGCCGTCGGGCATGATTTCGGTAATAAACTCTTTAGGCTCTTCAAGGTAGCGCGCCAAAATTGCCGATGTTAAAGCGCAAACTGCCAGAATGATGAAAAACGTAGACGGTGCGACATGGCCCATCAGCGCTAAAAAAATAATCGCGCCGGCATTGCCGTAGGCGCCGACGATGCCGGCGATCTGGCCGGTCATGGGTCTTTTGATCAACGGCGCGATGGCAAATACCGAGCCTTCGGCGGCCTGAAGAAATATCGAACACAACACCGTCATTGAAATAGTCATCATAATGGGCCAATCGCCGGCAATAAAAGACATCGAGTAATAACCGAGCGAGGTACCGGCTAGAAACATCGTCAGCGAAAACTTGCGGCCGATTCTGTCGCTGAGCCAGCCCCCGGCCGGGCGGGCGATTAGGTTCATGACAATGAAGCTCGATGCCATCAGGCCTGCATCGATCATCGAGACAGCTTGGGTTTCGCGGTAAATCGTAAAGAAAAACATCGGCAGCATCGATACCACGGCTAATTTGGAGCCGAACGTCATCAGATAAGCGACACTCAGAATAGTGATTTGTTTGAATGGATAATGGTGAATACTGTCGATCGGGCGGCTGAGCCGTTCCGCATTGATTTCGACGATTTGATAAGCTTGAACAAAGAAAAGTGCCCAGACAATGATGTTGATTGCAAGGACCCAGGGTGTACTAAGTAAATCGGCTTCCGGCGTCGATAGCTGCCAAGTGAGCAAAGACATTGCGGCATAAAGCGGTACGGTCGTGCAGATGTAAAGGAATAGATCTTTTATCGAAGTAACCTCCATTGCACCAGAACGTCTAGGTTTCAAATAGGGCACTTCGGGCGGCGTATCCTCGACATTCCGGTAATAGATGAACGCATATGCCAGCGACAAAATACCGGTTACCGCAATCGCATAACGCCAGCCGTTTTCGGCGCCGAAATATAATGCAAGTCCCGGCAGCAGGATAGTCGCGGCGGCCGAACCGAAATTACCCCAGCCCCCGTAGATGCCTTCAGCAACGCCGACTTGCCGAGCCGGAAACCAATCGCCGATGATGCGAATGCCGATCACGAAACCCGCGCCGATAAACCCCAAACAGAAGCGCGCCCAGGCTAATTGTTGAAACGATTCGGCCATCGCAAAAGCGAAGCAAGGCAGGCTACTCAGTGCCAGTAGAGTGCTGTAACTGATTCTTGCGCCGAAGCGGTCTACGACCATGCCGATGATGATGCGAGCCGGAATGGGTAGCGCAAAGTTTAATAACAGCAGGATGTTGACTTCGGATTCGGTGAGATTCACAGAATCCATGATCATCAGCATCAGAGGGGCGTGATTGAACCAGACGACAAAGCTGATGAAAAAAGCGGTCCAGGTCAAATGCAGAATTTTGATCTTACCGGAAAAGCCGAGTAACTTGAGTTGTAGTGTAGACATTGGCTGGTTTTACTGTGAAAGTTCCTAGTTCCTCTGGTGGCGCAGAGCGTCCCGGAATGCGTTCCCACGCAGAGCGCTCATTGTTATACATAAGTCTTAATAAGCCAATGAAATCAATGCTGTTGCTGTTTAGCAATAGCATTGATTTATAAGTGTTTTTGGCACTTGTGTATAACGGCGAGCGCAGAGCGTGGGAACGAGAAATATGAAAAACAATGTCGGTTCCGAAGAGGGTGCGGCTGCTCGATCGACAGGCGTTGGCGGCAGGGCAGATTTTTGCTCCTCGGCAATTGCTCCTGCATTGCCCTAATACACGCCATCCGTGGCGTAAATGCAAAATCTGCATTCACGCCGTCCTTGGCGTTCGAGCCGCCGTCGAGCCTACATGGACGTATTCACCCAGCACCTAAATTCCATAGTCCATTGACTATGGTTAACTATCTTGGATAATTTAGGTGCTGGGTTCACGGCGTACTGTCGGGCGAGTGACCGCACCCTCCGCCTCACTGCCATTAAGTTAAGGACTTTTCCGTTCGTCCTGAGCTTGTCGAAGGATGAATGGAGAAGTCCGAGTCGATAAGTTAAGCCGTCCATGGTTCGACAGGCTCACCACGAACGACTTAACTTAATGGCATTGACCCTCCGCCTCCAAAGAACTTTCGTTTACTCAAGAGGCTAACTCGAGTGTTTAAGTTATCTTGAAATACCTCATGAACTTCTTTGGCTTAACTTCTGAATTTATAATTATGCAAATAAAATGCCAATTTATTTTTTTGCGTTATGTGATTGTTCGTTCGATTCGGTGACTGTCAAGCGAATAAGCATAGTGCTTCATATTGGTGCGAAAAACATCCCAATTCACCGATTAAGTGCGTTTGCTGCGCGGATTTCATGACTATTCCATTTGGCTTCATTGAATCAGGATCCAATGAAGCTAGAAAAATCAAGGCTTCGCTAAAGTTGCTCATAAACTGGCATTCATATTGCTTCATCACTAGCAAGACTCCTTACGGAGTACCGATTTTGTTGGGGCATTGGCGTCCTGTTCGAGTGATTCGTCACATCGACTGGACGCCTTTTTTTTGCCTAAAATTTAGATACAGAAAACCGAGGTTGCCGATGAGCAAGAAACAAACATTAGTCGTGATTGGTAACGGTATGGTCGGCCAAAACTTTTTGGCCGGACTGGTGAGCAGTGGCGCGAAGGAACATTTTGAGATCGTCGTGTTTTGCGAGGAGCCCAGACCGGCTTACGACCGGGTTCATTTGTCGGCGTTTTTTTCCGGCAAGAGCGCGCAGGATCTATCAATGGTCGAGGTCGGTTTTTTCGAACAACACGGCATCACCGTGCATCTGGGAGACAGAGCAAAATCGATAGACCGTATCGCTAAAACAGTGCTGTCGGAAAAAGGCGTCCGGATCGCTTACGACAAAATCGTGCTGGCGACCGGGTCATACCCGTTCGTTCCGCCGGTACCGGGGCATGAACGCGATCGGTGTCTGGTTTACCGAACCATCGAAGATTTGGAAGCGATTCAAAACGCGGCCGAACAATCCAAAGTCGGCGTCGTGGTCGGCGGAGGCCTTCTCGGGCTGGAAGCCGCGAAAGCCTTGAAAGATTTAGGCTTGACCACGCATGTCGTCGAATTTGCGCCGCGCCTGATGGCAGTGCAATTGGACGACGGCGGCGGCGCATTGTTGAAGCGCAAGATCGAAGCGCTCGGCGTGACCGTGCATTTAAATAAGAACACGACCTTGATCGATGACGGCGAGAGTTGCTTGCATAAAATGAATTTCGCCGGCGGGGATGTGCTCGAAACCGACTTGATTTTGTTTTCGGCCGGTATCCGTCCGCGCGATGATATCGCTCGGGCCTGCGAATTGGAAGTCGGCCCGCGCGGCGGCATCGTGATCGACAATCAATGCCGGACCTCCGACTCGGATATTTTCGCGATCGGCGAATGCGCTTTGTGGAATAACCGAATATTCGGCCTGGTCGCACCGGGATATGCGATGGCGCGAACCGTCGTCTCGGTGCTCGAGTGTGGCGACAATTATTTTACCGGCGCCGACATGAGCACAAAACTGAAGCTGATGGGCGTCGATGTTGCGAGCATCGGTGATGCGCATGCGCAGACGCCGGGGGCATTGGTCTACACTTATCAAAACGGCGATAGCGAAGTCTATAAGCGACTCGTGGTCAGTGCCGATAAAAAAAGATTGCTGGGTGCGGTGCTGGTCGGTGAGGCTTCCGGCTACGGCACCTTGCTGCAATATTGCTTGAACGGTATCGAACTGCCGGAAAACCCGGATTCGCTGATTTTGCCGCATCGTTCCGATGAATCGGTCGGTCTCGGGCCCGATGCGCTGCCGATGTCGGCGCAAATTTGTTCCTGTCATGATGTCGATAAGGCAACGCTTTGTTCGGCGATCGAAGCCGGTTGCAATACGGTACCGGCGCTCAAATCGGAAACCAAGGCGGGAACCGGTTGCGGCGGTTGCGTGCCACTGATGAAATCGGTGATGGAATGCGAATTGGCCAAGCTGGGCATTGAGGTCAGCACCGATATTTGCGAGCATTTTCCGCATACCCGGCAGGAGTTGTATCACTTAGTGATGGTCCAGGAGATCAAGACCTTCGACGAATTGCTCGAAAAGCATGGGCGAGGCCGCGGCTGCGAAGTTTGCAAACAAGCGGTCGGCTCGATTCTGGCCTCATACTGGAATGACTATATTCTCAAAAAAGAGCATGTCGGCTTACAGGATACCAACGATATCTTTCTCGCGAACATGCAAAAAGACGGTACTTATTCGGTCGTGCCTCGCGTGACCGGCGGCGAAATCCAGCCCGAGAAATTGATCGTGCTAGGGCAGGTCGCGAAAAAATACGGTTTGTATACGAAAATTACCGGCGGTCAGCGGGTCGATCTATTCGGCGCCCGGGTCGAGCAATTGCCGTCGATCTGGCGGGAATTGATCGATGCCGGTTTCGAAAGCGGCCATGCCTATGGCAAGTCGCTCAGAACCGTCAAATCCTGCGTCGGCAGCACTTGGTGTCGTTTCGGCGTCGACGATAGCGTGGGTCTCGCGATCGAGCTGGAAAACCGTTATAAAGGACTTCGGGCGCCGCACAAGATCAAATTTGCCGTGTCGGGCTGCACACGCGAATGCGCCGAGGCGCAGAGCAAAGATATCGGCGTGATCGCGACCGAGGGCGGCTGGAACCTTTATGTCTGCGGCAATGGCGGGATGAAGCCCCGGCACGGCGACTTGTTCGCGACCCAACTCGACAAGGAAACGCTGATCAAATATATCGACCGTGTGCTGATTTTTTATGTGCGCACGGCCGACCGGATGCAGCGCACTTCGGTGTGGATGGAAAACATGGAAGGCGGCCTGGATTATTTGCGTTCGGTGGTGATCGAGGATAGTCTCGGTATTGGCGAAGCACTGGAAAATCAAATGCGTCATGTGATCGATACCTATCAATGCGAATGGAAAACCACGATCGAGGACGAAAGCAAATTGAAACGCTTCCGGCATTTCGTCAACAGCGACCGACCCGACGATAATATCGTGTTCGTCGAGGAGCGCGGCCAAGTGCGCCCTGCCGATGAGCAAGAGCGGGAGGAATTGAAGGCCCGGAAGCACTTTAAGATATTGGAGGAGGCATGAGCATGAGCGAATGGATCGATGTCTGCTCGGTCGACGATCTGCAGCCGGATTCCGGTGTTTGCGTCTGGGCGGATGGCAGGCAAATTGCTTTGTTTTATATGCCGAAGGAACAGGCGGTTTATGCGGTCGATAATTTCGACCCGTTCGGCAAAGTCAATGTATTATCGCGCGGCATGATCGGCGATATCGGCGGCCAACCGATGGTCGCCTCGCCGCTCTATAAACAGCATTTCAATCTGGAAACGGGCGTTTGCTTCGAGGACGAGACTGTGAAAATCGAAACCTATGGCGTTCGTATCGAAAACCGGCGGGTTGCCGTTAACGTTTAGGGAGATTTATGAAATATCATTATTATATTGCCGACGTTTTCACGAATCGGGTTTTCAATGGCGCGCAGATTGCCGTTTTTCCGAAAGCGGACGGACTCAATGCCGAAAAAATGGCCTTGATAGCCAAGGAACTGAATTTGTCCGAAACCGTCTTCATTTTTCATAAGATCAACGGCGGCAATGTACGAAGAATGCGCATATTTTCGCCGCTGGCGGAGATTCATTTAGGCGGCCATCCGGTCATTGCCGCGGCTTTCGTATTGGCCAGTTGCGGCGATATCGAATTAAACGAGCCGATTACTCGAGTCGTGTTCGAACAAAATGCGGGGCCTGTCGAAGCGAACATTACGAGTGTCGGCGGTAAGCCCGGTTTTGTGCAATTTACCCGAAAAGTCAGCGCTATCGTCGATCGGTTTGCACCGGGCGATGAAGAATTGGCTGCTTTTCTGGGGTTGGAGCAATCGGAACTCGATCATAAAAAGTATTCGCCAAGACTGGTTTCCTGCGGTTATCCCTATTTGATCGTGCCGGTTTGGAAATACGAGTCGGTAAGAAATGCGCTGTTCAATTATCCCGCCTGGAGCCAATCCACCGCGCCGCAAACCGCCGCGCAAGAGATTTTGTTATTTGCGCCGAAAACGCCGTTCCCCGATGCCGATTTCAATTTACGACTTCTTGGGCCTCGCCTTGCTTTAACCGATGATCCGCCGGTCGGTAATGCGGTGCCGGCTTTTTGTTCGTATTTGTGTTCGTTCGAGCAAACACGCAAGGGCACGCACAGTTTCGCTGTGGACCGGGGCGACGCGCGTTCGCGGCGCAGTGTTATTCGCATCGAAATGGATAATAAAGGCGAGGAATTATTGCCTCTGCGCGTCGGCGGCGAGGCGGTGATGTTTGCCGAGGGGGTAATCGATTTGCCGAAATGAAGGTTTACCCTTAGCAGTGTAGCCCGGATGGAGCGTAGCGCAATCCGGGACGTTCGAAGCCACGCCATTCCCGTATTCCGCTACGCTGCATACGGGCTACGTGCTGCAATATTACGACTTGAATAAAGTTGGGTTATAGAACAAATCTCCCCTGGCTTACCAGGACTTATAAGGCAAAAACTTGCCGTTCATCGTGATAATAACGCGGTCGCCCGCCGGGTTTTCTTCTTTGCCGACCGTCATGCTGAAATCGATCGCGCTCATGATGCCGTCGCCGAATTTTTCGTGAATGATTTCTTTCAAGGTTTCGCCGTAAACGCCGACGACTTCATAAAGCCGATAAATGAGGGGATCTTGAGGTACGTCGAAAGCCCATTGTTTGTAAGGGAACATTGCCAAGGCGATTTGCACTTCGTTGGGTAGTTCAAGAACGGTGCATAGCTTTTCGGCCAGTTCCGGTTTCATGCTGTTCATGCCAAGGCAAGCCGAGGTCAGCCAAACTTCATCGACGCCGATTTGTTCGGCAATGGCCGTCCAGGTGAGTTGCTTTTGTACTTTTGCAGTGATGATCCGATCGGTCATTTGCTCTTTGGTGAGCAAGGAATCGGCTTTGCTGGATGATGGAGTCGTTTTCATATTAAATACCTCTTTTGCTTAGTTGGATTAATAACGTGACGACGATAATCGTCAAGATGAGAGAAATGCTTTTCCAGAAGGTCACAGGATCGCGCTCTATGAGCGGCGGATGTGTTTTGTTCAAAAAAGTTTGGTTTGGAGAACGAAGGTCGTGAACAAATTCGGATAATTCTTCATATCGCTTGTAGGGATTCGGGTGGACGGCTTTCTTGATGGCATCATCGATCCAGGCCGGAATCGCTCGCGCATCATCCAGGATGGAGCGATAGTTCAATCGATTTTGAGCTGCTTTCGTCTTGCATTTGGCGACTTGAGTGCCATAAGGCAGATTGCCGGTCAGCATTTGATAGGTAATGACACCTAACGAAAATAAGTCCGAGCGAGCCGTTCCGTTTTCGCCTAAAAAATATTCGGGGGCGCTATACGGAGCGGTGCCGACTAATGGGTGCCGTTCGGTGGGGCTGTTCATTTCCGTTAGCCCTGCAACTCGAGTCGAGCCGAAGTCGATGATCTTTACCGTACCGGAGCTATCGATCATGATATTTTCCGGCCTCAAGTCTTGGTGAACCATTTCCAGACGGTGAAACGCGCGGAGGCCTTTGGCAATTTGGTCAATGATGCCGCGTACGGTTTCCAGATCCGGGTTCGGGTTATCGATCATCCATTGTTTCAAGGTTCGGCCATCGATGAACTCGGTGACAATATAGAGATAATTGCGTTTTCGGGTTTGCTCGCAGGGTTTTAAGACATGGGGGCTATCGATGCGGCGCGCTATCCAGTCTTCCATGAGAAAACTCTCAAGGTAAGCGGGATCATTTCGAAGATCGATTGAAGGCGTTTTAATAACGACCGGTGTATTGGTCTCGGTATCCATTGCCGAATAGACATGGCTCCGGCTGCTATTATGCAGCTCTCTCATGATTTGATAACCGTCGAAAATCATCCTGGCGGTCAATGTCGGCGGAAACGGAAGCTCTGTTATTTGCCGATAAATCTCATCCGCATTTAGATTCGGTAAGTCTTCGACATCGACAATCTGCATCGTCAAGTTATCCGAACTCCCTTGCCGGTAGGCTTCGTTGACGATCATTGTTGCGGCAGTCGCTAAATCATCGCCATGCTTCTTGATCGCATTAATGATGAAAACATTATTAACAAATTCATAAACGCCATCGGTCATCAATAAGAAGCGATCGCCTTTTTCAATCGGTAGCGCTTGGTAATCGATTTCTAGGTGATGATCGATACCCAATGCACGACTCAGATAGCTTTTGTCTTGCGAAACCCAAAGTCGATGATCGTTGGTTAATTGCTCCAGATGATTGTCATGTAATCGATAGATCCGTGTATCGCCGATATGAAAAATATGCACGGTATTAGACTTGAAAATCAGGGCGCTAAAGGTACAAACATAGCCTCTGTCTTTATCGTAACGATATTGACTCTGTTGGGTTTGGGCATGTAGCCAGGAGTTGGTTGCAATCAAGACCCGTTGTGCCGATTTTTTTACCGACCAAGCTTCCGAGGTGCAAAAATAATCTTGTAGGAATCCGGTGACCGCGGCTTCGCTAGCAATATGGCTGACAGCACTGCTGCTGATTCCGTCGGCCATCGCAATGGCAACACCTTTTGAACTCAATTGCGGTTCTTTCGGCATATAGACACCATGAAAATCCTGGTTGATTTCCTTTCGGCCTTTATCGGAATATTGCCCTACGGATATTTTAAGAGTGCCGGACATGAGGTATCGTTTCATGAAGAGCCTCGACCCTAAACTTGGCTCGAGACTCTATTAAAAGGGACGAGTTACAGAGCGCGTTTCGGTGCGGTTTTTATATGAGTGCTATATAGCGTCAAGCCGGTAAATGAAAGCCCGCCGACTAGGTTTCCGAGCACCGTGGGGATTTCGTTCCAGATGAAATAATCCATGATCGAAAAATTGCCGCCCATGATCAAGCCTGCCGGAAACAGAAACATGTTGACCACGGAATGTTCGAAGGCCATGGCGAAGAACAGTGTGATCGGCATCCACATCGCGATCACTTTGCCGCTGACCGTAGTCGATATCATTGCTCCGACCACGCCGGTAGACACCATCCAATTGCATAGCATGCCTCTGATAAAAATCGTAAACCAGCCCGCGACGCCGTATTGGGCATATCCCAGTGTTCGGGCTTCGCCGACGCCGGCGAGTTTTTTTCCAACGGCATTCGGCTCGACCGAAAATCCGTAGGTGAAAACCAACGACATCATCACCGCCACGGTTAAAGCACCGAGGAAATTGCCGACGAAGACCAATCCCCAGTTCCTAAAAATACCGCCTACCGTCACTCCCGGGCGTTTATCGATCCATGCCAACGGCACCAGAACAAAAACACCGGTCAATAGATCGAACCCCAGTAAGTACAACATGCAAAAACCGACTGGAAACAGAATCGCGCCGAAGATCGGAGAACCGGTTTCGACAGTGATACTAACTGCAAATACGGCGGCTAACGCAAGAATCGCACCGGCCATATAGGCTCTGATCAACGTATCTCGTGTTGACATATAGACTTTAGATTCACCGGCATCGACCATTTTGGTGACAAATTCCGAAGGGACTAAATAAGACATGGCATTCCTCAGATCAATTAAAAAAACACAAGGCAAAAAAAAGGCGCTTTAATCCCTAGTGGGGTTAAAGCGCCTTTGCTTTAAGAAACTCGAATGAAGATAAGCGGAAATCGTGCCAAGTTCTGTTAAAAATATAAGCTATTGATATTATGAATAGTAAATATTAGCTCTTGTTGGGTAAGGGTTGTTTTGTGTCTTTGTGAACCGGTCTGGTGCATTGCGGAGTAGATTTTAGTGCGTCGTCTATGACGTAGCTGCCGAGCGCGGCTTATTGTCCATTTTCATTGACGGCAACGGTTTCCCTAACAAAATGCAAAGCAAAATTGAAGCGGGCAGGTTGGCCGAGTTCCGCATGTAAATCATCCTCGAGCCGAGTAAACACCGATTCGTCCGGCATGATATTAGTGAGTAGGTCGGCATTTAGATTGAGCGGTCGTAGCGTATTGACTTTGATATTCCGAAGTTCAAGCCGGTGTCCATTGATTTGATAAGTTCTACCGGCCAATTGAGATTTGATATCGGCGATTTGCTCCATGGTTTGGAAAGAATAGAACAAAGGCGCGGAAATCAATGCCAGCAATAGGCTCGATAGCAAAATGCCTTTTCTGGCCCGAGTAAAAGGCGCGAACCCGATGACCATGAACGAAATGAGGGCGGCCATCGTAATTCCGATCAAGTTGGTCAAGAATAAGAGCATGGCGCCCAAAAAAATATCGGATTCAAGCCAACCGATGCCGATACCTGCAACGCAGAGGGGAGGCACCAAGGCGACTGCGATGGCAACGCCCGGCAAGCTTTTGGCTATATTTTCGCGGGCTTGGGCCATTGCGCCGGCGATACCGGAAAAAACCGCGACCAATAAATCCAGCGTCGAAGGATGCAAACGGGCTTCGATTTCCGATGTGGCATCTTTGAAAGGCAGTAATGCCGCCATTGCCGATGAAATTGCAAGCGCGATGCCGATACCGGACAGCAGCGAAACGATTGATTCTCGAGTCAAGAATTTTTCGGAGCGAAGCAAGCCCATCGACAAAGAAATAATCGGAGCCATCAAGGGCGCTAATACCATCGCGCCGATAACGACGGACGGACTACTCAGGAATAAGCCCAACGTGGCCAGCATGGAACTGAGTACCATTAATAAGACATAAGTGCTCGTCGTCCTGGCGTTTTCCTTTAGCGCTAGAAACAAGTCCTTAAAGTCGGATTCGAGCGCATGGGGAAAAAACGGCAAAGTTTTACTGAAATATTTCAGCCGTGCTTCCCCTTGCGGCAGGTTTTCGACATTGAAATTTTCTTTGTCACCGGATTGCGAGTTGAGCGATCGAAAACTGTCGCCGACGGTGATTTTAAGGGCTGCAGGAACTGTTTCCAAAAATAGCTCGCGAGTCGAGACCGGTTTGTGTTCTATCCAAAAGTCAATATCCTGTTTTGCGGTTATGCGCAAAGAAACGCTTCGAACGAATCCTAGTTGTCTCGGTAGCTGTGCCGAAGCCTGCGGAATAGTTATCGATGTCGATTGGATGTAGCTTAAAATCGATTGCGGTGCAAAGAACACGAACGACAATCGGCCATCTTTAAGCGAAGCCGATTCTCCGAAAAGTTTGGCAAATGGATTTCGTTTTGCAAGATCCAATAGATACAAGCCGATGATTGCCGTTTTGACTGATTTGCCTTTCGCGGTTTCTATTTCGATGGCAATCGGCTGTAAGTTGAAAGCATGAATCAAGCGCTGACAATAAAACTTTGTTTTCTTGAAGAGATTTCGCGTATTGCCGGCCTCGATCAATTCGGCTAGAGCTGTTTGATTCAACAGGCCGATGCCGCGGCTAATGAATTCTCCGTTACAGCGGATCAAATCGATCGGCACTGTTTCTGTTTGTAATGCCAAGGCCAAGCAGTCGTCAAGCTTATTGGGCAGTCCAAGATGATCGAAAAATACGGGTCGTAATTCGTTAGGATACGGCAGAAAACTCAATGCGATGGTTTTATTGAATGCAGCAGTGAGTACGGCCTGAAAATCGGTGTGTTTAACCCAAACCAAGGCATGATTTAGATTGCCGTTGACATGTAGACCGCTAAGGTTCGATACCTTAATCGGGCGAATTGAGATGTCGTTCTCAACAATTAGCGGATGTTGGTTGACTATAACCAAATTCTTTTTATCCAACTCATCGGAGTGAATCAGGTAAATCGGTTTGGTTTCTGTCATTCGATAGATACCTTTCGCAGGTTAAACAGGGCTAAGCGATTTCAATGATCGTTTATTTCAACGGCCTGCCTTTGGCGTCTATATCGAAATTTTTGCTGAGTAACAGGGCAAACTCAATAAAGCCCCATACCACGCCGAAACCGATGGTCAAAACAGTCACCGCGATCTGAGCAAGACCGATCCAATAATAGCCGAGATAAAAACGATGTGCGCCGACGCCGCCCAAAAGCAACGCGAGTATCGTTGCCAGCAGTCGAGATTTTACCGGTTTGTGCGGATTGAGATAGGAGCCGATTAACACAACCGATTTGGCTTCGCCTTCTTCCAATTCGAAATTGATATCGTCGCCAGGCTCAGGTAAGTCGGGTGATTGCCAACTGTCGAGATGAAACTCGTAAAAAGAGTCTCCGCTTTTTATTACGCCGGTTTGTCTGCCGAGGTCAAAACTTTCTATATGTCCGATCATGTTTGTTAAATGAGGTTCAAGGTTCAAGGTTCAAGGTTCAAGGTTCAAGGTCGAGGCGGGTTTATTCGTCTTTAATGCGTACCGCAAGGACATCGCATTTGGCGTGATGTAATACGCCGTTGGCTGTGGATCCTAGCAGCAATGCGAGTCCATGTCGGCCGTGCGAGCCGACGACGATCAAATCGACCGCGTTTTCCTCGGCGATTCTGACGATCTCGATTTTCGGGCTGCCTAATTCGAGAAAGCGATTGTTTTCGGGGATGTTGAATCGTTCCGCTAGTTTTTCCAGTCGCAATTTGGCCGATTCCATTAATTGTTCGGTTAGGTCAATTTCATAGGGAATAATCGGCCCGTTCACTGTGTCTACAATCGGAAGATTATCGACGACATGCAGCAGGCTTATTTTAGCTCGGTATTTATCGGCCAAGTCGCGTGCACGTTCGGCAATGGCATCGGTATGATCGGAAAAGTCAACCGCGAGTAAGATATGGGTATAATTTTTCATAAAATTTCCATTAGAAGCGCAAGGTTAGGGAAACAGCTGAGCCATGAGCCAATAAGATGCCATGATATACAAGAATGCGACACCCAGTCCAAAGCTAAAGGATGCGGATAAGGCATGCCGGACTATGTGTCCGGTAATTAGCCAATGCCAGATCATTAACGCGACCAGTGCCGCGAAGGCCAAAAGCGAGACTCGGCCGGTTGTCATGCCGGCAATAATCGGGAGTGCGAAGAAACTTATCAAGGCATCGGTTCCAAACAGCGCGCTCGATGTTTGCACAAAACGGCCGGGTTTTCGTGAAATGAGCAATATGATTTTGGCAAAAGCCAGCAATAATAAGGCGCCGACCGATACCTGCATAATTGCGTTAAACCAGCCGCTATCGATATACAGCATCAAAAAGCCCAGAATGGCATAGGCCATAATAGAACTCAGCAGCAAAGCCTGCGAAAAGGGAAGGTCTTGCGGGCCTTTCCGAAATCGGCAAAGATCGAAAAATAGCATGACCCATTCGTACATAAGCTAGCCGGCTTCTTCGAGTTTGGTTTCGGCTTCGAGCCATTCCGCTTCGGCTTCTTCGAGCTCCTTATCGATCCGGGTTTTGCGCGACAGTAGCTGCTTCAAGCGTTCTTTCTCCGGGTCTTGATAAACAGCCGGATCGGCTAATTGCTGTTCCAATTCATATTGTTCCCGATGTAGATTTTCTACCGCGAGTTCGGCTTTTTTCAGAGCATCGAGCAGCGGTTTGTTTTTTTGTCGGCGTTCGGCTTCAAGCTTACGCTGGTCTTTTCGGGAAAGTGATTGATTGGCGGCTTCCTCAGGCGGTTCTTCGTTTTTGGATTGCTCGGTCAGCCAGGAACGGTAATCGTCCAGATCTCCGTCGAAAGGCCGAACCTTGCCGTCCGCGACTAAAAGGAGTTGATCGGTAACCGAGCGCAGTAAATGCCGGTCGTGCGAGACGATCAGCATGGCGCCTTCATAATCCTGTAACGCGACGCTCAAAGCGTGGCGCATTTCCAAGTCAAGATGGTTGGTCGGCTCGTCCAGCAGTAATAGGTTCGGGTTTTGATACACTAAAATCGCTAAAACCAAGCGTGCTTTTTCACCTCCGGAAAAAGGGCCGACAGGTTCCAATACTTTGTCGCCCCTAAAATCGAAACCGCCGAGATAATTGCGTAAATCTTTTTCGGTCGCTTGTTTATCGAGTCTTTGCAGATGTTGCAACGGGCTTTCATCGATTCGCAATTGCTCGAGTTGATGCTGGGCAAAATAGCCGATGTTCAGTGCGTCGGCGGTCAGTATTTCTCCGGCCAAAGGCTGCATTTCTCCGGCTAGTACTTTGATTAAACTAGATTTTCCTGCGCCGTTGGGGCCTAATAAGCCGATTCGATCGCCGGGAGCAAGCGTCAATTCCGCACCGTCGATCACTATTGTCGTTCCGTAACCGATACCGGCCTCTTGCAATTTGAGCAGCGGGTTAGGCATTTTTTGCGGTTTACGGAAGCTGAAATTAAAGGGCGAGTCGACATGCGCTTGAGCGATGAGTTCCATCCGTTCAAGCGACTTAATTCGGCTTTGCGCTTGCTTGGCTTTGGTGGCCTTGGCCTTGAAACGGTCTACAAAACTTTGAATATGGGCGATTTCGCGTTGCTGTTTTTCGAACGCGGATTGTTGCTGCGCGAGTTTTTCCGCGCGCATTTTTTCGAAAGCCGAATAGTTTCCGGTATAGATCTCGATTTTGTTTTGTTCGATATGCGCGATGTGGCTGGCGATGGCATCGAGGAAGTCGCGATCGTGCGAGATCAAAAGCAAAGTGCCGGGATATTTGCAAAGCCAATCTTGCAACCAAATGACCGCATCCAGATCGAGATGATTGGTCGGTTCGTCGAGCAGTAAAAGATCCGAACGGCACATTAGGGCTTGCGCCAGATTCAAGCGCATGCGCCAGCCGCCGGAAAACGAAGAGACCGGGTTTTGTTCTTGATCGGGGCGAAACCCTAGTCCGTTCATCAGACGGGCTGCGCGGGCTTCGGCGGTATAACCGCCGATGATATCCAAGGCTGCATGTAATTCTGCCAGCTTTAACCCATCGCCGGTTTGTTCGGCCGCGCTTAATTGTTTTTGTAGTCGTCTTAACTCTTGATCCCCATCAATCACGTAATCGATCGCCGAACAGGCGACCGCCGGCGTTTCTTGCGCGACATGCGCGACTTCGAGGCCCGGCGGCATCGAAAAGTCGCCTTCATCGGTGTGCAACTCGCCCCTCAGTAGTGCGAAAAGGCTGGATTTTCCCGCGCCGTTCGCACCGGTCAGGCCGACTTTTTGGCCTTGATGAATTGTAAAGGACGCTTGACTAAACAGTAGGTTTGGGCCGCGTCTCAAGGATACGTTTTTAAAATTCAGCATGTTTGGCGTTTAGCTTTTTCTATCGATCATACTCTGTACTTGCTCGGCGAATTCCTTCAGTTTGCCTTTTTTGACGGTTTTTGCCGGAATGACCAAAGCGGTATTGAGACTAATGAAAATATAGACATAATGCTCGTCTTCTTGTTCGACTCGGATTAATTCGTTCCAAGGCATCTTGTGTTTGCCGCTCGGCGATATTTCGAGCAAATGATCGGGTTCTATCTTGAGCGTATATCGGCCGAACATATCGGCTTTTTCTTTTTCGGTATAGTTTTTCATGATCTGGCGACGCATGTCGAGCAGCATGATTTTCGGCGAGAGCAGCGCCCAAAGGATGGCAATGCTGGAAATATAAGCCGCCGTCATCATATCGCCGTAGTACAAATAATAAAAAATACCGATAATCACTAGCGCACCGGGGAAAACCAGCCGGTTTTTACGGATGTTATTCAGGACTTCGTCGTTTTGTTGCAGTTGGACTTCGTTGAAATGGATTAAATCCTCTTCACGAAAAATGTATTCAATTTCAAACATGATAGTTATTAAAGGTATGTGGTTTGTAAAAAAGGAGCTGATTGAGTCTGGTTCTTAGTGCATTTTTATTTTGGCATGGGCGCTACGCCGGAATAAATTTGAGAGCGTCAACATTGCCGTTCTAAAATAACCGTGGATCGCGACCTGATGCATTTTATAAAGCGACAGATAAACGATGCGGGCGATAAAGCCGCCGATCGTGACTGAACCCATCAGGTTGCCCATCAAATTGCCGACGGTAGAATATTTGCCCAACGAAACTAGCGAACCGTAGTCGTGATATACAAATTTGACTGGGTCTTTGCCTTGCAAGTGATTGACGATGGATTTCGCTACCGTCGAGGCTTGTTGATGAGCGGCCTGAGCGCGCGGAGGAACGTTTTGTTCATGCCCCGGCCAAGAACAGGCTGCGCAATCGCCGATCGCGAAAATACTGGGGTCGACCGTTTGTAGAGCGTCATTGACGACCAATTGATTGATTCGGTTTGTTTCCAAGCCGTCGATTTGTTGTAGCCAGTCCGGTGCCTTGATACCGGCCGCCCAGACTTTGAGGTCGGCTGGAATGAATTCCCCGTCGTGAGTCGTGATGCCGTCTTTCGAGACTTCGGTGACCCGCCGTCCAAGCTTTAGGTCGATATTGAGCTTGACCAATTGTTGTTGCGTCGCGTGTGCCAGCTTAGTCGGTAGGGCAGGTAATAATTGCGTGGCCGCTTCGATAATCGTAATTTTTACATCGCCGGCTTGGTCGAGTCCATAGACATTCAATAGATGCGTCACTTCGTGCAGTTCTGCTGATAATTCTACGCCGGTTGCGCCGGCGCCAACAATCGCGATCGATAACGGTTTGTCCTTGCTGCCGCCTTTACTGACATGGCGTTTGATATAAGTTTCGACCAGTTGCTTTTGAAATTTGAAGGCCTGCGAGGTTGTGTCGAGAAACATGCAGTGTTCGGCCACGCCTTTGATATTGAAAGTATTGCTGATGCTGCCGACAGCCATGACTAGGGTGTCGTATTTGAATGTGCGTTCGGGTATCAGTTCTTCGCCGCTATCGCTGTAAGTCGGGCTCAAATAGACTTCTTTTTTTTCGCGGCTCAAACCGGCCATTTTGCCGAGGCGGAAACGGAAATGACTGCGATAGGCTTGTGCCAGATAATCGACTTGCTCGGTTTCATCCAGGGTGCCGGCCGCGACCTCATGCAATAAAGGTTTCCAAATATGAGTCGAGGAGGCATCGATGAGGTTGATTTCAGCCAAACCCGCTTTGCCTAATTTATTACCTAGTGTCGTTGCCAGCTCCAGTCCGGCCGCGCCGCCGCCGACAATCAGAATTTTATGCTTTTCGTTGTTGCTCTCGCTCATGCATCCCCCAGCTTATTTTCCGCTTACTGCGGTTATTGTTTTTTTGTGCAACGTATTATAACGAATCAACTCGAAAGTGGACGATTTATAAAAAAAATCCCTACCTCATTATGTTGGGGTATTAATAAAACCAATGAGATGCTGATGATGAATTCCCATGTTTATTTTAAGGAATGCTAGTATTAAGCCCTGATCGGCTAATCCTTGGATGTGTAAAGAGACGTTATTTTGGATTTGAGGCCGCAAGAACATTTATTCTGGATATCGGATCAGCGATATTTTAAGGCTATGTATGCGGTAAATAGTTGGAAACACCTGCCAATACCGGAAGTACTTATAAATCCAAAGTGAATTGTAGGGTACGCTGCGCGTACCTACAGTCTTCAAGTTTCAAAATTGGTGTAGTATTAATTTCAACTACTATACCCGTCGTAGATCAAAATTCGGCGCCAGGGTGTCCGCTAAAGGACGCCGTGAACCCAGCACCTAAATTCCATAGGTCATTGGCAATAATTTAATATGATGGCTAATTTAGGTGCTGGGTGAATACGTCCATGTTGTCTCTATGCCAGCTCCATGCTGGCAAAGCCTTTATGAGCGCCAAGGATGGCGTGAATGTCGATTTTGCAGGAGCAAAAATCGACCGGACACCCAGGCGCCTCCTCTGGCACTGCCGAAATTTTAAGTGCGAAAGGTATAACGCGAACATAGTCTATTTTAAAGGGCGCTTTTTCGGGAAATTAGTATTGGAAATCGGGTTTATAGTAAAGAAATTCTTATGAAAATATTGGTAATAGACGATAGTAAAGCCATTCGAATGCTGGTTGCGGAGTGTGTCAAGGAGCTTGGGCATCATGTGATTCATGCCGAAAACGGAGCGGAGGGGCTTGAATTTATTCGATCGAACGATGTCGATTTGGTCATGATGGATATTGAAATGCCCGGTTTGAACGGATTCGAGACGACACAAGCGATCCGGTCTTTGAAAGGCGACGATTGGTTTCCGATTATTTTTTTAACGATCAAAACCGATGACGACTCCTATGCCGCATGTATCAGGGCCGGTGGCGATGCGTATCTGGCCAAGCCGATTAGCCCGAAACGTCTAGAAATGCAAATCGTTGCTATGGAACGCATTTATGAAATGCGGCGAAAACTGCATGCCGTACAACGGGATTTGATGCATGCCAATGAGGCGCTCAGTTTTGCATCGCTACACGATCAACTGACCGGTATCGCGAATCGACGCAATTTCGATACTACACTGTTAAGAGAATTTAATCATGCCAGACGTGACAAGCACCCGCTATCGTTGCTGATGTGCGATATCGATTATTTTAAAGTTTATAACGATCGGTATGGGCATATGGCGGGCGATGACTGCTTGAAAAAAATCGCAGAGGCCATCGCTTCGGTGCCTCAGCGAGCGACCGATTTAGCCTGCCGTTACGGCGGCGAGGAATTTGCTGTGATCATGCCGAATACGGACTGGCAAGGAAGCCGGGATTTAGCCGAAAAAATTAGGTTGGCCGTGTCCGCTCGGAAAATTCCTCACGAAGGGTCGAAAGTCGATAGTTATGTTTCACTGAGTTTGGGTCTTGCAACCTACAACGGTCAGTTCAAGACTATCGATGAATTGATGAAGGCGTCCGACGACGCGCTCTATCGAGCGAAGGAAAAAGGCCGAAACCGGCTCGAGAGTGCCTGAGTATTCATTTAGGATTTCGTGATAAATAACGTCCTGGAACTATGCGCTTTGTCGAGGTTTCGGTAACTCGCTTGGCAGGACGCCGTGAATACGTCCGTGTAGGCTTGACGGCGGCTTTCCGTGCCGCCGACACCTGCCAATCGAGCAACCGAACCCTCAGTAAAATGGGGAAGTTATTTACGACTAAATCCTTAGGACCAGGATGAGTCGAATAAAACGATTTAAACGAATGTTTTTATACCTTTCGCACTTCAAATTTCGGTAGTGCCCGAGGAGGCGCCGGGGGCGACAAAGGCTTTGCCAGCATGGAGCTGGCATAGAGCCATGGACGTATTCACGGCGTCCTTTGGCGGCCCCCTGGCGTCGTATTTTCATCTACGATAGGTATAACTATCATGTATTTAGCGAAAGATTTCATTGAGACTGCTGAAGGGCTGGTTTTTGCCGTAGTGGAGCACGGCATTGAGCAGGGCAGGGTGTTGTGTTTTTTACGTTATCGGCGAAGCGCGAACGGTTGGCAAAAACAATCCACCCGGCAAGCGGACAACTTATTGAGTCGAGATCATCCTGAATATTTGTATTATTGCCCGATGCGGGATGTCCGTGTTCATGCCGTTCCTGAAGAGCGAGTAATTAAGCATTATCAGCCACGACAACGCTTGAGCGAGCTGTTATCGGCTGCGCGGCTCGATCCGGTCGAGCATGATTTGCTTCGATTATCGAATCTGTATCAGAGTCGGGGGCTGGATGTTAACCAAATGGGCGTGACCGGTTCGTTGCTAATCGGCGCTCAAGGAAAGGCATCCGATATCGATCTGGTTTTTTATGACCGGGATCTATTTCATCAGGCCAGAGCGATTAACCGTGAGTTGATTCAAGCCGGTTTGCTGCATGAACTCGACCTGAGGCATTGGCAAGAGAGTTTTCGTCGCCGGGATTGTCATATCGATTTCGACGATTATGTTTGGCATGAACAGCGCAAATTTAATAAGGCTTTGGTGAATGATCGTAAATTCGATTTGAATTTTATCGATCCGGAGTCGGTCGCTACCGAGACTTACCGTAAATGCGGCAAAATCTTGTTGCGTTGCATCGTGACCGACGATAGCCGGGCTTTCGATTATCCGGCGCTGTTTAAATGCAATGAGCCGACTATCGATGAGATTGCGGTTTTTACCGCGACTTATACCGGTCAAGCGCAAAACGGAGAAGAAATCGAGGTTTGCGGTTTGTTGGAAGAGTCACCGAGCGGTTTGAAGCGTATTATCGTCGGTTCGAGCCGCGAGGCGAAAGGGGAGTATATAAAGGTTCAAGGTTCAAGGATCAAGGAGAAAGGTGAAAGGTGAAAGATGAAAGGGGGGAATGGAGGTCTTTGTGGGAGCGATCCCCAGATCGTCCCTCACCTAACGCTAGGTGAGGGAGAGTCGGTAAGCCTGGGTGGCACTAATTGGTATCGAAGTCGCATTGGCCAAGATTCCTTGTTTCTACCGCTTCAGTCACTGCCATTAAGTTCAGAGAAACCCGTCATTCCGCCATGGACTGGCGGAATCCAGTGCCATGGATGGCAAGCTTCTAAGGTACCTTAGAGCTTGAATGCAAAAATTACTTATTTTTAACACAGCTTAACTTAATGGCAGTGACCGCTTCAGTGTGAGAATGTTTAGCAAAGGTGAATAGTGAATGGTGAACGGTGAGGCGGATGCTTTTCGAAAGGCTTTGAGGGCTGTCGAGGGGGTTGTATTCGATCTGGATGGCTTGGTGTTGGATACCGAAACCACCTATTTCATGGCGTGGCGTCAGGCTGCCGCGCTCATGGGGTATCAGTTGCCGAGTGCCTTCTGCCTATCTTTATCGGGACTTCATTATCGCGATGTCGAGATACGCTTGCTTGAGTTTTGCGGAAGCACTTTCAATCTTCAGGAATTTAATCGTCTGGGCGGTGTGTGTTGGTATCGCATCGTCGAAAAGCAAGGCATCGACATAAAGAAGGGTTTTTGGACATTTCTTAAATTATTGCAGGAATCCGACATACCCTATGGTCTTGCCACCAACAGTCGTTTGAATAATGCACTCGAGTGTCTCGATTTTGCCGGCCTCGGCAATGTTTTCGAGACGATTGTCGCTCGCGATCATGTCGAGCGAGGCAAGCCGGCGCCCGATATTTTCTTGAATGCGGCCGAACGTTTGTCGATTCCTATTTCTCGTTGTTTAGCATTGGAAGATTCCACCGCCGGTGTGATGGCGGCGTCCACGTCCGGTGCTTTTACCGTCTATGTTCCGTCGGTATTACCGGCCGACCCTTATGCCGGAGAGTTATGTCATTTGCAATGCCGCGATTTGGGCCAGGTCGCGGCTTTATGGGCGGCGCGGGACTTGTAAAACTGCTTGACGCTAACGTTTCCTTCGCGTTTACTTGCCGCTAATATCCGTACGATTCATACCAAATTAATAAAAATAAATAAGAGGAAGCCATGAAACCATTAAGTGAAGAAGAACGTGAAAAAATCCTGAACAGCCCGCCTGTCGGCACTTGGGCTTTGATGATTACCGTTGGCGTGGGCATGGTTGTCGCATGGCTGTTCCTGTACTACGGGGTATTCTTGCCGCGCGGCGCGATCAATTAGTGGTGATTTTATGCATATAGATCCTCTTGAAAAAAAATGGGCCTATGCGGCAGTCGGCATCGCCGGTCTTTTTGTCGGTATTATCTTGATCGATGCATTATTTCACGGCATTAATGCCCCGAGCAATGTCGAGACTATCGATTCAGCCAGTCTACATTTGAGCGAGGAATTCGACGAAGATAATTTGGGTGTGCAAGTCGACGAAAGCGGCACTATAACCATTCGAATGGTTGCCGGGCGTTACGGTTTTTATCCGAAACACATTACCGTGCCGGCGGATACTTCTTTAACCTTTCGTTGGGTCAGCATGGACGTTCTCCATGGCGTGCATATGCCGATGACGAATATGAGTACGATGATCGTACCGGGGTATGTCGCGCAAGTAACGACAACCTTGCCGAAACCCGGCGAATATCCGCTGCTATGTAATGAATATTGCGGCATAGGGCACGATCATATGTGGAGCAATGTTTCGGTCGTCGCTAAAGAACATTGGACCGCGCCGGGAAAAGCCCCTTCAAAAGGAGGAAAAGACAATGATTGATGTGGTCACCAAAAAACTGGCGTTCTGCCATCTGTGGGTCGCCTTCGGCGCGTTTCTTTTGGCCTGTTTCATGGGCGAGTATCAAGTCTTGGAAAGGAGCGGTTTCATTCCGGCAATCGAATCGCCTTCGGTGTATTTTGCATCGGTCAGTACGCACGGCGTATTAATGGCTTTTGTATTGACGACGTTTTTCATCATGGGCTTCGGCTATGTCGTTGCGACGACTAGTCTGAAGCAGCCGATTTGGAACCCTCAATGGGCCTGGGCCGGATTTGGAATATCGTCGTTCGGCACTGTGCTGGCGGCAATACCTCTATTGACCGGTAAAGCCTCGGTTTTGTACACGTTTTATCCGCCGATTATCGGGCATTGGATGTTCTATGTCGGCGCGACATTGTTGATTGTCGGTTCCTGGCTGTGGTGCGTCATCATGATCATGATGATGCGCGAATGGAAGCAAGCTAATCCCGGCGCGCCGGTGCCGCTCGCGATGTTTGCAACCGCCGGCAATGCGCTTTTGTGGCTTTGGACTAGTGCCGGTGTCGCGCTGGAAGTGCTCTTTCAATTGATTCCGATGGCACTCGGCTGGATGGATACGCTCGATCCGGGCCTGGCGCGCACTTTGTTTGCATGGACCTTGCATCCGATCGTCTATTTCTGGTTGATCCCCGCTTATACAGCATTTTATGTCTTGGTTCCGAAGCAGGCGGGCGGTTATTTGTTCAGCGATGAAATTGCCCGCGCCGCCTTCGTGGTCTTGATCGTCTTTGCGTTGCCGATCGGTTTTCATCATTTATATATGGATCCCGAGCAAGCTAAAGGATGGAAATTGCTGCATGGCGTCGGGACTTTCGTTGTTTCGCTTCCGACCTTCATTACCGGTTTTAGCGTGATTGCATCGCTCGAAATCGCCGGCAGGTTGCGCGGCGGCAAGGGATTGTTCGGTTGGATCGGTTCGCTGCCCTGGCGTAATCCGATGGTGCTGTCGGTTATTCTGGCTTTGTTAATGCTGATTCTCGGCGGCTTCGGCGGCCTAGTCAACGCCAGTTATGCGATGAATGCAATGATCCATAACACGGCTTGGGTGCCGGGGCATTTTCATTTGATCTTCGCCGGTACCACCGTGATCATGTATTTTGCGATCGCTTATTATCTTTGGCCGATCATGGCCGGTAAGCCGCTTTTTTCCAAAGATATGGCGCTGGTGCAATTGTGGACTTGGTTTATCGGCATGACGATTCTAACCACGCCTTGGCATGTGCTGGGTTTATTGGGGCAGCCTCGGCGCATTTCCGGTGTCGAATATAACTCGCTGTTGACATTGGCCTGGGATCCTTACGAGCTGGCGATGATCTTCGGCGGTTTGGTAATGCTCGGTTCCGCCTGTTTGTTTGTTTACAATTTAGCGATGACGCATCGTTCGCAAGAAGTATTCGAAGGCGAAATCGAATACGCCGAGCCGATTCATCCGGTTACCGATCTGCCTGAATACCTGAACGATTTTACGCTATGGAATAAAGTCATCGCCGGTTTGATGGCGCTGAGTTTCGGCGTACCGATTCTACAATTCTTTTTTATGAAAACATTCGGCTCAAGCGCATGGGGATTTTGAACATGAATAAAATGGTTGTCGCGGCCCTTTCGGGTCTTTTTGTTTCGACTGCCGCCCAGGCCGAGCCGGCGTCAAAAGTCGCCTGGACGCCAGAGCAGTTGAATTTCGTCAAAAAAGGTAACGCCGCCAAAGGCAAGGAATTATCCGCTACCTGTACGGGGTGTCATGGAGAGCAGGGCGTGAGTCAAGTGCCGAATTATCCGTCATTGGCGGGACAGTTGGCGACGTATACTTATAAACAATTACAGGATTATAAAACCGGCCATCGAAAGCATGATCTGATGGGGTCGATGGTGACCGGATTGAGCAATCAAGATATGGCCGATCTTGCCGTTTGGTTTAGTACGCTACCGACCCCTAAACCTCAGGGGGTGCGCCAATCGTTGGCTAAGGCCGAGGTTTTAGTCAAGAAAGGCGACGGCAAAAGGACTCTGCCGCCTTGTGCGGTGTGTCATGGGGCCGAAGGTAAGGGAGAAAAAATGGATATTCCGGCTTTAGCCGGTCAACAAGCCGACTATTTCGTGCAGACCCTTGAAGCCTATCAAAAAGACGAACGGCGCAACGATATTTTCGGTCGTATGAGAATTCTCAGCAAGCAATTGACTGCCGAGGAAATCAAGGAACTAGCTCAATATTACCAGGCAAAATAAATACCGGGCGCTTCTTCGGCGCCCAAAATTCAATATTCTCTAAGAGTATTACGGAGGATACAGACATATTCGGCAAGGATGCCGGCAGCAGGAAACTGTGGGTATCCACTTCAAGCAAGCCACCACATCGCTTTTTGATCCCTAAGTTGGGAATTTTATCCTCTTGTTTCCCTTATTTGAATTGCGCCAACGCTAAATAGGCTACCGCGATGGCCGGTGCGCAATCGGCGGCGGACATTGGCGAGGAAACTAAGGACTGTTCGAATAAATCGTTGAAATCCAGATAGGGGTGCCCTAAGTTGGCGGCTAGTTGTTTGACCAAAAAGCGGCCGACGCCGGCGCCGACAAACGGTTTATCTGAAGGTAAACGAATTCTGGATATTTGCCTTTCGCAGCTCATTTGTATTTTGTGCAATTGTTGGTTGCGGAGATAAAGCGCGAAATGGCGCCAGCATTCCGGCAACTCGTGTTCGACTTCATGCCCGATCATGCGCGACAAACGCCTGGCGCTGGCCGTAACGGTTTTTTCGCCGCCATCGGCGGTATCGTTTTGATCATGGGCTTCGTCCAGTTCGCCGGTTATGCGGTAAACATCGGCCATCGTCGCGAAATACTCGGCCATTAATCCGATTTTGACGCCTTTGAATAAGGCTGTTTGTGCGATAGCCATTACCGGCGTGCGCACGACGCCGGTATAAATTAATTCTTCGGAAATAAGTCGCTTATAATCGGTAAAACCTTTGGCATTAATTTTTCCGTTTGCCATCGCAATGACATCGGTTGTGGTGCTGCCGATATCGATAAATAACCCGCTGTCGATGTTGCGTGCGGCAAACGATGCGCTAGCCAACCAATTCGCCGAAGCGATGCTTTCGCTATGCTCGGGCAGTACCGAACCGGCTCGAATGAATCCGGACAAACCGGCATAAATCCACAGCGAATCGCCCGGAAAGTAAACCGACATGGCTTCGACGATGCGTTGCACGCCTTGTTCTCGACTCTCGAAATGATCGACTAATTCCCCCGTCATCGTAATCGCATGCCGGTATCGGCCTTCCGGCAGTTCGGCGGTAACGGCTTGTACGGCTTGTTGCAATTGTTCGATGCCTTGCCATAACGCGCAGGGGCGTTGAACGATTGCCAGTGCTTCGCCCAATTCGTTGATCAGCGCCGCTTTTAAATGGGCGCCGCCGATATCCCAGCCGATAATGTTAGTTTGCATAGGTTTCGTCTCCGTCGATGAGTAGATTAATGCTTCGATTGATGATGGGGGGCACGTTTGGTTGGTTTTGCGGCATTCGCAAAACCTCTGCCGCGACATTGACTCCCAAGGCCTCTCGTATCCCCGCGTAAGACGTCGTCAAACGCGGATTGATTTCCAATACCGCAATGTATTTAGGTGTTTCGATGATATCGATTCCGGCATAACCGGATAAGCCCGGCAAAGCATGTGCGACACGGTCGACCAGGGCTTGATAGTTTTCATTGACGCCGGGTTCGTTGACTCGGCAAGCGTTCAACTTAAATCGGCAGTCCTTGATTTCAATTCGTTGGATATTATGGCACAAGAGCCATCCCTTGCCATGGTTGAATAAACAACTCAAGCTAGCCGGCGTTCCGTCAATGTAAGGCTGGACAATGTAGGGTGTTTCACCGAGTTGAGACTTCACGAGCGCCCAATCCTCGGCGTCATCGACTCGGAATGTTCGTTCGCAGCCCATGCCGTCGATCGGTTTGATGACGTGTCGTCCGATCGGTTGGAATTCGTGCGCAATGAAAGGTTCCGATGGTACGGTTTCGATTTGTTCTTGTATCAGATGACGAAATGTTTCGAGCTTATTCGAAGTGATGGCGACGGCTTCGGACGAAGAGGACAGTAGTCTTTTTCCAAGTTGTTCGATCATGCGGGTCAAATCGAACAGAATATTGTTCATTTCGGGAGCTACCGGCCAAACCGCATCACAACGCTCGACTTGTTTTTGAAATATTTCGAGTACCGATTGATGCTCATCAATCGTCACAATTTCGATTGCTCCGGCATATTCCGAAATTGCGTCGGCAAACCGGATATCGAGCATTGCACTCAACTTGATATCGGCTATTTCCGATAAATCCTGCAATAAAGCCTTCAGCATCAACAAGCCTTCCGCGGCGAGCGTATCGGGAATGCATTCACGGCTAAAGCCGCCGCCGGTAACATATTCAAAAACGAGTATTTTCATTACACACAGTATAATACATACTATTTCTTAAAAATGCAGAGGGTTGGTTTCGTAACATGCAAATCATTCCGGTCCTTGATCTCAAAGACCATTATGTCGTTCATGCCGTCAAAGGTAATCGGGTCGAATATGTGCCGGTTCGTTCCTCATTATGCAAAGAGCCGGATATCGATCGCGTCATTGATGCCTTTTTGTCGCTATACGATTTTAAGGTGTTTTATATCGCCGATCTGAATGCTATTACCGCTTGCGAATCGGTTCATCAAAGCCTTTTACTCGATGTATTCAGCCGCTATCCGGATAGGCAGTTTTGGGTCGACTCGGGAAATCATTCGGACCAGCGCTATTACCAAGGGTTTACGAATTATTTACCGGTTATCGGCTCCGAATCGTTGAACGATGACGATGTCGAGCATATCGAGCGATTGCCGGAAGACTTTGTGCTTTCGCTCGATTATTCGGCAAACGGCCGGCTCGGCTCGTCGTTGATTTTTGACAATCCTAATTTATGGCCGAACGCTATTATTATCATGACGTTAGCGCAAGTCGGTAGTGAGCTCGGCCCGGATTTCGCGAAGCTGAGCTATTATTGCCGAGAGTTTCCTGAGAAACGGATTATCGCCGCAGGCGGTATCCGGCACAAACAAGATCTATTCGAGCTACAAAAAATCGGCGTGAACGATGTCTTGATAGCCAGCGCCTTACATTCCGGCGCATTGTCGGCGAACGACATTAAACAGATCTTTGAAAATTAATTGAAATTAGTTGTTTCATACGTATCAAGCGGATATCACGCCATTCACTATTCACTATTCACTATTTACCCCTAGCCGCTCACCATCCCTTCGCGGCTGCAAAATCAATCGATGCTCGGTTTTCCCTGCCTGAAGCGGTATCGGCAAACCTTCGACCCAGTATGTTTGTTGATCGCGATAGTGGGGCGATAAAGGATGGCTCGATTGCCCGCCCGGCATGTGCAGTATTCCTTCATCTATATGACGCGGAGAAACCACAAGCCTTTCGCTGGCGCCGAAATCGGGGCCGGCCACTCGAACGCAATAAGGGCAACCCGATAACGGGTCCGTCGGCATATCAAGGAAACGTCCGACCCATGGCAATACCCTTGAGAATGGATGGCGATATTGCGCTCGGTTGATTTTCCCCCAAGTTAGTTCCGGAAAGCTCGCTTCGGGATGTAGGTTTTTAAGTCGACTGAAGCCTTCTTTTAATTGGTTAAGAATGAATGCATCCCAGTCTTGAAAACGCGCCGGGTCAGGTAACAGTTCGACCGGCTTTTCAGTCAAAATCCGTTGTAATGGTGTGTCGATGTAGGTCCAGGAGTAGTTGAAATTCCTATCCGATTTGCGACATGCCGATAAAAAAGGCTCGAATACCGATTTTGCCAATTGCTTGCGAAATTCCACCAATAACCCAAACCCCAAGCTGTCTCGATCCGCATTTCCGTCCCAGGCCTGAAGGTAGCCTCGCAATTCGGCTAATTCCGGTTCTTGCTCGAAATTTTTCGGTGTCAGAACCGATAACGCCAATTGCTGGTAAAACTGATAAAACTCGCTCTTACTATCGAGTTGCAATGCGAACATCGTTTGTTCGTTCAGTATTTCGATTTGTCCGAGCCGCTCAGTAATCCGATAAGCTCGATAGCCGTTGGCAAACTGCCGTCCGATGATATGAGGATAGTCTTTGCTGAATCGACGATCGTTGGCCGAAACTAAAATACCTTCCGGCGGATCGATTGTGCGGGGCAATGACTCCGGATTCAAATAACCGTTCCAGCCCGCGGAACCGTCCGCCCAAGAGCGGCTTACCGAGCCGTCGTTGCCGTACCGCTTAGGTATGCGTCCCATCAGCGTCCAAGCGATTCGGCCTGTCTTATCGGCCAGTAAAAAATTCAATTGCGGCCCGCCGCTTTGGTTGATCGTCGGAATGGCTTCTTCCAGTGTTCGATTTTGTTCCAAGTCGATCAATTCGATGTTAATAGCTTTGGGGTCCAATGCGGTCCAGCGGACAGCTACTAAGTTATCCATCAGAGGTTCGGAGGCAACTGGGCCCCACTCCGTTTGTTTGACTGTTATATCTCGAGAATCCCCTCCTTTTACGGCGATGATTTCATGCCGTTGCTCGAACCGTTGCCAGCCTCCGTCAACACGATATTCATTCGAATTTTCAGGATTGATTTCAAGGCTGACTAAATCGAGAAAATCACCGGAAAGATTTGTTGCCCCCCAAGCTAAATGTTTGTTGCTGCCGGCAATTATTATCGGTACACCGGGTAGCATCACGCCGCTTGCATGCGTTTCGGTATAATAGACTTCGATTCGATACCATAAGTTGGGTACGGTAATGCCTAAGTGCATATCGTTGGCAAGTATCGCACGCCCATCCTGGGTTTTCTTGCCGCTGACGGTCCACGCATTAGATCCTGGCAGGGTGTCGTGTAATTGCACGGCGCCGGCTACTCTCAAGGCATCGGATGAATGTTGATCAAGGGCCGCCTTCATCGAGGCTAAAGGAATGGGGCGAGCCGGTCGCGACGATTCGCGATAGTCTTGTAAGTGCTCGGTAAACTGGTCGGTATCCGGCGTCAAAAATGCAAGTAGATCGGGAGGCAGCGTTTTTTCCATCACGGTCAACATGCGTTCCTCTCTTTCGGCCCAACCGGTGAGCGTATCGAACATGCCGAGCATGACCAGAATGCTGTCTTCGGCTTGCCAAGGGGAGGGGTGATAATTTAATACGCTAAATTCAAAGGTTAAGGTATTGGCTTGCTCGATATAGCTGTTGACGCCTTCGGCATAGGCATCGAGGAGGCGCTTATGGCGTTGCGGCAGTTGTGTTATCGCTTTTTGGGCAACTCGATTGAAGCCGAGCGTTCGGGCTCTGGTATCGCTGTCGACGGCTATCTCGCCGAATATTTCAGCTAGGCGCCCTGCGGTTTTTCGTCTCATCAAGTCCATCTGAAATAAGCGGTCGCGCGCACTGAGATAGCCGAGTGCCCGAATTGCGTCGAGACGATTTTCGGCATGTACGGTCGGTATTCCGAATTCATCGGAATCGACTGTAACGGGTTCGACAAGGCCGGCTAATTCGACTTCGCCGTTTAGTTTAGGCATCGATTCTTGCAGTAACCAATAGGTACCGCCTAGCCCTATCAGAACTGTCAGCGATGCGAATGCCGTCAAATAAAGCACGATGCTTCTTATTTTTTTCATGTTCTGTTAGTTCTTTTTTGTTGGGCTTATGTTCCATTGAAAACGAGCCAACTGAAATACGGCTTCATTCTTTATAACTTATCTTATTGAAAATAGTTAAGCTTCATTGAAGGTTTGGGGTGTGTTTGGCGAGGATGTCGGCAGCACTGCGCTATTCTTCAGGCACTGCCGAAATTTGAAGTGTGAAAGATATATATCTGCCAAGTCTAGGATAAAAGCCCTGATTCTGCCGCTTACTACTCACTGTTAACCGCTATCCAATTTCTTTTAGGCAAAAAAAACCCCGGGCTAGCCGGGGTTTTTAGTCATTCTATGCCAAGCTAAATTTTAGTTGGCAGCGAATGGGTGTGTTGCAGTGGCTTTAGCAGCAACAACTTCTTGAGCTGTTGGAGAGCCGGCAACAGCGCGTTCGATAGCTTCTTTAGTCGCTTCGTAGTTGTATTGTTGGATTTTTGCGTCGTCTTCAGCCATCCAGTGAATGAAAACACCAACAGAAATAAACAGGTTGTCAGCTTCATCGGCAGGAATGGTGCCGTTTTCAACTGAATCCGCAACAGCCATGGCTACGCCGCGTTGCGCAGGGCCGAACATTTGAACGGCTTGTTTCGAACCTTTGATGGTTACTTTGTTGAACATAACAGTTGCAGGTTTAACCATCAGGTTAGGTGCAACAACAGCCAACAAGCTGGAGAAACCGTCTTTGTTGTTGGTCAAGCAGTTAGCGAAAGCGGTTTCGGCAGCCGAACCGCGTGGGCCGATGATCAAGTCGATGTGCGCAACTTCGTTGCCGTCACCTACCAATGATTCGCCTACGCGCAGGTTGTTGATTTTAGCCATGCTAGTTGTCTCCTTTGAAGAATAATATGAACAGTGAGAATTAATTTATTTACTAAATGTAAATCCGTTTTGAAGACCCATTAGCAACTCGAATTGCTAATTTGATCCTCCAGAAATACCGTTAAAATCGTCGCTACCGTTAAATCGGCCGTCGTACCCGGATTGATGCCTTCGGATTTAAATTCCGCGTCAATCCTGCGCAGTAAAGGTTCGATTTGATCCGGATTATCGGAATCTTGCAGCGCTTGGTTAACCATGGCCATTTTGGAGGCCACCGAAAGCGTAAAGCGATCGCCGTATTTCCGCTCGATATGACTATCGGGATAAAGGCTCAGCAACCCGACATAGACTGCTACAGCCGCCCAATTAGCATCAGCCCATCGAGTTAGCCGAGAATTATACCTTAAAACTCCGAAATCAAAAATATCTTTATAATCCGAGCAGTACTGTAACGCGATGCGATCCTTATCGGCCGCGATTCGCATCGCTTCGGTCAAATTGACAGCCGGCCGCTCTGAAACGTCTTGTTCGGATGATTGTCCTAAACCGCCCGGGGATGCTAAAACGATCGCTTTGAAGACCCAATCGGCATCGTCTATTGATGTATTGTTTAATACCTCGTGTAAAGCTTGTCTTAGCGTCGAATTCGGTTTTCGTAAAAATGCGGCTTGAAGCAGAGGTGCGCATAATAAAACAATGCCAAGGTTGGTATTACAGCCGACCTTATCGCGCGTGGCCTTGATCGCATAATAAATTTTTTTGCCAAGCGAGTAATTTGGATTTGCGATATGCGGCGCGCTGACCTTTGCACTGACTCTAAAATCATCGACGGTCATGTCATGCCCGTCGGCATGAACACTGACGTTGCCTGGCTTAAAAGCCTGTAATTCGATCTCGCAGGCTTGCCGATACAAGTCTTCAAGCGTTTCGATAGTCATCATGAAGCAACCGTTTGCAATTCGGGGCGATGATCGCCGACTTGCCTGTCCAGTAAATCCTCGACGAGTAATTCGGCGATATTGATATTACAAACGCTTTGCAGGCCCTTCCATGCGGGAATACTGTTGACCTCGATAACGGTGTAATCGCCGTTTTTTTCGCGAATGATATCGACGCCGGCATAGTCCATTTTGACGACTTCCGCTGTCTTGATGGCTAATTCCGATAATTCGGAGTCCAATTGGACTCGTTCGCAACTGGCGCCTTTGGCAACATTATTCAACCAAAATGTTCCTTTCCTACGCATCGCGGCGACCGCGCGCCCATTGATAACGAATACTCGCGTATCGGAATAACCTTCGCCGTCACATTCGACAAAACGTTGCAAATAATAGATGCCGCGGCTGCCGGTTAACCAGAACAAATCCAGCATTTTTTCGATGCGCCGGACGCCTTCGCCTTGCGAGCCGAACAAAGGCTTGCTGATGATCATATTGCCTTGCGCCAACTCGTGTTCGGCGATTGCCAGAGCCTCTTTTCTGTCGCGCAAGACCCAGGTCGGCGGCGTCGGCAAACCGTTTTGTCGAAGCAAGAAACTGGTCATAGCTTTGTCGACACTGCGTTCGATTGCCCCGGCGTCGTTGTACACCGGAACGCCGATGATCTTTAACGCATGTAGGATGTCGAGATAAAATACAACTTCCTCGAGGGAGCCGCCCGGTACACCGCGTACAAACACGGCGTCGGGCAGGGCATGCTCGAAACCCGGAATCGAAACAGGAAGTCCTTCCGAAACCAGATTCAAGCGGCACTCGGTCAACGATACATAGTCTGCCGAGTAGCCGCGCGCGGCGAATGCAAGACGCAATGCCTTGCCGTGCCAACCCGGATCGTCTGTGAAAACGGCAATTCTACCCACGCGTCGAAATCCTCAGGCGCCGAACGATTGATCGAGCAACGCATTGTCAAGTTTGCCGGCGCGGAAACTCTTGCCGGATTCGACTGCGGTCACGATTACACTTGCCGGGCTGAATAGCATTGCATCGACTTTGAAAAAGTCGTAATCGTATTCTTTGAAGACTTGCGCGAACGGTTTGCCGTAATCCTTCGAAGTCGAACTCGGCAGCTCTTTTGCGAGCTTCTCGGCCGCTTCGTCGCTGCCTTTGACGAAAATATGAACTTGCCCCGCAAACAATATTGCATCGTTGGTCCGTCCCATCGCCTTGATGAAATCCGGATGCGGCGGGCAGATCGGCGCGCTGCCGCTACCATCGACGATGTTTTCCAGCGGAAAATGCAAGGCATGCGCCTTGTGCATCGCAACTTCCAAAACCCGTGCAACGACTTGAACACCGCCGGCCAGGCTGCTGGTGGGCGTCACGATGATTGTCAAATTGCTAGGGTCTACTTGACAAGCGTTTGCTACTTTTTCGACGATTTCAATCGGCGGTATCGCATCGTTTTCGATCACCAAAACGGTGTTTTCTGCGTTGTCGCGATAAGCCAATTCTTTATACAATTCTTCGACGGGCTCTTGTTGACCATCCTTGATCTTAACCGCCATCGCCCGAGCGGGACCGGAACCGAGCGCGTAATATTTTTCATGCGACAAACTCCAACCGGCGTATTGGCTGCCAAGGCAGGCCAAGACCGGATTGCCGGTATGCACATTGACCGTCAACGGCCAATTCGCGGTATAACAACTGTGTGAGATAGAGACCGAGCCCATGCCACCCAAACAAATTTCGGCGATGATTCGGCCAGCTTCCAAGCCGCCCGGCATGTCGATGCCGGCGTCGATGATGGTGCAACCGTTCGCCAATTTTTCTACGCCGACTCGTAATTTAGCCGCATTTTCGATGAGTTCTCTAACCAGAGGCTGCGCCAGTTTATTAACGCTCGCTTTTGATTCCATGATCTAAAACACCTTTAATTGAATGATTGAATAATGATTTGCCGGATTTTGTTCAATTGTCGATGAACGCTCCGAACGTTTATATCGCGGGCAATGATACTGCATATAGGCTGTCCTTTGCGAATTATCGAGCCGGCAATCGGTAAATCCCGACAGGCTTTCGGCCAACTAAAGGCATCGGGAATAGTGATGTCTCGGTCGGCGTAAACGATGCGATAAGCGCAAACCTGATGACGCGTAAAGTTCGTATTGTCTAAGATGCCCCGACAGGCATTGAGATGCGCCCCGAATAAATCGGCATCATATAATTGCATGCTGGCCGATGGGCGGGGATTGACCTCCAATACATAAATCCGTTCGCCTTGGATAATGAAATCGAGGGTGTTGAGACCTTTAAGCGGGATTGCCCGCACAATGGCGGCGATCCACGAATGAATGATATCGGCTTGCTCGGCGGACAGGGGGCAGCGATTGATGACGCCGGCAAATAAGAAGGGTTGGTCGGCGTATTGGTTTTCGCACCATTGCGTATGGAAACCGATAATTCGAATATTCCTTCCGTCTGCAAGAAATAAAGCGGAGCCGGCCGTCCCTTCGATATATTTTTGCCAGTACATATTTCCTTGGGTCGGCATGCCGTTTCGAAACAGGCGAATACCGAGACCGCCTTCACCGGTTTCGGGTTTGATCAACCATTGTTCTGCCTCCATAGGTTTGGTGAAGGCGACGCGCGGATAGTCTATCTCCAAATGATCGAGCAACTCGAAAAAGCTTTTTTTTTGCTGAAGCTGTCGAACGGATTTTATATCGTTGCCGACTAATTCGCATTCACGAGTAATGAGCTCGAGCGCCTTGGGATAATGCTCGAGGCCACTGCCATATACTACTGGAGACTTCGGGTGCAGGGAGCGGAAGTCGGCAATAATTTCTTTCAGAAAGGGTTCGTCCAATGCTTCTATTCGAAATACTCGTTCGGAAAAACTCAAGGTATCTTGGTCGGCAAACAAATCGATTACCCAAGGTCTGAACCCCGACCGGCTGGCGGCCTCGGCCAGCATGCGGCCGGAGTTCGCAATAATCAAAATAGGTTTGTTAATGCTGGGGTTCAAAAATTGCAGTTTATGATGTTAAAAGTCTATCGCTTAAGCGAGTATGCGCCAGCTTCAGGCATCAATAAACGAATTAGACGGCCGATACTTGGCCGCCGCCGTTGCTGACGCTGACTGTGATAAAACTCAAATGCGGGTGATGCGAAAATTGCCGGCGCGTCTGTTCGGTCAGTGTTTCGGCTTGTTCGGCCCCCTGCAAAGCGCAAAAGCCGGTCGGTCCCCATGAGGTCTGGCCGATCGCGACGCAACCTTGCGCTTCCAGCCATGCCATGGCTTCGGCGACCTCCGAACTGGTGAAAATACCGCCCTGTGCTGGCGCGAAATGTTCGCCGACCGAGCGCTGCAATTGCGTAACGACTTCGCCGAATCTGACAATATCGTGTTCGGCAACGGCGGGTAATCCTTGCATCATCAATAAATAACAAAGCCGGGCCGCTTCTTGTTGCGGAAATGGGGGCAGCGCTTCGAAAGCCTGAACTTCTTGTTTACCATGCAAGCCTTGTCCGCGCTTGTCGAACGCTAAAATAAAGCGCCAATCGTCGGGAATTTGCATGTTTGCTAATACCGGGGGGGTCACTGTGCGCTCGCCCCGTCCGCCATCGACAACCAGTCCGCCACGTTCAAAAACACCGATGCCGATACCCGAGCGCATGCCTCTATCGGTTAAACGCGCGATATCGCGCACCGTCAGGTCTAAGCCGAAATAATGGTTCAAGCCCATGCCGACCGCCAGCGACATTTGTGTACCGGAGCCTAATCCAACATGTTCCGGGATCGACGCTTCGACCTCGATGCTGAATGAATCGGGAAGATTGAGTGCCATACAGAGTTTGCGCGCGCATTTTTCGGCTCGAGAAGCCGACTTACCGGTTACGGTCAAATGATTGGCCGGTCTGATGGTCAACCGAGTGTTGATTTCATTCAGCGCGACGCCGATGCTGCCGAAGTGACGTCCCAGTGCGCCGCTTAAATCGATAAAGCCCATATGCAGACGGGCAGGGGCTATCACGCTAATTTTAGAGTATTGCACTTTCAATGATCTGATTTAATGGCAAACAAAAGGGCATTATACCCAAACGCAGCAGAGAATGAGGGTTGAAACTGATATCTTAGCAATTCCCCGTTTGAATATATTCATCAAGGTTACTGTGAAAGTTCGTAGATTTAGACTCATTATCTAATTTTTCGATAAACGAAGCTCGGAAGAGAAAATGCCGGTTCCGAAGAGGGTGCGGTTGCTCGACCGACAGCCGCCGTCGAGCCTACACGGACGTATTCACCCAGCACCTAAATTCCATAGCCCATTGGCTATGTTTAATATTATGGCTAATTTAGGTGCTGGATGAATTCCATAGTGCATTGACTATGGTTAACTATCTTGGATAATTTAGGTGCTGGGTTCACGGCGTCCTGTCGGGCGAGTGACCACACCCTCCGCCACCAGAGAACTTTCATTTGCCGGGGCGATGGCTAGCTAGGGCTTCATGAACGTTACTGTGAAAGTACGATGCCGGCACCCTCGACAAGCACTCTCCTTCTCTCCATACCTTCGGATTATTATACTCATCGGAGATCAAAATTCGGCGCCGAGCACCCCGGTACCTTCTTAGGCGCTGCCGAAATTTGAACTGCGAAAGGTATAGATGCTCTTTCGATCAGCTAGCCTGATGTAGTTTAGCGCTTAGATTTCGGTTGGGCTTTGTCTTTATTTCGAGAAGCTGAAAACAAGCGTCTTATCATTTTTTCCAATTCCAGGATCATAAATAAGGCCAGACCGATTCCGAAGATTTCCATGCCATGGATGAAGTCGACCGGACGCGTGTCGAAAAAGACTTCCATGAACGGCGCGTATGTAAATATGGCTTGTAATGAAATGACGACTGTAATCGCGATCAGAATAGCCTTGGAACCAAATAATTGTTTGAGGGATAGCGAAGAGCCGCTTAAGTAACGTACATTCAATAAATAAAAGACTTCCAGCATAACCAGTGTATTGACCGCATAAGTTCGGGCTTCTTCGAGCGTCGAGCCATGTAGTTGGCTCCAAAGAAAAATGCCGTAGATGCCGGAAAAAAACAGCAGCGAAACGAAGGTGATGCGCCACAATAAAAAGCCGGACAACATCGCTTCATTTTTAGGTCTCGGCGGGCGTTGCATGACGCTAGGCTCGGACGGTTCGAATGCCAGCGCCATTGCCAAGGCGACCGAGCTGACCATGTTGACCCAAAGGATTTGAAGCGGTGTAATCGGCAAAGTCAAGCCGGTCAATACCGCGGCGATGATGCTCATCGACTCGCCGCCGTTGACCGGTAGTAAAAAGATAATGGACTTTTTTAAATTATCGTAGACGGTTCTGCCTTCGCGGACTGCGCGTGCGATCGATGCAAAATTGTCGTCCGCCAGCACCATTTCCGAAGCTTCCTTGGCGGCTTCGGTTCCGGTTCTACCCATCGCTATTCCAACATCGGCTCGTTTTAAGGCGGGCGCGTCGTTTACTCCGTCTCCGGTCATGGCAATAACGTTGCCGCCGGCCTGCATTGCGGTAACCAGACGCAATTTGTGTTCCGGCGAAGTTCGGGCGAAGATGTCGACGCGTGCGGCGACTTCGATCAATTCATCGTCGTCGATCGAAGACAGGTCTTGGCCGGTCATGACTTCATCGTGATTTTCAAGGTGTAATTGCGAGGCAATCGCGCGGGCCGTCGCGGCGTGATCGCCGGTGATCATTTTAACGCGGATACCGGCCGCGCGGCATTCCTTGACGGCTTGTATCGCTTCTTCACGAGGCGGATCGATTAAGCCGATAAGACCCAACAAAATCAATCCATCATCCAGGTCCGAAAAATTAAGCTCGGTTTTACCTTCTTCGACCGGTTTAAACGCGATGGCCAAAACCCGTTGTCCGAGTGAGGCGACCTCATCGATCCAGCCGTTCCAATAAGCAGGATTGATTGCGACATCTCCGTCTTTTTGACGTTGCAAAGTGCATAGTTCGATCAATCGTTCCGGCGCGCCTTTTACGATAATATATCGATGGTTTTCGTGGTCGTGATTCAAGGTGGCCATGAAGCGGTGTTGGGCATCGAATGGAATCACATCGCCACGAGCATTGTTGCTGTGCAGGTCGGCAGGGTTGAAACCGCCTTTCATCGCAACGGTCAACAAGGCGCCTTCCATCGGGTCGCCGTCGATAATCCATTGATCGTCTTTTTGGCGCAAGGATGAGTCGTTGCACAAGGTGCCGAATTTAACGATTTGCTGCAGAATAGGGCGCTTGTCTAACTCGACATGTTCGCCGCCCGAGAAAAAATCGCCGGAAGGCTCATAGCCGACTCCGCTGATTTCATAGAGTTTGGAAGATGTTACGATCGATTTGACGGTCATTTCGTTACGCGTTAGCGTGCCGGTTTTGTCCGAACAGATGATCGATACGGCGCCGAGCGTTTCGACTGCCGGCAGTCGGCGGATAATGGCATTGCGGGAGGCCATGCGCTGGACGCCGATGGCCAATGTTACCGTCAGGATCGCCGGTAAACCCTCAGGAATGGCCGCTACAGCAAGGCCCACTACTGTCATGAACATTTCCGAAGGGTCGGTTCCCTGGGCATAAAAACCGAAAGCAAAGACGCTTGCGGCAATCAGAATGATCGCCAAGGTCAGCCAGCGGGAAAAAACCGCGATTTGTTTAAGTAGAGGGGTCGTCAACTCCTCGATACTGGAAATCATGCCGCTGATGCGGCCGATTTCTGTATCGGCCCCGGTCGCTACGACGATGGCTTTGCCGTGTCCTGCCGCAACCATGGTTCCCGAATAAGCCATTGAAAAGCGGTCTCCCAAATCGGCTTTTACTTCAACCGGTTTAATCGTCTTTTCAACAGCAACCGATTCGCCGGTCAGGACGGCTTCTTGAATTTGCAGACCCTTCGCCGAAATCAAGCGCAGGTCGGCGGGAACTTTATCGCCTGGTTCGAGAATAACGATATCGCCGGGAACTAATTCTTCGGCTGGAATCCCAATTCGATTGCCGTCGCGCAATGCCGTCGCGCGCGGCGCTAACATATGCCGAATGGCTTCGAGCGATTTTTCGGCCTTGCCTTCTTGCACGAAGCCGATAATCGAATTAACCAATACGACGGCGATGATCACATAAGTGTCGATCCAATGATCCAGTAGCGCCGTGACGACTGCGGCACCGATCAAGACATAGATTAATAAGTTGTGAAATTGGGAAAAAAAGCGCAGTAGCGGGCCGCGGGTTTTGGGCGGAGGTAAACGATTTGCGCCATATTCCTCGATACGCTTTTGTGCCTGCCGGCCCGATAAACCGTTCCCGTCGGTTTGCAGTTTTTCGAAGACCTGATCGGCGAGCAGGGAGTGCCAGTGCACTCGTTTTCTCGGTTCGGTTATTTTGCGCATATATTTTCCTAAGTAATTGAAATATAAAATAACTAAAGTTATATTGCCAGCTTAATCTAATGACAATAGCAAAGGAAACTTACTCCTAACTGACAAAAAGAAGTTGCACTATGTCTATACTTTGCCTTTCCGTTCAGCTTGAGAAGTTGAGGGGGTACGCCACATAAGCATCAAGCTAAAAACGGCCGCCCTACATTAGCTCTTTCCCAAGTTGCTATTAAAGCACGTAGCCCATATGCAGCGTAGCGGAATACGGGGGTGGCGTGGCTCCGAGCTTCCCGGATTGCACTGCGCTCCTTCTAGGCTTCGTTGTTTAGACTCGTAGGAAGAGGTCGGTAGCGATTTAGTAGCTTAGCTTGATGCGCCTGGGTTCAAGCCATCCCTGGCGTTTGTAGATTTTTGCTCATCGGCAACTGCTGAGTCACAAGGATATAATGAATGAATCGTAGATCAAAATTCGGCACCGGTTTAACTCTGTGTACTCCAATAGGTAAGGACTTCGTAAAAATAACTTCCTGGAGCTATGAGTTTTGTAGCGGGTTCGGTAACTCGCTTGACAGGACGCCGTAAACCCATCCATGGGGGCTTGGCGGCGGCTCCCTGCCGCCGACACCTGTCAATCGAGCAACCGAACCTGCTTACCTTGTATTAAAATTAGGGAAGTTATTTATGACCGAATTCTAAGCCACGTCGAAAGTTGATCTGCGAGGAGTATATTAAGTATTTCTGGGTGCGAGAAGTGAGTTCTTTCGGGGAATGAATGGCGAATGCTTGAACGGACTGAGCGGGTATCGAGATTGTCGGCGAGGTAGGAATGCTAAAAGGAAGCACCTCGAAGAGGTGCTTCCCGACGGCTTGGATTATGTTGCTGCCCGAGAGTCGGGTAAAGTTTTGATTTTTTCTTTGCCTTCGAGATCGATCGTTTCGACAATGATATTGTTGTCTTGGGCGCTCAACATGAAGTCGTGAATCGTTTCCAAAATATCGTAATCGATGAATTGGGCTTTTGAACCGTCGATCACGAGAGTGCAATTTTCTTCGATTTGATTGAAAAACTTTCTGAGCAAGGCGCGGTTCAAAAAACTCACGTCCTTGTTCATCGTCAAGACATAGCGGTCTTCGGATCGAGTCATCGAAATCGAGGCATGATAGTTTGCACGTATTACATAATACAAGCCGATGACGATGCCGATTGTGATACCTTTCAACAGATCGGTCAATAAAATTGCAACGATCGTGATCACGAACGGTATCAATTGATTCCAGCCTTTGTGGAAAAACTCGATAAACAGCTTCGGTTTCGCGAGTTTATAGCCGGTCTGTAACAATATCGCAGCCAGGCATGATAGCGGAATGTCGTTCAAAAATTTGGCAAAGAACATCACGCTGACTAGCAATGCCAAGCCATGCACGAATGAGGATACTCTGGTTTGGCCGCCGGCGTTGATGTTCGCCGCGCTGCGTACGATGACCGCGGTGATTGGAATGCCACCGATCAAACCGCTGAGCATGTTGCCGACCCCTTGCGCTTTTAATTCGCGATTGGTCGGTGCGACGCGTTTGTATGGGTCCATCTTGTCGGCCGCTTCAAGGCTCAACAGCGTTTCCAAACTGGCGATGACGGCCAGCGTGAACGCGACCGTATAGATTTGAGGATTGGCTAGAAAACTGAAATCGGGAAAGCTGAACAATTGCAAAAAGTCCTTTGGACTTTCCGTGACCGGCAGCGAGACCAAATGTTTGCTGCCGATGGCCCATTCCGGTGCCACACGCATGGTGACCGCGTTATAGGCGACACCCCAAATAACGGCCAACAAGGCGCCCGGAACCAATCTCAGGAAGGCGATACGTTTGATGAAATTGCTTTCCCAAAGGACTAATAACAACAAGGCAACGACACTGACGATAGTTGCGCCCGGCGAAATCGAACTTACCGCTTCGGCCAACTGCTCGACTGTCGATAACGCGGTCTCCTGCATATAGCTTTCATCGCCTTCGAAACTGGCATCGTAGCCGATGGCATGGGGGATCTGTTTCATAATCAGAATCAAACCGATTGCCGCGAGCATGCCTTTGATAACCGATGACGGAAAATAGGCGCCGATAACGCCGGCTCTCAAGAATCCCAAAATCAATTGAATGACTCCGGCCAATACGACTGCGGTCAAAAAGCCCGAAAAACTCCCGAGGGTTTCGATGGCGTTGAAGACGATCACCGTCAGGCCGGCAGCGGGTCCGGAGACGCTGAGCTGAGAACCGCTTAGCCAGGCTACCACTAAACCGCCGACCATGCCTGCGATCAGGCCGGAAAACAAGGGCGCGCCTGAAGCCAGTGCGACTCCTAAGCAGAGCGGCAAGGCCACCAAAAAAACGACGATTCCGGACGGAATGTCATGATGTAAATGCTTTATGTAATAATCGATATGTTTATGAATCATATTAGCTGGATTCCTTAAATCGGGTTGGTGAGTCGCTTATGACGAATGACCATAACGGTCGATCGTGTCTGGTCAAGCTTGGATGTCGGGTTTAACCGCCATGATGGTGGTTTTTACCGCTCTGACCAGTGTGGCTGTTGTGCTACCCATCCCTAACAGGTGACTTAGGCCGGTCTTTCCCACTGTCGCCATGATTAGTAAGTCATAATGTTGCCCAGTGAGATGCTTGCGAATTGCATGATGCGCCGAGTCGGAACCGTGCACGGCGATACAGTTTACTTTGTCGCCAATTGCCGGCATGTACCGTTCGACGGCATCTTGTAATTTCTCCAGACATTCGGACCGGATGTTTTCGATTTGCTCCGCATTGAGATGTTCGTTCGCTATCGAGTGAAACAAATGTACTTCGGCGCCGGCAGCGAGTGCGACTTCCTGAGCATAAGGAAAAGCGGCGTAAGAGCTTTGAGAAAAGTCCGTGGTGACTAGGATTTTTCGAATCGGGCTTAAGTCGGCTTCGTCCTCGACGATAACTACCGGACGATGGGTCAAGCGTAATACTTTTTCGGCTACCGATCCTAAGAGTATGCGAGAGAATCCTTTTCTACCATGGCTGCTCATGACCACCAGATCAAATTGGCCCGATGCCTTGACGATGGCGTCAGGAGCATCATTATCTTCTTCGACAAGGCAATCCGCCAAATAAGCTTGGTCGACGCTGTCCCCGGTAAAGGATGTCAATGCGGCTCTCAACTCTTTTTGGATGGACAAGGGCTCGCCATGTAAACGCATGTCTCCATTCAAATAATGGAAACCATCCAGGTCCGAATACAAATCGTAAGCATGGAAAGGCGTAATCTTTCCGTCGAACAGCCGTGCGATTTCCTGAGCGACCGGAAATGCTCGCCGGCAATAGCCTGAGAAATCGACGGGGACGATGATGTTGCATTGGTTTAATCTATTGTTCATGAAATTCTCGCTCTTGCATAATTCGGATGGTTGGCTGATTTGAACTGAGGAAAAACTCAAAATGATTTTGCCTCGTTCTTGTACCGGTAAAGTATGGGCAATCGCCGTCCGCTTGCCGAATTTCTCGACCGGATTGTCGGACCTGCAGCTTAGATCGAGCGGCTTGATTTGTTTCGTTTAGCGCCGTCATCAGGCCAGTGTATTTAGAAAGGCATTGTCCGATTTAAGCCGCCGCTTCAGTATAATCATATTTGAATATTGGTTCGATTTCTTGTCCGGGTTCCATAGAAATTAATGTTTTCAACAAGCCGTCGGAAAGGCCGTAGACCCAGCCATGGATAATTGGACGATTCTCTTCGTGCCAGGCTTGTTGAATAATGGAGGTGTAAGCCAGTGTTTTAACCTGTTCGATAACATTTAATTCAACCAATCGATCGATACGCTCTTGTTCGGTTGCTAGCGCATTGACCTCTTTTTGATGGAGTCGGTAAACATTTTTGATATGCATTAACCATTTATTAGTCAATACTAAGTCGGTGCTTTGATTATTGAGAGCGGCTTTCACTCCTCCGCAGTTGTAATGACCGCAAACGATAATGTGTTTGACTTTTAGCACGGCTACCGCATATTGCAAGACGCTTAAGCAGTTGAAGTCTGTTGCCACCATTTGATTGGCAATGTTGCGATGAATGAACATTTCGCCGGGTTCGGCATTCACAATGAGTTCCGCTGGAACACGGCTATCCGAACAGCCTATCCAAAGGAAATCGGGTTTTTGCTCATTTGCAAGATGTTTAAAAAAATTGGGATCTATCTTTTGCTTGTCAGAAGCCCATTTTTTGTTTTCCATTAACAGCTTTTCGAATGATTTCATAGTTTCCGCCTTGCTGTATGCAATTGACTGTAGTTGAAGATTGTAACGCTTCGAGCTGTTTAATCCGGATGCTATAGCTTATTGATTTATCGGCTTAACAATGGCAAGACAGAAAGTCCTTATCTTCTCTTTACTGCTTTTCGTCTCGTTTTGTTCGAAGCAAAGAGCAGAGAGTCCATGCTCTTAGAGATTCCAAGGCTAGGGTCACCGGTCACTTAAATTCTTAAAGGTCGATACTGTGAAAAAGAACTTATGGGTCAGTGACTCGCTTTTTGTTAAATCAATAAACTAGACTTGTCAGGTTCAGTCCAGCAAAAAACCGAATCGTTACAAACACATTTTGTTTGGTTCAAACCAATCGCATCTAAATGCGCTAATCGGATCTAATGAGGACCGGTAGTTTGGCTTAGAAGGTATTGTATCGATACTACCTTTCAGAATCCTTTCAATTTAAAGATGTTTATTTTTAACCGGGTTTTAACTATTCGACTTGAGTATGCTGTTTGGTGTCGGGTATTCATTTCTAAGGCTCAGCACCTAAATTCCATAGCCCATTGGATAGAGTTAAGTAACTTGGATAATTCATCCAGCACCTAAATAAGCCATGATTTTGAATCATTGCCAATGACCTATGGAATTTAGGTGCTGGGTTCACGGCGTCCTGACAAGCAAGCCACCGAACCGCCGCATAGCCTACTACGATGGGGTCATGTTTATCCGCGAACCGACTGGACCATCCAGCATTCGCAGCCGAAAGCCACTGCCGTCGTTGCACAACGGGTCGGCGATATAATCACCCGTAACGGTCAGCCGCATGTTTACCGGAGCATTTTGGTCGAGTCGGTTTTCATCGAAGACAATAAGCTGACCTGGTTGCCGGGCAGTCTGATCGAAAACAGCAACGAAGAGGGTTGGTGGCAACCCACCTGCTCGAAAACGGAGCAATGTTTGGTGTTCGGCGAGAACGATACACTGGCCTCCGAGGCTAGGGATCACTGCCATTAAGTTAAGCCGTTCGTGGTGAGCCTGTCGAACCATGGACGGCTTAACTTATCGACCCAGGCTTTTCCATTCACCCTTCGACAGGCTCAGGGCGAACGGAAAAATCCTTAACTTAATGGCAGTGGAGGCTAGGGATGCGGCCGAGTGTGGAAGACGGGTGATAACGTCCATGCCTTGTGGCGACCTTACACCTGTTGCAAAATCGACGACGGAGCGTTGGTCGTCATCGATTTCGTGCCGTTTCCGACACCGGTCATTACTCATTAAACACGCGAACGGAGGGCGTTATGAACAACGATAGTTTGCCATCGTCGGTCTGCTGCTGTTACTGGACACTAACAATTGCCTGGCGGTCGAGTCGGTCGATATGAGTCGGGGCATCGGTGGTTTGTCGGCGATTGTGCAACAGCGCTTCAGTCATGCGCCATGCGCTGAGGCAGCGTTGCCCCTCCAAGTTACCGAAGGCAAGCGCAGGGACATCCGGACGATTAGCGGATTCAACAAACGATGCCCTCACCATTCGCCGCCGGTGAATAAATCACACAAACGGCGTGATTCGATCACCGCCTTTTCTTCCGGAAATCGGGATACTGTACCCAAGTTCAACGAAACGCTTGAACGAAGCATACCAACAAAAACCAAGGGGAAACCACCATGAAAACAGTATCTATTGCAGCAGTCGTTTTAATGTCAGTCGTTGCCGGCACAGCCATGGCCGAAGGCTCGAAAATCGAAAAATCCACATTGATCAACGCGTCAAAAAACACTTTGACCAATACTCAGGCGATCGGCCGCAACAGCGCCGCCAGCACCGGCTCGATCAACGTGGTCGGTTCCAGAATCCAAAAGTCCACGGTCATCAATGCCTCGAAAAACACGCTAACCAACACGCAAGCGATAGGGCGCAACTCGGTCGCGAACACCGGTTCGGTCGACATTCGCTAAGAAAGGGAATAGCACAAGGATGTGCGCTATCGGTATAGCAGGTTATAAATAAAGTCTCAAATGCATATTTAAACCTAAAAATCCCACGATAGTTGAACCTAAATCTCCAGGCATCTCGGTAAACGGTCAACAGTATTGATAAACAGAACAGGCTAGAGTATAAATTGACCTCTAAAATAATTAGGAAAAGGCTGTTGAATTTCCTTGCCATTCTGTATTTTACTGACATCGCGGAGTCAAAATGCCTTCTATCAAATCACCTAAGGCCACATCATTGACGTTGTTTTGCGTCGCTTTATTTACGACTAACGTTTTTGCAGCAGGATCTGCTACCCGTTCGCCAGTGACTCCTCAAGGCGGTGATGAAACAGTTAGTGTGGAAGACGGAGTCGTTATCGACTTTAACCCAACTCGGAATTCGGTCTTTTCGGCAGCTACCGCGTTAAACACTGTTACCAGCGTTCAAGTCGATACTATGCGTGGCGAGATTTACGGATATGCTGAATATGCACTGGATCAAGATTTTGTTTATCCTACGTTAAACGATGTTGAAGGTGCAGGAGCTACAGGAATCCTTACTTTAGATACATTTCTGGTTGAGCCGGTAAATCCTATTTCGCCTACCACCGTAGACATTACCGTTGAGTTGGATGTGCATGGCTCTTTTGTAATCAATAATGGATCGCCGACGCTGTTGCTGTTTAGTGATTTGGCCGCAACCACATTCAATCCTGTTTTACCCTTGGCCGGAAGCATCTTTCAATCCAACCTGAGCTTCATTTCTTCTGTTTTACAGGATGTCAGTAATCCGGTTGAAACAATTTTTGGTAGCTCCGTTTCCCCGTTGGGAGGTGGTCAGAGAGAGGATTACCAAGGATCATCCGCAAATATTTTGGCGGCCGAGCTAAATAATCTTAGCGCTGTACTCAGGTTGACTTTTCCGTTGGAAATTGGCGACTCTTTACTCATATCCGCAGTGGTGGCCGGAAGCGTCGGCCCGGAACCGGACGCCGAGAATAACGATGCCGACGTGACCACTGATATTTCCGTGTTAAGTTCCGCTGGCGCTGTTGACTTTTCAAATACTGCAAAACTCCGTATTTTTCTGCCGGAAGGTTATTCATTTGGTGGCGACGACCCATTGCTGAATAATATTGTTTTTACCGCTCCTATACCCTTGCCGGCTGCGTTCTGGTTAATGGCCAGCTGTGTTGTCATGCTTTTCCCCTTTAGCCGTAAAAGAGCGTCTTGACGAAAATATTGGGGCGATGGATTATCAGCGTAATTACTGTCCATGAGTGAGCTGAAAAAGTACAAGAGTAATGAGGGCTGAGAGTTGCTTGAAAGGCCGCACATTTTTATGGGCTAAAGTCCTACTTCAGTTGTTCTAAAAAGACGGTTTACATATTCTCTTAGCGGCGGGTAAAGGACTGGTGCCGAAGGTACACTTCATTGGAATTGCGAAGAGCATAGGAAGTAACCAGTCGGCCGCCACGCCTCGCATTTTCATTTGCCTGGGCGATGGCCAGACCTTCATGATCGTTAGGATAAAAACTACAAAGCCTCATCGAGCCGCTTCTCCACCAATAATAATGGCGTTTCGTTGAACGTCTGCCAATCCTCATTTAAGCGTTCCCAAAACACTCGCGCATCATCTGGAAATTGCTCGGGATCCTCTCCAAAATTGCGCACGATAAACTTCATTAAGTTATAACACAGTGTCGCTTGTCCTGATGCGACCAATGATTGCAATTGATCCGGCTTATCGAACCATAAGGTCGTTTTCATATTGGCCGCAATATCGGTAATTCGCTGAAGCTCGGCACTAGGCTCAGACACACCGGCTCTAAGTAACTCCTCGTTAAATTTCCGACCGGTTTTAAGATGATCGATCAAGTTCGAAATGCGGCGAAGACCATACATTTCATCGAGAATCTTATTGATCGGCGCTCTAAAATCGCCATATACCAACCCGTAAACGAGACCTCGCAACCGTTTCATAAAGACCGAGCCGGCCATCGCAAATAGCGATCCGATTCTCAGACTGATCATATCCTCGATCTCGTCGACGCTGAGATGTTTGATATCTTTCCATGCGGCACGCCCAACCATGGGAATTTTGTCCAATTCGTCCGCAATCCGCCCCCTCAGCCAAAGCAAGGCATAGGTTGCAACCGCAACCAAGCCTGCCGGCAGCACAAATAGAAAAAAGTTATACCAACTAAAACCTTGCACAAAAAGATTGATTAACAACATCGACAAACTAATCGTCAACAAGACAATAAAGACGATGCTTAAACCAGCCAATGTATTCAAGGTAAGGCCTTTCCGATTTTTTTCCCTTTTCGGATACCGATAAAGATCGGCACTTTGTTGATCGACATCCGAAATAATAAACATCGACAAATCTTCGTTGTCAAAGCTGTTGCGAACATCCGCCAATAACAAGCTTTGAAGCCCTTGATTGTCGTAAATGCCGCCATCCATTAATGCAATCGGACCATTTACAAACTGTTGTCGCAATGTCTCGGGAACATGCCCGTCCGGCCAGACGAAATCGTCCGGAAAGGCCATCGGCTCGAAGCCGCCTGGAAAACAGGACGATGCCGCGACGATATCGGCCATGCGAATTTTCGCTGCATCATTTTTGTTGATTCTGATTTTGTAATTGCCGATAAAGGCTTTCGGATTGGTTCGACGCTGAAAACGGAAGGCCAGGCCGTGACGGAATTCGGTTGCATTGAAAACAGTATCGCCTAATGCGATATTGCTGTTTAGAATATCTCCAAATAAATAAGGAGCTCCGTCGGCTTTTTGCAAAAACGTTTCGGCATAGACCTGAGCCATCGCTGTGATCATATCCTTGCGCTCTACTTTCCCGCCGAACCGGTTTTCGGCCAATTTTTCCAGACCGAGCCGCAGCAAATCGGTATTGTTTAAAAAATAGTAATACTCACTAAAAAATTCAGGAAAGGTTTGTCCTTCGACCTGAGACAATGCATATTTGACTCCTGTAAACGTCCCGCCCGACACTGTTGAAATTTTACAAATCTTATCTTGTAAGCCGATATGCTCGAGATAATCCAAGGCTCCCAAATGAAAAGCCGCCGCACGGTAACCACCGCCGGACAAAGCCAAACCGATCGACTTGCACCATTGTCCTGCTTCATAGTTTTCTTGTTTGCCGGAATCATTTGTCATTGCCGCTTCCCCATGAATTAAAATAATTGTAGTGTTTCAGTACTCACTATCGCAAAGCTTTAGCTTATTAATTCTGAAATAATTTTGCCTCTCCATGGCGATTAGCTTTGCCGTTAGTATTTCAAGGATGTACTCTTACACCTTTTAGAAGTCAATAGTCTAAGGCAAAATCAACAGCAATCCGCTGAATAAACCTATCGCTAAGTAACGGTGTCCGCTTTTTAAATATTAAAGTCCTCGGGTCACCCTTTATTTACATGATGATAAGGTTAAATAATCAACAGGAAGGACCTTTCGTACTTTAAATTTCGACAGTGCCTAAGGGTGCGCCGGCGGGGCTCGACAGAGGCTTTTCCAGCATGGATGCTGGCACAGAGCCGGGTACTTTCAATGAAAAATAAGGCTATGTTCGCGTTAGCAGTTGAAACAGTTCTCTTTCCTACTATACCCATCGGAGATCAAAATTCGGCACCGGGGTGCCCGTCAAAGGACGCCGTGAATACATCCATGTAGGCTCTATGCCAGCTCCATGCTGGCAAAGCCTTTGCCGAACACCCCGGTGCCTCCTAAGGCACTACCGAAATTTGAAGTGCGAAAGGTATAAATAAACCATTTAGGAAATAGTCAATGATTGCTTTTTGATACACTGAGCGTGGAAGAGGGTACGATTACTCTCTTGACAGGACGCCGTGAATACATCCGTGTAGGCTTGACGGCGGCGACTGATTGCCAAGGATGGTATGAATGCAGATTTTGCATTACGCCATGGATGGCGTGTATTAGGGCACCAACAGTAGGCGCTTTAGGCGATGCAGGGCAGAAAAATGCTCCTGCATTTTCTGCATTCATTACATCCATGTAACTCAGCAATTGCCGAGAAGCAAAAATACACAACAATTAGACACTAAATAAATCAACTTGGTGTCTCAAAGTCATTGACACACTCCGAAAGAGCGAAAAGCATGACAATAAATCTTCTTAAACAAAAATGTTAGGAAATCGCCATGTCCAACCCGTTAAAGCCCGCTAACGACGCCCTATTTAATCGCTTTTTCAATACCCCTTTAGATGAATTGCTGACGGATCATAAGGATATCGACGCACAAGAGGATGTACTGAAATTGTTTCAACGCTGTGCGGCTGAAGTCCCCGCTTATCGTCATTTTCTCGACTCGCGGCAAATCAATCCGGGCGACATAACAACTTATCAACAATTCAGCGATTTGCCGCTGATGGGCAAAAGCGATTATATGCAGTCGTACCCTTTACCGGATCGCTGCTTGGGAGGAACCCTAGCGGGGGCTGATCGTGTGGCGGTATCTTCCGGTTCTACCGGCCGGCCGACTTTCTGGCCTCGCTCCGCCGCTTACGAACTGGATGTGGCACTACGCTTCGAGCAAGTTTTTCGCGACAGTTTCCGCGCGCACGAACAAAGCACCCTGGTCATCGTTTGTTTTGCCCTGGGCAATTGGGTCGGCGGTTTGTTTACGACCTCCTGTTGCTGGCACCTAGCCCGAAAAGGTTATCCATTGATGGTAGCGACCCCGGGCAATAATAAAGCCGAGATTTTTCGAGTAGTCCGAGAGCTAGCGCCGCATTTCGAGCAAACGGTTCTGTTGGGTTATCCGCCATTCGTCAAAGACGTAATCGATGCCGGCAGTGCCGAAGGCATAAACTGGCACACCTACCGACCTAAATTGGTATTTGCCGGTGAAGTATTCAGCGAGGAATGGCGTGAATTGATCGGCAAGCGCACAGGTTCGACCGCGCCGTGTTTCGATACGGCTTCCTTGTACGGTACCGCGGATGGAGGCGTACTGGGTAACGAAACCCCGCTGAGCATAGCAATTCGCCGCTGGTTGGCCAAGCATCCTAGCGCCGCGCGTCAATTATTCGGCGAATCGCGCTTACCGACGCTGGTACAGTATGATCCAATCAGCCGGTTTTTCGAAATGCACGAAGGGACTTTGGTCGTGTCGGGTGAAAATAGCGTTCCTCTAGTTCGCTATCACATCGCCGATAAAGGCGGATTAATCCCATACGATACGATGTGGAAATTCCTCGAATCGCAAGGAATAAGTTCTTCAAGCGGTCTGGGGCTGCCGGAGAATTTTCAGCCGCGAAAATTGCCATTCGTTTTTGTATTCGGGCGTGCCGACTTTACCGTATCCTATTACGGCGCCAATATTTATCCCGAAAATGTATCGGTCGGTTTGGAAAAACCCGACATCATGCGTTGGGTCACCGGTAAATTTGTTTTGGAAACGCAGGAAACCAGTGAGGGAAATAAGGTTTTGCATATTGCCGTAGAATTATTACCCGACATCAAGGCGACCGAAGCCATGGCGCCGACGATCGCGGAATCGATTCGCCTGGAATTATTACGCCTGAACAGCGAATTCGCTCATTACACACCACCGGAAAGACAGCTGCCCAAACTGACTTTACATGTCTTTGCCGATCCCGACTATTTTCCCGCAGGCGTGAAACATCGCTATACGCGAAACTAATTGCGTATCTCTTGCCGGTTAGATTTCGGCACTGGGCTGCTCGTCATAAGTCCCGAGGCTTGAATTCTCCAAGGCAATGAATCATAGTCAATGGACTTTGAATTCACTCCCTTAATACTCGAAAATTGATTAACTTCACCTGATTAGCAAGATGCTTCAGCTTGCCGAAGCCAAGTGTCCGAGCAGGGGGCAGTCGTAGTCGCAGCCACTTCTGCGGGGCGGGGTTAACCTGTTCAGGAAGCTCTAGCTTCCCGACAATCAAGAAAGATTGAACGAGCGAGCCGGGGTTGATTGAGAATGTGCGGAGGTTGTGTCGGTCTCAGGAAGCTGGAGCTTCCGGGGGGGCTTTCCCAAGCTGGAGCTTGGGAAAGAGCGTGATGTGGGGTGGCCGTTTTAGCTTGACGCGCATGGCTTGCGAACCCCGTCCTGCTAAGGATATGCTGATCTTTGGGCTTTAGCTGAAGAAATTTGCTAATCAGGATAAAAATTAAACGAGCGAGCCGGGGTTGATTGAGAATGTGCGGAGGTTGTGTCGGTCTCAGGAAGCTCTTGCCCTGAGCCCTTCGGCTACGCTCAGGAGACCCTTGTCGAAGGGGGAGCTTCCGGGATGTCTTGCCCAAGCTGGAGCTTGGGAAAGAGCGTGATGTGGGTTGGCCGTTTTTTTCGCTTGACGCGGATGGTTTGCGAACCCCGTCCTGCAAGGGAATTGCTGATCTTTGGGCTTTAGCTGAAGAAACTTGCTAATCAGGTAACTTTATGAAGGTGTAGGAAAAACTTGGAAACTCGAAGGGGAACAATATGCTTTGGCTTTTGCTTTTACACATAGCGGCTGTGATCTGTTGGTGCGGTTCATTGCTTTATCTGAATGCGCTGATTACAGGGATTTTTTCTGATAGTGAAGAGCAAAGCCACCAAGCCTTGACGCTCAAGGTCTTCAGCAGGCTCGCAACGCCGGCCGCGCTGGTCGCGATCGCTTCGGGTACTGGTTTGTTCCTAACCGGCGGCATTATCGACCGATGGCTCATTTTGAAGCTAAGTCTGGTCGTGATACTCGTATTGTGTCATGCTCTTAACGGCTGGATTCTAATTCGCACAGAGCAAGCGCTCGATAATAACTTGGCCCTGCCGTGCGCCGTGATAGGAATTACGGCGGCGATAATGATTCCGGCCATCGTTTGGATTGTGCTAACCAAGCCTTTTTAGGAGTCGACTGTGAGATATCTCAAGGTGACTATATCAAGGCTCGGGGTGAACCCCGACGCCATGTCCATAAACCAATTGCCCTCCCAGCATGCTGGTAACGGCAATCAGCGCCGCCGTCAGCAGCGAAACATACAAATACCAAAGATCGAAGCCGCTTTCGTCATGAAAGCGCAATGCCCAATTGAACGAAGCCAGCGCCAGGGTCATGACGGCCAGCAACGCATGGATCCACGCGATCGGCAAATTTCGGATGCGCGGAACGAGTACCAGGTCGATCAAGCCTGCCATCCCCGCAAACCAGCCGCCGAGGCTGCCAAGACCCGCCAGCCACAAACCGACTCGAATCCAAAATGGGTCCGTCGTATAGAGATAGGCCAAATCGGCGCCTACCAAGCCAAGCAAAAAGGCGACCGGAAAATGAATCAACATCGGATGGATCGGATGTCCGCCGATGGACATGCGGCTGATGATGGGTTCTTTCGCCATAACGCTCTCCTTTCTCGGTTGAAGTCGGAATTATCGACGATGATTCCAAGTTTAACCTTACCCGCGCTAATTATCACGCTGAGTTTGCTGAGCGGCTGCAGCAGCCCTCAATCCATTTTAAATCCCGCAGGACCCTCCTCCCTTGCCGTAAGCAGGCTGTGGTGGGGGATGTTCGGTTTTTCGCTTACCGTATTGCTGGTCGTCATGGCTTTATGGATTTATGCGATGCGGCGCAAACCGCGATCGCTTACCAAAGCGCAAGCCGATAAAATCAATCAAAACTGGATCATCGGCGGCGGATTGGTGCTGCCTATCGTCGGCATCGTAGCGCTGCTAAGCTTCGGCATTCCGATGGGCTATCGCATGCTGCCTTTACCCGTTGCCGGGCAGTCGGTGCCGCGAATCGATGTCATCGGGCATCAATGGTGGTGGGAAGTCCGCTATCCCGATACCGATATCGTGCTGATTAACGAACTGCATCTGCCGGCCGGGACGCCGGTCGATATCCATGTGACCAGTGCCGATGTCATTCATTCGTTTTGGGTACCGAGGTTGGCCGGTAAGCTCGATATGATTCCGGGCCGCACCAACATCTTGCGGATCGAAGCCGATGCGCCGGGTCGTTTGTTAGGGAAGTGCGCGGAATTTTGCGGAGTGGGCCACGCCCATATGATGCTGGAGGTTCAGGTTCATTCGCTTGAAGATTTTGAGTCGTGGCTGGAGGCATATGAATACGAATAACGAAATCCGAAAGGCTGGGGCCGCTCTGCAAGACGAATTTCTCAAGGTCTGGGGAAATCCGAGCGGCTGGCGCGCACTGACTATCGTCAACCATACGACGGTCGGCATTCGCTTCATGGTCACGGGCGGCATCTTCTTTCTGATCGGCGGATTGATTGCGATGCTAATGCGCACGCAACTGGCATTGCCCGAGCAGGACATCATCGAACCGAAACTTTATGATCAGCTGTTTACGATGCATGGAACGGTCATGATGTTCCTGTTCGCGGTGCCCGTGCTCGAAGGGCTGGCGATGTATCTAATCCCGAAAATGATCGGCGCACGCGATTTGGTGTTTCCGCGTCTCAGCGCTTTCGGTTATTGGTGTTACCTTTTCGGCAGTCTTATATTGATGTCGAGCTTAGTGTTGGGCATCGCGCCGGCCGCAGGCTGGTTTATGTACACGCCGTTGACCAATGACGTTTACTCGCCGGGACCGAACGTCGACTTCTGGCTACTCGGCATCACGTTTATCGAGATATCGGCGGTATCGGCCGGCATCGAACTGACCGTTTCGATTTTGCGTACACGCACTTCCGGCATGGCATTGCTGCATATGCCGCTCTTTTGCTGGTACATTCTGGTCATGGCGCTGATGATCGTGTTTGGCTTTCCGCCGCTGATACTAGGCAGCATCCTGTTGGAACTGGAGCGCGCAGCCGGCATGCCGTTCTTCGATGTCGCACGGGGCGGCGACCCGATTCTCTGGCAACATCTATTCTGGCTGTTCGGCCACCCCGAAGTCTATATTATTTTCTTACCGGCTGCGGGTATCGTTTCGACCCTGTTGCCGGTGTTCTCGCGCCAACCCATCGTCGGCTATCGATGGATCGTGCTGGCCATTATCTCGACGGGATTCATCAGTTTCGGTTTGTGGGTGCATCACATGTTTACGGTCGGGATTCCGCAATTGGCGCAGGCGTTTTTCTCGATGGCTAGCATGCTGGTGGCGATTCCTACCGGCATTCAACTATTCGCCTGGCTGGCGACCCTGTGGACGGGGAGGCCCGTTTATCATGTGCCGATGTTATGGCTGGTCGGCTTTCTATTTATCTTCATGATAGGCGGATTGACCGGCGTCATGCTGGCCTTGGTGCCGTTTAACTGGCAGGTGCACGACACGCATTTCGTCGTCGCGCATTTGCATTATGTAATGGTCGGCGGCATGCTCTTTCCTTTGCTGGCGGGTCTTTATTACTGGTTGCCGCATTTCTCGGGGCGAATGCCGTCGGACAAACTCGCGCGCTGGGGCTTCTGGCTGACGTTTGTCGGCTTTAACACGACATTTTTGGTGATGCATCTGACCGGCTTGCTCGGTATGCCGAGACGCGTTTACACCTATCCGTCCGGATTAGGCTGGGAACTGCCCAACAGCATATCGTCGATGGGCGGTTTTATCATGGCCATGGGTATCGCGATGGTTTTGCTCGATATCGTATTGCATTTCCGCTTCGGTCACCTTGCCGGTACCAATCCCTGGCAGGCTGACACGCTCGAATGGGCGACCGATACGCCGCCCCAACCCTATAATTTCATCAGCTTGCCGGACTGTTCGACGCGGCATCCGATGTGGGATAGCCCCGATCTGCAAGCAACCATAGCCGAAGGACATCACAGTTTATCCGAAATCGATCACGGCAGGCGCGAAACCTGGGGCTGCGACCCGGTTTCCGGCGCTATCCGAGAAATCATTCATTTGCCCGGTAATTCCTGGCTGCCTTTTTTCTCGGCTTTGACGTTGTCCGGGTTATGTATCAGTCTTTTAATCCGAAATAATAACCTAGCCTTGATTGCGGTAGCGGTCAGCCTGGTGTTGCTACTACGGTGGTCATGGAAAAACGGCGCCTTTCTTGAAACGGATTCTGATTCTGCCGCGAAACCCGGCTATCCGCAACTGCATTCGCGCACTTTCAATGGACCCGGTTTGTGGGGCATGGTCGTAACGCTGTTGGCCGACGGCGCGCTATTTTTGTCCATACTTTTCGGTTGGCTCTATTTGCGGATCGTAGCGCCGCATTGGCAAGCGCCCGATTCGGCACCGTTGGCTTGGCAGCCGTTGCTGATTAGCGGTGTATTGCTCACAATCGCAACATTTTGGCATCATTTTATCGTTCGACGCTTACGCGAGGGTAAGGATGACCATCTGCAAGGACAATTGTGGTCGATAGCGGCGATCGGCTCGGCTCATTGTGGTGTACTAATCTGGACCTGGTCGGCTTCGTCACTGGTTGCAACACAAACAGCCCATGATGCCGTGATCTCAGTGATACTGATGTATCAATTGTTTCACAGCGGACTCGCCGTGATCATGGCGACACTGCAGGCCATTCGGGTAGCTTATGGCTATGTCGGCAAGGCGGCGCCCTATGAAATAGCCGTCGTGAAACCCTGGTGGCTTTATACGACCGCCGTTTTCTGGCTGGCTTTTATCGCCGTCATTCTGTTGCCCATTGCTTGGAGAAGCGCTTGATGTTGTCGACGTATACTTCGCGCGGTCATGTTTTCGGCTTTTATGGCAATGCTATTTTGTTCGGTAGCAAGGCGCGAAAACAGGCGCATAGCAAGCTATGAAACTGTTTTCGCAACGCAGCTACCGGACAAAAGAACGCGTCAGAAAACCGAAAATGTGGCCGCGCGAAGTATATCATCCAATGCAACTGGCTTTCGGACTCACGGTCTGGATCCTTTGGTTTATCGTGAAGTATGGAGCCTTGGCATTGTTCTGCGAACAAGCACCGCCGCCTATCGAACAGGGTGCTTTCACCTGGATCAATACGGCGCTGATGGTCGGCTCCGTAGCCGTAACCGCTTTGTTGTTGTTTTGGGCGAATAATTGTTGGCGCGCGGCGCGTTTCGGCAACAATGATGCCGATTCCGAAATCAATGCGTTTATTGCCGGGTTGGGCGCCGGCATCAATTTGTTGGGTGCCGTCGTGACGCTGAGTCAAGGGCTCATGTCGCTGCTATTACCGCCATGTTTGTAAGGCTCGCGTTATTGTTGGCGGTCTCGGCTTTGCCAATGAATCCCGCACAGGCGCATGGCTGGGGTGAGGATGCTAGCGAAGCGCGATTATCGGCCATGCTCGGCGGACTGTTGCCGGCCGCTCTTTGGATGCTCTATGTCGTCGGTGCCGGTCGCATCCGGCCTACCAAAAATCGCCGACTGCTGTTTCATGGAGCCAGTCTCCTCGCTGCCATGACGATGTTCGGTAGTACGGGCGGGTGGTTCGATAAAAGCTCGGCCCTGCACATGGTTCAACACATGCTGATACTGGTCGTTATCGCCCCGCTTTATGTACTGGCTAGGCCTTTACCGCAATGGTTTGCGGCAAGCGGAGCAACGGGAATACGGTTGTGGAAGCCTTTTTTAAGGCTGAGCCGTCATCCGTTGCGGACCGGCATCCTGCAAAGTCTCATGATTTGGTTCTGGCATATGCCGGTTTTTTATAATCTGGCGCTGGTGAATCCCTGGTGGCATCTTGCCGAGCACTTGAGTTTCGCAATCACCTCAGGCTTATTTTGGTGGTCAATTTTGCTAAGGCGTACTTTAACTGTTCTGCCGGCTTTATTATTGACGCTAATGAGCACCGGCATGCTCGGAGCCTTGCTGACCTTTTCGCAAACCCCGTTCTACGACGATTTGCTCAACCTTCAAGATCAACAATTGGCCGGCTTGATCATGTGGGTGCCGGGAGGCCTATTTTATCTTATGGCGGGTGGTTGGTTCGGTCTGCGCTTGTTTTCGGGTGAACATACTCAGTCTTCCAAGCACAGCTTGGGGCCGACCGCCAGAGAAGAATGGAAAAATTAGGAACCGATTAGGAATTTGTCAGTCTCAAAATAATTAGAGTTCCTCTTTAAGATTAATATCTTTCATCAATTGAGAGGGGGTAATATGTCAAACTATCAATATCTTATCATCGGCGGCGGAATGACGGCTCACGGCGCGATACGCGGTATACGGACCGTGGATTCAACCGGTTCGATAGGATTGGTCGGCGCGGAAACTCATCCTTCCTACAAACGCCCCCCCCTTTCCAAAGGTTTATGGCAAGGCAAGCCCCTGGAAAAAATCTGGTACAACGACGAAGAATACAATGCGACGATGCATTTGGGTCGTACCGTTCAAACTTTGGAGCTAAGCGACAAACGAGTCATCGATGACCAAGGAAGCGTTTACCATTTCGAAAAGCTGCTCTTGGCAACGGGCGGAAGCCCCGTGCGTCTTCCCTTCGGGGCCGATGACATCATTTATTTCCGCGACCTGAACGATTATCTGAAACTTCGAGCCATCGCCGATGAAAAACAACGTTTTGCCGTGATCGGAGGCGGTTTTATCGGCTCGGAGATCGCCGCAGCATTGGCGATGAACGACAAACAAGTCGTTATGGTCTTTCCCGAGGAAGGTATCGGAGCACGCTTGTTTCCTAACGATCTGAATCAATTCCTGAATAAATATTACACCGACAAGGGAGTCGAAGTATTGCCGGGGCATACGGTCACCGGACTCACGCGACAACAGGATCGACTGATTTTGAATGTCCGCAGTACCGATGGAATGAATGAGCAATCCTTCGAGGTCGATGCGGTAGTCGCCGGAATCGGCATTCGCCCCAATGTTCGACTCGCCGAGCAAGCCGGATTACCCGTCGATAACGGCATTGTCGTCGATGAGTTCCTGCGCGCGGGAAACCCCGACATATACGCCGCCGGCGATGTCGCCAACTTCTATAACCCAAGTTTGGATGCTCGTATTCGGTTGGAACACGAGGACAATGCACTCTCCATGGGAAAGCATGCCGGTCGGAATATGGCGGGCGAACAGGTTCCTTATCATCACCTTCCTTTTTTTTACTCCGATTTGTTTGATTTAGGCTATGAAGCCGTCGGCCGCACGGATTCCCGGTTGGAAACGATGGCGGATTGGGTCGAGCCTTATAAAAAAGGCGTGATCTATTATCTAAAAGAGGACCGAGTACGCGGCGTGCTGTTATGGAATGTCTGGGAGTGTGTTGATGCGGCTCGCAATCTCATTGCCGAACCCGGTCCTATTGATATTCGGGACCTGAAGGGAAGCTTCTTGAAATGAATTTATTCCTTTGTCAGTTTATGAACTTCTCAATTGGGGATAAAACCGCAAAAGGAAGCATTTTATGATTCATAAAGTTGAAGGCGATATCTTATTAAGCAGCGCAAGCGCCATCGTGCTAGGAGTGGGAATAAACGATCCGATGGATAAAGGCTTAGCCTTGGCGCTTCATAATCGATATCCTGATATTTGCAAAGATTTCAACCGCTGGTGTCATCAATACAATACAAAACCCGGAGAAGCCTGGCTTTGGACCGATCCAAATAATATTAAAATTATTAACCTGATAATTCAGGATTCTATTGATACTCATGAATATCATTTCGGCAAAGCCACTTTAAACAATCTTAAGCATGCCTTGGATGCTCTGGTAAAAATTATTTTACATAAGAGAATAACGTCGATTGCTTTACCGAAACTCGGAACGGGGTCGGGCGATTTGGATTGGGACGACGTCCGGCCGGTGATCGAAAACAGCCTGGGGAATATTGATATACCTGTGTATCTATATACCCGCTATTATGCTGGCCAAAAGGCCGAAGAACTAAAAACATGAAACCTTTACGTCAGAGCGTTAATTCACCCGGATTCTGATTAAGGATTCCGTCAAAAATAACTTCCGCATTTTATTCCTTCCCCTTCCGTTTGGGGTGCGGGGGTATGGACAAGGAGGTTATTTTTGACCATGTCCTAAGTTGCATCGTTGATACGACGCGTATTCGCACTTTCAATCCGTTATACGCCTCCTCTCGATCTTAGTGGAGGTTCGCTAAGTAATGGGTTAAAGCAAAACGTCTATAACCATTGACCCATTTATGTTTACGAGTCAGTTGTGAAGTTTCTTGTATAGGGAATACTGAAATCGGCTGCATCTTGTCAATATTATAGATAATTTTTGAATGCTTAAGTGGAGAGATCATCATGAACATGCCGAAAATCGATAAAGTACTGGTCGGTGAAGCCTTGGTAGGAAAAGGCAACGAGATGGCCCACATTGACTTGTTGATAGGGCCTCGCGGCAGCGCCGCTGAAGTCGCATTTTGTATTACGTTGACCAACCAGAAACGAGGCGACAATGCGCTATTGGCATTGGTAGCTCCCAATCTCATGGCTAAGCCCAATACCGTCATATTCAACAAAGTCGAACTCAAAAACGAAAAACAAGTGAACCAAATGTTTGGACCCGCGGAGCGCGGCGTAGCCAAGGCCGTGGCCGATAGCGTCAAAGAAGGTGTAATACCCCTGGATGAAGCCGGAGATGTATTTATTTGCGTGGGCGTTTATATTCATTGGGATGCGCAGGATGACAATAAAATCCAGGACTGGAATTATGAGGCCGTCAAGCTGGCAATCAAACGCGCAATCGCCGGGGAGCCGAAGCCGGCGGAAGTCATTGCTCAGGAAGATGTCATGCATCATCCGCTTGCCGCTCACGATTAATAGTCCGTAAGGTGCAACTGTATGTAGGGCGTCAATAGGCGATAGTCGTATTGCGACGCATGATGGATTTTATTCATTCGTTGCAGTACGCTATCGCTAATGCCCCCTAGGCGGGCTTAACGAACCGCTTTACGGGTATCGGATTGGCGTAAATCGATTGGGCGGTTATTTGGTCGAGTGTTCAGTCATTGTTCTGAATGATCGATACATGACAATCCATCAACAGCCGTTTCATTTCTGCTTTTTCAAAAACATTATCCTAAAAAGAGCAGTTGAGTGCCTCTAACTACCGTTCGCCCTGAGCCCCTTCGGCTAAGCTCAGGAGAGCCCTGTCGACAGGGTGAGGGGTAGTTTGAGGCTTCACCAAGCCGGTGAAAGTGTTGTAGACCCTTCATGCTTCGACTTGGCTCAGCACGAACGGTCTACAACACATGCCAACTGCTCTTTTTAGGATTATGCGTTTTGAAGTCGGCGGCTTGAGTTGAAAGCCGAAGATGAGTTGAGGTATTTTAAGATCCCTTAGCAATTTTTTCAGAAGCGGGCATCGATGATGATTAAAATCAGAAAAGGACTGGATCTGCCCATCAAGGGCAGACCCGAACAGATTATCAAGACCGTACCCCCGCCGAAAACCGTTGCGGTACTCGGCTTCGACTCCGCCGGATTAAAGCCGCAGATGGCGATCAAAGAGTCCGATCCGGTCATTAAAGGCCAATTGTTGTTCACCGATAAAACAATGCCGGCGGTACGCTACACCTCGCCCGGAACCGGCTATGTCAAAGCGATCAATCGCGGCGAAAGGCGAGCTCTGCTGTCGGTCGTGATCGAGCTGACCGACGGCGACGAAGAAGTTCATTTCGAATCCTATTCCGAAGACCGACTGATCTCGCTAACCCGCCGCCAAATTATCGACCAACTGCTGGCTTCGGGATTATGGACAGCACTCCGCACGCGGCCGTTCAACAAGACGGCCAATCCCGATACGGTGCCGCACTCGCTGTTTATCACCGCCATGGATACCAACCCGTTGGCGCCGGCCATCGAGCCGCTGATAGACGACCATGAGCAGGATTTCATCAACGGCGTGCGAATCGTTTCCCGGTTAACCGAAGGCCGAGTCTTTCTTTGCAAACACCCCAAAACGCCGCTATCCGACATGGCTATCGAAAATCTGACTATCGCGGATTTTTCAGGTCCGCATCCGGCCGGCAATGTCGGCACGCACATCCATTTTCTCGACCCCGTCCATCTCGGTAAGACGGTGTGGCATATCGGCTTGCAGGATGTAATTGCGGTCGGCAAATTATTCACCACTGGCCGGCTCTATGTCGACCGCATCGTGGCCTTAGCCGGCCCGTCCGTACTGCATCCCTGTCTGATCAAGACCCGAATCGGCGCATGTCTGGACGACCATTGCCGCGGCGCGCTGATCGACGGCGAGAATCGCATCATTTCCGGCTCGGTATTGTCCGGTCACAAAGCCGAAGGAGCGACGGCATTTCTAGGCCGCTATCATCAACAGATTTCGGTATTGCCGGAGGACCGGCAACGTAAATTCTTAGGCTGGGTGAATCCCGGCTTTAGGCTCTATTCGGTCAAAAATGTCGTACTTTCCAAGTTCATTCCCGGCAGCGCTTATGATTTCACGACCTCGACGCACGGCGATATCAGGGCCATCATTCCCAACGGTAATTACGAACGCGTCATGCCTTTGGATCTGATGCCGTTGTTCTTGCTGCGCGCGTTAGCCGTCGAAGATATCGAAGAAGCCGAAAACCTCGGCTGTCTCGAACTGGCCGAAGAAGACTTGGCCTTATGCGCCTTTGTGTGCCCATCGAAACTGAATTTCGCACCGCTGCTGCGCCGAAATCTGGACATGATCGAGGAAGAAACCCTGGAGCACGAATCCTTATGAGCGATGATTCCGGAAAAAAAAGCTCTCAAACTAAAACGGGCGTAACACGGCGGATACTTGGCCCGTTCTTTGAGGCCGCGGACACTTTTCTCTATACACCGGGAACGGTTACCTGTGGCGCTCCGCATGTGCGCGACGCGATGGACATGAAACGTATGATGGTCACCGTCATCGTCGCGTTGATACCGACCGTCGTCATGGCTTTTTACAATACCGGCCTGCAAATCAACCTGGCATTGCAACAACAAAGTTTCGAACACGCCCCAGGGTGGCGCGGCGCACTGCTGACCTTGCTGGGTGTCGGCCACGATCCGAACCGTGTGCTGGATAACATGCTGTTGGGCGCGCTGTATTTTTTACCGATTTATATCGTTACCGTTGTTACGGGCGGTTTTTGGGAAGTGCTGTTCGCCGGCATCAGGCAGCACGCCATCAGCGAAGGCTTTCTGGTCACCAGTCTGCTGTTCGCGCTGATACTGCCGCCCGACATTCCTTTGTGGCAGGTCATGCTCGGTATATCGTTCGGCGTCGTGATCGGTAAAGAGATTTTCGGCGGCGTCGGCATGAACATACTCAATCCGGCCCTGGTCGGACGTAGCTTTTTGTTTTTCTCTTATCCGAGAGAAATGACCGGTAATACGGTCTGGGTGCCGGTCGACGGTTACAGCCGGGCCACGCCTTTGGCGGAATTGCCCGACCCTGGACTTGAACTGAGCGTTTCCTGGCAGGATGCCTTCTTAGGATTCATGCCGGGCTCCATGGGCGAAACCTCGACGCTGGCCTGCCTGATCGGCGCGTTGATTCTTATCGTTAGCCGGGTCGGATCGTGGCGCATCATGGCTGGCGTGGTTCTAGGTATGGTCGGCTTATCATTGCTGTTCAACTCCGTCGGCAGCCCGTCGAATCCGATGTTTCAGCTCACGCCGCAATGGCATCTCGTGTTGGGCGGATTTGCCTTCGGCACTGTCTATATGGCCACCGATCCGGTCTCGGCCGCGCATTCTCGGCCCGGTCAATACGTCTACGGATTTCTGGTCGGAGCCTTGACGGTGCTAGTTAGGGTCATAAATCCGGGCTTCCCGGAAGGTATCATGCTGGCCATTTTATTCGGCAATGTATTTGCGCCGACCATAGACAGGCTGTTTGTCAGCCGCCATATCCGAAAACGGTTGAGGAGGCAAGCTGTCCATGCGGAAAAATAGCTTCAATAATACTCTCCGGGTCGTATTGGGCGTGAGCCTGATCTGTTCTTTAATGGTGTCCGCGACCGCGATATTGCTGCACCCGAAGCAAAGGCAAAACCAGCGCCTGGATAGGATTGGAAATATCCTGGCCGTAGCGGGTCTCTATGAATCCGGGATCGATATTGAAGCCGTTTACCGACAAAACATCGTACCGCAGATGATAGCGTTGGATTCGGGAGACGTGGTTGACCCGGAAAAATTCGATGAGACTCTGAACATCGAAGCCTTCGATATTCAAACGCTGACTTCGGATCCTCGCTATAGCGCATCCGTTCCGCCTCAGTACGACAAGGCAAAAATCAAACAGCGCCCACAATACATGGCGGTCTATCGAGTCGAGACGGATCGACACCTTCAAAAACTCATCCTGCCTATCTACGGACGAGGGTTGTGGTCGACTCTTTACGGATTCATCGCGCTGGATAAAGACCTACGCACGATTACCGGCATCACCTTTTACGAGCACAAAGAAACACCGGGCCTCGGAGGCGAAGTCGACAATCGGCAATGGAAAAATAGCTGGAAAGGCAAGCAAGCGTTTGACGATCAAGGTCGGGTCGTGATCGAAGTCGTGAGGGGTGAAGTCGAACCGGACTCCGGCGATGCGGATCATCAAGTCTCGGGGCTTTCCGGTGCGACGATAACCAGTCGCGGAGTCAACAATCTGGTCCGATACTGGCTAGGCGAACACGGCTACGGGCCCTACCTAAACGCGCTCGAACAAGCGCGTAAACAAAAGAATTTTGCCGACAACAACGGACCGGAGTAAATCCATGCTGGAACATTACTTGAGTCTTTTTTTGACCGCTGTTTTCATAGAAAACCTGGCCTTGGCTTTCTTTCTGGGCATGTGCACGTTTCTGGCCGTATCCGATCGACTGTCTACGGCTACCGGCCTCGGTATTGCCGTCATCGTCGTGCAGTCGATCACCGTGCCGATCAACAACCTGATCTATCAGCATGTCCTCAAGGAAAACGCGCTCGCCTGGCTCGGGCTTCAAGGCATAGATATGACTTTTCTAGGGCTTTTATGCTATATCGGCGTCATCGCCGCCGTCGTGCAGATTCTCGAGATGTTTTTGGATAAATATATTCCCCGGCTCTATATTGCGCTCGGCATCTTTCTACCGCTGATCACGGTCAACTGCGCCATCCTCGGCGGCAGCCTGTTTATGGTCGAGCGTAATTATAATTTTACCGAGAGCATCGTGTTCGGCTTCGGCACCGGAACGGGATGGGCGTTAGCCATCGTCGGATTGGCGGGTATTCGCGAAAGAATGAAATACAGCAACGTACCCGAAGGTCTGCGAGGTCTCGGCATTACCTTCATCACGGCCGGCTTGATGGCGATGGCCTTCATGTTGTTTTCGGGCATAGAGCTCTAGCGATGCGGCCGCTTCCGACAATAACGACCGAACGGAGACCGGCATGAGCGATACCAGCTTAATCATCATTAGCATGGCCTTGTTTACATTCATCGTTCTACTGCTAACGCTGGTCGTGATGTTCGCCAAAGCCCGACTGGTCGAAAAAGGCGATGCCACCCTGACGATCAACGATGATCCGGATCATAGCCTGTCCGTGCCGATGGGCGGCAAATTGCTGGGCGCCCTGGCCGACAATGCTATCTATGTTCCCTCGGCTTGCGGCGGGCAGGGCACTTGCGGCCAATGTAAGGTCGTGATCAAAAAAGGCGGCGGCGCTATCCTGGGCACCGAGCGGGCCAAACTCAACCGGCAGCAGATCAAAGCAGGCTACCGATTATCGTGCCAGGTTTCCGTCAAGGGCGATATGAGCCTCGATTTGCCGCCGGAACTGTTCTCGATCCGCAACTGGGAATGCACGGTGCGCTCCAATCGCAGCGTCGCTACGTTCATTAAGGAATTGGTATTGGAGTTACCGCCCGGCGAAGACATGGACTTCAGGGCCGGCGGCTATATTCAGATCAATGTGCCGCCTCATACCGTTAAATACAGCGATTTCGAAATCGAAGAACGGTTTAGGCCGGATTGGGACAAATACAAACTCTGGCAATACGTTTCCAAAGTCGACGAACCGGTTATGCGCGCCTATTCGATGGCCAATTATCCGGGAGAAAAAGGCATCATCATGCTGAACGTCCGCATCGCCTCGCCGCCGCCCTCCGACCCCGACGTGCCGCCCGGCAAGGTCTCGTCCTATATCTACAGTCTGAAACCGAGCGACAAGGTCAGCATATCGGGGCCTTACGGCGAATTCTTCGCGCGGGAAACCGACAACGAAATGATCTTCGTCGGCGGCGGTTCCGGCATGGCGCCGATGCGCTCGCATATCTTCGATCAATTGAAACGACTGCACAGCGACCGGAAAATATCTTACTGGTACGGCGCCCGCAGTCTCGGCGAAGTATTTTACGCCGAAGACTTCGACCGGCTGGCGCAGGAGCACGACAACTTTCGTTGGATCGTCGGCTTGTCGAGCCCGCTACCCGAAGACGACTGGACCGGACCTACAGGTTTCATACACCAAATACTGTACGACGACTATCTAAAAGACCATCCGGCTCCCGAAGACTGTGAGTATTACCTATGCGGCCCGCCGGTGATGATCGATGCCGTGGTCGATATGTTGATCGATCTCGGTGTTGATTCGAAGAATATACTCTTTGATAAATTCTGAAGTTTTTGCACTCAAGGTTGTAAAGTGCGTATTGTTCGCCACCGCCATTAAGTTAAGGGCTTTTCCGTTCGCCCTGCGCGCAGCAGCAGGGCCCGGCACTGAAGGATTCCAAGCGCTTCAATTGATTTTTTTAGAATTATTGACTTCGACAAAGTAAGACCTGATTAGCAAGATGCTTCAGCTAGCCGAAGCCAAGTGTCCGAGCGGGGGCCATTCGTAGTCGCAAAAACTAAAATATGCTGTTACCCAAGCTCCAGCTTGGGTAACCTGTTCAGGAAGCTCTAGCTTCCCGACAATCAAGAAAGATTGAACGAGCGAGTCGGGGTTGAATGAGAATATGCGGAGGTTGCGTCGGTCTCAGGAAGCTCTTGCCCTGAGCCCTTCGGCTGCGCTCAGGAGAGCCTTGTCGAAGGGGGAGCTTCCGGGGGGCTTTTCCAAGCTGGAGCTTGGGAAAGAGCGTGAAGTTTCGATCGTGCGCAAAGCAGCCCCAAAATGTTCTGGGCGGAATGATTATAACCAGCCCTGCACCTAAATCTTTGATGGAAAAATGCTAAAAATGGGGCATAAAAAGTAACCTGACCCCTTTTTTGAATTTATTGATTACTATGCGGATCTTACCGAGCAAGAAACACAAAACTATCGTGAGCGTTATCTATCAGAAGCAGGTGAAACCATGGGTATAGCACAATTACTGAGACAAGAAGGTCGTAAAAGCGAATGCATGGCGCTAATAAATCGTCAATTGCGCCGAAAACTCGGGCTACAACCAACGCTCGAACAACTGCTGTCAAAGTTGCCCGCACTCTCTCTCGAAGCTCTGGAAGACTTGGCCGATGCGTTGTTGGATTTCAGAGAATTAAGCGATCTACAAACATGGCTGGATGAGCACGGCGGGTGAGACGCGCCTTCTGGGCAATCCCAATGCTGAAATAAATCAGGTAGATGCGCCCAATCAGAAACGAGGACGAATCATGCGTCTAAGCCCCATACAAAAGCAAGCCATCTGTGAAAGTGCGTTACGCTACTTTGGCAAGGAAGCGCAGATTTGGTTATTCGGATCGAGAGTTGACGATACACGCAAAGGCGGCGATATTGATCTGTATATCGAAATACCAACACAAAATGCCGAGGAATTGATAACGGCCAAATTACAATTTTTACGTGAGCTCCGCAAAAAAATCGGTGAACAAAAAATCGATATCGTCTTGCACAGAGCCGCTACGACAGTCGATTTGCCGATCTATCGGATAGCTAAACAGACTGGGGTGCGATTGCAATGAAAGAGCAAATCGAAGGCGTATTGAAAACATGTGACCGTCATGCCGAACGGCTCCGTTGGGCTATGACAGAATTACAGCCCCATTCGCCATTTGGGCTCCCCACTTAAGGCCATAAGTATCTACACAAGTTTTTATATCATAAATACAATGAGTTACAAGCTGGCTTAGCACCCCCCTCCTGTTGGAGAGGGTTGCAGTGGTGAGAGTAAAAACAACCACTTATATTCCCCTCATCCCAACCTTCTCCCGCAAGGAAAAAGGGGCTAGTAGTTGTGTAGATACCTATGACTTAAGGCGGGGAAAAGCACTAAGGATTAACCGTTCGCCCTGAGCCTGTCGAAGGGTGAATGGTTAATCCGTCCATGGTTCGACAGGGCTCTCCTGAACGCAGCCGAAGGTCTCACCACGAACGGATTAACCTTAAACTGTCCCGTGTTAAGTGGGTAGCCGCCATTTGCAGCAGAAGCGTTATCGCGATTAAGCAATGTAGAACTTGCAATACTCGATCAGTTTTCGACGCGTTTTGCAAAGCTACAAGATCTGATGGTGGTGCAGTTATTTCCGGCAGTATTGGAATTGACCAAAGAGCCCGGCGAATTAAAAGCATTCATCGATAAGCTCTATCGCTTGGAAAAAATCGGTGCAATCGATTCGGCGGACGATTGGCTGCTTATGCGAGAAGTCAGAAACGCTTTTTCGCACGACTATCCGGAGGATCCCGAATTGCAAGCGATAACATTGAACAAGGCATTCGAATTAGCGCAACGGCTGCTTGAGGTTCTCGAAAGCGTGAAAGTATTTGTTGCACCGTACCTCAATAAAGTCCGTAATTCATAGGAACCGATGAGGCATGAACCGCATCTACGAGTTTATTCTGTCATTACCAACAACATAACCGAGGCTATCGCGTTATTTATCAAAAAACCATACCATAACATTTAAATTATCCGGAGCATGCTTATGCAACATATAGAAACCGTAGCAGAGGTCAATCAAAACGGTATGATTACCATTACTTTGCCGGCCAATATCCGTCCAGGAAAGCATCACATCTTATTAGTCATTGATGAAGCGCTGACTGAAGACAATACACAGCTTGTTGATCATGCGCCAAAACTAATGCAAATGGCTGGGCGAGTGAGTGCGTTTGCAGCGATAGATGACCCCGTAGCATGGCAACAGCAACAACGTGACGAATGGCGACGGCATGAGGACAAGTCGTGAGTATTAACTACCTGTTTGATACGAATATTCTGATTTACCTGCTGAATGACCGCTTGGCGGAAAATTTACCGAATGGACGTTATGGCTATTCCGTCATTACCGAAATAGAACTATTATCGTTTCCTGCATTAACGGCAACGGACGCACAAATCATAAGCAACTATTTAAGCGACATTGTGTTGCTGCGCGAAGCATAAAAGCCGCCATTAAAAATTAATTATGAGATTTAAAATTTAGACCTTCATCGGTATGCCCCAAACTAATAATAAAAAGCAAACAATCGATTTCTATAATGCCAATGCTGAACAGTATGTTGCTGAAACTTCCTCTTTAGATGTTTCAGACCATCGAAATCGTTTTCTGAATTTCATCCCTGACGGCGGGCACATTTTGGATTTAGGCTGCGGTTCAGGCCGTGACAGTCGATTTTTTATCGATCGAGGTTATTCAGTGACGGCTGTCGATGCATCTGAAGCCATTGCAAAACTAGCAAGCGAATTTATTGGCAAAACGGTTGATGTCCTAGCTTTTCAAGAGCTCGATTATTTTGAGGCTTTCGACGGTATATGGGCCTGCGCCAGTCTGTTGCATTGCCCAAAATCGGAAATGGACTCCATTATACGAAGAATGACAAAGGCTTTGAAACCGCACGGTATCGTCTATATGTCTTTTAAATATGGTGCCGACGAACGAGTGGATGAGCTAGGGCGTTTTTTCAATGATTACACGGAAGCCGACTTGTCTGAATTGCTAGCCGCCCATTCGGATTTACAGATTGTCGATCTTTTTACCGAGACAAAACCGCTTAGAGGCAGTCATCAGACTTGGCTGAATTTATACGCAAAAAAACAAGCCGACAATGACGTCTAATGTAATCCAACATTTGATCACGGGTGGCGACGATCCTTTTCTGCCAAAGCTAAAGAACGATATCAATTCCGCCAGCAGGATCGATATTACGGTGTCTTTTATCCGGCAAAGCGGGCTACGTTTGATCCTTGACGCCTTGATCGATGCGCTTGAACGGGGCGTTGAAATGCGCATTTTAACCGGGGATTATCTATGCGTTACGGAACCGGCCGCTTTGCGTCATTTGCTTTTGTTGCAAGAATCCGGTGCCGATGTCCGGGTATTCGAAACACTCAATGGACAAAGCTTTCATATGAAAGCCTATATCTTCGCCTTTTCGAGTGAGCAAGGTAAGAGCGGCGGTCATGCCTATGTTGGCTCCAGTAATATTTCGAGTTCCGCATTGAAGCATGGCTTGGAATGGAATCTCAGGGTGGAACTCGAAGAAAATACGGCCAGGTTTGATGAAATTTGTCGTAAATTTGAACAAATTTATACCCATTCCAGTACTCAGCGATTGTCGAATCATTGGATAGAGGTTTATCAAAAAAGATTCGAAAATCGGCCTATCGTTCTTTTTCCGGAATTGGAAAAAGAAGAAACAACACTCCCGCCGGAACCCAATGCCATTCAACAAGAAGCGCTAAAAGCGCTAAAGCAGTCTCGTGAAATGGGTTATCAACGCGGCTTGGTCGTCATGGCGACGGGGCTGGGTAAAACCTGGCTAGCCGCGTTTGATAGCCTACAATTGAATAGCAACAAAGTATTGTTTGTCGCGCACCGAGAAGAAATTCTGAGTCAAGCCGAATATACCTTTGTCTGTATTCGGCCGACAACCAAGGTCGCGAAATTCACAGGGCTGGATCATCAACTGGACGCCGATATGTTGTTTGCTTCGATCCAAACCTTGGGCAAACAGCATCACTTAAACAAATTCGCGCCGAATCATTTCGATTACATTGTCGTCGATGAATTTCATCACGCATCCGCACCCACCTATCGGCAATTACTCAATCACTTCAAACCCCGGTTTTTATTGGGCTTGACGGCAACGCCGGAGCGTACCGATCAGGCGGACATTCTGTCGCTTTGTGACGATAATTTGGTTTATCGCCGCGATATGTTCGAAGGCATTAACTCCGGTCTTTTAAGTCCGTTTGATTATTACGGCATTGCCGACCAGGAAGTCGATTACCAAAGCATACCCTGGCGCAACGGCAAATTTGACCCGGATCAATTACAGAATAAGCTGGCTACCCAAGCACGGGCCAAACATGCGCTCAAGCGCTGGGTGGAGTTGAAACAAGTCAGGACGCTGGCATTTTGCGTGTCAAAAAAACACGCGGATTATATGGCCGATTTCTTTCGACAGCAGGGCTATAAAGCGGTATCCGTGCACAGTGATTCTTCCATTCGGCGTAACGAAGCCTTATCAAAATTGGAAAATGCTGAAATAGATATCATATTTTCGGTCGATCTGTTCAATGAGGGTATTGATTTACCGCTTATCGATACCGTTTTATTGCTCAGGCCGACCGAATCGAAAATTATTTTTCTTCAACAGTTAGGGCGCGGATTACGAAGACATCTTCTGAAAGATAGCTTGGTCGTGTTGGATTTTATCGGAAATCACCTGAGCTTTTTTCGCAAGCCCGAAGCGCTTTTCAATGTGGGCATCTCCAAACGTGAACGTAGCGAGTTCATCAAGCAAATTCAATCAAACACGCTCAATCTGCCTGATGGCTGTTATGTGAACTTTGATCTTCAAGCCATCGACTTTCTTGCAAAATTAATCGCGACGAATATCGATACCCAAGAAGAGATTTATCGTTCGTTGAAGTCATCGAAAGATCGAAGGCCAACTTTGGCGGAATTTTATAACGCGGGCGGCGAGGTTCAAGTCATTCGTCAACAATATGGCCAGTGGCTGAATTTTATTGTTTCCGAGCAGGATCTTTCGGTAGAAGAAAGCGAATGCTTCAGCCGTTTTGAAGATTTCTTCAAAGAAATTGAAATTACCAACCTGACTAAATCCTACAAAATCGTTCTTTTGGAAGCGCTTTTGGAATTCGACGGTTTTCGGCAGGCAATCGATATCAAAGATTTGTCCGTGCGTTGTTTCGGCATTATCCAGCGCCGTCGCGCCCTGCTTGCCGATTTGCCCGATGAGTTTAGGTCGGTCAATCGATTAGAGGGTAGGGCAATTAACCGCTGGCGAAGTTACTGGAAATCCAATCCCATCAAAGCGTGGACGGGCGGCAATAAGGCGACCGATCAAGCTTTTTTTAAAATTGATGACGAGCGGTTTCAATTTAGTGGCGATGTTCCGGAAAACGAAATCGACGTCTTTCTCGCATTGATCGGTGAGCTGATCGACTATCGTTACATGCAATACGAAGAAAGACTCCGAAAAGTTCCACCGGTAGAAAGTAGGCCGAAAGCGGACGTCATCGACATCAACAGCGCTAGAAAACAAAGGATCCCTTACTTTCAGGACTTGAAAATCGCATGCGGATTTTTTAAAGCTAGTCAACATGATGAAGATAGTGTTCATAAGATCGTTTTACCGGAACATTATGGTCGAGTGGATTCGGAGCGGCATTTCATTGCCCGCGCAACCGGCAATTCGATGGATGGCGGAAAAAATCCGATCAAGGATGGCGATTTGCTTCTGCTTGAGGCGATCACGCCCGACCGCGCGGGAAGCATTAGTCATCAAATCGTCGCAATTGAAAGGCAGGATGTATCGGGCGATGATCAGTATTTATTGAGATATGTTCGAAAATTAGGCCAAGGCGAGTATGAGTTGATCGCGAACAATCCGAATTATCAGCCCATGCGGGCGACGGAGGACATGCGAACCTTTGCGCGTTTTAAATGCGTGATTCATTCGGATGACCTGACAGATGCCTGATTTGCGTTGAGGGATAACAATCCATGCTAAAGCCCAAAAAGAATACAAAAAGAATAACTGGGGTCAAGTACGAGTTAAATGATACTGAATTGGCCTGTGTTTAATTTGTATTTGACCCCAGTTATTTTCGAGTGTTCGGTATGTAATGAATAATGCTTGAGCCGCATGACGCGGCGAACATCTTCCAACAAGGTCGGCGATTTTGAACTTGACATAAAATTGTTAGCGGCTATAGTGAGGCGAATTTATTATATAGGCAAATTTGCCTGAATTTATGTCTAATATCAAGTGATTAAGGCAAATATGCCTGGGTTTGGGTGTTATCAGGGTAAAAGTGCCTGAAAAGATCGTCAATATCAACTTATCGGGCAGATTTGCCTGGGAATCAATAGTTATGCATCAGAAAAGGGATGGGAATGTGCTAGATATTAACAAAGAAGAATACTCTACAGAGAGTGATGTAGAACAAAAATTCATACTCCCTTTTTTTACAAAGATTCTTGGATATGGCAATGAAGAGATAAAAACTAAAGATTACCTCGCACCAACAACTATAGATAAAGGCGCTGGGAAAAAAGTTGGCTACTACCCCGATTACGTCGTCTATATTGGTGGGATTCCAGTTATAGTGATAGAAGCAAAAGATAAAAGTGTAAATTCTCTTGAAGGCTACAGAGAAGCAAGGCTCTACGCGACTGAGCTAAATAAAAAATACCCAGAAGGCATTAATCCTATTAAGTACATATTGGCTACAAATGGTGACCGATTACAGTATGGATTTTGGGACTCTGAAATTGGCGTCAATGACTTAGATATAAGCGAATTATGTCCAGGAGCAAAAGCTCTTGATAATATTGAATTGACTATTGGTAGAAGGGTTCTTTTCGATTGGGCTAAAGAGATCAGAGCTAAAATATTTCCTGAAGGTGCAATACGACCATTATCCCTTATTGGCGGGCCAAGCCGTCAAAGCGAATCGATACAATCAAATACCTTTGCATCTGATTTGGCTCCCCTACTTAGAAGATATTTCGACCCAGATGTTACGGCTACCTCTCAAGAAATTATTGAGCGAGCCTATTGTTCTTCTACCGAAGTAACACAATATAACGCAACACTAGAATCTTTGCTGAAAGATAGGGTTCCTAAGCAATCGGATATTACTAAAATTACAACAAGTAAAAAGCATGCATCGGAATTAGATGGCGCTTTGAAAGGCGCTTACTGTGAAAGGCGTAATAACCCTGATCCATTCATTCTTCTTCTAGGTGGTGTCGGCTCGGGAAAGACTACATTTGTTCAGAGATACTTTAACCACTTAATAGAAAAAGAAATAAGAGATAACATTATTTACGTGGTTGTAAATTTCAATAATGCAAGTGATAGCCTAGATGATGTAGAGAAGTGGGTATGCCAGGAGATAATTGACAGATTAGTTGACGTTTATGGCGAAGAATTTCTATCAAGTGAAAATCTAGATAGATATTTTGCTCCTGATATAAGGCTGCTAAAAAGAGGGCCATTAAGTCGATTAGAAGAAGCAGATAAATTAGAATTTGCAAAGATAATCTCTACGAAACTGATTGAATGGTTTGATGACCCAATTAAGCTATGTTCTGGAATTATGCGTTTTTATTCTGGGGACAAAGATATTCCTGTTGTTGTTGTTTTTGATAACGTAGATAGACGCGATAGAGAGCAACAGCTAAAAATATTTCAAACAGTTCAATGGTTCAGAAATAAAAACAAATGTTTCTCTATTCTTTCCCTGCGGGATGAAACTTATGATGCATTTAGGAATCAACCTCCCTTGGATGCGTTTCTAAAGCCGTTTGCGTTTAGAATTTCATCGCCCAGATTTATTAATGTTGTTAAAAAACGGTTGGAACTTGTCATTGAATATCTCACGGAGCAATCAGATAAAAACCTAGAGTACGAACTTCCAAACGGCATAACAATACATTACCCAGCCACTAAGCTAGGGAAATATTTATTCTCTATTTACAGATCGATTTTTGACCCTTCAAGAAAAGTTAGTGTAATGCTAGAAGCCCTATCCGGTAAGAATATACGAAGAGCGCTAGAAATATTTACCGAGATATTAATATCAGGATATATAAGTGAAAATTTGATATTCGGTATAACTGAAGGTAATGGGAAAGGTATTCCGGAGTGGCTTATTATTAGGGTTCTTATGAGGACGAACTATCGGTATTACTCCCGAAATCATGGATATATATACAATATCTTTAGTACACCGGGTTCATCTAGTACAGCGAATAATTTTTTAGTGCCAGAAATTCTTGAGTACTTGGCAAGAAACAGAAAAAATACATCCTCATACAGTATCGAAGGCTATATGTATGTCCAAGATATATTGGAATATATGTCGGGAATGGGATATGTAAAGGAAGATGTTATGTGGGCTCTTGAGGAGCTTCTGGTAAGCAATCTCATATCGGCTGACCATCAGCGAAATAAAGGCATTAGAGAGATTGACTACATAAAAATAACCGCATCCGGCTATTATCACATAAGGCTTATATCCAGTAGATCTGAATATTTGTCTAATGTTCCATTTGATACATATATTTATAATTACGATATAGCAAAAAAGATATCTCAAAATAGAGAGGATTCTAGAAATCAGGCTATTTTAAGAACAGAGTTGATGCGAGAGTACCTTGAGGATGAGGTGGCAAAGCTTAGAGAAGCCTTTCCAATATTCAATGACAACGCAATTTCCCCAGATGTGGTTGTTGGTCATTTTACAAAAATCAGACAGCACCGAGAGGGAAATGCATAACAAAAGCGTTAAACTCGTACATACCTCCGTGGTGTTTCTTTTGTGCTTAAATAGCACAAAAGAAACACCACTCCGGAATGCCGGTTAACGCTGGTGTTAGGCTTGCACTCTGGTCTTTTTGCCCCTATAAATGCTGGTTGTTTTTTATGGTAACGAATGATTACTGACTTCAAAAAAATTGATTCACTATCTCCCTCCGACTTCGAAATTTTCGTGCGTGATGTTTTTGTTGCTGCTGGCTGGAGTGATGCTATCATCACCAAAGTAGGGCAAGAATTTCAGCACGGTGACGGCGGTGTTGATATTTTTGCCTACAAAGCCAAACGTAAATTTGCTATCGAAGTTAAACAAAGGACAGTAGGGATAACCGTTGATATAAAAGCCCTAAATCAATTAGTGACTGGTGCAAAACTTGCGAATGTCACCAATATGATTTTAGTAACAAACTCTTATTTTACATCGGAAGTAAAGGTTCGGGCGCTAAGGCTGGGAGTCGAATTAATTGATCGTGATTCCCTACAAAATCTTTGGATCGAAAAGCATTCTGAAATTGGGCGGGAAATTAAACCAAGAACATATCAAGAAACAGTTATTAACGAGAGTGTGGCACGTTTTAATAATGGTAAAAATCGCTTGCTCATCGAAATGGCAACTGGCCTGGGAAAAACATATACCGTCGCCCATTTGGTCAAACGACTATTGCAACAAGGCAAAGTTAAGCGCGTATTATTTTTAGCCCATCAAGTTGAAATTTTATTGCAATCCGTTACCGCGTTTAAAAACGTGTTGGGTATTGGCACTTATTCATTTTCTGCTTGCTTTGGTGGTGCCAATCCAGAAGATACCGATTTTGTGTTTGGCAGTTTCGACACCCTGTTTAGCAAAATAGCTGGACTGCAAAAAGAAACGTTTGACGTAGTGATTGTTGACGAAGCTCATCATACACCCGCCAGAACTTACGCCACGGTTGTTGATCATTTTCATCCGAAATTGTTGGTAGGCCTTACCGCAACACCTTTTCGTGAAGACGACAAAGATGTTCTAGCTTTTTTTGGTGGATCCGAGGGGCATGTCGGCAAATATGATTTGGCGTGGGCATTACGTCATAACAAACTGGCATTCCCAAAATATCTAGTATTACTTGATGACTTGGATCAATCCCGTATAGATCAGCTCGATAAGGGCATGTCGATTAGCGACTTAGACCAACGGCTTTTCCTGCATAAAAAAGATGAAGAAGTTGTCCGCATTATAGAGAAAACCGTACAAGACAAACAAATTCAAAATCTTAAAGGTATTGTGTTTTGCCGTAGTATCAATCATATAAACTACCTCATTCAATTTTTCCCTGCGGGTAGTGCGACTTTCGTCCATTCAAAAATGACGGATCAAGAGCGCTGGCAAAACATTCGTGATTTTCGCGAAGGCAGTTATCGTTATATTTTAGTGCGTGATTTGTTTAATGAAGGCGTGGATATACCAGAAACTAATCTACTGGTTTTTATGCGTTATACAGGGTCACATACAGTTTGGTTGCAACAGCTAGGCAGAGGTCTACGCAAAACGCCGAACAAAGACTATGTTCATGTGTTAGATTTTGTTGGCTCATTAGAACGCTTGAATGAAGTGCATCAACTAACTAAAAGGGTAAATAGCATCCTTGTTGAAACGGAGAATTGGGAACCAGCTCCACGCGATACAAAAGAAACAGTACATAATTCATCGTTAGAAGTGAATTACAGTCAATCCGCCGCACAAGTTTTGCAATTGATAGAAGAATTGCAATATCGGCTAAAGTCGCGGATGCAAGCCATTGAGGTATTGAGAAGATATTACGAGGATTACAACAATATCCCTGCGCTGAATGAAGTGGAAAGCGTTCTGGCTGACATTACTACCGACCAAATTGCTACACACTTTGACTCGTATTTTGGTTATTTGGAAGCAGCATTAACAGGACAGTACGATCAAAGTTTTTTTCGTAACTTATGCTTGGATTATGCCTTGCAGTTTTATCAACAAAATAATATTTGTCCAACTTTTAGGGCTATCAGTTTAGCTAATCAATATAACGGATTATTGGCTTGTTCTGAACCAGAAGTTAAGTTTTTACTGGGCAATGAAAGTGAATTAGAAAATTATTTGATAAGCAAAAATAAATCGGTTGAAACAATCCATCAAGTTATTACAGAACCCATTGGAAATGCGGTATCTTCTAATACAAAGGCTTTCGATATAAACGAAGAATCGTTGCTCATTGATAAATATTCAGGCCTTATTAAAACACGGCACGATTTATTAACACTTTCCTCCGAAGACAGGGCGGAAATTAAAAAAGTGTTTAACTCAGAATTTCGCTTTTTCCATTGTTTGCAGAACAAAAATAATTATGGATAGCTCTATGGCTGACAATGCCGAGCCTGTTTTTATAGATGATGTTTTTACATCACCTAATAGTGGCTACGATGTTGAAACCCCAATACATGAGCTTGATTTATCGCCAAAATACCAAAAGCTTATAAAAAGAATTTCGTCTGTAATTAACCATGTTAAAACGGTTCAGAACATAATTGATATTGATGTTGCTGATTTTTCAAAAATACCTGGCGTAGGTAAATTGTACGTTGAATTGTTGATGAATTTACAAAATGCGCTTTCCCCAGTAAAAACAGATCAGTTTGAGTATAAAAAAGCAGCCGTAAAAATCGAATTACCAAGCAAAAATATTCTTTCAAAACTTTATGTAAATTATGGCTTTTTAACTGAAGTAGAAACTAAGCAATTAAAAAAGTTAGAGAAGTATTATGAAGGAAAAATTGATATCCGCAACGTAAATGAGTTATTAAATCTTGACACAGTTAATTTAGCAAAACAGGCAGGATTCGGTGCTTTATTTCTAACAGCCATAAATGATTTGCAAGAAAAGATAACAAGCGAGCTTGTAGCATTACCCGAAAACATAGTTGACCACACTATAAAACAAAGGGGTTTTTTTGTTTCGAGTGAAATAGTGTTTATCGAGTTTGCTGAAATAGATAATATTTTGATAGAGGACATTGAAGGCTATTTGTGGGCACAAGATGAATTAAAAATGGATGTTGCCCTATCACGTTGGGGATTTAATCAACAACATGAAACCCTTGAAGAAGTTGGGAACCGTTATAGCTTAACAAGAGAACGAATACGACAATATGAAAAATCCATCAACACTAATTTAACTTTAAATTTTAGGATACAACCAAAAGTTTTATGGGCAAACATCCGTGAAAAAATGACCGATGATTTATCGGTTTTGTTACCCAATCTGGCTAATTGTTTCGCAATAGATAAATTATTCTACGAATTTATAGAAATTTGTTGCCAAGTTAAAAGGGGTAGTATCCGTGAAATAATGATGCCAGAAATCAGCAGTAAAATCCTTAACCCTATTTTTTGCGCGAATCCATCACCAGTCGCAAAAGAAATAATTGTTAATGATCTGATGTCAAATTATGGCTATAGTAAAGCAGCAGCAATTCATGGTATTAAGCAACTAAGAAAATTCGGTAAAATCGAAATATCTGAGCAGGGTATTTCCCCTAAAAAACTAAGTAAAGCAGAAGCAGTTGCTCATGCCTTAACTTTTCATCCCGAAGGATTGCCTTGGAAAGACATCGCCAGGATAATCAATAAAAAAGGTTTTTTATCAACACTATTTGACGAAACAAGAATAACACCACACGCATTTAGTGATTCTGAGTATGTTTATTTAAGTTCTAAAGGTACTTATCGAAATTTAATATTTCTTGACCTTGAGCAGTTTGATATTCCTGAAATTATGCAGAATTTGCTTGATTATATGAAACTGCATGAGATAAGTACCCTACATTTACACGATTATTATTACCAAAGCAAAGATAGTCGAAGTGAAATTAAATACTTTACATTACGCCATCTTGTCAGAGAATATGGAGAAGAATATGGACTTTATTTTAATGGCAAATCTGGTACCGACAGCGTAAGTCTTGATTCAGAAGTATCGTTAATATCACAAGCTGATGTCATAATTAAAGTACTTAATGAATCGAAAACTGCTCTGACCAAACAAGAAATAGCGGAACGGCTAAGAAGCAAAAGTATAAATCATGCCACTTTTTATATCCATAATTTAATAGAAGAAGGTAAAGTAGTTCGAGTCGATCACTTGGTCTATACCACTCCTGAAAAGGCTTTTAAAGAATTGGACACCAAAGCTATTATGCAGATTATCAAAAATATTATGGCCATCTCCGATATTATTGTTGAAGCCGATGTTTTTCGAGAATACGTGAATATGGAGCTCAATTTAAGTTATTCTAAATATTTCTATGCTGCATTAGTCAAAACGCAAATTAAGGAATTGTCTTGGTATCGCAACGGCAATTTATTTAGTAAAACAGTTATACCATATAGCAGCTTAATTGATATGTGTAAAAAACTCTGTAACCTAGAGTTATCAAACAGCCAATACGTTAAAATCATTCAAAAAGCCGTATGGCTTACCGACACCGTAGCAATGGATGCAATTCATCAGTGGAAATGGCAGATGAATATAATTCGGTAAGAAGTAATCAACGCGATCAGGGTCAGGTCTATACTTTATGCTAAATTCTCATGAGCTACGGGTCTTGAATTTTGCAAATATGTGCTTGCATAAACGAGACTTGATACCAAATTAAAAGACTTGACCCCATGCGCGCTGCTTCGCTCTGGGTTAATTAGCGAGTGATGAGCGACGCGAGCAGGGTCAGGTCTATATTTTATGCTAAATTCTCAGGTTAGGGCTTTCAAATAAATAAAAAGTATGATATTCCAAGGGGTGTTGCTTGCTGGGGTTATTCAGTCCGCCCACTCAATACCCGTGGTAAGTTTTTTGGGTTGTGTCGCAGGCTTTTCCATTTCGTTATTTCAAGTTGGTATGGCTTCTGGTGCAAAGTATTGGGAGGCCAAGCTCTCTGAATTTGAACCCAATTTATTTTACGAAGACGATTGCAGGTACAACAACACCGTAAAGAGGCGGCTCAGCAAGCGAGGAATCAGCGGTAGGATTGAAAGCTTAATCATGCGCCGCTATTCAGTTAGTCGCATACCTATTTGAGTTGGTATCACGTTTGCGGCCATTTGGTTTCTTTTGGTTTTGTGTACCCTTCGTGGCTACTCGCCTCTAGGCATTCCGTCTTTTATCGTGGGCTTTAATTGCCATGCCTAACGCTGTAAGATGGTTTCGCACCTGCAAACCGTCATAACCAAGGGGATATAACTTGACTGAATTATATGAAATGTTACAGCAGCAAAAAGCCAGTATTCTGGAAATTGCCAAGCATTACCACGCAACCAACATCCGCGTGTTTGGCTCCGTGGTGCGCGGCGAAGAGCGCGATGACAGTGACATTGATTTATTGGTCGATTTTCTGCCTGGCTCAACTCTATTGGATCAGGTTGGCCTGATTGATGCGCTATCGACGACACTGGGCCGAAAGGTCGATATAGTCAGCGAGCGCGCATTGAACAAATACTTACGCCAGCAGGTTTTGCAAGAAGCTGTAGCGTTATGAAAGATCGATTTATCTTCATTGCTGCGGCATTGGAAAGCATCGAGTTAATTCAGTCTTATATCGAAGGCTACGATTTAACTGGGTTTTTGGCCGATAGAAAAACTCAGGATGCAGTGTTCGCAATCTGGAAATCATCGGCCAAGCGCTTAAGGACTTTGGTATTGAAACCTTGTTGGCGGAACAACCTAATATGCCTTGGCGAGAAATTGCCGGTATGCGCAATGTTTTAGCACATGAGTATTTGGGCGTTGATTCTGTGATGGTCTGGGAAACAGTGCAAACCCATCTCGATACATTGCAACAAGCACTCGAAACAATAATGGAACAACCAAAACTATAAGCTAAGCGCATACAGTAGATTTTATTACGCAGGATAATTGAGGCAGTGGAGCAGGGGCAGGTCTATATTTTACGCTAAATTCTCAAGTTAGGGTTTCCAAGTAAATAAAAGGTAGGATCAAAATAACGAAACTGTTTCTAGCCTGAAAGATCAAGTCATTAAACACCAGCACATAAAGGATTGTGGTTGCAGTACAAACAAAGGGAAGCATCCCGGAATAACTGAGGTCAGACTATGAACCCCTAGTTATCTTCAAACGATGATCGAATGAAAGTAGAGCGCCATTTGGATTCGGTGCATGTTCGATATGCTCAATTGAACGAGGCGCTTAGGCGATCAAAGGTCGAAAGTTGGCAACAGCAGTTTTTTTCGTTGGAAAATATAGACGCTCTAACGAAATTCGAGACTGAAAAATTTTTGAAAGCAATCAATAACCCTCCGATTGAGCTGAAAGAATCAGAGCGGCAGTCGCTGCAAATGATCGAGAGCAAGCTAATATCGCATATTGATCAGATGAGCATGGATGACATTTTGAATCGTATAGAGAGGCTTCCTGTAATGATTCAACGTCAACTATACGATGCGCTTTCTGAACGATTGGTTTTTGAGAATTGATGAAGGTGTAATTTAGGGAGAAACAGGTAGTATTAAGCTTCAAATAACCTGGGTTCTTAACCATGGCCGGTACTAGCGAAGACCATGAACGAAAAAAATCGCTATCCAAAAAAAATATGCCATGTTGAAGCCGAAAGTTACAGACTTAATTACCGAAGAAGATTACTTGCAAGGCGAGCTAATAGGCGATGTAAAGCACGAGCTGATTGATTGCTAATAACTGGGGTCAGGTACGAGCTAAATGATACTAAATTGGCCTACGTTTAATTGGTACCTGACCCTGATGTATCGCCCCTTTTCAAAGGGGGCGGCCAACAATTACGCCTGAATTGCGGTAATTTGCCAACGGGGTCTGAATACTTACATTATTATGTCGATAAAACGGCTCTAATTGCCGAGCTGATTGATTCGGGCAAATTTTATTTTTTGGCGCGCCCGCGAAGATTCGGCAAATCGTTGTTGGTTAGCACGCTGAAATCCCTCTTTGCCGGTGAGAAAGCGCTATTTGACGGTTTGTTTTTGCAGAATCATTGGGATTGGTCGGTGAATTATCCGGTGATCCATATCAGTTTCGGCGGGGGTGTCGTGAATTCCGCTGCTATGTTGGATGAACGTTTTCGGGCTATTTTAGACGAGACGGCTGAGTTGTATCGGGTTGATTTGCATCATGATGATTTGGCGAATCGTTTTGCCGAGCTGATTAAAAAACTGGCGGATCAATTTCAACAGCGGGTTGTTGTGTTGGTCGATGAATACGACAAGCCGATTTTGGACAATATTGAATATTTGGAGCGGGCCGTTGCGATTAGGGAAGGCTTGCGCAACATTTATTCGGTGATCAAGGATAGGGATGCCTTTATCAAGTTCGCGTTGCTTACCGGTGTCAGTAAATTCAGCAAAGTCAGTTTGTTTAGTGGCTTGAACAATTTACGGGATATTTCGTTGGATGGCCGCTATGCCACATTATGCGGCTATACCTTGGCGGAAATTCAATCGGTGTTTAGCGAACGTTTGTTCGGCGTGGATTTCAGCCAGTTGGCCGAGTGGTATAACGGCTATAACTTCTTGGGCGAGAAGGTCTATAACCCGTTTGATGTGTTGCTGTATCTGGAACAGCGTTTGTTCAAAAATTACTGGTTCGAGAGCGGTAGCCCGGATTTTTTGATTCGCTTGGTTAGGGAGCGGCAATATGCCATTCCCGATTTAGAGAATTTGGTTGTCGACGATGCCATGCTCAGCCGTTTCGATATCGATGACATCACGCTTGAAAATCTATCCTGATTAGCAAGATGCTTCAGCTTGCCGAAGCCAAGTGTCCGAGCAGGGGCTAGTCGTAGTCGCAAAAACTAAAATATGCTGTTACCCAAGCTCCAGCTTGGGTAACCTGTTCAGGAAGCTCTAGCTTCCCGACAATCAAGAAAGATTGAACGAGCGAGCCCGGAATGTGTCAATGACTTTGAGACACCAAGTTGATTTATTTAGTGTCTAATTGTTGTGTATTTATGGGTCGAGGTTCTCCTTTGTGTTTATAGGCGGATTAATCCAAACGGCGTTAGGCAAGCTGGGTGGCAAAGGGCACTTTCCTTTGAATCGCTTTGGATTGGCGAGGAAGGCAATCTCCAGGGTTTTTGCGCGTGCTTGGTATACCGTAGCCGCTTGGTCGAAATGGACGGTGGCCGGGGTCATGTAACCGATGCCCGAGTGGCAATGGGACTGGTTGTACCACGGGAAGAAGCGTTGGCAATGGCTGCGGGCATCCTCAAGGCATCCGAAGCGGACGGGGAAATCAGGCCGATATTTCAGGGTTTTGAACTGGGCCTCGGAATAGGGATTGTCATCCGAGACATAAGGCCGGCTATGGGTCTTGGCGACATCCAGATCGACCAGTAAGGCAGCCACGGGCTTGCTGCGCATGCTGGAACCGCGATCGGCATGCAGCGTCAGTGTATTCGGCGGGATGTTGTGCTTGGCCACCGTCTCGGCGATCAGTTGCTCGGCCAGTTCGGCGGTTTCCCGCGGGGCGACCATCCAGCCAACGACATAGCGGCTAAAAATATCCAGGATCACATACAAGTGGAAACAGGTCCATTTAGCCGGGCCTTTGAGTTTCGTGATATCCCAGCTCCAGACCTGGTTAGGCGAGGTGGCCAAGAGTTCCGGCTTGGTGTAGATCGGGTGCGTCCGTTGGCGCCTACGCTCCGCTGACTGGCCGTCCGCTTCCAGAGCACGATACAAGGTGCGCACCGAGCCGATGTAGCGCCCCTCGTCCAGCAGAGTAGCATAAACAAAATACGGTGAGCAGTCGGCGAAGCGTTCGCTGTTAAGCACCTCCAGGAGTTGCTGCCGCTCATTAGTCGAGAAAGCCAGCGGGGCGGACGGACGGGGCACCCGCGTTACCGACACAGGCGCCAGGTGGCGCCGACGGGCATCCTCGCGATAGACCGAACTGCGGTTCAAATTCAGGGCTGCACAAGCCGGAGCCAGGCCGACCTCCGGGGCCAACTGGTTAAGGGCTTGCATCAGCTGGACTCGCTCGGCGTCTCGTCCGTCGGCAGTCCGAACAAGACGCAAAGTTTTTTTTGGACATCAATAATGGCATTGGCCTGAGCGAGTCTACGACGCAGGCGCTCATTATCCTGGGTAAGTTGGCGCACACGACGGTCCTCGGCCTGAGCCGGATCGGTCTTGCGCCCGCGCTTTTGCGGCGCCAGCGCGGCACGCTGATCGGCAGCACGCTGATCGGCAGCACGCTGTTTGCGCCAAGTGGCTAATTGGGATGAGTAAATCCCTTCTTTGCGTAATAGGGCGCCAATCTCACCCGGCTGAGTACAGCAATCAGCGGCATCCAGGATGCGGCGCTTGTCGCTGCTGGTAAATTGTCGGCGCTGGGCGGTGGCAACCACCTCCGGATCGGGCCGCGCGCCGGAGGTCGCGTTTCCAGCCGCCCTACGGGCGTCTTCCAACGCGACCTCCGGCGCAGTTAATTGTGGTGATTCCATGGTCTCTGCTTTTGATTTGCTCATGATTCTGGCCTACCTTTATACTCTAATTTCCGAGGGGTCGGTGTCTCAGGTCATATTGGCACAGGAGGGCCGGGGTTGATTGAGAATGTGCGGAGGTTGTGTCGGTCTCAGGAAGCTGGAGCTTCCGGGGGGGCTTTCACAAGCTGGAGCTTGGGAAAGAGCGTGATGTGTGTTGGCCGTTTTTAGCTTGACGCGCATGGCTTGCGAACCCCGTCCTGCTAAGGATATGCTGATCTTTGGGCTTTAGCTGAAGAAACTTGCTAATCAGGAAATCTATTATTTCAGACCGGTTATTTGACGATTGACAGGGTGGAGGATTTGGGCGGTGAGCGTTTTTATCATCTGACTTATCCAAACCGCGAGGTCAAGGCTGGTCTGAATAGTCATTTATTGCGGGAGTTGGTGCAATCGGGGCAGGCGACGCGTCAGCAGATGCGTATTTATAAGGCTTTGGAGCAGGCCGATCCGGAACAATTACAACAGGCTTTGGCTGCGTTGTTTGCCGCGATTCCTCATGATTGGTATCGACAAAATCAATTGGCTTGCTATGAGGGTTATTATGCGTCTATCGTTTATTGTTGTCTGGCGGCCTTGGGTTTGAATGTGATCGCGGAAGATGTGACTAACCAGGGTAGGGTTGATTTGACCGTCAAGTTGGCTGAAAAGATTTTTATTATTGAATTTAAAGTACTGGAGGGAAAGCGCGAGTCGGGGCGAGCACTGGCGCAGATCAAGGCAAGAAAATATTGGCGAAAATACGCTACCGGTGAGTTTCAGGTGATGTTAATCGGTATCGAGTTTGATAAATCTGAGCGGAATATTGTTCATTTTGAGTGGGAAGCGGTTTAATTGATATTTGTTAGTTATTCCGGCCAAAACTTAGGATTTTCTCGTTCCCACCGCTCCAGCGTGGGAATGAATGCATACCGGTCTTGCCTCGGCAGCCAGCGTATGGGTTACCACGGAGGACCGCTCGCCGTTATACACAAGTATCGGTAAACTTGCTAAACAGAGTTCGTCGTATACCTGGAAACGGTGCTGTTTGATAAATCTGCGGATATTGAACATCAGTGGCTTCGAAATCGCGACGAAGGCGTCGCTCCCACAAGGGGCGGATGCTCTGTGGGAGCGATCCCCAGATCGCGATTTCGAAGTCGGGAACGTTGGGCGACAAAAATGGTATCGAAGCCTCATTAGCTAAGATTGCAAAACAGTAATTTTTGACTTATGTATAACGATGAGCGGAGGACCGTGGGAACCAGATAACGGTTGGTTTTTGATAATTGAAGTATTGGTAGAGTCGAGTCTAAGGTGTTTGCTATTCGAAAATTACTGTGAAAGTTCGCAGATTCGAAGCCCTTGTCTAATTTGAATATTGATGAGTAGATTTTATCAAAGACAGGCTTTAGGCTTACAGTACTGTAATATCCGATTAGGTCGATGACCTGTTTGCGTTATTGAAACTATTTTATGCAGAAAGAATAGACTGGGCACAATCAAAATACGAGCACATGACTATGCAGGCTTTAGAACTATCAACTGAAATTAACGAAAAGCATCAAATCCATTTACAATTGCCGGATTCAATTAGAGCAGGTAAAGCTAAGGTAATTGTATTGCTGGAGGATGTTACCGAGCCACAGCCAAAGAAAAAGCGGGTGTTTGGACAATTTCGCGGCAAAATAAAAATCAGCGAGGATTTCGATAACGTATTGCCGGACGACTTCTGGTTGGGTAATGACGTATGAATCTGTTGCTAGATACTCATGTTTTTCTTTGGCTGAACGATACGCCGGAAAATCTGTCCCACGCGGCATTGAATGCTGTCAGGACGAAAATAATGCTCTGTTTCTTAGTCTGGTATCCGCCTGGGAAATCCAGATCAAACAACAACTCGGGAAGCTCGAACTTAGCGAAAGTTTGCAAACTCTGATTAGCACTCAACAAAGTTACAATGGATTGCAATTACTCCCTATCGAATTGGAGCATATCAAGGCTCTTGGTCATTTACCATCCCCGCATCGAGACCCATTCGACCGGCTATTGATCGCTCAAAGCGTCAAAGAGCAAATGCATTTCGTCAGTGCTGATCGGGTGTTTGCCAACTATCCGGTAAACTTGATTTAGTGACTTTTTATTTTTTAAAGGCACGCGTTCTGGGTTGCGCGAATACGATTATTTGAAATGAAGATAGCATTGAATCCAAAGGAGAAAGCGAGACAGGCCGCCTGAGGGCGGGCGCTATCCCAACCGGCTGAAGTTCCGGGGCTCTCGCGTAAATTGATGAAAAAAATTGTTATATATGCAGTTGCATTGTCGGCGCTGAGTTTGGCTGCCTGTGTCAGTCGCGGTATTAGTGAAGATGTCGTCGACAAGGGGCCACAAGTCGTGGTCGCTCCATTAGCGCCGGAAGAACGGATGACCATTGCCGTGTCTCGTTTTACCAATGAATCGATTTACGGCAGCGGTTTGTTTACAGATGCTTCCGGCGATAGGATCGGCAAACAAGCCGCGGATATTTTGTCGCGGCACTTGATGGCGACGCAGCGTTTCAACATCGTGGAAAGGCAAGACATCGGAAGGCTCAAGTCGGAGGCTGAATTGATGGGCGCGACCGAGCAGCAGTTCAAGCAAAATTTGCTTGGGGTCGATGCCTTGATCATGGGCTCTGTGGTTGAGCTGGGACGCGATACTACCGGCGGCGTTTGGTTGTTGGGTAAAGAAAAAACCCAGCGGGCTCGCGCTCGTGTCGTATTGCGCCTGGTCGATCCGAAAACCGGTCAAGTGTTTTACAGTCAAGAAGGCAGCGGCGATGCGACGATGTCGGCTACCAGCACCTTGGGCTTCGGCGGCACGGCCGGATTCGACTCGACTCTGGAAGGCAAGGCGATCGATGCCGCGATTGTCAACATGATCAATAATGTGGTGTCAACGTTGGATGCGCGACGCCAAAGCCGGCCTCGTTAACCATGGTTCTATTACGGGTTATTAGTTGGTGCCTGTTGTCGGTCTTTGTTTTGGCCGGCTGCGCTCCTCGAGGATTGTTTTATTGGGGGGCTTATGAAGACGGGCTTTATGACCGTTATGTCGAAAACAGCGGCGAACAAGTCGAAGCTTATTTACGGCAATCGATGACCGAGGCAGAGGCGAACCGCATGCCTGTGCCGCCGGGTTTATATGCGGATTATGGTTTTGTGTTATATCAACGCGGAGACAAGGCGGGTGCGATAGAGAATTTTCGTCGTGAACGCGAGCTTTATCCTGAGTCCACGGCCTTAATGAATAAATTGATAGAACGTATCGAACAGCAAGAGAAGCCGGTTGCGGCGGATTTGCCGACTGCGGAATTAGCCGGAGAAGAGCGATGAAATGGGGTGCAATTATTTTAGGGGCTTTGCTTATGGCAGGTTGCGCGCCGCGTCAACGGCTCGATCTCGATACGTTTTATGCGCACCAGCCTCGGTCGATTTTAGTCGTCCCGGTCGTCAACGAGTCTCCTGAAGTCACTGCGGAATCGGTTTTTATCAGTACCATAAGCCGGCCTTTGGCTGAGAGGGGCTATTATGTTTTTCCGGTTTATCTGACGGATATGATTCTGCGTGATTTCGGTCTCGTGGAAGCCGGGCATATTCATCAAATGCCGGTGGACCGGTTTTTTGAGTTATTCGGCGCCGATGCGGTCTTGTTCGTTACGATCAAAGAATGGAGTACTAAATATTTGGTGTTGGCCTCTTCGGTCGTGGTCACGATGGAATATGTTCTGAAAGATACCAAAACGGGTTTGGTTTTGTGGGAAAACCAACAGACTTACACGCACGATTCCGGTGGCGGTGGCCATCCGATTGCGATGGTGGTCGCGGCCGCGATCAATGCATTGGTTACCGATTATTTGCCGTTAGCGAGGCAGGCTAATTTCATGGCCTTTGCGCCTCCGAAAGGATTGCCGGCGGGGCCTTATCATCCCGAGCACAAAAAGGATCATGAGCGGTTTTAGGTTCCTCGTTCCCACCGTTCCAGCGTGTAAATGCATATCTTAGCTAATGTGACCTCGATACCATTTATTGTCACTTAACAATCTCGACTTCGAAATCGCGACGAAGGCGTCGCTCCCACAAGGGGGCGGATGTTCTGTGGGAGCGATCTCCTGATCGCGATTTCGAAGTCGGGACGCTGGGTAGTGACATAAGGTATCGAGGTCACGAAGGCTATGACATTTTCCTCGTTTCCACTGCTCCAGCGTGGGAATGCATACCGATCTTGTTGCGGTAGCCAAGGTATGGATTTTCACGGAGGATCGAGGGAATCAGAAAAAATTCTCATGCCTACTACGATTGCGCTTATGACTTGAATCCAAGTTTGCAAAATGCCAAGTGATAGAATAGTATCACTTTTATGAAGACTGAGCTTGTAACCACACTAAAACGTCACGCCACCCGGATTCTTGCCGATTTGCGTGAATCCAAAGAGCCTGTACTCATTACCGAACATGGCAAGCCATCTGCATATCTTGTCGATTTTGAAGACTTTGAACGAATCCAGAATAGGATGCGAATCCTGGAGGGTATAGCAAGAGGCGAAAAAGCAGTTTTAGAAGGACGAATATACTCTGAATCGGAAGCGGAAGAGAAAATGAGCAAATGGCTCAAATAAAATGGACCGAGCCTGCTCTGAACGATATCGATGAGATTGCAGAGTACATCGCTTTAGATAAACCTGGTGCCACTAAGAAATTAGTCACAGAAATCTTCAAAACAACCCGACGCCTTAAAAATTTCCCGGAATCCGGCAGGTGTCCCCCGGAACTACAAGACACAAACTATCGAGAGTTAATAGTAGGCCCCTGCCGGATATTTTATCGTGTACAGAAAACTACTGTTTATATCCTCTATGTGATGCGTAGTGAGCGTGAATTACGTAAATTCCTATTAGAGGATAGGGCGAAAGAAAGCGGATAATGAATAATTAGCTTAGCCAATAATCCTCAGTTTCCTAACAAAAAGGGGTCATGCAAAAAGGGGTCAGGTTACTTTTTGCTTTCTGATTGGGTTAAGAACAAGCGACAAGAAAGTAACCTGACCCCTTTTTCTGCCCCCTTTTTCTCCTTTTTCTACCGAGAACCGTGGGAACCAGAAAGATTTGAACGGTCCGTTAAGAAATTGCGTAGCTATTCAAACGTAGCATCAAAGTCATAGTATGCTGCGGCGACTCCTGAAAACCGTAATGCTCGTAGAACTGCTTCGCACGATCATTGAGGGCATGGACGAGCAATGCGCGAACTCCTGTATTTTGTGATACGACAAGCGCACGTTTTACGGCGTCTTGAAGCGTGGCTGCGCCCACCTTGATACCCTGCGTCCGGCGATCTACGGCCAACCTGCCAAGCACCATGACCGGAACGGGATCAGGCATATTGCGGCGAATTGCACTCGTCGCCAATTGGTGGGATATCGCGCCAGCAGCCATGGCGTAGTAACCCCACACACGCCCACTTTCATCAACGATCACAAACGTTCTACTGGCTCCGCTGAGTTGGTTGCTCATCGCTCGGCGTTTGAGCCAGTCATCCAGTGTATGTTCACCGCACTCGAAATCATTCAATAGGTGTGTGGGCGCAAGCGGTTGAGGTGCGGATAGCGTCAAGTTCATTCTTTATTATTTTCCCAAGGCGGCTTAACCGCCATCAGTCGCTCCAGGCCGACATTGGGCTTCGGCGGCGCGTCTAGCATTGCAGTGAACTTTTGGAATTGATCCGTATCCAGGCCGAAAAAGACTTGGTCAAGTAAAACCGACTGGGCACGTTCACAAGCAGCTTCCAGCATGAAGTCCGAACGGTTTTTGCCTAGCAGATTGGCTGCATGATCAATGAGATCTCGCTGTTCCGGTAAGGCACGTAGATTGATAGAAGCTGCGCGCATAGCGATCTCCTTATGTGGTTACAATAGATATACAAATGGTAGTGTTGTGTGTAGTTGTTGTCAACACAAAGTTCCTCGTTCCCACCGCTCCAGCGTGGGAATGCATACCGATCTTGTTGCGGCAGCTAAGGCATGGGTTCCCACGGAGGATCGTGGGAACCAGAAAATGTGACCTCGATACCATTTATTGTTGCTTAACAATCTCGACTTCGAAATCGCGACGAAGGCGTCGCTCCCACAAGGGGGCGGATGCTCTGTGGGAGCGATCCCCTGATCGTCTCTCACCTAACGCTAGGTGAGGTAAAGTCGGGAAGCTGGGTAGTAACATAAGGTATCGAGGTCACGAAGGCTATGACATTTTCCTCGTTCCCACTGCTCCAGCGTGGGAATGCATACCGATCTTGTTGCGGCAGCTAAGGCATGGGTTCCCACGGAGGTCCGTGGGAACCAGAAAAGCATCCAGCTTCATTTAGGCTAACCGCCTTTTCCTCGGCACTTGTTTGCCCGATTCGGTCGTGACCATGTCGATGTATTCTTTTTTATGCTCTGGCCCGTAGCTGACATGAATCGGCCGGTTTTCGTCGTAAAAATATAGCCGGTCGAACGGTGTGTTTTCGGCGATCCAGTCGGCGACTTCGCGCATGTTTTCGTCCTCGACGATAAAGTCGACCGCAGCGCCGAGGCGAGGGCAGATCAGGTTGTTTCGGGTGTTGCGTTCGTGGGCGGCATGTTGGTCCAGTTTCGGCGCGACGCGCTTCTTGATCAGCTTGCCCAGCTCATGTGAGCAAAAGCCGTAAGTCAGGCAAATCATGCCGAAATACTCGATCACAGGATCGAGTATGTTGACGGTCAAGTCGTACAGCGCATTATAGCTGTCCGGCTGTTTGGGCAGATTCGGCATGCCGGTGTTTTGTTGCGTTTCCCCGCATTCGATCAAATGCCGATAGGTCAAATAACCGCCGCAGTTGTCGTCGAGATTCGGAAGGTTTCGGCTGCGGATCAGGTCGAAGCCGTCGATTTCCCAGCGATGCTTGGCTAAGGTTTCGCGAAATTCGTCCGGTTTGGGGCCGTATCCGCTCAGGTCGAATAGATCGAGTGCTTGCAGTTGTTCGTCGAACTGTAATTGCTGTGCGTAGTTTGGGAATTCTTCGTTGATATAGCGCGATTTCAAGTACAAATTAGTCGGCTCGAATTCTTCGCCGTATTGATACAGATCGAAAGTTTGTTCGCGTAGATTGATTTTGACGCGTTCGAGCAAACGCGGCAGAGGCTGGTCGGTAAAGTCATCGTAGCGCATCAGGCTCAGTTTTCCGGATTGACTATGAATCTTGATTAGATCGGTTTGGTCGATGTCGCCATACAATACCGTTGCGCAGCCGATGTAAATGCGCAGTAGTGCCGGTAGGCGGTCGACTAGGCTGGTATGCAGGTACAAAGCGTGTTCGTCATCGAGATAGCCTAAACCTTGTTCTGTGGCGTGGCGGCATGTTGTTTCGATCGATGCGGCATTGCTGATTTGAAATAGAACCGATTGAGCACAGGCCACCGCGTTTTTATAGTCGCCGAAAAAAGCTTTGATGTCCCGCTGTAAGCCGCTTTCCAAGTGTTTATAAGGTTTGCGCTTGGAAAAAGTCTGCAAGGCAAGGTAGGTAAGAAAGTCGTCGATGCGGCTTTGCCGGGCTTGTTCCAGTAAATCTTCTTCAAACTGGTCGAGCATGAAGCGCAAGGCTTTATTGGCTGTGCCGAAAGCTTCGGTGAGCGCTATTAATTCCGGGATTTCGGTTTTGTCCGGCAGGCGTCCGAGCGCTAAGGTTTGTTGCCAAAGCGGATCGAGTAAATGCTGATAGGTTTGGTATATTTTCTCTCGCCGCGACAGTTTCGGCAGCGGCGGGCCGAAAGGACGCTGCGGTACGCGCAAAATATTTCGGCGACTGCGTTGCCGGTTTAATAAAAAACGCTGTTCGGCGTCTTGATCCTTGAAAATGAAAAAAATGCCGGGGGCGACAGGAATCGCGTCCGTGTCTAGCGTGTCGCTCAGAAATTCTTTGAGTTCGGTTTGCGTGTAATATTTTTGGAAGGTATTGCGCTGCGTGATGACGCCATCGTTATAGGGTTGCCCTTTCAATGCGTTTTGGTTGAACAGCATCGCCGAAACGACCAAGATTTGCCGGGTTAGTCGGTAGGCGCCGATGAGTGCTTCCAGGCGTTCTTGGTAGTCTTCGATCACATTAATGACGAATCCGAGGTTGACGATATCCGCTTCTTGCTTAGATTGATCCGGCGAGTAATGAGGGTCCCAGCCGGCGACAGGAATCGAATTGGCTTTGAGGTTGCGAATATCGTCGCCTTTACCGCAACCGTAATCGAATACCGATAGGTTGCCGTCTAAAAATCCGTGTCGGGCCAAGCATTGCATCGGTGCGGATAAATTACTACGAGACAGTGCGGTCAAATGTCGAACAATCCAAGCGGGCGGTCTATCTTCCAGGGTGTCCGTTGGCATATCGACTTCTAGGTTGCCGATCGGTACGAATTGTCCGTCGATTAGCTGAAAACCTTTTTCGGCAATCAACGCATCCCAAGCTTGTTTAAAGCCGATTGTGACCGGATTATCGAACAGGCCGAGTTGTTCGGCGGTAGTGGTGAGTTCTCGGTATTCCGGGGTGCGGGGATGCTGTTCGCCGAGTAATAGTTCTTTACGGTGCAGAATGGGGGGATTGTATGAGTCTTGATAGCTGCGTTTTTCGACTCGTTTGCTGTTTAAATCGATGCGATAACTCTTTGCCAGGACAGGGAAGGGGGTGTCGAAAAAATCTGGATAATGCAGTAGGGATATGGCCGTACCGTTGGTTTCATATTTGACGATATTGTAATCGCGCTCAGCACGGCAAAGGCTTAAGTTCTCCGCTTCGGTAATGCGTTGTTGAACTTCGAGGGATTGTTCGCCGGTTAAGCTGAAATGCCAATAAACATGGTTGAGGACTTTTTTGCCGATCATATAACGGATTACTGCTTAGGTTAGAGCCAGCGCTCGCAAACGGGTAACTTCCTCGATAAGGGCGAGTCCCGCGAGTTTGATTTCCGCCTCGGTTGTATAGCGTCCGAAGCTTATTCGGACCGCGCCGTAAAGTCTATCGCCTTCAATAGCCATTGCCCGCAGGACATAAGAGGCTTCGATGGCGCCGCTATTACAAGCGGAACCCGATGCAATCGCGAGTCGATCTCTTAAGGCGATAAGTAGCGAGTCGGAACCGACGTGGTCGAAGCTGACATTGAGGATATTCGGAAGCGTATGCGTTTGTCCGCCGTTGAGGGTAACGCCCTCGATACGATGCACGCTATTTAACAGCGCTTGTTTTAATTGCCGGCAATGTTCGAAGTCATTCGATAGGTTTTCATGGGCTATCTTGAAGGCGCTTGCCATGCCCGCAATTTGATGGCTTGCTAAGGTGCCTGGGCGTAGGTTGTGTTCTTGTCCGCCGCCATGCATGATCGGCGTGAGCCGGTTTTTTTTGCGGTTGCGAACATACAAGCCGCCGATGCCTTTAGGTCCGTAAAATTTATGCGCCGAGAGAGACAGTAAATCAATCGGCGTTTTTGACAAGTCTATCGCTATTTTACCTGCGCTTTGGGCGGCATCGACATGAAAGAATAAGTTTGTATCGGCTAGGGCGTCTGCGATTTGTTCGATTGGTTGTATAACGCCGGTTTCGTTGTTGACATGCATGATTGACACCATAATCGTCTCGTCCGTAACCGCGTTCAGCAAGTCTTTCGTGTTAATCATGCCTTCCCTATTGGGGGATATATATGTCACCGAAAAACCTTCGCTTTCCAGATATTTGCAAGTGTCTAAGACCGATTTATGTTCAATTGCCGATGTAATAATGTGCCGGCCCCGGCCGCGATAGGTTAGCGCAATCCCTTTGATGGCAAGGTTATTGGATTCCGTAGCACCGGAAGTGAAAATAAAATCTTTGGCATGGGCACCGATTAATTCGGCGATTTGAGTGCGTGCGCGTTCAACAGCGGATTCCGCCGCTTCTCCTAAGCAGTGTTGAGTGGAGGCGGGGTTGGCGAAGAGGCCCGATTGCGTTAAATAGGGCAGCATGGCTTCCACCGCTTCAGGCGCTGTTGGTGTAGTAGCGGCATAATCGAGATAAATTGGGGTATTCAAGTTATTCTAGGATTCGGTTGATGACTAAATTGCCTGGATTCTATTAAATTGGCCAATCCAGTGAGAGTTAGTTTTGTCTGTGGTTCCCACGGCCCTCCGCTTGCCGTTATACACAAATATAAATATACCTATTGTGCAAAAAGCCGCGACTGAGCGCTAGGTTGCCGTGTCGTCCGAAAAGGCTATTGGTGTATGAGCGTTAGCGGCTTCGATAGTCGCGACGAAGGCGTCGCTCCCACAGCGGGCGGCGGATGCTCTGTGGGAGCGATCCCCTGATCGCGATTTCGAGGTCACATTGGCTAAGATGCTTGGCAGGACGGGGCTTATAACCCCGTCCTAAGCGTTTCGACCGTGGCCAAAGCAACCCAAAATATTGGGAGCAAATCAAAACGTTCCGGGCGGGTTAAATAACCCGCCCGGCGTGGGTGGTAGCGGCATAATCGAGATAAATAGGGGTATTCAAGTTATTCTAGTATTCGGTTGATGACTAAATTGCCTGGATTCTATCAAATTGGTCAATCCAGTGAGAGTTAGTTTTGTCTGTGGTTCCCACGGTCCTCCGTGGGATCCCATACCTTGGCTGGCGCAACAAGACCAGTATGCATTCCCACGCTGGAGCGATGGGAACGAGGAAAATCCTATTTCCAACAGTTTTAGGAAAGTTGTTGACAAAGCAAGATAATCGTTTCAATCTTCCCCTTTACTAAATCCTATCTCACTGCCTTTAAGTTATCAAAAAATATCATTCTAGAATGGATTACAGGAACCAAATAGCTAACGACGATTTTGGTTTGAAAGCATGCCTATTGCTTGGATGCGGGCATTAAGGCTTAACTTAACGATAGGGTAGGCTTACCGGCAAACAACAGTTTGGCCGATACAAGTTCCTCGACGTCATGCAATTGGAATTAATTGTCTTAGGGTCGGGTAAATTATCGGAAACAGCAAGAAGTAAAAGCTCTCAATTTTGTACTTTGGCGGAAAATTCAATGAATCAGCTTACACCGGAAGGCTCTTCCATTATCAATCAACTCGCTCAGCGTTATCATTTCAGCTTTGATGCAGTTTGCAGCCTCCTGCAATCCGTGATCAACGGCAACGGATCGATGGCTCAATTCAATCATCCTGAATTCGGCGGCTCGGGGCAATGGATGCGCGGCGGAATGATTATGGTGGGCGACATGTTTAATAATCAACTCAAAAACTCCATCGCTGGATTGTGTCAAGAATTGTCCGATTTAGTCGCGAGTCAACCTAATTTGCTACAAACGGGGTCTTTCCAGTCGCAATCACAAGGATCTCAGCAGCAAAACAATTATTCTGGAAGCCAACAGCAGCAAAATAGCAACGGGCCGTCGGGGCCGGTTAGCTTGTTCGTTCCGCCTTCGAATACTCAGTCCGCAAATTGGTGGCCAGCCGGCTTACAATTTCCTAGCAGTACAGGGGCGCAAAACAATGTACGTTATGCCTATTTTGCGACTATTCACCGGTTGGCGATTGATGCCAATGGGCATGTAACGCTTTACGACACGCTGGATCATCAAATTAGCGGGTTTTCTCAGCAACAGTCGGTGGGCGGTTCTTTGTCTTTTACCAGTCAGTACGGTTTGGTCGACGTAAACAGTTTGCCTGTGATTTCGGTGGATAACGTGCCAATGGAAACCAAGTCTAAACCTGTCCAGCAGTCGGCTGCACCCAATAAGCCGGCATCCAGCCATGAAGAGAACATTTTTGTGACTATCGAAAAGCTAACTGATTTGAAAAATAAAGGCATATTGACTGACGAAGAATACAATGCCAAAAAAGCCGAATTGTTAGGGCGATTATGAAGACTTTGGCATAGTTAACTGTAGCGCGAAATCGCCAGAATCTTGACCGCGTGAATTATAATTCAGTGGGTAATGCGTTCACGGGGCATTTATTGATCCGCCACGCCTCGCACTTTCATTTGCCGGGGCGATGGCCATACCTTTTATTCTTAGACGGTTTTTCAATCAAAAGGGAGTAGGATAGTAGTCGCCCGAGCTTAAAATCACTCCACCATCTTTTTCAAACGATACAGCGTATCCAAGGCTTGCCGCGGGCTTAAGTTGTCCGGGTCTAACTCCTCGATCAAACAGACTGCCGGATGGCATTCCTGAGTAGCGAATAAATCCAATTGCTGATTGCCGGATTCGGTCTGGTTTTGATAATAAGTGTTGTTTTCGAGATGCTGTAGTTTCAATTTGGCTTTGTCGATCACCGTTGCCGGAACACCGGCCAGTGAGGCGACTTGCAGCCCGTAACTTTGGCTCGCCGGGCCTTCCTTGACCGCATGTAGAAACACGATTTTGTCGCCGTACTCCATCGCGTCGAGATGCACGTTATGGATCGGTTTTTGCTCGTCCGCTAGTGTCGTCAATTCGAAATAATGCGTCGCGAATAAGGTATATGCCTTTGTGACTTTTGCCAAATGATCGGCGCAAGCCCAAGCCAAAGATAAACCGTCAAAAGTACTGGTTCCGCGGCCGATTTCGTCCATTAATATCAAGCTTTGTTCGGTTGCGTTATGCAGAATGTTGGCTGTTTCCGACATTTCGACCATGAAAGTCGAGCGCCCACCGGCCAAGTCGTCCGAAGCGCCGATGCGGGTGAAAATCTTATCGACCGGGCCGATCGTTGCGGCCTTGGCCGGAACATAACAGCCGATATGAGCGATCAACACGATCAAAGCCGCTTGGCGCATATAAGTCGATTTACCGCCCATATTCGGGCCGGTGATGATGAGCATGCGGCGCTGAGGCGATAGTTTAAGATCGTTTGCGACAAACGGAATGTCGGATACTTGTTCGACGACGGGATGCCGTCCGCCTTCGATATCGATGCCGGGCTTGTCGGTCAATTGCGGGCGAGTCAAGTTCAATGTTTCGGCGCGTTCGGCAAATGCCGCCAGCACATCCAGTTCGGCGAGTCCTTGCGCGCATTGCTGCAGATCGGTTAATGACTCGCCGAGCCTGTCCAGCAATTGATCGTATAGCAGTTTTTCGAATGCCAGCGATTTTTCTTTCGCACTCAGAACTTTATCTTCGAAGGTTTTTAATTCCTCGGTAATGTAGCGTTCGACGCCTTTTAGCGTTTGTTTGCGGTGGTAGTGTGCCGGAACTTTCTCGGCATGTAATCTCGATATCTCGATATAGTAACCATGCACGCGGTTGTAATTGACTTTTAGTCCGCTAATACCGGTCGCGGTCTTTTCACGCTCCTCCATATCGAGCAGAAATTGATCGGCATTGCGGCTTAAGTTGCGCAGTTCATCGAGTTCGGCATGGTAACCGGGCGCAATGACGCCGCCGTCGCGAATTAGGACCGGCGGGTTGTCGATAATGGCTTGTTGCAACAGGGCCGATAACTCGGGTTGTTCGGTGAGTTGCTCGGCCAGGCGCATCAGCTCCGGACTGTCGGTATTCGATAGCAAGGGCTGCAATGTCGGTAAAACGTCTAGGGTGTTGCGTAATACGATCAAATCGCGCGGCCTGGCCGATTTGAGTGCGAGGCGTGAGCTGATACGCTCGATGTCGCCGACCGCATTCAATTGATTGCGAACGTCATCTAAAAGCCGTTCGGACAATAGCGATTCAATTGCTGAATATCGGTTTTGCAGAATGGCTTGATCTCTGAGCGGTCGGTTGATCCAGCGGCGTAGGCAACGACTGCCCATCGCGGTGACGGTTTTGTCGAGTACGCCGAATAGGGTGTAGCGCAGTTCGCCGGTCGGATGCGTGTCCAGTTCCAGATTGCGGCGGCTAGCAGCATCGAGTTGAATGCCGTCGGAATTTTTTTCGACCCGGATACCCTGAATATGGGGTAGGGCGCTTTGCTGCGTGTCTTTGACATATTGCAGCAAACCGCCGGCCGCGGCAATAGCGATCGGCATATTTTCGCAGCCGAAGCCGGACAGGTCGTGTGTGTTGAATTGTTTCAATACCAGTTGACGCGCACTGTCAGGCTCGAAATGCCAAGGAGGGCGCTTGCAAATGCCTTTACGCTGCTTCAAGGCCTGTAGAAGAGCGATATCTTCGCTGACCAATAGCTCGGCCGGGTCCAGACGTTCGATTTCGCTCAACATCGTATCGGCCGAATCCAGTTGTTGCAATACAAAGCGTCCGCTGGTCACATCTAAAGCGGCGATACCGAATTTGGAGTCGGCAATATGCAGCGCCACCAGCAAATTATCCTTACGGTCTTCGAGCAAGGCTTCGTCGGTAACGGTGCCGGGAGTAACGATGCGCACCACTTTGCGCTCAACGGGTCCTTTCGAAGTCGCCGGGTCGCCGATTTGTTCGCAAATCGCGACAGATTCGCTGTGGCGCAACAATTTCGCGATGTAGCCTTCGGCGGCATGATACGGAATGCCGGCCATCGGAATCGGTTCACCGGCCGACTGGCCGCGCTGCGTCAGCGTAATATCAAGGATTTGCGCGGCTTTTTTGGCATCGTCGAAAAAAAGTTCATAAAAATCGCCCATCCGGTAAAAAACGAGCGTGTCGGGATGGTCAGCCTTGATGCGCAGATATTGCTGCATCATCGGGGTGTGTTGCTTGCTGGTTTGTTTTATACTCATAGATATTATTTTATCTTAGGATTGAGTCATAGATATACTCATCGTAGATCAAAATTCGGCACCGGGGCCCGTCAAAGGACCCAGCCCCTAAATTAGTAAGACTATTAACCATGACCGATGGGCTATGGAATTTAGGGGCTGGGTGAATACATCCATGTAGGCAAAGCCTTTGCGAGCGCCATGGATGGCGTGAATGTCGATTTTGCAGGAGCAAAAATCGACCGCGCACCCCGGCGCCTCCTTAGGCACTGCCGAAATTTGAAGTGCGAAAGGCATAACTTTCTTATTTTTTAATGCAGGCTAACCGAACCCGCGACAAAGCCATGGTTCCAGAAAGTTATTCGTCACGATATCCTTAAATTGATTAGGTCTTGCCCCATTGGTCCCATTAAATACAGAGAACGAAATCATCGAATTGGCTCGTGTGGTCGGGTTGAGCCTAAAGGAACGCGGTTGGCTGCTGACAACCGCCGAATCCTGTACCGGCGGCGGCATTGCGCAAGCGATTACCGAAATACCGGGCAGTTCGGCTTGGTTCGACCGAGGCTTCGTGACTTACAGCAATGCCGCCAAAATACAAATGCTGGGCGTCCGGGCCGAGACGATCGAAAATTATGGCGCGGTTAGCGCCGAGACTGCTAGCGAGATGACAGGCGGCGCATTGAAACACAGTCAGGCCGATTGGGCAATCGCGGTGACCGGCATTGCCGGGCCTGGTGGCGGCACTTCGGTGAAACCGGTCGGCACGGTTTACATCGCTTGGCAGCGGCGTGGTGCAATTGCCGAAATTGCCGAAATACATTTTAATGGCGATCGCCACCAAATTAGAACCGAAACAATCAAGACCGCATTGGCGGAATGGTTGAATATTGATAAGTAAACACGGAGGAGAATCATGAACGAACACAAGAAATTGCGTTGGGGTATTTTAGGCGCGGCACGGGTCAACGAGCGGCTGATGCCGGCGATCGTCGATGCGAGCAATGCGGAATTGGTCGCGATCGGCAGTCGACGTCCCGGCGCCGCGGCGGAAACCTTGGCGAAATATGCGCCGCATCAGCAAGGTGTTCGCGCTTACGATAGCCCTGAAGCGATTCTCGATGACGATGAAATCGAAGCGGTTTATTTGCCGATGGCGAATGGTGAACATGCCGAATGGGCCTTGCGCGCGATCGAGAAGGGCAAGCATGTTTTGTGCGAAAAGCCAATGGCGTTGAAGGTTTCGGATATCGAAGCGATAGAAGCTGCGGCGCACCGTCATAACGTTACTGTGATGGAAGGCTTTATGTACCGTTTTCATCCGCAGCATTCGCGGGTCTTGGATATTCTGCGTTCCGGCGAGATCGGCGAGGTTAAAACGGTGCGTGCGAGTTTTTCGTTCATGATGAAACCGGCTAGAATGTACCGGATCGCCGATAGTATCGATCAGGGCGGCGGAGCGATGTGGGATATAGGCTGTTATGCGATTCATTCGCTCAGGCTGTTTTTCGATGGAATGCCGGAGTCGGTCACTGCCGTTGCCAAATATATCGAAAGCGGCGCTGATACTGCGTGTAGCGGTGTGCTCGATTTCGGCGACGGCAAATACGCGCATTTCGATTTCAGTTTCGAGCGCGCGCGGCGCTGCGAATACGAAGTTGTCGGCACAAAAGGCGGTTTGAAATGTCATGGCGTTTGGCAAAATCCGGGCGACATTCCGGTCATTTCCTGGTGGACGGAGGGAGGGCGGCAATCTGAGGAGATACTCCCTATCGCCGATCATTTCCGTTTGGAAATCGAACACTTCAGCGATTGCGTTTTGACCGGCAAGGCTCCCGCACTTTCGCTTGAAGACGCTAAGACCAATTGTCGGATTATTGTCGGTGCGCTGCAATCGGCCGAGGATGGTCGGGTAATTCGTTTTTAATCATAAGTAGCTTGCGTCAATCAAACCGGTTAAGTCATTCTCGTGCGGCAGTTTTCCGGATTCGTACATGAAGGCGCTCAGGTTGCGCGCGCTGTTTAACAAAATCGGAGATGACCCTAGCAGTAAGCGTTGATTGTTACTTCGATCGGGAATGACTAAACCCTTGTATGTGCCAAGCACTTGAGCGGGCGATAATTTAAAGCGCGGTGCCATTCGGTAAGCGGCATCTTGTGGGTTTTTGGTCAGATGCTCAAGTGCTTTAAGATGGGCGGCGACCAAATGGCGAACGGCTGGCGCTCGACTAAAACCCAAACGATCGGCTCGAAAAGCCAGAACATCAAAAATTGTGTCAGGAAGTTTTCGACTGTCGAAAAGCTTGATTGCACCTTCGCGTAACAAACGGCTGGCGACCGGATCGTAAGTGACTAGGGCATCGACTTGTTGCTGTTGCCAGGCCAGAAAATGGGTATCGATTGTTAATGGAACCGCTGTGATTTCAGCCATTGACAAGCCAGCGGCATCCAGGGCTTTATGCAGCAATAGCGAGCCGACTGCGCCTTGTTCAAAGCCGATGCGCTGCCCCTTGAGATCGGCTAGCTTTGCTATGTACGGCCTAGCTAGCAGCATATCCGCACCAGCTGAAATGTTAAATACCAACACCACGGTAAGCGGCAAGCCGGATGCGCGTGCCGTTAAGACTTCGTCCAGCGTCAATGCTGCCCCGTCAATCTTGCCGTCGAGCAGTGCGCTTAATGATTCGGTTGCAGAAGTCGTTTCAATCAAATCGACCAACGAGTTATCCAACCATTTTTCGCGCCGGGCTAGAAACAGAAATTCATAACCAGGCCAAGCATGGGCCGCAATCGCAATTCGTTGAGCAAACAATGATTCACAGCCGGGAAGCCAAGGTGACAGGCTCAATGCGGTAAGGCATCGAATGAAATGCCGGCGGGATGAATGATGAGAAAAGTTTGTTGTCGGCACAACTGATTGTAATAAAACTTGAAGAGTTAAGAGATTCGAATTTCGTTGAGCATCCGGCAACCATGCGCATAAAGCTAAAAACGGCCAACCCACATCACGCTCTTTCCCAAGCTCAAGCTTGGGAAAGACGCCCCGGAAGCTCCCCCTTCGACAAGCTCAGGGCAAGAGCTTCCTGAGACCGACACAACCTCGGCACATTCGCAATCAACCCTGATTCGTTCGTTCAATCTTCTTTGATTGTCGGGAAGCTAGAGCTTCCTGAACAGATTACCCAAGCTGGAGCTTGGGTAACAGCATATTTTAGTCTTTGTGATCTTGGTGCCATTTATTGTAGCCTGGTATTTTCGGCTTATGTCGAAGCCCTCGAAGCGACCTAAATGAAACTTTGGCAATTCAGTAAGTTAATTTTAGCGACATCCTTATCTTGATGCGTAAGGGTTCGTCAACTCGCTTATGAGATAAGAAATGTAAAAGCATATTTACCTCAGAATGTTACGATCGAATTCGACTTAAAATTAACCCAAACTTCATCTCCCAATTGCAACTTTAAATCATGTAACGCTTCGAAGGTAATAAGGGCTTGAAAAATTTCGCCGGTTGAAATAGTGACTCTCACCTTGCCCATTTCCTCCGAAATCGATGTGATGCGTCCCGGATATTGGTTGCGAATACTGGAACAAAAAGGTTCTTTAGACAAGACAATTTCATGCGGATCGATCGAAATATGCCGACATCCTTCGATGTCCCCGGTTAAAACGACACTCAGTTTACCCGTATTAAAAATATGATTGTCCAGATGACCATGAAACAAGTTCAGTAACGGCGTTTGAACCTGGCTGCCGTTAATGAGCGTTATGACTTCGTCGGCCAGCGCTAAGCCTTGCAGTCGGTTGTGGGTGCTAAAGATCAAATTACGAGTGGAAGTTCTGTAATCTTGAATGAACTCCTCAAGCATAATGTTCGCGGCTTGATCCAAGTAACTGAAGGGTTCATCTAATAACAAAACCTCGGGGTCGTTAATCAGTGCGCGTGCAAGAGCCGCTTTTTGCAGTTGCCCACCCGACAGCGTATTGGCTTGCTGGTTGAGTAAATGAATGGCATCGAGACGGTTGAGAACCTCGTTAATTTTGGTTTGCCAAAGCGGTTTCGGTGCGCCGTGTAATTTTAGCGCAAGTTTTAGATTATCAGCCACCGTGCCTCGAAGCATGTAAGGTTTTTGGGTTAGTAGCCCAACGCGCTTTCTTAATGCTTGCAGTTGCTTTTTGGTGCGAACGGTTTCCTCCTTGAATGCGATGTTGCCTTGCTGCGGCGAATCTAAAAAAGCCAACATGTTAAGTAAGGTGCTTTTTCCGCAACCGTTAGGGCCGATCAATGCAGTGATTTTACCGGTTTTGACGCTAAGCGAAGGCAGTGTGAGTGCTACCTTATCAACGTATAGGAAACGAATATCGTTTAGTCGGTAAAGGTCGGTCATTTAAGTTACGCAGGTTGCTTCTCAGAGTGTATTCTCGAACAAATAGCTATTCAAGACAAATAGCTATTAATGGCCAATTGTGAGTCTTGAGATAAGGCTCGCTCAATGCTAATAGAATTGTAAATCCTTTCTAAGAAGAGTTCTGAATTTTGAATTTACCGAATGTTTAATTCCTCTCAGGGCTATGTCGTGAAATAATACGCGTTCTGAGAGTTGTTTCGTTTCGGCGGGTCGGAAAGTAAAATATTTGATTTGCCGAAAGCATTTTATCAACAACTCTGTCGTTAATCGATGCATGAGGTTAGAGGAATGATTAAAATAACAACGATAGCTTGTCTGTTGGTTTTAGCCGAGATAGGTATGGTTCATGCTGAAGAAGCCGATGCCAAAGCATCTGTTCAGGCTTCGGCGGAACAGGGCGATGCGCTTGCGCAAGCTAAAATGGGCGCCTTGTATTTATTGGGTCGGGATGGCTTTGAAGTCAATGAGCAACAAGCCGCCGGGTGGATGCTTAAGGCGGCTGAGCAAGGTCTGCTCGAAGCTGAAGTCGTGGTTGCTGCAATGTACGATAGAGGCTTAGGTATGTCTCAAGATGTCAAAAAAGCTACACAATGGTATGAAAAAGCAGCGGCAAAAGGTCATGGAGCTTCCTTGGCTATTCTAGGTAAGAACGAGGCGCCAAAGGGTAGTGTGGGGTTTAACTACCAGGCAATACGCATGCGAGCTTCCAAGCAAATTCCAAATGAATACGCAAAAAAGATTTTATTGAAAACGAATAAATAAAAAATGACGACAAAAACACGATTTGCCCCGAGTCCGACGGGTTATCTTCATATCGGCGGCGCGCGGACCGCGCTTTTTTCTTGGTTGTATTCCCGTAAGCACGGCGGCCGTTTTGTTTTGAGAATCGAAGATACCGATCTGGAGCGTTCGACGCAGGAATCGGTCAATGCGATTCTAGAGGGAATGGCTTGGTTGGGCTTGGAATACGACGAAGGGCCTTTCTATCAGACGCACCGGTTCGAACGCTACAAAGCCGTCATACAGCAACTGCTCGACCAGGGGGACGCCTACTATTGTTATTGCAGTAAAGAAGAGCTGGAACAGCTGCGTAACGAGCAGATGGCGAACAAAGAAAAGCCTCGTTATAACGGAAAATGCCGGGAAACTTCGGGCGTGTCTGAAGGCGTCATGCCTGTGATTCGATTTAGGAACCCGGATGTCGGCGAGGTGGTTATCAAGGATTTGGTGAAAGGTGATATTGTCGTTTCGAACAAAGAATTGGATGATTTGATTATCGCACGTTCCGACGGATCGCCGACTTACAATCTCAGTGTCGTCGTCGATGATATGGATATGGGGGTGACTCATGTGATTCGCGGTGACGACCACATAAACAATACGCCGAGACAGATGAATATATTGAAGGCGTTGGGCGCTCCGATTCCGGAATATGCACATCTGCCGATGATATTGGGCGCGGATGGTGCGAGATTGTCCAAACGCCATGGCGCGGTCAGCGTGATGCAGTACAGGGATGAAGGCTATTTGCCCGAAGCGCTATTGAATTATCTGGTTCGGTTGGGTTGGTCGCATGGCGATCAGGAAATTTTTAGCCTGGATGAAATGATCGAGTATTTCGAACTAAAAGACGTCAATGTGTCGGCATCGGCATTCAATCCGGAAAAGCTATTGTGGCTCAATCATCAATACATCATGAACTCGGATCCGGCTCATGTCGCGCGGCATTTAAGTTGGCACATGGGCGAGCAAGGTATCGACCCTACCGACGGACCGGATTTGGTTGAGTTAGTCAAAGCTCAGAAAGAGCGTTGCAAAACCTTGGTCGAAATGGCCACGATCAGTCGCTATTTCTACAAGGACTTCGATGAATACGATGAAAAGGCTGCAAAAAAGAATTTCAAACCTGAGAGTGCGGATGTTTTGCAACAGCTACATGATCAATTTAGCGGGCTGAATAATTGGCAGGGAGAGGCTTTGCATCAAATTGTCGTCAATTTAGCCGAGACCTTGGGGTTGAATTTGGGAAAAGTCGCGCAACCCCTGCGAGTAGCGGTTTGCGGGACTGCGGTGTCGCCCCCGATTGATATGACATTGGCGTTGTTGGGGCGCGAAAAAACATTGGCGCGATTGGTTCGTGCCGTGGATTTTATCAAGTCTTTAAATTAAAGCTAGACAAGAATTTAAAATCCTGTAGAATATGCGGACTCAAGTGAGGGGCCATAGCTCAGCTGGGAGAGCGCAACACTGGCAGTGTTGAGGTCAGCGGTTCGATCCCGCTTGGCTCCACCAATTGAATTAGCGTCTTAAGTCCCCATCGTCTAGTGGCCTAGGACACCGCCCTTTCACGGCGGTAACGGGGGTTCGAACCCCCCTGGGGACGCCATTTCGCATATAAAGAGTTCAGTCTCGGTTCTGATAAAAACACCGATCCGTTTTAGTCCCCATCGTCTAGTGGCCTAGGACACCGCCCTTTCACGGCGGTAACGGGGGTTCGAACCCCCCTGGGGACGCCATTTATTAAAGGCTTACGATCTTTGGTCGTAGGCCTTTTTTATTGCCTGCTGTTTTCTATCTTAAGAAAAAGCATCTAACCGTAACGATCATGAAGAAGCTGTCATCGCCCCGGCAAATGAAAGTGCGAGGGGTGGCTGGTACGGTCGCTCGCCCAACAGGACGTCGTGAACCCAGCACCTAAATCCAGCACCTAAATTCCATAGGTCTTTGGCAATGATTTAAAATCATGGCTTATTTAGGTGCTGGATGAATTATCCAAGATAATTGACCATAGCCAATGGGTTATGGAATTTAGGTGCTGGGTGAATACGTCCCTGTAGGCTCGGCGGCGGCGACTGATTGCCATGGATGGCATGAATGCAGATTTTGCAGGAGCAAAAATCTGCCCTGCCGCCGACGTCTGTCGGTCGAGCAACCGCACTCGCTTCGGTTCGCGTACTTTCACAGTAACGTTCACGAAGCAGAGCTAAACGATCGGTTTTAATTTATGTGTACACTTATTCGGTAAATATATTATTCTGAGGCATTATAATGACCGTTGCGTTTGTTGTATCGGTTCAATGTGTTACGAATTAAGGAGTCACAGATGAAAGGTAATAGTCAAGTTATCGAGCGCTTGAACGAATTATTGGCCGGCGAATTGACAGCAATCGATCAATATTTTATTCATTCGCGTATGTATGAAAATTGGGGGTTCGGTAAACTCTACGAACGCATTGCTCATGAAGTGCAAGATGAGACGGCTCATGCCGATGCATTAATCAAGCGCATTTTATTTTTGGAGGGTACGCCGGATTTATCCAAGCGTGAGCCTCTAAAGGTCGGTTCAAATATCTCGGATATGCTGACAAACGATCTTGAATTGGAATTAAAGGTCGTAGCCTCATTGCGGTCGGTCATTGCCTTTTGCGAATCGGTGCAAGATTATCAGACCCGAGAAATTTTGGAAGGCATGCTAAAGGATACAGAGGATGATCATACGCATTGGCTGGAACAGCAATTGGGGTTAATCGATAGAATCGGATTGCAAAACTATCTGCAATCGCAACAATAATGTTGATTTCTTACTGCGATATTGCCCTGTTAAGGCTGAATTAACAATGCTGTTATTCAATAGGATTTATTTAATTTAAAATTTTTATAAGGAGGGTATATGAAAATTCCAAGACAATATTTCATCGTTTTTTTTACAGTTTTTATGATGTTTTCTGTGCAAAACGCGAATGCGTATTCCGCAGCCGATAAATCGTTGCGTGGATTAGCCGGGATGACGACTGGAGTGCTCGAGATTCCGGGGAACATGGTTAAGGAGAGTCAGGCTCAGGGCCCTGCAATCGGAATACCGATGGGATTCGCTATGGGGCTGGGTATGATGGTAACGCGCACGATGGTGGGCGTTTATGAATTTCTTTCTGCGCCGTTTCCATTGCCGGCCGGCTTTCGTCCGATTTTGAAGCCCGAGTACCCTTGGGATTATTTCAAATAGTTTTTCGCCCTGGGAACTACTCCCTATATACTCAAAAAAGGCTAACTTTAAATTGAGACGAATTAACAGCTAGCCGGTTGGTTTGATCCGTTAAAATCATTAAGTGGCGCCCCGCTCGATCCATTGTTCGACTGATGGCGCTCGATAGGTTGAAAAAGCATCCAATAATTGTTTTGGGTGTTTTTCAATCAACAGCATCGAACGATCGACCGGTTTGACGAATTGTTCGTCAACGGCATGATCCAAAAACGCAACCAAGCCGTCATAGTAGCCGTCAATATTGAGCAAGCCGCAGGGTTTTCGATGCAAGCCCAGTTGCGCCCAAGTCAGTATCTCAAATAATTCTTCCAGCGTGCCTAGTCCGCCGGGCAAGGCGATAAACCCGTCGGCTAGATCGGCCATTAAGGCTTTACGTTCATGCATCGATTCGACAATTTTAAGTTCGGTCAGTCCATAGTGAGCGACTTCCTTATCCACTAAGTCTTGAGGAATCACGCCGATGACTTCTCCGTTTTGCGCCAATACGGCATCGGCAAGTTGTCCCATGATCCCTACGTGGGCGCCGCCGTAAACTAAACCGATGTCATGGAGCGCAAGTTCTTTAGCGAGAAGATGTGCTGCAAGCGTATATTCGGGGCGTTTTCCGGATCTAGACCCGCAGTAAACGCAAATTTTTTTCATTTGATAAGCCTTCTATAATCCGCCTAAATGTTGAATCGCATCGGGCAGGTTAATTAAACAAAATCATGGATTTACGCAACGTCGACCACACGCCCCAAATCAAAGGAATGGCGACATAAAGCCAGAATACTAGCAACAGAATCCATTGGCCGGGTTTAAAAGGTTTGCTGTTTTTCATCGGAGGAGGCTCACGAAGCGGTTTTTGTTGATGTTGAAGTGTTCGTATTCCGAGATTCATCGAGCGGATAAGCGCCGTCCAGTTCGTCGAATTCATCGTGTTGCATATAATGCTTTTCATGTACCGGCTTGATCAATAAATTACAGAAAAAGCCCAAGAGTAAAATTCCCGCCATAATATACATCGTGACGTTGTAGGCGTCGGTTTTCGCGATGCCCTGGGCGATCTGAAATTCTCGGATATAGTTGACCAAAACCGGGCCCAACACGCCGGCTGTCGACCATGCGGTTAGAAGTCGGCCGTGAATGCCGCCGACATAACGCGTACCGAAAATATCGGCCAAATAAGCGGGTATCGATGAAAAGCCTCCGCCGTACATGCTCAAAATAACCGCGTAAAGCAGAATGAAAAAGGTAATATTGCCGGCCATTCCGACCGAAGGAACAGCTGCATAAAGCCCGGCACCCACGGCAAAAAATACAAAATAAGTGCTCTTGCGCCCGATATAGTCGGATACGGTGGACCAGAAAAAACGTCCGCCCATGTTGAATAGACTCAACAAACCGACGAAACCGGCTGCAGCCGCTGGCGTGACGAGTCCCTTGAATATTTCTTGAATCATCACCGAAGCCTGCCCCAAAACGCCGATACCTGCCGTCACATTCAAACACAAAACCAGCCACAGCAAATAGAATTGCGGCGTTTTCAAGGCCTGATCGATATGGACATGGCGATGCGTGATCATCTTGTTACGCAGTACGGGCGGTTTCCAACCTTCGGGGCGCCAATCTTCGGGCGGCGTGCGAATTGTTAGTGCGCCGATCATCATCGATAAGAAATATAAACCGCCCATCGTCAAGAATGTTTCGATCACGCCGACCGATACGGACGATTGGAAATGATCCATCAGCAATACCGACAATGGCGCGCCGATCATTGCGCCGCCGCCGAAACCCATGATCGCCATGCCGGTCGCCATGCCTCGCCGGTCGGGAAACCATTTAATCAAGGTTGAAACCGGCGAGACATAGCCTAAACCGAGACCGATGCCTCCGATGACGCCATAGCCCAAATACAGCAGCCAGATTTGATGCAAAAAAACGCCTAATGCCGAAATCAAAAAACCGCCGCCGAAACAGCACGCGGCCACGAACATCGTCAAGCGCGGGCCGACTTTTTCGAGCCACTTACCGCCGAATGCGGCCGATATTCCCAGAAAAACGATGGCCAGACTGAAAATCCAGCCCAGCTCGGTCAATTTCCAGTCATCAGGCGAGGAAGCCGAAACTCCGATCACCCGAGTCAAAGGTTCGTTAAATACGCTAAACGCATAAGCTTGGCCAATGCACAAATGCACCGACAAAGCGGCGGGCGGCACCAGCCAGCGGTTGTAGCCGGGAGAGGCGGTTATACGTTGTTTAGAAAAAAATCCGGGCATGAAAAACCTTTTTCATTTCAGTCTAAGCCTTTGGGTCTGTAAACCTGGCTTTAACATTTTTCGGTTATACAAAGATGGAATAATAGCTAAAAACAACTATCGAAGCACTGCAAGATGTTGCTGAGCTATCGGTGAGGTCCGTGAATCTTCGGTGGGTGCTATCTTATCGGAATCGGACTGGATGTATACCCATCGAAGATCAAAATTCGGCACCGGGGTGCCCGTCAACCTAAAAAGAACAGTTGATATGTGTTGTAGACCGTTCGTGCTGAGCCAAGTCGAAGCATGAAGGGTCTACAACACTTCAAGCTACCCTTCAACAGGCGCAGCCGAAGGGTGAAGGGCGAACGGTAGTTTGAGGCTCTCAACTGCTCTTTTTAGGTATATGGATTGATAGTGAAAGAGGCGGCTTAGAGATAAGGCGGCGTTATTATTCTCTAACGGGTCGCTTATCAAGTTTGCGTTGTAAGGTTCTGCGGTGCATGTTTAGTGCGCGCGCAGCAGCCGATATGTTGCCGTCATGTTGCATCAGCACTTTTTGTAGATGTTCCCATTCCAAGCGTTTGATCGATAGCGGGTTTTCATTGATGCTGACCGTGGCGTCGCCTTCGTTTTTATTCAGTGCGGCGACAATTTCATCGGCATTGGCCGGTTTCGTCAAATAATGAATAGCACCAAGTTTGATAGCCTCAACCGCCGTGGCGATACTGGCGAAACCGGTTAGCATCACGATCCGCGTGTTATCGTCGAGCGACATTAGCTTCTTAACTAATTCCAGACCGGACTGATGACCGATGCGTAAGTCGATTACCGCGTATTCAGGCTCGAATTGTTCGGCGAGTTTGATACCGTTTTCGACGTTGTTGGCGACCAGGACTTCGTATGAGCGTTTTTCCAGTGCGCTTTGTAACACCTTGCAAAAAGTTTCGTCGTCGTCGACTAAAAGTAATCGAGGTTTATCCGGTTCCTGTGATGTCATTTGCTTCCTCCAAAGCGAGTAAAGGCAGGGTAATATCCACACAAGCCCCGCCGGATTCTAAATTAGTGAATTCTATTTTGCCAGCTAACCGGCGAATGGTGCTACACGTTAAAAAAAGCCCTACGCCTAGGCCGGACTTATTGCTAATGACCGGCTGTTTACCGATCAGTTCCAAAATTTCCGAACGCACGCCGGGGCCGAAGTCACGAATCTTTATGTGGGCTTGTTCCAAGTCCCAGGAGGCATGAAATTCGATGCCGAGGTCGTCTTGAGTCGCTTCGGCGGCATTGTTCAAGATGTTGATCAACGAATGAGTCAATGTGCGCTCGGCAATGATACCGGCATTCGTCGGTACTACAGGATTGATAAACAAGTTGAGTTTGGTTTCGGGTCTATGCGTGCGCCATTGGCTGATTACTTCATCGATATACTCGATCAAGGGCATAATTTTACCGGATTCCGCCCGCATTTCACCGGCGCTGGCCGACATGACCGATAACGCTTGTTTGCAACGGTTGATTTGTTGAGCCATGATTTGGGCTTTTTCATGTAGATCGGGGTAACGGTGATCGGGGTATTCGTTTTCCAATTCATGGGCGACGATCGCAATAGTTGCCAGCGGTGTGCTGATGTCGTGAGCGGCACTTGCGGCTAGTGTGCCAAGCGAAACAACCCGCTCATCCCGTAAGGCATTTTCACGCGCTTCGGCGAGTGACCGTTCCTGAGCTCTAAGTGTTTTCGCCAGTTCTACAACAAAAAAAGCGACTAAGCCTGCGCTGAATACAAAACCGAACCACATGCCGAAGATATGCAGATTGAAATAATGCTTATCGCCTATTTCGTGCATTTGGCGCAGCATTTCGAAATGATCCATGTCCGAATGCGGCGAGTCAGCAGTCATTTTTTCGATCATCATCAATTCGGGTGTTGTGGTCGGTATATGAGGTTCTATGGCCGGCAAGGGTATGTTGTAGGTGATTAAAACCGTATAAGTCGATGTGGTCAAAATCACCATATACCATGCATAAGACGGCGGTAGCATGATTGCAGTAATAATCAACGGCAACAAAAACACCCAAATGATTGGATTGGAGGCGCCGCCCGTCATATAGAGGAGTGCTGCAATGCTTAAGACGTCGATGACCAAATGAGAAAAAATTTCTAGTTCGGTTACCGGGTCGTCGGTTTTCAAACGCATCCAAGTATAGAGATTGACCGATGCAATCGAAAGCACGACTAGCCAAAGCTGTTCCTGAGGTAGAACGATGTTTAGTCCATGCACGGATATTAGGATGAGCACCGATTGACTGGCTATCATCAGATTTCTCAAGATGAAGAGCCATTTTAGGTTTTGTTTTGTCGATAATTCGGTTTTAGGCAGTATGTCTGAAAACATGAAATACTTTAATTGGTTAAGTTAATTTTTCGGGGGTGAATTGAGAAGGAATTCCCTCGTTCCCACCGCTCCAGCGTGGGAATGCAGACCTGTCTTGTTTCTGCAGCCAAGGTATGGGTTCCCACGGAGGACCGTGGGAACCAGAAAAATACCAATGCCAATATTAGCGGCTATGAATCGATAACATATTAGGCTGCGACAATATGTCACATTTTTATTTGCATTTCATATTGCTAGTATATATCTAACTTTTGAGGTTTTACTTTAAATCTCAAAGCTGAAAGTTGCGTTATATATCCTTCCTAAATATCTTCTTAAGCGGTTTTTTTAAACCGCTTTTTTTTGCCTGCTATCCCATGCTAATCGTAGCTAACCCCTAAGCCGCCTAATCCGCAATAACCGCCAGGGTTTTTGGCCAGATATTGTTGATGATAGTCCTCGGCATAATAAAAAATGTCGGCCGGTAATATTTCGGTACTAATTAGGCCGTGGCCGTTGTTTGATAATTGCTGTTGATAGTATTTTTGCGACAGGCGTGCGGCTTCTTCCTGTTCCGTTGAGTAAAAATAAATACCCGAGCGATATTGTGTTCCGATATCGTTACCTTGGCGCATGCCTTGCGTCGGATTATGAGATTCCCAAAATAGTTTCAATAGGTACTCATAAGTTATGAGTTTCGGATCGAAGACCACTCGAACGACTTCGCTGTGACCGGTTTTGCCGGTGCAGACTTCCTCGTAGCTTGGGTTAGGTGTATAGCCGCCGCTATAGCCGACCGCAGTACTGTAAACTCCATGGCATTGCCAGAATTTTCGTTCGGCTCCCCAAAAGCAGCCCATGCCGAATAGTGCAAGAGCCAAGTGATCGGGAAAAGGAGGAACGATCGTGTGCCCGGTGACAAAGTGATTCGGAGTTACGTTAATGGAGGTTTCTCGGCCGGGCAAGGCTTGTGACGGGGTGACCATGACGGTTTTTTTATGGCTAAAGATCATTACGAATACCGGTGGTTCAGTGGCTGTTTAAATGAGATTAAGTATAAAAGCTGTGTTCGCGTTAATAGTTGAAGTAAATACTACACCAATCTCGAAGTAATTATTCACACCCCCTATCGTTCCAACTCTCCAGCGTGGGAATGCCGCCCGAGACGCTCTAGCGTCTCGTACCGCTGGAGCGGTACTCAGGCATTCCCATGCAGAGCATGGGAACGAGAATGGTCGTGGGACTGAATGCTCACATCTCGAAACTTGAAGGCTGCGCGTACCATAGCAGCACCTCCTGAGTTTAATGTACCCTCATGTTGTTTTGTTTTGTGCCGACGTTAGGTACGCGCAGCGTACCCTACATTCACTTTGGATTTATAAGTGCTTCCGGGATTGGTGGATGCTTTCAACTATTACCGCATACATAGCCTAAGTAAAACTATGCCTTATAATAACCTTTAATTTAATGAAATGATTAAAACATGAAAGAACAAGATCAATTACGTCGTTTTATATTCGAAGACCTAGGTGTTAGAGGCGAATGGGTTAAGCTAAATGAAAGCTGGCGTCAATCGATAGCACACCAGCAGGCTTCGCCGTTTATTATGGAGCAGTTGGGTCAAGCGTTGGCCGCCGTAACCATGTTGTCTGCCATTGTAAAATTTAAAGGCTCGATGATTTTGCAGGCTCAAGGAGCCGGTGTTATCAGAACGTTGGTGGCTCAATCCTCGGATGAAAGAAATATTCGCGGCCTGGTTCGCTGTAACGAGGATGTCGATAACGCTTCGTTCGAGCAAATGTATGGGCAAGGACAATTAATATTAACGATTGAGAGTGAAAATAGCTCGCCTTATCAAGGCGTGGTTCCATTAGCAGGACGAAATCTCGGTGAAGCGTTGGAGACTTATTTCAGCCAATCCGAACAATTAAATACTCGAGTTTGGTTGGTCGCGGATCAGCATCAAGCTGCAGGCTTATTGTTGCAGGAATTGCCGACCCAAAAGGGCGATAAGGAAGATTGGGCACGTATTGAAATGTTGGCTCAAACGGTGACGGATTCCGAGCTATTGGAACTGGATTGCGAGTCGCTCTTATATCGATTGTTTAACCAGGAAAAAGTCAGAGTACTCGACTCCGAACCGGTCGAGTTTCGTTGCGCCTGTTCAAGAAACAAAATCGAAAACACATTGCGTTCCCTGGGAAGGGACGATCTCGAGGATATTTTGCAGTCTCGAGGCGACATAGAAGTCAATTGCGAATTCTGTGGACAAAATTATTCATTCGACCGTATAGATGTCGAAGGTTTGTTTGCCGACATCGCAGTGACTAACGCAACAGATACGAGGCATTGATGATGAGTAATAAAACTTTCAAATTATGGTTCGGCCGGACGATTGTGCTGATTTTGTGCTTTACTTTAACCGGCTGTATATATTGGTGGCGGGCGTTTCAAACCTACCGTCAACTGGATCAATTCGATAAAAACTTCACGGTGGTCAATACCGATGACTTTACCTTGCAATTTAATAATCCAATTATGTATAGCGAGGACTTCGTCTCGCTATCGGGTTTGCGGCCGAGTTATTCTGATCCGTTAGGAGAGGGAAGGCGCTGGAGTTATTGGTTTCATAAAGTCGACAGGAATCAAAAACCGATACTTCCTGAAGTCAAATTCTTTTTCAATCTCGACTTCAACAAAGAGAATCGTTTGATTGCGTGGACGTTTTCAGAGTTGTTTTTGCGTATTGCTCCGGCGGAATTTTTAGAAGTTTCCTTGCGATCGCTGGCCGGTGCCGAAATAAATGAAGGCGCTAAACAAATGCGGGCGAGTGCCGAACATATCGAAAAAATTGACGCATCGTTACCGAAAAAAGAATCGGTCCTTGCCGAGCTTGGCGAACCGTTAGAAATCATCGACGTGAGCGATGAACAAGAAATCTATCTGTATCATTTTTTACTTGAGACGATGGGCATAAAAAAAGGTTATGAAGATCGTGCCTTGAGTGAAGTGAAATTGACTTTCGATAAAAAAACGGACGAATTAATCAGAATGTCCGGCCGTTTTGCCGGGGTTAAGCTTTCAATTAAATATCGGAAGTATTTAGAAGAAACTCAAGCGTCATTGTAATTAACAGGAAACTTACATGCGGGAAAGCGGCAAAACGATACGAATTCATGTCTACCAACTGGAAATCGGGATGTTCGTCAGCGAGTTGGATATTCCTTGGGAAGAGTCGCCATTTATGTTGCAAGGGTTCGATATTAAATCGAATGCCGACATTAAGGCCGTTCAGAATGTATGCGATTATGTCTTTATCGACCCTTCCAGGCAAAAAGAAACGCATGGTGCGTTATCGGCGGAACTCAAGGAAAAAATGGCCGTTTTTGCCGATGCAAACGATACGTACCGGCAAACCAGCGATTTGGTGAAAACGGTCATGGACGATATTCGATTCGGAAATCAGTTGAATGTTGAAGCCGTTAAGAAATCTGTTGAAGCTTGCGTGGATAGGGTTTTGAAAAACTCGGACGCAATGATGTTACTGACGCAGTTGAAGAACAAGGATGAGTATACTTCGCAGCATTCTTTAAATGTCTGTTTAATGTCGATCATGCTGGGCCGGCATTTGAATTATTCGATCGACGACCTGAATAAACTCGGAGTCTGCGGCTTGATGCATGATATGGGCAAAATGAAAGTGCCCTTGGATATTTTGAATAAAGAGGGAAAGCTATCGCCCGAAGAACTCGAAACCATGAGGTCTCATACTACGCATGGCCGCAATATTCTGATGTCGGCTCGCGGTATTTATCCCGGAGCCGTCGATGCCGCCTATGCGCATCATGAGAGGTTGGATGGCCAGGGTTATCCGAGGGGCGTTACGGAAGCCGTGCTCTCCCCATTCGTTTGTATAGTCGCGATTGTCGATACTTACGATGCGATCACTAGCGATCGAGTTTACAGTAAAGGGCGCCTTCATTTGGAAGCCATCAATATTTTGATGAAATGTCGGGACAGTCATTTCGACGCCGGCCTGATTCTGAAATTTATAGACTGTATCGGGATTTATCCAGTCGGTAACCTAGTCGAGATGAAGTCAGGCGAAGTCGGCGTGATCATTAAAAGCAATGCCGCTAATAAAACCAAGCCCAAGGTGTTGATGTTGCTCAATGCCGATAAGCAGGCTTGCGAGGAAACCGTAATCGACCTGGAGGACGATTCGATACAGAATAGCAACCAAGAGCCTTATCGTATTTCAAGGGTTTTGCGTGCAGGTGATTTTGGATTGAGTCTTAACGAAATATATGAACGCGGCAGTTTCGATAAGGCTTGGCTTGTGAGTTAGGCATGCAGGCAACACGCTTTTTTATAGGAGTCTCCGGGCGCTAAATTTTAATCGCTAAACTTAACCTATCTTTAATATTTATAAAGGCCGATCTGTATTGTCATTATTTTGTTCATCATTGGAGGCTCACCATGATTACGCTATATGGGATTGCTATCAGCAATTACTACAACAAGATCAAACTTGCGCTATTGGAAAAAGAGATTGCTTTCGTTGAAGAAGCGCTGCCGCCTGGACAAAGCGATGCGGTTTTGAAGCGTTCGCCATTAGGGAAAATTCCATTTATCAAAACACCGGACGGGTATTTATCGGAATCTCAAGCAATTTTGGAATATTTGGAAGAAGCTTACCCGGAAAAACCGCTATATCCGGTCAAGCCATTCGAGCGCGCGAAATGCCGGGAATTTATTCAGCATATCGAGCTGAATGTGGAGCTGATTACGCGTCGGCTATATGGTGAAGCATTGTTTGGCGGTAAGGCATCGCAAGAAACTAAGGATGAGGTATTGATCAAAGTCGAATCCGGTTTGACCGGATTGGCCCGTTTAACGGACTTTTCGAGCTATGCTTTAGGCAACTGTTTCAGTGCCGCCGATGTGGTTGCTTGGCCCCATCTACAATTAGTGTCATTCGTTACGCAACAAATTTACGGACAGGATTTAGTCGCAGAGCAAATCCCAAATTTTGAAGCCTATATCCAGTCGGTTGAAAGCCGACCGCATGCACAACGCGTTAATCAGGAAAGGACGTCGGCTTTGGATGCGTTTTTTCAAGGTCGTTGATTAGATAAGGCCGGGTTGCATAACGAGCATCCGGCTTGCCGTCGTCCGCCGATGATTAAGTTGGGATAAAGCAAGAAATATTTTGCTGGTCCATTTTCGACCCACAAGCAGCCATTGCCAGCAGTTGTTTGAATAGCCAGTGAGTATCAAGTATGAGATGCTCGTTAATAAATTAACATGAATCGTTGTAAACACCATACAGGGATAGAGAAATCAGAGGTCGCTATAACTATTGCCTAAAATGGGTCTAACAGGGATGATATCCATAAACCATTTACCCTTTATGCAACAGATAAAACTCGTGAACAGAATACAAAGTATTGATGCTTTTCGTGTAATTGCAATTTTTGGAGTCATTGTAATTCATACCCATCCGTTTGAAACACAAACGATACCAATTGGCGCTAGTCTAGACTTTGCCACATTCATTAACCAATTAGCGCGATTTTCAGTACCTTTCTACTTTGTAATATCAGGATACTTTTGGGCTAAGAAATTAAGAGATGCGGGAGATGTCTTAACTCCTACATTGCCAATAGTAAGGCGAATTTCATTTATATTTTTAAGCTGGTCTGTTATATACCTACTCCCATTTGGCGATCTCAATTTATCCATTAGACAAGAACCCATTGAGGTATTAAAGGAAGTATATTGGAACACGTATTCCCACTTTAAGCATTTGCTCCATAATCCCTTAAAACTTGCTATGGAGGGAACCAGAACGCACCTATGGTTTTTGGTTGCGTTACTTTGGAGTTTGTGTATTTCTGCATTCCTAATCCAGCTAAGACTTAAACGTATTCTAATTATTAGCTCAATAATCCTTTACTTAATTGGACTTGCTGGAAAAGCGTACAGCGATACCCCGCTAGGATTTCATATCGGTTTTAATTTTCGCGAAGGCCCATTTTTCTCGCTCATTTTCTTTGTAACTGGTTATCTACTTAATCAAAAACAACCTGCTGAATCCTGGCTTCCAGTTGGCTTAATGATTTCGGCCAGTGGATTAGCTCTGCATTTTATTGAACTTGTAGTGTTAAAAAGCAATTGGGGTACAGCACTTAATCAAGACTATGTTATAGGAACCTATTTTTATGGAGTTGGGGTAGCAATAATAGCTCTTTCAAATAGCCGATATGTTACTTTTTCTCGTATGGCGCCTATTGGCTCTTTTGTATTAGGAATTTATGCTTCACACATGCTAATAATCGACCTATTAAAGCATATTTACCATCCGTTTTCGGGCACCGTTACATCGGAGATACTGTACCCAATTTCAGTTTTTTTTCTTTCGTACGTATTCGCGTCAATGTTGTCACAATTTCGTTTTACGAAGAGGCTGGTCGTATAATCGGAGAATTTACCCGATCAAAACCACATTGTAATTTTCGTTGGGTGAGTCTGATTGTTATTTATAATGAGTCATCATTGATCTTAACCAGTCGTTCGGCAAAACATCTTGACTGGCGGGTATTGGCCGAAAGCTGATACTTTCAAGCCCAAGAACCCGCCAATCGTTTGGCTAAGCGCAATTCGTCCTTGTCATCGCCGTTCCGAATTTTTCACTCTCTTGTATTTGGTCGCCGTTACCTAACGTTGCTTTTCCTGCGCGTTCCACTGTCCCGATAGCGCACATCCTTGTGCTTTCATGCGTTGTTTAGCGGATGTCGATCGAACCGGTGTTCGCGACAGAATTACGGCCTATCGCTTGCGTGTTAGTCAGCGTGTTTTTCGAAGCGTTGATGACTGTGGACTTTTGGATTTTAGAACCGACTACGTTGATCGATCCAGTGCTGGCGGCGCTGTTGCGGCCTATCGCTTGCGTGTTTGTCAACGTGTTTTTAGAAGCATTGATTAATGTTGATTTTTCGATTTTCGAGCCTTCGGCCATGGCTGTGCCGGCGACGATTGACATTAAAACGACTGCTGCAAAAGATACTGTTTTCATGATGGTTTCCCCTTGATTATTGTTGGTGTGGTTCGTTTAAGCGTTTCGTTGAACTTGGGTACAGTATCCCGATTTTCGGAGAAAAAGGCGGTGACCGAGTCACGCCAATTGTGTGATTTATTCACTGCCCGGCGAAGTGAACGAGTAACGTTCGTTGAATGCGCAACTCGTCCGCCTCGGATTGCTTAGTTTTTTCTATGTGTCAAGTTTCCGGCGTGCAAGCCGCATTCTTTCTTTGTGGCGTCTTCCCACCACCAGCGTCCGGCGCGTTCGTGTTGATTCGGCAGTACCGGTCTTGTGCAGGGTTCGCAGCCGATGCTGATGAAGCCTTTTTCGTGCAGTTCGTTGTAGGGGACTTGATAGGCTTCGATATGATCCCAAACCTGCGCAGAGCTCCAGTTGGCCAGCGGATTGAATTTGATTAATTGATGTTCGGGGGTTGAAAAAGCCGTGTCGATTTGTATTTCGGGCAGGTCTTGGCGCGTACCTACGCTTTGATCCTTGCGCTGGCCGGTGATCCAGGCATCGAGACCCGCGAGTTTGCGTCTCAATGAGTCTACTTTGCGGATGCCGCAGCATTCTTGATGACCGTCGCGATAAAAGCTGAATAAGCCCTTGGCCTTGACCATCTCGTCCAAGATGGCATGATCCGGCGTCAACAATTCGATTTGAATGTCGTAATGTTCGCGCACTTTTTCAATAAATTGGTAGGTTTCCGGATGCAGGCGTCCGGTATCCAAGCTGAAGACTTGAATATCGGGGCGTATTTTGACGGCCATGTCGATCAGAACCACATCTTCGGCGCCGCTGAACGAAATCGCGATATTATCGAATTGTTCCATCGCGGCCTTAAGAATTTTTCGGGGTTTTTGTCCCTGCAGTTCGGCCTGCAGGGCGGCAATATCGAATGAGGTCATGATAGATTTTTGGGTTAAATTCCGGTTATTGTTGTGAAAAATAATGCGCTAAAAACTCATCGAAAGATAAGTTGTCGCTTTGCTCCTTTTCGAGCTGTTTGGCGATAGACTCTTTTGCCATTTCTTGGAAGGCACGGGTATTTTGCTCATCCAGCTTTTGGCTGCGAAAGTTTTTGGCATGTTTGACCGAGGTTTTAAGTGCGTAGGTTGCAAACGGCATTTGTGTTTCGCTCATGCCGCGTAAAATTCTTGCGGACGGAGTCAAGTCCGGATTTTCTATGGCTTTTCTTTGGGCTGATAAGGCAGCGCTATAAGGTTTTTCGGAATTGTCATCGTCCAAAAGCGCGCAAACCGGTTCCATGTCGGCCAGGATTTCTTCGGCCCAGTCTTTGAGAGGTATTTTCCGGTCGATTTTATCGAGTACAAGGCCGGGTTGACGGCCGAGATGGGCAACCGCAAGTTGATTGGCGTTATTGAGAATGAACTGCCGCGAATCGTTGGGCGGGCTGTCTTGCAGTAGGCAAGTCAGCATGAAGGCCTCGATGAAATGTGCGGTTTCATCTTGTATGCCAAGGGGGCTAAACAAGTCCAGATCCAGCGACCGTAACTCGATATAACGAACTCCTCGCCGTTTGAGCGCTAGAGTCGGCTTTTCGCAGGAGTTAGCGATTTGCTTGGGTCTGACGGTGCTGTAAAATTCGTTTTCGATTTGTAAAATGTTGCTGTTTAACTGTCGGTATTCGCCGTCGACCTTGACGCCTATTTTTTCATAGTCCGGGTAGGGCGTGTTAATGGCTTGGCTTAGGCTGTCGACATAACCGGTTAGCGAGTTGTAGTCGATTTGCAGCGAAGCCTGATTTTTACTCTTATAGCCGATGTCGCTCATTCTGAGCGAAGTAGCGTAAGGGTGGTATAAAGTATGGCGGTCGAATTCGTTGAACTGGGCCATCATTTGCGGACGGCTTTTAAAAAACTTTTTGCATATCGCAGGCGACGCGCCGAATAAATAGAGGATCAACCAGCCTTGGCGGTGCAGGTTTCTGATCATGCCGAAATAGCCGTCCGCGATGAATTGATCGAGGCTCGACGATGAGTTTTCCAAGTCGTGTAGTCTGCTCCACAGCGCTTCCGGTACCGAATAGTTAAAATGGATGCCGGCAATTGCCTGCATAGTTCGGCCGTAGCGGTACCAAAGTCCACGGCGGTAAATGTGTTTCATGCGGCCGATATTGGAGCTGCCGTATTCGGCGATCGGTACGCTTTCGTCGCCGTCGATGCCGCACGGCATGCTAGCGGCCAACAGGATTTCGCCGTCGAGATGATCGTAAACGAATTGATGAATCGTGTTTAAATAATTCAGCGTTTCTTTGATATCCTTAAACGGCGGCGTGATGAACTCGAGCAAAGCTTCGGAATAGTCCGTCGTAATATACGGATGCGTTAGGGCCGATCCTAAAAATGACGGATGAGGCGTGTGCGCGATGACGCCGTTCTTGCCGATTCTGAGGCTTTCTTTTTCAATGCCTTTGAGGCCGTTTTTTAATAAATTTTCAAAGCCGTTGTCGACTAATAAATTAAAACGCGCCGGTAAATGATGGTGCAATTGAGTCATAGTAGGGGCGTTTATCGCCCGTGAGTCTGAAGAAAATCGGACCATTATAAAGGTTTAACAGAATTGAATAAATATTATCGTGGACAAGGTAGTTACTCCCAATTTGTGGACCAAAAAGGGTGTGGGGTGTGCTTGGCGAGGATGTCGGCAGCAGGGATCTGCCGTCAAGCCTCCAAGGATGGGATTACGGCGTTCCTCGACAGGCATACCCCACACCCTAACGATCATGAAGACCTCGCCATTGTCCCGGCAAATGAACGTTCGAGGCGTGGGGAGGGGGCGGTCACTCGCCCGACAGGACGCCGTGAATACGTCCATGTAGGCTCGACGGCGGCTTTCCCTGCCGCCGACGCCTGTCAGTCGAGCAACCGCCCCCTCTTCGGAACCGACATTGGTTTTTATATCGAAAAATTAGATAACGAGTCCAAATCTCCGAACTATTACAGTAACGTTCATGAAGGTTTAGCCATCGCTCCGGCAAATGAGAGTTCTCGGGTGGCGGAGGGTGCGGTCACTCGCCCGACAGGACGCCGTGAATACGTCCATGTAGGCTCGACGGCGGCTGTCCTTGCCGCCGACGCCTGTCGGTCGAGTAACCGCACCCTCTCCGGAACCGGCATTGTGTTATCTATCGAAGAATTAGATAAGGAATGCAAATCTACGAACTTTCACAGTAAGATTGGCGAAACTGCGCAAACTGGGAATTGCTGTGGACAGGGGGTATTACATGTCGACTAAGCCGCTCGATGTGCTGAATACGGTGTTCGGGTACGATCGTTTCAGGGGGCAACAACAGGCCGTGATCGATGAGTTGTTGGCCGGACGCGATGCCTTGGTATTGATGCCGACCGGCGGCGGTAAGTCGTTGTGCTATCAGATTCCATCATTGATGCGGCCGGGCGTCGGTATTGTGATTTCGCCGTTGATCGCGTTGATGCAAGATCAGGTTAGCGCATTGCATCAATTGGGGGTCAATGCGGCTTTTTTAAACTCGACCTTGACCGCCGAGGAAGCGCGATCTATCGAAAGCAGGCTACGCGACGATCAATTGGACTTGCTTTATATTGCGCCGGAGCGACTGAATTCGGCGCGTACGCTGTCGTTACTGGATAATCTGAATATTGCGCTGTTTGCGATCGATGAGGCGCATTGTGTGTCGCAATGGGGGCACGATTTCCGCGCCGATTATCTGCAGTTGTCGATGTTGCATGAGCGATATTCGAGTATTCCGCGTATTGCGTTGACCGCGACCGCCGATGAACGAACTCGTCAGGAAATTATCAGCCGGCTTGCACTCGACCAAGCGAGATTGTTTGTCAGCAGTTTCGATCGACCGAATATTCGTTACCGTATCGTGCAAAAACAAAATGCCCGGCAGCAATTGTTGCAATTCATTCAACGCGAACATGCCGGAGAAGCCGGCATTGTCTATTGCTTGTCGCGCAAGAAAGTCGAGTCGACTGCCGAATGGCTGCAAAGTAAAGGCATCCGAGCGTTGCCTTATCATGCCGGGATGGATAACGCGGCGAGACAGCAGCATCAACACCGGTTCTTGATGGAAGAAGGATTGGTTATCGTGGCGACGATCGCATTCGGTATGGGTATTGACAAACCCAATGTGCGTTTTGTCGCGCATCTCGATTTACCGAAAAGTATCGAAGCTTATTATCAGGAAACCGGACGCGCCGGGCGCGACGGTTTGCCCGCCGATGCCTGGATGGCATACGGTCTGCAAGATGTGATCACGCTGCAGCAAATGTTGGCCAATTCCAATGCCGACGAAAGCCATAAACGCCTCGAATATCATAAACTCGATGCTATGTTGGCGCTTTGCGAGGAAGTCGGCTGCCGCCGTAGAGCTTTATTGAGCTATTTCGGCGACCGATTGGTTGACGATTGCGGTAATTGCGATACCTGTTTGGAACCGGTCAAGACTTGGGACGGCACAGTAGCCGCTCAGCAAGCCTTATCCTGTATTTATCGGACCGGACAACGCTTCGGTGTCAATTATTTGATCGATGTATTGCTCGGCAAGGAGACCGAGCGGCTCAAGCATTTCGGCCACGACCGGCAGTCGACCTTCGGCATCGGTAAGGACATCGACGAAAAACAATGGCGTTCGGTGTTTCGGCAATTGGTCGCCAAAGGTTTGGTAACGGTCGATATCGAAGGTCACGGATCGTTGCGCCTAGACGAATCTTGCCGCACGGTACTGCGCGGCGAGCAGCAATTGATGCTACGCCGAGATCTGTCAACCGAATCCGGCAAACGCTCGAAAAGCGCGGTTCGGCAATTTCAAAAAGAGCAGGATACCTTGCTGTGGAACGCGCTACGTACCAAACGCCGCGAGCTTGCCGATGAGCAGGACATTCCTCCGTATCAGATTTTTCATGATGCCACTTTAATGGAGATGGTTGAAAGCAGGCCGATGAATCATCAGCAATTTCGTTCAATTTCGGGGGTTGGCGAACGTAAATTGGAGCTGTACGGTGACGATTTTCTAGCCGTGATTCAAGAGTTCGGAACCGTTTCGGAAGCCTTGGTTTCTTTGTCGGATTCGGTATCGGAGACCGTTGACCTGTTTCGACTGGGCTATGACGCCGAAAAAATTGCTAAGCAACGCGGCTTTACCATGGATACGATTTATAATCATTTGGCTCAGGCCCTGGAGCAAGGCATAGTCGAATTGGCCGAGGTGGTCGCTTTGCCCGAAGCTGAAATCCATGCGATTCAGGATGCCATATTGGGCATGCCGGATGCGCAAAGAAATGCTTTGAAACCGATTTTCGAAGCATTTAATGGGCAATATAGTTATGGCGTGTTGCGTTGCGTTCGTGCGGCAATGCAATTGGACGATGAGTGATTTGTGGCGAATCGTGAGCTTCGGAAGATTGTCAAATCGATCGATTGCCAGTTTAATATGCCTTCTTATTATTAATAATTGTTAGGAGCAATGCGTGGCAAAGGCCAGTGATTTTAAGCGTGGAATGGTTGTCGAGATTAACGGTGTACCGCATGTGATTAAGCAAATCGAGGTCAGAAGTCCGTCCTCGCGTGGCGCGACTACCTTGTATAAAGTCCGGTTCAATAATCTCAAGACCGGGCAAAAACTCGATGAAACCCTGAAAGGAGACGATTTTTTCAAGGATGCGGATTGTGTGCGCGTTAAAGTTCAGTTTTCTTATATGGATGGCGAAAATTACGTCTTCATGAACATGGAGGACTACAGTCAATACATAGTCGGCGCGGATGATTTGGAAGAACAGAAAGGTTATTTGACCGAAGGGCTCGAGGATATCGTTGCGTTGTTGTTTGACGATACCGTGCTGGGTATCGAACTACCGAGCTCTGTGGCGTTGGAAATCGTCGAGACCGCACCGGAAATCAAAGGCGCCACGGCAACCGGCAGAACCAAGCCGGCGCGATTGACGACCGGTTTGGAAGTACAGGTTCCGGAATATCTAAAGAGCGGCGAAATAATCAAGATCAATACCGTTACCGGAAAATTTATGTCCAGGGCTTGATGGGTCCGCTAGGTGGGCGTTTTTGCGTGCATGGGCAAGCGAGGCGGAGTCAGATGCGAAGTGGGGTAGGGTTGCCGGTTTCGAGATAGCGCTTATAGTCGGCCAACACTTGTGCATGATCGAAAGCCAATTCTGACGGTAGCGTTTCGAAGGTGAAGGTATCGAGGTTTTTCGCGTCGTCATCGGCTTTCGGCGTACCTGTTGCTTCGGCGATATAGACCGCAGTGACGGTATGATTGCGAGGGTCGCGTTGCGGGTTCGAATAAATGCCTAGCAGAGCGGTCAAGGAAACATCGAGACCGGTTTCCTCTCGGGCTTCACGGATGGCGGCATGTTCAACTGTTTCGCCGATATCGACAAAGCCACCGGGAATGGCCCAGCCGAACGGCGGATTGGCGCGTTCGATCAGAACGAAAGGGCGCCCCGGACGGTCGATTAATTGGATTAAGGCATCGGCGGCCAATAGCGGCGTGATCGGTTTCGGCATAGATATTCTCGCAAAAGTCTGAAGCTTTCGGTCTACGTTACCTGAATTTCTTTCAATAATCGAGTCTAAGGGTATTGCTATCAGCAATTCCCAGTTTGAGCGTTCTCGCTGGATTTAGGGTGTGGGGTATCCCTGTCGAGGAACGCCGTGAACCCATCCATGGGGGCTTGACGGCAGCAATCAAACGCCAAGTATGGCGTGTATTAGGGCACCAACAGTAGGCGCTTTAGGCGATGCAGGGCAGAAAAATGCTCCTGCATTTTCTGCATTCATTACATCCCTGTAACTCAGCAATTGCCGAGGAGCAAAAATCTGCCCTGTTGCCGACATCCTCGCCAAGCATACCCCACACCCTGTTTGATCCCCAAATTGGGAATTGCTGGTATTGCTATACTTTTTGCCAATCAAATTTCGGCATTATACTCCCTCGCCCACATTAGGAGAGGGCTGGGGTGAGGGTTTTAAAAACCGAAATTTGAAGTGCGATAGGTATGAAATTCTAAAAACGGACTTTTCATGACTGAAATTGTGTTTTACTGGCAAGGCGTAATTCATGCTTTACTATTATTGCTCGTTGCCAACGGTGCGCCGGTCATTGCCTGGAAATTGTTCAGAAGGCGTTTTGCATGGCCCGTAGATGCAGGTGTTATATTATCCGACGGTCGACCGTTGTTCGGAAGTTCGAAGACTTGGCGCGGCATTTTGAGCTCGATTGGCTTAGTCTCCGCCGTATCTTGGTCGATGGGTTACGGGTTGGCGGTCGGCGCCGCGTTTGGCGGTTTGGCAATGATTGGCGATTTGTCGGCTAGTTATGTCAAGCGACGACAAGGAATGCTCGAAAGTAGCCAGGCACGGGGACTTGATACGATTCCGGAATCGCTGTTGCCGGTGGTTTTGTTGAAGTCGCAGTTGGCATTGAACGGGCTTGATATCGCCGCGGTTGTCTTATTGTTTTTTATGCTTGAAGAGTTCGTCTCGCCGATTTTATATCGCCTGCATATCCGTAAACGTCCATACTAATTCCTTATGAGCTTGAAAGACAATCACTTGCGGGTTTTGACCTATAACATTCACAAGGGCTTCAATGTCGGCAATCGGCGTTTCGTTCTGCACCAAATCCGAGAGGCTTTGATTGCCGCGGATGCCGATTTATTGTTTTTGCAAGAAATGCAAGGCGAGCATGTGCACCGCGAAAAGAGCATTCCTGATTGGCCCGAACGTTCGCAGTTCGAGTTCATCGCAGAAGGTGTTTGGCCTTATTACGCTTACGGAAAAAATGCGATCTACAGTGCCGGTCATCATGGCAATGCCATTTTGAGCAAATATCCTTTCGAGAGCTACGAAAATATCAATGTGTCGCCGTTTCCGTGGGCTAGCCGAAGTTTGCTGCATGGCGTAGTTCGCTTGAAAGCGGATATTCAACCATTGCACATCGTTTGTATCCATTTCGGGTTGACCGGCAAGGAGCGTCGCCTGCAAGTCGCTAAGCTTTGCGAAAGGATCGATGAGCATGTTCCGCACGATGCGCCGTTGATCGTGGCCGGAGATTTTAACGATTGGTTGGGACAGGCCGAACGCTATTTTTACGAACACTTGGATCTCAAAGAGGTATTCAGAACCACGCATGGCCGCTATGCCCGAACTTTTCCGGCTTGGTTGCCTATCTTGCCGATGGATAGAATTTATTTTCGAGGTTTAGTACCGGTATCATGCGAGCGTTTGGCTCATGCGCCTTGGCATGTATTATCCGATCATTCGCCGTTGGCAGCCACATTCGAAATATGATGAAAATGCTCGACCCTAATGAGACTTCTAAATGGAATTTACCGAATCTTTTGACCGGCTTTCGTTTTGTTGCCGCGCCTGTTTTATTGTGGCTGGCCTGGAACGGATATGCAGTGGCCTTCATGATTTTATTGGCTTTCGCTTTCTTGACCGATTTGTTGGATGGTTGGGCGGCTCGTTTAACCGGACAGGTTTCAGAATTCGGCGCGGTACTCGACAGTTGGGCCGATGTGATTACCTATTTGACGATTGCGTTGAGTTGTTGGTGGTTGTGGCCTGTGATCGTGGCGCGCGAATGGTTTTATGTCGTCTTGATTGTCGCCAGTTGCTTGCTGCCATCGGCGGCAGGGCTCTTGAAATTCGGCCGGTTTACCAGTTATCACACCTGGAGCGTTAAATTAGCCGCCGCTTCGATGGGGGGGTGTCTATATCTGATGTTTTTGGGCGGGCCTATTTGGCCGTTTCGCGTCGCGGCGGTTATTTGTATTTTAGCGGCTTTCGAAGAGATCGTTATTACCTTGTTATTGAAAAATCCGCGCTCCGACGTTCGTTCGCTTTGGCATGTGGTTCGGAATGTGAAAGGTGAAAGGTGAAAGGTGAAAGGTGAAAGGGGAAAGGGGAAAGGGGAAAGGGGAAAGGGGAAAGTTCCGCTGTTTCCTAAGCTCCAAGCTTGGGAAATACTAACGCGAAGCTCTAGCTTCGCGGTGCAAGCTTCATTGCGGGTCGGATAGATAATCGCGGTTCACACTGTTAAATTTAGCGGGCGACGCCTATTTTGACGCCTGAGGCTTTCTAAGCACTTGATCTTTAAAAGAGGAAATTATTTTCGACGCTATCCTTGGCTTTATCGATTGGTTCTGAGAGCCGGGTGGAGGAAAGACTCGAGTTTTTGCCGGACGATGCGGGGATTCTCGCTTTCCTGCACCGCTAAGATTCCTTCAATAATCATTTCTCGGATAAACATTTCTTCTTTATCTTTTTGTTTGAGTTTATTGCCCATCGGACTGAATACCAAGTTGCCTAATAAAGAACCGTAGAGCGTCGTTAAAAACGCTACCGCGATCGAAGGGCCCAATTGCGAAGGATCGGACAAATTGCCCATAACGCCGATTAGACCGACGACGGTTCCTATCATGCCCATGGCCGGAGCCACGCCGGCCATTGTCGACATCATTGCAATACCTGTTTGATGGCGCTGCGAAGTCATTTCATTATCGTTTTCCATGACGCGCCGCACTTCATCCGGCGCGATGCCGTCGACGACCAACATCAACGCATTGCGAATGAAAGGATCCTTGATCTTAAGCATATCCTCTTCCAATGCCAGCAAGCCCCCTCGGCGAGCTCGGTCGGCTAATTTAACGAATAAATTAATTTGCGCATGCGGATTCGGCTTTTCCATTCTGAAGCTTTGCCAAATATATTTGGGCAACATGGCGAAGGTTTTTAGCGGGTAAGCCATCATTGTCGCACCCAGCGTACCGCCGGCGACTAAAATGATCGAAGGTCCGTTGATTAAGGAAAAAGGGTTTCCGTGGTCCAGTAATACAGCGACGGCAATCGCGCATAAGGCGACAAATGGGCCGAAGATGGTAGCAAAATCCATGTAGACAGGTTGTTTCACAGGGTTTCTATTCTATTTAGTTGTATGGCTAAGATTGCATGGCATGATGCAAATATCTGCAAACCTCATGGTTCCAGAAAATTATTATTCACGAAATCCTTCGTAAAAAAGCAGATGATCTTGGTCAGAGGCCAAATGCACTCTTATACAGGATGGTCTTCATGATTTTGTACGTTTCGAGGAAATGATGAAATTCTGAATGTTGGACATTCGATAGCTGTAAAAATAGCACAGAGTTCGTCTTGTTAAATGGATTTCGGATAAAGATTGAAAATGCTTAACCCGGAAAAGACGGGATCAAAGAGTAAATCGCTTACGTAACATAGTAAAACGTTACTTTATAAACTATAAACCTAAAAAGAGCAGTTGGCATTTACCGATCCCGCCCACCCTTCGACAAGGCTCAGGGCGAACGGGATTTAGAATGCTCAACATATTTTACGATGATTGGAAGTGCTCGCTGTCGTCGATTGATTCGCTTCAGCATCCTTCGCATCGGTTTACGAACTCGCATCGGTGGCTTGGCCTTTAATTATGTTACTGACGATGTCGATCGGTAGCGGAAATACGATCGTTGACGATTTTTCTCCGGCGATCTCGGTCAACGTCTGCAGATAGCGAAGTTGTATGGCTTGTGGCTGTTGCGCGAGTATCGTCGCGGCTTGCAATAATTTTTCCGAGGCTTGCATTTCGCCTTCTGCATGAATGATTTTCGCTCGGCGGGTGCGTTCCGCTTCGGCTTGCTTGGCGATAGCCCTTATCATGCTTTCGTCGAGATCAACATGCTTGATTTCGACATTCGCGACCTTGATGCCCCAGGCATCGGTTTGCTGGTCGAGAATGGTTTGGATGTCGATATTCAATTTGTCGCGCTCGGCCAGCATTTCGTCCAGCTCATGTTGGCCCAGCACTGAGCGAAGCGTCGTTTGAGCCAATTGGCTGGTGGCTTCGTAAAAGTTTTCGACTTGAATAATCGCCTTGTCAGGGTCGATGACTCGGAAATAAACCACGGCATTGACCTTGACCGAGACATTGTCGCGCGAGATGACATCTTGCGACGGTACGTCCATGACGATGGTACGTAGGTCGACCCTGACCATTTGTTGAATGATCGGGATCACGATTATGAAGCCGGGGCCTTTGACTTTGTAAAAGCGGCCAAGCGTGAAAATCACGCCGCGTTCGTATTCACGTAAAATTCTAAATGCGCTGATCAATAACAGCAACGCGAAACTGCCGAAAATTAAACCGAAATATTCAAACATCTTTGTGCTCCTGGTTGGGCGTGGAATTAACCTCAAGGATAAGGCCGTTCCGGCCGGTTACGCGAACCCGCTGGTTTTTTTTGAGTGTTTCGCGGGTGCGGGCTTGCCAAATTTCGCTGTGGATACGGACGGGGCCTAGGTCGGTAAAATCCGCAAGTGCAATACCGGTTTCGCCAAGCAATTCTTCCCGGCCGCTTACGATGGGCTTTTGCCTGGATTTTAACAACATGCCTAAGGCGAAAATCAAGAATGCTGCGCTGGTAAGCGCGAAAGCGCCGACTAAGGCAATGTCGATGCCGAATCCGGGGGCATCGGTATCCATTAGAATGACGGAGCCGATCACGAACGCGGTCAAGCCGCCGAAACCGAGTATGCCGATACTAGGTACGAAGGCTTCGGCGATCATGAGTGAAATGCCTAAAAGAATCAATGCGAATCCGGCATAGTTAATCGGTAAGACTTGAAACGCAAAAAGGGCCAACAATAAGCAAATGCCGCCGATGGTGCCCGGGACGATGGCTCCGGGATTGGAAAATTCGAATATCAGGCCGTAAATTCCGGCAATAAGTAAGATATAAGCGATATTCGGATTAGTAATTACTGCCAATAATTCGCTTCGCCAGTCAGGCTCTAATGCTTGAAACGCTGCATTGTCTGTCGATAAAACGATATCGCGCCCGAGTACGTTAATTTTTCGTTGATCGAGTTGTTTTAACAATTCGTATCTATCGGTAGCCAGGATATCGACAACATTGTGTTTTAGGGCCTTTTCGGCCGAAAGACTTGCCGCTTCACGAACGGCTTGTTCTCCCCAATCGGCGTTTCTGCCGCGCATTTCGGCCAGGCTTCTGATATATGCAACTGCATCGTTAATGGCTTTTTGGGCCATTGCGTTTTTAGGCGATTTGTTTGAAGAAGTCTGGTCGGCGGATTGATCTTGGCCGGGATGTTCACCGGGCGTCTCGGTTGGGCCGATTAATTGTACCGGTGTAGCGGCGCCTAGATTGGTTCCCGGCGTCATTGCGGCGATATGGCTTGCGTAAAGGATATAAGTTCCGGCGCTGGCGGCTCGTGCCCCGCCCGGTGTGACATAAGTGATCACCGGGATCGGCGAGGCGATGATTTTTTTAATGATTTGTCGCATCGACGTATCGAGGCCGCCCGGCGTGTCGAGCGTGATCAATATCGCTTTAGCTCCGGATTCGGAAGCCTTGTCCATGCTGCGCTCGATATAGTCCGAAGTCGCAGGACCAATAGCATCTTGAATGGTCAATTGAACAATCGTTGTTGCGGGAATAGCAGCTTGATTATTTTCAGCCGAGACGGAATTGATAAACAAAGCCATGACAAAAAGTAGCGGCAGGACTGTGCGGCGTTCGATGTGTCTTTTCATGAATGGCTACCTGATTATATTCCAAGCAGATGCGGCTATCTCGAGTCTACGCCATGAATGGCTTATCGGCAATAGTTGTTATTTGTTCGATCGGTGCTTGCTAGGAAGGGTGTCGAGTTTGTCGCTCTTAGAAATGGCGGATGTTGGGGTGAGGCTCTAGGCATTGCCATTCATGACGCGTTTTTTTCTTAATTTAGCGCTTATGGGACCGTAAGTACCCACTCTGCCGAGGCGGGTTTTTTCTGGTTCCCACGGTCCTCCGTGGGAACCTATACGTTGGCTGCCGAGGCAAGATCGGCATCCATCCTTTATGGAGGGCCGTGGGAACGAGACAAGGCCTTCCATTAATCAAAGCCAAGTTGGTTTTCAGCTAGCTCCTCTCTTTATTTCTAAATTACTCCCCTTTTGATTGAAAAACCGTCTAAGAATAAAAGGTATGGGATGTGTCTATCGAGGACCACCGTTCACCCAGCACCTAAATTATCTCAGATAGTTAACCATAGCCAATGGACTATGGAATTTAGGTGCTGGGTAAACCCATCCATGGGGGCTTGACGGCAGCTCCTTGCTGCCGACATCCTCGCTAGGCACACCCCATACCTTCATAAAGTTAACCATTTTTTTGAGTATAAAGGGAGTAGGAGAAGTAAGTACTCGCTCCACCGAAGGCGGATTTTATTTCGCTTTTAACCGGGTCAATGCTTCGGTGACATGAGGTTCGATGGCTTTATACATGACCTGGTGCATTTTGGGGTTGCCGGCAATGACGTTGCCGGTTTCCATGTAATTATCTTGAAAGGCAAAATCGGTGGCGACGCCGCCGGCTTCCTTAATCAGCAGGATGCCGGCAGCCATATCCCAAGGATGTAATCCGATTTCCCAAAAACCGTCGAGTCGGCCGATTGCGACATAGGCTAGATCGAGTGCTGCCGCTCCGGCCCGGCGTATACCTGCGGAATCGGCATGTATGGTGCGGAACATGCCAAGATAGGCATCTAGATGTTGCTGACTTTTGAACGGAAAACCGGTTCCGATGAGTGCGCCTTTGAGTCCGGCTTGATTGGTCACGCGGATGCGCCGGTTATTCATCATCGCGCCGCCGCCGCGTTCGGCGGTAAACAATTCATCGCGTAACGGATCGTAAACCACGCCGAGTTCCAATTTGCCTTTGACTTGCAGAGCTATCGATACGGCATAGACGGGAAAGCCGTGTAAGAAATTGGTTGTACCGTCCAGCGGGTCGATAATCCAAACGAAATCGTTGCCTTTGTGTTCGCCGCTTTCTTCAGCCAAAATCGCATGATCGGGAAAGGCGGTTTTAATGATTTTGATGATTTCCTGTTCGGCCATTCGGTCGACCTCGGTCGCGAAATCGTTGATGCCTTTCCGGTTGATTTGAAGTTTTCCGACATTGTCGGCCGAGCGTGAAATAATCTCGCCGGCGTTTCTGGCGGCGCGCACGGCAATATTGAGCATGGGATGCATGATATTAGATACGAAGCTAAATTAGAAAATATCAATAGCATATCAAATCTTTTGTTAAAATTTTCCGTTTTTTCAAATGGCGGGGCTACGCATTGTTGTCGAATATTAAAATCGTATTGGTCGAAACCTCTCATCCCGGAAATATTGGAGCGGTTGCCCGGGCCATGAAGAACATGAACCTTAAAGATTTGGTTTTGGTTGCTCCGAAGCAATTTCCCTGCGCGGATGCCACTGCCAGAGCTTCCGGGGCGGATGATATTTTGAGTTCCGCTTTAGTTTGCGACAGCTTGCAAGAGGCTGTCGCCGATTGTTCCATTGTGGTAGGAACCAGTGCTCGTTGCCGAACGATTAGTTGGCCGGAGTTGACGCCTAGAGAATGTGCGGATCTCTTAAAAACCGAAGCGCTCGACCATAAGGCTGCAATCGTATTCGGTAGAGAACACTCCGGGTTGAAAAATCATGAATTGGACCTGTGTCGTTATTTATTGCGAATCCCGTGCAACAAAGACTTCAGTTCATTAAATCTTGCCGCCGCCGTACAGGTGGTTAGTTATGAATTATTCGTAGCTTCAGGTCAGGACTATGAAGTCACTGCCGGTGATAAAGGCAAAGGCTTGTTGGCGACAGCCGCTCAGATGGAAGCGTTTTACGAGCACATGATCGAAGCGCTATCCGATATCGGCTTCATGCATCCCGATAAATCGAAGTCTGTGATGCGACGTTTGCGTAGAATCTATAACCGGGCTCGTCTAGAGAGTAAAGAGGTGGACCTATTACGCGGAATTTTGCGAATGTCGCAAGGCAATAAAAAGAAGGGCTAATTATGTGGCGAGAAATCAAAGAGAATATCGATTGCGTGTTCGAACGGGATCCGGCAGCACAAACGGTGTTTGAAGTGATTACTGCTTATCCCGGTTTTCATGCATTGTTGATTCATAGAGTCGCGCATTTATGCTGGCAAGCCGGTTTTCGATGGTTTGGACGCTTTATATCGCATATCGGCCGTTGGTTGACTGGGATCGAAATTCATCCGGGGGCGACGATCGGCAGACGTTTTTTTATCGATCACGGCATGGGGGTCGTAATCGGCGAAACTGCAGTGATCGGCGACGACTGTACGCTTTACCATGGCGTTACGCTAGGCGGGACCTCATGGAACAAAGGTAAGCGTCATCCGACCTTACACGACGGCGTTGTTGTGGGGGCCGGTGCCAAAGTACTAGGGCCGATTGAAATCGGCGAAGGTGCGCGTATCGGTTCGAATTCAGTCGTGTTGAAATCGGTTCCGGCGGGGGCGACTGTGGTTGGGATACCGGGGCATGTGATCGATCCTAAGACCAAAAAGTCGGATTCCGAGCGAAAAAAAATCGCCGCAAAAATGGGTTTCGATGCTTACGGTACCAGTGACGACATGACAGATCCTGTCGCCAAGGCGATTAACCATATGTTGGATCATATGCAAGCCGTGGACGGGCGGCTTGAAATAATGAAAAAAGCGTTAAAAGATGCCGGTATCGCCTGTCCTGATCAGTCGATGCTGGAAGAAGATTATAAGGGCGATAAGTTGGATGAGATTTGAAAGGTGGGCAAGGTGAAAGGTGAAAGAGTAAAGAGGAAAATCTGCTGTTTTTCTCGCTCTTGAGGGCGTTAATGCTGTTAATTGACGTGCGATAAATATGACTGGAGCAAATGAGTTTCAGTCATACCTTTGGTACTTGAAATTTCAGTAGTGCCCAAGGAGGCGTAGGGGGTGAGTGTCCGACAAATGCTTTGCCAGTACCTGCCATATGACGGGCACCTCGGTGCCGAATTTTGATTTACGATCGGTTTAATCCAAATGAGCTTCTTTCAAAGTTGACTAATTTGCTTGGTTAAGTATAGTAATGCGCATTGATTTGCTATTTGAGGATTAGGTTGTGCGATTAACCACAAAAGGCCGCTATGCAGTAACAGCCATGCTTGATCTGGCTTATCACAGTCAGCAAGATCCGGTCACTTTAACCGATATTGCGACTCGTCAGACTATTTCTTTGTCTTATTTGGAACAGTTGTTCGCTCGTTTACGAAGAGCCGGCATGGTTACCGGTGTGCGCGGACCCGGCGGGGGATATCGTTTGAGCCGTGCGGCGAACGAGATCAATATTGCCGAAATCATCGAGGCCGTCGATGAACCGCTGGATACCACTAAATGTGCCGGCGAAGGCAATTGCCAAAACAACAAAGCGTGTTTAACTCATGATTTATGGATGGGGCTTAGCGATCAGATTCGGGGATACTTAAAAGGTATCAGCCTCGGCGATTTATTGACGAGACATCATGTTCAGGAAGTTGCCAAGCGGCAAGAACAAGACACAAAAGTGGTCGAAATTCTTCGGCAACAAAGAGTCGGCGCCTAAGTTTTCGAACGCATGGTCTATCTCGATCATAATGCGACGACGCCGCTCGATGAGCGCGTTTTAGAGGCGATGCTGCCGTTTTTGAAATCCTTTTACGGTAATCCGTCGGCGCTGTATCGGATCGGTCGATTATCGCGTAGTGCGATTGAAACGGCTAGGGAGCAAGTGGCCGCGCTCGTCGGTGTCTCCCCCAGTCAAGTGCTTTTTACCAGCGGAGGCACCGAATCGAATAATTTGGCATTAAACTCGATCGAAAGTCATTCGGGATTATTGATTTCCAGTATTGAACATCCATCCATTACGGAGCCAGTCGAACGCTTGCGAAATCGAAGTTGCTCGGTTGATATTCTGGCAGTGGATAAAAACGGTATCTTCGAACGCGAATCTTTCGAGCGATGCTGTGCAAATAAGCCTAATTTTGCCTCTTTGATATTGGCGAATAATGAAACCGGCGTGATACAGTCAATCGCTGAATGGGCGGGTTTTTTGCGCGAACAGGGAGCGGTAGTGCATACCGATGCGGTGCAGGCGGCGGGTAAAATTCCGTTGGCGTTCGATTCGCTCAATGTTCATTTGATGTCGATATCCGGCCATAAAATTTACGGCCCCAAAGGTAGTGGTGCGTTAATCGTCGAAAAAGGCATAGAGCTGGAACCTTTGCAACTCGGCGGTGGTCAGGAGCAAGGTTATCGGGCGGGTACCGAAAATGTCGCGGCAATCGTGGGCTTCGGTAAGGCGGCAGAATTGGTCCTATCTGAAATGACGCAATGGCGAAATCAAATGCTTGATTTAAGGGAATTGTTGGAGCAGGGATTAGCGGAGTTGAACGCCACTATTTTTAGTCAAGCGGTAGAGCGATTACCCAATACCGTGCAATTTGGAATTGACGGCGTCGATGGTGAGATGTTATTGATGCAACTCGATAAAAAAGGCTTTGCGGTATCGAGCGGTTCGGCTTGCGCTAGTGGCGGCGGCATGCCGAGTCCGGTGTTGACGGCGATGGGTGTTGCCCGGGATTTAGCCAAAAGCGCTTTGCGCGTCAGTTTGGGTAAAGCCAATACCGAAGCGGATATTGCCGACTTTGTGAAATGTTTAAAAACTATTTTGAATCGAACCTAATGTTCATGAAGGCTCGGCCATCGCCGCGGCAAATGAAAGATCTCTGGTGGCGGAGGGTGCGGTCACTCGTCCGACAGGACGCCGTGAACCCAGCACCTAAATTCCATGTAATTATTCACACCCCCTATCGTTCCCACGCTCCGGCGTGGGAATGAAGGCCGAGACGCTCTAGCGTCTCGTACCGCTGGAGTGGTACTCAGGCGTTCCCACGCAGAGCGTGGGAACGATAATTTCCGGGGGACTGAATAGTTACAATTCCATAGGTTTTTGGCAATGATTCAAAATCATGGCTTTTTAGGTGCTGGATGAATTATCCAAGATAATTAACCATAGCTAACGAGCTATGGAATTTAGGTGCTGGGTGAATACTTCCATGTAGGCTCGACGGCGGCTCCCTGCCGCCGACGCCTGTCGATCGAGCAACCGCACCCTCTCTGGAACCGGCATTGCCAGAACTGAGTTTTGTATATCGAAAAATTAGATAATGGGTCTAAATCTACGAACTTTCACAGTAACATTAAGAGGTGTTGAATGGCGATTTCTTTAACCGAGAGCGCGGCAAAACAAATTAAAAAACAATTGGACAAACGCGGCAGCGGCGTGGGTTTGAAATTAGGCGTCAAAAAATCCGGTTGTTCCGGTTTCGCTTATACGATCGATTATGCCGATGAAGTTCATGAAGGCGATCGGGTGTTCGAACAATATGGGGTCAAGGTCATTACGACGCAAGACGATCTCGCTGTGATTGATGGAATCGAGTTGGATTATCGCCGCGAAGGCATCAACGAAGCATTCAAATTTAATAATCCGAATGTCACCGGCATGTGCGGCTGCGGCGAGAGTTTTTCAGTGTGATCCCTGTCCAGAAATAGAAAATTCAAAGTTAATACCGTAGGGTGCGCTTCGCGCACCTTTCCACGAGATCGAACCCGACACAGATCCCGATCTAGGTGCGCGATGCGCACCCTACACCTAGTGCTTTATAATCCATAATCACTAACAATTTCCACGATATTTTGCGATTAAAAAGCGGGAACATAGAAATTTAGCTAAAATCGCTTTTTTTTGGCAGCCTTGGCTAATCTCCTCATTTTGCTTCAACTCATTTGCAGCAAAAGTCTTCATTCGGAACCTTTCGTGCTCAATCATTCTCATCTGTATACTCGACATAATTCCCGTCGACTGATACAGCCATTCGTTGCAATCATAGGCGGCGGTCCCGCCGGACTTATGGCTGCTGAAGTGTTGTGTCAAAGCGGCATTCGGGTCGATGTTTACGATGCGATGCCGTCGGTCGGTCGTAAATTTTTGATGGCAGGCAAGGGAGGCATGAATATTACGCATTCCGAAGCCTACGATATTTTTTTATCGCGCTACGGTAAGCGTAGCGGCGTCATCAAACCGATGCTCGATGCGTTCGGTCCCGATCAACTTAGAAAATGGTTGCTCGATCTCGGTGTCGATACTTTTATCGGCAGCTCCGGGCGCGTGTTTCCAACCGACATGAAAGCAGCGCCCTTGCTGCGTGCCTGGTTGCATCGTTTGCGCGCAACGGGTGTTAATTTTCACATGCGTCACCGTTGGCAAGGTTGGTCCGAAACCGGCGAGTTGATATTTCTAACGCCTCAAGGCAAACAATCGATTCGTGCCGATGCCATGGTTTTGGCATTGGGCGGTGGAAGTTGGTCGAAACTGGGTTCGGATGGTGCTTGGGTTGATTGTCTGGTTAATCGTAATATTCCCGTAGCACCTCTTAGACCGTCGAATTGCGGCTTTGAAACGGCCTGGAGCGATCGATTTCGCGAGGCTTTTGCCGGGCAAGCGGTCAAATCTGTGGCGGTAAACGTTACTGCAGGCGGTATCTCGAATCCTTCAAGTGGAGAGTTTACTATTACGCAATATGGCGTCGAAGGCAGTTTGATTTATGCATGGTCGGCGCAATTGCGCGAGCAAATCGATGCAACCGGTGTGGCGGTGATGTTATTGGATTTGCTGCCCGAAACCGAGCTACAGGCACTGATAAATAAATTATCCCGGCCGCGAGGCAAAAATTCGCTGGCCAATTTCTTAAGAAAATCCGTCGGCATAAAAGGTGTTAAAGCCGCATTGCTGCGCGAATTAGCCGATTCGGACGATTATCGCGATATGAATCGATTGGCTTCAAAAATCAAAGCTTTACCGATTCGATTAACGGCAACCCGGCCGCTCGATGAAGCGATCAGTAGCGCAGGCGGCGTGATGTTCGAAGCGCTCGACGACTGTTTGATGCTGAAAGACATGCCAGGCGTATTTTGCGCCGGTGAAATGCTCGATTGGGAAGCGCCGACCGGCGGTTATTTATTGACGGCTTGTTTTGCGAGCGGATTTGCGGCAGGGCTCGGTGTTTTGGAGTGGTTGGGTGATTTAGATAGCGGTGAGCGGTAAGCGGTGAGCAGGGAAAGGTGAAAGGTGAAAGGTGAAAGGTGAAAGGTGAAAGGTGAAAGGTGAAAGGTGAAAGGTGAAAGGTGAAAGGTGAAAGGTGAAAGGTGAAAGGTGAAAGGTGAAAGGTGAAAGGTGAAAGGTGAAAGGTGAAAGGTGAAAGGTGAAAGGTGAAAGGTGAAAGGTGAAAGGTGAAAGGTGAAAGGTGAAAGGTGAAAGGTGAAAGGTGAAAGGTGAAAGGTGAAAGGTGAAAGGTGAAAGGTGAAAGGTGAAAGGTGAAAGGTGAAAGGTGAAAGGTGAAAGGTGAAAGGTGAAAGGTGAAATCGGCGCTTGACAAGCGGTCAAAACCCTGAATCATTTCTCTATTCTCTATTCTCTATTCTCTATTCTCTATTCTCTATTCTCTATTCTCTATTCTCTATTCACCATTCACCCTAAACCGGCAACCCCAGTATCGCCGTTGCGATCGAGAAATAAATCAATACGCCGGCCGAATCGGCAATCGTTGTGACTAGGGGGGCGCTGGCTGTGGCAGGGTCCCAGCCTAAGCGATTCAGTATAAACGGTAGACACATGCCGACTAGACTGCCTACGATTACAATTGACACCATGCTTAATCCGACGACCAGCGCAATTTCATCGCCCCCGCGGAAATGACCGACCATAGAAATAGCCATTGCCATGGTTAAGCCCAAGCCGGACGCGATAACCAACTCCCTTCCCAGTAAGCGGCCCCAATCTTTAAGGTCGACGTCACCGGTCGCCAAGCCGCGAATAACTAAGGTCGCCGCTTGGGATCCTGCATTACCCCCGCTACCTACCAGAACCGGCAGGAAAAACACAAGAACGACGTAAGCTGCGATCATGTCTTCGAAAAAAGCGATTCCCGCGCCTGAAAATAGATTGCCGAATACCAGCAAAATGAGCCAAACGATGCGTTTGCGATATAGCGTGAGCAGTCGAGCATCGCGAAAATTTCCATCTAGATTACCGATTGTCGCGCTTTTGTGCATGTCTTCGGTGGCTTCGGCTTCGGCGACATCCATCGCGTCGTCATAAGTAATAATGCCGACCAAACGGCTTTCGCTATCGATGACCGGCAAGGCCAGTAAATCGTAGCGGCTGATGATTTTTGCCGCGTCTTCTTGCGCGGCATCGACTGAAACCGTGACGATATCGGTCGTCATGATGTCTTGGATTTTGGCCGTTTGTGGGGCCAAAATTAGTTCGCGTAGCGATACCGTGCCTAAAAGCTGGTGCTGGCCGTCGGTAACGAATACTTGATAAATCGTTTCGGCGCCCGGAGCGGTCGTGCGGACGATATTTAATGCTTCGCTAACTTTGACATGGGCGGGGATCGCCGCATAGTCGCTGGTCATGATTGCGCCGGCGGTGCCTTCGGAATGGCTGGCCAAACGGCGCAAGTCTTCGCGTTCTTTTCTGGCGATCGAACGTAACACGCCGTCATGGCGTTCTTCAGGCAATAGATTTAATAAATCCGCACCTTCGTCGGCGTCCATGTGTTTCAACAGCAACGATACGTCGTCGTCGCTCATTTCCGCGGCGAGTTGTTCCTGCAGCGTATTGGGTAGATAACCGAACACCCTGGCTCGTCGTTCGTAAGATAAAAATTTCAGAATATCCAGCGCGGTCGGCAAGGATTCTTGCTGAATCAGATCGCATAGATCGGCCGGTTGAAATTCCTCTAAAAATTGCCGAACAACTTGGTAATCCTTACGTTCGATCGAGTGACGTAGAAATGATTCGATGATTGGATGAGTCATGACGGGTAGTTCCTTTTACGGCAAGATTCTCGAATCGGCGTCGATGTAATCGATTTTCGTGAATTTCGCTGAACGAATGATTCGGAAAAATAATCGGATCGACGGTCTCGTGTCACGGGTAGGACCTTCTTGCGACACGCTTTGAAAATAGCATGTTTGAGCAGTTTACTGAATGCCTCGTAGGCTTGTCAATTAGACGTCCAGGAATACCGTTCGGTCACTGCGGATGTCGGTTGTTAGGATGCTTGGGTCCCTATCAACGCGGTTCTTACAGATATAGTTGTCCAGACTGCGTAAAGTTTTAAGAAATCAGGCCCCGTCCGCATTTATCTATCTTTTCTCGTTCAATAAAAATAGGCTCTTCAGGATTTCTCGTAGTAGAAGCAATACCAGCGTTTTGACATGGCAAGGACAAGGACAATGAAAATTAACTTTTTATCAGCAACTTAAAAGTATTCTAATTTTGTGAATAGTTATCAATATACATTGCCACGGGAAATCCTGGAGAGCCTAAAATTCGGCGGCAATTCCTTTAAATCGCGCAGCACTTATTTGGGGTGTTGGAGAGCTGAGTGAATTAATAATCGGTACTTGTCATAAAAATGTCACAAAAATGTCATTTAATAACCGACATGCATCCCCAAGCGTGTAACCGTTACATACAGGAGGCAAGGATTTTCTTGTCTACGGGGAATATGTAGAACGAACCGAACCTCGATCGATATTAATTTTAAGAATTGAAGAGAAACTCATGGCAAACAATTTAAAGGGCGTAGCGTCAATCTGCGCTTTGCTTTTCACGGTTTTAGGCGGCCATTCGGCCAATGCCACCGACAAGGACTTGCTTGACATACTATTGGCCAATGAAAAAATTACCCAAGAACAATACGATTATCTCCTGGGAAAAGAAAAAATGTCGGAAGCCGACAAGCAAGAATTGGCTTCAAACGATGTCAAAGTCAAGCTGGATCACAAAGGCGTTCAATTCGAAACCGCCGACGGCGATTTCAAATTCAATCTGGCCGGTCGTATTCATGCCGATGCTTCTTACAGCAGCGGCGACGGCTATGTTAAACGAGGGACCGTTGACCATGTCGAAGCCAACGACGGAACCGAGATTCGCCGCGCGCGTATGGAGTTTTTAGGAACATTTTTCAGGGATTGGAATTTCAAGACGCAGGTCGATTTTGCCGACAATGATATTGCGATTAAGGACTTGTTCGTCAATTACAAAGGGCTTGGCTTCATGGAAGTGACGCTGGGTGCGCAAAAACAAGCATTCAGCCGCGAATTGCAGGAAAGTTCGAACGACATGATGTTCATGGAGCGCTCGTTGATGAATTCGCTCAACGGACCCACGGTCGACCGGGCTATCGGTCTTAATCTATCGCGTTTCGGCGACAATTATACTACGCAAGTCGGTATTTACGGGGAAACGGTCGACGCGAACAAGGAAAACAATCGAGCAGACGAAGGCTGGGCGATCAACTCGCGCCTGACTTACGCACCTATCCAAGAAAAGGATAAATTGATCCATTTAGGCGTCGCCGGCAACTATCGCGTGCCGGATGCCAAGGGCCAGGTCAACGACGACCCCCTCAAGTTTTCGTATGAAACCAGTCATATGTCCAATCTAAAATTACTCGACACGGGCAATATTGAAGATATCAACAACATCAAGATGGTCGGCTTGGAGGCCAATGCTTTATATGGTCCGTTCACTGTCGGCGGCGAATACACGCACATGTGGTTGGACAGAGAAGGGGGTAAAGGCAATCTGGATTTCGACGGCTGGTATACCGAGGCGTCTTGGACGCTGACCGGAGAATCGCGCATGTATAAAAAAGGCAAGTTCTATCATGTCGAGCCCAATCAAAACTTCAATTTCAAAAACGGCGGAATCGGTGCTTGGGAGCTTGCGGCACGTTATGCCGAGGCCGATCTGAACGATGCCGATATCGTGGGCGGACAAATGAGTAATTTGACGATCGCTCTGAACTGGTATGTCAACAAGAACATCCGTTTCATGGCTAACTATGACAGGGTGTTAGATATCAGCGACTCGCCGGTGACAAAAGCTGACGGCAGCGAACCGAACAATCTGGATACCTTCATGATGCGCGGACAATTATATTTCTAACCCTGTTCTGAAATTTGTCGGAAGGTCTGAAAAATAACGCTCCGATCCGTTGATGAATCCGCATCGAGAATTTTCGTCGGAGACTGCCAGTCCGAGCAAACCGGATATCCCGTAGCGACATTTTTCAACAGGATGTCGGTCGTAAGTTTTCGATGCTGAAAAATTGTTGGGTTTGAACTTTAAAAAATACTTTACATTTGAAAATTATCGCGATAAAAAGCATTTTTTTTCTTGAGGGTATTTATTTATGGCTGGATCTACGTCGGACGTTTTGTCGGATGATATGGATTTTGAAGATGGGGATGAGGATGAGGATGAGGTTGGTAGCATTGATGATTCAGATGAACTGATAGCCGGTAAAAAAGCTAAATCGGCCTATGACAAAGTAGATGCGCGCAGAAAAATTGAGCTTTATTGGGAAAAACGCAAGTTGAAAGAGGAATTCGGCGATATCGATGACTTTGATTTGGATTTTTAACCTTTAAGTAATCAAAGTAGGCCTAGAAGACTTGCGTGTAACAATCAAAGCTGGTTTACCGGTAAAGCTCTTCTTTTTGGGCCGGCGTAACGTGAATGCCGGCTCAGCCTCACCTCACCCTAGCAAGAACGGCACGATCTTAATTCAATAATTCAAAACAACCGGTTTCAAAAGGTTTTAAAGCTCAATTCTATTCAGTCTGAAGCCCGTATTCCGTTTTACTACATACGGGCTACGCTAATTGATTAACCGGGCTAAATGAATAGAAAGAGTGTGTTTAGGATTCCGTTAAAAGTAACTTCTGCATTTTACGCCCTCTCCCTCAGGGAGAGGGGTTTACAATAGGAAAGTTATTTTTGACTATATCCTTAAGCGCTAACCGGAGGCTGTCGAAAAAAAGCCATTTTAGCTAATTTCTGTGTTCCCGCTTTTTAATTCCAAAAATATTTTGGAAATTGTTTGTGATCATTGCTATAAAGCGCCAGGCGTAGGGTGCGCATCGCGCACCTGGGGCGGGAACTGATGGTTTCGGCGCCCTGGGAAGGTGCGCGATGCGCACCCTACGGCGATCAAAATATCTTGGCAATTATTATCTCAAAATCCATAAAACAGTTATTTTTTCTAACCTGAAAATCGGTAAATTTCGACAGCCTAGGCCAACCGCCTTTTTCAAAGCCCAATTTATTCAGGCTGAGCAAGAAAATCGTCGATAGTTTTTTGCAACAACATGGCTGCCGATGTGTCTTGAAAATCCTGATCAACAGGCGTATGGACATCGGAAACGTAAAATAATGTGATCGGCTTTCTCGGGCTTATCAGTAGTTTCAACGATTCTTGAATCTGATGCAGAATCGGGTTGTCGATAAAGCGGTCTTGATAATGTAATGCATAAGCGACCAGACCTTTTCCGCTTCTGCTTCGAAGAATCCTAACCGGAATGCTCGGTTCTCCAGGAAGAATGATTAGCCCTTGGTTCTCGAAGTCGCCGCCATAGGACAGCGCCAGTTCAGGATGATGATAGAGGCGTTTATGATCGAAGGCCCGTGCGGCAAATAGGCGTACCGGTCGGCTTATGCCGTCTTGGTAACTGCGTTCAATCCACTCGCTAGCACCGAAGGTCAGTTCCCCCCAATTCTGATTTCTTTTGGTCGGATGCGAACTGAACCGGCCCAGATCCGGTTCTATTGCTTGTACCGAGCGGCTGTCTAAATTCGTTAAGCCGAAATAGTTGTGGATGACAGTCGGTATTAAGGCGACCGAAAGGATCAATGAGACAGGCAATGCATAACGGGCGGATAGCATGTCAATTCTCGGTTTGTAGCGTTTCAGGAGGGTTCTGGCCGATCATGAAAATAATCGGTAGTGCAATCATAAAGGTCATTAAGCCCGAAACTTCATGCGCCGAGGTTTTTAATACATCTAAGCCGAACCAGTTGACAAGCAGTGTCAATACCAGCACTCTGACGATATTAACACCAACGGCCAGAGGCGCGGCAATGAGTAGCAATGCGATTCGTCGGCGAGTGCTGTTGCAGAAATACGCTGTTAAAACCGCGATCGTGATTGCCGCGTAAAGCGTAGAAAAGCCGCTACAGGCGTCGGCGACTTGCAATACGCCGTTTTCGACTTGCAGAACCGTTCCGTGCGAATAAACCGGAATTCCGAATAATTTGAGTAACCACGCCACACTTTTCGTGGCGATGATTCTCAATGTCATGTGTATCGATTCGGTGAATACCAATGGGATCGGCAGAGTGAGGAAGAGTGTCGCCAACGGAAAAATAATGGCTTTGCTGCGTTCGGTGCCCAGAAACAGCAGCGCGAGTCCCGGTAGCGCCAAAAAAAGTGCTGCGGCTGATAATAGTTGGGTATGCATGCCGGTATCCAGCATATGCGCCGCTAGCGCCGGAAGTAGTATCGCAAACCCCCAAGGATTGGCGCTTCTCGGCAAGTTCTTGCGTTTTTTTAATTCTCCCCAGACTAGATAAATAACCAGTAAGGCGACCAGAATGCCGTGCCCGTTATGCCATACGCTCATCGTCCAGCGTTCGATAAGCCAGAAGATTGTCGGAGTAAAAACCAAAATCAACAAGCCGGCGCATAGCCAAAGCATTGATGTTCCTCTCAATTCGAGGGCGTCTGTTGCATGAGTCGATTTAGATAAATGAGGAGGATAACTGATCATATTTTGTAACCGGGTTGTTGGATGGTTTCCGATCATGATGTTCCAAGCGTTGCACATGCTAGCAGAATAATCGAAGCGCCACCAAGCATCGGATAAGTTTTAGTTCGATAATTCTTTTTGGTGAACGTTTGCAATAGGGCTGTTAGTATTTTGGCAGTTAGCAGTTAGCAGTTAGCAGTTAGCAGTTAGCAGTTAGCAGTTAGCAGTTAGCAGAGTCTCCCAATTTTAAATGGGACAGATTGACTTTTCGTAAAGCGGATAAATCGAGCTGCTGGCTGAGCGGAGTCGAAGCCAATCGCCTTGTTCGCTTCGACTCCGCTCAGCGAACAATGTTTAAACCGTCCCGGCTTAAATGTATAGCCGAGAATAGTGAATTGGGCTGCTTTTGGATTTGGGCGACAATGATAGAGTGGGCATTGAGTTGAATTGGAGAATTGATTTGAATAGTCGGCGTCGAAGTTATGGTTTTTTTGGGGTTGTTTTAGCGGTTTTTTTCGGTGTGATGTGGTCGGCTTTAAGTTTAGCATCCGATTCATTACCTGCTACGATTGAAAAAATTAAGCCCGGCATAGTCGTTGTCGGTACTTTTCAGCGAACGCGCAGCCCCAGAGGGTTGTTTTTAGGAACCGGTTTTGCCGTTGGCGATGGAAGTTTGGTTATTACCAACGCACATGTGGTAGCAAAAGAATTGGATGAAGGGCATTTGGAGTCTTTAGCGGTTTTTATTCGTCGCGACGGTAAGGATCAAATGGTTCAGGCAAGACAGATTGCGACCGATCCCGAACATGACTTGGCCATTCTCAAGCTGTTCGGTAATGCCCGGTTGCTGCCGATGAGGCTTGGAGATTCCAGTAAAGTAAAAGAAGGAGAGTTGTACGCATTTACCGGTTATCCGATTGGAATGGTACTGGGGCTTTTTCCGGTGACGCATCGAGGTATCGTGTCGGCTATTACGCCGATGGCGATTCCGGTTATCCGGTCCAGGCAATTGAACACAAAAATGCTTAAGCGCTTACGTAACCCCTATGATGTGTTTCAACTCGATGCAACGGCTTATCCGGGAAATAGCGGCAGTCCATTGTATGATCCCGATTCCGGCGAGGTAGTCGGTATTATTAACAAGGTTTTCGTCAAGGAAAGCAAGGAACAGGTGCTGTCCCAGCCTAGCGGTATTACCTATGCGATACCTGTGGTCTATTTGAGGCAGTTGTTGGCAAAGGTGAAAGGTGAAAGGTGAAAGGTGAAAGGTGAAAGGTGAAAGGTGAAAGGTGAAAGGTGAAAGGTGAAAGGTGAAAGGTGAAAGGTGAAAGGTGAAAGGTGAAAGGTGAAAGGTGAAAGGTGAAAGGTGAAAGGTGAAAGGTGAAAGGTGAAAGGTGAAAGGTGAAAGGTGAAAGGTGAAAGGTGAAAGGTGAAAGGTGAAAGGTGAAAGGTGAAAGGTGAAAGGTGAAAGGTGAAAGGTGAAAGGTGAAAGGTGAAAGGTGAAAGGTGAAAGGTGAAAGGTGAAAGGTGAAATCGGCGCTTGACAAGTGCTCAAAATACTGAATCATTTCACTATTCACTATTCACTATTCACTATTCACTATTCACTATTCACTATTCACTATTCACTATTCACTATTCACCGCTCACCGCTCACCGCTCATTATCTCGGTAAAGATAGGGAAGATATTTTGCCGTTGCCGGCTTATGGGGCTACAATTGTTGGAACGAATTTTGATCTATGATGGGTATGCTGGATATTAAAAATCTATGCTGATATAACGAGCAAAGCCGCTAATACACCATAGAGTAAGCATTAATTTGACGCTTATGACCTTAATATGTGCCCACTAAATCAATAGCTTGGCAAACTGGGTGCTCAACTTTTCACGCTTGTGAATAAATTCACTATAATTCTTTGTTTTGAAACCGGCTATCGGCAATCGATATGATCAGGATTTTCCGTCATTATATTTCTAGCGCGTTTTTATGGTTGCTCGTTTTTGAAGCAGTCATGTTTTATTTCGCGATGTACCTGGGCAGTCAGGTACGTTTTCTTTATCAGCCTTCTTGGTATTCGGAATCCGATATTGTTAATGCTAGTCTGATTTTCGCGGCTATTTTTACGTTATGCAATATCTCGCTGGGATTGTATCGGCGAAATTTGGGCATCCACGAATACGATTTATTGGCGCGCGTCAGCTTTAGTTTCGGCGTCGGCATCTTTGTCGTGGTTTCGATTTATTACCTTTTTCCCAATTTTTTAATCGCGCGGAGCGTATTGAGCGTTTCTATCGTGTTTGCCTTTTTAGGCATGATGCTGATTCGGTATTTTTTTTATCGCTATGCAAAAATCGATAGGATAAAAAAACAAGTGTTGGTCGTCGGTAGCGGCAATAAGGCAAAAGAATTGGTCGAATTGAACTCCGGATATCTACATAAGTCTTTCAATATTGCCGGTTTCGCGGCTTTGCCCGGTGAATTGTGTTGCATCGATGAAGCGCTGTTGATCAAGCAAGATAAGTCGCTTAACGAGGTTGCTCAAGATTTGAATATCGATGAGATCGTTTTAGCGATCGATGATAGACGTCGCGGTATGCCGTTGACCACTTTGCTCGATTGTAAAATGTCGGGTTTCGATGTGATCGACTTAGTGACTTTTTACGAACGTGAGCAAGGACTTATCTCCCTTACTAATGTTTATCCGAGTTGGTTTCTATTTTCGGATGGTTTTGCGGTCAGCGGGTTAAGGTCAATAGGCAAAAGATTCTTCGATATTGTGGTCAGTTTGATTTTATTGGCGGTGGCCTGGCCCATTATGCTGATAACTTCGATCGCGATTTTGATCGAAAGCGGAATCAAGGCGCCGATTTTTTATCGGCAAGTCCGAGTCGGCGAAAATAATCGCAATTTCGAAGTCATTAAATTCCGCAGTATGGTCGTCGATGCCGAAAAGAACGGCGCGCAATTCGCTCAAGAAAAGGATAATAGGATTACTAAAGTCGGCGCATTTATTAGAAAGTGCCGTATTGACGAATTGCCGCAAATATTTAATGTTTTAACAGGCAATATGAGTTTCGTCGGCCCAAGGCCCGAGCGGCCCGAATTCGTCGAAGGGTTTGTCGAACGGATCGATTATTATGCCGAACGGCATCGTGTTAAGCCGGGCATTACCGGTTGGGCGCAGATATCTTATCAATACGGAGCTAGCGAAGGCGATACGATCAGGAAACTTGAATACGATCTTTATTACGTCAAAAATTACAGTTTATTTTTAGATATCAGCATCATTCTACATACGATTGAAATTGTCGTTTGGGGGAAGGGGGCTAGGTGATAAACGGTGAGCAGTGAATAGAGAATGGAGAATGGTGAATGGTGAGGGATTTGGAGAAGGTTGTTTTGACTAAAAAATGTATTTTAGTGACTGGCGGCGCAGGTTATATCGGTAGTCATACTTGTGTGGAGTTGCATCTGGCCGGTTTTGAAGTCGTTGTAGTCGATAATTTATCGAACAGTAAATTGGAAGCGTTGCACCGAGTCGAATCAATTACCGGTAAACCCCTTGCGTTTTATCAAGTCGATATTAGAGATCGAAGCGGAATGGACCGGGTTTTCAATGAGTACAACATCGATGCGGTGATTCATTTTGCCGGACTCAAGGCGGTTGGGGAATCGTGCAGTAAACCTCTGGAGTATTACCACAATAATATTTACGGTACTTTGGTATTGACCGAAGCGATGGCGGAGGCCGGAGTCAAGAATCTCGTATTCAGTTCTTCAGCGACGGTCTACGGCGATCCGCATAAAGTGCCTATCGAAGAAAGCTTCCCGTTGTCGGCGACTAATCCTTACGGAAGAACTAAATTGTTTATCGAGGATATTTTGAGGGATTTATCGGCTGCGGATCGGTTGCAGGATTCCGGGAAAGCACCTTGGAAAATTGCTTTATTGCGGTATTTTAATCCTATAGGCGCGCATGAAAGCGGCCTGATAGGTGAGGATCCTAATGGCATACCGAATAATCTCATGCCCTATATTGCGCAAGTGGCGATCGGTAAATTGACGGAGTTGTCGGTATTCGGTAACGATTACCCAACGCATGATGGTACCGGCGTTAGGGACTATATCCATGTTGTAGATTTGGCGAAAGGTCACTTGAAAGCGCTTGAAGCCTTGTTTGCCTACCCGGCCGATCAAGCCGCTTGCACGGCTTTCAACTTGGGTACCGGGAAAGGTTACAGCGTGCTCGATATGGTCCAAGCATTTGAGCGGGTTACCGGTCAAAAGGTACCTTATAAAATCGTTCCAAGACGTGCCGGCGATATCGCCGAATGCTATGCCGATCCGGCTTTTGCGCAACAGCAACTCGGATGGTATAGCGAAAAAAATTTGCAAGACATGGTTACAGATACTTGGCGCTGGCAAAGCCGAAATCCGCAAGGGTATGCCTAATCAATTCGTTTTGTAAGGCCTTTTGAATTTCCTTTCAATATACTCTCCGGCAGGACGGGGTTGTAAACCCCGTCCTGCCGGAGAGTTGCCAAACCTTCAACAAAGCTCATAGATCCAGGATGTTATTTATCATGAAATCCTAAGCGTTAGCCGGGCCTTACTATGCTGCGTTGCAACAACAGTTTCATGACGGCTTGAACGCTTTCGTCCAGGGAAAGAGCGTGGGTGTTGACTATCAGCTCGGGTTTTTCGGGTTCTTCGTAAGGCGAGTCGATACCGGTAAAAAAAGGAATCTTGCCGGCACGGGCTTTTTTATACAAACCTTTCACGTCTCTTTGTTCGCAGGTTTCCAAGGGACATTGACAATAGATTTCGATAAAATCGCCGTGAGGGACCAATTTTCGCGCTGAACTTCGATCTGCGCGGAATGGCGAAATAAAAGCCGTCAATGTAATCACACCGGCTTCAATCATTAATTTGGCCATTTCACCGATTCTTCTGATGTTTTCTACTCTATCCTCATCGCTGAAGCCCAAGTCGCTGCAAAGGCCGTGTCTCACATTATCGCCGTCCAAAACGAAGGTCGAACAACCATAACGGTGCAAATAGTCTTCGACGGCATGGGCCAATGTCGATTTTCCCGAACCGGACAAGCCGGTAAACCACAGTATCACGCTTTTATGCTTATGTAGTTTTTCTCTGTCGCTACGGGTGATGGTGGCGTTATGCCAAACGGTATCGGTGCTTTTTTGAGTCATATTGATTTAGATGGGAATGAGTTAACGAAAGGATGAATAGTGTGTTTCGAAGCGCTCGATAAATTGTGGGAGAGTTTCTATCGGCAGATGATTGATGCCGGCTGCGGCTTTGCGTCCGCCTCCGCTAGGAAACATTGCGCAAAGTTCGTCTGCGCCGGTTTTATTGGTAAGCGGCGCCCTAACGCTGACCAAATAGCCGCCCGAGCGGTTATGGCTCAGTATCGCATGAGCCCGGTTAGGATGAGTATTGGCTAGCTCGTTGGCGAATACGCCGCTGATGCGTCTGGCCCAAGCTTCGTCCGGCAGGATATAAACCGCCACTGAGGCCGTGCTATATTCCGACGCAATGCTTTTGGCGTGTGCCAGATCACTGTTATAACCGTCTAAAAGACGATTGTAAATCACGGCTTTGTCATTGATAAAATCGAATGGAGACGAGTAACCGGCCATTTCTAAATACAGTTCGGCGGGCGGAAAATGTAGATCCTCGATGCAACTACCGTAACCGTTGTAATTGATACAGACGCCAAGTTGTTTAATTTGCTCGGTTTGGGCTTCGGACAATGATAGCTCGTTGGCCAGTTGCATGGCCGGTTGATCCAGATTATCCCCGAAGGCGGCTGTGATGGCCCATTCCCGGTAGCGCCCTTGTAAATAACGGTCGATGAGTAAACTGGTGCAGACATTGGCATCGGTATCGATCAGAGCGGTTAATGCGGTATGATCGGGTATATCGCCGGGTCGGTGATGATCGACATAGAATACCTCGGCGCCTTGATCCAGAATACGCTGGAGCGAAGGCAGGTTCTTTTCCAGTGAAATGTCCAGTACCACGACTTTGTCGCCGTTTCGAGCGTCGACGCGCTCAAGCAAATTGATGTCGCGCTTAATTCCAGTCACCAGTAGCGCGTCTGCAGGCTCTGCAAGCCGAAGCTGAATTAAGGCGCAAATGCCGTCGGCATCGCCATTGAAAACATCGAAGCGCATGCGTTTTTCCTTAAATAATAAACAATGGAAGGCAAAGTATAGGCAAAAGCCGGCGCGATACCAACTGCCTAAAAGAAAAGGTTAGATAAACCCGCTATAATCTTTATCGTTGTCTGTAAAAATTTATCATTACCAAGGATTTTCCTATGATACCTGTTATTTTATCCGGCGGTTCGGGCACCCGGCTGTGGCCGTTGTCTCGCGGACAATATCCTAAGCAATTTCTGCCGCTGGTTTCCGAGCGAACGATGATTCAGGAAACCGTGCTGAGGCTCAATGGACTCAAACATATCAAACCTCCAATCGCCGTTTGTAATGAAGATCATCGATTCATGCTGGCCGAGCAAATGTGGGAAATCGGCGTCAAACCGGCCTCCATCATTTTGGAACCGGTCGGCAAGAACACCGCGCCTGCTGTCGCGATGGCGGCTTTGTCTGTTGCTTCCGACGACGTGCTTTTGATCTTGCCGGCCGATCACGTCATTGCCGATTGCGCCGCGTTTCATCAAGCCGTCATTGCCGCCGATACGTTGGCCCGGCAAGGGCAATTGGTGACTTTCGGTATTGTGCCGACACAGCCTGAAATCGGTTATGGCTACATACAACGTTCGCAGTCGCAACAGGGCGAAGCATTCAAGGTCGCGGCATTCGTCGAGAAACCGGATGCGGAAACCGCGCAGCGATATATCGATAGCGGCGATTTTTATTGGAACAGCGGCATGTTCGCTTTCAAAGCCGGCGTTTATCTCGACGAATTGGCGAAATTCAATCCCGAGATGTTGAAGGTCTGTCGAGAAGCACTGCAATCGGCGCAACAGGATTTGGACTTTACCCGTATCGGCAAGGATATTTTTTCGACCTGTCCGGCCGATTCGATCGACTATGCCGTGATGGAAAAAACCGCCAATGCCGTCGTTATTCCGCTTGATGCCGGGTGGAACGATGTCGGTTCATGGACCGCGCTTTGGGAGGTGACGCCGAAAGATGACGCGGGTAATGCAGTGTTCGGCGATGTTTTGGCGGTCGATACCGAAAATTCTTATTTGTATTCCAAAGATAAATTGGTTGCCGCCATCGGTGTTCAGGATCTGGTCATTGTCGAAACCGATGACGCCTTATTGGTCGCGTCCAAGGACAAAGTGCAAGAAGTCAAAGCGATCGTTGATTTTTTGAAAAGCCAAAAACGCAGTGAAGCTGATTTACATCGCAAGGTTTATCGTCCGTGGGGGCATTACGATTCGGTCGATAATGGGGAGCGCCATCAAACCAAACGGATTTTGGTTAAACCCGGCGCTAAATTATCTTTACAAAAACATCATCACCGGGCCGAACATTGGATCATTGTCAAAGGCACCGCTTTGGTTACCAAGGGCGATCAACAGATTCTATTGGCCGAAAACGAGTCGATTTATATCCCGCTAGGGACCGTTCATTGTTTGGAAAATCCCGGCGTAATTCCGCTGGAAATGGTCGAGGTACAATCGGGCAGCTATCTAGGCGAGGACGATATTGTGCGTTTTCAAGATCAATATGGTAGGGTTTGATTAAAGGGCGACCAACTTGTTAGGCTGTCGAAATTTACCGATTTTCAGGTTAGAAAAATAACTGGTTTATGGATTTTGAGAAAATAAATAGGCGCTTTATAAATAACATAGTAATCATTAACAATTTCCAAGATATTTTGATCGCCGTAGGGTGCGCATCGCGCACCTTTTCACGGCGCCGAACCCATTAGTTCCCGACCCAGGTGCGCGATGCGCACCCTACCCCTAGCGCTTTATAGCTATGATCACAAACAATTTCCAAAATATTTTTGGATTAAAAAAGCGGGAACACAGAAATTAGCTAAAATGGCTTTTTTTCGACAGCCTAGCGGCTTGCCGGTTGTGGATGTTATAGACTAAAGCCAGCCATTCAAAATTTCAGATTGTAATTTCATTAACAGGAGATATCGATGAAACAAATTATCACGAAAGCCGTGTTTCCGGTTGCGGGTTTAGGCACCCGGTTTTTGCCGGCCACCAAGGCCAGTCCGAAAGAAATGTTGCCGGTCGTCGATAAACCGTTGATTCAATATGCGGTCGATGAAGCGGTTGCCGCAGGTATCGATACGATGATTTTTGTGATTGGCCGCAATAAAACATCGATTGTCGATCATTTCGACAAAGCCTATGAGCTTGAAACCGAACTGGAAGCGAAAGGAAAGATTCAGACTTTACGGATGATACAAAATATCGTACCGCCGCATGTATCATGCGTTTATATTAGGCAGTCAGAAGCGTTAGGCTTGGGGCATGCTGTATATTGCGCAAGGCCTATCGTTGGCGATGAACCGTTTGCGGTTATTTTGGCCGACGATTTGATCGAAGACAAAGACCGTGGATGTATGCGGCAAATGGTTAGCGTATTCAATCAGGAACGCAGTAGCGTTTTGGGAGTCGAGCGAGTCGATCCGTCGGAAACCGGTAGTTACGGCATCGTTAAGACTGAACCTGTATCGGAGAAACTAAGCGATGTGAAATTGATTGTCGAAAAACCAAAGCCGGAGCAAGCGCCGTCGAATTTGGCGGTGGTTGGTCGCTATATTTTGACGCCGGCTATTTTCGATAAAATCAAACGGACCAAAAAAGGCGCGGGCGGTGAAATTCAACTTACCGATGCAATCGCTGCATTGATGGCCGATGAGCAGGTCTTGGCATATGAGTTTGAAGGGCAGCGCTACGATTGTGGTTCCAAGCTCGGCTTTTTAATCGCGACGGTCGAGCACGGTTTATTGCATGAAGAGTTGAAAGGCGATTTTGCCGATTATTTGAAAAATCTTGCAGCCCGGATTTAGGACTGGGCATGAAGTAAGTTAGGCAACTGACGCGGGATTTTCCTCGTTCCCACCGCTCCAGCGTGGGAACGCATGCCATTTTGTTTTCGGCAGCCAAGTTATGAGTTCCCAAGGAGGACCGCTCATCGTTATGCAAAATATGTAGGGTACGCTGCGCGTACCAAAGCGGTACCCTGGCGGCTCGGTTGGCACATCAACATTGCGGGGTTACCAGGGTACGCACATCGTACCCAACGCGGATTGCCTAGGCTAGGTGAGGGATAGCCGAGAGCGCCAAGTGACAATAAAGTGTATCGAGGTCTCATTGGCTGTGATTGCAAAAGGGTAATTTTTGACTTAGGATTTCGTGACAAATAACTTCCTGTAGCTATAAGCTTTGTAGCGGGTTCGGCAACTCGCTTGACAGGACGCCGTGAACCCAGCACCTAAATTATCCAAGATAGTTAACCATAGCCAATGAGCTATGGAATTTAGGTGCTGGGTGAATACATCCGTGTAGGCTTGACGGCGGCTTTCCCTGCCGCCGACACCTGTCAATCGAGCTACCGAACCCGCCTACCCTATATTAAAAATAGGGAAGTTATTTATAACCGAATCCTTATGTATAACGATGATCGGATGACCGGGGAAACCGGAAAAAGCTTTGATTTAATCCGTTTCGGCGTTGATCCCGTAGCCTTGAAACAAAGAGCGAATTTCTTCGAGTCCATCTTCGATAGACCAGCTAACCGAACGCGACAGCAAGTCGAGCAGGATGATGGCATTAACGGTGGCATCCTCGGTGCTTGCGGCTCTAAAACGATTGGCAAGGGCTTTGTTGATGATTTGCAGGTTTTGGTAACGCTGCATCAGCTCATCCAATTCGAAGGTATGTTCAAGACCTTGCTTATACTTGAAATATTGACCCAGCAAATACATTGATGTACTGCGGTAAATCGTTTCGTCGTCGCTAGCCAAGGGTAGATGAAAGCGTGCCATCGGTTTTAAATGTTCGGTATGAGGGCAGGGGCTTGTAGCCATAATTAAACCCAGCAACGAGCTTAATGCTCGCTGCATCGTGGTTTTTCCGCTGATCGTTCGTTCCGGTGTGATAACTTCTAGTGCCACCGACTCATAAGAAACCAGCATGCTGCATAACTCCATAAGCGGCTGCAAATTGACTGCGACGGGACATTGCGGTGAATGCTCCTTTGCCAAAGTGCAATTACTGCATTGGTGGTATTCGAGTTCGGTCCAGAATGGTGGTTCCGTGAGCCGGGGGCGGGTGAAGGTCATCGTTGTTTGATCGATTTCAATTGCGAATTCGATAACTTTATTGTCGGCGAACGAAAAACGATAGAGAAAATGTAAGTTTTGATCGGTCATGCGATTTTCCAATATGAAGCCGTCTTGTCGTTGATATTCAGTCGGTCTTCGGTTTCTATACCCATCGCAGATCAAAATTCGGCACTGGGGTACTGCCGAATTTTGAAGTACGAAAGGTATAAGTTTACTTTATCGATTAGACTTTATATAAGTTTTGCTAAATTTTTTGGCAAAGGATGATTTAAGCGGGTGGATTATGAACGAGGATGCGGCAAAAATTTTATTGGTGGATGACGAACAAAATGTTCTCAAGGCTTTGTCCAGGATTTTGCGAGACTATTATTTAGTGACTGCGCAGAGTGGTGAAGAATCATTAATACTAGCCAAAGAAATCGAATTCGATTTAGTGATTTCGGATTATCGAATGCCGGGCATGGACGGTGTTGAGTTTCTAAAGAAGTTCATTAAGTTGCAACCGAATGCCATGCGAATGATTTTGACCGGTTTCGCAGACCTTGAAAGCGCTCAGCATGCGATCAATGAAGCAGGCGTATTCCGGTTTCTGAATAAACCTTGGAACAATCTTGAAATAAGCAATGCGGTTACAGTTGCGCTAGAGCATAAACGAATATTGCAAGAAAATAAGGACTTAGCCGATCAGGTCCGAAGGCAGCAAGCGCTTTTGAAAGACCAAGATACTATTCTCAGAGCATTGGAAGCCGAAGAGCCCGGTATTACGAAGGTCAATTGGGCCGCGGACGGTTCGATTATCATCGATGCAGATGAATATGAATAATTTATCCTAACGTTCATGAAGGCCTGGCCATCGCCCCGGCAAATGAAAGTTCTCGGGTGGTGGAGGGTGCGGTCACTCGCCCGACAGGACGCCGTGAACCCAGCACCTAAATTATCCAAGATAGTTAACCATAGCCAATGAGCTATGGAATTCATCCAGCACCTAAATTAGCCATAATATTAAACATAGCTAATGGACTATGGAATTTAGGTGCTGGGTGAATACATCCGTGTAGGCTTGACGGCGGCTTTCCCTGCCGCCGACACCTGTCAATCGAGCTACCGAACCCGCCTACCCTATATTAAAAATAGGGAAGTTATTTATAACCGAATCCTTAACCATAGCCAATGAGCTATGGAATTCATCCAGCACCTAAATTAGCCATAATATTAAACATAATAGCCAATGGGCTATGGAATTTAGGTGCTGGATTTAGGTGCTGGGTGAATACGTCCCTGTAGGCTGGCTCGACGGCGGGTCGAACACCAAGGATGGCGTGAATGCAGATTTTGCATGGAGCAAAAATCTGCCCTGCCGCCGACGCCTGTCGGTCGAGCAATCGCACCCTCTTCGGAACCGACATTGCCAGAACGGAGTTTTGCATATTGAAAAATTAGATAAAGAGTCCCAATCTACGAACCTTCACAGTAACCGAGCTATTTGTTACCCAAGCGGACTTTTATTGACAGCTGCCCCCCATTTTCTCGTAAATTGAAAATATCGTTTACGTTTTTTTCGGTAAGAGTCTTATCTTTTAAATATAAAATATCGTTGCACAATACTTTTTCGACTTCCATTCCCGCGCATAATTGAGTCCAGGAGATTTCGATTACCGGCCTATCGTCCTGTTCCGATTCCGGTAAGTATTGCAGAAAAATATCGCTTACATCGGGGTCATAGAGACTCCCTTTTTTCAGTTCAATATGCTTTTTGACTTGATCGATCGGTAAGGATTCGCCGGTTAGCGTTCCATCGAGATAGGAAATGTAGTCCCGGATTACCGCGAGGATACGCGAGCCGATCGGTATTTCCGTGCCGATCAAGCCTTTCGGCATGCCTGAACCGTCGTAATGTTCATATTGGTGATAAATGATCGAAGCGGCTTCTTGGAGTTGCCGGATGTCTTTTAGCATCATTTGCCCTTCCTCTGCATGTTTGTAATAGCGCTTTTTATCGTGCCAAGATAGTGAAAACAGCGGCTGTTTCAATAGCTCGTCGGGTAAGCTCATTTTGCCGATTTGCAAGAGCAGTCCCGCATACATCACGTTGTTGATGTCTTCATCGTTCAATTGCATGAGCCGCGCTATGCTTCGGCCATTTTCAGCAAAAAATTTGGCATGACCGCTTTTGATGCCGGGCCGCATTTCGATAATTCGGGCGAAGGTTTTAATCGAGTCGGCATATTGTTTTTTTAAGGCTTTGTTGGCTTTGTCGATTTGTTCCAGGGATTTTTTCAATTGTCCGGTTCTTTGTTCGACCTTGTCTTCGAGGTGAGCATTGAGTTCCTTGAGTTGTTCGTTTTGATCTTGAACGATGGCGAATAAGCGGTTACGCTCATCGCGAATGAATTTTTGCTCCAACGCATTATGCACCAGTATCTTGAGCTCGTTATCGTCCCAGGGTTTGCTGCAATAACTATAGATTTTGCCTTTATTGACAGCCGCGATCGTCGATTCGATGTCCGCGTATCCGGTCAACAAAATACGCACCGTCTCAGGCCATTGCTCGGCCGCCTTGGCTAGAAATTCCGCGCCGTCCATTTTCGGCATGCGCATATCGGACAGGATCAAGTCGACGGGTTCTTGCATTAATAGCGCCAAGCCTTCCGAACCGTTTTCAGCGGTATGAATCGTATAGCCGCATGACCGGAACAAGCGCTTTAACGCCTTGAGTATATTCTGCTCATCGTCGACGAGTAGTAACGCGGGCTGAATTTTTGCGTCCGTTGATGGGGCGTTCATAGGGTGAATCCTGGGCAAGTTGACTGTCGTTAGTTAAGACATTTTTTGTTACTCCCTTTATATACTCAAAAAATAGCTAACTTTGTGAAGGTATGGGATGTGGCTAGCGAAGATGTCGGCAGCAGGACAGATTTTTGCTCCTCGGCAATTGCTCCTGCATTGCCCTAATACACGCCATCCCTGGCGTAATGCAAAATCTGCATTCACGCCATCCTTGGCGTTCGAGCGCTGCCGTCAAGCCCCCATGGATGGGTTTACGGCGGTCCTCGATAGACACATCCCATACCTTTTATTCTTAGACAGTTTTTCGATCAAAAGGGAGTAAGTTAATATAGCTTAGCATTGACGATAGCGTTAAGGGTAAGTCGTGAGCCTCTAAGGATTTCGTGAAAAATAACTTCCTGGAGCTATGAGTTCTGTAGCGGGTTCGGTAACTCGCTTGTCAGAGTGCCGTGAATACGTCCTTGTAGGCTTGACGGCGGCTTTCCCTGCCGCCGACACCTGTCAATCGAGTTACCGAACCTGCTTACCGTACATTAAAAAGAGGGAAGTTATTTATGACCGAATCCTAAGTGTAGAATAGCCCAAAAAGTACGGTTTATCATTTCACTGCTAACTGCTAACTGCTAACTGCTAACTGCTAACTAATCTTAGCCCGAGAGAAATAACTCAGGAGTTTTTTTGAAATTCATACACACATCGGATTGGCATATCGGCCGGCAGTTTCACAATGTTTCGTTACTCGATGATCAACGTTATGTGCTCGAACAACTGATCGAACACATTAGACGCGAGTCGGTCGATGCGCTAATCATTGCCGGTGATATTTATGACCGCTCGGTTCCACCGGCATCGGCGGTGCAATTGCTCGACGACGTGCTCAATACCATCTGTAACGACCTGGGTGTTCCGGTCATCTTGATTCCGGGTAATCATGACGGAGCCGAACGACTGCGATTCGGTGCCAGGCAACTCAGCCGAGCAGGTCTTCATATCATCGGCGAACTGACGCAAATCACCGAGCCAGTGGTCTTGCAAGGCAAGGTTGGCGATGTTTGTTTCTTCGGCATCCCTTATAACGATCCCGAGACAGTACGCAATCACTTCGGCGTCGACGTATCCACGCATGACCAAGCGCATGCTTATCTGGTCGAACAAATCAAGGCAGCTACATCGGATCAAGCTCTAAATGTATTAATAAGCCATTGCTTCATCGACGGCGCCGAAGCGTCCGAATCCGAAAGGCCTTTGTCGATCGGTGGTGCGGACCGCGTCAATTACGAGCCGTTTGCCGATTTCGATTATGTCGCGCTTGGACACCTTCATAGCCCGCAGTACAAAGGGAAGCAGCATATTCGTTATTCCGGATCGATTCTTAAGTATAGCTTTTCAGAGCAAAGGCAACAGAAAGGCGTGACCTTGATCGAATTGGATGCTAACGGTCTGAAATCGACCACGCATCTATGCTTACAGCCGCAACGCGATATGCGGACGATTGAAGGCGAATTGAAAACGATTTTGGATCAAGGCAAGACCGACCCGAACAATGATGACTATTTACTGATTAGATTGACAGACCGGCATGCGATTCTCGATCCGATCGGGAAATTGCGAGAAGTCTACCCCAATGTCTTACATTTGGAAAAGCCGGGCATGCTGGAAACCGGCGAGCGACAAGTCAATCGCGATAAACTCAAACGGGGCGAGTTGGAGATGTTTCGGGACTTCTTCGAGCAAGTCTTCGGTAGCACATTAAAGCCGGAACAAGATGAGGCGATCCGTCTTACGATTTCGCTTATTCATAAACAAGACGGTGATCGCGCATGAAGCCAATAAAGCTAACGATTCAGGCATTCGGACCGTTTGCCGGTAACGAAAGCATCGACTTTCGTTCGCTTGGGCCCAGCCCCTTGTTTTTGATCAACGGTCCGACCGGCTCCGGTAAAAGCTCGATTTTGGATGCGATTTGTTTTGCGTTGTACGGTCAAACTACCGGCGCGGAGCGAGAACCGTCGCAGATGCGTTGCGATCATGCCGATATTAGCATGCTGACCGAGGCGATCTTGGATTTCAATCTGGGGACTAAAAACTACCGTATTCGTCGACTTCCCGTTCAAGAGCGGCCTAAGAGCAAGGGCGAAGGTACCACGACGCAACAGGCCGAAGTCCAACTTTGGCAACTCGACGACACCGACGAAGGCAAGCTCATCGTTGCCAAAAGCGTGACCGATGCGACGAACGAAGTCAAACGATTGATCGGTTTGGATGTCGAACAATTTCGTCAAGTCATGGTATTGCCGCAAGGAAAATTCCGCGAATTGCTAATGGCCGATTCGAAAGAGCGGGAACAAATTTTCGGACAGCTATTTCGAACCGGAATCTACAAACGCATCGAAGAAGCGTTAAAAAATCAAGCGGCCGGTATTCGCCAAGAAGTCGAACGGCATCGAAACCAGATCAAAGGGATTTTGCACAGCGCCGAAATGGCATCCGAAGCAGAAGTCGATGAAGCGCTCGAGGCTCTGCAACCCGAACTTGCTGTAGCTTCGGCAGATAAGGAACAAGCCAATCAGAAAATGCTGCAGGCCGCGCGCGCCAGAGAACAGGCGCAAGCATTGAGACAACGTTTCGACAATCTCGACACCAAGCAAAAAACGCTGTCCGACAAAGCCGCGCAAAAGCCGGAGATCGACAAGAAACAACACCGGCTCGATAGCGCGTTGCAAGCCGAAAAAATTCGGCATCTCTACGATAATCATCGGGCCAAGGCGAAAGAGAAGGCGAAATTGCTCGAGCAGATTCAAGCTAGCCAAACAGCGCTTCAATTTGCCGCTGCAAACGAACTAGAAGCCAAACAAAACGTCGATGCCGCTAAACAGGCTTACGCCGAGGTCGAGGCGTTGAAGCATAAGCGCATTGAACTTCAGCACTATCGAGACCGGATTGCGGAGCTGGCCGAGGCCAGGGTGACGCTTCAAAATCGCCAAAAAGAGTTAACCGCCGCGAGAAAAGCATTCGATGCTCGAAAACTCGAACAACAAGCGCTGATTAACGAATTGGCGGACAAAGACAAAGTTTTTGCCGAAATCAGCCGCGAATTGGAATCGCTCGCGACGATGCGGATCGAATGGGAAGCGCAGCGCCGCAATCTTGAGCAGCGCAAACAATTGGAGGATCTGCGCAATGCGCGAGCGCGCCTAAAGCACAACGAGAGCCGGCTTGCCGCGGCGTTCGAAACGCAAAAAGCCGCCTACGAGGCGTTTGAAAAAGAAGCGCGTCAAATCGAGTTGCATTGGCATCTTGGACAGGCCGCGTTGTTGGCCGAAGCATTACAAACCGGACAGCCTTGTCCGGTTTGCGGCAGTAAGGAACATCCGGAGCCGGCGGTAGCGGCAAATCATGAGGCGCTCGTGACCAAGCTGCAAGTCGATCAGGCGCGCGCCGATGAAAATCAAGGGCGTAACCTCATGCATAACGCCAAGGAAAAATGGGATGCCGCGTTGAACGAGTTGGCCGTCAATCGAAAAGATATCGAACAATTGGAGCGGCAATTAGAACAACTGGCCGAGCAACCTTTGCAAGCGCTTGTCGATACGTTCGCTAACTTAAGTGAGACGGTGGACCGGCTCATTGAGCGGCAAGCGCAACAAAAGACCTTAGGCGCGCGAATCGATACGATCAAAGGATTGCTCTCAAGCATGACCGAAACGCTTGCCGAACTGGAAACTAAGGCCGCTAGCGTCAACGAACAGTTCATACAAGCCCGATCTAACTCGGAACAGTTGGAAAAATTAATACCCGAAGACTATCGGGAGCCGAAAGCGCTTGAACAAGCTTTGTCTCAGTTGAATCGGCGTATCATGGCATTGAGCGATGCGTTGACTCAAGCGGAAGCAGAGTATGCCGCGAAGCATTCGGAACTGGACAAGGCCGGCAGCAAACTGGAAGCCTTGCAACAGCAGTACGAAACACTGGAATATCAATACAATGAGGCTGAGGCGCACTGGCATGAAGCACTTGCGCGCAGTGACTTTGCCGGTGCCGACACGTTTCATTTGGCATTGATGCCCGACCCCGAACAGCACAGCCTCAAAGCCGAAATTGAAGCCTATCGAGACGAACTAGTCGGTTTGCAAGAAGTTGTCAAGCAACTCCAAGCCGATTTGGCGGGGCTGGTCCCGCCCGATATGAAAGCGATCGAACGGCAACTGACCGAACTAACCGCAGGGTATCGAAAAGTCGATGAAAGCTGGCGTAAACTCGAAGAACGCGTTAATCAGTTGACCGGCGTTAAACGCAAATTAACCCAGGCCCGCGCCACGCAAGCCGAGCTCGAGGCGCGTTACGAAGTGTTCGGCACGCTTAGCGATGTCGCCAATGGCCAGACCGGCGATAAGATCAGCCTACAGCGTTTCGTGTTGAGCGTGTTGCTCGACGATGTGCTGATTCAGGCGTCCGAGCGCTTGACTCTGATGAGCAAAGGCCGTTACCGACTGGTGCGTAAGGAAGACCGAGCCAAAGGCAACAAAGCGTCAGGCTTGGAGATGGAAGTCGAAGATGCCTATACCGGCAAAAACCGTCCGGTCGCGACCTTGTCGGGCGGCGAATCGTTCATGGCGGCCCTCGCGTTGGCGCTGGGCTTGTCGGATGTCGTGCAGTCCTATGCCGGCGGCATCAAGCTCGATACCTTATTTATCGACGAGGGTTTCGGCAGTCTCGATCCCGAGTCGCTGGATTTGGCGATTAGAACGCTGATCGATTTGCAGGCCTCAGGCAGAATGATTGGTATCATCTCGCATGTGACCGAATTGAAGGAGCAAATGGCGCTAAGGCTCGATGTCATCGGCTCCAGAACCGGCAGCAGCGTGCGCACGATTGGGGCTTAATACGGGAATCATCGTCAAGAAGCTCCGAAATTTAGATGCTGGATGCGTACCTATCGCTTATGTTTCATGGTGAAACGCTTTTTCGGCTAACTCGCGCCAAATTTCGACATCCGGCTGTTTTAATAATTGTTCGGCATAATGCCCGGCCCGTTGTAAATTTTCCCGCGCTTTCGGACTTAAATCGCTACCTAATTCGAATTGTTCGCCTTGAATGCTCAACAAGAAGCACGGCGGAGGGTTTTGGTGTTTGATGGTTTGATAAACTTGCAGCACGGCGGCCGGGCTCATCGCATGCGTGGTGTAGCTCTTGTCGTGGGCGGGCTCGAGTTCTCTGAAATCGAACGCGTCGGCGCAAGCGACCGAGGCATCGATAAACAACACTAGATTTCGGTCTTCAAGATCAAGAGCATGTTCGACCTGTAATTGAAAGTCGTTCAGAATTTCGACGGAACCCGATGTCATTCGGTCCTGAATCATCTCCAGCAGTAATGGGCCGAGTGCATCGTCGCCCCGGCTGAGGTTGCCGTAGCCGAAAATCAGAATGGGTATGGTTTTGTTCATCATGTAATCCTATCGATAAAAAAATTTATCTCGACCCGCGTGGTATTGCATTTATTATATTACTCCCTTTTGATTGAAAAACCGTCTAAGAATAACAGGTAAGAGATGTGTCTATCGAGGACCGCCGTTCACCCAGCACCTAAATTATCTCAGATAGTTAACCATAGCCAATGGACTATGGAATTTAGGTGCTGGGTAAACCCATCCATGGGGGTTTGACGGCAGCGCTCGATCGCCAAAGATGGCGTGAATGCAGATTTTGCAGGAGCAAAAATCTGCCCTGCTGCCGACATCCTCGCTAGCCACACCCCATACCTTCATGAAGTTAGCCATTTTTTGAGTATAAAGGGAGTAATTCAAGACAGTTAAAGCCCTTTATGAATCGAGATAATAGTTTTGATGTGGAAGGACCAATTATACTTGCGTTCACGAATGAAGGTGCTAATCTGCCCGACATTTGATAACTTGTTAAGGAGATTGGATGAAAGCGAGAGATAAGCGCCGTGGTTTGGTGTTGGTCAATACCGGCGAAGGGAAGGGTAAGTCTTCGAGCGCGTTGGGCATGGTGTTTCGCGCAGCCGGCTGGGGCATGAAGGTCTGCGTGATTCAATATATTAAAGGACAATGGCAAACGGGCGAACACAAAGCCGCGGAGCGTTTCGACAATATCGAATGGCATGCTTTGGGCGACGGCTTTACTTGGGATACGAAAAATCCTGAGCAGGATATTAAAACCAGCCGCTCGATTTGGGAGTTCAGCAAGGAAAAAATTAAGTCTGAAGCCTATGATTTCGTATTGCTCGATGAAATTAATTATTGCTGCGGTTATCAATGGATCACCGGACAAGAAATTGCCGAGTTCATTAAAAATGAGAAGCCGTCCTGGATGCATTTAGTGCTGACTGGGCGCAATGCCGCGCCGGAGGTCATTGAAGTTGCCGATACTGTGACCCATATGACGCTGGTTAAACATGCGTATACCCAGGGTATCAAGGCAGAGCAGGGAGTTGAGTTTTAAACGACTCTAAGCGTTGCCGAGATCAGCGTATTAGCATAGAATTCACAGGGTATTACCGAATGTTTTGAAATGTTTTCGGTATCATACTTATAAAAATAAACAACCTAGAGGGCGCTATGTCTGAAACAACTAAAATTGTATTTGCGGTTATCGGTGTTTTTGTCGCCGGATTTATTGTCGTGGGAGTCAGCAAACAAGAATCCGTCGAGGACAAAGAGTCGGCAGCGATGATTAGGTCTTATGTCGCGATGCAGGAAATGGCATCTAAAAAATGCCCGGCGGCGATCTTGAAGGAAACCGGCGAGCAAGTATTTTTTCCATCCGAGACGAAAAGCGACAAGGAGTCTTACGTAACTTATAACTATCAAGGTGAAACCGATGCATTCAAAAACGCTTCTTGCACGTTGCGGATCGAGATCGGCGGTATTTCTGATTTGATCATCGACGATAAAGTCATCATCAAAAAACAGAAAAAAAATTAGAACCTCGTAAAAGTCAAGATCAGGTACATGGAAGTACCTACTTAGGATTATTTCAAAAATAACTTCCCTATTTTGGAAGGGCCTGATTGCTCGATTGAAAGTCCCAGCACCTAAATAAGCCATGATTTTGAATCATTGCCAATAACCTATGGAATTTAGGTGCTGGGTTCACGGCTGTTCTCGATAGACACACCCCATCCCTTTTTTCTTAGACGGTTTTTCAATCAAAAAGGAGTGGGAGAGCAAAAATGATTTACATAGAAATAATAAGTCATTGAATTAACTTCTTATTCGTCATGAACTTCATTCTGAAATGCTTTTTCTAGGTTAATGCTTAAATTGGCTTAGAACATCCAAAAAATAATAGATGTCTTTTTCTGTGTGGGTCGCGGAAATCTGTAGCCGGATTTCTTGTTCCCCTTTTGCGACAACTGGGTAATTCAAGCCGGTAACCAAAATGTCGTGCTCGAAGCAATGTTCTACCAAGGCCGTGGTTTTGTCGGTATTTCTAACTAGGATCGGTACTATCGGGTGTGCTCCGGGTAAGGTTTCGAATCCCAAATCGGTCAATCCGTTCCTGAGCCTTAAAGCTAGCGTTTTTATATGGTTAAGCAAGTCCTTGCCTTCGGTGCTGTCCAGTATATTCAATGCGGCTAAAGCTGCCGCCGCTTCTGGAGGAGTAATCGGATTGGAATAAATATAGCTCGCCGATGTTTCCCTTAAATAGTCTATTACGGTCCGGCTAGACACCGCATAGCCGCCGTTGACGCCAAGCGCTTTGCCCAGTGTTGCGATCAAGATGTCCGCTTTGCTTGCAGTGATTTCCTCGGTGCCGCGCCCGGACGGTCCGAGCGCGCCGATGCCGTGCGAATCGTCGACTACCGTCAAAATCCCTTGTTTGTAATCGGTTTCGTGTTTTCGGCGTATCGCGTCGATTTTATCCAGCGGCGCATGATCGCCGCGCATGCTGAAGACGCCGTCGGTAACAATGATTACTCGTTCCGCTTGGTCTTTGTTATCGATCAGTATGCGTTCAAGCTCGGCTAAGTCTAAATGCGGATAAACCGCTTTTCGCGCCGTTTTTGCCAAACGAATCGCATTGATGATGCAGTTATGATTGAGTGCATCGCTGACAACTAGCGTGTCTTCATCGATCAGCGCCGGTAAGATGCCGATCATAGCTGCATAGGCCGCGCTGAATAGCATGGCCGAGTTACGATCGTGAAATTCGGCCAGGCGATTTTCTAAGTCGATATGAGGCTGATAGGTGCCGCTGATAAACCTCACCGCGCCGGGACCCGCTCCGAAGGTTTCGGCGGCTTTCGATTCGGCGGCAATGACTGCAGGATGGCTCGATAGACCCAGGTAGGCATTGGCATTCATTCTCAAAAATATCCGATTCGGGTAATTCTGAAGCAATATCCTAGGGCCGAGGCCGTTTTCGGCAGGTTTGAAGCCGGTGATGATTTTTTCCTTGCCTTTTGAGATACCTTTGGCTTGCATCGCGGAGAGTCGGTCCCTTAACTGTGTGTCGAGTTTGGCAAGTGTCATGATGACCTCTTTTAGCGGGTAGCGATTGGGAAACAGTGAGCGGTTAGCGGTAAGCAGTAAGCAGTAAGTAGTGAATAGTGAATAGTGAATAGTGAATAGTGAATAGGGGTTTGGTTTATTGAAAGGGCATCATCGGTTTATTCGGCTATGTGCTCTAGCATGTCTTCGACCATCGTTGCTAGGTCGAATCGCGCTTGCCAACCCCATTCTTGCCGGGCGGCGCTATCATCCATGTGGCGTGGCCAAGAGTCCGCTATGACTTGTCTAAGCGGGTCGATTTTATAGCTCATTTTGAAATCGGGAATATGCCGGCGAATTTCTGCTGCCAGTTGCTCAGGCGTGAAACTCATCGCGGTCACATTGTAGGCATTGCGGTGGATTAAGCGTTTGGGCTCGGCTGTCATTAACTGCCAAATCGCATCTATCGCATCCGGCATGTACATCATATCCAATTGCGTATCGGGTTTTAGATAGCATGTGTAGTGTTGCCATCGAACGGCAGCGTTGAATATTTCGACTGCGTAATCGGTTGTGCCGCCGCCGGGCGGCGTTTTATAGGAAATCAATCCCGGAAATCTAAGTCCCCGAGTGTCAAGGTTATAGCGCTTGTGATAATAATCGCACAGTAACTCGCCGGTTACCTTGCCAATACCGTACAACGTATTTGGTCGTTGTATCGTATCCTGAGGCGTATCGAAAGTCGGCGTGTTAGGGCCGAAGGCGCCTATCGAGCTGGGAAAAAATACCGAGCAAGCGTTTTGACGGGCGATTTCCAAAACATTGAACAAGCCATCGATATTGACCGACCATGCTCTTTGCGGGTCCGTTTCGGCAACTGCGGACAATAACGAAGCGAGGTGAATAATCGTATCGATGCGATAGTCCTCGACAATTCGAGCTAACGCCGCGACGTCTTCAATGTCCAACCGGCAATAGGGGCCTGCGTTTGTTAAATCGGCATCGGGTTGCTTACGGTGACCGACGGCAATGATGGAATCATTGCCGTATCGCTGTCTGAGAGCTGGCGTCAATTCCGACCCGATTTGTCCGGTGGCGCCGGTCACGAGGATGGTTTTCATCGGTTATTAAACCTGGTTGTTATTGGCGATAAACTCGAGAAGTCGAATGGATTATAAACGGCATCGGTTGGAATTGTCTCGTTCAGCCAAAGTTTGTACAGGACATACGCATTAAAATCACTTCTTGGATTCAAGTCATAACTGCAATTGTATACTCATCGTAGATGAAAACTCGGAGGCACTGCCGAAATTTGAAGTGCGAAAGTTATAGTAGTCATGTAGCTTTTCTAGATTAATGATTTCTATAAAAATAATAAATTTTATCAATGGATTATATTCCTAAAGCGACAAGGAATAATTTGGTTTTCACCCCTATACGTCATTTAACTAATGAGTCATTTGACTGATTGTTCAAATGTTTCCGCCAAAGAATAATCGATTACAGCCATATTCGGCTGCGCCGGTATAAACCGGTGCATTTTTTGACTCTTTGGGGGAATGATCATGAAGACTGTTTACAAGCTAGCCAGTCACAAGCGAAAACACGGTTTTTTGACGTATCTGCTATTTGCGGCGTTATCGTTAAGTCATGTGCAGGAATCGCAAGCAGGAGCGACTTTTAAAATCGACGAAACCAAATGGTTGAGTCTCGGCGCCGGTTTAAGGACAAGCTTTACCTCGGTCGAGTCGGTTGCGGACGGCAATTGGTCAAACGATTTTTTCGTCGACAACATGCGACTGTATCTGAATGCTCAGATTCACGAGTATATCAAGCTGGAAATCAACTCGGAATGTCAAACCTGTAACAATGGCGGTGAACTTCGATTGTTAGATGCCATCGGTAAATTCGAATTTCATCCGATGGCCAATTTGTGGGTCGGGCGCATGCTCGTACCGGCCGAACGCCGCGAAATGAATGGACCGTTTTATAGTGCCGTGCATAGCATTTATGTCACCGGCGACCGGATTAGCGGTACGCCGTTCGAGCCGGCCGATTTCAACACGACGATACGTAACGACGGAACCTCAGCGGGTTCCTTCGGCCGTGACGACGGTGTGACTTTTTGGGGTTCGGTTTGGGATGGCCGCATTCAATACGCGTTAGGTATTTTTCAAGGGCTAAGAGGCGGCGCGAACAAGGATGACAATCTGCTCTATGCGCAACGATTGGCTTTTAATTTCTGGGAAGTCGAGAAAAATCCCGGTTACTACACATCGGGTACCTATTACGGTAAAGGCGGCGATATTCTGACCTTGGCGGTTTCCAATCAATATCAGGAAGATGGTGTCGGTGTTGTTGGTGATGCCGGTAATTTCAGGGGCACGGCAATCGATTTATTGCTCGAAAAAGTATTGGGGAACGGCGGTGTCGTTACTCTGAACGGCGAATACAAGAACTACGGAATCAATGGTTACAGCATGGCCAGCCGAAAAGCAGGGGGCGGGTTTGCAATGTTCGAAGGCAATGCTTACGACGTGAGCGGCATGTATTTATTTCCGCAAACAATCGGTATCGGCCAATTTCAACCCTTCGTTCGTTATGTCAACGTCATGCCGAAAAGTAGCCCGGACCGGAATATGTTCGAGGCCGGTGTGAATTATGTCATTGACGGGCATAACGCACGGATCGGTTTAAGTTGGCAATACGGCGATTTGATGACTAAGGGGCTCAATTATAGGGACGATGCGACAGGCGACCAAACCAATGCCTTCCTTCTTGGTTTCCAATACCAAATCTAATTTCAACCTCGGGAACAGACTATGAAGAAACTATCGAAAAATCTTAAATTATTGAGCATTGCGGCCGTCGCATCGTTTTTTTCGGTTACGGCTCCGACCGCTTCCGCCGAAGAAACGATCAAAGTCGGCGTCTTGCATTCATTGTCGGGCACGATGGCGATTAGCGAAACGACCCTCAAGGATACGATGCTGATGTTGATCGAGGAACAGAACAAAAAAGGCGGCTTGCTCGGCAAGAAACTCGAACCGGTCGTCGTCGACCCGGCCTCGAACTGGCCGCTGTTCGCCGAAAAAGCACGTGAACTCTTGACCAAGGACAAGGTCGCGGCGATCTTCGGTTGCTGGACGTCGGTGTCGCGCAAATCTGTGCTGCCGGTCGTCGAGGAATTGAATGGCCTGTTGTTCTATCCGGTGCAGTACGAAGGCGAGGAATCATCGAAAAACGTGTTCTACACCGGCGCCGCGCCGAATCAACAGGCGATTCCGGCGGTCGATTATCTGATGGACGACTTCGGCGCCGAACGCTGGGTCTTGGCCGGCACCGATTATGTCTATCCGCGTACGACCAACAAGATTCTCGAAGCCTATCTGAAAGCCAAGGGCGTCGACGAAAAGGACATCATGATCAACTACACGCCGTTCGGTCATTCCGATTGGCAAAGCATCGTGTCGGATATCAAGAAATTCGGTTCGGCCGGCAAGAAGACCGCGGTCGTGTCGACGATCAACGGCGATGCTAACATTCCTTTCTATAAAGAATTGGGCAATCAGGGTATTTCATCTGAGGACATTCCTGTCGTGGCGTTCTCGGTCGGCGAAGAGGAGTTGTCCGGCATCGATACCAAACCGTTGGTCGGCCACCTGGCGGCCTGGAATTATTTCATGAGTGTCGATACAACCAAGAACGCTGCCTTTATCAAGCAATGGCACGAGTTTATCAAGAACCCGAAACGCGTGACCAACGATCCGATGGAAGCGCACTATATCGGTTTCAATATGTGGGTCAAAGCGGTCGAAAAGGCCGGAACGATCGACCCGGATGCCGTGCAAAAGGCGATCATCGGCGTCGAGGCTCCGAACTTGACCGGCGGTATTTCAAAAATGCTACCGAACCATCACATCACCAAGCCGGTATTGATCGGGGAGATACAAGACAACGGCCAGTTTTTGACCGTTTGGCAAACCAATAAATTGGTTCCGGGCGATGCCTGGTCGGATTTTTTGCCGGAGAGCAAGCCGATCATCGCCGATTGGACTCCGCCTATCCTATGCGGCAACTTCAATACCGAAACCAAAAAGTGTTCCGGGCAAAATTATTGAACGGACTGTATTGAAGTGGAGAGTAGGGTACGTATTTAAGGATTTAGCAAAAAATAATTTCCCGAAATGGTTTCCACGCAGGGCGTCACTGCCATTAAGTTAAGATCCTGGAGCTTTACTCCCCTCTTTGAAAAAGAGGTGCTGGGGGAGATTTTTCTAATAAATCCCCTCAATACTTAATGGCTGTGACGCAGGGCGTGGGAACCGGACGGGGACGCTCTAGTGCCGTAGGGTACGCTGTGCGTACCATGGGAACCCCACCAAACTTTATGGTTTGATCTGGGTTGCATGAAGGTACGCGCAGCGTACCCTACAATTTAAGCATTACGACGAGCGCAGAGCGTGGGAACGAGAATTGCCTGGGAACTGAATAAGTACCCTACGATTGATCATTCATTTTAGGAACTCTTATGAAAGCGAATTCGTTCAAATGGCGGATGTCGTTGTTGGCTTTAATAATGCTTTGCATCCGGCCTAGTATTGCTTTGGATGAGCCGGCCGATGAATCTGCGCAATTTAACAGCGAGAACCAGGAAGTCTCGGAACAACAAGCCGAAACCGTTCTCGATCCATTTGTCGATGCGCTATCGCGCTTGCTTATCGGCAGCATGAAAGATCGCGAGCAGGCGATTGAAAATCTGAGCGTGACCGGTCATCCTGCGGCTTTGCCGATTTTGGAAGCCTTATTGGATGGCCGCTTATATGCGTTACGCGATAAGCAAACGGCGGTGATCGCCACCGAAAGTGGCCAAGGCTACCGGATCGCTGATGCATCGACAGGAGCCGATTTAGGTCTTGTCGAGCGCTCGGAGTTGTCGAAAGTCAACATCACCAACAGCTTGCGCACCAAGTTGCGCAAGAAAATAGCTCTTTTGCAGTTGCAATCGGATGATGCTTCGGTGAGGCTCTCTGCGGTCAATGCGATGGTCAAGACTGCCGATGCAAAAACGCTGGAATTGTTGAAGGAGTACGAGTCGACCGAAACAGACGAAGACGTGCTCTCGTCGATGCGCCTGATTTTTGCACTAAACGATCTACAAAATAGCGACAAATCGGTTCGTCTGAACGCGATGGACACTTTGAAGGAATACAACAGCCTCGAGGCCTATAACCGGCTGAGTGTGCTAATCGAAAAGGATAGCGCCGGCAATTTCATCGAAGCGGATAACGAAGTTAGGAAAAAAGCCCAGGCTGCTCTGAAAAAAATCGACGCCCGGCTGCAGTTTTACAACAGCGTCGAAACAGTATTCTTCGGATTGAGTCTCGGCGCTGTGCTGGTGCTGGCCGCGATCGGCTTGGCAATTACCTTCGGCGTGATGGGCGTGATCAACATGGCGCACGGCGAATTGATGATGCTCGGCGCTTATACGACCTATGTGATGCAACAGATCATGCCAAATCATATCGGTCTGTCGGTAATTCTAGCGATTCCCTCGGCGTTCATGATTTCGGCTTTGGTCGGCGTTGCGATCGAACGGGGGATCATCCGTTTTTTATATGGGCGGCCGCTCGAAACTTTGCTGGCGACTTTCGGCATAAGCCTATTTTTGCAGCAAACGGTGCGTTCGATTTTTTCGCCGCTGAACCGCAGTGTCACGACGCCGGAATGGATGAGCGGTTCGTGGCAGATCAACGATTTTCTGTCCCTGACTTGGAATCGTTTTTACATCGTGCTGTTTTGCTTGCTGGTATTCGCGGCGCTATTGCAAATTTTGAGGCGGACACGGCTGGGTCTCGAAGTCAGGGCAGTCGCGCAAAACCGCAACATGGCGAAGGCGATGGGCATACCGACCGCGCGGGTCGATGCGATGACCTTCGGGCTGGGCTCGGGAATCGCCGGCGTCGCCGGTGTCGCGTTGAGTCAGATTACTAATGTCGGGCCGAATCTGGGTCAGAGCTATATCGTCGATTCGTTCATGGTCGTCGTCTTCGGCGGTGTCGGAAACCTTTGGGGCACCTTGGTTGCCGGGTTCTCGCTCGGTATCGCCAACAAGCTGCTCGAGCCGCATGCCGGCGCGGTGCTCGCGAAGATTTTGGTATTGGTGTTCATCATTCTGTTTATTCAAAAACGCCCGCGCGGACTGTTTCCGCAAAAGGGCCGAGCGGCGGAGGCGTGAGCATGAAGAGTCTGTTTTTCAGTAACGATAAGACGGCGAATGCCGTGCTGTTTTCCCTGATCGCCCTGATCGTGTTGGTTCCGCTTTGCAATATGATTTTTCCAAATGCTTCGGCGCTGCATTTTTCCGCCTATACCGTCTCTTTGCTCGGCAAGTATCTGACTTTTGCGTTACTGGGCTTGTCGCTCGACTTGGTTTGGGGGTATTGCGGCATTCTCGCGCTCGGTCATGGCGCCTTTTTCGCATTGGGCGGCTACGCGATGGGCATGTATTTGATGCGCCAAATTGGTGAGCGCGGCGTCTACGGTGATGCGGTTTTGCCCGATTTTATGGTTTTTTTGGATTGGAAAGAACTGCCGTGGTACTGGTACGGTTTCGATCAATTCTGGTTCGCGCTGCCGATGGTGCTGCTGGCGCCGGGTGCCTTGGCGTTCGTGTTCGGCTGGCTCGCATTCCGTTCGAGAGTGACCGGCGTTTATTTGTCGATTATTACGCAGGCTTTGACTTATGCATTGATGTTGGCGTTTTTTCGCAATGAAATGGGCTTCGGCGGCAACAACGGCTTGACCGACTTCAAGGACATCCTGGGTTTCAACATACAATCCGAAGCTGTCAGGGTCGCACTATTCATGATTTCCGGACTTGCCTTAATTGTTGCATTTTTGCTGTCAAGATGGATCTCTTGCACCAAACTGGGTCGTGTCGTGACTGCGGTGCGCGATCACGAGGCGCGCGTGCGTTTTTTGGGCTACCGGGTCGAAATGTTCAAGCTTTGGATATTCGTGTTCGCGGCGATGCTGGCCGGAATTGCCGGTGCATTGTACGTGCCGCAAGTCGGCATCATCAATCCGAGTGAATTTTCGCCGTTGAACTCGTTGGAGATCGTCGTTTGGGTCGCGATCGGCGGACGGGGGACGCTGTACGGCGCGATCATCGGCGCGATGCTGGTCAATTACGGTAAAACGGTGTTGACCGGCTTGCTTCCGGAAATTTGGTTATTCACATTGGGCGCGACTTTCGTTCTCGTTACGGTATTCATGCCAAATGGCTTGGCAGGTTTGTTGCTTAAGAAAGGTCGGGAGACGCAGACATGACCAAGCCTTTGATCGATCGCTATAAAACCTTCGATTTTGTCAGAAGGCCGGTTAAGCCCGGTGAACTCGACGTGTCGCACAAAACGATACTCTATCTTGAGGATGTCAGCGTTAGTTTCGATGGCTTCAAAGCCTTGAACAATCTGTCCTTATACATAGACAACGGCGAATTGCGTTGCCTGATCGGACCGAACGGGGCCGGCAAGACGACGCTGATGGATGTGATTACCGGCAAGACGAAACCCGATAGCGGTTCGGTATTTTTCGGTCAAACCATCGATTTGCTCGAAATGGACGAGCCGGCGATCGCTCAAGCCGGCATCTGCCGAAAGTTTCAAAAGCCGAGCGTATTCGAAAATTTGAGCGTATTCGAAAATCTGGAATTGGCGATGAAGGCGGACAAGGGCGCCTGGCCCGCGCTTTTCGCAAGGCTGAACGGCGAGCAGAGCGACCGTATCGAAGAGGTGTTGACGACGATCGGACTGATCGAGCATCGCAAACAACAAGCCGGGATCTTGTCGCATGGACAAAAGCAATGGCTCGAGATCGGCATGTTGCTGATGCAGGAGCCGAAAGTGATGCTGGTCGACGAGCCGGTCGCCGGCATGACGCACCAGGAAATCGATAGGACCGCTGAATTGCTGCTGTCGTTGCAAGGCAAGCATTCGATCGTCGTGGTCGAACACGACATGGAGTTCGTGCGCTCGATCGCACGCAAGGTCACAGTATTGCATGAAGGTTCGGTATTGACCGAGGGCACGATGGACGAAGTACAAAACGACCCTCGCGTGATTCAAGTATATCTGGGGGACTAATGCTGAACATCAATTCATTGAATCAATATTACCGCGAAAGCCACACGTTGTGGGACTTGCAGCTGTCGGTACCGGAAGGTGGCTGCGTCTGCCTTATGGGACGTAACGGCGTCGGTAAAACGACCTTGCTGAAATGTATCATGGGTCTGATTCCGGTGCGCAGCGGCGAAATGCTGTTCGACGGCGTCGATCTCGCACCATTGAAGCCCGAGCAACGCGCCGAACTTGGAATCGGCTTTGTGCCGCAGGGCCGCGAGATTTTTCCGCTGCTGACGGTCGAGGAGAATCTAAAAATCGGTTTGCGCGCGGCGCGTAGACACGGTATCAAAAAAGTGCCGGAGCACATTTTCGAAATATTTCCGGTGCTGAAACAGATGCTCGGGCGGCGCGGCGGCGATCTGTCCGGCGGCCAACAGCAGCAATTGGCGATCGGGCGAGCCTTGGTGCTGAATCCGAGATTGCTGATTCTGGACGAGCCGACCGAAGGTATACAGCCGAACATTGTCAGCGAAATCGGCGACGTGATCATTCGGCTTAATAAGGCAAAAGGTATTAAAACGCCGTTAGTCAAGGAGACTGCCGAGGTTAAAAATGAGGTGCGTGAAGCGATCAAAATAATTAACCGCGAAATGGGCGTCACGGTGCTGCTTGTCGAACAAAAACTGCCGTTCGCGCGCAAGGTCGCTGATCGTTTCTGCATCCTGGAACGCGGGAGAAGCGTCGCGTCGGGCGCGATGGACGAGTTGAACGAAACGAAGGTCAAGCGTTATTTGACGGTGTGACGATGGTAAAAGCGCGTCGGCAAGCATTTTGGGAGCGAAGTCCTAGATCGCGATATCGAAGCCGGGAAGGTTGCTCTCGTTCGCACGCTCCGGCGTTTGCCGTTATAGAGAACCCCCCCAAACTTGATTGACAGAATTTATCGACTAACTAGATGTTTGATAAAACTGTGAATTATTGAACGTCAGTGCCTTCGATAGTCGCGACGAAGGCGTCGTTCCCACAAAGGGTCGGATGCTCTGTGGGAGCGATCCCCAGATCGCGATTTCGAAGCCTAGTGTGTTAAGCGACAATCAATGGTATCGAGGCCGCATTGGTTAAGATTATAAATGGGTAATTCAAGACTTATGTATACCCATCGGAGATCAAAATTCGGCACCGGGGTGCCCGTCAAAGGACGCCGTGAATACATCCATGTAGGCTCTATGCCAGCTCCATGCTGGCAAAGCCTTTGCCGAACACCCCGGTGCCTCCTAAGGCAGTGCCGAAATTTGAAGTGCGAAAGGTATATAACGATGAGCGGAGGGCCGTGGGAACCAGAAAAATAACTTCGCGCCCCAGCTCCTCCGCGCGAGATAAAACAACTATGTGAAGGTGAAAATGATGATCAACAACAAATACACTGCCGCGCTAGTCGCTTCGATACTTCTGTTGCCGATACCGGCCTTCGCGCATCTCGGCATCGGTGCGGATCATGGGTTCGGCGAAGGATTTATTCATCCGTTGCTCGGCCCGGATCACTTGTTAGTGATGATTGCGGTCGGTCTCTGGGCTTTCGGGCTGGGAGGGCGGGCGCGTTGGTTGTTGCCCTTGAGTTTCTTGTCGGCCATGGCTATCGGTGCGGGTTTGGCATTCGCCGGTATTACGGTGGCTTATCCGGAATTTTGGGTGGCGTTGTCGGTACTGGTCTCGGGAATTATCGTGCTGCGCGACTGGCGCCTTTCGTTGACGCAGGCTTGCTTCGTGGCGACCTTGTTCGCATTGAGCCACGGCTTTGTGCATGCATTGGAAATCGGTCTCGATGCGGACCGGACTCATTATGCCTTGGGCTTTTTGCTTTCAACCGCCTCGTTGCACGGAATCGGCTTGGCGGCAGGTTTACTGAGTCCCGTGATTTTGAAATGGACTCGAACCGCTGTCGCCATCTCGTGCGCAGCTGTAGGTTTGACTCTGTTGCTCGGTGCTTGATCCGGTGTACAGCGACGGGTGCGCGGCAACCGAATCCGGGATCGATTCGCTGCAGGGTTGGCAAGCCGAATTGAGGCTTGGTTTTGCGAAGACCGAAAGCAGAACGGTGTTGCGGCGCAGGGCTCATCGCGGCCCGTTGACCGTGCAGCGGCCGTTTTATCCCGAAGGCGATGTGTGTCATCTGTATTTGCTGCATCCGCCGGGCGGTGTCGTTGCCGGAGACCGATTGACGATCGAAGCCAAGGCCGAACGCGGCAGTCACGCCTTGATCACGACGCCTGCCGCCGGCAAGTTTTACCGCAGTGAAGGCGGCAGCGCAGCTCAGTCGGTCGCGATGACGATCGAAGAAAATGCGGTCTTGGAATGGCTGCCGCAAGAAACGATTGTCTATGAAGGCGCGCGCCTGACGTCTGCCACGACGATCAATATCGATGCCGGCGCGCGATTTATCACATGGGAAATCATCGTATTGGGTCGTCCCGCATCCGGCGAAGGTTTTGAGCTGGGTGAAGTCTTATTGAATTGGCGCATAGTGCTGGATGACGAACCGGTCTATTTGGAGCGACTGCGCCTCGACGCGCAAGCCTTTGCCGCACGTTGGGGTATGAATCGGCATTCGGCTTGCGGAACTTTGTTTGCTTATCCTGCTTCGACAGAAGTTTTAGAGATTGTGCGAAACATGATCGGCGACGCACCAGGGCGCGGCGTCACATGTATAGATGATTTGTTGATTTGTCGCGCATTGGATCACAGAGCCGATAAACTGCGCGACTTTTTCAACCAAGTTTGGGCGGCTATTCGCGAGGCGACGGTAGGCCGCAAAGCTTGTATGCCGCGTATCTGGGCGACGTGAATACAAAATCCGAAACCTAACATTCATGAAGAACTGGCAATCCTCCCGCTAAATGCATGTGCGAGAGGGGTGGGGTGGTGCGGTCACTCGCCCGACAGGGCGCCGTAAATACGTCCATGTAAGCTCGACGGCGGAATCTGATTGCCATGGATGGCATGAATGCAGATTTTGCAGGAGCAAAAATCTGCCCTGCCGCCGACGCCTGCCGGTCGAGCAACCGCACCCTCTTCGGAGCCAACATTGTTTTTCATATCGAAAAATTAGATAAAGAATCCTAATCTACGAACTTTCACAGTATAAATTATGCAATTGACACCACGCGAAAAAGACAAATTACTGCTTTTTACGGCCGCATTGTTGGCCGAGCGCCGCAGGAATAGAGGCCTAAAGCTCAATTATCCGGAAGCGGTCGCCTATATTTCGGCCGCGATCATGGAAGGCGCTAGGGACGGGCGCACCGTCGCCGAATTGATGGAATACGGCAGAACGCTGTTGAACAAAGACGACGTAATGGACGGCGTTTGCGAAATGCTGCCCGAAGTGCAGGTCGAAGCGACTTTTCCGGATGGGACCAAACTGGTCACGGTCCATAATCCGATCGAATAGGAGATAGCATGATTCCCGGTGAAATCATTACGGCCGACGGCGATCTTGAAATAAATGCCGGACGCGAGGCGATCCGGCTTCTGATCGCGAACAGCGGCGACCGTCCGATTCAGGTCGGCTCGCATTATCATTTTTACGAAACCAATCCGGCCTTGAAATTCGACCGCGACAAGGCTCGCGGCTACCGGCTCGATATTCCGGCCGGTACAGCGGTACGCTTCGAACCCGGTCAGCAACGCGAAGTGCAATTGGTGCCTTTTGCAGGCATGCGGAGAATTTACGGATTTCGCCAGCAAATCATGGGCACGTTGGAGGACAGTCATGAGTAAATTAAGCCGTCGGGCTTATGCCGATATGTTCGGTCCGACCACCGGAGACCGCGTGCGTTTAGCCGATAGCGAATTGTTTCTCGAAGTCGAGGAGGACCGCACGATCTACGGCGACGAGGTCAAATTCGGCGGCGGCAAGGTGATTCGCGACGGCATGGGACAGAGTCAGGCCGGCTCGCAAACCGCGATGGATCTGGTGATTACGAATGCTTTGATCGTCGATCATTGGGGCATCGTCAAGGCCGACGTCGGCATCAAAAATGGCCGTATCGCCGCAATCGGTAAGGCCGGCAATCCCGACGTGCAGGATGGCGTCGATATCGTTATCGGCCCCGGCACCGAGATCATCGCCGGGGAAGGGCAGATACTGACCGCCGGCGGCATCGACGCGCACATTCATTTCATTTGTCCGCAGCAGGTCGACGAAGCGCTGATGTCCGGCATCACGACGATGCTCGGCGGCGGCACGGGGCCCGCGACCGGCACGAACGCGACGACCTGCACGCCGGGGCCGTGGAATATTCACCGCATGCTGCAGGCATTGGACGGATTGCCGATGAATTTCGGCCTGCTCGGCAAGGGCAATGCGAGTCTTCCCGAAGCGCTCGAAGAACAAATCCGCGCCGGCGCGATGGGTTTGAAACTGCATGAGGACTGGGGAACGACACCGGCCGCGATCGATTGTTGTTTGTCGGTGGCCGAGCGTTTCGACGTGCAGGTCGCGATCCATACCGACACGCTGAACGAGTCGGGCTTCGTCGAGGATACGATCGCCGCATTCAAGGGCCGGACGATTCATACCTACCATACCGAAGGCGCCGGCGGCGGCCACGCGCCGGATATCATCAAGGCCTGCGGTCAGGCCAATGTCCTGCCGTCGTCGACCAATCCGACCCGTCCCTATACGATCAATACCGTCGACGAGCATCTGGACATGCTGATGGTTTGCCATCATCTCGATCCGGGCATACCCGAGGATGTCGCGTTCGCCGAATCGCGCATCCGCCGCGAAACGATCGCGGCCGAGGACATTCTGCACGATCTCGGCGCGTTTTCGATGATTTCGTCCGATTCGCAGGCGATGGGCCGCGTCGGTGAAGTGATCACGCGGACCTGGCAGACCGCGCACAAAATGAAGGTGCAGCGCGGCAGTCTTCCGGGAGACAATGCGCGCCACGACAATTTTCGCATCAAGCGCTATATCGCCAAATACACGATCAATCCGGCGATCAGCCATGGTATCTCGCACGAGGTCGGTTCGGTCGAAGTCGGTAAATTAGCCGATCTGGTGCTCTGGCAGCCGGCTTTTTTCGGAGTCAAACCCAGTTTGATAGTGAAAGGCGGATTCATCGCCGCCGCGCCGATGGGCGATCCGAATGCGTCGATTCCGACGCCGCAACCGGTGCATTACCGGCCGATGTTCGGTTCGTTCGGCATGGCCGCCGCGTCGACCTCGATGATGTTTTTGTCGCAAGCGTCTGTCGACGCTGGGCTGGCCGAAACATTGCGGCTCGGTAAGCGCATCGGCGTTACTCGAGGGACTCGTTCGATCGGCAAGCATTCGATGATACATAATCATTATCAACCGGTCATCGACGTCGACCCGCAAACCTACGTAGTTCGCGCCGACGGGATGTTACTCACCTGCGAGCCTGCGGACGTGTTGCCTTTCGCCCAACGTTATTTTCTATTTTAAGATTATGCTGAAACTTACCGAACTTGCTAGTTCCGATATGACTTTCGTCGATGTCCTAACACTGCCTTTCGAAACGAGGCAAAAATGCCGTTTCCATGCCGTGACCGAAGGCGGCGTCGAAGTCGGCTTGTTCTTGCCACGCGGCCATTTGCTGCGATCGGGGTTGGTGCTGACCGGCCCCGACCGATTTAATGTCTTGGTCGACGCCGCGCCCGAACCTTTGTCGGTCGTGCGCAGCAACGAACCATTGCAGTTTGCGCGCGCCTGTTATCACTTAGGCAACCGCCATGTCTCGCTGCAAATTTTGCCGGGCGAATTGCGTTATTTGAGCGATCATGTACTCGATCACATGATCGAAGGTTTGGGTTTGACCGTTGCCCACGCAGAATTGCCGTTCGAGCCTGAAGCCGGTGCTTATCACGGCCATGATCACTGATCTGGCCTTGCTGCGCCTTTTGCAATTAGTGAGTCCGGGCTTGCCGATCGGCATGTACAGTTATTCTCAGGGTTTCGAAGGCGCGGTCGAGGACGGTTTGATCAAAAACGACGCAGACGCCGAGGAATGGCTTTCAGGTGTGTTGGAAAACGGTTTGGCGCGTATCGATTTGCCTATTTTGGTGCGATTGCATGCTGCTTGGCAGAGCCAAGATATCGACGATGTTCATCGCTGGAGCCGGACTTTGACGGCTTATCGCGAGACCGCCGAACTTCGATCCGAGGATAGACAAACCGGGCAAGCGCTTGCGCGATTGCTGACCGACTTGAATATCGACGAAGCTCGAGATTGGCGACGTCGACCCGACGCCACGCTCGCGGCGCTGTTCGCATTGACAGCAGTGCAGTGGCAAATACCAATGCGTGATACGTTATTAGGTTATGTTTGGAGTTGGCTAGAAAACCAGGTTTTATGTGCAGTTAAATTGGTGCCGTTGGGTCAAGTGGCTGGCCAGCGCTTGTTGGGTGGCCTGGCTCGAATGCTCCCTGATTTAGTCGATCGAGCGTTATTGATTGCCGATGACGATATCGGCGGTAGTGCGTTCGGTCTCGCGCTGGCCAGCAGTCGTCATGAGATGCAGTATTCACGCTTGTTTCGTTCTTGAGCCGGTAATGGTGTTCTGTTCGGAAAGGCATTTACGAATGAATTTTCGGGAAGAGTCTCAGCATAGAAATTTGAAAAATTTATAAATCCGATTGATCGGAGTCATCCGTGTTCCATCAATAATGGCTATGTATGCGCTAATAGTTGAAAACACCCGCTACTATCGGAAGCACTTCTAAATCTAAAGTGAGTTGTAGGGTACGCTGCGCGTACCTAATGTCGGCACAAGGCAACACATGAGGGCGCGTTAAACTACGGATGGTACTGCTGTGGTAAGTGCTGCGTACCCTAAAATCTTCAAGTTTCGTGATTGGTGTAGTATTCACTTCAACTAAACTCGAACATAGCCTTAATAATCCAGTTAACTTTTTAGAGTGGTAAATAACAATGAGCGATAGACATGTTTTAAGAGTCGGTATCGGCGGTCCGGTCGGCTCCGGAAAAACCGCATTGGTCGATGCGCTGTGCAAACGCATGCGCGACGATTTCGAAATCGGCGTCGTCACGAACGACATTTATACCCGTGAGGATCAGCAGTTTTTGATTCGTAGTCAGGCATTACCGGAAGAGCGAATTCTTGGAGTCGAGACCGGCGGCTGCCCGCACACCGCGATTCGCGAGGACGCGTCGATGAATCTGGCCGCGGTCGAGGAATTATGCGAGCGCTGGGGCAACCTTGATTTCGTGCTGGTCGAAAGCGGAGGCGATAATCTGAGCGCGACGTTCAGCCCGGAACTGGCCGATTTGACTATTTATGTCATCGACGTGTCGGCGGGCGACAAAATTCCGCGCAAGGGGGGGCCTGGCATCACTCGTTCGGATCTACTCGTGATTAACAAAATCGATTTGGCGCCCTATGTCGGAGCGTCGTTGGAAGTGATGGATCGCGATGCGAAAAAAATGCGTGGCGATCGGCCTTTCGTGTTTACCAATTTGAAAACCGGTGAAGGATTGGATTTAATTGATGCGTTTATTATTCGAGCTGGAATGCTTTATTCCAGTCACTGAAGAATTTGGATTGCTGATGTCGATTACGCTTTAAATTTTGGCAACGTCTACAGAAACAATACCTAAATTCGATGTGAAAGGTATAGAGGTTTTTCACTCAGATGGAGCATGTGCATTGACTTGCTATGAAATCGAATTAAAAAAAAGGGCTGATTTTCATCAGCCCTCAAGTGAAAATCACTTTTAAAATAAAGGAGTTTTCTGAAGTTAAAAAACAAAACAAGTATGTCTTCTAACTTCGGGTAAATTCTCTCAAAAGATGTGATTTTTAACTGTGCGTTTGTCCACATAAAATAACATTTTTTTATGGACAGGTTCGCATAAACGAATTTTCATCCCTACCTTGCAATTGATTACTCATTTCCGCGTTCCCCCCACTCCCTGCGTGGGAACGCATAATACCTTAGTCCATAGGTGCTGCGATTGTTAAGGCTGGGGTAATAAAATGCTCGTTCCTTAGCTTCTTGGGTTACCGTTTGTTCGGCTTGGGGTCGAAATTTCAAATTTTTCGAGCCAATCGTTCGGCGTAACCGGTATAAGTTCGCGGCGTCAAATCAAGCAGTGTGTTTTTTGCGTCCTGCGGTATATTTAGTCCTTCGACGAACGTGCGCATTTGTTCCGGCGTGATGCGTTGACCGCGCGTCAATTCCTTCAGTTTTTCGTAGGGTTTTTCGATGCCGTAACGGCGCATCACGGTTTGAATCGGTTCGGCTAACACTTCCCAATTTGCGTTCAGATCGGTTTCGAGCGCATCGCTATTGAGTTCTAGCTTCGAAATACCTTTCAGCGTCGATTGAATCGCGATGCTGGTATGTGCGATGCCGACGCCGATGTTGCGTAGTACTGTCGAGTCGGTTAGGTCGCGTTGCCAGCGGGAAATAGGGAGTTTTTCGGCAAGAAAGCTAAATACAGCGTTCGCGATGCCGAGATTGCCTTCGGAGTTTTCGAAATCGATCGGATTAACTTTATGCGGCATCGTCGACGAGCCGACTTCGCCTGCAATGGTTTTTTGCTTGAAGTAGCCCAGCGAGATATAACCCCAGACGTCCCGGTCGAAGTCGAGTAAGATCGTGTTGAAACGCGACAGCGCATGGAAGAATTCGGCGATGTAGTCGTGCGGCTCGATTTGTATCGTGTACGGATTGAAGTTTAGCCCCAGTGATTCGACGAAGTTTTTCGAAAATTCGTTCCAATCGACGTCGGGGTAGGCGACCGAGTGCGCATTGTAATTGCCGACCGCGCCGTTGATCTTGCCGAGCAGTTCGACCGCTTCCAGTTGTTTTTTCTGGCGCAGCATTCTCGCAACGACATTCGCGAATTCCTTGCCGACTGTGGTTGGAGTGGCGGATTGTCCGTGCGTCCGCGATAGCATCGGTTGTGCGGCAGTGTCATGTGCAACCTTGCGGATCGCCTCGATGCATTGGTCGATTTGGTCGATGATCAATTGACGCCCTTCGCTAAGCATCAAGGCGTAGGATAGGTTGTTGATATCTTCCGATGTGCATGCGAAATGAATGAATTCACTGACTTTTTCAAGCTCGGCGTTGCCGGAGATCTTTTCTTTGAGCAAGTACTCGATCGCCTTGACGTCGTGGTTGGTCGTTTTTTCGATGTCTTTGACGCGCTGAGCATCCGCTTCGGAAAAGTGTTCGACTAAGTCGTTCAGTAATCTGTTGGCGTTCTCGCTAAAAGCGGGAACTTCCGAAATTTGAGGGTGCTTGGCCATGGCTTGCAGCCAGCGAACTTCGACTTGTACGCGAAAACGGATCAGGCCGTATTCACTGAAGATGGGGCGCAAGGCTTCGACTTTGCCGGCATAACGGCCGTCGATCGGGGAAATGGCGGTAAGGGCGGAATTTGTCATGTCAGTCAACCAAGTTGTAAAAAATGTACGGTAGTTTAAACCACGCGCAGATTGTTGATCAGGGGCGCGGGTTTTTACTGGTTCCCACGGTCCTAGTGCGGACCCATATCGGGGCATATTTGCTCGCTCTAGGTCTGCATTCCTACGCAGAGCGTCACTGCCATTAAGTTAACGGAAAACCTTTGTCCGTCATGGATTGCCGGAACCCGTACGCCATGGATGGCAGGCTTTTGAGGCGCACATTAATGCCTAAAGTCAGCATGACTTAACTTGGGTTCGGGTTAAGCAATCCAGTCAGTATCAGGCATCGCTTCCAGAAGGCGCCGTGAATACGTCCGTGTAGGCTTGAGCGCAGCATCCATGCTGCGCACACTTCTTCCAGCGATGCCTGATACTGTCTTAACTTTATGGAGTATATAATCTTTTATTCAGAACTCAGGATGCTTGTTTCTAAGACGGCTTTTACTGGTTACCACGGTCCTCCGTGGGAATCTATATCGAGGCATATTTGCTTGCCTCAGGTTTGCATTCTCACGCAGAGCGCTCATCGTTATACATAAGTCAAAAATTACTGTTTTGCAATCTTAGCTAATGAGGCTTCGATACCATTTTTTGTCGCCCAAGGTTCCCGACTTCGAAATCGCGATCAGGGGATCGCTCCCACAGAGCACCCGCCCCCTTGTGGGAGCGAGGCCTTCGTCGCGATTTCGAAGCCACTGATGTTCAATATCCGCAGATTTATCAAACAACACCGTTTCCAGGTATACGACGAACTCTGTTTAGCAAGTTTACCGATACTTGTGTATAACGGCGAGCGCAGAGCGTGGGAACGAAAGCAAAATTAATGTTCCATCTTTCTGGACTCGATGATGCCGCCCCCTAGACAGACTTCACCGTCGTAAAACACGACCGACTGGCCCGGCGTAATCGCACGTTGCGGCTGATCGAAACGGACTCTGACGCGGTTTCCGTCATCCAGCGGTTCTGCGACGCAGTCTTGGTCGGGTTGTCGATATCGAGTCTTCGCGGCGCAGCGTAGCGTCTCGCTCAGCCCCGTGTTGCCGCACCAGTCGAGTTGTCCGGCTTCGAGCGTATTGTGCATCATCAACGGGTGTTCGTGGCCTTGGCCGACGATCAGCACGTTGTTGTCGAGATCTTTGTCCAGTACGAACCAGGGTTCGTCCGGCGCATCTTTGACGCCGCCGATGCCGAGTCCCTGACGTTGGCCCATCGTGTAATACATCAGACCATGGTGCCGCCCGATGTATTTGCCTTCCGGCGTGCGCATTTCGCCAGGTTGGGCCGGCAGATAGCGCTGCAGGAAGTCCTTGAATTTACGTTCGCCGATGAAACAAATGCCGGTGCTGTCTTTCTTGCGGCTGTTCGCGAATCCAGCCTTTTCGGCGATGGCGCGGATTTCCGGTTTGTGCAGATGGCCGATTGGAAACAGCGTTTTCGACAAGGCTTTCTGGCCCATGGCGTATAGGAAGTAACTTTGTTCCTTGTTAGGGTCCAAGCCTTTCAATAACTGGAACTCGCCAGCCTGTTCACGGACGCGAGCATAGTGGCCGGTCGCGATGTATTCGGCGCCGAGGTCTTCGAGTGCATAATCCAAAAAGGCCTTGAATTTGACATGCTTGTTGCACAGGATGTCAGGATTCGGCGTGCGCCCGGCTTTGAATTCGGACAAAAAGACTTCGAACACTTCGTCCCAGTATTCGGCCGCGAAATTGACGGTTTTCAATTCGATGCCGAGTTTATCGCAGACTTGTTGCGCATCGGCCAAATCAGCCATTGCGGTGCAATATTCGGTGCCGTCGTCTTCTTCCCAGTTTTTCATGAACAGGCCGGTGACTCGATGGCCTTCTTCAAGCAGTTTCAAAGCGGTGACGGAAGAGTCGACACCGCCTGACATGCCTACGATAATGTGTTTACTCATGCATCCAGATCGAGAAAGGATTCTAATAAAGTTAATGGATGGCGCTTCCCCGAGAGGAATTCATCAATGCCGATCATGACCAGCGGGCTGCGTAAGCGATCCTGTTTAGCGGCGATTTCAGCACGGGATAGCCAGTGTGTCGCGACGATACCTTCATCCAATGGTTGATTGGGGTCGAAAGAGTGTGAATTGCCGGCAAAACAAATCCGCAGAAAACTGGGGCTAGCCGGGTTTCTTCGCCATAATTGAACTGAAACGATGTATTCAGGTTCAAACTGCCAGGCGGTTTCTTCGGTAACCTCACGTTTAACCGCGTTAATTAAGTCCTCGCCTTTTTCCAAATGCCCTGCGGGTTGGTTGAATGCGAGTCCGTTGGATGTTTCTTCTTCGACTAGCAGAAAACGCCGGTCGTTTTCAATAATCGCTGCAACGGTGACATGGGGTTTCCAGACCATCGGCAAACTCGTTTATAAAAAGCGCTACATTTTACTTTATTTGGTGAATTCATGTTGTGAAAGATTGAAATTTACAGGCTCGCTCACTATGGTAAACTCTAAGTCGTTTTGATTCTTTTAGAATTGTTAAAAGTATGTCTGATTTTGACCCGTTAAAAGACAATGATGGCGAACTGGCTCTTCAAGAGACTAAGCCTCAATTGCAAAAGCCGCCTCTTTATAAGGTTATTTTATTGAATGACGACTTCACGCCGATGGACTTTGTCGTTGAAGTGTTAATGGAGTTTTTTAATATGTCCGAGGAGAAAGCGACACAAGTTATGTTACAGGTGCATACTCAGGGAGTCGGTGTGTGTGGAACCTATTCTAAGGATGTCGCGGAAACAAAAGTATGCATGGTCAACGAATATTCTCGGGAACATCACCATCCCTTAATGTGTTCGATGGAAATCGCGTAGGTCGGAGGAAATATGTTAAGCAAAGAGTTGGAGATTACTTTAAATCTCGCCTTTAAGAATGCTCACGAAAAGCGGCATGAATTTATTACTGTCGAGCATTTACTGTTGGCCTTGTTGGATAATGCCAGTGCCGTCGCGGTGCTACGGGCCTGTGGGTGCGATTTCAAAAAGCTGCAGGATGAACTGACGCAGTTTATTGATGATACGATTTCGCTGATTCCCGAAGGCGTGCAACGCGAGACGCAACCGACACTCGGTTTTCAGAGGGTCTTGCAGAGGGCGGTATTCCATGTCCAGGCGACCGATAAGAAAGAAGTTTCCGGTGCCAATCTATTTGTTGCATTATTTAGCGAACAGGACTCGCAAGCGGTTTATTTGTTGAATAAACAGAATATAACCCGTCTCGATGTCGTCAATTATCTGGCCCATGGTGTTTCGAAAATAGAGACGGAGCGAGAGCGCGATATGGAAAGAGATCCGGAAACGAGCGGTGCGGCCGGCGATACATCCGAAAGTCCGTTGGAAAAATATGCGACCAACCTGAATGAGGAGGCGAGACTCGGTAAGATCGATCCGCTGATTGGGCGCGAACTCGAGGTTGAAAGAACCATACAGGTACTATGCCGCCGGCGTAAAAACAATCCACTGCTGGTCGGTGAGGCCGGCGTCGGAAAAACAGCGATCGCCGAAGGTTTGGCAAAACGAATCGTCGAGGAAGAGGTGCCTGATGTGCTTATGGGCAATGTGATTTATTCGCTGGACTTAGGCGCATTGGTGGCCGGTACCAAATATCGTGGCGACTTCGAAAAACGTTTGAAAGCATTGGTTAGCCAGTTAAAAAGGCAGCCGGAAGCGATATTATTTATCGACGAAATCCACACGATCATCGGTGCGGGTTCCGCTTCCGGCGGTGTTATGGATGCGTCCAATCTGATTAAGCCGGTATTAGCATCCGGTCAGTTGCGTTGTATCGGCTCGACAACCTATCAGGAATACCGCGGAATTTTCGAAAAAGATCATGCATTAGCGCGCCGTTTCCAGAAAATCGATATTGTCGAGTCTTCGGTCGAAGATACCATCCTGATTCTGAAAGGTTTGAAATCGCGTTTCGAGGAACATCACGATATTAAATATACGGCGGACGCTTTACGTTTGGCCGCCGAATTATCGGACCGCTATATTACCGACCGGCACCTGCCGGACAAAGCCATCGATGTCATCGATGAGGCAGGAGCGCGTCAACGTTTGCTTTCAACCGACCAGCGTAAACCGATTATCGATTCGCTGGAAATAGAGGAAATCGTTTCGAAAATGGCCCGAGTACCGGCTAAATCGGTTTCATCCAATGACGTAGAGAAGCTTGAAGCGCTGGAAAAGAATCTCAAAATGCTGGTTTTCGGTCAAGACGAGGCAATTTCGGCACTCGCTTCAGCCATCAAACTGTCGCGTGCCGGGCTGAGGGATGCGCAAAAAACGATCGGTTCGTTTCTGTTCGCGGGACCGACCGGCGTCGGTAAAACCGAAGTCACTCGTCAATTAGCCAAAGTGCTGGGCGTCGAGTTGATTCGCTTCGATATGTCCGAATATATGGAGCGCCATACCGTATCGAGGCTGATCGGTGCGCCCCCGGGTTATGTCGGTTTCGATCAAGGCGGATTATTAACCGAGCAAGTGACCAAGCATCCTCATGCCGTGCTTTTATTGGACGAGTTAGAGAAAGCGCATCCTGATGTTTTCAATCTGCTATTGCAAGTGATGGATCACGGTACGCTAACCGACAATAACGGCCGCAAAGCCGATTTTCGTAACATAATATTGGTTATGACCACAAACGCCGGCGCTGAAGAGGGGAGTCGTGCATCAATCGGATTTACTTCGCAAGATCATGCTTCGGATAGCATGAAGGTGATCGAAAAAAGTTTTTCTCCGGAATTCCGTAATCGCTTGGATGCGGTAATTCAGTTCAAGCCGCTGGACATTTCGATTGTCGGCCATGTCGTCGATAAATTTATCTTCGAACTGGAGGCTTTGTTGGCCGAGAAGCATGTCACTCTGATGTTGGAGTCTGAAGCGAGATTATGGCTTGCCGAAAACGGTTGCGATCCGAAAATGGGCGCAAGGCCGATGGCGCGTCTGATTCAGGAGAAAATCAAAAAACCGCTGGCTAATGATTTATTGTTTGGTAAATTGGTGCGGGGCGGGAATGTCCGAATCTATGTCGAAAACAATGAGCTGGCTTTTGCAATAGAAAGTAAGGAATTGACTGTTTCTGAAAAAAGTTAGCGGTTATCGTTCGCTAATCCCGCATTTGCGCGGGATTAGCGCATACGGAAGGTAATTCTTCCTTTGCTTAAATCGTAAGGTGTCATTTCTACCTTAACTTTATCTCCAGTTAAAATACGGATGTAATGTTTACGCATTTTTCCGGAAATGTGTGCGGTGACGATATGCCCATTCTCGAGTTCAACCCTGAACATCGTATTCGGTAGGGTTTCGACAACCTTGCCTTCCATTTCGATTTGATCTTCTTTTGCCATGTACTTAGTCCTAACGTTTAAAAAACGCGAATAATAGCATAGTCGGTCTTTTTAGAACAGGATTCTGTAGTCGGACGGGCCGCTCTTGGGATAAAGCTGTCTTTTGCGTGCTCGATTTTTGATTGGGCGAGGCTCGAAATGGTCTGATTTTATCAAAAGGGTTTCTATACCTTTCGCACTTCAAATTTCGGCAGTGCCCGAGGCGCCGCCGGGGTGTCCGACAAAGGCTTTGCCAGCATGGAGCTGGCATAGAGCCTACATGGACGTATTCACGGCGTCCTTTGACGGTCATCCCGGTGCCGAATTTTGATCTACGATGAGTATAAGTATTTACGATATGATTGTTTTATGTGTATTGTTGCAAACAAATTCATATCGATTCAATACTTGATTTGTTCTCGAGTTTTCCCTACTCTAGTCCGTTTGTTCTAAGGATTTCGTGAAAAATAACTTCCTGGAGTTATGAGTTTTGTAGCGGGTTCGGTAACTCGCTTGACAGGCCTATAGCTATAGGTACTGGGTGAATGCAGATTTTGCATTACGCCATGGATGGCGTGTATTAGGGCGCCAACAGTAGGCGCCTTAGGTGATGCAGGGCAGAAAAATGCTCCTGCATTTTCTGCATTCGTTACATCCTTGTAACTCAGCAGTTGCCGAGGAGCAAAACCCGCCTTGCCGCCGACGCTTGTCAATCGAGCAACCGAACCTCCATAAAATAGGGAAGTTATTTGCGATTAAATTCTTTAAGATTACCTAATTACGTATAAGCTTCAGCCTATTTGAAGTCCAGACAAGGTTTTGTGTCGCTATCGCGACGTTTATGTGGAGTCGGTTCGCGGACCGACAGCCGCGATACGGCTACGAAACCCATCCATGGGTTTCGCCCTGCGGGCCAGCTAAAGCTGTTCAAAATTGCTCCAGGCGATTTTGTCTTTGCTTGTCCAAAGAAAAGTATCCAAAAGACCAATCCGCCGGGAGCGGATTGGGACGCCAAAGGCGCACGAAGTGCTCGGCGCGGCCTAACGGGGCCCGGGCGGGAGCTCTAAGCCAAAGCAAATTGACTGAAGGTTCTAAGTAATCAGGTAAGATTAAGCTTCGCCCAAATTTGAAGTGCGAAAGGTGTAATTTTAATGAACTTGTTTGGGTGCGGATGGGATTATGCACTGAATATTTTTTTCGATCGGATCTAGGTGGATTGATTGTTATCTCTGGAAGTTAGAAACTTATGCTGCATACGCGACGATAGAGTTTTATTCGAAGATCTATCGTTTAGTGTTTATTCAGGACAAGCGTTGTTGTTGGAAGGGCAAAACGGTTCGGGTAAAAGTTCTTTATTAAAAATTTTATGCGGTTTTCGGGAGCCCGACGCAGGCGAGGTTTTGTGGTGCGGCGTTGAAATTAATAACGGTACTTTTTTTGAGCAGATGGCCTATGTCGGCCATCTGGACGGTGTCAAAAAAGAATTGACCGTGCTGGAAAATCTTAAAATCGCCGGGGCTCTGGGTAAGCCAGGCCATTATTCGATCGGGGAAACCCTGGAGCAAGTTCATCTGTCAGGTTACGACGATGTGCTGGTGCAGTCCTTGTCGGCCGGACAAAAACGCCGTTTGTCTCTGGCTCGTTTATTGATTACCGATAATAAATTATGGATTCTCGACGAGCCTTTCACCTCTTTGGATAAAGAGGGTATAGCCATTTTCGAGGCGCTGATGGTCGACCATATTGCCAGAGAAGGCATGGTCGTTTTGACCTCGCATCACGATATCACGCTGCACGGCATCGACGTGCAAACTATCAGGTTAGCTTAATGACACTGTCTAACGCATTTATCGCCATTATCCGACGCGACTTAGTTCTGGCTTACCGGCGGCGTGCCGAAGTCGCCAATCCGCTGTTGTTTTTTGTCTTGGTCATTACTTTGTTTCCGTTAGGATTAGGCGCTCAAACCAAGTTATTGCAAGCGATGGCCCCGGGAATTATTTGGATTGCCGCGCTATTGGCCGCGATGCTATCGCTGGATTCATTGTTTCGATCGGATTTCGACGACGGCTCGCTGGAACAGTTTATCTTGAGTCCGCATCCGCTTTCGGTGCTGATTTTGGCGAAAATCGTCGCGCATTGGTTGGTAACGGGCTTGCCTTTATTGTTGATCTCACCTTTATTGGCAATATTTTTGGGCATGCCTGAACAGTCCGTGCCTGTACTGTTGTGGACCTTATTGCTCGGTACGCCGGTATTGAGTTTAATCGGTTCGATCGGTGTCGCATTGACGGTGGGTTTACGCCGAGGCGGGATGATATTGGCGTTGTTGGTCTTGCCGTTGTACATTCCGGTGTTGATCTTTGCCGGCAATGCCGTCGAAATGGCGGGTAGCGGTTTGCCGGTCGGCGCGCAGCTCAACATTCTGGCGGCGATTTTATTTGCGGCCTTGGTGCTGGCGCCATTGCCGGCCGCCGCGGCATTAAAAATGAGTATGAATGGATAATTTTTCGTAAAATAGCGTCCTATTCATCCATGCGGGCATATTCGAATGCTCGGTCTTCTTAATTTACTATTCGATATTGAATTAATTTCGCTCATTATCGTAAATCACACATAAGCTTATCGCATGTTTTTGATTCCTGATTCTGTAGGCCGTTTTTTCCATCGCATGGCCTCACCACCGCATTTTTACGCGTTTACCGGCCGATTATTGCCTTGGTTGACGGCGATTTTTATTATTTTGACTGCCGTAGGTCTATATGGTGGATTGTTTTTGGCGCCCGCCGATTATCAGCAAGGCGACAGTTACCGAATTATTTATATTCATGTGCCGAGCGCCTGGATGTCATTGTTCATCTATGTCGTGATGGCGGTTGCCGGCGCCATCGGACTGGTTTGGCGTATCAAGTTGGCCGAAATCGTTATGATCAGCAGTGCCTCGGTCGGTGCCGGTTTTACCTTTATCGCTCTATTAACGGGCTCTCTATGGGGTAAGCCGATGTGGGGAACCTGGTGGGTTTGGGACGCACGTTTGACTTCGGAATTGATTCTGCTGTTTCTGTATTTGGGCGTCATCGCATTGTACGGAGCGATCGACGACAAACGCACAGCTTCGAGAGCGGTGGCGATTTTGGCGATAGTCGGTGTGGTCAATATTCCGATCATTCATTATTCGGTCGAATGGTGGAATACCTTGCATCAAGGACCGACCGTGTCGAAGATCGATAAACCGTCGATCCATGTCAGCATGTTGATTCCCTTGTTGACGATGGCGGTCGCCTTCAAATTTTATTATTTAGTTGCGATGTTACAGCGCGCGCGTACCGAATTGATTCAGCGCGAACGAAACAGTCAATGGGTTAAAGGCTTACTAGAATGAATTGGCAGGAATTTTTTGCAATGGGCGGTTACGCCTTTTATGTTTGGACTTCTTATGGGGTCACTTTACTCGTGTTGCTTGCGATTGCGGTTTTGCCCGTTATTCAACGAAAGCTTTTTTTAAAAGAGTTGGCCCATAAAATGAAACGGATGAAAAAATCATGAAACCGATTCGTAGACAACGACTTATTTTAATTGGATTGATGCTGGCCGGTATGGGGCTTGCCGTCGCCTTTGCGCTGAAATCGTTTAATGAAAATTTGATGTATTTTTTCTCGACGACCGAAGTCGTTGAAGGCAAGGCGCCGGAAAGTGCTTTGTTTCGAATTGGCGGTATGGTTGTCGACGGCAGTGTCGATCGACCAGCGGAGAGTTTGCTTGTGCGCTTTAAGCTGACCGATTTCAATAAAGAAGTGACCGTGGAATATACCGGTATTTTGCCGGATTTGTTCAGGGAAGGGCAAGGCATCGTCGCAAAAGGCCGTTTATCCAAAAACGGTGTGTTCGTTGCCGAGGAAGTCTTGGCCAAACATGACGAAAATTATATGCCGCCCGAAGTCGCAGGTAGCCTGAAGAAACAACCGGAGCCTTCGGCAGAGGGTGGTATATGATTCCTGAGCTGGGGCATTTTTCCTTAATATTGGCTTTGTGCATGGCCGTGATGTTGGGTATTGTCCCGATCGTCGGTAGTTTTCGCGCGATTCCTGGATGGATTGCCGTGGCGCGTCCTGCCGCTTTCGGGCAATTATTCTTTGTCGGCTTGTCTTATTTGTGTCTGACGTATGCGTTTTTGACGCATGATTTTTCGGTCGCCTATGTCGCGAACAATTCGAATACCCATTTGCCGATACTGTATTTAGTCTCCGGCGTATGGGGCGCGCATGAAGGCTCGTTATTGCTTTGGGCCTTGAGTTTGACGATCTGGACCGGTTTGGTTGCTCAGTTTAGCCGGAGTATTCCGGACGCGACGATTGCTCGAGTTCTCGGTGTGATGGGCTTGGTCAGCATCGGTTTTTTACTGTTTTTGTTGCTGACCTCGAATCCGTTTGAGCGCATGATTCCTGCGCCGCCTGAAGGCCGCGATTTGAATCCTCTGTTGCAAGACCCGGGGCTCGCGATCCATCCGCCGATGCTGTACATGGGCTATGTCGGTTTTTCGGTGGCGTTTGCATTTTCGATCGCGGCCTTGCTCGAAGGCCGATTGGACAGCGCCTGGGCGCGTTGGTCCAGGCCTTGGACCAATATCGCCTGGATGTTTCTGACCTTGGGTATCACGCTGGGCAGTTGGTGGGCTTATTACGAATTGGGCTGGGGCGGTTGGTGGTTTTGGGATCCGGTCGAGAATGCCTCGTTTATGCCTTGGTTAGTCGGCACGGCATTGATTCATTCATTGGCGGCCAGTGAAAAACGCGGTGTGTTCAAGACTTGGACCGTGCTGTTGGCGATTTTCGCGTTTTCGTTGAGCCTATTGGGGACTTTTTTGGTCCGTTCCGGCGTATTGACCTCGGTGCATGCCTTTGCCAGCGATCCGGCCCGCGGCTTGTTCATTCTGATTTTTCTGGCTATTGTCGTCGGCGGGTCTTTATTGCTTTATGCGATTAGAGCGCCGGCGGTTAAAAGCAGCGCCAGTTTCGAAATGATTTCGAAAGAATCCGCATTACTGTTGAATAACGTGCTGTTGGTTGTGACGGCGGCCAGCATTTTGGTCGGCACCTTGTATCCTTTGTTTATCGATGCCTTGGGCATGGGCAAGATTTCGGTCGGGCCGCCTTATTTCAATGCGATTTTTGTTCCTTTGATGGCGCCGCTTGCCGTGGTCTCGGGTATCGGCGTTTTGCTACGTTGGAAAAAAGACCAGTTCAACGCGCTCGCGCTACGAATCCGTTGGCTGATGCTGGGCTGCCTGTTGCTCGGCGCCGCATTGCCGTTGTTGATGCCCTTTTATTCCTGGGCTGCCGCGATCGGTTTGACGTTGGCGCTGTGGACGACGGCGCTGACCGGACTGGCCTTTTCGGAGCGTCTAGGGCATAAAATGCCTGATTTTACAGCCTTGCTGAAAGTGCCGAGAGCCTTTTACGGCATGACCTTGGCGCATTTGGGTATCGCGGTCTTCATCGTCGGCATTACCTTGACTTCGGTTTATAGTATTGAAAAAGACGTTAGAATGGCGCCCGGCGACAAGCTGGAAATGTCCGGCTATGTGTTCGAATTTCATGGTATCGATGTGGTTGAAGGGGCGAATTATCGAGCGCAACAAGGTCATTTGACGGTCAGTTACGATGATAAGACGGTGGCTAAACTCGAACCGCAAAAAAGAATTTATCGAGTGCAACAAATGCCGATGACCGAAGCCGCGATCGATGCCGGTCTATTTCGCGATCTTTTCGTTGCGATCGGTGAACCGTTGGGCGATTCGGGCGCATGGAGCATGCGCGTTTATTATAAAGCCTTTATCCGGTGGATATGGATCGGCGGTGTTTTCATGGCATTGGGTGGTCTCTGGGCTGTCTGCGATAGACGTTATCGAATGGGCAATAAAAAACAGCGAGTAAGCAAAAATGCTTAAATTTTTGACGCCACTTTTAATTTTTGCAGTACTGGCGGTTTTTTTGGCGATCGGTTTGAATCTCAATCCGCGTGAAATTCCGTCGCCCTTCATCGACAAGCCGGCCCCTCCTTTTACGCTGCAAACTTTGGATGATCCGACTCGTACCTTGAGTACGGCGGATTTGAAGGGGCAAGTTTGGTTACTGAATGTTTGGGCTTCCTGGTGTGTATCTTGCCGTGCAGAACATCCGGTGCTTAATCGGTTGGCGGAGCAAAAATTGGCTGTTATTATTGGCCTCAACTATAAGGATGAACCGGAAGATGCGAAAAACTGGCTGGCCAGATTGGGTAATCCCTATGATGTCAGTGTCTTGGACATGGAAGGATTGACCGGAATCGATTGGGGAGTCTATGGCGTTCCCGAAACGTTTGTAATCGATAAGCAGGGCGTAGTTCGTTACAAACATACAGGGTCTGTGACTGATAAAGATATTGAAACGACATTCTTACCTTTGTTGAATACTTTGCAGGCTGAATAAATTTTTAGAAATGGTACGGCTATGTGACAAAGTTATTTCTACTTTTTTTGTTGAGCGCTTATAGCACTTTTAGTATCTACGCGACGGCGGCGAGCATTACGCTCAAAGTTCAGGGTGGCGCGGACAATATCGATACAATCGAATCCGAAAGTCGGCTTGATGATGGTGCAGAACTTAAAGAAAGGTCTCTGGTAGCCGGTGCTTTAAGGCAGATACAAAAAAAATCTGACGCCTCCTCTTCGAGTGAACTGGGTGCTGGGCAGCAATTGGCGACCCCAAAAAAACAAGGTGATTTTGGCGCTAACGCCTTTAATGGTAAAGCTGCCGAAACTGAAAATCTTCTGTATTCCGATCCGTTTGCCGAGACTGAAACTTCGCCGTATATTTTTAAACAAGCCTCGTCCGATCACCAGACCGGGTTTAATCCTTTGCTTGTATCGAAAGAGTTTATTATCAGTTTGGAAATCATCGATGATGAGCTTGTTATTGATGAAGCCTTAAGAGAAATGGTCGACGATACGGTCGCTATGGCGCTTCATGTTAACGAGGCATGGAATACTTTGGATGAAAAGATCACGCATAAAGTTTACCAAGGGGTTAGCTATCTTGGATTCGATAATCAGTTTTCCGAGGATAATTATCAAGCCAATAACCAGGCTGTCGAATTCAAAAAACTGGCCGCGCAATATGCCGACTCCGAGATCAATAATCGCCGCTATGACAACGAGCCGGAAGGCCTTTTTGCTTATTTGATCAATTTGCCCAGATTATTGACCGTTTCCAATTTACTATTCATGCTGGGTTTTCTATTCGTCATGAACGGAATTTATCGAGTCATGCGTTTTTTTCTATTGCGGATATAGCCTAAGTTTCAATGAATTGTATTTCTTTGATCGAAACCTCTCTCGAAGGGGGAGGCGTCAGCTTATTCATGCATATTACTAATTATTCATTGCCATTATGCGTATTATATTTTTAGCCTTCTTTTTATTGTGGGGCGTTGAGGCCATTGCTGCGGCCGTCGAGGTCAAGAATTTCGATACTCCTGAGCAGGAGCGCGTTTACAACTCGCTGATTTCCGAGTTACGTTGTCTAGTTTGTCAAAACCAGACTATTGCCGATTCGAACGCCGATTTGGCGAAGGATTTGCGTGCCCAAGTCTACAAAATGCTGCAACAAGGCAAGTCAAGGCAGGAGATTGTCGATTTTATGACTCAGCGTTATGGCGATTTCGTATTGTACAATCCTCCGATGAAGGCTAAGACCAGTTTATTATGGTTGGCACCGTTATTGTTCTTAGTGATCGGTTTATTGGTTGCTTGGACTGTCGTGCGTAAAAAACGTTTGGCGACTCATTCGGATTCTGCGCATGATTCCGCACAATCGGAAGAAATTCGCCGCTTATTGGAACAAGGAGATGACCGGTGACAACAGAATTTTGGCTGACCGCAAGCGTTTTGATCGCGATAGCGTTTGCGTTTGTATTGCCGCCGCTATGGCGTCGACCGGGCTCAATAGACATCGAAACTGAGCGATTCAATGTCGATATCGCTAAGCAGCGTCTGCTGGATTTAAAAGAACAGCGCTCGTCCGGAACGATTACGGCGGATGAATACGAAGACTTATATCAAGAATTACAATCGGTGCTGGTCGATGATTTGCAAACAGAGTCGGCTTCGCGGCAATCGGAATCTTCCGGTCGGTGGTTGATCGTTTTGGCATTGATCGTTATTCCGTTGGTTTCGGTGACTTTGTACCGCGCTTTAGGTAACGCTGATTCGTTGTTGCCGGAAGCTGACAGAACCGCGCAGCAGATGGATGAAATCAATGCGATGGTTTCTGGATTGGCTCAGCGTTTGCAAAGCCAACCGGATGATGCGGAAGGCTGGTTGATGCTTGGGCGTTCTTACAAATACATGAACCGTTATGCCGAATCGGCGCAAGCCTTTTCGGAGGCTTATCGTCTATTGGGCGACAAGGCTGATGTGCTGCTTCAGTACGCCGATGCGTTGGCGATGGCCAATGACGGTCGATTATCCGGGAAACCGACGGAATTGCTTGCGAAGGCGCTTGAATTGGCGCCGGATGACTCGACGGCATTGTGGTTGTCGGGAATGGCTAAGGCCGAAGCGGGTAAATATGACGAAGCCCTGCGGCATTGGCAAAAATTAGCTGCGCAATTACCGAAGGGTTCCGAACCACACCGAGAAGTGCAGGGTTTGATTGCACAAGTCATGGAGAGGCTAGGTACGGCGCCCCCAGAGCAGCAGCCGGCAGCTATCGCTAAAGGTCTGAAAGTCAATGTTGCTATTTCCGACGAATTGCAAGGCGTTGTCTCCGCCACCGATACCGTATTTATTTATGCTCAAGCATTACAGGGCCCCCCGATGCCGTTGGCGATCGTTAAGAAACAAGTGGCTGATTTACCAGTAACAGTTTTGTTGAGCGACGAGCAGGCGATGATGCCGGCGATGAAGTTATCTAACTTCGATCGCGTTAAAATTAGTGCCCGGATTTCGATATCGGGCCAGGCAGAATCTCGTCCAGGCGATTGGATCGGGATCGTGGAAAGCGTTGCACCGGCTGAAACTGAAGGCGTTACTATAGCGATCGATCAAAAGGTCCAATAATGGACCAGTCCTTAACATTCGATCTCGATCTCATTCATCGTTACGATCAGGCCGGGCCTCGATATACGTCATATCCGACCGCTTTGGAATTACACGAGAATTTCGGAGAAGCGGATTATTTACGTCATATCGAGCAATCGAATAGGCGTGGAGGCCCGTTATCGCTTTACTTTCATATTCCGTTTTGCGATACGGTCTGCTACTACTGTGCATGCAATAAAATCGTTACCAAAAATCGCGCGCATGCCGAGCCGTATTTGAACGATCTTTGCCGCGAAATCGAAATGCAGGGCGCTTTGTTCGATCGACACCGTATCGTCGATCAATTGCATTGGGGCGGCGGAACTCCGACTTTCCTAAGTGAGAGTCAAATGCGGCGGTTGATGGCGGTGACTCGCCAGCATTTCAATCTGCGCGAGGATGACGAAGGACAGTACTCTATCGAAGTCGATCCGAGAGAAACCGACGATCGGACGATTGCCGTATTACGGGAATTGGGTTTTAACCGGATTAGCTTGGGTTTGCAGGATTTCGAACCCGATGTGCAAAAAGCGGTCAATCGCATTCAAGCCGAACAGGAAACTTTTGCGGTATTGGAGGCGGCGCGCAACGAAGGTTTTCGTTCGACTAGTATCGATTTGATTTACGGGCTGCCGCTACAAACCGTCGAGTCGTTTTCGCGAACATTGGAAAAGATTCTTGAAGTCTCGCCCGAGCGGTTTTCGGTCTTTAATTACGCGCATTTGCCGCAACGTTTCAAAACTCAGCGCCAGATCAATGATGCCGACATGCCGAATCCGGAGGTCAAGTTGGCGATTTTGCAAATGGTGATTCAGCGTTTGACCGAAGCCGGTTATGTTTATATCGGCATGGATCATTTCGCGAAACCGAATGATGAATTAGCGGTTGCTCAGCGTGAAGGAAAGCTGTACCGAAATTTTCAGGGTTATTCTACGCATTCCGAATGCGATTTGATTGGTTTGGGGGTTACTTCAATCGGTCGGGTAGGCGATGCTTACATTCAAAATGTAAAAGATCTTGACACTTATCGCCGAACGATAGAGCAGGGACGTTTGCCGGTTTTTAAAGGGTTTGAATTGAGCCGCGACGATAAGCTAAGGCGAGCGGTCATTAGCGGGTTAATCTGTCATTTCGAGCTTGAATTCAGAGAGTTGGAACACGTGTTCTCCATCGATTTCAAGGCATACTTCGAGCAGGAATTGATTAAGTTGCAGAAAATGGTTGAAGATGGACTTTTGACGATCGATGCCGGCCAAATTTTCGTGCGACCTGCCGGGCGTTTGCTTATTCGCAATATCTGTATGGTATTTGATCGCTATATTACTGAAAAGCAACAGTTTTCTAAAGTTATTTAAAATCCGTTAGACATGGGATTTGCGTTATTTGCAAATCCATGTCTAAGAAATCCAGAAAAACCGATTATAGCGTTCTTCGTTTCCTGTTTTTGGTTGCAATTAAACCAAAACGGTTTTCACATATTGCTTCGTGAATGTCCTTAGCGGCTCTCTGTGTTGTAAATATTGTCTGAATAAGCTGTTGATCGCAAGCGGTGTCAGATAGGCATAAACGCCAACGCCGGTTTGCGCAATAAATTCAGCGCTTAGCATTTCGATGAATGCGGACTGTGCTTGGCTTGTGATTTCTATAGTTTGATTTTCCATTGTCTTCACCTCTGATCAATGTTGTTTCATAATAAATGAAGCAATATCAAGGCCTATCTAATCAAAATAAGTATTTTCAATGATTTAGTCATATGTTATTAAAGAGCATATTAAACTTTTGTAAAAAAAAGTGACAGGGATGGCAGGTCTATGATGCTTTTGTGTCAAAAATGGCGTTTGTGTTGTTGGTCGAGGCTGCATTTTGCTGCTCTTGCGCTAGTCCCATTTGAGAAGCTTTGATAAAGTCGTAAGCTCTTCGACTCTCGTTCGACATTTTGTTATAATCACCCGGTTTTGGTATCTCGCGTAATTCCATTGGATGTAAGGATTTTTATAAGTCTTTTCGGAATTATCTCATTGAAGGAAACCGCTTGCCGATTTAGGTAACGGGCTTTAATTTTGTAAAAAACGGATCAATGTCGGACTTCGCTAAAGAAATTATTCCTGTCAATCTCGAAGACGAGATGAGACAGTCCTATCTCGACTATGCAATGAGCGTGATAGTCGGTCGAGCACTACCCGATGTTCGGGATGGCCTGAAGCCGGTACATCGCCGCGTTCTCTATGCAATGAGCGAACTTGGCAATGATTGGAACAAAGCTTATAAAAAATCAGCGCGTGTAGTCGGTGACGTTATCGGTAAATATCACCCTCATGGCGATACCGCGGTTTACGACACGATCGTTAGGATGGCGCAGCCTTTTTCACTGCGTTACATGCTGATTGACGGGCAAGGCAATTTCGGGTCGGTCGATGGTGATTCTCCGGCGGCGATGAGGTACACCGAAGTTCGCATGGCCAAGATTGCGCATGAATTATTGGCCGATATCGATAAAGAAACCGTCGATTTCATAGCGAATTACGACGAATCCGAATCCGAACCCAAAGTCTTGCCGACTCGGGTACCGACGCTTCTAATCAACGGGTCGTCCGGTATCGCGGTCGGCATGGCAACCAATATCCCGCCGCATAACCTAACCGAAGTCGTCAGTGCCTGTCTTGCACAAATTGAAAATCCTGAAATTACGATTAGCGAATTGATGCAATTTATTCCTGGGCCCGATTTTCCGACGGCGGCAACGATCAACGGAGCTGCCGGGATTCGTAGCGCCTATGCGACGGGTCGAGGCAAGGTCTACTTACGCGCTCGCTGTCATTTCGAGGAAATCGGCGAGAGCGGCCGTTATGCGATCATTACGACTGAGTTACCGTATCAGGTCAATAAGGCCAGGCTGTTGGAAAAAATTGCCGAAATGGTCAAGGAAGCCAAATTGGAGGGAATCTCAGGTCTGCGCGACGAATCCGATAAGGATGGTATGCGTATGGTTATCGAACTTCGGCGCGGCGAAGTTCCCGAAGTGATACTGAATAATCTGTACAAGCAAACGCAAATGCAGACGGTATTCGGTATTAATATGGTTGCGCTTTTAGGCGGCCGTCCGCATTGCATGAATCTAAAAGAGATTCTCACGGCTTTTATCGATCACCGCCGGGAAATCGTTACGCGCAGAACGGTTTATAATTTACGCAAGGCGCGGGATAGGGCTCATATATTAGAAGGCTTGGCGATCGCTTTAGCCAATATTGACGAAATGATCGTATTGATTAAATCGGCTAAAGATTCGGCGGAAGCGAAAGCCGGACTCTTGTCCAGGACTTGGGAAGCCGGCTTGGTCAATGCCTTGCTCGATCGTGCCGATGCCGACCGGTCTAGGCCCGAAGATTTAACGCCCGAATTCGGCTTGGTCGATGGTTACTACCGATTATCCGAAACGCAAGCAAGTGCGATTTTAGACTTGCGGCTGCACCGTCTGACCGGTCTCGAACAGGAAAAAATCGTCAATGAATATAGAGACTTGCTTAAACTGATTGACGAATATTTGGAAATTCTTGGTAGCGATGTCCGGTTGATGGAGGTTATCAAGGAAGAGCTCGAAGCGATTAAAGCGGAATACGGCGACGAGCGGCGCACCGAGATTTTGCAGGATCATCTCGATCTGACCGACGAGGATTTGATTACCGAAGAAGATATGGTAGTGACCGTATCGCACGAAGGTTATGTCAAAGCACAGCCGCTCGACGACTATAAGGCGCAACGGCGAGGCGGTCGTGGCAAATCGGCAACGGCAACGAAGGAAACCGACTTTATCGACAAATTGATCGTTGCGAATACGCACGATACGATTCTCTGTTTCTCGTCGCTTGGTAAAGTCTATTGGCTCAAGGTTTATCAATTGCCGGTTGCGAGCCGCGCCTCGCGAGGCAAGCCTTTTGTCAATTTGCTGCCGCTGGAATCCGGGGAAAATATTAACGCCTTGCTGCCGGTTAGAGAGTTTAGTGCCGATAAGTTCATCTTTATGGCAACCGCGAACGGCACCGTTAAAAAAACGCCGCTCCCAGAGTTCGAACGTCAGCGCACCAACGGTAAAATTGCGATCGACTTGCGCGAAGAAGATGCTTTGGTCGGTGTAGCCGTGACCGACGGGCAGCAAAATATTTTACTGTTTTCGACCGACGGCAAGGCGGTTTGTTTCAATGAAGATGACGTTCGCTCAATGGGACGGACCGCGGCGGGTGTGCGCGGCATTAGACTGCAGCCGGGGCAAAAAGTTATTTCGCTGATCGTATCGGCCGAAGGCACTGTATTGACAATCACCGAAAACGGCTACGGTAAACGGACGCATTTGAAAGAATTTGTGCGCAAAGGCCGAGGCGGGCAGGGCGTGATTTCGATACAAACCTCCGAGCGTAACGGAAATGTCGTCGGGGCGGTATTGGTGTCCGAGCGCGATGAGATCATGCTGATTACGAACGGCGGCACCTTGGTCAGAACCCGCGTCGATGAAATATCGATCGTCGGCCGGAATACGCAAGGCGTTACAGTTATTCGCCTCGACAAAAACGAAAAAGTGGTTGGAGTCGATCGAATAGAAGGTCTAGCCGAAGATGAGGATGCCGGAATGGAAGCGGAGTCTGATTTAGGCGGGGAAGTCGATAATGAAACAGAGATAGAGCAGGACTCGGGAGAACAAGAATAATGGCTAGAATTTATAACTTCAGCGCGGGACCATCGACATTACCCGAGGCGGTGCTTCGGCAGGCGCGCGATGAAATGCTCGAATGGCAGTCTAGCGGCATGTCGGTGATGGAAATGAGTCATCGAGGCAAGCATTTTTCGAATATTGCCGAACAATTGGAAGTCGATTTGCGCGAATTGATGGCGATTCCCGATAATTATAAGGTATTGTTTTTACAGGGCGGAGCGACCGGGCAGTTTTCGTTCATACCTTTGAATCTATTGCGAGGCAAGACCAAAGCTTGCTACATCAATACCGGCGCTTGGTCCGAGAAAGCGATTAAGGATGGCGGACGGTTCTGCGAGGTTGTCGTCTCGGCTAGTTCGGAGTCGGAAAAATTTACGACGATTCCTGCTGTTGCCGAGTGGCAAATCGAACCTGATGCGGCGTATTTGCACTACACCTCGAACGAAACGATACACGGCGTTGAATTTCCGTTTATCCCGAATGCGCAGGGATTGCCGTTGGTGGCCGATATGTCGTCGAATATTTTGTCGCGCAAAGTCGATGTAAGCCAATTCGGCTTGATCTATGCCGGAACCCAGAAAAATATGGGACCTGCCGGAGTTACCGTCGTAATTGTACGCGATGATTTGATCGGTAAGACTGATGATCGATTACCCGATGTATTCAATTACGCGGTACAGGCCAAGAATCAATCGATGCTGAATACGCCGGCGACTTACAATTGGTATTTAGTTGGTTTGGTGTTGAAATGGCTCAAATTGGCTGGTGGCGTCGAGGCGATAGAAGCCGTCAATATCAGAAAAGCGGCGAGTTTGTATGACGCAATCGATCGTTCTTCTTTATATAGCAATCCGGTGCAAACCGAATTTCGTTCGCGAATGAACGTGCCTTTCATCTTATCCGATGCATCGCTCGATAAAGAGTTTTTAACCCAAGCCGAAGCTAATGGGTTCGCCGAATTAAAAGGGCATCGTTCCGTAGGCGGTATGCGTGCGAGCATTTATAATGCAATGCCTGAGGAAGGCGTTAAAGCGTTAATTGAATTCATGGCCGAATTCGAAAGAACCCGAGCCTGAGTATCGCAACATGACTTCAATTACTCCTCTTGCCGATTTAAGGGCGCGAATCGATGCGATCGACGAACAGATTCTGCAGTTGATCAATCAACGCGCGTCTTGTGCCATTGAAGTGGCTAAAACCAAGATGGCGGAAGGCGAGTCGGGATGTTTTTACCGGCCGGATAGGGAGTCCTTGGTATTAAGACGGGTTAAGGCAATCAATCAAGGTCCGCTTGCCGATGAAACCGCGATGCGTTTTTTTAGAGAGCTGATGTCGGCCTGTTTGGCGCTTGAAAAGCCATTGGATGTCGCGTTTTTGGGACCGGAAGGAACGTTTACTCAACAGGCAGCGATCAAGCATTTCGGGCATGCGGTCAATGCGGTGCCCGCTATGACGATCGCGGAAATATTCAATGCGGTCGAAAATGAGCATTGTCAGTTTGGCGTCGTACCGGTCGAAAATTCGACAGAAGGGGTGGTCAATCATACCCTGGATCGATTCGTGAGTTCGCCGCTGAAGATCTGCGGTGAGGTTGAATTACGGGTTCATCATAATCTCATAGGCAATGCCGGAAGTCTTGCGGATATCGCGGAAGTTTTTTCGCACCAGCAATCCTTGGCGCAGTGCCGTCAATGGTTGGATTTGCACTTGCCCGATGCGAAACGCACCGCTGTCAACAGTAACGGCGAAGCGGCTCGCTTGGCTGCCGGTTCCAAAGATAAGGCGGCGATAGCCGGAAAATTTGCTGCCGAACTTTACGGGCTTTCGATCATCGAACGCAACATCGAGGACGAGTCGAATAATACCACCCGATTCATCATTATCGGTCGCCAGATTTCAGGGCCGACCGGTAAGGATAAAACCTCGCTGTTGGTGTCGACCGGCAATCAGCCGGGCGCGCTTTATCGAGTCTTGGAGCCGTTCGCGCATCACGGTATCGGGATGATGCACATTGAGTCGAGGCCGTCGCGTCAAGGTCTGTGGGATTATGTGTTCTTTATTGACATCGAAGGTCATGCCGAGGACGAAAATGTCGCGGCGGCGTTAAAAATGCTGGGCGCCCGAGTCAGTATGTTGAATATATTAGGATCGTACCCGAAGGCGGTTCTATAAAAAATGAAACATGTAAGGATTTCGTGATAAATAACGTCCTGGAACTATGGGCCTTGTTGAGGGTTCGGTAACTCGCTTTAAAATAGGGAAGTTATTTGCGCAGCAATTCCCAATTTGGGGATCAAACAGGGTGTGGGGTATGCTTGGCGAGGATGTCGGCAGCAGGGAGCTGCCGTCAAGCCCCCATGGATGGGTTCATGGCGTTCCTCGACAGGGATACCCCGCACCCTAATCCAGTGAGAATGCTCAAACTGGGAATTGCTGTTATTTACGGCCAAATCCTAAATTGCGTAAACGCCGGAACGTCGAGGCTTCTTGATAATCAGCGTCATCCGTGTGCCGATAACGTTAAAATCATATTTATTAATGAACATCACAGATAATTTTTATTCCTTGGCCACGCCTGGCGTGCAGCGACTTGTACCTTATACGCCCGGTAAACCGATCGAAGAGCTCGAACGCGAATTAGGTCTGAGCGATATCGTTAAATTGGCATCGAATGAAAACCCGCTAGGGCCGAGTCCAATGGCTTTGGCGGCGATTAATGCGAGCTTGCCGGATTTGGCGCGTTACCCCGATGGTAACGGTTTCAAGTTGAAACGCGCGTTGGCCGAAAAATTTAGCGTCGAAATGTCGCAAATTACATTGGGTAACGGTTCAAATGAAATTCTGGAGTTGCTGGCCAGAGCTTTTTTAACGCCGGCTCATGAGGTGATTTTTTCGCAGCACGCATTCGCGGTTTATCCGATTGTGACGCAGGCCGTCGGTGCGACCGGCATTGTTATTCCGGCGCGCGCATACGGGCATAATCTCGATGCGATGTTGGCGGCTGTCAATGATAAAACCCGGCTTGTTTTTATTGCAAATCCGAATAATCCGACCGGCACCCTATTGGCGTCCGATGAGCTGCGCCAATTTATTGCGGCATTGCCGAGTCATGTGCTTTGCGTCTTGGACGAAGCTTATTACGAATTTATCGACCCGAAAAGTCGTGCCGATTCAATCGCCTGGTTGGTTGACCATCCCAATTTGATCGTGACCCGGACTTTTTCCAAAGCCTACGGATTGGCGGGCCTGCGTGTCGGTTACAGTTTTTCCAATCCGGGGATTGCCGATTTTCTGAATCGAGTACGCCAGCCCTTCAATAATAATATGCTCGCATTGGCGGCGGCTGAAGCGGCGCTTGCAGATCATGAACATTTGCAAAGTACGATAGCGACCAACAACGATGGCATGCAGCAGTTGATCGATGGATTCCGTCAACTCGGGCTGGAGTGGATTCCGTCGGCCGGCAATTTTGTATCGGTCGATGTCAAACGCTCGGGAGTGGGGGTTTACCAGGCTTTGTTGCAAAAAGGCGTCATTGTAAGACCTGTCACGAATTATGAAATGCCCGACCATTTGCGCATTAGTATCGGTACGCCCGCCGAAAATAGCCGTTGTCTCGAGGCGTTACAGGCTGTGCTTGCCGATGTTTAAAAAGCTGTGTCTAATTGGCGTCGGGCTGATCGGCGGCTCGATAGCTCGCGCCGCACGCGATCGCGACTTATGTAAGGCCATCGTCGCGTACGGTCGTGAAATAGATATCGATAATCTGAAAGAAGCTCGACGACTGGGTGTCATCGATGAGTATTTTATAAACCTTGAAGCAGCCGTGAAGGATGCCGATTGCGTCATCATTGCGACGCCGGTTGGCGCGATCGAAAAGGTGCTTTGCGAGTTGCAGCCTTATTGGTCCGAACAAGCCGTTTATTCCGATGTCGGCAGTACCAAGGGCAATGTCGTCGATGCCGCTAGGCGAGTATTCGGTTACCTGCCGTGTAATTTTGTTCCGGCCCATCCGATTGCCGGAGCCGAACAAAGCGGTGTAACGGCTTCGGTGAACGGTTTATTCGACGATAAACGACTGATTATCACGCCGGTTGAGCAAACCGATCCCAAGGCGACTGCAACAATGCAGCAGTTTTGGCATCGCTTGGGCGCGATCGTGTCGATCATGGAAGTCGATCATCATGATGCGGTGCTAGCCGCGACTAGTCATTTGCCGCATTTACTGGCTTTTGTGCTGGTCGATCTACTCGGGCGTAAGGACGAGCAAGTCGAAATATTTAAATACGCAGCCGGTGGTTTTAAGGATTTTACGCGCATCGCTTCAAGCGATCCGACCATGTGGTTGGATATTTGTTTGGCCAATAAGCAAAAATTAATACCGCTGATTCAACAGCTAAAGCAAGAACTGGATAAGATGGAGCTGGCTCTCGAAAATGACGATAGCCAGAAGATTTTTCAAACCTTCACATACGCGGGTCAAGCCCGGCAGCGTTTTCTCGATCAATTGACAAATTAAAATGGCTAAAACGATAACTTTTACTGTACAGCCCGGCGGTTCATTAAATGGGCAGGCAAGGGTCCCTGGCGACAAGTCGATTTCTCACCGTTCTATCATGCTCGGTTCCCTGGCCGATGGCGTCACGCATGTCAAAGGCTTTCTCGAAGCCGAAGACGCATTGGCGACGTTGCAGGCATTTAAAGACATGGGTGTCGTTATCGAAGGCCCGAAAAATGGCGAATTAACGATTCATGGGGTCGGCAAACACGGTTTGAAGGCGCCGCAAAAACCCTTGTATCTAGGTAACTCGGGTACATCGATGCGCTTACTATCCGGGTTGTTGGCGGGGCAGGCTTTCGACTCGGTATTGACCGGCGACAAATCCTTGTCCGGGAGGCCAATGAAACGGGTTACCGATCCGTTGGCGCAAATGGGTGCTGTAATTGAAACGACGGAAAAGGGCACGGCGCCGCTGCATATTAAAGGGCAAGACGGCAAACTTAAAGGCATTGATTATCAAATGCCAATGGCCAGTGCTCAAGTCAAGTCATGTTTGTTATTGGCAGGAATGTATGCAGAAGGGGCGACCCGCGTTACCGAGCCGGCGCCGACACGCGATCATACCGAGCGCATGCTGAGCGGCTTTTCCTATCCGGTCGAAAAAGAAGGGGCCAAGGTGACGATTACTGCCGAAGGCAGACTTACGGCGGCCGATATCGATGTGCCCAGCGATATTTCTTCAGCGGCGTTTTTTTTGGTCGGAGCATCCATTGCGCCAGGCTCTGATATCGTGCTGAATCATGTGGGTATCAATCCTACTCGTACCGGTGTGATTGATATTCTGCGATTGATGGGTGCGAATATCGAAATATTGAACGAGCGTATCGTCGGTGGAGAGCCGGTAGCCGATCTGCATGTTAAATCGGCGCCATTGAAAGGCATCGATATTCCTGAGGAATTGGTTCCGCTGGCGATCGATGAATTTCCGGTGTTGTTTGTCGCTGCGGCTTGCGCCGAAGGACAAACCCGCTTGACAGGCGCCGAAGAGCTCAGAGTCAAAGAATCCGACCGAATTCAAGTCATGGCCGACGGTTTGCAAATTCTCGGCATCGATGCGCAGCCGACGCCGGACGGAATGATCATTCAAGCCGGAAAAATCGGTTCGGGTTCGGTCGAGTCGCATGGCGACCATCGTATCGCGATGGCTTTTTCGATTGCCGGGCTTAGAGCCGACGGAAAAATCGTCATCAACGATTGCGAAAACGTCAATACATCCTTTCCGGAGTTCATAAAAATCGCTCCGTCTCTGGGGTTAAAATTGCAGTCCGAGCAAGGCTGATGTCGGTTCCGGTATTGACAATCGACGGTCCGTCCGGCGCCGGTAAAGGCACGGTCAGTCGAGCAATTGCGACAAAACTGGGCTGGCACTATTTAGACAGCGGTTCGATCTATCGATCATTGGCTATTGCTGCCATTGCGGCAGGAGCTGACTTGAGCGACGAGGCGGTCGTTGCGGAAGTTGCCAAAGCGATGGTATTGGAATTCGAATGTGCCGACGAATTAACCGTTAAGCTTGATGGTAAGGATATCACCGGTCAATTGGGTCTTGAAAGTACAGGCAATGCAGCTTCGGTGGTTGCTGCTTTGCCTGAAGTCAGAAAGGTTCTGCTGCAAAAACAAAAGGATTTTAGAAAGCCGCCCGGCTTAGTTGCAGACGGTCGGGATATGGGGACCGTCGTATTTCCTGATGCTCAAAATAAGGTGTTTTTAACGGCTAGTGCTGGAGAAAGAGCAATGCGCCGATATAAACAGTTGAAAGAAAAAGGAATTGATGCTAATCTTTCGTCTATTACTCAAGAGATTGAAGAGCGTGATCTCCGCGATCAACAACGCAAAGCCGCGCCGTTGATGCAGGCTGATGATGCTGTTTTTATCGATTCTTCCGATATGTCCATCGAGGCAGTCATTGAGCAGATAGTAAATTTGATTCGCTGAGTAGTATTTACATACGCCGCAAGCAGTATTAAGCGGCTTTTTTTTTAACCTTGATAACTTACATGAAGCTTGTGCCTATGTACAACAAGCTTGGGAAAGAAGAACAATGAGCGAAAGCTTTGCTGAATTATTTGAAGAAAGTTTAGCCAAGACGGAAATGCGTCCTGGTGCAATGTTAATGGGTACCGTTGTCGATATCGAAAATGAATTCGTGATCGTCAGTACCCAAGCCAAATCAGAGGGTGTGATCCCTAAATGGCAGTTTTTGAATGCCGATGGCGATTTGGAAGTCGAAGTCGGCGATGAAATCGAAGTCGCTCTCGATTTATTTGAAGACGGCCTGGGTGCCACTCTTCTTTCCCGCGATAAAGCCAAGAAAAACAAAGCTTGGATCGAACTGGAACAGGCCTTTGAGAATGAAGAAACCATTACCGGTCGCATTACCGGCAAGGTTCGCGGCGGCTTTACTGTTTCCGTAGGCGCGTTGAGAGCATTCCTGCCAGGCTCATTAGTTGATGTTCGTCCTATTAGGGATACGACTTTTCTAGAAAATCGCGACCTGGAATTCAAGGTTATTAAAATCGACCAAAAACGCAACAATGTCGTATTGTCGCGTCGTGCAGTCGTTGAAAAAGAATACAGCGAAGAAAGAGAAGAACTACTCAAGTCCTTGCATGACGGCGCCGAAGTCACCGGTATCGTCAAAAACTTGACCGATTACGGCGCATTTATCGATCTAGGCGGCATTGATGGTTTGTTGCATATCACCGATATGGCGTGGCGTCGTGTTCGTCATCCTTCCGAGTGTGTCGAAATAGGCCAAGAGGTCAAAGTCAAGGTTCTGAAATTCGATAAAGAGAAAAACCGCGTTTCGTTAGGCATGAAACAATTGGGTGAAGATCCATGGCAAAATATTGCTCGCCGCTACCCGGCCGGTACACGCGTATTCGGTAAAGTCAACAACCTGACCGATTACGGCTGCTTCATCGAAATCGAAGAAGGCGTTGAAGGTTTGGTGCATGTTTCCGAAATGGATTGGACCAACAAAAACGTCAATCCTTCCAAAGTCGTGCAATTGGGCGATGAAGTCGAAGTCATGGTATTGGAAATCGACGAAGAGCGTCGCCGCATTTCGTTGGGTATGAAGCAATGCCAAACTAATCCATGGGATGAGTTTGCCGCGACTCATAACAAAGGCGACAAAATCTCCGGCAAAATCAAATCGATCACCGATTTCGGTATTTTCATCGGATTGGATGGGGGCATTGACGGTTTGGTCCATATGTCCGATATTTCTTGGACCGACGATACTGAAGTAGTCGCTCGCGATTACAAGAAAGGTGATGAGGTAGAAACTGTTATTTTGGCAGTTGACGCCGAGCGTGAACGTATTTCACTGGGTATTAAGCAGCTTGAGCAAGACCCGTTCCAAAACTACCTGGCACTGCATGAAAAAGGCAGCCTGGTAAACGGAACGATTAAAGAAGTCGATGCGAAGGGCGCTGTTATCACATTAGCCGATAATGTTGAAGGTTATCTGCGTGCTTCCGAGATTCAACGAGATCGCGTTGAAGATGCTCGGACTTTACTGAAAGAAGGTGAGCAAATCGAAGCGAAATTTATCGGTGTCGATAAAAAGAGCAAATCGATTTCCTTGTCGATTAAGGCAAAGGATCAGGATGAAGAATCCGAAGCGCTCAAAGACTATACTCAACAGCCTGCGGGTACGCCTACCTTGGGCGATATCTTCAAGCAAATGGAAAAGTAAAGTCATGCAGACGGGTGCGCATTAGTGCGCACCCTTTTGATTTTATTCATTTTCGCAGGATAGAATGTGACAAAATCGGAATTAATAGAAGCACTCGCAAAACATCAACCGCATCTCGCTTTAAAAGATGTCGAGTTGGCGGTCAAATGCATCATCGAACAGATGAGTCAGTCGTTGTCTTCCAATGAAAGAATAGAAATTAGAGGGTTTGGCAGTTTTTCGTTACGTGAGCGCGAAGCTAGAATGGGGCGTAATCCAAAAACCGGCGAATCGGTGGCCTTACCCAAAAAATATGTACCGCACTTTAAGCCTGGTAAGGAGCTTCGAGACAGAGTCGATATGTCTCGTGAAAATTGCAAAATAACGGATTAATTGCCGTTTCGTTAATTTGCTTACCAGTGTTTAATAAAGCAGGCAATGATAGTTATATCCCCCCAGTCAACGTAACAATTGGACAATAATGAAATTTCTTTCGATCGTTATTTTCATCAGTATTTTCATTGTTGCGTTGATCTTTTCCATTCTGAATTTTCATTCAGTTCAAATTAATTTTTATTTCTTTACTATTTCGATGCCGCTCACTTTGGCTTTAACGTTAGAGTTGCTGGCGGGTATTATCATTGGCGTATTGGTTTCCGGTATTAGTTCGTTTAAATGGAAAAGCCAATATGCAAAATTAATGAAGAAAATCGAAAAAGGTCAATAGCCCTAATTAGGTTATGCTAATCGCAGATAGAAATTCGGCACCAGGGTGGTCCGTCAAAGGACGCCGTGAATACATCCATGTAAGCTTGACGGCTGCTATTCCTGCCGCCGACACCTGTCAATCGAGCCCCCAGGATAAACTCATTAAAACACTATAGAAAATCAAATAGTTAAAATATTCTTTTTTCTGGTTAACTATAAGATTTAGTTTGTTTGAAACCTAAATAAGGCTTTGTGTCGCTATCGCGACGTTTATGTGGAGTCGGTTCGCGGACCGACCGCCGCGATACTTTTCTTTGCTTGTCCAAAGAAAAGTATCCAAAAGAAAAGACACCCGGAGGCCGCTGCATCCTGCGCGCTGACGATTTTGCCGAGGGTTTTCGGAAGGGCTATCCCTCGCCCTCCGAAAACGAGCGGCATCCCTGCCGCTCCCCTAGCGGGCTATTCTCGGCAAAATCGCCAGTGCTCGGCGCGGCCTAACGGGGCCCAGGGAGGGGTACCATAAGTTAAACCAAATTGACTAAGCGTTCCAGGAAACAGGTTAACATATTGATATATTAGTTATTTTAATGTGTTTTCCCTGCCGTCTCCCTTTCTAATAGTTGTCGAAGTTATTTCATGCTCGTTCCTAACTATCTGAGATAATTTAGGTGCTGGGTGAACGGCAGTCCTCGATAGACACATCCCGTACCTTTTATTCTTAGACGGTTTCTCGGTCAAAAGGGACTATTTTGACCTTTCTCATGCACGAATAATCAAGGCAAGAGACGCGTACTGCGCTCGACCCGCCAATATCAAGCAAGTTCGGAAAACCATGTTTTGACGTTAAGTCTAGTTATGATATAGTCATTTAATGAGAATCATTATTACTTATTATATTGTTTTGGGTTTCCAAGACTAAGAGGCTAAGCGAATGAACTTAAGTTTAAAAAACCTCATCGTTGGCGATTGCGGCCGCATTACCGGCTTCGATAAATCTGCAAAGGCCTACCGGAAACGTTTGTTGGCGATGGGTTTAACGCCAGGGACACAGTTTTGTGTCACTCGCTTTGCGCCAATGGGGGATCCTGTCGAGATAAAACTGCGTGGTTTTTCATTGACATTGCGTAAGGATGAAGCTTCCGTCTTATTGATCGAGAAAATTTAATGGCAATCGATTTTACGATAGGCGTCGTCGGTAATCCGAATTGCGGTAAAACGACCCTGTTCAACATTTTGACCGGTTCTAAACAGCATGTAGGCAATTGGCCAGGTGTGACCGTCGAAAAGAAAACCGGCGAATACCGCTTCGATCATAAAATCGTGCGTGTGGTCGATTTACCGGGTACCTACTCCCTGGAAGCGGCCGATGACGATGTTTCTCTCGATGAGAAAGTAGCCAGAGACTATGTTGCGGCTAGGGAAGCGGATTTGATCATTAATATCGTCGATGCGTCAAACATTGAGCGTAATCTATATTTGACTTCTCAGCTCCTGGAAATGCGGGTGCCGATGATGATCGCACTGAACATGATTGATGCCGCTCGACTAAAAGGCGTGGCGATCGATGTTGATGAACTTTCCAATTTATTGGGTTGCCCGGTTGTACCAATCAGTGCATCGACCGGAGAAGGAATAAGGCATTTAAAGGAAGTTATTAATCGTGCCGCGCAGGATAAGCCCATTCCGAGTCTCGATATTCCTTATGCTCCGGCTTTAGAACAAGCTATCGACAAGTTATCGCCGTTATTGCAACCGCTGGCCGAACAGCGCCGTTGCGACCTGCGTTGGTTGACTGTTCGTTTGCTCGAAGACGACACTTTAGCTAAACAAATTGCCGGTCATGAACTCAAAGGGACTGTTGCGGCTCTGCAACGACAAATAGAAACCGAAACCGATGACGAGATCGATATTCTAGCCGCCGATGCTCGCTATGGATTCGTCAATTCATTGACTCAGCGTTTCGTGATCCATACACAACAATTAAATCGGCATACTACCGAACGAATTGATGCCTTGGTATTGAATCGCTTTTTAGGCATACCGATTTTTTTGCTGGTGATGTATTTGATGTTCATGTTCACGATTAATATCGGCAGCGCTTTCATAGATTTTTTTGAACAAGTGACCGGAGCATTTTTTGTCGATGGTTTAGCGTTTGTATTAAATCAAATGAATTGGCCGGAGTGGTTAGTGGTTTTAATCGCTCAAGGCGCGGGCGGAGGGGTGCAAGTCGTCGCGACGTTTATTCCTATTGTCGGATTTCTATTTTTGGTGTTGTCCGCTTTGGAGGATTCCGGCTACATGGCGCGTGCCGCCTTCGTGATGGACCGTTTTATGCGGATGATCGGTTTGCCGGGAAAATCTTTCGTGCCGATGATCGTCGGTTTCGGTTGTAACGTACCCGCAATCATGGCGACCAGAACGCTGGAAAATCAACGTGATCGGATTCTAACCAATATGATGAACCCGTTCATGTCTTGCGGTGCTCGGTTGCCGGTTTATGCTTTGTTCGCGGCGGCTTTTTTCCCGGTCGGCGGACAAAATTTAGTGTTTGGATTGTATTTGATCGGCATTGCGGTGGCGGTTTTTACCGGCCTGATTATGCGCCATACCTTATTCAAGGGCGAGGCTACACCATTTATCATGGAACTGCCGGCTTATCATATTCCGCGCCTGCGGAGCGTTTTACTCAGAACTTGGGATCGACTCAAAACTTTCATTTTCAATGCCGGTAAGGTGATCGTGCCGATGGTATTGGTTTTGAATTTTCTCAATGCGATGGGTACGGATGGTAGTTTCGGTCGTGAAAACAGCGATCAATCGGTACTAAGCGAAATAGGCCGTGGCTTGACGCCGGTATTCAAACCCATGGGCATAGAGAAAGACAATTGGCCTGCCACGGTCGGTATTTTTACCGGCGTGTTGGCTAAAGAGGCCGTAGTCGGTACTTTGAATGCTCTTTACAGCCAAATGGCGTTCGATGACGCTGAGGCTGATGATGAAGGTTTCGATTTGGTCGCAACCTTGAGTGAGGCGGTGAAGACGATTCCTGAAAACTTACTGAGTGTTGCCGGTAATCTGTTGGATCCATTGGGACTCGACATTGAAACGGCGGTCGATGAGCAAGAAGTCGATACAGGAACTTACGGGGCAATGCGAGTCAGTTTCGACGGTCAAGCCGGGGCTTTCGCTTACCTATTATTCATTTTATTGTATGCGCCTTGCGTTGCGGCGACGGCGGCGATCTATCGAGAAACTAATCTAGGTTGGACATTGTTTGTCGTCTTTTGGACGACCGGTATTGCCTATATGACCGCAACATTTTTCTATCAATTATCGACCTTTAGCGATCATCCGAGTTATTCGTTGACATGGTTGATTGGGCTAAGTCTTTTCTTTTTATTGGTGTTGTTAGTGTTGCACTTATCCGGGCGAAACTCCAGCAACCCCGTTCAACAGGAGAAAACCGGTGATACTGTCCGATCTTAGAAACTATATTAAGCAAAGACATAAAGTGGCGATGGTTGATCTGGTCAATCATTTCGATATGGATGCCGACGCGATAAGAGGCATGTTAGGTAAATGGATCAGTAAAGGAAAAATTAAATCGTCATCGCCGAATGGGTCGTGTGGAACCAGTTGTTGTAAATGCGACCCGGCATTAACCGAATTTTATGAATGGATTGATTAGGGAAAGAGGAAAGGTGAAAGGTGAAAGGTGAAAGGTGAAAGGTGAAAGGTGAGTTCCGCTGTTTCCCAAGCTCCAGCTTGGGAAATCGGTACGCGAAGCTCTAGCTTCGCGAAACAAAGCGCATAGGCGCTATTTTTCACGTAAAACAAGATCGGATTAAATTCATGTCGTTTGATAGCGTGTTTTTTCTCCAAATTTGAAAGTGCAGCCAAAAAACATCCGAACGAAGTTTAAAACTTAAATTTCGTCTAAAATGCTTAATATCTTTGAATTGATAGGAAGCACATAATGTCCGAGCAACCCTTAAATAGTATTCTAATCGGCTATCTTTCCGAAGTGCGAGGCGATGGCATGGAGGCCAGAATAGCCGAACAGCATTCTTCCGACTTGCCGATCATTCGAATCGGTAACGAAGAAATCCTGGCCGGTCATATTGGTTCGTATGTCGTTATTAGACAAGGTGTAATCGGCGTACTGGCCCTGGTTTTTAAAATGTGGGAGCGCGATCGTTTCGATTCGGTCGGGATACGTAAGGCGGACCGTTTTATCTCGTTGATTCCGGTCGGGGAAATCCAGGAAAACGGCAGCTTTGTTCGCGGCGTTAGACATTATCCGACACCCGGTGCGAAAGTTTACGCGGTCGGCTTAAGCGAAATTAACGCTATTTTTTCTGCCTTTAGGGATTACGAATTTTTTATCGGCCAGTTAGCATCGCATAAGGAATATCATCTCAGTCTCGATCCTCGTGCCTTGTTCGGGCGCCACTTCGCGATCATTGGACAATCCGGTTCGGGTAAGTCCTGGACCGTCACTAGCCTGATTCAACATACCATCAAGGCCATGCCGAAGGCTCATTTGATCATGTTGGATCTACACGGGGAATATTGTTGGAAGGACGATAATGGCACAATTCAATCTGCCTTTCCTAGTAACATGGTCAACTATGTCGATGCGATGGATATGGAGATGCCTTATTGGATGATGAGTTATGCAGAGTTAGTCGATCTCTTTATCGATCGCAACGATAACGGCGCTTCGATGCAAATGGCATTCATGCGTGAAATCTTGCAACAACTCAAGCGGAAGGAAGCAAAGGAAATCGGTTTAGGCGTGGTTTCGATCGATACGCCGATCTATTTTTCACTGGCCGAATTGTATATGCAGTTCAAGAATGCTAATGAAGAGCGTAAGGATTTCGGTAAAAGTAAAGGTGCCTTATTCGGGCAATTCGACGAATTTTTAGTCAGAATGCAGAGTCGATTCAATGATGTGCGTTATGATTTCTTGTTAAAACCGAAAAAACGCAATACTTCAGCCGGCATGGCCGATTTACTGCGGCAGTTCATCGGATTGGGCGATAACAAGGCCAATATTACCGTTGTCGACCTGAGTTCGGTGCCAACCGATGTCAGGCCGGCCGTTTCCGCACAAGTAGGCCGGTTGGCCTATGAATTCAATTATTGGAACCCGAGACGCCGGGAATTTCCGATTACGCTGATTTGCGAAGAGGCTCATGCTTATATCCCGCGTGAAAAAGGCGGTCAGTTCGAAGGAACGAAAAGGATGATGGAACGTATCGCAAAAGAAGGGCGAAAATACGGCGTTTCGATCGGGGTCATTAGCCAAAGGCCGACCGAATTATCGGAAACGATGTTGGCCCAATGCAGTTCGTTTTTCTGCCTGAGAACCACTAACCCGGACGATCAAGCCTATATACGTGGATTGGTTCCGGAAGCCGAAGGCGACTTGACCGATATTTTAACTTCTCTCGGAAGAGGTGAGGCGTTAGTTCTGGGCGAGGCTGCGCCTTTGCCGACGCGCGTGCAGATCTATCGTCCCAATCCCGAGCCGAAAAGTAATGACGTGGATTATTATACGGGTTGGCGTGAAGGGCCTGACGATTTGGATGTGGATCAAATTGTGCAGTTATGGCGCACTCAAACCAGAAAATAAACCATGCCTTTCTCTTTCGGTGCTCAACTGCTTTTAAACGGCGATATCGATGGCTGTGCCAAACTGAGGGCCGGCGTTTTCCTGCGTTTGTTTGAGAAGTTCAATTCTGGCATCGCTTGCCATTCTGGCGGCGTTGGCTGCCACACTAAAATCTTGAGCGGATGGTTGCGCCGGAGCAAGTGCCGCTCTGCGAATAGATTCGGCTTTTCTCAGCGTTGCCTCCGGATCGCCGGGGGCCGGAGAGGTGTCGATTTGGACTTCGCCGCCGATGGCGTAGCGGTTTCCGTCGGGTCCGGTTTGATAGGAAAAGCTTGCGCCGCTGACGGCAATGCCAGCGGCCGCATTTATATGCGCTTGCTCATGAGCCCTGACTTCGGCGTCCCGGGCCTTTAATGCCTCGATTTGACGCTGTTCCTCAATAGAAAATTGCGCATCATCCGCAAGGCTTGTGTCTCGTCCTTGGGTTTGAGTATTGTTTTCGGCAGCGCTAGGATTTTGTTCGGCAGCTACCGTATTTCGAAAATTAAATCCTACAAAAGCGGGTTGAGTGCTGGTTAAGTTCGGCAGCATAAGCTCACCTTTTGCCAATGGTTCATTGTCTGTAGGCTCGGTTCGTTAGTGTTTTAAAATTACGCTTATCGATTATACCTTTCGCACTTCAAATTTCGGCATTAAGGTGTGGAGGCGTCGGGGTGTTCAGCCCCTCACCTAACGCTAGGTGAGGGGCTTACATGGATGTATTCGCGGCGTCCTTTGACGGGCACCCCGGCGCCGAAATTTGATTACTCCCTTTTGATTGAAAAACCGTCTAAAAATAAAAAGGCATGGGATATGTCTATCGAGGACCGCCGTGAACCCGTCCATGGGGGCTTGACGGCAGCGCTCCCTGCTGCCGACATCCTCGCTAGCCACACCCCATACCTTCATAAAGTTAACCATTTTTTGAGTATAAAGGGAGTAGCAAGGCGTCTAACGGCATAAAATAGATAGACAAGAAATATCATCGTGAATTTCATTTTTTTGCATGTAGTCGGATAATTCGGCTTGAATGGCTTGTATTCGTTGTCCCGATGTGGATTGTTTTAAAGTTTTCAACAACCAGTCATGGCCGGAACATTCGGAGAGAGGGTCTTCAATGTCGACGAGTCCGTCGGAATAGAAAAATAATTCGCACGCTTGCTGCCATTGCCAGATTTCTGTGCCATCGTCAAATTCGTCATCGTCCAGGACGCCGGCGAATGTATGTTGCGATTTGAAAGCATGGATCGGAATGCCTTGAAGATCCAGAGCCCATTGGTCGGGTAAGCCCCCGTTCCATATTTCAACCCATTGGTTACGGTTATCGATCATGCCTAGTGCTAAAGCTACGAAATGACCCGCTGGTAATTCTTTTTTTAAGCGGTTGTTGATTTCTCTAGCAATGCAAGAAACCAATAATCTTTTTTTCGTCATCCCTTGAAAAACTTGATTGACGATGATGGTCGGCAGCGCCGCCGCAAGGCCGTGTCCGGTCGAGTCGGCCAACATAAAATAAAGCCGGTCGGGGCTGATACGTTTAACGCAAACTAAATCGCCGCTAAAACGTCTGGCTGGCAGTAGCCAATAATTCAACTGCGGGTCTTGTAAGTCGTTTTGATGAATCAAACGATCGAAAATCGTCTGCGCGAAATGTTGTTCGACTTCATTTTGGTCTTGGTAGGCTTGGAGTTGGCGATTTCCCTCAATGATGCTGTTTTGCATCTCGATCGATCGTTCGATACTTGTTAGCTTCGCATAGAGAATCGCTGGATTGATGGGCTTGGGCAAATAATCGTCGGCGCCGGCCTCAAGGCCTTTGACGATATTATCCTCGCCGTCGACAGCGCTCAAAATAAGAATCGGAACCCATTTGTCGATATTCAAGGCTCTGATTTTGGCAGTCGCTTCAAAGCCATCCATGACCGGCATCATGATATCCATCAGTACCAAGTCCGGATGTTCGTGATTGAATTGTTCGATGGCTTCGAGTCCGTTTTCGGCAAATAGGATTTGATGCGCTTTTCTCGATAATAGCTTAAACAGCATCAGTCTATTTTGCTCTATGTCGTCTACGACCAATATTTTCATGGCTTGATGTGATTCGTGTAAGTTGAACTATTGTGACGCAATTACCAATAATAGTTGTGCCTTGTAAAACCAGCAAGAAAATGAGGAATCTAAGGCTCGAAGCAGATCGGTAATTGCTATAAAATGAGCGGGTTTACCTTGATGTTGCGGTTTAATTCGAGCTTGGCATGAACTAGCTCAACTATGACGACTTTATGATTTAATGAAAATACTCATTTTAGGAGCCGGTATGACCGGTTCGTCCGTTGCCAGTGCTTTGGCAAGCGAAGAAAACGATATTGTTGTAATCGATAGAAAACCGGAATTATTAGCGGCGTTGAAAGAACGCTACGATATTGCTACGGTAGCCGGCAATGCGGCTCATCCCAGTATATTAGAGATGGCCGGTGTTCGCGATACCGATATCGTCATCGCGGTGACCGACCGTGATGAAACCAATATGCTGGCTTGCCAAATCATCAATACCCTATACAGTAAGCCTAAAACGATCGCTCGGGTAAGGGCAATCGATTTTCTTAAGCATCCCGAATTATTCAATCCTTATGGAATCGCGATCGATATCGTGATCAGTCCCGAGCAGATTGTCATGGAAGCGATTCATAATTTAATCAAGTTTCCGGGCGTTTTACATATTTCTTCATTTGCGGACGGACTGGTAAGGCTGTTTTCGATCAAGGCCGTTCCCGAGGGCTTTTTAACCGGCAAAAAAATAAAGGCGCTCAAACAAAAGCTTGCCAACGGAAAAATCCGCGTCGTGGCGATATTCAGACAGGGCGAATCGTTGGATGTCAATGGCGAGGCCGATATACTCGAAGGCGACGAAGTTTTTTTCGTATCGCCGAGGCATAAAATCCGCAAAGTATTGACCGAACTTCATACTTTGGAAGAACCGGTCAAAACGATCATGATCGCCGGTGGCGGCCATATCGGCAAGCGCTTGGCGATGGCGCTCGAGCATAATCATCAAGTCAAGGTCATTGAACACGACCCGATCCGGGTTAAGAAAATTGCCAACGAACTCGAAAATACTGTAGTACTACAGGGCGACTGTACCGAAGAAACGTTACTCGTCGATGAACTCGTTGCCAAAACCGATTTGTTTTGCGCAGTCACTAATAACGACGGCGTCAATATTATTGCCGCCGCCTTGGCGAAAAAGTTGGGCGTCAAGAAAACGATTTGTTTGATCAATCATGGTTCTTATATCAAGCTATTGACCGGCAGTGAAATCGATGTTGTGGTTCAGCCGAATCAGGAAACTTTGGGGCATATTCTTAAACATGTTCGCAAGGGCGATGTCGCCAGGGTAAGTTCTTTGTGCGGAGGGAGCGCCGAAGCTATCGAGGCAATCGCACATAAGGACGAAGACGGCCGTTCATTATCGGTCGTGGGGCTTAGAGTCGATGAAGTGAAGCTTCCCGAAGGTGTCGTGCTAGGCGCCTTGATTCGAAATAAAGAAGTTATTCCGATTCATCACGATACGATTTTCGAAGAGAACGATCATATCGTGATGTTCGCGCTGGATAAAAAGCTGGTTAAAAACATTGAAAGCTATTTTCAGCGCATTTAACGGACTGTCATATGCAAGCTAAAGTCGTTTTAAGAAGCATCGGTTTGCTGTTGATGATGTTCAGCACTACGCTGTTCCTGCCGTTGTTGGTTTCTTATATTTACCAGGATCAAGCCGAATTATTGTTTTGGCAAAGTTTTTTGATCCTACTGGGTGCGGGTGCCATGCTTTGGTTTCCGTTCCGTAATGAAAAGCGTCAGCTCTATCATCGTGACGGTTTTTTGATCGTCGCGTTGTTTTGGATGATTCTGGGGACGATGGGAGCCGTGCCGTTTATTTTAGGCGATACGCCTAGTTTGTCGATCACCGATGCCGTGTTCGAATCGGTTTCGGGTTTCACGACGACCGGCGCGACCATTCTCGAAGGTTTGGACGATATACCTAAGTCGATTTTGTTTTATCGGCAATTGTTGCAATGGTTCGGCGGGATGGGTGTTATTGTGCTGGCATTAGCGGTTTTGCCTGTGCTGGGTATCGGCGGTATGCAGTTGTTTCGAGCCGAAGTGCCGGGGCCGGTCAAAGACAGTAAGTTGACGCCACGTATCGCCGGGACTGCTAAGGCGCTTTGGGTGATCTATTTAGGGATCACGATAATCTGTGCGATCGCTTATCGAATTGCCGGTATGGATTGGTTCGATGCGATCGGGCATTCTTTTTCGACAACGGCTAATGGCGGTTATTCGACGCATGACGACAGCATCGGCTTTTTCAAAAATCCGGCGATAGAAAGCGTCGCGATTTTTTTTATGGCCGTATCCGGTATGAATTTCGCTTTACATTTTGCAGCATTGCAAAGTGCTTCGTTGAAAGTTTATCTATTGGATAGCGAGGCGCGTACCTATTTGTTGCTGATGATTTTATCGGGGTCAGTGGTCGGAGGAGTATTATATTATAAAGATATCTCTGATTTTTCGTTGTTCGATGCAATGCGTCATGGCATGTTTCAAATCGTCTCGTTTATGACCACATCCGGTTTTTCAACGACCGATTTTTATAACTGGCCAGGACCGGTGCCGGTAATGCTGGTGTTTATCGGCTTTGTCGGCGGCTGTGCGGGTTCGACGGCTGGAGGCTTGAAAGTCATACGCGTAATGTTACTTTATAAACAAGGTGACCGAGAAATCCAACGCTTGATTCATCCGAATGCCTGTATTCCTGTTAAAGTAGGTAAGGAAGTGCAGCAAGAACGCATTATCGAGGCAGTTTGGGGCTTTTTCGGTTTATATGTCGTATCCTTCGGAATTATCATGTTATTGATGATGGCCGGGGGGCTCGATCAAGTAACGGCTTTTTCCGCGGTCGCGGCCTGTATCAATAACGTCGGCCCAGGCCTAGGCGATGTTGCGACAAGTTTTAGAACGGTAAGCGACCCGGTCAAGTGGTTGGCATGTTTTGCGATGCTTTTGGGGCGCTTGGAAATATTTACGATTTTAGTATTGCTTTCACCGAAATATTGGCGTTATTGATCAGTGCAGATATTGAGCAAAGTTTATGAATAGCAAGAGCGAAATAGAGTTGATCCAAAAAGAATTCGACGAGGTTTGCAAGCGCTACGATCAATTACGTCATCAGTCAATACAGGGCAATCTGAGTACAAAAATGGCTTATGAGCAATGCGCGCCGAGCCTGGAAATCAAGCGGCACAATACCAAGCAGTATTTGACTAAATTGATAGAGAAAGACCCGAAATTAGATGAGTATTATTTGCAAAATGCAAAAAAATCCTTACAGGAATTTGTAGAAGGCATACGAAATGCCGAATCGAAAATTCATAATGCTCGTATCATGCCTCCGTTTTTATATTAATAGCCCCTCGTCGTTCCGGAAGAGGCTGGTAATCAATGGATAAGAAAATTCTTTGTTCTGGTTCTCACGGTCCTTCGAAGGAACCCATAATGTAATCCGATGATAACCCATAAAAATTCTACAAAGATTGTTTTAACTGAAGCAAATCTATTAGTACCGCAAGTTAAGAGTAAGCGCTTAGCTTCATTGGCTAAGCAGGGCCTTAAAACGGATCATTTCGATAAATCGAGAGATTTAACCGATGGAAATGAAACGATTGAATCGGCTCAGGAAATTTCGGTTTTATTGAAAAATGCGGTGCTGACAATAAATCGCAGAATAGACGAGATCAAAAAACGCTATCCGTCCGGTAAGCAAGATAAGTTGTTTGCGATTCGATACGGCGATCTTGAAAAGCTAAAACAAAGGCGGTTGAAAGAGATTTTCGAGTTGCTTGATATAGAGAAGCCGCCGAAATTCAAGCTAATAGCCGAGTTGGATTATTTCGGGATTAGAGTCAGTCATACCGACTAAAGTAAATTTCCCCCGGATAATATGATGATCGATACCGCAACGGTTGCTTTAGCCGCTTTATTTACGACGGTCGGGCCATTGGATGTGGCCGCCGTTTTTACCGCGATGACTGCTTCGGCGACGCTTAAGGAACGACAGGTCTATGCGGTTCGCGGAGTCCTTAGTGCGACCATGATCTTATTGGTCTTTGCGTTTGCCGGCGACTTTTTATTAAATAGTTTGGGCATTTCGCTGGCTGCCTTGAGAACCTCGGGCGGCATTTTATTGTTTTTGATTGCTCTCGATATGGTTTTCGCGCGTTCTTCGGGAGCACTTACGACAACGTCGGCGGAAACCGATGAAGCCCGTTTGAGGCATGATATTTCGATTTTCCCCTTGGCGACTCCCTTGATTGCCGGTCCCGGGGCTATGGGCGTGATTATTTTGCTAATGGCCGATGCTGCCGGCGATTTCTCCCGTCAATTAGTCGTTTTGTCGTCATTGTTCATTATCATGTTGCTGACACTGTCGATATTGTTAATGGCCAGTCAAATTCATCGATTCTTGGGTGTTACCGGCATCCAAGTCATTACCCGGATTTCGGGGATTCTACTCTCGGCATTGGCGGTTCAGTTTGTTTTCGACGGTATCAAGCAGAGTGGTTTGATGGGGTAGGTGAAAGGTGAAAGGTGAAAGGTGAAAGGTGAAAGGTGAAAGGTGAAAGGTGAAAGGTGAAAGGTGAAAGGTGAAAGGTGAAAGGTGAAAGGTGAAAGGTGAAAGGTGAAAGGTGAAAGGTGAAAGGTGAAAGGTGAAAGGTGAAAGGTGAAAGGTGAAAGGTGAAAGGTGAAAGGTGAAAGGTGAAAGGTGAAAGGTGAAAGGTGAAAGGTGAAAGGTGAAAGGTGAAAGGTGAAAGGTGAAAGGTGAAAGGTGAAAGGTGAAAGGTGAAAGGTGAAAGGTGAAAGGTGAAATCGGCGCTTGACAAGTGCTCAAAATACTGAATCATTTCACTATTCACTATTCACTATTCACTATTCACTATTCACTATTCACTATTCACTATTCACTATTCACTATTCACTAAGACTTTCCGGCGAATTAGTTTAATCATTCCAACGCGCTTTATAGCCGCGTTCGTCGATATGCACAAAGGGGCCGTGGTGCGGCGTCGTTCGATAACGCGCTAGGCCGCCGATGAATTTGTTGTATAGAGATTGACCTTCCATTTCCTCGATAATATCGATCAAGACCTTGGCATCTTGATAATCTCGTTTACCGTCCTTGTTGAGATCGTCCATATAGCCGTCCTTGGGTTTTACATCGATGTAAATATCCGCGGCGCCGCCATAGATGTGTTGACTATAGGGGCCTTGTCCGAGCGATTTGTTATACCATGGCGTTCGGTAGCCGCTCATAATATGAAGCGAATCGACCGGAAAATGTTTGCTGTACAGAGTTTCAATAATGTGTTCAAGCTTGAGTAATAAACGTTCGCGCAGTACCAGATATTTCGGAAAGCCGTCTTTTTGATGGGACAGGAATTCTCCGATCGTGAAATGCGGCGATACTTTAGAGTCTTGATTAGCTTCGGTGACTTCGATAAAACCTTGCGGTGTTTCGTAGGTTGTCATGTTTTTAAACGGTAAGCGGGGGTAGCTTCCGATTTGGTAGCCGTTGAGCACACCTTTTTTCACTTTGCTAGCCGGTACCATGACAAAAACGTTCAGCTCTGTCGTTTCCTTGCTAATGGGGTGAGTCAGTCGTATAACGGTCAGACCAGGTTTATTGGGTGCTTGCCATTGCCATTGTTGTTGGGCAAGCTGCCGTGTTTTTCCTTCGGCAGCTTTAAACTTTACAGGGACTGAGGGTTTTTTTGTTTTAATTTGAAGAATAAATCTTTCATTGGGTAATACAAAGATGCCAAGAGTATTAAAGGGAATGTCTTCGTTTTTGCTGCTATGTTTCGAAAAAGAATGAATAGTAACTGAAAAACTGTTTCGTTCGCTGCGATGATGTCCTGCCTGTGATAGGTTGGAGTAAGATAATAATACGATTATCAATAATGCGCTTAATTTCATCAATGCTTTTGAGGGATGGTTGAGAGCTAAAAGGATTTTTGTAATTTTTGGATGAGTTCATCGTCACGGTTGTATATGTCTCTGCGAAATTGAACGACACCTTCCGAATCAACCCAAGCAGTCCAATATAAGATATGCACGGGTATCGGGTTAAGCAGCGTGACGGTTTTTTGATCGCTTTGGTCGAAAGCCTCTCGAATAGCATCCGGCGTCATGCGGGAATTGTTTTCAAGCACTAAGTTTGCCAATGCGAAAGGTTTGCCGACACGAATACAGCCGGAACTGAATGTACGATCGACCCGATTAAATAAACTTGGTTCCGACGTATCGTGTAAATATACGTTATGCGGATTGGGAAACATAAATTTAACCTTGCCCATGGCATTTTTGGGTCCTGGTTTTTGGACCAAGCGAAAGGGAAAGTTATTCGGGTCTACTTGCCGCCAATTAACCGATAATGGGTTTATTTCTGTTCTATCTGCTCCCCAACCACGGTAAAGCTTCATGTGATTTCGTTCGATGTAATAGGGGTCCCTGGCCAGAATCGGTAATTTGTCTTTGACTGCAATGCTGTTAGGTACGTACCATGAAGGGTTGATGACCAAATAAGTCATCGAGCCGGTAAATATCGGGGTTTCTCGGTATTTTTTACCGACTATGACCGGCATGTGCAGCAAGACTTCGCCGTTCCCGACAAAATTAAGTTCGAATCCTGCAATATTGACCATGATATGGCGCGCGCCAAGATCTTCCGGTAGCCAACGCCAACGTTCAAGGTTAGCGCGAATCTGATTGATGCGCTGATCGACGCTGACGTTGAGTGCCGCAAGCGTGGCTTTTCCAACAATGCTGTCGGTTTCTAATCCGTGTCGTTTTTGAAAGTATTTAACTGCTTGTTGGAGTGACTGGTCGAACTCTTTGCTGTCAAGAGTAACATCGTTCGGTAATTCGCCCGAGGCGGCTAGTCTTTTTCTGAGTTCGATGATGCGAGGATTTATTTCGTCAGGACGAAGACTGGGGCCATCCGTCACTGAAGGCCAGCCGCCCCGATCCTTGATCGCACGATAATCGGCCAAAGCTTGTGCCAAAGAACGGTAGCCGGGTTGATTCGGAATTAACGCCTTGAGGTTTTGCTCAATCGAATTGGTGTTGATCGCATCGGTCAGAATTTTGACCATATCGGTTGCTCGTCGACCGGTATCCCATTTCGATTGGAGCTTTTGTGGGTTGACTTGTCCTTGTACCAAATGGGTGCCGTAAGTCAGAAAGGCATCGCTTAATAATAAGTCTAAATCGACCGAGAGCATCAAGACTTCGGATTCATCCAGCGGTGCTTTTAATCTTTCCAGGCGCTCATTAATTGCCGTGACATGGTAATTGCTTTTGTTGAGACCATGCTGATCAGCGCTATTGAGTATATGAATCAGTTGATAAGCTTGCGGGGTCGGTTGACCGTTGGCAAGCCAAGCTTTAGAAAATTGCCTGTCTGAATAAAAGGTGATAAGGCCCTTTTGCGAGTTTAAAGGTTGGTTATCGATTGAAAGATCAAGAATCTCAGCCGCGGATTCAATTCGCTCGCGTATCGATTCTTCAACGCTTAGATGCTCGGCAGTCGACATTTTCGGCAAGAATAAAGCGATTATCGTTAGTGCAATTAAAAATTTATGTAAGGGTTGTTTCATTGGCTTCGGATCGGATGGTGTTGGTTTAATAGGGTCTTTAGGATAACCCTGTCACGGTTTCGGCAATTATAAAAGCGTAGTATTTTTTGAAACAGTTCTACCTGGTCTATAATTGCTTGAAAGTTTAATTGAATGTATTGTGCCTCAACTCTATCGATACGTAATAGATTTATTACTGTGGAAGTACGCGAAGCGGGTGCGGTTGCTCGACTGATAGGCGTCGGCGTGAATGCAGATTTTTGCTCCTCGGCAATTGCTGAGTTACAGGGATGTAATGAATGCAGAAAATGCAGGAGCATTTTTCTGCCCTGTATCGCCTAAAGCGCCTACTGTTGGTGCCCTAATACACGCCATCCATGGCAATCAGTCGCCGCCTCAGGTACTGCCGAAATTTGATGTGCGATAGGTATAACTTCCGGATTTTGCTTCCTCGCCTTTCGGGCGATGGCAGATTCGAAGTGCGCACAGGGAGGTTGTTTTTGAGTATATCCTAAGCATTGACGCGATACGGTTTTCAGTTTTTATGATTTGCAAATTTAAAAAGGAGATTCCTAATGTTCAAAAAGCAGGCAATTGTTTTGCTGATTTCGGCTGTAACCGCACTAGGCGGGTGTAATCGGGTTTATTATGCCCAGGATGTCGACGATGATGACTTAGTGGAAGTCAGCTACGATGCGGTAGATGAGTTATTGACACATCTCAGACATCCATTGCCTAGAGGAAGCTTGGTTGTTGTTAACTCGTTAGTCAATGTAGATGATATGAGTCAATCGTTTTCGTTCGGTCGAATCGTTTCCGATCAAATTGCATCGGCATTTCATCGTTCAGGTTATCGTGTCATGGGTATGGAGTTACCGACCGAAATTTTCGTCAAAAATGACACCGGTATTTTGCAGTTGTCCGATGAAACTAAAGCCGGATTGGCCGAAGTTGGCGCGCAAGCTTTGTTAGTAGGCACTTTTGCGCCGGGTAAGAGAAATGCTTATGTATCGCTAAGAGTTGTCGATATCGATAGCGGATATTTTGTAGCGACTACCGATTATTCAATCGCGATGGGTCCCGATGCTAAAAACTTACTGAAAGCTAAGCCGGTAGAAGAGGAACCAAAGGTGGAAGAAGAGCCTATGCCGATGGTCGATGAATCGATGGACGATTTCGATTTGTTTGAATGAGCCTTGGTGGCAAGCATTCTGATACTTTATCTGCATTCATCGTCATCCTTGGCGTTCGGGTTGCCATCAAACCCAGAGGTGCCGAAGCGTCATTCCGTCAGGGATTCACTCCGGGCTATCCTGCCCGGAGCCCTTCGGGTAAATGCAAATCCGTTCCATACGAATTTGTAGCGGAATCCATCGGCATGGATGGCAATGCGTGGCTTCAGCTCCGTACAATCCAGGATATCGGCGATCAATGCCGATATGGCGCTGACCGGCTACAATTTGATATCAAAAAAATTAGATACGGTGTCGTGATCGCTTGGGTCATCGGCTTTTCCCTCCCTGACTAATCGGCATGTTTTGAATCCTGCTTTTAAAGCGGCATCTAGCTCCTCGGTAATATCCGACAAAAATAAAATATTTTCCGGTTCGGTTTCGATTTGTTCGGCGATTGCCGAATAAGAGGCGGTCTCTTTTTTACCGCCGATGTGCGTGTCGAAATAGCCGGAAAATAGCGAGGTTAAGTCACCGAAGTCGGTATGCTTGAATAACAGTTGTTGCGCATAGACCGAGCCCGATGAATATACATAAAGTTTGATGCCCTGATTATGCCATTCCTGCATGGCTCGAGCTGCATCTGTATAAATATGTCCCTTGAAATCGCCTTGACGATAACCGTGTTCCCAAATCAATCCTTGTAAGGATTTCAATGGAGTGACTTTTTGATCTTGATCGATCCATTGAATCATTTGTTCGATTAATGATTCGGTATTCGTCGGGTCGTCGATTAGCTTGGCGGCATCGTGCAGTAATTCTCTAACTTTCGGTTCGTGACCATGGTTGCGAATGAATTCGGCAATATGGGCTCTAGCATAAGGAAATAATACCTCCTTAACGAAGGATAAAGATGAGGTTGTACCTTCAATATCGGTGACGATGGTTGTGATCATAAGTGTCGATTGTTTGATCTACGATGGGTATAAAAGGTAGAAATTAGGTAAACCTATGTTATTTCGTGTCCATTCCTAAGGGAAAAGAATAGAAAGAATATTAATCTAATTGTTGAACATAGTCGTCGAAACTGGGGAATTGTTCGGAAATTTTGCTGCCGGTGAAATTCGCGACCCAGCCGTCCGGTGTCGTGAACAGGCGAATACATCGGAAATTGGGATTTTGGCCCATGTCGAACCAATGTTTAGCGCCTGCAGGAACACTGATTAAATCGCCTTGCTCGCATAAAATGCAATACACCTTGTCGTCGACATGTAATGAAAATAGCCCTCTGCCCTCGATAAAGAAACGAACTTCAAAATCGTCATGGATGTGTTCGGATAAAAACTTTTGTCGTAATGTCTCTTTTTCGGGGTGATTCGGGCTTATACCGATAACATCGACGGATTGAAAGCCGTATTCTTCTTGTAAGCGGTCAATCGGTTGCCGGTAGGCTTGTAATATAGCATCCTGGTCGGCATCGTCCGTAAGCTCGAATCCTGCGCTCCAACGTTCGAAACGGATATTCAGTGGTTCCAGTTGTGCTTGTATATCGCTGAAATCAAGATAAGTATTGCCGTTAGTCGGATCATTATCGGGGTATACAGTCAATGCGCTCATCGGTTTAAGGCTCCGTACAGTCGTATTTCACAGTCAAATAAAAACTCCAACGCTTCAACATGTCTTAGCGCATCTTCGACACTCCGACCCCATGTGTAATAGCCGTGTCCCGAGATAATATAAGCATAAGTTGATTCGCGTTGATCCATATAAGCATCGATCGTTGCTGAAAGTCTATGCATATTTTGATCATTCGCGAAAATGGGAATGCTGATTCGCGTTTCATGTGTATCGATATCGGGTAACGCTTTCAAAAGCTCATAATCATCGAGTACCAGCTCGGTTTTAAATAGCTTGGATATGAGCGTGGCATTCAACGAATGTGGGTGTAAAACGGCTTGCACCTCCGGGAATCTTTGATATAGCGCTGTATGCAATAGTGTTTCGGCCGACGGTTTTTTACCGTCAAGGGACGTACCGTCAGGAGCAATCAGCATGATATCTTTTGCACTGAGTCGACCTTTGTGTTTGCCTGAAACGGTAATAGCTACATCGCCATTGGACAAGCGTGCGGAAAAATTGCCGCTAGTTGCCGGTACCAAGCCTTTCCTATCGATAAAGCGTCCGGCTTCGATTAATTGCACGGCTTTTTCAGAAAATTCGTCTTCGAGTGTCATATTAATAGTTTGTGGATCTGAGTCAGAGTCTATTTTACCGATAATCGAATCCGAATGCTCAAACGATTATATCTAAACGCTATTGCATTAGTGATATACCCAGCGTAGATAAAAATTCGGCACCGGGGTGCCCGTCAAAGGACGCCGTGAATACATCCCTGTAGGCTCTATGCCAGCTCCATGCGGGTCCCTCACCTAGCGTTAGGTGAGGGACCGAACACCCCTGCACCTCCTTAGGTACTGTCAAAATTTGAAGTGCGAAAGGTATAGATGAGGTAGGATTACTCCTTTTTTTCACAGTAGGTTTTCAATCGGTGAAATGGATTCAGTTTTTAGCGATGCTTATTTTTGTCTCGCAGCTTAATGCGTGCACATGGATGTATGACGATTTCAAAGCACCAAAGGTTAAATTGTTGGCTATTGAGCCTTCACAGTTTAGCTTATTCAAACAACGTTTTAATATACGTTTGCATTTGCAAAATAGGAACGATTCCGAATTAGCGATAAGAGACATGGTCTATGCGCTGAAACTTAATGGTGTCGATTTTGCTCAAGGCATCAGCGATCAGGAAATTACGATTCCCGAATATGGCGAATATGTTGTCGAATTGCCCGTGAGCGTCAAATTAAAGACGCTTTTACGTCAATTGACTCGACGTGATGGCGCTCCCATTCGCTACCAATTGACCGGGCATCTAGGTTTAATGCGCAGCCTTATAACACTTCCATTCGATTATGAAGGGGAGGTTGATTTGGAGTTTTGATGGGGCATGCGGCATCAGCGATGAATGGATTGTAGTTAAATAGCATGAATATCGTAAGCGGCAAAATCGCAAAAGTAGCGGAAAGCACTATAATAAACCTTATTCAACTATTTCAATAAAGAGACCGCTCGACCATGGCCGACTCAGAAGATAAAAAAAAGTCAGTATCGCCTAACAACTTTGCCGATGACTTAGATTCAATGCTCGATGATGCGGCTTCGTCAATCGATAGCGATGAATTAATGAATGATGATGACGCTATCGACAAATTATTGATGGATAGCGCTTTTGATGAGCAAGAATTGTCCGATGACGATGACGAAGACGAATTCGGAGAGTTATTTGCCGATGATTTAGATGCTGATAATGATCTATCAGGGGGTGAAGCCGATTTAGTTCAAGACCAGGAGCCGTCCAATTCTTCTGAAGATTCGGCAATGGCCGAAATCGATGAGTTTTCAGATATAGGTTTCGACGAGTTTGCAGAAACCGAGCCGGAACCGATCCCTGATTCTTCACCGCCGGAAGAAGAGGCGGAAACGGATTTCGATAGCGATGACTTTACGTTAGCGGAATTCGATATTTCCGATCCGGAAGATCAAATCGACGAATTTGCAACGACTCAGGACGAAAATATAGCATTTGAGGAAGAGGAGGAAAGTTCTGATGCAATGAAAGACCCAGAAGATCTAGAGCAAGAACCAGATCTGGACTTTGCGGTCTATGACGATGCTTCGGAGCTTCCTGAAGCGGTGACGGCGGAAGAACCCCATAAAACAGTCGTCGACGATGTTATTACGACACAAATCAGCCAATTATTTAGTGAGCAGGAAATATTAAAGCAACAATTGGCCACAATGAGCGCTTCGACGAGTCAAGGGCAGACCGATGAAATCGATCGTTTGTCTAAGGCCCAAAACCAATTAAAAAAACAACTCGACAAAGGCGCTAAAATACCGACGATTACTTATGTGGCCATGGCCATTGCTGTTGTGGCTTTATTAACGGCCAGTGTGTTCGCATATTTAGTTTTGCAAAGCGATAATGAGATCGAGTCTTTGACTGAATTAATCGGTACGTTGGAAGAAAATCAAACCGAATTGAATGCTTTATTGATCAAAAATAATTTACCGGAAGTCGCTCAAACAAGCTCTGCGCCAATGGCTTTTCAAGATGAATCTTTTGAAGGCGATAATACCGAGGTTATTCCGTTAACACCGTTAACACCGTTATCACCAAAGCTTACCGAAACGGAAGCGAATGGAACGGCTTCTTCTGAAGCGCAATTAACTCAAGCGAAAAGCCCAGCCGAGGCAACACCGACCGATACTGAAAAGAAAATCGAGCAAGAGGAGGGTTCACCGCCGGTATCCGATGTTACTGAAGAGACCAGTCAAGTAGCGGCATTGGAAGCTAGAATCAAAGAATTAGAAAAGAAGCTTGCTAAGGCGACCGCTCCGCCAGTCAAAAAAGCGGCAAGCAAAAAGCCAGCCCCGGTCAAACGAAGTCCGCCAAAACCCAAGGCGCCGTCGGCCAGTTGGTCGGTGAATCTGATTTCGTTTAAGCAAGACTGGTACGCCAATAGAAAAGCCGCTGAATTCTCAAAGCAGGGAGTGCCGGCCAAGGTTATTCCGGTGCAAGTCAAAGGTCAAACTTGGTATAGGTTATCGGTTTCCGGATTTAAGAGCCGGAATGAGGCATCCGCTTATGCAGCCAGAGTAAAAAGAACGCATAATCTCGATTCAGTATGGATTGGAAAAGATTGATTCTTGAGCGTTGCTTTAGCTATTTTAGCTGCGGTAATCAGGCTCAAAGGGCTTCGGCAAGTACAACAAAATCGCTCAATTGCTTCGGCTAAACCCGTTCCTCTTAAAGAGAAAGAGCCGTCGACGAACTCTCGCGTATTAGCTATCACTGAAGAACAGGTATCGGAGTCGGCTAAAAAACGGCTTGATGTCGATGCAAGCGAGCTTAATAAATCGGCTAAACATCAAACCACGATGCAATTAAGCGATAAAGGGTTTTCAGCATTAGTAGCCGGCAATTTCGTATACCTGACCTTCGCCAATTCCAGCCGTCATTCCGCCATGGACTGGCGGAATCCCGTCACAGGGAGGTGAATAGTTTCAGTTCCTTTCCGGGGGGAAAATTAAGTAATGACATAGCCGAAAGCTTGCCATCCCTGGCCCTGGATTCCGCCAATCCCTGGCGGAATGACGAAATTTTTAAGTTTTTCTGATAGATGAAAAAAGAACCTTGTGTGTATATTTTAGCCAACAATAAGAACGGGACATTGTATGTCGGTGTTACATCCAATTTGGTTCAGCGTGTTTATCAACATCGAGAAAGCCAGGTAGAGGGCTTTACCAAGCGTTATGGTATTCATCAATTGGTGTGGTACGAACTTCACGAAACAATGGAGAGCGCGATTTTGAAGGAAAAGCGCCTGAAAACCTGGGAGCGAGCCGCTAAAATCCGGCTGATTGAAAGTACTAATCCCAATTGGCAAGACTTGTGGTCAAGTTTGGTTGTCACTTCCGTGTAACTGGCCTTTGCTAATTCAAGCCGGGATTCCGCCATGGACTGGCGGGATTACGGCACAAGGAAGTGAATAGTTTCACTTCCTCCGGGGGCAAATTAAGTAATGACATAGCCGAAAGCTTGCCATCCCTGGCCCTGGATTCCGCCAATCCCTGGCGCAATGACAGGATTTTTAAGATTTTCCGAAATATGAAAAAACCTTGTGGGTATTTTCGCCGGCAATTTCGTATACCTGACTTTCGCCAATTCAAGCCGTCATTCCGCCATGGACTGGCGGAATCCCGTCACAGGGAGGTGAATAGTTTCACTTCCTCCGGGGGAAAATTAAGTAATGAGATAGCCGAAAACTTGCCATCCCGGCCCTGGATTCCGCCAATCCCTGGCGGAATGACAGGATTTTTAGGATTTTCCGAAATATGAAAGAATGACGCCAGCAGCTAATCTCAGTTGCCGCCGATCTGCGATAGCGAGTCATAATCCAAAAACAACGCGAAGTCTTTTGTCGAACCGGCTCAAGCCAAACGCAAAAAGCGTGGAAAAAAGCAGACTAGCTAAGGCCGTTAAATTATCGACCCACCAAAGATTATAGGCTTCGGCAATAAGATGAAAAGGTGTTCTCAAAAAACCGTTAACCAAAAATAAATGGAATGAAAGATCGCCTAAGAAAACAAGCAAGGCTATTAGGATTGATAGCTGCCATCGAGTTTTGAAGATCCATAAGGAAAAAGTCAAAATCAAAACAGTAAAAGTCAGATCGGAAATAATCCAGGCAAAGTGATTGACCGATGCCAGCGCAAACAACAGCAAAGACAAGACAACACAAATGACCGGGATTTTAATATTTTCTTGTGATCCTAAATAGACACCCAAGCCTAAAACCGATGCATGGCCAAATACCATGTAATTCAGGTTTAGGTGGTAGTCCATTAAAACGGGGTTAAAGAACCATTCCAGGCAAGTAAAGAGTACAAAGATAGCAAAAAGAAATGGTGCTCCGAATTTTTGATATAACTTCAAAAAAAACGGGTAAATCAGATAAAACTGAAAAATAAACGGTAAAAACCACCAAGGACCAACCGGCATAAGCGCTTGTCCGGGTATGAAATTAGACACCAATAACGCTTTCCAAAGCAGGCTGTCCCAGTAAAGAACCTTACTATCGCTTATCAAATAGGTTTTCAATAGGCCCAACCCAATATAAACGCCAAGGCAGATCAGAAAAGAAAAATAAATCTTGAAAATTCGTCTTTTGATAAATTCGCTATAAACTAGCGGTCGTTTAATGTATTTTCTGGTTAAGCCATAAGCGCTGAAAAAAACGAATATCTGGACACCGTAATGGCCGAAATAGGCGAAAACGGCACGAAAAAACTCGGCGGGATGAAATTGAAGCGTCTGGTAAAAATTCGAGGATGATTGAATGGAGAAGGAAAACTCATTTTCTCCGATAGTCGGCGACAAATTATGAAAAAAATTATGCAAAACGATTAACAGGATACCGACGCCTTTTAAAGCCAGTGCTTGATCTTTTGAAAAGTGGGGAGCCTGTATCATAAGAACCAATTTATACCATGAATCAAAACAGAGCTGTTGAGTGCTATAACACTATTTGATGGTAATTATTAAGATCCCCACTTTGAAAAAGAAGGGGACTGCTGTTCTGCTGTTTCCCAAGCTCCAGCTTGGGAAAGCGATACGTGAAGCTCTAGCTTCGCGAGACAAGTAAAAAAGAAGCTAATATTCCATCGCAGGCACCGGTTACTGCTAAGCCAAACTCAATCGGTCGGGCAGGTCTCCGGAAGCCAGAGCTTCTGGTTTTTCCTTCCCAAGCTAGAGCTTGGGAAGGAGCGAAATAAGTAATCTGCTGTTTCCCAAGCTCCAGCTTGGGAAAGCGATACGTGAAGCTCTAGCTTCGCGAGACAAGTAAAAAAGAAGCTAATATTCCATCGCAGGCACCGGTTACCGCTAAGCCAAACTCAATCGGTCGGGCAGGTCTCGGGAAGCCAGCGCTTCCGGTTTTTGCTTCCCAAGCTAGCACTTGGGAAGGAGCGAAATTATTTTGACTTATGAATAGGCACAAAATAACTTAGGCTTTAGCTCCGGCATAACGGTATCTAACGACGCTTTATCAGATTAATTCAAAGAAATAACCTAGAATCCTAATCACAAGCTCCCAACAAAATAATTAAACCACACAATCCATGCCCTTCCTGAAGATCGAAGAATTCATTTGGCGACACAGAAGACCGTTTGTCGTGTTTTTTTCTGTTGTGGTCATTCAATTTTTCGAACTGGCATTATTGCACGTCAAATACGATATTTTTACCGGCGGATTCTTACAGCCTTATTCATACAAAACACTACCCGAAAGAGCTATATTTTTACTACTTACACTTTGGTACGACTTCTTTCTCTGCGGCATACTGGCGAGCCTTTGGTTTTATACCGCCGACCGGCTCAATAAATTCGGCATCATTATCTATTACGGCTTTACGGTCATCTTACTGTTGGCGATGGGGATTTGGCTCGGACTCAAGTTCAAAGTTCTGTCCTATTTCAACGACACAATCAATTACCAAATCATCAGAAACTTGGGCGGGGGCAGCCTGAGGGAAGGCTTGCTCTATGCCTCAAACGAAATCGCTTTGTTTGTTGGCATCATGGCCGTTATTATCATCGTATTTATCGTGATTGCCAGATTATTAACCAATCATGAATTCGTTCGAGACTACCACCAACAAAGCACCGATACTAAAACATTCAAACGTTTATTAATAACGCTCGGTCTGATCACCCCCTTTTTGACCTATTTTATTTCCGAAAACCATTATCTTCGCTACGGCTTGCAAAAAAAGACCTCTTATCATTTGGTTAGCTCGGCACTAGATACATTAACCGACTTCGACCGGGACGGCTACGGTCTCTTCAATTACCCAAAAGACCCGGCATTATTCGATTCACGTATTTATCCCGGCGCCATGGATATTCCCGGCAATCGTATCGACGAAGACGGTATCATGGGCGATGCCGAGCTAATGCCGCTTAAACCCGATCCATTGCGAGCGATAGAACCGCAGGCGGGAAAACACATTGTCTTGATCGTATTGGAAACCGCGCGATTCGATTTGCTTGAACAGCAAATCAACGGGCGTTATGTCGCGCCGGTTCTACGCGAAATAGCACAAACCGGTACTTCGGTCGATTACGCTTACAGTCATACCGGCTACACTACCACCTCGTTGATGGCGATATTCAACCGCGAATTGATACAGCACGATCACCGCACCCGCTTGATCGATTATTTGCAAAAATCCGGTTACGGGATCTCGATCATTTCTGGTCAAGACGAATCGTTCGGCGACATTGCAAAAAACACCGGCATGACCAACGCAGGCATTTATTTATTCGACGCGCGCACGGCAATTAAGGACCGGGTGTTTCCCAGCAAAGACCCCGGCAGCCTGAGACTCAGCGAAGAACGAGTCGTAGCGCAATTTCAACAACGCGTCAGCGAGCTCGAATTAGATAAGCCGCAATTTATCTACATCAACTTTCAGGCAGCGCATTTTCCGTATTCGCACCCGAATATGCAGAAAATCTTGATCGACGATTTCATTCCACGATCGGAAATCCGGGCGGAAAATCGCGGAAGAGTCGCCGAAACCTATTGGAACGCCATCGCCAATGCCGACTGGGCAGTCGGGCAGGTAGTCGAAATGCTTAAAAGCAATCATCTCTACGACCAAACTACATTGGTCATACTAGGCGACCACGGCGAATCGCTGTTTGAAGACGGGTTTCTCGGCCACGGCCATGCGATCAACGACGCGCAAACGCATATACCGCTCATATTCAACGATCCCAATATAGAAGTAAGGGAAGCGATAGGGCAAATCGATGTCGCGGAAATGGCGATTCGATCGGCATTCGGACTGCCGAACCAATGGCTCGACCAAGAAAAAACAGTCTTTCAATTAGTCGGCAACTTAAAACTGCCGGCACTCATTGGGCATGTCAAATACGGCGGAGACCGGATCGTGTTCGATTTTCGATCGGAACAAGCGTTTCTAAGCGAACTACGGCAATGGAAACCCTATCAAGATTGGTTGGAAGAACCTCAGCAAAAAGAGCGCATGACCAATATCATTCGCGAATGGGAAAATTTTAAATGGCATGAGTTTGAATACCGGCAACGGACGAAATTTCCGAGTGCTCAAGTTTACATGCATCAACATTGAACGTCAGTGGCGTTCCCTCACCTAACGCTAGGTGAAGGAACGTCGGTACGTTACGTAACAATAAATGGTATTGAAGTCACATTGGCTAAGATAGCTCCGTAGGGTACGCTGTGCGTACCATGGCAACCCCACCAATATTAACCAAACCCTTATAGCTTGAATCTGCGGTGCTTAACAGCATGAAGGTACGCGCGCAGCGTACCCTACAATTTATGTATAACGATGAGAGCTCTGGCTTCGCGTTACGACACGTATGACCCATGACGCGAAGGCTTTGGCAACAAACTTGGCTGTTAAACTAGAGCTTGGGAAACAGCGGAAAGATGGAAAAAAAGATTGTGGGAGCGACGCCTACGTCGCGATTTCGAGGCCCGAAAAGGTAAATAACACTAAACGGTATCCAGGGCCTAATTGGCTAAAAGATTCGTGTAGGCCGGGTTTCGCTAGCGCTAACCCGTCCTACGTTACTTTTTTTTAACGGGCGTCTGTAGAAAACGTTGAGCGATCCGGTATCATAAAAAAACGATGGGGCTTATGACTTGAATCCGAGCCATAACACAAGCCGATAAACAAAAATATTAGGAGTAACGACATTGAGCCTGAAATACAAAATCGACTCTCTATCGATTCAAGATTATCTGGAAGGCGAGCTACATAGCAAAATCAAGCACGAATACATCGACGGACAAGTTTATGCGATGGCAGGAGCGAGCACGAATCATAATCGTATTGTTGCCAATATGCTAAGCGCGCTGCATACCCAATTAAGAAAAACCCCCTGCGAACCTTTTGCATCGGATATGAAAGTGCAGGTAGCCGACGATTTTTATTATCCCGATGTTCTGGTTGTGTGCGATCATCACGGCAACGACTACGGTGTCACCGATACGCCGATCATCATCGTGGAAGTCTTATCCAAAGCCACGCGTAAAATCGATCAAACCCTAAAAAGGCAGGCTTATCAACGTTTGGAAAGTCTGCAAGAATACATCGTCATCGAGCAGGACTTTGTCGACGTGGTTATCAATCGACGCAAAAATCATTGGCAATCGGAGCACTACTTCATGGGCGATGAACTTTATTTAGAGTCCGTCGACTTGCAAATACCGGTTGAGGCGATTTATGAACGAGTTGAAAACGAGGATGTCATTAATTATCTAACGCAACAAGCGAATGAAAAAACAAACGCGGACAACTCGGCGAGTTCTCGTGATGAAGCGTAATTTCTGCTGTTTCCCAAGCCCTAGCTTGTTAAACGTAAGTATTCAGACCCCGTTGGCAAATTACCGCAATTCAGTCGTAGTTATTGGCCACCCTCTTTGAAAAAGGGGGATTTATTTTAAAAAATCTCCCCTAGCCCCTTTTTCAAAGAGGGGGACTGAATACTTACTGTTAAACAGATGTGTGAAGCGCTAGCTTCACGATGTACCGAAAAAGGGCTAATGTTCCTTCACATGAAGCGGTTACAGCTAAGCCAAGTTTAATCGGTCGTGCAGGTCGGTATATTGACACAGAGGATTCTGTGTTGCGCAAACAATTACATAGCTTGCTATGCGCCTGTTTACGCGCCTTGAATACGAACAAAAATCACGGAGTCAGTTGCCTAACTTATTACATGCCCGTTCCTAATAATGGTACGAAACACTAAACAATGACCGAAAACGAATTAAAACAATTGTTACGCAAAGGCGAAGACAGTCGCCAGCAATTTAAACAATTCATCAACAACGGTAATGCGTTAGCGGCTGAAATGGTCGCCTTTAGCAATGGCTTAGGCGGAACTATTTTCGTGGGTATTGATGATGCAGGGAGGATTGTCGGAGTATCGGAGCAAGATCTCCAGGTATTAAATCAACTCATCGCAAATACTGCTTCGCAATCGGTTCGGCCTGCGATTAACCCGATCACCGAAAATATTGTGACAGAACAAGGCCTAGTGGTCGCGATTCAAATTGCTCAAGGCATCAACAAACCCTATATGGATGCGCAAGGTTTTTTTTGGGTAAAGTCCGGTGCGGATAAACGGAGAGTCACCGCGCGCGAGGAAATTCAACGCATGTATCAAAGCGCCAACTTGCTGCATGCGGACGTCGTGCCTGTAACGGGTATGGGCATAGAAATGCTGGACAGAGATTATTTCAATCAATTCGTGATGAAACAATACGGTGAAATGCCTGACGATTTGGCAATATCGTACAGTCAGTTACTCAGCAATATGAATCTGATGCAAGACGGTGTTTTTAATCTTGCCGGTGCCTTACTGTTTTGCAAAATGCCGTCTATCAAATTACCGGTATTTATCGTGAAGGCCGTCGCTTATCCCGGTAACGACATTCATCTTGACCGGTATATCGAAAGTCAGGATATCGAAGGTAAGTTGGAAACCGTATTCAACGATTCTTTGGCTTTTTTGCTTCGGCAACTAAGACGCGTGCAAAGAAAACGCAATGTCAATACCGAAGGTGAGTTGGAAATTCCTCGAATCGCTTTGGAAGAATTGCTGATCAATGCCTTGGTGCATCGCGATTATTTTATTTCGGCACCGATACGCATGTTTATATTCGACAATCGTATCGAAATCATCAGTCCGGGGCATTTACCGAATAATTTAACGGTGGATCACATCAAAAATGGGAATTCCAATATTCGCAACCCGGTGTTGGCTTCTTTTGCGGCTAAAATTTTACCTTATCGCGGCTTAGGTAACGGCATTCGTCGTGCGCTAAAGGCCTGTCCCGATATCGAGTTGATTGATGATCGGGAAGGCAGTCAGTTTAAAGTGATTATTGCAAGGGACGAGTCTTGAACGATACTTTGAGCACTACTGTGGGAGCGACGCCTACGTCGCGATGTCGAGGCCCGAAAGGCTAGGTAACACTAAGCGGTATCGAGGCCTAATGGGCTAACCCGACCTACACTACTGCCAAAAACACATTCAAAATCCGAAATCATGTCCATGACTCGAAAAAAACTGCCGATTGGCATCCAAACTTTTGAAAAGATTCGCGAAGACGATTATTACTACGTCGATAAAACGCGCTATATCTTGCAGTTAATCGACGAAGGCACACATTATTTCCTGTCCCGACCGCGCCGCTTCGGCAAATCTTTGCTCTTGGATACGATAGGCGAGCTGTTTGCCGGTAACGAAATGCTGTTTCAGAGACTGTATTGTCACGACCAATGGGATTGGTCAAAACGAAATCCCGTCATTCGCATCAGCTTCGGCGGCGGCGTGGTGCGCAGCGTAGCGGATTTGGAACGCCGCATACTCGCCTTATTGCGCACCAATAGAGAAAATCTCGGGCTCAGCTGCAGCGACGAAACGGATATACCGGGCTGTTTTGCCGAATTGATACAAAATGCGGCCAAAACAGCGGGCGAAAGGGTAGTCGTATTGATCGACGAATACGATAAACCGATATTGGATAACATCACCAACCCGGAACTCGCCGCCGAAATACGCCATGGCTTGCGCAACTTATATTCGGTCATCAAAGACTCGGACGCCCACATACGCTTTACGTTTCTAACCGGCGTATCGAAATTCAGCAAAGTCAGCTTGTTTTCCGGGCTCAATAATCTGCAAGACATCACCGTAGACAAACGCTACTCGGCCCTTTGCGGCTACACCGCCGAAGATGTCGATACGGTATTCGCGCCGGAACTGGAAGGGCTCGACCGCGAACAGATGCGCGAGTGGTATAACGGCTACAACTGGATGGGGGAGGCGGTCTACAACCCGTTCGACTTGCTACTGTTATTCAGCACCCGAGAATTCAAACCGTTTTGGTTTGAAACCGGCACGCCGACGTTCTTGATCGATATCTTGACGCAACGCGGTTTTTTTCTGCCGACATTGGCTAGCCTGCGTGTCGATATTGCCTTACTATCGGCGTTCGATGTCGAACATATCGCCCCCGAAGCCCTGCTTTGGCAAACCGGCTATTTGACCTTTACCGGCAGCCGGACCATCGGTGCACGAATCGAATACACGCTCGGCTATCCGAATTTGGAAGTGAAAAGCGCGTTAAACGATGCCTTGGTCAAAGCCATGATCGGCAATCCGGGGCGGGCCAGCGAACTGGAAAGCCGGCTTTACGATCGACTCTACGCGAACGACTTCACCAGCCTGAAAACCCATTTCGAAAGCCTCTACGCCAGCATCCCGCACGACTGGTACCGGAACAACCCGATCGCGCAATACGAAGGTTTTTACGCCAGTGTATTCTACAGCCACATCGCGGCATTAGGCTTAGACATCATCTTGGAAGACGTCACGCACCAAGGCCGAATCGACATGACAGTCCGCTTCAACGAACAAATCTATCTATTCGAATTCAAAGTGGTCGAATTGGCGCCGGAAGGCAGGGCCATACAGCAGTTGAAAGACAAACGCTACGCCGACAAATACCGAAGTCTAAATCAACCGATTCACCTAATCGGCGTAGAATTCAGCAAAGACAGCCGTTCGGTGGTCGGCTTCGATACCGAAACGGAACAGCAATAGAAGTCTCCAGTCGCTGTGGGAGCGACGCCTACGTCGCGATGTCGAGGCCCGAAAGGCTAGGTAACACTAAACGGTATCGAGGCCTAATGGGCTAAAAGAGCCGGGTAGGTCGGGTTAGGCTAGCGCTAACCCGACCTACACTACTGCCCAAAACACATTCAAAATCCGAAATCATGCCCATGACCCGAAAAAAACTCCCGATCGGCATCCAAACTTTTGAAAAGATTCGCGAAGACGATTATTACTACGTCGATAAAACGCGCTATATCTTGCAGTTAATCGACGAAGGCACACATTATTTCCTGTCCCGACCGCGCCGCTTCGGCAAATCCTTGCTCTTGGATACGATAGGGGAATTATTCGCCGGTAACGAAACGCTGTTTCAGGGACTGTATTGTCACGACCGATGGGATTGGTCAAAACGAAATCCCGTCATTCGCATCAGCTTCGGCGGCGGCGTGGTGCGCAGCGTAGCGGATTTGGAACGCCGCATACTCGCCTTATTGCGCACCAATAGAGAAAATCTCGGGCTCAGCTGCAGCGACGAAACGGATATACCGGGCTGTTTTGCCGAACTGATACAAGGTGCAGCCAAGGCCACGGGTGAAAGAGTCGTCGTGTTGATCGACGAATACGATAAACCGATATTGGATAACATTACTAACCCGGCACTTGCCGCCGAAATACGCCATGGCTTGCGCAACTTATATTCGGTCATCAAAGACTCGGACGCCCACATACGCTTTACGTTTTTAACCGGCGTATCGAAATTCAGCAAAGTCAGCTTGTTTTCCGGGCTCAATAATCTGCAAGACATCACCGTAGACAAACGCTACTCGGCCCTTTGCGGCTACACCGCCGAAGATGTCGACACGGTATTCGCGCCGGAATTGGAAGGGCTCGACCGCGAACAGATGCGCGAGTGGTATAACGGCTACAACTGGATGGGCGAGGCGGTCTACAACCCGTTCGACTTGCTACTGTTATTCAGCACCCGAGAATTCAAACCGTTTTGGTTTGAAACCGGCACGCCGACGTTTTTGATCGATATCTTGACCGAGCGCGGCTTTTTCGCGCCGGACTTCGAGCGCCTTCACGCCAGCGAAGCACTGCTGTCGACCTTCGACGTCAACAACATCGCCACCGTGGCGCTACTGTGGCAAACCGGCTATCTGACCTTGAACGGCAGCCGACAACAGGGCGCGCGAATCGAATATGCGCTGAAATATCCCAATCTTGAAGTGAAAAGTTCATTGAACGACGCCTTACTGAAAGGCCTAGTAAATGACGGCATGTTAGCCGAACAAGCGCAAAGCCGCTTCTACGATTTATTGAGCGCTAACGACTTCGCCGGCCTGAAAACCCATTTCGAAAGCCTCTTCGCCAGCATCCCGAACGACTGGTACCGGAACAACCCGATCGCGCAATACGAAGGTTTTTACGCCAGCGTATTCTACAGCCACATCGCGGCATTAGGCTTGGACATCATTTTGGAAGACGTTACGCATCAAGGCCGGATCGACATGACAGTCTGTTTCAACGAACAAATCTATCTATTCGAATTCAAAGTGGTCGAACTAGTCCCGGAAGGCAGAGCCATACAACAGCTCAAAGACAAACGCTATGCCGACAAATACCGAAGTCTAAATCAACCGATTCACCTAATCGGCGTAGAATTCAGCAAAGACAGCCGTTCGGTGGTCGGCTTCGATACCGAAACGGAACAGCAATAGAAGTCTCCAGTCGCTGTGGGAGCGACGCCTAAGTTGCGATGTCGAGGCCCGAAAGGGTAGATAACACTAAACGGTATCGAGGCCTAATGTGCTAAAAGAGCCAGGTAGGTCGGGTTACGCTAGCGCTAACCCGACCTACGCAAATTTTTTCAACGGGCGTCTGAAAACGTCGAGCGATCCGCTATTATAGATACAATGATTGCACTTATAATTTGAATCCTAGAATTACAAAACCAAGGGTTTCGCAACAAATAACTTCCCGGTTATTCATCGTTCCTACTCTCTGCGTCCCCAGAGGTCGATAATACAAGCAAGAATTAGCGAATACACTCCCTACCGTTTTACAATCCAACTACCAAACGCAGTAGACGCGGAGTGTCTAAATCGATATTCCCACGCAGAGCATGGAAACGATTAACTTGTGTGGGATGTGCGCAAGGCGTGAGAACTATTTAGAAAAGTTATTTTTTATCTTATCCCGAAACTGTAAGGCAATCGACTTAAAATATGAATAAATTATCTGAAAAAATAACTAAAACCCTGAAGCACTATAAAAAAATTAGCGCTGTAAAACTCCGAAACCTTGTCTATCCCATTCTCGGCATCCAGTTAAAGCAACCGATATTCGTTATCGGTTGCAGCAGGGCGGGTACCACATTGGTTTATAAAACCTTTTCCGAATCGAAATATTTAGGCAGTTTACAAAAAGAAACGCACGATTTTTGGGTGCAGTTGCATCCTTTGTCGGAACGCAATTGGGATTCGCACGAAATCGAGCCTGAATCGGCTAGCGATAAAGACCGCGAAATCGTAACGCGTTTTTTCTACACGCAAACCGGCAAGCGACGTATCGTCGATAAAAACAATCAAAATGGCCTTTCCGTACCTTATTTATACCGATTATTTCCCGATGCGCATTTCGTTTACATCAAACGGAATCCGGGCGATAACATCGATTCGTTAATCAACGGCTGGAATAAAGCCGACGAGTTTGGGACATGGGCGGATGAATTGCCTGAAGAAGTCGCCATCGATAATGGAAAATATAATCGCTGGTGTTTTTTCCTGGCCGAAGGTTGGAGGCAACTGACCCGGTCGAGTATCGAAGAAGTCTGCGCGTTTCAATACAAAGCGATGAATGAGGCGATTTTAAATGCTAAGAAGATGATTCCGAATGAACAATGGCATGAAGTGAGTTATGAAACATTGATTACCGAACCGGTTGCTGAGTTTAAGCGGCTTTTTGACGGCTGTTCGGTAGCTTTCGATCAAGCTATGCAAAACCATTGCCAATCTGTTTTAAACAAGCCATACAACACATTTTCCGAAATTGGCGTGGCAAAGTGGAAAAAGAGTGCTAATCGAGACAGGATAGAGCGGGTGTTACCCATGGTTTGCGATTACTCCCTTTTGATTGAAAAAACGGCTAAAAAATAAAAGGTATGGGATGTGTCTATCGAGGGCCGCCGTGTACCCATCCATGGAGGCTTGACGGCAGCTCCCTGCAGCCGACATCCTCGCTAGCCACACTTCCATACCTTCATAAGGTTAGCCAATTTTTGAATGTAAAGGGAGTAAACCAAAATTCGTTAGATAAGGTTTCGGAAAATAGGTGCTGAGCGAATTTTGAAGTGAATAAGCAATTTCAAATTCGCCAATTGTACCTTGGCGACTTAAATCCTTTTTCTACTTATTCATTTGATCATATGGCAAAAGGAGATAAATTTCTCTGACGTTTGCTTGCAGATTCTTTGGTCGCCATTTCTTCCAGCGCAAACTTTTTGATTAATACCGAAATAAATACTAAGTGGTAAATCAAGTCCCAATAAGACAATCCTAAAAATGCGGTTCCGACCATGTAGCAGATGATAGAAGCCCTTACCATGAAACAGTAATTGGTAACCCATTCCATGCCTTCTATATTGCGAGTTTTTCTAGGCAATAATGTTAAACTGACAACGCTTCCTAAAATCAACGATAGCCATAATCCGAAAGCGATGAAGCCATGTTCGGAGAACATTTCGACATAAGAACTGTGCCAATCGCGTTTGCCGACATACATCCATCCTTCGAAGCCTGCACCGGTAAAAGGGCGTTTAAGAGTGTGGTTCCAGCCGTCTGTCCAAATTTCTATTCGGCTCATAGCGGATGAATCTTCTTGATAGGTGTCGATGGTTTCCATGCGACCGAACCACTCCTGAGGCATATAGTCTTTGGCAAAAAATGCGCCGACTAACACTAACGGAATAGCTAAATACTTACGCTTGCTATGCCATATTAACGTTAGGGTCAATGCAACCATGGTCAGTAAGGCTCCTCTGGACCATGACGACAATGAAGCTGCATAGATTATAGGTATGGAAAAAAGCATCCCTTTTTTGATCAATGGGTTCAGTGTTTGTTTTTGCCAAATTAAAAGTAACGGAATTGATATCAACATCGCGACCGCAAACTCATTGTTTCCTTCAAATTGAGTTGCAGGCGGGCCGTATACGCGGTGACCAAAACCGGTTGCCAAGGCGAAAAGTCCCCCTTTAAGTGCTACGATGCCAATAGAAGCTCCGATAGTGATAATCAGATAGTAAAGCTTTTCTCGAGTATTGATTAAGACTAAGGTGAAATAAAAAGGTATATAAATTTTGGTAATAAACCAAAACCGTTCCCAAGCAATGGTTTGAAAATACGCTTGAGTAGTAGTGAAAATGAAATACAGCCACAACACAATAAAAAAATAGATACGCCAGTCTTTGGGTATGGGTTGTTTATCTTTAGTTGTAAATGCACGAAAAGCAACAACCAAAAAGAGCACATAATAGACCGGTAAAGTTCGTACAAAACCCCAAGCATAAGCGTGAGGATTCAAGTAACTAAAAATGGCAAGCGAAAGCACACCCCACCAGGGTTTTTTTATGGCAGCTACAATACATCCGCATAAAAAGATAAGAACGACAATATCGCGCATGATTTTAATGTATCATTTTTGATGAATTATATTGTGTAGTGCTCCACTTAATTCACCAAGGGATGAAAATAATCTGACTAAGTAATAAAAGCGGTGCTCTTGTTTGAGTGAAAATATCGAAAGAGTAGAAAAGTATAAGATTTTCCTAAACATGAATAGTGGGATAGAGTATTTTGTATCTGTTTGCTTTACTAAATAGCTAGAGCGCGACCGATAAAAGCTTTTTTTCAAAGTGTAAAGTGTTTTAGTTCTTATATTATCGATGGCGTGCAATTGCTTTACTTCAGGCAAATACCGAATTGTGTGCCCTGCTTGTATGGCTCGAGATATAAATTCATGATCTTCTCCGCCAATCATATTATGGCCAGTTGGTCCAAGTTCTACGGAAAAGTTTCCAATTTTTTCAAACACCATGCGCCTTACTGTGATGTTGCCTCCACTAGGTATTTTATGTTTTTCTGTAAGGGTAATCGAGGTCTCACCAAGATCGAACTCAGGGTATGGGCGAATAGGAACTGAGTATTTGCCTTTTGTGTGTACCCAAAATGGCTCAGAACCGTCCCAGGCGGGGGTAAGTTGTCCGCAATATATGTCATTGTCAGGATAATCTTTTAAGCCTTTAAGTAAATTTTTCAAAAAACCTGACTCAACTATCTGATCATCATCAATAAAACATAATAGTTCGGCCGATGTTTTTTTTATTGCTGTATTTAAGGCATTAGACTTTCCAGGTTTGAACTCTTTAAGCCAATTGAGTTTTAAAATTTCGTGAGGGTGTTTCGCATTAAAGTCTATGAGCTTTCCAATCGTATCATCTGAACAGTTGTTTGCCACTACTAATATTTCGACATGTGGCAATCCCAGATAGTTATCATCATATAGTGATGTTAATGTTTTTATAAGGGAAGCGGATCGATTATGAGTGCAAATAACAATCGAGAGTTTCATCTATTTATTTTTATTTAAAAAATAGTGGCAATAAAAATGGCATAGCTTTATATGGAGTTCGCTTGCAATCCATTCAAAAAAATTGATTTTAGGATGAGGTGATGATAATTCATATCCACAGCGAACTAAAGTATTCCCAGCTAATGACTCAAAAATTCTAATTTGACGAGAATTCATTTTGGTTCTCCATTTTCCAGTATTTGTACTTTGTAGAGATTTACTGAGGAGTGGTGTTTTACTTTTTGGATCTTGAGACTTTTTAAAGTGTATCATACTAGGTTCAAGCTTCTCTCCTAGGTAATCACAAATTTTAATGATATTGGTTTCCGGATCGGAAATTAAGTCCTCATATTTTATTTCAAAATATGAATTAGCAGGCAAAAATGATTTTGCAGCGTGTCCTGCATTTACATATTTAGACCATGTATAAGCCGCATGATATGTATTAAAAATTTTCAAGTCGAATTTTCGTTCAAGCATTGAGAGTGCACAATCTCTTCCATCTCTAATAATATGTATAAATTGAGCATCGGGATACATTTCTAAAATAGTTTTAATATGTAAAACATAGTAAGGTGTTTTATCTAGCCATCTTTGCTTACCTTCTTCGTAAGCATTCTTGCTCAGTAGGCCATTGATAATAGAAATAATCGAATTATAACCATTATCAACAAATTCCTGAGCGAGTTTGCTTGAATTAAATTCTATTCCATGTAAATCTTCTTCTACGAATTCTCGGCTTATGCGGCGCATCTCTTCAAGAACGTTTTTAACGTTTTCAACTTTAGATAAGTCGCCATATTTATTCTGATTCACATATAAGGGAATAAAGAAATGGGATTCACCGGTTGGAGATGAGATTCTCGAATGCGATCCAAGCATTCTCTGTAATAATGTAGTGCCCGATCTTCCTGACCCGACTATAAATATAGGACTATTCAAAAGTTGATTGGTCATAAAAAAGAATTATTTCTTGTGCAAATAGCCTGAAATAGTGCCGAAAAAATGAGTGACAGTCATGCGTTGTCGAAATGCTGCGTCAAAACCTTTAAGAAAAACGATTTTAAAATAATTAAAAATTGCTCTTAAAGTCTGAGGCAATATAAATAAGGGTATTCCTAGAAGTGTACGTTTATAATTCGTATCGTCATGGAGTGCCTTTTGATAGCCGGCATTATAATGAATCGTTAAGAAATATTTTTTAGTGAGTTGGTGTGGAAGAATGTGATGATAAACAATTGCGTCGGGGGTGTAAAATATCTTCGATTCTTCATTGGCAGCCAAGCGATGAAAATAGTCCGTTTCCGCTCCTTTAAATAGTTCATTTTTTATAATACCTTCTCCTTTACGGCCTAAATTAGTATTGAAAAGGCCTACTGTATTAATAACTCTTCGATTAAACGCCATGTTGCCTCCGAATGGATACTGTTTGATTCCATCGACTTGCATGGGCTGATCGCCATAGTCTTGATAGCCTAAAAATCCATACATGGATGGATTTAGTTTAATCCAATTAGGTAAGACAATTGCAGGGTCTAAATGTATCCGCCCTCCGCTGGCATCCGCATCATTTTCCGATAAGGATTCATAGATCGATGAAAGCCATTGAGGCGCGGCCGTAATATCGTCATCGAGATAGGCGAAGTATTTTCCAAAAGCATTTTGCATCCCAAGGTTTCGTGCATGATTGAGACCTTGTTTTGCCTCGAAGGCATAACGAATTTTAATTTTAGAATTGCTTATTAAGTCTTCAATGACAGCCTTGGTAGCATCGGATGAATTGTTGTCTACTATCAATACTTCCCAGTTCAATTGATCGGTATTTTCTTGTTTTTCCAATGCTGCGATACATTTCGGAAGGTTATTGCTTCGATTATAGGTACAGATAATTACCGTGAAATCCATTGGGTCAGTTCCTGTCAATAATTTTTGATTTAGCCTGTGCTAAATAGTAGTTAAAGGGATAGAGGTATGACATTTCATTGGTTCCGAACTTTAACTTTTGTTTGAAATGCCATAATTTATCTTTTCCAAAAACTTCTATACGTCTTAGCAGAAACGGATTGATATCAACACGATTAAAACCGGATCGTGTCGAACAAGCCGTTAAATAACCGGCTTCCTTTACAGCATCGATGGTCAATTCATCAAATAAGCCGTAGGGATAAGCGAAATGGTCTACGGCTAATCCTAATTTATTTTCCAGTTCAACTTTTGATTCTTTAATTTCCCGATTTAAAGAATCCATATCGCTAGATATTTCTGTCAGTTTAGGGTGTGAACGAGTGTGGGAGCCAATGATAGTGTTGCTTTTCGAAATTTCTAGCAATTGTGGAACGGATAGTAGTTTTCGTTTTGGAGAACCTTTTTTTACCATCCAGTCATTGAAACCATCGGTTCTATTGCTAACCATGAATAAAGTCGCTGGGATATTGTATTCCCGCAAAACGGGCAGGGCATCATGGTAAAAATCCTCGAAGCCGTCATCAAATGTCACTGCAACAGCATCAGACTTCAATTGTAGTTCGCCTTTCAATATCGATGAAATATCATTTAAATCGATTAGGCGATAATTTGAAGAGGCAAGATAGTTCATCTGCTTGGCAAATTCGGACGGCGTGCAGCAATACTTGGCTTCCTGATCCGATTTAGGGGATGCTATGATGTGATACATCAAGATTACTATACGAGGCATTATATAATTCCTTTTAAATCAATTACGTACATTTGCCGGGTGCCCGAATGCACCGAATCGACACAGATTTTATCGCCGTTCCGATTCCAGCGAGGATGTAAATCGCAACGAATTTCTCCCCACCATTTGTTTTTTGGCGAATAAAAGTTATGCAGCCTTATGATTTTGTGGTCCGAATTGCGTATCAACATAAGTGTTCTATGATCATACTCGTTAGGATAAGTGTCATTGACAATCCATTTTCTATCCGGAGAAAAACTGCAATGGCCATCCTCTTTTAGCTCTTCTTTGCCGATGATGTTGATTGACTTATTGTTTAAATTACAGAGTAAAAAGTGATTGTTTGTTGTGTTAGGGTGCTTCGCCCATACCAATATGTTGTTTTCATTCATCCAATCGTAGTGCGAAATGTCGCCAGTGTCCAATAAACAGTCTAAATCCGATCCATCGGGCTTAATTGTATAAAATCTGACATACCATTCTTTGTCATCAATGTGCCATATATGAAAAAAAGCTAATCGTTCGCCGCTTGGGCAAATTTGAATATGATTGATGTAATGATTGGCATTCTGCATCGAAGGGAGCGGGTTCAAATCCGCTAGTTGTTTCAACGAGACAATCAGATCGGAATTGCCGGAATTGAGATCGATCTTAAAAATACCGTCATTAGTCGGCTGCTGATGATCGCGGAATGGATCCGGCACTCCGGCGTAACCGTATCCCGGTCTAAAGTCGAATAATCGAGAATAGTTAATGCTATAAGCTAAGTCACCTTTCGGTGATACGGCATAAATCGGGCGGCTATATTCGATTTTTTCTTTTGTTTCAAGGTCATAACAAATGCCTATAAACTTTCCGTCCGATCGATCATTAAAAAATATTTTCGAATCAGGCGCTAAGGGGTGCCATTGCAGCATGGCGCCTTGTTGCCAGTTCCACGCTTTGGTTTCAGTGACTTTAGTAAATGAGTGCGGATTATTCGGAGTAACATAGCCAATAGTCAAAATGTCGTTCGGGGTAGGGGGGCGGTCATTAAATACGGCTGAATGGGTCAATATTTTGTCGCCGGATTCGCTCCACGGGGTTTTATCGTAGTAGCCGAAAAAGTGATGATTGGGTTCGCCAGTTAATGGAGTAACTCTATTTTTTATTGTTTTAAATTTAATCAGTCGATAAAAAAAAGGATAATTGAAATAAAGCTTTTTTTCGGTCCAGTCTGAGAGTTTTTTTGAAACCGACCAAGGAATGCATTTTTGTACAAAAACAAAATGTTTAATTTTTTCTAATATAGATTTGTCAGAAAAAGAAATGAACTTGACATATAAGCCTTCCGGCAACAATGCAAACAATAAATATTTTAAATCCGATAGTTTGCAATGACGGCTCAAAAGGCATTTACGAAATATCTTATGCGCGCTCACTAAATCGCGTTTCCAATAAGCATCAAAGCCTCGTTTGAGATAAGCGCCGTAGGTTAATTCATCGAGGCGCGCTGGGGTTAAATGTTTTACTAGATCCGGATGATTTTTTATGAAATGCAATTTGACTTTGAGGACATTTTCCGCTTGACGCCATTGCTTTGAGGTAATTTGGCCTGTGCCATGATGTCGATAAAATGCTAGTACCTCCGGCACTAAAACGATCGGATGAGTGGTGCCGATTCGTAACCACAAATCATAATCCATGCAAGTTGCCCATTGTTCATCGAAACTGCCGCTTTGTTTCAACACATCATGTCGCACCAGTGCGGCATGAATCGGCCATGGAGCGGCTGATCTGAGAAAATCCTGTACCTTATCGCCCGTCTCATAGTTAGGCGGAATATAAGCAGGAGTCGGTTTGGTGGTTTTACCTACGTTTTGCCAGCCGCAATAGGCGAGGGCTGCACCTGAGGATTTTATTGTCTTGTAAAGTAATTCCAAACATCGAGGATCCCAGTAATCATCGGAGTCCAAGAACGCAATGAATTCACCGGCTGCCTGTTCGATCCCCCGGTTCCTTGCCGGTCCGGGGCCGCAATTGCTTTGAAATAGGGTTTTTATTCGCTTGCCGAAGCCATCAAGAATAGCTCTGGAATTATCCGTCGAGCCGTCGTCAACGACAATGAGTTCTATGTGTGGATAACTTTGATTGAGGACCGAATTGATAGAATCGGCCAGAAAGGCCTCAGCGTTGTAACAGGGCATGATGACGCTGATAAGATCATGATTTTCCGATGAATTATTCGATGGTGATTCGTTTTTCATTAGTTTTTATAAATGCCTCTTTGAATAATTGCAGTAAGGGCTTTAAAGTACCCTTGTACTTGTTTTTTAGTATAGCTTATCTACTATAGACGACGGAATCTAAGATAGTGCGCAAAATCCATATTAGGTCATGTGAATTTGCAACTATTCAGACTTCGGAAGTTATCGTTCCCACGCTCTGCGTGGACCGCTCCAGCGGTACGAGACGCTAGAGCGTCTCGGTCTTCATTCCCACGCCGGAGCGTGGGAACGATAGGGGGGTGAATAATTACATTTTTTAAGCTAATCATCCGTGCTTTTCTTATGGGAATTGTGCTTAAATCTAAAAAGAACAGTTGGCATGTGTTGTAGGCCGTTCGTGCTGCGCCAAGTAGAAGCATGAAGTGTCTACAACACTTTCACCGGCTTTGTGAAGTCTCAAACTACCCTTCACCCTGTCGACAGGCTCAGGGCGAACGGTAGTTTGAGGCACCTAGCCACTCTTCTTACGATAAAAGCTTCCAATGACTAAGATTTATTAATCCGCCGAATCAATCTTCCAAATATAAATAAAATGGACACTAACAAAGTTGAAATAGACGACCTTACTTTTTCCGTTGAACAAATAACTAAACCGGTCAATTTTAAGGATGTTCGACAAATCACAGCAGCCGATGCATTTGAAAGATCATCGATTGAGCTTAATGACTTTGCTCATATGATAGTCGATAACTTTGACAAGACAGATAGTGTAAGTTGCTGTTTTATTAGACTGTCAAGCGATGGCAACAAGACTGTCCGGTTTAGCTTCAATGGTTCATACCAGCTTGAAACTTGTGCCGGGGGCGGTTGGCTGTTCAAGCCGACTGAGGCGGGCGCTGAAGCCTACTGGATTCCGCTTTTGCCAATGGTGCGGAGTTTTGATCCTCAAGGACGAATACTTTCAGAAAAACCCGCTAACCTACTAGGTTTTGATGCATCGCTTCAAACGCTTTCGATCGATATTGCGATACCTGAAAACTTACATTTAGATTGCACGATTTGGCGGTTTAGTGGAGAGGAATCCAAGTTGCTCGGGGAACTTGAAAACCTTTACGTATTGGAGAAACAACCGGTCTTTTTGTTTAGTTCGCATTCAAAATATCAACAACCGGCTGATTTGTACAAGCATCTTATTCATGGGCATGTCTACGAAAATCAATTTAATTGGAGCCACAAAAGAAAGATCTGTTCGGAGCTCGACGCTTATTCGCTCTATCTGGCGCTTGCCGGATTGGAACTTGCGACGAATAAAAAAATTTATGGGTTGTTGAAACGGCAAATCGTGTATTCGGTGATAGCCCGGCAAGCCGAAGACGGCGGCTGGCATCATGGCGAGTGGACGGATTTGATGGAGTCCCATTTCCGTTTGCATTGCGGCGGGATGCTTCTACTTGAAGCGGCTTTAGATAACGAACCCGATAACCTGATTCGAACTGCCCTAGAAAAAGCGGCTGCCTTTATCGCTAAACATACCGACAATACTCAATTAGGAATTTGGTTTTTACATGATGCTCTCGAACAGAGTACCGAATTGATGAATAAAAGCGGATCCCGATGGATTCCAAGTACTTTCCTCGGAAAGTCGCCGACCAACAAAATGATCTTGAATACGCATCTCGATACCATTGTTGCGATGGATCGATACCGGGAATGTACCGGCGACCAACAATATAACGATATAGTAACTTCGGCTTGCAAGACTGCCGAGGCTGTTCTCAATTTGAAACCGGCAGAATGGTTGTACCGTCCATTGTTCAAAACAATCGGATTGACTTTATTGCCGGAGCAAGAAGCCAAAAATTTGCCGCTACCTATGCGAGCGATTAAACGTTTGACATGGAAGCATCTGATACCCAAGCTTCATATCATAAAGCGCAGATATCCTAGATTCGTTATGCCTGGAGGGATTATTGAAAGGCATTTATCGCCCATTCATTTTAACGTGCGCTATCAAAGTGTCAACATCATGGATTTGACGAGGTATTTAAGACGTTTTCCATCTCAACAACTACAAGGGATATTAGATGAAGCAATAAAAGCGATTGCGAACACCAGTTTCTTAGAATACCTGGCGGAATCCAAGTCACGTCAAGATGCATTAGCGTTCTGGGCTGAAGCGCTTTATCATCTTTGCATGCTTCATTCGGAGCCCATTTATCGTCATTATTTAGCTGAAGCTATTATTTATCTTGACAAAACCGGTCAAGGTTTGCCGCCTTCGCTGCTAGGAGCCAATCCAGAGGTTGTTCAAAAAGTACACTCGATTCCTTGTCTATTACCAAGCAAATCTGTCCTTCGAGCGGTAAATTTAAGCCGTGTTGATCACAAAGAATTCTTGCTGATTAATACTAGTAAACATGATTCCGTAAAATTAACATGGGAAAATAACAAAAATGATGGGCTGAAATGGTTCAATGCCGATGAGCAAATAATGTCGGGGTATAACTCCTCTCCCAGTATCGTTCCACAAAGTTGGATCTGGGGTAGAGAAATCTAATTAATGTGGTTTACTGGGCTATCGAAGATAGATTTCGTCGCGAATAGTTTCCAAATAAGCCCGCCCCCATTTTTGATCCGGCTCAAGATGATTTCCTTCCGCCCATTCATTCCAGGCTTTTACGAAAACGATTTTTTCTTCATGCTTACGATCTTCAACTCTTGAAAGAGCATCATTAAGGTGTTTTCGAAATAATTCTGGAGTGGAATTATGAAAAACGAGACCGCGCATGCCTGAGCGTGGTGTATTGTCCCAATTAGGCAGAACCAAGGGGTAATCGGGCCAATCCACAACGTTGTTTCTAAGCAAAATGGGCATGATTTCTTCATAATCCCAGATGGTCAATTCGTGGCGATTACCCTGTAATGCCAGTTTCAGCTTTGTCAGCAGATAACGATTAGGGATGCGCCCGTCGCGCCGAGGAAGGACTTGCATAACCGAAGCATCCAATCCGCGCAGCCTTGGGTCCCATTTTTGATTACGATGTGAGACGCCAATCAAATAAAGTCCGGGCAACCCGTTCTTGACTGCCCGTTCTCGCCAAAAGACGGTTAAGTCATGAACATTCGGAATGTCGTCAGGTTTGTAAATGACAAATATCGGTTTACCGTCGATGGTCAAATAACGCCGGTCGTTGAAAGCTTGAAGCAACCAATCGAAATGTTCGGCATGATCGTCCCAACCGGGATAGGTTTGTTCGATGAGTACTTTATCGGTTCCTTGCCAGGCGGTGTTCCAACTGTGATTGGCCCAGCATAGACAAAAAGGAAAATCCGGTTCGCCGCTGGCAAGAATCTCATTAAACGGGCGCTCCAGCATGCGCCTGCCATCGCCTAACCAATAGTGGTAATAACAAAACCCTTCTATGCCGTATTCCTTGGCTAATTCCGCTTGCGCATGGCGCGCTTCGGGCAGTCGAAGATCGTAGAAACCCAAATCAGCTGGGACGTGCGGTTGGTAGTGACCTGAAAAAAGCTGTTGTGCCTTGGCCACGTTGGTCCATTCGGTGAATCCTTTGCCCCACCATTCATCGTTTTCGGGAGTGGGATGAAATTGAGGCAAATGAAAGGCGATGAGTCGGGCACGCTTATTCAAAAATTACTCCTAAGGATTATGGGCTGATAATAACTTCTCAATTGTAAGGGCGAATGAATTCGCCCCTACAAGAGACATTCGCAAATCGGAAAGTTAATTTTGGCGAAATCCTAACAGATATTTCGCTATTAACATTATGTTACGCCGCGATGACGCCATGCCTATATAAATCCGGCTGATTATAGCGAAACAGGCTTTGGGTTTCGAAATCGTAAAGGTCTTTCCCTAATTCTCTCAAAATGGCGTTCAAGCCGGCGTGTTGCCATTCCGGCAACGAGTCGGCGATAAAAAGCTTGCTCGTTTCACCTTGAATGATCGACCGGAACGCGGACGCGATATTCTCAATAGTCGGAATTTGGTCAAGTTGCAGTTTAGGATGGGCAACATTTAAAGTTTTCTTTAATTCCTCTAGGCTTTTGTTTTGCCGGTTTAGTAAAACAAATCGGCTTTCTTCGGATTTACTGACAGATGCTTCGAATTTTCGGCATTCGCCATTATTTTGTTTGAAATAGACGCCTTTGCCCCTTTTGCCGTAAAAAGAAGTATTCGACATCGGAAAGTGGATAACGCCATAAACGGGGGTGCCGTCCTGAATCAGCGCAATGCTGAGACAGAAATCGTCGCTGCCGTTTAAAAACGGGTCGGTGCCGATTAGGGGGTCTATTAACCAAACATAATTCCACGACTTTCTATCCGAATAAGGCTGATGTTCGTTGAACAGCACGGGAATGTTGGGCGTCAATTTCGATAATCTTTCAATAATAGTTTGACGAGCCTTATCGATTGCATTTGCAACGATTTTGTCTCGATCGCCATGAATCAATTTAACCAGCATTGCTCGGAGACTATTTTTAGTTGACGAAGACAACCTAGCGATCTTTCCACGGGCATTCACTAATTCAGCGCCGGCGGCGCCGGCTATCGAGAACAGCTCGTCCATCGCTATCCATTGAATTTGAGTGACGTTCGATTTGGGAAACGGCAAATCCGGGATAGGTTTGTTCAAAAACGAACATAATTTATCCCAACCTTCACCCGCGGATATGTCGATAACCAGTAAATCGTCCGGGCGATTCTTGAAATAATCCAAAGCTTCATTAACGAAACGCTGATAACCCGTAGTAAATTTTTCTTCATCAAAAAATGGGGAATCGTAAATATCGTTGAATAAATGGTTCGTCGCGTCGTCTCGTTTTTCCGTGGCGCGTTGATTGAATTGTTTTTTGCATGAGATTAGCCAAGGGTTAAGTTCGCGCACAGTCAAAATGAATTTCGCATTCGGATAACGCGCGTCCAGCTCCCGGTAAAAACTAGGAATCGGCGTATCGGTAAAAGCATCGTATTCATCGATGATGGAGAGGTCAACCGAGGATTCAAGGTCTCCGGATGAGTAATGGGTGACGCCAAGGTTGTCTTTAGTCCGAAATCCGAGTATCTCCAACGCGGCGGCTAGGCTTGTAGTTCCGGTTTTGGATAGGCCGATACAAAAAATTTTTGTAGATTTAGCGGTCATGACTCTATGTTTCCTGTATCAATTGAATGCATTTATATGGCCTAGGATTGAAAAACGTGAATGAATTTTCTCCAAAAGGATTCACTTTCGCCCGATGCGCCTTTAATAATGAATGAATTGCGGTTTAAGCGTTGTGAATTTTTGGCAACATATCGCTCGGTGATCATCAAAACATCAATGTGACGGTCTTTGTTTTTTTCTACAGTTTCAATGAAGCGAGCCGGCTTTAAGAATTCTTGGTAGTAACGAATTACGTTTTGTCGTAATGACCGGATTTGTTCGCGATCCATATCCAATACCAATTTAACTTTTTCGACCAGATCGGCCTTGTCGGAAAACGCAATGCAATTTTTAAAATGCTCAAGCTTGGGATGAAACCATTCAGGATAATTCGTTACAGGAATTGCGCCAACGGACATGGCTTCTATGATGTTATGACACATTGGCATAATAATGCCAGGAGGTGCCAGAAAAAAATCGCTTTTGGCAAGATAGTCCAGCCAATACCGATCATCGATCCAGGTCATACTCGTATCGATAATGACGCAGTTTTGGGAGTAGGGACCGGAAAATAGCGTTTCGGCGGATTGACTATCTTTGAGATGTAGCAAATTGTTTGGTAAAGACTCGAGAATGGTATTGATGACTTCCAGGCGGGGTAATTTGGGTTCAGGATAATTAACATGAGATTTATTGTAACCTTTCATGTCCCCTGAAAAGAACAGCCTAATCTTTTTCGGTGATTCACGAAGTGCATCTAATTTTAGTTGTTTATCGGGACTCGTATGGATCGGGTGAACAGGGTAGGGAAATAAAATAGGTCTGTTAAACCGGAATGATGAAAAAATATCAAATCGGACTCTAATGGTTTTTAGCCACGGTTGTTTTAGAGTTTGTTTGTCGGCGTGGTCGTATAAAAAGATAGCGTCTGTTGTGTTGCCCGGAATATCGTCAATTACTGATAAATTATCGAATTCGAAAATACGATCGCCATGTAAGCCTAATGACTTATGTTCAGGGTTACAAACGAATTGAATCGGATAGTCAGCTTGAGAAAAAGTATTCAATAAAGAAAACAATATTCTTCCTTTTTCACTGAGTATTTCGCTGCCGATAAATTTAACTATAATAATTGGTTGTTTCACTTTTATTTATTATTAATTATTTTAATATAAATGAGTAGATAACATAATAAACTAATTAAAGTCTTTCCAGGGAGCCCTGGTCTCAAAAAGGCTTTCAAGCAAACGAACATCGTTCATATAATAATCAGCCAGTAATTTACGTACTTTAGGGGTCAATTGGTATTCGTCTTTTTGTTTTCTAACATTTCCTTCCGTTCGTAGCCAAAACACGATCGCATCAATATTAACTTTTTTTAAAAATATATGAAATATCTTGTTTCTCTTTAGTGATGTTAAAAATTTTCTAATACGTATTTCTAAACCGGGTATTATTGCGACACCGGAAGTATTGTATTTTTTTGAGACATTTTCCGGAATAAAGTTACTATCAACTCCTAAAAATGAATAAATATCTTTAATAAATGATGTGGAATCGTTTTGCATCTCTTCCATAAATGCAATTTTTATTTGATAATTTTCAAACCAGTTTAGATAGTTACTCAAGATGCGACCATATTCCCCAAAAAAAATATAATCCGTATTATGATCTATTTCTTCATCAGATATAAAACCCTTAGTAATTTCTATATTAACGCATTCTTCAAAAGTACGGCTTTCCACACCTCTACGGACAGCCATTAGGTAATGTGAATAAGCTCTGTCAATTGGGTTTCTCAATAATGCAATAAGTTTAACATTTGGAAAAAAAGAGTAGATTCTTTCTGGAACAAAACTATACATCATATAATGGGTCGAGGCTTCGCCATTGACATGGCTAGGATCAGCATTTTGGAAATATCGGTTTATATACCAGTCTTTACCTTTTGAAAAAAGATTATCATTGTTAAAAAACATCACCTCCTTTTCCGGTGGCATGAAAATACTTGGATGCGCAGTCAAATATTTGAAAAGGGAAGTCGTGCCTGATTTTTGTGCGCCAATTATTAGAAAGTCCAATTGTATAGCCTCTTAAAACAAAGCATTAACATAATCAATTAATTTTTGATTAGCTGGTTTACACTTACATGAGAATTATTGTAATTTTCATGTCGCGGTGTTGAAGTGTTGAATTTCCAGTTAGCCGGTATATCCACGACTCCTAATGTCGCCATCTGTGTTACTGGTATATTTTCTGAGCGTACCGGAAATACTTTCAAGGTTTCGCCATAAAAAATGGGTCTTCGGAATTGGTCAAAGACGCCTATTCGAACGGCAAATACACCCGGTGTTAACGGTACGCGCTCTATATTGCAATCGATGATATTTTTTCCTTGAAATAGGTTCGATGCGTGTTTTAAGTGCGCCGTGCCCATCGAGGCGATGTAGATAAAGTCAGTAGTATGGAATCCGTATATGATTTCAACATTTTCAATATTATCATTGGCATTGAAATGGCAGCGAATAGTAGCGGGTTTTCCTGTGACGAGTTCCTGAGTTTCATTTCCGTTGTCGTCGAGTAGCTCTATTTTTTCTAAATTGACTTCCCCGGACATACGGATATTTTGTTTTGTATTATGGCCTTGGGTAGCTTGTGTTACTATTTTTTGGTTGCTTTGCTCGTAAAAGGCTTCACACACATCCGAGGGTAAACCGTCCGCTATTATTTTGCCGTGGTCTATCAGACATACTCTGCTACACATGCGAGCAACTTGCCTGATGTTGTGGCTGACTAATAATACCGTGCGGCCTTGACGCTTGATGAGGTTTTCCATGCGATCGAAGCATTTTCGTTGGAATGCTAAGTCTCCAACGGCAAGTACCTCATCGACAATCAAGACGTCGGCATCAATGCTGGTTGCGATAGAAAATGCAAGTTTGATTTTCATGCCCGAACTGTAGCGTTTCATCGGCGTATCGATAAACTGTTCGAGCTCGGAAAAATCGATGATCTCATCGAGTTTTTGTTTAATAATTTTTTTAGGCATGCCAAGGATCGCGCCATTTAGGAAAATATTTTCCCTTCCGGTGAGTTCCGGATTGATCCCGGCGCCAACTTCAATCAAAGGTGCAACAGTGCCTCGGACAATGACTTTGCCTTTGGTGGGTTTGCTGATATTGGCGAGGTGTTTTAGTAAAGTACTCTTCCCGGCTCCGTTATGGCCGATGATGCCGAGTACTTCTCCTTCTTCAACCGTAAAACTGACATCGTCCAAAGCTTTAAAGCGTTCTCTTTTATGTACGGGCCGAAAGGTCAGTCGCCTCATTGCGTTTAAAGCGGTCTCTTTAAGGCTAGTTATATGACCGAGTTGATATTCTTTGGTGAGATGATTGACTTCGATAATGGGCATGTCGGAATGAGTTGTTATAAATTTTACAAAGTCGGTTGATATAGGGAAATCATATTGGTTTATTTATATTACGTCCGCAAACCAATTTTCCGCGCGTTTAAAATACAGGTAACTGAAGGGAAGAAGGGTAAACGTTAAAATGATACCTGGGAGTAATGGTTCAAAATCAGGTGGCAATCCCTTGAGCATGACTCGTTGAAAACTATCGATAATTCCAGCCAAAGGGTTAAGCGTATAGAGTGTATAAAGGTTTTCAGACCACTGCCCGGCGGCTTGTTCCACAATCAATTTTTTGTGAACTAGACTCAGCGGATAGATAACGGGGGAGCAATACATTAATAAAGACAGCGCAACAGGGAGTGCTTGAGCGACATCCCGATAATATACATTTAGGGCAGCCCCAAAAAAACTAATCGTAAGTCCGACGATCATCGTGTAAAAGACAATAGCAGGGACCCATAAGGCGTAAACTGTAGGCGCCATTTTGTAATAAAACATCAAGCCAGCAAGAATCACAAAGCTGATCATGAGTTCCACTAATTTTGTGAACATGGCCGTTAATGGGAAGACTTCGCGCGGGAAATATATTTTTTTTATTAACGCGGAATTAGATGTAACGCTATTTATGCCTTCCGCAGCCGATTCTTGAAAAAATATCCATGGCAGTAATGCTGCAAAAGTCAATACAGGGTAGGGGATATCGCCGGTCTCAATACCGACAAAGCTTCTGACTAAAGTAAAGATTAGCATCATTAAAAGCGGTTTTAACACTGCCCATAAGATTCCTAAATAAGCTTGTTTATACCGAATGACAATGTTTTTCCAAGCCAGTGCGGTAATCAGTTCACGGTAGTGGAATAGGTTATTTGTTGATGCTTTCATATACACAGCTGATTAGTCTTGTCAGGTTGTTTGCTATTTTTTATGTAGAAAAATATAGGATTAGGTTTATAGGTTTCTAAAAAGCTAACTTAATACAAAAAAATTAATTTGCGTCTTTTAGTTTTGCAAGGTGATTCTTTAATTTTTGAGAGTTTGGCGACATTTTGATACCTTTTTGAAGTATCGCAATAGCGTCATCATTTTTGTTAAGGCGTTGATATATCTTGCTTAGCTCTATATAAGGTGAGCTTGTGTTAGGCTTTAAATTTATACTTTTTATGAAGTCCATTTCGGCTAATTTAGTTTTTCCTAATTCTGAATATATTTTTCCGCGTTCGTAATATAGTTTTGGATTTAATGCAAAATCTCTAGGTGCATTATTGAAAACATATTCATAAGTGCTTAATGTCTCCTTTAAGCAAGAATTCCTTTTTGGCTTAGAAATTATTTTTACACAATTCATTTGCTGGACGAGACCTGAGCAATAATGATTGATCCAAGTGTAACCTTTGCCAAGTTTTTTTTTCCATTTTTCTCTCTGGACTGGATCTCTTGTCAATTGTGCCTGACAATAGGGAGGAATTATTTTTAGTTGGGCTTCAGTAGGATCAGTAATTTTACCGTATGCGCCGGAAATCGAAAATAAATAGAAAAAAAATAAAGTATAATAGTTTTTTATAAAAAAAGTCATAATCAAAATGCTATTAATGTAGTGATTAAGATAATTAATTCTAAGTTATAGCGCTTGAATCCTTGGAAAGTATATAGCAAACTTTTTATTAATGTTTCGCTTTTCGATTTCTCCAAGGGCGGATGATATGCTTGGAAAGCGTTTCACGAATTATAAAAGGTAGGAAATTATGCTTAAAAAAATAATTTTTACCTAAGTCAAATAATTCGAAATTGATAATATCAATATTATTTATATTGGCTACCCGGGCTTTTTTTATTATCGAATATAGGTGCAAGTTATCTAGATTATTTTCAATAAATGTTTTTGGTTTTTTAGCTGAGATAAAAACACCTGGTGTTATTTTATTATTTATGACCCGAGTGTCTTTTTCAATACACATAATTTCAAAATCTCTGAATATTTCTTCCATGTCTGACACTTCATATCTCCAAAAATCGAACGGCGCATAATGGAAAGGAAAGCCAAGCGATCGTGTTGTTATAATAACCACTCCTTCTTCACGAAGTAAATTTTTGAATACATGGATTAATTTTCTCCAATCCCTGATGTGCTCCATTAATTCAGTAGCTATAACGACATCGCAACTTTCGGGGCCCAGTTTATCTAAAAGATCTAGTGCGTCGCATATTAAATCTACCCCAGGAGCTTCTTGAATATCAACACCTATGTACGATTTTGGGTTGAGTGATAAACAGTACGGTCTCATTGAGCCGCCATCAGCGCTAGCTCCAACTTCAACAATATCTTTTTGTTCTATTAAATCTCGGTTGAGTTGTCTTTCACCGAAAGAAAAGCAATCGATATGCCCCATTATTTTACCTCTACAACTAAATGAAATTTAATAAATATACAAATGCTAAACTGTAACTATCTGTGCTAACTCGCTAGAGAATCTATAACCTTTCTTGCAAGCTTCGGATAAATTAACTTGTGGAATCTATTTTCCCCTACAAAATGTAAAAAGGTTGCCTGTTCCGCTAAGTGGGCATTATTTTGTGTAAATACAAAATAATTATCAATTGCTAAAGGTTCTGCGTCATTTCCGCAGAGGATGAGCCCATGGATTGTTTGTTCCGATCCCCATTTATAAATTTTATCAGAAAATTTTCTATGCAAATTTTCTAAAAGTTTTTTTAACTCTTCGAAGTTTATATCATTAGAATTATAGCCAATAAATCCTGCACAAAAACCTTGCCGTATTCTATAGTTTTTAGATAATTCATGATTAATATTATCTAATTGCTGAATTATTAATGTCTGTATATGTTCTGAACCAGTGGCTTGGGTTTTATTTATATTTTTAACTGCTCTCATGTTTCCTTTAGGAGCTAAATGATACCAAGGTTTTCCGCCATTTTTAGCCCAATCAATAATGAAATCAGGTCGTTTAAGGAACAATGTATCCGTGTCTAAAAGAATAATCCGATCGCTTTTACTTCGAAATGCAGGGTCAAAGAGTTTTAAATAACTTGTATAACTGCTTCTGACTTTTGATAAAAACGGATCGTTCATTTTTTCATCAAAATATATATCTGCTTCATTTCTTTTTAGGATTACAACTTGATCGATATGTTTTTCTATAATTGCGATATCATTTGGAGTTAGTGATCCGTCGTCATGTACATAAACTGCGACATCTGAATAGAATCTTAGGAAAGACTTGATTGCCAATAAAAATGCATTCAAATAGCGATGCGGGACAATAGTATGAATGCTAGTCGATGCAGTTGGGTTTACCGTAATAGGTGGGGTATTTTGAATTGACCGAAACAGAATATAGTCGCCATACGTACTGAGAAATGGATCAATGCCTCTCAGGCTCCAAGGAATAAAATTATTAAACATAGTTGATCCGTTTTCCAATTAAAAGTATATAATAATATGGTATTTTTATATTAAATAATAGTTGTTGGATACGTTAAGTAAATTTTTTTCTATTATGAGAAATATTTAATGCTATTCATTTTTGTAGAATGTTTCTTGAGTGCGTCTTTTAATAGCAGAAATTAAGTTAATACAGGACTGTTTTATTCCAGGATTAATTAGTTTATTTAAATAAATAAGATATGCTTCTGGTGGTATATGGTCGTTGATTTGTTTTTTTAAATTGAGGTCTTTGATTCTTTCTTTCTTTACATAAAGAAGAGTATTTTGTCGATAGTGTAGTGGGATATTTTGATCATCCCAAACATTTTTCCGAATTATGTCTAGTCCTATATATCCATAATTTTCAAAAATCGAAATCCAATAATTCGGCCATTGCTCGTTTACGTGCCCTAATCCACCTTGATAAGGAATAGCGGCTGAAAATAAAACGAAATCCGATAAGTTAGTTAGTAAGTTGACAAAGGCATGAGCAGAATTTTCAGGTAAATGTTCCGCTACTTCAAGAGAAATCGCTAGGTCGAATGTACTAGGTATTTTTATGTTGATATCTTTACTTAAATCGTGTTCTATAAATTCATTTTCGGAAACTTGTAAGTAATTTTTGTTAACCCAGCTTCCATCGACACCGCAAACCTTTGTGGCTCCTTTTTGCTTCATAACATATAGCCATGTACCTACACCGCAGCCCAGGTCAATCGCTGAATTGAAATTGGGTAACAAGGTTTGGACATGGGACAGTATAGTTTCCGCTGCATACAATGTAATTTGATGCCTATTTTCATAAAATCCATCTTTGTATAGATTCATGCGTATTCCTTAATAAAATTTGTTTTTGTCTGTTCTAGTCATGCTATTCGGTTTTTTAATTCTTATTAATTGTTTTTAAACCAAGTGACTCGTTCTTTTAGGTCCATGTTTTTCAATAATCCGTTTGCCAATAATTGTTCCAAGCGACGTTCATGACCGGCTTGCCTGTCCTTGACTTGATAAAGGTTACCCTTGCTTTCTTGAATGGTTCCGAATTTTTCGCCGCTTTCCAGTTTGTTGAAAAGTTCGCAAAATGCCTGAGTGCTGCTTTTTACCGCTCGCCAGAACAGCTCGAGTTCGGTATCGGTTTCTTTGACTTCGGGGCTAACGTGGGCAATCAATTTGCCGGTATCGATGCCGGCATTGATGTAATGGATCGTGCAGCCGACTTTTTCCGGCTCATGGTTGTAAAGCGCCCAGAATGTGCAGTCGGCGCCCCGGTATTCGGGTGAAAGTCCGCCGTGTAGGTTGATAATGCCGAGCCTTCCTTTTTCCAGTAACGGCCCTTTGATCAAGGATGTGCCGAATACGGCGATCACATCGGGTTCATGTTGGTCGACAATGGACAGCACTTGTTCGTCGTTGATGTAAGGTACTTCAATGCGCAATTCCGCTCGGTCTAGTTTGGGCTCATTTTCGCCGAAATAGTATTTGGCTTCCGGGTTGCCTCTGTAGCGCTTACGGTCGCGTAGCCAGCGCGAGACTTTTTGCCAAAGTTTTTTAGGGTCTTTGAGCAGTTTAAATATTTTGCCGATAAATTGATGGCTGCCCGTTTCCTGAATGATCGCCTTCGGTTGGCAATGCCGGCAAAGTTCGTTCGCAAAGTAAATATGTCTCGGCGATTGTCCGCATAAGATGATCACTGAAAGATTGGACATTTCTTTAGCTCCTAGCCGTTTGGGGAATCGGTTCGCCTGAGATTCGAGTCATAAGTGCATCCGCAAAGAATTTGGCGGCCCAGTTAGGGTATTCGAACATCGAGTAGCGTCCCCAAATCGGCGCGGAACCGGCAATAGCGCCGTCGCGGTGATCCTTTTGGCCAGTGATGTGATGGTTGGATTTAATAAACTTAATACCTGCATCGGCGTTTCGTTCGAGTTCTTTCAGGTCGCAGGCTTGTGACAGTCTTAGCCAAATAATGCTCATTTGGGCGAGGCCGGTCAGACAGCAATAATTGGCCTGCGGGTGCCAGTTGTCGGCATAGCGTCCCGCCAACCATCCGTTTTGGCGTTGTTGTAAGGCTTGCGCTTTAGCAGCATTAATCGCGGCGTCGAGCATTTCTTGGTTCTCTAGCAGTAACCCACTTTCCATAATGCCGCGAATAGCATAAGCGATGTTGTGCGTAAATGGTAGACCATCGGTCGTAAATGCGTTCGTTTTAAACCAACCTGATGGTGTTTGCCGGGTAAGCGCCCATCGGATATTTTTTTCTGCGGCGGCAACTAAAGCCTTTTCGTTGGCAATTAGTCCTGTTCTCAGTAAAGCCCAAGCCGCTCGGGTGTTGTAGGTATGCGGCGTATCGTTATGGACCGATTGTCTCCAGCACCCGTCTTCATCTTGTTTCGATATCATCCACCGGCCGGCGTTGACGGCCGCTTCGAGGCATTCGTTGCGTTGGAAATTAAGGTATCCGGCAAGCACGCCGTGCATGATTTGTCCGGTGTTGAAGATAACCGGTTTGCTGCCGGATTCGCCGAAATGGCCCGGAAACGAGCCGTCCGGATTTTGAATCGAGAGTTCCCAGTCTATGATGCGTTGTGCACGTTGGGCGAGTTCCGGTTGTTTTAAGATTTTTTCGGCGGCTAGAAAGGTTTCGACGATGTAACCGCTGGTTTCCGGGTAACTGGGCAGCCAACCGTCTTCGAAACTCCAACCCGCCGAGACGCCGCCTTCGTCCCGTTGTCCGTTACGTTTGTCTTGTGCTCTGCATAACCATTCGATCGCGGCTTTCAAATGAACTTCGTCCGAGTGTACCGACTGTCTGCTCAGACCTTTCAGGTCGTCGACAATGATGCTCAAATGTTCCGGACGCCAAGGTTTGTATCTGAAGGGTAGGGCGATCAGTTTTTGGAGGGTGTTTGTCATCGCTTTTTTATTATTCTTTCAAATTGAACAGTTGTTTCCAAACTTTACCTCACTGCCATTAAGTTAACCCGTCATGCCGGCATGGATTGCCGATATCCGGATTACATGGATGTATTCCACGCTTGCCATCCTCGGCGCTGGATTCCGCCACTCCCTGGCGGAATGACGTGGTTAATTTCTGTAATTATTCACACCCCCTATCGTTCCCACGCTCCGGCGTGGGAATGAAGACCGAGACGCTCTAGCGTCTCGTACCGCTGGAACGATAATTGCCAGGGGACTGAATAGTTACTAATTTCTTATTGGCAGTGATACTTTACTTATAAATATAACGATCGGTCTAAAGTCGCTATCTGGGGATCGCTCCCACAGGTAGTTATTGAAATCTGTTGTGGGAGCGACGCCTTCGTCGCGACTTGGGCAACGGTCGTCTTAATAATTTGTTTTCATTTTAGTACCAAATCAGAAAGCAGTTTGAACTTTTGATACGACTTGTCTGATTTTTCCCGATGCTTCCGGCAAAATCTCTTCGACTAAGTTGATTTCTGTGTTGCATGTCTCGCCGAACCGGTATTTGAATTTTTGGTCGATACTGTTTTTGGCTTGGTCGGTCCACATTGGATTGGTCACGATCTGAATTTCAAATTGATCTATATCATGCTGAATGATTTTGAATTGTTCGACGCCCGGCGTTTCGCGAAGTACATAAATTGCGGCGAGGGCATGCACGATCGAGCCGTTTTGGTGTACCAAAAAATCGGTTTTGCGACCGGTGATCTCTTCAATGACATGAAGCCCACGCCCGTCTTTATCCGTCTCCGGGGATAATTTCATCATGTCACCGGTTCGGTAGCGGATGAATGGTTGAGCTTCCGAGCATAGTCCGGTCATGACCGCTTCACCGGTTTCTCCGGGGTTTACCGGTTTACCTTGCGGATCGAGTATTTCGATGATGATGCTTTCGCTCATTTGCAGCATCTGATGATGTCGGTTTTCGTGTGCGGTAAAACCGATGTCGCGGCTGCCGAACTCGTTGGCGACGGGTACTTTGAAAATCTCCGATATTAACTGTCGCTGTTCATCATAAAGCGGTTCTCCGGTGGTACAGATCACTTTCAATTCGGGCAATTCGATTTTTTGGTTAGTTTCTTTGGCAAATCTTGCCAGAAGAGCAACACTGCTGGCGTAGCCGTAAATACATTTCGGATTGAATTTCCGTATCGCCGCCAAATAATTCGACATCATGTCGGGCGACATTTGAAAGGCATTCAAAACCAGTTGATTCAATAACCGGTCGCGTATTGTCTTGATGCGATCGGTTTTGTTGAGCTCTACAGGCGCACCCCATAAATAGACTTCGGGATCGCCGACATTGACGCCCCACCATCTCCTGGCTCGAATGCGTCCGGCTGCATCCGAGGCTTGGCGGTAGCGTCCGAAATGGAAAATCAGCGGCTGGCCGCTCGAGCCGCCTGTCGTATATCGAAATGCCCCACCCGGCACACTCTGCCACGTCATTTGTTCGCCATTTTGTTGGGCGTCTGTTTTAGACATAATCGGCAGTTTTTGTAATTCGGGAAAGGTTAGATTTTCGAGATCGATGCCGGATTCGAGGATTCGTTTTGCATGCCAAGGGCAATGTTCTTTAGCAATATTCAGTAGTGTGTGAAGTTTTTTGAGTTGCAGTGCTTCGATTTCTGCTCGGGACAGCCATTGAGTTTTTTCCAGTTCTTTTAGATAGGGAAAAGTCGGGCGGTTCAGCAGCTTTTCTTGAAAGGGGTAAACGATATTCCGGGAAATGAAAGGATGCATTGTTAGTATTATTAGAAAAATGTGGCGGTCTGTTTTAAAGGTAGCATAAAGAAATCAATGGCCAAGAGAGTTTTAAAAGTAAGTATTCAGATCCTCTTTGCTGTTTTCCAAACTCCGGTTTGGGAAACTTTTCACGTAAGCTCTTGATTACCGGTTACGAGAAGCTGGAGCTTCTTGTACTGCGTTCCCAAGCAAAGAGCTTGGGAACGAGCGATAGCAACCCTATCTTATTCAGTGCCGACTTGAGCCAATCGTTCCCGTAGTTTATCGAGGTTGTCTATTTCCCATAATTGGTCTGCCAGTGTTTCTAGTTGTATATTTTGCAATTGCCGATCAGGCGTATTTTGGAAAAGTCGGTAAAAGAGACTGTCGGTTTTCATCGAACGAGGCTAGTTCAATAGCTTATCGTAGACTGCTTGTACTTTTTCGGCATGCGTTTCGACGGCAAAGGTAAGCAGCGCGTGTTCTCGGGCGTTTTTTCCTAGCGCTTTTCGTAACTCATTGTCTTTGTAATATCTTTCGATTTGTTCGGCGAGTGATGTGGCATCTTTCGGCGTGAATAGCAGGCCGGTTTTATTATGTTCCATCATTTCCGCGGCGCCGCCGTGATTGGGGCCTATTAACGGTCTGCCCATTGCCAATGCTTCGATGACGACCGTTCCGAGGGGTTCGGGGCTGGTCGAGGCCGATACGATGACATCGAGGCCGTTGTAGACGGGTTCCATTTTTGCGACATGGCCGGTAAATACGACGATGTCGCCGAGTTGTTCGTCGATGACTCGTTGCCGGAGCGCCGCTTCATAGGCTTGGCATTCGTCCGGTGTGCCGCCGATGATGAGCATTTTTAAATGAGGGATTTTGTCTCTTAATAGTTTGGCGGCATCGAGAAACATTTCTTGGCCTTTCCATGGTATTAACAGGCCTATCAGACCGACGGCAAAGTCGTTTGCTGTAATGGCGTGGTCTTTTCTAAACGTACTGCCGTCAGCTTCGATGTCTAGTTTTTCCAATTCTATGCCGTCGTAGATGACGTCAATCTGATCTGCGGGAATTTGTAGCTTTTCCCGCACGCTTTGGGCGACCCAGTGCGATACCGATATCAACTGGTCGGGAAGGCTGTAGGCCCATTCCATCAAACGAGAGCCTTTTTGATCGCCGCGAACGTGGCAGACGGTGGGGGTTTTTAATATTTTGCCGACAAGTAAGGCGGCACGGTTGCACAGCGGTTCGTTATTGGCATGGATGAGATCGACCTTGAATTTTTTGGCGGTCCAGAGCAATTGAACGAAAAAAGGCAGGAAGTTCGCGGTATCGTCCGTTCTGGCGAGTATTTGATTGATGACGAAGCGTAAGCCGGGGATTTTATCCGGCCATGTTGCGGGGTCTATGTTTCGATGCGCGCCGACGATGTCGATATGTCTATCGGGTATGTGTTTCCATTCCGCTTCTTGGGCGATTTCTTTGTAGTGCGGGCCGGTTCTGCCGGTGACGACCATCGGGATGTATCGTTGACGATCGAGGTTTCGGACCAAGTGACGAAGACAAATGATCGCGCCGCCATAGCCGATGCCGTTTTCTATGTAAAGAATGCGTTTTGGGGGCGGGGTTGGCATGTTTTATTCACCATTCGGTCGTTGTTTTACGGTTTGTTTATTGTAGTCGAAATTAGCCGAAGGTGTTTTGTGTGTTAGGGGGCGCTGTTTCTTAAACTTTGGTTTGGTAAGTCACGTTAGTTCTTGCTTACCGGTTTCGAGAAGCACTCTGTGCCAGGAGAGTCATTCACGCTCTTTCCCAAGCTCTAGCTCTCATCGTTATACATAAGTCAAAAATTACCGTTTTGTAATCTTAGCTAATGAGGCCTCGATACCATTTTTTGTCGCCCAACGTTCCCGACTTCGAAATCGCGATCTGGGGATCGCTCCCACAGAGCATCCGCCCCCCTTGTGGGAGCGACGCCTTCGTCGTCCCTCACCTAACGCTAGGTGAGGGAAAGCCGCTAATGTTCAATATCCGCAGATTTATCAAACAGCACCGTTTCCAGGTCTACGATGACCTCTGTTTAGCAAGTTTACCGATACTTGTGTATAACGGCGAGCGCAGAGCATGGGAACGAGCGTTTTGAGGGGATACCTCAGAACCCGATCCCTTTTACTTAATTAATGGGTAGTTATTTTAATGCGCTTGACCACGACTTTTATAAGGGGTCATTTGAAATGAAATGCGCAAGGTTAGCACGTATTTCGGCAATGACATCCATGCTGAGCCCAGTCAGTTCGGCTATGTCTTCATCGGTCATCTCCCGGTGGATCATCCTGATCGCTAAGTTGCGTTTTTCATCTTGCCGGCCTTCTTCTCTTCCTTTTTCAATTCCTTCTTCTATTCCTTCTTCCCTGCCTTCATCCCTCGCTGTGTCGATTACGTTTTTTAGATCGCGGTAGTATTTCAGACTGGATTCATAGGCGTCGCGTTCTTCCGGTTGAAAGCGGGCGATCCGGGCTTTTTCGAATAGGCTCAGGAAGACCCTTTCGCGCAGCCTTGGCGGAATTTCGTCCAGTTCATGCAGGTGGCGGAATACGTAAAACCATTTATCTTGCAGCGTATCCAGTTCATCCACGGTTTTGGTGAAATTGGGTAGCGTTAAATAAATAAAAGTCAGTTTGTCGTAAAAAACTTGATGATGTTGATTTTTCAATTGAACCCGATGCACGACTTCGTGACGGCCTTGGCTTTCGTCTTCATCAAAGACAAAATCCAGGATGCCGATCGTATAAACCGCAGCCAGCTTAAAATTCCAGTCACCTCGCTCGGCTTGCTGTTGAATCGGAAACGTGGAATAAAATACGCTACGATCTTTAAAGAAATTCTGCTTAGCCTTTTGCAATTCCACGATGAAGTATTCGCCGGTCGAGCTGATACAGCTGAGGTCGAAAATCGCTTTGCGGTCTAAAGCCGAAGCACCCTGGCGCTCATTTTGATTGAATTGCAACTCATGGATTTGGTGTTTTTCCGGCAGCAGGGTATTTAAAAAGCTGATCAAGTGCTCTTTACTGGCCTCTTCGCCAAACGCTTTTTTGAAACCAAAGTCGGTAAATAGGTTGATATATTTTTCTTTCACGGCACGGTTTGAGCTTTATGCGAGTTGTTATGGTGAAGTTTAGCATATCTATTGCTTGGTTTTTTCAAGCTTTAGACGAACCCGATATTGTCCTCTGATTTTCGATTGCATCGCTGACCCGTATCTAGCCGGTTCTATGAGAAAGGCGCTTAAAACCAGGGCAAACACATTAAAAATTCGTGGTAAACATAAAGCTCAGGAGTGAGCATGAAATAAGTTAGATAACCGACGCTACGATTTTTCGCTGCTACCCGCACTCCCGCTTGGAAAATCCTTCACGTAAGATTTTCTCTCCTTCCCAAGCTCTAGCTTGGGAAGCAAAAACCGGAAGCTCTGGCTTCCCGAGACCTACTCGACCGATTGAATTTGGCTTTGCTGTAATCGCTGCCAGCGAAAGAACATTAGCCTCTTTTTCACTGGTATCGCGAAGCTAGAGCTTCACGTACCGGTTTCCCAAGCAGGAGCTCTCATCGTTATACATAAGTCAAAAATTACTCTTTTACAATCTTAGCCAATGAGACCTCGATAGCATTTATTGTCACTTAACAATCTTGACTTTCCCTCACCTAGCGTTAGGTGAGGGACGACCAGGGGGGCGCTCCCATAAAGGGTGACAAGCGCTGTGGGAGCGACGCCTACGTCGCGACTATCGAAGCCGCTATCGCTCAAACACCAATAGCCTTTTCGGACGACACGGCAATCTAGCGATTGGTCGCTACGTTTTGTACAAGCAGGTATATTTATACTTGTGTATAACGGCGAGAGCAGGAGCTTGGGAAACAGCAGATAAAGCTCAGGAGTGAGCATGAAATAAGTTAGATAACCGACGCTACGATTTTTCGCTGCTACCCGCACTCCCGCTTGGAAAATCCTTCACGTAAGCTTTTCTCTCCTTCCCAAGCTCTAGCTTGGGAAGCAAAAACCGGAAGCTCTGGCTTCCCGAGACCTACTCGACTGATTGAATTTGGCTTTGCTGTAATCGCTGCCAGCGAAGGAACATTAGCCTCTTTTGGTATCGCGAAGCTAGAGCTTCACGTACCGGTTTCCCAAGCAGGAGCTTGGGAAACAGCAGACTTCCCGCTCTTTCCCAAGCTCCTGCTTGGGAAACACACCCCGGAAGCTCCAGCTTCCCGAGACCGACCCAACCTACGCACAACCTCACTCAACCCCGGCTCGCTCGTTCAATCTTTCTTGATCGTCGGGAAGCTAGAGCTTCCTGAACAGGTTACCCAAGCTGGAGCTCTGGGTAACAGCAAACTAAAGCGATGGGTTTCCGCTTCGCTGTTACCCATCCTACAGCTGGGGATTGTTTCCACAGTGGATGGAGCTGTTACCAAATTTTAGGCGAAAATTTGCCGTCGTTGCGGATTAAGACGGTGTCGCCGCTTTGGGCGAGTACGTATAAGCCTTTACGGTATGCGTAGCGGGCGACATCGTTGGGCATGACCATGGCGGCAACAGCGCCCATCAGTTCGACATCTCGGTATTTGGGCAATAAACGCTTCAGTTTTTCCAGTCGATTTAAATGCTCATTGACGTCGTCGATGGACATTTGGCTTTTGCATTCCACGGCAATTGCGGTTTGTTCGTTGACGACTAATAGGTCGATTTCGGCTGATTCGCCGTTTCTTTCGGCATAGACATTCGGGTGTACCTCGTGCACGTCGATGCCGCGTTCGCGAAATAAGTTCACGAGTGCCGGACGGACCATTTCTTGTACGAAGTCGCCCAATCGGTTGTCCAGGTCGCCGATGCTTTTGCTGACTTCTTTAACTAAGCGTTCGGTGTCTTTGAATTTTTGATCGGTTTCTTTGAATTGTTTATTCGTTTCTTCGAAGCGGCGTGCGACTTCGCGAAACATTTCCCAAACTTCATCTCGGGTTACGGTGGTCATTGCGGCTCTCCTGATACTTTTGACATAAGCGTTTTATCAATGATCTAATGCAATGATTATAATTGTTTTTTAGATATGGCGGGAATTACTGAGGTTGTGAGTATTCAGTTCCACGACCATTCTCGTTCCCATGCTCTGCGTGGAAATGATAGGGGTGTAAATAATTACCTGAGGTTAGTCATGGCATCAAACGCTGCAATTAAACAGGGCATTAGTGAAGACGACTATTTGCTGGGTGAGTCCTCTTCGGAAATCAAGCATGAGTTGATCGATGGTGTTGCTTATGCGATGGCGGGTGCCAGTAAGGATCATGAGCGTATCGCAGGTAATGTTTTTGTTCTTCTGCATGTTCATTTACAAAACCATTCATGCGAACCTTTTGCGAGCGACGTGAAAGTAAAGGTTGATGAAGATTTCTTTTATCCCGATGTCATGGTTGTTTGTGAAGATCGTTCCGAGAATCCTTATTACAGCGATTCTCCGACGGTTTTAGTCGAAGTGTTGTCGTCATCGACGCGCCGCATGGATCAAACGATAAAGCGCATGGCTTACCAATCGATTCCAAGTTTACAAGAGTTGGTTTTGATCGAGCTGGATTTTGTCGATGTCGAAGTTTGCAGACGCAGCAACGATTGGTTGTCACGGCATTATTTTTTAGGCGATGAATTTGTGCTTGAATCCATAGGATTGACTTTGTCGGTTGCCGATATCTATCGGCGTGTTCAGAATCCCGATATGCTTGCTTATCTGCAAGAACAAGAGCGTTCATGAAGCCTTCCTAAAGCGCGCCGTGATGTTTGGGGTAAATCGAAACGTTGGGGACGGGTTAAATGACCCGTCCCGCAAAGTCATTAGAAAGTCGGGTCTAGCAGAAAGTTTAGTTTAGCACCGGGGAGCCGAAAACAACCCTGTCGGCTTTGTGTAGCCCGTATGCAGCGTTAGCGGAATACGGGGCTTTCGTAGCTTCGATTGCCCCGGATTGCGCGTTGCTCCATCCGGGCTACGCGGTTGTTTTTGCTTGTGTATCTGAAGTGTACCAATGATTAATAAGGTAACCTGGCGTAGTATTTTCACGCTCTTTCCCAAGCTCCAGCTTGGGAAAGAGCCCCCGGAAGCTCCCCCTTCGACAAGGCTCTCCTGAGCGCAGCCGAAGGGCTCAGGGCAAGAGCTTCCTGAGACCGACACAACCTCCGCACATTCCCTGACTCGCTCGTTCAATCTTCCTTGATTGTCGGGAAGCTAGAGCTTCCTGAACAGGCTACCCAAGCTGGAGCTTGGGTAAAAGCATATTTTAGTTTTTGCGGCTACGACTGGGCCTCGCTCGGACACTTGGCTTCGGCAAGCTGAAGCATCTTGCTAATCAGGACTGATTTTTAGGTTGATTGGTTTGGTCGGTCATAGATTTTTTATTCTACGCAACATCTTGATTATTCCTGCTGGCAGTAAGCAGGCTAGCCAGTAGAGTAGGGCGCGTTTATTCGGCTTTTCTTTGAGGCTGGCCGAAAATGCTTGCTTGGCCTCAATTAAATCGTACTCGCTAAAATGCCAGTAGCCTAAGTCGTTATAGGCATTGGCGACAAGTCGTCCGGGGTCGATATTTTGTAATGACAGTTCTTTTGCGGCGTAATTTCTAATCGAGGTCATGACTTTGGCTAGATCGCTCAGCAACGGCGCGGTCAGTTGTGTGGCGTTGTTGCCGTGTTGTCGGCGTAGCATCAGAATTTCAGGTATGCATGAGATCGGATGTTTCGCGGCGATTTTTGCCCATAGCTCCAAATCTTCGCCGAAACGTATGGCTTGATTGAATAAGCCGGCTTCTATGAGTGCCGATTTGTTGACTAGCACGGTACCGGTGGGAATGAAGTTTTTGGTGACGAGTTCGGCTAGTGCGTTTGGGATTGCTCGGTCTTGGATGGCTTGAAATTTATTTAATAGCTGGTGTTTATCCAAGACCGATTCGGTGATCAATTGATCGCTTTTGTCGATCTCGGCCATGTCGCCGGCTATCAACACGAGCTCCGGGATTTGTCGCAATAGTTTAAGTTGCTTGTCGATTTTATCAGGCGTCCATTGGTCGTCGGCATCGAGAAAAGCGATCCATTCGCTGTTTGCGGCCTTGATGCCTGTGTTTCTGGCCGCCGAAGGGCCTTGATTGGGCTGTTTGATATAAGTGATCGGGCCGGGCAGAGCTTCGACGATTTGTTGTGTGTTGTCGGTCGAACCGTCGTCTACGATTATGATTTCAGTGATGGGTCGAGTTTGTTTTAGGATGCTATGGACCGCATCGGCAATAAATTCGGCACTGTTATAGGCAGGAATGACGACGCTGATGTTCATGATTTAATGGTTTTTTTTAAGGTATATTGGCAAATTAGCCAGCCTGGCACTATTAAACCGCTTATTTTACCGATCATGGCAAGTTTCGGGTGTCGATAATAAAGCCGGTATAAAAACGGGCTGAGTTTGGCTGGGCCTTTGATTCGCTCGATCGGTGGCAGCGTTTTTTGATTGAAGCGATTGACTACAGGGCTGTTTGGCGAAATAAGAGCTTCGGCCAATTCCGCCGAGGATAGAAAGCGCGTTCCGCTTAAGTTTTGCGTCAGTTTATTCAATAGAATCTTCAGTCCCGCGAGCGAAAACTCGAATTCGTTTTCAGTGCGCGTGAAGTTGTAGCGATGGGTCGAAATCGTAACGGGTAAGGCTTGCCGGTAAGCTTGTAGCGCTTCTTGATAGGCGCTGTCCGGCGTGTTTTTGCCGTCGACCGGTTCAAACATGACGTTTCTGACTAAATAAACTTGCCCGAAGGCATTGATATCGCCGGTTCTAATTAATTGCTTGTCTTGAATATAGCGTCCGTCGTGCGCTCTTTCGGGACAGCGATAGCCGGCCGTTTGAATCGCTTGTATCGAATGGCGCTTCCATTCGGCTTCGATATCGTCGTTCCAGAGATAACAAGGGGCAACGGTCGTTAAGGTTGGATGACCGAATAAGCGTTGAAAGGTTTCGGTGGCCGTTTCGATGATTTTACGCGCTTTTTCAGTGCCGACCGGTTGTGTCGGTAAGTTGCTTCCATCGACATAATGCCCTTGTAAAGGTGATTCGAGAGTTTCCCAGTCCCACCAGTGAGAATCGGCTTGTGCATTTGCCGTGCGCGGGTCGTTATTTCGGCAAAGTTTAACGAAGGCTTCGCCATTTAGATGTTCCAATCCGTGCAATTGCGGGACGAAAACGTCGTTCTCGATGCCTTTCAGCATCGTTCGATAAATGCCGGGGAAGTCATTGTCGAGCATTTTTCTCGGATATTCGCCGCCGGATGCTTTTTCTAGCGCACTGGTATCGGGTACGGCCAGCACGACATCTGCGGTCAATACCGCGCTGCGTCCGGTGCTGTCTTTTTGTTCGGATAAGGCGTTTAACAGGGTCTCAAGACGGTCGGCATGAAAATCGCCGCCCGGACCCCAGTCATCGCTTTCGATTAATATCGGCGTGTCGGCGAAATAAGGTTCTTGCCAGGTTTTTAGGAATAGATCGCGCTTCCAAACAAAAAGGATTGTGGCGAGTAAAATCCATATTGTCAGTAGCGCAGTGATAATGATTAGCATGGTTTGGTTGTAGTTTTACTTGAAAAGGGTTTGGTGTTCTTTCACTCTATGGAAAAGGGTTTTTGGCAATACGTGGCTTGCAACCATAAGCGCCAACCTTAGGAAATGGCGCGTTACTCCGTCAGGGATGGTAAACCCGCAGAAGTTTTTACCTTGGCAGGACCGGGCTTACAGCCCCGTCCTAAACGTTTCGACCATGGCTAAAGCTCGCCGTGGCATTTTGAGCAAATCGAAACGTTGGGGACGGGTTAAATAACCCGTCCCGCAGAGATTTGTTTTTTATTCACTTGTATCGCGAAGCTAGAGCTTCACGTATCTGTTTACCAAGCTAGAGCTTGGGAAACAGCAACAGCAGAATGAGGCGTCATTCCGCCAGGGATTGGCGGAATCCAGTGCCAAGGATGGCAATGCTCAGACTTGGCAGGACGGGGTTTACAGCCCCGTCCTAAACGTTTCGATCGTGACCAAAGCACGCCGAGGCGTTTGGAGCAAATCGAAACGTTGGGGACGGGTTAAATAGCCCGTCCCGCAGAGTTATTTGTTTTTTATTCACTTTTATCGCGAAGCTAGAACTTCACGTATCGGTTTAGAGCTTGGGTAACAGCAGAATGAGGCGTCATTCCGCCAGGGATTGGCGGAATCCAGTGCCAAGGATGGCAATGCTCAAATACCTACAGTTTATTCAAAACATTCCGCTTCATTTAGCGCTTTTCCTTCTTTGTCCTTGTCGGAAAGAACGGGATCGATGTTTGCCGGCCATTGTATGCCGATGGCCGGATCGTTCCAAGCGATGCAGCGTTCGAGTTCCGGTGCGTAGTAGTCGGTGGTTTTGTACAGAAAATCGGCTGTTTCGCTGAGGACGACAAAACCGTGGGCAAAGCCTGGGGGAATCCACATTTGCCGGTGGTTCTCTTCGCTGAGTTCGGTGCCGACCCATTGACCGAAAGTCGAGGAACCTTTTCGGACATCGACTGCTACGTCGAATACGGCGCCGCTTACGACTCGAACGAGTTTGCCCTGTGCTTTTGGCGCAAGTTGATAGTGTAGGCCGCGCAGGACTCCTTTGGAGCTGCGACTGTGATTGTCTTGAACGAATTGTATAGCTTGCCCGGTGGCTTGCCGGAAGGATTCCTGATTATAACTTTCCAGAAAGAAGCCGCGAGCGTCGCCGAACACTTTCGGTTCGAGAAGGATAACATCGGGGATTGCGAGCGGTATGACTTTCATCAAAAAACCTTTTCGTTGTTAAGAATCCGTAATAAGTATTGCCCATAACCGTTTTTTGAGAGGGGTTGGGCCAGTCGTTCGAGTTGGGAATTGTCGATCCATTTTTGCCGGTAGGCGATTTCTTCAGGACAGGCGACTTTTAATCCTTGGCGGTGTTCTATCGTGGCAATAAATTGACCGGCATCGAGCAGCGAATCGTGCGTGCCTGTGTCTAGCCAGGCATAGCCGCGCCCCATGATTTCGACATTGAGTTTTTTTTCGTTTAAATAGAGCCGATTCAAATCGGTTATTTCCAGTTCGCCGCGAGGAGACGGTTTAAGGTTTTTAGCGAGTTCGACGACATCGTTATCGTAAAAATAAAGGCCGGTCACAGCATAATTGGATTTGGGTTGTTGGGGTTTTTCTTCCAGCGATAACGCTTTGCCGTTATTGTCGAATTCTGCGACGCCATAGCGTTCGGGGTCTTGCACATGATAAGCGAATACCGTGGCGCCTTCGGTGCGCTTCATTGCATTACCGAGCAATTGATGAAGGTCATGACCGTAAAAAATGTTGTCGCCGAGTACCAAGGCCGCTAAGTCGTTGCCGATAAATGATTGACCGATGATGAAGGCTTGGGCGAGTCCGTCGGGCGAGGCTTGTACGGCATATTGCAGGTTTAATCCCCATTGTTCTCCGGTGCCGAGCAGTTGTTCGAAACGCGGCGTGTCTTGGGGGGTAGATATGATCAAGATTTCGCGTATGCCGGCCAGCATCAGTGTGCTGAGCGGATAATAGATCATTGGTTTGTCGAAAACCGGCAGTAATTGTTTGCTGATGGCAAGCGTTGCCGGGTGCAGTCGGGTGCCTGAGCCGCCGGCCAGGATGATCCCTTTTCGAGTTGGAGGCTGTTTTTGAGTGGTAAGTGAGCTTGCTGTCATGGTGTACTCCAGTTTTTATTTATAAGGTTTCCTGATTAGCAGGTTTCTTCAGCTAAAGCCCAAAGATCAACATATTCTTAGCAGGACGGGGTTCGCGAGCCATGCGCTTCAAGCTAAAAACGGCCAACCCGCATCACGCTCTTTCCCAAGCTTCAGCTTGGGAAAGCACCGGGAAGCTCCCCCTTCGACAAGGCTCTCCTGAGCGCAGCCGAAGGGCTCAGAGCAAGAGCTTACTGAGACCGACACAAGCTCCGCACATTCCCAATCAACCCCGACTCGCTCGCTCGTTCAATCTTTCTTGATTGTCGGGAAGCTAGAGCTTCCTGAACAGGTTACCCAAGCTGGAACTTGGGTAACAGCATATTTTAGTTTTTGCGGCTACGACTGGGCCTCGCTCGGACACTTGACTTCGGCAAGCTGAAGCATTTTGCTAATCAGGTAAGGCTTTAATCTCGATTGCATAATTCTCTGATTACCCTGTCCACATACAAACGCCAATCGGGAAAATGTAACTCTAAAGAATTGGCGAGTGAGCCGGTATTCAAGCGCGAGTTTTTCGGACGCTTGGCCGGCAGCGGATAGGCTTCGGTTGAAATCGGCTGTATGTTTTCAGGTTTAAGCTTAAGTTGCATTCCGTTTTCGTTGGCTCGTTGAACGGCGTAACAGGCCAGTCCGTGCCAGGTCGTTTCGCCGCCGGATGTCAAGTGGTATATGCCTCCGGTTAGCTGATCACGGCGAAAGCCGATAATGGCGTGGGCGGTAACATCGGCGATGAGTTCGGCGCAAGTGGGCGCGCCGAATTGATCGGCCACGATGTTGAGACTATCGCGTTCTTGGGCGAGCCTCAGGATGGTTTTAATGAAGTTATTGCCATCTGCGGAAAATACCCAACTGGTACGAAAAATCAGTGCATTGCATTGACTTTTTAAAATGGCTTCTTCGCCTGCGCGTTTCGATTTTCCGTAAATGCTTTGCGGGTCGGTTGTATCGGTTTCGAGATAGGCTTCTTTTTTTTCGCCATCGAAAACGTAATCGGTCGAGTAATGTACGAATAATGCATCGTGGGTGCTAGTGTATTGTGCCAATACGTCGACCGCTTCGGCATTGATTGCGTATGCGGCTTTCTCGTCTGTTTCAGCTTTGTCGACAGCGGTGTAAGCGGCGGCATTGACGATAATTTCCGGTTTGCGTTCTTTAAGTAAACCGAGTAACGCGTCAGGGTTTTGCAGATCCGCTTCGTCGCGGCCGAATGCGCTAACGTGGCCAAGGGGGAGAAGTGTTCGTTGAAGTTCCCGTCCGACTTGTCCGTTTTTACCTAGTAATAATATGTTCATGATGGTTTCGTTTGAAATTGTAGTACAACTAACCCGTCGCTAAAAAGATGCTGTATATTATCGCAATTTTCGGGCTAAACTTAATCATACATTCCAAACTTAATTGATGGGCTTGTCGAGTTTGAAGGCTAATCACTTAACGCGGGACAGTTTTAAGGTTAATCCGTTCGTGGTGAGCCCTTCGGCTACGCTCATGAGAGCCCTGTCGAACCATGGGGGGATTAACCATACACCCTTCGACAGGCTCAGGGCGAACGGTTAATCCTTAGTGCTTTTGTCCCGCTTTAAGTGGGAAGCCAGTTTGAATAACAACAAAAAATGAAAATACTGCACATACTTGATCATTCGATTCCTCTGCATAGCGGCTACACTTTTAGAACCCGTGCTATTTTAGAACAGCAAAAGAAACTGGGTTGGCAAACATTTCATGTGACTTCGGCAAAGCATAAAGTGGCCGAGCAAACGGTTGAAGAAGTCGACGGGTTGCTATTTTACCGGTCGCCGATGCCGCAATGTTTTTGGGCCGATTGGCCGATTGTGAACCAATGGGCGATTGTGAAATCGCTCTGTAAGCGCTTGGATGAAATCATTCCTGAAATTAAACCCGATATTTTGCATGCGCATTCCCCCGCATTGAATGGCTTAGCCGCTCTTAAAGCGGCACGAAAACACAATATTCCTTTGGTCTACGAGTGTCGTGCCTTTTGGGAGGATGCGGCGGTCGATCATGGTTCGACGACCGAAGGCAGTTTGCGTTATCGCGGAACTCATTTTCTGGAAACCCATGTGTTCAAAAATGCCGATGCCGTGACGACAATCTGCGAAGGTCTGCGAAACGACATTATCGGCCGGGGCGTTGCCGATAGCAAAATTACCGTAATTCCGAATGCGGTCGATATCGATAAATTCAGTTACGGCGTCGAGCCTGATCTGCCATTGCGCGAACAACTGGGATTGGTGGATAAGGTGGTGTTGGGATTTATCGGTTCGTTCTATGCCTATGAAGGCATTCCTCTCTTGCTCGATGCCTTGCCCTCGATTCTCAAGGAAATTCCGGATGTTCGTTTATTGTTGGTCGGCGGCGGTCCTCAGGATGACGCGATCAAGCAAAAGGCCCGCGATTTGGGTTTGCAGGATAAGGTCGTTTTTACCGGGCGGGTTCCGCATGATCAAGTGCAAGATTATTACAATCAGGTCGATATTTTCGTTTATCCGCGCCTGTCGATGCGTTTGACCGATTTGGTTACGCCGCTCAAACCGTTGGAGGCGATGGCGCAAGGGCGGTTGGTCGTGGCGTCCGATGTCGGTGGACATAAGGAATTGATCGACGATGAAAAGACCGGTTATTTATTTGCAGCGGGAAATGCCGAAAGCCTTGCGCAAACGGTTCTGCGCTTGTTGAACAATCGTTCCCAATGGGATGCGATTCGTGCGAACGGGCGCCGTTTCGTCGAGGAAAAACGGAATTGGGCCTATAGCGTAAGCCGTTATCAAAATGTCTATCAATGCTTGCTGAAAAAATGATTGTCCATGGTTGATAAAACTCCTCGCCTCGTCGTTTTTTGCTCGTTGTTTCCCAGTTCCGTGCAACCGAATTCGGGTGTATTCATTCGTGAACGCATGTTTCGGGTCGGTAAGCAATTACCGATTGTCGTCGTTTCGCCGGTCGCGTGGTTTCCTTTGCAAGGCCTGATCCGTTTGGTGAAGCCCGGTTTTCGGCCTCAGCCGCCGAAGTTCGAATTACAACAGGGTGTTGAGGTTTATTATCCTCGTTTTTTGTCGATTCCGGGGTTATTAAAGCAGTGGGACGGTTTTATGATGGCGTTGGGTGCATTGCCGACCATGGTCCGATTGAAGCGTCGACACCGGTTTAACCTAATCGATGCGCATTTCGCCTATCCGGACGGTTATGCCGCGACCTGGCTCGGGAAATGGTTTAAGGTGCCGGTGACGATTACGTTAAGAGGGACTGAAGTCAGTTTGTCGAAGTTTCCGGCACGCAAACTTCGGATTGTTTCGGCCTTGCAGCGGGCCACGAAAATATTTTCGGTGGCCGATTCGCTCAAGCGTCACGTCGTTACGTTGGGCATCGATTCGAACAAAATACGGGTCGTCGGCAATGGCGTCGATGCCGATAAATTTCAACCGGTCGATCGCGTTGATGTCAGGCGCGATTTGAATTTACCTGAGGATGCTCCCGTATTGATATCGGTCGGCGGTTTGGTCGATCGCAAAGGTTATCACCGTGTCATTGAAGTGATGCCGTTATTGCTCGAAGAATTTCCCGACTTGGTTTATTTGATCGTCGGTGGGGCTTGCGCCGAGGGTAATAATCGAAAGCAATTGGAACAACAAGTCGCCGACTTGAATTTGCAAAAGCATGTCCGCTTTTTAGGGCCGTTGCCGTCCGAGCAATTGAAATCGCCGTTGTCGGCATCAGATGCGTTTGTATTGTCGACTGCCAATGAAGGGTGGGCCAATGTTTTTTTGGAAGCGATGGCTTGCGGTTTGCCGGTGATAACCACCGATGTCGGCGGCAATAGCGAAGTCGTCAATGATGTGTCATTAGGTACGATCGTGCCGTTCGGCGATTCATCGGCATTACAACTTGCTTTATCGGATGCGTTGAATAAACAGTGGGACAGACAGGCGATCAGGCATTATGCCGAGCAGAATGCGTGGCATCACCGTGTCGATACTTTGGTTGCCGAATTTAAGCAGATTTTAGAAAAAACAAAAATCGATTAAAGGGTGAAAAATGGGATTTATTGCTGGCTGGTATGGTACCGGTATCGATCGAAATCAAGCGCCTGAGCTTGCCGAATCGCTGAAAAGTTGTGCGCCCGAGTCGACTAAAAAAACGATCGGCATACGCATAGCCGAATCATTTGCTTTAGTCTCCGATGATAAACGGTCGCTTGAACAGGGGCATTGCCGGCTTGCGCTCACCGGTCACGGTTTCGGGCCGCTAGAAGCGATTGTCGAAAACTATAAGGCTAAAGGTGCCGATTTTATCAAGGTTATGCAAGGCGCTTTTACCTTGATGTTGTTCGATGAATCCGAGCGGCGATTACTATTGGCTACGGACCGCGTAGGGCAAAACAATCTGTATTATGCGCAAACAGCGAACGGGATTGTGTTCGGTTCGACGGCCGATAGCGTCATCGCGCATCCCGAAGTCAGTTCGGAGATTTCCAGGCAGTCTATTTACGACTATGTTTATTTTCATCATTGTCCGAGCCCGCATACGATTTATCGGCAGGTTAAAAAATTGGAGGGCGGGCAATTATTGACTTATCAAGAGGGAAAAATCAGCCTGAGCTATTATTGGCTACCGGTTTTTTCTGAACAGGGCGATTATTCTCTCGAGCAATCCGGGCAAGCGTTACAGCAAGGAATTGTCGAAGCTGTCCGGCAGTCGGTCGCAGGGTTTGAGGAGACCGGCGCGTTTTTGAGCGGCGGTTTGGACAGTTCGAGCGTTGCCGGCGCGTTATCGACGGTGTTTCCGGATCAAGCCAAAACGTTTACGATGGGTTTTCCGGTCGAAGGCTACGATGAGATCGAGTATGCGCGTATTGCCGTTGAACGTTTCAAAACCCAAGCGCATGAATATTATGTGACGCCGGACGATACCGTGGCCGCCGTGCCGAAGATCGCCGCGTTTTACGACGAGCCGTTCGGCAATTCATCGGCACTGGCGGCTTATTATTGCGCTAAATTGGCTAAGGACAACGGTATTAAGGTAATGCTGGCCGGCGACGGTGGCGATGAGTTGTTCGCGGGCAATGAACGCTATGCGAAACAATTGTTGTTTAATCGCTATTATCGAATACCCGGTTTTGCTAGGACTTTGTTGAGAGCCGGTTTGTACAATGCACCCGATGCGCTGCTGAAAAATAAAATCCTATTCAAAGCTAAGCGCTATGTCGAGCAAGCCGAAGTGCCGTTGCCGGACCGTTTGCAAGACTATAACTTCATGAACCGGCATCCGGCTCAGGAGATTTTTACCGATGATTTTTTGACAGGCATCGATATCGACCGGCCGATTCAGAGTCTACGGGATTGTTATGACCGGCCGGAAAACGCTTCGGCTTTAAACCGTATGCTTTTTATGGACTGGAAAACAACTTTGCATGATAACGATCTGGTGAAAGTCAACCGAATGTGCGAGATGATCGGTGTCGAAGTGCGATACCCCTTACTGAGCAACGAGATTGTCGATTTGTCTTGCCGGATACCGTCTTCGGAAAAGTTGAAAGGTCAGCAATTGCGTTGGTTTTATAAGCAAGCGATGCGCGATGTTTTGCCTGAGGCCATTATCAATAAATCCAAGCATGGTTTCGGTTTGCCGTTCGGGATTTGGTTGCAGGATCATCAGCCGTTGAAAGAACTGGCTTACGATAGTATCGGTGCCTTGAAAAAACGCGATTATTTTCGCGCCGATTTTCTCGATCATGCCGTCAAGATGCATCAAAGCATTCATGCCGCCTATTACGGCGAATTGATTTGGATCTTAATGATGCTGGAGCTCTGGTTTCAGGCGAAAAATCATCATTAAGCCGTAACGACGCGGTTTCTGCCGTTTTCGCTGTTTCCCAAGCTCCAGCTTGGGAAACCATCCCCGGAAGCTCTAGCTTCCCGTTAAAAAACGGAGCGCAATTATGCCAAGAAGCAGTTATCGAGTGCTAACCAACCCTTGCCCGCATTTCCTGACAGCAACGATAAACCACTGGCTACCATTGTTCACAAATCCAAAACTAGTCGATATCGTATTGGACTCCTGGCGTTATCTCCAGCGTAATGACAGTTTTCAACTATACGGTTTCGCTGTTTCTCAAGCTCCAGCTCTCATCGTTATACATAAGTCAACAATTACTGTTTTGCAATCTTAGCTAATGAGGCTTCGATACCACTTTTTGTCGCCCAACGTTCCCGACTTCGAAATCGCGATCTGGGGATCGCTCCCACAGAGCATCCGCCCCCTTGTGGGAGCGACGCCTTCGTCGCGATTTCGAAGCCACTGATGTTCAATATCCGCAGATTTATCAAACAGCACCGTTTCCAGGTATACGACGAACGCTGTTTAGCAAGTTTACCGATACTTGTGTATAACGGCGAGAGCTCCAGCTTGGGAAACCGGTCCCGGAAGCTCTAGCTTCCCGTTAAAAAACGGAGCGCAATTATGCCAAGAAGCAGTTATCGAGTGCTAACCAACCCTTGCCCGCATTTCCTGACAGCAACGATAAACCACTGGCTACCATTGTTCACAAATCCAAAACTAGTCGATATCGTATTGGACTCCTGGCGCTATCTCCAGCGTAATGACAGTTTTCAACTATACGGTTTCGCTGTTTCCCAAGCTCCAGCTTGGGAAACCGGTCCCGGAAGCTCTAGCTTCCTGTTAAAAAACGGAGCGCAATTATGCCAAGAAGCAGTTATCGAGTGCTAACCAACCCTTGCCCGCATTTCCTGACAGCAACGATAAACCACTGGCTACCATTGTTCACAAATCCAAAACTAGTCGATATCGTATTGGACTCCTGGCGTTATCTCCAGCGTAATGACAGTTTTCAACTATACGGTTATGTCATCCTTGAAAATCACTTACATCTGATTGCCGCATCCGAAAATTTAAGCCGTGATATCCAGCGATTTAAATCATACACGGCAAAACAACTCATTGCCTATCTTGAACAGCATCGTTCAAATAGGTTATTGGAATTACTGGCATTGTTTAAACGGGTACACAAGCATGAGAGCGACTATCAGGTTTGGGAAGAAGGCAGCCATCCGCAAATAATAGAGTCAGAGAAGGTTATGCGTCAAAAGCTGGAATATATTCATCAAAACCCCGTTAAACGAGGCTATGTGGATAAGCCGGAACACTGGCGCTATTCCAGTGCACGAAATTATTTAGGGCAAGAAGGGATGATTGAAGTGGTTCGGCAATGGTGAGGATCTCTGGAAGCTAGAGCTTCCGGAGTGTGTTTCCCAAGCTGGAGCTTGGGAAACAGCTTGTTGATGATGCTGGAGCTCTGGTTTCAGGCGAAAAATCATCATTAAGCCGTAACGACGCGGTTTCTGCCGGTTTGTTTGGCTCGGTACATGGCTTGATCGGCCCGGTCGATGAATTCGTCTAGCGTGTCGTCGCCGCGTAATGTGCTGGTGCCGAGGCTTGCGGTCATGCGAATCGTTTCCAAACCGTAAGCGAAGATATGATTTTCAATGTTTTGCCGAATTCTTTCCGCCAGCAATTCGGCGCCGTCTAAATCGGTGTCGCTGAGAAGAACGACGAATTCCTCGCCGCCGTAACGGAACACGATGTCGCTGCTTCTAATGCTTTCATTGATCCATTTGGCGATCGATGTCAGCGCAAGATCGCCGCATTGGTGGCCATAATTATCGTTGATGCTTTTGAAATGATCGATATCGATAAATACTACCGATAGATGGTTGCCGTTTCTATGTGCAAGGCGCATTTCGCGGCGAACGATGTCATTGAAAGCGGATCGGTTTCGTGTTTGCGTTAGCACATCGGTAAATGCCAGATTCATTGCTTGCTGAAATAAAGTCGCGTTTCTGAGCGGATAAATCAAGCAACAAAGCAGCGTTTCAATCATTTTTAATTCTTGTTCGGAAAACTTCTGACGGCGCATCAATTTGAGTTCGCCGAGTTGCTGTTCTTCGACCTTCATTGCATAAGAGCATGAGCTTCGAGTCACTATGCCGTTTTTGATTTCAAGACCGAATTCATCGTTGTTGTAAACAAAACCGCTATGTGGAATCAGGTTTTGAATTTTATTACTGAAGATATGGATTAGCTCATCGAACTCCAGTGTAGTTTGCAAAGCGCTGCTAATGTCATAATGAGTCAAATTATCCGCTTTGAAGGCTTCGAATGTGTTGTTACTGACAACGGCGAGATTGGCGGCTTTTTTTTGCATGGCTAAATCCTCGATAAAGATTTGTTTTTAGGATTATTGCTATGATCGTGCCAAAATGTAAAAACACTTTTATATCAATGTTATGGATTCATTGCGTCAATAACATGACGGGATGAATGGCAAAATCTTGCCGCCCTATACCAAGGCTGGTTATGCTGTTACCCAAGCTCCAGCTTGGGTAAGCTGTTCAGGAAGCTCTAGCTTCCCGACGATCAAGGAAGATTGAACGAGCGAGCCGGGATTGATTGCGGTTGTTTCGGTCTCTGGAAGCTGGAGCTTCCGGGGTGCGTTTCCCAAGCCGGAGCTTGGGAAAGAGCAAATCGGCTGGTTATGCTGTTACCCAAGCTCCAGCTTGGGTAAGCTGTTCAGGAAGCTCTAGCTTCCCGACGATCAAGGAAGATTGAACGAGCGAGTCGGGGTTAATTGCGGTTGTTTCGGTCTCTGGAAGCTGGAGCTTCCGGGATGTATTTCCCAAGCTGGAGCTTGGGAAAGAGCGAAATCGAACGATGTGGTAGGTCACAATAAAATTTAGGAACAGACGACATGAAAAACGACCCGAATAAAGAACGCCAAATGAATAAGCAAGACAAAAAAACGCCTGTAGATACGAGTACAAAGCCACCGAATTCTACTCCTGAAATAGGAGGCGCTCCGGGCCCTGAGCCGACCCGATACGGCGATTGGGAAAAGAAAGGCCGGTGTATCGACTTTTAACCTGGAAAATTCCCTATGCTAAGGGTAGTATGTGGCTTTCAATAACAGCAGGCGGCGGTTATGAACAGTACTAACAGACCTTTATCCCCTCATCTACAAGTCTACCGATTGCCCTTGACGGGCCTCATTTCCATTACCCATCGCATGACCGGTGTCATGCTTTCTTTAGGCCTAATCCTATTTTTATGCATGTTATATGCGATTGCCGGCGGTGCCGAAGCCTTCTCGGCAATGCAGGCGATGACCGATTCGATTTTGCTGCAAATCGTGCTTTGGGGTTTCATGTATGCCTTGTTTTTTCATTTGTGTCACGGTGTTCGTCATCTGATTTGGGATGCCGGTTGCAGTTTCGACAACGAAACATTGAATCGCTATGCGCTAATCGAGCTTTTCGTTTCGCTGGTTTTGACAGCAGCCACCTTTGCATTTTTCATTCTTTAGGAGTCAAGCATGGAATATCGATCTCCGATTTCGAAAGCGCGCGGTTTGGGTTCGGCTAAATCCGGCACCGAACATTGGTGGCTGCAACGCGTCACCGCGGCAGCTTTAATACCCTTGTCGTATTGGTTGATTGTTTTGATCAAGCTGGCGACCACCGCGACTTATCAAGAAACGGTAAGCTGGCTGGCGGCACCGCTTAATACGGTTGTTATCGCGCTATGGATTTTAGCGGTATGCTTCCATGCGGCATTGGGCGTGCAAGTGGTCATCGAGGATTATGTTTCCACCGAAGGCGCGAAAATGAGTGCGGTCTGGACGTGCCATTTACTGTTTACGGCAATTGCTGTCGCGGCATTGTTCGCTGTTTTACAAATATCTCTAGCAGGCTAAACATGACGGGAAGTTATAAGATTATCGAACACAGTTACGACGTTGTGGTGGTCGGCGCGGGAGGGGCGGGGCTGCGTGCGACTTTCGGGATGGTTGAAAAGGGTCTCAAGACTGCTTGTATTTCGAAAGTCTTTCCAACTCGCAGTCATACCGTGGCCGCTCAAGGCGGCATCAGCGCCGCGCTCGGCAACATGGGCGAGGACGATTGGCGTTTTCATATGTACGACACGGTCAAAGGTTCGGACTGGCTGGGCGATCAGGATGCGATCGAATATATGTGCCGCGAAGCGATTCCGGCCGTGATCGAGTTGGAGCATTACGGTGTGCCGTTTTCCAGAACGCCGGAAGGCAAGATTTATCAGCGCGCGTTCGGCGGCATGACCACGCATTTCGGAAAAGGTCAGGCGCAACGCACATGCGCGGCGGCCGACCTGACCGGTCATGCGATTTTGCATACCTTGTATCAGCAGTCTTTGAAACATAATGCCGAATTTTTCGTCGAATATATCGCGCTCGATTTAATCATGGAAGGCGATGAATGCCGGGGCGTGCTGGCTTGGTGTTTGGATGACGGTTCCTTGCATCTATTCAAGGGTCACATGACCGTACTGGCGACCGGCGGTTACGGGCGCAGTTATTTTTCTTGTACGTCGGCGCATACTGTGACCGGCGACGGCAACGCGATGGTGTTGCGGGCCGGTTTGGCTTTGCAGGACATGGAGTTCGTGCAGTTTCATCCGACCGGCATTTACGGTTCGGGCTGTCTGATTACCGAAGGCGTGCGCGGGGAGGGCGGTTATCTGACCAATTCCGAAGGCGAGCGCTTCATGGAAAGGTACGCACCGTCGGCGAAAGACCTGGCATCCCGCGACGTCGTGAGCCGCGCGATGACGGTCGAGATTAACGAGGGCCGCGGCGTCGGTCCGCTCAAAGATCATGTGTATTTACATATCGAACATTTGGATCCGGCGATCATTCACGAACGTTTGCCGGGCATCGCCGAAACATCTCGCATATTCGCCGGTGTCGATGTCACCAAGGAACCGATTCCGGTGCTGCCGACCGTGCATTACAACATGGGCGGTATTCCGACTAATTACAAAGCCGAAGTCGTTACATTGAAAGACGGCGATCCCGACAAGGTGATACCGGGTTTGATGGCGATCGGCGAAGCGGCTTGCGTGTCGGTGCATGGCGCCAATCGCTTGGGGTCCAATTCGCTACTCGATTTGGTCGTCTTCGGGCGTTCGGCGGCAATTCGCTGCGCGGAACTGATCAAGCCTGGCACAGCTCATAAACCGCTCGCGAGCGATGCATGCGACAAGGCCTTGGAGCGTTTCGACAAATTGCGAAACGCCAATGGCAGCCGAACGACATCCGAGATCCGTCTCGACATGCAGCGGGTCATGCAAAGCAAAGCGGCCGTGTTTAGAACCGGTTCGACATTGGCGGAGGGCTTGACGCAACTCAAAGCCATTCGAGAAAGTCTTGCCGATGTGAGCGTGGCCGACAAGTCGATGATTTGGAATACCGATCTGGTCGAAACCTTGGAATTGGATAATTTAATGAGCCAAGCCGTCGTAACGATGGCTGCGGCCGGGAATCGAACCGAAAGCCGGGGAGGTCACGCGCGTGAGGATTTCAGTCAGCGCGACGATGCGAATTGGCTGAAACATAGTTTGCTTTGGTTAAACGATAATGAAGTCAAAATCGACTATCGGCCGGTGCATTTATATACCTTGACCGATGAAGTCGAAGCCATTCCGCCGAAAGAGAGGGTTTACTGATGGTTGAGTTTACATTGCCGAAAAATTCCAAGTTGACCCGAGGTAAATTTTTTAAAGCGCCCGACGGCGCATCGAATGTCCGACGATTCGAGGTGTATCGCTGGGACCCCGATTCGGGTGAAAACCCGCGCATCGATGCTTACGATGTCGATATCGGCAGCTGCGGACCGATGGTACTCGATGCGATCATCAAGATCAAAAACGAGGTCGACAGCACCTTGACTTTCCGGCGCTCCTGCCGCGAAGGGGTTTGCGGGTCTTGCGCGATGAATGTCAACGGCAAAAATACCTTGGTTTGTACCAAGGCGATCGACGAATATAAAGGCACGATCAAGATTTTTCCGTTACCGCATATGGCGGTCGTCAAAGACTTGGTTCCCGATATGACGCATTTTTATGCGCAATACGCTTCGATTAAACCGTGGATGGCAACGCAAACGCCGCCGCCGGCCGACTCCGAGAGACTGCAAAGCCGCGAGGACAGGGCAAAATTGGACGGACTTTACGAGTGCGTGCTGTGTGCCTGCTGTTCGACCAGTTGTCCGAGTTATTGGTGGAACAGCGAGCGTTATTTGGGTCCGGCCGTTTTGTTGCAGGCTTATCGTTGGCTCGTCGATAGCCGCGATGAAGGAACCGGCGAACGTCTCGACGAATTGGAAGACCCGTTTAAGTTGTATCGATGTCACACGATCATGAATTGTACCGACACTTGTCCGAAAGGCTTGAATCCGGCCAAGGCGATAGCGGAAACTAAAAAACTGCTGGTGCAACGAAAACTGGGGTAATGAGCGAATTGGCCAAACTTCGCTGGAGATGCCGACGCGGCACGCTGGAGCTGGATATCATGCTGATCAATTATCTCGAGTATGGTTATTTGGCCGCCGGGGACGACGAAAAAAAATCGTTTCTAGCCTTGCTGAATCTGGAAGATTCGTTGCTTTTGCCGTTATTGATGGGCGATTGCGAACCCGCGCCAGGCATGCAAGCGGAGTTGGTCGCAAAAATTCGGGGCCTGATGCAAGGCAGTCGTTGAGCGTTTTCGATTATCGTTCCCACGCTCCGGCGTGGGAATGCAGCCCGAGACGCTCTAGCGTCCCGTGCCGCAGGAGCGGCACTGAACTCTTTGTTATACACAACCCTCTCCATACGCCGGAGCTATGAAACCTGAGGCATAGAAACAGATAAGGAAAGGTTTTTCGATGGAATACAAAGACTATTACAAAATCATGGGTGTCGAAAAAACCGCGACTCAGGACGAGATCAAGCGCGCCTACCGTAAGCTGGCGCGAAAATACCATCCCGACGTCAGCAAGGAGCCCGATGCTGAACAAAAATTCAAGGAAGTCGGCGAGGCTTACGAAGTCCTGAAAGATCCTCAAAAAAGAGCGGCCTACGACCGCATCGGCAGTCAATGGCGTGAAGGTCAGCCGTTTACGCCGCCGCCCGATTGGGATGTCGGTTTCGAATTTTCCGGTGGCGGCTTTACCGGCGGCGATACGTCGGGTTTCAGCGACTTTTTCGAAACGCTGTTCGGGAGAGGCGCGCCGTTCGGGGCAAGCAGACAGACTTATAGCCGGAATTTTTCAGCACAAGGACAAGATCATCGCGCTAAAATTCTGATCGATCTCGAAGATGCCTATCACGGCGCTTCTCGCCTAATTAGTCTACAAATCCCTGAGCTCGATGATGCCGGGCGTATGATCAATAAAACGCGCACATTGAACGTCAAAATTCCTAAAGGCGTTAAGGCCGGACAACAAATCCGTTTGACCGGTCAAGGCGGGCCAGGCATCGGAAAGGGGCGGCAAGGCGATTTATATCTTGAAGTTGCGTTCAGAAAGCATCGTTATTTTCATGCCGAAGGGCTCGATATCTATTTAGAACTGCCGGTAACGCCTTGGGAGGCTGCATTGGGCGCAATAGTTGCCGTGCCGACGCTGGGCGGCTCGGTCGAATTAAAAATACCGCCCGGTTCGCAAACCGGTCATAAGCTACGTCTGAAAGGGCGAGGCTTACCCGGCAATCCGCCTGGCGATCAGTTTGCCGTTTTGAAAGTTGTCGTGCCTCCAGCCAAGTCTGATGCCGATAAAGCGATATACGAACAAATGGCAAGAGCGATGCCGCTGAATCCGAGAGCCGGGATGGGAGTCTAGTATGAGCAATGAAGTCATCATAAGCAGCGTGACCGTTCTGGATGATAATACCCGTTTTACGTTGCTGGAATTGTGCCGGTTCGGACAAACCAGCGCCGAGTGGATTATCGAACTGGTCGAGGAGGGCGTTTTGGAGCCGGAAGGTTCTGAAATCGGCGACTGGCGTTTCGGGGCGGACGCGTTGAAAAGGCTTCAAGCCGTTCAACGGCTTCAGCGCGATCTTCGCATAAATCTCCCCGGTGCGGCATTGGTGCTGGAGTTGCTCGAAGAAATCGAAATGTTGAGGCAACGCTACGAAAGCTAGGTTTGCAAGCTTTCAATCTATTCCCTTTTGATCGATACCCCGTAGATCAAAATTCGGCACTGAGGTTCACAGCGTCCTGTCAAGCGAGTTACCGAAACCGCTACAAAACTCATAGCTCCAGGAAGGTAATTATTTACACCCCATATTGTTCCCACGGTCCAGCGCTCATCGTTATATATAAATTGTAGGGTACGCTGCGCGTACCAAAGCCGTGCCCTGGCGATTCGGTTAGCACATGAACATCGCGGGGTTACCATGGTACGCACAGCGTACCCTACGCGGATCACCTAACGTTAGGCGAGGGAGATCCGAGGGTGTTAAGTGACAATAAAGGGTATAGAGGGCTCATTGGCTAAGCTTGTAAAAGGGGGATTCTTGACTTATGTATAACGATGAGCGCAGAGTGTGGGAACGATAATTGCCGGGGGATTGAATAGTTACCCAAGAAGTTATTTTTCACGAAATCCTCAGCCATTTTTTGGGTTTATATTTGCCTCGTTTCGTTGGCACATTGTCTCGAAATCCGACTTAGTTTTTCAACATCAAAACAATTTATCCTATAATGTTCGGCCTTATGTTCAATCGGCATCTGTCCGATCACTTAAAAAGGATACAAAGAAAAAAATGGCTGTTGAAGCAAATGAATTTAAAAACGCTCTGCAACTTTGGGCTAGCGGTGTGACGGTAATTACAACAAATACCGAACGCTACGGGACGCAAGGCATGACGGCAACTTCTTTTTGCAGCGTTTCGTTGGAACCGCCGCAAATTTTGGTTTGTATCAATGAGAATGCGGATACCGGAGACGGTATTGAAGAAAGCAAGCATTTTGCGGTCAATATTCTCACTGCGGAACAAGAAGAGGTTTCCAATCAATTTGCCGGCGGCGCCAGTCAAGAAGAGCGTTTTGCGAATGTGTCATGGGAAAATGGCATTTGCGGCATGCCGATTTTAAACGACTGCCTCGCAAGTCTGGAATGCAAGGTCGTCGAAAAAGTTAAAGCGGGTACTCATTGGATCATGGTTGGGGAAGTGCAGGATGTCGTGTGCCGATCAGGTTCTCCGTTGCTTTATTTCCGGTCGGCTTATCGCAACTTGTCGGAATGAGGCTAGGGCATTGAATACGCCACTGTACGCGGTTGGCGCGATTTGTGTCCGGTAACGATTCGGTTTTACCTAACTGATTGCTTGGCATACAATTCGTGTGCAGTGTGCAAAGCCGGTTCGATCATTCATGGCGAATTGATTTTCCGGCTATACCGATCGACTCTCGTCGTTTAATAATAATTAGGAGGATAGTATGTTTAAAATTCGTTCGCTGGTGACAGCTCTGGTTTTAGCCGGTTCCGTATCGGGTGCTTATGCTTTGGAGGCATTACCTACGAAGGCTCCGGAGCCCGCCGATAACCCAACGACTGCTGAAAAAGTGGCATTAGGTCAAATGCTTTATCATGACCCTCGCTTGTCTTCAACGGGTACTGTGTCTTGTGCTTCTTGCCACAACACCATGCTCGGCGGCGAGGATAATCGCCCGAATTCCATGGGCGTAAACGGTCAAACCGGAGGCAGAAGCGCGCCGACCGTTTGGAATGCGGCTTTCAACAAAGTCCAGTTTTGGGACGGCCGCGCGGCGAGTCTCGAAGACCAAGCGGCAGGCCCTGTGACCAATCCTATCGAAATGGGCATGAAAAGTTGGGACGATGTGGTTGCCCGCTTGAAAACCATAGAAGGTTATCAGGAGGCGTTTACCAAAGTGTTCGGTGAAAACTCGATCAGCCAGGAAAACGCAACCAAGGCGATCGCCGCTTATGAAAGAACGCTAATTACTCCAAACAGCCCTTATGACAAATATGTCAAAGGCGACAAATCGGCCCTCACCGAGCAACAAGTTCGCGGTCTGAACAAAGCTGCTGAGCTGGGTTGCACTTCTTGTCATAGCGGACCGGCATTTAACGGTGCAGGCACTTATCAAAAATTCCCTGTGAACAGTAACGGTTATTTTGAAGCGCAATATAAATTCAAAAGAGACAAAGGCCGTGCTGAAGTTACCAATAACCCGGAAGACGAACATATGTGGAAAGTACCGACTTTGCGCAATGTAGCGTTAACCGCGCCTTATTTCCATAACGGTTCGGTCGATACTTTGGAAAAAGCCGTTAAATTGATGGGCAAACTTCAGTTGGACAAAGATTTACCGGACGAGGATATTGAAGATATCGTTGCGTTCTTGAATGGGCTGACGGGGCAATTTCCAAAACAAAGCATGCCGACTTTACCGGGTACTCCGGGGCGTGTTGCCAAATAAGTGTTTATTTAGGCTATGTTCGCGTTATTAATTGATACCCATTTGAACTCAAAGCCAGAAGAAACCAAAGGATATAGCTCTAAATAACTTGCTTTATTCAATATTGAGCGGATTGTTGAAAGGAGGGTGCGGTTGCTCGATTGACAGGTGTCGGCGGCAGGGAAAGCCGCCGTCAAGCCTACATGGAGGTATTTACCCAGCACCTAAATTATCTATGTAATCAATCATGGCCAATAGGCTGTGGAATTTAGGTGCTGGGTTTACGGCGTCCTGTCAGGCGAGTAATCGTACCCTCTTCCATGCACAGTGTTTTGGAAAGCAATCATTGGCTATTTCCTAAATAGTTTATTTAGTAGCAAAGTGAACCGTTTCAACTGCTAACGCCAACATTGCCTTTATTTAAGTCGAACGTCTAGCGCGGTGCGCTAGACGTTCGCTAAGAATTCGGTCATAAATAACTTCCCTATTTTTAATACGCGGTAAGCAGGTTCGGTTGCTCGATTGACAGGTGTCGGCGGCAGGGAAAGCCGCCGTCAAGCCTACACGGACGTATTCACCCAGCACCTAAATTCCATAGCTCATTGGCTATGGTTAACTATCTTGGATAATTTAGGTGCTGGGTTCACGGCGTCCTGTCAAGCGAGTTACCGAACCCGCTACAAGACTCATAGCTCCAGGAAGTTATTTTTCACGAAATCCTAATCCTGATAGATCTCTAGTTGATCGATACGATTATCGATCACCATCAACATTTCCTGATATTTCGGACTGTAAACCGAGCCGTATTGTTTTTTGAATGCGGAACGGTCGAGGTTTTCCGGAAAATCCCTGACATCCGGCATGAACGCCGTGTAGTCTTTAATTTCAGCCATCGCCTGCTGCAGACGGCGCGCATTTTCCGGGCTCGATACGGCCAATTGGCCGAAACGCATGCCGGCCCGGTTGCCGGCCAAATCGACAAAACTAAACCCGCTGCCGCTTCTTGCGTCGCTCAATTCTTTTTCCATTCCTATCATATTTGCCAAATGACCGCCGCCGGTTGCCGTTAGCGTTGCCGATGCGATGAAATGCTTAGCCAGATCGATTCTTCGAAATAAAAATACCGGATATTCAGTGCGCGGCTTGGCAATGATATTTCTAGGCAGATAAGGCATCGTTTCATGTTTGTTGACATAGCTGTTGATCGTAAAAATCACGATCCGGTTTTCCTTGATAGCCGTCTTGAGGCTGGATCGTTGGTAGGCGAGTTTAAACAGCGGTTGAATCAGATCGGCGAGCGATAAAAGCCAGTCAGGGTCGTGATTATTGATCACTTCGGTCAGTTTTTGTTGATAAAAGATCATCGACTGACGGTCTTTGGCGCGATGCAATAAATCGGCCGTGTGTTCGGCGAAAGCGGGGTCGGTGATATAGGTGAGTCTCAGGCTTTCTCTATTGAAATGAAAATCCAGAATTTGCTCGGTTACCAATATATAGTGTTGTTTCAGGTGGGCATATTTGATCGTTTTCTTAATCAGCCATCCGGCAAGTTCGTCGGCGACATCGACGCGTCCGATCTTTAATGAGTGAATGTGTGTCGAGCCGTTCGTCTTGGCTAAGTTGAACTGAAGGTTAAGATAATTGCCGAAAAGATTTTTCGGTAAGTGCAGCGATATTTTAAAACCGATCGATGTATCATCAAGTGTCAGTATTGAATTGCTGTTTAGATAGTTATCGAGAATGTAGTTCAGCGCTATGTTCAAATCCCGTTCGTTCAGCTCGATGGTTCTGATGTTGTCGCTAATAGGGCTTCCTTCGAAAATTTGTTTAGCCCGTTCGACATCCTCGTCATTCATTTGCCAATCGGCTCGAACCGAAGGTTCGGGTTCTACGGCATAGAGCATGACTATGGCCAAAAGTACCGGCGGCGCGGTGAATAAAGCGAATAAAAAACGGGTAAGCAGTAACATTAAAAGTCAGCAACGAGCATGAAATAACTTCGACTCACCGAACCGCCACAAAGCTTAATACTTGTAATTGTTATTTTGCGCATGTTCCTTAGAAACAGGATAGTTTGAATCCGGCTGCCTTTAAATAATCGGCCTCTTTGTTTAAATCGGCACGGGTCAGCGGCGACTGGTCGAGCCAATCTTCAGGAAAGGTTAATTTCAGTTTGGATTTAACAATTGTTATTGAAAACTCGGGTAATTCAATGTCATTACGATTGCGGTGGAGCAATATCGCAAGTCTCAGTAATATTGTCATGAACGGCGCATAGTATTGCCATGGTTCGGACAGTCCTTCGAAGCGTTTCATTGAAAATTTTCTGCGATGCGATTTAATTAAAACCGACACTATAGCTTGATCCTGTTTGGAAAAACCGGCCAGGTCGGCATTCGCGATGATATAGGCGCCATGTTTATGATATTGGCTGTGAGCGATGTCGCGGCCCATTTCATGTAGGTCGGCAGCCCAATCTAAAAAGTTGATACCGTTTTCTTTGTTATCGTCGTCCCGAAAAAGTTCGATTTGTTTCAGCATCGTGTGTAATGTATTTTTGATGCGGTCGGCATGAGCTTGATCGGTGTGATAGCGCTCGCATAGCATGTGCACCGTATCGGAACGGATGTCCCGGTTATAGATGCGCCCCAATAAATCATGGACCAGACCTTCGCGTAATGCGCCGTCGGATACCGTCATTTGTTCGATGCCCAAGGCTTTGAAGGTTGCGGCGACGATCACGGCGCCGCCAGGGAATACCGGCAAGCGTTCCGGGTCGAGTTCCGGTAAATTCAAGTCATTGATATGCTTAACCGATTTGATGCGCTCCATGAGTTTGTCGAGGCCTTCTAAGGTAATGTTGTTATTGCTCCAACCGGTCGCTTCCAGAACCTTTTGAATGGCTCTTAAACTACCCGAAGCGCCGATCGCTTCATCCCAATTCTTATGGTTGTAACTTTTTTGGTGCGGGTCGAGTTTTTGCTGGGCAAATAGCAGTGCGTCATTGACCGCTTGTACGGACAGTTTTCCATCCGGGAAAAACAAGTTGCTGACCGACACGCAGCCCATATTCAAGCTCTCTTTAATACGCGGTTTATCGTCTGTGCCGATGATATATTCGGTGCTGCCTCCGCCGATGTCCATTACGAATCGTTTGGTGGCGCTGCTGCTTAAGCTGTAGGCGACACCTTGATAAATCAAGCGCGCTTCTTCGACGCCGGAAATGACATGAATCGGGTGGCCTAAAGCACGCTCGGCCTTGAGAATGAATTGTCTTGAATTCGTTGCGTTGCGTAAGGTGCTGGTGCCGACGCATCGAACGCTTTCGGAAGGAAGATTGCCAATGCGTTGACCGAATCGCTCGAGACATTCGAGCGCTCTTTTTTGGGTGATCAAATCCAAATGATTTTTTTTATCGAGGCCGGACGCCAATCGGACCATTTCTTTGATTCGGTCGATAATATGCATTTTGCCGTCTTTTAGGCTGCATACGATCATATGGAAACTGTTGGAACCGAGGTCCACGGCGGCTACGATTTCGGGTATTTTTTGAGGCACTGTCTTTCCAGTTTAGTCGGCGAAAAGGTTGGGTTTCTGATAGAATTGCATGGTTTTTCTGCCAAATCGAAATATCGACGCCGAACGTGTATCGTCATATACGTCGAGCAGGCGCCTAATTTAACTTATTTGCTGGTTTGCGTTAAGTCTTACTTTTCCGATGAATGCCCTATCCATTCGTAATCTCACTAAAATTTATAATAACGGTTTTCAGGCTTTGCAAGGCATCGATCTGGATGTTCAAGCCGGCGACTTTTTTGCGCTGCTTGGGCCGAACGGCGCCGGTAAATCTACCACAATCGGTATTATCAGTTCTCTAGTCACCGCAACTAGCGGTGATGTGACTATATTCGATTATGATTTAAGAAAACAACGCGATCTCGCGAAAAGCTGTATCGGTATCGTGCCGCAAGAGATTAACTTCAATCAATTCGAAACGCCGCAGCAAATTGTGCTCAATCAGGCCGGTTATTACGGCATGCCGCGGAAAGAAGCGATCCGTCGCACCGAAACTTGTCTGAAACAAATGGATTTATGGGATAAACGCACCGATGTTTCTAGGCGTCTGTCAGGGGGCATGAAGCGACGATTGATGATTGCCAGAGCGATGGTGCATTCGCCAAAGTTATTGGTCTTGGACGAGCCGACCGCCGGTGTCGATATCGAAATCAGGCGTTCTATGTGGGAAATGATGCAGGAAGTCAACCGGCAGGGCACGACTATCATTTTAACGACACATTATCTGGAGGAAGCCGAAAGTCTGTGCCGCAATATTGCAATCATCAATCATGGGCGTATTGTCGAGCATTCCGATATGGCCGGCTTGTTGGCCCGTTTGCATGTCAATCATTTCGTTTTGGACCTGGCCGCCCCACTGGTATCGACGCCGGCGATACCTGGATATCATATCGAACGCCTATCCGATTATTCGTTGGATGTCGGGGTGCCGAAAGAAGAGGGTCTGAATAAATTGTTTGCGTCGCTGTCCGAACAAAACATTCAGGTCGCCAGTCTCAAAAATAAATCGAATCGGCTTGAACAATTATTTATGGATCTGATCGATTCGACTAAGGAATATGTACAAAATAACTTATACAAGTAGTAGGCTTTGGAGCGGTTCGGTGACTCGCTTGACAGGACGTCGTGAATACGTCCCTGTAGGCTTGACGGCGGCTTTCCCTGCCGCCGACACCTGTCAATCGAGCCACCGCCCCCCCCCTTCTAACAGTTGTCAAAATTATTTCATGCTCGTTCCTAAGCAGCAAGGAGCCACTGAATGAATAGCGCAATCGCATTCAAAACCATCGTGGTCAAAGAAGTGCGCCGGTTTACGCGAATTTGGCCGCAAACACTCTTGCCGCCAGCCGTGACGACCGCATTGTATTTTTTGATCTTCGGTAAATTGATCGGCGATCGTATCGGCCCGATCGATGGGGCCAGTTATATGGAATACATCGTACCTGGAATTATTTTAATGTCGGTGATTAGTCATTCTTATGCGAATGTCGTATCTTCGTTTTATTCGACCAAATTTCAGCGCCATATCGAGGAATTGTTAGTGGCGCCGGTTCCGAATTGGGTAATTTTGGCCGGTTACGTTTGCGGCGGTATTGTTAGAGGCATCATGGTTGGTTTGGTAGTCGCTGCGATTTCATTGTTGTTTACTCAAATCGATGTCGCACACCCTTGGGTTACTGTTGCCGTATTCCTGTTGACCGCAACTTTGTTTGCGTTGGCCGGCTTTATCAATGCGGTATTTGCAGAGAGCTTTGATGATATTGCGATCATTCCCAGTTTTGTGTTGACGCCGCTAAGCTATCTCGGCGGCGTATTTTATTCGGTATCGATGCTGCCCGACATCTGGCAGAAAATTTCGTTGGGTAATCCGATACTCTACATGATCAATGCGTTTCGTTACGGCTTGATCAACGTGACCGATGTCAATATTCAAATAGCATTTGCGATAACCGGCGGTTTTATTGTTTTTCTCACGCTATTCAGTCTGTATTTGTTGCATAAAGGGGTCGGTATAAAAAATTAGGCTGTGTTCGCGTAAATTTGAAGTGACTTCCTTTTGATTGAAAAACCGTCAAAGAATAAAAGGTATGTGATGACGGCGCTCCTCGATAGACATGCTCCACACCTTTTGTTTATAGACGGTTTTTCGATCAAAAAGGATTAGGATAAAAAGCTCTTGTAAATTCGCCTTATTCAATTCTTCGACTATCTATGACTTTAATCGACCAACTTCAATCGCAATTACAAACTTTGCCTGCAGAACTTGTTGAAAACGTACAGGCAAAATTGCAGCAATGGGACGAGCAGACCGCATCGTTAACGACTGTTTCGGATTATCCCGAACCATTACTGGCCTCGTGGATTAAGGTTTGGACATCGAGTCTTTTCGTGGCCGATAGTTGCATTCGCCGTCCCGAAATGTTGTGCGATTTGATCGAGTCGGACGAGTTGTTTAAGTCGTATACCGAGACGCAGTATGCCGACAAACTAGCAAAGTTGACGGATGAGAACGAAGCCGGATTGATGGTGTCGCTGCGACGCTTGCGTAATCGGGAAATGGTTCGTATTGCATGGCGTGATCTGGCCGGTTGGGCGACGCTCGAAGAAACCTTGCATGAATTGACATGGCTGGCCGAAGCCTGCATTCGTTATGTCTTAGATTTTTTATATCGGCAAGCCTGCGATAAATTCGGCACGCCAATGCTGGCAAACGGCCAAGCCCAGCAAATGGTGGTGCTCGGCATGGGCAAGCTCGGCGCCTATGAGCTGAACTATTCTTCAGATATCGATTTGATTTTCGCGTTCGCCGAAGACGGGGTTTTAAACGATAGAAAACAAACCACGTATGGTGAATTTTTTAGCAAAATTTGCCGCAAGCTGGTCAAAATCCTGGACGAAACGACTGCCGACGGCTTTGTGTTCAGAACCGATATCAGGCTTCGGCCGTTTGGCGATAGCGGTCCTGTGATCATGACCTTCGACGGCATGGAAAATTATTACCTGACCCAGGCGCGCGAATGGGAACGCTATGCAATGATTAAAGCCCGCCAGGTTGCAGGTGACGCATACACCGGTCCGCAATTGATGAAGATGCTGCATGCATTCGTGTATCGTCGTTATCTCGATTACGGCGCATTCGAAGAACTGCGTTCGTTAAAGTATAAAATTACGCAAGAATTGCAGCGCAAAGACAGGCTCGACAATATTAAACTCGGTCCCGGCGGCATACGCGAAATCGAATTTATCGGACAAGCCTTTCAATTAATCCGCGGCGGCCAGGAAAAGTCTTTGCAAAATCGACGTATCGTCGAAGTTTTACAGAGGCTGGGAGAGATGGAGTTATTGGCGCCGGACGATGCCGAGCAATTGATCGGTCATTATCGATTTCTGCGTGAAGCCGAAAATCATATTCAACAATATCAAGACCGGCAAACTCACGATTTGCCGCAAGATCCTCAGGCTCAACTCATCCTGGCGTATTCGATGGATTTTTCGGGCTGGCAGAGTTTCAAGGCGAAGTTGGATGATATTCGCCGGCAAGTTCATGACGAATTCGATCTGGTGTTTTCGCTGTCCAAGCAAGATAAAAGAAATCTCGAGGCCGAATCGATTTGGGCGGCGCATGCGGACGACGAAGAGCTTTGTTCGCAATTGGTGGACTTAGGGTTTAGCAGCGCCGAAGAAATGTTGCTTCAAATACGTGAATTCAAAAAATCGCCGGCCGTCAAGCGGCTCACCGCCAAAGGAGCAGCCGTGCTGGACCGCTTGATGCCGCAACTGCTGGAGTCGGTGCGGCAAGTCGAAAATCTGGATGAAACCTTGAAACGTATTTTGCGTTTATTCGAAGCGGTAGCGGGACGTAATGTTTACTTATCGTTGCTCTATGAAAATCCCGAAGCGCTGACGCAATTGGTCAAGTTGTCGGCGGCAAGCCCGTGGATTTGCGATTATTTGGCTCACTATCCGGTATTATTCGACGAGTTGCTCGATACCCGTTCGTTGTACGAACCTCTGAAAAAGCAAGCCTTGCAAGCCGAACTTGCCGAGATGCTGGCCGATATCAACATTCAAGATACCGAGCAATTGATGATGGTGCTGCGCAAGTTTAAGCATATCAATCTGCTTAGGGTAGCGGCCGCCGATATCATGGGCATTATCCCTATCATGGTGGTCAGCGATTATTTGACCTATATCGCCGAAACCATTGTCGAGCACACCGTCGCGCTATGTTGGCGGATCATGACCGACAAGCACGGCGCTCCGCCGAATACCGATCATGTTTCGATCGGCTTCGGCGTGTTGGGTTTCGGTAAATTGGGCGGCATCGAGCTTGGCTATGGGTCCGACCTCGATCTGGTGTTTTTGTACGACAGCAAGGATACGCATGCGCTGACCGACGGCGCTAAACCGATTAGTTGCTCGCATTTTTACGGTCGACTCGGGCAAAAAGTCATGCAGATGCTCAATACGCGTCTGTTGTCCGGCATTTTATATGAAGTCGACATGCGTTTGCGTCCAAGCGGCAATGCCGGCTTACTGGTCAATCATGTCGATGTTTACGAGGACTATCTGCGCGATAATGCTTGGACTTGGGAACATCAAGCCTTAGTTAGAGGGCGCTTTGTCGCCGGCGACCCGACGATAAAAACCGAGTTCGAAGCGATTCGCAAACGAATTCTATGCATGCCTCGGGATCATTATGTCTTGAAAAAAGAAGTGCGCGACATGCGCGAAAAAATGCGTGAAAATCTCGATACGACGAAACCCGGCGAGTTCGACTTAAAACAAAGCAAAGGTGGTATTGCGGATATTGAGTTTATAGTACAATTCTGCGTTTTAGATCAGGCGGCTGCCAACGAGTCTTTGGTAACCTATACCGATAATATCCGTTTGTTGGACGGGTTGGCGCAAATCGGGACTTTATCGGAGCCGGTGACCGAGCAGCTCAAACAGGCTTATTGCTGCTATCGCGACTACGGTCACAAACAAGCACTGCAAGACGATAAAGCCGTGGCTTCGGAAGAGAGTTTTGCGCAATTGAGAGCTCAAGTAGAACGTATTTGGCAACAGGTGATGGATTAATGACAAGCATTTTTCAAGTTGAAGTGGAGACACGATAATGACGATGGACGATAGAGATGGGCTGATTTGGATGGACGGCAAATGGGTAGAATGGCGGGAGGCCAAAGTCCATGTGTTGACGCATACCCTGCATTACGGTGCCGGCGTTTTCGAAGGTTTAAGGGCTTATAAGACCGACCAAGGCACGGCGGTTTTTAGGTTGGCCGAACATACCGACCGATTGTTTCGTTCTGCGAAAATTCTCAATATGCCTATTCCTTATGGCAAGGAAGAGCTCAATCAGGCCCATTGCGAAGCCGTTTCTAAGAATGATCTGGAAACCGCCTATATTAGAAGTATGTGTTTTTACGGTTCGGAAGGCATGGGACTTCGAGCCGATAACTTGCAAGTGCATGTCATGATCGCGGCCTGGCAATGGGGGGCTTATCTCGGCGCCGAAAACATGGAGCGAGGCATTCGCGTCAGGACATCCTCTTATACGCGCAATCATGTCAACAGCACGATGTGTAAGGCCAAGGCAAACGGCAATTATATCAACTCGATACTGGCTCTCCAAGAAGCCTTGGCGACCGGTTATGACGAAGCTTTATTGCTCGATCACGAAGGTTTTGCGGCGGAAGGTAGCGGCGAAAACTTGTTTATCATTCGTAACGGTAAAATTTATACTCCGGAAACGACGTCGGCACTCGAAGGCATCACCCGCGATACGGTAATAACGATTGCAAGAGAGCAGGGCTTGGAAGTGTCGGAAAAGCGTATCACGCGCGACGAAATCTATGTCGCCGACGAAGCCTTCTTCACGGGTTCTGCCGCAGAAGTGACGCCGATTCGCGAATTGGACGGTCGGTCCATCGGTAACGGTGTGAGAGGGCCAATAACCGAAAAATTGCAAACGCTGTATTTCGATTATGTGCATGGCAGACGCGCCGACCATCAGGAGTGGTTGAGTTACGTTTAGGATATGGCTGCTTAAGTTTCCGATTTTCTATCGTTCCCACGCAGAGCGCACGCCGGTACGCATCAGTACTGCCGGGAGTGTTCCACCGCTCTCTAGGGGAATGCGTACCGATCTTGCCTCGGCAGCCAAGGTATGGGTTCCCACGGAGAACCGTGGGAAACAGAAAAAAACCGAAATTATGATCTTCGACGACTCGACAGGAGGGGATCTTTATCGTTAGTCGCAAACATGCACAGACGCATACGATTTTCCGACTTACTTAGAAAACATAAAGCAATATGAATAAGCCGTTGACCGAATTTTCGGCCCTATCAGTAAACCTCGGATCTGAAATGCTATGAAAATCTGTCAAATTGTTGCAAGCTCCGGATTCGGGGGGCTTGAAAAGCACGTCATTGAGTTATCTAACGAATTGTCGAAAATCGAGGACGTCACGTTAGTAGCCCCCTCTGATTTGTGCAAATTTATTTCCGAAAGAGTTCATTTCATTCCGTTCGATTTCAGTCGAAGCCGGCACAATCCGCTGATGCTTTGGGATTTACTGACTGTCATCAGGAAAGGCGATTATGATATTGTACATGCGCAAGCCAATAAGGCGGTCTCACTGCTATCGAAACTGAGTCCAGCGATTTCAGCCAAGACTCTCGGTACTATTCATAACGCGAACAGAAAAAAAGGGCGTCCTTTTAAGAACATTGATCATGTCATTGCGGTAAGTAAAGCGGCCGGAAGTTTTATCCGAAAAGAGATTCCGATGACGGTTGTCTATAACGGGATTCGATTGAATCTCGATGAGCAAAAATTAACTAAGCGTCAGTTGATCGAAGAATTTGGCTTGCAGCCGAACAAACCGTTGTTATGTGGAGTCGGAAGGCTAGTGCCGGCGAAGGGCTTCGATTTACTGGTCGAGGCAATGAAAAAAGTTGACGCTAATCTGTTGGTCGTAGGTGATGGGCCTTTGAAACACGAGCTTGAATCACAGATTAAACGACTTGAGCTGCAGGATCGTATCAAGTTGTTGGGTTTTCGAAACGATGTTCCGAAAATTCTGTCCGGTGTCGACGGTGTGATTATTTCATCGAGAAATGAAGGTTTTTCTTATGTCTTCGCGGAAGCGGTGTTACTCGGAAAACCCGTTTTGTCGACTGATGTGCCGGTTGCCAATGAGGTGCTGGATAAGGCGCTGATCATGGATGCCAATGTTGAAGCGATTCGTCAAAAATTAGATGAATTGATTTTCAACGAAGACCGTTGGTGTAAACTGATGGAGCCAGTCTGGAAGATCGGTAAGGATGAGTTTACATTGGATGCGATGGTCGGCAATACGTTAAAGGTTTACGGAAATTTACTAAATTCCGTCAGCTAAAGTGGTAATCAACATTTTTTCTTAACGATGTTCAATGTCTCTATCAATTGCATGATGCATTATCCCCAAAGTTTCTTCAGTTACACTTTTACTTGAACTCAAGATCCCATTTCGCTAAACGGATTCCAATGCCCCATCATCGAAACGCCATGGTAATTATTCACACCCCCTATCGTTCCCACGCAGAGCACTGATCGTTATACATAAGTGAAAAATTACCTTTTTGCAATCTTAGCCAATGAGGCCTCGATACCATTTTTTGTCGCCCAACGTTCCCGACTTCGAAATCGCGATCTGGGGATCGCTCCCACAGAACATCCGCCCCTTGTGGGAGCGACGCCTTCGTCGCGATTTCGAAGCCACTGATGTTCAATATCCGCAGATTTATCAAACAGCACCGTTTCCAGGTATACGACGAACTCTGTTTAGCAAGTTTACCGATTTCATTTGGCGAGCATGATTTGAACGATTTTTAAAGCTTGGGTTTGGTATTCATCGAGTTTATTCATTTGCTTTGCTCGATGTTTCGTTTTTGTAGCGGTATTCAACTGCAAATGCGAGAAAAAGCAGCATCCATAACCAGGCATAAGACCGAACACCATGGAATTCCCAATGCATATTGAGAGGCAACATCATCGCCACAGCCGCTAACCAAAACGGAAAAGCCTTAGTTTCATACCAAACCGAAATAACAGCTTTCCAGAAGATTAAGCCAAAAGCCGTAAGATAGGCAACAAAGCCAATAATACCGGTAACCATCAATACATCCAACCCATAAAAGTGCGCATGACCGAAAGGAATCGAGGTGTAACCTCTCTGAAAGCCCAAATCGCCCAATGCTTTTACACCGATGCCGGTAATCGGCGAGTCAAGAAACAATTGCCAGGCGCCTCGCCATACATCAACCCTCAGCGAGGTCGCCTCATTTAAGGCTTCGGGGTCGGTTGAAAAGCCGGAAACCGTTTGTGTTAATTTGACTTGAAGACTTTCGGAAACCAATATACTCACACTAGCGGACAACGCTAACAAGAGTAAAACTTGCCCTATGACTTTAAAAGCGCGATGTCGCAACAAGATAACGAAATAGACGAACGATACGATCAGCAACGTTAACCAAGCGGAACGACTTCCCGAGAACAAAATGACCGCAAGAAAAGGGGCCAAAAATAACCAATGCCAGTTATGACCCGAACGTTGCGACAGACGTCGGCCTGCTTCAATCAAAAAAGGCGACAAATGCGCAAATATAATACCTATTCTCATCTTAGGGTGGAAAATCCCGGTTAAACGATAGCCGTTATAGGGCCATCCAAAAAGGTTATGGCCAACGAAATATTGAATCAACGCATCGAGTGTCCAAAACATCAAGATCGCGGCAATCCCATAGAACAAAAAATTGGAGCTAAAGCTTTCCGAAAACCGGCGAATCACATAGACTCCGGCGACTGCGTACAATATAAAATATAATGCGGTAATGAGCGTTTTATCAATCTTATAGGCACTAACGCTAGAAATTAGTAACGGCACCGTAAGCAATAAGGTGATATTGACATACAGCGATAAATCAGGCAGATGCCGAACACCATCCCGATAAAATTTGTGCAAGCTCAGCAATAGTAAAATAATAAGTGGCAGCAAAAAGATTTCGCCAAATGGCTGCACTAATACGAAAAGAATGACTAAACATTCGACATGACGGCGAAGAAGATAATTTTGCCAAGAGGAAGTAGAGGTTAAATCTGTATAACTGTTTTCTGGGTTCATATATATACTTAGTTAGCTTAAGACTTGAAAGTTAAATAATGTATGCCCGCATAGTTATTTAGGATTTCGTGATAAATAACGTCCTGGAACTATGAGCTTTGTTGAGGTAAGTGTTCAGACCCCGCTGGCAAATTACTGCAATTTAGGTGTAATTGTTAGCCTCCCCCTTGAAAAAGGGGGATTGAGGGGGGGGATTTATTTAAAGAATCTCCCCTAGCCGCTCTTTATCAAAGAGAGGACTGACTACTTACTTGTTGAGGGTTCGGTAACTCACTTGACAGGACGCCGTGAACCCAGCACCTAAATTATCCAAGATAGTTAACCATAGCCAATGGGCTATGGAGTTTAGGTGCGGGGTGAATACGTCCTTGTAGGCTTGACGGCGGAATCTGATAGCCATGGATGGCGTGTATTAGGGCACCAACAGTAGGCGCTTTAGGCGATACAGGGCAGAAAAATGCTCCTGCATTTTTTGCATTCATGACTTCCCTTTCATTCGGCAATTGCCGAGGAGCAAAAATCTGCCCTGCCGCCGACACCTGCCAATCGAGTTACCTAATCCTCCATAAAATAGGGAATTTATTTATGACCAAATACTTAGTAGTCGCGCCGACTCCCCGAACGGCAACCTCGGCGTGTCCGGTTTTAACTCGATTACGGGTGCCGGTTCCGATATTGATGAACTGAAGACGTGATTGCGGCGATGACGGCCGGGTCGGTAGTTTCATTAGCGGCGGAGGGTATGGATTTGACATTTGCTGAGATGGTAATTGATCCATCGATAAAACGCGCGATTAGTGCCGACATCGAATTGACGGCAAAAATCAACATCGCAAGGAACAGAAATACAATCCCCATGCCTATCGCCATTAACTCACCGCCCCTGATTAATATTTCAGTCATAGTTTGTGATTTATCTATAAAGTTACGATCGCGAAATTGTATCATAAGGCCAAGCGACTCGGCGCGGACAAAGCTTTAGCGTTAAATTATTCGGAGAGCACTATGACGGCGACGATAAAAATTATCCAGGATAATATTACCCAACTGAAAGTCGACGCGATCGTCAATGCAGCCAATGTTTCATTATTGGGCGGAGGCGGCGTCGATGGCGCGATACATCGTGCCGCAGGCCCCGAATTACTGGAAGCCTGTAAAAAACTGAATGGCTGTCGGGTCGGTCAGGCAAAAATAACCCCCGGTTTTCGATTGCCGGCCCGTTTCGTAATTCATACCGTCGGGCCGGTATGGTCGGGAGGTACCCACGGTGAGGCGCGGTTGTTGGCTTCTTGTTATCGTTCTTGTTTGGATATCGCAGCCGAACAAGGCTTTAAGTCGATTGCCTTTCCTGCGATTTCGTGCGGCGTATACGGCTATCCAGTTGACCAGGCTGCAGCAATAACGATCAATTCGATAGCCGAAAATTTGCAATGTTGTGCCGACTTGGAATCGGTTTACTTGGTCTGTTTTGCCGAACCGGTACTTAAGGCTTATCATGAGCAATTTAACCGCATTAAAGGTGTGCTATGACGGAGCCGAAACAAGATCGAGAATTACGAGAAAAACTGACACCGGAACAGTACAACATCTGTTGGAATAAAGGAACCGAGCCGCCGTTCACCGGAAAATATACCGATTGTAAAGAAGAGGGGGTTTATCATTGTGTTTGCTGCGGTAATCCGCTTTTCGATTCCGATACTAAATACAATTCAGGTTCGGGCTGGCCTAGTTTTTGGGATGTCTTTTCCGCCGACAGCTTAACTCAATCGGAGGATAGCAGTCATGGCATGCGCCGTGTCGAAGTGACATGTAAATCATGTCATGCGCATTTAGGCCATGTTTTCGAAGACGGCCCCGAACCGACCGGCCTTCGTTATTGCATCAATTCGGCAGCATTGGAGTTGAAAAAGAAATGATCGATTCACGTTTACAGGTTCAACAATTACTGGATTTTATCGATACAAGCCCGAGCCCGTGGCATGCTGTAAGCACGGTTGAACAAGCCTTACTCCCTTACGGTTTCGTTAAGCTGGACGAGACTGCTAAATGGTCCTTGGAACCCGGCGGGCGCTACTATGTCGTTCGCGACGATTCCTCGGTCGTCGTGTTTGTACAAGGGCATCAACCGCTCGATGAAACCGGTTTCAAGATTATCGGTGCGCATACCGACTCCCCAGGGCTTCGAGTCAAGCCGAATGCCGCGAATTTATTGGATGGCTATATCAGAGTCGGCGTCGAAGTGTATGGCGGACCGATTCTGGCTACTTTTACCGATCGGGATTTGAGTTTGGCGGGGCGAGTTAGCTACAAGTCCGGCGATGGTATACATTCTGAATTGATCGATTTCAAGCGGCCGTTGTTGCGCTTGCCTAATTTGGCGATTCATATGAATCGAGGGGTCAATGAAGACGGCTTGAAATTAAACAAACAACTCGAACTGCCGTTAATACTTTCGTTGTTCGCCGAACAGCAGTTGCCGCCAACCTATTTTTCGGAATTACTCGAACAAGTCACCGATATCAGGGCGGAGCAATTGCTGGCTTTCGAACTCAATGTCTACGATACGCAGAAAGGTGCGTTTTGGGGGGCGGATAATGAATTCTATGCGAACAGCCAGCTGGATAATTTAGCCTCTTGTCATGCCGCGTTAACGGCCTTATTGGACGAAACAGTGCTGACATCGGGTAAAACTTTGGTATGCGCGTTTTTCGATCATGAAGAAATCGGCAGTACGACTTGCAAAGGCGCCGACGGCAGTTTTTTACCGGACTTATTGGGCCGGATTGCATCGAACTTCGGATTGCAAGGCGAGGATTATCAACGCGCCTTGACGCAGAGTTTCATGATCAGCGCGGATATGGCGCATGCCTATCAACCCAATTTTCCGATGTTTTACGAACCCGACCATAAGGTGCTGGTCAACAAGGGACCCGTTATTAAAGTCAATGCCAATCGACGCTACGCCTCGGATAGCGTTTCCGAGGCGATGTTCGCGGGCTGGTGCGAGCGAGCCGGCGTACCGTATCAAAAATATTCTCACCGAAGCGATTTGCCTTGCGGTAGTACCATCGGTCCGATGACGTCAGCCAAATTGGGTCTGCGAACGGTCGATGTCGGTAATCCCATGTGGGCGATGCACAGTATTCGCGAAAGCGCCGGTGTTTTGGATCACGGTTACATGATCGATGCGTTCAAATGTTTTTTTCAATATTGATTCGGCTACGATCGAATTCGACGATGGAGATTTGTCCTGAGTAGGTATTGGAAAGCTTATGACTATAGCACTGCCAAATAAATTAGGACATTATGATGCCCTCGATACGTAGTTTGTCGCTTGAGCATAAAATTTCGATGGCGACATTTTTCGCTGCTCTTTGTCTCGGCGTATGCATTTTTTTATTGTGGGCATTTTTTGAACTGCTCGGAATGAAGCAGACCGCTTCCACTGCCTTGGTTTCATCTGCCGAGACGATTAGCGAGCGCAGTGCCATGGCCTTATCAATGAGTCAGCGAGGGCCTATCGAGCATGAATTGAAAACGGCTAGCCGACTGAACGGCATCACATTGGCGTGTGTTTATGATAATCAAGGGAATGTTTTTTCGAGTTTGGACGGTTCGAAACAATGCCCGGAATTACATAAATTAGAAAATCAGTATTGGTTACGAGCGGTTGCCCGTACCCCGATTAAAGTCAATAACGAGACTATCGGCTTGGTCTATCTCGTTGGTGATGTATCGGGCATGTTTTGGGAGCAGGTTCATTTTTTCCGTTGGTTCATTATCACGCTATTGGCAAGTATCTTATTGACGCTACTATTGAAAATACAGCTATCTCGATTCATCGTCGCACCGATCAATCATTTACTCGATACCGTTAAAAAAATAGATGCCGGAAGGAATTATTCGTTTCGCGCCAAAAAGTTCGCCGATGATGAGCTAGGTCAGTTGTTCGAGACCTTCAATGCGATGATCGAGACTGTCCAAACGCAGAATAAAGCGCTGATAGAAGCGAAAAATCGCTATTTACTGCTTTATGACGATAATCCTACGATTATTTTTAATGTCGAACCGGACGGACGCATTATTTCTGTCAATAAATTTGGAGCGAGGCAGTTAATACATAGCGACCGTCGCTTGCAAGGCGATTTGATTTTTAATTTCGTTCATTTTGACGACCGCACGTTGATGGAAGAGATGTTTGGACTTTGTGTGAAAGACCCGCTCCGGGTCAATAAAATCGAAGTTCGTATGGTTTGTCAGGACAATAGTGTTATCTGGGTCAGAGGTGCGGCGCGGGTGATTCAAGCTCAAAATAAAATGAATATTTTATTGGTGTGCGAGGATATAACCGAGGCCCGTAAATTATCCGAGCAAATAACCTATCAAGCGCAACACGATAGCTTGACCGGTCTACTTAATCGAACCGAATTCGATAAACAAATACAACAGGCCTTGCGTTCCGCACGTAATTCGAGAACCGAATATGCCTTATGCTATCTCGATTTGGATCAATTTAAGGTCGTTAACGATACATGCGGTCATGTGGCCGGAGACGAACTTTTGAAACAATTGAGTGTATTGATCAAAAGTCAAATTCGCCAAGACGATTTATTGGCGCGCTTGGGCGGAGACGAGTTCGGTATTTTGATGAAAGGTTGTTTGTTGACGCAGGCCGCGATTACCTGTGAAAAAATTCGAAAGGCAATACAGGAGTTTCGATTTGCTTGGGAAGATAGAACTTTTTCGATCGGCGTTAGTATTGGCATTGCCGGTATCAACAGTATCAGCGGTAATAGCACCGAATCGCTTAAGGATGCCGATGCGGCTTGTTATGCGGCCAAGGAAAAAGGCCGCAATCGGGTACATCTTTTTCGGCCCAACGATCAAGAGTTGGCTTCCAGGCAGGGGGAAATGCAGTGGGTCGAGAAAATTCAACGAGGCATCGCTCATCATCAATTTCGTTTGTACGGACAGCCTATTGTTCCTATCGGCCATAACAATGAAGGTTTGCATTTTGAAACATTGATTCGATACCAAGACGACGCCGGACATATTGTACCGCCAGGCGCTTTTTTACCGGCCGCGGAGCGCTATAATTTGGCGGCTGCCTTGGATAAGTGGGTGATAGCATCGCTTTTCGAATGGCTGGCGATGCGTCCCGGGTTTATCGATAAAATGTCCTTATGTTCGATCAATCTTTCGGGATTGTCGTTATCCGATGAAACGATGCTGGAATATATTTCCAATCAATTTACTCGATGGGAAATTCCGACCGATAAAATTTGTTTCGAAATCACTGAGACTGCCGCGATTGCTAATTTATCGAATGCTACGCGTGCGATTCATACGCTGAGAGAGCGGGGTAGTCTTTTCTCGTTGGATGACTTCGGCAGTGGTTTATCTTCATTCGCTTATTTGAAAAATTTACCGGTGGATTTTCTAAAGATCGACGGCTTGTTCGTCAAGGATATTGTCGACGATGTAGTTGATTTGGCGATGGTCAGGTCGATCAATGAGGTCGGTCATGTGATGGGTAAGAAAACCATTGCCGAGTTCGTCGAAAACGAGCGTATTTTACAGCTACTGAGTGAGCTGGGTGTCGATTATGCGCAAGGTTACGGAATCGGCAAGCCGGTGTTATTACAAGATCTTCGGTTGCTCAATTTAGCCGCTAAGGCTCAATAGCAACCGATCACTGGCTTTTCATTCCGTCAAACAAATGCCGTTACTCGACTCATCCGCCCTCAAAAATTTAGCGCCTCGGGATGGCGACGTTTTTTTGTTCAAACAATATTACTCGTTAGAAGAAGCGAACGAACTGTTTGCGATATTGTTCGATAGGCTGGCTTGGCAGGAAGAGTCGATATGGATGTTCGGAAAGCCGGTTAACGTGCCGCGTTTGACATGCTGGTACGGCGATCCTGGAGCGATTTATTCCTATTCCGGGGTCAAGCATGAGCCATTGCCTTGGACGGTCGAACTAAATGCGATACGGCAACGAATCCAATCGGATTTTGCATATACTTTCAATAGCGTCCTGGCTAATCTATACCGAAGCGGACAGGACTCGATGGGTTACCATGCCGATAACGAAAAAGAACTGGGTATGAATCCTGCGATTGCTTCGTTGAGTTTGGGGGATGAACGGCTGTTCAGACTGGTTCATAACAAATCTAAGGAGAAGCTGGACTTGGAGTTGGGTCATGGGGATTTATTGATCATGGCCGGCTCGCTTCAGCACCATTGGCGCCATGCCATTCCTAAAACCGGGCAATTGAAATCACCCCGGATCAATTTGACGTTTAGGAAAATCATTGGTCTTTAAAATGAATTTTAACTCGCGCAGAGGCTCGCTGTCCGCTCTTTCCCAAGCTGGAGCTTGGGAAACAGCGTAACATCTCGGTTTGCTTTGTCCACGGGCGAAACGTTTAGAGCGGGGTTATAAACCCCGTCCTGCCAAATGAATTAGCTCGTTGATATTACTTGCTTTTTTCTTCATGACCTTCATGTTCTCCATGGTAAAACTTGAAACATCAAAAATCGAATTCCAATACATGTTTTGCACGCCGGCAAATTTCCCGTCCGTAGTCGGTCCACTGGCCTTGGCCCCAGTAACGATAACAACTGGTTTGCGAGGATAGTAAGTGAAAGAGGGCGTTGCGATAACGCGCATCGGAACTCGGTATTTTCTTCTTAATGACTTTTTCATTGAATAACGAGCTAATCTCTTCCATCGGTCCTAGCACGTTTTCATAACCGTGGACCCAGGATAAATCATTGGTCCAACTGCCGCCATCCATATGAAATCGATGGTCTTCTCCTTTAATCTCTTCGATGACTTTGGCCAAGCGATCCGAGCCGTCTCCCGGCTTCATCCGCTGCCAAATAGCCCGTTGAAAAACCGGTTGAATTGCCGGCAGGTCATCTTCTTTTATGCCGATCGACCAAAGATGCTCCAGGTATTCGCTGGCATTCATCATCGGCACGTCGCTCCAAGAAGACTCCCTGGCGACTTCCATGAATTTGCCGGGAAATTCGTTCATCATGACGCCGCCGTTCTCGCCGTCGGCGATTTGCGTCACTAATGGCGGCACCTTGTGTCCGGCTAGCGTTAGCGTCGATAGGCTTTGCGCTTCATACCAAGGCTGCATTTGCGCAACCAGTTTGGTGTCGGAACCTTGGGTCTTAACAATGGCGATAATGCTCGCGGTTTCGCCGGCTGAGTTGGTGCAAACCAGACGATGCGGTAAATGCGGCTGACGCGGGTTGCTGCCGTCTTCGGGATGTTCGACGCTATGTTCTTGTACGAGCACCCATTGATAGCCGCAATCGACAAGAGTTTTAACGAATTCATAAGCGACATCCGGATGATTGGGCAATGCCATTTCCGATGGTGAAAAGCCTCTGACGCGCTCTAAGGCTTGCCAACCGAAAATAGCCGCGAAATGCTGTTGCCACGCTAATACGTGTAAACGAAAATCCTGAACCGGGGTCGACGGTGCGACGGCATGCCCCCATGGCGCGCCTAACCATTCGACGGCGTGATTGAATTCGGGATTGCAAGTGACGGTTTTGAGCGTATCGAAAACATCGTGAAGCCCCATTTTGCGCAGGCCGTGGAACAGTGTGCCGGAATACTCCAGCATCGCGCGAGGGTTTTTGCCTTCACTGATTAATTGCGGAATAAATTCGCCTATCCGTTTGTAGCAATAATGAAACGCGCCGGCATTGTGATTGTCGCCGATATCGGGGTGTTCCATCATATATTGCAGATTGCTGATAATGGCCGCGGTCGACAAGTCGCCGCCGCCCGCAGGAATTAACGGTTGATGCATGTGTAGTGCAATCGCGCAGGCGGCGCGAGTATTGCTGAAGTCTATTTTGCCGGCTTCTCGATAGAATTCTTGACGACGTCCTTGTCGGACGGTTTTCAAGACTTGTTCTTCGGCACCGCAAAAATTGGGAAATTCATCGACATATTCCGGAAGTTGATCCATTTGAGATTCCTCATTGGTTGAGTTTACGTTAGATTATATATGCGTTAATTGTCGCTCGGGCATGGGCTGCCGGGACGACATCGTGGATAGCAATGGGCTTTCACTTCCATGAAAGCTTGACGACGGCATCCGGCCGATAGGGATGATGGGGGGTGAAGTATCAACCTAAAAAGAGCAGTTGAGAGCCTCAAACTACCGTTCGCCCTGAGCCCTTCGGCTAGGCTCAGGAGAGCCTTGTCGAAGGGTGAACGATAGTTTGAGGCTTCACCAGGCGGGTGAAAGTGTTGTAGACTCTTCATGCTTCGACTTTACTCAGCACGAACGGTCTACAACACATGGTAACTGCTCTTTCTAGGATCAACGATAAACGTTGGTTTAAGCGACTTCCGACGAAAAAATACTCAACAGATTGGTCTTTCGGCCTATTTACTACTGCAAGCCGGAAAGGGTTACAGAGCGCAACTCTAGGCTCCTTTCCGGATGTTGTAGTCGAACAAAAATCCTGTGTCAATTGGGTAGGTTTATTCTTGGCAATCGGCTTAATGTTCTTGCTTATCAAAATTAATTTTATGTGTGATCTTAATCAATCATTTCGGGTTGGCAATAAGTTCGTGTATGGCTTCTAAGGTCGTTACACAGTCGTTAAGGTCTTCATGACAGCGATGTACCCAGGCTTCTCCCCAATAGAAGTTGCAACTGGTTTCCGAACGAAGTAAGTGCCACATCGTGGATTCCTGCAAATCCTCAAGTTTAGAGTTGATATCTGGTTGTTCTAAAGTCTGCCAGTGGGTTTCGTGAACGATTTTGCTGATCGCATGGACACGAGCCAAGGCGTCTTTTTGAGCTTGCGAGCCGGTCCATTGTTGAAAGTCGCGGCCGTGATGCCAACCGGTATTCCAAGCCCCGGGGCGGACATAGACCTCGCCATAGGTACCGTGCTTAGCCAGATAATCTTCCACAAATACGGGTCGAATATTGTCGGTGCCGTTTTGGGCTTGCGCCATGAATTCTTGATAAAAGACGCCCCAGAAGTTGTTATGAGGCGAGGTATCGCGGAACCATCCGCCATTGTCGCCATCGGAGCAGGTTGTTACTAATGGTTCAAAATCGCACCAACGCGTTCTGTCGTGAACCTCGCGGCTGAACCACCCGTAGTCCATTCCAGACTCTTGAGCGTTCGATAGATCTCTGTCTCTGACGATCACTACGATGCTATCGTTGCCGTTACGGGCTATGTGAGGCCGATAATGCAATTCTTCCCAGCTCATCGGTGTTAATGCTTCCACATGTTCGCTATCGACAAAGACATATTTATAGCCGAATCGTTTGAGTAGTGGAATCAACTCCATCGTGAAACCCATTTCAGGCGGCCAAAAACCCGAAAATTTCTCGCGGTTGAAGAGGTGTTTTCCTATACCCTGCCAGCGCTCCACCTGAGGCTCGCGATCGGCTACGGGTATCAGCGGCAGAACGGGGTGGTAATAAGCGGAGCCGAGTACTCGGATGATCTCTTCATTTTGGAGATACCATAGTAATGTACCACAGTCGACTTTCCCGTATACGAGCTGCTGGAAAGACGGGTTCGACAGAGTTTCGAGTAAAGTTCCCGATAATGAGATGTGGACTTTACCCAAGCCTTGATATGGCCAAAGCGTTCTCGGAATCCGGTCAAGCGCAAAGAGAATTTTTTCCGCTTCCCAAGGCTCATGTTCCCAAAGAAACTCAAGGTTACCGGCTGGTTGGTGAAAATGTAAGGCTAGGGCATGATGGATCATAAGCGTAACCGTTAAAAAGTGGTGTGACCGTTAATTGATTTGACTAACCTTTATTAAGGATTCGGTCATAAATAATTTCCCTATTTGAATGCAAGGCAAGCAGGTTCGGTTGCTCGCTTGGCAGGTGTCGGCGGCAGGGAAAGCCGTCGTCAAGCCTACACGGACGTATTCACCCAGCACCTAAATTCCATAGCTCATTGGCTATGGTTAACTATCTTGGATAATTTAGGTGCTGGGTTCACGGCGCCCTGTCAAGCGAGTTACCGAGCCTGCTATAAAACTCAATAGCACAAGGAAGTTATTTTTTCACGAAATCCTAAGACGCCATGCGACTTGATTCAATCAATCTTATCTGTACTTTAACACCGGCATTTCGAAATAAGCAACAACCTTGACGCCCTTATGGTTAGAATAAGGCTGAGGTTCCACATTACGTCCTCCATTCTGAAAAATTGTTCGGTGATTTTGAAAGCAGGGATGCGATTGACAGCCCTGTAAATATATCCTTCGTAGATGAAAATTGGGCCCCGGCGCCTCCTCGGGCACTGCCGAAATTTGAAGTGCGAAAGGTATAAATCAAGTCGTACGGTTTTTAAGTATGAAAGGAGTGTGATCCAATCCTAATTCTCTTTCATGTTTTGCTGGACCGTTGTTAATAGCTGCAATAGGCGGTCAAATTCGAAGTGCTTGATTATTGCCAATAATTGCTCCCAAAATTCGACATCGTCCGTTTCGATGCTTTTGACAAGTTCGAGGCATTGCTCAACATCCAGTTCGATTGCGGAAAGTTCCAACGACTTAAGCCAGTTTAGTGGCTGTTGTTTGAGCCGTTCAAGTAGATTTTCCTGAATCATTTCATCGTTTGAAGCGCTTTTGATTTCGGTTTGATCATATAAATAGCGCACACCTAAATGCTGGGCCATGCAATCGAAAATCTCCTCGTTACGATAGGGTTTGTTAACGATGTCGCAGGCTCCTGCCTTGAAAAAAGCTTGCCGTTCTTCCAAATATACCGATGCTGTGACCGCGGCGATTTTGACTTTATCGGCTTCCGGCAAGGCCAAAATCATTTCAGTGGCTTTGATTCCGTCCATGACTGGCATGCGTCGGTCCATCCAAATAAAATCGGGATGCCAGCGCTTAAATGCTTCGACGCCTTCTTGGCCGTTGGTCGCTTCAAAAACGCTAAAACCGGCCGATTCCAATATTTTTTTCAACAGCAAGCGATTTTCCGCCTTGTCTTCGACAATCAGTATCTTAAAGTCGGGTTGGCCGGGTACCAGACCGATAACTCGGCTATTGATGGACTCATGAAAATCTTCGATCGTCGATTCTGAGACATCGCCGACCGGAATTTCGACGCGAAATAGCGAACCTTTTTCAGGCTGACTCTGAACGCAAATCTTGCCTTCCATGAGTTCGACATATTGTTTGGTAATGACCAGGCCCAATCCCGTGCCTTGTTGATCCGATAAAGAACCTAACTGTACGAATGGGGCAAAAATATGAGGCAGATCTTCAGCGGCTATGCCAATCCCGGTGTCTTCAACCTCGCAAATCAACATCAAACCGTTACGGTCTATTTGGCGGTGCGCATTAAGCCGCAAGGTGACTTTTCCTTTACGGGTATATTTGATGGCATTACTGAGAAGATTAAGCAGGATATGCCGAAATTTTGCGGCGTCGGCATCGATAAAACGGGGAAATGTCGAACATTGGTCGATACGCAGTTGCAAGCCTTTCGATTTGGCGCGCTCTTGCATCATGTCGAAGATATCGCGGATTACGGCTCCTAAGTCGAAAGGTGCGTTTTCGACGATCATGCGCCCCGATTCGATTTTAGCCATATCCAGCACTTGATTGATCAATTCCAGTAAATAACTGCCACTTCGGTTGATGATGTCGAGGTTTTCGCGTTGTGTGGCGGTTAGGTCGCTATCGCTTTGCATTAACCTGGAAAATCCTAATACGGCATTCATTGGCGTACGCAGTTCATGGGTCATATTGGCTAGGAAAATGCTTTTCGCTTTATTGGCAGACTCGGCGTCATTTTTGGCTTTTTCGAAGGCAAGACTGATTTCCCGCAAGGATTGATTGCTGCGATTTAAATCCTCGGTGCGTTCATCGATGCGTTGCTCCAGGGTTTCGTTCAGATCTTTCAGAGCGATTTGCGCCTTGGCATGCTCGTGTAATTCGTGAGCCAGTTTTTTGTTGGTTTTTTGTAATTCGGCGGTGGCGAAATCGCGCTCCGTTTCACGCTGATGTAGATTTTGCATCATTTGCAGAATGCCGCGCGCCAATAATCCTAATTCGCCATGTAGTCTTTGGTTAAAAGTGACGTTGTAATTTCCGGCGGCAATTCGTTTAACCACGTCAAGCAACTGTAAAAGCGGTTTCACGACGATCAGTGCCAAAGCAAGACGGAGGCAGAACACGATTAAAAATATGAGCGTTAGCCCCCTGATCGTGGTGACCAATCGAGCCTCTTGCAATTGCTCTTCTAAGCGTTTTTTACTGAGATAAAGCTTTACTCGACCGATTTCGACGTCATCCTGTTTTACAGTGCCTTCGCGAAAAACAAAGTCGCCGTCGATCGGCTGCCGGTTTCCCGGAATGGCTTGCCATTCGTTATTCCGGACTCGGGCGACCCATAATTGCTCGTCTCCTGATACTTGTATCGCATAGGTGTTCTCGTTAAGCATATCGATGTTGATTAATTTGTCGATCCAACGGTCGTCCATTTCCCATAGCGGGATGATTAGACTTTCTTTCAAACGCCTTATTTGCCTATCGGCTGAAATTTCCAGTTCATCATGGAGACGCTGCTTTGTCTGGATATAGTTGTAAGTTTCGTAGGGTCCGAAACCCATTATGGCTATGGTCAGCAGTAGAAGGGTGAGCCTGGATTTGATGCTTTTTAAACGGAATGTCATATGGAGCCTTAATCCTAAATTCGGCAGTTCAACCATGAAGCACATAAAGCTCATGAATTCTTTCGATGGTTTGCTCTAAAATTTTGAATAACTTTTTTGGTGAGCAAAATGATTTGCATAGGCAAAATAAGCTAGTGAATTCACTTTTTATTCTTCATGATGAAATGCTTTTTCTAGGTTAATAGGCATACATTTTCTGGAAGCGCTCCAAATCGGCAAACCAGTCGGCAGGTAATTTGCCGTCAGGATAATAACGTTCGACGATTTGTTGATACCGGCCATTGGCGATAATGCTTGCTAAGCCTTGTCGATATCGTTCGGCAATGTTGTCGGCGTTAGGATAATTGGCATCGATCATGATTGCGATCGGCGAAACGCTATTAGTTATCGGTATGCGGACGAAATCATCGGCTAGTTCCTGATAGAGTTGGTCAATCATTTGCCGACCCACCAAATCGATTTCAATGACCATGTCGATACGGCCTACTTTGAGCTTTTTAAATAACGAGGCTTGAGTATAGCTGCTTTCAAAATTGATCCCCATTTGTTCGAAAGCTTGTCGGTCAATCAAAATGCCTTTCAAAACGCCGATCTTATAGGGTTCGAGATCTTTGAAGTCGTTGACTTCCAATGGCTCGGGATGATGGGGGCGGTAATAAAAAAATGACATTTTCGAAATCGCGATCGGAATAATCGCGGCAAACTCTTGCTGCCACATGAAAAACTCGGGGTTACCCGAGTCGTTATTGGACCGGTCTTCAATCATTCTCGAAAGTGGCACGAAACGAATTTGCGTGGTCAAACCCGCTGCGGCCGACATGGCTTGCACTAGCTCGCTACCTAATCCGCCATCGTGCGACGAACGACACCAATAGGGAACGCTTTCATTCGCATCGATGACGATGACATCGGCGTGTGTGACTGTCAGTCCAAGCCAAAGCGATAATAATAAGCAACGCATTGACAATCTACTGCAGAGGTAAAACGGAGGTGGTTGCGGCTTGTTCGAGTATTTTTTTGTAAGTTCCATCGGCAATAATGGCATCGAGTCCTTGTCTGAATTGCCGTGCCAAGGCTTCTCCTTTCGGATGTTGTTTATTGAAAATAATGAATAAGGTGCGCTCTCCTGCGGTGGGCTCCAGCTTGATGAAACTCGTTTTTTCAGTCGGTAGGTTTTTATCGAGAAACCAATTGACGGTCAACTCCGTATCGCTGATGAAATCGACCGAACCGGCTTGCAACTTTTCCAATAGGCTGAGGATGTTGCCTGTTATCGATTTAATACCGGCTTGCCGGTAGGCATTGATGTCTTCTTCAGGGTTAGCGCCATAGACGCGCCCGGCTAGGGCTTTAAGGTCGCCCGACCAGGGCAATCCTTCGGGCTGATTGGGTCGGTAAATGAAATAATGATCCTGTAAGCGCAATAACGGAATGAAAATCAATGATTTTTGTTGGTCTTTGGTAAAGCTAAGCGGAGAGCCGACCAAGGCCAAGGCGTTTTCTTGAAACAAGTAATATTTCAGCATACGCGATAAAGGGAGCGTGTTGATGGGGGCTTCGATATTTTGTCTTTCCAGGACGGTCTTGACGATTTCGAGCGCCACTCCGCCGCCGACAAGCTCGGTCGTAATCAACGGCGGCGCGTCAAGCGCGTAAATGACATTGGCGCTGTCGGTGAATAAATCGGGTTTGATACGAGGTCCAGTGGCCGAGACAAGCGCAGGGGACAACAAGGTTGCCATTAACGCTAAGACGAATCGAGCCGGTTTTTTAGTGAGTTTCATATCAGTCTCTCGTTTAATCGATAATGGCCGAGTTGGTCAGCACCAGCAAGGTGTCCCACAATCCGAAATGCAAGTTAAATGGCGAAGTTTGCGACAGAAATATTGTGATGGTTTCTTCTTTCGGATTAATGCTGAAACGGGTCGAATAGATGCCCGCCCATTCGAACACGCCTTGATCGCCGGAGTCGACATCGTTTTCGCGGTTTTGCTGAATGGCGAAGCCTAAGCCGAACTTCCAGCCCGGGCCGTGTAAAAAGTCTGCATCGAATTGGCCGATATGGTTGGTGGCGGTCATCAATTCCACCGTTTTACGGCTCAACAGGCGTACGCCGTCCAACTCTCCCTTGTTGAGCAGCATCTGCGCGAAACGGTAATAGTCTTGGGCCGTGGACAGCACATTAGCGCCGCCTGTTAGGTATTTTCCGGATAAGGCCCGTGCATCGGATGGACATAAGGCCAAATCGCCGTCAATCATCTTGTCGGGTGCCGGAGCCAAGGAGCCTTGCCAATCGCTTTTCCAAACGGAAGCCAGGCGGTGCATTTTTTCCTTGGGCAGATAAAAATGACTGTCGTGCATTTTTAGCGGATTGAAAATGCGTTGTTGCATAAATTGGTCGAACGGCATGCCGGATACGACTTCTACCAGATAGCCCAGCACATCGCTGGCGAGACTGTATTCCCAAAGTTCGCCCGGATGCTTATAAAGCGGCAAGCGCGCAAGGCGCTTGACCATGTCGCCAATCGTTTCGTTGGGCCGGCAAAAGCCGTCGGTAATCCCGACTTCTTTGTAAAAATCGACTACTAACTGTCGGTTTCGTTCATGATAATAATTATTGGGAAACAGATATAGCAAGCCGGAAGTGTGGCTAAGAAGATCGCGAATGGTTATTTCCCGTTTTGCCGGAACCAGTTTGTATTCGGATGCCGAGCCGGGCGGCTGCATTTCCAATACCTTGGGGTCTTTGAATTCAGGGATGTATTTAGAAACGGGATCGGACAGCAGCAGCTTGCCTTCTTCGTACAACAACATCGTCGCCACGCTGGTCAACGGTTTGGTCATCGACACGATTCTAAAAATGGTGTCTTTTTGCATGGGTTGATTGATACCGGCTTGCCCTGCTTCGCGAAAATAGGCGATCTCGCCTTTACGCGCCACCAGTACGACGGCGCCGGCAATCTTTTTCTCGTCGATATGCCGGTCGATTAAACGGCTGATATGCTGTAAGCGCATCGAGGACAAGCCGACGGATTCGGGTGGAACGGGCAGAGCGACTTCTTTACCGAAAGCTGGAGTTTGAGTCAGGAGTAGCACGAACAAAAATCTTATTGCTAGGGGCATAAGTTTTCTCTTTAGCTATAGGGCGTTATGTGCATCGAAACAGGTATGATCGACTTCAATCGATTGCCGCGTCGAATCGGTCTAATTGTTTAAAGTATTCTATTTTAGCCAAGAATTGATCGAGATTTTCCATAAACAAATCGATGAGTACCGGATCGAAGTGTGTGCCTCTTTGTTGATTAAAAAAATCCAGTATGTCTTCTATCGCCCATGCCGGTTTATAGCAGCGTTCGTGGCCAAGGGCGTCCAAGACATCGGCGATCGCGGTGATGCGGCCTGCAATATGAATGTTTTCGCCTTGTAAGCCAAGGGGGTAGCCACTACCATCCCATTTTTCGTGATGTTGTTGCGCGATGATTGCCGCCATGCGCAATAGCGGTCGATTAGAAACCGATAACATTTGAAAGCCCAATTCACTGTGGGTTTTCATGATTTCCCATTCTTCCGCAGTCAGTTTTCCGGGTTTGTTCAGAATATGATCCGGAATCGCTACCTTGCCGATGTCATGCATCGGCGATGCGTGTTTGATCAATTTCGCTTCTTCGCATCTGTACAGTTGCGCGAGCAAATAGCTAAATTCGGCCACGCGCCTGACATGTAGGCCCGTTTCGTGAGAACGCGTTTCGCAAATTTCGCCTAACGTTAAAATGACTTCGCGTTGCGTGTCGATAATTTCCTGGTTGAGCTGTTGAATCCTTCGTACGCCATCCTCGATCTTTCGTTCCATTTGATTTTGTAGTTCTTTCAATTGCAAATGCGTGGAAACGCGCGCTTTGACTTCTTCGAATTGGAAGGGCTTGCTAATATAGTCCAGTCCGCCGACACTGAAGGCTTTAAGTTTGTCGTTAACGTCGGTTAGAGCGCTGATGAATAGTACCGGAATATTACGAGTGGACGGGTCGGACTTTAAGCGTGCGCAAACCTCAAAACCGTTCATGCCGGGCATTTTAATGTCCAAAAGGATCAAGTCGGGGGGCCTACTAGCAATGGCTGCTAAAGCCATTTCACCATTCGCGGCGGGTCTGACTTTATAGCCTTCTTCCTTAAGAATACTAGCTAATAAGTGGAGGTTGGCGGGGGTATCGTCAATAATCAATATATCTACGTTCTTCACGTCCATGATAAATTACCTTGAGCCTTAATTTGTTAAGGGGGCGTCGAGTCATGCAAATAATCCTAATGCAAGCAGGGGAGGCCGTTTGTCTATTTTGCAAGAAGTTTTAATTTATAGTGCACTATTCTAACAAACAAGCCGTGTGGTGATTTACGATAAATGTGAATTAGCGCTCAATTCTATTTCGTCGATCCCGAAACCTCGGTGTCAACATAGCACGATGAGTAAGATCAGTCCGGGGATTATTCCTAAAATCAAGCCGATCACAATCGCAATAACTTCGCCGGTCGAATAATTGCAACTGACTTTGCCGAGGTCGACACGAGCGGCTTGGTCATCGTCGAGTGACGCGAGCATTATGCCGGAGAATTCGTCGGCAACTTGCTTCTGCGAGGAGGCCAATAAGATGCGGTTGCGGGCATCGCTCAACCGGTTTTCGGCCATTTGCAGCTCATCGCTGAACGGCATGATCGTACGCGCGTTTTTCAAGGCATCGATAGCTTCATCGGTTGGGGTAAGTGCGAGAGCTCTAGCTGTCTCTAAATTCTCGGAAGCGGCAATCTGTTGTGTTAAATCGCTGAGTTGTTGGTAAGAACCGACCTCGGTTGAACATGCGTTTTCCAGTAGGCTCAACGAATCGGTGGAAGTGAAAAGATTGGCAGATGCGCTCTTCGATGCGATAACGATCGCGATTGAAACGAAAAAGAAGAAGAACCGGAGCGACAAAGCAATTTTATTGGACATCATGCATCTCCTAGACAATGGATGCGGTAAATCATGCCGTATTCGGTCAAAGCCGGACGGAGGAAAACTCCGTCCGGGGCGGGGAGCTAACAACTCATTTTCAATCGCTCAACGCTTTCAAGACCGCCTGCAGCGTATCGTTCGCATCGCCGAACAGCATGCGGGTGTTTTCCATCACGAACAACGGATTGCCGACGCCGGCGTATCCCGAAGCCATGCTGCGTTTCATCGCGATCGTCGTTTGTCCCTTCCAGACTTCGAGCACCGGCATGCCGGCGATCGGACTGTTCGGGTCGTCGAGCGCCGACGGATTGACGATATCGTTTGCGCCGATCACCAGTGTGACATCGATATGGGGGAAGTCTTCGTTGATTTCTTCCATTTCAAAGACGATGTCGTAAGGCACTTTAGCTTCGGCCAGCAGTACATTCATGTGACCGGGCATGCGTCCCGCGACAGGGTGAATACCGAAGCGCACATTCTTGCCTTTGTGGCGGAGCAATTTGGTGATTTCAAACACGGTATGCTGCGCCTGAGCGACGGCCATGCCGTAACCCGGAACGATCACGATATGTCCCGCCGACATTAACAATTGCGCGGTTTCCTCCGGCGTAATCGGATTAACGTCGCCGACGACTTCGGCCGCCGCGCCGCTGCTTCCGGTACCGAAACCGCCTGCAATCACGCTAAGAAAATGCCGGTTCATCGCGCGGCACATGATATAGCTCAAGATTGCGCCGCTGCTGCCGACCAACGCGCCGGTAACGATCAATAAATCGTTACTAAGCATAAAGCCGGTCGCAGCCGCGGCCCATCCAGAATAACTATTCAGCATTGACACTACGACCGGCATATCTGCGCCGCCGATCGCCATGACCATGTGTACACCGAAGGCCAGCGCGATAAGTGTCATCAACAATAACGGAAACATGCCGCCGCCGGTTTCGGCTTGCGCGAGAAACCATTTGCCGAGCAAAATCGCCAAGATCAACAGACTAAGATTAAGCCAGTGCCGGGCGGGCAATATAAGCGGTTTGCCGTCGATACGGCCGCTGAGTTTTCCGAATGCGATCACCGAACCGGAAAACGTAATCGCGCCGATCAGCACGCCGACATAAATCTCGATTTCATGTATCGTTTTTTCGACGCCGAAAAGGGATGTGCCTTCCTCGATAAAATTCGCGTAGCCGACCAGCACCGCCGCTAGACCGACCAGGCTGTGCATGATCGCAACCAATTCGGGCATTTGCGTCATTTCGACTTTCAGAGCGGCTTTGACGCCTATGGTGCCGCCGATTAGCAAGGCAATGATCAGTGTGACATAAGCCGTGACCGAATCGCTCAGTACAGTGGCCAAGATCGCGATGGTCATGCCGGCCATGCCGTAATAATTGCCGCGACGGGCGGTTTCTTGGTTGCTGAGTCCGCTCAGGCTCAAGATGAACAAAACGGCCGCCGCGATGTAGGACATTGAAACTAGACTTTGAGACATGGGACCTTCCTATTTCCTGAACATTTCTAACATACGGCGCGTTACGACAAAGCCACCGACGATATTGATCGACGCGACCAGCACGGCGAGACCGGCCAATAACGTCATCAAAAAGCCTGGCGCCGAGACTTGAATCAGCGCGCCGATCACGATGATGCCGCTAATCGCATTGGTAACGCTCATCAACGGCGTATGCAGCGAAGGCGTGACGTTCCAGATCACTTGATAACCGATGAAGCAGGCCAACACGAATACAGTGAAATGCGACATGAACGATTCCGGTGCGACCGATCCGACACTGAATAGTGCCAGGCCGCCGAGAATCAGCGGTAGCAGTTGCTTGAGCGGTTGCGGTATCGGCAATCCTGAAGGTTTTTCGATGACGGCCGGGACTTTAGTATCGTCCGTTGTTTTCGGCGCGACAGACAATGTCGGCGGAGGCGGCGGCCAAGTGATTTTACCTTCCTTGACGACCGTGGCGCCGCGTATCGCTTCATCTTCCATGTCGATATTGAGCTGTCCGTTTTTCTCGGGGCAAAGATCGGTCAATAAATGTCTTAAATTGGTGGCATAGAGTTGGCTGGATTGATTGGCTAAACGGCTGGGCAGATTGCTGTAGCCGATGATCGTGACGTCGTGTTCGACAACGACCTTGTCTTTTTGCGTGAGTTCGCAGTTACCGCCTTGCTCGGAGGCTAGATCGACGACGATGCTGCCGGACTTCATCGACTCGACCATTGCCTTGGTGATCAACTTCGGTGCCGGTTTTCCGGGAATCAAAGCGGTCGTGATGATGATGTCGACATCCTTGGCTTGCTGCGCGAACAAGGCCATTTCGGCTTCAATGAACTCCTTGGACATGGTTTTGGCATATCCGCCGGTGCCGGAGCCTTCTTCCTCGAAATCCAGCATCAAGAATTCGGCATCCATACTTTCGATTTGCTCTTTGACTTCGGGGCGGGTATCGAAGGCCCGGACGATCGCGCCGAGCGATTTTGCAGCGCCGATCGCGGCCAGCCCTGCAACCCCCGCGCCGATGACCAAGACTTTTGCTGGCGGAATCTTACCGGCCGCGGTGATCTGACCGGTAAAAAAGCGGCCAAAATGCTGAGCCGCTTCGATGACGGCGCGATAGCCGGCAATGTTGGCCATCGAACTGAGTGCATCCATTTTTTGCGCGCGGGAAATTCTGGGGATGCTGTCCATTGCCAGTACCGTGGCGTTTTTCGCGGCCAGCTTCTGCATTAATTTTTCATTCTGTGCGGGCCATATGAAGCTAATTAAATGTCCGCCGTCCTTGATCAATTCGGCTTCGTCTTTTTTGAGCTTGGGATGTTTCTGAGGCGGACGCACTTTCATGACCAGGTCGCAGTCCTGCCAAATTTTTTCGGGGCTATCGATAATTTCAACGCCGGCTTTTCGATAGGCTTCATCCGAAATATCGGCGCCGAGACCCGCGCCGGATTCGACCGCGACCGAAAAACCGAGCTTGATGATTTTTTCGGCGGCCTCTGGCGTCGTCGCGACGCGCTTTTCACCTTCGTGTACTTCTTTAGGGATACCAATTTTCATAGTGCTTCCTTTTTGTTTTTGTTTAAGCACATCGTCCCGGTATGAGGGCTACTGACCGATTAGACCTGTGGGCTTATAGGGCAATATCGTTGTTGATGTGCCGTGAATCGAGTCGAGCGTTATGAAATACGAAGTTAATTAAACTCCGCTTGCGGAGCATAGGCAATTCGCCAGTGCATTTCAATAGCTATCGATAATAACTGCGATATAGCCTAATCGAGGTAATTATTCAAATTCCCCTATAGCTCCCACGCAGCGCACTCATCGTTATACATATACTTTAGGGTAAAGAACGACTTTGGAGAATAGCGATGAACAGTTGGGTCTATGATGAAGTCAAAACAGCAGACTTAGGTGATAGCCGGTTAAACCATCGACTAGGGATAATACTGGAACAATTGGGTGTACATCCGCAATTGAGCATTCCATCGGCGTGTGGAGGATGGGCGGAAACCCTGGCGGCCTACCGTTTTTTCGATAACGAAAAGACCGACTTCGAATCGATTTTGGCCCCTCACCGGGATGCCACTATTGAACGCATGAAAGCCAGTCCGGTGGTACTGTTGGCACAAGATACCACAGAGGATGATGAACATATTTGCTTAGGCCCTAAGGGGCTTGGCACGTTGAAAAACACGAAAAAGATAGAACGGTGTTTACATCCGACTATTGCTTTTACGCCCTCACGAATCTGCTTAGGGGTCGTCAAAGCGGCTTACTGGAAACGGGATAACCCCAGCCCACGGAGCGAGAGACGGCATAAAGGCGTGGATGAAAAAGAAAGCGGACATTGGATAGCGAGTTACCAAGATAGCTGTGCGCTCCAAGCTCAAATGCCCGACACCTTATTGGTCAATCTCGCTGATCGGGAAGGAGATATTTATGAGTGGTTTGCTGAATACGATGATTATGCTGCTGATGTGCGATCCGACTGGATCGTACGCGCAACACAAAACCGCCGCTTGCAACCGAACGAGAGTGGGACAAAATTACTGAGGGATGAATTGGAGCGGTCACCGGCTTTAGGTCGTTTGAAAATCGAGGTCAAGCCACGAATCGGACGCGCCGGACGAATGGCCGACGTCACCGTACGGGCCGCGTCTGTAAAACTTAAGCCGCCGGCACGGGTGGGCTACCGGTTACCTGAAGTGACGATCCATGCGGTGTTGGCGCGTGAAGAAAATCCGCCTATCGGAGTAGCAGCACTCGAATGGTTACTCCTGACGAGCTTGCCGGTCGATGGTTTTGAACAAGCGGCAACCGTTATCGAGTGGTATGGTGTTCGCTGGTGCATTGAAATCTACTTCCATGTGTTAAAAAGTGGCTGTCAGATCAAACAATTGCATTTAGAAACCGAAGAACGCTTACTACCTTGTCTGGCGCTCTATATGATCATTGCCTGGCGAGTTCTGTTTACTTTGATGTTGGGTCGAGCTTGCCCTGACATGGCGTGTGACATCCTTTTTGATGAGCAGGAATGGCGTACCGCCTATATTGTTGTCAAACGGAGCTCGCCACCGTCAAAACCACCGACATTAGGTGAAATGGTGGCTTGGGTAGCCAGTCTAGGCGGTTATCTCGGGCGTAAGCACGATGGGCCTCCTGGACCTAAAGTCATGTGGATCGGCTTACAACGTTTACATGACTTTGCCATCGCACTGGAAGCTCAGGAGGCTCTCTCAAAGAGATGTGTATAACGATGAGCGCAGAGCGTGGGAACGATGATCTACAACTAAAAATAATCAAACCATGACCCAAATCTTAATCTGCACCGTCGGCGGCAGTCATCAGCCGATCGTAACCGCTATCAACGACCTGCGCCCCGACTTCGTTTTGTTTGTCTGCACCGACAAAGACCCCGCGACCGGGCGGCCCGGTTCCGTCGTACAAATTACCGGTAGCGGCAATTGCATCAAAGCCGAGCCCAAGGACGACAAACCCAGCCTGCCCAATATCCCGGCGCAAACCGGATTGACGCCGGAACAATACGAGGTGTGTTTGACTTTGTCCGACGACCTCGACCGAATCTACGCCGATTGCAATCAAGCCCTGGATGAGTTAGTGCAACGTTTTCCGAATGCGGAGATCATGGCCGATTACACCGGCGGCACCAAATCGATGAGCGCCGGATTGGTCATGGCGGCGATGGAACGGCAAGATATTCAATTGCAACTGGTGACCGGCAGCCGAGCCGATTTGATCAAGGTAAATGACGGCTCGCAATACGCGGCCTTGGCTAATATCGAACAAATCCGTTTCGAACGGCAAATCGCGCCCTATCGCCAGGCTTGGAAACGATTCGCCTACAGCGAAGCGGAGGCCGGGCTAAAGGACATCAAGGCACCGGGACATGCGCTGTTACGCAGTCGCTTCACGCGTTTTCGCGACTTGAGCCGCGCCTTTGCCGAATGGGACAACTTCAACCATCAAACGGCGCTCGATCTGCTGCAAAACTACGCGCCCGGATTGCCGAACGAACTTAGAGCTTATCTGCCGATTGCCATGCGCTTGCGCGATCAACGCCCGGAAAAACGCGAGCCGGCGCAACTGTTCGACTTGTATCTCAATGCCCGGCGCCGCGCCGCGCAAGGCCGCTACGACGATGCCGTTGCGCGGGTTTATCGCCTGATCGAATGGACCGCGCAATGGCTGTTGAAATTGCACTGCGGCATCGATACGGCCAACATAGCGAAAGCCGAAATTTCCGCCGGTTTGGAGCTAACGCCTAATAGAGAAGGAATCTACCAAGCAGGTCTGTTTCAGGCTTGGCAGTTGGTTAAAGTTAAAACCCAAGGTGCGGCTGCCGAATTTATCCAAGCTGAAGAAAAAAATCTGCTCAATCAAATCAAAAGCCGCAATCAATCGATCTTGGCGCACGGCTTTGAACCCGTTCAACAGTCGCATTGGCTTGCAACTGGCGGAAACGTGCTTCCTGCCGATGCTATTGGCAGAAAGACGTCGAGTCGGGATAAAAGACATGCCACCGCAACTGCCGCAAAGTTATGACTTGTAGATTGAATAATTGAAGGCTTGATTAGAGAATTCTCCCTGTGGGAGCGATCCCCAGATCGCGATAATCGAGGTCGAGGGAGTCGAGTGACTTATTGATGGTATCGAAATCAATGCGCCAAGGTTTAGATCAAAGTCGGTGGCTGCTGAGTATCGGTGGCCTCGACATCGCGACGAAGGCGTCGCTCCCACAATAAAAGCTGAGCCGATAGTGGCGATTCGGGGGGTAACATTGAAAGCACAAAAAAACGCAAAACCGCACAGTAAAGACCTGCGGAAAGGCCGCTTTTCCGCGCCCAATCAAATTTATTCGGTTACCATCAATATTGAAAATAGCATTCCGGTTTTCAAAGATTTTAACGCGGCAAGAGGGCTTATTAATATCATGAGGAATGAGCAAGCTTTGGGACGGGCTAATACCCTCGCATTCGTGGTCATGCCCGATCATTTACACTGGTTGTTGCAATTGACCGGTCAAATGAGTCTTTCGAAGGTATTGCAAAGTGTAAAAGGCTTATCGGCCAAAAAAGTCGGCCGACCCATTTGGCAGGAAGGTTATCACGATCGAGCGGTGCGAAAAGAAGAGGACTTGCAAGCCATAGCCAGATATATCGTAGCCAATCCGTTACGCGCCGGATTGGTCAAGAAGATCGGCGAATACCCGCATTGGGATGCGATTTGGCTATAGCGAGAATAAAGTTTACATTCAAGCGCGAAAAAGAGAGTTCTAATGCTGTGGGAGCGACCCCCAGACGCGATCGTCGAAGTCGTAATGCTAAACAAACGAACAACGGAATCGAAGTCAAAATGTCCAAGCTCCGGAAAAAGGCGGCGAAACATTGCAGGCTTCGAATACGACAAAGACAGCTTAACGGCATCGACTCCGAAATCGCGACGAAGGCGTCGCTCCCACAGCGGGACTTGGAACACCCGCAGCACCCTGTGGGAGCGATCCCCAGATCGCGATCGTCGAAGTCGTAATGCTAAACAAACGAACAACGGAATCGAAGTCAAAATGTCCAAGCTCCGGAAAAAGGCGGCGAAACATTGCAGGCTTCGAATACGGCAAAGACTGCTTAACGGCATCGACTCTCCCTCGCCTAGCGTTAGGTGAGGGACGACGAAGGCGTCGCTCCCACAGCGGGGCTTGGAACACCCGCAGCACCCTGTGGGAGTGATCCTCAGATCGCGATCGTCGAGGCCGTAATGCTAAACAAACGAACAACGGAATCGAAGTCAAAATGTCCAAGCTCCGGAAAAAGGCGGCGAAACATTGCAGGCTTCGAATACGGCAAAGACTGCTTAACGGCATCGACTCTCCCTCGCCTAGCGTTAGGTGAGGGACGACGAAGGCGTCGCTCCCACAGCGGGACTTGGAACACCCGCAGCACCCTGTGGGAGCGATCCCCAGATCGCGATCGTCGAAGTCGTAATGCTAAACAAACGAACAACGGAATCGAAGTCAAAATGTCCAAGCTCCGGAAAAAGGCGGCGAAACATTGCAGGCTTCGAATACGACAAAGACAGCTTAACGGCATCGACTCTCCCTCACCTAGCGTTAGGTGAGGGACGACGAAGGCGTCGCTCCCACTGCGGGCTGCTTGGAACATCCACAGCACCCTGTGGGAGCGATCCTCAGATCGCGATCGTCGAGGCCCGGAAGCCTTGGATAACCAACAGACAATATCGACGCCCAAAGTCTAAGTTTGCATAAAAACTCCGGTTATCAAAACAAACCGGAGTTCGGCAGCCCCTTTTGAAATAGCAAAAATAAGCAGCGCATAAGAAAACACCATGAACATCGACACCCATCTGATCCTAATATCGGCGCAAGCCGTGCCCAACATCACGCCGATACTCGATGAACAATACCGTCCGAAGAAAGTCGTCATGCTAGTCAGCGCCGATATGCGGCAACGCGCCGATTGGTTGGAATCGGTAATCCGGAGCAGAGTCAGTCATATCAACCGTTGGTCGATCGACAACGCCTGGGATATCGAACACATCCGCGATCAAGTGATCGAATTGCTCGATGTTTACCCGGAAAACATCGCGCTCAACGCCACCGGCGGCACCAAGCCGATGAGCATCGCCGCCTACGAAGTGTTTCGCACGTTCGACAAACCGATATTCTACGTACATCCGGAACACGACCGGATAATCTGGATGCATCCGGCGGACCAACCTGGCGGCGATCTGGCCGACCGTCTCAAACTACCGGAATTTCTAAAAGCCTTCGGTGCCGAAGTGACCGCCCAAGGCGATAAGTACGGCGTGCCGCAACGTTACCGAGAATTGACGCAAACTCTGATCCTAAACGCGGAAACTTACACCGAACCGTTGCGGGTGCTCAATGCCTATGCGGCAAAAGCCAAATCCGCACTGACCGCCGCACTGGAGCCGAAGCATCGACACTACCGTCAATTCGAAAAGCTGATCGAGCTATTCCAAGAACTTAGATTACTCGAATTAAAAGGCGACCGGCTAACCTTTTCCAGCGAGGACGCACGCTTTTACATCAATGGCGGCTGGCTGGAGCAACACGTTTGGGGTGTCTGCCTGAATCTGAAAAAATCTCTAGTATTGCAAGACGTCGGCCGAAGCATTGAGGTCGAACGCAACCACCGGAACCCGCCAATCAGAAATGAAATGGATATTGCGCTGCTCAAGGACAACCGGCTATACATCATAGAATGCAAAACCCATCACGACAAAAGCCCGGCCAACAACAAAAATACCCAGGCATTGTACAAACTCGATAGTCTCAAGGATCTATTGGGAGGGTTACAAGCCCGCGCAATGCTGGTAAGCTACAACTCGCCGAACAAATACGATCTACAAAGAGCGCACGATCTCGGCATATCCATCTGCGCGCATCGAAATTTGGCGCAATTATCACAACGGTTGACGGAATGGATTAGATGAAAGCAATTAACTTTTCAAAAACCGAAAACCCCGGTAACCCCCTTTTCAACCCATTGATAATAAAAGGAGAAAAACGACGAGCTATTTGAATACCAGACCTTATTAAGAAGGGATTAAGACAAGGTTAAACGTTCTACATATAGGCAATGCAATCATATTTGAATACCAGACCTTATTAAGAAGGGATTAAGACTAACTTCGCATTGCCATAGTGTTGTTGCCAGGTCTATTTGAATACCAGACCTTATTAAGAAGGGATTAAGACGCGTTTTCATGGGTAATGTAACCATAGTCATATTTGAATACCAGACCTTATTAAGAAGGGATTAAGACAAACGGATTAGCTCTATTTGCCTCCCTCAATCATTTGAATACCAGACCTTATTAAGAAGGGATTAAGACGCGGTCCGCGCTGAATCGAGCGGCACGGCACAATTTGAATACCAGACCTTATTAAGAAGGGATTAAGACGGCAATGCCGGTTACATTGTCCGACTTGCCGATTTGAATACCAGACCTTATTAAGAAGGGATTAAGACCAAATAATTCTTTATACTTGGCTTCCTTTGCTACATTTGAATACCAGACCTTATTAAGAAGGGATTAAGACTCATAATCTAAATTAGGGTTATTCTCATATTCTTATTTGAATACCAGACCTTATTAAGAAGGGATTAAGACTCATGAAATCGTTTACCGCGGCATTTTTTTGTGTATTTGAATACCAGACCTTATTAAGAAGGGATTAAGACTGAATGGTTGTTTCACTTTCATACATATATGCATTTGAATACCAGACCTTATTAAGAAGGGATTAAGACTGCTTAATTGGCTCATTTTATTAACTCCCCTTGATTTGAATACCAGACCTTATTAAGAAGGGATTAAGACAAGGGTTTCTTTTTGAGCTAAGATATTCATTTTATTTGAATACCAGACCTTATTAAGAAGGGATTAAGATGTCTCGTCGATCATGAACATCTCATACGCACTTATTAGGCTACCCACTTAAGCCGGGATGGTTTAAGCTTTGTTCGCTGAGCGGAGTCGAAGCGAACAAAGCGATTGGCTTCGACTCCGCTCAGCCAGCAGCCCGATTGATCCGTTTAACGAAAAGTCAATTTGTCCCGTTTAAAATGGGAGACCCACTAATTGTTAAGTATTCAGTCCCCCGGCAATTAGCATTCCCACGCTCTGCGCTTATCGTTATACATAAGTACCGTCATACCCGCCGGGAAGCGGGTATCCAGTGCCAAGGATGGCAAGCCATATACATCCATGTAGTCTGGATTCCGGCAATCCCTGCCGGAATGACGTGGCATACGTAAAGATGTGTATAACGATGAGCGCTCTGCGTCAATGCCATTAAGTTAAGCCGCCACAAAATAAATAATGCTGTCATTCAGGCTCGAATGTGCTTCAAAAGCTTGCCATCCATGGCACTGGATTCCGCCAATCCATGGCGGAATGACGGGTTTCCCTTAACTTAATGGCAGTGGCGCTCTGCGTGGGATTGCATCCCGCAACGCTCCTGCGTTGCGAATCCGGTTTAACGGAATAGGGACAGCGTTGAATTTTCATTGGAACCTCAGCCGCAAGATTTAAGTCTTACAAGTGCCCTTAACGAAAAATGAGGATCACAACAATGAAAATAAAAACAGGAAGAATCCAAAACACTGTATCGATAGCATTGGCCGCAGCATTGATTGGCATGGTTCCATTGAGCGCGGAAGCGAGAATGAATGCTGAAACGGAAAATCAACCTCAATTCATTTACCAATCCAAATCGATCAATCACAATATATTCAGTTACTTGAGCAAACAAGCCGGCACAATATCTCTGAAACCGACCCTGATCTATGTCAATAGAGCCTATGGGCAAGCCATACACAGTTATGCGCATGTGGGTGAAGAAACCGAGATTCCGTTGAGTATCGAATATGTGAATAAAGCGTACAATCCGGCTATCTATAGTTATGAGGCTGCCGAATTGAAGCCGGAAGTCAATGTGCCGCCTACTGTGGTCGTCGATTGATTTTATTCTGTTGCTTTACCTTCTTTTAACCCTGCGCTCCGTATCGTTGACGAAACGGCGGAGCGTAAGTGGCTCCCCTGTTTATGTAATTATCTATACCCCTTGAACATTTTCCTAGGAATGCGACCATCCTGGCCGTATTCAGTGCGGGCAGGACGCCCGCGCTCCCAGGCTTATTGTTCTAAAATCTTTGAGGGGGGTTACTTATTTATGGTTTCCGTGCTTTGTGCGATAAGCGCATCAAGACGTGCTGCGGCGCGTGGGGCCGTGGTCCGCTAGAATCGGACTCGCAACGCTGGAGCGTTGCGGGCTGCATTCCAACGCAGAGCATTGGAACGATAATCGAGAAACGAATTCGGCATGGGAACTCATTTCGATCCTGCAAATCCTTTCATCTTTCACCATTCAAAGCGTCGAAAAAGACAACGATCGTTTGGCGGCAAGGGCTTTCCCTCACCTAGCGTTAGGTGAGGGACGACGAAGGCGTCGCTCCCACAAAGAGTCTAAGCTTTTCGACTATTGGTAAATTTATAATAACGCGTTCCATACCAAGGCGTTTTAGTGCCGGAACTCGCTTCACCCCTTGCAAATCTATTCACTATTCACCACTCACCCCCAACCCGGCAAGCTTGCCAACCCCTTTCGATCCGCAATTAACCGTTATGCTGTTTAACCATGACAAAACGGCAACTTTATCTCGCGGCTTACGACATTTCCTGCAACAAGCGTTTGCGTAAGGCTTTGTATGTGCTGCGCGCTTATGCTTCGGGCGGACAGAAATCGGTGTTCGAATGTTTTTTGACGCCGGCGGAAAAGCGCGCGCTGTTGGATGAAGTCGCCGGGGTTATCGATCCTGTGGAAGACCGGTTTATTTTGCTGAAGTTGGTTGGGCCGAAGTCGATTCGTACGCTCGGCAAGGCGGTGTTGCCTCAGGACGGTTCGTTTTTTTATGTGGGGTGAACGATGAGCAGTTTATATTTGGATAGAAAGGAATTGGCGGTCAAGCTCGACGGTCAGGCTTTGGCGCTTTATGAGTCCGGTCAAAAGAAAGGGACGGTTCCGTTGCATCTTTTGGATCGCGTTATTGTGAGAGGCAATATTCAATTGGAAAGCCGGGTGTTGGGCGCGTTGACGCAGCGCAACATCGGTTTTCTGGTGTTGTCTGGGCGATCCACCGAAGCGACCGCGATGCTTTCGGGTAAGCCGCATGGCGATGCGCTTAGAAGGTTAGGGCAGTACCGGATGAGTTTGAGCGATGAGACACGGCGTCCGCTGGCGAAGTGGTTGGTTTTGGCTAAGTTGCGAGGGCAGCAGCGTTTGTTGCAGGATGCTTTGGCCGCGCGTCCCGATTTAAGAAAGCCTTTGACGGGCGCGCTGAATACCTTGCAAGGCATCGGCGGCACGTTACGCGGCGATGCGTTTGGCGCTTCATTGTCGGAACTGCGAGGTTATGAGGGTAGTGCGGCGGCGGCTTGTTTTGGCGCTTACCGGCATTTGTTCGCCGACTCGCTCAATTTTGCCGGGCGCAAGAAGCGTCCGCCGCCGGACCCTGTCAATGCCTGTTTGTCGTTGGGCTATACGCTGCTGCATTACGATGCGGTCAGGGCTTGTCATTGGACCGGTTTGGATCCGATGCTGGGTTTTTATCACGATGTGAGTTTCGGCCGGGATTCTTTGGCCTGCGATTTGATGGAGCCGTTGCGGCCTTTAATGGATAAATGGGTTTGGCATTTGTTTCGCGAACGGCGTTTGCGAGCCGAACATTTTAGCGATGATAAGGGCCGGTGTTTGCTTAATAAGGAGGGCCGACAGCGTTTTTACGGTTTTTACGAAAGCCAAGTCGGCAGCGCACGGCGTTTGCTGCGCCGTTACGGTTATGCCTTGGCCGATAGGTTGCGGTCGGAAGCGGAGAGTTAATAATGCGGCCCTTATATATCGAAGGTAAGCCCGGTTGCCGTGTGGTTTTGGATGAGCCTGCGCTTTGGATTTCGGTACCGGACAAGGCCGACCGCTTATTTCCGTTAGCCCGAATTTCGCGGGTGGTGTGTTCCGGTTCGGTCGATTGGACGATGGGCGCATTGTTGGCTTGCGCCGATGCCGGTATCGTCGTTCTGATCTTGTCGAAAACCGGCGAGGTCAGGGCGCGTTGGTTGGGCGTCAGCCGCGATAGGCAATTGTTTGCGCAGCGTTTGCTTGATTTATTGTCAAGGCCGGATGGAATGCAAGGTTATGAAACGTGGCGGGCGGCCATGCAAAAAATGGCGGCTCGCAGTTTTGCCCGGCGCGCAAGATTGCATGATTGGCGGGAGATACCGGTTGCGGATTTGCTAAGCGGTTTGCGCTTGAATTTATTGAACGATTGGCCGAATGTAGTGTATCGGGTCGAGTCGTTGCTGTATGGCGAAATGACATTGTTGTTGCTGGAGCAGGGATTGGATCTACAGGATGAAAGCGTTCAAGCCAATCGCTTGGATTTAGCCGCCGATTTCAGCCGCTTGTTGCTGTGGGATTTTTATTTGCCGCTGTTGGATTTAAAATCTCGTCGGTTCGAAGCTCCAGGCGAACGCGAGATTGCACAGTTGTATCAGCACCGTTCCGACCGGGTCGGCATATTGTTTCGGGGCACGGTCAATAAGTTGCATCGGTTTTTGATGGGAGCTTCGTAATGGCGGATAGTCTAGCGGGTTTGTATTTGATTGCTTATGATATTGCCGATCCTAAGCGGTTGTCGAAAACCCATCGGGTGTTGAAAAAGCAGGGCCTGCCGGTGCAGTATTCGGTGTTTATCGTCGTGATGAAGCGGCCTCGTTTGTTGCGCTTGTTGCAGGCTCTTGGGCATTTGATCGATGAACGGGAGGATGATATTCGTTGTTATCGTTTGCCGGAAAACGGCGAAATCAAAACCTTGGGCATGCAGTTGTTTCCGGAAGATGTGTTGTTGTTTACCGGCGGCGTGAATAGGATTTTGAGTTGATACGGTAGAAGTTTATCCTTCTCGAGCCGAAATCTGATTAGCCTGGTATGCTTGTTCTTTAGCGACTGTGGCCTCGATGCCTTTATTTGTTACCCATCATTTTCGGCTCCGAAATCGCGACGAAGGCGTCGCTCCCACAGCATCCAGATCTTCGGCGGTCGAGACTCTCACTGTGGGAGCGATCCCCAGATCGCGATTGTCGAGGCCGATAATGCCAAAAAACGAACCATGTAATCGAAGTCGCATCGCCCAAGCTCCGAAAAAAACAGTGAAACATTGCAGGCTTCGAAAAAAACAAAGACAGCTTAACGGCATCGACTCCGAAATCGCGACGAAGGCGTCGCTCCCACAGTATTAACGCTTAATGCTATTTATCGCCCGATTACTGTTTTTACTCGGATAGCCGTCTGCGCTTGTGTATAACGACAGGTCCGCTATACTTTCGAGTTTTTGGAAATTAGTCATTATGTCCCAATACCCTGAGAAAACCTGTTCTATCGATCGTTTGATTCGTCATCCGAAGCTCATCGAGGCCGCCAAGTCCGGTGTAAAAACTCAACAACGCCGAGACGGCGTTTATGCTTGGCCGGGCGAGGTGTTTGAGTTGGACGGCACGGCCTTCGTCGTAACCGATTTGCAACGCGAGCGTTTAGGCGATATGACCGACGAGCACGCCAAGGCGGAAGGTTATCCGAATTTGGAAAGCTATCGCGCGTTGATTCTATCGATGCATCCGGGCATGACCTGGGAGCCGGAACACTTGGTTTGGGTGCATAGCTTCAAGATTAAGCAGGACGATTAATCCGCGATGCAGTGGTTCGTGTATATGATTCTGTGTAGCGACGAATCGCTGTATACCGGCATTACCAAGGATATTGACCGGCGTTTCCGGGAGCATTCGGAAGGCCGGCTAGGCGCGAAATATTTTCGCGGGCGGCAAGCCTCGCGTCTGGTTTATTTGGAAGGCGGGCACGATCGCAGTTCCGCAACGAAGCGCGAGATTGCCATCAAACGATTGAACCGCGCGCATAAGCTGCTTTTGTTGCGTTCGGATGTTAATCAGTTAACCCATTAATGCAGCAGCAATTCCCAATTTGAGGATAAAACAGGCATACCCCGCACCCTGAATACGGCGAAATTTTTCAAACTGGGAATTGCTGTTAACGTAGGATTCGATTCTATTGTTACGGCTTTTTTACGGTATAATTTACGACATTTTTTAACTCAAGGTATTTAAAGGCGATATGTCCGATATTAATAAAGTGGTTTTGGCTTATTCCGGCGGTTTGGATACGTCGGTCATTTTGAAATGGTTGCAAGATGTGTATTCTTGCGAAGTGGTCACATTTACCGCCGATATCGGCCAGGGCGAAGAGGTCGAGCCGGCGCGAGCAAAAGCTCAGGCCATGGGCATCAAGGAAATTTATATCGACGATCTGCGCGAAGAGTTCGCGCGCGATTTCGTGTTTCCGATGTTCCGCGCCAATACGATTTACGAAGGCGAATATTTGCTGGGTACGTCGATTGCCCGCCCGTTGATTGCGAAACGTTTGATCGAAATCGCTAATGAAACCGGCGCCGAGGCGATTTCTCACGGTGCGACCGGCAAAGGCAACGATCAGGTTCGTTTCGAGTTGGGCGCTTATGCGTTGCGTCCCGATATTCATATTATTGCGCCGTGGCGCGAGTGGGATTTGACCTCGCGCGAAAAATTGCTCAGCTATGCCGAGCAGCACGGTATTCCGGTCGAAATGAAACGCGGCAAGGCTTCGCCTTATTCGATGGATGCTAATTTACTGCATATTTCTTATGAAGGCGGTATTCTCGAAGATCCTTGGGCGGAACCCGAGGAGTCGATGTGGCGTTGGTCGGTTTCGCCGGAAGCGGCGCCCGATGAGCCGACTTATATCGAATTGACTTACCAAGGCGGCGATATCGTCGCGATCGACGGCGTGCCTCATTCGCCTGCCGAAGTGTTGGAGAAATTGAATAAAGTCGCAGGCGCCAATGGCGTCGGTCGGCTCGATATCGTCGAGAATCGTTATGTCGGTATGAAATCGCGCGGTTGTTATGAAACGCCAGCCGGTACGATCATGCTCAAAGCGCATCGAGCAATCGAGTCTTTGACGCTCGATAGAGAAGTCGCGCATTTGAAGGATGAGTTGATGCCGCGTTACGCCAGTTTGATTTATAACGGTTATTGGTGGAGTCCTGAGCGGAAAATGTTGCAGGAAATGATCGATGCATCGCAGGTCAATGTTAACGGTACCGTTAGAATCAAGCTCTATAAAGGCAATGTCATTGTGGCCGGCCGCTCTTCCGATACCGATAGTTTGTTTGACGAGTCGATTGCGACTTTCGAGGACGACGCCGGAGCCTATAATCAAAAGGATGCCGAAGGCTTTATTAAATTGAATGCATTGAGAATGCGAATTGCAGCAAAAAAAGGCCGCTAAACCGATAAGGGATCGTCTTGCCGATTGGCTGGCTGGCGATCCCGATAAAAAGAAGGACAATTTCATTTAAACTTGTATAATTGCCAGGTTAATTTTTTATCTCGAACCGCTGAGTGTTAGGCATTATTGCGCGGTTATCGGATGAAAGCGATTTATGCGGGTCAATTTTGTCAATAATAAAAAATTTCGGTGGGGAAGCTGTCAGCTAAGGAATTTCCGTATCGAGAGGAAGAAATAATGAGCGAAAAGCTAAATTCGAACTCTGGTAATGGACGGGACAGTGGTTTGATGGTTGTGGAAAGAATTCCGTCGCATCAGAGTCTGGTGAAGGTGAACCGGGTTTTGATCTATGCGGTGTTTTTTTTAACAGCTATGGTGTTTCTGATGGGTTTTTTTCTTATGCCTTCTCATGACACTATCAACCATTTAAAGGCCGTTCAAATGGAGCAGGCTTTTAAAACTAAGAATCCTGCCATGTCTGCTGAAATCGATACTCTCAAGGCGCAGCTGATCGGCTTGATTAGCGGTTCGATAGAAAGTAAATTGACAACGCTCGAGCAAAGCGTGAAATTAGGTAGCGTCAATTATTCTTTGGGTACGATTGCGGATCTTAAGAACGATGTCAAGATGCTGCGCTCTTATTCCGATGCGGCTAAACCCAATCCTTCTGAAGCTAATAACGAACAATTGTTGGCTGAAATGTCGCAATTAAAGAATCTGATCTATTTGACTCTCGGCTCCTGCGGGCTGATGCTCGCGGCAATTGCAGGCGTTTGGTTTAGAACGCGCAGAAGGTTGGTTCACCAAAATGAACGTCGCGGTTTTTTAGGTAAGCATTAATCCTAATGTATCATCGTTCCTACGCTCTGCATCCCCAGTGATCGATAAAACAAGCAATAGCTAACCCCCAAAAAAAGCGCAACTTTTCTGGTTTCCACGGTCCTCCATGGGAACGAGCGGCATACTCTCTCCCTGGTTCTCACGGTCCTCCGTCAATGCCATTAAGTTAAGTCGTTCGTGGTGAGCCTGTCGAACCATGGACGGCTTAACTTATCGACTCGGACTTCTCCATTCATCCTTCGACAAGGCTCTCCTGAGCGTAGCCGAAGGGCACAGGACGAACGGAAAAGTGCTTAACTTAATGGCAGTGACGGTCCTCCGTGGGAACCCATACCTTGGCTGCCGAGGCAAGATTGGTATGCATTCCCACGCTGAAGCGATGGGAACGAGGGCAATGTGTCGAATCCAATGTATAAAAAAAGCCGCTAACGGATAACCTTTAGCGGCTTTTTTTAAGCAAATCGGTCAAACGTTTAAGTTTGACCGACGATTGTTATTATTTATTTGCTCAGGTATTCGTATACAGAATCGATTGCTTCTTCTTCGCTCATGCCTGATTTTTTGACAGGGCCCAATTTCATGATTTGATCGACTGCTTTCGGCATGCCGCCTTTGCCTTCTTTCAATACAGTGCCGAATTTTGCACGGTCCAAGGCTCCGCTTTTGATCAGCTCACGTAATTGCGGATTTGATGAAATATCGTGGCAAGCACCGCAGCCGCGACCGAATGCGCGATCATAGATTTTTTTGCCGACTTTTACGTCACTGGCTGCGAATGCTTGACTGGTTAAAGCCAGAGCTGCGAAACCTGCTGCTGCGATTAAGGATTTTTTCATTGTTGACCTCTCTTGGTGATTAAAAAAGAACCATAACCCGGTTACGGTTCGATTAAAAGTTAAAGCCGCAAAGAATAGGGGATTTAACGTAAAAATTCAAATACAATTTGTTTGTTTTATTAGGATTATTTCCTGAAATGCTTCGCTTGAGTTCCGGGTAAGTGCGGTTGCGTTTCTGTAACTATTCGGTGTATTTAAAGTATGTATTTGTAGATTGTTGTTTTATAAAGACGTATGTATGCGCATAGCTAGACAACGAAATTAAACTCGATCGCCGATAATGGAGTGAGTACGGGTAATCGTAAATCATAGGTTTGAGCCTCGTAAAAAGTTGACTGATTCTCTATGAGTTTATTAAACAATACGCGTTACACAAAAAGTTCCGGTACTTCCTTGTTCCGGTTAGCCATTGCCTTCGGCTGGAGGATAATAGTATGGTTTTGAAACAAAGAACGGATTTTGTCCAATTCATGCTAAAGATTTAAGTCAGCAGGGCTGTTTCTTCGGCATTTCAATTGAAAAATATCGCTTTGTTGAGGAGTATTATTGTTATTCCGGCTGAATATAAACTGAACCGGAGTCATTATTTACAGGGAGAAGTGCTTCCGGTGGTGGGATGTTTTACTCCTCGTTCCAACCGCTCCTGCGTGGGAATGCATACCGATCTTGCTTCGGGGCAGCCAGGCCAAGTAGATACTAATGCCGAAGTCTGGGGTGCGATGACTATATTAACGCGAACACAGCCTTATTTTTTCCAGCGCTGGAGGTAGCCGTTGGCGGCGATGCTCCATATTTTCGATTCATTGTCGGTAAAGCTCAGAGACAATATGGTTGCGGCCGAAGGGCGCCAGGCGTCTTCTTTTTTGGGGCGCCAAAGTTTTTCGAGTTTGCCGGTACTGACTCGCCAAAGATCGATGCGCTGCGAGGTGCGGCCGGTAACTACGTATTTACCGTCATGGGAGAAGCTCGCGGCAGATAAGGTTAGCAGTTTAGGGCCTACGTCTTTATACACTTTGCCGGTTGATGTTTTCCAAATAAGAACTTGACTCAAGGCCGCATTGGTCAATGCATATTGTCCGTCATCGCTTAATGCTACAGTCGCCAATTTATTGTGATGCGGCCAACTGTATTTGAGCGTACCGTTGGTTAAATCCCATAATTTTGCAGTGTTGTCTTCCGACCCGGTTAATGCATAGTGACCGATTCGGTCTAGTGCAGTAGTTAAGACGGCTTTATCGTGCGCAAAGGCGTAAAGCGTTCGGCCTTGATTCAATGCAAAATAGACGGCTTTATCCGGGAGTCCGATCAAGGCGTGTAAGCCGTCATGGGATAAGCTGACCGAACCGATTCCGGGCAGGCTCCAAACATTCAGCAGCGCGCCGTCGGCGATTCGCCACCAGGCAATCGAGTCGCGCTGCGCGGTGACGGCGTAGCGTTCGTTTCCTGAAATCGAGGCATGGACGATGCCGCTTTCGTCTTCCAGGTGTTTCCAGCTATGCAAAAGCGCCCTGGGTTTTAATTGCCAAAGTTCCGCAGGTCCCGAGGTTCTTCCTATTAACGCATAATGATCGGTCAGATCGGCGGAAAAAATGCCGTCATTAGCCAAGACGACCGTTTTATCGGCTTTCGGCGTTCGGTCGCACCCGATCGATAATGCGACAAGCCAGAGTGCCAGGATAACCCGGATGATCATATTAGTGTTCTCATAAGACGGTTGCAGCTTGATTGCCGGTAAACCATTGAAGTTTTTCATGCAAAGAGACGACAGTGCCGATTACAATTAATGTTGGCGGTGTGATGTCTTGTTTTGCGGCAATCTCGGGCAGGGTGCTCAATGAACCGGCAAACACGCGCTGCCGATCGGTTGTGCCTTGTTGTATCAATGCGGCCGGTAAGTTTTCGCTGGCGCCGTGTTCGATCAGTGAACGGCAAATAATCGGTAGGCCGACCAAGCCCATGTAAATGACGAGCGTTTGATTCGGTTTTGCAAGTTGTTGCCAGTTAAGGTTTACGGTGTCGTCTTTCAAGTGGCCGGTGACAAAGGTAACCGATTGCGCATGATCCCGGTGCGTCAACGGAATGCCCGAATAGGATGCGCAACCCGATGCAGCGGTAATGCCGGGAACGACTTGGAAATGAATGCCTTGTTCCATTAGGGTTTCGATTTCCTCGCCGCCGCGCCCAAAGATGAAGGGGTCGCCGCCCTTAACTCGCGCCACGCGTTTGCCTTGTTTGGCTAAATCGGCAAGCAATTCGTTGATCCGGTCTTGCGGCAGGCTATGCTCGCTACGCTGTTTGCCGACATAAATTTTGGTGCTGTCGCGGCGTGCAAGATCCAAAATGGCCGGTGCGACCAGGCGGTCGTAAACGATAACATCGGCTTGTTGCATTAAGCGCAGGGCTTTAAATGTGAGTAAGTCAGGGTCGCCGGGGCCGGCGCCTATTAAATAGACTTCTCCCTGGGGTTTAGCGTTTTGATGTTCGTGCAAGGATTTTAGCAGTTGTTGTTCGGCTTCTTCGTCCTTACCGGCGAACACCAGTTCCGCTACCGCTCCTTGAAAGGTGTTTTCCCAGAAAATTTTACGCAGAGACGGAGAGTCGATTTGTTGTTTCACCAACGGTCTGAATTTCTCGGCGAGTTGTGCCAAGCGGCCGTATCCTGACGGAATCAAGGTTTCTATTTTTGCGCGAAGCAGGCGGGCTAGAACGGGTGCGGCGCCGCCTGACGATACGGCGGCTACCAGAGGCGAGCGGTCGATAATGGCCGGAAAAATAAATGAGCAAAGCTGCGGGCTGTCTACGACATTGACCGGTATGTTGCGTTCGTGTGCGGATTTTGAAACCTGTTGGTTGGTTTCGAGCCGGTTAGTTGCCGACACAACCAAAATGAAGTTTTCAAGGTCTTCGGGTTGAAAAGATTTTTGTTTGATCGTCAATTGGCAGCGTTCAGCCATTGCGGCGACCGTTTCGCCGATGTCTTCGGCGATGACGGTAATGTCGGCTTCGGCTCTAGCGAGCAGGTCGATTTTACGGGCGGCAACTTCTCCGGCCCCGACGACCAGGCAGGGTTTACCGGTCAATTTGAAAAAAATTGGGAAATAGTCCATTGGGTTTGGCAATTCGCGTATGGGGACGAGAGTGATATACTTCGCACGGCCGTATTTGCGTCTTTTATGACAATGCTATTTTGTTCGGTAGCAAGGCGCGAAAACAGGCGCATAGCAAGCTATGTAACTGTTTTCGTAACGTAGCTATCGGACAAAAGAGCGCGACAGAAAATCGCAAATTTGGCTGTGTGAAGTATATTATAGCGACTCCTCGGATTGTACTAAAAATTAAAACTGAATCATGATTGAATACGATATTGAAGTCGATGCCTCCGGCCTAAATTGTCCATTGCCCTTGTTGCGTTTGAAAAAGGCTCTGCAACAAATGATGAGCGGCCATGTGGTCAAAGTCATCGCAACCGACCCCGCCGCGCATTTGGATATCGGGGTTTATTCCGATCAAACCGGGCACCGGATTCTTGATTATTTAAAAGAAGAAGATAAGCAGATTTTTTATATCAAGAAGAAATAGGTGAAAGGTGAAAGGTGAAAGGTGAAAGGTGAAAGGTGAAAGGTGAAAGGTGAAAGGTGAAAGGTGAAAGGTGAAAGGTGAAAGGTGAAATCGGCGTTTGACAAGTAGTCGAAATGCTACACCATTTCACTGCTCACTGCTCACTGCTCACTGCTCACTGCTCACTGCTCACTGCTCACTACTTTCCTCCAAGCCGAATGGCTTTCAATTTTCTGCAAGGCTGATTCTAACAAGGCCATGCCCGGTTCGGTTCGGTGCCAGGTCGAGGCGCCGGACGGATGGGGTAGGGGAATTGCGTCGGTGCAGTGGCCGTGAAAGGTTACGCTGTTAATGCCGCCGACGACGTCGTTGAGCCTTTTGACCGGCATCAACTGAGCGATGGCAAGTTTGCCGACCGGGAGGATTAATTCGGGTTTCAATAAATCGATTTCGGCTTGTAGCCATTTTGCGCAGTTTTCTATTTCCTGCCTATTTGGTACACGGTCGCCGCCTTTGGGATTCTTTCCCGGAAAACAGCGGCATACTGCGGCCATATAAACACGCCGGCGAAATGCGGTTTCATCTAGGCCGATGCTTTCGAACCATTTGAATAAAGTTTTTCCGGCTGTCCAGGCAAAGGGTTTGCCGAAACCGCCTTCCTTGTCCCCAGGGGCTTGGCCGATCAGCAATATTGGCGACAAGACCGGGCGGCCCGATACGACCGGCCCGGTCATTTCCGGGCATTCCTTGCATTGGGCCAGTGCCGAACGATGCTCGCGCATTAGATGTTCGCGTACTTGATATGAGGTCATGCTTAAAGGTCGATCTCGATGCCGACCGGGCAATGATCCGAGCCGAAGATGTCGGGCGCGATAAATGCGTTTTTGACTTTGCCGATCAACGTTTGGCTCGTCAATACATAATCGATCCGCCAACCGATATTTTTTGCGCGCGCACCGGCCCGGTAACTCCACCAACTGTAGGCGACAGTGTCCGGATGTAAATGCCGGAAGGTATCGACGAAGCCTGCTTCCAACATTCGGCTGAAGCCATCGATTTCGGCTTGGGTATAGCCGGCCGATTTATTGTAATTGGCTTTCGGGCGGGCGATGTCGATTTCTTGATGCGCGACATTGAAATCGCCGCAGGCGATTAACGGTTTTCGGCTATTGAGTTGCTGAAAATAGGCCGTCAATTCCTTATCCCAGATTTGCCGGTAGTCGAGGCGCACCAGTTTTTCTCCGGAATTGGGCACATAGACATTAAGCAGAATGAAATTTTCGAATTCGGCCGCGATGACGCGGCCTTCTTGGTCGTGCTCGTCGATGCCGATATCTTGCAGAATTTGTATTGGCTCTTGCTTGGTTAATAGCGCGACGCCGGAATAACCTTTTCGTCCTGCCGAGTTGGAATAAATGTGATAACTGTCGATACTTTCCAGGGCCGTTTGGACTTGGTCGTCCTGTGCCTTGGTTTCTTGTAACAGAATGCAGTCCGCGTCGAGTTTAGCCATTGATTCGGCAAAGCCTTTGCCCATCACTGCGCGTATGCCGTTGACGTTCCAAGAGATGATTTTCATGAATGAATAGTCCGAAAGAATAATGAATTTAAAAAGCTATGTTTTCCTCGTTTCCACCGCTCCCACGTGGGAATGCATACCGATGTTGCTTCTGCAGCCAAGGTAGGGGTTCCCACGGAGGACCGTGGGAACCAGAAAACTCGGAGCCACGCCATTCCCGTATTCCGCTGCGCTGCATACGGGCTACACGCTGCAAACCGCATCCAGCAGCGGAATTCATGTGCTTATTGATTAAACTGCCGAATTTAGGGTTATCGGACATGTTTGAAGAATAACTGTTTACTGCCAATCGATCACATGATCTTCCAGATCGTCGACTTCGGATTCTTTGATCGCAAAACTTGAAATCGATATGCCGGCTTCTTTGACGCTGTCTGGATTGCCGCTAACCAAGGGATGCCAATCGGGTAGGTCTTCGCCTATTGCCAGCAGCCGATAAGCACACGTTTCCGGCATCCAATCGAAAGCGGTCCATGTCGTCGATTGTTTTAAATCGACGCAGTCGGGTACCAACCGCGTTCTTTCCTGGTAACGAGTACAACGACAAGTGTTTAGATCGATCAGGTCGCAAACGGCGTTGGTGAGATAGATCTCGCCGGTGTCTTCGTCTTCCAATTTATTTAAACAACATTTGCCGCAGCCGTCGCATAGCGATTCCCATTCCTGAACGCTCATGTCGATCAGCTTTTTGGTTTTCCAGAAGCTCATGGGTGTAATCTTTCCATTAAATAACAGAGACAATCTTGTTTGATGACTTTTTCGTCCAGTGTCAGCATTGATGGCATGGCTTTGCGCGTGATGCGCAATTCGCCGTCCTGAATCTTAAAGAATCGATCGCTAATATTTTGCGCATTGTCGTCCAAGGCAAGAACCGGCAGAGTTTTTAAGCCGTCTACGGATCCCCAAACGGTTCCTGCAGGTATTTCATTAAAGTTCATGTGATCGAGATCTTTATTGAGCAGCAAGTCGGATTTTGTTTCTTGAAAGCTGAAGGTTATGGATTTGGGGATTTTAACTTGTGCAACCGTATGATAAAGATCGATGTCTTGCGGATAAACCGGATGTTCCGGGAAATCTCTCAAGTTTAAACAGCTATTGAGAAATTCGAAAGCATGCTCGATGCCGTGTAGTTGATCCGGTTTACCGCATTCTAAGGTTACCGATGGGCAGAGTTCGGCGAAGGCGGCCGATTGCACACCTTTCGGTCGCGTAAAATAAACAATTAGCCGACCGAAAAGCGATGCGAGTTGTAAAAATTTGTCATCCAGTTTATTGACGCAGGCGTAATGCGGATTCAATCCGGTATTGTTATGAATATCGATACTCGCGAATACGTTTTTAGCCCGCATAGTATCGACAACTTGTTGGGTCATTCGAATTTCAGGGCAGTCCGGTAACTCGCTACCGGGCCAGATGCGATTGAAATCGGGTTGCCGGTCGAGTCTTCTCAAGCCGAGTCGGGCGGCTTGCGTATTACCGAAAAATATCGATACCGAACGGGGCAGTTCGCGGTCTTTATATTTTTTTAGTAAGGCCTGTGCTGCGAGTAAGCCGGTCGGCTCATTGCCATGCAATAACACTGATATGAATAAGGGCGCCGGGTCTTTTCCTATTAAATGTATCAGCGTCGGGTTGGGCAGTATCTCATGCAGGGTTTCGGAGGAGGCCGTTAATAGGCCTTCCGGTAAATAGTCGAGTTGATTCAGTTGCACAGAATTTAATGGAGCAGTATTCATTGAAATAGAGTTTAAATTAATAGCCATTCGCTGACCGGCTTGCCTCGGTTTTGGTTGACGAGATATTGCCGGGTCATCGCGGTAAAGTCGTCCGGGTTGTTCGTCATGAAGTCGCGTTGCCATTGTGAACCGGTTTGCTTGGTTGCAATACGGTGCTGCACAATGCCTAGAAAGTCTTCGATATCGCAGCGGCTGATGCCGAGAGATTTTAATCCCATGACCGCGCGTGCGACGAGCTCGGCAACGAATAATGACTGCATGCGGTGTTTGACGCCGTCTAGCCAGGCGATCGGACTTTCTAAACCATATCGTGCCGCTTGATAGAAATTATCTTTAGCTTGGCTAAACGGAACCGTGATGCCTTTGTCGATGATTTCATCGCATAGATTTTTGGTCAATCCATAAAAAAATAAGGCATTGGCGATTGCGTCGATCACGGTCGGTCCGGCTGCGGGTGTTCGATGTTCGATGCGGATATGCGGGGTGCCGTCGTCGTCGAAACCGATCAACGGTCTGTTCCAACGCCAAATTGTTCCGTTATGCAATTTTAAATGCTCGAAAATTTCCGAGACGGGGCCTAAGTCTTCGGGCAGTAAGATTGGGAAATGATCTAAGTTTTCTTGAAAGCATTCTAGGATCGTTTTTCTAGCGTAACCGGTTCCGAAGCTGACCCGTTTGACCGGTCCTTGCGCAGCACCGGCATAGCCGCCCGTTTCGATGGCTTGCTCGAACAGTGGAATTCGCGATTCGTGCCAAAGATTTTTACCGAACAAATACGGGGCATTGCCGCATAGCGCGACCATCGGCGCCGAAGCGATAATCGATGCGTTATAAAAATGATGCGCGATAGCAAGCGGCACCTGCGTGTGGATTTGGAATGAGGTCGTTGCCGATTCCATCATTACGTCATAATGGTCTGTTTTCAGATGTTCGATACCGGTGATATCGAGATGTATCGGTTTACCCCGGGAATGCAGGATTTGTTCGTTTAGGGCGCGGTAGCGATTGAGATCCGACATATTGCCGAGGTTAAGGTCGGCTTGTTTCAGTGTCGGAAGCGTGCCTATCATGATGATGTGAGCATTGCAGTTTTCTGCCTGATGGCGCGCCTTACTCCAGGTTGTTTGCAATTGTTCGGTAAGGCGGCTGCCGAGATTGCCGGCCAATGGTGTCGGTACGCTGTTGAGTTCGATATTGAATTTTGCCAACTCCTCGCAGGCTAAAGGATCGTTTAAGCCGGACAGGAAGCGATCGTTAATCGGTGCGGGAACCATGTTATCGTCGACCAACCAGGCTTCGATCTCGAAGCCTGCGACCGGATGACGGGTCGAAAAGGCTTGTCGATCGAATAATTTACTGAGGAGTAAAGTTTCCTGAGTCAATTTTCGATGGAACCGGTCGAAATCGCCCAAATCGTAATGCGATGCTGAGATTTCCTGCCCCATAATTGTTATCCGGTTTAATTGGAGTCATGTTAATTTCAATCGGCTTAACACGTCAACCGATAGTGGTATTTGTGACCACGCGAAGTACCTATTTACTGCGAAAGTACACGATTCGAAAAGGGTGTGGTTGCTCGACGACTTGTTAGGACGGGGTTTGCAACTCCGTCCTAAACGTTTCGACCGTGGCCAAAGCAAAACGTTCGGAGCGGGTTGAATAACCCGCCCGCGTGAAGAAAGCACCACGTACCATTTCGCAAGTCTTCAGGAGTTGTCCTGCCTAAAAAAGGTACGCGAAGCGTACCCTACGACGCGCCTTGAATTTTAAGCGCTTTTGAAAAGGCATGGTTTTTTCAATTATTACTCCCTTTTGATTGAAAAACCGTCTAAGAATAAAAGGTATGGGATGTGTCTATCGAGGACCGCCGTTCACCCAGCACCTAAATTATCCCAGATAGTTAACCATAGCCAATGGACTATGGAATTTAGGTGCTGGGTAAACCCATCCATGGGGGCTTGACGGCAGCGCTCGAACGCCAAGGATGGCGTGAATGCAGATTTTGCAGGAGCAAAAATCTGCCCTGCTGCCGACATCCTCGCTAGCCACACCCCATACCTTCACAAAGATAACTAATTTTTGAGTATAAAGGGAGTAGCGCATACATAACCAATATTTAGGCGTGCGCTTCGAATAAATCCCAAACGGGTTTTATGCGTTCGGGTAATGGCTTTAAGCGCCCGAGTTCCACCCAGACGTATTTCGGATTGTGAAAATCCGAACCTTTCGAGCCGGCCAGATCGAATTTTTGCGCGTATTGCATCGAGGTTTGAATTTCGGCCGGGTCGTTGCGACCGCAGACCACTTCGATCGCGTCGCCGCCGGCTTCTTTGAACGCGGCTAATAAACGTTTCATCCAGGAAGCGGTGAGTTTGTAACGCATCGGGTGCGCTAATACCGCGATGCCGCCCGATTCCTTGATCCAGCCGATGGCTTCTTCGAGTCCGGCCCATTCGGTCGAGACGAAGGCGGGTTTACCTTGGCCGATGTATCGGTCGAACGCTTCTTGCTGCGTCGTGACATGGCCCTCCGATAACAAAAAATCGGCAAAATGGGTGCGCGTGATCATGCCGTCGCCTGCGGCCGCCTTAACCGCTTCGAGCGCTCCGAAAATACGTTTTTTTTCCAGTTTCCCGGCAATTTGTTCGGCACGTTGGCCGCGTAGCGCTTGCAGTTTGTGTATGCCTTCTTTCAGGTGGGGGCTTTCGGGATCGATATTCAAGCCGACGATGTGTAGGCAGTGTTTATGCCAAGAGGTTGATAGCTCGATGCCTGAAACTAGATCGATACCGGCTACGTTTGCCGCTTGCTTGGCTTCGGCGAGCCCATCGGTCGTGTCATGGTCGGTCAATGCGAGGCAGGTGACACCTTGCTCCTTGGCTCTCTGAATCAGTTCGCTAGGCGATAATGCGCCGTCCGAGGCGGTGGAGTGGCTGTGGAGGTCGTAGTTTTCTGGCATGGTTGAATTAAGACGAAAGATGAAAGGTAAAAGATGAAAGGTAACAGATGAAAGATGAAAGATGAAGGACGAAAGATGACCTTAGTGTATTCATCTTTTCTCTTTCGTCTTTCGCCTGCTCTTTCATTGATATTCACCGTAGAGTTTTGCATAGAGACCTTTTTGTGCGATTAAGGTTTCATGGCGGCCTTGTTCGCAGATGCCGCCTTCCTCGAATACATAGACATGATCGGCTTGTTTAACGGCGCTCAGGCGGTGGGCAATAATGATCGTCGTTCGGCCTTCGAGAAATTGGGCCATGGCTTGATGCAGTTTGTGTTCGGTTTCGGAATCGAGAGCCGAGGTGGCTTCGTCGAGTATCACGACTTTCGGATTTGCGACGATCATGCGGGCGATCGCCATTCTTTGCCGCTGTCCGCCCGACAGGCGCATGCCTTGCCGGCCGACGATGGTGTCAAGTCCCTTGGGCAATTCGTCGATAGCGCTTTTCAATTGAGCAATCTCAAGGGCTTTCCAGAGTTCACGATCATCGACCGGTTTGCCAAGTGTCAGATTCGTTCGAATCGTGTCATTAAACAAAATCGGATGCTGCAATACCGTGACGACATGCTCACGGATAACTTCGAGTCCAATCTGTTCGACCGGGACCTCGTCGTAATAAATGGTGCCGCTATCGGGCGTGTAGAGGCCGATTAGGGTTTGCACCAGAGTCGATTTGCCGCCGCCGCTGGCTCCGACCAAAGCGACTTTTTCGCCTGCAGGTATGGTGAGTTTAATGTTGTTCAAGACCTTTTCGTCGCTATAACCGAAATTCAGATTTTCGACGCGGATCGAGACGGTTTTTTTATGGCTAAAAGGGTTTTTAATATGCGGATAATGCGGCTCTTGTTGCAGCGCGTTGAGTTTATTGATTCGATTCAACGCGCCTTTAGCGGCATAAAAGGCATATTGGATGCCCAAAATTTCCTGAACCGGCGCCATCATGAACCAAAGATAACCGAATACCGCAAGCATTTGGCCGATACTGAGGTCGGAATAAAACACCATCAGCATTGCCAGTGCGCGGAATATGTCGAACCCGAATAAAAAAATCAAAAAACTCAAGCGGGTTGCCGCATCGCTTTTCCAGGCAAAGGCGGTCGAATAGTCTTTGACCGAGCGCGCTGCGTCGATCAGTTGTAGGCAATAATGTTTCTCTCGGTTGCTCGCTCTGATTTGATGAATCGCTTCGAGCGTTTCGGTCAAGGCTTGCTGAAAGACTCCGTAAGAAGCATTTTCTTTCGATTTGAGGTCTTTTACTCTGGAACCGACCGCGCGCGTGAAATAGATAACGATAGGGTTCAACAGCAAAATAAAGAGACCCAATTGCCAATGCATCCATAGCAAAATGGTTGCTGTGCCGACAATGGTCAGCATGGCAACCAATAAGCGGCTGATCGTGGTGCCGATAAAGCTGTCGATCGTATCGAGATCTGTAACCAAGTGCGTGACGACCGTGCCGGCGCCCAAGCTTTCGTATTCGGACATCGATATGGTCTGCAGGCGGTCGATCAGGTTACGTCGAATTCTAAAAACGATATCCTTGGCAATGCAGGTGAATTGTTTGCCTTGTATGATGTGAAACAGGATCGAGATAATGCGCAGCAATAGGCTGAGCAGTAGAATCGTTAGGATATAGAGAATGGGGCCTTGCCAGGCTTCGGGTGTGAAACGATTTATCGTGGCGATGACTAGGCCTGGCTTGTCGAGCAGCACTTCGTCGACTAGTAGCGGCATTAGTAAAGGTACAGGAACACTGGCAATCGTTCCCAGAATCGCTATGATATGGGCAACAAGCAATTCTTTTTTATGCAGCAGCGCGATGCGATAAATATAATTCCAAGTGTATAGTGATGGTTTTTGAATGAGCTTTTTACTATGCACGTTCCGCCGCGTTAACTGAGATAAATAAATAAAATTATAAGCCGTGTCGTATTTTTTAAAAACCCTAAACCCAATGAATGTTCAATTAATTATTTGCCTGATAGGGCTGTTCAGCCCGTTTTCAGTCGCATCGGCAATGAATATCGACGATCGGCGTCAGGCATTTTTGAATGCCGAGAAACAAATTGCGTCAATGAATCGCGGTGCTTTTCCTGAAAATGCCGAAACGCTCAGCGATTATCCCTTATATCCGTTGCTAAAGTATCAATGGCTTAAAAATAATTTGGACCGCGATAGAGAGATTAAACGTTATTTGAACGATTATTCAGACATGCGCTATTCGGCGTTGTTGAGACGCGATTGGTTGAAGTATTTGGCGGACGGCAAGCGGTGGCAGGCATTGGTTGAGCATTATCGGCCGACTGGCAATGCCGAGTTAGCATGTCATTATCAATGGGCCAGATTAAAAACCGGGTTTCGGGATGACGCATTGATCGAAGCCAAAAAACTTTGGACGGTCGGTTATTCGCAGCCAAAAGCTTGTGATGCTCTATTAAACGAATTGATGGCTTCGGGTCAATTAACGCAAGACATGATTTGGCGGAGATTCGAGCTGGCCTTGAGAAACAACAGGGTTTCCTTGGCCCAATATATTAAAAAATTGCTCGGTCCGAACGAGCAGTCAGTGGCCGACTTTTGGCTCAAGGTGCATCAGTCGCCTCGAATAGTCGAGCAGTCGTCCGAATGGCAAAAAGATTATCGAATGCTTGGATCTATTTTCGCTTACGGCATCGAGCGCTTGGCCGATTCCGGTTTGGATGCGGCGTTGAGTGTTTGGGACGGCAATAAAGGTCGTTATCGAATGTCGGTCGAGACTATCGATAAAGTCGAACGTAAGTTAGGCCTATCACTGGCTTTTGAGAGAAGGCCGGGAGCTTATGACCGATTGAGTAGGGTTAACAATGCCGATGCTGCGGCTAGGGAATGGCGGGTTAGAGCGGCCTTGCTCGAACAAAACTGGACTCATGTCATTGAAGCTTTGAGCGGTTTAAGCGAACAGGAAAAAAACCAACCCCGTTGGCAATATTGGTTGGCCCGCGCGTTGAATGAAGCCGGGCAACGCGAGCGAGGCAGCAAGGTATTCGAAGCATTGGCAAGCGATCGCAGTTTGTTCGGGTTTATCGCGGCGGAAACTCTGAATAAGCCACCGATGCTCTCCGATCGCCCTCTGGCATTGACATCGGAGCAATTGGCAAGTTTTGAACGGATGCCTGCCGTGAGTCTCGTTGCCGAACTGAAGTCAGTAGGTCGAGAGCAGGAAGGACTTCGGCAATGGTGGTATTTGCTGAATAGGCTTGATAAGGAGCAAATTCTAGTTGCCGCCAAATTAGCGCAGCAGTGGGGCTGGACGCAGACCGCGGTATTTACGATTGCGAAAGCGGAATATTGGGACGATGTAAGCTTGCGCTTTCCGCTCGATTATCTCGGCGACATTAAAAAACAGGCAAGACAACAGGCCTTAGACCCGGCTATTGTATTGGGGCTGATACGTCGGGAGAGCGTTTTCGATCCTAAGGCAAGGTCGCCGGCCGGCGCGCGCGGTTTGATGCAAATCATGCCGCAAACCGGTCGGCAAATCGCGCGAAAACTCAATGAAACATGGCAATCGGAAAATAGCTTGTATCAGCCTAATGTAAATGTTAAGTACGGTACGCATTATTACAAGCAAATGCTCGACCGTTTCGGCGGTCATTTTGCCCTTGCCGCAGCCGCTTATAACGCCGGTCCGGGAAGAGTCGATCGATGGTTACCGAGGCATCATCCTTTACCGGCCGATATTTGGATGGAAACGATCCCGTTTAAGGAAACCCGAGAATATGTCGCTGCGGTTTTAGGTTATGCGATGATTTATCAGCTTATGATGGAACGAGATTCGATTCGGCTCGGCGATGTCATGAAAGATGTGCAGCCCGGTTGATGTTGTCGGGAAGTATTGACAATGTTCCTTAGGAATATGCACAAAATAACTTATACAAGTAGTAGGCTTTGGGGCGGTTCGGTAACTCGCTTGATAGGACGCCGTGAACCCAGCACCTAAATTATCCAAGATAGTTAACCATAGCCAATGAGCTATGGAATTCATCCAGCACCTAAATTAGCCATAATATTAAACATAGCTAATGGACTATGGAATTTAGGTGCTGGATTTAGGTGCTGGGTGAATACGTCTATGTAGGCTTGACGGTGGCTATTCCTGCCGCCGACACCTGTCAATCGAACCACCGAACCCCCTTCTAACAGTCGTCGAAGTTATTTCATGCTCGTTCCTTATCGCCATTTCGGATGAAAATTGAGCTGATTTTTTTTGTTATCTAATGGATAATACACCGTTTAATAAAAATTTAGCTTAGGTACTAATAATGGGGAAGCAGCATAGTTTTACGCGCGAAGAATTATTAATGTCCGGCAGGGGGGAGTTGTACGGGCCGGAAAATGCGCAATTACCATTACCGAATATGTTAATGATGGATCGCATCACTCATATTTCCGACGAAGGAGGTAAGTATGGTAAAGGTGAAATCATTGCTGAATTGGATATTAAACCCGATTTGTGGTTTTTCGAATGCCATTTTCAAGGCGACCCGGTGATGCCGGGATGTCTCGGTTTGGATGCAATGTGGCAATTGGTCGGGTTTTATTTATGCTGGATGGGCGGGCCCGGTAAAGGCCGTGCATTGGGGGTCGGCGAAGTTAAATTTACAGGTCAAGTTCGTCCCACCGCAAAAAAAGTGACATATCGTATTCATTTGAAAAGAGTGATTATGCGAAAATTAGTCATGGGCATTGCCGATGCCACGATGGAAGTCGATGGTAAGGAAATATACGAAGCGACCGATTTGCGAGTGGGTTTGTTTACTTCAACAGAAGATTTTTAGGGGCGTAATTGATGGTTTGGGGGCGTAGTTGATGAAAAAAGTCGTAGTGACCGGTTTAGGTATTGTTTCCAGCATCGGAAATAATCGTATAGAGGTAGTCGATTCCTTGAAACAAGGTCGTTCCGGAATTTCGTTTGCCAATGATTATCAAGAGCTTGGTTTTAGAAGCCATGTGCGCGGCGCGATTAATATCGATCTTAATGAATTCATAGATCGAAAAATTAAACGTTTCATGGGCGACGGCGCCGCGTTCAATTATGTTGCGATGCAACAGGCGATCGAGGATTCGGGGCTTGAGGAGTCTGAAATCTCTAATTTCAGAACGGGATTAGTCATGGGGTCCGGCGGCCCGTCGACATCGAATTTGGTCGATGCTGCCGATATTTTGCGCGAAAAAGGCATTAAAAAAGTCGGTCCTTACATGGTGCCGAGAACGATGTCGAGTACGAACACCGCCTGTTTGGCCACGCCGTTCAAGATTAAAGGCGTCAATTATTCGATCAGTTCGGCCTGTGCGACCAGCGCGCACTGCATCGGTCATGCAATGGAACTGATTCAAATGGGTAAGCAGGATGTCGTATTCGCCGGCGGCGGCGAAGAGGTGCATTGGACGATGTCGCTATTATTCGATGCCATGGGCGCGTTGTCGTCGAAATATAACGATGCTCCCGAAACTGCATCACGCCCTTATGATGCAACGCGCGACGGCTTCGTGATCTCCGGCGGCGGCGGCGTGTTAGTGATCGAAGAACTCGAGCATGCCAAGGCGCGTGGCGCTAAAATCTATGCCGAATTAACCGGTTACGGTGCGACTTCGGATGGTTACGACATGGTGCAGCCTTCCGGCGAGGGTGCTATCCGCTGTATGCAGCAGGCAATGGCGACTGTCGATGCGAAGATCGATTATATCAATGCGCACGGCACCAGCACGCCGGTCGGCGATACCAAAGAGCTCGAAGCGTTGCGAGCCGTATTCGGGCAAGGCAAAGTGCCGCAGGTGAGTTCAACCAAGTCGCTGACCGGTCATGCACTGGGCGCGGCCGGCGTCAATGAGGCGATTTATTCATTGTTGATGATGGAAGAAGGTTTTTTGAGCGCTTCGGCCAATATTACCGAACTCGACCCCGATGCAACCGATATTCCTATCGTGCGTGAATTTAAGGACAACGTCACACTGAACACGATCATGTCGAATAGTTTCGGTTTCGGGGGCACCAACGCGACTTTGATATTCCAGCGTTATAACGGTTGATATTTGTCAAGTTCCCACGGACTTAGCGCGGGAACCTTCTTTCCGTAGGGTGCGCATCGCGCACCTTTGCAAGCGATTCAGGGTTCCCATCGCGCCAGAGGCTTTGAGAGTATTCATGCATAGGTCATTCCTCGTTCCCACCGCTCCAGCGTGGGAACTAGAAAACCAGAAAGTATTTTCCGCGCCCCGAAAAGGGTACGCGATGCGTAGCCTATAATTTATTTCGTATGACTCATCCGATTCAAAAATCCCGAACCCAATTCAACAAACTGCAGAAACGTTTGCGTCATGCGGTCGGCGATGCGATCGCCGATTACAACATGATCGAGGATGGCGATAAAATCATGGTTTGCCTGTCCGGCGGCAAGGATTCGTTCACGATGCTGGACATCTTGATGAATCTGCAAAAAACCGCGCCGGTCAAGTTCGAACTGCTGGCGGTCAATCTGGATCAGAAGCAACCGGGTTTTCCCGAGCATGTCTTGCCCGAATACCTCGAATCCCTCGGCGTTCCTTACCATATCATCGAGAAAGACACCTACAGCGTGGTCAAGCGTGTGATTCCCGAAGGTCAAACCACCTGCGGTCTGTGTTCGAGATTGCGGCGCGGTACCTTATACGGTTTTGCCGAGGCGAACGGCATTACCAAGATAGCCTTAGGCCATCACCGCGATGATATTTTGGAAACTTTTTTCCTGAATATTTTTTACGGCGGCAAACTAAAGGCGATGCCGCCGAAGCTGCTCAGCGACGATAAGAAGAACATCGTGATCCGGCCGCTCGCCTATTGCCGCGAAAAAGAAATACAACGCTTCGCCGCGTTCCGCGATTATCCGATCATTCCGTGCAATCTGTGCGGCTCGCAGGAAAACCTGCAACGTCAGGCGATGAAAGTAATGTTGAAAACTTGGGACAAACAATTTCCCGGCCGTTTGGAGACAATTTTCACGAGTCTACAAAACGTCGCGCCATCGCAATTGGCCGACACAAAACTATTCGATTTCGCCGGACTCAAAGCCAACCCGAGCCCGCTAAACGGATGCGAAGCGATCGATGTTGACGCCGGTTTGTCGGTCTTGGCAATGTGAATGACCGGCGCAGCTATCGCACTGTTCACCGATTTCGGGCCGGCTGGCCCTTATCTCGGGCAGGTCGAAATCGTGCTTCGCCAGCTTGCGCCGTCCCATCCCGTCATTCACCTCGTCAGTAATGCGCCGTGCGGCAATCCGCGAGCTGCGGCCTATCTATTGGCCGCACTGCGGCAACAGTTCCCGCAAGATTCGGTTTTTCTCTGCGTCGTCGATCCCGGTGTCGGCGGGGCGCGTAAACCCTTGGTATTGCAGGCGGATGGACAAACATTCGTCGGCCCGGATAACGGCTTGTTGAATATCGTCGCCAAGCATGCCGAACGCTGCGATTGGTTCGAAATCGTCTGGCGTCCCGAAATTTGCTCGATGAGTTTTCACGGCCGCGATTTGTTCGCGCCGGTCGCGGCGCGCCTCGCCCTAGCTCAAGCGGCAGACGATTTAAAACCTTACCATGTCGATATCGCCGATTGGCCTGAAGATCTGGCCGAAATTATTTATTTCGACGGCTACGGCAATGCCTTTACCGGCCTGCGTTACCGTTCCGAACTGGATGGACGGATATTAATGGTCGACGGACGCAGGCTCGAGCAAGCCGGCACCTTCAGCGAAGCCTCGGTAGGTGAGCCGTTTTGGTATTGCAATTCATGCGGCTTGGTCGAAATCGCCGTCAATCAAGGCCATGCCGAACGGCAATTGGGTCTTCGGATCGGCTTGAAGGTTGCTTATGAATGATGTCAAACGCTGGCAATTTTGGATAGACCGGGGCGGTACGTTTACCGACGTTGTCGCGAAAAATCCGGACGGACGCCTGCTGATGCATAAATTACTATCGGATAACCCGGAACGTTACCGGGATGCCGCGCTGCAAGGCATACGCGATATCCTGAATGCGGGGCCAGCAGAGCCGCTGGCGGATGCCGTCGAACTTGTCAAAATGGGCACGACGGTCGGCACCAATGCCTTGCTCGAACGCAAAGGCGAACCCGTCGCGCTAATAATCACAAAAGGCTTCAAGGATTGTCTGCGCATCGCTTACCAGAACCGACCCGATATCTTCGCGTTGAATATCCAACTGCCCGAGCAGCTTTATCGAACCGTCGTTGAAATCGACGAGCGCATCGACGCACGAGGCAAGGTGCTGAAAGCTCTGGACGAACAGCTTGCCGAACGGCAATTACAAACGCTTTACGACCAAGGTTTGCGCGCGATCGCGGTGGTATTGCTGCATGCCTGGCGCTATCCGGCGCATGAACTGCGTTTGCAAAAAATCGCCGAACGAGTCGGCTTCACGCAAATCTCCATTTCGCATCAGGTCAGTCCTTTAATGAAGATCGTCGGGCGCGGCGATACGACCGTCGTCGATGCCTATTTATCGCCGATGTTGCAGCGCTATGTCGATCAGGTTGCCTCGGGTTTGGGCGGCGAGCGCTCGGATGAAGTTCGCTTGATGTTCATGCAATCGAACGGCGGCTTGACCGATGCCAAGCGTTTCCGAGGCCGCGACTGTATTTTATCGGGCCCGGCCGGCGGTATCGTCGGTGCGGTCGCGGTCGCGCAACAGGCCGGTTTCGACAAAATCATCGCGTTCGACATGGGCGGCACCTCGACCGATGTCGCGCATTTTGCGGGCGAATACGAGCGTCGCTTCGAAACCGAAGTCGCAGGCGTCAGGATGCGCGTGCCGATGATGGCAATACATACCGTCGCGGCGGGCGGCGGCTCGATTCTGCATTTCGACGGCATGCGCTACCGGGTCGGTCCCGATTCGGCCGGCGCGAATCCGGGTCCGGCCGGCTACCGGCGAGGCGGTCCGTTGACCGTGACCGATGCGAATATCATGCTGGGGAAATTGCCGCTGTTTCCGGCCGTTTTCGGCGCAGAAGGCAATTTGCCGCTCGATCGGAACCGGGTTGGAGTTTTGTTCGCCGAACTTTCGCAGCGCATACAAGAGGCGACCGGCGATGATCGACGTCACGAACAAGTCGCCGAAGGTTTTCTCGATATCGCGGTCGAAAACATGGCGGCAGCCATCAAGACCATCTCGGTGCAAAAAGGCTACGACGTTTCCGAATATGCTTTGTGCTGTTACGGCGCGGCGGCGGGACAGCATGCCTGCGCGGTGGCCGATCGTTTGGGTATGCGGCACATCATTCTGCATCCGTTCGCGGGCGTCTTGTCGGCCTACGGCATGGGTCTGGCCGACTTGCGCACTGTTCGGCAAAAAGCCTTGGAACGGCATTGGAATCAGGTTTCCCTGGACGATTTACCGCTTGAATTCGATGCGTTGGCGCGCGAAGGGCATGCCGAGATTGCCGCGCAAGGCGTCAAAGAGAGTCGCATCGAAGCGGTTCGCCGCCTGTTTTTACGCTACCAAGGCACCGATACCGCGTTGGCGGTCGAATTTGCCGAACAGTCGGTCATGCAGGCCGATTTCGAACGGCAATACTTGCGCCAATTCGGGTTTACCTATGCCGACAAGCCGATCATCATCGAATCGTTGGCCGTCGAAGTCATCGGGCTCAGCGGGCAAGACGCGTCGATACCGGCAGAGGTGGGTGATTTCGAAGATATCGCGCCGCTGACGACCGAATCGGTTTTTTTCCGTGGACGGCATTGGCAAACGCCCGTCTATCGGCGCGAACAATTAAATCCGGACAGGATTATCGACGGGCCGGCCATCGTCATCGAGCCGACCTCGACCCTTGTGATCGATCCGGAGTGGCAGGCGACAGTCGACCCGGTGCACAACCTGATTCTATCGCGCCAACGGGACAGTGAACATAGCGCATTGACGACCGAGGCATCGCCCGATCCGGTCATGTTGGAAATCTTCAACAAATTATTCATCTCGATCGCCGAGCAAATGGGTTTCGTGTTGCAAAACACCGCGCACTCGGTCAATATCAAGGAAAGGCTGGATTTTTCATGTGCGCTGTTCGATGCGCAAGGCGAGTTGATTGCAAACGCGCCGCATATTCCGGTACATCTGGGTTCGATGGGCGAAACCGTCAAATGTTTGTTGCAAAACCGAGATTTTACGATGGCGCCCGGCGATGTCTTTCTCGTCAATTCGCCTTATCGAGGCGGCACGCATCTACCCGACATCACGATCATCACGCCGGTTTTCGATCGGGAGCGGTTGCTTTTTTTTACGGCATCGCGCGGTCATCATGCCGATATCGGAGGCATCACGCCGGGTTCGATGCCTTCGCATAGCCGCAAGATCGAGGAAGAGGGCGTGTTGACTTCGGGGATTAAAATCGTCGAACAAGGCCGTTTCAACGAGGAGGCTCTGAGGGATTGGCTACTGTCGGGAGACTATCCCGTACGCAATCCCGAGCAGAATATTGCCGATTTTCAGGCTCAGGTCGCCGCGAATGAAAAAGGCGCTCAAGAACTGCATAAAATGATCAAGCATTATTCATTGGTGGTTGTGCAAGCCTATATGCGTTTCGTGCAGGATAATGCCGAGGCGTCGGTGCGCAAGATTTTGGCAAATCTGCCGGATGGGCATTTTCGTTATGCACTCGACGACGGCGCTGAAATCGCCGTGCGCGTAAGTGTCGACCGCGAACACCAGCGCGCACGCATCGATTTCAGCGGTACCTCGCCACAACAGTCCGGTAATTTCAACGCGCCGTCGGCGGTCTGCAAGGCAGCTGTATTGTATGTATTCAGAACCTTGGTGCAAGACGATATTCCGCTCAATGCCGGCTGTCTCAAGCCGCTCGATATCGTCATTCCGGAAGGATCGATGCTTAATCCGAAGTATCCGGCCGCGGTCGTCGCCGGCAATGTCGAGACCTCGCAAATCATCGTCGATGCCTTGTACGGTGCATTAGGCGTATTGGCCGGATCGCAAGGCACGATGAACAATCTAACCTTCGGCAGTCAGCGTTATCAATATTATGAAACGATTTGCGGCGGCGCCGGTGCCGGCAACGGTTTCAACGGATGTAGTGCGGTACACACGCACATGACCAATTCGCGCATTACCGACCCGGAAGTGCTCGAATGGCGTTTTCCGGTCCTGCTCGAAACATTTTCGATACGTCAAGGCAGCGGCGGCAAGGGCGTGTTCAAGGGCGGCGATGGGGTCGTTCGCAGAATAAAATTTCTCGAACCGATGAGCGTCAACATTCTATCGAGCCACCGCACAACCGCCCCATTCGGACTGCACGGCGGTGAGCCCGGCGCAGTCGGCAAAAATAGCGTATGGCGGGCAAGCGGGGCCGTCGAGTCTTTAGACGGTTGCGCCCAAGTCGAAATGCAAGCCGGAGACGTGCTGCAAATCGAAACGCCCGGCGGCGGAGCTTACGGCAGTAAACTGGTTTAAGGGATTGTGAGGCCAACAGAAGGAGTCTTAACGGCTTCGATTAAAAGAAATCCTTTAAGAGAAGGGCGAAAAAATAGAAAAAAAACTTGAATAATAAATTCGATCCGTTATCATAAGCGGCTCACGGAGAGATGGCTGAGTGGTTTAAGGCAGCGGTCTTGAAAACCGTCGTGGGTTTGTAGCCCACCCAGAGTTCGAATCTCTGTCTCTCCGCCAACATATCTAACTGATTGATAAGGAAAATATTTTTTCCTGTCGTGACCCTGAAACAGCGTTTGCTACAAAACGTTGCTACATTTGGCGTTACGATATGTCAGGAACCCCCTACCTTTTTAGGCGTGGAAACCGTTTTAGTTTCCGAATCGCCATTCCCGCTGATCTGCGAGATATATTTCAATGTCGTGAAGTTGTCCGAAGCCTTAAAACTGAAAGACGCGCTGAAGCTGTGCCGCTGGCTTTAAAAATGGCCGCTGAAGCGTTGATTCTGTTTAATGAGGCTCGAACTATGGATATGACCGAAAAACGCCGTATACAGGCATTGCGCGATAAACTGAGCCTTAAAGAGCAAATGCACAATGATGAGCTTAGGAATATTGAAGTTGATCGTCGGCTTGAAATTCTCAAAACTAAAGCGGAGACCGTCCTAAAGACTGAAAATGAGATACTAAAGAGCGTTGTCCAATCCAGGGGCGAGCGGAGCGTTGTTCAATCCGGTGGTGCAGGGGATTCGGTCACATCAAAAAGCAAAGCTCCTTTGTTATCTGCCGTTATCAATGAGTTTGTGGCTGAATATGATCCAACAAAAAAGGCTATGCTTGGAAAACATCGAACAAACTTACCGCGCCTTCTTGATTCAATTAGCGATAAGCACGTAGATGAAATACGACACATTGACCTTAGTCGTCATTGCGCCGATTACTGCAAACAAGCCCACTTAAAGACCTTCAAAAGTTACAAGTCATCAATCAGTCAGTTAATAGACTGGACGCGTGCACGATACGAACGCGCTTTCGATAATGTTGATATGCGTTCGATTAAATACAGCGGTTCCCGTGATGAGCCCGAAGGTAAACAACGAGCTTTCAAAGATACTGAGCTTGTAAAGTTGTTTACCTGCGAAGAAATGCAAGAGCATTGCAAAAATGGAAAGGGGGTTCATAAGTTTTGGCTTCCTGTTGTCGGATTGTTCACGGGCGCTAGGGTTTCCGAGATATGTCAAATCAATCCGCAAAAGGATGTGATTTTGGACGATTCCGGCGTTTTGTATCTGTCAATTAACAATGATGGTGAGGGAAAATCCGTTAAGACTGCCGCCGGTGTCCGTGTTGTTCCCGTTCATTCAAGGTTGATCGAATTGGGCTTTCTAGATTACGTTGAGTCTGTCCGTAAGGCAGGGCATACCCGCCTATTTCCGCAATGGGCGCAAAAGAAAGGCGCAAAAGCTGGCGATAGTGCTGGGCATGATTTCCGGCGATTCTTGGAAGATATCGGCCTTCGTGATTCGACCAAAGGAAGGGCGCTCACTGGTATGCATGGATTTCGGAAGACCGTTTTAACCCATGCGTATAAAGGCGGTTTTCTGGGTGCAATCTTGCCCATCATCGGTCATGAAAATGATGTGCTTGATGAATCAGGTAACAAAGTTCCGGCTGTATCGCTCAGCTATGTCGATGAAGATGCGCTAAAGGTGCCGCTCGCTGACAAGGCGGCAACGATTGAGAAACTAAGTTTTGATATTGATTTTGTGAAGCCCTGCGCACCAATTTTAAGCCGATTGGCGCGTAAGGCATAGGGTAGGTATGGGTTGCGCTGGAATGTCGGTTTTTAGCCCAATTCTATGCGCGTTGCGGTGTCGGTTGCGCCATTTTGCATGAGAATGACAACCTTATTGCCGATGTTGCCGGTGTGGATGAGCTGAGGACCTGCGCTCTCTGTTTTCAAATTTTGCAGTGATTCGAGCGTGTCCGCGAATTCCTGAAGTCCGATAGTGGTTACTTGCATGGGAAATGATCCTTTTGGATGGTTAATTTGAGGCGCTTTTATATCATTTGCACCTTGATACAAGCAAGGATGATTTCTAGTTAATTCAGTAAGTTAGCGGTGACTTATTACGTTACTTTGATGCTGTCGAGTTTGTTGATAATATTGTTTCGCGGCCTGTGCAAGTAATCGTGAAGCTGTAACGGTGTTTTGACGGGGAAGGTAAAAGTAACGGGTAAAGCCTCGCTCTTTGGTGCAGTATAAGGCCCATTTTAGGTTGGTATAGATACCGCCCAGCTCTTTTGTTTGGCGCTGGCGCTTGCCTGATGAAAATACTATTGCATGGCGTTTAAAGTCTGGCGATACATTGCCGTTCATCTGGTGAAAGGCATCACGGGCTTTTTTGTATTCGGTAGGCTTTAGAAGTATCGTGCCATGAAGGTGGGGCTTTCCGGTGTTGTTGGGTGAATGGTTTAGCTCATAGGCAAACCAGAAGTCAGGAGCGCGCTTTAAGGCCCTTTTTAGCGTTGTTTTAATGCGGTGCTGTAGGTAAGTCACATCTGGGCTTTTGTCTTCTGCTGCTGCCTTCCATAGTGTTACAGATAGGTTAAATGTGAATGGTGCTGCAATAAGGTCCGATTGTGCTTCTATGTCTGCCCCTGCCAACTGATAGAAGCAGCCTTTAGCCTGCTCGGATATATGGCGCCATTCCGGTAGGTGATAGGGTTTGTTGTTAAGGGTTTTTGGTAGGTGGTTAGATAGTAAATCTATATATACTATAGTCCCCTCTAAAAAACCCTTTACCGAATCCGCTGCAAGCCGCATAGCGTCTCTGCTGAAGAGGCGTTTATTGATCTCTGACGTTGTTCGAAAATTGCGGATTTTTTTTGCACGATGGGCTTTCTTCCTAGCTTTCAAATTCGCCGTTCTTCGGGTATAATTTTGTTTCACTTGTAAAGTCCTAGCCCCAGCGTTGGCGCGCTTATGGGGCTTTTTATTTCCAAATTTTCAAAATGACCTCAGGTGATGAATAAATAGGGTTCCGCTGAGGTCGTTTTTTTCTAAGGGTTTGCTTTCTGTCGTCTGGCTGCCGTTGTCATATCGTCAAGCCGGTTGTGTTTGTCGTCGAACTCTTCGACTACCTCATCATCGTCCGGAGAATTGCCCACTTCGAAGAGCGTTGATAACTCTCGTTGTTCCTGTCGCATACCTTCAATTTCTTCTACGGTCAGCTCTCGAACGGTCAGCTCTGGTAAAGCTGTCGGCTCAGGTTGCAAGTTATCCGCGCCTAATGCTTTACGCGCCAATTCCTGAGATAGCCGCAAGGTTGTCGCAATCGCCGCCAAGCCGCGCGTTTTGTAATGCGCTGGCAAGCCGCCGTCATTCATTAGCTCTTCGAGCGTTAAGGTTGTCGCCTCTCGAAGCCTGAGGAATTGCGCGTAATCGTCTACGACTGTTGAGGCTATCTGATGCTTGAGCTCGTTCACAAGTCCGCCGTCTTCGATGAGCTGCCGCCGTGCCTCTGCGATTGCTTCAGGCTTTAACGTGCCTTTGATTGGTTTGTGTGTCCTGAAATGACGCGCTAATGTCGTGGGGCTTATGCCGGTCTGCTCTGTGATCGATGCAAGGGTATAACCTACTTCGCGTAAGAGGATCGCTCGCTTGATTTGATCCGGCGTTTTGACCTTGCCTGTCATGCTGCCTTCTTAATGACGACCGGCAAATAATGACGCTCGAACCATTCCTTAAGCGTTGTTCGAGTGAACATAACCTGCTTATTGATTCGAAGGCAATCGACGCGCGAATACTTGAGGCGATTACCGCGTAGATAGCCAACTTTTACGGCGCTGGCGCTTTTGGGGTTGCGCTGATTCTCTACGAGCAGACTATAGAAGTTTGGGTGGTGATCTTCGACGTTGCCAAGCTGGACTTGCTCATCGAAAAGGGTGTGCAGGTAATGCGCTGCTTCGCTGCGGTTTAAAAATGCGGTTGTTGCGTCCATTCTAAAAATCTCCTTGATGTTATGCGTTGGCGCGTTGTTGCTCCTGAAATTCGGCGAATGCTTGCCGCGCCTCTCGATAGATTGTTTCGAGGTTGCCGGTGTGTTTATCCGGCGCTATCTCGCTTTGAAGTGATTGAGCGATTGCCTCTTCGATGAGTAGGTTCATTCGCTCGTTGGCTGGCTGATCCGGATAGGCTTCGAGCTGCTGAAGGGCTTTGATTTGAGAGTTGCTGATTAGGGTGGTGATCGGCGTATAGTCGCGAGCCTTTGCCGTGTCTAAAAGAATCCGGCGCTTGATAAGCTGGCGTTGCTTGCGTTCCAATGCGGTCATTGGTCTGCCCAAAATTGGCTTAGGGCCTCGTTTCTTGTATCGATCCATTTTAAATAGTCCATTTAATTGAAAAACAACAATATTTTACAAAAAAATTCGTGTCGAGGCAAAAATTTATTGTTCACGAAAAAGAAATAAAAAAATGCCTAGCATGATTACGCGCCAACTCTCTGAAAGCCTTTATATTCGTGGCTTACAGGATGGCATGATAATTGATATAGGTATTGTTTTGTTTAGAGAAACAATATAATTTTGCCTGCTTTGGGGCTGCGGCAGGAAGGGCGGTGCTTTCTGGTGGTGGATTCGTTGCACTCGTTTTTAAGGCAAAAAAAACCGCCCTTAGTGGGCGGTCGTTTCATCGATCAAGCTGCGATGACTTTGTATAAGGTCGGTCGTGAGATACCGAACTCTTTGGCAAGCTGGCTTTTGTCGGTGCCGGTTGCAGCACGCGCTTTAAGCTCTTCAATCTGCTCTGCTGATAATTTGCTTGGTGCGCCTAACTTTTGACCGCGTGCCTTTGCTGCCTGAATACCCTCTGCTTGACGCTCTCTAATCAAGGTCCTCTCAAACTGTGCGAACGCGCCAAGCATTTGAAGCATTAACATTTGCATGGGTGAATGATTCGAGCCTTCGAACGTTAAGTGCTCTTTGTAAAATTTGACTGTTACGCCTTTGAGCGTTAATGATTCGATGATTTCCTGTAAATCTTTAAGGTTTCTTGCAAGTCGGTCGATTGAATGAACGTGCAGCGTATCGCCGGCGCGTAAATGACTGAGGCATCTTTCAAGCTCTGGACGTTTGGCATCTTTGCCGCTAGCCTTGTCTTCAAAGACCACATCTAAAACCACTTCAACTAATTGCCTGTCAGTAGTTTGTTCCGCTGTGCTTACTCTTCGGTATCCAACGTTTTGACCTTTCATGCTTGCATTCCCCTTATGTGTAAAATTATGTCTTAGACACATATTAACACAGTGTAAAATAAATGCAAATAGACTTTTATTTACACAAAGGAATGCGGGCTTGCGGTGGGTGTCGAGGGTGTTAAATAAAGTATACCTTATTTACAGTATAGGATGAGCTATCGAGGCCGGACAGGGAAAGCGCGCGGATAGACTCAGCGCGCAATGGTCGAAGAAATGAATCAGCTTGATATCAAAACCGCGCGCGGTGGTGAGTGGCGATTGAATCAGCTTTAAAGAGTGATGGCGCGGTTTTAATGAAGTAATTTTCCGTTCTTGTAATGGTGCTCAGCTATCTTTTGGCCTTTTCCATTCCAAAAGGTTTCTAAGCCATCTTCCTTCCCGTTTTTGAAAGAGGTCTCAGTTGCTTTTTGACCATTTATATACCACATGGACATTAAGCCATCTTTCTCCCCGTTTTTGTAAGGTATCTCAGCCATTTTTTGGCCATTTTCACTCCAAAAGGTTTCTAAGCCATCTTTCTCCCCGTTTTTGTAAGGTGTCTCAGCCATTTTTTGGCCATTTTCACTCCAAAAGGTTTCTAAGCCATCTTTCTCCCCGTTTTTGTAAGGTGTCTCAGATTTCTTTTGGCCGTTTTCATGCCATTGGGCTTTTAAGCCATCTTCCTTTCCGTTTTTGTAAGGTGTCTCAGATTTCTTTTGGCCGTTTTCATGCCATTGGGATTTTAAGCCATCTTCCTTTCCGTCTTTGTAATTGATCTCAGATTCTTTTTGGCCATTTTCATACCAATAAGTAGCTAAGCCATCATCCATACCGTTTTTGGAATTTAACTCAGCTGCTTTTTGACCGTTTTTATACCATTGGATAACTAAACCCTCGATCTTCCCGTCTTTGTAATGAGCCTCACCTTCCTTTTGTCCGTTTTCAAACCATAAGGTTGTTAAGCCATCTATCTTCCCGTCTTTAAAATTCAACTCACGACTCTTTTGTCCGGTTTCAAACCATAAGGTATCTAAGCCATCCTCTTTCCCGTCTTTGTAATGAGCCTCATGTTTCTTTTGGCCGTTTTCATACCATGTTTCATATTTTCCAGTAAATGGAACATCTGAGTTCGGCAAATAAGCGATTTCATTTCTTATCTGAATTACGTTAGCAACTTGCTCTTTTACCCTTATTTTTTCTAATATTGCTGAGGTGTTATCACAACCAAATAGGTTCATTGAACAGATTACTAAAATTGATAATTTTATATTTGCTTTCATATTTATTTAGACGTTAAAGGAATAAATACTCTGGTTGATAAGTGGCGATTAGATTAGCTGCAAATAGTTATCGCGCGGTTTTAATGAAATAATTTTTTCATTTTTATATGCTAAGAAAAAACTTAAAAGCTCAGGGCTGAATTCCATTCAAGTATTCAAACTTTACCGGCCAGCCTTGCTGATTAGGCTGTATAACCCGTTCGGTTACGGTTGTTGATATAAGATTTCCGTTCGCATCTTTTGTTACCGAAATGGCTTTTTCATATTGAGTGCTAACGCAACCGAATAAATTGAATGACAATGCAAATGACAAAGTTAGTCTCATGTTTTTATATTCCATTTTTATAAGTATTTATTATGTTTTTGTCATTACCGGCAATTAAACAAAGTTCAGTTTTCAGACATGACAACTTTATTATCGGTTATGCTCTCATAAAAATCTGTCAGCCAAAGATTACAAGGAACGAAAGGATTGATTGCGGTGCGTAGTTGGGCTAATCTTTGCGGTGACAGAGACTTGCTACATAAAAATTCTGAGGATTAACAAAAGGGGTTGAAAATCAATGGTTTATTGGCGGTTTTATAAAATCTCTGTCTCTCCGCCATTACTCCTCGAAAGTTATTGATTTATATATAAAAATAGCAATAGCTTTAAGCGTGCCTTAACTTCTACCGTAGCCTACGGATCTATAGATAAAAATCTTACAGTTAGTTACCCAATCATCAATTTTTAGGTAACTTATCTAATTCTTGTTCTGATGTGCTTTTATCCATAAAGCAAGTCAATAAAATCCTATCATAAAAGCATTCTTTCCAGAAATTTTCATTCGTATTGAAGATTCAGAATTTTCATCCTTTCCAATGCCCAACAGGAAGACGTATCAATTTTTTGGATAAATGTTCTTGATTACCGACTATCTGTGTTGGTAAGTTTGGAAATACCGCAAATTGATTAGCGAAGCTTTAAAAATTCAATTTCGTATAGTCTCTGTCAAAGTTCAAAGTTGATCAAGGCATCAAGGCAGAAATTCAGGGTAAACGCATTAAAATAATTAATATATCAATATGTTACCCTGTCGCTTAGAACGCTTAGTCAATTTGGTTTAGCTTATGGTATTCCTCCCTGGGTCCCGTTAGGCCACGCCGAACTTTCATTTGTTGGGGCGATGGCGGGGTCTTCATGGGCGTTAGGTACGGTCAGTAGCTACTTTCCACAGCCGGTCAAGGGGTAACTCTCCAAATCGTCGGCAAAATCGATCGGTCCTGTAAAGTGCTTGCGAATGATTGCCGAGGTTTCTTCTTCCGAGCCTTCGGTTCGCCGCATGCGGTGCGATAAGACTAAATGCTTGACCTTTGCGGCTTGAGCGACTTTGCCGATTTCCGAAGGCGGCATGTGCAGATTTCGGGCGGCTCCTGTTGCTTGTTCCGGTATTGCATGGTGGGCGATCAGTAGGTCGGAGCCTTCGGCTAGTTTAACCAAGGTTTCGTATTGGTTGCTGGTGTCGCCGGAAATCGTGACGCGACAGTCTCCTGCGTCGATACGCCAGGCTAAAGCGGGCAAGGGGCCGTGATGCACGGAAATGGCGTTGATATCGATATTCGGTGCAATGTTGAATGATTGTATTTTGTTTTTAGCGAAACGGACGTTATGTGCTTGTATTTTATAATTACTCGGGCTGTTGGGGGTGATGTATTCGTTTAAGTAACGGTAGATGCCGGTTTTGCCGAACAATTGCTCGACAAATTCCTTTGTCGAAGGCATAAGGTCATTGCCTGATGGGCCATAGACCGGTAAGTCGTTTTTTCGGTCGGTAAAATAGGAGCCTTTTACCAAGGCTGGAAAATCGCTACTGTGATCGACATGAAAATGCGTGAATAACAGGGCCTGCAAATCGTTGAAATCAGCGCCGGCTTTTTCGAAATTAAGACTGCTACCGGGGCCGGTATCGATCATCACTACCGCTTTATCGTCGATACGGAGCAAATAAGAACTCCCCGCGCGCCGGTCGTTGATTTCCGGACCGCCGGCACCCAACACTTGCAACTGAATTTTTGATCTAGAGGCAGCAGTTGATGAATAAGCGACCAAAACTAAGCTCGTCAGGCCAATCGCCAAGGTGAATGCTAAAGTTTGGAGCTTTGCTTGATTCATGTTCGCCTCCTGTTTGTTGGGATGATTTGGGTCTAGGTCGGCTAAGGAACGGCCGTCATATATACCCATTGCAGTTAAAATTCGGCGCCGGGATTCAGGCCTTACCTAGCGTTTGCGGTTTTTTACTCCTTAGCAATTGTTTGAAATAATCGATGAAACTCACGTTTGGTTCGTCGAGCTTAAGGTTGCTTTTCTTTTTGGTCTGATGCAACAAAAAAATCAATCAACGTTGCGTTGATATCCGGCCATTGCGAATGCGGTTTATCGCCTTCGCAGTACCAGGTTTTTATACCGTTAGCGCAGTTCGTGTAAGCGCTGCATCCATTATCGAGCGGTTCCGGGATCGGGTCGCATTGGTTGCATATCGCCCACCAACCCGCCGATTCCTTTCCATAACCCGGAAACAGCTTGTCTTTTGCGCTATGCATGATCATGGCCGGAATCGGGTCGGGGCAACGGCGTTGGCGCAATTCCTGATAATTGATGCCGGCCGCGCTCGGAGCAATGGCGCTTGGAATATGCTTGGTGCCGGACATGAATGCCAAGGCCATGGCGGAGGTGCCTCCATCGGAATGACCGGTGATATAGATTCTTTTATCGTCGATACACCATTTTTTGGCGATGAGTTCGGGAATAGTGCCGAGTTCGACGGTCGTGGTGGGCGATAGAGGCGGATGATCCGCATAAGCGACAATCATACCGGCGGTTGTTGCCGCCAGTGTTAGATCGGTCGTTTTTTCGGTTTTGGCTCGATTGGAACCGGCAGGCGATAATACCAATAACAACGGGTGAGGGAATGTCGGATCGTAATTTAAAGGTGTTCGGACGTTATACTTGATTCCATCTTCGGTGGATTCGCCATGAGTGGCGCCGGCTGATCCTTTTAGCTGTTCCGTTTGACACCGGCCTTGAATTGACTCGGGCCGATAAACGGCGTTGCCCATCTGAGCATAATCACTGCTCCCGGTTTCCATCAACGTCATGATTAACACTAACAGAATGGGTGGCAGAAAAATCGCTGCCAGCCATATGTTTCGTTTGGTCAGGTGGGGTTTGATAGTTGAGAAATCAATCATTGACGCATTCCGGATTTTGAAATTGGGTTAAATGCGCTTCAGATTAGGCTTCCGGCGTGTCGCTAGGTTTATCGTTATCCTTACTCACATACATAAATGCCAGTACCACAAAAGCCGATAAGCCGAATACGAACAGTAATGGCTTAAAATTGAAGCTGTCGGGATCTTCGAGGCCTACTGAAAAAGGGATATGCGAATCGAGTTGCTTATCGTTGTCGACGATCGTGATATGGGCCAAATAATTTCCTGCGCCGTACTGGCTAAAGTCGACAATGCCGCTAAACGATCCGGTTTTGACTTTTTGCGGTTCTTGATGAAAAATTCGGGTGCCTTCCGGCTCTTTCGTGATCTCGAATTCCACGTCGATCGTGCGTAAAGCCTTGCCGCCGTAGTCAAAGACCAAATGCGTTTGACCGACGTCCGGAATCGCGTTGCAATAGCCTTTGCTGCCCGATAATTCAGGGGTATAAGCGGTGAAATGGACGCTATCGACTCCGACACGGATATTGCAGGCGTCGATTTCATCAACCGCCCCCCGATGGGCATGCGCCGGTGAAACGATAATCAAGCTCGAGAGTAAAAAAGCTGCGATCAACAACTGCTCGAAAAAAAGACGATAGGTTAAGATCCGTGAACGTTTTGTAGTTATTATGCCTTTGTTCATCACAGTCTCCTGTTGGGGTTGGCTAAAAGTCGACAGTTTCGACTTCGGAAATTAGGAATAAAGGTGCGCCGCCGCTCGAAATTTCAACGGCATGTTTAGCCGTTTCCTGCCCGCCGATTGAATTTAAACAGGCTTCTAGAGCCGGCATCGACGGAAAATAAACTTCGGCTATTCGGTGATAGGGCGCCGGCTTGCCATCGGCAGTCGAAGTTATCAATGAGGCGACGAAGCGTGTTTTACCAACCATTTTTTCTACGGCCATAGGTACGTGCTCTTCTGTATAACGGTGCTCGAAGACATCCAGGTCGGTCGGTTTAGGATACATGACAATTAACTTTGCCGCTTGCATAAGTATCTCGTATAGTTCTTTAATAGGCTGCGTTATGTAACAACTATTTATTCATTATGTAAAATAGCCGCTTTCTATGAAAGAATAGCTTTTCTCTATGCAATTAGGCTAGCTGTTATGGAAATGCATCAGATTCGTTACTTTCTGGCGGTTTGCGATAAAGGCACGTTCACACGCGCAGCACAAGCGGTCTATGTCTCACAGCCATCGATGACACAAGCAATTAAAAAGCTTGAGGAGGAGTTGGGCGGCGAACTTTTTGTAAGGGATAGAGGGGGATGCCATTTAACTGCGTTAGGTCGTTTGGTCGAACCGAATCTTCGCCGGATTTTTCTTGAAGCGCAGGCCATCAAAGCTGAAGCGATACGATTTACCCGTTTGAATACGGTGCCTATTCGTGTCGGCATGATGAATACGATCGGTTCGCAGAGCTTGAATCCGGTGTTCGCAGATTTTCAACGCGATTTTCCTCGTATCGAGCTGGAGTTGATTGTCGATACCGAGAGTAATTTACTGAGGCAATTGGATGCAGGTTATCTCGATCTGGTGATCAGCGCGCCGATTGCTTTGCCGGTCCGCCCCTTTCAGTCGTTATTGCTATACCGGGAGCGTTACGTCGTCGTTTTCAGTAATCAGCATCGATTTAAGCAAATGCAGAATATCGATCTAAAAGCTTTGCAATCCGAACCTTATCTAGATAGGCTCAATTGCGAGTTACGCGAAAAACTTAAAAGTGTGTGTCGGGATTTACATATTGAATTATATGCGGCCTATCGGAGTAATAGCGAAGAATGGATTTTGAATATGGTTCGTGCCGGCATGGGTGTTGCATTGATGCCTGAATTTTCTGTCCCTAAAGATACTGAACTTGTCGATTATCGCAACTTGATCGATCCTGAAATAATCCGCGATATCCATGCGATATTTCAAACGCAAGTATCGCCGAAGCCCGAACGGCAAGCCTTGATCGCAAAATTACAACAAGGCTTTTAGACGAACGGGCTTTTGAGTCGGCTTCTTTTGTAGGATTTTTTAGGCTACTCCCTTTTGATCGAAAAACCGTCTAAGAAAATAAGGTATGGGATATGTCTATCGAGGACCGCCGTTCACCCAGCACCTAAATTCCATAATTCATTGTCTATGGTTAACTATCCTGGATAATTTAGGTGCTGGGTAAACCCATCCATGGGGCTTGACGGCAGCAACCCCTGCTGCCGACATCCTCGCTAGCCACACCCCATACCTTCATAAAGTTAGCCGTTTTTTGAGTATAAAGGGAGTAATGAAAAATGATGAATAGTAATACAAACATCCGCGCTATCGAGCAAATCGGCGCACAAGTCCTAAGGCGAATTGCCATGCCGGTCGAACGAGTCGACGATCCGTCTGTGATCAATGTAATTGCTGCGATGCAAGCAACATTGGCAAGTACCGAGGGGGTTGGGTTGGCCGCTCCGCAAATTGGCGAATCGCTTAGGATAATGATCGTCGCTTCGCGTTCCACGCCTCGATATCCTAAGGCTCCAACTATGGATCCAACTGTGATGGTCAATCCCGAATTTAATGTGCTATCGAACGAGATCGCAAAGGATTGGGAAGGTTGTTTGAGTATTCCCGGCATTCGGGCTTTAGTACCTCGGTTCCGCAAAATTAGCGTTAGTTATCTTAACCAGCAGGGAGTCAGTCAGACGCTGATTTTGGAGGATTTTGTCGCGAGGGTTTTTCAACATGAATACGACCACTTGGATGGATTGGTTTATCTCGATCGTGTCGAAACGAATCGTGATATCGTTTCGGAACAGGAGTTTCAGAAATTGATTACCGAAGGTAGTGCGGCATGATAGTTAAGCTTTTGAAATTAAAATTAATTTCTTTGCAATTTGATTCGTGTATATCGTAAGATTAAGACGGTTTTCTATTCGTCCTTGTAACATTACCGTTTTTTCAAGTCATAGGAAGCCAGGTTCTTAGTGGTTAGTAAAGTAGGCTCTTATCAGCCTCAATAAAATAATTTGGAGGGGGAGTTATGCTTGATTTCATTTACTGGATTGGCTGGATTGCCACTGTGCTCCTGGCCGGCTACTTATTGTTGTTTATAATCAAAATATTTATACAATTAGATGCCTTGCCTGCAATTTCTTTAGATTCAATGCCGGCCGTTAAGCCGGTACCTATACCGACAAAAAATCAAAAAACAAAACTGCAAAAAATAGTGGCTTCGATTTTTGAAGTCAGAAAATGGGTTTTAACCGAAAATTGGTATTACGAATTGTCCGATGGTTCCAAGATTTTAATCCCTAAAGGCTTTGAATTCGACGGCGCTTCGATTCCGAGACCATTATGGGCGCTATTGAGTCCGACCGGTTTGTTGCTGATTCCCGGGTTAGTACATGATTATGCCTATATGTATGCACAGCTTTGGCAAGTCACATCTAATAAAGTTGTCGAGCCTTATGGGCAAGATAAGAGTCGAAAAGATTGGGATAAATTATTCAGATCGATGGGGCAGGAGATCAACGGTTTTTCGTTTGTTAATTTTATTTCCTGGTTCGCGTTATGGTTGGGCGGATGGCTGGTATGGAGAGGACATAGAAAGGCGAATAAAACGCCGACTAAGCCTTTATTATAAAAATGCGATGGGCAAAGTGTTATGCGCTTTGCTCACTCTGAATTAATTTCATGAGCTTCATGGTTAAACTGCCCGAATTTAGGATGAATGTTGCCGATGTCGGTAATTCAAATTTTTCATTTGCTTCATTATCCAGGCTTTGCGCTTAAGTAAATACGGCGTAGGTTTGTCTGCCTTATATATATGAGGATTGGGCAGCGTCGCTGCTAATAGCGCCGCTTGCGAAGCACTCAATTGACTGGCAGGTATGCCGAAATAACGTTGGCTGGCCGATTCGATGCCGAAGAGATGATCGCCGAATTCCGCAATATTCAAATACACTTCCAGAATGCGGTCTTTGTGCCAAAGCATTTCAAGCAGTCCGGTAAACCAAAATTCGAACCCTTTGCGCCAAAAGCTTTTGGAGGGTGTCAGAAACAGGTTTTTGGCGACTTGTTGGCTAATCGTGCTGGCGCCCCGAAGTTTTCCGCCTTTTAAGTATTGATCGACAGCATTCTGCATTTCATTGAAATCGAAGCCGTGGTGACTAAAAAAACGCTGGTCTTCGGATGCAATGACTGCCGAGAAGGCATTGCGTGAGATTTGTTCGCGCTTTACCCAGCGATAATCGATTGTTTTAAATGACCGGTGTTGTTGAAAATATTCTGCGTGACGATAAAGCATGAATACCGATATAGGCACCGGTATATGACTTAGCAAAACGACCGATAACAATGAACTTGTTATGAAAAATAGCGCTAGATAAAGCGTTAGTCGCTTAAGCTTATTTAGAAAAGAACGCTTGGGTTTGCGTTTGGAATATCTCAAATAATAAGTCTGTAAGAATAAGACGGGGCAGGCCGAATGGCATGCGCCCGTCGCAATGAGTGAGTGTGCTGCTTTAATCGGTAGTGTTTAAACCTTTCAAGCTTGCGAAATAGGCCGAGATGTTCTCCAGGTCGTCGCCGGATAAGCCTTGTAACATCGACTGCATGATAGGGTTATTTCTTTTGCCGGATTGATAGTCTTGCATGGCTTTGATCAGATAATTGCCGTATTGACCGGCCAATCTCGGTACATTGCTTTGCGCATCTTTACCTTCCACATGGCAGCTTAGGCAGGATTGCGCGAGTTTTTTACCGGCTGCCGGATCGCCTCCGGCCGGGCTTTTGGTTTCTTTGCCCGGCGCGGATTCAATATAAGCCGCGATATTTTCGATGGTTTGATCGCTTAGGTCATAGGTATTGGCTTTCATGGTGCCATGCGGGCGATTTTTTTCTCGATAAGCTTTCAATGCCGAAGCCACATAGTCGGCGCGTTGTCCGCCGATTTTCGGCACATAATAAGTCGGGTAGGCATTACTGTAGGCGGGGATGCTGTGGCAGCCTCGACAGGTTTCAAAAGCTGCTCGGCCGGCGTCGACATCCGCGGCTTGAACATTCATTTGCGGAATTGAAGCTGTCAGTACGCTGACTAATAATGCTAAGGATGGTTTTTTCATGGTGGTCTCGATCCTAATAAAGAGAAGATTGCTTCGAATTTGTAAGTTACTGACCGTATCTTACCAAACACGCCGGAAATTGATAACAGGCTATTGAGTTGGTGCTAAGGAAACATACCCAATTTAGCCAAATTTTGGTTTTGAGTTGCTCGACAAAGGACCTCGTCGTTAAGACGGCATTTTTGTTTTCATGGCCTTTACTATCGTCGCGGGAATGCATATTTTATCGAGAGCTACAAAAACCACGCTCCTTAGATAACTTCGCCGGTATGGCATTTAAACCAGCCGGCAATACTCAAGCGTTGACGGTGTGTCGGCTCAACCTCGTGCGGTATATCTTCGCTGAGAAAGACGACCAGTGTTCCTGCCAAAGGCTTGATTCGTGCTAAGACTTGTTCACTTTTCGGGTTATAGAGGGCCAGAAAACCGCCATCTTCGTTTTGCCAAGTTTCGTTAAGGTAAGCCACTGTCGTTAAGATCCGCCCTGCCGCACCTCGAAAACTGTCCCTATGCTTAAGATAATAAGCACCCGGTTCATAGCATGCAAAATGGCTTTCATATTCGAATAAGCCCATGAAGAGTAGCCGGTTGACTTCATGACGAAGCATGTCCATTTCGTCTAAATAGCGCTTTTGCGCATCGGTGCTTCGTGTAAGCCACCGGGTTTTATCGCCGCGGATATTTTCGTCCAACGTGAAGCCGATGCCCCGGCCGATGCCGGCCGGAGTTAGTTCGCCATCGTTATCGTAGGCTTTAAGGTCGGCAACTAAGCTTTTTATTAACGTAGTATCGAAGTAATTTTCAATGACATGCCAGCCTCTATCGATCAATTGATCGGCTAGTTCGTCGAAAATAGGCTTCGGATGAGTCGGTGTCGTGGTAGGTAATAAGCTGGGTTGCAAGTAATATTACTCAAGTAAATGAAAAGCCGCGCGAATTTAGCCTTGAAATGCAAAAAAAGCAAGACTAAAGATAAGGTTTAATTCTGGGCTATAATATCGCGCCGATTATGGCTTGCCGATTTCTTCATCAATGATGCCACAGAACCGCCGATTAAAATATTTGTTTTCTTATGGCTGATCTCTTATCGGTCCCGCAAGGTCGATTTAACTTGCGGCGCTTGCCCTTACGTCGGCGTGAGCAACTTAGGGCATACGATGCTTCCGACGAATATTTGCTGAATTATCTGTCCGAAGTTCAATTGCCTTCTATTGGCGCTCGCGTCTTGATCGTTAATGACAGTTTCGGTGCTCTAACGGTCGCCTTACATGGCTTCATGCCGTCTGCATTATCCGACTCCTATTTAAGCCAACAAGCGACACTAATAAATTTTTCCGAGAATGCCTTGTCGATAGACGGCGTTCGGTTGATGACAAGTCTCGAGTTGCCCGAGCAAAGTTATGATTTAATTGTGATTAAGTCGCCGAAAACATTGGCATTGCTCGAATACCAATTGATTTCGTTGCGGTCTTTCATGACCCCGGCTACTCGAGTTATCACAATCGGGATGGTCAAAAATCTCAGCGCTACGGTTTGGCGTTTATTGGAAACGATTGTCGGTCCAACAAGCACCGCGAGGGCATGGAAAAAATCGCGACTGATTTTTTCCGAACTGGACGATAATATTTCGTTGCCGGTAAATCCTTATCCGGTCCGTTATCGGTTAGAGGGGACGAATTATACGATCGTTAATCATGCCAATGTGTTTTCTCGAGACAGTCTCGATATCGGTACTCGGTTTTTTATCGAGCATATCGGTTGTTTTCCCAATGCCGAAACTATCATCGATCTTGGTTGCGGTAATGGTATCGTTGGCTTGCTTGCAGCTGAACGCAATCCGAATGCAGTGGTTCATTTCGTAGACGAGTCGTTCATGGCGATTGCGTCGGCGCGGGAAAATTTTAAATTGGCTTTCGGCGAGAGCAGGTTAGCGAATTTTAGTGTCGGCGATTGTTTGTCCGACTTTACCGCAGAATCGGCCGATGTGATTTTGTGCAATCCGCCTTTTCATCAACAGAATGCAGTCGGCGATATGATCGCCGCTAAAATGTTTCGGCAGGCTAGAGAAGTCATAAAGCAAGGAGGGAAGTTGCTGGTCATCGGTAATCGCCACTTGGGTTACCATCTGGAGTTGAAAAAATTATTCGGCAATGTTTTGGTTATTGCCGCTAATCGTAAATTCGTTATTTTGCAGTCGATGGTCGAATGAACGAGTCGAATACACAAAGTGATCGTTTATGTCATTTTTATTATTTAAGGTATGAGTATGCGTTTTCGTAATTTTTTTCTGCTGCAACTTGCTGGAGCGGTTGGTCTTGTCCTAACGGGATGCGCTACTTCCCACCAGATTGCGGTCGATTATCCGGTTGCTCAAGCAAATGATTTAAAGCCTCTCGGCGGTTATCAAGCCGTTGATGGAGACGACTATTACGTTCAGCTATTTTCCGAATTCGAGTTAAAAGGCGATAGTACGCTCAAAACGGGCTGCAGCGAAATAGGCTCCGGCTATGAGAAAGGAAGTTCGACAGCGGCGGTCGTTTTTAAAGTTAAAAACGAAGCGCTAAATTATAAGCAGGAGGTTACGGCGCTCGTTTATCAAGGCAGTAGCGGAAAATGCAACTTCAATCTCGAAACGCGCAAAGCCGCGCTAACGCCATGGTTAAGGTTGGATTTAAGCAAGGACACTACGATCGATTATCAATTCATGACCAGTAATCAGAGCGATACCGATATATCCAAAATTATCGGTGATGTTCATAAAAGTACAAATCTTCTGGCTTTGACCGGGGTCGGTATCGGCATTGCTGTGATGGGTAAGTTGGCCGACGAGTGGGTGCAGAGTCCGATCGGACAAACTGCGGTATCGACGCCGTCCGAAGCAAAAGTCAGTACCGAGACTCATACCTTACCGCTCGCTATTCAAAGCGATGGCAATAAGACAGTATTTAGAGAAACGCGTCTGCCGGTTTATGAAGTCGTCGAAGGCGGCAATCCGTTCTCAGGCGGACCGAAACAATTGGGCGAGTTGAGGGTTTATCCGGAAATACGCTCGTCATTATTGCTCAAACAAGTTTCCGCAGGGATACCTAGTGCGAGGGATGTTTCGTTGCAGGAGTTATTGAGCATGCCGATTCGTATGGGTGAAGGCAATATCGAGCTCAAGCAGTTACTGGAAAAAACTCCAATCGATGAGAAGCCCAATTTGCAGCCGGATTGGAGGAAATACGGCGAAGTTGAAAGCCAATGCCGTAAGTTAAAGCGGGCCTTGCGAGGCTTAGGTTTTAATAAATTCGACCGAAATGCAGTGCTTTATTATTATCTCGCTCAGTCCCCGGATTGGTCGAACTACAATATTCCGAAAATTCGCGCTATCGCCGATGACCTTCGACCGGCAACGCTACAACAATTTCGAAGCCGCAATTTTTCCGGCTGTTTGATCGATGAGGATTATCAAACGATGGCGATGATGGGCTTGTCCGTCAATAGCGCACAAGACTGGCAGACCATTCAGAATGCCCGTCAAAAGAAAGAAAACGTGCTAGGACCGGTACAATCGATCGGGCGTCAATTGACCGCGGTGATTCAGAACAAAAATCCGGCGGAAATGGCGCGACAGATTTATCCGTTGATCGCTACCCTTAAAGAGGGAGGGGGTAAGGTGCTATTGCAGAATCATCTTGGCGAATTCGGCCTCGAGAGCTTGCTCGACATCGACTATATGCCCGGAGAGGGGGTAGTGATCGGGTATCAACAATTCGAACAAGTTTTTTCGTGGCTTTATATCGATCAGCTGAGTTGTACGCGGCCGGCCATCGAGCAAGGCAAGCCATTAGGCCATATCGGCTTATTGATGTTCACGACGCAAGACGGTTCGCCTTGGCCGAAAGGCGGTGCAATGGAATTTGAAATTCAATCCGGAAAAATTTCGCGGATTGCTTTTCAGCATCCGACTTTTCGAGACTTTGAGCAAAGCCTGACCGATTACCCTGAAATCGGCGGCTGTCGGATCGATAAAAGCTTCATCGAGAGGTTGCGGTGACGATTGATGGCAAGCAATAAGCGTTCATTAATCTAAAAACGTTTCGAAAATATTAAATACAGCAACAAAGAAAGCTGCGTCCAAACTATACCTTTCGCAATTCAAATTTCGGCAGTGCCTAAGGAGGCACCGGGGTGATCGGCAAAGGCTTTGCCAGCATGGAGCTGGCATAGAGCCTACATGGACGTATTCACCCAGCCCCTAAATTCCATAGCCCATCGGTCATGGTTAATAGTCTTACTAATTTAGGGGCTGGGTCCTTTGACGCGCCCCGGTGCCGAATTTTGATCTACGATGGGTATAATAACCAATATTTCAGGTAATTGTGCATGACATTGATTCGCCAAGAAGATTTTATCCAAAGCATATTCGAATCGCTGCAATACATTTCTTATTATCATCCAGGTGATTTTATTGAGGCGATGTATCGAGCCTATCAAAATGAACAAAGTCCGGCTGCCAAGGATGCAATCGCACAAATTTTGATTAATTCCAGAATGTGTGCCGAAGGACATCGACCGATTTGCCAGGATACCGGCATCGTCGTGGTATTTCTGAAAATCGGTATGAACGTGCGATGGGATGCTCGGATAAGTGTGACCGATATGGTCAACGAAGGCGTTCGGCGCGCGTTCATGCATCCCGACAACTTACTTCGTGCATCGATTTTGTCCGATCCGGCCGGCAAACGCATCAATACGCGCGACAATACGCCGGCGGTCGTATACATGGAGGTCGTTCCCGGAAATAAAATCGAAGTCGAAATCGCGGCCAAGGGCGGCGGTTCCGAAGCTAAATCCAAGTTTGCGATGTTGAATCCGTCCGACAGCATTGTCGATTGGGTTATGCAAACCGTACCGACGATGGGCGCGGGATGGTGTCCTCCGGGGATATTAGGCATCGGTATCGGTGGTACCGCCGAAAAAGCAATGTTGCTCGCTAAGCAGGCTTGCATGGAATCGGTCGATATTCACGAGTTGATCGCGCGTGGACCGGTCAATGCGCTTGAGGAATTGCGCTTGGAGTTGTACGAAAAGGTCAATGCACTCGGTATCGGTGCACAAGGCATGGGCGGGCTGACCACGGTCTTGGATATTAAGATCAAGGATTATCCGACGCATGCTGCCAATAAACCGGTTGCGATGATTCCGAACTGCGCCGCAACGCGCCATATCCATTTCGAACTCGACGGTTCCGGGCCGGCCGAACTGCCGGTGCCGCGTTTGGAGGATTGGCCGAAAATTGCCTGGGAAGGTGGGAGTATCGCCAAACGGGTCGATCTAGACACCGTTACCAAGGACGAAATAGCAACATGGAAGCCCGGTCAAACATTATTGCTAAGCGGCACGCTGCTCACCGGTCGCGACGCAGCCCATAAGAGGATCGTCGAGATGCTGGAGCGTGGCGATTCTTTGCCTGAGGGCGTTGATTTTACGAACAAATTCATCTATTACGTGGGTCCGGTCGATCCGGTTCGCGATGAAGTTGTCGGACCTGCGGGCCCGACGACTGCGACGCGCATGGATAAATTTACCGAGGCGATGCTCGCGCAAACCGGTTTGATCGGCATGATCGGCAAGGCGGAACGCGGTCCGGTTGCCATTGAAGCGATCAAAAAACATCGTGCGGTATATTTAATGGCGGTCGGTGGTGCGGCATACCTTGTTTCGAAAGCGATACGGAAATCGCGAGTCGTCGCATTCGAAGATTTGGGCATGGAAGCCGTGCATGAATTCGTGATCGAAGACATGCCGGTCACGGTCGCGGTCGATGTCGACGGCGAGTCTATTCATAAGAGCGGTCCAAAACAATGGCAAGCTAAGATAGGCAAAATTCCGGTGGTTCCGGAATGATTTTTATCCTATATAAAGCATTTTGTCCACCAAACACACGAAAATCACCAAAATATGCAACATGTTAATTGAAAATAGCCAACCCTTCGATATTTTGCTGGTCGAAGATGAGCCGGCCGATGCCCATTTAGTGAAGTCGGCTCTCAAAGAAAATAAAGTTTATTGCCAGTTGCATCACGTATTGGACGGGCGTGATGCTTTGGATTTTTTACGGCGCGAAGGCGATGTTTATAAAAATGCTCCCCAACCGGATTTGATTTTATTGGACTTAAACATGCCGCGCATGAACGGTCGGGAGTTTTTAAGTGTTATCAAAACAGACGAGCACTTTTCGGCTATTCCCGTCGTGGTGTTGACGACTTCCGATGTCGAGCGAGACGTCGTGGCTTCGTATAAACTCGGAGCGGCTAGTTACATCACTAAGCCGGTCGATATGGCGCAATTTATCGATGCGATTCGGCAACTTGATAATTATTGGTTTACTTTGACTCGACTGCCTAAAAAGAGTTGATCATGTATGCCAAGTTGTCTTATCGAGTGTTATTAATTGAAGACGATCCCAGTGATGCGCACCTGGTAGGTCGCTATTTGAAGTTGTCTACGGATGTCGGTTTCGAATTGACATGGGTCGTTTCTTTATCCGAAGGCTTAGCGCAGTTACGAAAAGATGAACACGATATTTTGTTGTTGGATTTATCGTTACCGGATTCTAAGGGACTTGAAACAGTAAAAGCGATACGTTCGTCTGATCACTCCACTCTGCCGTTGATTGTTTTAACCGGGCATGACGATACCGGTTTTGCGCTCGATATTTTAGAGTCCGGCGTTCAGGATTATTTAATCAAAGGACGGTTTGATGGGGATGCCTTGATTCGAGCCATCCGCTATGCTTTACATCGTTCGAAACTCGAACAACGGCTACATGAAGCGGAAGAGCGTTGGCGATTTGCTTTGGAGGGCGCTGGCGATGGTGTTTGGGATTGGAATTTATTGACCAATGAGGTTTTTTATTCTCCGCGATGGAAAGCGCTTCTCGGCTTTTCAGAAAATGAGATTGGCAATAATCTCGACGAATGGGAGAAACGTGTTTACCCATTAGACTTGCCGATTGCTGAGGCCAATATTCAAGCTCATCTCGACGGCAGAGTCGAAAGCTATGGTTGCGAGCATCGATTGAAGTGTAAGAACGGGCAGTGGCGATGGTTTATGGATAGAGGTGTAGTCGTCAGTTGGACCGACGAGGGGCTTCCTCAACGAATGATCGGTACATTGTCCGATATCACTAATCGGAAAAATATGGAGCAGGAGCTGCAACAATCCAAACAGTTTGCGGTTTCTACCATCGATGCGTTATCGGCCCACATTTGCGTATTGGATAAATCCGGTACAATTGTGGCGGTCAATCGAGCATGGCGAGAGTTTTACCAAAATAATGCGGGTGCGTCGAGTAATTGCATATCGGTTATAGACAGTAACTATTTAGCGGTTTGTGATTGCACAACGGATGAAAGTTCGGAGCAAGCAACGCAAATGGCCGCGGGCATTCGTTCGGTCATGAAGGGGGATGTCGATATTTTTGAGATGGAATACCCTTGTCATTCAGATAACGAAGAGCGTTGGTTCAATGCCAGGGTTACACCTTTTAAAGACAGTAACGAATATATCGTCGTGGCGCATGAGGATATCACCGAGCGTAAGCAAGCTGAGGCTCGCGACCGTTTGTTAATTGCGGCGCTCGAAGCGGTCGGTCATGGTATTGTGATCACCGACACCAGTGCTCGCATCGAATGGGCTAATCCAGCCTTCGGGAAACTGACCGGCTATACGCTTGAGGAGGCGCTCGGCAAGGCTCCGAAAGACCTTGTTAAATCCGGAAAGCAAGATTCTTTGTTTTACGATGATATGTGGCAAACCATTCGTTCCGGTAAAACGTGGTGCGGAGAATTGATCAACAAACGTAAGAACGGCGATTTGTATGATGAAGAACTCACAATTGCTCCGGTCACGGATGATAAGGGTAAGATTACGCACTTCGTCGGAATTAAACAGGACATCAGTGAGCGTAAAAGATTGGAAGCCGAACTAATACAATTGGCGACTACTGACCCCTTGACAGGACTGCCTAACAGAAGACATTTCATGGAACGATTGGGTGAGGAAATCAACCGTTCGGAGCGCAATAACTCTCATCAAGTCGCGGTTTTGATGTTGGATTTGGATAATTTCAAAAAAATCAACGACCGATATGGTCATGCCGTTGGCGACCAGGTGCTGAAGCATTTTTCCTCAATTTTACGTAAAGAGCTGCGCAAAATCGATACTGTCGGCCGGCTCGGCGGGGAGGAGTTTGGAATATTTCTTCCGGAAACAAGCCTTTCCGATGCCGGAATATTTGCGGAGCGCTTACGGCAAGAACTCGCACAAACGCCTTTGTTAACCGATGGGCAATCGATCGTTACCACTGTCAGCATTGGTATTTCCGAATTGATGTCAAAAGATATTCAAGCCGACTCTGTCTTGATTCGCGCCGATCAAGCTTTGTATCGAGCTAAGAAAAATGGACGAAATCGTGTGGAATTTTATAATGGTTCTTAAATCGCTGCATTCTTGCCGACTGGCTGGTATTGATAAAAATTAGGGAAAAAGGTCGGTTCTTGTTAAAATTAAGTTTCGATACGAAACTATATGATTCTATCGGCTGTGTAAATTTATTATTGGGCTATCCAAATCGGTGGAAGAATCGGGCAAGAGAGTGCTTCGAAGCCAAGACTAAGTTTATTACTCCCTTTTATTTTTAGACGGTTTTTCGATCAAAAAGGAGTAACGCAGTCAAACTAAAAAAATCAAATCAACCTCTGGGAGGGGAACGCCATGAAAAACAAATCGCTCAGTTTACTGATCGCGTTGTTGTTCAGTCTAATCGGGTTTGGAGTGGGTAATTTTGCCTTCGCCGCACAACCCGATTTCGAACAACTTAAAAAAGATTATTACGAATCGCATCCGGGGAAAGGATCTCACGGTAAATATTGGGAGCCGATTCCCATTCAAAAATATTGGAATCCCAAAGATTTCTATACACCACCTAAAACCGTTCAGGGCGAAGTTGGCCGCGATACCTGTATCGGCTGTCACCAAAGCACCTCTCCCGGCGCATTCCATGCCTGGAAAAACAGTGTTCATGGCGATTTGAAGAAGATCCGCAACTTGCCGGATAGCGACGTGCGCGCCTATAAAAAGAAAAAACTAGCCGAAGTCGAAGCCAATTTGACAAAGCTGGGATTGCTCGAAAAAGGTCAGCAGCTCGACCAAGTCGGTTGTATCGATTGCCATGGCGGTGTCGGCAAAGAGACCATCAATCATGCTGAGAATCTGGTCATGCCGGACCGGGTTGCTTGCGGTACTTGCCATTTGAGCGAGTTTGCCGAAGCCGAGTCAGAAAAAGATCAAGAATGGCCGCAAAAGCAATGGAGTAAAGGCCATCCTTCGCATGCGGTCGATTGGGAAGCCAACGTCGAAAACACGATTTGGGCGGCGATGCCCGAGCGTGAAGTCGCGCAAGGCTGCGACATGTGCCATTATCAGCAAAACAAATGCGACGGCTGTCATACTCGGCACACCTTTTCAGTCGCCGAAGCTAGACAACCCGAAGCCTGTGCGACTTGTCACAACGGCGTCGATCATAATGAGTTCGAAAACTTCATGACCTCGAAGCACGGTACGCAGTATCAAACTTTGGGTAAAGCCAAATGGAATTTCGAAGTGCCGTTGAAAGACGCGATCGCGAAAGGCGGCTATACCGCGCCGACCTGTCAGTTATGCCATTTCGAATACAAGGGCGAATATTCGCACAATCTGGTACGCAAGGTGCGTTGGGCGTTCAACCCGACTCCGGCCATCGCCGACAACCTGGACCATCCTTGGTTCGAAGAGCGTAAAGAGTCATGGGTAGAGACTTGTAGTTTGTGTCACTCGGCCAGTTTTGCCAAAGCATACCTCGATGCGGCCGATAAAGGCACGATTCAAGGGCTGGCGGTCGAGCAGGAAGCCAAAAAAGTCATTAACAAACTCTATGACGATGGTTTGTTAGTCGGCCAAAACAGCAATCGTCCGGCGCCTCCTGCACCTGAAAAAGATGCGGCCGGCGGATTCTTCCAATTGTTCTGGGCTAAAGGCAATAATCCGAGCCATGTTGAAAGAGTTTATGCCGATATGTGGGAACATGATGTCATCAAGCACTATAAAGGCATCTTCCATGCTAATCCCGGCGGTTTTACTTACACTGAGGGTTGGTCGAATCTGATGCGCGGTTACACCGAGATCATGGATGAAGACACGCGTTTGCGCGAAATGGCCGCGATGAAATCCGGCGGTAAATTGCAAAAGGTTTCCGCTTCGGCTCAACAATCTTCTTCGGGCAATGATAACAGCTTGCTCCTTAGTGCATTGTTGTTGATTGCATTCGGTTTAGGTATTGCTTACATGATGCTAAAGCCTGCAAAACCAGAATCGGATCAGGGACAAAAGTGATAAAAGGACGCTACGGAAAAGCGCTTCTATTGTTGGTCGGTTTCGCATCGCTGTTGGGAGGCGGTGCGATACTCTTTCATGAATTGAGCGGCCCGGCTTCCCCCGGCGCCGTTCAAGTCGACGAGCGATTGAATGTCAATTCTTCATCCTTACCAGCGGCCGATTTACCGGGTTTTTTTTCGGCCGATTCCGCGAGGCTTTATTCCTTTCGTTATGACGATAAAGATGCTTTTAGCTTAGCTGTCGTCCAGTATCGAAATGCTTCGGGAGCCAGGGCGAGCGCCGTACTTTTTCCGAAGGAATCGCAAGACGGGGTGATTTCATCCAGTCAAACGGGATTACGAAACGAAATTTGGCAGTCATCCAGTGAGGCCGTTTCGAAACATGCGCCTGAAGAGGCGCTGTTTTTGAGTTGGTGGGACGATGGTCAAAGGATTCAATATTTAAGCGGACGAGAAGCTTGGCTGCAAAAGCCAGGCGAGGAAACTTTCTCAAGCTCGGTTTGGGGGGCTTTTCGTTCAGACTTGATTGAAGCGTCCAATAAGGAAAGAGATCGATTGAAGCATATGGCGCGTTGGCTGACGATGGATGCCGACAAGGCCTTAAGCGAAATTGTCGAGTATTTCGGCAATTCACGCCCTATCTACTTATTGGTGAATAACGACCTGCTATTGCGCTTGTCTGAAATTAAGGCTTACGGCGGTTCGGATTTAGGCTTAAAAGCTAAGAATATTCCGGCCGGAGCCAATTTGCATGGCGATATCGCACAGGTTAAGCGTTGGGCGCATGAAAACGGGGAAGGCAACTATCTGGCTCATAAGGAAGGGCGTTATTACCGGACATGGGTGACAGAGACGGAAGGCAATAGTAAGAATACGCTCTTGGTTCGTCTGTTGCCGTTTATCGCTTCGCTAAAAAAGCTGCCTGATGGGGTTAGTTTGGTTTATCAAAGCGGGTGGGGCGGTTATTTATCCGTTTATAAAGTCGAGCCCTAATTAATTTATTAATTTATACCCTTAGATCAAAAATCGGCGCCGGGGTGACCGTCCAAAGGCCCGGCGCCTAAATTCGATAGCTTACCTCTATGGGCTATGGAATTTAGGTGCCGGGTAAATAATATCAATAATCGTTGAGTCGATAACCTTTCCCTTGCATACAGTGTTTGAGCAACTCCTCTTGCTGTGTTTCCGGTATCTGCTTTAAACCGATTTGATATTTGCATTCGGACAGAGCAGTAACGGATTGTTCGTGTGAGAAACCGTCTTGACTCCATAATTGCCTAGACGAAGCGCAACCGATAGTGGCAAATGTCGTTATCGCCGAAAAAATAATGATAATGGTTTTCATAAACATATCAGCCCCTTGTAAATAATGGTTTAGCATAAATGGTTCAATACCTATCATGGCCTATTCGGCAAGTATTTAGAAGTCATTTTTTGCCCGTCAAAGGCCCAGCACCTAAATTCCATAGGTATTTGGCAATAATACAAAAATCATGGCTCATTTAGGGTAACTATTCAGTCCCCCGGAAATTATCGTTCCCACGCTTTGCGCTCATCGTTATACATAAGTCAAAAATTACTGTTTTGCAATCTTAGCTAATGAGGCTTCAATACCATTTTTTGTCGCCCAACGTTCCCGACTTCGAAATCGCGATCTGGGGATCGCTCCCACAGAGCATCCGCCCCCTTGTGGGAGCGACGCCTTCGTCGCGATTTCGAAGCCACTGATGTTCAATATCCGCAGATTTATCAAACAGCACTGTTTCCAGGTATACGACGAACTCTGTTTAGCAAGTTTACCGATACTTGTGTATAACGGCGAGCGCCGGAGCGTGGGAACGATAGTGGGTGTGAATAATTACCATTTAGGTGCTAGGTAAATAGGGCCATGTAGGCTCTATGCCAGCTCCATGCTGGCAAAGCCTTTATCGAGCACCCCGAGGCCTCCTCCGGCACTGCCAAAATTTGAAGTACGAAAGGTATAACACGCCTCAAGAGTCGTTAAATACGGCATAAATTCTTATTCAACTGTTAACGTTTAGTCTATCCTTATTGATAAATTCTTAATTGGCAAGGTTATATACCAATGTTTCGAGAACGAAAAGAATATAGAAAAAACCTAACTTCTTCAGGGAAATTGCATTTAGCAGGTGAAACATTGGACTTTATTAGTCACGATGTTTCTGTGAATGGTATCTTGATCGAAATCGTGCCCGGTAGGTTGTTGTCTACCTTTAGCGATTTTGAATCGTTTATTAATGAAAATAGTGCGGCTGAAATTTTTGTTAAAGACTTAATGCTAACCGGCGAAGTTGAAATTATCTGGGTAAAAGAAAAAGATAATAATATCTTGATGGGTTTGGAATTCAAGCATGTTATTTACAATGCCGATCGCTTATGGTTAAAGCGTCAATATTATCGTAAAAAACAGTCTTTTGTCGGATTCTTGATGCTTAAAAACAAGAGAGTGGAATTCGAAGGAAAAAACATTTCGGTAGATGGCTTGATGATCTATGTAAAAGACCCCGACAAAGATTTGTTGCCGAATGTCGTGGTTAGTTTATATTCCGAATCCCTGCAAATGAAAGGGATGGCTAAGATTTGTTGGATACAACATGAACAAGAGCCAGAAAAAAATGGTGCGTTAATAGGCTTACGTTATTTGAGTAGTGAATGAGTAACTATTCAGTCCCCTGGTAATTAGCGTTCACACGCTCTGCGTGGGAACGCCTGAGTACCGCTCCAGCGTCTCGGTCTTCATTCCCACGCCGGAGCGTGGGAACTATAGGGGGTGAATAATTACGCTGACTGGGTACTATTGTCCGAAAGAAATAGTGTTCAATCGTACTTGATATATTTAAAACGAGGGTCGTCCGGTGTGCCCTCTAGCGATGAATTTTCATTTAATCCGGGCTGCCACATGACAACTTCCTCGATTTTTTTTGCCAGTTCGAAATCTTTGTTCGTGATGCCTTTTGCGGCGTGGTTGACCAATTTGACGATCACGAAAGCATAGGACACGGTTAGATCGGGATGATGGAAAGCCGCTTCGGCCAAGTGGCCTACAGTATTGACGACCATCAGTGTCGATTTCCAACCGCTTGTTTTATATTTGCGTCGAATCCATCCTTTTTCAAGATACCAGTTCGGTAATTCCGCTTTGAGTCTAGCTTCGACCTCTTGGTCGGAATAGGTTTCTTCGTGCTTGCGTTCTCTCCAACTCATGATGATGACCTCATTCAAATTAAGCGCAATAATGGTGGTGAAGGACGACATTATTCATCCTGTTTGACGCATTCTAACAATGAATATTGGATAATGAATAGCGTGATTGCGATGGGAAATAGCAAAAAATGTTCAATAAGCAGCAAGCTGGCAACTGAAAAACCCATCACTACCAATGACAGTAAGGGCTTGCGCCCAGCAATCTTTAACATGACGCTCAGCGTTTCTTGATCGATGTTCTTCCTTTGTCCGACAAAAAGTATTACCGTTATAAATGAAACGAAAGCTAGAAAATATGGGAAATATATGAACATCGGCGCATCGGGTTCGAAAAAACGGTGCCAATAAGCAAACCATACGAACAACGTGCTCGATGCATAAAAGTCATGCCAGTTAAGATAGCTGGGCTTATTAACCAATACGCCGATTCCGCTAAGCGCCATTACCGATCCCATGACCGGAACGACAAACGGCGACAATAAATAGGCAACCAGAGGATGGTTATTATCGGCAAGGTAGCCCAGGGATAGGCAAGTTAAAATGAAAATTGGCATATATTTTTCGCACTTAAAATTTCGGCAGCGCCTGGGTGTCCGATACGGGCTTTGCCAGCATGGAGCTGGCATAGAGCCTACATGGACGTATTCACGGCGTCCTTTAGCGGACACCCAGGCGCCGAATTTTGATCTACGATGGCTATAAATGAGCCCATGATTTGTAAAAAATGTGACGCCATAAAGGATTGTATCTCAACGATGGTATTTGCCAATGATTGTATTGCTTGGGTGTTAATCATGTGTGAAGATTGATGATCAAACGACTACAATGATTGAGACTGTTGAGTCAAAACCGGAGGAACGCACATGTCAGAAAAATTCAAGTACATCCGTTGGTTCGATGAACTAACGATCGACGATATTCCCTTGGTTGGCGGCAAGAATGCCTCGCTAGGCGAGATGTACCGGGAACTAGCCGCCGAAGGCATCTGCGTGCCGAACGGTTTTGCAATTACAGCGGAAGGATACCGGCACATGCTCGATAAAGCGGATGCCTGGGCAGCCTTGCATGAAGCACTCGATACATTGAATCCAGATGATGTAAACGTCTTGGCTAAGCGAGCCAGAAAAGCACGAGATATCATCTACGCAGCGCCGCTTTCAGAAGAATTAGAGCATGAAATTCTGCGTGCTTTCGATCAATTGCAAGGGCAATACGATGAAGAATTGACCGTTGCGGTTAGAAGTTCGGCAACGGCAGAAGACTTACCAACCGCAAGCTTCGCCGGCCAACAGGATACTTATCTAAATGTACATGGTGGACAAGCCTTGCTCGATGCGTGTAAACGTTGTTTTGCGAGTCTGTTCACCGATCGGGCGATTCATTACCGGGTCGATCAAGGTTTCGATCATTTCAAGGTGTCGTTATCGATCGGCATAATGAAAATGGTCCGTTCGGATTTGGCTTCGAGCGGGGTGATGTTTTCGATCGATACCGAATCGGGCTTCAAGGATGCGGTATTCATCACCGGCGCTTACGGTCTCGGTGAAAATGTCGTTCAGGGCTCGGTCGATCCGGACGAGTTTTATGTGCATAAGCCGACTTTCGAGCAAGGTCATCGTTGTGTGCTTCGACGGTCTCTAGGTGCTAAAAAAATTAAGATGGTCTATAGCGAAGGCCGCACGCGAGAGCAAACTTGTAATGTCGTGACATCTGCCGAGGAGCGTTCGCAATTTTGTCTAAGCGGCGACGAGGTGCTGACCTTAGCCGATTACGCGATCAAGATCGAGAAGCACTACAGCGCGAAGGCAGGCCAGCCTAGGCCGATGGATATCGAATGGGCGAAGGATGGTCTGGATGGGCAACTTTACATCGTGCAGGCACGGCCCGAAACGGTCGCGTCGCAGTTGAGCGGTACGACACTCGAACAATACGAATTGAAACAAAAGGCCGAGGCGATTGTGATTGGACGAGCGGTCGGCAGCAAGATCGCGGTCGGTACCGCGCATGTGATCAAAAATGTTAGCCAATTGAATACCTTCAAACCCGGCGAAGTGTTGATCACCGACATGACTACACCGGATTGGGAGCCGGTCATGAAAACGGCGGCCGCGATTGTGACTAATCGAGGCGGGCGTACCTGTCATGCAGCGATCATTGCCCGCGAACTGGGTGTCCCAGCCGTGATCGGCTGCGACAATGCGACCGAAACGATTAAGACCGGTACGGCTGTCACGGTATCTTGCGCCGAAGGTGATGCCGGCAAGGTTTATGAAGGCGAGTTGAGTTTCGATGTTAATACGACCGATCTTTCCGGATTGAAGCGACCGAAAACTAAAATCATGTTGAATTTGGGCAATCCGGAATTGGCATTCAAACACAGCTTTTTGCCGAATGACGGCGTCGGATTGGCGCGGATGGAATTCATCATTACCGAATTTATCAAAGCTCATCCGATGGCGTTGATTCATCCTGAACGCATCCAAGATGCCGACGAAGAAGCAATGGTTAAACGCTTGACCCGCCATTATGCACAACCGGAGGATTTTTTCATCGAGCGTCTTGCGGAGGGAGTCGGTACGATCGCGGCAGCGTTTTATCCGAAACCGGTCGTGGTCAGGATGTCCGACTTCAAGACTAACGAATATGCAACCTTGCTCGGTGGGCGATGGTTCGAGCGCGACGAGGCGAATCCGATGATCGGTTTCAGAGGTGCTTCGCGTTATGTTCACCCCGATTATAAGGAAGGCTTCGCACTCGAATGCCGAGCGATGAAGCGGGTTCGCGAAGACATGGGTTTGACCAACGTGATTCTTATGATTCCGTTTTGCCGCCGGGAGCAAGAAGCGGTGCGTGTTTTGGATTATATGGCCGAGCTCGGTTTGAAAAGAGGTGAAAACGGGCTTGAAATTTATGTGATGTGCGAAATTCCGAATAATGTGATCCGTATCGATGCGTTTTCGCAGCTGTTCGACGGTTTTTCGATCGGTTCGAACGATTTGACTCAATTGACGCTCGGCGTCGATCGCGATTCCGAAATACTTGCCGAGGATTTCGATGAGCGCGATCCGGGCGTCAAAGCAATGATTCGTATGGCCGTGGAAGGCGCGCGCCGTAACGGCAAGCATTCCGGCTTATGCGGTCAGGCACCGTCCGATTATCCGGAAATGGCTGAATACTTGGTCGAAATCGGCATCGATTCGATGAGTTTGAATCCGGATACGGTATTGCAGACGACCCAGCGGATTTTGGCGTTGGAAGAAAAGCTAGAGCGATAATCTTAATCTCGACCAGCCGAAGCCCATCGATACCCTTTGCGAGTCAAATTACGACACTGGGTTAATGCTAAAGTTGGCAGTTTAACCATGAAGCACATGAAGCACATGAAGTAAATCAAGAAGTTGGCTTGGTATCTTCGTTTGCCTCTCGGGTGAGCGAGAGCTTTATACAAATGAGTAAGAAGTTATTGAATTAACTTCTTACTCTTCATGATCTTCATGGAGAATTGATTTTTTAGGATAATCAAGTCCCGCAAAACGTTTGATAAACACGTTCGTCGGGTTGAGGCGGTTCTTGATAATGCCTGCAACCGGGTTGTTCGGTAAATGGTTTGTTGAATACGGCGAGCAATGTTTCAAACTTTGAAAAGTCCTCTTCTTGAACCGCCGCGCTCAATGCTTGTTCGACCCTGTGGTTACGCGGAATATAAGCCGGATTGACTTGACGCATGGCTTCGGCTCGTTGCGTCGGAGACCCCGGTTCTTGATCGATACGGGTTTGCCAACGCTCTAACCAATTGTCAAAGTCCGGCGTTTGTGGCAGATAATCATTCAGGGTCGGTTCTGTAGCGGGACCATCGGCGATATGGCTCAGTGCTCGAAAAACATTGGTGTAGTCGGCTTTATGTTGCTGCATCAATTGAAGCAAGGAATCGATCAATTGTTTATCATCCTGTTGCGCGGTGGCTAAGCCTAGTTTGCGACGCATGCCCGTCAACCAAAAATTGTCGAAAATATCTGAAAAGCGATTGATGATTTCAACGGCGATAGCGATTGCCGAGTCTTGCTCGTCATGGAGTAGCGGTAATAAGGTTTCCGCGAACCTTGCTAAATTCCATTGGGCTATTCGTGGCTGATTGCCGAAAGCATAACGGCCAAAATCGTCGATTGAGCTGAATACGGTGTCCGGATTGTACTGATCCATGAATGCGCATGGGCCGTAGTCGATCGTTTCGCCCGATATCGTCATATTATCGGTGTTCATGACGCCATGAATAAAACCGACATGCATCCAACGTGCAATCAACGACGCTTGCCGCTCTTGAACGGTTGTCAGCAAAGCCGAGTAGGGATTCGATGCGGATTTCAAATCCGGGTAATGGCGGTTTATTGCGTAGTCGGCTAAAAGCTTGACGGCTTCCCAATCTTCTCGCATAGCAAAATATTGAAATGTGCCGATGCGAATATGGCTCGAGGCAACCCGCGTTAATACAGCACCGGGTAGCGGCGTTTCCCGAAACACCGGTTCACCGCTCGTTACGGCGGCCAGAGCGCGTGTCGTAGGAATGCCGAGTGCATGCATCGCGTCACTAATCAAATATTCCCGAAGCACAGGGCCTAATGCGGCTCGTCCATCGCCGCGGCGCGAGAAAGGCGTTTGCCCCGAGCCTTTTAGTTGAATATCCCAGCGCCTGCCGGCACGATCAATGACTTCCCCGAGTAAAATCGCCCGTCCGTCGCCCAATTGCGGCACGAAGTTTCCGAATTGATGTCCGGCATAAGCCATAGCGAGCGGTTCCGCGCCTTCCGGAACGAGATTGCCGGAAAAGAGTGCAGCTGCGGTTTCGTTATCGAGTTCATCAAATCCCAAGTCCAACTGATTCGCTAAGTTGCTGTTCAGTTTGATCAAACGTGGGGATTGAACCGGTGTAGGATTTAAGCGCGTACCGAAACGTTCGGGTAGGCGGGCATAGGTGTTATCGAAGTTAAATAAAGGCATCATGTTTCTATTGGCTTTTAGCAAAGTGTTTGAGTTGGGCTGTGTAAAAAATAACGTCCTAAATAAAAATATAAATTGGACGGTATGATGGTTCAAAAGTTTACTAAAATACTAGGGAATTAGCCAAAAGATATGATTGGATTTAACTGCTAAATTGGTCCTGATTAGCAAGATGCTTCCGTTTGCCGAAGACAAGTATTCGAGCAGGGGGCAGTCGTAGTCGCTAAAACTAAAATATGCTGTTACCCAAGCTCCAGCTCTCATCGTTATACACAAGTATCGGTAAACTTGCTAAACAGAGGTCATCGTATACCTGAGAACGGTGTTGTTTGATAAATCTGCGGATATTGATGTCAATGGCCAACAGAATTGAGCCACTTTTGGCCATTAAAATTGAGCCACTTTTCCAGGGTTACGATGCTTGATTTAGCTTTGATTTGAGTCGATAACTTTCCCCTCCCAGCATAAAAATGTGTGAATGATGGATGATGCGGTCGACGATGGGTACGGCGACGTTGTCATCGATAAAAAACTCGCCCCAGTTGGTGAATTCCTTGTTGGTGGTCAGGATCACCGAGCGGTATTCGTACAGCGCATTGATGAGCTGAAACAGGTTGTGTATGCCTTGTTTGTTCATCGGCAGGTAACCCAGTTCGTCGATGATGAGCACATCGAATTTGAGCAGTTGGTTGATTTTCTTTTTCAACTCGCCTTTGAGTTCGGCCAGTTCCAAGGTCTCCATCAAGCCCAGTGCAGTGTTGAAGCTGACCTTATAACCGGCATCGATGGCTTTCAGGCCGATGCCGATGGCCAGGTGTGTCTTGCCGACCCCGGGTGGTCCGATGAAGACGACGTTGTCCCGATTGTCGATAAAGCCGAAATCGAGCAGACTGTTGACTTCCCGTTTACGGATGGTGGTCTGAAAGCGATAATCGAACTCTTCCAGGCTTTTGAGCAAAGGAAAGCCGGCGCGTTTGCGGTTTTGCTCGATGCGCTTGGTGTTGCGCTGGCGCTGTTCATGTTCAACCAAGCTTTCGGCAAACTGCAGGTAGGAACTTTCATGGGTCTCGGCTTGGCTAAGCAAGGTCGGCAAGTGCTCGGCAATGGCCGTCAGGCACAAGCTGCGGTATTGCCTGGCAATCTGATCAATGGATGGCATGGCGCTCTCCTTGGCCAGCCGAGTGGCCATTCAGGGCACGATAACGGGCCAGCGGACAGGCTTGCTGGATGGCGTCAGCGGGTTGCGCTGATGGCTGAATCGACAGGGCATCGCTGTCGTCCGAGCGTCCCGCAGACTGCCGCCAGGCCTCCAGTCGTTCTTTCAGGCCGCTGGCCGTTAACCGAGGCGTGTCGATCAGTCGCGTCAGCACCGCTTCGGGAATCGCACCCTGCCGGTTGATCTGCTCGGTCGGCACTTGCTTGGCGCCGAACAGTTGGTCTTTGTAGATTTTCGGCGAGGTGGCTTTCAACAGGGCACACAGCTGAGTCACGACTGCCGGAAACGGCAGCAGTTCATGCAAGTCCTTTTCCAGCGTTTCGATGCGTAGCGACATATCCCGGTAATGATGCCGATTCTTGATGATTTGCCCCTTTTCCAGACACACAGAATGTTCGGCGATCACTTTATGCGTGCCAAGATCGCTGATCCGGATGACGCCGTTAGCTTCATGCACGGCGACACGGGCGCATTGATATGCCATCGGTACCGAGTATTTATTGGATTGCCAGGCGATCAAGCCGGTTTTATCCGCCTTGCGGGTCATGCCGGCCTGGCTGGCGGTCGCGTCAACACAAGACGGCGTCAGGTAAGGCCGCATATGGCCTTGCTCGTTGGCCGCGTAATGTGTCGCCGGCTGTTGGCCAGTGGTGCCGTGTCGCCGTTGATTGGCTATTCCGTCGAGCCAGTCGGTCATATGGGCCTGTAAAGCCTCCCAGTCGGTAAAAGTCTCGCCATACAAGGCATTTTGTTTGACGTATTTGACCCCGGCCTCGACCTTACCTTTGCTTTCCGGATCATAGCCTTCACAAGCCCGAATCGTGAAGCCCGCTGCCGTGGCGTACTGGTGGAAGCGCGGGTTCAAGCGCAACTCGCGAAACACTTCGCTGATGACCACCAGCTTGGTTTGATCGTACACGCATTCGTTCGGCATGCCGCCGAAATTGCGAAATGCCGCATCATGCTGACGAATCAGCGTCTCGGTATCAATCGGCTTGGCGCTTACCGAAACATGCATCAGGCGCGAATACGACAGCACAAACACCATGAAATAGACCGTCGTCGCCACGCCGCCAATCATCACATCGCGCAGTTCGCCGCCATCGACCTGGCATTGCTCACCCGGCACCATGTCCAATACCGGCTCATAATAACGCGCCTGCTTAAAGCTAATCTCTTGCTTGAGAGCCTGTATATAACGCCGTACCGAACGGTCGGAAACCGCCAAATCGTCCACTTTGGCCTTCAGTTTGCGCAGCACTTTGACCGCTGACAAGCCCGGATAGGTTTGCAGCAACTGAATAATGTAGTCGCGGTAATCGTCCAGCTTCTTACCACGGGCTGCCTCTTCCTGCAGGGTGCTGATGTCCGCAGCCGACAGCTTCAGGTATTTGCTCACGGTATTACGGGAAATACCCAATTGACTGGCAATCTGACGCTCGGATAAGCCGTTGCCATCGTTGTATAACGCTTTAATCTGATGAATCACAATCCACTCCTTCATGACGCTCCCTGAAAAAATTCAGGGACTCTGTCAGATTTATTTGTACAAATAAAGTCTGAAAAAGTGGCTCAAAATTGTTGGCCATTTTTGGCTCAGTTTAATTGGCCATTAACAATTGAACATCAGTGGCTTCGAAATCGCGACGAAGGCGTCGCTCCCACAAGGGGGCGGATGCTCTGTGGGAGCGATCCCCTGATCGCGATCTCGAGGTCGAAAGTGTTAAGTAACAATAAATGGTATCGAAGACTCATTAGCTAAGATTGCAAAACGGTAATTTTTGACTTATGTATAACGATGAGAGCTAGCTTGGGAAAGAGCGTGATGTGGGTTGGCCGTTTTTAGCTTGACGCGCATGGCTTGCGAACCCCGTCTTGCTAGGGATATGCTGATCTTTGGGCTTTAGCTGAAGAAACTTGCTAATCAGGAAATTGGTTAAGGCGGGATAAGCAAAAGCGGTGTATCCGCCGCGGGCGGGCGGATAGCTGTTTTCTTCTTTTTTATCATCAATAAAGTGTTAGTCTTTCTATTCCCATTTATTTATACCCATCGTAGATAAAAATTCGGCACCGGGGTGTCCGTCAAAGGACGCCGTGAATACGTCCATGTAGGCTCTATGCCAGCTCCATGCTGGCAAAGCCTTTGTCGGACACCCCGGCGCCTCCTCGGGCACTGCCGAAATTTGAAGTGCGAAAGGTATAGAGACGAATAAAGCACCTACTGCGGGACGGGTTATTTAACCCGTCCCAAACGTTTCGGTTTGGCCTAAGCGTTTCGGCTTGCTTCGGCCACGGTTCAAACGTTTCGGGCGGGGCTGTAAATCCCGTCCTGCCAAAGGAAGTAAAAGGAGTGTAACCTTATTTATCTGCTGGCGCTTCTAACGATTCCGTAGGCTTTTCGTTTGTGGGTTGGTCGGCTGCTGGCGATTCTTCAGTTGGGGCAGCTTCCGTTTCGGCTTCAGGCGCTGTGGTTTCATCAGGTTGCGGGGCCGCAGGCGCTTCGATTGGAATCAGGATTTCGACTTGAGCGCCGGCACGCAGATTTTCCAGCATCGTCTGAACTTTTTGGCGTTGCAAGTAAGGCATTATTTGTTCTTTCACTTCTTCCAGCGCCGGCAGGGGTTGCTGGCGTGAATCTTCTCTTAAGATAACGTGCCAGCCGAATTGGGTTTCAACCGGTTCGCTCGTGTATTTGCCGTTTTCAAGAGCGATGACTGCTTCGGAGAATGGCGTTACCATTTGGCTTGGTGCGAACCAGCCTAGGTCTCCGCCTTCCGGGCCTGAAGGGCCGGTAGAATTCTTTTTAGCCAATTCGTCGAATTTTGAGCCTTTATCGAGTTGTTCAATAATTTTTTTCGCTTCATCCTCGGTTTTTACCAAAATGTGACGAGCTTTGTATTCCATGTTGTTTTCGCCGCCGACATTTTTTTCGTATTCGGCTTTAATTTCCTCATCGGTCACCGGATTCGATTTTAGATGATTTTGTAAGGTGGCCTGCGAAAGCAATGATTTTCTAACGACGTCCATTCTTTGAATAAACTCGGGCGATTTGTCGAGTTGTTTTTGCAGGGCTTCTTGGACCAGCAATTCCCGCTGAACTAATTCCTCGATTAACTTATCTTTCGGGAAAGATTGGCCTTGGGTGCGTTCGGCAATGTCGCTTTCAAGCTCTTGCAATGCGGTTTTGCTGATATAGACGCCATTGACCGAGGCGACAGCATCGGCTTTATCGACTTTAGGTGCAATAGGAGTTGTTGTCGGTTGTTGGTTGTCGCAACCGGCTACAAGCGAAGCGCCGATTAAAAAGAATGGGACGAGTTTATTGGTCATTTAGTTTTCCTTTGTAAGTTTCACGGGTTGGTGTATTCGCTGGGGCTCATCGCATTAATGCCTAAGGCATGAATTTGTTGTTTCATCATATCGCCCAACGCTTTGTAAATAAGTTGGTGGCGTTGCACCAAGGTCTTACCTTCAAAAGCGTCGGATACGATCGTAACATGGTAATGGCCGCCGCCGCTTTGGGAGCCGATATGGCCGGCATGGGCCGCGCTATTATCTATGATTTCAATTTGCTCGGGCTTGAGTGAGTCGTTGAGCAGTTTTCTAATTACTTCGGTAGTCATTGAGGTAATACCTTTTTAAATGGTTTAACGGTAACCTTTGCGTAAACGCCGGCTTCCAGGTAGGGGTCGGCATCGGCCCATTGCTTGGCTTCTTCAAGATCGGCGAATTCGGCGACGACTAGGCTGCCGGTAAAACCGGCACCTCCGGGGTCGTCACAGTCTACGGCGGGATGAGGGCCGGCTAAAATCAATCGGCCTTGGTCTTGAAGTTGTTGCAGTCTGGCAAGATGGGCCGGTCTGGCCGATTTTCTTTTATCCAAGCTGTTATCGGTATCAGTGCTGATGATCGCGTAGAGCACAGTTTATTCCTCGGTATCCGGCATGTGTTTATAGAGATAAAGCATTTGTAATACGATAAAAACAACCATCAAACCGGGTACGCCGAAGGTTTTGAAATTAACCCAGTCGTCGGTGTTATAGTTGTACATTACATAAAGGTTGATAAAACCGACGCCGATAAAAAACAAGGCCCACATCAGATTAAGTCGTCGCCAAATCGGCGAAGGCAATGTGATATTGGCGGACATGATGCGTTCGATAAACGGCTTTTCGCCGAAGAACTGGCTAGCTAGAAAAGCCAGGCCGAACAACCATTCGACAATACTCAATTTCCATTTGATGAATTGTTCGTCTTGCAAGTAAATTGTGGCGCCGCCCATGACCAGAATCAGTCCTAATGTGACCCATTGCATCGTTTCGACTTTTCGATACTTAAACCACATGAAAGCCACTTGAAGGATGGTTGCGACAATGACTACAGCCGTGGCGATATAAATATCATAAAGTTTAAACGCGATGAAAAATAAAATGATAGGGAAAAATTCAAAAAGTTGCTTCATGTCGATTCAATTGATGGGGGTTATACGTAAAAATCAATACCGGCTACCAATTGAGCGCGCTGATCTTGCATCGGCTGGTTGAAGGTTGTGGTGTAAGCATTGACGGCATTTAATAATCGAGTGTTGATGGGGTTTTCGGTTCGGTCGGTGTTAAACATAGCTATGTCGGATAATCCGGCATCGTCTAATAGCTGTTCTACTTCCTCGGGAGTCTGAGTTGCAGTTGCCGAGTTTTGTAAGGGCTTATCGGAATTCGCGCGCTTATTGTCGGGTTGATTTTGGACAGTATCCTGCTGTCCAGCGTTTTGCGGGTTTAATTTAAGCGCGGAAGTGTTAAGCGAAGTTACATGTATTTCCATGTCAAGGCATAATGCAATGGAAAATTGAACGCTATTGTAGAATTAATCCGCTTGATTGTACATGCTTGGCAATGGCTTTCTGGTAGAATAGTCCAGTTTTAAGGAGGTGTTATCGTGGATAAGCAGATTCAAACCGAACTCGAAGCGGCCGCCTTTAGGCGCTTAGTCGAGCATTTACAAAGCCATCCGGAAGTTCAGAATATCGATTTGATGATTCTGGCCGATTTTTGTCGTAATTGCCTGGCGAAATGGTATTCGGGGGCCGCGAAAGATAAGGGGGTCGAGATTGATTATGATCAAGCCCGGGAAATTATTTACGGCATGCCTTATGCCGATTGGAAGAAGCGCCATCAAACCGAAGCGACGCCCGAACAGTTAGCGGCCTACGAACTCAAGCAAAAAGGGAAAAAACATGAGTAACGGTATTTCTTATGATGCAATATTTTCCGGCATCATCGGGCGTGATTACGACATGTTGCAGCGCATGAGCCCATTATCGGCTGAAATGAGCAAAATAGTCGGTCGTGCAGTCAAGCATTATGCCGATAAATCCGGGCGGCCTTTGAATGTTGTAGAGTTAGGCGGCGGTACCGGTATCACGACGCTGGCTATCTTGTCGTCTAATGATGATGTGGTAGTCACGAGCATCGATAGCGAGCCGACGATGCAGAATCAAGCTAAGGAAAACCTAAAGCAATGGGTCGATAATGGGCGCTTATTTTTCAAACTTGACGATGCCTACAGTGCATTAACGAAAATGGCTGATAACAGCGCGGATGTTTTGGCAACGGCTTACACGGTTCATAATTTCGAACACAGTTATCGCGAGCGCGTCATCGAACAAATTTTTCGAGTTTTAAAGCCGGGCGGACAATTCATCAATGGCGATCGTTATGCTTTGGACGATATTTTCGAGCATACCCGCACCGTTCAAGAAGAAATCAGCGGTTTTTTCGAGGTATTGATCGGTGAAAATAAACCGGACTTGCTTGAACAATGGATCATCCATTTATTTAACGACGAATCGGAAAATCACGTCATGCGCGAAGGCATTTCGCTAAAACAGTTGGAGGAAGCCGGTTTTGTCGATATTGCCTTAAATCAGCGAATAAAAGTCAATGCTTTGGTTACCGCCGTTAAACCTATTTAACACGAGCTTTTTTCAATAATGAATATCACTGATTATATGCAGTCACTCGGCCGCGAGGCCAGAAAAGCCGGCAGAGTTTTGAGCCGTAGCGAAACCGGAATAAAAAATGCGGCCTTGCTGGCTATCGCCGAAGAACTCGAAAATAATCGGGAATATTTGATTCAACAAAACGGCAAAGACGTTCAAGCGGGTATCGACAATGGGCTCGACGCGGCCTTGTTGGACCGATTGGAATTGAAAGACAAAGGCATTGTTGGGATGGTTGAAGGATTGCAACAAGTTGCAGCTCTACCCGATCCGGTAGGCGAAATCAACGATATGACCTATCGTCCCTCCGGCATTCAAGTCGGTCAGATGCGCGTCCCGTTGGGTGTGATCGGCATTATTTACGAGTCGCGTCCTAATGTCACGGTCGACGCGGCCGCACTCTGCTTGAAATCCGGCAATGCCTGTATTCTTCGTGGCGGGTCGGAGGCGATCCATTCGAACAAGGCAATCGCCGAATGCATCGGCAAAGGTTTGGAACGGGCCGGCTTGCCTGCTACGGCTGTACAGGTGATCGAAACGACCGACCGTGCGGCGGTTGGTGAATTGATTACGATGTCGGATTTCGTCGATGTGATCGTGCCGCGCGGCGGTAAAGGCTTGATCGAGCGCATATCGAAAGAAGCGACGATTCCGGTTATCAAACACCTGGACGGCATTTGTCATGTCTATATCGACAGCGAAGCCGATCCCGATAAAGCCGTCGCGATCGCTTTGAATGCAAAGACGCACCGCTACGGTGTTTGCAATGCGATGGAAACGCTGCTGGTACATGAGAGCATCGCTTCGAAAGTTCTGCCCGGTTTGGCGGCGAAGTATCAAGAGAAAGGTGTTGAACTGCGCGGTTGTCTGAAAAGCTGCTCGCTGATTCCGAATTGCAAGCGGGCCGTCGAGGAAGACTGGCAAACCGAATATCTTGCGCCGATCCTGTCGGTCAAAGTGGTTGCCGGTTTCGATGAGGCCGTCGAGCATATCAATCGGTATGGATCCGCACATACCGACGCGATCGTGACCGAAAATTACACGCTGGCCAGACGTTTTTTACGAGAAATCGATTCCAGTTCGGTCATGGTCAATGCATCGACACGTTTTGCCGACGGATTCGAATACGGCCTCGGCGCCGAGATCGGCATCAGTACCGACAAGTTGCACGCGCGGGGGCCGGTCGGTTTAACCGGCTTGACTACCTTAAAATACATCGTGCTCGGCGATGGCCACATTCGGCAATAAATGATCGGTATTTACGGAGGCACGTTCGATCCGATTCATTTTGGTCATTTGCGGACTGCGCTGGAAGTCAAGGAGGTTTTCGCGCTGGACGAAATTCGTCTCATTCCTTGCTTTATTCCGCCTCACCGCGATAGCCCATCGGCACCCGCTTCGATGCGGCTAAGGATGTCGGAATTGGCACTGGAAAATCGTACGAATATGACGGTCGATACGCGCGAGATCGACCGTGGCGGTCCTTCCTATATGGTCGAGACATTAATGTCTCTTCGTGCCGAGATCGGCGAACGGTCTTTATTGCTATTCATCGGCGCCGATGCCTTTACCGGCCTTACCGCTTGGTATCAATGGCAACGCCTGTTTGAATTCGCGCATGTAGTTGTAATGACTCGGCCGGGTTTTAATGCGCAGGTAGTCGACGGATTTTTGACCAACCGTTTGACCGAAGACCGCCAAGTCTTGAATGAATATTCGGCAGGGTATTTATTTTTTCAGTCGGTTACCCGTCTTGAAATTTCCGCAACCGCCATTCGGCAAATCATCGCTAAACATCGGGATCCGGGTTTTTTATTGCCCGAGTCCGTCATACAATACATCCGACAACATAAACTTTATCAGCGCTAACTTTATCAGTATTTATGCGGCGCGAATTTGATTAGGAATTTGAATGCAAACAGAAGCGTTATTGAAAATAGTCCAGGACGTTTTGGACGAAAGGAAGGGGCACAATATTACCGTGTTGGACGTCCGCGGTAAGACCAGCGTGACCGATTACATGATACTGGCAACAGGTACATCCGATCGACATATCAATGCCATGGCTGATTATGTTTCGGAAAAAGTCAAGGAAAACGGGCAGAAACCATTAGGGCAAGAAGGCGGTATCGGAGCGGATTGGGTATTGCTGGATTTGGGCGATGTGATCGTTCATTTGATGACCGATCAAGCGCGTGCGTTTTATCAATTGGAAAAATTGTGGTCGGTCGAACAGAAAGCCGAAGCGCTAGAGGCTTTGCAAGACTGATTTATTTGTTGCCATTATTAGGAGTCACTGATGACCGATCAATTGAAATCTCCCGTCTCACGTTTATTCGACGAGATGGGAATTAAATACGAATGGATCGAAATCCCACTCGACCCTGATAAAAAGCCGGTTCGTTCACTCGAAGAGGTCTTGGCAGCCATCGGTCGTGATCCTGAGCAAATTGTACGCAGTTTATTGTTTCGAACAGGGTCCGGCGATTTTGTTTTATTGGCGGTCGCCGGCGGCGGTCGCGCCGATTGGGGCGTGCTGCGCAAACAGTTAAGCGAACGCCGTTTGGCAATGGCGGAGCCGGAAGAAGTCTTGCAAGCAACCGGGTTTCCGATCGGCGCGGTACCGCCTATTGCTTTACCCGATTCGATTCGCATACTCGTCGATGAGGGCGTTTTTAATTACGCACGGGTTGTTATTGGCAGCGGCATACTGGGATATGCTTTAGATATCAATGCCGACGATTTGCGCAGGGTCATGTCGAGCGCCGCTATCGGAAAATTTGTAAAAGCTTCCTAAAAATTAGCCATATCTTTTATTGGTAGTCAAAAGGAGCTTCAATGAACGCCGTCATTCTCGAATCGACGATTACTTGCCCACACTGCGAGCATGCCGAAACGGAAACGATGCCGACCGATGCCTGTTGGTACTTCTACGAATGCAAGTCTTGCGGAACCCTGCTCAAACCGAAGCGCGGCGATTGCTGCGTGTTTTGTTCTTACGGTTCGGTCAAATGTCCGCCGATTCAGCAACAGGGCTCGTGTTGCGGCGGGTAGTTCAGGAGTGACTGGTTAAGTGCCGGGATTGGTTCGCTTGTTTCAATGAGAGTCTTGAAAGTTTTTAACTTCATCAGTCAAGCCGATATCAAGCCCAGATATTTCACAAAAGGTTCGAAATCACGGTCGATGTAAAGAAGAGGAAGTCGGTGCTCGATACAATAAGTCGCAATGATGACATCATTCGTTTTTCTGATAGTGATGCCTCTTTTGCGTAAAGTTCGAAAGTTTTGCGCGCACTTTTCGACCATGCCGCTATTGAATATGGAGTATTGATCGAGCGAGGCTAATCTTTCTTTGACTATCTGATAGTCCTTATCGCTTTTGAAACCTTGCAGTATTTCCAGAAAGATCAGGTCGGCAATTGCGACTGTGCCCTCGATTAGCGCGGCATCCAATGCGTCGGTTTGAGCATTGATGTCGCCGTTGAAATAATCTATCCAGACACTGGTATCGACCAGTATCATTTTCCGCCTCGCATCTCGCCCAGATCACCCTCCCATTTGAGTCGGCCTCTCAATTTGCGAATAGCTTGTTGGTTGCTGCGCTGAACGATCAGTTTAAGACCTTGCTCCACGACTTCTTTTTTGGTTGTCAGGCCGCTTGACTTGAGGGCTTCGGCCATGAGTTCATCGTCGATTACTATATTGGTTCTCATGGGATTGCAATGTGTGTAAAAGCAGATACTTTACACATTTACAAGCTTAATTGATACAATATGCGTTTTTTCATATATACTTTGTTCACTATGCTGACACCGGTCCAATTTTTCAAATGTCTTGCCGACGATACGCGCCTGCGCTGCGTGACCTTGCTGCACCTTGAAGGCAAACTCTGCGTCTGCGAATTGACAGCGGCTTTGGCTCTGTCGCAGCCGAAAATCTCGAGGCATTTGGCTTTGTTGCGCCAATCCGGCTTGTTGCTGGACAGCCGAGAAGGGCAATGGGTTTATTACCGGATTAATCCGGATTTGCCGAGTTGGGCCACCCCGCTACTTAATAACGCCCTGTCGGCTTTACAATCCAGTGAAACTTTCGAAAAGGATCGGGAGCGCCTGCGGCAGATGGACTGTCGTCCGGACATGGCGGTTTGCGGCTAAAAATTTTGATTTAAATATATGCTTATTCGAATAACACATTATTAATGACTACCATTTAGGATCAAACATGCTAAATATTCTGATTGTGTGCACCGGCAACTCATGCCGTAGCGTCATGGGTGAAGCCTTGTTCAATCATCACGGCCAGGGCCGCGTCCGGGCCTTTTCGGCCGGCAGTCACCCGATCGGACGGATCAACCAGGGCGCGCTGGCGACTTTGAAACGTCACGGTTTGCCGACCGAAGGCTATCAAAGCCAGTCCTGGGAAGACTTCGAACATCAGCCGATGGATTTCGTGATCACGGTCTGCGACAGCGCGCACGGCGAAACCTGTCCTGTCTATCTGACCCAAGCGGTGCGGGCGCATTGGGGCGTGTCCGATCCGGGCCATGTCGAGGGTACCGAGGAGGAAAAAATCGCCGCGTTCGAGCAAACTTTCGCGACGCTGGAATTGCGCGTCAAGACTATGCTCGAATTGCCGTTGGAAGCGATGCCGCGCGACGAATTGACCCGGAAACTCAACGAAATCGGCCAATTGTCGGCTTGAAAGCCGGCGGGGAGGCGTTATGATCGAAAAAACACACGATATGGGCTTTTTTGAACGTTATCTGACACTGTGGGTGGCGTTGTGCATCGTCGCCGGCATTCTGCTCGGCACATTTGCGCCGGAATTCGCGAAGACGCTCGACGGCATGAGCATCGATGTCAACGGCGCGCCGGTCGTATCGATACCGATCGCGGTGTGTCTGTTCTTCATGATGTATCCGATCATGGTCAAGATCGACTTCGCCGAAGTCGTCAAGGCCGGCAAGAGCGTCAAGCCGGTGTCGTTGACCTTGTTCGTTAACTGGGCGATCAAGCCGTTTACGATGTACGGCATCGCCACGTTATTTCTGGGCGGACTGTTCTTTGAGCTGATCGGTGCCGATGCGGTCGATCTGGTCAAGATGCCGTTCGGCCTGGATTTGCCGGTCGGCAGCGAATACGGTTCCGGTACCGTCGTGTTGCAAGACGGCGTCAAGATGCTCGAAGTGCCGCTGTGGCGTAGCTATTTGGCCGGCTGCATCTTGTTGGGCGTCGCGCCCTGCACCGCGATGGTATTGGTCTGGGGCTATCTGGCGCGCGGCAATGCCGGTCACACGCTGGTGATGGTCGCGATCAATTCGCTGGTGATGCTGGTGTTATATGGCCTGATCGGCGGCTATTTGCTCGGCGTCGGTCAGTTGCCGGTGCCTTGGGAAGCGCTGCTGCTGTCGATCGGCATCTATGTCGCGCTGCCGTTGTTCGCCGGCTACTATTCGCGGAAATGGATCATCGCCAGCAAAGGGCCGATTTGGTTCGAACAGAAATTCTTGCATCTGTTGACGCCGGTCACGATCATCGCGCTGTTGTTGACGCTGGTCTTGCTGTTCTCGTTCAAGGGCGACGTGATTACCGCGAATCCATTGACGATTTTATGGATTGCGATACCGCTGACGATTCAGACTCTGTTGATCTTTGCGATTACCTATCTGGGCGCGAAATTGTGGGGTTTCAGTTATGAAAACGCCGCGCCTTCTGCATTGATCGGCGCGTCGAATCATTTCGAAGTTGCGATCGCGACCGCCGTGATGTTGTTCGGTTTGTCGTCAGGCGCGGCGCTTGCGACCGTCGTCGGCGTCTTGATCGAAGTGCCGCTGATGCTGGCCTTGGTCGGTTTTTGCAAAAAAACGAAAGGCTGGTTTTCCCAAGAGACAGTCAAGCAATCAAGTCGGTAAGGCAGATTTTATTTTGTCGTCTGTAAATCCGACATAATTTAATTTATTTTCAATTTCAAAAGGCTGAATAACTATGAAAACAATAGAAATATTCGACCCGGCGTTGTGCTGCAGCTCCGGCGTATGCGGTGCCGATGTGGACGAAGCGTTGGTGACATTTTCGGCCGATGTGGATTGGCTGAAACAGCAAGGCGGAAACATTGTCCGCTATAACCTGTCCCAGCAGCCGATGGCGTTTGTCGACAACAAGGTCGTCAATGGTTTTCTGGTGCGCTCCGGCGAGCAGGGGCTGCCGCTGGTGCTGGTTGACGGTGAAATCGCGCTGGCCGGGCGCTATCCTTCCCGGGAAGAATTGGCGCGTTGGTGCGCGATCGAGGCCGCGCCTGCCGAAAGCAAGGCCGCCGCTTCCGCTTGCTGTAAACCGGGTTGTTGTTGATTGCCGGTCATGAATTTTTTACAGCAGCTCCCGACATTTTTATTCTTCACCGGCAAAGGCGGCGTCGGTAAAACCTCCTTGTCATGCGCCACGGCGGTGCATCTGGCCGATGCCGGCAAGAAAGTATTGCTGGTCAGCACCGACCCCGCGTCCAATGTCGGTCAGGTTTTCGGCACAGCCATCGGCCATCGCATCACGCCGATTCCTGAGGTCGCCAATCTCGCGGCATTGGAAATCGATCCGGCGCAGGCGGCCGCGCTCTATCGCGAGCGCATCGTCGGCCCGATACGCGGCAAATTGCCGGAATCGGCGATCAACAGCATCGAAGAGCAATTGTCCGGCGCCTGCACGACCGAAATCGCCGCCTTCGACGAATTCACCGCGTTATTGACCGATGCCGAACTGATCGGTCGCTACGATCATATCGTTTTCGATACCGCGCCGACCGGACACACGATTCGCCTGCTGCAATTGCCCGGCGCCTGGGGCAGTTTCATCGAAAGCAATCCAGAAGGCGCTTCCTGCCTGGGGCCATTGGCCGGACTCGAAAAACAGCAGCAACGCTATCAACAGGCCGTCGCGGCATTGTCGGATCCTGCGCGCACGCGCTTGGTGCTGGTGGCCCGCGCCCAATCCTCGACCTTGCTGGAAGTTGCGCGAACCAGCGGCGAGTTGGCCGGCACCGGCCTGAGTAATCAATATCTGGTGATCAACGGCCTTATGCCCGAGTCTGAAACCGACGATCCGTTGGCGGCGGCGATCTTTCTACGCGAACGGCAAGCGCTTGAGTCCTTGCCTGAGCCACTTCGCGAATTGACTTTCGATCGTACCCGCTTGCTGCCTTGCAATCTGGTTGGTCTAAAGGCATTGCGTTCGTTATTCAATGAGGACGAGCAGGCCGCCGAGGCGTCCGTCGGCGACTATCGGTTACCCGACCTGCCTTCGCTGCAGGCGATGATCGACGAGATGGCTCAACCGGGTCACGGTTTGATCATGTTGATGGGCAAAGGCGGCGTCGGCAAAACCACGCTGTCCGCCGCGATCGCAATCGCGCTGGCCGAACGCGGTTATCGGGTGCATCTAACGACGACAGACCCGGCGGCGCATTTGACCGAAACCCTGGTCGGCGAGATGGAGAATCTGACGGTCAGCCGTATCGATCCGCAAGCGGAAACGGAACGCTATCGTCAACATATCCTGGAGACCAAGGGCAAAAAACTGGACGCTCAGGGCCGTGCGCTGCTCGAAGAGGATCTGCGTTCGCCGTGCACCGAGGAGATCGCGGTATTTCAAGCCTTCTCGGGCATCATCCGCGAAGCTCAAACGCATTTCGTCGTGATGGATACCGCGCCGACCGGGCATACCCTGCTATTGCTGGATGCGACCGGATCGTATCATCGTGAAATCGCCCGTCACATGGAAGGCAAGTCGTTGCAGTTCACGACGCCGATGATGCGTCTTCAAGATCCCGAACAAACCAAGGTGTTGATCGCGACATTGGCTGAAACCACCCCTGTGCTCGAGGCGGCGAACCTGCAGGAGGATCTGCGCAGGGCCGGCATCAAACCCTGGGCCTGGGTCGTCAACAATAGCCTGGCGGCGGCCCGGCCGACCTCGGCCTTACTGCGGCAACGCGCGAACGAAGAGCTACGGCAATTGGCTTCGATTCGACAAAATCATGCCGAGCGACTGGCCATCGTGCCTGTGCAAATGCGGGAGCCGGTCGGTGCTGAGCGGCTGCAGGCACTGTTGTCATCAAAATTTAATTGATCCTAAAAAGATCAGTTGAAGCGCTTGGAATGCGTTCGTGCTGAGCTCTTTGGCAGCGCTCAGGTGAACCTTGTCGAAGCATAAGCGGATTCCAAGCGCCACCCATTGGGTGAGCATCTTAAATCCCACCCGGCCTTCGACTAGGCTCATGGCGAGCGAGATTTAGAATGCTCAACTGATATTTTAGGTTGATCAGTCTGATGAAAATTGAAAAAAGTATAGAGAAGCGATTAGCTACTGATATCCGGCTGTTCGCTTTGTTGTTCCAGCCAGGCTCTCCATACCGCCAATAATACCGCTAAGATAATAGGGCCCAGAAACAGCCCGACCGCTCCGAAAGAAGCCAAGCCGCCGAGAACTCCGAAAAAAACGACTAAAAAAGGAACGCGACCCGCACCGCTGATGATAATCGGACGTATAACGTTGTCGATAGTGCTGACCACTAACGATCCCCATAGAAGCACACCGATACCATCCGAGACCCGGTCGATAAAAATTAATGTGATGCCGATCGGCATCCAAACCAAAGCGGCTCCAACCATCGGTACCAACGCCAGTAATGCAGTAATAGCGCCGAATAGAGCAGGGGCTTGAACATCGGCGATATAAAAACCCAGTCCGGCTAAAATTCCTTGACCCAATGCGGTAAGAACCAAACCGTAAACAACGGCGCTAGTGGTATTGGCGATAGCGTGCAGATAAATATCTTGATGTTTGCCAAGAAATTGGACTAAGCCTTTATTGATTTGCCTCATAACATCTTCACCATCTCTAAAGCAAAAAAATAGCGTAACCGCCACTATCCCGATTTTGATGATGTAATAACCGAGTCCCCCCATGATTTTACCCAGATAGCCTAGCGATTGCGTTGCCAAATTGGTTATCTGGGCGGTAAGGCTGGCCCGGTCGTTAATTAATCGATCCAGCCAATCTTGCAAATAGTTGCCTAGCCAGGGGATGCGTTTGATGGGGTCAGGTAATTCGTAAGGTCCTTGCAATAAATTAAATGCCAATGCTTGATAGGCGATTTTAATTTCTTCTTGAAGGAGTGTGGCAAGTCCGAATACTGCTAGGATAATGATCATGGCAATGATGCCGGTCATGATCGAAGCACTGAGATTGCCGTTACCTTTTAATAAAGTGCGCAGTCGCCGATAAGCCGGCCAAGTTGCATAGGCAATGATGAAAGCCCAAGTTAGCGATAATAAAAATTCACTCAATATCCAGTAGCCCAACAGCAATAATCCAGCCAATAAAAGACCGGGAATCATATAGCGTAAAGGCGAATTAGCCGCGAAATAATTCATCTGCGTTCGGTAAAAGATGTCCTGAAATAAGCGTTTATCATATCACCGATATTGCAAAATGCCCGATTATGCTGACTTGGGCCAGCAATTCCTAGTTTGAGAGATTTCGCCGTGTTTAGGGTACGGGATATGCCCGTCGAAGAGCGCCGTTCACCCAGCACCTAAATTCCATAGGTCTTTGGCAATGATTCAAAATCATGGCTTATTTAGGTGCTGGATGAATGATCCCAGATAGTTAATCATAGCCAATAGGCTTTGGAATTTAGATGCTGGGTAACCCTTCCATGGGGGCTTGACGACAGCGGTCCCTGCCGTCATCCTCGCCAAATACACCCCGCACATCCTGAAAATTAGTCGGTTTTCCGATCAAAAAGGAGTAGGCGCTAGAGCATGGTCTCGCTTATTGTAACGTTAGCTGTGTCTCGAAGGTTTCCCCGTTTCGCCATACTGCGATTTTAATTGTATCGCCGGCGCTATACTTGTCCAATATATCCAATAAGGTTTCCATGTCTCGAACCGATTTATTTTCTACAGAGAGGATAATATCTCCGGGGATAATGTTGCCGGCATCATCGATGGAACTGCCTTTTAGTCCTGCTTTGTCGGCTGGAAACCCCGGCTTGACTTCCAAAATCAATAGACCTTTCACGCCGATATTTTGCGTGATCATCGCGCTGACACGGTTGTCGGAACCGATACCGATGACCGGTCTGATATAGCGCCCCTTGTCGATCAGCATCGGCACGATTCGGTTTATCGTATCGACCGGCACGGCAAAGCCAATGCCGGCACTGGCACCGGACGGACTAAAAATGGCGGTATTGATGCCGATTAATCGTCCAGCGCTATCGAGTAAGGGGCCGCCGGAATTGCCGGGATTGACGGCGGCGTCGGTTTGAATCAAGTCATCGTAGGTTTGGCCTGGAGCAGCCGCTATCGAGCGGTTGAGAGCCGAGATGACTCCGGTAGTCAGCGTATGATCCAAACCGAATGGATTGCCGATTGCAAAGACCGATTGCCCGACCTTGAGCGCTTTACTGGAACCGATAGGAATAGGCGTGGTTTTGTCGAAAGGGACCAAAATACGAAGGACGGCGAGATCATGCTCGGGACTGGTGCCAACCAACGAAGCGCGAAGGTTGCGTTGGTCTTGAAGGCGAACCCACGCTTCCGATGCGCCGGCCAAGACATGATGATTGGTCACGATAAAGCCTCGCTCATCCCAAAAAAAACCGCTGCCGCTGCCTCTAGGAACACGTGTGACATCTCTAGTCCAGGGGTTGACGCGTCTGCCGATCGTACTGATGTTGACGACTGAGGGACTGGCGTGCTCAAAAATCGCTATCGTGGTTAGTTCCGCTTCGGTGAGGGTGCCTCGCGGCGTGACCGTTCTCGGTTCAGCGCTTTTCGAGCTGAACAACGTCGGATAATGTTGCAAAACATAGACAGCGGCAAAAAGAATAATCGCGCCGAATACGGCTAAGCGTATGAGTCTTAATAGTTGAACGAATAAAGTGGATTGCATGATGTATTGACAGGGGCATTTGCAATTAAAGTTATGGCAAACTTTATCAGGGATTACGTCAAATGGTTAAAAATTTTGAATCAAGGCGTTGCTATGCGTCTGTTTGCGCGCCTTGCATACGAATAAAAATTGCGGCGTCGATTGCGTAATTTCTTATATGCCTATTCCTAATTCCTTTATATTCGAACAATGGCTAATTTTATGAAGGTTACTGTGAAAGTTCGCAGTTTTGCATTCCTTATCTAATTTTTCGATATGAAAAAACAATGTCGGTTCCGGAGAGGGTGCGGTTGCTCGATCGACAGGCGTCGGCGGCAGGGATAGCCGCCGTCGAGCCTACATGGACGTATTTACCCAGCACCTAAATTCCATAGCCCATTGGCTATGGTTAACTATCTTGGATAATTTAGGTGCTGGGTTCACCGCGTCCTGTCGGGCGAGTGACCGCACCCTCCCCACCAAAGGACTTTCATTTGCCGGGGCGATGGCCAAGCCTTCATGAACGTTACAGTGGATGTTTTTGGGATCAGAACGCATAAATCATTCGCCAAGAACCGAGCCAATTGGTTTCTTTGCGATTGGCTTGGCTTAAGCCTACGCCGAATTGTAATGTTGCGTGATTGGTGATATCCCAATGAATTTGCGGCATCAACAGATAAGTCCAGTCGGACTTCTCGCGAAATTCATTATTCATTTCAATGCCGAAGGTTAAATCCTGGGAATAATCATAAAACCAAGTGGTGTTGAATAAGCCCACGAAATGCCCGTCGCGCTCCATATCGTCACGCCTCACACCGATCATATTAAAATTGCTGACCTCGGAATTAAAACGGTAACCGGCCAAGTAAAGTGCATCGACGGAATATTTTTCGGTATCGCGGTCGTGAATGCCGATCATTTGCCAGCCATGAATGAAATGATCGTTAAATCCGGTGCCGATAGTGCCTTGCAGTGCTAATTTATATTCACTTAATCTTAAATTATCGAAAGGCAGTTCAAATTCGACGGCAAAGTTATCGAATAATCCGAATTCGAACTCAGGAGCCCACTCGGTATTACCGGTACGAAGTGAGTGCTCGGTGAGTACGTTAACTTCGGCATCGCCTTGCCTAACGCCGAGCGGCCGCACCAAATCGAAGACCATCGGTTCGGGAATATGAGGTGCGCCGCTACTCAGTGCGGCATCGCCGTCCTCGGTTCTCATCGTTTCGGCGCTGGTCGTTTGGATTGTAGGTAAGCAGGCGAGGGCGGTTAGCAGAATAATATGGAAAGATGAAGTCAATGGGTTGGTTGAATGCATAGTCTCTCCTGAACGTAAAACGGAATCCTGTAAACAAATAGGGGGGAAATTTCTTTTTAAAAATTATCGAACTATAAACGATTAAACTTACGTCTAGCTTGCAGTATTTATCATTCCAGCAACGCCCAGTTTGAGAAATTTCGCCGTATCCAGTGTCGACATAATGGACGATTCGGCGCGGCCTAATGAGGATAAACCCGCTTGGGCGAGTCGTTGCTGCAAGTGGCGCAGATCGAATTGCAGAAGCGCCAGGTAGTGTGCCAAGTTCGACGCGCCTTTCGTCAATACGACGGACCGGTAATACGGCGAGTAATTTTGTAAGCGCTTTTCGGCATTGAGGCCGACTTTACGCTGGATTTCCGCTATGTCTTAGAGCAATTGGGACAGAATTTCACGATAGGGGTCTTTATCGAACGGGATGGTTTTATCTTTAGCGGTCGTAGTCATACTCCCTTTATACTCAAAAATTAGTTAACTTTATGAAGGTATGGGGTGTGGCTAGCGAGGATGTCGGCAGCAGGGATTGCTGCCGTCAAGCCCCCATGGAGGGGTTTACCCAGCACCTAAATTCCATAGTCCATTGGCTATGGTTAACTATCTGGGATAATTCATCCAGCACCTAAATAAGCCATGATTTTGAATCATTGCCAAAGACCTATGGAATTTAGGTGCTGGATTTAGGTGCTGGGTGAACGGCGGTCCTCGATAGACACATTCCATACCTTTTATTCTTAGACGGTTTTTTAGTCAAAAGGGAGTAATTAAGTATCGATAAAAATGTTGCGGCGAAACAAACGGTGTTCGATTGTAACCGTGCTTTTTGACAAATTGATGAACCTCCGGGTTGTCGTTGAATCGGGCAAATATTCAATCATCTGTCATGTTGTTGTCATATTGAGGTATTAAAGTTGCGCATATACCTACTTAACAATCCTTTAGCAAAAGTATGAACAAAAAATTATTAGCCTTGACAGCGCTTGCCCTGATGTTTGTTCAATTGCCGGTTTCGGCCAGGAATGTACGCGATAATATCGTCATAGTCGGCTCATCAACCGTCTATCCGTTTACGACCGTAGTAGCGGAGCAGTTTGGAAGAATGACCCGGTTTAAGACGCCGGTCGTCGAAGCGACCGGATCCGGCGGCGGATTGAAACTGTTCTGCGCCGGCGTGGGTGTCAAGCACCCCGATATCGCCAATTCTTCGCGCAGAATCAAAGCCTCCGAATTTGCGGACTGTCAAAAAAATGGAGTGAAAAGCGTCGTCGAGGTTAAGGTCGGTTATGACGGTATCACGTTAGCCCGTTCGAATAAAGGCCAAGCGTTCGACCTGACCTTAAAACAATTGTTTTTGGCGTTGGCGAAAGAAACTCCGGACCCTTCCGGTTCCGAAAAAACCATTCCCAATCCTTATACCAATTGGAGGCAAATCGACTCTTCATTACCGGACTCTTCCATCGAAGTGATGGGGCCGCCACCGACTTCGGGCACTCGCGATGCGTTTGTAGAATTAGCAATGGAGGGCGGTTGCCAAGCCTTTCCATTCATCAAAGCACTGAAAGACAGTAATGAAAACGCATATAAAACCATCTGTCATTCGATTCGAGAGGATGGCGCATACGTTGAGGCCGGCGAAAACGATAACTTGATCGTGCAAAAACTGGATACCAACCCGAATGCCTTGGGCATATTCGGTTTCAGTTTCTTAGATCAAAATACCGACAAATTATTTGGTTTGAAAATCGATGGAGTCGAGCCTGATTTCGATGAAATCGCTTCCGGCGCATATCCGGTTTCTAGATCGATGTATGTTTACGTCAAAAAAGCGCATGTTTCGATGATACCGGGGTTAAAGGAGTTTCTGGAAGAATTTACCAGTGAGAAAGCCTGGGGTGAGGAAGGTTATCTCACGGATAAAGGTTTGATTCCGATGCCTGCTGATGAGCGAAAGCGCTATGCCGACGATGTCCGGAATCTGAAGGAACTGGAGATGTGAGGGGAAGGTGAAAGGTGAAAGGTGAAAGGTGAAAGGTGAAAGGTGAAAGGTGAAAGGTGAAAGGTGAAAGGTGAAAGGTGAAAGGTGAAAGGTGAAAGGTGAAAGGTGAAAGGTGAAAGGTGAAAACGGCGCTTGACAAGTAGTTGAAATCACGAATCATTTCACTATTCACTATTCATTGCCAAACCGGATTGCATTTTCAACCAACAACGGTAATCGATTTTTCAAAAGACATGCAAACCCCTTATTTATTGTTTACGCTGCTGATTTTAAGCGTCCTCGCTTATTTTATCGGCAAGAGGCGGTCGGTAACCGTTGTCGAAGGCACGCTCCGAGAATTGCATTCCTTGCCTGCGTATTACGGATATTACACTGCGCTTTGGGGCTTGATACCTGCTTTGTTTCTGATGTTAGTGTGGCTATCTTTCGAACCAACTTGGCTGGCTCATCAAACTGTCGCTTCGCTGCCTGAAGAAATCAAAAGCCTGCCCAGCAGCAAACTAAATCTTCAGCTCAACAATATTAAAAACGTTGCCGCAGGCCTTCAGGTTAGTCAACGAGTCGACCCGTTCATAGTGGAAGCCGCCGAATACTATAACCAATTACGCAAAATCAGTAATTTCACGCTAACCCTCGTAGTTTTGACCTGCTCTCTGACCGGCATTTGGTTGGCACATAAAAAAATCAGCAAGGATTACCGGGCGCGTAACGTCGTCGAAAAGATCATGACCGGGCTCATGATAGTTGCCTCGACGATTGCAATATTCACGACCGTCGGCATTGTCGCATCGGTAGTATTCGAGTCGGTATTGTTTTTCAGGCAAGTGCCGCTTTTCGATTTTTTGTTCGGCTTGGAATGGAGCCCTCAGACTGCATTGCGTGCCGATCAGGTAGGTTCGTCCGGCGCCTTTGGAGCGGTTCCGTTATTCGCCGGTACTTTGTTGATTTCGTCAATTGCATTGATAGTCGCGGTGCCTATCGGGTTGATGTCGGCCATCTATCTTTCAGAATTTGCCGGTTCCAAGTTTAGGGACACAGCCAAGCCAACATTGGAAATTCTCGCTGGCATTCCGACGGTTGTTTACGGCTTCTTTGCCGCGTTGACGGTAGCGCCTTTCATTCGCGAAACCGGCGAACAATGGGGCTGGGTGGTGTCATCGGAAAGTGCTTTGGCCGCAGGCTTGGTGATGGGCATCATGATCATTCCGTTCGTGTCGTCGCTATCCGACGACGTTATCAATGCCGTGCCGCAGTCTTTGCGAGATGCAGCCTATGCCTTGGGCGCCACGCAAGCCGAAACGATCAAACAAATCATTTTGCCGGCGGCCTTGCCAGGCATTGTCGGCAGTATTTTGTTGGCCGCTTCCAGGGCTATCGGTGAAACGATGATCGTGGTCATGGCGGCGGGCTTGGCCGCTAATTTAACGGCTAATCCGCTGGAAGCGGTCACGACGGTGACCGTCCAGATCGTTACGTTATTGGTTGGTGACCAGGAATTCGACAGTCCGAAAACACTGGCTGCGTTTGCGTTGGGTTTGATGTTGTTTGCCGTGACCTTGGCGTTGAATGTGATTGCATTGCATATCGTTAGAAAATACCGGGAGCAATATGAATAATCGTCCGGAATCATTATCGACCATGGAAAAAGTTCGCAAAGGCATTGCGAAAAGACGTTCGGCAGAACGCCGTTTCCGTTTTTATGGTTTGACCGGCATCGTGTTAGGTTTGGTCTTTGTGTTGATCCTATTTATCAGCATTGTCGGCAAGGGATATGGCGCATTTCAACAGACTCAGATCGCCCTGGATATCGAGTTTTTAGAATCCGTAATCGATCAGGATCAAACGCGCGAAAATAAGGTGATATCGAGAGCCGATTACAATGCCTTGATTAGAACTTCTTTGGCTAAGACCTTTCCTGAAGTTAAAGGACGCCGCCAAATACGCGACCTGAACCGGATGATCAGTACCGGAGCGATGTTTCAATTACGCGACCGGGTTCTGGAAGACCCCAGTGTGATCGGCCAAAGCGAGAGGGTATGGCTCCTTGCCAGCGACGATTACGATATGTTGATGAAAGGCCATATCGATCGCAGTGTTCCGGAAAGCGAACGGCGCCTGAAAGATTATCAAGTGGCTTGGGTCGACCAATTGCTTGAACAGGGTCGAATCAAGAAACGCTTCAACACTTTCTTTTTCACTGCAGGAGACTCGAGGGCCCCCGAGATGGCCGGCATCCTTGGCGCCTTGATGGGCTCCATGTACACATTATTTGTCACGCTGGTACTGTCGTTTCCGATCGGCGCCGCGACCGCCGTGTATCTGGAAGAATTTGCGCCGACTAATAAATGGACCGATTTGATCGAAGTCAATATCAATAATCTCGCGGCGGTGCCGTCGATCGTATTCGGATTATTGGGCCTTGCGATGTTCATCAATTTTTTCGGTTTGCCTCGGAGCGCGCCGTTGGTCGGTGGACTGGTGCTGACTTTGATGACCTTGCCGACCATCATCATTGCGGGACGCGCCGCGCTAAAATCGGTGCCTCCGTCGATTCGAGAAGCAGCGCTTGGCATGGGCGCGTCAAAATTACAAACGGTCTTTCACCATGTCTTGCCGTTGGCGCTGCCGGGCATGTTGACCGGTACCATCATCGGCATGGCCCAGGCCCTGGGCGAAACCGCACCCTTATTGATGATCGGCATGGTCGCTTTCATCGTCGATATACCGAAAGGCATTTTCGACTCTGCGACCGTACTGCCGGTGCAAATCTATCTTTGGGCGGATAGTCCCGAACGGGCATTTGTCGAACGCACTTCGGCGGCGATCATGGTTTTATTGGCGTTTTTGATTTCGATGAATGCGGTTGCGGTGTTTTTACGCAAGCGATTCGAGCGGCGTTGGTGAACATTTTTCAATACGGGATATTTTCGCAAACCCACTCAGCAACCTCAACTCCCGAGAGCTTTCATCATCCGGGGGGGGAATAGTTACGGGGTGATTGCCTGGCCTTCATGAACGTTAGGTGCTTTTCGATCGGATAGAAGTTAAACATTATGAATACTGTAACTCAATCAAAACCGGAATCGGTTTCTCGCATGAAAACACTTATAAATAAAAGTATGTCCGTTAAACCTGTGAATTTTCAAGGCGAGATGGGGGCGACAGTCGGATCGATACATGCTGATAATCCAAGGATAACTTGCCGTAATGTCAATGTGTTTTACGCTGAAAACCATGCGATACAAGATATCAACCTGGATATCGGCACGAATGAAGTCATTTCGCTGATCGGCCCATCCGGTTGTGGCAAATCGACTTTTTTACGTTGTTTGAACCGAATGAACGATACAGTCGAAGGTTGCCGGGTGAGCGGCGAAATCAAAATCGACGATGTCGATGTTTATTCAAAGCATTTAGATGTCGTGCCGCTTCGCGCACAAGTCGGTATGGTGTTTCAAAAACCCAATCCCTTTCCGAAGTCAATTTACGACAATATCGCTTACGGCCCGAAAATCCATGGCCTGGCTTCGACGAAAGCCGAATTGGATCAAATCGTCGAGTTGTCATTGCGTAAGGCCGGTCTCTGGGACGAAGTCAAAGACCGGCTAGACCAACCAGGTACCGGTTTGTCGGGCGGTCAACAACAGCGCTTGTGCATCGCCCGGACTTTGTCGGTCGAGCCCGAAGTGATTTTGATGGACGAGCCATGTTCGGCATTGGACCCGATTGCGACCGCGAAAATCGAGCAATTGATCGACGAACTGAGACAGCGCTATACGATTGCGATCGTGACGCATTCGATGCAACAAGCCGCACGGGTTTCGCAGCGAACGGCTTATTTCCATCTCGGTAAATTGATCGAGGTCGGTAAGACCAGCGATGTATTTACCAATCCTTTGCACGAATTGACACAGGATTACATTACCGGAAGATTCGGATAATCAAATCGAAGCGGCTCATTACTTACACAAGATCATAATCTATGAAAGAACATACGGTTCATCTGTTCGACGGCGAACTCAGCCATTTACATTATCTGGTGCTTGAAATGGCCGGCTTGGTCATCGATCAATTGGATGCGGTCATGATGTCTCTCGATGAAGGCGAGGCCTCTATCGCCGAAAAAGTGGTGGCTCGAGACCGGGAAGTTAACGAATATGAGCTAAAAATCGATGCCGAGGTCCTGTCGACTCTCGCTAAACGCAGTCCGGTTGCTAATGACCTGCGCAGAGTGATTTCCATTTCGAAAATCGTTGTGGACTTGGAAAGGATCGGAGACGAGACGGTAAGAATAGCGAAATTGATCATCGACATGTTCGATCCGCAAACGAGCGATCCGAATCCTCAGTTACTCAGGGACATCGTCAAGATGGGTACGATGGCGCGCGGCATGCTCAGAAAGGCTACCGACGCTTTCGATACCGGTAATTTGGATGATGCTTACGAGCTTATTAGGGGAGACTGGGATTGCGGACAAGAGTTTCAGGACGGCATTCGTCGGCAATTGACCTTCGTGATTCAGGATGCCCGCTTGATCGGAAGGGCTTTGGATATCTTGCAAATTATGAAAGCGCTCGAGCGTTGCGGGAATCATTGTATCAATATTGCCGAATTCATGATTTTCATGGTCGAAGGCAAAGATATTAGACATCAGCATTGAAGATCATGAAGAATAAGAAGTTAATTCAATGACTTATTTTTCCTATGCAACTCTTTTTTGCTCCCCCAAAAGGATATTCAAAATTTTAGGACAAGCCGTTTAAGCACTTTATGAACTTCATGGTTAAACTGCCGAGTTTAGGACAAAAGATAAAAGGACATGAATTTCTGTCGTAACGGCAAGCGGTTCAGTTGACTACTCCCTTTTGATCGAAAAACCGTCTATGAATAAAAGGTATGGGATGTGTCTATCGAGTACTATAGGGTGCGCGATGCGCACCCTACACTTAGTATGAACTCTTGCCGGAATGTCGAGTTATTAGGTTAGTGCATGGGATTTAAGATCTCCCAAAGTTATTTAGGATACGGTAAAAAATAACTCTCCTAAATGTTTCTCACGCCTTGCGCACATCCCACACAAGTTTATCGTTCCCATGCGTCCCGGTTCCGGGATGCATTTTCACGCAGGGCGTAGGAATGATGAATAATCGGGAAGTTATTTTTTACTAAACCCTTAAAGGGTTGTAAGTCGATCGCTTGAATCCAAGAGTTGCGTAATTATCATTCAGTTTAACCATGTTGCACTAACATTCGAACTTTTTGTTCAACCGTAGCCCACGAAATTAAAATCGGCTTGCGAAAAACCGTAATCGTTAAAATATCTTCCTGCAGCATATAGTCGGCTTCTATGCCGAAGCCTTTTATGATGCCTTGCTCAATATCGCCTAAAAACTGTAAGCCGTAATTCTCAGCGGCTTGTTTTGCTTTGTGAATCAGATCTTCCGGCTTTTCGATGATTTTTAACTGTATCGATTTAGGTTTTTTCATATTTTTCGGAATGTAATTGAATGTCATAACAGACTGCCGTCTTCAGTATTATAAAGGCGAAAAAATAAAACGGAACCGGTTAATTGATTCTGCAAACGTAACGAATGTTATAAATGACATTTATTTACCGGGGTTTATAAATGGTTTTTTAAGAAAGTTTCGATATGTCGGCTAAATTCGGCATTTTTGTCTTCTATAAATTCATAACGCGCACATACAATGGGTTTATTGATAGCGATCAAGGTCGATAAGTCACATGGCGTGGCCGAAACGATGAGATCGGCATCGGCGGCATTAAGAGTTTGCTGCAGTGCCTTTAACTGCGGAGGGTGATAACCGATAGCCGGTAGTACATTACCGATGTGCGGGTATTGGCGGTATACTTCGGTCAATTGTCCGGACGCAAATGCTCTCGGATCAATAATCTCGGCGGCTTGAGCTTGAGTTGCAGCAATAAAGCCCGCGCCGTAGGCCATGCCTCCATGAGTTATGCTCGGACCGTCCTCGACGACGATGACACGCTTGCCTTTCACTCGTTGAGGTTGATCGAGAGTGACTTTCGAAAAGGTTTTAATAACCGGCACAGATGGAAGAATCTGTCTGACGGTTTCAAAGACGAATTCTATAGCCTCATCGGTAGCCGAATTCGCTTTGTTTATCAGCACGATGTCCGCCATACGCAATACGGCTTCGCCTGGATGATGGCCTGTCTCATGACCCGGTCTTAGCGGGTCGGTCAATACGATAAGCAAATCGGGACGGATGAACGAAAAGTCATTATTGCCGCCGTCCCATAAAATGATGTCGGCTTCTTGCTCGGCAATGGCGAGGATTTTGGCGTAGTCGATGCCAGCGAACACGGTATTGCCGAGAGACAAATGGGGTTCGTATTCTTCCCTCTCTTCGATCGTGCAATCGGCACGGTCGAGGTCGTCCATACTGGTAAAACGTTGCACGGCCTGTTTTTCGAGGTTGCCGTAAGGCATAGGATGGCGGATTACTGCGGTTTTGAGACCGCGGGATTTCAATAGTTTCGAAAGCCATTGCGTGACTTGCGATTTACCGCAACCGGTGCGCACCGCGCAGCAAGCGATGACTGGAACCAATGCTTTCAACTGCGTGCGCTTGGGGCCGAGTAGGGTAAAATCGGCTCCGCCGGCCAGTGCGATCGACGCTTGATGCATGACTTGGCTGTGTGAGACGTCACTGTAGGCAAAAATCACTTGGTCGATGTGTTGTTCTCGGCATAGGTCTGCCAGTTCGATTTCATCGACGATAGGGATGCCTTCGGGATAAAATGGGCCGGCTAATGCCGGTGGGTAGCGCTTCCCTGCGATATCCGGGATTTGCGCGGCGGTAAATGCAACAACTTCACTGCCGGGATCATTTCGGTAGACGACATTGAAATTATGGAAGTCACGTCCGGCGGCGCCCATGATGACGATTTTGTTACGGTCAGATTGTAGAGACATCGCGGTTCATTTTCAGTTATAGGATAAATAGATTATATACCCATCGCAGATCAAAACTCGGTGCCGGGGATCCGTCAAAGGACGCCGTAAATCCAGCACCTAAATCTAAGATAGTTAACCATAGACAATGAATTATGGAATTTAGGTGCTGGGTGAATGCAGATTTTGCATTACGCCATGGATGGCGTGTATTAGGGCAATGCAGGGCAGAAAAATGCTCCTGCATTTTCTGCATTCGTTACATCCTTGTAACTCAGCAATTGCCGAGGAGCAAAAATCTGCCCTGCCGCCGACACCTGACAATCAAGCAACCGCACTCTCTTCGCAGCCAGCAGCGTTTTGCATATCGAAAAAATTACATAAGGATGCAAAACTGCGAACTTTCACAGTAACGTTAATAAAGGCCCGGCCATCGCCCCGGCAAATGAAAGTTCTCTGGTGCTGGAGGGTGCGGTCACTCGCCCGACAGGACGCCGTGAACCCAGCACCTAAATTATCCAAGATAATTGACCATAGCCAATGGGTTATGGAATTTAGGTGCTGGGTGAATACGTCCCTGTAGGCTCGACGGCGGCTGTCCCTGCCGCCGACGCCTGTCGGTCGAGCAACCGCATCCTCTTCGGAACCGGCATTGGCAGAACGGAGATTTGTATATCAAAAAATTAGATAAAGAGTCTCAATCTACGAACTATAACTTCATCTACTTCATGGTTGAACTGCCGAATTTAGGATTACACGATCACGCCTGCTGCAATAGTGGCATGAGTGGCTTCGTCGATGATAATGAAACTGCCGGTAACGCGATTTTCCGCATAATGATCGACAAATAGCGGTTGTTGTAGCTTCAGTTCGACTCTGACGATATCGTTCATCACGATGTCGCTCGGTTTTAGATGTTTTTGCAACGTATTCACATCCACTCGATATTGCAAGTCTGAAAACAGACAACGGACCGTGCGTGTCGTGTGCTTGATGAGATATTTGCGCCGGGTGTTCAGAGGCTCTTCGGAAAGCCAGCAAATATCGGCATGAATTTCACGCACCGTCTCCGGCAGATCGTTCTTAGCGACCAGCATGTCTCCTCGCGATATATCGATCTCTCTATCTAATTCAACGACGACAGAAAGATCTGGAGCCGCGTGCGGTAGAGATTGGTTGGCCAGCTTAACCGATTTTATTTTTGCCGCGAGTCCGGACGGCAATGCTAGTACTTCATCGTCAACTACCAGCGTTCCTGATGCCAATGTGCCCTGATAACCGCGAAACTCTGTGTTTAAGTCATTGTTTTCTATTGCTACACCGTTTCCGAGCTTTACTCGTGCGACCCGTTGTACCGGAAAACGCAACGGATTTTCTGACCTATCGCGGTGTGCCGAAACACGATTCAAATAGTCGATCAATGTCGGCCCATCATACCAATTCATCGATCGGCTAGCGTGCACGATGTTGTCGCCTTCCAATGCGCAGATCGGCAGTGTACAAACTTGCTCGATGCCAAGGGAGGCGGCAAATGCCAGATAATCGTACCGAATCGTTTGATAGATGTCTTGGCGCCAGTCGACCAGATCCATTTTATTGACGGCCAGCACGATCTCGTTGACTCCCAACAAATGAGCCAGATAAGTGTGACGACGCGTTTGTGTCACGACACCCTTACGCGCGTCTATCAATAAGATGGCTAGGTCCGCTGTCGACGCTGCTGTGACCATGTTCCGCGTATATTGCTCGTGTCCAGGCGCATCGCCGATGATGAATTTGCGCTGTTCGGTATTGAAATAACGGTAAGCGATATCGATCGTAATGCCTTGTTCGCGTTCGGCCTGCAGGCCGTCGGTCAGCAACGATAAATCTAATTCGCTCAAACCGCGTTTAGCGGATGTTTGTTGTATCGCTGTTATTTGGTCGCTATGAATGCTTTGCGTGTCGTAAAGCAGTCGTCCGATCAGCGAGCTTTTGCCGTCGTCGACACTGCCAGCGGTAATGAAACGCAGCAAGCTTTTTGCGGAGTTGCCGCTTTCCGATGGAGTAAGGTTTGGAGTCAATGGAGCGGTCATCAGAAATACCCTTCTTTTTTACGTTGTTCCATCGCAGCCTCCGAGGCTCGATCGTCGAGCCGTGTCGCGCCGCGTTCGGTGATTTTGCACGATCGGATTTCGGCGATAATTTCGTCTATCGTGACCGCTGTCGATTCGACCGGCGCGGTGCATGAAATGTCTCCGACGGTTCTGAATCGGCAGCGTACCGTTTCGGTTGTCTCGCCCGGTTTCGGTGGCGTGATTTCGGTCACTGGCGCCAAGAGATCGCCGCGCCGGACCACGGTGCGGTCGTGGGCGAAATAGATCGGCGGTAATTCAATGCCTTCACGCTCGATATATTGCCAGATATCGAGCTCGGTCCAATTCGAAAGGGGAAAGACTCTCATATGCTCGCCGGGGCGAATCCGCGTATTGAACAACATCCAAAGTTCCGGGCGTTGATTTTTCGGGTCCCATTGACCGAATTCGTCGCGCAGACTGAAGATGCGCTCTTTGGCTCTGGCTTTTTCCTCGTCGCGTCTCGCTCCGCCCAAACAGACGTCGAACGCCAGTTCTTCGATCGCTTCGAGCAGCGTCACCGATTGATGAGCGTTACGCGATTCGAGGGGATCACGTAAACGCACGGTACCGCGTCGGATCGAATCCTCGACGCTGCGGACATGCAGCATAGAGTCGTAGCGCTCTGCTATGCGGTCGCGGTATTCGATGACTTCGCCGTAATTATGGCCGGTATCGATGTGCAGCAATACGAACCCGATCTTTTCGGGATGAAAAGCTTTGTAAGCCAGATGCAACAGTACCGCCGAATCCTTGCCGCCGGAGAAAAGCAGCACGGGGTTTTTGAATTCGGTCGCAACTTCCCGCAAAATGAATATCGCTTCTGATTCTAACCAGTCTAAATGTTGGTTTGCATTTGAATGCGAAATCCTTGCTTGATCGTCCGCATTTAGGTGATTTTGATTTTCAATAATGATTTGAGTTGTATCAAGCATTGCCTTCCTCTTTTCTGTTGTCGCTTTCCAATTGCCATTTTTTATGTCCCAGGTATCTGAAGTAACAGTCGCCGTCGTTTTCGATACTGAACAAATGTAACCATTGATTATCGGTCAATTGTCTGACGGTTTCGTGTTTGACTATGACCGCATCGATTGCCGATCTGGGTGCCTCGATGAAGACACTCAGGCGGACCGGTTCATGCACGAATTTGCAGCCGTCATGCAGCGATTGCCAGGGCAAGCCGGCCCGCAGATCGCCGCCGTTACCTTCGAGTACGCCGATCGTGCCGACCACGTTGTGAAGGACCTTGTTGCCGCTGCCGAACAGACGGTTATCGACCGTCGATGCGTAATACTGCAGGTTGATCCAGCTCGCGACGACCAAAGGCGCCGTCATGATCAATTCTAAAATAGAACCATCCGAGTCTTGTTTGAAATCGTAATTATGCAAAAAGACTCTGCCGTTAAGCTTTACCTGACGAGTTCTTTCCCTGGGGGCGGCAATGAAGGCCGCATTACCGGCCAGGCCCCATTCCGGACGCACCTGCGACCAATCACGGCTGCGTGCCTTAATATGCTGTTTAATCTCTTGGGGATGTGTCTCGCCAATGCCCAGTAGAACGGAACGTTCGGTTCTCGCCAATTCGGATGCGTCGGACAACCATTCTTGAAGACAGGCAATGTCTTTTTCGTATCCGGAAGGCAGGTAATCGAGATCGAACAGACGCAGCTCGTCGGTCGTCGTGTCATGAAGTCCTGCCAGAAACCAAGTATCAGGCGGAATGTCGATGCCTTGGCTTGCCAAGCCCCCTCTGACCGATACATCATTGAGCACCGCCGCGGCAACACGGGCATTCGCTTCGCCGCTATGGCCGCCGCATGCTCCGCAATCGAGGCCGGCGGCATAGGGGTTGTTGACTGTCGTACTGCCATGTCCGCACAGCAAAACCAGTCGAGCGAAATCCGAAGTCAAACCCATGCCGCGCAAGGCGTTTTTGGCTAATTCGACTTTATCGGTCAAACGCAGACCGGTTTCGAGGACTTTGCCGTTCGCTACCAGGCGTCCGCGTTGGCGAGTGATTTGAGGGCCGAGACGGAGCACCGAAGTTGCGTTTAAGCCTTCGGTGCCCGGCTTCGTGACGGTCCGGGTCAGACCGAAACTGTCGGTCAGCAGTTTGACGCCGAATGCCAAGCCTGCGATTTCGACATAGGAATAGCATGATACGGCCGATGTCTTGAACGATTTCCATATTTTATTGAAGCGTTTAATGGACCAACGCTTATTAAGAGCATCGCTTAACTCTTCGACCGTCGCATTGATAAGGCTTTCGCGGATGCGGTATTTCGGCGTTAACAAGACCGGGCAATGCGCAGCACCGTGTTGATGACCTAAGCGTATATATTCTATTGGGAAGCCGAAAAAGCCTGCAAAGCCGAAGGTTTCGATTCTTGGCGATGCGGTCTCCAGTGCTCTGCGGTAAACCTCGGAGCGGACATCGATACAGAAAACGGCTTGAACCGCTTTGTTCTTAATGGCTTTAGGGAGAGGTTGCGCCTTAAGATTGTCGGGCGACGTTAATTTGTCGACAAGCTTTCGTTGAATACCGATTTCATAAGCTTGTTGCAGCAGCAGTCTCAATTTTTCCGAAACGCCCGGTTCGGTCGGCTCGATCTCGATGACATCATCCAAGGCCGGTAATTGATCGTAATAGGTCATTTGGAGAGCCCGGTCCCAAACCAGTCTGATCGCAAGCAAATGCAGCAACGTATCGTCGTCATGACCTTGCATGCCGGATTCCCGAGCTCGGTATTGAATATAGGCGCTCCAGCCGCCGACCGTCAGCAATTGCCGGTGAAAAAAATCCGTCAGGTTCGCTTCGGGAACGTGAATACTCCGCAATACGAAATCGATTGCCTGCAATGGCTCATCCGGCAACGTGCGAACGAAGTCGCGCAACCCTTTGATGCCGTGAATTTCCGCATTGCGATCAATGCTCGCGGCCTGCTTCCAAGCTTCGAATAACGGCAGTGAAGACCAAGGCATGCGCCAGGACGATTGACCCTCGTCGAAATAGGCCGCACACCATTTCGAAATTTCATCGATAACGAATGCAGTCCAGTCGGTCCCCAGTTCCGAATCGATCAAATCGGCAACCGTATGTATGGCATGCTTGCCGGCGTGCGCCTCGTTTGGCATCGAACATAAGCGGGCCTTGACGTCATCGACCGACCCGAATTCACCGTTCTTGTCGAATAGGGTCAACGCTTTAGCCAGATCGGCATCGGCGATACGCCCGCCGGCGAGTTGATTAAAGTAAAAATCCGCCGACATCAGTAAATCCTTATGCGCGGCCCGGCGCATGAAGGCATTGGCCTGAGAAAAATGTTGCGGCAACAAGCCGAGGAAAGGATTGACCGCAACAAACTGCTTCAAAGGCCAGAGCGGCGGCACATATGAGCATGCGGTTGCCGCCGCCGATAGGATTTGCGGACGAACGGTCGCTTGTTTCCCGTTAAAGGATTCGTTCAGGGCGACATCGGCACTTTGGGATAACACGTTTAAAGTTTTCATCGCAGCATGCTCCGATCAAGAATGACGAGGTGACTTGGCAGGCCAATAGCGGCGAATCAACAAGTTCGCGAAGCTACTGATATAAAGGCCGTTATAAAAATGAACGTAAGCCGATTGCCAACCTGAACCAATGTCGTCGCTGGAGAAGCGTACTTGCAGCCATAACACCGACATGAATGACGCCAACACGAACAATAACAGTCCAATGTCGAAAGCCCCGCTCACTAGCGCTGCAGTTGGCAGCGCATTTTGCAACAACTCGATAAACGCGGCTTGCAGCGCGAAGTAAACGACCGATACGAGTACGGCAATGATGCTGACGCTTATGAATAGGCGCTTGCCGATATGAATTTCGATCGCGTTCCAGAGGAGATAAGTCAATGCTATCTGCAGAATGACGCCCAAAATCAAAACACCCGGGTGATTTGAAAAAGTGAAGCCGAACAACGTGGACACTGAAAATGTCAACACCAGTGCGAGTACGAAACCGCTAAGCAAGTGCCATGAATCGCGTTTTTTGCGCACGAGTGGAACCCACGACGACTTTGCGATATCGACGATGCTGCCGCTGGAAAGGAAGGCATGCGCTTTGTATAAGGAATGCGCGACGATATGCAATATCGCCGATGAGAAGGCTCCCAGACCGCATTGCAGCATCATGAAGCCCATTTGTCCGACTGTCGAGAAGGCCAACGACTTTTTGACACTAGTTTGCGTCAGCATACACAGAGCGCCGAACAAGGCTGTTATTGCTCCGAAGACTGCAAGTATATCTAAGGCGGACGGCGCGAGTATCATCACATGGCTCATGCGGACTATCAGAAAACCGCCGGCGTTGATGATGCCTGCGTGCATCAATGCCGACACCGGCGTCGGTGTCTCCATGACTTCGGGCAGCCAGCTGTGGAATGGGAATTGTGCGGATTTCAACAAGGCTCCCAATACGAGTAAGATGCCGATCCACGATAACTCGCTGCCGGCATCGACCGACTGAGAAGTCGTCGATACGATATCGGCCGCCGCGAAAATTTCTCCGAAACGAAGACTGCCAAAGCGCTGATAGATTAACGCCATCGCCAGAATCAGACACAGATCGCCGATCCAGCTGATCACGAATTTCTTGCGCGCGACGATCAGTGCTGCCGGACGGTCTGAGTAAAAAGTGAGCAATTGATGGAGTTTGAGGCTGGTCGCCATCCAGGCCAGCGTGAATAACACCAAGTTACCCGACACGATCAGCGTTAGTACGGCACCGATCGTCAGCGCCAACCACTTCATGAAGCGTCCCTGTCCGGGATCGCCAGCCAAATAATTACGCGAATATCGAATGACGATGACGCTCACGAAGGAAACCAATATCAACATCGTCGCCGAGAGTGCATCGAAGTAAATATCGATTCCGGCGAATCCTTGTTCGATCAAACCGTGTTCAGCGTAAAACCAAGTGGCCAGTATTGCTGAAAACAAACCGGCAATCGCAGCGATTTCTGTCGATCGAGCGATCTTTAACGGTTGACGCTCGGCCCACGATGAAGGCGCAAGTCCCAGCAGTAACAGCGAAACCGGGCCTGCGATGACGGGAATAATCGATAAAGCGGTCATTTAAGTAAATCTCCGTGGTTGGGAAGCGCTGCATCCGATCCTAATGAAGTCTCATTCGGTGTGAGTAGGATGCAGTACAATCTAAAGTTTTTACTCGATACGAGCGATAGCAAACACATTAATAATGTGAAATCATTCCTGACGAGCCCTTCCTGGATTGAAGTTGCAAGCATACTAACAATCCAGAATTGTTTTATCTAATATATAAATTTAAAAAAACCGTTCTATTTATTATATGTTTGGTTTGGGTATTAATTACTTATCAATATCTAAGTTATTTTTTGGATGATTGCTACCGAAAACAATCTGACCAGTGCCAATGAAAAACTGCATATCTTTCAGTTGGCCTTGTACATACAGTTACGCAAACCGGAAGGCGTTGGGTTAATCCTTGTTCGAACGAGAAGGGGCTAGTTCTTGGTTTTGATAGTACGATTTTCAAAACCGCCGATGAATTGGTCAGTTATGAAAAGCAGGGAAGCGGGTAACCGGCAATCCAAGTGCGTTGGAGGCGTATCGATCATTTCACTCAACGTTCAATTGGAGCTGTTTAAGCCTTTATTTAAGCGTTATCGCAAGAGCTGTATTGAGGCGCTTAGGCAGAATAAGGCAGGCGGTAGTCAAGTGTTACTTGTCAAATTTCGGTAAGATCATCTGTAATGATTTTTGGTGATTAGCAAGATGTTTCAGTTTGTTGAAGCTAAGAATCCAAGCGGGGACAAGTCGCAGCCGCAGCCATGAAATTACGCAGGGATGAAGGGGGATTTATGTGCGTTGCAATAACAGCAATGCTAGCCCGTAAAGACCGACTCGCTAGAGTTGCTTTTGATATGACTGCCAGTACCGAAAATCAATTGTCAGTATTTTTTACATCGAAAAATGGTGGTTACTTAAAAGATAGTATAAATCAGCGATCTATAGATATGGTATGTATTTTGCTTTGATTCATGTGTAGCTTGATGAAAGTGTTGAATGAGCCTGAGTCATTTATTCTTTTACGAGTTATGTTTCGCGCTAGACTTTTTTAACCAATAATCATCAATGGTAAGTGTAATGCTAAATAAAATTATTTATTTGTTAATCTTGGGTTTCGCATTTTTCGATTGTCAGGCAAGTACAATAAATTTCGACGAACTTCAACCCTTTTCAAATTACTCGGCGGTTCCGGAGAGTTTCGGTTCCACACCCGAAGTATCTGTGTTTTATCAAACTTTAAATTCTGATGGTACCGTGGAATCTTCGAATGTTCTGCTTTGGAATGCCGGCTATGCAGATCTCAATACCGCCGCTTTTGCTAATGCTAATGGAAGACTTCTGAATATAACATTGACTGCTGTTAATCCTAACAATTATGTTACGCTTAGCAGCTTTGAAGTTGGTGGATACCTTCAAACATCGAGGGATGCAAGCGATTTACGTATTGTTGATGGAAACGATATAACTAATATATTGATTGATTACGCACCTTTGGGTAATCCCTTTACCGTGCCGGGTGACGTAGCTTACATCTTCGAACCTAACATTACAGCTAGTTCGATTGGCATAATATTGGGGACAAGTTGGAATCTAGGAATAAACAATATTACATTTAGTACTACCCCAGTACCATTACCAGCGGCTTTTTGGTTTTTCGGTTCGGCTTTAGCAAGTTTAGGCGTTTTTAAAAAAGGCCGTTCGTTTAAGAAATCTGTCTAATACATTGCAATTACTCAGACCCCTACATTTAAAATAAGCTGGAACTTTGCATCCCCTTTAAAAAACTATGTTCATGTTAGCAGTTGAAACGTGAGTATTCAGTTCCCCGGCCATTCTCGTTCCCACGCTCTGCGTGGGAATGCCTGAGTACCGCTCCAGCGGTACGAGACGCTAGAGCGTCTCGGGCTGCATTCCCACGCTGGAGCGTGGGAACGATAGGGGGGATGTGAATAATTACGTTGAAACGGTTATCTTTCCTACTAAATAAACCATTTAGGAAATAGTCAATGATTGCTTTCCAATACATTGAGCATGGAAGAGGGCACGATTACTCGTCTGACAGGACGCCGTAAACCCAGCACTTAAATTCCATAGCCTATTGGCCATGATTGATTACATAGATAATTTAGGTGCTGGGTAAATACCTCCATGTAAGTGAATAGGGCGGGGGGCAATCTATAGACAGGCTCTGGTTAATCCAGTCCTCGGGCTTGAGCGACCTCCCAATGAACTCGTTAAAGCTTAAAGTATTTCCTGGCTAAAATTCATTAAATTAATCATACAAGGCTTGACTGGGACGACTGATTGCCAAGGATGGCATGAACCCAGCACCTAAACTATCTAAGATAGTTAACCATAGATAATGGATTATGGAATTTAGATGCTGGGTAAATGCAGATTTTGCAGGAGCAAAAATCTGCCCTGCCGCCGATACCTGTCAATTGAGCAACCGTACCCTCCTTTCAACAATCCGATCAATATTGAATAAGACAAGTTATTTAGAGCTATATCCTTTGGTTTCTGCTGACTTTGAGTTCAAATTGGGTATCAACTATTAACGCGAGCATAGCCTAAATTAACTGTATGAAGTGCTGTGAGGTCTGGAAAATACTCGGGTTTCACTGTCGGTATCGATAGAGTTGATGTTTTCTCGTAAGTAAGACGAGTTGCTAGACTTTAGAATATAAGATAAAACAAATGCAGACCGGCTATGATGAGATTGCTGATTCAGCAACGGCATTGGCGTTTTTTGCGTTTTAAAAGGAACAAGGGTGGCTTTCGATGCAAATGAATTTGAGCGATATGAAAGCGGGCGATTGCGGACGCGTCCTGGGTTACGACAAAAGCTTCTTACCTTACCGGCATAAACTGCTGGCGATGGGTTTGACGCCCGGCACCGAATTCAAAATCATCCGTATCGCACCGTTAGGCGACCCGATTGAAATCAGAGTGCGCGGTACCGATCTCAGTGTGCGCCAAGATGAGATCGCCGGCTTGAGAATAGAGCGTCTGGACAAAGTGTCGCCGGCCCCGATACCTGTTTTGCAGAAACAGGAATATACCGTCGCCGTGATCGGCAACCCCAACTGCGGAAAAACCACGCTGTTCAATGGTTTGACCGGCGCCCGTCAGCATGTCGGTAATTGGGCGGGCGTAACCGTCGAGCGCAAAAGCGGCTCTTATCGGTTCGATAACAAGACCGTCAAAGTCGTCGATTTGCCCGGTATCTATGCGTTGGATGTGAACGATACGGCCACGGCGCTGGATGAAAAAATCGCCAGGGATTACATTCTTGCGCGGCAGGCGGACCTGATCATCAATATCGTCGATACTTCGCATCTCGAACATAACCTTTATCTGACGACACAATTGTTGGAAATGCGATTGCCGATGCTGGTGGTGTTGAATAACATGGACGACGCGACCGGCCGCGACATCAAAATCGATAGTGACGAAATAGCCCGCCGCCTCGAATGCCCATTGGTTTCGTTGGTTGCGACTCGAGTCGAGGAGGTCAGGGCCTTGAAAGCGGCGATCAACCAAGCGGTGGAGCATAAAAAATTGTCGCATTCGGTGATCGATTATCCGCTTGCGATTCGGGAAGCGTTGGATCGACTCACACCGCTGGTCGAGCAACAACTGGACAACCGTTACGGCGATGCGCGCTGGTTCGCCGTCAAATTGCTGGAACAGGACGGTTTTGCGCTCGGCCATGCCGATCCCTTGCTGACCGAGACTGCGAAACAGCTGCGCCATGCGGTCCAAGACCAGGCCGCCGAAGAGGCGGATCTTTTGATCGCGGACAGCCGCTACGGTTTTATCAGTCTCTTGGTAAATGAGACGCTCACACGGCAGTCCGAGCTGGGCCGGAACCTTTCCGATAAGATCGATCATGTGATATTGAACCGATTCTTAGCCATTCCGATCTTCTTCGGCGTGATGTATTTGATGTTCACGTTCACGATCAAACTCGGACGGGCCTTTAAACCGTTCTTCAACGACCTGATGCAGGCGATTTTTGTCGATGGCATGGAGCATTTTTTGGCGCTGCTGGACAGTCCGCAATGGCTGATCATGCTGTTGGCCCAGGGTGTCGGCAACGGCATCCGGGAAGTGGCCGCGTTCGTTCCTATTCTTGGTTTTCTGTATCTGTTCATTTCGGTATTGGAGGAGTCGGGCTACATGGCCCGGGCGACGTTTGCGATGGACCGCTTGATGCGTGTCCTGGGACTGCCCGGCAAGGCCTTTGTGCCGATGATTCTGGGTTTCGGCTGTAACGTGCCGGCGATGATGGCGACCCGGACTCTGGAGAATCCGCGCGATCGGTTGTTGAGCATCCTGTTGAATCCGTTCATGACCTGCGGCGCTCGGCTGGCCGTATTTACCTTGTTCGCCGCGGCTTTTTTCCCGGACCACGGCGGCTTGATCGTATTCATGCTTTATTCGATAGGCGTCTTCTTCGCCGTGCTGACCTCCTTGCTGCTGAAGAACACGTTTCTGAAAGAGGAATTCTCGCTGGTGATGATGGAAATCCCGAATTATCACGTGCCGAAGCTGAAAAATGTATTGATTAACAGCTGGACCCGGGTCAAGACCTTCGTTGTGCGGGTCGGAAAAATCATCATCACGATGGTCGTGCTCTTGAACATACTCGGTTCGCTCGGGACGGACGGCGGCTTCAAACCGAACGACATCGAACATTCGGTGCTGAGCGCTGCGGGACGCTCGGTAACGCCGGCGTTGGGGCCGATGGGTATCGACGAAGAAAATTGGCCGGCGACGGTCGCATTGTTCACCGGCATCCTGCATAAAGTCGTCGTCATCAGCACGCTGAAAACTATCTATGCCGAAACCGGGCAGGCGGCTTCCGCCCGGCAGGTTCAGTCCTTCGACTTGGGCGATGCGGTAGAACGGGCCTTCATGGCCATCCCGATGGGACTGAAAAAGATGTTCGGTGCCGACCCGGTCAATCCGTCGGTCGGCCAAGATTCGTTTGTCGAGGCCTTGCATCGGCATTTCGACGGCACGATCGGCGCATTCGCCTATCTGTTGTTTATTTTGCTGTATTTCCCTTGCATCGCGACTTCGGCGGCCGCCTACCGGGAATCCAGTCTCGGCTGGTCGTCGTTCATGGTACTCTGGTCCACGGGGCTGGCTTATCTGACCGCGACGCTGTTTTATCAGTCGGCGACCTTTAGCGAGCATCCGGAAACCTCGACGGCTTGGCTGGCCGGGATTGCGATGATCGCCGTTGCGGTTGTGTTGGTGTTTCGTTATTGGGGCGGCCTTAACAAACGTAGGTTGGGTTAGCGTCAGCGTAACCCAACGTTTTTCCTGGTTCCCACGGTCCTCCGTGGGAACCGATACCGGCTTTAAGAGTGGTACGTTGTATTTGAGCTCGTTATGCGTTTTCACACACTGGAGCGTGGGAACGAGAGGACGCTGACGCTAACCCGACCTACATCTGATAAAGGGTACAAACATGATTGATAAAACCTATTTCGACAAAATCGATGCGGAACTGCTGAAGATCAGTCCCCGCCAAGACATCATGCTGCTGCGCGTCATCGCGGCGGTGATTCCGGTAGCTTTATTCGGGCTGGATGCGCTTTATGACTTGCCGGTCTTGTATTGGCTGGGTATTCCGTTTTATTTGTTCTGTTTGGCGCTCTATTTCGAAAGCCTGTTGAAAAGCGTGTTGTTCTTGCGCAAGGTTTCGGCGGAACTGCTGATCGTTTTGGTCATGACCGTGACGCTGATCGATGGCGCGCCGTTGAGCGGGGCGATGGTCGCTTGGTTCATCGGCCTGGGCTTGTACATCTCGTTCACGATCATCCGGAAGAATCGGGAAAAGATCGAAAGCCTGATTCAGGAAGGCAAAAAAACCGCGCAGATGCTGCAGGGTGGCGACATCGTGGAAGTGTCGATCAACCAAGTTCGACAAGGCGCTATAGTGCTGATCGCGAAAGGCGCAATGATTCCGATCGACGGAATCATCATCGAAGGCGCCTCGGCGATCGACGAATCGACGATTACCGGCGAACCTTTTCCGGTATATAAGGAGACCGGGGCCAGCGTGACATCGGGCACGCTGAATCTGAGCGCGCCGCTGCAGGTCAAGGCCGACAAAAACGGGGACGATTCGTTTCTTTCGGTGATCACGCAGGAAATCGAAAACAGTCTGGAGAAAAAATCGGATCTGCAGCGGCGCGCCGATACCACGGTACAGGTTCTGTTGCTGTCGGTCACGGCCTATGCCTTTTTGCTGCTCTACATCACCGGCAGCCTGCATTTGATGGCGACGGCGCTGGCGGTGGTTTGCCCTTGCGCCTGGGCGCTGGCGACGCCGACCGCGTTCGCCGCGAATATCGGGCGTCTGGCCCGCTCGAATATTCTGGCCCGTGGCGGCGAGCCGCTGGAAAACATGCAAGACATCAAAACGCTGATTCTGGATAAAACCGGCACGGTCACGTTGGCCGAACCCGAGGTCAGTCGGGTCGTCGAAATGGGCCTGCCGACACAGGGTCTATTGGAACTGGCCGCATCGATCGAATCGCGTTTCGATCATCCGATAGCGCACTCGATCGTCAATTATGCGAAAAAGCAGGGCCTGACTGCCTTCCTGCCGGTCGAGAAAGCCGAGGACCTTCCGGGCCGTGGCATCAAGGCAAGGATCGAAGGTCGGGAAATTCTGATGGGCAGCGCCGAAACGCTGAGTCTTCAGGACATCGAATTGCCGGCTATCGACTATACCGGCCGCGCGATCTGGCTGGCGGTCGACCGGCAAGTCCAGGGCGTCATCGTCATTCGCGATATCATGCTGTCGGAAATGCGGGGCTTGGCCGATACGATCCGTGCCTGCGGCATCGAAAAGGTCGTGCTCGCGACCGGCGATAACGAAGAACAGGAGGCCAAGCGCGTGGCCGACTACATCCACGCCGACGAATACTATTTCAATTGCAAGCCGGAGGACAAAACCACGCTGGTCAAGCAATTTCAGTCGCAAGGCAAAGTGGCGATGGTCGGCGATGGCGTCAATGACGCACCGTCTTTGGCCGCAGCCAATGTCGGCATCGCGATCGGCGGGCACAAGAATGTCAATCTGGCGATCATTTCATCGGATGTGGTCATTCTCGGTCACGATGCTCAGGATCTCGTCACGATCTTGCGGCTCGGTCATAAAATGGGCGGTATCATCCGGCAAAATTATCTGTGGGCCGTCGGTTTCAACAGCGTCGGCCTGGCGCTGGCGACATTCGGCTTGCTCAATCCGATTTTTGCCGCGCTGCTGCATCATGTCAGTTCGGTGTTCGTCGTCGTCAATGCCGGCCGCTTGTATTTTACCGGCATCGAGCAATCGCCGGTCGGTCCTATGTTCAGAAAAATGGATGAGCTGACCGGCCGCGATCAGCGCTGCGAACCCGAACGCTTGCGTTCCGCCTCCGAAGCGACTGTCGAAGCGGAGTCTTAAACGTATGGCTTTGCTGGAGCTGCGTCGAGCTGTTTATAGGGTGGGACAGAAAAACATTCTGGACGGTCTGGATTTTGCTATCGACGAAGGGGATGTGCATGCGCTGATCGGCACGAACGGCACCGGTAAGAGCACCCTGGCGCGCTTGATCATCGGCAGCGAGGGTTTTCGGCTGAGTTCCGGGCAAATCGTCTTTGACGGCCGAGGAGACATCGGCGCCTGGACGATGTACGAACGCGCCCAGGCAGGCATCTCGATGGTCTGGCAAGAGCCGGCCTTGTTCGAAGGCATTTCGGTGCGCGATTATTTGAGCATTGGCCGGGGTCAAGCGGATTTATCGCAATGCTTAGCCCAGGTCGGATTGAACCCCGCCGACTATCTCGACAGGCCGTTGGACAAGTCGATGAGCGGCGGCGAAAGAAAACGCATCGAGCTGGCGTCCATGCTGGCATTGCGGCCCCGGCTTTGCATTCTGGACGAGCCGGTGTCCGGCATCGATTTGGTCTCGGTCCGGAGTATCCTGGCCGTGATCAAGCGAATACAACAAAACGGGTCGTCGATTCTGTTGATCACGCATCGCGAAGAAGTGGCCGGCATTGCCGACAAGGCTTCGCTGCTGTGCGGCGGCAAAGTCGTCATGACCGGCGCGCCGGATAAGATCATCCAAAATTACAAGGCCAGACATTGTGTCGTTTGTAACGGCCGGGAGTGCGACTATGCCGCTGACTGATCGATTCATTCCGTTACTGAACGCGAGCGGCATCGATCGCGGTATCCTGGACGACCGTGAAACCGCGCATATCGCGGCGGATGGGCAATCGCTGCTCAGTCATCGGTCGATTCCGGGTCTTTCGATAAAGATCGATGAAAACCCTGAATCGACGAAGGTCGACATCAGGATCGAACGCGATACACACATCGTGAATCCTGTTCATCTTTGCTTCGCGCTGCTGCATGGCATCGGTAGTCAAAACTTTAGCGTTCATATCGTGCTCGAACCGGGCGCCAAGGCCGATTTCATCGCGCACGGCCTGTTCGCGAATGCCCAAGTCGTCAAACACACTATGCAGAAGCTCATCGAGATCGGCGACGGAGCGCAGGCGCATTTCACCGATAGTCATATTCATGGGCTATCCGGTGGCATCGAGGTCAACTCAACAGCACAGATCAAAGTCGGCAAGCATGCGCGCTACGGCTCGGATTTCTCGTTGACATCCGGCAGGGTCGGGCGGCTCGATTTGAATGAATCGATACAGGCCGACGATTATGCGGTCGTCGAGATTGTTTCCCGCGTTTTCGGACATGACGACGATACGATCAAAATCAACGAAGAAGTCAGTCTAAACGGCCTGTTCTCGCGCAGCATGATCAAAAGCCGCGTCGCGCTGGAAGGCGAAGCCCGGGCGGACATCGTCGGCATCACAGAGGGCTGCGCCGAGGGTGCGCGCGGCCACATGGATTGCATGGAAATCATCAAGGATCAAGCGGTCGGGCAATCGACGCCGGTCGTCAAAGTCAGTCATCCGCTTGCGAAGATCACTCACGAAGCGGCTATCGGCACGGTCGACAAGAAACAAATGGAGACCTTGATCGCGCACGGGCTTTCCCCCGAGCAGGCCACTGATATGATCGTGCTGGGCATGTTGCGTTAAATCGATCGAGGTACTACGAATGCTACTATGGATAATCGGATTCAGCCTGTTGGGCAGTATCGGTGCAATTGCCGGTGCGGCCTTGTTTTTGTTTTTTCCGGAAGGCATTCGTAAGGTCCTCGTTCCCTGCCTGATCAGCTACGCGACCGGCACGCTGCTCGGCGCGGCGTTTCTAGGCATGTTGCCCGCCGGGCTGAAACAGGCTCCGGCGATCGCCGTCATGGCGACGGTCTTGGCCGGCATGGTCGGCTTTTTCGTTTTGGAAAAACTCGTCATCTGGCGTCACTGCCACAATAGCGGATGCGAAGTACATAGCCATGCCGCGCCGTTGATTCTGATCGGCGATGCCTTCCATAATTTTGTGGACGGCGTGGTGATCGCCGCAGCCTTCCTTACGTCTATTCCATTGGGCGTCACTACCGCATTGGCGGTGATTGCGCACGAGATTCCGCAGGAAGTCGGCGACTTCGCAATTCTGCTCGACAACGGCTACAGCCGTGTGAAAGCCTTGGTGTTTAATGGACTATCATCCATCGCCACATTGCCCGGCGCACTGATCGCCTATTTTTGGCTGGTCGAGACTCGCGAGGCGGCGCCCTATATTTTGGCGATATCTGCCGCCAGCTTCATCTATATCGCGACGGCCGACCTGATTCCGGCCTTGCACCGGCATACTAGTCTGCTGACATCGCTACGCCAAATAGTGCTGTTGCTCGCGGGCATCGCAACCGTCGCTTTCTTTCACCTTGGAGGATAAACCATGAACCGGCTCACCGAAACTGAAATCGCCGCCCTCAACGAGGCGTTGGATGATGAATACCGGGCCTTGGCGATTTACGATCAAGTCATTGCCGACTTTGGCGATGTGCCGCCGTTCAGCAACATACGAGATGCGGAAAGCCGACACATAGAAGCGCTTTCCACCCTTTTTTCTCGCTATGGGTTAACCATTCCCGAGAATCCCTGGTTGGGAAAGGTTGAGCGTTATACGAGTCTGCAAGAAGCTTGCGAAGCCGGCGTCGCCGCCGAAATCGCCAATGCCGAAATATACGAACGTCTAATTCAAGCCACGGAGCGACCGGATATTTTGACCGTGTTCCGCAATCTTCGGGATGCATCGCAGCAGCGCCACCTGCCGGCGTTTCAACGATGTGTGCAAGGATCATCCGGACGCGGTGGACATGGCGGCGGGGAAGGTCGGCGCGGCAGACACGGGTGCGGCCATGAATAGGAACGCGGATAGCCGCCTTCGACAGGAGTTGCGACATGGCTAGGGCGGCGCCGTTCGAGGCTCATCATCAACGTTACGAGGCGTGGTTCGAAAAGCACGAGGCTGCTTATATCTCGGAATTGCTGGCGCTGCGGCCATTCGTGCCCTGGGAAGGCTACGGGGTCGAGATAGGCGTCGGCAGCGGTCGCTTCGCGGCGCCGTTGGGGGTACAGGTTGGCGTGGACCCATCGCGAGCGATGTTGGGCCATGCTGAGGCGCGAGGCATAAAGGTCGTGGAAGGCGTGGCCGAGAATCTGCCTTTCGAAGACGGCACCTTCGATTACGCGTTGGTGGTAACGACCATTTGTTTTGTCGACTCCCCAGTGAAGATGCTTGCCGAGGCGCATCGTGTGCTCAAGCCGGGCGGGCGCCTTGTGATCGGTTTTATCGATAGGGAAAGCGCCTTGGGACAAGATTATCTGGCGCATCAGGACGAGAGCGTATTTTACCGCGAAGCCACATTCATTTCGGCTGATGAGGTGGAGCAACTTCTGCTGGAAACCTGTTTCTCGATCGACGCTTGGGGCCAGACGCTCGCCCGCCCATTACCCGAAACTCGGGAGATCGAATCGCTAAGGGCAGGGCGGGGGCAATGTGCATTCGTTGTCGTCGCGGCAACGAAAGAGGATTTCAGCATAAGTCATATATAAGAAGGTGTCGGGCATTGATTTATAAGGCTGTCTGCAACAGGACGTTGCAGTCAGAGCTTACAGGGACGTATTTACGCGTCCTTAGAAATCAATACCCGACGCCAAACCGACCAAATGCGCTGAATAGTTACGAGGATTGATTCATTGAAAACGACAGTTACACGATAATATACGGATCTAAACATCCATCGATGGAGTGCGGTTTCATGGTTTCATCTCTTTATTCATCAAGCGCTCAAAGTTCCGGTGCACGGGTTTATTTGGTCACTGGCGCCACCGGGGCGATTGGCAAAGCCATTGCGCGGCAACTGGCGGCAAAGCCGAATTCCGAAGTCGTATTGGTCTGCCGCGATGGCGATAAAGCACAACGAGCGGTGCGGGAAATCATCGCTGCCACCGGGAACGAAGCAGTGCGCTTTGAGCTCGCCGACTTGAGCGAGCATCTCGAAATCCTTGGTTTGGCGGAGCGCTGGACCGGTCCGCTGCATGCATTGATCAACAATGCCGCCTGCACGCCGTGCAACCGACAGGAAACCTCCGAAGGCATCGAAATGCAGTTCGCCACCAACGTGCTCGGTTATTTTCGATTGATCGACGCGTTCACCGATACATTGAAAGCGTCGGCGCCTGCCCGTGTCGTCAATGTCGCGAGCTACTGGGCCGGCGGCCTGGATTTGAACGATTTGGAGTTTACCCGTAGGCGCTATGACAACGACAGCGCCTACCGGCAGTCAAAACAGGCCGACCGCATGCTGAGCGCGGCTTTCTCGGAAAGACTGCTGCCTTACCGAGTTGCGGTCAATGCCTGCCATCCGGGCGACGTCAATTCGAAATTGAGCAACGATTTGGGATTCGGCGGCCACGAAACACCGGATCAGGGCGCCGAAACGCCGGTATGGCTCGCGACCGACCCGGGCGCCCAGCAACATTCCGGGCGCTACTATGAGCACAAGCGCGAAGTCGTTTGCAGCTACAGCCGAGACAAGGAGGCTGTCGACGCGCTTTATCGAGTTTGTTCGAACTATTCGATCCGTTGATTGCAGCGTTAACCCATGACCGTCATTGTTGAGTCAACCATTGCCCTTCCTCATTGCCGACACGCGGAATCCGAGACGACGGCGGCTTTGAATCAGCTTGACCTTATCAAGGTGATTGCGCGGCAGCGGCATCAACGTCGCGGAAAAGGTTGTCACCCGGTCTTTGTCGCCCTTGCCGGAATACACTGGAATCTGTTTGTATTCGAAATCGAGATCCTGAACTCTGAGCCTGACCGCCTCGGTAATCCGTAATCCGCTACCGTACAGAATTTTTGCCGCGAGCTGCGGAACGACTTCCGGACGCGCCAATACCTGTTTCACTTGATCCGCCGACAACACGACCGGAATGTGCCGTTTTTTACCGGAGCGAATTGCATCGATATGCTTTTCCAACGGCTTGTCGAGAACTTGTTTGTACAAAAACACCAAAGCGTTCATCGCCTGATTTTGCGTCGATCCGGCGACATTGTGTTGCCAGATCAATCCAAAAGGCTTCGATTTTGGCTTCGCTGTTTTCAAATAAAGATTATCTTCCCGTCATTCGATGAAACCTGACGAATTACCTTATTCGATCACAGTTAAGCACGTTCGGTATGCAGGGAATAATGTTTGAGACGCATGATCCTTCGCACGCCACAACCGGTAGAGCTTGCGAACTTGAACTTGACTTCGAAAACAGTACCATCTAAAGTCAGCGGCAATTTAATAGGCGGGCAAATCTGCTTGGATTGTCAGCTAATATCAAGTTATCGAGGCAACTATGCGCGGTTTTTCAAATATCAAGGCAAAAGTGCCTGAAAATACCGGTAATATCGACTTGTATGGGCAGATTTGCCTGGGAATCAATAGTTAGCGTGAAAATATGCCTTTACGACTCAAACATCCAATTTTATGGCCCACAGTCATCGCGAGTAATGACCTTTCTTCTTCGATAGGTCTTTTTCGCTACACGGAATTTGGGTTGCTCGTAAGGAAAAATCTTGAAGTTGAAGGCCCTTATGAAGTTCCAAACACTTACTTCACTGAGTGGAGAGAGACTGATGCAGGGAGTAGACATGGAAGAGGTCTTCACGGGTCTCATGAAGAATTTGAAAAGCATAGTGAAGAAATGTTGGGCTTTGCCAAGAATCAATTCATAGTTAATGCGTTTTCAATTTTCGAATTTTATATCGCAAACACCATTATATTGGTTTGGGGTAATAGTTCAGGTAAGTTCAAGCAGAATGACAAGTTAATCCTAAAATGGGATGAAAATAAATGCAGGCAATTTTTATCTAATCCAGTTATTAAAGACATCGAAGAAGACTCCTGGATGAAGGATAATTATAAATCTAATGTTCAGGAAGAAAGAATTAAGCTGCTTAAGACCGAGCTTACTATCGACATTAAAAGTTTTAAAACAGAGGTAAATGGAAATACTATCGATTGGAGCTCCTTCCGAGCTAATGAAAGGTATCGCCACAATGTCGCACACACAGCAGGCAGGAATTCACTATATGTTTCTAATGGACTGGAAAGAAAACATATAGAAACTGAAAAAATAAAAGCACTCTATTGGTATTTAGAAGATCTATTTAATTTCGTAAATAGGCAGCTGTATGAATCTCAGATATTTGAATATGAACATTGACGCTAACAAATACAGTCAGCAGGACAAACCTACGCTGCGCTCCGGTTTGCCTCTGCTGTAGGCATTATGTGTCAATTATGCCTAGCAGTGCCCCATTGCTTTTCTGCACGTCATTTGAAGGACCCCGAAGAGACCAACCATGACGGCAACAGCACTCGCGACCAATACCCCAGCAGTGGTCGTAATCCATACTCCCGAGACAATTAGCCCTATTGATCCGATCACCCAAAGATAATCGCCTGTTGAAAAATACAAAATCAGTTCTTTTCGTGGCAAAGGAACTCTTGACGCCCAAAGCAGATGAAGTCCATTCAGTATCAATAGAATGCCCAGAATCAGGATGTATATTTGAGGGGCTGATGACGCGCCGCCTAAGAAATTTGCCACCAGGCTGGGTTGTAGAGCGAATAGCCCCCCGAAAGCTAAACAGCTAGTAGCATTTGCACGCATAACATTCTTTAGAATTAACATAATCAGCTCTCCTATGTATACTTGGTTGACATAGAGAGTAGCTGCTAAGGAGTCTTATGTCAACCAGGTTTACACAAAGAGGGGTTCCGCTGGTGGAATCTCAGTCATTGCAGCTCATTCAAAGCGCGCAAAGGCTAAATGATGTCATTACAAAATATCTTTCTCAGCGCCTATTAGAAAAGGGTTATGCATCGCTCACGCCGTCCCTTCTTTCTTTTCTCAGTGTTCTCGAGTGCGGAGTGAACCATGGCTCAGAAATAGCAAGAAATTTAGACGTGACAAGACAGATGGTCGCGAAAACTGTGAAACAGCTCTGCCAGTTGGGTTATCTTGAGCAAATAGATGGCGCTGGCAAGCAGAAAGAAATTCACTTTACTGAGACTGGTGAATACCTAATGTCAGATGCAAGAAAGTTACTAGCCGAAATGGATAAAATCCTATTTAGAGATATTGATGTTAGAGCGCCACAAGTAATAATTGACGAGCTTAATACAATGGTTTGTGCAGTTAATGATCGCCGATACACATAACAAGTTGCTGCACTCGGAAAAATTACTCGCTGCGCTCCCAATTTTCCGGTGAGCAAGGCGTTATGCCTCGAGATAAGACATCCGCTTTGCCGGCCCCTCGCTATCTGCGAGCAACAGCCATTTCTACTTTGGCTGCCTCCGTTATTCCGGCTGCTCTGATGATCTACGCTGCATACGACATTCAGCATGGCCCTCCCGTCGAAGCATCAGAGGCTCAGGGCTCAGCCATAATCTTGGCGCACCTACTCGCTGCCATCCTGTTTGTCGCCATTGCGTTTCCCTTTGCCGGTTGGCTTCTCTGCAAAAGGCAGGCTCTCACTCGGCAGCGCTTCTACAGAACGTCGTTCTTGCTGCTAACCGCCGCCGCGCTTCTCCCGGCGGCGTTGCTTGCTTCCATAGGGTTTGGCCTCAGTGCATTTTTATTCGCGCCGGCCAGTTTCGCTGTTGTGGCTTTTCTTGCTTTGCCATTCCGTCCACTGTGGTTCAAGCTCGCGCAATGAGGCATAACCAGGCACTCCAGCCGACGTGCCACTCGCTGCGCTCGCGGCACGCGGCTGATCTGGGGCGTAAGCCACACAAAATGAAGAATCTATTAACAATTGCAATGCTGGTGATGATGCCTATGGGACTATTTGCAAAAGAAACGGAAGAACAAAGGTTTTGGAAGTGGTTCCAAAAAAATGAGTCGAAGATATATCAATTTGAAAACAATCAAGAGCCAGTTCTTGATGAAATCTCAGAACAACTTTCAAAATACAAAGAGGGTGTTGTATTCGAAATATCGCAGGAACAGAATGGTAAACGTGAGTTCATCATTAGTGCGGATGGATTAAAAGAACTATTCCCCGCTGTCAAGACATTAAAGGAAGCAGCCCCTAGCTTTAAAAAATGGTCTATTGTTGCGTTCAGGCCAAGAATGGACAATTACGCTAGATTCAAGTTAGATTATGCTGGAAAAGAATTTGACCCGGCCAACATTTGGATATACTACCGGATTCAAGATGGATACTTTGATTTAATTATCTATCACCGGGAATACTCAGAAGAAGAACGAAATGCATTTATATCCGGGGCATATATACTTCTGGATATGGCCTTGGGCGAATATGACGTTGTTACGGGAATTCGATATATCGACCACCAAAGATTACCAGCAAACCCAGAAACGGAAGGTTTAAAGCCGTTTTCTGAGCTAAGAAAAATATTTGATGAATATAGAGCAAATAATGGCTAACAAGCGCGTAAACCAGGACGCCCAAAAGCGTCGCTCGTTCCTCGCTATGCTTTTGGACGCCTGTTACGCGAAACGTTAGGCCTCGCACATGACTGATCGCAAGACCCAAGCAAAGAGCATCACTGAGGCGATTAGGAAGGTGCTAATTGAACATTGGGATCCAATCGGTGTCATGGATGATCCGGAGTGGCCTCGCGATGAGTACGACTCGTACATTGGCGAGATCTATCGCTACCTGGCCCGTGGCGAGTCGGCCGAGTTCATTGCCCGGCACTTGTGCTTCATTGAGGAGACGGCGATGGGACTGGGGCACCTGCCGGAGTCTGCCCGCCTGCCTGTTGCCGATAGACTCAAGGCAATTGATGTCTCACTCCATGAGTAGTCACACACCAGGCCCCGTTGCGCCTCGGCCGTGGCCTAACCATCGCATCAACATGGAAAAAATGTAGCTACGTTCGTACCTCACTACGCCACATTTTTCCAGTTATGCGGGTCGTTAGTTTTATTGAAGACAAAATGCACACATTTGTGCTAGACTTCCATCCATGAAAATCTACAATTGGAACCCTGATAAAAATCGGGAGCTTATAGTAAATAGGAGCGTATCCTTTGAGGAGGCGATCTTTCACATTGAGCATGGTGGTCTGTTGGATGATATCGCCCACCCTAATGCTTCAAATTACCCCAATCAACGGATTTTCGTCATTTGTATCAGGGAGTACGCTTATCTTGTCCCCTATGTAGAAAGTGTTGATGAGATATTTTTGAAAACGATCATTCCCAGTAGAAAATTTACCAAGCTGTACCTTGGAGGTAGATCATGAGCAAGTCCAAGTTATCCAAAGAAGAGAAAGAGCTCCTTGATGCTGTTGAGGCTGGGGAGTTTGAGTCAGTTTTAACAGAGTCTCGAAGAGAAGAGCTGGAGGCAATTGCCAGTAACACATTTAAGAAAGATAAAAGAATAAACATTCGAATCTCCAACAGAGATTTAACGGCTATCCAGTCTAGAGCCACAGAGGAAGGTATTCCTTACCAAACCTTTGTGTCGAGCATCATTCACAAATACATCTCAGGTTCTTTGCAAGACCTCACAGCTAACAAACAAATGCAGCCGACGCAAAAAACGCGCGGCTGATTTGGGCGTTAGATTTTGCGAGTACTTTAATGCCACAACTGAGCATCGTTTATGTACTTACCAATCCCGCAATGCCTGGACTGGTGAAGATTGGCAAGACATCACAGGAGGACATTAGTGTTCGCCCCTCCTGTGCCAATATGACCTGAGACACCGACCCCTCGGAAATTAGAGTATAAAGGTAGGCCAGAATCATGAGCAAATCAAAAGCAGAGACCATGGAATCACCACAATTAACTGCGCCGGAGGTCGCGTTGGAAGACGCCCGTAGGGCGGCTGGAAACGCGACCTCCGGCGCGCGGCCCGATCCGGAGGTGGTTGCCACCGCCCAGCGCCGACAATTTACCAGCAGCGACAAGCGCCGCATCCTGGATGCCGCTGATTGCTGTACTCAGCCGGGTGAGATTGGCGCCCTATTACGCAAAGAAGGGATTTACTCATCCCAATTAGCCACTTGGCGCAAACAGCGTGCTGCCGATCAGCGTGCTGCCGATCAGCGTGCCGCGCTGGCGCCGCAAAAGCGCGGGCGCAAGACCGATCCGGCTCAGGCCGAGGACCGTCGTGTGCGCCAACTTACCCAGGATAATGAGCGCCTGCGTCGTAGACTCGCTCAGGCCAATGCCATTATTGATGTCCAAAAAAAACTTTGCGTCTTGTTCGGACTGCCGACGGACGAGACGCCGAGCGAGTCCAGCTGATGCAAGCCCTTAACCAGTTGGCCCCGGAGGTCGGCCTGGCTCCGGCTTGTGCAGCCCTGAATTTGAACCGCAGTTCGGTCTATCGCGAGGATGCCCGTCGGCGCCACCTGGCGCCTGTGTCGGTAACGCGGGTGCCCCGTCCGTCCGCCCCGCTGGCTTTCTCGACTAATGAGCGGCAGCAACTCCTGGAGGTGCTTAACAGCGAACGCTTCGCCGACTGCTCACCGTATTTTGTTTATGCTACTCTGCTGGACGAGGGGCGCTACATCGGCTCGGTGCGCACCTTGTATCGTGCTCTGGAAGCGGACGGCCAGTCAGCGGAGCGTAGGCGCCAACGGACGCACCCGATCTACACCAAGCCGGAACTCTTGGCCACCTCGCCTAACCAGGTCTGGAGCTGGGATATCACGAAACTCAAAGGCCCGGCTAAATGGACCTGTTTCCACTTGTATGTGATCCTGGATATTTTTAGCCGCTATGTCGTTGGCTGGATGGTCGCCCCGCGGGAAACCGCCGAACTGGCCGAGCAACTGATCGCCGAGACGGTGGCCAAGCACAACATCCCGCCGAATACACTGACGCTGCATGCCGATCGCGGTTCCAGCATGCGCAGCAAGCCCGTGGCTGCCTTACTGGTCGATCTGGATGTCGCCAAGACCCATAGCCGGCCTTATGTCTCGGATGACAATCCCTATTCCGAGGCCCAGTTCAAAACCCTGAAATATCGGCCTGATTTCCCCGTCCGCTTCGGATGCCTTGAGGATGCCCGCAGCCATTGCCAACGCTTCTTCCCGTGGTACAACCAGTCCCATTGCCACTCGGGCATCGGTTACATGACCCCGGCCACCGTCCATTTCGACCAAGCGGCTACGGTATACCAAGCACGCGCAAAAACCCTGGAGATTGCCTTCCTCGCCAATCCAAAGCGATTCAAAGGAAAGTGCCCTTTGCCACCCAGCTTGCCTAACGCCGTTTGGATTAATCCGCCTATAAACACAAAGGAGAACCTCGACCCATAAATACACAACAATTAGACACTAAATAAATCAACTTGGTGTCTCAAAGTCATTGACACATTCCGGCCTCGCCCAGTTATATTCGACCGGCGTTCCCGTACCTTTTAAGCTGGAGTTCGCTTGCAAAGTTGAAAATGCAGATGAGGTTGAGAAAGCACTTCATATTGCATTTTCTTCTGCCCGTCCCAATCCGGGCCGTGAGTTCTTCGAGATTGAGGCTGTGCAAGCCATTGCAATTCTCAAGTTACTCCACACGGAGGATGCCACCCAAGAGGTGGCCAACTTACCAACAACCATCGATCAGCAATCAATATTTGCCGGAGAGCAACTCAAAGCTAAGCGGCCACAGCTCAACTTCGATGAAATGGGAATACCTGTTGGGTCATCACTTGTGTCAACAAAGACTGAAGCCACAGTTCTAGTAACTGCGCCAAAGAAAGTGCGTTTAGGTGATGATGAAATGTCGCTTACCGCTGCTACCCGCCAAGTACTTCAGTTCGAATACAACGTTGCGCCCGGCCCATATTGGACGTTTAACGGTAAGCTGATCCGCGACATCTACGACGAAACCTACACACATGTTTCGTAACCTCATAACGGAGAGCGCATCTTGAAGATTAAGCTCGGCCCTGTATCTAAGCGAACACCAATTTACGAGGTGCAGTCGCTTCATTTAGCGAAGGCAATTCGTAAGCTTGAAGAAGCCTGCTCACGTCAGTTCAGATCGACAACGGAATTGTCGCTCGAAGAATTCAATCGCTTTCGTGATATGCCGGAATACGAAAATTTCATCGAAGCAACATTCGCGTGTGGTTTTGTTTGTGCTGATTACGCACGATTTTTTCCTATTGAAAAAGCACATTCGAAGCCAAACGAGGTAATTCCAATGCTGCCATTTTCAAAGCTCCGCCACTATGTACATACTCACCAACGTGCTGAAAAGTGGAACAGCGATTACAGCACCGCCTTGTGGAATTCGTTGATGTGCGGCGCTTTGCCGCTTGTGGCTCGGCGACTGGAATCAGATAGGTCTTTGTACGAAACCAAAGACGAGTGCATTGATGAATAAATCTAACATGGCGCTCAAGCGGAGCGCGGTTAAAATACGGATTTATTTTCAAGCTTCCCGTGCCGCGCCCGGTTAGCTCTACGTTAAAGCATCACTGGGAGGAAATATGATAAGTTCTTTGTATGCTGCGATGTTGGCACTATTGATTGTCTGGTTGTCGCTTCGGGTCATAAAGTTGCGCCGGGAAAAAAAGTGCGTCTCGGCGATGGAGGCGAACCTGAACTCCAAGCTGCGATCCGAGCCCAGGGAAATGCAACAGAATATATCCCTATCTCTCTCATCTTGCTCGTTCTGCTTGAGTTAAGCGGGGCTCATGCAGCCCTCGTGCATTCCGGCGGTATTGCCGTGCTCGTTGGTCGCATCTTGCATGCCAGGGGCTTGCTGACCGAAAGCCTTCGTTATCGCATACTGGGAATGCAAGTCACCATTTTTACACTGATCGGTTTGGCAGTAGTCAATCTCGCTTACGTTGTGTACACCGGCTTACGGACGCTCTAACATGGCGCTCAAAGGGACGTGCCGCCTCATGGCGGTTTTTGAAGTTTTGTAATTTATCAAGCTTTGGGTCTTAGCGTCCGTGAGTTGCACGCCCTAAGTTTTACGTTATGAGGCGAAGTGAATATGTCAGACGACCAACGGTATGTTGAATGTTGCGCCCATGGTAAGCAGCAAGCAACATACGTGTGCCAACACATAGTTCAGAGTTCAAAAAAAGGGTCAGGTTGAATTATTAATTAAACCCCTTTTCTACCTTTTCTAGACGATTTGGTTTCTGGCGATCGATCTACTTGAACAGCCTGAGCGTAAAGCCGCATGACTATAAGGATTGTACTTATGACTTTAATCCAAACAATGAAGCTCATGGTTAAACTGCCGAAATTAAGATGATAGGAGCCTTTTCCGGAACAGACGAGTCGGAGTCCAGTATAAAATGCAAAAAAAGGGCGTGGTGGCGGCGGGCCATGAGCAAACTGCAAAAGCGGCGGGATATATTCTCAGCGAAGGAGGCAATGCGTTTGATGCGGTGATTGCCGCTCATTTGGCGGCTTGTGTGGTTGAGCCGGTGCTGTCCTCATTGGCCGGCGGCGGTTTTTTGATGGCCCAAACCGCGGCCGGCGACAATCTATTGTATGATTTTTTCGTGCAAACGCCGGTCACTAAACGAGCGGTCGAAGACACGGATTTTTTTCCGATTTCCGCGGATTTCGGAACGGTCCGGCAGGAGTTTCATATCGGCTTGGGCTCGGTGGCGACACCCGGTACCGTCAAAGGGCTGTTCGCGGTTCATCGTGAACTCGGTACGCTGCCGATGACGGTTCTGGCCGAGCCTGCGATCGAACTGGCGCGCGGCGGCGTGGTCATGAATGCCTTTCAGGCCTATATCTTTGATATTGTCAAGGCGATTTACCTGGCCTATCCCGACACGCGTAAAACCTTTGGCAGCAAAACGCATCAAGGCCAATTGCTGCAGCAAGGGGAAGTATTGTATCTGCCCGATTTAGCCGATTGCCTTGAGGTGCTGGCTCGCGAGGGCGATGCGTTTTTTTATCAGGGTGAGATCGCGCGCGCCGTCATAAGACTGTGTGCCGAACGAGGCGGGCACCTGGTCGGCAAAGATTTCAATGATTATCGGCCGGTCAAACGCAAGCCGTTGTCGATCGATTATCGCGAAGCCACCGTGCTGACCAATCCCGCCCCCAGTTCCGGAGGCACGTTGATTGCTTTTGCTTTGCAACTGCTGCAAGCTTTCGACCTGTCTCGCTATAGCCCAAGCACGGCCCCGTATCTCGATTTGCTGGCTCAGGTTCAAGATATGACCAATAAGGCGCGCATCGACGCCTACCTTGACGATCACACGCACCATCCCGGAGAGCATGTCTTGGATGCGGAAAACGTCGAAGCCTATCGTAATCAAATTAAACCGGCGCCCATCTGTTCCAGGGGAACCACGCAAATCAGCGTGATCGACGGTCAGGGCAATATCGCCAGTCTGACTACCAGCAATGGCGAGGGCTGCGGTTTGTTGATCCCGGGGACCGGCATCATACTCAATAACATGCTGGGCGAACAAGATCTCAACCCCAAGGGTTTTCATCATTGGCCGACCCATCAGAGAATGACCTCTATGATGGCCCCTTGCATCGTGATGCTCCCGGATAAACGGCGCTTCGCTTTGGGTTCAGGGGGTTCCAACCGGCTGCGCACGGCTATACTGCAAGTCCTACTCAATTTGATCGATTTTAAGATGTCGCTGGATCAGGCTGTCACGCATCCTCGCATTCATCATGAAGACGGATTGCTCAGCTTAGAGGGAGGCTTTGATGACAGCGAAGTCGCCCGGCTTCTGAAAAATCATCCGAATCATAAAGTCTGGGGCAACCGCAATCTATTCTTTGGGGGGACGCATTCGGTCGGCAGTTCGCCGGACGGTTTTTTCGGCATTGGCGACCCGCGTCGAGGTGGTTACGCTTTAGAGATTTCATAGCGAAGAGAATGTTACCAGGTCTTGCAATCTACTCCCTTTATACTCAAAAAATGGTTAACTTTATGAAGGTATGGGGTGTGGCTAGCGAGGATGTTGGCAGCAGGGGCTGATTTTTGCTCCTCGATAAACACATCCCATACCTTTTATTCTTAGATGGTTTTTCAATCAAAAGGGAGTCGCATGACATAATCACATGCTCTGCTCGTGACTCACGATTAATTTGACTTAGAAATGGGCAAATACGCACCGCAGGTAAGCGACGAGGTGACCCTTACCATCCCGGTCGAAGCCGTCAAGGAATAAGCTTCGCATCATTCGACCGCTGTAAATAGGAGGTCGTTAACATGAGGAAACTGACATGAGCATACGCACGCTTCAACAAATCATTCCAGCCATTGCGACTTCGGACGGCGGCGGCGTTAAACTGCGTCGCAGCCTTGGACAAACGCAAGCACTGCGGGTCGATCCTTTTTTGATGCTGGATGAATTTTCTTCCGAACATGCCGACGACTACATCGCCGGTTTTCCGGATCATCCGCATCGCGGCTTCGAGACCGTTACCTATATGCTGGAGGGGCACATGCTGCACCAGGATCATCTCGGCAATCGGGGCGATTTAAAAAGCGGCGGCGCGCAGTGGATGACCGCCGGCCGCGGAATTATTCATTCTGAAATGCCCCAACAAGAAAGCGGCCGCATGCGAGGCTTTCAGCTTTGGGTCAACTTGCCTGCAAGGGAGAAAATGAAACCGGCCGGTTATCAGGATGTCCGGCCTGAAGAAATTCCGTTGCAAAAATTGCCGGGCGGCGGGCAAGTCAAAATTATTGCGGGGATTGCCGACATCGCCGGCAATCCCATCGCCGGGCCGATTCAGGGGATAAGCACCGAGGTCTTGTTTTTGGATGTCAGGCTACCTGCGAGCGAAAATTTTAACCTCGCGATAACTAAAGATCGCAATGCCTTTGTTTATCCCTATGAGGGCACATTGGCGATAGGACCCAAGGCAAATAGACGTATCCTGGCATCGCACAGTGCCGGGGTTCTTTCCGATGGCGACTGGATTGAAATCTTGGCTGAAGAGCAAGCAGCGGCATTCTTGCTGTTGGTCGGCCGGCCGTTAGGAGAGCCGATCGCTCAGTACGGGCCTTTCGTGATGAACACACGAGAAGAAATCGAGCAGGCCATGGCCGACTATAGGAATGGGCAACTGGTATGAGCCTAAAAAGAGCAGGAAAGCTTCAAACTACCGTTCGCCCTGAGCCCCTTCGGCTGCGCTCAGGAGTGCCCTGTCGAAGGGTGAACGGTAGTTTGAAGCTTCACCAATCCGGTGTAAGTGTTGTAGACCCTTCATGCTTCGACTTGGCTCAGCACGAACGGTCTACAATACTTATCAACTGCTCTTTTTAGGATGAGCGGTTGCCGTTGCCGTCCAACGTATCGTCCAACACCATATAACCGTTTGATGGGAGTCGGTCTGCGCGATGAAAAAACGAACCCAATTCCACGGCCGGCTTGATTGTAAACCCGAGTCATGAAACGATTGCGCATGAATTCGGCAACCGAAGTTAAAATCCACTTTCTATATCATATTCGTCTATGAAAACAGCCACGGCGGCGATGACCGCCAATAGCTCCACCCCCATCATTTCCGTGCGTGGCGTCAACAAGACCTATGCCGGCGGTTTCCAGGCGCTCAATAAAATCGACCTGGACATCAAACGCGGCGAGATATTCGCCTTGCTCGGACCCAACGGTGCGGGCAAGACGACGTTGATTAGCCTCATCTGCGGCATCGTCAAGGCCACTTCCGGAACCATCATCGCCGACGGACACGACATCATGCGAGACTACCGCGCGGCGAGGGCAACCATCGGTTTGGTGCCGCAGGAATTGCATACGGATGCGTTTGAATCGGTCTGGGCGACGGTCAAATTCAGCCGGGGCCTGTTCGGCAAGGCGCCCGATGCAGCCCACTTGGAAAAGGTCCTGCGCGACCTGTCCTTGTGGGATAAACGGAACGCAAAAATCATGACGCTCTCGGGCGGTATGAAGCGCCGGGTTCTGATTGCCAAGGCGCTCGCGCATGAGCCAACGATATTGTTTCTCGACGAGCCGAGCGCCGGCGTGGATGTGGAGTTACGGCACGACATGTGGCGCATGGTGCGGGCGCTTCGTGCTCAGGGTACCACGATCATTCTAACCACTCATTACATCGAGGAAGCCGAAGACATGGCAGACCGCATCGGCGTCATCAGCAAGGGTGAACTGATCGTCGTAGAAGACAAAACGGTGCTCATGCGCAAGCTCGGCAAAAAACAGCTCACGCTGACTTTGCGGCGGCCGATGACCAGCATCCCGGACGGACTGAGCGCTTGGCCGTTAGTGCTCTCCGACGATGGACACGCCCTGGTTTATAGTTTCGACGCCCAGGAAGAGGAAACCGGGATTGCCGATCTGTTGCGCACGCTCGGCGAGCTCGACATAGAATTCAAAGATTTACGCTCCAGGGAGAGTTCACTGGAGGACATTTTCGTCAGCCTAGTACATCGGCCCAAGGGGAAGCAGGAATGAATATTTACGGCATTCGCGCCATTTACCATTTTGAAATGGCGCGTACCTTTCGTACGCTGTCGGAAAGCATCGTAGCGCCGGTGCTGACTACCTCGCTGTATTTCGTCGTATTCGGCAAAGCCATCGGTTCGCGTATGGGCGACATCGACAATGTCAGTTACGGCGCCTTCATCATCCCAGGGCTGGTAATGCTGAATTTACTGAACGAAAGCATTTCCAATGCCTCTTTCGGCATCTACATGCCCAAGTGGGCGGGGACTATTTACGAGCTATTATCGGCACCGGTTTCGTGGTTCGAAGTGCTGATCGGTTATGTGGGAGCGGCCGCGACCAAATCGGTGATGTTGGGCCTGCTCATTCTGGGCACGGCACGCATTTTCGTACCCTACGAGATCGCCCATCCTGTGTGGATGGTTGCCTTTCTGTTGCTGACTGCGGTGACTTTCAGTCTATTCGGCTTCATTATCGGCCTGTGGGCCGATAGCTTTCAGAAACTTCAAGTGGTCCCGATGTTGATCGTTACGCCGCTGACCTTTCTAGGCGGCGCGTTCTATTCCATCGATATGTTGCCGCCACTGTGGCAGAAGATCACGCTATTCAATCCGGTAGTGTATTTGATAAGCGGTTTTCGATGGAGCTTTTACGGCATAGCTGACGTGGATGTCGCCGTCAGCATCGGCATGACGTTTGGTTTTCTCATGACCTGCCTGACTTTCGTGTGGTGGGTGTTCAAGACGGGTTACAAGATTAGGCATTGAGACGGTGCTTGCTTGGCGGAGTGTCCGTAACTTGGCCGCCGTCGCGGAATGCGCGAATTAAATCGGCCATGACAGATGCCGGAATAGAAAAACGCTTGGATCAATTGAATTCAAGTGGAGTGATATACCGTTTGTCAGCCTTCCCTTCACCTCCAAGCCACTAGTTACAAGCCCAAATCGCTCAAACCGGCGTGATCGTCCGGCCGACGGCCCAACGGCCAGTGGAACAAGCGTTGTTTTTGTTTTATCGGCAGGTCGTTGATTCTGGCAAAGCGCCGCTGCATGAAACCTTGCGGGTTGAACTCCCAATTCTCGTTACCGTAGCTGCGGAACCATTGTCCGGAATCGTCATGCCACTCGTAAGCAAAGCGCACCGCGATGCGGTTGTCGGTAAAGGCCCATAGCTCCTTGATCAAGCGGTAATCCAGTTCCTTGGCCCATTTGCGCTGCAAAAACTGCCGCACTTGTTCGCGGCCTTGCGGAAACTCAGCCCGGTTACGCCAGACCGTGTCTTCGGTATAGACCAGAGCGACGCGATCCGGGTCGCGCAAATTCCAGGCGTCTTCGGCCATGCGCACTTTTTGCGCCGCGGTATCGGCGGTAAAGGGCGGTACGGGGGCTTTGATTTCTTGGGTCATGGTATGTCTCCGTTATGATAGATGTTCCGATCCATTAACCTAGAAAAAGCATTTCACCATGAAGAATAGGAACTTGTTAGTTGAATCCGCGGAAGATAATTCAATAACTTATTACGCGTTTGAATAGAGCTTCCGCTCACCCAAAAGGTTAGCGATAAGATTTAGGTAATTTCTTGAAATCCTTCATGAACTTCATGTGCTTCATGGTTGAACTGTCGAATTTAGGATTAAGTTCCTTCCTGCCACGAGGCCTGATAATGCAGCTGTTCCGCGCTTAATGTGTCGATAGTGAGCCCCATCGCCGCCAGTTTCATTTGTGCGACCTGATTATCGATTTCGGTTGGCACCGGATGTACGGCATTTTCGAGATCGGCGCCATGCCGCCACAAATAGGCCATGCTCAAGGCCTGATTGGCGAAGCTCATATCCATTACGGCGGCCGGATGGCCTTCTGCGGCGGCGAGGTTGACCAAGCGTCCTTCGGCCAGCAAGCGGACCTGACGGCCGTCTGCCAGCGTATAGGTTTCGACATGGAGGCGCGGACTGTGTTTGTCGATTGCCAGTGATTCGAGCGCCGGTATGTTGATCTCGACATTAAAGTGGCCGGAATTGGCGATCACGCAGCCGTCTTTGATGACCTCAAAATGCGCTATATCCAGTACATGCTTGTCGCCGGTGGCGGTGACAATGAAATCCGAGCAGGCGGCCGCCTCAAGCATCGGCATGACCCGAAAACCGTCCATTGCCGCTTCCAGCGCCCGGAGCGGGTCGACCTCGGTGACGATGACCTGTGCGCCATGGCCCTTTGCGCGCATCGCGATGCCGCGTCCGCACCATCCGTAGCCCGCCACCGTGAAGGTCTTGCCGGCCAGCAGAATATTGGTAGCGCGAATGATGCCGTCGAGCGTGCTTTGACCGGTGCCGTAACGGTTGTCGAACAAGTGTTTGGTCATCGCATCGTTGACCGCGATCACCGGAAATTTGAGGGCTTTATCCGCCGCCATCGCCCGCAGCCGTATCACGCCGGTCGTGGTTTCTTCGCTGCCGCCGATTATATCGTCCAGTAACTCTCGGCGATTTTTATGCAGTTCGCTGACCAAGTCGGCGCCATCGTCCATCGTGAGTTGAGGTCGGTGATCCAGCGCCTTTTCGATGTGGCGGTAATAGGTGTCGTTGTCTTCGCCTCGTTTCGCAAAGGTGGGAATCCGATGATGTTTCACCAGAGAAGCCGCGACATCGTCTTGCGTACTGAGCGGATTGCTAGCGCATAAAACAAGCTCGGCGCCGCCGGCTTTCAGTGTGCGGGCCAGGTTTGCGGTTTCGGTGGTGATATGCAGACAACCGCTAATGCGTGCCCCGGCCAATGGCCGATCTTGCTGAAAACGTTCCTGTATCGCGCGCAGCACCGGCATTTCCGAAAAAGCCCATTCGATGCGTTCACTGCCTTGATCCACCAGAGAAAGGTCGTTGATGTCGTGGTCGATATCGAGCATAGGTGTTTCAACCGAGTGAATGGTAAGTATTCAATTCCCCTCTTTGAAAAAGAGGGGTTAGAGGCTAAGGTATCCCCACAAAACGCTCGTTCCCACGCAGAGCATCACTGCCATTAAGTTAAGGGGAACCCGTCATTCCGCCATGGACTGGCGGAATCCAGTGCCATGGATGGCAAGCTTTTGAGGCACATTAGAGCCTGAATGCAAGTATTACTTATCTCTGTGACGGCTTAACTTAATGGCAGTGGCGCAGAGCGTAGGAATGATGATAAAAAATAAATATATCTATCAACCAATTTTCAGCCAAAAAATTGTTTTATTTGGCTATTTCGTGGGGATACCTCAGGGTTAGAGGAGATTTTTTATATAAATCCCCCTCAATCCCCCTTTTTCAAGGGGGAGGGCAATCATTAAGCTGCCGTGTATCGAGCCAGGTCAGCGAATGTCCTCGGCGGTCAATTCGCCAAGCGGCTTGCCTCTGTATTCGCCGGTCAGCGTTTTCAGGAACGCGACCATCTTGCCGATTTCATCGCCGCTGAAGTTTTTGCCGAGCTGAACCTGTCCCATGATGCGGACTGCGTCGGCGAGCGTTTCGGCCGAACCGTCGTGGAAGTAAGGGAAGGTCAGTTCGATGTTGCGCAGCACCGGCACTTTGAAGAAATGACGGTCTTTTTCCTCCTGAGTGACATTGAAACGACCGTTGTCGACTTCGGTCAACTCGCCGCCGCGTTGTTTGAAGTAATCGCGCGCGACTCCCATTTTTTCATACGACAAGCCGCCGAGTGCAGGGCCGGAGTGGCAAGATGCGCAATGCGTCTTGAACAGTTCGTATCCGGCTTTTTCCTCGTTGGTCAGCGCGCTCGTATTGCCGCGTAGATACTGATCGAAGCGGGAATTCGGTGTAACCAGCGATTCCTCGAAAACGGCAATCGCATGTGTGACGGTTGTTTTGGTCAAGCCTTGATTCGGATACAGTTTTGCGAATGCTTGTTGATAGGCTTCGTCTTGCTTGAGTTTTTCGACGACCTCATCCCAGACCGCGCCCATTTCGATCGGGTTCGCCACCGGTCCTGCCGCTTGTTCTTGAAGGTCTTTTGCACGTCCGTCCCAGAATTGCGCGAGGTTATACATCGCGACATAAACGGTCGGCGAATTAATCGGACCCAACTGGCCGCGAATGCCGGTCGCGACTTTGGCTTGATCGGTGCCGCCGCGCGTCAGGTCATGGCAAGACGCGCAGTTCAGCGTATCATCTCCGGACAGCCGGCGGTCGTGAAATAGCTTATCGCCGAGTGCGACCGTTTCGGGATCGAGATCGACCGAAAGCGGCAGCGGTTGCACCGGTTCGCCCTTGAACTGATTGGCGGCGTCCCTGCTCCATGGATGTTTCGCGCGCTCTTCTGCGATCCAGGTAAGTAGCGTCGTTTTTTCGTCATGGTTCAACTTGCCGTTCCAATGCATCAGAAGGTATAGCGCCGGCGGCATGCTGTTATTGCGGATAACGCCTTCTAATCGGGCCAGCATTAATGGTGTGAAGCTTTCCTTGCCGCTGTAGGCTTCTTTCGTCAGCAACAACCGTTCGCTGGCCTCTTCGATGTCGTGCTCCATCAGTTGTTTTGCGATCGGTAGGCCAGAATAGATCGGCATTCGGGTCATGCCGGGCGAATGGCAATCGACGCATTTGTTTTGCAAAACCCGCGAAGCCTTCGCAAAAGCTTCCGATTTACCGGCAATCACTTCGATCGGCTCGTTTTCGCCGGACAAGCCAATCAAGTTCGAAATCGGCAGAAATAGGATGACTGCCACCAGAAGGATAATGAACCATTGGGCTTTTTTCATTGTTCGACTCCACGGGTTTTGCACAGTTATGTAAAAAGAGGATTTATTCCTGCAAGCGATAGATATAAATATTCGGTCAGCGCGAGAATACGATCCTGTTCACCGATGCTTGTGTTCGTGATGTTCGATCGGTTCCGTTATTAATGTGCCTTTTAAAAAGGCTTCAATGGCTAGATCGGGACCGGTCTCCTTAGTGACGAGGACTTTGATGTCTTTTTCCGCTAATCGACGCGCGAGACCGTCACCGATGCCGCCACAGATCAGAACGTTTACATCATCCAGCGGAGTAGGCTCGAATCGGGATGTTTCATGAAAAGACTGCTCCTTGCTCAGTTCTAAAAGCTCCTTCCCGGTAATGCTGTCGTGTTCGATGTGGTATATCCAGAATTTTCTACACCGGCCGGTGTGGCCGGTCACTTCTTTGCGATTTTGACTGGCGACGGCAATTTTCATGGCCATTCCCAAATCAATAGGATGGCGGTAGCAACGGTTCGATACCTTCGAATTTCGCGCTCGGATGATGTTTGACGATCAATTGGCTGATGGTATCGATGCGCTCTGTCGGGATATCGATCATGACCAAGAACGCGCCGTTTTCGATTGCTTCGGAGTATTCCTTGACGCGCGAATTACCAACTTCGAGGCCGGCCAGACCGCTCATGATTGTGCCAATTGTCGCACCGTAGAGCAAGACACCCAGAACCGGTCCTCCGGCAATAGCAAATCCTGCAAATCGTAAACCAACGAGTCCTGCGAGTAGTCCTGTTGCCCCACCTAACGCAGCACCACGTTCCATTGCGGGGACAAAGTCGGTTTTTTGAAATTCCGAAGCTTCGGGTAAGTCATTAAGCGGCGTGTCGCGTTTGGCCAGTATGTGTATGTGTCTATCTTCGATCCCTTCCAAACGAAGTTCGTCAACGATTTTATGTGTGGTTCCAATGTCCGGGGACAAAAAGTAAATTCTTCTCATGAGCTTTCCTGTATGTATTCGATAATTAAAAATTATAGCCTACATTTTTGTCGACGTGACATCGGCTAATTGAATTATATCTATCTTAGATCAAAATTCGGCGCCGGGGCATCGTCCTGTCAAGCGAGTCACAGAACCCTAGATGAAATCAAAACTCCAGGAAGTTATTTTCGCGAAATCCTTAAAATAATTGATGAGTCAGTGCAACTTTATCAATTAAACCGTACCCGATGTGAATCAAAGTTTGGTTTAGAGTACAGTGGAATTTAATGGAATGCGTTAAGATTTACCCATGTCATCATAAAACGAACTTTCCCAACAAAAACTCGATGAATGATAAATGGCGCATCTTCAAGTAGAGTTTACCGAAGATTTGTTGCTCGAAAGGGAGGCCATCCGCAAGGACTTTAAACAAAATCGCAAAGTAGGTTTTGAAGCGCTTCGGCTGAATGGTGTTTTCATTAACAATGGCTGATTGCGTCAATGGCCCATTCGCAAATAACTTTGTTACGCCCGGTTTCTTTGGCTTTATATAGGGCCTGATCGGCGCGTAAGATAAAGCTTTCAATTGTATCGTTTTGTTTTCGAGTCGCGATACCGATCGATAACGTAATGGTGCCGATCGATTCGTTGCTATTTTTGCGTTTTAGTCTGCTATTTTGTAATGATGTTCTGATTTTTTCGGCAATATCCTGCGCTGCGGATAATGAAGTGTTGGGCATGATGATGGCCAATTCCTCACCCCCGTAACGAGCAACATAATGATGTTTTTCGCTATACTTTTTCAGTAGCGATGCGGTGAATTTCAACACATTGTCGCCGATCAAATGTCCGAATTTATCATTGACCTGCTTAAAGTGGTCCAGATCCAATAGTGTGAGGCAAATGTCTTTGTCGCTCGATTCCTCGAGGAGGTTGGTTAGCGTCTCATCAAATGTTCCGCGATTCAATAGACCGGTAAGTGCATCGACAGTCGCCGCTTCCTTGACTTTTGAAAGTTCCTTGCGCAGCTGCTCCATTTCTTGATTAGCGGCTTCCAGTTGTGACTTAAAATGATCGCTGGTGTCAATCAAGCCCTTTGTTTCGCCGGCAATTTCGGTCAGCACGGTTTTCAATTCTTCCAAATTCGTTATGCTTTCCAGGCGTATCGATTTTTCCTCAAAACTATCGCTGGCTTCGGATGCTTTTTGCTGGGTTTCATTAACCGATTTTTCGGTATGATTAATGATCCTTTGTATATCGTGATTGATTTTGTCGAACGACACCAGCGCCGCGTGACAGATATGTTTTTTATATAAAGCTAGGCCGGTCTCCATGTCGAAAGGATTATTTTCGCCAATGAGTTGGTCGACGGCGGCCTTGAGGTTGTCATTGTAACTCGCTGTATATTCGTAAAATACGGCATAATTGATTGGGGTTGGGGTGATTTTATTTCGCATCATGAGTTTAACGATGCGATGCATGAATTGAATGTTTTCTTCGGTGGAGTAGTCGTAATCGGTTCTAAACGGCATGAGTGTGAATGTCCATGTAGTCAAGTTATCATGAATAGACAAAGGCCACGATCATCCTTGGGTCGGAAAAGTCTCTTCTAGTCAGTTGTTTTGGGTCTTGTATCGAATTGTAAAAATCGGTTGGTTGTGGGCGGAATCGGAGCGCTATGAGTTCAATCACTATAAAGGATTCTATACAAATGAGCTTAGTTTATTCATTTGATTTTACAAGCAACTTAGGATTTCGTGATAAATAACGTCCTGGAACTATGCGCTTTGTTGAGGGTTCGGTCACTCGCTTGGCAGAGCGCCGTGAATATGTCCGTGTAGGCTTGACGGCGGCGACTGATTGCCAAGGATGGCATGAATGCAGATTTTGATTACGCCATGGATGGCGTGAATGCAGATTTTGCAGGAGCAAAAATCTGCCCTGCCGCCGACACCTGCCAATCGAGCTACCGAACCCTCCGTAAAATGGGGAAGTTATTTACGACCAAATCCTTAGATGGCTGGATTGATAAAATATTACAGTCGATGATAAGTGATAGCTGGAAAAGTAAAAAAAATAACCAATGAATCAAAAATTTTCGTATACCTTTATAATTCATTTCCAATGATGATTATTATCTTTCAAACCTTTAAAAAATGATGTCAAACACCGGATCTTACCGGGTATTAATGGTGGAAGACGATCCCGGCGATGCTAATTTGGTGCGTCAGGCTTTGCGTGCGTCTCGGGACGTCCATTTCGAAATTATTTGGTCAACAACCTTGACCGAAGCTAAACGCCAGTTGCAGGATGGTTTGCTCGATGTAGTTTTGCTCGATTTGACCTTGCCGGACTCGAGTGGGCTCAGTACTGTGGATGCGGTTCGTCAAGCCGCAGAGACTTTACCGTTGATTGTCTTGACCGGTAATGACGATAGTCAATTCGCATTGCGGACATTGGATTGCGGAGCCCAGGACTATTTAGTCAAAGGTCGTTTCGAAACAGACGGATTGGTGCGTGCGATTCGTTATGCGGTTAGCCGAGGACGCCTTGAGCAACGTTTGGCCGAAACCGGCATGCATTTGCGTACGTTAATCAATGCGATGCCGGATATCGTTTGCTTTAAGGATGGCGAAGGGCGTTGGCTCGAAGCAAACGATTTCGATTTGAAATTATTTGGTTTGGAGCATGTTGATTATCGAGGTAAAAAAGATTCCGAGCTAGCGGCTTACCAAGACTTTTATAAAGAGGCTTTTTTGGCCTGTGAAGCCAGCGACGAAAAAGCTTGGCAATCCGGAGTAATTTCCCGGGTTGAAGAAGAAATTCCCCGCCCCGACGGATCTTCACGAACGTTTGAGATCGTTAAAATTCCGTTGTTTCATGAAGATGGTCGCCGTAAAGGGTTGGTTGTGGTTGGGCGCGATATTAATGAGCGTAAACAAGCCGAGGCGCGCCATAGACTTTCCACTCGTGTCTTTGAGACGGCCGGCGAAGCGATCATGGTGACTGATGCCGATGCGAACATTATCACCGTTAATCCGGCCTTTACGCGCATTACCGGATATACCGAAGCTGAAGTGCAAGGAAAAAACCCTCGCCTGTTAAATTCAGGGCGATATAGTAAATTGTTTTGGGCTGAAATGTGGCGATCGTTGCAGAATAAAGGGGAATGGGCCGGCGAAATCTGGAATCGACGCAAGAACGGAGAGCTGTTTCTGGAATGGGAAACGATCAGCGCGGTTAGGGATGAGCGAGGGAACGTGACGCAATATATCGCCGTATTTGCCGATCTAAGCGAAATCAGGCGTGCACAAGAGGCGGCCGAAAAATTGGCGTGGCGCGATCCGCTGACCGGTCTTGGCAACCGTGCTCTGTTCTTGAAGGAATTGGAGCAAACCTTGATTAGTACTGATCGGAACGGTCGATGTGCCGGCGTGCTCATATTAAATCTTGACCGTTTTAAGGATATTAATGAAGCTCGCGGACTGGCGATCGGCGATGAATTGCTTAAAACCGTTGCTAACCGCTTGTTTGATGCATTGAGTGATGATGATTTATTGACAAGATTGGATTCCGACGAATTTGCCGTTTTGCTGACACGCCAATCGCCTACGCAAGAAGCGTTCGGACGAGACGCGTTAGCGCTGGCGGAAAAACTGCGAGCTGAATTGCGCCGCGGTTTCGAGGTCGACAAAGAGCTATTGCATCTCGATGCTGCGGTTGGAATCGCACTGTGTTCCGAAGGAATCGGTGAAACAGCAATCGATATATTACGCCAGGCCGATATGGCCATGCATTGCGCTAAAACCGAAGGCGGAGGACGTGTTGTGTTCTTCGAAACTACGATGGGTGATGCGGTCAAGGAGCGTTTCAAGCTCGAAGGCGAACTGCGTACGGCGATCGCCGAAGGACAACTCAAGCTTTATTTGCAGCCACAGGTCGATAGCGACGGTGTCCAGGTTGGAGCGGAGTCCCTGGTGCGTTGGCAACATCCCGAACGAGGCTTGATCATGCCCGGAGTATTTATTCCGCTGGCCGAAGCGACCGATTTGATAGTAGCGCTCGATCGCTGGATGCTCGGTTCGGTTTGCAGGATATTAGCCGAACTTGATGGCGAAGGCCGTTCGGTTCGGCTTTCGGTAAATATTAGTCCGAGGCATTTCGAACGTTCGGACTTCGTAGGGGAAATAAAGCGGCAATTGATGCTGAGCGGCGCCGATCCGACACATTTGGTTTTGGAAGTGACCGAAGGCTTAATGATCGGTAATCTCGAAGATGTGGTGGCTAAAATGACTACGTTGTCGACGATGGGCATTCATTTTTCGATGGATGATTTCGGTACCGGCTATTCGAGCTTGGCTTATTTAAAACGCTTGCCGATACATGAAATAAAAATTGATAAAAGTTTTATTCAAGATGCGCCAACCGATCCGAACGATGCCGCATTGGTCGAAACTATTTTAGCGGTTGCGCAACATTTGAGCTTGCAAGTAGTGGCTGAAGGGGTGGAAACTCGAGCTCAGAGCGATTTTTTGAAAGCTCGCAGCCGAGTGATTTATCAAGGGTACTTATACGGTAAACCCGAGCCGGCGGAAAGTTGGTTGCAACGCTTGAGAGATCAGTAAGAAGCGTTACTTCCTTATATACCTTTCGCATTTCAAATTTCGGCAGTGCCTTAGGAGGCGCCGGGGTGCTCGGCAAAGGCTTTGCCAGCATGGAGCTGGCATAGAGCCTACATGGACGTATTCACGGCGTCCTTTGACGGGCACCCCGGTGCCGAATTTTGATCTCCGATGGGTATATATACCCATCGCACATGAAATGTGGGCATTCTACTCCCCATAAGCGCCAACTTAGTGTCTATTCTATAGTGCATTTGAGGCTTTATTCGTCATATCGACAGGATTGCCGATATCCAGGTTACATGAGTGTGAAGCTAAGCATTGCCATCCCTGGCCCTGGATTCCGCCAATCCCTGGCGGAATGACGCGTTTTTCCTTAAGTTGGCGCTTATGATTCTACTCCCTCGCCCATAGTGGGAGAGGGCTGCTGGGGTTAGGGTTTTAAAAAACCGAAATTTGATGTGCGATAGGTATACTCAAAAAATGGTTAACTTTATGAAGGTATGGGGTGTGGCTAGCGAGGACCGCCGTGAACCCATCCATGAGGGCTTGACGGCAGCAATCGAACGCCATGGATGGCGTGAATGCAGATTTTGCAAGGAGCAAAAAATCTGCCCTGCTGCCGACACCCTCGCTAACCATACCCCATACCTTTTATTCTTAGGCGGGTTTTCGATCAAAAGGGAGTATGAATTGCGGGGGCTGATGTTTGTTGGACGCAGGATGGTCCGATGAAAAAATTTGCTGGGATTTACAATAACGCTTCTTGTTGTGTCGGACTAGTTTTTTTGTGCATTCTTTTTGAGTCAACTGTTTTGGCCGAACCTCTGAAAATAGGCGTCTTGGCTTATCGTTCTAAAGACTATATTCAGAAGCAGTATCAACCGCTAGCGGATATTTTGAATCAAGCGGTTCCGGATTGCGAATTTAGTGTCGAGGCAATGGATTATGAGGAGTTGGAGCAGGCAGTCGCGACGCGTCAAATCGATCTTATTTTAACGAATCCATCGCATTATTGGCTAATGGCTTACCGAAGCGGTTTGTCGGCGCCTTTGGCAACTTTGGTTAAAAGTGAGGGTGATCAAGCGCTTTCAGCATTTGGCGGCGTTATTTTTACACTGGCCGATCGTAAGTCGTTACGGCAATTGACCGATTTGCGCGGAAAAACCGTTGCCGTTGCTACGACCCGGTCGCTGGGCGGCTACCAAATGCAGGCTCATGAATTAATGAAAAATAATTTATATGCCGGTCAGGATTTTAAGCCATTGATAACAGGGATGCCTCATGACCGGGTCATAGAAGCCGTATTTAACGGCGATGCCGAGGTCGGTTTTGTGCGTAGCGGTGTGCTTGAGTCGATGGCTCTGCAAGGAAAACTCGACCTGACCCGAGTGCATGTACTAAATCGTCAAGATTTACCCGATTTTCCTGCTGCGATATCGACGCGTTTGTTTCCCGAATGGCCTATTGCGTCTTTGCCTCATATTAACGAAACGCTGGCTCGTCGTGTTGTAGCCGCTTTATTCTTATTAACCGACAATCCCGAGGTTACACACCAATTAGCCATTCGTGGTTTTAACATTCCGGCCGATTACACCGCTGTGGCGGATTTGTTGCGAGACTTGCGTTTACCTCCTTTCGATTCACCCCCCCGTTTTACGCTTGAGGATGTTTGGCAGCGTTACTCGCTGCAAATTATTTCCGCTGTAGTCATTGCCGCTTTGATCTCGTTATTGAGTTTGAGTCTATGGAGGGTCAATAAGAAATTACAGGCGGAACGTCGGCGTGTGTTACAAAAGACCGAGCTTTTGACGCAAACGCGTAATACGCTGGAGGCGATTATTAAAGGAACGTCGTCCGTTGTTGGGGAAACTTTTTTTGCATCGTTGGTTGAATGCTTGGCGAACGTATTGAACATGCGTTTTGCTTTCGTTGCCGAAATTGATGGCAATGATTTTCGAAAAGCGCGAACGATCGCGTTTTGGAACGGTGAAATGGTCGGCGAAAATTTTAGTTACGATATTTGCGGCACGCCTTGCGAGAATGTTATTAAAAAACGGATTAGCGTGTTTTCCGAAAAAGTCGCCGAGCATTTTCCGGATGATGTTTGGCTAAAACAAAACGCCGTAGAAAGTTATGTAGGAATACCGTTGTCGGATAGTCAGGGCCAATTTTTGGGGCATATGGGGGTGATGGATGTCAAGCCGACCGAAGATCCCGAATTCATGTTGTCTCTATTGAAAGTGTTTGCAACGCGTGCCGCGAGTGAAATGGAGCGTCGGCATGCGACCGAGCAACTCGAGCGAAAAACTGAAGCCTTGCAGCAATCGAATGCCGATCTCGAACAATTTGCTTACAGCGTTTCTCATGATATGCGTCAGCCCTTGCGAAGTATCACCGGGCATTTGCAATTCTTAGCGAACGATTTGAATAATAAATTGGACGAAGACGGTCAGCTTAATTTTAATTTCGTGCTTGAAGGGGCTAAACGCATGGATGCGATGATTATGTCATTACTCGAGTTTTCCCGTATCGGTCGTAAAACCGAGGCGATGCGCCGGATAGAAAGTCTCGAGATGCTCAACGAGTCGCTCGCCGGTTTGGCGGCCATCATCAACGAGTCGAAGGCTATCATCGATATCGACGGCGAATGGCCGCAAGTGTATGCGAGTCCGGATGAAATGATTCGTTTGTTTCAGAATTTGATCGGCAATGCGGTTAAATATTGCGAAGGACATAAGCCGCATCTGGAAATAAATTCAAAACGGGACAATAGCATTTGGCAAGTGCGTATCAAGGATAATGGCATTGGCATCGATCCGGCGCAGATTGATCGTTTGTTCGCTTTTTTCAGCCGCTTGCAACCGCGAACGCGTTTCGAGGGTACCGGAATGGGCTTGGCCTTATGCCGGCGCATTGTCGAGCACCATGGTGGGCGAATTTGGGCCGAATCGAAAGGCGAGGGTTATGGTAGTCTGTTCGCATTCGAAATACCGCTAGAGCCGTCTTCGATCGAAAGCAAGACTTAGCCGAAAAATCTTTTCAAGAGCTGGAAAATAGACACTATTGGCAGGGACGTTATTTAGGTCCAAATCCCTAGCTTTATTTTCCTCACAGCAATGACTTTACTTTAGACAATTCAGACATGACATTTAAAACGATAGAATCCTGTGTCGGCAATACTCCTCTGGTTAAATTACAACGCTTGCCCGGAGATTCGTCGAATATTATTTTAGCTAAACTGGAAGGTAATAATCCAGCCGGTTCGGTAAAGGACCGGCCCGCGTTGAGTATGATCAAGCATGCCGAAGCGCGCGGCGAAATTGAACCGGGCGATCGCTTGATCGAGGCGACCAGCGGCAATACCGGTATCGCATTGGCCATGGCGGCCGCGATTAAAGGCTATAAAATGACTTTGATCATGCCGGATAACATGAGCGAGGAACGTAGGGCATCGATGAAGGCTTACGGCGCCGAGATCATCTTGACGCCGTCCGCATCGAGCATGGAGGGCGCGATCGATTTGGCCCGGCAGATGGAGCGTGAAGGCAAAGGCCGAATTCTCGACCAGTTTGCCAATCCGGACAATCCGCGCGCGCATTATGAAGGTACCGGTCCTGAAATCTGGCGCGATACCGAAGGCCGTATCACGCATTTCGTCAGCTCGATGGGCACGACCGGGACGATCATGGGGACATCGAGTTATCTAAAAGAACAAGATCCCGCGATTCAAATCGTCGGCGTTCAGCCGGAAGGCGATTCGAAAATTCCCGGTATTCGGCGATGGCCGAAGGAATATTTACCGAAAATCTACGACCGAAGCCGCGTCGATAGAATTATCGATATCGATCAAGCAACTGCCGAAACCACAATGCGGGCGCTGGCGACCGAGGAGGGTATTTTTGCCGGGGTATCGTCGGGCGGAGCCGTTGCCGCTGCATTGAGGTTGTCTGCAGAAGTTGAAAATTCGGTGATTGTTGTGATTATCTGCGATCGTGGCGACCGTTATTTGTCGACCGGTGTTTTTCCCGGTTGATCGCTACGTCCTTTGGCTACTATGTGCCATGAAAACGCTTGGAATTTCCTCGTGTTTGTTGATGTCTTCAACGGTAATGGCATTGGATTCGGTTGGCTTGAGAATAGCTACGATCGAAGCTGAAGGTTGGCAGCTTGAAGGTGTTGAGATTCGGTTGTCCGATTTAGCGGCGCCGTCTCAAAATATCGTTTTATCGGTGCAATCTCTCAGTCTTCCCGCGCCCTTCGATGAAATAACATTCGTCGGCATCGAATGTTCGGATTTCAGTTGGCGCGATGATGAAATCCATTGTTTCAAAGGCCGGGCGAAAATCAATAGTGCTTGGTTACAATCGCCGGCTTTCGATTTTCGTTTCAGTATCGGACCCCACCGTAGTGAAGTACGCATCGAACGGCTCAAAGCCGGCGGCGGCGAAATTGACGTACATGCCTCGGTCGAAGAGGAGCTCTGGGCGCTTCAAGTAAATTCGCGCGGCTTGCAAAGCGACGCTATCAAACCTTTTATCGATTCCGATGATTTTCAAATAGGCGCAGGGCGTGCCGATATCGATTTCTCTGCCGAAGGACCCGGAATTGAATTAAATAAGCTTTCCGTCCATGCCAGTCTTAAGGGGTTATCCGGACAGGTTACGGACGGTAGTCTTGCCGGCGAAGATATCGATGCCGTATGGTCTTTCCGGGCCGATTCGGTAACGGGCAATTGGCAATGGTTAAGCCGCGCCGAATTTTCCAAAGGAGCATTGTATGTCGAGCCCTGGTTTGTCAAGCTGCCGCCTGAAACTGTCTCGATCAATAGCGCGGGTACTTGGCATGCCGATTCGCGGCGAGTGGACATCGCGCATGTTGATTTTCGTCATCCCGGCGTATTCGAGGTATCCGGCAGCGGTCAGGTTAAAACGATTCCTTCTTTGAGTCTCGAGCAGGGACGGTTTTTTGTCCAAGCGGAAAATTTGCAGTCTGTGTCCGGCAATTATCTCGATTCGCTGCTCTTAGGTACTCCGGCAGAAGGCATGCGTCTGTCCGGGCGTTTAAGCGCCGACGCTTCGATACATCATAATACGATGCTCGATCTGGCTGTGGATATCGATGGTTTAAACGTAAGTGACAATCAATCTCGCTTGGCTTTAACCGATGGAATCGGGTCGCTGCATTGGTCTGCTCGAGAAGGTCCTGCTAAACCTTCGGTCTTTGCTTGGCAACAGTTACAACTGGGTAATGTGCCGATTGACTCAGCTAAAATATCGTTTTTGACCGAAGCGACCTCGTTTCGCCTATTAAATAAAACGCGATTACCATTACTTGGCGGTGCTCTAGCTATCGAACGTTTCGATTGGACTGCACGCGATAACGACGAGCACGATTTGTTTTTTATCGGCGAATTGGAAGATATTTTATTGGAAGAGTTGACGCAGGCCTTGGACTGGACGCCGATGAGCGGAACGATTAGCGGCAAAATTCCCGGCGTCGATTACCGGGATAATAAGCTTGCTTTGGATGGCGAGTTGACGATTGATGTGTTCGACGGCCGAATTTCGATCGGTCAGCTTGCTTCTACCGGTTTATTCAGTGATTTTTCTCAAGTGTATGGCTCAATCGAGATTGATAATCTAGATCTGGAACAATTGACGAGCAAATTTAAATTCGGCGGTATTGAAGGGCGCTTGTCCGGTTTCGTTCGCGATCTCTATTTGGAAAATTGGCAACCAGTGACTTTTTTTGCATGGTTAGGCACGCCGGATGATGACGATTCGAGTCGCCGAATCAGCCAAACCGCAGTCGAAAATTTAGCCAGTATCGGCGGAGGCGGGGCCACCGACTTGATTTCAAGAACCTTTTTAGGTTTTTTCGAGACTTTCGGCTACGAGCGTCTCGGCATCGGCTGTTATTTGCATAATGGTGTGTGCCAGTTGACAGGTGCGGAACCGGCCGAGAAAGGGTATTACATCGTCAAAGGCGGCGGCCTGCCGAGAATCGATGTGATGGGGTATAATCTCCGCGTTGATTGGAATGTTTTATTGGAGCGTCTGAAACGCATTACGATAGCGTCGGACGACATGGTCATCGAGTAACCGGAGTCAAACATGAAAAAAATATCGATTATCGGCGCCTTGCTGCTAACGGCATGTGTAACGATTAATATCTATTTTCCCGCCGCTGCTGCGGAAAAAGCGGCGGATCAAATCATTAAAGATATACAGCAAACGACTGATTCATCTCAAAAGCCCCAAAGCGACTTACAGTCGTTGAAGATCGTGTTTTATCGATTGATCGACGGAGTATTGAATGTCGTGATTGCGCCGGCGCATGCACAACAAGCCGATCTGTCGATCGACTCGCCCGAAATCAGACGTCTGACCGCATCGATGCAAAACCGTTTTTCGTCATTGAAACCGTATTACGATGCAGGCTATATAGGCATCAGTTCGGACGGTCTTTTAGTGGTCCGTGATCCTTCTGCCGTGCCTTTGCGAGACCGAACTCAAGTCAATCGCTTGGTGGCCGCCGAGAACGCCGATCGTAATAAGCTCTACCAGGCCATCGCCAATGCCAACGGCCAACCCAATTGGTTTACTCAGATTAAATCGACGTTTGCCGCGCGTTGGATCGGCAATGCTCGGTCCGGTTGGTGGTATCAAGCACCGAACGGCAGTTGGAGACAAAAATAAGTATGGCGCGGAGAAAAAGGGAACGTAAAAAATTACCGGAAACACCGGTTAGAACCGTGATCGACTCGCTGACGCACGATGGGCGAGGCGTCGCCCATGTCGACGACAAGGCGGTATTTATTGATGCGGCCTTGCCGGGCGAGGAACTCGAATTTGTCTATACCGATATTCGCCGCGATTTCGCCGAAGGACGTGTCGTCAAACTATTGAGTAAGGCCGAGTACCGCGTCGAGGCCGAATGTCCGCATTATGATCTATGCGGCGGATGCAGTTTTCAGCATGTCGCTTCAAGCGAGCAAATCCATATTAAAGAGGAATTGCTGAAAGAGCAGTTTAAACGCATCGGTAAACTCGATATTCCTGAAATTTGGCCGTCTTTGGATGGCCCGCATTGGGGGTATCGGCGCAAGGCGCGCATGGGCGTCAAGTATGTCGCGAAAAAAGGCAGGGTGCTCGTCGGTTTCCGCGAAAAGCGCCAACCGTTTTTGGCCGAGATCGAAAGCTGCAAGGTCATGCATCCGGTCGTCGGAACGCGCTTAATGGCTTTATCGGAGATGATCGGCGGCTTGACGATCAGAGAGAAAATCCCGCAGATCGAAGTTGCGATCGGCGATGAGGATTGCGTGCTTGCGGTACGCGTACTGGAGCCGCCCACCGACGAGGATAAGGAGCGAATGCGGTCTTTTGCGCATAAGCATAATGTGACCTTGTGTCTGCAGTCGAAAGGCCCCGATACGATCGCGCCGATTGATGGCGAACCAGTGGTAACCCCAACTTATGCCTTACCGGATCACGATATCGTATTCCGGTTCAGGCCGGCGATGTTTACGCAGGTCAATTATGAAATCAACCGGCTTATGGTCAATCGGGTTATCGAAGCGTTGGATCTGACGAAGGACGATGTCGTGCTGGATCTGTTCTGCGGGCTTGGAAACTTTACCTTGCCGATGGCTCGTTACGCTGGAAAAGTGGTCGGTATCGAAGGCGATTTGCCGCTGGTCAATCATGCACGGGCGAATGCCCGTTTGAACAATCTGGATAATGTCGAGTTTCATGCAGCCGACTTGAGTAAGGCGATTGTCGATTTACCGTGGGCAAAACAGCGCTATAACAAAATTTTGCTCGATCCGTCGCGAGCCGGCGCATCGGAGGTATTGCATCATTTCAAGCACTGGCAGCCCGAAAGTATCGTATATGTTTCGTGCAATCCCTCAACCTTAGCCCGTGATGCCGGCATTCTGGTGAACGATTTAGGTTTTAAACTGGTAAAAGCCGGCGTCATGAATATGTTCCCGCAAACCGCGCATGTAGAATCGATTGCGTTGTTTGAAAGGTGAAAGGTGAAAGGTGAAAGGTGAAAGGTGAAAGGTGAAAGGTGAAAGGTGAAAGGTGAAAGGTGAAAGGTGAAAGGTGAAAGGTGAAAGGTGAAAGGTGAAAGGTGAAAGGTGAAAGGTGAAAGGTGAAAGGTGAAAGGTGAAAGGTGAAAGGTGAAAGGTGAAAGGTGAAAGGTGAAAGGTGAAAGGTGAAAGGTGAAAGGTGAAAGGTGAAAGGTGAAAGGTGAAAGGTGAAAGGTGAAAGGTGAAAGGTGAAAGGTGAAAGGTGAAAGGTGAAAGGTGAAAGGTGAAAGGTGAAAGGTGAAAGGTGAAAGGTGAAAGGTGAAAGGTGAAAGGTGAAAGGTGAAAGGTGAAAGGTGAAAGGTGAAAGGTGAAAGGTGAAAGGTGAAAGGTGAAAGGTGAAAGGTGAAAGGTGAAAGGTGAAAGGTGAAAGGTGAAAGGTGAAAGGTGAAAGGTGAAAGGTGAAATCGGCGCTTGACAAGCGATTTAAATGCTGCATCATTTTACCGCTTACCGCTTACCGCTTACCGCTTACCGCTTACCGCTTACCGCTTACCGCTTACCGCTTACCGCTTACCGCTTACCGCTTACCGCTTACCGCTTACCGCTTACCGCTTACCGCTTACCGCTTACCGCTTACTAATAAACTTATGACACTCAACTCATTCATAGATATTTCGATTCCCGCTCAACGGTTGATGCTTGTCGATGAAGGCAAGGTTATAAAGTCTTATCCCGTTTCCACGGCAAAAAACGGTCCCGGCGAATTGAGGGGTAGCGAATGCACACCGCGCGGCTGGCATAATATTCGCGCGAAAATCGGTCAGGACCTTCCTGTTTATTCTGTTTTCAAAGCGCGAAGGCCGACCGGTGAAATCTATTCACCGGACTTAGCCGAGCAATTTCCGGAACGCGATTGGATTTTGACACGAATTCTCTGGTTGGGCGGCCTCGAGCCCGGAAAAAACCGCTATGGTTCAGTCGATACGGCCTGGCGTTATATTTACATTCACGGTTGCCCCGACGAACTGATGAAGGGCAAGCCCGAATCGCACGGCTGCATTCGTATGATCAATGCCGATTTGCTCGATTTATTTGAGCGCGTTGCGATCAATACCGAAGTTTATATTCATGAATAAATTATTAGATTGAGATGCCTAGAATCGTTTTAGGAATCGAATACGACGGCAGCGCTTTTTTCGGTTGGCAATGGCAAACCGCGCGGAGAACCGTACAATCCGAGCTGGAAACCGCGCTGTCTAAAATCGCCGATGAGCCGATCACGGTAATTTGCGCGGGGCGTACCGATGCCGGCGTGCATGCGCTTGAACAGGTCGTGCATTTCGACACGCAAGCCGAGCGATCTATGTACGGATGGATGATGGGCGGGAATACTCATTTGCCCGATGACATTAGGATCATTTGGGCGCAGCAGGCGGCTTTCGATTTTCATGCTCGTTACAGCGCTATTGCCCGGTTTTATCGCTATGTCATTTTGAACAGGCCGATGAAATCGGCTTTGCTGCGCAAACAAGTCACATGGTGCTATCAGTCGCTTGATGCCGATAAAATGCATCGAGCTGCACAATATTTGATTGGTGACCATGATTTTTCGTCGTTTAGAGCGCAAGGCTGTCAATCTAAAAGTCCTCGCCGCATGATGCATTTTATCGATGTTTACCGCCAACAGGAAAAGGTCATTATGGATATTTCGGCCAATGCGTTTTTGCACCACATGGTCAGAAACATTGCCGGCGTGTTGATCGAAATCGGTTTAGATAAGCGGCCGATCGATTGGACACAAGAATTATTGTTGATCAAGGATCGCGATCAAGGCGGAATCACAGCGCCGCCCGACGGCTTGTATTTAGGCGGCGTTTATTATCCGGAACTTTACGGCATTATCAGGCATCCGGTATTCGATAAACTGCCGCTCGATGCGAAACGTTTTGATGATCGTCCGAAGGCTTAACGTGTAGCGCTTTCAGTGATGACCTAATACAAAGCCTTCTTGGACACCCCCTGCGTTTCCTCGGGCACTACCGAAATTAGATCAATGCGCTTGTCCTGGCATCGTTTCCATTTGCGTTTCTTAAATACCCTAGGATGTTATAAAATTACTATCTTGTTCATCGGCATTCGATGCTGTGCTCTCAAACGATGCGGAATCTTGGATGACTCCGAACGGTTAATTCCCTTCCCCTACTAAATGTCGCTATCTAAAATCATCAATCAACCACTTCCTTATTTCGAAGATAGTGCTCGCTTGTTTGCACCGTTTTCCGGTAAACCTTGGGCGGTGTTTTTGGATAGCGGATACCCGGTTAGTCGCCAAGGCTGTTTCGATATCATGGCTGCCGATCCGGTTTGCACCTTAGTCACACATGGAAATGTCACCAAGATCAAACGGGGTGTTGTTGTCAGCGAATCGACCGACGATCCTTTTGAATTAGTCAAAAAACAATTACTACCGAAACGGCCGGGATTCGACGATGTGCCGTTTAATGGCGGCGCTATCGGTTATTTTTCCTACGATTTGGCTCGCCGCTTGGAAAAAATGCCTGTCATAGCGCGAGATGCTGAAAATATTGCCGAAATGGCGGTCGGTATTTACGAATGGGCTGTGATTGTCGATCATCAACTGCGCCGTAGCCGCTTGGTCGGTTACCTCGACGAGGCGCAATTGGCGAATTTAACGAAATTGTTTAGCCGATTGCCGGAAGAGGGGATGCAAAATGGATTTTATGTTACAGGGCCTGTTGAAGCTAACTTCGATCAGGCGGACTACGCCGAAGCCTTTAGCCGTATCAAAAAATATTTGAAAGATGGCGATTGTTACCAAGTCAATCTTGCCCAGCGTTTCTGTGCACCATGCCATGGTGATCCTTGGACGGCTTATTTGAAACTGCGAAAATTAAATTCGGCGCCGTTTAGCGCATATATGAATACGCCGGAGGCATCCGTGTTGAGTTCCTCGCCGGAGCGTTTTTTAAAGCTTCGTGACGGCTTTGTCGAAACCAAGCCGATCAAAGGAACGCGCCCGAGGAAATCGAGTCACGCCGACGACCTCGATCAAATCAGTCAGTTGGAAAGCAGCAAGAAAGATCGTGCCGAAAATGTCATGATCGTCGACTTATTGCGTAACGATATCAGTAAGAATTGCAAAAACGGTTCCGTTAAAGTTCCCCGTTTATTCGATATCGAAAGTTATGCGACCGTGCATCACTTGGTTAGCACGATCACCGGCGAATTGGCGGAAGGCCGGCATGGCTTGGATTTGCTGAGAAGCTGTTTTCCCGGAGGTTCGATTACCGGTGCGCCAAAAATCAGAGCGATGCAGATCATCGAAGAATTGGAGCCACATCGGCGAGGTGTTTATTGCGGTGCGATCGGCTATATGGGTTTCGACGGCAATATGGATACCAATATCGCGATCAGAACCTTAGTGCATTCAGATGGAAGGATTCGTTTTTGGGCTGGCGGCGGTATCGTGAACGACTCGGTGATGGAAGAGGAATACCAGGAGTGCTTCGACAAAGCCTCGGCGATGATATCGGTTTTGAGTCAGCTAACGGTTGTATGAAAACCGGCTTGCGGGTCATAAAGTTCGGCGGTAGTCTTGAGCGTGGTGGAGCTTTAAAATCGTGCTTGGACAAAGCGGCAGCTTTCTACCGGGAAGGCAGTGTTTGGGTGCCCGGCGGCGGTGATTTTGCCGAGCAAGTACGGCAGGCTCAACAGCGTTGGCGCTTCGATGATATTACTGCGCACGAAATGGCCCTTTTGGCGATGCAGCAGATGGCCTTGTTGATGCATTCGATGCATCGCGATTGTGTATTGGCTGGCTCGAGTACCGATATTGTTCGGCAGCTCGACCTAGGAAAGCCGGTCATTTGGTCTCCCGATGTCAATGAACTGAACCAAGCCGGTGTTCCCGCTAGCTGGGATGTGACTTCCGATAGCCTTGCCGCTTGGCTCGCAGTTAGACTCGATGCCGATGAATTAATTTTGATCAAATCGGCTGAAGTTTCGCAAACCGCTGACGTAAATAACCTTGCGGAATTAGGTTTTGTCGACTGGGCATTTCCCGGATTTACCGAAAACGCCCGATTTAAAATAAGCGTCGTTAATAAAGATGAATTCTAATGGCAGATAACAATTTAACCCGAAAAACGTTCAATTCAGTTGGGCGTTTAGTGAGCAAGATAGCCCGTCAAGCCTATTATCAGGCCAAGGAGTCGATGGGGCACCCGAAGCGGGATATGGTGGTAAGGCATGTCGAACAAGCCTGCGGTAGCTTGCAAGAAACCAAAATTCATTTTGAAAACGCTCTGGAGCGATTTAAAACGATTGTCGTCGTTGACGATTCGACGCTAGAAAACAAATATCGTTTATTGCAACAACAATACGATTTTTGTAAGGCGAAGTCGGATGAGCTCGGTTGTCGCATTCGCGCGATCGAAGAAGTCACTGGTGCGTTGTTTGCAGAATGGGAAGCTGAACTCGACGAGTATACTAATCGCTCGTTGAAGACCAAAAGTCGACAGCAATTAAGACAATCCCAGCAACATTACGCTAAATTAATCAAAACGATGCACAGAGCCGAAAGTAAAATCAACCCGGTATTGGCGGCATTCAAGGATCAGGTATTGTTTTTGAAGCACAATCTCAACGCGCAGGCGATTGCTGCTTTAGAGCATGAGTTCATAGAAATCAGCATGGATATGACGCAGTTGGTTCAAGCGATGGAGCAGACCATTTTCGAAGCGAATCGCTTTATCGCCGGTTTAGTCGAGCAAAAAGCCTTACCTGCGGGTTGATTACGGTCATTAAATCAATTACCCATCGTAGATCAAAATTCGGCGCCGGGGCCCGGCAAAGGACGCCATGAATACGTCCATGTCGGCTCTATGCCAGGCCCCCCGGTGCCTCCTTAGGCACTGCCGAAATTTGAAGTGTGAAGGTATAAGTCGCAAGGGCGGATCCGTGGTACGAATCCGCCCTACATGTTTCCTTGTACGGTCTTTTACAATTTGTAAAGTACGTCGTTGGCTTTATCCCTTTTATCGGGTTTAATGTGTCGGTCTTGTTCGCGGCGCTCCCTTGCGTATTTATCGATCATTTCTTCCCAAGAACTGTATTGCTGGTATTCTCTGAAGCCTTGGTTTTTACGTTGCTGGTAAATTTCTCGGCCTGTTTCGATGATTTCGTCCGGGTTTTTGCCGTCGACTTGAGATAAAAACTCTTTGGTGTCTTTGTAAGCGTCTCGAATGGTCCAGAACGAGATTTCGAATTCAATCCGTTTTTCCGGGGGCAAGCGTTCCTTTAGCATTTTAACCGACCGGTAAGCGGTACTACTGCTTCGCCCGTTAATCTGTTCCGATCTACCGCAAGCGGTTAGCGATAAAGTCAATACGGAGAGCAAAAGGGCTGATAGAATCCTCATAGGGTTAACCTCAATCGTTATAGTGTCTGGTGTACTATTCTTATAATAATGTTAATTAGCTAATTAATTTTTCGGAAATACCATTTTCCTGTTCGGTGTCCGCCGTAAAGTCGAACGCTCGAATTACTTGGCGATTATAAACCTAAGCCACATCAATATGCTGGAATTTATTCAATTACTAAAGCAACGCTATCAAACGGTTTCTTCGCATACCGCAAGCGATGCGGTGAAGGCAGTGTATCAGCAACGCATCGATCGGCAAATATTGGCCGAAGCATCGATTCGCAAGGCCGATATGCATAAACGCTTTACTTTTCAACCGTTGCAAGTGGCCGTAGTCGGCCCGACGCAAGCCGGAAAAAGTACCTTGGTCAATCTATTGCTTAACAGCTCTCAGGCCGGTGTGAGTCCATTGGCTGGCTTTACCGTGCATGCGCAAGGTTTTTGTAATTCGGTCAAACTGGAAGACTGCGAAAGCGTACAGCATTTCTTTGGACGTTTTCAACAAGTGCGCCAAGACGAATTACGTAAGGACAGGCTCGAATGTTATGCCTTGACCGAGAATATAGGAGCATCCGATTTATTGCCCGAGTGCTTAGTTTGGGATACGCCCGATTTCGATTCGATCGGCGCGATTGGTTACAGTGAGGCGTTAATGCGTTCGATTGCATTGGCCGATATCGTGATTTTGGTCGTCAGCAAAGAGAAATATGCCGACCAATCGGTATGGGAGCTGATGAGTTCGATTGAAACATTGCGTCAACCGACCTTAATTTGCGTGAATAAATTGGCCGAAGGTAGCGAACATATCGTAATCCGTTCATTATCCGAAAAATGGCGACAATCGAGAAGCGACGATTGCCCGACTATCGTGCCGTTATTCTATCAAAAACAAGCCGCACCGACATGGCCGGAAAACGAGCGGTCCGCGGTCCGGAAATTGTTTCATCAAGTCAATCGCCGTCGTAACAATGAGGTGGTTCAAGAGTTTCTGCTTAAGCACTGGCAGGAATGGCTGGAGCCTGTACGCTCGGAACACATGGCGCTGCAAGAATGGCGAAGCCTTGTCGATGCTTCCATTAAACAGTCGTTGACGCAGTATCAAAACGATTACTTGAATCATCCTCGTTATTATGAAACTTTTCAAAGCGCCTTGGCGAAATTATTGAGTTTATTAGAGATTCCCGGGTTTGCAAGAGTGTTGGTGGGTACTCGCAAGGCGCTAACCTGGCCGATTAGGCAAGTCATGAAAATAGGAATGAAGAGGTCTCGTATTACCGACAGCAGTCATGAGGTCGCTTTATTGAATCATCTGGCGGAACATTTATTAATTCGCATCATGGATGCCTTGCTGGAAAAAACAGAACAAAATGGCGACAGCGCTTGGTGGCGGGGGGGTATCGGACTGTTGCGCAATCGGCGGCATGCGTTATTGGTAGAATTCAACGATGCCGTGCTTCGTTATCATAATGATTTTCAGCAAGAAGTCGAAAGCGCGGCCTTCCGGCTCTACGCAAAATTACAGGAACAGCCTTATGTATTGAACGGTCTCAGAGCCACCCGCGCGACTACCGATGCGGCGGCCGTTGCCATTTCTCTTCAGGCCGGTGGATTGGGTTTGCATGATTTAATCATAGCCCCGGCGATGTTATCGGTGACTTCATTTTTGACCGAGAGCGCGATGGGGAGCTATTTGAATAAGGTCGAAGCGGAACTCAAGCAACGGCAATTGCAAATTGTCAGGCAAAAACTTTATATCGAATGCCTTCGAGAGGCCTTGTTCAAATTGCCCGAGCAATTGTCCTCGGACAGCTATTTCAATATTACCCCGGAGCAATTAGAACAAGCCGAGCAGCAACTCAAGAATAAAAAACATGGATTACGATTACTCTGATTTAGTCGCAAACACCAAACGTTGGGCCGAACGAGCAGTAGCGGCCGGATGGATAGACCAACATACGGCGAGACAGCTCGAGGCGATCGACTCGAGAACGCCGGAGTCGCTGATCGACCGTTCGTCATCCCGGCCCTTGATCGTTGCATTCATGGGAGGGACCGGTGTCGGGAAGAGCACATTGTTGAATCGTTTGGCCGGTCAATCGATCGCAAAAACCGGCGTAGAGCGTCCGACGTCGCGAGAGGTGACGATGTACCGCCATCGAGCGGTGCATTTATCGAAACTACCGGAAAACCTACCGTTCGATGAAATCCGTCAGGCCGAGCACGATGACGAAACGAATAAAAATGTTATCTGGATCGATATGCCCGATTTCGATAGTACAGCCTTGCACAATCAAGAAATCGTGCTGCAATGGCTGCCGCATATCGATGTGTTGATTTATGTCGTCAGTCCCGAACGATACCGGGATAACAAGGCTTGGCGTTTATTGCTGGCCGAAGGCGGGCGTCATGCCTGGCTGTTTGTGATGAATCAATGGGATCGCGGGGAGGCGGTGCAATACGACGACTTTAAAGAGCAGTTAAGCGTGGCCGGATTTGACGCCCCGATTATTTTCAAGACTGCCTGCGGCGAGCCCGATTTCCCCGACGAATTTGAAAACTTGGCTGAGACGATTGCGACACTTGCGACCGAAACCACAGTCAAGCAATTAGAATCTCGAAACACTCAGGCTCGAAAGGATGCATTGAAAATGAGTTTGGTCGATTGTTTGAAACATGTCGGCAATGACCGGGATTATCGAAAGCTGTCCGAGCGCTGGCGCCGGAGCTGGCAGGACACCGGTCGAACCTTGCAGCAAGGTTTCGAATGGCCGCTTCGACAATTGGCCGGCTATTATGCAGAACATGATAAAGCATCGAAACAGCAACAAAGCGAGTTATGGGACGCGTGGGTGCAAAGCCGTTATGAGGATGCGCTCGACGACCTCATTCTTCATGCCGATGCTAACGGCTTGGCGACAGCCGCGCTAAAACGCGAATTATTGCAATTACGCGGCAAGGCCGAAAAAATCATGTATGACCAAACCGAACTCGCGGTTAGGCAGGCCTTGGCCAATCCAGGGCATGCTGCGCATCGTGCTTTTTTAAAAGGCATGCGGTTTTGCGAAATCGTACTGCCGCTCGGCGCGATGAGTTTTGTCGGTTATCAGGTTTTTTCCGGTTATTATCATAGCAGTTTGGATTACCGTAACTATCTGGGGGCGAACTTTGCGATTCATAGCAGCTTGTTTGTAGGCCTCAGTTGGCTGATTCCGTTTTTTATCTTAAAGAAACTCAAGCCCTCGCTCGAAAAAGCCGCATTGAAAGGTTTAAAAAAAGGTGTGGCAATAGCGCTGATACAAATCGAAGCGGAAATCGTCAATGCCATCGAGAAACTTTGTCAGCAACGTAGCGAAATTGCGGCAGAAGCCGAGCAGATAATACGACAATGCGAGAGCAGTCAAGAAAGTATCGAAACGATACGAAGTGATAGTCGTTTAGCTAGAATGTTGGTTGATTGATAAGGTGAAAGGTGAAAGGTGAAAACGGCGCTTGACAAGTAGTTGAAATCACGAATCATTTCACTATTCACTATTCACTATTCACTATTCACTATTCACTATTCACTATTCACTATTCACTGCTCACCCAAGCCTATCCAAAATTAAATTTAAACCAAAGGAACTGTCGGTCATTAAGAAGGTCTTTATATGCGAACGATGCAAAAATGGAAAGATGCAAGTTCAAAGTGCGATAATAAATTAACATTTGCTAATGCTGAATTTAATTGTTAATATCGCGCAACACTAAGGGGGCGACATGGCTTCGACGTGGGTAGCAAAACCTTGAGTGCATGCCGAGCACAGTACAGCTCGTAAAACCTACTGAAATAAAGTATTCGCAAACGACGAAAACTACTCAATGGCTTTGGCTGCATAAAAACAGCCACCATTCCTCTGACTATCTGTGCTTATGCGGGTAGGATCTTCGGATCACTCAGGGGTCACAGCACATAAGATCGTGCCGATGCCTGTCCGGAGCTGACGCACTAAATCCTAACGGAATCGCCGACGGTTTTCTTGGCCTGACGGGTAGCTGTCGGTTAAATCAAAAGATCAGGATAAGCATGTAGAGCTTGTGGCGGAGTGCTTGCGGACGCGGGTTCAATCCCCGCCGCCTCCACCAAATTCAAGAAGGTGAACTGATCTCAGTTCACCTTTTTTTATGCCTGCGTCCCGCGCTACAGGCCTTATGTGGTAAAAGGTTGCGAACTTCGTCGTCGCGGACTTTCACCTTCCAATGGAAAAACGCCCTATGAATGGTTGCAAGAATTGATTGCAGACACGATCAAACAACGTGCGCGCAAGGCGGCGACCTAATTCTATTTCGGCTGGTAAGGAAGAGCCTATTCAATCAGCCGGCGAATGGGATGTTTTTTTCGAGCGTTTTAGTCGCCCCGTCGTTGATGAAAGTCCTTGTACGAGAGAGAAAATCTATGCCGGCTGCTGTATCGATAGCACTATTGGGAGCCAATGATGTTAGTAGAATTACAACCCGAATTTGAAGAAGTCTTGCAACCACTAGGTTCAGCATGCCATTGAATTTTTCCTGGCGGCAAGCTTGTACCATGCAGGTAAAATCAGTTTCGCCAGTGCCGCACATATTGCCGGACTTAGTTTCGAAGCGTTCAACGACCGCTTAATAGAACATTTCGATCAAGGTTACCGAATAGCCGATCAATGTGTTTTAGAAGATATAGCAACGGTTGATGACCTCAAACTATGAAAATAGCCTTGAACACCAGCCCGATTATTTTCCTTGGCAAGATCAATTGGCTGCATTTATCAGCGCATTGCGCGACCGAGATTTTGGTGCCGGAAGACGTCAAAGCAGAATTAGGTGATGACAGTTTGCCCAGCTCCATGCTAGCAAAGCCTTTACCGAGTACCCCGAGACCTCCTCCGGCACTGCCGAAATTTGAAGTGCTAAAGGTATACTTAGGAGTTAGATATTCTGAAGGTGGATTTTTATTTGATACAAATGGCAGGAACAAAACCACCAGACAATCATGGAAATGCAACAGTTGGAGGAAGAAAACAACCGCTTGTTCATCAACGCCTATGGCTTGCAAGACGAACTGACACCCGATGAACCACTGGAGCAAATCACCTTAACCGTCAATCCCAAATATCGCTATGGCGGCAACTATCCTGACATGGGGGGAGTCGAAACGCAAACACTGATAGCGAAAAGTCTGGGCTACGTAACAAGCCAGTATAAGGGTGGATAATCTGCAGCTCGCGCCAGGCTATGAGCCTGAAACCCAAGAGAACAAACATTAATGACGTTGATATCCCTAAAAGACCTCATAGCCCACCTATGGCACGCCGCTCATATCATCACCGGCCCCATAGACGCCTCTGACTACAAAACATACATCTTCCCGATTCTGTTTTTCAAACGGATATGCGATGTGTACGACGAGGAGTTTGAGCAGGCCATGGCGCAAGTGGGTGATGAAGAGCTTGCCAAGGGCGATATGTTTCATCGCATACAGATTCCAGAAAACTGTCACTGGAGCCATGTATTCAATCGAACGAAAGACGTCGGCCAGGCTCTGAAGGATGCGTTCAGAGGCATCGAGCTGGCAAATCCAAAGCTCCATGGCATTTTTGGCGATGCCAGCTGGACCAACAAAGATCGCTTATCAGACGAGCTGTTGAGCACACTGCTTAACCATTTCAATAAAGTGAATCTGGGTGTCGCCAGCGTACGCGATGACGATATGGGTCGTGCGTACGAATACCTGATTAAACGTTTTGCAGATAAGGCCAACAAAAAGGCCGGCGAATTCTATACCCCGCGCACGATTGTTCGCTTGATGGTCAATATTCTTGACCCCAAAGCCGGTGAAAGTGTCTATGACCCCGCATGCGGTACCGGCGGCATGCTGCTGGAAACCATCCATCACGTTAAAGAAAACGGCGGTGATCCACGCCTGCTAAAAATCAAAGGCCAAGAAAAGAACCTAACCACCGAAGCCATTGCGCGCATGAATCTGTTTCTCCATGGCCAGGAAGACTTCGATATTGTGCGCGGCGATACATTGCGTGACCCTAAGTTTCTGGTCAGTGATCGTTTGGAAACCTTTGATTGTGTAATCGCCAACCCGCCATTCAGCCTCAAAGAATGGGGCTATGATCTTTGGTCGGCGGACCCTTACGGCCGTAAACAATATGGCCTGGCGCCCAAAACTAACGGCGATTTTGCCTGGGTGCAGCACATGTTCGCCTCGTTAAACGACAAGGGGCGAATGGCTGTCGTTTTGCCGCATGGCGTGCTGTTCCGTGGCGGAGCTGAAGGCGCCATCCGCACCAAACTACTACAAGAGAATCGCATTGAAGCCATTATCGGTGTGGCATCGAACCTCTTTTATGGCACAGGCATTCCAGCCAGCATCCTTGTGCTGCGCAAATCACGTCCGCAGACTCATAAAGATCATATGCTGATCATTAATGCCGAAGAAATCTTCACCAAAGGTCGAGCACAAAACACCCTAAGCAATGATCAAGCCGATGAAATCTACGGCATCTACCAAAGCCAGATTCAACAGGGCCCTAAAGTTGCAGAAATTGAAGGGGTTGCCCGCTGGGTACCAGTTAGTGAAATCGAAGAAAACGACTTCAACTTAAACATTGCGCGCTATGTTCAAAAGCCACTGGAAGAAGAGACCATCTCGGTAGAAGAGGCGCTGAAGGATTTTCAACAAAAACTCGCCGCGTTGGAACAAGCCGAAGACGAATTGGAAGCCCTACTGATCCAAGAGGGTTTTGAGATATGAATAAAACCGATTTAGAAAACCTCCTTTGGGGCGCGGCCGAGTTTTTACGCGGCCAAATCGACGCCTCAGACTACAAACAGTACATCTTCCCGCTGCTGTTTTATAAACGCCTGTCGGATGTGTACTTAGAAGAATACGCCGAAGCGTTGGAGATTCACGAAGGCGATGCCGAATACGCCGCTATGCCCATGTTTCACCGCTTTGATATTCCACAAGAAGCGCGTTGGGAAAAGGTGCGCAACACCAGCAAAAACATTGGTGAAGCCATTCAAAACGCGCTGCGTTTAATCGAAGCCAATAACCCGCGTTTGCATGGCGTGTTTGGTGATGCCCAGTGGACCAATAAAGAGCGTCTGCCCGATCACCTGCTGTCTGATCTGATTGAGCACTTCAGTAAAATTCCGCTGGGGATTAAATCGGTCGCCCAGGACGATCTAGGCGAAGCCTACGAATACCTGATTAAAAAGTTTGCTGACGACTCCGGCCATACCGCCGCCGAGTTTTATACCAACCGTACCGTGGTGCATTTGATGACCCGCATCATGGGCTTGAAACCCGGTGAAACCGCCTACGACCCCACCTGCGGCACCGGCGGAATGTTGCTTAACGCGGTGATGGATCTGCGCGAACGTGGTGAAGAATGGCGCAGTGTGCATTTGTATGGCCAAGAAGTAAATTTGCTCACCTCGGCCATCGCCCGCATGAATATGTTCCTGCACGACATTGAAGAGTTCGATGTGCTACGCGGCGATACCTTGGCCGAACCCAAGTTTATTGAAAACGACCAGCTCAAGCAGTTTGATGTGATTTTTGCCAACCCGCCGTATTCCATCAAAAAGTGGAACCGCGATAAGTTTGCGGCCGACCCCTATGGCCGCAACCTCTATGGCGTACCACCGCAAGGCTGCGCCGACTATGCGTTTTACACCCATATCATCCTTAGCCTGAAACCCGATACTGGCCGCGCCGCCATGCTCTGGCCACACGGCGTGTTGTTTCGCGATTCCGAGCAAAGAATCCGTAAACAAGTGATTGAGTCCGACATTATCGAAGCGGTGATTGGCCTTGGGCCAAACCTGTTTTACAACTCGCCGATGGAATCCTGCGTGGTAGTGCTCAATTGCAACAAGCCAGCCGAGCGAAAAAACAAAGTATTGTTTATCAATGGCGTGGAATACGTTACCCGCGAGCGCGCCCACAGCCGCCTGTCAGATGATGATTTGACCGTGCTTTGCGAGGCGTACTTTGAACCCGAGAAGCAAAGCGACATTGCTGCGTTGGTGGATATCGACACCCTTAAAGAGAACCTCTACAACCTGTCGATTCCGCTTTATGTGCAAGCGCAAAACAATGGCGAAGTGCACGATATTGAACATGCTATCGAGGCGTGGAAAGTCAGCCGAGTGCAATTAAAAAAACAGACTAATAAATTATTCCAAAGCCTTGCAAAGCTTGGATACACCGTTGAAAGCAAGGTGGAACAATAAATGAGCGAACAGCAATTACCTGAAGGCTGGCAAATGATAAAGTTTGGCGATATCGCCAAACATATCTCTAAGCGTGTCGAGCCCAGCGAAACTGACCTAGAAATCTATGTCGGCCTGGAACATTTAGATGCAGATAGCCTAAAAATAAAGCGTCATGGTGTACCCAGCGATGTTGCAGGCCAAAAGCTGTTGGTGAAAAAAGGACAAGTCATTTTTGGTAAGCGACGCGCCTATCAACGCAAAGTGGCGGTTGCTGATTGGGACTGTATTTGTTCCGCACACGCCATGGTGCTGGAGGCAAATCCTAAAAATGTAGTACCAGAATTTTTGCCATTTTTTATGCAGTCAGATGTGTTTATGAATCGCGCGGTAGCTATATCTGAAGGCTCATTATCACCAACTATTAAATGGAAAGTGCTTAGCGAGCAGCGTTTTGTTATTCCCACAGAAGACAAACAGTCGATATTACTGCAACTCCTTAAAAAATCTGAGGAAACAATTAGTCACTGCGATGCCAGCATTATTGCTGTTGATCAAGCAACAAATGCATTGAGGTCCAAAGAGTTTGTTTCTGATAGTGGAATGATTGAGCTTCAAGAAATAGCTGATATTGTCATGGGTCAGTCTCCTAAAGGCTCAAATTGCTTTGATACATATATCGACGGAAGTTTACCTCTTCTCAATGGGCCCACCGAGTTTGGCGAGGAGTTTCCTACTCCTGTCCAATACACCAATCAAGTAACACGGGAGTAAGCGTCCAACGCCACCATCTAAAAATCCCTCGCAGCCACTGTTATCCTCAGGATTTTTCCACGAGGAGAGCACATGGCATTATCGGACAAACAGAAACATCACATCGAAGCCTGGCAAGCCAGCGGATTGACGAAATCAGCGTATTGCCGTCAGACGGGTTTGAACGTCAAAACCTTTGGCCGCTGGTGCCGATTGGCTCGGCAAGCGGTTGACGCCGATGCGCCGACATTGATACCGGTCCGGCTGCAACCGGAGCCGGCGGTCTCGGGTTCGTTGTCGTTACGTTGGCCGCAAGGCCACGTTTTAGAGCTGCCGGTCAGTGTATCGCCGCATTGGCTCGGGGAGTTGCTGCAATGTCTGGTTTGATTGAGAGTCCGGCGCAAATCTGGCTGGCGGTCGAGCCGGTCGATATGAGGCGGGGCATCGATGGCTTGTCGGCGATTGTCCAACAGCGCTTAGGACATGCGCCATGCGCCGGGGCAGCGTTTATTTTTCGCAATCGCGCCGGTAATCGTTTGAAAGTGTTGCTGTGGGACGGCAATGGCGTTTGGTTGTGTCAACGCCGTCTGCATCGAGGCTCGTTTACCTGGCCCAAGGCCTCCGAAACCGTATTTGCCCTGAGTCAGGCGCAGTGGCAATGGTTGATTGCCGGGGTCGATTGGCAGCGCTTATCGGCGTCATCGTCAGCCGATTGGCAAGTCTAAAAGGCCTGAAAAAAACACGTAAAAATTCGTAGAAACCCAGTTGAATCAAGTGCTTCAGAGGGCTTGATAGGGTATAATAAGCCCCATGAATCCACTGGCCGAACTCGATCAATTGAACCTGGAGCCCGCCGCGAAAAACCATGTCGCGGCGTTGCTGCAGGCGCTTCTTGATCAAGCTGCTCAGGACGCCAAAACCATTGAGGCTAAAGAAGCTGACATCCAGGCTAAAGACCTCAAAATCGGCGCCCTGACCTACGAATTGGCCTACTACAAGCGTATCCGCTTCAGCACCAAGAGCGAAGCGCTGGCACCACTGCAACGCGACGTGTTCGAGGAAACTCTCGATGCCGACATTGCCGCTATCGAAGCCGAGGTCGAGCAGCTTCAAGACGGCCCGGCGTGTGATACTGTGGTTCGCCCCAAACGTCCGCGCGCCGGCCGCCAGCCCTTACCGGATCATTTGCCCCGCATCGAGCACCGTCACGACCCCGAATCCTGCACTTGCGGTCAGTGCGGCAAGGACTTGGTCAAGATCGGCGAAGACGTCACCGAACAACTGGACGTCGAGCCGGCTAAATTCTTTGTCCATCGTCATATCCGCCCGCAATATGCCTGCCGAGCCTGTGAAACCGTCACGGCGGCGCCGATTCCTCCAGCCGTGATCGACGGCGGTATGGCGGCAGTCGGCTTGCTGACCTGGGTGCTGATCGGCAAATTCCTCGATCACTTGCCGTTGTACCGATTGGAACAGATCGCCGCCCGTAGCGGTGTGATCTTGTCCCGCTCGACACTGGCCGATTGGGTCGGACGCCTCGGCGTCGCCCTGGAGCCCTTGGCCGATCGTTTAACCTGGCACTTATTGCATCGCGATAGCTTGCATGCCGACGAAACCCCGGTTTCGCAACTGGATCCCGGCAACGGCAAAACCAAGAAAGCCTATTTATGGGCTTATCGCAGCAACGATTTGCAACCCGGCCCCAAGATCCTCGTCTTCGACTACCAAGCCGGCCGGAGTGGCCGGCATGCGCAGCAATTTCTACAAGGCTGGCACGGTCACCTGCTGGTCGATGACTACAGTGGCTACAAAGCCCTGTTTGCGACGGCGCGTGCGCATCCCGAATCATCTTGCCTACTCGAACCGTGTGTCGAATTGGCGTGCTGGGCGCATGTGCGCCGAAAATTCTTCGATCTGTATCAGGCCAATCAGAGCCCGATCGCGCAGGAGGCGTTAAATCGTATCGCGGTCTTATATGTGGTAGAAGCCGACGCGCGGGAACTGACATCCCGAGAGCGCCAAACCCTTCGGGCCGAAAAAAGCCTGCCGGCACTCACGGACTTACACGACTGGCTGCACCAAACCCGGTTGCGCACCGCACCGAATACCGCGACCGCCAAAGCCATCGATCACGCGTTAAAACGCTGGCCAGCCCTGACACGATATGCCGAAACTGGCGATTTACCCATAGACAACAACCCGGTAGAAAACGCCATCCGGCCCATTGCCCTGGGCAAAAAAAACTGGCTGTTCGCCGGATCCGAGCGTGCCGGTCAACGGGCCGCCGTCATCCAAACCCTGCTCGGCACTGCCAAACTCAATGGCCTCGATCCCGCCGCTTGGTTAAATGAAACCCTGGAAAAACTCCCTACCTGGCCCAATAGCCGGATCGACGAGCTGTTGCCTTTCGACCATCTGGATTAAATCATGCTCAGTTGAGTACGAATAGGTGGCTCGGCTGGACGCTTACGAAAGTTTTTTAGATGGTGGCGTTGGACGCTTACATTATAGCGGCAAAATAAGCTAGTATACCTCCATCTATTTACACTGAATTTGGACTTCTTGAAATATGGGGAAAATGAGTAATTTGACAGAAAATGCGCTAAACGCAGTCTGTCCGTATTTCACAATGTTTCCCTTGGAATACCCAACCAAAATTCTAAAGAGACTCAAATCAGAATCACCGGTTGTAATGGACCCCTTTTGCGGGAGAGGAACTTCGCTGTTTGCTGCCCGAAAATTTGGGTTAGATGCATGGGGCATAGATTCTTCTCCTGTTGCGGTAGCAATAGCCAGAGCAAAACTCGCAAGCTGTGAAAGCAATGAGGTTATTGAGCTTGCTCAGAAGTTGCTTTTCACGGTAGAAGATATCCAAGTTCCCACATCATATTTTTTCAACTGGGCATACCACAAAGACACACTTTCACAAATATGTAAAATCAGAAATGGGCTTCTTAACATTAGACGAGAGACTGATGCATCGGTTGTCTTAAGGGCAGTTTGTTTGGGGGCGCTGCATGGTCCTCTCACTAAATCGATTGATACGGCGTCCTATTTCTCAAATCAGATGCCACGCACATTTTCGTCCAAGCCAGACTACTCAGTTAGGTACTGGAAAGAGCGTAACATGAAGCCGCCTAAGATCGATGTTTTAACGGTCGTAAGCAAAAGAACGCTGCGTCTGCATGGTCTTGGTGATAAAGTCTCTGGAAGTTTCCAGCAAATTTTGAATGGTGATTCGCGACTTATTGAATCATTTAACAGCTCAAGAAGAGATTTTACTACGGTCATTACTTCACCGCCTTACTATGGGATGCGTACATATGTGCAGGATCAGTGGTTAAGAAACTGGTTTTTGGGTGGTCCTGACTATGTCGATTATAGTGTCGATGAGCAATTGGATCATGGTGGCCAAGCTGTCTTCGCTGCATCGCTAGGGAAAGTGTGGAGCAACATGGCGCTATCTACTTCTGATCAGCTCAGAATGTTTATCCGATTTGGAATCATTCCTTCTGCTAAAGTCGATGCAAAAAAACTTTTTTTGGAATCACTTGAATCATCAGGTGCTAGCTGGAAAGTCGTATCGGTCAGAAATGCAAAAACAGCTGATGAAGGAAAGCGACAAGCTGGGCAAATGAAATCGAACTCGACGGCATCATCCGAGTTCGATTTTCATGTGCTAAGAGTTTAGCTTACACGCTTTCATGCCATCTCAGTTCGAACTCTCTGTCCCCGCTGGATAGCGGATGAACATACTTTTGTGATTCAGAACAAAACTCATCGATATAAGATTTTAGTGCTCTGGCAGATTCTGCGATCTTTTTGTCGCTTGGCAAATGATAGGCGAGTGACTTCGGCATAATCATTATGCACTTGGCCATAGCGCGCGACACCGCAACATTGGTCCTTTCTAGCTGCATCAAGAACTCCTCCTCAGACTCCACAATTTCTGAGTCCCCAACGCCAAATGAAACAATAATTGTGTGTCGCTGGCCACCTTGGAATCGTTCAACCGTGTCCACCGCAGAAAATATTTTTTCTTTATCTGCACTCGGAAATAGTTGATTCAACTTTGAAATTATTAGCGATTTTTGCGCCTTATGAGGCGTTACTATTCCAACACATTTTTCGAAGAACTCATCCTCATTTGCGGGTCTATGATGAACTGTCTGATTAGTTCCATCAAGGAAATAACTGGCACTGTTAAATAAGTGCCAAATCAAAGTAACAACTAACTCTGCCTCTTCGGGATTTGCTTGGGACGATGCGATATCCTCATGGATTAAACTGATCACCGCTTTATTCGACGCTAGTGTTTCACCTATCAGGGGTGAATAAGAAATACCGGTTGCGGCTGGAGCACTGCTAGGCGCATTGATTTGATGTATCCGCAAATCCGGAAATTCAGGAACCAATGCCTGAGGGTAGTCGAGGCTGCGCGCGTAAGCGACGATGTCTGCACCTGAACGATAGTTAACCAGCAAGGGTAATGGCTTCATGTTAAACCGTTGCAATAGATATGTCTGGATACTCCCAACCAGATACTCCGCACCAATTGGAGCGTCTAGGCTCGCAATTGGCGGCATTTGCATGTGGTCTCCTGCGATCACCAATTGTGATGAATCCTTGAGAACTGCTAAAGCGCGTAGTGCCAAGATTACGGGGACCTGTGAACTCTCATCAATAATCGTTAGATCGAATATGGGTGCTAATGAGCCTTGGGAGCCCAGCAGTTGAACCATCGTTGGCAGGGCATGTGCAGCAGTACCAACAATTGTCACCTTGTTAAGATCCCGCATGCTTTGCAAAAACGTTCCGTGCAGCGGGTCACTATTTGTAAACCTTAATGCACCTCCGCCCAAATGAACTGCATTAAGATTCAGGGGGACTGGCTCTCTTGAGCGAGAAAAGCCACTAAATACATCAAGCACGCAGGATGAGTCGTTGGCAATACTGTTGATTGTTCTTTCTATTAACTCTTGAACAGCGCGATAGTTAGGGCCGGTTAGCAGAATTTTTAGACCAGAACCTTTCGCAATAGCTTCTGATGCTAGCGCATGAATTAATGCCGACAATGTATCGGTTTTGCCCGTACCAGGAGGCCCCCAGATAATACTGAGACTCTGTTTCGCACAGCCCTTAATAGCATCGATCTGGCTTTGATTGAGCGGATGCCGGTTTAAGCTCTTGGATTTTGAAACAATTGCCGTGACGTCAGATTGATTCCGGACAGCCTGTTTTGCGAGCTTATTAGCCTCCCAAAGTACAGTAGACGCTGGCGTTACCGGATCCGTACCTGCTTTACTCGATGGTGCGCGTCGACCTAAAGCAATGACCGCATTCTTGTCCGCTTTCGAATTAACAGGGTGACCAATTGCTTCAAGAATATCGATTGTATTGCTGGAATCATCGTATGGTGCTGACTCCATTAGAAAAACCGGCACTGTAAAATTATTAATTGCGGCGCTGTTCACTGCTGCTTGAAATAATCCATAGAGTTCTGACGGGCTAAAGCTAGGTTTAAATTCCACTTCTGCAACCCGGTTTACTCTATCAAATCGAATCAGTGACGCTGAAATAAATTGGTAAGTAGCCAATCTAAGTCGACGATACTCCAAGTTTGGAAAGGCCTGTTGACCGCCGAAGGAAAAGCCGGTTTGGAGCAGAAATCCAGGAGTATTTATCGAGCCTAGGGAAAGATATTTGTTACCCTCCTCAAGTTTGGATTCTGTGGAGTCTGGGCTTACTTCAAATTCAAAATGGTACGGACCTAAGATGCGAATAATCTTTGTCAGTACAATCGCCTTAAAAGACGATTCCAGTCGCTCTCCGGGCATAGTGAACTCAGAAATCCGTTCAACCTTGCTCGTCGCGGCATTGACTAAATCCCATTGTGCCCACAACTTCGAATCATCAGCTACACCTCTTTTCCCTGAAACACCCTGCAAACGAAGAACCCGTGCTGAGCCTTTTAACTTGCCTCTGAAATCATTTCGCAATCTGGCGGTAATAGTCGCTAGTGAATATGCCTGAGCCCTGAGCGCCTTGCCGTAGTCGGCGATAGCATCGTGAACCATGATGGTTCGAGAGCCGCGCATAAACACACCTGCAGGGGACTTCCATATTTCGTAGATGCGCTCTCGTGGAATGCTGTTGCCAAGCGGTTCTTGATAATAGTTGTCTACATTTTGTGGTGGCATTTGGGCTAGGTGGTACTCTTCTGCCACCCTTAAAAGCGTAAGCGCAAAGGGAATCGGTGTATTAACGATTCGCTGAATAATATCCTGGATGAAGACAATTGCAGGACTAATTTCGCCATCCTCTTTTTCAATCAGCTCATCCGGAGGAAATACCCAAGCTAGACTTTTCTGCTTGGCCGTAGGCAGGGCAAGAATTGCTCCTAAGTGGCGACCGAAGGCCTTGCAAAGCTCTTCATACTGGCGTACTTCCCAAAAATAAATTTGCGTCTTGGGGTTGCCAAGACTCTGTGCACCAAATTTGGCAACAGCTGAATCGACAACTCGAACAAATTCCTCAATGAAGTTTTGAACGACACCCCACTCGGATACGACCTCATCTTTAGGGTTTACGAAACTTGTTAGGCTTAAACGTTCCGGAGCGCTCGCCGAACCATACGGATATAGCAGATTTGCTCTAAAGCCAATGCCCGTTAAATACCCAGAAGACGCATCAAAGTTGACTGTAATGTCGATCTCTAGATTTATGTCCCGGGCAAGCCCAGCAACGATTGCGTTGGTGTCGGTTGTTAGGCTATTGGTCAATAAAGCCTGAGCTTTGCCTTCAATCGAATTTCGTTCTCGCTTCAAAAAGGTATGTTTGCCGAGTATGGCGGGTGAGGTGCTTGGCACCTGAGCCAGCGCATTGACAGTGCTTACACCATTATTTGACAGAATTTGTCGCGCGCCTTTGCTTAAGCCTGGAAGTCTACAAAGATGGTCCTGGGTTTCAGCGGCTCTGGAGCAATAGTTTTCTGGATTATTTTGGAAGAATATCTTGTCTGCAGGGTTAAGCCATTTCTCCACACCAAGCCAATCACAGGCGTTGCATTTGCCGGAGACATGGTAATCGACTGCTTTCCATCCACTGGCATCGCCAATAGAAATTACTCGAATCAAATCTTCCCTGAAAAATTTCAGTACGCTTGGCATGTATAGCAGGTAATTGACTAGCTCCCAGTCATACCGTAATGCATCGATTTTCTCTAATGGCGTTTTTATCGGTTTGGCAATTAATGCCTTACTGAAATTGAATAGCTCAGCGTTACTCCAAAGAAAGCATTGGTGCGATACGTAGTATTGATCGTCGAGATTATTAACGCTCAAATAGTTAGAAAGGAAAATTGAGTACAGACAAACTTCTGCGGCATAACTGGCATTTCCCTCCTGAACATTTTTCAGATCGATAACGGATAACGCGATACGACCGTCACTTCCATCAACATGCGATCGTCTTCCGTCGGGCAACACCTCCCAATCGGGTTCTGGGTTTGCCCATGCATAGATAAGGTCAGGGCGCATTCCACTCAGGGGCGGAATCAAGAAGGACTGCTCAGAATGACTGAGTCCCAGGTTGCCAAGAACGGTGCCTCGAAAGGTTTCAGGCTCTATAGCAGGCTGAATTATAAGCGTATTGGCAGCGTGCGCAGATAGGGTTTTCAGCAAATCGACATCGTTAAAAGATGGCTCGAATACAACGTTTCCTGGCAGCTCTCTCACTAACATCTCATATTGGCCACGCTCAAAGTCATTGCCTGCTTTGGTAATGATCTGAACGCCTGGACGGGACTTAAGTGGCACCGAAAGTCCGGCGACCTCAATGTTCTCTTTTTTTCCTGTGTGCAAAGATAAATAAAGCTCGCGGTCACATCCTGTTCTAAAGAACATCGACATGGTGCTTTTTGAGAGTAAGCGTCCAGCCGAGCCACCTATTCGTACTCAACTGAGCATGATTTAATCCAGATGGTCGAAAGGCAACAGCTCGTCGATCCGGCTATTGGGCCAGGTAGGGAGTTTTTCCAGGGTTTCATTTAACCAAGCGGCGGGATCGAGGCCATTGAGTTTGGCAGTGCCGAGCAGGGTTTGGATGACGGCGGCCCGTTGACCGGCACGCTCGGATCCGGCGAACAGCCAGTTTTTTTTGCCCAGGGCAATGGGCCGGATGGCGTTTTCTACCGGGTTGTTGTCTATGGGTAAATCGCCAGTTTCGGCATATCGTGTCAGGGCTGGCCAGCGTTTTAACGCGTGATCGATGGCTTTGGCGGTCGCGGTATTCGGTGCGGTGCGCAACCGGGTTTGGTGCAGCCAGTCGTGTAAGTCCGTGAGTGCCGGCAGGCTTTTTTCGGCCCGAAGGGTTTGGCGCTCTCGGGATGTCAGTTCCCGCGCGTCGGCTTCTACCACATATAAGACCGCGATACGATTTAACGCCTCCTGCGCGATCGGGCTCTGATTGGCCTGATACAGATCGAAGAATTTTCGGCGCACATGCGCCCAGCACGCCAATTCGACACACGGTTCGAGTAGGCAAGATGATTCGGGATGCGCACGCGCCGTCGCAAACAGGGCTTTGTAGCCACTGTAGTCATCGACCAGCAGGTGACCGTGCCAGCCTTGTAGAAATTGCTGCGCATGCCGGCCACTCCGGCCGGCTTGGTAGTCGAAGACGAGGATCTTGGGGCCGGGTTGCAAATCGTTGCTGCGATAAGCCCATAAATAGGCTTTCTTGGTTTTGCCGTTGCCGGGATCCAGTTGCGAAACCGGGGTTTCGTCGGCATGCAAGCTATCGCGATGCAATAAGTGCCAGGTTAAACGATCGGCCAAGGGCTCCAGGGCGACGCCGAGGCGTCCGACCCAATCGGCCAGTGTCGAGCGGGACAAGATCACACCGCTACGGGCGGCGATCTGTTCCAATCGGTACAACGGCAAGTGATCGAGGAATTTGCCGATCAGCACCCAGGTCAGCAAGCCGACTGCCGCCATACCGCCGTCGATCACGGCTGGAGGAATCGGCGCCGCCGTGACGGTTTCACAGGCTCGGCAGGCATATTGCGGGCGGATATGACGATGGACAAAGAATTTAGCCGGCTCGACGTCCAGTTGTTCGGTGACGTCTTCGCCGATCTTGACCAAGTCCTTGCCGCACTGACCGCAAGTGCAGGATTCGGGGTCGTGACGGTGCTCGATGCGGGGCAAATGATCCGGTAAGGGCTGGCGGCCGGCGCGCGGACGTTTGGGGCGAACCACAGTATCACACGCCGGGCCGTCTTGAAGCTGCTCGACCTCGGCTTCGATAGCGGCAATGTCGGCATCGAGAGTTTCCTCGAACACGTCGCGTTGCAGTGGTGCCAGCGCTTCGCTCTTGGTGCTGAAGCGGATACGCTTGTAGTAGGCCAATTCGTAGGTCAGGGCGCCGATTTTGAGGTCTTTAGCCTGGATGTCAGCTTCTTTAGCCTCAATGGTTTTGGCGTCCTGAGCAGCTTGATCAAGAAGCGCCTGCAGCAACGCCGCGACATGGTTTTTCGCGGCGGGCTCCAGGTTCAATTGATCGAGTTCGGCCAGTGGATTCATGGGGCTTATTATACCCTATCAAGCCCTCTGAAGCACTTGATTCAACTGGGTTTCTACGAATTTTTACGTGTTTTTTTCAGGCCTTTTAGACTTGCCAATCGGCTGACGATGACGCCGATAAGCGCTGCCAATCGACCCCGGCAATCAACCATTGCCACTGCGCCTGACTCAGGGCAAATACGGTTTCGGAGGCCTTGGGCCAGGTAAACGAGCCTCGATGCAGACGGCGTTGACACAACCAAACGCCATTGCCGTCCCACAGCAACACTTTCAAACGATTACCGGCGCGATTGCGAAAAATAAACGCTGCCCCGGCGCATGGCGCATGTCCTAAGCGCTGTTGGACAATCGCCGACAAGCCATCGATGCCCCGCCTCATATCGACCGGCTCGACCGCCAGCCAGATTTGCGCCGGACTCTCAATCAAACCAGACATTGCAGCAACTCCCCGAGCCAATGCGGCGATACACTGACCGGCAGCTCTAAAACGTGGCCTTGCGGCCAACGTAACGACAACGAACCCGAGACCGCCGGCTCCGGTTGCAGCCGGACCGGTATCAATGTCGGCGCATCGGCGTCAACCGCTTGCCGAGCCAATCGGCACCAGCGGCCAAAGGTTTTGACGTTCAAACCCGTCTGACGGCAATACGCTGATTTCGTCAATCCGCTGGCTTGCCAGGCTTCGATGTGATGTTTCTGTTTGTCCGATAATGCCATGTGCTCTCCTCGTGGAAAAATCCTGAGGATAACAGTGGCTGCGAGGGATTTTTAGATGGTGGCGTTGGACGCTTACTTTTGAGATTCTTTTTCTGACGGTCATTTGTCCATCCTTGTTAGTAATGTTCTTCGATGTAGGCGTAAGCCTTATTAAACAGCTCTTTATCTTTACCCAGCCCAAATTGAGCAAGCGTCACCAGAAGCGCCTTTTGGATTTCACGCGGTCCACTATTGGAGTTTTGCCAACCTTCGAAACGGGTGGCTTTGACGATTTTGTCGATCTGCTCAACCACATCGCCTATTAACTTGGGCGTGGTTTCGGGCCGGGTTTCCAGGAAGAGCTTGGTTAAGGCCTGCTTGTTATCTTCTTCAGTAACGACGCGGTCGCCAGTTTCGCGCTCGGCTTGCACGGTGTCCTTGGCGGCGTCTAACAGGCCTTTTAACCAATCGATCGCTTTAATCACACCGGCTTCGTAGTCTTGGCGCAGCTTCTCCAGACGCTCACCCAGCTCGACAAATTTCGGATCGGTGTGACCTCGCAGGCGCCCCATTAAGTCAATCTCCAGTCGCTTCGCGCGTTGTTCTTGTTCTTTGTCGGTCAGCGTAAAAATGGCGTGCTCATCCATGATCAGCTCATCGATATCGTCGCGGATGCGGTTGATATCGGTATGCTCATGGATCATCTTGATGGTTTCGGGGCCCAATGCCGCCCACACAAGAGCGCCAGTTTGGCCTACAGGGCGGACGGACTAAATTTGCGCCAGCCATTTATAATCCTTTCTGAAAGGACTTAAGAATGGGTCAGGATTAATAGCTGACCACAGCTTGGACAACACACCGAAGCTGGCGGCAAACTCATCGCGCTTTTCATTGGTCGGCAAACATTCTTGCGCGGCCATAATGCCTTCAAAACCTTCTAGCGTACGGTCCACATTGGGGAAGAAGTCCAGGCACTTTTTAAGCTGAGCAGGCAGCAGCTCTTTAAAGGCCTCAATGCCTTCCACTACGCCATCAATCTCTTCCGGATTATAGGCCAGCGCGGTGCGCAGGTTTTCAAATACGCCGAGATAGTCAATGATCAGGCCCATGTCTTTGCGCACATCATCAGTTTCATAGAGACGATTGGTGCGGCACATCGCCTGTAACAGAGTGTGATCGCGCAGGGGCTTATCCAGGTACATGCAATAGCAGATAGGCGCATTAAATCCGGTGAGCAACTTGGCGGTCACGATAATCAGCTGTATCGGGTGCTTGGGATCTTTGTAGCTCTCGATCAGGTCTTTCTGAGTTTGATCTTCGGCATCAATCTGCTGCCAGCGCTCAAAATCGGCTTGCTGAATCGGCAGTTCTAAATCCTCATGCCACTTGCGCCAGTCTTTGTTGAGCTTGTCTTTTTTACCGCCTTCTCCGGCTTTTACCGGTGCTTGGTCGACGTTCATCACCACTTCAACGGCATCAAAGCCGAGTTTTTCACCGAGCAAATAGTACATCTGCACGCAAGCGTCGCGGTCGTACACCACCACCATGCCTTTCATCTTTTTCGGCTTCACATGGCTGGTAAAGTGCTCGGCAATATCGGAGCTGACTGCGGCCATGCGTTTGGGTGCTTTGAGCATCACAGCCAATTTACCTGCACGCTTGGAGAGCGCCGCCTTTTCTTCTTCGTCCAGGTTGTTTTCTTGGGCCAGCTGTTCAAATTCTTGGTTAATGGCGTCACGGTCTACGCGCAGTTCAGCCAAGCGTGGCTCGAACTTAACCGGGTTGGTGGCGCCATCGCGGATCGACTGTTTGTAGCTATAGCGATTCATATAGCGGCCGGGGTCCTCCTCGGCGCCGAATAGCTTGAACGTGTTGCGGTCAATGCCCGAAATCGGTGTGCCGGTTAAACCGTAGAAGTGCGCTTGTGGCAGGGCCCAGCGCATTTTCTCGCCCAAGCCGCCCTCTTGGGTGCGGTGTGCTTCGTCTACGAGCACGATGATGTTGTCGCGGTTATTCAGGCCACTGGGATTGCACTCGTCAATCTCGACCTCTTTAAACTTGAAGATGGTGGTGATCAATATTCCACGGCTGTCTTGCTCAATATGCTCACCGAGCTTTTTGCAGCTTTGCACCTTGATGAGGTTTTTAACGTCCGCACCGCCAAAGGTTTCGTTGATTTGACTGTCCAGATCGCGGCGATCGACCACGATCAATACGGTGGGATTTTTAAGCGCATTTTCGGCGCGCAGCATTTTGGCGGCATAGAGCATCAACAGGGATTTACCCGAACCCTGGAAGTGCCAGATCAGGCCTTTTTTCGGGTAACCTTTGCGCACACGCTCCACAATCTGCTTTGCAGCTTCAAACTGCGGGTAACGCGGTAGAATTTTAATGCGCTTGGGTGGCGTGTTCTTACCGGTTTTAACCGTTGAAAACAACGCGAAGGATTCGAGTAACTGCAATAAGGTTAGTGGGTTTAACAAGCCCTCACAACTATCCAGCACTGACGCTATGCCAGGAAGAATCTCATCACGCTGATCTGTGTTGTGCCAAGGACCCCAATCTTTTACCCGGGCATTGATGGCACCGTAAGCAAAGGTTTTGCCCTCACTGGCGAAACAGAGCAGGTTGGGCACAAAGAAGGGTTCTACGTTTTTCCAATAGTGTTTTTTACCGCCCATAAAATCGGCGGCCCCATCTTGCCAGGTAACACTCGGGCGCGTTGCGGTTTTCACTTCGCCCACCACCAAGGGAATACCGTTTACATAAAGAACGATGTCAAAATACACTTCAGTGGCCGCGATATAGTGCACTTGCTGCGCGACCACAAAGTGGTTGTTGTCGATATTGTCGAAATCAATCAGATTGATGGTGATATGGTCGCCGTTCTCGCCAAAGGGCAAGGTTTTCTCGGCCATCAACCATTCATGGAAGTTTTCATTGGCCTTGACCAAGCCGGTGTGGCGTGCTTCCAGCACCACACCACGCAGTTTATAAATCACTTCGTCCGCGTAATCCGGCTGCTTGGCGATATCGGGGTTTAACGAACAAAGCGCGTCTTTAAGCCATTCATCAACGAAGATATTCTGCACTTGTTTAGGCAGGTTCTCACCGTGGCAGTAAGTCCACTTTGCTCCGCTTAAGCTTTTTAAGCGGTCGATAATTCCATTTTCTGTGACGGTTTGTTCGTTAAACACTTTTTATACCTCTAAACTTAGCAAGCTTTTCTTTAGAGCTTGTACGCTTACTTTTTTTAGTAAAAGATTGCTCTTAACCAAAGTTAATTGCCGTAAGTTTTTACTAACAATTAGCGCGTGTTCCTTGGATACAGGGGATATACGCCACTCTTTTAGCTCCTTTCCTGAAATATTTGGAAAAGTGGAACCTGCACCTTTAGCTTGCTCAAAAATAGCGTCTCTCAAATGACATAATACTTGAAATACATATTCGTTCAGTTCAGGGGATTTTGCTCTGATTGCAGCTAATCCTCTTCCTATGCAGTATTTTTGATCCGATTTATTCATTCTTCCGGTTGTACTTCCGCGCACGCAAAATAACACATCGCCAATTTCTGCTTCCCGTGTGTAAGCGTCCAGCCGAGCCACCTATTCGTACTCAACTGAGCATGATTTAATCCAGATGGTCGAAAGGCAACAGCTCGTCGATCCGGCTATTGGGCCAGGTAGGGAGTTTTTCCAGGGTTTCATTTAACCAAGCGGCGGGATCGAGGCCATTGAGTTTGGCAGTGCCGAGCAGGGTTTGGATGACGGCGGCCCGTTGACCGGCACGCTCGGATCCGGCGAACAGCCAGTTTTTTTTGCCCAGGGCAATGGGCCGGATGGCGTTTTCTACCGGGTTGTTGTCTATGGGTAAATCGCCAGTTTCGGCATATCGTGTCAGGGCTGGCCAGCGTTTTAACGCGTGATCGATGGCTTTGGCGGTCGCGGTATTCGGTGCGGTGCGCAACCGGGTTTGGTGCAGCCAGTCGTGTAAGTCCGTGAGTGCCGGCAGGCTTTTTTCGGCCCGAAGGGTTTGGCGCTCTCGGGATGTCAGTTCCCGCGCGTCGGCTTCTACCACATATAAGACCGCGATACGATTTAACGCCTCCTGCGCGATCGGGCTCTGATTGGCCTGATACAGATCGAAGAATTTTCGGCGCACATGCGCCCAGCACGCCAATTCGACACACGGTTCGAGTAGGCAAGATGATTCGGGATGCGCACGCGCCGTCGCAAACAGGGCTTTGTAGCCACTGTAGTCATCGACCAGCAGGTGACCGTGCCAGCCTTGTAGAAATTGCTGCGCATGCCGGCCACTCCGGCCGGCTTGGTAGTCGAAGACGAGGATCTTGGGGCCGGGTTGCAAATCGTTGCTGCGATAAGCCCATAAATAGGCTTTCTTGGTTTTGCCGTTGCCGGGATCCAGTTGCGAAACCGGGGTTTCGTCGGCATGCAAGCTATCGCGATGCAATAAGTGCCAGGTTAAACGATCGGCCAAGGGCTCCAGGGCGACGCCGAGGCGTCCGACCCAATCGGCCAGTGTCGAGCGGGACAAGATCACACCGCTACGGGCGGCGATCTGTTCCAATCGGTACAACGGCAAGTGATCGAGGAATTTGCCGATCAGCACCCAGGTCAGCAAGCCGACTGCCGCCATACCGCCGTCGATCACGGCTGGAGGAATCGGCGCCGCCGTGACGGTTTCACAGGCTCGGCAGGCATATTGCGGGCGGATATGACGATGGACAAAGAATTTAGCCGGCTCGACGTCCAGTTGTTCGGTGACGTCTTCGCCGATCTTGACCAAGTCCTTGCCGCACTGACCGCAAGTGCAGGATTCGGGGTCGTGACGGTGCTCGATGCGGGGCAAATGATCCGGTAAGGGCTGGCGGCCGGCGCGCGGACGTTTGGGGCGAACCACAGTATCACACGCCGGGCCGTCTTGAAGCTGCTCGACCTCGGCTTCGATAGCGGCAATGTCGGCATCGAGAGTTTCCTCGAACACGTCGCGTTGCAGTGGTGCCAGCGCTTCGCTCTTGGTGCTGAAGCGGATACGCTTGTAGTAGGCCAATTCGTAGGTCAGGGCGCCGATTTTGAGGTCTTTAGCCTGGATGTCAGCTTCTTTAGCCTCAATGGTTTTGGCGTCCTGAGCAGCTTGATCAAGAAGCGCCTGCAGCAACGCCGCGACATGGTTTTTCGCGGCGGGCTCCAGGTTCAATTGATCGAGTTCGGCCAGTGGATTCATGGGGCTTATTATACCCTATCAAGCCCTCTGAAGCACTTGATTCAACTGGGTTTCTACGAATTTTTACGTGTTTTTTTCAGGCCTTTTAGACTTGCCAATCGGCTGACGATGACGCCGATAAGCGCTGCCAATCGACCCCGGCAATCAACCATTGCCACTGCGCCTGACTCAGGGCAAATACGGTTTCGGAGGCCTTGGGCCAGGTAAACGAGCCTCGATGCAGACGGCGTTGACACAACCAAACGCCATTGCCGTCCCACAGCAACACTTTCAAACGATTACCGGCGCGATTGCGAAAAATAAACGCTGCCCCGGCGCATGGCGCATGTCCTAAGCGCTGTTGGACAATCGCCGACAAGCCATCGATGCCCCGCCTCATATCGACCGGCTCGACCGCCAGCCAGATTTGCGCCGGACTCTCAATCAAACCAGACATTGCAGCAACTCCCCGAGCCAATGCGGCGATACACTGACCGGCAGCTCTAAAACGTGGCCTTGCGGCCAACGTAACGACAACGAACCCGAGACCGCCGGCTCCGGTTGCAGCCGGACCGGTATCAATGTCGGCGCATCGGCGTCAACCGCTTGCCGAGCCAATCGGCACCAGCGGCCAAAGGTTTTGACGTTCAAACCCGTCTGACGGCAATACGCTGATTTCGTCAATCCGCTGGCTTGCCAGGCTTCGATGTGATGTTTCTGTTTGTCCGATAATGCCATGTGCTCTCCTCGTGGAAAAATCCTGAGGATAACAGTGGCTGCGAGGGATTTTTAGATGGTGGCGTTGGACGCTTACAAACTTTCCCCGCCGTTGTTATCCTCAGAGTTTTTCCACAAGCCTCCTGTGCCAATATGACCTGAGACATCGACCCCTCGGAAATTAGAGTATAAAGGTAGGCCAGAATCATGAGCAAATCAAAAGCAGAGACCATGGAATCACCACAATTAACTGCGCCGGAGGTCGCGTTGGAAGACGCCCGTAGGGCGGCTGGAAACGCGACCTCCGGCGCGCGGCCCGATCCGGAGGTGGTTGCCACCGCCCAGCGCCGACAATTTACCAGCAGCGACAAGCGCCGCATCCTGGATGCCGCTGATTGCTGTACTCAGCCGGGTGAGATTGGCGCCCTATTACGCAAAGAAGGGATTTACTCATCCCAATTAGCCACTTGGCGCAAACAGCGTGCTGCCGATCAGCGTGCCGCGCTGGCGCCGCAAAAGCGCGGGCGCAAGACCGATCCGGCTCAGGCCGAGGACCGTCGTGTGCGCCAACTTACCCAGGATAATGAGCGCCTGCGTCGTAGACTCGCTCAGGCCAATGCCATTATTGATGTCCAAAAAAAACTTTGCGTCTTGTTCGGACTGCCGACGGACGAGACGCCGAGCGAGTCCAGCTGATGCAAGCCCTTAACCAGTTGGCCCCGGAGGTCGGCCTGGCTCCGGCTTGTGCAGCCCTGAATTTGAACCGCAGTTCGGTCTATCGCGAGGATGCCCGTCGGCGCCACCTGGCGCCTGTGTCGGTAACGCGGGTGCCCCGTCCGTCCGCCCCGCTGGCTTTCTCGACTAATGAGCGGCAGCAACTCCTGGAGGTGCTTAACAGCGAACGCTTCGCCGACTGCTCACCGTATTTTGTTTATGCTACTCTGCTGGACGAGGGGCGCTACATCGGCTCGGTGCGCACCTTGTATCGTGCTCTGGAAGCGGACGGCCAGTCAGCGGAGCGTAGGCGCCAACGGACGCACCCGATCTACACCAAGCCGGAACTCTTGGCCACCTCGCCTAACCAGGTCTGGAGCTGGGATATCACGAAACTCAAAGGCCCGGCTAAATGGACCTGTTTCCACTTGTATGTGATCCTGGATATTTTTAGCCGCTATGTCGTTGGCTGGATGGTCGCCCCGCGGGAAACCGCCGAACTGGCCGAGCAACTGATCGCCGAGACGGTGGCCAAGCACAACATCCCGCCGAATACACTGACGCTGCATGCCGATCGCGGTTCCAGCATGCGCAGCAAGCCCGTGGCTGCCTTACTGGTCGATCTGGATGTCGCCAAGACCCATAGCCGGCCTTATGTCTCGGATGACAATCCCTATTCCGAGGCCCAGTTCAAAACCCTGAAATATCGGCCTGATTTCCCCGTCCGCTTCGGATGCCTTGAGGATGCCCGCAGCCATTGCCAACGCTTCTTCCCGTGGTACAACCAGTCCCATTGCCACTCGGGCATCGGTTACATGACCCCGGCCACCGTCCATTTCGACCAAGCGGCTACGGTATACCAAGCACGCGCAAAAACCCTGGAGATTGCCTTCCTCGCCAATCCAAAGCGATTCAAAGGAAAGTGCCCTTTGCCACCCAGCTTGCCTAACGCCGTTTGGATTAATCCGCCTATAAACACAAAGGAGAACCTCGACCCATAAATACACAACAATTAGACACTAAATAAATCAACTTGGTGTCTCAAAGTCATTGACACATTCCGAAGGAGCATTTGGTGTAATCAAGCTAAAGGTAGGACGGCCTGCATCACTCTTAAATTCATCGGCAAAGCTCAGCACATTTCTACCGCCTTGAAAGCCAGCCAAGTATCCAACCAGCGTTTCGTGCAAGCTCAACTTGAGTACGTGTATTTCATCGACTTGGGCTTCGCTCATGAATCATCCCCCAGCAAGTCCTGCCATGGATCATCTGAAAGACTTTTCTTTGCCTCTTCTTTTGCAGTATTTTTCGCCTGGGATATATGCTCCTTACCTAGCTCGGAACTCTCCTGTTCAAGCAGCGTTATAACAGCGCCAAGCTTTTCCTTTGGTATGAGCATAAGTTCGCTATTCAAGCCCTTCGCTATCAACTCCAAGGTGTCTAGCCTAGGGTTTCCTTTTGATTCCAGGCGCTGATATTGCTGACGAGATACGCCTACACGCAACATCATGTCGTTCTGCTTGAGGCCGAGTGTCAGTCGCCGTTGTTTTATCTGGTGGAGTAAAGAATTCATCTTAGTAAACGCATATGTTGCTTTCACGATGGATGGCAACATATTAGTTGCTTTCATATCTAAAGGCAACTTATCCGTTGCTTTTGAGGGTGCCACACCAGCAGCATAAAAGGCAGCATATACCTTTTGCACTTCAAATTTCGGCAGTGCCGGAGGAAGCCTCGGGGTGCTCGATAAAGGCTTTGCCAGCATGGAGCTGGCATAGAGCCTACATGGACGTATTTACGGCGTCCTTTAACGGGCATCCCGAGGCCGAATTTTCATCTGCGATGAGTATATATTGCCTTTTGGCCGTAGCGCTCTCGCTGTCGAACAGTCGAGTAAGCCGCGGATTCCCAAAATGAACGGAACTTTGTAGCCGAACTCGGTACCCTTGATGAAGTAGTGGTCAACGCCAAACTGCCGAAAGGCTTTTTCATGTCGACGCCGGTCGGTGACTACAATCCGAATTGGGTGATCGCGCATTCGAAGATCGAATGCGCCCGCATGTTTTTCGAGCGACTCAATCATATAGTGTTCGCACATCAAATTACGGTTTTTTTATCCCCTTATCCAGGGCAAACGCATTAAAACACTATAGAAAATCAAATAGTTAAAATATTCTTTTTTTCCTGGTTAACTATAAGATTTAGTTTGAAACCTAAATAAGGCTTTGTGTCGCTATCGCGACGCTTATGTGTAGTCGGTTCGCGGACCGACAACCGCGATACTGCTACGAAACCCATCCTTGGGTTTCGCCCTTCGGGCCAGCTAAAGCTGTTCAAAATCGCTCCAGGCGATTTTGTCTTTGCTTGTCCAAAGAAAAGTATCCAAAAGACCAATCCGCCGGGAGCGGATTGGGACGCCAAAGGCGCACGAAGTGCGAGCGCCCGGATGGCGCGAGTCAGCAGACACCCGGAGGCCGCTGCATCCTGCGCGCTGACGATTTTGCCGAGGGTTTTCGGAAGGGCTATCCCTAGCCCTCCGAAAACGAGCGGCATCCCTGCCGCTCCCCTAACGGGCTATTCTCGGCAAAATCGCCAGTGCTCGGCGCGGCCTAACGGGGCCCAGGGAGGAGTGCCATAAGTTAAGCCGAATTGACTAAGCGCTCTAAGAAACAGGATAACATATTGATATGTTGATTATTTTAATGCGTTTGCCCTGTGCCCTCATCCTAGCTTTCTCCCGGAGGGAGAAGATAGTGAAGCGCCGAAATTTGATGTGCGATAGGCAAAAATCAACGAAGAGCCAGTGAAATGCGACGTCGAGGACAATTACAGAAAACTGATGAGGTTGGTGAAGTAAACAAGCCTGTTTATTGTAATGTTGATGGGATAATAAAAATCCGGCAACCAATAAAGAGCAGTGGGTCGCTTTTGTTGCGGCAGTATCGCATTTTTCAAAAGGCAATAAAAAAGGCCTTGGCGGAAAATCCGCTAAGGCCTTGATTATTCTTTGGTACGAGGGCCTGTCTCGAAAAAGCTAATATTCATATACTTATCATATATTTAAAAATGTATGGCTTTTTGATACCGTCAAAAATACCGTCAGTCATTTTATTTAAACCACTATCTAAAAATCATTCCTCATTTGAAATGAGGTAACTTCTTGAGTTTATCGAGGGCTATCCGGAATCGAACGCCTTTGATATTGTTAAGTTTTATGGATTTTCTATTTATGTTACTGAAAAAGTTACTGATTACCTTTTCCCCCACGCCCAAATTTACCCGCCGTTCGGGTCGCCGCTCGATCTGGAAAACCGTCTCTTGAGCACCATTGTGTTATTCGGTAGAGTCAGTAACGGATTTTGCCTATTGAGGTCTTTGTTGCCATGCCGTTATCAATACAAGCGTTGTTGGTGTCGTTTTTGCTGTTCGCGTTGTCGATGAAGCCGTTTTGGATGTTCATTGCCCTGATATGCTTGGCCGCCGCGTTTATCGACGGTTTTTCACGGCTTTGGCGCTAGCCCAAACATTCACCTTAAAATACCCGGTTTCCTCATTTCAAATGAGACAACACCCGCGCGCGCGTGGACAACGGTTTACCGGTTGAGACGGAACCGTCTCAACCGGTACAACACCCGCGCGCGCGTGGACAACGGAATTCGGAAGGGTCTCATTTCAAATGAGGCCATCCACTCCGCGCGCGTGGACAACTGGCGCTGGCAAATCGCGCCCATGGGCGCGATTTGATAAAAAAGCATGTTGCTCCAAAAATTGTAAACAAAAAGGAAACAATCGATTCTCTAGCATAATTACATGCCAACTCCTTGAAGGCCACTAATAGCAAGGCTTACAGACCGGCATGTAAATTGATTCTGGTAAAGTTTCCGATTATCGAACAATAAGAAATTTTAACTCCAGCGCCGCAACAGCATCGGCCTTGTCGCCGCCGCTGATCCCTTCCGGCCACGTCAGGGCGGCACCATTGACCACGGCCAACCGCGAAATTATCAAACCCGGCTTGTCTGATTCCGTCGCATTTACTGCGCTGTAAAGGACACCCGCTGCCACTTCTGCGCCGGTGCTGTCGGCTTCGGGATCGAGCGCCACAAATTTGCCGCCGGCGGTCAATTTTGCCACCACCGCACCGGCTGGCAGGTCTTGGCCTTCGGCAACCGTCACGTTTTCGCGGAATTGTGGCGAAACTTCGGTAAGCAGGAATTCACCTGCTCTATTTGGTTCTGTAAAAATCATTTCATTTTCTCCTAGTAAAAAATTTCTACCCCGAGCTTTCAAGGGCCTGGGTCGATTTGCGGCGGCTCAGCCAATATTCAGCGTATGAGCTGTAGCCGTATCGCTCCCAAGCTTTCAAGGGCCTGGGTCGCTGTTTAGATGTCTGCATATCAATCAAAAAAAGCCCGGCCTAAGCCGGGCAAGGGTGCCACACTCTGAACAAGTGTAAGGGTGATCCCGCGCCGGTCACGAATTGCCAAGTGGGGTGAGGTCTGGCACCGGCGTGGGATCAAAACTGTTCTCCGAGCTTTCCCCGGCCCGGGTCGGATAAGGGTGATCCCTCGCCGGTTATGAGCGCCACGTTAAGAGAGGTTGGCACCTTCGAGGGATCAAAACTGTTCTCCGAGCTTTCCCCGGCCCGGGTCGGATAAGGGTGATCCCATGCCGGTTATGAGCGCCAAGTTGAGAGAGGTTGACACCGGCATGGGATCAAAACTTAGACGAGATCAAAATTTACAGCACCTCGACTGCCAACCAACCGCGCGGAGTTCGCCTGATCGCGGTCGGCCATTTCCATTAACGCCGCTTGGCGATCCCGGTATTCGATCGCCGCTGCCGACTCGGGCGCATCTGGTAACGGCTGCGATAAATCGACCTCGAGGAATACCTCAGGGCTCAAATCTTCGCGGCGTGGGATCGGAAGCCCCACTTTTTCGGCTTCGCAAATCAAACTTTCCTCGGCAATTTCAAGTTGCTTTACCTGCATGGCGTTTTTCTCCAAAAGTCGCGGACGGTCGGCCCATGCCGGACCGGGTTCGTAATCAAGCTGCTCGATTTTTTTGCCAAGTGTGTTTTTGATCGGATCGGCGAATAATTCGCACAAAAGCGGCCCCAAATTAGCGGAGCGCCCATGGCCGCCGAAATCTATCTTTGTCGCTACTTTGAAAATATCGCGCGAGTCATCGTCATACATCACCCGCCGAACTGAATCCGATTCGTTACCGAGTGCGTCAACCCACTTGTTCATCCGAGCAATAAGGTCCGCTTTCGGCGGTTTCGATGTCTCGATCCAAGAAGCTTCTTCTTGAAGAGCGGTAATAGCGCCCCTGATTTTTTCGATATCGGCATAAACGGTGTTCTTGTTGAATTTGTCCATCACCAATTTGCCTCCAAGCCGATTTCGTCAGGCGTTAGCCCCTGATTTTTTAAGAATTCAAGGCATCGATCAACAAGGTGCCTACGCGGTTTTAATTCTTCCTGTATCCTCTCTTGATGGTCTTTGAGTGCGTTTAACTCAAGGGTGTATCTGACATATTTTTGGAGAATTCCATAATCGATATGCTTACGAATTGGATGTGATACATAGGATTCAAGCATTTTATCGAGCGGGTAATCCATGAAATTAGCGAATTCAACCGGCGTGCGGCCTTCATTCCGGGCGTTGAACACTTCGCGATTATGATTAAGCCCGGCTTTTTCGGAAGCCTCCTTTAGACGGCGCTCGAATGGCGGTATCTGCTCTCGAGCAAGAAAGCCGATATCTTCATGCAGTTTAAGATATGCCGCGTGCAAATCTTTGTTTTTCATCATGAAGCGCCGTAATTTTTCGCGGTTGAAGCCTGGTTTTAATTGCGCGGTGCTCATAGCGACACCCTCCGCCGCATTTCTTCGGCTGCGGCTTCACGCTCGCGTTGCTTCCAATTTTCGGTTAACCGATGTCGTTTTGCCCAAATGTCGCGGGCCATTTCGTCGGTAACCCGTTTCGGATTAGATTTTTGTTCAGTCATGTTCGATCTATAAAATTGATTCCAATGATAAAAATTTACAACGATCTGATTGAAATTTGAACCATCATTATTTTTCAAAATGTCATCGATCCGCCGCTGACCGATCAAACCTTGCCCAGTTTTCAACGATCTCAAGATCCATCTGGATAGATCGTCCATGCTTTCAGGCTCCGGTTTAAGTTCCAAGTGCTGCCACCGTCCGGCATGGAATCGTTTTATCAAGTCCTTAAGTCGTCCTGATCGCGCCCAATGGCTCCCCCCTGGTTCCTCTCGTTCGAGGATTCGCCACGCTCGCTCAATACAATAGTCGCGCCGTGCCCGTAGGAACTCGGCCCGGCATCCGCCGATGTTCAAAGCCGCACCTAAATCAACGCCGGTTTCAATGTGCCTTCTAAACGCCTGAGTTAACCAGCTAGACAAATCATCATCAAGCGGCTTCCTCTGGTCCAAAGATTTCAATAATCGTTCAACTCGTTCTAACATATTTACTATGCCGCCTTTCTGACTGCGTTTCCGAACACTTCGATTAGACTGCGAAATGATCGACAACCCTAAGTTAAAAACTGATGTATTTAATATTAAAAACATACACTTATAAGATATTCCTAAGCTATTAGTTGAGACTATAGAGACCCAGAAACTCAAAAAAATCGGGGTTTGAATTACCCGTATGGGTGGCTCTTATGCCAGGGGCCCCGGTGCCGAAGGCATTGCGGTTTCAGAACTCAAACATCGGATTGAATGGACAGTACATCTACTTCCGCCCATTCTTGTTATCTACAAAATCACTCAGCTTAAGGGCGTGACGTTTAAGTCCCATTTCATCATCATATTTTGTTTGCCTATCGATCGAATAAATTGCTGCCTCATCGAAAATAGTCTTAACGATCCAAGCTAAATCATCAGCGAGATCGTGAGGAATATAACGACAACCACCCCATCTATTGCTTAGGTAAATGTTTGCTTTAGAGCAGAACAAGTGCTTATGATCTTCGAACCACTTTATCAACTGCCTACTCATTCCTGCTTCATCGCAATACCTATCAAACGCCATTGATTGAACATGCAAGTGATCGATGCTCCCAATACCCCACTTAACGCTTGCTGTTTTTTTGTGACGAAAGATATTGATGAAACCCTCCATTTTATAACCTCTAAATTGTCCTCCATCGATGACGATGTTTTTGTATGGTTTTACCGTTCTCATTCTTCACCTACTGTTAGAAAAAAATTACTAAATAAATTTTGTATCAATGGGGGTACCCTTCAGAATTGAGGGAATTGAGGGAAATTGCATCTCAGGCCAGACGCCGCGCGGCTTTGCGTTCCCTCAATCGTTATTTTTTTGAGGGAATCTCCCTCACTTTTTGAGGGAGATTCACGGTTATCAGCCTTAAACCGGCCGATTTGCACATCAAGCCAGGTTTTCTCTGCTCCCTCAAATTTGAGGGAAATTCCCTCACTTTTTTTTCATTTGAGGGAGCAAGAAAGCCACGTAATTCAAGGGATACAAGACAATTTCCCTCAATTCCCTCAAAATATAACAGTACCCCCCTTGCAACTTTTTCATTCTGCCGACTCGATGAGATTTGCAGACAGGATCATTACCCGCTCTTGCTTCCCTGCAATCGTCCGCCAAACGGTCAGCTGAACCTTGCCGCCGCCGCGTTTCTCTGTTGCCAGTATCAATTGGCGTTCATGAAGTCTTCTCCACAACGACGCCGCCGACATCAGAAAAGGCTCTCCCTGAGCCCTGGCAAATTGTTGTATTTCCTTGAATGTGGAACCCTGATTCAACAAGATTTGGCCGTCCTTATCGGAATGCCAGCCAATCTTGGCACCCATCGGCCTTAGCACTCGCTCTCCGCTCGAATCGTCGGCCCTCCATCCAAACGAATGCGGTCTCGTATCTGGCGGACCTTGGTTGATGCGGCAAGCAATATGCCCGCAGCCTGAAACGAGCACCGACCTCAACAGCTCAATAAAACGCTGCACCTCGTCTTGTTCCTCGATATAAGTCGATTGTTCCGCGAAAGCGGCTTTCAATCCATCCTCGATCGTTGCCAACATGACATTGCCCTGCACACTTTCAACCAGACCGGCATCGTTCAAGAAATCAATGAAGATTTCCGAACCCGCTACTAAACTGGCGTAGATTTCAGGGGCGCGGGTATGTGAATTGGCAAAGCCATCACGCAGAGCCGCATCACGAAGACAACGGATCGACTCACCGAACGACGCTTTCAAATCATCCAGACGACTACAAAGCCATTGAATATAAAAACTCATCAGCCTTGACAATGCGCCGGTATCGGCTGCGTTCTGCAATCTCGACAACGTGACCAAATCCACATCGGCCCGCGTCAATTCCAGAACGAGCAGGCGGCCTATGATCGATTGACCTTTCGGCAAATCTTCGCCGGTCGCAATCGTCATCGATCGGTTATAGGGTGCGGCCAGTGCTCGCAAATCTGCCCCACGTCGCCCACGTCCGGCTTGGTTGCCGGTGTTACGAAAGAATCTTTCCGCCTTCGAATAGAGCCGTGAGGCTTCGGCTTGCGATACTGAAGGCTTGTAGTCATCAACGACAAAAACCGCGTCTTTAGCGGCGAATGCTTTATGCTCAAGGTCGTTGTCGGTATCTGACCAGTTCGCCGGAAACCGCCGCGCGTTGAACTCGCCGAAGAATGCCAAAGCGATCGCGGCAACCGATGATTTCCGGCTGCCGGTGACGCCTTGCAGGAAAATAGAAAAATCGGTCGGACTGCACTCACCTAAAGGTGCTCGTGCAACTGCGGCCAATAATGCGGCGCCGATTTGTGGTTTACCAGGGCACACGGTCAAAAGATCGGATAACGCCCCGGCAACCGTCTTCAGTTCGTCACGGTCAGGCGGTGCGGGTAACGCATAGCGGCTCATGTGACCGGCCCCAAGATCGACCTGCACAGAATCGAATAAACCGGCCTCGGTTATTGCGCCGGAACCGGTCAAATAGTGCCATCGGTCATCGATCTTTTTAAAACCTGAATATTTGTATATGTGGCATCGTGGAACGTCGCCGTCTAACGTACTGTATAAGTGAATCGCCGCGCGTAGATTGTCGGCCTTCATTGCGCCGCTTGGGACAAATGCCCGCGTTCCCCAATGCTCGCCTATCCAAGAACCGCGTGAATTAAAGAACTTGGCGAACGGAACTTCGATCGTCGGCAAGATCACGCCATCGTTGCGCTTACCCTCGATTCGGACAAACGCCTGATCTTCTAGGCCGGTGTCGGTCGTCACTTCCTGAACGATCTTACAAACGAAATTACAGAGCAGAATTTCAATAAAACCTTGACCGTCGGGACCTGATCGAACGGATTTGATGTGATGGAAAGCATTGTTGATTATTGCATAATCACCGAACCGCTTTTCGGCCTTGCTGCCGGAACCGGTACCGGAACCGCCCGAATTGCCGGGTTTTTTCGGCTTCTTCGGCTTGTTGACCAAATCGATTACGTTGTCCTTACTCATTAATTGCAAACTCCTTCAGCATGGCCGCATAATCATTAAAGTCGAAACCTTCTATCGGCGGATAGGTCAAAAAACCGTTGACGGCAAGCGCCGCCTCGTTCCCGTATCGAATGCCCGGATTGCCTTCGGTTTTGTCGTTGTCGCAGCAGATGATTATCTTCAAATCAGGACGGTATTTTCGGACCAATAGCGCAACCGCTTTCAGATTATTGGCCGCGAACGCCACATAAACCCGATAACCGGTTTCCTCGTGCAGAGTTGCTCCGGTCGCGTAGCCTTCGCAAATCAGAACCGGATCGGTGCGCTTGCCGATGGTGAAGAAGCAGCCGCCCAACTGACAGCCCGGCAAAAAATCCTTTGATCGGTCCAGTTCCGGCGATTCTGCCGGAAATATCGCCTGTAAATTACGGATTGCGCCTTTTTCGTTGTAGGCGGGAATAAGCAGACTGTTGTCGATAACGATCTTCCGGCGTGTGCCGTCGTCATTCCGTATCGTGCGTTCCCAACGGCCGACCTTGACGCCCGGGAAGGCTTGAACCTGCTTTTTGACGAGGTAAGGGTGAACTATGGCATCGTCGGCCGCTTGGTGAATGGCAGCCGCTCGACGCGCGGCCTTGTCGTAATTGCGCTGGCGTTCGGCTTCGCGGCGCTTTTTCTCGGCCTCGATGCGCCGCTTTTCTTCGGCGGACAAAGGTTTTCCAGTGGTGTGACCGTTGACGAAGAAAAGCTCTTGTTCGCCGGTTTTCCAGTTCTTGACGATCCCGCCAAGACGATCGGCAAATAGTTTAATTCTGCCGTTGCCTTTCTTGCGGTCATCGCGAAGATTTGCAACATACCAATGGTCATCTGCTGAAACTGGAACGAACTCAACACCTACCGCTTCACAGGCAGCGCGGCAAGCTTCTTCGATGTTTGAAAATTGTGTGCTCATTGCTCAACCCTCCGGCGCTCACGCAAGGTCTTGGTGAGTGCGAACGTAGCCGCCAAATTGCGGCAATCCGTACAATAAAATGAGTGTGCAAAATGATGCGAACCGCAAGCACGGCAAATCGACGGCGGTTTTTGCCGTTTTTGATAAAAGTTTTTCAATGTTTTCATGGCGTTTTTCCTAACGCCGGGGTGCAAACGATCGAACACGTTGATATAATCAACGACGGTTTCGTCAATGGATTGCAGAGCCCGGCTTATTGTAAGTCGGGCTCTTTTAATTCACCGATACAGAAACGTCTGCTTTACCTTTCAAGCGCGTCTTTGGCTTCCGTTCTTCCGTCAGCATGTCGCGAAGCCCCAATAAAATGAGACTCCCCGCAAACGTTTCGGCGCATAGACCGCTCCTCTCGGCTAGAGACTCTAATGTCGCTCGCTCATTACCGGACAGTTCAACCTCGATAACGCTCTTTTTTCTAGCCAGATATCCGGCTTCGGTACCGACTTGAAGCAATGCGGAGATATTTCGGGCTTGATCGGCAACGGTGTATAAAATTTGCGACAATTGCCAATCGTCCGGACCGTTCGCATCGTCATCGCTCAAAAGGGTGGCGTGAGTGCACAGCATCTCCGCTATGCCTTCGGCGGTAAATTGCGCCGTATCAATCAAATTTGAATACGCTTGCAGCTCTTCGGCGGTGAGCTGATCTTTTTGGCGTTCGAATAATTGGATAGCCGCTTGGGAAATATGACAAGTCATGGCTCAACCCTCCATCTTTACGAATTTCGCGAACAATGCACTGCCGTTGGTGAAGTATTGATGAACCTCCTTTATCGTCGCGCGGGCGTCCAGGCGCAACAGTGCCATGCAGTCATCGAACAAATCACGATCCAGACCGCGAAGTGTCGTCAAATCGAACGGCCAGCGGTGGCCGTTGTAGAGTCCCAATAGAAAGCGGCGAACAGTGCCGGCCTGCCCGGTGTCGCCTTTGGCAATGTTGGCTAAGCGTTGTAATGCCGGGAGGCCAGCAGTTAAAACGGTTTCACGCTCGATTTCTAACGCGTGGATTTGTTCAAGAAAGCTATTAACGGCTTTTTCTTGGGTTTTTGGGTGATTTTGCGCGGTTTGCGCGTGTTGGATAGGGTTTTTCATTGCGGTAACTCCACTTGTGAGGAATAAACCGCCACGGATACTTTCCACGGTATCGGGTGGCGGGCTTAAGCAGGGTGGAAAACCGCCAAGTGGAGCGGCCAGCGCCGAACGCTGCCTGAATAAGCCCGCCATAACAGAATAGTCGCGGTTTAAGGCCGCGCTGAATGGTAGGCATAAAAAAGCCGCTAGAGGCTGCGGCGTTTTATCGCCACTTGAAAACGGGTTTCCACGCCCGGCACTCGTTTTTTGCGAGTGCGTAGAAAGCATAGCCGCGTTAAGCATCGATGTCAATTTCGAATTCCGCCATTTCTTTTTTCGGCGGCGAGACAACCGGCTAGGCTTGGTGTTCGGATCATTGTTGTAAGCAATTGCTGACATTAGGCCACCTCATCAATGAGCTTTCTGATGTCGGATATGCGCCACGCAACTGTTCTCTTACCAAGCCGAACCGGCTTAGGAAATCGACCTGTTTCGACTCCGCTTAGCCATGTGCTTCGACTAATAGGAATTAAAGCGGGAATAGGTGGATTTGCTTTTTTATCTCCTATAATTTGATTTAAACGGACAAATCCCTCGGCAGGCAAAGTGGTAACTTGTTGTTTCATTTAATCTCACCTCGTTTTTGATAACGTGGCGAGATATTAAGAAATTTAATAAAAAAAGTCGGTGGAAATACGAAAAAAAAATCAGGGACAATTTCCACCAAAGGGTTTTTTTCGCAAGAAGTCCTTAAGCGATTGCTCGGTGAAGCGATCGTCATCCAAAACGCTGCGGAAGATAACAGCCCAGTCTTCGAGGGTTAGACCTTGGTTGCCTAATAGCAATCGTTTAGGCATTTGGTTGCGCTCCGCTTCGTGGCGAAGCTCTGAAAAGAAATGAAACAGAAAGTCGTTATAACGGCTTTTCGGTGAGTTGGTCGGTGTCTGTTTGTCTTGTGATGCTCCCCAAGCGGCTTGATATTGCTTAGCCAGCTGCCTGAGCATGTCGCCAATCGTCGGGACGTATTTCGCACCGAAATAAGCCAAGCGATCAATATCGGCTTGTAGGTAATATTGGTATCGGTGCCGGGTTTCGTGGTCGATTTCTCCTAACTCGACGGTATCGTTTAGCCATTGTAGAGGGTTTACCGGAATGTCAATGTCGGCAATATCAGTCGGATCGAATGGTTCAGATAATCGATTGACCGAATCTACCAGCCTGGAAAGCTCGTTTGCTGTTTCCTCGATTTCTTTCAAGCGTCCGGTCAAATCCTGATAGGCTCTTCTTCTTGCTGCGGGTCTGGTATCTTCCTTATCGTCGATCTCATAGTATTCGCGCACCGAAGATACCAAGTGATCCAGGAACAGCGCCCATTGATGCCGATAGGAAACAAAGACGTTTTCGACTATCGCCCGGTCTACTTTGAACAATGCCCGGCATAAGTCAACATCTTCTGGTTTATTCAGGCGTAAGACAATCGGTAAGTCTCGGTTTAGCCAATGATCGGAATCATTGAAAAGTTCTGACGCGCCGGAAGGGAGGGTCATGTTATTTTCACTCCGTCAAGTGAAGTCGTCGCGTAGGATCAACCGGAAACGGGGGACGAATCCCGCTTGTCGGCCCGTCGGCCTATCCGGTTGAATTTAATTATAACTCATCCTGTGCGTTTAAACGGTATCACGTCCGCGCCGTTGCGTAAGCCGTCCAAATGGTCGGCCCAGGCCTGCATCATCTTTACCCGTTCCGGCAAATATTGCGCCCGGTTATACGCGGCTCTGACGTTATCGCGCGGCATGTGGCAGAGCTGCCTCTCTATGGCATCGGGGGAAAATCCCAATTCATTGAGGATCGTTGACGCCACGCTTCGGAAACCGTGCGCGGTCATCGTCTTGCCGTCGTAGCCTAGCGCCCTGAGTGCATAATTCACCGTATTTTCTGACAACGGCCTGCCGGGTCGAGTTGTGAACACATAGCCTTGTGTGCCGGTCAGTAGTTTGATTTGCTCCAAAACCTCTACGGCCTGACGGCTCAATGGAACAATATGCTCAACTTCGGTCTTTGTGACGAAATAACGCCATTCCTTTGCGTCAAGGTCCAAGTCCGCCCATTGCATCTGACGTATTTCTCCAGGACGCTGAAAGAGTAGCGCCGATAGCTTCATGGCGCATTGAACGACAAAGGCACCCTCGTAGCCGTAAATATCGCGTAGCAGTACGGCTAATTGTCTCGGGTCTGTGATCGCGGCTCGATGCTCGACTTTGAAGGAAGGAATCTGTTTGGCTACCGCTTGCGCCGGGTCATAGTCTGTTAGGCCGTGAGCGATCGCATAGGCGAATACCGAGGATATATCGGCTCGGCATCGATGCGCCGTTTCAAGTTGCTTGATCTCGACCAGGGGACGCAAAGCAGAATAAATATTCGGGGCTTTGACCTCGACCAACGGCATTCCTCCGATATGCGGGAACACATGCGTTTCGAATCGCCTGATTCGTTTGGTGTGCGTGATCGGCTTGATCGTGTCTTTGACGGAATCCGCCCATTTGAGAGCCACGCGCTCGAAGGTGTGCGTCGTCGCGTCATGTTCGGCCTTTTGTTTGGCGCTCGGATCGATGCCATCGTGCAAAAGTTTTTTGGCATCGTATAGCTTCATACGCGCATCTTTGAGCCGGGTTTCCGGATAGACACCCAAGGCCAAGGTTTTGCGCTTGCCTGCGTATCGATAATCGAACCTGAAGTATTTTGAACCGTTCGGCATGACGATCAGGTAAAGACCTTTTTCGTCAGTCATCTTGGTGGGCTTGTCGCCGGGCTTGGCGTTTTTTATTGCGGTATCGGTGAGCATTTGACGGTATAAGAATCTGCGTTGAAAAATATACCGTCAAAAATACCGTCAAAATTGACGGTATGTCAATGAATCTAGTTGAACATCGATAAACACAAAAAAGCCCGCGAAGCTAGGAAACTTGCGGGCTTTTAGTCTTTTTTGTACATCATTGAATAATCAATTGGTACCGAGGGCCGGAATCGAACCGGCACGGTATCGCTACCACTGGATTTTGAATCCAGCGCGTCTACCAGTTTCGCCACCCCGGCAAAGAACGGATATTATATTGAAATTTTTTCAATTGTCCAATGTTTTTTTAAGTGTCATTATTCGGAACAAACTGGTATTATCGCGCGCCATGAAAAAAAGCGACTTTAATTATCATTTACCGGAGCATTTAATTGCTCAATACCCCTTACCTGACCGCGTTAGCAGCCGATTGTTGTGTTTGGATGGCGCTAGTGGGCACCTGTGCGACAGGCAGTTCAGCGATTTTATCGATCTGGTCGGGCCTGATGATTTATTGGTGTTTAATGATACCAAGGTGATTCCCGCGCGCCTATTCGGACAAAAACAAACCGGCGGCAAGGTGGAAATTTTGATCGAGCGTATCGTCGATCGGCATGAAGCCATTGCGCATATGCGGTCGAGTAAGTCGCCCAAAGCCGGGGCGATTATCGAGCTGGATCGAGATTATCGCTGCGAAGTGCGGGGTAGGGAAGATGACTTGTTTAGGCTTCGCTTCGATGGCGACGCCGGTGTGCTCGATATTCTGGAAAGCATCGGTCACATTCCGTTGCCGCCTTATATCGACCGGGCTGACGATGCTGTCGATTTGGAGCGCTACCAAACCGTGTTTGCTAGGGAAGCCGGTGCCGTGGCGGCGCCGACCGCCGGCTTGCATTTCAGCCAAGCTATTCTCGATCGGTTGGAGGCTAAGGGCGTACCAAAAACGTTTGTGACTCTACATGTCGGAAGCGGTACATTTCAGCCGGTGCGAGTCGAGGACTTGTCTCAGCATCTAATGCATAAGGAATATTATGCGGTTTCCCCTGAGACAGTCCAAGCAGTCGAGCAAGCTAAGGCGCGAGGCGGTCGTGTCATCGCGATCGGCACGACCGCGGTAAGGGCATTGGAATCGGCTTCGAAGAGCGGCAGGCTTGAGCCCGGTCTTGGCGATACCGATTTGTTCATTACGCCGGGTTACCGATTTGTATCAGTCGATGTTTTGCTGACCAATTTTCATTTACCCGAGTCGACCTTATTGATGCTGGTTTCGGCGTTTGCCGGTTACGACAATATTATGAAGGCTTATCGACATGCCATAAAACAAGAATACCGTTTTTTCAGCTATGGCGATGCGATGTTCTTGACGCATTGATGCGACTTATAAATTAATATTTGCCGCTCCCTTCAGCTCGATAACATTATTTTCCGGATCTTCGATATACAACGAAGGTCCGTAGCCTTCGGCTCCATAATGCGTTTCGATATCACTGTAGCTAACGCTTTTTTCTACTAAGTACCGTTTGATTTCTTGTTCATCGAACGGGTCGATGCGCAGGCAAAAATGATGCATATTCCGACCCTCTTCACTCGGAGCCCGTCCGCCTTGCCGACCCAGTTCGCCTTGAACTGAAACGATGTCGATCAATGAGGCGCCTGCTCTCAATTGATACAAGCCGATTTTTTCCGACGATTTCTCCAAACGGCAACCTAGCACATCGCAATAAAAACGTATCATGATTTCCGGGTTTCGGGCACGGATCACAATATGGTCGATATTTTTGATCTTGATCATGATGTCGATAACCTCCGATTAGATGAGTCGGTGTCGCTTCTGCTCGACCGACATAACAAAATGAGATATCAGCTTACGCGATAGAACGATGCCGCCTGAAAGACTACATTGATAAAATTCGTGATACTCTAAGCCGAAATGCTTCATCGGCTGGAATCTTATTCGTTTAATCGTTTGGACTGTAAGAAATAGCTGCCGTTCCGATTATTGTAAAAAGAGCAGTTGAGTGCTTCAAACTACCTGTGAGCCCTGAGCCTTTCGAGTATAGGCTCAGGAGAGCCTTGTCGTAAGGTGAAGGGTAGTTTTGAAGCATCATTAAGTCGGTGAAAGTGTTGTAGCCCGTTCATGCTTCGACTTGGCTAAGCACCAACGGTCTACAACACATGCCAACTGCTCTCTTTAGGATTATCGTAAATCGGATAAGCATAGTCGATAATTTCGTCAGGGGTGCTTCATGACTGATTTGGAAAATTTCAAACTGTTAGGCACGGCCCTCGGCATCGGTTTACTAATCGGTCTCGAGCGAGGTTGGGAGTCTCGCGATTGGGGAGAAGGAACGCGTGTGGCCGGGTTGCGTACTTTCGGTCTAATCTCTTTGCTCGGCGGCGTTTGGGCATTGTTTGCGCGGGAGGTGGATCCGCTTTTAATCGGTTTTTCTTTTTTGGCATTGACGTTAGTATTAATGGTTGCTTATCACAGTAGCCTTGAGAGAACCGAGGACTTTGGTGTCACCAGTGTCATCGCCTCGTTGCTGGCCTTTGCATTCGGCGCGCTGGCTGTTTTCGGTTATACCGTCTTGGCTTCCTCATCGGCTGTCGTCGTTACGTTTTTACTCGGTTTTAAACCTTTACTGCATGGTTGGTTAAAAAAAATCGAGCGCCGAGAATTATTCGCAACACTAAAGTTGCTGCTAATTTCGATCGTCATACTGCCGATTTTACCCGACCGTTACTTAGACTCTTGGCAAGTATTCAATCCCTATCATGTTTGGTTGATGGTGGTCTTGATTGCGACGATATCTTATTTGGGATATTTTTCGATCAAGATTGCCGGTAACCGGCACGGTCCGGTTTTGACCGGCGTATTCGGCGGTTTGGCTTCGTCGACCGCGGTGACGCTTAATTTGGCGAGGTTTTCAAGGCAATTTCCGGGTGACGAAAATGCGCTGTCTGCCGGAATTCTCACCGCTTGCGCGACGATGTTTCCTCGGACCTTGTTTTTGGCTTCGATCATTAATCCGGCTTTGTTGAGGCCTTTATTTCCGGCGCTTCTCTTGATGGGGGTGCTCAGTTATCTCTTCGCATTTCTGTTTTGGAGAACTGCGACAAATATCTATGAATCCGATACTGACCTCAAGCTGGAAAATCCTTTTCAATTAGTTATGGCGCTGAAATTCGGGGCGTTGTTGCTCGCTATTTTATTCATCGCTAGGATGCTGCGGATTTACTTCGGCGATACCGGAGTCTATTTTGTCGCGGCGATCTCCGGAATCACCGATGTCGACCCGATTACGCTGTCGATGTCGCGCATGAGTCAAGAAGGTTTGGCGATCGATGTCGCGGTATTGGCCATTTTGATCGCGGTGGCAGTTAATTCGATCGTCAAGAGTATCATGGCATTGAGTATCGGCGGCCGCGCGCTCGGTTTTAGGGTTGGCGGCGCGATGTTGTGTTCGGTCGGCTTGGGCGTAGCATTGTTCTTTATTCAGTAGGTGATGAAATATACCTGATTTTGATTAGCGAAGCGCATCGTAAGATTGGCTTAGTCCGGTGCAAGATTGGTCAATAAAGCGAATGGAAAGTATTCGAATACTTCGCCTAATTTAAGTTGGCGATTTCCGTTATCATCGTTTGCCGTCAAAGCGTTTCGGCTGAAAAGCTCGTAAAACTTCAAGGGAGACCCTTGCGGCAATATCAATGCCGTATCTTGCCAAATTTTCGGACGGACACGTCGGGTTTCTTTATCCAGCAAGCTTATCGTCAGTCGGGGTACGACGATTAGAGCCCATCGATCTTGTGTTTTTCTGGCATAGGCGACGATATGATCGGACTGTGTTCCGCTGCAATCGAGCTTGATGTAATCGCCATTTTGAAACAGGTCGCAGTATTGGCGCCTAAATCGTAGCGTTTGCGCGACCACAAATAATTTGATGCGCCCGTCTTCGATTGTTTCTGGCAAAGTTTTTAGTAAATCATGGCGCCCCTTGTTCGTTTCGCTATCGAGTTCGTTCAAGATATTGCCGAGGTGATTAAAGTCGACCGGTCGGCGGTTATCCGGATCGACCAGCGAGAACCGCCAGTTCTCGTTGCCTTGATAGATATCCGGCACGCCGGGAGAGGTTAATAGCAGCAGCGTTTGTGATAGGGCATTGAGCAATCCCGCCGGGCGAATTTCGCGTTCGAATTCGAGAAAATCCGGCAAAAAAGGCGTTGTGTGGGTCTCGTTCAGGCAACGTTTGACAAATAGACTGACCGCTTGCTCGTAAGTCGTGTTCGGGTTCGTCCAAGAAGTCAACTGCTTGGCCTCGCGTACGGCTTTGATCATATAATTTTCAATTCGTTCTCGATATGCGGATAATTTAGACTCGTTTAATTCACCTAGCGGAAAAGTGCCGACTAGGGTTTGATAAAACAGATATTCGTCGTTACGCGCGATGACCGCTTCGCTTTTATCTTTCCTGGTTCGGTTGATTCGATGCCATCGAAAAACTGCTTCATGCCATTGCTGCGGAATTTCGCTCAATACATTGATGCGAGCCCGCGTGTCTGCGCCTCGTTTCGTGTCGTGACTGGATAGAGATAATAAACTATGGGGCCATTTACGCGCGCGTTCCTGGTTGAAATGATGGAATGCATTGACTGAGTTGCCGAAATGTCTAGGGTCGTTACCGACCTCGTTTAACGAAACCAGCCGGTTGTACTCATAGAGAGCCGTGTCTTCGGTGCCTTTGGCCATGACCGGCGCGGTATATTGCTGAAAGCGCATGACGAATTTCAATAAGTCATTGCTGGAAACTGTCGAATCTCCGGTTTTTAATAATAAGACGTCATGGATAAAGCCGAATATCGTTAAGTCGGATGCTCGACTGCGTTGGCGCCCTTGTTGAACGGCCCAGTCGATATATTGGCTGTCTTCTTTGCGTACGTTTAGGCTATTAATATAAGTCCTGTAGACAGGAAAACAGGATACGGTTTCCTTTAGTGCATCGTGTAAGGCATTGAGGGTGTAATCGCGGGTTTTAGCGTTGGCTTCAGCGACTCTACTGAGTTGGATCGCTAGCATGTTGAGTTCGCTGGCCAGCGACGTTTCCATCACATGCTTTTTGGCTTGATAGAGAATCTCGTCGAAATCCCGCTTATGTCCGATAAAACGCGTATAAGTGCGGGTCAACGCTTTTTCGGCGGTCATGTCGATAAACAGTCCGTTGACGATCGCGGCAAATTCATAACCGGTGGTCCCGTGAATGGGCCAGTCGCTGTTAAGATATTCATAATTCGCGACGATTTTTTCGGCAACGATATAAAGAGGAGCAATTTTCGAAGCGCAATCCTTATCGGAACGAGACATATTTTCCGATTGCAAGCGTCGGTAATAAGCGACCGGATCATGCAAGCCGTCGGCATGATCGATTCGCAAGCCCTGGATTTTCCCTTGTTCGACGAGACTCAGAACAAGCCGGTGGCTGGCATCGAAAACCTCCGCATCCTCGACTCTGAGCCCGGCTAGGTCATTTATGTCGAAAAAACGGCGATAATTGATTTCATCGCCGGCTACATGCCAGTAAGCCAGGCGATAGGCTTGTCGTTCCAGTAAGGCGTGCAGTTCGCCGCAGTCTTTGGGATGTCGATTGATTTCCGTTATCCTAGACCGGATAAATAATGTAAGCCAGGCATTCTCTAAACAAAGTCTCGCTAATTGTTTTTTAAATACTTCCTTATCGCGGGTTCTTTCTTCGATCGACTCCGGCGTTATTTCAGTATAGGCGGGTAATTTTCCGAAACTGTTATCGAGCGTTTGATATTCGTGTAAGACGGGGTCGTCTGCTTCGAAATACTCATGTAAGCGTTCGTGTTGCGAACTCAAGATCAATGGATACGTTTGCGGATCGATCGGAAAGCGATGTTCGTAATAATAAACGCTGAACTCGCCGCGCTCGCTGTTAAAGCTAAGTTTCAGTTCTTGTTTTTCGAGAATATTTCCGTAATGGTCGCCCAATACCGGAATCAAGATCTTGTTTTCCAGTACTTTTTTGACCGGATTCCAATCGATGTCGAAAAATAAGGCATGGGACGAGGATGGCCCGTTTTCCAGGACATCGAGCCACCAATCGTTGTCGGCGCCCATGATGCCCATATGATTAGGTACGATGTCGGCGATTAAGTCCATGCCGTGTTGTTGAAGTCGACTAATGAGGGTGTCGAAATCTTCAGCCCCGCCTATTTCCGGATTGAGCGTGTTATGGTCGACGATATCGTAGCCATGCGAACTCCCCGGGCGGGCTTTCAGAAAAGGCGATAGATAACAATGGCTAATGCCTAAGCTGTGAAGATAGGGAATGCAGGAGGCGACCTGCTCAAAATTAAAATGCTTGTTTAATTGTAACCGGTAAGTCGAATCCGGAATGGCGGCATCGGTGTCTGGCTTATCGGAAAGCGCCATGGCAGTTAGTTTTTTGCATTTCGAGAAAGCTTAAGCCTCGGCATCGGCTTCGGCCAATAGAAAAATCACTGACCAAGGCGTTAACCGGCCCTGTTCGACACGCTCGGACGCATCGGGTTCGGCGGCAAATAACACTTCTCCCTCACTGAAACAGTTGACCCAAGCCGGCTCGCTGCCGAGGTTGGCGATCATTTTCAAAATGCTTCCATCATTCATCGGCCATTGCACGCAAAATGCATTTTCATTGAGCACCCGATATTCGGCTTGCCCTCCGGCCAATCCGTAGAGTCTCGGTCGAATATACCGGCTTCGAATGCGTAATAGTTTTCGGTGATATTCGAGCCATTGCAGATGCGGCGTCTCGTCGATTTCGTTCCAATCCAGTATTGCCGACTCGAAGGTTTCCGGCTCATTCGGCGTCGGAATCGGCTTTTTGGGGTTTGGTTTGAAATCGGGGAATTTGGCAAATTCGTTGAGCCTGCCTTCGGCGACTTGCTTATTTAAGTCGTCGGAGAAGTCGACAAAGTAATTGAAAGGACGGCTGCAGGCCCATTCCTGTCCCATGAACAACAACGGCGGGGCAGGGGATAGCAGCAATATCGCGGTTGCTGCCCGTAACGCTTCGGGCGGGCATAAAACCGATAAGCGTTCGCCATAGGCTCGGTTGCCGATTTGGTCGTGAGTCTGAAGAAAATTGACAAAAGTCGTCGGCGGTAGATCTTTCGAGGGCTCGCCGCGGGGATTGTCGTCTCGGTATCTTGAAATTTCACCCTGGAAAGCAAAGCCTTCGGCAAGGCAACGACCTAGGTGTTGAATCGGCTGCTCGCCGTAGTCTTGATAATAACCTTGGTGTTCTCCGGTCAGCTGTGCGTGTAGCGTATGATGAAAGTCGTCATTCCACTGCGCGGTAAAAAAACGTTCCGGGTGCTCCGAATCTTGCCTCAAGTAATGCGCTGCATTGGCGTCGTTTTCGAGGATCAAGTGAATTTGCCGATTGAACCCCGGACCGCGACGCACGGCTTCGGCCAGACAACTCAAAAAATCCGGTTCGGATTCGTCGAAAATGGCATGGATCGCATCCAAGCGTAGGCCGTCGAAATGAAACTCGTTAAGCCAATATAAGGCATTATGGATAAAAAACTGGCGTACCCAATGGTTGTGTTCGCCGTCGAAATTTATCGCCGCGCCCCACGGCGTATGCGTTCGGTCGCTGAAAAATGGTGGTGCGTAATGATGCAGATAATTGCCTTCCGGTCCGAAGTGATTGTAAACCACATCGTTGAAAACCATCAGACCTTTGGTATGTGCGCTGGCAATCAAGTCTTTTAAGTCGTCGGGTGTCCCGTAGCGGCTGTCGGGGGCAAATAACAGTGCACCGTCGTAACCCCAATTACAGCGCCCGGGGAAGTCTGCGATCGGCATCAATTGCAACGCAGTGACGCCTAAATCGACCAAGTGATCCAGATGTTTTTTAACGCCTGCAAACGTGCCTTCCTTGCTGAACGTGCCGACATGCAATTCGTAAATGACCGAATCTTCCCAAGGCAGGCCTATCCAATCATCGTCTTGCCATTGCCATTCGGTAGGATCGATGACCTGACTGGAACCGTGGACATCCTGCGGTTGATATCGGGAGGCAGGATCGGGAACTTGTATTTTTTTATCGATTCGGTATTGGTAATAAAATCCGGCGCTGGCCAATTCGCTGGTAATGCCGAACCAGCCATCATCTTCCGGTGCCATCAATAATCGTGTTTCCGGAGCCAAACCTTGTAAACAAAGTTCGACTTGCTTCGCGCCGGGCGCCCACAAGCGGAAATTGACGCGTCCGTCGTCGAGTATATGAGAGCCGAACGGCATGGAGTGTAAACGTTTTACGATAGACATAAGCTTTAACCTTACACGGTCTTTAACGACCGCAACTTTGGCGATCCTTGCAAACGCGGGGAGAGATTTTCACTCTGAGTAAATTCTGAAGAGAAAACCGTGATATTCACTTATAGGACTGTTCGTATTCTTATGATCCTTAGTTATCAATATACGCCGACGAATATATACATGCAAGGTTGGGTCGGGATTCACCCTTTAGGAACAGGCATGAAATCAGTGCTTTCATGCTCTAAGGTGAAACCGGCCATCTTATGATCGTGAGGATTAACGTTTCCGCCATTCTAAATTTCAAATGGATCTACTGAGAAGCCGTCCATGAAACGTATATAATAGTGATTTTAAATTTCTCAATTTTGACGCCGAGTCATGTCCAAAGACCAAGATTTAATTTTTTCCACCGAAATTCCATTACAAGCCCATACCGTTTCAATTTGGACCGGTTTAAACGGTTGCGGCGATTCACTCGCACTGGCATCGGCGATACAACAAGAAAAACGCTTATTCGTGATTATCACGCCGGATAGTCAAACTGCACTGCGTCTTGAGCATGAACTGGCGTTCTTTCTGCAAAATAAGCATCCGATTTTGCATTTTCCCGACTGGGAAACCCTGCCATACGACGTGTTCTCGCCGCTGCCTGACATCGTCTCGGAACGCTTGAGAACTCTCGCGGCACTGCCCGAAGTCCAACGCGGAGCGCTGATCGTACCGGTTTCGACACTAATGCACCGGCTAGCGCCGCGAGAGCACGTTCTGGCCAACAGTTTTTCGATCGGCGTCGGCGATATATTCAACCTGGAGCTGAACCGCGCGAAATTCGAAAGCGTCGGTTATCAGTGCGTGTCGCAGGTCTACCAACACGGCGAATTCGCGGTACGCGGAGCCATCGTCGATCTGTTTCCGATGGGCAGTAAGGTGCCTTACCGGATCGAATTGTTCGACGAAGACATCGAATCGATCCGCACCTTCGATCCCGAGACGCAGCTCTCGGTCGAAAAAATCGACCGTATTCAATTGTTCCCGGCGCGCGAATTTCCTTTCACCGAGGAGGCGATCAAGCATTTCCGCCAGGCGTTCCGAACTCGATTCCCGAACGCTTCGCAAAAGAACAGTCTGTATCTCGATGTCAGCAAGGGCGTCGCGTTTGGCGGCATCGAATATTATTTGCCGTTGTTCGTCGAAAGCACTGCGGCGTTATTCGATTATCTGCCCGATTCGGCGGTGTTGGTTACGGCCGAAAATTTTGCGCAAAGCACCAAGTCTTTCTATAGCGAGGCAGAAGAGCGTTACGAACAACGCAAATACGATGTCGAACGGCCGTTGCTCGAGCCCGGATTGTTGTTTTTGTCGCCGCAGGAAATGCGCGAACGGACCGAAAAGTTCGCGCGTGTGACGCTGAGTCAAGCCAGACTCGGCGGTAAAAGCGAAATCGACTTTCACTGCATGCCGCTGCCCAAGGTCACGATCGACGCGAAGCTGAAAGAGCCGGCGCGGGTGCTGCAACAGTTTCTCGATGAGTTTCCCGGCAAGGTGTTGTTCGTCGCCGAAACGGCCGGACACCGCGAGGACTTGATCGGTATATTAAGCAAATTCGGTATCAAGGTTCATCAAGTCAATAGCTGGGACGCCTTTCTTAAGTCTGAACAATCGCCATGTATGCTGATTGCGTCGATCGATCAAGGCTTGTGGTTGGATAGTCCGGCGATCGCCGTGATCACCGAGAGCCAGTTGAGCGGCGAAAAAGTCCAGCAGCGCCGCCGTCGCCGTAAATCGGCCGCGAAAGAACTCGAAAACATTGTCAATAATCTGAACGAATTGACGATCGGCTCGCCGGTCGTGCATGTCGAGCACGGCGTCGGACGCTATCTGGGACTGCAAACCCTCGAACTCGGCGGCATGACCGCGGAGTTTCTGATGCTCGAATATGCGAACAACGACAAGCTCTACGTGCCGGTCTCGTCGCTGAACCTGATCGGCCGCTATACCGGCATCAGCCCCGAAGACGCGCCGCTGCACAGGCTCGGCGGCGACCAGTGGAGTAAGGCAAAGAAAAAGGCGATGGAACGCATTCGCGACGTCGCGGCCGAATTGCTCGACATCCACGCTAAACGCGCGATGAAAAAAGGCCATGCCTTCGATGTCGACAACACCGAATACCAAGCCTTCGCGGCCGCTTTTCCGTTCGAGGAAACTCCGGATCAGCAAACCGCGATCGAAGCGATTCTCGAAGACATGGCCAGCCCGCAGCCGATGGATCGCGTGATCTGCGGCGACGTCGGCTTCGGCAAGACCGAAGTGTCTATGCGCGCGGCCTTCATAGCGGTGCAAAGCGGCAAGCAAGTCGCGGTGCTGGTACCGACCACGCTGTTGGCGCAGCAGCATTATCAGAATTTCCGCGATCGCTTCGCCGACTGGCCGGTGCGCATCGAAGTGATGTCGCGCTTCGTGACGCCGAAGCAGCAAAAAGCGATTCTCGAAGACCTGGAGCAGGGCAAGGTCGATATCGTGATAGGCACGCATAAGCTGTTGTCGAACGAGATCAAATACCGCGAGCTCGGCTTGGTCGTCATCGACGAGGAACACCGTTTCGGCGTGCGCCAAAAGGAGCATTTCAAGAAGTTGCGCAACGAGATCGACATGCTGACCCTGACCGCGACGCCGATTCCGAGAACCTTGAACATGGCGATGTCGGGTCTGCGCGAAATCTCGATCATTGCGAGCCCACCACCGAACCGCCACGCGATCAAGACCTTCATCAGCGAATGGATCGACTCGCAGATTAAAGAGGCTTGCCAGCGCGAAATCAAGCGCGGCGGTCAAGTGTTTTTCCTTCACAATGACGTCAAGTCGATGGAAAAAATGGCGCGCCAGCTCGAAACCCTGGTGCCCGAGGCACGCATCGAAATCGCGCACGGCCAGATGCCGGAGCGGGAACTCGAAAAAATCATGCTCGATTTCTATCACCAGCGCTTCAACTTATTGCTCAGCACGACGATCATCGAAAGCGGCATCGATATACCCAGCGCAAACACGATCGTAATCAACCGCGCCGACAAGCTCGGTCTCGCGCAATTGCATCAATTGCGCGGCCGGGTAGGTCGCTCGCATCATCGGGCCTACGCCTATTTCGTGATTCCGCCGAAAACGGTCATGACCAAGGACGCACTGAAACGGCTCGAAGCGCTCGAAGCGTCAGGCGACCTCGGCGCGGGCTTCATGCTATCGTCGCACGACATGGAAATCCGAGGTGCCGGCGAATTGCTCGGAGACGAACAAAGCGGGCAAATCCAGGAAATCGGCTTCACGCTCTACACCGATCTGCTCGAACGCGCGGTCAATGCATTGAAATCGGGCCGCCAGCCCGAACTCGACGCGCCGATGGAAACCGGTCCCGAAGTCGATTTGCAGGCCCCTGCATTGATTCCCGAAGATTACCTGCCCGACATCCATGCTCGGCTGGTGCTGTATAAACGCATCGCCAGCACCGATACACATGACGACCTGAGAGCCTTGCAAATCGAAATGATCGACCGATTCGGCCTGTTGCCCGAACCTGTCAAGACGCTGTTCAGCGTCGCCGAACTGAAACAGCAAGCCGAAAAACTTGGCATCAAGAAAATCGAAGTGAACGCCGGCGGCGGCCGCATCGTATTTTCACACGAACCGAAGATCGACACGGCCCGTCTGATCGAATTGATACAAACCCAGGCGCAAGTCTACAAATTCGACGGCGCGGATAAATTGCGTTTCATCATGCCGTTCAAGGCAACGGAAGAGAAGCTGGAATTCATCGAGGCTTTGTTGAAGCAGTTAGCGCCTGGGGAGTAAAAACAAAAATGTGGGAGCGATCCCCCCAGGTCGCGATTTATGGTTGGGCGGTAATGAACACAGTTTATAAGCCGGATTGCGTGCGTTGAAATGATTGGAAAGTGAGGGTGAAGAAATGATTCCATTTGAAAAATGCCGCGTATGCGGTGGCGAGCTGAAACAAAACCGGTAGAGAAACTATTGCGAGGTGGTGGCAATACTGTGTCATTGAGGGTAACAGCAGAAGTTTGCCGACAGAGCGGAGAACGACTTTATGCAGAGGATGTTGTTAGGTCATTTGAAGAGATCCGAGCCAAGCTCCAGAAACAGGAGTTTGATCATCTCAAGCCACTTGGCCGGTCATTTACTGTTGATAACGATTGGCCGAACAAAGCCATTCAGCTAACCGCTTAACTTGACTCTAAACCTTTGAGCCGATTTTGAATGGCCTCACTACGCGGAAAGCTACGAGATAATGCAAAATCAAAACTCCTACAGTGATCCGTGCATTGAAACGGGCGGAAAAAATGTGGAAGGTAAGTGTCAAATGTAAAGCCTGCCCCCGCTCTTTTTCACGCAGCGTCTTGAAGAGTCTATTTAACTAAATGGCCGATGAAATATCCTTGCATAATTTGGTCAAAGTCGTTATGTTGAAATTTGAAGACGATTCCACTACTCCCAGGAGATGAGCATTATGGCGACACAACAAGCTAGCAATGAGGAATTGCAAAAACAACTTGAGGCATTGCGTGAAGATTTCGCCGATTTGGCTAAGACAATCAAAACGATGTCATCGGCTTATGTCGGAGAAAAGCAGCAGGGTTTCCAACACGCGGCCGAACAAACTCAACAACAAGTGAAAGATTCGTTCAGCAAAGTGGAGGATGAAGTCAAGGCTAATCCACTCACCAGCCTGGCCATCTCATTTGGGGTGGGGGTGTTGATCGGCAAACTGCTGGATCGTTGAATAAAAACCATGGTTGATAACATCGGGTAATCATGAGCCTGCGTTACAGACTGAAGATACAAAGCATCGCGATTGCAATTGCACTCGTTTTTTTTCTGATTGCACTGAGCTTCTGCGCTGTGGCGTTGTTTTATAACTTTTCTCAGTATTTTTCAGTGGATGTGTCGGCTTTATTGACGGCGGCGGTTTATCTGATATTGGTGTTGATCGTTTTGAGCTTCGCGCGCCTATTCAGTCTACTTGATAGGCGTCAATGCAGGCCTTTACGCCGCACAAAGCGCCATAATCCACTGGAAGCCGCGCTGCAAGACTCGCTGGACCCGGAAATTCGTGACTGGGTTAAGCAGAATCCGGGACGTAGCCTCACGCTAACCTTGTTGGCTGGCATGGTGCTGGGAAGCAGCAATGATGCGCGCGATCTGCTGAAAAAATATTGTGAACGCTATTTTAACGAGCATTGATAATTTGTAAGGCTGGCATAAGCCCAATACGCATTAAGCTAAGGATTTCGCTAAAATTAGCTTACTGAATTGCCAAAGTTTCATTGATGAATTCGTCGATTCCTCAGAGGATGGCGGATGCGCTGTGGAAGCCTCCCTACTCCCTTTATACTCATAAAGTTAGCTATTTCGTGCATGTTCTTTAGCATCCACAAAACAATTTACCGATATGGCAAAAGTTAAGAAAAAACTTACAATGGCTCAAAAGCGGGCGAAAAAAGTGCGTTAGCAACAATATGAGACGGTTTTTATAAACGGCAAGCAAGTCAGAATCAAGCGTCCGCCGATGGCGGAGGGCATGACCGTAGATGAATTCATCATGACCAATGCCGATCCACTTTGGCTCCATCAGAATGAAATGTGGGAGCTGATTCTGGTCGAAGAATCGAGTGAGAATATGACTGCTTCAGATCGATCGCCTGCGGAATCTTGTGATGACGATATACCGTTTTGAGCAATATGAGCAACTCCCATAGACACACCTCTGGAAAGCATCGGGCCAGATGTGGGCTACCCCTCCTCATAAGCGCCAACTTAGTGCCTATTCTATGGTGCGTTTATGGTTTTATTCGTCATATCGGTATGTGTTGTCGATATCCAGATTACATGGATGTGGTGCTACGCATTGCCATCCGTGGTCCTGGATTCCGCCAATCCCTGGCGGAATGACGCGTTCCTTTCTTAAGTTGGCGCTTATGCGACTTTTCCCTACTCAGGTTACGACTTGTGAAGATACTCATGCACCAAGGTTGAGAGTAAATGTTTTGTTAATCTCTTGATATACTTGATGAGCTTAATGGTCAAACCGCTGTACTTAGGATAAAGCTTTGTATACCCATTATTTCAACTTCACGGAATTGCCGTTTTCGATCGCGCCCGATCCTCACTTTATATACATGAGCGCCCGTCATAAAGAAGGCCTTGCTCATCTTTTGTATGGCATCACCGACGGCGGGGGCTTTGTGGCTTTGACCGGAGAGGTCGGGACGGGAAAGACCACGTTGTGTCATTGTCTGTTGCAGGAATTACCGGATAATATCGAGATTGCATTGATCTTGAATCCCAAACTCAACGCGATCGAGTTATTGGCCAATATCTGCGACGAATTGGCTATTTCCTACGACAAAGAACGGCAATCGCTCAAGAACTTGGTCGATGCATTGAATCGGCATTTACTCAGCGCACATGCCGCCGGGAGGCGAACCGTTTTGTTGATCGACGAGGCGCAGAATCTGAGTCGGGAAGTGTTGGAACAGATTCGGCTGTTGACCAATCTCGAGACCAGTAAGACAAAGTTGCTGCAAATCATACTGGTCGGACAGCCAGAACTGCAGCAGCTCTTATCGAGCCGGGATTTGCGTCAGCTCAATCAGCGCATCACCGCACGCTATCATTTGTTGCCGTTATCGCTTGCGGAAACACGCGCCTATATTCGCCACCGCCTGTTCGTTTGCAATGGCAATCCGAATTTATTCAAAGAAAGCGCGATCAAGAGAATCTTCAAATTATCGTCGGGTATTCCGAGAGTCATCAACATCATCTGCGATCGTGCGTTGCTTGGCGCATATGCGGAAGATTCAAAAATGATCAATTCTGCTATCGTCGATAAGGCAGCCAGCGAGACGCTTGCACAACCCGTTCAGAGTCGGGTGCGCTTTACGGTCTTATCGAGTCTGTTAGTGCTTAGCATAACGCTTTGGTTTTTCTATCAGGATGGTGATAGGTTGGTTGGTGCGGAGGGGCAGGAAGACCCAGCAAGAGTATTGATACATCCAATTACAGACCTTCCTCAGGCGGTTGACGGCTTGCTGCAATCGATTTCAGTACAATCGGCAACACAAGAGATCCTGAAGAAGTCCGAATCGGAAAACTTGGTCGATCCGGTCATGCTATTCGACCAATGGTTGGAAAATCCTGAATTGACGCTGGAGCGAGGTATTCTTAATACGCTTGAGCTGTTCGGTAAAGTCTATCAGGAAACGGATCCCATCGACTGTACGGCGGTGCGGGCCCTCGGTCTGAACTGTTTGCACGGTAAGGCCAGCTGGAAAGACATTCTGGAAATGGACAGACCCGTGATTCTCGAGTTTTTGTTGGATTCAGATAGTAGACGTCACGCATTGCTGGCGAGTCTTCGTAAAGGCCAACCAGTCATGCGAGTCGACGAGGAATCGGCATTCACCTTGAGCGATGTGCTCAGGTATTGGAATGGTTATTACTTGATTCTGTGGGAATCCCCGGTTTCGGACTTGCGCGTGATTCGTCCGGGAACCCAGTCCGAAGCCGTGCTTTGGTTGCGGCAACAGTTAGCGTTATTCGATGGCGTGACCGACAAAGAAACGATGCCGCAGTATTTTGATAGTGATTTGACCACGCGCGTAAAAAAATTTCAGCATCATTACAATCTGACCGAAGACGGAATAGCGGGACCTCAGACCCTTATTTATCTCGATAATTTGAATGAGGCGGGTCGATCGATGCGCCTGCAAACCAACGAATAACGTTATGTCCTATATCCTTAATGCATTACGCAAGTCAGACAGGGAACGACAAGCCTCGCAGCAGGTCACGAACAGAATATTAGAGCAGGAACCGGAGCGGCGGCAAAGCATGTTTCGATGGATAGGCGTCATCGTGATTGTTAATTTGATCGCTATCGCCTGTCTGTTCTGGTATGTAACCAAATCGATCGAAAATACGGAAACAACGGAGATTCCGAAACGACCTCCGGCCTCGATCGTTTCCGAACAGCGATCGTCCGACTCGCTTACGCGTGTTGAAGAACCTAAACCGAAATTATCGCTCGAGCGAAAAACGACTCCAATTGCCGAATTGACCAATTCGAATGTCTCGCCGAAACGCCAAGCTCCTTCGAAGTACAAGCCGGAAATAAAACCGAACGATGCATCACGGCCAGTTCGTCCTGTTCAGGAACAAAAGCCGCTAACGGCCGCCAAGGCGCCGCTTGTGACAACGTCCGTTCCCGAACCGGTCGTGGCGCCGCGGCCGTTTGCTATCGCGCCTCCCGAGCCTAAGCCGGAGCGGGCAAACGATATCCCATGGCTGCGGGAAATGCCATTCGAATTCCGCCAGACCGTTCCTAAGATGAACATCAATGTTTTTGTCTATGCCAGTGATCCGTCCGAGCGTTTTGTCTTGATCGATATGGTCAAATACAAACCGGGGCAGGATACTAAAGATGGAGTCGGCATCGTCGAAATTAAACAGGACGGTCTAGTCGTGCGCTACGACGGCCGGATTTTCATGCTCGAACGTCCTTGATGGTGAATAAAGACACCTGTATACAGAGGCTTTTAGCCGGATCAACTTAAACTGCGCTCGTCGTGCCGGGCGCTATTGCCGTTATCCGGCCGGCCGTGAGAGTGTATTATCAACGAGAGACCCGAGCTTTAGGATAATGAGAAACTTACCTTCCTGTTAATGACAAATGTAAGGATTGATCGCGATCGTCATGATTAAGAGGATTAATTGACTAAACTTGTCTATTGGATTAAGTTGGCTACTCGGCCCCGGTGCTGAGGCAAATTCAAAAATATCAATCATCCAAGCAGGTATTTCTCCACCATGAGCATAACCGAACTTCACAAATTACCCGCCATTGAGAAACTGAAGATAATTGAAGCACTTTGGAGCGATTTGGTAAATGACGAAGCCAGCCTTCCAAATCTGTCTTGGCATGAAAGTGAACTCAAAGAAACCGAAGAAAGGTTTCAAGCTGATAGCATCGAAATACTAGATTGGCGACAAGCCAAGAAAGAATTACGATCCCGATTTGAATGAAAATCCGAATTCTTCGTTCCGCTGTCGAAGACCTCGCGGCGGTTCGTAAATTTTAAGATCGCCAAGAAGCGGGTGTAGGAGACTACTTCTTCGATAGTCTTTTTGCCGAAATAGATTCTCTGACGATATACGGTGGAATTCATTCAGTGCATTCGGGTTTCATCGATTGTTGGCAAAGCGTTTTCCATAGGCTGTTTACTACAGGATTATTGATGACAACGCCCACGTATTTCGAGTTCTTGATTGCAGACGCGATCCAAAAAAGCTTCATAAAGCCTTTGAAGGCATCGATAAACTAATAGAGCTCAATGAACAGAGCGATTGATTTATTGGTTTCTTGTCGTTTTGAATCTGGAGAAAACGAGGTGTAGCCCAGGGCGATTTTGAATGGCCTATCTACGCGGAAAGCAATGAGATGATGCAAAATTAGAACTCCTACAGTGAGCCGCGCAGTGTAATGGGTAAAAAAAGGGGAAGGCAAATGTCAAGTGTAAGGCCTGACCCCGATTTACTGTTGGCGGATTGGCTTGAATAGCGTAGACTTTCGGTATGCGCGTTTTCACGATGCGCATGTCACCGCCGCAATGGCGGAAGGGTCACAATAAGGAAATGGGGTTAGACACTGAGGTATCCCCACGAAATAGCCAAATAAAACAATTTTTTGGCTGAAAATTGGTTGATAGATATATTTATTTTTTATCATCGTTCCTACGCTCTGCGCCACTGCCATTAAGTTAAGCCGTCACAGAGATAAGTAATGCTTGCATTCAGGCTCTAATGTGCCTCAAAAGCTTGCCATCCATGGCACTGGATTCCGCCAGTCCATGGCGGAATGACGGGTTTCCCTTAACTTAATGGCAGTGATGCTCTGCGTGGGAACGAGCGTTTTGTGGGGATACCTCAGGGTTAGACACGATATTTTTGAGCGATATTTCCATCATCTAATTTGTTGCAAGCTGAGCAATGTGCGTTACCGTACAGAACTCACCCATTTTTTAAGCGTAAAGTTTGAAGCTGATGAGACAAAATAGTTTATTCATTAAACACAAACCTGTTAGGGGGACTTATGGATATTGAAGTCGGCGGTTTTCTGGGACTTATAGTGCTTGTCCTGAATATCTGGGCCATTATTAGCATTGTAAAAAGTGGTGCTTCAACTGGATCGCAAGTTTTATGGGTGATTTTGATATTACTGCTGCCCGTTGTCGGTCTGATACTCTGGTGGTTTGCGGGGCCGAAAGGGGGTTAACGGACTTGTTCGAAATTGCAAGAAACTGGGGTCAGACAAGACGCGGACGGGGTCAAGTCTTCCAATCATGCAATGCATGATTGGAGATCAGGGCCGTAGGAGCGATTAGCATAGCGTAATCGCTCGAAGGCGGCCTTCATTCCTCCGATTACGCGTTCGCTAATCGGAGCTACGCGAGCTGGAAGCTGCCCGTCGGCAGCGGCCAATCGATCAGTTTAAATGGCGGTTGGTGACACGAGTGTTGAGTCCACCCCATCCTGTTTGAAACGCGCTTGTGCCAAATGTCCGACCGAAAATGGTTGTTTTAACGGGTTCTGCTTCTCTTGCTTGGCTTATATTCCGTTTTTACATACACGTTTGAAAAATCAGAACCATCCCAAACATAACAGTAATGTTTGCCTTGGCGTACGGGTGACAAAACCTTAGGTCTAAATATTGCGATACACTCTCCGCCCTGGCGCCTGACGCTATCGTAAACGATACCGTTTGAGCCATTATTGCGAAGTTCACATGCAAGCGTCTGAGGATAAGAATATTGGTCCGGACTGGAAGTATAAATATCCGGCATGTCGCTCTGTTTGCCGCGGATATCGTGAAACTCTGTATTTATATCCGATGCATAGCTGCGCATGCCTATTTCTATTGGCGGCTGATTGGTTGCCTCAAGAAATCGTTTCCTATGAAACTTGGTTTCCTCAATAGCGGTATCAATATCCTTTGCCGCGTAATATACGCCATATGAGCCATCGGTAAAGCGGCTGCCTTCCGGATTTAAATGCGTGAATGCGGCCATGATTGGCGTTGTTCCCGGGCCTGAAATTCGTTCGTCCGGCGGGACAAGAGAAATCTCTCCAGCCTCTTCGCGTAAACGATCATTGGTTAGGCTTTCAATTAAGAAAACCACTTCCAAATACTCCGGGTCTGCAACTCGATCAAATAGGCCAACGGGTGGAAACCTGCTTGGAACGAGTCGCCAACAGGGTTTCCAGTTGATCAAAGAGTTCTGCAATAACTCACTAAGACCAACCACGTTGGCTATCCAAGTATTGGCGGACGACATATAGATCAGCCACATGTCCTGATAACATTCTGTCCAAAGCAGACTGCCCATTAAACGGACTCGCTGAATTGGGTCGACTCAACCAAGTATCGGAGGCCTCAGGTTTAGGTAAAAGAATTTGCAGCGCCTTGTAGATCCCAAAGATATAGGAAAGCCGCTCAAGCTTATCTTGAGTCAAGTTAGCTTCCTCAGGCTTCTTTTTCCATTTAAAGAAAGTACTTTTTGAGTCTAATCCCAATAGCTTCATGGCCTGCTCTGTATTAAGCCGCCATGCGTCGGCTATATTGAAGAATGTGTTTAAAGCGCCTTTTGCGATAGAAGATTTATCATGTGAAAAATCATGTTTAGCACTCTTGTTCATATCTCCTTCCTGTTAATCCATATATAGATATAATTATAAAATATGTCTATTAATGCGCTTTGTCAATCATATCCGACTGCACAAAAAATAATGAGCGGCCGGCCTGAGTCATCGGGGCGCTAGAGGCCAGTTTTTATTGGCCATTAACAATTGGTGTAGGCTGGACGTAGAAAGACTGTGGGGCAGTCCTTAAATTTGACATCCAGACCTTGCTCTTCAATTTTTAGTGTTCGGCGACAACTATCTTGACACAGGGGGCCTGCCGCGCTGGGGGGCCTGTTCTAGTCGAAACCCCGGTTTCTCGGAAACCAACGAAATAATGCAAAATCAAAGCCCCTGCTGTGATCCGCTTAGTCAAATAGGTGAAACTGTGAAGGGCGAGTGCCATAAGGATTGACCTCAATTTACCGATTTATTGACGTCGTTTGTTGAATGGACTATTAATTAGATTATGTTCGCGTTAAAAGTTGGCGCCATCCCGGTTTGGCCCGCCGGGCGCCCGTCAATCCCTGTCGGGATGACGATTTCGATGTTTTTAAACTATTACCGCATACATCGCTATAAATTAAACATTTTTATCGCTATTCTGGATGGGTCGTTTTCTTAATTATAACGCTAGAATAAAAAGGGTTTACCATGCAGCTTCTTGGTCAAAACTATTGGGGTGGTGTTTGCGGGTTCGTCTCCGTAATTCATGGAATACTACTATCGAAAAATGACGGCGATGCTCTGAATGGACTGAGTCAGGACGAACTGGAATATAACCTGGGGCTGTCTATATTGGCTTTTCTAAAATATGTTAAGTTGAGTAAACCGGAGATTGCGGATGAACTGGTTAGGTTCACTCGGACGTTCGGAGGCGTTCATGCCAACAAGACCATTGACACTCTGATCCTAGAGTGCCAAAAATCAGTCAATGCGATCAAGTTGAGTGGCGGTACTAAAGGAGCAAAGGCAACCGAAGCCGGCTGGGGTATTGCCATGACAAAGAACGCATTGATGGCATATATCGACTGGATCGGTGCCAAGGCGACCGAGATTCCACACAATGGTGTCTGGTGCAAAGAGAACTTAAGTAATTTCAAGAATTGTGTATGCGGTGTCGGTGATAACGCGAACATAAATAACGGCTTTCTTGGCCTACGTCATTGGGTCTACATTAACGAAGCCGGCTACATGTATAACTGGGGCGCCAAGACCCAAATGACTATAAGCCCCGACCGCCCCTATGAAGGTATGCCCAACCACAACTATTTAGTTCATGTGCTGAAACTAGGCTGATAACATGGGCTAAACTATTGCGAAAGGAGGCAGATTTTGAAATTTACATATTATTGACTATGACAAGTTAATGGGTGTTCCCTAATTCGACCCTATGCTGCCAAGGTATGACTGGAACCTTCCTGACGCGATTTAAGTGCTGTTTTCCAGAAGAAAATGAGCCCCAATGTCAACATTAAGATAGTCGACGGTTCCGGTACGCTTTGCGTGTTGCCCGTTGACGGCGGCGTTGTACCCTTTAAATTGACGACTTTAAAATAATCGTTACTCATACCGAGATAACCGCCCGGACTATTGCCCGAAGGGGCGCTACCTAACGCACTGTTGTAGGCACTGATCAGCCAATAGCTGGAAGAAACGGCCGCCTCGTTGATTGCTTTAGCGGTATTCGTGACTAAGTCGGCGTAATGACCTATCAGCGTCCATCCGGAAGACAATAAACCCGCTGCAGATTTACCAAGTAAACTGGATGGCGCTCCGGCTCCGGTATAGGCCAATACCGAGATATCGGCATCGTAGTATTTCCAGCCGATAGAAATGGATTGCAGCGTTACGTTTTCGCTAAATGAAAACAGTGCGACGTCGACGCCATTATAATTATCGACCGAATGACTAGGCGATCCGCTGTCATTCGAACTGTATACTCCCAAACCGCTACCGTTCCAGTATGCCGTTGTTGCGTTTCGGAAAGTGGTATTTGAATACCCTGTCGATGAAAAAGCCGTAACGTCCGCCGAGACACCGTCCCCGTTGAACGTGCAACCGCTGCTGCCGCATTGGCTCTGCGACGACGTTATGGTAAAAGAAGCCGTAGCTTGTGCCGTTACCGGCAAGGCTGTCGCTACGGACAGAAAAAGTGCCGCAGAATAAATTTTCAACATATATTTTTCCCCTTGATTGGCTGAATGATTGAATTTAGACACTTTTTATCACGAACCGGATATCACTGCTATTGTACGATGGTACGAAATTTGTTTAATCCGCGTAATGAATCATCGACCGATCTTATCCCTTAATGCTTTCGCGTCTTCGATGCCGTTGAATGTTTGCCCCGCGTTTATTGCAGTTTCAAACTCTGCCTTTGCCTCGTCGAGCCGGCCCAGACGATAAAGCGCTACGCCGATGTGATAGCGAATTTCCGGATCTTCGGATGCCCTGGAGTGGGCGTTGCGCAAATAATTCAAGCCCTTTTCGATTTGTCCTTCGTGGACCAAGATCCATCCCAGTGTATCGTTGACGCTGGCAAGCTCGGGCGCCAATTCGCGCGCGCGCTCGGCAACGCGTAAAGCATTTCTGTCGTTTTGCTGAAAATAAATGTAAGCCAGATTGTTCATTAAGGACGCGTCGTTCGGGTAAATCGTCGACAATCGTTCAAAATGCTGTTGTGCTTCGTGCCATTTGTTTCTATGTAAAAACTCTTCGGCCAAGGCGGCAATCGCCGCATGGTCGTCCGGCCGGTCGCCTGTCCAAGATTTCAACAATTCGAATGCGTCGTTATTTTGTCCTGCCTGTTTGTAAGCAAAGTACAGCTTCATCAAATGATCGATATTCTTTTCTTTGCCGAAAGCCGTTCGATAGTGCTGCAAAGCACCGGTATAATTTTGTTCGCGCCTTTGGATATCGCCCATTAACCGGTATCCGTGGGCTTTTTCGGGATATTTTTCAACCAATTCCTGTGCCAAATTTAGAGCCAAAAGCGGATTACCGTAATTCAATTGCAATTCGGCTAGTCTAATTCGTGAGGGCACATGGGCTTCATCACTCAAAACGGCATTTTTAAGGGATTCGATGGCGTTTAGATAATCTTCGGCGGCAATCTGGCGGTTTGCGATGTCATAGAGCCGTTCCGCATGAAATCCGGCGTTCCTGGCCATCCGTTCGAAAATCACGGCCGCCTGTTTATTATTGCCCGACGACAGGTATGCTTGTCCAAGCGCACCGAGTATGCCTGCGTCCTCAGGTGCTAAAGCTAAAGCTCCCCTGGCAACTTGTACCGCCTCGGAATACTTCTGCTGTTTTAATTTTAAATCGATTTGCGCTAAAAAAACCGGCACCGATTTGGCGTTGATTTTTTTGGCTTCCGTCAACACACGTTCCGCTTCATCATAATTCGAGGTATTACCGAGTACTCTGGCCAATTCAATCATGACGGCTTGATTTTTCGGGTATTTGCTGTGCAATTCAGACAAACGACGTTCAGCTTTGTCGAATTTTTTTTCAGCCGAGTCCAATTTGCCTAGGTTGAATTGTGCGGGAAGGAATTGGGAGTTAATCTCCGCCGCCTTTTCAAAACTGTTCCGGGCTTCGGTCAATTGTCCCGCAGCCGCCTGAACGATGCCAAGCATGTTCAATATCGTGAGATTTTCGGGTTCTTTGAGATGCAACTGTCGTGCGAGAGCCATTCCTTTGCCGGTTTCGCCCCTTTTGACGTAGAGAATTAGCAGAGGCAAACCGGCTGTACCGGACACGGGGTTAGCCGCGAAATCGCGTTCCAGTTCTTCAATACCCTGGTTTTCTTGACCCAAAGCAAGCCATGCCAGCCCCAAATCAGTCCGTCCACCCTCAACGTGCGAGGTGTTTTCGGACGCTAGGTTGAGCATTTCTGTTGCTTTGTCGTAACGGCCCAATTTCATATAGGCTTCGGCAAGGATCAACGATAGCCGGAAATCTTTGTGCGCGTGCGGTATCACCGGATTCAGCAGTTCGATGACTTTGTCCGGAGCGTTTTTCGACAGGAGCATCGTTCCGAGCAATTTGTAGACGCCGGGATGATCCGGAAAACGATCGATATAGTTTTTTGCGAAAACGGACGCTTGTTCGAACCGGTTTAGGCTGTAATTGACCAAGGCTGAAAGTAGTAAGCTTTGCGAGTGTTGTAGTAAAAATTCCTGTTTGATCTGACTCAAAATATCGTCGGCTTCCTCCAGAAACTTAGCTGCTTCATCTACTTTACCGTTACGCGCCAATACAACGGAAAGTAAATAGGCCGCTTTGGGGTCGAAGGGATACATTTTCCTAACGAATAGAAGATCGGACTCGGCTTGTTCGTCTTTTTTCTGGTCCATGAAAATTCCGATACGGGCCAGACGGGCGTCGAGATGTTCGGGATCAATGCTCAACGCTTTGTCGTAATCGGCGACCGCAGCATTCAATTCGCCTTTGGCATGTTTGATGGATGCTTTGATATACCAAGTACCGGCATTACCGGGTTCCATCAAGGTAGCCTGATCGGCAAACAATGATGCTTCTTGAAAATCGTTTTTGCGGAGCAGGGCATTGGCTCTACCTATTGATGGGGCAACCGATGCAGGGTTTTTTCGAGCTGCCGTATTATATTCTTCAATTGCATTGTCGATCAGGCCGAGTTGCAAATAGGCGTCGCCGCGGAATACGTGAAGTTCGGATTGAACCGATTGACTGTAATGCTCGGGATCGATTTCATTGATTAGTTGACTGTATTTGATTTGGTAAAGATACAATTGCGCCAGATGCCGGACAAGCAGCGATTTGTCGGCCCCAAGCTTCATTGCTCGGGATAAAGCGACTTCGGCGCCGGCAAGATCTTTTTCCAGCAAATAAGCTTCGCCCAATAAAATATGTGCCGATACGTAATCAGGATGATGCTGAAGAGCATTTTTTAAATGAATGATGGCTGTCTTGACTTCACCATTACGATACGCAACAACCGCCTTTTCATAATCTTGACCGGCTTGATCAGAAATCGCCAAGGCTCCGGCCGAGTATAACAATACCGGCAGGACGATCAGACTCGATGCGAATTTTTTCATCATAATTGCTTTTAGACGGCAGGTTCTGATAAATAAATTGCTTAATGTATTCATTATTTTGTATTCCGACGATAGAAAAAAGAAATCGTTTAACTCGCTAAGCTTATCAGAACATAGCGAATCCATGCCGCTCGGCAGTGCCATATTTCCGCCGCGCCGGTTTCATTCGAAGATCGCGCGAACCCGACTACCATGCGATAATTAAGCATAAGAATCCATAGTGTATCGCAAATAGCGGAAATTCAACTTTCCTGTCACTATGAAGGATAAGAAGTTAATTCAATAACTTGTTGAGCGTTCGTATAAAACTTTCGCTCACCCGATAGCTTGTCGGTGATACTCAGGCAACCTCTTGAGTTACATAATGAACCATGATTAAACTGCCGATTTTAGGTTTAATGGTGGCGGCCGGCTTGGCAAAGTACACATTTCAGCATCGAATACTAAGTCATGGCCTCAGCTACAGAAACGTTAGCTGATATTCAAAACCTATAGCCGTATTTTTGGGAAGAGCGGAGGTTATTCTAGTCGAATGATTTTGCTCGCTAGCAATATTCCGTACCGAGATTTTCGGGTTATTGAATGCGTATCGTAGTCATCATGCCGGCTTCGGCGTGTTCGAGAATATGGCAGTGTAGCGCCCAGAGCCCTTTGTCGATCGGCACCAAGCCGATATCGACCGATTGCTTGGGACCAATCAATACCGTGTCGCGCCAAAAGCCTTCTCGCACCGGCCGGTCGTCGACCGCGATGACTTGGAAGAATTGGCCGTGCAGATGCATTGGATGCAAGCGATAAGAGCGGTTGGTAAAGCGCAGGCGGTAAAAGCGATGGGCTTGCAGTTCTTGCGCGATAGTGTCGTGACCGCTGTGACCGTCGATGGTCCAGGTAATGCCGTGTTCGCCTCCGCGCATTGCGTTCAGCATGAACTCGTGCGTGACCGGGGCGTCGATTGCCGATCGCCAGTCCGGAAAATGCTTGGCCTGGATAGGCTTGAAGGTCGGCGTAGTTACGGCTGTCGTGTCTTCCACTTGTATCATGGCCAAGTTGTTGGCTTTTTTGCCGAAGCTATCCAAAACAGCGAATGTTTTTCCGGCGGCGTTTTTAGGAATGGTCAGGTCCAGATCGATGCGATTGCCGGGAGCCAAATAAAAATTTTGTAACGTTATGGGGCTTTGGGCCGGCAGACCGTCAACGGCTATAATCTGGGCTTCGATGCCTTCCACGGTCGGCGCGAACACGCGGCCGTTGGCGGAATTCACCATTCTGATCCGAATGCGTTCGCCGGGTTTGACCGGAATCGAAGGCCGGAACTGGCCGTTGACCGTCACGACGTTGCCCCAGCGCCCGTCATGCATCAAATCGTGACCGGTGACGAAACGATCGTGAATTTTCGCGCCTTTTTCCAATAGCCAGTCATCCACGATCCAGGCGAGATCTTGTGAATATTTCGGTTCGTCCGGGTTTTCGACGATCAATAGTCCTTGCAAGCCGCGTTCGATTTGTTCGGGAGAATTGGCATGTGGATGAAACCAGAACGTGCCGGCGTCTTTCGGGGTAAATTCATAGGTGAAGCTTGTGCCGGGTTCGATGGCCGGCTGGGTGACCGCCCGGCACGCCGTCCATGGCATTCGGCAGTCTTACTCCGTGCCAATGAATCGAAGTCGCTTGCGGTAACTTGTTGTGTAGCGTCAGCTTGAGCGTTTCGCCCAGCTTGATGCGGATAACGGGTGCGATTTTGCCGTTATAGGCCCAAACCGTAGTCTGGTAAGGCGGTAGGATTCCCCATTCGGCTTCGGCGGCAATCAGTTCTTGGCTTTGGACTTTGTTCGAAGGCGGGGCGGTTTCCGGATAAGAACCGTGAAATTCTTGTTGCAATTGCTCTATCACCGCTTCGTTATCGACGGATAAAGTCTCTTCGGCATGCGGTAGCTTTGTGATCAATAGGCTCAGGCCGCAACATAACGATAATCGTAGCGAAAACAATAAAGATGATTTCATACTTTTTAAACCCTTTGCTAGTTAAATGTCGGTGCCGGGGTGTACGTCAAAGGACACAGTGAACACGTCCATGTCGGCTCTATGATAGCATCCATGCTATCAAAGCTTTTGTAATCGCCACCCTGGCGATTGAGTCGCCGTCAAGCCCCATGGACGGGTTCACGGGGTTCCTCTATAGGCATGCTCCATACCCAATAAAGTTGAACGATTCTTCAGTAAGACGGGAGTATTATGACAGCCTCAATGGTAGTATTGGCCGTCTTATTTCAAAGCGGTTGATTTTCGAGCGTTAGCGGCTTTCGGTAGCCGCTACGAAGGCGTGAGTTTCAACAAGCCTCGCAACGGGAATGGTGAGAGAAAGGCGCATTTTTAACGACATTATTCAAAAGTAAAGTATGCAAACGATGGAAACATTGCTTCGGCTCCATGCCGATATCGAAGAGCGCGTCGATTCTATCCGGCAGGATCATGCCGATTGGTTATGCCGTATGGGCTGCGACGGTTGTTGCCGGCGGCTCGCGGCTGTGCCTCAACTGACCGAGGCCGAATGGGAATTATTGCGGGAAGGTCTGGCCGTTTTGCCTTCGGACCGGCTTCAGGAGATTGATCATGATATGGCTGCGTTAGCCGAGCAGCAGTCCCGCCCCTACGTCTGTCCATTACTGGACCGCTCTGCGGGAGCTTGTCGCGTCTACCTATATCGTCCGGTAGCCTGCCGGACTTACGGGTTTTATGTCGACCGTGATCAAGGGCTTTACTGCAAAGACATCGAGGCTGAGGTGGAAGGGGGGTGTTTGGATGGCGTGGTGTGGGGAAATCAAGATGTTGTCGACCGACGCTTGAATGACTTCGGCGCCAGCCGCGATTTGACCGAGTGGTTCGCGAGCTGGCGGGAGCAGGGGGATTTTTGATCCGGCAAAAAATTGATATGAAGCTGGGGGACATGTAGTCTCTATGACAGCATCCATGCTGTCAAAGCCTTTGTCGAACAACCCGCCACCTCCATACACTAATGCCGAAATTTGAAGTGCGAAAGGTATGTAATTATTCATACCCCCCTATCGTTCTCACGCAGAGCGTGGGAACGATAATTTCCGGGGACTGAATAGTTACAAAGGTATAGCTATTTTTTGAGTATTAAGGGAGTAGGATTAAAAGAGTAATTAATCCCAATCACATAGTTTACCCATCCCATTTCGCGGTAATTTTGAACCTACCGTGAAATGTTTGGGTATCTGTGTACTAGGCAGTCGAGTCGATAACCATGAAGACAGTTCATCGATCAACATAGACGAGTTTAGTTTGCTGTCTTTATTAGGTACGATGTATGCTTTCAGTCGTTTTCCATCGAATCTAACCACCGATTCATGGATAGCAGCATGCTGTTTGATCTCTGAAGCAATCGTTTCGAGACTAAGATTGATTCCGGCGATTTGGATTTGTCCGTCTTTACGTCCTTGAACAATAAAGTGTTTTTTATCTACCCAGTGTAGTTTGTCTGGAATGTAAGCGCTATGAAGATGGTTGCGAATCGAATCGTTGAGGATTTGCCAATAAGGGAATAAAGCAAACGGCTCATCAGGTTTTTTTCGATAGCCGATGCCTCCGGTTTCGGTTGCTCCGTATATTTCAATGGTATCTGCGTTTTGCGCTAATAAAGCCGCGAGTATTTTTGGTGCGCAAGGTGCGCCGGCCATAACAACAGTAACCGGACGCGGCAATCTAAGACCCGAATTTATCCAATGTTGCCAAAAGTCAGGTATTGAGACAATCATGTCGCCATTTTGTAAGCTTTTTTCTAATGAAATCGGTAAGCGTTGGCGTCCATCTATCACTTCCGGTCGATTGACCAATCTGCTCGGCAATGCCATTGTAAAAATAAAGCCGTAGATATGTTGAGCCGGAATCAAAGTCCAGATTCGACGAACAGCGCTATTGCCGGTTAACAAATGCTGAGCGATAAAATCGACTTCCTGCTGAATATGAGCGAGAGGTATTGTCGTAACGACAGGAGGGGATGTCGATCCTGAGCTGGAAAAGCTGATGAATTGATGAAAATTTTCAAGACTCGCCGTCGCGATCTCCTTCCAGCCGTTGACCGAAGGTTTTGCAAGTAAATAATCTTCCAGCCCGGAATCCGCAATATGCAACATTTGTGCGAATGCCGTTGCGCAATCCACTAATTCCAATGAGTCAATGTTTAGCGGTGAAGCCGACCAGTTTTCTGAGAGCATAACTGCTTGTGGAGACGGCATGTGAGCGCCAGGGCGTAATCGACTTATATGCCCAAGTACGAAATCGACAATCAATCGGCGCATATTAGCGCCGTTTTGCCACCACATCATACACGTTTAACAAAAATCCAATAGGTATCGCCACTCAGTGATTTTTTCATATGTACTTTAACTTTGGTGGGGCGCATGTTGTAATCAAAAGTGTATTCGAATTTTTTGTTGAGAAAGCCCATACGAGCCCCTTTGTCGAACTCGCCTTTGAATAGGGGAGTGTCTGTGCAGGGGGCGACTTCGGTGAAAAAGTTTCGACCGAGGACTTCTTTCGGATTGCGTCCGGTTATATCGCCTTCCGCGGAGTTATATCGCAAAATGCGGCCGTTTTTATCCAATTCGATTGCACCGAATGCAATGCGATCCAATTCTTCGCTGCTCATTTTACGCATAGCGCTTTCGATATCGTCGCGTCCAAATTCGACGATGCTGGAGGAGAGTGTGTTGGTTTTGAAGTTGGAAACCAATTTTTCCAGTTTTTGGGCGCGTTGTGACAGCGCTTGACTCACTTCTTGATTTTGATTCATTGCCTGAGCGTTTGCCTCGGCGAGTTCATTAATGCGCAGCATGCTTTGGCTAATATCGGTTGCTACGCTATTTTGATCGCGAGCGGCTAAAGCAATTTGTTTTCCCATATCGTAAACCGAATCCACTCGATGATCGATTGTATGCAGAGATTCTCCAGCCTTATTGGCTTGTTCTACACAGTTATGCGCTTGTGTCGTACCTTGTTCAATCGCCCCAGTTACTGCTTGTGCTGATTCTTGCAGGTCGGCAATGATGGCATGTATTTGTTGGGTAGCTTCTTGCGTATCAAAAGCGAGTTTTCGTACTTCATCGGCAACAACGGCAAAACCGCGACCGTGCTCGCCGGCTCGAGCGGCCTCGATAGCCGCGTTCAATGCTAAAAGATTCGTTTGATCGGCAATTTTAGCGATAGTGTCGATTACGTCGCCGATGTTGTGACTGCCCTGGTCGAGTCGACTGACCGCCGATTGCATGGATTCCATTTGATTTGCCAACATACTGATCGAGGACATCGTTTCATTGACTACTTGTAATCCCATTTTGGTTTGTTCTTTAGCGTCGGAGGCGACTTTTTGAGTCGCATCGGCATGCTCGGCCGTTTCATTTGATGAAACGGTCATCTGAGCACTCGCCTTGACGACTTGATCGGTCTCTTGTTGTTGTGAATGTGCAAGATCGATACTTTGGTGAGTATTACCGGCAAATTGCTCGACAGCAACGTTAAGGTCGTCCGAGGTTCTTGCGACTTCTTCTATGATTTGATGCAATTGGCCCGAATAACCGTTGAAGGCGGAAAATAAACTTCCCAGTTCATCGTCATTTGGATATTCAAAACGAATATTCAAATCCTTTTGCATGTTTTCCAGTCGCGAAATGCCTTTTTTAATTGGAGTGGTGAGGTTTTTCTCTAGCAGTATATTGAGCATAATAACGACAAGCGCTATAAGTGCTACCAGTATGCCGAGAAAAATATAAGCAATTTGCAAAACCTGAGATCGTACTTCTACTGATAATGTATTTAAAACGTCATGGTTTTGCAGGGAGAAAGTAAAGATTAGGCTCGCTATAAAGAAAAAAACACCGCATAAAAAGACATGGACAGTTAATCGAGACTTCAATGTGACAGATTTTGGCATAGTAGCGGATTAAAGTAGGTTACTTAGAAAGGTCAGCCGGGTTTTGGAGCTTGAGCTCAAGATATTCTGATGGTTCCTATTGAAGTATTGCGCTTAATTCACACAACATTGCATGAGCAGTGGCGCCGCTCATCTTGAAAGGGTCAAATTCCAAATTATTTGAAAAACGCAACAATAATGCTTGATTTTCTTTGGTTAACCCTAGATATCCCATATGCCAATTATCAAAATCGCGGGCTACTATCTCGCGATATTCCAACAAGGTTGTATCGAAATGGCGTTTATCTTCAAGAATATGACGGTACAATTCATTGACAGCTGTACGCGAGCCTTCCAATGATTGCAAAAAATTATAACCATTGAAACACAGCATGCCAGTAATGCCTTTTTGGGCATTGGTTTTGCGGGCAACTCCTAAAATCTGCTCGACATCGTTCGGTCCGAAACCTTCTCTTGCTCTGCTGGCGTATATCAGTCTGACTAAATACATTGAACACCTCGAATTCATTGCTGGAGAAATCAACTGAATCGGTTCATATAATAATTGATTACGCAATAAAAGTAATCTGATTAACAATAAGCTTCGGCTTGTCGAAGCTTATATCCTGGCGGAGTCTAATCGAAGCAGCCATATTTATAATATTTATATCAGCGATAAGATATATATCAATAGCATCGAGTTGGAAACTTCTATCAAAAGAAATATCGCTTGGCGGCTTGCCGGACTTACGGGTTTTATGTCGATCGTCACCAAGCTTTATTGAAAAGCCATCGAGACTGAGGTGGAAGAGGGTTAATTGGATGGTGGGGCGTGGGGCAATCAGGATTTTGTCGACCTGCGCTTGAAGGATTTCGGCGCCATCCGCGATTTTACCGAGTGGTTCGCGAGTTGGTGGGAGCAGGAGACTTTTGATCCGGCAAAAAAATTGGCACGAAGTCGTTATTATAAAAAAACATTTCACCATGAAGATCGTGAATAATAAGTTAATTCAATAACTTGCTAAATCCTAACAAATGAAGCACCCATGACCTAAAGACCGAAAAATGTTAAAGCTGAGCTTTGTCTAGGGTTCGGTTATTCGTTTGACAGGACGCCGTGAATACGTCCTTGTAGGCTTGACGGCGGCTCCCTGCCGCCGAACCGGTCAATCGAGCAACCGAACCCACATAAAATAAGGACGTTATCTATGACCTAATCATTAGCTGGAATATTTAGATAATCTTTTGGAATATTTCATTAACTTCATGTGCTTCATGGTCAAACTGCCGAATTTAGGTTCAAGAGCTTGATGTAGCTCTATGATGATTTTCGTGGACTCATTGCCGAATTTAGGGATAACGATCACCCGTTTCTCAGCACAAAACCTGATCCAGGATTTCGATCCAATGCCGCACCGGCAGTTGGGTTCCGCTTTGCAAATGCATCTGACAGCCGATATTTGCGGTGACGACGATAGCTGAGTCGTCCCAGGTCAAGGCGGCGATTTTGTTGTCGCGTAGCTGCCGGGCGATGTGCGGCTGTACTATCGAATAGGCGCCGGCTGAGCCGCAACACAAATGAGAATCGCCGACGCGGGTCAATCGAAAGCCGGCCGTTTGCAGAATGCTTTCGACGACGCCGTCGAGTCGCTGTCCGTGTTGCAGCGTGCAAGGCGCGTGAAACGCGATGGCTTCGGCCTCGGGCGCTGGGCAGTTTTCCAGTAGGCGAGTCAGTTCGGGCCGTTCCGCGGCGACGATTTCGCCGATGTCTTTGGCCAGTTCCGAAACGCGGGCCGCCTTTTCGGCGTAAGCCGAGTCGTGTTTCAGCAGACGGCCGTAATCCTTGACCATAACGCCGCAGCCGCTCGCCGTGACGACGATCGCCTCAATCGGCTTATCGGGATTTGCAATGTAGGGCCACCAGGCATCGATCAGACGGCGCATCGCATCCAGTCCTTCGGGTTGTGCGTCGAGATGATAGGCGAGAGCGCCGCAGCAACCGGCCTGTTGCGCGTCTACGAGCGCTATACCGAGCTTGTCCAGCACGCGTTCTGCAGCGTGGTTGATGTCGGGATTTAACGCGGGTTGCACGCAGCCTTGCAGTACCAGCATTCTACGTGGATGATTGGCCTGCGTCGGGTTTTGCCGAATCTTCGGTTGGGCTGGCACCATTCTTTGCAATCGCTCAGGCAGCAAGGGCCGGCCCAGCCTAGCCGATTTCAAAACAAACGCAAACAAATTGTGGTTCGGCAGTACCTTGCGCAACGCGAAACGAAGCATCCGGTCGATAGGAGCGCGCTTTATCGTTTGTTCGACTTCATTGCGGCCGATATCGAGCAAGTGCGCGTACTCCACGCCTGAAGGACAGGTGCTTTCGCAGGCGCGGCAAGTTAGGCAGCGGTCCAAGTGTAATTGCGTCTTCCTCGTGACTTCCTGGCCTTCGAGCAGTTGTTTGATCAGATAAATCCGGCCGCGCGGGCTGTCGAGTTCATTTCCCGAAAGCTGGTAGGTCGGGCAGGTAGCAAGACAGAAGCCGCAATGGACGCAGTTACGCAGTATCGTTTCGGCTTCGCGGCCTTGCGACGTATTTTGATATCGTTCGTCGAGTCGGGTCTGCATCGTTTAAAACTCCGGAAACAGACGCTGCGGATTGAATATGCCGGCCGGGTCGAATTGACGTTTCAGGCGCCGATGAATATTCAACAAGGCCGGCGGCAGCGGATGAAAAGTTTGAATAGTTTCGTCATTGCCGCGGAACAACGTCGCATGTCCGCCGGCGCTTTCGGCTTGCGCGCGAATCGCTGCTGCAGTCCAGTCTTCGGCTGCCGCAAGCCATCGCAGCGCGCCTCCCCATTCGATCGTCTGTTCGCCGAGAATCGAAAGCGGCGGGGAAGTGGGTTTGACCGACAAACGCCAAAGCTTTTTGTTGCCGTAAAAAAAAGGATGCGTCTGATTTTTGATCGATTCCCAAAAATTCAGGCTGGCTGTGATTTCGTCGCCGCCCAGCTTGACGAGCGCAGCATGAACGGCGGACTCGATGCCGGAGAGCCGGATATAAAAACGCCGGTCGATATGGCAGGTCGCCGAGATTGGCAGCGTTTGGCCTGCGCAGCGCCGCATCGTTTCCAAAGCCTGCTCGACCGGCAGTTCGAAACAGAGTGTTCGTTCGGTTTCCGGTTTCGGCAGCACTTTGAGCGAGGCTTCAAGGATGACGCCCAGCGTGCCCATCGCGCCGGTCATCAGGCGCGAGACGTCGTAGCCGGCGACGTTCTTCATGACCCGGCCGCCGAAGTTCAAAATTCGGCCCCGGCCGTCGAGCAGTTTGACGCCGAGCACGACATCTCTGGCCGCTCCGGCATAGCCGCGCCTCGGTCCCGAAAGTCCGGCCGCGATACAACCGCCCAGCGTCGCCGCCCCGTTGAAATCAGGCGGTTCGAAGGCCAGCATCTGGCCGTGTTCGCTCAATAGGCTTTCCAGTTCGTTCAACGGCGTTCCGGCTCGGGCGCTGACGACCAGTTCCGTCGGATCGTAATCGACGATGCCGCGATACGGTCCAGTTTCCAGCTTCGAATCGTGCAGAGCCTCCGCGTTACCGTAAAAATCCTTGCTGCCGCCGCCGCGAATGCAAAGCGCCTGTTTGTTCTCGTTCGCTTTGACGACGCATTCGGTGAGTTGTTCGACTATCGCTTCCATGTTCAGAATCTCGGCAAATCCGGAAACTTTTCGTCGCCGCGATGGACATGCATCGCGCCGAATTCGGCGCAGCGGTGCAGCGACGGAATAGCCTTGCCGGGATTTAGCAGCGAATCCGGATCGAATGCGGCCTTGACGGCATGGAATAGGTCGCGCTCGGCATCGTTGAATTGCAGGCACATTTGATTCAATTTCTCAATACCGACGCCGTGTTCGCCGGTCAAAGAGCCGCCGGCTTCAATGCAGATTTCGAGGATGCGCGCGCCGAAGGCTTCGGCTTTTTCGAGTTCGCCATCTTGATTCGCGTCATACAGGATCAACGGATGTAGATTGCCGTCGCCGGCGTGAAACACGTTCATGCAGCGTAGGTCGAAGTACGACGACAACTCCGCTATTTTTCGCAAGACCTGTGCGAGATGTTTGCGAGGAATCGTGCCGTCCATGCAGTAATAATCGGGCGAGATCCGGCCGGCCGCCGGAAAAGCGGCTTTGCGCCCGGCCCAAAAACGCCGGCGTTCGGCATCGGAGCGCGCGGTATCGATGCGGACCGCGCCGCTTTCGTGCATGATGTCCCGTATCTTCTCGATTTCGTCGGCGACCGCTTCGTTCGAGCCGTCGGATTCGCACAACAGTATCGCTTCGGCGTCGGGATCGTAGCCCGCGTGAATGAAGTCTTCGACGGCTGCTATCGTCATTTTGTCCATCATTTCCAGACCGGCCGGCACGATGCCGGCACGGATGATGTTCGCGACCGCCGCACCGGCTTTTTCGATGTCGTCGAATGCGGCCATCACTAATTGGGCCGCTTCCGGTTTCGGCAACAGTTTCACGGTGATTTCGCTGATGATGCCGAGCATGCCTTCGCTGCCGGTCATCAGCGCGAGCAAATCGAAGCCGGAGCTATCGAGCGCTTCCGAGCCAATTTCGAGCACATCGCCCTCGATAGTCAACACTCGCAGTTTCAGGATATTGTGCACGGTCAGTCCGTATTTCAGGCAATGGACGCCGCCGGAATTTTCGGCAACGTTGCCGCCGATTGTACAGGCAATTTGCGATGATGGGTCGGGTGCGTAATACAGTCCGTAGGTTTCGGCCGCTTCGCTAATTGCAAGATTTCGCACGCCGGGTTGCACGCGCGCGGTACAGGCCACGGGGTCGATTTCGAGAATCTTGTTCAGTTTGGCGAGGGACAGCAATACGCCGTCGGCATGCGGCAACGCGCCGCCGGAAAGCCCGGTGCCGGCCCCGCGCGCGACGACCGGAATTTTTTCCGCACTGCAGATTTTTAGGATTTCGACGATGTCGGTTTCGTTGCCCGGTAAAACCACGATCATCGGCAGTTGCCGATACGCCGACAGCCCGTCACATTCATAGGGCCTGAGATCCTCGGGCTCGTACAGTACCGATTCGAACGGCAGAATGTTTTGGAAGGCTTCGGCTAAATTGGCGTGACGCATCGTGAAATTATTTGAAAGTGAATACGTGTGGGAGATCGCTTAACATAACAGAAATTTCGTTTTTCCCGAACGTGTGTTATATAAACAGAAAATTTGCCAACCGTTTTTTAGTTTTCTGTATGTGATATGTCAGACCCTTTTTCAAGGAAAAATCCATGTTATCAATTGGTATAGAAAACAGATATCTGCATAATTCCCTCGTTCTTGTGTCGTTCGATTAAATCTTCAAAAAATGCCTGGAAAAATCAATGCAAGCATCGATCAAAAAACTAAACCTTGATGATGAATTTTACACTCCGGAACAGTGTTTCATTATCGAGCAGTCCAATAGCTGCGACGATCCGGACTTGTCTATTGCAAGAGCCCGCGTCGAGCCAGGCGTTACGACACGTTGGCATCGTCTTGTCGGAACCGTCGAGCGTTATGTCATCATACAAGGCTTGGGACGGGTTGAAGTTGGAAGCTTACCGCCGCAAGAAGTCAAGCCAGGCGACATCGTGTTGATCCCTCCGACGTACCGTCAACGGATTGCCAATATCGGATCGGAAGATTTGATTTTTCTTGCGATCTGCACTCCTCGTTTTTTAGATGCTAATTACCAAGATATCGAAGATAATCCGAATGGATTAACATAGATTTTAGTCACTTCCTGCCAGGTGATTTTGGATTCTATCTTAAGCACCTCCAGTCTATTCGGAAACGGCACTCGCATTACCTTTGCTTGTCAGCACTCAAGTTCGGCTAATCACAATGCGCAAGGAATGATTCAATTTCATTGTCGAAAGTAAATATTGAGGTATCCTATTTTCAGAGATTCATTGGGTTTTATAATGAATCGCTCAATAATAATTATAAATTTTGGAAGGGGTAAACATGTTAATCCGTATGCTTTATATCAGTTCGGCGACTCGTCCGATGAGTGATGAGGATATGTTGAATATGCTTGAGAAATGCCGAGTTAATAATGCGGCTCGGAATCTTACCGGCATGTTGTTGTATTGCCAAGATACCTTCGTTCAAGTTTTGGAAGGCGAAGATAAGGAGGTAGATGCACTATACAACTGTATTAAAAAAGATCCGCGTCATAGTGGGATCAACATCCTTGAGCGTAAGGTTGTCGATAAAAGACAGTTTCCCGACTGGAGCATGGGATTTAAAAAAATTACCGATGCCGATTTATCGAACGTGGAAGGACTTAATTCATTTTTTGAGCATGATGCCGGGTCGGATTATTTTATACACGAGCAAAACATCGTGTCGTTGCTGATGCAGCATTTTAGAAAAAAATATCAAGCCCAAATGGCTCACGCCGAATTGCCCACGGAGGATGTGAATCCTCTGATTGGAAGTTTGCATAAAACAATTATCAAAGCTGTCAACGTTTTAGCCGTTTTAATGGTAGCGGTTATCATATTCGGGGTTTGGGATGTCGTTGTTGTTATTTTCGATAAACTATTTACTCCACCTTATTTAATGCTGACAGTCAGCGATATTTTGGCGACTTTCGGATCGTTTATGATGGTTTTGATTGCCATCGAAATTTTTATCAATATTACGCTGTATCTACGTACCGATGTCATTCCTATCAGGTTGGTGCTTGCAACCGCAGTTATGGCGGTTGCTCGGAAAATTATCATTTTCGATTATAAAGTGATCGATCCGCAGTATGTCTATGCATCAGGCGTTGTGATATTGGCTCTAGGCGTTACTTATTGGGTTGTTGGGAAGTATCACTCGGAAGAAGATAAAACGATATAGGATTTTGTCGAAAATAATTTCCCTATTTTTGGAAAGTTCAGTTGCTGGATTGACTGGTTCTTTGACAGTCCTTAACTAAACGCTAGGTGATGGACTGTCAAAGCCTTTGGAGAACACTCCTGTGCCTTGCATACGCTATTGCCGAAATTTTATGCGATAGGCGTATCTCAAAAACCATGCAGCTAAAGCTTATTCAGCTCAGCTTTAATTTTGTGTTTTAGTCTGTACCAATAAAAAATCCTTAATAGCTTCAAATTTACCATGAGAATCTATGTTTATGAAAAATAAATGTTTAATGTTGGCTGTTAGTTCCGTACTTTTATCGGCTTGTGTGACCGATCCTTATTCCGGGCAATCCCGGATGAGCAAGACCGCGATGGGTACCGGTATAGGCGCGGCGGTAGGTGCCGGCGCCGGTACTCTATTCGGCGGTAACGACTGGAAAAATGCGGGCCTGGGTGCACTGGCCGGAGGCGCAGTCGGTGCTGCGGTCGGTCTGTATATGGATAATCAAGAACAAGAGATGCGCGAATCCTTGCAGGGTACCGGCATCGAAATACAAAGAAGTTCGGAAAATACACTCAACCTGACGATGCCGAGTAGTATTACGTTCGGCTTCGATTCCGCGCAATTGACACCCCAGGCGATGAGCGCATTGGATTCCGTTGCCAATGTTTTGAATCAGTATCCCGAATCTAACATTACCGTCACCGGACATACCGACGATATCGGCAGCGAAAGTTATAATCTCAAACTGTCCGATCAACGGGCTGGCAGTGTTTCGAATTATTTGATTCAGCGCGGAGTCAATTATGCTCGGATTTCACAGCAAGGAATGGGTAAATCGATGCCGAAAGTCCCTAATACCAGCGAAGAAAATCGAGCTCAAAATCGACGCGTTGAGTTGGCTATCGTTGCTAACCAAACTCCTGTCAATCAGGGTACCAATCCTCAGCAACCTCAAGGAGTCCCTCAACAACAAAATTACCCGCAGCAACAGAACTATCCCAGGCAACCGCAAGAAGGCTACCCGCAACAAGGGTATCCTCAACAACAAAGTTATCCTCCGCAACCACAGGGAGGTTATCCACAACAATACCCTCAACAGCCAGGTTATCCCCAGCAGCAATATAATTATCCAAGGTAAAATCTGCGTCGATGCATAGGATATACCTTTCACATTTCGGCAGTGCTTAAGGAAGCGCAGGGGGTATCGGTCCTCACCTAACGCTAGGTGAAGACCTATAGGTTCGTATTCACCCAGCACATAAATTCCATAGCCCATTTGCCATTGTCTTAGATAATTTAGGTGCTGGGCCGTTGGCGGACACCCCGGTGCCGAATTTTGATCTACGTTGAGTATATGCCTTGTTCTCGGACTTGAGAACAAGGCAAATGAGCTGCTTGGTTTTCTAACTACTGCAAAATACTAAATGACGCATCCAATAACACGGGGCGTTCGATTTCCTTGCTGATGTAATCGCGAAGCGCGGCGACATCTTCCGATACCAGCGGGTCGGAACTGTGCAGCTTTACCGATAAGCGCACTTTTTCGCTAATCGATACGACTTCGACATCGTCGACTTCTATCGTCTTGTCGTTCACCTTATAGGTTTTTGCATTGATCGCGTTGGTAATACGGCTGTGTATCGCGGTGTTCGCGAAAGAATGATAGAGCGGAACGCTGACTAAGAAAAGTAGCAGCAGCGATAAACCGAGTCCCCGATTGACTCGAAACATCGTCGAATAACCTAAAAATAGAAAGGTAACCGCGGCGGCTAGCGCAATGCCGGCAAAGTTGGTCAAAAATAACAAGCCGGTGCCACTGACGATATTCCAGTCCCACCAGGCAATGCCGATGCCCATCGAACACAGCGGCGGCACTAAGGCGACCGCGATAGCGACGCCCGGTAGCGTTCTGAGCAGGGTCGCCTTGGCATGCGTATAGGCGGCAGCGCTGCCCGAGATGATCGCAACGCCTAAATCCAGCAGGCTCGGTTGCGAGCGGGAGCGGATTTCGGCGGTTAATTGTTCGTAAGGAATCAGTAGCGCGGTAATGACCGACACGAACAGACCCAAGGCGATGCCGATGCCGAACACCGTCATGCCGCTTCTGAGTAATTTGCTGTCGTTGCGTAAAATGCCCATCGATAGCGACACGATCGGACCCATAAGCGGTGCCAACACCATCGCGCCGACGACGATCGGGCTACTATTAAGATACAGGCCGAAGGTCGCCAGCATGCTGCTCAAGACCATCAAGCTGATATAAGGCCCGGATAGCTTGGCGTTGTCGCGCAGCATCAAAAACAAATCCTTGAAATCGGACTCGACCGCAGTCGAGAAGAACGGCATTCTCTTTTTTAAACGGTTCATATGCTTCGCGCTATGTCTGAGCGGTTTAATTTTGGCCGTGTCCTTCGCGTCGTCATGAATGACTTTATGCGCGGCTTTGTAGCGTTCGCCGACATTGATCGCAATACCTTGGGGAATGGTTTTTAACGAGATACGTTCGGCCTTGCGTTGCCGGCTGTCAATCGCATACGAAAGGGTATTAGGACTCGATAATTCTAACGTGGCGCTTTTGATATACCCGACCGCTTTCGGTAAGTGACTGACCGTGCGAAGCTTGCAATAAATCGCGATTATCAAGAAATTGAGAAACTCCATGACCGATGAAGGCGCCAAAAAAATTGCTGATAATTTGCCGTCTTGTGACGAAATGGATTCGTTAATCAGGTTCGCGGCAAGCGTTTCGATATCGTTTTCTATGATCAAAACACCGGTGACAGCGGTTTCGATACGCTGACCTTTTTCAGTTGAGACTGACAGCTCGAAAGGTTTGAGTTTGGTTAGATTGGGAATACTGGCAAGAAATTCGTTTACCTGTTCCCGTAGCGGATTTTTTTCGTAGGCATGCTGGCGCATCGTGATGAAAGGCGCTTCACCGATCAAAACCGTCCAGATGACTGCTTCATCGTTACACAGCAGCAAATCCACAGGGTATGCCTTGTCGGGGTCGAGCGCGCGCGGCACCGCATCTTCGACTTGTTCGGCAATGTTGAACAATCGGCAGATAATCGACTTATCCTTGGCCGGCAGTAAGCCGACACTGAATTGATAGCGATGTGCTTCGCGTAATAATCGGGATAATTCGCTGTTGGTCAAGAGACTCACGACATGTAAGCGGCCTCTCAAGAAGGCTGAAGGATCATTCATAAACTCGTCGAGCATTACCGGTTCCAGTTCTCCGCCGTAATGAATCGCGGCTTCCAAGGCGCTGCGGAGCCGAACCGAGTTTTCGGGCTGCTGATGAATCAATAAGGTTTTTTCCGTCGGCGTCATGATGCCTCCCAATTGTTATTATGTGTGTCCGGATGATTCTAACATGGAGAAAATAAAAGACAGTCAATTCGTTTTCCGTTGCGCGGCAAGTTAATGGGGCCTAGCAAATCCATCAAGTTAACCCTAAATTCGGCAGTTCAACCATGAAGCACATGAAGTTAATTAAGTATTTCAATAAATTACCTATACATTCCAGCTAACCTTTCGGGTGAGCGAAAGTTGTATACAGAAGAATGACAAGTTATTGAATTAACTTCTTATTCTTCATGATCTTCATGGTGAAATGCTTTTTCTAGGTTAATGGATGTCTTTATTTTTCGGAAGCGCTGGTGCAACGGCAAAAATGATACCAAGGTTTTTTAAACCGGCCTTGGCTCTAATAGTTAGGTCGCTAATGAAACGAAACTGCTGGTAGGGTTCGATAGGATAGGCTCTGATACGGTAATGCGTGCCCCAGGGCTGATCTTGGACAACCACGGCAATGGGTTGCTCGAGATTCAAATAAGGACTGGTCAATGCGACATCGTGCAGTAATTGTTTGACTCGAACGGCATCATGATCCGGGTGCAAATAAAAATTGGCCACGCATTGCAGCGCCGGTGTCCCGTTGTTGGCGTTCAGAATCGGCTCGTTCCAAATTTTGGTATGCGGGATGTAAGCGGCGGTATCGTCCGGCGTGACGATTTGTACGGCACGCATGCCGATATGTTTGACTTCGCCGTAGATGTCGTTGATTTCGATCCAGTCTCCGTTACGGTAGGGTCTCTCGCCAACCGCGACGATACCGGCAATTAGACCGCTGGCGTAATCCTTCAAGGCGAAACCCAGAACGATTCCGATAGAGCCCAACAACGCCAACATGTTTTGCATGGACGGTTCTATGATACGGGGTACGATCAATATAAATGCCGCCAGAATCAAAATCAGCCGCAGCAACGGAATCATCGCTAAAACGAAAAGCCGTGAAGCACCGTGAAGATAATCGGCAATCCAAGGAAAAAGCTTTTGCATCGCCTGAATCACGAAAACGGTGCCCAAAATGACGAGTACTACGTGCTGTAAGGTTCCTAAATCGGGCTTGATGAAAATGTTGGCGATGTTATTGTTGTCCATTGTCTTCTCCTAAAAATCGTCCAACAGAAAGTTTTGCGCGCTTAAATAATGCCGGCTACTGAGATAGCCCATTGGCGCGACGTGCCAGTTGTCATACTGCAAATGAACGACGCCCAAGGACTTCAAATTGAATAATAAGTCCATGATTTGATAGTCGGAAAAAGGTAAGACTCGGGTTAAGACCTTAGCCGGCAATCCGTTGTGTATCAGTAGGGCGTGCAGGATCAATGCGACGTTTTCATCATGAGAGCCGGGTATAACGGCACCTTCAGTGAAAGGACCGACCCAAACTGTGGTAGTTGGCGTCGAATCTTCAAGCGTTGCTTCCTCAGGCTCATTTCTCAAGCTATCGCGCCAAAAAAGTCTGGCGATTTCGGCATTGCCGCGGCAGCGCATGGCTAATTTGTTCAAGTCTTTGCTGACCTCTAGATTTTCTTCCCGAGAATCGGATAAAACGGTTTTGCCTGTATTGGCGTTTAGGAATTGCAAACCGGTCGGTTGGGCGGAGCTTGCCAGTTGCGAGAATAGAGCGGAGAGTCGCTTGCCGTCGAATGCTTGTAGCGTCAATGCATTGCCGTTCGATAAGGAGCAGACCCGCCGCAGGTAGGTCCAAGACCAGTCGGCGCAACCGATAATTCCGGGTCCTAAATCGCCGTTTAAAGCCAAGGCTAAAAATCGCCGAATCAATGATAATCCTTCCGCATGACGTAAAAAACATTTGTCCAAATTCGGCAAGACCCAAAGACTTTGTGAGTCTGTCGGAACATTGGGCCAAGTCGAATCGTTTTCGAGTATTTGTTCTACAGTGGGTTTGGTTATTAGACGAGCGTTATGCCGTGCGGTCCAACGGGCGAGAACTTCCTCATTAGCCGAAAATGCTTGACCTATGATGAATTTAACCGGGGAGCCGTTCGGTCGAGTTTGCAACCAGTCTTCCAATGCCCGATCGAGCGCATCGACGGCCGCATGCCGGTCGATCGGAGGCGCGAGCTGATCCAAGCGCGCCTCGGACAAAGTTTGTAAGGCATCTTCCGGTTTTATCGGTGTCGAGGATTCGTCGGCACGGGTAAAAAGGCGCTTGAACAAACGCCATTTTTGTCGGGCCGCATCCGTGCTCAAAACGATAGGCCGTTCAAAATCGCTGATTGATACGAATTCCCATAATGTAAAGGTTTCAGACGTTTCATGATTTTCATTGCGCGGGCGATTCATGATGATTAGACCAGTTTTATGTCGTGGCAAATAGCTTTGTAGGCGTTATAGTAGCCTAAGATCTATAAAATTGCGTCAAATTGAAGAGTTGCGTATATTGCAAAAAGGTTTCGGTAAATTTTTTACCCGGAGCCGTGACCCGAAAACTATTTTGTTCGATATTTTAATTAATAATTAAGGAGTCGGTCATGAGCGAAAAAGATGCGTATGTAGAAAAAATGAAAGCTAAACTCGACGAATGGAATGCTGAGATTGACAAGCTCCAGGCTAAGGCAAAGCAGGCCGAAGCCGATGCCGAGGTTCAATACAAGGAAGAAATCAGCGATTTAAAAAAGAAGCGCGATGAAGCTTCTGCAAAACTCGATGAGATCAAAGCAGCTAGTGAGAGTGCCTGGCAAGAGCTCAAAGGTGGTTTGGATAGCGCGTGGGATTCGATGAGTCAATCGTTTAAATCGGCCGCTTCAAAATTCAAATAAAAATTTCAAATCCATAAAAAGTCTCAATTACAATCATCCCGGCCGGACTGAATTTGAAAATTTAAATCTACAGTCCGGCCCATTTCAAGATATTCTTCCTTATTTTCGTATTATCTCGGCTATCTGAATTTTCATCGAACGCTTGTCGTATTGGCGATTGCTTGCCAGTTGGTTTAACATCCATGGAATTGAAATAGCGATAGAATATTTAAACCGAAAGCAAGAAGGCCAAAGCGCGTGAAAACAATTTTTCAAAGCGAAAACTGCTGGCGAATTGAAAAAGCGCATCGGGCCGCTTTTGTCATAGACGGCGAAAATTACTTCCGAGCCTTGCACGAAGCATTGCAGAAAGCACGACGGTCAATCATGATCGTCGGTTGGGATTTGCATAGTGAATTGCGCTTGATTCGAAACGGTGAAACCGCCGAATGCCCCGAAGAGTTGGGAAAATTGCTCGATTTTTTGGCTAAACGGAATCCGGGTCTGCAAATTTATGTGTTGAGTTGGGATTTTGCGATGATCTATGCGATGGAGCGCGAGTTTTTTCCTCGTTACAAATTGCTATGGAGTACTCATAAGCAAGTTCGATTTTGCCTGGACGGGGAACATCCGGTCGGCGCGTCCCAGCATATGAAAATGGTCGTTATCGACGACGCCGTCGCCTTTGCGGGCGGTTTGGACTTGAGCAAATGGCGTTGGGATACCTCTAATCATTTACCGGACGATAAACGCCGGGTCGACCCTGACGGCGAAGCCTATCCGCCGTTTCACGACATGCAGATGCTAGTCGACGGTCCGGCGGCGCAAGCACTCGGCGAATTGGCCAGCGAACGTTGGCAAAGAGCTTACGGAGAAGCTCCGTTGATCGACGAGCGGATCGAGATCGGCGATCCCTGGCCGGAAAGCGTTACAGCGGACTTCAATAATGTTGAAGTCGCGATCGCGCGCACCTGGCCTAGACATCGCGATTACGCCGAAGTGCGCGAGGTCGAACGGCTCTATCTGGATACGATTGCCGCGGCGCGCAAATTCATCTATATCGAAAACCAGTATTTGAGTTCCTTTCGAATCGGCGAGGCATTGACGGCGCGTTTACAAGAAACGGACGGGCCCGAAGTGATCATCGTGCAGCCGAAAAAAACCGGCGGTTGGCTCGAACAGCACACGATGGACGTGTTGCGTGCTCGGATCTTATTCAAATTACGCGAGGCCGACGGTCATCGGCGCCTGCAAGTGTATTATCCGAGAGTTTCCGTCGATCCGGAGGTGGATTTGATGGTGCATGCGAAAGTGATGGTGATCGACGATTGTTTCGTTCGCGTCGGTTCGTCGAACCTGAGTAATCGCTCGCTCGGTTTCGATTCGGAATGCGATTTGGCGATCGCGGCGGCGGAGGGCTCTCCGGAGTCCAAAGCGATATCGGCATTTCGTAATGGTTTGCTGGCCGAGCATCTGGGCACGGAAATCGAACAGGTAGCGAAAGCGTATCATGAAACAGGAACATTGGCCGGCGCGATCGAATCGTTGAGCAAGGGTGAGCGTAGGCTCGTGCCGCTAGACGGTGAAATTCCCGATGAAGTCGATCAATGGGTGCCCGAGTCCGAATTATTGGATCCTGAGCAACCGTTAGAGCCGGACGAATTGTTCCAATATCTTATCGGCCCGAAACAACAACTCCCCGTTTTCAAACATATGTTGAACAACGTCTTGTTGATCGCTATTTTTCTGGTGTTCGCGGCATTGTGGCGCTGGGCCGACTTGGGCGAATACTCGGTTTTCGATACGGTCGAAGCGGCCGCTTTGTGGGTGCAACAACAGCATTACGCATTTCTTTTGATTCCATTTCTTTACATCGCGGGCGGCTTGTGTTTTTTTCCGGTTACAGTGCTACTAATAGCCACAGTGCTGTTATTCGGGCCCTGGCAAGGCTTCTTGTATGCACTGATCGGCGCCGAATTAAGCGCGGTGAGCTTATTCTTGATTGGACGAAGACTGGGTCGCGATAAAATGAGCCGATTGAGCGGCGATTTATTGAACAGTCTGACTCGGAAATTCTCGGAATCCGGGCTGAAATCGGTCATATTTTTTCGTATTTTTCCGGTGGCTTCGTTTTCAATCGTCAATTTGATCGCCGGGGTTTCCAAAATTTCCCTATACGACTTTGCGCTTGGAACGATGATCGGTTTGCTGCCTGCCTTATCCGTGTTGGTCATTATGGCTTACGGCATTTTCGTGGCGATGCGAGATTCAGGATCGAGTTATTTCGTCGGATTAATGATGGTCATCGCTTTATTCGGTGTTGCCTTGTTCTTTTTTCTGGGGCATCTGCGAAAAAAATACGGCAAAGGCGTGAGCAGCGGGAGCGTATGAAACTTAGGGTCGCGACTTACAATATTCACAGTTGTATCGGACGTGACGGCGCCAGAAATACGACCCGTATCGCTCAAGTGTTGAAAGAAATCGATGCCGACTTGATTGCGTTGCAGGAAGTGGAGACATTGATTGCTCATCCCGAAAGTGTTCTGGCCGAGCTCGAACAAGCCGCCGTGGCGAATGCGATCAGCGGATTCACTTATTTGGCGAAGCAGGGACACTTCGGTAACGTCTTGCTGTCTCGCATTCCTGTTCGCGCCGTGGAACATATCGATATCAGCGTGCCCGGCAGAGAACCGCGCGGCTTGATCGATGCAAAACTGACGCTCGGCAACACGAACCTGACGATACTGGCGACTCATCTTGGTTTGTCCCCGGGAGAACGGCGACGGCAAGTTCGAGGCGTGTTGTCGGCTTTGGCAAGCAGTACCGCCGATGTTAATATCGTGCTGGGTGACTTCAATGAATGGCTGCTATGGGGACGTTCGATGCGCTGGTTGAAGCGCCGCTTCAACAAAATGCCGGCATTAGCGACATTTCCGGCTCATCGACCGCTGCTGAGCCTGGATAGGATTTGGGTTGATCCGGCGGAACGCATGATTTCGCTTGAGGTTCATGTTTCGGAATTGAGTAAAATTGCCTCCGATCATTTACCGCTCGTGGCGGAAATCGAAGTAGGAAATATTTGATGGATATCGATTGTTTTGAAAACAGGAATAACGAGTGAATGATCAATACTTGAGTAACCTAAAAAGATCATTGCTGATCAATATTAAGGGAGGCAGCAGCAAATCAACCCAAACGGTTTTTCCAGTGGGCCACTCAATCTCATAGAGATACACTATACTCATCGGAGATCAAAATTCGGCGCCGGGGTGCCCGTCAAAGGACGCCGTGAATACGCGTCCATGTAGGCAAAGCCTTTGTCGAGCACCCCGGCGCCTCCTAAGGCACTGCCGAAACTTGAAATGCGAAAGGTATAAAATACCGAGTATGGTGGTCAGGGCAATAACACTGGTCAGTAAGCGTATGGTAAGCCTGGGGCAGGGCAACCTTAACAGTTCGACTATATTCATCGCAGATTCCTTCATGTTTGATTCTAGTCTGTAGCCGCAGTAATCACCCGGTCGCGTCCAGATTGTTTCGCTTGATACAACGCTTCGTCGGCACGTTCGATAGCAGTTTCGATATCTTCATCGCTATTCACTTCGGTCAGTCCGATCGATACAGTTTGAGTGACGCTGATTTTATCTTCGCGAATAGGTTGCTCAGAGATCCTTATCCGTAAACGATCCATAACCTTTTCGGCCTGATGTAATCCGGTATCAGGGAGTGCGATCAGGAATTCCTCTCCGCCATAGCGATAGATGCGATCGCGAGGGCGAAGACTCGCCTCGAAACGATCCGCCAGTTCTGCCAGAACGATATCGCCAAAACTGTGACCATGATTATCATTGACTGTTTTGAAGTGGTCGGCATCCATCATGGCAAGGCTAAGCGGTTTACCGCTCCGCTTTGTTTGGGCAAGCTCTCGTTTAAGATCCCGAACCATGCCGGTGCGATTCAGTAAACCAGTGAGTTCGTCAACATCGGTGAGCGAAGAGGTAATACCCATATCGAAACGGTTTATAGCACTGTCAAAGCGCTGCATTGCATTTAACAGGCTGCGGAACAAACTGCAATCCAGCTTGCCTTCAGCTGCGGCCGATAACGCTGAATGTATCTGTGACAGAAGCTCTCTCTGGCGAGCACGGACATCCCCGAGTAGTGGATGATTCGATACAGCTATCGTCAAGACTTTTTCAATTGAGGATAATACATCCATACACTGGAGAAGCTGCTCTTCATTTTCTATTGTAGAATCAAGGTCGGAAAACTGCAGCCGAAAGAACAGTTCGAGGCGACATGCCTGGTGTTTTGCCACTGCTTTCCGCAAAACTAAATGCAAAATTTGCAGCGTATCGGCATCTTCTTCACGGGTCAGAGGTTTATTCATCTTTGGCCACCTACAATAAGGCTTTTGACACCTACTTCCCTCAAGTTTGACACGGACATGAATGATGGCAATAATTTCTAATCAAAAATGACAATATCAACATGAGTATTCATAATGTCTGCTTATTACAGTAGTTGAATTCTCTGACGATAGACAGGAAATTTGCAGATCCTGGTCAAAGACCGGATCAGGTTTACTGAATAGTATATCCTATATCTTTTTCGTCATTGCGTCGAAGATGAAGCGGTTCCCATTCGTTCAACTAGGAGTGATAATTATACTCATCGTAGATGAAAATTCGGCCTCGGGGTGCCCGTCAAAGGACGCCGTGAATACGTCCATGTAGGCTCTATGCCAGCTCCATGCTGGCAAAGCCTTTACCGAGCACCCCGAGGCCTCCTCCGGCACTGCCGAAATTTGAAGTGCGAAAGGTATAAAACTGAGGACCATCATCTAATCTATGCCAATGCATTTTCCCATCCGGAATCCATGACGAAAAGGCAAGGGCTTTTCGCCAAATGAATCCTCTTTTGCATTTCCCTGAAATTTACCTCATCGGTTATGCTGAAAATGGTTATAGCGGAATCGCCCGAATCAACTCGGAATTCTTCTTCGGAATTTGCCAGGTTGAACTTGACGTTCGGAATCCTTGCCAGCTCTACTATCGCCTCCATGAATTCCAAAGCCTTTTGATCTTCGCCTGCTTTTGACACATAGGCGGTGAGAACCATACTTGTTTTCCGGTTTCGCTTCAATTTATAAGCCAAAAGAAATGCCAGATCCGTTTTTCCCAAGTCTATACCAATCTTCCACCCGTTCTCCGGACGGTCGATGATTAAATGAACACCTCCTCTTGCTGATAGACCAAACTCTTCACCGGAAACAAGCAATGCGCCCAGCTTGTTTTTCTGGGCATCTTGAATGATTCTACGGATTTTTTCTTCTCGCTCGCCGCTCTCGGGAAAGGGGAGGACAATCATGCTCGAGCGGAAAAAAGCCCCGCCGAGGGCTTCAATTCCGGCAGCAAGTTTATCAGGAAATGTTGCGGCATCAATTACCGTCCATGTCGAAAAAATCTGATTCTCTTCAAATTTGTTTGTCAGGTCAGGAAGATTTTTCGTCATTTCATGATAATTTCGTTCTCCGGTTAGGCCGAGCAAGCGCACAAAGCCATTGGGTCGAGCGATGTCCCGCAGCAGAGGGAAGACGTTTACAATGTCTCGTGAGTCTTCAACGGGCACAAGGACGTTTGCCTTCCACGTTTTCTCGCGAGGACCGGCCAGGCTAGCGACTTTACTAGCGGCCCATTCGGCCAAGGCGGTGAATAGGCCGCTACGTACATCGCCAAAAGGCGCTTTAATACGCTTATGAACCAGGTATGTATGTAGGATGATCACTACAGCAATGGCAATACCTCCAAAAGCCACATCGATTATAAACATGGCGAAAAGACATCCAGATGCTCCTATCAGTGGCACAATTCGGGGGATACGCAAAAGAGGGCGAAAACTGACCAGTTTGAGGCTTTGTTCGTAAGCGTCCAACGCCACCATCTAAAAATCCCTCGCAGCCACTGTTATCCTCAGGATTTTTCCACGAGGAGAGCACATGGCATTATCGGACAAACAGAAACATCACATCGAAGCCTGGCAAGCCAGCGGATTGACGAAATCAGCGTATTGCCGTCAGACGGGTTTGAACGTCAAAACCTTTGGCCGCTGGTGCCGATTGGCTCGGCAAGCGGTTGACGCCGATGCGCCGACATTGATACCGGTCCGGCTGCAACCGGAGCCGGCGGTCTCGGGTTCGTTGTCGTTACGTTGGCCGCAAGGCCACGTTTTAGAGCTGCCGGTCAGTGTATCGCCGCATTGGCTCGGGGAGTTGCTGCAATGTCTGGTTTGATTGAGAGTCCGGCGCAAATCTGGCTGGCGGTCGAGCCGGTCGATATGAGGCGGGGCATCGATGGCTTGTCGGCGATTGTCCAACAGCGCTTAGGACATGCGCCATGCGCCGGGGCAGCGTTTATTTTTCGCAATCGCGCCGGTAATCGTTTGAAAGTGTTGCTGTGGGACGGCAATGGCGTTTGGTTGTGTCAACGCCGTCTGCATCGAGGCTCGTTTACCTGGCCCAAGGCCTCCGAAACCGTATTTGCCCTGAGTCAGGCGCAGTGGCAATGGTTGATTGCCGGGGTCGATTGGCAGCGCTTATCGGCGTCATCGTCAGCCGATTGGCAAGTCTAAAAGGCCTGAAAAAAACACGTAAAAATTCGTAGAAACCCAGTTGAATCAAGTGCTTCAGAGGGCTTGATAGGGTATAATAAGCCCCATGAATCCACTGGCCGAACTCGATCAATTGAACCTGGAGCCCGCCGCGAAAAACCATGTCGCGGCGTTGCTGCAGGCGCTTCTTGATCAAGCTGCTCAGGACGCCAAAACCATTGAGGCTAAAGAAGCTGACATCCAGGCTAAAGACCTCAAAATCGGCGCCCTGACCTACGAATTGGCCTACTACAAGCGTATCCGCTTCAGCACCAAGAGCGAAGCGCTGGCACCACTGCAACGCGACGTGTTCGAGGAAACTCTCGATGCCGACATTGCCGCTATCGAAGCCGAGGTCGAGCAGCTTCAAGACGGCCCGGCGTGTGATACTGTGGTTCGCCCCAAACGTCCGCGCGCCGGCCGCCAGCCCTTACCGGATCATTTGCCCCGCATCGAGCACCGTCACGACCCCGAATCCTGCACTTGCGGTCAGTGCGGCAAGGACTTGGTCAAGATCGGCGAAGACGTCACCGAACAACTGGACGTCGAGCCGGCTAAATTCTTTGTCCATCGTCATATCCGCCCGCAATATGCCTGCCGAGCCTGTGAAACCGTCACGGCGGCGCCGATTCCTCCAGCCGTGATCGACGGCGGTATGGCGGCAGTCGGCTTGCTGACCTGGGTGCTGATCGGCAAATTCCTCGATCACTTGCCGTTGTACCGATTGGAACAGATCGCCGCCCGTAGCGGTGTGATCTTGTCCCGCTCGACACTGGCCGATTGGGTCGGACGCCTCGGCGTCGCCCTGGAGCCCTTGGCCGATCGTTTAACCTGGCACTTATTGCATCGCGATAGCTTGCATGCCGACGAAACCCCGGTTTCGCAACTGGATCCCGGCAACGGCAAAACCAAGAAAGCCTATTTATGGGCTTATCGCAGCAACGATTTGCAACCCGGCCCCAAGATCCTCGTCTTCGACTACCAAGCCGGCCGGAGTGGCCGGCATGCGCAGCAATTTCTACAAGGCTGGCACGGTCACCTGCTGGTCGATGACTACAGTGGCTACAAAGCCCTGTTTGCGACGGCGCGTGCGCATCCCGAATCATCTTGCCTACTCGAACCGTGTGTCGAATTGGCGTGCTGGGCGCATGTGCGCCGAAAATTCTTCGATCTGTATCAGGCCAATCAGAGCCCGATCGCGCAGGAGGCGTTAAATCGTATCGCGGTCTTATATGTGGTAGAAGCCGACGCGCGGGAACTGACATCCCGAGAGCGCCAAACCCTTCGGGCCGAAAAAAGCCTGCCGGCACTCACGGACTTACACGACTGGCTGCACCAAACCCGGTTGCGCACCGCACCGAATACCGCGACCGCCAAAGCCATCGATCACGCGTTAAAACGCTGGCCAGCCCTGACACGATATGCCGAAACTGGCGATTTACCCATAGACAACAACCCGGTAGAAAACGCCATCCGGCCCATTGCCCTGGGCAAAAAAAACTGGCTGTTCGCCGGATCCGAGCGTGCCGGTCAACGGGCCGCCGTCATCCAAACCCTGCTCGGCACTGCCAAACTCAATGGCCTCGATCCCGCCGCTTGGTTAAATGAAACCCTGGAAAAACTCCCTACCTGGCCCAATAGCCGGATCGACGAGCTGTTGCCTTTCGACCATCTGGATTAAATCATGCTCAGTTGAGTACGAATAGGTGGCTCGGCTGGACGCTTACCTTTGTTCAATGAGTACTACAACGTTGATCGTGGCATACGTGACCAAAAAAAACATGGTGATAAGAGGGGCAATGGCGTTGAGGTTTCTTAACATGAGAGCAAGCAGCACGATTGCACCGGTCAAAAGTAAGGCGTTTCGGGGTTCTCCCTTGGCTGTGCGAACGGTAAACCAGTTGCTGGCGGGAAGGATCCTGTGTTCGCCCAAGGCTTGCAGGATGCGGGGTGAACCTACCAGTGAGGAAAGGGCCGAAGAGAAGGTTGCCCCTAGTAGTCCCGCCAAAACAGCAGGCCCCCAAGCGGCACGATCAATCATCACATTGTAGTTGTTGAGCAGTTCTTCGGTGGGCGTCGTCATCGCCAGCCATACCGCTAGCAAGATATACACGACGAAGCATATGCCAATGGCGGCAAGTGTTCCGACGGGAATGCTTTTGCGCGGATTTTGCAAATCCCCGGACATGTTGGCTCCCGCCATGATACCCGTCGCGGCAGGGAAAAAGACCGCAAACACCACCCAAAAGTCAGCGCCCTGGAACGCGGTTTCCGGAGAACCGGGAAAGGTGCCCCACCATTGCACATTCTCGACCCATGATGTGGTAAAAACCGAGGCGCCAATAGAAATTAACGAAGCGATTATCGTTACCAGGATTACATATTGAATCTTAAAAGCCAGATCGGTGCTGATGAACGCAATAGTGAATAACGCCACAAAGGTCCCAAGGTCGACCAGCAATGGCGCGTGATCAGGAAAAATCCACAGCCAACCGGCCCGAAAACCGAATATGTACATGGACACGGCCAAAGCCTGGGCAAGGTAAAGAGGGATGCCGACACTACCACCTACTTCCAGACCCAACGATTGTGAGATTACCGAAAATGCGCCCCCTGTCCCTATTCTTATGTTGGTGGTGATACTGGACAAGGAAAGACCGGTGCAGAAAGTGATGGCAAATGCGAGAGAAATAATGAGCAATGCTCCGAGAAGTCCGGCGTTGCCGACCAACCAGCCTAATCGCAGATACATGATCACGCCCAAAATGGTTAAAAGAGTCGGCGTGAAGACCCCACTGAAGGTTCCAAAAAGCCTCCTGGAAGGTTTTCGGGTGATCTTTTCTTTGACTTCTTTTTGCACTGCCCGATCAGCGTTTGCAGGTCTTTCTAGTTTGGAGTCTTTTGACATATCTGCTCTTGAGGTCTAAGTAAGTAGGTAATTATGACGTTTTTAGATTTTTTACGACTTTGCAGCCAAACTTCTTCGAGTTTTTATCGCTAAAAAAGTTTGCTTTTTAATTTTTGTCGGATTCGTCCGTGAGTGCTGATAGGAAGTAACGGACAATAATTTAAAACAACAACGATAGATCGTTGATGTAATATTAGATATACCTTTCGGGCAAACTTACATCGCTGACGAACTAAAAAAATGAAACATAAAACTGGGATAGGGTTGAAAGGAAAATTAAGATGAAAACAGTCATGAAACAAATGCTCCTAACTACCGTTTGGCTACTCTGTTTGCTGTCCGAAATTCATATTGTTCAAGCTCAGGATTTATCGAAATTATTGACCGGCAATGATATTAATGAAAGTGCTCCTGCACCGGATAAAGTCATTACGGTAACGCACTTGAAACAAAATGATAAAAAAATAGAAAAACGTTTGCTGGAGATTTACTCAGAATTGGATAATCTAAAAGATATAAAAGTATCCGTTAGTAATGGTGTTGTGACCTTAGAAGGAGAAATTGTTTCAAAAGCAGCGGAAACAAGAGCTATTCAATTTGCCCAACAAATCGAAAGCGTTGTCGAAGTTGAGAGCCGGTTAATTTTTGATCAAAGTATAACAAAACGTTTTCCGGAGACGATCAATAAAATATCGACGTTCGGCAAGCAGTTGATCGCCGGGCTTCCCTTGATTCTAATGGCGTTGCTATTATTTTTGGTATTCTGGATATTGGGCGGTTGGCTTTCTCAACGTCAAGCCCTTTTTCGACATATTAGCGTTAACAATTTCATTGCCGAATTATTGGGTAAGATCACCCACTTTGTTTTTATACTGATAGGCATTGTCCTGGCGCTAAACCTATTGGATTCAGTCGCACTATTGAGCACAATACTCGGTGCTGCCGGTATTTTCGGCTTGGCCGTCGGCTTTGCGATACGAGATACAGTAGAAAATTTTATTGCAAGCACCTTGTTGAGTATTCGAAATCCCTTTGAAATCAATGATTTTATTGATATTGAAGGCCGGCAAGGCAATGTCGCTCGTCTGACATCACGAGCCACTATATTGATATCACCGGATGGCAATCATATCCGTATTCCAAACTCGACGGTATTCAAAGCCACGATAACCAACTTTACACGAAACCCTGAGAGACGGTTTCAATTCGATATCGGTGTAGGTACCACCGATGATTTATCAAGAGCTCAGGCTATAGCCTTGGCCATGCTCAAAACGATACCCGGCATTTTACAGGAACCAAAACCGTTAGCCATTATTCATGAGTTAGGTGATTCCAATGTTGTGATGCGTATTTTCGGTTGGGTAAACCAAACACAACATGATTTTTTAAAAGTGCGTAGCGAGGCGATTAAATCCGTGAAGCAGGTTTTTGACGAATCATTAATCACGATGCCAAATCCGATTTACGATCTTAGAATGACTGATAACCAGGAGCCCTCCCAGGAAAAAAATCAACGGTCGGTTAAGAAAGCTTTAAAAATAAATCTGCAAAACATCGATAATCAAACTGAAGAAGTTCATGATATGACAATCGATCGCACTGTCGAAAATCAGATTTCAAAGGAAAATATAGAAGACAAAGGTGAAAATCTTTTGGATCCGAATACGCCTTCAGAGTTATAAATCTAAAAAGAGCAGTATAGCGATTCGGTCACTCCTTCCTGTTATCGACAACGGTTTGTCGCTTGGTTAGGGGAAAGAGAGAGCCGGTCTTACCCTCGTTTTCGAGTAAAGAAATGATTTTGTAACTTAGATTCAACGCTATAAACCTTTCGCACTTCAAATTTAGGCAGTGCCTGAGGAGGCGCCGGGGTGTATGGCAAAGGCTTTACCAGCATGGAGCTGGCATAGAGCCTACAGGGATGTATTTACGGCGTCCTGTGACGGACACCCCGGCGCCGAATTTTGATCTGCGATGGGTATAAAGCGTTCCTGAACCATAAAAATTCGGAGAGACGACCATGGCAAAAAAAAATACGCTCAAAAAATCCTCTGATAAGGCTTGGTCGAAATGGGGGCCCTATCTTAGCGAGCGGCAATGGGGAACGGTGCGTGAAGATTACAGCGACAATGGCGACGCCTGGAATTATTTTCCCCATTCGCAATCGACATCGCGCGCCTATCGGTGGGGCGAGGACGGCTTGGCCGGTATCAGCGACGATAGCCAGAGACTTTGTTTCGCGCTGTCGCTTTGGAACGGTCAAGACCCGGTACTGAAAGAACGCCTGTTCGGTTTAACCGGGCCGCAAGGCAATCACGGCGAAGACGTCAAGGAATATTATTACTATCTCGATGCGACGCCGAACCACTGCTATCTGAAATATCTCTATAAATATCCGCAGGATGAGTTTCCCTACAAAGACCTCGTGGATACCTCCGCCGGTCGATCCAAACGCGACCCCGAATACGAACTGATCGATACCGGGGTTTTCGACGCGGACCGTTATTTCGATGTCTTCGTCGAATATGCGCAGGCCGACCCCGAGGATATTCTGATCCGCATCGGCATTGTGAATCGCGGGCCGGCCGAAGCATCGCTTCGAGTACTGCCGACGCTGTGGTTTCGCAATACCTGGACGGGGTCGAATCAGACGGCCAAGCCGCGATTGTCTCGGGACGAAAGCGGAAACGGCACGAGCGCGGTGACGGCAAGTCATGTCGAATTGGGCGATTACCAATTGATGGCAGAGGGCGCGCCGGATTGGTTGTTCGTCGACAATGAAAGCAATAACCGTTTATTGTTCGGTGGCGAAAACCATAGCGCTTATGTCAAGGACGGCATCAACGACTACATCGTGCTTGGCAAGCAGGATACCTTGAATCCGGAAGGATTCGGCACGAAAGCGGCGGCCGATTATGCGTTGACCGTTCGGCCGGGAGAGACGAAAACCGTCAGACTACGCCTACGTAAAGGAAATGGCGAAGCGAAAACGGCTTTCGAGGATTTCGACGCCATCTTCGAGCAAAGAACCCAAGAAGCGGATGAATTTTATCAGAAGTTGACCGGGGAACTGCCCGGCCGGCAAGCGCTCGTGTTGCGGCAGGCCCTGGCGGGCATGATCTGGACCAAGCAATATTACGAATTCGATGTCGGCCGCTGGCTCGAAGAGCATCACGGTAAGGCTATCCGCAATGGCGATTGGGGACACATGCGCAATCACGACATTATTTCGATGCCGGACAAATGGGAATATCCGTGGTATGCGGTTTGGGATTCGGCTTTTCATACCTTGGCGCTGGTACTGGTTGATCCTGATTTCGCAAAAGGGCAGCTCAGTCTGTTTCTTGACGAACGATATTTGCACCCGAACGGCCAGATTCCGGCTTACGAATGGAATTTCAGCGACGTCAATCCGCCGGTCCATGCCTGGGCCGTTCGCATGGTCTATCATATCGATCGCGAGCGTCGGGGCGATGGCGATATCGATTTTTTAAAAAACGCCTTTGCCGATTTGGAGCGCAATTTTCATTGGTGGGAAACCCGCAAGGGCCCCGACGGCGATGTTTATCAAGGTGGCTTTTTGGGTTTGGACAATATCGGCGTATTCGACCGCAGCGAACATCTGCCGACCGGCGGGCATCTCGAACAGTCGGACGGCACCGCCTGGATGGCGCTCTATGCGCAGAACATGATTCAGATCGGCTTGGAGTTGAGCAAGCACGATCCCGGCTATCAGCAAAAGGTCATTGCCTATCTCGATCACTTTTTGGAAATCGCTGCGGCTATGCATGATATCGGCAGCGAACACCGGGATATGTGGGACGACGAAGACGGTTTTTTCTATGATGTGCTGCGCTTCCCGGATGGCGGCTCGACTCGTTTAAAGGTACGTTCGCTGGTCGGCTTGTTGCCGTTATGCGCGGTCACGGTAATCGAAGCCGATACCTTGGCGCAGTTACCCGACTTCGCAGAATGCTATGAAAACTTGATTAAGCGTAAGAAACATCTGGCCGAGGCGATTTTCTGTCCGGTGACGCCCGGCAGAGAGAATCGACGCTTGCTGGCGATCCTGGATGAAGAGAAATTAAGGCGCGTGTTGACCCGTTTGCTCGACGAACAAGAGTTTCTAAGCCCTTACGGCATTCGTTCGCTGTCCAAATATCACCAGGAACATCCTTACCATTTTCATTGGGAGGGTCAAACCCATACCGTCGCATACATACCTGGCGAGTCCGATACCTATATGTTCGGCGGCAATTCGAACTGGCGCGGGCCGGTATGGCTGCCGGCTAATCTACTGATCATTCAAGCCTTATTGATAATGCATGCCTATTATGGCGACGATTTTAAGATGGAATGCCCGACCGGTTCAGGCAACCGGCTCAATCTGTTTCAAATCGCCAAGGAAATTTCATGCCGGCTGATGGATATATTTCTGCCCGATCAAAACGGCAGACGGCCGGTTTTCGGCGGTGCGGAAAAGTTTCAGAGCGATCCTCATTTTCGCGATCATCTGTTGTTCTATGAATATTTTCATGGCGACGACGGTTCGGGGCTGGGGGCCAGCCATCAAACCGGTTGGACCGGAACCCTGGCGACGCTTCTGACGATATTCGGTTCGCTCGATCATGAAGAATTGATGGAAGGCGGCATGCAGGAAATCGTCGAAGCATTGGCGGGAACGGACAAAACACCAACCCGGCAAACAAGGTGACTTTATGGCGACCGTTGATTATCCCTCGCTTTATCAAATCAATACACGGGTCCGGCATCGGCGGTTTTGCCGCGATCGGAGGCGGGCCGCCGGTATCGACGACTGGCCGGATAGCGAATGGCAAGGCATGGCTGAACAAGGCTTCGATTGGCTATGGTTACTGGGCGTTTGGCAAACCGGTCATGCCGGGGCGCAAGTTTCACGAAGTCACGAACCTTGGCAGCAAGGCTTTCAGGCCAGTTTGGCCGACTTGTCCGAAGATGACATTTGCGGGTCTTGCTTCGCGGTCACGGCTTATCGAACGTTGGAGTGCCTCGGCGGAGATAAAGCTCTCGCCAGTGTACGCAAAAAGCTGAACGAGCGAGGGCTGAAGCTGATGCTCGATTTCGTGCCGAATCACACCGCATTGGACCATCCTTGGGTTCGGGAACATCCGGAATTTTATATTCAAGGCTCGAAAGAAGATCTGGCGCGCGAACCGCAAAATTATATCGAATTGGAAAGCTCGCAGGGCAGACAAGTCTTTGCTTACGGCCGCGATCCTTATTTCGACGGCTGGCCCGATACGCTGCAACTAGACTACGGCAATCCGAGAGTACAGGAATCGATGATCGCCGAATTGCTCGCCATAGCAGAACGCTGCGACGGCGTGCGCTGCGACATGGCGATGTTGATTTTGCCGGACGTATTCGAGCGAACCTGGAGGAAACCGATAGAACCGTTTTGGCCGAAAGCGATCGCGGCGGTTCGCGAGCGTTTTCCGGATTTCATGCTGCTGGCCGAAGTCTATTGGGATCTCGAATGGAATCTGCAGCAACAAGGCTTCGATTACACCTACGACAAACGCCTTTACGACCGGCTTAGAGACCGGGCTGCTCGCCCGGTGCGTGATCATTTGGTTGCGAGTCTCGATTTTCAAAACAAACTGGCGCGTTTTCTCGAAAACCACGACGAACCGCGCGCCGCGGAGACGTTTCCGCAAGATGTCCACGAAGCCGCCGCGATCGTCACTTTTCTCTCGCCCGGTTTGCGTTTTCTTCATGACGGTCAATTGACCGGCAACAACGTGCATATTCCGATTCATCTGTGCCGTGGGCCCGAAGAGACCGCCGACCGACGCTTGAGCGAGTTTTACAGCGGTTTGTTGCAGACTTTGCAAAGACCGTTTTTTAGAAGCGGCGAATGGACATTGGGGGATTGCCGACCGACCGAAGACGGCAACGAATCCTGGCGGAATTTCATCGTTTATCGATGGCGATCGGTCGATGAAACGGCTTGGGTCGTCGTCAACTATGCCGATCAGCCAGGCCAGTGTTGTCTTGAAGGAGTGCCGATACCGAAAATCGCAAATAACACGGAAGTTCTGTTGAGTTCGCAGCCTCAGAAACCAGCCGTCGAAATAAATGAGGAGGTCATCCGGTTCGATTTTCCGGCATGGGGGTATCGTGTTTTTAAGTTGCCGGACTGACGAGCGAAACATGAACTCGTCGAACGATAGCGGGCATCGCACCGCGCGCGTCGTAATTATCGGTGGCGTTTCCGGTTGCGGAAAATCGACGGTCGGCAAGGCGCTTGCCGAATATTTAGGCTGGCCTTTCATAGAAGGCGATACGTTTCATTCCGAAGCGAATATAGCAAAAATGCGGCGCGGCGAAGCGCTGGGCGATAACGACCGAAAGCCTTGGTTGGAAAGCTTGCACAACGAAATCATCCATTATCTCGATTGCGGTATTTCGGCGGTGCTGGCTTGTTCGGCATTGAAGGCGAGTTACCGAAAAATATTGCGCGGGGGCGAAGTTAACGTGAGCTTTGTGTTCTTGAGTTGTAGTCGGGAAAGTCTGCATCGACGTTTGACGACACGGCAAGGCCATTTCCTGGGCGCCGAATTGCTTGATAGCCAGCTCGCGACCTTTGAACCGGCTAACGACATTCTTTTAATCGACAGCGAACAAGCTGTCGAAACGCTGGTTGAATCGATCGCGGATTGGCTGGCTTATTCTGGGAGCGAATGCGATGAAACATGATACCGAAATACTGCTGACCGGCTTGGCTTTTCCTGAAGCGCCGCGTTGGCGTAGCGATCGACTCTGGTTTACCGATCAGCATGCGCGTCGTGTGATGACCGTGAAAACCGACGGGCCGGCCGAGTGTATCTTAGAAACCGACGATCTGCCGGGCGGGCTGGCTTGGTTGCCTGATGGAACGCCTTTGGTCGTTGCGATGACCGAGCGTGCCGTCTATAAGCTTGAAGACCGAGGATGGACGCTATATGCCGATTTGTCCGCATTTGCCCCGTTTCATTGCAACGACATGATCGCGACAACCGGCGGCCGCGTTTATGTCGGCAACTTCGGCTACGATTTGCACGGCGGCGCGGCTCAAGCCAAGACGCATCTGATTGCGGTCGAAACGGACGGCAGCTGCCGGATCGCCGCCGAAGGTTTGCTGTTTCCGAACGGTTGCGTGATCACGCCGGACGATTCGATATTGATCGTTGCCGAAACCTTCGCCTCACGCTTGACCTCATTCACGATCGGCGAAGACGGCTTGTTGAAAGACGCCCGAACTTGGGCCGATTTGGGCGAGGCAAAGCCGGACGGCATTTGTCTCGACGACGAAGGCGGCATCTGGGTCGCCAGTCCCGGAACCGGCGAAGTGATAAGAGCCGAACGGGGCGGCAAGATTTTAGCCCGTATCAAACCGCTGGGCGTGCCTTATGCATGCATGTTGGGCGGTCCGGAGCGCCGGACATTATTCATCACGACCTCTGAAACGGACGATCCCGGCAAGGCCAACAACCTGAAATCGGGGCGTATTGAAATAGTCGAAGTTGATGTGCCGGGTGCGGGTTTGCCTTGATTTCCCATTAAACCATAACCTAAGTTCGGGTTAACCAAACCAGCCAGTATCAGGCAACGCTTCCAGAAGACGCCGTGAATACTTCCGTGTAGGCTTGGGCGCAGCATCCATGCTGCGCACACTTCTTCCAGCGCTACCTGATGCTGTCTTAACTCTCTGGAATACATGATTTATCCAGAACTGAGGTTAAACAACAGAAAAAAGGAGAGACAAATATGCCGCTTATTAGCGAGAAATCATTGGCAGGGCAGCGAGCTCTAGTAACCGGAGGTAGCTCCGGCATTGGCGCGGCGATTGCCGTCGCATTGGCCGAAGCGGGTGCGCGTGTGGCGATCAATTATCTTTCCGATGCCGAGGAGGCTGAGGCGTTGGTGGAAAAGATTCACGCCTTGGGCGGCGAAGCGATTGCGGTTCAAGCCGATGTCAGCCAAGAAGATCAAGTGATGGCGATGTTTCAACGAGTCATCGGGACTTGGGGTAGTCTCGATATTTTAGTCAACAATGCCGGCATACAGCTCGATGCGCCTTTTGTCGAGATGACCTTGGCTCAATGGGAAACCGTGATGGCGGTCAATTTGACCGGGCAATTTTTGTGCGCCCGCGAAGCGGTCAAGGAGTTTCTTCGCCGAGGTGTGGTGCCGGAGTTGTCTTGTTCGGCCGGCAAGATTATTTGTAACTCTTCGGTTCACGATATTATTCCTTGGGCCGGACACGTCAATTATGCCGCGTCAAAGGGTGGCCTGCTGATGTTCATGAAGAGCCTGGCTCAGGAAGTTGCTCATGACAAGATTAGGGTCAATGCCGTGTCGCCGGGCGCGATCAAAACACCGATCAATCGAAGCGCCTGGGAAACCCCTGAGGCGGAAGCCGATTTACTGAAGCTGATTCCGTACGAACGCGTCGGGGATCCGTCCGATATTGCCCGTGCCGTGGTCTGGTTAGCCTCCGATGCTTCCGATTATGTAGTCGGCACAACGCTTTACATCGATGGCGGTATGACGCTCTATCCGGGTTTTCGCGAAGGCGGGTAAATTTATCGCGCGGAGGCGCGGCGTTTCCAGTCTAATGATTGCAGGTTTGTTAATTGTAGGGCGCGCTCCTGCAAGCATTACTGTTGAATTAAGCATCAGCGGTCCCTTGAATATAGTCTTTGCCAGTCAAGTTTCGACATCGAGCTGCAAAATCCTCATTTCCGTAATCGACATCGCGCGCCCATCGACGGAGCGAGGACCACTTGGGCACACTGAAAGATTTTTCCGGTAGCTCAATTTGACTCGTCGCGCCCTAAGGCATATAGTTAATCGTGTTGTTTATAGGGCGATAGAAATGATTACCGCAAACGATTTAAAAACCAAAGGGATTGCTTGTTTAGAAGAAAATCTTGCCAATCAGCCGGAGGCAGTGATTACTGTCCGAGGTAAAGAGTCTTTTGTCGTGATGAAGATCGATCATTACCACTACTTGCGTGAAATGGAGCTGGAGGCCGCGCTCTATGAAGCGAAACAGGATCTTTCGGCAGGCCGTTTCAGCAAGGACAATATTGACCGGCATATAAACGAGTCATTCGTGGAATGACTTATAGCTTGATCTTTACCGACAGTTACAAAAAACGCGCTCGGCGTTTTGCAACGCAACACCCGGAATTAAAAGAGCAATACCGAAAAACTTTGCTATTACTGTCTCAAAACCCTTTTCATCCGGCGCTTCGTTTACATGCTCTAAAAGGCAAATTAGCCGATTTGCATTCGGTATCGATCAATCTCAGCTATCGGATAACCATTGAAATGATCATTTCCGAAAAAGAGATCATTTTGGTTAATGTCGGTAGCCACGATGAGGTTTATCAAGGCTGATCCTGCTCCCTTTATACTTAAAAAGTGGCTAAATTTATGAAGGTATAGGGTGTGGCTAGTGAGGATGTTGGCAGCAGGGCAGGCTTTTGCACCTCGGCCATTAGATTCCGCAATCAAGCCTACAAAAATGTATTTACGGCGTTCTATCAATCGAGTCACCGTACCACTAAGCCTATTGTTTCGAGAATTTGTTTTGGGCATATTCCTAACTATGCTGGGGTCAAATCAATTCAGCAATGAATAGTGGAATATACCCTCCGTACTTCAAATTTCGGCAGTACCTAAGGAGGCGCCGGGGTGTTCCGGCCACCCTCCCTCCCTAACGCTAGGTGAGGGGCCGGCATGGAGCTGGCATAGAGCCTACATGGACGTATTCACGGCGTCCTTTGACTGGCACGCCAGCGCCGATTTTTGATCTACGATGGGTATAAATAGGCTCCAAATATAAAATTAACCCCAGTTCGGTCAATTCATTTGATAGGATTTCCCACACGGAAAAAAAGAAACTCAGTGAACGCGATATCTGTACTAAATACATTACACCTGCCATCCTTGAGGCGGGTTGGCAGCAAACGCAGTTTCGCGAGGAAGTCAAACTGACCGACGGTCGCGTGATGGTACGCGGAAAATTGGCGGCACGAATCAAAAATCCCGACGCTAAAGGCGGTCCCAAGCGAGCGGACTATGTGCTATATGCCCGCCCTAATGTGCCGATCGCAGTTATTGAAGCGAAGCAAAACAAGTTTCCGGTCGGGCAGGGTATGCAACAGGCACTGAGCTATGCCGAAATGCTCGATGTGCCGTTTTCCATCAGTTCGAATGGCGATGGTTTTCTAATCCATGATAGGACGGGCCTGACCGATCCAACCGAACACCAAGGATGGCGTGAATGCAGATTTTGCATTTACGCTACGGATGGCGTGTATTAGGGCACCAACAGTAGGCGCTTTAGGCGATGCAGGGCAGAAAAATGCTCCTGCATTTTCTGCATTCATTACATCCATGTAACTCAGCAATTGCCGAGGAGCAAAAATCTGCGCTGCTGCCGACATCCTCGCTAGCCACACCCCATACCTTCATAAAGTTAGCTATTTTTTGAGTATAAAGGGAGTATTGTGAAGGATTGGATCGGCAGTCATTTGAAACCACCGGGCTAAATTACGATGCAACGGTTCGTAACCTTGAATTGATCGGAGAGGCCGCAACTCATATCCCAGCGGAAGTTAGGGAAGCCAATCCGGTAGTGTTTTCGCGGCAAATCATCGCAACGCGCAACACGGTTACTTGGGAATCGATAACGATACTTTGCGGAGTATTATTCAGGATGATATTCCCGGCTTGATTTTTGAGTTGCGGCGGATAGTCAAAAACTTTTAATCATTTATTATTTATTGATTTTTTATGATCAGTCACTTAATAAACAGGGTGCGAAATTCGTACTATTGCTAATCTGTATCAACTCGGCCGCGATACTGACTGCGATCTCCTCGGGCGTATGACTATGGATCGGCAAGCCGATGGGACCTCGAATGTGTTGAAGCTCATCGCAAGACAGCGTTTCGGCAAGCTTGGCTTTGAGTTGGGCGATTTTTTTCCGGCTGCCCAATACACCCAGATAGGCGACTTTTTTGCCGGCTAAGCGCTCGGCGATTTTTTGGTCGGCATAATGACTATGCGTCATGATCAAGACATAGATTTGGCTGCCTTCTGGTATTGCAGCGTCGATGTCAGAGTAGGGGCGTTTCAACTTTTGCCGCGCATACACATTGCGCGTTAGGGTGTCGAGATTTTCGCGTTCGTCGATCACGGTGATGTCGAAATCGAGCGTCGCCAGGATTCTCGACAGCGCCAGACCGACATGACCACCGCCGATAATATAAGCTTGTTTGGACCAACCGACGGATTCCCGATACTGCCAATCATTGTCGCCTTGCCGGGTAAACCGGCACGGTTCCGGTAGGGTTTGCGTTTGATCGAATGCGATACCGGACGGCGACAGTGTCAACACGCCTTGCGGATTATCCGCCAAGCGCCGGAATAAAGCGGACTGATCTTGCCGGCAAGGATACTGTAAAACGGTCTGTTCGCCGCCGCAGATCATGCCGGATGCTTCGCCGTCTCTTACTGGATGATGCTGCAAGCGTCTCAGCTTCGGCTCTAAACCATCCACTTGCAAAACCGAGCGGGCTTCTTTGAGCAAGGCGCTTTCAAGCGCTCCGCCGCCGATCGTGCCGAAGCATTCGCCATGCGCCGTCACGGCCATTTTCGCCCCCGGCTTGCCGGGCGAACTGCCTTGGCTTTCGACGACGATCATTAGTAAGACGGACTGTTGCTGCGCCAGCCGGTTCGAGAGCCATTGCCATAAAGATGTTTGTTTAGCCAAAGAAGGTCTCGCTCAAAGCATAATAAACCGCCATCATCGCCGAAAAAACCGCGCTGCAGAAAAAACGCCAGCGTAGCGGAATATGATTTTGGATCAGGTAATTGGCAGCAAACGCCACCGGCACGATGCGCAGAAATGACGCCAAACCGATGTTCAGTAATTGCCAGTCCAGTTCGGCAAAGCGGCCCGACACGCAATAGATCAATGCGATATGCCGCGCGATCCACAGCGGATTGAAAAACGCCTGAGCCAGCAAGGCGCGTAGAATACGGTTGTGAAGATCGCTCCCTCTGAAACAACGCGCCAGCCAATTGAAATAGGCGGGAATTTCGATTGCATACAATGTCCCCCCGACCAGCATCATACCGAGCAATCGAAACCATTGGAATTCGTCGGTCAACAATGCCGCGGCGCTATCGCCCGCCGCATAAATCAACGTGCCCGACATGCTGTTGCGCAGCGTCAACAGTGCCATTATGTTTCGGAATACAAGGCCAGCAACACTTTTTCCGGCGTCATTGGCGCGCTGAACTCCGGTTCAAAGGCCGGATTGAAAGCCTGTATCGCCTTGACCAGCGCGAAATATACGCCGATCCCATACATGAACGGCGGCTCGCCGACCGCTTTCGAATGCAGAATCGCGGCCGGATTGTCCTTGGCCAAAAATTCGACGTTGATTTCCGGTGCGAAATGAATATCGGGAATCTTATAGGCGGTCAGCGTATCGTTCAGTAAACGACCCTGGCTATCATGACGGATATCTTCGATCGTCATCCATCCCAAGCCCTGCATCAGACCGCCCTCAACCTGGCCGAGATCGACCTCGGGTGCGAGACTCTTGCCTCCGTCATGCACGATAACGACTTCATCGATGCGATAAATCCCGCGCAAGCAATCGACCGTTACTTCAATGGCAGCGCAGCCATAGACATGATAGGCGAAAGGTCGGCCCTGTTCCTTGCTTCTGTCGAAATAGACGCCGGGCGTCGCATAATGCGCATGCGCCGATAACGCCGTTCGGGACAGGTAGGCGTCGGAAATCAATTGATTCCATCCGATTGCGGTCGGCTGTCCGTTGAAATGCACGCGCTCTTGTTCGATGGCGATTTTATCCGCTTCGGCTTCGATATCGAGCAATCCGGCGGCGACTTTTTTCAAACCCTGAAGAATCTGCCGGCAAGCCAATGAAGTCGCCTGACCATTGAGATCGGCGCCGACGCTGGCCGCGGTCGGCGACATATTCGCGATGCGCGAGGTATTCGTGCTTTCAACCTTGACGCGGTCTGAAACTATCGAAAAGGTCAAAGCAACGATGTTTCGGATTTTTTGCTTGACGCCTTGGCCCATTTCGACCGCGCCGCAACTCACTCCGACCGAGCCATCGGCATAAACATGCACCAGCGCGCCGGCTTGATTCAGAAAAGTCGCGGTAAACGAAATCCCGAAGCAGATCGGCATCAACGCCAAGGCTTTTTTCTCGAGTCGATGGCTCGCATTGAAGTCGTTTATCGCCTGTTGCCGCCGAGACAACGCATGCTTTTCCTGCAAGCGTTCCCAGCAGAGACCGGCTCGACATTCCGTCGCGGGCATGCCGTAAGGAAACGCTTGGCCTTCTTGCAGTAAATTGAGGCGCTGAATTTCGGCTGTATCGATTTGCAATGCCGCAGCGGCTTTGAAAATCGCCGATTCCAGTACGAACATCGCCTGCGGCCCGCCGAAACCTCGGAATGCAGTATTCGGCGGCAGATGCGTGCGGCAACTGACCGCAGTCGCGCGCAGGTTCGGAATGAAATAACTGTTGCTGGCATGAAATAGCGTGCGTTCCAGAATCGCCAGAGAAAGATCGGCGACCGCGCCGGCATTCTGGTAAAAACTAACCTCGTAAGCCAATATCTTGCCGCTGCGGGTCAAGCCGATCTTGAAATCCGCATCGTAAGGGTGACGCTTGCCGGTCCAACGCATGTCGTCGCTTCGGCTCAATCGTATTTTGACGGGCCGTTGCAGACGGCTGGCCGCCAATGCCGCGATTGCGGCCCAGGTTGTCGCCTGTTCTTCCTTGCCGCCGAAACCGCCGCCGAGACGCAGCACATCGACCTCAACTTGCGTCATCGCCAGGTTGAGCACGCGCGCGATGACCCGTTGCACCATGCCCGGCGACTGCGTGGCCGAAACGACTCTTAAACCGCCGTTTTCCAGCGGATAGGCGAGCGCGGTTTGAGTTTCCAGATAGACATGCTCCTGCGCGCCCGATTGCGTCTTGCCTTCGATGATGTCATCGCACGTTTGCCAGGCTTGCTCGACATCACCGAGCGAAAAGATGCGCGGCGGCGCGATGTGCAGACCTTGCCGGTGCGCCTCGCGGGCGTCGAATACGGCGGGCAATTCTCGGTAGTTAATCTGCACAAGAGCGGCCGCATGCCGGGCTTCGCTTTCTGATTCGGCAACGACCACGGCGATCGGCTGGCCTTGATACATTACGGTTTGTTCAGCCAACAGCACCTCATTGGCCTCGACATTGCCGATGTTGTTGACGCCCGGTATATCGGCTGCGGTCACTATCGAGGCGACTCCGGAGCACGCCAAGGCCTCGCTAAAATCGATGCTTGCGATCAAGCCGTGAGCGATTGTCGACACGACAGGAAAGGCATGCAGCAAACCGACCGGTGGCACGATGTCGTCGACAAAGACCGAGCGCCCTTGGGCATGCAGTTCGAGATCATTGGCGTGCATGTAATTGCTCCCAGCGAATCGCTTCAGGAAATAGCTTCATGAAATGCGCGAAGATCAACTGTCTCAGCAACAAACGTTTGTAATTGGCGGAACCGCGCAGATCGGAAATCGGCGCAATTTCGTGTCGGGCGATATCGGCCGCGGCGAGAACGGTTGCCGGGGCTATCGCTTTGTCTTGCAAATAGGCGCAGGTCTTCTTGAAATAAAACGGCACCGGAGCAACGCCGCCGGCCGATAAACGGGCTGTGACGATTCGCCCGTCGGCATGTTCGATGCCGAGCGCCGAGTTGACGGCGGCGATATCGAGATGCTGGCGCATGCTGACTTTCTCGTAACTGAAACCCATCGCGGCAGTTCGGTTGAAATGGATGGCCTGCAATCGTTCGCCGCTCTGCAAATCGATTTGTTTATAGCCTCGAAAAAAATCTTTGAGCGAAACGGTGCGGCTTGCGTCATGCGAGACCAAAAGCAGACGGGCATTCAAGGCCAGAAAGAACACCGCCAGATCGGCAATCGGCGAGGCATTGACTAGATTGCCGCCGACCGTCGCGCGGGCTCGGACCGGCGCCGAGCAAATCAACTCAAAATCTTGCGTGACCGATGGTAACAACTGCCGAAACAACGTGGAGGTTCGAAGTTGTTCTATCGTTACCGCGGCATCGACGATGCAATCGTCAGCGTCAAAGCGAACGCCGTCGGCGCTGTCGGACAAAAATGCCAATGGTTGGGTATGTAGCCAATGCGGTCTGGCCGCCCATAAATCGGTGCCGCCGCCGACCAGTACCGCGTCCGTCGAAGGATCGGCCTTATTGCGTGGCGCAATGGCCGATAGTTTGGAATCCATGCCCGAAAAATAAGCCGGCAGGATTTGCCATTGCACCAAATTATCGATTCTGCGTTCCGGCGGCGAGCCGGACAGGGCGAATTGCCGGCAGAGCCGCGCTATCGCGCGTTTGATGCCGGCGTAACCGGTGCAGCGGCAGAGATTGCCGGCGACCGCATCGATCGCGGCTTGTTCGTTGGAAGTCTCGGCATTCAGAAAAAAGCCGGTCAAGGCCATCATCAGGCCGGGCGTGCAAAAGCCGCATTGAATCGCGCCGCAATCGACTAAGGCGCGTTGAAGCGGATTCAAGGATTCTCCGTTCAGGCCTTCTACCGTCACGACATGGCAAGCGTCGATCGCGCCCAGCGGCAACAAGCAGGCATTGACGGCCTGATAGCGTAAGCGGCCACCGCGCATTGATCCGAGCAGCACTTGGCAGGCGCCGCAATCGCCTTCCCTGCAGACGTCCTTGGTGCCGGTCAGGCCCTGCCTCTGACGAATCAGGTCCAGCACGACCGTTGCCGGGTTTGCATGATCCTCGATCAGTTGTCGATTCAGTACCAAGCGAGTCATCACGGCGTTACCGTTAATGGAGTAAAGGAAAATGTCCGGCCGTCGAACAAACCCCGGTCGCTCAATTTCAATTCGGGAATGACCAGCAGGGCCATGAACGATAAAGTCATGAACGGTGCGCGCAGCGGTGAACCCAGTCGCTTGGCCGATGCTTCCAACTCGGCATAGCGCGCCGCGACGCTATCGCCGTCGGCATCGCTCATAAGACCCGCGATCGGCAGCGGCAGTAATTCGACATGCTCCCGGTCCGCAACTGCAATGCCGCCTTGCGCCGCGATTACCGCATTGACCGCGCGGCAAATGGCATCGGTATCAGCACCGACAGCGATAATATTATGCGAATCATGCGCGACGCTCGACGCCAACGCACCTCGTTGCAAGCCGAAGCCTTCGATAAAGGCCAGTGCCGGCCGGGCGACTTCGTAACGATTGACGACGGTCAACATTAGCCGGTCGCATTCGATGTCAGGCACGATCTTGTCATGCTCGATTTTTGGCGTGCGTAACAAGGCTTGCGTGAACAACTCGCCGTCGAATGCCTTGATCACACGGATTTGCTCGCCGCTCGCCGGCACTTTGAGATCGGATGTGTCGATCGGTACGGCGGCGAAACGATTGACGGGTTTTGTTTCATGATGCACCAACAGGCTTTTGCAGTGCTCGGCGACTTTTTGGCCGGCAATCCAAGTGACGAGTACGCTAAAGTCGGTTAGATTTTCGACGAGTACCGCGTCCATGCGCTCGCCGACCCGCAGGCGGCCAACCGGCAAATCATAATGGTCGACCGGATTCCAACAGGCGCAGCGCAAGGCATCGAAAACGCTATGACCGTGCGCGATGGCCCGAGCTACTAAGACATTGATGTGGCCGGCAACCAAGTCGTCCGGGTGCTTGTCGTCGCTGCACAACATCACGCGCTCGGGAGCTTCGCCGATCAACGGATGCAATGCCTCGAAATTGCGCGCCGCCGAACCCTCCCTAATCAAGATATGCATGCCGGCCGCGAGTTTTTCGCGGGCTTCATCGAGCGTGCTGCATTCATGATCGGTCGAAATGCCGGCCGCCGCATAGCGCTTGACGTCTTCACCGCTCAGGCCGGGCGCATGACCGTCGATCGGGTAGCCGAAACGCTTGGCCAATGCCAATTTTGCCGCAATTTCAGGATCATCATGCAAAACCCCGGGATAATTCATCACTTCGGATAGATAACCTGCCTGTCGGTTTTCGAGCAGCCAGGCCAATTGTACGCTGTCGAGGCGCGCGCCGGACGTTTCAAATGGAGTTGCCGGCACGCACGAAGGCGCTCCGAACAATATCGGCATCGGCGTCAACGCGGCGCTATCGCACATGAAGCGAATTCCTTCCAGGCCGAGCACATTGGCGATTTCATGCGGGTCGGAAACGGTAGCGACGGTGCCGTGCCGGCACGCAATCCGGGCAAACTCGGCAGGCGTCAGCATCGAGCTTTCGATATGCACATGCGCGTCGATAAAGCCCGGTAACAAATAAGGCCGGCTCGGGTCTTCATCGCTTAATTCGATGATCGAGGCGATTGTTCCGTTATTCCAACTGACTTCGGCCAAGACTATCCGCCGTTCGAGTATTTGAACGATATTCGCGATGAAGCTTCCTTGATTTAGATTCACTTTCTTGACCAATGGGTTTTCCTAAGGGATCGATTATCCGATTTCAGATAATTTAGGCTGCGAAACAGGCCTGTTATGCAAATACAGTGATTGAGTCGGATAAGCGAATTCGATGCCTTCCTGTTGGAACTGTTGGTAAATATCCAGATTGACTGCTTGCTGCGCATCCATGAATAAACCGTAGTCAGGGCTCAGCACATAATAGACGATTTCGAAATCGAGAGAGAAATCACCGTATTGAAAAAAGTGAGCGCGATCGAAGCGAGTTTTATCTTGCTTCTCGATGATCGCTTTGAGCATTGCCGGAATGCTCAGCAGCTTTTTATAGGGCGTATCATAGACCACTCCAAGTTTGAAAACTACGCGCCGCTCTTGCATGCGTTTGTAGTTGCGGATGCGGGTATCGAGCAGTTCGCCGTTGGCGCAAATGATCTGCTCGCCGGTCAGGCTACGCAATCGAGTAGTTTTGATGCCGATATGCTCTATGGTGCCGAAATAATCGCCGAAATTGACGAAATCGCCGATCACGAAGGGTTTGTCGAGCACGATTGATAGCGATGCGAATAAATCGCTGAGGATTCGTTGCAGCGCCAAGGCGACTGCGATACCGCCGATACCGAGGCCGGCAATTAACGCGGTGATATCGATACCGAGGTTTTGCAGAATAAGCAATACTGCTACCGACCATAACACTATTTGGCTCGTGAAATTAAGGATGGCCAATGCGCCCATGCTGGCGCCGTCGCGTTTGGTTTTGCGCGACAGGATACGGAAAATCCAGGCTCTTATAAAACCGCTCAGCCAAATCGCGATCTGTAGTGCGATAACAACTTTTGTGATTTTGGCGATCGTCGTATCGGTGGCGGGGTCTAGCGTTAACGATAATGATGAGAAAAAGACAGCGATGACTAGAAAGAATATGAGATTGGCGCGTTTGACGGTGCTCAGCATTTCATTCGCTTGGGAAAAATGCTTGCGTTCGGCGGCATGCTTTAAACCGCGCATTAGGAACCAACGCAAAACGAATAATAAAATGAAGGTCATCGAGGCGATGGCGAAGGCATAAAGCCAATCCCATAGCGAATTATGATTGATCTCCATGTTGATTAAACTTTTGATCCGGTCGCGAAGGTTGTATTGCGAGGTTCTGGCATTAATATCGTCGATCAAGTATTGATGAAGCCGGCGGGTTTCATCCATTGCCCCGTTTAAATCGGTCAATGTGTCGATGATACTTTGTATGTGTTCACTTTGACGTGATAGCCAAAAGGATTTATCCGGAGCCGTTTTGCTGCCTACCCCATTCAGTCGGCTTTGCCAGTCGCTGAGCCAAAGTTTAATCGTGGCTTGCTCTTGCTCGATTTGTGCGATGGCTGAGTTGGCCTGAGATCGCCAGTTCGGTAATTCCTGCAATTCGACGGATTCATTGAATACGTCCTGGCGCTTTTGCCATAATTCCTTCCGCTCCGAAATTAATTCCAGTTTGCGTTGCGCAGCATCGGTTTTCGACTTAAGCGCCTCTAGCTCCAAGCGACGCGATTCCGTTTCTTCAATGGCTTGCACATCTTCGAAAGAAGCCGCTTCCAGCCGTTTCCGAGCTTGTTCTAAAAGGCTTTGCGCCTTTGATTGTTGTTCGTTGAGTCGAGACAATTCGCGGTTAAGTTCGAATTGTTGTTTGCGGATACTTTCGTGTTGCTGAGTTAATGCAGAATTGTCGAAGCGGGCATGTTGCTGTAAAAAGTCGACTTTTTGGCGTAATAGACTAAGGTGGGTGTCATAGACTGAAAACGCTTTTTCTTCGTTTTTCAGTTCCAGTTCGCGAAGCGTTTGTTGTTGTTCGGCGAGATCATGTTCCAGTTCCGCCGCTTTTAGCGGCAACGGCTCGATTGTTCCGTTTCCACTTTGTATTTGAGTCAGCTTGTCTTGTGTTTGTTTGAATGCCTGTTGTGCTTGTTCCAAACCTTCTTTTGCCAAATCAACTTTGGCGCGGACCACTTTAACCCGGGCCGACTCGACGGCGAGTTGTTCGCGCGCGCGGTCCAAATCCAAAACTGAAACAGGTTTTTCAGGCTCAAGCTCTTTTTCTAGTCGGGCAATTTCTTGTAAGTCGGCGGCTTTTTGAGCATCTAGTTCCTGACTTCGATTGAGTTCGATGATTTGTGCGGTAAAGGCTGCCTCTGTTTGCTCCAGCAGTGCGAGTTGCTTTTGTAATAGTTCGGCATCATGGGCCGATGCTTTTTGCAAACGCTGCTTGATTTCTGTTCTTTGATTTTCCAGCGCTTTACGTCGTTCCGAAATGGTTTCGATGGTTTGGTCGAGCGTTTCGGTTTCGGCGCTATTCTCGGGTGCTGTTACTTGTTGTGCGTCTTGAGACCAGGCAAAATTAAACGGTGCCATCAAGTAAAATAGCAATAGCAATAGCCAGAGACTTGGATTTCGGGTCAATGAAATTGCAGCGTTGATGTTCATGTTTATTCCTCGTGTTGAGAGTCAGTCGTTTTCGTAGCTTACCCAGTCATAAGCCTTGTTTACTATAATGTCGCGTCATTGCAATATTTTTGACTGTAATCAATCAAAGTGTGCAAATTGAAGATAGGAGGCGGTGGCAACTACCACTAGGCAAGTTGTCAGTAAATTTTACTGGCGTCTGCGCCTCGGTCATGACCGAGAGCGTATGATTCATTTGAAATTTAAGTTTGATGGATGAGCGACAACGGTATTTGGGATGTCGTGCAATAAATGAAAAATGCTTATGAATCGCTCTTTTGATGAAGAATTATGTAATATTTGAGGTCTTACTGCAAATCACGGCCGATTAGAATACCGGTGGTGGCAATATTCTCTTTTGAGTTTTAGCCAAAAATATCCTAGCGGTCATATCGATTCGTTGCTGAGCCTTCAGCAGACGTTAAGTTTATTGAGCTATTTTAAGAATATTCGTCAATATATTGAAATTTAAGTATCTTATGGCTTTTCAGTTGTTGCAAAAAAAACCGTATCATTTACTCGTTAGACGCAATTTCGGATTCGCTACCGTTTTGGCGATTGTCGCTATGATGTTATTCGGCTGTTCTTCCAAACAGCCGGTGTCGGATGATGGCTTCGATAGAGCAATCGAATTCAAGAGAGATGCGCCTTACAACCGGCCTTACCAAATTAGAGGCAAACGCTACTATCCCTTGGCCAATCCCAATGGATATAAGGAAAGAGGCATTGCTTCTTGGTATGGTGCCGAATCCGGCAATCGCACTGCGATGGGTATCAGGTTTAATCCCGATGGTCTAAGCGCCGCGCATAAAACGCTTCCTTTACCTTCCAGAGTCAAAGTGACTAACTTGCTAAATGGCCGGTCGATTATTTTGGTTGTGAACGATCGCGGCCCCTTCGCTAAAAATCGTTTGATCGATCTATCGAAAGGCGCGGCTAAAGTGATTGGCGTTAAAGGGCTTGCCGAAGTGGAAGTGGAGTATATCGGTGAGTATGCCGGTAGCAATAGATAGTCGATGCCTGCGCGAAAGTAATCATTTAGGCTTGACGGCCGCTATCCCTGCCGCCGACACCTGCCAATTGAGCAACCGAACCCTACACAAAATAGGGAAGTTATTTACGGGCATATCCTTAGTCATGCGTTTTATGAATAGGCAACCAGATCTTAAAACTGGCGCCTTCTCCGATACGACTCGTGACGTCGATTCTGCCATGATGAGCGCGGACGATATTATTCGCGGTCGATAAGCCGAGGCCGATGCCTTTGCCAATGGGGCGCGTCGTGAAAAACGGTTCAAATAATCTATGCAGATGGTCCGGATTAATCCCGGGGCCGTTGTCTGCAATTTCCACCCAGATCTGTTTGCCGTCGGTTCCGGTTCGTATAATGATTTCACCGGATTCGCCGACGGCTTGCCAGGCATTGGTCAGCAAACTCAAAAAAACTTGATTCATGAGTTGAGGAATGCATTCGATCTCGGGCGTGTCGCCATATTCTTTGCGAATACGGCATTGGATATTTTGGCTGCAGACGAACACTTTTAAGGTCGTCTCCAAACTCAGCTTGATATCGCATTGCTGCCAGTCTTGGCCGTTGTCATCGGTGAATTGATTGAAGGCACGGACGATATTTCGCACTCGGGTTAAACCTTCTTTGGATTCGCTAATCAGATCGGCGATATCCTCGCGCAAAAAATTCCAGTCTTTTTGCTGCTTCAAATCTTGTAATTTCGAGATACAGTCCGGTTGGGGCCTGCATTTGGAGAGTTGATTATCGTATTGGTCGATCAAGTCGAAAATTTCGAAGGCATATTCTTGAAAGGAATTGAGGTTGGAAAAAATAAACCCCAACGGATTATTAATTTCGTGTGCAATGCCGGCCGCCAATTGACCGATCGCGGCGAGTTTTTCCGATTGCATCAGTTCGGATTGAATTATTTGATTTTCTTGCAAGCGTTTTTGTAGTTCCGCTTCGAGATGAATATTTTGATTTTGTAAGCGCTCGCGCGCTTTTTTTAGTTCTATCTGTGAGTTGACCCTAACCGATAATATCGATAAGTTGCAGGGTTTATAGAGATAATCCGCCGCACCCAATGAAAAACCGAACGTTTCGTCTAGTCCGGAGGTCAAGGCCGTCACGAAAATGACCGGAATGTCTTGCGTCTTCGGATTAGCCTTCAACGCTTTAATGACTTCGTAACCGTCCATGCCGGGCATCATAATATCCAACAAGATTAGGTCCAAGGAGTTATTATTCGCTATTTCCAAGGCTTTAGCGCCGGATGTTGCGACCAAGACCGCATAATCCGCCATCAAATATTGTCCGAAAACCGAAAGATTGACGCTTTCGTCGTCGACTATCAGAATGCTGGGGCGCTTATCAATGCTCGTGGTATCGTTTGACATCAAGACCTCAAAATTTATTTATCATCATCGTAGATCAAAATTCGGCATCGGCGTCCTATCGTCCTATCGGGCGAGTGACCGCACTCTCCGCCTGCCGCGCACTTTCATTTGCCGGGGCGATCGATTGCCAGACCTTCGTGAATATTACTATAGTAATATGAGTTCCACCCTCCGAGATAGTGTCCGGAATTGCGGCTAAAAGACCGATGCCAAAAAATTTAGAATCCATCGAAGAACAAAAACATCACCGGTTACGCGTCAACACGGATAATTGCGGTTTAGAGCTTTACCTGTCCGATTCGGTATCGGTTCGAGAAGCGCTCGATCACACCGAAATTCGCGTTCGTGCGGCTTGTGGCGGGCTGGGTACTTGCGGCGCTTGTTTGATACAAGTCATTTCCGGTCGGTTCAATCTTCCGACTCCGGCGGAACGGCAGAAATTGTTGCCGGATCAATTGGAGCAGGGTTATCGGCTCGCCTGCCAATTAAGGCCTCTGAGTGACGGTGAAGCGTATCTTGCTCATCCTGCTCCGGCGTCGCAATGGAGGAGTCCGGATCGATACCAGTGGCCTACGGTAGTGTTTTCGAAAGTTACCGACGAGGTTCAAAAACCGTATGGCATTGCGGTCGATCTAGGAACGACTCATATTCGTTTGTCTATTTGGCATCGCCCCACCGCTCGGCTCATCGGTTGCCGGGTAGGCATCAATCCTCAAGTGGCGCATGGCGCCGATGTCTTGACTCGTTTGGATGCCCAAAGATTGGACGTTCATGCCTCGCGGGACTTGATGACCGAAGGGCGTAAGGCTATCTTGGATGGTATTCGAGATATTTTGAGTCGAGATTTTGGGGAAGTGGCTTATGTCCTTGCCGAAACCGGACAGATTATCATCGTCGGAAACACCGTTATGCTGATGCTGATTGGTGGCGGTAACGATAGCGATGATTTGTATCGGCTTGAAAATTGGCATAGCCCTATCGAGTGCAAAATCGATGATGTGGCCTCGTGGCGCCATGATTGGCGTATGCCTCACGCGGATATCTCGATCGTTCAGCCATTGGCCGGTTTTGTCGGTTCGGATTTATTGGCCGATCTTTTGTCCACGGGAATTACCGAGCAATCTAGTCCGATGCTGTTGGCGGATTTGGGAACCAATACTGAAATTGCTCTGTGGGACGGTACTACGGTATGGGTGACATCGGTTCCGGGTGGGCCGGCGTTTGAAGGGGTCGGGATGCGCAATGGCTTGGCGGCTGAAACGGGCGCCATATATCGTGTACGCGATGACGGCGAGCGTTGGCTGATGACTACGATCGACGAGCAGCCGATTCGAGGATATTGTGCCAGCGGCTTCATCGATGCGATTGCGGTGATGTTGGACAAGCAAATACTCAAACCCTCCGGTCGCTTTGCCCAATCATTGCAGTCGAGCGGTACAGGTTATCGGCTTGATGCCGGCAGTGCTCGGTCGGCAATTTTTGGTGGCGATATCGATATTTTTCAACGAGCCAAGGCTTCGACCGCCGCCGCCATGATGCAATTACTCGAGTTTGCCGACTTAAAGCCAAGCGATTTACAGGCGGTTTGGATTTGCGGTAGTTTGGGGCAATACCTGGATTTACACAGTGCAATGCGTGTCGGCTTGTTGCCCTGTTTACCGGTCGACAGATTCAAACGTCTTGCGAATGCAAGTCTGGCTGGGTGCGAGCAGTTGTTGCTAGACCAAAACGCAAATGCTCGTTTAAATGCGATCATAAGCAAGACAAAATCGATCAATTTAGGCGGAATCAGTAGTTATGAAGAATGTTTTATCGAACATTTGCGCTTGCAGCCGATGGCATAAGGGGGTCGGAATATGTTGAGTCGTTACGTGCAGGCATACAACGAAGCGGTTTTCGAAACCGATAAGCAGGCCGCCTTGACCGTGGTCAATGGGGCTCTACAAGACGGTTATAGTCCGGAAGATATTGTGTTCAATTTGGTCATTCCTGCCGTGGAAGCCATGATGGCGCGCATCGAACAGGATCCCGATTCCAATCTGGCTCAACACTTCATGACGGCACAGATCGCCTCTGAAGTGACCGAGCGAATGCTGGAAAAATTCGCTAGCCTGCCGGAAACGATCGGCAAAGTGGTGATCGGGGCCGCCTATGGCGATTTGCACTCGCTCGGTAAACGTATCGTGATAGGTTGCCTTAAATCGTTGATGGTCGATGTTATCGACTTAGGCATCAATATCAGCGCCGAACAGTTTGTCGACAAGGCTGTCGAAAACGACGCACAAGTCATCGCGATTTCGGCCATGATGGTGCATACCGCGATCGGCGAGAATGGTAGTATCAAGGTTCGATCCTTATTAAAGGAGAGGGGCTTGGAAAATAAAATCAAGCTGGCGGTCGGAGGCGCGCCCTATCGATTCGATCCGGAATTATATAAAAAAGTGGGGGCCGATGTGTGGGCTCCTGATGGTGTGACGGCGGCAAAGGTTATTATCCAATTGATCAAAGAGGTGAGTCCATGACACCTTTAGAAATTTTAGCGGCGGCTAAAAACGGCGCCCCGGCACCGCGTATTCCGGTCTTTTGCAATTTGTTCGATCAAGGTGCGCGAGAACTCGATATGCGCGCTCAAGATTATTTTGCACGGGGCGATTGTGTTGCCGAAGCGCAATTGCAAATGTTAAAGCGTTTCGGTCACGATAATGTGTGGAGTTTGCACTATGTCGGCAAAGAAGCCGAATTGTTGGGCTGTAAACAAATATTGTTTGCCGATGACGGCGTGCCTAATGTGGAAGATTTCGTGATCAAGAATTGGGACGATATTGCCAAATTTGAAGTCCCGACCGATATCACTCAACAGCAAGCCTGGCAAGCCATTGCCGATTGTTTATCGATTTTACGTACCGAGATAGGGCAGACGCATGCCATTTGCGCTTATGTGACGGCTTCGACGACCTTGCCGGCCCTGTTGATGGGCATGGATAACTGGATGGAGCTATTTTTGACCGGGCCGGCCGATCTGCGCGATGAATTGTTGCGCAAATGCGTTGATTTTGTTCATCAGCACATTAACGCGCTACGTGCGGCCGGAGCCAATGTTTTGATGTATTCGACGCCGTTCGGTTCGCCCTATTTTGTCGGTAACAAAATCATCGAAGAAATCGTATTGCCTTGGATGAAACTCGATTTGCAGTCGGGCGGCGTAGATGATGTCGTCTATTACTGCGGCATGGCGCCATTTAACGGCGTTATCGATTTGGCGTTTGACCAACTGGGCATCACGTCGCATTACATCAGTCCATTGGCTGACTTGGCCGAAGCCAAGCGCTTGATCAATACCCGCGGCTTGACATGTGGTGTGATTGACGACATCAAAATGATTCATTGGAGCGAGGCGGAAACAGAAGCCGAAGTTAAGCGTATTATCGAGATAGGCAAGCAGGGCGGGCATTTTTTATTCGGTAATGGCGTGATGCCTCTGGCGGTACCGGAGGTCAATATTGAGGCGATGATAACGGCCGCCTTTGAATACGGACAGTTGACATGAAAACCTTTGTGTTGCATCAGGAGCATACAGAGCCTTTGACGATGGTCGGTTGCGGTATTTTGCGCAAAGAAGTCGACTATTTGATCCGAAAACAAGGCTGGAATGTACAAACGCATTTTTTGGATTCGGCCCTGCATAATTACCTTAATCGCTTATCGAAAGAACTTAACGAAGCCTTGCAAGAGCATGAGGCGAAAGGCGAAAAAACCTTTGTTTTTTACGGCAGTTGCCATCCGTTGATGGACAACTATTTGGACGAACATCGCACTTGCCGCACCCGGGGTCAAAATTGCATCGTTATGTTATTGGGTTATGAGCTTTTCATGCAGGAGCTTGAAAAGGGAGCGTACTTTCTAGTTGAAGATTGGGCCTTGACTTGGCAACCGATGATCACGGCTTGTTTCGGTAACAATATTGCCGTGGTGCGCGAAATTTTTCACAGCAGCCATAAGTATATGCTCGCGCTCAAAACGCCTTGCAGCGCCGATTTTTCCGAAGCCGCTCAAACCGCGGCCGATTTTGTGGATTTACCTTTACACTGGCTCGAAGTGGATCTTGAACACTTAAAGCAAGTGTTGTTCGAGGCTATTAAGCAGCGACTAGATCAAGCAACGACTTGAACGGGAATGATGAATTCAAACGAACACGATTTGCAAAGACGTATCGAGCACTTGGAGCGCCGTGTCCGTAAGCTATCCGAAGAAAAAGCCAATCTGCATCTTGTCCTGCATATGGTGGAATTGCTTAATCCGATTGCCGGTATCGATTACTTCCTAGATAGTATGATAGCGGCACTTTGCGGTAGTTTAGGCGGTACCAATACAGAGATTTATTATCTGGACGAAGGCGAGATTCACTATGTCAACTTATTCGGCGAAAAACGGATTGTTGGTGAGATTGAAGATTCGTTGGTGGCGGAGGTCTTTGCCACTCGCCATTTTGTCGAACAAAATACCGATTTGAACCATACCCTGCTCAAAGATAATGTTGCTGCGGTGGCCTGCACATGGGTGATGCCTTTGACGATTGGCGACCAAATGCTGGGTGTCGTCAAAATGTCCGATTTGCTGGGATCGGCACAGATGCGCAACTATTTGGCACCGTTTTTTTCTCATATCGCGCTGATTTTGAATAATAAAATACAGACTCGTAAAGCGGAAGCCGCTAATCGTGCCAAAAGTAGTTTTTTAGCGACGATGTCTCACGAAATTCGGACGCCATTGAACGGGATTCTGGGTATGGCTCAATTATTAGTCAAGCGGGAATGCAACGATACTAAACGCCTAGAATGCGCTCGGACGATTCTGACGTCCGGCAACAATTTGCTTGCTTTGCTCAATGATATTTTAGATTTGTCTAAAATCGAGGCGAATCGCTTGGAGCTAAATTTTTTAGCCGTTCAACCACAAAGGATTTTAGACGAAATTATGACGCTTTTTTCCGGTGCTGCCCAGCAAAAAGGCTTGAGAATTCATGCTGCCTGGGTAGATGGTGAGGTAAAGGCTTATCAAGTTGACTTGCTCAGAGTTAAGCAAATGTTATCCAATCTGGTCAGCAATGCGATTAAGTTTACCGATCGCGGTTCTATCCGGATTGAGGCGCGTTCAATCCTTGATGAGTCGAGGAATTGTTTGTTGGAGTTTTCGGTCAGCGATACCGGTATCGGTATTCCAAAGGACAAACAGCGCGAGTTATTTAAACCGTTTACCCAGGTCGATAGCAGTTCGAATCGACGCTATGTGGGGACTGGGCTGGGATTGTCGCTGGTATCGCGTTTTGCCGAGTTGATGCAAGGCAAAGCCGGGTTTGAGAGCGATGAAGGGCAAGGTTCGCGTTTTTGGTTTCGGATACCTACCCGCGTCGAGCATGAGATCGATAACAGCGCTTTACCATCCAATATCGATGAGTCATCCCAATTATCGAATCCAAATCCTAGGCTAAATCGCGTGTTATTGATTGACAGTGATTGTGGACATGGCGCTAATTTGTCTGCACAACTAAAGGCACGATCTATCGAAGTGATTGGTGTGGATCAGGATGATCAAATTTCGGACTTTATCGACGAGGATCTAGAATTTGATGCAATCATTATTGAACTTAGTTTGGAAAATAGATCTTTTGGCCGGCTTGCGAGAAAGATTCGTGTCTTGGAATCGGCCCATCATCTTCCTCGCGCATTCATCATCGGTATTAGCGATCAACAACAAAGCGAAGGGTTAGAGCCCGAATTTAAACAGGATATCGATGAACGACTCGTTCGGCCTTTTACGATAGAACATTTAGTGAGCGTTATCGAAAGCCATATACATCTGTCCGCGGCTCAGCAGCAAAAGACAGTAATTTGTAACGAAGATCGCTTGTTTTTCAAGAGTTGTGAGGGTATTAACGAGATTCTCGATGGTCTCGAAGGCCAGTTGGAAAAAAATATGTTTACTGCCGTTGAACAATTCAGCATGCTGCAAGCAAAATTGGAGGGTAGTTTGATTGCTTCGCATTTTGACACGATTGGTAAACTGATCAACGATATGAATTTTGAGGAGGCTCATTTACAGCTAAAATTATTGCGTGAGCAATTCTCCGAGACCAAGGGAAACGCATTGTGAGCATTGAACGCCAGAAGATCCTGATAATCGATGATACACCGGCTAATATCACGCTATTGGGGATGGCATTACAGGATCAATACGAGATCCAAATAGCGACTAGCGGTAAAAAAGGCCTGGTGTTGGCGAGCGAGACTCCGCCGGATTTGGTTTTACTCGATATCATGATGCCCGATCTCGATGGCTATGAAACCTGCCGCTTATTTAAATCTGATGCTAAATTACAGCATATACCGATTATTTTCGTGACGGCGTTGAGTGAAATTGAAGCTGAAATTCAGGGTTTATCGCTGGGTGCGGCAGATTTTTTGATCAAGCCTTTCAATCTCCAGATTGCTCAGCTTAGAGTGCGCAATTTGTTGGAAACCGAACGGATGCGGCAGGCATTGCGTCAAAAGGAAGAAGATCAACGTCTTGCCGCGACTGTCTTTGCCTATAGTCATGACGGCATCGTGATTACCGATGTTGAAAACCGTATTATCAATGTCAATAACGCCTTTAGCCGTATTACCGGTTATGGGCTTGACGAAATCAAAGGCGAAAATCCACGTATACTCAAATCGGGGCGGCAGGATACCGAATTCTACCGCAACATGTGGCAAGCCTTGTTATCGGAAGGTCACTGGAGCGGCGAAATTTGGAATCGCAACAAGCAGGGTGAAATTTACGCGGCCTTGACGTCTATTGCAGTGGTCAGGGACGATCAAGACAGCATTCATCATTTCATCGGTTCGTTTATCGACATTACGCCGATCAAAGAGCATCAGCACGCATTGGAACGTATCGCGCATTTCGATCCCTTGACCGGGGTTCCGAACCGCTTTTTATTATCGGATCGATTGGAACAAGCCATCGTTCATGCGCGGCGGTCGCGAAAATTAATGGCGGTGTGTTATCTGGATCTGGATGAATTTAAACCGATCAATGATCGATTCGGTCATCAAGTCGGTGATCAATTATTGATAGAAATTACTCGGCGCATCATGGCTTGTTTACGCGAGGGAGATACGCTGGCACGCATCGGCGGCGATGAGTTTGTGCTGTTGCTGTTGGATATCAATGACAGCGGCGAATGTAAGACGATATTACGAAGAATTCTTAAAGCCGTTTCGGCAAAAATGTTGCTGGCGAATCAAACTGTGTCGGTATCGTTGAGCTTGGGTTTTACTCTGTATCCGGATGATTCAGCCGATTCTGAAACATTGATTCGCCATGCCGATCAAGCGATGTATCAAGCCAAGCAACAAGGTAAGAATCGATTTCAACGGTTCGACGCGTTTCGAGAAAAATAAACGTGTGAGCAAGGAAAGCAATTTGCCCGAATCGAACGCGCATTGGCCAATAATGAGTTTGTGTTGTTTTTTCAGCCGAAGACCAATCTTCGCGATGGGACTGTTCTGGGTGTTGAAGCCTTGTTCAACTGGCTACAGGAATGGCAGTTGGAACAAAAGAATTAACGGCAGAAATCTACTTTCTTTTGTCAGCCAACTTCCTTAGCAAGACGGGGTTTGCAAGCCATACGCATCAAGCTAAAAACGGCCAATCCGCATACGTTCTTTCCCAAGTTGCTATTAAAGCATGTAGCCCGGATTGCGCTGCGCTCCATTCGGGCTACGCTGTTTATACTCGCCGGATGAAGCCGGTAGCGATTTAGCAGTGGGGATCTGCGCTTAGTCTGATGACTATGGGTTTGCAACCCCGTCCCGCAGAAGGCACTTTCATTTGCCGGGGCGATGGCTAGGCTTTCATGAACGTTACTGTGAAAGTTCGTAGATTCGGACACCTTAGCTAATTTTTCGATATACGAAGCTCAGCGGAGAAAATGCCGGCTCCAAGAGGGTGCGGTTGCTCGACCGGCAGGCGTCGGCGGCAGGGCAGATTTTTGCTCCTGCAAAATCTGCATTCATGCCATCCATGGCAATCAGTCGCCGCCGTCGAGCCTACACGGACGTATTCACCCAGCACCTAAATTCCATAGCCCATTGGCTATGGTTAACTATCTTGGATAATTTAGGTGCTGGGTTCACGGCGTCCTGTCGGGCGAGTGACCGCACCCTCCACCACCCAGAGAACTTTCATTTGCCGGGGCGATGGCCAGGCTTTCATGAACGTTACTGTAAGGTTTGAAAAATTGCCGTAGTCAATTTTTGTAATTGGCGTTCGTCGATTATATAAGGCGGCATCGTATAAATTAAGCGCCCGAACGGCCTCAGCCAAACGCCGTGTTTAACCAGACGGTCTTGAATCTCGGATAGGCACACAGGGTCTTTCATTTCGACGACACCAATAGCGCCGAGCACTCTGACATCGTTAACGCTAGCCAGGTTGCAGCAGGGTTCCAAGCCCTTTTTGAGTCCGGCCTCTATGGCCGCGACCCGGCTTTGCCAATTCGACTCGAATAATAAGTCGATGCTTGCCGATGCGATGCTGCAGGCCAGCGGATTGCCCATGAATGTCGGGCCGTGCATGAAACAGCCGGCCGGTCCATCCGAAATCGCTCCGGCAACTTTGTCGGTCGTTAATGTAGCGGCCAGCGTCAAATATCCGCCGGTCAAGGCTTTGCCGAGGCATAAAATATCGGGCGAAATGCCGGCATGTTCGCAGGCGAACAGTTTACCGGTACGGCCGAAGCCGGTCGCGATTTCATCGGCGATCAGCAATACGTCATGTTTTTTGCATAAGGCGCTTACCGATTTCAGATAGTCGGGATGATAAAACCACATGCCGCCCGCGCCTTGTACGATCGGTTCGAGAATGACCGCCGCGCAGGAGTCGCCGTGCTTCGATAAAATGGCTTCCAACGGGTCGATATCGGACGGGTCCCAAGATTCGCCGAAACGGCAAGCGGGCCGCTGCGCGAAATAGTGTTGAGGCAATACGGGGTTGAACAAATGATGCATGCCGGTAACCGGGTCGCAGACCGACATCGCACCGAAGGTATCGCCGTGATAACCACCCCGAAGCGCCACGAATCGGTTTTTTTCGGGTTTGCCGAGCGCTTGCCAATATTGAATGGCCATCTTCAATGCGACTTCGACGCTGACCGAGCCGGAGTCGCTCAAAAACACCGAGTTCAAGCCCTCGGGTGTGATTTTCAATAGGCGCTCGACCAATTCGATTGCCGGCGTATGCGTAATGCCGCCGAACATCACATGGGCCATCGAGTGAAGCTGATCCGTGGCGGCTTGATTGAGTTTGGGGTGATTATAACCGTGTATTGCCGACCACCAAGACGACATCCCGTCGATCAATTCTCGGCCGTCGGCCAGTTTAAGCATGACGCCGGAAGCACTGGCGACATGATAAACCGGCGTGGGTGCAGTCATTGATGTGTAGGGATGCCAGATATGATCGCGGTCGAGTTGCAGTCGTGTATCTTGTTGAGTCATTTAATTGAATGAGTTTGGAAAATCATTAAACCTACTCTCTTTTGATTGAAAAACCGTCTAAGAATAAAAGGTATGGGATGTGTCTATCGAGGACCGCCGTGAACCCATCCATGGGGGCTTGACGGCAGCAATCGAACGCCAAGGATGGCGTGAATGCAGATTTTGCATTTACGCTACGGATGGCGTGTATTAGGGCACCAACAGTAGGCGCTTTAGGCGATGCAGGGCAGAAAAATGCTCCTGCATTTTCTGCATTCATTACATCCATGTAACTCAGCAATTGCCGACGACTGCAAGGATGCAGGAGGTAGAGCAACGCAGGAGCAGTTGCCGAGGAGCAAAAATCTGCCTTGCTGCCGACATCCTCGCTAGCCACACCCCATACCTTCATAAAGTTATCTAATTTTTGACTATAAAGGGAGTAGAAAAGCAATTGGGCCGCGAAGTACACGAATGCGTTTAGCGCCATTGCAAGACGACATAGCGGGACATGCCGCGATCGCTGGTCAGTAACAAGACCCGCTTATTATCCTTGCTTTGATTGACGGCGCGATTGAATTCGTTGGCGGAATTGACCGGTTTGCGGTCGACTTCCAGGATTACAGTGCCGGGGCGTATGCCGGCCATTGCAGCAATCGAGCCCGGATTGACTTCGGTGACGATGACGCCTTGGCCGAGGGTTGCATTGAATTGCCGTGCTAAATCTCGGGTCACGGTCTGCACGGTCAAGCCTAATTCTTCGGTGCTTTGGGCGGGCGCTTGTGCTGCTGCAATTTGTTGATCGCCGAGTTTTTCGATTTTTATGTCGATTGTGCGCGATTTTCCATCGCGCAAGATCGCGATTTTGGCGCTTTTGCCGGGTGGTGTTAGCGCGACACGGTTTCTGAAATCGCCGATATCGTTGACCGGTCTGCCTTGGTATTGGGTCACGATGTCGCCGGCTTTGAGGCCTGCCTTCGCCGCTGGCGAATCATCGGTGACCTGTGCGATTAAAATGCCTTGATGGGTTTTTAAATTGAAGGATTCGGCCAAATCCGGCGTCAACGGCTGAATCACGACGCCTAAATAGCCGCGCGTGACTTCGCCTCGTTCTATCAATTGGTCGGCGATCGATTTTGCCAGATTGATCGGGATAGCGAAGCCAACGCCCATGTGACCGCCGCTCCGGCTGAAAATCGCGGTATTGATGCCGACTGCTTCACCTTCCAAGTTGACGAGCGGACCACCGGAATTACCCGGATTGATCGCGGCATCGGTTTGAATGAAGTCTTCATAATCGCTGATGCCTAGGCTGGTTCTGCCCTTGGCGCTTACGACCCCGACGGTCAACGTATGGCTCAAACCGAACGGATTGCCGATGGCCACGACCCATTCGCCGACTTCCAGTTTTGTTGAGTCGCCCAGCGGCAAGGCCGGCAAGTTTCCGGCTTTGATTTCAATGACGGCGATATCCGATTTAGGATCGGTGCCGGTAATCTTGGCATCGAATTCCCGCCCATCTTGGAATGTCACGCGAATTTTGTCGGCATTCGCAACGACATGATTGTTCGTGATGATATAGGAGGTTTCGCTTAATAAGCCTCGCTTCGACGCGAAAACGAAGCCGGAACCTTGTCCTATCGCGGGCGGCCGTTGTTGTGGTGCAGGGGGCGGCCCCGGGCGTCTTGGCGTTCCTGGAAATTCATCGCCAAAAAAATGCCGGAAAAAATCATCGCCGAAAGGCCATTCGTCGCCGAATGGCGTTGTAAAGGGTGCTTGCGCGACGCCTTCACGGGAACTTTCCACTTGGATAAAGACAACCGAAGGAGAGGTTTGCCGCGCGACCGACGCAAACGCTTTACTGGTTTGCCTAAGATTTTCGATACCGCCCGTTTGCGCGAATGAGAGAGGGGACAGCGTGATAATTAACAGTAGTAACGGTAAAAAATATTTTTTATTCATAAATTTAACCTTCTTGTCTGTTGCTCAGGGCGCGTAAGGAAATTTGTAAAAGTTTAAACCTAAAAAGAGCATTTGAGAGCTTCAACTACCGTTCGCCCTGAGCTCTGGATACGCTCAGGAGAGCCCTGTCGAATGGTGAAGGGGAGTTTGAGGCTTCACCAATGCGGTGAAAGTGTTGTAGACCGTTCATGCTTCGACCTGGCTCAGTACGAACGGTCTACAACACATGCCAACTGTTCTTTTTGGGTTGAAAGTTTCTTTGGCTAATATGTTTTTGCCTTGTTGACTGAATCCTCGAGCGTTAATATTAGCGGGTAGCTTTTAAGGCTTTTCTCAAAAAACAATAAAATGCACTTTCCTACGTGTGTATATAAGGGTTATTTTTTAAATTTCAAAATTATTCAGGAATTCTTTGTGGAAAATTTTACACCGTTCTCGGCTTTTCTCGGCGGAACATTGATCGGTTTGGCGGCCACCTTATTATTATGGCTAAATGGCCGCATGGCCGGGGTTAGCGGCATCATGCATCGTTTACTCAATTCCTCGAAGTCGGAGTGGCTTTGGCGGTTCAATTTTTTAATCGGGCTGGTATTAGGCGCTTTACTGTTTAATTGGTTCAACCCCGGGTTTTTCACGCCGCGTTCCGACTATCCCTATGGGCTGTTGGCTGTGGGCGGTTTTCTAGTCGGTTTCGGTACTCGCATGGGTAGCGGATGCACGAGCGGTCATGGTATTTGCGGTATTGCCAACGGATCGTTGCGTTCGATAATGGCAACTTTGATTTTCATGATCAGCGGTGTCGTCACGGTCTATTGTATCAGGCATATTATGGGAGTCGGGGTATGAAGCATTGTTTAGCGGCTTTATTGAGCGGTACGTTGTTCGGGTTCGGTTTATCGTTATCGCAAATGACCGACCCGAACAAGGTTTTGGGTTTTCTCGATGTCACAGGACGCTGGGATCCAAGTTTGGCCTTCGTGATGATGGGGGCTTTAGCCGTTTCCATCATTGCGTTTCGTTTTATCTTAAAACGTACTAGACCGATATGGGCAGAGGAATTTCATGTCGCTCGGAAAAAGTCCGTGGACAAACCACTTTTGTTCGGGGCGATGATTTTTGGTATCGGCTGGGGGATGAGCGGTTATTGTCCGGGGCCTGCTATTGCGGGCTTGGGGTTGGCCAACCCCGAAGCGTTCGTGATGGTTGCATCGATTTATTTGGGGTTTATCGCGCAAGGTATTTGGACCCGGAAACGTTTTAAGAAATCCGTAACGGTCGATGCCTAAGCAATCGTTAAATGCCGTTCAGCCTAGTACCGAATTTGAAGCTGCGGGTGACGGTTTGCTGGATCGGCGTCTGTTTTTAAAGCAAGGTTTGATTTTTACCGCCGCGACTTGGGGTGCGGTAAATTCACAGACCGCAAAGGCCGGATTCGAGCGTGAATCGTGGACGAAACAACCGGGTAAGCCTTTTTCTAATTACGGGTTGCCATCCGACTATGAAAAAAAGGTGATTCGTTGGATTATGGCCAACGACGATGCTCCGGGAAATGGCGTATCGTGGACCCCGTTGCATGAACTCGAGGGTATTGTTACGCCAAGCGGCTTACATTTCGAGCGCCATCACAACGGTGTGCCGGCAATCGATCCTGTGCGGCATCGCTTGTTGATACATGGTTTAGTCAAACGTCCTTTGACGTTTTCAGTATCGAATTTATTGCAATATCCGATGCAATCCCGTTTATGTTTCATTGAATGCGGCGGCAATAGCAATGCCGGTTGGCGGAGTGAGCCGATACAAACTCAAGTCGGCTATTTTCATGGCATGGCTTCATGCAGCGAATGGGCCGGCGTGCCGTTGAGTGTCGTCCTTCAGGAGGCTGGCATTAAAGGCCGTGCAAAATGGATCATTGCCGAAGGGGGCGATGCGTCAATGATGAATATCAGTCTACCGCTCGACAAAGCGCTCGATGATTGTTTGCTGGCCTTATATCAAAACGGCGAGCGACTGAGGCCCGAGAACGGGTATCCATTACGGCTGTTGGTTCCGGGGTGGGAAGGGGTGCTCAATGTCAAGTGGCTTAGGCGATTACACCTTGCGGTTAAACCCGTCATGGCTCGTAACGAAACCGCTAAATACACCGAATTGTTGCCTTCGGGTAAGGCGCGGCAATTTAGCTTCGTGATGGAGCCGAAGTCGGTGATTACCCATCCATCATTCGGGCACCGACTCGATCGGCACGGTTTGTACCAGATCAGCGGTTTGGCGTGGAGCGGTCGCGGTAAAATCGCGAAAGTCGAAGTATCCGCCGATGGCGGTAAGAGTTGGGCCGAGGCCGAATTACAAGAGCCGATATTGCCGCAGTGTTTCACGAGATTCCGGATTCCTTGGCGATGGAAGGGTAAAGGCGTCGTGCTCAAAAGTCGGGCGTTCGACGAAACCGGTGCGGTTCAGCCGGAACGTTCCGAGTTGATCGCAAAGCGCGGCCGGCATGGTTATTTTCATTATAATGCCATTGTGAGTTGGGCCATTACGGAAGCGGGTGAGATTAGTCATGTCTATCTTTAAGAGTCTGCTATGCTTTAGCCTTGGCTCGGCTAATATGGTTGTAGCCGAAGAGCTGATTGGTCCCGGATTGGGTCTTCAGGCGCCGCCGGCGATGTTGAAACAATGGAATAGAGATGTTTTTCCCGATGGGGCGGGTTTGCCGTTAGGGCGAGGTAGCGCTCGCGAAGGTGAGGTCGTTTACCGGGCGCATTGCATCGGTTGTCATGGTCCGGAAGGACGTGGCGGTAGCGCCGAGGAGCTGGCCGGCGCCGAACATTCATTAATCGACGATCCGCCGGATAAAACGATCGGAACTTATTGGCCGTATGCGACGACTCTTTTCGATTTTACGCGACGCTCCATGCCGTTATCGAATCCGGGGGCGTTAACCGATGATCAAGTCTATGCGGTAACCGCCTATTTGCTTTTTCTCAATCGTATTATTGGGCCCGACGACGAAATGAATGCACGATCGTTGCCGGCTGTCGTTATGCCGAATCGGGACGGGTTTATTGATAATTATCGGCGGGACGATTAAGGAGCTCGGAGCCGTTGATTTTAAGTAATGGCCGGCGATTGGGATTTTCAGTTCGAATTAATTTTTGAGTACGATCGTTTTCGCTTTTCTAATTCATCGATTAAATCATGCATAAATTAACTATTTCGGACTTGGCCATTGTCCTGATCGAGCCTTCAGTTCCGCAATTGAAACTCATTGTGAAGCATTTGCAGGAAGAAGGCGTCAAGTATATTAATGGCGTCTCTTCAGGCGAGGAGGCATTGGAGGCTATCAGCAATTACCAACCGGACTTGCTGATTAGCAGTATGTACTTACCCGATACCACGGCGACCGAGTTATTTACCCGAATTAAGGAATCGGACGACTTTCAGGATATGCAGTGCATGCTAATTTCCAGCGAAACTAGTCGAGTGGCGCTGGAGCCGATACGTCAAGCCGGCGTTGTGGCAATTTTACCCAAACCGTTCGATCATGCCGATTTGAAAAGGGCATTACGCGCTTCGGTCGAGTTTGTCGATCCGGAGGAATTGGAATTGGATTCTTATGATATCGAGGCTGTTAGGGTTTTGTTGGTCGACGACAGTGCGCCGGCACGTAAGCATATTACCAAAGTGCTCAACAATATGGGGATACAACGCGTAACGTTGGCAAACGACGGGACGGACGCATTGGCAATATTCGCCGAGTCGCCGGATGCCTTCGACTTGATCGTAACGGATTACAATATGCCGGAAATGGACGGCCAGGAATTGATCGAGGCGATACGAGCCAATATGGAAAATAGCTCGATTCCGATATTAATGGTCACCAGTGAGTCGAACCAAGCAACGCTCAATAAAATTCAGCAGGCCGGAGTTTCTGCGATTTGTGATAAGCCGTTTGAGCCGAAAAATATAAAGGAATTAGTTTATCGATTGTTAGAGGAAATCTAGTTTATTTTGTAGCGGTTTCAGTCGCGAATATCGCGACTGAAACCGCCAAACTAAAAATCAAGTTTTTAAAGCTGATGTCGGGGCAACCCTCGAACCATTTAAATTTTTCCGTCAAGGCCCATTTGGAAATATTTGTGAGTGATTTTATCTTGATTTTCCAACAGCCAATCGATATCCGGGGTATTGGTCATGGCTTTATGGATGGCTTGTGCCATGGCTTTGCGGTGGATGTCGAACAGTATTTGATGGTCCAGATTATCGTCGGTCGCCACACTAGGGTTGAGCCATACCGAGCAGATGATTCCTAAATCGTTCGCTTTTTCTTTCGGAATATCTCCCGCGCGAACTGCATCAAGTACACCATTAGCGATAGCGGCCTGAACGGTACCCATTAATATATTGGTGTAGCGGCTATTGTTAACAGTGACCTTGCTGACCATTAAAGTGACGGGGCGGACTTGAATATCGGTATTCAAAATTGCGAAAACCCGGCTATGACCTTTGACTTGGTCCCCTGTCAGAGTGGCGAGGGCCGTACCGACCGGTCCGTCCAGTTCGCCGATGACGATTTCCGGTTCGGCTGCAGTTCCCGGAGGTCCGCCTGCTACGAGTGATTCGCCGGTACGCATGATGATTCTTTCGCTCATAATGATCTCCTTAATAAAAATGTTACAGGGAAAGATTTTGAACGACTAGAATAGCACATTTGACTCTCATTCTTAAGGCTGTGACAAATTCAACACGATTAACAATAACCGATCATAGTAGGGATTCAGCCGGATTAGCTTATATTTATCCCGTTCTCTCAAGGCGCGCCGGTGGGTTGTCGATCGGTGTCAATTTTAATATCAACAATGCTTGCAACTGGCGATGTCTTTATTGCCAAGTTCCCGATTTAACGTTGGGTGCTGCGCCGCCGATCGATTTTTCATTATTGGAAAAAGAATTGAGGCAGTTTTTGAGCGATGTATTGCATGGCAATTTTTTTGACCGGTTTCAAGTCGACCCCCGTAATCGAGTAATCAAAGATATTGCAATTTCGGGAAACGGCGAGCCGACCAGCGTTCAGGATTTCGATAAGGCGGTCGATTTGATCGGCCGAGTTGCCACTGAAATGGGAGTACTACCGAATAGCGGTTTTGTTTTGATTAGCAACGGCAGTTTAATGCACCAGGCGAAGGTTCAGACCGGGCTTCGGTCATTGCATCGCTATGGGGGGGAAGTTTGGTTCAAGTTTGATAGCGCGACTGATGCGGGGCGGAATTTTATTAATAACGCAGCGCAAACGATGGAGTCGGCATTAAGAAATCTAAAGATTTCGGCCGCAATCTGTCAGACTAAAATTCAAACTTGCCTAGTCGATTATTCCGGGCAGGGATTGACCGACGTGGAAAAAAACGCGTATTTGCAATTTTTAAAAAGAATCAAGAACGATGGTGTGGCGATTGGTAAAATTATGCTTTATACAATTGCGCGCCCATCGATGCAGCCGGAAGCGGCTAAAATGAAGCCGTTGTCACCGGAGCTCATGCGACATTTTGCGGGCGAGATCAGATCGCTTGGTTTTGAAGTTCGGGTGGATTGTTAACTGCCTTGTTTCCGGTTGATGGCTTGGGGTAAATTGTTAGCAGTTAGCAGTGAATGTGCGGGGTGAGGGATGTGTGGGAAATCGGGCGTTGTCGGAAAAATGGTGCGTCATAAGTCCAGCAATGCGGACGGACGAAGGGTGCATACTAAGCCTTACTCTCTCAGCTTTTAGCCGTTTCTTGCTCTCAAGTCGGGCTTAAGCCTTGATGTCTAATAGACTTCCTATCGTTTTTTTCTCGGTTTCGAGAATTTTGACGGCTGCAGATGTTTCAAATTCCGCTTCTTTTAAGCTGAGTACCGGTTTAATAATGTCTCGAGGCTCAAATTCAGAACTGCCTACTTCATCGTTTTTTATCGGTAATGTGGCAATTTTGTGTGCCGCTTCGGCTGATTTGTGCTGTGCGCCGTTGATAAGATTCAATACGCTGTTTGTTGGTGAAATGTCCATAATCAAACCCTTGTGAAATATGAGCGCTTAATGGAATTACATAAACTAATTTTAGTCTTTTAAAATCAATTGCATGCTTCTTTATTGCTTCGCTTTACGTCGAATAGTAGCTCTTTTATGTTGTTTTGTCCGAGCGTTATTTCACGTTTCTTAGATTAAAAGGTATGAGATTTTTTTTGCGATGGCAGGTATTTTTGCTGCCGATGGTCGTTCAGCTTAACGAGGCGCCTAATCCAACACAGGGTCAGTTCGGCATTGAGTTATGGCAGGCGGTTTATTTTGAAGGGGTCGTTTCAAGAAAAGCGGAAGCGAATTTGCTCCCGCTAACGCTTGAGCAATTAGATTGTTTGTCTGCGTTTTGTAGAAGAAATAAGGCCAACCAAAGCGGCACCTAGTAACCAGATGCTTGCCGGTAATGGGACTGCTGTGACGTTTAGGCCAACATATTTTTTTTCAATGAAAGCCGCTTCTCCAAGTGTTGTGCTTATAGCACCTAGAAGATTTTGGATTGTGATATTCAGATATCCGCTATTGAAAGAAGTGGTATCTAAAATGGTATCTGCCTGCCAGTTATTGGTTTGCAAGAACGCAGTTTGAGTAAATGCATCATTAGCAACGATACTTTCGGTAGTGTCAAAGGATGGATTTTCAATATCGAAAGCGCGAACTTGACCGCCTACTCCAACAAGAGTTGAATTGCCAAAACTAAAATAATCGCCTTTTTCAATAACTGAAACGGTATTTATTTGATGTTGTGGGTTCAATGCTTGGACTTTGATGTTAACGGTATCGTTGGTCATGTCGACGCCGGCAGTATTCAAGGCGGTAGCGGTGAATGCTGTTGGGGTAAAGTATAAAGTGTCGCCTGAAACATTAGCTGAACCGAATAAACCGGTAAGCGTACTATCAAATTCAAACGAAACAGAATTGCCGAATAAGGTGACTAGGCTTGCTTGCGCACTCCCCGTAAAAAGATAAATAAATGATATTAAAACAAACTTGGTTATTCTAAACATGAAAAAAACTCCTTGTGATTAAGAGTAAAGTCAAAAAATTACATGGTGAAAAAGCTAGGCCAAATTAGTCAAAGAGCAATATTGACTTTGAAATAATGTTTGCAACAAAAAGATGCATGACATTAAAAATCTCACTAACAATTTAAGGTGGTCCGGCCATCTTTAAAATATTAAAGATCCGTAACTTTCCGGCCCCGCTTCACAACGGGTGAGGCTTTCTCTTAAAAATTTCTCTGCTGTGTTTGGCGTATTCGCGTAAAGAATCCGCCAAAAACGTTTTTCGTAAAGTTCGATTTAGTCAATTTCAATAGTAACGATCATGAAGAAGCCTTCATCGCCCCGGCAAATGAAAGTTCGAGGCGTGGCGGAGGATGTGGTCACTCGCCCGACAGGACGCCGTGAATACGTCCATGTAGGCTCGACGGCGGCGACTGATTGCCATGGATGGCATGAATGCAGATTTTGCAGGAGCAAAAATCTGCCCTGCCGCCGACGCCTGTCGATCGAGCAACGGCATCCTCTTCGGAGCCGGCATTGTACTTTCACAAAAAACTAATATCTACTTCACGATACTGACGATACTACTAAAATATTACATTTCCATTAAGAAAAGCTAAATTCTTTTCTCGATATGTGTTCAATTTTACTACAATGGCTCCGAATCGTTTCATCATGAAAGTTTCTACGACCTTTACTCTAAGAAGCAATACTTATACCAAGTATTAGAAAATTATTATAATCAAAACGTTGTGAGCAGTATGGTCATTGTTTTAATCGCAAAAATCTTTCTTTTGTAAAAAATATTGACAATTAAGTGCAGTTTATAGTCTGTAAGTGACTGTTTTTAAATGAGCTATGACTAATTGATAAGATGGTTTTACATATTTTAACGTGCTGAGATATCATTTTTAATTCGATGTTTTGTTGGTGGAGCGAATAGATTGTTGTTAAGGCCTAGGCTAAAAGAGGATCAGGATTTAGTGCGGCTGAAATTGTAAAATAACTTGACAAAATTTGTTATTGAAATGGCGCGCTGCTCTTTGTGTGATTTTACCTGTCAGGCATTTAATTTCGGCATTTGCGTATGAAACGCTGGGGGGAAATCGGCAATGGTTAAGTGTCAAGAATGTTGTCGATCCTGCGCCTAAATTTTAGCTCATAACTGGTATCTTAAATGCGTCAACTAGAATCGCGAGTCGTTGAATTAGGCCTGCAAAAATTAAAATCGCCGCAACAAGTTTATATTGCCTATAGCGGCGGTGTAGATTCGCATGTGTTGTTACATCTTTGTGCTTCGATATCTACTCTACAAAATAAAATTACCGCGGTTCATATACATCACGGTTTGCAAGCGGTAGGCGATGCTTGGCCAAGTCATTGCCGGTCGGTTGCTAAGCAATTGGGTGTTGATTTTGTCGAAATTCATGTCGATGCGCGAAGCGCCGGGCGCGAAAGCCCCGAGGAAGCGGCCAGGAATGCGCGATATGACGCCTTAAAGGCTTTGCTTTCGGAAAACGACGTTTTGATGGTGGCTCAGCACCGAGAGGATCAATTGGAAACCGTTTTATTGCAATTGTTTCGAGGCGCCGGTTTGCAAGGGCTCTCGGGCATGCCTGAAATGATGGCCTTTGGCAAGGGAGTGCTGTTGAGGCCCTTATTGAATACACCAAAACAAGTAATCGACCAATACGCCCGGCAACATGATTTCAATTTTATTGAAGATCCCAGTAATCAAGGCATTGACTTCGATCGTAATTTTTTACGCAATGAAATTGTTCCTTTACTCAAGCAACGTTGGCCGTCCATTGATAAAACAGTCTCTCGTTCAGCGGTTCATTGCGCGGAAGCCTCTGAACTGTTGAGTAAATTAGCTGGCGATCAATTCAAGCAGGTCTATCAAACAAAGGATGCAACGCTATCGATACCGGCTTTGGTAAAGCTTGATGTGACGGAACAAGCATTAATTGTTCGGCAATGGTTCGCGCGTTTGGGGCTAAAAATGCCGTCCCGTGCCTTTGTGTTGCGTATTTTGTCCATGATTCAGTCGCCGCTTGGCGATCCGCAGTTGCCGAATCAAAAACATACGATACGCCGTTTCCGGAATAGCTTGTTTTGTGTGCCGCAGCAAACCGTTAATTTACCGGAACAAGTCGTTGTATGGTCGAATAGCGATGCCCCTCTTGACTTGCCTGACGGTACGGAACTGAAAATTGCTTATGACCACTCCGGAATTGATCAATCGATTTGGCTTAGGTCGCATATCGACGTTAGGTTTCGTAGCGGCGGGGAAAAAATTGCTTTGCCGAATCGAGAAGGGCGGCATCGCTTGAAAAATCTTTATCAGGACGCAGGGATTCCGCCTTGGGAAAGGCCTTATATTCCATTAATCTATTTAGACGGGCGCTTGGCGGCAATTGCCGATCTTTGGATCGGTTCCGAATTTTATTGCAAAAACAAGCCAGGGTGTATTCGGCTAATTCGATCGCAAAAAAATAAAAACCGGAAAGGCCATGACGAATGTGTCTTAGTCGATTAAAATAGATAAATTTTAATCTTGGCTATTTCAAAGCCGTCTCCCGAAATTTTTTATTTCTTACATGACCAAATTTATTTTCATTACCGGTGGTGTCGTTTCCTCGTTGGGTAAAGGCATTGCCGCATCGTCGTTGGCAGCCATTCTTGAAGCGCGTGGGCTGAAAGTGACGATGACAAAGCTGGACCCTTATATCAACGTAGATCCCGGAACGATGAGCCCTTTTCAACATGGCGAGGTATTCGTCACCGAGGATGGCGCTGAAACCGATCTCGACCTAGGTCATTACGAGCGGTTTATTAAAACCACAATGACCAAGAAGAACAATTTCACGACCGGTCAAATTTATGAAAATGTATTGCGCAAAGAACGCAAAGGCGATTATTTAGGCGCGACCGTTCAAGTTATTCCGCATATTACCGATGAAATCAAGCGTCGAATCGAACTCAGTGCCATAGGCATGGATGTCGCGATTATCGAAGTTGGCGGCACGGTCGGCGACATCGAATCGCTGCCTTTTCTGGAGGCGATCCGGCAAATGTATGTTGAATTGGGTAGGGATCGCGCGCTTTTCATTCACTTGACGCTAGTTCCCTATATCAAGTCGGCCGGTGAGATCAAAACCAAACCGACCCAACATTCTGTTAAAGAACTTAGGACAATCGGAATTCAGCCGGATATCTTGATTTGTCGTTCCGAACAACCGATTCCGGCAATCGAACGTCGTAAAATTGCGTTGTTTACGAATGTTGCTGAGAGAGCCGTTATTTCCGCGATCGATGCCGATTCGATTTATCGTATTCCTTTGCTGCTGCATGAGCAGGGGTTGGACGATATTGTTGTCGAAAAACTTCGCTTGGATGTCCCTAAAGCTGATTTGACCGAATGGGAAAATGTGATCGAGGGTCTAACTCATCCGCTCAATGAAGTGTCGATTGCGATCGTCGGAAAATATGTCGATCATTCCGATGCTTATAAATCATTGCATGAAGCATTGATTCATGCCGGCATTAAAACCCGAAATAAGGTAAAGATTGAATATATCGATTCGGAAATGATCGAGGAGGAAGGTGTTTCGGCTTTGAAGCCCGTTGATGCGATTCTGGTTCCCGGCGGTTTTGGCGAGCGAGGTGTCGAAGGTAAGATTGCGACAGTTAGGTATGCTCGGGAAAATAAGATCCCTTATTTAGGAATTTGTTTAGGCATGCAGGTGGCGGTTATCGAGTTTGCTCGCAATGTCGCCAATCTGGAGGGCGCGCACAGTACCGAGTTTCTACCCGATTCCCCGCATCCGGTAATAGGCTTAATTACCGAATGGATGGATGCGGAAGGACAAGTGGAGGTTCGAAGTGCAAATTCCGACTTAGGCGGCACGATGCGTTTGGGCGGGCAAAAATGCCGTTTGCAAATTGGCTCGTTAGCTTACGAGCTTTATCAGAAGGAAGTGATTAGAGAGCGTCATCGGCACCGTTACGAGTTTAATAATAAATATTTTGAAAGGCTTGAGCAAAACGGCATGCGCTTCTCAGGCAAATCGATCGACGGGCGCTTGGTCGAAGTTATCGAAATTCCGGAGCACCCCTGGTTTTTGGCTTGCCAATTTCATCCGGAATTTAATTCGGCGCCGCGTAAAGGCCATCCGTTATTTTCCGGTTTTGTTGCCGCGGCTGCTCTTCATAAAAAGGAAACCGAGAAATGAAATTATGCAACTTTGAAGTAGGGCTCGATAAGCCATTGTTTTTGATCGCAGGCCCTTGCGTGATCGAAAGTGAGGAACTGGCTATGGAAACTGCGGGTTTCCTGAAAGAAATCACGGCTGAATTGGGTATTCCGTTCATCTATAAATCGTCTTTCGATAAAGCGAATCGTTCTTCGCTGGAAAGTTTTCGAGGCCTCGGTTTTGAGCGGGGGTTGGCCATTCTGCAAAAGGTCAAGCAGCAAATCGGTGTGCCGGTATTGACTGACGTTCATGAAGACACTCCGCTGAAAGAAGTCGCCGAAGTGGTCGATGTCGTGCAGACGCCGGCATTTTTATGTAGGCAGACTAATTTTATTCAAAGCGTGGCCGAGTTAGGTATACCGGTCAATATTAAAAAAGGCCAGTTCTTGGCGCCCTGGGACATGGCCAATGTCGCAAACAAAGCCAAAGCGACCGGCAATCAGCAGATCATGGTTTGCGAACGCGGTGTGTCGTTCGGCTATAACAACCTGGTATCGGATATGCGCTCGCTGGCCGTTATGCGAGATACAGGTTGTCCGGTCGTGTTCGATGCGACGCATTCGGTGCAATTGCCGGGCGGGCAAGGTTCTTGTTCCGGCGGGCAACGTGAATTCGTTCCGGTACTGGCAAGAGCGGCAGTAGCGGTCGGCGTTTCAGGGCTATTTATGGAAACGCATCCGAATCCGGCCGAGGCGCTTAGTGATGGCCCTAATTCTTGGCCTATGCACCGCATCAAAGAATTACTTGAAATTTTAATCACCTTGGATCGGGCTGTGAAAGCAAGCAGTTTGATCGAAACAACTTTATAAGGAACCCTAATGGCTGAAATAGTAGACATTCGTGCAAGAGAAATTTTGGATTCACGCGGTAACCCGACGATTGAAACCGACGTGGTTCTGTCTTCAGGTTTCATCGGTAGCGCCATGGTGCCTTCCGGTGCATCGACAGGCGAACGTGAGGCAATCGAATTGCGTGACGGCGATAAATCGCGCTATTTAGGTAAAGGCGTGTTGAAAGCAGTTAATAACGTCAATACTGAAATTCGTTCCGCGATCCTTGGCATGGACGCAGGCGATCAGTCTGCTATCGACCAAAAGATGATCGAACTGGATGGTACCGAGAACAAAGGCCGTTTAGGCGCTAACGCGATTCTGTCGGTTTCAATGGCGGCCGCTCATGCCGAAGCGAAAGACGCGGGCCTGCCTTTGTATAATTATATGAACACCAGTGGCGAATTTATCATGCCGGTGCCGATGATGAATATCATCAATGGCGGTTCGCACGCCGACAACAGCGTCGATTTGCAAGAATTCATGATTCTGCCGGTCGGCGCGCCGAACTTCCGTGAAGCGATTCGTTACGGCGCGGAAGTATTCCACAACCTCGCGAAAGTACTAAAAGGTAAAGGTTTGGCAACTACGGTCGGCGACGAAGGCGGTTTTGCTCCGAATCTGTCTTCGAACGAAGAAGCGATCGAAGTCATCCTCGAAGCGATCGAAAAAGCAGGTTACAAAGCAGGGCAAGACATCTATCTGGGTATGGATGCGGCCAGCTCCGAATACTACAAAGGCGGCAAATATGTGCTATCTGCGGAAAACCGGAGCTTCACGTCGGAAGAAATGACCGATTTCTTTGTCGAATGGGTCAAAAAATATCCGATCATCTCGATCGAAGACGGCCTGGATCAAAACGATTGGGCCGGTTGGAAAATTCATACCGAGAAGCTGGGCGGCATGATTCAATTGGTCGGCGACGATCTGTTCGTGACTAACCCTAAAACTCTGAAAGAAGGCATCGAGAAAGGCATCGCCAATTCGATTTTGATCAAGGTTAATCAAATCGGTACCTTGACCGAAACGTTCGATGCGATTCATACCGCGCAAGCCGCCGGTTATAGCGCCGTCGTTTCGCATCGTTCCGGTGAAACCGAAGATACGACGATTGCCGATCTAGTCGTCGCGACTGGAACCGGTCAGATCAAAACAGGATCTCTGAGTCGTTCCGATCGTGTTGCCAAATACAATCGTTTAATGAAGATCGAGGACGAATTGGGTTCTCAGGCGAAATACGCGGGTCGCAGTGCATTCAAAATGCTCTGATTTGTCTGAAAAGGGGCGGCACTGTCGCCGCCCTGATTCAGGATGGGCCGTTCAATGAATAATTTCAAGATTTTCGTCGCGGTACTGATTGCGATCATCGTGCATTTGCAGTTTCGCCTTTGGTTCGGCGACGGCGGCATTGTTCAGATAAATCAATATCAAAGCCGATTGGGTGAGCTCGCGATGCAAGTTCAGGAAAAAAAGGAACGCAATGCGGCCCTTTACGGCGAAGTTCTGGATTTGAGAAAAGGGCAAGAGGCGATCGAGGAAAGAGCCCGCTATGAATTAGGGATGATCAAGGAAGGCGAGACTTTTTTTCAGGTTCTGGAGTAGGGTAGATCGGCTGGAATGGGATCAGCAATGTGAGCTCCGACTTTACAATGCAAGGAAGGCTGGCTGGGTATCGCTGATGCTCAACCCAGTCTACGACATTCTGCCTGTGGGAGCGATCCCTTGATCGCGATCTCGAAGCCCGGGTTGCCAGTGACTGTTAATGGTATCGAGGTCACATAGGCCAAGATACTATAATGATGGTTACCAGTTATTCAAAACGATGATCGGTCCACCGTAGGATCCCATAGACAAGCATAGATTTTTACCTTATCGATGACAAATACCCGATCCATATGGGCGGTAGTTCCGGCTGCCGGTGTCGGCAAACGCATGCAGGCCGACCGTCCCAAACAATATCTCGAATTAGTGGGCAAAACCGTCTTGGAGCATACGTTGACACGTTTGTTGCAAGCCGAAATTTTTACTGCGATTTCGGTTGCGATTTCTATCGAAGATCCGTATTGGCCGGAACTGGCGATTTCGAAAAATGAGCATGTGCAGACCGCACCGGGCGGCAAGGAGCGTTCGGATTCAGTGCTTTCTGCGTTACAGGCGATATCCGGATCAGCATCTGAACAAGACTGGGTATTGGTTCACGATGCAGCGAGACCTTGTATTACCGCCGCCGATATTCGGTTTCTGATTGACTCATTGCAAGATGACGAAATAGGCGGAATTTTGGCGCTATCGTCGCATGATACGCTAAAAAACGTCCAAGGCGGCAGTATTGTCGGAACCCTGGATAGAACGCATATTTGGCGCGCGTTGACGCCGCAGATGTTTCGCTACGGCAAGTTGAAACAGGCGCTTGAAGCGTCGGTCGGCAATCCGGCCGTGACCGATGAGGCGAGTGCACTCGAATTGCTCGGCTTTCAACCCAAGATTGTCGAAGGACGTCCAGACAATATCAAGATTACCCGACCCGAAGACTTACCCTTAGCGCAATTTTATTTGGAACAGCAACAATGAGCAGGCAACAACAATGATCAGAGTCGGTCAAGGTTACGATGTGCATCGTTTCAAGGAAGGTGGAGACGTTATTTTGGGTGGCGTGAAGATTCCTTATGAAAAAGGTCTCGACGCGCATTCGGACGGAGACGTCGTGCTGCATGCTTTGTCTGATGCGCTTTTGGGTGCGGCCGCGTTAGGCGATATCGGTAAGCACTTTCCCGATACTGATCCAAGTTTCAAAGGAGCCGATAGTCGCGTATTGCTTCGCCATGTTTATCAGATTGTGCAAAATAAAGGTTATTTTCTCGTCAATGCCGATATTACGATTATTGCCCAAGCGCCGAAAATGGCACCACATATCGAGGGAATGTGCCGTAATATAGCCGAAGATTTGAAGGTCGAACTCGACTGTATCAATGTCAAGGCGACTACGACTGAAAAGCTCGGCTTCGAAGGCCGCGGAGAAGGCATTGCCGTCCAGGCGGCCGTATTGATTGAAAGGTAGAACGACGCTGATAGAGCCGGATTTGTAACCCCGTTCTACAGGCATTGTTCAAACTTGTAGTAGGGCAAACCTTAAACCTAGAAAAAGCATTTCACCATGAAGATCATGAAGAATAAGAAGGTTGTTCAATAACTTGCTATACGTTTGTATAAAACTTTCGCTCACCCAAAAGGCTAGCAAGAAAATTTAGGTGATTTCTTGAAATTCTTTCGTGTTCTTTATGGTTAAACCGGTTCCGAAGAGGGTGCGGTTGCTTGATTGGCAGATGTCTGCGCCAGGGCAGATTTTTGCTCCTGCAAAATCTGCATTCACGCCATCCATGGCGTTTGCAAATTTTTGCTCCTCGGCAATTGCTGAGTTACATGGATGTAATGAATGCAGAAAATGCAGGAGCATTTTTCTGCCCTGCATCGCCTAAAGCGCCTACTGTTGGTGCCCTAATACACGCCATCCTTGGCGTAATGCAAAATCTGCATTTTTGCCATCCATGGCAACCAGATTCCGCCGTCGAGCCTACATGGACGTATTCACGGCGTCCTGTCGGGCGAGTGAACATACCCTCCGCCACGCCGCGCACTTTCATTTGCCTGGGCGATTGCCGGGCCTTCATGAGCGTTAGGATGAAAGATTATTTTCTCAAAGCCGGATAATTGCCGCAATTACCTTGGATACATCAGCAAGAACCCGCCTGATCGACATCATCCAAGTCTCAATAGTTAAACCAACGGATCCCTCCTAGTCTTGAAAAACATCGAAATACCGCAGTGGCCCTATGCTTACGGAGGCCCATCCGGAACCGGAAAGATCCGCACCGAGCCCGAGGACTTTATCGTCAATGAAGTGCTGTCGTTCGAACCTTCAAGCGAAGGCGAGCATGTTTTCCTGCTCATTGAGAAAAAAGGCGAAAATACCGAGTTTGTGGCGAGACAACTGGCTCGTTTTGCCGGCGTTAGGCAGCGCGATATCGGATATGCCGGCTTGAAGGATCGTCATGCCGTTACGACGCAATGGTTCAGTGTATGGTTACCGGGCAAGGAAGCGCCGCAATGGTCCGATTTCGAATCGGAAACGATTACGGTTCATCGGTCAATACGTCATGCTCGTAAATTGAAACGCGGCATATTATCCGGTAATCGTTTCGAACTATTGATTAGAGATTGGCAAGGTGACGAAAAGCGACTTGAAGATCAGTTGAGTCGGATCAAGACCTGCGGTGTGCCGAATTATTTCGGCGAGCAACGCTTCGGAAATCTCGGGCAGAATGTCAATAAAGCTCTGGCTCTATTCGAAGGCGCTAAGGTTAAGCGTGAACAACGCGGTATTTACCTATCGGCGGCACGTTCGTTTTTGTTTAATCATATTTTGGCTGAAAGAATCAGGCTAGAGAGTTGGAATAAACCGGTCGATGGCGATGTTTTCATTGTTGACGGCTCCCGAGGGTTTTTTAAAGTCGACCAAATCGATCAATCCATTTCTAAACGGGTCGACGCGTGCGAAATTCACCCGAGCGCTGTGCTTTGCGGGCAGGGGGCTTCCGAAGTAGCCGGTGAGGCTCGGGCGATCGAATCCGCAGTTATCGAACGTTTCGATTTTATAGGTCGCGGTTTGTCCGACTGCGGCCTGGAAAGCGCTCGCAGGGCGCTTAGAATGAGCGTGTCCGATTTACAGTGGTGTTTTATTTCGCAGGACAGATTGCAACTAAAATTCACCTTACCGGCGGGTAGCTATGCGACCGCTTTACTTCGAGAAATAATAGAGAGTTAAATCATGGATATCATTCAAGCCATCTCGTTGGCTTTGTTACAGGGGTTGACTGAATTCTTGCCAATTTCGAGTTCCGCGCATTTGATTTTATTGCCGGTTATCTTGGGTTGGGAGGATCAGGGGCTCGCATTCGATGTCGCGGTGCATGTCGGTACCTTAACGGCTGTTGTAGCCTATTACCGTAAGGACTTATTGACGATTATTACGGCATGGTTGGGTTCGTTCACCGGCAAAGGAGCTTCAGACGATTCCCGTTTGGCCTGGTATGTGGTGTTGGGCACGATTCCGGTGGGCCTTGCGGGCTTATCGATGCCTCACTCGCTTGAAGAGTCATTGAGGTCGCCTCTGGTGATTGCGAGTTCGACCATCGTTTTCGCGATCTTGCTGTGGAGTTCAGAAAAGTTCGCTAAAGAGCGTAGGACTGTCGTGACTTTATTCGATGCTTTGCTGGTCGGCGTGTTTCAGGCGATCGCATTGATTCCCGGCACTTCCCGTGCGGGCATCACGATCACGGCCGGCTTGTTTTCCGGTTTACAGCGCGAGCAAGCTGCTCGTTTCTCGTTTCTGCTGTCGATTCCGGTAATTGCATTGGCCGGTATGCTAAAGGCTTTTGAATTGTTCAAGTCCGATATCGAAGTCATGTGGGACTTTATGGCGATCGGGGCGGCGGTTTCCTGTGTCGTTGCTTACTTAACAATCGGTTGGTTTTTGAAATTGCTGAATCGGATCGGCATGATTCCTTTCGTTTGGTATCGTTTAGCGCTCGGCATAGTCTTGTTCGTCGTATTTATCCGTTAAACGCAGCAGAACAAAAACCGCCCCCGTGCCGCCTTCTCTGTGCGGTGCGGAACAAAAGGCTTGTACATCCCGGTGTTGGCGAAGCCATAAATTGAGGCTGTTTTTCAAAATCGGTAGGTTATCCGGTGAGCGATAGCCCTTGCCATGTACGATACAGACGCAACGGAAACCTTCCTCCACACAGCTATGCAGAAAGCGTAATAATTGCTTTTTTGCCTCATGGCTACTCAGGCCGTGTAAGTCGATTTCGGCGTCGAGTCCGTAATGCCCTTTCCGCATTTTTCGCAAAACATTTTTTTGTAAACCGGGGCCTAAAAAGCTCAGACTATCCTCGAGACTTAGCAATTCAGTGACCAATATTGATTCGTCAAGCGATTGAGCATTATCAACTGAACGTTTAGCGGGTATGGGTTTGGGTTTAGGTGTGGTGCTCAGGTGCAGTTTGTCGCTGTCTATCGATATGACTTTTCCGACTGCTTGGCGAAACAGATCCCGATCTTCTTGTGTTAGGCTTTTTTTTCTCACGTTAGCTGATTTAAATACGATAAGTTGTTAATATTAGGGATTTTATAAACTATTTGCGCGCGAGGCGACTTAAAATGCATATTTTGTTGAGCAATGATGACGGCTATCTGGCTGAAGGCCTGAATGCATTGGCTGATGCATTAAGCGCTCATGCCGAAATTTCGGTTGTGGCGCCGGACCGAAACCGCAGCGCGGCCAGTAATTCACTGACTCTGGAAAGACCGCTCAGAGCTTACCAAGCCTCTAACGGTTTTATTAGAGTAGACGGCACGCCGACCGATTGCGTTCATTTGGCGATCACCGGTTTGTTGGCGCAAGAGCCTGATATGGTATTTGCCGGAATCAATCACGGTTCCAATTTGGGCGATGACGTACTCTATTCCGGCACCGTGGCGGCGGCGACCGAAGGCCGGTTTTTAGGCCTGCCGGCTGTGGCGATTTCGTTGGTCGGTAATAATCCTAGGTATTTCGATACGGCGGCGCAAGTTGCGGTTATATTACTACAAAGATTGATAGAAGAGCCTTTGCCTCAAGATAGTATTTTGAATGTCAATGTACCCGATATTCCTTTTAACGAGCTTAAAGGCTTTCAGTCGACTCGCTTGGGGCAACGTCATAAGGCCGAACCGGTGGTCAAAAGCGTCGATCCTCGCGAAAGACCTATTTACTGGGTAGGGCCGCCAGGACTGGAGCAAGATGCGGGACCCGGAACCGATTTTTATGCAATTAAAACGGGTTATGTTTCGGTGAGTCCCTTGCAGGTTGATTTGACACGCTATGAGCGTATAGGCGCTTTGGAAAAATGGTTGCCTTAGGAGAAATATAATAATGATGATGCTTAATGTGAAAGGAATAGGCATGACTTCCATGCGAACCCGGGAGCGTATGGTGGGGCGTTTGAAGGAACAGGGGATCACCAATCATAAAATTCTCGATGCGATGCGTAATACGCCGCGTCATTTGTTCGTCGATGAAGCACTCGCTAGTCGAGCCTACGAAGATACTGCTTTGCCGATCGGTTATAACCAGACGATATCGCAGCCTTATATTGTCGCTAAAATGACCGAATTGCTTCTGGCATCAGGCCCGCTTGCCAAGGTCCTGGAAATCGGTACCGGTTGCGGTTATCAGACGGCGGTGTTGTCTCAATTGGTTGATTATGTTTATACAGTCGAACGGATTCAGCCGTTGCAGAAGAAAGCCAAAAATTTGGTATGGAGTTTGAAACATAAAAACATCAGCTATTTGCACAGTGATGGTGGCTGGGGATGGCCGGAACATGCTCCTTACGATGGGATTTTGGTAACGGCGGCTCCGCCAGAAATTCCCGAAATGCTTCTGCGGCAACTGGCTGTCGGCGGCGTGATGGTGATTCCGATCGGTCATGCCGGCGGACAGGAGCTACAACGGGTTACGCGAAACGCATCAGGATTCGAAGTCGAAATCCTGGAGTCGGTCAATTTCGTGCCGTTTTTGTCGGGCAGGGAATAAGCATGTTTCAAGCGCTATACGATAAGACACTATCGTGGTCCCGGCATCGGCATGCCTTGAAGTATCTTTGTGCTTTGAGCTTTGCAGAATCGTCTTTTTTTCCGATTCCGCCCGATGTCATGTTGGCGCCGATGGCACTCGGCCGTCCTCAACACGCTTTCCAATTTGCGCTATGGACCACGGTATTTTCGGTCTTGGGAGGCATTTTTGGTTATGCGATCGGTTTTTTTATGTTCGACCAGCTTGAGCCTTGGTTAAAAACCACGCATTATTGGGAGGGCTTTCTATTGGCCCGGCAATGGTTTACTAATTGGGGGTTCTGGGCAGTCTTGATGGCCGGTTTTTCGCCGATACCTTACAAAGTATTCACGATAGCGGCTGGCGTGATGAGTATGGTGTTTTTACCGTTCGTGCTAGCATCGACAGTCGGGCGCGGCGCGAGGTTTTTTTTGGTGTCGTTGCTAATCGCGGCAGGTGGCGAAAAACTCGAAGCGAAACTACGCGAATATATGGATCGTCTGGGCTGGGCTTTGGTTGCACTGGTAGTTATCGGAGGGGTGGCTTATAAGTTGATGGTGGGTAGTCAATAGTTTGTTGTTATCGCTACTTCACTTACTATCCATCGTAGATGAAAATTCGGCCTTGGGGTGCCCGTCAAAGGACGCCGTAAACTCAGTACCTAAATCCAGCACCTAAATTCCATAGGTCTTTGGCAATGATTTAAAATCATGGCTTATTTAGGTGCTGGATGAATTATCCAAGACAATTAACCATGGCCATTGGGTTATGAAATTTAGGTGCTGGGTAAATACATCCATGGCTCTATGCCAGCTCCATGCTGGCAAAGCCTTTACCGAGCACCCCAAGGCCTCCTCCGACAATGCCGAAATTTGAAGTGCGAAAGGTATATATAGAAACTTAATTGACGAATGGATTACTTCTGGGAGTCGCAATGAATGATAAAGAATTGGTGGCAGTCCATGCCGCAAAGCTTGTTAAAGACGGGATGCGGGTCGGGCTCGGGACCGGTTCCACGGCAGACTGTTTTATTAAAGAGTTGTCTCGCCTCCATAAAGATCAAGGTTTAAAAGTGATCGTGATCGCCAGTTCGGTTGTCAGCGCGATTAAGGCTCGTGAATTGGGTTTGCCTCTGCAGTCGATCGAACAAACCGAGCGAATCGATCTCTATGTCGATGGCGCCGATGAAGTCACCCTCGATAAGACGCTGCTTAAAGGACGGGGCTATGATTTGGTGCGAGAAAAATTGTTGGCGAAGGCGGCCGACCGATTCGTCGTTCTGATCGATAAAAGCAAGTTGGTTGGGCGTATCGGCGAACGATTTCCAATTCCAATCGAGGTAATGCCGTTTGCCTGGCGAATGGTTAAAGAAAGTTTGGTAAAACTAGGCGGCAGGCCGGCATTACGACGTACTGCAAACGGTGACGGATTGGTGGTGACGTCTTACGGAAGCTTGGTACTCGATACCGTATTCGATGCCACGATTGATACCGTTGATCTCGACGATGCGCTTAACGCCATGCCGGGCGTTATCGAGCACGGTATATTTCGGGGCTTGGCAAGTTCAGTATTGATAGGCGCTGATGGCGCCATCCAAGAATTAGACCCTGAAACTAGGTCCGATTCTCAAGATGTCGATAGTCGGGATTTTGTCGATGACGGCTCTGCAGATGGCGATTGAAGTAATTATTTGCCAAATATTCCTCGTTCCCACGGTTTCAGCGTGGGAACGCATGTCGATTTTGCCTCGGAAGCCAAAGTATGGGTTCCCACGGAGGATCGTGGGAACCAGAAATAGAAATCTTACGAAATTTTAAAATACTGCGATGAGTTACTTTAAACACCATGTTTTTTTCTGTACCAATCAGCGCGAGAATGGAGCGGCCTGCTGCCAAGATCATGACGCGCAGTGTTTTCGAGATTATGCGAAAGCGCAATTGAAAAAGCTAAAAATGAGCGGGCCCGGCAAATGTCGCATCAACAATGCCGGTTGTCTGGATCGTTGCAAGGAAGGGCCGGTAATGGTCGTCTATCCCGATGCCATTTGGTATCGTTATGAAAATCAAGCCGATATCGATGAGATTATCGAGGAACATTTGCAGAATGGACGAGTTGTCGAACGCTTGAAAGTTTGAGATTAACCGTTGTTTTCCAGTTCGCTTGGCTTGCGTCTTTTACCGATTTTTTTGCGGTCACGATGGCGATCTTTGATTTTGGACGCTTTCTTCTTCGGTTCCGCTTTTTTGTTTTTACTACTGGCCGCTTTTCCCGAGGCTTTGAGCTTTTTAGGTCCTTTATAGCGACCTTCCAACTCCTTGATCGTGCGCCGGGTCAGTCGCTGTTGTAGATAGCGTTCGATACCCGCCAAGACGTTCCATTCGGTAGAGTTGATCAATGCGATTGCAAGTCCCGGTCGACCGGCTCGTCCGGTACGGCCGATTCTGTGCAGATAGTCATTACCGTTACGGGCTAAGTCGAAATTAATGACCAGGTCCACACCTTCGATATCGAGACCGCGCGCGGCAACGTCAGTTGCGACCAGTATATCGATGGTTCCATCTCGGAAAAACCCCATGGTTTTGTTGCGTTCGCTTTGGTCCATGTCGCCATGCAGCGAGCCTACGCGCAGTTTTTGCCCTCTCAATGGACCGCGCAATTGATCGGTATGGACTTTGGTGTTGGTGAAGACCAAGGCTTTTTCATATGTTTCGTGGCTTAGCAGCCAGATCAATAATTTTTTCTTATGTTCGAAATCGTCGGCCAGCAACATTTGCTGTTCGATATCTTCATGTTCTGCGTGTATGCCATCGAGATAGACTTTTTCCGGCTCTTTAAGAAGTGTGAGAGCAATACCTTTGATCGTCGGATTAAGTGTCGCGGAAAATAACAGGGTTTGGCGTTCCGGCTTGCAAACGCTTGCGATTTTCAGTAAATCGTTTTTGAAGCCCATGTCGAGCATACGGTCGGCTTCATCGAGAATGAGTAGGTCGAGTCGGCTGAAATCGGCGGAGCCTTCCTCGATGACTTCGATTAGGCGTCCTGGAGTTGCGATGATGATGGCGGTACTTTTCGCAAATAAAGCGGATTGTTTCTTGAAGTCTTCGCCGCCGATAATCATGCCGGACTTGATCGGAGTGAATTCGGCCAACTGTCGGCATTGTTTATATGTTTGTTTGGCCAGTTCCCTTGTAGGCGCGAGTATCAAGACTTTTGCCGCGTTGTCTGCGGGGCAATTTTGCAGCAGATACTGTAAAGCGGGTATTAGAAAGGCTGCGGTTTTACCGCTTCCGGTTTTTGCACAAACCCAAAGATCTTTGGATTCGGTGGCCAAAGGTATGACGGCAGCCTGTACTTCGGTTGGGCGATCGAAACCCATGGCTTCCGTGGCTTGTTGGATGCGTGAATCAAGCTCGAATTGGCCGAATGTTAAAGAGGGCGTTGGTCCCGGTTGTGTTTCCATAAAACCTTGAATGAGTTGGCTGAGCCGGCAGTTTTCCAATTTAGCAGAAGCGCCGTAAAGATAAATCCGACAATGTTACGTTTTGTTTAAAATATAAGCAACTACGAATAAAAGTTCTTAGTGTCGTTGAGATCTGTATGAAGCGTCATTGATTTGGCTATGTTCGCGTTAGCAGTTGAAACGGTTCTCTTTCCTACTATTCCCTTTTGATTGAAAAACCGCCTAAGAATAAAAGGTATGAAATGTGTCTATCGAGGAACGCCGTGAACCCGTCCATGGGGGCTTGACGGCAGCGCTCCCTGCTGCCGACATCCTCGCTAGCCACACCCTATACCTTCATAAAGTTAGCTAATTTTTGAGTATAAAGGGAGTATACCCATCGTAGATAAAAATTCGGCGCCGGGGTGTCCGTCAAAGGACGCCGTGAATACGTCCATGTAGGCTCTATGCCAGCTCCATGCTGGCAAAGCCTTTGTCGGACACCCCGGCGCCTCCTCGGGCACTGCCGAAATTTGAAGTGCGAAAGGTATAAATAAACCATTTAGGAAATAGTCAATGATTACTTTCCAATACTCTGAGCGTGGAAGAGGGTACGATTACTCGCTTGACAGGACGCCGTAAATACCTCCATGTAGGCTTGACGGCGGCGACTGATTGCCAAGGATGGCGTGTATTAGGGCACCAACAGTAGGCGCTTTAGGCGATGCAGGGCAGAAAAATGCTCCTGCATTTTCTGCATTCATTACATCCCTGTAACTCAGCAATTGCCGAGGAGCAAAAATTTGCAAACGCCATGGATGGCGTGAATGCAGATTTTGCAGGAGCAAAAATCTGCCCTGGCGCAGACATCTGCCAATCGAGCAACCGTACCCTCCTTTCAACAATTCGCTTAATATTGAAAAAAGCAAGTTATTTAGAGCTATATCCTTTGGTTTCTGCGGACTTTGAGTTCAAATAGGTATCAACTATTAACGCGAACATAGCCATTGATTTTATCTTTTTCAGCATGCTGATATGCTAAGCAGCAAAGTCGCCGGGCACGGAATATAAAATTTAATGCGCCGGTTTTATCTTTAAGATTGGGTTTTAAGGAGGATTGTTATTTATGAGGGCTTTAGCGAATTTTGTAATGCAGGGACCGTATCAGGCCTTGGCCGCTGCTTGCGTGTTGGGTGCTTTATCTCAATTTGTTTTGCCGTTGGCGCTATTTTGTTGCGGCATCATCGCATTATGCGTATTGTCGCGTTCGGATAGCTACTGGTTGATTGTTTTGATCGGAACGGCTTTGGTTGTTTATGTTAGTAGTCTTTTTGTCGAAAGCAGACCGGGCCTCGAGACTCCGGTGGTTTTGTTTTTGTTGGTGCCGTTGGCGGCTTCGGCGAAAGTATTGCGTGTTACCCAATCGCAAAGTTTGGCGATAATGGTCGCGGCGGTGTTTGCGGCCCTCTTGGCGGTTTCGATACAGGTCGTATCAGGCGATGCCGCGCAATGGTGGGCTATTTGGTTGGAAGGGGCTGTTGAAGGCGTTAAAGGCGCTACTTATCAAGGTTTCGAGGCCGATGGTACTTTACGGTTGATGAATGGATTGGTGGCGATGATGTTCGGTTTCGCAGTGACTTCATCGTTGTTGATCGGACGTTGGATGCAGGCGGCTTTATACAACCCTGGAGGATTCGCCGAGGAATTTTACCGAGTTAGATATCCTATTTATGCATTGGGCGTTTTGGGTGTTGTGTTGATCGTGACAGCGCTATTAAGCGAAGCCTTACTTTATGATTTGTTATTGGTTTTTACGATGCCGTTTTTCTTCCATGGTATGGCGGTTTTACATTGTACGGTTGACGTTTCCGAGCGCAGCAAAAATTATTTACTGCCGCCGTATTTATTATTGTTTGTTATGCCGCAATATGCGATCGTCGGCATGGCTTTTCTCGGCATGGCCGATATTTTTTTAAATTTTAGAAAAGCTGTCTATAAACGGAAAGATCATGATTCCAATTAGAGATACCGCTCCGTGTTATTCAAGGCCGATTGTTTCTTGGAGTTTAATGGTTTTATGTATCGTGATCTTTATCGCGATGGAAATTATTCCCGATCAATTGAAACACCGTTTGACTTATCTATTCGGTATGGTGCCGTTGCGTTATGCAAGCCCCGCTTGGGCGGCTCATTTCGGTTTGCCCCCCGATTATTATTTATCGTTTTTGACCAGTCTTTTTTTGCATGGAGGTTGGTTGCATTTAGTCACTAACATGTTGTTCATGTGGATTTTTGCCGATAATGTCGAAGACCTGATGGGCAGGGGGCGCTTTTTGGTTTTTTATGTGATTTGCGGATTATCGGCTCAGGCCTTGCAGTTTTATTTCGACCCTTATTTAACGATACCGGTCGTTGGCGCATCGGGAGCCATCGCCGGTGTATTGGGGGCTTATTTTTTTCTATATCCGTTTGAGCGCGTCATTGTTTTTATACCGATCTTATTTTTTCCATTGGTTTTTCATGTGCCGGCGATAGCTTTTTTGGGGTTTTGGATCATTCTTCAATTGCAAAAAGCCACGACTTCGGTGATGTTTGATGGCGTGATGGTTGATGTGGCTTGGTGGGCGCATTTAGGTGGTTTTATTGCAGGGGCGGTTTTATATCGGTTTTTCCTGCGTAACGAGCCTGAGCAATAAAAAATGAAATTGGATCGCATTTCTGTATAATAAGCGCCTTTTAAAGGCTTGCCCTTTCACGATTAAAGGGCCGAACATGTTGCGGCCTTCGAGGCTTCTTAGTATTGTCGGGAAATTAAAATTACAATGAAAAATATTAATGTCGCATTAGTTAGACTTCTCCAGTTCGTCGTATTCGTTCTGTTTACATTCATGGTATTGATTTATTTTGGAGCGATGGTTTTATTGCCGCTGGATGCCGCCGTGTTATTGATCAAGTTGATGACCTTGTTCGGTTTAAACGGAGTTATTGCGGCTTTTATTGCGATTCCTATAGTGGCTTATTTAGGTTTGAGAGTCTATCGAATTCCTGGGCTTGTGAAAATGGTCATCGATACCGGAGTCGAATTGGTCAACACCGGCAAAGCTAAAATCGATGCGTTCAACGCGCTAGCCGAATCTGAAAAAGTATAACGCTTTTGCAATGTAAACAAGGCCGGAAAGAGCAATCTTCCGGCCTTTTTTGTTTTCAATCCTTATTTCGTGATATTTGCCGTGAACTTTGAAAAGGCATTTCACCATGAAGATTATGAAGAATAAGATTTAATTCAATAACTTGTTGAGCGTTTGTATAGAGCTTTCGTTCACCCAAGAGGTTAGCGGGAATGTTTACTGTGAAAGTTCGCAGTTTTGCATTCATTATCTAATTTTTCGATATGCGAAACGCTGCTGGCTGCGAAGAGGGTGCGGTTGCTCGACCCGCAGGCGTCGGCGGCAGGGCGCTGCCGTCAAGCCCCCATGAATGGGTTCATGGCGTTCCTCGACAGGGATACCCCACACCCTAGATCCAGTGAGAATGCTCAAACTGGGAATTGCTGTATAAAAATTGAGCCGTGCTTAAAAATTCGAGTCAATTCGCCAAATCAGCTAAAAAATCGTTTTAAATAATGCCCGGTATGCGAGGCGTTGTTTTTACTCAATTGTTGCGGTGTGCCTTCAGCGACCAGTGTGCCGCCTCCGTCGCCGCCTTCCGGCCCCATATCAATAATCCAATCCGCCGTTTTGATCACGTCCAGGTTATGCTCGATGACAATCACGGTATTGCCGTGATCGCGTAGTGTATGTAATACGCGCAATAATTGTTTGATATCGTGGAAATGCAGGCCGGTTGTGGGCTCGTCGAGAATATAGAGCGTCTTTCCGGTATCGCGTTTCGACAATTCCTTAGCGAGCTTGACGCGTTGCGCCTCGCCGCCGGAAAGCGTGACGGCATTTTGTCCGAGCGTGATGTAATTCAATCCCACTTCTGTCAAAGTATGGAGTTTTTTGGATAACACCGGGACGGCACTGAAAAATTGCGTGGCGTCCTCTACGGTCATGTCCAAAACTTCGTTAATTGCTTTGCCTTTGTAGCGAATTTCCAGCGTTTCACGGTTATAACGTTTACCGCCGCAGACGTCGCAATGTACGAAAATATCCGGCAAGAAATGCATTTCGACTTTGATGACTCCATCGCCTTTGCAGGCCTCGCAACGTCCACCTTTGACGTTGAAGCTGAAGCGTCCCGGCGCGTAGCCGCGTGAACGAGCTTCGGGCGTTGCCGCGAATAATTCCCGGATGGGCGTAAAAATTCCGGTATAAGTAGCCGGATTCGAGCGGGGCGTTCGGCCGATCGGGCTTTGATTAATATCGATGACTTTATCGAAATATTCAATGCCTTCGATTTCATCGCAAGGTGCTGGTAGGGCGCCGGCTCGGTTGATTGCGCGCGCAGCATAACGGTAAAGCGTATCGTTGATGAGCGTCGACTTACCTGAGCCGGATACGCCGGTAATACAAGTGAGTAGACCGACCGGTAGAGCAATATCGACGTTTTTCAGGTTATTGCCTTGAGCGTTGCGGATCACGATGCGCTTTTCCGGGTCGACCGGCGTCGTGCTTTCCGGAATCGAAATCATTTGTTTTCCCGACAAGTACTGGCCGGTCAACGAGTCGGGTGAGTCGATGATGTCTTGCGGCGAACCCTGTGCGACGATTCTACCGCCGTGAATACCGGCGCCGGGGCCGATATCGACGATATGATCGGCCGAGCGAATCGCATCTTCGTCGTGTTCTACGACGATTACGGTATTACCCAGATCCCTGAGCCGGAACAGGGTATTCAACAAGCGATCGTTATCGCGCTGATGCAGGCCGATTGACGGTTCGTCGAGCACATACATCACGCCGACTAAGCCCGCGCCGATTTGACTTGCCAGTCGGATACGTTGCGCTTCGCCGCCGGACAACGTATCGGCGCTACGATCGAGGGTCAGATAGTCCAGCCCGACATTGACCAAGAACTCTTGTCGTTCGACGATTTCCTTGATGATTTTTGCAGCCACTTCGCCCTGTTTTCCAGGTAAGTCCAATTCTTCGAAAAACTGTAAAGATTTGCGTATCGGAAAACGGGTAAGTTCGTGCAAGGGACGTTCGTTGACGAAAACATGGCGGGCGGCCTTGTTTAGGCGCGCTCCGCCGCAGTCGGGACAGGTTTTTTGCGATAGATATTTGGCCAGTTCCTCACGGACCATCGGAGAGTCGGTTTCATGGTAACGGCGATCCATGTTCGCGATGATGCCTTCAAAGCTGTAGCGTTTGGTTTGGCCGGCGCGCGGACCGCCAAGTAATTTGAAATCGATCGCTTCGTCGCCGCTGCCGAACAATAATACTTTTTTGATGTTGTCAGGTAGTTCCTGATAAGGGATTTCCGGATCGAAACCGAAGTGTTCGGCCAGCGAGCAGATGATTTGATAATAATAAGCGTTGCGCCGATCCCAGCCTCGAATCGCCCCGCCGGCTAGGCTAATGTTGGGATTATGCACCACCAGTGCCGGATCGAAGTGTTGGCGGACGCCAAGTCCATCGCAAGTTGGGCAAGCGCCTTTCGGGTTGTTGAACGAAAAAATGCGCGGTTCCAATTCGCTGATGCTGTATCCGCAGTGGGGGCAGGCGTAGCGTTCGGAAAATAATAAGGTCGTGTTGTCGTCCATGGAAACGGCCAGCGCAATACCGTCTGCGATGCGAAGTGCCGTTTCGAATGACTCGGAAAGGCGCAATGCGATGTCGTCACGAATTTTGAATCGATCGACGATCACTTCGATCGTGTGTTTTTTCTTGGGTTCGAGCACCGGCGTTTCGTCGAGATCGTATACGGTGCCGTCAATACGTGCTCTGATAAAGCCTTGCGCGCGTAAGTCCTCGAACAGTTGCAGGTATTCCCCTTTGCGCTGGCTGATGACGGGTGCCAATAACATCCAGCGCCCGCCTTCCGGTTGTTCGAGCACGCTATCTACCATCTGGCTGACGGTTTGTGCGGCTAATGAAACGTTATGGTCAGGGCAACGAGGCGTGCCTGCACGCGCATACAGCAAACGCAAGTAATCATAGATTTCGGTAATTGTGCCGACTGTCGATCGTGGATTATGCGAGGTTGATTTTTGTTCGATCGAAATCGCCGGGGACAGTCCTTCAATATGATCGACATCCGGTTTTTCCATCATCGACAGGAATTGCCGGGCGTAGGCAGATAGCGACTCGACATAACGCCGTTGGCCTTCGGCATAAATCGTGTCGAAAGCCAGTGAGGATTTGCCGGAACCGGAGAGGCCGGTAATGACAATCAAGGAATCGCGGGGTAAATCCAGGTCGATGTTTTTTAAATTGTGGGTGCGCGCGCCGCGAATGCTGATGGTGTCCATTGATGAAATGTCGCTTTAGGAAACAGGCCGTTAATATACGGCGAAACCAGGCCGATTTCAAAACTCGGTAGGATGAAGTCTTACAAGTCTGCTTTATCGCTTTCTAGCAGTTTGCAATTCCGACGATTTCGAGTACATTGTGTTTATTCGAAACCTAACATAGCGTAATTGATGTGAATCACTTTTTTTCTTTTCAAATTCATGGCGGCGCCGATCATGGCGGCGGGGTAGCCGAGTCAGTCGGGCATTTTTTGGGATTTCTGGAAAGTCTGGCGGCTCAAGAGCCTTCAGACATATTTGCGAGCATATTTCCGGGAATCGCAGAACTGGATAATATTCATCCTTTGCTAGTACATTTTCCAATCGCTTTATTAATCGGTTTTTTTATTCTCGACTTATTAGGGACTTTGATTCGTAACCCGGTTTGGCGCAGTGCCGCTTCGGCGATGCTTTATTTTGGGACGATTGGCGCAGCAGTGACTGTTTATACCGGTTTGCAAGCCGGCGAAACGGTTGCGCACGGCGGTAATGTTCATGACATCATGGAAAGGCATGAGCAAATTGGTATTACGGTGTTGAGTTTGTCGGCGTTGTTATCGGTTTGGCGTCTGTTGGCCGGTAGTTCGCTTAAAGGTGCTGCAAACGGTTTTTTTCTATTGCTGTCGGCGGGTTTGTCTGTGTTGGTCGTTTTGGGCGCCGATTTGGGCGGATTGATGGTCTATCGTTACGGCGTTGCAGTCGAAGGGGCAATCGATCCTCAAGAAGCCAGTGTGCATGAGCACGGGCAACCGCAAGTCAATGAGCATAGACATGATTCGGGTGGTGAGCCCCCTCACTCTGATTCATCTCAGAGCCATCACCCGAGTGATAATCATCTACATCCTGACAATCACGAGCACTCCGAATCAAATCATACTCATTAGTCGTTGTATTAACCACCTTAGATCAAAATTCGGCCCCGCACCCTGAACACGGAGAAATTTCTCAAACTGGGAATTGATGAGGCCATTTTAGCCTTAGCTTAGAGCTTTTGTTTTATGTTATTCTATTCGGCTAAATTTTTTATTAAATCCCTTATCTCTTTATGCGTACTCGCGTTAAAATTTGCGGCTTTACCCGGGTTAATGACGCAGTCCGTGCGGCGCATCTAGGCGTAGATGCGATCGGGTTGGTTTTTTATCCGTCTAGTCCGAGAAATATTGATATCGATCAAGCTCTTGCGATTGCCGAAGCTTTACCGCCCTTTACCAGTGTTGTCGGTTTGTTCGTCGACGAGCAAGAGGCGCGTATTCGTGAAGTGTTGAGTCGAGTGCCGATCGACTGTTTGCAATTTCACGGCGATGAGGCGCCAGATGCTTGCGAGCTGTACAATAAACCTTATATCAAGGCAATTAGGATGCGACAGGATGTTGATATAGCTGATTTGGCTAAACGGTATTCCGGAGCCGCCGGTTTGTTACTCGATGCCTATCATCCGGGAGTGAAAGGCGGTTCTGGAAACCGTTTCGATTGGGATTTGATTCCGCAATCTTGCCCGAAACCGATTATTTTGGCCGGCGGTTTGGAACCCGGCAATGTCAGGCAGGCAATGGAATCGGTCGGCCCTTACGCATTGGATGTCAGCAGCGGCGTGGAATCGGAAAAAGGTATTAAGGATGCCGGTAAAATGGCGGCATTCGTAAGAATAATTAACAAGGGTAATAGAAGTTAGTAACATGACACAGCATTATAACTTGCCGGACGAGCGCGGACATTTCGGTCCTTATGGCGGAAAATTCGTTGCCGAAACATTAATGGGGCCTATTCAAGAGTTAGAAGAGGCTTATCTGCGCTATATGCAGGATCCTGAATTTTTAACCGAACTGGATGCCGATTTACAGCATTATGTCGGGCGCCCTTCACCGCTTTACCATGCCGAACGCTGGAGTCGGCATTTAGGCGGTGCACAGCTTTATTTGAAACGAGAAGACCTCAATCATACCGGCGCACATAAAGTTAATAATACGATCGGACAGGCGTTATTGGCTAAGCGCATGGGAAAAACCCGGATCATCGCTGAAACCGGCGCGGGTCAACATGGTGTAGCTACGGCTACGGTTGCTGCCAGATTGGGACTCGAGTGCGTTGTTTATATGGGGGCGGTCGATGTCGCGCGACAGTCCTTGAATGTTTACCGAATGAAACTGCTTGGCGCAAAAGTCGTTGCGGTCGAATCGGGTTCGAAGACTCTGAAAGACGCGTTAAACGAAGCGCTCCGTGATTGGGTTACCAATGTCGACAATACATTCTACATCATTGGAACGGTAGCAGGGCCTCATCCTTATCCTGCGATGGTGCGCGATTTTCAAACCGTGATCGGCCGTGAAGCCAAAGAACAATGTTTGACCATGACCGGGCGGTTGCCCGATGCGCTGGTCGCTTGTGTCGGGGGCGGGTCGAACGCGATCGGTTTGTTTTATCCTTTTATCGACGATGCGTCGGTCAAAATGTACGGCGTCGAAGCGGCCGGAGACGGCGTCGAAACAGGACGTCATTCTGCTCCGCTTTGTGCGGGACGTCCGGGAGTTTTACACGGCAATCGGACTTATTTGATCGAGGATGATGATGGTGAAATCATCGAAACGCATTCAATCTCGGCGGGCTTGGATTATCCCGGCGTCGGACCCGAGCATGCTTGGTTGAAAGACAGCGGGCGCGCCGAATATGTCAACATAACCGATGATGAAGCCTTGAAGGGTTTCCATGATTTAACCGAAATGGAAGGCATTATCCCTGCGCTGGAATCGAGTCATGCGATTGCCTATACGACAAAGCTGGCGCCGACCATGCCCAAAGACAGCATTATTATTATCAATCTTTCCGGTCGTGGCGATAAAGATATCATGACCTTGGCGCAACGCGAGGGAATAGAACTGTGAGCCGTTTAGCCGCAAAATTCGAAGAGCTTTCCAAATCAGGCCGTAAGGCTTTAATTCCATTTTTGACGGCCGGTGATCCGCATCCGAATTTTACCGTGCCGATGATGCATGCGATGGTGGAAGCGGGCGTTGATATTATTGAGCTTGGCGTACCGTTTTCCGATCCGATGGCGGACGGACCGGTCATTCAGAAAGCCAGTGAACGCGCCTTGGCGCATAAAATGAGTTTAAGAAAAGTACTCAATATAGTCGCCGAATTCAGAAGAAAGGATGACCAAACGCCGGTCGTGTTGATGGGGTATTTAAATCCGATCGAGGCAATGGGTTACGAAGATTTTGCCAATGCGGCGCAACGCGTCGAAATCGATGGTGTGCTGACGGTTGATTTGCCGCCTGAGGAGGCCGGTTTCTGTGTTTCGCTGCTGAAAGAACGCAGTATCGATCCGGTTTTTTTGTTGGCGCCCAATAGTAATGAAGAACGCATTCGTAAAATGGATGCGGCGGGCAGTGGCTATATTTACTACGTTTCACTCAAAGGTGTGACCGGTGCCGGGCACTTGAACACCGCCGATGTCGAGGAAAGGCTGAAGTTAATCCGTGCGAATACTCAATTGCCGATCGGTATCGGCTTCGGTGTCAAGGATGCCGAGACGGCAAAGACAGTGGCTCATTTAGGTGATGGTGTCGTTGTCGGTAGTGCCTTAATCAGTAAAATCGAAGCGAATTTGGATAATCCGGAGCAGGCCTGTTCCGAAATAGTCGATTTACTTAAAGCCATGCGCGCTGCAATGGATGAATAAGTCGTCGATCACATGAGCGAATTCGGAGTTTAAAATATGAGTTGGTTTGAAAAACTGGTCCCCTCAACAATCAGAACAGACGGGACTAACAAGAAAAAAGGCGCTGTGCCCGAGGGCTTATGGACCAAGTGTCCGAGTTGCAACGCGATTCTCTATAACAACGAATTGGAACGAAATTCCAGTGTGTGCCCTAAATGCAATCATCACATGCGGATATCGGCAAGAGTACGGTTGGAATTATTTCTCGATGAGCAGGATCAAGATGAAATCGGTCAACATATCAAACCGACCGACCCGCTTAGATTCAGGGATTCCAAACGCTATAAAGACCGTATAAGCCAAGCGCAAAAACAGACCAAGGAAAGCGATGCGCTCGTAGTGATTAAGGGTAAGCTAAAGAATAAAGATATCGTAGCCGCTGCGTTCGATTTCAGTTTTATGGGCGGTTCGATGGGGTCGGTGGTCGGTGAGCGTTTCGTGCGAGGCGTGAATCAGAGCCTCGAAATCGGTGCGCCGTTCATTGTTTTTACCGCCAGCGGCGGCGCTCGCATGCAGGAATCGTTGTTTTCATTGTTTCAAATGGCGAAAACCAGCGCGGCCTTGACACGGTTGTCGGAAGCGGGATTGCCGTTTATTTCTTGTATGACCGACCCGACGATGGGCGGTGTTTCCGCAAGTTTGGCGATGCTTGGCGATATTAATGTCGCCGAGCCGAATGCCTTAATCGGTTTTGCAGGGCCTCGCGTCATCGAGCAAACCGTTCGAGAAAAATTGCCGGAAGGTTTTCAACGTAGCGAGTTTCTGCAAGAGCACGGCGCTATCGACATGATTATCGATAGGCGTGAAATGCGCGATAAAATTGCTGCAATGCTGGCGATTTTGATGGCTTCGCGGATGGAAACGAAAATAAGCCCGAATGTAGACGAGCCTATTATCTTGGCCGAATCCGAGCCTTTGCCTGCCGTTCAGGATTCAGTGCAATTATAAATGGCCGAATGATCTTACTGTTGCGGTTAAGCCACGAGAAACACAACAAAAATCGGTGCGCAATGGGGCTTACGTCTGCAGTTATTGGATGGGACAATCCACGATTTTCTATCTCGTTAGCGCTTTCGTGCTTTTTTATGTTTTCGTGGAACCCACAATTTGTCTGAGATGAAGCATTTCGATACGCTCGAGGACTGGCTGAAGTGGCAGGAAGGTTTGCATCCGCAAACGATCGATCTAGGCTTGGAGAGAGTACAGAGTGTATTCCGCGCATTGCAACCGGATTACAATAAGCCGCCGACGATCACGGTAGCAGGAACCAATGGTAAAGGTTCATGCGTGGCTTTCTTAGAATTCATTTATCGGGCTCAAGGTTACCGAGTCGGTACTTATACTTCTCCACATATTCTAAGTTATAACGAACGTATAAAAATTAACGGCAAACCGATTAGCGACGACTTGATTTGTTCGGCTTTCGAGCGTATTGAATCGGTTCGTGACGGTATATCGTTGAGTTACTTTGAATTCGGGACCTTGGCTGCTCTCGATATTTTTTCCAGAGCCAATCTCGATGTGCAATTGTTGGAGGTAGGTTTAGGTGGGCGTCTTGATGCCGTCAATATTGTCGATCCCGACGTTTCGATAATTTCAAGTATCGGGATCGATCATGCGGAATGGCTCGGTGAAACGCGCGAGCTGATTGGTCGTGAAAAAGCCGGTATTTTCAGAAAGCAGGTTCCCGCGATAATCAGCGACCCTGCCCCCCCTGTATCGATACTCGACTATGCAAACGAAATCGAGGTCCCGGCTTTTTTTATCGGGTGCGATTTTGCTTATCGGAAGCAGTCGAAAGGCTGGATATGGTACACACCCGATCGGCAGATCGATGGATTGCCGGAACCTAATCTCAAAGGCGAGCATCAATATCGAAATGCGGCTGCTGTGGTAATGGCCGTGACCCTAATGTCTTCACGACTGCCGATTAGTGTGGATTCGATAAGGCAGGGCATCGAATCCGTTGAACTGACCGGGCGTTTTCAATTCATTAATGACGAGATACCGGTCCTACTCGATGTCGGGCATAATCCGCAAGCCGTTCAGACCTTGGTCGACTATCTGAGTGATAATTTTTCCGGCAAACGGATTCATGCTGTTTTTACGATGATGAAGGATAAAGATATTCCTGGCGTTATCGGTATCATGAAGCCATTGGTTCATCAATGGTATTTTGCGCCGTTAAAAGACAATCCGCGGTGCGCTTCCGAGACAATGATGCAAGATTATTTTGAGCAGTGCAAAATTACGGGTGTTAATTTAGGTTTTTCCGGATTGCAAGATGCATTGGATAGCGCCAAGACTAAAGCCGGAAAAAACGATTTATTATTGGTTTTCGGTTCTTTCTTTTTAGTATCTGAATATTTAGGAATATGCACAAAATAACTTCTACAAGTATTAGGCTTTGCAGCGGTTTGGTGACTCGCTTGACAGGACGCCGTGAATACGTCCATGTAGGCTTGAAGGCGGAATCTGAATGCCAAGGATGGTATGAATGCAGATTTTGCATTACGCCATGGATGGCGTGTATTAGGGCAATGAGGGCAGAAAAATGCTCCTGCATTTTCTGCATTCATTACATCCCTGTAACTCAGCAATTGCCGAGGAGCAAAAAATCTGCCCTGCCGCCGACCTGTCAATTAAGCCACCGAATCCCCTTCCAACAGTTGTCGAAGTTATTTCATGCTCGTTTCTTAGCTGTTTTAGCTTAGAGGTTAACGATGGACCAGGAATTAAAACAAAGATTGATCGGCGCGGTTGTCATCACCGCGTTGGCCGCTATTTTTGTACCGATGCTGTTTGACGATCCGATTGAGGAGAGCGGTCAATTGGTCAACGAATTAGCCTTGCCTGAGCCGCCAGTGCAAGAATTTGCCAAGACTGCCGAGCGTCTTCCGGACAGCAGTCGGCCTCAATGGACCGAAGAGTCGGTTGACGAAGCCGAGCCTGATGCTGATGAAGTAGAGGGTTTGACTCCTGAAGAACTCGAATACATTGGGCCTGTCGATGACGGGTCTGAGCTTAAACCTATTGATAAGAAAAAATTGCCGTCCTCTTTGACGGAAACGGATAAGCCGACCGAGATAGCTGAGAATGCTCCGGTTTCCGAAGTCAGGGTTCCGAAAACGGAGTCGGCGGAGACATTGCCGATTGCGGAACTCGTGACGTGGTATATACAGCCGGGCAGTTTTAGTAAGAAAGATAATGCATTCGCATTGCGCGATAAATTGCGTTCTCAAGGTTTTCCCGCTGCGGTCGAGGAGATCGATATCCGAGGCGGAAAATCCTATCGGGTCTTGGTGGGGCCTGAAACCGATAAAAGCAAAGCCCAGGCGCTTAAAACGCGACTGGATGCCGATAATAACCTCAAGAGCCTTTTATTGTCGGTCAATAAGCCCAAGGCCATCGAACCGTCAGCGGCTGCTCAAATAAGTCAATCGGCGCCTCAACAGAGAGGGCCGGCTGCAAGCACAGGCATGGTTAAGTGGTATATACAATTAGGCAGTTTCAGTAAGCAGGAAAATGCCGATTCGCTCCGTGATAAACTGCGCGCAAAAGGTTTTCCTGCCGCCGTTACCGAAGTCGATACCGCGCAAGGTAAGGCGTATCGTCTTCGTGTCGGTCCCGAGCTCGATAAAAAACGAGCTGAAACCCAACTGATGCAATTGGATAGCCAACACAGTCTCAAAGGTTTTCTGGTTTCCGAATGAGCTTTATAGGAGATGCGGATATGATCTGGGTCGATTATGCCATTTTGGGGTTGATCTCCATTTCCTTGGTGATCGGTTTATTTAGAGGCTTTATCGAAGAGGCATTCTCGCTGGTATTGTGGGTCGTCGCGATTTGGCTCGGGTTGACGTTTAGTCGGGAGTTTTCCGCGCTTTTGGAGCCGGTTTTTAGCGTGCCTTCGGCACGTATTGCCGCAGCCTTTGCGGCATTGTTTTTTTCGGTGCTAATCGTCGGTGCATTAATCAATTTAATGTTACGAAAATTGGTTAAGCAGACCGGATTGACCGGGTCGGATCGTTTCGCCGGAATGATTTTCGGTATCGCTCGCGGATTGTTGGTCGTCACGGTTTGCGTCATGTTGGCCGGTTTGACGCCGCTTCCGGAGGATGCTTGGTGGAAGGAGTCAACTTTGATTCCGCCTTTTCAATCGCTTGCCGTCTGGTTGCGGGAACATATTCCGTCGGACGTGATGAGCTATGTTAATTATCGTTGATTAAAATTTTAGGTTTAAAGCATGTGTGGTATTGCCGGTATTGTTGCTCATAACAACGTTAATCAAGAACTGTATGATGCGTTGACCGTATTGCAGCATAGGGGGCAGGATGCGAGCGGCATCGTGACCTGTGAAAATGGACGATTGCACTTACGTAAGGACAACGGCCTGGTTCGGGATGTTTTTACGACCAGTCAAATGTTAAAGCTCAAGGGTAATATGGGCATCGGTCATGTGCGCTATCCGACCGCCGGATGCACGAGCTCGGCCGAAGCGCAGCCTTTTTATGTGAATTCGCCGTTCGGCTTGACGCTGGCTCATAACGGTAATTTAACCAACACCGAAGCATTGAAGCACGTCTTATTCTTAGAAGATCAACGTCATATCAATACCGACTCCGATTCCGAAGTATTGCTCAATGTGTTTGCGCACGAATTGCAGCAACTACGCAAGTTGGAATTGACTGTGGACGATGTTTTTACCGCGGTTTCCAGGGTTCATCAGCGTGTTCGCGGTGCATACGCGGTCGTCGTAATGATAGCCGGCTTCGGTATTCTAGGCTTTCGCGACCCGCATGGTATTCGGCCTATCGTATTCGGCGAAAGAAAATCCGATAAAGGCAGCGAATTCATGATCGCTTCCGAAAGCGTCGCGCTGGATGTCTTGGGCTTTGATCTGATTCGGGATATCGATCCCGGAGAGGCTGTGTTCATCGAGGAATCGGGTGCCTTGCATACCAAGCAATGTTCCGATTTCGTCGATCATTGTCCTTGTATGTTCGAATATGTCTATTTTGCCCGTCCCGACTCGATCATCGATGATATCCAGGTTTATAAGGCCCGCTTAAGAATGGGTGAAAAATTGGCCGAAAAAATTATGCGGATTTGGCCGGATCACGATATCGATGTGGTGATTCCAATTCCCGATACCAGTCGAACCGCGGCATTGCAGCTAGCTAATAAACTGCACGTCAAATACCGAGAAGGTTTTATCAAAAACCGTTATATCGGACGGACGTTCATCATGCCGGGGCAACAAAAGCGAAAAAAATCGGTCAAGCAAAAGCTCAACGCGATCGATTTGGAATTCGACGGTAAAAATGTTCTGCTAATCGACGACTCGGTCGTCAGGGGAACAACTTCGGAACAAATCATACAGATGGCCCGGGAAGCCGGGGCTAAAAAGGTGTATTTCGCATCGGCCGCGCCACCGGTCAGATATCCGAATGTTTACGGTATCGATATGCCGGTGGTCGAAGAATTAATTGCGCACGGTCGTACCGAAGACGAGGTTTGCGAAGCGATTGGAGCGGATCGTTTGATTTATCAGGATCTTGAGGATTTGATCGAGGCGGTAAGGAAAGGTAATAGGGATATTCGGCATTTCGATACATCGTGTTTCAGCCGCGAATATATTACCGGCGATATCGACGATGCGTATTTGGAGAATGTTCAAGCCTTGCGTAACGATGATGCTCAGGCAAAAAGAAATTCGGAAAATTTTATTATAGAAATGCAGAATTCAGACTGAGCAAAGTTTATGCTCGAAACATATAAAAAAACGTCTCGCCGGTTAGAATAGGAGCAACATGAAAGATACCGATTGGAACGATTATTCGCTCGAAACTCAGGCCATTAGAGCGGGGCATCGGCGCACGGGCGAAGCAGAACATAGCATTCCGATATTCATGACGTCCAGTTATGTGTTTGACAGCGCGGAAGAAGCCTCATTGAAGTTTACCGGCCAAATTCCCGGTAATATCTACTCCCGCTTTACCAATCCGACTGTCAATGCATTCCAGGAAAGATTGGCCTGGATGGAAAAGGGTGAGCGTTGCTTGGCTTTTGCGTCGGGCATGGCTGCGATCATGGCGGTCGGCATGGGCTTGCTAAAATTGGGCGATCATGTGGTGGTGTCGCGTGGCGTATTCGGCAATACCGTGTTGATGTTTCAAAATTATTTTGCCAAGTTCGGCGTTGAGAGCGATTTTGTCGCCTTAACCGATTTGGCTGCTTGGGAAGCGGCGATCAAACCGAATACCCGTTTTTTGTTTTTGGAGACGCCGTCTAATCCATTGACCGAAATCGCCGATATTCAAGCGCTTGCCGACTTAGCGCATCGGCATGATTGCTTACTGATTGTCGACAATTGTTTTTGTACGCCGGCACTGCAAAAACCGCTCGAATTGGGTGCCGATATTATCGTCCATTCGGCGACCAAATATATCGACGGTCACGGTCGCTGTGTCGGCGGCGCTGTTGTCGCTTCCGATGAAATCATCGAAAAGGCCATCTATCCTTATTTGCGCACAGGCGGCGCTTCGATGAGTCCCTTTAATGCCTGGGCTTTTCTGTCGGGGCTCGAAACGCTAGCACTGCGCATGGAAAAACATTGCGCCAATGCTTTGGATTTAGCTCGTTGGTTGGAAAGGCAACCGGGAGTGGAAAGGGTTCACTATCCGGGTCTGGTATCGCATCCGCAACATGAATTGGCGAAACGTCAGCAAAGCGGATTTGGCGGTATCGTGAGTTTTGAATTGAAGGGCGGCAAAGAGCCGGCCTGGAATTTGATCGATTCGACGCGCATGATTTCGATTACGGCAAACCTGGGTGACGTCAAAAGCACAATCACTCATCCTGCGACCACCACACATGGCCGTCTGTCGCCTGAGGCGCGGGACGCTGCGGGAATCAGGGATGGTTTGGTGCGTATTTCGGTCGGTCTCGAAAACATCGAGGACATCAAAAAAGATTTGTCGGCAGTGAATGCTTTTGTTTAACTCATGAATTCAGGAAAAATTCAGGTGTTTTTTTGCAGAATAAACCCTCGACTCGTTTTTAGCGATCGGTGTTTTGGCATATAATAGCCAGCTATCTTTTCACTTTTCCGCAATAGGAAGTCAATAATGAAAAAATTCACGCTCTTAGTTTCAGCTTTGTTTTTGTTTGCAGCCGGCGCCCATGCTCATGGCCCGGTGCGTCAGAAAGTCAAGCAGGATATCACCATTAATGCACCGGCTGATAAAGTCTGGGCGTTGATTAAAAACTTCGACGATATGTCATGGTTGCCGGCAGTGGCCAGCACAACCGGTGAGGGCGGCAACAAAAAAGGCGCAACTCGTGTTTTGACGCTAAAAGACGGGGGCACGATTAAAGAAGAATTGAAAAAGCATGACGATAAAAAAATGAGTTATGCCTATAAAATCAAAGATATGAGTGCTGCGAAAACGATATCGCATTCCGGTCAAGACGAAGAGGTGCCGGTATTGCCGGTCAGTAACTATGCTGCCAGCATCGACGTCAAGGCTAAAGGCGATAAAACGCAGGTAATCTGGAAAGCCGGTTACTACCGCGCATACATGAACAACAACCCACCGGAGGAAATGAACGAAGAAGCGGCCAACACTGCCGTTAACGCGATTTTTAAAGAAGGATTGGAAAATCTGAAAGCCTTGGCCGAAAAATAAGGTTGTTTGCGGTGTTTTTAACGCATGCCAAAAACGCGGCGGCTTTGGCCGCCGCGTTTTTTTTATCCCTGCCATTGGCCGCCGCCGCGCCGCGCGCCTATATCACTAACCAACTCGGCGATAGTGTATCGGTAATCGACACTGCGTCGAATACGGTTATCGAAACGATTACAGTGCCCGGCAAACCCGCCGGAGTAGCTGTTTCTCCGGATGGTAGCCGCGTGTATGTCACGACGCCGGAATCGGGCGAAATGGCCGTGATCGATACTGCTACTAACAAACTGGTCGCTCAGGTTCCGGTCAGTGCCGGCGCATTGGGCATCACGACGGACCGGACCGGCAAGACGGTTTTCATCGCCGACTGGTACAAGAACATCGTGTCGGTGATCGACGCCGAAAGCCTGCAAGTTAAGAAAACGATTCCGGTTGGACAATCGCCGTCCGGTCTTGCGGTAAGCCCCGATAACCGTTGGCTCTATGTCGCCAACCGGCTCGATAATTCGGTGTCGCAAATCGATCTGGAAACCTTGCGCATTCGTAATACGACCAAGGTCGGCGAGCATCCGTTCGGATTGACGGTCGACAGCACCGGAGAAAGGATTTATGTGGCCAATGTCGAGAGCGACGATGTTACGGTGTTAGGTCGGGATCACCTCAAGCGAATTGCGACCGTTAAAGTTAAAATGCTGCCCTATGCGGCGGCATTGGCGCTCGACGACAGCCTGTTGTTCGTGACGAATCAGGACGACGGTACGGTTTCGGTGATCGATACCGAAACGCTGCAGGAAAAAGCCGTGATCAGCGTCGGCGACAAACCCGAAGGCATCGGCACGTTGCCCGACGGTCGCCATGTCTATGTCGCGAATTGGTTCGATGACAATGTATCGGTCATCGATGCGTTGAGTCTTGAAGTGATCGATACGATCGAAACGGGCGGCGGCAGCCGGGCCTTCGGCCAGTTTATCGTCGGCGATTGATTATATACCCATCGTAGATCAAAATTCGGCGCCTGGGTGTCCGCTAAAGGACGCCGTGAATACGTCCCTGTAGGCTCTATGCCAGCTCCATGCTGGCAAAGCCTTTATCGGACACCCAGGCGCCTCCTCTTGATCGAAAAAAACCATCTAAGAATAAAAGATATGGGGTGTGTCTATCGAGGACCGCCGTAAACCCATCCACGGGGGCTTGAGGGCAGCTCCCTACTGCCGACATCCTCGCTAGCCACACCCTATACCTTCACAAAATTAGCCATTTTTTGAGTATAAAGGGAGTAGAGAGAATAATTCCGCTCAAAACAAGCCGAGTTGCACTTGGGCGACTTCGGACATCATGTGCCTCGACCAGGGCGGGTCCAGCACCACTTCAACATTGACTATCTCGACCCCGGGCAGCGCGCGTATCGCTTTTTCGACATCGCTTTGAATGACGGGGCCCATGCCGCAGCCGGGTGCGGTCAACGTCATTTGAATGTCGACCCTGTTTTTGCCTTCCCCGGTCGGTGTGACCACGCAATTATAAACTAGTCCCAAATCGACGATGTTGACGGGGATTTCCGGGTCATAGACCGTTTTCATGACCTCCCAACAGTTTTTCTCGACTGCGTCAGGATCCGTATCGCGGACCAAGGTATGGAGCTCATGAGGTTCTTTGCCCAAGGCGTCGGCGTCGGCGCTATTGATGCGCACCATGTGTCCGTAGTCGGTGACAACCGTGTAGTTGTTACCTAGGGATTGATGGATCGTGACGACGGTTCCTTTGCTCAAGGTGCCGTTATTGCCGTCGGGAATCGTGACGATATTGACATCCCGCGTTAAAACGATGCTTTCTCTTTCTGCCATGCTAATTCGTTGGTTGTTGCTTAAAGGTTTGCGCGTCGATGATTCGACCGGTTAGACCGATACTCTCGGCGCTGAAAAGATAGGTATATATCTCATTTAATGAGGACATTGCCGGGAGCAGGCTTTTATCCTCGGCCGGGTAGGCTTTTTTTCGAAATGGCGAATCGATAGGCCCCGGAATCAAGGTGTTAACTCTGATTTTTCCTTCCGACTCCAGCTCTTCCGCCAGTATCTTAGCCAAGCCTTCCAGGGCGATTTTCGATACGCCGTAAGACGCCGAATAGGCTTGGCCGGTTCTCGCCTTGGAATCGGATGTAAATACAATGGCGGCGGAATCGCTTTTTTGCATGACCGGCAACAAGACTTTACATAATATAAAGGGCGCATTCAGATTGACATTCAACGAATGCCCCCAGTCCTTGGTTTTATGTAAGACTAAAGGCTCGAATGCACTGAATTCGACAGCTGAATGCAATAAGCCATCCAGCGAACCGTATTTTGCTTCGATGCGGTCGGCGAGTTCCTGGTAATCGTTTTCGTTTGCGCCGGCCAAATCAAAAGGGTACATGATGGGTTCCGGTGCGCCGGCTGCGACGATTTTGTCATAAACCGTTTCCAGTTTGGCGATAATTTTGTCCAGTAAAATTACCTGAGCGCCTTGTTTGGCGAGAGACAAAGCAGCCGTACCGCCAAGGCCTCCGCCTGCGCCCGTGATCAAAATAACCTTTCCTGTTAATTGCATAGTGTTGATTTTATCCATGAATCGATTTGCCTGGGATGTTCAATCAAGGCATCGGCGCCCCAGTTCTCGGGAACATCCTCCGGTTTTAGATAGCCGTATAACGCCGCCAGGGTTTTCATGCCGACATTTCTTCCGGCTTCGATGTCGTGGCTCGCGTCGCCGATATAAACGCACTCGTGTGGTGTCACTTCGGCCAGTCGGCAGCCTTCCAGCATCGGTTCGGGATGCGGCTTGCTGTTGCCGGTGCTATCGCCGCTGACGATACAGGCAGCTCGTCGCGTCAGATCGAGCGCTTGCATCAACGGATCGGTGTAGCGTTTGAGCTTATTGGTTACGACCCCCCATTTAAGACCTTGTGATTCAATGGTTTCGAGTAGTTGGGGCATGCCGTCGAAAAAAACCGTGAATTCGGCGATATTGTGTTGATATCGGTCGAGCATTGTTTTTAGAATCGCCTGCCGAATGTCATCACTGACGGTATCGCCAATGCTGGCTTTAACCATCGCCGCAGCACCATATGAGATATAGGGCTTAACCGATTCTTTTGGGGCATTCGCAAAGCCGTGTTCAAGTAAAGCATGATTCAAGCAGGCAATTAGGTCCGGTGCGGTATCGACCAGTGTTCCGTCGAGGTCGAATAGCACGCAAGAAAGTTTAAAATCGCAGACCATAGTCAGTCGACTCGTTTGAAAGCGGCAAGATAATTAACGTCGATGTCTTTACCGAGACTGAAGCGTTTGGTTAACGGATTGTATTCGATGCCTGCCATGCTTTGTAATTCGAGCCCGGTTTCGCGTGCCCAGCGGCTCAACTCAGAAGGTTTAATAAAGGTTTTGAAATCGTGCGTTCCTTTAGGCAGCATTCTCAATACATACTCAGCAGCAACAATGGCCAATAAATAAGCTTTCGGCTTACGGTTCAGCGTCGAGAAAAACACCGTGCCGCCGGGCTTAACCAGTTTCGCACAGGCTCTGACGATAGATGCCGGGTCGGGTACGTGTTCGAGCATTTCCATGCAAGTCACATGGTCGAAACCTTCGGGTTGTTCATCGGCCAAGGCTTCGGCGCTAATTTTTCGGTAATGCGCGTTGACGCCGGATTCCAGGCCGTGTAGGTCGGCGATATCGATCAATTCCTCGCTCAAGTCGATGCCGAGTACATCAGCGCCGTTTTTGGCCAGGCCTTCGGAGAGAATACCGCCTCCGCAACCGACATCCACGATACGCTTGCCGTTAATTTCCGCATGTTCTTGCATGAAACGGATTCGTAGCGGGTTGATATCGTGTAAAGTTTTGAACTCGCCGGAAACATCCCACCAGCGTTCCGCGAGCGAGCCGAATTTATTGATTTCGTGAAGATGTACGTTTTCTGTAACTGTCATGATAGTGAACCGGTTAGGTTGAATAATTGTATACTATATTACTTGGTTATTACCAGCGGCGGATTTAACGGCATTATGAATTACCGAGACAAGCGCTGCCGCCATAAGTCGATTTTGAGTGTTAAATCGGCTAGGTCAAGCGTTGTCAGACGTCTTTGTTTCAATATGCGTTTGCCGGTTACCCAAACGTCGGTAACGTTTTGTCGGCTTGCCGCGTAGACGATTTGTGAGACCGGACAATATAAAGGTTGGGTTTCGATCCCGCTCAAATCGATCGCCGCGATATCGGCCGATTTTCCGATAGCCAACGATCCGATTTCGTCGTCGAGGCCCAAGGCTTTGGCGCCGTTGATCGTTGCCATTTTAAGCGCGGTCATGGCCGGTATCGCTGATGCGTCGTTCGCGACGGCTTTCCCTAGCAGCGCGGCGCTCCGCATTTCGCCGAGCATATCCAAGTCGTTATTGCTGGCGGCCCCGTCTGTACCCAGCGCGACATTGATTCCTGCATCGAGGCATTTCGCGACCGGGCAAAAGCCGCTAGCTAGTTTCAAATTGGATTCCGGGCAATGAACGATATGCGCTCCTGACTGGGCAAACAGCTCGATTTCACTGTCAGTTAATTGCGTCATATGCACGGCGATAAACGAGGGATTGATCAGGCCAAGATCGTTCAATCTTTCGATTGGGCGTTTACCGTTTTTTTCATAGGCCTCATCGACTTCGTGCCGGGTTTCGTGAACATGCATGTGTACCGGCACATCGAGTTCGTCTGCGAAAGTTCTGACTTTCTGTAAAGGTTCATCCGAGACCGTGTAAGGTGCATGCGGCGCGAACGGCGTTATGATCAATGGCTCATGGCGGAGGCGGTCGTGCAGTTCCAAGCCTTTTTCGATATAACGGTCGGCGTTTTCGGCCCAGGCGGACGGAAAATCGATGAGAATCATGCCGATGCCGGCGCGTATGCCGTGATGTATCGCCTGCTGCGCGGTGATTTCCGGGAAAAAATACATATCGTTAAAACAGGTCGTGCCGCCGCGTATCATTTCGGCGATCGCGAGATCAGTGCCGTCCCGGACGAAAGCCTCGCCGACCCACTGGTGTTCGAGCGGCCAGATATGATTTTGCAGCCAGTCCATTAAATGTAAATCGTCGGCAATGCCGCGCAATAGCGTCATCGCGGCATGAGTGTGGCAGTTGATCAGACCGGGAATGAGGGCGTGACGGTCGAGATTCTCCACCAAATCGGGCCGGTATTTTTGCGAGGCTTCCGTTGTCGGCAATAGGTCGACGATACGACCTTTGTCGATAATCAACGTATGATGCTCGTAGGTTACGGATGCCGGCTCAACGGGTATAATCCAGCGGGCATTGATAGCAATATCGACTTTCATGAACGGTTTCCAAATTAAATTAATAGCCTGCGTGCAATGTGTGCCGACAGCATGCATCGCAAGATAAAACCGAATTATAACTTTTTTTCCGACCTATTCGATAAACAATGACTGAACCCAAACAATTAGCGGTACAAGCCCTGCAATGGACAGGCGATTCGTTAAAAGTCCTGGATCAAAGGCTGCTTCCTAAAACAATCGTTTATGAAGACTACCGCGATGCGCTGGGAGTCGCTGAAGCGATCAAAACGATGTGTGTGCGCGGAGCGCCCGCTATTGGTATTGCGGCGGCTTACGGTGTGGCGTTATCGGTGAAGCAGCATTATCACGATCGTTCTGTAAATTGGTCTGATAAAGTGTTTACTGATATCGAAAGGCTGGCGGCATCGCGCCCGACCGCAGTCAATTTATTTTGGGCTTTGGACCGGATGAAAGCGCTTTTAAATTCCCAGCCGGAGGATCCAGTGGCGGCAACACAAGCCTTGGCTATACAAATTCATCAGGACGATATTGCCGCGAATCATCGAATAGGCGAGTTGGGCGCCGAAATTATCGGTGGGACTAAAGGCGTTTTGACGCATTGTAATGCCGGCGCCTTAGCGACAGGCGGCTACGGTACCGCGCTCGGCGTGATTAGAAGCGCCTGCCGGCGAGGCTTAAATAAAGTCTTTGCCGGAGAAACTCGCCCTTGGTTACAAGGCGCCCGACTAACCGTTTGGGAATTGGCTCAAGACGGCATTGCGGCGACTTTGATAGCCGATTCGGCGGCCGCCTGGTTAATGAAGTCGGGCGCGGTCGATTGGATTGTCGTCGGTGCCGATCGAATCGCCGCAAATGGGGATACTGCAAACAAGATCGGCACCTATTCGCTGGCGGTGTTGGCAAAACAACATGGCATAAAGTTAATGGTAGCGGCTCCATTTTCGACGATCGATTGGAATCTTGCCGATGGTAGCGGTATTGAAATCGAACAGCGTGCATCGAATGAGTTGTTACCGGATAGTTATAATCAGGAATCCTTGGTCAGCGCTTGGAACCCGGTGTTTGATGTGACGCCGGCCGAATTGATTGCAGCGATCGTGACCGAACGCGGCGTGGTATTGAATCCATCAGAAAATAGTATGGGGGGACTGAAATAATGAAGTTTTCCAAAAAAGGCAATAATCCGGCGTGGGCCGTGAGTTGTTTCTTTCGTGGCTTGCGTTGGGCGCTTAAGCCGGAGTTGCGAAAATTTATCGTGATTCCGGTTTTGATCAATCTCGTCCTTTATAGCGCGGTGTTGGTACTCGGTTATTATTATGTGGCCGACCTTATAGCATATTTTATCCCGGACTGGTTGTCATGGTTAAGCTGGGTTTTGTGGCCGCTGTTTTTTCTTAGTTTTTTTATCGCCGGTTTTTTCACGTTTACTATTGTGGCGAATGTGATTGCGGCGCCCTTTTACGGCACATTGTCGGCAAAATCGGCGGAACTCATTACGGGCCGAAAGCTTGAGATTGGCGAGCACTCCATCAACAAAATCATCCTGGCCGAATTCAAGCGCTTCGGTTATTTGGGTAGCAGGGCATTGCCGTTATTAATTGTATCGATCATTCCCGGCATCAATATCGCGGCGCCTTTTTTATGGGGTTTGTTTGGGGCTTGGGGTGCGGCATTGGAATACATGGCTTATCCATTGGAGAATGCCGGTTTGTTATTTTCTGAGCAACGTAAAATACTTAAAAGCATTCGTCTAGGTTCGATGAGCTTCGGTGGCGTCACGATGTTAGGTTTAACCTTGCCGATAGTAAATATCATCGTCGCGCCGGCCGCAGTGATTGGGGCGACTATTTATGTGTTGCAGGCTGGGGAGGGCGAGACTCCGCAATGAAGCAAGGGTTAGTGCTAAGGATAGCGCAATGTTCTGGTATTGCGAGACAGAGCTTTAAAAGTGCAAGCTATTTTTTACAGCGTGTTAAATCGTAGCTTTCTTTATTTTCGGCAAAATCGATCGTCCCCGGAAAGTGCTTGCCGAGGTTTCTTTTTCCTAGCCTCCATTCGCCGCATACGGTGAGATAAGGCAAAAAAGGAAGAGGGAACTTTAACTTTGACACTTCCTTTTTTGATGGGCATTGAGCGCATCCTGATTCATTTTTATGTCAAATATAAGGTCTGCCCCCTTAACCTTCTGCTGGATTTGAAGATAATGATGACAGGGTTCTTTAGTTTTGAAATCATCCTTCTCCTTTCATCACCTTCTCTCCGTATTCTTCCAGAGTAATAGTGCCTCCCAGTTTTTCCGCAAGACCTTGTTCTGAAGCGGGAAGCGCATCCTGTACCGCATCGATGCGTTTCCATTGTGGAATGGGTGTTTCATTGTCGGATTGAGGGACGTATTTTGACTTTTCAATGCGCTGCATGCGGTGGATATAGCGTGGGCAATTGATGAATATCTCGCCGATTTTGACTCTGACGATCATGTCTGCTCCGGGGTATTCCGATAGCAATGAGTCGCTTTCTTGAATCGATGCCTCGCCGTGCACTCGGATACGGTGCGGCGTTTCAAAGTCGATGAACAACATACCAATCTTGGGATTGCCTTGAATATTGCCCATCGACAGAAACATGCCGTTGCCGTCATAACTGGGGAAGGCTAACGTTTGAGGATCGACAACGCGAACCAAACCCGGATTGCCGCCCTTGTAGGAACAGGTGGGATAGCCTCGGTGGTCGATCGTGGTCAAGAAGAAAAAGTCTCGGCTTTCGATGAAAGGCTGATGTTGTTCGTTGATTTGATTTTCGACGATCAGCTCCTGTACCCGGTCGGCCAGATTGCGCGTATCATGCCGGTCTTGCAGTTGCCGATGCTGTTGACTGTAAATATCATTCATTAATCGGTTCTCTCAAAATAGTTCTACGGCTTATTCTGCCATAATCTTTCCAGAAGGATAAAACAAACCTGGGTGTTTGATTCAATTCTAACAAGTTCAGGATTTCGTGAAAAATAACTTCCTGGAGCTATGAGTTTTGTAGCGGGTTCGGAAACTCGCTTGACAGGAAACCGTGAATACGTCTGTGTAGGCTTGACGGCAGCGTTCCCTCCTGCCGACATCCTCGCTAGCCACACCCCATATCTTCATGAAGTTAGTCTTTTTAAGTATAAAGGGAGTAAAAAAACAGGCTCACGACCTGATCACTGCCTTTTTATTGAGGTCTTTTAGCTATCGCAAGTTCTGCTTGCTCAATTGCCGCTTCCCTAGCCAGGGAAGCGGCCGCAGACGATTTCATGCATACCAATTCGGGTAAAAAAGTGCATACTGCTGATTTATTCTAAGAGGAATTTTTCATGATGATGTATCGAATTCAATTCCAAACAGTCTCGTCATTGCTCGCCAAACCAAGGAAGATTCCTGTCATGGTCTTTTTGTGTTATCTGATATTTATATGCGCAACCAATTATTGCCCTGAAGCTCGCGCAGCCGAAGATGGATATATCTATGAATATAAGGGCGAGGTTTATCGTTATTCTGTTTTAGAAACTGGTGAAAACTACACTTTTACATTCGATAAAAACCCAGGCGAAATAAGCGAAAAACTAAAAGCCGTTTATCATGTGCTCCAGTCCGTTTTCGGCGATTCCAGTATCGAAAAAAGACATAGTGAGGCCTACACTAAAGAAAGAGCCAAGTGCTATGTTTTTGATAGCTCTTTTTACACTTATACTGCATGCTTTCTTCCCAATGAATTCTCTACAACAAATAGTGACCGCTTTTGGGGGTATGTTACCCAAATACCTAATTGGAAGTGGCTAGTGACCTGGAATCTGCTACCTGCTGTTCTGGCATTTGGTTTGTTCTTTTATATAGGGGCTAAACGAAAAAGCAGTTAAAAGGTATCCTAGGAAATACACATTCAGATTGTTGTGTGTGTATAGGCTTTTAGCTAAATTTGAACCTGAAAAGAGCAGTTGGCATGTGAGTATTCAGTCCCACGGCCATTCTCGTTCCTATGCTCTGCGTGGGAATGCTAGAGGGTGTGAATAATTCCGCAACGGAAGCAGGTTTTGGTGGAGGTTAAGAGGAAATTGAGGTAGGTTTTTACATTTGGGTGAGGTGTGATATGAATTGTATTGGTTACCGTAGCGGTTATAAATATCAACTTAAACAAGATTATAGGTTACCTAATATTGGCATTGCTCCCAATCAAGCAATAGACATCCAGTTTATTCAACTTGATGCCTCTGGTAATTTGCTGATTAGATCAGGTTATGCTTGGGATGGTGCGTCGGGTCCAGCTATCGATACTAAAAACATTATGCGTGGTTCGTTGGTACATGATGCGCTTTATCAACTAATGCGGTATGGCTTATTGAGCATGGCCGCTCATAGAGACCCTGTCGACAGATTATTACAGCGCATTTGTATTGAAGACGGTATGAATAAGCTACGCGCACGGTGGGTTTATGAGGCGGTGAAGCGATTTGGCAAGCCGGCTGCCGAACCTTCAAAAAATCACCCTGTAATTTGGGCGCCGAAGAAATGTTAATGTAGAGGTTTTTATATCCATCGTATTTACAAATTCGGCACCGGGGTGACCGTCAAATGACGCTGTGAATACGTCCATGTAATTTCATAGCTCACTGACTCTTAAATAAATTAGGTGCTGGGGCCCTTAGTGCCGAATTTTGATCTTCGGGTATAAAACTGAGAAACGTTGTAACTAACTAACTTCTACTCCCTTTATACTCAAAAAATGGTTAACTTTATGAAGGTATGGGGTTGTAGCTAGCGAGGATGTAGGCGGTAGGGGGCATGCCGTCTAGCCCCCATGGATGGGTTTACCCAGCACCTAAATTAGCCCAGATAGTTAATCATAGCCAATGGGCTATGGAATTTAGATGCCGGGTTTACAGCGGTCCTTGATAGACACACCCCAGACCTTTTATTTGTTTGACTTTTTTCAATCAAATGGGAGTAATTTGTGAGTGCGTTTCATTTATGGCTGCAACAATATGTAGCTAGTTTAGCTTATTTAAAGAACGTAATTTGCAGATTGCTTGAATCCACATTAGATAGGTAGATTAGTTTACACGGTTCATTCCCTTCATTATTTTAGTGCGATGGTTTCAACTCGATTGACGGTGTCGAGTTTGATTTTATCTTCCTGGGCTAACCAACCGATGCTGCGATGGATAATTTTTTCTTCTTCAGGAAGTTCTTTGATTAATCTTGCAACGGAAGTTTCGCCATTTTTGTCCAAGTATTGCCAAATGTTACCTGCAGTTAAACCGACGCGTTCACGTATGCTTATTTCCGGCGTTTTGGCAACCGGAGCTGGAGGAGGGCTGCTTGTTTTTTTAGTGGCAGCTCGGGCGGTGCTGGTTTTTTTTGGCGTTACTTTAGCGGTTTCAGTTGTGACCGGTTGTTCGATTTTTGCTTTAGGTTCTTCGGTGGCGGCTTTAACTTGTTTAGAGGACGGGCGGGTAGGACTTGTTTTCTTCGGTGTTTCTTTAACCGCTTCGGGTGTTACGGTCTTCTCAGTCTCGGATTTGGTTTTTTCAGTGGTGGTGTTAGATTTTTTCATAATGATATAAACAATAAAAAGTAAAAAAATTAGAATCGACCATTCAAGCATATAAGCATTCCTTTCTATTGATCGATTTTACTCGAACTTCAAAAAATAAGTAAAAACGAATAAGAGATATAAACTCTTAGCGAATCAAATTTTGGTATAAGTCAAAAATTATCAATTAACTCAGCTTTAACAAATGTAGTGCTATCAAAATAAATTTTTACATATTATTCAGTATCATACAATTGCGAAATGTTAATTTTGGGTTAGGGTTATCGATAGAGATTTACGGTTCAATTAACGTATTTAATAGATCGTATCTATAAATTATGGAAATTAGACGCCTAGAAAAATCGGAATCTTGCGGGAATTAAAATTCGCCTAATACTCTTTCTTCTTCATGTAAAAATACCAAAATTTGAAATGCGAACACTCAAAATAATCACAAAGAATTGAAAAAATAAAAAGTCTCTCAAAAAAGCGTTCTCTTCTGACCATTTATAAACCGAAACCGAAAAAAGTCAAATCGGATAAGGAGAGAGCATGAAATAAGTTCCGCACCCGACACTGCGATTTTGCTCGTATTTTAGCGAAATTATGCCGCTGTTTGTGCAACGATGAAGACGGAGAAAAAGAACTGTCGGTTGCGAAAACTAAAAAATATCATCCTAAGTATTTGGAAGTGAGCAAACCTTTTCACTTTCTTATATACCCATCGTCGTAGATCAAAATTCGGCGCCGGGTGCCCGTCAAAGAATGCCGTGAACCCAGCACCTGAATTATCCAAGAAAGTTAACCATGGCCATTGGGCTATGGAATTTAGGCGCTGGGTGAATACGTCCATGTAGACTTGTCGGCGGCTTTCCCTTCCGCCGACACCTGTCAATCGAGCAACCGAACTCTCCGTAAAATAGGGAAGTTATTTACGACCAAATCCTTAACTTAATGGTAGTACTGCCTAAGAGTATAAATCATCATGAAGAATCACCGATTATTTTTACTGTTTAACCGAACCGTTATTTAAGGTTTATCTGCTATGATGCTCAAGGAAATTAAGCCGTTCCGGTGGTGGTGACTTCGTATTTCATTCTTAAAATCCCAAGAATAATCTTCCTCTATTAAATTGTTCGATATGCTTCTGCTGCGCTTAATTATCTTGTCTTTATCGTCAATATTACTCTTGACACCGTCTTCTGTTGCTGCGGACGATACGGTACGTATCGGCGTATTGGCGAATCGGGGCAAGGACCGCGCTTTGGTCGAATGGTTGCCGACGGCCGAGTATTTGGCGAGTGAAATATCCAGTCGAAACTTTTCCATCGTTCCGCTAGATTTTAACGAAATCGATAAAGCTGTCGCTTCGGGTGAAGTTGATTTTTTTCTCGTGAACTCGGGAATCTATGTCGATTTCGAGGCGCGTTATGGCGCGGGGCGTATCGCTACAATGCGCAAGCGTAATGGCGGACGCGGCAATACTTTTTTTAGCGGCGTGATATTCACGCGCGCGGATCGGGAAGACATAAATCAAATTGCCGACTTGAAAGGCAAGCGTTTCGCTGCGGTGAGCGAATCGTCATTAGGCGGATATCTGGCAGCTTGGCGTGAAATGCAGGCTCAGGGCGTGACGCCGGAGAAGCATACTCGGTTGAGTTTTCTTAATACCCATGATGCGACCGTCCGTGCGGTTTTAGATGGATCGGCCGATGCCGGGACCGCGCGTAGCGATACTTTGGAGCAAATGCATAAAGAAGGTGCGATCGACCTGAAAGAACTGAAAGTCATCAACCCTATACAGCATGAAAATTTCAGCTATTTAAGCAGTACTCGCCTTTACCCTGAATGGCCATTTGCTAAACTCGCCGATACCTCCGAGTCTTTGAGTCTCGAAGTTGCCTCGGCGTTAATGTTGATGTCAATCGATAGTTCCGCAGCTCAAGCAGCGGGAATTGCCGGTTGGACCGTTGCTTATAATTACCGACCCGTGCACGATTTATTGCGCGAGTTACGTCTGAGTCCGTATGAAGAGATTGGCCGGATCGGTTTTGATGATTTTTTGCGTCATTATTGGCATTGGTTGTTATTGTCGATACTGACGCCGCTGGTATTAAGTCTCTTTGTTGTTTATTTCATACGTCTGAATAGCCGTCTGCGCAAAACGGAAAGCGAATTGATCGATGCGCGCGATCATCTAGCGGTTAGAGTTAGGGAAAGAACTGCCGAATTGGAAGAGAGCCGGCGACAATTGGAACTCATTAGCCAAGACTGGAACGATGCTTTCGATGCGATTGGCGATCCTATCTTCATTCACGATGCCGCGATGCGCATCGTTAGAGCCAACCCCGCTTATTGCGATCGTGCGGGAATGACGCTGAAACAAGTCATCGGACGCATTTATTTCGAATTATTTCCGAAACTGAATGAACCGATGCCTGCATGCCGTAATTTTCCGGAAGCCAGTTTTGCTAAAGCAAACGAATTGCAACTACCTAATGGCGATATATTCGTTTCGCGCTCTTTCGGGATTATACATGCGGACAGAAGCAGCAAGAGTGCGATTCATATTTTGGAAGACGTAACCGAGTTGCGCAAGACAGAGGCGCGTCGAAGAATATTAAACCGAGCCCTAGAGCAGGCCGGCGAAGGGATTATGATTTTGGATTGCGAGCGCCGGGTGATTTTTTGCAACCCGAGTTTGAGGGCTCTTCTAGGCTGCGATTCGCACGAACCTGAGTGCAACAAACGCTTGTTTAATAAGGGAGATTGTTTATTGGTCACGGCGTATTTCATGTCGCAGTTGCAATCGCTATTCGATAAAGCCGAGCGAGACGGCGAAGGTTTTTCGGCCGAAATGGAATTGAATGTGCCGAATGGTCTTGGGTTACCGGTTTTTATCACGGTTGCGGGGATTTTAAACGAAAACGACGAGCAAGACGGTTTTGTCTTGACCGTTCTGGATCTTAGCGAAGTCAAGCAGGCCGAACAGGCGCTGACCTATCGCATCGGCTTGGAAGCCTTGATTGCCGGAATCGCTTCGAATTTGAGTAACGCTAGACCGGAACAAATTAATCAAACCGTTTTGAAAACCCTCGCACAATTAGGCCGGTTTTTAGATGTCGACCGAGCATATATCTTCGATTACGATGATGCCGAGGATGCTTTCGGACATACTCACGAATGGTGCGAGGAAGGCGTCGAGCCACAAATCGATTCGTTGTGCAAATTTAAGGTGGAATCCTTTCCGTGGTTGTTCGGAGAGCTTATGAACGGGAGGACCGTAAAAATAGAAGATGTTAATCGCTTGCCTTCCTGTGCTATACCCGAGCGCGAGGAGTTTGTACACGAAAATATATTTTCGCTGCTTTTGGCGCCATTTAATTACGGTGGCGTTTTCTCGGGTTTTATCGGCGTCGATTCCGTCAGGCGTTTTCGTCGCTGGAACGAAGAAGAAGAGCGTCTACTGCAAACGGCTGGAGAGATGATTATCAACACCCTCCGGCGCATCGACACGATGAATCACTTACGGGTTAGTGAAACGAATTTGGCTGCGGCTCAACAAATCGCCCATCTGGGTAGCTGGGAATGGAATATAGTCACCGACGAGTTGTCGTGGTCCGACGAAGTGTACCGCATGTTCGGGTTTAAGCCTCAACAATTCGTAGCGACCTATCGGCGGTTTCTAGAGTTGATATCGCTGGAGGATCGCGGCTTTGTGGCCGATGCCGTACAAAATGCCTTCTCTCGAGGCGATGAGTATGAGCTTGATCACCGTATTCGCCGTGCCGACGGTGTCGAGCGAGTGCTTCACGAAATTGGAGAAGTGATTGTCAACGATGCGGGAGAACCGGTCCGCATGATAGGCACGGTACAGGATGTTACCGAGTTGCGTCAGGCCGAGCATGAAATGCGTAGGCTCAACCGTGCATTACGCACGCTGAGCCTTTGTAACACCACGCTCGTTCATGCGCAACAAGAACAAACCTTGATGAACGATATATGCCGCATCTTGATCGACAGCGGCGGTTACCGTTTTGCATGGGTCGGCTATGCGGAGCACGACGATCGAAAAACGATTCGTCCGATGGCTTTTGCCGGAGGCGATTTCGACTTCATTACCTCGGCCGAGCTGTCTTGGGCCGATGATGCAGGCGGACGCAATCCAGCCGCCTACGCTATTCGCAACAAGGAAACGTTTATTCTGAAAGATATCGTCAATAATTCTCATGATTTTGCCCCGTCCTGGCGCGAAGGTGCGTTAGGATATGGCTATGCATCGGTGATCGCATTGCCGTTGATTTCGGATGGCGAAACCTTGGGAGCGATCACGCTCGATTCGGCGGAGCCGGATGCCTTCGATCAAGCCGAGTTGAGATTGCTTGAAGAAATGGCCGGCGACTTGGCGTTCGGTATACGGGCATTGCGTATTCGACAAGAGCGCGAGCATGCCGAGTCGGTTTTGAAAATCGCAGAGAATCGATACGAGGAATTATACGAAAACGCGCCTAATGCTTATGTATCGGTTGCACCCCAAAACGGAGTTTTGCTGCAATTCAATCAGTCGTTATGCGAGATGTTGGGGTATGACAGGGCTTTTTTGGAAACGAAAACGATTTTCGATCTTTTTGGGGGAACGCAAATCGGGAAATTATTTGCCGGCGAGCAAAGCGTTTGCGATATTGAGCTCAATATGCACCGCGCCGATGGGGACGAGCTCTGGGTTAGCCTTAGCATCGATCCTATTAAAGACGAAGCAGGCTGTGTTGCCGAATACCGGGCCAGTCTCATCGATATTTCAGTGCGCAAACAGGCAGAGGAAGAACAACAGCGTTTTGCCGAAAAATTGCAAGGCTCGTTGATACAAACCATTCGCGCGATTGCCATGACGATTGAAAAGCGCGATCCGTATACCGCCGGACACCAAGAGCGGGTTGCCGAGTTGGCGGTGCAAATCGGCCGGCGTATGGGCTTCGATGCTTATCGTTTAGAAGGGTTGCGGTTAGGTGCGACGATACACGATATCGGCAAGATCGCCGTCCCGATCGAAATACTCAATCGGCCCGGAAAATTAGAACCGATGTTGTTTACTATCATTAAAAGCCATCCGTCGATCGGTTATGAAATTGTCAAAGGCATCGAATTTCCATGGCCGATAGCCGAGATGGTTGTTCAACATCATGAGCGCTTGGACGGCACTGGTTATCCTCATGGGCTAAAAGGCGACGAAATTTTGATGGAATCGCGCATTCTCGCTGTTTCCGATGTGGTTGAAGCGATGGCCTCGCATCGACCCTATCGGGCGGCTTTGGGAGTGCAAGCGGCTTTGAGCGAGATCGAGCGAGGCAAGGGTACCATCTATGATGCGAGCGTCGTGGGATTTTGTCGTGAGGTCTTTGAAAGCGGCGGAACGCCATGGGAATGAATCCGATACCGGTGAATGTCAACGAAGTCTTCGGTTTTTTTCAATGAAGACGGCTCGAAGGCAGGAGATGAAAGAGCTATTTTTCACCTTTGTGATTTTTTGCAGGAGCAAAAACTGTTACCCCCCCTCCATGTTCGCTCCACGCTCTTGCGGATTTTCAAATTGAAAATTGTTGGATCAATCATCCGGTACTTGACAGTCTAGTATTCAATTGCCATTATCCCCGGCGCAGAGTGCTAGTTTACGGTATCATGGCTAGCATACTGCCTTGATACCCTTCTTATTCACCGTTCGTTTCAAAGTCACATGCCCGAACTCGTTATACGCTTTCTTAAACCGGCCAATTGGGCGGATACCGTTCATGTTCATTACTGGAATACTTACCCTGACGATCATAGTACGATTTGGCCAGGCCAGCCTATGGCGGCGGATGACGATGGTTGGTTCGTCTACCGCTTCAACGGCGTTAAGTCTGCTAGCCTGGTCTTCAATGACGGCAACGGCTCACAGACTGAGGATTTACATTGCGCCCGTAGTGGCTATTACGCAAACGGGCGTTGGATTGAAGATCCTGGTCGATTGACACATCGTTTGGCTGGCCCGAATTTGAATTTCGAAGGACAAAGCTCAAGCCAAACTTTTTTGTCGGATAGCGTCATTCATGCGCCGATTGATCCGAACGGACCATTGGGCGATTTTCGCGAGGAAACAATCTATTTTTTATTGACCGCCCGCTTCTATGAAGGCGACCCGAGCATCAGTTTTTTTTGCCGCGACCGCATCAAGTTCAATCCTGAAACCGGAGAACCGGAAGACCCGCATTGGCGCGGCGATTTCAAAGGTTTGATCAAACGTCTCGACTACATCCGCGATCTCGGCTTCACCGCGATCTGGATCACGCCGCCGGTCGAAAACCGTAGCGGTTTGGATTATCACGGTTACCACGCCTACGATTGGACTCGTATCGATCCCCGGCTCGAATCGCCCGATGCAACCTATCAGGATTTGATCGACGAAGCTCATAAACGTGGCATCAAGATCATTCAGGATGTCGTCGTCAATCATTCCTGCCAATACGGTATTCGCGGAAAGGTGCACATCGATCATCTGCCGATCAAATATTATGTACCGCAAGGTTCGGAGCAAGGCCGGGTCGATCATGGCCCGTATCAAGGCCACCTTGGCAATTACACTTGGTCGAACCGTGACGACATCGACAACCCGTTGGCTCCTGACTGGTATCGTGAAAGGCATCATAGCGATCCGGAAGGCATGCTGCCATTGCAAGACCCCAAGACCGGCGAAACAATTCCGAAACCCGGTTACGATCCCGGTCGTTTTTTCGGTATCGACGCGCAAACTCTCGACCCTGAATGGTACATGCAGCACGGCTTTATCTGTGGCGGCGATTGGGAAAGCGAGGCCGTCCAAAAGAAACACATCGCCGGCGATTGCATCAACCTCGCGACCGACCTTCAAAACGTAAAGGATTATCTGATCGGCGCGGTCAACTGTTATCTCGACATGGGCGTCGACGCGCTACGCATCGACACCGTCAAGCATGTGCCGCGCGACAATCTATTGGAATACGTCAATGCCTGGAAGGCGCACAAGCCGGGGCTGTTCGTGTTCGGCGAAAATTTGGTCAAGGGCTACGGTTGGGGCGATCTCGGCGGCGGCGACAACGGGCCTTCGTTTATTCGTCCGTGGTGGTACACGCGCCTTGGTCACGATCCGCGTAATCCGCATTCCGGCGGTGATTCCGGTTTTCCTCAACTCGATTTCGGATTGTTCTCGACCTTTCGCGATAATCTGAGTCGGGGCAGCTTCGAAGGTGTGGCTAGGGTGCTGGAAATGGATTGGATCTACGGTAATGCTTCGACGCTGGTAACCTTTCTACAGAATCACGATGTCGGGCCTGACAACGACTTCCGTTTCCGCTTTAAAGGCGAGCAGTGGATGGCCGCGGCCGCTTATAATTTGTTGTGGACGGTGCGCGGTATTCCTTGCTTGTACTACGGTGAGGAAATCGAGTTCATGAAAGGTGCACCGCAGGATGTTATCGGCAACGACGACACGCTCGATCAAACCGGCAGGGCTTATTTCGGCGATTATCTGACCGACGAGAACATTAGTAAGACCCAAGGTCATCCGCTATATCAACACATCAAGCGCTTGAATCAGATTCGGCGAGCGATACCTGCATTGCAAAAGGGCGAAATGAGCCAAATCCATGAGTGGGGAAGCGGCATGCGATTCGTTCGGGACTATCGTGACGGAACAAGCTATGCCGTTGTCGGATTAGCTATCGGAAGTGATCAGGACATAGCGGTTGAAAATATCCGTAACGGAGTTTATCGCGACGCAATCACCGGAAAGGAAATATCAGTCAGTAACGGCTGCCTTGGTTTTCATGTGCCAGCCAATTCGGCAGGTATCTTCGTGTTGAACGGGGCCGGGAAGATTGGTTCGGACGGGGTTTATCTTCGCTAAGTATGCACATCGCAGATCAAAATTCGGCACCGGGGTGTCCGTCAAAGGACACCGTAAATACATCCCTGTAGGCTCTATGCCAGCTCCATGCTGGCCCCTCACCTAACGCTAGGTGAGGGGCGACGAAGGTGTTGCTCCCACAGAGGGTGGTGTATACACTGTGGGAGCGATCCCCAGATCGCGATGTTGAGGCCGAGTATACCAAGTTACAATAAATAGTATCGAGGTCACAAATACTTAAATATGCTGTTACCCAAGCTCCAGCTTGGGTAATCTGTTCAGGAAGCTCTAGCTTCCCGACAATCAAGGAAGATTGAACGAGCAAGTCGGGGTTGATTGAGAACGCGCGGAGGTTGTGTCAGTCACAGGAAAGCTCTTGCCCGGAGCCCTTCGGCTGCGCTCAGGAGAGCCTTGTCGAAGGGGGAGCTTCCAAGGTGTCTTTCCCAAGCTGGAGCTCTCGCCGTTATACACAAGTATCGGTAAACTTGTTAAACAGAGGTCATCGTATTCCTGGAAACGGTGCTGTGTGATAAATCTGCGGATATTGAACATCAGTGGCTTCGAAATCGCGACGAAGGCGTCGCTCCCACAAGGGGTCGGATACTTTGTGGGAGCGATCCCCAGATCGCGATTTCGAAGCCTAATGTGTTAAGCGACAATCAATGGTATCGAGGCCTCATTAGCTAAGATTGCAAAACGGTAATTTTTGACTTATGCATAACGATGAGCGCTGGAGCTTGGGAAAGAGCGTAGAGGGGATCAAGCGCGCCAAGATTTTTCGCGAAAGCTGAAATGGGGTCCGTCCGATTTCAGCAGCGAAAAATGACTTGGCGATTATTGCCTTCGGCGGCCCCGATTCGCCCTGCGTCCGTGCCACTACGCCACATCATCGTCAACTCGATGCGGCTCCGTAGCACTCCCACAAATGGCTTTACGCCGTGTCGCGATGCCTTGTATTTTGCCTCCGCCTGCGCTATTCGCGCAGACTCCGGCAAAACACCCGGCGCTACGGCTATCGGGGACTAAAAATCTTCACTTCGCTAGCGCTCCGTTTCCAAGATTTTCAGCGTAGGTTGGTCGTTTTTAGCTTGATCCTAAGTTCGGCCGTCAACAATCCACGAAAGTAATCATACGGTTACATAAACCTCTTAAATCACTTTTTGGGTGAGCAACTTGTATACCTTTAGCACTTCAAATTTCGGTTTTTTAAAACCCTCACCCCACACCTCTCCCAATGCGGGCGAGGGGGGTATAATGCCGAAATTTCATGTGTGATGAGTGTAAATCATAACTACAAGCGCGCCAAGATTTTTCGCGAAAGCTGAAATGGGGTCCGTCCGATTTCAGCAGCGAAAAATGACTTGGCGATTATTGCCTTCGGCGGCCCCGATTCGCCCTGCGTCCGTGCCACTACGCCACATCATCGTCAACTCGATGCGGCTCCGTAGCACTCCCACAAATGGCTTTACGCCGTGTCGCGATGCCTTGTATTTTGCCTCCGCCTGCGCTATTCGCGCAGACTCCGGCAAAACACCCGGCGCTACGGCTATCGGGGACTAAAAATCTTCACTTCGCTAGCGCTCCGTTTCCAAGATTTTCAGCGTTTGAATATTTTCGTGTGTTTCGTGGACAAAAGGCTTTTTATAGGATTAAGCTTTGGGCATATTCCGTAATTTTTCCACGACTTTGTCGCCAAACTGTTCGGTACTGATCATCTTTACGCCACTACCGGGTTTCGACAGATCGGCGGTGGAGTAACCGTCGCCGAAAACGCCTTGCATCGCATCCCAAACATTTTTAGCTTCAGCCGTCATGTCGAAGCTATTTTCCAGCATCATTGCGACCGAACCGATCATAGAATAAGGATTCGCGATGTTTTTACCGGCGATATCCGGTGCTGAACCGTGCGATGGTTCGTAATAGGCTTTATCGGGTCCGATGCAGGCCGAAGGCATCAAGCCCAGCGAACCTAGGATGCCTCCGCCTTGGTCGCTGAGAATATCGCCGAACATGTTTTCCATGACCATGACATCGAACTGGGTTGGGTTCAGGCATAAAGCCGTTGCCGCGGCGTCGACCAGAAAATTGACAACCTTGACGTCCGGATATTCCTTGGCCACTTCTTCCATGACTTCGTTCCATAACACGCTGGATTTCAGTACGTTGCTTTTGTGAATATTGTGCAATAACTTCCGGCGTTTACTGGCCAATTTGAAGGCTTCGTGCATGATACGGCGAATTTGTTCCTCATCGTATTCCAGAGTTTCACGAACATAACGCAGGCCTTTGTCGTTGACGCCCATTTCTTTTTCGCCGAAATACAAACCGCCGACCAGTTCGCGTACGATGATCAGATCGATCCCTTCGCCGATGATTTCCGGCTTGAGCGGTGAAAAATGCGCCAGAGATTTCGGAAGAGAAACCGGGCGAAAGTTGGCGTAGGTATTGTAGCGACGGCGCATCGGCAGTAACGCACCGCGTTCGGGTTGTTTGTCGATCGGGATTTTTTTTGCTTCTTCATGGCTCAAGCCGATCGGGCCTTTCAGAATCGCATCGGCCTGGTCGCATATATCGATGGTCGCTTGCGGGAAGGCGTCGCCGGTTTCGAAATAGGCGCAAGCTCCGAACGAGGCGGGCATCAATTCGAAAGTAACATCGTTACGTTCTTCGATGACTTTGAGAACCTTGAGAGCTTCATGGGTGATTTCGGGGCCGATGCCGTCGCCGGCCAATACTGCGATTTTATAATGCTTCATTTTTTATGTTTTTAAGTGAATGGAATAGTTAAAACTTAATATACTTCGTGTCCACGCCTGATTGTGAATGGCACTTTTGCTGGTTGGTTGAGTTCGCGAAATCAGCCTCTGCTCAGCGTCAAAGCCGCGATTTAAGTGGTGCTCTTCATTTCATGCAACTGAATGTTGATCAGTTTAATCGTGGCCATGATTCCGGAAAATACTTGATTAACGTGGACGCCTCGAGTTTTGCGTAATTCATTGCCGCAATTCCAGGTTATTACACATTCGGTCAGTGCATTGGCATGGCCGCCCTTCGGTATGCGGACTTCATAGTCAGCCAGTTCGGGTAATCGGTAGTCGTATTTTTTAAGCACCTTACTGATGGCGTCGATGAAGGCATCAAAGCCGCCGCTACCGGCGCCGGTAGCTTGGTGGTTTTCGCCTTGGATTTCAACGCGAAGGCTGACCGTGGACTGGAGGTCCAAGCCGCTATTCAAGGAACAATTCAGCAATTTAATATGTTGATAGCTCTTGCTTTCGAGAACATCGGCGATGATGAACGGCAGATCATCGGTCGTGATGGTTTGTTTGGAGTCGCCTAGGCTAACGATGCGTGCAAGAACTTTCTTCTGGTCTTCTTCGGAAAGTTCGAGTTCGAGCCGTTCGAGATTTTTTTTCAGCGAAGCCTTGCCGCTCATTTTGCCTAAGGCATAACTATGGGTGCGGGAAAAGCGTTCGGGTCCCAGCCGGGTTTTGTATAGACCGCCTTTTTGGTCGCCGTCGGCATGGATGCCTGCGGTCTGTGTAAAGACATCGGCACCCACGATCGGGGCATTTGCGGCAACACGCTTGCCGGAAAAATTTTCCACCATGTTGCTGATGCGTACCAAATGACTTTCGTCGATCGACAAATGCATGTTCATTTTATCGCGGAGGACCACGGCGACTTCGGCTAACGAAGCGTTTCCGGCGCGTTCGCCCAAGCAATTGATGGTGCAATGTACGGCGCTGATGCCGGCCCTAACTGCGGCCATGACATTGGCTGTCGCCAAACCGTAATCGTTGTGCGGATGAAAATCGAACAATAACCCCGGATAGCGCCCGCACATATCGCTGAAGCTGTTGAAAACTTCGTCCGGGGACATAACGCCCAAGGTATCCGGCAGCATGAAGTGACTAACCGGGCTATTCCGTAAGCGGTCCACGAGCCCATAGACATAAGCGGGACTGTCTTTGTAGCCGTTCGACCAGTCTTCCAGATAAATGTTGATTTTTAGGCCTTGTTCGTGAGCATAGTCGATGGTTTTTAATACTTCAGCGCTGTGTTGTTCGAGCGTCTTGCCGAGTTGTTCGCGGCAGTGTTTTTCGCTGCCTTTGGCCAGCAAGTTGATGACCGATCCGCCCGTAGATCGAATCCAATCGACACTGCGAGTATGATCGACAAAACCCAATACTTCGACGCGGTCGGCGAAGCCTTCTTGCCGGGCCCATTGGTTGATTTGGCTGACGGCCTCTTTTTCACCTTCCGACACTCGAGCCGAAGCGACTTCGATTCGGTCGACGCGCAAAAACTGCAATAAGGCTTTGGCGATGCTCACTTTTTCCGTCGGCGTGAAGGCGACACCTTGCGTTTGCTCGCCGTCACGCAGGGTAGTGTCCATCAACTGAATGTGTCTTGACTCTATTGACATGATTTTCGCCTGTGGTTTCGATGCGAGTTAATGGGTGGAATGATGAAGGCCAAAGCCGGTGCCTTCGTTTATATTCTTCGACAGGCAGACATGCCATCAATAAAGTCGAACGAAAAGCACAAGCTACACGAAACCGCCTATTTTCCCCTAAAAGCACTTCATTTTGCAATTGTGAATCGACGTATGAAATGGAGTGCAACGGAATAATTATACCTATCGCACATCAAATTTCGGTTTTTTAAAACCCTCCCCCCAGCCCTCTCCTAGTGTAGGCGAGGGAGTATAATGCCGAAATTTGATGTGCTAACACTATAGAGTTCACGCTCTCTTTACTGTGAAAGTATGCGAACCGAAGCGGGTGCGGTTGCTCGATCGACAGGCGTCGGCGGCAGGGAGCCGGCGTCGAGCCTACATGGACGTATTCACGGCGACCTGTCGGGCGAGTCACCGCACCCAGCCGTCCTTCGGACTTTCATTTGCCGGGACGATGGCTAGGTCTTCATGAACGTTATTGTTTTTTTCAGATTTGCAGGATCCTGGTGCCTTTCTTTTTAATGTAAATTCATCGGTATAAACATGAAACACATGAAGTTCATGGGGTATTTCAATAGAGTACCTAAATATTCCCTCTAACCTCTTGGGTCAACGAAAGCTCTATACATAATGAATCAACTTCTTATTCTTCATAGTGACATGCTTTTTTTAGGTTTAAGCGTTGTTCACTCAGGTTACGAACTAGGTATTAGTAGCCTCAATACTATCAAGTTGGATCAATAAGCTTGACTGCGTTGTGTCGGGTTGCATATTTTAGCCGCTAGAGTACAAAATCTAGTCTACACTATATGGGAAATTATTAATTCATCAAGTAAATTATTTAAATAACAGAGAGTTGTTATTAAATCAAAATAATAAAAACTTACTTTTACTCCCTTTTGGTTGAAAAACCGTCTAAGAATAAAAGGTATGGGATGTGTCTATCGAGGACCGCCGTAAACCCATCCATGGGGGCTTGACGGCAGCAATCCCTGCTGCCGACATCCTCGCTAGCCACACCCCATACCTTCATAAAGTTAACTAATTTTTGAGTATAAAGGGAGTAAAGCTAGCTTTTGGCCTAAGCTGAATGGGCCTTTGTTAGGCTTTCATTAAACCAGTAACCGCCTTGGTAAAGTCGTTTATTTGTAATTTAGAGGACAACAGCCGTTTTGAATACACTACTCAATCGTTCAAGCAAGCACGATCCTTATCAAACGACGTTAGGTCGAGGCCGATTTTTTAAGGAGTTTACGCTGCTATTTTTGCCCGTGAGCATTTTAGTCGTGGCAGGTACTTTGTTGTTGGGCGAATCGCGCATTGATGCTGAGTTATCTATGCTGAAGGCCGACGAAACAATTTTTGTTGAGCTGGGACAAGGGCGCTTGGATCAAGAGCTGGCCGTTCCGATAGGTCATTTGATGAGTTTAATCAATGAAAACCCGGTTCGCAGGGTTTATCAGGCCCCGAATGGCTCGGACGCGAGCTCGATGCAAGAAGCATTTTTTTCGTTGATGTCGCGTAACCCGATTTACGACAAAGTACGCTGGATCGACGAACAGGGCGTGGAGCAAGTACGAGTCAATCACAGAAGGGGGCTTCCGGTCGTCGTTCCTCAAAACGAATTGCAGGCTAAAGACGACCGTTATTTTTTTACCGATACCATGCTGCTGAAGCAAGGGGAGATTTATATTTCTCCGCTCGATTTGAATATGGACGACGGCCGAATCGAGATTCCTTACAAGCCGACGATAAGGGTCTCAAGCCCAGTGTTTGATGAATTAGGTAAGCCTCGAGGCATTCTCATCATTAACATCATGGCAAATTCAATGCTGGATGCTTTCGTCCACAGCGCCGGCCCCGCCATTGACAGGTTGATGTTGGTCAATGACGAGGGCTATTGGCTAAAAAGCCCCAATGCACAGGATGAATGGGGTTTCATGTTTCAACGGGAAGCGACTCTGGCTACACGGCATCCTCGAGTATGGGAAGCGATTACCCGGCAGAATAAAGGCCAAATCAGACTTGACGACGGTCTTTGGACATGGAGTTTTGTTTCGCTAGCGCCCAAACAAAATGTCCAATTATCGCACAGCATACAATGGACAGTGGTTAGCCGGTTACCAATGGAAAAATTATCGACGATGGAAAATAACGTTTGGTCGGCTAAGATCGCGAGTGCTTCGGTAATCTTGTTATTGTTTGCGATAGGCATAGGGCGTCTAATTCAGGCAAAATCGGCGCGCGCCCTGGCCGAGAAGGAGGCGGCTCTGGCACGGGGCGAAGCGGAATCAGCGATGCGTTTACAAGAGGCTCAAGCGTGTTTTCGAATGTTATTTGAAGCGAATGCCAGCGGCTTGTTGGTCGTCGATGCCGAAGGAAAAATAGTCATGGCTAACCCTGCCTTCGAGAACCTATTCGGCTATCAAGTATCGGAAGTGGTCAACCGACCCGTGGAAATATTGCTTCCCGAAAAATTTCGTTCACGCCATGCTCGGCAGCGTAAAGATTATTTACAAAACCCAACGACTCGGGCGATGGGGGCGGGGAGAGACTTATACGGGACACGCAAGAACGGCTCTATATTTCCGATAGAAATCGGCTTGAGCCCCTACCGGAGTGATAACCAAGTTTTTGTCGTGGCGACCATTGTCGATATCTCCGAACGCAAGCGGATCCAAGATGCTTTGCTGCAAATGAATGAAACCTTGGAGCGAAACGTGGCCGAGCGTACGGCGGAATTACAAGCGGCAAAACAGGAGGCCGAGCGGCTTGCCAGTGTTAAAGGCAATTTTTTGGCCAACATGAGCCATGAAATACGTACGCCATTGAACGCGATACTAGGGTTGGCCTATTTATTGGAAAAGGCTGATCTGAGTACTGATGAGTTTAATTTGGTGAAAAAAATTCGCATCGCCGGGCGGTCCTTGCTCGGAATCATCAACGATATTCTGGATTTTTCCAAAATAGAATCGGGGCGTCTTGAAATCGAGCATGCGCCATTCCGGCTGAGCGACGTGCTAGACAACGTAGCCGCACTGATGTCGGCTATTGAATACAGTAATAATGTCGAATTGATTATGGGGCCGGCACCTGAAGGCATTGAGTTTCTGCGCGGCGATGCGCTTCGGCTAGAACAAATATTGGTCAATTTAACCAGTAATGCGCTTAAATTCACACAGCGGGGAAGCGTTACGATCACCGTCATTAAATTGCCGTCCAAGGATGGACAGGATTATCTGCGTTTCAGCGTCCGGGATACCGGCATTGGTATTCCTATTGAAAAACAAGCCGAAATTTTTAATGCATTTTCTCAGGAAGACACTTCGACGACACGTCGTTTCGGCGGAACAGGGTTAGGTTTAACGATATGCCGGCATTTGGTGCAAATGATGGGCGGAGAACTCGGCGTCAACAGCGAACTCGGGCAAGGTAGCGAGTTTTGGTTGATGCTACCGATAGAACTGGTTGAGCCGCAAGAATATGTGCATCCGACCATCGCGTTTCAAAACGTATTGATCGCCGACGATCATCCCGTGGCCAGGGAGATGTTGGCTGCAACGGTGCGCAGTTTAGGCTGGACACCCGAGGTCGTCGAGTCGGGCGAAGAGGCCGTAGAACGTGTTATCGAACGGGCACGGAATAATAAACTCCCCGATATTTTATTATTGGATTGGTGTATGCCCGGCGTCAATGGACTCGAAGCCGGTATACGCATAAGACAAGAGCTTGGCGATATTGCCGATGTTCCGATCATCGTTATTGCCACAGCTCATGACCGCGATGCATTGCTACGCGAACCTGATGTGGCAATAGCCGATGCCGTCTTGCATAAACCGATTACCGCTTCTTCACTCTATAATGCCGTATCCGATGCCAAGCAGCGTCGTCAAGGCGAAAAGTCTATACATCATAATAATACAAAGCCATCCGAGAAACGACTCAACGGTTTAAGTCTACTACTGGTCGATGATAGTGAGATCAATCGCGATATGGCAAGGCGTATTTTGGAAGCCGAAGGAGCTGCCGTTTATTTGGCAGAGGACGGTCATGCGGCCTTGCAATGGTTAAGACTGAACCCGGATTTGGTCGACGTGGTATTGATGGATATACAAATGCCGCTCATGGATGGTTATGAAGCGACCCGGCAAATTCGTGAAGTCCTTGACTTGACTCAGTTACCTATCGTGGCACTGACTGCCGGTGCATTCAAGAATCAACAGGCTGCGGCGCTCAATGCCGGGATGAATGGATTCATTGCCAAACCGTTCGATGTCGAGGAATTAATCGCTTATCTGCAACAATACATTACCGGATTACAAGTAACGGCTGATTCAAAGAATGAGCCGATCGCTTCAGCTACGGCAGACGATTCAAAGCTTCCCATGATAGATAGAGACAGAGGTCTAAGCAATTGGGGTGATGCCGCAACTTATTATAAATACTTACAAAAGTTTGCCGAATCGCATGGACATGACGGAGACGAAATCGCCAAAATGATTGCTCAAGGAGAGCGGGAAAGTGCTCTTGCCTTGGCGCATAAATTGAAAGGGACGGCAGGAAACTTGGCGCTGATACAAGTATGGAAGTTGGCTGAACAGATCGAGTCTAAGCTTTTAGAAGAAGGAGCTACGATAGATGAGTCGATTCAACAGTTACAGCCTGTATTGAACGATACGTTGCGCGAAATCGGTCGTCTGAATGGTAAAGATAAATAAAATGATACGATGCTGCCGAACCGGTATTCCTCGAGCTTGAAAAAACTTTGCCTCGGCAAGATGCTGAGACCCATTCAGGAATTACTCCCTTTTGATTGAAAAACCGCCTTGGCTTTGTCTATCGAGGACCGCCGTTCACCCAGCACCTAAATTATCCTAGATAATTAATTATAGCCAATGAACTATGGAATTTAGCTGCTGGGTGAATACGTCCGTGTAGGCTTGACGGCGGCTATCCCAGCCCCCGACACCTGCCAATCGAGCCACCGAACCCCCTTCCAACAGTTGTCTAAATTGTTTCATGCTCGTTCCTTAGCATGTAGCCCGTATGTAGCGTAGCGGAATACGGGATTGGCGTGGCACCGAACATCCCGGATTGCGCTACGCTTCATCCGGGCTACGCTGTTTAGGATCGCCGGCACCGACAATCCAGACTTTCGATAATCCGGTTATTGAAAAAATCCTGCGGCTTGTTGCGGGTTGAACGGAAAATAAGTATGCAGATAAGAGGCTTGCAACGATCCCACGCGGAAAAACTTTTCGCCTTGGCTACGATTGCGTTGCGGAATCGATACGGTCGAGGCTTCCTTATCGGTTTCCAGAAGCGAATGATGAAAACTATGGCCGCGTATCTCTCCGTGCTCCAGCTGCAAGCTGTGCATGCCCAGATTGACCAGCCGGTTCTGCATTGTCGCGCGACCCGGCAACAGGCCAGCCATCGCGGCCGATTGCCCCTGTTTGTCGGTCAGCGTTTCCAATAGGTATAAAAAACCGCCGCATTCGGCGTAAATCGGTTTGCCGGCGCGGTGATAGTCATGCAAGGCCTGTTTCATCGCGCGATTATCGGCGAGTGCCGCTAGATGCAGTTCCGGATATCCGCCCGGCAGATAAAGACTATCGACATCCGGTATTTCGGTGTCGGTCAACGGCGAGAAGAAACGCAGCTCGGCGCCCATGGCCTGCAAGCAATCGAGGTTGGCCTGGTAGATGAATGAAAAGGCCGCGTCGCGGGCGATGCCGATGCGCTTGCCGGCAAGAAGGCACGGCGTCGGCGTCATTGCCGCCGGGGCAAAGGCAACCGGTTCAGGTAAGCGGCATGGCGCGGATTCGGTCAATAATTCGGCGGCTCGCGCCAGTCTTCGGTTCAAGTCGCCGATCTCGTCCGCTTGCAGTAAACCTAAATGCCGCGATGGCAAGGCGATGTCCGCTTCTTTGGATAGGGCCGCCAGCAAAGGCATGTCGTCGGGCAGCGCTTCTTGCAGTAATCCGGCATGGCCTGGACTGCCGACCTTGTTGGCGATCACGCCGGCAAACCTTAGGTTCGGCCGGTAATGAGCCAAACCGTAGGCGACGGCGGCAAAAGTTTGCGCCATGCCTTGCGCGTCGATCACGGCGGCGACCGGTACCGACAGCGCTTGCGCCAGATCGGCGCTGCTGCTGTCGCCGTCGTAGAGACCCATCACGCCTTCGATCAGGATGACATCGGCTTCGGCGGCGGCGCGATAGAGCAAGTCGCGGCAATGCGCCTCGCCCATCATCCACAAATCCAGCTGATAGACCGGTCGGCCCGAGGCATGAGCCAAAATCTGCGGATCGATGAAATCCGGGCCGGTTTTGAATACGCTGACCTTGCGGTTTCGGCTTCGGTGATAGGCTGCCAGCGCGGCGGTCACGGTTGTCTTGCCTTGGCCGGAGGCGGGCGCGCTGATCAGCATGGTCGGACAGTGACGGACGGATGGGGTGCTGTTCATGATCAGAGTTTGAGTTTGGTCAAGTCCAATACGATGGCGCTCAAGCTCGGGAGAAATTTAGCGGAGTAAACGACGGAAGAGCCGGCGAGTGTTTTCATCGTGATTGTCCTTTCCAAGTCTGATTGACGGAAAAACGAAGGGGAAGACAAACCGAAAAAGATTTGACAGATCGCCCACCGCAATACTGTTCTGTATGTTTTAGGGCCTGTCTCCGGGCTTGTGAAAAATCACCTACCGTTGCGGGGGCAGCGCCGGTCTTTAACCGGCTTCCAGTTTCACCCGCCCAGTGCGGGAACCGTAAAACAAGCTGCGGATTATAGGTTACTCGTTAAAGCTGCGCAAATGGTTATCAGCTTCGGCTTGTACGACGAAATGCCCGGCATACTTGAACGGCTGAGCGATAATTTCGGTTTGTGCCATCAGCCTGCCGTACGGATCGTAGGCGTAGCTGTTGACGATTTGAGGTTTTGATCGGTGATCGCGACGGTGTGCCCGGTGCCGTCGAAGTGGTAGGTGGAGAGTTGGTTGGTTTGGGCGTCGACAAAGCCGATCAGGCCTTGGCCGTAAATATAGTACCGTGTGATTTGGTTGCTGTTATTGGCTTCGGCGAGCAGGTTGCCGGCGGCATCGTAGATGTACTTGGTGACTTGGCCGTTTCTTGTGGCTTGGATGCGGTTGCCGACGCCGTCATAGACATACTGCTCGTTGCCGCGTCGAACCAGCCGGTGGGCGTGGTCGAAGGTGAAAGACGTGGGTCTTTCGCCTTGTAGATGAGTGCGGAATAGGCGGCCTTCGTGGTCGTAGCTGAAGGTGGCCTACGTCGTGCCGTTCAGTTGAGTTGTCAGCAGCCGGTTCTTCGGCGAGGGCTTAGATCCGGTTGCCGTTATTATCGAGGGTGTATTGGTAATCGGCCAGGGTTTGGCCGCCTACGCTGTGGTGGATGCCTTTCAGCCGGTCGGCCTTGTCCAGGGTGTAGTGGGTGACGCTGCCGTTGAATAAGTCGGGCCGTTTTAAAAACACCCACTTTTCAAGAGTTTAAGTTTGTTGAAACATGGATTATAGGTTTATTTTTTCGATGCTAGCAACTTAGGATTTCTCATTGCGCGATCATACATTTCTTTATCAAAGAATGGCCATAATGAGTAGTCACCAGCTTCCATGAATTTTTTTTCTTTTTCAGAACCATTAAATAATTTTGATACAAAATTTTGCTCAATAGGCCTAACACCCGGATAGGATATTTCTGGCCATAAATATTTTTCATCTGAGTACAGAAAAACAATCCATCGCTTTAATTCATTTTTTGTGGTTTCCGGGAGAGTCTTATCACCGGACAGCTTGTGTTCTTTAAAATCATCATAAAAGCACCACAAGGAATGAATAATTGCTAAAACTCCGGGGTCGTCCGTATTTGGTGTTTCTTTCTCAAATTTAAAGTTACTAATTTGACCAGAAATAAGCCACCTAACAAGCTCGGCGAGCTTATCTCGGGCTTTCCTATCTATAGAATCACTTTCTAGATGAGCCATAATTGACATTCACTCCATTAGCAACAGCATCTGTCTGATTTAAGCTAAAGCTGTTATATCTATCATAAATCGCTTCACCAATCTGATATGAACCATATGCATATCCTACATAGGGAGTTTTACGCAAGACTGAGCTAATAGCGTTTCTAGTTCCAATAGAATACATTCCCTTCTTGGCAGCATTGTGATTTAACTGACTAGCGACAGATGTACCAGAACCGGATGGACCTCCACCAGCTATTCCCGTCCTTGGTTTTGACTGGGTGCTTGATGTAACGGCAACGGCTGTTCCTGCTACAACATTGCCTGACGTTGTAGCTGTCGAGTTATTTGATCCTCGTATGGCTTCAACGGAATAATCGAAAATAAAGCCTACACCAACTCCAATTGCTGCTACACAAATACCTCCACATGCGAATTGTCCACTCGGATCCACAAACATCACCGGATTCCCTCCGGCATACGCATACAGATTCAACCCACCCTCGAATCCGATCGGGTCTTCGGAGATAAACCTTCCGATGTCGGCATCATAATACCGCGCCCGCATGTAGTAAAGGTTGTTTTCTTCGGAGAACACACCAAATTGACCGACATACTTGAACGGTTGCGGTATCGTTTCGGTCTGGCCCATGAGCCTGCCATAGGGATCGTAGGCATAGGTGTTGACGGTTTGTTGGCTTTGGTTGGTAATGGCGATGGTATGGCCGGTGCCGTCGAAATGGTAGGTGTACAGCTGGTTGGTACTGGCGTCGACAAAACCAAGCAGGCCTTGGCCGTAAATATAGTACCGTGTGATTTGGTTGCTGTTATTGGCTTCGGCGAGCAAGTTGCCGGCGGCATCAACGATGTATTTTGTGGTGGTGCCGCTACGTGTCGCTCGGATGCGGTTGCCGACGCCGTCATAGACATACTGCTCGTTGCCGTGTCGAATCAGCCGGTGGGCGTGGTCGTAGCTGAAAGACGTGGGTCTTTCGCCTTGTAGATGAGTGCGGAATAGGCGGCCTTCGTGGTCGTAGCTGAAGGTCGTCTGATCCGTGCCGTTCAGTTGGGTTGTCAGCAGCCGGTTCTTTTGCGCATTGTAAGTATAGCCTTGGCTCCGGTTGATCAGTGCTTCCGGTTTTTGCGGTTCTTGAGCGAGGGCTTTGATCCGGTTGCCGTTGTTGTCGAGGGTGTATTGATAGTCGGCCAGGATTTGGCCGTCGGCGCTGTGTTGAATGCCGGTCAACCGGTCGGCTTTGTCCAGGGTGTAATTGGTGACGCTGCCGTTGAAAAGATCGGCCTGTTCCATCCGACCAGCGGCATCGTAGTGGTAGGTCGTGGCCGGCGTGCCGCTGAGCCAGTCGACAGTCACGCTGGTCAGGCGGCCTGCGTCGTCGTAGCCGTAGGTTACGGTGCGGTTCGTGCCCGGATAGGCGAGGGTTTGGAGGTTGCCGGCTGGGTCGTATTGGTAGCCGACGCTAAAGCCGTTCGGGTCGGTGTGGCCGGTCAGTCGGTTTAACTCGTCGAAACTGTTGGTCGTCGTCCCGCTTGGGTCGGTCATCGTTTCGAGATTATCGCGACTGTCATAGTTAAACTCGACCTGACGACCATTCTGGTAAGTGATGCGTTTGAGTTGACTGGTCGGCGTGTAAGCCAGACTGGTGACGTTGCCGTTACGGTCGGTTTGGCTTTGGACCCGTCCCGCATCGTCATAAGTCGTGAAGCGTTTTTTGCCTAGCGGGTCGGTCTGCTCGGTCAATAAGCCGCGTTGGTCGTAATGATCGAAGGTGGTCACGGTGCCGTTTTGATCGGCCAGCCGGGTCAGTTGGCCAATGGCGTTGTAATCGGTATCGACGACCGGGTGCGCGCCGGTTTTTTGCGTGTCGAGCCAACCGTAAGCGTCGTAGACATAATCGGTCCGGGTATACCGGGCGTCGGTTTCGAGTTGCAGCAAGCCATTGGCATAATAAACTTGCATGGTTTGGAGCCGCCGGCCGGTGTTTGCATCGGTTTCGCCGTTGCGGAAGCGGATCGGACGATGTCTGGCATCGTAGTCGATCTCGGCGCCGTGGCCCAGCGCGTCAATGACGCGGGTCAGCCGGTGTTGGCCGTCGTAGCGGAATTCGGTCGCTTCATCCAGCGGATTCCAGCTGAATCGGAGATTGTTGCGGCCGTCGTAGCTGTACTGGCTGATGCGGCCGAGCGGGTCGGTTTGTTGGATGATCTGGCCTTGGCCGTCGTAGTCGACCGCACTTTTCTCGCCCAGGGCGTTTTCGACGGCGACGGTCCGCCCGGCGAAGTCGTAATGGTAGGTCGTTCGGTGGCCGAGCGGATCTTCTTCGCTGGATGAGAGGCCGGTGTAGTGGAGTGTGTAGACGGCTGTCGTATTGTTGTCGCGAGGGGCGGTTTGCCGGATGACTTTGCCGCTTGCGTCGTAGACGTTGTCGACGATGGTAACGCCAACCGGGTCGGTGACGGTCAGGATTTGGTGATGGTCGTCGTAGCCGTATTGCCAAAGCTTGTTTTCGGCGTCGCGGTAGCCGGTCAGGTTGTCACCGGTATAATCGTAATGAACGCTTCGGCCTTGATTGTCGCTGACTTGGGTCAGCCGGTCGTCGGTATAGGTCAGGGTCAGCGTGCGGTGATAGGCGTCTTCGACTTGACTGAGTTTACCGTTGGTATAGGCAAAACTCAGGGCGTTGCCGTCAATGTCGGTCAGGCTTTGGATGCGGTTGTCGGTGTTGAAGGTCAGTACCGTGCCGAAGCGCTCTTCCAGTTTGAAGGTGCCGTTCGGGTTTTGGATTAATTCGGTGGTCACGCTCGGCGGCGGCGTGTAACTGCCGTCCGGTTGTTGCCGGTAGCTCAACACCCGGTCGCCCAGATTGACCGCGACCGCGTTGTCCAGCAATTGGTCGGTGGCCCATTGCGCGACCAAGGCGGCGGTTATCCAGTTCTCCAAATCGGGTTGCGTGTCGGTCAAAAGATCGCGGGCAACGTAGGCGGCGACGATCAGGGCGGCCGCGTCTTGCGGGGTGCGCAGTCCCAAGGCGGCGTCGTTGTCGCTGAAGCGTTTGAGTTCGATGGCGTAGCTGTGGCTCCAGCCCGGCGCCATGAAGGCGCGATTGGCGTTGACTTGCCGGCTGTTGTAGCTGCGTCCGAAGCGCAAGCCGCGCGGGCCGTTGCCGCCCAGGGCCAAGTCGGTACCGGCGTTGAGATAGGCGCCGCTGCCAAGATCGACAGGATCCACGCCTTTGGGCGTGGCAATGTTAGCCGACGGCGTGTAGGCCGGCCGGGACAGGCTGCTTTGCGTGATGGCGTTGACGTTCCCTTCCAGGCTGGCGAAGCCGCCGTGCAGGCCGCCGCCAATGATCATGCCGATGCTCCGCTGCGTTCCCGAAACCCGGTAGTCGACATAGCCGGCCCCGGTCCAGTCGTTCAACGCCACCTGACCGCTTTGCGGCAGGATCACCCGGGCTTGATTGTTGATTGCCGCTTGGATATCGTTGAGCGTGTTCGTATCGTAGCCGGTCAATTGCCCTTTGATGGCGGTATAGTTTCCGGGCGTTGCCAAGTAGAACTTGCCGCCGGTTTGGTTGTGCAGATGGAATATCTTGATCGTGGACATCGCCGGATTGTCGTCGCCTTGGAGTTGCTCCAGAACGCTGTGTTCCATCGCGCTGGCGATGAAATTGCCGGCCGCGAACGAACCGTCGCTGCCGGAGGCTAGAGTCGACGCCGGAGTCGATTGTACCTGAGCCTTGATGTCGACGAAGTATCCCGCTTCCTGGCCGACGATGCCGAAACGGTGATGCCGAATCAGGCGTTTGCCGCCGATCGCGGCGAGCATTTCGGCATCGAGCTGGGTTTGTTTGTACCAGCTTTGACCGATGATATTGAGGGTTTCGGTGATGACTTCGCGCGAGTCCTCGGCCGCCCCGTCGAGCAACAGGCGGTCCAAGCGTCGTTGGCGTTCGGCCGATAGGGTGCTGTGCCGGTCGCCGCCGAAACCCGAGGCCAGAACATAGGTGCCGGAGCGTTTGACCGGAAATTTGACGTTGTCTTGATCTTGATATTTGCCGTTGTTGGCGGCATAAGGATGATCCACCGACAAGATTAGGGCATTCAAGTCGCCCGTGGGCGTGCCTTCATCGAACAGCAATTGGTCGTCGAGATAGATTTGAGCGGTCGGCGTGGTTTCGACGATACCGGTCAGCACGATGTTTTGTGTAAAAGGGGTAAATCCAGGCGCCGATTGGATAATCGTTAACGTCGCATTCTTGCGTCCTCGTGTCTGCCCTGCCGCAGAAAAGCGGATTCGTGTTTGTGTGGAGCTACCGGGCGCGACATTTTGGGTGCCTTGTCCTTGAACAAAACTAAATGCATTACTCCCGCTCAAACTGGCCGTGTAGGTCACCGTTACATTATTCGAATTGGTATAGTTCCAGACTCTTTCAGCTGTCTGGCTGCTACTTACAGTACCTAAATCGGTAGCCTCGGCCGGCGGCGGATCGATCGGCATTGTATCGCCGGTATAGGCGATACTCAGCTTTTTGCCGGCAATTTCGGGAATATCGAGTGTGACATCGATGCCGCCGTGTTGCAGGCGCACGGTATGAAGGTAAACGGCCGGTATTTCGGTCCATTGCGGTTCGGTCGGCGTCGCGCTGAACGGTAATGCCGCCGGCAAGGTTGTACTAGTATCCGCAATGATGGTCATGCCGCCGAGAATTTCGCTGACTTTGGCATTCGGATGGCTTTGTTTGAGTGTCGTCAGCAGCTGTTCTGTTAAGTCGTCGAGCTCGCTCTCTACTTCGTTTTGATTCAGGTTTTCGATGCTGTTCGTCCCCAGCGTGCCGCCGGCCGCATTAAGTAGGTTGGTCGGGTTATAGCCCATTGCGGCGGCCAAATCGATGCCGGCAGTTTTTTCGCTCGGTTTGAAGGCGGGATCGAGGGCGTAGGCCGTACCGTTGATCGTGGTGACCACCCAAATGTGGTCCAATACAATGCGGTCGGTGTAGTTGTTGGCGATCGGGATGCCTCCGCTGGCAATAATATTGCCGATGACACCGGCATTAGCTTCGGCACCCAACCAGTGCGCGGTATCCATGCCAATGGCCGAAGCATGCGGAATCGTCATTCTGCCGTATTGGTAATTCGCCGCGATGCCGGCCGCCCGGAGCAATTCGACTAACAGGGCCGCCTGGTCGAAGTCGTTGCCGCTGCGATCCAGTAAGGTCAGATAGGGGCCTTTCAGTGCACCGTAATAGGGTTCGTATTTAAAATGATTGCGTACGAATTGATAGATTCGTAGCGGGTCGTTGGCCAAGGCTTCGGCCGTCTGCGTATAGATGTCGGCGACCGTCATGGCGGATGCAACGGCGCCCGATTCGGTAAGGCCTTCGGTTCCGGAAGTCCGCTGCATCGCCCGCGATTCGAACGGTTGAACCGCAGGACTTCGTTCGGCCAGCTCCTCCGTGCGTTGTTCCAGATATAGCGCATGGGCTTCAGGGGATACCGGTTCGGCTTGTTGTTCGATCCAGCCGGGCTCGGCCTGCGCCGCGCTCAGCGGCACGATGATCAGCAAGAGGACGTTCAAGATCATCCGGACGGCGGCATTTAGCGGGCAGTTGCTTCGGTTCGCCGCTTGGCGGTCGGTTTGTGAGTATCCGGCCGGCAAGACCGATGCGATATTGATTACGGTATTCAGCGTTTTCATGTGCGTTTTCCTGTCCGTTGGGAGCGGTAGAGTCGAATCAGACCCTGGGCCCAGGCCGGCAGCGGTAATCACCATGCCGGCACGAACGGGACTTGATGGGCGGTCTGTTGATCCGATCCGTTGGCTTGTAAAGGATTCGTCTCTAATTGTTATTCCAGAAGATGGGTAAACCGTCGCCGTCGATATCGGGATCGGCAAAATCGGCGATGCCGTCACCATCCGTGTCAGGGCTTCCGCTCACGGTCTGCGTGAGGATGTTGCCGGCGGCATCGTAGCCATAGGCAACTACCGGCCCATCCCCGCGCTCGACCCGCTCGAGACGGTTCAAGTCGTCATACTGATAAACGATTTCAACAGGCTGCGCTGAAACGGCAGCGTTGTGAATAAGTAGGCCGCTTAGCAACGCCCTACCTAAGCGGCTTATGATAGCCTTGCAATCAATTTTCATGTTCTTTCATCTCGTGACTTTACTTTTCGCTTGTTTATTGATTCGTTGTTTCGATCGCCCGGCAGACACACAATACGGTCCTTATTATTTATCCTCCAGCCGGTACTGACGAAAAAAGGCGGTCGCCAATCAAGGGGCTTCGTTTTGCCTCGCGGTCTTTATCGACACGGCGAACAAATGTAGTCAACCGATCAGCATACTGTTGGCAACAGTATCATACTTTTTTTGACAATTGCAAGATGGAATGTGTTAAGTGCACGGCGAAACCGTTCTAAACTTCTTGACTTTGGTGTTGCAATATAACCTTTCTCGAATTCTCTGTCATGCGCAGGTAATCGAATACCCGTCGTACATTACGCGCCAGCTTTTCGATAGTGGCTGCCACACTGTCTTTACTCATGGACTTAATCAACCCTGCGGCAAATCTGCGCAGACAGGTTATGTTTTCAGGTCCATGGCCTTTGCTTATCCTGCAACGATCTTCATTCCAATTCCAATCCAGTAGGTAATGATGACTCTCAACGCCCCAATGATCTCTATTGAACTTGAGCACTTGTTCGGCGTTAGCGCTCATCGGCGAATGACTGGTCAGGCCGTAAGCCATCTCAAAGGTTTCTTGGCCGCTTTTTTTGTCGATGGTGTGGCGTTGTATGGCAAATATTTGCCCGACGAAAGGGAAATCAAGGTAGTTGTTCAGGAACGTAGACGTCCAAATAGAGCGTGACTCAATACGACCATGCGTTAAGGTGTAGGGCTCGCTATAGTCAGGTGCTTGGCGATTTTCAAAGGCCAGGCGAATATCCTGGGCGACTGTGGGTTGGTTGTCTTTGGCGGTAAATACATAATGGGCCTGCCGGTCTTCGACCAGATAGTGCGCCAGTTTACGCTGTGTTAAAAGGGCGTCGCCAGTGATCGTTTTATCGGCAATATCCGCCAAGGTATCAATAACAGGGATGAACATCCCAATTTCGTGGGTCTGTTTGAGTTCATCGCTCCCCTCTACGGGCAAAGCACCGACTTTTTTTGAGTGTGGCAGCGTCCAGTCTGATGCCCGACGACGCCCAGGATATGCGTTTGACGACAACCGCCAGGGATGGTGGGAATGCGGATTTTGCCGGGAGCAAAAATCCGCCTTCTTCATCGATCGCGTTACGCAGAGTTTTACCGTCGACGGCCATGCCTTCGTCTGCTTCGGCGAATTGTTCGTTCCAGCCTTGCAGTGCAAGATCGAGTTGTGCGGGATCGACGCTAATTAAGGTTTCTCTGAAGGTGGTGCGACTGGGTACCTGATAACGCCCATTGCGTTTGCGACAGCCAAAACGGGCTCGTGCTTTTTGGCCTAAGTCATCCGCCCAGCTGCCAATCGCTTTATAGCCTTCCATTCCACAGAGCACGGCAGCGGTGGCAAGAGCCAGAATACACGGCAGAGAATGACGCTGCCCCTGCTTACGCCGCGGGTCAGGAATATCAAGATAGAATGTCAGGATGATTTATATCGGAAAAATGAAAGTTTGTTCAGGATTAGTTATATTTCATTGATTCGTAATGTAAAATTATAGAGAACTGTTCCTCCGTGTTGTTAAGTGAGTGAGATTGTGCCTACAATCCGGAAAACGAGAGGGAGGGACGTAATGAAGACCGCTAAAATACCCATACCCAAAACAATCTGGACGCTCGGGTTCGTTAGTTTATTCATGGATTTGTCGTCGGAATTAATACACAGCTTGTTGCCGGTTTTCTTAGTGACGACGCTCGGCGCCTCGGCATTGACGGTCGGTTTGATCGAAGGCGTGGCTGAGGCGGCGGCCTTGATGGTCAGAGTCTTTTCCGGAACGATCAGCGACTTTTTCGGCAAGCGCAAATTCCTCATTTTTATCGGCTATGGCATGGCGGCATTGTCGAAACCCTTGTTTCCGATGGCCGGTAACGTCGAAACGGTGTTTACCGCGCGTTTTCTCGATCGGATAGGCAAGGGCATTCGCGGCGCGCCGCGTGATGCCTTGATCGCCGATGTGTCGCCGCCGGAAATTCGCGGCGCGTGTTTCGGCTTGAGACAGTCGATGGATACGGTCGGCGCATTTTTGGGGCCTTTTCTGGCGGTGTTGTTATTGTTTCTTTATCAGGGCGATATCGAGTTGGTGTTGTGGGTTGCGGTCGTTCCGGCTTTGCTCGCCGTGTTGTTGATCGTCATCGGCATCGAAGAACCGATGGCACTGCCAAAGCGTAACCCAATACGTTCGCCGTTAAACTTCAAGATACTGAATGAGTTTTCCGGGCGCTATCGCTGGGTTGTCGCGTTGGGTGCCTTGTTTACGATGGCTCGCTTCAGCGAGGCTTTTTTGGTGTTGCGCGCCGCGCAAATCGGCTTGGCGGTGACCTGGATACCGTTGGCTATGGTGTTGATGAGTATGGCTTATGCGGTGTCGGCTTATCCTGCGGGGCTTTGGTCCGACCGGGTCGAGAAAAGAGGCTTGCTGGCCTTGGCTATGGCGTTTCTGCTTCTGGCCGATTTGATTTTGGCAACAGCCGAGACCTTGCCGATGTTGTTTGTGGGTTTGGTGTTGTGGGGTTTGCACATGGGTTTCAGTCAAGGCATTTTGGCGGCGATGGTCGCGGACACCACACCGGCTCATTGGAAAGGCACGGCCTACGGTTTTTTTAATTTTGTGAGTGGTGTCTTCATGCTGTTGGCCAGCGTGTTGGCCGGTTGGCTGTGGGACCGTTACGGCGCCGAATTTACCTTCTATTGCGGAGCGCTGTTTGCTTCGTTAACCTTGCTGATGTTAATGAAGCGCTATTGATTTGGAGCATCAATGCAGCATCAGCCGGATTTGTTCGATTTCTTCCTTGGCCATGTCCAAGATTCCGATGCTGGCATCGATCGTTAGCCCTCCCGAAGCCAGTTTTCTAAAAGCGGGGAGTTGATCTATTTTGGGCATTTTTTTGATGTCGATCTTGCCGATGAAACTATGAAGTTGCGAAATCATAACGATGTCGGCGTAATCCGGTGGGCCGTCGTTGTCGCGATACCAGTTCTCGGCGTTGATAATGACGTCCTCGAAGTCTTGCGGAAAATCCCATTTACGCAGAATTTGCAGGCCGATATCGATACGCAGTTTTCGTACTGTTTCGACCAGGTCTTTAGGATTGTCGATAATTTCCGGGCGTTTGTCGGCATGCGTCAATATCGGGACGACGCCGATGTCGTGGATGAGGCCGGCCAGCATCGCCTTGTCCGGGTCGAACCCCGGGGTTTTGTGAGCCAATACCGCGCTGATAGCGGCAACATAGCTGCTGTGCGCCCAGAGATCGGTCATTTTTTTGCGAATCACCGGCGTTTTGGCTTGAAAAACCGCTTTCATCGCGAATGATGTGATGATGTCCTGAGCCGCTTTTAAACCGACGCGGGTTAAGGCTTCCGGACAGCTTTCAATTTTTCTTCGGCCCCGGTAAAGCGGGCTGTTCGCAATTCTGATCAAACGGGCGGTAATGGCTGGGTCGATCTGAACGACTCTGGCGATTTTGGCATTGTTGGCCGTCTGGTCGTTGATCGCGCGTCGAATTTTGAAGGCGACATCGGGTATCGTCGGTAGTTGCAGTTTATCCTTCTGCATCGACTTATAACAATCGAGGTACAGTTGATTTTTGGCAAGGCTCGAAGCAATAGCGGTAGTATCCGGTGATGTGCTCATGTTCTGTTTAATATTCGGGCAAGCAAAAAGAGTTTAGTTTAAAATTGCCCGTTGAGTCGAGATTTCCGTTATTAACCATGTCAGACAATTTTTCCGATATATCCGCCACATTAACGACCATTCGCGATTATATTCGCTACGGCGCCAGTCGGTTTCGTGATGCCGGCGTGTTTTTCGGGCACGGCACCGTGTCGGCGATCGATGAAGCCGCGGCTATCGTTTTGCATACCTTGCATCAGCCCTACGATCTATCGCCTGTTTATTTAGACAGTACTTTGACGATGCCGGAGCGCGAGTCGATTCTTGCGATGTTCGAGAGGCGGATCAATGAACGTAAGCCATCGGCCTATTTGACCCATGAAGCGATTTTTGCCGGTTTATCGTTTTTTGTCGATGAACGCGTATTGATACCGCGCTCGCCGATCGCCGAACTGATCGAGGATCAATTCAACCCTTGGGTCGATCCCGATTCGGTCAACCGAATTCTGGATTTGTGTACCGGCAGCGGCTGCATCGCGATCGCCTGCGCCTATGCTTTTCCGGACGTTCCGGTCGACGCGGTCGACTTATCCGAAGATGCGCTGGCCGTGGCCGCGATCAATGTCGAAAAACATGACAGAGTTGAACAAATCACGCTTTTTCAATCCGATTTGTTTTCGCAATTACCGCACGAACGTTACGACATCATTGTCAGTAACCCTCCCTACGTCGCCGTCGAAGAATGGCTAAATCTGCCTCCCGAATATCATGCCGAACCGGCGATAGGCTTTAAGGGCGGCGAGTCGGGCCTCGACATCGTGCTGCAAATTTTGGCGAGCGCCAAGCATTATTTGTCGAAACACGGCGTTTTGATCGTCGAAGTCGGCAGCAGCGCCGAAACGCTGCAAAACCGGTTTCCCGAAATCCCTTTTTATTGGTTGGACTTTCAGCGAGGAGGCGACGGCGTGTTTTTGTTGACCGCCGAACAAGTCGATCAATTTCATTCTTTATTCATCGAAGCATTAAATTAATATGTCCGGAAATACGATAGGTAAGTTGTTCACCGTGACTTCGTTCGGCGAAAGTCACGGACCCGCATTAGGTTGTATCGTCGATGGTTGCCCTCCCGGCATGGCGTTGTCGGAAGACGATATTCAAATCGATCTCGACCGTCGCAAGCCGGGTACCTCGAGACACACCACGCAGCGCCGCGAAGCCGATCAGGTCAGGATTCTATCCGGGGTTTTCGAAGGCAAGACCACCGGAACGCCGATCGGTTTGTTGATCGAAAATACCGATCAGCGCTCGAAAGATTATTCGAAAATCGCTGAAAGTTTCAGGCCCGGCCATGCCGATTACAGCTATCAGCATAAATACGGTTTTCGCGATTACCGCGGGGGCGGGCGTTCATCGGCGCGCGAGACCGCGATGCGCGTGGCGGCCGGGGCAATCGCGAAAAAGTATTTAAAGGAATCGGTCGGCATTGAAATTCGCGGGTTTCTGTCGCAATTAGGCCCGATCAAGATCGAAAAATTCGATTGGTCCGTGGTCGAAACGAATCCTTTTTTCTGTCCCGATGTCGATAAAGTCGCGGAGATGGAGCAATACATGGATGCTTTGCGCAAAGAAGGCGAATCGATCGGCGCCAGAATCGAAGTCATCGCGTCGAATGTACTGCCCGGTTTAGGCGAGCCGATTTTCGACCGGCTCGATGCCGAACTGGCCTATGCCCTAATGAGCATCAATGCGGTGAAGGGTGTCGAAATCGGCGACGGTTTTGCCTGTATCGATACCAAGGGCACCGCATTTCGCGATGAAATCACGCCGGAAGGTTTCTTGAGCAATCATGCCGGCGGTATTTTAGGCGGCATCAGTACCGGGCAAAATATTCGGGCCAGCATCGCGCTGAAGCCGACTTCGAGCCTGAGATTGCCCGGCAGAAGCATCGATGTCATGGGCGAACCGATTGAAGTGGTCACCCTGGGCCGTCACGACCCCTGCGTCGGCATCCGCGCGACGCCGATCGCCGAAGCGATGACCGCACTCGTGCTAATGGACCATCTCTTACGGCACCGCGCCCAAAATTTCGAGGTCGATTCCGGCTTGCCGATTCTTAGATAAGCCGCGGTATGTCCGTACCTTATTGGCGACTGTCGGGATTTTATTTTTGTTATTTTGCTACCCTAGGAGGTTTTTTACCCTACTGGAGCTTGTATCTGGAAAGCGTCGATTTCAATGCGATTGAAATCGGCGAGCTTTCGGCATTGTTGGTCGGTACGAAAATCATAGCGCCGAATATTTGGGGCTGGATTGCCGATCGAAGCGGGCGAAGTTTAAGGATTATCCGCATTGCGTGTTTTTTTGCGGCTATTTTATTCAGCGGTTTTTTGTTCGTTGAAGGTTATCTAGCATTTGCCTTATTGACGGTGGCGTTTAGTTTTTTCTGGAATGCCGCGCTGCCGCAATTCGAGGCGGCAACTTTGTTTCATTTAAAGCAAGAACCGCAGCGCTATAGCCAAATTCGGCTATGGGGGTCGATAGGTTTTATTGTTACCGTTACCGGTATCGGCCGCTTGCTCGATTGGCAAGGTTTGGCGTTCATGCCGGAAATTATTACCGGACTCTTAGGGTCGATTTGGCTTATGGCGTTATTGACGCCCGAAGCTTATGCATCCCAGCAAGGTATTGACGGTATCGCCATCGGCCGAATTTTAAAGAAAGTCGAAGTCTGGGCGTTTTTTTTCGTCTATATGCTTTTGCAAGTCGCACACGGCCCCTATTATGTGTTTTATTCGATTTTTTTGAATCAACACGATTATTCGGGAGCGACGACAGGGATTTTGTGGTCGTTGGGTGTTGTTGCCGAAATTGTGCTGTTTGTATTGATGCGGAGGGTATTGTTAAAGTACTCGTTAAGACATATTTTATTGGTCAGTATCTTATTGAGTATCGTTCGTTGGCTGTTGATTGGTTGGTATGCGGATAATCTTGCCTTGCTGGTTTTTGCTCAAGTGCTTCATGCCGCAACTTTCGGCGCCACGCATGTGACGGCGATTCATCTGGTCGATCATTATTTCGGCCACCGACACCAAGGCAAGGGGCAGGCGCTTTATAGCAGCGTCAGTTTCGGCCTAGGCGGAGTGCTAGGTAGTCTATACAGCGGTTATTTTTGGGATTCGCAAGGTGCCCCGTTCGTGTATAGCATTGCAGCGGTTTGTTGCTGCATGGCGTTATTGATTGCCTATGTTTGGGTGGGCCGTGATAATGCCAAGCAAGCGGGATTCGTTTAAATTGGCTACAAATCTCATTGTTCTATTCCCTTTATACTCAAAAATTAGTTATCTTTGTGAAGGTATGGGGTGTGGCTAGCGAGGATGTCAGCAGCAGGGATTGCTGCCGTCAAGCCCCCATGGATGGGTTTACCCAGCACCTAAATTCCATAGTTCATTGGCTATGATTAGCTATCTAGGATAATTTAGGTGCTGGGTGAACGGCGGTCCTCGATAGACACATCCCATACCTTTTATTCTTAGACGGTTTTTCAATCAAAAGGGAGTAGGAAGATATTTGTCACGAAATCCTTGGCCAATCTCATGGGTTATCGAAAACGTCATTCCCGCTGAATTGGCTGAAGCGGTATATTTTGTCTTAAGTTTTATAAACATAGGTAAAAATAGTGTTCGATTTGATTAAAAGCGGCGGCTGGTTAATGTTGCCGATTATTTTATGCTCCATCGGTGCGATGGCGATCATTGGCGAGCGTTTTTGGACGCTACGCAAAAATAAAATTTTGCCGCCTGATCTCGTCCCTCAGATTTGGAAATTATCCCGCGAGGGTAAACTTGATGCTTCAGCGTTGCGCAGCCTTAAAATGAGTTCGCCGTTGGGCGCGGTTTTGGCGGCAGGGCTTGCCAATAGTCGTCACGGCCGGGATATCATGCGCACCAGCATCGAAGAGGTGGGACGGCAAATCGTTCATGAGTTGGAAAAATTTCTGAATACTTTGGGTACGATTGCCTCGATCACGCCGTTGTTGGGTCTTTTAGGAACCGTGGTTGGCATGATCAAAGTATTCACGGCTATCATGATGCATGGCGTCGGCGATCCCACGATATTGGCCGGGGGCATTTCCGAGGCATTGATTACGACCGCGGCCGGCTTGAGCGTTGCAATTCCAAGCTTGATTTTTCATCGTTATTTCGAGCGCTTGATCGATGAATATGTTTTGAATATGGAAGAGGAAGCGCTACGCTTGATCGATGTGTTGCATGGAGAACGTGAGGAAGCCTGATGGATTTTCATCGTAAAAAACGAGAAAAGCTCGAAATCAGCATTACGCCGATGATCGATGTGGTCTTTTTATTGTTGATTTTCTTCATGGTGACGACGACCTTTAATCGGGAAACCGTATTGAACATCGATTTGCCCGAAGCCGAAGGCAGCGAGCCTGAAAGAAAACTGAGACAGATCGAGTTGAGTATCGATTCGGACGGCGTCTATTATTTGACTGGAGAAGACGGTTTGCCTCGTCAATTGGTTAATCAAGAAAAAGAAACGCTCAAACAAGAGCTACTCAAATTGGCAGGTTCGTCGCGATCTATCCCTTTCGTCATCAATGCGGACGGGGAAACACCGCATAAATCGGTCGTAATGGCTTTGGATATTGCCGGGCAAATCGGTTTTAAACATATTACCTTTGCAGCAATAAAGCCCAATGGCGGATAAATGAACGTATACTTCGAGGCCGTTTGGTATCAAGGCCGATTTGCCGCTAAGTTTTTATTACCGCTTAGTTGGGTTTTCCGAGGAGTCGTCGAGCTCAGGCGGTTTTTTTATCGTGCAGGATGGATCAAAATCAGGCGTCTGCCGGTTCCGGTCATCATCGTCGGAAATATCAGCGTCGGTGGTACCGGGAAAACGCCGTTAATTATCGCGTTGACCAAGCTTTTGAAAGAGAAGGGTTATAAACCTGGCGTCATTAGCCGCGGTTACGGGGGTAAAGTCCGGGGCGCACCGGTCAAAGTCGATCCTTCCGGCAATGCCGCGATTGTTGGCGATGAGCCTTTGTTATTGTCCAAGCACTCCGATTGCCCTGTCGCGGTCGGCGCCAATCGTTTTGAAGCAGGACGTTTATTGTGGGAGCAAGACGGCTGCGATGTCATTTTATCGGACGACGGTTTGCAGCATTACAAATTGGCCCGCGATATCGAAATTGCTGTCGTCGACAGCGAAAGACAGTTCGGTAATGGTTTTTGTCTGCCGGCCGGCCCGTTGAGAGAACCGGTCGAGCGCTTGTCAGAAGTCGACTTTATCATCGAGAATGGAACAAAAACCGAAGACGAACGTTTTTCGATGACACTTAACGGCGATATGGCTGTCAATCTTACGACCGGTTCTGCCAAGCCGTTGCAAGACTTTATCGGTTTGAGTTGTCATGCGCTGGCCGGAATCGGCAATCCCTACCGCTTTTTCAACAAGTTGAACGCCGCCGGCCTGCATTGCATCAATCATAAGTTCCCGGATCATTATTCGTATCGCGCCGACGATATTGAATTCGGAGAGTGTCCGGTATTGATGACCGAAAAAGACGCGGTCAAATGCTTCGATTTTGCTAACGATACGCATTGGTATGTGCCGGTGATGGCCCAACTGGAGCCGGCTTTTAAGAATCGATTTTTAACCTTATTGAGAGAAAAATATGATGGATACAAAATTACTTGAAATTCTGGTCAGTCCGGTCAGTAAAGGGCCATTGATTTACGACAAAGACAAACAGGAGTTGATTTCTATTGCCGATCGCTTGGCGTTCCCGATACGCGATGGCATACCGGTCATGCTCGAAGACGAAGCCCGCGAATTGAGTCAAGAAGAAGCCGAAGCCCTGCGCAAATGAGTATTCCGTTCAAAGTCGTGATTCCGGCCCGCTATGGATCGACTCGGCTGCCGGGTAAGCCGTTGCTGACCATCGCTGGAAAACCGATGATCGCGCATGTCTGCGAACGAGCAAGGGAAGCCGATGCCGAAGAAATCGTCGTGGCAACCGACGATGCGCGGATTTTGGATAAAGTGTTGGAGCTCGGTATTCAAGCCGTGATGACTCGCGACGATCATCAAAGCGGGACCGAGCGTATTGCGGAAGTTGCGGAGTTATGCGGATGGAGCGATGATACGATTATCGTCAATCTGCAAGGCGACGAACCGTTGATTCCGCCGGATTATATCCGGGATGCCGCGGAAGCATTAGCGGGTCAGCATCGTGCAGGTATCGCAACGCTGGCGGCACGCATTACCGATCCGGAAGAAGTCTTCAATCCTAACTCCGTCAAAACGGTGCTGAACAAAGACGGTTATGCGCTTTATTTCAGTCGTGCGCCGATTCCGTGGGACCGAGATCATTTCAGTCGGCAGGGCAGCAGGGGCTTTTCCGGAAAAATCGATTATTTGCGTCATATCGGCATGTATGCGTACCGCCTCGATTTCTTGCGGCGTTATTGCGGTTGGGAAGCTTCACCGCTTGAGGCGGTCGAGTCATTGGAGCAGCTTCGAATACTCTGGCACGGCGAGTCGATTCTCGTTAACACCGTCGCCAAAACTCCGGAAGCCGGTGTCGATACCGAGGACGATTTAAAACGCGTGGAAGGGGTTTTAGGGGGAAAGGTGAAAGAGGAAAGATGAAAGAGGAAAGAGGAAAGAGGAAAGAGGAAAGAGGATTGGGTACGCTGCGCGTACCTAACCCAGGTTAAATCCTAAGGGCTTTGGCTAAATATTGGCGGGTACGGCTTTGGTACGCGCAACATACCCTTCAGTTCCGGCGATAACCCGGTAAAAAAGTATTGATAAATTCTTTAATAAGTTCAATTTTCATTTTGATGCCTCCTGCTAAGTCGTTGATTTTTGGCTCTAGGAAGCAAATAAAAGTAGGTTGACTGTCTGTTTTTCACCTCAAAAAAATAATAAACAATTGAATTATAATGATTAATATTTTATTTCGACAGCCTACATCTTTCCTCTTTCTTCTTTCATCTTTCCTCTGATGTATAATTGACAGAGCCTTTGATTAACAGTAATTTAGACGGTTTTTTAAACTTACTGACTAATAAATCCTTCTTCAGAGCCGCAAATGGAACAATTTCATCGAATCAGTCGCTTACCTCCCTATGTTTTCAATATTGTCAACGAGCTAAAAGCGAAAGCCCGAGCGGCCGGGGAAGATATCATCGACTTCGGGATGGGTAATCCCGATCAGCCGACACCCGATCATATCGTCAAAAAGCTGGTCGAGGCAGCTCAGCGAGAGGACACTCACCGTTATTCCGTTTCCAAGGGTATCCCTCGTTTACGAAGAGCAATCTGCACTTGGTATAAAAATCGCTACGACGTAGATTTGGATCCGGATACTGAGGCGATCGTTACAATCGGCTCTAAGGAGGGGCTTGCGCATTTGGCTTTAGCTACGTTGGGGCCGGGCGATGTCGTGTTGGTTCCGAATCCGGCCTATCCTATCCATCCTTACGGTGTCGTGATCGCCGGTGCCGATATTCGTCATGTGGCAATGGTTGCCGGCGTGGATTTTTTCGAGGAACTGCATAAGGCCATTGTCGATTCATGGCCGAAGCCGAAAATGTTAATTCTCAATTTTCCGGGTAACCCGACCACCCAATGCGTCGATCTGGAATTTTTCGAAAAAATCGTCGAAATGGCCAAAGAGCATAATATTTGGGTTGTTCAGGATGTCGCTTACGCCGATATCGTGTTCGACGGTTACAAAGCACCGTCGATTCTTCAGGTCAAGGGTGCGACCGATATTGCGGTCGAATTTTTTTCGCTATCGAAAAGTTACAACATGCCCGGTTGGCGGGTCGGTTTCATGTGCGGCAATAAAGAACTTGTTGCGGCATTGGCGAGGATCAAATCTTATCTTGATTACGGTACGTTTACACCGATTCAGATTGCCGCGATTAGTGCTTTAGAAGGCCCTCAGGATTGTGTGGCCGAAATTGCCGAGATGTACCGGAAAAGACGCGACGTATTATGCGAAGGTTTGACGGCCGCCGGTTGGCCGGTGCCTAAGCCGAAAGCGACGATGTTCGTTTGGGCGCCGATTCCTGAACCTTATAAAGAAATGGGCTCGCTCGAGTTTTCGAAAAAATTGCTCGCCGATGCGAAAGTAGCCGTGTCGCCGGGTATCGGTTTCGGGCAATACGGAGACGATCACGTTCGATTCGGGTTGATCGAAAACGAACACAGAACCCGACAAGCGATTCGCGGCATTCGACATATGCTCAAGAAAGACAAAGTTGTATAATGTTCGATTTGTTCGGGTTATGGGAAATTAGCAGGAGTCGAATTTGAAGCCGGTCAAAGTAGGAGTCTTAGGGCTAGGTACCGTCGGCGGTGGCACCGTCAATGTCTTGAAACGCAACGCCGCCGAAATTGCGCGTCGGGCAGGGCGTGAAATTATCGTAACGCGCGCCAGTGCTCGCGATCTTGAGCGAAGCCGTATTTGCGATACGCAAGGCATCGCGTTGACGACTGATCCTTATGAGATCGTCAACGATCCCGAGATTGAAATCGTTGTGGAGTTGATCGGCGGTGAAACAATTGCGAAAGACTTAGTGCTTAAAGCGATTGAAAACGGTAAGCATGTTGTGACCGCGAATAAAGCCTTGATTGCGCTACATGGGAATGAAATTTTTGCGAAAGCCGGCGGCAAAGGTGTCATGGTTGCGTTCGAAGCCGCTGTTGCCGGCGGAATTCCTATTATCAAGGCGATTCGTGAAGGCTTGAGCGGCAATCAAATCGAGTGGGTGGCGGGAATTATCAATGGTACCGGCAATTTCATTTTGACAGAAATGCGTGACAAAGGCCGCGATTTCGCCGATGTCTTGGCCGAAGCTCAGGCTTTAGGTTATGCCGAGGCCGATCCGACTTTCGACGTTGAAGGGATCGATGCGGCACATAAATTAACGATTTTGGCTTCAATCGCATTCGGTATCCCCTTGCAATTCGATAAGGTCTATACCGAAGGCATTACGCAAATCACGCGCGACGATGTCGATTATGCCGATACCTTGGGTTATCGTATCAAGCATCTGGGAATCGCGCGAAAAACCTCCGAAGGCATCGAGCTGCGCGTGCATCCAACTTTGATTCCCTCCCGTCGATTGATCGCCAACGTCGATGGTGTGATGAATGCGGTATTGGTTAAAGGCGATGCGGTCGGGCCGACGCTATATTATGGCGCAGGTGCAGGCGCCGAGCCTACGGCTTCATCAGTCGTTGCCGATGTGATCGATGTCGTTCGCGCATTAACGAGCGACCCCGAAAACCGCGTGCCGCACTTGGCCTTTCAACCGAACGCGCTGGCCGATATTCCGATGCTTTCAGCCGAGCAAATTCATACGGCTTATTATTTACGGCTGAATGCCGAAGATAGGCCGGGTGTGTTGGCCGACATCACTCGCATCTTGGCTTTGCACGACATTAGTATCGAAGCGATTATTCAAAAAGAACCGCATGAAAACGAAAAATCGGTGCCGATTATCATGTTGACTCAAAATACATTGGAATCGGAAATGAATGCAGCGATTACCGTGATCGAACAATTGACGACCGTAACCGGCAAAGTGTGTCGCATTCGTCTGGAAACTCTGGGATAAAACATAATGACAATTCGTAAACGCTATACAGGTTTAATCGAAACTTATAGAGATCGCCTACCGGTCGCTGATGGCACTCGCTTGATCAGTTTGGGCGAAGGCAATACACCTTTGATACAGTTGCAAAATATTCCAAGATTGATCGGCAAGGACGTCGATATTTATGTTAAATTCGAGGGTTTGAATCCGACCGGCTCGTTTAAGGATCGCGGCATGACAATGGCTGTGACCAAAGCCGTCGATGAAGGTAGTCAAGCCATTATCTGTGCATCGACCGGCAATACTTCGGCTTCCGCAGCGGCCTATGCGGTACGCGCCGGCATCAAAGCCTTCGTGCTGATTCCGGAGGGCAAGATCGCGCTGGGTAAATTGGCGCAAACTTTGATGTATGGAGCCAAGATCATTCAAATCAACGGTAACTTCGATCAAGGCATGGCTTTGGTTAAGGAAATCGTCGATCATGCGCCGGTTTCGATCGTCAATTCGATCAATCCGTTCCGTCTCGAAGGACAGAAAACCGCTGCTTTCGAAATCATTGATGAACTAGGTACCGCGCCTGACTATCATTGTTTGCCGGTCGGTAATGCCGGTAATATTTCGGCCTATTGGAAAGGCTATAAGGAATATTCGACCGATATCGGCTCGCTGAAAGCCGTGACGAATAAGCGTCCCGTGATGTGCGGTTATCAAGCGGCCGGCGCCGCGCCTTTCATCGCCAGGGAAATGATCGATCATCCCGAAACGGTAGCAACCGCGATACGCATCGGACGCCCGCAATCCTGGGATTTGGCTTGGACCGCGCAGCGAGAATCGGAAGGTTGGTTTGCCGCGATGACCGACGAGCAAATTTTGGCCGCGCAAAAATTGTTGAGTTCGAACGAAGGTGTTTTTTGCGAGCCGGCTTCGGCAGCATCGCTGGCCGGCGCTTTGCATGACATCGAGTTGGGCAATATTCCCGAAGGCAGCACGATCGTTTGCACATTGACCGGCAACGGCATCAAGGATCCCGATATCGCGATCAAGCAATGCCAAGACGCGCATCCGGTTACGATTGAAGCCGATTTAGATGCAGTCAAGAAAGCGATACTCGATAGTCTATAAACGTAATTATTCAGATCCCCCTTATCGTTCCCACGCTCTAGCGCTCGCCGTTATACACAAGTATCGGTAAACTTGCTAAACAGAGGTTATCGTATACCTGGAACCGGTGCTGTTTGATAAATCTGCGGATATTGAACATCAGTGGCTTCGAAATCGCGACGAAGGCGTTGCTCCCACAAGGGGGGCGGATGCTCTGTGGGAGCGATCCCCAGATCGTCCCTCACCTAGCGCTAGGTGAGGGAAAGTCGGGAACGTTGGGCGACAAAAAATGGTATCGAAGCCTCATTAGCTAAGATTGCAAAACAGTAATTTTTGACTTTCTTATGACAGGGTACGCTGCGCGTACCAAAGCCGTGCCTTGGCGGTTCGGTTGGCACATGAACATCGCGGGGTTACCAGGGTACGCACAGCGTACCCTACGCAGATCACCTAGCGTTAGGTAATTCGCGAGTGTTATGTGACACAATAAATGGTGAGGATTTTATGATTCCCATTCTCCGCGATCGCCGTCATCCATAAGCACCAATAGACCGGTAGTGCGAAAAAACGAGAGTTTGAGGGCTATAATGTCGTGCTATCTGGTAAGACAGTCATGTAGCTGACGGTTCTATCAACGAAACTGGGTTGGGCAATTTCCACTCGACCCTTGTCCCTTGCCCCTTTCTCCTTGCACCTTACCCATGTATTCCCAAGGCGTTAAAAAAACAATTATTCCCCGTCCTCCGGGTAAGAAAAAACTGGATTTGGGTGATATGCATCCGGTTTTGCAGCGCATATTTCTAAGCCGAGGTATTAAATCCGCGGATGAATTAGACCGTTCGTTGGCCGGATTGCCTTCTCCGTGGCTGTTGTCAGGGATGAAGGGCATGATCGCTCATTTGATCGAAGCGCTAAGCAAGCAGCAGCGAATCACTATTGTGGCCGATTTCGATGCCGACGGGGCAACCAGTTGCGCTCTTGCTATCAGAGGCTTACGCATGTTCGGTGCAGTCAATGTCGACTTCATCGTGCCGAATCGTTTTGAATACGGATACGGGTTGACGCCGGAGATTGTCGAGTTGGTCAAACGTCAAAAGCCCGATTTAATTATCACCGTCGATAACGGCATATCGAGCATAGCCGGTGTTGACGCGGCTAAGGCGCTGGGTATTAAAGTTTTGGTTACCGATCACCATTTGCCCGGCGAGTCACTGCCTGAGGCCGATGCAATCGTCAATCCTAATTTACCGGACCAACCTTTTCCTAGCCGAGCATTGGCTGGTGTCGGTGTGATGTTTTATGTCCTGACTGCATTAAGAAGTCGTCTTCGGGAAATCGATTGGTTTCAACAACAAGCCATATCCGAACCGAATCTAGCGCAATTACTGGATTTGGTTGCCTTGGGCTCGGTCGCAGATGTCGTGCCGCTCGATCAGACCAATCGAATCTTGATCCATCAAGGCTTGCAGCGAATTCGTTCGGGTCGTTGTCATCCGGGAATATTGGCCTTGGTCGAAGTATCGGGGCGGAATCATCGGTATCTATCCTCATCCGACCTAGGCTTTGCGTTGGGACCAAGGCTCAACGCTGCCGGGCGCATGGACGATATGGCGCTGGGCATTCAATGCCTGCTAACCGATGATGTTTCTTTGGCCAAGGATATCGCACAGCAGCTTGATGAAATGAATAAGGACCGCCGGGACATCGAAGGCCAGATGAAGATCGAGGCGATGAGTCTATTGAACGAAATGAAAGCCCTAGATGAAAAACATCTGCCGGCCGGCGTTTGCCTGTTCGATGAAAATTGGCATCAAGGCGTGATCGGCATTTTGGCGTCAAGAATCAAGGATAGACTGCATCGCCCGGTCATAGCTTTTGCGCCGGCCGGTAACGGCGAAATCAAAGGCTCAGCGCGTTCGATTCCCGGTGTGCATATTCGCGACGTTCTGAGCGACATTGCCGCGGCTCATCCCAATATTCTCAACAAGTTCGGCGGTCATGCGATGGCTGCCGGAATGAGCATACAGATGCATGATTATCCGCCCTTTGCATTGGCCTTCGATGAGATGGTCGGTCGGCGTATAGCGAATATGGATCTGGAACAGAAGGTGTATTCCGACGGGGAATTGTCGGAAAACGAGTTGACATTGGAATTCGCCGAGTTGTTGCAACGTTCAGGCACTTGGGGACAGGAGTTTCCGGAGCCGGTTTTCGATGGTGTATTCGAAGTAATTCAGGCCCGTATCGTCGGGCAGCATCATTTAAAATTGGTGCTGCGTCAGGCAGAAAATAAACAGTTGATCGACGCGATTGCTTTCTTTATCGAAAAACCCGAACAATGGCTGGGAGTTCGAACGATCCATGCTGCTTACAAGTTGGATATCAACGAATACCGAGGCAATCGAACTCTACAATTTTTGATTCAGTATTTGGAAAAGCTGAATTAAAGGCTGAATACGAACGTGGCTGATTTTTCCGATCAGTGCTGATCCATCAGGAGCATTACTGTTCCCTTCATAATGGTAGCCATTTTTTGAATATACTCCCTTTTGATCGAAAAACCGTCGAAGAATAAAAGGTATGGGATGTGTCTATCGAGGACCGCCGTTCACCCAGCACCTAAATTCCATAATTCATTGTCTATGGTTAACTATCCTGGATAATTTAGGTGCTGGGTGAACCCATCCATGGGGGCTTGACGGCAGCAATCCCTGCTGCCGACATCCTCGCTAGCCACACCCCATACCTTCATAAAATTAGCCATTTTTTGAGTATAAAGGGAGTAACGTTCATGAAGGTCTAGCCATCGTCTCGGCAAATGAAAGTTCTCAGGTTGAGAGGGTGCGGTCACTCGCCCGACAGGACGCCGTGAATGCAGATTTTGCATTTACGCCATGGATGGCGTGTATTAGGGCACCAACAGTAGGCGCTTTAGGCGATGCAGGGCAGAAAAATGCTCCTGCATTTTCTGCATTCATTACATCCATGTAACTCAGCAATTGCCGACGACTGCAAGGATGCAGGAGGTAGAGCAACGCAGGAGCAGTTGCCGAGGAGCAAAAATCTGCCCTGCCGCCGACGCCTGTCAGTCGAGCAACCGCACCCGCTTCGGTTCGCATACTTTCACAGTAAAGGGAGTAAGCGTGAAAGATAGGCTGAAACGTTAAAGTTCAGCTTTTCGCAAAATTTGTAGTCTTCAAGCTATACTGAATGTTACGAAAAATTCCTAAGCTTTAGGTGTGTCATGGAAATAGAGTTAGTCAAAGTACAGCCAAGCGATATCGAATTAAATACGCCGCTGCCATTTTCCATTTTTACCTTTGAGCAATCGTTGTTATTGAAGAAAAATACGATTGTTACCACTGAAAAGCAACTTAACGTGTTGCTTGAAAAGGGTGTTTATAGGAATCTTACGGAACAAGAGATCGAGTTACGCGTGGCTTTAAAGCAAGAGTCGGATCAAAAAAAACTACAAACCAATCCATTTACCGCTATCGCTTATTGCAACCAAAAATTATTTCCATTGCTGCAAGATATAGCGGCTCATAAAGCCGAGGAAGCGCAACCGCGAATAGCGAAAATTGCCGAGCTTTTACGGATTATTACCGTATTCGATCCTAATGCCGCATTAGGCGCGATTCATTTACTAGGCTGCGCTAATAATTATGCCGTCATTCATTCGATATATACTGCTGTATTGTCCGGTTTGCTTGGCCGACGCAAGCAGTTGTCCGATGAGGATAACGAATTCATCGTTTGCGCGGCGCTGACGATGAATTTAGGCATGCTGAAATTACAAGATCGGCTTTATCAGCAAGAGTCCCCTCTGACGAGTGAGCAGCGCCAGCAAGTTATAGAACACCCTAAACACAGCGTTATGTTATTGAAAAAAGCCGGTATAGAATCTAGAGATTGGCTGGCAATGGTTTTGCATCATCATGAAAAATACGATGGTAGCGGTTACCCCAATAAGCTCAGTGGAGATGCTATCAGCGAAGGGGCTAAAGTCATCTCTCTGGCTGATATCTATACATCGTTGATCACCGGCCGCAAATATCGAGCTCCGGTTTTGGCGCATGATGCGATCAAATCGCTGTTTGCGAAACGCGGCAATGAAATCGATGAGCAATTGGCCAATCAATTCATCCGAGAAATCGGTATCTATCCCCCCGGTACATTCGTCGGTTTACAAAATGGCGAAATTGCTTTGATTACTAAGCGAGCTACAGTTAAAAATAGTAAAACATCGGGGCCTTACGCGCTCGCTCTAATAAGCCCGCGGGGTGCCTTTTATCGAGAGCCTCAAAAACGCGATTGCGGCATTGCGCTGTATAAAATTAGCAAGCCTTGTTCGGCGCCAAAGGGATTTAACGTTGATCAAGCCAATAAGTTTTGGGGCTATTAAACTGAAGTTAAAACCAATGATTTTCGATGAAGCAATGAGCAGGCAAGATCTTCCACTCGAACTATATTCCGCCGATCAAGTAAGAGAACTGGACCTAACGGCAATCGATGAATTTTGCATTCCAGGTTATGAATTAATGTGCAGGGCAGGTCAATCAGTCTTTGAGCGGGTCAAGGCGTTCTGTCCGGAGGCGACAAGTTGCGCGATTTTTTGTGGCGGCGGTAATAATGCCGGAGATGGCTATGTGATAGCGCGTTTAGCGATCGCTGCTGGAATGGAGGCAACGATTTATTCTGTTGTCGAAGTTTCTAGGCTTAAGGGCGATGCGCTCAAGGCATATCGAGATTGCATCGATAGCGGCTGTAAAGTTGCGGCCTATGATACGAAAGCTTTACTTGGCGAAGAAGTGATCATCGATGCACTGCTAGGTACCGGCTTGGATCGTGAAGTCGAAGGTTTATATGCCGATGCTATAGCGGCCATCAATGCCAGTCGGGCTTTCGTCATTGCGGTCGATATTCCAAGCGGATTGAATGCAGATACCGGAAAAATCATGGGCTGTGCGGTTAAAGCGGATTTGACCGTGTCTTTTATAGGGTTGAAAAAAGGCTTGTTTACCGGAGATGCGCCGGATTATTGCGGAAAAATTTATTATGCATCGCTCGATATTCCTAACGCGGTTTTTGACAAGGTCGATTGTGCAGCGCAACGCATTCGTTATTTGCAACTACCCCAAAGAAGTCGCTGTGCGCACAAAGGTCATAATGGACATGTCATAGTTATCGGCGGTGATCTCGGTTATTCGGGAGCGATTCGTATGGCAGGCGAAGCCGCGTTACGGGTTGGTGCAGGGCTCGTTACCGTGTTGACCCGTCCTGAGCATGCCATATTGATCAATAACTTGCGGCCGGAATTGATGTGTCGAGGTGACATCGAACCGGAGTGCATAGAGACGATCATTGATAGTGCAGATGTTCTTGTATTAGGACCCGGCTTGGGACGAAGCGATTGGTCGAAAGGTTTATTCGATGCCACGATCCGAGCTGCTAAGCCGATGGTGATCGATGCTGACGGCTTGAACTGGCTGGCGGATTCGGGCCAATACGGTGACAATTTCATATTGACGCCGCATCCGGGCGAGGCTTCGCGTTTGTTGAAATGCTCAGTATCCGAAGTCGAACATGATCGCTTCGCGGCAGTAAATTTGATCAGGCGGCAATATGGCGGTATTTGTGTACTGAAAGGGGCGGGTACATTGATTGCTAGTCACCATCATGTCGCAGTTGCCGATGTCGGTAATCCAGGCATGGCAACCGGAGGCATGGGGGATGTTCTGACTGGGGTGATTGCCGGGCTGTTGGCTCAGGGATTCGGTAATTGGGAAAGCGCCGAACAAGGTGTTTATATTCATGGTTTGGCTGCCGATGCGGCCGCTGCCGATGGCGGTGAGCGGGGACTTTTAGCGACCGATTTGATGCCCTATTTGAGGCGCTTGGTAAATTAATGCAAATAAAACTGAGAAATACCGAGGCTACCGAAGCCTTCGGTGCCGAGTTGTCGAGGCAGTTGCCACATAAATGCTTGATCTTTTTAAAAGGCCAATTAGGTGCCGGAAAAACTACACTGGTTCGGGGCTTGTTGAGAGCGTTGGGTCATCAGGGAGCGGTAAAAAGTCCGACTTATACACTCGTTGAGGAGTATATATCGAGTGGTCGAGCAGTTATTCATTTTGATTTGTATCGCCTCTCCGACCCGGAAGAATTGGAGTGGATCGGGATTAATGATTATTTGGATCAAGATGCGGTTTGTTTAATCGAGTGGCCGGAAATGGGCGAAGGGTTTCTGCCGGAGCCTGATTTAGTCTTGACCTTAAGCGTTGTCGGGCAAGAGCGAAACCTAAAAGTGGAGACCAGCAATTTAAGCGTAAAAAATTTTTTATCTAGCGTGATAAAACAAAGACATACTGCTATACTTTAAACAAATTTATAACTTGAATGCTTTTAAGATTCAGAGACGACTAAGCGATTCATCGAAGTGCTTGTATTTTCAATCGTTTAGGAAAGGATGACAAAACCTGTTGGTTGCGAAAGATATAACATGCCCGTTCCTTAACGTCTAATTTCGGTGTTCAAGTCTTAAAGTTATAGAAAAGTTAAAAATGATATTGTCCGCTAATTTTAATTGAACTTGATACTTATCGAAGTTAAGCGCATAAATTTAGCGGCAAACATTCAATGACGGGGATTTACCGTCGGTAAAATAGCAAGCTTGGGTTGGGTCATGCGTAGTTTTATTAATATCTTATTCATTGCGATGTTGCAATTCTGGGCAGGATCGGTGTTTGCGCAACAAACGGCGGTCAATTCCTTGAAGCATCAAATTTCTTCCGATCACTCCCGGTTGATTTTCGATCTGTCGGCGCAATTTTCACACAAAGTATTTCAACTGGATAATCCCCCGCGTTTAGTTATCGACATCAGTGATGCTCGCTTAAACGGAAAACTTGACCAACCGTCTTCCAATCATCCGTTGTTTAAAAAAATTCGAAGTGCGGTTCGTAACGATAAAGATTTGCGAGTTGTCGTCGATTTGAAAAAGAACGGAATAGCTAAGAGTTTGACGATTCCGGCTAATCAATCCGGTGGCTATCAATTGATGATTGATTTGTTTGCCAAACAGGATGGTCTTGCTGCCAAGCCGCCCGTTACACGGTCGGTTGCATCGCATCCATTGCTTTCGAAGCGAAACCCTTCGCCTAATCGGACCAAAAGGCCTTCCGCAAGGCCCGAAGCGTTAGCTGTATCACATAATAAATTGGTGAAAAAAGCGCCGCAACGCAGCAAAGACGTTGTAATAGCGATCGATGCCGGACATGGTGGCCAAGACCCCGGTGCAAAAGGCCCGCATGGCACTCATGAAAAAGATGTGACTTTTGCGATCGCGAAAAAGCTGGCGGCCTTAATCGATAAAAAGCCCGGAATGAAAGCCGTTTTGGTTCGGCAGGGCGATTATTTTATTGATCTGAAAAAACGCATGAAAATTGCCAGGAAAGCAAAAGCCGATTTATTTGTATCGATTCATGCCGATGCGTACGATAACCCAAGTGTCAAAGGTGCGTCGGTATTTACCTTATCTAACAAAGGCGCAACGACCGAAATGGCGCGATGGTTGGCCAATCATGAAAATTCCGCTGACCTGGTTGGAGGCGTCAGCTTAGTCGATAAAGACGATGTATTGGCGTCCGTGCTACTCGATCTATCGATGACCGCCACTCAAGAAGCCAGTCAAAATGCAGCGTCAAAGATACTCGGAAGCCTTAAGCAAGTTGGTCATTTACATTCTCGGTCGGTGCAAAAAGCTGGTTTTTTGGTGCTTAAATCGCCCGATGTACCGGCAATTTTGGTCGAAACCGCGTTTATTTCGAACCCGGACGAAGAAAGTAAACTGCGCAGTGTTGCTCATCAGAGCAAAATGGCCCGAGCTATTTTCAATGGTATCGACAGTTACTTTCAGCAGGCGGCTCCAGCCGGAACTTATATCGCCGAACAAGGTCGACAACACGTCATCAGCCGTGGCGAGACTCTGTCAGGTATAGCGCAGCAATATGGAATCAGCATGCAAAAAATTAAAACGACTAATGCAATGAATAATAATCAGGTGAGGATCGGTCAAGTTTTAAGTATTCCTGTTGATGGGTGATGGTTAGGGGAAAGATGAAAGATGAAAGATGAATGGAGTTCCGCCATCGCTATTAACCGGGTGCAATTCAAACTGACATGGCTTTGACTGATCGGCTAAAATAGCCGATTTGATTTTAGGCTGTTCCATGCGTATTCATTCTCTTCCGACTCAACTCGTCAATCAGATCGCCGCAGGCGAGGTTGTCGAAAGGCCTTCTTCGGTCGTTAAAGAGTTGGTCGAAAATTGCTTCGATGCCGGGGCTACGTCTGTTGCCATCGAGATCGAGCAGGGCGGCATGCGCCGGATCAAAATCCGAGACGACGGCTGCGGTATCGACAAGGATGATTTGCCGCTGGCCTTGTCTCGCCATGCCACCAGCAAAATCGCAACGCTTGATGATTTAGAGCATGTTTCGACAATGGGTTTTCGCGGCGAAGCCTTGCCCAGCATCAGCTCGGTCGCCCGGCTGACGTTGATTTCCAGAACCGAGGGCGCCGATTGCGCCTGGCTAGTCGATGCGGACGGTTCCGAGCAAAATTTCGATCCACAACCGGACCCGCATCCTCAAGGCACGACAGTCGATGTGCGCGATTTGTTTTATAATACGCCGGCACGTCGAAAATTTCTCAAAACCGAAAAAACCGAATTCGGTCATATCGAAACGTTGATTAAACGCATGGCATTGAGCCGTTTCGATATTGGATTTGTCTTGACGCATAATCAACGCGAAGTGTTGAATCTGAAACCGGTCACGACCGAGGAGCAGCGCGAACATCGCATCGCCGGTATTTGCGGTTCGGAGTTTATTGACAATTCGGTCAAAATCGATTTCGAGGCTTCGGGTTTGCAATTGACCGGGTGGGTCGGTTTACCCACTTTCTCGCGAAGCCAGCAGGACATGCAGTTTTTTTATGTCAACGGTCGCTTGATCAAGGACAAGTTGGTTTCGCATGCGGTTAAACAGGCTTATCAGGATGTGCTTTATCACGGCCGCCATCCGGTATTCGTGCTGTATTTGAATCTCGATCCGGCCTTGGTCGATGTCAACGCGCATCCGGCTAAACTCGAGGTCCGTTTCAGGGAAGGTCGTCTAGTCCATGATTTTCTGTATCGGGCGCTGCATCGTTCGTTGGCCGATTTACGGCCGGGGAGTCAAGAACAACGGTCCGTTCCGATCGAAGAATTCGTTCCGATGCCGCCGCAATCTCCGGAGCAGCCATCCCTCAAGCCACAAGTCCAATTTCAAGCCAAGCCGAAGCAAAATACGCTGCCGCTGCATGTCGAGGAGGATATTCGCGCTTACGCATCATTGTATCCGGTGGCCGAGCCGGAACCTGAAAGCCAAAGACCCGAGCCTGGGCCGACCAGCGAAGAGCCGTATTATCCATTGGGGTATGCTGTCGCGCATCTGCATAATATCTATATTCTTGCCGAAACACCGAAAGGCATCATTCTGGTCGATACGCATGCCGCCCATGAACGCGTCACTTATGAGCGCTTGAAGCAACAATTCAACAACGGTAGCGTGCCTAGCCAGCCGTTGCTGTTGCCGATTAAGATCGTAGTCAGCGATAGTGAAGCCGACTTGGCCGAACAGCACCAGGAATTTTTCAATGCGCTCGGATTCGAATTAAACCGTTCGGGGCCCGAAACGATTGTTCTGCGTTCGGTGCCGGTATTGTTGGCCGGCGGCGATAGCGAAGCGTTGATTCGGGACGTGTTGGCCGATATCATCGAGCACGGCTTGAGTACGCGGATTCAGGAAAAAGCCAACGAAGTTCTCGCGACGGTCGCTTGTCATGGCTCGGTCCGAGCGCGCCGCCGTTTGTCGATTGACGAGATGAACGCTTTGCTGCGCGACATGGAGCGGACCGAACGCATCGGGCAATGTAATCACGGACGCCCGACCTGGGTCGAACTGTCGACTCAAGAGTTAGATAAATTTTTCCTGCGCGGACGGTAAGGAATATGCACAAATTTACTTCTACAAGTTTTAGGCATCGTGGTGGTTCGGCGACTCGCTTGACAGGGCTCCGTGAATACATCCATGTAGGCTCGACCGCGGCTATCAGATTGCCATGGATGGCATGAATGCAGATTTTGCATTACGCCATGGATGGCGTGTATTAGGGCAATGCAGGAGCAATTGCCGAGGAGCAAAAATCTGCCCTGCCGCCGACGCCTGTCAATCGATCCACCGAACCTCCTTTCAGCATTTGTCGAAGTTATTTCATGCTCGTTCCTAAGTGTATCGTGCCCCAATCAACCAAGCCCACGGCAGTGTTTTTGATGGGGCCGACCGCTTCCGGCAAGACTGCTTTATCGGTGCAACTGGCCGAAGCGCTCGATGCCGAGATTATCAGTGTCGATTCGGCGCTCGTCTATCGCGGCATGGATATCGGCACAGCCAAACCCACGGAGGCTGAAAGAGGCGGCATTGTGCATCATTTGATCGATATTCTCGATCCGAGTGAAGTCTTTTCGACCGGACAATTTCGATCCCGAGCGCTGAAATTGATCGCGGATATTGCCGCTCGAGGTAAACTGCCGTTGCTGACCGGCGGCACGATGCTGTATTTCAATGCGCTCAATCACGGCTTGGCACAATTGCCGTCCGCCGACGCGGCGCTTAGGGCCGAGCTGGATAAAGAGCTCGAACACATCGGCAAGGAAGCGATGCATCGGCGATTGGCGCAAATTGATCCGGACTCCGCCGCGCGTATTCATCCGAACGATCCGCAACGTATGCAACGGGCGCTCGAGGTGTATCGATTGACCGGCAAAACCTTGACCGAATTGTTCAGCGAAGCCGAGACGCAGCCGCTTCCTTTTCGCGCGGTCAAATTGATCATCGCGCCGCAAGACCGAAAACTACTGCACGAAATCATCGCAAGACGGTTTCATCAGATGTTGGAACAAGGCTTGATCGAAGAGGTGGAAAAACTTTATCGGCGCGGCGATTTGTCGGAAAAAATGCCGTCGATACGTGCGGTCGGCTACCGGCAAGTGTGGTCATATTTGCAAGGCGAATACGGTCATGCCGCGATGATCGAAAAAGCCATTGTCGCTACGAGGCAATTGGCGAAGCGGCAGTTCACTTGGTTGCGTCGTGAAACCGAGGCACAAGCTTTGATCAGCGGCGATCCTAAAGCGTTGGACCGAGCGTTGCGGTATATTGCCGAGTCGGATTGAGCCTTTTGTCGGAAGAGCCATGTGTAGACTATCGATAGCCTGTAGGATTCGCATTGCGCTGCAAGGGTTAGGAATATGCGCAAAATAAATTCGCTTTGTGGAGGTTCGGTAACTCGCTTGACAGGACGCCGTAAATACGTCCGTGTAGACTTTACGGCGGCTTTCCCTGACGCCGACACCTGTCAATCGAGTCACCGAACCCTCTTACGACATCTGAAAAAGTTATTTCGCGCTCGTTCCTTAATTATGAAAGACAGCGCGGTTTTTTTTCTACGCTCGCTATTTTGGGTGCCGATATTGTCGGTAACCGCTTGCACCGCACCGGTCAAGGACGGGACGTTTCGGGTCATGCATCAAAGCGGTATCGCTCCGGCTTTCATGATTCCTTCGGTTCGGGAGCGCATGATTTATTTGGCGCAACAGGAATGGACACTATTCGGACGCCCCATAGCCGACTATAGCGTCGGGGAATCCGAATTGATCTATCCGGAAGACAAGGAGCCGACGCACGAAACCCAAGCGCCTTATTTCTCGCGCGTCATTCTTTATTGGTACAACGCGACGCATTTGCCGTTACTGAATCACGATGGCGAAGTCCGGCCGTGGTCGGCCGCCTTTATCGTTTGGTTGGCGCGGAGCGCCGGTGTGCCGGAACAGGATTTGCCTTCGACCGTGCTGCATTGGGACTATATCGAACATTCGATGTTCGCCGGAAAAAATGCTCGGTTTATCGCCCGCGACGCACACTTTTTCAGTCCTAACCCCGGCGATTTATTATGCGCGCCGCGTAGCGAAATTTTTACGCAACAAGTCCAGGCATTCAGACAATTACGCCGAGGGCCTTATCATTGCGATTTGGTCGTTGCCAAAAAAAACGATGCACTCGACGTGATCGGCGGCAATGTGCTCGATGCCGTGTCGATGACGCGCGTGACATTGGATGACAACGGTATCGTGAAGCCGACTAAAGACCGCCCTTGGTTGATTGTTTTGGAGCAGAGGGACTTGAAAAGGTGAAAGGGAAAAGGGGAAAGATCCGCTGTTTCCCAAGCTCCTTGCTTGGGAAAGCCATACTCGAAGCTCTAGCTTCGCGATATAGAGGCATGAAGGGGGCTATGTGTGTATCATCGCATGTACCGCGACATTACTCGTTTCCACACTCCAACGTCCAGTAACTTTGCGAACGGTTTTATACCCTTCGTTCGGCGCTTGAAAGGTAAAAGGTGGGCTTGGTTTATGATTTTTATTGGGATTTGACAATTTATTATGCATATACAATGGTATCCGGGGCACATGCACAAGGCAGGGAAGGAAATCAGGGAGATCGCGCCTCAGGTCGATTTGTTCATTGAAATTCTTGATGCGCGCATTCCGTTCAGCAGTGAAAATCCGCTATTGGCGCAACTTCGGGGTTCTAAGCCTTGCATCAAGGTATTGAATAAAAGCGATTTGGCCGACCCTGAAGCAACACGGCAATGGCAAGGTTATTTGGAGCGTGAACAAGGCGTGAAAACGCTCGCGCTGAGTATCGAACAGCCGGAAAAAATCAGGCAGTTGACAGAATTATGCCGTAAATTGCTGGCTGTCGATGAGTCGGATAATCGCTTGATTCATGCGTTGATCATGGGGATTCCGAATGTCGGAAAATCCACATTAATCAATGCATTGGCCGGACGGGTCATCGCTAAGACCGGCAATGAGCCGGCCGTTACTAAAGCCCAACAGCGCATCTCGATCGGAAACAATATTATTCTGCTGGATACGCCAGGCATGCTCTGGCCGAATTTGGAAAATAAAAACACCGGCTACCGGCTCGCGGTGACCGGCGCGATCAAGGATACTGCGATCAAGCATGACGACATTGCGTATTTTGCCGCCGAATTTCTGCTTAAACTTTATCCGGATTGTCTAGTTGATCGATTCAAAATAGATCCTCTTCCTAACAACGAGCACGACTTGATGCTTGCCATCGGAAAAAGTCGAGGCTGTTTGCGCTCAGGCGGCCTGGTTGATATCGACAAGACTGCGAAGATCTTGTTATCGGAACTTCGTTCGGGAATATTGGGCAGACTCACGCTGGAAACGCCGGCGATGATGGAGCAAGAATTGGCCGAGCTGGCCGTGATCAGGGAGCAGAAGGCTGCGAAAAAGCTGGCACGAAAGCAAAAACGTAAAGGTGCTCTTTAAACTTAAATTCCGCAGTCAGTTCACGAAATACACGTAATTATTCATTCGGTTACAGAAATCTCTTATACCCATCGTAGATGAAAATTCGGCCTTGGGGTACCCGTCAAAGGACGCCGTAAACCCAGCACCTAAATTAACCAAGACAAATAACCATGGCCAATGGGTTATGGAATTTAGGTGCTGGGTAAATACGTCCATGTAGGCTCTATGCCAGCTCCATGCTGGCAAAGCCTTTACCGAGCACCCCCCAAGGCCTCCTCCGACAATGCCGAAATTTGAAGTGCGAAAGGTATAAATACCCCTTTGGGTGAGTAACTTGGAAAGCATAACTATTCCTGATTAGCAAGATGCTTCAGCTTGCCGAAGCCAAGTGTCCGAGCAGGGGCTAGTCGTAGTCGCAAAAACTAAAATATGCTGTTACCCAAGCTCCAGCTTGGGTAACCTGTTCAGGAAGCTCTAGCTTCCCGACAATCAAGAAAGATTGAACGAGCGAGCCGGGGTTGATTGAGAATGTGCGGAGGTTGTGTCGGTCTCAGGAAGCTGGAGCTTCCGGGGGGGGCTTTCCCAAGCTGGAGCTTGGGAAAGAGCGTGATGTGGGGTGGCCGTTTTAGCTTGACGCGCATGGCTTGCGAACCCTGTCCTGCTAAGGATATGCTGATCTTTGGGCTTTAGCTGAAGAAACTTGCTAATCAGGTAACTATTTAAATATTTTAGTGATTTTTGTGTGTTCCGTGGACAAAATACTTTTGATAGGTTAAAGCAAGCCTTGACTATCTTAAGGTCTAAAATTCGCCATTGATCAACAAACGTTCATGGAGCCTGGGACTTTCATGTTCGTTGCGGGCATTTTTCGGTATTAAATCTGAATCGGTCCAACTGATTAATAACACCGTCCATTCAACGAATCGGGAAAAACCATAGCTTGGCTCAATAACACTTTCCAGCTTACCTTCATTAGCATCATAAACAGACAAGCCTATTTTCGCGATGCCCTCCAGTTTATTGTTGCCCAGCAAAATAATTTCAGGTATTTCAAGGGTCCCCGTTAGTGGAATGGGGACGTTCAGGTGCGGAAGTCCTAACCAGCGGCTTTTGTGTTGATTGATCGATAAAGCGCCCAAACGAATTTCGACGATGAAGTCAGCATCTTTTCTATCCCTTACAACGGGGTATCCAAGAGTCAATAATTGGTTCTTGATCGCACCGATGGCATATTTAGCATCGGTGCTTTCAGTATCGAAATATTTAGCATCCAGGAAAACTTTATGTTGTTTCGGTAAATTAATCGCCATTTTTTGCGCGGCGTGATCGGCCGCGGTGGAGAGTAACAGTTGTTCGGTCGCGGTTCGCGCCGGCAACGATTCCTTTACCGTTGAACAGCCTGTTAAAATTAAGGCAAAAATACCGATGATAATGCAATAAAAGCGTAGATAATGATTAAAAGGGTTAGTCATAATTAAATAATAGTTGATTGCCAGCTGGCGATTCATTATTAAATCCTAAATAAATCGTAATTATTCAGTATGAGTATGTAGGCAGCTTGTTTTTGTACATAACTCATGTTGAACAATTACACTAAAAATTGAAAGTAAAAATGCAGTTCATCAAGTCGCGTCATACGATTGAAGACATCATCAAAAAATCGCGTTTTATCGGAGTCATTATACCGGTTGCCGATGAGCAGGAAGCTTTGCAAAATCTCAGGCAGTTGGCGGTCGAATATCCGGATGCCAGTCATATCGCCTTCGCTTATCGAATTCGGACGGAGCAAGCATTCATTTGCCGTTTTCATGATGCCGGCGAGCCGTCCGGTACAGCCGGAAAACCGATTTTTCAGCACTTGGAGGGTAAGGATCTCATCAATGTGTTAGTTGCGGTGATTCGTTATTTCGGTGGCGTGAAACTCGGCGCCGGCGGGTTGACGCGGGCTTACGGCAACGCCGCGAAGCATGTCATCGAGTCGGCGGAAATCATAGATTATGTGGAACTGACAAGAGTCAGATTAACGCTCGCCTATCCTCAAATGCAGCAGTTCGAGTATCAACTCAAAAAGTTGGAAGGGCGAATTATACAGCAGGATTTTTCCGAGAAGATCGATTTGCTGATTGAATTACCCGCAGCCAATCAAGAGGCTTTGTTCAAGTTTTTAGCTTGACTAGGTTTGCTTTTTTCCTCAGTTACCGCTTTTGCGTGGCATAGATTGACCGTAAGGATTCGCGCGAGAATGGGCAATAGTACTTTTGATTGAAAAACCGTCTAAAAATAAAAGGAATGGGGTGTGTCTATCGAGGACCGCCGTTCACCCAACACCTAAATTATGCTAGATAGTTAATCATAGCCAATGGGTAAAGTGGAACAAAGCGCCGGCCGGCGTAAGGTTTCGGGATAGCTGCCTGTTAGTTTGAGTATAGATGCTTGATTGCAAGTCCCGGTACCGTTTTGCGTCGCCTTTCCAAGGCTCCTCGAAATGACAGTAGCAATCATTTAATCCAGATCGTCTTGGCATTCACAAACTCGCGAATACCATGATGCGATAATTCACGCCCATAACCGGAACGTTTGATACCACCAAACGGCATCCGCGGATCGCTTTTTACCAAGCCGTTCACAAACGCCGCACCGCATTGCAGCTGTCGCGCCACGCGTTCACCGCGCGCGTTGCTTTGCGTCCAGACACTGCCGCCTAGGCCGAAGTCGCTGCTGTTGGCAATAGACACTGCATCATCTTCATTCTTGGCGCGAATCACGATTGCGACCGGCCCGAACAGTTCTTCGTGCCAGGCACGCATGCCGGGTTTAACATGATCAATAATGGAGGCTTGGTAATAAGCACCACTGCCGGCTTCCGGCGCACAACCGGTGACAACCTTCGCGCCCGCCTCGATACTTTCAATCACCTGCTTATGTAATTCATCGCGCAGGTCATGGCGGGCCATCGGTGACAGGGTGGTATCTACACTCATTGGATCACCCGTACGCAGATCTTCCACAGCGGCTTTGAATTTTTCCAGAAAGGCATCGGCAATCGCATCCACCACGATAAACCGCTTGGCCGCGATACAACTCTGGCCACCATTCATATAACGCGAGGTCACACCCTGCTTTACCGCCAGTTCCAGGTCGGCGTCGTCCAGCACGATAAAGGCATCCGCCCCGCCCAGTTCCAGAACGGATTTTTTAATATTCGCACCGGCTGCCTCTGCCACCGATTTTCCGGCCGGCTCACTGCCGGTCAAGGTCACAGCCTTGACTCGTGGATCATCGATCACACCACGTACCTGAACTGATCCGATCATCAGTGTCGTGAAGACCCCCTCGGGAAAGCCGGCCTCCTCAAACACAGATTCAATTGCCTGCGCACACTGCGGGACATTCGAGGCGTGTTTCAACAACCCGGTATTACCCGCCACCAGTGCCGGAGCCGCAAAGCGAAAGACCTGCCAGAATGGGAAGTTCCATGGCATCACCGCTAGGATGATCCCCAACGGCTGATAAGTGACCAGACTCTTGGCGGCGTCGGTTTCGATATATTCATCTTCGAGGAAACCCGGCCCGTGTTCGGCATAGTACTCACATACCCAAGCACACTTCTCGATCTCACCGCGCGATTCCTTGATCAGCTTACCCATTTCCTGGGTGATGATCGTGGCTAACTCTTCCTGACGTGCCCGCAAGACCTCCGCTGTCTTATACATCAGCTCACAACGTTTTTTGATCGGCGTGTCGGCCCACGTCCCGACTGCCAGTTCGGCAACATCCATTGCCTTGGACAACCGGGACGCCCCCCAGCTGTCCAAGGTCAGTATAGTGCTACCGTCAACGGGGTTGATTGCATGAAAGGCCATTGGTTGCTCCCTGAGTCAATAAAAGTTTGCTATGCTGCATTATTAAATAGACTTGGATTCAATATTACGAAATAACCATGAAGAGTAAGGATTTCGTGATGAATAACGTCCTGGAACTATGCGCTTTGTTGAGGGGTCGGTAACTCGCTTTGCAGGACGCCGTGAATACGTGCGTGTAGGCTTGACGACGGTGACTGATTGCCAAGGATGGCATGAATGCAGATTTTGCACGAGCAAAAATCTGCCCTGCCGCCGACACCTGCCAATCGAGCAACCGAACCCTCCGTAAAATAGGGAAGTTATTTACGACCAAATCCTAACGCGACACGAAGAATTAGATCGTCGATTTTATAGCCTTTTCTTCATTCGCTGAAAATCATGGAAACGGAGCGTCAGCGAAGTGATGATTTTTAGTCCCCGATAGCCGTAGCGCCGGGTGTTTTGCCGGAGTCTGCGCGAGTAGCGCAGGTGGAGGCAAAATACAAGGCATCGCGACACGGCGTAAAGCCATTTGTGGGAGTGCTACGGAGCCGCATCGAGTATACGATGATGTGGCGTAGTGGCACGGACGCAGGGCGAATCGGGGCCGCCGAAGGCAATAATCGCCAAGCAATTTTTCGCTGCTGAAATCGGACGGACCCCATTTCAGCTTTCGCGAAAAATCTTGGCGCGCTTGTTCTTCATGGTAAAAAAATATCTTATGATGTATTCGCCAATACTTTCAAAGTCTAAGAGTCGTGGGAAAACGAAACATTACAAGGCGAAATTCAAAAGAGTCAGTCCGACCCATACGAAACCGATCGTTGTTATCGCAAAACTGACAATCGTATAAGCTTTCCAAATAGCTTTATCCCAAAAATTGGGGTCGAAAGCTGCGATAACGAAAACGCCGGGATTGGTCATGCCGCCGATGACGACGAGCCAGCAGGCCAAAACCGGCAGCGGAATTTTTACCGCATAAAAAGCCAAACAGAACAGTGCCATCAGGACAAAATCGACATGGGCTCTGATCATGGTTTTATAGTCTTTTAGAAAACCGCCGTCTATGCCTTCGATAGGAAACCATTTGGCAAAGGTCATAAGCCATGCCGAGGCCAATACCGCGAAAATCATCAACACGGCTCCGATAAGTAATATTTCCATATTATTGCTCTTTAGTTTTAAGTTAAGTTAAATTCAATTTTGAAGCCGAAGCTATCCGGCCGGCTTCTGTTTCGCGGGTATGGGTTGGTAAAGATTAGCTAAAGAAGCGCGACCTACCTGTTTGTTCGCGGTTTTTAGATTGTTTTGCTAAAAGTCCATATCAAGGAAGATGCAAGGACCTGTTCTCTATTGCTAGTGCCGCCTCATGTAAGACTTCCGAGATGGTCGGGTGGGCATGTATAGTTCTGGCTAGGTCTTCGCCACTCGCCGAGAATTCCATCGCTAGAACCGCTTCGGCAATTAATTCCGAAGCATTGGCTCCGATGATGTGGATGCCTAGAATCAAATCGGTTTCCGCATGCGTGATGATTTTGACCAACCCTTCGGTTTTGTCGATCGATTCGGCGCGGCCATTGGATTTCAATGTGAATGTACCGGTCCGATATTTTTGTCCAATGGCTTGCAGCGCTTGTTCGGTTTGTCCGACCCAGGCGATTTCAGGGTCTGTATAGATGACGCTCGGCATGATGTTATAGTTGATCGGATTGTGTCGGTTGGCGATGTGCTCGGCGACGAATACGCCTTCCTCTAGGCCCTTATGCGCCAGCATCGGCCCGAGTAAGGTCAAATCGCCGATCGCATAAACGCCGGGAACCGTCGTGCAGCAGTTTTCGTCGACATGGATATATCCGTTTTCATCCAAAAGCAGTTCGGCTTCGGGGGCTGCGATATTTTCCGAATTAGGCTTTCTACCCGTAGCCACGATCAGTTTGTCGAGTCGTAAAGTATGGCTGCCTTCCGGGTTTTGATAGTCGACGACGACTTTGTTATTAGTTTTTTTAGCCGAGGTGACGCGAGCTCCCAGACGCAAGTCAAGTCCTTGAACGGAATAGATTTTATAGGCTTCCGCAGCAATTTGGTGATCGACGATCGGTAAAAAAGATTCTTGCGCTTCTAACAAAATTACTTCGGAACCCAAGCGATTCCATATTCCAGCAAGCTCTAGGCCGATGACGCCCGACCCGATGATTCCCAGTCTTTTGGGGATGCTGGTCATATTCAGCGCATAAGTCGTATCGACGATAAACTCGTTGTCGATCGGCGCGCACGGTAGATCGATGGAGGTGGAGCCGGTCGCTAGTATTATATTGGGGGCATTGAGTTTAATTGGTTTGGCACCGTCGGCGGGTGTCACGCTGACTTGGTCAGCGTTGAGCAGCTTTCCTTGCCCATGATAATAGTTAATTTTTTTTTCGGCGAAAACATTGAGGATCTGCCGGCTTAATCGCGCTATCTTTTCATTTTTGCGGCCTATCATCTTCGGCAAGTCCAGTTTTATGTTCTCGACCGATATGCCATGATCGGCAAGCCCATGCCGCATTAAATCGTAGATCTTGGCCGACTCGAGCAGCGCCATCGAGGAAACGCAACCGGCGTTGATATAAGTCCCGCCCAGACTTGGATCGCCATTAATATTGGTCCAATGATCAACACAGGCTGTTTTCAATCCTAATTGGGCGGCGCGGATCGCGGCGACATAGCCGGCAGGGCCGGCACCGACGACAATAACATCATAAGTTGATTCGGGTTTTGACATGACAGTGAACCGTTTATATGTTTAGCAATAAGTGCGCTGGAGATTCCAGGCACTCTTTGATGGTGACCAAAAATTGAACCGCCTCGCGGCCGTCGACTAAGCGATGATCGTAAGATAAAGCAAGATACATGATTGGTCTAACGACTATTTGTCCATTTTCAACGACGGGTCGATCCTTGATTGCATGCATGCCTAAGATCGCGCATTGCGGCGGATTTAAAATCGGAGTCGATAGCATTGAGCCGAAAATGCCGCCATTGGTTATTGTAAACGTACCGCCGGTCAGGTCTTCAAAACTAATGTTGCCTTCTTTGGCTTTTTTGCCGAAATCGGCGATATTTTTTTCGATGCCGGCAAAGTCTAATTGATCGGCATCGCGAAGAACCGGCACAATCAAGCCGCGCGGTGTACTGACCGCAATGCCGATATCGTAGTAGCCGTGATAAATAATGTCGTTACCGTCAATTGAGGCATTAATAGTCGGGAATTTTTTCAAGGCCTCGATCGATGCTTTGACGAAAAAAGACATGAAGCCCAATTTGATATTGTGCGTTTGCTCGAAGCGGTTTTTATATTGGTTTCGTAAATCAATCACATGATGCATGTCGACTTCGTTGAAAGTCGTCAGCATCGCGGCGTTTTGTTGCGCTTGCAGCAAGCGTTCGGCAATCTTTGCTCTAAGTCGAGTCATTGGGACTCGTTGTTCGGGTCTCAATGCAGCCGGAATCGTGGCCGGTTTCGAATCCGTTTGTACGGATTCCGGCGGTGTTTTTGTACGGGACGAGGTTTCGAGAACCGGTTCGTCCTGCAAATATTCGAGAATATCGTTTTTGGTAATACGGCCATGTTTTCCCGAGCCGCTAATGGCCGAGGGGTCGAGATTTTTTTCAACAACGAGCCTTCGGACTGCGGGGCTCAAAGGAATGTTGGCCGATGCGGCTTCCGGTTCTTTTTCGGCGGTCTGTTGCGGTTCATTGTCGGTATCGCTTGCTGGCGTAGCGGCGGTTTCTTCAGTCGCGGCCGCTTGCGGGTCGATGATAGCCAGTACTTCGCTGCCGACAACAATGTCGCCGTCGTTTTTCAGGATTTTCGTTAAAACGCCTGATTCGGGCGCAGGCACTTCGAGCACGACTTTATCGGTTTCGAGATCGACTAGATTTTCGTTTTTTGTGACTCTATCCCCGGGTTTTTTTTGCCAGTTAATGAGTGTGGCATCGGAAACGGATTCAGGCAGATTAGGAACGAGGACTTCAATGCTCATGTTATTTTCCTGTGTGTTTTCCAAATAAAGCGGTGTTAACAACTTGTTGCTGTTGTTCAAGATGCTTCTTGAAATTGCCTACGGCGGGCGCTGCGGATGCCGGGCGTCCGGCATATTGCAGATTGATTTCGGTTGCCAACGTATCGACGAAATGGTGTCGGATCTGATACCAAGCACCTTGATTTTTGGGCTCTTCTTGACACCAAATCAAATGTTCCAAATTCGGGAAACGATCGATTTCTTGTTTAAACCGATTATTTGGAAACGGATACAGCTGTTCTATCCTGACAATGGCAACATGGTCGAGTTCGTGCTCCCGTCTGGCTTCCAAAAGATCATAATATACTTTGCCTGAACATAATATCAGACGGGTTACTTTATCCGGTTTAATCAGGTCTATTTCGCTGATAACCGTTTGAAATCGCCCTTTAGTGAGGCATTCCAGTGTCGACACGGCGAGCTTATGACGCAATAAGCTTTTTGGAGTCATGACGATTAACGGTTTACGATAAGGGCGGAGTAATTGCCGGCGAAGTAGATGAAAGATTTGTGCCGGAGTCGTCGGGACGCAAACCTGGATGTTTTGTTCGGCACAAAGCTGAAGATAGCGCTCCAGTCGGGCGGAGGAATGCTCGGGGCCTTGTCCTTCGTAACCGTGGGGCAGCAGCATCACGAGACCGCTCAAACGCCCCCATTTGGTTTCGCCGGAACTAATAAATTGATCGATAACCACTTGGGCTCCATTGGCGAAATCGCCGAACTGTGCTTCCCAAATTACCAGAGTTTCAGGGGCGGTAGTACTGTAGCCGTATTCAAAACCCAATACGCCTGCTTCGGAAAGTAACGAGTCGTAAATGTAAGCTCGGCCTTGTTCGGAATCCAGGTGATTGATCGGCAGGTAGGTTTTGCCGTCAATCTGGTTATGTAAAACGGCATGTCTGTGAAAAAAAGTACCGCGCCCCACATCTTGCCCGGTCAAGCGGACATTGCGTTTTTCCAGCAGCAAGGTTGCATAAGCCATGTTTTCGGCAAATCCCCAGTCCAGCGGTTGAGCGCCGGCGGCCATTTTATTTCGGCTGTCCATGATTTTGGCAACCCTGGGGTGTAATTCGAAACCGGTCGGCAGGCACTGTGACCTTTTATTACAGAACCGGAGTACATCGAGCGATACCGAGGTTTTACAAGAAGCCGTCCACTTAGCGTGATGGTATTTTTCCCATAGCGCCGAGTAGGAATACACCTTGTTACTGAGAACCGGCCTGGAGACTACCATCCCGGCTTCCAGCATCGAAACGTAGTCGTTTTCGATATTTTGATCCTCTTCCTGTGTGATCAATGCTTCGGATATAAGTTTTTGGGTATAGATTTGGCGTGTGGTCGGATGTTTGCGAATTTTTTGATACATCAATGGCTGGGTCGTTGCCGGTTCATCCGCCTCATTGTGACCTAGTCGCCGATAGCATATTAGATCGATGACAACATCCCGGTTGAAAGTCATGCGGAAGTCTAAGGCAAGCTGAGCGACGAACGACACGGCTTCCGGGTCGTCACCATTGACATGGAAGACTGGGATTTGCGCCATGCTGGCAATATCGGTGCAGTAATAAGTCGAACGGGCATCTAGGGGGTTGCTGGTGGTGAATCCAACCTGATTGTTGATGACGACATGAATAGTTCCGCCAGTGGAATAGGCACGGGTTCCCGCCATATTTAAGGTTTCCATGACAACGCCTTGTCCGGAAAAAGCGGCATCGCCGTGGATTAAAATAGGTAGGATGGTATTGAAGCTATTGGGACCGTAACGATCTTGGCGTGCTTTAACCGAGCCTTCGACGACCGGGTTGATGATTTCCAAATGCGATGGATTGAATGCCAACGTGACATGAATGGGTCCTCCGGGAGTGGCGATATCCGAGGAAAAGCCCATGTGATATTTAACGTCGCCGGAATTCATGCCGGGCGTTGAGGTGTGCATCCCTTTGAATTCGTCGAACAAGACGCTCGGGTTTTTTCCCAGGATGTTGACCAGGACATTTAAGCGGCCGCGATGAGCCATGCCGATGACGACCTCTTTGATTTGCTTATCGCCGCCACGCTGTACGATATTATCTAAAAAAGGGATTAGAGACTCGCTGCCTTCCAGAGAAAATCTTTTTTGCCCTACAAATGTACGATGCAAATATTTTTCGATGCCTTCCGCCGCGGTCAACTGCTTGTGGATGGAGAGTTTTTCTTCGGCTGTTAAGTTTGGCTTGGCGCGGGTGCCTTCAAGCCGGTTTTTGATCCAACGTTTGACATCGGTATCCACGATATGCATGTATTCGCTGCCGATGCTTCCGCAATAAATTTCTTTCAATCTACCGAGAATTTCTCTGAGCGGAAGTCTGTCTTCTCCATATAAGGTGCCGGTATCGAATAGCGTATCCATATCGAGTTCGGTCAGTCCGTAATATGCTGGCTCAAGGTCCGGAACGGAAGGAATCGATTTATTCAGTGGATTATTATTGGCAATTTGATGGCCTCTAACCCGGTAATGATTGATAAGTCGCGCGACCGCAGATTGTTTTTTTACGCTTTCTTCGGTAAAGCCTTGCAGCTTAGCCAGACGGCCTTGAGATTGCTGGGCTAGGCTGGCGAATCTGTCAACAATAGGACTATGAATGATCTCCTGTGCCATGCCGTTATGCAGCTTCTTAAATGTGTGTCTCCAACTCGGGTCGACCGAGTCGGGGTTTTGCAGATATTTTTCATATAAGTCTTCGATAAATACGGCGTTTCCGCCATAAAGTGCGGAAGATTCTTGAAATAACTTGAGGAGGTCGCTCATGGATGATTTCCGTTTAATCTGAAGCTGATGCCGATATCTTAGGGGGAAAATGCTATATTACCAAGTAGTAAAGTGCCGTTGTTATAAAAAATCAGCCTACATGACTGATGGTGGCGGCACAAGGTTCTGACTTACGAAGACCGGGAAAAGTTTATGGCAAATGCAAAAAAAATTGTAATCAAAATTAATCGATCCGGAAGCGAACAAAGCAATATGCCGAGAAACTCGGCGTCTTCCGAAATTGTTATTTGGAATGTCAGGCGAATCGTATTGGCTGTGATTATTGCTATTGCATTTATTGTGATTCCTTATTTTTATCTAAGTAATGGATTAGAAGATAAAGTCGACAAAAAAACTGAACAGACTTCGTCTGAAGTAATGGTGAAAGAATCCTCTCTTATTGAAACAAAAGATCAACCGATTTCCGAAAAAAATCATCGGATTAAAGAGGTTATTCCTGAGTTGACAAAAGAAGCTCCAATTGACCGGCGATTTAAGACAATCAATCATTATAAGATTACCCGGGGCTTATTAACTAATGCCATCGTTAATAAAGAACCGGTAAAAGAGTTGATTCCACCCTTCAGTCTCGGAGAAAAAAAGCCAATTCATCTTTATTATTTTACTGAGCTCAAAGATTTGAAAGGCGAATCTTTTTTTCATCAGTGGATTAAAGATGGCGTACTTGTTGGGAAAATACCAATCAATCCGAAAGGCAATCGTTGGAGAGTCTCGACTAATAGAGTATTGACCTATACGGATGCAGGGCATTGGATGGTTCAGTTAATAGATAAGAATGGATTAATTTATAACGAAATTAAATTCGAGGTCATAACTGACTAAGCTATACCCTTTTCTTGTCTGACGAATAAAGCCGAAAATGCATATAGAGATACTGATTTTGCGCTTATGAGGAGGTGGCTCGATTGACAGGGTCGGCGCAGGGATTATGTCAAGCGAGATTACCTAGCCTCTACAAAGCTTACCGTCTCGGGAAGTTATCTTGTGCATATTCCTAATTAAGAATGCAGTTTTTGGAATAAGGCGAGATTATCTGATCAACAGACCAAGTTTGATTTAAAACTCATCAAGCATAATCTCTTTTTTTTGTTAATGCTTTGAGTTGTTGCTCATTTAATGTTTTTTTAGTTACAATTAATAGCTATAATTCCTTGAATAAAGAAAAATCTCTTTTTGGGTCTATTAATCTTTGATCACTGGAAAACCTATTAAAAAAAGCATGATTATTTGTCTCATGTGATTTTTATTAAACCGGCGACTTAAGCATTTGTTATTTTTTAATTGAGTTGCTTTGGGTCCTAATAAAATTAATTGAAACTTTTACATTAAGTGAGAATTTACGTATGACCGATTTTCAGAATCTTTCAGAAGATGAATTGCAGGCAGTTATTTTAAATGCTGAAAAAGCACTTAAAGCTAAGCAAGCAGATAAACGTAAAGAAGTTATGAATCAGATAAAAGAACTTGCCGCCTCGATCAATGTGGCGGTTGAGTTTATTGATGATCAAAAAAAATCCGCTAGAAAAGGCATTAAGGTACCTGTTAAATATCGGCATCCAAACGACCCTAGCAAAACATGGACTGGACGAGGAGTTATGCCTAAATGGCTTCAGACTTTAGTTGAACAAGGTCATGACCGTTCGGAATTCGAAATTGATTAAGTTATTTATAACGTAATCCTATAAAGCCTTGTGTTAAGTTTTTAGCGCTTTTTATGAGGTGGCTGCTAATTAGGATTATTAATAATTGCTAAGCCGGTAGGGGGATTTTGTGGATGTGTAAGGTCCAGAAATAGAAAATATCTATTTGTTGCCGGGAATGATAACGTAATAGCTTAATGAGAAAGAGCTTCCAAGAAGCTAGCCTTGGAAGCTCGAAGGTTAAATGTTGAATTGTCGGTTTTGCATCTATTAGTCATATGTATCACAGACGCTCGCTTTTATTACGTTTGTGGGTTGCGTTAATGTTTCCAGCAATAGCTGCCGTGGCGAATAAAGTAGAAGAGAGTATAAATTCTCCGGAAACAAAACCAAGCACGCCAGTGACAAATACTGCGCCAGTTAAAATGTCTTTTTGAAAATCGCTCATTAGATGAATCCTCGTTTATCTAGTTAAAGGTTTAAATTACGGTTTAACTATACTGAACAGGGTTGATGTAAACAATACCATTAAAAATAGACGGATTGTTTACCAAAGCAGTACTAATGTTTAATGAACTTTTCATACAGGGCGATTATAGTTATCGCAATTGGGTGTTTTTGCACTTTGCTAGTAAAATTTCGGTGCAGGAGAGACGTCTAAGGGCATCGTACCCAGTCATAAGTACCACTTAGTGCTTAGTGTATTTTCGGCATTTTTCGTTTTGTCGGTATGGATTGTCGGTATTCAGGTTACATGAATGTAAAGCTACGCTTGCTTTCCTGGCGCTGTATATATTCGTCAATCCTTCGCGGTGCCCTTAGTTGGCGTTTAAGCCGCGCTCAGTGCTTCGTTGCATTAATCAGAAATTTGATGAGAAGTATAAAAGGCTTACAATGGCGATCGTTTTTTGAATAAAGTTGAAAAATACAAGATAAATATGCCGGTACAACAAATTTCACCCACCGACTTAAATGTTAAGCTGCAAAGCGATACCCCGCCTTTTTTGCTTGATGTAAGGGAACCCTATGAATTTGCTTATGCCCGGATTGCAGGCAGCGTGCTGATTCCGCTACATCAAATTCCCGAACGGTTGGATGAGCTGGATGCAGAGCAGGAAATTGTTGTGATATGTCATCATGGCATACGTAGTCAGCAGGCGGCATCTTTTTTAGAGCACCATTCGTTTCGAAAATTGCTGAACCTACAAGGCGGAATCGATGCATGGTCTTGTGAATGCGACGCCTCGGTACCGAGATATTGATATTTAAGCCAATGCTTACAGTTTTCTGAAATACTTCATGTACTTCATGGTTAAAATGCCGCTTTTAGGTTAATCGATCCAAGTTGATAAAGGCTCGACGACCACTCTATCGCCTTTTTTTATGCCTTGGCAATCGCCGGGAAGTACAATGAAGCAATTTGCGTGACTCATGCTTGATAGTATATGTGATCCTTGTTTTCCCGCCGACCGGACTTGATGCTCGCCGTTATCGGATTGCGATAAAACCCCCCTTATAAACTCAAGTCGACCGGGCGATTTTTTAATCGATTCCTGACAAATGGCAGTTAATTGCAGTGGTTTTTCCGGTGATAATCCAGTCATGAACCGGAGCCCCGGTATGACAATACGCTGAAAAGCTAAAACTACCGAGACCGGATTTCCCGGTAATCCGAAAAGTCGGCAATTGCCGATCGAACCAAACGCAAGCGGTTTTCCGGGTTTAACCGCTATTTTCCAAAGTTCTACCTGTCCGATTGTGTCCAGTATTTCTTGGATAAAGTCAGCTTCGCCAACTGAAGCGCCGCCGGTGGTTATGATCGCATCATGAGTCTCGGCAGCCGCAGTCAATAGGTTTTCGAGCCGGTCCTTATCGTCCTGCACAACGCCCAAATCAGTAGTTGAGAAGGCTTCTTCCTTTAGTAATGCACTCAGCATATAGCGATTACTGTCGTATATATTTCCAGGAGCCAAGGGTTGGCCAAGCGGCGTCAATTCATCACCGGTCGATAGGAAGGCGATTTTAATTTTGCGTTTTATGTTGACTTGATAAATGCCGGCAGAAGCCAGCAAACCAAGGTCGATAGCGGACAGTCGTTTCGGTGCGGTTATCAGGAGAGCATTTTTTGCGATATCCTCTCCGGCAATTCTGACGTGTTGCAAGGCTTGAACCTTGGCCGGAAAATGCACGATTTCGCCGATTCTTTGCACATGCTCTTGCATGACGACGGTATCAAGTGCTTCCGGTACAACTCCGCCGGTAAAAATTCTGACGCATTGCCCGGGTAAAATACTTCCGTCATAGGGACGACCCGCCCATGAAGTACCGATTAGGTTCAAGCTGAACGGATGGTCGGGATTGATATCGGAGCTGGCTAGCGCATATCCATCCATTGAAGCATTATTGTGATAAGGCAGATCGATAGGAGACATGACCGATTCCGCCAAAACTCTGCCTAACGCATCGTGTAAATTAACCTTCTCAGCGTCGATTATCGGTTCTATTGACGATTCGATTCGAGTCAGCGTCTCCTCAAGAGTCAGCAGGCGGTTTTCTGTTTGAATGCAGGCATCAATCATGCTTGCGCTCCAAGAATTGGTTTAAAATGTAGTCGGCTATCATGTTCGGATTGTTTAAGTCGAAACCGAGTAAATGTTTTGGTAATTCGAGCGGGCTATCCGATGCAACGGCGATAATATTAGAGTCGTTCGGGTAGATTAGCGGTTTGTTTAGCGCCGGTCTATGGATTTCGATTTTTGGAAATAATTCAGCCTTGAAGCCTTCGACTAAAATGAGATCCAGGTTGCTTTGATCAATAACTTGTAGCTGGTCGGCTAGCTTAGGTTCTTGTGCCGGTTCGATTTCAGTAATGATTGCGCGCCGGTGTTTTGATGCCAATAGCACGGTTAGGGCCCCCGCCTTGCGCAGTCGATAACTGTCCTTGCCCGGTTGGTCGATCTCAAAATTATGATGGCTGTGTTTGATTAAACCGATTCGTAGCTTATGATTTTTGAGAATGGGTATCAATTGTGTCAATAAGGTAGTCTTACCGGTTCCGCTGAATGCTGCGAAACCGAGAATAGGAATATGAGTTTGTAGCATGGTTGACTAATTACTGTAATCTGGAAAAATTCGGAACTAAGATAGGGTCTTAAGGTTTAATATGCAATTATTTCAATAAGCGGATCATTTTAATCGGAGAGTATTTTTGATTCGGATCTATTTGGCGATATTGGCGCTAGCGGTCTTTTTTTGGTTATTACGCGGGTTTTTAAGCCGTCCACCTGAAGTTGTGGCTCGTTATATAAAACTGATAATCGCCGTTTTCATCGGATTGGTTCTGCTATATCTTGGCGCGACAGGAAAGCTTAATTGGTTGATAGCATTTTTGGGTATCTTGGTTGCTGTCTTGACTAGGTTTGTTCCCGCTTTGCTGTACTATGCCCCAGCATTACAGAAACTTTGGTTTATGTTTAAATCGGGCAAGCAAAGCAGCGAAGGACGCCGTTATTCGAGCTCTAGCAATGCCGCGATGTCGGTTGAAGAAGCTTACGAGATTTTAGGATTAAAACAAGGGGCAACTCGTCAGGATATTATTGCCGCGCATAGAAAGTTAATGCAAAAACTACACCCGGATCGGGGGGGCTCGGGTTATTTGTCGTCTAAGATCAATCAAGCAAAAGATTTATTATTAAAGTATGTAGCCTAATGTTTTTATTTAAATTAGTTGCACGTCTCGATTGCTGGGTATTGATGCTTGCCGGGGTTGCTGTTTCTTGTGGGCAGGTCGTTTTACCGGATTCGGAAGTTGCGACGACCCCCTCCATATCAAGGCCCCAACCGACTAAAGCAACGATTGACTCCGCTTATTATATCGTCCAACCAGGAGATACGCTTTATTCAATCGGGTTTCGATCGGGACATGGTTATCAGGTGCTTGCTGCCTGGAACGGGATTAAACCGCCTTACAAAATATTGGTCGGTCAGACGCTCAAAATGTTTGATTCAGGTCCCGAAAAACCTACTGTCGTCAAACCATCAAATGACCCGGGAAGCTTAGTGCGGGCCCCAGTTAAAAAGAGAAATTCGTCACAAAAAAAATCAATAGTTTCAAATGATAAGAAAAAACTGTTAAAGTTGCACTGGCAGTGGCCGATTACCGGAAAAGTACTAAAAAACTTTTCTCAATCCGGAAGAAAAGGAATAGATATCTCAGGTCGTTTAGGTCAGTCGGTTAAGGCGACGGAAACAGGTAAAGTCGTTTATAGCGGTACAGGTTTAATCGGCTATGGAAATCTACTCATCGTTAAACATAATGAAATGTACATGAGTGCTTATGCCAATAACAGTCTATTGCTGGTCGAAGAGGGAGAATATGTGGAAAAAGGCCAAAAAATAGCTGAATTAGGTAAATCAGCGTCGGGGCAAGCCGCGCTGCATTTCGAAATAAGAAAAAACGGAAATCCGGTAAATCCACTCGAGTATTTGCCGAAAAATTGACGAAACCACTTCGGCAATAGCCGATTAACCTGGGGGTTAATAATAATGAAAGAAGAATTCGTTGAGGTTACTTCCATTAAACCGCACGGTGCGCTCTCAGATGATCTCGTTTTCGAAGATGAAGATGATCAAAGTTTGTGTCTCGAGGAAGTGTCTGTTATAGAAGATGTAGTCGTTGACGATTCCCAGAATGATTATACATTCGATGCAACACGTTTTTATTTGAATGAACTGGGTCGATCGAAATTACTGACTGCCGATCAAGAAAAAATGTACGGCAAAAGGGTTTTACGGGGCGATGAAGAGGCTCGTAAAATCATGATCGAAAGCAACCTTCGGCTAGTCGTAAAAATTTCTCGCCGTTATTTAAATCGAGGCTTGCCTTTACTGGATCTGATCGAAGAAGGCAATCTCGGCTTGATTAGGGCGGTTGAAAAATTCGATCCCGAGCGAGGATTCAGGTTTTCGACTTACGCCACTTGGTGGATAAGACAAACCATTGAAAGAGCGATCATGAATCAGACTCGTACGATTAGGCTTCCGATCCATATTGTTAAAGAGATGAACGTTTATCTCAAAGCGCAAAGACAATTAGCGCAAATTCTTGATCATGAGCCGAATGCCGAAGATATCGCCCGTCATCTTGATAAGCCAGTCAAAACCGTCGAAAAAATGCTTAAATTAAACGAGCGCGTTAGCTCCGTGGATGTTCCGGCCGGAAAGGATTTTGATAAGCCGTTGGTTGAATCGATTTCTGATGAATGGAGCATGTCTCCAACCGAAACCCTGCAAGAAGAAGGTATCAAGGATAATGTCACGAACTGGATCTATCAGCTTTCGGAAAAGCAACGCGAAGTCATTTGTCGGCGCTATGGGTTGTGCGGTCATGAGTCAGCGACTCTGGAACAAGTTGCTCAAGAGCTGGGGGTCACCCGGGAAAGAGTCAGGCAGATTCAGATGGACGGTTTAAAAAGACTCAAAGAAATATTGGAATTCGGCGGCTATTCCTTTGAGTCTATTTTTCACTAATAGGTTTGATTTAAATGAATCTTTCTTGCAAAGGCCAATCTCTGTAATTAAAGACTTGGCCTTCTGCACGGACTTTTGCAATCCCGGTCAATGAAATATCGGCATAGACCCATTGCGTGGCATTCAATTCACCGATCGCCGCAATACCGTTGTCTGGAAACCCTCGATCGACAGGCGTATAAATCGCTGCAGCCCCCACATTGACATCGACCGCCTCTGACCATGGAGCGTTGCCGACTGTCGGCGACTGTACGACAAAGCATTGATTTTCCAAGGCTCTTGCCTGGCAGCCGATTCTCACACGATGATAACCCGCCACGGTATCGGTACAACTCGGTACCAAAATCAGGTTTGCGCCGGCTTCAACTTGTTTTCTGGCCAGCAGCGGAAATTCGCTGTCATAGCAAACATTGATCGCGATCTTGCCGTAGTCGGTGTCGAAACATTTTAATGCTTCACCGCTTTTGATCAACCACTGCTCGTTTTCGAAGCGTGTCATCTGCAATTTATCCTGAAAATCGTAGCGACCATCGGGCCAGAATAAATATGCGCGGTTCCGATAGTCTCCGTTTTCGATTTTGACTGGAAACGTTCCAGCCTGGATATAGCAAGAATATTGCTGTGCCAGCGATCGGTATAAGTCGACATAAGCGTCATGCAGGCTTTGTATGGCATCCAGTTGTTTTTCCAACGACTTGTATATTTCTTCCGAAAAAAGCGAAGCTAATTCCATGCTGCCGTATTCCGGAAATACTAAAATTTTTGCGCCTTCATCGGCGGCTTCCCGAACCCAGCGTTCGATTTTGCTTTGATAATTGGCCCAGGTTTCGAGAAAGCCGATATCGTATTGCGCAGCCGCTATTTTAATCGTCATGTTTCAACCAGAATGTCATCAGCTTAGGGGTTTCGGTTTCATCGTCCAGGTCTTTCCAAGTATAAGTTGTTTGTAGCTCCGGGTGCTTAACATAGCCGCGCTTGTTCCAGAACTTGTCGAGCGGGACGTAATCGGCGGGGCGGCGGGGATGGTTGTTGGGGCGCTCGACACAACAAAAACAAATATGTTTGAAACCGCCCAGATCACTGGCATGCGCTTCGCGTTGTTCGAAAAATTTGACGCCGATGCCGAGGCCTCGATAATTTTTATTCAAAACCGACTCGCCGCAATAAAAAATTTCATCCGGATTATAGCCGTGCTCGATAAAAGGCTTTTTGACTTCGTCGGTTTCATATTTCATGGGAATCGCGGTTGATGCGCCGATGATTTTATCGCCGTCGAATGCCAATACGATCACGCTTTCCGGGCAATCGATATAGGTTTGCAAATATTTCTTCTCATAGTCGTAATCGCCATCGTAAAGATAGGGAAAATCATGAAAGACTTCGATACGAAGGCGAGCAAGGTCGGAGATGTATTTCTCCAAATCTTTTCCGCTCCATCTTTCAATGCGTATGTTGTTAGACATCGTGTTAACCTGCTTTTAAAAAAACGGATATTTTAACGGAAGCGACTGCGGGATGTGAATTGATACAGAATGAATAGTGCAATTGCGGCGCCTAACGTATCGGCAAGCCAATCGAGAACATCCGAAGAACGTCCGTCGACGAAAGATTGGTGCCATTCGTCGCTGATTCCGTATATGCTGCAGAATAAAAGGCTCACAACAGCCAAGTGCCGAGGAGTCGAAATAAAGTGTGTTAATAAACGCCAGGTGAAAAAAGCCAGAATAAAATAGGCGCCGGCATGATACAGTTTGTCTTGATGCTCGAACCACATTGGCGCAGGCAGGGAAGGTTGATGCGATAGCCAAAAAATAAAGCCGCAGTACAAAGCCAAGAGTAAAAAATCCCTAAATTTAGTCATCGTTTGAATTCCTTGGTAATGAAAAACATATTTCGAACAGCCGAAAACTGCTTGTTCCATGCCTCGATTCCGGAAAAGTTGTCGCAAACTCACCAGGCTTGGCAATTTTGCAAAGACGGCTTACTCAGTTATGAATCGATAGACAAGCCTAAACCTATAAATGCCACGCAATTTCCCGATAAGCCGCTATGGTTGCCGCCGAAACAGATGCCGCGACGGCAATTGACGACTCCGGAAGGCCTTGCGGCATTTTTTCATGCCTTGGCGCATATCGAGTTCGTTGCAATTTATTTGGCCTGGGATATTATTTATCGATTTCGCGGCTTGCCTAACGAATTTTATCGGGATTGGCTACGCGTAGCCGATGAAGAGGCGCAACATTTTACGTTATTAAGCAACCATCTTGCGACACTCGGTTGCGATTATGGCGATTTGCCGGCACATGGCGGTTTATGGGATCATGCTCAAGATACCCATAGCGATTTATTGGCAAGATTGGCTATTGTGCCGCGCTGCTTAGAAGCGCGCGGCCTGGATGTAACGCCGGCGATGATCGAAAAACTTGAAGCGCTGGGTCATACTCAAGGCGTGACGATTTTAACCCGAATTTTGAATGATGAAGTCGGTCATGTGCAATTAGGTTCGAAATGGTTGGAATATCAGTGCCGCCAACAATCGCTCGACCCTAGTGAAACCTATAAAAAACTTATCAATCATTACTTCAAAGGCAAACCGAAAGGCCCATTTAATCGCGAAATGCGTATAATCGCAGGCTTCTCGGATGCTGAACTGGATTGGCTGGAATATGAACAAAAACAATAGTAATTCGACGCCTGTATTTGATTACCCGGTCTTTGGTTTGGGATTCAGGCCATTTTTTATATTGGCCGGTTTATTCGCGTTATTGCTGATTTTGTTATGGAATGCCATCTATAAAGGCGAGTTGTCGGTTCAAAATTATTATGCACCGAATATCTGGCATGCGCATGAAATGCTGGTTGGTTATTCGGTGGCTGTCATTGCCGGCTTTTTGTTAACTGCCGTGAAAAATTGGACCGGACAGGCAACGGCCAGCGGTGATCGTTTGGCCGGACTTTGTTTGCTTTGGTTGTACGGCCGAATTTTGCCTTTTTATGCCGAGTTATTACCGGATTTTTTGATCGCGTTGACCGATTTTGCATTTTTACCGGTGTTGGCTTATTCGGTCAGTCAACCGATTATGCGATCAGGTCATAACAAGAGTTTGGTTTTCATAGTCTTATTGGCGTTGATGACGGCGGCTAATGCTTTAGTTCATCTTGAAATGCTTGATATTTATGAAAGTACGGCGATGCTGGGGCTTAATATGCTTTTGGCTATTATCATCGTGATGATTTTGGTCGTTGCCGGACGTGTTTTTCCTTTTTTTACCGAACGCGGTTTAAAGGGCGTTATCGCGATTCGCAATCCGCTTTTAGATGTCTTGTCGATTGTTTCTGCCGCCTCGGTTTTCTTGTTGCAAATGGCCGGTATATCCGGGCACATTCTTGCTGTGAGTGCGATTGCCGCTTTGGTAGTCAATCTTGTGCGTATTGCCGGTTGGCATGTGCGGCAAGTTTGGTATGTGCCGTTGTTATGGATATTATATATCGGTTACGGATGGATCATTTTGGGGTTCGGCTTAACTGTTTTGGCGGCTTATGCAATAATTTCCTATTCTTTGGTTTTGCATGCGTTTACGCTGGGGGGAATCGGTGTATTGACCTTGGGCATGATGGTCAGAGTGTCACTGGGGCATACGGGGCGAGTTATGAAGGTTTCGAATATTATCGTCATCGCTTTTGTTCTATTGAATTTATCTGCTTTCGTTAGGGTTATTCTTCCCGCTTTGTTACCTACTTGGTATGGTCAGTTTGTTTATATTTCGACACTGGCTTGGCTGGCGGCCTTTGCCTTGTTTGTGTTTGTATACGCGCCAATTTTATTGGCACCTAGAATCGACGGCAAACCCGACTAGCTAAGGATTTCGTGATACTTCCTTTTGATTGAAAAACCGTCTAAGAATAAAAGGTATGGGATGTATCTATCGAGGAACGCCGTAAACCCAGCACCTAAATTATCCTAGATAGCTAATCATAGCCAATGAACTATGGATTTAGGTGCTGGGTAAACCCGTCCATGGGGGCTTGACGGCAGCGCTCCCTGCTGCCGACATCCTCGCTAGCCACACCCCCATACCTTCATAAAGTTAGCTAATTTTTGAGTATACCTTTCGCACTTCAAATTTCGGCAGTGTCTTAGGAGGCGCCGGGGTGCTCGGCAAAGGCTTTGCCAGCATGGAGCTGGCATAGAGCCTACATGGACGTATTCACGGCGTCCTTTGACGGGCACCCCGGTGCCGAATTTTGATCTCCGATAGGTATATAAAGGGAGTAAATAACCTCTTGGATCTATTAGCTTTGTTATGTGAGTAACCGAACGCTTCATAAAATATCGCATGATTCGGCGTAAGGATATACCGAATCTTTTTATGACAAAGAAACGATATACAGGATAGACGTTTTTTAAACTTAACTTATTGGAGATTGTATGGCTGAAACTGTAGATGAATTGACTGTCACCTACGAAGATGGTGGTATTGAAACCGTCAAGGAACTTGATAAAAAAGTATTGAGTAAAGGCGCTTGGGCGACGGTGATCTATCGTTACCAAGATTGGGATCGCAAGAAAGAATCCTACGGCCCGGATAAATATACAATTCGCCGTTATCAAAAACGCAACGGCGAATATCAACAAAAATCCAAATTCAATATTTCCAGTACGGATCAAGCCAAAAGTATTATTGCCGCATTGCAGGAATGGACCGGAGAATGACAAGTTTGTGAAAACTAAATTCGGCAGTTTAACCATGAAGCCCATGAAGTTCATTGAGTAATTCAATAGGTTGTCTGAGCCCCTACCAACCTATCGGGTGAGCGAAAGTTTTATGCGAACGCGTAACAAGTTATTGAATTAACTTGCTACTCTTCATGGTCTTCAGGGTGAAATGCTTTTTCTAGGTTGAATATTTATTTCAAGTTGTTTGAGATATCGGAATTTCCGAAGTGGCCTGATACGGCGGCACTATTTGCCCATTTGCCGGGTTTTCCACGATCGAGCGGATATGAAGGTCGCGTTGCGGAAATGGAATTTCAATATGATTTTCGCGAAAGGCATGATCGATTCGGAAATGGATGTCATGGGTAACCGGTAGTCGGTGCGCCAATTCGCTAACATAAACCCGGATCGAAAAATCTAAAGAACTGTCGCCGAAGCCAAGCATCAGCACACTGGGTTCTGGATCTTGCAAAACCAAGGGTGTAGATCGAACCGTTTCCAGCATGACTTTATGGGCTAGTTCGATATCGGAACCATAGGCTATACCGATTGGGATCACTAACCGTGTCGTCGGATCGGTCAAGGTCCAATTGATCATTTGTTCGGTGATGAATGTTTTGTTCGGTACGATTAATTCCTTTTGGTCCCAATCAATAACAGTTGTGGCACGCATTTGGATGCGACTAACTTTGCCGCTGATATCGCCGATCGTTACGGCGTCTCCGACTCGGATAGGTCGCTCGAACAAAATAATAATGCCGGAAACCATGTTCGCGAAGATTTCCTGTAGACCGAAACCTAAACCTAAACTGAGTGCTGCGACTAGCCATTGCACTTGCGACCAGCTGCCGCCCAGTTCATTCGCAACCACGATAAAGCCGATCGAAACTAAGAAATATTTGGCCAAGTGATTGACGGCATAACGAAAGCCGGCGTCGACCGTTACGCGCCGAAAAATCAATAACTCCATGACCCCCGGAAAATTGCGGATCGCCACACCGGCTATGAAAGCATAGAGGCCGGCCAGAAACAGATTGGTTAGGGTTATCGGCTGATAGACTTCTTGATTATCTACCGTGACGAGGTGTTGCCATAACGTGATGTTGTCGAAAAACGAGAAGGCCGGCAGAATATTTCGCCATATCATCCACGAGCCGACAATAAGCGTAAAGCCGATAAAGACATTGAGTAACGCCTTAGTTTGAGCATTGATTTTAGGAATATCCAGTAGCTCTTCTTCGGCGACTACAACATTATCTTCGGAGCCTGTAGTCGTAGGTTTCGAACTTTGCGCGGCAGCGGCAGTCTTGCGTTTTTGCCGTGCGTTTTTCAGGGCCAGTTGGCGGTTAGCCAGGGTTAGCCAACGCAGCACCAACTCATAGATAATAATACTGATAAATATCATCCTCAGCATTACAATTAATTTGTTCTGCAATTCCAGTGCGCTCAAATAATAGCCGGCTGTCGCAAACCCAATGATAGTTAAGGGGGCGATGACCGCGGCCGGATACCAAATATAGCGCGATCGATAAAGCCATCCGTTCGGGTTCGCTTCAAGATAATCCTGCAACACACCTTTCGATGGCTTTAAGATATTGAATAAAAATGCGGCGAGAGACAGCATTATGATAATAACAGCCAATCGCCCGAGATTATCACTATGCGATGCTATAGCGGAGCTTCCATTCAATTCGGTCAGAAACACGCCAGGCACAGCAACAAAGCGTACCCAAGCAATTTGTTTACGAAATATCCCGGCATTTTTCGCTTGCCATAGAAAATGTTTTTGAGCAACACCTTGCGGCGCGAACAGTCGATAAAATACCGCAAGAGTGAGTAACGGGATGGAGGCGGCCTGTAATCCTGCTCCGATAGCTTGACTAAAATCGGTAACATGAGGATTGTCGGCCAATAACCAGCCGGCCAAAAAAATCAGGAGGGGCAGGGGCAGCGCTAAAACAAAAATGTCGCCCATCGCGATCAATGTATAGGAAAATTTGTCGGTATAGATTTTTCCGATTCGGTTTGAAATGGCTGTTAATTGATGTTTGACTTTAGCCTTGACCGTCATGAGTACAATTAAAATCATAATCGAAAAGGCACTTAACAGCGGTTTTGATATTGCGGCTTTAACGATGTCTTTTGTAAAGCTTAACCAGTTTAGAGGCGACAGCAGCCATTGGAATGAACCGAATAAGTCGATGAGGTATTCGGTATCGATCGGAACGGAACTCGGCACCCACAGCAAACGTTCATCAAGATAAGTGGCAAATTTTTCAGCTTGACTAAGCATTTGTTGTCTTGCGAAATCTAGATCGCCTAGGGTTCGCAAATAAGCCGTGTAAGCAACCGATAATCGGTTCAGTAAGTCTTTTTGGTTATTGAGCAATACGCGCAATTCGGCCTGTATCATCATTCGTTCATTAGCCGGTAGCTTGTTGTCGACTTCCGAATTCATGATTCTATTTAGTTCCAAATCAATATCGGCTAATTCTTTAAGTCGATCCTCAATCTTGAATTGCGCAAGGCCGGTCTGAGCAGTTTCGTCCTGTATGGTCTGGGATTGCAATGAGAATTGCCCGGCGGTCGGTAAATTACGCCGTTGTTCTCTCAGTATTTTGCCAAGCGCAGGACTGAGTCCGGCTAAGCTGATTTTGCGTTCGGCGCTTTTGAAATCGGTCTCAATTTCGGCGGATTTGCTATCGATTTTGTTTTTCTGTTCGCCGCTTTGTTCAATCTTGGTTGTGATGGCCTGAAGATCCCGACTGTATTGGATGTTTTCGCGGGTAACAAGCTGTATGACCGGGTGCTTATCGGCTAGCTCCTGTTCCGCTTGATCGAGGGCCTTCTGCATTTCCTTGGCTTCTTGTTGGCGGCGTTCGGACAGGGTGCTTTCTATCGCAGCGATAACAGGGGCGAGCAGATTCTTCTGCATATCCAACAATTGCAGTTCGGATTTGATGACTTCGGTCCTGAGCGGATTGCTGGCGGCCTCGATTTCCAGCTTTTTTAATTCGGCCGTGCGTGATTCGATCAAGGTTTTTAAATGAATGTGCCGGGCTTCAATTTCCAACTTCGATTCTGCTGACGTTGGCGGGATTTCGAGCTTATTTCGGGCGGCATCGAGGTCTTGTTTGGCCTCAACCGTTTCTAGGCGAATTTGCTGTGGACGGCTGTTCTGTTCGGCCAATAGCGCGTCGAGTCTTTTGATTTGTTGGTCAAGGTTGCTAATTTTGCCTTTTTCGATAATCAGGCGTTGTTCGAGCTCTTCGATAGGGATGTGACTGAAGTCCTCTATCTTTTGTTTCTCTAGTTTTTGTTGGGTTTGCTTAATTTCATTTTGTAAGTTTTTAATTCTATCGGGTGCTAGTTGCAGTGCTTTTTGGTAGTTTTCACTGCGAAAATTAAACTCTCCGGTATTGGCGAGATTGTCTAACGCGGACTGATAATATTTAAGCGTTTTGGTTTTGACGCCTTCGTCGAGACCTTCCCGGGCGGTGAGTACTTCGATTTTGTTGCGTAGGTTCTCCGGGTCATATTCGGAAGTTACAGGCTTGCCGTTTTGGCTTTGAGCCAAAACGACTTGAGGCATTAAGCTGCTTAGTAAAGTAAAAATAAGCAAGCCAAGAATTGCCGGAAAGATCGGTTGGGTTGTCGAACAGATATTTTTCATCGATGATGGAACGTCTGATAATAAGAGATAGCAGGAGCAGGAGCAAAAATCCGCCGACACTTTGTGCCTCTATGAGCTAATGCCGAAAGTTGATGTGCGAAAGTTATACTTTTCGATATGCCGATAATACAGAATTCGGCAGTTTAACCATGAAGCACATGAAGTCTATTAAGTATTTCAAGAGATTGCCTAAACATTACCGCTAACCTCTTGGGTGAGCGAAAGTTCTATACATAAAGGGCGCTGATTTCAAAAAATGTCATTTATTTTTTACCATGAAGAGCATGAAGGACTTGAAGATACAGTGTTTTCAATTTTAAATGGGTAACTAAGGAATATGCACAGAATAACTGCTACAAGTAGTAGGCTTTGCGGCGACTCGCTTGACAGGACGCCGTGAAAGCGTCCTTGTAGGCTTGGCGGCGGCTTTCCTTGCCGCCGATACTTGCCAATCGAGCCCCCGAAACCTCCTTAAAATAAGGAAGTTATTTACGACCAAATCCTAGCTGGATTTGAAAGCGCTGTATTACTGCATTGAGTTCATCTATTGAGTTCATCTGTTATATTGTGATAGTTCATAAAGTACTAAATCTCTTTCCTTCATTATCTTCATGCCCTTCATGGTGAAATGCTTTTTCTAAGCTAATTAATCAATAAATCGTTTAATTAAATCGCCGTACTCGTCAATTCTTCTGTCGCGTAGATAAGGCCAAACTTGTCTGACGCGCTCGCTACGCCCGCGGTCCAGTTCCTGGGTTAGGATGATTTGCTCGCTGGATCCGGCTTGCGCGAGAAATTCGCCTTGCGGCCCGGTAATAAAACTGTTGCCCCAGAATTCGATACCGGTCGAGGCGTCATCGGGCGATGCTTCGAATCCGATGCGGTTGCAGGCAACGACCGGTAGTCCGTTAGCGACCGCGTGCGCGCGTTGAATTGTGATCCAGGCGTCGAGTTGGCGCTGCTTTTCCTCGTTAGTATCAGCAGGATCCCAACCGATCGCGGTCGGATAAATCAAAATATCGGCGCCGGCCAAGGCCATCAGGCGCGCGCCTTCCGGATACCACTGATCCCAGCAAACCATAACCCCCAATTTACCGATCGAGGTCTCTATCGGTTTGAAACCGATGTCGCCGGGGGTGAAATAATATTTTTCATAATAACCGGGATCGTCGGGAATATGCATCTTGCGGTATTTACCGGCGATGCAACCGTCTATGTCGAAAACCACGGCAGTATTGTGATAAAGACCAGGCGCGCGCTTTTCGAATATTGTCGATACAATGACGATTTCTTGATCCTTGGCGACCTGAGACAGTATTTCGGTGCTCGGCCCTGGAATCGGTTCGGCTGTGGCAAAGGAGTTGAAATCTTCATTCTGGCAAAAATACGGACCTAAATGTAACTCCGGCAATACGGCCAAGTTGGCACCGGATTGTTTGGCCTCTTTGATTAAGTCGATCGAAAGATCCAGGTTGTCGGCTTTGTCGGCATTACAAGGTTGTTGAATCGCGCTGACGATAATGTTCGATTTCATAATTGTGAGATATGACTGCGGTTCTAAAAATTCAATATTATATCGCCAATCGCCGGGCCCAGTTATACAGTTATACCCTTTGCAGGTTAAAATTCATGGCGCTTTATTAAGCGAGTTACCGAGCCCTCAGCAAAGCTTATAGTTCCTGGACTTTATTTATCGCGAAATCCTTATTCCTTAATCTATCGCGATATTTGCCGGAAATTGCATCGTCATGCAATGCAGGCTGCCGTATTGATGCACGATCGGCCGACAGGGCGTGGCAATGATTTCGTGTTGCGGAAAACATTCAGCTAGTTTATCGACGGCGGTTCGATCCATTGGGTCATCGTAGACTGGGACCATGACAGCATCATTAATGACCAGAAAGTTCGAATAATTGGCGGGTAAACGCTTGCCGTCTTCATCGAAAATCGGCTTCGGCAAATCCAGAGCAACTAATTTGTAGGGTTCGCCGCTGGCGGTTTTTAGCGCCTTAAGCTGAGTCTCCATGTTTTTCAGGCTTTGGTAATGCTTCTCGGACGGATCGTTGCTGCTGGTATAGGCGATCGTATCGGGGCTACAGAAGCGAGCGAGCGTGTCGATATGGGCATCGGTGTCATCCCCGTCAAGATTTTCCTGATCGATCCACAACACGCGTTCGGCGCCGAAATGCTTTTGTAATTGCGCCTCGATTTGCTCCCTGCTCAAATCCGGATTTCGGTTCGGATTGAGCAGGCATTGTTTGGTCGTCAATATCGTGCCTTTGCCGTCGCTTTCGACGCTGCCGCCTTCGAGTACCATATCGATATCGAGATGCGGGTTGTTTGCGAACGGAGCGTTTTTCAGCATATTCCAATTCAAAGCGTTGTCAGCCGCGTACTCGTATTTTCCGCCCCAGCCGTTGAAACGGAAATTCAGTAACAGCGGCTTGCCGTCTTTTTCGACGGTCAGAAATGCGGTGTCTCGAACCCAAATGTCGTTGTACTCGGCGTGTATGAAGCGAATCGCGGATTTGCCGTTTTGTAATAGCGTTTCAATGAGCTGCTGGTGGGCCGCATTCTTGCACACGATGATCAACGATTCATAACGACTGATCGTTTCCGCGATGAAGCGATAGCTTTGTTCGACGTCGTTGAGATTCGCTCCGAAATCGCCGGCTTGATCGGGCCATGCAATCAGTACGGCGGATTGTTTTTCCCATTCTGCTGGAAAACGGATCATTCTTTGTTTTTCCTATGTTATGAAACCGACGAAGTGTCGGTGATCGATTGAAAAAGCATTTCTCGGGCATGGGCCAAGGTGTTCTCGGTAATGTTAACGCCGCCGAGCATGCGAGCGATTTCTTCGACGCGTTCTTCGGTGTTGAGCGGCCTGACATTGGATGTCGTGATATCGCTTCGGTTATTTTTAGACACATACAAATGATGATGGGCTTGCGATGCGACTTGTGGCAGATGTGTAACGCACATAACTTGTCGATTGAGGCTCAAGGCGCGTAGCTTTTGTCCGACAATTTCGGCAATGCTGCCGCCGATTCCGGAGTCGACTTCGTCGAAGATCATCGTCGGCGTGGTTTTGTCGTGACTAGTCGTGACTTGAATCGCTAAACTAATGCGCGATAACTCTCCGCCGGAGGCAACTTTAGCCAGCGGTTTGGCCGGAAGCCCCGGGTTGGCGCTCACTAGAAATTCCACTTTATCTTGTCCATCGGTGCGCGGGAGCGAGCTATTTAGCGGCGAAATTTTCACGATAAATTCGCCTTGAGGCATGCCGAGTTCTTTGATCATCGCCGAAATTCGGGTTTGCAACTGCTGGCCGCCTTGTTGGCGTTGTCGTGTCAATTGATCTGCTATTTCACCGTATTTAGCGAGCAGTTTTTCAACTTTATCGGTCAAGCTATCGATTCGTTCGCCGCTGTGTGTCAGGTTGTTGAGTTCTTGTTCGAGATTGGTAGCTAGCTCAGGCAATTCTTCCGGCTGAACATGATGCTTACGGCAGAGACTTTGAATCATGCCGATTTGATTTTCCAGCACTTCCAGTCTTAACGGGTCGGCTTCTAGGTTGTCCAAATAACGACGCAATTGGTGAGCGGCTTCTTCAATCTGAATTTGTGCTTCGTTTAAAATGCCGTTGATAGATTCGATGTCCGGCGCAAAACGCGTTAAATCATTCAAAGCATGAGTCGATTGCAGCAGCAGACGATTGAGCGATTGTTCGTCGTTTTCATAGAGCAAATCGAGTTGCCGATGTCCGGTCGATAGAATCTCTTCCAAATGCGCTAGTTTACTGTGTTCATCCACAATTTCGGCATAATTGAATTTGTTCAAGTCGAGTTGTTGTAATTCGTCGAGTTGGTAACGTAATAATTCCTCGCGCTCGATACTATCGACACTGGCTTTTTTCAGGGCTTGTAACTCCCGATTGCTTTGCTGCCACTGTTGGAAACAGGCATTGACTTGCTCCAATAGGGCTTGATTGCCGGCAAACACATCCAACAATCGGCGTTGCTCTTCGCTATGGAGTAAAGTCAAATGTGCATGCTGTCCGTGTATTTCAACTAGCTTTTCGCTCAGTTCTTGTAAAGTTTGTAATGTAACCGGGCGATTGTTGATATAGGCTTTTGATCGACCGTCATGGTTGATAACTCGTCTAATCAGGCAGTGTTGCTCATCATCCAGTTCGTTTTCTTCAAGCCATGTTTTCGCCTTAGGAGCATCGGATAAATCGAATTCTAAATTGATTTCAGCACGTTTGCTGTTCGGTCGAATATAGCCGGAATCGGCTCGATCGCCGAGTGCTAAACCCAGTGCGGTCAATAAAATCGATTTTCCGGCGCCGGTTTCGCCTGTCAAAACCGACATTCCGCCGTTCATATCCAAGTCTAATGTTTTGACGACAGCTAGGTCGTTAATGGAAAGATTTAATAGCATGAGAATGAGTTAAGGATAACCGCCGCTCCAGTTGAGTTTTTTTCTGAGGATTTCAAAAAAATCGTGTCCTTCGGGATGGAGAATTCTAATCGGTTTCGGGTCTTTTTTTATCAAAATTTTATCACTGATCAATACTTCGGGTATTTCGAGATGATCGCAGGTGACTAAGGCATTGATTTGTTTAGTTTGACAGAAGCTGATTTCGATTTCGGCCGAATCGTCAATGACGATTGGGCGATTCGATAGCGTATGAGGATTAAGCGGTACCAAAACCAAGGCATTCAGAGAGGGGTGCAAAATCGGGCCGCCCGCCGACAACGAATAAGCGGTCGAACCGGTCGGAGTCGAGACGATCATGCCGTCTGAACGCTGAGAGTTTAGATAGACGCCATTAATGTGCGTGACGATTTCTATCATGCTGGGTGTTACCCATCGATGTACGACGACTTCGTTAACGGCAGTCTGCTCGTTAAAGACGCGGTGGTCGCGTATGATTTTGGTCCTTAATAAGTAACGCCTTTCCTCGCTATAATGGCCTGTTAAAATGTTATTGAGCTTAGGCAATAGTTCATAGGGCGAAATGTCGACCAAAAACCCGAGGCGTCCCAAATTGATCCCGACTAGTGGAATGTCGTATTGGGCGATTGCACGCGCGGCAGATAAAAACGTACCGTCGCCACCAGCGGCGATAATCAGGTCGCAGCGCTGTCCAATAGTCTCGATGGCCGAGCTTTCAACGCCGGATTCCGTTATAAATTTAGCACTCAAGCGGTCTATTATGACGGTATAGTCATGCTGTTTAAGATAACGGTAAAGAATCGCTAAAGTTTCGGCAATTCCGGGGTCGCTGGCTTTACCGATAATGCCGATGGTTTTGAATGAGCTGTGCATTGTCGTTAATTTAAGAAAGGATTTGATCGAATTATACTCAATAAGTCAAGGGATAAGGGGAAAGATGAAAGATGAAAAGTTAAAGGTTAAAGGTTAAAGGGGGATGAGGGCTGTGATGGAGTTGTATTTGCTAGTATTGACAAGCAGGGGGTGAACTGCTAATTTGCGCCGCTGGCACTCGATGAGGTAGAGTGCTAATAAGCTAGAGGGTTTAATGTGAATAATAATCAGGTGTTGAACGAAAGATCGCTGCAATTATTGAAAGCATTGGTTGAACGTTATATCCAAGACGGACAACCGGTAGGTTCGCGTGCCTTATCTAAGGATACCGAATTAAAATTGAGTCCTGCAACGATTCGTAATGTCATGGCCGATCTGGAAGACATGGGATTGATTCGTTCTCCGCACACTAGTGCAGGCCGGGTGCCGACCGTGAGTGGCTATCGTTTGTTTATCGATTCGTTGCTCACGGTAAAGCCTCTGAACTCGGAAGAACTTAAACTCTTGCGCAAAAATTTAATTGCTAAAGATAACGTTAATGATGTCATCGGGGTGGCATCGAGAATATTATCCGACGTCACGCGGATGGCCGGTGTCGTGACATTGCCCAAGCGCGAACTGGTCAGTTTACGCCATATCGAGTTTTTGCCGTTATCCAACACCCGCGTATTGGTCATTTTCGTGACTAATGAACAGGAAGTGCATAATAAAATCCTCCATACCTCAAAACAATTTACGCCTGCACAATTGCAGCAAGCGGCCAATTATTTAAATTCCGTCTATTCCGGATTGAGCCTGGCAGCAGTCAGAAAGGCCGTGCTGAAAGAGCTCAAAGACGCCCAAGAACAAATGAACCGGGAAATGTTAGACGCGGTACAAATGGCTAAGTTGGCACTCGATCCCGAAAAGTCGGATGAAGATTATGTGTTAAGCGGCGAGACGAATCTAATGGGTTTTTCCGAATTATCGGACATGGAGAGGCTCAAGGAGCTATTCGATGCTTTCAGTCAAAAGCGAGGTGTTATTCATTTACTCGATCAATGCTTAAATGCCGAAGGCGTACAAATTTTTATCGGTGAGGAATCCGGTTATCACGCATTCGAACAATGCAGTCTGGTCACCGCACCATACTCGATTAACGAACAAGTGGTCGGTGTTTTAGGCGTAATAGGCCCCACGCGAATGGCTTATGAAAGAGTGATTCCTTTTGTCGATGTAACGGCAAAATTATTAGGCGCGGCCTTGAATCCCAAAACATAAGCCCCACATTTCTTGAAATAGAGTTCTCCCGCGGATGCGGACCGTTTTTTATTTAAACCGGAGTTTAATAATGAGTAACGAGCAGGAGTTGCCGGAAAAGGCAGCGGACGAGCAAGCCGAAACTATTTTGGAGCAAGGCGCCGATGCGCAGGTTGATAACAATATAGACGAAAACAGTCAGCCGCAGGCGGCCCAAAAGGTTAATGTCGAAGAGTTATCTCAAAAGCTTGAAGCAGCCGAACAAAAGGCTACAGAAAATTGGGATAAAGTATTGCGCATACAAGCGGAAATGGAAAACCTGAAAAGAAGAACCCAAAAGGATTTGGAAAACGCCCATAAGTTTGCATTGGAAAATTTTGCCAAAGAATTATTGACTGTTGTCGATAGTTTGGAGCTTGGTTTGCAAGCCGCTATCGGTGATAGCCCCGAAGTGCAAAAGTTTCGAGAAGGCAGCGAATTGACATTGAAACAATTCGAAGCCGTTTTTTCTAAATTCAATATAGAAGTGGTTAATCCGCTAGGACAACCGTTTGATCCTGAGTTGCATCAGGCGATGGCCATGCAACCATCTGTCGATGCCGAACCGAACTCGGTCATTAATGTATTTCAGAAAGGCTATGTATTGAATGGGCGGCTGTTGCGTCCGGCAATGGTTGTTGTCGCCAAAGCCGAGGACAATCCTCCGCAAGAATCACCAAAAATCGATGAGCAGGCTTGAACAGATTAAAACAGCCCCCATATCGTAATCAACTAATTTTTAAATACACTCTCAAGTCTGGAGCAATCAATGGCTAAAATAATCGGAATAGATTTAGGAACCACCAATTCTTGCGTGGCTGTGCTCGAAAACGGCACCGCACGCGTCATCGAAAATAGCGAAGGCGCCAGAACCACGCCTTCAGTCATCGCATTCACCAAAGATGACGAGGTGCTCGTCGGACAATCGGCCAAGCGTCAGGCGGTAACCAATCCCGAAAACACCTTATTTGCTATCAAGCGTTTAATCGGCCGCCGTTTCAAAGACGATGTCGTGCAAAAAGATATCAAAATGGTGCCTTACAAAATCGTACCGGCCGATAATGGTGACGCTTGGGTTGAATGTCACGGTAAAAAAATGGCCGCGCCCGAAGTGTCGGCTCGGGTCTTGATGAAGCTGAAAAAAGACGCCGAAGCCTACCTAGGCGAAGAAGTCAAAGAAGCGGTCATTACCGTACCGGCTTATTTTAACGATTCTCAACGTCAGGCAACTAAAGACGCGGGCCGCATTGCGGGTCTCGACGTCAAACGCATTATCAACGAACCGACCGCAGCGGCACTGGCATTCGGGATGGACAAGCCGAAAGGCGATATGAAAATTGCCGTGTACGACTTAGGCGGCGGTACATTCGATATTTCAATCATTGAAATCGCCGAGATCGAAGGAGAGCATCAGTTCGAAGTCTTGTCGACCAATGGCGATACCTTCCTCGGCGGTGAAGACTTCGACCTCAGAATTATCGATTTTCTGGCCGACGAATTCAAACGCGACAACGGTATCGATTTGCACAGCGATCCATTAGCGCTGCAACGACTCAAAGAAGCCGCTGAAAAAGCCAAAATCGAATTGTCGTCTTCGCAACAAACCGATATCAATCTGCCTTATGTCACGGCCGATGCGACAGGACCAAAACATTTAAATGTCAAATTAACTCGGTCTAAATTGGAATCCTTGGTAGATGATCTGATTGATAAAACCAAAGCCCCATGCCTAATGGCGCTAAAAGACGCAGGCTTATCCGCGTCGGACATTGACGATGTAATTTTGGTCGGCGGTCAAACTCGAATGCCTCGCGTTCAAGAATTCGTTAAATCGATTTTCGGCAAAGAGCCGCGTAAGGATGTTAATCCGGATGAAGCAGTTGCCTTAGGTGCAGCGATTCAGGCTGGCGTATTAGGCGGCGATGTTAAAGATGTATTGTTGCTCGATGTAACGCCTCTATCGCTCGGCATCGAAACCTTAGGCGGTGTAATGACTAAATTGATCGAGAAAAACACAACGATTCCGACCAATGCTTCACAGGTTTTTTCAACGGCGGACGACAATCAAACCGCTGTAACGGTTCATGTTTTACAAGGCGAACGGGAAGTTGCGAGCGGTAATAAATCACTGGGTCGTTTCGATTTGGCCGATATCCCACCCGCACCGCGCGGCGTTCCACAAGTCGAGGTGACTTTCGATATTGACGCAAATGGTATCTTGAATGTCTCGGCCAAAGACAAAGCGACCGGTAAAAAACAATCAATCGTGATCAAGGCCTCTAGCGGTCTATCCGATGATGAAGTCGATCGCATGGTCAAGGATGCCGAGGCGCATGCTGATGAAGACCGCAAAGTGACCGAACTGGTGAGTGCACGGAATCATGCGGAAGGGATCATGAATGCCACCGAAAAATCGATGAAGGAGCTCGGCGACCAGGTTTCCGGCGATGAAAAATCGGCGATCGAAACTGCGATCAATGAATTAAAAGACGTTCTCAAAGGCAATGACAAAGAGGCGATCGAGACCAAAACCAATGCGCTGACCGAATTGTCCGGTAAACTGGCCGAGCGCGTTTATGCGCAAAAAGCCGAAGCTGAAGGCGGTGCGGAGGCCGGTCAGCAATCATCGACAAGCTCGTCAGCAACCGACGATGGTGTTGTCGATGCCGAGTTTGAAGAAGTCAAAGACGACGACAAGAAATAATTCCATGCCGGCGCTGTTCGACTTGCCGTTTAAGGTATGTTGACCGGCGCCGAATTTGATAGTACCAAAGCATGGTGTTTTATAACGCTACTCAATCGAGTCTTTATTTCTACGGGAAATAATGGGACTGTATCGAACGATAATTAATAGACATGGCAAAAGAAGATTACTATAAGCTTCTCGGCGTCGATAGAAACGCCAGCGACGCGGAAATCAAAAAAAGTTACCGCCGCATGGCAATGAAATTCCATCCGGATAGAAACAAGGATAATCCTGATGAAGCCGAAGCAAAATTTAAGCAAATAAAAGAGGCTTATGAGATTTTATCCGACCCTAAAAAAAGATCCGCATACGATCAATTCGGCCATGCCGGCGTCGATGCATCGATGGGTGGCGGTCCGGGCGGTTTCGGAGGTTTTGGCGGCGGGGGATTCAGCGGCGAAAGTTTTAGTGATGTCTTCGGCGATGTTTTCGGCGATATTTTTGGTGGCGGAGGACGAACTCGCGGCGGTGTTCAGCGTGGTGCCGATCTTCGTTACAACCTTGAGTTAACCCTAGAAGAAGCGGTAGGCGGAACAGAGGCAAAAATTCGCGTGCCGGTCATGGTCGTGTGTGACGAATGCCATGGATCCGGTGCAAAAAAAGGCTCTTCTCCGGTCACATGCTCGACCTGTCATGGCCATGGCCAAGTTCGGATGCAACAAGGTTTTTTCTCGGTTCAACAAACCTGTCCGACGTGCGGCGGAACCGGTAAGCAAATCAAAGACCCTTGCCGGAAATGTCATGGACAGGGCCGGGTTCAGGATACTAAAACATTGTCGGTCAAAGTGCCTCCCGGCGTCGATACCGGCGATCGAATTCGTTTGTCCGGAGAAGGTGAAGCCGGTAAGGGCGGCGGACCGGCCGGCGACTTGTACGTTCAGGTTCATGTTAAGGATCATCCGATATTTACCCGCGATGGGGCCAATTTGTATTGCGAAGTACCGATCAGTTTCCCGACCGCTTGCCTTGGCGGCGAATTGCAAGTACCGACTTTAGATGGCCGGGTCAAATTGAAAATTCCCGCTGAAACTCAAACCGGTAAATTATTCCGATTGCGTGGCAAAGGGGTGAAGCCGGTTCGCGGAGGCGCTATCGGCGATTTGCTCTGCCGCGTGCAAATCGAAACGCCTGTGCATTTAACCAAGGAACAAAAAGAGATGATTGAAAAACTGGGCGAGTCTTTAACCGGCGGCGGTAAGCAGCACAGTCCTCAAGAACATTCTTGGATGGATGGTGTAAAAAGTTTTTTTGACAAATTGACTGGATAATCAAATGACAAGAATTGCCGTGGTTGGCTCTTCCGGAAGGATGGGCTTGTGCTTGATTAAAGCGGCCGCTTTTGCCGACAATGCCGAATTAACTGTTGCCGTTTCAAGGTCGGACAGCTTATCGATCGGCAAGGATGCAGGAGAATTGGCCGGTATCAGCCCGTTGGCGGTCAAAGTAGTCGATAGTTTAGCATCGGTTGTAGACCGGTTCGATGTGTTGATCGATTTCACAAGGCCTGAACCGTCGATGGATTATATTGAGATTTGTCGCCGAGCGGGAAAAAGTATTGTGATTGGCACCACCGGTTATAGTGAAGAGCAAAAACATGTCATCGCCGAGACGTCAAAAGATGTGCCGATCATAATGGCGCCTAATATGAGTATTGGCGTTAACTTGTCTCTGAAATTGCTTGAGATGACCGCGAAAGTCATGGGCGATTATACCGACATCGAAATCGTAGAAGCCCATCACAGGCATAAAATCGACGCGCCTTCCGGAACAGCATTGCGCATGGGCGAAGTGGTCGCATCGGCATTAGGCCGTGACTTAAAGGATTGTGCGATCTATGGTAGGGAAGGCGTCACCGGTGAAAGAGATCGAAAAACGATCGGTTTTTCGACGATCCGGGCAGGGGATATCGTCGGAGAGCACACAGTGATGTTTGCCGATGAGGGCGAGCGCGTCGAAATCACTCATAAAGCCAGCAGTCGCATGACCTTCGCGAACGGCGCCGTCAGAGCAGCAATTTGGTTGAAAGACAAACCGAACGGTTTGTACGATATGCAGGATGTGTTGGGTTTGAAAGATTAATCTAACAATCATTCTAGAAAAAGCATTTCACCATGAAGATCATGAAGAATAAGAAGTTAATTCAATAGCTTCTCATGCTTTTGTAAAATAGTTTTGCTCTAGAGGCTGTCGAAATTTACCGATTTTCAGGTCAGAAAAAATGACTGTTTTATGGATTTTGAGAAAATAACTGGCGCTTTAGAACTTATGATCATCAACAATTGCCAAGATATTTTGATCACCGTAGGGTGCGCATCGCGCACTTTTCCACGGCAGCGAACCCGACGACAGGTCCTAACCCAGGTGCGCGATGCGCACCCTACACCTGGCGTTTTATAATCTATGATTACCAACAATTTCCAAGATATTTTGAGATTAAAAAGCGGGAACACAGAAATTATACCTTTCGCACTTCAAATTTCGGCAGTGTCTTAGGAGGAGGCGCCGGGGTGCTCGGCAAAGGCTTTGCCAGCATGGAGCTGGCATAGAGCCTACATGGACGTATTCACGGCGTCCTTTGACGGGCACCCCGGTGCCGAATTTTGATCTCCGATAGGTATAGCCGAATTTAGGATCACTTTACCTTTGGTTATGAGATTATCTGGTGTGGGCGCTGTTACTCGCCAAATAGGATCCGTCCCAAGTTTAGTCGGTTGGCTTGAGCGCTAACAATACCCGGCATAAGGTTCCTTCTTTCCCAAACCCCAGAGACTTTGAAAGTATTCAATATAACGAACTAACCATGAAAAGCATGACGTGACATGAAGATTTAGTTTGTTGAATTTTCAGGTCTTTTCTTCATTGTCTTCATGTTCTTCATGGTGAATGAATTTTTTATGATGCATTCGCCAATACTTTCACAGCCTCCCCAGCTTGGGAAACCGATGCGCGAAGCTCACGCTTCGCAAAGAAAAGCAGGCGTATTCTCTTCTTTCGATTGCTTGTTGTGATCACAACTTGCCTCTGGCCTCACGGTCTTCCGTGGGAGTCGGTGTATTCAAATCCCTTCTTGCTCCATTTGCTCCCTTCTTCGGTCGGCGTTTTCCTGCAGCAAAGATTCCATCTTTTTAGCATCCTCAAGTGCTTTGGTTTGCGTTTCGAGTGGCTTTGATTGTTGAGAAACGTCAGTTTGCTGTTCCGAACCCGAGCAAGCCGCGAGGGCAATGGTTAAAAGTGTTGAGATCAATTTGAATTGAGTTTTCATGTCGGATTCTTTGGCCATGCTCATGCTAGCCCCGGCACGAAGCCGGGGAGTTCATGAGTAATCGGAAAGGTAAGACCTTAGTTTATTCGCTTATTCGGTGTCCCGCCTGCGTAAGCCTTAACCGCGCAGAATTTGAATTCGGGAATTTTTGCGGCAGGGTCCAGAGCGTCATTTGTGACTAGGTTCGAGCTGGCTTCGTTATAGCAGAATGCCATGAAAACGGTCCCTTGCTGTATGCCCAGTTCGGCACGGGCATAGGCGCTGAGTTTGCCGCGCCGCGATTCGACCGTGATGAAGCCTCCCGGTTCGACGCCAAGTTTTTCCAAGTCCAGCGGATGCACGCTGACGACCGGATCGGGTTCGATCGAGTCCAGCGTCGCCGAATGCCGTGTCATGCTGCCGGTGTGCCAGTGCTCGAGTTGACGACCGGTGATGAATATCAAAGGATATTCGTTGTCGGGCAGTTCGTCGGCATGAATGAAGTCGGCCGGTACGAATCTGCCTCGGCCGGTCGCGGTCGGGAAGCCGTCAGTGAAGATCACCGGTTGTCCCGGGTCGCCGACATTTTCGAGCGGATAAGTCAACGAGTCTTCCTGGTCGAGTCGTTCCCATGTCATGCCGGCAATGCTGGTCATCGCTTGGCGCATTTCGTTGAATACATCTTCGGGGCCTTGATAATTCCAATCGCAGCCCAAACGTTTTGCGATTTCTTGAATGATCCACAGATCTTGTTTTGCTTCGCCCGGAGGATTGACCGCTTGGCGGCCCATCTGTACGCGGCGATCGGTGTTCGAGAACGTGCCGGTCTTTTCGTAGAAAGCCGAAGCCGGCAGGATGACGTCGGCAAATCCAGCGGTTTCGGTCAGGAAGATATCTTGCACAACAAGGTGTTCTAGCGATGCCAGGGCCTTGCGAGCATGATTTTGGTTGGGGTCGGACATCGCCGGGTTTTCGCCTTCGATGTACATGCCGAACACTTCGCCGTCGAGTATCGCATGGATCATTTCGACCGTGGTAAGGCCGCGTTTCGGATCCAGTTCGGTATTCCAGAGTTTTTCGTATTTCGCGCGGAATTTCGGATCTTCGACCGGTTCGTAATCCGGATAGACCATCGGAATCAAACCAACGTCCGAAGCCCCTTGTACGTTGTTTTGGCCGCGTAGCGGATGCAGGCCGGTACCGGGTCTTCCGATTTGGCCGGTCATCAAAGCAAGCGCGATCAAGCAGCGGGCGTTGTCGGTACCGTGAATATGTTGCGATACGCCCATGCCCCAAAGGATCATCGAGCCTTTCGAAGTCGCGTAAAGCCGAGCGACTTCTTTGATGGTTTCGGCGTCGATGCCGCAAACCGGCGCGACTTTTTCCGGACTATAGTTGCGCAGATGCGTGCGCATCTGATCGAAGCCTTCGGTATATTGTTTGATATAGGCGTCGTTTTGTAGATTTTCGGCCAGAATCGTATGCATGATGCCGTTCAGCAATGCAACATCGGTGTCGGGGCGGAATTGCAGCACATGTGACGCGTATTTCGCGATCGGGGTGCGGTTCGGATCCATCAGGATAATTTTGGTGCCGCGTTTAGCCGCATTTTTCATGAATGTCGCGCCGACCGGATGATTGACGGTCGGATTAGAGCCGATAATGATGATCACTTCGGCCTGGGCGACATCGGAGACCGGATTCGATACCGCGCCCGACCCCAAGCATTCCAAAAGCGCTACGACCGACGAGGCGTGGCATAGACGGGTACAGTGGTCGATATTGTTCGAACCGAAGCCGGTGCGCACCAGTTTTTGGAACAAATAGGCCTCTTCGTTACTACCTTTTGCCGAACCGAGTCCGGCCAAGGCTTTTTTACCTTTTTCATCGCGGATTTTTTTCAAACCGTTCGCGGCAAAATCGAGCGCTTCTTCCCAAGTCGCTTCCCTGAATTCCTTGTCTAAGTCATTAGGGTCCAGCAATTCAGTGCTTTTCGGAACCCCTTCGCGCCGTATCAATGGTTTAGTCAGACGCAACGGGTTGTGGATGTAATTGAAACCGTAACGGCCCTTAACGCAGAGACGGAAATGATTCGTGTAACCGTCGCGGCCTTCGGTATAAAGGATTTTATCATCCTTGACGTGATATTTGATCAAACAGCCGACGCCGCAGTATGGGCAGGTCGAATCGACGGTTTTATCGGCTACTTGCAGACCGACATTTCCGGCCGGCATTAACGCGCCGGTCGGGCAAGCCTGGACGCATTCGCCGCAAGCCACACAACTGCTGGCGCCCATCGGGTCGGCGATATCGAAAACGATTTCGGAATGAGAGCCTCGATTCGCATAGCCGATTACATCATTCATTTGTTCTTCGCGGCAAGCTCTCAGACAACGGGTACATTGAATGCAGGCGTCGAGATTGACGGAGATTGCCGGGTGCGAAAGATCGGCTTGTGGCTGGCTGCGGCCTTTGAAACGAGGCGCGCCGACTTCCATTTTTTCGGCCCAAAAATCCAGTTCCGATTTCAGGGTGTAAGGAGATTGGGACTGCTTCGGCATGTCCGATTTTAGCAGTTCCAAGACCATTTTTTGCGAACGGACTGCACGTTCGCTTTCCGCCTTGATGTTCATGCCTTCGGACGGCTTGCGACAGCATGACGGTGCTAGTACTCGTTCGCCTTCGATCTCGACGACGCAAGCCCGGCAGTTACCGTCGGGGCGCAGATTATCCGAATAACATAGATGTGGGATTTCTTTGCCGTGTCGTTTTGCGGCCTGCAAGATCGTTTCGCCTTCAAAAGCAAAAACGTCCTCACCGTCGAGTTTGAAACCGATTTGCGGTTGATTCATAAATTCAGGATTCGCAGCCATGAGTTAACCTCTAGTGCTTGTTAATTCGTCGGGAAAATACTTGATGACGCAGCGTAGCGGATTGGGAGCGGCTTGGCCGAGACCGCAGATCGATGCGTCGACCATCACCGACGATAATTCTTCGAGCAAGTCAGTGTCCCAATTGTCTTGTATCATTAGGTCTGCGGCTTTAGCGGTGCCGACACGGCATGGCGTGCATTGGCCGCACGATTCGTCCTCGAAGAATTTCATCGCGTTCAATGCCAGCTTACGTGCACTGTCTTGGTTGGAAAAAATGATTACTGCGGCGGAGCCGATGAAGCACCCGTGCGGGTTCAAGGTATCGAAATCGAGCGGAATGTCACCCATCGAAGCCGGCAAGATGCCGCCGGAAGCGCCGCCAGGAAAGTAACCGTAAAACTCGTGACCGTCGAGCATGCCGCCACAATATTCGTCGATCAACTCGCGTATCGTGATGCCTGCGGGCGCCAGGTGAACGCCCGGATTCTTGACTCGGCCCGATACCGAGAACGAACGCAGGCCTTTACGGCCGTTTCTGCCGTGCGACGAGAACCAATCGGGGCCTTTTTCGACGATATCGCGCACCCAATAGACCGATTCCATGTTGTGTTCAAGCGTCGGACGCCCGAACAGGCCGACTTCGGCCAAAAACGGCGGTCTTAACCGAGGCATGCCGCGTTTACCTTCGATCGATTCGACCATTGCCGATTCTTCGCCGCAGATATAGGCGCCGGCGCCGCGGCGTAAATGAATCGGAGGAAGACGGTAGACCGTCGACGGAGGATTGTTTTGCAGATTGGCGATTTCTTTGGTGAGAATTTCGCGGCAACCGGCGTATTCATCTCTTAAGTAGACATAGATTTCATCGCAACCGACCGTCAGCGCAGCGATCAGCATGCCTTCGAGAAAACGGTGCGGGTCTTGTTCAAGATAGTGCCGATCCTTGAAAGTACCCGGTTCGCCTTCATCAATGTTGACCGCCATTAGACGCGGGCCTTTGAAGCCTTTAACGATGCGCCATTTTCTGCCGGCCGGAAAACCTGCGCCGCCCAAACCGCGAAGGCCCGAATCTTCCATTTTTTTGATGATGCTTTCGGGGTTGATGTCGCCTTCGATGACTTTTTTCAGCGTTTGATAACCGCCATCGGATCGGTATTGTTCGAGGCTGATATAGTCGGCAACCGGCGCTGTGATTTCATATTCGGCAACTGTATTTAACACGGTTTCGGTGGTTGCTTCATCAATCGGGTTTTGGCCGACGACAGCGACGGGTGCATGTTGGCAGCGGCCCACACAAGGGACTTTTTGGATTCTGACCTTGTCTTTGAGTACGGTTTCCAAGGCATCAATCAGTTCATGGCCGCCCGCCATTTCGCAAGAGACCGATTCGCAAACACGGATGGTTAGATCGGGGGGAGGAGTTTGGCCTTCCTTAACGACATCGAAGTGATGATAAAATGAAGCGACCTCATAGACTTCAGCGGTGGACAGGTTCATCTCATTCGCAAGCGCGACCAAGTGCTTCGAAGAAATATGGTGAAAACGGTCCTGTATCTTATGCAAATGCTCGATCAATAAATCCCTTCGGAGAGGTTCGTCGCCCAATAGAGTCTTGACTTCTTCCAGAGCCCGAAGATCCACTGCATGGCCTTTAGGGCCTTGACGCTTCTTTTTTTTGATCTGTTCGGGGCTAATATTGATCACTGCCACAGGTGTTTCCTCCAAATAGTCCGCATATAGAGCGGAATTATAGCCAATTGTTCATGCTCAAGGAACTCGCGATGTTGTCGGATGTTCTGCTTCATGCTCAGTGTGAGCACTTTAACTTAGCTATGATATAGGTTTCAACTCATCATTTATGAGTAAAATCATCAGAAATAATGATAAAGCCATTGGTGAAAGCCTTATGAATCGATACAATGGTTTTTGCGATGCTATCAATTATTTTGTTATTCAATTGCTTATGAACCCAACGCATTTACTGACCTTTGCTGTAGTGGCTCGTTTTAAAAGTATTACGCAAGCTGCCGAGTATCTTTATTTGGGGCAACCGGCAGTTTCCGGGCAATTAAAATTACTACAAAATCAAATCGGAGAACCTTTGTATTTCCGTAAAGGTTATCAAATCGAGTTGACACCTGCGGGACAAGGTTTATTGGAATATGCACAGCAAATGACCGATACCTTCAATCAAGCTAGCGAGTATGTTCGTTGCTTGCAACAAGTTAATGCCGGAACTCTAAGACTCGGTTCGACGACGACGATCGCCAGTTTTTATTTGCCTCAGTATTTGGTGTTATTACAGACTTCGCATGCCGGAGTAAATGTCAGAATGAAGACCGGCGATACCGATGAAATCATTCGAAATCTCGAAGATTTGGATTTAGGCTTTATCGAAGGACCGGTCCATGATCAGGAACTGCCCGGCAATTATCAAGTTATCAATTGGCAGGAAGACGAGATTGTTTTAGTTTTGCCCGAAGATCATCAAATTGCCCGTGATTACCCGGAATTTGTGCCATTGGATGTATTCATGAAATATCAGGTGATATGGCGGGAGCCGGGCTCAGGCGCCAGGCAAGCCGTGGAAATGTGGTTGGCGTCGGCGGGAATACAACCCAAAATCTCCATTGAAGTGACCGGTGTCTCGGGTATCAAAGAAGCGGTGCGCGCGGGCTTGGGAATTGGCTTTGCCTCGTCGCAAGCTTTGCGAAACGAGCGGCAGGGTTTGGTCGCGAAAAGGCTCAATGCGCCGACCGGTTTGATCTGGCAGCTTAAGATCATCGCTCCGAAAAAGGCGATACGATCCAGAGCTACACAGGCTTTTTTGGATTTGTGTTTATGAGGGTTGATACTTTGTAATGACTCACGTAGAGGCGCAAAGATTTAGAATTTATGTTTACGACTCAAATTTTAGAGCATGAAACCAAAGTCGGAAATTGGTTTATGACCATGGAAAGCATACTCTATCCGTACTATTCTCTGCGCCCCTGCGCCTCCGCGCGATGAAATATTTATTTTAGGAGTTTGTTTTGCGTTATTTGATTATTGCCATTTCGTCGTTTTTTTGTATAGAGACCCATGCCGGCGTCGTGTTGAGCATTGAGCAAGTCGCTGATGGTATTTATGTGCATCAAGGCAAACATGAGTGGCCCGACCATAAAAATCACGGTGCGATTGCGAATATCGGTTTCATCGTCGGCGAACGCTGCGTCGCGGTGATCGATACCGGCGGTAATCCGGAAGAAGGAAAATCGCTCAAGCGCGCGATTGCCAAAACGACCGGTAAACCAATTTGTTATGTGATTAATACCCATGTTCATCCCGATCATATTTTCGGCAATATCGCATTTAAGGAACCGGGCACTCAATTTGTCGGACATCATAAACTAGCCAGAGCAATGGCCGCGCGCGGACAATTCTATATCGATAAAGCCGAAGACCAGATTGCTATGGCATTGTCCGCCGAACATATCATTCCGCCCGATATCGAGGTTGAAAAAACGTTGCTCTTAGATCTCGGAGGGCGGGAATTGCTGTTGACCGCGCATCCTACCGCGCATACCGATAACGACTTGAGCATCTACGACCAGAAGACCGATACCTTATGGCTCGGCGATTTGTTTTTTATCGGACATTTGCCGACTCTCGACGGCAGTTTAAAAGGTTGGTTGGCGGAACTTACGGAATTAGAAAAAAAGTCGTTCAAGCAGGTCATTCCCGGGCACGGGCCGGTAGTCACGGATTGGCCGAAGAGTCTCGAGCCGCAAAAACGTTATCTCGGAACCTTATTGACCGAGATTCGTAAAATGATTAGAAACGGAAAATTTATCGAAGATGCGATCGAGCAGGTCGGTTATGAATTTAAAGGCCAATGGCAGTTGTTCGACGAATTTCATAAAAAAAACGTCACGGCGGCGTTTGCCGAATTGGAATGGGAAGATTGATATTTCGATTTATTATACTTTTCGCACTTCAAATTTCGGCAGTGCCTGGCAAAGCCTACATGGACGTATTCACGGCGTCCTTTGACGGGACCCCGGTGCCGAATTTTGATCTACGATGGGTTTAACTCGTTAATTTGCCTAACAGGAGAAACAAAATGATAAATAAAATAATTGGGGCCCTCTGCTTGGCTTTGATCGCAAATGGAGCTTTGGCTGCCGAAGACGAGTCGGCCTGGACTTCGCAATTGAAAGATCAATTTTTCGCCGGACGCACGATTACCGAATCGGATGCCGTGATTGAACTTGATGCGCCTTATCGAGCCGAAGACCCCGCTTTGGTTCCGTTGAAAATCGTTAGTAAAATCCCGCAAACCAACGACAAATACATCAAAAAGATTTTGGTGCTGGTCGACAAGAATCCTTTTCCCTATGTCGGCGAATTCGAATTCACGCCCGATAGCGGTAAAGCGGATTTAGCGATGAGAGTTCGTGTCAATACCTATAGCTTTGTTCGCGCGATTGCCGAGACGAACGATGGCCAACTTTATATGACCAAGAAATTCGTTAAAGCCAGCGGCGGCTGTTCGGCACCGATTGGTGCGGATTTGGATGCGGCAATGCAACGGCTCGGCAAAGCCAAATTCAGGTTGTCCGATAATATCAAGCCGGGTGAAGCGAATGAGGCGCAATTATTCATTAGCCATCCCAACATCACCGGCATGCAGATGGATCAAGTGACGCGTTTCGTCAAAAAATCGCATTTCGTCAATCAGGTTAATGTGTCATTCAATGACAAGCCGATCTTGACGGCGAAAACCGATATCGCGATCAGTGCCGATCCGAATTTCCGGTTTTATTTCATACCGGAAAAGAGCGGCATTTTGAAAGCGGAATTTACCGATATGTCTTGTCAAAGTCCAACCAGCCGTGCGAATTGTAAAGCAGGCCAAAGCTTTACCGAAACTTTGGCTGTAAAACCGTAAAAAGTATATGACTGGCATTGACTAAGGATTTAGGCATAATAACTTCTTTATTTTTAATGCACGGCAGGCAGGTTCGGTTGCTCGATTGACAGGTGTCGGCGGCAGGGAAACCGCCATCAAGCCTACACGGACGTATTCACCCAGCACCTAAATTCCATAGCCCTTTGGCTATGATAACTATCTCGCATAATTTAGGTGCTGGGTTCACGGCGTCCTGTCAAGCGAGTTACCGAACCCGCTACAAAACTCATAGCTCCAGGAAGTTATTTTTTACGAAATCCTAAACCAAAGCCGACATGGCTTGGTTTCGTCTAGCTGCTTGGATCGGATTCGAAAGCGACTTTGTCGTAAATTTCTTTTAGGCTTAACACGCAGTCGATGCTTTCCAGGTGAACGCTTGCATCAAGGCCGGCGGTTTCGGTCAAAAGCCAAGCTTCGCCTTGCCGGATATAGCGCTCGACCAACGGCTGGTCTTGAGCGACCAACACATATTCGCGAAGCGATTCGATCTTGCGGTAATGCGAAAATTTAGCGCCTCTATCGTAGGCTTCGGTAGAAGAAGATAACACCTCAATGATAAGCGACGGGTTGATCAATGTGTCGACATGGTTGTCTTCGAATTGCGGCGTGCCGCAAGCCACCGCGATATCCGGATAATGATAGCTGCGTGCCTTTTTAGCCTTGATCCGCATGTCATTGATGTAAGCTTCGCATGGGCGGTTTTTCAGTTGAGTTCTTAGTTCACTCGCAATATTGATATTAATCAGGTTATGTTCGCGGCTTGCGCCGGTCATCGCGAACATTTCGCCGTCAACGTATTCGCTTTTGATTTGCGTTTGGCGTTCGATCGCTAAATATTCTTCTTGGGAGTAATACTTTTTATTGAGTACAGCAGACATAAACAGCCTCCTTTGTCTGAGCTCATCCGATTCGTCAAAAGCCTCTTTTCAACAGAGAATCGTAAGGGTGTTATTTCACGAAACAACTTTTTTCGGCATAAGCCTCGGCTTCTTCCATCAGTTTCCTCAATCGTTTAGCTTCCGGCGGGTCGCGGAATACGCCGCCGGCCTCGCCCGGCGTTTTACGCATGAAGCCGAAGGTTCTAGCCTGATCGTAATCGGCGAAACTTATTTTCTCGGCAATTTTATCTATTTTGCATCCGCAACCGTATTGGGTGATGTAGGTCAGTCCGCCTTTCTGAGCGATGCAGCTCAGCACATAATCAACGCGTTCCTGAGTCGGGAAATCGCTGACAAAAGGCGCGTCTTCATCATGTTTTTCTTGAGTTGCACTACAGCCGGCAAGAGCGGAGAGAAAGACTGAACCGATTAGAAGTTTGATTTTCATGAGAAGGTCTCTAGTTCCTGTTTTGATTAAGTGAAAAAATATGCTAATAAAACAAAAGCATGTTCAATTTATTGATTTACGTAAAGTGCGTGAAATATTGATGTTCTATTGAGGTGCAATATCGGATATCGACCGGAAAACTATTCTTCGACGGCAAAATCGACAATTTGTTTGAGCATGCCGTTCATTTTATCAGAGAATGCATCGAGTTCAGGATTACCTGTGTCGGTGGACAATAAATGCGTACTGACGACGGTTTTACCCTCAAACGCATAGAGCACGACATTGCAAGGCATATGTTTGACCGCGTGGGGCGACAGAGTCAATAGCGTTTCAGCGTGAGTCAGGTTACAAAATTGTATCGTATCGTAATCCGGAAAATTTACCGTTCCTCGATCTCTGATCACTTTTCCGATACGACTATGTGCGGTAATTCGTAAATTGTGTTCTGCAATGGCAATTTTGATCTCCGCCAGCACATCATCGTAAGGTTTGAGCGTTTCGACCCGGTAATATTCGATGAATTCACCGTTTTTATGCACGGTGTCGCAGCTTGCAATAATCATCAGGCTTGCGAAAATAACGATCAATCTTGTCATACAGTTTTATTCCCATTCACTATTAACAGCTTAACATCATGAGCAATCCAACAAAAGTGACCGGCGTTATTTTGGCCGGCGGACTGGCCCGACGCATGAATAACCAAGATAAGGGGCTGGTGTTGTTTCATCGAAGGCCAATGGTCTCCTATGCGATCGATTCAATTAAGCCGCTGGTCGACCAACTCATTATCAATGCCAATCGCAATCTCGACGCCTATCGACAATTCGGTTTGCCGGTCGTTTCCGATCAAAACGGTAATTTTGAAGGGCCTTTGGCCGGCATTCTTTCCGCGATGACATATGCCGATACCGAACTATTGTTGGTATTGCCTTGCGATTCGCCGTTGATTACGACCGATCATTTGCAACGATTGTTAAAAGCAGGTCTAAACCCCGAAATCGATGTGGCGGTTGCGTTCGATGGCGAGCGCTTACACCCGGTGTTTTTGGCCATCAAGACAACGCTCGAATCCAGCTTGAAAAATTATCTAGGCAGCGGTGAGCGTAAGATCGACCGTTGGTTGATTAAACATCGAATGACTCAGGTCGATTTTAGCGACGACCCCGAGGTTTTTGTCAACGTGAATACCTTAGCTGAATTATCCGAGTTGGAGGAGCAGAGCAATGAATAACCTTTATCGGCCTGATATGACTAATGCCGGTTTAGGCTTTTCAATGCCGTCCGTCGCGATTGACGAGCGAGGAGAAGCTCAAGCTATCGAACTGGTCGGTGAAAGAGCATTAACCATTTACGTGGACAAGCAGGAAATCGTAACCTTGATGACGATTGGCGCGCATCCCGAATTATTGACGCTCGGGTATTTAAAAAATCAGGGGTTTTTCGAGGATATCGCTGAAGTTAAAGTCGTTCAGGTTGATTGGGAAACCGAGGCGGTTGCTGTTGTAACTCGGCAAGGTGGCAGCGATTTTTCCGAGCGTATGGCGCAGCGCACGGTGACGACCGGTTGCGGGCAAGGTACGGTATTCGGCCGATTGATGGAAAAACTCACGCAAATCCGAGTGCCGGATGTGTCGATCAAACAATCGATGCTTTACGCAATGCTCGATGCGTTAAAAAATTATAACGAAGTTTACAAAAAAGCCGGCGCGGTCCACGGTTGCGCGCTATGTACCTGCGACCGGATCGATTTTTTTGTCGAAGATGTCGGGCGGCACAATGCGGTCGATGCGATTGCCGGTTTCATGTGGCTGAATGATTTATCCGGCGCCGACAAAGTTTTTTACACGACCGGACGCTTAACCTCGGAAATGGTGATTAAAGTCACCCAAATGGGTATACCGATATTATTGTCGCGCTCCGGAGCGACCCAAATGGGTCTGGAAATGGCCAGGCAAGCCGGCGTTACGATGATTTCAAGGGCAAAAGGCAAACACTTTTTAGTATTGAACGGCAGTGAAAACATTGAGTTCGACGCGATCCCCGAGCGTCGTCGGAGAAGTTTAGAAGAGGGGTGATTTGTCCTACTCCCTTTTGATTGAAAAACCGTCTAAGAATCAGAGGTTAATTCAATAACTTCTTGATCCCGACGAATTTGTTTTGTGGCGTCAGTTCCATTTCGAAATATCCGTGAATACCTTGTCGAGTCAAAAAAGACTGTATGTTGCCGGCAGGAAATTGAATGCGCCGTCCGTCGTCGGCGATGACCGATATGGTTTTGGCCAGGCCTTGATAGACGCCGAGATATTGATCGTAGCTCAGGTTGAGCCTGAAGCGTATGAAAATCGACTGGGTCATCGAAAGGCACCGGGCCAGCAGGCTGGCCCGGTGGTCTGTTGCGGGTTAGCGGCTATTTTGCAATGCGGCTATACGCTCTTCCAAAGGTGGATGGCTCATGAACAAACGATGCATGCGGCTACCGTGAATACCGAATGCGGCCAATTGGCCCGGCAGTTCTTCGGGCTCATGAGCCCGTTGCAAGGCGCGCAATGCATTGATCATTTTGTCGCGCCCGGCCAATTTAGCTCCACCCGCATCGGCACGGTATTCGCGGTAACGCGAGAACCACATGACCAGCATCGATGCCAGAATCGACAAGACTATTTGCATCACTATCTGCGTGATGTAATAAGCCGGACCGTAACCGCGTTCGGTTTTGAACACGACTCGGTCGACCGTATGGCCGATCACTGTCGCGAAGAAATACACGAAGGTATTAACCACACCTTGCATCAAAGCCATCGTGACCATGTCTCCGTTGGCGACGTGACTGATTTCGTGGCCGAGAACTGCTTCAACTTCTTCGGCGCTCATGTTTTGTAGCAAACCCGTGCTGACTGCAACCAAAGCGTTGTTTTTATTCATGCCGGTCGCAAATGCATTCGGGTCCGGTGTTTGGAAAATGCCGACTTCCGGCATGCCGATACCGGCCGCTCTCGCTTGACGGGCGACAACATCGACTAACCATTTTTCGGTTTGATTTTGCGGATGTTCGATGACATGCACGCCCATCGCGCTCTTAGCCGACCATTTGGATATCGCCAACGAGATCGCCGAGCCTGTGACGCCTATAATAGCCGACATCAGTAGTAAGGCGTTCAGATTAAGATCGACACCTTGAGCATCCAATACGCCGCTGATGCCGAATATATTAAAGATAACGCTGATAACGACCAATATGGCGGCATTGGTTGCTAAAAAAAGAAGTATACGCATCATAAGTGTATTACCTTGAGTTTATTGAATGTTGATTACGATATAAGGGATAATTTTTTTATTTCAAGCGCTTTTTAGAGTGTTACCATACCGAAAAGTTTATTTGTTGGAGGCCTCTGTATGAAAGCCAAAATCTTTTTAATACTATCGCTAATTGTATCGTGTCCGATCCAAGCCGCAAGCGTCGATGAAGTTTTAAAACAATTACAGTTGCCGGTCGGTTTTTCCATTTCATTATTTGTCGAGGATCTTCCGAATGCCCGGTCGTTAGCCCGAGGCGAAAAGGGCGTTATTTTTGTTGGTACCCGCCAACAAGGCGCTGTTTATGCCGTTCAGGATACTAATGGCGACGGTAAGGCCGATAAACGCTATGTAATTGCGACCGATTTATACATGCCTAACGGCGTGGCGTTTCAAAACGGTTCGCTGTATGTTGCAGAAGTTAACCGGATTATCCGTTTCGACAATATTATCGACAATTTGGCGAACCCGCCTAAGCCGGTCGTTGTATTAGACGGTTTACCTTCCGATCGGCACCACGGCTGGAAATATTTACGTTTTGGCTCGGACGGCAAACTCTATACCGCGGTCGGTGCGCCCTGCAATGTTTGCGAGCCGGATAAAGAAATCTATGCAACGTTGATTCGCTTGAACCCAGACGGTTCCGATCTTGAAATTTTAGCGCATGGGATAAGAAATACCGTCGGTTTCGATTGGCAGCCCGGAACGAATACGCTGTTTTTTACCGAAAACGGCCGCGATCTAATGGGGGACGATATTCCGCCTGATGAATTGAATCTATGGGCGGAGCCTGGTCAGCACTTCGGCTTTCCTTATTGCCACAGCGGCACTATTGCCGACCCGGAATTCGGCAAGCAACGAAGCTGCGACGAATTCGTCGCTCCGGCATGGCAATTCAAGGCTCATAAAGCGCCATTGGGTATGCGTTTTTATCGAGGCGAGCAATTTCCCGAACGCTTTAAACAACAGCTATTCGTTGCCCAACACGGTTCATGGAACCGGAGTCAACCTCACGGTTATCGAATTGCTTTGGTTAAATTTAAAAACGGCAGGCCTGTATCCGAACATTCTTTCATTTCCGGTTGGCTAACGTCGTCCGATGAGGTTTTGGGGCGTCCGGTCGATATCTTGGAAATGCCGGACGGTAGTTTGTTTATTTCCGACGATAACTTAGGCGTCATTTATAAAGTAACCTATCAAAAATAATATGGATAAGGAATATGCACAAAATAATTTCTACAAGCATTACGCTTTGTGGCAGTTCGGTGACTCGCTTGACAGGGTGCCGTGAATACGTCCATGCTTGGCGGCGGAATCTGATTGCCATGGATGGCATGAATGCAGATTTTGCAGGAGCAAAAATCTGCCCTGCCGCCGACACCTGTCAATCGAGCCACCGAACCCCCTTCCTACATTTGTCGAAGTTATTTCATGTTTGTTCCTAAGGATTTTGAAGTTCTCGATAAGCATGAGGTTTATCACGGTTTTTTTCGGTTGGAAAAATACCGGCTTAAACATCGATTATTTGCCGGCGGATGGAGCCCGGAAGTCGAACGCGAATTATTCAGACGCGGTTCTTGTGTCGCGGTCTTGTTATACGACCCGATCAAAGATACTGTGGTTTTGATCGAACAATTCAGGGTCGGCGCGATTTTAAGACCGGAAGCCCCTTGGTTACTGGAAATCGTCGCAGGGGCAGTCGAGGAGGGCGAATCGCCGGAGGAAGTCGCTTACCGAGAGGCAGTCGAGGAAGCCGGCTGCGAAATTCTGGAATTACTGCCGATCAGTGCGTTTTACACGACTCCCGGTGGTTCGTCGGAGTGGCTTAGTCTGTATTGCGGCAGGATCGATAGTACCGGCGTCGGCGGAATTCATGGTTTGGATCATGAGCAAGAGGATATTCGGGTTTCGGTCGTGAGCTTCGATGAGGCTTATCGGCTCATGGAGCAGGGTAAAATTAACTCGGGCATTCCGATCGTCGCGATTCAATGGTTGGCATTGAATCGCGATAAACTCAGAAGTCAATGGACTTGAGTGTTACTGTTTAGGCGAATGCGCTCTGGTTTATTTGAAATCTTTGGGAATCATCGGTTTATTATCGAATAGGGTATGCCAGCCCAAGGCTATTCGGTAAACCAGCCACAACACGGCAAATAGCAATAAAAACCAACCTAAGCCCATCGCAAAGGTTAAACCGCTTGCCGCTAACAATGCGACAGCGACCCAAGCAGTTTTGATTTGCCAATCGAAATGGGATTCCAACCAAGTGCCCCGAACATCGTTTCGCTTGATTAAGTTAATCGCGACACCGATGAAAATAGGCAAGCCCGCAAAACCGAATGCCAGGACTTGACATAAATAGACGATGCCGGTCAGGTTTTTAAGCTTTTCCATTTTTTCGGCGTTACTTTTATTATTATCGGTTTCATTACTATTCATAAGGTATCTCCTTACATAGTGTCGAATATTATGAGTTCATAAATTGATTGTAAGTTCCTCTAGCGAATTCAATGAATAACAGATGCCATCTCGATTATTTTAATAGTCAAAAAAATTACGAAACTGTAATAAATCGCGCTTAAAATTAAATTACGCTCTGCTAAGCTTTATCAACAATTAGTAAAGTGAGTCTTTTACCGCTTAGAATACGCTAAAAAATAACTTCCCTAAATGGATCTCACGCTTTATAAGCATCCCACGCAAGTTTATCGCTCCCATGCAGAGCATAGGAACGATGATAAGTCGTGAGGTTGTTTGTTCAAAATCCTTAGTAAAATATTTAATATTCGACTTTTAGACAAAAGGAATAAAAATCTATGTTAGAAAATGTCAAGTTGGGAATGATCGGTCTCGGTTATGTCGGTCTGCCTTTAGCCGTCGAATTCGGCAAGAAATACCCGACAATCGGTTTCGATATCAATGCAGAGCGTATCAAAGAATTGCAAAACGGGAGCGATCACACGCTTGAAGTTGACGAGGAAGAATTAAAAGAAGCCGTTTATTTGACCTACACCTCATCGGTCGAGGAAATCAAAGCCTGCAATATTTACATCGTTACGGTGCCGACGCCGATCAATGAATATAAACAGCCCGACTTGAGTCCATTGGAAAAAGCCAGCACTCTGCTGGGCGGACTGATCAAACCCAATGATATCGTCATTTATGAATCGACTGTTTACCCCGGCGCGACCGAGGAAGTTTGCGTGCCGATTCTGGAAAAAATATCGGGGTTGACATTCAACCAAGATTTCTTTGTCGGCTACAGCCCGGAACGGATTAATCCCGGCGACAAAGAACATCGAGTCACCAATATTCTAAAAGTCACATCCGGTTCAACGCCCGAAATCGCCGACCGCATCGATCGGCTTTATCAAAGCATCATCACGGCCGGCACGCACAAGGCCAGTAGTATCAAAGTCGCTGAAGCGGCCAAAGTCATCGAGAATACGCAACGCGACCTGAACATCGCGTTGATCAATGAATTGGCGATCATCTTCAATAAACTCGGCATCGATACCGAAGAAGTGTTGTTGGCGGCTGGCACCAAATGGAACTTTTTACCGTTCCGGCCCGGATTGGTCGGCGGACATTGTATCGGTGTCGATCCTTATTACTTGACTCATAAGGCGCAAGCGATCGGCTATAATCCCGAAGTCATCTTATCGGGACGCCGCATTAACGATGGCATGGGCGAATATGTCGTATCTCAATTAATCAAATTGATGCTGCAAAAACGCATCCATATCAAAGATTCCGATGTGCTGATCATGGGCTTGACTTTCAAGGAAAATTGCCCCGATTTACGCAATACCCGCGTCGTCGATATCGTCAAAGAACTGCAAAGTTACGGCGTTAACGTGCATGTTTACGACCCTTGGATCGATCCGGCAGAAGCGATTGAAGAATACGGCATAACGACCATCGACAAGCCGGAAGACGGGCGTTACGATGCAATGCTATTAGCCGTAGCGCATGAGCAATTCAAGCAAATGGATATTTCATCCATCAAAGCGCTGGGTAAAAAAGACTCGGTAATTTACGATTTGAAATACGTTTTTCCGACCGAACTGACTGACGCACGTTTGTAATTTATGAAAATACTGGTAACTGGAACCGCCGGTTTTATCGGCAATCATTTGGCTTTGCGTCTGCTCGAAAGAGGCGATGAAGTCATCGGAATCGACAATCTGAACGACTACTACGATGTCAACCTGAAAAAATCACGCTTGGCGCGCATACTCGATCATGAGCGTTATACCGACATCCGTGCCGACTTGGCCGACCGAGATAGGATTGAACAGGTCTTTAAAGAGCATCGTCCGGAGCGCGTCGTCAATTTGGCCGCGCAAGCCGGCGTGCGCTATTCGATCGAAAATCCGCATGCCTACATCGACAGCAATATCGTCGGCTTCATCAACATTTTGGAAGGCTGCCGGCATTATGGCGTCGAGCACTTGGTCTATGCCTCGAGCAGTTCGGTATACGGTGCGAACGAAAGCATGCCGTTTTCGGTACACGACAATGTCGATCATCCGCTAAGTCTTTATGCGGCATCGAAAAAAGCCAACGAATTGATGGCGCATACCTATAGCAATCTTTATAACCTGCCGACAACCGGATTACGCTTCTTTACCGTATACGGGCCTTGGGGCCGGCCCGATATGGCCCTGTTTTTGTTTACCAAAGCTATCCTGAACGGCGAAAAAATCCAAGTTTTCAATTATGGCAAGCATCGCCGCGATTTTACCTACATCGACGATATTGTCGAAGGCGTGATCCGAACGCTGGATAATATTGCCCAACCTAACCCGGATTGGAGTGGTGCAAAACCCGACCCCGGAACCAGCAGAGCGCCTTGGCGGGTTTACAACATCGGCAATCAAAGCCCGGTCGAGTTGATGAAATATATTGAAGTGCTCGAGCAATGCCTCGGTAAGACCGCCGAGAAAGAATTACTGCCGCTGCAACCTGGCGACGTCCCCGACACCTATGCCGATGTCGAAGCGCTGGTGCAAGATGTCGGCTATAAGCCCGGAACGCCGATTGAAGTTGGAATAGCGCGGTTTGTGGAGTGGTATGGGGGTTATTATAATTTTTAGTGAGCAGTGAGCAGTGAGCGATGAAAGATGAAAGATGAAAGATGAAAGATGAAAGATGAAATCAGGACTTGACAGCTGCTTTACTTGCAGTTTAATTCCGCTAACCGCTAACCGCTAACCTAACATGCCTCCAAATCAAGCTCCCCCCCTAATCGCCCACATCATCTTCAGCCTCGGCGTCGGCGGTTTGGAGAACGGTTTGGTGAATTTGATTAATCGCATGCCGTCCGATCGCTACCGGCATGCGATTATTTGCCTGAAAAACAGCACTGATTTCAAAAATCGCTTGCAGCGGAAAGACATCGAAATTTACGAATTGAACAAACGGGAAGGGCAGGACTGGCAGTCATTCGTGAAAATGTATCGTTTGCTCAAACAAATCAAGCCGGCGATCGTTCATACGCGCAATCTCGCCGCGATCGAATATCAGGTTCCGGCGCTGTTGGCCGGTGTCAAACATAGAGTGCATGGCGAGCACGGCTGGGATGTGTTCGACCCGGACGGCAGCAACAAAAAATATCGATTATTGCGGCGCATGCTGGGATTGATCATCGATCGCTTCATTCCGCTTTCCGGCCATCTCGACAATTATCTGCGCGAAAAAGTCGGCATACCCGACTCGAAAATCCGGCGCATTTGTAACGGCGTCGATACCGAGCGATTTCAGCCCGCAAGTCCGAAAGTCGTTGCCGGCGATTGTCCGTGGACCGATGCCGAAAAAAGGTTGATCATCGGCACGGTCGGTCGAATGCACGGGGTTAAGGATCAAATGACGTTGGCGCGGGCATTTGTCGAATTGCTGAAGCGACATCCCGAATCTAAAAATGCGCTCGGATTGATCATGATCGGCGACGGGCCGTTGCGTGAGGAAGTGAAGCAATTGCTGGATGAAAACGATTTGCTCGATCAAGCCTGGCTGCCGGGCGAACGAAGCGACGTTGCCGAACTGATGCGCGGTTTCGATATTTTCGTCTTGCCGTCCCAGGCCGAAGGCATTTCGAATACGATACTCGAAGCGATGGCGAGCGGCTTGCCGGTGATCGCAACACGCGTCGGCGGCAATCCCGAATTGGTCGAACACGGAAAGACCGGATTTTTAGTTGAAAGACAAAATCCGTCCGAATTAGCGGGTAGGCTAAGCGACTATATCGGCGATCCGAAGCTGTGCATCGAGCACGGCAACAAAGGTCGCGAACGGGCCTTGCAAGCATTTTCGATCGATGCGATGGTTAAAAATTATCTGAGCGTGTACGATTCATTACAGTAACACGCTCAATTCAAAAATTTTTATTTTCCAGGAAAAACCATGTGTGGAATCGTCGGTATATTTGATCTAAAGGAAAAACGCGAAATCGACCGCGAGTTGTTGGGGCGGATGAACGAGGTGCAATTTCATCGCGGCCCCGATGAAGGTGGCTTGCATACCGAACCCGGTTTGGGATTCGGTCATCGGCGCTTGTCGATCATCGATCTGTCGAGCGGACAGCAACCGATGCACAGCCAAGACGGCAATGTCGTATTGACTTACAACGGTGAAGTCTATAATTTTCCCGAATTGCGCAAAGAACTCGAAGGACTGGGCTATACCTTCAAGACGCATTGCGATACCGAAGTGATTCTGATCGGTTGGCAGGCGTGGGGCGAGTCTTGTGTCGACCGTTTACGCGGCATGTTCGCATTCGCGATTTGGGATAGGGCTAAAGAAACTTTGTTTCTAGCGCGCGACCGCTTAGGCATAAAGCCTTTGTATTACGCCGAATTGCCGAACGGACAGTTTATATTCGGCTCGGAACTGAAAGCGCTGAAAGTTCATCCGCAATTACCGAGAGAGCTCGATGCCACGGCGATCGAGGATTATTTCGGCTTCGGCTATATCCCCGATCCGAAAACGATTTACAAAAACGTTCACAAACTCGAACCCGGATTCAAACTGACGATCCGTCGGGGTCAACAAGAATACCACCCCGTGCAATATTGGAATGTCGAATTCGGCGTGAAGCAAGTCAAGACCGAACAGGAAACCGCCGAAGAACTGATCGAACGTTTTCGCGAAGCGGTCGATATCAGAATGGTCGCCGATGTGCCGCTCGGCGCGTTTTTGTCGGGCGGCGTCGATTCGAGCGGCGTCGTCGCGATGATGGCTGGGCTTTCCGAACAGCCGGTCAATACGTGCTCAATCTCGTTCGGCGACCCGGCTTTCAACGAATCGAAATATGCCCAATTGGTCGCCGAACGCTATCATACCGCGCACCGCGTCGAACAAGTCGATCCGGACGATTTTCATTTGATCGATCGTTTGGCCGGACTTTACGACGAACCTTATGCCGACAGTTCCGCGCTACCGACTTACCGCGTCTGCGAATTGGCGAAGAAGCAAGTGACCGTAGTGCTATCGGGCGACGGCGGCGACGAAAATCTGGCCGGTTACCGCCGTTACCGCTGGCATACTTACGAAGACCGCATGCGGCAAATCATGCCTGACGCATTGCGCAAGCCGCTGTTCGGTTTTTTAGGAAGAACCTATCCAAAAGCCGATTGGGCGCCGAAAATATTCAGAGCCAAGTCGACATTCGAGTCGATCGCGCGCGATTCGCTCGAAGGTTATTTTCACAGCGTCTCGGTTAATTCGAACGAAATTCGCAACGCTTTGTTTAGCCAAACTTTAAAACAAGAATTGCAAGGCTATCAAGCGGTCGAGGTATTCAGACGGCATGCCAAAAATGCCGCTAGCTATGACGCTCAGTCGCTAGTACAATATCTTGACATTAAAACTTATTTACCGGGCGATATTCTGACCAAGGTCGACCGAGCCAGCATGGCGCACGCGCTTGAAGTCCGCGTGCCGCTGCTCGATCATAAGCTAGTCGAGTGGTTCGCAAGTTTTCAACCGGATTTAAAACTGAAAGGCCGCGAAGGCAAATATATTTTCAAAAAGTCTTTAGAAAGTTATTTACCGGACGATATTTTGTATCGGTCGAAAATGGGTTTCGCGGTGCCGTTGGCGAGCTGGTTTAGAGGGCCGTTGAAAGATCGCGTGCGAGAATCGCTGCTCGGCGAGACGATGATCCAGAGCGGCTATTTTGATCAGGCGTTCGTCAAAAAGATCGTCGATCAGCACCAAAGCGGAATCCGGGATTACAGCACATCGATTTGGTCTTTATTAATGTTTGAGGCGTTTTTGCGGAATAATTGATTAAATTTAGTTCCTTGCCCAAGTAGCTAAATAATCTGAAATGGCTGTTGATCGATCTTGTCCCAAAGTACAATAGACAGAATTTTAGCGTTTTGTTAGAGTTCGACTAATATTAAATTTAACCAGGCGGTGTTAGTGATGACGATAGAATCAGAAAAATCGAAGCCAGTTGTCTCCGATCATCAAAAAGTGGATCAATCGAAACGGTCGTTGACCAAGGTGGGCTTTACGGTACCGGTCATAATGACATTGGCTGGACGTCCGGTTACGGGTTTTGGCGCAAATTGTTTGTCGCAAGAAATGTCGGGTAATGCTTCGTATACCGGCGCTGGAAGTTGTGAGTTGGGCAGTAGTCCTGAATATTGGAAATCTCCTGATTCGTCAGCGGCTGGAAGCTTAATTACACAAGAATCACAAAGTTCTGCCACAGTAAATGCAACTTGGCCGGGGGGGAGTGGCGGTAGTACTACTAACAAACAGGTTACGATTAAGAAAACGATCAAAAGTACTTCCACGCCTTATCTTTGGACAGGTATCAATATTCATTATGGCGATTTAATCAAGATCGACACGATTATAGAAATAATACGAAACAATGATGCATTGAGCGAAGGGACAATTGTAACGATCGTCAGTATCAGCACTAATTTCAGCGATAATCCGCTTACCGAGGGTCAAACACTATCCGTCGGTACAACAACAACTAATGGCAATGGTGGTGCTAACACTGAAGCCAATGATTGTGCCAATTTTTCGAATGGTGTTTCATTTAGTGCGGTCTTTGGCGGCGGTATTGACGAACCTATGCGCAAGCTTTTGTGTGAATCTACCGATAGTATCGAATCTCATGCGATTGCGGCATATCTGAACGCATTGCAGAATCCAAATTATATTCTCAAGCCAAATCAAGTCATTGCCCTTTATAATGGCGCAATCAATGTGCCTCCCAACTATACAAATCTGGAGCATTTTCTCAGTGCAACGTGGCCGTAGCGTCAAGTTGTTTGTAAGAAGACCTCTAATTCCACAAAGCAAATCTTATAACGCGTGCAGAGATTTCCAGAGCCCCATAGCCACCAGGATCGAGTTTTTCGACTTCGAAGCGATGTTTCGCTGATTTTTAGGCAATGGGATGATGAAGCTGTTATTTTTGATATTAATTCTGGAAATACTCTGCTTATAGATGAAACAGCCGCCTATGTTCTGGGTGAAATTGAAAAAGCTCCCAAGTCAGGGCAGCAACTGGAATGTATCGTCGCCGACTCAGGCGGTGTTCTCGATCATGATGTAAGCCACTATTTGGATAGATTGATCTCGGAATTACAAAGGTTAGGCTTGTTGGAATACGAAGCCATTTATAAATAACGTGACATCAATTATTAATGCCATCGTGCCGGGCTCTATTAAACACGCAAGATTTAGAATCGGCTCGTTCAATATCTCTCTTTCTTCATCTATTCCCGAAGTACTTCAGCACATTCAATCTCTTTATAGCAATTATGAAATATTGGCCGATAGTGATTTTATCGATTTTCATGTTCAATTAGCTTCGCCGTCCATCTCTAGGCGTTTCTTTCGACGCCAAGTGGTTTTCTCGCTTGACGGATATATCCCATTCAAACCCTTACCGTACGCGCAAGCTCCCGCAATGTTCGAATGGGGAATGAATTGGTGTATTGCAAGCCATTCCAATTACAATCTAATCATTCATGCCGCAGTTGTCGAATTGAAAGATCGTGCCTTTATTTTTCCAGGTACGCCAGGAAGTGGAAAAAGCACATTATGCGCGGCTTTGGTTTGCCGGGGATGGCGACTTCTTTCCGATGAGATGGCGCTGATCTCTATAAATGATGGTTTAATTTCCCCAGTACCTAGACCAATCAGCCTTAAAAACCAATCGATTCCACTGATACAAGCATTTTCGAATCAAGCTGTGATTGGTCGGATCGTTGCGGATACCGCAAAAGGGACCGTTGGGCATATGAAGCCGCCTGAGAGTAGTGTGAAATTAGCTGAAAAACAGGCTAAACCAAGCTTTTTAATTTTCCCCAAATACAAACAAGCATCGGAGACTAAGTTGATGCCCTTGAGCAAGGGCAAGGCAATGGTGCGCGCGGCTAGCGACTGTTTCAACTATAATGTTTTGGGTGCTCAAGGCTTCAACTGCTTGGGAGACTTCATCGATCAATGCGAATGTTATGAGTTTGAATATAGCAGCTTAGATGAAGCGGTAAGTCTATTTACAGATATGGCGAATTGATTCAGATGGCTATTAAGGGATTATACAAAATAACTTCCCAAAACGGTAAGCTTTGTGATGGTTCGGTGATTCACTTGACAGGGCGCTGTGAATACATCCGTCTAGGCTTGACGACCGCTATTCCTGCTGTTGACCGTATAAATCGAACCATCAAATCCTCTTTCCGACATTTGAAGAAGTTATACGTTTCGCACTTCAACTTTTTGCAGTACCCGAGGAGGTGCCGAGGTGTGCGGCAAAAGCTTTGCCAGCATAGAGCCTACATGGACGTATTCACGGTGCCCTTTGACGGGTACCCCTGTGCCGAATTATGATCTACGAAGAGTATAACATTTCATGCTCGTTTTTAAGCCACTGTTAAGCTCGGTACTTGTCTTGCCGGAACAAGTCTTGGGAATAGATTTACCACAATGGGACTTACTCATTAGGCAGGCTCGAAAAGCCAATGTTTTAGCAACCTTAAATATATTAATAGAGCAGGCTAATCTTTATGATTCCGTGCCTGAACAACCACGCAGGCACTTGATTTCGGCTCGAGTTCATGCCGAGCGCTTTATGATTTCCTTAGACAGGGAGATCGAATGCATCATCAAAGCTCTCGGGGATATAAAAATACCCGTCGTGTTTTTAAAGGGGGCGGCTTACCAACTGGCTAATGATCGAGCAGCTCATGGCAGGGTGTTTTCGGATATTGATATACTAGTGCCTGAAGATCGCTTACCGGAAGTCGAACGGGCTTTGATCAAAGGTGGCTGGATGACAACGACGCTCGATGCCTACGATCAAAAATATTACCGGCAATGGATGCACGAAATTCCGCCGATGCGGCATCTAAAGCGCCAAACTACGCTTGATGTTCACCATAATATCTTGCCAAAAACCTGTCGATATTCTCCCGATTCAGCTAAGTTATTATCGAATTGCGTGAGGGTGGCCGATAGAAATTGCTGGGTGTTGGCTACGGAAGACAGGGTGTTACACAGTGCTTCCCATTTGTTTCATGAGGGCGAACTGGATCACGGTTTCAGGGATTTATGTGATTTGGATTCGTTAATCCAACAGCACTCGGGAAAAAGCGGTTTTTGGGATAAATTGCTGCTCAGAGCCGATGAACTTAATCAACGCATTCCTCTTTATTATGCTTTACGCTACACCCAAGCTATTTTGGATACCCCGATTCCGGAAAGCGTATTACATGAATCTGAAGGGTTTTTGAAAGGGCGCTTTCATCGGTACTTCATGGACTTTTTATATTTGAGAGCATTGATGCCGAATCATGCCAGCTGCAACGACCGGTGGACCGGATTAGCGCGCTGGTTGCTGTATATCCGTTCGCATTGGTTAAGGATGCCGCTGTATCTATTGATCCCTCATTTATTTAGAAAAAGCTGGCTGCGTTTGAGAGGCAAGGAATAACACTGATCCTGAAACTTAAATTTCATCAACGCTGGAAATTTCGATTATTCTAGAAAAAGCATTTAACCATGAAGATCATGAAGTTAATTTAATTTCTTGTCATTCGGTTGCGCATAACTTTTCCTCACCCGAAAGGTCAGCGATAATTTTTACTGTGAAAGTTCATGGAGCCAGTCTTATTATCTAATTTTTCGATATACAAAACTCTGCTGCGGCAATGCCGGTTCCGAGAAGAGTGCGGTGCTCGACCGGCAGGCATCGGCGGCAGGGCAGATTTTTGCTCCTGCAAAATCTGCATTCATGCCATCCATGGCAATCAGTCGCCGCCGTCGAGCCTACATGGACGTATTTACGGCGTCCTGTCGGGCGAGTGACCGGACCCTTCACCACTCACCCGCACTTTCATTTTCCGGGGCGATTGCCAGGCATTCATGAACGTTAGGTTATTTCTTGAAATTCTTTATGAATTTCATGTCCTTCATGGATAAACTACCGAATTTAGGATTATCGTGTTCACATAAACTCAACCGCAAAGCCTTTTTGGGGTATCACTCTTACGACTTTGACGTATAAAACCGGAGCATCCTCGATTTCCAAGGTTTGAATTTGTATTTCGTCGCCGATTTGCGGTAATGTCTCGTTGAGGCAATTGATAAACACGCCACCGGCCGAAAAATCCTGCATTTGTAATCGCTCGGTTTTGCCTGAAGCGGGAATAATGACCAGCACGGGAGCTCGATGGATTAATCGTGGATGAATTCTCTTATCGTTAGATGTAGACAAGGTTTTACTTCCTAGCAGAATATGGATGAGTTTTGGAAATCATAGTCAAAAGGCCGAAAGATTGCTAGGAAAAGGTATTTTCTACTTAAATATCCTTAATTAATGTATTGATTTTGCTGGATTCAACTAGCTTTTCGGATTCCTCGATCAGCTTTAAGCTCTCTGCGATACCTTGAATGTCCGGCAGTTTATGCTGGCCATATTCCTCTAGCGTTTTGATGACTCGGGCTACATCAAGTCGATGACTGTCGACTGCTGGGAGAAATACCGTCTCTTCGTCTTCCTCTCGGTTTAGCTCGATAATGATGCCGCCATTTTTCAACTTTTTTATAACAGTTCTAACAACTGAAACCGGAAGCCTGAGTCGTTTACTGATTTCGCCTTCTGTCAAAGGCGGCGCTTCTTCGGTAAATGCATGAATCATCAATTGCATCATTTTTAATGCTGAGGCCTTTTGTATGATTAGGCTCGGTTCGCTGTATTTTTTATCTTCCTTGAACTCGGTGAAATTTTGTAAATAAAAAGCGATTTCGCAACCGAATAGTACAATCATCCAGCCGATCTGTAACGACAGAATAAATAGCGGCAAGGCCGCAAAACTGCCGTATATCGCATTGTATTCCGAGACGCCGATTTGTAAGGTGAGATAGGCCCATTGAAAAGTCTGATAGGCAATAGCGGCCAAAATACCTGCGATTAATCCGGGTTTTAGCTTGACTTTATGATTCGGAATATAAATGTATATAAACGATAATAACGCCGACATGATAACCAGGGGAGACAAACCTAATAGCTGCAATACCAGATTGGCGCCGAAATCGGGTAAATGCATGATCTCTAATAACCAGCCGACATGCGTTTTCAAAAAAACCGTAATGCTACTGGAAATTATCAGTAAAATCGGTGCGAGAAACATCAGGGATAGATAGTCGCTGAGCTTACGATTCAACGACCGGTCGCTATCGATTTGCCAGATGGCATTAAACGATGCTTCAATGAATCCGATAACCTTAATGACCGTCCAGAACAAAAAAATCACCCCAATTCCCGCCACAACGCCGCCCTTGGCATTCTCTAGCATGTTCTCGGCAAAACCGATCAATTGCACGATCATCGTATCGTGTTCCGGGACTTGCTCTAACAATTTTTCTTTCAAAATTCTTTCAAAACCGAAGCCTTTGGCGACGCCGAACAGCATTGCAAAAACCGGTACAATCGATAGCAACGTATAAAGAGCTAAAGCCGTGGAACGAAGTATACAAAGGTCGCGGATGAAGCCTTTTGCAGATAGCAATAGGATTTTCAAGGCGTGCAATCCGTAGGCTTCATAGCGATTCAATGAATGCTCTTGAATTCTCCAGATGTCTTCGTTGATAAATTTGATGATGTTCAAGGGATTAGGGGGGGTGATAATTATGATATGAGTTAAAATTAAAAGAGCAACGATATTTGTTAGACGAAATCCTTAATTGAATCCTTAGATTAACGCTTACATTTTTCGCGGTCGAAGCTATAACTATCGAACCGTAATTATTCATTCCCCCTATCATTCCTACGCAGAGCGAGGGAATGATAGGGGGAATGAATAGTTACAACCCTTTAGGTAACATATTACAAGAGACGCGGTGAATAGTTAGTCTCCAGTCATAACTTTCTTTTAATTAAACACAAAATAATCAAGTCCTGTAAACATAAAAATGAGACTACGTTTATCTATTGCTGACTTAGGGCAGTCTTTTTTGCTGATGATACTGGTTGGCCTTCTTTATTTTGTGTTTGGACTACTAGGCCTTGAATTGGCTCTATCACCCAGTAAAGCCAGCGCCGTATGGCCTTCAGCAGGCGTTGCACTAGGTTTACTTTTACTTCTTGGTAATCGGGTCTGGCCGGGAATCTTTATCGGCAATTTTTTTATTTCCGTTCTGGCATTCGGTTTCGACAACAATATGTTGGCCGTTTCCTTAGTCTCGGCAAGCGGTGCTTCAGTTAGCGCTTTAACCGGTCGTTATTTAATCGGTCGTATTGTTGGGTTTCCCAGCGTTTTGCTGGAAGACAAACATATCATTCTCTTTTTGTTATTCGGCGGGCCGGTTAGTTGTTCGATTCCTGCAACATTGGATGCTGCTGCGCTCACGCTGTGCGGAGTCCTCGGGCCTTCGGAAATGCCCATCAATTGGTTTATCAAATGGGTTGGCGACAGTATCGGCGTTTTTGTGTTTACGCCCTTGCTACTGATTGTTTTTGCCAGCCCTAAGTCGGTTTGGCGTAAACGCTTCTTTCCTGTCGGAATTCCTTTATTGTTAAGTTTTATGCTGATTATCGGTTTTTTCTTTTATGTGCAAAAACTCGATCGCAAACAGCACGATCAGGATTTCGAAAATCAATCGCTAATGTTAGCCGAGGCGCTTAAGCATCGAATCAAGCAGCACCAGCGTATTGTTTATGCAACGGGCAATCTTTTTATCGGCGACTATACTGTTGGGCCCGATGATTTTAAATTGGCGGCTCGGCAAGGTTTTGATGAATTTCCTGAAATACAATCCATCCGCTGGCAGCGTTACCGCATAAAAGAGAAGGCGCACTTCAAATTGCTTCCAGTCTATAGCGAGCATCGAGATGAGTCAATTTTGGTACCGCTCGAATTATCGGAGCGTCGGCTTGATCAATTTGCTCGTATTCAAAGTTCTGATTCATTGGTAAAAGCGATTATTGAACCCGCTAAGAGACATATTCATTTCCTGTTACCGATTTATCGCTCAAAGAAGGAAAAATCACAAACGCCTATAGGCATTTTGTCAAGCACAGTTTCTACCGAAAGCATGATTCGACAGGCATTTAAGGGGCTCAATACAGGAGGAGTTTACCTTGCGATTACCGGCTCCGATTCCGAATCCGGTTACAGCATTATTTATAGCAATACCAAGGATCATTTGCATAATAACTTTCGTAAATATTCGTTGTTATTGGGCAACCAGGAATGGCAGTTTTATTTTTATCAAGACCATAGCTCGGTTTACGCACATTTTCATTGGCCGATGTGGTGGTTTTTGATAAGTGGTCTGTTATTTACCAGTTTGCTTGGAGCTGGGTTGTTAATGCTAACCGGTCGGCATGTCAAAACAGAATTGGTCGTCAGTGAAAGGACTGCGGAGTTATTGAGTGCTAAACAGGCAGCTGAAACCGCTAATGAAGCTAAGAATCAGTTTTTGGCTAAAATTAGTCATGAACTGCGCACACCGCTGAACGGTATCATGGGATTCGCACAATTATTGCAAAAATCGCCAGAAATTCCTGAAGCACAAAAACAGCAAGTCAATATCATCAGTCATTGTAGCGAAGACTTATTAACGCTGATTAACGATATTCTTGATATTGCCGCAATTGAAAGTAATAAAACTAAGTTTGTAATAGAGCGCTTCGATTTTGTAAGTCTGATTAATGACATTGTCGAGTTGTTTAGGTTAAAGGCCGCTGAAAAACAATTAGCGTTTGTTCATAATCAAAATAATTTGCCGCAATTTCTTCATGGCGATCAAAAACGCTTGCGTCAAATAATTGCTAATTTATTGGATAACGCAATTAAATACACCGATCGTGGACGCGTTACATTGACAACGGAATATCAGAGCGATCAATTGATTATTACTGTAACGGATACCGGATGCGGCATTGCTAATGAGCATCTCAACTTGATTTTTTCCCCTTTTATTCAATTAAGAGGAAAGGGGCTTTACAAGGAAGGTATTGGCATTGGTTTGGCTATATGCAAGGAGTTGATCAAGCTCATGCAAGGCAGTATTTCGGTGCAAAGCGAGCAGGGGCGCGGCAGTGTTTTTACAGTGAATCTACCGCTGAAAACCGATTCTGTAAAAGCTTCTAAAACTTCCGGTTTAGTCGTTCCTTACAATAAACATTTCGGTAAATTACAGATTTTAATCGCGGATGATAATGAAATTAATTTAATACTGCTGAAACAGTTACTGTTGAGGCAAGATTGTGCAATCGACTGCGTTGACAACGGAGTCGACGCCTTGAATATGATCCACAAATATCATTACAAAGTCGCTTTTATTGATCTGAATATGCCTGTCATGAACGGAATCGAACTGGTAAGATTGCTCAGACAAGAAAACAATAATATTCAACTGATTGCAATTAGTGCTTATGCCGGTCGACGAACAATCAGAGAAGCGCTCGATGCCGGTTTCGATCATTATCTAACGAAGCCTATCGATACCAACCAATTAAACCAAATAATCCACTGTTTCGATTATGATTAGATTAAAGTTTTTTTTATTTTTACTGATCGCAATTTTTCAGTCGCATTCGGTATATGCTGAAGAGTGGCCGACAATCGATCTTTCCGGCATCGGCCTGACTACGGTAAAACGCATTCAAATCAAGGAAGATCCGGTTTATAAAACCGCTAAAGAATACGAATCGATTCCGTTAGCGCAAGTTTTGAGTCGTTTTTCTGAAGCCGATCGAACAGCTAAGGATAGGGTGGTCGTGTTTACTGCCAAAGATGGTTACACGGTTTCTATGGGGTTGGCGGACGCAATGTCGGAGCAAGGCTTTATTGCGTTTCGAGATACCGAAGCGCCTTCGGGGCAAAAATGGCTGACTTTCAAATTCGGCAAAGAAACCACAACGCCGGCGCCGTTTTATTTAGTTTGGCCTAAGCAAGGGCTAGACAAATGGCGCTATCCATGGCCGTTCCAATTGGCATCGATTTCGCTGCAACCGGCATCGACTTATTTCGGTGCAGCGGCACCGGCCAAAATAACAGATGATATTGGTACCGGGTTCAATTTGTTTTCGACTTATTGCATTCGTTGCCATTCGGTTAATTTGTCCGGCGGTCAAGTCGGGCCGGAGCTCAATGTTCCGAAAAACATTACCGAATATTTTATCGAGGCGGAGTTGGCCGGTTTTATTCTTAATGCGCCTGCTTACCGGTCGGGCACTAAAATGCCGTCTTTTGAAAAGATTCTTGATCGGCAACAAGCAAAGGCTATCGTTACTTATCTAAAACAAATGAAAAATGAAAAATCCGATACAAAATGAGTCATAGGTAAATTTATTTACCACAAGTTTCATGGAAAAACCATTGTTTATGGTTTTTCCTGTTTATCTAAGTGTTTAATATAAAAAGAATATTTGTTGACATAGTTTTATCATAGTACTTGCGGAGATTGTTGCGACAAAAGTTCGGCAAATTGGCCTGCCGTTACCGGATGACGGAAGTGGTAGCCTTGAAACCCTGTACACCCCTTACTCTTCAGAAATGCCAATTGCTCGGCTGTTTCCACACCTTCGGCAATCATCGTCAAGCCTAAATGTTTAGCCATGTCGATCATTGTTTCGACGATGATTGCATCGTTCGGGTCGTAGGAAATGTCGCGAACAAAGCTTTTGTCTATCTTCAATTGATTCAGCGGAAGTTGTTTCAAGTAAGCAAGCGAGGAATAGCCGGTGCCGAAGTCGTCAATCGAAATCGATAGGCCCAGCGCTTTCAAGGCTTTCATTTTTTCAATGGTATCCTGGATATTATCGATAACAACGTGTTCGGTTAATTCTATCTCCAAGCAATCGGGCGTAATGCCGCTAAGCTTCAAAGAATGTTCTATTTGATCGACAAAGTCGCTTTGTCTGAATTGATTCGAACTCACATTGACTGCAATACGCGGCACAATTAAACCACTTTCTTGCCATGACTGTATTTGTAGGCATGCCTCCATGATTACCCATCGCCCTAACTGTAAAATCAAGCGAGATTCTTCGGCAATTTTGATGAACTCAACGGGTGAGATCAAGCCTTTTTGGGGATGTTGCCATCTGATTAATGCTTCGGCTCCTATAATCTCGTTTTTGGCATCAAACTGGGCTTGATAATTCAAAACAAATTGACCTTGATCGATCGCTTCTAAAAGCTCGTTTTCCATCTTAATGCGCAGATCGGCAGCTTCTTGCATGCTCGGATGAAAAAAGCTGATGCTGTTACGGCCGGAAGCTTTCGATCGATACATTGCCGTATCGGCTTGTTGCAGAATCCGGTCGGGATTATCGTCATTATCCGGAAACAAGGTTATACCGATGCTGGGCGAGAGTTGATGTTGGAATGCATCGAGTAGAAACGGTTCGTTGATTTTGGCATTAATTTTTTCGGCGACCGTTAGTGCGTGATCGGCTGCTTCCGATAAGTTTTTAGCATTGCAGTTGATTAGAACGATAAATTCGTCGCCGCCTAAGCGGGCAGCGGTATCTTCATCTCGCACAACCGATTCCAAGCGGTTGGCTACCTGAATAAGTAATTCGTCGCCGACATGATGGCCTAGCGAGTCATTCAAAAATTTAAAATGGTCCAGATCCATGAATATCACTGCGCCGAAATGGCCATGTCGTTTGGCAACAGCGATTTCTTTATCGAGACGATTGATCAACAAGCGACGATTCGGCAAGTTGGTTAAGGGATCGTAGAAGGCCAGATTGTGGATGCGTGATTCATTTTCTTTTTTTTCGGTGATATCGGAAAAAATTGACACAAAATGGCTAATTTCGCCGGCTTCGTTTTTAACGGCGGTAACTGTCTGCCATTCCGGATAAACTTCTCCATTCTTTCGACGATTCCAGATCTCGCCTTCGTACTGTCCTTGGCAAGCTAATTGCTTCCAAAACTCATCAAAACATTCGCGATTATGGTGTCTGGATCTTAAAACCGAGGGAATTTTGCCAATGACTTCTTCGCTAGAATAACCGGTGATTTCAGTGTATGCGTTATTGACCCTTAAAATCCTGCCTTTTTTATCGGTAATCATGATGCCTTCCTGGGTTTGGAAGGCGGTTGCGGCTAAGCGTAATTGTTCTTCGTTGAGTCGTAGTTTTCGATTGCTTTGGTTAAGATCATGCGTACGCCTTTCGACTTCGACCAGGATTAGCTCGGTTTGTCCGGTGACAATCAAAAAACCGATACCCATTAAACTTGTCAGCAGCATACCGCCGGCCAAAATACCCCAAACCGGCCAGGAATAATAATTTCCAAGAAAACCTAAATCGGGCGAAACTTGAATGAACCAGGATTGCCCGCCGATATTAAGCGGTTTTAACGTGGTGATGGCAAACGGATCCGGAATGGCGCGCTTAGGCTCTAACGGAAACAACCATTGTTGTTCTCCGTCGGATGTTTTTTCGAAAAGCCTAATATCGATATATTCAATGCTTTTTCGAAGTAAAGCGTCTTCAATAAAACGTTCGATATCGAAAGCTTCAATGACATAACCTTTCAAGGTCTGTTTGTTCTCGAAAAAAGGCGTATAGATAAAAAACTGCCTGGAATTGTTTTCAAGTGCCAATATTTTAGAGCTTCGATCGGTTGTTGCTTGAGGCTCCAGTGCTAACACGATCTCTTGGTGGCGTTTTTCCGAGATAGGATGGATATCATCGAAATACTTTTTGGTCGAATACTTGATCGTCCATGCCGTTTTATCTTGATTTGCTTTTGAAGCCTCTAGCCATTCAATAAAAGGAACGCCTGGGTAAGTGTTAAAAACCCAGTCCGAAAAAATTTGTAACGATGGATAGTCAATCGTATCGCTCGAACCGATTAATGCGTGGTAAAGCGACAAGGTGTTTGCATGGGCCTTGTAATTGTCTTCTAAAGCGTATTGTATCGTTTCTGCCTTGCTTTCGATGATTTCCTGTAGGCGTAAGCCTTCTCGTTGATGAGCCAATAAGTAAGAAATTACGACTAGGGCTAAACCTAGTATCAAGGCTGTGCATAACGGTAACCAGCGTTTCGTACGGCTTTGTAAGGAAGGTTCAAAAATCGTCAAGAATAAAGGCGTGAAAACCACGATACCGATGCAATCTCCGAGCCACCAGGTTAAGAATCCGAATCCGAAATCCGATTCGACGATGACACCGGTTTCAACCAATGCATAAACGCTTAGTAACGCCGGTATCAATGTGGCGATCGGACCGGATAAGAGAAAAAACAGCATGATTTCTTTGGCGGAAATCAAAGGGTTCGGGTAGCCTACGATTTTTTTTACTAAAAAGGCTCCGGTCCAAGCCCTAAGCACGCTGTTGACCGGTGAACTGAGAAAAATTAAGAGCTGGCCGGGGGATTGCCATAAAGTCATGAAATCGTAGACTTCATAATGGATAGCTAATTCAGCTAAAAAAATAGCCGGTAATACTTTGTTTCCCCAGAGTAAAGTTGACGCAAAGCCGATACCGGCCGGTGGCCAGATTGCTGTCGCGTAACTGGGCGGCAAGGACAGCGGTAATGCCAATTGTCCCGCAAAATAAAACAGTAAAGCCGTTACTGCAATCCGACTCAAAGTCGAGTTAACGGAGGTTCTATGATTCAAGGTGAGTTGTCCTTCGCTTTATTATTCGATCGTCGGTAAACAATCCAGCCTGAATGATATCAGAAAACCGGATGTCGATGATGTGATGACTTTGGCGGTGTTTAATCGGTAAAATAGGCATTTTAACATTTTAATCATAGACAATGCGCACCTCTCAATTCCCTCTCAATACCGTCAAAGAAACGCCTTCGGATGCCGAAATCGCCAGTCATAAACTCATGATTCGAGCAGGCTTAATTCGCAAATTAGCCGCCGGTCTTTATACCTGGTTGCCGCTAGGGCTTAGAGTCATGCGAAAAGTCGAAAAAATTACCCGCGAGGAGATGGAAAAAGCCGGCGCATTAGAAGTCTTGATGCCGGCCTTGCAACCCGCCGAGTTGTGGCAGGAGACCGGTCGTTGGGAACAGTATGGCCCCGAACTGGCCCGTTTACAAGACCGCCATCAACGCGATTTTTGTCTTGGCCCCACGCATGAGGAAATCATTACCGATTTGGCGAGGCATGAGATCAAAAGTTATAAGCAGTTGCCGATCACGTATTATCAAATCCAAACCAAATTCCGGGATGAAATTCGTCCTCGTTTCGGCGTGATGCGTTCACGCGAATTCGTCATGAAGGATGCTTATTCTTTTCATCTCGATCAGGAATCTCTTCAAGAAACCTATCAAGTCATGTACCAGGCCTACAGCAATATCTTCAACCGCTTCGGTTTGCAATATAGGGCTGTGATCGCCGACTCAGGATCGATCGGCGGTGCGGTTTCGCACGAATTTCATGTATTGGCCGAATCCGGAGAGGATGCGATTGCCTTTTCGACGAAAAGCGATTATGCCGCAAACATCGAAAAAGCCGAGGCGTTAATGCCCGCAGGCGACAGGGGGCCGGCTACCGAATCGCTAAATCTAGTGGACACTCCGGATCAACATTCGATAGAAGAAGTCAGTGCTTTTTTCGGGATTGCTAAATCCCGCTGCCTAAAAACTTTGATCGTCAAAGGCGAAGAAGACGAGTTAGTTGCTTTGTTATTACGAGGCGATCATGAATTGAATGCGATCAAGGCCGAAAAAATTTCCGGTATCGCAGCTCCCTTGCAATTAGCCGACGAAGAGCAAGTGATGTCTGTTTGTAATGCAAAGCCTGGCTCGGTCGGTCCTTTCGGTCTGAAAATTAAAATCATTGCGGATCGTAGTGTCGTCTTGATGTCCGATTTTGTATGCGGAGCCAATCAAGACGGCAAGCATTACCGCGGCGTGAATTGGCAGCGGGATATTCCTTTGCCTGAACAAATCGAGGATTTACGCCTCGTGGTCGAAGGCGATCCGAGCCCGGACGGGCAGGGCACGATTACGATTGCTCGAGGTATCGAGGTAGGTCATATTTTTCAATTGGGTACGAAATACAGTTCAGCGATGAAAGCCGACATCATCAACGAAGGCGGTAAGAATCAGACGATGATCATGGGGTGTTACGGCATCGGTATTTCGCGGATTGTTGCGGCGGCGATCGAGCAGAACCATGACGATAATGGCATCATCTGGCCGGCTCAATTGGCTCCGTTCCAAGTGGCCTTGTGTCCGATGAATATGCATAAATCGGAACGTTTGCGTACGGCAGTCGAAAAATTGTATCGAGAACTGCTCGACGCCGGAATCGAGGTGTTATTCGACGATCGAAAAGTCCGAGCCGGCTTCATGTTTTCCGATATGGAATTGATCGGTATTCCGCATCGTGTCGTAATCGGCGACCGCAGTCTCGACTCCGGCATGATCGAATACCGGGCTCGAACCGCTAATGAAAGCCAAGAATTGCCGATGACTGAATTGATACCTTTTTTGTTGCAACAATTGAGTTGATGATTCGCTACGAATAGCAGTGATTCTAAAATTGTGCATTATCGCTGCATTTAGAGCGTGCGGCGTACTAAATGCAGAAATCTTCGCTCAGTACTAGTAATTGAAATGTGAAATAATCAACATAAATTAAAGGTTTTGGTAAGTATCGCATCCAAAGTGTGAATTCGTCACAAAAAAGCAGCATGGACTCAGGTTAGTCTGTGCTAAACATTTTTAAGGATGAGTTCAAATGAAATTTTTACCAAGACCGATCATTTGCGAACGCTGTGGTGATGAGATTTTACCATCGGAACAATGCCGGCCCGACGATTGCATTTGTCCTTGGTGCCGGCATATGATGATCGAGGCAAGCGAAATTCATCAAAAAACCAAAAGTAAGCGTTCCCCTCACTTAATCTTACTTAATCATCGCAACTAAATCCTCGACAACGCTAATAGCTCCAGGATGTTATTTATACCTTTCGCACTTCAAATTTCGGCAGTGCCGGAGGAGTCCTCGGGGTGCCAGGTCGATTTTTGCTCCTGCAAAATCGACATTCACGCCATCCATGGCGCTCGTAAAGGCTTTGCCAGCATGGAGCTGGCATAGAGCCTACACGGACGTATTTACGGCGTCCTTTGACGGGCACCTCGAGGCCGAATTTTCATCTACGATGAGTATATCGCGAAACCCTTAGGGCTTTTTCGATGGCGGAGTCTTTCGAAAATTGACAGATATCCTTTTTCTGCTTTAGAGTGCCGCTCTGACCAAATGCTATTGTGTGATAATCAATATAACGAAATCAGGAGCGCATAAAATGGCAAAACCATTGATTCAATTGGCACTAGATTCTTTGGATTTCGACAAAACCCTGGAACTTGCTTCGCAAGCGGCACCTTATGTCGATATCATTGAAATCGGTACACCCTGTATCAAGTTCAACGGGCTTGAATTGGTCAAGGAAATTAAACGCAGATTCCCCGATAAGTTGTTACTGGTCGATCTTAAAACGATGGATGCCGGTGAATACGAAGCCAGTCCATTCTATGAAGCCGGTGCGGATATCTGCACGGTACTTGGAACATCGGGAATTTCAACTATTAAAGGCGTTATTAACGCGGCAAAAAAATATAATGCCGAAGTTCAAGTCGATTTGATCAATGTCGAGGATAAAGCTAGTTGTGCTTCGGAAGCCGTGGCGGCCGGTGTGCAAATTATCGGCATTCATACCGGCATCGATGCCCAGGCGGCCGGTCATACACCCTTTACGGATTTACAAGATTTATTGCGCTTAGGGCTCAATACTCGAGTATCTGTTGCCGGCGGTATCAAGCCCGAAACTGTAAGCGATGTTGTTAAAGCCGGAGTTGACATAATTGTCGTAGGCGGCGCAATTACAGGCGCGCCATCTCCAGCCAATGCCGCTAGAAAAATTCAACGCTTGGTCAATAGCAAGGGCACGCATCGTGAATTTGTCGTCGATAAGATTTCGGATGTCTTATATGTAACCGATGATTCTTATGATAGAAAACTGACGAGCATGCTCGATCAAGCGCGCCGAATTTTTGTTTCAGGTGCGGGACGGTCGGGCTTGATTGGCCGCTTTTTTGCCATGCGGTTGATGCATAGCGGTTACGATACCAGTGTGGTCGGCGAAATCGTTACCCCCAGCATCAAGCAAGGCGATTTGCTGATTATTATTTCCGGCTCCGGCGAAACCGAACAACTCGTTGCCTTTACTAAGCGGGCACGGGATATCGGCGCACAAATTGTGCTGATTTCAGCGAAAAACGAGTCGACAATCGGCGACATGGCCGATGCCGTGTTTAGAGTCGGTAGCCCGGAACAGTATGGCAAGGTTGTCGGTATGCCGATGGGTACGGTTTTCGAACTTTCAACTTTGGCATTTTTGGAAGCGACCATCTCTCATGTCATCCACGAAAAAGGCATTCCGGAGGAAGAAATGAGATCGAGACATGCGAACCTAGAATAAGTTTCGTCGAGTAACGGCTACCGAGATTGCGGCATACGGAAGTGCCTATCGTGGCATATCCGAACTTGGGGTTCCGATTAGATATGCTCATCGTAGATCAAAATTCGGCACCTGGGTGACCATCAACGGTCCAGCACCTAAATTCCATAGGTCTTTGGCAATGATTCAAAATCATGGTTTATTTAGGTGCTGGATGAATTATCCAAGATAATTAACCATAGACAATGGGCAATGGAATTTAGGTGCTGGGCTTAACGAACCTTCAGCAAAGCTCATAGTTCCAGGACGTTATTTATCACGAAATCCTTAGCAGCGGGGACCTGTACTTAAGCTTGATGGATATGGCTCCAAACCCCCTGCTTTTCGATTGTCTAGGAATCGTCTATTCCTTTTATCCCATATTATTAAGACGCGATTTAGCGCATCCCTTCCTTAGCTTTGATTTCTCAAGGCTAATTTCAAACAGACTGCTCAAGAAACCGTTGTTATAATAGCCGGCATTGTGTGTCGGTTAAAGATGTTGATCGGTACTTCGCAGTGTAAGGCTGTTAAATTTCGATTAGCCATCCATTCTTTATAGTTTTCGATAGCGTACTTTATTCAGGAGATAAGTGTTTTGGCACAAATGCAGGATATTACCAGCCCAATGACATTGCTGGAAAAACGAGCAACCGGTTCATTGGCGGGCATTTACGCATTAAGGATGTTGGGATTGTTTATGATTATGCCGGTGTTACCGTTGTTTGCCGAGCATTTGGAAGGATCCACGCCGCTTTTAATCGGATTATCGGTTAGTATTTATGGATTAAGTCAGGCATTATTGCAAATCCCTTTCGGGCTAATGTCCGACCGCTTTGGGCGAAAAAAATTAATTATCCTGGGCTTATTGCTGTTTGCAGCCGGCAGCGTGCTTTCGGCGATGTCGACGACGATTTACGGCGTGTTATTCGGCAGGGCATTGCAAGGTTCAGGAGCCATCGCCGCAGTCATTATGGCCTTGGTCGCCGATTTGACCCAGGAGGTCCATAGGACGAAAGCGATGGCCTTGATTGGTATCAGTATCGGCGTTTCGTTCGGCATCGCGATCTCTATAGGACCTGTCCTTGCCGGTTATGTCGGTGTTGAAGGTATCTTCTGGTTGACGGCGCTGCTCTCGTTAGCGGCAATAGTCGTCATCGTTTATATCGTTCCGAACCCGATACAATCAAAAGTTCACCGCGATGCCGAACTGATTCCAGGCCAGATAAAGCATGTGTTAAAAAATGCCGAGCTGCTAAGATTCAATTACGGTATCTTTATTCTGCATTTGATATTAACGGCCAGTTTTATTGCCATTCCACTATTGATGAGGGATGCCGGATTAGGCGGCAGTCAACATGGACAAGTCTATTTGCCTGTGTTTATCGTTTCTTTATTGGCCGCAGTACCTTTTATTATTTTGGCTGAAAAAAAGCGTAAAATGAAACCCGTTTTTATCGGTGCGATTGCTGTTATCGTTGTATCTGAATTAGGTTTACAGTACTTTCATCAAAGCTTGACCGGGATCATTGTTTTTCTTTGGTTGTTTTTTTGCGGTTTCAATTTGCTCGAAGCCACGTTACCTTCATTGGTTTCTAAAACCGCACCGGGCGACATGAAAGGAACGGCTATGGGTTTTTATTCAACTTCTCAATTTTTAGGGGCATTTTTAGGCGGTGCGCTTGGAGGCTGGAGTTATGGCGAATTCGGAGGTAGCGCTGTTTTTATCATGAGTGCTGTAGCGGGAGCGAGTTGGTTGGTAGTATCTTTTACAATGAAACCGCCGCGTTATCTTGCCAATATGCTGATTTCCATTAGCAATCTTACCCGAGTTCAAGCCGAGCAACTCACTGAAGAGATCCTCAAGGTTACCGGAGTTGAGGAAGTGAAGCTGCATTTCGGCGAAGGGGTGGTTTATCTTAAAGTCGATAATCGTTTATTGGATAAAGATCGTTTACAGTATTCGATAACACAGTTTGATTCCTGATAATCCAATTGATTTTTGCTATTTATTTTAAGTTTTAATCTAAATTTGTACCCATCGTAGATCAAAATTCGGCACAGGGGTGCCCGCAAGGACGCCGTGAATGCGTCTATGTAGGCTCTATGCGAGTTCCATGCCGGTCCCTCACCTAGTGTTAGTAAGGGACCGAGTACCCCGGCGCCTACTAAAGCACTGCCGAAATTTGAAGCGTGAAAGGTATAAAATGGGACGCGCGGACCCGCCAAAACCCATAGCTCCAGGAAGTTATTTTTCACGAAATCCTTAAGGATTTCGCGATAAATACTCAGGCTGGTATCGGTGTTCCAAATGTAAAGTTTCCCTTGAGAATCTATATTTTTTGCTCAATCGTTTTTCGGAGAAAACATGCTAAACAAAGTAACATTAATCGGCAACCTCGGGGCCGACCCCGAAGTTCGCTATATGCCTAGTGGCGAAGCGGTAACAAATATCAGTCTAGCCACGACGATGCGCTGGAAAGATAGACAAACCGGCGAGCGGAAAGAGTCTACCGAATGGCATCGCGTGGTTTTTTTTAGAAGACTCGCCGAAGTTGCCGGCGAATATTTAAAAAAAGGCAGTCAGGTCTATGTTGAAGGCCGCTTGCAAACGCGAAAATGGCAAGGTCAAGACGGACAAGACCGTTACACGACAGAAATCGTCGCTAACGAAATGCACATGCTGGGAAGCCGTAGCGGCGGCACCGCTAATTATTCCGACAATCAAGGTGCTTATTCCTCACAGAGCACAGCTCCAGCTCAATCTAGACCTCAATCTACACCCTCAAACTCAGCGCCACCGCCTTACGACGATTTTGACGACGATATCCCGTTTTGAATCATTGAGGACAAATTTTTGTATTCAATCTCGTGACTTTCGCGGATGCCCCTGCGTCGAATTTTGATCTGCGATGGTATAAAAGAGGGCGACTCAAATGAGTTTGCTCAATGTTCTGATTGATTATCCATTATCACGAAGAGGTTAAATGTGGATATAGCGTCGTTAATCGGCTTTTTATTGGGCATAGGGATTATTACGGCCGCCATTGCTACCGGCGGCGATGTTATGTTGTTTGTAAATCTGCCCTCCATATTAATCGTCATAGGCGGTACTTTCGGCGTATCGTTGATGCGTATCCCGATATCCGATTTTTTAAGGTCTTTCGGTGTTTTAGGGAAAGCTTTTTTAAATAAAAGGGAAGACCCCGCTGTGTTGATCGAAGAAGCCGTAAGGCTTTCCGATGTTGCTCGAAAAAACGGTCTACTAGCCTTGGAAAATGAGGCTATTGAGAACGAATTTATGAGAAAGGGTATCAATCTTTGTGTCGACGGGCATGATCCTGCTTTCGTAAAAAAAATGCTGTCTCAAGAAATTAACCAAATGATATCGCGCAACGAAGTAGGGCAAGATATGTGGAAAGGCGTCGGCGATTTAGCGCCGGCAATGGGTATGATCGGAACATTGGTCGGTTTGGTGCAAATGCTTGCAAATATGTCTGATCCGTCGAGTATCGGTCCTGCGATGGCCGTTGCCTTGCTGACGACACTTTATGGTGCATTAGTAGCAAATTGTTTCGCACTTCCGATCGTCGACAAATTATCTAAGGTTATGCTTTATGAAAAAACCAACAAAGAGCTTATTTTAGAAACAATATCCGGTATTCAAGAGGGCATGAACCCTAAGGTTCTAGAGTCTTTATTGAATTCCTATATTTCCGATAAAAAGCGAAAAACCGACAATGAATAGGTGAAAAATGGCTGATGAATGCCCTAAATGCCCGCCGGTCGGAGCACCCGCATGGTTGGCGACCTTTGCTGACTTAATGTCGTTGCTGATGTGTTTCTTTGTGTTGTTGTTATCATTTGCGACCATGGATACCATCAAGTTTAAAAAAATGGCCGATTCGATGATCAATGCTTTTGGCGTACAGAAGGATGTTCCGGCATACGATATTCCAATGGGGACCAGTATTATCGCCCAGCATTTTTCGCCGGCACCGACCGAGCCCACTCCGCTAGAGGAAGTCAAGCAGACGACTATGCAAGACTCGCCGAACTTGGAAGCGGCAAAAAAACAGTTAATGGAATTGACACAGGCTGAAATTGAGGAGCAGGCAGAAAAAATCAGAGAGGATTTAAAAGAGGAAATTAAGATGGGTTTGGTTTCGGTGGAAACGGAAAATCTGAAAATCATTATTCGCATTAGCGAAAAAGGATCGTTTCCATCCGGTAGTGCGGTGCTCAATACCGGATTTGAGCCCGTATTGACTAAAATTACCGCATCGGTTAACGAGTCGCCCGGGAAAGTTCTGGTGTCGGGGCATTCGGACGACAGGCCGATTAGAACGCAGATGTATCGATCGAATTGGGAATTGTCTGCTTCTCGTGCCGTAACCGTTTCTCATTTCATGCTAGACCAACCGGGAACAGAACCGTCACGATTCGTCATTCAAGGTTATGCCGATACCCGTCCGTTAGTACCTAACGATTCCCCTGCAAACCGGGCGCTTAATCGAAGAGTCGAGATCGTTATCGTGCAAGTAGAACCAGGCGCCGAAGAAGCAGGCCAAGAGTTTGTCGAGTAATATTGGGGGTGGCGAAGGCGATGCATCCAAAAAATATATTTCATTTCCAGGAAATTTAAATGAATCGGGATAAAGATAGACGGCGTTTTTTTCGCATTGATGATCAGGTTAATCTTTACTATAAAAAAGTAGATGAAGCGACTGCCACGCCAGCTAGTCATATGAGCGATAACGTACTGGGCAACTGTTCGTTGTCCGCCGCTTTGGAATTGATTTCACAAGAATCTCGTATCATGATGCATCGGCTTGATCGGACTATGCCGGATGTGGCCGATTATTTGAAATTAATTGAAAGTAAAATTGATTTGATTTCTCAGGCGATCATGATGCAAGGCACCGATTTTAAAGAGAAGGATACTCGCAATGCTAATTTAAGCGCATCCGGATTGGCTTTCGAATGTGCGGAGGTCTTAGCGGTCGGCGATTATCTGGAAATTAAAATGCTATTGGTTTCATGTATGGCTGTCATTGTCACTTATGGAAGAGTTATTTATTGCAAGCCCAAAAAAAATCCTGAAGGCATTTATTCTCATATTATCGGTGTCGATTATATCAATATGAAGGAGCAAGATCGGGAGCTGTTGATTAGGCATGTCGTTAAAAGACAAATGCAAAAACTTCGCGAAAATAAAGAGCCGTAGTGTTGATTTTAGGGACTTTTACAAAGTCCTTAATTATTTTGGCGGATAAAACAATAATTCTATTTTTACTGTGCAGTGACAATTACCGATCAACAAAAAAAAATCCTGGAGCTTCTTGCCGATGGCGAATTTCATTCAGGCCCCGTTTTAGCCGATATTCTCGGTGTTAGCAGATCGGCGGTTTGGAAACAGTTACACAGCTTAACCGAATTAGGCTTGGAGCCCATAGCAGTGAGCGGCAAGGGCTACCGCCTGGAACGGCCGATCGAATTTTTAAGCAGCGAAAAAATCGAATCCGTGTTAATGGAGAATGTTCGCTTGAACATTTCGGATTTAAACATCCATGACCGGCTTGATTCGACGAATAACCATTTGATCAATCTTGCTAAATGCGCAGCCCGATCCGGAACGGTTTGTTTAGCTGAGTTTCAAATTGCAGGTAAAGGCCGGCGGGGCAGGTCCTGGGTATCGCCGTTCGGTTCAAATATTTACTTGTCGCTCTTGTGGCACTTTCACAACGGCCCCTCCGCTATTTCTGGCTTGAGTCTTGCTGTTGGCGTTTCCGTGATCAGGGCCTTGGCATCCTTAGATTTATCCGGTATCGGTTTAAAATGGCCAAACGATATTTATTGGCAGGGACATAAATTAGGCGGGATATTAATCGAAGTGACCGGTGAGACTCATGGGCCTTGCGCGGCTGTGATCGGTATCGGGTTGAATATTTATATACCGGATCGTGAAGCGGCAATGATCGATCAAGCTTGGATCGATTTGACTCGGATTATGGGAGGGGTATTCATTTCGAGAAATCGTTTAGTCGGAACGCTATTAAATGAATTATTGCCGATACTTGCCGATTACGAAAACCATGGCTTAGCACCTTATTTAGATGAATGGCGGTCTTATGATTGCCTGGTAGGGCATCCTGTCGTCATCTATCAAGGCGAGTCTGCAATAACAGGCAATGCTGGAGGAATCGACGATAATGGCTTGTTTCGTTTAATGTCTTCCGATGGCAAAGCCTGTTGTTTTGCATCCGGCGAAGTAAGTTTTAGCAAGAAGTGACCGAATGGATTTATTGGTCGATATCGGTAACACTCGTGTAAAGTGGGGGCATAACGATAATCGTTTAGAACCGGGAGTGCCGGTTATTCATCAAGATAGTGATTTTGAAGTCCGGTTGTTTTCGATTTGGCGAACCTTGCCGAAATCGCCGCAGCGTATGGCTATTTCCTGCGTGGCTTCGAAGGTTGTATTAAATCAAGTCAAGACAATTGCTCTAGACTTGTGGCCCTCGTTGTCCATAATCCAAGTTCACTCCGTAGCCGAAGCGTATGGTGTTCGAAATGCTTATGAATATCCGGAAAAACTGGGCGTGGATCGTTGGTTGTGCCTGATAGCGGCTAGGCATTATTGGTCGGAACCGGTATGTATCGTTGATTGCGGGACCGCCATTACCATTGATGTAATGGACCGAAACGGTTGTCATTTGGGAGGGCTTATCTGTCCGGGTTTAACCTTAATGAAGCATTCGCTGTTAAATGGTACGGCTAATTTGCAGCTTTCCGCACAAAGCGGTTTACCGATCTTGGCTCGAAATACGAGTGATGCTATTGATAATGGCGCCCTTTATGCCGTTATCGGCTTGATTAAGAGCGTGATAGCAGATTTAAACAAGCCTGTTAAGGATTTAGCCGTAAATAACTCCCCCATTTTACAGAGAGATCGGTTGCTTGATTGGCTGGTGTCGGCGGCAGAGAAAGCTGCCGTCAAGCCTATACGGACGTATTCACGGCGTCCTGTCAAGCGAGTTGCCGAACCCTCAAAAAAGCTCATAGTTCCAGGATGTTATTTATCACGAAATCCTAAGTTAGTTTTAACCGGTGGAGACGCGGGCGATATTGCCCCTCATCTTGATAATGTATCTTGTGTTGTACCGGACTTGGTCTTAAAAGGCTTGTCATTGATTCTCGCGGAATAAGCTATGAAACTATTGGCCTTATTGCTAATAATACTCAATATCACTTTTTTTTTATGGCAATATCATTCCGGCGCTATTTCATTGGAGCGTGATATTCTCATCGATACAACGGACACAGGACAGCAAATTACCTTAATTTCGGAACTAAACGACTCATCGAGCCTTAAGCAAGCGCAATCCGGGTTTTTATGGTGTGCCGCCGATACGGCGATTGAACAATCGATTCGCAGTGCTATATTCGTTTCAGATTTTAGTTTAGCGCCTTCTTCGAGGGCAAGATCCAGTTTGCTTCTGGCCGAATGGCTCGATGTGCATTTCGTTTCACATCAAATGTCTCCAACGCGGCCAAAAGAATCACCCTCCATTATCGCTTCCAACGATGCCTCGATAGCCTTGACTAAGGCAACTCCAACACCCCCAAAAACCAATATTTCGGATGAAACTAATCGTCATGCCAGCCAAGTGATTGAGCGAACAGAAATTGACGCCGCAAACGGTCTGCTTGTTAAAAAACAAGAAATTGTGCCCAAAAAAAACAAGGTCGACTCTAGTATGTGTTATGAGGCCGGGCCGTTTGATACGATGCAGCAATTTTACAGCTGGCGAAAACAGACGGGCATCAATTCCGCTTCGATCAAATCGGTGAGACGGGAAGAGCAAAAGATTAGCGATTACATGGTGTACATGCCGGCAGGTGAAACTTATGAGCAATCATTGGCAAATGTTGAACTTTTGAAACAAAAAGGAATTACCGATTATTGGCTGTTCCGGAAAGGCGAAGTTAAAGGAGATATTTCATTAGGTGTTTTTTCTAGCGAAATTAGAGCGGAGACTTATAAAAAACAATTGGCAACCAAAAATCTGGACGTTTTAATTAAACCTCGCTATAAAAAAGCTCAACGAATTTACGCCCATATTCATATCAAGCAGGAATACGAAGACAATTTGATTATCATCCGCGACCGATGGCAGAAAACGCATCCAGACTTTGCCATCAAGGTCAATAACAGCTGTGTCTTTAATTGAAAAACGCGCTTTAGATTCTGCTTCTACCTTGGACAATTGTAAAGGATTCAACATTCCTTCTAGCGATAAGCGCAGAATCATAGAGCCGCAAAGGGTAAGAGATCATGTTTCGTTAGCAATCGGGCTTTAACTGAGCTTGATACAGCGTTAGAATGGCCCTTCTAAAATTATTGTGATAGTTAAGGTAAAGTTAAGAAATTAATTTATTGACTTTAATCATTACGAATAATACCTATAATTAAATCGTACCGATTTATTCTCCTGATTAATTATCGCTTGCACATGAAAAAAATGTTTAAAAATTTGTTCGCTGTTATCGCCATTGTTACGTTAATGTTTACGGTATTTTCCGTAAACGCGGCAGGAAAAGGTTTATCCTTGAAGTCATCGGCAGCGATTGTCATGGATCAAGAGACGGGAATGATTCTTTACGAAAAAAAATCGAAAAATGTCATGCCGATCGCTTCTATTACCAAGTTGATGACGGCAATGGTGTTGCTTGATTCCAAACCTAACTTAAATAAATCCATTACGATTTCGAAACAGGATATCGACACATTGCGCCACAGTCGTTCGCGTTTACCTGTCGGAACAAAATTAACACTAAGGGAAATGATGAGGTTGGCGCTGATGTCGTCCGACAACCGTGCGGCTTCCGCTTTATCCCGCTCCTATCCCGGCGGTAAACCCGCTTTCGTCAAGGCCATGAATCGTAAGGCGCGAGCTCTCGGATTAAAAAAAACTCGTTTTCGCGATCCTACCGGTTTGTATACTGAGAATAAGTCAACAGCGAGGGATTTAGCCAAGCTTGTCGCTTACGCGACTAAATACCCATTGATTAGAACGATGACGACCACAGAAAGTCATACTCAAAAAGTCGGCAAGCAATTGCTTAAATATAACAATACCAACATTCTGACTAAAAATCCTAATTGGAAAATCGGTCTATCGAAAACCGGTTTTATCAATGAGTCCGGCAAGTGCCTCGTCATGCAAACCTGGATAAATAACAGGCCAACGATCGTTGTATTACTCAATTCATGGGGGCAATTGACGCCGGTTGGCGATTCTAATCGAATCAAAGAATGGATGAGCGGTATTTCGGTGGCCGAGTTACAAAAAAGAGGGTGATTCATCCGCTTCTAATTGTATATGTCGATAAACAATAACGTATTCAAGCGCCTTTTTATAGGCATGTCATTCTGTTTATTGTGTTCTTGTCAGCTTTTGCGCGGGCCGGATACGATATCCTCACTCGAATTTTCACCGATTAGGGAATTTCCTTTATTCGATGGTCAAGCAATTATTGGTGTTGCTGCGCAAATAGAAACTGATGAACAAGATTCTTTGCTGGTAATCGGTCGGCATTTCGGTTTGGGGTATGATGAAATAACCCGAGCCAATTCTAACCTAGACCCATGGTTACCGGAGCCGGGCAGTACAGTACGTTTGCCATTGAGATTCATTATTCCCGAAGCGCCTCGAAAAGGTGTTGTGTTGAATTTAGCGGCTAAGCGACTTTTTTTATACAACAAAAAAAACGGTCATAAAGTGCTGACCTACCCAGTCGGTATCGGCCGGGAAGGATGGGAAACGCCACAAGGCTTGACCCGAATTACTGCGAAAACTGCGAAGCCTAGTTGGACGGTTCCCGAATCGATTCGACGCGAGCATGCCAAAAAAGGCGATCCTTTGCCTAGAGTCGTCCCCGCTGGCCCGAACAATCCGCTTGGGGACTATGCTTTACGATTAGGTTTTCCCGGTTATCTGATCCATGGCACCAATAAACCCTATGGCGTCGGCATGGAAGTAAGTCATGGTTGTGTTCGGCTATATCCTGAAGATATTGCAAAGCTATTTCGGCATGTCACTGTCGGTTCACAGGTCAGGATTGTTAATCAGCCTTTCTTAACCGCATGGGATGGCGACACGCTTTTTTTGCAAGCTTATCCGCCTACGGATAAAGATCCGAAACAAGTCAATCGACTTGTTCAGGACTTGATGGCGCGCTTGCAAAAAATTGAACAAGAATCCGGTCGACCGATCGATTGGGATAAAGTTCAGGCGGCAATCGAGCGTTCCGATGGCGTTTTAACACCTATTTTAAATGACGATACAGATGATTTTTATTTGACCATATCTCGTCCATCGACCAAGTTTAATCGGCCGATTCCCAAGGCAATCGATGCCGATGCATGGAAACTGAGCGTGGCAAAATTGCCAAATGAGAAGCAAGCTCGTCAATTCGCAGCCATGCTGAATCATCAAGGTCCTCCAATTCCAGCGCATGCCTTTGCTACAAACGTGATTGCAGGGCCTTTCTCTAGCTCTCAAGATGCGGCTTCGGCAAAAAAACGCTTGCTATCGGAGTTTTCAATTACCTCGCAAGTCATGGAGCCCGGTAAAATGGTCGAAATTCCTCAGGCATCTCAAGAAAACACTTTTTTTACTAATCTACTGACTTTTTTCGATTGATACCAGTCGGTTAATCCACCCATTTTGAGCATTCTTCCCCATATTTAGGATTCGGTTATAAATAACTTCCCTATTTTTAATATAGGGCAGGCAGGTTCGGTAGCTCGATTGACAGGTGTCGGCGGCAGGGAAAGCCGCCGTCAAGCCTACACGGAATGTATTCACGGCGTCCTGTCAAGCGAGTTGCCGAACCCGCTACAAAGCACATAGCTGAAGGAAGCTATTTGTTACGAGATCCTTAGAGGATGAGAAGTAGGTTCGTCGAGAAATCCAGCACCACCAACTCCTCATATATACGTTAATATCGGTATCAAGCTAGAAATTAAGATACCAATTGATTGAAATAATGTGACTCATAAAATCTTGAGCAGTGGCTTTATAGATATATTGATTCATATAGCCGATTTCGGTTCTGATGTGCTCATCAAAATTATACCCAATGCCGGCGAAGGCTCGGTTTTGATCGAAACCGTTCACAGATTTCCAATCAGTTTTATTAATGTCGATAAAAACTTCGTTAGTCGCGACCAAGCTAAAGTTTGGTGCAAAAGTCAAAGGCAGTGATACTTTAAACAATTGACGATAACGCCATCCGACATCGTTACCGATTTGCATAAACCGTTGTTCTAATCGGCTACGACTGCTGAATGTTCCGAAAGAAAACGGTTGATTCCATAACAGTTGCTGCCAAATACGATGTTCATCGAAGGGCTCACTTACAAAGGGTTCTTCGGTCGGTATAAACGCATAACCAAGCCACATAGTCAGTGTTTCACTGAGCGCATAGCCTAAACCGGTTCGCAGCATGCCTTGCGAAACTTGCGACGTGTCGTTGCCGAATCGACCCTGGCCCTCCAGCCAATATCGGTACTTTGAAAGATCGGGATCGATTGCATCTAGGCTTCCAATAGCCGTAACAGTGCCCCAAGTTTGAAAATCTTCCTTAGGGCCGGCAATCAGATCATTGCCATGAAAGAAACAGAATACTAATAATAAACTAGATAAACCTAAATAATATTTTTTTAACATTCCTGTATTTACCGTGAGTGATGATGACGCCATATTATGGCGATGATGAAAGTTCATACCCTTTTTGAGTCGAACTTCGGCGCGACACGCTAGAAAATGCCTTAATACGCATCCATCTGGCTCTGATTATACCTTTCGCACTTCAAATTTCGCCAGTGCCTAAGGAGGCACAGGGAGGGGCTGGCAAAGAGCCTACATGGACGTATTCACGGCGTCCTTTGGCGGGCCCCCGGTGCCGAATTTTGATCTACGAAGGATATTGTTAAGAGTCATTTATTGAACATCGCGCGAAGGCATAAAGCAAAAAATTTAGTCCGATAAATAATATTCAATCGTTGAAACGACTCGTATTTTTTTTATATGCGGATTGTTCGTATCGCGAGGTTCGATAGAAAATTGTCCTTGTGACGCTCGTTTAATCTTGCCGAGTTTGCTGCTGGAGTCTTCGGCAAATTTTTCTGCGACTTCACGGGCTTTGGTGGTCGCCTCTTCAATCATCTCAGGTTTTATTTGATTGAGTTGCGTAAATAAGAACTCGGTTCGATTTTGGTAATCCTGCGCCGTAAAGACAATGCCTTTTTTACCCAATTCCAGTAAACCGTTCATAGCGGAACGTACCTGATCCACATTGGTAGAGTAAACTGTGACGGTTTGTATCGCACTGTATCTGAATTCGACTTTTCCGCTATTTTGATAACTTTGCGCAGACTTATCGGTAATGGAGGGGGTTGAGACAGAGACTTCACCTTCAGCAACACCGGTTTTTTTCAGAAAAGCTTTGATCGTTTCTGTGTTTTTTTCAAGAGCCTCGTAAAGTAAGCTAAGTTCGTTATCCGCAACCGTAAATTGAATCGGCCATATCACGATATCAGCAGGAAATTCTCGTTCCGACAATCCTTTAACAGTGACGCTACGTTCAAATTCTTTGAATTTAATCGCGGCATGGCTCAGTAAGTACCCCAACGAGAACAATCCTAAAAATAAAAAAAGCCCTATGATAAAGGCACTGATCGGTTTCTTTTCGTCCACTATTTGTTCCTCGCTGCTCGCTTCATTGGTAAAGTATGCCTAAGGCATTGCATTTTGCCAAGTCGAGTCAAGCTTTAATCGAATCACGACATCATGCAAAGTATCCTGCATGCTCCTGAAAAGATTACATTACGGCGAATGATTCCAAATGGATTATCCTAAAAATAGCAGTTGAGAGCCTAAAGCTACCGTTCACCCTGAGCCCTTCGGCTACGCTCAGGAGAGCCCTGTCGAAGGTGAACGGTAGCTTTAGGCTTCACCAAGCCGGTGAAAGTGTTGCAGACCCTTCATGCTTCGACTTTACTCAGCACGAACGGTCTACGACTCATGCCAACTTCTCTTTTTAGGATTACACCAACTCATCCATGGAGGCTTGATGGCAGCTTTCCCTGCCGCCGACACCTGCCAATCGAGCAACCGAACCCTCCGTAAAATAGGAAAGTTATTTACGACCAAATCCTAAGATCGTTTATAAGCTTTTTCAATAAGTCATGTATACCTTTCGCACTTCAAATTTTGGCAGTGCCTTAGGAGGGGCCAGCATGGAGCTGGCATAGAGCCTACAGGGACGTATTCACGGCGTCCTTTGACGGGCACCCCGGTGCCGAAAATGTTGATCTACGGGTATCGAGGCGTGCGGCAGTAGCCATTATTGGGCTAGTGTTAATGGCCAATTAAACAGGACCATGAAGTGATGTTATTGAACGCGAAGTTTGTCATGAGCTTCGTGGTCAGCAATAAGAATGATTATATCGATACCCAAGCGATTTTTGATGCGGTCAGCCGGCCCAATAAGCGGGTGGTGGCGATCAAAGCCGAGATATAGCAAGATATGCAACTGCTTCATAATCTACGCCAGGATCTGGTCAAACGACGAACGGCTGTAGTGAATCAGATTCGTGGAGCCTTGCTGGAGCGCGGCATTGCCATTCACAAAGGGATCGATCAAGTCAGAAAATAATTGCCTGATATTTTAGAAGATGCCGAGAACGGACTGACAGCACTGTGTCGAGAGCTGATTGCGGAGCAAGCTGAACGGTTGAGAGAATTGGATAAGGCGATTAAGGAGCAAGACAAACGGCTTGGCAGGCTCAGTCAAGCCGATGCATTAAGCCGGCGCATGCTGGATGTTCCCGGGGTGGGTCCGATCACCGCCACGATTGTGGCATCTGATATCGGGGACGGCAAAGGCTATGCCAGTAGCCGGGATTATGCGGCGAGTCTGGGCCTGGTTCCCGAGCGGTGGTCAAAAACTGTGCTGGCAAAACGGATCAACTCAGCCGGTGGCTGCAGGCGTTGGTCGAGCGGCGCGGCTTTAACAAGGCTGCGGTTTCCCTAGCCAACAAAAATGCCCGGACACTGTGGGCGATGACCACGAAAAACGAAGCTTATCAAGGGGCGCCTGCATAACGCGGTCATCGGACCGGGTTATCTACCCTTTGCCCACCAGCTCCCAGCTAGAGAGGAGCCCGTGGACAAAGCGTGGATAACCCTGATGAGTGAGATTGATTTAACCGAGTCCTCAAGATTGCGGAGGCAAGTAGACAATCAGTGATGACAACAACAGGTCAGACCGGTGCTTTTACAACCCGTTACGATGGTTGAGGAATAAGCGCGCGGATAGATTCATCAGGAGTCCTGAGGCAATAAAGCCTCTGTTGAGAGACCGGATATATGGCAGCAATCTTGATCTCTGTTTTGACATCAATTTTTGAAAACTTGGCTTGCAATAAACGAGGAGTCCATATATGGGTATACCTTGTTGAATCGACGAGTGTACCGAGATGCTTATCAGACCGATCGTTTTTTGGATGGCCTGCTTTTTATGCAGCGGCTGCGGTTCTTCGCCATCGGCGCTTTATGCAAAAGGCGCCGAACAAATGATTGTTCATGTCATCGATCACGGTTTGCATACCGGTATCGTGGTTGACGCTCGAACGGCTGCAGACAGCGTTTCCGGACTGGCGTTCGATTTAAATGAAATCGGTTTTATCGAGTTCGGTTGGGGCGATCGCGCTTTTTATCAGGCCGAGTCGTTTTCGTTGTGGTTGGCTATAAAGGCGTTGTTTTTCCCGACCGAGTCAGTCATGCATGTCGCTGGGCTTCGGCACCATCCGGAGCATTATTTTCGGCGCAGTGACATCGAACGCATCTTGTTGTCAAAAAGCCAGTTGGTCGCAATGTTGGGTTTTATCAATCAGTCGTTCGTAAGAGACGGGCAGGGCGATTTAATCAATTTAGGGCGAGGCTTGTATGCTTATAGCCGTTTTTACAGCGCAACCGGTTCCTATCATATTTTCAATAACTGCAATACTTGGACCATGGAGGCTTTGAGCGAAGCCGATGTCGCGACGGATAGTCCACTGGCACTTACCGCGCGAGGAGTCATGCGGCGGGTCAGGCGACATCAGAAAAAACTTATATCCGGTCAGGCCGAGTTATAGAAGCATGCATGACTTTTGGTTCCTGGCGCAGTCTAGCGCTTACTTCCACGTAAGCGTCGAATAAAATAGCTTTGTTATAAAAGCCGAAAACATAACTTACCGCCACACGATAACCAAAGTGATAGTCAATACTAATAACAGAGCGGCGAGTATCCGGTAATTTTGATACCACGGCAGAAACTTTAATTCGACCGATTCTTCTTGGAACCTGCGAATCTTCCAAAGATAAGGTGCGATACGCGGCAATTTTGGCGCTTCCGTCAACATGCTGATTGTGAACATGATAATCAGACAGATGACAAAGAGCATGAAAGCGACATGAAGAAAATGCATATCGATTGGACTAATTATTAAATAAAACGAGATGCCTAGGCTGACAATAAAAGTATAAAACGCTGCAGTTGCCGTTGCTCCGCGCCAGAAAATACCCAAGATGAAGACTGCGACGACGGGCGGTGCGATATAGGCTAAGATGTTTTGCAAATATTGGAATAATGAGCTGAAATTTTCAATATAAGGCGCCCAAGCCGCCGCTAAAACCATGAAGATAAATGCAGTTAGCCGCCCGGTCCACATTAGGGTTCGATCGGACCACTGGGGACGAATTTGGCGAATAAAGTCCATGGTTACCAGGGTGGATGCGGAGTTGAGCGTAGAGTCTATACTGGACATCAGTGCGGCGAGAGTCCCAGCCACAACAAGCCCTAAGAGTCCTGTAGGTAGTAAGTCGAACAACAAGGTCGGATAAACTTGATCGGGGTTCGGAAGGTCGGGGTAAAGCACGCGAGCCATACTCCCCGGTAATACCATGATGAACAACACCGGTAACTTCAATAAAGCAGCCAGCAATGTCCCATAGCGGCCATGCTGTATATTTTTGGCGCTAAGAATTCTTTGCGCCATGAATTGATTGGTACACCAAAAATAAAAACCGAGAATCGGCACGCCTAAAACCAACCCTGTCCAAGGTAAAGTAGTGTCATCGGCTGGCTGTATCAAACTGAGCATGTTTTCCGGCGTAACGGCAGTCACTGCTTGCCACCCGTCGATTTTTCGATAAGCAAGCATTGAAACGACAATAGCGCCGATAAGAATTAGTATTGTTTGTATTGCATCGGTATAGATAACCGCTTTTAAACCGCCCGCTACGGTATAAGCTCCGGCCAATAAAGCCAAGACTAAAATAGATTGCCACAGAGGAATGTCGGGGAAAATCATTTTTAGCAAAATACCGCCGGCATAGAGGGCACCGGCGGTATCGATTAGAATATTGCCCACTAAAGTTAAGCCCGAAAAAAAATAACGTGATCGAGCGTCGTAGCGGTGCTGCAAAAACTCGGGCATCGTGTAGACTTTTGCCTGTAGCACCATCGGCAAAAAGAAAACCGCGTAAAATACCAAGACCACCGCAGCCATCCATTCATAGTTGAAGACTGAAATACCGGTTGCATAAGCATCGCCGGACAATCCCACCAAGGTTGTGCTGGAAATATTGGACGCAAACAATGAAATGCCGACGAAAGGCCAGATCATTGATCGTCCGGCTAGAAAATAATCTTCCGTACCTTTGGCTTCTGTTCCTACCTTGATACCGATTGCCAGTACGATACAGAAGTAAACCAAAATGATTATAAGATCCGTTTGAGCTAAGGTGTAGTGCGGCATAATTGCTGATAAATTGAATTAGTATGTCGCTTCTATAAGCGATTGGAATGTGTCTGTAATCAAATTTCGGCAACGCCTAAAAAAGCACCGGGGCATGCGCATCAAGCTAAAAACGGTCAACCGGCATCACGCTCTTTCCCAAGCTCCGGCTCTCATCGTTATACACAAGTATCGGTAAACTTGCTAAACAGAGGTCATCGTATACCTGAGAACGGTGTTGTTTGATAAATCTGCGGATATTGAACATCAGTGGCTTCGAAATCGCGACGAAGGCGTCGCTCCCACAAGGGGGCGGATGCTCTGTGGGAGCGATCCCCTGATCGCGATCTCGAGGTCGAAAGTGTTAATTAACAATAAATGGTATCGAGGCCTCATTAGCTAAGATTACAAAACGCTAATTTTTGACTTATGTATAACGATGAGAGCTCCGGCTTGGGAAAGACACCCTGGAAGCTCCAGCTTCCTGAACAAGTTACCCAAGCTGGACTTGGGTAACCGCAATCGCCCCCTCCCAACAGTTGTCGAAGTCATTTCATGCTCGTTCCTAAGCTCAATTTTTCGTCCTTTGATCGTTTTGAGAAGTCAATTCGCTAATTAATTGCCTGGCACGATCTTGGTGGCTGCCGGACCAATAAATTTGATTGCAACTGAGGCAAATCCGAAAGTCGTTGTAATAAAGCTTAGTTAAAGGCTCTAGTCGATCGATGACAGCGTCTTTGCTTGTTTTTATCAACGTACCGTTGCAACGTGAACAGCGTGTAAAAGGTGCGATGGACCGGTATAAATCCAAACGTTGCAGGACTTCTTTGACTTGCTCTCTAGGATGAACCGAGCGCACGAAGTAACCGTGAGTAATTATTTTCCGTCTTAATAAAAAGCGATCCCGAGTCAAAACGATTCGATGCTGCTGACTCGCTATCTCGGCGACTTCGCCATCCTCGTAATCGTTTCGGTACAAACAATCAAAGCCCAATAATCGTAAATAGCGCGCTAGCCTGCCAAGATTAGTATCGAGAATGAAGCGAGGGGCTCGCATCGGTTTAGAGCGCAGGCGCAGTAGTGGCGTGATATCGAAACTTTCGAACATAGGATAGACACTAATTCGATCATTCTTTTGAACAATATAATCAAAATCGACCGAGCGGCCATTGGCCAAAATAATTTCGATCTCGGTATGAGGAACACCTAAGGATTCGATCAAGTCTTTGATCGAAGTTCTACGATTAAGCGCATGTTCAAATTCGACTTTACGACGCTCGACGGGTAAAAAATCGTTTAATTCTTCGTAAAAACGTAAATAAACTTGATTCACGGGGATTAATGTCTACGACAAGGTATTAGCGATTGAGATTAATTGTCGTTGCCGTTTTTTTTATTTACATACATGGCTTTATCGGCGCGGTCCAGTAGTGATTTAATGTCGGTGCCATCGTCGGGATAAAGGCTCATTCCGGCACTGACGCCAATGTCGATGATACGGTCATCGATAAGATAGGTTTTGCTAATGACATCGACCGTATGCCTAAGGATTTTATCGACCATTTCCGAATCGGTCACATCCTCGAGTAATATCGCGAATTCATCGCCACCTAATCGAGTGACGGTGTCCGTTTCTCGAACACTCCGTACGATTCGGTGAGCCACGCTCTGCAATAGGCGATCTCCGGTCTTATGACCGAACAAATCGTTAACCGGTTTGAATTTGTCTAAATCCAAAAACAAAATGCCCAACTTGGTATTGTTTCGCGCGGCTTTCTTTATGGCCCTTTCTAACCGGTCGTTAAACAAAATTCGATTGGGTAAATCGGTCAATGGGTCATGATGAGCGATATGACGGAGATGCTCTTCTTCGGCCTTGCGTTCCGAAATATCCGACAGTATTGCCACATAATGTGTGATTTGATTGTCACTGTCTTTAACTTGGCTAATGCTGATTCGCATCGGTAATAATGCACCATTTTTAGTACGATCGACAATGTCGCCTTGCCATTGACCGTTTTGATTTAGAGAATCCCACATATATTGGTATTGTTCGGTCGATATATAGCCCGATTGCAAGATCGAAGGCGGCTTACCCAATAATTCTTCTTGATCGTAGCCGGTCATTTTACACAATGTTTGATTGACCGATACGATGCGTACCGATGGGTCTGTAATCATAATGCCTTCGCTACTGAAGTCAAAAACCGTAGCCGCAAGTTTTAATTGTTGTTCGGCCTTCTTGCGTTCGCTTAAATCCATGACATAAGCAATACCTTGTTCACGATTTCCGCTAATCAATGCCGCACCGATATATACAGGTACCCAATATCCTTGTTTATGGATCAGCGCTTTCTCATAAGGCTCGCATCGGCCCTGCATTAAAAGCTCGTCGATAGCCTGTTGATCCTTAACATAAAAATCAGTTGGAGTAATATCTAGCCAATTGACCGCTCCTTTTTCAATATCGGCTTGGGCAAAACCAAGCATGTTTAAAAAAAGGTCGTTCGCTTCGTCGATCATACCATCGAGGCGCCATGAAATAATACCGATTGTATTGGATTCCTTCAGGCTTCGAAAACGCGACTCACTGAGAGCCAATCGCTTTTCGGATTTTTCGATACTCTTGATAATTTGCCGGCTGACTAGGAGTCCGATACCGACAAAGATAACTAGTAACAGCAAACTAATTTGCCATACCGTGAGTTTAACCCATCTGGCGCCTTCGCTTAATTTTAACGAAAATAGGGTTTCCAACTCATGAAGCTCATTATTGAGCTGTTGCATGCGCTGCCTTAAATCGGCGATTTTTTCGTTGTCGCGACGCGAGCCGGTAATTTCATCTCGTATTTGTTCGCCGATTATTTTTAATGCATCGATTTTTTTATCGGCAGACTGCCATATATCGATCGCTTCGCGCATGTAGGAAATGCGTTGAAATTTTATAAAAAAATGGATCATCGCATCGATGTCGTCCGGGTGGTTTTGTCCCTGAAGAAAACCGTCCCTTGCTGATTTCTTGTCGGGTGGCAATTGAAATAAAGCCGTGCGAGCTTTGCTATCGCCGCTGATGATTTCTAGGGCTTCCAAATAAGCTAGGTAATCCGCCTCGGCATGATTGTAAGAATATTGAGTCAAGTAAAAAACCGCATCTTTTTGCGCTTTGGCCCAGAGACCTTCTCCTCTCACATAAGAACGAACTCCCTCAAAGACATTGCCGTTCCAGTAAATCATGCCGACTAGGGATGCCGAAATAAGTCCGAATAGGCCGATAATGAAAACGACTTTTTTTCTAGTCGACCATCCATGCGCTCTTAAATCGTAAACTTTATTGGTTGCCATAATTTTCAGGAAAAAGTTGCAAAGTATCTAACGGCTGAGTTGATAGTTTCAAAATATACCCATCGGAGATCAAAATTCGGCACCGGGGTGCCTGTCAAAGGACGCCGTGAACCTAGCACCTAAATCCAGCACCTAAATTCCATAGCCCATTAGCTATGTTTAATATCATGGCTAATTTAGGTGCTGGATGAATTCCATAGGTCATTGGCAATGATTTAATATTATGGCTAATTTAGGTGCTGGGTGAATACATCCATGTAGGCTTCATGCCCGCATCACAAGGCGTCGCGACGACGGCTTTCCTTGCCTCCCTCACTTGTCAATCAAGCAACCGAAGCGGCTTGCTCTACATAAAAATAGTGAAGGTGTTTATGACAAATTCCTAAGCCAATGCTGAAATATGCGCGAAAAGTATCAATTATTTCATGGCTGTTGTGACTCAATGCCTAGCTGAACAAGCTACAAGCATTTTGATTTTAGCCAGCGTTTATTAGTGTGATCCGTGAAGCGATTGTTTGAGCCTTACTTGAACGAAGGATTCTTTTCTGTCACCAATTTTTCATCGAAACGACGCGAAATTGAAATATTACTTATTTATCTTATCGATAAATAAAGCATTTGCGGCCAACATTATGAAATTAATCGATACACAGATAAGGGTTAGTCCTGCACGACGACTGGATTGTTTTGTCACATACGATCAGGCTTTGATCGAACAAGCACAGCGACTGCGATATCAGGTTTTTGCCAAGGAAATGGGGGCGAGACTCAAAACCGACAAAGAAGGCTTAGACTATGACGAAATCGACCATTTTTGCGATCATTTGGTCGTGGTCGATACGACAAATGAGAAAATTGTAGGCTATACACGCTTGCTAAATCAAGAACAAGCCCTCAAATTGGGATATTTTTATTCGCAAAAAGAATTCAATCTGGATCGAGTGCTGACTTTACCTGGACGCTTTCTCGAAATAGGCCGTACCTGTGTCGACCCGAAATACCGGGGCAGCGTGGTATTAACCACCCTTTGGTCGGGGTTAGTAAAGTATGCTCAGTTAGGCCGTTACCATTATTTGATTGGGTGCGCGAGTATTTCGCCGGGACCGAGTGGTTATGCGGTCGATGCGGTCTATCGAGCGATCGATGCAAAAAACAAGGCGTCAGACGCGTTGGCGGTAGCCCCCTTAATCGAAGTACCGGAGCACTTACGTTGCGAACGCGACGAGTCTGGGATTCCGCCTTTGTTGAAAGCGTATTTACGCTTTGGTGTGCAAATTTGCGGCCGCCCGTTTTGGGACGAAGATTTTAACGTCATGGATTTGTTTATCTTGTTGCCATTGGAGCAATTGGAAGGCCGCTATTCGAAACATTATTTAAAATCCAATTACTTAACCAATGATAGCCACACTTCGCCAACTCTATAAATTAAAACTGATTGTTTTGCTGTTTTTATCCGGTTTCGTGATCGTTCTGAGCGTGTTTCCGATTATCAATCGGTCATGCCGGCCGATTCAAGCCCGGGAAAAGGTAAACCGGATCAAACTGGCTTGGCTCAAGGCCTTTAAGCGGATTTTAAACCTCGATGTCATTATCGAGGGACAGGCGGTGGATGGACCGGCGTTGGTTGTCAGTAATCATGTTTCATGGCTCGATATCATCGTGTTAGGGCAGCATTTGCCGGGATATTTTGTCGCCAAAAACGATATTCTCAATTGGCCCATCATCGGTTATTTGTCGAAAAAAGCTGGGACAATATTCGTTCGGCGAGGAGATAAGCAGGCGATTCATGCCGCGACCGAACAAATGAGCTGGTTGTTGATACAAAACAGCAAGGTATTCGTGTTTCCAGAAGGTACAACTTCGGACGGTTCAACCGTTTTACCGTTTCATCCATCACTGCTGCAACCGGCCTTATTGACCCATTCGGCAATTCAGCCGGTAGCGCTCCGTTATCAAGGTCAAGCTAAGGTCTTAGCGCCATTTATCGGCGACGACGATTTTATTCCGCATTTACTCAAAATGCTGAAACTCGGAAAGATAGAGGTCCGCATCAAAATATTGCCTGTTCTCGAAATGGCCGACAAAAGCCGGTCGACTTTAAGTCATGAGGCGTACACCGGCATCATTGAGGCGCTTCATACAGAACCGATTATTTCTCAGGTTCCAGCATCGCTTCCAGTTGCTCGCAAACGGTTTTCAAGATTTTGATGCGCGCATAGCGTTTGTCGTTCGCTTCGACCATTAGCCAAGGAGCGGCACGGGTGCTTGTTCTTGCTATCATTTCGTTGACCGCGATTTTATAATCATCCCATTTTTCCCGGTTACGGTAATCGTCCTCGGTGATTTTATGTTTTTTGTAACTGATTTGCTCGCGGGCTTTGAAACGCTCTAGTTGCTCGTCTTTATCGATGTGCAGCCAAAACTTCAGTAATAGAATGCCATGTTCGATCAATGCTTCCTCGAAATTAACAATTTCTGAGTAACTGCGCATCCATTCTTTTTCTTCGGCAAAGCCTTCCACGCGTTCGACCAAGACGCGGCCGTACCAGCTTCTGTCGTAAATGGTGACCTTGCCGGCTCTAGGGATATGTCGCCAGAATCGCCATAGATAATGATGCGCGGCTTCCTCGTCAGTCGGCGCGGCGGTTTGAATAACGCGGTAGCTTCTCGCGTCGATTGCCGATGTAATGCGCCGAATGGCTCCGCCCTTACCGGCGGCATCCCAGCCTTCGAATAGCAGGATTGTGGATTTTTTTTGCTCTCGTGCTATTCTGACTAATTTATGCAATTTAGCCTGGTAGTGCAGTAATTGATTGTTGTAGTCTTTTTTGTCGAGTTCGAGCGATAAGTCCAGCGTGTCGAGTAAGCTTTGTTGGTTAATATTGACGAAGGATAGGCCGTTTATGTTTTCCGATTTTCCATTGCGGCTTTCGATATGTTGACGAATTCTATGCAAAACATGCTGCCCGACTGTCAAGCTGCTGTAACGAATATCGGTCCCTTCGACAACTAGCCAAGGCGAGATTCCTGTGCTGGTTGTTGTCAATACATTTTCGGCGATTTCTACGAACTCGTCATACAGTTTCAAGTGCTTTTTATCTCGCTCGGTAACTTGCCAACTGGTTTCCGGATCTTTTTCAAGTTCTTTGAGACGTTTTTTTTGCGTTTCTTTTTTCAAATGCAGCCAACATTTAATGATTAGCGCGCCGTCGTCTATCAGTAACTGTTCCATTTCGTTGATGTGCTTGAGTTCCACCGATAATTGACTGTCGTCAATGTCTCCGTAGACTCGGTGCGATATCGGGTCGCTATACCAAGACCCGACATAGATGCCTATTCTTCCCTTAGGCGGCAGAGAACGCCAATAGCGCCAATATTTAGGACGCTCTTTTTCCTCATCGCTGGGTTCGTCGAAGGCGAAAGTTTCCATGTAGCGCGCATCCAGCCATTCGTTCAGTAAATTAATGACTTGACCTTTGCCGCCGCCGTCTACCCCGGAAATAAGAATAATGACAGGAAAGTCGCAAGCGCCGAGTTCTTGTTGCAGCAGCAACAACTGGGTTCTGAGTTCCGGAATTTGTTCGTTGTATTCTGATTTTTTTAGGGTATGCCCCAGCTCGGCAATTTCAAACATGGATGAGTCTCATATCGGAGTTAGATTTTTATATTATGCGCCAATCTAAGGAGTCGAGGCATTTTAGAACTACTATAGTTCATATCGATACTATCGTTAAAGCTTGTTCTCACCAGCAATTCCCAGTTTGAGCATTCTCACTGGATTTAGGGGGTGGGGTATCCCTGTCGAGGAACGCCGTGAACTCATTCATGGGGGCTTGACGGCAGCTAAGCGCCAAGGATGGCGTGTATTAGGGCAATGCAGGAGCAATTGCCGAGGAGCAAAAATCGGCCCCTGCTGCCGACATCCTCGCCAAGCATAGCCCACACCCTGTTTGATCCCCAAATTGGGAATTGCTGTTGTTCTCACTGCGGTGCCCCAAAGACTGGAATGATAATGTATAATTCCCCCAAAATATCGGAGTTAATTCATGTCTCAAACCGACGATTCAAAACAGGCCTGTGCCGACACCTTTAACCATGATCATAAAGCCTGTAAGCTGGAAGCCTTGGAGAAAGCGGAAAAACTATGTTTGGAAAGAGGGGCCCAATTGACACCGATACGCCATAAGGTTCTTGAGTTGATTTGGGACAGTCACGAGGCTGTTAAGGCTTATGATTTATTGGACCGCATCAAGCCGTTCAACGATTCGGCAAAACCGGCGACCGTTTATCGCGCGTTGGATTTTTTGATCGAACAGAAATTAATTCACCGCGTCGAAAGCATGAATGCATTTATCGGCTGCAATCATGTTGAAGGCAAGCACGATTTATTGCTGTTGATCTGCGAAGGTTGCCGGCAGATCGAAGAGAGGCCGGCGACACCGGTCATGGACAGTTTGGCGAATGAACTGAAGCAAGCAGGATTTACCGCACGACGTAAAACGCTTGAAATTCACGGCATCTGCAAGCATTGCGCCGATGGTGCAGCATAATAGCCGCTAGGATCGCTACCATGACTTGTAATCCCCACCATTTGATCAACGCTTATTGGCGATTACGGAATAACACGGAAAATGTTGTTTTGGCGACGATTATAGAAACCCTTGGTTCAACTTATCAAAAAGCCGGTGCCAGAATGCTGATTGCCGACAATGGCGAGTTAAACGGCCTGTTGGGAGGCGGTTGTTTTGAGCGAGATTTGGTCGAACAGGCACATACGGTTTTCGAAACCGAAAATCCTAAAACGCTATTCTACGATATGCGTTCTCCCGACGATGCGGTTTGGGGCCTGGGTTTGGGTTGCAATGGGGCAGTAAGGGTATTGTTGCAATTATTGAAAGCCGACAATGATTTTCACCCGCTGAACCGAATTGTAGAGGTATCCGAAAGTCATACGGCCGGTATTTTGGCGACCGTTTATGAATCCGAACATCCCGATTATTCAATCGGCAATAGTTTTTTTCTGGCTGAATTCGAATTAGACGACCTTAGCCAAAAGGGCAATACTCCCGTATCGATCACCGAGGCGGCCAAACAAACTTGGAGGCGGCGCAAACCCACTCTAGATACCTGTTTGATTGACCGTCATGCTGTTAAATTGTTTTTCGACTTAATTCGTCCAGAAGCGCAACTGCTGGTGCTGGGAGCAGGAGTCGATGCGATTCCGGTCGTGCAATTCGCCAAAGCACTCGGTTGGCGTGTCACGATCGTCGATCATCGGCCAGGTTATATTAAACCCGAACGATTTCCAAATATCGATGCTTTACTCCATTCGATGCCCGAAGATTTGCACGAGCGTTTGCCATTGGATCGATTCGATGCGCTCGTGTTGATGACTCATAGTATCGAATATGATGAACGCTATTTAAGAATCATAGCGGCTAGCCGAATCCCTTTCATTGGTTTGCTTGGCCCTGTTCACCGCAGAGATAGACTCCTCGATAGTTTAGGCGCGGACGCACCGAATATTGCCGCTAAGGTATTCGGTCCGGTCGGTTTGGACATCGGCGCCGAGACGCCCGAGGAAATTGCCTTGTCGATCATGGCCGGCATTCACGCCGCGTTGAAGGGACGAGATGGCGGACAACTCGGTATTAAAGATTGTCATCCCCAATGAGTCTTGATTTTGAGAATGTATATGCAGTAATTTTAGCCGCCGGCGCATCCCGCCGACTGGGTAGCCCTAAGCAACTCCTCGAGTGGCGCGGCCGAACCTTACTCGGCAATACAATCGAAAACGCTCGTTCATTACTGAATGAGCGTGTCATTGTGGTTCTGGGATCGCAAGCCGAGACGATACAAGAAAAGGTCGATTTGGGCGGGGTTGTCGCAGTTGTTAACCCGGACTGGCAAACAGGTATTGCTTCATCGATTCGAGCCGGCATCAACGCTCTGCCGACAAGCGCCGACGGGTTATTAATGTTATTATCCGATCAACCTTTAGTCGGTTACAGAGCGATGCAGAACTTATTGACACAGTGGCAAATGGAACCGTCTCGTATTGCCGCAAGTCAGTATCATGATACGGTCGGCGTTCCGGCGCTATTTCCGTCGGCTTTTTTCGGTGCGTTGCGCTCCCTCCGGGGCGACCGGGGCGCAAAGAGCCTGTTGTTGCAATTTGAAGAAAAACTTCTGAAAATTTCTTTACCCGAAGCGGAGCTCGATATCGATACCAAGGAAGATTTCGACCACCTAAGGATTTCGTGATAAATAACGTCCTGCAATTATGAGTTTTGTTGAGGGTTCGGTAACTCGCTTGGCAGGGCGCCGTGAATACGTCCATGTAGGCTTGACGGCGGCTTTCCCTGCCGCCGACACCTGTCAATCGAGCAACCGAACCCCCATAAAATAGTGAAGTTATTTACGACAAAATCCTAAGCGGCTATTACGATGCCGGGGAGTGAACGATGACGACCTTGATGATAAACGGTAAGCAATACGAGTTGGACGCCGAAGACGATATGCCCTTGCTTTGGGTTATCCGCGATATTGCCGGTTTAACCGGAACCAAATTCGGTTGCGGTATCGGGATGTGTGGCGCTTGTTCCATCCATCTCGATGGCGAGTTGGTACGATCCTGCATGATGCCGTTCGGTGCGGCCAAAGATAAAGCAATCACGACAATCGAAGGATTAGCGTCGGAAGAAGGGCTACATCCGTTGCAGCAAGCCTGGATAGACAAGGAAGTATCACAGTGCGGATACTGCCAACCCGGTCAAATCATGGCGGCTGCCGCTTTGCTGCGGGAGAACCCGAATCCGAGCGACGACGAAATTAAAGCCAAAATGACTAACTATTGCCGCTGCGGAACCTATTTGCAAATATTCGAAGCGGTCAAACAAGCGGCACAACTTCAAGGAGAACAGGCATGAGCATTTTATCGAATCTATCGATGACGCGCCGGCAATTTCTCGGGGCCGCCGCGGCCGGTGCCGGCGTATTCGTGTTAGGGATATCCTTGCCCGGTTGCGCCAAGGTTGACGAACAAGGCGAAGGCGTGATCAATGCCTTCATCGGAATCGATGAAAATGGCGTCGTGACTTTTCAAAATCCTTTCATCGAAATGGGGCAGGGGACCTACACCTCGATACCGGCCATCATGGCCGAAGAGCTGGATGCCGACATGGCGATGCTCAAGGTCGTGCAGGCACCGCATGGGCCGGAATACCGAATCATGTTCAACAATACGACGCGCTTTACCGGCGGCAGTTTCAGCGTACGTTCGTCTTATATGACCATGCGAAAAGCCGGTGCGACCGCTCGGGCGATGCTGATCGAAGCCGCCGCAGGCACCTGGAACGTAGCTCCCGGCGAATGTACGACAGAGCCGGGCGTCGTTATTCATCGCGAGAGCGGAAAAAAATTGACATACGGCGAATTGGCGCCCTTGGCGGCTAAACTGGATATACCCGCAGACGTGCCGTTAAAAGACGATGCCACTTTCCGGCTGATCGGTAAACCGGTCAAACGAACCGATAATCGGGTTAAAGCCACCGGAGAAGCCGAGTTCGGTATCGATATCAAGGCTGATGGACTGCTGTATGCCGCGGTCAAACAATCGCCGGTATTCGGCGGTTCGGTCCAATCCTACGACCAAGACGCAGTGCTCAAAATGCCAGGCGTCGTTGCGGTCGAGGAGATACCGAACGGTGTCGCCGTGATTGCCGATCAATATTGGCGAGCCAAAAAGGCTTTAGAACAATTACCGGTGACTTTCGATGAAGGCGATAATGCCGATTTCTCATCGAAATCGTATTTGGAAAAACTTAAAGCCGCGTTGAACGAATCGGGAGTCAGGGTCGAAGATATCGGCGATGCCGATAAGGCCTTGTCCGAAGCGGCTAAAACTATCGAAGCGGTCTATCATGCGCCTTTCCTTGCGCATCAAACGATGGAGCCGATGAATTGCACTGCGTTGGTCACGAAGGATCATTGCAAGGTTTGGGCGCCGAATCAAGGGGCCGATTTCGTCGCCAAAGTCGCAGCCGAAATCACCGGTCTGAAACTGGATGCAATCGAAGTAACCACCCCTTTCCTCGGCGGAGGTTTCGGACGGCGCTTCATCATGGATTACACGGCGCAGGCGGTAACGCTGGCCAAGAAACATCCGGGCAGACCGATCAAAGTTATTTGGACGCGCGAGGAAGACACGCAACACGACCATTACCGCCCGATGACCGCAGCGAAATACCGGGCTGGTTTCGACGCCCAAGGTAATCCGCTCGCGATTCAAATTACGACGGCGGGCGAGGGACCATCGGGCCGGCTCAATCCCGAGTTTCTGAAAGACCCTACTATCGACGAGAGCATCTTCGAAGGGGGCCCGCATCAACCCTATGGAATGCCGAATAAGCGCGCCGAGGTGGTCAATGTGCCGGTCAAGCCGTTGCCGATCGGCTACTGGCGATCGGTTGGGAATTCGCAGAACGCCTTCTTCAAAGAATCGTTCATCGATGAAATGGCCCATGCGGCAGGTGCCGACCCGGTCGAATTTCGGCGTAACTTGTTAACTGAACAACCGCGATTCAAAAAAGTGCTCGATACCGCCGTCGGCATGGCAAACTGGAAATCCGAGGCATGGCAAGACGAAAACGGTATCAAACATGCAATGGGCGTCGCATTGCATGAATCGTTCGGTAGTATCGTCGCGCAGGTGGCCGAAGTGGCGCTTGACGATGGTGAGATCCAGGTTGTCCGTGTCTGGTGTGCAGTCGATTGCGGTTTCGCGGTGAATCCGGCCATCGTTAAAATGCAAATGGAAAGCGGTATTGTTTACGGCTTGTCGGCAGCTTGGAGCGAGGAAATAACTCTCGAGAAAGGCCGCGTGATGCAAAGCAATTTTCACGACTATCCGATCTTGCGGCCTGATCAAATGCCCGATGTCGAAGTCGAAATTATCAACAGCGGCGAGCCGCTCGGCGGTATCGGAGAGCCCGGCACCCCGCCTATCGCCCCGGCGGTCTGTAATGCCCTGTTTAAGTTGACCGGGCAACGGGTAAGGAGTTTACCTCTTTCGCAATATACTTTTTGAACGCCGCAGGGGGCATACCCAAAAAGCAAAAACAGGTTCCGATAAAATAGTCGGCGTATCTTGAAGAGCGTTCTCCGCATTTTTTTATCGTTCCCACGCCGGAGCGCTCATCGTTATACATAAGTCAAAAATAACCCTTTTGCAACCTTAACCAATGAGACCTCGATACCATTTATTGTTACTTAACACTTTCGACCTTGAGGTCGCGACGAAGGCGTCGCGACTATCGAAGCCAGTAACGCTCAAATACCAATAGCCTTTCCGGACAACACAACCATTTAGCGCTCGGTCGCTACTTTTTGCACAATTAGATATATTTATACTTATGTATAAAGACGAGCGCCGGAGCGTGGGAACGATAGGGGGGGCGAATAATTACCTTTATTATTGAATAACTTCTACTCCTCGCCAGAAAGCGATGTGGTTTTTAATGTTTAACGCTTCCGGTTTTGGATCGGGATAGAACCATGCAGCATCGCGATTAATCGCATCGTCCACGAAGAGGTCGTAATAGCTTGCTTTACCTTTCCACGCACAAAAGGTGTGCGTGTTGCTTTCTCTAAGGAATTGGGCTTTAACCGAATCGGCAGGAAAATAATGATTTCCCTCGACCATTACTGTGTCATTGCTTTCGGCAACGATGACTTTGTTCCAGATGGCTTTCATGATTTTGCTCCCTATGGTATTAATTTTTCAGGCTTTGAAACGGCTTCAAGAAAGTAAATACTGAAAAGATGCTGGTCATCAGACCATATTTTGAGCAACCTAAAGCCGCTGGCATTAGCCAAGGTAATAAATTCATCAGGACTGTATTTGTAGGAATTCTCGGTATGAATGTATTCGCCGTTTATGAAACGGAAGTCTTGGCCTGAAATACTAACCTGCTGATCTTCGCTACTGACCAGGTGCATTTCAATACGACCTCGCTGATCGTTGTAATAAGCACGATGTTCGAAGCGGTCGAAGTCAAAGTTACCGTCCAGTTCATTATTGATACGGGTGAGCAGATTGAGATTGAATTCTGCGGTGATGCCGGCAGCATCGTTGTAGGCAGCATTCAAGACCGATGGATCCTTTTTGCGATCAAGTCCGACCAGCAAACCGCCGCCTTTGCCGGTTAGCCGGTGTATACCGGTCAGAAAATGCTGAACTTCTAGCGGGTCAAAATTACCCAAACTAGAACCCGGAATGAATACGACACGCCTCCCCTGCGGGATACCATGAGGTAATAGCATCTGTTGAGTAAAATCGAGGCAGGCTGGATAAATAGGTAACCAGGGATACTTATGACTTAAACCGCAGGCCGATTGCTTGAGAAACTCACGGGAAATATCCATTGGTACATAGGCGGAAGGAAGCAGGCTTTCCAGCAGTAATTGTACTTTCTCGCAACTACCGCTTCCGGGTTCGATCAATACCGATCCCGGCTCAATCAGACGACTCATTTCATCCGCGTATGTTTGTAGTAGGTCACGTTCAACATTAGGAATGTAATATTCCGGCTGTTCCAAAATCGCTTCAAATAATTGAGATCCGGTTTCATCATAAAAAAACTTGGGAGGTATTTGTTTCTGTGGGCGCGATAGACCTTTAAGCACTGCATCACGAAAGCTTTCCAGTTCAGGCTCGAAATCGTGGAAACTGATTTTTTGGCTTAGTAAGTTCATAAGTCGTCTGCTAAACGGATACCGGAAAATTGCCAGCGATCTTGTGGATAGAAAAAATTACGGTAAGTTGGGCGGATATGATCAACCGGTGTGACACAAGAACCACCTCGCAATACCCACTGGTTACACATGAATTTACCGTTGTATTCACCCATGCTGCCCTCTAGCGGTTTAAAGCCAGGATAAGCAAGATAGGGTGAGGCGGCCCATTCCCATAATGAGCCATAGAATTGACCTTCACCCGTTTGCGGATGAAAAATGCCGCCTTCACTGAAATGGCCTTTTACCGGTATTTCCAGCAATTTTGTTTCAATTTCAGCTTCCGATGGCAGTCGTTTTCCGGCCCAACGTGCATAAGCATCTGCTTCGTAATAACTGATATGTGCGACCGGCGCGGACGGATTCAGCGTCTCAAGTCCATAAAGGGTGAATTCAAGCCATAGGCCATCCTGGTTTTCCCAATAAAGCGGCGAGCTCCATTGGTTATTCTGGATATGGCTCCAGCCATCTGATAGCCATAATTCAGGTCTGGAGTAGCCTCTGTCTTCAATGAAGTCCAGAAATTCGCTGTTTGTTATCAGCCGAGAACTTAAACGGTGCGGTTCTAGCCAAACTTGGTGACAAGGCTTCTCGTTATCAAAGGTAAAGTCATCATTATTATCTGTTCCTATCTTTACCACGCCGCTTGGCCTTTGTTCCCAATCCAATTTTTCGGTCGTTTTAATAGTCGGTTGGGAGCGCTCCAGATAACGCGGTTTTAAGGGATTATTCCAAAAATTGTGCTTGATATCCATGAACAGCAATTCCTGGTGCTGCTGTTCGTGGTGTAAGCCCAGAGTTAAACGAAAAGCAGCTTGTTTCCACTGGGATTCGTCGAGGTTGTCTATAAAATCTACGATGCGCTTATCAATTTCAGAACGGTAATGAAACACTTGTTCAACCGTCGGACGTGACAATAAGCCGCGTTTCGCCCGGGCATGCATAGCGCCAACCGTTTGATAATAAGAGTTAAATAAATAACAGTATTGGGGGTTGATAGGGCGATATTCCGACTCGAATGCTTCCAATAGAAAGGTTTCAAAGAACCAGGTCACATGAGCTAAATGCCATTTTGGCGGACTAATCTCAATGCCGCTTTGAATTTGATAATCATCGGCCATTAACGGCGCACAAATTTGAAGACTGATATTCCGGACACGAATGTAGTCTGCGATTAATTTTTGCCGCGAAATTTCCGCTGTAGCCTGGTGATTTTTTTTTAATGAAGATGGCATTTGGAATCAGTTAATAGTGTAAGTAATTATACTCATCGTAGATCAAAATTCGGCACCGGGGGCCCGTCAAAGGACGCCGTGAATACATCCATGTAGGTTCTATGCCAGCATCCATGCTGGCAAAGCCTTTGCCGAGCACCCCGGCGCCTCCTTAGACACTGCCGAAATTTGAAGTGCGAAAGGTATACAAGCGATAAGAACAGACAACAGTCAAAGCCGTTACTTCATGAGCTAATGTACTGCTCGATCTTTTTTTGTCAACCAGCAGTGTATGCGACTGTTCTGTGGGAGCGATCCCCAGATCGCGATTTCGAAGCCACAAAGAAAAAGGGGTCAGGTTAGATTAATAATCTAACCTGACCCCTTTTAGACCCCTTTTGTGCCTCTTTTGGATGTTTTTTGCGAGTAGTTATAGGATTAACTCTGGCGGAAGATTCCGTTTCAAGACAAGCAACAATTCTTGAGTTTTTTGCCGCTGCCGCACGGACAAGGGGCGTTGCTGCTGATTTTCGGTTTAGAGGAGGGCTGCCCCAACGTTTTTTTCTCCTCTAATTCGGCTTCTATGTCATCGATGACATGCTGCAAGTTTTCAACCGAGAAGGGGAGCATTTCGAACAGTCGGGCAAATAGATGGTCATCGGTCGGTTCTATGCCTTCCTCGATGATTTGAGCTTTGGTTTGTTCGATATTCGGAAACTTCGAAAAATCGCGGGTGATCAACACTTCAAACAGGCGCGCGTTTCGTGCAATTTCGTCCCAATAAGCGTCGGCATTAGCGGTATCGCCATCATCGCCTAACCAAAACTCCTTGCAGAGCGCTAATCCGGTCCAAAAACCGATACACCACTGTTGGACCCAATCGAATTGTTTTCCTTTGAGATTTTCAATATCGAATGGAAACTTAAGTTGTCCTGAGACTCGTAATTGTACGTAAGCGTCGTATACATCGAATGCAGCCGACATTAGGTTTTCGATGTGCTTCAGCTCGAAATCGGGCGTACGATGGTAAAAAAGGGAGTTTTCCCATTGTTCGGGTAGGATCGATGGCGGTGTGATGGCCATTGCATAAAAAAATCCGTGCAGTTCGTAGAGATTGAAATGATCGGCTTCCGGTACGATGCCGTTTAATTCATCGATTAATTTAGCGAGTAACTTGGGTTTGATCATTTTGTATGATGCGGATTTTGAGCCGAATATCTTATGGACTTAGCCGGCCGAGTTTTGGTCAGTGTAGAGTAAAGGCTTAACTCATGCTTAAGATGTGTCGCTTAATCATGCAAGGAAATATCAATTATGTTTAATTGAAATGCTTCCATTTTACCCAAGCGGCACAAGCAATTCCGACCAAAATGTAGGTGTAGCTATATACGAAAACATATAAGCCTGTGGGGTTATGGGTAGCGGCATCGCGAAGACTCGGTGTTACCAACCAAGTCCACAAAACGGCAGGTATCAAATAGAACAAAAAGCCCAAACATGCCGTTTTTAAAGGATTGCGACCCTTAGCTTCGGCGTCTCGATAATACCAATAGGCAATTGCTAACGCGACAATAGTACCAATCATAAACCTTCCTCTCTTTAATCCAGAATGATGGATATGCTTACTCCATTCATACTGAAAAATCGTTCGCCCTAATTTTATGGCGACGGAGTTGCCTTTCGAGGAACCCCACGCCCCTAAATGTAAACGTTTTTTCGCTCAGACACTCTCTTTTGATCGAAAAACCGTCTAAGAATAAAAGGTATGGGATGTGTCTATCGAGGAACGCCGTGAACCCATCACCTAAATTTGCCATGATTTTAAATCATTGCCAATGACTTATGGAATTTAGATGCTGGGTAAACCCATCCATGGGGGCTTGACGGCAGTGATCCCTGCTGCCGACATCCTCTCTAGCCACACCCCATACCTTAACAAAGTTAGCTATTTTTTGAGTATAAAGGGAGTAGAATTGAACTCCAAGAACTGAAACTCAGTGATGCACCCAGTCTGCGCCTAGCGTGCCGATTAAACTTTCCGAATAACCTGCTTGGCATAACTCGGCAAGCATGGCTTCAGTTTTCTCAAGCTTCACTTCCAGTTTCGAATATTCGGATGGATCGCTGTTTTCTGTTTCGTTTAATCGTTCTGTAATTATGTCGCGATGACGTTGCCATAAGGCCAAATCACGCTGGTGCTTGATGGAGAGTCGCTCACGATACCAATCGCTAGCTAGTAGCGATTCTCGTGTAAATAAATCTCGAATCGCCGGGTCGTCGATAGTTTTGCCTTCATAGTGTCCATAAGCCATGACATGTAATAGGGCTTTAAGAGGTGGGCAGGCATCGTTTATCGTGCCGTCCTGGAAATAAATCAGAGCCACCCGTTGCTGCGTTTCATAGACGTTATCGATGCCGTCGACAAAAGCGGCAAGATCTTGGGTTTCAGGTTTTAGCATCGCTTCGTCAAAAACCGCTGTCGGATAATCGAAGACTTTACCGAAGTTGGTATGCACGAAACGCTCGGTTATTCGGTAACCGAGCCGGCTTGCGTATACGGTTCTGCCTTCGTATTCGAAATCTTCCAGTTTTTCGAGATGGCCGTTTTCGATCAGATAGCGCGCATCGCGTTCGGCGACAGGCAGACGCGACCAGATTTCCGGAATCAACAGACTGATATCGTGATCGATTCTACGCTGAGTTCCGATGTAACCGGCAGCGGTCGAAAAGCCGTCGTAGCCGCATAAAATAAACGAGACCAGTGCAGTATTTAGATCGGCGGTCGTGCTCAAGGCATTGAACGGCCCTTTGGTCAATGCGCCTTCCGACCCGGCTCCCGTCGTGGAAGGAGATTTGCCGGTTAGACTGCATACAAAATCCATGAACAATTCCGGTAACTCTTGATAATGGATGGGGTTGTAAACAGCCAAAGGTCGGATGCCGGCGGCTAAGTCTTGCGGATTATTGCGGCGCCCGGGAAGAACCGCATTGACCGGAAAGTAAACCGCTTGGTCGGTCTTGAGGCCTCGAGCCAAACGAGTCGAAATTTCGGCAATATAGCGCATTCTCGGATCGGCGATATCAGGACGAACTTGCAGATAACGCACATTTTGGCTGGGTTTGCCGTCGACCAATCTCGGATGTGCCGATGAGACGAAAAATTCGTCTTCCTGTCCTTCGGCAGCTTGCTCGATCAATTTACGCATCGGCTCGCTGAATTCTTCGAAGTGAATGATATCTTCAATTAGATCGCGTGCATCTTGTGTTGCTAGGGGTTGGAAATTGGAGATAAAGTTATTTCCTCCCGATAAATCACGCTCGGTTTGTAAATCGCTGCCTCGATGGATGGCATCGTCGGGGCGCTGGAAAAAACTTTGCTCGCAATTGTCGACTAATTTTACGGAAGGATTTCGATAATCGGGGTCGAGCCCCGTGAGTCGTTTAGAAGGCACTACCGTCGAAGCACTGATGTCGTCTTCCATCTGAACTTTAGCCGAAGCGATAAAATCTTGGCGTAGTTTGAAAACGCGCCAAGCACCGTTCGAATCGAAGCCAACTCGCAGGTAACTCGCGATCAGTTTGCGCCCTTGGTATTTCAGTTCATTGCCGGGGTAGCTATTGACCACGTCCACTGAAAAATGATCGCGCCAATCATCACCCCATTCCTCGTGGTAAAAGCGTTTAATAATCAGCACAATTGCCCAAATATGCTGAGGAATTTGCTCCAGCCATTCGTTATAAGCATCGGAATAGTCGGTGACTGAAGGTGTCAACAGCTTGATGACCGAACCTAGGGTGCGCTGGTTGCTGAGCAGACTGCGCTTATCGCTGCCGTGTCGGGCCGGATCTCGGAAACGGGTCGAATAATCGTGTTTAAAAATGGACTCGACGATATCCATGTCTTTTTCGAAGTCTTCGACAAAAATAGTGCCCGAAATGACCGCGCCGGCTATGGATTTGGAAATTTCCGATTTACCGCCGCCAGAAACCGTGCTGGGTTTATGGCAGAATGTTCCTTCCGCTAAAGTGCCGACCAAACGCCAACTCGGGGCATGAGGATGGCGTTCCATATGAACCTTGAAACCGTTTGGATAGATGTAAGTATGTTTGGCGAGCAGTTTGAGGGATTGCGGGCGGCCGTTTTGCAGCCAACTGATTTGTTGCTGCTGTACATTGATCTCGGCTGCTGCCGGAATGTATATGATCTCCGGAAAATTGTTGTCGACGGCGTAACCTTCATTCTTTCTGTCAATCATCGGTGATAATTGTTCGCATAACTTATCGAACGAATAGCGTTTATCGAGATCGCTGCCATGCGGTAGATAAATGTCGCCAAGGTTCATTCTGGGAAATGCCAATGCGCCGCCGGCATGTTCTTCCTCGCAGTCGCCGAAGAGATTAGCCGAATAGCTGATTTGAGATTTGATCTCTTTTTTGCTGTAACCGAAATAATTGTCGGCGATTAAGGTGACGACGACGCCTTGCATATTGCGACAAACCAATTTAAACGGTTTGCCGTCGTTGTAAAGTTCGTCTTCATGCTGCCAGAACATACCGTCCTTGCGTTGGCGTTCGCTTGCATCATCATAATGGGGAAGGCCGATATCTTTTTTACAGCAATGCACTAAATGCGGGGCTAGAATAATGCAACCGGTATGTCCGGTCCAATGTTCGATATCGAGTGCCGCATCGTTCTCCGGCAAGAAAGGATCGCCGGCATTGCCGAAGATCGATTCGACGAAATCCAAGTTAGCGACCAATCCGCCCGGTGCGAAAAAACGGGTTTCCATGGTTTTAACCGGGCTTATCGGTTCGATTGCTGGACGAACGATCGGTCTCAATAATAACGAGACCCAAAGCGTGGCCGGCTTATTTTGTAAGCTTGTGAAAGGCAGGCGAAGTAGATCGCTTGGTGGAGTCAATGCATGTTGTAATAACGCGGCATAGGCGTTGACCGGTACTTCGCTTTTATCGCCCGGCACGGGAAGTCCGCCTGCAACTATATGAAAGACCCCTTTAGTTGTCCGTCGATCGTTTTGTGGATTATGCAAGACGCCTTGTAAAACACGATAGGAGTCGACATAAGCTGAGTGAAACTCGTTATGACGATAAGGCAGCGATAATTCCCGGGCTTGTCCTTTTCGCTCGAGAATGAATGTTTCGCCGGGTAATTGAACTGAAACGTCGACGTTATTTTCGAGGAGGTAAGCGTTTAAAAAGTCTTGTATTCGTTGATCCGCTGGGCAACGGTAATTGGCTAATAGACGGCGTTGCTGCGAATAATTCTTTAATAAGCTATCTGCGATTTTTAAATATTGTCGATCGCCTTCAGTTTCACAAGTGGGTTGGTTTAAGGCGGCTAGTTTAAGGTTGATATGCTGAAGCCCTTCGTGTGCTTCGGTGCTACTCGGACTGTTTTGGATGGGTGCGGTTGATAAGGTCATGGTCGACTCCGGCAAGGTTTCAGTCTGGCTGTTTTCTAGGCGGCACGATTTAATCTCGAGTGCTGACGGTTTGGATAAAAATTAATAAACCGTTTAGCTTTTCGACGAATCCGATAAGACCGGAGGTCAATCGTTTCCTAAATTAAGTTTCGGCCGTTTCGAGTATTTGAAGAATAGGTTATACGATTATTGAAAAATACAAAAGAATTGAATTGATGCCGATTTTGACTAAATTAATTAAGCAAGAACATTTATTACCAAATCCTAAGCCAAGTCGAAGCATTAAAGGTCTACAACACTTTCACCGGCTTGGTGAAGCCCCAAACTACCCTTCACCCGACAGAGCTCTCTTAAGCGCAGCCGAAGGGGGCTCAGGGCGAACGGTAGTTTGAGGCTCTCAACTGCTCTTTTTAGGTATAATGATAAACAGATAATCAACACACTCTTAGGTACATCAGTGAATCAAATGTTAAAAGAAATATTAGCCGACCCGGAATTTAAAGAAGGCGAAGCATGGTTTCGTCATGCATTCAAGGCACAGGATGTGTTGGTGAAAGAGAGCGATATCGGCAATACCTTGTTTGTGATTGAAAAGGGTAGCTTGCGGGTAACCGGACTGGTTGGCCTAGAGCAAAAAAAACAGCTTCAGGCCGGATTTTGCGATCTTAAGGAAGGCGATATTTTCGGCGAAAGCTGTCTTCATGAGATTCATAGGCGGACCGCAACCGTTACGGCGATTTCCGAAGGTTGTGCTTGGGAAATTGTCGGTGATAAATTAAATGAGTATTTTGAAAAGCATCCTGATCTCGGTTATTTGTTTTATAAAAAGCTATTCGTTATTTTGACTGAACGCATGAAAAGTGCGAATCATCGCATTGAAAACCTTTTGGCATGGGGGTTAAGGGCCCATGATATCGAACGGCATTTATAATCCTGAATTCAGAAGTCAGAAGTCAGGATACAAAACTTTGACGCCAAATGCGGGTTACGAGTTAATCTCTTTTGTTACAATCAACATTATTTCGATAGGACTCATGTAGAGGTAAGTTATGGGTAAATTATTGATAATGATAGGTGGTTTTTTATTGGTATTAGGCTTGCTCATTAGTTACGCGCCCGGATTGATCAGTTGGTTCGGTAATTTGCCGGGCGATATCAAAATCGTTGATGAGAAGCGATCTATATTTATTCCCATCACGTCGATGATAGTTGTCAGCCTTGTGTTGAGCCTTCTAATCAATCTGTTTTCATCGTTAAAATGATTTGTTTTTTTAATCGTTGACTACTTCCACTATAAAATCAAAGCGTAACAAGCCAAAAAACAATACGCGACGACAGCCCAAGCAAAAAGTTCGTCGTTCCGTTAGATCCGCTAAGAAAAAAAACGTTACATTTCCGGATAGCTTCAAGCATAAATTAATCTTGGCGGCTATTGAATTGGCCGGTTTAAGCATTACGCTTGTATCAGCGATTATCGTGCTGCTAGGCTATTCGGCAGAACGCTTCAGTGGAACTCGATTTCTTACCAGTCTCTTGCCATTTGCTATAGGGGTACTGGTCTTAATTCTATTCGCTTCGTTTTTGTTCTTGTTTTGGTGGAAGCTTCGGCGCAGCTTACAGGGCAGGACCGTGATTTTAATGCCCGTGATTTCGGTAATGTTAGCGATCGGTTCCGGCATATGGGTCATGGATGAACGATTTGCGTTGGCTTTCAATCATTTCCGGATGCTGGTCGGCGGAAAACAAGAAGTACGAAGGGTGACGCTTGCGCATCAGGTTTATGCCGCGTATCGCCGTCAAGGGGTTGGTGCTATGCGGCAAATGGTGGCTCGAGGAGAAAAATACAGTCTCCTTGTTGAGGATGCCGCGGGGCGTTTCCAAATCGATCCCGATTTATTGTTGGGCATTGCGGCGGCGGAATCATCTTTTCTCCCTCGGAATAGTTCGGATGGCGGTCGTGGTTTGTTTCAAATTACCCGGGTGCCGAAAGTCGTCGAAAACGAAGCGCAAAAACATTTCTCCGGACAAAAGCGCTCGATTATCGACGATCGTTATAATGCTTACCTTGCGGCAGCAACCTTTAAATACTATTTGGACGAAATGCACGGCGATTTGTTGTTAGGGCTATTGGCCTACAACATAGGCCCGGCCAATGGCGGTCTGCGTTTTATCATGCAGAAATACGGCGTCACCGACTTTACGACAATTCAGCCGTATCTTCAGCATTTGCCGAGGGATTATCCGATTCGAGTATTATCTTACGCGCTTGCTTTTAGACTTTGGCGACAGGAAGGCACGCTTCCAGCTTATCAAGAAGGCAGCAATGCCGTGCGAATTCAACGCATCGGCATTCCAGGGCTAACAAGCGACTTTTGAGTCTGTCGATATTCGTAAATTCAGCTACTATTTCGAATAGTGTTCGAGTATTTCGCGATGATTTTATAAAAGACTTCGATGTGCATCCGCTCTTAAATCAATTGCGATCAGAATGGGGAGTTCGATGAATAAACCAATTATTTTATTCGCTGTTCAGAGTCATGAGCTAAAGCAATCGATACAGACCGTTTTACATCATCAAACAGTCGAATTGGTCGAAGCTATGACTTGTCAGGAAGTTTTGAAATACTTCCAAGCAACGATGCCACAATTGCTGATCCTCGAATCTCCTTGTCAGGACGGTGTCGATACGCTTGCAATTGTTGAATCCATTCATGACAAAGACCGGAGATTTCCGGTTATCTTGGTTACGACGCGAGGATCCGAAAGGCTTGCTATTTCGGCATTACGCATGGGCATTAAGGATTATTTTGAATATCCATTTTCCGGTCGAGACTTGATTAATTCGGTTACTAAATTGTTAAGCCCCCGGGCATCAAAGGTTTCTAGCACTGAGGCTTTAAAATCCGCCCTTCATCATCCTTTCATCGGAAGTAGCCATTCGATGCAAAAGGTAAAAACCTATTTACAAAAAGTCGCTCATGTCGATAGTCATGTGCTGATTACCGGCGAGACGGGAACCGGAAAGGAGCTCGTTGCAAAATTCATCCACGGTGATAGTCAACGCTCGCGTAAACCCTTTATCGCGATTAATTGCGCGGCCTTACCCGATAGTTTATTGGAAAGCGAATTATTCGGTTACGAAAAAGGGGCATTCACCGGCGCGCAAACCGCCTATGCAGGAAAATTGAAAATGGCGGATGGGGGCACGGTCTTTTTCGACGAAATCGGGGATATGAGCCCTTACGCGCAAGCCAAAATACTCCGCGTTCTGGAAAGCAAGGAGGTTTATCCGTTAGGTGCTAAACAAAGCGTTGCTCTCGATATTCGAATAATCGCCGCGACTAATCGGCATTTGGAAAAAATGATGCTGGCAAAAGAGTTTAGGGACGATCTTTACTTTCGTCTCAATATCGCCCGAGTCCATTTGCCACCGTTACGAGAGCGCAAAGAAGATATTCCGGAGCTACTCAATTTTTATCTCAAACAATTCAATCAGCAATTTGGATTAAGTTTGGTCGGCTTTAGTATCGAAGCCTTAGAGGCTTTATTCGATTACCATTGGCCGGGCAATATACGCGAATTAAAAAACGTCTTGGAAACCGTTTTTATAGATTCTCCCTATGAACGAATTTCCCGGAGCGATTTGCCGGAACCGATTCGTGGCCGCGAAATGGCTAAGGCATTTTCAGATCAAAGCGATCGCGAACGCGAGAGCCTGTTGGCCGCTTTAAACGCTACGAATTGGAATAAAAGCAAAGCCGCCGAACAATTGCAATGTTCGAGAATGACGCTTTATCGAAAGATGGAAAAACACCGAATCAGAACTAAAAAAGCCTTCTAAAACCAGCAATTGCTGAGGAGCAAAATCTGCCCTCGCTTACCTCTACATCGAAACCGACGATGACGCAAAGGCGCTTTTACTGGCAGGAGAGCCGATCGACGAGCCTGTCGTCGGCTACGGGCCATTCGTAATGAACAGCGAGATCGAAATACGTCAGGCCTTGGCCGATTACCGAGCGGGCAAATTCGGCAGGATTCCCGCATCCGGCTGAGCCCTATCATTCGACGAGCGGGGCGATATGAGCCGAATTGTCCCATTCGGCTTTATTCACAACCCCTGTAAATCCTGCCTATCGTAGAACTTGTCTAAAGAAAAAATCCTCTGATTTTACTTAGCCGGCGCTGGCAATTGAATTGTCATTGTTGTAAGGATAGCAATGCAAAAAACATTTGGCATAATGAGGCGACAACGGCATAGCAAACGAAACTTCTAGTAAAAAATACTGTTTAAACCTAAAGACACATGAAAACATAAGATCGTATCTACTTCGTGTGCTTTGGAAATAATAAGCGAATCCATGGTCCAATGTAGATAATTAACCTAATCAATCATTGTGGGGTTGTGATGAGTATATTTGAGCGTTATACAGCAAAATACGAGGAATTAAAGGACGAAGAATTGACTCTTCCGGAATACTTGGAGCTTTGCAAAAAAGACCCGTTGACCTATGCAAGCCCGGCCGAGCGGATGCTGGCTGCTATCGGCGAGCCTGAATTATTGGATACGCATAATGATCCCAGACTTAGCCGAATATTTTCCAATAAGGTCATAAAAATTTATCCCGCCTTCCGCGAATTTTACGGAATGGAAGAGGTCATCGAGCAAATAGTCGCATTCTTCCGTCATGCGGCTCAGGGCCTGGAAGAAAAGAAACAAATTCTTTATTTGCTCGGTCCGGTCGGTGGTGGTAAATCTTCGCTGGCCGAACGGCTAAAAGCATTGATGGAAAAAGCGCCGTTTTATGCGATTAAAGGTTCGCCGGTATTCGAATCGCCATTGGGGCTTTTCAATGCCGATGAAGACGGCGATATTCTTGAAAAAGACTACGGCATCCCCGGCCGTTATCTCAATACCATCATGTCGCCTTGGGCGACGAAACGACTTCATGAATTCAACGGTGATATACGCCAATTTAGAGTCGTTCGGATCCGTCCTTCTATTCTTAAACAGATTGCCGTCGCCAAAACCGAGCCGGGCGATGAAAACAATCAAGATATTTCATCGCTGGTCGGCAAAGTCGACATCCGTAAACTGGAACTGTATTCTCAAGACGATCCCGATGCCTACAGTTACTCGGGGGGCTTGTGCCGTGCCAACCAAGGTTTGCTGGAATTCGTGGAAATGTTCAAGGCGCCGATCAAGGTGTTGCACCCGCTGCTGACCGCAACGCAGGAAGGTAATTACAAAGGCACGGAAGGGTTTCCGGCGATACCGTTTCAGGGCATTATTCTGGCCCACTCGAACGAATCGGAGTGGCAAGCGTTCAGGAACAATAAAAACAATGAAGCCTTTCTCGACCGGATTTATATTGTCAAAGTGCCTTATTGCTTGCGCGTTTCGGAAGAAATCAAAATCTACGATAAACTGCTGGAAAACAGTTCCTTGCATGATGCGCCGTGCGCACCCGGCACCTTGGAAATGATGGCACAATTTGCAGTGTTATCCCGCTTGAAAGAGCCGGAAAACTCCAATATCTTTTCCAAGATGCGAGTTTATAACGGCGAGAATCTCAAAGATACCGATCCGCATGCGAAGTCTTATCAAGAATACCGCGATTTTGCCGGCGTCGATGAAGGCATGACCGGTCTTTCCACACGGTTCGCTTTTAAGATTCTGTCTAAGGTATTCAACTTCGACAATACCGAAATTGCGGCCAACCCGGTTCATCTTTTGTATGTCCTTGAGCAGCAAATCGAACGCGAGCAATTTCCGGCCGATGTCGAAGACAAGTACTTGTCTTATCTGAAAGGTCATTTGACGCAAAAATACATCGATTTTATCGGCAAGGAAATTCAAACCGCTTATCTTCAATCTTATTCGGAATACGGGCAAAATATCTTCGACCGCTATGTGACTTATGCCGATTATTGGATACAAGATACTAATTACCGCGATCCGGATACCGGCGAAATGTTCGACCGGAGCTCCTTGAACGATGAGCTGGAAAAAATCGAAAAGCCGGCCGGCATCAGCAATCCCAAAGATTTCCGTAACGAAATCGTTAACTTTGTGTTACGAGCTCGCGCCAAAAACGGCGGCAAATATCCGGCCTGGACAAGTTATGAGAAACTGCGCACTGTGATCGAAAAGAAAATGTTCTCGACCACCGAAGATCTGCTGCCGGTGATTTCTTTCAACGCCAAAGCTTCACCCGAAGACCAGAAAAAACATGAACAATTTATCGATCGGATGATTGAAAAAGGCTATACGGAAAAACAAGTGCGCTTACTCAGCGAATGGTACTTGAGGGTGCGTAAATCGTCTTAACGCTTGAGGAGAAATGTGTGACTCAAATTGTAGATAGACGTCTGAACGGAAAGAATAAGAGTGCCGTCAATCGGCAGAAATTTATTCGCCGTTTTCGCAGCCAAATTAAAAAGGCCGTGACCGACGCGGTAAACGAACGGAGCGTGAAGGATTTGGATAAAGGCGAAAAGGTTTCCATTCCGGCAAAAGACATTTCGGAGCCGTTTTTCCATCATAGTAATGACGGATATCGGGAAGCCATACATCCGGGGAACAAGGAGTTTCGACAAGGCGATAAAATAAAGCGGCCCGAAAGCGACGGAGGCGGGCGAGGTAATCAGGCCTCCGACTCCGGCGAAGGCATGGACGAGTTCGTCTTCGAGTTGACGCGCGAGGAATTTTTGCACTTCTTTTTTGAAGATCTCGAATTGCCCAACCTAGTCAAAACCCGTCTAGCGACTCTCGAGGAGACTCAAAAAGTACGCGCGGGCCATACCAGCGACGGTATACCCACCAATATCAATGTCATTCGTTCGCTTCGGGGCGCGATGGGGCGGCGCATCGCATTGCGCGCGCCTTATCGGAACAGGATTGCCGAGGCCGAAGCGCAACTGGAAGACTTGCTTAAACGCCACAGCGAAACCGATCCGGTGGTTATCGAATTGCGTGAAGAAATTAAACGCCTCAAGGAAAAAATCGAGCGCATCCCGTTTATCGACACCTTCGATTTACGTTACGACAACCGCATTGACAAGCCCAAGCCGACGACCCAAGCAGTGATGTTTTGCATCATGGATGTTTCGGGCTCGATGGGGCCTGAAGAAAAAGACATGGCGAAACGTTTTTTCATGCTGCTGTACCTTTTCCTGACGCGCACCTATGAAAAAACCCAAGTCGTATTCATCTCCCATCACACCGAAGCCAGTGAAGTCGATGAAGAAACCTTTTTTTATTCGAGAGAAACCGGCGGTACGGTCGTTTCGAGCGCTCTCAACTTGATGAAAAAGATCATCGAGGACCGCTTTCCGATTTCGGAATGGAATATTTATGCCGCGCAGGCCTCCGACGGCGACAATTGGGATAACGATTCAATAGACTGCAAAAAAATATTGTCGGAACAAATCATGCCCTATATGCAGTATTACGCCTATATCGAAATCACCGAGGACAGGCATCAAAACCTCTGGTACGAATATTCGACTCTGAAAGACACTTGGAGCAATTTTGCGATGCAACGAATTGCTACAGTGGCCGATATCTATCCGGTATTTCGTAAACTTTTCGAGAAATCAAACGCATGACTAGAAAACCCTTATCGAAAACATCGGAATGGACCTTCGAGCTGATTAAAAAATACCATACGGAAATCGCGCGTATCGCAGGCGACTTCGGATTGGATACCTATCCGGTGCAGTTGGAAATCATCACTGCCGAACAAATGATGGACGCCTATGCCTCGGTCGGCATGCCCATCGGCTATAGTCACTGGTCGTTCGGCAAGGAATTCGTCAAGAATGAAAAACGTTATAAGAAAGGCCAAATGGGTCTGGCTTATGAAATCGTGATCAATTCCAATCCTTGCATCGCCTATTTAATGGAAGAAAACAGCATGACGATGCAGGCCCTGGTCATCGCGCATGCCGCTTACGGCCACAATTCGTTTTTCAAAAATAATTATTTATTCACGACCTGGACCAGCGCGGACTCGATTATCGATTATCTGCTCTTTGCTAAAAACTATATTGCCGAGTGCGAAGAGCGCTTCGGCGAGGAACAGGTCGAAGCCATTCTTGACTCTTGCCATGCCTTGAGAAATTTCGGCGTGGACCGGTATAAACGCCCCTCCCGATTGTCTCTACAACAAGAGCAAGCCCGGCAACGGGATCGAGAAGCCTATCTGCAATCCCAAGTCAACGAGTTATGGCGCACCATACCGACCAAGGAGCCGGCCTATGACGCCACTGACGAAGTCGTCCGCTTTCCCGAGGAGCCGCAAGAGAATATTCTTTATTTTATCGAAAAAAATGCGCCTTTCCTGGAGCCTTGGCAACGCGAAATCATTCGCATCGTGCGCAAGATAGCCCAATATTTTTATCCGCAACGGCAGACTCAAGTAATGAACGAAGGCTGGGCGACTTTCTGGCATTACACGATCTTGCATCAGATGTATCAGGAAGGCCTGGTAACCGATGGATTCATGATCGAATTTCTCCAATCGCATACCAATGTCGTTTACCAACCGGCCTTCGACAGCCCCTATTATTCGGGCATTAATCCCTATGCGTTGGGTTTCGCGATGATGAGCGACATCCGCAGGATTTGCGAAACGCCGACGCCCGAAGACGAACGCTGGTTTCCGGAAATAGTCGGCAGCGATTGGAACAAGACCTTACATTTCGCGATGCAAAACTTCAAGGACGAAAGCTTTATCAGTCAGTTTTTATCCCCTAAAGTCATTCGCGACCTTAAACTGTTTTCCATCTTGGATGATTCCAATGAGCGGGAGATCGCCGTGACCTCAATTCATGATGAAGACGGTTATCAGCATATCCGGCAAGCCTTGTCGGAACAGTACAATTTAGGCAGTAATGAACCGAATATTCAGGTTTATCATGTCGACCGGAAAGGCGACCGTTCGCTGACGCTACGCCATACTCAATACCATCGAAGGTTCTTAGCCCAAAGTGCCGACGAAGTCTTAATGCATGTCGCCAGACTCTGGGGCTTCGATGTGCGGCTTGAAACAGTGGATGAAGACGGTACGCTACAAACGATAATGGAATGCAAACTATAGCCTCCATCGGCACTGCGTTACGTTCACCGGCAAATAACGAGTGCATCGAAGCCAGAGTATTTTCCAATCCGGACATGAGCCTGAGCGAAGGGTGTTTGTGAAAATAGCTTAAGCGGCGCTTTGTTGATTAATTGAAAGAGTTCTACCCTAGCCTTATTGAGGTGTTGGGCTGCATCATTATCTCTGAATTGGGAGGAAAATGCGTCCAATTTTTCTAAAGTGGTTCACGGCTTGAGACAGCCATTAGCCTCGGGCAATGATTGGAGCTTTTCATAGGGCGTCCGCCGACGCATTCTTACTCTCTTCCAACACATTATGGTGGGGCCTTCTCGAGCGCGATTTGGTCTGCACGATGCGCAATTTTTCCAGTCATTTCGCCACCTGATGAGTGATGTACTCCGCCGTTATCCGAATGAAAGCTCTGAATGACAAACGGGAACGCATCCATCATGGTTTCACAACCACAACACTTTATATGTATGTCAAACGGCGACGGATCTTTAAAAGAGGCAGGTCAATCCATCATGGGATAAATTGATTTTGGTAAAAGCGGTCATAGAATTTTTGAGGAGTGTTGTAGCTATCGACCCATTTTTGTCATACGGTTATGGATTTAAGCGTCCTGATACCCGCCATTAGTAAAATAGCAATATTGGTCCGATTCCAGTCGCTGGTGTTGCTTTTAAGCCGTCATTAAAGGAAAAGGAATTTTGCTCGCACCCGATCAAGTCAAAGTAATGTCAATCTTTACGGTTACTTGGCTCTATAGATGTAGCAGCCCGATAACATCCACCAAGAACCACATTAACTGAGAATGGCTACAACTTTGCCGGTCACAAATATATTTAAAAGAAGCGGGAAAACGTGTCAACTTCCTCGCGCGACGTTCGATAGTTATTAACAGAGGCATGAGAATCTTCATAACCCATTGCCATACCGCAAATAAGAATAACCTTGTCAGGATACCCCAATGTTTCTTTGATGATCTTCGGGTATTCGGCTAATGACGCTTGCGGGCAAGTTGCTAACCCTTCTTCAACGGCTGCCAGCATGACTGACTGCAAAAACATGCCATAATCCAAAAATGAGCCTGTTGCCATATCGGAATCCATAAAGAAAAGAAGCATGATAGGCGCATCAAATGCCCTGTAATTTGCAACCCATTGCTCTATCTGTTTTTCTTTGTCATCTCGATTGATTTCGAGTGCAGTATAAAGCTGGAGGCCGCAAGCTTTACGTCTTGTCTTATAAGGCTCATGCCATTCACACGGATAATATTGATAATCCATTTGCCCCTTTATGCTGCTTCGATATGCATTTTCCAAACGTTGCTCCAAGAGTTTCTTTTTTTCACCCATAACCACGGCAACTTGCCAAGGCTGGGTATTTACACCGGAAGGAGCCTGTTTGGCGGCATTTAGAACACGTTTTATTTTCTCTACATCGACAGTTTTGTTTAGAAAAGCACGAGTGGATTTACGCTTTGCTAACGCTTCCGAGACTTTCATAGGCTACCTTTTCACTTCTGAGAGTCCTCGGCTAAGTGGGCATCAACGGGAGATTCGAATGCAATGAAAAGGACGCAAGATCCCGAGTTGGTGCACGAAGCCTTGTGCGGAGCTTTAATCGGCCCGTATGCGTAAGTGCCGGGCTTGAGAACTGACGGGCTGTGTCCAGTATATTCGATGCGAAGTTCTCCAGAAACAAGGACCATACGTTCAGCTGAAGAGTGCCAATGGGTCGGAATAGCGTAGTTCGCCGGCACCTTGAGGAACACGTCCGCGTTGGGTTTAGCAAGGTCGCCGTGAAGGACGGCGATCTCGCACCCTTTTGGAAAGAGTGGTGGGCATGAACCCCACTTGAGCTGTGCATCGCCAAAGGCAAGGGTGTGCGGCTTCTCGGATGGTGCTTCTGCCGCTGCAGAGGTATCGGAGAGACCGACTTTCCTAGACGGTGACGGCGGCGTATAGATGTTATCTAAATCGTTGTCTATTTTATCGGCAAGACTTTCGACGCCTTTTAAGGTTAATTTTTTATCACCGCCTTTTGTCTCTGAAATGTAATTACCGATTAATTGGCCATCACTAACCCTGACTAAATGCCCCATAATATAAGCGAATAAGAAACTGGGTTTATGCAGTCTGCCTACCAATATATACTCAGCTCCGGCGTTTTTCGCCAATTCTGCGGCAATGTCGCTGTGATCAAAAAGATACCCAAAACCGGCGTTGGCCTCACGTTGAGCATCCAAATCAACAGCGATGATTTTATAGCCAGCTCTTTTTAATTCACCTTCTAGCATAGCCTTTATGCCCGCTGTTCTTTCAATTTCCGCAGGTATTCGAGGTGCCAGAGTTAAATCCTTTAATTCAAAATCCAATATGGCGATGCTGGTTTCAGCAAATACACCAACACTGAACAGGCATAAAAAGAATACGCCAAACAGGTGACGTAATGCTGCATTTTTTCTAAGGTTCATAATAAAAGTACACTGTATCTCGTTGAAAAAAAGTCATCGGTAACACCATTATTAATTGTTTCATCATATTCGTTTTATAGTTGGTCAGTAGAGTAGTGAGTTAATGTAAGTCCGTAACCTTATATTTGCCCGCAAAAGTCGGGCAATTTGCCCGGCCTTCCTGCGCCCCCTATTCCAGTCTCGGAATTCAGGCTTAAAATGATTTAAAAAATGAATAATTTCCGACGCTGAATCGTCGGCAAAGTCTCTCACTGAAGCCTGCGCTTACCATGAATCTAAAACTTCACCTCCTATCACGTATTGTCCTTATTGCTGTCGCTTGCCTGATTGCAACAGCAGCCTATGTTCTTTATCAAGCTGATCAGCAAGCAATTCTTGATACACAAGTAACGGCTGAGTCAATCGATAAGCAATTGGAGCTTCAATTGATGCGTATCGATGCGGGTTTTGGTCAACCGGAACGTTTCCCTGATTTTAATTTATGGAAAGAGACCAGTACCGCGTCCGGCATTTGTATAAGTTACCTATCAGCGGATAACAGTCTCAGGCGCAACATTTGCCATGGTGCTAAAATAACGTCACGAAGCTGGCCTATGTGGTTTGAAAGCTTTTACCAATGGGCTTTCCATCCCGGCTTGGAAGTGGTGAGACCAGTAGCATTCAAGGGCCGGATTCATGGTTCAGTAATCGTTGCGCCTAACGCTGAGATGGAAATAGCAAGCGCCTGGCAGAATATCTGTAACTTAATGGGTTTATCTGCCAGCTCCACTCTGGCCCTTTGCTTGCTGGTTTATTTCGCCTTGAGTCGAGCTTTATATCCGGCACAAATTATCGTTGCAGGCTTGGAGAAAATGGAAAAGGGTGAATTGTCATTTCGGCTACCCACTTTCGAGCTAGATGAATGGCAGCGAACCGGAAAAGCCATCAATCAACTGGCGGCAAGTCTGGAACAGCTCTTTTCCGAGCGTAAGAAATTAGCATTAAAGCTGATGAATATTCAGGAGGATGAACGCAGTTACTTGGCACGAGAGCTGCACGACGAGTTTGGCCAATGCCTGGCTGCGATCAATGCGGTCGCAGCTTCCATTTCACAAACCGCAGAAAACGAATGCCCGGAACTAGTTCCGGAAGGGAAAAAAATCAGTCGAATTGTCCAGCATATGATGGAATCGCTACGTGGATTATTATTGCGCATACGCCCTTCTGACATTGATGAACTGGGCCTTACGGTCAGTTTAAAAAGCCTGGTGGCTGGCTGGAATGCCAGCAGTGGCGGCAAGATTCATTATAGACTTGCTGTTCATGACGACCTTGACCGGTTACCCGAGCCTATTCCCATTACTATTTTTCGTATTGTTCAGGAATGTCTGACCAATGTGTCCAAACACTCAGCCGCTAATAATGCGACAGTAACACTCCAAACAGTCTCCGTGAATAATTCAATAACAGCCATTGAACTCAGTATCGAAGATGACGGCAAGGCCAGTAAACTGCCGTTTGAAAACAGCCCTGGAATTGGGCTGCTCGGTATCCGTGAACGAGTATCCGCACTTGAAGGCCGGTTGACATTAAAAACGGGTAATCCCAGCGGCCTTGCCGTCCATGTATGGCTTCCCGTTCAATCCCTTTCAGGGACACAGATATGACAGACTCGGAAAGTATCAGAATTTTGCTGGTTGATGATCATGCCGTTGTGCGTGAAGGCTATCGCTCACTTTTGGAGAAGCAACCCGGAATGAAAGTGGTTGCTGAAGCAGCTGATGGAGCAGAAGCCTATTCACGTTTTAAGGATTGCGATTCTGATATAGCCGTTATGGATATTTCAATGCCAGGTCAAGGGGGGCTGGAGGCTATTACGCGTATTAAACAACGATGCCCGGATGCGAAGATACTGGTCTTCAGTATGCACCAGAATCCAAGCTTTGCTGTTCAGGCAATCAGAGCAGGTGCCTTGGGTTATGTTACCAAGAGTAGTGCGCCGGATGTTTTGATTCGGGCTATCTATGATGTCTATGCAGGGCGAGTCACGTTGAGCGCCGACATTGCACAAGTCCTGGCCCTGGAAAAATTAGGCGGCGATAGTATTGCGCTACAAGAATTAACGGTACGTGAATTCGATATTCTGCGAATGTTAGTCGATGCTCGTTCAACAGAGGATATTGCTCAAACACTCAATATCAGTCCAAAAACCGTATCGAACTGCCATTATATGATCAAGCGAAAACTGGGCGTTGCCAGTGATATCGAGTTGACTCGCCTAGCCATTAAGATGAATATCATTAATCTTTTGGATTTATCTTGAATTGTGATTGCTAGATCGCCAATCATTGAAGATTTTTCTTGCAAATATTGTAATTCGACTGACTGCCCATGACACTATTGCCGAACTTCATTCAGCAATATTCATCGCCATAAAGCGGCCAGTCGCGTCTGACCGCTTTTGGCCGATTCTTCATAAATGGTTGAATGAGCCATAGTCAGCAATCGCTCTGCAATGTTTGGTGACGCTTCGAAAGCGAGGTAGCGATAAAGCGAAGCCAGCTGCTCTTCTGCCTCTGGTGAGAAAATAACCTGATATGTTTTCAAACTTTTTTGGCAATGGCAGCCTTATGTTCAGCAGCAAGCCTTGCCTGAACCTGTTCCACTGAGGCAGCCCTTGCAGGATCAGCTTTCAGGGCATCATAGGCCGGTACGACTTGTTCTAACAGCCAGTTCTCTACTGCTCGGTCACGGGCTATAAGTACTCGCAATCCATCTCGAATGACTTCACTTTCTGTTGCATATTCCCCGGCAGCGACCTTAGATTTTATAACCTCGGCCATTTCTGTAGGAAGCGTGATGCTAAGTTGTTTTGTGGTACGCATAAGTGTTATTCATTTTAAGAATAGGATTAAATCCTACTCTTGCATATTCTGACCCAACCTGAACACCCATTGTGGAGCAATCTGAACACTAGTTCTGATTCAAGTTGAACACTGATTCTGGTTTCAAGCTGAACACTGATTCTGGTTTCAAGCTGAACACTTTTCTGGATTTTCCAGAATCGGTGTTCAAGTTGCCAGAATCCCATCTAACGCATTGTTTATCTAATCAGATTATGCTTCCCGCCTTATTGTGGAGAAGATAATGTCAGCGAAGAGAACAGCAATGCGAAAATTACGAGAAGTACTCAGACTTAGCTACAGCACCGGATTAAGCATCCGAAAAATCAGTGCCAGCACCAAAATCAGTGTCGGCAGCATTCAAAACATCTTAAAACTGGCCGAGCAACTGAAAATATCCTGGCCGCTACCGGAAGATTGGGATGATCAAACTTTAGTCCTGAAATTTTATCCCCGCTCGGATGCTCAGCCTTCAACCAAATTCCAGGAACCGGTATGGACTGACGTGCATCTGGAGTTGAAGAAAAAAAGCGTGACCAAACAATTGCTCTGGGAAGAGTATGCCCAGCAGTATCCCAATCGTTGCTATAGCTACGCCGCGTCGGCCGTTTGTGGAAAATGAGCAATCGCTAACAGCAAGCCTAAATTAAGTGCTGCGAATCGGGAGGAAACTTTAAGCTGGGTTATTCGGTTCATAGTTTACGCCTCTCAAAAAAAGCCAAAAAGTTTACTTCGTCCCTGAAATGGGGGGTGTAAGTGTTTATAAATAATCGTAGGTTGTTAACAATCTTTACCATCCTAAAGGCGCTTTATTTCAATCGAAGTTATTGTTACAAATTTAAATCTTAGTAAACGCCCGGGCCAAATCCTTCATGAGATCATAGAGATTAAATAAAGATTCTGTCAATTGTCCAAAGGTACGATATCAGGACAAATTTTTTTATTGAAAATCAACTCATGGAGCGAGTTGTCAGCAATTCCCAGTTTGAAGATATTTTCACAGTTTAGGATGTGAAGCATGCCTGTCGAGGAACGCCGTGAACCCGTCCATGGGGCTTGACGGCGGCTCCCTGCCGCCGACATACTCGCCAAGCATGCTCCACACCCTTTTTTATCCTCAAATTGGGAATTGCTAGCGGGTTGTTCAAACCGCTCCAAACGTTTAGATCTGCGTAGGCTTTGTTCGAAATGCTCGGGGCTGAGTTACTAAGTCCTATTTCGAATACAACTGTCACAGTCTGTAACTCCTTAATGTTACAGATTTCAAGTCTCTGTTAATAAAGCATATTCTATTTAATTGATAAGCCTTCCTTCGCTCTCTGTAACAGGCTGTTGTTACAGAGAGCGAAACGTGACTAATTCAATCTAATATTTTCTTATATTTATCAACAATTTGTATTTTTAATCGATTCGTCGAGTATGGCACCGTTTTTGCCTTTTATTCATGAAAAAGCTGTTCCATGAATAAATTCGGTAATAGGAAGCGCCGCATGATCGCACATGCTCTGACGATAGTCTTGAACGAACTCAATCGGCATTTAACCGACCATTACGGGTCCGACGTCATGAATGTCGGGCGTTTGGGGAACTTGGCCGACGGCTTTGGTAACGGTGCGGGCGCGAATCCGCGGGATGTGCTTTATTTATCGCTGGTCAACATCAAGGAAGAAAAAACCTTGAAGAACGTACCGCACTTCACGCGTAACGACGTTACGCTTCGTACCGTGTATGAAAACCCGCCGACCTTTCTCAATTTTCAAATACTGATCGTCGCCTCTCACAGTAATTACACCAATGCCTTGTTGATGCTGTCGCGGGCGATACGCTTTTTTCAGGCGCAAAATGTTTTTACGCAGGATACAGTCGACCCCGCGTCGATTTCGAATAACTCGCCCGCCAATCCGCTCGATCAACTCCAGTCTTTCAAACTTATTTTCGATCTGTATTCTCCGACGATGGAGGAAGTTAATCACCTCTGGGGAACCTTAGGCGGTAAACAATACCCTTTCGCGATCTACGTACTGCGCATGTTGGATTTGAAATTCCGTGCGGTTAAAAGCGAAAGTGGCGTCATTACCGAAGTCGTTCACGATTTCCGGCACAAAACCGGGTTGGCGGTCGCCAATGAGTGAACAAATTCGCATTAAATATCGGCGTCTCTTTGAAGTGAAGGTGTTGCATCACTATTGGTTGGACGAAGGCGAAACCCTATTCGATTCGATCGATGACCCGCTGAAAAAGCAACAACGCTTATCCTCTTATGACGTCCGCGCCTTCCTTGAGATTCGACCGACCTCAAAGACGGAGAAACAACTGGAAGCCTATCGCGCTATTGTGATCAATAGCGCTTTGGGCCTGATCGCGGCAGTTCCGGAAGAGGCGATTATCGCAAGCGATGCGCTTTTCGAGTTCGCGGTTATCGTGCGCAACCCGGTGTTCATAAATTACACTGCGTTGATGCTGAGACGGCAGCGCATCATGGATCTTTACGATGCCGACCTAGGCAAGCGTTATTTGTACAAGGAAAACGTGCCGGTCTTATCGAATCTGACCGGTGCCTCCCGAGGTTCCGGCGACGATGAAGTCCTGTTTTTATCCAAGGAATTTCCAGCTGTCGCCAATGACGATCTCGTGGAAGCGATGGGCTTATCGGGCAATTCTTTGACACAGCTTATCGCAGACCAGCCGGGCGATCGACTTCATACGATTACCGATCAAGCCGGGCTTTGGCCGGTTTATGTGCACCAAGGCGATGTTCCGGTTCTGGAAGTGCCGGAGATGGAGGGCGCAATTTTTCGCGGTATTGCCTTGGATTCAAGTCTTCCGAAAGATGTATTTGCACTGATTCGTTTGCATGCCGAAAGACTGGATGATGGTCGATTCAGTTTGATCGATAGTCAGGGCAGGGCAAAACAAGCCTCGCCTTCGTTTCATGTACGACTGAAAAATCGTTCGACATTTTGGCAATATTTAAACCAGGACAACGGTTCTTTGGAATTCGAAACCGCCGAGCCGTTGCCCTCAACTTATTTCGGCAATGCCGGAAATCGCCGCAAACCCTCCGAAAACTCAGTCAAGCCGGTTTTAAGCGGCGATAGAGTGATTAAACTCGTTTCGGAGATTTATGAGTAATCTTTAATAGGAATCGGTAATTATCATGGCTACAGCGTATAAAACTCCAGGCGTTTATATCGAGGAAATTCCGAAATTCCCTCCGTCCATTGCTCCCGTGGAAACAGCGATTCCCGCGTTTATCGGCTACACCGAAAAGGCGGATAAAATCAAGCCGGGCGATTTGCTCAATGTTCCGACGAAGATCGGTTCGATTGCCGAATATGAGGCTTATTTCGGAATTGGCGCGGAATCGACGATTGCCAACGTCAATTTGGATGACAACAAGAATTTTGAATCGGCCGATATTAATAATCGTTTTTTCATGTATGACAGTTTGCGCTTGTTTTATACGAACGGCGGTGGAGATTGTTTTATTGTTGCGACCGGAACTTACGAGACCGCCGGCAAGATAGTCAGCGATTTTACCGGGCCGGGAAAAGGCATGGATACGCTCAACAAAGTCGATGAGCCGACGATCTTAGTTTTTCCCGATAATTCCTTATTGACGACCGGCAACGACTTTTACGGAGTCTACGACGCGGCACTGCAACAATGCGGTAATTTAATGGATCGCGTCGGGCTGTTTCATCTCAAAGACGACGACCCGAAAGGTGCGGAATTTCGGTCCGGGGTAGGCATCAAGGACCTAAAATACGGCGCGGCTTATACGCCTTGGCTTACCGTCAATTTCCCTAAAAATGTCAAGTTACGTCATTTCAAGGATGTCATCTTTAAAGGTTCCACGCATTTCGACTTGGCTGATTTAACCGACGATACGGCGATAAAGGTTTTGCTCGATGAATTTGAACAAGTCATCGACGATGTCGATAAGATCGTTTCGGAAAATGCGGCCCTTGCCAATCCTGCGCAAACCTTAAGAGAACGATTTACCTCGCTGGAAGGAGGCTATTTAGAGAACAAGACACCCGCTAATTTCATGCAGCTGATTAACTTTTTGTTTTCGGTTGCGCGTTCTGTCGATGTGTTGGTAGGTGCCGGCAGTAATGCACTGGAAAATGCCGACTTACAAACCGGTTTACAAAACTTAATTGCCTCGACGCTGAAAGGATTCTATTCAGAATTGATCGCTTACGATAAAGAACTCGACGACGAAATTGGTACATACAATCCACAATTCCAAACAGGCACTCCGCCTTCCGCCGCTGAGTGGGATGACATTTTCGGCGCCGGCGCGCCGGATGCTTCAACGGTAATACCGGGTAGCGCAACGACCAACGCGGCAAAAATGGACAGCGTATTACCGTTGGCAAGGGGACTATTCGACTCGATCAATAATGCGTGGCTTAGCGGCGTAGTCGGTATCGCTCACGAATTAGAGAATCAAAAGCACGACGGCTTGCTCAATGCTTTTCCTCTATATAAATCAATATTGACCGGTATCCAAAACACCAACACCAGCATCCCTCCTTCCGGTGCGATTGCCGGAATTTATGCCTATGTCGATCGAACCCGAGGAGTATGGAAGGCGCCGGCAAACGTCAGCGTATCCGGGATCATCGGCCCGAAAGACTCGTTTCGGGCATCCGAGCTCGATGCGCTCAATATCGATGTCAATAGCGGCAAATCGATCAATGCCATCCGTTTTTTTACCGGTAAAGGCACATTAGTTTTCGGGGCTAGAACCTTGGCCGGCAACGACAACGAATGGCGCTATGTCAGTGTGCGGCGTTTTTTCAACATGGTCGAAGAAAGCACCAAAAAGGCGACCGAACAATTCGTTTTCGAACCGAACGATGCGAATACTTGGGTCAAGGTTCAGGCGATGATCGAAAACTTCTTGACTGTGCTATGGCGGCAAGGCGCGTTGCAAGGCATCAAGCCGGAGCATGCATTTTATGTCGCGGTGGGCTTGGGTAAAACGATGACGCCGCTCGATATTTTGGAAGGCCGAATGATTATCGAAATCGGTATGGCGGCGGTTAGGCCGGCCGAATTCATCATTCTCAGATTCTCGCACAAAATGCCCGAATCCTGATTTTAGAGGCCGACATACTTTAGCAAACAAGAGGGAATCATCATGGCGCAAGTCTATCCATTACCGCGTTTTCACTTTCAAGTGGATTGGGGCGGTGCAAAATTGAGTTTTACCGAAGTCACGGGGCTTGTGATGGAGCGTGAAAAGGTCGAATACCGGCATAGCGACAGCAAGGATTTCAGCAAAATCAGCATGCCCGGACTGATCAAACTGAGCAATATAACGATGAAACGCGGCAAATTCGAAGGCGACTTCGATTATAACGATTGGCTCGGCGAAATCGCTAACGAACGCGTCGAAGGCCGCCGCGATGTCGTGATTCGTTTATTGAACGAAAAACACGAACCGGTTGCGGCTTGGTCGGCGACACGTTGTTTTCCGGTCAAGGTGACCGCGCCCGATTTGAAATCCGACGCCAATGAAGTCGCGATCGAAACCATCGAGGTCGCGCACGAAGGACTCAAGCTAATGAAAGTATAACGCCGATGGCCGATTACTATCCGCCGCTCGGCTTTTATTACAAAGTGGAGTTCGGCATCAGCCAAGTGAGTAACGACGTCCGGTTTCAGTCGGTCTCGGGTCTCACCGTGGAATACGATTATGAAAGCTTCAAGGAAGGCGGCGAAAACCGCTTCGAGCATAAATTGCCGGTCCGAACCAAGTATGCCGACATGGTCTTGAAACGCGGTATGTTGACCGATTCCGACGTGATCGATTGGTTGCTCGATGCCTTTCGCGACCGTGTGTTTAAGCCCGCATCGGTGAATGTGATCTTGATGAATGAAAAAAGCGAGCCGCTACGGACTTGGAAAGTCGCCCAGGCGATACCGAAAAAATGGCAGATCGGCGATTTCAACGCCAATGAAAGCGCGGTCGTCATCGAAACGATCGAATTGACCTACCGTTATTTCACGGTGCAAACCTGAGCCCGCCATGCCGATTGAAATCAAAGAGCTGCATATCAAAGTCACGGTCAACCCGCCCGAAGCAGGGAGCCTACGGCAAGAACCGGATAACGGCGGCAGGGGAGGCTCGGCGGGAAAACCGGTCGATAAAGAGGCCTTGATTGCCGAATGCGTCGAACAAGTTTTGCAAATTCTACAGAATAAGACGGAGCGCTGATGGCCGAGAACGGGAAACTGGAAAAGATGTTGATACTGGCTTTCTCCGATTCGGAAAAAGCCGAAAGCGGCGGCTTGCTCGAGGCCGACGAAAGCGTCGAGGCCTTGATCAATCCGGAGAACTATACGCTCGACTATAAGCTCAAGTTTTCCGAATCCGGGCAAGGGCAGGGTACCAGTGGTCAACAATTAAAATACGAATATACCGAACCGGAAGAGATTTCTTTCGAATTTTTATTCGACAATACCGGCATCATCGACGGTAAACCGCGCGACTCGATCGCCGGCGACATCAAAGCCTTCAAGGACATGTTGACCGGCTATAAAGGCGATGCCCACGAACCGCGTCATTTTAAGCTGGTCTGGGGCGAGCATTCGATTTTTAAGGGGCGGGTCGTCGAAGTCGGCATTTCCTACAAACTATTCAGACCGGACGGCACGCCGATACGGGCATTGGTCAAGGTTAAATTCAAAAGCAGTATCGAGGAAGAAAAACGCGCCGCGAAAGAAAACAAAAGCTCACCGGACTTGAGCCACAGCCGCAAAGTCAAGGCCGGCGATACATTGCCTCTGATGTGTTACAAAATCTACGGCGATCCGCGTTATTACTTGGAAATTGCAAAAATCAACCGCTTGGATCACTTCAGGTCGCTCGAACCCGGCCGTGAAATCGTGTTTCCTCCGGTCAGCAAAACGGCTCGATCATGAGAAACGAATCCGCCATTCCAACGCCGGCCACTCCCGATGTTTGCACGGTGACCTTATTAATCGACGGCACCGAAATTCCGGGACAATTTCAGGTGCTCTCGGTCAGCGTCAATAAAGAATTGAACCGGATTCCGTCGGCGACGATTCACATCAAGGATGGCGAGGCGGCGCAAGCCGACTTTCCCGCCAGTAATACCGGATTGTTCATTCCGGGTCAAAAGATCGAAATTCAGTTCGGTTACCGCTCGCAAAACGCCACGGTATTTAAAGGTATGATCGTCAAGCATAGTATCAAGCTCAGAAAAAACGAAAGCCTCTTGATTCTGGACTGCCGGCATGAAGCGGTCAAAATGACGTCCGGCATACACAGCCGCTACTTTACCGAACAAAAAGACGGCGACATCATCGAAACATTATTCGGCGGTTACGGCTTGACTGGCACGAGCGATACGACCGAACCGGATTTACAAGAGGTCGTGCAATTCGAATCGACCGATTGGGATTTTATGCTATGCCGGGCCGAAGCGAACGGTTTCGTCGTCAATGTCGGCGACGATGCGATTGCCGTCGGCAAACCCGCAACCGGTGAAGAATCGGTCGTGAAGGTCGCTTACGGTTCGACTCTTTTGGAACTGGACGCCGAAATCGATGCGCGTTTGCAAAGTCCCGGAATCAAGGCCACGGCCTGGCATGCGGCCGATCAGGAATTGCTCGAAGCCGAAGCTTCCGAACCGGAATCCGCCAGTGCCGGCAATATCGATGCTGAGACATTGGCGGCGATACTGGGTACTGAAATACATGAACTACGCCATGGCGGCGGCTTGAGTCAGCCGGAATTGAAAACCTGGGCCGATGCACGCTTGCTGAAGGAGCGTCTAGCCAGAATCAGAGGTCGGGCGAAATTTCAAGGCATTGCCGAGGTCATGCCGGGGACCGTGATCGAAGTCAGTGGCATCGGCGAGCGCTTTGCCGGACTGTTTTATGTGTCCGGCGTGCGGCATTGCGTTTCCGGCGGCAACTGGGAAACCGATGCGCAACTGGGCCTAAACCCCGATCTATTCGCCGAAACCTACAACTTACGCCCGTTGCCGGCGGCGGGATTATTGCCGTCGGTCTGCGGACTGCAAATGGGGATCGTGACGGTATTGGAAAACGATCCTAAAGGCGAAGACAGAATAAAGGTTCGGCTGCCGCTGGTCGGCACGGCCGATGAAGGCATTTGGGCAAGGCTTGCAACGCTCGACGCCGGCGATGGGCGAGGAACGTTTTTTCGGCCCGAGATCGGCGATGAAGTCGTGGTCGGATTTCTCGGCGACGATCCGCGTTATCCGGTCGTGTTGGGCATGTGTCACAGCAGCGCGAAACCGGCGCCGGAGCCCGCGAAGGACGACAATCATTTGAAAGGCTATGTCAGCCGCGAAAAGATGACTCTGACCTTCGACGATGAAAACAAAGTCGTCGTGCTCGAAACGCCGGGCGGCAACCGCCTGATTTTGTCTGAAGACGAGCAGGCTGTCGTGATCGAGGATCAGAGCGGCAATAAAGTCACCATGAATGCCGACGGCATCAAGCTCGAAAGTATCAAAGACTTGATATTAAAAGCTGCCGGCGACGTCAAGATCGAAGGCATCAATACCGAACTGAGCGCGCAAGCCGAATTCAAGGCCTCGGGTTCCGGTTCGGCTGAAATTTCCGGCGCCAGCACCACGGTCAAGGGCAGCGCCAGCACCACGATTCAGGGCGGCGTCGTGCAGATCAATTGAGGAGATGAAGCGATGTTACCGGCAGCCAGAATCACCGACATGATCGTCAGCACCGCGACGCAAGGCGCACCGGTGCCGATTATTCCGCCGGGCGAACCGACCGTTTTAATCGGCGGTTTGCCGGCGGCGCGCTTGGGAGATTCGTGCGGAGTCGATGCGATTATCAAAGGCTCGGCGACGGTCATGATCGGCGGCATGCCGGCCGCGCGTGTCGGTGATTCAAGCGCTTCGGGCGGCGCGATCCTGCCGCCCGGCATGCCGACAGTATTGATAGGAGGATGACATGAGTTTTCTCGGACGCGGCTGGTCTTTTCCACCGACATTCAACCGGGCAATCGGCGGCGTTACGATGCTCGAAGCCGAAGCGGACATCGCTTCGAGCCTCGAAATTCTGCTGAGTACCGCGCAAGGCGAGCGCACGATGCTGCCTAGATACGGCTGCAATTTGCAGGAGTTGGTGTTCGAAAGTTTGGATACCCGCATGAAAACCTTGATGGCGGACAAAGTGGAATCGGCGATTTTATATCATGAGCCGCGTGTCGAACTGGAAAGCGTTCGGCTCGACGATAGCTTGGAGTTGGTGGGCGTGGTATTGATCGAGGTGATCTACCGCGTCAAGGCCACGAACTCGCGTTTCAATTTCGTTTATCCCTATTACAAATCGGAGGGTACCGATATTAATCTAACCGCAGCCGTCAACCTCTTGCCCGATAGCGATTGAATCATGACCAATTCGAGCGAATGCAAACAAAACACCGATGCCTCGAGGCTAATGCATGAAGGCAGCAGCCAAGACTTGCGTGTGCCTAAGGCTTTGGATCCGGGGCATGTGCCGGTCAATGAACGAGGACCGGAATACGGCCTGGTGTTTGCAAAAGCCTATTCGGCCTATCTCAATTATTATGACCCGAACAACAGCGTCACCGGCGATTGGCAAAGTTTTTTCGATAAGGATGTCTCGGTGTTGTTGGCTGTCGCCGCGATACAAGACGTCGACGCGTATCGCTCGGCAGTCAAAGCCTGTTTCGATTTTTTGAACAATAGCAATAATCGATCGCAAGCAGAAGCGCTCAAACAACGCTTGGGTTTCTTGTTCAGTATCGCGGCGACCATGGCCAAGCAACTAGACCGCTTGAAAGAAAACTTGCCGGTCGATACGGCGCTGAAAAATCTTTTGCAAAGCCGTATACAATCGCAGTCGGCGCCGGGCTTCAAACGGCTTATCGCTTACTACAAGGCTTATGAGAGCGATTTCGGATTGACCGACGACGAGCTGGACGTTGCTGCGGAATTGACGATATTCGGTCAAGAAGCCCAAGCCTTCGGCGATATCTATCGAAGCCCCTTTTCGAAAGATTGGATCATCGGCGACTTTCCGGATTGGCCGCATTACATCGACAGCATCGTCAAGGATGCGGGGGTTTTCGGCCCGCTGCTTGACCCGTCCGATCCGAACTATTGGTTTTCAATCCTGAATCCGGTCGCGAGCCACAACCTTTTTACATCGCTATTCGATGAGTTATTGAAAATCTATGCGCGCATCGTCATCGAAGCCAAACAAGAATTGGAAAATTCGTTCATTCAAAACGGCAATCATGAACCGCATTATGCGCTGCTGATCGCTTTCTTACGTTTGTTCGAAGGGACTCGGGCCGAGATCAACACCTTGACAGGCCGGCACCTGGATTTTTATTACCGGGACATTTTACGGCTCAAGGAAAAACCCGCCGAACCGCCTCGGGTCCATTTATTGGCCGAATTGGCTAAACATGCCGACAGTCACCGGTTTGATAGCGGCGTATCGTTCAAGGCAGGAAAGGACGATTCAGGCATCGAGGCCTTTTTCACGAGCGAACGCGACTTCATCGCCAATAAAGCGAAGGTTGCGGCGCTGAAAACTGTATACCGTCATGACGGCGAAGCGGTCACCGGATTGGGTGTCAACGCGGCTAAACAGTCGGGCCGTTACTATGCATCGCCGGTTGCCGATTCCGAAGACGGACTAGGCGCGAAACTGGCGAACGAAGAACAATCCTGGCATCCGTTTTTCAATAAACGCTATAGCAATACGCAACTGGAAAGTATTGCGATGCCCGAGGCCGAACTGGGTTTTGCGATTGCTTCGCACTATTTATGGTTGGCCGAAGGCGAGCGGACCGTGACGGTCGAATTTTATCTGAGTGATATTGCTTTCAATGCATTACCCGGCGATTTGAAAGCGGATCTTGTTTGTTCTTTGTCTACCGAAGAAGGTTGGCTCGAAAAGTCGGCAATGAAATTTGAAAGCGTGCAAGGCAGGCTTCAATTGAAAATCAAACTTTCCGGGGCCGATCCTGCAATAACGGCGTATAGCCCTAAAGTTCATGGCTTTGGTTTTTCATCTAACTTGCCGATTTTATTAGTTAAGTTTCGGCATCAAAGCGACCGCCTTTATCCGGCGGCATTACTCGCCAACGCGGTGCTCGATAAAATCGGATTGAACGTTGCCGTCAAAGGACTCAGAAGCTTAAAGGTTTCCAATGATTTCGGTTCGGTAGTCACCTCTAAGCCTTTCCAGCCATTCGGCCCATCTCCTGTGGCCAATAGTTCATTGATCTTGGGCTCCAAAGAAGCCTTTCAAAAAAAACTGCTTTCAGCGAAAGTCAATTGGCAATGGCAAAATCCTCCCGAGCCTTTCGATACCCAGGTCAATATCAACGTCGATTATTTACAGTCGGGAACGTGGAAACAAGCGACTAGCGAAACCAAAGCGATTACAAGCGATTCCTATACGCTTGATAGCGAAATCAATCAAACCATAGTTGATGCCGCCGACTTCAATGAGCCTGTGTTTTATAACTCCGCTTCGCGTCATGGCTTTGTGCGGTTTTCGACGAGCGAAAGTTTCGGGCAAGACAAGTATGAAAAAGCGTTGATCGATTACATCAGAAAGCTGATGGATAACGATAAGGAATTGGCAAAGGGTGTTCAGGCTTCAGTCGATTTTATCGGCCAAATCAATACTAGGGTGCAAGAATTCAATGATTTGCACAATTCGGTCATTGAAAATCTCAGTCAATTACCCACTCAGATGGCTGAAGTTACCAATGATTTGATTGAAAAGGTTCCTGAAGTGATCGAAAACACGGAGAAAGTTTTTGAAAAAATCAATCATGTTTATGGCGAAGCGGAAACGGAAATCCAAACTGTTATCAATAATTTACTGCAACAATTTCCTGACGTAGGAATAGACCTGGATGTCGTCAATGGCTGGAGTAATCTCACAGCGTTATCTATTCCCGACGATGCTAGTGAGGGAGTTCCTAGTCTCATCGGTCGATTGAATCAAACGGTAATCAGGCTTTCCACTTTGAAAGATACGGTCGTTGATATCGCGAAAGAAATAGAAAAAAAAACGGGGGTCGCCAATCTAACTCAAACAGTCAATACTTTCTTGAGTCTCGTAGACAATACCTATGATGATATCGATCGGATAGCGAGTGAAATGATCAAGCTCGATAATGCCGCTAAATGGGTCACTGAAAAGACATCGGTCGTTATGTCGGCCGGTAGTCAGCTTATTGAGAATTTCGGTGCCCAAATCGTTCAATTCAATAATAACGTTGCCGGCCTTGTCGCCGGTGTCTCGACGATGGTTGAGGGAATAGGCGAAGTCTTAGGTGGCGAGCCTATCAAGCCCAAGCCGCCGACCGGTCCATGGATGACCGAGTTGACTCTTGACTACGCCACGGATGAGCAAATGATTGCGCTCGATAGCACCGATTCAGGCATTTGGCGGAATAGGCAAGCCTTTTTCTTTCATTTGGCGCCGTTTGGTCAATGTGAACAACATCCGTTTCTTAATTCGACGCGTAAGGTTTATTTGATACCGGGTTTTCGTTTCCAACAAGACCATGGCGAAATAATGAGCGGCGCCGAGTTCTACATCGGTCTAACAGGGCTAGTTCCGCCGCAAAACCTGTCGCTGCTGTTCCAAGTCGCGGACGGCACGGCCGATCCGTTGACGATCAAACCCGACCCGCATATCCATTGGAGCTATCTACGCGGCAACGAATGGATCGCTTTCAAGACAGACGAAGTCGAAGACGGCACGGGCGGTTTATTGAACTCCGGCATCATCAGGTTTGCACTGCCGAACGACGCCGATAACAACAACTCGATTCTACCGGCCGGCATGCATTGGCTAAGGGCGGCGGTGGCATCGCACAGCGAAGCGGTTTGCCGTTTGCAAGCCGTTGCCGCGCAAGCCTTACAGGCGACCTTTAGTGACCGAGGCAACAATCCCGGCTTCTCGGCGAAACCGCTAAAAGCCGGCACGATAAGTCAGTTGGAGCGGCCGGATGCGGTCGTCAAAAAGATCGAGCAGCCTTTTTCCTCGTTCGGCGGACGCGGCGCCGAGACGCCGGCGGCTTTTTATGCGCGCGTCAGCGAACGTCTGCGTCATAAGGACAGAGCGGTCGCGCTTTGGGATTACGAGCACCTGGTTTTGGAAGCCTTTCCGCAAATTTATCGCGTCAAATGCCTGAATCATACTCAGTACGAGCCCGGCGAAAACGGCGATTTCGTCTACCGGGAACTCGCACCGGGCCATGTTACGCTGATTGCGATTCCCAACCTGGAATTCCAAACGTTTCGCGATCCTCTCAAACCCTATACGAGTCTCGGCTTGCTCGATGAAATCAAGGATTTTTTGAGCGCGCGCGTGTCTTGTTTCGTCAACTTGCATGTCCGTAATCCGCTCTTCGAGACCGTGCGTTGCTCGTGTAAAGTCCGTTTTCATGAAGGCTTCGACGAGACATTTTATAGCAATACGTTGCGCCAAGCGATTACCCGGTTTTTGTCGCCCTGGGCTTTTGCGAACGATGCAAAGCCCTTTTTCGGCGGAAAAATTCATCAATCGGTATTGATTCGTTTCGTCGAAGAGCAGACTTATGTCGATTATTTGACCGACTTTGTGTTGTATCACGATAGCGGCGGGGCGGCAGGAGACGTCGCGGTCCATGATGCGGCAGGTTCGACTGCGGCATCGATTTTGGTTTCGGCGCCGGCCGGCGAACACCAAATCGATGTCATTAAACCCGCCGCAGTGCATGAACTCGGCGAAACCTGTCCGTGCGAGCCATGAAAGAGCCAGCCGTTTTCTTACCTCGACTGGATTCGCAAAAGCCTAGGGAGGACTTTTTTGCGTTGCGCCGCGAAGGCATCGGCTATATCGAGCAGGCCGGCAGTCGGCATTGGACCGATTATAACACCCACGATCCGGGCATCACGATCCTGGAAGCCTTGTGTTATACATTGACCGATATCGCATACCGAAGCGGTTGGGATATCAAGGACCTGTTGACCCGAGAATTCTCGACCGCTGCCGACCCGTTCCCGGCTCAAGCGTTTTATACTGCACGCGAGATACTAACGAGCGGTCCCGTCACACCGGACGATTTCAGGCGCGTGCTAATCGATTTGGAGCCGGTGCGCAATGCTTGGGTATTTTGTAAACAATGCGCCTGCGAAACCGATTATTACGCACTATGCGACGAAGATCGTTTGGTTTTGTCCTACCGGAAGCCCGAGCAAGGCGATTTAGACCCGAAAAAAGTGGCGGTATCTGGGTTATACGAGGTCCTGCTAGAACTGGAATCCGATCCTGAGTTGGGCGACTTGAATGCCCGCAAAATTCAGAAAACACGCCTTTTTTATGACGCCGAAGGCAGAGTACAGACCCGGGTCGTCGAAGTGCGTTTCCCTGATTTATCCTTGTCCGCAGCGGACGAATGGCAGGATTTTTTAGATGATTTCCACGATTATGAGATCAGCGTCCGAATCGGCGCGGCCAAAGGCTACGATGTCTTGACCGATGCGACGCTGGATCAGGCCGGCAAGGAGCGTTATTTAAAGAGACATTGGCGGGAATTGTTCCATGTGGATTTTCTGCTGACATCGGAAGCATTAACGCTGGCAATCGACAATGCTACGCTGCGCGTATTCGGCAATGCCGATGCACAGGCGGAAACGACGCTGGACGAACTGGTGGAGTTGCTGCTGGACGCTTCGGATTCGGGAATCGTCGGGCTTTACCGGCGCAAAGCACTCAAGATTGCTCAAGCCGTCGAACAGGCCAAAAGGTCATTGCATCAGAGGCGCAATCTCGATGAGGATTATTGCCGTATCGAAGGCATAGCGTTGGCCGAAATTGCGTTATGCGCCGATGTCGAAGTGGCCTCCGATGCCGATATCGATCGCGTGCAAGCGCGCATCTGGCAGGAAATCGAACATTACCTGAATCCGCCGATCCCGTTTTACAGTTTGCAGGAATTGCGCGATGAAGGCTTGGCGGTCGAAGACATTTTTAACGGACCGGCGCTCGACAACGGTTTCATCAAATCCGAAGACCTGCAGCGAGCAAAGTTGAAATCGGAAATCAGAACCTCCGATATCGTCAAACGTTTGATGGCGATCGACGGCGTTCTGGCGGTCAACAACCTGCTGTTAACCCTCTATGATCCGCAAGGCCGAATCGTCAAAGGCAAGGCCGACCCGATTTGGCAAAACGACGGCACACCTTTGTTCGATCCGGATCGAATCAGCGCGGCCTGGTTGCTGATGCTTGACGATCGCAAACAGCCGCGATTTTACCGCGAAGCATCGAGGTTTTTATTTTTTAAAAACGGCCTGCCTTTTCAAGCGCGCTACGACGAAGCCATTGCAACCTTGCATCAATTACGCGGCGAGGCAGAGCGCCCGAAGATCAAAAATACGCCGAAAGACCTGCCGTTGCCGAAGGGAATATACCGAAATCCCGGCCATTATTTTCCGATACAAAATGAATTTCCGCAGAGTTATGGCATCGGCCCCGAAGGCCTGCCCAGCCATGCGTCCAAAATACGGCGGGCTCAGGCCAAACAATTGAAAGCCTATTTGCTGGTATTCGAGCAATTCTTAGCCAATCAACTAGCACAGCTAGCGCAAAGTGCCGATTGTTTTTCGTTGGACCCCGGCATACATCAAACCTATTTTATCAAGGAGTTAACGCAAGATATCATCGACGGTTACGACGATCTGGTCGCCGGTTTGGACAAGGAAAAACTCGAAAAGCTGATCGAGTCCGAACCGGAATTTTTGCAGCGGCGTAACCGTTTTCTCGATCATTTATTGGCCCGCTTCGGCGAACAGTTATCCGACTACACCTTGTTGCTCACCGACCTTGCCGGCCGCCAAAAAGCGCAAGCATCCTTGATCGACACCAAACTCGCCCTGCTCAAAGCACTTCCGGAAATTAGCCGGTACCGTTACCGGTCGTTCGATTACACCGGCGAAGCCTGCGCGCCCGAGCAATATCCGGTTCTGAAAAAACGCGTGAACCTTCTGCTGGGCATTGCCGATCTGAATTTGGCATTGTCGCCATTGGAAACCATTGCCGGCAAGACCGAAATCGCCTTGGAATTGATGGACTGGAACAATCGACCTTGGCTGGCCGGCACGCTTGAGCTTGACGCATACGCTGCATCCAATACCGCCGCTTACCGCACGGTCGTCAAGCAAATGAGCGACCCTAACGCTTATCGGATAAATGAGCAGACTCATCAATTAACGCTTGAGGATGATGCGAACGTATTGCGTGCCGCTTATCCGGATGATTTGGCGACAGCGGCCGAAGCGGAAACGATCAAGGCTATTTTGCTGAATTGGAGCGCGCATCAACGAACGATTCTGGTCGAACATGTGCTGCTCAGACCCAAGTTTCCGGGCGACGCGCTTTATCCGGCTTGCTCCGAAGATGTCTGCAAAACCTGCGGCGATGAAGACCCTTATTCGTTTCGTTTGACCTGGGTCATGCCGAGCTGGACCTCGCCGTATAACGTCAACTTGGACTTGCGAGCGTTTGCCGAACGCACGATACGCCAAGAAACGCCGGCGCACTTATTGAGCAAAATCTGTTGGGTCGGCAATAAAGGTATTATCGACAATCCCTGCGAACCGGCCGTTGACGAGTTGGCCGCGCTATTGCTCGAACAAAACCAGGCCACGGAAGAGGAGGCCTGCGACTGTGCAAAAGTGATTTACAGTGATTTCAGCCGAGTATTCAAGGACTGGTATCACGGTAAAACCTTGGATTATTTCGATCTGGACGTCTTGCGGGCGCAATTGGCAAGCGAATTCGAGTCCAATCTGAACCCCGGCGGTATTGAATGTAACTTGGCGATCGGCGCCGTTTCATGGATCGCTATCGTGTCGCGGTTGGCCGAGCATTTTGCTGAAATCGCCCGTTACGGCCGGCAGTTCGAACGGTTCGAAACGGCTTGGTGCTTGTGGCTTGAAGCGAACGCCTCGATCGATTGGACCGAACAGCGCCTGCAGGAAAGACTCGAAGCTTTGTTGGCCGAGTCCTTGCTCGATGGAGACCAAACATTGTTGTGCCGATGCGCCGCCGGCATTCTTGCCGATTACGGCACGTCGTTTTCCGATTGGCTGAACGGCTATGTCGAAAATGGCTTTGAACCGCCCGAAGATTTGACGTTGATCGAGCCGGCACCGATCGTGTTATGTTCCGATGCTCACTTTAAAGCCGGTACCGAAACCGAATTGAAAGCCTTGCTCGATAAGCATTACCAACACTACATTGAAGTGTCTTACCGGCTGAGAATCGTAGTCAATTTGCTGGCCGATCTGAAATCTATCTATCCCGAAGCGACTCTACACGACTGCGACGACGGCAGCGATCATAATCCGGTACTGCTCGATAGAACGGCCCTCGGTTCGCTCAATGCCGTACCACGGCCCTTTGAAAACCCATGAACACGATCAATTTCCAATTTTCGAAGCCAATCAGGTACTGAGCAACCGGCATCTGAATCAGGTATTTAATTACTTGGACGAGCAAAACCGGCTGACGCGCTCGAACCTGATCGGTATCGGTATCGTGTGCGGGTTTGAACTCGACTACACGACGGCTCCGGAAGCGGTTATTCGGCTATCGAAAGGCATCGGTATCACTTCGGAAGGCTATTTGATCTGCGAAGCCGACGATATCGAGCTGAGCGCCTATCGCCCCTACACGCTGCCCAACGATATCGAGTATGTACCTTTTGAAGGCTATCCGCTTTGGGAACTGTTCCCGAACGGCGAGCCGAACACCCAAGCCTTGAATCAACCGTCCGGTTTCCTGAACGATAAGGCGCTGCTGTTTTTTTTGGAGTTGAAAAAGGCCCCGCTGCGCAATTGCAGTCCGAATAATTGCGACGACAAGGGATCGTCGGTGACGGTCACGCTTAGGCGTTTGTTGATCAAACGCACTGACCTAGCCGACATCATTGCCTCGCTCAATGGCCTCGACGCGGGTCTGAGTTCCGCCGATTTGGAAAATCAATTGGCCGAACGTTTCAATCTGCCGGATTTTCGTTTGCCGAACATCAGCGTGCCGAGTACGTCCTTGGCGACTTCGCAGCAGGTCTTGGCTGCATTTCACGCCGTTTTTTCGTCCTCCGGCTTGGCCGCTAAAGTCGGCGATGCCTTATCGGCCGCGTATCGAGCCTTTAAACCGCTCGTCGAGAACGATTATCCGAACGACCCTTTCGAAGGCTTCGATGCGAAATTCGGCTTTTTGAATAGCCAACCCGATTCGGCCGAACAAGTGTTGTTTCTACCGTATTATTACGATTGCTTCGACGACTTACTGGCCGCTTACGACGAATTCCGCTGGCAAGCGGCTGAGTTGATTTGTTTATGCGGCCCGCCGGCAGAGTTGTTTCCACGGCATTTAATGCTGGGTTTATTGTTTCCCGAAGCCGTCGCAGACCCCGGCCATTACCGGCATCGTTTTTTGCCGTCTCCTGCGGTCGGCGCCTGTACAGAGCAAGCCCGAACGCTACAACAGTTGTTCGCGCGTTTGGTCGAGATGGTCGAGCGCTTTTCGCATAATCCGCCATTAACGAACGATGCAACGCAGCAGATCAAGATAACGCCAAGCCGTTTGGGCGCAGTCGCATTGTCGGAAAAGGCGATCCCTTACTATTATTTGCAAACCGGCAATTTACCGCTGTATCGCTTATGGAATCCGGTTTTGACACGGCGCGGCCGGGCCGCGCAAAATCTCGGCTATCGCGCCTTTGAATATGCGTCGCAAGCGTTCGTGCTCGAACCGCTACGTTTCGATCTTGAGCCCTACAATTTTTTGCGCATCGAAGGACACTTAGGCAAACCCTATCAGGAGGTACTGGAAAATCTACTGCGGCAAAAAGAGCGTTACCGATTGCCGATACAAATCATGGCATTGCGTACCGGAGAGTTCGACGAATCCGAAAGCGTCGATCTTAAAGAGCATGCTTGTTATTTCGAGGATTTACTGACGCTCTACCGAGCCTACAAGCGGGAAATTTCCTGTGCGTCTTCTAAGGCGCTATCGGCCTTGTTGAACAAAAACATCGGCCGGCAAGCTCTCGCCGCCGAAAGCCGCATAGCGATGCTCGATCGGCAGCCCGGTACCTTGGGCGCTTTATTCGCCGAAAAATATCAGGGACGGGATGTGTGCGATTTAGTCGATATCGGCGAACCGCCTTTGATGAATGCCGCGATTCGGTCGGTGGGTTATCTCTACAAATTCGAACAACTATTGGTTGAGGATCTCGCCGAAATCGACTGGTCGTCATTGCAGAAAAACACGGCGGGATTTAAACAATGGACGGCCGAAATCGAAAAACAGCAGAAAGGCGATGAAACTGCGGGCGAACTCGATTGGAATACGCTTGCTCTTGTTTTGAAGTCGATGCTCGATCAATGCAAGCTCGAAGCCTTGGAACTAATACAAGAAGAGTGGTTGCGGCGCATTCGCGAAGTCAAGAAAAAACGCTTTCTGAGCCATTTTTTACAAAAACACCCGGGTATTCGCCATAAAGCCGGCGTACCCATAGGCGGCACATTCGTATTGGTCTATCACGAGACGTCCATAACCGACGCGAAACCTGCGGTATCGGCAGTGAATAATGTTGCCGCCGTTGCCTCAAACATTGAACGCATACCGGCATCCGTTACGAATGCGAGAGCCTTGGCGGCTGCCGAAAGGCTGAGAAGCAATCCCGCGTTGGCTGCCGATAACGATTTGCAATGGCTACTAGAAACCGTGACCGGAAGACCGTTTCGCCCTGAGATAGGGGGGCCGTCGCACTGGAGTAAACTGTTGGATGCGGTTGTCGGACAATTGCCGGACGGTTCGGTCATTGCCGATTTTTATCTGCCTTATTTGTGCTGTTCGGACTGCGCGCCGATTCAATTCGTCTTGCCGAAATCGCCGCCGACCTTCGATATCGAAGTGGGCTGCACGAATCCTAACAATCAAGCGGAAGTTTCCGTGATACCGCTGAGCGGCAAAGCGCCTTATCGATTGCAATTGAACGATCAAGCCTATGAGCCCTTGACCGATAAGCCGCTGATATTGAACGCGGGCGTTCATCGCATTCGGATCATCGATGCCGACGATAGCGAATCGACGGTGCGCGATATCGTCATCGCAGAGCCTTTGCGCTTGCTCGAACCGGATTATCGATGCACCGATGCCGATGCCTATATCGCGACGGTGCAGATTACCGGCGGCACGCCTCCGTATTCGGTAAACGGAGAATTGTTAAGCGGCAATGCGTTCGTTTCGCCGCCGACAGCGAGCGGTCAAGTGCTGCCGGTCGAGGTCATCGACCGTAATCAATGCAGCGTCGCGACCGAATTGGTTTTCGTTTGCGAAGCGGAATGCGATTTACCGTGCGGAGGTTTGTCGCGGCGTTGCGCTTATCGTTTATGGCTGCAACCGCCCGGCCCGGAAACGTCTTATGAGGTGGTTCGACTAAGCGGCAACCTGATCCGTTTCCGCTTCAATGATCAAGATTTCGAGATAGGCGCGGAAAAAGTCTTTGCGGATGTCACTGCGGCGAATTTGAATCAAACTTTCGATAATACGATAGGCGGAGCCATTAAAATACTGAACGCATTGATAGAAGAAGAGTTGGTCGACGAATTCGGCGAGGCGGGTAGGGGACGCGTGATCGTCTCATACGAGCCGGACGAGAAGGAACCGTTCGCGGTATTGCGAATCGAGCATTTTGTTTGCGAACGTTTCAGTTTGGAATGGAGTATGAGCTATGCGCAACCGGCGCCGGTCTTCGAAATTAGCGTGCGCTATAGCAATGAGCCGTTGCCTAACGGCAATACATTCAACGGTGTGATCATACGAGACCGAAGGCGCAATACAGAAACCCGGGTTCCGGCCTTCGACTGCAGCGAACGCAACCAATGCGTGGACGGCGAATTTAGAAGACTGTGCGATGGCCCTGATATACGACCATCGATAGCATTCGAGTCGATCGGTACGAATCGCATGAGTTTTTCGGGAAGCATCGAAGGCAGTGCATCGTCTCCAATCATTGCCTGGATATGGGATTTTCCGTCTGCTCAGCCCTCAGAACCGTTGTATGCCGGCAAGGAAGTCGAGGTTGAGTTCGAGAAGCTAGGACCTAGCGCAAGACTTACCGTAATTACGACGAACGGCTGCCATTACGTTGCCGAACGGGCCTTATAGCTCTGATGAACGCGGTGATTCGATGCTATGCGCTCGATGCCGAAACGACCGGCTCCGAGTCGGACGGCGTCGAATTACAACGCCTATTGACTCGCTTGACTCACGACCAAATCGTTCGAACCATCGACAGTGTTTTGGAGCGTTGTTCGTCGCCGAACGATTATCTGTATCTCGACCGCTTGTCGATCGATGTCGGAAGCCTCGAATTGGCGCAACTGGAAAGCGAGCTACCGAAAAGAATCGCTGCCAATCTGGAACGAGCCTTAGCCGATGTTAGCGCTTCGAATGTCGACGATTCGAGGGCGCTAATTGCCGGCGGCGGAAATTATCGGCAATCGAGACAACAAACCGTAAACGATGCCCTGTTGTTTTTTTTGATGACCGGCCGCTTGCCTTGGTCGTTCCGTTTGCCGGCCGGTCAAAATTTGGAACAGGTTTTGACCGAAAACTGGCGTGATAACGAGTCCGCCTTGGGTGGCCGGCATTTCAGCAAGGCGCTGATCGGAGTTTTACGGAACGATGCAGCTAGAGTCCGTTTGCTTCGGCAGTTTTCGACGGGTTTCGTTGCCCGCTTGTTAGTTCGCTATTTTCCGGAAACCGCAGTCGTTTTCGAGAAAATACGGCAAGGCTTAACGGATTCCGTACCGCCCGCGATTGCCGAAGACGACCGCTTAAGAACGGTTGTGCAGAATCTGTTGGTCATATTGTCATCGGGTCAAGCCGTTAGTCAAACGATGCTGAACGAAATAGGCGCAATTGTTAAAGACCGATACGACGCAGACTACGCGCCGGATCGACATATTGAAGTAAAGTGGCAACATCAAGACTCTCGGCGAAGCGATTCGGCGTCACGGTCTCAAACACCTGCGACACATCGGCAGGAAGTCGAGCCGCTAGCACATTCATTGTTTCCGGTCGATGATTCGGACATCGCCGAAGGCGTTTATGTCGATAATGCCGGTCTGGTGCTGTTGCATCCATTTTTGCCGCAACTGTTTACCGCATCGGCTTGTTTGCAAGACTATAAAATCGTTAAAACCGGCAGGGCCTTGGCGCTTTTGCATTATCTGTCAACCGCAGAAACGGTTGCACACGAATACGACTTGGTATTACCCAAAGTACTGTGCAATATCGACTTGCCGGTGCCGGTTGAAACACTTACGAAGCTGAATCTCGAAGAACGAAGCGAAGCCGATGAATTATTGACTGCCGTGGTGAAACATTGGGACGTATTACGAAATACCTCGATCGACAGTTTACGAGCAACGTTTATTCTGAGGCCCGGAAAACTGCTCCGGCGCGGCGATGGCGACTGGCAACTGCATGTCGAATATCGAAGCTGCGATATTTTACTCGATAGCCTGCCTTGGAACATTGCAACGATTAAGCTGCCGTGGATGCAAAACCTGCTTTGGGTGGAGTGGAGCCTATGAAAACCGGTGTAAAAAAATCATCCGGCACTGTTTCGAAACCGGCCAATCAAGCTTTTTTTGCCAAGGCCGGTTCGAGCGGATTTTTTGCGGCCGCGAACGAACCGAAGGCGCCGGCCGTGCAATTGAAAATGACGGCCAACAAGCCCGGCGACAAATTCGAAAATGAGGCCGATAACATGGCCGATAAGGTCATGAAGATGCCGGCGCCGGAAGAGCGAGTGCAAAAGGCGGAATTACCGGAGGAGAAAGTTCAGAAACAAGAAGAGCCACTGCAAAAAGCCGAGCTTCCCGAAGAAAAAGTCCAAAAACAAGAGGAAGAACCACTCCAAAAAGCCGAAGAGCCCGAGCGAGCGATACAAAAGCAAGAAGACGAAAAACTGCAAAAGGCTGAAAGGCCTGAAGACAAACTACAAAAGGCGGAGGCTCCTGAAGACAAGTTGCAAAAGCAAGAGGAAAAGCCCTTACAAAGGGCTAAAGCTCCCGAAGAAGAACTGCAGAAAGCCGAATTACCCGACGAAGAGATCCGGAAAAAAGAAGAAGAACAACTGCAGCGCAAAGGTGACGGCGCGCCCGGTGTCAGTAGTCAAGTCCAATCGGCGATTCATAATAAAACCACAGGCGGCGAGGCGTTATCCGGCGATGTTCGAGGCTTCATGGAACCGCGCTTCGGTGCCGACTTCAGCAATGTCCGGATTCATCGAGATGCTGAATCCGGGGGCTTAAGCAATCAATTGAGCGCTAAGGCATTCACCTTCCGTAATCACATATTCTTTTCCCACGACCAATACCGGCCCGGTACCGGCGAAGGCAAGCAACTGCTCGCACACGAGCTAACCCATACGATACAACAGGGCGCCGCCGTGCAGCGCAGCCCGCAGGTCACGACGACCGCGACTCCGCCGGCTCTTCAGCGCGGCTTCTTGCCTGATCCGAGGGATTTCATTGCAAGAAAGGCAGCCTTGATTCCGGGCTTTCCGATGTTGACCGTGGTGATTGGCATGAACCCGGTGACCGGCGCGGCTGTCGATCGCAGTCCGGGAAACATCATGAGGGGAGTCATCAGTCTGCTGCCCGGAATCGGCCCGGTTATCAACCAGGCCTTGGATAATCACGGAATCTTTTCGAAAATAAGCGACTGGGTTTACCAACAGTTCGATGCACTCAAGGAAATGGGGAGCGGTATTTGGGAAAGCGTTAAACAATTTATCAAAGAGCGATCGATTACCGATATCAAAAACCTGGATGCTGTATGGGAGCAGGGCAAGCGCCTCATTACCGGACCGATAGACCGAGTGAAATCTTTTGCCGCCGGTCTCGTCGGCGGTATTGCCGACTTAATCAAGGATGCGATCCTCAAGCCAATCGCCGAGTTTGCGCGCAGTCAAACGAATGCTTATCCGTTGTTATGTTCGGTACTCGGTAAGGATCCGATTACCGGCGACAAGGCTCCGGACGATGCCGAGGCGTTGATTGGCGGATTCATGAATCTGATCAATCAGGGCGATGTCTGGGCCAAAATTCAGGAAGCGAATGCGGTACCGCGCTGCATGGCTTGGTTCAAAAAGTCGATGCAAACGGTCAAAACGTTCGCGGCGCAAATTCCGGGGCTTTTTATTGCCGCGTTCAAGGCATTGGAAATCAAGGATATTATTCTGATTCCGCTCGCGTTCGGTAAACTGGCCAAGGTCTTCGGCTCGTTCGCGGGCCAATTCATCGGTTGGGCGGGCAGCGCCGTTTGGAATCTTCTAGAGATTATTTTTGACACCGTTAAACCCGGCGTAATGGGTATCGTCAAGCGTACCGGCGGTGCACTGAAAGCGATTCTAAAAAATCCTTTACCTTTCGTCGGTAATTTGGCGGCGGCCGGTAAATTGGGTTTCCAACAATTCGCCGGCAATTTTCTAGGACATCTCAAAAAAGGGTTATTCGAATGGCTAACCGGTTCATTGCCGGGCGTTTATATTCCGGCTTCGTTCGCGCTGGGCGAGATTGCCAAATTCGTATTTTCGGTGTTGGGATTGACCTGGCAAAATATGCGCGTCAAATTAGTTAAGGTGCTAGGCGAAAAAACCGTTCAGGCTCTCGAAACCGGTTTTGACATCGTCAAGACATTGGTCACACAGGGGCCCGCTGCTGCATGGGATAAAATCAAGGATCAGCTTTCGGATCTCAAGGACACCGTGATCGGTGGAATTATCAGCATGGTTGTCGACATGGTCGTCAAAAAGGCTGTTCCCAAAATCGTTTCAATGTTTATACCGGGTGCCGGTTTCATATCGGCGATTTTGTCCATCTACGACCTGGTGATGGTCGTCGTGCAGAAATTGTCGAAAATCGCGCAGGTCGGCGCCGCATTCATCGGTTCGATCGTACAAATCGCCGCCGGCAACATCGGCGCTGCAGCCAAGCGTGTCGAATCGGTACTAGCCGGCATATTGTCGCTGGCGATCAGTTTTCTCGCCGGCTTCGCCGGTTTCGGCAAAGTCGCCGACAAAGTCTTGGGCGTGATCAATAAAGTTCGCGTGCCGATTGATAAGGCACTCGATAAGTTGATTGGCTGGATTGTAGGTAGGGCGAAAGCTTTGTTTTCAAAACTATTCGGGAAAAAGGATGACAAGCGTACTGAAAATGAGAAAAAACGAGATTTGGAGTCGGCTATTCGAGAGTCGGAAATTCTACTCGACAACCCAAAGATTAGTACTAAACGGTTAGATAAAAAGCTAATTTCTATCAAAAAGAAGTACAAGTTGACCTCACTAACACTCGTCAAGGCGTCGGAAAATCAAGACTCGGAAACCAGTTATGTGAGTGGGGAGGTTAATCCAAAGCTTAATTCAAGAAAAGTTTCTAAATCGAAGTCTTCCGGACCGTTAGTGGCTTCGGTAAAAGTTACATCAAAAGGTGTTTCAAAAGATGTTCAGGAAAGATTGACGCCGGCAGAACACGATTGGGCGGAATATGAACGAGGCGCTATGCAAAATGTAGTTTTGGGAGAATTGATTCCCGAATGGGAAGAAAGAACCGGAGTTCCTATTACGACTAGCGATCAAAAATTGGAATCCGCGCAATATATGGCGAGATTCAAGACTCAAAAAGCGTTTCGTGTCGGAAGCCGGCGGCCGCGACCGGAGGGCCGTGTTGAAATCAAACAACCGGGTGGCAAAGGAAAAATTTCGCATGTGTTTGCGGTTGAGGTGACAACTATTCGCGACCTGACCGATACTAGCGGGGAATCGGGAGGACCGGTAAGACATAAGCTTGCTCAAATTCCTAATACGATCGAGACTTTGATAAGCAAATATGGGCCAGGACCTCAAATTGAATACACGATAATTTGTCCGAGAGACTTAAAGCCGGATGAACAAGCCATGCTTGAGAGTCTAGTAAATCGGCCTGATGCAAAAAATTTGAAGATCGTTTGGGTGAAAACGGGGGCATGATGAATCGCTTAGGCAGAAAATCATTTTTTCCGATAAGTCTTCCGCGAATTCCCCCTGCTCATTGCTTGGGAATGCAGTCCGAGAAACTCCAGTTTATCGAAACCGGCAATCCATAGCTTGTCGTCAGAATGTCCCAAACGGGAATTTGGGATATAGCCTAAAAGATTTCTAGTTCCCGTGGTCCAGCGCTCGCCGTTATACACAAGTACCGGTAAAGGTGCTGAACAGAGGTTATCGAATACCTGGGAACGGTACTGTTTGGAAAATCAGTGGATATTGAAAGTCAATGGCTTTCCCTCACCTAGCGTTAGGTGAGGGACGACGAAGGCGTCGCTCCCACAAGCGGCCGAATACTTTGTGGGAGCGATCCCCAGATCGCGATTTCGAGGCCGAGAGTGTTAAGCGACAATAAATGGTATCGAGGCCTCATTGGCTAAGATTGCAAAAGGGTAATTCAATACTTATGTATAACGATGAGCGGTCCTCCGTGGAAATCCATACCTTCGCTGCCGAGACAAGATCGGTATGCATTCTCACGCTGGAGCGGTGGAAGCGAGTCCTGTAGGGTACGCTGTGCGTACCATGGCAACCCTGCCGATGTTAACCAAGTCCATATGATTTGACCTGAGTAGGGATGCGGTGCTTAGGCACATGCAAAAATCGGCATTTTTTACTGGCCTTATCCTCAATAAAATTCAATGAAATGACTCAATGAACGTAGACATCGTTAACCTTGAAATAGCGCTTAAATGGTTGAAATCCTTTATTGAAGATTGCCTATATTCACGCCTTAAAAAACCCTCGGAGATTGAAATAAAATCGTTGAATTTATATAACAGTGAATCGTGGTTGACTGAATTCATAGAAAAATACAACCCGAGCTTGGAAGAGTTTGTTGCACTGTTACTCGCTATCGTTCCTCACCTCCAACCTCATTTCTTCAACAAATTGATTTCCGAGTTTCTTCCCGAAGGTGGCGATTTCCCCGAATTCGGCGGCGTCAAAGGTGCCAATCATCGGGGCATTCTACCGACCGGCGAAACCACGCAATTCATTCTGGCCGGGGACGATCTGGAAAAACGTCTCGAAGTTCAAAAAATCTTCAGCGACGACCATTGGTTCGCGAAACAAAAAATTCTCCGGCTCGATCCGGTACCCGAAGGCGAGCCGATCATGAGCGGGCGCTTGGTGCTGGACCCTGAAATCGTCGAATGGCTGACGCTCGGCTCGGTCAGCAAACCTCGCTTCAGCATCGATTTTCCGGCCGAATACATCGAAACCGAAATGGATTGGGACGACTTGGTATTGCCGCCGTCGACCTTAAAACAAATACGCGAAATCGAACATTGGATCGAGCACAACGATACCTTGCTGCAAGACTGGGGCATGAAGAAAAAAATCAAGCCGGGCTATCGAGCGTTATTCTACGGACCGCCCGGCACAGGCAAAACGTTGACCGCAACGCTGCTCGGCAAGCAGACCGGCAAGGACGTGTTTCGCATCGATCTGTCGCGCGTCGTATCGAAATACATCGGCGAAACCGAAAAGAACCTGTCGCACCTGTTCGACAAGGCCGAGAACAAGGATTGGATCTTGTTTTTCGACGAAGCCGACGCCTTGTTCGGCAAGCGCACCGACATACGAGATGCCCACGACAAATACGCCAATCAAGAAGTCGCTTATTTATTGCAGCGCATCGAGAACTATAACGGCTTAGTGATCCTGGCCTCTAACCAACGGGCCAATATTGATGAAGCATTCGTGCGTCGCTTCCAGGCTATTATTCATTTTCCAATGCCCGGGGCGATTGAGCGCTACGAGATCTGGCGGAAAACGATTCCCGAACAGCTCGAGGTCCATGTCGACATCGATTGGCGACAGGTAGCGAACCGTTACGAGTTGTCGGGCGCAAGCATTTTAAATGTCACGCATTATTGCGCGGTTGAAATCATGGCAGCGCAAAGCACAAGGCTCGACCTAAAAAGACTGGAAACCGCGATCCAGCGCGAATTTATCAAAGAAGGCAAGGTCGTTTAGATTTTGCTCGCTATTATCAACAAACGGTTCAGATTATGATTCGCGTTGCTCACAAAATCTAAACTTATTCGTTAAGCCACAATCTGACTGATGTCCTTAGCACCAATACGGCCATAAATGTAAATCAAAGGCCGCTCTTCAGTGCCATTAATACGTTCAATTACAGCAGTAATGGTATTGTCGTCCTGTAACCAGCGTATAAATGCCGGACTCTGGACTTTATTAACGTAGCCAATCTTGTTGCCCATGGCTTCAATTCTGACGGCCTGATGATCATGCTCATTTTCCGGTTCAGCAACAAGATCAACATTCATTCCAACCGAAATGTCTTTTAAGGCGATTGGTCTCTGATAACGAAAACCTTCCACTTCAATATAAAACTCATTGGGTGCGGTGATGCCATCGACTTATTAACGAAAAGCCGTCGTTAGGCAATTTTGCACCTGTATGACCTAGCAATGCAAAGTCAGAAATATCCACTTCGGGCGACAACCTCCATTGCTTGAGATATTTATTAAAATCTCCCCGTTTTCTAGGTGGCACACGACGCAAAAACGTCTCTAAAACACTTTCGTTGTATTCTTGAGTAAGTTTGCGAAAAGCCGGATAGCAAACAAATCCTTCGATACGGGCATCAGCAAAATCCTTGGTATTAGCCAAATAGCGAAACGTATAATGCTTGCCCTCCAAGCGTATTTCACCGACAACAAATCTTTTACGAGACTTGCCTTCCGGCGCTTGCCAAACCAACAGTAAGCGATTTGGCTGAGGAACATAACTTATAAGATTCATAACAGTTAACTGAATTTTTGTTTAATGGTGTCGTATCTGGATGTAACTAAATGGCAAATCAAATCAGCACGCTTTTGGGTTAACGGGATCGGAATTGAGTATTTTCTGCAATTGTCCATGACCGAGCGTAATTGATCAGAATGAAATAAGGCCAATTTTTTTAAACCCGATCATTCAAAATAGGGAATTTTATTGCTAAGCGATGTAGTAGGTCTAAATGCTGGCATCGTTTTTCGTCTTTTAAATGCCAACGAAGGTCCGGTGACATTACACTACGTTGCTAGATGAGTCAAAAAGGCTTCGAATTTGGCTTCGCTGTGTTCAAATAAGGATTGTCTTTCCGTCATTCGGCGAAACTTGACGAATTGCTTGATCCAATCGCAGTAAGTCCGTTCGGTATACAGGGAATAATGCTTGAGACGCATGATCTTTCGCACGCCACAACCGGTAGAGCTTGCGAACTTGAACTTGACTTCGAAAACAGTACCATCTAAAGTCAGCGGCAATTTAATAGTCGGGCAAATCTGCATGGATTGTCAGCTAATATCAAGTTATCGAGGCAACTATGCGCAGTTTTTCAAATATCAAGGCAAAAGTGCCTGAAAATACCGGTAATATCAACTTGTGTGGGCAGATATGCCTGGGAATCAATAGTTCTCAGGGTGCTCCGCTGCGCTACGCACCCTGAGAATGGCCGAGTTGACAGGAAACCTGTCGAACGAATGGCCCTCAGTCCGCTTCGCTCCCTGAGAACCAATCGTTCGACAGGCCAAATTGGCCTGCATAATCGGATTACGCTACGCTACATCCATTATGCACGCAAATTTGCCTATCAACTCGGCCATTATGCCTGAAAGACGAATCCGAAATGACTGATGAATTAATGGAAGAATTGGAACTGGTGAAAAAAGGGGAAGCGCCGTCTCCATTCGGTAAAGCCGAGTTCACACTGATGGGATCTCCGGTATCCGTACAGTCAAAGAAAGATGTTCGCGAGGCCTATCTTCAATCGATCAGAAGCCAATTCAAAGATATCAAGTATTTGCTAACCGGCGAGCTAATACTGAACGTAGCGTGGCTTCTTCCCGCAAAAAGCAGATTCGAAACTGATGCTAAAGCTGACATCGATAATTGCGTTAAGCCAATTATTGACGCTTTCACCGGGCCAGATGGGTTCTTTATCGATGATTGCCAAATTCGTGGGCTATACATCTGTTGGCGCCACATTGAGTCTGAAGATGAAAGGAAGAAAGGGGTCAGGCCTTGAAATTGACGTTCGGACCTTTTGTTCTATTTTTAAGCTCAACTTACATCAACAAGAAAGCTAAATGGTCAAGCCTTTACGCATTGAATTTGCAAGAGCACTGATCCATATAACGGTTAGAGGCAGGTGTTCAATAAATAATCTACCGCAATTGCACAAATGAGCGAATATTTTGATTTGAACTATGCTGATTTGAGCCGCGCAGTAAAACAGGGGGAAAAGGAAGTGTTGGCGTCAAACGTAAGGTCTGACCCCCCCCTAATTTCATGACAAAGTTCGGCCTTTGCATAGAGCAATTAATGGCAATATTCGCGAGAGTCAAAAGCTCATACAACTTCGCGACTGGCTCCTCCCCATGCTAATGAACGGCCAAGTCACAGTTAAATAATCAACGGATTGAATATGAGCTATCAGGCAAAATTTACCGGCTGGCAGAACCTAACCCTCGAAGACTTGGTGGTGGCCTATCGCAAGGCCAAGGCGGATTGCTTCTTCGAAAATACCTTTCCCACCGCCATCAAGTTTGCCGAGTATGAACAAGACCTGTGGACTAAATTGAATGTGCTACTCGCCAGCCTGCAAAGCAACCATAGTTTCGCGGAAAACGCCAATTATCTGGTGGAGTTTCCAGGGCAAACGCATTATGTCGGGTTTTCGCAGATTTCAGTTGAGACTTTGTGAAGGTAATCTTTTCGAGCGTTAGCTATTTCTTCAAAGACTTAGACGCCAATGACGAACTTGACGCGATACCTTTAATTCAATTCGATTTTGAGCATCTCAGTGAAGGGCAGCGCGCTTTTACTACCCGTTACCACCTCAACGGCAAATATTGAGTAAAGTACAAAGGCATGACGATATTGGTTTGCTCTAGTGCCGAAGAGCCTTGTATGCCGGTTAACTTGCACGAAGAAAGGGGTCAGGCCTTGAAATTGACGTTCGGACCTTTTGTTCTATTTTTAAGCTCAACTTACATCAACAAGAAAGCTAAATGGTCAAGCCTTTACGCATTGAATTTGCAAGAGCACTGATCCATATAACGGTTAGAGGCAGGTGTTCAATAAATAATCTACCGCAATTGCACAAATGAGCGAATATTTTGATTTGAACTATGCTGATTTGAGCCGCGCAGTAAAACAGGGGGAAAAGGAAGTGTTGGCGTCAAACGTAAGGTCTGACCCCCATAATTTTTTAACTGGGCAATACTATAGATCACTTTACACTTTTATGCGCGTAAAAGTGTGGTTTTTATCATTTATATGCGCGTAAAAATGTGATTTCAGCTCTGAATACATAGAAATTTCGTCAATCAGCCTTGATGGCGAGGCTCTCCCTCGCCGTTAGCTGCAAATTTTTGCGCTTGCCTGATGTAAGGCAGCAGCTGAAAATGACCTTGCGCTATTAAACAATAATAACTGGGGTCAAATAACTGGGGGCAGAGTAAAATTAATTCTAGCAAAACGATTAACCGGAGCGCGTTTATAATACGGTTTTATTTTTCAGTTTTCCGTGCCGCGCCCGGTTAGCTTTTCTTTATGTTTAGCAACGATGCAAGTGAACTGGATGAATAGCAGACAAGCGCTTCGGATACTATTGTCCGCGCTGACGGTGGCCTCAATTTTTGGCGTATTCGCTGGCAGTAATGAACCTATACTTGGCACCTAGAGGCAGCGCAAAAGACAATAGAAGATGCCTGTTTTCAGTTCAAGTGGAGGCCAGGCGAAAATGGATATGAAAAGCATGAAAGCTAACACGGTACTTCAGATGACCCGCTGCCTCGCTCCTGTTGTCGCTATGCGGCAGCGGCCGCCTGAGTTTAATCATTAGAACATCACTGGGAGGAAATATGATAAGTTCTTTGTATGCTGCGATGTTGGCACTATTAATTGTCTGGTTGTCGCTTCGGGTCATAAAGTTGCGCCGGGAAAAGAAAGTGCGTCTCGGCGATGGAGGCGAACCTGAACTCCAGGCTGCGATCTGAGCCCAGGGAAATGCAACAGAATATATCCCCAATTCTCTCATCTTGCTCGTTCTGCTTGAATTAAGCGGGGCTCATGCAGTCCTCGTGCATTCCGGCAGTATTGCCGTGCTCGTGAGTCGCATCTTGCATGCAAGGGGCTTGCTGACCGAAAGCCTTCGTTATCGCATACTGGGAATGCAAGTTACCATTTTTACACTGATCGGTTTGGCAGTAGCCAATCTCGCTTACGTTGTGTACAGCGGCTTACGGATGCTCTAACATGGCGCTCAAAGGGGACGTGCCGCCTCATGGCGGTTTTTGAAGTTTTGTTATTTATTAAGCTTTGGGGCTTAGCGTCACTGTGACTGAATCGGTGTCCGGGAGAATCTGATGACCATTACGAACAAGCAATCCGGTACAAACGTGCATGAAATTGCCGATGGGATCTATCGCATCAACACGCCAATTGTGATCGAAGGTGCAGGTGGGTTCTCATTCAATCAATACCTCATCGTGGACGATGAACCATTGCTCTTCCACACCGGCCCACGAAAATTGTTTCCATTGGTGCGTGAAGCGGTCGGTACCGTTTTAGCGGTCGAGAGCCTTCGCTACATTGCGTTTTCCCATGTCGAAGCTGACGAATGCGGATCGCTCAACGAATGGCTCGCCATCTCTCCGCAGTCGGTACCCCTGTGCGGCGCAGTTGCTGCCATGGTATCGGTTAATGACCTTGCTGATCGGGCACCCCGTGCGCTTGCCGACGGAGAACTGCTCACCTTGGGAATGCACTCTGTGCGTTGGTTCGATACGCCGCATTTACCGCACGCGTGGGATTGCGGCTTCTTGACAGAAGAGTTAACGTCCACATTGCTATGTGGCGACTTGTTCACGCAGAAAGGCGCTGATCTTCCGCCTATCACGGAGTCGGACATCCTGGGACCGAGCGAGGCATTCCGTCACGAGATGGACTACTTCTCGCACACGAAGAATGCTCGTGCGATGCTTGAGCGTCTGGCCTCGACAAACCCTTCAACGCTTGCATGCATGCACGGTAGCGCATGGCATGGGGATGGGGCGAAACTGCTTCGTGCGCTTGCTGACGAGCTATCTGCATGACTGGGTCTGTGCTATGCCTGGACCAGGCGTTCCAGCGGACGAAGACGAACCGCGTCGCTGAGATTGATCGTTACGTGTACATGAGTCCGACATGAAGCTACTGTTTGTCTGTAGTGAGAATAGGCTGCGAAGCCCAACCGGAGAAGAGATATTCTCGCGATACGAGGGGGTCGAGGCGATTGGGTGCGGTACCAACGCCGATGCGGAGACGCCATTGAGCGGCGATCTCATCGAGTGGGCAGATGTTGTGTTCGTTATGGAAAAGTCGCACCGGAATAAGGTGAAAAAAAAGTACCGCGACCTCCTCAAAAATAAGAGGCTGATTTCTCTGGATATCCCTGATAACTACGAGCGCATGGACCCCATCCTTATTCGTCTACTGGAGAGCAGAGTATCCAAACATGTTCGGATTCGATAAACAAACGCGTAACGAATTGCTCAAAAATGACGAACAAAAAGCGCGCGAGTTTTAGCAAGGCCTAAGGCAATAGGAACAATGGAAGCCGTACCGTACAAAGAGCTATTGAGCATTGTTGCCATCGCGTTGACGTTTTTGGCGACGGCTCCTTACATATATTCCATTTTAAAAGGCGCAACCAAACCGCATGTATTTTCTTGGGTGATTTGGGGTACGACCACCTTCGTGGTTTTTCTGGCGCAACTTAATAACAAGGGCGGCGCTGGGGCTTGGCCAATCGGGGTATCGGGGGTTCTTACGATCTTCATTGCCATACTGGCTTTCGCAAAGCGAGGGGATGTGACGATCACAAAAACAGATTGAGTTTTCCTGGTGGCGGCATTATCTTCTTTACCGCTATGGTACTTCACCTCGGATCCGCTCTGGGCGGTTGTCATTCTCACCACAGTGGATGTGCTGGGTTTCGGCCCTACGATTCGCAAGGCCTATCACCAGCCGCAATCCGAGCCGTTAAACTTTTACGCTTTATTCGCTATCCGCAATCTATTCGTTGTTATGGCGCTTGAACACTATTCAGTGACAACCGTACTATTCCCTGCCGTGTTGGGGCTAACATGCGTATTCATCATGGCTTTGATGATGTACCGCAGATTAGTTATGGTTGTCGTAAGTCAAGGAGAGCAATGATGAAGGCAGTTTGCCGATCCGGTCAGGTAATTTCCCTGGAAAATTAGCGAACAATGACGCCTATAGCCGCAAACGCCGTTCAAGACGCGGTAAATTTTATTGTTTCCCAAACTCCTTGGTATTCAGTCTCGCAAGCTCTAGTTTGCCAAATTTGCGAAGCTGGAGCTTCCCGTGCTGCATTCCCAAGCAAAGAGCTTGGGAATGAGCGAAGTCTAATGAACTTCGTAAAAATTATTTTAAATTAATCGTCATCATTAGTCTCTACAGTCGTTTCCCAACCGCCGCCCAAGGCTTTGTATAACGCCGCGAGCGCGGTTGCGGTCGCTGTTTCGCTTTGGGCTAGCCGATCTTGATCCGACAACAATCGGGATTCGATATCCAATACCGTCAGAAAATCGCTGAGTCCGGCATTGAAGCGCAAGTGAGCGAGTTCTTGGGCTCTTTGACTCGCCTCGGCTGCCGCAGCCAGCAGTTTGCGTCTGGCGCGCTCCTGGTTGTATTGGATCAGCGCGTTTTCGGTTTCTTCCAAGGCATTCAAAACGGTTTGCTCGTATTGCGCCAAATCGGCTTCGGCATGCGCATCGGCGGCATCAATACGTGCCAGCACGCGGCCGAGATCCAGCGCCGCCCAAGTAATTCTCGGACCCGCCGAAAAAGCGTCCGAACCGCCCGTAGCGAGTCCCGATAAGGAACTGGCTTCGAGTGCGATCGAACCGACGAAGGTGACGCGCGGAAAAAGATCGGCCGTCGCGACGCCGATGCGTGCAGTCGATGAGGCCAATGTGCGTTCGGCGATGCGGATATCGGGGCGGCGGCGCAGCAGTTCTGCCGGTGAGCCGATTTGTATCGTTTCGGGTAATTTCGGCAACGGGGCAGGGCGCGACAATCGTTCGGTCAGTGCGCCAGGAAATTGCCCGGTCAATACGCTCAGGCGGTGTATCGTTTTTTGGATCGCACTTTTTAGGGGCGGAATACCGGCTTTCGTGGATTCGAGTTGGGCAAGCGCTCTCGATGTGTCGAGTTCGGTGCCTCGACCGTTGACGAGCCTGGACTGCGTGATTTCGGCAGTTTCGGCCTGATTCTCGGCGTTTTTTTGCGCGACGGCCAATTGATTTTGCAAGCCCCGTAACTCGAAATAATTACGCGCGACTTCGGCGATCAGGCTGACGCTCAAATCACGCAGGCTCGCTTCTTGTGCGTCGACTTCGTCGTCACTGGCTTCGACGCTGCGGCGAACGCGACCGAACAAATCAAGCTCCCAAAAGGCGTCGAAACCGATGTTATACAATTTTAATTCCCGCGGCGCGAAGTTACGGTTATTCATCGCGCCGAAACTGCGTTTCTGGTCGGTATAGCTTGCTTTTGATGTGATCGCCGGCAAAAGATCCAGACCGGATTCCAAATACAGTGCGCGCGCTTCCTCGAGATTGGCATAGGCCGTTTTCAGGTCGTAATTGTGCTCGACGGCTTGTTCAACCAAGTCATTTAACTGGCTATCCTCGAACAAGGTCCACCAGTTAAGCTCGATGCCTTCCTTGGAAAATTCGGGATGGACGGCCTGGCCGAATTCTTGCGGCGTTTCGATAAAGGGCAGTCGATAATCGGGACCGACTGCGCAGGCGCTGAGCAATGTCAGGCATAACGAAGTCAGACCCAATCCGAGATTGGACCGCGCCCGGCCGCTATTCGTAAAAATGACTTGTTTCATCATTCAGAATCCGATGTAGAGTGTTGCGGATTTGGTTTCCGCGAAGAAAACAGACGTTGGACCAGTCCCTGCACGCTGACATAGAACACCGGCGTCAACAACAGGCCGAACAGTGTGACGCCGATCATGCCGCTGAAGACCGCGGTGCCCAGCAAGCGGCGGGATTCGGCGCCGGCGCCTTGCGCCAGCACCAGCGGCAACACGCCCATGATGAATGCGAACGATGTCATCAGAATCGGACGCAACCGGACGCGCGAAGCATCCATAACGGCTGTAAAGCGATCGAGTCCGCTTTCCTGGCGCTGCTTCGCGAATTCGACGATCAGAATGGCGTTTTTACTGGCCAACGCGACCAGCACGATGAAACCGACTTGGGTGAAGATGTTGTTGTCCATACCGCTGAGCCAGATGCCTGCCATCGACGACAAGATACACATCGGCACGATCAAGATGATCGCAAGCGGCAATGACCAGCTTTCGTATTGCGCGGCGAGCACCAGGAATACGAACACGACGCTGAGCGGAAACACCAGGAACGCTACGTTGCCGGCCAAGACTTGCTGCAGGCTCAGTTCGGTCCATTCGTAGCCGAAGCCGGGCGGCAGTTGTTGGTCGAGCAATCGGCTCATGATGTCAATGGCCTGGCCGGAACTGATTCCGGGCAAGGTGCCGCCGTTGATTTCGGCAGCCGGATACATGTTGTAACGCGTGATTTTGTCCGGCCCGGTGATTTCCTGGATGTCTACGAGCGAGCCGAGCGGCACGATACCGCCGGCCGCGTTCCGGGTTTTCAATTCGGCGATATCTTCCGGATGCATGCGGTATTCGGCGTCGGCTTGCGCGACGACTTGGTAGGTCCGCCCGAAGCTGTTGAAGTCGTTGACGTACATCGAGCCCAAATAGATTTGCAGCGTTTCGAAGACTTCCTTCAACGGTACGTCCATTGCTTTCGCGCGGGTCCGGTCGACGTCGAGAAATAATTGCGGCACGCTGGCCCGGAAGGTCGTGAATAATCCGGCAAGTCCGGGCTGTTGGTTTCCTTCGGCGATCATCTCATTGGCGACGTCTTGCAAGGCATCGATGCCGGCGCTGGTACGGTCCTGAATCTGCAGTTTGAAACCGCCGACCGAGCCCATGCCTCGCACCGGCGGCGGCGCGAATACCGCGATATGCGCATTGGGTATTTGCGCGAGACGTTGCTGCAGTTTTTTGATGATCTCGTTAGCGTGCAGTTCGGGCTTGCCGGCGCGATTTTTGAAGCTGTCCAGCGGGGTGAACATCGTCGCGACATTGGACTGATTGGCTCCGGTGAGGACCGACCAGCCGGAATACGCGATCACATGCGCGACGCCTTCGGTATCGAGAATGATGCGCGTGGCTTCCTTGACCACGTCCTGCGTGCGGCTCAGCGATGCGGCATCGGGTAGTTGCGTGTACAGAATCAGATAGCCTTGGTCTTGTTGCGGAATGAAACCGGTCGGCACTTTTTCGAAGGCCAGCCAGTTGAGGCCGTTCAGTCCGACATAGAGCGTCAATACCAAGGCGGTCATCCGGATCAAGCGGCCGACCAGGCGCGCATAGCCTTCGCCGAAGCGATCGAAAAAGCGGTTGAAGCCGGCAAAAAACCAGCCGAACAGCCGGTCGAGCAAGCGCGTGAAGGCATCCTTGTCGCCGTGCGCGCGGTCCAGCAACAATGCGCACATCGCCGGGCTCAAGGTCAGCGAGTTCAATGTCGAGATCAGCGTCGAAACCGCGATCGTCAAAGCGAATTGTTTGTAGAACGCGCCGGACACGCCGGTGATGAAGGCGGTCGGTATGAACACCGCGACCAGTACAAGCGTCGTCGCAATGATCGGCCCGAGAACTTCCTCCATCGCCTTGCGCGTCGCGTCTCGGGCGCTCATGCCCTCGGCGATATGACGTTCGACGTTTTCGACGACTACGATCGCGTCGTCGACGACGATGCCGATAGCGAGCACCAATCCGAACAGCGACAAGGTATTCAACGACAAGCCCATGGCGGCCATCACGGCGAAAGTGCCGATCAACGACACCGGCACCGCGAGCAGCGGAATGATCGCGGCGCGCCAGTTCTGCAGGAAGACGATAACCACGACGACGACCAGCAGCAGCGCTTCGAATAAAGTCATGACGACCGCGTCGATCGATTGCTGAATGAACACGACCGTGTCGTAGACGAGCGTGTAGTCGAGGCCTTCCGGAAAGTGCGTCTTCAATTTTTCCATCTCGGCTTCGATGGCTTTTTTGGTGTCCAAGGCATTCGAGCCGGGCAATTGGAAAACGGCCAGGCCGACCGTTTGTTCCCCGTCCAAATACAAACTGGAGTTGTAGTCCTTCGCGCCCAGTTCGATGCGCGCGACATCCTTGAGGCGCGTGATTTTTCCGTCGGAACCTTGCTTGATGACGATATCGGCGAACTGTTCCGGATCGGTCAGCCGGCCCAAGGTGCTGACCGTGTATTGATAGTCGGTCGCTTCCGGAGACGGTTGTTGGCCGACGACGCCAGCCGCGACTTGTATGTTTTGTTCGCGCACGGCATTGACGACATCGCTTGCCGTCATATTGCGCGCGGCTATTTTTTCCGGGTCCAGCCACAGACGCATGCTGTAATCGCGCGCGCCGAATACGAGTATTTCGCCGACGCCGGGCAGCCGAGCGAGCGTGTCCTTGATTTGCAATAATGCGTAATTGCTCAGGTAGACGCTGTCATAGCGTTGATCCGGAGAGATCAGGTTGACGACCAGGCTGAGGTCCGGGCTGCGTTTCTTGACGCTGATGCCTTGACGCCGGACTTCCTCGGGCAGTTTCGGTTCGGCCAGCGCGACGCGGTTTTGCACCTGGACCTGCGCCTTGTCGAGGTCGGTGCCGGGTTTGAACGTGATCGTCAGCGCCATATTGCCGCTGTTGGTCGATTGCGACGACAAATACAGCATGTCCTCGACACCGTTGACTTCCTGTTCGATCGGCGTCGCAACCGTTTCGGCGACGACCGCGGCATTCGCACCGGGATAAACGGTGCTGACCATCACGGTCGGCGGCGCGATTTCAGGATACTGAGCGATCGGCAATGCGATCAGCGCGAGACCGCCGACCATGACGATTAGAATCGACAGGACCGACGCGAAGATCGGACGGTCGATGAAAAAATGCGTAAATCGGTACATGATTTTTTATTCTCCGCCAAACGTGATGAGTTCGGGCGCAACTTTGGCGCCGGGTCTGACTTTTTGCAGGCCCTCAATCACGACTTTGTCTTCGGCCGTCAAGCCCTCGGAGATGACGCGCAAGCCGTCTATGCGCGCGCCAGGTATCACCTTGCGGTATTCGGCCTGATCGTCTTGATTCAATACCCAGACGAAGCGTTGCGCCTGATCGGTACCGATAGCGCGATCCGGCAGCAATAGCGCCGGATAGGGGGCTCCGCCTTGTATGCGCACGCGGGCGAAAAAGCCCGGACTCAACAGATTATGGGTATTTTCGAAAACGCCTCGCAGAGTCACGGTGCCGGTATCGGTATCGGCGCTCGGCGCGATATAGTCGAGCGTGCCGCGATGCGGAAAATCGCTTTCGTCGGTCAAGTTCAGTTGCATCGGCATGCCTTGAAGATTCTCGCGGCCGCTGAGTTGACGTTTGTATTTCAATACCGAACGCTCGTCGGCGTCGATATAGACATAGACCGGATCGGTCGAGACGATGTGGGTCAGCAGCGTCGCGGCACCGCCGCCGTTGACGAGGTTTCCGGCCGTGATCAATTCGCGCCCGACGCGTCCGTCGATCGGCGCATGAATGCGCGTGTATTCGAGATCGAGCTTGGCTCGGTAAACGTTCGCTTCAGCGGCTTGCACCGAGGCGGATGCTTCGCGAAGGCCCTTGCTGCGCCCGTCGTATTCCTCGATGGATATCGCTTTGGCTTTTAATAAGTTTTCCGCGCGCTCGAGGTCGTTCTGTGCGAGTTCTCGTTTGGATTTGGCTCTTTCCAATTCGGCCTGGGCTAGATTCAATTGAGCCTGATAGGGTTTCGGATCGATCGTGAACAATAAATCGCCTTTTTTGACTTTTTCGCCGGCGAAGAAATTGACCTTCTCCAAATGGCCGCCGACCCGCGCCCGGACCTCGACTGCTTCGATCGCTTCGATGCGGCCCGTGAATTCGTCCCATTCGGTGACATCACGGGACAGCGGGTGCGCGATTTTGACCTTGGCCGCCGGCGGAGCTTGGATTTCGGCCTTGTCGCCGCAACCGGTCAGCGCGATCGCAATAGCCGTGATGACCCAAAATGTCAGTAGTCTTGGCGACAAAGACGGAATGTTTCCACCGGTTGTAAGCGAAACTTCGTTGACGGAGGGGCGATATATCGCAAGAGCTGATTCGGTTTTTGGGTTCATTGGTAAGGCGACCTCGATCGCTGCGGATTAAAAGGTAATACAAATTACCGTTTAATTTAGGTATGATCGTCGTTCTTGTCAATGTATTTTATGAGTAAGACAGCATGGTTAAATGTGGACGGCCGCCGAAAGGGCAGGAGTGTCAAAGCCGCGAGCGCTTGTTGGACAGCGCGTTGCAACTGTTTCTGGAACACGGTTACGGTGATCTGAGCATGGAAACGATCGCGAAGGATGCCCATGTATCGATGCGGACGATTTACAGTCAGTTCGGTAATAAGGCGGGGTTATTCGGCGCCGTGATCAAGCGTTGCAGCGACCAGTTCGTCGACAGACTGCCCGAAAATCTCGAGCCGGAAGAAGCACTGACTGTTTTCGCGAAACACTATGTTCACCTGATTACCCGGTCCGATGCGGTGCGTATCAGGACGATTTTGATCGGCGAGTCGTTGCGTTTTCCGGAATTGGCAGCGCAGTTTTACGAGCAAGGCCCGCAACGCGCACGGGATGCGCTGGTTGAGTTTTTTATAAAGAAACAGCAAGGCGGTCATTTCGCACAAATGAATCCTCGCGTTTTGGCCGATCATTATTTGAGTTGTCTGCGAAACGAACATTTTCAGAAGTTGCAGTTAGGTCTTGCGACGATTCCGGAACAGTCCGAAATCGACCAATGGGTCGGACACGCCGTCGATCTATTTTTACACGGTTGTTTGAAGAGATGAGTTATTACTCGTTTTCAGGAACCTGCGTCACTGCCATTAAGCTAAACCTTCTTCCCCTTTTGAAAAAGGAGGGCACTCTTTCCCAAGCCTCAGCTCTCGCCGTTATACACAAGTATAAATATACCTACTTGTGCAAAACGTAGCGACCGAGCGCTAGATTGCTGTGTCGTCCGAAAGGCTATTGGTATTTGAGCGATAGCGGCTTCGTCGCCCCTCACCTAACGCTAGGGGGTTAAAAAAACGTGTGGGAACACTATACTTAAAACACCATTCACTAGGAGTTGATGATGAAATATTCGGAAATGTTATCCGTGGCTTTGGAAGAAGCCCGTACGGGCTTTGGCGAAGGCGGCGTTCCGGTTGGTGCTGCGTTATTCGATAACGAAGGTCGTGTGCTTGGCCGGGGGCGTAATCGGCGAGTTCAAGACGGCGACCCATCGATACATGGCGAAACCGACGCATTTCGTAAAGCGGGGCGGCAAACGAACTACCGCGATAAAATTCTCGTTACGACCTTGGCTCCTTGTTGGTATTGCTCCGGATTGATTCGACAGTTTAATATCGGCACCGTTGTTGTCGGCGAATCGGTCAATTTTTCAGGGCATTTGGATTGGCTCAGGGAGGCAGGAGTCAATGTCATCGAGTTGCACGATGCCGATTGTATTGAGCTAATGCGCCGTTTTATCGAGCAATCGCCGCATATCTGGTTTGAAGATATCGGCGAATGCGTTGGTGCTTAATCCTAAATCTGGCGGCTTAACCTTTCTGCCTGGAATAGATCAAGCAGATATAAATAAAAAACTGCGTACCGAAAATTAGATTGGCCATTAATAAATGAATCGGTTGCGCGGCTGCGGGGAAACCGAGCCTGTCGAGGCTGACACCGGCAAGAATTGCGGTGACGACCATGGCGGTCAAGGCTATACCGAGGGTATGTAATAATCTATTTTGAGCAGGCGAGCGATACAGTTTCCAGGCCAACCATAGGTTTGTGAACAAGATAATCGACGAAAACGAGCGGTGCACATAAAAAATGATGGGTAGGTCATCGCGCCAATATTGACGGTCGATATAAGCATGTTCGTTAGCAATTAGATCGACGGCTTCTCGGACTTGTGTGCCCATCGCGACTTGAATTAAGGTCATGGCCAATGCCGCGGTCAACACGCCCTTAAAAACATGGGGCAGTGACTGTGTATCAAGGCTTTGAAAAAACTCCCGCTGCGATCTTGCTATCACGTAAATTAGCAAAGCCACGATGAACAATGCCAATAGCATATGTAAGGTTATCATCAGCGGCTTTAGATTACTGGCGACAACCACGGAACCTAGCCAGGCTTGAAAGCCGACGATAAAAACCACCGCTAAGCAAAGATAAAATACCGTCTTGTCGGACTTGAGATAAATACGGGATGACCAGGCTGTCAGTAAAATCAGAATGCCGATGCTGGCGCCGGTTAAGCGGTTAAGGTATTCGGTCCAAGTTTTAACCGGATTGAAATCGGTGTTTTGATAACCTCGTTCGGCATAGATGGTTTTGTAGTCCGGCGGAAGCTGAGAAATGTCGGTTGGGGGAATCAATTTGCCGAAGCAAGTCGGCCAGTCAGGGCAACCCATTCCGGCGCCGGATGCGCGAACGATGCCTCCGACCAGGATCAAGAAGTAAACAGCGAAAATGGTAATGGTTCCGATGCGTCTGAACCTGAGTGCGGCTTCAATATCAATCATTGGTGTGATCTATAAGTTTTTGAGAGGATATCAGTGATACTTTTGGCTAGCCGAATCTCGGCACCGGATTGTCCGTCATAAGTATTGTTCCAAAAGTAGCTATGATTTTGAAACATCGACAATGATTTATGGGATTTAGACGCTGCCTAAGTACGGGTTTTGCATTACGCCACGGATGTTGTGTAGTAGGGCAATGCAGGAGCGAAAATCAGGAAAACATAGACTGTGCAATTTCTATTTCTTCGGATAATCCTTCAATTTCCAGAATTTCAGCATCGGAAGACAGACCCAGCTTGGCAAATGCCGGCACGGTAGACCAGTCAACCCGTGTTGCAGGATGATCGGTCCCGGCTATGCTTTGTAAAAAAGCCACTTGTACAAGATCAACATAATCGGCTTTTTCACCCGAGTCATAGCCAAAGTTAACGTATTGATACGGCACGGCTTTTAACTCATCGGGAAAGGTCCATGTATCCATAATGATTTTTCCAACGGCCGGATGGGCTTTTTCCAGCAATTTTTCAAGACGTGAAGGGCTATCTCTGAATTCCGGAATGTCTTCTACCAGCATCAAAATTGGCAATTTGCCAATTTGGTGAATGAGCCCTGCCAGCATGGCTTCATCGGGATTTAGATGCCGGGTGCATGTTGCCAATGCTCTACTGATGGCCGAGACATTGACACTTTGTTCCCAGGACTGTCTGAAGTAATGCTCAAGCACTGTTGAAGTCGGGCTGAACATTTGTTGCATTACCAGGCTGCTTATCAATGAGCTAATGGTTTTAAGCCCTAGACGCGTGACCGCCATTTGAATGCTCTTGATCTCGTTGACTCCGCGATATAAAGGGCTGTTAGAGACTTGAATCAAGCGCGTAGACAAGGCTGCGTCGGTGACAATCATGTCTGCTAATTGCTGTGCCGTTGCTTCGCCTTTAGCTACTGCGTCGCGAACCTTTAACGCAATGTCAGGGAGAGTTGGCAATATCAGGCGATTGGCATCCAGTTCTTTTTGAACATGGTCAAGAAAAGCCTGGACTGATTTAAATTGCATTCGAGTTCAAGTTCCCATCAAAGATTTACAGTTTAAATTCAAATAGCTGTCCAAGTAGGAAAGCAGCCGTCAAGCCTAAGTTTTCGAAAAAACCATTTTTAGCTAAGGATTTCGTGAAAAATAACTTCCCGGAGCTATGAGTTTTGTAGCGGGTTCGGTAGCTCGCTTGACAGGACTCCGTGAACCCAGCACCTAAATTATCTAAGATAGTTAACCATAGCCAATGGGCTATGGAATTTAGGTGCTGGGTGAATACGTCCGTGTAGGCTTGACGGCGGCGACTGATTGCCATGGATGGCATGAATGCATATTTTGCATTATGCCACGGATGCCGTGTATTAGGGCACCAACAGTAGGCGCTTTAGGCGATGCAGGGCAGAAAAATGCTCCTGCATTTTCTGCATTCATTACATCCATGTAACTCAGCAATTGCCGAGGAGCAAAAATCTGCAAACGCCATGGAAGGCGTGAATGCAGATTTTGCAGGAGCAAAAATCTGCCCTGCCGCCGACACCTGCCAATCGAGTTACCGAACCGGCTTACCTTGCATTAAAATAGAGAAGTTATTTATGACCAAATCCTAAATTGCTGTGTTAACACTTTATAAACTCAAAATATTTTTGAAATTGTTGGTGTTCATAAGCTATAAACCTAAAAAAGCTTTTTAGGATAAAGCGCCAGTTATTTACTTAAAATCCATAACCCAGTCATTTTATCCGACATGAAAATCGGTAAATTTCGACATCCAACGTCAAGCATGGACGCAATCACCCAGCACCAATTCCATAGAATTATAGCGTTATTAGTCTGATTTTGTCCTTAGTCGTTGTATCAAGCATTATGTTTTCGCTATCGAGTTCGCAATTTGGAAGAACCGCAAGCAGCTTAATGGTATTTCGTTCCTTTTGAGCGCGCAGCACTTTTCCTATTATTTGACCGCTGCCGTCGAGAATAGCCGTTTTCGGAGGCGGCACTTCCGCAGCATCGGATTCGGCTAAGAACAGCATTCTTTTCGTTTTTCCAAGATAATGTGTGCGCGCTACGATTTCTTGCCCGGTATAACAACCCTTGGTAAAACTGATGCCGCCTAATTGATCGAGATTCAGCATTTGCGGAATAAATTCTTCGCTAGTTTCCTTATCGACCCACGGTATTTTGTCTTCGATATCGAATAGCCGCCATTGCTCTGGGTTGCTTGCATGGTAGCTTTGTTCTTGGGTAAGTAAGGACCAGAGTTCGATGGCTTGTTCCGCCGGTACAACGGCTAAATAACGTGATCTCGATGAAGGCAGTTTTAGCAAGCGGAAGGGCTCGCTAACCATGTGAAGTTCATGCTCCGGAACCGGCGAAAAAGAGAAAGAGTCTGACGAGCTTTTGTTAATCCCAACTAGGCAATACTCATCGCGGCTATCGATCAGTTGCACATCGGCTCGTAAAATATATTTTCGTAGTTTTTCGGTGATGCTGTCGAGTAATTCGGTAGGTAAGATTAGAAGGAAATCGTCGTTCGACTTGAGTACAAGAAAATTGGCGATAACGCGACCTTTAACATTGCAAAATGCTCCAAAACTGCAAGTTTTTTCAGTGAGTTCGTTGATATTGCAAGTGACTTGACCTTGTAGAAATCGAGCGGCATCTTTGCCGGTGACTTTCAACACGGCTAGATCGATGACAGGACAAACTTGCCCGGCTTGTTTGTCTAAGTCGTCGGTTTTTTCTATATGGGCAGTTTCGGTATTAATTCGAGTCTGCTGTTCAATAAGAAAGGATTTCCAAGCTTGATTCATGAATTATCGCTAGAGTTGATTGAAAGTTTCCGATTATACATCTGTCTGTTTAATGCTTAAAAAATATCAAACCATGGTTGTTATTGTATGAAACATTTAGAGTTGGTAACGTTGCGAATCGGCATATCGAAGCGTGAGAAAAAAATTCTATTGCTCATGCATTTGATAGCTTTGCTTGCAATTGCGCTCAGTGCTATCGAACCTTATGTTAAATGGCTATTAATTACGCTTGTTATCTTTAGTAGCATTGTCTATCGCCGCCGCTATTTTATTGGCAATACCGAACGCTTGCTCAGATATTCCGAAGATTACGGCTGGCAGCTTTTCACAGGGGATAGCTTCGCTCAAATTCGGATTATCGGGTCAACGGTCTTGACGCCGCTTGCGATTTTTTTTCATTATGAATTGCAAGGTAAAAACCATTATCAGGTCATATTTAACGATGCCATGAACGAAATCGATTTTCGAAGGTTAACCGTATATCTAAAAATAACCGGTTCAACCGAAGAATAAGAGATCGAGCTTTTTCTTGCAGCATTTTTTATGTTCGTGCCTACTGTAGGGCTTACTGCTTAAATATCAAGTGAATGTTGTTTCATCAATTCGTCCGAGAATTGTATAATTACCGGTTTTTTTAACAATCAAAGCAACTATCTCAATTGCTTATTCACTTCAGAGGCCTCTATGGCGCTATATTGCGGAATCGTCGGTTTGCCTAATGTCGGTAAATCGACTTTGTTCAATGCTTTAACCAAGGCGGAAATCGCCGCCGAAAACTACCCTTTTTGTACCATCGATCCCAATGTCGGTGTTGTTGCGGTTCCGGACCCACGCTTGGATAAACTCGCTGAAATCGTCAAGCCTCAACGCGTACTGCCAACCACGATTGAATTCGTCGACATCGCTGGATTGGTTGCCGGTGCCTCGAAAGGCGAGGGACTAGGAAATCAATTTCTTGCCAATATTCGCGAAACCGATGCAATAGCACATGTCGTTCGTTGTTTCGAAGACGACAATGTCATTCACGTCGCCGGAAAAATCGATCCGATAGCCGATATCGAAGTCATCAATACCGAATTAGCGTTGGCCGATATGGCGACCGTTGAAAGAGCCTTGCAGCGGGCGGCTAAGGCATCGAAATCCGGCAACAAAGACGAACTGGCTAAAAAAGTCGTATTGGAAAAAGTCAACGAACACTTGAACACCGGCGAACCGGTTAGGGCGATGGATTTATCCGAAGACGATATGGCCCTAATTAAAGACTTGTGTTTGTTAACCGTTAAACCCACTATGTACATCGCCAATGTACAAGACGACGGTTTTGAAAATAATCCGATATTGGACAAAGTAAAAGCATTCGCCGACAAAGAAGGTGCCATGGTCGTACCGGTATGCGCGGCAATCGAAGCGGAAATCGTGCAGCTTGATGAAGACGAAAAACAAGAATTTCTTGATGATTTAGGGTTGGACGAGCCGGGTTTGAATCGAGTCGTGCGTGCTGGTTACCGGCTGCTTAATTTATCGACGTATTTCACGGCGGGCGTCAAAGAAGTTAGGGCTTGGACTATACCCGTCGGCGCCACGGCTCCGCAAGCCGCAGGAGTCATTCATACCGATTTTGAAAAAGGTTTTATCCGCGCCGAAGTCATTTCCTATGAAGACTTCGTTACTTACAAAGGTGAGCAGGGCGCAAAGGATGCCGGTAAATGGCGTCTCGAAGGCAAAGATTATGTCGTTAAAGACGGCGATGTCATGCATTTTCGCTTCAACGTTTGACAAAACAAGAGCGGGTCTCTATAATGCCCGCTCTTTTGCAAGACCTCTTCAATGGCGATGTAGCTCAGCTGGTTAGAGCACGGGATTCATAACCCCGGGGTCGGTGGTTCAAGTCCACCCATCGCCACCATTAAATCAATAAGTTAGTGAACTTTTGATGTTGTTACATTATCAGTTGCAACCGATTTCGCAACGATTCCATTAAGACGTTTTCATGTTCCGCTAGAAGCTAGATTGTTAAATGAGCATAGCTCGTGACTATCGTACTTCGCACGATTCTTTTTCAAATTTCTGACGCGCTCTTTTGTCCGTCTTCTTCGTTACACAGTCTATGTGATTCGCCTATTTGCGAGTCTTGAATACGAACAGAAAGTTCTGTCAGTTGCGTAACTTATTTCATGCCCATCCTTTACTAGCGGCACTTTCATGTGATCAAACTGATTCGATCATAAATGAATCTGCTATCGCTTCTCAGTCGAGTAACCGCACCCTCTTCGGAACCGGAATTGTTTTTCATATCGAAAAATGAGATAAAGAGTCCTAATCTACGAACTTTCATAGTAAAAAAACACTCATCTGCATTTTTAGGACTAATGTTTGGAAAATAGGATGAATTTTAGAAAACTCAGCGCAAGACTGTTCCTAGTAATAAGCCTTGGAGTCATGAAAACAATGTTGGCAGGCGAGTTTGTAATCGATGATCGTAGCAGTGGCAATTTGAAATCCAACCTTGGTATGGAGTGGCGACTGGTCAGCGATCAGGTCATGGGTGGAGTTTCCAAGGGAAATCTAAAATTAGATACTCACAAAGGAAGAGATTGCCTGCGTATGCAGGGCGATGTTTCAACCGAACAAAATGGTGGCTTTGTGCAAATGGCTTTGTCTGATGAAGACCACTTCGATGCATCGGCCTTTGAGGGTATTGTCTTCGAAGTAGCCGGTAATAATGAAGACTACAATATTCATTTTCGCACTTCGGACCTTTGGTTCCCCTGGCAATCTTATCGTGCCGAATTCCATGCGACCGACGAATGGCAAACCGTTCGTATTCCTTTTGCTAATTTTGATGCCTATAAAACATCACAGAAATTTCTTCAACGTAATCTGAAACGTATCGGATTGGTCGCTATTGGCCGAGATTTTAGGTTCGATTTATGTCTCGGTTCTCTACGTTTTTATAGTGTGGATAATTAGGCGTCTAACTCTTTGAGTCGTATCTTAATCGCCAGCCTCTTTGGTATCACTGCCTGCACATATGTCGCGCCTCAAACGGTCATAACCATCGCGGATGCTAGAGCGCATAAGTCTAACTTCATTGACATTGGTGTGCCAGGTGATTCCGAAGGGGATATTCTGACATTCGATCAGCCGTTACTCGATGAACAAGGCTCACGGATCGGCAGCAATAGCGGCATGTGCATACGCACGCGCGTTGGCCATAGCTTCCAATGTCAATGGACCTTGACCATGAAGAACGGCAGTATTCAGGTAGCCGGGCGTGAATTCGATACAGGAACGTCAGCTATAGCGATTGTTGGCGGTACAGGCCGATATTCGGGCATCAGCGGGCAAATGGAGTCTGTTAACAATGGAGACGGTACTTTTACACAAATTTTGCACTATTGGGTTCGATAACAGCCAATTGCTCTGCTTGGGCGCAGAAGAGTGCAGGTTAGGCCAATCCGAAACGTTGGGGACGGGGTAAATAACCGTCCCGCAGGAAGGCGTTAAACCTGAAAAGAGCAGTTGGCATGTGTTGTAGACCGTTCGTGCTGAGCCAAGTCGAAGCATGAACGGTCTACAACACTTTCACCGGCCTGGTGAAGCCTCAAGCTACCGTTCACCCTTCGACAGGGCTCTCCTGAGCGTAGCCGAAGGGCTCAGGGCGAACGGTAGTTTGAGGCTCTCAACTGCTCTTTTTTCCGTTAAAACAACCCTTCCCAAATACTATCCACTTTCTGAATAATTTCCTTGGACATCACGATCGGCCGCCCCCATTCGCGGTTGGTCTCGCCAGGCCATTTGTTCGTCGCGTCGAAGCCTGCCTTCGAACCTAATCCCGATACCGGCGATGCAAAATCGAGATAATCGATCGGCGTGTTGTCGAGCAGCGTGAAATCTCGGGTTGGATCCATACGCGTGGTCATCGCCCAGATGACATCTTTCCATTCGCGCGGATTGACGTCGTCGTCGACGACGATGACGAATTTTGTGTACATGAATTGGCGTAGGAACGACCAAAGCCCAAGCATGACCCGTTTGGCGTGACCGGGGTATTGTTTTTTGATGCTGATCACGGCTAGACGATAAGAACAACCCTCGGGCGGCAGGTAGAAATCGACGATTTCAGGGAATTGTTTTTGCAAGATCGGCACGAAAACTTCGTTTAATGCCACGCCCAGCACGGCCGGCTCATCGGGCGGTTTGCCGGTGTAGGTGCTGTGGTAAATCGGATCCCGGCGCTGTGTAATTTTTTCGATCGTAAACACCGGAAATTCGTCGACTTCGTTGTAATAGCCGGTATGATCGCCGTAAGGACCTTCGGGTGCGGTTTCGTTAGGATAAATGAAACCTTCCAATACGATTTCGGCGCTGGCCGGTACCTGCAAGTTATTGCATAAGCATTCTGCCAGTTCGGTTTTGCTGCCGCGCAGTAATCCGGCGAAGGCGTATTCGGACAAGCTATCCGGTATCGGTGTGACGGCGCCTAGTATCGTCGCGGGATCCGCGCCTAGCGCGACCGTAACCGGAAACGGCTCGCCGGGGTGAGCCTCTTGCCATTCCTTGAAGTCCAAAGCGCCGCCGCGATGCGCGAGCCAGCGCATGATGACTTTGTTCTTTGCGATGACTTGTTGCCGGTAAATGCCCAGGTTCTGACGTTCCTTGTAGGGTCCTTTGGTTATAACCAATGCCCAAGTGATTAAGGGTGCGGCATCCTCTGGCCAGCAAGTTTGTATCGGATAGTTGCCTAAGTCGATTTCATCGCCTTCGAGCACGACTTCCTGGCAGGGCGGCGATTTAACGATTTTCGGCGCCATGTTCAATACTTGCTTGAATACCGGAATTTTGTCTAATGCATCGCGGAAACCCTTTGGCGGTTCCGGTTCTTTAAGATAAGCCAAGAGTTTGCCGATTTCGCGCAAGGACTCGACTGAATCGGCGCCCATGCCCATCGCGACTCGGTGCGGCGTGCCGAATAGGTTGCCGAGTAGCGGTATCGAATGACCTTTCGGGTTTTCGAAGAGCAGGGCAGGGCCTTCTTGTTGTAATGTGCGATTACAAATTTCGGTGATTTCGAGCACCGGGTCGGCCGGGTATTGAATTCGCTTCAATTCGCCTTGTTTTTCCAGTTGCGCGATGAAATCACGCAGGTCGTGATACTTCATGCAGCGATTCCGTTGTGTCTGAGCAGTGCATCGATTTCAGGCTCGCGTCCGCGAAATTGGATAAATAATTCCATTGCATCGTCGCTGCCGCCTTGTTCGAGAATGTTGGTCAAAAATGCATGGCCGATGGTTTCATTGAAAATGCCATGTTCTTCAAACATCGAAAAGGCGTCGCTGGATAGTACTTCGGCCCATTTGTAACTGTAATATCCTGCCGCATAGCCCCCCGCGAAGATATGCGAAAAACTGTGAGCAAAGCGGTTAAAAGACGGCGGCGTAACCACGGCGACTTGTTTTCTGACTTGCTCGAGAATTTCGTAGATACGCCCGCCCTTGGCCGGATCGTATTCTTTATGGATTCTCAAGTCGAATAAACTGAATTCGAGCTGCCGAACCATCATCATGCCGGATTGAAAATTTTTCGCGGCGAGCATTTTATCGAATAGGCTGTCCGGCAGTTTGTCACCGGTTTGATAATGGCCTGAAATTAATTCCAGCGCGTCTTTTTCCCAGCACCAGTTTTCCATAAATTGACTCGGCAATTCCACCGCATCCCATTCGACGCCGCTGATGCCTGAAACGCCGAGATGGTCGACCTGAGTCAGCATGTGATGCAGACCGTGTCCGAATTCGTGAAACAGCGTCGTCACTTCGTCGTGGGTCAACAAGGCAGGGTCGTCGCCGGTCGGCGGTGTGAAGTTACAGGTCAGATACGCGACCGGCGTTTGGACTTTGCCTTGGTATTTCTTGCGGCTGACGCAAACGTCCATCCAAGCGCCGCCGCGTTTTTTCGGACGGGCATAGAGATCGGTATAGAATTGGCCGCGAAGTTGTCCGTCGCGGTCGAGAATCTGGTAGAAACGGACGTCTTCGTGCCATCTGTCGAAATTGTCGATTTCGCTGATGTCTAGCCCGTAGAGTTTTTCAACGATTGCAAATAGGCCGGGCAAGACTCGGTCGATCGGAAAATAGGTTTTTACTTCTTCTTGTGAAAGTTGATAAAAGTGCTGGCGCATTTTTTCCGAGTAATAACCGATATCCCAAGGCTGTAAGTCTTTTATTCCGTAGTTTTTCGAAGCGAATTCGCGCAATTCGTATAAATCTTTACGCGCTTGTCGCCACGATTTATCAGCCAAGTCTTCGAGAAAGCCGATGACCTGGTCGGGGTTATCGGCCATTTTAGTTGTCAGGGATAATTCGGCGTAATTGTCATAACCTAATAGGCGCGCTTGTTCATGGCGCAGCGCCAGGATTTGTTCCATGATTAGGCTATTGTCCCAGCGACCTGCGTGCGGCCCGAGATCTGATGCACGCGTGACAAAGGCTTCGTAATGTTCTCGGCGCAGCTCGCGGCTGTCGGCATAGGTCATTACGGCTTGGAATGACGGAAATTGCAGCGTAATCATCCAGCCGTTTTGTTGATTGGCCTGCGCGGTTTGTTTGGCTTGCGCCAATGCCGATTTCGGTAGGCCGGCTAAGTCGTCGCTATCGGTAATCAGTTTGCTCCAGGCATTGGTTGCATCCATCAGATTTTCTTCGAAGCGGGAAGTCAGCTTCGACAGTTCTTGACTGATTTCTTTGTAGCGTTGTTTTTGGGACGGTTGCAAGTCGATGCCGGACAGTTTGAAATCGCGCAAGGCATTAGCGACGATTTTTTTCTGGGCCTTGTCATGACTTTGAAATTCGTCGCTTTGTGCGATCGCTTGATAGGCTTTGAACAAGGCTTCGTTTTGGCCCATTTCGGTCGAATAATTACTGAGCATCGGCAAGCAGGCATTATAGGCTTCGCGAAGCGGTTCGCTGTTGACTACCGAATTCATATGACTAACCGGAGACCAGGCCTTGTTGAGCTTGTCTTCGGCGTTTTCAATCGGCTCGATCAGGTTTTCCCAGCTATATTGGTCGGCGGCCTTGAGATGCCAATCGACCTTGGCGCGCGCGTCTGCCAGTAATTTTTCGATGGCGGGTACGACATGTTCGGGTTTGATTTCGGAAAAATGAGGTAGAGTGTTATCGGTCAGTAATGGGTTATTCATGTGTTTTGGATATCGATCAAGAAAGAATTTGCATCGCTGCATCGATGCGCTGCTGCGCTTTGTGCAGGATATGCAGTGAAAAGTCCGGCGTCAATTTGCCGTTGTTTAATTTCGTGTATGCAGGAATCGAATTGATATAGGGTAGCTTTTTATCATGTTCAATGCCGATATAGCTGTGTAATTTAGCCAGAATGACAATGTCGGTCAGCGTCAGTTTATCGCCGCTGTCATAATACCAGTCTTCGGCATGATGCGGAATTTGCGCAAGTTCTTCGGAAAAACCGAGCGTATGTAATACCAATTTACCGACTGGCGCCCTTAATACCGGGATAGCCTCATCAAGTTCCGAGCGATTTTTATAATGCTCAGGATGTTGTTCGGCAAAATGGAGCAAGGGGATAATTCCGATATCGCTGATGAGCCCCGCTAGCAAGGCGTCTTCAGGATTCACTTTGCCGCTTTCCTGAGCCAATATAAAACTAAGGCTCGAGATGTACAGGCTGTTTTTCCACAGCGATTGCATAACGTTAAGCAAGTGTTTGTTTTGACATCGAAACATTTGCTTGAGCCCGATGCCCATCACTAACTGACGCGTAGCGTTCAAGCCAAGGCGAGTGACCGCCTCCTGGCAATTGGTCACCGGCGATATCGGCGAGTAAAGCGGGCTGTTGGCGACTTGGATTAGTTTTGTTGCGATTGGTGGGTCGATTTGAATGATTTTGGCGGCTTCGCGGATATCAATCTCGAATTCCATCGCTTGTTTGAGTTTTAGAGCGACTGCGGGTAAAGACGGTAAAGTTAGCTTGTTTTCGCGGTAAATTCGGGAGAAATCGGTAAAAAAACCGTTATCTTCGACTTGTTTAGGCAGGTCGATATCGATCAGTTCTAATTGCGTTGCATCCGCTTTACTTTGTTCTGTCCACAAATTAATGAGCTCTGCTGAGATTTCAATGATCTCAACATCGGTTTTGGCGAGTGCCGTAGCGCCAATAATTTTGCCGCTGTTAATTGGTAAATGCGACAGCGGTGAATCGGCGCTTATTTGATAGATGCTTTCGCAGTCTGGCGTCAATTCGAGTGCTCCTTTGTGCAAATAAAACACTTTGCCTTTATTGTTTTGGCCTCTTACAAAAATCGTATCGCCAGCTTGATAAGAGTATGTCCGTTGCTGCAAAAGCTCGATTGCCGCATCGTCAAGGTTCCTTATCGGTACGAATTGTTTTAGTATTTCGACTGACTGTTTTATGCGGCTTGTCTTGAAAGGTTTGTTGCAGGATAAAATAGGAGCAGCCGCAACGGGACAGCTATCAAAATGTTCCTGTGGATCGTTTTTAGATTCCGGGGGCTCGGACGTAAAATGCTCGATTATATGTGAAAACCAAGTGGACATACGTCAAGCCATGAAAAATTTCATTGTTTCGCTAATTTGCTGCTTCGCGTCTTGTAATATTTGCAATGATTGTTCCGGAGTTAATAATTGAGCGTCCAGCTTTTGAAATGCCGGTAAAGTATTGATTAACGGTAGTTCAACCCTTTGCTCATGCTGCGTCAATAAGAAATGGAATTTAGCGAGCAACACAATATCGCTTAGGTTTAAGGCTTCGCCGGAGTGGTCGAACCAGTTGCTTACTTTTACTGGAACTGTTTTGAGACTATCAGGAAACTCCCATCTTTCCAAAATGATCGTGCCAATTTGGCCTTGCAATGACTTAATGCATTGGTCAAGCTCGCTCAGCGTGAACGCGTTTTCCGATAATTGGTCGGCAAACATTAGCATGGGTAGGGTTCCGATATTATGCAGAAGCCCGGCCAGCAAAGCTTCTTCCGGGGTGGTTTGACGAGTCAAGTTCGCCAGTGTATAGCTAATGCACGAAACCTTAATACTCTGAGTCCAATTTTCCTGAATACGCTTCTTGATTGTTGGTTTCTCGCTCTTTATCAGGCTTTTCATGCTGATCGCTGTAACCAGGTTCATGGTATTTTTAAGCCCCAATCGATTAACCGCATCATGACAGTTGGAAATTGGGTTTAGTGTTCGATATATCGGGCTATTGACGATTTGAATTAATTTTGCAGCGATAACCGGATCCATGTTGACGATCTTGACAACTTCGGCAATCCCGATGTCTTGCATTGCCGATCGCCTAAGCTTGAGAGCGACATCGGGAAAGCTGGGGATTTTTAAATCGTGTTGCTGAAAATGCTCGTAAAATCGAAGGAAAAATGGATTATTTTGCAGCGAATCCGAGGCAAGTAGCGGGTCATTTAACGGGTTAATCGGGTTACGGTTAAGTAGTAATACAGTTTTTGGAATATAGATGACCGTAACATTCGATTTAGCGATGGCGGTAAACTGGTGGAAATCCCCACTCGATAATGGAAACAATGCTTTTAGAGTGGCTTCGTTAATTTCTTGTCCGATGCCATTGGCCGTTTCTAAATATATCGTACCTTTGCACAAATAAACGAGTGAATCGACCTCGGTGCCGCGTATGAAAAGGGCAGACCCAGGGGTAAAATTTTCGGTGCAGATTTTTAAAGCTTGTATCTCTTCTTCAATTAATAGTTGTCCTAAAGGCATTAACCGTTTAAGAAATTTAACCGGAATGTTAACCGGCTTAATGTTGTTGCTCGATTGCTTGGTTCCTGAAAATTGTCTTTCAGCCGTTATCGTTTGTTCCCTTTTGGGGGCTTGCTTAGGCTTTGGAATAGGTTTTTTTTTAAATAGATTCAGTAGCATAGTATCTATATTGCAAAAGCTCGCTTGGCTTCGTTAATTTTAATTTGCGCGTCATGAAGAATATGTAACGAGTTTTCCGGCGAGAGTTGGATGAAATCTAGTTTGCTTGCCGCCGGTATGGAGGTTATTTCCGGTAAATTAGCCATTTCCGATGTGCCGATTTTACTATGTAACCGTGATAATACGACGATATCGATCAGCGAAATTTGGTTGTCGCGATGTTGGTACCAATCATCGGCATATAAAGGTATTTCATAGAGCTCTTTGGGAAATCCCCATTCTCGCAAGATATAGGCGCTGACGGGGCCTCTTATAAAGGGCATGACACGCTCAAGCGACTCTTCCTTGTAGTAATCCTCTGGAAGGTTCGCGGCAAAATTTAAAAAAGGGACAATCCCTATATCGCAAACTAAGCCTCCTAGTAATGCCTCTTCCGGATTAACTTTTTTAGTTTCACTAGCTAATACGTAGCAAATACAGGAAATGTAGATGCTTTGCCTCCAAATCCGATCCAGTATTTTTTTGATCAGTGGATTCGGTGAATGAAATATTTGTTTGAGACTGAGAGAAATCACTAGATTTTGGGTTGCCTTTAAACCGATTCTATTGACTGCTTCGAAACATGTTTTAGCTGGAATGGCGGTTAAATATAACGGGCAGTTTGCAACTTGAATCAATTTCGCCGCAATAACCGGATCCAACTGGATTATTCTAACGGCTTCGGCCACGCCAATGTCGGCTTGAATGGCTTTGCGCAGTTTAAACGCAATATCCGGCAGCGACGGTACGTCCATTTCTTCTTCTAGGTAATACTGTGAAAAAGCTTGCAATAAACGGTTATCGGTTAAAGTTTTAGGTATGTTAAGCGGAACGGGATGATGGGAAGAAGGCGGCGGCGTGCACATGATTTTATGTGAAACCCTCAATAGACTTACGTCGGTTTTTGCGATAACGTTCAAGGCGTATTTGATACCGCTACAGAGGGGAAATTTAGCGCGTGCGGTATTGGCTTCGACCTCATAATTTTTTCCGGCGCTGTCGGAAATAATAACCGTTCCCTTCAATAAAAAATAAGCAGAGTCGTTTTGTTCACCTTGATTGAACAAAATAGTGTTGGCGGGGAAAACCTCAGAGTATCGGTCTGTTGCGAAAGACTCCAACATTTCTTCATTTAAACTGCGAATGGGAATCAACGTTTTCAGCGTTTCAACCGTTATCGGGTTAGGTTTAATGCTGCACGCGGAACCTTGTTTGTTATCCTTGAAAAAAAAATTCAATAAAGACATGATGATTCCGTAAAAAACATTCGCCAAAAGTAAAAATTGGAATACCGATTCGACTGTTAGTCTAAACTGCATTCGAGTATAGCAGAAACTGCGTTCGCTTAATGACACTTACTGATGATTAAGGACAAAATGAATAAACTTAAATTCAGAATGCAACCCAACTTAACAAACGAAGCAATGCCATTTGCTCCTGATGAACAATCTTTTGCAAAATGGCTGGATTTACTGTCTTCTAAAAATGGTTACGAGATTTGTCGTGAACTGGCTTCGGCTTTTCATGTTATGAATAGCATGGATATCAGTCCTCGATTTCGCTTTATATGTCTGTATCAAGCAATGCCGCTGGTTAATGAAGTTGCCGAGAAGCTTGAAAGCGTATATTTGGATAGCGGCTTTCCCTTATCTGAAGAAGAAACTTCGAATGTCGAAATTTTAGTTTGGGTTTACACACAATTGACGATGAATTTTTCGGATTTGAGTCATCAGCTCGAATCGATAGATTCCAATTGGAGCAAGCAGGAACAAGCGCAAATATTATTTTCGGCAATGTATGCCGCGAGTCAAGTTTTACTGCATATAAGCCAAGTCTATGCTAGCGTTCAGAAAGGCTTTTGGTTAAATTGTTACCGTAATTACATAAGGGCGGAAACCCTTGGGCTTTTAAATATTCCGGTAAATATGAGTCATGTAAAGCATACAACGATCGCTAGCATCTTCAAGCAAATGCTGATTTTTTCATGCTGTGATACCGATTGTTTTAGAGTTAGTGAAATGAATACGCTTTTCAATCTGTTAGAAGAATGTGTTGAAACTATCAGCTTAACTAACGCTATTGAGCTTGAGGCGATACAGGGTGTTTTTCAGCTTAATTTGGATGTCGATGAAGCGCCGACCAAATGCTTGCAATTCCAGGCCGAACCACAAAATAATACCCGTTATATCGCCACACTGCCGGTCGTTAATAATCTCATTACTGCCGCTCAAAAAAGAAAAGATAAAAAATCGAATTATCGCTTTATCGACAAGGACTTGCTTTTCAGAGTAGCGGAAGTATTGACCAAAAAGCGTACCCGAAAATACACTCGAATCGTATCGACAGAAAATGCTAGAGGCTATATCGGTTTTAAGTCGATCGTCAGTATGCTCGCAAAAATACAGGGGGTCGACAATGAAACGATTAAGGTAAAGTTTGAGCATGACCCCAGAATTGCCGGAAGTTGGCAAGTACCGGATTTAGACTTAGTTCCGGAAGGCGATGAAATTGCCTATAACCTAAACCAGAAAAAATCCGGGCATTTGGCTATCGATCCGAAAGCAGCCAAAATCCATAAACTCGGCGCACTGGCTTCAAGCGGTAATAAAATTTGGTCGCAACCTGAACCGATTGAGCTGCTCAATAAAATTCCATTCGGCGATTTTTTGATCTTGAATAGCAGTATTAAGGGCTATGCCTTGATTTGGAATTCGGAAGACCAAAGAATCAAAGTTGGCGAGCTGTTCGCAGTTCAACAACCAGAATTTAATGAATTGGAAATCGGTCAGATCAGAAGAATCAGTCGACTTGAAGACGAGGATTTGATTCTGGGTATTGAACTGATGGGAATGCGTTCTGAATTGGTTTGGATCATTTTACTTGATATTAATAAGCAACAAGGACAGATGGCGATTTATATTCCTGCCGATTCGATTTTACATCAGCCGGAGAGTATTGTTTTAGATACGCATTGCTTAAAACCGGGGCAGACGATTGAGGTTCATCGCGAAAAACATAGAACGCTGTATCGTACCGGAAAAATTTTGCATGTCACAGCCGCGTTACAGCATATTGAATTAGTGGCTATTAATGAGGGTTGTAATTAATGGCATTTTGAAATATCGACTCCGGTTTTTTCGAGAATTGCCCGGCGTAATTTTTCTGCTTCCGCTACTTTCTGCATTAAGTCTGGCTCTGGGCAATGCTTTCCTCTGAAGCGCTTAATTCCGCCCGTTTTTCTTTCGTTGATAACCTCGACAATCGTTTTCCAGCCAATCTCCTTCGTATCGTTGGCGAATGCAAAAACCATTGCTAAGTCGCATATGTTGTTGATTAGACGAGGGACGCCTGCGCTGTAATAAAAAATGGCTGCGCAAGCCGATTGGTTAAATATTTTGGTTTGGCTGCCGGCGGTTTGCAAGCGATGGTCGATGTAAAGCTCGGTTTCTTCAAAATTAAGGGGAGTCAAGTGGTATTCGATCGAAATACGCTGAGCGAACTGAATCAACTGCGGTTCGTTCAATTTATCTACGAGCTCAGGTTGACCGATCAAAATTAACTGGAGCATGATCTCTTGCTGGACATTAATATTAGAGAGTAGCCTGAGTTCTTCCAGCGTTTCAATTTCCATGTTTTGAGCTTCGTCGACAATGAGTACTACGCGCCGCTTTTTGCGGGCTTGTTCACTAATGAATTTGACGAATAATTGGTAGCGCTCTGCCTTGGACTTCGTGTCATGGCTGATGTTGAACGCACCTAGTACCCAAGTCAACAAATCACCGAAAGCACTATGAGTATTGGTGATAACGCCGACGGTGCACTGATCCTTGATTTTATTTAACATACTTCGAATCAGTGTGGTTTTACCAGAGCCAATTTCGCCGGTTATCACAGTAAAGCCGGCGTGACTCATCAAGCCGTACTGCAAGGTGCTTAAAGCTTTTCGATGCTTCGAACTTAGGTATAAGAATTCCGGGTCGGGAATCAATGAAAATGGCTTTTTTTTAAGACCAAAGAATTTTGTGTACATTTAGATTTCTCATTCAAGCTGAATTGATTGCGGTATTAGATTCAGCAAAACTTAAATAACGGTTAAAAAATATAGAATACTTCAATAACAGTTGCATTTTGCTGGTTTCCCGTCAATGTATGAGTGTCGTCATGTACTTAGCGTCATTTAATGGATAAGAAATTTTTTGTCATTCAAAGATCTTTGAAAATAAGTTTAAAAATTGAGCTGCCCATTATAACTGAAATAAGCATCCGAAGTAGTTTCGTTAAAGTTGTACCAGCAATTCCCAATTTGGGGATCAAACAGGGTGCGGAGTGTGCTTGGCGAGGATGTCGGCAGCAGGGGCAAATTTTGCTCCTCGGCAATTGTTCCTGCATTGCCCTAATACACGCCATCCCTAGCGTTTAGCCGCCGCCAAGCCCCCATGGATGGAATTACGGCGTTCCTCGACAGGCATACCCCGCACCCTGAGCACGAAGAAATTTCTCAAACTGGGAATTGCTGAAGTTGTAAGGGTTTGCCGAGCCTTCATATTAGCAGAGGAATTGTTGATATCTACTCCTGTCAGCCTGAAAAGTCGTGAAGGTGGAGGATGTGTCTGCCCAGGACCGTAGTAAATCCATGAAGGTTTAGCGTCAACCTGATTGGTATGGAAGGAGTGAATCAACCCAGCGCCTTTTAAATTATTAGACGTTTTTTCGTTCAAATCTAATGAGTAGCTACACTCTTTGATTGAAAAACCGTGTAAAAATAAAAGTTATGGGGTGTGTTTATCGAGGACCGCCGTTCACCCAGCACCTAAATATTCAAGACAATTAACCATGGCCAATGAACTATGGATTTCGTAATAAATAACGTCCTGGAACTATGATCCTTGTTGAGGGTTCGGTCACTCGCTTGGCAGGACGCCGTGAATACGTCCGTGTAGGCTTGACGGCGGCGGCTGATTGCCAAGGACGGCATGAATGCAGATTTTGCAGGAGCAAAAATCTGCCCTGCCACCAACACCTGTCAATCGAGCAACCGAGCCCCCCTAAAATAGGGAAGTTATTTACGGCCAAAACCCATGGTATTTAAGTGCTGGCTGAACGGCATCCTTTGACGGGCACTCCGGTGCCGAATTTTGATCTTCGATGGGTATGCGATCAATTAAAAAGTTTGGCAATTAACGAAGATAGCGTGTCCAGCAAAACGGGTTCGCTCATTGCGTTTTCGGAAGTAGGTCTAGGTATTGAAGGAGATTTAACATATTGCTTTCTTTGGTTTTTATGGCGAATTTTTTGTTCATGTAGTAGTAATCCGCCCGCTTTTTTCCATTCCATCAAGTGCGTAATTTCCCCATTATCGAGCCATATTCCGTGTGCATTACATCGGTCAATGACAACGCCGCTTCGATGACCGTAATTAATGCGACGCATGAAGGCATCGCATACAGGACATCTGATGTATTTAACTTTTTTGCTGTGTGCTTGATAACGCTCGACACTGATATTATGAAGCAATTGTTGATTGATACTGAAAACATTAGAAACCGAACTTTTCAATAATCGTTCAATCTCACCGGGGTCGAAAAACAAGCCGAAACAGTGTTCGCAGCGTTCTATCATGAATTCGCCGAGGCCATCATCGAGGTCTAAGCCAACCGTGTGTAAAGACTCGGCGCAGTGCGGACATTTTCGTTCCGATTCATGATCAATGGTGACAAAATGATGCTTTCCATGCAAGTCGACGTCATTTCGCGTACCGCAATAGCGGCACAGGTTGGTGTTGGCGAGCAGCGGCGCAGAGCAGCTATGACAGCGTTTCATAGGACTTAAAAACGATCGAGAATTTCTTTTCTTTTATCGGCGTATTCTTGCTCGGAAATCAAGCCGGAATCATGCATCTGTTTTAATTGCGCTAACTTTTGTACCGCTTCCGAAGTACCTTGCGGTTGGCTGGTTTGAACCGGTGTAGCGGTTTGCGCCATGGACTGCCCGAAGCCTAGGCCCGCCCCCATGGCCATGCCGAGTCCTGCCGCGCCGCTTTCGTTTCTGGCTGCATCGCGCATCGCTTCTAGTTGTTGCAGTTGCGTATAATCGATACCTGCGATTTGCGCGGCATGCGTTTCGGCCGTTAAGTCGGCAATCCGTTTGATGCGTGTTTGCGTATCGTCGTCGAAATCGGTGCCTTCGATGCGAAAATCGGTGATTTCAAAGCCGAGTTTTTGAAAGGCGGTCGATAATTTGATGTGCATGCCGTACGCGATTTCTTCGCGATTCGCATCGATGTCGGCGTAACTAAAACAGCTTTCGGCAAGATAATCGGCTAAAGGATGCATGATTCGCGCGGCCATAACCTCGCGAAACTCGTTGATGTAAAAATTGTTATGATTGCCGACGACGTTATTGAAAAAATCCTCGGCATCGAAAATTCGATAACTGAAGTTGCCGTAGGCTTTCAGTCCTACCGGAAAATGATATTTCGGATCTTCATATTTGATGGGTGATGTGGTTCCCCATTTTTGATCGAGAACTTTAGTTTTTCTGAAAAAATAGATCGCGGCTTTATGTTCGCTGACAAAAAACTGCATGAATTTTTTAATCGTCGTCCAAAACGGAATATTCGCGGTGTTGAGTTCGACTAGGCAAGGTTCTTGAATGACCGCTTTGACTTTACCTTCGTAAACAAAAATGCAGCCTTGTCCGGGGCCGACTATTAACTTGGAAGCATTTTTGATTTCATCGCCGTTGTCTGTCCATTGTTCGAGCAGCGCTTCCGGATGCGGGTTATTCCATTGGATGACGGAGCGAAGCTGCCGTTTTATACCGTTAAAAATCACAGCGGGTACCTCAATATTTCAGTCTGTTTAGCATCAATTTAAACATTCGAATATCTCGAATCCTATTAGGAAAGATATAATAACGTTCATGAAGGCCTGGCCATCGCCCCGGCAAATGAAAGTGCGAGCTTTGGAGGGTGCGGTCACTCGCCCGACAGGACGCCGTGAATACGTCCGTGTAGGCTCGGCGGCGGCTTTCCCTGCCGCCGACGCCTGTCGATCGAGCAACCGCACCCTGCTCGGAGCCGGCATCGTACTTTCACAGTAAAAATTTCTAAGCCGATTGACGACGATAACACGCCACTTTAAAGTCAATTCAACCAAATTATAGTAAACATCCGGAGGTTATGTGTCGATTAGAAAGTTTAACGAAAAGCAACCTATTTTAGGCCGCTCGGTTTTGATTGACGAAAGCGCTGTCGTCATTGGCGATGTTGAATTGGGCGACGACGTGTCGGTTTGGCCTTCAACCGTTATTCGAGGCGATGTAGAGTCGATACGTATCGGCGATGGTACTAATGTCCAAGACGGGTCGGTCTTGCATGTTTCACATGCCGGCCCGTTTTCGCCTCAAGGTCATCCTTTAACGATCGGTAGAGGCGTTACGATAGGTCATAATGCGGTGGTTCATGCTTGTACCATCGGCGATTATTGTTTAATCGGCATCGGGGCAATCATTTTGGATGGGGCGGTTTTAGAAAATTACGTCATGCTCGGTGCCGGTGCGTTGGTGCCGCCTGGCAAAAAGCTCGAAAGCGGATTTCTTTATATCGGCAGTCCCGCCAAGCAGGTTCGTCCATTGACGGATCGCGAAAAAGAATTTTTGGAATATTCGTATCAGCATTATATTCAATTGAAAAATGAGCACTTGCAACAAAATACGGTACAACCAGCCCAGCACAGTTGCTAAATGCAATCATGACTCAATCTAACGTTTATAAAGATCTTGAAATTACCCATGCAATTGAAAGGGAGGTCTCTCGCCCGACAGGACGCAGTGAATCCGTCCCTGTAAGCTTGACGGCGGCAGTCTCTTCCGCCGACATCTGTCAGTCGAGCAACCGCCCCCCTCTTCAGGTCGGGGGCTTTCACAGTAACTTTCAAACCTCGAAAGACGCCTCTGTCATCACATCAATGTCCGATTTAGCATCGCCGGAAATCATAACGCCAAGAAGGTTCTGCGTTGCCCCGATGCTCGATTGGACGGACCGGCATTGCCGGTATTTTTATCGGTTGATGTCAAAACACGCTTATTTATATTCCGAAATGATTACGACCGGTGCCTTATTGCATGGCGACAGGGATCGGTTTTTACAATACCACCCAGACGAAAATCCATTGGCATGTCAATTGGGCGGCAGTAACCCACAGGATCTGGCGGCATGCGCTAAAATGGTCGAAGATTACGGCTATCACGAAGTTAACCTGAATGTCGGCTGTCCTAGCGACCGTGTACAAAATGGACGATTTGGCGCATGTTTGATGGAGACTCCGGAATTAGTTGCCGAATGCTTATCGGCAATGAATCGGGCCGTGTCGATTCCGGTGACCGTCAAATGTCGGATCGGTATCGACGACCAAGATTCCTACGAAGCGTTACATCGTTTTATTACTCTGGTCTCCGAAGCCGGGTGCCGGGTGTTTATCATTCATGCCAGAAAAGCCTGGTTGAGCGGACTGTCTCCAAAGGAAAATCGGGAAATTCCGCCGCTACGCTACGATGTGGTATATCGAATTAAAAGGGATTTTCCAGAATTGGAAATTATTTTGAATGGCGGCGTCCATTCATTGGATCAAGCGCTTATCATTAATGATGAGGTCGATGGCGTCATGGTCGGAAGAGAGGTTTATCAGAATCCTTATTTATTAGCCGGCGTCGATGAACTGTTTTACCGGGACTTTCATGCAATTAAGAGTCGTGAAGAAATAGTAGAAGTTTTACTTCCTTATATTGGTGAACAATTAAAACAAGGTGTGCGATTGTATTCGATAGCACGACACCTGCTTGGACTTTTTCACGGAGTTCCCGGCGCCAGGTCTTGGCGGAGGCATATTAGCGAAAACGGGACGAAACTGGGGGCCGATCAAAATACGCTACTCAAGGCATTAGATTTAATATCCCGATAAGGTATACTGGCCTGCTTTTTTAATTATCGAGAACGAACGATGGAAGAGTATTTTTCCAAAATTATCGAAGCAGTCGGCGAAGATGTAACCCGGGAAGGTTTGGTCGATACGCCTAAGCGGGCATCGGATGCATTCAGGTTTTTGAATAACGGTTATGAAAAATCTTTGGACGATGTGTTAAATAACGCTATATTTGAGGCCGATACTGAAGACATGGTCATCGTTAAGGATATCGAGCTTTATTCGTTATGCGAACATCACCTATTACCCTTCATTGGCAAATGCCATGTCGGTTATCTACCTCAAGGTAAGGTGCTGGGTCTTTCGAAGGTTGCGCGAATTATCGATATGTATGCTAGACGCTTACAGATCCAGGAAAAATTGACTAAACAGATTGCCGATGCTATCGAGAAATCCATCAATGCCAGAGGTGTTGCGGTGGTCATAGAAGCAAAACATCTATGCATGATGATGCGCGGTGTCGAAAAACAAAATTCGGTGATGACGACGTCAGTGATGACGGGAATTTTTAGGGAAGAAATTAGTACCCGCTCGGAGTTTTTGAATTTGATCAATCGTTAATGTTTGCCAATAAAGGTAGGCATTGAATCCTCGTAAGGTTTTGCGATGAAAGACTACGATAGAAATTGCGCGGTTTGTAGGCTGATGCGCAGTTTAGCGTTTAGCGGGCTCGGCATGGGTATCGGCGGTGGAATCGCTTATCTGTTCGGAGCGTCAAGAGAAACCATCATGATGGTCGGAATTGTGACTGCGGCCATTTTTGTGTTTGGAATTATCGATAGAAAGAAGAAACCATGAAGTCGACAATATTACAAACTTGGCCTGAAAATTGGCCGGATATACGATCAAGCCGATTTGCCGAGGGCGAACAGGGCGTAATCGACGCAGGCGCTTTCAACGCGATTGAAGTCGATGAAATCTTCGATACTTTAAATCACGCTCAAACTATCGCCGGACAATCGGTTTTGTATCGCTCGCTCGCCAAACCGCTCGACTCGATCGAAGCCATCAAAGCGAAGCAACAAGCGACCGAAGCCATTGCTGATGACGCCGAATTGAGGCAACAGCTTCAAGGCATTGTTGAACAAGCCTCGAGTAATGAAAAGAATCTTTATTTGTTGTTATACGGAGAGTTTTTGGGCTCTTTCGGAACAGCGCGTGAAGAAAATGAAATCGAAGGTTTCGGCTATCTTCAATACAAACGTGGCACCCGGTTCATGTTGGACCTAGTTGGTCAAGTCAAGACCGTGCCTGAAACGCAAAGCACCTATCTGAATGAGGTGTTGGGGCAGATTAAAAACTTTACCGATAGCCGAGCTTATTCGTTGATGAAAGGCCCGGTATTTATCAGCGAACAAGGCATACAGAGCAAACCAGAACGAAAAGGATCGTGGATTCCAGCGATTATTTTTAAGCCTAATCTCTTTAAACCCTTATTAATTGCTCTTTTTTTTGGGGTGCTTTGGGCGCTTGCGAACTTCTTTCCTACCAACTTGTTTAGTATTTCGAAGGAATCGATACCGGTGGCATCGATTTTCTTTGTGCCGCTACTATTAATTTATTTTCCTATAGTTGGCGGTTTTGATCGGGACAGTTGTATTATTCCGTTACGCAATGAGTTTAAAATTTCGCAAGCGGTTGGCGAAACCTTAGATGCGCTTGGCCAATTAGATGAATTGCTTGCTTTTATAAGGTTCCGAGAAAGCTTTGGTGGGGATCTTGCTCTGCCGCATTTTATTGAGGCTGATCATCATCGTATCAATCTGGTTAATGCGCGCAATCCTGTTCTTGCTTACCAGAATCCGGAGTATGTCGGTAACGATTTTCAATTGGATGATGATAAGCTGGTTTTAGTTACGGGCCCCAACAGCGGTGGTAAAACAGCATTTTGTAAAACGGTCACGCAAATTCAACTATTAGGGCAAATCGGCTGCTATGTACCGGTCAAATCAGCGACTCTAACCGTTGCCGATAAGATTTTCTATCAAGTACCTGAAATAAGTCATTTGGATGATGGAGAAGGGCGATTCGGTACCGAGCTAAAAAGAACCCGGGATATCTTTTTGGCTACGACGGCTAAAAGCCTCGTTGTGCTCGATGAGCTATCCGAAGGCACGACCTTCGAAGAAAAGCTCGAGTCGTCTTCAAATGTGCTTGACGGTTTTTACCGAAAAGGCAATAGCACTATTTTAATCACACATAACCATCAATTAGTCGATAATTTTGTCGCGAAGGGCATCGGCTTGCCGAAACAAGTCGAATTTGCCGGCGGTGCACCCACTTATACGTTGATAGAGGGTATATCCAGAGTCAGCCATGCCGACCGGGTAGCCAAGAAGATCGGGTTTTCCAAGGAAGATATCGACAAATATTTGGCTGATTCAAAAAGCAGTGCCGATAAAACATAAAGTGTTTATGAGTTGAACTATACTGATTGTGTGAAATGGTGCTTAGGATTTGGTCGAAAATAACTTCCCTATTTTATGGAGAGTTCGGTAGCTCGATTGGCAGGTGTCGGCGGCAGGAAAAGCAGCCGTCAAGCCTACATGGAGGTATTCAAGGCGTCCTGTCAAGCGAGTTACCGAGCCCTCAACAAAGCTCATAGTTCCAGGATGTTATTTATCACGAAATCCTTAGGTTTATGACAATTGTTACGCATACTTTGGACTGATCGTTCGAAATATAAAAATTGGGAACAAGTCATGCGAAAAAAGATTTTTTTCTATGTAGCCTTTTTTTTGTTCTCCGAGGTTTTGTCGGCCGATATTTATAAGTATGTTTCGCCCGACGGAAAAGTTTATTATACCGATCGGCCTTCTCATCGATTTTATAAGCGAATCATCCGCACCCGTCCTTCGAGTTACAATTGGGCTGTGGGACGAATGAAAAGTAATAAGCAGAAATATAACGATATCATTGCGAAAGCGGCCTCGAAACATCAGGTCGATGAAAAGTTATTGCATGCCGTTATTCAAGCAGAGTCCGCTTACCATGCCCAAGCAATTTCCTCGGCGGGAGCGGTAGGGTTAATGCAATTGATGCCCGGTACCGCCAAGCGCTACGGCGTTCGAGATCGTACCGATCCGGTGCAAAATATCAATGGCGGTACACGCTATTTGAAGGATTTGCTAAAGATGTTCAATTCAAATTTAACATTGGCCGTTGCAGCCTATAATGCTGGCGAAGGCGCGGTAAAAAAATATAATAATTCCATTCCTCCTTATCCTGAAACCCGTAATTATGTTAAACAGGTTTTAGCGCTTTATCACAAGTAAGGCGGGCTCAACGGTGACAAAGAGTTTGACTGCAAAATCCTTAATTGAAGACTCCGTCAAGCTCTATTCGTTGCCCGATATCTATTTTCAAATCAGGGAAATGGTTCGAGATCCTCGCTATACCGCTATCGATATCGGTAGGGTCATAACGAAAGATCCGGCTTTAAGTATGCGTTTATTGAAAATCGTCAATAGTTCATTTTACGGTTTTCAAGCAAAAATCGATACGATTTCTAGAGCCGTTACCATTATCGGAATAGAGGAATTACAGAGCTTAGCGTTAGCGACTTCAGTTGTCGATACTTTCGACAATATTCCCGACGACCTAATTAACATGACCGACTTTTGGATACAAAGTATTCATTGCGCAGTCATTGCTAAATTACTAGCTAAGAAGGCGGCAGTTTTGCATTGCGAACGATTATTTTTGACCGGTTTGCTGCACGACATCGGGGCATTAGTCATCTATACCAAGTTGCCCGATCAATCTCGGCAAATACTGAAGAACAATTTCCAAAACAAGCGCCAACTGGCCAATTTAGAGCGGCAAGTCTTGGGCTTTACTCGTGCCGATGTGGGAGGTGAGTTGGCAGAATCATGGAAACTCCCGGAATCGATATCGGAAGCGATACGTTACCAAATGCACCCTGAAAGGGCGTTGATCCATAAATTGGATGCCCATTTGCTTTATTTGGCGATAAATTTGAATGAAAGTAAAACGCGTGATGAGTTTTTGTCGACCTTATCGTCATCAACCTTATCTATTCTTCGTCTCAATGAAGCTAAAATAAAACAAGTGATGGCGGCGGCGGTTGATGAGGCTAATGCCACATTCGATATATTGGCTCCGGGCAAGCAGTTCCATTGAGCCTTTTCAAGGCCTTGACGAATTATTTAAATCACCTTGAAGCCGAACTTTTCCAGTAAGCTAATTAATTTAATTAAAGGCAGCCCAATCAGAGCATTAGGATCGTCTCCTTCAATTTTGTTCAATAAAGCGATACCCATTCCTTCTGATTTGAATCCTCCCGCGCAATTAAACGGTTTTTCCAAATCGACATAACGCTCGATGGTGGTGTTCGTTAGTTTTTTGAAATAAACATGGCATTCATCGATGGCGCTAATCACTTCACCTGTTAAGGTGTTTGCAACCGCTACTCCGGTGTAAAATGTCATGCATTGATCTGAGGCGGCCAATAGTTGTTCAATGGTGGCTTTTCTATTGCCAGGCTTACTAAGCCGGCAGCCCTTGAGAACCGGGACTTGGTCGGAACCGATAATTAAACTGCCTGGAAATTTTCCGATTAATTCACTGGCTTTGGCTTGGCTAAGCCGGAGAGCGGTTTGCCTTGGAGACTCATCGGGTAGCGGTGTTTCATCAAGCTCCGGCGAGTCACAAATAAATTCCAAATGCAATTTCCGTAACAAAAATTGTCGATATTCGGAAGATGAAGCGAGAACCAGGTGTTTGAATTCCATTTTAGTAAAGTTAGATTGCGGTTTGACGAAGGCCTCTATTAGAGCTATTATTGCCCGGTTATGTTGGATCGATTACCCGAACTTATAGACCCTCTGAGTTTTGCTGATAAGCATAGCGAACTCTCGGGACAAATAAAACTAAAAAGCCTAAGTCGTTTAGCGCCTTTGCTAAAAGATGACTCGGGCGTTGCTATTGTTGATCTTTTTTTTAGCAGACAAGGACGACTGGCAAGCATTGAAGGGAAAATTTCAGCGACTTTGACCGTGGCGTGTCAAAACTGTTTAAATGCAATGGATTGGCATATAGAAAACAACATTAAGCTCGGAATCGTCAGTTCACTGGATGAAGCGGATCGGTTACCGCAAGATTACGAGCCTTTGCTGGTCGGAGAAGGGAAAATCCCTCTCAAAGATATTGTTGAAGATGAGCTATTGCTCGCCCTACCTGATTTTCCGCGGCATTCGGAAGCCTGTCTTAAAGTCAAGGTTAGTCACGATCATCAAGACGACTTAAATACCGAACAATCGAATTCTAATAACCCTTTTTCAATTTTAGCCAAACTAAAGCATACTGGAGTGAAATAATGGCTGTACAAAAAAGTAAAGTAACCCGCTCAAGACGTGGACAACGTCGTTCTCATGATGCGTTAACCAGTAAAACCCTGTCTCAGGACCCATTGACTGGAGAAACTCACCTGCGTCATCACGTTAGCCCCGATGGTTTTTTCAAAGGCCGCCAAATCGTGAATACTAACGACGAAGACTAAGTTAAGTCGATTTCTTTTATACCAAGATGCTCAACCGGACCGGAATTTGTCCGACTCGGTTGAGCATCTTATTTTTTAGGGTCATTCGCAGGCGTGAGTTTAACAATTTCAATTGATGCGATGGGCGGGGACCACGGGCCCGCGGTAACTATTCCGGCGTCATTGGATTGCTTAAAGAACAATCCAAACTTAAAGCTGATCTTAGTAGGCGACGAAGTCGTGTTAAAAGATCATATGTCTCAGGCTTTGGTCGATTTTGCCGGCCGACTTTCGATACACCATGCATCGCAATGTGTAAGCATGGATGAGTCTCCTTCTAAAGCATTAAAAAATAAAAAAGATTCTTCGATGCGCGTCGCGATTAATCTAGTTAAGAGCGGCGAAGCGGATGCTTGTGTGAGCGCGGGTAATACCGGTGCTTTGATGGCAACCGCACGTTTTGTTTTAAAAATGATTCCAGGCATAGATCGACCGGCTATTATCTCGACAATACCTTCGATATTCGGTCACACTCATGTTTTGGATTTAGGCGGCAATGTCGATTGCACGGCAGAGCATCTTTTTCAATTCGCGGTAATGGGATCTGAATTGGTTAAAGCCGTTGAAAACATCGATAATCCGACCGTCGGTTTACTCAACATCGGCGAAGAGGAAGTCAAAGGTAATGAGCAAGTTAAAGCTGCCGCGAAACTGCTCGAAAACTCATCGTTAAATTATATTGGCTATGTGGAAGGGGATTCTTTGACGGCTGGAAACGTCAAGGTCGATTTGATTGTCGCCGACGGGTTTGTCGGCAATGTAGCTTTAAAATCCATCGAGGGTGCGGCTAAGATGATCGGCACCGTTTTGAAAGAAGCGTTCAATAAAAATATTTTTACGCGACTGTCGGGTTTGCTAATCTATCCGGTCATTCGATCCTTCAAGCAGAGAATAGACCCGAGAATGTATAATGGTGCCAGTTTTCTTGGCTTGAATGGTCTAGTGATCAAAAGCCATGGCGGTGCGGATGCTCTGGCGTTTAAAACGGCCGTGCAATTAGCGGAAATAGAAGTTTCCAAAGGCGTCATTAGAAAGATTGGCGAGCAGGTCGAAACCATTTTATCGAAAAGAGAGAGTTTATGACGCATTGCTCTAAAATAATTGGCACAGGCGGTTATTTGCCTAAGCAAATCCGAACAAACGACGATATTTCAAAAGTCGTCGATACCTCTGATGCTTGGATTTATGAGCGCACCGGCATTAAAAGTCGCCGTATCGCCGCTCCCGACGAGACGGCGTCAAGCATGGGAGAAATTGCCGCACGTCAAGCTATTGCGGCGGCAGGCATAGCTCCGGAGCAAATAGATATGATTATTGTCGCGACCGGAACACCGGATCGCATTTATCCGAGCACTGGCTGTTTATTGCAAGAGCGTTTGAATATCAAAAATTGTGTGGCATTCGATATTCAAGCCGCTTGTTCGGGAACCATCTATGCATTAAGTATTGCCGACCAATATATTAAGTCAGGCGCGGCCAAGACCATTTTGATTGTCGGCACCGAAATCTATTCTCGGATCATGGATTGGACCGATAGAAGTACCTGCATCCTCTTCGGCGATGGAGCAGGCGCCGTTTTATTGCAAGTTTCCGATAGTCCGGGCATCTTATCGACCCATATCCACTCGGACGGCGGATATGAAGAGTTACTCTATTTACCTAATCCGCAAGTCGCGGCAGAGTCTAATCGCGATGAACTCGGCTATGTCAATATGCGCGGTAACGAGGTATTCAAGATCGCTGTCAACACACTCGGCCAAATAGTCGATGAAACATTGGCGGCAAACAACATGGAACGCTCCGAAATCGACTGGCTGGTCCCCCATCAAGCCAACACGAGAATCATTGCTGCAACCGCTAAGAAGCTTAAAATGTCGATGGATAACGTTATATTGACATTGGAAACTCAAGGCAATACTTCATCGGCGTCCGTGTTGCTGGCGTTGAATGAAGGTATTAGAGACGGGAGAATTCAGCGCGGTCAAGTGCTCTTATTGGAGGCTTTCGGTGCTGGGTTTACTTGGGGCTCCGCTTTAATCAAATACTAGAGAATAAATGAATGACTGAACAAATTTATAATTTGGCTTTTGTCTTTCCGGGTCAAGGCTCCCAATCGGTAGGTATGTTATCGGCCATGGCAGAAGCCTATCCGGAAATTAAGCAAACTTTTGAGCAGGCTTCCGAGGTGTTGTCTTATGACTTATGGTCAATCGTTGAAGCCGGTCCTTTAGAAAAATTAAATCAAACGGCAATAACTCAACCGGCCATGTTGGCTGCCGGCTATGCTGTTTGGAAAATATGGAATAAACAGTGTCCGGTCCAACCCGGTTGGGTGGCAGGGCATAGTTTGGGTGAATATACTGCATTGGTTTGCTCCGGTGCGATGGCTTATGAAGATGCGATCAAATTAGTCTCCGAAAGAGGCCGCCTGATGCAGGAGGCGGTTCCGGCCGGGCAGGGCGCTATGGCGGCAATTTTAGGGCTGGAAGATCACGAAGTCGTAAAGCTATGCAAGGATTCGGCCGAGAGCGAAGTGGTTGCGCCGGCTAATTTTAATGCGCCAGGTCAAGTTGTCATTGCCGGTGACAAAGCAGCGGTCGAGCGTGCAATGGCAAAGGCTAAGGAAGTTGGTGCAAAACGCGCAGTTTTGCTTCCGGTTAGCGTACCTTCACATTGTGCATTAATGCAGTCAGCTGCGGAGCAATTAAGCGACCTCTTACAGCAAACCAGCATCGATTCACCCCGAATCACCCTAATCCACAATGTCGACGTCAGCACCCATAGTGCTCCGGAAGTCATTCGCAATGCGCTAAGGGAGCAATTATTTAAGCCGGTGCGTTGGGTGGACGGAATAAAGTTTATGTCCGACCAAGGTGTTACTGCGTTTGTTGAATGCGGTCCCGGTAAAGTGCTCATTGGCTTGAATAAACGAATTGCCAAAAATGCCGAACATTTAAGCATCTATGATCCTGACTCATTAAATCAAGCCTTGGAGATAGTGAATGGTTAAAAAAATAGCATTGGTAACCGGTGCGAGCAGGGGTATCGGTCGCGCAATTGCCGAGCAATTGGCTGCCGACGATTTTTTTGTGATCGGAACGGCAACAAGCGATCAGGGTGCTGAAGCGATTGCCGGCTACTTAGGCGATGCGGGAACGGGCATCAAACTCAATGTCGCCGATCCTGACTCGATTAATGCGGTAATAAAAACCATTAATGACGATTTTGGGACTCCTAATGTTCTCGTCAATAATGCGGGTATTACCCGGGATAACTTACTGATGCGTATGAAGGATGATGAATGGGATGATATTATTACCACGAATCTTTCATCGGTTTTTCGTATGAGTAAAGCCGTTTTGCGCGGCATGATGAAAGCGAAAACCGGTAGAATTATCAATATTTCCTCGGTAGTTGGTGCGACCGGCAATGCCGGCCAAGCCAATTATGCCGCAGCTAAAGCCGGTATCGTGGGGTTTTCCAAGTCGCTAGCCAAGGAAGTCGGTTCGCGCGGAATTACCGTGAATACAGTTGCTCCCGGGTTTATCGATACCGACATGACCCGTGAACTCGCCGAAGAGCATAAGCAGGCACTTTTAAGCTCAATACCATTAGGCCGCTTGGGCGATGCTAAAGAAATTGCCTATGCCGTTTCTTATTTAGCATCGGAGCGTGCCGCGTATATCACCGGAGAAACGCTGCATGTGAACGGCGGCATGTTCATGGCATAATATTGTGATATTTTTATAATATAAAGTATAATTCCCCCGCCGTCTGGAATGAGATGACGGGATTTCTAAGTAAAACAAATAACTATACTATTGTAAGTAATATTTTTTAAAAATAATCTTACATTGTTGAGGATAATAATTATGAGTAATGTTGAAGAAAGAGTAAAAAAGATTGTCGCTGAGCAATTAGGTGTTAAAGAAGATATCGCTAACGATGCTTCTTTTGTCGATGATCTTGGTGCAGACTCTTTGGATACCGTTGAACTCGTCATGGCCCTTGAAGAAGAATTCGAATGTGAAATTCCGGACGACGAAGCCGAAAAAATCACTACTGTTCAACAAGCGATCGATTACGTCGAAAAAAACGCATAAAAACTGCTTTATATTTCGAACGGTCATGTTCTCGGCGAATTATGACATGATAATTTTGTTCGACGCATACAGGGAAGTAAGTAGCAAACTGAAGTGTGAGCGTTATAGAACAAAAGAGGGCGTCAAACCACCGAAAATATGACCGTTCGAAGTATGTAAGTGGATGCTGTTAATGTCCACTTATGCATGCCTTAATATCCCCTCTTTAAAATTAACTTCGGGTACAAAACATTGAGCACACGCCGAGTTGTAATAACTGGACTAGGCGCGGTTACGCCTTTAGCTAACACAGTTTCGGAAACCTGGGACGGAATCGTCAATGGTAAAAGCGGTATTTCCGCCATTGATTCCTTCGATATTTCTGCATTTGCCACGACTTTCGGTGGCGTAATAAGAAACTTCGATATTTCACAATATATTCCTGAAAAAGATGCAAAACGCATGGACGGTTTTATCCATTACGGATTAGCCGCAGGGTCTCAAGCGTTCGAGGATTCCGGCATCGAGGTTAATGATAATAATGCCGAAAGAATCGGTGTGGCAATCGGTTCGGGAATAGGCGGGATAACAGGCATTGAAGACTGTTATGCGCTATATGATAAAAGCGGTCCGAGACGTATTTCGCCGTTTTTTGTACCCGGCAATATCATCAATATGATTTCCGGTAATTTATCGATTAAATATGGCTTAAAAGGACCTAATTTTGCGATTGTTACCGCCTGTTCAACCGGTACACATAACATTGGCGATGCTGCCAGAATGATCAAATACGGTGATGTCGACGTGATGATCGCCGGAGGCGCCGAACGCTGTACCACGTCACCGACCGCGATGGGCGGGTTTGCGTCAGCGAAAGCCTTATCGAGGAGAAACGATGATCCGCAACGTGCAAGTCGCCCATGGGATCGAGACCGTGACGGCTTTGTGTTAAGCGATGGTGCCGGTGTTGTTGTTCTGGAAGAGTTGGAACATGCTAAAGCACGAGGTGCGAAAATCTATGCCGAGCTGGTGGGTTACGGCATGAGCGGAGACGCTTATCACATGACTTCACCTTCGCCAGGCGGAGAAGGCGCTGCTCGATGCATGAAAAATGCATTACGCGATGCCGGTTTGAATCCTGAAGACGTCGACTATATCAATGCGCATGGAACATCTACGCCCGCCGGCGATCTCGGTGAGACACAGGCGATGAAATCCGCGTTAGGCAATCATGCCTATAAGGTTGCGATTAGTTCAACTAAGTCGATGATAGGGCACCTCTTGGGTGCTGCAGGCGGCATCGAAGCGGTACTCACGGCATTAAGCCTCAAAAATCAATTAGCGCCGCCGACTATTAACTTGGATAACCAAGACCCCGAATGCGATTTGGATTATGTTCCGAATGTTGCTCGGGATATGTCGATGAATGTGGCCTTATCGAATTCTTTTGGCTTCGGCGGAACTAACGGCACGTTGGTTTTTAAGCGATTTGAATAATTAGCTCGATGACATAGGTGAGTTTTCGGTGTTTTTAATCAATGGTGCGATGAGTTGCACCATCGATGTTTCGGATCGCGGATTCCAATATGGCGACGGTTTATTTGAAACGATTGAAATCGATAAAGGTCGACTGGTTTTTTTCGACAGACATATCCGCCGCCTAAATGAAGGTTGCCGGCGTCTACAAATCCCTTTAGAAGATACCGGCAATTTAGTCGCGGAAGCCGAGAATGCGGCTAAAGACGTCGATCGAGGCGTGTTAAAAATTATCCTGACGCGCGGAACGGGCGGTCGAGGTTATCGGCAACCGGACAGCATCAAACCAACTCGTGTTATTAGTGTTTATCCATTTCCTGATTATCCTGAAAATTATACCAGCAATGGCATTACTGCCAGGATATGTTCTACCCGCTTAGGGCTAAATCCGGCACTTGCCGGCATTAAACACCTCAATCGCCTCGAACAGATTTTAGCTCGCGCCGAATGGAACGATCCCGGCATTCAAGAAGGTTTGATGCTTGATGCCGATGGGAACGTTATAGAAGGAACGATGACTAATTTGTTTTATGTCATTAACCGACAACTCCGTACCTCCGAGACTTTTCATTCCGGCGTAGCCGGGATTATGCGCGAAATTATCTTAGAACTCGCCGAATCAAATGCGTTAGTCTTGTCGAAACGTTATTTCGGTATCGACGAATTATTAAACGCGGATGAAATATTTGTTTGTAATTCGGTCATCGGTTTATGGCCGGTCACCCAAATTGATGGCAAGCCATTTGCTGTCGGCCCTGTAACGCGCGAAATAACGGCCTGGCTCGAACAGTACAAAAAAGAATGGCTTCAAGCATGCTAAATAAACTCATGGGGATTTCGATTGTATTAACCAGCTTTTTACTCGGCTGGCTATGGATCGATTACCAGCACTTTGTGGCTACTCCTTTAGTCGACAAGCCGGTTTATATTGAAATCAACAAAGGCGATTCCTTCGGCCGCATTACTGAAAAACTTCAGGAACAAGAATTAGCGGTTAAACCGCTATGGTTAAAAATACTAGCCCTGCAAACACAATCCGCCGGTCGTTTGAAAGCCGGAGATTATGAAATCGCTCAAGGCGCTACCGCTTTTGATATTCTTTCCTTATTCGCATCCGGAAAAAGCAGACAATATGCCATCACCTTTCCGGAAGGGTGGAATTTCAATCAGTTTCTTGAGCAAATAAATAGCCACCCTTACATTCAAAGAACACTGGATAAATCGGATAGCGAATCTTTGCTCAGTTATTTAAACTCTGATTACGGTCATCCCGAAGGTCTTTTTTTTCCCGACACGTATTTTTTTGATAAAAACACGACCGATCTTGCCTTATTAAAAAGGGCTCATGATCGCATGCTGAGCATCTTGGACCAGGAGTGGCGGCAAAAGCAGGATAATCTTCCGTTTGAGTCTCCTTATCAAGCATTGATACTGGCGTCGATTGTCGAAAAAGAAACGAGCGTTCCCGAGGAACGTCCGATAATTGCCGGCGTGTTTATTCGCAGGCTTGAAAAAGGTATGTTACTGCAAACCGATCCAACCGTTATTTACGGTATGGGCGAGGATTATCAAGGCAATATTCGCAAGAAAGACCTGTTGACGCATACTCCCTACAATACCTATGTCATTAGCGGGTTACCTCCGACGCCGATCGCGATGCCCGGACAAGCCTCGATACATGCGGTTCTTCATCCTGAGGCAGGAGAGAGCCTTTATTTTGTTTCTAAGGGGGATGGCACGCATGTTTTTTCCGCCAATCTTGCCGAACACAACCAGGCCGTGACCACTTATCAATTGAAACAATGATGATTAAAGGAAAATTCATAACGCTTGAAGGTGGGGAAGGGGTAGGCAAAACCACCAATATGAGTTTTTTAAAGGATTATCTAAGCTTGCACGGAATTCCGGTGATTCTCACTCGAGAGCCCGGAGGCACTCCCCTCGCGGAACATATTCGAACCTTGTTATTACAACAGTCATCCGACGAAGTCATCACCGATCAAGCGGAATTGTTATTAATGTTCGCTGCCCGCGCTCAACATCTCAAACAAGTGATCGAGCCGGCCTTACATGCCGGCTCTTGGGTAATATGCGACCGCTTTACCGATGCGACCTACGCCTATCAGGGCGGAGGGCGCAATATGAGTGCTCAAGCGATTCAGTGGCTGGAAAATTTCGTTCAAGGTAATCTTCGGCCCGATTTAACCTTTTTATTTGATGCGCCGGTCGAAATAGGACTCAAGCGTGCTCGTCATCGCAGTTCGTTAGATCGCATCGAATCCGAGACCTTAGTTTTTTTCGAACAAGTTAGGCGTGCTTATTTATTGCAGGCTAAATTGGAACCGGAACGTATCAAAGTTATTAAATCCGACCAACCACTCATCGATGTACAAAGCGAAATAACGCGTTTTTTACACCCGTTTGTTTTTAATGACCATCACTCCTGATCTATTGCCTTGGCAGGAAGCGGACTGGCAGCATCTTGTCCGCTATATTACCGGTCAACGCATACCTCAAGCCCTATTGTTTGCCGGAAATAAAGGCATAGGCAAAAGCCGGTTGGCGGAGCGTTTCGCACATTCCTTGTTTTGTTCTGAAACAGATGCTAACAGATTGCCTTGCGGCCAATGTCATAGCTGTCAATTAGTCAATGCACAAACGCACCCTGACTATATCAGACTGAATCCGGAAGAGCCCGGCAAGACTATCAAAATCGATCAAATCAGACACATCCTTTCGGTGTTATCATTAAAACCGCAATATGAGGCAAATCGTGTCGTCATAGTTGAACCGGCCGATCAATTAAATATCTCAGCGGTTAATGCTTTTTTGAAATTTCTTGAAGAACCGACCGAGCGAACCGTTCTGCTACTCATCACGGATAAACCTAGCCGACTCCCGGCTACTTTGATGAGTCGATGTCAAAAGGTCTATTTTTCGAGGCCCGATCCGGAACGTGTTAAACAGTGGTTGTTAGATCAAGGAATAAAAAAAGATAGTGACTTATTGCTAAGCGTATCGAATGGCTCGCCCTTGTTGGCCTTGGATTATGCGAAAAACGATACCCTTGAATTACGTCGAAAATGTTTCGATCAATGGCTCGACATAGCCGCTTTGCGCACTCATCCGTATATTGTCTCGGAACAATGGGTTAAACTGGATCCCGGCCTATTGTTGACTTGGGTGACAGGGTGGGTTACGGATTTAATTAAATGTTGTTTTCAATTACCTGCCGAAAAACTGATTAATCGTGATTTATTTGAAGACTTGTACAAATCCGCGCAAACTTTAGAATTATCTCATTTGTATAGCGTCTACGATCTTATGCTTACCACTCGAAACCGCATCGATACCCAGCTCAATAAACAATTGCTATTCGAAGAGCTATTAATCGAGTGGGCGCGGCTTAACGAAAAATAGGAAAAAGCATGTCCGAATCATCATCGCCCAGACAAGGAATATTATCCTTGTCGATTAAAGATAAAAATGCACTCTATGCCGCCTATATGCCTTTCATTACCAATGGCGGATTGTTTATTCCGACAAATCGCGAATATGAAATGGGGCAGGAAGTTTTTATGCTATTGAATTTAATGGAAGAAACAGAGCGATTGCCGATTGCCGGTAAAATCATTTGGAAAACACCAGCCGGTTCGGAAGGGTATCGTACTACCGGTATCGGCGTTCAGTTCAGCGACCAGGATGGCGGTATGGCTCGTAATAAAATAGAAACCTATTTGGCCGGCGCACTGGATTCGGATCGAGCCACTCATACAATGTAACGGTTTGGTTTTGTCGGGCCTCACGCTCCAATTTCTCCAATTAAACTCAATCTTAAAATCTGTGTTATCCCATGCTAATCGACTCTCACTGCCATTTAGATCGTATCGACCTGACTCCCTATCAAGATGATTTTTCTTGCTTCATGCAAGAAGCTTCGAAACATCAAATCGAGCACATGCTGTGTATCAGCATCGATCTTGAAGCTTACCCGTCGATGTGCGAATTGGTCGCTCCTTATCCCCAGATCTCCTTGACGGTCGGCGTGCATCCTAATTCGCATGACGGAAAGGAGCCGACAACTGATGAATTGATCACACTCGGCCAAGCCGAAAAAGTCATCGGCATCGGTGAAACCGGATTGGATTATTTTAGAAGTGAAGGGGACTTATCTTGGCAACACCAGCGATTTAGACGACATATCGCGGCAGCGAAAAGTTTAAATAAACCTTTAATCGTCCATACGCGAGAAGCCCGAGAAGACACTTTACGCATTTTGAAAGAAGAAGGTGCCGATTCGGTAGGCGGTATTATCCATTGTTTTACCGAAGACTGGGAATTTGCGCTTCGTGCGCTCGAGTTGAATTTTTATATTTCCTTTTCAGGAATTGTAACGTTCAATAATGCTAAAGCAATACAAGAAGTGGCGCAAAAAATTCCGGCGGATAGATATTTGATTGAAACCGACTCGCCCTACCTAGCTCCGGTTCCTTTTCGCGGGCGGCCTAATTATCCGATTTATGTTCGACATGTGGCCGAATTTATAGCTAAATTAAGAAATACTTCGTTGGAAGTCATCGCGGACCAGAGTAAAGAGAACTTTGTACGCTTATTTAATTTTGAATGCCTATGAAATTCAATACTTTTCAAGACTTTTGAGCTGAAACCACTAAAACGTTGATACAGGCATAGAAAGAATCATCCGTTGCGGCGCGTTGTAAGTCGGTTCGCCAATGGTTCAGTTCTTGTTCCGTAATCGCATGATTGGCCAAGGCTTGATTTTCGACAATCTGCTGTACCGATAATGAATAGAAAAGGTTTATATCGGTTGCAATAATCGGAAATACTTCGACTTCAATATGACTGAAACCACATTTTTTGAATTGCCTGTATAAGCTTCTGCCTGAGTAGCCATTGTTCATCATATGCGACATACGATAATGAGAAAGAGTGCGCTCGACTCCGGGTAGTTGGGTATCGATCGACAAGCTAGCCCAGTCTGTTTCCACAACGACAACGTATCCATTGTCTTTAGTCACTCTTTTTATTTCCAAAAGTGTTTGTTCCGGCTGTTTGAGGTGCATGAATAATCGCTCGCTTCGACAACTATCGAATAACCCATTCCTGAAAGGTAACTTTTCGGCACTACCTTGTATTAAATTAGCCTGTTGAATTGTAGAAAGTTGTCTACAATTCTGGATAGCGCTTTTTAACATCTCTTGATCATGATCATACCCGAAGACTTCACCGTCTTTCCCAACCATTTTCGATAGTTCGGCAACATCTACCCCAGGCCCACATCCGATGTCGGCTATTATATTTCCGTTGGAAATATTCATTTTTTTATAACTGTGATGCTTAATCGGTAAAAAAATATCTGCCGCTTTTTGCAGATATTCCGAGCTGACTTCTCCGTGAAAAACTTTCATAGTTGACCTAACATGGGTTCTAGATAAATAAATGCTTTGAACTATGCTTAGAGTCTAGTCAATATTTTAGGATATGAGAAGGAAGAAGGATACAAATGAAAGATACAATGACGCTATGCGAACACTATCAAAATTATTTTTATACGGTTAAGGCGAATACTCAGGATTTACTAGAGCAAGCTTATCACGTTAGATACCAGGTTTATTGTGAGGAATTAAAAAAATTATCGCCGAATTCTGAAAACGAATTTCAAGAATCGGATGAATGGGATGACGATGCCGTTCATGGTCTTTTATTTTATAAAAGAGATAAAAAACCTATTGGAAATATTCGTATCATCACATTAGAAGGTGACACGGAGAAAAAGTTACCGATTGAATTGTATTATAAAAAAGAATTCGACTTTAGAGGCTCTGGTATAACTTCACTAAAAGAAGGTAAGACAGGCGAAGTATCCAGAATGGCTCTGATCTCTCGTTTTAGAAGAAGACCATCCGATAAAGACTATTCGATAAATAACAATATGCGTGAAAATGATCACGAAAACAGACGATTTTCCACTAATTACCTACCAATGAGCTTAACTTTCTCTTCTATCTCTCTTATGCTGGAACACGCACTCGATTATGGTATTGCATTAATGGAGCCTCGTTTAGCTAGATTATTAGTGCGCTTTGGCGTTGAATTAAAACAGATTGGACAACCCATAGACCACTTTGGCATACGTGCACCTTTTATTATTTTTCCTAAAAAAACTTATCAAAACTTAATGCCGGAATATCGACTCTTATTTGACATTATCAGTTCGGAACTAAAAGATTCTCATTGACAACATGCCATCTGTCAAAAAACAAAAACAGCCGTCTCTTAGTCTGGTTTGGAAAACAATACTCGCTGTCGGTTTTGCAACAGCATTAGCATCCGGTGCCATTGTTTTGTTCGGACAGTTTTCATTGAATCAAAATTATCAGCAAGAAAGGTCTCGTGTTCATCGCTTTTATCGACAAGCCTTTCAAGGTATTTTGGAAGGCATCAAGAACGACAGGGTCGATATCGGTTGGTTGATTCCGGCATTTATCGATGACAAAACCAGCCCCCAAAACGCATTAGAGGTCATTGACCATTTTATCGATAACAACTGGTTTAAAATTGAAGTCGAATCGGATATTGAGTCGGCATTTTTGTTTAGCACGGATGGAAAGTTGATTGCTTCTTGGGGGAATACGCCGTATCAAGGGCAGTTTTCAGAATGGTTGGATTATGTCATTACCCACGAATCACCGTTCGACAATATTTTGTGCGAGGAGCGCTGCGTTCATTTTCATGCTACGCCGTTTTTACATCACGGAAGTTTTATCGGCGTATTCATTTTTGGTATCGATCTTGCCGATACGGTTTTAAAGATGAGAGACTTGACCGGTTCCGGGATTAGTATCTTAACGTTACCTCATGAATTCACAAATCCAAAAAAAGAATTACTTTCTATTCCGCCATGGCAAGCAAATATAGTGGCTTTAACGGATTCAGAACGCAATATCGGATTACTTAACGCTTTTAGTCGGCAATATCCTGATGGAATACCCGATCATCCGAAGATATTTAAGTTTGAGAATAGGACTTATGAGATCATTCCTTTTCCGTTTAACGGAAACAACAATACAGTACTTTTGATTATTGAAGACATTAGTCGGGGCTTGGACGAAATCAAAAAAGCGACTGCTCTCTATGCCATTAATGGATTGCTTAGTTTATTGTTGTCCGGCGGAGTATTGTTACTATTATTGATTGGACCGACGCAAAAATTAAAAAGACTCATTGCATTATTGCCGTTGATCGCAAAAAAACAATACGACTTAGTGGCTAAATTATTACTTCATTCGAAAAAACACAGTTTCTTTAAAGATGAAATTGATGTTTTGGAATTCGCCTCGCATCAACTGATTTCAACCCTTAAGCAACTGGACGATGAAGTTAATTTACGCACCCAACGCCTCTCCGAACAGGCTTTGGAACTGCAAATTGAAAAGAATTTTATTGACAATATTCTTAATTCGGCTCAAGTCATTATTATGACGGTCGATAGTGTGGGGCGCATTAAATCCGTCAATCAGTATGCGCAATATTTGCTTCAATATACGGAAGCCGAATTATTAAATACAGATTTTGTTGAATTTATTCCTACTGAAGAACATAGAGGAATGATTGAAAGTTCAATAACACAACTACTTGATAAGCATAATAATACCTTTCAATACGAATGTCCGATTTATTCCGTCGACGGTGCTCAACTCTATATCTCATGGTTTTTATCGCCATTAGTGCTCAAAGAGCTAGGTATCGATGCCGATCCTGAAGTTCTCATTGTCGGGTTGGATTTAACCGATAGACGCAAATCCGAAAAACAATTGACTTGGTTAGCCGAACACGACCCGTTGACAGGTCTATATAACCGCCGAAAATTCGAAAAAGAGTTCGAGCATGCTATCAATATAGCGAATCGCTATCATCATAGCTCGGCCTTGATTTTTTTCGATGTCGATCAATTTAAATACGTTAACGATAGCAGCGGACATCAAATCGGTGACGAACTATTAGTTAAAGTGGCCGAAAAACTGCGCAGTTTCACTCGCGATACCGATGTAATCGCTCGCTTTGGAGGCGATGAATTTATCGTGATGGCTCCTGAAATCAGTCAACAAGCGGCTGAGGATTTAGTGCAAAAAATTTGTACAGGAATGACCTCGGTATCGATAACGGACAACAATCAACAACACCGGGTTTCGGTTAGCGCGGGTTTGTTAATGTTTCCGGAGCCTAATTGCTCTGCTCAAGACCTTTTGGCAACTGCCGATGTTGCAATGTATAAAGCCAAAGAATCCGGCCGGGGAGGGTGGAGACTCGCAAATAGCGAGGATATTCATCGGAGCGAAATCAAAACGAAGGTCAATTGGAAAGCCAAAATTGAACAGGCACTTAACGATCGGCAATTTAAGCTGTTTTACCAACCAATCATGCATATTCGTGATAAGACTATATCTCATTACGAGTGTTTATTGAGAATGATTGGAAGCAACGACGAAATCATTCCGCCAGGTATGTTTATCGAAGTCGCTGAACAAACGGGATTAATTTTTCAACTCGATATGTGCGTTGTCGAACTCGCTTTCGTAAAGCAGGTTGAATTGATAGAACAAGGAATCGATATTAGGCTGTCAATTAATTTATCCGGGGAGACGCTTTCAAATGTCGATGCTTTTTCAAAAATCGATAAGCTGTTGCGCTCATATGGGCTCGATGCACATAAATTTATTTTTGAAGTGACCGAAACTCAGGCCGTAACCAATCTGCAGTCCGCCCATGAATTTATAAATAAAATAAACAACATAGGCGGAAGTTTTGCTTTGGACGATTTCGGTGTGGGCTTTTCATCGATGAGCTATCTAAGACAATTACCGGTTGAATATTTAAAAATAGACGGGTCATTTGTAAAAAATATTAATTCAAGCCTCGATGACCAATTATTTGTCAACGCCATTAACAGTGTAGGGCAAGGAATGGGCTTAAAAACGATTGCCGAATTCGTTGAAAATGACGCTATTTTCGAAAAACTGGGAACACTTGGTGTCGATTATGCCCAAGGTTATGGAATAGGCAAGCCGATGCCATTTCTTGAATTTCATAAGAATGACGATGCAGACTATTAGAAATCGTAAGACATCATAATGGTATACATATCCCAATGCTGCGTTGTTCCTTGGGGGTTTTCCAAGTTGGATAACCAGCCGGTTCCATTAATTCGGTGGTATTCGGCACTGAAATTCAATGCCGGCAATATTTCATAACGTAAACCAAAAGTCCAATCTTGAGCAAACCTGGAATGATTGGCAATTCCGGGTGCGGCTTGCGCGATTTTCAAACCTTTTCTATCATCCATATCCCAAATTAATTCGTCATAACGCACTAATGCTTCCAGAGAAGAAGTCAGTCTGTAGGTGCCTTGTATATAAAAACTTTGGCCGGTAAATTCAGTGTCCGGAATAGCCCCGAAATTCCTCAATTGGGCCCGGCGTAAGGCGTATTCTCCGGTAAGTGACCATTTTTCGGCGTTATATTGTGCTGAAAAGATTAATGGATTAAATCGCCAGGAGCCTGCCTGAAAAAAAGCGCCGGCTGATGGTTTGTAATCGCCATTAAAATCCGCATAGGTTATAGCTAGCTTGGCTAAGCCGTTTTCCCATTCATACCCGGTACGCAACACCCAGGATATGTCGCCTTCCATTTTCCCAGGATCTGAACCGACTAGTGTATTTTTGAAATCAGGATCATCCATTCTTGGGACGACTACACCGAAATTCAACGAAAAATCGCCATAGTCGGTTCTATGTTCTCCATAGATATAGCCGCCATCGGCTGATAACGCTAAATTTCTATTGACATCGAAATAAATCGATTGCGGTAATAAGATGTTGGGGCGAGTCGAAGCCACGTCCCGCGTATCGTTGTATAAGCCTAGCGGAGTAGGGACTCTGCCGCCCCTAAGTGTTAATAGTGAAAGTTCCGACGAATATAAAGTATAACTGGCTACTCCGTAATCGATTCGGACGTTGCTATCGTCGGTTTTACCCGCATCGCGCCATACTACCTGCATGGCAATTTGCAATTCCGGCAAAATCCTATAAGAGGCATTGATACCGAGTTCTCTAAAGTCGGTTGATATCGAGTCGTCAGTTTTACCAAAAAAGTTATTATCGGAAGTATGAATAAATCCTTGGGATAAAAAACCGTGAATTTGAAGGTTTTGAGGTAACCAATCGCTTTCAAAGGCTTGAGTATTTGTAAACAGACAGCATAAAACTAATACGATACCGTAGCTATGCAATTTAAAAAAACGGTTTAAAGTCGACGTATGACGCATGACTGGAAAAGGCCTTATTTAATGATCAGGATTTTGATATTTTCAGGGATGTCTTCATCGCTTAAATATCCTATTGCGCCAGGTGTAGATGCGATTTTATCAACCATTTCTTCCTTGCTGGCTACGGTAACAGGAGCCTGGCCGGTCCCGCTAAATACCAGCTTGTTCCAGCTTCGACGCATCTGATGTGGAAATACATTCAATACTTGTTTACAAAACTGTTTATGAAGAGGGTTGCTGTCATGTAATACAAAAACAGTAATGGGAGAACCGTCTTGCCATTGGCGAAGCCGCATTCTAAAAATAGCACTCAATCCGTTTCGGCTAACAGAGTTTTGCGTTAATGCGCTGTTGACAACGGGATAAATACTTAGCGTGGGAGCGGATAAAACCTGCGACATCAAAACAAAGAGCAACACTAAAAATCCTAATTGCTTTCGTCGTAGATTTTTATTCGATTCGTTTGACTTCAAATTGGAAGCGCCTTAGGTCTTAAAGTGAGCTGTAAAAAGAAATCAAAGTTTAGTTACTATTCTGTGAATATCAAATGATCAGGGTTAATTGATAAAGATTCTTGTAAGCGACAAAGCTATCATGACCATGTCATTATTTAACATAATATACATTATGCGCAACTATAACTACTTATTGCTTTGCCTTTTATGATCCTGGCTTTATTCCTTCGGCAACCCATAAGTCTTGTTTGGCGGCTATCTTCTCGGCTCCGCCGCTTTTCGACAACAGATACAAGCGTCGTATACTTCAATGCGTTAACGCAGACTTCCCCGGTAACAGTTGTACGAATCGCGTGAAATTGCGAATTGCATAGAGATAATAGCGGTTGCAATTGCGTTCCGACAAATCCGACTAACTATCCTTTCCGAATGTTCAGAATACCGCTAACATTTGGCGGAGCCGGCGTGGTTGTTCCGGATTTATTCTTGTCTTTTCCCAACCAGTTCAAAACGCCGCGTTTGGGGCCGTGCGAAGTATAGATCTGAATGCCGCGACAGAAAGTGAGGATGAAGACAAAACTTGGGGATCTTGCAACAAAGTCGATGAAGCTTTTTTGAAATTCATGACGGAGCGCCGCCCCGCCCCGCCCTAAGATTACACTGCTAAGCCGCTTCTTTCGTCATCATATAATCCAGAAAATCACGGCAGTTGGCCGGGATGATTTCCAGCCCCAGTCGTTTGCAGAAGCGTTGTTCCTACTCGGTAGGGTTTTTCCGCAGCACCCAGCCTTTCGGTTCGCTGGCTGCGTAAACGATGTCGTTCATGACCATGCGCTCGGAATCGCGGTTCAGCGGCAGACCGATCAGCAGATATTTCTTGCCTTTGCGGTATTCCTTCAAAAAATTGGGAATCGCGAAGCCACCCATCAATTCGGTAATGTAGTCGACATAGTCTGCGTCCGAGGCGATGTAGTTCGACACCGGTCTGGGCGAACCCATCGGCTTGAACAGTATCGGGATCTTTTGGTTCGCGCCGGCCTGGTCGATTTCATGATACTCGCTGCCGTCGTAGTGGTAGATCTTGAAACGATGTTGACTCGCGGAAATGCGCGCGACGCCTACGATCAGCGTGTGTTCTTGATCGGCATAGCTGTCGAGAAGTTGCGTATCGCGATTGATGTCGACGACATAATGCGGCCGCCATTCGGCGAGCCAGTCGTGAATACCCGCCCGCGTCCAGTCCGAATGACCGTAGACGCCGTCCAAAAACTGCGTCAGGAAATTTCGACCGCGTTTCAGTTCACGGTTCATTGCCGCTCGCGGAAATTCGTACATCAGTTTTGGCGCCATCGGCTGCCCGTCGTTCATCGCCAAAATCAGGCTTTCGCTATCGGCCGGAATCGGCTGACCAGTTTTTTTATGACTCGAATCGAATAAAACACCCGGACCTAAGTAAGGTACGACCTTGTTATCATAGAGACCGGAAAGAATCTCGGAAAAGAACTTGTTGTTCATGCTTTGCTCCTGTTTGAATTAACATTCCAGAGTGAAAGCAACTTCCGAACCAAACATGTATCCACTTGTAATATTTAAATTTTTACATCATCAATCTGAAAATTGGCGCATACCATAGGCAACATAACAATTGCATTTGTCGGATTTCGAACAAACTATACCTTTCGCAATTCAAATTTCGGCAGTGCCTATGGAGGCGCCGGGGTGCTCTGCAAAGGCTTTGCCAGCAGGGAGCTGGCATAGAGCCTACAGGGACGTATCTACGGCATCCTTTGACATGCACCTCGGCGCCGAATTTTAATCTCCGATGAGTATTATTTCTCCCCATCAAATACCCTGCCCGGCCTTTTCCGAACTATAACCTTTCGATAAACGCCTAAAAAATCACTTTTCGGATGTAGCCAAAACTACCTGGCCCAACAATTTGTCGTTAACACAACCTGAAATCCTCTGATAAAAATATAATTTAAATAACTATATCAATTGCTTGCATTGGTGGCACAACGTTTGCATTATCTTGATTGCCATTAACCACAAGTTCACAGAGGAGAAGACCATGGCATTACGTCAATGTGCTATTTACGGTAAAGGTGGAATCGGAAAATCGACCACTACCCAAAATCTGGTTGCCGGCTTAGCCGAGCTCGGCAAAAAAGTCATGATCGTCGGCTGCGATCCGAAAGCCGACTCGACGCGTTTGATTCTACACGCGAAAGCGCAAAATTCGATCATGCAGATGGCGGCCGACGCCGGCAGTGTCGAAGATCTTGAATTGGAAGACGTATTGAAAACCGGTTACGGCGAAATCAAGTGCGTCGAATCCGGCGGTCCCGAGCCCGGCGTCGGTTGCGCCGGCCGCGGCGTCATTACCGCGATCAACTTCCTTGAAGAAGAAGGTGCCTACGATGAAGACCTTGATTTTGTTTTCTATGATGTACTTGGGGACGTTGTCTGCGGTGGCTTTGCCATGCCGATCCGTGAAAACAAGGCGCAAGAAATTTACATCGTCTGTTCGGGTGAAATGATGGCGATGTACGCCGCCAACAATATCGCCAAAGGTATCGTGAAATACGCGAACTCGGGCGGCGTGCGTCTGGCCGGCTTGATCTGCAACAGCCGCAACACCGCGCGCGAAGACGAGCTGATCATGGAACTGGCTCGCCGCCTCGGCACACAAATGATTCATTTCGTACCGCGCGATAACGTCGTTCAACGCGCCGAAATCCGCCGCATGACGGTGATCGAATATGAACCTTCCGCACAACAGGCCGATGAATACCGTTCATTAGCCCAAAAAATTATCGACAACAAAAATATGGTCATTCCAACGCCAATCACGATGGACGAGTTGGAAGACCTGTTGATGGAGTTCGGCATCATGGAAGAAGTCGACGAGTCCATTGTCGGTAAAACCGCTGCCGCTTAACGGCTAGCCGGGCAGGCTCGAAAGAGCATGACCCGACTCCGAGCTAACCAGGTTGGGTTATGGCAAATGCTTAACCCAACCTCCGATTCCCAAAACTGCCTGTTGGGGGATTGCCCACGGCAAGAGAGGATAAGATTATGCCAGCCATGACTAGAGAAGAGACCGAAGCGCTCATACAGGAAGTGCTCGAGGTCTATCCGGAAAAAGCCAAAAATGATCGCGCCAAACACTTGGCCGTCAACGATCAAAGTTTGGAAAAAGCCAACAAATGCATCACCTCGAACCGCAAGTCGCTGCCCGGCGTGATGACGATACGCGGCTGCGCCTACGCGGGTTCGAAAGGCGTGGTGTGGGGTCCGATCAAGGACATGATCCATATCTCGCACGGCCCGGTCGGCTGCGGCCAGTATTCTCGCGCCGGACGCCGAAATTACTACGTCGGCACGACCGGCGTCAACACCTTCGGCACGATGAACTTTACGTCCGATTTCCAGGAAAAGGACATTGTTTTCGGCGGCGACAAAAAACTCGCGAAACTGATCGACGAGATCGAAGTGTTGTTCCCGCTCAACAAAGGTATCTCGATTCAATCGGAATGTCCGATCGGTCTGATCGGCGACGACATCGAAGCGGTCGCCAAGATGAAGAAAAAGGAACACGGCAAAACGGTCGTGCCGGTACGCTGCGAAGGTTTCCGCGGCGTTTCGCAATCGCTCGGTCATCATATCGCGAACGATGCGATCCGCGACTGGGTACTTGAAGCCCGCGACGGCGACGACAGCTTCCCGACCACGCCTTACGATGTAGCCGTGATCGGCGATTACAACATCGGAGGCGATGCCTGGGCTTCGCGGACCCTGCTCGAGGAAATGGGCCTGCGCGTCGTCGCGCAATGGTCGGGCGACGGCACGATCGCCTGCGTGGGAACCCAATTAGGGACGCTCCAGAGCCTCTGAACCGCAAAGCGGTTTAGGCTGCATTCCCACGCAGAGCACTCATCGTTATACACATCTCTTTAAGATACACTGCTGGGCATATAGCGCGATGGCAAAATCACGCAATCGCTAGAGTCCGATCCACATAACCTTAGGGCCAAGAGGTCCATCGCACTTACGCGCGAGATAACCGCCTATTTTTGCAATCAAAATCACTATTCGTTTGGTCCCATGCTTTTTTGAATCCGAAGTCGAGACGAGATAACCGGGCATTTACGCGTTCCAAAGTTTGCCACGCTTCAAAACGCGCCGTATTGCCTCTTTCATACCACTGCTCCATGGCTTCAGTCAGCCGTGTTTTTTCGGCATAACATTCGGCGATCTGCGTCTTCAGCCACGCCAGGCTGTTTCGATCCGACAATTCGGCGACGCGGTAACGCACGCCGTTACCGAAAATCCTGACGCCTCCGCCTTGCCCCGCCGTCTCGCATAGGCTGTCCGCGTCGGTCACTTCGATTCCAGCCAAATAGTCGATGCCGAATTCATGCCATTGCGGCAGCCAAGGCACGGTCGGCCCCATCAACACCGTGACGGCACTCTCAGACAGTTCGGCGAGCCTCGGGAATGTCTTGTTCGGAATCGAGCTGCCGGTCAAAAATACCCAATCGGCTTCTGGCAAGACATATTCCGAGGCCGCCGCCGGCAGGTCGCCCGGCTCGGGATTCAATTCCAATACCGTTAAATCCAATTGTTCGCGGTACAGTTCGAGTCCCGGATAACGCCCCACGACCGCTACTTTTTTATCGCACAGGAGCGGCAGGAAATAATCGAAAACCGCGAGATTTTCCCGTCCGGGAGTAGCCTCGAGCGGCTCCGACTCCGGCAAGGAACGCGCGTTGATGCAACAATTGACCGCTGCCATCGCCAGGCAGGCTTGATAGGGATCCCACGACATAAGACCGGCGGCCAGTTCGCTCAAGGGTTTGCCGGTCAAAGCGCCTGCCCACGGCAAGGTTCGCGTCGGCACGCCGGGGCTCATGCATAATCCGGCGTTATCGCTTTGACTCTCGCGGCAGACGGTCCACACCAAGCCGATCGTCAAGTAACCTACCGTAGCGCCGCCGGTGCAATAATCCAGCAGCATTTCATAAATTCGCCGGGGATCGTCCATACCGCTCAACACGCCATCGCCAAAAGTTGAGCTTCAGTCTTGATCTGCCCTTTCCGACCCCAAGCGGTCATCGTATCGATGAAATAATCGGGCTTGACCGGGTGAGGTTTCAGCACATCGTATTCGGCATAAAAGCTGCCATCGCCGTGAAATTGAATTTGCCCGACGCGTTGCCTTTCGGCATCGAACCAATAACCGACCAAATCGTCATGACGGCTATAGGGGTCGGTGACCAACCGGAATTCGGCTTGGTCGAAAACCGGAAAGCCTACATTCTCGGCTAAGTCCAATTTCCGTATCGACTCGCCGATCGCGCGGCATATAGCCTCGCCGAATTCGCGCCGCTCTTCGATTTTTTGCGTCAGCGTTGCCATGACTACTCCTGATCCAATGCCGAGGCCAAGTCGCTGATCACCGATAGGATCACCCGAGCTTCCGCATCCTGGCCGCTGCGTAATTTGATGAAAGCCAGTGCCTTCAACGAGTACAAATAAAAATGCGTGATGCCGTTCGCATAGAGATTCCATTTTTCCTTTTCGCGCGCCAAGCGTTTGTAATCGGCGGGAAAACGCCCCTGCCGCGCGGCTTCTTCGAGCCCGGCCAGCGCCGTCTGTTCGGCATCGGCCAAACGCGCCCGGTAAAAATAGAATTTGTACAATGCGAAATAGGTATCGAGACACTGACAATCCAGCCGGCGAGCTTCGATAAATAGCCTCTCGGCTTCCGTTTCATCACATCGACTGGCCGCTACCGCTTCCTGTAACAGCGCATTGACCGGCGCCGGAATATCCGGGCTGAAAATGACGCGCTCTTCGATCGAGTTAAACCTGTTCATCGCTACCAAATCTCATCGGGAACTTGCAACGCGGCGACCGGCGTGCCGCCGAGCAGATGTTCGTCGATGATGGTCTTCACGTCTTCCTTATTGACCTTGCCGTACATCACGCCTTCGGGATAGACCAACACGCTCGGCCCCATGCAGCCGGTATTGGTCAGTGCGATTTTTTCGAACAGATTACGGTTTTGAATTTCGTTCATGAATTCGTTGATGACGTCGCTGCAACCGCTCGCGGCACAGGACCCGCGAGGATGACCTTGCGGCCGGTTTTGCGTGCAGACGAAAACATGTTTATCGGGTCTTGGCATGGCTGTCGTTCCTTTCAAATAATTTTACAAATGTCGTCGGGTACGCATCGCGACCCATTTATCACTGGCAGACACAAAAGGCATGGAAGAAGGTGCGCGATGCGCGCCTACACTTGAATTTGCCGTTCGACGATCAATTCCAGCAAAGCCTGTGCGCCGATGCGGTCCTTGACATCCAGCTCGACCAGTTTCTCGAAAATGCCGCGGCTCAATTCCAGATTGTCGAGACGCATGTGTAGAAAGCCGATCGATTTCAACGTGAATAAATAAAGCCTTACCCGGGTCAAACTCGCCGACGGAACCGAACCGAGCAAGCCGATGTTCAATTGCCGCCAATCTTCGGGGAACGCAAGGCCGGCACGAATAATCGCCAGGGCTTTTTCCGAAATCAGTAGCGCTTCTCTCAAACGGTGTCGGTAGTAATAAAAGCGGTTCAATGCGACCAAAACGTTCAGCGATTCCGGCGCGCGCAGATAGGCCTGAAGTAACGGCAATTCGCCGTCTCCCCTGCCGTAGGATTCGGCGGCCTCTTTTATCAAGGTCTGGACCTCAAGCGAGTCCTCACGTTCGAAATAGAGATCCTGAGCATCGAAATCGAGCAGATCCATCAGGCGGCCTCCGTTTCGGGATGACAGACCGAATCCGCATCACAGGTTTCGTAGTGTTTGTCGCTGAGCTTTTCTTGCCGGGCCTCGAGCTGATCGATGCGTTCGAGTAAACAATTGATAGCCTTGCCGACCGGATCGGGCACCAGATGATGATCGAGATCGATGCCGTTCGGATTCTGAATCTTGACGCCCTTGCTCTGAATCACCCGCCCCGGAATGCCGACCACCGTGCAGCAATGCGGCACATCCTTGACGACGACCGAATTCGCTCCGACCCTAACGTTATTGCCCAGCGTGATCGCGCCGAGCACCTTCGCACCGGCGCCGATTAGCACATTTTTGCCCAAGGTCGGATGGCGCTTGACTTTGTTCCATGACGTGCCGCCCAATGTCACGCCGTGGTAGAGCGTGACATCGTCGCCGATGATCGTGGTTTCGCCGATCACGACGCCCGCGCCGTGGTCGATGAAAAAACGCCGGCCTATCGTCGCGCCGGGATGTATATCGACATGCGTGATCCAACGGGCGAACGCCGACAACAGACGGGCCGACAAATACCAGCCCGATCGCCACAGACGGTGACTGACCCGGTGCAGCAACACCGCATGCACACCGGGATAGGCGAGCAACACTTCTATCCGGCTGCGCGCTGCAGGGTCGCGGGCAAAAACACAGGCGACATCCTCGCGCCATTGCCGCCATGGACTAAGATCAACCGTCACGGCTCGTTCCGGTATCACGGCAACCATTACAACAAACTCCACTCGGTTTGACCGGGCACCGGCGTACCCGGAACTCTGAAAAAACTACCCGGGTAATTATCATCTTGTTCATGAATTTCCTCGCTTGCGATAAGTTCGATTTCAGGTTCGGTACGTTCTGCTTCGTGGTTTTCGTTCATGACACACCTCACACGGTTTGTAAAAAATGATCCAATTCGAATGCTTGCGGTGTCCGTTTGTATAGGCTGACGAACTGCCTGACCTGCGGCAACACCGCCGCTGCTTGAGTCTTGCTTAGATGAATGCCCAACTGTCGGTAGGCATGAATCACTCCTTGCGTACCGGAATGCTTGCCCAATACCAACTGATGATAGCGCCCGACCACGGCCGGATCGATGCCTTGATAATTGTTCGGGTCTTTCAGAAACCCGTCGACATGAATGCCGGCTTCGTGACTGAATACCGCGCTGCCAATGAGGCTTTTGCGCGAGCCGATCGTATCGCCCGACGCTTCGGCGACCAGCCTGGACAATTCAGTGAACTCGCGTAAGTCGACACCGCTTTCGATACCGTATAATTGCCGTAAACCGACGACGACTTCCTCAAGCGCGGCATTGCCGGCCCGTTCGCCCAAGCCGTTGACCGTCGTATTCAAATGCGTCGCGCCGGCCACGGCAGCCGCAAGCGTATTCGCCGTCGCCAATCCCAGATCGTCGTGGGCGTGCATTTCGATATCGAGATCGGTCGCGGCGCGTAATCTTCGAATAGCCTCTAACACACCGAACGGTTCCATGATGCCGACCGTATCGGCGAAACGAATGCGTTTGGCCCCTGCTCTTTGCGCCGTTTCGGCGATGCGAGCCAAAAAGTCCGGATCGGCGCGGGAAGCGTCTTCTGCTCCGACGCAAACGTTCAGGCTTGCATCGATGGCCGTTTTGACCAGTCGGTCTATTGTTTTCAAAACCCAAGAACGGCTCTGCTTCAATTTATAGCGGATATGCTGATCGGAGGCCGAAATCGACAAATCGACCCAATCGATTCCCAAATCCGAGCAGTGCCGCAAATCGTCCTCGCGCATCCTGGACCAAACCATTAGACTGCAAGGCAAACCCAACGCGGCGATTGCGCGTATGTCGTCGCGTTCCTGCCCGCCCATCGCCGGAATACCGATCTCGAGTTCCGGCACGCCCATACTTGCTAATCGCCGAGCGATTTCCAGCTTCTCATCGAGCGAAAAAGCAACGCCCGCCGACTGTTCGCCGTCTCTGAGTGTCGTGTCGTCGATGACGATCGTGCGCGGACGGTCTGCCATGCATCACCTCAAAATCGCTTTGGTCAACAATCTATTCCGAGAGGAATAGCGCCTTTACCCGTATCAAAGCAAATCGCTTGCCAAGTTCTCAGTCTATGAAAAACAGTGACTTGCAGAGCGATTCGGTAGGGTTACGACAAGACATAACGGCATCGGAATGATGCATTGTCGCAAACGCTACAATCGTAAAAGGAAGATTCGAACAAACCTTGAGCGTGACGGGAATTACAACCTCGTCATCAATGTTTCGACCATGTCCCAAGCTTATCTAAAACGTTTGGAGCGGGTTGAATAACCCGCCCCGCTAAGTAAACGTATGATTGAAACAAACCGGCAATATTGGCTAGGTTAAGTTCGATTTGCTAATATTCCGGTAACTACCGATTAAATTAAGAGTGAGCCAATATGGATCTTGCCGAACAGGTTTTTCAAACCATCAAACCCATGCCGGAACCCCTCGTACAGGAAATTTTAGACTTTGCGCTATTCCTGCGCCAACGCGAAGCACAAGCCGAGTGGCAAAACTTGATTAATGCTCAGACCCGCTCGCTCGACGATTGGGACAACGATGAAGACGAGGTGTGGAACGATGTCCCAGCCGTCTGAAATCGTTTTACTCCCCTTTCCGTTTACCGATCTTTCATCGCACAAAAAGCGCCCTGTCTTAATACTCACCGCTGCCAATGCACAGGCTGACTGGGAAAATTGAATACAATGACGACCTGTCATGCCCGTTCTCCCCAAGGATTGCCACGATGCACGCGATGAGAAGCGCCTTATTGATATGTCTATTCATCACGGGCTGTGTTTCGACCGACGCCGTTTTGATTGCTCCGCAGGGCGGACAGCAAGCGACTTGTTTGCAATTTTATCGAGACCTCGATGATGCCGTTTTCGCAAATAGCACCGAGGATACCGGCGAAATGCGGATCCCCGGCTTTCCCTATCTTCGCGGCAATCGTTTTTTTGCTTCATTTGCCGGTGCGTCAATGTCCGATTCGGCTTACGCGCAGTGGCTCGAACAAATGCGGCAACTGGATGAGAACGGGAGGCTGACGGAATTCGCGAATTTGCCGCAAGACGCAGCCGCCGGCATAACTTCCCGCTTGCCGGCGGGTTCGTCGTTTCGGCAAAGACTCAACGAATGCGGCCTCGCACTGGTCGGTTCGGATTCTTTTAAAAAAACCGGATACAAAACCGAATTAGCCGATCGAGTCGCGGTGCCCGACCATTACCGAACTTGGCAACGAGTTGCCGGAGCCTACCCGCTGCTGCGCTGGTTCGCCGAGATTGCACTCGACGACTTGCACAGTGAATTAAACACCCCCTTTCAACTGCCGATCGAGCAAATTCCGGTATCCGGCAAACCGATCCGCTACGCGCCGCCCCAAACTGCGTCGATGACCCGGCAAGAAGCAGCCGATAGATTCGCCAAAGCCTACCGCAACCCGCTGCAAATTCCGCTGTTCGAAACCGGGCTACTTGACATCCTGTTCGCGCAATTCGCACCGGTCTGGGAAATCGACACGAGCAACGAAACCGATCTAATCGGTACCGTGACGCTCGATGCGGACGGCAAACCGTCGATCGACACCGAAAAACCGACGGTCTACGTCAAACAAGCCTTTACGCGTTTTCACGGCGAAATTTTGTTGCAGTTGATTTATCAAGTCTGGATGCCGGCGCGCGAAAAAACGGGGACGTTCGATCTTTACGGAGGCGAGTTGGACAGCGTGATTTGGCGCGTCACATTGAATAGCAAGGGCTTACCGATCGCCTACGACAGCATCCATGCCTGCGGCTGTTATTACAAACTATTTCCGGTAAAAGGTTTCATCGCATTGCCAAACGCAGACGGAACGGAAGCCGTGTTATCGCCGAAACGAATATCGGTTAATCCCTACGAAACACGCTTGCTGTTACGCTTGTCGAACAGAACGCATTATCTGCAGCAAGTATCGGTAGCCGATGCCGCTAACGCCACGCCGTATCGCACCAAACCTTACGACAGCTTGCGATCGCTGCCTATCGGCAACGGCGAACGGCGCAATCTATTCGGGCCCGAGGGCATTATCGAGGTCAGCCGAAGAGCCGAAAGATTCCTGTTATGGCCTTTCGGCGTGGAGAGTCCCGGAGCAATGCGCCAATGGGGCAGCCATGCGATCGCGTTCGTCGGCCGAAGACATTTCGACGATGCGTTCTTACTGGAACGATTGATTGCTCCGGAAAAATGATACCCGCATCTACTCCCAAATTTAGATGTTTAACTGTCGTTTGAGTTGGTTATTCAAAACATGGCTTTGGAATTATCCCGATCGGTTTGTCATGAATAAATGCAGGCTATACCTTTTAGAAAATCAAGCGTTGAAGCTGCATTATTGACAATTGAGTAGGAAAAGCCGTATGTTAGCCCGGTCGGGACAATGACTTGATGGCTCCGCTTCGCGGAGCCATCGGGTCAGATAAGGAGCTTGAGCATGTCAAAACGACATACAGTATCAAACGCAACGCCATCAATCAGATCAAGCAGGCGCTTGGGCGCTCCTTATCTGACCCGTTATGTTTAAGAGAAAATAGATGGCAATCGAATGGACACCAATACTTGTTGCCGCGGCATCTGGATTAGGCGCAGGAATAGTTGGCTCGTTAGTAGCTCCATGGGCGCAGTGGAAGATTGAAGAAACGCGTGAAAGAGCAAGTGCACGACGGAAGTTTATCGAATCGTGCAGAACCTTAATTGCCTCGGAGATATCAAGCCAAGAGTTCAGAGAAACACCGGAATATGCAAGATTGCGCCCACACCTTTCCGAACGTGTAAGAATGCAAATTGAGAGCGACACAATTCATATTCAAATGGGTGGACGTGGCGGCGGGGCAAACAACTTCGCGCCAAAGTTGCTTGATGAAATTGCCACTCTCGAGAAAAAGTGGAAGCTAATTTAAACATAACAAGGCAAATCCACTCGGACGCCAAAACGCGCCGCTTCGCTTTGCTTTTTGTCTCCGGTGATTTGCGGCGTTCCCGGCGGCTTCGCCGCCGGGAATCGCGGCGCTCACTTCGTTCGGCCTTGTCCCGTCGCCTTGCGCCGGAACAAGGCACTTCACCAGACTGCGCAGCCGTCAAGCTTACAGCTTGCCGCCTACTCCGCTGGTGAGCGCCGCGATTATGTGAATAAAAGAGATGGATGATAGGACATTTACATCGTTAATCGACTTTTTATCAAAGGTGCCGGCAATTACTGGCACAATTGGTAAAGGTGCGGAAGAAGATGGGCGTTGGTGGGTCAAATTTGAGATTGACATAAACAATCAGTTTGCTTGGCATGCAGTTCAAGAACTTGGTCATGTTTTAAATTATTTGTCTATCGAAGAGCGTTTACCAACCACGTTTCATCCAGTATCACCTCCACCATATATGAATGGGGGCCCTGAAGAATATTTGTCTTGGGTAATCGAATGCCATGATTCAAAGTTTCGTCCTGGAACTTGCGCAAAATGGCTAGAAGAAAGGTTACCGAAGCCTGTAGATGATCTGTCGCAGTGGGAAAATGAGTGAATCACATAACCAGGCAAATTAACTCGGACCGCAAAAACCGCTACGTGCTTTTCACGTCCGGTTATTTGCATCGTTATGCTTCAAGGAAGTGTTTATAAATGAAAGAAATGCATTATTTTATTTCTTTAGAAAAAGAACTCGAAGATTCATTCAATTATATTGAGCCTGAAAATGATAATTTAAAGTGTTATGGTGCTAAATTCACATCTTTACTTAATTCAGTATCTATTGAGTTTGAATCCCTTTCAAAAGCATTAATTAAATATCACCGTCCTAGTGCAAAAGTTGGAAATATCGGAGAAATAAAACAAAACCTATTGGAACTATTTCCTAATATTGGTGAAAATGAAGTTGAAATTACTCGTATCAATGAAAGTAGAATTCCATTTAAAGAATGGGGAAATGGTTCAAAATTAGAGTGGTGGGATGCGTTTACGAGTATCAAACATAATCGTATAAAAAATTATTCTCTTGCCAGTTTAAATAACGTGCTAGATTCAATGGCAGCACTCATCGTTATTATTTTATATATTGGGTGGTTTAGAGATGAAAATTATCACTTAAAATCAAGTGGTATTTTTTGGCATAAATCAATGGGAGATTCATTACTTGCTAGAGGCGAAAACATACCAGATGTTAACCCGAAAGCATAACAAAAAATTCCAATCGACCGCTGGCAGCACAGCGTGCTTTCAAAGGTCGTTTTATATCAAAGTTCAGTGTACTTGCAGAGTTCATCGGACATTTGCCAGCGGCCACTGAATTTGGCGTTAGCGCTCAAGGACAACAAACATGTGCACAGCAATCTACGAATGGGTGAAGGGCTTGGATTCTGGGGGTGTTGGAAATCTCATTTCCACATTTGCGGCCCTTGTCGCGATAGCAGGGCTTATCTACCAGTCCTATGCAACACGGAAGCAGGTCAAACTTCAGAACTTCATCGAGTACACCAATAGGTACCAAGAGATTATTCTCAATTTTCCGGAGAACATAAACGAACAGAGTTTTTCGTTCGATGCCTTGTCGCCTGAGATCAAGAACAAAACCATGCGATACATGCGCGCTTACTTTGATCTCTGCTTTGAAGAGTTCACGCTCCATGAAAAGAAGTTCATAGATAACGATCTATGGTCAATATGGAAAGGTGGAATGGAGGTGGCGTTTTCCAAGTCTGCATTCAAACAGGCATGGGCGTCCATCAAGAACGACACGAAATTCGGTTCTGGCTTTGAGGCCTATGTCGAAAATCAAACCACATCGCGCTAACAAAGGGTTCCAGGCGACGTCGGCGCTGACGCGCCGCCACGCCTTAACCCGAGCGTTAGATTTTCAGGGGTGTTAGATTTTAATTATGAATACGACAAAACTACACATTATTGCTAAAGCACTTAAAAAGGAAATGGTGCGCGTTGGGTCAGTATCGCTTGTAAATCAGGCTATGCAGGCATTGCAAAATCAAATTAATCAGCCCCAACAACCAAACCATCAGCAACAACTGTCTAATCACTTAACAAATTTATATAAAAAACTGGAAGATTCGCCAGTTGATGATTTTAGCCCTGCTTGGCGGGATGCAATGGAGGAGCTGAGTGTTTCAGAAGAGTTTGGTGAGAAACTCGAGGCAAGAGTAAGAGGTATTTTTGAGCGAAATCAAATTACCCCGCAAACTGCACTAGAAGAAATGAAAAAGCTCCACGAAGACCTGAGCGGCACTGAAACTCAATTAACAGGCCTAGTTAGTGGGCTTGAGTACTTTGGAGTTGGCGAAGACGAATTAGAAACAAATGAGTGCGAAGTGGGGATTATTATTCCTCGTGCATATGTGAAAGACAATTTAAAGGCATTTGGTGCTGAATTAATTGAGATTGAAAAATCACTTCTTGTTTTTTCTGAACTTGCCACAGGGAAACGTGAGCCCCTAGAAATTCGCCAAATATCTTCCAGCGAGCTGTCTGTATTTTTAGATTACATACCTGAAATCGGTGCATGTATTGCAATTGCAGTTGAGAGAATCGTTGCCCTATATAAGCAGCTATTAGAAATTAAAAAGCTCAAGAAAGACCTCGTCGCACAGGAGGTTCCCGAAGACAAGCTCACAGGAATCGAAGAGTATGCAGCATCGATTGTGAGTCCAAAACTAGATGAGCTCGCGAATGAACTCATGGAAAAATATGGTGACCACCTTGACCCCGCCAGAAAAAACGAGGTTTCAATCGAAGTGCGGCGCTCACTGAACAAAATTGCCAATAGGATAGATCGTGGTTTCAATATTGAGCTTAGGGTTTCCGAGCAAGCTCAAGATGAAGAAGAGGAAGTAACTGAAGATGCCCAGACTCAAGCAGCAGCTAGACAGCAAATACTTGATTCGGCATCAAGCATTGAATACCTAGAACAGGTGGGCGAACCGGTGCTCTTTCTTCCAGAAAATAGCAATGAAACCGAAGAATGAAAAATCTAACAATCGCATGCAAGCGGACAGCAAAAAGCGCCGTTCCTTCGTCGCTCTGCTTTTTGCTGCCGGTGATGCGAAGCGTTATGCATAAATAAGAAAAAATGCCTCTATGAAATGGGAATTTACACCTTTCAACCTACAAGAGTGGAACAAATCGGATTCGAGAATTCTATTTGTCGCACCAGAGCCAAATGGTAATAATCCAAATCCTGGCAGAGATATGGGTGAATGGTTCAGAACGGCTGAATCAAACAACTACCACTCAAATAGGCGCTTTTATAACCGATGCAAACTGATTCTGGACGGTATTCTTGGTGCCGAATCGCCATCAAACTTTAATCATTTCCGCTTTCTGGACTTAAAAGCGACTTCTGGCGGTCCTAAATCGACAAAAAGTGAAATTGCCGATTACATTAATTCAAACAGGCTTGAACTTATTGAATACTTCACTTCAAAAGACGAAAAAGTTGGATTACGTCCTCATATAGCGGTGTTGCTCGGTAATAGCGCTTTCGAGCTATTCTCAGAAACCTTGAGGGATACTGTACGGAAAAACAACCCGGAATTGCAATGGATACAAATGCCGCACCCATCTGCTCAAACGGTGGATAACGATTTATTGCGCAAGGCATGTAATGAAATCAATGAGTACCTCACTCCGATTAATCAAAGAGCAAATAAATGGTTTTGTAGAGGAAGAGCAAAAAATGGATGGACGATGGCATAACATTGCGCTCAAAGGGACGCTCCGCTTCGCTACGCGCCCCTTAGCTTTACGTTAGCCACAAAACATGACGACCGACGAAGAAAAAGAAATATTGCATTTGATGCGGGAAGCGAGGAATAGAGCCCGAGGTTACGCCGACTTTTTTGGCTGGGGCTCAGATCGTGACATTGAAGAGTGGGGAGTAGTTACAAGTCTTTCCGAATCACTAGAGTCCGAAGGCAAAAGCTTATTCTCCTCCTTAAAGAGGCGTGGCCGGCCTAATGATCCGCCTGATTGTGAAGCGCTTGATACCGAAGGCAAGCGAATAGCAATTGAAGTTACTGAGCTTGTTGATGGAAAAGCAATCCAAGCCTACAAATCAGGTGCGGTCTATGAATGGGCGGACTGGGACAAAGCCAAATTCATAAGTTCTTTAGAAAAATTGCTTTGTCGGAAAGATTCGAGATTTCCGGAATTAAAAGAGCCGCCTTATGATGGAGGCTATTACGTGGTTATATTCACCGATGAACCTATGCTAGATCGCTCAACAGTAGAGACATATTTAGATGGTCATCAGTTTGAGAGGCCTGAGTATTTAACAAGAGCATTCTTACTTGTGTCATATGACCCAGGTGTGGAGAAGTGTCCGCATTACGAGTTGCAATTCAGTGGCTAACAAGGCACTCCACTGGGCGCAAATTTCGCTGCGCTTCATTTGCGCCATTGAGTTTAGACATTGGGCATCACGATAGCGCCAATGATCATCGAACGACTTTATAAGTACGGCTGCATAAATGAGTATAGCGAGCAGCTGTTTTCGAGCCCTACAATCTGGCAGGCGTCCGCTGCCTCTCTTAATGATCCCTTTGAATGCACGCCGTCGTTTGTTTTTACGCGCGAGCCAGACAAAATCATGGCTCAGCTAATCCGGGCTCTTCGACAAAATGACCCCAGCATCACCCATGACTCAGCAGTTACCGAAGCAACTGCCATCTATTTACAGGGCCGGCACCGAAATCCTGCCACCTGGGAGGCTTTGAAGGGCGATCTAATTCACGCATATAGGCACAAGGTTGGTCTGTACTGCCTCACGGAACGAAAGGACAGTATCCTGATGTGGTCACACTATGCAGCAGATCATAGAGGGTACTGCTTGGAGTTTGAAGCAACCGATTACACACCGGTTTTCGGTACTTCTCAGCGTGTTTCTTACTCTGATGCTTACCCGGAGATCAGCTTCTATAATACACCAAACGAAGATAAGGTGGCGCTAACCTTTCTTACCAAGTTCACTGATTGGTCGTACGAGAAAGAGTGGAGAATCATTGACCATGATACTGGCCCCGGACTCCGAGAGTATCCTTCAGAATTTCTAAAGAGCGTTACGTTCGGACTCAGGATGGAAGAGGAGCAGAAGGCTCTAATAAAGAAATGGCTCGAAAAGCGCGGCCATTTCGTTCAGCTGTATCAGGCTGCTCAAGGAAAGGATCGTTTTGAGGTCACATTTGTTGAAGTCAGCTGATGCCCACAACAAGGCGCTCCAGCCGACCGCGCAACCGCTACGCGGTTACTCGCCGGCTGAGCTTTACGTTATGCAACAAAATGATTGCAATAGGCACACGTTGTGCTAAATTTTAAGCATGAGTCACTTCGCATGGAACTCAGAGAAGAATGAGCAGCTAATTCGGGAACGGGGTATATCGTTCGAGAGAGTTATCTATCACATTGAGAATGAAGGGCTTTTGGATGTGGTGAAGCCCCCGAATCCTGCAAAATATCCGAAGCAGCGTATGTTCATAGTCAACATCGAAAACTATGCCTACCTTGTGCCATTCGTTGAAAACGAAACAGAGTTCTTCCTGAAAACCATCATTCCAAGCAGGAAGGCCACAAAGAAATATATCGAGGTGAATGATGAATAAGTTATCCCGGGAAGAGAAGGAACTACTTAAGTCTTATGAAGCTGATGAGTGGGTTTCAGTTGCAAGCCCTGATGAAATTAATAAATATAAGGCAGCAGCAAAAAACACCTTCAGGAAAGACAAGCGGGTAAATATTCGAATCTCAGAATTGGATTTAGAGTTGTTGCAGGAAAAAGCTCTGATTGAAGGTTTGCCATATCAAACATTAATGTCTAGTGTCCTACATAAATATGTAACGGGTCGGCTAGTAGATAAAAATGCATAGCAAGGCCGTAAACACGGACGCATTTTTCGTTCGCTACGCTCACTACAAAAGGCGCCGGTTACCGATTGTTTGGCGAATATCCGCACCCTCACCACTCCGAGTTCTTCCATTATCCTGGGTGATGAGTATCTTCATGATCGCTAGGTTATTTTCTGCGATAAACATCGGAACCTTCGACTTTTTTCAGCTTGGATTCCAATCCTTTCACCGAATCGGCGGAGATAAACATATAGTCTTGCGACAAACCGGAGTTATCGATGAACGATGAAACTTGTTCGTCGACTTTTGCCTGCGTCTGCCAAAATTTCGGTTGGGTTCGGTAAGCGATCACATAGCAAGGATATTCCGGCATGTATTTGACCGATTTTTGCACCAGATACACCTTCGCAATGACTGGGTGCCGATCGAAATAGCCGACAAAATCGGCGACTATGTCGGGGTCTAGGCCGTGAGGAATGAATTCGTCGGATTCCAGAATCAGCGATCTCTCTTCCTGCGCGGAATTACGCAGATATTCCCAATTTTCCAAGCGCTCGTAAAATGGCTCGGCTTCTTGCTCACGCCCTGTATCGTTATAAAACTCGATCGCGTAGCGGCACAGATTGGGCAAATATTCGGGGAATTTTTCCATCCATTTCTCAATATCCACCAGCTGGCTTTCATCTTTTTCAATGATCAACCGATACCAGAAACAATTGATTGCGGCGCTTGAGTTTTCAGGATAGCGGCGCAACAGTTCCCGGTTCGCGCTATTAAAAAGCGCATAGTCGTTCAAACGGTTAGCCGCTGTAATCAGCTCGTTCAACTCGACATCGTTCAAATCTTGTATTGCTTTATCCCGAAGCTCTTGGTATTTTTCCGACCATGAACGAAATTCATTATGGCTGACTTGCCAATTTTCCTGCGCCTCGACTTGCCACTCGTCGTTGAATCGGCAGATCAGCTTGGCCTCCATCGCACCGAGCAATCTGGTAGCTGCGGATTCTGCCGGCGCTTGCGGAGCCTTGAATGACGCCGACAATGCCGCCAAGCGGTCGGATATCGCCGGATGGGTCGCCGAGTAATTGGTTTTTTCCTTCAATGCAAATTCCGCCGCTTCGGAAACGTTTTCAACCGAAGCAAAAAACTGCGGAACATCGGCATAAGGTCTAACGGATTGAATATCGTCTTCGTGATGACTTTTATCCCAAATCTTTCTCCAGAACACGGAGTCGAATTGATTGCCGTAAACGGCGATAGCCGACAATGATTCGGCCATCGCCTCCTTTCCGACCATGCGGGCCGAAAAGGCGTCCGCCTCGTATTCGCAGTATCTGGACAGCGCAAAACTGTGCGCGCTGAAAGCCGCGATGAACCAATCGTAAAATCGGTTCAATCTCAATGCGTACCAGAGCGGATCGAATCTCAACCGTTCGCCCAGCACCAACCAACTGTTGCGAATTCGATAGATCCATTGACCCAGCGCATTGTCCTTGGCCGCGACATGACCGTATTCATGACCGATGACACCGGCAAGCTGTTTATGATTCAGCGACTGCATCAATGGCAGGCCTAGCGTCAGCACCACCGGACCCATGCCGAAAAAACCCAATAGCCCGCCATTTCTCGAAACCGAAGCGTTGAGATTCGAATCGATGAAAACTCTGGAAAAATTAGGACCCTTGGTTTTCTTGCGAATTTTGTCCAAATAGGCGAACAGCGCCGGACATTCCTTGCGTTTCAGTTCGATGCCGCTGTATCGATAGCCCGGCATTAACAGCGATTTTCCAAGATGCCACGCAAAGCCGATGGGGATCAATGCGAGCAAGAACGCGATTTTGGCGCCGAGGGCATTGGAACCCGTAAATCCTGCCAATACGAATGCGCTGGCGAGTATGCCGATTCCGACCGGTATCATCAAAAAGATACTACCGACGACGACAAAGTATCCAAGAACCGCCAAGATAAGCGTCTTGCGCTTCAGCCATTTAGGATCGGAGCCCGCGCGACTTTCTATCGACTTGACCAGTGAGACGAAATCCAGATTTCTTTGTTTTCTGATTTCAGGCGATTCAATCGATACTTTGTCGGATATCAGCAACAAAATAAACAGTATCGGCAAGGTCAGACTGAAAAATAGCGCAAAAATGAATATTCCGTTAAACCGGAAATTGCCGATGCGATAGGTCAACCCTGCATCGTGCTCCAGCCCCCATTCACTGACGAACGGCATCTCGTCTCGGCCGGTATGATAAATTCGCTTTTTTTTGTTGCTCCGGATTCCGGACAGGCTCCATTCAAGCACGCCGGCACGTAATATCGCAGGCTTCGGGCCATTCTTGGTGTTGGCGCTACCATACAACAAAAACTCGGGACGGGAATTGAACATGACGATATCGCGTTTTTCATAACGCCAATGAAAAGGTCCCTTCAGCGTATAAGTTTCACGAATGGGCGGTGTCGTGGATTGATTCCCGGCGGTAAAAACGACGGCCGGCAGCCATATCGCGATAAATATTACGGTCAATAACAGTTGCGGCATACGGTAATCCTCGATTAATTAACGTCTTAACTGCTTACACATGATACGAATCGGTCCACGAATAACCTCCCGTAGCCCTAATACACCATAGAGAACTACGGGAAACTTGAGGACCTGATCTCCCCTCTTCGCTCATCAAAATTCGGCATAGGCGCGCCTGTTCGGAGGTTGTCGCGGCCTCTGCCGAATATCGAAGTGCGAAAGGTATATCTTGCTTTGATATTATTTAATCGCACCGAGACTTAAAGCGCGAGAACAGCAAATATGATGAATCCGCCGGTCGCAATCAAAAGTCAACGGGAACATTGTCAGCGACTACCGGTACCTATTTACTAATTAAAGTCTCTGCGTGAATAGTAATTCTACTTTGTCAGATTTAAGAAAAAGCCGTCATACTCTCCGGGATACCCAAAGGGCACAAGAGCGGCATCCAGTGTCATGGATGGCAAGTTTCCCCCATCCTTGGGCCTGGATTCCGGCAATCCCTGCCGGAATGACGAGAATCTGACAAAGTAGAAGTATCTATTCGGCGAATTTGTGTGTCGGCTGACGTAGTCAAATTTACTTCGGATAGTTACCGTGAATTATTCTATTCCGGATAGAACGGCCTTCGACAAATTTAGGGCGAATGATAGTTTGAGAATTGAAATTATGTAAGGAAATCCCAAGACTGAAGTTTCTCTTATTTTCCGAGACACTTCAGTCTTGTGGATACAGAGGGGAATTTCATCGAGATGCAAGGCAGTCGAATGCCGCGTTTTTAAGCATAAGTCGGCTGAAACGCCTGCTCGGGATTCGCGACCGGACCGTTGCCGTCCCAGTACGGCGACAGTTTCCTTAAAGTCGCGACGATGCCCGGCATGACTCTCAAGACCTCCTCGACCTCATGCATCGTGTTGTAGCGCGAAAACGAAAAGCGGATCGTACCGTGCGCGGCGGTGTACGGAATATCCATCGCGCGCATCACATGCGACGGCTCCAGGGAGCCCGAGGTGCAGGCCGAACCGCTCGACGCGGCGATACCGGCCTTGTTCAGCAACATCAAGATCGCCTCGCCCTCGATGTATTCGAACGCGATGTCGGTCGTGTTCGGCAGACGATTGCTCAAATCGCCGGTAATGAAGCAATGCGGAATCTGTTCGACGATGCCTCGCTCCAAGCGGTCGCGCATCGCCTTGACCTGGATATTTTCATATTCCATGTATTCCAGGGCCAATTCGCAGGCCTTACCCAAACCGACGATAGAGGCTGAGTTTTCGGTGCCGGCCCGGCGGCCGCGCTCCTGGTGACCTCCTCGAAGCAGCGGCCGGTAGCGCGTGCCTCGCCGCAGGTACAACACGCCGATGCCTTTCGGCGCATGCAGCTTGTGCCCGGAAATCGACAGCATGTCGATCTTGGTATCCTGCAGCATCATCGGAATCTTGCCGACCGCCTGCACCGCGTCGGTATGAAACATCACGCCGGCCGCATTTGCCATTTCGGCCATTTCGACAACCGGAAAGATCGTGCCGGTCTCGTTGTTCGCCCACATCACCGACACGATCGCGACCTGGTCGGACAGCATTTTCCTGTAGGCGTCGAGGTTCAAGCGACCGCATTTATCGACCGGCAGTCGGTGTATCGTATAGCCTTCCTTTTCGAGATATTCGCAAAGACTCAGTACCGCCGGGTGCTCGACCGTCGTCGTGATGATTTCCTTCTTGTTCGGCTGAGCCTTGATCGCCGACAAGATCGCGGTCGAGTCCGACTCGGTGCCGCACGACGTGAATATGATCTCCGAATCGTGCTCGGCGCCGATCAATTCCTGCACCTGTTGCCGCGCTTTCTTGAGCGCCTTCGCGACACCGTCGGCGAATTTGTGAATCGACGACGGATTGCCGAACTGTTCGGTAAAAAACGGTAGCATCGCGTCGACGACGAGCGGGTCGACCTTGGTCGTGGCGTTATTGTCGAGGTAAATGTCGCTCATGATCAGCCTCCCGCCGCGACGGCGACCTTGGGCATTTGCGAGGCAGGAATCACGCGGATGAACTCGCCCAAGACCTCCATCAAACGCTGTTGTATGCCGGCGATCGTCATCGCGGCCATCTGGCAGGCGCTGCATGCGCCGGTCATGTTGACATAGGCGGTGTTGTCGACGACTTCGACCAACTCGACGTCGCCGCCGTCGGCCATCAATTGCGGACGCAGCGATTCGAGCACTTCCTCAATTTTCTTGATGCGCTGCAAGTTGGTCAGCGGCTTTTTCTCCATGACGACGGCTTCGATCGGCGCGGCATTCGGGTCGAAGGTCTCGCCGCGTTCCTTCATGACCCGCTCGAGTATGCCTTCGATGTCTTCATGACAAGCCGCGCAGCCGCCGCCCGCCTTCGTGAAGTTGGTGACGTCCTCGACCGTGCGGAGTTTGTTCGCCCAAACCATTTCCTCGATCATCACCGCGTCGATCGCGAAGCATTTGCAAATCAACGCGCCTTCTTCGTGGTCATCCTGCCATTCCTCGCCGCGGTAATTCGCGACGGCGGCCTGCAAGGCTTCTCGGCCCATCACCGAACAATGCATCTTTTCCGGGGGCAGCCCGTCCAACTCGTTCGCAATGTCCTGATTGCTGACTTTCAAAGCATCATCGAGCGTCATACCTTTGATGATTTCGGTCAGCACCGACGACGAGGCGATCGCCGAACCGCAGCCGAAGGTTTGAAATCCCGCGTCTTCGATCACCTCGGTATCTTCGTTGACTTTCAAGGTCAGCCGCAACGCATCGCCGCAACTGATCGAGCCGACTTCGCCGATCGCATTCGCACCTGCCACGGCGCCGGCATTTTTCGGATTGAAAAAATGGTCTTTGACTTTTTCTGAATAATCCCACATGACGTTATTCTCCGCGTTTCAAGAGCAGGTTTTAGGCGTACCGCCGTTATCGCCGGTAGTAAACGACGAGCCGCACGCGCAGCTTTTCACTGCGTTCGGATTGGTGAATTTGAAGCCGGAGCCGTCCAGACTATCGACAAAGTCGATTGACATGCCGTCCAGTTTGGGCAGACTGAGCGGATCGACGAAAACCTTGACTTCGCCGCAATCGATCACGGTGTCGTCCTGACTTTCTTTTGCCTCTAAACGTAATCCGTAGGACAAGCCGGAACAGCCGCCGTCGGTCACTTCGATGCGCAGTCCGCCGGTCGGCTTGTCGGAACTGCTGATGAATCGGCTCACCGCTTTGACGGCGCCTTCGGTTAACGTAATCATGATTGAGTCTCCTGAACGGTTTGGCATTGATTTTGTAAATCTATATAGCAACGCCCATGCCAGACCGGAATCAGGTTTTCAAGTGTCTGATAATATGAAGGCTATCTGAAATTAGAGGACAGGACTGCGGGCGCGATCCACGACATTCGTAAATGTTTTGTTGCATTTGCTACAAAATTTCAACAGGAGAAATTAATGAATATAAATGAGCTCGACATCGGCGATGTAGTTTACTCGGCAAAAGCCATCACCGATGACGGATCGATGCCCGATTGCAGTGAGGGTGAACTATTGGCTCCGGCAGGTTCGCGCGGAGTCATTGTTATGAAAGGCCACATCGGAGAGGAGCCGCAAAGGCAAGTATTTCTGGTCCGCTTCGAAGACGAAACGCTAACCCTAGGAAGACCTATCGGCTGTTGGTCAGAGGATTTGTCCATCGATCGGCAAGACACGACGAAAACTAATCGGTAACGAACGACAACCCTACTCCGCCGATACCCATTTACGTTCTATTTCGGTTAATCGACCCGCACAAACCGGAACCATAAAGGCAATTGTTTTGATATCTCGGCGCGGGGATTGCCGGCAGTCCCCGCACCTTTATTCGTCATCAATCAAGATGCAACCGCCAGGCAGCAAAACTACCTCGGTATTCACCACGCATTTCTGCAAACGCGACACCGTTCCCGACAATTGATTCGGAACGGCCCCAAATCGGTCACGATCGGAACCTGCGGCGCCTTGATCAATGCCACGACCTCGGCCACCCCAGGTTTTTTATCGACTCTTGGATTATCGCGGCAACCAACGTGTCCCCACCCTTAAATTAAATGACAACTTCGACATTGATATCGCCTTCGTGAATTTCGCTGACGGTTCCGAAAAATTGATTACGAGCACTAGCTTTCATAAACGTTCTCCTGATTAAACAATTGAACTCGTTATGGTTAATCAACTCCTGACTGATGCGATCTAAAAATCCATCGTGCTCCTTACGCAGCTTGGCCAACAGTTTCAACAGGTTTTGCCGGCGTCGGTCAAAACACTGCCGCCACCATGCTTACCGCCGATTGTAGTCGTTACCAGTAGCCGTGGCGAAAGATTGTTGGCGCTCCAGAATTTCCCACGCGCCCTTGTAACTCAGCCCGACCTGTTTCGCGGCACGATTGAACGATTCCAAAAATTGAAGGACTTGCAAGCGCTCGCCCCGTGGCAAACTTCGAAACGCTGATAGGCAAGCAACGCTTAACCGCAGTCATGAGGGTCGGCCACTTTGACGCATGTCGTTCGTATGACAGACGGTAAATGCTTTTATGCGCTGTAATTATGAACTTAATTTTAGCCGTTTTGGCATCCGGCTGGCTGGACGCCGTTTTTTGTTTTTAGAAAACGTTGATAGACGTAAATGACACACGTAAACTCGACCCAACAAAAGTACTGGAGCCCTTAAAATTGAGTCTGGAAAATCGAAATTGGTTTCAAAAGAAAAAAGAAATGTTATTGACTAATCTGAAGAAAAATAATTGTGAAAATATGGTAATAATTGTCATAGTTTTACTATGGATTATTATTGAATACTTGTTAAGATTTAGCGATTGATGGCGACAATTAACCACCAAGAACCCCAATGTGTTCCCCTGGTGGTTAATTAACTTTTTTATGAGCTATAGCCTAACAGTATCTAGTTACCATTGTGACTTGCCGGTTTCCGGGTCGTACATCTCATGTACGATTTTATGACGGTTGGCAATCAGATCCTCGATACTCGGCGATTGAGACATTGCGCGCTGAATAGCTAACTTCATCGCTTCATAATTGGTTCGATACAAATCTTTGCGATCAAGGTTTGGATCGGTTGCGCATTCAGGTGCTATCCATATCATTGCGATGATGCAAATTTCATTGGCCTGGTCGGCCGGAATCACGCCGTCGATTACACTGTCCAGTACTGCATCGGCGACTGCCGATTGAACGGGGCCGCCGAATAGATTCACATAGTCGGTCGACTTTATCGTAACTTTAGGTACCATGATGGTAGCAGGACGCACTTGTTGGTTACAGGCCCGTATTGCAAACATCCGAGTATGCCCTTCGGTTTGCCCCATTAAATTGGCAAATGCGTGGCCTGCAGGCCCTTTAACGCTGCCGATAAGAATTTCAGGCATGGCATCCGTGCCTTGCCCTTCGCTGGAAAATACAGTGGCTTCGCCGGTTCTAAACCAAATTGAATCTGACATATAAAACACCTGTAAGGTTAAAAATCGGCATTCTATTCTTGGCGTATAGCAATCCGCAACGATTTAATTACAATCGTTATCTACGGCCCAATTCGTTGCCGAGCAATGAGCCGGCCGCCGCACCGATGCCCGATGCAATCGGATCGCCTCTGCCGATCTCATACCCTAACATGCTACCTACAGCGCCGCCTACCAGACCTTGAGTGGATCTTTGATCATAGCGGCTATAGCGTGGAGCCGGTACATAGGCAGGTGCCGGTATATAACGAGGCACTGTCTCGTAAACAGTGACTCTTTGCGGATAGTGATGGACCTCTTCGCGATAATAAACGCGTTCAACCGGCCGGTATCGTTTAGCTCTATGCTTCGGTTGGTAATAGTGTTTGCTATATCCTTTACCTCGGCCCTTATGATGATGTCCGCCTGAAGCCAAGGCCGATGTTGAAAAAACCAAACCTGTGATGATTATTGCAATGAATTTCATCATTTTTGAATCTCCTTAAAAAAAGTAACGCGTATAACGGTTAACGTATCCGTAGCCTTTTAGCTATGGCCGGGCTACATTTTCCAAGGATTAACTTAATGACGACTTAACGAATTCCGGGGTTCGCTTGCGTAATGGTAATTTTTTGTTTTCGCTCAATGCAAAAAACACGATTAGAAAAAATAATAAACTGAGTCGAGGCGCTTCGAATGGGCTTCCAACTGTACCGACAACCACGAATCCCGAAAACGATGAGAGTAAAATCGCCGCATAGTAGTCACCTTTGCTAAGCGCTTTAAGCTGACGATAACAAGCATAAATCAGCAAGATTATAAATGCAGTAGTACCAAACCAGCCTAGATCGAATAATAGATGTACCCAAAAATTGTCGATATTGAGAGCCTGGTGATTATCGATCGTAAAAAACCAATAATCCGTACCTTCGGAAAAGTCGCCATTGCTAAGCAGATTTTTATCATTAGAATCAATCAAGCTGATATTATCGATGTCAATGACATTGCCTTGACTATTATTGTAAATACCCAGTTTAACCGGACGTCTCGACAATTCTCCCGCTGTTTTACCCAAACTGGATCCGACATATTTTGTATTTAGGGTTGCTTTCGTCCGGCTCCAGGAGCCCGGCTCGGAATCGATTCGTAGGGTACTCCAGACGCAACGAAACGAATATAATAACGATTTTTCACAGATGGGTAAGGTAACCTCTCCTCGCCCCGACTCCGTACGTAAATCCGCAGATAAGCGATATTCGGTGTCGGGCTCTATCGCGACTTGTTGGTCTAAATAAAGCGAACCACCCGATCCTAAACGCAAATAGCGATTTCCGTCATCGCTTTGTATCGTATAAGTGGCCGGCATGCCAATGCCTCTGTGCCACCAAAAATAGGTTCTTGGGTAACTGCCAACGCCCATTCCAAATAAAGTCGTCATGACGTCGTCATCTCTCATGTCGAGAATAGCTTGCCAGTGCTGCAGGCGAACATCCAGATCTTGATTGATATGCTTGAAGCGCTCTTGTATAAAGCCGCCTTGAAAGACCGGAATGACCATTACCGGAACTAGCAATACCACGCTCAACAGCGGTATTGATTTTCGGTTAGTGCGCGAATGTTTCGCGTTAAGGGCAAAAACTAGACTGATCAAAAAAACGATCAACGCTATAGCAAAAGCCAGATAAGGTCCTCGGGAAAAGGTCACCATCAGGACATAAAGGCCGGCAGCAAAAATTCCAAAGCCGGCCATTCCGCCTATCAATCTGCGGGGCGCGTAGAGAAATAGCATCGCGGTAAAAGGTAATACCAAGACTAAATAGGCATCGATATGCCCACCACCGGTATGCATGGTTGAAAACATTGCGGTGATGCGATAATCGCTTTCAAAATTAAACAACCCGGAAAACAAAAAGCGTTCCCAAATCGAAACGCCAATGACGCCGATCAATCCCAACAATGCCCCGTAACCGAAATGCTGTTTTGCCTTTGGGTATTGCTGCAATGTTTGTTTTATCAGCGGAAACAAAAAGAAGGCCCAAATGACCCCCTTGCCCACTCGTAAGCTATTATAGCGGCTGTAGTAATTGGAAAAGGCGTTGATATCGATATCTTGCAGTGGAAATAAACCTCTATATAAGCTAATTAGGTAAATTAAAGCAAACAATACTAAACATAACTTAACCGTTCCGGAAAACTGTCGGGTTAACCGAATGCTGGATTTTTGCCCATAATAAACAGCAAGGGTTGTCATGACGACCAGATCGAACTCGTCAAAAAAGAACCGACCGGTCCAAGGGGCAAAATCCAGAACCGGTAGCATTGCCGGTAAGACGAATAGCCAGGCATGAGGATAACGAAACAATAAAACTGCGTAAGCAATCAATAAGACCGATAGCAATGGTGCGCCGATCGGATAATTCAATAAAGCCCAACCGATAATCAGCGCAAGAATCCCCGATAATACCCGCCAACGTTTATCGATTTCTTCCGGTTTGACGGTTGTCGATGACCGAATAGGATCCTCTTCCGAAATAGGATTGTCGTGATCGTGGAATGCTTCGGCAATCGACAATCCCCTTCCCTGCTTGATCTTACCATTTGAAAACCAGCGCATCGCATGATTAAGCAATTCATAGACCAATGCCGCCGAAGCAAATGCGATCAACACATCGGTTGGATCGGGATGCTTAGGCGCTAAAAACAACTTGCCGGTTTCTATCAACGTGGCAAAGACAGCAGCAGTTAATCCGACTAAAACCCAATGAAAGCGCTCGGGTTTGGAGTCTGCATAGTTCCATAACCAAAAAGCCAAACCAATCGGAAAATACATGCCGATGTTGCTGAGTAAGCTCACCATGGCCAAGGATTCGGTCGTGTAATAGAAATAGTAAAACGGTAAAAACTGAACCGTATCGAGTTTTTCAAGCGCCTTTTCAAGACCGATCCAATTCCCGCCGGTCCAGCCGTTCAGTGCGGCTACCAAAAAAACATGAAGAGGTAGAAGCGTTAACACCGTGGGTTTTAAACAAGCGATCCAATAATCTTTGTCGTGTTTAGAAAAAAAGGCAAACACAACCGCGCCCACCCCCAATCCGGTCATACGGGTCAACACCGAAATGCCTTGCGCCACGCCTGATGCCAAAAATAATTGACCGATTTCGACGAACAATCCGATAAAAAAACCGGTTAAGATGCAAACCAGTTTGGGGTGCGAAATATAAGGCAATAAACAGAGTAAAATGCCTAACGGAATCAATACGACTATTTCGGCCCCCAGCTTGACCACACAGCGAATACCATCGGCTCGGCACGTATCGATGGATATAAACAGGCTGTGATTGCCCGAGGCCAACCGAGTGTCAAGCTCTTGATGGGATATAACAAAATCGAACGGAAAAAAACTTAAGGCAAAATAGATGGCGATATAGAAAATAATCGCCGCTTTAATCGATAGAAAATTACCAAGCGAGAGATGACGAGATAAACGGCGGAAATAATCGCCTGAAAATAACCAAAGTCCTACGCCCATGGCCGAGCCCATTGCCTCGGCGATCAAATCGTTGATCGAAACGGTACGGGGTGGGAAAAATAACTGAGCAAACTCGACCGAAACAGCCAAAGTCCAACAAAACAGCAAAACCGGCACCGCAACCAGTAGCCGGGTGTATTCGCGAAATTGACAGCCAAAACCAGCCGCCCACAAGTAAGTCAGCGGTATGTAAAGCAAAATATTCGCAACCCAGTCCGCACGCGATTCTATGCCTAGATTGAGATAACGAATATTTCGGAATTTTTCCAAAGCAACGTCGAAAGGCATTGGTCGGTAATCGAGCGGAACCAAACTGCCGTAGACGACGAACAAGGTATATAGCGTTGCACCGATAAGAAGTTTTTTATTCATACGAAAGCCCGCGAGTGACCATCAAGGAGCCCACAAGTCCGCCAGGGCCAGTTCAACTTCGTCAAAAGGCGGCGCCCTAACCATATCGTCATTCTGCCAGGTATGCTCAAGCAACCAATGCCCTTCCAGCAAACGATAGACTTCAAGCGTTTTTGGCCCCGGATCGACCAGCCATAGGCACGACACTTCGCATGCCGCATAAATAGGCATCTTAACGGCGCGATCGATGCGCGAAGTTCCGGGCGAAATCACCTCGCAAGCCCAGTCGGGAGCAATGCTGAAATAAGCTTCTTCGGGTAGTTGCGGCATGCCTTCGCGACGCCAACCGGCTAAGTCCGGGACCAGAATATTTCGACCCAAATGCAATTCGGGTTCGAACAATATCCACCAACCGCCCGGCCCTCCCCTACCTCGATGATAAGGACTGATATACTGGTCGCTGATCACCGAAGCGGCCAAGGCATGTCTTGGTGCCGGGCGCGGTTGAGTAATTAACTGCCCGTTGATGATTTCGCCGATGATATGCTCGGGCAGATCGAACAAGTCTTCGTAAGTCGCCTCGCGTAAAGCCGGTTGATTCATGATGGACTCTTCGGTTTAAGCAGTTCGTTGATTACATTTCCTTTTTGCCCGATAAAATCCTTTTCAAGTCGTAATGATAAATGAAACCCGCCAGCGCGAATACAACGAATAGCGAAAAGATCGCCGTCTAAAACTCCCAGCCTTGACGATGAACTAAGCCGGTTAGATTGTAATCGCGAAGAAACCGGTCAGGCCCTACAGAATCAGCCATTCAACCTAAATTCGGTAGTTTAACCATGAAATGCTTTTTCTATACCTTTCGCACTTCAAATTTCGGCAGTGTCTAAGGAGACTCCGGGGTGCTCGGCCCCTCACCTAACGCTAGGTGAGGGGCCAGCATGGACATATTAACGGCGTCCTTTGACGGGCACCCCGGTGCCGAATTTTGACCTACGGTAGGTATAGGTTAATTCTTAGGCCGAAGATGTGGGAACAACAATACATCTCGTATCGACGGAGCATCGGTAAACAACATCACCAAGCGATCGATGCCTATGCCCTCGCCCGCCGTCGGCGGCATGCCGTGTTCCAATGCGGTCACGTAATCGGCATCATAATGCATCGCTTCATCGTCACCGGCTTCTTTTTCCTCGACCTGCTTACGAAAACGTTCCGCCTGGTCTTCGGCGTCGTTCAACTCGGTAAAACCGTTCGCAATTTCACGCCCGCCGACGAAAAATTCGAAGCGGTCGGTCACATGCTGATCGTCATCGTTGCGTCTGGCCAACGGCGACACTTCGACCGGATAGGCGGTAATAAACGTCGGATTCATCAAGCGATGTTCCACGGTTTTTTCAAAGATTTCGATTTGAATCTTACCGAGACCGTAGCCGTCCTTGACCGGGATTTTCAAATTTTCAGCCACCTTAGCCGCCGCTTCGCGCGTCGCCAAATCGTCGATCGTCAAATCCGGATTGAAATGCAGAATCGATTCGACCACGGTCATGCGATCGAAAGGTTTGCCGAAGTCGTATTGCTCGCCTTGATAAGTAATCAGTGTTTGACCGAGTACTTCGAGTGCGATGCCTCGCACCATTTCTTCGGTCAAATCCATCAAGTCGTGATACTCGGCATAGGCTTGATAGAATTCGAGCATCGTGAATTCCGGATTGTGCCGTGTCGACAGTCCTTCGTTGCGGAAATTGCGGTTGATTTCGAAAACCCGCTCGAAACCGCCGACGATCAAACGCTTTAAATACAATTCCGGTGCAATGCGTAAAAACAACTCCATATCCAAGGCATTATGATGCGTCTTGAACGGACGCGCGGTCGCACCACCGGGAATTGCCTGCATCATGGGCGTTTCGACTTCGAGAAATTGTCGCGCTACCAAGAATTCTCTTATGTATGTAACGATTTTCGAACGGATCAGGAAAGTCTTGCGCGATTGCTCGCTCATGATCAAATCCAGATAACGCTGGCGGTATTTGATTTCCTGGTCGGCGATACCGTGGAATTTTTCAGGCAACGGCCTAAGCGCCTTGGTCAATAAACGAATATCGTCGACCTTGATGCTCAATTCGCCGACATTGGTTTTGAACAATACACCCTCGGTGCCGATGATATCGCCGATGTCCCATTTCTTGAACTGGTCGTTATAAAAGCCTTCCGCCAGATGATCGCGCGCGACATAAAGCTGCATTTTGCCGGACATGTCCTGAATATGACAGAAACTTGCCTTACCCATGATGCGGCGAGTCATCATGCGCCCGGCAACCTTGACTCGGATCGGATCGGCCTCGAGCTCTTCCTTGGTTTTTTCGCCGTATTCCGCCAGCAGTTCGCCGACTACGACATTGCGTCTGAAGTCGGTCGGAAAAGCGATGCCGCGTTCGCGGATTTCAGTGAGTTTGCCGCGGCGTTGTCTGATTTGTTCTTGTTCGTCTTGCAAAAGTTCGGACATGATTTTAAGGTGTTATTTAAGATTTTAAATTTAAAAAAGCCGGTGTTAATAAGGGGCTACTCATGCCATCAGTAGTTTCGCGGCGATAGCATCTTTCTTTAGGATTCCGACTGTATCGTATTGAGCTTCAGTCCTTTAGTTTATAACCCGCTTTTTAAACTTGCTTCGATAAATTGATCCAATTCTCCGTCAAGCACGGCTTGAGTGTTGCCGGTTTCGATGTTGGTGCGCAAATCTTTGATGCGCGATTGATCCAAGACATACGAGCGGATCTGACTGCCCCAGCCAATATCGGATTTGGAATCTTCAAGCGCCTGCTGTTGCTCGCTACGTTTCATGATTTCCATTTCATATAACTTGGCCTTGAGCTGTTTCATTGCGGTGTCTTTGTTCTTATGCTGCGAACGATCGCTTTGACATTGCACGACGATGCCGCTTGGCCCATGAGTAATCCTGACCGCGGACTCGGTCCGGTTAACATGCTGACCACCGGCCCCGCTGGCTCGATAAACGTCGATGCGCAAATCGGCCGGATTGATATCAATATCGATATCATCGTCGATTTCGGGGGATACAAAAACCGAGGCAAATGAGGTATGGCGGCGGTTGCCGGAGTCAAACGGTGATTTTCTTACCAATCGATGCACGCCGGTTTCGGTTCGCAGCCAACCGAAGGCGTATTCGCCTTCGAACTTGATCGTTGCGCTCTTGATGCCGGCGACATCGCCCGGCGACTCTTCGATCAATTCGGTCTTGAAACCTTTCGCTTCGCCCCAACGCAGATACATGCGTTCGATCATTGAAGCCCAATCTTGTGCTTCGGTACCGCCGGAACCAGACTGGATGTCGAGAAAGGCATTATTCGCGTCCATTTCGCCGGAGAACATGCGTCGGAATTCGAGTTCGGCGACTTTTCTTTCGAGTTGATCAAGGTCGTTCGCAACCGTATCGACAGTTTCTTCGTCTCCCTCTTCTACTGCCATCACTAGTAACTCTTCGGCGTCGGCGAGGCCGTGATCCAATTCGTTGATCGTATTGACGACTTTTTCGAGTTGCACCCGTTCCTTACCCATCGCTTGAGCCTGTTCGGGGTTGTTCCAAATTGAGGGATCTTCGAGTTCTTTCAGAACTTCGACGAGGCGTTCGCTTTTGATATCGAAGTCAAAGATACCTCCTAAGCGCGTCGCCGCGGCTTTTGAGGTCGGTGATTTTGTTTTTGATAGGATTAATTTCTTGCATGAATTTTTATAATCTAATGAAACCGAAAGACCATTGGCCGAACATTGACTCGCAATTAATCGGCCTCATGGAAAAACATTAGATTATATACGATTAGCGCGTTTCATTCATAAACGAAAAACGATTGAACGGCTAATCCCAACGATCGTCGCGAACTTGAAGACGGTGGTTTTCGATACGCAAAGGAAAACAGGGGATGTCTTCATAAGCCGGCGCGGACTTGACTGCGCCGGTTTTGACGCAGAATCGAGCGCCGTGTCTCGGGCAAATGATTTCGTCTCCGTCGAGTTCGCCGCTGGCGATTTCTGCACCGTCATGCGTGCATACATCCTCGATCGCGAAAAATTCGCCGTCTATTTTGAATATCGCGACATCAGCGCCATCGACTTCAACAACGACATGTTCGCCGTCGGCCAATGCATCTTGATCGACGACATCTATCCAATCGGACATGATAACTCCTGAGTTTTAGCTTTTGATATACACATCGTAACGCAACAGTTTGCCATGAAAACTCTGACTCGGTTTCCCGCCGAGCGGCTGCGCATAATCGGGACTCTTCACGACCACTTTTTTCTCTGCTGCCTGCATCGCGATTTCAAACAAGGCGTCTTTATCCGGATCATCGCCGAGTAGTTCGTGCAAGATTGTCATCGATTTTTTCGCCAACGCCGATTTTTTGCGTTTCGGCGGAAACATCGGATCGATATAGATGCAGTCGGGCTTCGGGTCGAGCCCAGCGAGAATTTGTATGGCATTGCCGGCGATCAATTCGGGTAATTCGAGCGATAGGTTTTTGACCCACTCCAATTCGCCTAAACGCCGAAAAGCATCTAGCAATAACTCGACCATGACCGGCGAACGTTCGATGCAGCGCAAACGATAGCCCATTCTGAAAATATGCAGACTGTCCTGGCCCCAACCGGTCGTAGCGTCGACGACGGTCTGCGTTTTTCGTCCCAAGGCTTGGCCAAGCGGCGTGTTTTTCGGCGCGGGCCAGGATCTTTGCTCGCCGGGCCGTGGTTCGATATCGACCGCCAGACCGCCTTTTTTCAGCAGTTCACGATCGAGCAGTTTCAGCACACCGTCGCGCCAGGTCAAATAAAATGATTCAAGCGGATCGAAGTTGGGTTCGGACCTTACTCTAAGCGGAACGCGCAACCTTTCGGCCAATCGCTTAAAATCAGCGGCATCGCCCTGCCCTTCATAAAGCACCGCGAGTTTACCGATATAAAGTTGCTCGGACAAAGGCGCTTATTCGGTCGAAACCGCTTGTTTTTCGTTCTTCAGCGCGGCATCGAGCGTATGCCAAGCCAGCGTCGCGCATTTGACACGTGCAGGATACTCTCTGACGCCGGCCAACACGGCCAGCTTGCCGACGGCTTCGAGATTGATCTGTTCGTCCTTGCCGGTCGTCATTTCGTGAAAAGTCTTGAACAAGGCTTCGGCTTCGGCTTCGGTTTTGCCTTTGACGATTTCGGTCATCAACGAAACCGAGGCGGTCGAAATGGCGCAGCCTGAACCTTGAAAGCTCGCGTCTTCGATTACATCGCCGTTCATTTTCAAATAGAGCGTCAGGCGGTCGCCGCACAGCGGATTGAAACCGTCCACTTTCCTATCCGCATTCTCGATGATCCTGAAATTACGCGGATTGCGGTTGTGGTCGAAAATGACCTCTTGGTAGAGATCTCTTAAATCGTCAAACATTAACCAAATACCTCTATTAAAGATTCTATTCCGTTCATCAATACATCGATTTCTTGCTTCGTATTATATATCGCGAACGACGCTCGCGCGGTTGCGGGCACTTCGAAAAAGTCCATGACCGGCATCGCGCAGTGATGCCCGGCTCTCACCGCGATGCCTAAGCTGTCCAGCATCGTGCCGATATCGTGCGGATGGATTTTGTCCAGTACGAAGGATAGGATAGCGCCTTTTTCGGCTGCTTCGCCGATGATTCGAAGGCCTTTGATTTTCTTAGCCTGTTCGGTCGCGTAATCGAGTAGCTCGGCCTCATATAAGGCGACAGCGCCCATGCCGATTTCGTTCAGATAATCGATTGCTGCGCCAAGGGCTATTGCGTCGGCGATGCTCGGCGTACCGGCCTCAAATTTATAAGGCAGCGTATTGTACTCGGTTTCTTCGAACGTGACTTTGCGAATCATGTCGCCGCCGCCTTGATACGGAGGCATCGCTTCGAGCAAGGCTTGTTTGCCGTACAACACGCCGATGCCGGATGGGCCGTATAGCTTATGGCCGGAAAAAGCATAAAAATCGCAGTCGAGATCGAGCACATCGACAGGCATGTGGGGTATCGCCTGCGCGCCGTCGAGTAATACCGGAATATTCTTGTCATGCGCGGCCGCGATGATTTGTTTGACCGGATTAATCGTACCCAAGGCATTAGACATATGAGCGACCGAGATCAGACGCGTTTTATCGCCGATCAATTTGATGAATTCGTCGAGAATCAGTTCGCCGCGAAGATTGATCGGAGCGACTTTCAGTATCGCGCCGGTCTGCTCGCACAACATTTGCCATGGCACGATGTTGGAATGGTGTTCCATCGCGCTGATTAGAATTTCGTCGCCGGCTTTGATGTTGGCTTTCCCATAGCTTTGCGCGACCAGATTGATCGATTCGGTAGTGCCCTTTGTGAAAATGATTTCCTTGTCCGATTCGGCATTGATAAAATCTTTGATCTTTTCCCGAGCTCCTTCGAACTTATCGGTCGAGCGTACGCTGAGCGTATGCACTCCGCGATGCACATTTGCATAATCATGGCGATAGACGTGACTGATGCAATCGATCACGACGTTCGGTTTCTGGCTTGAGGCCGCATTGTCCAGATAGACCAGCGGTTTATTACGGATTTTCTCGTTCAGGATCGGAAAATCGTTGCGTATTTTATCGATAGGAAATTGAGTCATGGTTTGCTAGTTTGGCGTATATTCTTTATATTTTATCTTTTTGTAACGATTCAGCGCATGCGATAGGTTGGTGTCAGGCATTGATTTCTAAGCACGCGTGAACACATCCCTGTAAGCTCTGTCTGCAACGTCCTGTTGCAGACAGACTTATAAATCAATGCCTGACACCTTCTCATACATGAGTTATGCTGAATAATTACATCTTTTTTAAAATCAACCGGTTTCAATTATGGTGATCGCGAATCCTCGAAAACATCTGACCAATATCGACGAATGGCGCAGATTGGCCGAAGCCGGCATTTTCCCGCCCGACAGCCGTCTCGAACTGATCAACGGAGAAATCTTGGAAATGTCCCCAATAGGCTGCAATCATGCAGGTCATGTCATTCGGCTAATGAATTTCTTTGCCATGCACGTAGCGGGAAAGGCTATCATGAATGCGCAAAACCCGTTGCAACTCGGCGATCTGTCCGAACCGGAACCTGACTTCATGCTCTTGAAGCCGAACCCGGACTTTTACTCGACCCGTCATCCTGTCGCCAACGATGTCTTATTGCTGATCGAAGTTGCCGATTCGTCGCTCGATTTCGACCGTAACCAGAAAATGCATCTTTATGCCTTACACCGAATTCCCGAGTACTGGCTTCTCAACCTGAAAGATTCCTGTGTCGAAATTTACCGAAAGCCGGCCGGCGATCTTTATGCGGAGAAGCGAACATTGACGTTCGGTGATTCGATGGCCTTGTCCGAACTCCCTGAAATCACAATCGATATCGGCGACATACTTTAACCCAGCCTTGGTATCACCCCAGCCTACGCCGCGTTTTGAACCGGTCGGCTGGGATGAAACAAAGCGAAATCCCGGCAAATACCCCTTACAGCCAATCTTGCGTGATCCCTTGCTGCGGAAAGCGCTTCAGCACTTCGGCAAGCACCAGGTCGTGTAGGCTTTTTTGCTTTATCTTAGTAACCATCTCGTTCGCGAACGCGAAAGTCAGCATGTTACGGGCGGTTTCCTCATCGACGCAGCGCGATTGCAGATAAAACACCGACTTTTCGTCGAGCTGTCCGACCGTCACGCCATGCGCGCATTTGACATCGTCGGCATAGATTTCCAGCTGCGGCTTGGTGTCGACTTCAGCATCGTTCGATAACAATAAATTGCGATTGTTCATTTCCGAATCGGTCTTTTGTGCATCCTCGGCGACAACGACACGCCCTTGAAACACGCCGCGCGCTCTGTCGTCCAACACGCCTTTATAAACTTCGCGACTGACTGCATACGGTTCAAGGTGATTGATGCGCGTATGGTTGTCGAGATGCTGCCGTTTGATACCCAGATACAAACCGTTCAAATTACATTCGCTCGCATGGCCGAGGTCGACATGAATATCGCTTCTCGCCAATAGGCTTCCGAAGGCGAAATTGTGATGACTGAAACGTGCGTCACGAGACTGTTTCACATAAGTACCGCCGAAGTGATACGCTTTTTCCGATTCGCATTGCAGTTTGAACATAGTCAAATCGGCGTTCGGCTCGACGAACACTTCGGTGACCGCCGCCGATAGATAGGCTTGATCGACGCCGACGTAGGTTTCGATCATTTGCGCCTGCGCCATCGATTCGGCAATCACGAGATTACGCGTCGCCGCCAAGCGATTCGGGTCGGTGACGACATGCAGCAATTGCACGGGCTTGTCGAGCAAGGTTTTGGCCGGTATGCGTATGAATGCGCCATCGCCGAACCAAGCGGTATTAAACGCGACGAAACTGTGCTCATCAATGCTAACCGCTTTGCCGAAGTAAGGTTCGACTTGCTCGGCATCGGCTTCAAGTAGTTCGTTTAGGCTCTTTATCGTGACGTTTTTCGGAATGCCTGCTAGGTTGGACAATTCAGCCGAGTAATAGCCGTCGACTAACACAATTTGCCAGCAATCGGCCAAACGATAATTTTTGAGCCAATCGTTGTCGATTTGTTGATCGCTCGGCTCAAGACGAGGTTCGAACAAATTTTTCTCGATGCTGGATACGTTCGTATAGCGCCATTCTTCTTCCCGCAGCGACGGAAAACCGCGCCCGGAAAATTGTTTCAGCGCATCATTGCGCAATTCGCGCAGCCACGGCAGCAATCCTCCGGGCAACTTCGCTTCGATTTTCGAATATTCTGCCGTATAACGGCTAGCGGTTTGCGTAGTCATATCAAGCGGCCTGTTTGTTTTCAACCCAGCTATAGCCTTTTTCTTCGAGCTCCAATGCCAACTCCGGCCCGCCCGATTTGACGATTTGTCCGTGCGCCAAGACATGCACGAAATCCGGCTTAATGTAATCGAGCAGTCGTTGATAATGCGTAATCATTACGAACGAACGCTCCGGCGAACGTATTGAATTGACGCCCTCGGCGACGACTTTCAATGCATCGATGTCGAGACCGGAATCGGTTTCGTCGAGAATGCATAGTTTCGGCTCCAACACCGCCATTTGCAGGATTTCATTGCGCTTTTTCTCTCCGCCCGAGAAGCCTTCGTTGACGGCCCGGTACAGGAATCTTTCATCCATTTCGAGCAGACGAACTTTTTCTTTGATCAACGTCAAAAAATCCATCGCGTCGACTTCGGGCAAGCCTTGGTGTTTGCGAATCGAGTTCAGCGCAGCTTTCAATAAGTAAATATTGCTGACCCCCGGTATTTCGACCGGATACTGAAAGGCCAAGAACACGCCTTCGCGGGCTCTGATTTCAGGCGCCATTTCAGTCAGGTCTTGGCCTTCATAAGTTACTTGACCTTGGGTGACGGTATAACCGCTCTTGCCTGACAAAACATGGGATAGCGTGCTTTTTCCGGAGCCGTTAGGCCCCATGATGGCATGAATTTCGCCGGGTTTCACTTGAAGATTAATACCTTTCAAAATTGGTTTGTCGCCCACGCTAACGTGGAGATTTTCAATGTTGAGCATGTTGATTTCCTAAAAATTTATATGGTTTGATCGTTATAAAGCCGCGTTCATTAGATGATCGTCGCTAACCTACCGATCCTTCCAAACTGAGCCCTAACAAAGCCTGTGCCTCGACTGCAAATTCCATCGGCAATTCCTTGAAGACCTCTTTACAGAAACCGTTGACGATCATGGAAACCGCGTCTTCGGCGGAAAGACCGCGCTGCTGGCAGAAAAACAATTGATCCTCGCTGATTTTCGATGTCGTCGCCTCGTGTTCGACCTGCGCTGAAGGTTGTTTGACCTCGACATAAGGGAACGTATGCGCGCCGCATTTGTCGCCGACCAAGAGCGAATCGCATTGCGTATAGTTGCGCGCATTCTCGGCACCTTTCAAGACTTTGACCAAGCCGCGATAAGTGTTCTGCGCCCTGCCCGCCGAAATGCCTTTAGAAATGATCGTGCTGCGCGTGTTTTTGCCGATATGAATCATTTTCGTGCCGGTATCGGCTTGTTGATAATTGTTAGTCAACGCGACCGAATAAAATTCTCCGATCGAATTATTGCCGGTCAATACACAGCTTGGATACTTCCAGGTGATTGCCGATCCGGTTTCGACTTGCGTCCACGATACCTTCGAGTTTTCACCGCGGCAATCGGCGCGCTTAGTCACGAAATTATAAATACCGCCCTTACCCTCCTTGTCGCCGGGATACCAGTTTTGTACAGTTGAATATTTGATTTCGGCATTATCCAATGCGATCAATTCGACGACTGCGGCATGTAATTGGTTCTCGTCGCGCATTGGCGCTGTGCAGCCTTCGAGATAACTGACATAACTGCCTTCGTCGGCGATAATCAAGGTTCTTTCGAATTGTCCGGTATTGGCTGCATTGATTCGAAAATAAGTCGACAACTCCATTGGGCAGCGTACGCCTTTCGGAATATAAACGAAAGAACCGTCGGTAAACACGGCAGAGTTCAGTGCTGCGAAAAAATTATCTCCGGTCGGCACGACCGAGCCGAGATATTGTTGAACCAAATCCGGATATTCGCGCAAGGCTTCGGAAATCGGGCAAAAAATTACCCCGGCTTCTTTCAGCTTACTCTTAAATGTAGTCGCGACCGAGACGCTGTCGAACACCGCATCGACCGCAACACCGGCCAGGCGCTCCTGTTCGTCGAGCGGAATGCCAAGTTTTTTGTAGGCTTCTAGAATTTGCGGATCGACTTCGTCGAGACTTTTCGGTCCGTCTTCCTTACGCTTAGGCGCCGAGTAATAACTCACTGCTTGATAATCGATCGGGTCGAACTTGACGAAAGCCCACTCCGGCGACTTCATCGTTTGCCAATGACGAAACGCCTTCAGTCTGTACTCCAGCATAAACTCGGGTTCATTTTTGATTTTCCAGAGCTTATGAATCACTTCTTCGTTCAGACCGGGCGGAAAAGTGTCGGTTTCCAATTCTGTGACAAAGCCTTGCTTGTATTCTTTTCCGATCAGTTGTTCGATTTCTTTTGCGCTTGCTGACATTTCGTTCTCCGTCGTTACCGGTAAAGACTCGCTACCGGCACATAAAATTCTTCCGGCTTCGATGCCGGCAAAATCAAATCCGCTAGTGTAATTGAATCAAGCGCATTAAAGATGGCTTGATTGATTTTTCCCCAACTGCCGCGGATTTCGCAGCCGCCGGCCTGTTCGCAGTTTTGTTGCGAAATACTGCATTCGGTTAAAGCAATAGGGCCTTCTACGGCGCTAATAATGCTCGCCACAGTAATATGTTCGGGTACGTTCGCCAGCTCATAACCGCCTTTCGCTCCTCGAGTCGAGCAAACTAGGCCCGCCTTGGCGAGTTGTTTTAGAAGTTTACTGACCGTTGCCGGTGCAATACCGGTTATATCGGCGATTTCATTGGCGGCATGCATCTGGAAGCGGTTTTTTGCCATATAGCTTAAAATCACTGTCGCATAATCTGTTAACTTGCCTAGACGCAACATACCCTGCTCCAAAAATTCAGGACTATTTTAGTCCTATTTAATACCATAGTAAAGTACTTGGTTATTATTTTTTCCATTAGGCTTTTTTATGGGCTTAGGCTAATCATGGCGTCGCATGCCAATAGCGCCGATGGGCTAGGCGTTGTGCTTCCAATTTTAGCGTGTGTTTTGTCGTCGTTACGGTCAAAGCACCATGGCGCCCAGTATCAAACCAATTGATGTTTAAATCATCCAAACGTTCGATGACTTCTTGATGAGGAAATCCGAAACGGTTCTTATAACCGGATGGAATCAGTGCATAACTTGGGGAAACGGCTTGCAAAAATGCATGCGTCGAAGATGTCTTACTGCCATGATGCGGGACTATCAAAATATCGGCAAGCAAATCGTAAGCGTATTTTTCAATTAACCAAGCTTCAACGTTTTTTTCAATATCGCCGGTCAACAAGATAATGCCTTGTTCTGTAACAACCTTGAGTACGCAGGAGTTATCATTATTCGAGCGAAAACTGGCCGTTTCGCCGGGCGCCAACATAATAAAAGAGACGCCGTCCCATAACCAACTTTGACCGGTTCTACAAAAATCAGCCGACACATGATCAATTCGTTCCGGCACACTGCTCAAAACTGCATCCGTCCTAATCCCCCTGAGTAATGAAGCCGCGCCGCCGATGTGGTCGTTATCGCCGTGACTGATAATAAGCTTATCGACTCGATCTATGCCATGATAATGTAAAAACGGCAACAAGACCGATATGCCGCTATCCGATCCGGAATCGAAACGAATTCCGGTATCGAATACCAAAACATGCTTTGCGGTTTGCACTACGGTAGCCAAACCTTGGCCGACATCGAGTAAGGATAGCTTAACCCCGCCATCTTCCGGACGATCCAAGCTCGGAAAAAATAATGGACAAAGCATTAGGCATCCTAGCCAGCGCCCGTCTAACCCTCGCGGCGTTAATAAAATAAAAACACCCAGCACAAAAAAAGCCACTGCAATCAACGTAGGTTGAGGGTAAGAAAGTATCGCGAATGGCCAATCGGCTAACTCAGCCAAAAACCAAAACAATCCTTTTAATATTGTGTCGACTACCAACAATAAAGGTTCCGCCAACTCAGGTATCGGCCCGAGAAGAAACATGGAAGGAAGCAGAATGGGTACAACCAGAAAGCTAACGACAGGAACTGCAATTAAATTTGCCAATGGCGCAATTAATGACGTCTGCTGAAAAAAGAATAACAATACCGGCGCAAGTGCTAATGCCATCGCCCAATGAATTTTTAGCGCCGCCAGCCAACGGTTTGTTTCCTGAAGTCGCCCCCCTGCAATGAAGACTATAAAGATAACCGCCAAAAACGAGAGCCAAAAACCGGGGGATAATATCGCCAAGGGATCCATCGACAGTACGGCAAATAAAGCTAACGCTAATGTATTGGAGAGAATGACGTTTCTTTGCCAAATGACCGAGAACATAACTGCTGCCAACATGATCAAGGCGCGTTGTGTCGGCACCGAAAACCCGGCCAAACCGGCATAGAGCGCAGCGATAAACAGCGCCGCAAGCGCGCCGGCATGATGGGGCGACAGTCTCAATACTCCGGTTCTGGCCCAGAATTTAACGACCGTTAAATAAATCAATCCTGAAATTAGCCCGATATGCAAACCGGAAATCGCTATTAAATGAACGGTTCCGGTGTTACGGAAGATATTCCATTGCGCTGAACTAAGCTCCTGCCTATCGCCGATTGCCAGAGCCTTGATAATGCCGATTGTATCGCTTGAAACACCTGCATTATTAAGCCTATTCGAAAGTTGTTGACGCCAAGTTGAAATATTAAAAAACGATGACTTGTCCGAAACCATTACAGGCGATGGTCTATCACGAACATAACCGGTTGCCCCGATACCTTCGCCCAGTAACCAACGCTCATAATCGAAACCGCCCGGATTCAAATTGCCATGCGGCCGTTTTAGTTTGACCGAAAACGACCAATACTGGCCGGCTTTAATTTCGTGCTTGGGATTATACCAACTCAAGCGCAGTTTCTTAGGGATGCCTTCAGGACCTTGAATATCGGTTAGGTTGAAACGAACACGCCTATCGCTTTGACGGGGCAGCCCGGTAATGCGTCCCTGTATCGGTATTATCTTGCTTTCCAAATCGATCGGGAGTCGATTCGATAAAGCAATCGAAGCAAAAACAATAGCCCATAGCATGCCGAACAAAAAGGTCGCGGCTTTTCGAAATTTTAGTCTGAGTAAAATTCCGACCAGGACGCAAGCAGAGGCCAGCCAATGCCAATCATCAGGTAATTGTGGAAATTGTTGAACAATCCAAATGCCGGCTGCGAATAAAAACGCGGATCTAGCCATCAGTTCTCCGAGTTATTTATGCTTTTTCGGCTTTTAAAAAACCTGATAAACTAAGGGTCTGAAAAACTATAATTACAAAGATCATGCCTAAAAAGCTCATCAAAAAGTATCTGCCTCATCCCGATAAAATCAAAGAACACAAAAACCTACAGTTTTTGGGTGAGCGCTTACACGAGCCGAATTTATGGCATTTAAACCGTCGTTCGGTAGCGCTGGCTTTTGCAATCGGTTTATTTACAGCCTGGATTCCTGTCCCCGGCCAGATGGCAATTGCCGCGGTTGGCGCTTTTTATTTTCGGGCCAATTTACCTTTGTCGGTCGCGTTGGTGTGGATCACTAACCCATTTACGATGCCTCCGATGTTTTATTTTGCCTATAGGGTCGGGTTGCTCCTGATGGCGAGAAAGCCGCATGACGACGTTGAATTTACCTTTGAAAATGCCATGGCGGAATTAGGCGATATTTGGGCTCCGTTTTTGTTGGGTTGCTTGGTCATCGGTACAATAAGTTCAGCTGCCGGCTATTTCGGCATGAGCAATCTGTGGCGCTATCATGTCGGTAAACGCTGGACTAAGCGGCAGAAGCGTTAGTTTCTTTGCGCTATGAGACGGCTCTAAAAATAACAGTTTCGTGGAAATTATTCACAACCCTATAGTTTCCATGCTCCAGCGCTTGCCGTTATACACATCTCCTTCGAGATACGTTGTTGGCCGTCCAGCGCAATAGAAACATCACGCAATCGCCGGAACTGAAGTAGGGTACGCTGCGCGTACCATGGCGACTCCGCCAATAGTAACCCAAGCCCTTATGGTTTGACCTGGGCAGGGTTTCGGTCCTTAGGTACGCGAAGCGTACCCTACAATTTATGTATAACGTTGTTCGCAGAGCGTTGCAACGAGAATAGCCGGGGGACTGAATAGTTACGTTTCGTACAAATATCTGAAAGCTGATGAAATATGAATGATACGACCTTGACAAGTGATTGAAAATCCGCACCATTCACCATTTCTAGTAATTGACGATCAAACCATCTTCCATATGCAATACGGTATCCATGCGCTGAGCCAGATCCGGATCATGAGTGACAATTAGGAAGCTCACTTTAAGTTCACGATTCAACTCTAACATTAGTTGATAAATTTGCTCGGCCGTTTTACTGTCTAGATTACCGGTCGGCTCGTCGGCTAATACGCATTTCGGTTGATTGATCAACGCCCTAGCAACTGCGGCCCGCTGCCGCTCTCCACCGGAAAGTTCGCCGGGCTTATGCTCCACTCGATGCCCTAAACCGACTCGTTGCAATAGCTCATCGGCCTTATAACGAGCTTGACCGACCGTTTCACCGCCGATCAACAACGGCATCGCCACATTTTCCAATACCGTGAACTCGCCCAGCAAATGATGAAATTGGTAAATGAAACCCAATGAGCTGTTTCTCAGTTTATTTAATTTAGTCGAATTGACTTTATTGAGGTTGACGCCGTCCAAAACGACCTCGCCGCCATCGGGTTTATCGAGCCCGCCAAGCATATGCAGCAAGGTGCTTTTACCGGAACCGGAAGCGCCCATGATAGCCACACGTTCACCAATGCCGATATTTAAATCGACGCCTTTCAATACATCGACATTGAGTCCGCCTTGCTTGAAACTTTTGGTCAAGTTGCGGCACTGTAAAATAGTCGAATCATTCATATCTTAAAACTTCCGCGGGATTGATTTTTGATGCTTGCCAGGCCGGATAAAGGGTTGCGAGTAACGATAACGAAAAAGCCATCCCAGCGATTGTATACACATCCTCCCATTCCAGTTTCGAAGGCAACTCGCTGATGTAATAGACATCGGCCGCCATAAACTGCACGCCGAAAAATTGTTCTATCGCGGGCACAATGGTTTCTACATTCAGCGCCAAGGCAATACCTCCCGCGGTACCCAACAAAGTGCCGACTACACCGATGATTCCACCTAAAACGATGAAAATTCCCATGACCGAAGGCGAAGACAGACCCTGAGTTTTCAAAATAGCGATATCACCGCGTTTATCCGTTACAACCATGACCAGCGTCGATACAATATTGAAAGCGGCAACCGCAACGATTAACAGTAAAATGATAAACATGACCCGCTTTTCGGTTTGAATCGCGCGGAAAAAATTACTGTGCGCTTGCGTCCAATCGCTAACTCGATAATCTTCATACAATGCTTGAGCGATAGATCGACTAATTTGCGGTGCATTGAACAAATCGTCAAGCTTTAAGCGTAGGCCGGAAACCGCCTCCCCCATTCTGAATAATCTTGATGCATCATCTAAATGGATAATCGCCATATTTCGGTCATACTCATACATACCGACTTCGAAAACACCACTGACGGTAAATCGGCGCATACGAGGCAATATTCCGGCTGGCGTCGACGTAATTTGAGGGGTGATTACAGTAATTTTGTCTCCGACCATCGCACCGAGATAGGCGGCCAATTCCGCACCTAAAACGATATTGTATTCGCCGGGTACCAGTTGTTCGAGAGAACCGGCTTTCATTTTTTCAGCAACCTCGGAGACCTGATGCTCCACATTCGGCAAGATGCCACGCAACATCGAGCCGCTGACTCGTCGGTCCGCATTAATCATGACTTGGCCATTAATGAATGGCGCTGTCCCTTCTATATTAGGATAGCTTTCAATCAAGCCATTTAGTTTTTGCCAGTCATCCAATTGGCCATCGAGTCCCGTAACGGTGGCGTGCGAGGTCATGCCCAAAATCCGTTCGCGCAATTCCGCTTCGAAACCGTTCATCACCGACAAGACGGTGATCAATGCGGTCACTCCCAAAGCGATGCCGAGTATGGATGTCAGCGTGATGAATGAAATAAATTGCGTGCGGCGTTTTGCCCGCGTATAGCGCAGGCCAATATACAAAATGAGAGGTTTAAACATTCAGTGATGGATAGAGGATGGACGGAATTAGGATTTTTTGCAATTAACGCACAATCCATATAAATACAAGCTGTGATCGGTTAATTCATACCCCAACTTGTCGGCAATCTCTTTTTGCCTGCTTTCGATGACCGGGTCGGTGAACTCGTCGACTTTTCCGCATTTGACGCAAACAATGTGATCATGATGACCGCCTGTATTTAGTTCGAAGACCGAATTTCCACCTTCGAAATGATGTCTTGCAACCAAACCAGCGGCTTCAAATTGAGTCAAAACTCGATAAACAGTGGCTAGCCCGATTTCTTCATTTTCACTCAACAGGATTTTGTAGACCTGTTCGGCAGTTAGATGACGATCGTCTTTTTGGCTTTCAAGAATTTCAAGAATTTTAACGCGAGGTAGAGTGACTTTTAAGCCTGCGTCCCTTAAATCTTGTTTTTCCAAAATAAAATCTCCTATTAATAAATGGATCGTTTTGCTGTCCGGGATAAATTAAATCTGTTCGGTACCTATACCCTTTGCTAGTCAAAGTTCGGTGCCGGGGTGCCCGTCAAAAGACGCTGTAAATACGTCCATGTAGGCTCTGTGACAGCATCCATGCCATCTCCTCACCTAGCGTTAGGTGAGGGGCCTAACACCCCGGCACCTCCACAGGCTAATGCCGAAATTTGAAGTGCGAAAGGTATAAAAAGCAGCGAACTAAAATCAAAAAGCTATTGTAGCCTTTTTTATTAGTAATGAGCATACAGTTTAACAGTGTAGAACTGCATTCTAGGATAATTATTGCAATTGATGTAAGATTGCCGTTTTGCTTATCCCTTAGACGCTAAATGAAAAAGCCGCTTGTCTTTTCATGCTTCCTAGCAAGCTTTATACTCGCCTCATGTACAACCATCATGGAAAACTTGCCGGGTGTCTATACTTTGGATATTCAACAAGGCAATATGATCGACCAGGAAATCATCGATCAGTTGCGTCCCGGCATGAATAAACGCCAGGTTTTATACATCATGGGTTCGCCCATGTTGCTCGACCCTTTTCAACAGCAACGTTGGGATTATATTTTTTCTGAACAATTGGAAGGCGGACCAAGACTGCAAAAAAAAGTGACGCTGCTCTTTGATGAGGATCAATTGATAGGCGTACAAGGCGATTTCAGACCCAGCTCAAAACCCACAGAACGAGTTTCGCACGAGACAACACTTGTGTTACCCAAGCGCAAATTAGAAAAAACAGTTTGGGAAAAAATAACCGGTGTGTTTGGTAGCGATGAAACATCAAGTAGCACGATTGAGTTCAAAAAACCGGCGGACGACAACACAATCGATAATGATCCGCTCACTTCATCTTCCAGGGTCAATTAGATCAAGAATTCCCTCAGAGAGTTGAACTTTCTGAAGGAATTTTACAAGCCAATCACTTATTCTTTTGCAGCCTTGCTTCTTCTTGACTCCTTAGGGTCGTGCAGTAATGGTCGGTAAATTTCTACTCTGTCAAACTCCTTTAACACCCGATCCAGTTTGCAGGCGCTACTAAAAATACCAACTTTGGCTTGAGACAAATTGATTTCAGGAAAGCGCGTTATAACCCCGGATTTTATAATAGCTTCCTCGACTGTTGCACCCTCCGGTACTGTAGTATTTAAAATAACCTGGTTTTCCGGTTTAGCATAAGCGACTTCTACTCTAATGAATTTTTCAGCCATATATTTCCTTTGCACGCTCGGTAAACGAGGCCACCATAGTATTGCATATTTGATTAAAGACAGCCCCGAAAGCCAGACTCGCCAATTTTCCGGACATTTCGAATTCAAGATCCAATGAAATTTTACTCGCATCCTCACGCAGAGGCATAAAGTCCCATTTGCCTTCCAGGTGCGTGAATGGCCCGTTCAGTAGTTCAATCGTAATCCGACCGCCATGGTCCAGTTGGTTACGGGTTGCAAACGATTTTTTAAACCCTCCCTTAGCAATCATTAATTCGGCTTCGACAACATCGTCCTTGCGAGACAAAATTCGGCTGCCTGAGCACCAGGGTAAAAACTCCGGATACGCTTCGATATTATCGACCAGATCGAACATCTTTTGCGCGGAGTATTTAACCAACGCGCTTTTTTGTACCAACACCATTTTTAAAGCACTCCGACCACGTTCAAAAACACCAGAAAAACTGCTGCGGGAGAGACGTATCGAACCAGAAACCACCAGACTTGATAATATATTGGTTTGGAACTGCGCAATTCATGCTCGCTATCTTCGGGTCTCATGATCCAACCGGCAAAAACGGCCACACAGAAACCGCCGATGGGTAACAATAAATTAGCCGTCAAATAATCCAATAAATCGAAAATGGATCGGTCGAAAATTTTAAAATCCGACCAAACATTGAAAGAAAATACCGTGCCTAATCCTACCACCCACGTAGCAAGCCCGGCCCAGACACATGCTTTCTTGCGATCGACTTCTTTGTTTTCGACCAGCCATGCAACAGCCGGTTCGATTAGTGAAATTGACGAAGAAAGCGCCGCAAAAACCAGCAGAACGAAAAACAAAATGCCAAACAGCCAGCCGCCGGTCATATTGCCGAATGCAATCGGTAGCGTTTGAAAAATCAACCCGGGTCCGGCAGCGACTTCCAGGTTATTTGCAAAAACAATTGGAAAAATCGCGATACCGGCCAGCAAAGCAACAGCGGTATCGGCTCCGGCGATCAAGATACTGGTCCGTGTAATCGAAATGCTATTCGGTAAATAAGAACCGTACACCATGATCGCGCCTATGCCTAGGCTCAATGTAAAAAACGCATGCCCCATTGCGGTTAAAACGGCTTGACCGGTAATTTTGCTAAAATCCGGATTGAACAAAAAGTTAATGCCTTGTTGGTAAGACCCGGTCGTCATCGCATATGCAACCAGCAACATTAAAATCACAAACAAACCGGGCATCAAAAATCTGACTGCTTTCTCCAAGCCGCCGGCTACCCCTCTCGATACCACTAGCATAGTCACCAGCATAAAAATACTATGCCAAAAAATCTGTTGCAGCGGACTGCTCATTAGATCGCTAAAAGTATTCTTGATTGCTGTGCCGTCCGCGTCTGAAAAGCTACCTAAAAAAGCTTTGAAAACATAGGCGATACCCCAACCGGCTACTACGCTGTAATAAGACAAAATCAAAAATCCGGAAATAACGCCCAACCAACCCACATAATGCCATTTAGGATCGGCATTCGCCTCATCGGCTAAATCCGACATCGTATTAATGGGGCTTTGCCGTCCGCGGCGACCTATGAGCGTTTCCGCCATCATAATCGGAAGGCCGATCAACAGAATACAAAGCAGATAAACGATAACAAAAGCTCCGCCACCGTTTTCTCCCGCAATATAAGGAAATTTCCAGATATTGCCTAAACCGACCGCCGAACCGGTCGCCGCTAAAATGAATGCTAAGCGCGACGACCATTCACCATGAATTGATTTCTTTGTTTGCGTCATTTCCGTGCCTGTTCTTTGCTATAAAGCTGAATAATTATTAATAAATCGAGTAAAATACCAAAATTATTAGATCCCGTCAGTTTATAAATCCACTTAACACGCCATGGCCGATAAAAAATCGAAGAAAAAAAACAAGTCGCAAAACAATACCATCGCTACAAATCGCCAGGCTACGCACGAATATTTTATTGAAGAACGCTTCGAAGCGGGTTTAGTTTTAGAGGGTTGGGAAGTCAAAAGCCTGAGAGAGGGCCGTGCGCAACTAAAGGAAAGTTATGTGCAAATCAAGCGAGGCGAAGCGTGGTTGTATGGTGCGCATATCTCGCCGCTATTATCCGCTTCCACACACGTCAATCCGGATTCCATACGCGGTAGAAAGCTTCTGCTGCATCGTCAAGAACTGAACAAATTGATAGGTAGCGTCGAGCGCAAAGGGTATACGTTGATTCCCTTATCGATGTATTGGAAAAACGGTCGAGCCAAAATTGAAATCGGCTTGGCCAAAGGCAAAAAATTACATGACAAGCGGACAGCGTCGAAGGATCGAGATTGGCAACGTGAAAAAGAACGCTTGATGAAACACGCTTAAAAAATAGTTAGCGGTTAACTGTCAGCAGTGAGCGGACGGAAGTACTTCGGCCTGTCGCTCGTTCCCAAGCTCTTTGCTTGGGAATACAGTACGAGAAGCTCCCCCCCTTCGACAAGGGGGGGCTCAGGGCAAGCCTTCGACAAAAGCTCAAGGCATGAGCTTCTCGAAACCGGTAAGCAAGAGCTTACGTGACGGGTCGCTCAAACAAGAGTTTGGGAAACAGCTTTTCTCTCAGTTTTTACAAATAAGGTTGGAATGGCACCATAGCGCTATAAAATTTATTATTTTTTAATATTCAAAAACTTATATCCAGAAAATATTAATACTGGGTTAACATAACAATCGATAACAATGACTTTGATTGAATTTCTCGACAAATTAAAATCCAATAAACCGGTCGGTTTCGATGAAACGATGGCCGTGATTGCCGAACACTACGAATATCAAGCAGCCGAATTTAGCAACGGCCTTGATGATAATGAATTGATCAATAAAGCCGGTACAAACGAAGGGTCCTGCAAAATTTTCGCATTCGCAAAAATGAACGGACTCGACGCGCAGCAAACCCTCAATCTATTCGGCGATTATTACCGCTTGGACGTGTTGAACGACCCGAACGGAACCGGTCATCAAAATATTCGTAATTTCATGCGCTACGGCTGGCAAGGCATACAATTCAAGAGTATGCCGCTCACGCTCAAATAGCCCTTTCGGTGCGATGCCTACGTCGCGGCTAAAAATACAAAATGGATATCGATTTTCTGATCGTAGGACAAGGACTAGCCGGGAGCCTGCTTGCCTTTGAATTGATACAACGCGACGCACGGGTTATTGTCGTCGACGACTGCCGCGAAAATGCTTCGCAAGTTGCGGCCGGCCTTATTAATCCAGTTACCGGCATACGCCTTACCAAATCCGATCGGGTTGACGATTGTTTGCCGGAAGCGAAAGCGCTCTACAGCCGCCTGTCGAAAATTTTCGACTGGACTTTCTTCGTAGAAAAAACGATGTTTCGCCTGCTGCGCAACGAGGCCGAAGTCGCGCAATGTCAAAAACGCTTGAACTCCCCGGAATATGACGCCTACCTATCGAAAATACATCCACGAGAGTCATTCGCTTATCCGTTTCAAGACTGCCGTCGGTTATTGGAGCAAAAACAAACCGGCTATCTAAATACCCGTCCGCTGCTCGATGCTTTGCGGGGCTTCTTTATCGGCCTCGACAGCTATCGAAAAGTCACGTTCGATTTTCGCGGCACACAAGTGGTTGAGTCTTTCTACCGGCTGGGACTCAAGCCGAAACAAATCGTTTTTTGCGAAGGATACCGTTTAACCTATAACCCGTGGTTTTCCTGGCTACCATTGCAAGCGGTCAAAGGCGAGATACTGACCATCGAAAGCGACTTTGCCTTACCGGAACAGATCATCAATTTCGGAAACTGGCTGATTCCCATAGGGAAAAATCGTTGCCGGACCGGTGCGACATTCGACAGGTATTGCACTGATACAGCCATTACAGAGCAGGCCAAGCATCAATTAATTCAATCGCTTGCCAAGATAGATTCACGTTTCGAGTCCAAAACACGCGTCGTCGATCAACAAGCCAACATCCGCCCCTGCACGCCGGACCGAATGCCTTTTCTAGGCAGGCATCCCGCAAATCCCAAACTTTGGGTATTCAATGGTTTCGGCGCCAAGGGCAGCCTGCAAATTCCGTGGTACAGCCGTCATTTGGCCGATGCCTTGCTGAACGGCTCAGGCTTGGATAAACACTGCAACATTCGGCGATATTATGAAACGCATTTCCTTGGTTCACGAAGCACATAAAGCTGTACAGACTCTATTGCAAGCCGGCGATTACGCGATCGATGCCACGGTCGGCAACGGGCACGATACACTGTTTCTGGCTCGGCATGTCGGCCCCGACGGCATCGTGTTCGGGTTCGATATTCAGCAAAGCGCGATCGATCAAACGCGGCGCAGACTCGAACAGGGAAAAGTCGACACTCGGGTTGATCTGTTCAGGGTGAGTCATGCGGAAATGACAAATATGATTCCCGCACAATTTCACGGTCGCATCAAAGCGGTCATGTTCAATCTGGGATATCTTCCAGGCGGCGACAAATTGCTGATCACTCGAACCGATACGACGATTGCCGCACTGAATCAGGCTCTTCGAATACTTGCACCGGATGGTCTATTGACGATACTTGCCTATCCGGGCCATCCCGGCGGCGATCAAGAAGCCGATGAAGTCGACAAATGGTGCGCCGATTTGGAGGGTTCTCGCTACGATAGGTCATGCATCAACAGTCAGGAAAATCAAAATAATACGCCTCGTCTATACCTCGTTAAACCAGTCTGAAATCCTAGAACACGAGTTAAGCGTCACTTAAGTTTTATATGCATAGCCTTTGACCGGTCATATCGATTCCTCTATAATTTAATAGCGATACGATACTATTTATTACTACAACGGAGAGAATCAATGTATAAATTCAAACCCATCGCAATGGCTTTAGTGTTGACATTCGGTGCTTATGCTCCAAGCAGTCATGCGGAGGAAAGCTATTTTTCACAAGTTGGCGATAAGTTTTTAACCGGGTTTGCAAACATTTTTACCGGTATCGGCGAAGTACCTAAAAATATCGTCGATGCCAGTAAAAAAACCAATCCGGTCGTCGGTTCAACCGGAGGTTTGATCAACGGTACATTGCATACATTGGGAAGAACCGCATCCGGAGTCTTTGACGTGATAACCAGTCCGATTCCGACCAAAAGCATGGTAGAACCCAAATATGTTTGGTCGGAATTCGATCAAACCACAACTTACGGCGGTACTTTCAAGTAATCTCCAGCCCCACTCCCCGAAATTTTTCGGGGAGGTTTTCTGTCCTTTCCGACCTCAATTTTTCCTTAAAAAGTTACCCACAAAAGCTGTGGATAACTCTGTGGATTGATTGTTTTTTTAATCGCTAAAGTACCGGATTTATTAGGCTTCAGTTAAATTGTCCAAAATCGATACAGGCAGCTTATTAAACCAAAAATCAAAGACTTACATTGAAACTTGATGTTTCAATGGCTTATGGAAACAAGCTGGATAAGTCGTTGATTTATGTTGTGCATAACTCGTAGCGACTCCGAACTATTGCCGCTGATCCCAGGCTTTTTCGATGCGCTTTTCCGAAATAGGATATGGCGTTTTTAATTGCTGCGCGAACACCGACACGCGAAATTCTTCGAGCATCCAGCGGAACGCTTCTTGTTCCGGCAGCACGACGGTTTTCTTAGCCCGGTTCGCGACATCTTTCCAGTAGCGCGTGCAATAACGCTGCACTAGCGGGATTTTGGGTGCATCGCTGACGATTTTATCGAGACGGTAATCGATCGCCTTCAAATAGCGCGGTATTTGCTTGAGTTGCGTCAGCGGCGTATTGCGAATAAATCCCGAATAAATCATCAGGTTCAACTGTTCGTTAATATCGATGACCGAGGCGTTGTCTTGCTGCAAACGAGATAGCCGGTTTTTGATCGCAACAATAATCTCGACGATGTCCAGCGCGATTCTGCCCGCTTCGTTCGAAAACGAAACCAGTTCGCCTTTGTGCTCTCGAATGCTCTGTTCGAAAGCCGACTGCGACCTGATCGAACGGTCACCGACAAACAATTCCGAAAACACCGTATAGAGCAAGTCTTCCTTGTATGAAACACCTTGATAATCCTTCAACAACGGATGTTTTAGCAATTGATTGATAAAGAGCTCCGCAGCCGGCTTATGTGGCATATTTTTTGTCAGATAGGTCTTTTCCTTCTTTAACTGCAATTGGAACAACCGGGTCAATCCGGCTCTGTGCAATCGGTCGGCTTTTTCACGCGTATCGAAAATCTTGACGCCGACCGAATCGCCTTCGTCGACGATCGCAGGGAAGCCGATGAACGACTGACCTTCGTGTATGAATTCATAGGTTTCCGGCAAATCATCGAAGGCCCATTGAATGCAGCCTGTGAAATTCAATTCATCGGCGGCCTTCTTGTCGAAACTGTCGCCGGCCTCGACCGCATATTTGTCCTGCAGTTTTTTTAGATCACGGCCGTAGTCGAGCAACTTGCCGTGCTCGTCGACGATGCGGAAATTCATCGTCAAGTGCTCTTGCAGGGTTTCCGGATGCCACTCGGTCAACGGAATCGCCTCTCCGGTCAATTTGCGCAGGCGCATACCGAGCCATTCATATAATGAACCTTTAAAATCAGGCTCGATTTCGAGACACTGCTTGGCCGTTTGCGGCACCGGCACGAAATGCTTGCGTAGCTGTTTCGGCAACGACTTGATTAACGCGATTATTTTTTCCTCGATCATGCCCGGCACCAACCAATCGAAAGGTTGCGCGTTCACTTGATTGAGTTGATGTACCGGAATGACTGCCGTCACTCCGTCTTCGTCGTGACCCGGTTCGAAGCGATATTGCAAAGCGAAGGTTAGGCGCCCGACTTTCTTGCTGTCCGGAAAATCCCATTCGTTGATGAAATTATCCTGTTCCCGCGTCAAATCCTCCTTGGTTAGGAACAAAAATTTCGGATTGTCGCGCTCGACGCTTTTACGCCACTGATCGAACGTAATACCGTTGACGACCGATTCGGGAATTTTTTTATCATAAAATTGATACAGCCATTCCTCGTCCTCGATCAAATCGACGCGCCGGCCCTTGTGCTGAATGTAGCCGACTTCTTCGAGTAATTGCTGATTGGCCTTGAAGAACGGCGCATTGGTTTGATAATCCTGATTGACAAGACCGAAACGAATGAAATAATCGCGCGCCGCCTTCGGATCGACGTGTTCGTATGGAATCTTGCGCTTCGCCTGCAAAGTCAAACCGTACAGTAGCGTGCGTTCGTAGATGCCGCTACGACCGGCTTTTTTCTCCCAATGCGGATCATAATAATTACGCTTGACCAGATGTCCGGAACAGGCCTCGATCCATTCCGGTTCTATGCGTGCGACCGTGCGTGCATAAACCTTGCTGGTTTCGACCTGCTCGGCGGCCATGATCCATTTCGGACGCGCCTTGTGCAGTCCCGAACCCGGAAAGATGAAAAACTTGAGTCCGCGCGCGCCGAGATATTCGTATTGTTCGTGCCGGAAGCCGATATTCGACAACAGGCCCGGTAGCAATGCACGGTGAATTTCGCCGTAACCGGCCTCAATCATGTTCGGCTTCAGCTTCAACTCGCCTTTGATCACCTGCATGATCTGCGCATGAATGTCGAACCATTCCTTCATGCGGACATAGGATATAAACTGATCCTTGCAATATTTGCGAAGCTTGTTGTTCGACAGATGCTTTTTCTGCTCCTCGAAATGATTCCATAGATTCAGCAAGGTCAGAAAGTCTGATTCTTCATGACGGAAAACGGCATGTTTCGCATCGGCTTGCTGCATCTTGTCGGCCGGTTTTTCACGGGGATCTTGGATACTCAAGGCCGCGACAATAATCGATACTTCATGGAGGCATTGATACTCGGCAGCTGCCAACAGCATCCTGGCCAATTTAGGATCGGTCGGCAACTTGGCCAGTTGCTTACCGGTTTCGGTCAAATTACCCTGTTTATCGAGCGCATTGACTTCATGCAGCATCGTTTTGCCGTCGCGGATCATTTTGTCCTCGGGCGGCTCGATGAACGGAAAATCCTCGATATCGCCGAGGTTCAGCGCAATCATCTGCAGAATCACCGACGACAGATTGGTGCGCAGAATTTCCGGTTCGGTAAACACCGGGCGTGCTTGAAAATCTTCTTCCGAATACAGGCGAATACAGATACCTTCGGCGACGCGGCCGCAGCGCCCTGCTCTTTGATTCGCGCTGGCCTGAGAGATGCGCTCGATCGGCAGGCGTTGAATCTTGCTGCGATGACTATAACGGCTAATACGCGCGTGCCCGGTATCGATCACGCAACGAATGCCCGGCACCGTCAACGATGTTTCGGCTACATTGGTCGCGAGCACGATGCGCTGTCCGCCTTTCGGCTTGAACACCCGCTCCTGTTCGGCGACGCTCAATTTCGAATACAGCGGCAGAATTTCGTATCCGGTCGGATGATGCTTGCGCAGCGATTCGGTCGTTTCGCGTATTTCCCGCTCGCCGCTCAAAAATATCAAAATATCACCGCGCATGTCGCGCGACAGTTCGTCGACGGCATCGAGAATCGCTTGTTGCAGATCGGCCGTCGTTTCGTCATCTTCCTCGATCTGGTCTATTGGCCTGTAGCGAATTTCAACCGGATAGGTGCGGCCCGATACCTCAATGATCGGCGCATCGGCGAAATGTTTCGAAAAACGCTCCGGGTCGATCGTCGCCGACGTGACGATCAATTTCAGATCGGGACGCTTCGGCAGCAGCCATTTCATGTAGCCGAGTAGAAAATCGATATTCAGGCTGCGCTCGTGTGCCTCGTCAATGATGATCGTATCGTACCGATTCAGATACGGATCGTTTTGCGTTTCGGCCAGCAAAATACCGTCGGTCATCAATTTGACCAGCGATTCCTTGCGCGTTTGATCGTGAAAGCGAACTTTATAACCGACCGATTTGCCGACCGGCTCGCCCAACTCCTCGGCAATGCGGTCCGCAACCGTGCGCGCGGCGATGCGGCGCGGTTGCGTGTGACCGATAAAGCCGGCAGAACCTCGGCCGATAGCCAAACAGATTTTCGGCAACTGCGTGGTCTTGCCGGAACCGGTCTCGCCGCAGACGATAACGACCTGATTGTCCAGAATCAACTGCGCGATTTCGTCTTTTTTGCCGCTGACCGGCAAATCGGGAAATGAGATGGCGGGAATCGACGCGCGCCGTTTCGAAAACAATGCTGCCGATTGTTCGATGCGGCCGCTCAAGTCAGTGAGTTTGTCGGACGGGACCTTGCCATTTTTGGCGTCTTGGCGCAAACGGTCGAGTTGGCGTTTAAGGCGATGGCGGTCTTGATTCAGACATTCCGGTAATCGATGGGCAAGTTGTTTGAATTGTGCGTGTATGGACATTCGCTTTAGGCGATAAAAATTAACATTATAACGTTAAACTTGATCATTTAGAGATTTGGCCAAGTTTACTTTGATTAATTTATGGATCAAAGCATGATTTTGGCATCCATTGTAAGAATTACTAAGTAAATATTTCTGAGTATGTTACTATGGATTTTGTAAGGTCATAGCATGAGGCTTGCTCATGGCAAGGCCCTACATTGGCTAAAGTTAGACAAGACGCTCTATATGCGCATCAGGTTTGCGGAACACGCGTCTTACCCGCGTTCGTAATCCCGAGGTTTTAGCAATAGCCAAAATTATTAACTCACAAAAGGTAAACTAGAACATGAAATTTTTAAAACAGATCGTCATCGCTCTCGCCGTCACTTTTTCCATAGGAAGCTTTACTCAAGTCATGGCCGCAGGAAAGATTGAAAACGCAACACCGGAAGAAGTCGCCGCATCTATTGCAGGTGCCGCGCAAAAGTCAGAGGATGCTTTGGCTGCACTGAAAAACGGCGAAGCTGACGAAACTGTATTGGATCTGATTAAAGGAGCGCGTCAAGACTCTAAACGCATTGAAGTCGGCAGATTGGATGTCAAAAGAACCCGATCTGCGGCTCATTTGAAAAAAGCGCGTAGAGCCATCAGAAAAGGCGACAAGGCTCAAGCCGAGGCTTCTTTAATCGAAGCAATTAAAGGCTACCAAGAAGTTAAAGCCGAATATTAATTTAAGTTAAACCGGCGCTTGGGCGACTGCAGGTTGCCCAAGATTGACCAAAACCGCAAGATTCTAATATGGTTCTTGCAGCCAAACCCCATCTCGCGTAAATCTCTCCTGAGCTCCCGCTCTCCGCAAGCAAACCTACTTTTTAATTTCGAGCAGCCCAAAAAGTCTGCTAAAATTGCATCCTTTTTTACTGTGCATAATAAAGGATCGCCATGTCGGAATTCCATAATGTTTCTGTCGTCAAAAAGGCTAACGTCTATCATAACGGTAATGTTACGAGTCGTACTATTAAATTTGCCGACGGTAGCATCAAAACTTTAGGCTTTATGTTGCCGGGAGAATACACTTTCAACACCGCCGATAAAGAATTGATGGAAATAATCGACGGAGAACTGGAGGTATTATTGCCAGGCTCCGAACAATGGCAAAAAATTAAGGGGGGCGACTCGTTCGACATTCCTGCGAATGCGCAATTTCAAATTAACATCAAAAGCCCTACCGATTATTGCTGCTCTTATTTTAAATAACGCGGATAAATAACAATAACTCTTCCCAATAATTACTTATCATCAATTTCGGCATTTTTGTAATGATTTCTGCATCGCGTTTTCGGCAAATATTTGCTCAATCACTATCAAAATAGTTCTCATGACATTCATTGCTTAGTCGATCTTTACGGGATAGACGTTACCGGAAAGATCGACAACACTCCGGTCGGCAACCCCGAAGACTTCAATATCATAAGGTAGCTTTGCGTAATAACTGTCATGCTGATGCCCATGAAAAATTTTTTTAACCCCCATGGCCTTGGCAATATCATCGATTGCACTAAAACCGTATTCATGGCAACCTGGCGCTTCATGCGTCACCAAGATATCGGCTTTAAGGCGTTTCAATGATTCCACTTCGTCATGCCAAATCGCTGATTTTAATTTAAGCGATAATCCATTTTTTTTAATATGCCCGGACTGGCTAGCGAGATAATGCGCTTTGTTTTTCCATCGGGGCTTTTGTGGCGGATACCAGATGCGTCCAAGGAATATTCCGCCTAAACCGGCTATTCGAAGTCCTGCGATTTCATGGACTTTCAAATGAAGGCCGTATTCGGCCAATTCGGAGTTGAAAAGATAATGATAACGGCGTGGAAAGTCGAAATCGTGGTTGCCTGGAATCCACCAAATTCGTGTCAAAGCGATTATCTTTTGTAGATAGTGCTCCAAAGGCCGTTCAAGGTCGCAATCGCCTAATAAAACTACTGCATCAGGTCTGTTTGCAATCGCCGAATCAATCAAGGATTTAAAATCTCCATGGGGATCTCCGGCAAATAAAATCCTATTATTCCGGCTCATAGAATATCGATAGACATTTTGAAGAAACCTCTTGGTATAGAAAAGTAGCCGATTTTGACGTGCGGAGGTATTTCAAGCAAGTGAAATTCCTAAACACCCTTTGCCGATCAAATTGAAGCGTAATAGGTCTAAATAAAAGTCCCCTTACAATCCAGATAAGCTATCCAATACACGCTCGATGTCTTTCACCGAATGATAAAAGTGCGGTGAAAAGCGGACTCCTTGGCCTCTCAATGCGCAAACGATACCGCAGGCTTGCAATTGCTCGAACAACAGTTTATTCGACAGTGTTTTATGTCTAAATACAACAATGCCGGATTTTAATTTACGAGTTCGGTGGCTAATCAATTCCAAGTGTTCATTTTGCATAATGCCTTCGGCAAGCCGATCGGCATTGCCGATAACCGCTGCTTCAACATGATCCATACCGGTTTCCAGTAGTAATGACAAACTGGCCGATAAGGCATGAATTCCCAGCATGTTAGGACTACCGCACTCAAAACGCTTCGCGCCGGGATGTATTTCCCAGGGCTTGTTTTCATAGTTGTGGATGTGTTTAACCATGTGCCAGCCGAACTGAGTTAATTGCAATTGCGCTCGGGCGGTCGGATGTGTATAAAAAACCCCCAAGCCTTCGGGACCGCACATCCATTTATGACCGTCGGCCATCACAAAATCGGCTTGATAAGCTTGCACATCGAATTCAACAGCGCCTAAACTTTGAATCGCATCGATACAAAAAAGGATGCCGTTGGCTTTACAAAACCGACCTATTTTCTCCAAATCCAGACGCAAACCGGAAGCAAATTCTATCGAACTCACGGTCAATAAGCGTGTATTGTTATCGACTAATGCAAATAGTGCCTCTTCCGGAGCGGAAGTGCCATTCAAGTCTGCCTGGCGAAATTCAACGCCACGTCCTATCAAGGATTGCCAGGGTATTCGATTGGAAGGAAATTCCTCGTTTGTCGAGACGATATTGTCGCCGTCGTTCCAATCCAAGCCGTAAGCGACAAACGAAAGCGCTTCCGACGTATTTTTAACCAACGCGATATCGTCAGACGAAGGCGCATTCAACAAAGCTTGAAATTGACCGCGAAGCTCGTTTTCTTTTTTGAGCCAATCGAGATAATAGTAAGCGCCGAACTGCGTATTTTGTTCGGCAAATTCTTTTACGGCATTGCATGCTCGTAATGGCCAGGGAGCAACAGCAGCATGGTTTAAATAAATTAATTCCTCGGCCAATGGAAATTCAGGATGATTCATACGTCAAGTCCGTTCTAGTAATGTCCCGGGGAAGACTAAACAAGGGACCGCTGTAATGCAAGCATCTGCGTCAATTAGACGCGCCTGTTACAAACGATGTTCGACCCGATCGAAACTGAATGCCATCAGCAATTCCCAGTTTGAGAAATTTCTCCGTGTTCAGGGTGCGGGGTATCCCTGTCGAGGAAGGCCGTGAACCCAGTCATGGGGGCCTGACGACGGCTCGAACGCCAGGGATGGCGTGAATGCAGATTTTGCATTACGCCATGGATGGCGTGTATTAGGGCAATGCAGGAGCAATTGCCGAGGAGCAAAAATCTGCCCTGCCGCCGACATCCTCGCCAAGCATACCCCGCACCCTGTTGGATCCCCAAATTGGGAATTGCTGGAATGCCATGCATTCTATGGCGTAAAATCCAATACAACTATAGAATAGCCGGTTTTTTAAATTTACCTTTCAATCCCTAGAGGGCATTATGAATCAAGATACCATTAACCTAGTACAACAATACTACGCTGCTTTCAATGCCGGCGACATGGATACCTTTTTAAACTTGCTGACCGATGACGTCATTCACGATATTAATCAAGGCGAGCGCCAAATCGGCAAAGAAGCCTTTACGCAGTTCATGGCTTGCATGAACAATAATTACAAGGAAGAATTAGTCGACATGGTCATCATGGCTACCCCGGACGGCAAACGCGCCGCCGCGGAGTTCGTTGTCTTGGGCGAATACTTACAAACGGACGAAGGCTTGCCGGAAGCTGCCGGACAAACTTACAGACTGCCTGCGGGCGCCTTCTTCGAAATCCGCGATAACAAAGTCGCTCGCATTTCCAATTATTACAACTTGGAAGACTGGATTGCCCAAGTTAACAGCTAATTCGGCTTTCATTCGATTCCCGTGCTCGACGCGGGAATCGAATGCCTAAATTTCCAAATCCGGCGGACTTGATCACCACGCTCCGGTGTTTTGCATCGAAGCCCAAGGCTCCTTCGGCTCCAGCGGTTCGCTTTTTTGCAGTAATTCGATCGAAATTTCATCCGGCGAACGAATAAAGGCCATATGGCCATCCCGAGGCGGACGGTTGATCGTAACGCCCGCATCCATCAATTTTCGACATGTTTCATAAATGTCGTCGACCTCGAAAGCCAAATGACCGAAGTTGCGGCCGCCGGTGTACTCCTCAGGGTCCCAATTGTAGGTCAATTCCAGCAAAGGCGCTTCTTGGATCTCGGCTTGCTCCTTATCTTTCGGCGCCGCCAAATAAACCAACGTAAATCGTCCCTGCTCGCTCTCCATCCTTTTGGTTTCAGTCAATCCGAGCTTATTGCAATAAAAATCCAATGCTTCGTCCAATTCGCGAACCCGGACCATCGTGTGTAAATAACGCATGTTGTTGACTCCTTATATTTCAAATAGACGAGTTTATGGGAATTCCACTCTGAGATTCAACCTTCCAACCTTACTCAGGATTGCCGAATTTTGAATACCCTCAAAACTCCGAAGTGCTATTATCGGCTTGTGCCATTCATGGTGCTCATATAACATAGCCATGCACTTTTTAGAAGTTACAGAGGCTATCCCTATGTGCAATACCTGCGGTTGTAATATCACGCCCGGTAATCGTCCGTTCGTTTTAGCGGAAAAACCGGCTAACGGTACCACGACGGTCACGGTGCTGAAAAATTTACTCGCCAAAAACGACAACCAAGCCGAACATAACCGGAGTCATTTCGATGCCCGAAAGGTCTTAGCGATCAACCTGATGTCCTCACCCGGATCGGGCAAAACCGCCTTGCTCGAAGCGACGATCAAGCGACTGAACGGTTCTTTAGGCCTGGCCGTAATCGAAGGCGATCTCGAAACCGAAAACGACGCCGCCAGAATTCGCGCGCATGGCGTACCTGCGCATCAAATCACGACAGGGACTGCGTGTCATCTCGATGCACATCTGATTCACGATGCACTACATCATATCGACTTGTCGTCTATCGATATCTTGTTCATAGAAAATGTCGGCAACCTCGTTTGTCCGGCCAGTTTCGATTTAGGACATCATCTGAACGTCACCCTGCTCTCGACGACCGAAGGCGACGACAAACCGGCCAAGTATCCTGTCATGTTCCGAGCGGCGGATTTGATGCTGATCACTAAGACCGACTTATTGCCGTTTCTCGACGATTTTTCACCGGAAAGGGCCGAACAAGCACTACGTAATTTAGCCAGTAAAGCGCCGGTGTTTAACCTATCTTCTCGGCAGAATAACGATTCCGGGTTGGATGCCTGGATCGATTGGCTGCACGAACAACTCCAAGCGCATCGAAACAAACTGGCACAAGAACAAACGACACGCCCGAATGTCCAGCGAGACGGCCAATTACTGCATACCGATCCGGCGCAAGTCCGCTTTCGTCCGGTTGTTAAAGCCGGCGCACTAGCCTGAGGTCTTTCGATGGCACTCGACGCACGACAATGGCTCGATAAAATCCGCGCACTGCCTTTGACCTCGCCGGTGCGCATCATGAACGTCTGCGGCGGTCATGAGCGTTCGATTTCGATGGCGGGACTCAGAAGCGCCTTGCCCGACATGATCGATCTGATTCCGGGCCCCGGCTGCCCGGTTTGCGTTTGTCCGGAAGAAGATATTTATCAAGCGATACAAATCGGCCTGAACGAACCCGATAGCATAGTCGTGGCGTTCGGCGATATGTTGCGCGTGCCGGTCAATGTTTCGAGCAAGTCGGTACGTTCTCTCGAACAAGCCAAAGCCGCCGGCGCCGACATTCGCCCGATCGCCTCGCCTTCCGAAGCGGTTCAAATCGCGAAATCCGAACCTGGTAAAACCGTCGTGTTTTTCGTCGCCGGTTTCGAAACGACCTGCGCCCCGGTCGCCGGCATGCTCGCAGAAGGCATTCCCGATAACTTGTTGCTACTGATGAGCGGCCGCCTGACTTGGCCGGCGGTTGCGATGCTACTCGACTACGAAACGCCGTCGTTCGATGCGCTGATTGCCCCGGGCCATGTTTCAACCGTGATGGGGCCTGAGGAATGGCAATTCGTCGTGGACCGCCACGGCTTCCCGGCCGCGATTGCCGGTTTCACGCCGGACAGTTTATTGGCGGCGATTTATTCGGTCTTGCGGCAGAAACTCGAAGGTCGAATTTTTTTGGATAATTGCTACGAGCAAGTCGTTAAACCGCATGGCAATCCGACCGCCCGCCGATTGATCGAAAGCACCCTGACGATCGTCGACGCCCCTTGGCGAGGAATCGGCATCATACCGGCATCGGGACTTGAACTTAGCGCCGACTATGCACAGCATAACGCCCGGTTTCGTTTTCCTGTTCATGCCGAAAATGCAAGAAAAAATGCCGGTGCGATGCCGCCGGGCTGCGACTGTGCGAGAGTCGTGCTGGGACGCATCAAGCCGGTTGATTGCAAATTATATGGCGCTTCCTGCACGCCTCGCTCGCCGGTTGGGCCGTGCATGGTTTCCGATGAAGGCGCCTGCCGAATTTGGTGGTCGTCGGGAATCAGGACCCGATCAGCCGAACACGAAAAAACAACCTGCACTTAATTTGCCGAACCCACCTTGTATTGAAATCCACTCAAACCCCTTTTTCCTGCAAAACCGATGCGCGACGCTTGATTGTCACCGGTCAAGTGCAAGGCGTCGGCTTTCGCCCTTTCGTATGCCGTTTGGCCCATGAATTAAACTTAAGCGGTTGGGTATTCAACCGGACCGGTACTGTTGAAATTTTGATACAAGGCGAACCGAACCGGATTGACCGGTTCATGGAACGTCTCATCGATAACGCTCCTCCTCTCGCAAGACCGACACTCACAAGTTGGCAAACCGCCGAACCTGACGACCTGGATACATTTTCGATTCTCGATAGCATTGCCGAGTCGTCATCTGCCATACACATACCACCGGATTATTTTTTATGCGACGACTGTCTTGCCGAATTGAATGACCCGAAACAACGCCGTTACCGTTACCCGTTCATCAATTGCACGCAATGCGGACCCCGTTACACGCTGATCAAAAAACTGCCATATGACCGCGTCAATACCGCGATGGCCGAATTCGAATTGTGTTCCGATTGCCGAAAAGAATACGACAATCGCCTGGATAGGCGATTTCATGCACAACCTTTGGCTTGTCCGGTTTGCGGACCGTCATTGACTTTTCACATCTCCGGCGAAAAAACCATTTCGGATACCGGAAAGGCTTTGACCGCCTGCATTGAAGCCTTACGCGCAGGGGCAATCGTTGCGGTCAAAGGCGTCGGCGGTTATCACTTGATCTGCGATGCAAGCTCGGAATCGGTAGTCCAGCGCTTGCGTGAACGTAAACAACGCGCCCGCAAACCGCTCGCGATTCTCCTGCCTTGGCGCGGCGAAGACGGTTTAACCGCCGTGATGAAATACGCAGAACCTGACCCGGCGGAATTGACTTTACTGCAAGACCCGCTCCGTCCGATCGTCTTGGTCAAAAAACGGAACGGAAGTCCACTGGCCGAATCGATCGCACCCTTCATCACCGAAATCGGCATCATGCTGCCTTATAGTCCGCTGCATCACCTTTTGACTAACGACTTCGACGGTCCTTTGGTTGCGACATCGGCGAACATCAGCGGCGAACCCGTCATGACTAACGGAGAAGAAATCGAGAGGCGGCTAAGCCGGGTAGCCGATGCCTTTTTGCATCATAACCGACCGATACTGAGACCGGCGGACGATGCGGTCTTCAGAAAAATTGCCGGTAGCATGAGACCGATTAGACTGGGCCGCGGCTGTGCACCTTTGGAAATGACACTCCCGTTTACGTTACAAGAGCCGGTGCTTGCAGTGGGCGGACACATGAAAAATGCCATAGCACTAGCTTGGGACAACCGCGCAGTGATATCCCCGCATATCGGCGACCTCGGATCGAGGCGGAGTCAAGAAGTCTTCGAACAAACCATAGACGAGCTCGCAACGCTCTACGGCATAAGCGTCAAAAAAGTCATTCGCGACGCGCACCCCGATTACCGTTCGAGCCGATGGGCCGAACAATCGGGATTTCCGGTAACGCAGGTATTTCATCACCATGCCCATGCCTCGGCGTTAGTCGGCGAATACGGCCTATCCGAAACCATGCTGGTTTTTACCTGGGACGGGACCGGCTTTGGCGAAGACGGCACGATCTGGGGCGGTGAAGCGTTATTGGGCCGGCCAGGCCAATGGCGTCGCGCGGGTTCTTTAAAACCCTTCAGAATACCCGGCGGCGACAAAGCCGGTCGCGAACCGTGGCGAAGCGCAGCGGCTTTATTTTGGGAATGCGGCTGGGAATGGCAAGACTGCCCATTCCCTACCGAACTCTTGAAAAAAGCTTGGCAACACGAGCTTAATGCGCCTTTATGCAGTTCAGCCGGCAGATTGTTCGATGCCGCATCGGCATTGCTGGGACTGGTATCGAAAGCCGATTACGACGGTCAAGCACCGATGGAACTGGAAACCTTGAGCGCCGATAGCGGACCGGGGCCACTGCTACCCTTGGAACAAGACAAAAACGGTATTTGGCGCAGTAATTGGACACCATTATTGGCGATGCTACAGAATGATAAATCATCCAAACAAGAACGAGCCGGTCAATTTCATGCCAGTCTAGCCGAAACGATCCGAGATCAGGCTGTCCGGATCAGAAAAACACACCGAATCGACCGGATCGGTCTTTGCGGAGGCGTGTTTCAAAATAAGCGGTTGACCGAATTGGCGATAGAACATTTGAAACAGGAAGGTTTCGAGGTTTATCTAACTGAACGATTACCCGGAAACGACGCAGGCATCAGCTACGGACAAATCATCGAAGCCTGCTCGGCTTGATCCGTTGTCGACAAACTCTATAATTTTCGTAGCGATAGTCACTGGAATAATGACAATTTTGAGCTGACCCGATGCAGTTTGACTTATTCTGATTTCACGCAAAAACTGACTAGCCCCCCGCACTTTATTGCCATTAAGTTAAGCCATTCGTAGTGAGCCTGTCGAACCATGAACAGCTTAACAAATCAACTCGGACTTTTCTGTTCTCCTTTCGACTTAGCTCAGCACGAACGGTCTATAAAATATGCTAACTGCTCTTTTTATGTTCAAGACCTTTGCCTTTGCAAGATAGCACTCCGCATTTAATTGATCAGTTCCCTGCATTTAAAGCCCATTAGCACTTGGTCACCCTCTTTTTTATCACTCAAAATGAATTGCACTTGTTAGTTGAATCCGCGAAAAAATAGTTACCTCCGGGTTCATTCGATTTAAATCCCTTAAATTCCGCAAGCCGCAACACATTTATTCTCTCCGAGTAAGTTTCACGAAAGTTTCAAGCAAGTTTCGCGAAAGCTTGGTGAAAGGCATGTGAAAGTATTAATCAATAACATGAGCTTGCCCCATTTTTAAAAGGATTGAATATGAAAAGAACAATCTTGATTCCGACCGATTTTTCGGTGAAATCGCTGAATTTGGTCAACTATACCCTAGCTAACGCCGGAGACGACAAGCTGTATTTCGTTTTGACGCATTGCCGATTTCTTTCCGATTGTCCAATCGACCTGTTGTATTATTCAAAGACCGAATTGCTTCAGTCCTTGAAGAATCCAGAATTCAAAAAAGCTTGCAAGGCCTTACGTCAAAGCTATTCAGCTGACAAGGTACTAATTAAAACGGAACTCTTTACCGGCTTGAATCAAGCCGCTTTCAAAACCTTTATCGACGGCAACCAAATCAATGAAGCCGTCATTCCGAAACGTTACAACCCTAGGTTAAACCGGCAAAAAAGCTTCAATCCGATTCCTTTCATTCGCAGAAGCCACCTGAAAATCACCGAAGTTTCATTAGGCGCTAAGCAAAACGCCCAAGGTAACCAAGAATTAATACTATTGCCGAATGGCTTCCTACTTGCTTAGGGTAATCAAGTCGGGCATTTATTAACTTGATATTTTGCAAGCAATTTATGAGAACTATTAAAACATATTCAAGAAGAATTAGGCGGCTCCGATATTAGCAAAATAGTCGTTCTGATCGATTTTTCAGAACCTTCCGCCGATTGCTTAGCCCACGCGACTGCAGTCAGGTGACAACTATTCTATTGGGTAGAGTAACCTCGCAGGTCATTGCCGAAGCTCAAATACCGGTGCTCGCGATTAAGCATTTCGGCGATCAAATGAGTATCATGGAGGCTTTATTGGTCAGCCGATTCTGGGAACAGCCCTATTCTAAAACCAACTAAAGGAGAAACGATAGGTGATGTTTAATTCTCCGGAAAAGCCGGGGGATTAACTCTGAAACGACCAGAGAGAGAACGGCAAAAAAACACCCTTTGCTCGTTTGCGAGCAACCGAGGAAACAATGTAATCTAATTTACAACGTGATTAAAATCATGAAAATCTTACTCGTAGAAGACGATGCCGTTCTGGCGGATGGATTGGCATATACCCTCTCCCGATCCGGTTATGATGTCACCTGTGCACCGAACGGTAGTTATGCGGAAGGCGCTTTGCTCGCGCAAGACTTTGACCTGTTGATACTGGATTTAGGATTGCCCGACATGGACGGCAGCGAAATCTTATGGAAATTGAGAATGCGCAAGGATACGGTTCCCATCTTGATTTTAACGGCTCGAGACGGATTAAACGACAGAATCGATGGGCTTAAGCGCGGCGCGGATGATTACATGGTGAAACCATTCGATTGCCGAGAATTGGAATCACGCGTCCATGCTCTCATTCGTCGAAGTTACTGCGGTTTTAGTAAAGATATTGTGGTTGGTAGACTAACCCTCGACACCCTTGAGCACCAAGTTCTGGTCGACGGAGATCCATTGATTTTGTTTCAGCGCGAATACGGTGTGCTCGAAACGCTTATGCTACAGGCCGGATACGTAGTCAGTAAGGATAAAATCGCTCAGCGTTTATCGACTGGCGGAGATGAATTAGGTGATAATGCCATAGAAGTCTATATACACCGTTTACGTAAACGTCTAAAGCCTTTCGAAGTCAATATCAGAACTATAAGAGGGTTGGGATATTTGTTGGAAAACGGCAAAAATACTTAAATTTTGCGCGACTGGCCGGTATATTGCGGGATTAAGTGATCGAAACGTTTCACGTTACGATCTGTTAATCCTATCATCACCACGACTCATAACCAAAATGATTCATCTTTCATTCGTTGAATAAATAACGCAAACCAAGTAATCTGCCACTCTTTTGATTTTTTACTCAAGATTCAACAAGCTAAGGAACGAGCATGAAATAACTTAGACAATTGTTGGAAGGGGGGTTGGTGGCTCGATTGACAGGTGTCGGCGGCAGGGATAGCCGCCGTCAAGCCTTCATGGACGTATTCACGGCGTCCTGTCAAGCGAGTCATCAAACCGCCACAAAGCCTACTACTTGTATAAGTTGTTTTGTGCATATTCCTAAGGTGTGTTTGACAGTTCGAAGACTTAACAAATCCGTGGCAATGGGTCATCTTCAAGCTCCTCCAATATCCGTTCTCCGCCTAACGCCGTCTCCAAAATCACCTGGGCTCTCCCGGCTTGAACTTCGCCGATAACCACCGCTTCGCTACAGCCCGCGCCGCGCATTCGTTTAAGCGCTTCTTCGGCATCGCCGGGACTTACTACAGCCACCACCCGCCCTTCGCAGGCCAAATAATAAGGGTCGTAACCTAGGATTTCGGCGACGGTTTTGACTTGCTCGTTAATCGGTATTGCCGATTCGACCAGTTTGACCGTGCCGGCGACAGCCGAAGCAATTTCGTGCGCGACAGTCGCAATTCCGCCTCGGGTCGGATCGCGCATGAATCGTAATCCGGGCAGACCCAACAACGCACGAGTCACCGGGAACACACTCGCCGCGTCGGATTGTAACGATCCGCTCAAGCCGAATTGCTCGCGTGCCAACAACACGGCACAACCATGATCGCCGGCAGTTCCGCTAAGCAAAATGCAATCGCCGGCCTGAATATTATCAATACCCAGATTGACCGAATGGGGTCGTTTACCGACACCGGTTACGGCAAAATAAACACCGCCGCCCTGCCCCCGGCGCAATACTTTAGTATCGCCGGCTACAATGTTAACGCCGCATTCTCGGCAAGCTTCAGCCATACTTCGAATAAGCCGATCAAGCACGGCTATCTCCAAGCCTTCTTCGATAAATGCATTGAGACTCAAGTAACGCGGCGTTGCGCCCGCCACAGCCAAATCGTTCACTGTTCCATGGATAGCCAGGCTACCGATATTACCGCCGGGAAATTCTAATGGATCGACCGTAAAACCGTCCGTCGTGATCATCAACTCACCATCCGATTCGTCGAAAGGCATGGCGGCCGCATCGGCCCGGGTATCGAGCCAGGCATTATCGAGATATTTGGCGAATAAATGCTCGATCAATTCGCGCATGAAACGTCCACCATTACCATGTGCAAGCGTAATGTAGGTATCGGAAAATGAATGTTCTGTTATCATGATGACTTTAGTAAAAATCTTAGGTGGGTATGTTTTTTAGGATGCGCAAGCCGTAAAGCCATTCAACAATCACGACTCTATTAACTGCTTTTGCCGCCAAGATACTAGCATGTTATAAAATCAATTGCCCTGGAGCGTTAAACTGGTTTTTTTACTACAAGCACTAAGTTTTATCCTCAAATTAGCCGAAAAGGTGTGACATGAATAAAAAGTCAATCAATGCAATTATCGGAATCACCGCGTTCTTCGCTTACGGTAATGCGGCTCAAGCCCATACCTTCGGCGCGGAAGGCGCGGGTTTTGCCGAAGGATTCATCCATCCGTTCATAGGCGTCGATCATTTGCTGGCGATGCTGGCAATTGGCATTTGGGCCGTACAATTGGGTCATAAAGCGCTATGGCGCTTGCCGGCCGCTTTTGTCGGTACGATGAGCCTGGCGGCATTATTGGCCTCGTATGGACCGGTCCTACCTTTGTTGGAATTAGCCATTGCCGCAACGGTATTGTTTTTAGGTATTATATTAATGTTTTCGGTGCGTTTACCCATCGCCGCCGGTATGCTGATCGCCGGTTTATTCGCAAGCGTTCATGGCTACGCGCACGGATTGGAAATGCCGCAAGCCGCATCGCCTTTATTTTACGGCGCCGGTTTCATTGCAGCAACCTCACTAGTCCATGCGTTCGGCATTACGATGGCCGTGCTAATTAAACGCCAGCTTTGGTTGACTAGAGCCGGGGGGCTCGCAATTGCGGCCACAGGACTTTACCTAGCCACTGCCACAATTTAAAACTCATTTCGGGAATTCTCATGTGTCTTGCCATTCCTATGCAAATTGCCTCTATTAACGGTAGTCGCGCTGTTTGTTCGACCAAAGGCATCGAACGAGAAGTCAGTTTGTTTCTACTGCAGGATGAGCCGATAGCCATCGGCGATTATGTTCTCATCCATGTCGGCTACGCAATCCAGAAAATCAGTGCAGAAGAAGCACGATCGACCTGGGAATTACTCGATCAAATGCTGACCGAGGATGCGGAGCATGCATGAACTGTCGCTATGCGAGGATTTGCTGGATCAGGTAAAAAGTCTGGCCCGGCAAAATCAAGCGACAAAAGTTGCCAGCATCACGGTTAAAATCGGTGTTTTATCGGGTGTAGAGCCTTTATTGTTGCAAAGTGCTTTTGAAATCAATCGCGTTGATACGATAGCCGATGGTGCCGTTTTGATTATTGAACGACAAGCGGCGCAAATCGTCTGCGAACAGTGCAGCATCGAGTCGGAGGTACCGGCTAATCGGCTCTATTGCCCAATCTGCCAAAGTCGGGAAACTCGGCTTACGGCCGGCAGCGAAATGATTCTCGAAAGGCTTGAACTGGATACTTTGGCTTGATTGTTATGTTAAAACTCATGTTTGCTTTGGCTTAGCTAATTGAGTTATAAATAAATCACTATCGGTATTTCATAGAAAATTGTTTTTGGTACGACTATTTTACTCACTATTAATTAAGGTAACTTCATGGCCGATTATAAAAAATATCAATGTTTAGAATGCGGACATATTTACGACGAGCAATTAGGCGATCCGGATAGCGGAATCGCCCCAGGTACTCGTTGGGATGATATTCCTGATGATTGGGTTTGCCCTGAGTGCGGAGCTGAAAAAAGCGCTTTCGAGCCACTCTAAGTACTATTTCCATGAAAGTCGTGATAATCGGATCGGGGTTTGCCGGCATAACCTTTGCCGAAAAACTACATACTTTAAACCCGGACGCTCATATCACCGTGATAACACGGGAAAGCGACGGCTTTTATTCTCGGCCGTTGCTTTCTCACGGCTTCAGCAAGGATGCTATAGAGCAATCCATCATTCTCAAAACATTTGAAACTATTCGCCAAAAAGGAATTGAAGTTCTAACAGAGACCGAAGCGGAACTTATCGATCGCCACCATAAAATCGTCAATTTGGCAGCCGGATCGATAAAAACAACTATAGACTATGATGTTCTAGTTTTAGCCCAAGGCTCTGCAGCCTTCATCCCGCCGACCTTAATGGTCGATCGCAATAATTTTCATCTCCTTAACAGCTTGGCCGACCTCAAAGAATTACGTCAGATACGCAAAACGTTGTTGAACAAGAACAAACCGCCTCATTGGGCGATTATAGGCGGTGGCTTAATCGGTTGCGAAGTGGCATCGGATTTAGCCGTTTCGGGCGATAAAGTCAGCTTGTTTCATGCCATGGATCGTTTGATGGAGCGGCAGCTGAGCAATGGAGACTCGGCAAAACTGCTTAAAATTTTGAAAAATAGCGGAGTTAACGTTTTATTTAACCAATCTGTCACCGGCATCGACAAGAAAGGCGACGAAATACTTGTTAATTCCAATAACGGCGGTAAATTTGATGTGGCTCTAGTCTCTTGTGGATTCAAGCCGAGAACTGAAATTGCTGCCGCAGCGGGACTGGCTGTCAACCGAGGGATAAAGGTGAATTCATTCATGCAAACCACCGATCCGGCCATCTTTGCAATCGGTGATGTCGCCGAACTACCTAACGGTAAACTATATGCCTTTATTTTGCCGATACGCGGGCAAGCACAATGGCTGGCTGAATACTTAGTCGATGAAGATATTCAACCTTGGATAGCCCCGGACTTTAAGCCCAAATCGAAGGTACATGGTTTTGTCGCCGATAATCCACAGTTTTTTTAATTTTTGATCGATTACTACTGCCCAGTCTTTTGATTCACACTACCATATAAACCGATTAACATGCATTCGTTTATCGACGGCCCGGTTTTAAGCTTAATCATCGCCAGTATTGAAAACCGGACACCTTCGACACCGGTTATCGAAGCAGTCAACGAAAGCGCAATCGCGCTTTTTGGTTATCAAACGCAACAGCTAATCGATAAACCTCTCGACAGACTATTATCATCGTCTAATCCTGAGAAATTTTGGCAGGAAATGCTGGAGAAAATGCCTTTCGAGCAAACCAGCATCAGTTTTCAAGCCGAACTGAAGGATGCAACCGATTCTCCATTTCCCGCATTGATTTCATTATGCCGTCTTGCTTTAAGCGAAGCCGATAATGTAAGCCGATTTGCTTTGCTAATTCAAAAGCTTGGTGAAAAAACTCAGCTCGACATCAACCTTATTTTAATGCTCAGAGCCGTTGAGCAAAGCGCTAGCGCAGTTATTATCACCGACCCTTCCGGGCGCATCGAATACATTAATCCGAAATTCTGTGAAATGACCGGATACGCTAAGGAAGAACTACTCGGTTTTAACCCGAAAATTTTGCAGTCGGGCGATACGACAGCCGAGCAATATCTAAACATGTGGCAACAACTGTTAAGTCGGGGCGAATGGCGCGGAGAAATTAAAAATCAAAAGAAAAACGGTGAAAATTACTGGGCGTTTGAAAGCATCAGCACCATAAAAAACAGCCAAGGTCAAATTACTCACGTTCTCGCTGTCGAAGAAGATATCACCGAACGCAAGCATTTTGAAGCGGCACTTAAGGAAAGCGAGGAACGCTTTCGGCAAATGGCCGAAATGACCGGAGAATGGCTGTGGGAGCAAGATCCGAACGGATATTACATCTATAGCAGTAATGCGGTCGAGACCATCATCGGCTATACCCCTGAAGACGTCTTAGGAAAGCACTATACCGAGCTATTGACACCTCAAGATCAAACCAGCTTTCAGCCTTACTCTTCGGTACATAAACCTTTCTATTCACTACTGAATCATTATCGTCATAAAGACGGACACGAAGTAATCGCTGAATCTACCGGATTACCGATTACCGACAAACAAGGCAATTTGATTAAATGGCGCGGCGTGGACAGGGATATCACGGCACGTAAACATTATGAAGACGCATTAATAGAAAGTGAGAAAAGAACACGGTTAATTATAGAAACCGCGCTCAATGCCATTATCATCATGGATTCCTACGGCATCATTACCGATTGGAACCAAAGAGCCGAACTCATGTTCGGATGGTCTCGCGAGGAAGCAATAGGTCAAAATGTCGCCGGGTTGATTGTTCCTAAACGCTTTCGTAAATCGCTGAACGACGAACTGCAAACTTTTTTGCAAACCGGCAAAAGCCCGGTTTTGAATAAACTGACCGAACAGATCGCTTTACGTAAGAATGGTGTCGAATTTCCTATCGAACTCAGTGTAGCGCCGCTAAAAATCGGCCATGCTTACGAATTCAGCGGATTTGTGCATGATATTACCGGGCGAAAAGCTGCCGAACGCCAAATACGCATGGCCCAGGTCAATTTAGCCATTGCGCAAAATGAAATGAGAATTGCTCAAAACATACAAGCATCGTTGCTTCCCTCTGCACCGATTATATCGAATCAGTTCAAAATCACCGGGTTTTGCCTACCTGCAACGCAAGTCGGAGGCGATTATTTCGATTATTTTTACCGTGACGAAACACATCTCGACATAGTCATTGCCGACGTCTCAGGTCATGCCGTGGGACCCGCTTTATTTATGGTTTCGGCAAGAAGCGCCATTAGGGCGCAAGCACATTGGCCGGCATCGCCGGCGCAAACGCTTAATGTGTTAAACGACTTTCTGTTTGCCGATCTCAACCATTCCGACTACTTTATCACCTTATTCTACCTGCAATACGATACGCAAACTCACCACTTAAAGTATGCCAATGCCGGACATCCGCCTCCTCTACTTTACCGTCGTGATCGAGCTCAATGCGAGCAACTCGACACGGACGGTCTCATCGTCGGCGTTCGGGAACATGTCGAATTCGAGGAAAAAAGGACTATGCTGGCCGAAGGCGATTGTTTACTTCTTTACACGGACGGCTTGACCGAGGCGGAAAACCCCCAAGGCGACTTTTTCGGTACCGAACGGCTCGTGGATATTTTTTCTCAGTCCATTGAATACGAGCCGAACACCATAATCGATCATATTGTTCAACAGCTCAAACAATTTTGCCAAACCGAAGTGTTTAATGACGATATTACGCTGATGGTGTTTAAGAGGGTGAATAGTGAATAGACTGCTTGCCTGGATTTAGGTTCGGAAATACTTATTAATTGTTCTCTATTGAATTCAGTAGCCTGCGCTTACTGCAGTTGGTAGAGACATTTCCGCTTTTTTACAAGCACCGCTGGGTTTACAAAACCCGTCCGGCTAGTCATTCACTATTTACCTTTCACCTTTTACTATTTACCATTCACTATTCCCGCCTATTATTTTGCATTATCATTTCGCTCATTAAGAGCCGTTACAGACCGATTCACCGGAAAATCATGGAAACCCCATTAAGCCACTTTGTTCAGGTATTTAATTCTTTTCGCGAAGGTGAAACAACCTTCGGCGATTTGTCGAAACAAATGCGTCAGCTGCTTAGCCAACATCCCGAACAATCAGGCGAACTGCGCAAGTTGCTGGATGACTTCTTTGAACAGGGCTATTTACCACCGCAAATTCACCAGGGTTTAATCGCACAAACAACCCTATCTCTGCATAATGCCGACGAAACACGAATAAGCACGTCCTCTCACGAGCAAGATGAAACCATTGTCCGGCCAACAACAAAAACCAATACACCAAAACCGGGCGAAAGCATTCAACCGAATGTTGACTTCGAGAATACCCGGTTGACTGATCGTTTCGAATCCACAGCCCAAAGGGGTGCGGTTAGTTCGGTTGATATAACATCCGGACAAACGATTAATACGACTCGCGGCACTAGATATTCCGGATCATCGGGATTTAGCTCAACCGAATCTGAAAAAATTGGTATCGGCTCGGTGTTAAAAGACCGTTTCATACTGGAGGAATTACTCGGTAGCGGCGGCATGGGCGTCGTTTATAAAGCGCTGGATTTACGCAAACAGGAAGCTCAAGATAAGTCTCCTTATGTCGCATTGAAAATTTTAAACGACGAATTCAAGGATAACCCAACTTCCTATATTGCTTTGCAACGGGAGACAAGAAAGGCTCAAACACTGGCTCATCCGAATATCATTACCGTCTATGACTTCGACAGAGACCGATCGCATATTTTTATGTCGATGGAAGTGTTGACCGGCCAATCACTAAAAGACTACATCAATAAAGTTATTCCTAACGGTATGCCGTTCAAAAAAGCCTGGCACATTATCAAAGGCATGTGCTTGGCTTTGGCTTATGCGCATAAAAACGGCATTATCCATTCCGACTTTAAACCGGGCAATGTTTCGATATTAGAGAACGGCGAAGTCAAGGTTCTCGATTTTGGTATCGCTTGTGCGGTAAGTCGCCCCGATAAGGAACAGGACGAAACCGTTTTCGATGCTCGTAGGGACTTAGGCGCATTGACGCCGGCTTATGCCAGTCTGGAAATGTTTTCTAATAAAGAGCCCGACCCTAGCGACGATGTTTACGCGCTTGCTTGCGTCATCTATGAAGTTTTGACTGGAAAGCATCCTTACGGAAAATTATCGGCACTCAAAGCCTATGAGCTTAATCTGCAGCCTAAAGCGGTGCCTAGCCTAAGTCGTCGGCAGTGGAAAGGTCTGCAGCGCGCCTTGGCCTTGGAAAGAAAAGATCGCACTCCCTCGGTCAAGCAGTTCATCACCGATTTGCAGCCACGATCGCCCCTACCGATTATTCTGGGCACAATGGCTATAATAGCCATTGTCGTTACGACCGGAGGCTATATCAAACTATCGCAGGAAACCGACCCGCTTCAAGATAAAATTATTGAACTAACGCCAAAGCAACAACTTAAGGTCAAAGACTTACTGGAACTGGCTGAGATACATTTTGAAGTCGGTTATCTGACCGCCCCGACCGGCAGTAATGCTTTATGGTCGTATCGACAAGCGCTCGAAATCGACCCTTATAATAAAGAAGCCAAAAACGGTTTAAAGAAGATTGCCGATATCTTGGCAGAACAAGCCCAGCAATTATATGCTGAAGGAAAATACGATGAAAGCCTAAGCAAAATTGAAGAAGGGCTCGAAGCGATACCCAAGCATGACGAATTATTGGCGTTAAAGAAAAAAATATTAAATTACTAGCAAACAGTCGATTAAAATTCTATCCGAATCCCGACATTAACCGCATGTCTTGAAACAAGCTGTTGCCCTATAGTTGTATCATACTGAACGAATGCCGATCCGCCATAGGGTAATTGTGCGGATACCGCAGCCCTGACGTTGACATAATCTTGATCGACCGAAAAAGAATCGGTCGTAAAATGAATATCCGGTGCTTCTACGAAACGGGTTGTCATCGCAGGCTGTCTATCAATCCATTGCCGTTCCCATTCGATATTGACTTGTGAAAAAATAACGCCGAACGGTGCGCTGTATGCATGTGCGATCATGCCGCCGAAACTACTGGTAACCGAGTCGTATTGCTGATCATCAATGACCAGGTTCATGCCGAGTTTGGCTCCCCGCTCCTCACGCCCTGCAATGTAATTATGGCCGTATTCCGCCCGCGCGCGTAAACCTAATGTCCATTCCTGAATAAAAAAATCATAACCGGTGCTCAAGGCAATGCGATTTAGCCAACCATCGGTTTCGCTCAGTGCGTTTTCTCGAACATCGAATCCGTTGGCATCGGTGTAAAATGCAGTCCGTTTCGTCTGATATTGATTGTAAGAAAAGCCGTTTACAAAATCGACATACCAATTTTCGGTCAGATTCAAGGACCCGAATAGCGACAAGGTATATCCGTCGACCGTCTGATTACCGCCGCCTAGTGCAATGTCTGATGTTGTATTACCGTAACCAACCGACAATCCTAATAACAATTTGTCGCCAAACCAATAATCGGCGCCGGCCGTTACACCGTAAAGAATTGAATTATAGCCTCGCTGAGTCACCGTTGCCGTTCTATCGACCCATTCGAATTGACCGTTGATAAATAGGCCAAGATTTTTAAACATAGAACCGGTGTCTCTGATATCGCTATCGGAATGCATGTCGACCGAAAAAGTCGCTGCAGAGGGAGTTCCTACCGGCGCTTGCTTATCCGCTGAAGGAGGCGCGGCCGTTACCGTGCTCACGCTGACAGAAGGAGCTGAACTAGAAACCGATGCCGATCGTTGACTGTCCATGCGCTGAACGACATGACTGCTTTGCAGCTTAGTGACTTGCCCGGATAAGGCTTGCTCAACCGCCATTTGTTTCGGGCTAATTTGTCTCAAGGCATTAATAAATTGATTAACTTTGTCGGTATCTGAAAGCCCTTCAGTCAAAAAGGGCTTCAAACTGTTGAGTAAACTTTGCAGGCCGGCAGGCGTCGAGGGACTGCAGTCGATTTGCTGTAGCGCACTTGCCAGCGATTGGACATCGGCCGGCACGATATTCGGCAAACGCGGCACTATGGTCAACAAAAATGCTTTTTCTTGCTTGGAAAATACATAAAGATCGTTCGAGTCGGCCGGGCAGTCGATATTTTCGTTAAAATTGCCGGTAATCGTTCCGGTCGTTGTTGTTAAGATCGCCGCTTGTGCAAACGCTTGTGACGGTGAAAAGTCGGGTTGACCCGCCAAGCGCGTAAGGTTCAACTGAGCGCCTTGTATGTCGATGCTACGAGCGGTAATCGAATCGGTTACCAATGCGCCGTTTACACCGCCGAATTCAATATTCAGGGTGCTATTACCGGTAAAAACCAGATCGGCAGACGGAGCGTCGATATGAGCGATACCCAAGCCATCGGGTGCCGGACCCGGCGAAAAGGTATTGTTGAATATGACAGTTCCGCCGTAGGCTCCCGTCCCGGCAACCGGCCCATTCAGCATCAGATTGGAACCGGCCCCACCCACCAAGCCTTCGTTAATTAATTTGCCGCCGATGATGCCGTTACCGCCGAAAACGCCTGCTTGGATATTCGTCAGGTTTTGAAGCCATATTCCATCGACCTGTGTACTTCCGGCGGTTTGTATATAGGTTCCTTCTCCTGTTAACGATGCCCCGGCAGACACGACCACATTGCCCGAATTGAGCAATACCGATTCGTTATTTAAGACAAAATCGCCGCTCAGCAATAAATTGGTGGAGGTTCCGCCGGTCCCTTCGATGATCAAACGCCCGGGCCCTTGCATCTCTCCTCCGGATAACAATGCCGAAGTGACCGTCAAGTCTCCGGGTCCGGAAAGTACGCCGCCGGTTAGGTTTAATTGGTCGACTTTGAGACTGGCTGCCTGAAATGTGACGACGCCGTTATTAATTATCAACGTATGTCCTAGTTTGACCGCATCTGGCGAAGTATTGGCGAAGTTTACGACCCCGCCATTAACGGTCGTCGTACCGATAGACTCGTAGACGCCCAGAATATCAGTAGTCCCTCCGCTGAAAAGGACGTTCGTCGCTTTCAGCCCCGCACCTTCCTCAATCAGGTTCGTGCCTCCGCTGAATGTCAACCAATCCGGCGACAAAAGGAGGTCGTTCCCGACCGTATTATTTCCACCACTGAATTCTATTGATTGCGACGAAATAGTCACGCCAGCATTTAATTGATTGGTTCCGCCGCTGAAGTTTAAGTTCGCGGTTGAAATCGCTGCACCCGGCTCGAATTCGTTCACTCCTCCTCCGAATTCGAGTGTACCGTTTCCAATGAAGGTTCCGGTATGAACTCGGCTGCCGGTAAAACTCAGAACACCGGCTTCGATATTTGTCGTGCCGGTGTAAGTGTTGTTACCGTTCAATGTTACTGTGCCGCCGGTCGTCTTAGTCGCGCCATCAGTGCCGGCCAACACAGCATCGATACTTCCGGATTGCAGATTGAATGTGCTGTTGGAGGTTAATGTACCGCTACCGCTGATCGAACCCGATTCCAAGGTTACGCCGGCGACCGTGTCGTTGAAATTACCCAGCGCCAATTCGCCGCCGTTGATTCGCAAATTGGAATTATCGGCAAAAATATCATCGGCGCCGAGCGCCAAGACACCTTCGCTAACGGTCGTTGTGCCGGTATAGGTGTTATTAACGTTCAACATCACAATGCCGTCGGTTGTTTTAGTCGCACCGTCGCTTCCGGCCAGCACCGCATCTATGCTTCCTGATTGCAGATTGAATGTGCTGTTGGAGGTTAATGTACCGCTACCGCTGATCGAACCCGATTCCAAGGTTACGCCGGCGACCGTGTCGTTGAAATTACCCAGCGCCAATTCGCCGCCGTTGATTCGCAAATTGGAATTATCGGCAAAAATATCATCGGCGCCGAGCGCCAAGACACCTTCGCTAACGGTAGTTGTGCCGGTATAGGTGTTATTAACGTTCAACATCACAATGCCGTCGGTTGTTTTAGTCGCACCGTCGCTTCCGGCCAGCACCGCATCTATGCTTCCTGATTGCAGATTGAATGTGCTGTTGGAGGTTAATGTGCCGCTGCCGCTGATCGAACCCGAAGCCAAGGTGACGCCGGCGAACGTGTCGTTGAAATTCCCAAGCGCCAGTTCGCCGCCGTTGATCAGTAAAGTGGAGTTATCGGCAAAAATATCATCGGCGCCGAGCGCCAAGACACCTTCGCTAACGGTCGTCGTGCCGGTGTAGGTGTTGTTGCCGCTCAACGTCACCGTGCCGCCGGTCGTTTTATCGAGTCCAATATCTCCGGATAAAGTTGCATCAACACCGCCTGCCTGCATATCGTAATTAAAATCCGTTGCAGTAAGTGTCTGATTTCCAGTCAAAAAGGCATTCTGGGCGGCTAAAGTAAATTTCGAAACCGTCGGAGATATATCGAGGTCGACGGTGTCGTCGATGTCGATAACAGCCTCGTCGGCATTAGCGGGCGGTGCTAAGGGGTCGGGAACCGGATTGCAAGTCCAGTTCGCTGGATTATTCCATAACGAGTTTTCGCTTCCATTCCACGTACAAACGGCAGCATCGGAGATGGGGCTGAATTGCATCAGGCATAGGATGCAAAAACAACTTCCTCCTCTCAAACTGAATAACATTGACAAACCCGTTCAATCGAGAATGACACAATGTACTTAGAAACAAATATTGGCGTGATGACTGATAAAAGAAAAGTTCTTGAAATCATGTCTGCTTTAACATATATGCCAAAACGTTCCATTCGATGAATAGTGTTTGCTTTTAAAACTCCATCCTAGCGCCAAAATTGATACTGTGGCTGCTGATGTCTTGATAGCCTAGCATCACATCATACGAAACGAAGCCCGATAAGCCGTCGGCAAAAGTACCCGACAAGCTCGTTCCGATCGTTGCGAAATTACGGTCACCACTTTGCGAAACGATGTTGAAACGCTGTCCGGTAGGATCATCTACAAAACCGGCACCGATATTTCGGCTACCGTCCTTGTATTGATGATGCCATTCGGCTCTGAATTGCGCGATCACGACGCCGAAAGGCAAGCCGAACGCATAGGAAGTCTCGCCGCCCAGCGTCGTTGTCCATGAGTCAACATTCTGATCGCTGAACGCCATACCAAAACCCGCACCGCCGCTTTCGCTAAACGAATCGACTGAAAGCCCGACATAATTGCCTCTGAAATAAGGCGTTAAACTAAATGCGCCGTAGGAAAAGTCATAACCAATCCCCAAACTATAGGCATGTTGATTGCCGCCGGTCGAACCGCTAGCTTCAGTGCTGACGTTTTGAAAGTTTATTCGTCGGACCGTATCATATTGGTTTCCGCCATAGGATGCGATCGCGTCGAGATGAAAGTTATCCCAAAAATAATAGGTTCCGTAGATCGAACCGGTATAGGTATCGGTCGTCGTTTCGCCTTGATTTCTGCTGAAATCGGCATTTGAACGCAAATAACTAAAAGCGCCCCCTAAAACCAAATCTTCAGTCAGCTTATAATCGGCACCGCCGGTAAAACCGTAGTTGTCGTAATTGAAGCCGACCTGTTCAAACGTATTATTGACATCGCCGACTTGAATATTCATGTTTAGCCAGACGCCGAGATTGTGACCGAACAGTCCGAAATCATCGCCGGCCGCTCCGCCAAGCTCAGACACCGACTGACCGTTTCGATAAAATTGAAATCCCGATGTTTGAATGCTGCCTTGATGGCTGGAATGAATTTTGGACAGCCGGTTTTTGAGCGTACTTTCGACTAAGCCAAGTTGCCCCGCTGTGATTCGAGTTGCTTGGGTGCCTTGTTGAATGAGTTGCTCCGGAGAGAGTTGCTGGAAGATGTTGGCGGCTTGTTCAGGATCAAATAAAATATTGCTTATTGAATCTAATTGTGTACATAAACTAGAGTCAGATATTGTCTCATTATCCGGCAGAAAACAATTGGAATACACATTTTGTAACGTAGATATCAAGTTTTGTTGGCTAGAATTGAACAGGCTCGTGTCGATAGAAGACGATTGGGCGAAACTGGCCGGAGGCATGGCTAACGCACTAATGGCTATCAAAGATGGCAACGAGATACTATACAAAACTGGCCTATTCGGTTTTGCTTTCGACTGGTTTAACATGACTCCCCCTAAATTTGGAATACTTAAAAAATGATGATATCGGGTGTGTAATTATTCACACCCCTATCATTCCCACGTAGAGCATGGGAACGAGAATTAACGGGGGCTGAATAGTTACTTGGGTGTTATTATTTTTGTCGGGTTTAACAACCGAGGCCATCAATGACCGGCTTATTTTTGCCCCAATCCAGAATAAATTTGATAAGCGTCACTAATAAGACTCATTTTATCAGCAAATCAGGATTTTAAATTGCTCTGATTGTAAAATAGATTAACCGTAAGTTTTCTCAAGATTTTACAAAAAGTTATCGGCTCATTGTTTAGTTTGTCGGTAATTATTCTGATTTCAGTGTGAGCCTCACCTCATTACCGCAAACGACGAATGATAAACGTCTAAAATTGAACTACATTGATTCTTTTTGAATTTTATTGTTGTCCAACACCGAAAAACCGCCAATTGTGACCCCCACTTAAATGCAGCCGAGGCCCAATGTTTAACGACGATTCTCATTCTAATACGCCGCTGATCGAAGAAGACGACTCGACACGTTTTGCCACAAATCGTCCTTTGACTATTGAATCCGACAATAAAAATTCCGGCAATCAGAGATTCAAGAATCTGAGTGTACTCGATATTCTCGGTCAAGGCGGCGTCGGCCGGGTTTATCTAGCCTATGACGAAACAATCGGCAGGCGAGTCGCAGTCAAGGAAATGCTGGATGAACTAAGCGGCGACGTCGAACTCGATCATTCGTTTTTACATGAAGCCAAAATTACCGGAAAACTTGAGCACCCGGGCATTGTTCCTGTTTATGAGCTGGGGCAACGAAACGACGGTAGGCCTTATTATGTGATGCGCTACATTAAAGGCGAAACGCTGGCTCGAAAATTCGAAAAAATATCCGATACCGATCCCAAAACCGGATTCAATCAACGCATTCAACTTTTGGATATTCTAATCGATGTTTGCAATACCTTAGCCTATGCGCATGCCAAAGGCGTCATTCATCGCGATTTAAAACCCGCGAATATCATTGTCGGTAATTTCGGCGAGACCATCGTGGTCGATTGGGGATTGGCCCAGGTGCTGGATGATGACGACAATACCTATTTTTACCGAGAAGCGCTCACTCACCAACGCGATAGTTTAAGCGACTCAAGCACATCGGAAGCGCTTGGTACACCTGCCTATATGGCGCCGGAACAATTCAGCGGCCGCGCGGATAAAACATCGGACGTTTACAGCCTAGGAATGATCCTCTATAAAATTATTACCGGCAGCCAACCATACCGAGGTTCGATTACCGTAATACAGCAACAAATGGAGAAAGATGTCGAAACCCCCTCTCCTAAACGATTCAATACTGCAGCACCTCCGGAATTGATTGCGATCTGCGAAAAAGCCGTGCATAAGAATCCTTTGCAGCGTTTTACCGATGCCGGAAAATTAGCTGAAGAATTGAAGGCTTTTCGTGACGGACGCATGGTCAATGTCTATGCCTATTCAAGACGTGAATTATTAAGCCGTTTTTTTGCGCAAAATAAATTTGCCGTTTTCACGACCGCATTACTACTCATTACCATTAGTATCGGAGCGGGATTTTCGCTTCATTATGCGCATCAAATGAAGGAAGCTAATCATGAAGCCGAACAAGCCTTAAGCCGAATCACTTTTTACGGAGAACGTTCACAGCAACAAGCACGATCTATCGTGCATGCGCTGCAATCGAAAATCGCATTGGTATTTTCTAATCTAAACCAAGCCGCAGAGAAACTCGGTTCCGGCGACATTGCCGAGTCATCGATCTTAGAAGAATTACAAAACCGTTATCCTCAGTTTGATTCGTTTTCTATTCAACCTATTTCAGTGCTAACAGGAGCGTTTATCGCAAGTGAAGAAAACGATGAGCTAAAACCGATCGCCGACGTCGAAAACAACCGCCTCATAATCAAATACCGAGTACCGATCGAAAAGAACGGCCGCATTACCGAATATCTTGAGGCTAAAATGTCGCCTGAAAAGGTGCTGCCCAAACTGTTTACGGCTATTCTGAAACAAGATGAAACAAACCGGGATATCTGGATCATGCGTAGCGACGGCCTAATTATTTATGACGCCAATTCCGATTATATCGGCACGAATCTATTCATCGATCCGGTCAGCCGCCAATCATCTTCGCTGCAGGCGTTCGGGAGATTAACCATAGTCGATGACGACAGCATCGGCTATTACAGTTATCGCGAAGACGGCACCGAAGTTTTTAAGATTGCCGCTTGGGATTCAATTGAATTCAACACCAAAAATGATTGGAAAATAATTGTCGACTATACTTATCTGCGCAAGGAAATGAGAAACAAATTCCGTTTATTCTAAAAAGTAACTGCCAATTCATTAAGCCGGTAAAGTCTTTACACGAACAACAGCAAAACGGCGACAATACCGAAAATCATCGCGAGCCGTAACCATATTCGTGCCTGTACCGTTAGGCAACGCCGGTGAGTCCAAAAGTCTCTCAATACCAAACCTAAAAATACAATCGAAACGAGCAAAAAAATCAATCCTGCAATGGATATCGACATGGAACGTTCTCCCGCTTATTCGCTTAACCAAGACTGTTGCCGCCATCCTGGAGCGCGCACTTCGAACAAAGGCTCCTCAGCTTGCATCAACGCAAGCTCCAAGGCAGTAGACTTACGCTGGCGTTGATAACCTTCGGTCAATACGCGTTTACACTGCAATTCCGAGATCGGCATGCCTGATAAATAGCGAACGCCTTGGTTGAAACGCTCCTTGTTCGCGTCCCACCAAGCGACTATTTTTAGAGGACTAGGCCAGGGTAAGTCTTCGTCGCTGTCCATCGCGACATCTTCATCTTCCGGATTTTCGGTCGATCCCGCTTCGAAATCTTGCGGCGGTTCGTCGTCCAAATCTTCATAAGCGATATCGACTCCGGTGATGCTGCTGAACGCCTCGCCGGCCACTCGCGACAACTCGGGAATGCTCATTTGCTTGATCAGCCAAGGAACGTAAAACGGATCGCCGATAATGCCGACGCCGACGACCAAATCGCGTTGCCATTCCGGAAATTGGGCCAGACTCCTCAGCCATAGATGCGCATCGGTTGGAGACATTGCGCGCAATAACAAATCAAATGCACGCTGACCCAGCGGAGATTTATTACAGGCTACAGATTTCAATGTTTCGATCGCCCGTTTTCTATCGCCTAACAGCACCGAGGACCAGGCGGCCCATAATTTCACGGTTTCATCGTCGGCCTGCTGGTGCCCTTTTATCGGGTCGATCAGATCACGGCGCTTGAGTTGCCCGGCCGTTCGTAATGCGCAGGTTTGGAGTGGGACCGGCGCCGCATCGTCGGCGATGATATTGGCAAGAATCTGTCCCGGATCGGCGCGATGAACCGCGCAGGCGGCAATGCCGATCTGCCTGAGTAATGGCGACTGCGATGTCAAATAGCTTTTGACCGTACCGGCTAGTCGTTGCGGCGCAACCCAACCGAAGGCCGAAACCAGACCGCGCAACGTTTCCGGAAATTGTGCCACGGTTTCGAGAACGCGTTCAAGGCGATTCGCATCCTTGCTTTCCAGCGCCAAGACACCTGCGGCAAAAACCTCCCCGGCCTCACCGAGTTTCAAAGCTTCTTCGCACAACCGCCAAGCATCGGCACCCCCAATGCGTAGGCCATCGAGATGCGCTTCGATGCGACTATCGAGCTTGGCAAGATCGGATAATTGATAATGCGGCGCGCCGACAGCACTATCGCGCAGAATCCAAAGGAAAGCAGCCTCTTCGACATGTTGTTCGAGAATCCGTGGAATGATTCTTTTGGTTATTGCGCCTGGAGTATGCAAAATTTGTTTTCCTGAGTTCTATTCGGATAACTGATGCATCGATCTCAATCGGCATTCTCGAAAAGCGAAGCTTGATCGATTACCAAGTCTACACTTAAAAAATGAACCGGTTCATTCTCGCTGAATTCATACAGCACCCAATGTCCGGTATCGTCCCGCCGAAAGAGTTCCGTTTTATGGCCGACCGGGTCGATCAATGCATATTCGGCCAAGAATGCAAATTTCCTGTAGTTGGCAAACTTTTCTCCCCGGTCATAAGCTTCAGACGATTCGGACAAAACTTCGACGATCAAACGCGGCTCGGACATATAGCGTTCGGCTTTATGATCCGACTCGGAACAGGTGACAAACAAATCCGGATAGAAAAAAGCATCCGCCAAGTCCAGTTTCAATTTCATGTCGGCCATTTAGACACGGCAAGGCGTCCCTGCAAGATGATTTCCAAGGAATCGAAAAAGGTTCCCGGCTATCGTGGCATGCTGACGCGTCACGCCAACCATTGCGAAAATTTCGCCGCCGATGAATTCGTGTTTATCTTTTTGCCGTTCCTCCCATTCGAGGAATTCTTCCGGGGACATCGGTTCAGTTGTTGCCGTTAAAGACATCGTCAATGCCTCCATAAAGTCTCTATAAAGGGCCTAAAGTACAGAATAGGCAAATTTTGTAGAGCAAAACTTCTTACTCTGAAAGTACGGGATCGGAAGAGTCTGGGGTTGCTCGACAGCACGCATCGATATGAAAAGGATGCAAACGCCGCACCGTAAAAAACAGAATCCCGCAGCAAATCGATATGGTCGGTCAACAAATTCAGCAAATTGACCGTAAAAAATAACAACCGCCCGGTACAAAATTACGCCGATAATTCGGCATGCAATCTCCCGAATATCAAATCAGAATAGTAGGGCGGTTTCGCACCAGCAAGCCGCCCAGAAACCTTGGCGAACATTTCGGCATCGTGGCTTCGTTCATTGGTGGATTGCCAAGGCAAATCCTCCCTATGTTCATCTGCCGAACGGCCGTTACAGATTACGACGGTTAAAATAGAATAATTCATTTATTGTGTTCCATGCTTCATAATTCAGATTATCTCGTGTAGGTAAATAATCTCGAGCAGTTTGACCATCTGAGTCAGTGGCGTCCGGATCGGCTCCCGCATTAAGCAACAGTTCAATCATTTGAACGTTTAGTTTCCGAGTTGCCAATCCTAAGGCTGTGTATCCACAAAAACCACCACTATCGTTGATTGTTTTTTCAGCACCATATTTTAGAAAAAGCGCAGCCATTTCAAGGTCGTCCTGTTCCACTGCGAATCGAAGCGGTGAGCGGTCTTCATCGCTCAAAGCATTTGGATCAGCGCCAGCCTTAAGTAGTAGTTCAAGTACTTCGAAACTTCCTACAAACATTGCCGCATGCAGTGGAGTAAGCTTGCTGTTAATATAGGGAGCGTTAACATCAGCACCGTAGCTGAGTAAAAGTTGAACAATTTCGACTCCCCCTCCAAATTCGATCTCCTCTATAGCTGCACCAAGGGGACGCCACTCAGGTGGCTGAGTATAGTGGGCATTTGGATCCGCACCTTCAGCAAGTAATTTGGCAACTAATTTAATATCGTGTTGATCTATCGCAGTAAATAACTCATCTGACATGAAGTTTGTATCTCCGTTATTTGTGATGAGGCTATGGGCAGAAGTAATATTATGATTATGACAAGATTTAGATTCATGGCTATTTAATAACCGAGCTAAGTTTATTTGGCTACTGGATTAGAAACACGGATTAGGGCGCGCAGCTGAGGTCGTCTTGCCAAGTTCAATTGTATTTGCCTTACCTCTAGCAAGGGCTGCTTCCTCTTTAGCGTGCCTTTCATCCGTCACACCACCAAAACAGTGTTTTGTAACTTCTTTCCTTGCTGCTAGACAATCATCGAAACCTTTAAGCCGTGCCTGAATCTCTTCACAGGTAATATGTGCAGTCATTTTAGGATTCTTTAAATTCTCAATAACTTTTTTACCTTTTTTTAGTGTTGGGATAGATTCGCAAGCACGCTTTTTCTCTTTCTTGGCATTTTCACAAGGATCATCGCTTGACGGCAGTTCTGGTGGAACCATTGAATCAGTATATGCCATAGGAACAGCTCCATTAGCCATGGGACTGGCGTGGTTGTTCGTTGTCATATCCAAATGACGAACAACATTTTCTCCTTCAAACTTCACATCCATTGACCAGCTTATGAAATAAGCCTTTCCTTTTATTTTACTGGTAATCACTCCTTTCTTAGCCGCACATCCTGCTTCATCACCCGTCGATGTTTTAAAATAGGACTTATTTTTCAGCATGACCTCCTGTCCGGATATTTTTACAGTCTTGCTGCCTTTCGCGGTGTCTTTGGCGAAAGCGGTATTGGGATAAGGAATGGGGACTCCTGGTGGAGTGGCGGGATTTTCCGGGGGTGTAAAACAAACGTCTGGAAATTCGCAAATAGTCTTACCGTCAGCTTTCTTGCACGATATTTCACGACCATTAGCAAAGACATCATTCGCCATTATTGAACCTTAATCTTTTGCCAAAAAAATCATCGAAGAACGCTTACCATCGTCGTTGCCTAGATGAGCCAGAACATGGTGACCTTTGCTATATCCTTTTTCACTCGCGGATTTGAATACCGCCAACATAACGATGCCTAAAGACGCGCCAACTTCGCCGACACAATCCGCCGGGTGCCAGATATCGAATTCTTCCCTCTTTGTGCGATCAATTCGGCTAAAAGCCAGACTCGCTTCTTTAAAGTAGTAATGCTCTCCCGATATGTCGGTGATTTTAAAATCCAGAATACTCTCGTTGCAGCCGGCATCAGATAGGGACTCTTTTATCGCAGCCGTCAATCCATCCGCTCGCAACGGCTCTTCTGAATAGATATGGGCCTTTTCGACACCGAAGCCCAAGCCGGCGCAAATCAATTGCGGCTCCTGTTTGGCGTGAAGCGGTTCGACCACCAGCGCGGCGCCGGCCTCGCCGGGTATGAAACCGTTGGAGTTTTGGCTCGTTAGCAAGCGCTCGTGTTCTTCATAATGCGCCAGCGTCTGCGCGACCAATAAACTATCGGTGGCGGCAATCAACACATGCTTGAGTTTCAACTCCTGAATTAGCGGTCTGGCATGCCTCAGCGCGAGTGCGACGCCGACATGTCCTCCGGCGATGACCAGCGATTTTTCATGAAATTCCAGTTGCAGTTCTTCGAGCAAATCATGAAAAAACTGATTGTCGTCGTCGATGACTCGGCCTTTTCTGTCGTGCTCCGACAAACAAAGCAATAATGGCGTCTCGGCGGGATTGATCAACGGGTTGCCGGACAAGCATTCTCGGATCGCAGCGGCGGCCATTTTGATCAGCTTTGTTTTGCCGCGCCACGGTTGTTCGAGAGGCACTTCGCAGCCCATGATCCATTCGCCGCCTTGGTCCATGAAGCGGGTTTCCTGAAAATTGTCTATTGCACAGCGAATCGCGGCACAGCTCGCCGGCGCATCGAGGCCGACGCCTGTGACCAGGCCGGTACCGGTAATCGCTAACGAAATACCGCTCAAGATTCCTCCTCCGCTTCCGATCGATTGGCTTTAGCCAAATGCGCCAACGAAGGATAATAGGTCTTGCCCAACTCCCGAGCACGCCACCAAGCCCGAGACATTTCGCCGACCAGTACTTGTGAAACTTCGAACATACTCTTCTTCAACGGTCGTGCGATACGCCAGGTGATCGTGAATCGCCCCGAATCGGGCTCGATGATCAAGGTATCGATCACTGCACGGGCTTCTTCCTTGCCGCCTTTTTTCGGGAAAAACACGACTGGCATGTCTATTTTTGGCAACCAAAAACGGTTACGTCCCGACGGCGTCAGATTGGCCAGCACGATCTCTTCTCCGCCTTGCAAATATGGAATTTGTTGATCCAGCGGCGCCGCCTGAAAATAGGCTTCATCGAAATCGGGCGGCAGGAACGGAAAAATGTTGTCGGTCCAGTTTTGATCGTAGGTGCCGGCCAATCGGTAGCGCGGCTCCCAACTGCGCCCGACTGGCCCGAAGGACATCGGTCGATAGTCGCCGGCGGGATTCGTGATCGAACGTTCGCTCTCCTCGGTATTCGGCATCGGTGAACCGTTAACCAAATCGCTGCTCAGAATTTGATGATAGCCAAGCCCTACCGGATTGGGCCGATAGGCGCTATGTTTTTCGGGATCGACATGAAAATCGTCCAGGCCGCCGAAGGCGCGATCATAGGTGATCGGCATTTGCAAAAAGGGCGCTGCAGGTCCTGCCGAGATGCCGCCCGCACCCGCTTGCCAAACGCGATCGCCGACGACGCGAAATACTTTCTTAAAATCGCCGACTTTAAGGCCGACCGGAATTTGATTGACCGGCATGCCTTCCGGCGCATAGGCGGTTCCGAGTAGCAACACGTCGCAGCGGGGTTTTCTTGGCGCGAAGTCGCTTTCGTAAATCGGCGCTGAAAATCCCGGTTCTCCGGTGAAAGTATCGGCGAAAACCAATGGCACTTGTTCTTCGGCAAGCTCGGGCGCCTGATTGGCCCATTTGGGTATTTGAAAAGTCCCTTTGATTACGACCACCAACAGTTCTCGGCCATCGACTTGCAAGCCTTGAGTATAGGCTGCCTGCATGCGGGTGGCGTTGATCAGGTCCATATCAGTTGATTTGCACCGAGCCGCCCTTGATGCGATTGACGCCGGACGAGCGATTGAGAATATAAGCGCCTCGGATGATGATTTTACCGGCGCGGGTCAACGTGATGCTGGCCTTGCCGCAGCGTAGCACGATTTCCTGATCGGCTTGCAGGACTACCCGTTCTCCGTCTATTTCTGCATCGAAAGTTTGTTCATTCGGCTTTTCGGTTGAAATAACCGGCTGCTGCATGCGACCGATGATCAGTGGCCTCGCCGGGTCTCCATTTTCGAACAATAACGCCACCTCGCATCCGATATCCTCGCGCGTCAGGTTCGCGGTCGAACGGGCCGGCACTGCCTCCGCCTGAGGATTGCCGGTAAAACCGACTAGCGGCGCGCCTTGACCGTCGAATCCGATCAATAAACCGACAACCACGCCGTCGATCTTTTCCGGCATGATTTCTTCTTTATGCAGTCGATTCGATTGCTGAGTCAAAACATCGGTCATGCTTGCATCTCCGAAAAATTATACTTCGCGTGGTCATGTTTGAGGCTTTTATGGCAATGCTATTTTGTTCGAGAGCAAGGCGCGAAAACAGGCGCATAGCAAGCTATGTAACTGTTTTCGCAACGCCGCTATCGGACAAAAGAGCGCGTCAGAAAACCGCAAATGTGGCCGCGCGAAGTATATATTAATTTTGCAGGACTTTTTTACCCTTGATTACGACATTTTTGTCGGCCTTCGCATTGATTTCGCCGCTGCCTTTTATCGTAATGTTCTTGCCCTGTATCATGATCGTACCGTCTTTTTTCATCGTGATGCTGGCCTTGCCGGTTTTGATCACGACTTGGTCGCCGGCGTCTATCGTCAGATTCTTTCCGACGCTGAGGGAATTGTCCTTGCCGACGCTGGCACTGCGATTGTTGCCTACCATTTCATTCACGTCTTTGCCGACCGTCACGGCCTGAGTCAGACCGACCGTAATGGTTTGCGCGGCGCCTACCGTGACTTCCTGAGCTGCGCCGACATTGATCATTTCGTTGACGCCGACATTGTGGGTACGGGTCAAGCCGACATTGACGACTTCGTTCTGGCCGACGTTACGGGTGCGGTTCGAGCCAACCGTGATCGACTCGTTAGAACCGACCGTTTCGGTGCGATTGACGCCGATCGTGATCGTCTCATTGTTACCGACCGTCTCGGTTCGGTCGTGCCCGACGACGGTCGTTTCGTCATGATCGATTTTTTTGCTGCGATCGTTGCCTACCCAGTGCGTCTCGTCGTTTTCGACTTCGATGTCCTGATTTTTTTCGGCATGGATGAAAAGCTGTTCGGACCCTTTCTTGTCCTCGAAGCGGATTTCGTTGAAATTATCGGCGACTCCGCCCTTGCTGCTGCGCGTCTTGATACCGCTTTGAGTTTGGTTGGCCGGTAAATCATAAGGCGGCATTTGCTCGTCGTTATAGACGCGTCCGGTGATCAGGGGCCGGTCCGGATCGCCTTCCAGGAAGCTGACGACCACTTCTTGGCCGATGCGCGGCAACGATATCCAACCCCATTTCTTACCGGCCATCGGATGGGAAACCCTGACCCAACACGAGCTGTTTTCATCGTCTTGCCCTTCCCTGTCCCAATGGAACTGCACCTTGACGCGGCCGTATTTGTCGGTCCAAATCTCTTCACCCGACGGACCCACGACAATCGCAGTCTGAGAGCCGGAAACGATCGGCTTCCGAGTCAGTCTTTCCGGACGAAAAGCCTGAGTGGCATCGATCGCGTCAAAACTACACTCGAATATCTTGCCGGCTCCACTCACGCTCGATTCAAGATCGTCGCCTTGCATCGCATAAGAAGCCGACACGACAATATGTTCCTTGTTTTCTTCCGAAAAATAAAAATCCGCGAGCGAAAACTTCATGCCGGGACTCAACGCCGAAGCATTACTTTGGCCGCGTTTCAATGAATAGGCATTTTGCCGCTCTTCCAGTCGTTTATCGACCAGCTTCGTATCGACCGATGAAACGGTAAATTTCCCCGGAAAGTCATAGATCTCTTGATCGCTATGCGAATAGCCGCCGGGATTGTGCTTCTTGATCGTCAAATCGGAGCTGGGCGATTCGAAATCGAAATCGTTGAGCTCGTATTTGCCTATCGTTACCTGATTTTCCTGGAGCCATTCGTAAATATGATCGCGTTCGCGGCTGTCTTTATTGCCGAGCGGCAAATAAGGAATGGTCTGATAACCGCTCCGAGTTTGAAAGGCTTTGTTCGAATCGGCAATGACCACAGTGTGCTTGCCGTTATGATGCTCGAAGAAATAAAAGATACCTTCGTGCTCCATCAGGCGACTGATGAAATCGAAGTCGCTTTCACGATACTGCACGCAATAATCCAAGGGCTGATAGTCGCCGTCCAGTTTGTATTGAACGTCGGCGAATGAATATCGGCTCATGACTTCCTTGATGACATCGATGACCGACTTATCCTGAAATATCCGGCAATCGGCATTCAACGTCAAATACCATAGCCAAGGCCTCAACGTAGCCAGATAATTGATATAGCGTCCGCGCAGCCCGGTATGTTTGAATTGCACGATCTCGCCGTTGATATGACGCGTCGTTCCGTTCGGCAGATCGAGATTGACGGTCATACCCTTGCCGAGCAATCGATCGGTTTTAACATTTCCCAATTTTTGGTCGCGAATCATCTCGACATCAAACTCGAACAATCGGCCGATTTCTTCCTTACCGGTCAACCGGTAGAAGATGAGCTGATCGTCTCCTAGCGGAGTGTCGGCTGTCACGGATCGATTGTTTTGGGCCATAATGCGTCTTACCTGGAAAGTTGTTTCGGATTGCCAAACAGTTTACTTTGTTGGAATCATATGCTGATATTCACCGCCCGCTTTACGCAAAGTAAACCCGGCTCCCCAGATAAACTGTTTATTCAGATCCGAAAACGGAATTTCAAAAAATGGGCGGTTTTCCGGATCGTGAATGATCGCTTTATTCTCTTTAACGCCAATGATTACAGACGCATGACCATAGGTATGACCGTTATGAGTCTTCAGCCAACCGAAAAAAATAGGCCCATATTTCTGCAGCAAGGTGGACAGAGCATCTATCGACCATTGCTTATCATTAGGTTCGGTAACATCGACCAGTTGTTCTCTGGATTTAAGAGTCGGCATCCATCCTGCATTGATCACATAATGACCGTATTGAACGACGCCCTTATCATCTTTCGACAGCGGAAGCGTAAATAACTCGGGAACACCCATTCGCGGCCCCGCTTCAAAAGAATAGCCTATCATACAGGCGCTGGCATACCAGCATCCGGTTGGATCGTCTCTAGGCGTCATTCCTTTGACATGGGAACCAATGCCAAGCTGTGTTACGAAGGGGACATTTAAACAATAATTCTTCATTTTCTGTATCCTAACTTTTGTGGTGTATCAAAAAGCTAGATATCGGCCAATTCGTAATCCAAAATCGCTTGCCAACTATTGGCTTTGCCTTTAGCGATAGGGTATATAAAGCTTCAGCCGCCTATTAAAACGGTCGGACAACCCGGGCCGACAATCACTCCGCCGTGTGAAGTATTATCCAGCAAGCGCGCTGCAGGCATGTTACAAATCAATACCGTGGATGAACCTTTGACAATGGTATCCGGAGGGCCCACACAAGTCGCCATATCCCCGACTTTTGCGGCCGGTAAATTGCCTATCAATACGGTTGGGGCTCCAGGCGGCAAAATAGGCCCACCGACATGGGGCACGACACCTGTAACCATGGGACAAACATGCATGTCCGTCACTCTAGCTGCTGGAAACACGATTCCCCCTTTTTATATGGTTTTACTGGCCATTGACTTCCTTTGTCTACGATTCAACTTTACGACCGTCGCCACCATTGGCAATATCAATGCCTTGCCGAATAAATGTCTGCTTTCTGTTTTTGACCTGAGCGGCACCATCTTGGGAAGCAGCCAGCATAATGGCGCCTGCAACCGCTTTTGCGGTAAGGTCTGGAGCAGGAGGAACAATATTGCCATCCAAAGGCGAAAGATTATCGCCGCTCCAAAATGCCGCTGTTGCCGCCCAACCGGCAGCCGTTTTAAAAGCTGTCGCTTCGGCGGCAGTAAAAGCGGCTTTGGCATTTTCTTGAATAGGCTTATACACCCAAGCTTCAGCCAACTCCACCGCCTTCGCATCCTTTGGATTCGTTTGAGTACTTTGACAACTACGAGCACACAAGCAAGCCCACCACGTCGCTTCTCTTTTGGGTAAGCCATAAGCGATAAAATTAATACAGTCGGTGAAACATTCTTCTTGTATTAATTTTTCAATAAATTCAGCAGGCGTGCCTTCTTGAGTTAATAACGATTGACCTAATTCGCTTAACTCGAACAACCCAGAAATTTCGGCAGCCTTTTCTTGTTTTATTTTTATTAAATTTATTTCAGTCATTGCCCATACGCTAGTTAATTTTTGTCAAACCGCCCTGCAGAATCAACATGCCGTCTCCTTTGACCGTGGTCATTGGGCTCTTTATTTCAGACATCGCACTACCCTCCACTTTTATCATAGTTCCTTTGATCGTGATCCCTGCTTGGGTGATTTCGATACTGTTGGCACCCACTTTGAGCTCGATGGATTGCATCGCTTCAATCGTGCTTTTACCGGAATCGATTTTGACTGAATGATTGCCGGTCGATACCTTCAAATCATAATTACCCTGATCGATCTCGATGTTACGATTGCCCGTTTCAATTTTCAACTTATCGTTGCCATCGTGCAAAGTAACGGTTCTATCGTTTTGGATCTCGATCGTTTGATCGCCCTTGTCTTTTTTATCTAAACCGATCTTGCGTGTCTCGTTATTTTCGATTACACAATTAAGGTCTTTTTCGGCATGAATGTAAACTTCTTCCTCGTCTTTTTTGTCCTCGAAACGTAATTCGTTGAAGTTATCGGCCGTACCTTCTTTTGAACTGCGAGTCTTGATACCGCTTTGAGTTTTATTGGAAGGTAAATCATAAGGCGGCATTTGATCGTCGTTGTAAACTCTCCCGGTTATCAACGGTCGGTCCGGATCGCCCTCTAAAAAGCTGACGATAACTTCTTGACCGATCCGCGGCAAAGAAACCCACCCCCATTTCTTACCGGCCATCGGCTGAGAAACCCTGACCCAACAAGAGCTGTTTTCATCCTCTTGCCCTTCCCTGTCCCAATGGAACTGTACCTTGACGCGGCCGTATTTATCGGTCCAAATTTCTTCACCTGAAGGACCGACGACAATCGCGGTCTGCGATCCGGAAACCAAAGGTTTAGGTGTCAATCTGATCGAACGAAAAGCTTGCTTCGCATCGATCGCGTCGAAACTGCATTGAAAAATTTCACCGCCCCCACCCATGCCAGAAACGCTATCGTCGCCTTGAATAATATAGGATGCGGACACAACGACATGTTCGATGTTTTCTTCGTCAAAATAAAAATCGGTTAGTGTGAATTTCATGCCCGGAATGAGTCTTAACGCATTTCCCTGGCCTCGCTTAACGGAATAGGCATTTTGCTGCTCTTCCAAGCGCTTATCGACCAACTTGCTATCTACTGTCGTTGACGAGAATTTTCCTGGAAAATCGTAGACTTCCTGTCCGGATAGAGAATACCCCCCCGGGTTATGTTTTTTGATTGTTAAATCGGAACTCGGCGATTCAAAATCGAAATCGTTCAGTTCGAATTTACCTGCCGTGACTTGATTTTCTTGAAACCACTCGTGAATATGATCCCGCTCGCGGTTTGCTAAGTTTCCCTCCGGGAAATATGGAATGGACTGATAACCGCTTTGAGTTTCGAAAGCTTTGTTCGAATCGGTAATCACTAGTTTATGTTTACCATCTTGATGCTCAAAGTAATAAAAGATGCCGTCGTGTTCCATCAAGCGACTGATGAAATCAAAATCGCTTTCTCTATACTGAACGCAATACTCCAAGGTTTTGTATTCGCCGTCCAATTTATATAGAACATCGGCAAAAGCATAGTTGTCCAATACGGCCTTTATCACCTCGATAACCGATTTGTCTTGAAAAATTCGGCAATCGGCATTTAAGGTTAAATACCATAACCAAGGCCTTAAAGTTGCACGGTAACAACTGAAACGACTACGGAGCCCTATATGCTTGAATTGAACGATCTCACCGTTAAAAAACCGCGTGCCCCCGTTGGGCAGATCCAGCTTGACTGTCATTCCTTTGCCCAATAATTGATCGGCTTTGACACTGCCCAGTTTCAGATCGCGAACTAACTCAACCTCAAACTCAAACAATCTGCCAATGGATTCTGTCCCCGTCATACGATAGAAAACCAGCTGATCATCACCTAATGGGGTATCGGCAGTAACGGATCTATTGTTTTGTGCCATGATTTATAAAATTCCGGTTATAAAGTGGCCTAACAGAGGCGACTGAAAAATTGGTTTTATTGACTCGTCTATATCAAAGTTTATTAGCTTATTTAAATTCTGTCAGTTTCACCGCTTACTTATTTCAAACAGGAAATACTCCAATCAATGTCTTGATAATACCGCTTGCGCCAACACCCATTTTGGTAAGCTGGTAATAGAAACTCCATTGCCTAGTTTTAGAGTTACGGACACCAAAAGTGATCACATGAACAGGGTCTTTATCCGAGCCCATATACATATGCGGGCTCACAATCGTACTTCCCAATTTGCTGCCCTTCAAGATAGCGTCCTGTTTGTTCCATGCATTATTTTGCGATTTCATATTAATGTGAGCGACATAGCGTGAACCATCCTCGGCTGGAGAACCAACGCCAAAGCTGCAACCGTTCATCGGTGCAGTAAACATGATATTTGCGGCATTGCTGACTGTCGTAGACTGAATAGAGTCATCCTGGTAAGGGCACCAATATATTTCCATTATGCCTTCAGCATTACCCCCATTACCTGCAGGCCGAGCCATATAAGTTGCAATCTGCGCCCCTGGACGTTCGACACTACTTGCTAGACCATTAAGTTTTTCCAGAGTAAAAAATTTTTTACCTCCTGTTTTATTAACATCACCTCCTTCAGGCGTGGAAACGATGTTATTTTGCATAAACTCAACAGGGTCAGAAAGAAAGCGGTCTACAGCTGGCATAAATACCTCAATTTTATGAATAATAATTTTATCGACTACCTAAGAATTCGGTCATCAATAACTTCTCTTAATCGGCAATGCGACTATTAAGGTGAACTTTAGAATAGGTTCTTATCCGCAAAAACCAGTGAGATAAGTTTATTAACCTTGATGTGGTTTTCCTTTTTTTCGCATCAATGCGCGGTTCCCCCACATTAACTTGCTGTTAAAATTATTCAACGACATCCGAGAATTTGGCGCGTTTTCTGGGTCGTGATAAATCACTTCATTTGCTTCAGAGTCTATACCAATAACAACTGAAACATGAGCCCCCGGAGCCCACCATGACATCATTAAAGGTCCATACTCTTTAAGCATTTTCGCAAGTTGCCAATTTTTCCATTTTTTATCAGCCGGTTCAGGGACTTCTTCTAATCCTTCATTCTGCATCATTTTTAATTCAGCATCACCACCAATAGGAAAATGTCCGACATCTGTACCGTGTTTAAGTTTGTCAAGAGGACGTTTAAATAATTCCGGGTTACCTAACCGAGGGCCTGCTTCAAAATAAAATCCAACCATGCACAAACTGGCATACCAACATCCAGTTGGATCATCTCTTCCGTGATGTTTACCGATCTCTGCGCCAATACCAAGTTGTGTGACAAATGGTACATTTAGATAAAAAGACATAAGATACACCCTTGTGTATTATTTGCATTAACGACTTTAAGAAACGAGCATTCCCAATAAGTAGTTTGATTCAAAACTCATAAACAAACTCTCCATCCGCCACACCGACATGAACCCTTTCAACTGTCTTACCTTCCATCATCCGCGTTAAAAACTCGGAGCTGATACTGGGTAAGACCGTATTGGTCAATATCGCGTCGATCATGCGGCCGCCACTCTCGACTTCGGTACAGCGTTCGGCTATTAGCTTGATGACGTCGTCATCATAGGTAAACGGTACTTTATGACTTTCAACAATACGTTTTTCGATACGTTTTAACTGCAATTTCGCGATTGCGGCGATCATTTCGTCGCTTAACGGGTAATAGGGAATAACGACTAGACGACCCAACAATGCCGGCGGAAAGACTTTTAGCAACGGTTCCCTTAAGGCTTTGGCAATGCCTTCAGGCTCCGGCATCAAATCCGGATCTTTGCAGAGATTGGCGATCAGCTCGGTACCGGCATTGGTAGTCAAAAGAATCAGCGTATTCTTGAAATCGATGACCCGGCCTTCACCGTCTTCCATCCAGCCTTTATCGAAAACCTGAAAGAAAATTTCATGAACGTCCGGATGCGCTTTTTCGACTTCATCGAGCAATACGACCGAATAAGGCCTGCGCCGGACCGCTTCGGTCAACACCCCGCCTTCGCCGTATCCGACATAACCCGGAGGCGCACCTTTCAGCGTCGATACGGTATGGGCTTCCTGGTATTCGCTCATGTTGATTGTGATAACATTCTGCTCGCCACCGTACAAGGCTTCGGCCAAAGCTAGAGCGGTTTCGGTCTTGCCGACTCCCGACGTGCCGGCCAACATGAACACGCCGATCGGTTTGTTCGGATTATCGAGACCCGCTCGTGAGGTTTGAATACGCCGCGCTATCATATCCAACGCATGACGTTGTCCGATGATTCGTTGCTCGATAGTATCGGCCAGATGAATAATGGTCTCGATTTCATTCTTGACCATACGCCCGACAGGAATTCCGGTCCAATCGCCGACGACGGAAGCCACGGCTTGAGCGTCAACGCTCGGTAAAATCAACGGCGATTCGCCTTGCAAATCATGCAATTGAGATAACAAGTTTTTTAAATCTTCAAGCAGACTATCGCGTGTTGCCGAGTCGGACTCGACTTCCGCAACTTCTTCAACCGCTTTTTCGAGTTTGCTGTCGGTCCCCTCTACTTTACCGCCCTGCTCACGCAGTTTTTGACGAATATCTAAAATGTTTTTTACGAGTTCCCGTTCGTTATTCCAGCGCTCTTCTAGCAATGCCAAGCGATCTTTTTCGGCTTTTAGTTTTTCCAGAACAATCGTTTCGCGGTCTTTGATATCGACGCCAACCGACTTTTCTCTGCCGATGATCGCCAATTCGGTATCCAATCCGTTAATCCGTTTTCGGCAATCATCGACTGCGGCAGGAACGGCATGCTGGCTGATTGCTACGCGTGCCGATGCAGTATCGAGCAAACTGACCGATTTATCGGGCAACTGCCTGGCGGGAATATATCGGTGAGACAGCTTTACCGCAGCTTCCAGAGCCTCATCGAGTATTTGAACCTGATGGTGTTTTTCCATGACCGATGCGACACCTCGCATCATCAGTATCGCTTTTTCCTCATTCGGCTCCAGTACTTGCACGACTTGAAAACGTCGCGTCAATGCCGGATCTTTTTCGATATGTTTCTTATATTCGGCCCAAGTCGTAGCCGCGACGGTTCTGAGCGTACCTCGAGCCAGAGCCGGTTTTAAAAGGTTCGCTGCATCGCCGGTGCCGGCTGTGCCTCCGGCGCCGACCAAGGTATGCGCTTCGTCGATGAACAAAATGATAGGTTTTTCGGACGATTGCACTTCCTCGATCACTTGACGTAAGCGGTTCTCGAATTCGCCTTTCATGCTGGCGCCTGCCTGCAGCAAACCGACATCAAGCGTACGCAACGTGACGTCCAGCAAGGACGGCGGCACGTCCCCGGCGACGATCTTCTGCGCGAAGCCTTCAACGACGGCAGTTTTGCCGACGCCGGCCTCGCCAGTCAATATCGGGTTATTTTGACGGCGACGCATTAGAATATCGATGACCTGACGGATTTCTTCATCGCGCCCGACGATCGGGTCCATCTTGCCTTGGCGTGCCTGTTCGGTTAAATCGACGGTGAATTGTTTCAAGGCTTCTTGTTTACCCATCTGTGCCGGTGACATCGCGCCGCTGGCTTCGCCCGGAACAGCCCCGCCCCCGACTTGAAAACCGTCGCTTGAATGCAGTCCTTCTTCAGGCGAGCCGCTGACAATCTCCGCGAAACGTTCGGTTAAGGTATCCGGCTTGACTTTCCCGAATTCGTTGGAAATTTCAAGCAAGGCATGATTCAACCCCTTCGTTTTAAGAATACCGACAACCAAATGTCCCGAACGTACCTGCGATTCGCCGAACATTAGGGTACCGTATACCCATCCTCTCTCGACAGCTTCTTCGACATGCGACGATAAATCGGAAATCGATGTAGAGCCTCTTGGGAGCCGATCCAACGATTCGGTAAAGTCGCGCGCCAATTTGGACGGGTCGAGATTAAACTGACGAATGATTTTATGGAGATCCGAGTCTTGCAACTGAAGAATCTGATGCAACCAATGCGTCAGTTCCACGTAAGGGTTGCCACGCATTTTACAAAACACGGTAGCGCCCTCTATTGATTTGTAGCACACTTTATTCAGCTTACCGAATAATGCGACACGGCTGATATCACCCATAACTCACTCCTAAAATAATTGTCAAATTGACCCGCATCTTATATCTGCGCTCAAACTTCGGCATCACTCATCAATAGGCTTTTCCGCCAACACTTAAAACGCTATTTCCGTTCATTACGTACTGCCCACTACTCAAAAATTTAGATCAACTCATCATCGTATCGGATTGAGCAATAGATCATTCGCATCTTCGGTGCTGTGTCGCTCACCGAGCCAGCTTGTCCAGCCCAGTCGTGTGCCGCCGTCCAATTGACTCATCGGTACCTCGTCAGATTTCAAGATTAGATTGACATCCCAATCGAACTCAAAGCCACTGTAGTTTCGTACGATCGCAATCAATTTTTCCAACCGTTTACCGGTAGGCAGCAAGCTGACATATTCTGTTAGGGTCAAAGGCCCGAACAGAACCCGGAATTTATGCTGACAACTCCAAACTCTGGAGCCCAATACGACCGACTCGCCTAATCTACCGGTTTTGGTCGATTCACCTAATCGGGTCAAATCCTCGGTTTCTATCTGTAACCATTCGCCGATGAACTCATTGAGTCTCACCGGTAATTTATAGAAATCGGCTAGGATAGCAATCAGCCCGTCAGCATTGTTAGCCTGGTTCGCTAAATGGCCTATGTAATGAAACTTGGCCAGATCCGGCATCGCATCGCGATCTTGAAATACCTCATCGCCGATCCCCGCTAACGCTCCTAAATAATCGCCAAACCGGTCTTCGTCGGGCCGGTCGAAACTGAAGGCAGGTTCGGCATCCGCTTTGGCGCGATAGAACAACGCAACCATGCGATGATGAAAAATATCGCCAAATCGGGCCAGAGTATGATCATGAAAATTATGTTCCCGGCTTCGCACATATTCAGTCAGATGCAATGGCATCGGACCGTTGGGTCCGAACAGACCTAAAAAACGCTGTGACAATCGGGCCGGCTTTCCTTCTTGAGCTGCAATAAATTGACTCAATGTCGACGATTCAAAAGCCATAGAGATTTCTTGACAAAATCTTACTGCGTCGTCTACGGGCCGACCGGATTGTCCTATCAAAGGTTTGTCGTCATAGCTACATTCAATCAACCGTAAGGCATGAAAAAAATCGTATTGATGCGGCTGTTCGAGTAAACCTTCGATTAAATCGTTTTTCTTCGACCTATTCTCGCCGGCCATCTGATGATTTCTCCACGATCCGGGGACTTGACCACGGTTTCGGTAAACGAGTTAATTGAAACATAGCGGGCTAAAAAATTTTCCAGCACTGCCCCCATCAAGAAGACCCCGCTGCCTTCAAAAGCGGACTCTTCGAAATTTAAGGTTATTTCTAAGCCGCGCCCAAAAACGATGGGGCCAGCCGTATTGATCCGCCTAACGATATTTTTCGCATGGATCGACAACAATCCCTCGATTTGATTAGTAATAGCGGCAACATTGTATTCGCTATATAACTTCAATAAACTCCTCAGAGCGACGGCACCTTCTTTGTCATTACGGTCGATTAAACTTAAATAGTTCATCGACAAATGATTGATTAAACTCCAATTGACATTGCCATAGGCGGTCGATGCCCGAGGTTTCGTGGGACCTGAAAGGCAACGGATGCTTTCGACCGGTGCGCCCTTCTGCATCGTGAAGTCGGTTTTTCCGCCACCCAACGGCATCAGCAACGGTAAATCGCGATTACTGCAAAGCGCCTTGATCGATAGCTGTTTAAGGTCTTTACCGTAAGGCGCCGATTGTCCGTCGACCAGCGTAATAAAAGTCTCATTGCCGATATAACTCGATCGCGGCCCTTGACGTTTTTGTTTCGACGAAGCCTTCCGTTGTTGACGATGTAACGAATAATAAGCAGGCCGGACGTCATGGCTTCGTTCGTCGCTGTATCGATAAAAAGGCTGAAATTCCTTTTTTTCATCGACGCCCCCGCTCCCAATGCCAATGACTTCCTTGACTTGGCAAATTTCAAAGTCCATCGGTCTAGAGCGATCCGGAATAATATGAAATTCGGATGACTTCTGATCGATATAGATAGGATCGGCATGCCTGGGAAACAGATTGATCGCCGGAGTACAAAACAACGCAAATTGAGATTTGTCGACAGCATTAATCAGTTTTGCGTGGCTTCGTTTTAGCAGAACGATTAAATCCATCTCTTCAGCATCGCACTGATTCAAAGCTTGAGCGAAACCTGTGAATTCCGAAAACATAAAGCGTTCTGGAAAGGCAAAATATTCTTGCAAAAGACGGTAACCCTGGAAAGAACGAGGCGAATAATTGAGCAAGGCTTCTTCATCGGAAAAACCGATCCGGGATATCGCATTATCTTTGACTAAATGTTGCCATCGATAAGGTTTTTCGGTCGGCTGCATGCAAACGGCTAACGAATCACCAATCAATTGTTCATACAAGTGCATCGGCAATTCTCCATGCCCGCGTAAAAAAACGGGTAAGGAATCCAGTTTTAACTCATTGAATTTCAAACCTGCCGTGGTTTTCAGCCGGATGCGAATCGCAGCTTTTACACCGCTAAGATTATGTGAGCAGAGGTTCGCCACGGCACCAAGATTCGGCAGATATTCCGCCTCTTGAATTTGTAAAGGCCAAAGTTTGATTTCGTGCGCGGTGCGATATTCGCAGGGGGTTTGTTCGCCTTTTGACGTCTGGCTTCGTAGCGCGGTTGCTCTTTCTATCGTAAAACCTTCACTTAACGAACCTTCCGTTAAATCGGGTTGAAATTGCACGACGGCCATAGACGGAGTCGGCTCGAGATAATTCGGATATATCATTTCCAGCAAATGCTGGGTAAATCGCGGAAACTCGGCATCGAGCTTCAATTGGACGCGTGCCGCCAAAAAGGCGAATCCTTCCAATAATCGTTCGACATAAGGATCGGCGCATTCAAAGCTATCCATGCCCAAGCGCGCTGCAATCTTAGGAAACTCGACGGCAAATTCGCCGCCCATTTCCCTCAAATGGTGCAGTTCCGTGTTGTAATAACGCAATAATTTCGGATCCATGCCTTAACCGCCCATGTCGCGTAGATTAACATCGCCGGTCAATACATCGATTTCAGTTCGTAAATAAAGATGTATCGGAAGGGGCTGCGCCCAAAGATTGGCCTCGATGTCGAAGCTGATAGCTTGATGATTCATGACATCCGCCGACAATACTTTGACCGATAAGCTATTGGGTAGAATTCGCGGTTCAAAGACGGTAATGGCTTGTTTAAGTTTTCTTTCTATGTTGGTTAAATCCGCGCCGACCACGGAACTACCCGCCAGATTTTGTACGCCGAAATTGATCACCGACTGAGCGACTTCCGGATAATCCGTTAAATCGGCAACGGACTCGAACGAATCGGCATTCAATAGCCAGGAAACATCACGCAGTACAGACTGCCTCAATTTCTGCATCGATAACACTCGTTTATCTCTGGATTCAACTCGATTGTTCGGCTCATCATCCGTCAATCGATCGAGTAACGAAGGTTGGAGGCGTTCTTTTTGGGTTAGTTCGGCCATGACTTATGTGTTATCAGTGCCATCAAAACTAATTTCACGGACATCCATTAAGGCATAATCATTGTGATTAGTGCTTAACAAACGCTGTCCCAGACCGATGAATAGCCCTTCATACGACTCTTGCCATTCGGTCTTGCGCGCCAGTCGAATAGCGGCATCCCGATTACTTTCGGAGTTGACATAGCGTGTCGGAATAAACCCGACCGCTTCGCCGCCATTTTGCCAAGCAAAATGCACAGGCATCCAAACTAAATCGCGCAGGTCTTCCGGCAATTCTATTTGGATAGTGGTGATATGTTGAAAAGGAACCCAATAATATTGTCCATTTATGATTGTTTCAAGCATGGGGCCGAGCCGGACATCGGCATCCGCCAACCAGTCAAAACGCTCGCCATCAATCGAACCGGCCGTAACTGGAGCACCGTCGAAGGCTTGATTGCGTAGGTTTTGAGCTTCCTGGTATTTTTCTTGCGCAGTGAGATTAAGGGCCTGTAACAACAAGGCCATCCATTGTTGAGGCTCCCCAAAAATCAATGGTGTTTTCAAGCCCAAGAAAACTTCTTTACGCAATATTTCGCAACGAAGCGCCTCACGATAGGTTTGTACCATCGCCAGAGTTGCCGCATCCATTTCAGCCAAGACATTGAGTTGGGTCAACGCTCTTTCCCATTGACCTAAAACCGATAATAACTGAAAGAGAAAAATTCTATTTTTGACATTGGCAGGATCTTTTCTGACGGCCTGTTGAATGTCGGCCAATGCTTGTTCAAGATTGCCGTCTTTCAATGCTTGTTCACTGTTCAACATTTATCGGTCCTCGGCTAGAGTCATTCCATAAATAAAAAGTGGGCGGCATAAACCGCCCATTCGGAAGGATGAGTAGCTCCTTTATTTCATTCGCCTAGCTGAACTTTCAAAAAACACTACAACCACTATTCAGCTAAAACAGGGAGTCATCAGATTTTATTTTTGGTTTTATTGGTTTTTAAATCATAACCTTTAGCTTCGCCTTTTTTAACAGTGCCGCCTTCTTCGAATTGGTTATATTGTAATGTGATACCCACATAGTTGATGGAAAAGGATTCACTCGGCCTTTCACCTCCGCTGCTCATGCTATAGCTAGTGATCAGCGGTTTTTCTAAAATAATTTCCACAAACTCTTGTCCGGAAGCATCTTTTCCGCCTGTTTGAATAAAATGAAAAGTCGCTTTATCCAATGTTTTACCGCATGCCGCTTCCTGCATTAACTGAGCAGAGGCAATATCCATACTTTTTGTGCATGTGACTTCGGAAAAGGATGGGTTACTGGTATCACGGTCGGCGCCGGTTCCGCTAGAGCTGACGGCGCGCCCGGCCCCCCATTGTACTGAGTCGATGGTTATCCAACCATCATGCTTATCGACTTTGGAATCGCCTTTTAATTCGGGTTCAAATTTTAATAAAATCATTGTTTATCCTCATAATTTACAGAAATAAATAAAATTACACACTGCTGATGAATAATCTCAAAAGGATTTAACCATTTTCCAAGAGATTTTATCTATCGCTTAAATCCATTTACAATCATCAACCGCCTTTTTGTGAAGGCAATTTGGAAGTTAGTCGTAAGGAAACAGTCAAGCCCTCCAACTGATAATGCGGTCTCAAATAAAATTTGGACGCATAGTACCCCGGATTACCTTCTACTTCTTCAACGACCACCTCGGCGGCGGACAAAGGACGAATGGCTTTGTCCTCTTCCGTTGCCAATGCCGGATTAGTCAAAACATAATTACTAATCCAGCTATTAAGCCATCTTTCCATATCGTCACGCTCTTTGAACGACCCTATTTTATCCCTGACGATACATTTCAAATAATGCGCGAATCGGCAAGTTGCGAACAAATACGGTAGTCTTGCAGCTAGATTGGCATTTGCCGTTGCATCGGGGTCGTCGTATTCAGCTGGTTTATGTAGAGACTGCGCACCGATAAATGCGGCGAAATCCGAGTTTTTCTTGTGAATCAATGGCATGAACCCTGATTTAGCCAATTCCGCTTCGCGGCGGTCGCTGATCGCGATCTCAGTCGGACATTTCATATCGACGCCGCCGTCATCGGTCGGAAAGGTATGGACCGGTAAACCTTCAACCGCACCGCCGGATTCAATGCCGCGAATTCTTGAGCACCAGCCATAAAGTTTAAATGAGCGGTTAATGTTGGTCGCCATCGCATAGGCCGCGTTAGACCAAGTATAATTGGCGCTGTTGGCCGCTTCGGTATCTTCTTCGAAATCGAATTCCTCGACAGGGTCGGTTTTTGCACCATAAGGCAGACGGGACAAAAATCTCGGCATCGCCATTCCCAAATATTTGGAATCGTCGGAATCTCGTAACGATCGCCAAGCCGCATACTCGGGGGTGGAAAAGATTTTGGTCAAATCTCTAGGGTTAGCTAATTCACCCCATGAGTCCATTTGCAATGTAGTAGGCGACAGTCCGGTAATAAACGGCGCATGCGATGCGGCGGAAATTTTCGCAATTTGATTCAATAATTCGACGTCGGGCGGTGAATGATCGAAATAATAGTCCCCCATTAAACAACCAAAGGGTTCGCCGCCGAATTGACCATATTCTTCTTCATACAATTTTTTGAACATGGGGCTCTGATCCCAAGCCGTCCCTTTAAACTTCTTGAGCGTCTTACCTAACTCATTCTTTGAGATGTTCATGACCCGAATTTTAAGCATCTCGTCGGTTTCAGTATTGTTGACCAGATAATGCAGTCCTCGCCAAGTACCTTCTAGTTTTTTAAAGTCTTCATGATGCAGTACTTTGTTGATTTGTTCGGTCAATTTACTATCGATTTGCGCAATGATAGACTCGATTGAAGCTATCGCGTCATCGGATACCAGCGAAGTATCCTTTAAAACAAATTCGGCAAGCGTTTGAACCGCGTTTTCAACTTCTTCTTTCGCTCGTTCGGATTTCGGTTTGAATTCCTTGGTCAATAATGCCGAAAAATCGCTGCCTTCAGCGACCTCTCCGGTCGTTACTTCTGCTTCTGTTGCCTGTTCTGCTTCAGCCATGGTTTACTCTCCTCCTTCCTCGGTTTTTGCTTCAGCTGGATCGGCCGGCTTCGGCGCTGCGGTCAGCGACTGCAATAAAGCCGGATCATTGATGACCTTCGCTATCAACTCTTCGGCGCCGCCTTTTCCATCCATATAGGTGACCAAATTGGCCAATTGCGTTCTCGCTTCCAGCAATTTATTCAGTCCGTCTACTTTTCTTGCCACAGCCGCCGGCGAAAAATCATCCATGTTTTCGAAAGTAAGATCGACATTCAAATTGCCTTCGCCTGTCAATGTGTTGGGCACCGTAAATGCGGCCCGAGGTTTCATTGCCTTCAGTCGATCATTGAAGTTGTCCACATCGATTTCGAGCATTTTACGATCTGCGACAGGCGCCAATGGATCGGCGGGTTTTCCCGACAAATCAGCGAGTACCCCCATTACGAAAGGCAGTTGAACTTTTTTCTCCGCACCATAAAGTTCGACATCGTATTCGATTTGTACTCGCGGCGCGCGATTACGCGCGATAAACTTTTGACTGCTTTCAGCCATGTAACACCTCCTCGATAGAAATTTATAACAGAAATTCCGAACTTAATTTATTCATCTTCACTCTTAGCTCCCATGATGATACTGGCTTGGCTGATGCCGTCCGGCGCAATATCCATGAGAGCGTCCATGAAACTTTTTCCGACTAGCCGCTGCGCCCGCTCAAGAAGCAAGGGCACAGGACTCGATGGTTCGTTTTTTTTGTAATAGTCGCAAATCAACTTGAGCGCATTGATGACGTCTTGACTGTTGTTTATAGCGCCTGAGATCGATTTTTTCGTGGCTTGCGGTTTGCTTGTTATCTCGTCCAGGCTTTCGGGATCGACTTGTGGCGCGTCGATGTCGTCGACCCCGCGAGACTCCAGCCAGCCCGATAACAAATGCTCAAACTCCTTCAATAAGTGCCTAAGCGCCTCGAAGTTAGGAGCATTGTTGATGCCTACTTGCTGAGTAACGAAGTTTTCCAAATTATTCAGGCTTTCAGCGCTTGCCACGATCGATGCCAAATTACTTTGTAATGCAGCAATATCGCTATCCTGAACAGCGGCTTCGATAGTCCCTAGTTTCGGGGCATTATCATCTTCGGAAACCGTCATTTTCTCGGTGGCAATCATGACATCGCGAAAACAAAAACGGCCTAATGCTTTCGACTCGACTAAAGCGACAAGCTGCAAAGGACGCAACATCGTTTCATGATCGCATAAAGCCATCAAAATATTGACGCGTTCAGTAGGGTCGTTGTCGTCATCGGGATCGAGCCGAGGATATACAACGTCCCAGTGCTTTGCGACCAATGCGTCTATTAACTTTAACCCTTCGCTAAGACCGGTAAGTCCTTCAAGTGCAATCAAGGAGCGCAAGTAATAAACCAGAACTCTTAAATCGCGTGTCCGTTCCAACAAGGATTCAGCGGATTTTTTAATTTCCTTCCAGTCCGGCGGTTCGGCTTCTTGTATGGTGTCGCCGATTTGCTGTTCCGGCTTGCCGATTATGTCCTGCTCCAACGCAATAAAAGCGGGATCATATTCCAGATCGTCGCCGCAAACATTATCAGGATCGATGTCCTGTAAATATTTTTCGATATCGATACTCAATGCACTCACTCCTTAAACGACAATTGTATTCAAATCTTATTTTTCAACCGAATTGCCGTTGGTACTGACGACAATTACACTGACATTGTCTCTAGCGCCTCTATTAAGAGCGAGGTCGAGCAATGCCTTAGCACTCGTCTTCAAACTTTGATTGACCAGTATAGACTCAATTTCATTAAAGCTTAGCTCTTTATCCAAACCGTCGCTACTTAACAAAAACAAATCCCCGAGACGCACGTCGGAGTAGCCGCAATCCAGCTCCAATTCGTCATCGGCTCCGACGGCACGAGTGATAACATTCGATTGTTTGACCGCCCAACCTGCCGAAGAAACGGATTGTTCCGGGGCAATCTCATTTTCAGCGCAATGATCACGGGTCAGTTGCTCCAATTTATTATCCCTTAGCCGATATAAGCGACTGTCTCCCGCCCATAAAAAAGCGCAACGATTTGAATTACCGATCAAGACCAGGACGGTGCTGCCAACAATCGAATCGTTATAGCTGTTACTGGAAAGCTCCCGTAATTCCTTGTTGACATTAACGATACAGGCGGAAACATCTTTGCAATATTCTTCTAAATCAGAACACGGCGATACCTTATTCAATCTATCGACAATCAGTTGGCTAGCCACATCTCCCGCCTGATGTCCGCCCATTCCGTCGGCAACCGCCCAAAGACCTGCTTCAGGCCTGTCGAGTATCGAATCTTCATTGAATTTACGGCGTTTGCCGGTATCGGTGAGAGCCCAAGATTGCCAGCGCACTTCACGCTGAACCGGCAAGGTTTCAGTCGTCATATAGAGCGGTACGGTATTATGCTCATTTTCAATATTATGAGTATTGTCGACGAAAATCTCAGGCGTATTGGCGGGTTGGCGTAATTTATCGAGGTTTTCCGGAACCGTACCTTTTTCAATATCCCACCCTCTTTCCGTAATAAGTCCATTTAGAAATCCGGAGAAGGCAGCGATCGGTGGTAAACCTTCGCAAGCCAACAATGCCGGAGTTTGATCCTCGGAGCCGCTGGTAGACCAAAGCGTAAAGCCGGAAACAAAGCGGTTCATTAAGGATGCACTCAATCCGACAAAGGCATCGGCAATCGATTCAGGACGAGCCATCGACAGATAAAATGCATTTTTTCCGGCATTTTTGCGCATATCCAGAACGTTGCTTGAAACCTCGGAAGCCGATAACGGAGCGGCGGGAATATTTTTGATCAATCGATCGAATACTTCTGGATCGAGTCCGTCTTCCAGACCGCTCAATGCGGCTTCTTCGAGATGCTCAAACCACTGTTCGGCTGAAGATATCAAATAAGCCAAGCAATTGCCGCTGTCGATACTCGCCGCAACCGTCAACGGAAAATAACGTCCGACCTTATCGACGCTGGGCATTAATATTCCGGCCCAGGCATTTTTGCCGCAAACCCCGGGACTTAACGCAAAACGCCAAATCGGACTACTTAAATAACTATTTAGCCAAGCATCCCCCAACTCTTCCTTGCTGGCGGCAATCGAGCTTTGCAGCCAACTATCCCAAGGATTCAGAAAGTCGCGCGGCAAACGTCGGGTGACAAAGTCGCCCAATATCGGCAGTTTGCCGTAAAACCCGGGTTCCGAATGAGGCAAAGTCATTACAAGCTCGTTGGAAATTGAAAATTTTGCAGTTCTTTGAGCGCAAAAGGATTATCGACGCTGGTCGCGCTCAATTCATAACGCGCTTCCAAGTTGTCGATTGCAAATGTCAGCATGAACCTGTCTTGCGCGGTAATTTGAATTCGGGCTTTATCAAGCAGCTTAAACCATGCCCAAGCGCCCTCCTCGGAACGGCTGACTTGACGGCCGTCTAAGGTATCGAAACCGTAACGCACAGAACCGCTTCCGTCCGTTCCAGGCCACTGCAGTTGAGTACTTCGCGCCGGACCATGCCGGTAATCCAATTGCTGACCTTCTAAATTCAGCCAAAACCGTGAAGCTTTGGCATCAAGCGATACCGGTCTAAGATTGAATCGAACCGAGGGTAATTGACTGCCTCCTTGAAAAAATACTTCACGGATTTTTGCCGCGTACTGAAACTGCATCAGCACCGATCGCGAAATACCGATCGATTGATTATTTTGAGTGATCAATCGCCAGGTTCGGCCGCTGGTATCGACAAAGGGTTTGAGATTGGCATTGAAAAACTGATCCAGGATACCGTTCGGTGCAAAAAACCGGCTAAAATCTTGTAATGTAATCTCTCGACTGGCACGACTGGACAATGGATAACGTCCTTCGAGCCCCGATTTATAGAGCGGCATCACCTCGCTCTGCCAAAGCTTATTGAGCTGCGCCTTGCTCGACCCCATGATCAGATTCAAATTGCCGCTGGAAAGCTTCTCGGTCATGCTTTTTAACGGTTCGGGCAAACGCGCCGATTCCATTTTCATGCGCGACATGACATCGCCTCCGCCGCCCCCTTCGCTACGCTGTGCGGCGATCCTTATCGCCGCACCGCCGCTATCTGAAGTACTGCCCAAATCGATCATGAAGCCGTACAACTGACCAAGCAGATTGATGGTCTGGTCGAATGGCGCACCGGCGCCGCCAACGCTTCTGACTAATGAGGCTAGCGGTTGAAAATGGCGCTCGACGACGGTGCCCGGCGGATCGGTCGGCGCTTGCACGACACCTTCGGCTTGTGCGGCTTGCAACAGTTTTTGCGTTCGAGAATCGACCGTCTTTTCCGCGTCTTCCTTGACTGCCGCCAAAGCATCCAAAGGACTCGGAGGTTTACGTGTCAAGGAAGTTTCCTTGTCGATGGTCTCCAATAAAAGCCGAATCGGCGAGTTGGGCGCTGAAGCGAATTCGAGTAATTCGATCGACTGTTGAATATTGCCGACGCTTCGGATTTTTAGATTGCCCAGCATATTGCTCCAATACTGGATGAAATCCTTGTCGTAATAGGTCTGAACGTCTTGCTGCAAGCGTTCGGGATCGGGCGCGCGGGCTCTACCGACATCGCCCAACACCCAATTATCCTCGACCGTCTCTTTCGCCAAAGCTTGGTTTTGTTTTAGAAATACTTGATAAAAACCGTCGTGCGTGAACAAATAAGGGATGGTTTGCTGTTCGAGTTTTCCGGACGCGACCGTAAAAACCCGAGACGCATTCGGCCCTAGCGCATCCGACAAATGGAGATCGCGGCTGCCATCCTGCATCGCCTCGCTCTTGATGCGCATATAGACTTGCTGCGCAACAGGAATGCGGTTTAACACTTGCCGCGTTGCGGCGACTAAACGTTGGTCGAGCGGCTGGGGCTCTATTTTTAGCTCGAGCAAATTATCGAGATGACCGAGCAAGCCGACTTGAACATCGTCGGCATAATTTTTTTTCCAATCGATAGCAACCCAAGGCCGCACCAACCCGGGCTCGAGCCGTTTGGGCTCGCCGAACATCAAATAGACTTTTAAGAGTTCATAGAGAATTTCGGGGTTATTCGCCTCTTCGCCTCGGATACGTTGTTCTAGCCTTGTCTTGATCAATGGTAAAAATTGCTTCAATAAAACTTGGTCATAGGTATCGTTAATGACCGGTTGCACTTTGTTGCCTTGAAACAAGCCGAAACGCATCGACAAGGGTTTTTCGTCGCCATACACTTGTTGAATGTCTTGCATCGCATTCATGCGTTTCAATAAGTCGGCAAAATCCGATCGGTTCGGATAATTCGCAGCAGTTTGTTCGTATTGCTGAATCTTTTCGCCTAACTCGTTCAACGCCGATTGATTTCGAGTAAAACTGAAAGTCCATAAGGCCGCCATCAACAATGTCACAGCCAGCGCCGAACCGTATGCAATCTGACGCAACAAGGCATAACGACGCTCTACGCGCTTGTTCAAACCGACGATCAGGGCTTCGTCGAAAATGACCTCCTTCAGCAAACGGGTAATGAAAAAACTCTTTCCCTTGCCGCTAAACATCGGCACCGAAAAACGATCAAGTTTGAAAGTGCTCGCCAAAATCCCCATCAGACGGTCGATCGGCGTGCCTTCTTGCGTTCCGCTGGTAAAATAAACGCCTCTAAGATAAGGGGCTTGTTGATATCGGTTCGCGCCGTAACACTCTTTGAGAAATTCCAACAAACTCTCTTTCAGCAAGGCCATGCGTTGAGGAAAACCGAAAATCGAATGACGGCGCTGCAAATCGCGCTCTTCTTGAAGCCTTTTGGGCAAACGCGCATTCAAACGATCCAACAGTCCATCAAAGTCATCGCCGACCCGACCAACAGCATCGATAGGGTGATCTTGATCTTCTTCAGGAAAAGTAACACCCCAAACTTGGGCTCTTTCTTCTTTGCCTAGATCGGCAAAGAAGTCGTTGAAACCTGCAACCAGATCGCATTTGGTAAACAGCATATAGATCGGAAAGCGAATGCCGAAATGTTCGTGCAGCTCCTGAATACGCTGCCGAATTGCTTGTGCATGTTGAATTCGCTCTTCCTCAGTCTGCTTGATCAAATCGGACAGGCTCATCGTGATCAGCACGCCGTTGACCGGTCGGCGCGGACGATGTTTTTTCAGCAAATTCAAAAAACCGAGCCATGCCGCCTTATCGACCGCTTCATGGCTGTCTTGCGTCGTATAGCGCCCGGCGGTATCCAACAGCACCGCTTGATCGGTGAACCACCAATCGCAATTGCGGGTCCCGCCGACGCCTTTGACCGCGTTTTTTCCGAATTTGTCGGCCAGCGGAAACTCCAGTCCCGAGTTGATCAATGCGGTGGTTTTTCCGGAACCCGGCGGCCCGATGATGATATACCAAGGTAATTCATAGAGATACTGACGACCTTGGCCCGACTGGGTTTTGATTTGTTTTAGCGTGCGTAGCGCATCGTCGAAATGCTTGCCGAGTTCGCCGATTTCCTCTTCGCTGTCTTGCTCGACTTGACTAGGCCCGGTCGTTCCTTGCGCTCCCTCGCCCCCGACCAGTTCATTGACCATTTTCGTATTGGCGCGATTGGCTTTGACCTGAATACGAAGATTATTCAATCCCCATAGCAAGACGATCACTAAAATCGTAATTAGCCTGGAAACTTCGGATTCAAGGGGGGCACGGCCTGCTACCGCGATGAGTGGACCGAAATACCAAATCAACAGGCTGACGGCAATAATGCCGATCAGTTGAATGACCCATTTATTTTTGAAGAAACCGATGATTTTTTTCACGTTTGTCCTTTTAATCCTGAAAAAATGATTTCGACACGGCGGTTCATCGCTTTATGTTCGGCGCTGTCATTCGGCACCAGCGGCTGCGTTTCGGCTCGCCCTTCGGATGTAATGGTCGCAGTGACTCCCGGCTTGCTGCTGAGCATATCGGCAACAGACTGTGCGCGGGCTCTCGATAAATCCCAATTGGATGGAAATCTCGCCGAAAAAATCGGATCGCTGTCGGTATGACCGACAACTAGAATACTGCCGGTGACGTTGGTGAGCGCTTCGCCGATTCTATTCATTAAAGGATAATATTTCGCGGTTACCGAGTCCCTACCGGAAGCAAAGAACCCCTTGCCCATGATGCGTAACACGATTTTGTCGTTCTTGCGATCCAACACGACCTCGCCGCGCGCAATTTCCGGCGCAAGAAAACCGCTGATATCGTCATACAATGAATAAGCAGGGGGCGCATCGGGCGGTTTAGGCGTTTCGGGCAACGGTTCGGCGACTGCGACTTGTAGCGGCTCAAGACCGTCCTTGATCGCATAAAGTTTTGCCAGCAATGGATTGGACGCGGCATTGATTAAATAGAGATAGCCGAGATAGGCCAGCATTAGAACCATACCGACCACCGCGCCGATGACCCATAGCGGCACCAAGCGGGTCAACACATTACGTTTGTCTTTGATGCCCTGCCATTGTATCGACAGTTCCTTTTCAATATCGCCGCGCTGCCGCTGTATGATTTGATATAGATTTTCCCGAACTTCTTCAAGCCGGGTCATGCCGTGTTCCTGAATGCGGTATTTCCCTTCGAAGCCGAGACAAAGGCAAAAATACAATAATTCCAACAAATGCAGATGCGTGCCGGGCTGCTGCATAATGTTTTTCAAAATTTGGAAAAACTTTTCTCCGCCCCAAGCTTCCTTATGAAAAGTAATCAACAGACTGTGCGTGCTCCATATACTGTTACAGCCCCAAGGCGTATTTAGCACCGTTTCGTCGAGTAAGGTACAAAGACAATAACGCGCGGCCTGTACTTGATCGGGCGGGATGCCACGTCCTAGCGCTTTTGCTTCGAATCGCTTGACTTCGTTGATCACATTATCTCTCAGACCGGCAATGTCCGGATGCGATGCGGTATTGCGTAATTGCGCGACTAAAGACAACAATGACAACGCGCAGGCGGTCAACGGGTTATCTTTCGAATAGACGATTCGTTCGTGTAGGCCTTCAAGAGGCATTGGCGTATTATCGGGCACATGCGCCGGCATCGGTTCCTGAGGCTTGGGCTTTCTTCCGCCCGGCGTAGGCCTGAGGATGGTTTTGTCGTCATCGATGTAATTACCGAATGGGTCGTCTTGATTCACTGTCGTTACCCGTTTTTGATTGCCCAAAATTCAAGTTCAAGCCCTGGAAACTCACCGGCGATATGAATCGCAAAACCGCCCGACTGAGCCATTTGCTTCCATAGCTCGCTTTGTTTGTTGAGCTCGAAATAAGCGAAACCTGCATGATAAGGAATTTGCCGTGGCGCGACCGGCAGCGCATGAATCGAAATACCGGGTAAGGCCGAACGAACCAATTGCTGAATCTGTTCGACCGGACCGATTTTGACCTGCGTCGGAAAACTGCTGCGCAATTGTTCCTTAGACACTTGCGCATTGGCGGCTAGTACGAACACCGCATCCTTGAGCAAATTCGGATCCGGTACTTTCGCGCCGCGAATGCCGTACTTCGGAGCAGTCAACGGAATCGGAATCGCATTTTGCTCCAATACCGCGCTCAATAATTGGCGCAATTCCTCCATGACATGCATAAAGGTCGTTTGTAAATCGTCGTGCTTATAAACCGGAAAACTCACCGGTCTTTTATTGGGCCTGCAAAATGTCGATAACTCGCCGGCCAATTGCACCGCAATTCGGTAAAAATTTTCCGGATGCAATGCGGGAATGGATTGCAAATGTTCGAATAGCGGCTCGACACGATTGACCATTTGCAACAGCATGTAATCGGAAATTTCGGCAACACCTCCCCTGCCCGCTTCGGAAGCCCGCCCGCCGAGAGCTTCTCCGCGCGTATGCAATAAGCCAAATAATTCTTTGATAAACCCGCTCAAGACAGGTATAGCATTGCAATCGAGCGAAGGTGGAATAAAACCCTGGTCGAGAATCACGTTTTTATCGGCCCTCGATTCGATGACTCTTGCCACCCCGATACAAACATGACCGAAAAGCTCTTGTCGCTCCAATAACAGTCTAGTATGAAGTTTGCCGACCAAGATCGCAGAGGTCGCATTCGATCCGGTATTATGGTCGCGAACTTCGCTTTCGAAAGCATGATAGCGCGCCAGATTATGACGGTTCTCGTCGGTATCGATTTCAATCGTACCCGGTTGGCGGACCGGTAGCGATAGATAAACGATATTATTCTGCACGTCGCTTGGAATATCGACCGGTAAAGGCAAGTCGTCGTCTTCGGGTAAATTAAACGGCGTTCCGTCCGGAAAGATCCCGCTACATTCGGCCAATGCAAATTTGCCCATGGCAAGCTGCCGCTGGTCTATAGCAATTTTTTTGACTCCCCAATCATAAGGCGTAAGGTTGCCGCACCGTTCCTTGACGAGGGTTTCGATATACCGGTCGTGTTGTTGAAAATGTTGGGGCCGCAAAAACATGCCTTCCGACCAAACCGTCCTGTTATTTTCCGCCATTATTCTTGTAACCTTTTATCCTGTGATATGAATTTTCGAGCTAACCTTGGTTTAATACCATTAAGGATTTCGTGATAAATAACATCCTGAAACTATGAGCTTTGTTGAGGGTACGGTAACTCGCTTGGCAGGACGCCGTAAATACGTCCTTGTAGGCTTGACGGCGGCGACTGATGCCATGGATGGCATGAATGCAGATTTTGCATTACGCCATGGATGGCGTGTATTAGGGCAATGCAGGAGCAATTGCCGAGGAGCAAAAATCTGTCCTGCCGCCGACACCTGCCAATCGAGCAACCGAACCCTCCGTAAAATAGGGAAGTTATTTACGACCAAATCCTAAGTACTCAATCATTGTTCAACTATATTGAATAACGCAGCAATTCCCAGTTTGAATATGTTCTCGCAGTTTAGGGTGTGGAGCATGCCTGTCGAGGAACGCCTTGAACCCCTCCCGGCCGCCGACACCCTTGCCAAGCAATGCTCCATACCCTTTTTACCCTCAAATTGGGAGTTGCTGTTGAAGAACGGCTTTCTCAAACCTCCAATCATCATAGTCCAAATTTTTCATTTTTGTTCCGCGCTGCAGTTAGGGCTTTCATTTGTTCTTCATAAGCCTCTACAAAGGCATCGCCGAAAAAATTCTCGACGGCTTCTTCGGACTCAATGCGATAAGTGTCCTGATAACTGTCCCAACACTTGGCTTTTTTTTGTAACACGATGCCTTGCTCGAATTGTTTTTCGATCGTTTTCGGATCGAATCGTTTCAACAAGTCGGTCAATGAGGCTTGAATCCCTGCTTGCATGGCGAGCTGATGATTCATGATGTCATTGAAGCCTTGCTCGATCGATTCGACCGATTCGAGAAAACCGCCTTCTTTGTTTTGAATCAATTGCTTCAAAACATCATCGGTTGAAACGGCGAACTTCAACGGATTATTGTCGACCGCTCTTATTACGGTCACATTGACGCGAAATAAACTCTTGAATTCGGCTCGGCTTCGTAAGACCGACACGGTGCCGGCAACCAATTGCCGAAACATTCTGCCAACTCGTTGCATCGCCTCCAATTGATTTTTAGTTGCGCATTCGTTTTGATCAAGTCCGGCACCTTGCAAAAAAGCATTGAATAGCCCGTTGTCGGAAATACTCTGTACGGATTGATCTAGCGGCGTTTCAGGGGAAGAATCGGACGGTTCGGCTAGAATGCTGTTTATATTTGAAGTTTGCGGACTATCAGGAGGGGCGACGGGCGATGTAAAAGATTCTGAAGCCGATTGGTCAGGCTCGGCTAGAGACGGTTTCGGATCGAAATCCTCGTTAAGCATATCCGTGCTCGATGCTCTTGAATCGCTCTTTATCTTTACATTACCTGAGGGCGAATCGGAGTCGGCGAAAAGGTCCTCGAAACTCAAATTTTCAGGAATTTCCTCAAAAGGTTTCGGTGCCGCTTCTACCTGAGGAGCGATAAAGCTGTCGAAAAGCGGTGAAGCATGATCTTGCAAGTGACTTTCAAATTCGGGCGTTTCGCTTTCTTTGGCGTCGATTAATTCTTCATGACGTGGAAAGGGTGAACCGCTATCGCCCATCAGTCGATTGGCTTCTGTATCGATCTGCGTTGAAAACAACTCTTCGGGTTCTGTCGGTTTTGATGGCGAATCAGCAAAAATGTCCGGAAAAGGAAAATCATCCTGGCTAGTGTCTTCAGTGATAATGGCTTCTATTTCATATTCGCCGACTTTTAAAAGGGTACCGTTATGAAGAGGTGCCGAATCGTTATGCAGCGGGTTAGCTTCATTATCGATTAATAAGCCAGCAAGACTTGAATCCGTCAGATAATATGTGCCGTTTTCGTACTTGATCGATGCATGATGTCGAGATACAAATTTATCAGGATCAGGTAAAACCAGCGTATTATCATCGGAACGGCCTATCGTGCCTTCGTCGTTTGGAAAGGCCACTAGTTTAGGTTCGGATAAAGGCTTGCCTTTGTACATTTTGATCTTAAGAGATAAAGCCATTTCAACTACTCGATGATAAATACAAAATCGTTATTTTCAAGCAAATTTAGTTCTACTCACGTCTTAATAAAAATACGTTCGATCTTAATTCAATTAATTCTAGTCTCTGTCCGATGGTTCTTCAAATACGCATTAACTTCGGATTTACCGAATTCTATACCGTAGATCAACATTCGGCACCGGAGTGCCAGCAATTCCCAGTTTGAGAAATTTCTCCGTGTTCAGGGTGCGGGGTATGTCTGTCGAGGAACGCCGTTCACCCAGCACCTAAATTATCCTAGATAGCTAATCATAGCCAATGAACTATGGAATTTAGGTGCTGGGTAAACCCATCCATGGGGGCTTGGCAGCGGCTAAACGCCAAGGATGGCGTGAATGCAGATTTTGCATTACGCCGGGATGGCGTGTATTAGGGCAATGCAGGAGCAATTGCCGAGGAGCAAAAATCTGCCCCTGCCACCGACATCGTCGCCAAGCACACTCCGCACCCTTTTTTATTCTCAAATTGGGAATTGCTGCCAGGGTGCTCGTCAAAGGACGCCGTGAATACATCCATGTAGGCTTTATGCCAGCTCCATGCTGGCAAAGCCTTTGCCAGGCACCCCGGTGCCTCCTCCTTAGGCACTGCCGAAATTTGAAGTGCGAAAAGTATAATCAAATCAAATTCATCAATGCTTTATTCAAGGTTAAATAAGGCATCAAGCTGTTTGTCGCACTTCTCGAAACTTCTTGAAAAACTCGTTGATAACGGATGAGCTTCTGCTTATTAGATGAGTCTGCAAAATAAGCTTTACAATCGTATGCATCCGAGGCCAAAAGAGATTGCACGAGCCTTCCTTGCGTTTGTTTGATTTCAGCCTTGAGATTGTTAAAAACCTTGCGCTCCCAATGATTTTGCACCGTTATAACCGTCAGTTGCTCCAACAACTTGTCCAAGTCCAAAAATTTCGCAACATCGATAAACGTCTTGCGTACTGTACTGAAGGAATGCCCGGATTCAGTAGACAATAGCGCAATTTGTGGAAAGTCGTTTAGTGAATTGATGAATGCGATGCGCTTTGCCAGCTTGACGGGTATACCATTAACCGCTTCATTCTCTGAATCGGGCGAAATAAACTCATTGGCGAAAGCCGTTAAACAAGAGCGATAATTTTCCAGCGTAAGAGAATCAGGACGCACAACCAGTTCGTTCATCAATACCCATTGGCTGAATTCGGCCAAGACATTTTCCAGTTGCAACAGCAGACCGTACTGTTGTTCGGCAGAAATGAGATTATCCAAACTAAAAACTTCACGGCGAAAATCCTCGGCTTCCAGTACTTGATCGAAGGTCAAATAAACGGTAATGCTGTCGATGATACTGCCGCCATTGTCATTATGCCAATTCAAAAAACTGCACCCTGCTTGATTGATAATCGTATTACTGATTACGGTCGCCTTAATTGCCGGCGCGAGAGGATGACTGGTTAAATGCTCGGCAAAGTTCTGCCGTATCGGATCTGGAAAGTAGCTTTGCAAATAAATATCGTAATCGGAAACCGATATCAATTCGCTTCTATCCATGATGTCTTGCGTCAGTTGAATCTTACAGGCGGCCATCAGCACGGCAAATTCAGGTCGTGTAATGATTTGACCGGATCTCCCCATCACTGCTTTGTAAGATGGAAAAGACTCGACGGCACGGTCGAGTACACCGGCACTTTCCAATCGTTCTGAAAGCAACAAGTACTGTTCGGCATTCCCTTTTACACGTAATTGTTCGAGCGACAAACATAAACTTTGTTTGTAATTATTGGTTAATACTGCCGCGCATACTTCGTCGGTCAAGGATTCGAAAGTTTGCCGATAATCCTTCAAGCCTTGTTTTTTCTGAAGCCCGGTCAATAATATTTTGAGGTTGACTTCATGATCGGAACAATCGACCCCACCCGAGTTATGTACCGCATCGGTATCGATACGCCCTCCGCCAAGCGCGAACTCAATTCTGGCCTTTTGAGTGAAACCGAGATTAGCGCCTTCGCCGACAACCGCCGCACGCAATTGCAACGCATCGACACGTACATCGTCGTTGCTTCGGTCGCCTACATCTTCATGTTTTTCGTTAGTTGCTTTCACATAGGTACCGATACCGCCAAACCATAGTAATTCAACCGGCGCAGTCAATAATAAGCGAATCAAGGTCGAGCCATCCAAGCTTTTATAACGTATACCCAACCATTTGCGCAATTGCGGAGAAACTACAATGTCCTTCGCATGCCGCGAATAAACTCCACCTCCCTCGGAAATCAGGCTTCGGTCATAATCGTCCCAACTCGACCCCGGCAATTCAAACAAACGCTTACGCTCTAAATACGATTTTTCAAGATCGGCCGGTGCGGGATCGATAAAGATATGACGACCGCTAATTGCGGCAAGCAAGTGCGTGCTATTCGATAACAACATGCCGTTTCCGAACACGTCGCCGTCCATGCTGCCGATGCCGACGACTGTAAAAGGCTCGCTTTGGATGTCCTTGCCGAGTTCGCGAAAATGCCGTTTAACGCACTCCCAAGCCCCACGGGCGGTAATTCCTAGCGCTTTGTGGTTGTAGCCATTTGAGCCGCCGCTCGCAAAGGCATCGCCGAGCCAAAAATGATACTGAGCTGAAACCGAATTCGCCAAATCCGAAAATTGAGCCGTTCCTTTGTCGGCGGCGACGACCAAATAAGGATCATGATCGTCATAGCTCACGATACCGGGCAAACGCACGACCCGGTCTTCGACATAATTGTCGGTCAAATCGAGCAAGCCCTGAATCAACTTGACATAAGCCTTCCGGCCCGCTTCCTTGAAATCGGGGTCCGTAACCGGCGTTTTAACGATAAATCCACCTTTCGCGCCTTTCGGAATGATCAGCGCGTTTTTGCTCATCTGAGTCTGCATCAGATCCAATATTTCGGTTCTGAAATCGTCGGGCCGGTCCGACCAGCGAATGCCGCCCCGAGAGATTTTACCGCCGCGCAAATGTATTCCTTCCATATCGACCGCATGGACATAAATTTCGTTTTGAGGCTTAGGAGCCGGCATGTCGATAATGCCGAGACTGTTGATCTTGAACGCGATAAAAAAATCGTCCCGCTTTTGTCTGACATGAAAATTACTGCGCATCGTTGCATCGATTAAATTAAACAGCGTACGCAAAATTTTGTCGTGATTGATATCGGTAACGCCGCTAAGATTCTCTAGCAATTTAAGACGTAACGGAAACAACAACTGTTCCTCGCGTTGCATCGGCTCCCCTAAATTAGGGTCGGGCCTAAAACGGGCCTCGAAATACTCAAACAAGGCGAAGGCGGTACTAGAATTAGCAAGTAATGCCTGGTTGAAGCTACTAGTCGTCGTCGGGTAGCCCAATTGCAGATAATAATTGCGATATGCTCGCAGCACATCGATCTGCTGCCAAGTCATACCAGCCAATACGAGTAAGCTATTCAACTGATCGTTTTCAGCTTTTCCGTTAAATACCGCACCGATACCGGATAATAAGCGAGATTTTAACTCGGTAAAACTGTCGTGTTGAGACTTCGCAGCGGAAATCGTAAAACTTTTAATGAAAACCGGACGGCCGGACACTGTCAATGGAAATTGAACCTGATCCAAGACTCGCAAATTAAAGTTTTCGAGAATTGGAATATATTCATCCAAATAGCGTTCTTGCCGGCTGCAAAAATGCAAACGATAATGCCGAATCTGGCCGTACGGGCGCAACAAGCCGATCGTCATCGGATCATCATTCAACAACGATTCGATTAAGCCAATGTCCTTGATGGCATGGCGCGGAGGCATCAAGGCTTGATATCCGGGCGGAAAAACCGTACGGTATTTTTGCCATAATTTACAGGCTTTGTATTTACCGTAGGCGCGCTCCAGAGTTCGACACAACGACGTAGACCAGGGCCTGATCTGTTTGTTGAGATCTCTATCTAATTGATCGACATCGATCGTAATTGTTTCGGAAGTCGGCCTCAGCAAAAAATGCAGCCCCAGATAAGGACCGCTAAGCACAATTTTCCGGACTAATTCGGCGCTGCTATCGAGACTTGACGACAAGCGCCCTAACAATACGGATTCAATTTCTTCGCTATACAAATGAACTGGGGCAATAATCAGCGCGGACAACGACTCCAACCCGAAGCCACCGAGCACCACTAACTTGATGCCTTCCGGACGATACAGGTAACGCCTGAGCGATTGAATCAATAAATCGAGTTGAGGTATCTCGAGCAAAAATAAATCGACTTTCGGAAATAAATTGAATATCTCTTTGAGCTGCAGATATTCATAACTGTTTTCAGGGGTTTTATGATGCGCTAATGTTTGTTCGATTTTACGCTGTAAAAACGGGATATTGCTACATGCTCCCCCCATTTCGGTTTCGTCAAAAACGCCGAAAAAACCGTATTCGCAAACACCGCCTCCATCCGGCAACGAATGCTTGAACCCTATGTAAATTAAGGGTTGGTCGTGAATCAATGGGCTTCGTATCGGTAAGTATTGGATGATCAAAGGATAATCACGCGCCAAAACAGCCTGCATCACTCGGAGAAAGTTCGATAGTGCAGTGGGATTATTGTCGTGACAAAACTCTGAACCCAAGGCTTTAAGCGAAGTGAACGCGTCTTGATCGTCAACCGACAATCGATGACTCTTAAAAGGAATAAAAGCCTTTTGCTCAAGCCAATCGATCAAAGCGCTAAATTGAGAAAACTCGGAAATATCATTGAGGCCAAGCAAGCTCTCTTTCAAGGCTATGCGGTCTCGATCAAGGGCTTCGGCCCATTCGATAATTGCCGTTATCCTTTCGAAAAAAGCATTTTTTATACCTGGATCAACCGCTTCTAGACGCAATACGATCAACAGTTGCTTGGTTCCGGATAAACCGTTACTTTCTAATCCGGTTATCATTTCTCCCTGACGCTTAACAGTCAAAACAGGATGTGCCAATAATTGAAACGGAAGTTGTTGATCGCTTTGTAACGCCAATAAAGAATCGACAACATGCGTTAAATTACGACAGACAATTACGATAAATTGTTGAGGATCATTCGGTATCCTTAGTTCTTTGACGTTATGCGTTTCGATATTGTCAGTAAAAAGCTCAAATATCCTGACAATCAGCGATGACGATATATTAGGCGGCAATGAAACAAAATAGCTGTCCGGAAACAACAGCATTTCCGCCAATTTAATTAAAAACCGTCGGTTTTGATTGTCGCCTTGTCCTTCGAGGATATGTTGCACCGCCTTTAATTTCCGACGCTGACGCGATGCCTTTAGAGCAAGATTACCGGCTCTCAGATATACTTTCACGAACTACTCCTTGACTGGTTTCTGATAATAAACGTCACGGCTAAGAGTCGCGCATGGAATAAATGTATCAAGACTTAGAAAGCCATTCCTTTCAAAGAGGGGTCGGGGAATCACTTGAGACTATTATTTCATGCACAGTTATTACTCTACCACGCGAAAATTGTAGCGCATGAAGATTTGAGATAAAGATTGGCTATTTAGCAAGGAGATTGCTCATCAAACATACATTTGATCAACAATTTGGGACGATAATTATCGTAGGCTTTTTTTAATTTCTAAAACGTTGGCTTCTTCCATTCGCGTATAAGTGACCGAGTCCATCAGTGTCTTAATAAAATAAATACCCATTCCGTTTTCCTTCGGATTATCGAAATCCGGAATCGGCACTGACTCGATATCAAAGCCTTGTCCATGGTCGAAAACTTTAATATCGAGTTCGTCTTCCTGTATGTGAATCGTAATTCTGACACAGTCCTTCGGCCCTTTATATTTAGAATGTTTAATTGCGTTTGTTGTCGCTTCGGTTAACACAAGGTTCAATTGATAAGCCAACGCATCTCGATCACCGGAATAATGATCCAGCTCTCTACCGATCCGCTCCCCGATGCTGCCGATCAAATCCAGGTATTTGGTTTGTGTCGGAATAATTACATCAACCTGAATATCCGCACTTTGCATAAAAGCCTCTAAGATTCACTGGTGGTCGCTTCGTCCAAATCATTATAAATTTCGAATACCCGATTCAGTCGGGTCAATTCAAACATAGACAACACTTGCGGCTGGAGGTTCGACAAAGCTAATTTACCCGATTTTGCAGTCGCATGTTTAAATCCCGCCAGCAACGCACCCAGCCCCGAACTATCGATAAACTTGACCTGTTGTAATTGCACGACGATATTAGGTTCGCCTTCTTCTATCATATCGATAATAAATGCTTTTAAATCACTCGAATTGTGAGCATCGATCCGTTCTTCATTGATGTGAAGGACATTGAAACCGTCTAATTGTTGCTGCGTTAAATTCATATTTTTAATATTCTTTAATCAAAAGTAGTCGAAAATTGCCGATTGTAGTAGTTATACCCATCGGAGATCAAAATTCGGCACCGGGGTGCCCGTCAAAGGACGCCGTGAATACATCCATGTAGGCTCTATGCCAGCTCCATGCTGGCAAAGCCTTTGCCGAACACCCCGGTGCCTCCTAAGGCACTGCCGAAATTTGAAGTGCGAAAGGTATATACTCATCGTAGATCAAAATTCCGCATCGGGGCAGCAATTCTCAGTTTAAGAAATTTTGCCGTATTCAGGGTGAGGAGTCTGTTAAGCGCGAGTGACCGCCCCTTCAAAAAAGCGCATAGTTCTACTCCCTTTATACTCAAAAAATGGCTAACTTTATGAAGGTATGGGGTGTGGCTAGCGAGGATGTCGGCAGCAGGGCAGATTTTTGCTCCTGCAAAATCTGCATTCACGCCATCCCTGGCGCTCGATAGCTGCCGTCAAGCCTCCATAGATGGGTTTACCCAGCACCTAAATTCGATAGTTCATTGGCTATGATTAGCTATCTAGGATAATTTAGGTGCTGGGTGAACGGCGGTCCTCAATAAACACATCCCATACCTTTTATTCTTAGACGGTTTTTCGATCAAATGGGATTAGGAAGTTATATATGACGACATCGTAATCTGAAGCACTTTGCAAATCAAGAGACTCAATTCACTTCGGCAATCACATTGAACAAGAATATCGACACGATTCCTTTTAAACAAGCACTTTGGTATTGGTTTAAACTCGGCTTCATCAGTTTCGGCGGTCCGGCCGGCCAAATCAGCATGATGCATCAAGAGTTGGTTGAAAAAAGAAAATGGATCTCCGAACACCGCTTTTTGCATGCATTGAATTATTGTATGGTTCTACCCGGCCCGGAAGCCCAGCAATTAGCCACATACATCGGATGGTTGATGCATGGTGTAAGCGGCGGTATTGCCGCCGGAGTTTTATTCGTACTACCTTCGCTGTTTATTTTAATCGCTCTGACTTGGAGTTATTTGGTATTCAACGAGGTTCCCGCCGTATCCGGCATACTCTACGGTATTAAACCAGCTGTCACCGCCATTATCGTTTTCGCCGCCTATCGAATCGGTTCCAGGGCGCTAAGTAACCGATATCTTAAACTGATTGCAACACTTTCCTTCTTCGCCATTTTCGCATTGAATATTCCGTTTCCCTTGATCGTGCTTGGTGCAGGCATCCTAGGCTGGCTCGGCGCGCATTATTTTCCGAACCAATTTCATATATCCGAACATCCTGTGAACTCTATAACATCCCATGGACCTGCCGTTATTGACGATCATACGCCCATGCCTGACCACGCTAAGTTTACGTGGTCAAAAATCTATAAAACCGGTTTGACCGGTTTCGGGATTTGGGTAAGCCTGATTATAGTATTGCTGATCAACTTCGGTCGACACAGCTTATTGACACATATGGCTTGGTTTTTTACCAAAGCCGCTCTATTAACCTTTGGCGGAGCTTATGCCGTATTGCCCTATGTTTATCAAGGAGGAGTCGAGCACTTTTCTTGGCTGACCGGCACACAAATGATGGATGGCTTAGCATTGGGCGAAACAACTCCCGGACCGTTAATTATGGTCGTTGCGTTCGTCGGCTTCGTCGGCGGTTGGAATCATCCGGTGTTCGAACCTGACAGTTTAGCTTGGTCCGGCATCGCCGCGGCAAGCATCGCAACGTTATTTACTTTTTTACCGTCGTTTTTATTTATATTGATCGGCGGGCCTTTAGTCGAAGCCACTCGCGACGACCTAAAATTGACTGCACCGCTCAAAGGCATTACTGCCGCCGTGGTCGGAGTAATTTTAAATCTTGCGGTATTTTTTGCTTGGCACGTTCTTTGGCCGCAAAACCTGAATGGGTCTTTTGATCCGTTTTCCGCATTAACCGGCATAGCCGCTTTCTTACTGTTGTTTAAATTTAAACGTGGAATTGTGACAGTAATCGGCTTAAGTGCAATTTTGGGATTACTTTATTCGTTGTCCATTACGAACTGAACACACGCACCGATTTCCAATATCTATCGGACCAGTATTGATTATCCAAACTGGAAATCGCAACTCCCTTGATCGTCGAGACATGCAAGAATCTTCTTTGCTCGATATATATGCCGACATGATGTTGTTGAGGCCCCGTATTAAAAAACACCAAATCTCCGGTTCTCAATTGTTGCTGCGGTATAGACTTACCAGTCTGAGCTTGGCGGTCGGATGTTCTAGGCAAATGAACACCTAACTTTTTTGCGAATGTCAGATAAACAAAACCGGAGCAATCGATACCGGATTTCGAAAGCCCGCCATATTGATAAGGAATCGACGCCCATTCGCGGTAATGGCCATAGAGTGTTTGCTTTAATGCCGCTTCGGAATCGGGCATAGTAGCTATTGAGGAAGTTTTTTTCTGACCTCCCGAACAAGCAGTTAACAGCGCGAGCGCAAAAACTAAAACAATAATTTTTAAATCACTAGTTAAGAAGCGCATAGGAAAACTCATATTGATTACGATAAAATCATTATATTTCGGTCAATTCTAGCGCAAACTTAAAAAATATTATGCAATATAAAATCCGCTAATCGTGTAGAAGACTTTCGAATATGCTCAAGACAAACTGAAATTGGAGGGATTCAATCGCGCAATTTCAATATTAAAGATGCTTTAATTAAAGCTATGTTCGCGTTAATAGTTGATACCCATTTGAGAATAAACCAAAGGATATAGCTCTAAATAACTTGCTTTATTCAATATTGAGCGGATCGTTGAAAGGAGGGTACGGTTGCTCGATTGGCAGGCGTCGGCGGCAGGGAAAGCAGCCGTCAAGCCCCCATGGATGGGTTTACGGCGTTCCTCGACAGGCATACCCCGCACCCTGAACACGGAGAAATTTCTCAAACTGAGAATTGCTGTTACTCTTCATGGTGAAATGCTTTTTCTAGGTTAAAAGTTATGATCAACAATTATTCTAAAAAGGTTAAACGCGAGTTACGAGAATTAGCTGCACAAGCCTATGAAAACGAACTTGCTCTTGAGCTCAAAAAACTGGAGAAAAGTTTTGCTGAATGGCGCAATGGTTCGATTAGCAGTGGCGAATTGAGTCATCGCGTGCATCGTCATGAAACAGGCGCATCAAAATCTCTATATAAAAAATATAACTACGGAGATATTCATCTTAACGTTGCTTATGCGATTGTAACAGGCATCGTTGATGAACAAGCGGCATCGGAGGACTTAAAAAAAGCCATTGCCTCATTCATTAACTTTTACCAAGTTGCGAAAGACGATGGTGATATCAAGGCACCGGAGCATTAAACCGGTGAACGGTGGGTGGTATAAGACTAATGATTAAAAGGCAACCAAGGCAGAAAGGTCCTGCCTTGGTTAAACGAACTTGAGATTTATTCGGCTGCGACAATCAATTTAACGGTTGCAACAACATCCGAATGCAAATCGATATCGATTTCATACTCGCCGACTTGGCGAATAGCCCCTTCAGGCAACCGAACCTCATGTTTTTCAACCTTTGCACCGGCTTCAGTTAATGCATCGGCAATGTTTTGAGTACCGACGGAGCCGAACAATTTGCCTTCGTCTCCAGCTTTATGTGTAACGGTTACCGATAGGTTATTCAATGCTTCCGCTCTCGATTGAGCCGCCAAATATTTCTCGGCGGCCGCTTGTTCTAATTCGGCCCGGCGCGCTTCGAATTCAGCTATTTTTGAAGCGGTTGCGGCAACGGCCTTGCCTTTCGGCAATAAAAAGTTTCTACCGTAACCGGATCTTACGCTGACTTTGTCACCCAGATTGCCTAGTTTTGCAATTTTTTCAAGAAGAATCACTTCCATCGTTATCTACCTCTGTTTCGGCTATTACCGAATTATTGTGCGCCATCAGGCGCCGGATTATTTGGAAAATTTATTTCGTAAGTTCAACCACGCATCAGCCAGGCCTATACCGGCAACCGGAAACATGACATGAGGTATGATTAATAACGTGACGTAAAACATCGGTACCAAAAAACGCCCGGAGCTCAACCTTGATAACATCAAATGCAATACAGCAGCCCCGATGAAGGTATAGAGCACAAACAATAGAATTGTGATATTCCACGCGACTTCCGAAAATATGCCGCTGTCAAACCACGCAATTGCTATTACGATGATGCTACCGATGGCCAGACGAGGATGGGTACTCAAGGACAAGTATTCGGCCCTGAAGCCTCCGGGATTATAGAGTATCGATTGCCACCATCTGCCTAAAAAAAGCCCAAATAAAAGGCTAAATATGGTGCCTGCAGCAACGACGCCTGTCATATAATGAGCCATGGCCTGAACCGATTGCTCGATATTGTCAACAGGAACATCCGGCGATGACGCCATCATTGGCTTAATCATCTGTTCCAGCATCGGCAGCCAAAATTCGGACGGGGAGGATTGATAAAGATAAAACCCTAGCACTCCAAACGCACCGAGCAATATTGCTATTTCAACCGCAAGAGACAAATGCCTGCCTTCTCTCAGAACGATTGAGATAATCCAGATTGGTGACCACATCACCAAACCGTATAGCAGTGCAAATTGATATCCGCCTAAAACCAAAAGGCCCAATGCAGCAGCTGCGGCGCTGGCAAATAATAGCACCCATAGCCCTTCATACGCGCCTCGGCGCAATGTCACCAATGCAACAGTAGCCGAACTTACAATACTTACCGGGGGAATGATCAGCGATATTAAAGCCAAGGTCGATGCAACCATGATGGCCTGCATCCTCCCTCGCATGATGTATTCCGCTAAAAATTTCATACGCCCGGTTTAAATTTTATTTATGTGCGTCGCAATACGGCAATAATGCGATAAAACGCGCGCGCTTAATTGCCGCCGACAACTGTCTTTGATGCTTGGCGCTCGTTCCGGTGATGCGACTAGGAACTATTTTTCCGGTTTCGGTAATATATTCGCTCAAGGTATCGATATCTTTGTAATCGATTTCGTTTGATCCATCCGTACTAAAGCGGCTTAGTTTTTTACGTCTCATGTTACGTGCCATAATATTCTCTCGATTCAATAACGGTTATTCTTCGGATACTGTTTCGTCGGCCTTATCATCTTTTGCCGAGTCTTTGACTTCTTCGGCATCGGAGTCGTCAGCGTCGGCTTTAGCCTTTAATTCGGCCGCTTTATTTTCATCCGCTGTCGAGGTCGCTATTTTAGAAGGCTCGGTAACGGCTTCCTTTCTCAGCAACGTCATGCTCCGCAAAATTGCATCGTTAAAACGAAAACCGCTTTCCAGTTCTTCAAGGGTTGGTTGATCGCATTCGATGTTCATCAACACGTAATGAGCTTTATGAATCTTGTTGATGGGATAAGCTAAATGCCTACGCCCCCAATCTTCAAGACGGTGAATTTTGCCAGACGCAGCCTCAATGGTCGCTTTGTAACGATCAACCATCGCCGTAACCTGAGCACTTTGGTCGGGATGGACTAAAAAGACAATTTCATAATGTCGCATGATTACTCCTTTCGGGAAAAAGCCTTCCATCTCTGTCTTAAGTAAAGATGGTAAAGCAAGGATATGGCACGGAATGCGCCAAAACCGGAAATTATAAATGTTTTATTCATACTAGGCAAGCGATTGCTTATTATCTCAGCAACCCCAGTTTAAGCAATTTCGCCGATCTTAGGCCGTGGGATATGCTTGACGAGGAATACCGTCACCTTGCACCTAAATTATCCAGATAGCCATAGACTATGGAATTTAGGTGCTGAGTAAACCTATGGGGCTTGATGGCAATTCTAATACCAAGGTTGGCGTGAATGCAGGTTTGCATTACGTCATGGATGGCTTGTATTAGGGCACCAACAGTAAGCGCCGTAGGCGATGCAGGGTAGAAAAATGCTCCTGCATTTTCTGCATTCGTTACATCCTTGTAACTCTGCAATTGCCGAAGAGCAAAAAATCCGCCATGTCGCCGACACCTATCAATCAAGCTCCTTCCAGCATTTGTCGAAGTTATTTCATATTCGTCCCTTAGCTATCGCACGAAAACTTCTTGCAAAAAAGCAACCAAACTTTTCCATGAACGCTTATCGGCAAGAGCGTTATAGACGGTACCGAAACCAGGATCGTTAGCCACCGGATTTGTAAACGCATGAACGGTATTACCGTATATATGCATTTGCCAATCAGCACCTGCGTCGGTCAATTCCTTTTCCAATGTCACGACATGGTCGACCGGCACCATCGGATCATCATTACCGTGCATCACTAATACCTTAGCCTTGATATCAACTGCAGACAGATTGGCCGGTGGAATCAGCAAACCATGAAAACTAGCCACACCTTTTAGATCGGCACCGGTCCTAGCCAAATCGAGCACACATAGGCCACCAAAACAAAAACCGATCGCCGCAATCATTTGATCGTCGACCCAAGGCAATAATTTAACCGCCGACAATGCTGCAGCAATTCTTCTTTGCAACATCGCGCGATCATCCATAAAAGGCTGCATCAATTGAGAGTTTTCTTCGACGCTGTTCCCTCGTTTGCCTTTACCGTACACATCCAATGCGAAACCGACATATCCCAACTCTGCAAGCTTTGTTGCCTTATCGGCAACAAATTCGTCTCGCCCACCCCAAGCATGACTAATCAACACAGCAGGACGCCGACCTTTCAATGCATCGTCATAGGCAAAAAAACCTTCTAAAACCGCATCGCCATCCAGATAGTCGACAGTATTCGATACAATCGCCATATTGTTCTCCTCGTTGATTGAATTTATAAATTACACCCATCGTAGATCAAAATTCAGCGTCTCCTCGGGCACTGCCGAAATTTGAAACGCGAAAGGTATATATTTTTCACACATCAGATCTCGGCACCGACTTTATTTTCTGTTTGATTTAAAAACAGTAAAAGGCATGGGATGCGCCTATCAAGAACCACCGTTAACTCAGAACCTAAATTCCATAATTTATTGGCTATGATTAACGATCTTGGATAATTTAGGTGTTGGGCCTTTGACAGGCATCCTAGTGCCGAATTTTGATCTACGATGAGTATTCTTCGACGAACTCTTCGCCGCCTAACGAACGACTCCGCTTTTTTAAGCCAAACCAGTACAACTTGGATTTAAATTTTTCCGGGTCATATCTCGCCTTTCTCTCTTAAGCGATTCAAAAAACCCGCCGCAGCTTCCTCAACCAAATCCAACACACGTTCAAATCCATACCGACCGCCGTAGTATGGATCCGGCACCTCACGTGTACCAACATGCGGCGCATGATCCAACAAATAACTTATCTTGTCCCGATGAACTTCGGGACAAGCTTCAAGCAGAATCGAATAATTGTCGTCATCCATCGCCAGCAAATAATCATAGTCCTCGAAATCCCCATAAATAACTTTCCTGGCTTGCAAATGTTGCAACTCGATACCACGTTCTCTTGCGGCTTTTTGAGCCCTTAAATCCGGCTGTTCGCCAACATGATAGGCATGCGTTCCTGCTGAATCGATTTCGAATAAGTGCCTAAGCCCTTCCTCTTCAATTAGCTTGGTAAACACTCCTTCGGCAGTCGGAGAACGGCAAATATTACCCATGCAAACAAAAAGAACTTTGATTTTTTTCATAGCTGTTCGATCTTTTTTGATTAAAACGCCTTATAGTTTACATTAGCTTGATCACGATTGAAGGATTGAATCCTCTCGACTAATCTTCGATATGAACACCACTATCACTCCCTTTATACTCATAAAAATGACTAACTTTAATGAATGTATGGAGCGTGGCTAGCGAAGTTGTCGACAGGCATGCTCCACACCCTAAATTCCGAGAACATGTTCAACATGGGAATTGCTGGCAATAACTCTTTGGAGTATCGATTTGGTCTCATCCAATTTATACTTTCAAGTCGATAAAAACCGGGCACCGGGAAGCCGACTACTCAGACAAAACCGCAATTTGATATGCGAATGATCCGATTTTTCCGCGAGCATACTCTATACGATGCATACAAGCGATTTCTTCAAACAAACCAACCAAGCTTTACCATCTTCCGCTTATAAAGCATTGAATAATAAATAATAAATATTATAACTCTATATAAAATCCAGTCATGCTTTTAAACGTCGGGTTAAAAACCAGGGTGACTTTTAACTTATGTAGTTCAATATGTTAGCCGATAGGCACTGCATTTATTAAGACTAGTTTAAGATATTTATTTATGATAAAAAATCAATAAAGCGGTTCCGGATTCGTGTTTACGCACCTGATGACTCAGGTTATTTTTATGATTTAATTCATAAAATTCGTTATTTAGCGACATAACCTTACGACGATTAAAGTAAAATACTCATCAGCCGATTTATAAGCTATCCTAATTAACGATGCGATCTTCGCGACCGCTCCATTAAACCGCTCTTTAGATATAAATACGTAATAGAAAGTACTGTAAAAATTAAATTTTTAATGTAACTATTTTCTACGTAAATTACCCTGATCCGATCGAAAAAAGGCCTACTCTATAGGAGGTCCGAGGCGAGACTGTTTTTTAATCATACAAAACCCGCTATTTCGGCAGTCGGATTTGTAATCAGTCCATAGGCAAGTACTTAAGTCGATTAGATTGCAACTTACAATACCGGCTTCGAGCTAATCGGCGCCTCGGGTCAAGCTTGTCCATGAATAAAGAACCTACGTCGAAGAATTACTTTTTAACAACTAAATCCGTAACCAGGCTTGACGGTACGGCCAATTGACAATGCATATCGCATATAATACTTACTCAGGATATGCTGGAGAACAAAAATGATAATGATGAATTGGAACTCTGTTGGCGTTAAAGTAGTGGCTATCACCCTTACGGGACTGGCAATCATAGCTTGCGGCTTATTGGTAACGTACGGGATATCGGAAAAACAAAAACTGATCGAATCCGAAATTCAAAATGCCAAGAACCTGCTATTGGTTTCCGAATCGGTTAGGGAAAATACCAATCAAAAATGGGAAAGCGGTATTTTTTCTGTCGAGCTAGTAAAAATAATGGCCGGCGACAGCATTAACCCCGAACGCAGAGCAAAAATTTTGGCGACGGTCCCGGTTATGAATGCAATGGATGTCGTCGAAGCCAAAGCCAAAGAAGGGAACTTCCGATTCAAAGCACCTCGAGTCGGCGCACGGAACCCTGCTAACGAAGCCGATGCGCTGGAACAAAAAGCCCTTCAGTTTTTCCAAAATAATCCCCAGTCCACTGAATACTCCTACATCGACGAAGAAACCCAAGAAATCCGTTACTTTCGACCGGTAAGATTGGCCAAGCAATGCGAAGTCTGTCATGGCGATCCGGCTACTTCAGGCGAACTATGGGGCAATTATGCAGGAAGCGATATACTTGGTTATCGCATGGAAAACAAACGTGCCGGCGACCTTCATGGCGCTTTTGAAATCATTACACCTTTGAATCGTGTCAATGAACAACTAAGAACCCATGTACTGTACGCAATCGGCTTTACGATTATCACATTGATCGTAATAGGTGCGGCCGGTTATATTTCGATGAACCGCATCATCATTGCACCGCTAACCGATCTGGCGATAAAACTACAGGACATTGCCAGCGGAGAAGGCGACCTCAGAGCCAGGCTAAAAACCGAAGGAAAAACAGAATTTGCTTGGGTTGCGCACAGCTTCAACAATTTCGTGAAAAAAATAGCCAAGACAGTCGACCATATCAGCACGACCAGCGAACAATTGACTCAAGCCTCGCAACGACTTGCTAATATTTCCGAAGAAACCGAACACGGTGTCGATAGGCAACAATCCGAAACCACACAAGTGGCAACTGCAATGGAAGAGATGACAGCCACCGTTCAAGAAGTCGCTCGCAATGCTGTTAAAGCCTCAGAGGCCGCATCAAAAGCAGACGCAGAAGCGTTGACAGGAAAAAATGTTGTGACGGCTGCCGTCGCAGACATTAACCGGTTGGCATCCGAAGTGGAAAATGCCGCGCATGTCATTCATGAACTACAGTCGGATAGCAATAGCATCGGCGAAGTATTGGGCGTCATTCAAGGTATCGCCGAACAAACCAACCTCCTGGCACTGAATGCCGCAATCGAAGCGGCTAGAGCCGGAGAGCAAGGCCGAGGATTCGCGGTTGTCGCCGACGAAGTCAGAACACTGGCAAGCCGCACGCAAAATTCAACGCTGGAAATCCAAAAAACGATCGAACGCTTACAGACCCGTGCCGAACAAGCTGTCAAAGTTATGGAAAACGGCAAAAAACAAGCCACAACCAGCGTCGATCAAGCCGCATCGGCAGGCGAGGCGATCGCCAGCATCAGCGACAAAATCGATACAATCAACGACATGAACAATCTAATCGCGAGCGCCGCCGAACAACAAAGCATGGTCGCCGAGGAAATCAACCGCAACATCAGCAATATCAGCTCGGTCTCCAACGAAACATCGGTCGGCGCTAGAAACACAACGACCGCATGCCGAGAATTGTTGACCTTAGCTAGCCAATTGAAAGAAATGGTCGGTCAATTTAAAACCTAGGAATATACAAAAATATACCTTTCGCACTTCACATTTCGGCAGTACCTAAGGAGGCACAGTGGATTTCGGTCCCCTCACCTAACGCTAGGCGAGGGACTGGCATTGAGCCTACATGGACGTATTTACCCAGACCTAAATTATCTATGTAACCAATCATGGCCAATAGGCTATGGCATTTAGGTTCTGGGTTTACGGCGTCCTGTCAAGCGAGCAATCGTACCCCAGCAATTCTCAGTTTGAGAAATTTCTCCGTTTTCAGGGTGCGGGGTATGCCTGTCGAGGAACGCCGTAAACCCATCCAAGGAGGCTTGGCGGCGGCTAAACGCGAAGGATGGCGTGTATATTAGGGCAATGCAGGAGCAATTGCCGAGGAGCAAAAATCACCCCCTGCCGCCGACATCTTCGCCAAGCACACTCCGCACCCTTTTTTATTCTCAAATTGGGAATTGCTGAATCGCACCCTCTTCCACGATCAGTGTATTGGAAAGCAATCATTGACTATTTCCTAAATGGTTTATTTAGTAGGAAAGAGAACCGTTTCAACTGCTAACGCGATAAAGCGCTAAGTTCACGACATTCTTGGACAGGCATGCTCCACACCCCACTCTAAACTGCGAGAACATGTTTAAACCGGGAATTGTTGATTAGCGGCCGATTTATACAAATTCTCTATTTTAGCGAGTAAATCGTTATATTCGGTTGAACGCCAAACCGCATAATTAAGATTTTTGAACAGTCCGGTCAGCCGAGTAAAATAATCCCGCACATGGTTTTGGTCGGTAAAGCGATACTCCGCATCGACCAACTTGATAATCAGCATAAATATTTCTTTTTGCCGCTCAAGCGGCACCGACACGTCAACATCGTCGAAAGCATCCTGTTGCAGATAGATCATATCGATGAATATGGCTTGCTGATACAGCACAAAATCTTCCAATGTCACGCCTTCTTCGCCGGCGACTTGTATCATTTGATAGACACTGTCGCCCCGAGCAAGCAAGTCCAAAATTTTGGACACGAGCTCAGTCCACCCTGCAATAAGCTCACGATCATACCAAGACCTAAGTTGCTCTAAATAACGAGACCAGGACAACAAAGGATCGACAGCCGGATAAAAACGTTTATAGGCCCGGTCGGCACTAAGTCCTAAAAAAGTCTTGACCGTGCTCAATGTCGATTGCGTAACCGGTTCTTCGAAATTACCGCCGGCCGGCGAAACGGTGCCGATCATAGTCAGACTTCCGGTTCCTCCGTCACGATTTTTAATGACGCCGGCTCGCTCATAAATATTTTTGATCGCCGAATCTAAATAGGCTGGAAAAGCTTCTTCCCCCGGAATTTCCTCAAGCCGCGCCGAGGTTTCGCGCATCGCCTGCGCCCAACGAGACGTCGAGTCGGCCAGCAGCAATACATTCAAGCCCATTTGCCGATAATATTCACCGAGCGTGATTCCTGTATAAATCGACGCTTCCCTAGCCGCAACCGGCATCGACGAAGTATTACAGATAATGATAGTACGGTCCATCAACGACCCGCCGGTTTTTGGATCGATCGTCAACGGAAACTCGGTAATGGTCTCGACAACCTCACCGGCTCGCTCGCCGCAAGCCACTACGATAACAATGTCGACCTCCGAATTTCTCGATATCAAGCTTTGTAAAACTGTCTTACCCGCACCGAACGGCCCGGGAATACAGCCGGTACCGCCTCTGGCAATCGGGAAAAAAGTATCGATCAAACGTAAATGCGTTATCAAGGGATCGGTTGGATATTGACGTTGCACCACATTATTGCGCAGCAATTGTTGCGATAACGGCAAGCGAATCGGCCATCTCTGTTTGAGCGTAATGATTTGCTCTTTGTCATTGGCCAGTTTGATTTTTGCGACGGCCTCATCGACCGTAACACTACCTTCTTGAATCCAAGTGACCTCGACCTCTCCATTGATGTCGAACGGCACCATGATCTTATGGCTGAAGCGTCGCTCCTGAACGGCTCCGATTGCACAGCCGGCATACAGTTTTGCACCGGTTTGCACGCACGGCGTGAATGCCCACTTGGTATTTTTATCCAAAGCCGGCAAATCGACGCCCCGAGGCAAAAAATAGCCGTATTCGGTTGCCAATAAATCGAGGGGATTTTGCAAGCCATCATAGACTTGCCCCAGAAGCCCGGGCCCAAGTTCGACCGACAGTAATTCACTGGTTTGTACAACCGGATCGCCAACACCAACCCCTGAGGTATTTTCATAAACTTGTGCATCGGCACGATTACCATAGATACGCAATACTTCTGCTTTAAGCCGCTCCTTATGTTTAGCTTCGCTTCGGCTCGGCAAAATATAAATGACTTCATTTTTTGTCAGCGGCGTGTCAGCAACCGACTCGATCGAAACAATATCGTCCTGAACAGAGACGACTCTCGCCGACGCTTGATCTAAATCAGCTATCAATTTGCTTTCATTCATCGTAGGGTTTTTATCCAAATTCAATCGAAACGCCTTCCAGTCCGGCCGAGATTAATTCGTCGAAGCGCAGCATGGCATGCTCTTTGTCGTAACTCGACCAACGGTTGATGACATCCCATTTCAATACATAAATAACGACTGCGGGAAAATCGAAATAATGCCCCTGCCCAACTCTCTGATAATGTCGCCAAACCACCTCGAGCATCAGTTTTTCTAATTCCAGTGATCGATCTTGTTCGATTAGTTCACTGGCTTGCCTAACCCAGGGCAATATAGAATCTAACCCGAAAGCGGCATCACGCCAATGCTGTCTAATGAATCGCAACCGATCGCCAAAGCCGTAAAAAGGCATGTCCGGCGCTAAGTTCATGCCGTCCCGCCTTCTTCTAAGCGCCGATAAAATAGTTCTTAATTCCAATCGCCACATAACGATATCTTTTAAAAACGGACTCCTGATCGAATACCAGTCGGCCATACCTTGCTTAACAATGGCTTCGTCATCAAGCTCTTTCATTTTCGACCAATGCAGCAAAGCTTCAATACGCGCCAAATCCTGGGCATCTTCGGCATCTAACAAAGCCAAACGTTTATCTAATTGAATTCGAGAAACCGGAAGCTGGCGAGCTTCGAATAAATCGACCGGGTGGACAGGCAGACTGCTAAGTAACAAGGTATATTTAAAATTCCAGCCGCTCACTTAACGATACCTTGCAATAGCGCTCTAAAGCGAGGTTGCAAATGCTCGAGAAACAATGTCGCGACCGCCTCATCTGTAAAGTCGATCATCATATTGTTCTCTTCGAGCTTGATTACCAAGCCCGTTTTAATTTGATCCGAAACCTCAAACGATACACCTTCCCGCAACAAATCCGATGCAATCGCGGCAGTCAAATGCGATAAGGCACCTTGCTTGAGCTCTTCCGGATTTCTTCGCAAATCCTCGACGCCGACAACGTCTTCGGGTAATTGAAAAATAATTTTAGAATTTTGATCAAGGCCGGTTTTTTCCCGAACACGCCCTGCAAGCGCCAAAATCAACTGTTCGATGAACTCACTTTTCGCCATTTGTTTTCCGACCACGCGCATGACTTCCTGACTGAAGCTGCCGAGCAAAGTATCGCGTAATTTAAGCAACGCATCTCGGCCCGCCAAGCGTAGCGCATCGACACCGGAAGCTTTTAGGGCATCAGCCTCTACACGAGCTTTTTCGATCAATAACTGCGCCTCTTGCTCGGCTTCTTCGATAATCCAAGCCGCACGCTTTTGAGCATTAAGCACGATATCCTCGGCTTTGGCCTGTCCGGCATTAATCGCTTCATCTCTCAAGCGCTCGATCAGCTTCTCAACGCCGCTTGACGCGATTCCCGCTTTTTCCGCTTTCATACTCTCGACTCTTAAGATTGAGGAATTCCGCCGCTGATAACGAGGGCGAAAATAAATGCAAAGACGGCAAAGCCTTCGACGATCGCGGCAGGAGCGACCGATAAACCGAAAATTTCAGGTTTAGCTTTCGAGGCATGAATCGCCGAGGCGCAGCATTGTCCTTGATAAATCGCACTAAACATCAGCGCGAATCCGGCCAAGACGCCTACCGCAAAAATGCCGGAAGCATTCGCTTCGGTAATCGGCCGATTCAGTGTAAACATCACGACAATGCCATATATCACCTGAGAAGACGGCATCGCCGAAACGCCGACATAGCGACCATGCCCGGTTTCGGTATCGAGCATCGCACCGATCGCTGCTTGACCTGCGACCGCACAACCGATAATGCTGCCGATCGCGCCCAAGGCCATCGGGGCGTATAAACCGATCCATCCTAAAATCACTAATACCTCAGCCATCAACGGACTCCTTTTTTGGAAAATGCTTTAAAGGGATAACCTTCATCGGAAACGCTCCAGTTATAAAACTCGATAAAATTCAGACGCAAGCCATGCACTAACCCGCTCATCAGACATAGCATCAGATTCAAGACATGACCGACGATTAAAATCAAAATACTAAACAACAAACCGGGACCGGGTAAAGCATGATAAACCTGCATCGCTAATTGATTGAAAGTCAGCGCTAACGAAGCACTCGCTAAACCCAATGCGAATAAACGCATATAACTGAGTACATCGCCGAATAATTGGGTAATGCCGATCAAGCTCTTAGAACCGTCCAGTAAACGCCATAACAAGTCGTTCCAGCGTTTTAAACCGCGTTCACTACTGAAAAGCAACAACAAAACGCCACCAACGCTCGGCAAAATAATGCCCATTTGGCGCAACAGCACACTATCTATCGCCTCAGACAACCAAAAACAAAATCCGCCAACGACTGCCAACAGCCAGCCGCCAGAGGCCAATGCCGTTAAAGAAGGGTATCGCCGATAGGCTCGAATCGCATTGGCCAACGCAATATGCCCGACACCGACCGCGATCGACAAGCGCATCATGCCATCGAAATCGTTAATATCGATGATCTTTAATGCGGACACTAATCTTTCTTCGGGCGGACTGTAGCCGAAATAACCGCCCGAAATAACGCCCCAGACGAGCGAGATAACCACCGTATTAGCTGCCAACACCCTTAGTCTCCGACCCTTGAGGCTTTGTCCGAGGCGGCGCCATTTGAACAACAATATAAATCCGAAAACCGCGGCATAACCTGCGTCGGATAAAATCATCGCAAAAAAAACGCTAAATGAAAAAAACACCACAACCGATGGATCCCAACCGTAATAATTCGGCGTTTGATAAAAATTTACGATGTCTTCTCCACCAGCCAATTGCCGGGGATTATCAAGCAAGGTCGGAGGATTATCCTCTGGCGACGGGTCTTCGACCAATAAAGCCAAGCCTTGATTATCGGCAAAACGGCGGAATTTATCGACTTGCGCTTCGGGCAACCATCCCTGCAATGCAAACACGCCGGCCTCGTCGTGCGTGATAGTTTGTGCCTTAGTCAAATCCGCTAGATCGAGCGCCTCGCTGAAATGCACTGTCATTAAAGTTATCCAGCGAGTTAAAGACTCTCGTTCGGCTTGTAAATCCTCGAGCGTCAACTCGACCTGACTGAGCTGGCTTTTCAACGTCGAAAGAGGAACGGATCCGGTATGCGTTCTTGCCACCGGCATGCTACTTTCGGGCGGCTCGGATTCGGCAACGACCACGACATAACAATACAAATTGTTTTGGTAAACCGTCTGCCAAATCCAATCACAGCCCTCGAGTTTTTTCATCATTCTTTTCGGGACGATGTAAAACCATAATCGGTGGCCGGCCAAGTGCTCTGTGGCAGGCAAATGAAAATCGCCCCAGGGCTCGACCTCCTCGATTCGCTTTAATAATGTGTCGTAAGTATCTGTATATTCACGGACTTTCGATTTAATAGCCAAAACTTCTTCGGTAACCTTCTCAAGATCGAAGCGAGTACTGTCTCTGATCTGATGTCTTTTGTTTCCGCAAGCGTTCAAATATTTAAGCGCTTCAAGCACGCCCTCAGTATTTTTAGGTACGCCGAACTCCTGATCCGGTGGATCGGTGAGCGGAATCAAATGCAATCCGCCAAATGCTTGCACTTGCTCCAAAATTTGACGCTTATCAGGTAGCATGCCGCAAAATGTAATCTTTTTCAGCTTAACGATTGCCATTTAGACACCCTGTTTAATTCGGATTTGTTTGGTCATTTTAGCCCGGACCACATCGGCTCGTTCGGCATCAGACAGATAAATACGGATTTTGCGTATATTACGCTCCGTTTTAGGAATCAACACCTTATCGAACAAATTAACCTTTTGTGTTACTTTTTTGACTGCCGCTTCTAAAATCATCAAGCGCTGCCTATCGACTTGTTGTCGCAATTTCAATTCCAACATGATCTTTAATCGCACAACCAGCGCATCGACCCAATGCGGCTTAAGATAAGGCGAATAGGCCATCAGCGCCAGATTGTGATTGATCAATACCGGCACATTGACACCGACAATATTTTCTTCGCCTATTTCAACGCCCGAAACTTTAACCAGGTTATTTAAATTAATCTCTCGATAAGACAGCATCGGTAATGTTTCGCTAACTTTTTGCCGGCACTGTTCGATTTGCAGTTCGGTATTTTTGAGCCGTGCCAAGCCTTTTGCACGCTCGGCCATCAACTGTCTTCGCTTGAGATCGAGCGAAGGTAAATACTGTCGATAGCGCTTGAGTTTAGCGCTTTCTTTATGCAATGAAGCCTTATTAAGCGACAGTCTTGCCATAATTTTTCTTCGGGAAATATTTATCGATCAACGCTTGTTTCATCAACAGTTCATTTTCCTCAAAACATTCGGCCAAGGTTTGCCATCCCAAATCCAAGGCCTGCTCCAATGAAATCGAAACATTGATGTCCATGAAACGTTTTTTGAATAATTGTCCGAATCTGAGCAGTTTTTTATCGTAATCGGACAAATCGAAGGCCATTGCCTGCTTTTGTTCGGCATCGACCGAGCCCGCGTAAAAACGGATCATCGTATTCATGATTTGTGCGTGGTCTTCGCGTGTGACCTTACCGATGACATGCTGCTTCAATCTAGACAACGAACCGAACGGATCGAGCATGCCGTCATGCAAATAAAACTGACCCTCGGTAATATAACCGGTATTGTCCGGAACCGGATGCGTCACATCGTTACCCGGCATCGTTGTCACCGACAAAATTGTAACGGAACCGGCACCTTTATAATCGCAGGCTTTTTCGTATCGGCGCGCCAACTGCGAATAGAGATCCCCCATGTAGCCGCGATTCGACGGAACATGCTCCATTGAAATACCGACTTCCTTCATTGCATCGGCATAAGCGGTCATATCGGTCATCAACACCAATACCCGTTTACCCTCTTCGACTGCGAAGCGTTCAGCAACCGCCAATGCCATATCCGGCACCAATAGGCGTTCAACGATAGGATCGGAAGCTAGATTGCAAAACATCACTGTCCTCGCAAAGACTCCCGCTTCCTCGAATTGCGACCTAAAATAATGAAAATCATCGAAAATTAAGCCAAGGCCAGCAAAAACTACGATATCGGCATCGGCCTGAATACCGATTCTAGCCAAAAATGCGTTAAACGGCTCACCCGAAATCGAGAAAATCGGTATTTTCTGACTTTCCACCAGACAATTGAATAGGTCGATCATCGGAACTTGCGTTCGGATCATTTTCGAAGCTAACACTCGTTTCATCGGGTTCACCGACGCACCGTTAATCGTCACTTTCGGGTCCGGTTTAAGCATCGAACCACCGTCCATCGGCCCCCCCGTACCATTAAAAATCCGGCCGAGAATATTCGCCGAATAAGTCACTCGCATCGAATGACCTAAAAACCGCACCGAAGCTGCGGTCGAAATGCCCCGAGTTCCCGAAAAAACCTGCAAAGCCACCTTGCTTCCATCGATTTTGATGACTTGAGCCAAAGATTCGCTGCCGTTGACGTCTTCGACTTCGGCTAAATCCCCGAATCGAGTCGTGATTTCTTGGTTTGCAAAGGCACTGTCAACATTTACAGTAATGATATTACCGACAATGGACAAAATATTGTAATGTCTGACCATATGCTCGATCATGTGTTACCCCGAAAATTAGGCTAAATATAAGCGGATTATAATATTGTAAGATGACATTATGATAACAAGTCTAAGCCGATAAAAAGTCTAATTTTTGACATGTGGCACGGAACAGAGAAGTTATATTGAACGCACAGAGCGGAAGTTGTGATTTTATACTTAGGCTAGTGATAGCTTGGAGGGATCATTTAAGTACTTCAAGAGGATATTTTCATAAACTATGAATAACCGTTCAAAATAGCGAAGTTGTTTTGCAAATGCATGTCAAACTATTCAATTAAGGATTTCGCGATAAATAACTTCCTGGAGCTAAGAGTTCGGCGGCTCGCGTGGCAGGCCCAGGCCAAACAACTAGACTATCCAAGATAGTTAACCATAGCCAATGGACTTTGGAGTTTAGATGTTGTCCGTGTAGGCTAGACGGCGGCTTTCCCTACCGCCGACACCTACTTTTTGACCGAATCCTAACTTCTTATTCTTGATGGTTAAATACTTTTTCTAGGTTAATAGGATACCGCGCTTTCCATTAGCGTTCGGTCAATAATAAAGCCATTATTTTCAATACGATTGCGACCGTTGTGCTTGGCTTGATATAACGCAGCATCGGACGACTCAATTAGCCGCATCGCAATATCGGCTGCGCTCGAAAGTATATGCTTAGATGCCGAGTAAGACGCGGCCCCTATCGAAATAGTCACCTGAATCGGTTTACCATCAAAAACCATATTGAGCGATTCAATCGTAGATCTTATACGTTCAGCGATAGCTATTAATTTACTTTCATTAAGGTTCGACAACAAAGCTACAAACTCCTCTCCACCGTATCGAGCCAGAACGTCATTATTGCGTAGCAGATTTTTTACCGATCCGGCCACTTGCTTTAGAACATAATCTCCGGCTTGATGTCCGTGGGTATCGTTGATTGACTTAAAATAATCGATATCGAGAAACAAACAAGACAATGGCTCACCGCTTCGTTGGCAACGATCGATTTCTTCTCCAAGTCTTTGCTCAAGAAAACGTCTGTTGTTGACGCCGGTCAGTGTATCGATAAAACTGGTCCTGCGCATCATCTCGAAATTGAGATTATTTTCCAAACAAATACTGACCACCGAAATCATATGTTCGATAAAATCAGTTGCCATCGTATCGATAAAGCGTTCCTGCTGAAAGCTACCGAAATTCAACGATCCGAGGTATTTTCCCCGTCGGATTAACGGAATCAATGCGACACTAATAGGCTTTCGATCAGTATAATTAAAAAATTCAGAACATTTTGGATGATAGGCACCGATATATGGCTTTACTGCAAAACCGAAAAGAGTTTTCAGCTGATGACGATCTTTAAGCAACGTCAATTGCCTTGCGGCCTTGATATCGAAACCGTCTTGTATCAAATACTCCGATAATTCGTTTTCTTTATCGACCAAACATAGACTAATGGCATCGAGGTCGAAAAACGCCTTCCCGTCTTCAAGGATATGAATAATCATTTCGGATAAAGAATTTAAGTTAAGCAAGCGTCTTTCAAATGCTTGAAATCGCCTTAAGGCATTACTGTTCTGTTGGACCCGATTGATCATGCCATCTAAATGACTTTGTAATATCGACAAATCGGTCGTTAAATCTTCTTCCAAAGCTAAATCTCTCATTAATAAAAAGCCCTACTCCCCTATTAATAAAACTGTTCGATGTTTTAGCGAAATTCGATCCAATAAGAAAGATGGAAAGATTTAGGAGCCGGAAAAAACTCATCTTTAGGGAACTTGACGGCAGATCCTAACCACGAAGGATGACGGAAATACCAGTTTTGCTGAAGCAAAAGCTGATCTACTACCGTCATTCCCGACAAACGCGCCCAAAACCAACTGAAAACTAGACGTTTTCCACTCGGATAAGGAGTAATAACCATCTCTACAGTTCGCACATTAAGATTAGCAGTAAAATAAAAATTTACGAATGCCGTCATCTTTCTTATTGATATAATTTTTTATAGCACAACTTGTTCGTTGAAACTTTGATGATAACCTGTTAAAGAGGTAAGCTTTGTATGGATACTCTCAGTTTGACTCTTCTTGTGGAGCATGCAAAATGAATAGAGAAACAGACAATTCAGCTAATAGTCTGGACGATAACGTAACTAAAATCGTTGCGTCCATTGATCGTGATGTCGAACGTGGAGAGGACATTGTGATGGCAGGCTTATGTATCGTAATGATGTCGACTTTTTTTGCACCGATAGCGCCTCCGGCAGTATTATTGCCTTTTGTCGCTATTACATTCGCAGTATCGGCGGGACTGGCGCGATTAAATTATCGAAAAATCGAACGGAAATTGACGAATTTCCTAGTGATGATTGAAGAACCGGAACAATCCAAACTCAGACCAATTCAAGCAGCGCTTAAAGCATCGCCCTATGAATCGCTCGGTCAATCTTTTAATCCCTTTAAAAATATCAAGCGTACCTTTAAATCAGTGCTCGGCGGATTATTGATCAACCCGTTGTGGATGCCTATTTTCTATATGATCGGCCTACAAATCGAGGAAGAAAAAAAATTGATCGCTCTGAATCAAGCCGTTATGTCTATCGAACAAGAATCAGTCGATAACCCATATGAGTTTTACGCGTAAATTGCAAATCAAGAAAGCGATCACCCCACTCGATTCGCTTGAATGATTGGGGTTTCGCTCGGCTTACCGATTAAGTCTCCAGCGACGTTATTAACCCCCATTTTCCTAACCACATCGAAAATCCGACGCGTACTCACCGACTCAATAACAGTAACTTTATCAAGTGCTTGTGCCACTTCGACCATCAGCTGTAAATTTTTGCTGTTGTCTTGGTTCTTTTTAATTTGATCGACGAACTGCCCATCGATTTCAACAAAATCGACCGGCAAATGTTTAAGGTAAAAAAACGATGAAAACTCAATTCCGATATCGTTTAATGCGCACCGGCAACCGTATTCTTTAATGCGCCTTACAAAACGTTGTGCGATAACGAACTGTCCAATCACCGAAGACTCACTGATTTCAAACATGATCTGACTCGGATCAACCGCGTTTTTGTTTAATAATCCAGCCATATCCGAGCAAAAGTCGGGATCTAAAAACAAAGCACCGGATAAACCGATCGAGATGCTAATCCGATTCCCCGATTGATTATAAAAAGCAAGTTCATTAATTGCTGTAACGACTAGAAGGCGCTCCAGTCGAGCCGCGAGTCCTAATTGCTCAGCATAAAGCCAATATTCCTCCGGCGAAATCAAACTACGGTCATCTCGTCGTATACATAAGCGAGTTTTAAAATAACTTACGCAACGCTGATCGATATCCCAAACCGGCTGGTAACTCAACACAAATCGATCCCTATCGAAAGCAATATCGAATAAAACTTGCCATTCGCTTCGCCTCTTGCCGTTGCCTTGACTATTACGTTGCTGATCGAAAAATAAATAGAAGCCGTCTTTTTTTGCATGATGCATCGCCGAATGAGCATTAGCCCTTAATTGATCGACCGTATCGCCATGCTGCGGATAGAGCGCTATTCCGATATTCGTTGATAAGAAAAGGTTTGGCGAATCAATTTCCACATTGAGTGATTCGACTTCATCAATGATTTTATTCGCTAATACAATAATCCCTCGTTGTTGACAATTCGGCATTATCAACGCAAAACGATTATCGCCAATACGATACAATCGATCGGAAGATCGCAGAATGGGCTTAAGCCTGCTTGCGACACGAACCATGTAAGATATATCGAAACGTAAATCGCCAGTGCCGCGCGGAGTCACATCAAATACCAGCAAGGCTAACTTGCCACCATGTCTTTTAGCCGATGCGAGCCGATCGGCTAGTTCGGATTCAAAGCTCCTCTGATTACCCAGACCGGTAACCGGATCAAAATTTGCTATGACTAATAACTTTTGCTCAACGATATGTTCGACACTCATATCGACGCCCATCGAAAGCACAAATGCTTCTTGGTTTTCGCCATCCTGATAAAATGGCGCATGAATCCAAAATATGTCGCGACTTCCGCCTAGCTTCGATGACAAACTACCTTCTATTTGCAACCGTTGCGCATGCCTATCGCTTCTTAGCCGGGCTAATTGAGCCCGATGATGTTCCTCGGAAGACGGCAAATAAAGATCGAATAATTTACCGATAATCGAATCCCTTTCTTCGCCTAAAACATCCGCCGCCGCCTGATTCGCACTCGCAATCAATCCATTCATCCGTTGCGTAATCATTATGACGGGAGCGGCACTCACCATACGATTAATAAAATCTCTTTCTTCGGCTAAATTCCGGTTATGCTCTATGATTTCAAGCGTATTAGTATTTACGATTTGTTCCACCAACTCAAGCTGTTGAGCCAATCCTAATACGGAATGATTTAGTTGATCGATTTCATCATGAAAAAATGGAAACAATCTTTTAGACTTTACTTGCTGCCTGAATGCCGGAAATTGCCTGCCGGCCAATAACGGAATCGCTTTTGACAGTCTGTCCACGCGACCAATGAAAAACCGGAGAACAATCAATAATACAAGTAGCGATAAGAAAAAACTCATCAATACTTGAATCCAAATTGATCTCCGCTCGACATTTAAAACATCTATTTCGTGAGTGATATCGTTAACAAAAACAAAAAATGGCGCACGATTTGTCTCCGAGTGATTCATGCGTCTCATACCGAGCTCATAGTAACGGTCTCCGAAAGATAATCGTTCGTTACGATCGGCAAAACGACTGACTGCGTCGCTCTTGGATAAAATACCTAAGATGTCGAAATCCAAACCGGAAAAAGTTTTAGCGGTTAATTTGACCGCATAATTTGGGTCTTCAGACGTCAGGAAGTCTTCGACCAAAATGCCGATATCGTTATTCGTTAGCTTTTTGTATTTTATGATAATGTCTGCAAAAGACTGAGATACACTCAATACACCGGACGACTTTGATTGCCCCAACATTGGAATCATCGTTTGTTGAAAACAAGCATCGGGACATACAAGCCGGTGAACAGGTTCTTCGGCCTTTAAAACCTGATGCACATCAGCATCGGATATTGCCAGCTTACGCCCCCATGCACCAATGAGTCGCCCACTCTCATCAAATAGAGTAACATTTTCAATATCCCAAATTAATTGTAATTGCTCTCCATTTCGCTCCAACATTTCGGACAGTTTTTTTTCTTTATCAGTATCCCCTACCGAGAGAGCTAAACCTTCGGCGAGCTGGTCTAAAGTTTGGAATGCTTCGTTGGATAATACCTGAGCGGTGTCGAATTGCTTGCTTTGAATATGTTCGCGTTCGAGCTTGAAAGCCCGATTCACTTCGTTATAAGCATAATAGAAATAAGCGCCATAAACGAACAACATTCCTATGCCGAATAAAATCGATAATTTCCAGCGCAAACTGAAAAAAGGGGCTTCATCCATCGGACTTACCAATCAAACCATGACATAAACACCTCTATTACCTGAATATTATGGCTCCGCATAAGGTGAACGACATAAAAAGTGCGACGTCGGATTCAACTGAAATAAATACTCTATTCGAGAGCAATCTGACCATTGCCGAAATCTATTGCTTGGCTTATCGTAGCCGGTCACACAAGGCAATGCGGACCGAATTACTTCAATTGAGCAATTAAAACATTAGGAATATAACTATTTGAAAATAGTTAACTGATAAGTTTTAACAAAAATCGGCAGTTTAGCGCTTTTTACCCTATTTAACCCTACGGTGTTACTTCGCGCTTTCCGTCTCTTCTGTTTCTAGGATTAAAGATAATTGAATTGGTTTAATTTATTTTTCAAACAAACTTAAATATATTAATCAATTACTTACAAAAAATTTATGGATGTAATCTCAGAATAATATGATAACAAACCCTTTGAAGCAAAAAATTCTAACGGATGAAGTATAACCTTTTTGTTCAATCAAGCCACTAATAATTTATCGTAACCTTATCATTCCGGTATTAATTGACGAAATCGATTCAAAAAATGGAAGTACAAAAATATTCGACAGAGCAAATATAAAAACAAAAACCATAAAAAGGTTCTACGGCACCCTCCGGTGGTCTTTCGATAAAACAGGTTGCTGATTTAGCCTCCCTTTAGAAAAGGGAGATTGAAAGGGGATTTTTTAACAATCTCCCCTAGTCCCCATAAGTATCTACACAAGTTTTTATATCATAAATAGAATGAGTTATAAGCTGGCCTAGCACCCTCTCCTGTTGGAGAGGGCTGCGGTGGTGAGAGTAAAAACAACCACTTATGTTCCCCTCATCCCAACCTTCTCCCGCAAGGAAAAAGGGGCAAGTGCTTGTGTAGATACCTATGCCTAGTCCCTCGGCAACTGCTGAGTGACTAGGATGTCACGAATGTAGAAAATGCATTACGCCTCGGATGGCGTGTATTAGGGCAATGTAGGAGCAATTGCCGAGGAGTAAACCCCGGCCAGGATAACCAATCAGTGAGCGCTCGTACTCCATTAATGCCAGCCGCCGTATTGCTTAGTCGGGTCGCCTTTAAAGCCGGTAGACGTTCCTTTTCCACTCGATTTTTTATTTTGCCGAATCGCATTGATAGCGGCCTGAGCCATGTTTTGCTTGGTCAAACCGCCCAAATTTCTAGCCGATTCGACGACCAGCGTCGACATCGTCGAAATATCCTGCATCGCCAATGCCGAATCCATCACGACGGCTTGCAATAAAGTATTCTCGTCGACGGCAATCTCGAGCGTCACCGGATAAGCGGAGCCGGGCGGCAATGCTATCGAATAGTGGGCTTCTTGATCAGGTTCAGCAGTGGCAATCGTCGCTCCTTTTTTATCCTTCGCGACAATTTTTCCGCTAACAATCAATTCGTCTCGGTCGGTCACGGTTCCTTCAATAACATGCGAGGAGTTGACCCCGACTTGTTTCGCGCTACTGGAAGAATCACCGCAAGCCGCTACCACTGACACAATAGTCATACAAAAAATAAGCTTTAATAATTTATTCATCACCTTCCTCCTAATTTAACCCACCGCAGCCGGTTGGCATTCATCACCACTGTGACCGACGACATAGCCATCGCAGCACCGGCAATCATCGGATTCAATAAAATACCGAACAATGGATACAACAAGCCGGCCGCAACCGGAATACTGATCGTATTATAGAAAAAGGCGCCCAACAAATTTTGTTTAATGTTGACGACCGTCGCCTTAGACAATTCGATCGCTTCGGGCACCTTCATCAACGAACCTTGCAAAATAACGACATCCGCGCTTTCTATCGCAACATCGGTGCCGGTACCGATCGCGACACCTACATCGGCTTGCGCCAGGGCCGGCGCATCGTTAATGCCGTCACCGACCATGCCGACCTTTTCTCCTCTCTCTTGTAATTCCTTGACGACGGCGGCTTTGTCCTGCGGCAGCACTTGCGCCCTAACTTCGGAAATACCGGCCTGGCCGGCAATCGCTTTTGCCGTAACTTCGTTATCGCCGGTCACCATAATAATGCGTATGCCTTGCTCTTTAAGCTGTTTAATCGCTTGTTCGGAATCTTTTTTAATCGGATCGGCCACCGCGACAATACCGGCGATTTCATTATCGACCGCTAACAGCATCGGCGTTTGCCCCTGCTTCGACAAAGCTTGCATTGGCTCCGAATAAGCTGCGCAATCGACGTCTTTTTGCGCCATTAGCGCGGTATTACCGAAATATACCTGACGTTTATCGATTTCAGCACAAACTCCGTGACCTGCCACAGCTTGGAAACGCCGTGCCCGTGACGGCTTGATACCGCGTCGCTCCGCTTCGGCCAAAATAGCTCCCGCCAAAGGATGCTCGGAACCCGATTCGATACTGGCGGAGATTTGCAGCACTTGTTCTTCGGAAAAACCGTTCACTGCCTCGATTGTTGAAACCGACGGCTTACCTTCGGTCACCGTGCCGGTTTTATCGAGAATCACACAAGTCATCTTACCGGCCGTCTGCAAGGCTTCCCCATTGCGAATCAAAATTCCCATTTGTGCTGCGCGTCCGACCGAAACCATAACTGAAATCGGGGTCGCCAAACCCAAGGCGCAGGGACAAGCAATCACCAACACAGTCATCGAAGTGACGAAAGCGTACCCGAGTGACGGTTCGGGCCCCAAACCCAACCATATAAAAAATGTGAGTATTGACAAAGCGACAACGGTCGGGACAAAGACACTCGAAATCCTGTCGGCCAAACGCGCGATATCGGGTTTGCTGCCTTGCGCCTGACGCACGCTTTTAATGATCTGAGCCAACGCGGTATCGCGGCCTATACGGGTTGCCTTAAAAATAAAACTCCCTTTTTGATTCATCGTACCCGCTGCAACCGATGAGCCTTCCGTTTTTTCGACCGGCAAGGGTTCGCCGGTCAACATCGATTCGTCGACAGTCGAATGCCCTTCGGTCACCGTTCCGTCCACCGGAATTTTTTCGCCGGGGCGAACCCGCAGGATTTCGCCGAGCCCGACATCGTGAATCGGAATATCGCTTTCCTTTCCTTCACGGATGACTCTCGCGGTACGCGGTTGAAGCCCGATCAATTGACGAATCGCACCCGACGTTTTGCCGCGCGCCAAAGTTTCCAAACCGGAACCTAAATTGATGAACGCCAAGATAATCACGGCCGCTTCAAAATAAGCATGCTTGGCTAGCGACGGCAAGGCATCGGAATAATCGATCACAATCGACGAATACAACCATGCCGAACCGGTTCCCAGCGCGATTAAGGTATCCATGTTGGCCTGACCGTGAGACAACGACTTGATCGCACCGCTATAAAAATGCCAGCCTGAATAAATCAAAATACCCAAAGTCATCAAGGAAAGTTGCGGCCAAAACCATTGCCCGGCTTCGGAACCGATTTCGGGTAACCAGTCGAAGTGATCGGCCAGCATCAACGGAATACCCAACGCGGCAGCAGCTGCGGCTTTTTTCATCAACGAACGATAGCGTTTGAGTTCGAGCTCTTCCTGTTCGGAGGGATCTTCATCCAAACCTTCCATGACGGCCGCATCGTAACCCGCCGCTTTTACCGCCTTGGTCAATGCGTCCGGATCGGCATCGCCTTTGACTTGAGCCGAATGATCGGCAAAATTGACCGAAACTTCGGCCACGCCTTCAACTTCCGCCAATGCGGTTTCAACGGCTCCAACGCACCCGGCACAGCGCATGCCCAAAATCGACAGGCGCAGTTCGGGCATCGGCATCTCGGATTCGTTTTGCGTGCTCATGATAATCTCCGAATAGAAGTGAATAAGGGGCAAGGTTCAAGGTTCAAGGTTCAAGGAGCAATGGTAAATAAACGAAGGCCAAATCCGGAACATAAATTTTCATCTTTCATCTTTCATCTTTCATCTTTAACCTTTAACCTCTTTCATTCCACTGAAAAGCCGGCGTCGATCACGGCATCTTCTATTTCTTCGACATCGATCTTAGCCGGTTCGTAGTCGACTTCCACTTTATTGTCTTTATGGCTTGCGGAAACCGATAACACACCATCCAGAGTTTTTAATTTATCGCTGATATTGGTTTCGCAACCGCCGCATTTCATACCTGTTACCGTCAGCACAATTTTCTCGCTCATTTCCTCTCCACTATTTTTAAATAATTCTAATGAATCGCCCTACACATCAATCGACGCTTGTTTGCCAAACATGATATAAACTTAAACAATAATTTGCGATAGTCTAACGCTCAAATGCAATACAACCAAATACTATGCTTTCATACTTTATTTTATACTCAATTTTTGGCGCAGGTTTAAAGAAGCACCGGGATATTCAGCAAAAGGCATATCTAAATGACAAACTTTTTGATTGGTCGCCAACAAATTTTTAATAGAAAACTTGAAATTTATGCCTATGAAATTCTTTTTCGAGGCCATGAATTCGATTTGGCGCAAGAAAGCCAAGCCACGCAAGCGACGAACCAAATCGTTACCGATACGATACTCGAACTCGGCATTAATCAATTAGTCGAAAGCCACAAAGCCTTCATTAACTTTACCGGTCAAAATATACTTGAAAAAACGCCGCTAAGCCTCCCCAAAGAACGCATTGTTATCGAGCTACTAGAAGATATCAAAGTCGACCTAAGAATCATCAACAATATTAAAGAGCTAAAGCAACTCGGCTATACCGTAGCACTGGACGATTTTGTATTGACTGACGAATGGAGGCCTTTATTAGAGTACGCCGACATCATCAAACTCGATGTATTGCAAATGTCCGAGCAAGAAACCCTCGGCATAATTAAACAACTCAAACATTACCCCATTAAGTTATTAGCCGAAAAAGTCGAAAGCCACCAACAATACGAACAACTACTTGAACTTGGCTGCGACTATTTTCAAGGTTTTTTTCTCAGCAAACCGAACATAGTCGAAGGCCGACGTTTGGGTATAAACCAAACAGCGGCAATCAGATTGTTGGCTGCGATCAATAATCCCAACGTAGAATTTCTCGAACTGACACAAATCATTTCGCAAGACGTCACATTAAGCTTTAAATTATTGCATTACATTAACTCGGCTTTTTTTGCAATTCCAAGACGCATCGAATCGATTCGGCATGCCGTTTCTTATCTTGGCCTGAATGAAATCAAACGATGGTGTAATATTCTGACCTTCGCCTCGTTATCGAATAAACCGAAAGCCATACTTCAAACAACCTTGATTCGGGCTAAAATGTGCGAACTATTAGCCCGGCACCTTAGCGAGGAACCCGAACATTACTTTTTAATCGGTATACTATCGAGTCTCGACAGTATTCTAGACTTGCCGATCGATGAAGCGCTTGGTCAATTACCATTGACGGCCGATGTCGCGATTGCTATTTTGGAAAAAAAAGGATTGGGCGGAGAAATCCTTCAATTTGTGCTCGGTTTCGAACAATGGTTGCCGCAATCGATACACTTTAAGACTTTAACGCCAGCAATGATTAATGATGCGTATCTGGAAAGCATCAACTGGGCAAATCAAATAATGAACAACATCGAATAACCGATTCCGTGAACAAGCTCTTATTTTTATTTTTATTGATGATCCATACGCAGTTACTATCGGCGAGTGAGCTTGAAGCTATCGATATACCGCAAATGCTCGACATGAAAACCAAGCAGAATGCGCTGATCATCGATATTCGTACAGAAAAAGAATGGGCCGAGACCGGGACCATACCTCATAGCGTAAGGCTGCAATTTTTCGATGACCGAGGCCGATACGATGCCGAACAATGGCTAAGCGAAATGGAAAAATTACGCACTTCACCGAACCAACCCGTCGTGCTGGTATGCCGTTCCGGTAACCGAAGTGAAAAAGCCGGTAATCTCTTGACGCAAAAGCTCGGTTTAGGCAACATCAACCATCTACAAAACGGTATTCAGACTTGGATTCAAGCTGGCTATGCCACCACTCAACATTGCCCCGGTTTACTGGCTTGCAAACAATGACAAACAATCTCAACACCATTACTAACCAAGCGATCGCACTCGCAGGCATCGCCCAAGCGGCCGCTTTAGTCAGGCAATTGGCAACAACCGGCAAATCAGATCCCGATGCAACCGAAGCTAGTATTGCCAGCATTCTTAAAATCGACTCGGATACGGTAGAAGATATCTATGGCGGTCTAGCCGGTATCAAATTCGGATTGGAACAACTCAACCAACAAATGACCGGTTTCGATATCGCCGACCCCGAACAAGCACGATATGCGGCATCGCTAGTATTTTTAGAAAAACAAGTGTCGAACCGTCCCGACTTAATGGAAGTCATCGGCAAAGGCATCGAAAAAGCCCAACGGCAGAGCGAAACTTTTGGTCTTTTGCACGAAAACGTATTAGCCAACCTTGGTGACATTTATCACAATACGATCAGTACGCTGCAACCGAGGATCATGGTCAACGGCGAACAACATTATCTATCGAGACCCGATATCGTCAATAAAATCAGAGCCCTGCTGCTCGCCGGCATACGCTCGGCAATCCTATGGAAGCAATGCGGCGGTTCGCGTTGGAAATTTTTGTTTTTCCGAAAAAAACTACAAACGGAAGTCGAAGCACTGCTCCAAAGAATCTAATCGAATTGCGTTATGAGTCATCTGATAATAGCCGAACATTTATACCGTTATTACGGCAGACTTTGTGCGGTCGACGATGTCAGTTTTACACTGTCTAAAGGCGAAGTACTAGGCTTTTTAGGCCCGAACGGCGCCGGTAAAACCACGACGATGCAGATGCTCTGCGGCAATCTTGCTCCCAGCGCAGGGCTCATTACTATCAACGGCTACGACATCCTCGATAAGCCGAAATCAGCCAAACTGAAACTCGGCTATTTACCGGATACACCTCCGCTATACCGTGAATTGACTGTCGATGAATTTTTGCATTATTGCGCGCGACTCCATCGTTTAACCCGCGGACATATCTCAAAAGCCATCGAAACGGCCAAAGAGCGCTGCGGCCTGAGAGAAGTCTCCAAACGACTCATCGGCAATCTCTCCAAAGGCTTTCAGCAACGGGTCGGCATCGCTCAAGCCATCTTACACAATCCCGATGTAGTCATTCTCGACGAACCGACCGTAGGCCTCGATCCAATTCAAATCCGAGGAATTCGAAGTCTGATTCGTGAATTAGGGCAAGACCACGGCGTCATTCTGTCCACCCATATTCTGCCTGAAGTTCAAGAATCCTGCACTCATGTACAAATCATTCAGCACGGCAAATTGATTTTTCACGAAACGATCGAAGGGCTCAACAGGCAGATGAAAACCAGCATACTGCAAATTAAAACTCGACTACCGGCCGATTTCAATAGCTTGAAAGCGATACCCGGCATATTATCGGTCGAAGGCCTACCCGGAAACATTACGCAAATACAGCACGATAATACGCAAAATCTTAACGAACATATTACCGAAACAGCCGTTCGCCTGGGCTGGGGATTAATAGAAGCTACCGAAATAAAACAATCGCTTGAAGATGTCTTTGTTAAACTGACCGAATCGAGCGGCCGTGATGCATCTAGATAACAAGTAATTTATTAACGGTATCCGGTGACTTTCTGAGCAAAGTCAATAAAAGTCAATATGAGTCAGCTCTATCCTTTATGATGGAGTCTCAGCTCCCGCCTCTTTATTGACCGGCAAATAGACACGGAATTTTGTCCCCTTACCTAATTCCGATGTTAAATCGATCGCACCGCCATGCTCCTTAATGATCTTATAGGACAGCGATAAACCTAAACCCGTCCCCTGACCGACCGGCTTAGTCGTAAAGAACGGCTCGAATACTTTCCGCCTGACCTCTTCGGATATACCGCAACCGGTATCTTCAACCTCTATCCATACCCTATCGCTACCTTGACTGCCCGTTCTTATCATTATTTTTCCTGATTTTTCGATGGCTTGTGCGGCATTCACCAGCAAATTCATCACGACCTGATTGATCTGTGAACCGACGCAGTCAATTGGTGCAAGCCCTTCATATTCCTTGATAATTTCAGCCTTATATTTTAATTCGTTATTCACGATATTAAGTGTTGCATCAATGCCTGACTCAATATCATGCAGACCGCTTTCTCGTTCATTCATATGCGAAAACTCGCGAAGATTCTGAATTATTTTTCTAGCTCGCAATGCCCCCTCGATCGACTCCTCGATCAATTCTGCTAAATCGACTTTAAAACAATCGAACTCCAATTCTTCTTTAAGTTTTTGGAAAAACAACACATCGGGTTGGTCTTCCGGCAATTGCCGGGAAAACTTTTCGGTCAATTCAAAAATAGACAATACCGACTGTAAGCGATCTTTTAAGCCTTCAAGATTCGCATAAACATAACTCAACGGGTTATTAATCTCATGAACAATGCCGGCCGCCAATAAACCTAATGACGCCATTTTTTCGGATTGAAATAAAAACGCCTGAGCTTCTTTTAATTCGCCCATGCGGCGTTCGACTTCGTTTTTTAACCAAGCATTATGACTTTCCAGTAAGTCGCGCTCGTTTTTTAGCGCCAATTGGCTTTTAACGCGTGCCATGACGATGCCCGGCACAACCGGTTTAACGATATAATCGACGGCCCCCAATTGCAAACCGAACGCCTCATCGGCTTGATCGTCTAGCGCCGTCACGAAAATCACCGGGATTTCGCAAAGTTCCGGTTCGGCTTTAAGTCGACGACAAACATCGTAACCGCTCATGCCCGGCATCATCACATCAAGCAATATTAAATCAGGCATGTGCTCACGCGCCAATTTCAAACCTTTTTCACCGGAGGTTGCAACTTGAACGTTATAATCATCTTTTAAAACTCCAGCCATCAATTCAAGATTAGCCGGCATATCGTCGATGATCAGTATCTTTTTTTTATTATCCATGCTCATTTCTCATACTTATCACGCCGCGCATTAATCGCATACCGAACTCTTACTGTAAAAGTTCGGAGATTTGGGTTCTTTATCTAATTTTTCGATATACAAATCTCCGTTCTGGCAATTCCGGTTCCGAAGAGGGTGCGGTTGCTCGACCGGCAGGCGTCGGCGGCAGGGACAGCCGCCGTCGAGCCTACACGGACGTATTCACGGCGTCCTGTCGGGCGAGTGACCGCACTCTCCGCCACCAGAGAACTTTCATTTGCCGGGGCGATGGCTAGACCTTCATGAACGTTACTGTGAAAGTTCGGAGATGTAGACTCTTTATCTAATTTTGCGATATGCAAAAGTTCAGCAACGAAAATGCCTACCCTCGCCTCGGACTTTCATTTGCCGGTGTAATGACGGCTTATTCATGATCGTTAGAATATAGACAAACCGTCATTATCGCTATCCGGTACACTTCTCAATATCCGTAAAGCCTCATCATAATCGAACCGATCAATACACCGATTAAACATCGCATAACGATCGCCCAAATAGACCTGCAACATCGCCGCCGATTCACGGCTTAAACTGCCGGCTTTAACATTGCTCTCATCCAGTAAGCGCTCAAGGTCTTGTATGAGGCTCCTCAAGCGCTCAAGATCGATATCAATCGACTCGAAATCATCCTGTTCGGTTGCTTCGGGCAAAGACTGAATTGCCTCGACCAACTGTATTAATTCAAGTTCGCATACAAGCGCCAATTTCATACAATCGTCCAGCCCGGCATCTGCCCGTAAGGCATTGTCCAATGCTGCAGCACAATCGGCGACAACGCTAGCGCCTAAAGTCGCCGCTACACCTTTAAGAGCATGTGCTAAGCGACGAACGGCTTCGTTATCGCCGGAGGCTAATTGTTTCCGTGCCAGACTCATGTCTTGCCGATGCGATTGCGCAAACATACGTAACAGCCGTCGGTATTTACCGATATCGCCATTGACCATCTGTAGCCCCTTAACCGTATCCACGCCAGGTATATCCCCTAACTCGCTTTGGCTATTCGATTTATCGGACACTACTTGAGGCTCTTCAGACAGGTTATCGTGCTCCGGCAAATCATGTTTGCCGTGCGCCAACCAACGCAACACCACGGTATAAAGCACCTCCGGAATCACCGGTTTGGCCACGAAATCATTCATGCCGGCATCTAAACAAACGCGCCGGTCTTCGTCGAAAGCATTAGCTGTCATCGCTAAAATCGGTAACGGCGCATACTCCGGCTGAGAACGAATCACCCGGGTAGCCGCCAAACCGTCCATCTCGGGCATCTGCATATCCATCAATACCAAATCGTACTGTTTCGACCGGACTTTATCCAATGCAACACGACCATTTTCGGCCGTGTCCACCGACAAACCGACACCATGTAATAATTCCAAAACGACTTCTCGATTAATCGGGTTGTCTTCCGCCACAAGTAAACGCGCGCCCGCATATCGGCGACGCAATAGATCATCGACAGCTTGAGTTGTTTCAACTTGTATCGCCGGCATCACGCCACGCCCGCGACGAAGCCAAGCGGTAAACCAAAAAGTACTACCCTGGCCAATTCGGCTTTCAACGCCGACGTCCCCGCCCATCATAGCCGCAAGCCTTTTGGTGATCGCCAATCCCAAACCGGTACCGCCGTATTTTCGGGTAATCGACACATCGGTTTGAGAAAAAGATTCAAACAATAACGGCAAGTGCTCTTCGGCGATGCCGATTCCCGAATCCTGAACTTCAAAACGAACTAATAAGCCATGCTCGCTCTCTTGTAACAGTTTGGCGCGCAAAGCAATCGAACCTTGTTCGGTGAATTTCACGGCATTGCCCGCATAGTTCAACATCGCTTGACGCAGACGCGTCGGATCGCCCCTAAGCCAATGAGGAACGCCGTCGCTATCCGAAATAACCGACAAGCCCTTGAGCTTGGCTTGATCGGCAACCAATGACTTAATGTGATCCAATACGGCCTCGAGCGCGAAGTCGGTTTGCTCCAATTGCAAGCGCCCTGCCTCGATCTTGGATAAGTCTAAAATATCATTAATAATCGACAGCAAGTGCTGAGCGGAAACCTCGATTTTAGTCAGTCGTTCGCCTTGCACGGGCGACAACGGGCTTTGTTTTAATAAATAAGTCAATCCGAGAATCGCATTCATCGGCGTGCGGATTTCATGACTCATATTTGCCAGAAACGCGCTCTTGGCCCTATTTGCCTCATCCGCCAAGGCACGCGCCTTTTCCAACTCCGCCGTTCGATCGGCGACCAATTCTTCCAAATGATGACGATAGCGATCCAATTCCTCGCCGTTATGTTTTTTGTCGGTAATATCCTCTTTGACCGATACATAATGCGTAATACGACCATCCGGTTGACGCAGCGGCGAAACGATCGCGAACTCAATATATTCGCTACCATCCTTGCGCCGGTTGATAAATTCTCCTTTCCAAGTTTCACCGCGAGTCATGGCATCCCAAAATTGAGCGTAAGTCTCAGGCGGTGTCTTACCGGAGTGTAAAACATTAGGATTACGACCGATTACCTCGTCAAGGCTATAGCCTGTGATCATCAAAAAAGCCTGGTTGACATATTCGATCTCGGCATCCAAATTGGTAATCACAATGCTTTCGGGACTTTGCTCGACAGCCTGTGCGAGCTTGCGTAACTGCTCTTCGGTTCGTTTGCGCTCGGTAATATCGCGAACAATACCGGCAGCGTGCCAATGCCCGTCCAATTCGACAGCAGACAGGGAAAGCTCGACCAAAAACTCCTCGCCGTTTCGGCGAACGGCAGGCAATTCCAAAGTACGGCCGACAACCGGTCCATCCCCTGTTTGTTTGAAATGCGATAACCCGGCTGAGGCTGAATCATGTAAACGGGAAGGCGCAATCGTAGCATGAAGCAACTTCCCCTTCACTTCGTCTTGCGTATAACCGAATATTGTCTCGGCTCCGGGATTCCAAATAACTATCCGGCCGTCCGCATCCATTAAAATAAAGGCATCGCAAATGTTTTCCACCGCCACCCGGAAGCGCGCTTCGCTATCGCGCAGGTCTTGCTCCATCGATTTTTGCGCGGTAATATCGCGATGGCAACCATGCTTGCCCAGATAAGTCCCGTTCTCGTCATGGATTGCCTTATTCTGATGACTGACCCAACGGATAGCACCATCTTTGTGCACGATTCGAAACTCCAAATAGCCCGTTTTGTCTTCGCTATCGCTCACCAGATAGTGTCGATATCTGTCCCGGTCCTCTTCATGCACTAGGTCGTTCATGAGCGTCGAATTCTCTAGAAAGGCATCAGGGGGATAACCTGTTAATTGCACACACGCCGGTGATATATATTTAAATTGATCCTCAAGATCGAGCCAAAAAATACAATCCGAAGAGTTTTCGGCCAATAAACGAAACTTGGCTTCCGACTCCAACAATGCGGCATGCGCCTGTTCAGCCCTAGTTTGCGCCGCGATCGCGTCCTCCATTAAGTTTAACGCCGCCAAACGTGCTTGACGCTGTTCTTCGAGAGATCTCGCCTGGCTTTGTTTCAGTGCGGCTTCGGCTTGTTGCAAAGCTCGATGCTCTCTGACTTCATTCAATGCACGATGGATGGACGATGGCAATCGGGCAAGATTATCCTTGAGCACGAAATCGCTAACGCCTTGCCATAACAAGTCCACGGCGGCTTCTTCGCCGATCGCACTCGTCACTAAAATAATCGGTAAGTCACTCCGGTGTGCTTTGATAGATTGCAGTGTCGAACGAAAATTCATGCCGGGCACATTATAATCGGAGAGCACCACATCCCATTTGCTTTGCAAAGCCCGCCGCAACTCCGCATTGGATTTTACGCAAAAACACACAGACGCAAGTCCATGTCGGCGTAAATAGCGTTCCAGCAACAAAAAATCTGCCGCACTATCCTCGATGACAAGAATTTTTTGTACGTCATTCATTGTGATAACTTGCTTCCTTCGGTCGCTATTTCAGGTAATGAAAAACAAAATTCGGCTCCCTTATCCGGTTCGCTATCGACTTCGATTACGCCGCCGTGCCGATTGATGATACGTTGAACAGTAGCCAAACCAATGCCGATACCGGGAAATTCGTCTTGATGATGCAGCCGTTGGAAAGGTTGAAATAAACGCTCGGCATTTGCTTTATTGAAGCCGGCCCCATTGTCGCCCACACAAAAATAGCGAACGCCGTCTCGATCTCGAGCAAACACTCGAATGCGCGCCGTCTTTTGTTTAGCCGTATATTTCCAAGCATTTTCGAGCAAATTAAACATGACCGATTCGATCATGCGTTTATCGCAACAGGCACTCAGGCCCTGTTCGACCCGCACATCGACATGACGATCGGGATTACTATCGGACAATTCAGCAAGTACACGAATTGCCAGCGAAGAAATATCAACCCGATCGCGGCTTAACTCGCCGCGGGTATTTCGCGATAGCGATAATAAACCGTCGATCAAATCATTCATCCGGAGGGTCGCAACACCGATCTGTTGCAAGTATTCTTTAGCCTGATCTTGCAGTTCATCCGCATAGTCTTCGATCAAGGCCCAACTAAAACCGTTCAATGCTCGGATCGGAGCCCGTAAATCATGAGAAACCGCATAAGCGAAGCTATCTAACTCTCGGTTCGCCAAGGTCAGTTCAGCGGTTCGTTCCTTTACGCGTCGTTCTAAATCGGCATTAAGTCTGAGTATCTCCAGCTCGTTACGCTTCCGTTCGGTTATATCCCGAGCAATCGTTGATAAAGCCACCACTTTTTTCTCTTTATCGAAAATAGGTGAAAGTGTCATCGCCACATCGAACAAATTACCATTCTTATGTAAACACTGTAATTCGTGCTGCCTGACCGATTGACCTTCACCGATAGCTTCGACTAGCGCCTGCCCTTGATCGCGTTGCACGGGTGCCATCAGCGAGAGCAGCGATTGCCCTAGAACTTCCTCTGAGTTATAACCAAACATAACCTCAGCGGCTCTGTTCCAATCCGTCATGATTCCATCGGCACTGCCGCCAATAATCGCATCATCGGAAAACTCGACAATAGCCGCACGAAGTATTCGCTCCTTATGTAAACTAAGTTCGATTTTAGACTTCGCTTGCCTTAATTCTTCTTCAACCCTTCTTCGTTCGATGATTTCAGCTTGTAATTGCTCATTGACTCGACGCAATTGCGCGGGGCTGGGTAATCTAAGCGCGTCAGGAAGCACATACCAGAGCGACACGGCGGCGCCGATCGAGATCAGCGCGGTAGCCGACTTGAAAATAACATCCAAGCCATACCAAGGTTGCCAAAGTAAGACTGCCCCGATCAAATGAGTCAGTCCACAAGCCATGATAAACGCGGCGAACATCCACAGCACCCATTGATAAGGAAAATCCTTGCGCCGTCTCGCGAAATAAGACAACGCGGCCGGCATGGAAAAATAAGCGAGAAAAATCAATGTTTCGCTAACGACATAAGTCATCACCAAAGGCGGCGACCAACTTAAACAATAACCGTGAGGGAGCAACCCCTTTATCGAAAGAAATTGGCTCAGTTCATCGATCATAATGCCACCGAATCAAGGCTTGAAGAATTAATTGTATTTGACATATTTCAATAGTTCCTAGCTGTCAATCTATACCCATCGGAGATCAAAATTCGGCGCCGGGGTGCCCGTCAAAGGACGCCGTGAATACGTCCATGTAGGCTCTATGCCAGCTCCATGCTGGCAAAGCCTTTGTCGAGCACCCCGGCGCCTCCTAAGGTACTGCCGAAATTTGAAATGCGAAAGGTATAAGCTTGATCATTAATCCATGGCATAGTCTATTCAATCGGCATTCATGCCGACATAGCCATGAATAGACACTTATGATTTCGTGATAAATAATATCCGGGGACTATGAGCTATGTTGAGGGTTCGGTAAAATAGGGAAGTTATTTATGACCAAATTCTTAGGATAGGGAGGCGAAATAATTTCCAGTTTTAGCGAGCGACAGAATCCTTTCTTTCATTCGAGAACATATCTTTAGCCATATTCTTACCAGGTATTGTTATTTTAAGTCTCTTGCTGAGAATTATCGAGAAAAGCCAGCGGATAAGGCGGACTCTGCCCTAACTGCTGAGAAAGTTGATTGATTTTCTGCTTTAAAGCAATCATATCGAGTTCACGTCCAACCGTCGCACGATTAAAACGCTCCAATTCCTGGTTACGATCCTCTAGCTCTTCGGTTTGCCGGCGGAGCGTCTCTTCGACGGCCTTGCGAGCGGTGATATCGGTATGAGCGATGACCACGCCGTGTTCATCTGTCTCCAGTGGAGTGGCGGTCATCATAAACCAGCGCTGTTGTTCCGGCGAATGGCAGGCATATTCCAAGTAAAAAACTGGAACACGGCCTTCCAGAACCGCTAAAATTCCGTCTCTTGCCGTCATCGCGCCTTCGGACGATGGGCCGATGCTTCTTTGACAAACCTCCAAATAATTTACGCCGACATCAACTGAATTAAACGCCTCTCCAGACGCCAGTCCGTTGTCCTTAGCAAAGCGCCGCCACGGTTGATTGACCGCTACAACGATTCCCAGTTTATCCAATACGGCGATATGCGCATTAACCGAATCCAAAATCGCACGCTTAAACGCTTCGCTTTGCCGCACAGCCAATTCCGCTTGCTTTCGTTCCGTGATGTCTTGATCGAGTCCCCGAAAACCGAGTAACCGCCCGTTATCATCGAAGATCGGCGTGCCGTGAGACAGAATATAACGCAAGTGACCGTCTTTTTTCCGGCATATGTTTTCAATATTACGAAACGATTTTCGATGGGCTCTAATGTCGACAAACCATTCACGTAGCTTATCTGCTTCATCGGACGGCATGAAATCGAAGGGTGTCTTACCTAACACTTCCTCGGAAGTATAGCCGAGCATTTCCAATACGCCGCCCGACGAATAAGTCAACCGCCCGTAGACATCGGTTTCCCAAATCCAGTCCGCAGAAACATTGGCGATATCGTAAAAACGCCGCTCGCTTTCACGAAGCGCGTCTTCGGCGGCTTTGCGCGCGCTGATGTCGAGAAAGAGCCCTATGACGGCCGGTCGGCCTTGATAGTCGAAAGCACTGCCATGCGCTTCGATATATGCTGGGCTTCCGTCGCGGCGTAATGCGGTAAAACGGTAATTACTAATAGACGATACCGATCCACCTACCAAACGGGCGATGTTTACCATGACCTCCTCACGATACTCGGGACTGATTAAATCGCCGACCGTCATAGTTTCGATAATATATCGGGTGGAGTCATATCCCAAAATCGATGCAAAAGCAGGGTTGATGTAGAGAAATCGATAATCCTGAATGATATAAATACCGGCTAGCGATTGTTCCACCAATGCCCGAAAACGCTCCTCGCTATCGCGTAACGACTGTTCAGCCTGTTTTAGCTCGCTTATGTCGCGCGAAATCCCGAATATCCCGATAACATTGTTATCGTTATCGAACAAAGGCCCCTTAGTCGCGAGAAAAGTGCGTTTTCCGTTCGAAACATCGAGTTCCTCGTGGTAAGTGACGGTTCGACCTTCCTCCAATACAGCCCGATCATTCGCGATAAGCATTTCGGCCTGTTCGGGTGAAAAAAGCACCGTATCGTCAAGCCCCAGAACATCGACGGCCTTTTTCCCGGTAAAACGCTCCGAAGCAGGATTAAAAAGCGTATAACGACCTTCCAAATCCTTTGCAAAAATCGCATCGTTCGAACTATCGGCAATTGCGGCTAATAAACCGAGCGCTTTCAAACGTTCGGCTTGAGCTCGTTGTATTGTTTGAGATTCGGCTAAACGTTGCCGCTGGCGAAACAGATAGAAAACCACTCCGACGGTGAATATCGTCATCAAAACGAAAAGCCCTAGCCAAGCTGTATCGTGCGTCGCTGCCGATTGTATTCGCGATAATTGCAATTGTTGATTGTCGAAAGATCGATATTGGCTATAGGCAAACCCGAGTAGAAGAACGGCGACAATCAATAGCGTCCAATGCAAGCCGGTACCGAAATGATTTTTATCGGTATTTTCTGCAATTGCCTTCGGGTCCATCAAGCGGTGCATTAATTGAAACAGCAGCAACGATGTGACGATAACGAAGAGCCAACCTTTAACGATACTGATAAACGCTATTTTATTCGGCTCATCAATAAGCCATGATAACAACCTATCGGAAAAGAATATCCACAATGCGGCGCACAACGCATAAGTCAATACGACACAGATAATTTCGGCCCGAGGGTATCGACGAGACATGTTGTTATGCCATTACCGATTCGCTATATCGGTCGGCTATTTCGCAAAAGACATCGAAATGCTTCAAAAATACATCGACCATGACCGGGTCGAAATGACTGCCGCGCCCCAAAGCAATAATGTCCCTGGCTTCACCGTAACTCATCGGCGCCTTATAAACACGCGGAGAAATCAAAGCATCGAATACATCGGCCAACGCCATGATGCGCGCCGAAACCGGTATGCTTTCGCCGGCCAAGCCATCCGGATAACCGGAACCATCCCATTTTTCATGATGCCAATGGGCTATTTCCTTAGCCAACGACAAAAATTCGACTTGTCCTGCGGCTTCTTGTTCGGCCATTTCTATCGCTTCGCTACCGATACGGGCATGCGTCTTCATCACGGCCCATTCGGCAGGTGTCAATGGCCCCGGTTTTAGCAAGATGGCATCGGGAATACCGACCTTGCCGATATCGTGCAACGGCGCCGAACGACTCAATAGCTTAATAAATTTATCGGTCAGCACATCGCAAAATCCTGGGCAATTTTGCAAAGCCATGGCCAACTCCTGCACATAACCTTGGGTGCGTAGAATATGATTGCCGGTTTCGGGATCGCGCGCTTCGGCAAGATGGGCGAGAGCCCTGATACTGACTTCTTGTATCAATTCGGATTCCGCCATACGCCGGGCAATCTCCGCCTCCAACCAGGCGTTTTGATGCGACAAGCGATCGCGCGCTTGTTTAAGCTCTAATTGAATTCGAACGCGCGCCATGACGATCGGAGGCGAAATTGGTTTGGTAATATAATCGACCGCACCGGAGTCCAAACCTTGAAGTTGCGCTTCGTCACTGTCCATCGCAGTCACGAAAATAATCGGAATATCTCGCGTGGTTGAATCGGCTCGTAAATGCTTGAATACTTGATAACCGTCCATACCCGGCATCATCACATCGAGCAAAATTAAATCGGGATGCGGCGCAGTACCGGCAATACGCAAGGCCTTCTCTCCGGACGTGGCAACGCGTACTTGAAATTGAGTTTGTAGCAAATCGCTGAGAACGCATAAATTTTCCGGCGAGTCGTCGACAATCAGTATTTTAGCGTTAGAGTTTTCCGGCATTGACAGGCTCATGGATGAGTGGAAATGGAGTAGAGCGCTAAAAACTTCCAAGCACCTGAAATTTTGTAATTATTCCCCCTCCTATTCTTCCCACGCAGAGCATGGGAACGAGAATTGAAGGTGACTTAATAACTACGAAATTTTCATTAAATCTAACATACAAACGCAAGTGCCGCACAACGATTATGGATATATTTTTTGATCCGATAGGAAGATTGCTTCAACCTAGTGTCTTCCGCATACCGCTCGACAGCCACTCAGGCGTCATATGGAGATTTCGGCTATAATTTCGTCCTTATCCGCATAAAAATTATTAAATCATTCCGCAGATGCTAACCGATAATCAGAAAGACATTCTCGAGCACTCAAATGTTCAATTAAAACATCTGAACGAAAAAAAACTATGGGCAATCGCCTCGCGCGTGACCGACGAAGCGAAACTCAACGACAAGGAACTCATCGAATTCATAGAGATAGCCAATGCCTTGTATCGAGGCGGCGATGCACTGATTAGCGATGCCGAGTACGACCTTACTTTTATCGCCGAACTGAAGCGCCGTCAACCGAACCACCCTTTCGTAACACGCGTCGAACCGGAATCGGCTTTCGCCGGTAAGACGGTTGAATTACCGGTCAGAATGTTATCGACCGACAAAGCCTACAGTCAGGGCGAAATCGAAAATTGGGCCAAGCGCATCAAAAAATCGGCGGACGAATTAAACATCGACTTCGATTCGGTCGTTTTCAAGGTCACGCCGAAGCTAGACGGCTATGCGGCCTATGACGACGGCGAACGACTTTACACGCGCGGCGACGGCAGAAAAGGCACCGACATCACACGCGTCTTCGAGCGCGGCTTACAAGTCGCGGATAATGGCTCCCGCGGACTGGGCGCCGGCGAAATCGTCGTCAATAAAACCTACTTTCAACGGCATTTGTCCGAGTTTTTCGATAACACGCGTAACTTTCAAGCCAGCGTCATCAAGGAAAAAGAACTGGAGCAACATGCCGAACAGGCCATCAAGGATCGGGCCGCGGTTTTTTTTCCATTTGCCGTGCTCCCCGCTTGGCAAGGCAGTTGGACGGAACTTGTCGAACGCTTCGATAAGATCGTAAAACAAATCTGGCATGCGGTAGATTATGACGTCGACGGCGTAATACTCGAAATTACCGACGAGCGAATAAAAACCGATATGGGCGCCACCCGCCATCATCATCGTTGGCAAATCGCCTACAAAGAGAATGTCGCGACAGCCGAAGTCAAAATCCTCCAAGTCGTACCGCAAACCTCGCGCTCAGGCCGCATCACACCGGTCGTCGAAGTCGAACCGATCCGCTTGAGCGGCGCACTGTTGCAACGAGCGACCGCTCACCATTATAAGATGGTCGTCGACAAAGGGATCGGTCCCGGCGCGGTGATTAGACTCGCCCGAAGTGGCGAAGTAATCCCCAAAATCGAGGAAGTCATCACACCGGCCGAACCCGACCTTCCGGGACAATGCCCGAGTTGCGGCAGCGAGTTGGTTTGGGATGGCGACTTTTTATACTGCACGAACAATTTCGACTGCCCCGCCCAAGTCAGTCATTCGATAGAACACTTTTTTCGGGTACTCGGCAATAACGACGGCTTCGGCCCGGCAACGATCGCAAAGCTTTACGATAACGATATCCGAACGATCGATAAGATCTACCAACTGAACGCATCGGATTTCGAAGCGATGGGTTTCGGCCCGAAACAGTCGCAAAATCTAGTTGATCAATTGCAGCGCAGTTTGTCCGAACCGATCGAGGACTGGCGTTTTCTGGCTGCGTTCGGCGTGTTCCGAATGGGGCTGGGCAACTGCGAAAAACTGCTCGCGCACTACCGTTTACCGGAAATTTTTTCGTTGAGCGAAGAAGAGATCGTCGCGCTCGAAGGCTTCGCCGAAAAAACCGCCGATGTCGTGCTGAAAGGTTTGAAAAAAATCGAACCGTTGTTCAACCGCTTATATCGTTTAGGTTTTGCATTGAACGAAACCAAAACCCAGGAAATGCCTGAGGTACAAAGCACTATCGCCGGCAAATCCTTGGTGTTCACCGGCACGATGCAACAAGGCTCGCGCGAGGATATGATTCGCGAAGCCAAAGCAATGGGCGCGAAAGTCGGTAGCGCGGTCAGCGGTAAAACCGACTATCTAGTCATCGGGGAAAAGGTAGGCGCAACAAAATTAAATGCCGCCGAAAAACACGGCGTTCGCATACTGAGCGAAGCCGAATATCTGGATTTAATAGGTCATTAGAATTGCCTGACACCCAGATTGAGCATTTATCGCCGTATATTTAGGAACGAGGTTGCTTAATAAGTCTGCGGATATTAAACCTCAGCCGCTTCCGAAGAGGGTGCGGTTGCTCGACCGGCAGGCGTCGGCGGCAGGGCAGATTTTTGCTCCTCGACAATTGCTCCTGCATTGCTCTAATACACGCCATCCATGGCGTAATGCAAAATCTGCATTCATGCCATCCATGGCAATCAGATTCCGCCGTCGAGCCTACAAGGACGTATTCACCCAGCACCTAAATTCCATAGTCCTGGTTATGGTTGACTATCTTGGATAATTTAGGTGCTGGGTTCACGGCGTCCTGTCGGGCGAGGGACCGTGCCCACACCACCCGGAGAACTTTCATTACCCGGGTTGATGGCGGCTTCTTCATGAACGTTAGGTGACAATAAATGGTATCGAAGTCACATTGGCTAAGACGGAAAGACGCCTTTTACAACTTATTTATAACAATCAGCGTTCTGCGTGGGAACAATAGATACCCCCTCTTCCCTTCAGGAAGAGGGAATCAAAAGCCTAAGTTAATTCGTACTCATTTCTTAACCGACTTTCACGAGGCTTGGAACATAATCTTCAGGCGGCTCGAAGCCTAACAACGAGATGCAAGTCGCCGCCAGATTCGCAATACCGGCGTTTGGCACTCCGGCCAAACTCGCATGCGCCGCCCCTGAAGGATCGTAAATGATTGCCGGGACCGGATTCAACGAGTGCGCCGTTTTCGGCTTGAACTTACCTTCATCGTCGAGCACAAGCTTACCTGTCTTTTTATCCAACTCACACATGTCGTCCGCATTACCGTGGTCTGCCGAACACACCAGAATTCCGCCGGTCTTTTTCAGCGCCTCGATAATCCTGCCGATACCTTGATCGACGGCTTCGACAGCCACCTTTACCGCATTAACATCGCCGGTATGACCGACCATATCGCCATTCGGATAATTTAAGCGGATAAATTTATATTCCCCGCTCTCGATCGCCTGCACGACGGCATCGGTGATTTCGTCCGCTTTCATTCGCGGCGCTTCCTCGAACGGACAGGAATCCGACGGAATTTCCACCCATGTCTCGGTCGGGAATTTGCCGGAATTATTCCCATTGAAAAAATAGGTCATGTGTCCAAATTTCTGGGTTTCGGAAATCGCCAGCTGCTTTACGCCGGCGTTCGACAAATATTCGCTCATCGTACGATCGATCGCGGGTGGCGTTACCAAATAACGCTCGGGCACACCAAGATCGCCGTCGTATTGCATCATACCCGCATATAATACATCCGGTTTCGGACCACGATCGAACTCGGTCAATTCGTCCGCTTCAAAAGCCTTGGTAATTTCCAATGCTCGGTCGCCTCGGAAGTTAAAGAAGATTACGCTGTCGCCATCGACAATCGGTCCGACCGGCGCTCCGTCACGCTCGATGACGAACGCAGGCAAATCTTGATCCAAAATGCCGGGTTTTTCTTTACGGAAGGTTTCTATCGCTTCCTTCATCGACGCAAATCGCCGGCCTTCGGCCTTCACATGCGTATCCCAACCGCGCCGCACCATATCCCAATTAGCATTATAACGATCCATCGTAATGTTCATGCGTCCGCCGCCGGATGCGACACAATAATCGACGCTGCCGTCGGAATTGATCTCGTTCAAAAAGGCTTCGAAGCGCTCGACATAGTCCAGCGCCGAAGTCGGAGGCACATCGCGACCATCGATCAAGGCATGAATTCGCGCCTTTTTAACGCCTTGTTCCTTGGCTTTCCGCAACATCGCTTCCAAATGATTCAAATTAGAATGCACATTGCCATCCGAAAACAAGCCGATAAAGTGTAAGGAGGATTCTTTGTTAGTGACGTTTCGAATCAACTCATCCCAAACCGACTCGGGCGCGAACATAGCCCCGGATTCGATCGCCTTGCCAACCAAGGATGCCCCTTGAGAAAAAACACGGCCGCAACCAATCGCGTTATGACCGACTTCCGAATTGCCCATATCGCCGTCATCGGGGAGCCCCACTGCAACGCCATGAGCACGCAACTCTGTATACAAGGCCTGCTCACGTAACCAATCCAAATTTGGAGTCGCAGATTGCAACACAAAATCGCTTTCCGGGTTTTTACCAATTCCTATACCATCCATAATGGCCAATACCAAAGGGCCCTTAGGCCCCGCAAAATCCTTATTCTTTTTTAATTCAATCATTTCAAACTCCTTTAGAGATAAGCTAAGACTATTTAACTCGGTTTCAATATGAACATCGATAATGATACGTTAGCTGAATCTATCTGAATCCGCTGATAACTCATAAAGACTGCCATAGCTAACACACTTACCTATACCCATCGTAGATCAAAATTCGGCACCGGCGAGACCGTCAAAGGACGCAGTGAACCCAGCACCTAATTTCCATAGTCCATTTGCTATGGCTAACCATCTTGGGTAATTTAGGGCTGGGTGAAGCGTCCATGTAGGCTCTATGCCTGCACCCATGTTGGTCCCTCACTTAGCGTTAAGAGAGGGACCGCACCGGCGCTTCCTTAAGCATCACCGAAATTTGAAGGGCGAAAGGTATTTTCAGCAAAGTTGTTTAAACTATTCCTAATTAGTTATTCTAACCTATTTATTGCAACCGCTGTAAACCATTGATTCTGCTTAGAACATTTTTCAAATAGATCCAAGTGCGTAGAATTTAATGAGCCAGGAGATTTCTATCGGTGTACGTTTTTTTTGAATTTAAACCCAAGTACTAACGGTCGATAAACTTTACCGCTGAAAAATGAGTATATTTAGTTGAATTAGTGCGATAAATTTCAAGCAAAAAAAAACCGCTTTGACAAGCGGTTTTTTGAAAATCAATGGAGGCTGCGGCCGGAATCGAACCGGCGTAGATGGCTTTGCAGGCCACTGCATAACCACTTTGCTACGCAGCCATAGTATTAAATAAAAAAGCCGCGAGATTCGCGGCTTAAAAATTTATTGGAGCGGGAAACGAGATTCGAACTCGCGACCCCAACCTTGGCAAGGTTGTGCTCTACCACTGAGCTATTCCCGCATCGCTTCAATAACGAGCATTATACTTGAATATTTCAGCCCGTCAACTTTTTATTGAACATTTATTGAATTGGTCCAAGCTGTTTTGCCTTGGCATTCACCTTCTGCTTCAATTTTTATGTTAACGAAGGCATTTTTTTTGCCGAAAGCATCTTGAAAACCTAGAATAGTAACAGGTGTTCCAGGCGCCATATGTTTACATCCGCCTACTCTGTCGTCTTCTTCTGTATCATCATAAGCTGCAATCGTACCCGGTACGGCAACCAATCGTATTGTGGAGTTCTTATCGTAAGCATTCGGCCCTTGTAGAACATATTTTTGACCGATGACCAAGTTTTTCATAACCGGCCCGGATACGGAGGAACCTGACCCGCCTCCAAACATCATAATACCCAACAAGACTACGACACCGCCTACAGCACCGTAAAAAATCTTAGGTTTTTCATCCTTGAGCTTCAATGCGGAACTTAAAAAACCACCCGCCATTTTTTTTATTGATTCTGCTTTATCTTCAGAGCTCTTTGAAGCTGTCTCTTTTTCAATTGTTTCCTGGGTGCTTTCCGAAGCTTGGTTATTGTTGTCTTCGCTGCTCATATTTTTCCTCTCAATCTTCTAGTTATTATAAAGTTAATAATAGGTCTCTACTCCTTATCAAACAAAGTCAGTACAAACCTAATCCCATTGCATTAAGTATTGCAATGCTAATACACTCGACTCGGACTGATCAAATTACCACGATAGCAAAAGTTTTCAAGCTTAAAATTAAGTCACTTAACTCTACTTCAATAATAATTAGAATTATCAGAGTTTTTTAGCACGCTTTAGTTAAATCCGGCCTACTCAAATGAAGTCATATCCTTTTTTGGTTTCAGTCTTTTGAGCACTTAACTCCTCGACTCTTCTACATTCGAACTGCCAATAACCCAATCCAATATTTTTTCTATCCCGGAGAATAATCGGGAACGTTTCGTTATTCATAGCCATACGAATCAAATCACCATCTTTAAGATTAAAGGACTCAAGTATGATAAAGCTTTTTTCGCTTTCTTGACTCTTAACGCCATAAATCAATGCTTTTTGAGGTAACTCGTCTGTTTCGTTCCTTGTGTAAGACTTATAAGAAACCGCAAACACTTGATTAGCCAACAATTGGATTTCAAATCCAATCTTTCCGTCAGCTTTAACTGAAGAAATTTTGTTGACAACACCTAGTGATCGTTTAGAAATCGGTGAATTTTTTTTTCTAAAACCGATTAAACTTCCGATTGAGATCATGCCTGCCTTGTTGAAGTGACACGCCAGCGACCTTTCCGAAGCCGACTCGGCTAACATCTCATCCTCTCCTAATTTTTTCGCGGGGTCTCCGCTAAGCAAATCGTGGCATGCTTCCAATCCAATACAAAAATACCGCTCCAACCTGTCACCGAATACCGGCACGCCATGAAACTCGATTCCGGTCCATCTCGAAATCAAATAATCTAGTAATTCAGCCGGCAATAAGCCATCACCGTCTTTCACTAGCATTAATGAACTAAAACGCGCTTGCTCCTTCGAAACAAACCTGGATTTGTTTTGAAGTACTTTTATTAGCTTATTAAAACCCAAATATAAAACCGAAGAATCAGAAGGCGGAGCAGATTCCGATATAAAATGAGGTCCTTGGTCCTCATCCGTCAAAATAATGCATTGATGTGGCTGAGTCTCGAAGGGACTATGACCTATCACCAAATGAGCGCTGTGTTGTTCAATGAAATTATATACCTGCAACACCTCTTTTTGCATAAGACCCGAAGGTTCAGCCAGGCAAAGCAACAAAATTTGCCTATAGCAATCACCCACGGAAAGCCCCTGCCCTGGTTCTAAATGACTTTTAGGAACATTGGTCGAATCTTTTTTGATTTTCACGCTTAAGCGATACAGCGAATGAATATCTATCCATACCCAATCCGGAACCGGAAAATTCATTAGATAATAACTGACGACAATGTTGCTCAGACCTCTGATCGCTCTTTGAATAGATAAAGGAGCACTCTTACCTTGAAACCAACCTAAGCTTCTGCGAGTAAGCTCTTTCACAACAATCCAATAGCCGAGCGTAAATTCCTTTTCTATTGCGATCAATACGTTAAATATTTTGTGCTCGTCAGGCTCTTTCGGAAATCCCTCCTGCATTAATCTGAAACGCAAATATTCCTCTACACTGGAAACTCGAAAACTTAATATTTCCAGCGCATCGAGACGGGTCTGAGCGCTCATTGCCAGACTATTAAACTCTTTCAAAAAATCGTATATTAAACGCGTAGACAACCCGGGGTTGGCAACCGGCAGCTCATCCAACCAATGTTTCAATGCCTTTTCTTCGAATATTCTTAATCTTTCAGGAATATTCTGTTGGGCGGGTATTACTAAAAAAAAAGAATTTTTCACTGATCCCTCAGGTTTAAGCGCTCAACCAAAAACTGAAACATGTGCTTGACCCAACATCTCGTTTGCAACAAATATACAGAAAAAACGCTCGATTATTACAAATGTTTTTATACACCTTTAAAGGATTCGGTCATAAATAACTTCCCTATTTATAATGCGCAAGGTAAGCAGGTTAGGATTATAGAACTTACAAGATTGTATTCACCTAGCACATAAAATTTTTAATTATAGTCAATATTCTATGAAATTCAGGTGCTGGAGGCTTGACGACAGTTCTCGAACACCAAGGATGGCGTATATTAGGGAACCAACAGTAGGCGCTTTGGCGATGCAGGACAGAAAATGCTCCTGCATTTGCTGCATTCATTACATCCCTGTAACTCAGAAACTGCCGAGAAGAAAAATTTGCCCAGCTGCCGACATTTTGGCTAACCAAACCCTCATGTCTTCATAAAGTTAGCCATTTTTAAGTATAAAGGGAGTATTATTAAAATTATTCTGAATCCATTCCGGCAATCGACAAAAGTCTCATTTTATCCAGCGCATATTCTCGCAACGCCGATAAAATCGCTGGATCCGCTGAGCTCTCGGCCTGCAACTCCTGCAGTTTTGAACAATACTCATTAATAGCCATACCATTGCTAACAGCACCGGTTAAACGATTAACACAATCTTTCATCCAGCGAGGCCACTCCTCCTCATTTAACGTTTCAGGATAGTTCCGGGCTCGATATCGGAAAAACATTTCCGGTAACCGCGGATCGCTGAAGTTTAAACACAAACTAGCTAAATCCTCAGGAAGAGTTTTATGAACTTTCTCCATTGTTTTTTTGTCGCTATCGCTGAAAAAACCGCCACTGTAAATCATCAAATCAGGGTCGGCATCAGATCCCGGAAAATCCGTTTCAAAGACATGGGTAATTTTTTCTAAGATATTAGAATCGTTGCGGATTTTATCAATATACCGATAGCAACGATCGATATCTAAATTAAGCCTCACTGCGTCATCAGGCCTTATAACTGCTATCGGCGCCAGAACAGGGCATTTGTTGACATGCACGGTTTTTAGCGGAATCCGTTCGACTCCTTCCGGAAGATCTTTTATAGCTGTAAAAATTCTTTGCTTGATTTCATCGACAGACAAATTAAGCAGAATTTCAGGATCACTAGAAAGATCATAAACCACGATTCCATTGTTATTGCTCGGGTGCCGACAAATAGGCAGAACCACGGCCATACAATGATTTCTGACAGAGTATTTTCCTGAAATGTGAACAACCGGTTTAAAGCTGCCTGTTTGCAACAAACGGTTTGCAGCAGATTTAACTCGATTATCAAAAAGAAAATTAAATAGTTTCGGTTGCGACTCTCGAATCAGTTTAGCCACGGCTATCGTTGCGTAAACATCCGACAAGGCATCGTGAGCCATCGCATGCTCAATACCATTAGCCTTAGTCAATTCTTCCAACCGAAAAGTAACAACACCCTGTTCGGTTACCGGCCACTCAATACCGCCGGGACGAAGCGCGTAAGCGGCTCGGGCTACATCGATTATATCCCAACGCGAATTACTGTTTTGCCACTCTCGTTGATAAGGATCGTAAAGGTTTCGATACAAAGTATTGCGTGTGACTTCATCATCAAAACGAATATTGTTATAGCCTAGAGTGCAAGTATTAGGCTGAGAAATTTCACGAGAAATCGCCTCGATAAACTCAGCCTCGCAAATGCCTTTTGCTTCAGCAATTTGCGGAGTAATGCCTGTAATTAAACAGGCAACGGGATCGGGAAGACAATCGAGTGCGGGCTTGCAGTAAATGACAAGCGGATCGCCTAAAACATTGAAATCATAATCGGTGCGAATTCCGGCAAATTGAACCGGCCTATCGCGCCTAGGATCTATTCCGAACGTTTCGTAGTCATGCCAATAAAAAGTCCGTCCGGTCACAATGGATCGACAGCCTTTTAAAGATTGACCAGGGCTTTCAGCACATCGGTCCGACTGACAACGCCAACAAGTTCGGAATCTCGAAAAACAGGAAAACTTCTAATCGTAGAGTCCTTGAACTTGGCCGCAATGTCGACGATGCTCGCATCCGCATCGACCGAAACAATATCTGTGGACATAAATTCGGAAACCTTACCCGCCGAACCTTGGTTATAAGCCGATTCCAATACGACCTTCATGCTATCCTTTTCGGAGAACATACCGACTAACTTGCCTTGACCGTTTATCACGGGAGCACACGTAATTTTATGGGAAAGTAATTGTTTAATTGCTTCAACGACATTAGCATTTTCCTTGAGTGTGACCATATTTCTTTTGGTCATATAATCGGCAACAGTAATTTTAGCCAGCATGGATTAACTCCTGATTATGGTTATTATTATACTTCGCGCGGCCACATTTGCGGATTTCTGACGCGCTCTTTTGTCCGGTATATGCGTTATGAAAACAGTTACATAGCTTGCTATGCGCCTGTTTTCGCGCCTTGCTACCGAACAAAATAGCTTTGCCATAAAAACCGCAAACATGACCGCGCGAAGTATATCAACAAAAGGAACCATTACACACAAACACAAGTGTTAAACTTGTCCTTCCGCTTCCATTTTTTTTCTTTTATCACACTTTTTAATGCAAACGCAATCGCCTTTATTAGCCCCGCCGCACGAGCCCTTAATAGCTTTTCTTCCAAAAATAACGCCCACTGCCATTATCGCAATAACAATGAGCATAAATACAAATGTTACTAAAAAATAAGTCATTGTCCCTCCTTAAAATAATCGCGATACGCAGAGGTTGATGTTTCACTGAACCCCTGCGCGGTTTTAGTAATAAATAAGACAGGAAGATGTAGTTGCTCTGCCAATCGTAAACCGTCTTCGGCGCCTAAGACCATAAAGGCTGTTGCCCATGCATCAGCCTCCATCGCGGTTTCGCTCAATACCGTTACCGAGGCAAGATTATGATTGATAGATTTTCCCGTTCTTGGATCGATTGTATGTGAAAATCTGACCCCTTCTACTTCAAAATAGTTTCGGTAATCTCCGGAGGTCGCCACCGACATATCGGTAATCGATACGATTTTCTGTATCATTCGCTGCTCTGAAGACGGCTTTTCTATAGCAATACGCCAAGCATTACCATCCGGTTTGCGTCCTCTCAATCGAAGCTCGCCGCCAATTTCAACTAAATAATCTTTAATACCTAGCTTTTCCAACAGCAAACCAACTTGATCGACCCCATAACCTTTAGCGATCGCCGATAAATCAAGATAGAGATCAGAATAATTTTTTTTGATCGATAATGGCTCGTCCCTTAACTTCAGATTCCGATAACCAATTCGCCGCATCGCAAGAAGAATCGCTTCGTTCGAAGGTGCCTGAAACGATAAAGGATCAGGACCGAAGCCCCATAAATTAACTAACGGACCGACCGTAATATCAAAGGCGCCCTCCGTCAAGTCACTAATGCGTTTAGCTTCGGCCAAAACACTGTACAGAGCCTCGGAAACCAGTTGCCATTCGACAGAGTCGCTGTTATTGATTATCGATAATTCTGATTGCGGCCGATAGGTAGACATCTGATCGTTGACGAGTTCCAGCAATTCTTTAATGTCAATGTTAAGCTGGTCGGTTTTGACCCCGACAGGCAACACCGATGCTTTGATGCTGAAACTGGTACCCATCGTTTGACCGGTCATCTCGAAAGGGAAAACCGGTTTACTAGCCCCCTGATCATCACAGCCCACTAATAAAAAAACGAGGACCAGGAAAATCCCGAATCCTCGTTGATTTTGTTTTACATTCATAGATCTTTTTTTCATCCCCTCCCGAAAGACTCGGGAGAGGTGTTTGCCTTTAAATTATCAACCGCCGAAATCATCCAAGAAGATACTTTCAGGTTCAACTCCGTTTTCCAACAGCATGTTGATAACCGACGAGTTCATGATTGGAGGCCCACACATGTAGTATTCACAATCTTCCGGTGCCGGATGGTTTTTAAGATAATTCTCATACAACACATTGTGAATAAAGCCTGTGTACCCGTCCCACTCATCGTCAGGAAGAGGATCGGACAACGCGACATGCCATTCGAAGTTATCATTCTCGGCCGCCAGCATGTCGAAGTCTTCAACATAGAACATTTCGCGTTTGCTTCTTGCGCCATACCAGAAAGTGATCTTGCGTTTCGATTTTAAACGACGTAACTGATCGAAGAGATGCGATCGCATCGGTGCCATACCGGCCCCCCCCCCGATAAACACCATTTCTTTATCAGTTTCCTGCGCGTAGAATTCACCATACGGACCTGAAATTATACATTTATCGCCTGGTTTTAAATTAAAGATGTAGGATGACATGATGCCTGGCGGAACGTTTTCAGGTGCTCCCGGTGGCGGCGAGGCGATCCTGACGTTTAACATAATTTCCTTTTCCTCCGGATAACTCGCCATCGAGTAAGCTCTCAAGGCAGGCTCTTTGACTTCGGAAACATAACGCCAAAGATTGAATTTATCCCAATCTTCACGGAAACGTTCTTCTACAATGAAATCTTTGTATTTTACGACATGAGGAGGACATTCAATTTGAATGTAACCGCCTGCGCGGTAATTGATCGCTTCACCTTCCGGCAAATCTAAAACCAATTCTTTAATAAACGTCGCAACGTTATGGTTGGACTTGACAGTGCATTCCCATTTTTTGACGCCGAAAACAGAATCTTCGACTTCAATTTTCATGTTTTGCTTTACCGTTACCTGACAAGACAGACGCTCGCCTTCTGCCGCTTCGCGTTTAGTTATATGAGAACGCTCAGTCGGTAAAATTTCGCCGCCTCCTTCAGATATTTTCACACGGCATTGCGCGCATGACCCGCCGCCGCCACAAGCCGAGGGAACGAACAATTTGTTGTCCGCTAACGCGGTCAATAACTTGGAGCCGACAGGAACATGAATCAATTTTTCATCGTTAATGAGAACTTCGACGTCTCCCGAAGCCACTAATTTACTCTTTGCGCCAATGATCACGAAGACCAGCGCAATCACGATAACCGTGAAAATAATAATTCCTAATGCAATTTCCAGCATTACGATACCTTTTTAAAGTTGGATTCCAGAAAAAGCCATGAAGCCAAGAGACATCAGACCCGCGGTAAGAAAAGTGATGCCAAGACCTTGCAGGCCACCCGGTATATCACTGTATTTGAGCTTTTCGCGCACGCCAGCCATGACCGTAATAGCCAATGCCCAGCCGAAACCACTACCGACTCCGTAAGTGACACTTTCGCCCAAACTGTAATCGCGCTCGATCATGAACAAACTGCCGCCAAGAATCGCACAGTTGACCGTAATCAACGGCAAAAACACACCCAAGGCATTGTATAAAGCCGGAAAGAACTTATCCAAAATCATTTCCAGGATTTGAACCAGTGCGGCGATCATACCGATACAGCTCAACAACGACAGAAAGCTCAAGTCGACGCCGGTAATCCCTAGCCATGACAGCGCATCTTCTTTCAACAAGCTGTGATAGATAATATTATTGGCCGGAACTGTGATAGTTTGCACGACCATCACTGCAATACCCAGCCCCATAGCAGTCGAAATCTTTTTCGAAACCGCCAGGAATGTGCACATCCCCAGGAAAAACGATAACGCCAGGTTTTCGATGAAAACCGCTTTAACAAACAAACTGATATAGGCTTCCATTAGTGATGCCCTCCTTCACCGTGAGCAATCGGCATGATTTCAAATTCAACATGCTCGCGTTGCTCGGGCTTGAATTGACGAAACACCCAAATGATCATTCCGATAATAAAAAACGCGCTAGGCGGCAACAGCATCAAACCATTCGGATCGTACCAACCTCCGTCTTTGGTCAATTCGAAAATTTCGATACCAAGAAGTTTGCCGGAACCGAACAATTCGCGGAAAAACGCGACGATAACCAAAATCAAGCTATAGCCCAATCCATTACCGATGCCGTCCATAAAACTTTCCAGTGGCGGGTTTTTCATCGCATAAGCTTCGGCGCGCCCCATCACGATACAGTTAGTGATGATCAAGCCGACAAATACCGATAATTGCTTGCTGATGTCGTAAGCAACCGCCTTCAATATTTGATCGACAACAATAACCAAAGAAGCAATGATCGTCATTTGCACGATGATCCGGATACTGCTCGGAATATGATTCCGGATTAAACTGATTGATGCGCTTGAACACGCCGTTACCGACGTCAAAGCAATCGCCATGATCAATGACGTCGACATTTGCGACGTCACCGCCAGAGCCGAACAGATACCCAATACCTGAAGGGTTATCGGATTTTCGTTAATTAAAGGTTTAATTAAAACCTTTTTAGTTTCGCTCGTTAATATTGCACTCATGATTAACCCCTACCCGTCTGTTCTGACTTTATCTAAATAGGTAGCAAAGCCTTCTTTGCTCATCCAATACTTAACCAGATTGGACACACCCACGCTGGTTAAAGTGGCGCCGGCTAATCCATCAACTTGGTATTCGGAGCCCGGCTTGTTGGTATCGACCGTACCTTTGACCAATTTCAAAACAGGCTCACCGGCTTCGTTGTAAACTTTTTTACCTTGCCATAAAGCTCGCCAATTTGGATTGACCACTTCACCGCCCAAGCCCGGCGTTTCAGCTTGGTCGTAAAAGTTGATGCTTTGCACGGTTTGACCGTCAGCTTCCAGCGCTAAAAAGCCATAGAGCGTCGACCATAAACCATATCCGCTAACCGGCAGAATGATCGATTGTATTTCTTCGCCTTTCTTGACCAGATAAACTTTAGCAATCTTGGCTTTGGCCTTGATACTGGCAATGTCCTCTTCCGGCGGAATAGCGATACTTAGCTCAGGATCCTTAGTCGCTTTCCGTTGATCGTAAGTCGCAACATCGATGCCCTCGACATAATCGCCGGTCTCCAGATCAACCAACTTAGCCTCGATTTGCTGATCGAAAGCAGCATTGATATCGACGCCTTCTTCCAGCAATCCGGCTACATCCAGGATATTCTTTTTCATATCCAAGGCTTTGTTATTGGCTTGCATTGGCCTCAGCGCAACCGCTGCAATGGAAACCAATATCGCGCAAACAAAACAAACCCATAACGCAATCGCAAGCGTCTTCTCGAGACTATCGTTGCTCTGCGCTAAAACTTTATCCGCGTATATCTTGAATTTTTCGTAGTGTTTACAATCTTTTAGATTAGGCATGACGCTTCACCCTTCTTCTAATGTTTGCCTGAACGACAAAGTAATCGATGATAGGCGCGAACATGTTCGAGAATAGAATCGCCAGCATGATTCCCTCGGGAAACGCCGGATTCACTACTCTGATCAAAACCGTCATAACACCCACTAACATTCCAAAAATCCAGCGACCGGTATTAGTCATTGCTGCACTTACAGGATCGGTAGCCATGTAAACCATGCCAAAAGCGAAACCGCCGACAGTCAAATGCCAATACCATGGGAAAGCAAACATAGGATTGCTGTCGCTGCCGATAAAATTGAATAGCGATGACATAATCAGCATGCCGAGAAACACGCCGCCCACAATACGGTAAGAAGCGATACGGGTGTAAAGTAAAAATGCACAACCAATCAAAATAGCGACTGTCGAGGTTTCACCCAAACACCCTGGCATGAAACCGAAAAAACTTTGCATCCAGCCGTAACCGGCCTCATGCACGGCATCCAGGCCACCTGACGCAGCCAAACCTAAAGGCGTAGCAGCCGTGTAACCGTCAACCGCAACCCAGACTGAATCACCTGAAATCGATGCCGGATAGGCAAAGTATAGGAATGCACGTCCAGTCAATGCAGGATTTAAGAAGTTTTTACCGGTACCTCCGAAAACTTCCTTGCCGATTACAATTCCGAACGAAATACCCAGCGCGACCTGCCACAACGGCATGTCCGGCGGCATGATCAGGGTATAAAGCATCGACGAGACCAAGAAGCCTTCGTTGACCTCATGACCACGCACGGTCGCGAACAGAACTTCCCAAACACCGCCGACAGCCAGAGTTACTATATAAATTGGCAAAAAATACAGAGCACCATGAATCAAGTTGGATAGCGGATTATATGGGCTATAACCGAATATCATCATTGGCAGACTACGCCAGCCGTCCGCTTTTTCTAGCCCCATCGCTTCCATCGCGACATTCGCTTGATAACCTGTATTATACCAAGCCATTAGGATACAAAAAAACGTTGCAATAACGACAAACGTCATCGTACGTTTCAAATCATTACCGTCTCGAACATGAGTTTTACCGCGCGTCACCTCGGCGGGCGTATATAAAAAAGTATCGACCATCTCGTAGAGACCGTAGTACTTCTCTAGCTTACCGCCTTTGGTAAAATGCGGCTCTATGCTGTCTAAAAAATTTCTAGCCGACATTAGCCTTCCTTCTCGATTTTAGTTAAATTCGCTCTCAGAACCGGACCGAACTCATGTTTACCCGGATCGACAAAGGTAAACAGAGCCATATCTTCCTCGTCTAACTCCAAACAACCTAGCATTTGCGCTTGATCCGTATCCCCGACAACCAAAGACTTTAGCAATGGCGTTGGCAAAATATCCATCGGCATCACGGATTCGTATACGCCAACCGGAACAATCGCCCGATTACTGCCGTTTTTATTCGTCGTCAACGGAAACTTACGTTCACTATTTCGGTCTTTACTGGAGGTGTAGACATTGAGGGCCGAATATTTATCCTTGCCCGGAACGATCCAACCGAAGAACTCACGGTCACGACCTTCTTTCAACACCGAAACTTGGTTGCTGTAATAACCCAGATAGTCCGACCAGTCGGCCGCTTTGTGGCCATAGATGACCGAACCGGAAATCACACGACTTTCCCCGTCCATCAGCTCTCCAGCAACGAGTTCGCTGAGACATGCACCGACACGGGTTCTAAGCAATCTTGGTTTTTTAGCGGTAGGCCCCGCCAATGAAACCACTCTTTCAACATTCAATTTACCGGTCGTGAACAACGCACCGATTGCCATCACGGCTTGATAATCTAAATGCCAAACCGATTTATTAGCGTTAACAGGGTCAATAAAATGAATGTGAGTGCTTGGCAAACCGGCCGGATGCGGGCCTGAAAACTCGGCAACTGTAATGGAAGACGCGTTTCCGGTCGGTATTTCGGCACCGGGAGCTTTACAAACATAAACTTTGCCATCGGTCAACTTAGCAATCACTGCCAGGCCGTTGCTAAAGTCGGCAGAGCGTTCCTGAATGATTACTGACGGATCGGCGGCCAATGGATTGGTATCGATTGCGGTTACAAAAATCGAGCTAGGACTGCTATCGATTGTCGGCGTTTTACCATAAGGACGCGTTCTCAACGCAACCCACAAACCGGAAGCGATGAGATTTTCCTTGACTTGATCGGTTGATAAACCGTCCAATTCGGAATCTTTATATTTAGCAAACGATTCTGCTTCGTTACCCTTCAGCTCGATGACAACCGATTGCAAAACGCGCTTGGCTCCGCGGTTAATCGCCTTGACGATACCGGCACCGGGCGATGTAAAATTGACCCCTGGATTTTTTTTATCGGAAAAAAGCACCTGACCGAGTTTGACTTTGTCACCCTCGGCTACCGTCATGGTAGGCTTCATTCCCACATAATCCATCCCCAGAACGGCAACCGACTTAACCTTATTACCGTTTTCTATTATTTGTTCGGGCTCTCCCGTGATCGGAAGATCCAAACCTTTTTTTAAATTAAATTGCATAGTAAATAAGCCTGCTCTCCAGACATATCGCGGCGAACAACCCCCTTATTCGAAACAGCCGGAACAAGAGGCACTTGAAGACGTAAACCGAGGCATTAGACCATAATTTCGTGCCGTTCTCAAGATCGTTAAAATGTCTATTGAGTCAACACACTGTCACCTATCGAGCACAATTCGGCTTACTGTTATAAATTGAAAATTTGCGACACAATATTGAAAATCAAAAAAGCCGTTACATACCAAGTATGTAACGGCTTTTTGTGTCGATTCGATGCTATATAAAAAGCACAACATTAAAGTTTCCTATCATTATATAGATCTTAAATGCTATTCAGAGTAATAAAATACCAAAGTCATTGGATGCCTACTTCTTAAGAGGATATCAATGTATCGAAAGCATATTATCCAATGCTTTTTTAGCTAGGACGGACTCGCGCTCCGGCACCGATATCCGATTAACAACATGTCCTTGGACCAGATTTTCCAGCACCCAAGCCAAATGCTGCGGATCGGTTCGGAACATCGTAGAGCACATGCATACCGTCGGCGACATAAAATGCACATTTTTGCCTTGACCTTTGCATTCGTCGTGCAATCGATTGACCAGATTCAATTCGGTAGCAACCAGCCAACGTGTACCGGGCTCGGCCTCACGCACGATCTTCAAAATCGCTTCGGTCGAGCCAATGTATTCGGATTTTTGGCAGACTTCAAAACTGGCCTCGGGATGCGAAATCACATGCGTTTCGGGATGTTTTTCCAGGAACCGGTCGATATGCTCGGGCTTAAACATTTGATGAACCGAACAAAACCCTTTCCAAAGAATCATTTTTGCATTTCGAATTTGCTCCTCGGTCAGGCCTCCCATCGGCTTATCGAAATCCCAGGTTACCATTTCCTCAAGTGGGATGCCCATCCGATAACCGGTATTACGTCCTAAATGCTGATCAGGAAAAAATAACACCTTCTCGCGTCTAGCAAAACTCCATTCAAGAATTTTTTGCGCATTCGACGATGTACAAACGATACCGCCATGCTCACCGCAAAATGCCTTTAAATCGGCTGCGGAATTAATGTATGTGACTGGCGTCACCATGCTATCCGGGTCTAAAACCGACGACAATTCTTTCCAACATTTATTGACTTTGATGACATTCGCCATATCGGCCATAGAACAACCGGCCGCCAAATCGGGAAGAATTGAAATCTGGTCGGGCCGAGACAGAATATCGGCGACTTCGGCCATGAAATGTACACCGCAAAACACGATATACTCGGCTTCGGACGCTGCCGCATTACGCGATAACTTCAACGAATCCCCACTATAGTCGGCATGTTTGAACACTTCGTCACGTTGGTAATGATGCCCAAGAATGACACAGCGCGAACCGAGTTTTTCCTTCGCGGCTACGATACGCGCATCGCATTCGTCATCATCGAGAAGCGCATAATCTTGGATTGCTAAGGCTGTCGCAGACATTTTTATCACTCAAATTTTGTTAGGGTGCGCAGCGCGCACCGTTTTTAAACTTCGTTCGCTTTATTCATAAGACTAGCGTCGCATACGAACCGATAAACACACTCCGGCTACACACTTAAGCCGGGACGGTTTAAGCTTTGTTCGCTGAGGGGAGTCGAAGCGAACAAAGCGATTGGCTCCGACTCCGCTCAGCCAGCAGCTCGATTGATCCGCTTAAACGAAAGGTCAATCTGTCCCGTTTAAAATGGGAGATCCACAATTCGAGCAACGTTAATCTTGCTTTTCGTCTTTTCCGGCCGGTTTACGCAATTTGATACCCAATTCCTTCAATTGTTCCTCGCTGACGAACGCCGGGGCATTGAACAAAGGGCAAGCCGCGGTCTGCGTTTTCGGGAATGCAATCACATCGCGGATCGAATGCGCGCCGGTCATCAGCATCACTAGACGATCCAAGCCGAAAGCGATACCGCCATGAGGCGGCGCACCGTATTTCAATGCATCCAACAGGAAGCCGAATTTCTCGCGCGCTTCATCGTGGCCTATTCCGAGAATCGCGAATACGATTTGCTGCATGTCGGTCCGATTAATCCTAATCGAACCGCCTCCGACTTCGGTGCCGTTCAGCACTAAGTCGTAAGCACGCGACAAAGCATGGCCCGGATCGGCTTTCAATTCCTCAATCGAACAACTCGGCGCCGTGAACGGATGATGAATCGCGGTATAGCGTTGAGCCTTATCGTCCCAAGCAAACATAGGGAAATCGACGACCCATACCGGTTTCCAATCGCCATCGAGCAAGCCGCGATCCAGGCCCAACTTAACCCGTAAAGCACCCATGGCTTCATTGACGACATCGGCCTTATCGGCACCGAAGAAAATCAAATCGCCGTTTTGCGCACCGGCTTTAGCCATCACCTTGGCCCAGACTTCATCAGGCGCAAATTTAACAATCGGCGATTGCAGACCTTCGACACCAGCCTCCAAATCATTAACTTTAATATATGCCAGTCCTTTCGCGCCATAAATTCCGACGAATCGAGTCAAATCGTCAATTTCCTTGCGACTCAACTCGCCACCCTCAGGCAAGCGCATCGCAACGACACGCCCATGAGGATCGTTGGCAGGCCCTGAAAACACTTTGAAATCGACTTCACGCATTTCTTCGGCAATATCGACTAATTCCAAAGGTATACGGAGATCCGGGCGATCGGAGCCGAATCGACGCATCGCCTCGCTATAACTCATAACCGGAAACGGATCGGCCAAATCAACATCGATGATATCCTTGAACAAACGGCGAATCATCTGTTCCATAATCGCCATAATTTCTTGTTCGTTCATGAACGAAGTCTCGATATCGAGCTGCGTGAACTCCGGCTGTCGGTCGGCGCGCAAATCTTCGTCTCGGAAACACCGTACCACCTGGTAATAGCGCTCCATGCCGGCAACCATCAGCAACTGCTTATAGAGTTGCGGCGATTGCGGTAAGGCAAAAAAGGCGTTTGGATGCGTGCGGCTCGGTACGATGTAATCCCTCGCACCTTCCGGCGTTGCTTTGGTTAAATAAGGCGTTTCAATTTCGAAAAACTCCTTATCATCGAGAAACTGACGCAAATTGCGCGTCACATCGCGACGCACCTTCATTTTATGCTGCATCTCGGTGCGGCGAAGATCAATATAACGAAAACGCAGACGCATTTCCTCATTGACTTCGATCTCGCTTTCGATTGGAAACGGGGGCGTTTCGGATTCATTCAAGACTTCGATGCTTTTACCCAGCACCTCAATCTCACCGGTTGCCATATTCGAATTATGCGTACCCTCAGGACGGTTTCTAACAATACCTTCGATACGTAATACATATTCGCTACGCACACTCTCGGCTATTGAAAACGACTCCGGCGCATCGGGATCGAATACTACTTGCACCAAGCCTGCACGATCTCTCAGATCGATAAATATAACGCCGCCATGATCCCGGCGACGATGCACCCAGCCGCATAAAGCAACCGATTGTCCTAAATGTTGGGTATTCAATTCTCCACACTTGTGGCTACGCATAACTCTTCTCGTGTTAATCCAAAAAATTCGCCGATGTTACTTACTTACACCCTGTTATGCAAGCCGCCGTTATTGGGCAGAACAAGCACCGCTGGAGCATCCGCCGTCAGTTGAAGAACACGACGAAGGCGCAGAAGTCTCGCCGGCGACATTTTTCTTATTGCCGCTTTTAAAATCAGTTTCATACCAACCACCGCCCTTTAATCTAAAACCGGCCGCGGAAATTTTTTTCATCAACTCGGGACGACTGCAGGCAGGACAATGAACCAAAACAGGATCACTCATTTTTTGCAAAGCCTCATGCTCATGGCCGCAGGCTTGACATTGATATTCGTAAATAGGCATTTTCAACTCCGTAACAAGAAATAATTGCCAAAATAAGGGCACGATTTAATTTTTCAAGCCCATAAGGTAAAATCATTGTTTATAAAAATACGCGCATTATAATGAATAAACTCACCATTACCCAGCCCGACGATTGGCATTTGCATATCAGAAACGGCGAGATACTCAAAACCGTACTGCCGCATACCGCTAAACGCTTTGCAAGAGCCATCATCATGCCCAACTTAAAGCCTCCGGTGACGACGGCCCGACAGGCCTTGCAGTATCGCAATGAAATCTTGTCCGCCCTCCCCTCGGGGTCTTATTTCACGCCGTTGATGACGCTTTACCTGACCGGTTCAACCACTAGCCAAGACGTCAAAGAAGCCGCCGAATGCGAACACATCTATGCGTTTAAACTATACCCGGCCGGAGCGACTACTAACTCCGATGCCGGAGTTGCCGACCCGAAGACGATTTATCCGATTTTCGAGACGATGCAACAATTCGACATACCGCTGCTGATTCACGGCGAAGTCGTCGATCAGGACTGCGATATATTCGACCGGGAACGCGTATTTATCGAGCGCACGCTCAACGATATTACTCGCCAATTTCCTAATTTACGCATCGTACTCGAACACGTCACCACAAGTGATGCGGTCGAATTCGTAAAATCGGCACCGAATACGATTGCGGCAACCATTACGCCGCAGCATTTGCTTTACAATCGCAATGCGATGTTAGTCGGCGGCATAAAACCCCATTACTATTGCCTACCGATCTTGAAACGAGAACAGCACCGCCAGGCTCTGGTCGCTGCCGCAACCAGCGGCAACCCAAAATTCTTTTTGGGCACCGACAGCGCTCCACACCTAACCGGCTCAAAAGAAAATGCCTGCGGTTGCGCCGGCTGTTTCAGCGCTCATGCAGCGATAGAGCTTTATGCCGAAGCCTTTGATAGGGCCGACGCTTTAGAAAAACTGGAAGGGTTTGCGAGTTTTTTCGGCGCCGATTTTTACCGATTACCCAGAAATACTCGTTCGGTTACACTGATTAAAGAACCTTGGCTCGTACCTGAATTTTATGGGCATGGGGAAATTAATATCACACCACTTAAAGCCGGCGAGCCGTTAGCTTGGAAACTCGAAGTCGAGGGCCGTAAATACTGACTCCGATAGCATATACCATGAAGGAGCCATGAAGCATTTCCCTCGGTTAAAACCATTCTTACAATTAGGAAAGTTTTTTCATCTCATCCATTTTATCGAAATCAACCCCGACACTTACGATAAAGCTAGTCGCTTGCTCAATATTCATTTCGGACTTTATGACTCTGGATTGATGCACAATCACCGTAAAACCTGAAGTCGGATTCGGCGATGTCGGCACAAACAACACATACTGATCATCCTGCTTGTTGGTTACATAAGCAGGAACCCAAAGCCCTTCTTTAGGGTATTCAATATAAACTACCTCGCGCGCTTCCTTACGCTCATGCGAGGAAAACATATTAATGATTTTCTTAGTTACCCGATAAATGCTATTTAACAACGGAATTCTATCGATAATAAAATCGAACGCCGCGATAGCCCAAAACTTACCTTCCTTAACGATTTTGTGCCCGATCATCGATAAAATTAAAAAACTAACCGCAAATACCATCAATGTATACAAGTAATTATCGGCATAACCATATACCATTCTAAAGAGGTCGGACACCCGATCTTTTACGAATATGACGATCTGTAAAATGACCACAATCGGAATAACCGCGAAAATTCCGATCAAAAAATTATTTAAAATCGCCTTAAGCTGTTGATTCATTATGCCCCCTTTTAGTTGTTATGTAATATGGTAGACCGTGACACTTATATCCATCGTAGATCAAAATTCGGCACCGAGGGCTCGTCAAAGAACACCGTGAACCAAGCACCTATTATCCCAGATGGTTAAGCATAGCCTAATGGGCTATGAAATTTAGGTGCCGAGTGAATACATCCATTAGGCTCTATACCGAGCACCCCGGTACCTGCTTAGGCACTGCCGAAATTTGAAGTGCGAAAGTTATAACAGGCTATTTGTTCTGTACTCATAGACTTAATCTGACAACAAGACTACAAAGATTTCCAAATCAATACAGCGCCCGAAATTCCCAAAAATGCCGCGAAGATTTTAGCGTATTTTTCGTTATCGATGTTCTTATAAAGCATTTCCTCAGTCAACAAAAATACAACCACGGCAATTTGCAACAACGACACATTATCGGCATAAGAAATCACATACTTATGTTTAACAAAAAATAACGTCAAAATCTGAAATACTGCGAACATGCCATAACAAACCGCAACAGTCGACCGAGTCTGATTTTTTTCATACTGTTTGCTATGTACCATAGCAGTCAATAGAGAACCGCCTAAATTAGTCAAGCCATGCACGATGCCCATTGAAATTAAATAAGTTCTTTCGTAACTGACCAGTTTTTTAATTATTTTATTGACGGCGCCGACCGCATCCTTAAGTGCAACGAAAATTAAAAATACCCCAATCAATGCACCGATATTGATCCGAACGCTAGTTACGATAAATAAAAATACCACAATGAATGGTATGCTGTATTTAAGTACATTCTTAACAAAGTTGATATCTATAAAATAATGATGTTTAACCAACTGCAACAAGTTGATGGCGATTGAGATCGGCAACAAAATCTCAAGTGCATTGATGAACTGATAGCCCAACAACAATAACAAGGGCGTTCCAAACAATAAAACGCCAACGCCAAAAATCGACTGAATAACGGTCGTCGCTACGATTGTTAACAAAATATCCAATGGCATAGATATATCCTTTTTATTTTATAAGTTTTGGCATTATATACCCATAATTAAAAATAAATTTGAAGGTTCGCTACACTAAAGCCTTCATGCTATGCAGCCATTTTTATAAAACGGCTGACAACCCCAAAAGGCAGCGTTACGATAAATTAAGGATGGAAATCGCCTAATAATTGCCGTTTTGCATTACCTTTCAAGAAGTATTAAAACGCGAAACGCAGTATGAATGCTAGATCCATCAATTAAACCGGACTTTTGCCACGCTCCTCAACTCTCATTATGAACCACCTATCGCTTTTTAAAGGACATAAGAGCTTCTGATGCCAGCCCGAAAATTCATAATAATAATTTGCATTGCTATTGCTTTAGTCCCGGTATCTTGCCTTGCAAAAGCAGAAAACATTTTGACGCTCGAAGCGGCGCTTGCCACGGCCCTTCAAAACAATCCCAATCTGGCCCGAATCAAGGCTGCCGCAGAGGCATTAGCGGCAGTTCCTTCGCAAGCCGGTGCGCTGCCCGATCCTGTCATCGGCTTCAATGTCATGAACTTGCCGGTCGATCATTTCGATACCCGGAAAGAACCCATGGCGCAAATCGGATTCGGTATTTCTCAGGCCATTCCGTTTCCGGGAAAACTGGCCTTACGCGAACAAGCGGCAACTTATGAAGCACAAGCCGCTGCCTACAACGAAGATGAATGGCGCTTGAGTCTGCTGAGCGACGTCAAAACTGTCTGGTGGCAACTGTTTTATTTGGACCGCTTACTAGAAATCACCGATAACAATCGAATACTGTTGCAGCAATTAGTCGATATTGCCGGAACTAAATACGAAGTTGGCGAGGGTTTACAGCAAGACGTCTTGCTGGCGCAACTCGAATTGTCGAAATTATTGGACCGGAAAATCAAGATCAACGGCATGCGCGCCAATGCCTCTGCAAGTTTGAATGCCCTACTGGACCGGCCAAGCAATGACGCCGTGCAACTGCCCACAAAAGTACCGTTACAATTGCCCGACATTTATGACGATCGAGTGCTTTATCAATTGGCCGAAACCAACAGACCCTTATTGGCAAGCGAACGGGAAAGGATCAACGCGGCAAGATCCAAGCTAGACTTGGCCAAAAAAGAGATATTACCGGATTTTAATGTCAATGCCGCTTACGGCGCTCGTGATAATACGCCCGACGGCACCCGGCGCTCGGATTTGCTCAGCTTCGGTATCAGCATGAATGTGCCGATATTTTATGCGCAAAAACAGGCCCAGGGCGTAAGCCAGTCTTCGAGCGAGCTGATGCGTGAACGATACGCGCTGCAAGATCAATGGAACGGCGTCCGCAAACAAATATCGCAAGCCGGCAACGACTACCGGCGAGCCAAGGAACAAGTGCTATTGTATGAAACAGGCATCATTCCTCAAGCCCAGCAAACAGTCGCATCGATGCTGGCCGGATATCAGGTCAATAAAGTTGACTTCCTGAATCTCATACGCAGCCAAATTACGGTCTACGACTATGAAGCGCAATATTGGCAGGCCTTCGCCGAAGCCAACCAAGCTTTGGCGCAGCTTGTCGCAGCAACAGGCAAGGAAGACATTTATGAGTAGACGCTTATTGATCACGGGCTTATCGATGCTCGCTTTGGGCCTCGGCGCAGGCTATTGGTTAGCGGACCGTATCGACAGACTATCCATTGAAGCACACTTACCCGAACATCGACTCGACGATAACAAGCCGGAAGACCGTCAGCCATTGTTTTACCGCCACCCAATGAACCCTGAAATTACTTCGCCGGTTCCGGCCAAAGACTCGATGGGCATGGATTACATTCCGGTTTACGCGGACGAACAAACCGCCGCCGAACCCGGAACGGTTCGAATCGATCCTGTGACGGTACAAAATATCGGCGTGCGTACCGCAAAAGCGACGCGCACCACGCTCTCCCGAAATGTGCGTGCGGTCGGTCGAGTCGATTACGATGAGGAACGTATCGTCCGTCTGCACCCGAAAACGGCCGGCTGGATTGAGTCGCTTCATGTGGATAAAACCGGCCAATGGGTCAAAAAGGATACCGACCTGTTGAGTATTTATTCGCCGCAACTCGTTGCGGCTCAGCAGGAATATATTCTAGCGCTACAAAATCAGAAAATTCTTATCGACAGCCCCTTCGAAAGCATCCGCCAGGGCGCGGAAGAATTACTGGCAAGTTCAAGAAAACGTCTGCAATTACTCGATGTCCCGGCTCACCAACTCCACGAATTGACCGATAGACAACGCATCACAAAAAGCCTGCATATTCATGCACCAACCGACGGCATTGTGATACAAATCGGCGCCCGCGAAGGCCAATATGTCACGCCGGATACAGAAATCTTCACGATAGCCAATATCGCCAATGTCTGGGTTTATGCCGATGTCTATGAATACGAGTTGCCGTGGATTAGGCCGGGTGACCGAGCCGAAATCCGATTAGTCGGTGTTCCGGGACGAGTTTTCGAAAGCCGTGTCGAGTTCATCTATCCCTATGCCGAAAAACGAACTCGCACAACACGAATTCGTTTGGTTCTCGATAACGCCGAAGGCTTATTAAAGCCGGATATGTTTGCCGACGTGACGATAGCCACTCAAAAGCAGTTGGAAACCCTAGTCGTTCCGACTGAAGCAATCATCCGCTCCGGCACCCGGAACCAAGTATTCGTGGTCAGGGAACCCGGCAAATTCGAACCTCGCCGGGTCAAACTAGGCTTGGACTCGGATGGACAAGTGGCAATTATCGAAGGTCTCGACGAAGGCGAAGAGATTGTTATCTCGGCGCAATTTCTAATCGACTCCGAATCGAAACTGCGCGAGGCGACGGCAAAAATGCTGGAGCCATCGCCCCATTCAACAGACGAAGCAATGCCGATGCATCATGATGCGGGAGATCATCGGCATGATTGAATTCATTATCGGCAGCGCCTTGAACAACCGCTTTCTGGTTTTACTCGCGGCGGTGCTTCTAGCTGTGACTGGATTCTGGTCGTTTAAGACTATCTCGCTCGACGCGATCCCCGACTTATCCGACGTGCAAGTCATCGTATTCACCGAATATCCGGGACAGGCGCCGCAAGTCGTCGAAACCCAGATCACTTATCCATTGACCACGGCGATGTTGGCCGTACCGAAGGCCAAAGTCGTCAGGGGCAGTTCCGATTTCGGATTATCGATCATCTATGTCATTTTCGAGGACGGTACCGATATCTATTGGGCCCGCTCGCGCGTCCTGGAATATTTAAACTATATCCGCGACCGTTTGCCGCAAGGCGTCAATCCTTCGCTGGGTCCCGATGCGACCGGAGTCGGCTGGGTCTATCAATATGCTTTGGTGGATAAAACCGGACGGCACGATTTGGCGCAATTGCGCTCGATACAGGACTGGTATTTGCGTTATCCGTTGCAAACCGTGCCAGGTGTTGCCGAAGTCGCGTCGATCGGCGGCTTCGTCAAGCAATATCAAATCGAGATCGACCCGAACGCGCTGGCCGCCTACGGCATTTCGCTGGCGCAAGTCAAACAGGCCGTCAAACGCAGCAATAACGACATCGGCGGCCGCTTGTTGGAAAAGGCCGAAACTGAATACATGGTGCGCGCGCCAGGCTATATTAGCTCCCTGGAAGACATTAAGACGATTCCGCTCGGAGTCGACAATAACGGCACGCCGATCCGTATACAAGACGTGGCGCATGTACAGATCGGACCCGAATTGCGCCGGGGCATCGCCGAGTTGAACGGCGAAGGCGAAGTCGTCGGCGGCGTGGTGATCATGCGCTACGGTGAAAACGCTCGGGCTACGATTCTCGGCGTGCGGGAAAAACTGAAAGAACTCGAACAAAGCCTGCCCGAAGGCGTCGAAATTGTCTCGGTTTATGACCGGGGCGACTTGATCGAACGCGCGGTCGATACATTATATCAGGCCTTGTCCGAAGAACTCGTCATCGTCTGTGTACTGGTCGGCTTATTTCTATTGCATCTACGTTCGTCGCTGGTGATCGTAATCACCCTGCCGCTGGCCGTGCTGATGGCCTTCATCGTCATGAAGATGCAAGGGCTGAACGCCAACATCATGTCGTTGGGCGGTATTGCCATCGTGATCGGCGACATGGTCGACGGCGGCATCGTGATGATCGAAAACGCCCATAAGCATCTGGCCGAAGCCGCCGAAAAAAAACAGGCCGAACTGACGCAGCAAGAACGCTGGCAAGCCATTACCACCGCATCGAAGGAAGTTGGGCCGTCACTATTTTTTTCATTGCTGGTCATCACCGTGTCGTTCCTACCCATTTTCGTGATGCAGGCTCAGGAAGGCCGTATGTTCAGCCCGCTCGCCTTCACTGCAACTTACGCAATGGCCGCAGCGGCTATCTTGACGATTACGGCCGTACCGGTCTTGATGGGCTATTGTATTCACGGAAAAGTCATTCCCGAACACAAGAACCCGGCTAACCGTTTTCTGCATTTCCTCCACTCGCCGGTCTTGAAATGGGCGATGCGCTATCGCGGTGTCAGTTTGCTCATCGCATTACTGCTGTTGGCCAGCACTCTTTATCCTTTGTCTCGGCTCGGCAGCGAGTTCATGCCGCCGCTGGATGAAGGCGATATTCTGTACATGCCGACCACGTTTCCGGGCATTTCGATCACCAAAGCCAAGGAACTGCTACAACAAACCGATAAAATCCTGAAAACCTTTCCCGAGGTGCATCATGTCTTCGGCAAGGTCGGCCGCGCCGAAACCGCGACCGACATGGCCCCGCTGTCGATGATCGAAACCATAGTGCATCTAAAGCCGCGAACGGAATGGCCCGATCCAGGCAAGCCCCAACAGGAACTCGTCGCCGAAATGGACCGGGCGATTCACTTTCCCGGCATGGCTAATGCTTGGACCATGCCGATCAGAAACCGTATCGATATGTTATCGACCGGCATCAAAACCCCGGTCGGCATCAAAGTGTCCGGCCCCGACCTGACCGTTTTACAGACCATCACCGAACGCATCGAACAAGAATTGAAAACCTTGCCGGACACCTTATCGGCAATGGGCGACCGTGCGGTCGGCGGTTACTATCTGGACTTCATCATCGACCGCGGCGAAGCAGCGCGATACGGACTAACCGTCGGCGACATACAGGATGTCATACAAAGCGCGATCGGCGGAGAAAATATAACGCAAACTGTCGAAGGTTTGGAGCGTTATCCCGTTAATCTGCGTTATCCGCGCGAATTGCGCGACAATCAGGAAAACCTCAAACGCGTCCTGATACCGACGCCGCTAGGCACGCAAATCCCGTTGGCACAGGTTGCCGCGATTGAATTGAGCCGAGGCCCGCCCGGAATCAAAAGTGAAGACGCCCGGCCCAACACCTGGATCTATGTCGATATCAAGACATCCGACATCGGCGGTTATGTCGAGCGGGCCAAAAAGATGCTGGCGCAGCGGGTCGAGATCCCTCAAGGTTATACCGTCAGTTGGTCGGGCCAGTTCGAATACATGGAAAGGGCCGCTGAAAGGCTGCGTGTCGTAATTCCGCTTACCCTGTCGCTGATTCTGTTGCTGCTGTATTTTTCGTTTAAGAATTTTGTCGAACCGCTCCTCGTGATGTTGACGATTCCGTTCGGCTTGATCGGCAGCATTTGGATGGTCTATTGGTACGACTTCAACCTCTCGGTGGCTGTCTATGTCGGTTTTATCGCGCTGGCCGGCACCGCCGCCGAAACCGGGGTGATGGTATTGAATTTCATCGATATCGAAATAGCCAAACTGCGCGAACAAAAACAAGCGCCGTTGACATCGGGGGAAATAAAAGATGCCGTCGAATCGGCCACGGCGCTACGTGTACGCCCAGTCGCGATCACCGCCTTCACGACGATGTTGAGCCTGATTCCGTTCATGGTGGCGACCGGCGCCGGCGCCGATGTGACCCAGCGCATCGTCGTGCCCACGCTAGGCGGCATGCTGACGGTTTTGGTATTGACGCTATTGGTGTTTCCGGTGCTATACAGCTTGGTATTACAATTCTTGGAATGGCTTGAAAGGAAAAAACTTAATACCCCCTTTTAAAAAGGCTCTGTATGCGGTAATAGTTGAAAATACCCACCACTACCGGATGTACTTAAAAATTCAAAGTGAATTGGGTACGCTGCGCGTACCTAATGTCGGCACAAGGCAACACATGAGGGCACGTTAAACTGATACCCAGCTTAACGCTTTAATTTCACTCGTTCCCAAGCTCTTTGCTTGGGAATGCAGTTCGAGAAGCTCCCCCTTCGACAAAAGCTCAGGGCAAGAGCTTCTCGAAACCGGAAAACTAAAAGCCTTCGTGAAGGGCTTCACAAACCGGAGTTTGAAAAACAGCCGAGAGGGCCTGAATATTTACAATTAAGCAGGTAGCTCGGCCCAGATCACCAAATAATGCTTAGCCTAACGCTTTAATTTAATAGGTTAAAATCGTTTAAGCAGTTGTAAATGACTTTTCGAACACGATCAAACTCTTCAATTGGAACTGGAGTCAACGGCGGGCGAACATGCACCGGAAAACTATCGATTCGAGCCCCCATGGCCGCTTTGACCAAAGGAATTTCAACATAACCGCTATCATTCCGAAACCGATTCCAAACATCGAGACAACGCTGCATCGATTCCGTCTTACTGACTGATAATCGGTACTCCGATTGCATCGCGACCAACAATTCAGGCATCGGATTCGCCGCCCCCGTAACAGAACCCGACAAACCTTTTTGCAAGGCCTCGAAAACTTTTGCGTCATTGCCCAAAAATACAGCCAATTCGGGAAAATTCGACTGGTATAGCCGGGCATTGTCTATATGCCCGCTCGAATCCTTGATGCCAACTATCGAAAGACCCTGCTCAAGCAGCATGGAAACCAGTTCGATTCCGAGATGATTACCGGTATGTTGGGGAAAATGATATAGCATCGCCGGCAAAGGGGCACCGAACAGCGCGTCGATAAAAAAACGCGAGAGCCCTTCGTCCCGGCAGGCGGAATAATAATAAGGCGGCAATAACAGTATGCAGTCCCCGCAGTCTTTGCTTCCGGCGATCAGTTTGCGAACATCGCCGACACAGGTTGCACTGACGTTGTTGATAATAGTCCCAGCGAAATTTTCTCTAACGAATTCGACAACATGCCGGCGTTCACTTATCGTCATCGACGGAAATTCTCCGGTTGTGCCATTGGCAATGACCGTCCGCACCCCCCAAGAGTACAAAGACGATAAGTAAGCTTTGAAGGCTTGCCATTCGATTTTTCCGCTTGCATCAAACGGCGTCAACAACGCTACAATAGGGCCATGAATTTGAATCATAAAATCCAATGAGTTCCAGTGAAATCAAATGTTAGTAACATTCAGCTGTGATGTATACCCCAACACCACCTATTTCGGCGATATTGCGCAAACCTTGCTGAAAATGATGGGAAAACGCGGCAACGTGCCGGGCGCTATTTTGGCGGAAGATGTTCCGATAGCACTGGAGCAATTGCAAAGCGCCCTTGAAAAGCAGAAGGCGGAGTCGTCGGTGAATTCAGACGATGAGACAGACGCCGGGCAAAAGGACTGGAAAGAAAAACCGGTTCCTTTGGCTCACCGGGCATTGCCGCTGATCGAACTACTTACCGCCGCCGCAAAAGGCAATTGCAATGTCATGTGGGACCGGAATTAGTGCCAAGCCAACTTAAAGACATACCGCGTCATTCCGCCTGGCGCGGTATAGAACTAGTAGCTAATAAAACTCCATACTGAGTTAAATTTTAAATGCCTTATCATAGTGAATAAGTGCTAGCAACTACAACATTAATAGCGGGCATTATGAACTTAAATTGGTTGTCAGATGGCAGAAAAATACCCGATGAAGTCATATATTTTATACAGGTAATGGCGGTCAATGCCATCCGTATACAAAAGGCCAAAGTCCAGAACAGATAGCGAAGACTTATAACGTCCATCACACCTGTATTTATCGTTGGTTATACAATATGATCAAGGCGGCTTTTTGGCATTAGAAAGCAAAATACCACCTGGCTCGGAACCCATCATCATTCAAGCAATTGATGACTGTCTGAAAAAGGTCACTTTGGAAGCAATGCCGACCATATTTGGCTATGGCACCGACCTTTGGAAATACCCGCTATTAGTCGAATTATTAGAGTAAGAGCACGGAATAACTTTCAGTGAAGCACCTTAAGGCATTGTGGCTGACTTTCCAGCGGCCTGAATATCAGGATGAGAAACGAAATGAACAGGAAATCGCGTATTTTCTGAATGAGAAATTCCTAAGGATATAGCGGCTTGCCAAAAAATTGGGGCGGACATTGTCTTTGAAGATGAATCTGGCGTGGGGTGACAACCCATACGCATCAAGCTAAGCGCAGCTCCCCGCTGCAAAATCGCTATCGAGCTCCTCCGACGAGACTGAGAAGCTGTCCAAGTACCATACACACTTGTGAGCAATCATTTGCCGAGTCGTGCGCCACTTTCGCTTGGCTTTAAACATCCGACGTAGATCATCTAACAGCTTACGCATCAGCGTGTCGAACTGCCGCGCGACAAAGGCTTTCAAAAACCGATCATGTCGCAACAAACATACGTTCTCGCCCACCAAATTGCATGGGCAATTTTTATAGCTTGATGCGTACTGTGACAACCCGGCATGGTCGCGCCTGGAACATGCGTGGAACGGTGCGGCTATAATATATATTCTCAGCCTTTAACAGGGAACACTATATTGAGTTTATCGAGGAACTGGTTATAAACCGTGGACGCCCTTTAATCCTTTTTTTGGATCACGCCACATTACACCACGCCAAACCGAAACCGATTCACCAATATGTCAATGAACATAGGACCCAATTAAGGATTTATTTTCTACCCAAACGCTCACCTGAATTCAATCCGGATGAACAAGTTTGGAATGAAATTAAAAATAACCGTTCGGGGGAAGCGACCGATAAAAATAAATCTGATTTAAAAGAACGGATTACTATGGCATTGGAACCATTGAAGCACTATACAGAACGTATTTGCTCTTTTTTCAGACTGGAAGATACGCTTCGAATGTAACTTAATTACAGGCTCTATAGCTAGAGAGCGGAGTGCGCCGGGCAACCCGATCCTGGCGCCTGCCGGAGCATTAGCGCCTTTGCACTGGGTTCGCAGGCTCCCGACTGTGGAATGAATTCATCGATTGCTATCATTACCTCAGTCACAAACCGCTACCCGGCGCACAATTGCGCTACCTGATCTACTCGGCGCAGCAGCCGATTGACGCGCTCGGCTTCAGCGCGACCGCCTGACAATGTGCGCCGCGCGACCGCTTCATCGGCTGGGATCACGCTCAGCGCCAGCGTCAGCTGCACTTGATTCTCAACAATGCCCGCTTTTTGATCTTGCCTTGGGTTCAAACGCGCAATCTGGCGTCCATGACCCTGGGGCAAACCGCCCGGATAATGCCCGACCACTGGCAGTCCGTGTATGGCTATCGACCGGTCCTCCTGGAAACCCTTGTCGAAAATGACCGCTTTCAAGGCACCTGTTACCGCGCCGCTAAGTGGCATTATTTAGGACAGACGCAAGGCCGTGGTAAACTCGGACCCGCCGGCAAACAAAATGTTCCTATCAAGGAGTTATGGGTTTTCCCCTTGGACAGGTGCTTCCGGGATCGGCTAACCGATTGATTGACTTGCTTAGGGGTTGGCCGAATATTTACATTTATGAATAAATAAAGCACTGATTTATGAAGTTTTTTAGCTCAGACGTCAAACATGGATTAACATTTCTAATGCAAAATCTAGCTGCGTAAAGCAAAAACGCTAAAAAACTTGAAGCATGATAGGCTCCAGTACCCATGGAAGGTAAGCTACAAACTATCCATACAGCCTGGATTTCTTACAATCCCTGCCGAAATGACATTTTTTCACCTTTAATCAGGAAAGTTATTGCTTCTATGTTTTACGAATTTTATTGAATTTTACGCCGGGGAAAATAGAGGCTAACGCTCCAGCCCATAGCCAGAACGAAGGTGTAACAGGTACCGGCGAGACTGATTCGATTGGAATGAGTCCGATAACACCTTTGGCTTGGCCTTGCCAGTCCACATCAAAGCTGCCATTGAAAGTATTAGGGTATGAGCCGCTAATCTCGCTAATCACTAACGATGCCAGGTTATGATCGCTATATAAATATGCTAACGAGCCGCCGATCGAATCCAGGCGCAAATCGAATCGATCGTCGCCGTTAGCGCTATCGAGAAAACCAAATTGAGTTACTTTGGCGGACAACAAGGTGCCGCTATAGTCGACAAGATTATCACCATCTGTATCCACTGAGCCGATTAAAATCAAGTCAGGCACGCTGGAGCTGCTTGAGATCAGGTTGCCGTTGTTATCTACCTGAAACTGAATTAAGAGTGACTTAGGTGCGTTATCGACAGCATTTTGAATTTCGATGGAGATAAATGGATCAACGGAAAATAATATGCTCGGCACGGCAGTGACGCTGACGATACCTCTGCTAGCCTCATAGTTGATATTTCCGGAGCCGCTGAAATCGATAGTGGGCAGGAAGGGCGAAAGGCCTATTAACGTTGCGCTTGCCGAATTTGGCGCTAGACCGATGCCGGCTGTTATAGTTAAAAGTGCTATAAGACGTTGTAATGTCATGTCATATTCTCCCTAGCAAGAGTACTGCCTTTTATTTGCTTAACAAAGGGCGCAACTAATGCCAGCGCGCCGGCCCATAACCATAGGGCAGATGGAACGGGGACAGGGACGAACAAGTCACTGGTAACTGTGGAATGGATATAGTTTGTGCACCCTGTTTGGGTGCTGGGGTTGCAAGTGCTGGCCGATAGCTCCGTCAAGAAGGGGGCTAATAAAGCTTGAATACCAAGGCTATTTGCATTAGCGCCAAACACCCAGTCTGTCTGATAAGCGGCAGGGACGTCGCTAGCGCCGAATCCTGCGCTGTTGGAGATCTTTATGCCGCCCATGTAGGCAGCCATGGCATCGGTCAAAACACCATCGGTAAACTGCGCCAAGCTGGCTGGCATGTCTATATAATTATCGCTGGTCATGGTCCATGTGGCGTCGAAGAAAGTGCCGTTCGTATTCCAACCGAAGGCGTTAATATCACCTTGCCAGCTGAAGCCAGGGGTGTTACTTGTGTGATTGAGAATAACCGAGTTACCGAAACCAATGCTCACCTTGTTTGCAACCGGGTTTTTGCTGCTGACCCAATTGCCAGTAGTTCGATCGATGGCGATTGTAAACATTAGATTAGGGAAGTTGTCGCCGGAACCGCTATAGGATTGAGTCAGTGTCGAATTACCGCTGTCAGGCCCCTCGTTTAGGGTGGAACCGAAAGAAATCAGTTTCAACAAGCCGGTTGTGTTGTCTATGGCGTTATTGTCGTAAATCAGATAGTTCTGGTTCAGAGTGATGTCGGGGTATGTTTGTACTACACCCAACATAGTGGCATTCGCATTACCGGAAATGGCTAATGCTAAAGTTAAAGTGAGTAGAGGTTTCTTTCCTGTCATAAATGCCGCCCCTCAAATAATGCGGAAAAGTAACGAATTTTCTAGCCTGATTATGGCGGCTATCTAACGAATGCGCTTAATGTCTTTGATTATCATTATAATGACAGCAAGAGTAATGCCAAAAGACAGCATCGGCAAAAGTAGTAAACCAAATTGCCGAAAACCAAGTTATTTGCGCTAAGAATTAATATGCAACCAATCAAAAGATTGTCGAAATAGCTTTATTGCTGAGTGCTACCTTGTCAGATTTAAATACTACTTTCATGCGCTCGAGAAAAGGAATATCCACTGCGATAGACGGTAAGCCTTATCATTTTCCTGCATCCGAATTGCGGCAATCCCCGGAACGACGGGCATTTGATGCAAGCTGACAAAATAGGATCAAAAAGACACAAAAGTCGGCATGCTGATTCTATTGGGTTGCTTATGTCAACCCCAAGCCGGGTTTTGGCATTTGCGAGGAGTTTGTCTCGCCAGCAGCAACGTCATGGTTTCAGCGATTACCTTAAACATCGGCTATTTCACCTGAGCTGTGTGTTTTGGGATGTGTCATATCACTCATAGCGTGGCATTTGCCGTATTTTTTTAAGATGTTGTGCTTTTGGGCTGCATGGCTGTTGGTAATTTTCTGCCTCTTTAATTTTAGCCCCAGGCCATTATGCCCGCAGGGAACTGGGCATCCAGTGCTAGTGCTATGGATGGCCGGTTTTACTCCACCCTTAGAGCAGGGATTCCGACATGCCATGCTGGAATGACGATATTTTGTAGCTCATCGTTCCCGAGCGCCGCACGGGAATAGAGCCTGAACCACTCCGCGGATCGATACGCCGGAGCGGGCTTAAATTTGGGCGCAGACACGCTAATAACTGGCTAACTGAATTATTAATTGCTTATATGGCATCTATTTTGCTTAATTGATTTGATGCGGGACTCGCTTGAGCAACGAACCCAGCGGATTCGCCGAAACCGGTGTTTAATTTAATCAATTGATATTACGATGTCCATTCCAATAAATAATGAAATGAGCCGGACCCCGGATAGCACTGATTTTTCCTCGTTTCCTATTAACCCGACTTCTGTGCGTAACGGCCAAGTGATTTTTTGGCGCTTTGAAACAAATGCATGGTTGCTATTGGTTACGTCATTACTATTAACGATTTGGGCTTATTTCGGCGGATTGGAGAATCTATTCCACCGCTGGGAAGTCGAAGAGGAGTACAACCACGGGTATTTTTTGCCTTTGGTCACGTTGACCTTTCTTTGGCAATTGGCGCCGAAACTCTCCAGGCAACCATTTCAACCGACCTGGTTTGCTTTGGTTGTTGCCGGACTAGCGTTAGTCATGCTGGTGGTGGGTGAGCTCAGTGCAATCTACCTGTTGATTCATTACTCCTTCATCTTGGTGTTATTTGCCTTATCGTTGGCAATGGTGGGTTGGGCCGGTAGCCGCCTGACGTTCGCACCGATTGCCATTTTAGTGTTTGCCATTCCGATACCCTATTTTCTTGAAGCTGCAATTACAGGGAAGTTGCAGCTTTTGTCTTCAAAGCTTGGGGTTGAGTTAATTCGTTTCTGCAAGATTCCAGTATTTCGAGAAGGTAATTTGATCGATCTTGGGGTTTTTAAGTTGGAAGTTATCGAAGCTTGCAGCGGCCTAACTTATTTATATCCTTTACTCGGCTTCGGGGCAATTTGTGCGTATCTTTATCACGTAGAGACCTGGAAACGCGTGGTTATCATACTTTCCACCATTCCTATCGCCATCTTGTTGAATAGTTTTCGCATTGGCATGATCGGCTTTCTTGTGAAGTACTTCGGCAGCGAACAGGCGGAAGGCTTTTTACATGATTTCGAAGGCTTCGCTGTGTTTATGGTGTGTGTAGCCATCTTGTTTTTGGAAATGTGGGCACTGACTTTTGTGGGTAAAGATCGGAGGCCGTTTGGCGAAGTTTTCGGTCTGACGTTTGAGGCTCAGAAGTCTATTACGCAGGAGCAAATTAGAATTCGTCCGCTGTCCAAGCCGTTAATCGCCTGCACGGGTCTCATTGCGGTAACAGCCATCCTGATGGTGTCTGTAGCGAACCGGTCGGAAATTAAGCCTGAGCGGGCTTTTTTCTCGGAATTTCCAAGGTCGATCGGCGAATGGCAAGGCAAGCCTGATACTTTGGGTGCAGAAGTGTTGCAGACGCTCGACCTTACAGACTACCTTCTGGCCGATTTCCGCCAACCTTCAGGCATGCCGGTTAATTTTTATGTGGCTTATTACGAATCTCAACGCAAAGGGTCGTCGCCGCATTCTCCAACAGTTTGTTTGCCAGGCGGCGGCTGGCAGATCGTTGACATGACCCGGCGCGCGTTTCCAGGCGTTGATAAAAAAGCGCCGTTTGAATTCAATCGTGTGGTGATCAGAAAGGGTAAAAACAGTCAATTAGTGTATTACTGGTTTGAAGAACGGGGCAAAGTGATGGCGGATGAATATCGAGTCAAATGGCATTTATTCCGCGACGCACTGCTGGAAAACCGAACAGACGGTGCCTTGGCGCGAGTGATTACACCTATTGTCGATGGCGAACCAAAAGATGCGGCCGATCAGCGTATTCATGCGTTTTTAACAGGCGCATTGCCTTTGTTGTCCGAGTATGTTCCTAATTAGAGAGCTATGCCGCTAATACTTAAACTGTATTAAGAGTGACCTGTCTTAGCCGGTGCCTCTTAGTCTTGAGCGATCAGGCCAGGTTATCCCAAGTATGGGGCGGCATCTTCGATGCTTTTCATGTCTTCAAAATTCCGTCAAGCCATTTCGGAATGATTTAACTAACAAGCTAACCTTCAAAATAGAACTCATAACAATTTTTAATCACTTTAATCTAACAAGGAATCCTATTGTGACTGACAGCTTTAAAATACTTCCATACGTCCGTTTATCCAAAATGATGGCCGTTTGCCTGATTATGGCGATGACGGCTTGTGCGGAAGAAGACCCGCAAAAATTCATCCGGGATGGAAAATCACTGTTCGATAAAGGAGACATGGAAAGTGCGCGGGTACAATTTAAGAATGCATTGCAGATCAATCCAAAATTAGCGGAAGCCTATTACGGCCTTGCGTTGCTGGAGGAAAAAAAACAAGAATGGAAGGCAATGTATGGCGCGTTACAGGAAACCGTTTCTATAGATCCTAACCATGTTGATGCGCGTGTAAAGTTGGGGCAATTGTATTTGTTGCAAGGTCAACTGGATAAAGCTAGAGAACAGGCCGCCGCAGCGATCAAGCTGGAACCGGAAAATGTCGGCGCGTTGATTTTCGACGCAGCGTTAATGTTTCGAGACGGTAAAAATGCCGATGCGTTGGAACAGATCAATAGGGTATTAGCCAAGGACGGCAATAATGCAGATGCAATTATCTCCAAGAGCACTATTCTATTCACCGAGCAACGCGGTGAAGAGGCTTTGTCGGCCTTACAACAGGGCATTGATGCAATTCCGGATAATATCGGCTTGCGTTTACAAAAAATCCGGTTGCTAACCGAACTTAAACAATTCGATCGGGTGATTGGAGAGTTTGACAAGCTGCTAGCGCAAAATCCGAATGATAAGGGACTGCGCAATTCGCAAATCGATATGTTGGCAGCCATCGGTAATACCGAGCAGGCGGAAAAGGCGCTGAAAGACGCTATCGCCAAGCATCCGGATGATGCAGATTTTAAATTGAAACTGGTGAGCTTGCTCGAACGCCGAGACCCGGAAGAGGCGGAAGCAAAACTAAAGACCTTTGTGGCTGAACGGCCGCAGGACTTGCAATTAAAAATCCGTTTTGTGCGCTTTTATGCCGATCGTGGACGAGCCGAAGACGAATTAGCGGTGTTGAACCAAATTGTGGCGGCGGATGCTGTCGGAAAAGACGGTCTGGCGGCAAAAATTCGGTTGGCCGAGCTTGCATGGGGTAAAAATGACAAAGCGACTGCAGATAAATTAGTTACAGAGGTGCTGACGGCTGATGCAGGTAATACCAAAGCTTTGTTGATGCGTTCCAGCTTGCGTCTTGATAATAACGATGCGGACGGCGCAATTTCGGACCTGCGTATTGTTTTACGCGATCAACCCAACTCCGACCGAGCCATGACTATGATGGCCCAGGCGTATGTTTTGAAAGGCGAGCCGGAAGTTGCGGAAAGTCACTGGCGTAAAGCGCTCGAAGTCAGTCCGGCCAATACAGCTGCACTGATGTCGTTGACCAATCAACTGTTAAAGCGTGGCGATGCACAGCGTGCCCAGGAGCTGCTTGACAAAGCCATGAAGGCTGCGCCGGCCGATCCTGCAGTTCTCGAACTTGTAACACAAGTAAAAGCCGGCCAAAAAGATTGGTCAGGCGCCAATGCCGCGTTAGCGGACTTGAAGAAACTGCCTCAAGGCCAGTTTGCCGCCGAATTGTGGAGTGGCCTGCTGTCAGCACAGCGTGGAGAATACGATACGGCTATCGGTCATTATAAAGCCGTGTTGGCTAAACAACCCAATTTCGCCAGAGCATGGAGCGCTTTAGCCAATGCCTATCAAGCTAACGGCAAAACAAAGGAATTAGCGGGATTTTTAAAAGGTTTTATAGAAAACAATCCGAATAGCATGCAGGCCTATTCACTATTGGCGTCGGTGTATGCCGAACAGAAGCAATACGACGATGCGGAAAAAATCTCTCGACTGGCGGTGCAGAAAGCGCCGGAAGAACTCGATTTCAAGTTGCGTTTAGTCAATTTGGTAGAGCGTCGTAATCAGGCCGAGGCGGAAGCCTTGCTGAAACAATACGTCCAAGAAAGACCGCAAGATTTACAACTGAAATTACGGCTGGCGGCTTATCTTACCGCGCACCAAAAGGCTGAAGATGCAGAGGATGTGCTGAAAGAAATCGTAACTACGGATACAAGCGGAACAGTCGGACAAACGGCGCTGCTTCAATTGGCCCAAAGCGCTTTGCGTCGTGGAGATATCGCAGCGACTGCCGTATTCATTGAAGAGGTATTGAAGGTCAATGCAGACAATGCTGAAGCCTTATTATTACGGGCCGGCATGCGCATGGATGAAAAAGATGTCGATGGTGCGATAGCCGATCTGCAACATATCTTGAAACTGCGTCCCGATGCCGACTCCGCCATGCTTATGTTGGCACAGGCTTATCTGCAAAAAGGCGATTCGGCGTCCGCCGAATCGCAGTGGCAAAAAATGCTGAAAATGTCTCCAGGTAATTTTCAGGCTTTGGCGCCACTAGTCGGGCAAATGCGACAACGCGGCGAAGAAGGGCTTGCGCAAACGCTAGTCGAAAAAACCTTCAAAGCCAATCCCGCCAACCCGCAAATCGCCGAGTTGCTGGTGCAACTTAAGGTGGCGAAAAAAGATTGGGTCGGCGCTCAGATTGTAGTGGAAGAGCTCAAAAAACAACCGCAAGCCGGTGTCAGCGGTGATATGTTAAGCGGCATGCTGGCCGCCGCACAAGGGCACCATGCCGATGCGATTAATGCGTATAAAGAGGTTTTGGTCAAGCAGCCGAATGTCGACCAAGCTATTTCCGGCTTAGTGAACGCATATCAAGCCACTGAAAAGCGTGATAAAGCGATCGCTTATTTGAAGGCTTTTATCCAAAAAAACCCCGCGAGCATCACTGCATATAATGCTCTGGGTTTACTCTACACAGTAGAAAAAAAATGGGGTGAGGCCGACAAAATATTACATGAAGCATTAAAGCGTATGCCAAAGTCCATATCGACCTACAGAGTACTAGCCGGTACACTAAATTCTCAGGGAAAATCAGCCGAAGTCGAAGCGATGTATCTTAAAGCATTAAAAGAAATGCCGGATGTGCCGGAGCTGCAGATGGAATTAGCCAAACATTACGAGCAAAACCAAAAAAACCCGGAAGCCATTGCGATATACCAGGAGTTGAATCTGAAATATCCCGGTAATGACGAAGTCGTAAATAATTTGGCCGATTTGCTCGTCAGTTCCAGTGACGATCCGGCCGGAATTAACCAAGCCGTCGCTTTGGTTGAGCGCTTTAAGGACGTTTCCAACCCGTATTTTCTGGATACCTACGGCTGGGTCATGTTTAAATCCGGACAAGTCGAACCCGCACTAAAGGCATTAAAGAAAGCCGCCGAAAATGCGCCCAATCTTGCCCCGATACGCTACCACTTGGCCGAAGCCTACCTTAAGTATAACGACACACAGTCCGCATTGCCCGAGCTGAAAAGGGCTATCGAGTTGGCGGAGCAGCAAAGGGAATTTAGAGGTATTGAACAAGCCAGGAAGCTGTTGAAACAATTGGGTGGCTAAACCAGTAGTCTGGATAAAGTTTACGGAATCCGAGGTTGCCAGCGCGATCATTTCGGATTCCTCAAGAATATGCACAAAAGAAATCCTGATTAGTAAGCTGTTTCAGCTAATTCAGAGATGCGTCCCGTAAGTCGTCATTTCAGCTGGAATTGCCGAAATCCAAACTGCATGGATAGCTAGAAGCTTTCCATCAGTGACGCTGAATGCCAGCATCCCTGCGAGCATGACAGACTTTTTACGGTTAAAGTGCCTGAACCGTGAACCGAAGAGAGTGCGGTTGCTCAACTGACAGGCACTTTGTTTACTTCAATTACGCAGGTAGAACTTTTTTACGACGATTTGCGCGGAACTAGCTCATTAACGCACCACCGAACAACCAAGCAGCCGCCGGGACGAGCACTGGTGCAGTTTCAATTGCCAATGAGTAGTTTTGATTCCATCGGCTAGCGTCGGCACCGCAGAGGTAAATTGGGTCTAAAAAGGGGTTACGCTTCTGGTCGTCCAACATTGGCCATAAAAAATTATGCCGAACTATGAGTGTTAAAGATAATTTGCAAAAGATCGGGGTCAGACATGCGTATAGATACAATTTGTTTAAGTTTGGTTAACAATGTCAAGTCGCTATAATGCTCTTTATTGTTTTGGCAAATAATTTAGTGTGAGCTAATCTCTAGCGAATGGCACAATGGATCTGATAGCAAAAGGAATCGTGGTTGTCAAATGAAAGGCTTAATTCCATATTGCTCCTATGGGTTGCAATCCCCGTCCAGATCAGGATTTTTCAAATAAATCCCCCGCGATCCCACTTTGATAAAGTGGGAAATTTATATTGGCGGAACTTTAATCGCCAATCGCCCCGAGTTTGAAACCAAAATGACACTGTCCAGGACCAAAGATATGAATCCAATTGAAACCATTGATGGAGTTTATCGCGCCGCCGCTCATCCAGTCCTACGATTGGGCCATTTGTGCACTGACTTACAGCACTGGTATCAAGCCTACCCCGCTAATCATTATTTGCAGCCTTGTGTCATCGAAGGCAATGCTACACTCGTTTGTCAAAAGCGATTAAGTATCGTAGCTCCCCTTGCCTACCGAACCTTAAAAGCCATTTGCGATAAGTACGGTATTTTCCTTAAAGAAGATGCTCGCTCACAAACAGCATCTCAGGATTTTTCACAAAGCCGCCGAAACGCGGCCGTGGTATTGACGTTCTGCTTGAACATGGTTTTTAGTGTAGAAGCGGCAAACCGTTCCGAAGCCCCTGGTTTATCGACCGCTTCGAGGTTCGAAACCCAAAAACAAGCCGTTTCATTAGTGATAAATAATCAAACGCTGCAAGAAGCCGCCCGCAGCATAGCTCTTCGAACCGGCATGTCTTTTAAATTCAATGCTGCGGTCGAAAAAGATATGATCGACACGAAACTGTTTGCATCTGATTGGAATAGAGCGCTTAGCCAATTTTTAAAGGACTACAACTACGCCACTATTCAGGAAGACGGCGTCATCAAAACGGTCTTCATTACCGGCTATAAAGGCTCTTTTAAACCGGCATCGGATACCGACTTCGGTTCCGGAAACGACCAAGTATTTCCTATCGATTCCTATAATGATTATCCCGGCAGTGTTTTCATGGATCGCGTGACCATCGATATCGATATACCCACCGATCTTCTGACCGACCTTCCGGAAGGAGGCGAGATATTGATTGATTTACCGGTCGGAGGATATATTGTCAAACAGGAAAGCCAGATAACATTAGAAGACGGCACACAGAGTTGGGTGGGCACGATGGACGATGAAGAAGGGTTCTGCCGACTGTATTTGACAAAAACGCTAACCGGCGAAGTGGTAGGAAATGTTTTTTCTCCATTCGGCGTCTATAACATCGAAACCATTGACGACGGGATAGTTATGGTCGAGGTTGAGCAAATCGGTATGCGATAGAGGTATTTTATTCGGCCAGTCTAAAAGGGGTCAGGTTACTTTTCTTGTCCTTAAATCCCTACTCCAGCTGCTCCCGCGGTGTATTTACCCATTTCTTCCCACAGAACAATGACCTACCGGAAACCTTAAGCCGGTTTGCGCTTTGCATTATACAGGCTACCAAATTGCTTCAACTAAGCCCGGCACGAACAGTTGCAATACAGGCAATTACGATTAAATTAGTCTCAACCTAACTGCTAAAATACTTGATCGTAGCCTTCAATCCATCATGCAAATGCACCGGAGGTTCCCAATCCAATTTTTCCTTGGCTACAGTGATATCCGGTTGGCGCTGGCGCGGGTCGTCCTGCGGTAAAGGCTTATAAACCACTTTAGAACGAGTATTACACATAGAAACAATTGTTTCCGCTAACTCTCCTATCTGATATTCGCAGGGATTACCCAGATTCACGGGCCCTGTGAAGCCTTTCTCTGTGTCCATCATGGCAACGAAAGCATCGATCATGTCGTCAACATAACAAAACGAACGTGTTTGCGTGCCGTCGCCGTAAATCGTGATATCCTCGCCGGCCAATGCCTGGATAATGAAATTGCTGACCACCCGCCCGTCGGTTCGGGCCATGCGCGGGCCGTAGGTGTTAAATATCCGCACCACCTTGATATCGAGATTATGCTGGCGAAAGTAATCAAAAAACAAGGTTTCGGCACAGCGCTTGCCCTCATCGTAACAACTGCGAATACCTATCGGATTAACCCTACCCCAATAGGATTCTACCTGCGGATTAATTTCTGGATCGCCATACACTTCAGACGTTGAAGCCTGGAAAATTCTTGCTTTGACACGTTTAGCCAGCCCCAGCATGTTAATAGCGCCATGCACACTGGTCTTAGTAGTCTGTAGGGGATCGAACTGGTAATGAATCGGCGACGCCGGACAAGCCAGATTATAGATTTGATCGACCTCCACATACAACGGAAAGGTCACGTCATGCCGTAGGACCTCGAAATTGGGGTGGTTCAGCAAGTGGCGAATGTTGTTACGGCTGCCGGTGAAGTAATTATCCACACACAACACATCCTCGCCCAGCGCAACTAGGCGATCGCACACAGATGCGAACCTATAAATCCGGCCCCGCCGGTCACCATGATGCGCCTATCCATTAAGTTCTCCTTCATCAAACCATTTGGTCCAACTCAGTTAGGAATACAAACCTTATAACTTTGGCATTTAATCCCCTCACCCTAATGCTCTCCCGAAAGGAGAGGGAATGACATGTTCAAGTTATTTCGTGCTCGATCCTTACCTTGCAAACAACGCCAAAAAGCAGTCAATCCCGTTCGGTTTTCATCCAGCGCGTCTCCCGTTGCCGAAAATAATCCCGGTAAATCGGCAATTTCCACAACACATAGCGAGGCAATTCCGCCAGGGTTTGCAGCGTGACAGCCAGCTCGGCATATCTGCCCCACGCCAGGATCAATGAAACCACGAACAACACTACGCTTACGCTCATTACCTGCAGCGGCCAAACCTGTCCCAGCGCAGCCTTTCCAAAAGCCAGGGTGGCCACGACGCCACCGATCAACGCTAAATACACCAGCGGCGGCACCAGTAAATCCAAGCCAATGGCCAATCTGTTCTTATCGAACAGGCTGATTCCATTGAGCAACAGGCGCGGCGCCACATGCAACGACAAATGCAGATGCCCATGTTCCCAGCGTCGACGCTGCTTTTGCGCTGTCGCATCCTTGTGCGGAAACTGCCCTACGATCCGGGCCGTCGGCACAAAGCGAGTCGGATAACCCTGCTCGAGTAAATCCACCGTCAATTGATAATCCTCGGCAATGAAACCTTCGCCATGTGGTGCGTTGCGCAGCAGGGAAAACGGATAAGCAGAGCCACTACCGTTCAGCAAGCACGGCAAACCCAAACGCCACAAACCCAAAGGCCGAATGAAGTTTTTCAGCATGATGGCCAGACTCGAAAAGGCGGCACGTCCAGTGTCGGTTGCAGGCGTAAACAGGTAACAGCCCATGACCGGCGCATTCCACGCTTTCGCCTGAGTCGCCAGCAGGCGGATGCTGCCGAGCGCCACGCTTCAATCGGCATCTACTATGACGACCACCTCGGGAGGCTCACGATCCAGCCATTTCAACCCCGCCTTTAGCGCCGCCGGTTTACCGCCAGTGCCATCGTCGTTGACCACGACCACCTCGGCACCGTGCGCGACCGCAAGCGCTCCAGTACCGTCTCTCCAGTTGTGCGCCACACATAAAATCCGGGTATGCTCCAGCAAATCGGTCTGCAAGGATTTCAGCGTCGTGACAATGACCTCCTGTTCGTTATGCGCCGGCATCAAGATCACGGTGTTCGGCATCGGCTCGCTGGTATCGATAGCCTGACCGAGACCGGCCAATGAACATAATGCTTCCGCCGTGACCACCCATAGACAAAGGCACACATAAAGCAACAATAGGCTCGTCAATACATGCAAAAATCCGCTCATTCCGCCTCCAGCCATTCGCAACAGACCATTAGCCCGTCAATCGTATTTTCTACATTAAAACTCCGCCGCCATTAGAAACGACTTTCACAAAAAAAGCCAGACAACGCAGCCTGAATGCAATGGAATGCGGGGGGGGGTTGTGCCACGCAGTATCCAACCTTTTTGTTGGAATAATCTTCCTCAGTGCCTGTCTGTCTTGACCCACTCCTGCTGCCGCCGAAACAGAAACCCCAGATACAACGGAATCTTTCTGATGATATATGCCGGTATGCCGAGCAATTGCCGCCCGGACAATATATGACGCCCGAAGCGCTGCCAGGCCAAGACAGTCGCAACCGCAAACAAGCCATTCAACAGCAACGCCAAACCTACCGACAAACCGCCACCCACATGGATTGCCAAAGCCAACGCTATCGACAAAAGCAAAAACAGATTCAGCGCCAACACACTCAAAGGCGGCACCGCCAAATCCAGCGCCATGACCAATAAGCGACTATCCCTCATACGGATTGCCGCTCGTAACAGGCGCGGCGTTTCCGCCAAAATCGTCGCCAAATGCCCGTGTTCCCAGCGCGTGCGCTGTTTGCTAGTAACCTGTTCAGAAGTTGGAAACTCACTGGTGACCAGGGTTTCCGGGCAGAAAACGGGAGCAAAACCCTGTAAAGCCAAATCGATGCCCATTTTCATGTCTTCGACCATGTTGCCGTGCGCGAGATCAGCCCGCTGCAATACGTCCCACGGAAACGCCATGCCGGTGCCCATTAGTTGGCAAGGCAAGCCCATGCGCATGAAACCCAACGGCCTGACCTGATTTTTGACCAGCCAGGCAAACTCGGCAATGGCCTGCGCGAGAGATTGGGTTGGCGGTGCCTGCATTAAGTAAAGCGCCTGCACGGGTCTGTTTTCCACAGCCGCTCTACGCGCCAAGGTATCGATACACTGATGCGATACTTGGCAATCAGCATCGATGACAATCAGCACCTCGGGCGGATTGTGTTCGGCCAAAAACCGTAAACCAAAATCCAGCGCATAACCCTTGCCTCGTTGGCTTGCATCATGACGTTCGATGACATCAGCGCCGCAAGCCTTAGCCAACGCCGCCGTATCGTCCGAGCAATTGTCCGCGACAACCAACAGCCTGTCGTTCGCATCGAGCTGTGGCAGAATGAAACTCAAGGTGTCTACTATCACGGCAGCCTCGTTGTGCGCAGGCATCAACACAGCCATGCGAGACCTAACACCAGTTTGCTGAAAAGATGACCGGCCAGCACCCGCTGCCAGAAACACCTGCAAAGCAAACACCGTGGTCGGAACGGCCAGCAGGCCGGCAAAAGCAATCAAAGCAATATCAATAAAATCCATGTTTGAATTATCGATCCAAAATTGATGGGTTACGTAAATATTCAGCGAATGATCCAGATTCATGCAAAACGCGTTTGGAAAGCAAAACAATCCGGCTGTAGGAGCGACGCACAGTCGCGATCAATTGTTTTCATAATCGAGAAAAATTCGGGTGCAAATTCAATCCTGATTAGCAAGTTTCTTCAGCTAAAGCCCAAAGATCAGCATATCCCTAGCAGGTCGGGGTTCGCAAGCCATGCGGGTCAAGTAAAAAACGGTCAACCCACATCACGCTCTTTCCCAAGCTCCAGCTTGGGAAAGACACCCCGGAAGCTTGAGCTTCCTGAACAGGTTACCCAAGCTGGAGCTTGGGTAACAGCATATTTTAGTTTTTGCGACTACGACTGGCCCTTGCTCGGACACTTGGCTTCGTCAAGCTGAAGCATCTTGCTAATCAGGAATTCAATTGAAATCGGCTTGATCTGCACCTGTGTTCGCAATGCCGCAAAAAATTCACTGCAACCTGGTAAAGCCGCGGCTTCAGTTCATGCAGCATGTTGAAATGCTTGGCGATATCGCCATAGTCGGTATCGTAATCATGCGCCGCCAAATTACGCGTGGTACGGCATATTTGCCAGGTTTCCACGGAATCGATGACACCCCATTTTTCGTATGCAGCCAAAGACTCGAACAAATCCCGGTCCTTTTTGTTGGATACCAGAAAAGCTTCCGCCAAAGGCCAAGCAATTTTCCGATCAATGCCTTCCAGGAAAAACACACAACGCTGCACCGCCTCCAACAGATTGGCCAGATGTAACCTTTGATCTTGCAAAATTTGTTCGGTCATAAACGTTCACCCTGCCGTAGAGCCAATCTTTTAAACGCGCTTAACTGTTGGCCTGCCTTAATGACAACCAGGTCTACAGGCAAATTCAGTAAAGCTTCCAAGCGCATTTTGAGCCTGGCTTTACTCAAAACAGACACTTCAGTTTCGGATTCGATTAGTAAATCGACATCTCCGCCCTTGCGGTTTTCATCGAGTCGCGAGCCGAACAAAGACACTATCGCGCGCTCGCCCAATTCAGCCAGGACAATATCTACAATACCGCGTCGTTGTTCTACTGTTAATCTCATTCCGTCAGACACCTCAAGCCATAAACGCCCTCCCCACATCGGTCAGCGGATCGAGACACATGCAGATGCAAAACCGGCAGGTTCGGCGTGGTAATGTCAAATTTGACCGCGACGTTCATATCATCCCCTTTTGCACCCTCGCTGCCTACACGATATCGGCAAACAATTCGCTCAACTTTGCCGCTTCCTTGACAATGGCATGCCGTTCCAGCACTCTTTGACGGCCTTGTTTTCCCATTTCAGCCAAGGTTTCGGGTGAAGCCTGCAAAGCCTCGCGCATGGCGTTGGCTAAATCATCCACAGAACTTGCCGACACCAACCAACCGCTTATTCCGTTTTTTACCAACTCCGGAATACCAGCGATTTGCGTACTAATCACTGGTCGTTGCTGCGCCATGGCTTCCATTAAAACTACAGGTATGCCTTCAGCAAAACTTGGTAGAACCATTGCCCGGCATTCGGAAATCAGCCGTTTAACATCTTGGCTGCCACGCCAACCTAAAAACCGCACGGTATCTTGCAAGTCCAATTGCTTAGCATAAGCTTCGCCTTCCGCTCGCACCGCACCGTCACCTACTACCCACAATTCAAAGCTTAGGCCTGCCGCCTTTACCCTAGCAGCCGCATCCAGCAACACGAAAAAACCTTTTTCGGGGTCGAGTCGGCCCACGTAAATTAATCGTGCAACATTGGGCGGCAACGTAACGTCATCACGCAAAAACACATCATCCAGACCGCACCTGACCACCTGCAAATGTGACCAGGCAGAGCGAGGAGAAAACAACATGCACTGACTCTTACCGAAATCGCTAATACAGATCGTCATAGCCGATTCCGCAATTTTACGTCCGAAGGCCCAGCGCGCCGAATCAAAAAACTCATGCGGCCCATGCACGGTCATACTGAAGGGGATGTTAGCCAATTTTGCAGCCAACATAGCAACAGTGCCGGTATTCATACCAATATGGTTATGCAATAACCTGACATCTCGCTTGATTAACTGTTGCGCTAAATACGCGGCTTCAAGCAAGTAAATGGCATGCCAAACGATAGACTTCACGCCTGGCCAACGGATTTGCCGGGCTAGATTAGCCGCCTTGCAAAGTCTTACCGGATAGCGGCATGCCATCGTCAAAAATGCCGTCAACAAGCGCCAAGCGCCTTTTTCCAGGATATACAAGGTGCTGGCTTGCTCGCGCAAAATTTCTTCCGACACCTTTTCACCTGCATCGGCGCGACGAATAGAGAATGTGTGTACAGTCCATCCCAAAAGGCGCAGCTGTTCAACCTCGCGGCGAATAAAAGTATCGCCGGCGCGGGCATAAAATCCGGTTAAATAGGCAATAGCCGGTTTGGGATCAGAATTTTGCATGCTTAAAAATTGAAATGGGTAGCGGCGGATAAAAAATATTTAACGCTATGGATACCAGCATTTTCAAGGCAAATACCGGCGCCATGCCTGAACATCGCATTCGACCGATTTGAATCGGCTTTCTACCCGATCAGGTATAAATAAGCCCGGCAAAAATCGGCTTATCCGCATGAGATTGAATACAGGATAAATTAAACGCGCCGTCCCCATCACTAGCCAATAAGGCAGCGGCACCAATACAGAAAAACCATGACTATCCCGACGCGCGGAACCAGCAAATTGCCAAGCCGTCAATGGCCGATCATCAACCAAATTTATCGCCTGCCCATCTTGAATATTAGCAGCACAGGCCGTTACAAAAGCAGAAACCGCATGATCCAATTTCACTAGTCTTAGCTTGCGAAACGGCGCAATTACGACCTGCAATGGACCAAGCCGGGGACCAAGGTCAGCGGCATCCAATTGCTTCGGCGCAACAACGGCCGCCGGCCGCAATACAACCAGTTGAATATCATGCGTTTTGCATAGTTTGTGCGCCATCAATTCTTGCCTAACTTTAGCCGCCGAATAAGCCCCCTGACGATTAGACTTTTCATCCGCTAGGGGCGATGACTCAGTCAAAACGCCATCAATTCGCTGCCAGTCGTAAACTAGAAAACTACTCGCCAAAACCAGCCGGGCAACATGAGCCTGCCGCATCGCTTCGATTACATTTGCCGTGCCATCCACCATCACATCGTGCATTTGGGTTGCCGGCCCCCAAACCACACCGGCGAGATGAATCACTACATCGATGCCTTGCATCACGTCGACTAATCCGTCAAGTTCGGTCACATCGGCAACCACACACTCTAAAGCCGACGACGAGGGAAGACTATGCTGCTGCTCGATCCGACGCAGCAGAGCTGTTACCCGATAACCACATCGTAATAGTTCAGCAACGACCACTTGACCGATAAACCCCGTTGCGCCGGTAACCAATACGCTTAATGATGGTTTGCTGGCTGAACTCATTTCGCCCACTCCATAGGGTCAATGGGATCAAATGTGGACTGCACCCGATAACAAAGACCGTCGGCGCCGGCATTATGGATAGCCAAAGCTAATTCAGTAACGTGCAGGGAATAACGTGGCGACAGGCGACTGAGGCGCTGCTGGGTAATGGATTCTGCTAATTCCGCCACGCCCCTGGCAAAATCCATGGTCTGCGAACCGCGCGTTTTGATACGCGGCTGCCCAAGACCCAAAAACGGTATTTGTTGTTTTAGCGGACTAACAATCATTTTGCGCCGAATATTGATCAGGCGGCGCTGATAGACCGGCGACCGATATTGCCAGGTATCATCGATATGCAAAGTGCCTTCGCGGCCAAACACGCGCAACGTGTGATCGTGCTTGGCGATTATGCTGCACGTCAAACGCGCAACCATGCCATTCGCAAATTTCACGCAAGCCACGGAAAAATCAGGTGCATGTTGGGTCAGTGGCAGCGCTGTCTCTTTATTCAGAATTTGCTCAGTTGAAAAAGCCGTTACCGACACCGCCGGCCCGAAAAAAGCCGGCAGCCAACCCAACACATAACCGGCGTGCTCCAATGTACAGCCGACCTCGAATTCATCCTGTGCCGGCCAAGGAATACCCGAAGTGCTGAACCATTTGTGATAAGGCATACGGTGTACCAAGCCGTCGTCCATTTCCGCATACACGGCATAGATATCGCCGATGCGCTGCTCGCGCAAAGCTTTCCACAACGTCTGCGCACTTTCACCGAGCAAACTGCACGGCGCGCCGGATATCTGCAAGCCGCGACTTTCAGCCAATTCCACCAATTCTTTGGCATCCTCGAAACGCATGGCCAGCGGCTTTTCCGTATAGACATGCTTACCCGCTTCGAGACAGGCTTTGGATACTTCGTAATGAGAATCCGGGTTGGTCAGGTTAAGCACAATCTGCACGCTATCGTCAGAGAGCACTGCATCTAGCGAGGGATAAACCGATACCCCGTGGAACTTGCCAAATCGTTCGGCTCTCGCGGTATCGCGATCCATGACACCCTGTAACTTAAGTTCTGGGTGCAATGGTAACGTGGCAAGATAGTAGTCGGCTACAAACCCGCAGCCGACGATGGCAATGTTCATTGCATTCCCTCCGCAACATCCCTTAAACCAGTGCGAATGTTAGAAGAATCCCGCCCACTCTTTGGTAGTTCCATTGCTTTGTCAGTTGTCACTAAAATGTCTTCCCATCATTATTTATATTGAATTAGCAAGCCTATTTGCCCGGTTCGCTTCCGCCAATAAAATTTAGCTATGCCGATGCATTGCGGGATTTTCATCAACATGCAAGCGCCCGCATATAACCAACAATCAAATGATGAAAACTCCTCTTTGGCCGAGCTGGCTCGAATTCGGCACACGTTCAGCGGAAATGCCAATAGCAACGCCAAAAAACGGGCATCGATTGCCACAGCACCCAAGGATGCTGCCAAAGGCAAACCTACGCACCACATCAATGCACTGCGCCGTTCGCGCCGCCAAGCGTTCGGATCCAAACTGTTTGCAAAGCTAAAGCCCGATTTAACCGCACGAATCCACCATTGCTTAAAAGCCACCATGCCCGAATCGTGCAAGCCCATTGGTGCCGACAGCACATGCAACTTCCAGCCCTCGTCAACCAAACGGCCGTATAGTTCAGGGTCTTCGCCAGTGATCAAAGTCTCGTCGAAACCACCGGCCTGCTTAAAGGCAGAAACTCTCATCAGCCCGATACCACCCAAGGTGGAAGGCTCCGCGTTTCCACTAGCTTCCCAGCGCCATTCCATATCGCACAAACGCCGATAGATATTGCTGTTACGGTCTTTTTCCCGTAATTGACCACATACAAAGCCAACGCAGGTGTGGGAATCAAGATGCGTAATAGCCGTCGCAAGCCAATCAGGGTACAACTCGGTATCTCCATCGACAAACTGCAAATACCTCAAATCAGGAAAATGTTCCAGTAAGTAATAGGCACCCACATTCCGGGCTCTTGCAGCATTGACGGCTTTATCTGGACTCAATACTAATGTTTGAATAGCGTGATTTTGGGCTACCTCCACGCTATTGTCGGTTGAACATGAATCTACGTAGACGATTGGCGCCAAAGTTGTAGTATGAAACGCCTTAAAAGTGGCTGGTAAACGCTCCGCTTCATTACGCCCAATCACAACAATTCCAGTATCGATATGACTCTGCACGTTAACCTGCGACATTGCTTGTTTCATTTTGAATATACGTCAATTTGAATATCTAATCGCAAGCGCTTACCCTGATTTTTTAATCTGGTTGCTGGGCAATTCAACCCAGGGAACGGAAAATCCAACTTTAAAAACGCAATTTCTTATAAAATCAAACAGCATGTAAGGGGGATCCAGGTCCGGCTTTCTTTGAATAAAACGACGAGTTCTCCACAACATAAATCCCAAAATAAAAGCGGCATCAATACACGCCGCACGCAATTTTCCTTCATTTTTCAAATAATATCGTCGCCGCGCTTCAAACCAGAATTTCGGACGACGTTTAACTATTTTATGACCGATACCACTTGAAGCACCTTCCAAATGGATTACTTTACTTTGCGGCACGTACCAGACCTGCCAACCCGCCTTTTGTGCGCGTTTACAAATATCTACATCCTCGAAGTAAGTAAAAAAACCTTCATCCAATAACCCGATTTCTTCGAACACCTGCTTACGGACAATCATGCTTGCCCCGGAAACCCAATCTACCTTTGTTTCAAATGCGGGGGGAGGTACCGATACCTTGCATTTCGAAAGAATTCGAGACACTACTCCAAGTTTGAGACCCTGTTCAAATTCAGACAATATTCCGGGAAACTGAAAAGGGGAACATTGGTGTTCGCCTTTTTCAGTCAATAGATTACTTCCCGCTATACCAGCATCAGGCGTCTTGTCCATAAAGTCTATCAACTTAGACAATGAATCATCGGTCACTAAAGTATCTGAATTCAACAGGAGGAAATAGTCTGGTGGACAGTTACTTTTCAGAGCTTTCAAAATCACCCTATTATTACCACCGGTAAAACCTAGATTTAATTCAGAAACATACAGTTCAACCCATTGCCCCCATTGCCCTTCCTCAATGGCCGTGTTTAACGTATTAGCTGCTTCTTTTCCGCTACCGTTCTCCCATACAACCACCCTGGCACGACCATTTAACACGGTTTCACATATTGAAAGAGAACGAAGGCAATCTATGGTTACATTTGTTGCTAGGTAATTAAGAATAACTATTAGTAGTTGTGGATTCATTTGAATGTTGTATAAAAATAAGGAGTCTTATAACAACCTATTTAACTTTCTTTTGATTTTGCCTATCAAAGTCTGGTCTCTTCGCAAGCGCTCTCTTTTAATCTGTAGAGATACTGGGTCTCGCAGCGTATTTCTAGCATCTTCAGCAATCCATCTGCCATATTCAAACGGATCAGTAAAACCGAAATAACGCGCAGTCACAGAATCCTGACTTCCGACAACGCCGTTTTTGGCCATCAAACAATGTTCAGATCTAGGATCATCCATATGATGTGCAAATAACATAGGGAGAGGGTAGCCATTAATTAGGCCAGACGATGACATACGATACTGATCGATCGGAAATCCATAACCTTCATTTTCAGGTTTGATAAATGGCGTCAAATGATCGAGCCTTGCTAAAAAAGACGCCCCCCCGACCCACATATTTCGAAATACTCTTACACCATTTATGTTAATAATTTTATGTGCCGCTAACTGCTCATTCCAATCCTCCTGCATATAATTCCAGCAGCTTAAGCGACCAAACTGTTCATTTTGTCTTATGATCGGTGCAATCACATCAACCCAGCCATGAGGTAATAAAATATCGTCATCAATCTTTCCAACCACATCGCTTTTTGCATTTTCAAAAAACCATAAAGTCGGGGTTCTTTGCTTTACATTTTCTTTAGAAAAATTCTTTTTTGCAACCCGGGGATCATTTAGCGAGTTAATAATATCCGCAACCCCGTCCTCTGATGCATTATCCCAACAATATAATCGAAAATCAGTGTCGTCAGCCAGTAAATTATCTAGTGTTTTGACCAGGTACTCGCGCCGATTCCATGTTATCAGAAGTAAATCTACTGGTTCCAATTTTTCATCTCCTTAAGTTGTTTTAATAAATGAAGAATCTGTCCATACCAGCCCATTTAATAGACTATTGAAAAACTACTTTAGATAATATAAATATATAGTGGCCACCTATGTTTTATACTATAAATATGAGTTATTTAAATTGATTCTTAGTAATCCACAAAATATTTTTGAAAGCCAAGTTAAAAAAATATTTATATACTAACACGTTAGCAACTAAACAGTTCACCGGCAGTTATCGTGCCCACGCTTTGCGTGATAACACCTGAGTACCGCTGGAGCGTGGGAACGATTGGGGATGTAAATAATTACACGCGTTATGCATCTTTTATAAAGACCGGGAGCTTAAATAAAATTCTTTTTAACTTCTTTAGAACTTTTACAACCGCATAATCTTTTTTATTTTTATTAACAACCTCTTTAGTCGCATTATAATTAACTTTAAATTCAGATAAAGCAGCTTCCATATCACCTTTAGCCTTAATTAGCTCCCAAAACACCCTAAAGTCTTGATCAATATTTTCTAAGTTTACTATCATTTTATTTGTTTTGTCTTTAAGAAATAGATTTATATTGCTATTAACAGTATCGCAATAATCTATTGCTATAGACATGGGGTCGGTATCTTCCGGAATTTCCAACAATATACCCATTCCACGGTATGCTTTCATAATTCCACCATGATATCTTTCTTTTTCGGCATAACTACGAGCAGTCTGTAGATCATTTCGCTTTAAATGAATATATAAAGCATTGTTACCGTATTTCTCGTCAAGCCTTCCCAAAAACCAAGAAAGTCTGTTGTCAGCCTCTATATGATCGACTGGATAATCAACTCTGCTTTCGCCAAGCTTAGTACATCTAGACTCATGAGAACATGAATAATTTGTAATATGCTTGCAAGCTTTAATAAATGTAACAGATCCACATCGACCTGTACTCAATATAAAAACATTCATATACTTAACCTGTTTCAAACAATAAACTTGCTTTACAATTTCAAACTAAAAAATAATTAAATATTAAACTTTTAATAAAGTTCAAAAAAACAAAAATACAACTGATCATTATTTTAACGATGAAAATATTAAATCGCCAGCAATATAACCAATAGCTAAACAAATCACAGAAAAAACTTCCACTTTCAAACTAAAAAGCTTATGTTTAATCAGTGCATACCAAAGTATAGGTAAGTTAATTAAGCCACTGATGCCAATCATAAATATCATAAATTGTGTATCATATAACTTGTGCGAAAGCGGTAAGGCAATAAAAATGAATAAGGCCTTAAGTGTTGCTGAAAAGGTTGAGTATTGCGGCAATCCTTTGGCCACCATCACTAGTGCATTTGGAATTAACATGCATCCAGTAACAACGCGCAAGAACAATAACTTTATCATCCAACCAGCATCGCTGTATCTATCATCATATAGTAAATCAACTATGAACTCACTTCCGCTCATTAATATACCTGTTATAGGTATTACAGAAACGCCTAACCACAGTTTTGATTTAATGAGCGAGAATTTTAGCTGTCCAGGGAATTCCCGATTAATGCGACTAAAGTTGGGGAATAATACTTTATGTGAAAGATTTGAAACGATTGTAGATGGAAAATTTGACAGCATAAAAGCGATGCTATAAACCCCTAACTCCTGCGCTGAGAGCAATCCACCTAAAATTAGCCGATCTCCTTGATTACCAATAAATCCAAGCGCGCTACTTAAGAAAATCCATTTCCCAAAACACTTAAGCTCAGCCAGTGCAATTTTGTCCCAACACAGTTTATTTTTCACACCCACAAGAAAAACATGTGAAAACCACATTTCTATTAATTGGAACATAAGACCACCAATTACTAATGCCCAAATCGTTCTATAATTCCATGCTAAAATAACGATAGTAATCAATGAAACAACTTGAGACATGACATTAATGACCGTCAACCGCCCCATCATCAAATTACGATTAGCCTGATAAATTGCCGTTGATTTGAACCCAGAAATTACTACCCCAAACCCTGAAACTATTATGAGATATGGAAGCAATGGGTTAGCATAAATATTCTGTTGATCTAAATAATTTAAATAGCTAAGCCCCCATAACATAATCGCTACTAGGCAATTAATCATCCATAGTATAAAACCTCTAATTATTTGCAGAGTCCAAGCTGTGTTAACAAAATCAGGATCATCACCTCTTTTATTCTGAATAATACCTTGTCCGATACCAAAATCGGACAACATTTCCACCCCCATTATTAAAACATTGACAATAGCCATAACACCAAACATTTCGGGTACTAACAGGCGTGTTAGTATAAGATTACCGCCTAACCTAATTAGCTGCGATATTAAATGCCCACCCAAAACCCAGGAGCCTGCTTTAATAATTTGTCTTTTTTTTATTTTGTTATTGGACACTAATCCTAAAAACTCCATTTACATTAATATTAATTTGCAGATACTGCCATATAAATTTATATTTTAAAAAGCCATCAACAATAATTACTTATTTAATTTAAATTACCTAAGTATTATTAACTTATATTTTCACTATTGGCAGCTTAAACCCTTTGCGTAAAATACTTATCTAATAAATTCCCATAACATCAATGGAGAATTATTATCCGACTTACCCTGTGAAAATTTTCAGCATATCCAAATTGGAAAGTCGTCAATAAATACTGTATCTATATACAGCACGTAATATGCCCGCATGCTTTTTATAATATAGTTCTAACGTGATTGAGAACGCTGTTTGTAAAAAACCTGTTCGTATCTACCTAATAGCGCCCCTGCGACCAACCATGTCCAGGGGATCATGGTATTGTTGGGAATTAAATCAAGCAAGTTGATACCAAGGATAAGTGCAATAGAGCCCAGAATAATAGACTCACGTTTGCTAGTACAATATCGTAATGTCCTGGCGCATCTTAAGATTGTTAGCGCCAAAAGACCAAATTCAGCGAATAAGCCGATCCAACCATATTGCCCAATCACTATTACCCATCGCCCATCTGTAACACTTAAATCCCGCCCCGTTACTGGATCGTAAATGCGATTGCGTCCCCAGCTGCCCCACCCGAAATAGGGCCGTTGATTTGCCTTATCTAAAAGCATATCCTCATTTTTGATCCGAAAATCATAAGATTGAGCCCGCTCAGCACTGTATGAGGTGGCAATTTCATGGATCATTTCGCTTGGGAATAAATCCCATCCTCGTAGTGCAGGGTAAATTAGTGCCACCAACACCATTGCGCTAGCAATTCGCACTTGGTTCTTTGGTTTTGCGAAAGCAGCCAACGGGGCCAATGCCAGAGCATATAACAAGGAAGCCATGCTCTTACAAAAAACAAGCAACACCATTAAATACAGAGTTGCTTGTCCACCGGAAAAAAAACCTACCTTTCGATGAATACGCCAAAGCGCTGTTGCCGCTATAACGCTTGTCATCGTAAAAAATGCGACGAGTAGTCCGTGCCCCATAAACACGACCGGCCTAAAACCGCCATCACGCATTTGTTGTGCGAAACTGTGTGGAAAATAGCCGTATATCCAGGTATGTAGCTGTGGGCTCATACGGACTTCAAAAAACATAGGCAAGGAATACAGCAAACCAGCAAAGGCAACTATCATTAATAAATCTTCGTGATCTTTAGCGGACCGCAGAAATGCAAATCCTAGCCAAAAGGGAAGGACAAACAATAATTGCCTAATGACGTCAGACAAGGCGTCATAGAGCGCCATGCCTTTAATAAATATCGGCCCAGCGATGATTGGTTCCGGGTTATTCAATGCCGTTATAAAGGGGCTAGCTACGTAAATAATTATCAACCAACGTGCCATGCGATCCTTTGGTAATAATGTTACATGCTTCCCTTTAAAAAACAGGCACGCCAAATATGCTGCCAGATTAGGGATCGTCGATTTGTCCAATGGAGGTATAAGCGGCAAATCAACAGAGAGCCTAGCCGGGAGCAATAAATAAGGTGCCAATATCGCCCAAAGCGTAGCCCGACCGACAGACATGCGCTGATAAATCATAATAGCAACAAGCGGCCAGCTAAAAAGCACCAAATAGGCAATCCAATTCGGATTAATCAGAAATACTCCCGCCCAGAAACACAAGAAGCCAAATATTCAATTTTGGCGCTTCTCTAAGGGGCTGTAACATAGTCATTAATTGCCTTATATTTTGGTGCTGTTGCTGGGTCTTGATAAGTTGATTGTAACAACCCCCAATAGCCAAATTTTCCATATCTGCTGATATCCGTGTATTGATTCATCACCCCTACCGAACTAACACCGTACTCTTGAAAAATTTTGTTCCAATGATTCAATAAAACCGCATATACATCCTTCATTCGTGGGTCTTTGTTGATCTGAGCCACTTTTGCGACCAACTCAGCATTATTTTGAGGCGCCAGCAAATGTGTCCCGGCTTCGTAGCCGACTAGTTGTAAACCCCGTGCTTTTGATTCTTTAAGTATATTTCTTACCACACCTGGGTTTTTACTATCACCAAAGAAGGCATTTATGTTATCGACCTGGATATCGAAAGATTCATTCAGACTGAAACTTTCCAATGGGTGTGTTTTTGTATCCACACTAAAGTAAGGCGTCATAGACCAAGCATCGGCAAATTTGTAAGCCGGGTTTCCCTTTGTAGGCCAACCATTATTCGGCATTTTCCAATCCATAACCATTTTGGCCCGGTCCAGCCAAGCGGTTTGGGACGTAAGCACTCGTACCAACCGACTTTGTTTTCTATTCTCCCTAAGATCCTGCTCTCCAAATACCTGGTTAAATATTTTGAATATTTCCACAGCTCGATAAGCATGCCATGCATCGGCTGGGACCCAGGTACCTACTAACCCCAGTTGTCTGGCTTTCGCTTCCGAGTAGTTATAACCGGGGAAAGCAAAATTCCAGGTTTCATTTGAATACTCTATGTAGCACTTCAGGGTTGGTTTCAGCGAAGTTTTAATTAATAAAGCTAGTTGTTCGACAAAATTGTCGTCGGCCGCAGTAGGTATAGTAATCCAGGGGTCAGCATCAAGCGTGTTAGCCAATTTGATCATGGTTTCAAAAGCTACGCCTTTGTCAGATGCCTGAGTCAATGTATTCGGTAATGCTCGTTCCGCCCATGTCCTGTTCAAAAAATCGAAGAGGTTTACTATCGGCTGCCTTCCTGTTTTCGATGTTTCTATCGGTGTTTTCAAATATAGCGTGCGAGTAGATCCATCGTATCGATCAATAAAAACCCTGGGCCAATTGCTATCCACATTGATCAAGGCCACTGCACCTGCGAACGCTTCATCATCGGCTGGTGCAGAATCTGGCAGAGTTATAGTATTCGACGTATGAGCTATTGCAGGCGAATAGTAAAGTGATTGGTTAATACTGACCTTACCCCAATCCATGAAACGCAGCACTTGAAATGGCTTTAGCAGTGCTAGCCATTTTTCATTAAAGGGCTGATCTTTGAATGTTGCTTCATCATCAATATGCACAATATGCATGTCCCGAATGAGATCATTCCATTGCATAGCGGTCACTTCGACCTCAATACCATTATGTGGTTTAATGACGTCAAATTCGATACGGCCATCATTTTTATAAACGACATTTTTAGCATCCCAACCCAATTTAATCGTGCCGCGTCCCTGATAAAGCAAAACATAATGGCCGGGCTGATATGGCGGTGTCCCGGCAGGCCAGAATTCATCTTCAATGATATGAAACACGCTCCAAATCCTGAACACACACCCATTTGGTATTTCACTTGGATAACCTTCTAGATTAAAAGTTGGTTGCACTAAACAACGTTCATTTGATGACGGCTTGAATACCCCTATATGTCCACTTTGCATCAAAAGATCTTTAAAAGGCACAGTGGAGCTCCAATAATTGAAGCCAGAAAGGTTAATACCAAGCGGTGCTTTGTTTGTTTTTTTAGTCTGAGTTAATTTCTCATTAGGAAGTGGTGATTTTACGGTTGATGACATATTTTTGGCTACATTGGGTGTCGATGTAGCCGCAGTTCGCGTTGGCGTGCTGATCTCTGGTGTTTCTGCTGCGTTAGCAACGACTGTTGGCACGCTTTTAGTTGCTATGGCGGGCGCAATGGTAGAGATTGTCGAAGGTATTGTAGTCTGTCTCCAGTTGACGAGCAGGCTGGCATTTCCAGTCGCTTCAAAATATTCAACTTCAATTAGATGCCTACCGGCAATTTGATTGACCACGGTACGATATTCCGTTCCTGCTGCGTCTTGCCAATGATCAAGAATCAGCTTACCGTCAATAAAAATTCGAACGCCATCATCGGCAGTGGCACGAAATTCGTGGGGACCATCCTTAAAGTCGAATTGACCTCGCCAACGGGCAGAAAAATTATTATGCGGTATGCGACGCGCTGGACTCCGATTCTTCCAGTTATATTTAATAAAAGGGGCTTTTCGCGTAACCAATGGCTTGGTATTAAAATTCTTGCCATTGTAAAAATCGACACAGAAACGTCCTACCGGGGCATCGCAGGCAGATGCTGAGGATAATGGCATCATGAAAAGAATGAGAATGGCAAGCATCCATAGTTTTGAAGCGAATGACTTTACAAAATCTATTTCAGAGTCGTTGATGCTAAAGACTTTATTCATATTCGTAATCTCATTTTGCTTCCGGATTTAATACTGCATAAGTACAGATCGGCAGTTTTTATTTTTTTACATATGCAATGGTGGATTTTGGAAAAAGCATCCACTCGGTTTTTAGGCTACAGCCCGGAAAAAGCTGCCTTAATTGCCGGTTTGTTAATACAGTAGTATTCGCTACCATCTCAGTCCATGCCGGTAACTTTTTAGACCATCTCGCCAAGAAGAACTGTTGCAGTTTTTTCGGATATATCCACCAAAAAGGCATGCCGCAGTGCGCTTCAATTGGAAAATAAATGCTAGGCGTTTGTATCCAATAGTTATCCGATAAACGCTGCACTTCGGCAGCAAATTGCCGTTGCTTTTCATGATTTCCAATGTGCTCAATCACGCTATTGGAAAAAACCAGATCGAAATCTCCTTTTTTAAAATAAGGCAAGCTGCATGCATCGCCATCTCGATAGGTAATAGTGTGATGCGTAGGATGGTCTGTTTTGGCGACGCCTGGTAGATTGACACACGTTATCGAAAGAGCTGCTGTTACCGAATCCCAAATAGCCGGTTGGCCGCCAAGGTCCAGTATTTTCATACCCTCAGTTGGTTTGAAAATCTTTTCAAATTCCGCCATTCGCCTTCTTCTCAATAGATTAGAGAACGGGCCTAATAACACTGTAAATATTCGAAATCTTAAATATTTAAGCATGTATCCTCACAAAGTAATTACCAGCCTATCGTTCCAATGCTTGGGATGTGAATAATTACTTTCTATTTGCATTTCTATTTTTCAAAACCTACTCAAGTTGGGTTTTTGTTTATGAATTCGCGTAATACCAATCTTGGAAAAACTTTGGCATCATGCCAATAGCGACCGGCCAAGCGCTTTGGTTCGCTTAACATTCTGTGCAGCCATTCCAAACCCAACGTGCGTAAAAACTTTGGCGCACGCATCTTCTCGCCTGCGAGAAAATCGATTGTCGCACCTATGCATAGCGCCACCTTTACCTGTAATTGGTCTTGCATGGCGTGCACCCAAATTTCTTGCTTCGGTGCGCCAAGGCCGATAAGCAAAACATCCGGCTTGGCTTGATTGATCATGTCGAGCACTTGCCGGTTTTCCGCAGATTGCGCATTAAAACCCATCGGAGGGCTGTAACAACCTACAACGGTTACCCACGGCCAGCGTTTTGATATAGTCTCTGCAGCTCTAACCGCGACCCCTTCTGCCGCACCCAATAAAAACACGCGCAACCCAGGTTTTGCTTTTGCAGCATCAAACAACGCCGGGCAAAAATCGCTACCGGGCACTAATGCCGGTAACGATTTACCGAGCAGACGAGACGCCCACAATACCGGTTTCCCGTCTACGGTAACCATGGCGGCATCTCGGTAGGCTGCACGTAAGGCCTGATCCTTTTGAAATTTGACCACATGGTCAACATTAGGTGTTACCAAATAGCGGCAACGATAATCGGGCTCTTCCCTCCATAGCAACACCTTGGCAACCGCTTCCGGCATGGTCAAAGCATCGAAATCGATACCGAACATTTTCAGCCGCTTATGCATTCTTGACCCCCAAGCCATATCGATATCGGGGAAACACCGCTCCTTTCACCTTGTTCAATAAGGTGCCGGCTAGATTGGTTTCGCCTAAAATTGCCAGCGATCGCTGCACTTCTTCCGGACTGGACTTGCCGTCTTCCACTACCAGTAATGCAGCATCGAAATGCGGCATGAATAACAGGGCGTCGTCGGAGCTCAATAGTGGTGGCAGGTCAAACAAAACAATGCGAGACTGGTAGCGACTTTTGAGTTCTTCGACCAAGGCTGTCATTTTAGGCAAGGACAACAACTCCGAAGACACGGAGGTGGTATGCTTACCGGGCAGTACAACTAAACGTTCGAAACCCGGGTTTACTAGCAAGTCTTCGACCGGAACATCAGTTTGCAGATAATCCAGCAGCCCTTTTTCTATATCCAAACCGTAATACCAAGCGACTTGCGGATTACGCAGATCTGCATCGACCACCAATACGGTTTGATTGACTTCCATCGCCAATGCGATAGCGAGATTCGCGGTAACAAAGGTTTTGCCGCATTCGGCGGTCGGTGCTACCACAGCTAGACTGGTCCAATTGTTCTCACGCAATTGTTTTAATACTTGCGTGCGCAGCAAGCGAAACACGTCGGCATGCGGATCGTTTCGTAAGCCCATAATCAAGCGCCGTTCCCGCATCACATCCGGGCTTACCGCAACACTGCGAGTACGGGTGTATTTAATGGAAGAAAATGCGTGTTGTTGGGTTTTAGTCAAAACAAGTTCCTGTTTAGTAAATATTCAATCTCCCTCTTTGAAAAAGAGGGGTTAGGGGAAATTATTTATTTACCCCCTTTTTTCAAAGTCTGAAGCCAATTTAAAAATCCATCCTTAACCGCCAACTCATTCTCATAGCCGCCCTAATTTCGCTAGTCCGATCATCCAAATCATCTCCAACGGCATGACAAAAAAATGGGTAGCCAAGACCATCAGCACCGCTACAAGCAAAACAATCAACCAGATCAGTTTTTTTTGTTTTTGTCGGCGCGTGATATCCTGCGGCGTGTCTATGTAGGGTATGACCACGATAGGCGGCATGCCCGTCACCCGCTCTAAGCCTTTAGCGCCGCGTATGACTTCGTTTAATATTTCCAGAAAAATAGTCAGGCCAAAACCAAAAGCCAGCCCTGCTCCCAGCCCCAGGGCGATAATTTTTTTGCGGTTAGGCTTATCGGGTTTATCGGGCGCAATCGGCGGTTCGATTAGAGTAAAGGCTTCGCCTTTTTGCTCTTCTTCCAGGGTTTGCGCCAACCTAGCCTCCCTGTGTTTGGCTTCTATTTCGGCGTATTTTTCCAAACTGATCTGTCGCTGCCTAAGCATTTCCAGATAGTCCTTCTCTACTATCGGCGTTCTATCGATGTTTTCTTGCAGTTCTTTTATGTTTTGTTCTAGCTCGACTCTTCTGCTCAGCAAATACTCCAGTTCGTTTTGCGTCGCACGCAGTTGATTGTTTAAATTGATGTACAGCGAATTGCCTTGCTGTGTATCCAGTTCTGAAATAATCGTCTGACTGGCGGCTTCTTTTTCATTTTGCTTAAGTTTTTCAACCCGCTTTTGCTGTTTGACAACATCGGGATGGCCGTCTGCATACTTGTCTTGCAGCAAAATCAACTCCCGTTCCGCTTGCTTCAATTCTTCCGTCACATCCAGGTCGCTGGATTCGCCGGTAAAGCTGGGGTCGAGATTTAGAATTTGTCGCTTTACCCGCACGGCATCCGGGTGCTTGTCTGTATAGAGCGAGCTAATATGAATGTACTGCGATTTCAACAGTCTGATCTGCTCGTCTTTACTCATCGGTTTGCCGGCTTGTGCCGCGGGCACCTCGTCTTTGGCTTGGCGCAAGGAATCGGTCAAATACACGATTCTGTCCTTGGCGATACGAATGTCGCCTTCGGTTTGCCTTTGCGATTCTTTTGCTCTATCTAAAGCAGCTAGGTTAGTTTGCAGCATTTCAGGCAGACTTTTAGCGTACTTTTCCTTATAGTCCATGATTTTCGTTTCAAACAGGCCAATCTCGGCTTTCAGCTTATCGGCCTCGGCGCCTAGAAACTCAGTAGTCTTGGCCGCACGCTGCGCTCTTGCCCGGGTATTTTCGTCCAAAAACAGGCTGACCAGTTCGTTAGCGACTGCCTGAGCCAATAACGGACTCCGATCGCTAAAGGCTATGGTAAAAGCAATTGTCGCCTTGCCGCCGCCGCGTTGCGGGTCGAGCACATTAGCGGAAATGGTTTCGATTTCGGCATCTTCCATAAAGCGCTTGACCAGTTCGCTGGATACCAGTTTGTCGCGATCATCCAGATATACTTTATGCTTCTCGATTACGGACAATATGCGATCCCGCGTCATTACCCGCTGTTTGATTAACTGAATACGCTTGTCGGCAAAATCGGTAATGGTGGACTCGATCATGCTGCGAGGAATTTGTTGATCCTCGATCAAGATAGTAGCGGCCGAACGATACACCGGAGGCAACTTCATCGCTAATACAAAGCCAAGAAACCCGACTAGTAAAAATGATATTAGAATCAGCCATTTGCGTCGATTAAGCGCCTCAAGGTATTCGGCAATGCTCTTGACGTTTTCTTCTTCTTCCATAGGTATTTATTCAAGTTGACCTAGCGCGAGTCGCGCAAGCCGTCCCAGTTATAGTTAAGGTGAATCATGATGGCGTTGGAGTCGCGCACTCCGGACAGAAACGAGCTAATCTGCGCGCCGCCGGCGGCTAAGTCTTGCATTTGGTAGCGATAACTAGCAGTAAGACGCCATTCTCGCGCGAATTTCCAAGCCAGTTCTGCCGAAGCATTGTAGAAACTTAGCTTTTGCTCTAGCTGCGTTTGGCTTTGTCCGACCGCTTGGTTTTCGGAATAATTTCCACTGGCTTTGAATGATAACTCGCGGCTGATTTCGTAGCCGTATTGCATTCCGAATGAACTGACATCCTGAATTTGTCCGAAAGCACTGGGGCTTACAGAACGGGAAAAATTGACCGCGTAAGTACCAAACTTACCTTTGTAATTGATGGCGACGTTAAAGGTTTCCCCGAATAGGAGACCGCCGCTACCACCCGAAGCGGATGCGCCGGGCGATTGCACCCAACGTCCGCCGGCGCCGGCATTAATGCTCCACTTACGTGTTATGGCATATTGACCGCCTAGTTGACCGCCGAAAACAATTTGACTGGATGTGCCTCGATTAAATGCATTGCCGGAACTGCTGAATTCCGAATGCGAGAAAAATATGCTGGCATTGGAAGAAAAGCGCCGGGTCCATTCGTGTAACTCCGACAAGTTGACGCTGTAACTTGTGTTATCGCGAAAATTGTTGCTGATCTCATTGTTGTTGCCGGTACCAAAATCGTTGAAGCTGGTTTGCGAGTAGCTTGGACTCAGACTCAAGCGGTCTAGCTGCGTTACTTGCCAACTCCAGTTCGGCGACAGATTTAAACTTTCGGACTGGTTATTCGGCACTAATATGCCGGTGTCGCTAGCTTGTTGTGCATAACTACAGATTTGGGAATAACCGGCGTTTAGCGAGAAGACGTGTCGCCGTTGCGTATAACTTTGATCCGCACCTAAGGTAAAGTTGTCGCAATTCCATTGTGCGTCATCGTAACGGCGAATATCGCCACTACCGCTGATACCCACTTTCATCAAGGCTGTGTTCCACTCTGCTTTAACGCTGGGTCGCAATAAATAACCGAAAGCAGGCGTTTTGTCGACGCGCAGGCCGATGTTATCGTTGTACTCGAACCCTTGATCCAAAGCCCCCGTAATTTTCCACTGATCTGCAGTAGCCATGCGCATTAGACCAAGCCCAAACAAAACGACAAGCCACACTCTCCCATCACTGAGCATCTGTAATTTGCAGTATTAAGGGACAATGATGGTGTCGCCGCTTTGAAGCCGAATATTGGCCTCCAAATTGTCACCGTCCTCTACGTCGCCATAGCGAAACTTGATAGATAAAGATTGCCCGCTCGAATCTTTACGCAGTATATGCACATCGTTTTTTGCGGCATAAGGGGTTAACCCACCCGCCATGCTAAGCGCCTGCATCACATCCAAGTCTTTGATCATCATGTATGGACCGGGGCGAGCAACCTCTCCGATAACGAATATGGTATTGCCTTCTACGGTCATCAAAGAAACCGTAACTTCCGGCCCGGGTATATACACTTCAAGCCGTTCGCGCAGAAGCGTCTGCAGTTGATCTATGGTTTTGCCCGCGGCGGGTATAGTACCGACTATGGGAAAAGAAAATGTACCATCCGGTGACACCATCACTTCAGCGCGCAAGTTTTCTTCCTGCCAGACATCAATTCTGAGATTATCACCTGCATTGATTAGATAACTACTATCCGCAACCGCAACTGACCCGACGAATACGCTAAACAGACACAAAAACGTAGCCGACCAGTTTCGAATTGAACCCGGTAAAACAAATAAACGATTCACTATTGACCTAAATACTTTCAAACAATTAATTCTTTAATAGCTGCCAAACGGCTAGATTTTGCGACCGTTTTAGGTAGCGTGAATAGTGCTCTTCCACCATGACTGTCAATCCATTCATACCAAACGGATATGTCGTTGATGTTGTTTTACTCAAACACCATGCCCATTTCTGTTTTAAAGAGCCGGGATTACCTAAAACGAACTCCAACAACAAATAACCAGCGACACACTTTCTTTTTTATCCTAAGAGTTAAGCAAAATTGAGGCCATATATATTTACTTTTGTTTATTCAACGTTTTTTAGAACTCTAAGCTAAATTCAAAACCGCTTTAAATATGGGATATGCCACGCACTGCGTGATATGCCACACTCTTTTAGCAAATCTTGCGATTTGAAACTTTGTTGGCACAATTTCTGGCCATACCATCGCAAATCTAAATTCGGCACCCGGGTCCCGTCAAAGGCACAGCGCCTAGATTCCATAGCAGATTGACTATGTTTTACTATCTTGGATAATTTAGCTATTGGGTTCACAGCGTCCTGACCGGCGAGTAATCGCCCCTTATCTAACACGAAGGCACTTTCATATTACGGAGTGAAAAGCTTCTTCATAATCGCGTTAGGTTCGCGCACCTCAACAAAGGCGCGATGTAAGCTTTAGTCGTGCATTTTTATCGGTAAACCGCGAGTCACCGAAAAGTCTTGCATGTAACATCGCCACCTACTCCCAGACAAGACAGGTGCTGAATTTAACTCAAATCGATCGCTATCAACGCTCAGTATGCATCGGGATCTCTAAACACCTGAAAAATTGTTAACAAAATCACCTTTAGATCTAATAGCAAACTCCAGCTTTGGATATAGCGCAAATCATAGGCTACGCGACTCTCCATTTTCCCAATCGTATCGGTTTCGCCTCGACAACCGCTGACTTGAGCCAAGCCAGTGATACCGGGCTTAACTTTATGTCGTAACATATATTGCGATATTTCCTTGCGATAGAACTCGTTGTGCGCGACCGCATGCGGCCTGGGACCTACAATGGACATGCAGCCCTGCAAGACGTTAACAAACTGAGGTAATTCATCCAAGGAATAGCGGCGTAAGAAAGCGCCGTAGGGCTTGATTCTCGGATCGTTGCGTGTTGCCTGCGTAACCGTCGGACCATTCTCGCACACCGTCATAGTACGAAACTTCCAAACATCGATAGGCGAACTATCCACACCGTAACGTCGTTGCCGAAAAATAACAGGCCCCGGCGAGCTAAGTTTTACCCCGATCGCGATAAAAAGCATCGGTAGCGCAATCAGGCACAAAATCAACGTGGATAATACAATATCCTCTGCCCGCTTCAACATGCCATCCATTGGCTCCTGGTCGAAAGGTGAGCCGTATACGCTGAAGCAAGGAATGCCTTGCAACATCACGCAACGCGAACTAACCAAATTAAACGCAAACAGATCGGGCACATAAAATACTGTAGCGGTTGTATCACCTAATTTCTCCAATATGTCGCGTACGCGGATTTCAGCCGCCATCGGCAAGGTAACGAATATGGCTTCAAGTTTTCCCGACCGGGCATCCTCGTATAAACAATCTAGATCTCCTCGCCATTTTTCCGGATCGCAGGACAACCGTCTATTACTTTCCAATTTCCGATCGTCATAGTAACCAGAAAATCGGTAGCCCAAACCCGGCATATTGGAAAAAGTACCCTCCAAACGCTGCCCGAGCGCATTAGCACCCACAACGCCCACCGACAAGGAATGACATTCGGCTGGCGAGGCAACGCGGGTCAAATAATGATAGGCTGCGTGAAAAACCGCTAGTAACAACAGCGAAATAGTCGACCAAATACCGATCGCCAACCGGGATGCATCGCTTGCGGTTTTGGAAAAAAACAGCAAAGTGGCTACGGCTACCAAAGTTAACAACCAGGAGCCGGCAATACGAAATAGCTGATGAGCGAACCCGGCTCCGCGCCAGTTGTAGTAAACCTCGTTATATTCCGCGAAAAATTGATAAAGCAATAAACCGCTAAAGCCGTAGGTGAGATATATATCGTTCCAATCGTATTCACCCGGCCAAATTAAGTTAAGTGACAGCATCGCCAGCCATAAAGAGGTCAAAACTATGCAGCTATCAATGACACGAACAAGCGCTTGTTGCTTAGTCAAATGCGGACGCACAAAGGCCGATGTATAGCTTGGCTTGACGGCAGCTATACGAGCCAATTCGATTTTCTCTGATGACAGTGGACTCGACATGTAAGGGTGTTTCTCTCTAAAACTCAATGCACTAGGAATGAAGGGACAAGCATTGCAAAGCTTGATCAGGGCTGGCAAAGATTGCTCAAATACAGCCAAGTTAAGCCAAAACGCCACGGACACCGCGGCATTAGTAAATTACAGCAATATATATGTCATTAAAATCGCGCCAAAAATCATGCTTCAAGAAAACATCTTCCCGGTAAAACTACGTATATCCGACACCATGCGTTTCGCTCGCTCCCAAACATCTTGCTTAGGAATGCGGTATGAAATACTCCAGCTTTTGGCAACCGGTAAGCAACAACAGATGTGAAGGACTTCCTAAACCGGAATTTGGGAAATAGCGGAGGGGATCTGAATACTTTCCTCTAATCTTTAATAAACCATAAACGGCTATTCGATCCAGAAACACAGGCTTCAATAACGCCTTACTAAGTTGGTCAAATAAATCAACTCCCAAACCTCTTCCATTTTTCTTAATAAATCGCATTCCAATACACAATATATTTTTAAACGATTATGCCGCAAACAACTCGCGTTTACGGTTAAACCTCATCAGCCCCATCACAGCGCTACCAAACAGCCAAACTGCGGACGGAAGTGGTACAGCAGTGATCTCCAGCGACAAAGGATATGCCCCCATAGACCCGAATGGAATATTTTGACCCAAACTATTCGTTGCCGGACTATGCCCGGTCATACAGAACTCACCCATCATCCCCCCCGCAGTACAGTCACCATAAACCATACTTTGAACTATGCCTGCCATTGTCGTTTTATCAAACGAAAATGTGAAATAGGCATTGCTATTGATAACCTCGGTATTAGATTCAAAAAAAGGTGTGCCATATCGAAAAACATCTCCGCTCTGATAGCCTCCACCATAAAAAACATCCGTGCTATTTTTTAAAAAAACACTAGCAGTTACGATATCCCCTTCAGTGCTTTGCGCTAATTGGTAATTAAGATGCAACAGTGGAAAACTCTTTTTAAAATCCGGATTAACATCATCCACCTCATACATGGATGAATTCATTGCCCCATGTAGGTTGGACACAACCGATCCATCCCAGTCAAAGCTGCCAACAAAATTTGTATTGTTGGGTTGGGTCGCGGGCTCGTATAACACCCCTGTTACCTTATAGGTTACAACAGAAGCAAAAGATGAAGACCCCATAATAGCGACCATCAACAACAGCACCTTAATAACCATTGACAATATCTTGTTTTCATTCATATTTTTTCTCTTATTAACGTGAGCTTCTACTCAATAAGCTTCCAAAATCGATACAAACATCCTTGTTCAAATTCTTCCCTGCTAACCTTTACCAAGTAACCAACACATTTTCCTCATAAAACTGATTACCTAAATCCGGCTAGAACAAGCTTGCCATAAAGATTATGCAGGCAATACAGACTTACGACGATTTGCACCGAACAAGCTCACCAAAGCGCCACCGAACAACCAGGCAGCAGCCGGAACGGGAACGGCGGCAACCTCCGAGATCTCCAAGGATAATGGTGCACCGCCCATAGAGCCTCCACCGAGGAATGCAGTCATACCCATTGGACCGGTCAGCATAGGCCCCATCATGCCCAAAGCAGTCATGTCACCGTAGACCATTTGGCCTACAGTTGCCGAAGTATCAGTTATGCTTGTGGAATCAAACACCAAGGTAAAAAAAGCGTTGTCATTTCGCTGGTTACCATCAAAAGTGCCATAGGCCATTGGATTACCTATCACTTCATAACCGCCCCCATTCACAACATCAGTGCTATTTTGCAAAAATGTACTGACTGTCACTAAGTTGCCGGAAGTACTGCTAGCCAGTTGATTGGTCAAATGCAGCAACGGCGCTTCGTTATCGGCATATCCACCGGGCTTGGCCCACACTTCATCCGTGTAACCGGCTGCATTCATACCACCAGCGGCGGTCCCGTTCGAATCGAACTCGGTTCCATTCCAAGCAAACATGGATTCAGACAGAAAACCCGAGAAATTGCTAACAGTAGAGCCGTCCCAGTCGAAGTTACCATCGAATACGGTTACTTCCTGAACCCCACCGTCAGTAAATACTGCAGACACATTGTAAGTGGCGGCCTGTGCCATAGAAGCGCTTGCTGCCAATATCAGGGATGCAGCCATTTTGGTTTTTAGATTCATAAATCAACTCCTTCAAAAATAATTAAATTAATGTTCGGGCGATACAACCAAGACACCCGGTATTGCAACCGGCGCACTAGCTCTCCATCGCCCACAGAGGCGGCCCGGCTATCTGGCTTCACTCCAGACCCCTAGGCTTTCCGACCCCGCCTCACGGCGGCTGTGGCAATTGTAATTAGGACATCCTGCCCTACCAGCAATACATCCTTAATGCCTGACGCTTATTTCCTTTTATCTAACGCAAATACCATTTCGTTCTAATCAGACTCTGGTTCAGTAAACAGCTCCTTCAAGACCTCATCCAGGGCTGTCAAAAAAATGCTTCCGCATTCTTTTTTTAATATTGCATATATTATGCCAATAATAAATTTCAACTTAAATTCAACAATATAAAGCGAAAACAAATAGTCTCCAGTTAAGTCACCCATCTAAAATTAAGGGATTTAACACACCTCCCTAATATCAATGCGCGATTTGACTTAATCTGCTTTAAATCAGCTCATCCTTATGCGAATCGACTAACGTCTCGTCTCTTTTGACAAGAAAGATCACTTTAGAAAAACGTTAATTAGTCGCGTAAGCTTCCAACGTCACCATCTAAAATCCCTCGCAGCCACGGTTATCCTCAGAATTTTTCCACAAGGAGAGCACATGGTATTTATCGGAGAGACAGAAACATCACATCGAAGCCTGGCAAGCCAGCGGACTCCGATGCGCCTGCATTGATACCGGTCCGGTTGCAATCGGAGTCGACGGCCTCGGCGTTATTATCATTGCGTTGGCCGCAAGGCCACGTTTTGGAAATATCGGGCAGTGTATCGCCGGATTGGCTCGGGGAGTTGTTGCAATATCTGGCTGGATTGAGAGTCCGGCGCAAATCTGACTAGCGGTCGATATGAGATGGGGCATCGATGGTTTGTCGGCGATTTTGCAACAGCGCTTAGGCCATGCGCTATGCGCCGGGGCAGCGTTTATTTTCCGCAATCGCGCCGGCAATCGTTTGAAATTGTTGCTGTGGGACAGCAATGGCGTCTGGCTGTGTCAAGGCGTCTTCATCAAGAGCGAAGGGCTGACACCACTGCAACGCGACGTGTTCGAGGAAACTCTCGATACCGACATTGCCGCTATCTAAGCTGAGGTCGAGCAGCTTCAAGACGTCCCGGCGTATGATACTGCGCGGTTCGCCCTAAACGTCCGTGCACCGGACGCCAGCCCTTACCGGATCATTTGCCCCGCATCGAGCACCATCACGAACCCGAATCCTGTACTTGCGATCAATGCGGCAAGGACTTGGTCAAGATCGGCGAAGACGTCGCCGAACAACTGGACGTCGAGCCGACCAAATTCTTTGTCCATCGTCATATCCGCCCATAATATGCCTGCCGGACTTGCGAAACCATCACTGCGGCGCCGATTCCCCCTGCAGTGATCGATGGGGTATGGCGGCAGTGGGTTTACTGACCTGGGTGCTGATCGGCAAATTCCTCGATCATTTGCCGTTGTACCAAAAAAGAGCAGTTGACATGTGCGAAGACCGTTCGTGCTGAGCCAAGTCGAAGCATGAAGGGTCTACAACTCTTTCACCGGCTTGGTAAAGCCTCAAACTGCTCTTTTTGGGTTGTACCGACTGGAACAGATCGCCGCCCGTAGCGGTGTAATATTGTCCCGCTCAACATTAGCCGATTCGGTCGGACGCCTCGGTGTCGCCCTAGAGCCCTTGGCCGATCGTTAAACCTAGCTCTTATTGCAACGCGATAGCTTGCATGCCGACGAAACCCCGGTTTCGCAACTGGCCCCCAGCAACAGCAAAACCAAGAAAGCCTATCTATGGGCTTATCGCAGCAACGACCAGCAACCCGACCCCAAGATCCTCGTCTTCAACTACCAAGCCGGCCGGAGTGGCCGACATGCCGGGCAAGTTTCTGCAAGACTGGAACGTTCACCTGCTGGTCGATGACTACAGTGGCTACAAAGCCCTGTTTGCGACGGCGCGTGCGCATCCCGAATCGTCTTGCCTGTGTCGAACTGGCTTACTGGGCGCATGTGCGCCGAAAATTCTTCGATCGATATCAGGCCGACTGAAGTTCGATCGCGCAGGAAGCGTTAAACCGAATTGCGGCCTTATATGCGGTAGAAGCCGACGCGCGGGAACTGACATCCCGAGAGCGTAAAAGTCATCGATCACGCCTTAAAACTCTGGCCAATCCTGACACGGATATGCCGAAACCGGCGATTTACCCATAGACAACAATTCATTTTAGATTAATAAGTGCTTCCGGTAGTGGTGGGTGTTTTCAACTACTACCGCATAGTGATCCATTCGTAACGCCGTGACTTTTCCAGAGCCTGCGCAAAAAGTGTTAGCGGGATTTCTTCGGACAATAAAAAACCCGCTAAGCCTTGTAACTTGCGGGTTTTTGGAGTTGTTCGGACTATCCCGAACTTGAATTTGGTGCCGATGGCCGGACTTGAACCGGCACGACTTGCGTCACCACCCCCTCAAGATGGCGTGTCTACCAATTTCACCACATCGGCTGATAGTTTTTATTCTTTTATTTCGTCTGTCGGCTGTTCTTTTGCCTCTTCAACCGTTTTTGATTCTTCTTCGATAGTCGGCGTTTCCGCTGATATAGAGGGGACGGCAACCGGTTCGGCTTCTTTACTCATTAACGGTATATCGAAAGCTTCTTCGGTTTCTGCGTCATCAAAAAAGTCTTTCGCGGCTTTACTACCACCGCTCAACATTGCAAGAGAAAGACTTGTCACAAAGAACAAAGTCGCTAAAACTGCTGTAGTTCTCGATAAAAACGAAGCTGAGCCTTGTGCGCCGAATAAAGTTCCCGATGCACCACTTCCGAACGCGGCACCGGCATCGGCACCTTTACCTTGCTGCATTAATACTAGACCGATAACACCTAGCCCGAATAATACATGGATAACTATGATAACTTGATACATTTTATTATGTTATTTAGCTGTGATTATTTAGATGCGCTATATATTTTCAAAAAGCCTTCGGCATCCAATGATGCACCGCCGATTAATCCGCCGTCGATATCAGGCATTGCAAATAAGCCCTTAGCGTTGTCCGGCTTAACACTACCGCCATACAAAATTTGCAGTTGGTCGGCAATCGTTTGATTTTTTGCAGCGAACTTTTGACGAATATACTGATGAACTTCCTGCGCTTGCTCGTCAGAGGCGGTTCTTCCCGTACCGATGGCCCATACCGGCTCATAAGCAATCACTGCTTTACTGAAAGAGTCGATGCCTGCCGCACTTAAAACCGCATCGAGCTGTTCATCGATGACGCTAAACGTCTGATCGTTTTCACGTTGCTCTAATGTTTCGCCAACGCACAATATAGGAATGATACCTTGTTGTTGAGCTTGAGAATAACGCAAAGCAACCGATTCGTTGGTGTCGCCGTAATAAGTCCTACGTTCGGAGTGACCGACGATCGCATATTTGCAATTAAATTCGTTCAGCATGGACGCTGAGATTTCTCCGGTATATGCGCCAGAACTTTGATCGGCGACATTTTGTGCGCCAAGATCAAGAGGTGTGCCTTCCGTTAATTTAGCCGCATCGGCTAAGTAGACATAAGGAACACAAACTACGATTCCGGTGTCGGATGAGTTAAGTCCGGCAATGATGGCTTTGCATAACGATTCTGTGGTCGCTTTAGAACCATTCATTTTCCAGTTTCCAGCCACAAGTGTTTGACGCATAATTTCTCCCTCTCCATCCAAAATTAAGCTGCGTATGATATATGCTTATCGGAACTTGTTCAAGCATCGATTGCTTTCTTGACCTCATCCGCTAATTGATTGGCGCATTTATTCACCAACGCCTCGTCGACTCCTTCTACCATTACACGAATCAACGGCTCGGTTCCCGATGCCCTCAGCAAGACTCGACCGTTATCACCTAATATTTTTTCGACATCCTTAACCGCTTTTTGTATTTTTTCGTGATTATCGGGATTGATTTTGATATCGGTTCTCAAGTTAATCAGAACTTGAGGATACATGCGAACCCCGGACCTAAGCTCATGCAGCGTCTTTCCGGTGGTTTTCATTTCGGCCATGACTTGTAAAGCCGCCACGATACCGTCGCCGGTGGTCGTTCTGTCTAAACAAATGATATGTCCTGAATTTTCGCCTCCTAAGATACCGTTCTTCTCTTCGAGCATTTCCATGACATAGCGGTCTCCGACCTTCGCTCGAAACAATTCGATGCCTAAGCTTTTTAGCGCATGCTCCATACCGAGATTAGTCATTAAAGTACCGACCACCGGACCTTTTAGGGCTCCTGAGTTCAATCTCGATTTAGCGATAATATAAATCAGCTCATCGCCGTCAACAATTTCGCCTTTATGATCTACCATAATCAGACGATCGCCGTCGCCGTCCAAAGCGATACCGAAGTCGGCTCGATAGGCAAGAACCGTGGAAACTAATTTTTCAGTCTTAGTGGCTCCGCACTCTTCGTTAATATTCAACCCATCCGGTTCGGCGCCGATCGTAACGACTTCAGCCCCTACCTCACTAAAAACGTGTGGCGCGATATGATAGGTTGCACCATTAGCACAGTCGACCACGATTCTAAGACCGTTAAAGTCCATCCAAGTCGGAATCGTACTTTTGCAAAATTCTATATACCGGCCTGCCGCGTCTCCAACACGATTGGCTTTACCCAGCTTCGAAGAGTCGACCGTTGTCATCGGAGAATCAAGGTAATACTCTATTTTTTTCTCCATCGAATCCGGCAATTTCGTTCCCTCAACCGAAAAAAACTTAATGCCGTTATCGTAGTAAGGATTATGTGAAGCGCTAATAACGATACCTGCCTGGGCGCGCAAGGTTCGCGTCAGGTAAGCTACGCCCGGCGTCGGCATCGGCCCCAATAAATGCGTATCAACACCGGCAGCAGTCAATCCCGCTTCGAGCGCCGATTCGAACATATAACCTGAAATTCGGGTATCTTTTCCGACCAATACGAAACCGTGCCCTTCATTCGCGAAGACTCGTCCGGTTGCCCAACCTAATTTGAGTAAAAAATCAGCCGTTATCGGATACTCGCCGACTTTTCCTCTTATACCATCGGTTCCAAAATATTTTTTTTCCTTCATCTTCAAGCCCGTTTATTACTTATGGGTTAAAAAGCATGCTTGTTTCAAACTAATAAAAAAGGAGAGCCGCCACCGACTCTCCTTTTCACTTGTTTCCGAAATGATTATTGGCTTTGTTCGGCGGCATCGCTTAAAGGCGGCTCGGAATCTTTAGCATTGGCTCGACTATCTACTTTAGCACCGCCTTGCGGTGGCGATGGATCTTCCCAGCCTTGGGGAGGCCTAACCGGTTTTCTTGACAACAAATCATCGAGCTGTGCTTTATCGATCGTTTCATACTTCACCAAAGCGTCAGCCATCGCGTGCAAGATATCTTCGTTTTCTTTTAGAATTTTTTCTGCGCGCTCGTAGTTCCTATCGATGATCGATCGAATTTCTTCGTCGATCGTGTGCGAGGTTTCTTCGGCAACCGACTTATGCTGCGTAACGGATCGACCAAGAAACACCTCACCTTCTTCTTCGCTATAAGCCAAAGGACCGAGACGTTGCGACAAGCCCCATTTCGTGACCATATTTCTAGCTAATTCTGTCGCACGCTCGATATCATTGGATGCGCCGGTACTGACCTCTTCCCAGCCAAAAATCATTTCCTCGGCAATTCGTCCGCCATACAAACTCGAAATCATGCTGTCGAGCTTACGTTTACTAATACTGTATTGATCTGCTTCGGGAAGAAACATCGTTACGCCCAAGGCTCGCCCACGCGGCATGATACTGACCTTGTAGACCGGATCGTGGTCAGGCACCAGACGTCCGACAATGGCATGCCCGGCTTCATGATAAGCCGTCATTTTTTTCTCTTTGTCGCTCATTACCATAGAGCGACGTTCCGCGCCCATGATGATCTTGTCTTTCGCTTTTTCCAAGTCGACCATACTGATTAATCGTTTGTTGGCTCGGGCGGCACACAAGGCGGCTTCGTTAACCAAATTAGCCAAATCCGCACCGGAAAAACCGGGCGTGCCTTGCGCTATATATTTGATCACAACATCATCGGCAGCAGGAACTTTCTTCATGTGAACATTCAGAATTTGCTCCCTGCCTTTCACATCGGGTAAACCGACCGTGACTTGGCGATCGAATCTTCCGGGACGTAACAAAGCTTTATCCAATACATCAGGACGATTAGTCGCGGCGATCACAATAACCCCTTCGTTACCTTCAAAACCGTCCATCTCAACCAACAACTGATTTAAGGTTTGTTCGCGTTCGTCATGTCCGCCGCCTAATCCGGCTCCGCGTTGGCGGCCAACGGCATCGATCTCGTCGATAAAGATAATGCAAGGCGCATGTTTTTTTGCCTGCTCGAACATATCACGCACTCGAGACGCACCGACACCTACGAACATTTCGACAAAATCGGAACCGGAGATGGTGAAGAACGGCACTTTTGCTTCCCCGGCAATGGCCCTAGCCAATAACGTTTTACCAGTTCCGGGCGGCCCGACCATTAATGCGCCGCGCGGAATTTTTCCGCCGAGTTTTTGATATTTAGCGGGATCCTTTAGAAAATCGACCATTTCGGCAACTTCTTCCTTAGCTTCGTCACATCCTGCAACATCGGAGAATGTGACTTTGATCTGGTCTTCCTCAAGCATACGCGCCTTGCTTTTACCAAAAGACATCGCTCCTCTGCCGCCGGCGCCTCCGCCTTGCATTTGACGCATAAAAAAGACCCAGACCGCAATCAATAACAAGATAGGGCCGAATGAGACCAGAAGCTGCATCAAGAATGAAGGTTGTTCGGGTGGCAATGCTTTGATGTCGACACCGCCTTCGAGCAAGTCATCGACTAAATGCGGATCGTTCGGCGCATAGGTGCGAAATGTCTCGCCGGTTTGCATTTTTCCCTTGACGACATTGTCATCGATTGAAACCTGTTGAACCTGCCCCATTTTAACCGCTTGTATGAACTGCGTATAAGTCAGCGAAAGTTCGCCGCGGTCTCCGCGCGGAGCGAAATTGTTGAATACCGACATCAATACGACAGCGATGACAACCCATAAAATTACATTTTTTAACATATCGTTCAAGTTACTAGCCTCTGACCTTATCAGGCCCTCGGTTTAAAAACATTGCAATTGTATCAGGAATCTGCGCTCCTGATCGTTGTTATTGATTTTCGCCATTCTCATTCATTAACATGGTGACTCAATCAGCTTATTTAAACCCTTTCCCTAAAATATATACTTCATTGCTTCTTGGTCTAGAGGCTTTCGGCTTTCTGATCGCAACCGATGAAAAACTTTGCCGGACATCTTTAAGAAAACTTTCATATCCTTCGCCCTGAAAAACCTTGACTAAAAATGAACCGTCGCGATTTAAAATCGAACGCGCGGTATCAAGCGCAAGTTCGCACAAATACATGGAATTAGGCTGATCAACGCCTTTATTGCCAGTTATATTCGGCGCCATATCCGACATGACCAAGTCGACAGTCGCCCCGGCCAACACGGTTTGCAACTGTTCCAACACCGCGAGTTCGCGAAAGTCGCCTTGAATAAAATCGACATTTTCCAATGGATCCATCGGCAATATATCCAGGGCTATAATTTTATTTTTTTTTCCGATAATGCGCCTGGCATATTGAGACCAGCCGCCCGGTGCCGCGCCTAAATCGACGACATTCATTCCCGGTTTTATGATGCTGTCCTTTTCTTGTATTTCAATTAACTTGAACACTGCGCGAGATCGCCATCCTTGCGCTTGAGCCATTTTGACGTATTCATCGTGAAAATGTTCCTGTAACCAGCGACTACTGCTTTTACTTCGTGCCATATCGGAAATCGTGTAAAATTCGCGTTTTATTTATAGCTAAGGAAACACAGAGTGACCCCTGCCGAAAGAAAACAACTCAAAGCCCAAGCCCACAGCCTGAAACCGGTTGTCATAATAGGCCATTCGGGCCTAACGCAAGGCGTTTTGGCTGAAATGGATATTGCGCTCAATAGTCATGAACTCATTAAAGTAAAAATACGCGCCGAACGCGACGATCGAAAAAAGCTACAACAGGAAATTTGTACACAAACCGGAGCCGACTTCGTTCAAAGCATAGGCCAGATTCTAGTAATTCATCGACTAAATCCTGAGAAATAAGCGTATGAGCGGGCAATGCACAAACCGCCCGCCGTTTCACACGATCGTTAAATATACTGAATCGAAAGGATTTCGTATTCTATATCGCCGCCTGGCGCTTTGACGATGACCACATCCTCTGCTTCTTTACCTATCAAGGCCCGTGCTATCGGAGAGCCAACGGAGATACGACCGGCTTTGATATCGGCTTCGTCTTCGCCGACGATTTGATAAGTGACGGTATCACCACTTTCAAGCTCTTCGATTTCAACGGTTGCACCGAATACGACTTTACCGTTAGCATCCAATTTAGTGACATCGATAATTTGAGCATTGGACAACTTGCCTTCAATCTCGGCGATGCGCCCCTCAGCAAAACTTTGCTGTTCGCGCGCAGCATGATATTCGGCATTTTCCTTCAGATCTCCGTGCTCCCTGGCTTCAGCAATGGCCTTGATGATTCTGGGACGCACCACGGATTTCAGCTCGTCTAACTCCTCTCGTAATTTCTTGGCTCCAGTGACTGTTAGAGGTACTTTATTCATGGATACAACTCCTTTAATTTATTGTAGTTACCGAGTAAAAAGAATTTGCCCGGTAAAAAAGTCGGATTGAGTCGGCATATGACTTGTTGCAATAAGCCAATGTAGCGCTTTAGAACAACTGTCAACTCACAATGAAAACCGACAGAGATCTTTCAGCTTGTTGAGAGACGCGAGCGATTAATCGGCATCGATTAAGCTTTTGTGAAGTTCTTGCAAGCTAGTCACGGTTCCCGCCGCCAATTCGCCCAATGCATAACACGCGGCACGCGCACCAGCCATCGTAGTGTAATAGGTTACACGATGCTGCAACGCCTCTCTTCGCATCGTGAATGAGTCGTGAATAGCTTTCTTGCCATCAGTGGTGTTGACGACTAATTGAATTTGGTCGTTTTTGATCATATCCACGGTATTAGGTCTACCTTCGTTGACTTTAAAGACTTCGTCGCAAGGAATACCTGCTTCTTTCAATACTCTAGCCGTCCCTCGAGTCGCGACGATTTGATAGTCTTTTGCAACCAGCATTTTAGCTAATTCTGGCAACTTAGCCTTATCCGCATCACGAATGCTGATCAATACTTTCCCGCTTTGGCTTAAATCAATACCGGCGGCACGTTGCGATTTGGCGAATGCTTCGCCAAAAGTCTTTCCAACACCCATCACCTCACCGGTCGACTTCATTTCAGGCCCTAATAAGGAGTCGACACCAGGGAATTTAACGAAAGGAAACACCGCTTCCTTGACCGAATAATACGAAGGTATACGCTCTTCTGTAATACCTTGCTCAACTAAAGTTTTACCAACCATACAGCGCGCAGCGATTTTGGCCAACGGATAACCGGTCGCTTTGGAAACGAACGGCGCCGTTCTCGATGCCCGGGGATTGACTTCAAGCACGTATATATCATTGCCTTGAATTGCAAACTGGGTATTCATCAACCCCCTCACACCAAGCGCTTCCGCCATTTTAGCGACTTGTTCGCGCAACTGATTTTGAATAGCCGCAGGTAAATCGTACGGAGGTATCGAACAAGCCGAATCACCGGAATGAACACCCGCCTGTTCGATATGCTCCATTAATCCGCCGATCAACACCCGTTCGCCATCGTAAATCGCATCGACATCCATTTCAACCGCATCATCGAGAAACCGGTCCAATAAGACCGGCGAATCGTTCGAAACACTCACAGCCTCTTTCATGTAGCGCTGCAGGCCTTCTTCATTGACAACGATTTCCATTGCCCGACCACCTAACACATAAGAAGGCCTAACCACCAACGGATAACCCAGCTCCCGCGCCGAAAGTATTGCCTGCTCGACCGAACGCGCCGTTGCATTGGGCGGTTGTTTCAAGTCCAATCTTTCCAATAGTTTTTGAAAGCGTTCTCTGTCCTCAGCCAAATCGATCGAGTCGGGAGACGTACCGATAATCGGCGCCCCGGCGGCCTCGAGTGCGCGCGCCAGTTTCAGCGGAGTTTGCCCGCCGTACTGAACGATCACGCCTTTCGGTTGTTCGAGGTGAATAATCTCCAAAACATCTTCCAATGTCAACGACTCGAAATACAAGCGATCGGAGGTATCGAAATCGGTCGAAACGGTCTCCGGATTACAATTGATCATGATCGTTTCGTAACCATCTTCACGCAAAGCCAATGCAGCATGCACGCAGCAATAATCGAACTCAATGCCCTGTCCGATTCGGTTCGGGCCTCCGCCTAAAATCACGATTTTATCTTTATCGCTGACCCGTGCCTCGCACTCTTCATCGTAACTGGAATATAAATAAGCGGTATCGGATGAAAATTCAGCCGCGCACGAATCTATTCGTTTATAAACCGGACGAATATTGTTTTTATGTCGAGCGTTTCTAATTTCAGACTCGCTGGTATCCAGTAATTTTGCCAGCCGAGCATCAGAAAACCCTTTGCGCTTCAAACGATAGAGCTCACCCTCTTCCAAAGTCGCCAATGTTTTGGTTGACAGCGATTTTTCGGCTATCAGCAAGTCTTCGATTTGCGCCAAAAACCAGGGGTCGATTTTGCAAATATCATGTATTTCTTCAAGCGACATACCGCTACGGAAAGCATCGGCGACATACCATAAGCGTTCGGCCCCCGGATGACGCATTTCCTTAAGTAAAATTTCCTTCGCATCCTCGGCATTTAAATCGACAATCTCATCGAGGCCGGTCTTGTCAACTTCAAGCCCACGCAAGGCCTTTTGCAACGATTCCTGAAACGAGCGTCCGATTGCCATGACCTCGCCGACCGATTTCATTTGTGTCGTCAATCGATCGTCGGCTTGCGGGAATTTTTCGAAGGTAAAGCGCGGCACTTTGGTCACGACATAATCAATAGTGGGCTCAAACGAGGCAGGCGTAGCACCGCCGGTGATTTCGTTTTGCAGCTCGTCTAATGTATAACCGACCGCGAGTTTCGCCGCGACCTTCGCAATCGGAAAACCGGTGGCTTTCGATGCCAAGGCGGACGATCGCGAAACACGCGGATTCATTTCGATAATGACCATCCGTCCGTTTTCCGGATTGATCGCGACCTGTACGTTCGACCCGCCGGTATCGACGCCGATTTCGCGCAAGACTGCCAACGAAACGTTACGTAATATTTGGTATTCCTTGTCGGTCAAGGTTTGCGCTGGGGCGACAGTAATAGAGTCGCCGGTATGCACACCCATTGGATCGAAATTTTCGATCGAACAAACGATGATGCAATTGTCTTTCGAATCGCGCACGACTTCCATTTCGAATTCTTTCCAGCCCAACACCGACTCTTCAATCAGCAATTCATTGGTCGGCGACAAATACAATCCACGCTCGCAAATTTCAATAAATTCTTCCTTGTTATAGGCAATACCGCCGCCGCTGCCGCCCATCGTAAACGAGGGACGAATAATGGTTGGGTAGCCGACTTCTTCTTGTGCGGCCAGCGCTTCTTCCATACTATGCGCTGTTTTGGATTTCGCGACTTCCAGGCCGATTTTTCGCATCGCCTGGTTGAACAGTTCCCGATCTTCGGCTTTATTGATCGCTTCTTTAGTCGCACCGATCATTTCCACGTCGTATTTTTCCAACACGCCATGCTTGTCGAGCGCTAACGCGCAATTCAGCGCGGTCTGTCCGCCCATTGTTGGCAAAATCGCGTCGGGGCGCTCTTTTTCTATAATTTTTTCAACGGTTTGCCAGTCGATCGGCTCGATATAGACTGTATCGGCCATATCAGGGTCGGTCATGATCGTCGCCGGATTGGAATTAACCAAAATAACCCGGTAACCTTCCTCACGCAATGCCTTGCATGCTTGCGTGCCGGAATAATCGAATTCGCAAGCTTGTCCGATAACAATAGGGCCTGCGCCCAATAATAAAATCGATTTAATGTCGCTTCTTTTTGGCATTTTTAAACTATATATGTCTGTGGCGGTTTAGTGCGTTTTGGCTTGATTCATCAGGTCGACGAAACGGTCGAATAGACTTTCGACATCCTGTGGACCGGGACTCGCCTCGGGATGCCCTTGAAAGCCGAAAGCCGGACAATCGGTTCGCTCTATGCCTTGCAGACTGCCATCGAAAAGCGAACGAAAAGTCGCTTTTAAATGCGTTGGCAAACTCGCTTCGTTGACCGCAAAGCCGTGATTTTGACTACTGATCATAACCCGTCCGGTCGCAAGCTCTTGAACAGGATGATTCGCGCCATGATGCCCGAATTTCATTTTTTCGGTTTTTGCGCCGCTGGCTAAAGCCAATAATTGATGGCCTAAACAAATACCGAAAACAGGAACTTTGGTATCGAGAATCGTTTTTATCGCTTCGATTGCATAATCGCATGGCTCCGGATCACCCGGGCCATTCGATAAAAACACGCCATCGGGATTCATTGCCAAGACCTTCTCAGCAGACGTCTGTGCTGGAACGACGGTAACTCGGCATCCGCGATTGGCAAGCAGCCTCAGGATATTGCGCTTAATTCCGAAATCAAAGGCGACGACATGCTTAGTCAAATCATTGGCTGCTTGATGCCCTTTGTCGAGATCCCAAACGTCCTCCGTCCATTCATAAGAATTCTCGACAGTCACGATTTTGGCCAAATCCATGCCTTTAAGGCCGGGAAAATCGGCTATCGCTTTCTTGGCAATCTCGATATCAGGGTTATCGCCGGCAATAACAGCACCGCGCTGAGCACCTTTATCGCGTAATAAGCGAGTCAGTTTACGCGTATCGATCTCGGCAATCGCGACCACATTCCGATCGATCAAATATTCCTGCAAAGTTTTTTCACACCGCCAATTACTAGCCTGCAATGGTAAATTTCGAATAACCAAACCGCTGGCAAAAACACTCGGTGACTCGTCGTCCTCGGCATTGGTACCTACATTGCCGATATGCGGATATGTCAATGTTACGATTTGACGCGCGTAAGATGGATCACTCAATATTTCCTGATATCCAGTCAATGAAGTGTTAAAAACGACTTCTCCAACGGAACAACCGTCTACTCCGATGGATACGCCATTAAAAACCGATCCATCCTCCAATACCAGTAATGCGGGTTTACTCAAAATCTGCTACCTCAAATGTGCAAAACGGGAGGAGCCGCACAAGACCCATCCCGTTACAGAAAAGACAAAACTGTGTTAATTCTACGAAATTATCGCTATTTGGTCATTAACAATTTTCACTTACGGCAAAGCTGTCACTATACTCTTCGATCAAAATACCTATCGAGCATTGGGATTATTTTAGCGCCCCCGGCAAAGCGACTGAACTTTCGATTAAAAAATGCCTCTTTGCATTAATTTAAAATTCATATAATGATGAATAAAGGGTTTAAAATCATTTTTTGACAATTATACCCTCGTAGATCAAAATTCTGCGCAAGGGGGCATCAAAGGCCCAGCAGCATGCTGCCCCCTCAGCTAGCGTTATGCGAGGGACCGAGCATCCCGGCGCCTCCTCATGCACTGCCGAAACTTGACGTGCGAAAGGTATATTTCCCCTAAAGAATCGACCTATCCCATACTTGGACGGCCCAAATTCAACAAGACCTGACTGAAGGTAACCACAGAATATGCGAAATGTTAAACTTAAAATTCGCCGGTTATTGGTATTGAGTTTTTGGACCGGCGCGGCGTGGTTAAGCTTTTCTTTTGTCATCTTAGTCAAGGAGGAAATAGAAACTTCCCGCTATCAAGCCCGCTATCTTTCGGAGATTACCAAACAGTTGAGTTTCAAACTCGAACCCGGCATCAGCTCGTCGATTCGCTTTCCTTCTGAAGGCCCTTATGATCGACGGCTCGGGTACACATCGTTACCCGACATGATATCCCGTCTGGAAAACAACGGTTTCAAGATATCGGCCCAGGCACACTCCTCCGATGCGATTTTGCAATTGAACGACTACGGGCTCAACCCCATCTATCAGGAAAAAATCCAAGCCGGGCTTCGCATCATCGATTACAAAGACCGCGAATTATTCAACACCCGGCATCCGACTTACGGATATGCACATTTTGATACGATTCCTCCGCTTATTCTCAACACTTTGTTATTTATTGAGAACCGCGAATTACTCAATGACAAATTCCCTACGGTAAATCCGGCTATCGAATGGAGTCGACTAGGATTCGCCGGCATGCAATTCATTGCCAAGCAATTCGGCTCAAACATCAACGTACCGGGCGGAAGCACCCTGGCGACTCAGTTAGAAAAATACCGTCATTCACCGGACGGCTATACTCACTCAATCAAAGACAAACTGCAACAAATGGTCAGCGCTTCGATACGCGCTTACTTATTGGGACCCGATACCCGGGAAATGAGAAAACAAATCGCGCTTTCATATCTAAACTCAATGCCGTTGGCTGCGACGCCTAAACTTGGTGAGGTTCATGGTTTGGGCGATGGATTATCGGCCTGGTACGGAGCGGATTTTGAAGAAACCAATCGCCTACTCGCTTCAAGCGCCTTCGACCCCGAACAAGCAGTCAGCCCCGAACAAGGCAAAGCCTACCGGCAAGTGCTTAGCTTGCTTCTATCGCAACGCAGACCCTCAGATCTACTCGGTTCTAAGACCGGCTTCAAAGCATTACAAAATCTTACCGACAGTTATTTAAGGGTCATGGCCGAACAAGGCCTCATTTCAACATCATTACGCGATGCTTCATTACAAGCATCCGTTGCCCGCCAAACCAGCGAAATCCCAGAGCCGGCCAAGTTCATGACCGAAAAAAAGACCCAAGCCGTACTCCGGACACGATTAGCTAGAGCGCTGGGAGTTCATTCGATCTACGAATTAGACCGAATTGACTTGACCGCAAAGTCGACTATCGATTTCGATACTCAGCAAGCAGTCGGTCAATCCCTCAGGCGTTTGAGCGAAATAGAAGGCGCCCGAGCCGCGGGCGCTATCGGATTCAGGTTATTAAATGAAACCAACGATCCCTCGCCTATTATTTACAGCTTGATGTTGTTCGAGCGAAGCCCAAAAGGCAACTTGCTACGCGTACAAACCGATAATTACGATCAACCGCTGGATATCAACGAAGGCATCAAGATCGACCTAGGTTCTACCGCTAAACTCAGAACGATGGTTCATTACCTTGAACTAGTCACCAAAGTTTACGAGCTTTACAAACACACCCCGGTTTCCGAATTCAATAAAATCGAACTGCATTCACGCGACTATATTTCCGCCTGGGTAATCCATCAACTTCGCGCCAACCCTAATATACAATTGGAAGATTTATTGAACCGGGCCCTCGACAGGCGTTTCTCGGCCAGCCCGGGAGAAAGTTTCTATACCGGGGGCGGCATTCATCGCTTTAGTAATTTCAGCCGGATAGACAACGAAAAAATCCTATCGGTTCGCGATGCCTTGCGCGATTCGGTCAATTTAGTCTTCATTCGCCTCATGCGCGAAGTCGTATATCATCACCTTTACAAACCTGGAGGTGTTGCACGGTGGCTGGAAATTCCGGACGACCCTCGCCGCCAGGAATATCTCCAACGTTTTGCTGACCGTGAAGGACGTATATATTTGCGCCGATTCTACGCAAAATATCAAGATAAGTCGCCCGAAGAGGCACTGGCTATGCTGACAAAACGCGTTTACGCCAAAGCATCCCGGTTTTCTATGCTATACCAATCGATTTATCCCGATGCTAGCATTGATGCGTTGGAACAGTTTCTGAAAAAAAACCTACCTGCCTCCACGCGCGGCAATGAAAAAATCGAAAAACTGCACGAAAAATACTCTCCGGCCAATTTCGACTTACAGGATCAAGGCTACATCACCAAAATCCATCCTCTCGAACTTTGGTTAGTCAGGTATTTAGCTCAACACCCTAACGCAACAAAAGAAGAAATGCTAGAAGCCAGCACGGTGCAACGCCAGGAAGTTTATCGCTGGTTATTTAGGAGCCGCCGAGCCAGCGCTCAACAACGGCGCATTATGACGCTGCTGGAAATCGAAGCATTTACCTCAATCCATCGTGCTTGGCAAAGAACGGGCTACCCTTTCAGTTATTTGACGCCTTCCTATGCTAGCGCAATCGGCGCGTCGGGAGACCGTCCGGCGGCATTAGCAGAGCTGATGGGTATTCTACAAAACAACGGCATCAGACAACCGCTAGTTCGTTTTGAAAAACTTCATTTCGCAAAAGACACGCCCTATGAAACCATCATGAGTCGACAACCCGCTCATGGCCAGCGAGTCTTTGCGCCCGAAATTGCAAAAGTGACCCGTGATGCTTTGATTGGCGTCGTCGAAGGGGGTACGGCAACACGCTTAAGAAACGTTTACAAAGACTCCGATATCGAACCGATCGCAATAGGCGGAAAAACCGGCACCGGCGACCATCGGCGCCAAGTGTGGGGGGAACGTGGACGGTTGATCGAATCGAAATTCATCAGCCGTGCCGCAACTTTTGCATTTTTCCTTGGGGATCGATTCTTTGGTGTCATTACCGCTTATGTTAAAGGACCCGATGCGGAAAACTACCGATTCACCAGTTCGCTACCGGTGCAAATTGTCAAATCGTTGGAGCCGACATTATCTCCTTTACTAAATCGAGAAACTGAGATGAAAGACGTTCGGCCGATTTCCGAAGTAACGATAGCTGGGGTCCCACAAAATAAATCTTAGGATCGAGCATAATGGCCAATAGCGTATCAAAGGGATGTGAATAACGGCGAGCGCAGAGCATGGGAACGATAAACTTGCGAAGGATGCTTGCAAAGCGCCAGATCCATTTAGGGAAGTTATTTTTTACCGTATCCTTATGAAAATCGATTTATGAATATGCGGTTAAGAATCACTTTTCGCTATTCCGTAGATTTTAATTTTGCCAGTGTCCGAGCTAAATTAACGCCTAATTCGATGACAGCATCTTGTTGAGCGGTATCGACCAACGAGCCGTCATCGTTGAATGCTTTTGCGGCATTGGCTATCGCTTGCTGACCGGCTTGAACGGTTACACCGATATTGGACAATAGCAACCTTAAAAACACCAACCCCCTCAAACCGCCCAAAGCACCAGGCGAAGCGGACATAATTGCCGCTAATTTTCCGCGATATGCTAGCAGAGGCAACTCATCGCCCTCCCGACGCGACGCCCAGTCTATTGCATTTTTTAATAATGGACTAAATGCACTATTATATTCAGGCGATGCGATTAAAAAACCGTCGTGTGCGATTAAAAGCGACTTAAAATCCCGTGCCGCTCGCGGCATTCCCTCTTTTTTTTCGAGATCCTCATTGAAAATGGGCATTTCAAAATCAGCTAAATTAATCAAAGTAACTTCCGCACCCGAACGTCTAGCTCCACCGGCAGCAATCTCAACCAATTTCTGGTTATAGGAATTTTTTCTAGCACTGCCGGAAAAGGCAAGAATTTTAACCATAGCCCTTCTCTCCAAGTCGTTTCAGTTAAATCGCATCCGGTTCGATATATTCGTCGTTGAAATTGTTAAAATCAACATCGAGATCCCAATCGTTTTCGGGCACATTACCGTCTAGAATCAAATATTCTCGTTGTTGTATATAGGCATTTTTGAAGAATTCGTATCGATCCACAGCAGCTTCTGTCGCAATTCTCGTTGTGCTCAAATTGTCGGCGCGAGTATCGACCGCATTCAATACAAATAGACCGCCCCCAATAGCACCATAAGTTCCGGAAACGATACCGCCATCGATATAACTAATTGGATTCATAGCGGCATCGCCGACAAGGCCGAATACACCTCTGGACGAACTCGGGCCAAAAAGCGGCAATACCAAATACGGTCCTGACGGCACTCCCCAAACCGCTAAAGTTTGATCGAAATCCTCATTATGCTTCGGCAAATCGATTTCTGTCGCAACATCAAACAAACCTCCGATACCCGCCACCGTATTCACAAGAAAACGAGCGCCATCCGATCCGGTCTGGGCTAATTTAAATTGCAACAAATCGTTAATGGTAACACCTATATCATTGATATTACTAAAGAAGTTTGTAATACCCCGATCGACAAAAGAAGGGGTAATCCATTGATACCCCTTGGCAAGAGGTTTCATGGCATACTCGTCCAAATTATCGTTAAAGACCTGCATATTCCGGTTAAAACCTTCCCACGGATCGCTTTCATCGATCCTAGCTTCGGGCGCCGACGCGCATCCGATCACAGTGCTCAGTAATAACGGCATCGCCAAACGGGCTACCATTGGTTTTAGATTCATATACGGCCTCGCAATACCTAAATTTTTATTATTCGGTGTTTTTCGCGTAACATAGCACAATATCCCTGCCCTTTCGAGCATTGGCAATAAACTTGCCGCTACTCCTTTTTTCAAATTTTTCTCAATTTTTATGTATCGATGGAAAAAACCATAACTCCCCTGGGAAGTCGCTTCCGAGGCTACCTTCCAGTAATTATCGACATTGAAACCGGAGGCTTCAACCCCAAAAAAAATCCGTTACTGGAAATTGCAGCGGTCATCGTGGAACTAAATAAACACGGTAACCTTGAAGTCACCGAGCGTCACGCATGTCATATCATTCCTTTTCAAAACTCCGAATTAGACGAATCCGCTCTAAAATTCAACAAAATAGATCCATACCATCCTTTCCGCATGGCTATTCAAGAAAAAGATGCGCTGGATAAACTATTCAAACCCATCAAAAAGGCCGTAAAAAGAAATGACTGCACCCGAGCGATACTGGTTGGCCACAATCCCGCTTTCGATATTAGTTTTTTAAATGCGGCAATCCAAAGAACGCAAATCAAACGTAGTCCATTTCATCCTTTCAGCACTTTCGATACCGCAACATTAGGCGGTCTAGTCTATCAGCAAACGGTACTGGCAAAAATTGCCGCCGCAGCTGGATTAAATTGGGATAGCGACCAAGCGCATTCGGCTTTATACGATGCCGAACAAACGGCTACACTGTTTTGCAAAATCGTCAACCGCTGGAAAAAACTGGAATCGTTAGAGTCTGACGCCGAGACAAAATCAGGCTCGGGCATAGCCGAAAGCTAGAGGAAGCGATCAAGAAGTTACCCGGTACAAAAGACTATGCTTACGTTGGTAGTTGAAACGGCATCGAAAGCGACATTTGGGCAAGGATTGCAGGATCGCAAGAACATAAAAGCCACTCGCCATCCATGGCGAGCAAAAAAATCAAGCGCTAATAGCTTCAGCATCCTGCAACAACTTGACTAACTCACCCGTGTTATATAAATCGAGAATGATATCGCAACCGCCAACTAATTGACCTTTGATATACAGCTGAGGATAAGTCGGCCAACTGGAATATTCCTTCAACGCCTCCCTAAGTTCAGGGTCTTCGAAAATATTAACAAACGTGAAATCGGCCTTGCAGGCGCGCAATACTTGCACCGAGCGGCCGGAAAATCCGCACTGAGGAAAATCGGGAGTACCTTTCATGTAGAGTACTACCGGATTATTTTCAATCTGATCTTTAATTCTGCTTATTACATCCATAGAAATTACTCGTTAATTATAAAAACCAAGTAATACTATCAAGATTTGCTTTGTTAAAAAAGCTTCTTTTTATAGCAATACTATTGATTAGCCCGGTTATCAAACATATAATCATCGGTTTTCTTGCAGGCGGCTTTTAGCCGCCTTTTTGCATTTTAGGTAAGGTATAATCTATGACCGGCCACGTTATGCCAACTTACGGACGTTTAAGCATTTCCTTGGATAGAGGAGAAGGCGCTTTGCTTTGGGATCAACAAGGCAATTGTTATCTGGACGCTCTCTCCGGTATTGCGGTATGCAACCTGGGCCATGCCCATCCTTCCATACATAAAGCCATCTGTGAGCAAAGCGCGAAGTTGGTTCACACATCCAATTTATACCGCATCGATTTACAAGAACAACTCGCCGATCGGTTAACGGCTCTAAGCGGGATGGATAATGCCTTTTTCTGCAATTCGGGCGCCGAAGCCAATGAAGCGGCTATTAAAATAGCACGCCGATACGGTCATCAAAAAGGCATAGAAAATCCCGCCATCATCGTCATGGAAAAAAGCTTTCACGGCAGAACCTTGGCGACGCTTAGCGCTACCGGGAACACCAAGATCCAGCAAGGTTTCGCGCCACTGGTCGAGGGGTTCGTTCGCGTTCCATATAACAACATAACCGCGATTGAAAACGCCTTACAACAACATAGCAATGTAGTTGCCATTCTTATAGAACCGATTCAAGGCGAAGGCGGGGTTAATATCCCCGCACCGGATTATCTCAATAAAATCCGCACACTATGCGACCGGCACGATTTATTGATGATGCTGGATGAAATCCAGACCGGCATTGGCCGTACCGGCAAGTTTTTAGCTTACCAGCATAACGGCATACTTCCCGATGTTTGCACACTCGCCAAGGCGCTCGCTAATGGCGTTCCAATCGGTGCCTGCTTAGCGAGAGGAAAAGCCGATAAAATTTTGACGCCGGGCACTCACGGTTCAACTTTTGGCGGCAATCCTTTAGCTTGTAGCGCAGCTCTAGCCGTATTGAACGAATTAAATGACGGCCATTTGATCGAACAAGCCGAAATCAAAGGACGAATGATCGCGTCCAAGCTCGATGAGCTATTGGTCGGCAACAATAAGATCGTAGAAATTCGTCATAAAGGTTTAATGATCGGCATCGAATTATCGGTACCTTGCGGCGAGCTCGTCAACAACGCCTTGTCAAAAGGATTGTTGATCAACGTGACTAATGAAACAACCATAAGGTTATTACCCCCGTTGATTATCGACGCGCAACAAATCGAAAGACTGGTGAAAACACTAACCGCCGCTATCCACGAATTCACGGAAAAACATCAAGCCAATGAACCCTAGACACTTTATTAGCCTAAATGATCTAACTTCGACCGAATTTCGAACCTTAATCGATCGGGCAATCGAGCTAAAAAAATATCGTGACCCGAACTATCAACCGTTGAAGGGTAAGGTTCTTGCCATGATTTTTGAAAAATCCTCGACACGAACTCGTATCTCGTTCGAAACCGGCATGATTCATTTAGGCGGTTCGGCTTTATTTCTATCGCCGCGGGACACGCAACTCGGCCGCGGCGAACCTTTGCAAGACAGCGCAAAAGTCATTTCAAGCATGGTCGACGGCATGATGTTGAGAACGTTTAAACACGAAACGGTCACAACGATCGCAAGATATTCCAGCGTACCGGTCATCAACGGCCTTACCGATCTTCTACACCCTTGCCAACTACTTGCCGATATGCAAACTTATTTCGAATATCGCGGCGACATAGAAGGCAAAACCGTTACCTGGATTGGTGACGGCAATAATATGTGTCACTCCTATATAAACGCTGCAAAGTTATTGAATTTTAAATTACATATTGCCTGCCCACGGGGCTATGAGCCGACCCCGGCAATAGTAGAAACCGGACGGTCACACATTGAGTTTTTTAATTCTCCCGAAGAAGCGGCAGAAGCTTCAGACTTGATTGTTACCGACGTATGGGCCAGCATGGGCCACGAAGAAGAGCAAAAACAACGCGAAATAGCTTTCAAGGATTATCAAGTCAGCGAACGAGTCATGAATACTGCAAACCAAGACGCGCTTTTCATGCATTGCCTCCCCGCACATCGAAACGAGGAAGTCGCTGCCGAAGTCATCGACGGCCCTCAAAGTGTTGTCTTCCCCGAAGCGGAAAATCGTCTACACGCACAAAAGGCTTTGCTGGAATTATTAATGAGTGACAAGTAAAATTTGACCGACTCCTAATACAAATAATGCAACCCTGCCTGCATCAAGGATACACGTGAAAAAATTAGTATACGCTATCATTCTCTCCGCAATTGTTATCAATGCTGCCCAAGCTAAAACCGTTTATGTCACTGACGACCTAGAATTAACACTCAGAGTCGCCGAGAACGAACGCAGTAAAATTTTGCGAATGCTTCGCTCCGGCACGCCGTTGACACTGATCGAAGACCTCAGCTCCGGTTATTCTTATGTTAGAACAAATAAAGGTATCGAAGGCTACATTTTAACTCGTTTTTTAAAAACCTCGCCGCCCGACAGCCATCTACTTGAACAAGCAAATAAAAAAATCGAACAACTTCAAAATGATAATGCCGGACTGAAATCCGAGTTAACTTCATTGCAAGAGACCGTTAAATCTAGCGAGACATTAATGGCCGAACGCAACCAATTGATGATGGAACTTGCCGAAATAAAACAAATTTCGTCAAGCGCTATCGACATTAAAAACCAACGCGATCAATTTCAAGAACGCGTCGTTTCAGCCGAACGCGAGTTACAGCAACTTAAACGAGAAAACCAAGCCTTACGCGATAACGCTCATCAAGACTGGTTTCTCTATGGCGGAATACTCGCATTAGGAGGCGTTTTACTCGGTTTTATATTACCGAAACTAAGCCTAGGACGACGAACCAGTAGTTGGGATACGTTTTAAAGATTGGAGATGAAAGTAAGTGCGCGCACATAATTACTTGAGCAAATGCCCCCGGGATAGGACTGGGGCAAGTAACCGAATCTTCGAAAAAGCTCATAACTTCCGGAAGTTATTTTTCGCGCAATCCTAAGGAACCGCTTCAACTTGATACCCCCCAGTCTACTATTAACAATTGAACACATTAGGAATTCAGATGGCAAATTCAGGTGACAAATCCGCAAGACGCTTTTCATCACAAGTCGTTGACGGCATGGAGCGAGCGCCAAGCCGCGCAATGCTGCATGCCGTTGGCTTTAAAAATGAAGACTTCAAAAAACCACAAATCGGCGTCGCTTCAACTTGGAGCATGGTAACTCCCTGTAACATGCATATTAATCGACTTGCCGACGATGCAGCTCGAGGCATCGATAATTCCGGCGGCAAAGCAGTTATTTTCAATACCATCACGATCTCCGACGGTATTTCGATGGGCACCGAAGGCATGAAATACTCGCTGGTTTCCCGTGAAGTCATTGCCGACTCGATTGAAACCGTGGTCGGCTGTCAAGGCTTCGACGGCGTCGTCGCGATCGGCGGCTGCGATAAAAACATGCCCGGCTGCATGATCGCATTATCGCGCCTAAACCGTCCTGCCATCTTCGTTTACGGCGGTACGATTCTGCCGGGATGCCATAAAGATAAAAAACTCGATGTCGTCTCAGTTTTCGAAGCGGTCGGCGCTCGCGCGAACAATAAAATCGACGACGAAGAACTTGCTCAAATCGAAGCGAAAGCGATACCCGGCGCGGGCTCCTGCGGCGGTATGTACACAGCAAACACGATGGCCTCGGCAATCGAAGCTCTGGGCATGAGCTTACCGAACAGCTCAGCGCAAGCCGCGGTTTCCGAAGACAAACGCCTCGACTGCGAACGCGCCGGCGCGGCTGTTCTCGAATTGCTCGCTAAAGACATCAAACCGCGCGACATCATGACCAAGGCAGCATTCGAAAATGCGATCACCGTCGTTATCGCACTCGGCGGCTCGACCAATTCGGTGCTACATTTGATTGCGATGGCCAATACAACCGGTGTTGACATCACGCTAGACGATTTCACCCGCATCGGCAAAAACGTTCCGATGCTGGCCGACCTGAAGCCGAGCGGACAATATCAAATGGCCGAGCTGATTGAAATCGGCGGCATTCAGCCATTGATGAAAGCCCTACTGGACCGCGGTTTACTGCACGGTGATTGCTTGACTGTCACCGGCAAAACGCTGGCCGAGAACCTTGCCAACGTACAACCGTATCCTGAAGGCCAGGACATGATCCACTCCTTCGACAACCCAATTAAAAAAGACAGTCACTTGGTCGTTTTATACGGCAATCTGGCTCCGGAAGGCTCGGTCGCGAAAATCACCGGTAAGGAAGGTTTATTGTTTACCGGCAAAGCGAAAGTATTCGATGCCGAAGAGCAGGCATTGCAAAGCATTTTGAACGGCGACATCATCAAAGGCGACGTCATCGTGATTCGTTACGAAGGCCCGAAAGGCGGCCCCGGTATGCGCGAAATGTTGTCGCCAACTTCGGCTGTCATGGGCAAAGGGCTAGGCAAAGACGTCGCATTGATCACCGACGGTCGCTTTTCAGGCGGCACGCACGGCTTCGTGGTCGGACATATTACCCCTGAAGCCTACACCGGCGGCCCGCTAGCCATCGTACAAGACGGCGATTCCATTACTATCGATGCTGAAAACAACGAATTGACGCTGCACATCAACGAGCACGAAATGAACCGCCGCATGGAAAAATGGCAACAACCGGCCCCTAAATACACGCGCGGCGTATTGGCGAAATTTGCCAAATTGACCAGTTCGGCTTCGAAAGGTGCCGTCACCGACAATTTAGATTGATCGCGGAAAAAAATTGACCGAGTCAGCTTTTTGTGACCGATTCTAATTTACCGGCCTTGTCTCTGAACCACGATTTTGTCAACTGGTTCAGAGACTCCTCTCCTTATATACACGCCCATCGGAACCGCACCTTTGTCGTTTCATTCGGCGGCGAGGCAGTCTATGACTCGGGGTTCGCGCATCATGTGCATGATTTTGCGCTGCTCAACAGCCTGGGGATACGACTAGTTCTTGTACATGGTATTCGCCCTCAAATCGATACCTGCCTACGCAAACAAAACATCGCCCCCCGTTTTCATAAGAATCTCCGAGTCACCGACGAATTGGCTCTACAATGCGTAAAAGAAGCTGCCGGCCTCGTCCGGGTTGAAATCGAAGCGCTCTTATCGATGGGACTAGCCAACTCGCCGATGGCCGGCGCCAAAATTCGCGTCGTATCGGGTAATTTCGTCATCGCAAAGCCAATCGGCGTAATCGACGGCGTCGATTACGGCCATACCGGCGAAGTACGCAGAATCGATAGCCAAGCCATCCATCAACAACTGGACATGAATTCCGTTGTTTTAATCTCGCCGGTCGGTTATTCACCGAGCGGCGAGGCATTCAATTTGTCGGCAGAAAAAGTAGCAACCGAAATTGCGATCGCCTTAAAAGCAGAAAAACTGTTATTGCTCACCGAACAAAGCATCAATCATCCTGAAAGCGGCGACAAGATTCAGCAAATGACAACCGTCGAAACCCAACAATTTATTGAGCGCTTTCCAGGCATAGAACAATCAATTAGCCTGCCTTTACAAGCTGCGATCCATGGCTGCCAATCCGGCGTTGAACGTGTGCATCTTGTTAATCGCCATCAAGACGGCGGTCTGCTTTTGGAATTATTCAGCAGAGACGGCACGGGCACATTAATTAGCTCAACACCTTATGAAGAACTGCGCCAAGCAACATTAAACGATATCGGCGGTATCTTAGAACTCATCATACCTTTAGAAGAACAAGGTATCCTAGTTAAACGTTCGCGGGAAAAACTGGAAATGGAGATCGGAGACTATATTATTATCGAACGGGACGGTCTAATTATCGGCTGTACCGCACTGCATTCGATCGAAAGCGAACACGCCGGCATGATCGCCTGTCTGGCCGTACATCCAGATTACCGAGGCTCAGCTAGAGCCGGTCGATTATTAGAGCATTTGCAACATAAAGCTAAAATGCTAGGCATGCAGCAAATTTTTGCGCTCACGACGCAAACCAGCCATTGGTTCTTAGAGCGCGGATTTGCACCAACCGCAGTCGAAACGCTGCCCGAACAGCTGAAATCGATCTACAATCCACAGCGTAACTCTAAAATATTGTGCAAATCCATCTGAATTAATATCCATGAGCACTCAAGGCACGTTATCGCTATTACAATTAACCGACCTGCATATTCTTCCGAGCCCCGGCGAAAAAATGCTAGGAGTCGACACCGAATTTTATTTCGAGGCCGTATTGCAACATGTGCGGCAAACGAACACACATTACGATTTGGTATTAGTTACCGGCGATTTAACTCAGGACCCCTGCCCTGAAGCTTATCAAAGAATTTTCGGTCAACTACACACATTAGCAGTCGACACACTATGCCTTCCGGGCAATCACGACGATTATCCTTTAATGCAGCAATGGCTAAACCAAGACAACATCAGCTGTAAGAAACATATCGAGTTCGAGAAATGGCAAGTGCTTTGCCTGAATAGCCAGATACCGGGGAAAGCCGAGGGAAGCCTCAGTGAAAACGAATTGAGGTTTATTGAAGATGCGCTAGAAACAAAACCAAATCTTTTTACGTTGATTGCGGTTCATCACCACTGTATTCCGACCCGAAGTAGCTGGATGGACACGATGATCATTAAAAACTGCGAAGAGTTTTTAGAGATTATGGACCGATATCCGCAAATAAGAGGCATCACGTCCGGACATATTCATCAAGAAATGGATATTTACTTGAACTCGCTAAGAATATTGGGCACGCCATCGACTTGCTTCCAATTCAAACCGCTATGCTCGCGATTTACGTTAGACGACCTGATGCCGGGCTATCGAACCATTGAATTGCATTCGGACGGACGGATCACCACCCAAGTTCACCGCCTGCCGGGAATCTTGCAAGAAATCGATCGGAGCTGTACGGAATATTAAATTACCGAGATTTCTGTTGCTGCCATTTCTTAGCTAAGAAGCCGTCAGCCTTGACCGGCACCGAATCGGCCAACAAAATCTCGCCTAACTCAGACATTGCTCTGCGATAGACTTTTCGCTTGAAATACACAACATCCTTAAGCGGCTCCCAATAATCGACCCAACGCCAACCGTCGAATTCAGGTTTGGCCCCGCAATCGAATCGCACTTCCGAATCTTGTGTCAACAAACGAAGAATAAACCAAATTTGTTTTTGCCCTATGCATAACGGCCACGAGTTTTTGCGCATGTAACGTTCCGGCAATTGATAGCGTAACCAATATCGAGTCCTGCCCAGTAACTGAACGTGTTCGGAACGCAAACCCGTCTCCTCCCACAACTCCCGATACATCGCCTGCTCCGGGTCCTCGCCCTCATTGATGCCTCCTTGCGGAAACTGCCATGAATTAGCGCCCGTACGCTTAGCCCAAAACACGCGACCCTCGTCATTGCAAAGGATGATGCCGACATTGGGTCGGTATCCTTTTGAGTCAATCATGTTAAAACCTGTCAATATAAGCCTGGTGCCCACGCCTTCTCTACTGAAACGCTAAACTGCAAATCGCTAACGAACCCGTTTCGACCTTAGTGGGCAAAAACAAAAATTCGAAGCAGAACTACAGCGTCATTTTTCTAAGTGATAGAATGGCCCAGTGAACCAGGGATTTAAAATATTGCGATATTGTTCCACAAAACAATCAACAAGGCTATAGCGCGAAGCCCTTTAAAACTTTTCAATAGGTTACAGCAGTGAGTTTAGCGATCTTCGATTTAGATAACACCTTAATCGCCGATGACAGCGATTATTTATGGGGACAGTTTTTAGTCGACCGAGGCATTGTCGACAAAGCCCAATATGAAGCAGCCAATGCCAAGTTTTATGACGATTACAAACAAGGCTGTCTGGATATTGTGGAATTTCTTAACTTTTCATTAAAACCCTTATCTGAGCATACCCCTAGGCAACTGTTTGAATGGCGCGAACAATTTATCGAAGAAATCATCAAACCGTTAATGCTCAAACCGGCTCAAGCCTTGATCGACAAACATAAAACCAAAGGCGATACCTTGATGGTGATTACCGCAACCAATCGCTTCGTCACAGAACCTATCGTCAAGCTATACGGTATCGAACACTTGTTGGCAACAACCCCGGAATTCATCGACGGGCGATATACCGGCAATTTCAGCGGCACGCCTTGTTTCCAAGCCGGCAAGGTCGCTTTATTGGAAGACTGGCTGACATCCTCGGGAGAAACCCTTGCAAACAGTTGGTTTTACAGTGATTCGCACAACGACTTGCCTTTGTTGAATCGAGTGCAAAACCCGGTTGCGGTCGACCCCGATGAAAAACTCAAAGCCTATGCTGAACAATCGAATTGGCCGATTATTAGCTTACGTAACGATCACTGCCCTACGCACCATTTTCAAAAGTAGACCTTCGTTTTTGCACCCTTCGCACTTCAAATTTCGGTAGTACCTAAGGAGGTGACGGGGTGTTAGGTCGATTTTGCTACTCGGCAATTGCTCTGCATCACTGACTTAAAGACGCCGTCGACAAAATGTACTATTCGAACGACAACAAAAAGTGAAACGACTTAAAAAACGCCAAACACACTATCTATTCGTGTACGGAACCTTAAGAAAAAATCACGGACACCCCATGTCGCGTTGGCTAAATCAACGCGCCGACTGGATTGGCCCTGGATATTTTCAGGGAAAATTATTTAATCTGGGGAAATATCCGGGGGTCGTAAAATCCAACAAAGCCGGTGACCGAGTGCTAGGCGATATCTACCGAACCGATCATCCGAAAATGATCTTAACCACACTCGACCGCTACGAGCAGTGCTCCATCGGCGATTCTCGACCCCACGAATATGCGAGGTCCATCGAACCGGTCATGTTTGGTCAAGGCCAAATACTGAACGCTTGGGTTTATCTCTATAACCGCCCGATCGAGGGTCTCATTTGTATTACTTCCGGCGATTATCTTGCAACAAGCGCCAAACAGAGTATCGGACAAACCCGCTAGCGTGGCTAATCTTGGCGTTATGATTCGAATTGTATCTCCTCTGTCGGCATGCGATACCACAAGTAATTTTCCTTGGTCGGTTAGATCAACAAGGTCCAAATGTTAAATGCAAAGTCTGCCTTGATTTTTTTGTACGCCCGAAATCAGTTGACCACTGGCAAGTTCAGGGGTATGTTCCGTAAGCAAACCACATTTCCATAACAAAAAAGAGGCTAAATCATGGGCTTATTCAATTTTGCAATGAATATGGGCAAAAAACTGTTCGGCTCCGAAACCGAGGCGCCTGCCGCGATACAAAAACTGATCGAAGAAGACAATCCTGGCGTCGAAAACCTACAGGTTCAAGTCGAAGACGGGCGCGCGATTCTGAGCGGTAAGGCAAGCTCGGCCGAAGCACTGGAAAAAGCCGTGTTGATCGCAGGGAATGTGCAAGGCATCGAAGCCATCGATGCCGCAGGAGTGACGATCGCGGATGGCAGCACGGTCGCCGGAGACGATCAGTTTTACACGATCGAAAAAGGCGATACGCTTTGGAAAATCGCCGAGAAAGCCTACGGCAACGGCTCGAAATATCAAAAAATATTCGAGGCCAACCGAGAAGTCATCAAAGACCCGGATAAAATTTATCCCGGCCAGAAAATCCGAATCCCCAAAAACCTTTAACCCGAGGTGGTGCCGTCATGGACATCAATTACCTACTTCAAAGCAGTGCACAAATATTCAAGGAGCAATTGGACACGGATCGTGACGGAAAAGTAGAAACCTCCGAAATCGTCGGGGCGTTGGCGAAATTATTCGGCAATAAACAAGGTCAACCGAACCTGGGTTCTATTATTTCCAGCATGCAGAACGGTGGCAGCCAAGATTTAATGCAGCTCGCGTCCTCGTGGCTAGGCAAAGGCCAGAACGCTCCGGTTTCCGGAAACCAGTTGGAACAAATATTCGGCCACGACAAAATCGCCGCATTCGCCAAACAACTAGGCATCAGCGAATCTACGGCGTTGAACGGACTGCAGGAAGCAGTACCCAACGCCATAGACAAGGCTTCTCCAAACGGCACGCTTGCCGATCTTGGAGAACAGTTGTTGAATAGCGTCGGCGGCGTCTCCGGCGCCATCGATTCATTCGGCAAATTGTTCGGCCGCAAATCCTGACGTTATCGGATCGTTCGAAAGGACTCAATTCACTTGAACACTACTCTTGGGAACGACGGCAATGACTAAAGACGAACTATTGAATAAAATCCAATCCACGATCGACGAACAACAAGCCAAATTAACCAAATTGAAAAACAAAGCCAAGGAAGAATCGCAAGAAACTCTCGATGACATCCGCGAAGCAATCGACGACTTAGAACCCAAACTCGAGCAGGCCAAAGCGAAAGCCCTTGAAATCGCCGAAACCGCCGACGACAAATGGGATGACGTAAAAGACTCGTTGGAAGAAGGATGGGACGAGATTTCCGCGAAATTAGAAAAAGGCTGGGACAGTTTGACTTCTGCCGTGAAATCAATTTTTTCGTAAGTAAAATAGCGCCGGCCGGTTCAGCAAGTAACAAGCGCGCCAAGATTTTTCGCGAAAGCTGAAATGGGGTCCGTCCGATTTCAGCAGCGAAAAATTGCTTGGCGATTATTGCCTTCGGCGGCCCCGATTCGCCCTGCGTCCGTGCCACTACGCCACATCATCGTATACTCGATGCGGCTCCGTAGCACTCCCACAAATGGCTTTACGCCGTGTCGCGATGCCTTGTATTTTGCCTCCACCTGCGCTACTCGCGCAGACTCCGGCAAAACACCCGGCGCTACGGCTATCGGGGACTAAAAATCATCACTTCGCTGACGCTCCGTTTCCATGATTTTCAGCGCCCGAATGCCGCTTGCTGAATCCGGGGTGAATTAAACTCGGATTATCTCGGATTCCGCTGTGTTTCGGGCTAATGGCAGCGAAATTGTTCGATCATGGCGTCTATATAGTCTTTTAAAGCCACTGCATTGTTGTATTTTGCCTCTTTCGATGAATACAAAAAGGTCACCCTGCCGCTTTTCGCATGCCCGATCAATTCCGTGACCGCATCCGAATTCGAAGCCAACTCAGAGAAATACCGCTGTTTGAACTCCACCCACTTTTCGGGATCGTGTCCGTACCATTTTCTCAGTTCATTTGAAGGCGCCACCGACTTCAGCCACAAATCGATCTTCGCCTCCTCTTTCGGCAAGCCTCGTGGCCAGAGCCGGTCAACCAAAATCCTCATTCCGTCTCCGGCATCCAGCTGATCGTATACCCGCTTGATTGAAATATTCATGACCTGATTAATACAGCCATCCGGTCCGGAACGAAACGCCGACGATCACGAACAAAACAGACAAAACCGTGACCGCAACGATATGCCCTGCCATGACCTCGAGGTTGTCTTTTGACAATGCGGGGATGACGCGAAACCTGGCGTTGACGGCAAAACCCGCCGTCAACGCAAGAAGGATCAGTTTTGCCGCGATCGGATGAGAAACCGGATTCGCCATCGTGAACCATTCGCCTATATCCGGAACCAAGCGATAGGCCAGTAAAAGCCCGGTTAAAACTTGCACGATCAGCGCCGGCATACCGATTTTTTCATAAACGGACTCGAAGGCCAGCAGCAATTCCGGAGAGCGCTCCTCGAGAACTCTCGGTAAAACGACAACCGCCAAGACAATATGCCCTCCCGTCCAAACGGTGGCGCTCAACAGATGCAGCAACAACAGTATCCCGTACATGATTTTCGACCCATAAGTTTTAATTCCAGCACGACCGAGAACACCCCGCCGTAGCGAGTAGCCCGGATGGAGCTTGCGTATAAACACCGTTCAACTGCCGCATCCCTTTCGAAAGATTGGCATCAGGCCTTTCTATGACCAAATGATAATGATTGGTCATCAAACAATAGGCATGACAAACCCAGTTAAAATCCTCTACGACACGCTTCAAAACATCAAGGAATTGAACCCTGTCTTCATCATCTTCATAAATGCTTTCACGACGGTCACCACGGGAAGTCACATGATAGAACGCGCCTGAAAATTCGATTCTAATAAGTCCGATCATGAACAAATTATATAGCACCTAAATCCTGCAAACCCAAAAAAGAAGGCGAAACAGGCATTAAATCAGTACAGAAGAATCGTTCAGATATGCGATTCCACGCCTCTATTTTCCGGTCAATACCGGCTGATACCGGCGCGTTGCGTTTTACGCCAGATGCGTGCGCGTAACCGATGATTGAGGGTTTCTAATTGGCTGACCTAGCGCTCATCAACTTCTTTGAGTAATCGGCTGATGGTCGCCTCAATCGGTATTTTTAACCAACCGGCCAGCTTACAAACACGCCGTCTGACCACACCGCGCAAACCTTGGCGATTGATCGGGCGCCACCGATCACGCCGACCAAAGTCAGCAACACGACTTCCACCAGTTGATAAGCAGCATTATCGCCGCGCACATGCGCAACGGTTTGTTTGACCAGATCTTCAAAACCGATACGCTCGAGAAATTTGATTACCGGAATTAAGCCGGCCTGACTGGTTAAACCACTTGCTGTTGCCGACAGATGAACTTTTCCGGTTGGCCGGCGTGCAGTTTTTTTGAGGTTGGCGTGAGGCGTGTTCGTTCATTAAAATCATGACCTGGAGTTACTTTGTAAAAATAATCATATCATTGATTTATATAGTTTATTAATATTTTCCCAGTGCTTGTTTGCAGGATTTAGGTGTAATAGTGCACCCACCGGTCGGTAGCGACGCGCGTAACAACTGTTGACTTTGATCGGCGGTGAGCGGGTAACCAGTCGATGAGAATCAAAGGTAAGGGCAATGACTGTAATAACCACTGTGTCATGGCCCCATAGAGCTTTTAACGCTCAAGACTTGAGCTTGGGATTGCCGAGGAGACGGTCGATGCGCTTGATTTTGTGTTTGGGATAGGCCGGCCCGGGAAGTGCTCGCCCTAAGTCCGTCAGCGACACCGAGATACTTTTCAAGCCGCCCTCTACGGTCGCCATGAGTGTTTTAAGCCGGGTTCGATGAAGTTTAGGAAGCGCCCGCTTGATCAGATTATGGAGCAAACTCATAGTTAACATAGGACCTCCCCGGCGAAGCTGAAAGATTATGAATTTCAGCAATTAGACCCGAGAAACCAACTTTTCGATCAATTTTTAGCCATAGCAAATTGTTTTATATGACTATTTTACGGGGATACCTCAGGCTCTAACCCCTTAATTCAATTCTATATCGGCATTAGGTAGCAACGAGTATAAAGGGAATTTGGTTTATCGAAAGTTATCTTGGATGTCAGAAAATTTTACAATACCATAATCGATTAACTGAGGGATATTAAATAACTCTTTATTATTCAGTTGAATATTAATATTGGCCTACAATTTGCTGATGCTATTAAGCTTGTAAATACGATTTTACTGAAATCGTTTTTACAAGTCTTAAACTAGTGAACAAAACCTTTAATTGTGTAAGGAGTATAGTCATGAAAACAGTAACTAAATTATATCTTGGCTCAGCAATCGTATTTATCGGAATGAATAGCGCAACTGCTGCTATTGCTGCACCTGAAATGGACTCCAGCATCGCAGCTTTAGGATTGGGATTGGCGACCGCGGTCGCTGCTCTTATTTCCGAACGTCGCCGCAAATAGCGAATAACGGGGCAAGGGTACTTTAAACTTGCCCCGTTTCAATTTGCCGTCATAGCAATTTGATTTCTCGACTTTCCGCCTTTTGAAACAGATTTTCTTTCTATCCTTTTAAGCGATGCAATCAGTCGTCAGCCGCAGTTTTTTTCTAGTGTTTTTATGCCTGGAAGCTCTTGTTTTATCAATTAGCTTCGATTCGCAATCTTTAGAGAAAACACATAACTTGTTTTTGGGTTTAATCGGTTATGCCGGTGAATTTATCAGATTCTTCGTTGCGGTTGCAGGAGGTTTTGCCGTTTTTGGCTGGCCAAGGTTTCAGGCTATTTCGCATTTTTTACTTGATTACAATGATTATCCATGGTGGCAGAGATGGTTGGCGGCCCATGGTATTTTCATTATGTCCTTTATCTATATCACATCGGCGTTATTTCAAGGCGTCGAGTTCGAAAATTCTCATGAGGCTATTACGGTCTACTTGGTAGCTGTAAGTTGGTTTTTAATAGGGATAGGATCGGTTGTTTGCCTGTTTTTTACCATCGCACCAGCGAAATGTTGGACACGATTGATCTCGCAAGAGATAGTTCTGGTTTCCCTCGCTGTTTTGACAGGCGTCCTTTCTTGGTTTGCTGGAGAAATGTCGGAATTAGACTGGCAGCCCCTTACCGAGTTGACCTTTAAAGTTTCAGGTTATTTATTGGGCATTTTTTATCCAGAGGTCGTTATTCAACCGGTTCATAAAATATTGGGAACACCTGGTTTTGAGGTGCAGATTTCACCGCAATGCTCGGGATACGAAGGCATTGGACTCATTATCGTATTTTTATTTTTGTACATAATTGCTTATCGCAGAACCCTGTTGTTTCCGAATGTCTATATTCTGTTTCCAATTGGGGTTATCACAATATGGATTTTGAATGTATTCAGGATTGTGGCGCTGATCGCCATTGGATCTTCTTTTTCAGAGGAAATAGCTGCCGGCGGGTTTCATTCGAATGCCGGTTGGATCGCATTTGTTTTGATTAGTGGGGGGATGGTTTCGATCTGTCAACGATCAAAATATTTCCTTGTTGAATCGCACGCTGTTGAATTCAGCCACGAATCCAACCATTCGTCGGCACCAGCGCTATTGTTGCCTTTCGTCGCTCTACTTTCATCAATAATATTAACCTCGGCTTTTACGGTAGATTTTAATTGGTTTTATCCCATAAGGGTAATCGTTTCGCTTTCGGTAATTTGGTATTTCCGTAAGCAATATCGTCCGATATTTAAAAATATTACGCTACACTCGCTATTAATTGGTTTTAGCGTTTTTGTGATTTGGCTGATCTTGGTTGATGTCTCTGAACAAGATAATCAAAAATTTATGGATTCATTGTTCGAGGCGCCTCCGCTGTTAGTTAGCAGTTGGTTGCTGTTTCGTTTCATCGGCGCCACGATTACTGTACCGATCATCGAAGAACTCGTTTTTCGAGGTTACTTAATCAATAAACTATCCGATATAAACTTTACGGAATTAAAGGCGATTAAATTTACTTGGCTTTCCTTTCTGGGATCTTCGATCTTATTCGGCGCATTGCACGGTGAATGGCTTGCCGGCACAATTGCCGGAATGGGATTCGCTTTGGCCTTGTACCATAGAAAGTCTATTTCCGATGCTATAACTGCTCATATGACGACGAATACGTTGCTGGCATTTTATGTTATGTCGACCGGGAATTGGTCGTTATGGTAATTCTCCAGGATAATCATATTTTAAGAAGCGCGGTTTCGAGTAGGACAGGCACTCCCAGCGCGGTAGGGTGATGTTGGTTTTCTCCGTTTGCCGCCTGGTTTCCCGGCGGTGCCACAATATTTCACCCCTGACGCAGGTTGATACCCGCCCCCTCTCCGAACCGGACAAGCGGCTTTCCCACATCCGGCTCCTCGATCAGTCATTCAGCAAGCCTCCGCCCTTCGAAAGGGATTCAGGTCTATGCGGATGTGTCCACGCGGCCAGCCAATGCTATTTAAAGCCTGGTTGAACCTGTCACAGTTGTAAGCCTTGCACTGGCTCTTGCGGTTGAGTCGTTTGTACAGAATGTGTGTTGCACGATAGACAAAGTCGCTGCACCGGGTTGCGTTATCCGCGATGCATAATAGTTCAGGTGGCCGGCTACCACCCGCGCCTTGTCGCAGCGTAGCATTTCGCCCAAGGTCTGCTTGTGTCGCGCCTTGCTCGCCCATTCGTCGAAGGCCTTCAAGCCCGCGCCGAATTTCTTGCGCGCGGTGCGTCGCTTGACCTTGAAGTCTCCCCGCGTGGTCTTCCCGCAGTAGTGGGTAAAACCGAGAAATGTAAACTCTTCCGGCTTCTTCCCTTTCCTTTGCGCATGGGTTATAGAGCGTGAAAAAGAACAACCGGTAACTCTCACCGAACGGGTCGCCATAAATAATCGCTGGGCCTCTGTAACCGTGACGATACCCGGCAATCCCTGTCACTTCGACGGCTTAATCAAATGCAAATGCAGCTATGGTTTGCACAGTACCTGCTGATATTAGAGCTTGAGCCCGTAGAGATCGAGTTTCTCGGCGCTCCAGGAGTGGGTTGTCAACAAATCGGAAAAATACTCGAGCAATTGAGCTTCGAAGAGGTCATGAATTTGCTCATCGAAATACGCGCCGATGCGCCGAATAGCACGGGAATAAGCCTCGACCGTCTTCGGCTGAAGCCCCTTGAGTTTCAGGTGTTTGAGAGGAGTTTGATAGTTATGCTTGAAATCGAGCGTGGATGATGCTGTCATAGCCAAGTAACCTTATGATTTATTGGAATATTCCCTCTTTCTTATGAGGGCGTGAGGTTACATTTTAACGTCAATCAAGCGACGGTTCTTTTCGGCTTTGGAGCTGCGCTTTTGTGCGCGCCTGACCTGTTATGCATCATAGTCAATTCTGAGCCGAAGCATACAGCCAAAATACAAAAAATAAACATTCGCAAGCTAGTTCAACACAGAACTTGACCGCAGGATATCAATTTACTTTCCATTTCCTTGGCCAATGACATGGGATAGGTGAGAGTGAATCGCTTGTGTTATAGCAGCAACCAAACGCAAAAACTGGGCTCAGCATCACCTAGACGGAACAAAAGCGGAGATTTAAGAAGGACGCAAGGGAAATTACACGGCTCTAGTCAGCGATTTTGCATAAAGACTCAATTAGACGTTGATTCGAATGACCTTCCGTCAGTTCTTTGTTTGGCGCACGTATCTCAAACAATTTTCATAAGCTTCGGGATGATCCATTCGGACTCTCTGCTCGATATCCTGGGCGAGAGATTTGTTTTTCTTGGCATCTGCGACCAAGTGCGTGTAGCCGGCCTCTTCGGCTTTCCCGGGGTCGAACGCATCGTCCAACGATTCGAAGAGATAGCTGACTTCGATTGGCCGATTCCATCCGTCTGAATGATTTTTATGATATTCGATGTAGGCGGACAGCAAGTATTGCTCAACCAGAATGTTTCTTTCGACCCGATCGTTCAAAATAGCCCATAAATTTGCATTGGCTCTGTGCTCAACCGTCTCGAACGCTTGTTTCGCATAGTGATTGATAAATTCGGTATTGCTTCCGCCAAAAATACCGCAACTCTCCGCTCTCTGCGGCAGCCCGCTCGTTCGGTACCATGCCCACTCTTTCGGCAACCAGCCATTGAGCTTTCGTATTAACGATTCGACTTGCTCCGGCATGTAATACGACGCTCCGACCGTGAAATAATCCGGGTTTTGCGCAAATATCTGGGTGTTCGAGTCGATCGGCAAGGGCTTCCACAAGAAGGCATCACTATCGATGTGAATGAAAGGTTCCTTTTGCGAAGCATAGGTATGAATCTTCCCCAATGCCCACCATTTTTCATCATGATGATCGAGACCGTTCAAAGTGGTGTTCACGCAATCGAACTCCAAGCGGAGGCCTTCGACGAGCATTCGCGCACCGTGGTCGTCGGTGAACAAAACGGTTTTTTCAAAAAACTTCCTGGCCAGCTCCAATGACAAAATCCATGAGAGCAAATGTTGTTTTTCGCTGCACCAAATGGTCTTTCGGGAGAACAAATAAGGCTTGCTCCAAAACGACCAGACGGCATTCATCGATCGCCTCGCACTCGCGGACGAATCAAATCGGTGCCGATACCGATACGGCCGAAATAATTGTAATTGCAAGCACCTGACAACGGTTCGAAGCTGCAGCGGCAATCACTCGTGATCGTCACCGTTCCGTCGGTCGCGGCGATGATCGCCAACGGAGCATAGTGATGCTCGATGCCTTGCGGCGGCAGTATTTGAGGTATCCGAGTGTTTTTATCGTGACCGGTCGACGGCCACTCGATATCGCCGGTTGCGACACGGGCCGGTATCAGCCAATAATCGCCTGGACGAATCGCTCCGGCGTCCTCCAAGGCAAACTTTACCTCGATGCCGTCTTCCAACGGAATCCACCCGTTTCCGTGAATCTCAATGACGCCCTCGGCATTGATCTCATTTTTTTTCGCTCGTTGATCCCAACGGCGAAGCAATGGATGCCGGCATTGATGAATCGCCATTCCTTCTCCGCCGGACAAGATGATTTTTCTATCGATGACGTCGATATCCAGAATCTGAAGCAACGGATTGATTTCGTTTTTTAGACTGATCCTGTCATCGATCAATTCCACCCAGTCATGAACCTTTAAACCCAATTTTTCGTCTCTGCCCAAATGCTCCAGAGTAACGGTCGATGTATTTGAACCGGCATCGTAAACGAATTGATTGACAGGAAATATCGCCGACCCGTTTTCACGAGAGAATTTGAAAGTGGGCGTTTTGGCATTGCCGGATTCATCGACTGTGTTTCCGTCGTGAATTTCAACACGGTACAGTTGATTTTCCAGTCCGCGGTATTGCGCATCCGGCTCGGTCAAACACGGTTGCTTGTCTTTTCGAACCTGCTTGGCCCTGGCGCTCATACCGATCCGACTCAACGTTGATACTTCCTCGCCCAATAAAGATGTCCCTTGCTGACAATAGGCATAGTTATAGGTAATCGGTTTGACTTTCACTTGCCAGACGACTTTTGAACGTGTCGCCGTATCGACGCCATTGAGCGCTTTTTCGCGAATCGAGTCGTCCTCGACATAACTGACATGGCGCTCCCAAACATCGAGATAGACGACATAGTTACCTACACCCAATGCGTCATCTTCTTTCGAAAGAGGATAATCGGTCTGGTTCAGATAGCTGGTCTCCTGCCCGTTCTCGCACAATAGGCCGTTCACGTAGTAGCGGCCTTCGCCTATCTTGAAGTCTCCTTGCGCATCGCCGGGCGTAATCTCAAAACCCAACTCCGACGCCGGCCCCGCATACGGACCGATGATATCCGCGGCCAACGTTTGCAGATAATGTAGCAGGATAGCGGTTTGTTCATTCCAATCCGCATCGAGCTGAACTCTGCCTTGCTGCATCAGCACGCGTAAAAAATGTTTATTAGGGTCAAAAGTATTGCGTGTGAAATCGCCTTTCATGGTGTTCTCCTAGCTCGATAAAATTATCCCGACATCCATACGCGCCACGGTGTACTCGTCCAACCGAACCCGTAAATTGGCCATGCGCTGCGGCTGATATAAGTGATGAAACACACCGATTTCGGATCGATCGTCTGCGCCTTGCTTAATTTCTTCGGCGCATGCTTCGGCCAATTGACAGTAAGTCGGAGTACCGTAACGCATGCTGTTGAAGAGCGGGCGAACCCGCACGGCTTCTCGGTATTGCGCCGCTTCGATTTCGGTCTTATCGGGTTCGACGTCATTTTTTTGAGCCTCCAAAATCATGTCTTCCGCAATCTTGCCAACGACCAAATCGGGTTGGCATTGATAACGGCGCGGCGTTCGGGAATCGGGCGGCACATAGCAAAAACGCATGCAGCCCGATTGCCGCCTCGCCACGGTCATACGGCCGATGAAAATGGTATTTTCGGCCAGTTCGACGGCATGAACCTGAACCTGCCCGAATACGGTGCTGCGCAGAATATTAAGGACCGCAAGACCCACCGTGCAATCCGGCGTGCCTATTGCCTCGAGTTCCGGGCCGGTCGCATCGAGTATGCTGTCGTTGATGCAGATTCGAATCGGTTCCAGTCGAACCGCTTGCTGAAGGCGTTGGCAACGAGTTTCGATCACGTCTTCAGGCGCCAGCTCACGATCGTTTCCGATCTCGATATCGGGAAGCGTGGCGACGGACGGATCCACTTCAATCGAGCCGACGATGCTGCGATCGATTTTGACGCACAGATGAGCCGTCCATAATCTCAAACTGGGCATCGTCGATTCCAACGGCCGGCAATCGGCATTGATCTCCCATCCGGGCACCAACGTAGAGTGTCGAATCATGATTTCGGCCAATTTAGGAACCGCCGCTGAATCCGGTGGCTGATCGGCATCCTCTTCATAATCGGCAATCTCGACCGGCCTTCCGACGATCAGCAAGCCGTCGAGCGTCAAACAACTGCCGCGCGCGAGTTGTACAGAAAACGATTCGGCCTGGCCTCTGTGTTTGTCCGACAAGGCGATGACGGGACGTTTACCGTTGGCGGCTCGAATTTGCAGACTTTCGCCGGACTTCAATGCAATCTCGAAGTCTTCCTCATACAAGCCGCTGTCGGTAATTTCTATGACGGCATGATCGAATCGCGGTCGTTTTTCCTGTTCCTGCGGACGATTGAGTTGATCAGTCCGCCACAGCGAGATGGCTTCATTGATCGTTCGGATGCTTTCATCGGTTCCGACGCGATAAAGTCTAAAATCCGCCGGCTGCCGTAACTGCCGCCGGTATTCGCCGCCTCCCAATTCGGAACTGAAGCCGTAATGATATTGCACCAATACATCGCTTTTGCCGGGCGGTTTTCTGGACGGGAATGCGATGCGTCCAAGCTCGGGATCGACGGCGACATAGCCTGACGGGGGCGTATAGCGCCAGGCGCTCAAATCAGTCGCGATGATACGCTCCGGCGGTATTGGGACTTCTTCCCGCACATCGTTTTCTTGCTTGGTCCTTAACCAGATTTGCAGACTCTTATCCACGCCGTAGAGCCGGTTTTTATGATCTTTAAGTAACCGCCTTCCCATGGGCACCGGCAGATTGAAGCGATCGGCGATATGGGTCGGATCGGTTTCCGGCTCCGGTTTCAAATAAAGCGGGCCGTCGTTGCCGAGCACGCTGAAAGTAAAGCAATGATTGCCTGCGGATTGCTGGCAATAAGCCGGTGTTTTCGTGACCGAGTAGGACTTCAACCGCCAAACGAAAACGCCGATACTGGGTATGTTATACAAGCCCTGGCTTTTCCCGGAGTTGATGCGGCGAACATCGACCGAATGCGCAAAGGCATCGAAAGGCCCGCCTATAGCATCGAGCGCCGAAGCGTTTCTGATATCGATGGTCTTGGCTCGATCCGAATGCTGGTAATTCAAGGCCTGCGTCCAAGCCAACAGCCGATAGAACTCGACAGCCCTGGCCGGCCAGCCTGCGACATCGTTGCTCAACAGCTCCAGCAATGCCAATGTTCCCTTCCGGCGCCGATAACGAATCGTATTCGCGACCTCGCGCCTCGGAATCAGTATTTTATTGCGGACAGGGTCTGGGGATTCTAATTCTCGGGTTTCTTGCGAGGGCTGATAGCCGATCAAATCGCCCAGATAAGGAACCACCCAGTCGTCGCAGGTTTCAATAAACCAATTTTCGTACAATTGCCTTATATCGTCCTCGACCAGATTGACCTGTTCGGCGACGATCTGCAGCAATGCCTTGAGGGGATAACCCTCTTCAGAATCCCGCATCCGGTAGATGACCGGCAGCAAGTCGTAGAGACGGTCTATTCTCGGATCTTTCATGGCAACCTCTCGATTTGATTTAAGATCAATGTCGCCGGAACATCGGGAGTCAAAAAGGCAATCTGCGCGGGACGAATGACTCCATTTTCAAAATCCGCCAGATTGACCGACAGACGCTGCCTGACGCCAAGCGTTTGTCCGAAACTTCCGTACTTTTGGCAATCTTCATACTTTTCGCATTCCGAATGCGCGGTGAGTTCGGCGCATTTTGCGTCCATATCCACCGCGCTCCAGCGCGTTACCAGACAAGCAACGGCCTCCGATATCTCGTCGGGCGTCAGCAAACGCCGCTTACCGTCCGCTTCCGCTATTTTCTCCGGAATGCCGCCGAAGGCGTAGACATCGACATAGGCAACGCCACGAACCGATTGCATGACGCCGAGGATTTCGCTCAACGAAACATCCTGCCCTAGCTCGCGCCGCTCGAAACCGAAAGCCTCCAGCAGTTTTTTCCGGACTTCCGTTGCGACCGGCTCCCATTGATAGCCGGGCAAAATCGCGATACCGGCTTCGATCACGATCATCAGCAATTCACGTACGGACAGGCTGATTGCTTGTTGCGGGTCGCCTAATCGATGTAGCGCCCATCGCAGGTTTCTGAATAAATCGGAATTTTCGTCGATCGGAATGTCCTCGGCTCCCGCGATCGTGACATGCACGAGCGGCTGGCGACCGTCGCTCAATTCAACCGCGTGGGCCTTGCCGACACCGGCGAAGACGCGCGCAAAATCCTCGTAATCCTGAACCGACACCAACCTATCCAAAGCCCTGACGCCCAGCGGCACATTCTTTCGGGCCTGATCGCGAGTCTCTTTATCGGCTCCGCCGGTTGCGCGCAAAGGATTGACGACTTCCTTGACGCCCAACGGTTTGGTCATCAACAAGGATATCTGCTGCGCCCGGACGTTACCCGCACGGCCGATCCCGCTACGGTATCGCGCCCTCACGTTTTCGCTTCCGGACGGCAAACGCATCCCCTTTTCGCCATTGCCGAAAGTGACCGTGGTTTGATCACCGTCGTCGGTCGCATTGATGAACATTCGGTCGCCGGCTTCCAACGCGGCCAATGAATCGGTTTCCTCCCACTGCAGATCATTGACGTATATCTTCAGAGTGCTTTCGGCACCTTTGGCATTGGCAGAAGAAACATGCGTCAACGGCCATTGTTTGAGCGCGAACGACTGAAATGGCATCGCGCCGTTTCCGCTGCCCAAGACTTCGTGCCGGGTTTCGCCGTGAGTGGCTTTGACGACATTGCCGTGGATAGCGACGGTGCCGCGCTTGAAACAATAAGCCAGATTTTCGGCCAAGGTAATGAAGGTGTGAGGCGATTCACCCGGAAGTACTGTTCCGTCCGGCGACAGCGATATACCCTGCGCCACGGAGGACAACATCGCCAGTTCGCTGAATCTCACGCCGGCAAGATCGTCCCTCTCGCCCGAGACGATGACCCAACGCCCGGCCTTCAGTCCGTCATAAAAACCGTCGAGTTCGATTATTTCGTCCTTGCCTCCGCAGACAGAAACGTCGATCGGCGCCTCGGCCAGCTCCGGATGAGCGGTCTGAACGAAAACGGTCGTGGTTTTCAAAATCCGGTTGTCGCTTGTATCGCGCCACGGATCCTCCAGAGTCAACACAGTGACTTTTTGCTTGATCGGCTCCGATACGGTTACTGTCGTTCGTCGCAAGCCTTCCGGTGTTGCAACTCCAATGGCGGTAATCGTCGGGCACGTAGAGAAAAAACTCAAAGCACCGGACTGAGGCCCTCCCAGCGTTCTCGTCTCGACCGATTTGACTTTGGAAAAAATCGTTGCTTCATCATCAAAGGAAATCGCGACACTATCGCCGACCGTGATATTGGCATATTCGGCATCCAATGCCAGCGTATCCTGTCCTTCCGAATTTTCGACGGCCATGGTGATGATGATAGGCCCCTCATCCTCATCATCGGTGGGTAATTCCAGCCGGCAATTTCCATTTTCATCGGGCAACGGCAAATTATGACCGAACAGATTTGCCTTGATACCCAGCACAAAGACTTCGATCTTGCTCTCGCTGATTTTGTTATTCGCGTAAGCCGTAGCCAAATGGTCTTTAAATACCGACGACACGGCGCCTAAGATCGAAAACCCGGCTTGAGCGACAGCGCCGAAAGACGGCGAATCGGGCAAATCCGATCGAATCAGGCGTGAGCCTTGAAAAACCGGCTGGATACTTTGCTGTAGGGCGAATTGACCGATCAGGTTTTGTTTCAAACGCAAGCGGTTCGAAGGCTGTATCGAAGCCGGCTTCGACAGATTGTCGATGATCTTTTTGGGCGGCAAAGGTACTGTTTCAGGCTTTGAGCGTTCCGAAAATGTAACCAAGGTACGATTGCCGGCGGGATCCGGCAAGACTTCTCGTACGAAGAACAACTCTCGAGTTTGATCGGCAAAGTCGATGCGGAACGCTTCGTTTTTCCTAAAGCTAAGGCCCGTTCCCTGCAAATAGACGCGAGGTTCGGATAGATTTTCCGAATGGTTCAGAATCGTTTGCTTGGTTTGCGCCCGGCTCATTCTCGGCTTCAGATTGTTCCATTGCGCCCGCGCCTGCAAATCCTCGCCGGTTTCGAACGATTGCGGCAGCTCGTCAGGCCCTGGAATGCTCTGCACGCGACTGCCGGCAGGAATGATGACTTCCTCTTCGAAATTGTCATCGAGCGTGTAGGCGAGAAAAACGCCGGCCGCGACACCGGGACGCGGTTTGTATCCGACCAGACGCGCCAATTCGAGAACCGATCGTCTTTCGGTCGCGGTGCGTAGATAGGCTTCGTTGGCTATCCTTTCCTGATAAAAGGTCAAAACATCGCCGACCACGGCCCAGGCGTCGAGAAAGGCGAGTGCGGGGTCGCCGGCATCGCGAGTGGTCAAGCCTTTCAACGGGTAGACTCTCGAGACTTTTCCATCCCCGATTTGTTCTTCCCAATAAAAACCGGTCAACCTTGCCGTCATCGTCGCAAGAAAATCGCCATGCGTTCCTATGCGGTAGTCGATCTCAGGCAACCCCGGGCGGTTATAAATCGATAAAGGCGTAACGATTTCAACGCCTTCGCAGCATCCGCAGGCATCGGGATCGTCCAACCCGGGATAGCAGCAATCGGGACAATGTGTTTTCATCGGCCACCTCTCAGTTCCAGCGTCAATTTTCCGTTTTCAGGAAAATTGGGGTCGTTATCCATACGGGCAATTTCAAGCCGCCCCAGCGGCAGCACCCCGTTTTCGATTTCGTCGTTCGTGGGCTGACCGAATCGCTGCAGCCTGTCGATCGTAACGCTTTCGACGCCGTGCACCGTTTGCGCCGTAGCCACGATCTTGCTCAGATAAACGTCCTCGCCGAAGGTCAGATTATCGGGATGAAAAAAACCCATACCGCCGCTAGATAAGATCCTATTGCTGAAGATCTTGAGCAGTTCAGCCTTGACTTGGGCTTTGACGAAACTCGGCAACACGCATACCGACATCGCAACATCCAACGGCACACGGTGCGCGGATTTCACGATCAGATCATGGCCCATGCGCCGGTATCGATGCAGACATGCGGTGATTTCCGCCAACAACGAAGGTTCCGCTTCCTCCCGCCCGAATGGATCGATCGCCAGCCAAACCTCGTGCCAGCTTCCGTTCCAACGCAAGGTCGCCACGGCATGCTGAACCTCGGTTTTGAACTCGCGCAAAACGATGGCCGCATAATCCTCGGCGATCACGGCCCGTTGCAGTTCGTTGCGAAAAGCGCCTGGAGCAAACAATTTGACTTCGGTAACCGGCTCGGCGTCCATGCCGCCAAGGGCCGGCAACGGATTGCGTATTTCACGAATGCCGTCCACCCGGTTGTTTTTGAAGATGACATGCTTGATCGATTCGGCGCCGGCATTGCCCGCCGTACCGTTGCCGGTTCGGTAACGGGCTAAAAATTTCGTGCCGGCCTCGGGCGATTTGCCCATTTCACCGTCGCCGAAGCGTAACACGGCGCGTCCTCGCTCATCGATCTCCGCGACAAAATGCCGGTCGTCGGCATGACTCGACAATAAATCGGCGCGAGACCGCCAATGCCTTTCTTCGTCAGCCGCCTCCCCTTCTATCAATGAAATGACGGGGAGCGCTTTGCGTGCATCTTGTTCGAGCCTGTTCACGGCCGGTTTGTCGAATGCCGGCGGTTCACTGAAGGTGATCGGAGCCCATTGCAGGGCCGGATTAAAATGTCCCGCTTCAAGCGCTTGATCCGACGGCATGCCTTCAGCCTTGCAGCATTCACTCGAGCGGTCGTCCGGAACCGGGTCCAATGCCTCGGTGACGGTCTTGCCATGATCGACCAGAACCACATTGCCGCATGCGATACTGATGTTTTCGATCAGTGCGCAATCGGGCGGTTGCCCCAATGCGGAAAGACAGAGCGGAAACGGAAGCGCGTCTTTTTCATGCCAGGCGATATGAACGATGGCTTGACCGTTCAACGGATCGGTGTCGCTCGCAACCTCGACCAATCGCACCGCATGACGATGCTTGGGATCGGCATCCTCGGCATGTCCCGTTTTCGGGCCCTTGATTTCCTCGAAGATCAAGATGTCGCCCGGTTTCAGACGGAGTTTGGGGGCCGCAGAGTCTTCCGCAACGGCCGCGTTGACTGGAGGATTCGGTTGTTGTTCAGGCCTGCAATGCGGATCCTCATCGCTGACCGGAGGAATCCATTGCCCCTTCAACGTTGCACGGGTGGCTCCCTTGGGAATGCAGCATTGCCTATCGTTCCACGTATGGAATTCGATACGGTTATGGTCGGTGTACAGATCGATGACGCCTTCCGCTACCGGTTCATAAACCTCGTAGAGACTCGAGGGAAATTGCAAGAGATCATCATGGGATGCGGCGATCTCGATCGTCCGCAACGAATCGTCGAATCCCGTGATGAAATAGATATCTTTGGGATCGATGGCCGAAATATCCTGATCGACATGCGCACAAATCCAAGACCTGGCGTTGCAGCCTTCATGCATCGCATAATCGACCAAACGGGCGTGCCGCCGGACCGAGATGCGTCGACGCGCGGTCTCCAGATAGGCTTCGGTCGCGACCGCGTCCTGATAGTAGCTCAAATGATCGCCGGCATAGGCCAATACTTCCACCAAAGCGACGCCAATATCAGGGACGTGCCGTTCGCGCCATTCGGGCATCGTTATCGCCAACCGGTCCAGAACCAGCTTCCGAAAACTCGCATAATCCTTGGCCAGGTAATCGATATCCGGCGCGTCGCTGTTGTCGGGCGGACACAAAGCCTGCTGCCGGCAATCCGGATCGTTTGGACAATCGATTTTGAAACTGAACTCGATGCGGTCGTAAAGCGGATCGAAATGCCGGTGCCTGCGCCATTGTCCTTGCTCGTCCCTTTCGACGACCCGTAAGGTATAGGTCGAAAAATCACCCGCCTGATTGACCGTGATGTCCATCCTGTCGTCGAATTCCGGATGATGATTGCGGATGACGTCGACACTTTCGACCCGAATATCGCGAATACGCTGTCCGCCCTCGATCACGATATTGCTTTTATCCAATTGAACCGGCGCCTTGCCCAGAAAAAAAACGGATAAACCAAGTTGATTCGACGCGACTTCGAGATAATCCAAGCCGTTCAATTCCACATGCCGTCTTACGCCCTCGCGTCTGCGCACATCCTTGCAAATGACCGTTTTCATGACACGGTACTCCGGGTAAAAGTGGCGGCCGTCAGCTCCTGCGTTCGCCTGACCTTATACTTGAGATCGACGCGCAAACGGGCGTCGTCGCTGGTGACTTCGAGTTCCTGCACTTCGATCACATCGGCCAGCCATTGCTGCAATCCAGCCTGCACGGTAAATTGCAACGCCGCGGCCAACTCCGGACTGTTCGGCGCGAAAATCAACTGCAGCAAACCGCTGCCGAATTCGGGCCGGTTGACCCGTTCGCCGGGATTGGTAAACAGGAACTGCTCGATCAAGTCGCGGATATGCTCGTCATCATCGGCGACCGCCGTCTTACCGCGATGATCGAAATGGAACGGAAAGTCGATATTAAACATCACGCCTCCTTAAATTGCACTGACGCGGGTTTGTGTCGCCGCGATGATCAAAGGGGTGCCGGACGGTGCGCAAACGGCTTGACTGCTTTGCACCAACAGCGGCTGTCCGTTCGAGAATACTCGCGTGGTACCGCTAAACCATTGCGCCGTGACGCATGGACCGTTGGCGGCCGGAGGGGGCGGCAAGGTACAGCCCGCAACCACATAGGGCGTAGTCATCACCACAGTCGGCTGACCGCCGACCGTTACCCGTGGATTCGGCACCGTTGGCGTCGCCTGGCCGGCATGGGCGCAAAACACTTGAGCGCCGACATGAACTAAAAATCCCGGCATGATTTCACCTCCTCACATGACGACCAAGGCGCCGTTGTTGATCGTGACGGTCGGTCCGGCCATGACCAGACTGGCGCCCTTGCCGTTTTGAATATAAATACCCGAGTCGTTGACGACGATCGTTGCTCCGCCGGTGCTTTTCAGCACGATCCCGCCGCTGATCGGCGTCGGCGCGGAATCGCTAATGACCAGCGTGTTTTGAGCCGTGGTCTGCATGACGATGTTTTGTCCCGGCGGTATCGGCGGGGGCGCTAATGCCAAGGCCGGAACCTCCGCCGCTACGCCCCAAAATCCGCCGACCCAGATCGGATAATCCGGGTCGCCCTGCTCGAATTCAATCCAGACACCGGCGCCGATCTGCGGCACCATGAACACGCCTTGCTGTTTTCCCGCCATCGGTACGCAAGGCATCGCCCAACTGGAAGGCGTCAACCCCAATACATCGGGCACCATCGCCATGATCCGCCCGCGTTGCTCCGGATCGATGTTGTTGATCACGGTACCTCGATATTTACCGTAATAGCGGGCCTCCGTGTTTGGGTTTTGCTCGTTCATGGCATCACCTTCGGAATCGTGGAAATAAGGCCGTTACGGCTCAATTCGAAACTTTGCTTGTACTCGCCCCGCTTGATTTTATGCTTAACGCCGGTCACGTAATGCAAGCCATCGAAAGCCGGTCCCGCGCCGCGCACGCCGACCAATTGCCGCGCCTTCAATACTCGTCCGTAACGCAAGACATTGAGTTCGCCGCTTCCGGTAACCGCCTCGGCCCATTTGGCGGCCGTCGCCAAGCCGATCATGATCGCCTGGGGAATCGAGCGTTTGGATAAATCGTCGCGTACCGGTTTCAAATCGCCGATGCTGGTCGGCAGCGGCGGGACGAGTCCCAGCGGCGGATTCAAAGGCGTGATCGGCGGCAGCGGAATCGGAAACACGACCTTGCTCAATTCGTTATAGATGAATACCGTCGGAATCTTGTTCTTTTGATTATCGAATTGGAAACTCAGGCTCTCGACGTTGGTATGGGCATCCATGTCGACATTCAGCGCCGGCTGCGGAATACCGATCTTGATTTGCGGCCCCCAGTAGGCAACGCTCATTCCGGGTTTCGGGCCGGGATCGATATAAAAGACATAGCCGACCCGTTCCGCCAACGCGTTGATATAGGCCAGGTCGGTTCCGCGTTGACCGGGTATGTTGCCGGTCGGCAGCGGAACGTCGATCAATATGCTGGGGATCACCATCGGCAAGACGCCCAAAATCGCATACTTGGCCAACAGCAAGAGCACACGGGCCTCAGCCGGAGTCGCAGGAAACGGAAAGCCGCTGAAATCCTGCTGATTCATCAACGCCGTCAAATCCTCGCCGGTGATCGTCAGCGTCGATTGCGAACCGTTACTTCCTGGCTTGATTTGGTGATGCGTAATGACGCCGTCCATGATTACTTCGGACCTACCGCTCAAGGTCACGACGATGACCACGCGCATGAACAACAGCGGTTTGCCTCCGCTCAGCAAAAACAGAATCTGCAACGGCGATTTGTTGCTCAGGCCGAACGAAATTTGAAACGCGCTCGGGCCCTTGTCCTTGACGGTCACTTCGATGCTGTCCAAATGCTCCATCACGACTCGCGTAGCCGGAATCGGCACGATCGGCCCTATCATCAGCGACAAATGGACGTCCTTAAGCATCGGGCACCCCCGGAATGCCTTCAGGCAGAGTAATGCGCAGTCTTCGTCCGATTCTTTCGGTCAGCTCGTCGGGACGCATCGCCCGATTGGCGTCGCAGAGTTGCCAAAATTGCTCCGGATCGCCCAGATAATGCGCGGTGATGTTATCGAGCCGTTCGCCTTCGGTCACGACATGTTCCTGCAACAGCTCGAACCGTTCCGGTTGCGGCACGAATCGCCGCTGGAGATAAATGACCTTTTTACCGTCCGACGTTTCCCGTATTTTGGTCTGAATACCGTGATAGCGGCTGGTTGCAGGAAACAGGGCGTTACCGAAAACGCCGGCTTGCAACATGGCTGACAAAGGATCGTTCATGATATGCCCTCTATGCCGAAATGAGTGAGCGAGCCGCCCTGAAATTGCGCGGACAGTTGTTCCTTGTTTTGCAGATAAGTCATGAACAGACTGCCGCCTTTATGATCGAAACCTAGATCATCGACGCTCAGCACCCTCATGCCCAGGCTGACTTTCGCGCGAATCGGATTCAATGCCGGATCGAAGGCTTCTTCGGTAATACTGAACTCGGTCAGACGCACCGGCAGGATGCGGTTTTTGCTCCAGACGAACAACAGTAACGGCGATTCCATCGGCGCGATTTCAAGAGTCCCCGAACTCGCAAGAGCGTTATTGCTGTTGAGCTTCGCGCTGGTCGGATAGACCGTGGTTTCCAGGGCGGCCAATTGGGCATGCAGGCCCAACCGGGCGACATTTTGATTTTGCTCGGGAAACTCCAACTGATCCGCCGCATCGATCTCGGCATCCAGCTTGATCGTTTCGACCGGCGGACCTTTCAGACGCAGTGCTTCGGAACGATCCCCGCCTTCGCCACCGACCGCCTGCACCTGCAGACTGCGGGTTAGCGTATCCGGATTGTATTGCAACGCAATGACACGCAACACCGCACTGGTGCTAGGGTTGAGCAGCACGATACCGCCTTTGATCAATTTGGGTGAACCGGGAAACGTGGTCATTCGATGCTCTCCGGTTACATTGCGGTCAAATGCAAGGCCCAGCGGTTTAGCTTGCCTTGATCGGCGCGGGCGCGGTCTATGACTTTGAGTTGCCAGTCTCCCTGTATCGCCGTTCCCCGAAGTGCTTGTAAACCGGCGGTATTCGACAACGAATAAGTCTTGATAATATTATCCGCCGACCCACCGCTGCGGTTATGCAATAAGACCGATGTACTATCGGGCGCTTGCAGTTCGACGATCAAATCGCCGATATAGGTGTGCGTGATATCGATATCCACGTCGATATTATCCAGACGACCCGTTTCGACGACGTTCAAGGACCGTGAGATACCGGCAGCCGAATTATCGGGAATGATCATACCCGGATTTTCGGAAACGCTAACCGAGACCTGTCGATGCCCGTTTAGTTGCAGCGACCAACTCGTCAATCTGCCGCGATCGGCTCTCGCCAAATCCTGGACATGAAGCACCCAGTCGCCTTCTGACGATTGCTCGGACAGACCGTGCAATCCGGGGGTCGAAAGAACGGTGAATTCCCGATTCAAATCATTGGCGCTTCCGCCGGCCCGATCATGGAGTATGACTGCAATGCCGGAAGGGGATACCAGACTGACGCGCAAGTCGCCGATATAGGTATGGGCAATGGCCACGCGAATGCTGACATCGCGGATAGTGAAACTTTCCGTACAGGTAATTTTGTCCTTGATGCCGGCGGCGTTGTTGTCGGGAATACTTTTGTTCGGAGAGGACGTGTCTTGAAAACTCAGTTCGCCCGCCGGTTCCCTTAGTCTCAAGGCTTCAGCGACTGCCGCTTCGGCATCGACCCGGCCGTGACCGAACCATGGACTCCAACTACCGTCCGCATCGCCGTTATCGACGAAATCGCCCTTGTCGAAAGGAGCTACGGGCGAGACATCCCAACCGGTATCGGGATCGAAATTGGCCGGCGGTGTTTTAGCATAGGCACTGAAATCGATGTCTTTCGAGGCGGTTCGTTTCAGAATCGAAATAACGTCCAACGCACTCAGGCCGGGATTCGCCGAAATGATCAGCGCCGCAATGCCGGCCACCAATGGTGTTGCGCTCGACGTACCGCCGAAACTGCCGGTCACGCTACTCGCCTGTCCGGTCGTCGTGGTGATGCCGAGACCGCGCACGGTCATTCTGTAATAGGTATGGACATTATTGGTTGGCGCACAAAGCAAAATCCCCGGACCGTAGTTGGAATAGTGGCTTCGCATCGCGGTACTGGCCAGTGCCGCCACATGCATGACACCGGGAATGCCGACCAGATTGTTTCGGAAAAATCGGGTTTTCTTGACACCCACCCACACCAAGGCACCGCCTTGAACCTCGACGCCATGATCGTAGGGAACGTCCTGATTGGCGTTATGATTGATCGGGCAATTTTCGTTACCGGCCGCCCATAAAAAGACGATGCCTTTGCCCCGGCGCCCGCCTGTTTGAGCCAAGATCTTGAGCCTATTAATCACCGGTTGCGCCCATTCACTCCTTGGAACGCCGCCCCAGGAATTGGACATCACGTCGACCTTGTCGGAGATATAGTTCAGAACGGTCAGCAATTTGGAATCACTGATGAATAAAGACGGACCCGACGACTCCCATTGAATGGGCAGCAGCCTGCAACCGGGCGCCGCGCCGACCGTCAATAAAGCATCGACTTCCGCACCTATCACGCCGCAGCACGAAGTCCCGTGATTGGAACCCGTTTTGTACATTTGGCCCGGTACCGCATCGATATCGGCGGAAGTAATCAGACGTTCCCCCCGCAGATAACCCCAACCGGCAAATTTAGTCTCTGAGTCGAAATCGCCGTGATCCAGCTTGCAGCCATCATCGGAAACCGCGATCACGACCTCTTCGTTGCCGAAATGGCCCAAGAGATTCCAGGCCTTTTCGCAGTGGCTCGAGGAACGGACATCGAAGTCGGCATGGTTTAACCGGGTATGGAGATGCCATTGTTTCGGATATTCGGGGTCGGCAGGAATCGCCAATGCATAAGTCGTCATGCGTTGGTTCAAGTCATGCTCCGCCGCTTCGACCAATGGTTCTTCCTCGGTCAATTTCACCACTAATTTGACCGGATTCATGCCGGTATGATTGGTCAATTGAAACAGATAGTCCCTATCGCTGTACGACTCTTTTTTTATCAAACCGTAACGGCCAGCAAACGCATCGACCTGTTCGTCGGCAAGCGCTTCCTTGAAGGTCACGAAAACCCGATCCGTGATCAAAAACTCATTCCCGGACTCGGCTTCGTAATAAGCATGATGGGTCGGCGCCACGGACCGGCTCCTTGCCATCAAAGCTTCCAAATTCGTCTCGCTGGTATTGATACGGGTCGATGACGGCGAAACCTGTTCGGATGACACGATAGTTGCATCATCCAAATTCTCGGGTACCTCTCTGATAACCATTTGATCGGGGCTTTTTTCCAGCTCGACTTTATGGCCGCAGCGGTAGGTGTAGGTTTTTTCATTTTTGTTCATTTGGTTACCCTCAATTCAGCGGCTACATCACTCGCATCTTTTTGCTCTGGCTCATGCTTATTCGGTGCATGTACTGCACGTTGCTTAGTCTAAAGTTTAAGGCTCATCGCTTTTTCAACAGCCATTTCCCCCCATTACTTGTTGACGCGCCTATACCCCAGGTACCGGCAAGATTTTGTTCATTGATGGACGACCATATTCCCTTGCCGGAACTTTTTCGCAATTCCCATTCGAAATCGATCTTGACACCACTGACGGGTGTGGCGGATACAGGTGTAGGCGGGGCACTTCTAGGATCGATTCCAGATACGGCCGTAGTTTTATGGGTAATCTTCCCGTTTTTGATTTTTTCTTTGTTGGGTTTAGCGGCACCTGCAGGCCACTGATTGGTCCCGGTCAAGCTACCCCCGGCTGTGACTTTGAGATCCAATTCAGCGTTGATCGGTGACGAAGTTACCCCGGCGGACGTAAACTGTCCATCCCATAGGCCGGTCAAGAGATTGCTCCAAATGATGCTGCCTTCTCCAGATTCATAGAAGCTTGGGTTTGTAGTCTCGTTCCAATCTTTAGTGAGGTAGTTGCTTACACTAAACTTGTACTTGCCGGGATCAGCCTCAAGGTCTTCATAGAATTTTTTTCCAGCAAGATTGGCAGCCTTATCGGCGTTGGAGAAAACACCCGTCACACCGAGCCCTTGTATTGGGCTTATTTCAAGGAAATTTCCCACCTCATTCAACATAGCGGCCGTCGCTCCCGCTTTAGAAAGCTGGAAATAAACAAATCCTTCTTCAAAAAAATGTCCGAATTTATCCGCTCCGGTACAAATACCTTTGACATTGGCGGCAGGACCAACGACTTTTACCGCGCCGAGAGTGTGAAGGTTATAGAACTTATTTACACTACTGACTCCCGCGAACTTCGTTCCCGAAAGATTCTGAGCCGGGTCTGTTCTTTTACTGGCAGGCAAACCTTGAATAAATTTCTCGATTGAACCCACCAACTTCCCACCCACGCGGCCAGCCACATCTTTCAGAAAATCCGCAACAATCAATGGGGTAGGAGCAGATGTTCTTGCAGCCGCAATCTCGGAATTCACCTTTGCATCGATGTCAGGCGCAATATCCGTAAGACCGGTACAAGAACGGTCATCCACTTCTGCACGTTGAATGATTTCAGAATGCTTGCTCCCGTTCTGCTGAATAACATGGGTGAGTTCATGTGAAAGTAATCGCCGTCCCGAGTAAGTCTCCGGTGAATACTGGCCAGAACCAAATATAATATTATTCCCCACCGTGTAGGCATGGGCATTAATTTCACGTGCGGATTGCTCGGCAACAGCACCCAAATGCAGGCGTACCTGAGAAAAATCCTGACCAAAGCGCGATTCCATGTCTTGCCGTAACGCGGGTTGCAATTGCGTACCGGTACCGGCAAGCACACGATCGACACTGGCGGGCACGGTATACTCGGCCTCGGCTGCCTGCCCCGCCAAGCGTTGTATGCGTAGAGGCGAGCTATTGAAAGCGGAATGCCCGGGCTTTGCCAGCACTCGCTCAGCAACCCGATCCGCTTCCTGTTCCAGCGGATCATGGCTTGCGCCGATGGCAAGCTTTAGTTGCAGGTGACGATTTTGCTTTGTACATTCGACACACTCTCCGCCAGCAACCGTATGATTGCCGCAAGCACACTTGCGCTGAAGTATTCCGTGTGCGGAAGGTAAAAAACTTGCTGCTCCGGCTTGCTGAGCAACTGTCGCTTTATTCATAACCGAGTCTCCCATACACCCATTGTGGGGTTTGCATCGAATTATTGCCGACCAATCGAATGACTTTGATCAATTGCAACGTAAACGCCGTACATAACTAGCCGTTCTATATGCAAATTAAGTTTCATTTAGGCTCCGTCTCGCTTAAAACCAGTATTGACGTCAGTTTCGGGTAACTTTTCCAGTGCAATCCTTGCCGCTCTTTTTCAGTTCGAAGATGATCTCATGCTCTTCCGCAAGTTGCCCTCCCACTTCAATCTCCTGGTCGACAATCTCGGTACAGCCATTCCCCTGGAGATTGCGGGTTGGTCCGCAGAGAGTGAGGGTATCCGTACACCCGCTTAACTTGCCGCCGGATCCGATCACACAAGGCTTGGGAGCCGGCCAGACATAACCGGGAGGTGTGCAGCCCTGATCTCCCTTGACTACTTCGGATACCTTGAGTCCATCTAATTTGGGGCATTTTCTGCCAATAGCGCTTACCGAAGTGATGTCATAAACTAACGACACACCACAGAGAGGCTCGGGCGGGTTTTTCCCATGTTTGTTTTTATAAACCGTATCGCAATCCACGTTCCGTGGTTTTGAATAAACGACGGTATATGCACACCCCCTGCTATTCTCCATACTTTTTATACGCGGACTCTTGCCGCCGGCAGTCGCTCCGGTGAAGACCGGGCTCGTGGGAGCGGAGGGAACGGAAGTCTCCGGTATAATTTCCTCTCCCAACACCTCCCGACGGCAAAATTCAGCGCTTCCAGGCCCCATGATCCGAATGCAATCAAGCAAATTAGTAGCCTCACGGTAGGGCAGAGTTCCACCAACGTCTTGAAATAATTGGTTGTCATAATTTGCGGGAGATCGTTGAACGGCAAGAGGCGACGAACCCCATCCGCCATATCTTTGCCCATCACGAATTCCCTCTACGCCCGACTGCTGCACCACATGGGTCAGTTCATGGGCCATTAGCTTCCGTCCCTCGTGCGTTCCGGGTACGTACCGGCCCGGACTGAATACAATATCGAGACCCACTGTATAGGCATCAGCATTCACCTCTTGTGCGGATTGCCCGGCTAGCGCACCGGAATGAGTACGTACGCGGGAAAAATCGTAGCCAAACCGTTGTTCCATGTCATTCCTTAACCCTGATTCCAAAGGGCTTCCGGGTTCGGCAAGAGCCTGCCCCACGCTGACGGGCACTGTATCCATCCGGCCGGACGGTTGCCCAGTTAAGCGTTGAATACGCATTGCCGAGCTATTAGCAACTGAACGCACCAGTGTTGCCGACAGCTGATCGGAAACCCGACTAGCTTCCCTTTCCAGCGGATCGTCACTAGATCTAATAGCAAAATTCCTTTGTAAACTGCTCTTTTGTTTCGCGTATTTCTCACATTCCCCGTCGACGATCGCACGATTACCACAAGCGCATTTCTGTTGCATCACACCTCTTGAAACCGGCCTGGATAAGGGGTTGTCCTGCTTTAGCTGATGTTGTGCTTTCTCCCTCATCATCTAGAAATTTCCTATATTCAACTTCTGAGAGAACCCCGACTGCAATGGTGAATCAATCTGAAGCGGTGTACTAGAGAGACTGCCGATCGGCGGACAGAGTGAATTAAATTCAATTTCGACTCTTCGGTTCCGTGCGGAATATTTTTCGCCGGATTCCGTATCAACCGGATTATTTTCTCCTTCCGAACGTGAAAAAAGTAGCGGTGGAAATCCATTGAAATTTATTTTTATTAGTTCAATTTGCAGCAGAAACTTAACGTAATCGGCTCTTCTTTGTCCAAGATCAAAATTATGTTCTTCCGTCCCTGGTTTATCCGCGAATCCGATAATTGTTATCATGCTGGATGGACAGAATTCCAAATATTGAAGAATCTGCTTTTTGATTTTTTCGAAATGAAGGGTCTGCCGGCTATTGAGAACGGATTCATCTATGTTGTAATCATCAATCACACCTAGAGAAAATTTAATGCTGAATGGCTCAGGAGGCGGTTTGGGTTTAGGCGGATTGACACACATTCCGTTGATCACATCTAAAGGGGGCATACAGCATTTTCCCAATGCGTCTTTTTTGCCGGGCGGCATGCAAATGGTGCTGAAATCAATTGCCGATGCTTTCTTGCATTTGAAATCAGTAGTTACATACTCATCACCTTTGCAGCAAACAGGTATATTGTTGGGAGCGAATTTATCCTTTGGACAACAGGTCATTTCACTTTCAATACTTCCTCTACAGCACATTCCTTTGTACGTGGAAGATGTGCCTTCATGATATCCGGACACGGCATCGCATTTGCTTACTGAAGGGGCTTTTCTGCCGGTAACCGCTGTAATGATTGCTTCGCCGGCCTTTTTCAAGCCTTCTTTATATTCGGAATCGATTGGCGCGAGATCAATTATCTTGTCAAGAACGGCTTTAGTGATCGTTTCGGGCGCTTTGTCAATTTCCTCCAGTATTTTATCGCGTGCTGCTTTTGGCAATTTTTGAAAGAGATCGTTTTTATCAAGTGCTTTGCCGATCTCACTAGAGGGACCTTGATCTTTTTCCGGCTGCCTTTGAATTTTGGGTGAACTATTCCCGGTTTGCTGGACCACATGCGACAGTTCGTGGGCAAGTAAACGTCGTCCTGTGTGTGTTTGCGGTGCGAATTGACCGGCTCCGAAGACAATATTACGTCCGACCGTGTAAGCCTGGGCATTGACTTCTCGTGCCGATTGCTCGGCGACGCCGCCAAGATGTACTCGTACCTGAGAAAAATCATGATCAAATCGTGATTCCATGTCTTTACGCAAAGCTGCATCCATGAGGCTTCCAGAGCAGCCTAGAACCTGATCTACACTGTCCGGAACGTCCTCCGTTTGTTCAAATGGCCGTCCTGTATAGCGTTGGATACTTGACGTTGCTCTACTTACGACGGGATTAGCGGGCGTATTCAATACCTGTTCGGCAATCTGATCGGCTTCCCTTTCCAGCGGGTCATTGATTGTACCCATGCGAAGCTTTCGTTGAAAACCGATCCTTTTTTTCGCACACTCCTCACACTCTTCACCGGCAATACTTTGCTTTCCACAGGCGCATTTGCGCTGTAGTATGCCCTGAAAAGGTGCTAAAAAACGTTCCGATTTCGCCAAAGGTACAACGGCTGTTTTATTCATCACCGATGCCTCCATAGACCGATTGCGCGATTTGCCGGCCAAGTTGCGCCGGGTTGTTGGCGTCATTCAATTGAACATCGCTTGCGGTCGCTTGCGGCGAGGCAACTCCTTGAGCCAAATTAGGTGCAAGTCCGCCCTCTGCAAGCATCCGTGTCAGTTCGGTTGTTAAACTAGCTTGCAGCAAGTGGCGCTGACCGGGTGTGATATCGATACCGTCCAAAATCAGCCGTTCGATATGCAGATTGATGTTCATTTGCCCTCCGCCTGATCCAGCCAGCGAAAATCCGATTCCTTGGCGGGCTTTTCCATTTTTTTGAACTCGGTGCGCGCGGCGTTCAAGATCAACGGCATAGTCACCCGGCCGTTCTCTTCTTGGGCCGCCAGGAATGCCGCGTTCAAAGCCACGTTTTGGATGCTGCCGCCGGTCATGTTGAGCACTGCCAGGCGATGGTAGTCCAGCGTCGAGTCGACCGGAGTCGCGGGCGGAAACACTCTTTTCCAGATTTGCTTGCGTTCCTCGATGCCGGGAAACGGAAAATCGACGATGAACCGCAAGCGCCGCATGAAGGCCTTGTCCAGCGCGCCTTTCATATTAGTCGCCAGTATCGCCAGGCCCCGATAGGCCTCCATGCGCTGCAGTAAATAATTGATTTCGATGTTGGCGTAACGGTCGTGGCTGTCCTTGACTTCGCTGCGTTTGCCGAACAGCGCGTCGGCTTCGTCGAAGAACAGGATTGCACCGCTGTCCTCGGCGGCATCGAACAGCTTGCGCAGGTTCTTTTCGGTTTCGCCGATGTATTTGCTGACGACCGCAGAGAGATCGATTCGGAACAGGTCGAGTTGTAATTCATTGGCGATCACTTCGGCCGCCATCGTCTTGCCGGTACCGCTTTCCCCGGTAAAAAGCGCATTGATCCCCAAGCCGCGATTCAGTTTCGTTCGAAAGCCCCAAACGTCGTAAACTCGATTGCGCTCGCTGACTTGGTCGGTGATTTGCCGAAGCAAGGACTTGAGCTCCAACGGCAGGATTAAATCATCCCAAACGGCTTTGGCATCGATGCGTTGCGCCAACTGCTCCATGCCTTCGCGCGCGGCGACGCGGCATGCCTGCCATAGGTCGAACTCCGATGATGCTCCGGCGTGTTCCGATGAGACATGGGCTAGACTACGGATCTCATGTTGGCCGAAAGAAAACTGTCCTGCCAAGCGTTTGGGGAGGTCGCCGGCCTGCCCCTGCAAGGCTTCATCCCAAATCGTTTCCTGTTCGGCCGGCGTCGGTTTGCCGACTTCGATCGTGATCCTCTCGCGGAGGGTTTCGGTCTTGGCGTCTGCGAGATCAATGAAAACTAGGCCGCTGCAGCGTTCGATGAAGCGCTTGAGCAGCGTTCGATCCGACTCGGCGGCGCCATCGATAGCGAGATACAAAGCCAGCGGCATCAGCAACGATTCACGTTGCCATAGCCGGATGAAGGTTTCGAAATCGCCGGTCTGACTCGGTATGCTTTTAAGGTCCATCGCTTGCAAATTCAAGCCCAGTAGCGTTGCCGATCGTGCGGCGATGAGCCGTTTACTCGCCGAATCGTGTCCCAACAGTTCGATTATCGGCGGAAGTTCGAAGCCGTTCGTCTGTTTGAGGCGCGCGACGATGCGATCGACCGTTTGCTGCTGCGATGGCGGCAAATCGTCATCGATCGTTTGAATACCGATCGGATCGAGCAGCGGCGTCAACCGGTCGTCCAGATAATTGAGCCCTTTCAGATAATTGACGATACGTTCGTCGGCGATCAGCGCCGCCGCAGTCAACGGAAGCGCGCCGGGTTGGTTGATTTCGAGCAACCGCCAGTAACGCAGCGGACTGTGAGGCGACAAGGCGTTCCAGTCCGGCTCGTCGAACAAGGCAAATGCCAGCGCAAAAGTCGGATAAGGTTTGTTGAGATCGCTCTGCGCTTTCGCGCACAGCCCGGGGATTCGCGTGTCGAACGCCATCGCCGCGCACAGCGCCAAGACCGACCGATCAAATTCCGATAAGCCCAGATTATTGGCCAACAAAATCAACGCAGGCGGAGGATCGTTGGCTTCCAAGTCGGCCATTTCTTGTAGAGCCCGATCGATCGAATCTTTTTCCGGAATCGATTCGTCGAGCGCTGTATTGCCTGAAGCCGTTTGCTTCGGAAGTCCGAACCATCCCGACTTTGCCCTACTCGGCTCATCCGAAGAAACCTCTTCCGTTTTCCCTTCGGTAGCTCGGGCGAGACGTTCCAAACGCAGACGAAGCCAAGCGACGGCCGAGGCCAAATGCTTGTCGTTGATTTCCGCCCAGTCGGTACGATCGTTCATGTGATGCTGACCTTTTGGTTATCGGCGAATTGCGGCTTGGCGCCTGAAAAATCCACCGGAATGCTGTCGACACCGTCGACCCTGAGGCGAACGACATAAGGCGTTTCCCGTGCGGCGGCACTTTGGATCGTGAACGTCAGTTCGGTTCTAGCCTCCGGATCAACAGGCGTAACGATTGCATCGGGCGGCACGATGCGGTCGCCGAACAACAGCACGACTTGCTGCCCCTCCAAAATTTGCGGCAGGCATTCCATCGTCAGTTCGACATCCCCTGCCGGAGCGTTGGCCGGATCGATCGTCTCTATACGTGGGGACAACGGTAAAAATAATGTATTGCTGGTCCACTGAGACATACCGGGTCTTTGCCGGACGAGCGAGACGGCGTAAAACCCCGCCGGCCATTTTGAACCCGCTTCGGCATCGTCCGTTATGGATGGTAGCCGAACCGTCATTTCGGTTTCCGTCGGAGTGGGCTCGGGTTGAAGCACGATCGGTTCATTCAATAAAGGATGTTGTAAACGAACCGTCGTATTATCATCGGTTAAATTTTGCCCCAGTAACGTAATCGGATCGCCCAATTCGGCGCTCGGTTTTTGATTCGGAAACCGAAAACCCGAAAGAGAGGCCGACGGAGCCGCCATCACATGCCCGCCCCGGTCTTCTTCGCCTCGTTTCAGAACAGGCAAAGGCGCACGGCCGGTGCGTGTGCTTTCGATCAAGACCACGGAAACCTCGTAACCGGTGGAAAGCCGGTATTCGGCCGACTGAAAACTGGTCCACAGCTTGGACATGTCGTCTAGCGGCAAAGCATCATGCGTGATGCGGATACGCTCGATTTGACGTTGTAAATCGGAATCCGGACTGATGCCTTCAATGTCCGCCCGGCTCAATAGCGGGCGATCGTGAAAAAAGCTCATGGCCTGTCCCATCAATATTTGAGCCGAAATATCGTCATCGTTGTCGCCGTAGGCCGTTATCAAATATTTCAAGACCAAAGGCATCGGCGGATGGGCATGTTCGCCGTTTCGGGCCGATCCCGGCAGCGGCGCATTGCTGAAAGCCGAATTGTAATGCACGCCGTATAGAAAAAGATTGAGTTGCGCGCCGGTCAAACCATTGCGAGCAGTGCTCGGCGGCTTCGTCGTCACATTCGTGCCTAACACATTGGTCAATAAATAATGCATCGTTGCAGTGACGGTTGCCAACGCGGACGGACTGCTCATGCTAGCCCCTCCTTTCCCTGAGTTTCAGGTAATCGTCTAGACTCATCACGCCGCTCGGTTTGTTAATCCTGACCTTAGACTGTTTCACCGAATCGGCCGGTAAGGCTTTCACTTCGATTCGGCCTATCGTGACGTTTACGATCGGCTCGGTTTTCGTGTTGGCGTTGAGAGCCTGCAGACGACCACTAAGATCGTCCCGCATTTCTTCTAACCACTCTGGAATTTGCAATAATCCGGATTGATGCATTTTTTCCTGCTTCGGCAGACTGCTTATGCTCGGAATATTGAGTACAGGCTCTTTAGGTAAAATATTCCCATCCGGTACGTTCTTCTCAGGTCGTCGACTTATTTCAAGCTCAGATCTCGCGCGATCGGGTGTCCTACGGTTTATCGATTGCAGGGAGCTATTTTCGCCGGACTGATGCGGTTGCTGGCGATGCAAGGTTTGCAATATCCCTTGAATGCGATGATTTATGTCGTCGTTTGTTGACCATTGTCTATGATTTGCCTGGCCGTTGTTTTCAGAAGTCGTTTCATCGATTTCACTTGGTTCGACAGATTGGTTGTCCGCAGTCCTCGACGTGTCCTGACCGTATAACTGTCGTTGTAGCTTTGAAGTTAACGCTTCGATTCGTGAGTTCAAATCGTCAAGGCGCGGGGCGTAATCGGAAGCTATTGCCGGTTTATCGTTGTTTGGCTGCACAGAATCTTGCGCCTGTCTGTCCATCTGCCGGATGTCCGTGGTCAATAAAGATTCCGCACTTGGATCATGCGGGTTCATATCCGGCCTAACGTCAGTATCCGACCGACGGGGCGCCGAAAATTCAGAACCCGTTTCGAGCGTACTCGATGCAAAAGCATCCGATCCCGTATCGTTCTCGAACCTCGCTTTCGGGCGTGGTTGTACCTTGTGCACGGACTCTCGGCCGGCGGTGCCTTCCTGATGACGATCGATCAAAGTTCGCAGAAAAGTGCTCATGTTCCCAACATCCCCAAATAGAGTTGCCGACGCACCGGACTGAGTTCGAGAATGTCGCGCTCGCTCCAGCCATAACCCGAAGCCAGTTGGTGGACCGTTTGCAGCATGCGTTCCGCCCAGTCGTTGAGCTCCGTCCAAAGCAAACCGGCAATGTCGAACAGCGCATCCCAACGATGCGCACATGCCGGACATTTCAAGCTAATCAGGATTTCCGCCTGCGGATCGAGCAATTCAATCTGTTGAATGAGCGCATCGATGACACAATCGGGCAATCGTTCGATGGAACAGTCTTCGCCGGATCGCTCGACGTTAAGAACGCAGCGGGTCAATAATTGCCGCTGCGCGCTTTCGGTATCCGGATTACCGATGACGGCAGCGATATCCAGACTGTTCGGCAATCGAACGCAAAGCTTGTATTCGTCAACATCGATAGTAAACCGGTTGGCGCTTGCTTGATACAGATCTTGCGGAATCAGTAAGTCGGAAACCTGGTTTACCCATTCGATTCGTTCCGAACAAGCCGGACATACCGAGGTATTGACCAGTTGAGGACCGAACAGCTTTTCGCGCAATCGCAATAAATGACGATCGCGCCGGCCTATGCTCATGCCGGCAAGTTCTTCGGGTTCACTGTCTGGCAGAGCTACGGCCAATAAGATGAGCGCCCTTTGCAACAGCGGTTGACTCAAGCCCTGCTCCCAAACAGTCAATAATTCCAAAGCATTCTGACTTCTCACGGTATCAGCTCCGATTTTAACCTTCCGGCTCGGTAAACTCAGGCTCCGAAGGTTCGGCCACTTCGTAGTCACGCTCCCAGCCTTCGTTTTCGAGTTTCAATGTCTGAATCGCGACTGCATTCGCATTGGCATCCAAATCCGGCAAGGCTTGAAATTCGGAAACCCAGCAGCGATAGACCTTGTAGGCAATCGCCAATTGCCCGGCTTCGTTATAGACCTCGATAATGACGTCTTTCCGGAAGTCCTTGAGCGAAACCTCCGCGCCTAAACCGGAACCGAAATTCCAAACTTTGTTGGCCCACTTTTCGAATTCGGTATCGTGGGTGACTCCGCGCTCCAACGTGATCGCTTCATACTTGGTTCTTCCCGGCGACTTGCGCGAGGTGCTCGGATCGCCGCCCTCTCGATGTTCGACCAACTCGGTACTGCGTTTGAGCGCGCCGACCTTGCTGACGCCGGCGACGAATTTGCCGTCCCATTTGACGCGGAATTTGAAGTTTTTATAAGGATCGAATCGTTGCGGATTGACGCTGAACTGTGCCATGACGGATCTCCTTTAAACTTCAAGTTCGCCAGCGATCTGCTGGAGTTTGATGATGACGAATTCGGCCGGTTTCAACGGTGCAAATCCGACGACGATATTGACGATGCCGCGGTCGATATCGTTTTGCGTCGTCGTTTCGCTATCGCATTTGACGAAATAAGCCTGGCGGGGCGTCGTCCCTTGGAATGCACCCTGACGGAAAAGATTGTGCATGAAGGCACCGATATTCAGCCGAATCTGCGCCCATAGAGGTTCGTCGTTCGGTTCAAAAACCACCCATTGCGTGCCTCTGAACAAGGTTTCCTCGATGAATAGCGCGAGTCTGCGCACCGGGATGTACTTGTATTCGTCGGCGAGTATGTCCGCACCGCGCAAGGTGCGTGCGCCCCATACGATTCGGCCGATGATCGGGAACGTCCTAAGACAATTGATGCCCAACGGATTCAATTCGCCGTTTTCGGCATCGTTCAACTTGACGGACAGCTCGGGTACGCCGCGAAGTGTCGATTCGATGCCCGCCGGCGCTTTCCAAACGCCGCGCTGCGTATCGGTGCGCGCCATCACGCCGGCAACCGCGCCGCACGGTACGAATTCCTCGATTTGATTGTCGCGCAACGGGTTGGGTTGCTTGAGGCGTGGAAAATACAGCGCCGCGCTTTTACTCTTCGTACCAACCGCATCGAGGCCGGATTTAGCGGCATCCTTATCCCTCCAATCGCTTGGGGAATCGATCAGCAGCATCGCTCGCTCTTCCTCGCAGAGCGCAATCGCCGCATCGACCAGTCCTTCCGGGTAATCCGGAGTTTCACCCTCCGGCGGTAGACACAGCAGATTGAACAGATCGGCTTGCTTCAATAGATAAAGCCCTTCCTTGGCATCGCTCATGCCAGCGCCGATGTAATCTCCGATTTCGAGTGGAGCGCTATCGGAAGCCTCGGTGGTTACCGTGTAATTCGTTTCCGGATCGTTATCGCCGAAAGGATCCTCGCCGGATTGCGGGGGATCGCTGGCTTCCGGCCGGCCTTCCGGCAAGTCGCCGCTGACTCGCACGAGCTTGGATTGATTGTCCAAAACCTTGTCGATTTGCCTGGGCCCAGGCTTTACAGAAACATTCAGATACTGCTCCGTGACGCCGGTTTTGGTGTCTCGAACTGTTAGATTGAAAAGGTCCTCTTCTTCCAAGCCCTGTGCCGTCGCCACATCGGAAGAGACATTGTGATCGACCCGTGCCCGCAGATAATTTCCCCATGCGCCTTTATAAGCCGCTTCCAGTATTAAAGTATCGGCTGTCAGAATCGCATTCGAGGCAGCGTCGTCTTCCTCATGATACAAACGGCCAATAATGGCCTGACTACCGCCGTTGATAAAAAAATCTCTAACCGCAAAACTCATCGAACTATTGAGATCAAGCCCGCCGAAGATTCTTTCATAATCGGGAAAGCTGTTGATGACTTTGGCCTCGTTATCGGGTCCGCGCTTCGCTCGTCCGATAAAAGCCGTGATCGATGTTGCGACACCGGTAATGGTTCTGACGCCGCTGGGTATTTCTTCAATGTAGACGCCGGGATAAGTAAGTGTTACAGGCATATCGATTCCCCTCTAAAAATATTATCTAGGACTTTTTTACTCGGCCACTTCGAAACATGCCGCTATTCAACCCTTTTCGCTTCATTGAACAGATATGACATTGATATTAAGGACGCCGATCAAGAGGCTGAAAAAACAATCGTTGAAAAAATTTGCGAATAGGAACTACAACGGTTTTTAAAAGTAACGCATGGAACATGCCACCTGCGCCCTACCGATAATTAATATAACCTATTGATATATTAATGTTATTAATTAGATGGGAATTGAGATTTGATTGACTGTAACAATAAGCTGTTACAGTCAGCGGCCTATGGATTTGCACAATTGTCAAATTAATACAATCAATTAGAAACAGTAATCAGCCAATGTTACAGTTTGTTACAGACTAGGCTTGGGTGTTACATTATCGAATGATAGCGATTATCATTTTGAAGATAACGAATAAGGTTAGATTGTGTAAGCCCCCTGTGTCAGGGCGCTACTGCGGCGCCTTGTTGGGTCATTTGGAAAGAAAACGACTCCGTCAGAATTTACAGGCCCCACCATAGGCGACACCGGAAAGCTCGGCCATGTCCTTCTTCCACGTAGTCAGGTCATCCACGCAAAAGTCGGAAAGGCGCTCGTGGCCGCAAGCGCGAGCCATCACTTGCATCAATGCCACCGAACTGGTGAGGAAGCGTTGCAAACGTTGCGCCGCCACATCCACTTGCAACCGTGTGCGCAACTGCGGATCTTGCGTCGCCACGCCACTGGGGCAGTGGTTGGTATGACAGATGCGCGCCGCGATGCAGCCGATCGCCTGCATCGCACTGTTGGCAAGGGCGATGCCGTCGGCCCCCAGACACAAGGCCTTGATGAAGTCCGGCGGGGTACGCAGGCCGCCGGTAATGATCAAGGTGACATCCCCGCGCTCGCTGCGGTCAAGATGACGCCGCGCACGGGCCAGGGCGGGAATCGTCGGCACCGAAATATGGTCGCGGAACAGCAAAGGAGCCGCGCCCGTGCCGCCACCGCGACCATCCAGAATGATGTAGTCGGCGCCCGCCTCGAGCGCGAAGTCGATGTCTTTCTCGATGTGCTGTGCCGACATCTTGAAGCCAATCGGAATGCCGCCCGACACCTCGCGTACACGGGCCGCAAAATTGGCGAAGTCCGCCGGTGTCTTGAGGTTTTCGAAGGCCGCTGGTGAAATGGCATCCTGCCCTGCGGGCAGATGTCGAACCGCGGCGATCCGCTCGGTCACCTTGGCCGCCGGCAAGTGGCCGCCGGTGCCCGTCTTGGCCGCCTGACCCGCCTTGAAGTGAAACGCCTGAACCTTCGACAGCAAGCTTTCTTCATAACCAAACTGGGCGGATGCCAACTCGTAGAAATAGCGAGAGTTGGCCTGTTGCGCCTCTTTCAACATGCCGCCCTCACCCGAGGCGATTCCGGTTCCGGCCAGCTCCGCGCCCTTGGCCAGCGACAACTTGGCCTCCTCGGACAGCGCGCCGAAACTCATGTCCGAGACAAACAGCGGCATCTTCAGGCGTAGCGGCTTGTTTGCATTCGGCCCGATCACGAGTTCCGTCGCCACGGGCGCATCATCCATCCGCGGCGTGCGGTCAAGCTGGGCAGTCAGAATCTGGATGTCGTCCCATGAAGGCAGGCGTTCACGCGGTACGCCCATCGCATCCACGGGGCCATCGCGCCCAACCACCTTGAGTCCACTCTTGGCCATCGCGTGGATGTACTCGAGTGTCGGCTCTTCCTCGGTGTTTTTCGGCACCGGATCCTTGTCCTTGTCGCTGCTGCGGTCGGGCACAGCCAGCTCGGTAACGTCCTTGGGCAGCGTCGCATGCGTACCATCACAAAACGGCGCACTACCCGTTTGCTTGCAGCGGCACAACCACGCGTCCTGTTCTTCCTCCACTACAAAAGCAATCGGAGTAATCCCTGTTCCGGCGTGGGAACCGTCACAAAAGGGTTGGTTTTTCGAGCGCCCACACTGACACCAGTGGTACTCCTTGTCCGCCTCCAAGGTCACCTCAATGGATGATCGTGCCGCAATCTTTGCCTTATCCATACTACCCTCCCCTCTGTGTCAGGACAGTTGTCGCCTCTAAAATTTTATAGAGGTAAAAAAATGCAAACCCGTTATAGTGAAGAATTTAAAGCGAGTTCGAGCGCCATGTTAGACGGGCTTGACCACCAACATTTCATTGCCGCCCCGCTGAAACTCGTAAGGTGCGCGCTTAATTTCAACCGCGAAACCATGGTTTGCAAGATGTTTGGTCACAAAATGGAGATGGGTTGATGAAGCGCCGTCGAGGGTAAGCATTGGAAATACGCGCACTTCGCGAGCTACACGCAACATTTCTTGAAGCGCCTGAAGATGAAACTCTGCCGACAAATGCGCACTGTACAAAAACAAAAAATGGGACGACAAGGCGATGTCGAACTTTCCATTTTCAAAAGGCAGCGATGGTAACTCCCCTGGGATGTATCGACCTTCGTATTTTCCCGCATCGAAGTCTGCGAGGAATATTTCCATCGCAGACATGCGAAGACTACCAAGCTGCTCTATCGACGGAATGGCTTCCCAGACGTAATCGTCTTGGTTCTTGCGCATTTGTGCCATAACGGTTTCATACGTTTCGGAGATGCGGCCTCTGATCTGTTCTGCCTCAAAAACGTAGATTGGATCTACCGAGACGATATTCCCACCTTGTTTGGTCAGTACCGTATTGAATGCCGCTGGGCCATCACCACAGCCAAGAATGCGAAGTTCAAGATCGACCTCCGAAAGGCCAAACATGCTGACGTATTCTTCATAAGAACGTCCCCACGGTACAATTTTTTCGAGCGTAAATCCCATTGATGGCCTGCCTGTCTAACGATAAGGGAAACTTGACCCTTTGGTTAGGTTTTTGCCTATTTCCTGCCCAGCAATTTCCATTAGCAAGCGTAAGGCATGATTTACCGACTCAGAATCTTTAAAAACCTTGGCCACATCTTTATCTAAAAAAATTACATTACTACCCTGTCTATATGATTTATGATGCTTGCCCCGCACGCCTTTTGAAAAATCATATTCAGTACGCATTTCATCAGTTGTTGTATTCATAATGTTTTCGCTCATGATTTGTCGCTTGCCTAGCGCTTATGATACGAATAATATTTTCTCGCCTCTCAGTATACGAGACCACTAGAAGATTTCCCAGTTCTGATTTACCAATACTAAGAAATCAATATTCCCCATCTGAATGGTCAGGATCATCAATTGTGATTTACAAAGGGTCACCAAAAACGGTTGATGCTTCAGAAAAACTTACACCATGCTTTTTCAGATTATTTTCTGCTTTATTTTGATCCCACTCGAATTCCATAAGCTATTAATTGCTCGAAAACTACTATTCAATTCTACCTAATACTTAAAACCGTATCCTTGCTAGAGGAGCCATTATTTTCATAATAAAAATCATCAATAGATTCGGCTGTCAATCCCTTCACATACGGGCCATTCCAATTATTATAGCCATATGGTCTTGTAATTAATGCTTCTAAACCTTCTCCGGATGAAGGGTATCGTCCAGTCGGAACATATCTAATGCGTTTTGCAGATCTTCTTTTTGAATTTGTTTTGTTTTTAATTTAGTCTCATTAATTTTGATCTGTATATTTTCATTTATGTCACCTAACACTTTTAAAGACATTAGAATTCCTTACGAAATTTTTTTTAAATGAAGTGGATATGAAAAAACCTAACACCAAGCTCAGCGGCGTAGCGTTAGCGGAATCGGCTGGAGCGCATGTTTAAGCATGTAGCGCCTCAACGAATTCATCTACTGAAATACCAGCCTGTTTCAGAACTCCGCTCAATGTGCCAGTTTTTAGTTCGGCGTGATTTGGCACGACGCAACCCGAGGGGCCGCGCCGCATCACCATATGGCTACCACGCTACCGTGCAACCACGAATCCCAACCGCTGCAAAACCCTTACAACCTCCGCTCCCGACACGACCGGGTGTTTAGGCATGTTCCGGTACTTGAAATGAGGTCAGCAAAGGGCGTCCCGCGACGATAAGAGGAAATTCTTCAAGATAAAGCTCGGTTGCCTCACGCAAATTGGTCAATGCTTCCTCAACGGTTTCCCCTTGTGTAGTTGTGCCGGTTTCCGGATTGAAGGCGACATACCCCCCTTCGGGGGATGGCGTTAAAACTGCTGAGAGTTCCATAGATTTTCTCCGTTAATGATGCGGGGGATTGAAGAGCCTAAAGGCAAGAAAAACTTACCTCAATGGCCAAGGTGAATTCGATTATAAATAACTGACGCTATTTTGCTCAATTTTTATATCCTTACGCTTTTCAAGTTCATGGATAATTGCGTCGATATCCGCCTCTGAAATGCCTCCCTGAAATTGAAACATTGACTTAATTGAATTGGCCAACGTCTTTTTCTTGCTCGGTCTCAATTTTAAAAGGGCCTTTCAACAACGTATCCTATGGTGTCAATTTCGTCAAACGCCTGTGTTGTAATGATTTTGGATCTTTTTGTAGTAACTTCTGATTCTGATCAATTTTGCGGGTTTACATTCTCTTCTTCCTTTCTTGCTGCCTGTATAAACAACTGAGCAAGGCGCAGTTTATCCCTATAACTAAGCTTTTCGCATGCAAGAACTAATACATCGTATGTCATTTAATTTCTGTTCCCTATTTGAAGCTTAACGTAAAAGTAAGGGGCGCGTCGGGTGACGCGGATTAGCGAAACCGGCTAACTCGAAAAAACCGTTAACCTTCAAAAGTGCCCACGTCCGGCGCGTCCCTTTGACTGACGTTAGGCAAGCAACTTGTCATATTCAGCATGAGTGCCAATCCAAACCCAAAGCAAACCACCTTCAATAGGTGCGGCAACTGCTCGGTAATGTGAGACAACACGAGCAGACCCGACTTTGCCGACTTTCTTGAATTGTAAAGACGGATGGGAACGATTTACTTTAAGAAGATTGAAATTTTTGTCTGCAAGCCCACGAATTTCCAATGGAAGTATTTCGTAACATATCCAGAAGCTGGAAGCCGCTTTATGTTTCAAAGGTCTCTCGTTTTTCCGGCTTGATGCTCAACTAACGCAGGGTTAATAAGAAAATCCAGCTTTCCGGCATTTGAATCAGCTTCAATTTGCTTGTCCCACCGAGATTGGTCGAATTCAACAAACCAATCACGAAGCAACGCGCTGGCCGCCATGAAACAGTGCCGCACTACGCACAGCCCCGTGATGCAGGCGCAATGCGAGGACTGCGTTCACCAAGACTTCATCCCGCACTCCTGCGGTCATCGTCATTGTCCGCATTGCCAACAGCAAGGCAGCTCTCGACCATCCCTGGTCTACGCTGCATTCAGACTCCTGTCTATCAGAGCCAACAATGGCTGGAGCGGCAACTGAAAAAACAGGTGCCGGCCGAGTATTTCCTTATCACCTTTACCCTGCCGAAGGAGTTCAGAGTGCTGGCCTGGCAACAGCAACGCACCTTAAATAGCGCCCGACACACTGGCCAGTAGTTGGAGCACTGCCGGTCTTTGCATCAACAATTCTTGCTGAGACAGCCATTTTGCCCGGTGTTGCTTGTTTTGCTACCCAGAAAAGAATCACGGCAACCGCAGGAAAGACCCAAGACAATATGAAATCCATAGGCCCTTGAACAAATTGCTCGCTTGACCAGTAAGCGTCACCATAAAACGCCGTAAGGACTGGCCAAATAATTACTCCAACCAAAAGGGTATCAATTATCGAAGTTCCAACTCGTGGCCAAAAACCCACGTACTCCAATTCATCAGGCTGCATATGTCCTCCTTCTGGTTTTGATGGCTAACGCTGCCAACACGCGCAGCTTTGAAGTGAAGGCGAAGCCGCAACGAAAAAGCTGTCGCTGTGCTTGGCCTTGTTAGGGCACTTGACGTATACTTGTACGGAAACTCCGTACATTAAGGTGCCGTTATGGATACAATCAGTGTAAACAAATTTAGAGACAACCTTAAGAGCGTTGTAGATCAAGTAGTTAGCAGGCATGAACCGCTCAAGGTAACTCGACGAGCCGGAGAGGCTTTTGTTGTGATGAGCGCCGACGACTGGGAGCGAGAGCAGGAAACGCTTCATGTTCTCCAAAGCCAGAGCCTCATGCAACAGATTGCCCACTCTCTTGAAACCCACAACCGTGGTAAAGGCTACATACCGACTGAAGAGCAGATGAATGAGATCACTGGTATTTGAAGGCAACACCTGGGAAGCGTATGAAACTATGCGCGAAAAGGACAAACAATTGCACAAGGCTTTGTGTAAATTACTCAAGGAAATGCTGCGTTCAAACGAACCTACTTCAGGTTTAGGGAAACCTGAACCACTAAAGCACAGCCTCTCTGGCCTCTGGTCCAAGCGGATATCACAGAAAGATCGTTTGATATATAGGTTCGACGAAAAGTCCATTTATATCTTCGCTATTGGTGGTCACTACGATCAGCCCTAACGGGTCAGATAAGGAGCGCCCAAGCGCCTGCTTGATCTGATTGATGGCGTTGCGTTTGATACTGTATGTCGTTTTGACATGCTCAAGCTCCTTATCTGACCCGATGGCTCCGCTTCGCGGAGCCATCGACAAGCTAAGGGGGCGCGCAGCGAAGCGGAGCGTCCCTTTGAGCGCCATGTTAGGTGGCGATTAAATTTGTTCAAAAGGTTCGTTATCAATTTTTAATTTCCCATTTTCAAAAATCAATCTGCCATTTTCGTCACGAGACGCTGAAGGAAGATTTTTAAGTTCACCTTGAAGCAGATAACTTGCTTTTTCCGCTCGTGATATGATCGGTTTGATTCTTGAATCTATAAAGTTAATTACCTGCACCCCAACTTCACCATCAAGTGTACCGGCGTTTACTTTTAAATTTTCTAGCTCAGCAGTGTGACTTTTTGCTAGATTTGAAAGCTCAACAATCTCCTCAGAAAGAAGTTGCCGTGTCCGATCAAACGCGTCAAAAGCTGCTAGCATTGATACCGCACCTTCTTTGAGGTCGACGTCAACCCCTTCGATTTTTATAAGCTTTGAATCTTCTGATTGCGCCCCAAGGACATTCATGTTGTGGTTAAAGGTTTTCATAAGTAACTTTAAGCCACCGCGTAGAGCGTTAACATCATCATTAAGTCCATTGATGTTACGTATATTTTGAAAGTGGGTTGATAAACTAGATGCGTGTATTTTTATGTTCGCCATGCTTCGATCAATTAGTTCGGCCGATACCCGCAACCTAGAAAATTCAGTTTGAACGGCCATATATTTCCTGGCATGTGTAAGTTCATTTTGCTGGGTTGCCAGTTTTCTTTCGTAATCGTCAAGTTTTTTGTCAACTTGACCAACGGAAAGTCCCCCGAAGAAATCAGGGGTATCATCGGAGCCTGAAACATGGGTTTTAACTTTGTTATATTTTTCTAGAACTTTTTCCAGATCATCATAAGCACTTTTAGCACTTGGGCCGGTGGCAAATTCCCACGCTTTATGAGCAATTTTAGCCACAGTGCTACCAAATCGCTTAACTCCTTCCCAGACACCAGACCACCATCCCATTTAGTTTTCTCCTAAGTTGTGTAAAAGAATTACATTGGCTATACGCGATAGCAAACACCTAACGCCGAGCTCAGCCAAGGAAGGCCGCAGCGCGGCCTGACGTCGGCTGGAGCGCCGTGTTATGCCCAAATATCAGCAGACTGTGCATCAAAAAATTCAACTTCGGAAATTCCTGATTCCAGATATGCTCTGGCATTTGCTTTTATACGAGTATTATCTTCGCTGTTCTCATCACCGAAGATGCTGACGAAGAACTTCTCAACTCGACTTTTCTTAAGCTGATCAAATATATGTTTGTCATTCTCGTCGATCGAATGCCCTTGGATGAAAAACGTACCACTGACATTACGTAAAGCACGGAAGCAATAATCCAAATAAGGGTTATGCTCGATACGTGCCTTTTTCTTGTCAGACGTTGGTTCCGAGACGAACAGTGGGAACCTGCCTCTAGCCAGGTTGTTTCTCACTAGGTCAACAATGCTTGTCCCTGTTTCTGAGAATGCATGCTTTTCAATATTTGACCCTCTATCAAAAATGTGGAGGCCGCCGTGCAAAAAGTGGGCTTCCTGATTGGTGCCGTGGCCCCGCCACTTACATCCAGCTCTAAAACCATCATCGGTTGAGTAATTGTCTGGAGGCAAGTCATCCATGTTCCTCGCCCAATAAAAAAGGAGGTCATAGTTTACTGTGAAAATCTGATCAAAACGCGAAAGGTACCTTCGCGCAGCTGTGAATTGATCAGTCGTTACTTCATTCGGTCTGTTTGGGTGCGTGTTTGAAATGGCGGTTATCAATGCATCCTTAAGGAGCTGTTGGTCACGTTCAATCGTTTGAATCAAAATATCGTTACCGCCATATGACTCCAATACGGTTTTTGCTGATACCAAGGCCCTCATTACGGCCTCAAAGTCGTAAGTACCACAACGATCAAACAAATCACGTAATTCATTATTACGATCATCGAAATCTGCGGCATCAAGAAGATTGGCATAGTTGAAGATGTCGTTACTCCATGCACGAGAGAATCCATTGCCAAGCAGAATCGAAGGCTTGGCGCCATCCTCTACGGTATCCATTGCTTCCTCGAACGTGATCACATCCACCTCACATTTGGTTAACAGGCATAACGGGTCAGATAAGGAGCGCCCAAGCGCCTGCTTGAACTGATTGATGGCGTTGCGTTTGATACTGTATGTCGTTTTGACATGCTCAAGCTCCTTATCTGACCCGATGGCTCCGCGAAGCGGAGCCATCGCTAAAATCAGCCGCCGCTATCAGCGGTCGGCTGAATTTTCTTGTTATGTTTTTTGCTTGATGAAATGACATTTTTCAAGACTAGTGGCATATCTTGAAGATCTGTGAATGCCCCGTCATTGAGAATAAAGGAAAGATCCTGGTTGCCTTCGCCATAACCCCATAAATACATTTCTGCACCAAAAGCACTTGGCTGAACAATGATTCCACCACCTACTGCATCTGAGCAACTCTTCTTAATGTGTTCTTCGGGGCCATAATGAAATGTTTCTATTAGGTCTTCTGTGTTTAACCCAAAGAATGAGTGGTTGAGTAACGCAACGACCTGCTTCATTTCGTTTTCATCAAACTGCATTGTGGCAAAATAGGAATCAAAAGGGATGAATATTTCCATTTTCGGCCGATCTTCTTGATTAAAGAGATATTCGGAATCATGGAATAACTTTCTGATGTATGTATAGATAAGATAGTGAGTTCTTATCTGATATGTTGATAGCCCATCGAGTATTTTAGCAATTCTTGCACCTCTGTCGTCTCTTCCCAGTTCGGTTCTTGATGATGCCAATATTCCACCAAAATATTCTACGGCGATATCATCTTCACAGTATGATCCTTCGTTGACAATGGTCTTTAATACCTTTGGAGGCACGTGCCCAGGTTTGTCAATATCTTTCCCCAACTTTGTTTCGGCATTACTGAAGATTTTACCAACATTTTCGATTCTCTTTTTCGTAAATTCTTGAAGCTCACCACCTAGATATTCGGCAGTAGGGCCAAGAAGTTTTGCTAATCCATCCTTACCCAAGTAGGCAGCTATAGCTCCAAGTCCTACTGTCGTAATTGGTTCTGGCATTGGAACTCCTTATTCAACATAACGTAGTGCTCAGCTGCGGAGCGTTAGCAGAGTCCGCTGGAGCGTTGGGTTAGGCAAATATTTGGTAATCATAAGAGTTTTTGTAACTGCTCGCGGCTTAATTCACAATCACGGAGTATTTTACTTATTAATCCAGGTCCGATTGTTTCGCCTGCATGAATAGGGACAACTGTTGAACGCCCATCAGGATGTTGCACAAAATGATGACTGCCCTTCACACGAACAAGGGAAAAGCCCGCTTTTTTCAAAGCAAGCAATAAATCTTTACCTGTCACACTTGGAAAAGATGTCATGCAGCAACGGAAACTCTTTGAACACCAATAAAATCCAGTGGTTCCGGTATTTCGCCCTGAACTTCCAAACACAGCTCAATAGCCTCGCGAATACGCTCCATAAGCATATCCAGAGACTTAGCTTGTGTATGGCAGCCTTTTAAAGCAGGAACAGAGGCTACAAAATAGCCTTCGGAGTCTTTTTCAATAACTACATCAAATTGTTTCATCATGTTTTTAAAATCCGTAGCAGACTACAAATAAAAAATTTTGTTTTGTTCGACTTTTATGTGTTTACGTTTTTGTAACTCAGAAATGATTTTATCTGTATCTGAATCAGAAATCCCGCCTTGAAATTGAAACATGGCTTTAATTGAATTGATTAAAGATTGCTTCTTTACTGGTCTTAACTTTAACAGCCTTTCAATGACATATTCAATAGCATCTGCTTCATTTACAGAATCCTTATTTGATTTTTCTACCTCTCCAGCTTTGGGTTCAGAACGATTTTGAGGATTTGCGTTTTCTTCCTCTTTTCGAGCAGTCTGTACCTAACGTTTGAGACATTAACTCTAACTCCAAATCCATAGCCACATTTAAAGCTGCAATTGTTTGTTAACCCTTAAGCGCAAGGTCTTCCCGAATAACTTCAGGATGGCGGAAAGCAATCTCGATAAGCGCTTTTGCAGGTCCAGAGGGTTTACGGCGGCCTTGCTCCCATTCTTGCAAGGTGCGCGGCGAAATATGCAGTACCTCAGCAAACTCAATCTGGGTTAGCCCAGTCTTGCCCCGCGCCTCTGCAACCTCGTTAGGCTCAACACGACTGGTTCGAGCCGCTTTGCCAGCCTTCATTTCTTTAACTGATTGGAGCAACTTGTTACCAAGTTCCTCTGCACTCAAGATCTCGTTATTCATTTTCCAGCACCTCACGAACTGACTTCAGGATATGCGCGGGTATGTTTTCCTTAACGGCTTTTTTGTAGATCACCAATAACCAGATCTCACCATTAGCCAACTTGGTGAAGTAGATGACTCTCACTCCACCGCGCTTCCCTGACCCCGCCACCGACCAACGAACCTTTCTACATCCACCACTGCCAGGAATGGGGTCACCAATCTCAGGATTAGCCGCTAACCAAGCGAAGAACGCATTTCGCTCCTCCTCGGTCCATATTTTTTTGGCATCCGCTTCGAATGTAGGGGTTTCGATGATAGTAAACATAACAACATTATACGTCATTGACGTATATTCGCAAGGCTGTGAGAGGAAGGGTTAATCGCGGCGCTCACCAGCGGAGCGGGCGGCAAGCTGTAAACTCGACGGCTGCGCAGTCTGGTGAAGTGCCTTGTTCCGGCGCAAGGCGACGGGACAAGGCCGAACGAAGTGAGCGCCGCGATTCCCGGCGGCGAAGCCGCCGGGAACGCTGCAAATCAGCCGACCGAAAAGCGCGCAGCGATTTTTGGGTCGGCTGGATTTGCCTTGTTAGGTTCTTTCTACAAGCATGTCCCGTAGATTCCACTGCCTTTGACGCACTGTCCACCAGGGCCACAGTCGGTATCAAAAGAGCAAGTATTGCCCCGCTTTCCTGTAACATCTAACGGGTCTCTTGCTGGTCTTCTATCATTTTGATTCCCCGGGTTAAGGCCACCTACACACCACCCATTGATTCCCCCTCCTGGTTTGTAGCATTGCGAGCCAACCCCACAATCGGTATCAAACTGGCAAGCAAGCGCAGGTACTGAGAAAAATAAAGCCAAGATGGCGCTAAGGATTTGGTCATAAATAACTTCCCTATTTTTGGAGGGTTCGGTTGCTCGATTGGCAGGTGTCGGCGGCAGGGAAAGCCGCCGTCAAGCCTACAAGGACGTATTCACGGCGTCCTGCCAGGCGAGTTACCGAACCCTCGACAAAGCTCATAACTCCAAGAAGTTATTTTTCGCGAAATCCTAATTATCAATTTCATGATTTTCTCCTTTTCGATTTTGTGAACCTAACGATAAGGGTAACTTGACGGCGAAAGCTTAGCGACGATAGGCGCGTAGCTTTTGCCGGTCAAGTTGACCCGCTGGTTAGGCGAATACCACCTTCAACCTTGAAATCTAAATAATCGCCCCAATTTCCATAAGGTTCAAGCGATTTTTCTTGTAACACTAATTGATCTTTTAGCCTACTAATTATGGAGATTTTCCTTATGAATCCTGGACAAATGTGGAAATACCATGGCAACCTTAACAGAATTATCGAAATGGATGAGGCTGGTTTAGGCGCAAATGCCATTGCTGGTGTATTTCAGGATAACAATATAAATATTGATGCTAACGATGTGCGTAGCTTACTTAAAACTCACGAAACCCTCGCTAAAAAAGCACTTCCAAAAAATGAGTCTAAAAAACTCATCGAACAAAATAAACTAAATAATTTTGTGACCGCGTAAAGCAATGGCGGGCAGATAAACTGCCCGCCTTTTTCATTTACCCTTGTCGGTATGCCTGAGTTGATTCACTTCCACAATTTGGACATTTTGCTGCATCCGCATGAGCATCATCTTCATGAGCTTGCTCCCACTCATGGCCACAGTCTTCACATACATGGTTGTATCCAATCATATTTTTTCCTCATTGTTTGAGCCTAAAATTAAGATTGTCAGACGCAAGGCTCGTGCACGCCTAACGGGTCAGATAAGGAGCGCCCAAGCGCCTGCTTGATCTGATTGATAGCGTTGCGTTTGATACTGTATGTCGTTTTGACATGCTCAAGCTCCTTATCTGACCCGATGGCTCCGCGAAGCGGAGCCATCGCCAACCGTAACCGGCGCATTTGTAGTGAGCGCAGCGAATGAAAAATGCGTCCGAGTTAACGGCATTGTTAGCGATTTCCTGATACAAGCTCTTCCGCCTTCTTCACCAAAAATACATTGAAATCTGGATGTTGAACAAAAGACTCGTAACCGCCTCTATCCTTAAAGCGCTGGACACTTGCCGATACTACTGAGTCGATCGTATATGTGTTGCGTCTTTTGCATGCACCATTTGCATATGCAACAACCCCATTTATTGAGGACTTATATTTTTGAACCTGTGACGATTCAATTCCAATATCTGTTATCATAGCGCTTAGAATTTCTCGCCAAGACCTATCGTCGTCAATTTCGTAGTGAATCTCGCTTGGCAACACCCACCAGTGGACTATTCCCCCGTTTAAAACTTTGTGGAAATATGAGGTAGCGTAGTCGTATGGGGTAACTGGAAATTCTCCACCCCTACCTAATGCACTAGCAATTGTACCGGGTGTTCTTCCTGAAAACTCAACCGAATCGTTTCTTTCGTAGGCGTAAACGATATTGGAGGGCATGAAGGCTGAAATTCGAATAGCAGACGCAAAAGGCGACACTTCACATTCTCTCGCCACCTTTCGATGTACTCTTGCTAAATCCGCCTCTTCGACCAATAGCTTCTCTATAAAACGATGCGGCATTAGAAGTTCTGCCGCGAAAGTATTGGCTTCTTCCTCAATCGCCCAATACCAATCTGCACCGCCAGCTTGCTCAGGGTCAATGTGATCAATAATTGTTCCAACATGCCAAGGAATGATTACATGTCCCAATTCATGCGCCATCGTAAATCTTTGCCTAGCTGCAGGCATGTTCTTATTAACGATAACCCTTGTTGTTTTCCCAATTACCTTAAGATTTAGGGAAATACCGTCAGCACCTTCAAACGGAATGTCTGCGAATTTGAGATCCGCATATTCCGAAACAAGCCTCTCAATGTCGATTGGTGGCTCCAGTTCGTATTTTTCCACTACTCGACGCGCAAAATTAGAAGCCGCACTCACAGCTAATTCCACATTCCTTCGCTTTTGAGCCATCGCATAAGCTTCAAGGCTTTATCCGGACCATCTGATCTAGCCGCAAGTGGTAACGTATCAGCTTCCTCGAGAAGAACAGATACATCTTTGCCAAAGTGATGGGCATTAATGATGTACGGCAATACATCTGGGTCTGCAACCCATAATGAATATTCTCTCTTGGTCATACCAAGAAAATGATGCAAAGAATCATCGCCCTCCTGTTCATGCCAAGAATCTACGAAATCATCAATGTCATCTTGGAGCGCTAAACCTGCGAGACATTGCTCAATGAAATTAGACATCGATTTTTCTCCCTTTAACTGGTTCTTTAATGATAGCTCCATGAATTGGATCGATCACGCCGAGGTGCCGCCCTCTCTTGTTAAAAACCTCGATCTCGCCGTGAAGATGACCCCACGTATAAATGCGTTTTCCATCGTGCGACCTCCAGCGGCGCTCGCCAGAGAATGCCCCCATGTATTCACAAGAATCTAAAAAAGATGGTTTTGGTATTGGCACTGGGGCCATTAACAACTCCTTTTCTTATTCGCTAACAAGTTATTATCTAGATCTGCATATCTTGTACACTAGACCAGCTGTTAAAGTCAATTTTTTCTAAAGCCCTTGTAGTTCTAAACCGGATAATATACATTTTTAGCATGATAACCAGATTCGGATAATTACAATGTTGAGTCTTCCCGATGAATTATCTCATCAGTTTAATGCAGAATTGGATCAAGGGCGGCACCCTGAGAATATCAAACACTTTTATCGAAAATGGCTTCGTTTCTATTGGGATTTTTGTCACAAATATCATCATGATCCTTTTCATCGCTCCAGCTTGCCGTTGTTTCTCGACAAACTCGACCAAAAAGGCCAATCGGCTCAACAACGAGAGCAGGCTCGGCAGGCTATTGTGCTGTTTTACCAATCAAAAGCAACCGCCGATGCCGAAGACGCCGAACTGCCTAGTAATGCAGTCCAAACCTTGCCGATACAAGCTCCGCCAATTCCGGATATTTCGCTTCAAAAAAAATCGCCTGATCCGAATCTCCCGCTTCATCGATCGCTGCCTTATGAACACTCGCGGCATTCGGCCGCCTCCAATAAAAGCCAACCCAATAATAATGTTGCTGAAAAACAAACCGGATGCAGTTGGGTTTTTGTCTTTGACAATCTGACTCGTGAAATCCAATTGCGCCATTATTCGCCGAAGACTTTGAAATCCTATCGCGGCTGGGCGCGCCGTTTGCAAGCGTTTACCCAAAGTAAAGATTACCGGAATTTGACGCAACAGGATGTCGTGGCGTTTTTGAGTGATCTTGCTGTCGAGAAGAAAGTGTCTGCGTCGACTCAAAATCAGGCATTCAATGCGTTGCTGTTTTTGTTTCAACACGTTTTGAAAAAGGATTTCGGCGAAATCAAAGGTGTCGCGCGAGCCAAACGCAAGCCTTATATTCCGGTGGTTCTATCTCGCGAAGAAGTCGAGTTGATTTTTGATCATCTCGACGATCCGGTCGATCTCGTCGCCAAACTGTTATACGGTAAGCGTCCAACGCCACCATCTAAAAATCCCTCGCAGCCACTGTTATCCTCAGGATTTTTCCACGAGGAGAGCACATGGCATTATCGGACAAACAGAAACATCACATCGAAGCCTGGCAAGCCAGCGGATTGACGAAATCAGCGTATTGCCGTCAGACGGGTTTGAACGTCAAAACCTTTGGCCGCTGGTGCCGATTGGCTCGGCAAGCGGTTGACGCCGATGCGCCGACATTGATACCGGTCCGGCTGCAACCGGAGCCGGCGGTCTCGGGTTCGTTGTCGTTACGTTGGCCGCAAGGCCACGTTTTAGAGCTGCCGGTCAGTGTATCGCCGCATTGGCTCGGGGAGTTGCTGCAATGTCTGGTTTGATTGAGAGTCCGGCGCAAATCTGGCTGGCGGTCGAGCCGGTCGATATGAGGCGGGGCATCGATGGCTTGTCGGCGATTGTCCAACAGCGCTTAGGACATGCGCCATGCGCCGGGGCAGCGTTTATTTTTCGCAATCGCGCCGGTAATCGTTTGAAAGTGTTGCTGTGGGACGGCAATGGCGTTTGGTTGTGTCAACGCCGTCTGCATCGAGGCTCGTTTACCTGGCCCAAGGCCTCCGAAACCGTATTTGCCCTGAGTCAGGCGCAGTGGCAATGGTTGATTGCCGGGGTCGATTGGCAGCGCTTATCGGCGTCATCGTCAGCCGATTGGCAAGTCTAAAAGGCCTGAAAAAAACACGTAAAAATTCGTAGAAACCCAGTTGAATCAAGTGCTTCAGAGGGCTTGATAGGGTATAATAAGCCCCATGAATCCACTGGCCGAACTCGATCAATTGAACCTGGAGCCCGCCGCGAAAAACCATGTCGCGGCGTTGCTGCAGGCGCTTCTTGATCAAGCTGCTCAGGACGCCAAAACCATTGAGGCTAAAGAAGCTGACATCCAGGCTAAAGACCTCAAAATCGGCGCCCTGACCTACGAATTGGCCTACTACAAGCGTATCCGCTTCAGCACCAAGAGCGAAGCGCTGGCACCACTGCAACGCGACGTGTTCGAGGAAACTCTCGATGCCGACATTGCCGCTATCGAAGCCGAGGTCGAGCAGCTTCAAGACGGCCCGGCGTGTGATACTGTGGTTCGCCCCAAACGTCCGCGCGCCGGCCGCCAGCCCTTACCGGATCATTTGCCCCGCATCGAGCACCGTCACGACCCCGAATCCTGCACTTGCGGTCAGTGCGGCAAGGACTTGGTCAAGATCGGCGAAGACGTCACCGAACAACTGGACGTCGAGCCGGCTAAATTCTTTGTCCATCGTCATATCCGCCCGCAATATGCCTGCCGAGCCTGTGAAACCGTCACGGCGGCGCCGATTCCTCCAGCCGTGATCGACGGCGGTATGGCGGCAGTCGGCTTGCTGACCTGGGTGCTGATCGGCAAATTCCTCGATCACTTGCCGTTGTACCGATTGGAACAGATCGCCGCCCGTAGCGGTGTGATCTTGTCCCGCTCGACACTGGCCGATTGGGTCGGACGCCTCGGCGTCGCCCTGGAGCCCTTGGCCGATCGTTTAACCTGGCACTTATTGCATCGCGATAGCTTGCATGCCGACGAAACCCCGGTTTCGCAACTGGATCCCGGCAACGGCAAAACCAAGAAAGCCTATTTATGGGCTTATCGCAGCAACGATTTGCAACCCGGCCCCAAGATCCTCGTCTTCGACTACCAAGCCGGCCGGAGTGGCCGGCATGCGCAGCAATTTCTACAAGGCTGGCACGGTCACCTGCTGGTCGATGACTACAGTGGCTACAAAGCCCTGTTTGCGACGGCGCGTGCGCATCCCGAATCATCTTGCCTACTCGAACCGTGTGTCGAATTGGCGTGCTGGGCGCATGTGCGCCGAAAATTCTTCGATCTGTATCAGGCCAATCAGAGCCCGATCGCGCAGGAGGCGTTAAATCGTATCGCGGTCTTATATGTGGTAGAAGCCGACGCGCGGGAACTGACATCCCGAGAGCGCCAAACCCTTCGGGCCGAAAAAAGCCTGCCGGCACTCACGGACTTACACGACTGGCTGCACCAAACCCGGTTGCGCACCGCACCGAATACCGCGACCGCCAAAGCCATCGATCACGCGTTAAAACGCTGGCCAGCCCTGACACGATATGCCGAAACTGGCGATTTACCCATAGACAACAACCCGGTAGAAAACGCCATCCGGCCCATTGCCCTGGGCAAAAAAAACTGGCTGTTCGCCGGATCCGAGCGTGCCGGTCAACGGGCCGCCGTCATCCAAACCCTGCTCGGCACTGCCAAACTCAATGGCCTCGATCCCGCCGCTTGGTTAAATGAAACCCTGGAAAAACTCCCTACCTGGCCCAATAGCCGGATCGACGAGCTGTTGCCTTTCGACCATCTGGATTAAATCATGCTCAGTTGAGTACGAATAGGTGGCTCGGCTGGACGCTTACGTTATACGGTTGCGGGCTGCGGCTTTTCGAGTGCTTGAATCTGCGTGTCCAATGTTTTAATTTCGATGCCGGTATTTTGACCGTTCATGACGGCAAAGGCCAAAAGGACCGCACGGTACCGTTACCGCAAACATTGGTACCGGCATTGAACAAACAGTTACGAAAAGTCGCGGATTTACATGAAGCCGATCTAAAAGCCAATTTTGCAGGGGTGTTCTTGCCGAACCAATTGAGTCATAAATATAAAAACGCCGCCAAGGAATTCATCTGGCAGTGGTTTTTTCCGCAACCGTCATTAACGCTCGTCACCGAAACCCAAGAACACAAACGCTATCATCTTCATGAGTCCATCGTACAAAAGGCGATCAAACGCGCGGTGAATGACGCCAAACTCACCAAGCGGGCGACAGCGCATACGTTACGGCATTCTTTCGCCAGTCATTTATTGGAGGCGAATTACGACATTCGCACGATTCAGGAGTTGCTTGGACATAGCGACGTGAGAACCACGATGATTTATACCCACACCGTTCAAAGCAGGACCTTGAAGCAAGCCAAAAGTCCGTTGGATTTTGATAACGAATAGTCGCGTTAGCTGGGTTAGCGTAAAGATCAGGATCAAGCTTTTCGGTTCAACACAAACCACCCCAGCAAAGGATCCCTCACTACCTCATTGCACCGGAAAATCGAAATACGTGTCGGGATAAGGCTCGTTCGCCAAGGTAAAATGCCACCATTCCTGAGGGTAATGAACGAATCCCTGTTTTTCCATAACCGTTTGCAATAGCATCCGGTGCGCTCGTTGCGTGGCCGTAGGTGTCTTAGCATAAGACCAGGACTCCGGGCCGAAATAATCAAAAAAGCCGCCCATATCCAGTTCTTCGCCATTGTCTAAGTCAACCAGCGTTAAATCAACCGTACTGCCTCGACTATGCGATGAACGTGCGGCAATGTAACCTTCTTCAATCAAGCTTGGCTTGTCCAGATGAGGATAATAAACGTCTTTCATAGCCACATCATCGGCATCTTGCGACCACCGCACAAAATTCCGAACGGCGCGCTGAGGCCGATAAGCATCAAAAATTTTCAATCCTAAATAAAATTTTGCCAACTCATTTTGCGCCGCCATCAACGCTTCGGCTGCTGCCTGAGTCAATAATGCGCATGGCCGATAATAACCTTCGATAGGCCTACCGATAAAGTTATCAGCGCTCGCATAACGAATGTCTAAACGGATAGAAGGAATAAGCGTATCGACATAAACAAAGTCTTCCCGTGCATGCGCATAAGCAGGATTAAATGTTTTCAGCGATAACAGCGCGAGCATTAATACTCCTGTTTTTCGAATATTCATAAAGTATCGTTTCTACATTAAAAAATGAATTCAGCAGGCAATTGCTCTGCCGTACTGATTTAAAGGCAGTCGCATCAATCACGAAGAGGGGAATCAATGCGTCAAGATTCATGGCTAAGGAACTGTTTAAAAAAAGCTATGTTCGCGTTAATAGTTGATACTTTATGAACTGAAAGCCAACATGAAATCCAAGGATACAACTTTTAGTAACTTTCCTTTTTCAATATCACGCCAATGGTTGAAAGGAGGGTACGGTTGCTCGATTGACAGGTGTCGGCAGCAGGGAGCTGCCGTCAAGCCTACATGGACGTATTCACGGCGTCCTGTCAAGCGAGTAATCGTACCCTCTGCTACGCTCAGTGTATCGGAAAGCAATCATTGGCTATTTCCTAATGGGTTTATTTAGAGTAGGAAAGAGGACCGTTTCAACTGCTAACGCGAACATAGCCTTAAAAAATACTCTCCGATTTTATCAGGTGCGTTACGCTATACTTTTGCACTTCAAATTTCGGTTTTTTAAAACCCTAACCCCAGCCCTCTCTTTCCCAATGTGGGTGAGGGATTAGAATGCCGAAATTTCATGTACGATGAGTATACTTAGCCAACGCAACTTCGATACCGTTTGTTGTTACCTTGCTCACTCGACTTCGAGATCGCGATCTGGGGATCGCTCCCACAAAACATCCGTCGCGACTTTCGGAGTCCTCGAAATGATGAAGCCTGATTGATTTCGTGCTCGCGTTCCTGGCCCCCCAAAAAAAACGGAGCCCGAGGGCTCCGTTTGCTTGACTTATTCTTCCGAGGTCACATTGATTTTTTTCGGCTGTACTGCTTCTTGTTTCGGAATCGTAATTTCCAAGACGCCGTTTTTCGATTTTGCCGAAATCGCATCGGCATTGGCGGTATCGGGCAAGCTGAAACGACGGTAGAAAGACCCGTAAGTCCGTTCGACTCGCTTATAACCTTCTTTTTCGGTCTTCGCTTCGGTCTTCTTTTCACCTTTGATCGTCAGAATGCCGTTTTCCATGCTGACTTCGATATCCTCAGGCTTAACGCCCGGGATATCGGCATGCAACACGAACTTATCGGTTTCTTCCTTGATGTCGACGGCAGGCGCCCATTCGGCGGTCGATATCGACCCTTCGCCGGTACCGCCTTCGCTCGCGCGCTCCAATTCTCTTTGCAGTTGACTCAATATGCCCCAGGGTTCGTAACGTGTGATAGCCATAAACACCTCCGAAATAATTGTTATCGATCAAATACTGAACAAACATCGATCAGTATCTGTTAAACAATATAGGGGTATTCAAAATTATTTCAAGCCACCCAAACCCGAGCATTCCTAAACATCCGCATCCAAGGACCGTATTCGCTCCAATCATCGGGATGCCACGAATTTTGCACGGTTCTGAAGCATCTTTCCGGATGCGGCATCATGATCGTAAAGCGGCCGTCCCGATTGGTCAGGCCGGTAATGCCCAATGGCGAACCGTTCGGATTGGCCGGAAATTGCGTGGTTTTTTCACCGAAATTATCGACGTAACACAAAGAGACCGCACCGCCTTCCATCGCTTCAAGCGGGCTGCCTGAAAACTCCGCCCGCCCCTCACCGTGCGCGATCACAACCGGCATTCTCGAACCGGCCATGCCGGTCAACAGAATGGACGGCGATTCTTGAACCTCGACCAGCGCGACGCGCGCCTCGAATTGCTCGGAATAGTTTCTCAAAAAACGAGGCCAGTGTTCGGCGCCCGGAATAATCTCCTTGAGCCCCGACATCATCTGACAACCGTTGCACACGCCAAGGCCGAAGGTGTCCTCGCGTTCGAAAAACGCCGCGAATTCATCGCGGGCGCGCGGATTGAACAGAATCGACTTGGCCCAACCGCCGCCGGCGCCGAGCACGTCGCCGTAAGAAAACCCGCCGCAAGCCGCAAGCCCCCTGAAATCCTTCAGGCTAACTCGACCGGCAATGATATCCGTCATGTGCACATCGACTGCAGCGAACCCAGCCCGATCGAACGCGGCGGCCATTTCGACATGACCGTTGACGCCCTGCTCGCGCAGAATCGCCACTCTCGGCTTCGACTTGCCGATAAACGGTGCGCAAATATCTTCGTTGCTATCGAAAGTTAACACGGCATTAAGGCCGGGATCATTATCGTCGCCGATCCGTTCGAATTGTTCGGATGCGCAATCAGGATTATCCCTTAACGCTTGCATTCGATAACTCAGCTCAGACCAGCAGCGCTGCAATTCGGCCCGAGAGGCCGAATAGAGTTCACGACCGGCATAGCTGACCTTTAAATCGGTTTGCTTCGTAACCGTACCGATTCGATGCACACACGCATCCAAACCGGCTTGCGCCAACAAGTCCATGACTTCGGCGCTATCGCTTTCCCTGACTTGTATAACCGCTCCAAGCTCTTCATTGAACAAGGCCGACAAGGCGTCCTTCCCTAACCCGGACAAATCCAAGTTCGTGCCGAGCCTTCCGGCGAACATCATTTCGACGATCGTAGCCAATAGACCGCCATCGGAACGGTCATGATAAGCCAGCAACTTGCTGCGGCTATTCAAGTCCTGAATCGCGTCGAAAAAGGCCTTGAATAACACAGCATCGTCCAAATCCGGACAACTATCGCCTAGTTGTTTAAAGACTTGCGCAAATACGGAGGCGCCCAAGCGGTTTTTTCCTTGCCCTAAGTCGATCAAAATCAATACCGAAGGTTCGTCGCGCAATTGCGGCGTCAAGGTTTTCTCTATATCAACTACCGGCGCGAACGCGGTTACGATCAACGATACCGGCGAGGTCATGGTTTTTTCGCGGCCGTCTTGTTGCCAAACAGTTTTCATCGACAACGAATCCTTGCCGACCGGAATCGCGATACCTAATGCCGGGCAAAGTTCCTTTCCGACCGCCTTGACCGTGTCGAACAACGCCGCATCCTGACCCGGACTGCCCGCCGCGGCCATCCAGTTGGCGGACAATTTGATATGGCCCAACGATCCGATACGTGCGGCGGCAAGATTGGTCAGCGCTTCACCGACCGCGATCCGGCCCGATGCCGGCGCGTCGATGATCGCCAACGGCGTTCTTTCGCCTATTGCCATCGCTTCGCCGGTCGACGCGAAAAAGCCCGAAGCGGTCACTGCGACATCGGCGACCGGCACTTGCCAAGGCCCGACCATTTGGTCGCGCGCAACTAAACCTGTAATCGAACGATCGCCGATATGGATCAAAAAGCTCTTATCGGCGACGGCCGGGAACGACAATACGCGCTTGATCGCTTCGTCAAGCTCAATGCCGGCTAGGTCCAACGGCGACAAATCAGGTTTGACATGCTCGACCGTTCGATGCATTTTCGGCGGCTTGCCGAACAACACCGACATCGGTAAATCGACCGGTCTGTCGCCGAACAAACGATCGTTCAGTTGCAAATGCTCTTCATCGGTTGCGTTGCCGATCACGGCATACAAGCAATGCTCCCGTTCGCAGAACGATTTAAACAATTCCAGCGACTCCGGCTTGATCGCGATAACATAACGCTCCTGCGCCTCGTTACACCATATCTGCATTGGCGACATGCCGCGATCGGCAATATTGACGTCGCGCAATTCGAAACGCCCGCCCCGAGCACAGTCGTGAACGATCTCCGGCACGGCATTCGATAGGCCGCCGGCACCGATGTCGTGTATCGAGACGATCGGCGTATCCTCGCCCAAGGCATTGCAATGATTGATGACTTCCTGACAACGGCGCTGCATTTCGGGATTTTCGCGTTGCACCGAGGCAAAATCCAGTTCCTCGGCAGCCTCGCCCGAAGTCTGCGATGAAGCGGCGCCGCCGCCCAAGCCGATCAGCATCGCAGGCCCTCCCAGGATGATGATCAACGACCCCGCCGGTATCGGTTGCTTCTCGACCAGCATTGGGCGAATATTGCCCATGCCGCCGGCAATCATGATCGGTTTGTGATAACCGTGGAACGCGTTGTCATCACCGCCCGGTGCAACTTGTTCGAAACTACGGAAATAACCGGCCAGATTCGGACGACCGAATTCATTATTGAATGCCGCACCGCCGATCGGCCCCTCCAGCATGATATCCAACGCCGAAGTTAGGCGACCCGGCTTGCCGTTATCGTCTTCCCACGGTTGCTCGTAACCTGGAACCCTTAAATGGGAAACGCTGAATCCGGTCAAACCGGCCTTGGTCGCAGAGCCTCGGCCGGTTGCGCCTTCATCGCGAATCTCCCCGCCCGAACCGGTCGCCGCGCCTGGATGCGGAGATATTGCAGTCGGGTGATTATGGGTTTCGACCTTCATCAAGATGTGCGCATCTTCATCGACATAGGCATATTCGCCGGTCAACGCATTGCGGATGAAAACCGACGTATTAGCGCCTTCCACAACAGAGGCGTTATCGCTATAAGCCGACAAAATACCTTCAGGGCTTTGTTCGGCGGTATGCCGAATCATTTTGAACAAAGATTCGGCTTGTTCGATACCGTCAATCGTCCAGGCAGCATTGAAAATCTTATGGCGGCAATGTTCCGAATTGGCTTGTGCGAACATCATCAACTCGACATCGGTTGGATTGCGCTCCAATGCTTGAAAACTTTCGGTCAAATAGTCGATTTCATCGGGGCTTAACGCCAACCCAAGCACAGTATTAGCTTTAACCAAAGCTTCGCTACCGGACTCAATTACCGGCACGGTCTGTAACGGTTTAGGCTCGTGATGTGCAAACAAAATCTCTTCACTGATCGATTCGCTGTTGACGACCGTTTGTGTCATTCGGTCATGCACAAGAGCCGAAATGCGATTTTGAATTTGATCGTCTAGTATGCCTTCGGAGAATATCGTATATTCAATTCCCCTTTCAATGCGACAAACAGCTTCCAAGCCGCAACGCTGTGCGATTTCGGTCGCTTTGCTGGACCAAGGAGAAACCGTGCCGGGCCGGGGAATCACCGTTAAGCGCAATCCGTCAAGAAACGATCCAGCCGTGCCGCTTCCATAAGCTAACAAACGGTTTAATAGCGTTTGCTCACTAGCGCTAATCGCACGTTCGAGCTCGACAAAATGGACATAACAAGCCGAAATACCATGGATGGCTGGCTCTATCTCTTGGAGACGGGCAAGTAATTTTTCTATGCGGAATGCGGATAGCGCGGATGTTCCTGGAATTTTTAACATGGGGAATCCGTTAAGAGAAATAGTTCATAAAAAAGTACAGATACAGTGTAGAGAGGACGTGGCAAACCTACTCCTTTTATACTGAAAATCGTTAGACTTTATTGAAGGTATGGGGGTGTGTCCAACGAGGATGTCGACAGTAGGAAGCTGATGTCACGCCTGCCAAAAGTCAGGTTCGAGGCGCCCTTTAATTAGGTACCCCGGTGGCCGAAATTTGACTAGTAAAGGGGAGAATCAACCTTGTACGTTTCCTGGCGTAAGCTGAAACCTAACCTACCATCGAAAACTGTCTATTGATCGGCTAGATCGTCTTCAATCGCTTGCTGAATCGTCAGCAACAAGGTTAGGCCATCACCGCTCGATACGGCTTTATTAGCCTCATCCCTCACCATGATATCGGTAAATTGTTCGTACTCGATTAGCCTTATGCGGTATTCTTTTTCGTTGGACCCGTATAGACCGAAAACGAACAGGATCTCATCCCAAAAGGAATCGTCGGTCACTCTCTGTTCTTCAGGATCGTACTGCACGATATAAGATGCCAGCGATCTGTCACGTGCAACGATTTCAATCGACTGTCTTGCCATAGCCTTACCGACGATACGCCAGGCTTTTCCGACGGGTTCATTAATCCTGAGCACGACTGCATCGGCAGTGGCGACCCGCTCGACCTGGGTGATCTTGTCGACGTCATCGACCACTTGAGTGGTATCGACATGCCTTAGATCGACTCTCGAATTTCTGACCGGTCTTTCTACTTTTTGAATAGCCAATTCCTTAGGCAACACCAATTCCGGTATTTCGGTTCTAAATTGGTAATCTTTTTCTTTATCGGGAAACCAGCTTTTGATCGTGCTACACCCGCTACCCGCCACGAAGGGCAGAACGATCAGGCATAGTAAAGCGGCAAAGATGCGCTTCATGAATTTCAAATCAACTCCGCCTGACGCATGGCAGCGCGCACCGGCTCATAACACTCTTCGGTCAGCCAAGTTAACGGCAAACGGATACCTTTTTGAATCATACCCATTTCCATCAATGCCCATTTAACCGGTATCGGATTCGATTGAATGAACAACTGCTTGTGCAATCCGGTTAATTTTGCATCGATGGCCAGGGCGGTCTCGCGATCGCCGTCAATCGCGGCGGTTATCATTTCATGGACCAATCTCGGCGCAACATTGCCGGTTACAGTGATCGTGCCATTACCGCCTAGTAAACAAAATTCACAGCTTGTCGCATCATCGCCGGTATACAACGCAAATTTGTCGCCGCATAAGTCGCGTAAGCGCTTAACCCTTTCCAATTTACCGGAAGCCTCCTTAATACCGACAATATTGTCGATAACAGACAAGCGAGCCACCGTTTCCGGCAGCATATCGCAAGCCGTGCGTCCCGGGACATTATAGAGAATTTGCGGAATATCGACCGCCTCGGCAACGACTTTAAAATGTAAATACAAACCTTCTTGTGTCGGTTTGTTGTAGTAAGGCGTCACCAGAAGACAGGCATCGGCACCGACTTCTTTCGCTCTATTCGTTAATTCGATCGCCTCTGTCGTCGAATTGGCGCCAGTCCCAGCGATGATTGGAATCCTGCCGCCGGCATAATCGACAACTGATTTAATAAAATCGCAATGCTCGTCTTCGTCGAGCGTTGCCGACTCGCCTGTCGTACCGACTGCAACAATCGAGTCCGTACCTTGATCGATATGAAATTCGATCAATTTTTTTAAGCTGTCCTTGTCAATCGAACCATTTTCCATCATCGGTGTAACCAGCGCTACGATACTGCCTTGAATCATCCCAATCTCTCGAACCTGTTAAGCAATTGTAAAAATACCGAGCATTATAACAAGCAAACAGACAAATCCCATCTTTTAAAATTAACAACCGCGCGTAATCAACTGCTGTAGCGTCTAGGCTTGGCGCCGCTGGATTATTACGCCTAGTCTTATCGAAAAGGCGTCTAATTTCCTAAAGACGGGGGATATGTTCGGCTAGGATGTAGCCTAGTGGCGATGCTCTCCCTTAGCGACGATACAGGTCACGGCCGCATCGCCAGTCACGTTGACGACCGTTCGAAGCATGTCCAAAAGCCGATCCACGCCTAAAATCAAGGCAATGCCCTCGACCGGCAGCCCGACTTGATTGAATACCATCGCCAGCATGATTAATCCGACGCCGGGCACGCCTGCCGTGCCGATCGATGCCAATATCGACATGCCGATCACGGTTAAATATTGCATCAAACCGAGTTCGATGCCGTAGACATTGGCGATAAATACTGTCGCGACGCCCTGCATAATCGCGGTACCGTCCATGTTGATCGTCGCACCAAGCGGGATCGTAAAAGCCGCGGTCGAGTTCGGCACGCCCAAATCGTGTTCAACGACACGCAAATTGACCGGAATCGTCGCATTGGAACTGGCCGTACTAAAGGCGAAGATATGCACCGGACGCATTTTTTTCATGAACTCCCATGGATTCATCCGCGTCATCAGCCATAACAGTAAACACAACGTAAGCGTAGTATGGAGAAACAAACTGGCGATAACCACCGAAAAATAACCCAGCATCGGCACGATCAAACCGATACCCTGTTCGGAAAAACTCTTCGCGATTAAACAAAAAACCCCGATCGGCGCAAATTCCATAACCAGCATCACGAGTTTCATCATGACTTCGTTCAATTGCTCGGCGGTTCTCAACAATTGGAAACCGACTTCGCCCGCCATCATCATCGCGATCGCAAAAAGAATCACAAAAAAGATGATCTGCAGCATATTACCTTCGGCGAACGCATTAACCGGATTGCTCGGCACGATCCCGATCAGCACTTCAGTCAAACCGGGCGCTTCGGGCGCGCTGAATTCAGTGGTATCGCCGCTACGTTCGAAATCGCGCCCAGGACCGACCGAAACGGCAAGCAACAAGGCCAAGGCAATCGCAAGGCCGGTCGTCAACAAATACAAACCAAAGGCTTTAATGCCGATACGACCTAGCGCTGCGATATCGCCGATGCCGCATACACCGCAAATCAGCGAAAAGCTGACCAACGGCACGACCAACATTTTCAAGGCATTGATAAACGACGCGCCGACCACATGAAACAAGCCGTCGACAAGATATTCCCGAATCGCACCATTATCATGTCCGAAAGCATTGATCGCGCTTCCTGCCAATAGCCCCAAGCACATCGCAATCAAAATTTTTGTGGTGATCGGCATTTTATTTTTCATGATTTACGCTCGACCTACCCACTTCCACCTAACCCTGTAAAAACGCTTTTTTAACCGCAAGTATCGCATTATCATCCAAATGCGAGGTTCTATCGTGTCGCCTACACAAAGCGCCTCGAAAACCTAAATAATCGGGTTTATGGCGTAACAAATCAGGCACATCCTCGGCTCTTAGTGACCCGGCAAGTCCGCATAACAGTCTGAGTTCATTGCATTTAGCTACAAACCCCGCAATCGCATCATCAGTCAACACATGAGGTAAGGAACCCGAACTTTTGTCCATCGTATCCAGCATTACACCCTTGAAACAGGCTTGTTTGAACGCGGCCACGTAATGTAATTCGGGTTCGCTATCGGCAAACATGACCCCGATTAACGCCAACCCGGCTTGAGCCAATGGCATCAATGCATCCAGCGTGCCTTGCCAATCGCCGCCGGGGAAAAAACCAATCTTGATATAATCGACTCCGGTCGCCGCCATATCCGCTACCGCGCTCACGATGACTTCCGGAATCATCGGTAAATCGCCGACCGTCGCGCTGATTGGGCATTGTCCATTGATTGCCTTGACGATGCGTGCAACCGTCATGGTATCCAGAGCACCCAACGCGCCTTGGGAAGGCTGCTTCAAGTCGACGATATCGACTTCGAAATTTAAGATCCTCAGCGCTTCATCGAGCTTGCTGACACTGGCGAGCATCCCGGTCATGCGTGCTTCTCTCGTTTGTGCTGTTCGATGACCGCCATTAACCAAGACCACGCCTCGAGCTCCTTCGGGCCGGCGGTTTTTTCGAGGCCGATTTTAAGATAGCCCAGTTCCGCATCGATTTTTTCTTGCGGCAACATACCCAGCCGACTGACCAAAATCGCCGCTTCCAAGACCGAATACTGGGCCCGGTTGAAACCCATGAATGGCGCATGGTTGACCGTATGAATAATTTTGCAAAACAGTTTCGGCCTCAAAGCATCTTCTTCGACACGGACCACTTCGACTTCGCTATGCGCCAATGCGCATGTCAAGACCTTACCGGGAATCTTCTCGGCCTCGATCAAAGGCCAATCGCGCCGCCCCGTCAAACAACCGGCAAACACCCTGACATCGTCGCAATAATTGATCACGGCATGGCCGCTGAACAAGAGATTGTCGAGCGTGGTCGACGGCCGAAACGGCAAAATAATCAACTCTTCATCGTGCCGATGAATACCCATTGGCGCAATATGCGCCCTGCCTTCTGAATTTTGTGTGGTGACTATCGTTTCTAAAATCATCGGTTTAATTTTTCTTTAGCGTCGTGCCGGCCGGTTTAAAGCTGTGCAAATCGACCGTCGGCTCGGATAGATCGGTCGCGCAGCCCCAGCTCAAGGCCTCGTCTTGATTGAAACGTTTGCCGAGTTGCCAGGCGATTTCGGCGCGCGCAAGTTCGACGCCTAAATAAAAGGCGTGACCGCCGTCGTTTTCAACGCCGAGTTTCGGATATAAATCAAACGGGTCTGTCGCCGAATGAAAACCGTCTCGGTTAAAAATATGCAGACCTTCGCGACTGGTTTGAATGCGGTAGCTCGGATCGGTGATCTCGCCGGCCAATTCTTTGATCTCATCGAGCGTATAGGGAAACGGCGAGGTTTCATGCAGCGCCATCAATCCCGAGTCGATATGCTTGGGTAACATATTATTTTGCTTGGCGGCATGCATGATGCGCCGCGCCAAATCGGCTTCCTTGACTGCCCGGCAAGCATGTTTGCTGACTTCAGTCGCCAGAATTGCGTTGATATCGAGTTCCGAGCAAATGCCCAATAAAAGCGCGTTCATGCCGACCGTGTCGGCATGCGTCAATTCGGTGATATTACCGACGCCCATCATAATCTCGATATCGGGATACTTTTGCCGTACCTGATGATAACGCACCACCGATTGCGTGAAACCGAAATGCAACGGGTCCAAGATAGGATCGACCAGGAACACGCGATTTTTAGCCTGCAGGGTTTCGATCGCTCGATCCAGCGATGCCAAGTCTTCATGAATTTCCGGAATCAGAATCGGCGTTGTTTCGACTTCATCGGCGACCCAGAGTGTTCCTTCATGCAGACTCAACATGAAATCGGCGCCGGCCTTGCCGCCTCTGAGCAAGTCGTCGGCTTCGAGCGAATCGATGCTAACCGTGAAGCCTTCCTGCTTTAATGTTCGGATAATGGCTTCCATATGCGGGAACGGCGTTCCCGGCAAACAACCGATATCGATCACATCGGCGCCGTGACGCCGGTAATAATGCGCCCGCTCGACGACCTCTTCGACTGAAACATTCGGCGCGTCGACGATTTCGGCAAAAATTTTCACGCGATAATCGCTAAGATCGGGCTTGTGCGCTTCCTTGCCGAAAAATAGGGGCAAGTCTTTTAACTCATCGGGGCCGCGCTCGACCGGTAAACCGAATTGTTGTATCACCTTGTCCAGATCCCCCCGGCATCTTCCGGGTAGGATCATTCGGTCGGCTTGATAAGTTTCCTTGAGACGACGGCAAATCATGTCCGTGGTCATCAACGCTGCGACTTTAATGCCCAACTGATGTACCGTATAGGTAAACTCCGGCTGCATTTTTTCCAGAATCTGGTGTAATTGTTTTTCGGCCAATTTTCCGGTCAAAAACAAGATGTGCTCGCTCATACCAGGCCCAACGTTTTCAGGCGCCGATTGACCGCTTCGCTTAATTCGTCGACGCTTTCGACGACTTGCGTATACGGAAAGGCGCGCAGTTTATCGGTCGCGTCCAAATCGACCGGGCGCGGATATACCATAACCTTCTTACCACCCGGCGCGGTGGTTTCCATTTCGGGTGCGATGTCGCATGGATAGACGATACTGGGGACGCGGCATTTGCCTGCTTGAGAATAAAGATTGGTCACCAGCGAATCGGCAATGCCCAATATGCATTTGGCTACGGTGTTTGAGGTCGTCGGCGCCATCACGAAACTATGATAATAACCGGTATAAAAACGACCGACCGGTGGCGACGAAGCGGCTTTATCGCGAAAAACCGGCATTCGGGCGCGAACCTCGTCAAGTTTAATGCCGTACATCTTTAAAACCTCCTCGCCCGCTTGGCTCAAGTAAAGATCGACATCGTCCAATGTCATCAAAAATTCCAGACACTCTTCGATATAATGCCCGGAGCCGGTGACGGCCCAAGCTAAACGCGGTTTATCCATTTATTCGATCAAAATTGAAATAGTCCGTTATTATACCCGATCATCAAAGACCACTTCAAATACCGCCGAAATTTTATTTATGTTTAACACGATAGAAAAACCGCTGATCATGGGCATTTTAAATGTCACGCCTGACAGCTTTTCCGACGGCGGGCGACATTACCGCCTAGATAACGCATTGGAGCAATGCCGCAAGATGCTCGCCGAAGGCGCCGACATCATCGATATCGGCGGCGAATCGACCCGCCCCGGCTCCGATCCGGTGAGCGCCTCGCAACAAATCGAACGCGTAGTGCCTGTCATCGAAGCCATCCGAAAACATCTTGCTTCGGATAGCCTGATCAGTATCGATACGACTCAGAGCTCGGTCGCCGAAGCAGCACTGTCGGCCGGCGCCGATATCATCAACGATATATCGGCGGGCGAAGACGACGCCATGATTTTTGATTTAGCCGCAAAACGTCAGATTCCGATTATTCTGATGCACAAACAAGGCTCCCCCAAAACGATGCAGGATCAGCCTCATTACCTAGATGTAGTAGGCGAAGTGCTGAATCATTTGATGAAGCGTATCAATCAAGCAATCGGACAAGGCGTTGATCGAAGCAATATTGCGATCGACCCCGGCATCGGTTTCGGTAAACGCAAACAAGACAATCTGGATTTATTGGCACATTTGGATCGCTTCGTCGAAAGCGGCTATCCGGTTTTGCTGGGCACTAGCCGTAAGCGCTTCATGGGTTCTATTTTGGATGTCGCCGAGCCCACCGAGTTGATCACCGCCACAGCCGTCACCACGGCATTGGGCGTCATGGCCGGCGTCAAGCTATTCCGCGTCCACGATATCAAAGAAAATAGGCAGGCGGTCGACGTCGCCTGGGCGATCAAACAACGGAGATTACCAATCAAGCCATGACGCCAACTACTGACCTCATAAGCGCCAACTTAGCGCTCATTCTATGGTGCATTTGCCGCTTTATGAAAAACAACACCGGTTCCGAGGAGGGTGCGGTTGCTCGACCGACAGGCGTCGGCGGCAGGGATAGCCGCCGCCGAGCCTACATGGACGTATTCACGGCGTCCTGTCGGGCGAGTGACCGCACCCACCACAGTTTGCACTTTCATTTGCCTGGCGATTGCTGGGCCTTCATGAACGTTACTTAAGTTGGCGCCAATGACTACTGACCTTGGCAAGCCGTCTCTTAGGCTATAGAAGCATGCTTTATGACTTGAAAAACATGCCGGTAAGAGCGCTCAGCCTCAATTTTGCAATGACACCAAGAGCTCCGATTGGGCCTGAATCGCTTCTTCCTCTTCTCCAGGCGACAATTGCACATATTGGCCGTCCGACTGTAACAGCCATGCTTGACAATTATCTTTTAAATATAACTCTAAGTCGCTTCTAACCCGTTGATGTAATCGTTTATTTTCTATCGGAAAGCCAGTCTCGACTCTTTTGAACATATTGCGCCCCATCATATCGGCGCTGGCAACATAGATTTCCGGATTACCGTCGTTTTCAAATGCATAAACACGGGTATGCTCGAGGAATCGGCCGATAATAGACCGAACTTCAATGTTTTCGGAAACCCCTGGAATGCCGGGTTTTAGACAACAAATACCCCTGACAATCAAATGGATTTTCACACCGGCCTGCGAGGCCCGATACAAGGCTTTGGTCAACTGTTGTTCGACTACCGCGTTAACTTTAATAATAATTCCGGACGGCTTTCCCGCTTGAGCATGATTAATTTCGCGCTCAATTTTTTCGATCAAACCACTATGCAGCGTAAAAGGCGATTGCAATAACTTATTCAGTTTGGTTACTTTACCGAGACTGGTCAATTGCGCGAATACGCGGCGAACGTCTTCGCCAAGCTCCTTGTCGCAGGAAAACAAGCCATAATCGGTATAAAGCAATGCTGTTTTGGGGTGATAGTTACCGCTACCGAGATGCACATAATTACGCAGTTTCTTGCCCTCCTTACGCAATACCAGACACATTTTGGCATGTGTTTTATATCCCACGACTCCATAAACGACATGCACGGCCGCTTCCTGTAGCTTTGCAGCCAAATTAATATTGGCTTTTTCATCGAACCGGGCGCGCAGTTCGATCACTACAGTAACCTCCTTACCGGCCCGGGCCGCTTTTACCAATGCGCCAACAATCGGCGAATCCGCACCGGTGCGATACAACGTCTGCTTGATCGCCAATACATCGGAATCGGAGGCAGCCTGCTTCAAAAATTCGACGACAGGTAAAAACGATTCGAACGGATGATGCAAAAGAATGTCTTGCTTTTCGATCGCGGCGAAAATATCTTTATTTCGAGCCAATTGCGACGGAATAGCCGGTTTGAAAGGCGTAAATTTCAGCTCAGGCCGCTCCACATGATTGATGATTGCCTGCAAGCGGTTTAGATTGACCGGGCCATCGACCAAATACAGGCGATCAGGCGTCAATTCGAAACGGGCCATGAGGAAATTGACGGTTTCTTCAGGGCAATTCGAAGCAATCTCAAGCCTGACTTCATCGCCGTAATTGCGCATCGCCAATTCACCTTCGACCGCAAGCAATAAATCGTCTATCGCATCGTCATCGACAAAGAAATCGCTATTACGGGTCACCCGAAACTGATAGCAGCCTTTGACATTCATGCCATTGAACAATTGATCGACAAAGGCGTGAATGATCGACGACAAAAACACAAAATCGTGATGCCCGCTTCCGGTCGCATCGGGTGGCAATTGAATGATCCTCGGCAGGGCTCGTGGTGCTTGCAAAACCGCCCGACCGCTATTGCGGCCGAAGGCATCCTTACCGGTCAACGAAATGATGAAATTCAAACTTTTGTTGAGAATTCGCGGAAACGGATGCGCCGAATCCAAGCCGACCGGCGTTAAAATCGGCAGCAATTCTTCGTTAAAATAATTCTCCAACCATTTGAGCTGTTTAGCGGTCCATTCCGTCCGCCGGATAAAATGAATATTTTCCTCTGCCAAGGCCGGCAACAAGATGTCATTCAAGACCCGATACTGATCCTCGACTAGATCATGCGCCTTGGCCGAAATCCTTTCGAGTTGCTCATGCGGCGACAAACCGTCGACGCCGATGGCTTTAGGGTCCATTTCAGCCATTTGCAAAAGACTCGCGACCCGGACTTCGAAAAACTCGTCGAGATTCGAGCAGGAAATGCATAAATAATTTAGCCGCTCCAGTAACGGAACACGGAAATCTTTGGCTTGCGCCAAGACTCTTTGATTGAATTCGAGCAGACTGAGCTCGCGATTGAGATACAAATCATAACTATCGAGATTAATCGCCTCGCCTATTTCGTTTTCTTTTTCCATACAACTAATTTCCGTAATAGAATTTTGTTAATTTGCCTAACGATATTGAGTGCCGCTTGGGTTCTTAATTATTTTAAAATAATAGTCCCCGAAATAAATACATGCCGGTCACTAATCCGTTCGACTTCGAAATTTAGGCCGGCTTCGCGCAATTGTTCCTCGATTTCTTCAGGTGTAAATGCCGCCAATAACGAATGATAAAAATCGCGTTGCAAAATTTCGGGCTCCGTAGCGGCATACCTTTCAACAATTTCTTTGGCTTGCTGAACGCTTTGAGGACGGAATAAATCCATAATGGCAATCCTAGTTCCATTACCGGCGTAGCGCTTGACAAAATTCCACAAGGCTTGCGGTTCCGGCAAATGATGTAACAGGCTATTGCTAAAAATCAAATCATAACGGCGTCGAGGTAATGAAATCGTAGGTAGTTTCCCATGAATAAAACAGACGCGCGCGCTCAACTCACTCGGCACAATTGATTCTGCATAGTCAAGCATCGCTCTCGCCCCATCTAAGGCATCGACCCGAGCCGATGGATAAGCTTTTGCAAAACGGCAACTGATATCGCCCGGACCGCAACCCAAATCCAATGCATAACCTTCGAAACCAATCATGCCAATCAAGGCTTTCAAATTTTGCAAAAAATACTCATTAGGCTCCGAAAAATCGGCTTGCGCATAGGCTTGTACCTGTTTGGAATCTTCCATCAATTCAGGCTCAAGTATTCGTTGAAATAATCGGTGGTTGTTATACTGATGCTCCGAGCTTATTTCTAATTTTTTTATCATGTGAAGCAAAAACCTCTGTTGCCTTGTAGGCCGCCGGTATGCATCGCGACAATGCGCCGACCGGCAGGAAAGAAGCCTTTCTCGATTAGGTCGTAGATCCCGTAAAACATTTTACCGGTATAAACCGGCTCCAGTTGAATCGAAGACTGACTGGAAAAGCATTTCATGAACTCGATTAATTCAGGCTTGGTTCGCGCAAAACCGCCGAAATGATAATCGGTGACGATGTCCCAATTATCCCTGGGCGGAGTCAACAATGCCTCTACGTCATGCCGCAAAAAAGATCCGCCTTTTAGCGCCGAGAAACCGAAGACGCGGATATCGGGCCGAACGGCTTCGATAATTCCTGCCAAGGTTGTTCCGGTTCCGCAAGGACAACAAACGACATCGTATGAAATATCGATTTCCGAAACAAGTTCGGCCACGCCTTGCAAAGCCAAATCGACCGATCCGCCCTCCGGCAGCCAATAAGCGCCGGTATCGATTCCGGGCAAACTATTCCAGTCTTTGTATTGTCGGAGATTACGATAGTCTTCACGCGATACAAAATGCAAATGCATTCCCCATCGACGCAAATCGCTTAAGGTTGGATTCGACTGCGGCTCGCCGCGAATAAAACCTTCAGTTTGAAGACCGAGCCGATGTCCGACATAGGCCAAGGCATGTAAATGATTCGAATAGGCGCCGCCCATGCTGACGATTTTAATCGCACCTAGCGACAAGGCATGGTTGAGTATGTATTTAAGTTTACGCCATTTGTTACCGGATACGATAGGATGTAGCAAATCGTCACGTTTAATCCATAGTTCGACCTGCTCTCTGTCCAGGCAAGGAGCTGAAACCTTTGTTAAAATCGAACGTGCAAATTGATTTTCGAGTGCGATAAGTTTAGGGTGCATCTATGTGCGGAAGGTTTAATTTAATCACGACGAGCGACACGATCATCGAACATTTCCGATTGAAGCGTTTGCCGAAATACCGGACCGACTTTAATATTCCGCCGGGACAAAAAATACTCAACATCGTGCAATTGGAAGACGGCAGCAACAAAAGCGTCTATTTGCATTGGGGCTTGATCCCATCCTGGAGCAAAGACGCAAAAATCGCCAACCGCTTAATCAATGCCAGAGCCGAGACCTTGGCCGACAAGCCTTCGTTCAGAGCGGCATATTCTAAACGGCGTTGCCTAATTCCCGCTACCGGCTTTTACGAATGGCAACAAACCGAAATCGGTAAACAACCGTATCATGTGCATTTTCCGGATAGTCGACTGTTCGCGTTCGCAGGATTGTGGGAGCATTGGACAAACGGCGACGAAACCATTTATTCTTGCACGATCATTACCTGCCCGGCCTTAGCACCGGTTTCAGACATTCATGAACGCATGCCGGTCATTATCAACCCTGAAAATTATGGTGATTGGTTGAATAAACAAGCATTCGAAATCGACGTGCTTGCTTTCGATCAAACCTTTTCTTATCAACAAATGGAATTGACGCCGATTAGCCAACATGTCAATAATCCGGTCCATAACGATGAAGCGTGCATTCATCCGATTCAATTAGCGCATTGATTGACCCGACTTTATTTTCTTGGAAACAAAGTCGGTTAAAGACCTTGCTAAAGCTCACTAAAAAGGTGTAGGTTAAGTAGTGACGGACTTAAGTCATCAAATAAAGTTCGTATCGATCTGAATTAAGGAAATGTGGCGTATAACGGCTCAGACCTAATGTGCCCCAAGTGGCAGAGTCGTCATCCTTAAGAAAAGACATGGAGTCAATGCAAAATCAATGACCTACGAAACAGTCATTGAAATTAAATACATTGGAAAATTTCGTTTTCACAATGTAACCGATAAATAAACCATCACGGCATATTTATCGACTAAGGGACGGACATAACCTAAAACTTCGGCAACCGATGCGAAATGCCTATCCGGTCGAGATGTGTGGCATAAGGGAATTTCAGGCAACTTTGCCCAGCTTATGCTTTGCTCGACGTCACGAGGATAATCAAGTGAACGTTTAATTATGTTACACATGCAATCGGTCGCTAAAGCTATATTTAGCTATGTTCCTTAAAATTTACTATAACAACATCATAAAAAGAGGATATTCATATGAAACTATTAAAAACAATGACCATAGGTTTGCTGATGGGTGCTAGCCAATTGGTTATGGCGGAAGATCATTCTGCGGTGGCATTAGAGCATGCACATGCCGCGGTCGAGCACGGCAAAATGGGCCACGCTTCGATTTTGGTCGAGCATGCCGAAGCTGCGTTAGAACATGCGATAAAAGCATTAGAAACAGCGGAAGGCGAGGAAAAAGCGCATTTGCAAGCCGCCGTTAAAGTACTGGAATATTCCATCGAACACGGCAAGATGGATCATGCCGACATAGCGACACCACCGGCCGAAGAAGCCATTGAGCACATTCAAAAATCAACTCAATCCAAAGGATCGGCTGCTGCAGCAGAACTTGAGATTGAAGATCAGAAAGAGACTTCAAAATCGTCATCTAGCAAATGGCCTGTCACCGGCTATAAGAAAATAAATCAATAAATTATACCTTCCACACTTCAAATTTCGGCAGCGCCTAAGGAGGCACCGGGGTGCCTGGCAAAGGTTGCCAGCATGGATGCTGGCATAGAGCCTACATGAACGTATTCACCCAGCACCTAAATTCCATAGCCCATTGGCTATGGTTAATTGTCTTGGATAATTTAGGTGCTGGGTTCACGGCGTCCTTTGACGCCCCCCCCAGTGCCGAATGTTGATCTACGATAGGTATATTTATTTTCGGGAAACCGAGACTTCAATAAAGCTAGCAAAAGGGCTCGAGACGTTCGTTCGTTTCGAGCCCTTTTGATCAATTGCCCAACGACAAGCGATTTTTCAACACTTCTACCGTTTCGTCGGTCAGCGGTTGGCGCTGATCGTCCCACGGCACGCCATCCAGCTCCTCGGCCAATATATCGATCGTTTCGATAAAATCATCAAATACCGCCGCAGGATCGTCGACTTCACGCGGTTGCATGAAAAACACCAAGCCTGGCGTCGTGAATTTTTCTAAATCCCGATCAGGGAATATGCCCGGCTCAACCATGCTGGCCACGCCGAAATCGACCAAGCCTCTGCTATCTAAGCGCTCGTAAATCTTAATATTACCGTAGACCAATCCGACACTATCGAAAGCCAAGGCCAGATCGGTGCCGTTAAATCCTTCATCCTCGGCGGCTATCAAACTAAATTGAATTAGCGCAGGCAGTTGATCTTTCGATTTTTTGGCTTGATACGGCTGAGCCGATGCATCGGTATCAGGCTGTTTACCCGACTCGTAGCCATACCGTGTTTCAGTCGAATAATCCTTGAAATCGACCGAATCATCCTTGTCTTGGGTAGAGTCAAGCGGCACGATGTCGAATTCGTCGTGTTCGGGATGCAAGGTCAGCGACGGATCGATATTCCGTACCGACTCCTTATCATCGAAATAAAAACCATCCCGCCGAGATTTTTTGCCTTTGAAATAAGACCACAGCAACATGACCGCGATCACAATCAACCCCATGACAATAATAACCATTCTTAAAATTTCTTTATCCATTAGCTTTCCGCCAGACTCATTGCTTCTTCGATATCCACCGCGACCATCCGCGACACTCCGGGCTCTCTCATCGTAACACCTGCCAATTGTTTTGCAATCTCCATCGTCACCTTGTTATGCGATATAAATAAAAACTGCACGGCCGCGGACATTTCTTCGACCATTTTCGAAAAACGGCCCACGTTAGCATCATCCAATGGCGCATCGACCTCGTCCAATAAACAGAACGGCGCCGGATTGAGCTCAAAAATTGAAAATACCAACGCAACCGCCGTTAATGCTTTTTCGCCGCCCGATAACAAATGAATCGAACTGTTCCGTTTACCCGGCGGACGAGCGATGATATTGACACCGGCCTCCAATACATCGACTTCAGTCAATTCCAGGTAAGCCTGCCCACCGCCGAATAACTTCGGGAATTTTTCTTGTAAGCCGCTGTTTATTTTATCGAATGTTTCCCTAAAACGCTGCCGGCTTTCTTTGTCGATTTTATTGATTGCTTGCGTGAGGGTATCCAAGGCTTCAGTCAAATCGGCATGCTGATCGTCGAGAAACTTCAGGCGTTCCGATTGCACTTGATATTCATCGATCGCACTCAGATTGATTGCACCCAGTTTTTCAATTTGAACGGCCAATGCATCGACTTTCGATTTCCAGCCCTCTTCATTAGCGTCTTCCGGTATTTGCTGTAATACCTGTTCGGGTTCGGCATCGATTTCATTTAACTGTTCGGTGATCGTTTGCCGCCGAACCTGACACTCTTGCTGCTCGAAACGAAGTTTGTCCAAACTTGCTTTCCGTTTTTCCAAGTCGCGCTGAATTTGCGTATGTCTCTCGGTTAAACCGGCGATGGTTTGTTCGGTTTCCTCGAGTAATTTTCTCGCGGCCTTCAGATCCTTCTCAAGCCTTTCTTTATCGGTACGGTATTGTTGCAATAAGAGCTTTTCATCGTCAATCGGTGCGGCCGTGTCGACGAGCTTTTGTTCCAGTTCTGCGATACGCTCGCCGGCTTGTCGATTTTGCAGGCTTAAGCGTTCGATTTGTTTTGTCGTCAAAGACTCTGAAGAACGCAATGATTCAATCTTGGACTGATAACTGAAAACCTGTTGCTTAATTTCCGAAGCTTGAGCTTCGGCGGTTTGCAGCTTAGTTTGCAAAACCCGGCTAGCCTCTTCCAATGCTTCTTTTTGTTCATCTAGTCGATACAAATGTTGCTCGGCTTGTTGCAATTTCAGCTCGGCTTCGGCTTGCATCTCGGCCTGTTCGGCGGTTTCGGCGACGATTTCATCGATTTCGTGACGAACCTGCGACAAGCGCCGTTGTTGCTGCTCGTGCCGGGCCGATTCCGCGCTCAATTCGGCGCTTTTAGCCGATAATTCCGAACTAAGTGTTTTTTCCTCTCGCTGCCAAGTTTCCCGATGAGCTTCGGTATCTTTCAAGGCTTGCTCGGCATCTTCTAGCCGTTCCTCGAGTTGCTCAATTTGTTGTTGCAATTCCGATTGGCGCTGTTTAAGCGAACGCAGTTCTTTTTCACGTTGCAAAACACCGGTTTTACTGTCTTTACTGTGAATAATACGTAACCAACCGCATCCTATCCAAGTGCCGTCGGGTAGAATAATCGATTCGTAAGGTTTGAGCGACGATTCCATCGCCTTCGCAGAGGCCAAATCATCCGCGCAATAAATACCGGTCAACAAACCCTGCAAATCCCAAGGTGCCTTGACCTTATCGATCAAGGCCGGCAATGCGGTATGTTGCGGATCGCCATTGAACTCTCGCGTTTCAAACAACGTCACCGAGTCCTCGGTTAGGTTTTGCAAGGCCGGAAACAGTAACTCGGCATCCTCAACGCAAACCGCCTCGAGATAAGCACCCAGTACGAGTTCAAGCGCATGATCCCATCCGTTTTCGACTTCAAGCAACTCCGCCAGGCGTTTATTGTCCGTTAATTGCGCCTGATCCAACCAGCCGGCAAGATGTTTGTTGTCCTTACCCATCGCATGTTGCTGCAACAACTCCAACGATGAAATCTTGCCGTTGACGCCATGCAATTCGGAGCGCAAGCCGTGCAAGTCTTGATTGTATTGCTTGAGCTGTTGGCGCTGCTCTTGGATTCGTAGCAATAAATTTTCCAATTGTCCGTGCATCTCATCGCGCTGCTCTTGAAGCAATTCGACCGTTGCGGACAAATCTTCGATCGCAGCTTGTAAATGGCTCGCGGTCAATTCGTTTTGTTCCGATTGCAATTTATCCAAACGCGCTTGTAGCTGGCGGTTCTGACTATCCAACTGTTTGATTTTCAGCCGTTCGATTTCGGCTTGTTCTCTACAGGCCGAACTTTCTGATAGAAAAACTTCCCATTGCCGTTGCCAAGTACTTTTTTCATCTTGCGCTTGTTGGCGCGCCACGTCCGCATCCTCGGCGCGCTCTTGGCTCAGCGCCAATGCTTCATCGGCTTCGAACAAGGCTTGTTTAATTTCTTCCAATTGCAGTTGATCGTTTTCAAGCTCGTTAACCGACTGCTCGAGCTGCCGCCTGAGCCGGTTAATCTCGACTACGATCTCCTCATGGCTTTTTTGATTCAACTGGATCGTCTGCTCCAAACGACCGACTTCGGAGGACGCCTGATAATAGTCGCCTTGCGTGCGATTCATCGACGCTTGCCGATTCTTATGTTCGGCGCGTGCGGCTTCGATAGCGGCGTCGGTCTCGCGCGCCGCAACGAACAAACGATTATGATCTTCGGCAACTTCACGCAACTGATCATCCAATTTCCGCAAGGATTGATGATAACCATCCCAGCGCATCGCCAGCAATTCCAATTTGAATTGACGCTCTTGCTGCTTTAGGCCGGTATATTTTTCGGCTTTTTCGGCTTGTTTTTGCAGATGTTTCAATTGTTTTTCGACTTCATCGCGCAAGTCGGTTAAACGTTCCAAGTTTTCGCGCGTATGCTGCATGCGCGACTCGGTTTCCTGGCGTCTCTCCTTATACTTGGAAACGCCCGCCGCTTCTTCGATATGCACCCGAAGTTCTTCCGGTTTGGCCTCGACCATGCGCGAAATCGTGCCCTGTTCGATGATCGCATAACTTCTCGAACCGAGCCCGGTACCTAGAAATAAGTCGGTAATATCCTTGCGTCGGCAACGTGCATTATTTAAAGCATACAATGATTGCCCGTCACGACTGACCTGGCGTTTGATCGAAATCGTATTGTATTTCGCGAACTCGCCGCCGGCCTTGCCTTCACTGTTATCGAATATTAATTCGACCGATGCTGTGCCGACCGGTTTACGCGATGCCGAACCGTTAAATATCACATCGACCATGCTGCCGCCACGCAAATGTTTGGCCGAACTCTCCCCCATCACCCAGCGAACCGCATCGATGATATTGGATTTGCCGCAACCATTGGGCCCGACGATCGCGGTTAAATTACCGGCAATCGGGATAACGGTCGGATCGACAAACGATTTAAATCCTGAAAGTTTGATTTTTTCCAGTTTCATTACTGGTACAATGCTGCTTGGTTTAAATGGAAATAACCGCGTATTATTAACGATATCCGGATTAACTTCGACTTTTTATTTTTGCTTTTTATCATCGATACATGACGACACAACCCAGCACACAGCTCGAAACCTTCGACAACCCAAGACCCGGCAGGGATTTTACGATTCGCATCGACATCCCGGAATTCACTTGTCTGTGCCCTAAAACCGGCCAACCCGATTTCGCGACACTAACGATAGAATATGTTCCGAATCAACTCTGCGTCGAACTCAAATCGCTCAAACTCTATATGTGGTCCTTCCGTGATCGGGGCGCATTTCATGAAGCGGTCACGAACGAAATTCTCGATCACATCGCCGCGACAATTCATCCCAACTTCATGCGTATCCGGGCGAACTTCAATGTGCGGGGCGGCATTTACACGAATGTGATCGCCGAACATAAAAACCCCGACTGGCAAGCGCCGGAACCGGTGCATCTGCCCTAAATTTTTAGATGGCGAAGACCTATTACAATGCCGATATTGCCGTCGCGCTCAAATACGACGGCAAACATGCGCCGAAAGTCACCGCAAAAGGCGAAGGTCTTACCGCCGAACAGATAATGGCCATTGCCGAACAACACGGCATTCCGCTGCAAGCCGAACCCGAGTTAGCCCGAATTCTGGCTCAGGTACCGCTGGGCGAGGAAATCCCCCGAGAACTCTATATCGCGGTCGCGCAAGTGATCGCGTTCGCTTATTTCCTGAGCGGCAAAACTCCTGAAAATTTCACGAACCATGACGATTAAAGAAACCCTAACCACCCTGCCCCAATATGTTTTGCCTCATCATACGCTTTCACAGCTGATGAGCAAACTGACCTATTGCGAAAACAAGCTTTGGAAAAATCTGTTCATCAAGCAAATCATTCGACACTATGGCGTCGACATGAGCGAGGCGCTCGAACCGAATATCGATGCCTATGCTAGCTTCAACGAGTTTTTTACACGCCAATTGAAGCCCGAAGTCAGACCGATTGCCAACGAACCCGGCGCGATCGTCTCGCCGGCCGACGGCTTCGTCAGCCAGGCAGGTCAAATCAAGGACGGCGAGATTTTCCAAGCCAAAGGCAAAAGTTTTACCGCAACGCAGCTACTCGGCGGCGATGGCGAACGCGCCGAAGCATTCAAAGACGGTTCGTTCGCAACCATTTATTTGTCGCCTCGCGATTACCACCGTTTGCACATGCCGTTGACCGGCACCTTGAAAGAAATGATCCACATCCCCGGCCGCTTATTCAGCGTCAACGCCGCAACGACCAACAGCGTACCCGGGCTGTTCGCGCGCAACGAACGCGTCGCGGCAATCTTCGATACCGAAGCAGGTCCGATGGCTTTAGTATTGGTCGGCGCGATCTTCGTATCGAGCGTCGAAACGGTTTGGCACGGTGTCGTCACGCCGCCGACGATTGAAACAGTCAGAACCTGGCATTACGAAACCGATGCTCCGCACTTGAATATCGGCGAGGAAATGGGGCGATTCAACATGGGCTCGACGATCATCGTATTATTCGGCAAGGACAAAGCCGCTTGGCAAGCGAATTTTACGGCCGACAGCCCGGTGAAATTAGGCCAATTGATCGGAAAAACCCTACGCTAACCTCGAGGATACGGTTTTATTATCATTGTTCCTACCTTCTGCATGGGAATGCATCTTGGGACGCTCTGCGTCCCAAGTAATCGATAAAACAAGCAAGAGCTAACGTATACACTCTCAATCTACCTACCAGCCGCAGTCGACGCGGAGCATCTACATAGATGTATTCACCCAGCATCTAAATTCCATAGCCTATTGGCATAGTTAACTATCTTGGGCAATTTAGGTGCTGGGCCAGCCAAGCGAGCCACCGAATCGCCACAAAGCGTCCTGCTTGTAGAAGTTATTTTGTGCATATTCCTAACATAGGGTTTAAAATTGTTTCCCGACACGTTTGCGCTTACACTGTCGATCGCATGGATCTCAATCACGACCCAAAAGACGCTATCACCAAAATGATTACAGCAATAGCCTTACGCGAGTTCAAAAGCCTATTTTTATTGCCGTTGGCCTGGTCCATACTTGCGATTTTACAATTTATCCTAGCCTACTTGTTTCTCACCCAAGTCGAAACCTTCATCATCCTCCAACCTCAACTCGAAGGCTTGGATAATGCGCCCGGCTTGACCGATGTTATCGCCGCCCCGCTGTACGGCAATGCCGCGATTATCTTCATGCTGGTAACGCCGATGTTGACGATGCGTCTTATTTGCGAAGAACGGCGCAATAAAACCTTGGCCCTGTTGCTTTCGGCGCCGGTATCGAGCACCGAAATCGTCATAGGCAAATATCTGGGCATTTTAGGCTTTATGCTGACCGTGCTCTTGTTGATTACGCTAATGCCCCTATCGCTGCTCGCCGGCGGTACGCTCGATTTCGGCAAACTACTGGCGAATATGCTGGCGTTGCTGTTGATGCTGGCCGCCTTCAGCTCGGTCGGCCTATTCATGTCGTGTCTCGCGGGACATCCGACCGTTGCCGCGATGGGCGCATTCGGGCTGTTAATGCTCTTATGGATTGTGGACTGGTCGACCGGGCTTCGCGACAATAAAAGCGAATTATTCGAATACCTATCCTTGCTTAGGCATTTTCAAAACCTGCAAAGCGGGTTGATTAACACCGTCGACCTGTGCTATTTCGCATTATTTATCGGGACTTTCCTGATTCTCAGCATTCGTAATCTCGATAACGATCGACTGCAAAAATGAAAATTTCGCGTCATATTCACCGGCAAATTCGCATCAAGAACCTGCTCCATACCACGCTTTGGCTTAGCGTTCTTTTCGGTTTGGCATGGTTGAGCACGCTGCGCCCGGTCCACTTTGACATCAGTGCAGGATCGCGCAACACCCTATCTTCGGTTAGTCAAAATGTCTTAAATTCGTTGACCGATAAAATCGTCGTGACGGCCTATATCAAAAAAGATCCGGCGCTCAGATCCCAGATCAAGCAATTGATCGATCGATTCAAGCTCCACAAGCCCGATATCGAATTGACTTTCATCGATCCCGACTCGACGCCGGAAAAAACGCGGAAACTGGAAATCGGCGCCTCGGGCGCTATCATTGTCGATTATCTAGGCCGCACCGAACGTATCAATTTTCTGGACGAGTCGACACTTACCAATGCCTTGCGACAATTGACCAGCGCTAATGTCCGTTGGATCAGCTTTCTGACCGGTCATGGCGAAAGATCTCCCGAAGGGCAAGCCAATTTCGACCTGAGTCGCTTCGGCGAAGAGCTGGCGCAACGCAATATCAAAGCGCAAACGCTCAACTGGGCCGACATTCCGACGATTCCGGACAATTCGGAATTATTGGTCATCGCCGGCCCGCGCGTCGACTTGTTGCCCGGAGAAATAAGCATTTTGCATGACTATCTCGAACAAGGCGGCCATTTATTATGGCTGGCCGATCCCGACAGCCTGATTCCGGGCGGCCTGGATGATTATCTAGGCATCGACCGCTTGCCCGGCACGATCGTCGATATGAGCGCCGGGCTCTACGGCATAGACGATCCGAGTTTCGTTGTAGTGCCTAAATACCCCGGCCATCCGATCACGCAAAATCTACAGACAATGACGCTATTTCCAGCCGCGGCGGCGCTGCAAAGCCGCGAGGAAAGCTCATTCGTCAGCACGGTTTTAATAAAAAGCTCCGACAAATCATGGATAACCGGAGCCACGGCTCAATTCGATGCGGACATGGAAGAACGCGAAGGCCCGTTAATCCTGGCTTACGCCTTAAGTCGACAAATCGACGAAATGATCGAACAACGCATCATCGTGATCGGCGACGGCGATTTTCTCGCCGATGCCTACCTTGGCAATGTCGGCAACCTTGAGCTGGGCCTAAGAATGATCAATTGGCTGCTCCGCGATGATCGCTATGTCGCAATTCCGGTCAAATCCGCTCCTGATCGGCATCTACAGCTGACACCGCTATCGGTTACCCTTATGGGATTCGGCTTTCTGTTGATTATCCCGTTGGTATTGATGATAACCGGCTGGTTGATTTGGTACCGACGTAGGCGACGTTGAGAAAAAGCCGATTGCTACACTGGATTTAATGCGACAACTTTATAATGCCTGAATTACCTGAAGTCGAAACAACCTGCCGAGGCATCAAGCCTCATATCGAAGGCCGGATCATCCAAGAAACGGTAGTGCGCCAAGCGAGCCTGCGCTGGCCGGTGCCAGACCGTTTAGATCAACTATTGAACGGACTACGCATCGAACGAGTCGACCGGCGGGCGAAATATTTATTACTGCACACCGAAAAAGGCGTGCTGATCATTCATTTGGGCATGTCGGGAAGTCTACGCATCGTCAACCGCGAGCAAGAAATCAAGAAACACGATCATATCGACTGGGTATTTTCCGAAACGACGATACTGCGTTTCAACGACCCGAGACGCTTCGGCGCGGTTCTGTGGACTTCCGAAGCGATTAGGGAACATCCTTTATTGAAAGAACTCGGCCCCGAACCCCTGCTGACCGATTTCAACGGCGACCATCTTTATCGGTTATCTAAAAAACGAAGCATTGCCGTCAAATCGTTCATCATGGACAGCCACATCGTGGTCGGCGTCGGTAATATCTATGCCAACGAAGCCTTGTTCATGGCCGGCATCAAACCGACCCGCGCGGCCGGTCTCATATCGCTCGCCCGTTACCGAAAACTTGCCGACTGTATTCGATTAGTTTTGAGCAGCGCAATCGAACAAGGCGGCACGACGCTAAGAGACTTCGTCAACGAAACCGGCAAGCCGGGTTATTTCAAACAACAATTGCAAGTCTACGGAAGAGCCGGAGAGCCCTGCCGCAACTGCTTAACGCCGCTCACCGAAATACGCATCGCCAATAGAAGCACGGTATTTTGCAAAAAGTGTCAAAAATAACTTCCTGATGCTATGTGTTTTATAGCGGGTTCGGTAACTCGCTTGACAGAACGCCGTGAACCCAGCACCTAAATTATTCCAGTTAATTAACCATAGCTAATGGGCTATGGAATTTATGTTCTGGGTGAATATGTCCGAGTAGGCTTGACGGCGGTAAATGATTGCCAAGAAAGGCATGATGAATGCAGATTTTGCATTACGCCATGGATGGCGTGTATTAGGGCAAGGCAGGGCAGAAAAATGCTCCTGCATTTTCTGCATTCATTATATCCTTGTAACTCAGCAATTGCCGGGGATCAAAAGTCTGCTTTGCCGCCGACACCTGCCAGTCGAGCAACCGAACCCTCCGTAAAATAGGGAAGTTATTTATGTCCTAATCCCTACTCCCTTTTAATTGAAAAATCGTCCTCGTGCCAAGGACTATTGCTCTCCCGAAGGACCATAGGTATCTACACAAGTACTTGCCCCTTTTTCCTTGCGGGAGAAGGTTGGGATGAGGGGAATATAAGGGGTTGTTTTTACTCTCACCACCGCAACCCTCTCCAACAGGAGAGGGTGCTAGGCTAGCTTGTAACTCATTGTATTTATGATATAAAAACTTGTGTAGATACTTATGCCCGAAGGACAAGGGAACAAAATCCGAAAGTTATTTTAGACAGAATTTTAAAATTACCTTTTACCGTTAAGAACTTTCAGTTGGTGCATTTAATTTTTTCATGCACAATTTCGTCAATCTCAAACAACATATCATTTATATGCCCTGGAAAAGCGTCAGTCATAGATTGTCACACTGGGTAACGCATTATCCTTGGCGCGTTCTTTTGCTTGCCTTTTCGGTCGTTGTTGCATTATCGTCCGGAGCGATGAATCTTGGATTCAATAGCGACTCACGCGTCTATTTCAGCAAGGAAAATCCGCGGCTTCTTGCTTTTGAGGCCTTAGAGGCCGTTTATAATAGAAGCGATAGCGTATTTTTTGTCATTCAACCGCCAAACGATACCATTTTTAATGCTTCCTCACTTCAGGCCATTGCACAATTGACTCAAGACGCCTGGCAACTTCCTTATGCGAGCAGAGTCGATTCTATCGTTAATTTTCAACATAGTTATTCGAACAACGAAAACATAATCATCGCTGACCTGATTCCCGACCCGAAGGCTTTGACCGAACCCGAAATTCGATCCATAAAGAAAACGGCACTCAATGAGCCTCTGTTGGTTAATCGACTAGTATCTATAAACGGCCATGTCGCAGGCATCAATGTTAATATACATTTGCCAGGAAAAAGCCCGATGGAATCGATTCGTCTTGCCGAACAAGCGCGAAGGCTCGCCGGCGAAATCGAGAGTCAGTATCCCGGCGTTAAAATTCGTATCAGCGGCATAGCAATGATGAGTAATGCCTTTGTAGAAGTGGCGATGAGCGATAATATGAAATTATTGCCGCTGATGTATAGCGTTATTATCGGCGTATTATGGCTAAATTTGAGATCGCTATCGGCGACATTCGCCATCGTCTTACTCATTTTGTTGGCAATGATTTCCGCGTTGGGAACATTCGGATGGTTTCATGGCGACTTAACGCCCACCTCGGCGGTCGCGCCGACCATTATCATGACGGTTGCGGTAGCCGACTGCCTTCATGTATTGCTTGCGATACGTCAAAACATGGCGGCGGGCCAAGAAAAAAAACAAGCCATACAAGAAAGCCTACATTCGAATTTTCAGCCGATTCTGCTCACCAGCGTTAGCACGATGCTCGGGTTTCTCGGCATGAACTTCAGCGAAGCGCCGCCTTTTAGAGACTTCGGCAATATCGTCGCAACCGGCGTTGCGGCTGCGCTACTCTTAACACTTACGTTGTTGCCCTCGCTGATAACGCTATTGCCGATTGGACCTCGCTTAAAACAACAGCATACCGAAAGGCCCATGCATCATTTGGCCATATTCGTGATCCGTTATCGCAAAGCATTGCTAGCAATCAACGCTTTGCTTGTCATTATTCTGATCGGCTATGCACCCGACAACGAATTGAACGACGAATTCGTCAACTATTTCGGAAAGTCGATCGAATTCAGACAAGACACCGATTTTCTCAGCCAACATCTCGGAGGCATATACACGATCGAATATTCGCTTGATACTCAACAAGAAGGCGGGATACAAGAACCCGTTTTTTTGCGAAATCTCGACCGATTCAGCGCCTGGCTGAAAAAACAACCCGAAACCGTGCATGTCAATACCGTGACCGACATATTCAAACGACTCAATAAAAACATGCATGACGACGACCCGAAATATTACGCTTTACCCGACCGTCGCGAACTCGCCTCTCAATACCTTTTAATGTATGAATTGTCGTTGCCATACGGCTTGGACTTAAACGATCAAATCAACGCCGATAAATCGGGTACGCGGGTCATCGTCACCTTGAAGAATTTGAGCTCCAAACAAATGCTGGCATTCGAATCGCGCTCGAAAGCATGGTTAAAAACCGACATGCCGGAAACGAGCATTGAAACCGGCAGCACGGCACTGATGTTTGCCCATGTCGGGCAACGCAATATCCGCAGTATGATTACAGGAACCTTGCTCGTGCTCGTCTTTATTTCGTTTATTTTAATCGGTGCATTTCGTTCGCTGAGTTTAGGTCTTATCAGCATTATCCCGAATTTAACTCCTGCTCTTGCCGCTTTCGGTATTTGGGCGCTCATCGACGGGCGCGTGGGCTTGAGTCTATCCGTAGTGGCCAGCATCACGCTAGGCATTGTAGTCGACGATACGATTCATTTCATCAGCAAATATCGACATGCACGGCAGGAAAAAAACCATGGCTGCCGGGAGGCAATACAGCACGCTTTTTCGACCGTCGGCGAAGCGATATGGATAACGTCAGCGGTTTTGATCTGCGGATTTATCGTCTTGAGTTTTTCACCTTTTACGATCAATTCGGAAATGGGCTTAATGACCGCGATAACGCTAACCATCGCCTTGTTCTTGGATTTATTACTGCTGCCGCCTTTATTGATGCTGTGGGACGACGATACGAATAAGCGCAAATGAGCTCAATTTAGCCGGGCCAAATGTCAGCTTTTTTTACACTCTAGGCAGGCAACTTGAATTGCTCTATTTCTTTAAGGTATTGTTTTGCTGAATCATTGATAACTTCAAAGCTACGCCGTCAGATTAGAAACGTAAAGATATAATAAACACATCCACACAAACGATCACGAAATGTCCATAAATTTTACAGATCGACATAAACTTTATTCCGCTCAGTAACAAGTCAATTGTACTTTAGTACTAGCGACAAAATACTTGTCGTAAAATCATTAACTATGGCGCAGGCTCCTTGCGGTTTAATTCATCTCGATAATCCTTCAATATACGCTGACACTGCCTAAGACTGAGATTAACACCATAGTTTTCCTGTAAATGCGATTTCAATAAACCGCCGCTCCACTTTTGATCTGGATATCCCAACTCCTTCGGCGAATGGGAAATATCAATCCTCACCTTTAGCTTCTCATCTTGTCTCAAGACAGCAAGCCGGCCCATCTTCTTGTCATCCTTAAGGCCTTCCAGTCCAAATATCCGGTAAAAACGCACCCAGCGTTGAATGCTTCGAATGCTGATCTCGAAACATTGGGCAATACGTTCGTAACTCAGTCCAGCAGCCGCTAAAATCAAGATCTGTAATCGATAATAAAAACGCGCGGAACGCGATTTATTTAAATATTTATTTAAGGTCTCGATAAGCACCAGACGTTCATGACTTAGATCTTGTCGTTTCATCATTTTACCCATCATGTTCAATAAGGATAGTCATCGCTATGGGCTACATGAATTATGCGACAAGTGCAATGACGCCACGAATAACTTAGATTCTTTGGAATAAATATTGTCTGTTTTTTTGTGTTGGCGTGTCTGGACTCATGCTAACACATGACGAACAAGCAATTTATATTGATTTTCGTTGATTCTTGACTTCAATTTTAAAATTTGGGGGAGTTCTATGTGTAAATTCATTAATATTTTTTCACATAATCTATTTGCATCAATCGAAACAAATAGAGAAAAAAGAATGATTAAATCCACAACCGCTTCATTGGTACTCGGAATAATGCTGGTTTCAATGCCTGTTATTTCAAATGCAGCGTTGATTCCTGAGGGAGATGATCGATTCAAATCAGTAGGCGAATTTAAATTGACTATTTTTGATGGACCCATTGGTACGGAATTTACTGAGAATATTTACGTGTCGTCTAAAGACTGGAATGACAATTGGCATTACACGACTATTCATAGGGATGAGCAATCAGGCGGCACTATATTAACGGAAATGTTAGCTCTCGATTTATTTGGTACAAGCAACTTTATCGGTGACATACATTTAAGAGCCGGAACTCGTATTGATCCAAATCCCGGACATCCCGGACAGCTTCCGATAGATCCCGGCATACCTGTTCAGGAAGGAGCAACATATGGCGCGATAGAGAATATCGTTCAAGATCCTAACGACTGGAGATTTATATCCGGCGATAGCTTTTTTGATATATTTTTTGAAATTGACCTCTTAGATTTAACCGGGATCGTATACAACACAGTTCCATATAGAGTAGAAGCAAAAATTCTTTGTTTACCGCCAATTGGTCGACAATGTTTTGAAAATAATATCGGGTACGTACCTCCTGAACCTGTCAACCTATATTACAGAATAGGGGATTTAAACGATCCTAACGACCCGGTTATTGGTCAGCTATCTGCAGCTTCAGCACATCACCTTCCTATTCCAGAACCAAATCTCTTTATACTTCTAAGTGCAGGCTTAGCATTGTTCGGTTGGCAACATCGCCGCAAACCCTTGGTTTAAGCGCAAAACCATGCGCCGAACCCTTCGGCGCATTTTGCCCTTGCCGTTTTTTGGCTTTAACGGAATAAATAAAGTATCGATGACTGCATTTTTCGGACGCTGCCGGCGCGCGTTGTTCGGCATTTCGGATGCCGAAACCCGAGTCGAACGGCGCGGCTTCAAGGTCGGCGACGACCGGGTTAAGGCTCGAATCGACCACATCGGCAAGAGTTTTGTCGATGGTTATCATGCCGCCTTGCTCGATAACGATCCGTTGCGCCTTACCGAGCATTTAAACGCGATCGGCGACAATGAATGGCGCGGTTTTTTCTTCGAAGGCGCCGCTATGGGCTTGGTGATTTCAGACTTCCTTTGCCCTTGGCAACCGAGCCGTTTTCAAGCATTTTTGACCGGCCCCGCGCAGCATCACGCCTATATGTTGCATGTCGGCGCCGGTTGGGCTTTGGCCCGCTTGCCGGTGTCGCCTGCGCGTCTGACCTCGCGCATGGATAGCCTACTCCGTTGGCTGGTGCTGGATGGTTACGGCTTCCATGAAGGTTATTTTCATTGGCCGGACAGCATCGGCCGTCAACAGTGTCCTTCATGCCTGCAAGGCTATGAAAAGAGAGCTTTCGATCAAGGTTTGGGACGCAGTCTGTGGTTCGTCATGGGAGCCGACCCCGAGCGTATCGTATCGGGGCTGCAAAACTTTCCGCCGGATAGGTTGGGCGACTTGTGGAGCGGTGTCGGCTTGGCCGGCGCTTATGCCGGCGGCGTCGAACCGGAGGTTTTAGAGCGTCTGAAAATTTTGGCCGGGGACTTTGCCGCGCATTTGGCTCAAGGCGCTGCATTTGCGGCCAAAGCCCGGCAACGGGCCGGCAATCCGACCGAACATACTGAGCTAGCCTGCCGCATCTTTTGCAATTTAAGCGCCGAGCATGCCGCGCAATTAACGGACGATGCCTTGCGAAAAGCGCCTGCCGATAACGCGCTGCCGGCTTACGAACATTGGCGGCAACGGATACGGCAACACTTTATTTAAGCCTGTATCGCAGTCTCAACTAAGAGGATACCAGCACTATGAATAGCGTTTATCCGCTACTACGCCGCCGCGCGACCCTGTTGGTCGCGCTGGTTTGGATCGGCCTTCTTTACGGCTTTATGCAACCGCCGAGCTTGAGCCCTTCGGAACGAAAGTCCATCGCAGGCCGCTTCGACTTTACCCGCTTGCCGTTACCGGAACCCTCCGGAAAAAGCCCTCGCTCGGTAAGAAACGTTCATCCAAGCTTGGAACATATTTCCGCGTGGATTTCATCGGTCGGCGCGAGCGTGGCGCTCGGTGACCTTGACGGAGACGGCTTGCCGAACGATCTTTGCCATGTCGACCCGCGCTTCGATTCGGTCATCATCGCGCCCGTGCCGGAAACCGGCGAACGTTATATGCCATTCGAGTTGCATCCGGCGCCCGTGGCATTCGATGCCTCGACAATGGCGCCGATGGGCTGTCTATTGGGCGACCTCAACGAGGATGGCTTACTCGATGCCATCGTCTACTACTGGGGCCGCACGCCGGTCGCATTTTTACAGCGTGGAAATAGCGCCGGCCTCGCCGCGAAAAACTTTAAGCCGGTGGATATCTTTCCCGGCAACGCGCGTTGGTTTACCAATGCCGCGACGCTTGCCGACTTGGACGGCGACGGCCATATCGACTTGGTTATCGGTAACTATTTTTCGGATGGCGCGCAAATTCTCGATGCGCGCGGCACAGGCATCGAACGGATGCACGACACCAAGTCGCGCTCATTCAGCGGCGGCAAAACGCACTTATTGCTTTGGGACGGCGCCGAAAGAGGCGAGCAACCCACGGTCCGTTATCGGGCCGTAACCGGCGTGCTCGATCCGGCGACCGAGCACGGCTGGGCTTTGGCGGTCGGCGCGGCCGACTTGGATGGCGACTTGTTGCCGGAACTCTATTTAGGGCATGACTTCGGCCCGGACCGCTTACTGCACAACCGTTCGACTCCGGGCAGCCTAAGTTGGGCCGAATTGCGCGGCAAAGCGAGCCTCGCCACGCCGAAATCGTTCGTGCTGGGTCAGGATTCCTTTAAAGGCATGGGCGTCGATTTCGGAGATCTCAACGGCGATGGCCTATTGGATTTATTCGTCAGCAATATTACCAGCGAATGGGCTTTGCAAGAGAGCAATTTATTATGGTTGAGCACCGGCGAGCCGGAACGCATGCGCGATGGCGTTGCGCCCTATTTTCAAGCCAGTGAACAGCTCGGCCTTTCCAGAGCCGGTTGGGGTTGGGATACGCGTCTGGCCGACCTCGATAACAACGGCCATCCGGAAGCACTGGTCGCGACCGGTTTCGTCAAGGGAGAAACGCCTCGCTGGGCAAAATTGCAAGCGTTAGGCACCGGAAACGACCGTATGATGAGCAATCCCCGGCATTGGCCATCTTTCAAACCCGGCGACGATTTAAGTGGCCATGAAGCCAACGGTTTTTTTGTGCGCGCCGAGGACGGTCGTTTCTTCAATTTAGCATCGGAACTTGAACTGGACGATCCGATGGTCAGTCGCGGCATTGCCGTGGCCGATGTCGATGGAGACGGAGACTTGGATTTTGTCGTAGCCAATCAATGGGAAAGATCGTATTTCTTTCGCAACGAATGTCCCGACTGCGGCAATTTTATCGGCTTACACCTTCGAATCGCCGGCGATTCGGCAAATACTAGAATGATTGAGGGACATCCGGATCATGACATTGCCGCTTATCCGGCGATCGGAGCCCAAGCAACCGTCTATTTACCTAACGGAAAAAAATTAGTCGCCCAAGTCGACGGCGGAAACGGCCATTCCGGTCAACGGAGCCCTGATCTCCATTTCGGGCTCGGCAAGTTGTCCGGTAATGCTCCCTTGGAGGTTGAACTGCGTTGGCGCGGACAAGCCGGCAGTTTGCACCGTAAGACGCTCGACCTAAAAACGGGGTGGCACACTGTCATACTCGGCGAAGCAGAGGCGGAAAATTTATGAATATTAACGAAACAATTACGACCCGTTTTTTTTATCCAAAAGGCAGTCCTAAGTTACGCCTGTTCGCATTAGGCTATTTTGCCGCTCTCATTACGCTTTGGACGATTCTTGGACATACCGTGCTCGGATTCGAGCAATCCGGTCTGCAACCGATCGTCGCCGTGGCGAGCGCGTGTTTCACGCATTGGCTCTTGGAGTGGGTGGATAGCCGTTCGACACGACGTGCGCCGCGATACGGAAACAACTTATCGGAACGATTTATCTTTCTGCTGCCAGCCCTAATACCGGGGCTTGCTGTCGGTATGCTGATTTATCCGAATGAACTGCTTTGGCCGATGATTTTTGCTTCGGCCTTATCGATCGCATCGAAAGTCATTTTCAGAGCGCCGGTCGGTCAAGGCTCGCAGCATATTTTCAACCCTTCGAATTTCGGCATTACGGTAACCTTGCTGCTATTTCCATGGATCGGCCTCGCTCCGCCCTATCAATTTACCGAAAACGTCACCGGCCTTTGGCATTGGATTATTCCGGGGTTCATTTTAATCAGCGGTATTATTGTTCATGCTTATTTTACCGGTCGTCTACCGTTATGCATCGCCTGGATCGGCGGTTTTTTGCTGCAAGCCTTACTGCGTAGTTGGTATTTCGATATTCCTTGGATCGTACCTCTGATTCCCATGACCAGCGCTGCGTTCATTCTATTCACACTGTATATGATTCCGGACCCGGCCACGACGCCTCTGAATCCATTACGCCAAGTCATTTTCGGCCTGGCCGTCGCCTCCGTTTATGCACTGTTGCTGATTGAAAATATCGTGTTCGGATTGTTTATCGCATTATTTGTCGTTTGCGCTTGCCGAGGAGCCGGACTATATCTGATCGCACACCGCCAACGACTGTTCCAGAATGCGCAATTTGCCGAGAGTGCCGGAAAATGATTGCGATTGTCGGAATTGCATGCCGTTACCCCGATGCCGACTCGCCGCAAGCGCTGTGGGAAAATGTATTAGCCCAACGCCTCGCGTTTAGGCGTTTGCCGTCCGAACGGCTCAACCTGCAGGACTATTTAGAGCACAAAACGGAGTATTCAGACTCGATATACGTCAAAGAGGCGGCCGTACTCGAGGGTTATTCATTCGACCGGCAAAAGTTCCGCATTGCCGGTTCGACTTTTCGCAGTACCGATATGACGCATTGGCTGGCACTCGATATTGCCGCTCGCGCGCTCGAAGATGCCGGCCTGCCGAATGGTATCGGCTTACCGAAAGAAAGCACCGGCGTCATTGTCGGGAATACGCTAGCAGGGGAATTCTCGCGGGCGGCTTTGATGCGTTTGCGCTGGCCCTATGTTCAAAGAGTGCTAAACGAACGCTTGGCCGCCGAAGGTTGGAACAACGACAAACGACGCGAATTCTTGCGGCACATGGAGCAGCACTATAAAGCGCCTTTCGAACCGGTCGGCGAGGAAACCTTGGCGGGCGGCCTCGCCAACACGATAGCGGGGCGAATCTGCAACTTTTTCAATTTCCAGGGCGGCGGATTTACCGTTGACGGCGCTTGCAGCTCGTCGTTGCTTGCGGTTGCACAGGCTTGCACCTCGCTGCAATCGGGCGATTTGGATGCGGTATTGGTCGGCGGTGTCGACTTGAGCCTTGATCCTTTCGAATTGATCGGATTTTCGCGGGTTGGTGCGCTATCCCGGGACGGCATGCGGGTTTATGACCGCAATCCCCGCGGATTTTTACCGGGCGAAGGCTGTGGTTTCGCTTTGCTAATGCGGCACGATGAAGCCTTGGGCAGGGGGCTTCGTTGTAACGGCTTCATTCGCGGCTGGGGAATATCATCGGACGGAAGCGGCGGGATAACCCGACCTGAAATCATGGGCCAGCAACTCGCGATGCAGCGCGCTTACCGACGAGCCGGCTATGGAATCGACACCGTGCCTTTGTTTGAAGGTCACGGCACCGGCACGGCGGTCGGCGATGAAGTCGAACTCGCTGCGTTGTCGGAATTACTGGCAGGCAATCGAACACCCGCAACGATCGGTTCGATCAAGGCCAACATCGGCCATACCAAAGCGGCGGCCGGTATGGCCGGTCTGATCAAAGCGCTGATGGCTCTACATAGCCAAATTTTACCGCCCGCTACGGGTGTTGATCAGCCGCATCGAATCTTTGAACAAGGAAATCTACAGCTCTTGGAAACCGGTCTTCCTTGGCCTGAAGGAGAGCCGTTAAGAGCTGGCGTCAGTTCTTTCGGATTTGGCGGTATCAATGTCCATGTTGCATTGGAAAGTGCTTCGGCGGTTCGCCGAAAAAGCGTAACATCGCGTGAAACGTCACTATGTCACAGCCGACAAGACTGTGAGTTGTTTCTGCTCAGCGCCGAAACCCCAGCCGAGTTGATCGTATCGATCAAACACTTACGGGAATTAGCGGCTTCCCTTTCTTACGCCGAATTGAGCGATTTGGCCGCCGCGCTGGCAAACGCGGTCAAGCCTTCCTTCTGTCGCGCCGCTGTCGTCGCGGCAACTCCGAAACAACTGGAAGAAAACATAGAAATCTTGCAGGGTTGGCTTGACGAGGAAAAAAGCTCCGGATTCGATACCGAAACCGGCGTATTTTTAGGCAGTGGAAAAACCGCCCCCCGCATCGCCTTTTTATTTCCCGGCCAAGCGTCGCCGGTACGGTTCACAGGCGGCGCGATGGGCAAACGCTTTAACGAAATCGGCAATTTATATCATGACCAAGAATCGCCGCTAATCGGTGACCCCCAAGATACCGGTCATGCGCAACCGGCGATCGCGCTCGCCGAAATCGCGGGCTTGCGCTTACTTGACGCCGTCGGTATCGAAGCGCAAATAGCAGTCGGTCACAGCTTGGGCGAATTGACCGCCCTGCACTGGGCCGGCGCTTTGGACGAACAGGCTTTAATGCGTATCGTCCGCCGGCGTGGCGAGATCATGTCAGCCGATAGACAATCGGACGGGGCAATGGCGGTCATAGGCGCCAATGAAGCCATCACACAAGCGCTAATTGCCCAAGAACCCGGTGTGGTCGTTGGCGGTTTTAACAGCAGTCACCAATGCGTGATAGCCGGCGATACCGATACCATTCGCCGTGTGATGACACTCGCTAAAGCGCAAGATATTGCATTTACCCTGTTACCGATTACACATGCATTTCATTCGCCTTCGATGACGATTGCCGCCGAGCAATTGACCCGGTCTCTGGAATCCGAAATTTTTCATTCGCTTATCCGGCCCATTGTATCGACCGTAACCGGCGATTTTTTATCGGACATTCATTTTCCAAAACATCTTGGGGAGCAATTAACTTCTCCGGTTCGTTTCACCGAAGCGCTCGCCCAACTTCTACCGCATTGCGATCTTTGTCTGGAAGTCGGCCCCGGACAAATACTCAGCGGCTTACTTAACACCGACCACACTACGCCTATCGTGGCGCTCGATTCCTCGGGTCCGTCTTTGCAAGGGCTGCTCATGGCAATCGGCGCGGCTTACGCGCTTGGGCAGCCAATCAAAACTCGAGGCTTGTTCGCTGATCGATTTACACGATTTTTCGAACCGTTACGACCCTTGTCGTTTTTATCCAACCCTTGCGAGGCAGCACCAACGGATACTATCGAAAACCGTTTAAACGACTCGACACCGAAAATGAACACTGAAGTCCTTATCCATGATCGGCGGGATGAGGCTTTACCGAAAGCCTCCGAACAGCCCGACGCTTTACAGTTACTGCGTCAAATACTGGCTCAAAAAGTTGAACTGCCCGCTTCGGAAATTCAAGAGCAGCATCATTTATTGAGGGATTTGCATTTGAACTCGATCAGCATCGGACAAATTATGGCCGAGGCCGCACGAAAACTGAATCTACCGGTTTCGCTAGCACCGACGGAATACGCACACGCCACAGTTGGCCAAGCCGCCCGATTTTTGGAATCGATTCGCACCGTGAATAATGACGCCGATCTCGAACGACATAAAGCGCCTCAAGGATTAGAAAATTGGGTAAGAGCCTTCACTATCGAACAGCGCCCCTGCGAATTAAAACCAGCTAAGCCCTCTTCTAATTACCATCAAAGACAACAGCCTTCATCTTGGCGTGTATTTGCTCCTAAAGATCATATACTGGTCACTCCTTTATTAGAGCGGCTCGAATCGATCGGAGGCACGGGCGTCTTGCTATGCCTCCCTCCTACTCCAGACTCCGGATATGATCGATTACTGCTGGATGCCTCACAAGCCGCGTTGGAACAAGACGGAAAGCCAAGGTCTTTCATTCTGGTTCAGCACAACGGTTTTGCCTCGGCATTTGCAAGAACCTTGTTTGAAGAAGCCGATGGACTATGCGTTAGTGTTATCGATACGCCCTATCGCCAAGAGGCGCTATCTTGGATTATAACCGAAACGTTTGCTGCCGAGGGCTTTCGTGAGGCGATTTACGATAGTACAGGGCAACGATCGGAACGGGTTTTGCGTTTAATTACCACTCTTGTCAACGATAGCGGAAATTCCTTATTAACATCTGGCGATGTGTTGTTAGTCAGTGGCGGCGGTAAAGGTATCGCCGCCGAATGCGCCTTTTCGTTAGCCCGCGCGCATGATCTACGCCTGATACTCTTGGGACGTGCATTACCGGAAAACGATACCATGTTAGCTGAAAACCTGATACGTTTCAGTAAGACCAACATCGCATTTCGCTATTATGCCGTCGATGTCTGCGATGCGGACAATATCCAGAACGCCGTAAAGGAAGCACAATCCGAATTCGGCCCTATTACCGCTATTTTACATGGCGCAGGCGTCAATGAACCTAGATTGATCCGCGATTTGAATATCGAAAATCTAAAGCGCACGTTGTCTCCAAAAATCGACGGCCTTAATCATCTATTAGCCTCGGTCGACTCCGGCAAACTCAAGCTATTGATTAACTTCAGCTCGATTATTGGCCGCGTCGGAATGCGTGGCGAAGCCGATTATGCATTGGCGAATGCTTGGCTGAGTCATGAAACCGATTCGTTCAAAGAGCGTAACCCTGCTTGTCGTTGCCTTTCTCTCGAATGGTCTATATGGTCGGGCGTCGGAATGGGTGAGCGCTTGGGCCGTATCGACGCTTTATTACGTGAAGGGATTAGCCCGATATCGCCTGAACAAGGCATCGAATGGTTGAACCGGTTGCTGGATTTGGAGTTGCCGAGTTCAAATGTGGTAATAAGCGGTCGATTAGGCATTACTCCGCCTTTACCGATTCTGCCGACCCATGAATTACCTTTTCTTCGATTTATAGAAAAGCCCGGACTATTTTATCCGGGAATCGAACTAGTAACCGATTCTGAAATTTCATTAAACAACGACCCTTATTTGAACGATCATGTTTACCAAGGCGAACATATTTTTCCGGCTGTCATCGGAATGGAAGCTATGGTGCAAGCCGCCCGGTCGGTCACTGGCCAGACTGAAACTCCTTCCTTCCAGGACTTGCGTTTTGCCCAACCGATCGTAGTGCCTCCCAAAGAGGTCGTTACGCTGCGCACCGTTGCTTTAGTTAAAGAGGACCAGAGTATCGAGGTCGCTCTACGCTTCAGCCAGACCGCATTCCAAATCGATCACTTCCATGCGATATTAAGATTCGATGCCTGTCCGAATACTATTCGCGAAGAAGTAGCTCAAGAAAATTCAACCAATTCACATAAAATAGCCATTGAGCCGGACGCCGAACTTTACGGCCCTTTATTTTTTCAAGACGGGCGCTTTCGACAAGTGAAAGCCTATCGGCAGCTTTCCGCATTTCAATGTACCGCCGATATCGGCTCAGACCTTTCAGAAGAAACTTGGTTTGCCCGCTTCTTGCCGCAAACCTTACTGATAGGCGACCCCGGTACTCGAGATGCGGCCATCCACGCGATTCAAGCCTGCATTCCGCATGCAATCGTGTTACCCACCGCTTTAGAACGCTGGGTACCGAAAGACTTGAAAGTCGACGGCCCGATATATGTCCTAGCCCGAGAACGGTGGCAACGACACGATGAATTTTGCTACGACCTCGAAATTCGAAACCATGCGGGTTGTTTGAAAGAAGTGTGGCAAGGCCTACATTTACGCGAAATTACGAACATCGATTGGGAAACTTGGCCTGTTGGTTTAATTGCCCCTTATTTGCAGCGAAAGATTTCTGCAATCGTTAAATCACACGAATTGAACTTCGTCTTATTACACAACGACAACCATATTACCGAAGAACCGACTAACACTGCGATACAATTGGCTTTGGGTAACAAAACCATTATTTTGCGCCGTAGCGACGGAAAACCCGAATCCGTCGATGGCCGAACGATTTCTGCAGCGCATGCTGAAGATTGGATTTTCGCGGTTACAAGCGAATCACAAGTCGCTTGCGATTTAGAAATCGTTACCGTTCGGCCGATTACCATATGGGAAGACTTACTCGGCAAAGAACGCTTTGCATTGGCGCGGTTGACCGTCGAACAATTCGGAGAAAACCTAGATCTAACTGCAACCCGCGTCTGGGGAGCCATCGAATGCTTAAAAAAAGCAGGCGCAAGCGCAAATCACCCGTTGACCTTACAATCGGCTGCAAAAGACGAATGGGTCACTTTTACAGCCGGCCCTTTTGTCATTGCCACCTACATCGCAAAGCTCAAAGGCACTTCTTCGCCATTGATGTTTTCGATATTGGTCGAACAAAATCGCCAATCCAAATCGCCGGCAACATTCGGGAAGTAATATGAAAGCCTACGAATATCGGCACATCGTTAGCTTTGAAGAAACCAACTTAGTCGGCAATGTCTATTTCGCCAACCATATCCGTTGGCAAGGCCGAGTACGTGAAATGTTTATACGCGATTATGCATCCGACGTGATCGATGCGCTTGGGCAAGGGTTAAGCCTAGTAACGACGCGGATATCGTGCGAATACTTTCAGGAATTATTCGCTTTGGACGAAGTGCTCATTAAAATGTACGCGACTCAGATCACACAAAACCGCGTTACAATGAAATTCGATTATCTAAGAGTCCGTAAAGACAACACTGAAGAATTGATCGCCAGTGGTGAACAACAAATCGCCTCTATGATGAAAGAGGGAACGGCAATGCGCCCTACGCCTCTTCCTCAATCCCTTCGCTTGGCGCTAAACGAATTTGAAATCTGAAAATTCAATCTTGGATTCAACACCGAATTTATGCAACCCCGAAGCAGCGATTATAGATGCTACTCTTTAGCGATCCACCTTTAGCTTCTGTATTCTTTCGCTGACCAATAAAGGTATAATGGCCCACCGAATTCGAATTTTTCTGAATAATCCTGTGGTCATAGCGAAAATAACCCGATTTATTTTATTGCCGGTTTTATCGGCATTTTTAACTGGTTGCGTGAGCGCGTCTCTGCAAAACCTTTCCGATTCTTTGTCCGATGCTATTCTCAATCAAAACGACATCGAGATCGTGCGCGAAGGCTTGCCGGCTTATCTATTGATGACCGACGGATTGATCGAGCAAGAATCGGAAAATACGGACCGACTGGTTTCCGGCGCTAAGCTCTATGCATTTTATGCATCGGAATTGGTGAGGGAGCCGGCCCGTGCCCGCAACCTCACCAATAAAGCGCGCGTTTACGCCGAACGAGCACTTTGTTTGGAGCAACCATCCCTATGCCATATCGACCAATTGCCGCATGACGCTTTCGCACCGGCTTTGCAAAATGCCGATCGCGCGGCCTTGAATGAACTCTATACCTACGGTTTGGCTTGGGCTGCGTGGTTGCAAGCTCACAGCCGCGACTGGAATGCGATTGCCGACCGCCCGAAAATCGAATCGTTGTTCGAGAGAATCCTCGAATTAGACGAGTCCCTCGATTCCGGCCGTGCGCATTACTACCTAGGACTACTCCGCTCGCAGTTATCGCCGGCTTTGGGCGGCAATCCGGAAACCGCTAGAAGCCATTTCGAGCGCGCAATTGAACTGTCGCGCGGCAACGACCTGGCCGTCAAGGTCGCCTTGGCGCGCAATTATGCACGGATGCTGTATGACCGTGAAATGCACGACCGTTTGTTGCGCGAAGTGCTGCAGGCCGATCCGAATGTGCCTGGCTTGTCCCTTTCCAATACGATCGCGCAACAAGAAGCCCAACTATTATTAGATGAATCCGACAGCTACTTCCATGAGTAAACTATGCATCATTTAATCGCGACTCTGTTTTTAATGTGCCTGATGGTTTTTTCGCCTCCTGCCCTATCGCAAATGCTCAAAATCGCAACGGCTTCGCCGGACGGTACGGTCTGGATGGAAAAAATGCGCGAGGCGGCCGACGAAATCAAACGGCGCACGAATGGCCGCGTCACCTTTCGTTTTTATCCGGGCGGCATCATGGGCAATGATGCCAGCGTGATGCGTAAAATCAATGTCAATCAATTACAAGGCGGTATTTTTCCAGGCGGCGGCTTGAAGGACATTTACCCGGATTCTCAGGTGTATAGCTTGCCGTTGATTTTTCGTTCTTTCGACGAAGTCGATTATGTGCGCTCGCGCATGGACGATTTGATCATCAAAGGTCTCGAGCAAAACGGCTTTATCAGCTTCGGCCTGAGCGAAGGCGGTTTTGCTTATTTGATGTCGGACAAACCGGTGTCGCGGGTCGATGACCTAAAAGGCCAAAAGATATGGGTTCCCGAAGGCGATTACATCAGCAGAAGCGCCTTTCAAACCATCGGCGTATCGCCGATATCTCTGCCGTTAACCGATGTAATGACTGCATTGCAAACAGGCTTAATCAATACGGTCGCAACCTCGCCGATGGGTGCCATAGCGCTGCAATGGCACGCCCGCATCAAATACGTCACCGACGAACCGTTGGCTTATTTGTACGGCACGATGATCGTTCAAGCCCGAGCCTTCTCACGATTAAGGCCCGGCGATCAACAAATCGTTCGCGAGGTGATCGGCGCGGTTTATAAAGAGTTCAACAGCATTAATCGCCGAGATAATACCGAAGCGCTCAGGGTTTTACGCAACCAAGGCATACAATTTGTCGCAACCGATGAAAACGATCGAAAAAACTGGCAAGCGATGCTCGAAGATACCAAATCGAAAATGGAACGGGAAGGCATTCTCAGCCAATCGATCATCGAGACCTTAAGACGGCATCTGAACGATTTTCGCCAGGGTTCAGTCCGCTAAACCCATGTGTCGTCGTCTCATCAACGGATTAAGACGTCTCGAAGACGGCATTTTAGCGTTGGTACTCGCCGCGATGATTTTGCTGGCCATCGGCCAGGTCGTGCTCCGAAACGTTTGGGGCGCCGGCTTGGACTGGGCCGACCCGCTGCTGCGTATCCTGGTGCTATGGATCGCTCTGCTCGGGGCAATGTCCGCAACCCGCGATAATAACCATATCAGTATCGATGTCCTTAGCAAATTCCTTCCTCGCTTTCTAAAAATACCCGCTCTACTCCTCAGCCACTGGTTTACCGCTATCATTTGCGCTCTGTTGGCTTGGCAAGGCGCGCGATTGATGCTGATGGACTATCAATATGCGACTATGGCATTCGCCTCGGTTCCCGCCTGGATTTGCCAACTGGTCATTCCATTCGGCTTCGGCATCATGAGCCTGCGTTTTACATTACATGGGCTTTCGGTCTTGTTGAATAGAGAGGCGCCCTGATGCTCGTCGTCGTTGCGCTAATCGTTCTGGCGCTATTGGGTACTCCATTGTTCGCGATTATCGCCGCTAGCGCCCTGCTCGGTTTTTATCATAACGACATCGACCTAATGGTCGTAGCGATCGAATTTTACCGGCTGGCCGATATGTCGATATTGCTGGCGATTCCGCTGTTTACGTTTGCCGGTTATTTATTGAGCGAAAGCCAAGCACCCACAAGACTGATGCGACTGACTCAAGCCCTGCTGGGCTGGCTGCCGGGCGGCCTGGCCATGGTTTCATTGACGGCTTGCGCATTGTTGACGACGTTTACCGGCGCTTCGGGCGTCACGATCGTCGCATTGGGCGCCTTGCTTTATCCGGCCTTGATCAAAGCCGGTTACCATGAAAATTTCAGCCTTGGCTTGGTCACGACATCCGGTAGCCTGGGTTTGCTGTTCGCCCCTTCCTTACCGCTAATATTGTACGGCGTTATCGCCCAGCAAATGAGCGTCGGCCGCCCGTTTACGATCGATGAATTGTTTTTGGCCGGCATCATGCCGGGCCTGCTGATGCTGGTCATGTTGTCGGGTTGGAGTTATTGGCATAACCGCGATATTGGACTAACCCAATTCACCGTAAACGAAGCCTGGCAGGCTTTGCGCGAATCGCGCTGGGAATTGCCGCTGCCGTTTATCGTGCTGGGCGGCATTTACAGCGGCTATTTCGCGGTATCGGAAGCCGCCGCCGTCACGACGGTCTATGTGCTGACAGTCGAAGTCTTGATTCACCGCGAAATCAGTCTCAGCCAATTGCCAGCCGTGATGCGGAGCGCAATGGTCATGGTCGGCGGCATTCTGGTGATTTTAGGCGTTTCGTTGGCCTCGACGAACGTGATGATCGATGCCGATGTACCCGGACGTTTGTTCGAATTCGTTCACGATCATATTTCGAGCCGATTGACCTTTCTCATCGCGCTGAACGTGTTTTTGCTGGCCTTGGGCATGATGCTCGACATCTTCGCCGCGTTGGTCATCATGATCCCGTTGCTGCTGCCGATCGCGGTCGGTTACGGCGTAGACCCGGTGCATCTGGGCATTATTTTTCTGGCGAATATGCAAATCGGCTATTTCACGCCGCCGGTGGGCATGAACTTGTTTATCGCTAGTTACCGATTCCAGCGCCCGTTACTACAGCTATACCAGGCTACATTGCCCTTTTTCTTCATTCTGCTGTTGGCCGTGCTAATCATCACTTATTGGCCGGCGCTCACATTAGGCTTGCCGAGTTGGCTAGGAGCAAGTCGGTCATAAGCCATTGATATCGACCTGTTGCGGTTCGGCTTCGGTAACGCGTTGAAGGAAATCACCTTTTAACGGGCAATCTCACCGGCAGCAATGGAGCATAGAAGAAATTCCGCTGTTGGAAAAATTTATTATACGAGCCCTTACTGCCCATTTGTATGTACGAAAAAGGGGGCAGGTTCTGAGGTATCCCCACAAACCGCTCGTTCCCATGCTCTTCGTGGGAATGCCGCTTTAGACGCTCTGCGTCGACTGCGGAGGGTAATTGGGTTATGAAACTGCAGAGAATGTATCGTTGCTCTTGTAGGGATTATCGACCTATGGGGACGCAGAGCGTCCCGGGATGCATTCCCACGCAGAGCGTAGGAACGATGAATAGGCATGATGTTTATTTTCCCAAAAAAAGGAATAAAGTGGTCAGGTTTAATTTGCCCACTCCAACGCCCTCGGTTCAACTAACAATTTACATAGCCGAATCGAAAACGCGCCTCTGCCTCCAAATTTCGATTTTCTTGATGTTCGGCCTACAAACCATAGCTTGGGAACGATTGATTGGCAAGCTTTGGCTTGCCGGCCTCGGGAAACCGGAATTTCAGGCAAAAGCATTCCCAAAACCAACATTAAAAATAGAACGCCTTGAAATGTAGAAGATTAGCTATCGCTAACCCGGCCTACCCGTCTTCATTCCTCGCTCGTTTTTTCAATCATCTTGTGAATCCGTTTTAGGCCCAACGCGACTGCGATCATCACGAACGGAATCGCCGCGCCGACCGCCAGTTCCGGATTAACCGGCCAACCGGCCGCACGTAGCGCCTTGGAGACCGAGCCGATCAGTCCTGTCGCGTAATAGGTGATCGCGACGATCGAAATGCCTTCGACGGTTTGTTGCATCTTGAATTGCATTTTCGCGCGGCGCGCCATCGAGGTTAGCAAGCCTTGGTTCTGTCGTTCGATCACGATATCGACGCGGGTTCGCAGTAATTGGCTCGCATTGCCGACTCTTTCAGACAGGGACGTGAAGCGTTTGGAGGTCGAATAGCAAGTGCTCATCGCCGGTTCCATGCGCCTCCGAATGAATTCACCGAGCGTCTGTATGCCTTGAATCCGGACTTCGCGTAAATCTTCTAGGCGCTGACCGACGAGCTGATAGTAAGCGCTTGCGGCCGTGAAGCGAAACAGATGCGTCGAAATATGGTTTTCGATTTCGGCAGCTAACGTCGTCAATTCGTCCAACAGACCTGCGTCTTTGCTGTTGTCCGATTGCGCCATCGCATTCGTGATTGTATAAAGCTTTTGGTTGGCCCGTCTCAGCTCCGGCGCGAGCTTTTTCGCAATAGGAAATGCCAACAGTGCCATCACTCGGTAGACTTCGATTTCGAACAGACGATGCAGCAATCGCCCCGCCTGCGCCGAGCGCAAATTATGGTCGACGATCAGAAAACGGCTGAACCCGTCGACATGTACCCTAAAATCAGTAAATACTTGGGCGTCCCCGCCGGTCACGCTGGAACCGACGACCGGATTGTTCGCGAAACAGGCGGAAATCGCGGCCATATCGAGTCCGTCGCCGTTCTTGACGACGGCCGCCGGTTGGATTGCGGCATGCGCGGCGACCATCAATTGACCCGGCAATTCGGAAAGCCAATCGACCGGCACTTTTTTCAACGCAGGGTCGGAAAACGGATCAGCCGGCGTATTCGCTACGTAAAACGTGTAGGTGCTGAATTCGCTATGCTGCTCCCACCGAATCTCGAACGTATCGAAGGTTTCGCTCAAATGGCTAGCGTCTTTTTCGGGACAGGGCTTGCCGTAGCGCTGGCAGAGCTTACTTAAATGATCGCGTTCGCGCTGTTTTTCATCGCTCGTCAACAACAAGGCCAGATGAGAGGCCCTGATCGGCAATTCCAAATTCAACGAGGCACGGGCATGGACTTCATTGTGCAATACGAAACGTTGCGGATGATTTTGCGGCAGGGGAAATAGAGTCGTCACATTATTGTCGGTTGTCATTTATCGAAATATTAAGAGCCGGGGCGCTCTTGAAAAACGGCATAGTTTAGCGATTGTTGATAATGATGAAAAGTTTATAGCGATTGTTACTTCAAGGTCATCAAACCGAGAAAATCAAATGAGGCAGCTATGTTTCGTTTTCCTAAGCTACCGAGATAAACAACTCTAAACCTAATTTCGGCAACTTAACCATGAGTCACATGAAAGTAATGAAGTATTTCAAGAGATTACTTAAATATTTCCACTAACCTCTTGGGTAAAAGAAAGTACCATACAAACGCATAACAAGTTATTGAATTAACTTCTTATTCTTCATGGTGAAATTCATTTTCTAGGTTAAAATCCTTTCAATCGTCACCCGCGCCCTCTTCCCCATTCCGCGCAGCCGCAATTGCCTGGTACAAACGCACCAGACTGGCCTCGAGCGCCCCTATTTCTTCGGATTCATAATCGTCGAACAAACGGCCGATGTAACGTAAATGTTCCGGATAAGATCGTTCATAGATATCTTTTCCAGCCTCGGTCAAACTGATGATTTGGCTCCGGCCATCCTTCGCGGAAGCGCAGCGCCGAACGAGTCCTTTATCCTCCAATCGGCAGACGACTCCGGTCAGCGTGCCTTTCGTGATCAGCGTTTCTTCACCCAGTTTTTTAGGCGTCATGCCTTCCGTACCACCCAGGGTGATGATGACGTCGTACTGGGGCAAGGTCAGATCGAATTTTTGAACATGAACCGCCGCATAAGATAAAAAAGCTTGATGTGTGCGTAATAAGTCACGCAACACGCCTGGGAATGTAGAAGAGACTGTCATGCGATCAACTAAAAAGTTCTAATCAGAACGATCAGGATAGCGCCAAACGATAAGCCCGGCAAGCTTTCACCGCGAAACCTGCCGCGATGCAGTCATACAAAACTATTGGAAACCTCTATATGAACGGCAAGTTTTGATCTTCCTGTTTATTTCGGCAAGTCTTGCCGCCCAAATGTTATCGGAGTCGCTGACGTAAAAAGCTCCTAACCGACCTCCGATATATTTCCCAAGCATATGATTTTAATTATATTTAAATGCATTACCGATAATCCGTAGCATGAGAGCAAGAAAACTGATTTGAAATATTTGTTCTGGTTAGAACCTTTTTAGTTCTAATTAGTCCTTTATTAAGGTAGACTATCACCACACCTTGAGATTGACTCAATGCTTTGCTTCCGAAGCCACTAATAATCTCCAGGCTATATATCTTGTTTTTTTCATTTCTGAGGTTTTCTATGAACACATTCGCTAAAATTCTGTTTACGTTCCTGCTCGGTGCTTTGTCGAGCAACGCTTTTGCGGTCACCAATCCAACCTATGCCGAGGTTAAAGCCGCTATCGAAAATACGCTGGCCAAAGTCGAAGAAGCACAAAGCGCACTAGATAACGACACAGATAAAGCCGTATTGATCGACTTGATCAGCGACGCCCGGCAGTTGCAAAAGGACATAGCCAACAATGCCTTGGACGTCAAACGCAACCGAGCCAGCAGCGTACTTAAAAAAGCACGTAGCGCGGTAAAAAACGATGACCTAGTATCGGCCAGAAGCGCTTTGAACGATGCGGCAAATCGATATAAAGAAATTCAAAGGCTTTACGCATCGACCCACTAAGGATTTGGTCATAAATAATTTGCCTATTTTTAATGCAAGGTAAGCAGGTTCGATAACTCGATTGGCAGGCGTCGCCGGCAGGGCAGATTTTTGCTCCTCGGCAATTGCTGAGTTACATGGATGTAATGAATGCAGAAAATGCAGGAGCATTTTTCTGCCCTGCATCGCCTAAAGCGCCTACTGTTGGTGCCCTAATACACGCCATCCATGGCGTAATGCAAAATCTGCATTCACCCAGCACCTAAATTATCTATATAATTAATCATGGCCAATAGGCTATGGAATTTAGGTGCTGGGTTTACGGCGTCCTGTCAGGCGAGTAATCGTACCCTCTTCCACGCTCAGTGCATTGGAAAGCAATCATTGACTATTTCCTAAATGGTTAATTTATTAGGAAAGAGAACCGTTGCAACTGCTAACGCGAACATAGCCTAATTTAAAGACTGCTTCTTACATAAAAACTGTACCCTTCATAGTCGACTTCCTGTAACTTTCCTTGCTTCAACAGAACTTCAACAGCCTTCCAGTCCTGATGATTCTTTTCCAGTAACTTCATTACGGCATCCTTGCGCATCGGATGCACTGCAGTGATCGCCAGGATATCCTCGACAAAATCGCCGGTCGACGAAAAGACATTGCCCTCATAGCCGCTCAGTAATTCGACGCGAGGCATCACTTCATTGACGGTTTGGTAGACACGAGTCAACGTCTCCGCGCAAGCCGCGCGAACGCTACTGTCCGCAGTCGGACGTGTCGGTATGGAGAGATAAACTATCTCGGGCGCCAATTTCAGCAAAAAAGACGCCAGACGCTTCGTAGAGTCTTGCCCGGTATTAATATCCTCGAGCAGCATCGTCTCGGTCGCCAGTGTTCCCGTGAATTCGCCGGCGAATCTCAGCATTCCCGACAAAATAAGCTCCAAATCGAGTTCTTGGTGCGGCCGATTGATGCGTTGCCAAATAGAGCGATCGACCGCATCCACCTTCAACGATACCCAGTCCGCCAACTTGAGGTGTTCACGAACCTGGCGTTCGCTGATCAACGAGGCATTGGAAATCACGGCAATTTTGATATCAAGAACACGCAGCAATTCGATCGCTCTGCCAAGACCGGCATCCAGGGTCGGTTCCCCGTCCGGAACGAAGGTCAGATAATCGACCGTTTCGCCGCATCGCTTAAGCTTTTCAAGATGCTTTGCGATCTCATCGAATAGATACTCAGGTTCGTAAAACGCACGCTGCCGAATTTCCGTGGCTTTTGTCGGCCCTACCTGGCAATATAGGCACGAATAAGAGCAGTGTTTGGGCGGTATGTTATTGATTCCCAAGCTACGCCCGAGGCGTCTTGACGGTACCGGTCCGAATACGATCATGAGTTGCTCCTTTTTCTGTTTGCTGTAGAGCTTAAAGAATTCCCAGCTTATTGGAAAGCAATATGAACGATAATAACAAAGTATTGGAAGTCAATGATCTTCGAGTCGCTTATAACGGCACGACTGTGATCGAAGGGCTTTCGTTTGCGGTCAAGCGACGCGATATTCTGGTCATTTTAGGGCCGAACGGTGCCGGCAAGACCACGCTGCTCCGTAGTCTGTTGAACCTGCTACCTTATCAAGGTGACATCACCTGGCATGCCGGAAAAATCGGTTATGTCCCGCCTCAAGAATTACTTAGACGACAAGATATTCCGCCACTGAAACTCTCGGAATTCTTTGCCTTCAAAACGTCGGACCGAGAAAAAATCGAAGCGATGCTATGCGCGGTCGGACTCGATGTAAGATGTTTGCAGCGTCAATTCAACGAATTATCGACCGGACAATTTCAACGCATGATGATCGCCTGGTCGCTGCTCGATAATCCGGACGTTTTGATTTTAGACGAACCGACCTCGGGTATCGATATCGGCGGCGAAGAAACGATCTATAGCCTGTTGCAAAAATTCTGGCAAATGCAAAATTTGACTATTTTGTTGGTCACTCACGATCTGCATGTCGTCTGGGAATATGCAACGCAAGTCCTTTGTTTGAACCGACAAGAAATGTGCATGGGCAAACCCGACGAAGTCTTGACGCCGGAGCAATTGAAACGGCTCTACGGTAGCGGCATCAAATTCTATCAACATCGGCACGGATAAAATTTATGTTAGAAACGATCTTGCTTGCTCTGATTATCGGCTGCGCAATCGGCGCGGTTGCCGGTTACATGGGTTCGTTGATGCTTACCAAACGCATGGCGTTGATGGGCGGAGCTCTTGGTCATTTGACGCTGCCTGGCGTAGCCTTGGCTTTACTTTACGATTTCGACGTATCGATCGGCGCGCTACTTTTTTTGACCGGCGGCGTAGCGATCATCTGGCTTTTGGAGCAAAAAACCCGGCTGCATCCCGAAGCGCTGACCGCCGTGGTGTTTTCCGGCGCGTTGGCAACCGCATTTTTGTTTCTGCCCGAGGAAAAAACCGAAATCGCCTTGCTCGGAGATATTTCACAAATATCGCCTGCGACGGTATTCATCACGGTAGTAATCTGTCTAGGGCTTTTCGGGGCGATCAAATCGATTTACGCCCCTTTGGTTTTATCCGGAATATCCGCCGACCTGGCGCAAACCAACGGCGCAAATATAAAACGCAATGATGCGATTTATCTTATCTGTATTGCGATCACCGTCGCAATAGGCGTGCGCATCGTCGGAGGACTGATGACCGCTGCGCTCTTAGCCATTCCGGCTTGCACGGCCAAAAACCTCAGCAACGGCCTGGAACAATATACCGTCATCAGTTCAATTGCCGGCGCCATTGCTTGCGCGCTCGGCATCCTTGCCTTTGGCGTCACCGGCATTTCGGCTGGTCCGTTGATCATTATCGCCAGCGTAGTTTTATTTCTAGCATCGATTTTCTTCCGTGACAAAGGGCAATGACTGATTATGGTTGAATAAGCAGTACCTATTCTGGAGCATCCGTCGCCAGAGTCATTGCTTGATAGGTTTTCATGCCGCCTGATAGTACTTTGACCCGTAAGCCGTTTTGCGTCAAAAGACGATATGCATAATAAGCGCGTTGGCCGACACCGCAGATCAACCAGATATCACGATCCGTCGGTAACTCGTGAATGCGATCGCGTAACGATTCCAGCGGTAAGTTTTGCGCAGTCGGAACATGGCCGCTGGCATATTCGTCCGCGCTACGCACATCGACCAACAAGGCCGAGGTTGTCTCCAGGTCGTCCCAGTTCGCCAAAGGAAAATCGCCGCGCTGATGGTTGCCGGCCAACATGCCGGCGACGTTGACCGGGTCTTTGGCCGCGCCGAACTGCGGCGCATAGCAAAGTTCCAGATTCTCCAGATCGAATATCGTGGCTCCTTGCATCAGCGCCGTCGCGATGACATCGATCGGCCGCGTGACATCCTTCTCGCCGACGGCTTGCGCGCCCAAAATCTTGTTGTCGGTCTTCGAGAACAATAACTTGATGTGTATCGGTTTCGCGCCAGGGAAATAACTGGAATGGTGACCTGGATGCAAATAGACCTTCTCGAAATCCATACCGAGCCGCTTCAATAGTTTTTCGCTGGCGCCGGTGCAGGCAACGGTCAGGCCGAAAACCTCGCATACGGCGGTTCCCAAAACGCCATCGAAAGTCAAGGGCGGCAATGCTTCTTTTTCTCCGCATGAAAAATCATGAATGATTGCCGTAGCCGCAACCCGCCCCTGCCGGTTCGCTGGCCCCGCCAGCGGGACCAGTTGCCATTGCTCGGTGACCCGGTTTTTGACTTCGACGACATCGCCGACCGCCCAAATCGCCGGATCGTTCGTCCGCATGTAGGGATCGACCCGGATTCCGCCGAGCTCGCCCAGTTCCAATCCAGCCTCCCGAGCCAGCGTGGCTTCGGGACGCACGCCGATTCCCAGGATGACCAGATCGGTGTTGAGCGCTGCGCCTTTCGAGGTGTGCAAGATCAAACCGCGCTCCGGGTGCTGCTCGAACGACACGGCGCTTTCGCCGAGCCTTAATTCGACGCCGTTGGTCCTCAAGCGTTCTGCCGCATAGCTTGCCATTTCAGGATCCAACGGCGGCAGCACATGGTCTGCCAATTCCAGCAACGTGACATCGAGTCCCAATGCCACCAGATTTTCGGCCATTTCGAGCCCGATGAAACCGCCGCCGACGATCAACGCTCGCGATGCCTTAGCGGTGGCGGCCTTGATCTTTCGGCTATCCGGAATATTGCGCAAGACATAGATACCCGGCAGATCGATGCCCGGCAAGGGTGGGCGGATCGGCTGGGCGCCGGTCGCCAAAACCAAGGCATCATAGGCTTCTTCGCGGCACGTTCCCGTTTTCAAATCAAGCACTTCTATCGTTCGCGCTTGCCGGTCGATGCGTGTGACTTCGGTTTCGGTATGGACTTCGATGTTGAAGCGGTGCTCGAACAAATCCGGGCTGGCCACCAGCAGCTTTGCTTCGGACTCGATCACGTCACCGACGAAATAAGGCAGGCCGCAATTGGCGAACGAAACGTGCTGGCCTCGTTCGAACACGACAATATCGCAGGTTTCGCAAAGTCTCCGCGCACGCGCCGCGCAAGTCGCTCCGCCGGCCACGCCGCCGACGATGAGGATACGTTTTTTGTTTGGATTCATAATTACACACCTTTGACGACATACTCTTCATAGATCAAAATTCGGCACTGGAATGCCCCCTAAGCTTTGCCGAAATTTGCAATGCGAAAGATATAATAAGGATCGGATAATAAGAGGAGCATCTCTATCTACCCAGCCGGCACACGAGCAATTTGCGCTAATGCACTTTGGCGTTTCCCCAATCTTTTCTGTCGGTACCGAATTCCGCATTCCATTTTTTCGCTCTAGTCAGACATTGAATTAGAAATAGCTGAGTGTATATATTGCTATGGTAGATTAGCCGGACCAAAGAATCTCCACTGAGTTATTTTACTCCCTTTATACTCAAAAATTAGCTAACTTTATAAAAGCATAAGGTGTGGCTAACGAGGATGTCGGCTGCAGGGATTGCTGCCGTAAAGCCCCCATGGATGGGTTCACCCAGCACCTAAATTCCATAGTCCATTGGCTATGGTTAACTATCTGAGATAATTTAGGTGCTGGGTGAACGGCGGTCCTCGGTAGACGCATCCCATACCTTTTATTCTGAGCCGGTTTTTCAATCAAAAGAGAATAATCTGCTCGAAACCGTTCTTCTAACGCCAACGCACACATTTGGTGCCGTACTACCCTGGCAATGACTATCTCTGCACTAAATCATGTCATCGCTTGCCCAGGGAAAAACCGCCCTTACTCCCTTCTCAAATCCAATCTAACCATAGCCTATTGTTATTATTGAATTATTAATTACTATCCCGAAACCATCTCACTATTGGCATTCCATTTGCTTAAATATTAATAAATCTCCAACGATGGAGTAACTGACAAGCTCACTGTCGAGCAAACCGGACAAAGGCGTCTCTCATGCGATAACCCCTCGTATCGCATGGCAGACGCCTTTTTTTTGCCTGAATTTTATATTTGCGGAACCGACCATGAACTCAAACTTAGTATCCAACGCTAAACGACGACCGACCATATTGGCGGCTACCGCAGCCTTTTTGCTTATGGCAAGCACGAATGCTGCATCTGTAGAAAACATCGAAAAAGAAGACCTGAAATTGGGTTTCATTAAGTTAACCGATATGGCGCCCTTGGCCATCGCCTATGAAAAAAGGTTTTTCGAAGATGAAGGCCTTTATGTGCAATTAGAAGCCCAAGCTAATTGGAAAGTTTTGCTCGACCGCGTCATCAACGGCGAGTTGGACGGCGCGCATATGCTAGCGGGACAACCCTTGGGCGCGACAATCGGTTTCGGCACGAAAGCCGATGTGATTACCGCGTTTAGCATGGACCTAAACGGCAATGCCGTGACCGTTTCGAACGACATCTGGCAACAAATGAAACCGCATGTACCAATGCAAGACGGCAAGCCGGTGCATCCAATCAAAGCCGAATCTTTGAAACCGGTGATCGAAAAATTCAAGGCCGAAGGCAAACCGTTCAACATGGGCATGGTATTTCCGGTTTCGACGCATAACTACGAACTGCGTTATTGGCTGGCAGCCGGCGGTATACAACCCGGTTATTACTCGCCGCCGGGAGAAACGACCGGACAGCTCAATGCCGAAGTGTTGCTGTCCGTCACTCCACCGCCGCAAATGCCGGCCACGCTCGAAGCCGGCACGATTTACGGTTATTGCGTCGGCGAACCGTGGAATCAGCAAGCGGTATTCAAAGGTATCGGCGTACCGGTCGTGACCAATTATGAAATTTGGAAGAACAATCCGGAAAAAGTATTCGGTGTCAGTAAAACCTGGGCCGATAAAAACCCGAATACGCACTTGGCTGTCGTCAAGGCGCTGATTCGTGCGGCGATATGGCTCGACGCCGAAAACAATAAGAACCGCAAAGAAGCAGCCAAGATTATTTCCGACAGCCGTTATGTCGGCGCCGATTTTGAGGTGATCGCCAATAGCATGACCGGGTCTTTTGAATATGAAAAAGGCGATGCCCGTTCGCTGCCCGATTTCAATGTGTTTTTCCGTTATCACGCCACATACCCCTATTACAGCGATGCAATTTGGTTTCTGACGCAAATGCGCCGTTGGGGACAGATCAACGAACCCAAATCCGACGAATGGTTCGTTGAAACGGCTAAAAAAGTTTATCGCCCGGATATCTATAGGGCCGCCGCAAAAGAATTGATTGCCGAAGGTAAAGCCAAGGCAAGCGATTTTCCGCCTGAAACCGAAACCGGATTCAAACCGCCGCAAGCCGATTTTATCGACGACATTGTTTACGACGGCAGTAAACCGAACGAATATCTGACGAAATTCCCGATCGGCTTGAAAGGCAAAGAAATATTGAAAGACGGAAAAATCAGCCAATGACGGCGCATCGCTCCGAATAAAACAAGTAAGGATTTGGTCGTCAATAACTTTCCCATCCTATGGAGGGTTCGGTTGCTTGATTGGCAGGTGTCGGCGACAGGGCAGATTTTTGCTCCTGCAAAATCTGCATTCATGCCATCCATGGCAATCAGATTCCGCCGTCAAGCCTACACGGACGTATTCACCCAGCACCTAAATTAGCCATTATATTAAACATAGCCAATGGGCTAAGGAATTTAGGTGCTGGGTTCACGGCGACCTGTCAAGCGAGTTGCCGAACCCTCAACAAAACTCATAGCTATAGGACGTTATTTATCACGAAATCCTAGATAAAGAACAACCCCTTCCGATAGTGACATCGAATGTCGCCTAGGCGCAAGGACGCGTCATTTTTTTAGACATTCATGACTAAACATGACCGTTGGTTAGACAAAGAGGTTCGCCATGTCGACTACATTAATCAAATTTTTCAACGTGACCGGGCTGACCTGGTTCGTACCGTTCGTCAAGCTTTGCGCCGGCGAAAATCCGCAGCAGCAAATGCGGCAAATCGGTTTGACGATCATCGTGCCGATACTGGCTTTCGTCATCTTCCTGGGCCTTTGGAATGCCTCGGCCGTAAAAATCCAAACCAGTTTGGGCGCGATTCCGGGGCCTGAAGCCGTATGGCATGAAGCGCAGGGACTGATCGACGCCCATCATGCCGAAAGAGAAAAAATGGCCGCATTCTACGAGCGCCAAAAAATCCGCAATCAACAAAAGTTGGCGCGCGACCCGCAAGCCGAAATCAAAACACGGCCCTATACCGGCAAACCGACTTACTTCGACCAAATTTTGACCAGTCTTTATACCGTATTCACGGGCTTTATCATTGCAACGTTGATTGCTGTGCCGCTCGGTATCCTTTGCGGCATGAGCCCGGTTATCAATACCGCGATCAACCCAATGATTCAGATCTTCAAACCGGTTTCGCCGCTCGCTTGGTTACCGATTGTGACGCTGGTTGTCAGCGCGGTCTACATCACGACGGACGATTCATGGTTCGAAAAAGCCTTTTTGACCTCGGCAATTACCGTCACGCTATGCTCGTTATGGCCGACGCTGATCAACACCGCGGTCGGCGTCTCGTCGATCGACAAGGATTTGGTTAATGTCGGCAAAGTCCTTCGTCTCAACTGGAGCACGCAGATCAAGAAGATCGTACTACCCTCGGCCTTACCCTATATCTTCACCGGCATGCGCATGTCGCTTGGGGTTGGCTGGATGGTGCTGATCGCGGCCGAAATGCTCGCACAAAACCCCGGCCTCGGAAAGTTTATCTGGGACGAGTTTCAAAACGGCAGCTCGAATTCCTTAGGCCGTATCATGGTCGCGGTATTCACGATCGGCATCATCGGGTTCATGCTGGACCGCATCATGCATTCGCTGCAACAAGCCTTCTCCTTCGGCAAAACACTCTGACCCGGAGACCGACATGAAAACATCCCGACTCTTACGTATCGATGACGAATCAATCGACACGCCGGCACCCGCTGCGCCGTTAGCCAAGGTCCATTCCTTGAAACCTTTCTTACAACTCAAAAACGTTTACAAATCCTACGGCGAGGGCAAGGGTAAAACGCCGGTATTGAAAGACATCAATCTGGACATCGAGGCAGGCGAATTTATCGCGATCGTCGGCTTTTCCGGCAGCGGCAAGACCACGCTGATTTCAACGATTGCAGGATTGATCGAGGCCGACAGCGGCGAGGTGCTTAAACAAGGCCGGCCGATCAAGGGACCGGGGCCTGACCGTTGCGTGGTCTTTCAAAATTATTCGCTGCTGCCTTGGCTGACCGTATTCGACAATGTCGCACTGGCCGTCGACCAACGCTTCAAAGATTGGTCGGCCGACCGGCGTAAAGCGCATACCGAAAAATATGTACGCATGGTCAATTTAGGCGGCGCAATGACCAAAAAGCCTGCCGAATTATCGGGCGGCATGCGTCAACGCGTCAATGTGGCCCGGGCCTTGGCCGCCAATCCCGATATCTTGTTGTTGGACGAACCGTTGAGCGCATTAGATGCGCTGACGCGCGGCAAACTTCAGGACGAAATCCTCGCGATTTGGCAAGCGGAAAAGAAAACCGTCATTTTGATCACGAACGATGTCGACGAGGCGATCTATATGGCCGATCGCGTCATCGCACTGAACCCAGGACCCGGCGCGACATTCGGGCCCAGCTTCAAGATTCCGTTGGCAAGACCGCGCGGCCGAACCGCGCTGAATCACGATGAAACCTTCAAGAAACTCCGCGCCGAAATCACCCGCTATTTGATGGGTGTCGGCATGCAAAAAGCCGACGCGTCCGATAAAGAAAACATTGTTTTGCCGGATGTTCGACCCAACACCAGCAACGATTGGAAATTGGACATCTCGGCTTTAAAACCCAAACAGAACGATCTTGGCAAACCGCGTTATCTGGAATTCTCGCAACTCTCGAAAATCTATCCGACGCCCGACGGTAAAAGCACGGTCAAGGTTGTAGACGGATTCGACATGTTAGCCAAAAAAGGCGAATTCATCTCGATCATCGGCCATTCGGGCTGCGGTAAATCGACCGTACTGTCGATGACCGCAGGCCTGACCGACGTATCCGAAGGCGGCATCGTGCTGGACAACAAAGAAATCGACAGCGCCGGCCCGGACAAGGGCGTTGTGTTCCAGTCGCCCAGTCTGTTTCCCTGGCTGACCGCGTTCGAGAACGTCATGATCGGCGTCGACAACGTTTACCCGCATGCATCGCAGTCCGAACGCGACGATATCGTCGAATATTACTTAACCCGCGTCGGACTGGCCGATGCGATGGATAAAAAAGCGGCGGACCTCTCCAACGGAATGCGCCAACGGGTCGGTATCGCCCGCGCTTTCGCATTGTCGCCGAAACTGTTATTGCTCGACGAGCCGTTCGGCATGCTCGATTCGCTGACCCGTTGGGAATTGCAGGAAGTCCTGATGGAAGTCTGGGAACGGACCCATGTCACCGCGATCGTCGTGACCCACGATGTCGACGAGGCCATCCTGCTCGCCGACCGGGTCGTGATGATGACCAATGGTCCGCACGCGAAGATCGGCAAGATCGAAACGATCGACCTACCAAGGCCGCGCACACGACAAGCCTTACTCGATCACCCGGATTATTACAAGTACCGAGAAAGCCTACTGACCTTTCTGGCCGAATGCGAGCATACGCATTGAGACGCTTGTATAGGGTCCACGATGCATAATCGCTGTAAACGCGTGAGGCCTAAGCCCGTTCTAATGGATCGCATGTGCGATCAAAACGATTTCATGTTCATTAAGGAGAATACGATGCTATTAGCTACCGCTTTACCGCTTAAAACCCGAAGGTCTTGGCATATCGCCTGTTCGGCAACATTAATCGCGATAACATCGTCAGCCCAGGCCGGCGGCTTCGACGAAACGATCGAAAACGCGCTCAAGTTCGGACAAAGTGACGGTAAATACGGTCAAGTTACTTTCGATCTGAACTACCGCTACGAACACGCCAACACCGAAGGCACCCCGCCGGAACCGGCCAATGCCAATACCTTTCGCTTGCGTCTGGGCTATTTGAGTCCGAATGTATTCGGTTGGCAAGGCTTCGCCGAATACGAGAATATCTTTGCTGCGCAACGCGATTACAATGGCGTATCAACCGGCAACAGCCGTTATCATGTTGTCGCCGACCCGGCCGACCGGCACGAATTGAATCAACTCTGGCTCACTTTTAACGGTATTCCGGATACATTGATCAAGGGCGGCCGGCAACGCATCAAGCTGGATGACGACCGTTTCATCGGTAACGTCGGTTGGCGGCAAATGGAGATGACCTACGATTCTGTGCTGGTGACGAACACGTCGATTGCCGATTTGACGATTCGGGCAGGCTATATCGGCAGGGTCCGAAACATTCTTTCGTTGACCGACAACACCGAACTGCCTTTACTCAACGTCAATTACAACTTCGGTAATTTGGGCAGTGCAACCGCTTACGGTTACTGGTTGAAATATACCGAAGACAAGGCGTTGTTCGGCCGCTCCAGCCAGACCTACGGTATTAGACTGATAGGCTCGCCGCAAATCAATGAAGACTTGACACTGCATTACACGGCCGAATACAGCTATCAAGCCGATTATCAAAACAATCCGAACAGCTTCGCATTGGATCGTTACAACTTGATGGGCGGCTTGACGCTATTCGGCATCACTGCAAAAGCAGCTATGGAACAACTTAACGGCAACGGGCGCAATGCCTTCCAAGCGCCGCTCGGCACTAACCATGCCTTTCAAGGCTGGGCCGACCGATTTCTGGCAACGCCTGCCGACGGTATTCGGGACGTCAATGTCACATTGGCAAGCGGCGTGCTCGGCGCCAATTTGATGTTCGTCTATCACAACTTCACCGATGACAGCGGTAGTATCGATTACGGCAACGAATACGATTTCCAAGTCACCAAAGCCTTCGGCAAGCACTATTCCGTATTGTTGAAATACGCCTATTACGCCGCCGATGCTAACGCCCCCGCTTTTGCCCAAAACGACACGCAAAAGGTTTGGGTTCAGGGCAACGTTTCTTTTTAACAGGTTAAGTGGTGCATGCCGGTTCTTCGCTCACGAACTAAAGGCATCGCGCCCACACCATCCTAAGGAGAATGATCATGAAACAAAAATTAGTCGTTATCGGTAATGGCATGGCGGGTATGAAATCTGTCGAAGCCTTGATCGAATCCGCGCCTGACTTATACGACATCACCGTATTCGGCGCCGAACCTTACGGTAATTACAACCGGATTCTGTTGACTCCGGTCTTGTATGGCGAAAAACGGATCAACGACATCATGATTCACGACTTCGCCTGGTACCGAAAACATGCTATCACGCTCTATTGCGGTCCGGACAAAACCGTCGTCAACGTCGACCGGGCCAATCGCCGCGTGATCGCAAAGGATGGCACCGAAGCCCCTTACGACCGTCTGTTAATCGCAACCGGTTCGCTGCCGTTGATTCTACCGATTCCGGGCCGCGACACCGAAGGCGTGATGAGTTTCCGAGAAATCGCCGATGTCGAAGCAATGATCGAAAAAAGCCGAAGCAAGCGGCACGCCATCGTACTCGGCGGCGGCTTGTTGGGTTTGGAAGCCGCCAACGGTCTCAAGCAGCGAGGCATGCATGTGACCGTTATCAATCGCGCCGACCATTTATTGAATCGCCAACTCGATAACGAGGCCGGCGCTCTCTTGAAATCGCAGCTCGAATCCAAGGGGCTTTATTTCAAGCTGGGCTGCACGATCGAAAACATCATCAGCCGAAACGGCCATATCGCCGAAGTCGAACTGAGCGACGGCAGCATCCTGCCCGCCGATCTACTGATCATGGCAACCGGCATCAAGCCGAATATCGCGCTCGCAAAGGCCATCGGCCTCGACTGCGAACAAGGCATCGTCGTCGACGATACGATGCGAACCAGCGATCCTGAGATCTATTCGGTCGGCGAATGCGTGCAGCATCGCGGCGAATTGTTCGGCCTGGTCGCGCCGGTATACGAGCAAGCCAAGGTCTGCGCTCGGCAATTGAGTCATCGAAGCGATTCGCGTTATCAAAGCTTGTTGCCGGCAACCCGGCTCAAGGTGACCGGCATCGATCTGTTTTCGGCAGGCGATTTCAATGGCGGCAAACAGAGCGAACAGATTGTTTTCAAGGACCCTGCCCTGCATATTTATAAAAAATTGGTTATCAAGAATCGACGTATCGCCGGTATCGTGCTCTATGGCGATACTGGCGATTCGGCTTGGTATCTCGATTGTTTGAAAAACCGGACCGATATTTCGCCGTACCGCGAATGTTTGATTTTCGGGCGCCCACCCTTGCCGATTGCCGCATGACCGCCGCCATGAACGCAAAAACAATCGAAACCACCTGTCCTTATTGCGGGGTCGGCTGCGGTATTCTAGCGACCGTCGACGATGCTATCACCCACAAAGTGACGATACAAGGCGACCCGGATCATCCCTCCAATTTCGGTAAACTGTGCTCGAAAGGTTCGGCCTTGGGCGATACCGTATCGATGGAAAATCGCCTGCTGCATCCCGAAGTCCATGGCATGCCGTGCGACTGGAATACCGCGCTCGACACCGTTGCTGAAGGTTTGACCTCGATCGTCCGGCAATACGGGCCCGATGCGGTAGCGTTCTATGTCTCGGGTCAACTCTTGACCGAAGACTATTATGTCGTCAATAAATTCATGAAAGGCTTTATCGGCTCGGCCAATATCGACACCAATTCACGGCTGTGCATGTCCTCGGCCGTCACTGGTTACAAACGGGCTTTCGGCGCCGATGCCGTTCCGTGCAGCTACGAAGACTTGGAGGCCGCCGAATTGATCGTGCTGACCGGCTCGAACACCGCATGGTGTCACCCGGTCGTGTTTCAGCGCATCCTCAGAGCCAAGCAAAACAATCCGGCGCTGAAAATCGTCGTGATCGACCCGCGCCGAACCGCGACATGCGACAGCGCGGATTTGCATTTGGCTATCAAACCGGGCATGGACGGCTTATTATTCAACGGTTTGTTGGCCTATTTAGCACAAAGCGATGTGCTCGATAACGACTATATCGACACATCTACTCAGGATTTCGAATGGGCGTTGCAGTCCGCCCGCAACACGGCCGGAGATATTGAAAACATCGCGCAAGACTGCGGCTTGCCCTCGGCCGACGTCGAAAAATTTTTCGACTGGTTTGCGAACACCGCTAAAACCGTTACGGTCTATTCGCAAGGCATCAACCAATCGGCCTCCGGCTCCGATAAATGCAATGCCATCATCAATTGCCATTTGGCGACCGGTAGAATCGGGAAACCGGGCATGGGGCCTTTTTCGTTCACCGGTCAGCCGAATGCGATGGGCGGACGCGAAGTCGGCGGCTTAGCCAACACCTTGGCCGCACACATGGAATTGGATAAGCCAGAGCATATCGACCGCGTTGCCCGCTTTTGGCAAACCGATCGGATCGCGACCCGTCCCGGCCTAAAGGCGGTCGAACTGTTCGATGCGATCGATGCGGGCACCGTCAAGGCGGTTTGGATTATCGCAACGAATCCGGTCGTCACGCTGCCGGACGCGGACAAAATTAAAAATGCGCTGAAACGCTGCGATCTCGTCATCGTATCGGATTGCATCAAGAACACCGATACGGTCGATTTGGCGCATGTCCGCCTACCTGCGGCCGGCTGGAGCGAAAAAAACGGTACCGTCACGAACATGGAAAGGCGAATATCGCGTCAGCGACCGCTATTCCCTTTTTCCGGAAGCGCTAGGCCGGATTGGTGGATCGTCAGTCAAGTCGCCGCCCGCATGGGCTTCAAACATGCCTTCGCCTACCGGTCCGGTGCCGACATTTTCCGCGAACATGCCGCGCTGTCCGGCTTTGAAAATAATCGGGAAGACCAACCGCGCGATTTCGATATTTCGGCCTTCGCGGATCTGACCGAAGACGCCTACGACCGGTTACAACCTGTGCAATGGCCGGTCACCAAGAAGAATCCTAACGGCACCGCGCGCCTGTTCACCGACGGTAAGTTTTATACCGCGTCTCGAAAAGCCCGGTTCATTGCGATACGCCCTCGCCCGCCGGTTAACAAGCCCGATCCGAATTATCCTTTCACGTTGAATACCGGACGCCTGCGCGATCAATGGCATACAATGACACGAACTGGCTTGTCGGCAAAACTCAATGCCCATAAACCGGAGCCTTTTGTCGAGATTCATCCGCTCGATGCGTCCCGGCACAAATTACAAGCGCATGACCTAACCACGATCTCGAGCCTATGGGGCAATATGATTGCCCGCGTCGTAATCACCGACAGCCAACAACCCGGCAGCCTATTCGTGCCGATGCACTGGACGGCGCAACTCACTAGCCGTGGACGCGTCGGCGCATTGGTCAACCCGGTCGTCGATCCGCATTCCGGCCAACCGGAAAGCAAACAAACGCCGGTAACCATCACGCCTTACCGAGCGCTTTGGTACGCGATGCTATTGTCGCGGGCGCCGTTGGCCCTAGACGATATAGAATATCGCGTTACAGTCAAAGGCAACGACTTCATCCGCTACGAGCTGGCCGACCGTATGCCCCGCCTTTCTTGGCGCGATTGGCTAAGATCGCTATCCGGCGAATCGAATAACCCTCATTGTCTGGAATACAGCGATCCGGAACGGGGCATTTATCGAAGTGCGCTAATCATCGACGACCGATTGGAAGTTTGCTTATTCGTGTCCTCAACACCGCCGATGCCGGAAACCAGCTGGCTTGAATCGCTATTCGCGCAACCGCAGATTAACAAAGAAGAACGTTTACGGTTATTGAGCGCTTTGCCGCCGGATGGACAAGAGGATTGCGGCCGCTTGGTTTGTTCCTGTTTTAATGTCGGCGAAAAATCGATCGCCAAAGCGGTCCGGGAATTCAATTTAGCGAACGTCGAACAAATCGGGCAGCGGTTAAGCGCAGGAACCGGTTGCGGCTCTTGCCTGCCGGAACTGAAACGATTTTTGCCGAAGCAATAAACCTCTTTAAACACCAAATCACTGACCATTTTGTTCTATCTAAGAAAGCTCATACGAATAGACAGGGATAGCTTGGGACACGAAATCGTAATCTCCGGGTTGAATGGGGCGCACCATACCATATCCGGTCGCAATCCAAGTATATTCCAAAAAAGACATTTACATAATTGCCTTACGCAAGTTGATCAGCCTCTTGACGATTTCCCCCCGCATTTGCTCGCGCCCTATCGAATGCTTAACGCCGCTACCGAAACCCGCCACTTGGTCGGTAAAGCTCCGGTTGGCATAGAAAACCAATGAACCATCACGATAAGGCAGACAGGCGATACTGAGTTGATTGGAATTGTATGAGTGCCCGACATAAAACTGCCGGGACAGCATGACTTCGGCGCCATTCGATGACAACATGATGCGATGCCCCAGGATTGCGGTGGGGCGCCCTTCGACATTGCGATTGAGCCAGAAAAATTGTTCGCCTGCACCCGCCGGCATTGCCGCGGGATAATCGAGCCAAGCCTTGTAAACTTGCGGAAAATAACGCGTCAATACTTTATTGGCCAATGTTGCGGTGCGAAGCTCTTCCGCAGGCCTCGCCGACAAACCGTCTCCACGATCATAATTGGCAATCCCTTTCAGTCCCTTTTTGCGATAAGATTGCATGCGTTCGAGAAGAATGCGCCGATAGGATTGTGACGCCGCGTCGGCTTGCGCGGCGTCGATGCTCTTAAGAAGCTTGAATTCGTCGATCGACAAATTGAATTGACTGCCCGGTTGCGCCCGCATGAAATTCTTTGCCTCCCCACTTCCTGCCTTTAAAGCAAAACCTTTGAACGACTCCAGTGTCGCGTTGGCCGGAATCTTACCTTGCGAAATGAGATCGGTATCAATGGTTCCGAGATCTTTCTCGTTAATGTACTGAACGAGCTTGGAAGGTTTAGCCGGTATGTACATCACGACGCCGGCGGCCAATTCTTTTTCGTTGTTTTCCGCGATATCGAATGAGACGGTTTTACCCTGCTCCAGATTGGCCAACTCTTTCGAGTTAATGCCGAGCAACCCCATCAACGCCGTCACTTCCGATGAGTCTTCCGCTTGCGCCGGAATAATACCGACTAATCCCAGAACAAAGATAAGCCGACAGAATAATGTTTTGATCGATTGATTATTATGAAACATGACCCAATACCTTTTTTGATGATCAATGTGCAACTATTGCAGGATAATTTTGGATGACTTTTTCCACACCCTCCCGGATTCGTTCGGCGTTCGTTTCCGGTTTACCGACGGTACCGGTGATGGCTCCACGAAACACTAATTTCTGTGTCTTTGCATCGACGAAGTCCAGTATTAAAGTGCCTTCCGTGTATTGAGAAACATCGGTATAACCGTACGAGGCACCTGCCCATGCTCCGTAGCGACCGTAACGATAAGGAACGCCGGGCGATTGATGGACTGTTACTTTTTGTTTGGTCGATACATGCCGCACGACATGAAGGTCTGCGTTTTCGGATACCTCGATGATGCCGTGAGCGTACAATTGCGTCCGTAGAGAATCTCGCAGCGCCGCCTCAACCGATGGCGCCATTGGAATCGGTGCACCGGAAGGCTCTAAAGTATAAGTTTTATAGCAATCGAAAGACGCCTAGCGATCATAGTCCGTGACAACTTGGACCGATGAACAGGCCGCCAAACAGAGGCTTGCAACAAGAATGGCATAGGGCTTGATAGTTGTAATCATGAAAAAACCAATTTAATTTTATTGACCAAAGAACCATGTGGTAATTATTCAGTCTCCTGCATCCAAAACAAGTTGTCGACTTGGCTTCCCCTTTTTAAAAAGGGGAATTAATTTAAAAAATCTTCCCTATCCCCTCTTTTTCAAAGAGGGGAACTGAATATTTACACCATGTAACAATTTAGGCAAATCACCAATTCACGCCGGTTATGTTATAAAACCGGGCGTTAAGCTTGATCTCAGCTTTAGCCACATCAGTATTTCATTCATGTTGAAATGAATGCAGCCGGGGCGGCTTAATCAGATTTGTTCTGTTGAAATCGAATATTAGAAATGCGGTGTAATAGTTATAGAACGTTTCAGCGAGAAATGACGATGTCCGGAAAATATGTTTACCTGAAGGCAATTCGAAAACATCAAAGAACAAATTTGCATAGCCTGTTTGGTGTTCCGCTTTATAAAACGCGAGCTCTCCAATCGAAATAAAGTTGCCTTCAACCTCGGGTATGCCGACTAATGTTTTACCGGATTCGGTTCCCAAAGACGAAAGAATAGCGTTGATGCGATACGATGCCTTTGCGGCCTCATTTTGTACAAAGTAACCCTGTTGGCCCAACCATCCGGCCAAAACATCCCGCACAAGCTTTTCATCTCCACTGATGCCGGAAATTTCGAGAAAGACATTCGCACCCGTCGATATCGGTAACAAACTGTCGGCTTCCTGAGGAAGGCTGCGAATCAATGCCTCGCTCAAGAGTAATTGTTCAATAGCTGCGCGTTTTGACTGCGTCGCCACGTGGGTTGTAGAACATGCCGTAAATAATGTCATCATTATCAAGGCGGTGATCAGGAGTCTGAATTGTTTTGACATGATTTTGGCCTTTCATAGATTGATAAACAAAGAATAGATCGGCAAGCGCGCCACGATTTTTCGTGAAAGCCGACATAGGGTTAGCCCGGTTTCAGCTACCAAAATTGTGACGTGCTTGAATTCATTTGACGGTTTTGACAAATTCACATTTTTCTTCGACCAACGGCAATGCATTCGGGTGACCGATGCCGTTGGCAATCAACGCGACGACGCGATCATCTCGATCGTAACCTAAATGGGCTTCCAACGGATTGGCCAGATCGCTTAGGCCGAATGCATCGATGATCTTGGCGATGTTGATGTTGACATTAGTGACTGCTGCACAAAGTCTCGAATCCAGATACTTGTCTTTGAATCCCGGCGGTATACCGTAACTTAACAAGTCGTTGGGATCGCTAAACGCAACGATCGTCGTTTCGTTGACCAGGCGCTCATGGTAACGGTTGCTTGCGGGACTGCAATAGCTTTCTGCTTGGCCGCTCACTTCGGGAAGTTTTCTTCCTAATTGCAGCATTGGCAACTGGTTCGACAGCATGTAGATGGGTAAGCGTTTATTTTGCAAAGCCTCGATGGATGCCCTAGTCAACTCAGTTTCCTGGCTAGAATCGGCAAATTTTTCAGCATTCGCCAAAAGAAACGCAATGCGCTGCATGCCGTCGATCGTGATACGGCTGCCCAAGCTGTGCGAAATAAAAACATAGTCGTCATGCGCGATATGGTCGATATTTTCATCATGCAAGCCGGTACAGGTATGACTGCCGCTGTCAGGAAGATCCAGCCAATCGCCACTGGCCATCCAACAAAATGATTGCGCAAAGCCCGCCAAAATCGCTTCTCTGCTTTCTCCCAAATAAATAATCGGATCGGGACCTGTATCATTGCTGAATTTTTTCAGCATACTGTTGATTCTGGCACGCCTGAATTCGTAGTCTCCCGAATTGTCGAATGCCAGCAACGCTTTTTGGTCTCGAGTAATGTTCGACCAAGTCCATTCATAAAAAATAAGTTCCCGTTTATCTTTTTCGTTAAGAAGCTGCGTGATGCGTAGATTACCGAGTTCCTTATCCGGAACTAAAGGTGCGTTCAACGTGATATTTTTTGGGGTTTCCGAACGTACGTTCAAGTCCAACTGTTTGGCTAATTTCTCCATGAATTGGGTCGTATAGCCCGGCAGATGATCGCCGACGCCATGCACGAATAGCAGCTTGGTTTTACCCTGCTGCTTACCCAAACCGGAGCTAATTCCGGTAAAGGGCTGCCCCCAGACTTGGCAGACTCGGGTATCCTCGGCTTCCGATTTTTCCAGCATTGCCTCGACCATGCCCTTGCCGATTCCGGTGCATCCCGATAACAACATCGTCACTACCATAGACGATAGCAAGTGACCTGGTTTTACATTCAGGTGTTTCGAATTGATATTCATAGGTTTATTTTCCTTGCATTTCAAAGTTGATAGTGAAAAGTATTAATTGTGTTTGAGAATTACCGTACGGATACGTCTTGAAAAATCGTCCTCTTGATCGGTTCTCAGCGCCCGTTCATTGATCAACGACTGTTTTTGTAATTCGTTGAACGGAATCCGGGTATTCAGCCGTTGAGATTCATAGAGATATTCCGGCAAATAGCCGCTCAAAAGTATTTTCCAGGAAAAGCGTAGATGCTCAGGATTGATGCGCGAACGTAGCCAGATGGCGGTCGTGCAGTTGTCCGCCAAGGTATTGTAAAACTCGGGTTTTTCGTTCAGCGAATTGATCTTGTCCAGGTACTCCAAAAACAGACGTTTAGCGTTTTGCGGGGGCCCTTGTAGCCGGTATAGATAGACCTGTTCAGGCGGATCGTTTCGATAATTTGTGCGCAGCCGAATCACATCGCGCTCGTCCGCGACGATATAGATCAGCTCATACTGCCGGAAAAAACCCTTGATCGTCGAATAGCCTTCGCTCAACTCCTTGCGTGCTTCGATCGAAACCGTCAGATGACCACCGTCGCCGAAATTGAAGCTCAGAATCGTGTGCGCAATCGCAGGCCCCATCCAATATACCGAGAACAAATCGACGCCTTCCAATTTGTTCAAGTCGAAGGTTTTCGTGTAATAAGCCGGCACATAAGTGAATTCGCTCCGGTAGTCGAAATTACGGATATTGTGAACGGTGACTTTGTCGCCGTCGAAGGTAGCATGAGCCAACTTCGCGACATCCGGTTGCCATTGCCGATCGTTCGAAGGACTGATCGAAAGCCACCAGATCAGAATTAGCGAAAATACAACCCCATAGCCGTAAAGGCAGCGTTTACGCCAATGTTGAAATCCCAGGCTAATCAGTGTAACCAGACTGAACACACCAAAACCGGCGGATAAAAAATTCCGGATAATGCCGCTATCCGAATCGCCGAAATAAACGGCAAGAGCCCCCCATACGGAAGTCGCGATAATAATCAACGCCATTAATGACAACTCGATGAATCGCCTCATGTTTTGAAAGTGCTCCCGAACTCAAAGATCATGGTTAGTATGTCGATATCACAGTGCCTTCCCCCAAATTGACACTTTCGCTCTGAATGCAATAAACGACGGGGTAATAAAACTTCGCTCAATCTCATCTCAGAACCCTCCGCCGAAGCGATATTGCCAAGCAATGCCCGCCACATCGAAGTCGCTTCCGATACGGGTCGAGACGCCGGTACTGTAATAGATTTTGACGGAGTTATAACGGTTTACGGGCAATGCCAGTGTGGCGCCCATACGTGAATTTTCCAACCGGTCGTTACTTTTTGATCCGTCCACGGTGGTCCGACCTCCGGTATAAAATGTACCGTCCACAGCTGCCCAGATACCGTATCCGAAGCTGTAAACGAGATGCCCCTGAACAGAATAGATAGGCTCCTGTTCACGCAGTTGACCGCCGAAAAACTCATCGTTTTCGCTGAAGAATCGGACCCCACCGGCCAACTCCAATGTTAAAGGTCCAAAACTCTTGGCAATGCCTATCTCCGGTTTGATAGACCACCGATTGGTACCGATGTTAACGAGTTTGTCGGCGTCGTATTGCCCGCCCGGCGCCGTCACTTCTAGAACGGTGCCGATAACAAGGTCTTGTCGATAATGCTTGAAATCATCCAAAGGATATGCGGGAGCGCCGAAAAGGTTGATCGAAAAGCGAAAACGCGGATCGGCGAAGCCGTCCACGCGGCGCTCGCGAGTTTGACCAAATGCCTTGGCGTCGCCTGAAAGCCAGGCATAGGGCACCACTACGTCAAACTTGGCGGACTTACCTAAGACATCCAGCGAACGAGCATAGGCAAAAAACATAGAATGAACCTGGAGCTGCGCATCTTGTAAAGGCAACGAAGGATCGGTCGCGACACCGCCTTCCGTGAGTCCGTAACCCATGACCAGAAAATTCAGACCCACGGGAGTGTTGACATACGAGCGCGGCTCCAGCTCCTGGCCTTGCGTACGAAAAGTCACGAATACGAAAAACATCGCGAAAAAGTTAACTATCCGCATCACAGTCCTCTACGGCCATTGCTTGGCAACGGCTCGAGTTTATATGTTTTGCCGGTTTTTTTCACAGTCGAACCGGTTTGAACATTGTCTTTTCGAATCAACACTTGAAGCCGATTAAAATTTGATATTCATACGCAGACTCGCTTCGAGCGTCGTATCCAAGCCTTGCAACTCACCATTGCTGTTGAGTGTTTTATTCATCGCCGAGTTGATAATCTGCAGATTGGGGCTCAAACTGAGCCAAGGCGTAACCGAAGCGGTGTAATACAATTCTATTGCGTCTTCGTAATCGAGCCCGAGATTGAGCCGCTCGCGAAGTAGCGGCACAAAATGGTCGCTGAATTGCGTGCGCGCCCAGCCAATGCCGAACGAGTCGTCAGGCCGACCAGGCATGACGCCCTTGCCGCCGATTCCCATCAGATAACTGTACTGAATGGGATTCGGATTACCGTCTGTAGCGCCAAAGCTGAAGAAAAGGCCGATACCTTTGCTCGAATCGCCTTCCGGCTGCCATAAATACTGATCGAAGCTGTAAATGACCGCCCAGGTGTTGTCTTTTCGGTTCGCCGGTCTAACCGGGACGAGCAGTTCCGGAAAAAATCGCTCGAGAATCCGACTGAGTATCGGGCCGGGGTTTGCAAGCCTGGGAAATCGTTCGTTCAAAAGCATACGTCCTATGTTGGTAGGGTCCTGATCCAGAGAAAAACGGGTCTTGTCACTCCATATCCCGCTGACACTCTGATGACCGACCAGCCCGAACGGCTTGATTTTGATATTGGCCGCACTAACGACGGTCGTACCGTCATCAAAAGCCTTGCCGACATCATTATCTGACGGCGTGCCGCTCGCATCGAGAGCCATCGCCGCCAGCGTAATATTTTCCGTCGGCAACAACAAAATTCCGCCGCCATAAGCCGAGAGCGGAACCATCGCATAAGCCATCGAGAAATTCATCGCCGCATTCGAAAACTGAGTGCGATAATTGCCGTAGAATTCAGTCGGCGTAAAATCGAACAGATTGACTTTCCCCATGAATACGCCGAATTGGGGACTGAAAAATTGCGTGAATGTCGCACCCATCAGCGCGCTATCGGCTTCATTGATACCGGGAAACAAATAGGATGCGTTAGTGGGCACAACGGCGCCGACATCGTTGTAAAGTGTATTGCCGAAGCTTGAAACACCTTCGAACTTGAAGAAACCGCCCGGCCAGAGTCCCATTTTGCCCATGTCCAGATCAAGCGAGTAGTCGACGTTGCCCCAGAATTCCGCCGCCGTATCCTTACCGCCGGCAACGACACCCTGCGGAAGCAAATACATGTCTGCGTCCAACACTACACCCTTCTTAGCCAATTCGTCTCTCGACCCGCCCCAACTGCCGCTGAGCCGAGGCCGCGATGACAAGTCGCCGCCCCAAGTCGGCGGCGTATCGATCGGCCCTAGCGCGTTGGCATACGGGTTTGCAGCCATCTGCAGAATCGTGCAGAGTAGAATCGGCGCAGCATTCTTTACTCGTAGGAAAGTTAACGAAAAATTCATGGGGTTCATGACAAAAGTCCGGTGGTAAACAAATTATTCCGAGCAAAACCTTTAAATCGAGAACGCAATTCAAAAAGTTGCGTTCTCGTCGTGTTGCGCCTAACCTTAGTTAGGCGGCGCTACCGGCATATAAATGACGCCGTTATTGCCGTAAGCTTGGGTATACCAAGAGGCCCCGCATTGATAATAGGTTATGCCGTTAACCATCGTCGTATTGGGCGTACAGGGCAGGCCGGTCGAAGCTGTAGGCGGAGGTGCCGAATAGACGACTGTCGAAGGCGGGGGTGCCGTTGTCGCGGATGATGACTCCCCTGCTGCGTATCCCGCCATAGCACCCACCGCAGCTGCACCGAGCGCCACGGCGGCGACTTCGCCGTCGTCCCAATGGTTATCGTCGTAATAACCTTGAGGCGGCGGATAGTAAGCCCCTGCCGGCGGACGATAACCTGGAGGGTAAGCGCCTTGATAGGACTGCGCGGTTTGTTGACGATCTTGGGTTCGACTTGTAGCGCCTTGTTGACGGGTCTCGACGTTTTCATTCGAATATTGCTGGCGCTGACTTTGGCTGTCTAGCCTGTAATCCTGACGTTGTGCCTGATTTTCGGTTGAGCTGCCTTGCCGGCTTTGCTGGGTCGACGCCCTGTTCGTGGAAGCCGTCTGCGCGGTCTGAGATCGGCTTGTCGAAGCGGTCTGCGCGGCCTGGGACCGGCTAGCCGTTCTGGATGCCGCTGCCGCAGAACTTCCGGACCTCGCCGAACCGTATCGGCCCGCACCGGAGGAGAAGCTGCCGCTCGCGGCGGCGCCGCTTCGAGAATAACCGCCAGCGCCTCCGCCTCGCAAGTAACCTCCGCCCCCACCACGGGAAGCGCCGCCTCCTCCACCCATGCCTCGCGCGGTTGCTTCATCGTTGGTTGCGATCAAAATCACGATAGAAGCTATAAAAGTTGTTGCGACTGTTTTGATTTTAGTGTTCATTGTTTTCCTCCACTTTCTTCCGGACGTATCGAACCCTCATGTGCAATTTTGTGTAATTCCGCAGCAAAGGCGATTTTCCTCATGCCATCGGTTGGGTTGAACGTAAACTGGGAGTCTTGGATTTCGGGCATCAGGCTCCAATCGAAAAACTGCGCTCTGAATGACGGATGCCCCTCTGCGTTCTTATAGCTCAAGATGATACGAAGCGGCAGCGGTCGAGCGCCTTCCGCAATCCAAACTTGATAATCCACCGTTTCGGTGCGTCCCGCCAAATGATGGGTCGGTGTTCCGTCGACAACAGTCTTCTCGACATAATCGAGCGCCAGAGTCCTACGTTCCAGCTCTTCCGGCAGCCGGCTTACCAGGAGCATCGCCAGCGGCAAGCGCATGCCGAGATCTCTGAGGAAATACATGACCGCCTCGTCGATCCCGCCCGGCTTGGCAATTTGCGCATAAACATTGTGAGTCGGGCTGAACGTCGTTATGTCATTCCCGTCATATTGAACGAGGTGCCGCTCGCCGTCGCTATGCTCGATTTCGACGCGCAATCCGTTGGGCCGACTGACGACAATTCTCCGGCTTTCTCCGAATTCAATCATCTGTCCCGACTCCTGAAGCACGTCGTAACTGCTCTCAAGATTCACACTGTATTTCGGAGTCTTGGCTAGGAATTCGGCCATGCGCATAAGAATATCCTTAACCTCCACCGGTTCGGCGAGTGTATGAGTGACCGCTCCATGGGAAGCCAAAGTTTCTGAATGCGTCACCATCGGTCTTTCGACACAACCCGCCGTTGCCGCCAGAACCGCCCCGCATAGCGCGGTACGAAGTCTCGTTTTTATCGTTGTCTTCATAAGTCACCTCCTTTGGGTGATTGCGTCAAAATGTAATTGTTCATGGCTTACCTCCTCATTATGTTCTTTGGATGAAGCGAGCGGTCTTAGCTGAACCGATATATTTAGGTTCATTCCGCTCTGTCGACAGCCCTTGTCAAATTGGATGGTGTTTCTGTCTCTGCCGATACAAACTCCACTTTGATTGGCTTATTGCTGTCTACATGTACGTCGCGCTGAGGAAACGCAATCTCGATGCCTCGTTCGCCGAACAGTTTAACGATACGATGACGAATATCGCTCATCACACGGCGTCGATTGATCTGTTTCAAATTACCGACCCAAAAATCCAAGGCCAGATTGAGTGCATTGTCGCCGAACTCCTCCAGATAGACTTCAGGAGCAGGAGAGTCGAGCACCAAACCATGTTCTCTAGCCGCTTGTTCAGCCAATAGTAACGCTTCGCGCACCGGAGAACCGTAAGCGATGCCGACGGTAATCGTGCAGCGGATTGACTGATCGGAGAGTGTCCAGTTAGTGACGCTCTTTTCCAAGAAACTGCTGTTCGGTATCAGCATGTCGATACCGTCGAAACGGTGCACTTGGCAACAACGTCCACCGATATGCGTTATCTTACCTTTTACTCCTTCGACGTTTACGATATCGCCTACCTTAATCGGGCGTTCCACCAACAGAATCAAACCGCTGATAAAGTTGTTGATAATATTTTGCGCGCCGAATCCGATGCCGATCGCCAATGCGCCTCCGAAAAATGTAAATACGGTAAGCGGTATGTGAACTCTTACTAATGCATAAACGACGATTCCGATAACGGCGAATAGCGTAAATAACCTTAAGCTCAGCAGTATCGCACTCTCTCGTCCGGGCAGATATTTCGCCATCAACTGACCGCCACGATCGGCAATTCTGGAGATCAGCCATAATCCGATCCCCAAAATCAATAACATGTGGACGATCTTGCCGACGGTTACGCTGCGTTGACTGACGATCTCCCGGCCTTCGGCAACGATTTTATCGTCGACCGTAAAAAGCTCGAAATCCCACAATTTACCGACCGCACCGCCAACATTAATATAAAGCTCATTCAGGCGCTCGCCCAAAGTAACGCCTTCATAACGCAATTCTACCGATTGCTTCAAACTACGTAGCATCGCATCCAACTCATCGGCTTCGACGGCTATGCGCCGTAGCATCACCTCTTGCCGAGAATAAGCGAGCCTTTCTCGTTCCGCTAATTCTCGGTTGCCGTATTCGGGTTTCCAGTCGGCAAGCTTTTTTTCTTGATTGTCCAAAAGACTGCGTGTCTTATTGAGACTGGCAAGGAAATATTGCCGCCATAAATTTAATTGACCATATCCTTGATCGATGTCATGCAATGCATCTTCAAACGTTTTTAGGTCGCCCTCGTTTTCGAATCGATAACGCGTTTCCCAAAGATGACGGCGTGCGACCACTATTCTGCCCAACAACCGCATGACTTTGAGCGTCGTACTCGATGCCTCGGCTTCGATGACTTGCGTGCGTAATTCTGACTGCAATTGTTCGATATTTCGCTTCTGCTGTTCGGCCACGTCCGGAAGCAGCGCGCTGGTGAATGCCTCGGCCTCGCGTAATCGATCGCTGGTTTGGCGCCATTGCTTCTGGAGCATCCGATCTATATCGATCGCTTGCTGAGTCTCCTTGTCCAGTTCCAGCTGTAACTGCGTCAATACCGCGAGCTTGGCGTCAAGATTCTGTTCGCTAAGAGGCGATGCCAGGCTTGCTACCTTGACTTGGCGAAGCATCAGTTCATTTTGGCCGCTACGTAAACTCAGCATTTCGTCCCGAAACTCCCGCTCGGTATCGAGTGATGCGACGCGTGCTTGATCTAGCTGATTACGAAGAGCGCTCAGGTCTCGATACCATCGCAACCGGTCCGCAGCTGCAGGTTCGGCAGCCTCCAGTTGTTCCTCAGCTTTTCTTAACGCTTGTTCGGAACCCCGGAGCGCGAGCCGACGGGTTTCCAGTAGATTGGCATACATCGCTTGTTCGATACGGACTGCTTCGATTTCTCGTTCCTTGGCTCGCAATTGGTTCCATAAATCATCGACGAAATCGACAGAATAAGGCCCGGGTTCCGAAAAACTGAACCAAGCCGATGATTGCTCGTGAAAATCTTGCCGTGCAACGCGCATAGCATTCAGTTTCTTCAATGCATCGAGATGAGATTCATAGGTGTTGGCGATCAGGTTAAGTAGTCTCTTGTACTCCGACCATTCATCGCCATCCGCTTCCGTAGGCGCTCCCGAGCCGTCGGCAGGCAGTGTGGACAGACGGCTTTGTACTTGTGCAAGCCTCGATTTGATTGAGGCTACGCGTTCCTTGCCGGACGCATCCACATCATTGCGCGTTGCCGAATCACTCGCACCCCACGCCAACGGCATTAGCAAAATCAAACAAACAACGACGTTCAAACGCAGTAATGCCTGCATCGATAACGCATGAATCCCAATGCGAGAATTGCTGCGTCGGTTGCCCGAAACCGGAATTTTCATTTAAAAGCCGAGGAGTTTGCGAAACATTGCCAACCCCGTTAGGTTGATCAATTGACCGAATACCCGAGCGCTTCCAAGCAAGACTTCATCGCGCGGTTATAGTTGTCGAGTCCGGGTGGCGGTGCCGATGCGGCTTGTCGCTGATTATCACGCTCCTGAAATCCGCGCCTCATGGCGCCACCAACGGCGCCGATAGCCGCACCCTTTCCGGCATCGCCGGCAATCGCGCCGATAGCCGCGCCGGCCGCAGCACCACGCGCGCCTCCCCTTAGCGTTTCTCTAGAGGCGCTACCAAAGCTTGGACCCGAACTTTGAGCAGGCGGGTTGCTGGGATCGTAGCCGGATTGCTGCACCGACCAACCGTGGCAGTTGTATCGATCCTGCTGCTGTTGTTGCGGATTTTGTCCCATTTTTGGGTAAATCATCAGATTTCCCTGCGCCCAAACCGCCGGTGATACGATTACCCCCCCCATAACACAGACGATGATGGCCTGCATAAATTTGCTAATTGATCTATTCATTTTTGTATCCCTTTTGTATTGTTATCGTTTGAACCTAGAAAAAGCATTTCACCATGAAGATCATGAAGAATAAGAAGTTAATACAATAACTTGTTATAAGTTTGTATAGAACTTTCGCTCACCAAAAAGGTTAGCGAGAATGTTTTGGTAATTTATTGAATCCTTCATGAACTTCATGTGCGTCATCGTTAAACTGCCGAATTTAGGTTGAATGATTGAAGCCGGTAAAGGCGCGTCAATCTCATTGCTCGGGCGGCATCGCGCCGCAATTCGCCAAACGGTATGCCATGCGCCCCGCCCAATAATCGAAAGACCGTGTCACATCATCCCATTGTTGAGTGACGCCTTCGTAGGACTTCTTTCCGACTCTACGATCGACAGCCGCGGCAATCCGTTCTCCGGTCATTGCATCGGTGATATCCGCTTCGGCACCGGCCCTGCCGACAAAAGTCGCTGTTCCGGTGGCCACTTCTTTAATTGTCGACATGACCAATAACTGCGGCACGAACGAGGAGACGGTATCCAATGCGACCCATGATCCCTCCGCCTCGGTGATCGCCGTTCTGATTCTTATCGTTCCGGGTTCGGGGGTTCGAACGATTCGATAATGTTTGCCCAACTCGTCAACCAATGAGCCATGCATGTGATTGACTAAGACCTGTCTTTCTGCGAGCGGCATTTCGGCCAAATCTTTGTTTCCGCTGACCCAAATCCGGACAGGCTCAATCAAGACCTTGTCATAGTTATGACAAGTGCTCTGATAAGACGGATTGAGATAAATTTTAAGCGCCTCGCCTTCTTTTCCTTCCCCGAGCATCGAATAATCCCCTAGAAAACCGGCGGGTTCGACGTCTCTTGCTTGCTTGGTCGGTGCACACCCTAGCATCGGGATGACCAGAATCAAGCCGAAAATCCCCAGTTTTGTTCTTTTGTTATTGTTTCTCATTTCATTAGTCTCCTGATTTGTAACTGTTGTTTCCACTAAATGTATAAGGCTTTCTCCGACGTCTTACCTGAAGTTGTAAGATGAACGCAGCCCATGTGCTGCTTTGGCATAAAGTCGATTCTTCTATTGGTTTAGGGATTTATTCGGGTAATTTTGGAGCCTTGCAATCCCAAGCCGGCCATCAAGCCTCTCTGCCCGAATACCACCGCATAAACGTCGTCGCGAAGGGTCGTCGTCGTCATCGTTTTGGCTATTCCCTCATCCAGAACGACAACGCTCGGGCCGACCCCGATTTCAAATCCCGCACTGCTGTCGAGATGAGCCAACGCGGCATCGTTCATGAAAAACAAAGCATAATCGAACGATTGCACCCCGGCTTGTAAACCGTAAGATCCGGCTACCATTCTGTAATAACCGACCGTTCTGCCGCCTTTTCGCATCGCTCCTTTACCGTATTGCGCGCCGCCGATGAATCCGGCTTTTACTACATTCGGAAACACCAATACGCCTTTTGCTCGCGCCGCCAATTGCCGGAGGTTGGGCGATTGTTGGTAAAGCTTCGCGAGAGCCGCATTGACATCGTGGTCGATTTGCCCGGCGGACGAAGACGACCTTGGTGCACCACCGCCGGCCTGGCAGCCTGCCAAGATCGATACGGTGATGAGTATTAAGCAAGGTAATAAACGAGTTTTCATGGGCATTCTCTGTGTTGATGGATGAGTTTTCTTAATCGAATTGAGTGAGTTCACGATTCACTCCTGAGTCAATTGGTCATTCAATGCGATCAATGAAGGATTATGAGGTAGCCGCTTCAGGGCAGACTCGACAAACTCGCGGGCCTCCTTATTCTTACCCGCACTGGAAAGAGCCAGAGCATAGACATAGCTGAACTGCGGCGCACCGGGATCGAAATCAACCGCTTGTTTCAACGAGGCCAAGGCCTCCATCAGATTCTTGTTACGTGCCTGCAACAGCCCCAGGCTGTGATGAAGCACTGCCGATTTCGGCGCATGATTCAAACCTTCTCGAAGCACTCTTTCGCCGTCACCGTCGCGCTTGAGCCGGCGTAGCAGATCGGCGAGATTGATATACGCCGGCACCCAGTTCGGATCGAGTTGCAAGGCTTCCCGGTAGGCCCGCTCGGCGGAATCGGTCTCGTCTCGAACCGAATAAAAATTGCCTAGATTGACTTGTGCCGCCGGGTCGTCCGCGTTCAAGCGCAACGCGCTAAGATATTCATTCATGGCTTGCCTAAATTCGGCTCTTTCATCAGGCGGAATACTGTGCTCTGAAGTACCAGCGAGAGCCGATGCGGCAAGCGCTCGCACTGTTCGCACCGGATCGCGCAAGAGCTGATGCGCAATCGGCCAGCGCTGCTCGGGCGGCAATTGGGACAAGGCTTCAAGCGCCGAACTGCGCAGCAACGGTTCAGGATCGTTCAAAGCTTCCGTTAAAAGCGGGAACAGTTCGGAGCTTAACCTATTGCCAAGCTCCGCAACCGCGGTGGCCCGCGCGATTGCCGGTTGATTTTTATCTTTCAACAACGCGGTTAACCGCGCATTGGTATCGCTTGCGCCGAACCGCGCGGCATGCAGCGCTTCGGCAAAATGTTGGTACCCCTTCGGATCATGTCCGTAGCGCTGCCGGACGATATCGGCCGCCCAACGGGACGTTTGATCGCTATGGCAAGCATTGCAGGCATTCGGCGTGCTGATTTGTTCCGACAAGTCAGGACGCGGAATTCTAAAACCGTGATCGCGGCGCACATCGACGACCATATAGGTCTTGGCCGGCATGTGACAGTCGACGCACCGAGAACCGGGAGCGCCGAGTTCATGAAAATGATGACGCTCGTTGTCGAATTGTTCGGCTGCATGGCATTGCAAACAAACGCCATTGCCCTCCGCGCGCAGTTTCAGCGAGTGAGGTTCGTGGCAATCGCTGCAAGTCACGCCGTACCTGTACATCTTGCTTTGCAGGAACGAACCGTATTCATAGACTTCGCCGTCGATCTGACCGTCGGCATGGTACAAGCTCTCTTGCAACAACGACGGCAGATGCGAATTCATCAGCGAGCCGTAGCGGTAATCGGCGAAGAACTGCGCGCGTCGAGAATGGCAACGGGCGCAAATTTGGACTTCCTTATCCGCACTGCGTGGGACATTGCGATGGACATTACCCAACTCAGGATCGATCGTCCATCGGTTCCCGAGACGTTCATCTAACTGAACGATCAAGCCCTTGGTTTCGGCATCGATACGCTCGAAACCGGGCTTGCGTTCAGCCCAGGAGACATGGCGAGAGGCCGGACCGTGACAAGCCTCGCAGGATACATCGATCTCCGACCAAACAGTATGATAACTGCGGGTGTCAGGATCGTAATTTTTCTGCAAGTTGGTCGAATGGCACTCGGCGCACATGAAATTCCAATTCTGCGAACGCTTTGTCCAATGCAGTTCGTCTGTATGCTCGGTGGATTCATCCGGATACAGATGAAACCAGCGCTGACCGCCCTCTTCTATTGAACGGCTGTCCCAGGCAATCGAAAGTGCCTGGAGCCGCCCGCCCGGCAGTTCAATCAGATATTGCTGCAGCGGAAAAAATCCGAATGCATACTTGATTTCGAAGTCGGCCAATCGGCCTTCCGGCCCATCGGTGTTCACCCAAAAACTGCCATCACGGCGAAAGAATCGCGAGACAATACCGTCCTTGCTGAATTCAGTGTCATCAAAGTTACCTAGTACCGTGCCGCTTGCCGCTTTCTGCATTGCCAGATCATGATGCGAACCCCTCCATAGGCGATCCTGTTCGGCATGACACTCGGCGCAAACGGTTCTGCCGACAAATTCAGGACCGGACAAGACCATCGCTTTCGATGACGCCACATCGCCATTCGACGATGACGGATGGCCGGATGTCCTGACAAAGATCACCGCCACGCCGATAATCAGCAACACTGCCGCTGCCGCGAACAGCGACTTACGATATGGTCTGACCGGAGCCGACATGTCACGGACTCCTGCGATCTATCGACCGCTTGGCGACCTTCCGATTCATTTCATGTCTTCCCTAAGATCCATTAGAATCCGATCCACCGAGTCGACGCGGATCAAACCGGCACGGGGATATTCGATGTCCAGTATCACATAGACCGTAATCGACATGATCACGGTGAAGCCTATCGCATGGACCCAATTGCGGTCCTGATTGCTGCCGGTCACGTAACCCGCCAACAGCGAACTCATCAACGCTAAGACAAACAGCATCATAAAAATGATCATTGGCGGATGCATGAACCGCGATGTCGAATCACGGTATTCAGCGATATCGAACATTTGATTCAAGGCCGCCAGCAGTAGCGTCGTTGCCGGAACCGATCCCGTCGTTTCGCAAGCTTTGACCGCCTGCGACCAGATTAGCGTTTGCAGATCCCCGGTTCTTTCCAACTCGGCTTCCGCCGCTTCGAGATCGGGAAGTAATCGATAGACTTCGATACGCGAATCGAGATAGTTTCTAAACAAGCTTTTCAGAGCCGGTTGGCTTTCAGCCGATAACAAATCCAGACGAAGATAGACGGTACCCATCGCATTCGCCTCTTCCATGACCAATTCCCGGCGATGATCCAATCGAGAAGAAGCGCCATGAAAAGTGAAGGCGATTAGCAGCCCCATTAGCCCGAACACCGCGCCGTCCAATAAGCCGGACGAAGACTTGTCTCCTTTGTATTCTACCGTCGATGATGTGAATCCCATTCGCCTTCCGATCACAAAAACGAGCAACATACCAATGAATAAGGCGAGCGAACACAATACGTTGAGATAAGTGAAGACGATCATTCAACTCTCCACCGCGGAAACACCGAAAATGACGGTCTTTTTCCTTGATAGGTAGGATCAGAACGACTCAGGTGCGCAACCATAGCTCGGCCTCCTTCAAAGAGGAAGGTGCAAAAAATTCAATTTCGGTGGCGCGCAAACCCTTGCCGACGTACATCAAAAGCCGCTCTTTCCAGCGCTCCTCGGCCACGATCGAAATCTTGAGGATCTCGTTTCCATGCTCCAGCAAAAAATCATCCTCGCCCCACTCCTCAGACTTCTCCCAACCCTCGAAGTCTTCGATGATGACCAATACCTTCGGATAGAAACCTCGTTCGATAAAATCACGAGCCACGTCCTGCAGGGCTTTCTGATCGGCCAGGCGCATGATCTCTCGAATATGAACGGTTATCAGATCGCCATCGATTTTTATTATTTCGTGAGACATCGCTTAATCCTCCTTCCCCGTAATATTTGGCGATTCGGTCACAAGCCGGCGAAGACGTCCCTTTCCCAGGCAGCGGTCGAGTCCGGCGTAGAGGTGGTAACCCAAAAACATCAAACCGATAACGATGACTTTGGCTAGCATGATATTGCGATCCTTATGCTCCCAGACATAGATGACGGATTGGCCGAATATGCCGACCTCACGGTAAGCATGAAAAAGTTTTTCCATGAATAAGACTATGAACGTAATCAGCATATAAACCAACGTCTTATATAAAGCAGCTATTCCCAATGGGTGGCTTGCGTCGAAACGGTTTCCGGCAGGCGTCTTATCGAGAATGATCACGAGTTTTGCGACGATAAGCGCGCTGACGACCGCCGTTGAAAGAGCATGAACTTCGATGTGATAGTCAGCCAGCAATAACTTTTTCAATGTCAACATGACAAGGAAACACAAGAAAAAATAGAGGGTGACCAAACCCACTTCCTTAATCTCTTGTTTCAGCGTCGATAGTAATTTCATGTTTTGCTCTTTTAAACGATTGAAAAAGATTGCATCATTTCCATCTCATTCGGTTTCAAAAACCTCCTCAGTTCACCTGAACCATGACTTTCGGGATATGTCCGGTAAAACGCGATTTTGCTTCCGATCCGATCGTTTCTACGACGGGCGTTGCCAAATCGATACCGACATCGGCAGTTTCATCCGCCGAGAAAATCATCGGCTGAGTGCGTTCGATGCGCCCTTCGCCGACTTTCTCGTCATTCACGAACAGAGTACCCAGTCCGCCTTTGCCCAAACCGCCGCCGTCGTAGGCAAACTCGAAGCGAATCGTCGATTTGCCCGGTTTGAGCTTTTGGTTCGAAGCGATCGTGAAGCGCTGCAGCCCTAGGAAGTTGTAGTCGTAAGCCGGCACGCCGTCCTTGACGTACAATGCCCAGCCGCCGAAACGGCCGCCTTGCACGAGGATGGCGCCGTTGGCTCCGCTTTGCGGCACTTCGATGTTGGCAATAATGGTCTTGGACTTGTTTTTGATATTCAAAAAGACATTTTCCGACATACCGGTCATGCCCTCGGCCAATGTCATCGAGGTACGTCCGCCCATAAGATCGGGACGGCCGACCAATTCCGCGTTCACGCGTTCAAGCACCCGGTCGTCAATCGGCAGCGCATGATTCTTCTCGGCCTCGGCGATGAATAGCTTCTGTAACTCGGCCAATTTGTCCGGATGGGCCTGCGCCAGGTCGCTCACGAGACTGAAATCGCTACGGGTATTGTAGAGCTCCCAGATATCCTCGACGAGCGGGCGGCGTGGCTCGCGTTCCCAAGGTGCCCTATGGATGGTTCTGGCGAACCAGCCGTCGTGATACATGGCTCGATTGCCGAACATCTCGAAATATTGGCTGACGTGCCGATCCTTCGCATTGGCGTCATCGAAACTGTAAACCATGCTGACCCCATCCATTGGGCGCTGAGGCACGCCGTTGACGACTTTTGGCTCCGGCAGGCCGGCGGCCTCTAAGATGGTCGGAGCAACGTCGATCACATGATGAAATTGAGTACGCAACCCGCCTTTTGACTTGATGCCTTTCGGCCACCGGATAGCCATACTGACCTTGGTGCCGCCGTGATCGGAGGCGACTTGCTTGGTCCACTGATAGGGGGTATCGAAGGCCACGGCCCAGCCTGCCGCCATGTGCGGATAAGTCTCGGGGCCGCCCCATTTATCCAGAAATTTGAGCATATCCGGCACCGTTTCCTGCACGCTGTTGAAATAGGTCATCTCGCTGAACATGCCGTTGCGGCCGCCCTCGGCGCTGGTGCCGTTGTCGCCGTACACGAAAATGACCAAGGTGTTGTCGCTCTGGCCGGTTTCTTCGATGGCTTTGATGACGCGACCAATTTCATGGTCGGTCATTTCGACGAAAGCGGCGAACACCTCGGCTTGGCGCGTGAACAAGCGTTTCTCGTCGTCCGACAGCGTCTCCCAGTCCGGAATGGCCTCGGGCTTAGGTGCCAGTTCGGTACCTTCGGGAACGATGCCGCTGGCAATTTGGCGAGCCAAAATCTCTTCTCTCAACTTGTCCCAACCCTGATCGAACTTACCCTTCCAGCGGGCTATCCATTCTTGCGGTACATGATGCGGCGCATGCACGGCACCCGGCGCATAGTAGGTGAAGAACGGTTTGTCCGGTGTCAGAGCATTCTGATACTTGATCCAGGCAACCGCTTGGTCGGTCATGTCGGTCAGGAAGTGATAATTGGGATCGTCGGGCAGTTCGACCTGATGAACGCCGTCATAGATGAACGGCGCCCACTGGTTGGTCTCTCCGCCCAGAAATCCGTAAAACTTGTCGAAACCCTGCCGAGTCGGCCAGCGGTCGAACGGGCCAGAAATACTCGCTTCCCAAGCTGCCAATTCATGCCACTTGCCGAAGGCGCCGGTACTGTAACCGTTCAGACGCAACATTTCTGCGAGCGGTGCGACTTCGTTCGGGATCTGACCGGTGTTGCCGGGAAAGGCGGTGCCGGTCTCGATAATGGCGCCCATGTTGTTGACGTGATGATTGCGCCCGCTTTTTAAGGCAGCGCGGGTCGGCGAACAAACGGCGGTGGTGTGAAAATTATTGTATTTCAACCCTTCATTGGCGATTTGGTCGAAGGTAGGCGTGCCGACAGGGCCGCCGAAACTGCTCGCACCGGCGAAGCCGAGATCGTCGATCAATACCAAAAGCACATTCGGCGCGCCTTCCGGCGGCTTGACTTCGAAGCGGGGCGGAGGCACGGCATTACGAACGTCCAACTCTTTGTATATAGGCCGTTTCGGTTCGGGAATCGGCAGCACCGTTCGATCGTCGCCGTTAACTGCCGACGATTCGGTTTGAGTCGCGGTCGAATTTTTGGAAAGAGATAATTCATTGCAGCCGGCGATTAACAATGTTAGAACGGCTACCGTTATTTCATGTTTTTTCATGGGTATATCCTAATTTCATGGTGCGGTATGCGTTTAAAAAGGTCTCAACGTAAACGGCGTGGAGTCGGTCACCGACTCGCCCGGTTTCCGATTCGCGATTTTCACGAACTGTTCAGCCCAGCGGTCCATAATGCCCTTCGCAGGACCGTACCAAGTCAAGCGAGTCAAATCTAGAGGGCCTGCATCCTGCATGTCGCGGTCGGCAAACGTCGCGACCACCTCGCCGGTCTGCAAGTCGCGCAGACGACCTTCGAAAGCGGCGCGGCGCTGATTGATGACTCCGGCGGCCGTTCCACCCCCCATTTGCAGCCAGCCGAGTGCGTGAAGCACAGGCTGTGAGGGATCGATTTGTATCAAAGCGAGTTCAAGCCGTAGCGCCGGTTGACTGTGTTGACTCGCATGCTCGATGAGTCGGAAACGACGGCGTGGATCTTCTCTGAATTGTTTGATTACCCGGCTACGAAAATACTGCGCCAGTTCTTCGATATCGGCTTTCACATCGCTGATATAGTTTGCCGAACTCAGTTGATGCAGCCAGTCCATTTCCTGCATGTATTGTGTGTTGACTGGGGCGACGACAAGCTCATGATATGTATTCTTGTCGAAACCGGGTTTGATCCATACCTTCTGAAACGGCAAATCGATGCGTTTGACTTGGCGTTCGGGATTTTCGATGAAGCCTGCATCGGGCGCAGGTTCGACGACTAAAGATTTAGCTTGGTTGGTACCGGTTCGAACGCTCGAGCACCCGGTTATCGTTAGAGCCAGGATCATGACTAACGAATAAAGAATGGAGCTTTTCATAGGCGATTTAGGTAGAGTTATTTTGTTGTTCATAACCATTCAACGAGGCACGTTAAAAATCATTTCGAAGTTACCCTTCAATAAATTCATTGATTCAATCCAACATCTTTCAACGCTTGTTTGCAGCGGGTGCTGACCGACTTTTCGTTGCTGTCGAGACAAGCCAGCAACCGACCTTCACCGACCTCTACATCGGCGCAGTATTTTTCGAGGTCATCAGCACATTCCGAGACCGCATAACGGAGCGAAGCGATGGCACGCTCTAATTGCGCGGAGGCTTCATAGAGGGCGAATTCGCAGCGGCCCGAGAGTTTGTCGCTGTGCGCATAGATGCAAGCCAGCAAACGATTGTCGCCAGGCGTCACGTTTTTACAGTAGGTCTCCAATTCGGTGCTGCAACCTTGCATAAAAATCTCCACCGGTCCTTTCTCCGCCATCTCTGAGGATTCGATATCCTTCTTATTGTTTGCCGCACAAGCGTTGATCGACAAGGTCATTATCAGAGCCATTGTCAGGGTCGTCTGTTTAAATTTCATAGGGACTTATCCTTGAATTGTGTTGAATTAGTTCGTTGAAAAAATGATATGCAACAATTTAGGTTTAGCGTCATTAGTTGGAATGGCCTAATCGTATACGGAGCAATTTCTAACCTTGGAGGCAAATTCAAGGCCGTGAATAACGCTTATAAACCTAAATTCACATTTGGGCGGTTCGATCGATAGTTCCATCAGTGAAGCCAGTTGACTAAAATGATGCGATGCGATCATGCTGCGTAAGGCCTCTTCCGTGGCCCAGGTTTCTTGATAACCTATGCGGCATGGAAAACCAACGGTCTTATAAACCTCGACCGCAATACAACCGGATTCGGCGCGCGCCTTTTTGGCGAGCACTTGAAGTGCTTCGATCACTGGCCGGCTTTTATTGGACGGTGTCTTGAGGGTGATATGGAATTCGATCATATCTGAATTTAAAGGCACATCCTGTGCCATTAAGGACAATATTGGTGTCAACCATATAAACCTCTTATAAAACAGACTATTAGTTAACTGACTGAGCGGGAAGCTATCTACGCTTAAACAACCAAAACACGAAATATCGGAGATTACCCGATATTAACCATCAAAACTTGAAAATCATCAGCGTTTTGTTGCCTGCACAATGCAAGAAGACTTTGCCCGAATCAGGCAACCTAATGACCAGTACCGCGAAGAACAACAAAAAACGTAGCCATTTTAAATAGCAAGCTCTGAACTCATCTGGAAACGATTTTTCAGCCAGTAAATCGTTAAATTTTCCTGATTAGAAAGTTTCTTCAGCTAAAGCCCAAAGATCAGCATATCCCTAGCAGGACGGGGTTCGTAAGCCATGCGTGTCAAGCTAAAAACGGCCAACCCACATCACGCTCTTTCCCAAGCTCCAGCTTAGGAAAAACACCTCGGAAGCTCCCCCTTCGACAAGGCTCTCCTGAGCGCAGCCGAAGGGCTCACGGCAAGAGCTTCCTGAGACTGACATAACCTCCGCTCACTCTCAATCAACCCCGACTCGCTCGCTCGTTCAATCTTTCTTGATTGTCGGGAAGCTAGAGCTTCCTGAACAGGTTACCCAAGCTGGAGCTTGGGTAACAGCATATTTTAGTTTTTGCGACTAAGACTGGCCCTTGCTCGGACACTTGGCTTCGGCAAGCTGAAGCATCTTGATAATCAGGTAAATTTTTGTGATAAATCTTTGGGTAGAGTGAGCATGGAGATATCCCTGTCTGTTTAACATGCAAAAAATGTAGATTAAACCGCTTAGAAAATCAGGTACTGAGGCTCATTCTTGACAACTGGATTTATAAAAGCCTATGCTAGCCTCGTCTGGATAATAACTTGATAACTCCGCTCCGCAGAGCCATCGGATCGAATAAGGAGCGCAAGCCTTGATAAACTCACTGCTACGATTAACTCATCGCCATCAATCGAATCAAGACAGACGCTCACGCGCTCCTTATTCAACCCGTAACCATTTCTCATATCGCACTGGAGCCACTCGTGAAATCTGAGTTTGTCCTGAACGTTCGTAGGTCTGCCGAGGACTCTTTCGCCTCCAGCCTCTATTGTGCGGAAAGTGTCGTGCTCACTCTCGCCGATGCACAAAGCGTTGAGTCCGAGCTTCTGCCAAAGGGCGGTGGCATGGGTCGCACATGAGGAACCTGCGGTGCGCTCACCGGCGCAATCATGGGCGTCGGCCTTGCTCTTGGTCGCTCCGAACCCAATGAGCCTGTACAGCCTTCGTGCACTGCAACTGAACGTCTTATCCGAGAGTTCGAGAAGAAGTTCACAACACCAACTGGGCATGTGGGACGCGAGACGCCGCCCAGTTAGCGCTTATACTATCTTGTGCTCCCAATCATAACCCGAGGTACCAAAACGGATGAAAATTCGACATATCTCCACGACCATCGTGATGGCAGCCGCGTTCGTCCTGGCTCCGCTGGCGCAGGCGAGCGACTTAACAGCGGCCGAGGCCCGTGCCATTGCCAAGGATGCGTACATCTACGGCTACCCGATGGTGGACAACTACCGTGCCCAGTACGCCTACTACGTGGACAAGAACGATCCCAATTTCAAGGCACCCTGGAACCACATCAAGAACATTAACCGAGTCTTCACGCCGGCCGATACTGCGGTGCAGACACCCAATTCGGACACACCGTATTCCTGGGCGGGTCTGGATTTGCGTGCCGAGCCAATCGTGATTTCTGTGCCGGCGATCGAGAAAGAGCGGTACTATTCCATTCAGATCTGGGATGCTTATACGTTTATTGTCGGCTACGCCGGGTCGAGAACCACTGGCAATGATGCTGGCAATTTCATGGTGGTTGGGCCGGGCTGGAAAGGCGAGACGCCCAAAGGCATCAAGAAGGTGTACGTCTCTGATACAGACTTCGGTGTTGTCGTGTTGCGCACGCAGTTGTTCGATCCTGCCGACATCGGCAAGGTCGAGAAGATCCAGGCCCAGTACAAGATGCAGCCACTGTCCGCTTTCCTGGGAACAACGCCTCCGCCGGCCGCACCGACTGTGGATTTCATCAAGCCAATCACCCAGAACGAGCAGAAGACGTCGCTAGAATTCTTCAACATCATGAACTTCGTACTGGGCTACAGCCCGGCGGTACCGAGCGAGGTGGCTCTAAGGGAACGCTTCGCCCAGATTGGCATCGGTGGCGGCATGACGTTCGACCCCGCCAGGCTCTCGCCTGAAATGAAGACCGCGATCGAGCAGGGCCGCGCCGATGCCTGGAAAGCTTTTGCCGGTGGCGTAAAAGAGCTGACCGAAGGGAAGATCACTTCCGGTGATGTCTTCGGCTCCCGCGAATTCCTGAAGGACAATTACTTGAACCGCTGGCTCGGCACAATTGGCATCTACGGCAATGCCAAAGAGGAAGCCATGTATCCAGTCTATCGCGTGGACAGCGAGGGCAAGGCACTCAGCGGCACCGATCGCTACACGCTGCGCTTTGCCCCGGGCGAATACCCGCCGGTCAACGCCTTCTGGTCGCTGACGATGTATAACTTGCCGCAAAGCTTGTTGGTGGCCAATCCAATTAACCGTTACCTCATCAACTCACCGATGCTGCCGAACATGAAAAAAGACGCCGATGGCGGGCTCACCCTCTACATCCAGAACGAATCGCCCGGCAAGGACAAGGAATCGAACTGGCTGCCCGCGCCGAAAGGGCCTTTCGCTACCTACATGCGCCTTTACTGGCCGAAAGAATCCGCGCTGGATGGTTCGTGGACCCAGCCAAAGCTGATGAAGGCGGAGTGAAACGGGTCGGGTCATCGCCCATACATTACACTGCCCCGGATGGAGAGCCATCCGGGGCAGCCTAAATACACGCACACAAGCCAAAGCACACACCAGGATTAGCCCCATGAAAACGTTCCCCCGCGCCACCGCCGTCATGACCGGGCTGCTGCTGGCTACAAGCGGATGTACGACGACGAGCCCGAAGGTGAAGATGATGAAGATGGCGACCCCGATCCCGGAGTCGATCACGACGCCCGCAAAGATCGAAAGCCGGCTCGGCATCCTCGAATTTCCGCAAGGCTACCCGACCGACACCACGGCCGAAACGCTCTATGAGTATCTGGACTTCATGCATGGCGTGGAAGCTTTCCTCTACGCTTTGCCGGGAGCGTCGGTCCACGCGGCCGGCCGAGGCATCAAGAGCCAGGGCGGTGACAACCAGACGGTTTTGATCATGGAGCAACTGATGGACTCCAAGTCGCTGTTCCTCACCCCCAACACCGACAGCATCTACAGCATGATGTGGCTGGACCTGAAGGACGGCCCGCTGGTGATCGAGTCGCCACCCGATGTCCTGGGCATCGTCAACGACCACTGGTTCCAATACGTAGGTGATATCGGCAATGCCGGGCCTGACAAAGGCAAGGGCGGTAAATACCTGCTGCTACCACCCGGCTTCAAGGGCGAGGTACCGGAGGGTTACTTCGTGTTGCGCTCCCGCACTTACCAGAACCTGTATTTCTGGCGTGGATTCATCAAGGACGGCAGCACCGTGACTGCGGTCGAGAACACCAGGAAATTCGCCAAGGTCTACCCGCTGGCCGACACCAACAGCCCGCCGGCGATGAGGTTCATCAATGTTTCCGGCAAGGCTTTCAATACCATCGGCGGCAATGACTTCAGTTTCTTCGAGGACATCAATGAGATCGTCCAGGCAGAGCCGAATGAGGCCTACAGCCCGGAAATCCTGGGCATGCTCGCCACCATCGGCATCGACAAGGGCAAGCCCTTCAATCCGGACGAAAAACTCAAGAAGACACTCACCGAAGCCGTGGCCGTGGGCAATGCCACCGCGCGTACCATCGCCTTCAAGCCCCGGATGAAGGACGCATACCTCCATCCGAACAGCGCATGGTTCTTCCCTTTTGTCGGCGGCAGCTACCAGTTCCTCTCACAACCGGGCGTGCGCAACCTGGCCGCACGCGTCCTGTTCCACTACAACTACACCGGCGTCACGCCGGCGATGGCGATTGAAATGGTGGGCATCGGCTCGCAGTACGTCATGGCGACCACCGATTCCGAGGGTAAGGCGCTGGACGGTGGGAAGACCTACAAGATCCAGCTGCCACCGAACATTCCGGCCAAGGACTTCTGGTCCTTCGTCGTGTATGACAACCAGAGCCGCTCGATGCTGCAAACCGACCAGCAGTTCCCAAGCATAGGCAGCAAAAACAAGGACATCGTCATCAATGCCGATGGTTCGGTGGATGTCTGGTTTGGCCCGACGGCCCCCAAGGGGCATGAAAACAATTGGGTCCAGACCGTTCCCGGTAGGGGTTGGAGTGTGCTACTGCGCCTGTATGGGCCCGAGAAGAGCTGGTTCGACAAGATCTGGAAGCCGGGCGAGTTCGAATTACAGTAAGAGTATCCGTGACAAATGGCGTGCCGAGGCTATCGAAAGAGCCAACCAAAACCGCGAACTTACTCCCCCTTGATTGAAAACCGTCTAAGACTAAAAAGTTACCTGATTAGCAAGATACTTCAGCTTGCCGAAGCCAAGTGTCCGAGCATGGGCCAGTCGTAGTCGCAAAAACTACAATATGCTGTTACCCAAGCTCCAGCTTGGGTAACCTGTTCAGGAAGCTCTAGCTTCCCGACAATCAAGAAAGGTTGAACGAGCGAGCCGGGGTTGATTGAGAATGTGCGGAGGTTGTGTCGGTCTCAGGAAGCTCTTGCCCTGAGCCCTTCGGCTGCGCTCAGGAGAGCCTTGTCGAAGGGGGAGCTTCCGGGGTGTCTTTCCCAAGCTGGAGCTTGGGAAAGAGCGTGATGTGGGTTGGCCGTTTTTAGCTTGACACGCATGGCTTACGAACCCCGTCCTGCTAGGGATATGCTAATCTTTGGGCTTTAGCTGAAGAAACTTGCTAATCAGGAAAAGTTATGGGATGTGTCTATCGAGGACCGCCATGAACCCAGCACCTAAATTATCCTGGGTAGTGAATCTAGCCAATGGACTATGGAATTTAGGTGCGGGGTGAACTCGTCCATGAGGGCTTGACGGCAGCTCGAACATCAGGGATGGCGTGAGTGATGTTTTCGCGCAAGTTGGTTGAGATAGTTTCAGATGACTGCGGATCATGAATGTTTGTCATTCAATTGCTCTGCCGTGTTTTTGTTGGATGTGCCGCGCATTGTTGCCTTCGATACGATTGATCGTCGCTATCTGCTCGGGGGAGGCTTCGATGATGTGCTTAAGCACGAACCAGTTGACCGACTCGGTATAGGGTGGCGTGGTCAACGAGCCTTTGTAGTAATAGAAGTTATTGAATTCTCTGTCGCTATTTTCCATGAACACATCCTTTAGACGAATCGAGTCGTGCTTGATGTAGGTCGTCTCGTGTTCATGATCGGGAATGCTGTCTAATACTTCCTGAATGAACGCATTTTTCTTGCCCATCTTAAACAGCACGCCAATGACCAGGTAGTGCGGCATGTCTGTCTCATCAAACGGCGGCGCGTAATTAACGATATGCATTTCCATCGGAAACGTTACGCCGTCGAGCAAATGCTCGGAAGGCGTATGAAAATGCAGTTGTCGAAACGTATAGATTTTGCCATCGCTTTCAATTGTGCTACCCGGTATGAAATCGACCTGAACGGTATGTCCGAGGTTTTCGACTGCGCGTAAGTGATCCTGAAAGTGCAGCGTGATGCGATGCCGACTACTTTCGCCGACTTCGGCGGTCAAGATGTTGATCGGAGATTGGATATGTCCGTGATCGAGGCCCGGTAGCGCATAGTAGGTTTTTTCACGAATTTCGGTACAGTCGGTCGTAGTCTGATGACTGTCGATAGCACAGGCGCTTGCCAATAAAGTAATTGCCGCTACCAGGGATAGTTTCAATGGCTGTTTTAGTAAGGGCATGGTGACCTCATTCCGATTTGATAAATTGTTGATAGTGCCGGTTTTATACGCATGAAGTTCTTCCTTGAGGGTTTAGGTTGTGTCAAATCGTATTGTATTCAATGCATTATAATTTAATTATCATAAGTTAAATCCGAAAGAAACCATTGAAGTTAAAACCGCACGACTGACTGTTCTGATCGACCCGGACAAGAAAAAAGCCTTCGAACAATTATGCGCCTCGCAAGACTTGACCCCGTCTCAGAACGACGGGCGCTCGTATCAATGCCAAGAGCGGGATAGATAACCGCGCCTGTATTTTTACATTCTTGCGGCTCGGCAAGTTTTTTAAGCAACCGGAAACGAGGTTTAAACAGCAGTCGGACGGCGAATGCCGTGTTTGTTCATACGACTTTCAAGAGTGGAGGGTTTAAGGCCGAGAATGGCAGCCGCGCCGGCTTTCCCACGGACCCTCCAACCACAGGCATTCAGGACTCGAGTGATATGATCACGTTCGATCTGCTCCAGCGATGCCAGGTTGGTTCTCGCGCAACCCGCTTCAGCCCTGGAGTCGGTTGGCAGATCGATTTTTAGGGAGGGTCCTTTAGCAAGAATGACCGCTCGTTCAATGACATTTCGCAACTCGCGTATATTACCCGGCCAATCGTAGCTGCAGAGAGCCTGCAAGCTGGATTTGGCTATCTTATCGATCGATTTATCCATTGTCGTTGCAATTTCTTTGATGAAGGCTTCGGCCAAGCGGGGAATGTCTTCGCGCCTTTCACGAAGAGGCGGCACATGAACAGGAAAAACATTCAGCCGATAAAAGAGATCCTCACGAAAACGCCCCTCTTCCACTTCCTGATTAAGATTTCGATTCGTCGCGGCGATCACCCGCACGTCCACTTTGATCGTATTAGGGTTGCCCAAGCGTTCAATCTCTTTTTCCTGCAAAACTCTCAATAGCTTGGCCTGAGCATCCGGCGGCAACTCGCCGATTTCGTCGAGAAAGAGCGTCGAACCGTCGGCCAATTCGAAACGTCCGATTTGCTTGGAAAGCGCCCCGGTATAGGCGCCTTTTTCCCGCCCGAAGAGCTCGCTCTCCATCAGCGCAGCCGGAATCGCCGCACAGTTCACCCGGATCATCGTCCTGTGTTTTCGCGGGCTGGCTTCGTGAATCGCGGTCGCCAACAACTCTTTACCTGTTCCTGTTTCACCGATGATCAGAACGGTAGCGGGCGTGGCAGCCACTTGCTGAATCTCCGATAAAATGCGCCGCATTTCAGCGCTGCCGCTTATTAATTGACTTAATCCCTGCCGCTCCGATATTTCGTGGCGCAAATAAATGTTCTCTTGCTGAATTTGGTCTTTAAGATCGCTAATTTTCTCAAGGGCCGTTTTGAGTTCGGCATTGCTCCGCTCAAGTTCATGCTTGGTGCGACGAATCTCGGTTATGTTCAGACTAGCCCCCATCAACCGATCAGGTTGTTCTGTGGCGCCGAGTTGGTATCTTCCGGTCGCGCAAATCCAGTGTTCACTGCCGTCCGGATGTACTACTCGATATTCTTCCCTAAAACCATTTCCACCCTGCAATGTAAGTTGCACGGTCTCTCTGACACGCTCTTTATCGTCGGAATGAAGACATTGGAAAAAACGTTCCATGTTCAGCTTATCGCCAATAGGTAAACCATAAATTTCCCGCGCTCTATCGGTAGCCCAGATCGTATCCTCCGGAATATTCCAAACCCAAAGACCGATGTCGGCGGCATCGGCAGCCAATCGCATTTGTTCCTCTCTTTGTTGGAGTGCTTGTACGGCGAACTTTCGTTCCAGCACATTGGAGAAGACATCGGAGATCAACTTGAGACCTTGCACGACATCGGCGGACCATTGTCTAGGTCGAGCCGAAGCAAAGCCGATGCCGCCGGTTAAGCGACCGCCAACGATGAAAGGAAATACTAAGTCGGCTCTTATCCCATAATTGAGAAACCCTTCCCGTTCTTTAGACCATTCGGGCGGCAGCGCGTCCACATCGTTCATGACGAAGGATTTACCCGCCAAGAGGGTTTGAGTCAACAATGGACCTTCGGACATCAGAGATTCCGCCAACCATGGCTTGGTGCAGGGTTTGGCATAGTTGTATTTAGAAAAAATATCTTGACTGTCCGCCGTGATTAAGCCCAATCCGATATGATCGATATCGAGATTTTCGGCAATCCGGCGCAAGCTATCGTTGATCTCTTGGTCGATCTTGTCCACCGGCACGCGTACGAATGTGGCCGAAAGCTCCGCCAGCAACGATTGAAAGTGAAGTTGCTTTTCTAGCGTGCTCAGCGGATTGTTGTTTTTAGAATTGTCCATGCAAAAATGCGAGTGCGTCGATCAGTTGACCAAGATAATAACCTTATTGTTTATTTGTACTTGTGTTCGGAAGAACGCGCAAGCCTTATTTTGATCCCATCGCTTCAACGCATGTTTATCAACATAAGTGTCACTGAAGTCATTAGCCTAGTCCGCAAAGTAAGTCTCTCCCATGTTGGATAGTCCGCAATAACGGCTAAGAATCAAGCTTGGCTTGCCGAGAACGATAAACAAACAGTAGCTTGTCGATTTCGTTTGCAGAACTAGACTAGAACCCTAAGTGAAATCACGTTACTGTAAAAGTTCTTAGATCTGGACTCTTTATCTAATTTTTCGATATGCAAAACAATGCCGGTTCCGAAAAGGGTGCGGTTGTTCGATCGACAGGCGTCGGCGGCAGGGCAGATTTTTGCTCCTGCAAAATCTGCATTCATGCCATCCATGGCAATCAGATTCCGCCGTCGAGCCTACAAGGATGTATTCACGGCGTCCTGTCGGGCGAGTGACCGCGCCCTTTCCATTCTCGCACTTTCATTTGCCGGGGCGATTGCCTGGCTTTCATGAACGTTAGGTTGTTCATCAAGGCCTTTTAACCTTATTTAAGGTTAAATTAGCAATAATCACAGTTCGGGGATATTAAAGTTATCATTGAGGATGCCGAAGAGAGGAAGTCTTCAAGCGCTAATCCTGCAACCAGGAAAGAAATAATTTATAACCCACAGCCAGGACAACCGCGCCGACGAATAGCCCGATAATTCCTGAAAACAGCATGCCCCCTATAGCGCCAATGAACACGACAGACATCGGTAGATCTAGACCGCGTCCCATCAACAGAGGCTTCAGTATATTATCCAACAGGCCCACTCCCAACATCCACACCGCAAACAAACTTGCTGTCGTTGTTTCGTGTGTTGAAAACACATAGATAATACTCGGGAAAAGTAAAATAAAAGTCGGCAACTGCACTATGGCAAGAAACAGGCATACGATTGTCAGGACGGCCGCTCCGGGCAAATCGGCAAAAAAGAACCCCATACCGGCCAAAACAGCCTGGATTAATGCCACGCCCAAGACACCACGAGCCACGCCGCGGATAGTGGCGATACATAAGCCTGTCAATTCCTCGCCTTTTTGCCCGGCAATATGCCGCCCGATATTTAAAGCAAGCAGATGGCCGCTTTTGCCGTTGACAAGCAGCAAGCCGCTGATAACCACCGACACCAACAATTGCAGGATTGCCGTCAGTGCCATTGCACTCAAGGCAAACAACCACTTGCCGAGTTCCTTTAATTGTGGCGCATAGGTCCTGACGGTCTCATCGAGATGATTCGAGGCATATTGCCAAAAGCCAAAGATTGGCTTTCCGATTAACGGCCAGTTGGCCACTTTTTCGTTGAGCGGAGGCAGCCTGAATGTCTCTTGATGGAGCATCTGGATCAGTTCCTGCATCTCATTCCCAAGCATAGTCACTAAAATTCCACACGGTCCGAGAATAATCAGCAAAAGCACGGTTGTAATGAGGCCAGCCGACAGTTTCTCCCTCGAACCACATATCTGCGATAGTCTCAGATGCACCGGATACAGCGCTACCGCGATAATGGTTCCCCAGGCCAAAGGATTTATAAAAGGTTTGGCGATATTGAAACACCAGACCAGTAACAGAAACACAAGACCGATTTTAATAGAAGTTTCCAAGGCCTTCCGTGTAAAGTCGTTAGTCGTGATTGAGTGGCTATCGTTCTGCATCTCTTATGTCTCCGTTCTTGTGAAAGTATTTATGTCGAATCGTTTCGAGTAAGCGACGGTAAAACGCATGCAAATCTTGATCGGAAGGTTGTTCTAGGCCTCGGAAGAGATGGACGGAAATTTTCTTTTGCCATCCTTGTAATTGTCCTTCGTGAAAGAAACGCAAACCGGGACAAAAGTAGGTTAAAATTACGGCGACTTCATGTACCTGTGAGGGAAAAGCCGTAGCGGCACGAAGCTCATCATGATTCTCTAAAAAACGTGCTGATTTTTTCTGATACTCCAGATCAGCCCGGAAATACCCCCACACCGGGAGCGCATGTTTCTCACGTAAACGGTCGTAAAGACGCTTATCGTAAATGTAATCGAATCCTTGCTGTTGCAGAGTCCATTCCAAATCCCAGTATACTTCCGCCATGAACACAAAATCCGGATGTTCCTCTCTCGCCTTGTAAATCGCCATAGGCCAAAAGGGTTCAGCGGCGATGTCCCAGGTCCGTTCAAAAATCGCAGGTAAAACCAGCATCGCCATGTCACAGCGTAAGCCGTCGCAGCACCGGGAAATTTTCAGCAATTCCTCTGTCTGGGCGACCTGCAAGTCGGGATTGCCGTAATTGAGCTGCAAGGTATCCGGCCAACCGTCAAAATAAGGATCGCGCCCGTAAGCCTGAATACTTGGGCCTTGGGGTAGGTCCAATTTGATATAGTTTTGCGGCTGGCCGGCAAGTTGTTCCTCCGTACCGGAAACATAATACTCCGGATATGCCTTTACCCAAGGATGATCCGGAGCGGTATGATTGGGCACAAAATCCAGCATTAATTTTAGACCGCTGTCACGAAGACGGTCACACAGGCGTATCAACGCATCTTCATCCCCCAATCGAATGCCGGGAACATAAGCCGTTATTGCAAACCCGGATCCACAAATATCGTCTTCCTGCAAATCCGGTAACAGTTCTCGATATTCGGCGAACCATTGCGGATTGGAACGGGAGTCCTTGCGCCCTGCGGCCCCGGTTTGCCGAACGCTAAGGCAGTAAATCCAGTCGAATCCCAAGTTCGCCAATTCATCCAGTTCGGAATCGGGAATATCATCCAGCGTTGCCGGGCGGCCGATTTGGCGTGACAAACTATTGAGCCGGACGCGAGTATTGATTTGGCAAAGTGAAGGATAAAGAGAGTTGTTCAAAAATCTCTCCTCTGATAAAGGCGACAGTTTAGGATTTTGCACAAAAATAACTTCCTCAAGTGCGCGGATGAATTTCCGGTGTAGGTGCGGAATTATCCGCACAGTGCGAATGAATTCGCGCCTACAATTCCTTGATTTATTCCATGCCCATTACTTTCCTCTTTATCACTACACTAAACCGTTCACCCTTCGAGCTAACTAAGGGCGAACGGTTTAGATCATAGGTTTTCTCTCGTTATTTGTCCGTTCTGATATAGGTCACCCGGCGGTTATAGGCTCGCCCTTCATCGGTTTCATTCGAAGCAACCGGCTGTGATTCGCCAAAACCGACAGCGCTCATGCGACGGCCTTCAATACCTTGTCTAACGAGTTCGTTTTTAACCGACTTCGCTCGGCGATCCGACAATTTTTGGTTGTAGTCGTCCGAACCGATGCTGTCGGTATGGCCTTGAATCTCGACGGTCAATTTCGGATTGAGCCTCATCACTTTGACGGCATTTTGTATCATCGGATCATACTGAGATTTGACTTTGTCGCTGTCGAAGTCGAACAACAGACCATGAAATGCCCAACAACCGTCTTTGTCGACAATCGCACCTCTTGGCGTGCCGGGACATTTATCTTTACTATCGACAACGCCATCCTTATCTTCGTCGTTGTCTACCACTTCGGGTGTTCCGGGTTTAAAGAATACTCTCTTGACGAAAGCGGCCATGCCTTGGGGAGTGGCAATCGCTTCGGTCTGTGTGCTAAAGCCGCATTTTGCAATATTAGTCATGTTGAGTAGATTTCTCTTACCCGAAACATCTTTTTTGTTACCCACCCAAACGCTGTAGAAGCAAAGTCTGTCGCCATACTTGGCTTTTAAAGCCTTGGTAGCAGGTACCGGCGAAACTTCATCCATGCCATCGCTGAATACGATCACTGCGATATTGCCGGGAGCCGACGTGAGGTCTTGCTTGCTTGCGTTAACAGCGCTAGCCAATGGTGTTCCTCCTCCTGCGCATTCAAGAGAGCGGATTGAGGAATCGAACGAACTTGCAGAATAGGTTTGCAGAGGCTGATTCAACTTGGTTGCACCCCAGTCGAGACAAGGTCCAAACCCGAAGCTCCTTAGAGCCGACGACAATGGAATATCGGGGATAGACATATTGAAACGATTGAGCAGATTTTTCTCGACATCGAATTTAGTACCTCTCAAATCACCCACTCCTTCATATCGAGTACGCATGGACGAGGACGAGTCATTCAAAACCAGAAAACTATCGGTTTTTTGCACTAACGAACCGGTTTTGACGAGTTCGTTCAAATCTGCCGGTTCAAAGGCTTCAAATTGGGTGGTGGATTTTGTGGCACATCCGGTTAGTACTGAAACTAAGATTATCGTGCCGATATGCATATATTTGTTCACTTGCCACTCCTGGTGGTTATTTAAAAAAATTTATAACTGTTTACAGCATAAACCTAAAAAGAGCATTGAGGCTTCACCGAACTGGTGAAAGTGCTGTAAACCCTTCATGCTTCGACTTGGCTCCGCACGAACGGTCTACAACACATGCCAACTTCTCTTTTTAAGATAAACCATGTTTAGAAGGTGTCGGGCATTGACTTATAAGAGTGTCTGTACAGACTATTGTAGTCAATACCCAAATATCTACGCCAAATTCCGGAAAATATCGCTGAACGCAACAGGCGTCCAAGCCCCTTGCAAACATAAACCTCATTATCTATAACTTTCGTACTTCAAATTTCGGCAGCACCTAAGGATACCCCGGCACCGAATTTTGATCTACGACGGGGATAGCGCGCCCCTCCCGCAGTTGCAGGACAAAGGCATGCTGACCCGTCGAGCCCTTGTTGCCATAGATGGCAAGGCCTTGGTGCACCGTATTGCCGTCCAGATCTTTTTCCTTGCCGAGACGTTCCATCACCAACCCTGATTAGTGGACCATTAAATACCGCAAATGATTCTCGAAGAATGGTCGGTAGAATATGAACCCAATAAGGTGACGACTTATCTTTGCGATAATTGCGACTAAGGATTATTGACAAATAACTTCTCGGGGCTAAGAGCTTTGTAGCCGGTTCGGTTACTCGCTTGGCGCCCCCCACCGTGCCGAAAATTGATTAGCAAAGGGAATAAAAAACCTCTTACTTTAAACACCCACCCCTTCCAACTTAGCATATGACAACATCAGCCATTTAATACCGACCTGTTGGAAATTGATTTGAATGCGCTCCTGTGCGCCGCTGCCTTCTCTTTGCAGCACCACACCTTCGCCGAATTTTTCATGGCGGACGCGCTGCCCCAATTTATATACCCCCGGCTCATGACTATCCACGTTTCCGGTGAATGAAACCGGACGGCTGACCTGAGCGCGCATCCTGACTTCCTGAAGCGTTTCGGTCGGAATTTCTCGCAAAAACCGCGAAGCCTTCGGATAGGTTTCGCGCCCCCACAAGCGCCGGGATTCGGCATAAGTCAAACACAAGTTTTCCATCGCGCGAGTCATGCCGACATAACATAGCCTACGCTCTTCTTCCAAGCGTCCCGGATCCTCGACCGATTGTTGCGACGGAAACAAACCTTCCTCGAAACCAACCAGAAATACCCGTTTGAATTCCAAGCCTTTGGCGGCATGTAAGGTCATCAGCTGTACGCAATCTTTCTCGGTATCGCTTTGCATGTCACCGGCTTCGAGCGCCGCATGCGCCAAAAACATATCGAGTTCGCTCAGATTTTCTTCGTTATCCTGATCGTACTCGTACAGTCGAGCGGCATTGACCAATTCTTCCAAGTTTTCGACGCGGGCCTCGCCCTTATCGCCTTTTTCTTTTTTATAAAACTCGATCAACCCTGACTTTTCGACGACGATCTTAACTTGCTCGAACAACAGTAAACCTTGCGTTTGTTCGGCCAAACTCCGAACTAATGCAATGAATCCGGACATGGCATTCCCAGCCCTTGGCGTCGTCAATTTTTGAGCGATCGCAAACTCAACCGCCTGCCGAAGCGATAAATTCTTATCCCGCGCCAATACCCGAATGTCGTCCAATGATTTAGCCCCGATACCGCGTGTCGGCGTATTGATGACGCGTTCGAAAGAGGCATCGTCATCGGGATTAACCATGACACGCAAATAGGCCAAGGCATTCTTGATTTCGGCCCGCTCGAAAAAACGCAGGCCGCCGTACACCCGATACGGAATACTGGTCGCGATCAGCTTTTCCTCGAACTGGCGCGATTGCGCATTGGAGCGGTAAAGAATCGCAATATCGCTGCGCATTCCGCCTTCATGGACCCATTTCCGGATACGCTCGACGACGTAATAAGCCTCGTCCTGCTCATTGAACGCGGCATAGACCGAAATCGGTTCGCCATCACCGCTGTCGGTCCAAAGCTCCTTGCCCATCCGGCCTTCGTTATGCTCGATAACCCGATTGGCTGCTTTCAGAATATGGCCGGTCGAACGGTAGTTTCGTTCCAGTTTGACGACTTTATGATTCGGAAAATGCTTTTGAAAACGGAAGATATTTTCAATTTTCGCGCCGCGCCACCCGTAAATGGATTGATCGTCATCGCCGACCACGAACAGATTATCGCGGTCTTGCGTCAACAAACGTAACCAAGCATATTGAATCGTATTGGTATCTTGAAATTCGTCGACATGCACATGCCGAAACCGTTGTTGATAAAAACTCAGAATTTCGGGGTTATCACGCAGCAGTTCGTGCGCACGTAACAACAGTTCGGCAAAATCGACCAAACCGGAGCGCTGACAGACCTCTTCATAAGCCTTATAAATCGCCAGCATTTGCCGTTGAAAAAAATCGCCGGTATCCGGCATGTGCTTGGCTCGAATACCCTCGTCTTTTTGCCCGTTGATATACCATTGCGCTTGCTTGGGCGGCCACTTGGCCTCGTCCAGATTCAAGTTTTTGTAGAGACGCTTGATCAGTCGCAACTGATCGTCCGAATCCATGACTTGAAAGGTTTCGGGCAGTTGCGCATCTTTTGCGTGACGTCTGAGCAGGCGATGCGCAAGCCCATGGAAGGTGCCTATCCACATCGAGCGTGCCGAGATATTGAGCAGGTCTTCTATACGGGTGCGCATCTCCGTTGCGGCTTTATTAGTGAAGGTGACAGCCAAGATACTATGCGGCGAATGGCCTTCGACTTGGATCTGCCAGGCGATGCGATGCACCAAGACCCGAGTCTTACCGCTGCCGGCGCCGGCTAAAACCAACATTGCGCGGGAAGGTGCCGATACCGCCTCGCGTTGGGCATCATTGAGAGGATTAATAATTGAAGTAATATCCATTTGTTATCGTTGAAACATTTCTATAAGCTATGCGCGTTTAAGGAAAGCAACAATGACGGCCGGACCGGGCTTTAATAACCAACATTAATTAGCAGAGGGGACTTACAATGAGCTTCGATTTTAAACGCATGATAAAATTCGAACACAATCTTGGCGATAAGGATAAAAAATACCGCATGTTCGGAGGCGCGGCATTGGTACTGATATCTTTATTCACCGCAAAAATTATTTTATTGCTGTTAGGAACCGTATTGATCGGCACCTCTTTTTTCGGTTGGTGTCCTGTTTATTCCGGACTCAACAAGAACACCTGCACCAGTGGCGAACCGGAAAGTAGCCAATAAGCGCTTAATTTCTACAGGGACGTAGATCAAGCGGCTTAATAAGAAAGACCTGTCAATCCTCCTTTTTATATTCGCCTTCCAAGACATTATTATCTTTAGATCGACCAGGATGAACCGCGCCACCAGTCTGTACCAGATGATTCTCAATCACATAACGGGCGATTTTGCCGCGCAGCTGAGGAATTAGACATGCAAAGCCAAGCACATCGGTAAAAAAACCGGGGGTCAATAACAATGCTCCACCAACCAACAATATCGGTCCTTCAATCATTTCGTAAGCGGGAACGACACCCTGGTTCAAATTATCTTGAAAACGTCTTAAGGTCGCAAAACCTTGCTGTCTTAACAAAGCAGCGCCCAATACAGCAGTAAATACCACCAAAAAAACCGTCGGAAATACCCCGATCAAGCCGCCGATGGTCAGCAGTAAATAAATCTCCAAAAAAGGAATGATCAAAAAACACAAAAATACAACTTGAAAAACTTTCATTTAATATTCCTAAACAAATTTCACATTGGAAACAGATAACCCCGGAAAGTTTCCCATTTGAAATCAATGAACCAAGGTCGGCGAAAAATCGCACCGAGACCTTATCCCGAATTAAACGGTACAATATAGGGATTTTAAAACCGAAACTCCAGAACAAATTGACCGAGTCTCTCGTTATGTCGAATCACATTATTCTCTTTTGCACCTGTCCGGACCAGAATACGGCAAGCTCAATCGCTCAAACATTAATCGGAGAAAATTTAGCCGCTTGCGCAAATATTTTTCCAGGATTGACTTCCGTTTATCGCTGGCAAGATCAAATCGAAACGGACCAGGAATGCCTGTTGCTAGTTAAGACACGACGCGATATTTACCCGCAAGTGGAACAGCGCATACAAGAGGCGCATCCCTATGAACTTCCCGAGATCGTCGCGGTCTCTGTCGAACACGCTTTGCCTGAGTATCTGAAATGGATCGATTCATGCCTATCAAAATAATACTGCTTTGCCTGATTGCAACTTTTCATCAAGCCGCCTTTGCCATCAGCGAAAGCGATTTACTGCCGCAAGAACAAGCTTTCAAACTCACCGCCAAGGCCAATGCAAAGAATGAAATCGTTCTAACCTGGCAGATCGCCGACGGCTACTATTTGTACCGTGATAAATTGGGCATTGAAAGCCGGTCAGAACGGATTACACTCGACGATATCACTTATCCTCCAGGAAAAACCAAGCATGACGAGTTTTTCGGCGACATGGTCATTTATCGGAACGAACTCACCGTCGAAGTACCGTTCACCAAGCTAGGCGATGCGCCTAATACCTTGCAATTGGCGGTTAAACATCAGGGCTGTGCCGATATCGGTATTTGTTATCCTCCACAGAAGACCGCACTGACGGTCGATCTACCGTCTCAAAATTCTTCCGTGAAAACCGGTTCGATTTTCGGCTTAGTACAGGGCCTGAGCGACTTAAAGCTGAATCCGTTCGAGAATGAATTGCTTCCGGCAGAAGAAGCCTTCCGCTTTTTCGCTTTGGTCAAAGACCCGAACACGCTGACCGTCAATTGGCAAATTGCGGAAGGCTATTATCTATATCGCGACAAATTTCAATTCGATATCCTAGATTCCGAAAAAGTAAAAATCGGCAACTTCACTTTGCCCAGAGGCACGCCCTACCACGACGAGGAATTCGGCGACGTTGAAATCTTCCGCAACGACCTAAGCTTCGACCTGCCGATTAACCGCTATCAAGCGGATCAACAAAATATTATCCTTCAAGCACGATTTCAAGGCTGCGCGGATCGAGGCGTATGCTATCCTCCGATGGCGCAAAGCACGCCATTGGTTCTACCGACGACCGCATCGGTATCGACGCCGATTATTTCCTCGACAAGCCCCCGAATCGACGAACCGCAATCCGAACAAGACCGCATCGTACAATCGTTGCATCAAAACACGCTCTGGCTGACACTACTGTCCTTTTTCGGCTTCGGCTTGTTACTGTCTTTCACGCCTTGTATTTTTCCGATGATACCGATTTTATCCGGCATCATCGTCGGTCAACGCAACCGGGTAACCACTAGCCGCGCCTTTCTTTTATCACTGAGTTACGTCACCGCCTCCGCATTGACCTACACGGTTTTCGGTGTCTTGGCGGCATTATTCGGCAGCAATCTACAAACGACCTTTCAACAACCTTGGATTATCGCGCTATTTAGCGGTATTTTCGTATTGTTGTCGTTGTCGATGTTCGGCTTTTACAACCTAGAAATGCCCGCATCGATTCAAACTCGACTGCATAAATCCAGCGATAAACACCGTGACGGTTCGTTTTGGAGCGCGGCGATCATGGGTTCGTTATCTTCTTTGATCGTAGGCCCCTGCGTTGCGGCTCCGTTGGCCGGTGCATTGATCTATATCGGCCAAACCGGCGATGCTGTGCTCGGCGGCATCGCATTATTCGCGATGGGGTTCGGTATGGGAGTGCCGCTATTGATACTCGGCGCATCGGCCGGAAAACTATTACCGAAGGCAGGTCAATGGCTGAATGCAACCAAAGCGGTCTTCGGCGTGATCATGCTGGCTGTCGCCCTATGGATGCTGGACCGTATTTTGCCACCCGATATCACGATGTTCCTATGGGCCTTATTACTGATCATACCGGCCATTTACCTGAAAGCGATCGACCCGTTGAGCGAAAATGCAGGCGGTTGGAAAAAGCTTTGGAAAGGTGCCGGAGTCGTGATGCTGACTTACGGCGTCCTGTTATTGATCGGCTTAGGCATGGGCAACCATAACCCGCTAAAACCTTTACAGGGACTGAGTTTAGCAAGCACTGCCGAGGCCGAAAGCCCCCTGCCCTTTGTCAAAGTCGCCTCGCTACAGGAGCTTGAAAACCGTATAGAAACGGCAGCCCGCAACAATCAACCGGTCATGCTCGACTTTTATGCCGACTGGTGTGTCTCATGTAAGGAAATGGAGGCGTATACTTTTACGCACCCTGAAGTCAAACAAGAACTGAATCGCTTCGTTTTATTGAAGGCGGACGTCACGGCAAATAATTCCGAACATCAAGCCTTGCTGAAAAAATTTAACTTAGTCGGACCTCCGGCCACTTTATTTTTCGGTGCCGACCTAGCCGAAAAAAAACATTTACGCGTGATAGGCTATCAGGATGCCAACGCTTTTTTAAACATACTACGGCAAGTTGATTTATGAAACAAACCACGGTACTTATTATCGCTGCTGCTGTCGCTTTAGCCGGCGGAATTTGGCTACAAAACAAAACACAGCCTGAAACGCATAGTGAAACCATGGAACTGCCGGATTACCGACTACCCGATTTGAACGGCAACGAACGCAGCCTATCCGAATGGCGAGGTAAAATCACCATCGTCAACTTTTGGGCAACCTGGTGCCCTCCTTGCCGCGAAGAAATCCCCGAATTTGTTGCCTTACAGCAAGAATACCAAGACCGTGGCTTGCAATTTGTCGGCATCGCTATCGAAACTAAAGAATCGGTCAAAAAATATCTCGACTTTATCGACATCAATTATCCGATGTTAATCGCCGGCGACCAAGGCATCATCTTGACTCAACAATGGGGAAATTCTGCCGGAATCCTTCCTTTCAGCCTTATCTTTAATCAACAAGGTCAGATGGTTCATAAACAATCCGGACAATTATCCCGCGCCAAAATTGTCGAAATCATCGAACCTCTGATCGACTGAGAAAACGTTAAATCATTCTACTCCCTTTATACTCAAAAAATGGTTAACTTTATGAAGGTATGGGGTGTGGCTAGCGAGGATGGCGTGAATGCAGATTTTTGCTCCTCGGCAACTGCTCCTGCGTTGCTCTAATACACGCCATCCCTGGCGCTCGAACGCTGCCGTCAAGCCCCCCATGGACGGGTTCACGGCGGTCCTCGATAGACACATCCCATGCCTTTTTATTCCTAGACGGTTTTTCAATCAAAAGGGAGTATAAATCAAGCAAAGTTCTTAAAAGATCCAGTTTTTACGGCGTATTTGTGTTAAATGACATAAATATGGACAAACGTGCTTAAATTAGGGAGAATTATCGGCACCGAATTTAAATTAGCACTTCAATTGCATGGCGAATATTTGCGTTATTAACGGTCCGAACTTGAATCTGCTGGGCCTAAGAGAACCTACCCATTACGGTAGCAAAACCTTAGCCGATATACAGCTGGCGATGGAAAAATCCGCCTCGACTCTTGGTCACGCGCTCCGTTTTCACCAATATAACGCCGAGCACCAAATCGTGGAACTGATTCATCGATCATTTTCCAACGATGTCGATTTTATCATTATCAATCCAGCAGCTTTTACTCATACCAGCGTGGCGATACGCGACGCATTGCTGGCGACCAAGATTCCCTTCATTGAAGTGCACCTGTCGAACGTACATGCCCGGGAAGCTTTTAGAAAACATTCCTATTTTTCGGATATTGCCGTGGGAGTTGTTTGCGGACTGGGAGCCATCGGTTACGAATTGGCCTTGACGGCCGCTCACGAGATATTAGCAAAGAGAACATAACACAATGGATATTAGAAAAATAAAAAAACTGATTGAGCTCATCGAAGAATCGGATATTGCCGAATTAGAAATCAGTGAGGGGGAAGAATCCGTCCGAATTAGTCGTTACTCGAATGCCGCGCAAGTGAACTACGCACCGGCTCAATTCGCCCCGACTACCCCGCCTTCGGCACCCGCGACAAGTCCTGCAGAACCGGCCGAGAAAAAAATAACCGGTCACATTGTGAAATCGCCGATGGTCGGTACTTTCTACCGGTCCGCTACTCCCGGCACCAAGCCGTTTGTCGATATCGGACAGGCAGTACAAGCGGGCGACACGCTCTGCATCATTGAAGCGATGAAAATCCTCAATCAAATCGAAGCCGATAAAACCGGTACGGTGACGCAAATATTGGTTGAAAACAGCCAACCCGTCGAATATGACCAACCTTTGTTCGTCATTGAATAACAAACCAAAGGTATTTAATCATGTTCGATAAAATAGTCATCGCCAATCGAGGCGAAATAGCGTTGCGCATTTTGCGCGCCTGCCGTGAACTGGGTATCAAAGTGGTCGCGGTACATTCCGTGGCGGACCGGGATCTAAAGCATGTCAGATTGGCCGACGAGTCGGTTTGCATAGGCCCTGCTCCATCAACCGATAGTTATCTGAATATCCCAGCCATCATCAGCGCGGCCGAAGTCACAGATGCCGAAGCCATTCATCCGGGCTATGGCTTTCTATCGGAAAATGCCGATTTTTCGGAGAAAGTAAAGCAAAGCGGCTTTGTTTTCATCGGTCCGAATGCAGATACTATCCGCATAATGGGCGACAAAATCGCCGCAAAAAAGGCAATGATAGCAGCCGGCATTCCCTGTGTACCGGGCAACGGCAATCCATTGACCGACAATAGTAAGCAAAACCTGCAAATGGCTCAGGAGATCGGTTACCCGGTCATCATCAAAGCGGCCGGCGGCGGTGGCGGACGAGGAATGCGCACCGTACATACCGAGGCTGCATTGGTCAATGCCATTACCATGACGAAAGCAGAAGCGGCTGCCGCGTTCGGGAACGACACCGTGTACATGGAAAAATTCCTGGAAGATCCGCGCCATATCGAATTCCAGGTGATGGCCGATTCACACGGTAATGCGATCCATCTTGGCGAGCGCGATTGCTCGATGCAGCGCCGCCACCAAAAAGTCGTCGAAGAAGCGCCCGCACCCGGCATTACCGACGAAGAACGTAACCGTATGGGCGAATTGTGCGCCAAAGCTTGCCGCGATATCGGCTACCTGGGCGCCGGAACTTTCGAATTCTTATATGAAAAAGGCGAATTCTTCTTCATAGAAATGAATACGAGGGTTCAAGTCGAGCATCCGGTTACCGAAATGGTCACCGGCTTCGATATTGTTAAGGAACAATTACGTATCGCCTACGGCTTACCCTTATCGATTACCCAAGAGCAAGTCAAAATTCAAGGTCATGCGATCGAGTGTCGACTGAATGCCGAGGACCCGAAAACCTTCATGCCCTGCCCGGGCACGATTCATCAATTCCACATGCCGGGCGGCCCCGGCATTCGGTGCGAAACACACATTTATAACGGTTACAAAGTGCCGCCCTATTACGACTCGATGATCGGGAAGCTAATCGCGCACGGCGAAAACCGCAATAGTGCGATTGCAAGAATGACGACCGCATTGAACGAAATGGTGATCGACGGTATAAAAACGAATATACCGCTCCAAAAAGACATCATGACCGACTCTGGATTCATCGCCGGACAACGCAACATTCACTATCTTGAGAAGCTATTGGACTTAAACTAGCGCTCTTTATTGGGTCGGGTTACGCTATTGCTGACCCGACAGCAAAATCCCAACTGAGTAAGCATTTCCAGCAAATACCCTCCTTTAATCAACAATAATAGCGTTATGTCTTGGCATCAATTAAGCGTGATTACCGACGAAGCCTCGGCACCCGAACTTTCTGATTATTTCAGCGATCTGGGCGCGGTTTCGGTTACTTACATGGATGCCGAAGACCAACCGGTCTATGAGCCCCTGCCCGGCGAAACCAAGATCTGGCCCAATACAAAAGTCATCGCGTTGTTTGAACTCGATACTCAGCCGGAAGACATTAAAGCACGAGTCTTCGACGCTTTTAATCGGCATTCGCTAAAGGAGTGGTCGGCAGAGATTCTGGAAGACCAAGCCTGGGAGAGAGCCTGGATGGAACATTATCATCCGATGAAGTTTGCCGATAGACTTTGGGTTTGTCCGACCGGACAAGAGCAACAAGAGCCCGGCACGGTTTGCCTGACTCTCGACCCGGGGCTTGCCTTCGGTACCGGCACGCATCCGACTACCGCATTGTGCCTGGAATGGCTTGCCGAACATGACCTGAGCGACAAAACCGTCATCGATTACGGCTGCGGATCAGGAATATTAGCGGTTGCCGCTGTGTTGCTCGGCGCTCGTGAAGCGCATGCTATCGATATCGATCCGCAGGCACTAACGGCGACACACGACAATGCGATAAAAAACGGCATTGCCGATAAAATCCGATGCTACTTACCGGAACAATTCGCAGCCTGCACCGCCGACATCGTTATAGCAAATATTTTGGCTCAACCGCTGATCGAATTATCCGGCAAGATCGCCGCACTAGTCGCTCCCTCCGGCTCTTTGGTTTTATCCGGTATTTTGAACGAACAAGCCGAAGCCGTCAGCGCAGCGTACCGGCCTTTTATTACACTCAATCCGCCGGCAATCCAAGAGGACTGGTGTCGTCTGGACGGACGAAAAGATAAATAAGCGATGTTCACACAATGCCCCGAATGTCACCACCCGCAAACGTTGACAATAGATCAATTACGCGAAACTCGGGGCATAATCCGCTGCAGCCACTGCTCGACGCAATTCGATGCACTGCAACGACTCGGCGAAACTCCGGCCGATGTTCCATTGGCCCCCTCTGAAGAACAACTACCTTGGGTACAAGACCGAAAGCCCGCCAACCCGCTTTTATGGAATTTATCCGCAGCCGCAGGCCTCATCCTGTTGTGCGGACAAATTATCTATTTCCAAGGTCCTTCGGCATTACAACACGAAAAATTCAGACCCTGGTTCATTGAAGCGTGTTCTTATTTAGGCTGTTCATTACCCGATTACAGAAACCTGACCGACTTTTCGGTTTTAGCGAGTTCGCTGATCTTGACAGCCGATCAAAATTACTATTTTAAAGCCATCATCAACAATCAGGCTGAATTCGCCCAACCGCATCCGGGCGTAAAACTGACGTTACTGAAGCTTTCCGGCGAACCGTTCGCGCAACGCGCATTTACACCGGACAATTTAACTTTCCGCACCGACAAAATCGCGCCTCACGAAACCATCGAAATCGGTCTCGCCATCGCCGCGCCCAGCACTTCGGTCGGCGGCTATACTTTCGAACTTATTTAATTCATGCCGCATCCTGAAATTTATTTAAAGAAAAACGAAGACCGACGCTTGCGCCAAGGCCATTTATGGATTTTCAGTAATGAAATCGACACCAAAAGAAGCGCACCCAACGATTTAGAACCCGGGCAACTGGTTAATATCCTTGCGGCCGACGGCAAACAACTAGGAAGCGCCTACTTTAATCCGCACACCTTAATTTGCGCGCGCTTATTATCCAGAAAGTCCGACTTGAGCTGTAGCGTCAAATTTTTTAAAAAACGACTAAGTACCGCATTGCAACTGCGCGAACAACTCTTCGGTAAACCTTATTATCGTCTTGTGTTCGGAGAAAGCGACGGCCTACCCGGCTTGGTTGTGGACCGTTTCGGCGATGTTTTATCGGTGCAAATCACGACCGCCGGCATTGAACGCCACAGAAACGAATTACTGACCGCTTTGATCGAATTGTTTAACCCGCAAGCCATCGTATTGAAAAACGACAATAGTCAACGTGCATTGGAAGGCTTACCTTTAGACAATGAAATCATCTACGGCAGTTTGCCGGAAACAATGATCATTGAAGAAAACGGGTGCTTATTTAGAGTCGATATTCAAGAAGGCCAAAAAACCGGCTGGTTTTACGACCATCGCGACAGCCGCAATCGTCTTATGCAACTATGCAAAGAACGAAGTGTATTGGATTTGTTCTGCTATACCGGCGCCTGGAGTGTTCCTGCGGCCGTCGCCGGATCCTCCGAAGTCACTTGCGTGGACGCCTCCGAAAATGCACTGAAGCTTGCATCGAACAATGCGCAATTAAACGGTGTGGACGCAAAGATGAAATTCAAGCACAGCGATGTATTCGATTTTCTGAAGACAGCCCGTCAAGAAAACCGACATTACGATATTATCGTCCTTGACCCGCCTGCATTGATCAAACGCAAAAAAGATTTTAAGCAGGGCTACGAAGCTTACCGGCGCCTCAATCATTTAGCCTTGCAAATATTATCTCCGAACGGCATACTGGTTTCAGCATCCTGTTCACACCATCTAGGACGCGATGCGCTCCACGAGATTCTAAGATCTTCCGCGCGTCATATAGATCGACATTTAATTTTTTTTGCCGCCGGCGGACAGGGCCCCGATCACCCGATACACCCGGCAATACCCGAAACGGATTATCTAAAGACGTTTTTTTGCGCCGTTTCTCCAAGCTTATGACCTTTTCGTTATATGTCTACTGAAGCAACAAAGCCGCCATGCGCATTGTGCGGCCAATCGGTTGAAATAAAAGGCTTTACACTCGACACACCTACAAAACAGTTACCCTTTTGCTGTGCCGGTTGTTTGAGCATTTATCAACTGCTCAACGAAAATCAAAGCACCGACGCTAATCAATCCGACGACCCAATCACACCACCTAATAAAGAGGTCTATTAACCATGAAAGCCTGCAATTCCTGCGCTCACCGCGTTGCCATCGGACGCAATTACCGAAACGTTCCTGTTTGGAAAAGAGCGATTGGTGTACCGTTGATTTATTTACCGATACTAACGTTACCATTCGTATTTGCTAGCGCTTACTTAACCTATCTACATTTACGATTGATTGGCGCCAAAGACCTCAAAACCTTATCCGACTTCTTGCCGGCCCGCTCGACCCATCGCTATAACTTAAAAAACCAAATTACAATGGACCCAACATTCAAATTGAGTCCTTCACAATCGAAACTTTATTGGCTATTCAACTGTACTTGGTATTGCCCACTCAGCGTCGGCTTATTCGAATGGCATGCTTACATGGTCAAAATCGTTGAAAATTGGTGGTGCCCATTCGGTCACGAGAAAAAAGAAAACTATAAAAACGGCGCTATCGATAAATCGTTCTGGCATATTTATCAAAATGATGAAGATAAGCTTAACCCGGAAGACCGCGTTAACCCCATCTGGAATGACGAAGTTGAAAAAGAGCAAAGTGAATAGGAAATGGAGAATCGTGAATGGATAATGGTTTAGCAGCTAAAAGTTTTGCGGGCGATTTAGCCTATATAGCGAATTCCACAACACGATATTAGAAGTCATACCCTCTGGATCAAGGGACGCCCCAACGTCCCAAGCCACCACTCACTATTCACCGCTAACTGTTTACTTGAAACCATGCAAATAGGGCCGCATACTCTCGAAAACAATCTAGTCCTCGCCCCAATGGCCGGAATTACCGACCGTCCGTTCAGAACGCTCTGCAAACAATTCGGCGCGGGACTTGCCGTATCTGAAATGGTCAGCTCCCTGCCGTCATTGCAAACCAATAAACGCACCTTATTAAAAGCCGACCACAGCGGCGAAACGGGCCTTCGTTCGGTGCAGATTGTCGGAACAAATCCGCGACAAATGGCCGACGCCGCTAAACTTAACGTCGACCGGGGCGCCGACATCATCGATATCAACATGGGATGCCCTGCCAAAAAAGTCTGTGCAGTCGCCGCCGGCTCTGCCCTAATGAGGGATGAGGATCTAGTCAAACGCATTCTCGAAGCCGTCGTCGAGGCAGTTTCGGTTCCAGTCACATTGAAAATCCGCACCGGATGGGATCCACAAAATCGTAATGCGCCGGCTATCGCTAAAATAGCCGAAGAAGCCGGCATTGCCGCACTGACCATACATGGTCGAACACGCGCCTGTAAATTCAATGGCAACGCCGAATACGAAACCATCAAGCAAATCAAAAAAAACATCGCTATCCCGGTCATCGCGAATGGCGACATCGACTCGGCCGACAAGGCTCGTTATGTCCTGAAAAAAACGGGGGCCGATGCGCTGATGATCGGCCGCGGCGCTCAAGGCAACCCTTGGATTTTTAGCGACATAATCAATTCTTTACATAGCGACGAACCCTTAGAATCGCAAACTATCGACTCGACCCGCGAAACTTTATTGAGTCATGTACAACAATTATATAGTTTCTACGGCAACCTAAGCGGTGTTAAAATAGCGCGCAAACATATCGGTTGGTATCTTGACAGGCTCGGCATCTTACCTGTCGAAATTCGCAATGCTATCAACCGAGCTCAACAGCCGATCGAACAAATTCAGCATATCGACTCGGCATTCCGGCATTTTTCATACCATCGTGCTGCATAATATGGAAGCAACTCAACAATCCGCTAAGGTGATTAATATTGACAATAAAATACCGACCGCAATACCGTTGTCTGCACAGGTCAAACAAGCCATTGAGCTCTATTTTTCGCAACTAAACGGTCATGATGCGGCAGGACTCCACGCAATGGTCATCGGCGAAGTCGAAAAACCGCTGCTGGAAGTCACGCTACAGCATGCCGGTTACAACCAAACCAAGGCAGCCAAAGTACTCGGTTTAAGTCGTAGCACCTTACGTAAAAAACTGGACCAATACGGTATTTCTTAACCCAGCCATAACATTTAGTAAAGATAGGATATTGAAAATAAAGAATATTATGGCGCTAGATTTGTTAAAGCTGGGTTAATTTTACTAATACCGCTCTCGTTCAAGGATATTACCTTTCCGGGCTACCTAAAAAAAATTTAACCACGAAAAGAAAAAGGCATTAATCGAATTGTCGATTATCGATGAATACCCTTTCTATAACCCCTAAGATCTTCATAAACTTTCTATTTTTTGTGGCTTAACTGCCCAGTGATACCTGAAACCCTTTTCGATACCGATCAACACTCCTTACCCGAGGCCCCACTCATGTACAAAAAAGTTACTCGCGCACTAGTCAGCGTTTCCGACAAATACGGCATCGTTGAATTCTGCCGAGCACTGAACGACTTAGGCATTGAAGTTTTATCTACCGGCGGTACGGCAAAAGCCCTGGCTGAACAAGACATTCCTGTTATTGAAGTCTCCGACTATACCGGTTTTCCGGAAATGATGGACGGAAGAGTCAAAACCCTGCATCCGAAGATACACGGCGGCATATTGGCCCGGCGCGGTATCGACGATGAAGTGATGGCCGCCAATGGCATCGCTGCGATCGACATGGTTGTAGTCAACCTTTATCCCTTCGAAAAAACCATCGCCAGACCGGATTGCGACCTGGAAACGGCAATCGAAAATATCGACATCGGCGGACCGACAATGATTCGCGCGGCCGCCAAAAACCATAACGACGTCGCTGTCGTCGTAGACCCAAGGGATTACGAAGCCATCTTGTCGGAATTAAGAGAAAACAACATTGGCTTATCCCAAGAAACACGCTTCAGCCTAGCCTTGAAATGTTTTCAACATACCGCAAATTACGATACCGCAATTTCAGCCTACCTGGGCCAAGTCAATGGCCAAACGTTTCCCGAAGTCCTGAATTTGCAGTTCAAACTCAAACAAACCATGCGTTATGGTGAAAATCCTCACCAATCGGCCGCTTTTTACCGGGAGCGCAATCCGGCCGCAGGAAGCATCGCCGCCGCGAATCAAATACAAGGAAAAGAACTTTCCTATAACAATATTGCCGACTCTGACGCTGCGCTTGAATGTGTCAAATCCTTCGAGGAGCAGCCTGCCTGCGTTATCGTCAAACATGCCAATCCGTGCGGCGTCGCAATCGCGGACACTATTCTAGAGGCTTACGACAGAGCCCATGCGACCGACCCAACCTCGGCATTCGGCGGCATCATCGCTTTCAACCGAGAACTCGATGAAGCAACCGCCTCGGCCATCATCGAACGGCAATTCGTCGAAGTCATTATCGCGCCTACAGTTAACAACGCCGCACGCGCTATTCTCGCGAAAAAACAAAATGTCAGGGTTCTCGAAACGGGTATCTGGACCAGCGGTAACGAGCCAGGCTTCGATTACAAAAAAGTGACTGGCGGATTATTGGTGCAAGACCTCGATCACGGCACCGTAGCGCAAGCCGAACTAAAAGTTGTCAGCCGCCGCGCTCCGAATACCCAGGAACTCGCCGACTTGATGTTTGCTTGGAAGGTAGCCAAATTCGTCAAATCCAACGCGATCGTCTATTGTAAAAACGGTCAAACAATCGGCGTCGGCGCCGGACAAATGAGCCGCGTATATTCGGCTAAAATCGCCGGCATCAAGGCCGCCGACGAAAGTTTGTCCGTGCCGGGTTCGGTGATGGCATCGGACGCGTTCTTTCCGTTTCGCGACGGCATCGATTCGGCCGCAGAATGCGGCATCACAGCCGTAATTCAACCCGGAGGTTCGATGCGCGACAATGAAGTCATTGCTGCGGCCGACGAGCACGATATCGCAATGGTATTTACCGGCATGCGCCATTTCCGGCACTAAAACTAGGCAATCAAATAAGACACGGAAGACACAATTTGGGTGAACGAAAGTTCTATACAAACGGGTGATGATTCCCAAAAATGTCATTTATTTTTACCATGAAGAGCATGAAGGACTTGAAGATACAGCGTTTTCAATTTAAATGGGTTACTAACCATTAACAGTTAATGTCATCATTATTGACATTGTTTTGATATTTTTAGTCATTAACTGGATTGGACAACGTTGTATTACTGCATTGGGTTTATCTATTGGGTTCATCTGTGATTAAGAGATAGTTCATAAAGCACACAATTCTCTTCCCTTCATTATCTTCATGCCCTTCATGGTAATAAAAAAACAAGTTATAAACATTGTGCAGCATCAGCATCCATACACACGCATTACAAGTTATTGAATTAACCTATTATTCTTCATGGTGCAATGCTTTCTTAGGTTAATCCATGTGCTATAAATAAAACACCACTTTTGAGAAACTGAATGAAAATTCTTATTGTCGGCGGCGGCGGCCGCGAACATGCCTTGGCTTGGAAAGCCGCGCAATCCCCGAAAGCGGAAAAAGTCTTCGTTGCGCCCGGCAATGCCGGAACCGCATTAGAACCCAATCTTGAAAATGTCGACATTGCGGCTGACGACGTAAAGGCATTACTAGCCTTTGCCAAACAACAACAAATCGACCTCACCATCGTCGGGCCCGAGGCTCCGTTGGTCAAAGGTATCGTCGACAGCTTTCAAGAAGCGGGCTTAAAATGCTTCGGACCCACCGCTCAAGCCGCACAATTGGAAGGATCGAAAGCCTTTTGCAAAGACTTCATGGCGCGCCACAATATACCGACGGCCGAATACCAAACCTTCACCGATACCGCCGAAGCGATTGCCTATATCGAAACCAAAGGGGCGCCGATTGTCGTCAAAGCCGACGGACTCGCGGCAGGCAAAGGCGTGATTGTCGCGCAAACCGTCGCCGAAGCGACTAGCGCAGTCGAAGACATGTTATCCGGAAATGCCTTCGGTGCAGCCGGCAATCGCGTCGTGATCGAAGAATTTTTGGCCGGAGAAGAAGCTAGCTTCATCGTCATTGCCGACGGCAAACATGCTTTACCCATGGCCACCTCGCAAGACCACAAAGCCCGCGACAACGGCGATAAAGGACCGAACACCGGCGGCATGGGTGCCTATTCCCCTGCCCCTATCGTAACACCGGAAATCCATGATCGAGTCATGCGCGAAGTCATCGAGCCGACGCTGCAAGGCATGATTGAAGACGGCATTCCCTACACCGGTTTTTTATACGCGGGATTAATGATCGCGCCAGACGGTTCGCTCAAAGTTCTCGAGTACAATTGCCGGTTCGGCGACCCGGAGACCCAACCGATCATGATGCGTCTAAAAAGCGATTTGACCGAACTCTGCGAAGCTGCCCTAGACGGAACCCTGAATACAGTCAAAACCGATTGGGACGAACGCGCTGCACTAGGCGTAGTCTTGGCCGCCGGCGGTTACCCAAATGACTACCGAAAAGGCGACGTTATCACGGGCCTTACTAAATCGGAACTAGCCGACCGAAAAATCTTTCATGCCGGCACCCAGTTGCAAGGCAATGATATTGTTACATCGGGTGGCCGAGTATTGTGTGCTTGCGCTTTGGGTGAAACGATCAAGGATGCTCAAGACAATGCCTATGCATTAACCGCCGAGATACAATGGGATGGCATCTATTATCGAACCGATATCGGCTTTAAGGCCATTCGATAAATTTCATCCAAAGCACGTAGCCCGGATTACGCTGCGCTCCATCCGGGCTACGTGCTTTAACCAAAGAAAAGGGGTCAGGTTACTTTTTTGTCTTATCGCAGGCTATAAAAATCGTAACCGACTTCCCTTTTTACCCTGCCCATCAACCCTGAATTTTTCTTTCCAGTTCTTCGCGACTCATGTGCCTGACATCCTCGCCTTTAACCATGTATATCACATGTTCGCAGATGTTGCAGGCATGATCGCCGATCCTTTCTAATGCTCGCGCCGTCCACAACACATCAAGCGTTCGCCTGACATTGCGCGGGTCTTCCATCATCCTCGCCACCATTTGACGTATGATGCTTCCGTATTCGCGATCGACCATGGCATCCTGGGCGGTAATCGACACGGCACTCTCAACATTTAAGCGTGCAAATGCATCCAAGGCACCGCGCAGCATTTTCATAACCAACTCGGCCAAATGCTGTATCTCGTAATATTCCTCGTTTCGAGTTTTGCCTTCGGTATCGCTCAAATGAATCGCCATTTCCGCGATTTTAGTCGCCTCATCGCCGATCCGTTCCAAATCGTTAATCGTTCGAATCACCGACAACAACAAGCGCAGATCGAACGCGGCAGGCTGACGCTTGGCTAAAATTTCGGTACAGGCCTGATCGATTTGCTTTTCGAGTCGGTTGACAAAATCGTCTTGTTGAATAACTTGCTCGGCAATTTCCATATCATAACTGGTGAACGACAATGCGGCCAATTCGATTTGCCTTTCGACAATACCGCCCATCTTCAAAACGCTATTACGGATATCCTCGAGCTCCACGTTGTAATGGCTCGAAATATGATGTCCGATTTTATTGATATCCATGGTTTATCCTCGCATGAAAGCGTAGTTAATAAATAAGCCCGAAATAGCGATTCCGACGTTGCCTCGGCAGCCAAGTTATGAGCTCCCACTGAGAACGGAAATTTTCCCGCAGAAGCGAGGGGAAAGCGAAGTAATTCCAGACTGAACTGCTTTGAGGTTCAAGGACGATGGAGCATCCCTCCCCCACCAAAGTTTCTATGCAGTGTGGGAACTATTTAAACCTTTCTTTCCCCGCGCCTCCGCGCCTCTGCGCGAAATTAACATTCTATTAGCCGTAACGCCCGGTGATGTAATCCTCGGTTTGTTTTTTCGACGGATTCGTAAACAAATGACTGGTATTGTCGAATTCGATCAATTTGCCCATGTACATGAAGGCCGTGTAATCGGATACGCGTGCCGCTTGTTGCATGTTGTGCGTGACAATCACGATCGTGTATTTCTCTTTCAATTCGTTGATCAGCTCTTCAATTTTCAGCGTTGAAATAGGATCCAGAGCCGATGCCGGTTCGTCCAGTAACAAGACCTCCGGCTCGATCGCAATTGCCCTAGCAATCACGAGCCGTTGCTGCTGACCGCCCGACATACCTAAAGCATTGTCATGCAGTCTATCTTTAACCTCATCCCAAAGCGCCGCGCCGCGCAAAGCCTCCTCGACGGTCTCGTCTAGTGTTCTGCGATCGTTGATGCCTTGTATCCGCAAGCCGTAAGCGACGTTTTCATAGATCGACTTCGGAAACGGATTGGGCTTTTGAAACACCATTCCGACCCGTCTGCGCAAAGCCGCGACATTTACCGATCTCGCATAAATATCTTCATCATCGAGCAAAATCTTGCCCTCGATTCTGACATTATCGACCAGGTCGTTCATGCGGTTGATACAGCGCAGCAATGTCGATTTTCCGCAGCCGCTCGGACCGATATAGGCAGTCACTTTTTGCCGCGGAATATGCATATCGATGCCGTATAAAGCTTGCTGATCGCCATAGAATAGATTCAGATTGTGTACCTTGATGCACACTTCTTCTTGAGCCATGCCTTGCGGCTTCTTATCTTGAGTCAATGCATCCAAATCGAGCATGTGTTTCCGTAAGGGTTGATTCGTCATGGCGTTTAACCCAGCCTTAACATTTTATGATCGTAAGACATTGTAATTAATATAAATAATAGAAAATAAACAATAAATAGCCTAGTGACTACATGTGTTAAAGCTAGGTTAACCTTCCAAAGCCCGGTATTTTTCGCGCAGATGATTTCTGATCGCGACCGCTGATAAATTCAAGCCGACGATCACGACGACCAACAATAAGGATGTGGCATAGACCAAGGGTCTTGCCGCTTCGACATTCGGACTTTGAAAACCGACGTCGTAAATATGAAAACCCAAATGCATGAATTTTCTATCCAGATGCAAAAATGGAAAATTTCCGTCCAGCGGCAACGATGGCGCTAATTTGACGACGCCGACTAACATCAAAGGCGCCACCTCGCCGGCCGCCCTAGCAACCGCTAAAATCAAACCGGTCATCATCGCCGGGCTCGCCATCGGCAACACGGTGCGCCATAACGTTTCAGCCTTCGTCGCACCCAAGGCCAAGCTGCCTTCGCGGATCGATTTCGGAATACGCGACAAGCCTTCCTCTGTCGATACGATAACGACCGGCAATGTCAATAAGGCCAGCGTAATCGACGCCCACAATAAGCCCGGCGTTCCGAAAACCGGTGCAGGAGCGGCTTCCGGAAAAAACAGTTGGTCTATATTGCCGCCTAGAATGTACACAAAAAAACCCAAGCCGAACACGCCATAGACGATTGAAGGGACACCGGCCAGATTATTGACTGCAATGCGAATCAAGCGTGTCGTAAAGCCTTGCTTCGCATATTCTCGCATATAAATCGCCGCGATCACGCCGAGCGGCGTCACGATCACCGACATAATGATGACCATCATTACGGTACCGAAGATTGCCGGGAATATGCCGCCTTCAGTATTTGCCTCGCGCGGGTCGTCCAGCAAAAATTCGGCGATTTTTTCGAAATAATGCCCAGTCTTGGCCCAAACACCCATCGTATTCGGGCGATAAATTCTGACCAACTTAGCCAAAGGCATATCGATTTCTCGACCATCGGCTGCCTTCATCACCAAAGAATCTCTGTTGATCGTCTTGTATAAACTTTGCAACTGAGACTGATAGTCCCGGTATAGTTGCTCATACTCATCGCGTTCGGCAGAAAGCTCCCGTTCCGACTGTTCATCCCATTGCGCGTTCAATTCCAAGCGTCTTTGTTTAAGCCTCAAGCGCTCCAAACCGTAATTAACTGCGCCGATTTCCTTTTTTTCGAGTCGCTGAATTTGCTTATAAACCGACAAGGCATCACGTAATCGCTCCGATAAGACCGAAAATACTTGCGGGCCTTCGGCGATCACTTGCCCTTCTTGCTTGAGTGCAACCGGATAACCGTAAAAATTACCCCATTCTCGCCGCTCGAGCACGAGAATATTGTCCGGATACTGTCGGCTCTGAATATTACGGTCCAGAATCCAGCGAAAATCCATGCCGGTCAAATCTCGGTTCCCGATTTTGATCAGGTGTTGTACAAGCAGATCGTTATCGTCTGACATCTTATGACCCGAAGCACGCGCCATCAAAGCCGTTGTGGCGCTGGTATCGACAATCTCTCCGATGACAGTTTGCTTGCGCCCGTCTTCCATATAGATAAATTCGGCGACATCCGACGGCCAGAAATGCAAAGCTCCACGAAACACGATCAACGCCAATAAGCCGATCACCAAAATCAGACAAGTACTGACTGCCGCGGCATTGAGCCAAATCCACGGGGAACCGCTTTTAAACCATTGTTTGATCATAAGGAACTATATTTTTCACGTAAGCGCTGGCGAATCAACTCGGCCAAGGTATTAACGACAAAGGTAAACAAAAACAACACCAAGGCAGCCAAAAACAGCACCCGGTAATGTGTACTATCGACTTCGGACTCGGGCATCTCGACCGCGATATTGGCCGATAAGGTGCGCATACCCTGGAATATACTCAAATCCATCACCGGCGTATTACCGGTCGCCATCAATACGATCATCGTTTCGCCGACCGCCCGGCCGAGTCCGATCATGATCGCCGAAAAAATCCCAGGGCTAGCCGTCAACAGTACAACACGCGTCATTGTTTGCCAAGGCGTCGCGCCCAAGGCGAGAGAGCCGACCGTTAAATGTCTCGGAACAGAAAAAATCGCATCCTCGGCGATCGAAAATATCGTCGGGATGATCGCAAAGCCCATCGCCAACCCCACCACCAAGGCATTGCGTTGGTCATAGCCGATACCCCATTCGGCATCGAGCCAATTACGCAGGCTGCCCCCGAACAGCACTGATTCCAAAGGCACGCTAATTAAAAACGCAAACCAGCCGCTCAACAAAATGATGGGGATCAACAAGGCGGCATCCCAGCCATCCGGAATCTTATGCCTCACCGATTCCGGCAATAATTGCCATAGATAAGCAAAAACCAGCACCGCCGGCGGCATCGTCAGCAAAAGCGTGAAAATGCCGGCCAAATGCTCTTCGACAAACGGCGCGAGCCAAAGCCCCGCTAGAAAACCTAAAATAACAGTCGGCAACGCTTCCATAATCTCGATACCGGGCTTAACCAGCGTGCGCATGCGCGGGGCCATGAAATAAGCGGTATAAACCGCACCCATCAAAGCCAAAGGGACCGCGATAAGCATTGCGTAAAAAGCAGCTTTCAAGGTGCCGAATACCAACGGCGTCAAACTATATTTCGGTTCGAAATCATTGCTCGCCGAGGAAGACTGCCAAATATAGTCGGGCTTCGGGTAGCTTTCATACCAGACTTTTTGCCATAACGATTTGACGGAAACCTCCGGATGATCGTTTTCGACCGACCAGAAATCCATGAAGCCCGACTCGGATTCGACGATAAACGCATTGGCTCGCGGCGACATCGAAACTGTTTCCGGCATCCCATTCGACACCTGTGTTTTGATCAACTGCCGCTCGGCGGTCGTATGATAAATACCGGCGACGCCTGCGGTATCGACCGCAATAAAACCTTTGCGGCGTTGCTCGGCATTAATGCCGGCAATCGCCTGTTCCGATACCTTGAACGATCGGATTTTTTGCATCGCCGGATTATTCCGGGCGTCCCTGACTACGCTCCATTGCGCAACCAATCCGCCCGAATCGCCGATCAATAACGAAATACTGCCGTTCAAAAAAACCATCGAGGTCAATTTACGACCGGCTTCGATTACATTCAGATGCTGGCGAATCGCCGGTTTCGACTTATCGGCAATATCGAAAAAACTCAAACGACCTTCGCTATCGGCGAGATATAAATTGCGTTGATCCTTGTCCATTAAGATAAATGCAATATCGAGAGCCGGCACATCGAGTATGCTGTCGGTCCGTTCGAAATCTTCATCATCATCGAACAACGAACGCTTCTTTTCGAAGCTCGTCAATATCACTCGTTTATCCGACGTTTTGGCGACCATGGTGGTCTGATCGTCATCGACACGAATTGCAATCTTTTCGAGTGCTTGACCTGATTCATCCAAAACCAGCGGTTCTCGTCCCAACGGATAATCGACAACAGGCGTTATGACCCGCTGGTTTTCCGGATATGACACGTTATACTTGTGTTTCAGCACGATCGCGCGACCGTCCGACAAGCCATACACGGCAACACCTTTCTCGGGACCGCCATCGGCAAAACTGCTAATCCGAGCGCTTTCCGGCAAAACGATTGAATGAATCAATAGCGTTTTACCGGTCGGCGCGGCAAAGAAAATAATTCGTCCGTTTTCGGTGAAACGCACGCCAACTTCATTTTGCTCCTCGACAGCCAACATAGCGGTGTCGCCAAGCGCCAGCTCCGGCACAGGGTAATGCGCGACAGATTCTGCGCTAGGCTCGATAAATAGAGGCCACACAACATACAATAAATAGAAAAAAATCAGCATTATCGCGGCGATAATGCTCAAGCCGCCAACGATAACGCCGTAACGAGCCACACTGTCCTTGATGAGTCGCCAACGCGGATAAAAGCCCGTCATGGCATTCAGAGAGGCCGAAGCCCCGGATTTCGGTTCTGTCATATATAGGGTTGAATGATCAATGCCGCTAGGAAATGGTTAATAATTCCGAATATAGTGTGCTCGACTTAACTGTGCCGGTAAGCGGTAAGCGGTAAGCGGTAAGCGGTAAAATGACGCAGTATTTAAATCGCTTGTCAAGCGCCGATTTCACCTTTCACCTTTCACCTTTCACCTTTCACCTTTCACCTTTCACCTTTCACCTTTCACCTTTCACCTTTCACCTTTCACCTTTCACCTTTCACCTTTCACCTTTCACCTTTCACCTTTCACCTTATTCTATCGACCCCAGAACTTTATTGGCGACCTTGGCCGGCAACGGAATATACCCGTCTTTAATGACGACTTGCTGACCGGTTTTGGATAAAACCATTTTAATGAATTCTTGATCGAGCGGCGCTAGAGGTTTATTCGGATGCTTGTTGACGTAAACATATAAGAAACGCGCTAACGGATAAGTACCGGCAATCGCGTTTTCCGGCGTCGCATCGACATAGGCCTGCCCTTCTCTTAATGCCAGTGGAACCGTTTTGACTCCGGAAGTCTTATAGCCTAAACCGGAATAACCGATACCGTTAATCGAGCTGGTTACCGATTGTACGACCGATGCCGAACCGGGTTGTTCGTTGACATTATTTTTAAAATCGCCTTTGCACAAGGCCTCATCCTTGAAATAACCGTATGTGCCGGATACTGAATTGCGTCCGTATAGTTGTATGCTTTGGTTTTGCCAAGCACCATCAAGCCCTGCCTGCCCCCAAGTCACGATATCGCTTGGATAACCGCATTTACGTGTCGACGACAAAATCGCATCGACCTGTGCCAAGGTCAAACCTTGGACCGGATTGTCCTTATTGACGAATACCGCTAGGGCATCTATAGCGACAGGAATCGCAGTCGGTTTATAGCCGTATCTACTTTCGAAAGCATCTAACTCGTTATCCTTCATTTTCCGGCTCATCGGCCCGAGATTGGCTTTACCTTCGGTCAACGCCGGCGGCGCGGTCGAAGAACCCGCAGCCTGCACCTGAATATTGACGCTTGGATAAATACGCTTGAATTCCTCGGCCCATAAGGTCATTAAATTGGCAAGTGTGTCCGAGCCTTCACTCGACAGATTACCGGATACGCCGCTCACTTTATGATAGTCAGATAGACCGGGATCGACCGTCTGCACGGCTCCAGCGGGGCCGGCGACTAAAGAAGCCATAGAAAAACTCAATATCAGAGTTATTTTGTTAAAGTTGTATGAAAACATCATGAATCGACTCTCTAAGAAGGTAACGTCATTATTCCATTGCGGAACGGTTGCATAAGAATATGACTTTTATGTTACAAAATTATGACAACGAAGAAGCGCGTGTAACCGAGACTAATTTCGCACTATGCTCGCCAAGCTTCGTCCAATCGGACGGCATCGTCAAAACCGCAAGCGTAGCGGTCGCAAGCAATTTACCGTCTTCTGCCTTCTCGATGTCGGCAACCAAATAGTGCAATAAAGTTTCAAGACCGGGATTATGCCCCACCAACAAAACCCGTCCAATTTCGGCCGGACAGTCGGATAAAACGGCCTTAAAATCGGCTAATTCGGCTTCATAGAGACGCTGATCCCGAATAATCTCGGGGTCGGCAAAACCTAACGCTTCACTGACTCTCTCGGCGGTTGTCAGCGCACGTACGGCAGGCGAAGTAACGATCAAGCCGGGTTTTAGTTTTTGCTTACGCATCCATTGTCCAATGCGAACCGCGGCTTTTTTGCCGCGTTTTTTCAGAGGGCGATTGAAATCATCGGCATCGACCTCCCAATCCGATTTACCATGCCGAAGCAACATTAAAGTTCTAGCCATCGTTCAAAAATCCCCATACCAAAAACGAACCACAACCCAAAAACCAGCAATCTCCCATCCACCTTTCACCTCTGCCCTTGCCCCTTTGACCTATAGTATGCATTCCCACGCTGGAGCGATGGGAACGAGGAATCTTGACCTGTGTGACTCCGATACCGTTTATTGTCACCTGAGCTTTTCGGCTTTCCCTCACCTAACGCTAGGTGATGGACGATCTGGGAATCGCGCCCACAAAGGGCTCCATCTACCTTTCCTCTTTCACCTTTCACCTTTCCTCTTTTACCTTTAACCTAAAAATTTTGTAATTTACTTTTCATATTAACTTGTTACTATTCCAAAAATATGACAGTTTATGGAAAAGCTTTTCCTGACAAATCCTTCAATGATATCCCGCCAATGACTACACCCACTTTGAACTTCGAATTCCCGGGGTATTTGACCGCTAACAAGTTTTTGAGCCAATTGGCTGACAAGGCGAATTTAAAACCGGTTTCCGAACACTATACCTTAATATCTTATTATGATAGCTTCGACTGGCGCCTTTATCGAGGCGGTATAATCTGCGAATTAAATCGTTCTCAAACAGTTTCTATTTTAACATTGAAAAACCTTCATACCGGCCAACTGATCGCATCAGCCGACCTCGACTCTGTTCCTAAGTTCGCGAAAGAATTTCCATCAGAAAACATCCGTAATGTACTCGCTCCATTACTCGAAATGCGTGCTCTACTACCACTGACGACGCTGGAATGTACTCGAAAATTTGTCAATGTATTGAATAAGGATGAAAAGACAGTATTGAAACTAATGATCGATACCTTCGAATATATCCCTTGCCGGCTTCAATTAACCCCGGTAAAAGGCTACGATAAAGCCGCTCTCAAGGTCATCGAAGCCTTGATTCGCATCGGCTTAGTCGAGTCCAATCAACCTCCGTTAATCGACGCACTTAAAACACAAGGACGAAAACCGAAAGATTATACCTCTAAGCTAAACATCAAGCTCGATCCAAACATGCGCTCGGATCTTGCGGTTAAATATATTTTTAGCGACTTACTAAAAGCCATCAAAATCAACGAACAAGACACCATCGCCGCTACCGACAGCGAATTTTTGCATGATTTTAGAGTCGCTGTACGAAGAACTCGTGCCGGACTCAATCAACTAAAAAATGTTTTACCCGACGCCGAAACGGCGCGTTTCAGCCATTTTTTTGCCTGGCTCGGTCAAATCACGACCCCGACACGCGATCTCGACGTTTATCTACTCGATTTCGACAATTATAAGAAAAGCGTGCCGCCTGCACTTAGAGAAGACTTAAACCCGCTTTACAATTTTATCGACCGCAAACAAAAACAAGCGCAAAAAAATCTCGCCAAAAAATTAAAATCGCCGGACTATATCGCGCCGCTAATCGAATGGGAAGAATTTTTACGCTCGCCGACGATCAAAAAACCGACTCAAGCCAATGCCTTGCTACCGATCAAAACATTGGCCGACAAGCGCATCTTTAAAGTTTTCCGGCGCATCATCAAAGATGGACAACGCATTACCGATCAATCGCCTCCGGGGGAACTGCACGACTTGCGAAAAACTTGCAAAAAATTGAGATATCTTATGGAGTTTTTTCAAAATCTGTATCCGAAAAATGAGATCAAGTCATTGATTAAAAGCCTGAAACATTTCCAGGATATCTTAGGCGAATTCCAAGATCTCGAAGTCCAAGAGATTACCTTGAAAAAATTTAGCGAAGAGATGATGAACGAAGGAGTCCCGGCCGACACGTTTCTGGCAATGGGCGTTTTGATTCAAACGATAGACAAGCGCCGGCAACAAGCACGCGAAGCTTTCCAGGAAAAGTTCGACGCATTCGATCAACCCGATATTCAAGATGCGTTTCATTCGTTATTCGGTTGTTAGCGCCGATCGGCCTCAAGACATAGGACTTGGCCGTAAATAACTTCCCTATTTAAGGAGGGTTCGGTTCTCGATTGGCAGGTGTCGGCGGCAGGGCGGATTTTTGCTCCTCGGCAACTGCTGAGTTACAAGGAAGTAATGAATGCAGAAAATGCAGGAGCATTTTTCTGCCCTGCATCGCCTAAAGCGCCTACTGTTGGTGCCCTAATACACGCCATCCATGGCGTAATGCAAAATCTGCATTCATGCCATCCTTGGCAATCAGTCGCCGCCGTCAAGCCTACACGGACGTATTCACCCAGCACCTAAATTCCATAGTCTATGGCTATGATTAATTGCCTTAGATAATTTAGGTGCTGGGTTCACGGCGTCCTGGCAAGCGAGTGACCGAACCCTCAACAAGGCTCATAGTTCCAAGACGTTATTTATCACGAAATCCATAGGGCACAAAAAACTATGAAAATCATTGCAACATTCAACATTAAAGGCGGCGTAGGAAAAACGTCCACGGCCGTCAATCTTGCTTATTTGGCGGCACGTGGCGGGTCGCGCACTTTAGTATGGGACCTGGATCCTCAAGGGGCGAGTAGCTACTATTTCAGAATCAAGCCCAAAATCAAGGGTGGCAGCAAAAAATTGATCGAAGGCAAGCGTGAATTGGACGATATGATTAAAGGTACCGATTTCGATAACCTTGACTTGTTGCCTTCGGACTTTTCTTTTAGAAATCTTGATTTAGTGCTAGAAAGCAAGAAAAAACCGACGCATCAGCTCGAAAAACTATTGAAACCGCTCTCTCAGGAGTACGATTTCATCTTCCTGGATTGTCCGCCGAGCATCTCATTATTATCGGAAGCCGTCTTCAAAACCGCAGACATATTGCTATCGCCCGTCATTCCGACGACGCTTTCAATAAGAACGCTGGATCAATTGAAGCAATTTCTCAAAAAAGAGAATAATAAAAAAATACGAGTCATGCCGTTTTTTTCGATGGTCGATCGCCGCAAAAAAATGCACCTCGACATCCTTGAAACGACTCCCAAACAATTCCCGGAATTGCTGAAATCGGCGATCCCTTATGCCAGCGATATCGAACGCATGGGCCTTGAACGCATGCCGCTAGGCGGCTTCGTCAAAAGAGGCCGCTCAATACAGGCCTATCAAGATCTCTGGGAAGAAATAAACCGTAATTTGTAGACGATAATTTGTAGTCGATTTTTTTAAAAATAAATATTGAATAGCAATCAAATTCGGAAAGCGGCTATTTCATCGCCGACACGGCTCCCGGTAATACTATTAACAAAATCATGACACCGGAGAACATCGCCAATAATTTCAAAGGACGATACTCTTTTGCTTTGCGGTGAAACAGATATTCGACCGCGTAACCAAGACAAAACAATCGAAACAAAATACGCGGCAACAGCTCGATATCGGCCAAAAACATTGCCGATAGAATGAACAAGCCGACCAAAACATCCTGCGTCGTCAATGAAAATACCGTTTTCCGCGTCACTTGAACCGCCAGAAAAACCACAATTAGTAGCACTGCCAAAAAAATATCCACTCCCCAAACCAGCCAATGATCGACACCATTGGAAGGATTTAATATCAAACACGAAAATACGCCGGCCGCGTAGATACTAAGCCGAGTCAAAGTTTCCTTGAGGGGATTATTCAAGAACCAAAAGAGGCATAAAAAAGCGATCGCAAAAACCATTTCCAATTGCGTGAACATCATTGCATGACCAAACATCGCAAAAATCATAATGCCGATAAAAATAGCCAGCGAATATTCGATATAAAACTTTGAAAATTTATAAAGCCAATTGAAACGCCTAAAAAAGCTCCTACGTCTTTCTATTGGCTCCTGAACGGAATGCAGCATCCACCCCAGCCTGGCCGCACCATAAAAGAATAACAAGATGACAAAACAAATGCTCAAATAAAAACCTAATACAACCGAATCGCTCTTATAACGAAGAAAAAATGACGCTAATAAAAACAAAGCCTGCAAAATATAAATCGCACCAACCGCTTCGGCATGAGTAAACCCCAGTCTTAATAAGCGATGATGAATATGACGTTTATCGGGTGAAAACGGGGAATGACCTGAACGTATTCTCTGCACCATCACGGTCAAGGTATCTAAAATAGGCAAGCCCAATATTAATAAAGGTAGAGCGGGATTAAGCGTTTGATGTACATCGACGATTAAATAAATCGTAAATGAAGAGGCCATGAAGCCGATAAACTGGCTGCCGGTATCGCCCATGAAAACAATGGCAGGATGAGTATTGAACCGCAAGAAACCGACTATTCCGCCCGCCAACGCAAGCGCCATGATCGCTAGGCTGCTAGAATCGACCAAGGCGCTATAAAATGCGATTGCCGATACAGTCATCAACATAATACCTGCCGCTAGACCGTCCAATCCATCGGAAAGATTCACGGCATTGGTCACACCAACGACGAATAGAACCGTCAACGGGTAAGCAATCCATAAAGGTGCGGGGTCCAATCCGGCAAACGGTAAAAATTTTAAATAGATCCCTCCCGAAACCATAACGAATACGGCCAGGAACTGCCCAAAAAATTTCCATTTATAATTCAGGTTTAAAATATCGTCCAAAGCACCGAATAGAACGATAATGCCGCCTCCGATCAGTAAGCGCCCGATAGGACCTTCAAAAGGGAGCAGCAACAATATCACCGATAATGCAGCAATAGCTAAACCTAAACCACCGCATCTTGGAATAGCCTTAGTATGTACCTTACGTTCATCGGGTTCATCGACCATATTCAACACAGAAGCCGATTTGATCAAAATTGGGATCAATGCAATGCTGATGACCGACGATAATATAAAACTAACAAACAATTCCATAGTTTTCGACTCAAAAAACTTTAAATACCATGCCCATCCTCTCGGCATAGCAATTAGAAAAGACCAAGCCCCAACTGCGGCAAGGTCTAACCGGCACTCTCAGCACCTTATCAAGCCTCAACAAAAAGCTAAAGCCTTTGCAATTAAACCAAACGAATCTTAGATTAGTGTTACAAAGAAAGAATATTCCGTGAGAAACTCTACACTTTAATCGGATCGGTCATATATGTGGAAATAGAAAATAAAACTCGGAGTACGACAAAGGCCAATCATAGTTCTTCGCAAAACACGATTGGCCCAGTAAACGCTGTCTCGGTCAATTCGGCACAAACGCCGATAAACGCGGATAAACGGCCTGTAAAAATGCATCGAGTTTTTTATCGCCATCCGACGCATCTTCGCCGCGATTCAATGAAATAACCAATCGCACTAGCGCTCCATCGGTGCGCTGTTTTGTTAAAGCGTCCCAGAACAAAAACCATTTCACGAGATATTCGTTCGTGATGACCCGGCCTCGTTGTTGAAACCAATAATAGACCAATTGTTGACTTTCACCTTTGGAAATGACGGCACGATTAACTCGTAACGGATCGCCGCCCACAGCATCGACACCGGAAATGGTTCTTTGCGTAAAGTCGCCGATACGCCAACCATCACCCGGCATACATGACTTAGGCGAATGCGCGGAAGCTCCCTTGCGTTGTGAGGCGTAATAAGCCACATAAAAATTGATGGGCTCATGATGTTGATGATTTGTATAATTCGCGACGATATAATCGTCGAACTTGAGCGCATCGATATATTCCTGCCCCATGCCGACTTCGATACCGCGCCAATCATCGATTTGCAGAGGAAAGGTAGTGAATCTAGAACGATCAGGAGTTAACTCTTCCCTATCACCGATGAACAAAGATAGTGGCACCGCTATTAATAAAAGTAATGCAGCCGCCATGTACGGCTTAGGTAATGCCGTTGTTAAGTCGCTATTATTCGATTCGCTCCCGAAAGACTCCTCGGTTTCGGAGTGCGGCATGGCCTTGATGACAAAGACCTCGGAAAACTTTTTATCCCGATAAAACAACTTGACCATCAACCACATTTCGACGAACAACACGCCTAAACAACCGATAAAAATAACCCATCCTTCGAAATCGTGTAAAAACCCTTCAGCCTGCTCGATACCCCAATTTTCAACAAGAACGCCGATCACACCGATACGAAAACTGTTCATCAATACGGTTATCGGGAGCGTCGACAAAAAAATCACGACGCGCATCCACAACTTGGCTCTGAAAAAATAAGCGCATAAAAAACAGAAACTAGCCAATGGGAATAAATAGCGCAAACCGCTACACGCCTCGACGACTTGCAATTGATAATTACCCAAATCGATGACATTACCGGCCAAAAAAACACTAATTCCAAACAGTCGTATTACCGCGACGCCAAGCTGCGACGAAATCAACTGCAATTCCGACGACAGATTGTTGTATAAAAAATTCGGCAAAGGGATCATGAAAATCAGATAGGTCAACGGAAACCAGAGCAATCGCATTCCGCGCCAACCGGTATAAGCCAAACAAATACCGAATAAGACTATTAAGAATGCATATTGGGTAATGGTATACAGCGTCGCTAACTCGCCAATCAAACCAAACAACAAACCCGCCGCGACTAAAACAAAACCGGCCCAACTGCCTTGCCCGATAAGCCTGGCTAGCGCCGACTTATTTTCCCAAATAAACCAAAACGAAATCAGCGGTATCAAATAACCATGACTATACTCTTCTCGCTGCCAGTTTTTTTCCATGTAAATCAAGGCATCACTAAACACAAAACCCAAGAGCAAAATTATCGTCAGCAGCGACCCGACAAATTTATAGTTAATTTTCATGAAATATCCGTCGTTTCTGTTGATTTCGGTATTCAAGGGACACCTTTATTGTTTCTAAATTGTTCGTTGAAGACAAAAAAAATCCGGTGACAGTTCCGAAACTGTTCGCCGGATGCGTTATTCGAACATCGTAGGCATGCGCCGTTATTTATAACAAATCTTGACTAGATAATGTATTAAAAAACACTTTAGTCAAAAATTAATGCTTTTTTACTGTGAAAGTTCGTTGATTTGGGCTCTTTATCTAATTTTTCGATATGCAAATCTCCGTTCTGGCAATTCCGGCTCCGAAGAGGGTGCGGTTGCTCGATCGACAGGCGTCGGCGGCAGGGCAGATTTTTGCTCCATGCAAAATCTGCATTCACGCCATCCTTGGCGCTCGACCCGCCGTCGAGCCTACATGGACGTATTCACGGCGTCCTGTCGGGCGAGTGACCGCACCCTCTCAACCAGAGAACTTTCATTTGCCGGGGCGATGGCTAGGCCTTCATGAACATTATTGTATAAAACAAAAAACATCCCTGAGCCGAGCAAAAGGCAAAGCTACGAACCATGTCCGCCTTTTCGAACTTAACCTAATTGCCCTTTAACCCATTCGATCGATTTTTCAATACCCTGGTCGAACGGCACCGCGGGCTCAAATCCCAATCGGCTCCGCGCCTTTTCGATTGAAAAATCTTGATGAATACCTAGAACTTGCACAGCCTGTCTCGATAATAAGGCTTGCGTTTGCAAACCTGTGACGCCTCTGACATGGCGATAACCACTTTCCAAAAAATGCCCCAGCCTGAAAGCTAAAGGATACGGCAAGCTGATTTTTCGATAACGCGAGCCAAGCCCCAATGCAATATGGTCGACAAATTCGGCCCAGGTTACCGAACTCGCATCCGAAACATTAAACACTTCGCCAAAGGCGTTTTCATTGAACAGCGTCAACTCGATCGCATCGATAAGATTATCGATATAAGTTAAACCGGCACATTGCTTACCACCGTCAATCAACAACATGAAGCCGGAATCAACTGCTTTTGCGATTTCACCGACCAACGTTTTCGAACCGGGACCGTAAATCGTTGCGGGACGCAAGATCGTATGCACCACCGAACTAGCCGACACGACGCCCTCGGCTTCTTTTTTGGTTTCCGCATACCAATTCGCAAATTTTTCCGCCGGTTGATGATCTTCCGACACGCCCCGTTTTCCGGGATGGCCGTAGACATCGGTCGTACTGACATGAATGAAATGACTAATTCCGCATTTAGCCGCTTCCTTGGCTAAAATTCGGGTTGCTCCGACATTCGCGGTTTTGATTTCATGCACGGTTGCCCAATCCGAGACCAAGGCCGCACAATGAATCACGACATCGCAACCGGTTAACGCCTCGCCCACGAAATCGGCATCGGTTAAAAAACCGCGCTTGATCTCGACCTGAGGCCGCTCGAGCCCTAAGGCATTGGACGTCGGCCGCAATAGACAAACTACCGAGTGACCTTGATGGCAGAGCCTTTCGACCAAGCGTTTCCCGACAAAACCGGATGCACCGGTCACGGCGACCTTGAGGCTCGGAACCATCAATCGCCTCCCTTGATCGTTCGCTTCGCGATTTGATAAATCGTCTTCCAGTTTTCGCTGCCGACTTCCTGGCTGTTACGCAAAATCGCCTCCATCGCATTCAGGAAATGATCGACTTCTTTTTCGGTGATCACCATCGTCGGCAACAGCTTGATCACATCGTTATGACCGGACGCCATCGTGATGATGCCATGGTCGCGGTGTAGCGGAATCGCGATCAACTGCGGGAACAGGCCGGCGCTCGCGGCATGAATCAATTTCCACTCCATTTTACTTCGTAGAGACTCGGGACAAACCGATCATTAAACCCATGCCTCGTACGCCCTTGAGCAGCGAATAACGATCTTTCAGCTTGTTCAAGCCTTCCATCAAACGCTTGCCCATCGCATCGGCATTCTCGACCAACTTGTCGTTTTCCATCACTTCGAGCGTCGCGAGCCCCGCGACCATCGCCAAACGATTGCGCGCGTACGTCGAATGATGCACATAACATCGATGCGCGATAAGCGTCCGACGCGACTTTGATCGAGCGTCACGGTGCCGGTATTGGCCGCCTGTATGCCTTCGGCCACATCGGCTAGTTGTTTTCCAATAACACCTTAGGAACCATATTTTGCTTACGGTGAGACCGGTATGCGTTCCCACGCTGGAGCGCTCATCGTTATACACAAGTATCGGTAAACTTGCTAAACAGAGGTCATCGTATACCTGGGAACGGTGTTGTTTGATAAATCTGCGGATATTGAACGTCAGTGGCTTCGAAATCGCGATCTGGGGATCGCTCCCACAGAGCATTCGCCCCCCCTTGTGGGAGCGACGCCTTCGTCGCGATTTCGAAGCCGGGTACGTTAATCAACAATAAAGGGTATCGAGGTCACATTCGCCAAGCTGGCAAGACGGTATCTACGACTTATGTATAACGGCGAGCGCTGGAGCGTGGGAACGAGGCAAACCATTCATAACTTGTCGGGGGTAACGCTTAACCGGCTTTATCTCAACAGCAACAACGGTTTTTTGCTATGCAGCAGCATTTTCGCGGTAAAACTGCCAAGCAAAAGATCGCGTAATTTGTTATGGCTAAAGGCGCCCATCACGGTCATGTCGACATCATGAGTTTCCTGATATTCGCAGAGTACCAAATCGGGTTTTCCTACCAGTTTTTGAGCGACCACTTCGATACCGCCGGCCTGCTTCAGCTTGTTCTCGGCTATTTCGAGCAGCTTTCCTTTATCGTCGTCCTTACTGACGCAGACCAAATGACAAACCAAACCTTTGTACAAAGGGCTGTTCGCGACGATATCAAGCGCCTTCTCGGCTGCCGCGCTGCCGTCATAAGCGAGCATGATGCGTTCGGGTGCCTTGAACGCCTCGTTGACGACCAATATCGGTCTATGCAACGAACGGATGATCGATTCCAGTTTCGCGCCGATCTTGTCGGGTTGATTTTCATGCACTTTACCGCGCAGACCGATTACCAAGACACGTGTCACATCCTCAAGTTCGATCAAGGCTTCGACCAGGCTGCCGTGCCGTTGCGTTAAGATCGGTTCGCCAATTCCGGATTGCATAACGCGTTGTTTTGCGGTCTCGAGCAACAGCTTGCCTTGCTGCAAACGCAATTTGATACGCTGCTGATCCAATTGCGTAATTTCTTCCAACAATTCGTCGCGGCTGTCGAGTCCGATATTGCCGGACAGATCGGACATCGTCGCGGTCTCGGGATGGTGGTCTATCGTGTGCATTAGTTTCAGCGGCACCTCGACGCGCTGCGCGATCCAGGCCGCGTAATCGCAGACCGCTTCGGTCAGCGCCGATCCGTCGATGCAAGCCAACACTCTATTTTCGTTATTTTTCATTAGTGCCCTCCCATGATTTTTTCGATTTCTTCCGGCTTGTCGTGTACACCGAACCGGTCGACAATCGTCGTGGTGGCTTCGTTCATGCCGATAATTTCGACTTCAGCGCCTTCGCGCCGGAACTTGATCACGACCTTGTCCAATGCCGTGACCGAGGTTATATCCCAAAAATGCGCGCGATGTAAATCGATGACGACTTTTTCGACCGCTTCTTTAAAATCGAACGATTGAATGAATTTTTCGGCTGAATTGAAAAACACCTGGCCGACCACACGATAGATTCTGACGCTTTGATCTTCGTCGATTTCCGATTCGACATATAGAAAATGACTGATCTTGTTGGCGAAAAACAACGACGCCAACAGCACGCCGACGAATACGCCGATCGCGAGATTATGCGTAAATACCACTACGATCACGGTCATGATCATAACGACACTGCTCGAGAGGGGATGTTTCTTCAAATCGAGAATCGAACGCCAACTGAAGGTACCGATCGACACCATGATCATGACGGCCACGAGCGCGGCCATCGGAATTTTCGAAATCCATTCGTCGAGAAACACCACCATGATCAGCAGTAGTGTACCAGCCGTCAACGTCGACAATCGTCCGCGACCGCCCGATTTGATGTTAATTACCGATTGTCCTATCATCGCGCAGCCTGCCATGCCGCCGAGCAGACCCGCACCGATATTGGCCAGTCCCTGGCCTTTACATTCGCGGTTCTTGTCGCTGCTGGAATCGGTCAGATCGTCGATGATCGTCGCAGTCATCAACGATTCGAGCAAGCCCACCACGGCCAAGGACGCCGAATAAGGAAAAATAATTTTTAGGGTTTCAAGCGTCACCGGAACTTCCGGCCACAAAAATATCGGCAAATCGTCGGGCAGCTCGCCCATGTCGCCGACCGTGCGGACGTCCAATCCCAAATAAATCGACAAGGCCGTCAATGCGGCGATGCAGAGCAACGGCGACGGCACCGACTTGCCGATCAACGGAATCAACGGAAACAGATAAATGATCGCCAAACCGCCCGCGGTCATCGCGTAGACATGCCAGGTCACGTTGATCAATTCCGGCAATTGCGCCATGAAGATCAAAATCGCCAAGGCATTGACGAAACCTGTTACGACCGAGCGCGACACGAAACTCATAAGACTACCGAACTTGATGTAACCGGCGACGATCTGCAGCACGCCGGTCAATAGCGTCGCCGCCAGCAAATATTGCAGTCCGTGATCCTTAACCAAGGTCACCATCAACAAGGCCATCGCCCCGGTCGCGGCCGATATCATGCCGGGACGGCCGCCGACGAAAGCAGTCACGACCGCAATACAAAACGATGCATAGAGGCCGACTTTCGGATCGACGCCGGCAATGATCGAGAACGCAATCGCCTCGGGAATCAGTGCGAGCGCAACAACGATACCGGCTAATAAATCCCCCCGGATATTGCCGAGCCAATCTTGTTTTTTCGATAAAAAGAGCATGGTATTCCTGTCAATACAAAACCGTCGACAGCCGGTCCGACCGCCGAATAATAATTAAGAGAACAAATATGCTCATTCCCCTCTCGAATCCTATCCTGGTTACGAGACGAAAAGAGCCTTCGCAGTCTGTAATCAACTGTTGGGTGGTTAAGAAAATCCGGGAAAGCGCTAAGGTGGAGTATGTTTATGAGTCATCGAGAATAAATTTAATAGTGTAGGAATCCGGTTTAACTTCATATCGTCAACCAAAACAGAAGCAGCGCTAAACCGGCCAGGTAAGCAGCCGTCAGTTTAATTTTCTGTTTCGGCAATAACGCCTGCCAATAAGCTAATTTTCTTCTTTTATATTTAAGCCAGGCTGCGTAAGAGTTTATTTTCAAGCGCCGGACAAGACCCGGAAATGCGTAGACGAGACGATAAAACCCATACAGTCCGATCAACAAAATCGCATTGACGATAATCGTCTCGCTCTGATGATGATCGGTATGCAACAGATGTTCGAGTATTTCTTCGATGTAGCCTTCGATAAACTCGATTAGCAGATGCAGGATTTCGAAAACCGAATGCACGATTTCGACTGCAAAATCCAGCAGGTCTTCGAAAAAAAACAAAATGACAAACAACCAAAAAAACTGTCGAGCGACTCTTGCGAGCATTTGCCGATCGCTTTCGTAGGGCAATGCCGGAGCGGGCTTTTTAAATAAACCGACTATCCATCCGTTCGTTTGCGATCCCTTCAGTTTTTTAATGAAATCAAACACAATTTGCCTTTGATGTTATTACTGCGCGTTACGGCACCGAAAGAGAATTTTAGGACATATCGTGCTCTTTGCCGCAAATAGCCCCTTTAACCCGGCACAATAGCCGGGTGACCAATGCTTGCTCATCCTGCGACAATGCGCCTAACACCTCGGCTTCAACCCGATCGGCAATGTCCCATAATTTTTGCATGACCGGCAATGCATTTTCGGTCAACTCAAGCCGATAGACGCGCCGATCATCGCTGTCTTTGATGCGACGCACCAAATTCCTCGCTTCGAGTTGATCGAGCTGCTTAACCAGTGTGATCGGTTTGATATCGAGAATATCGGCTAAATCGACTTGTCGGCAGTTAGGGTTTTCGGACAAATGCACCAAGACCCGCCATTGTGAATGAGTAATGCCGATAATTTCGGCATTTTTATTAAACCTCTGACGAATGACGTGACTGATTTCGTAGCTAAGAAAGCCGAAACGAAAATGCATATAGATTGGCTTTAATATAGTAAGCGAGGGGTATTATATTAGATTGGCTTAAACGCAACAAGTACAAATTTGGTTGAAAACAATCCTAGCGCTGAAGACGAACACTCAATTTCCTTAAATCATCAAGCAATATCAATCGTTGAGGAACACTAAAATCCTGACAATAACCATGCTTATAGGTTATCAAAAAACATGCCGTCACATTTTTACTCATTCTTGTATCATTTAGCCCAAATACAACAATATTTTGCATAATGCCAACAGCATTACTATAATCATTATCGAACTTAGGTTTGGGTTGAAACTTGAAAAATGCCTGTGTTTGATTTCATTCCAAAAAGCACGCCCTCTTATTCGAATGAATGAAACTAGTAATCACTCATCTTTACAATGTCGGGTAAAATCGTTTAGCTCAGCGTAATTCCGCTCATCCTTCGACAGGGCTCTCCTGAGCGCAGCCGAAAGGCTCAGGAGAGCAGATTTACTCTTACCTTTCAGGACAAGATTAACTGAGTACTTGGGTCTCAGCAACCGATTTCCGGAAGTTATATGAACAATATCCTTACAAAACTATTAATGGCTCCGTTTTAGAAACGAAGCAAGATACGCTTGCGCCTTAACAAGTCGCTTAATCGACAATGCATGATCGAATATATTGTAATTCCGCACTCTTAAAACGACAGTCAACGAACTACCCGCCCCTAAATCATGGCAAAACATACAGCAACGATACAAACCCGCTTGTTCGAATCCATAGCAAAACTTCCTTTGCGTTTTCCTTGGATTTTATTGTCGCTGTTTGTTTTGTTATGCGCTCTGAGCCTGAACTACACAATCAAAAATCTCGGTATCAACAACAACACCACCGAGTTATTGTCTCAAGAACTGCCATTTCAAAAAGTCAGACTCAGATTGGAGAAAGCATTTCCGCTCGATGCCGCCGCGATTATTGCCATTGTCGAATCGGATACGCCTGAAGAAACCTCTCTCGCCGCCACATATCTAGAACAGGATTTGCAAAAGAGGCAAAACCTATTCGAATCGGTTTACATTCCTGGAGACAATCCGTTTTTCCGGCAACAGGGTTTTTTATTTCTGGAATTGGACGAACTCGAAGCCTTGTCGGAAAAACTGGTCGACGCCCAGCCCTTTATCGGCCATCTATCCAAAAATTATCATTTCGCGGGCTTTTTAGACATCCTCTCCCTGGCGCTAACGGAAAACGATCGAGAATTAACGATGCCGCTCGACCCATTATTAAGCGCTTTCGACCAAACGGTGTCCGCAACCCAAGAAAACCGCCATCATTATTTGTCTTGGCAAAAAATGCTGACTGAAGGCAGCTTCGGAAAAGACCAAACCCGTCGTCTCGTCATTGCTAAACCGCATCTCGATTTCAGCGATTTGATGCCGGCAGAAAAACCCATGGACTACCTCAGAGCGCTTTCCGAACAAATGCAATCGCGGTTTCCGGGCGTGCGTCTGAGCTTCACCGGCGAAGTCGCATTAGAACATGAAGAAATGGAAAGCCTTAATGAAAGCATGGTCATTTCCGGAATTATTTCTTTAATATTAGTTTGTTCCGCGCTTTGGCTAGGGCTTCGCTCGGTAAGATTGGTTTTCTCGACCTTCATCGCATTGATCGCCGGACTCGTCCTAACCGCGGGTTTCGCAGCTGTCGCCATTGGCCACTTGAATCTAATCTCGGTCGCATTCGCAGTTTTATATATCGGACTGGGCGTCGATTTCGCAACCCACCTATGCTTGCGCTATCAAGAGTGTCGTCTGCATGCCATGCCAACCGATGCGGCCATTTCGGATAGTATTCATACGGTAGGCCCATCATTGTTTTTATGCGCCTTGACGACCGCGATCGGCTTTTTCGCATTCATACCCACCGACTTTAAAGGCGTTTCGGAACTCGGCATCATTTCCGGCGCAGGAATGTTTATCGGCTTGGCGATTTCACTACTTCTACTGCCCGCCTTGTTGAAGTTGATGCATTTCAAACCGATAAGCGCGAAACCAACCGCAACACTACCGGATTGGCTCTATCAATTTCCATTCCGCCATTCCCGATCAATCCGCAAGATCGCATTATTACTGGCGGTTACTAGCGGCATTATTTTGACGCAATTGACTTTCGATTCGAACCCAATCCATTTACGAGACCCGAAAACCCCGTCGGTTGTCGCCTTTAAAAAATTATTGCAAAGTAAAACCGACTCGCCGTTCATCATTTCCGCACTAACCGATAGCCAGGAAGACGCCGACAAACTGGCCGCGAAATTCAGCGCCTTAACGAGCGTTCATCAAGCGATCACACTGAGCGATCTAGTCCCCGAACAGCAAGACGAAAAACTCGGCATCCTCGACACGCTCAACTTGATCATGCCCGCGCAGCTCGATCGATTCGACCACGCTTACGAAAAATCCGATGTCAGAAACGCTTTGAAGCAATTCGACCAATCGTTGCAACAAACCTTAGAACAAAAGTCAACACCGGCATCTGTCGAATTGCTTGAACAACTTCATCGAAACATTCAAGCTTTCATCGACCATGCCGACAAGGCAGAACAACCCGATTCGGTCTATTCGCAGCTGGAAACCAATGTAATGATTTTATTGCCGGAAACGATGCGTATGTTGCGGGATGGCCTAACCGCTACCGAATTCGCAATCGACGACATTCCCGAAACTGTCAAGAGCCATTGGATCAGCCCTAACGGCATCGTACGACTGCTGGTTCTACCCGAGCAAGACCTCAACGACCCCGGACATCTAAAAGTATTCGTCAATCAAGTACTTGACACCTATCCGCAAGTATTCGGCCTGCCGATTGGCGACGTCACTTCCGGGCAAGCCGTCGTCGACGCGTTCATCCAAGCCTTTTCAAGCGCACTGATATTCATTGTAGTACTGCTACTCATTATCACGCGCAGCATAAAATCGACATTATTGATGATCGTCCCGCTGTTGCTTGCAGCGCTACTTACCGGCGCATTCAACGTCATGCTGAACAATCCCTTTAATTTCGCGAACATCATCGTATTACCTTTGCTTCTGGGGATGGGTGTCGACAGCGCAATTCATATCGTGCATCGATTGCAACACAAGCAAAGCCAAACCGACTTGCTGCAATCGAGTTCCGCACGCGGCGTGTTTTTCAGCGCATTGACGACACTGTGCAGCTTTACGAGCCTAGCGTTTACCTCGCACCTAGGAATCGCCAGTATGGGTTTATTATTATCGGTCGGTATTACGATGACTCTAGCCAGCAGCTTGATTGTTCTACCGGCGTTAATCAATCCAAATAAAACCTAAACTCCGCCACTAACGTTATTGACGATTAACTATCCTTCGTTATTTCTATTTATGTTAAAGACATGATTAAACATTATTTTCAACTCTTATTTGTAATACTATCGCTCAATGCGAGCACTGTCTCAGCACATGCCGTTGTCACCAATACTTCCTTAAAGATCGACCCGATCAAGGCCGGTACCGGAAGTAAAGTATCGCTTACCTTTAATTCGAGAGTGGAATTGGCTTTATCTCATTTCGATCTGGTCAAAAAAGACGATGTGCATGAGAGACTCCATGTCAATCGAGGTAAAATCCGCGGAGAAGTCGTCATCGATATTCCTCCGTTAGAACCCGGAGAACATGCGATCCGGCTCAAGGTGTTCGCGGCCGACGGTCACTTGACCGAAGATATCATTCGTTTTTTTGTCATCGAATAAAGGCATTGGTAATGGGTGGATTAGCTGATTTTTTGGATTCTCTGGTCGGCGGAGTCGACCGCGTATTTTTTAGCGTGGCGATAGGCGGTTTGATCTGGGGCATGTTTATGCTGAAACCTTGGTCGAGGAGATACGATGAAAAACATTTATCGTCGACCGTCACACTGATTTACTATGGTGCATTTGGCCTCGCGTTAACGCAAGGCTTCGCGCTGATAATAAAAGTTTGGCTGATGAACGTGACGCTAGGCGTCTGGCCGTTCCCGGCCTTTGCCGATACGATTCAGTTCAAGGCAGGCATGGTGCGCATGATCGTGATGGGCTGCCTGGCCTTTTATGTCGGGAGCAAGCTCAGTCTTCAACCGACTTCTAAGAACGCCTGGTATAACGCAACCGCCTTAGCGATTCCGGCACTGATCGCCGGCGCCTGGCTCGCTCACGGTGCGGGACGCTTCGATGGCCGTATACAATTGATGACGATAACAGTCATTCACCAAATCGCCGCGGCAGCATGGGTCGGCGGTGTCTTTCAATTAATTAACATTTGGCGTTTAAGCACACTTAACGCAATCGATCCGGTGTTGTGGCCCAACTTTTTGAAACAATTTGGGAAACTCGGCCTGGTCTCGCTCGCGGTCCTAATGGCGACCGGCCTTCCGATGGCGATCGGCTATATCGATAGTTGGAACGGATTCATCGGCACCGGCTACGGCAACTTATTACTGGTCAAACTGCTCTTGCTAGCCATAGCTTTGTTTTTAGCTTATTTAAACAATCGCGGCACGCGCGAATTCTTCGAGCAGAACCGCGAGACGCTGCTATTCCGCGAGATTCCAAGTTATATTCAAGCCGAAACATTCCTGTTGGTTAGCATTCTATTCACAGCCGTCAGCCTTGCAACCCAACCGCCGGCGATCGACATCCCGAAAACCACCGCGACCTGGCAGGAAACGCTCGCCACTTTCAAACCACGGATTCCACTAACAACATCTCCGACTCACGAAGAGTTAATGGCCGGCGAACCCGGTAGAACCGCAATCATAGGCCAAGTTCCGTCGCGCGCGAGTGCCGACTGGTCGGACTACAACCACAATGTAGCCGGCATTTTCGTTACAACGATCGCAGTTTTAGCCATCATTGCATCACTTCGTCCGCCTCCGCCGCATCGCGGTCCTTACTGGCCGCTCGGCTTCGCTTTTCTCGGCCTTTTCCTGTTTATACGTAGCGACCCAGAAGCGTGGCCACTCGGCCCCATCGGCTTTTGGGAAAGCACATTAGAGAACGGCGAAATTCTGCAACACCGTATCGCGACTTTCATGGCGTTCATGATGGGAGTCATGGAATATAAGGCGCGCCACCCCAATAACTCGAATAAGAAACTGATCTATATGTTTCCGCTGCTCGGAGCCTTCGGTGGCCTGATGTTGCTGACACACTCGCATGTCGGTTTTCAACCTAAAACAGCTTTCTTAATTCAGGCAGGACATACGTTAATGGGTGTATTTGCGATCATCATCGCCAGTGCACGCTGGCTTGAAATACGACTCAATGACCCGAAACAACGACAAATAGCCGGGTTAATATCCGCTTTTGCGATGCTTCAGCTAGGTATGATTTTATTGTTTTATCAAGAACCGCTTTATTAATTGCTTTTACCCGATTCATTCAATGGTTAATGAAGCACTCTCTCAGGAAAATACTATGAACCTTGCTAACGATTACCCGTTATTGAGTCTGATCGATACGCCCGCGGATTTACGAAAACTGTCCAAAGCCAATCTAGTCCCGCTTGCCCAAGAACTACGCGAGTTCCTGACCCACACGGTCAGCATTTCCGGCGGACACTTCTCGGCCGGTCTGGGAACGGTCGAGCTGACCGTGGCGCTGCATTACGTGTTCGACACGCCGCGCGATCAATTGGTTTGGGATGTCGGCCATCAGGCCTATCCGCATAAGATCCTGACCGGGCGCAAGGAGCGCATGACGACGATCCGCACCCGCGACGGTATCTGCGCGTTTCCGAACCGTTCCGAGAGCGAATACGATGCCTTCGGCGTCGGCCATTCGAGCACGTCGATCAGCGCGGCCTTAGGCATGGCGATCGCATCCGGTTTGCGCGGCGAGGATAAGCACTGTGTCGCGATCATCGGCGACGGTAGCATCACCGGCGGCATGGCCTTCGAGGCGATGAATCATGCCGGCGCGATCGACGCGAACTTGCTGGTGATACTGAACGATAACGATATGTCGATTTCGCCGAATGTCGGCGCGTTGAATAATTATCTGACTAAGATTCTGTCGAGTAAGATTTATTCTTCGGTACGCGAAGAAAGCAAGAAGGTCCTCAGCAACATGCCGAGCGTCTGGGAACTGGCGCGCAAGACCGAGGAGCACATGAAAGGCATGATCGTGCCGGGCACCTTATTCGAGGAAATGGGTTTCAATTATATCGGTCCAATCGACGGCCACGATCTGGACATGCTGGTGTCAACGCTGGAGAATCTGAAACACATTTCCGGCCCGCGCTTTTTGCATATCGTCACCAAGAAAGGTAAAGGCTATGCGCCGGCCGAGAAAGACCCGCTTGCCTATCACGGCGTACCGGCCTTCGACCCGAGCCGGGATTGCTTGCCGAAATCGGCACCTTCTCCGCACCCGACTTATACGCAGGTGTTCGGCCAATGGCTCTGCGACATGGCCGAGCAAGACGAGCGCCTGTGCGGCATCACCCCGGCAATGCGCGAAGGCTCGGGCTTGGTCGCATTTTCCGAACGCTTTCCGAAGCGCTATTTCGATGTCGCCATCGCCGAGCAGCATGCCGTAACCTTGGCGGCAGGCCTGGCCTGCGAGGGCGGCAAACCGGTCGTCGCGATCTATTCAACCTTTTTACAACGCGGCTACGATCAATTGATACACGATGTGGTCTTGCAAGATCTGGACGTCTTATTCGCCTTGGACCGCGCCGGTTTAGTCGGCCCGGACGGCCCGACCCATGCCGGCAGTTTCGATTACACCTATATGCGCTGCTTGCCGAATATGCTGATCATGGCGCCGGCCGATGAAAACGAATGCCGGCAGATGCTCTATACCGGTTATATTCATAAAGGCCCGGCTTCGGTACGCTATCCGCGCGGCAAGGGCCCGGGCGTGCCGGTCGATTGCGCCATGACCGCCCTACCGATCGGCAAGGCCGAAATTCGCCACCAAGGCGGACGTATCGCGATGCTCGCCTTCGGCAGCATGGTCGCGCCGTCGGTCGAGGTCGGTAAGCAGCTCGGCGCGACTGTCGTCAACATGCGCTTCGTCAAGCCGCTCGATGAAGCGTTGATTCTGGAACTGGCCAAGAGTCACGATGTCATCGTCACGGTCGAAGAAAACGTCGTCGCCGGCGGCGCCGGCAGCGCGGTCAACGAATTTCTGCAGGCACAAAGAATCGTGATGCCGGTCTTGAACATCGGCCTGCCCGACGCCTTCATCGAACAAGGCACGCGCGAGGAATTACTGAGTTTTTGCGGATTGGATACCCAAGGCATATTGCAGAGCATCAAGCAATTTTGCGCGTGACTTCATTGCCTAAAGCCGGCTTTGTTTGATTGACCCTAGCCGTAGGCTGCGCATCGCGCGCCTTTCCACGGTGCCAAAACAACAAGAAGTCCCGATCCAGGTGCGCGATGCGCACCCTACACCTTATGCTGTTCAAGCTCCAGCTTGGGTAACCTGTTCAGGAAGCTCTAGCTTCCGGGGGGGCTTTCCCAAGCTGGAGCTCTCGCCGTTATACACAAGTACCGGTAAAGGTGCTAAACAGAGTTCGTCGTATACCTGGAAACGGTGCTGTTTGATAAATCTGCGGATATTGAACATCAGTGGCTTCGAAATCGCGACGAAGGCGTCGCTCCCACAAGGGGGCGGATGCTCTGTGGGAGCGATCCCCAGATCGCGATTTCGAAGTCGGGAACGTTGGGCGACAAAAAATGGTATCGAAGCCTCATTAGCTAAGATTGCAAAACAGTAATTTTTGACTTATGTATAACGATGAGAGCTGGAGCTTGGGAAAGAGCATGAACTATTCAGCCCCCCCGGCAATTATCGTTCCCATGCTCTGAGTAAGAAATGGTACGGAAACGTTTAGAACTGAGCTGCGAGCCCAATCCTGCCATGAAAATAGCGAAAAATTATTTTTCGACTAAATGCAGATCATTTTCCTCGCACCATTCGCGAGCGGCTTTTTTCGTAGCCTCTTCTTCGAAACGGTACCATGTTTCCAGAAGGTCGTTACAGTCCGCCCAATCCTTGAATTTCGCATAGGCGCCGCGTTTTCGGAACATGGCCCTGACGCGATCATAATCGGATGGACTATATTCGTCGACAAAAGACCAGACCAATGACGTACCAAGATTAAGATCATGCTTATCCGGCAGGCTAATATAACGGACCGGGTCATACAAATCGTCGGGCAGTTCCTCCTCCCCTTCGAAATTCATGTACTGGGAACGGGTATGGATTTTACCGGTTTCTAGCGACAAAAATGCTTCGCTTGCATGATCGGGGTCGGCGCTGATGAAGTGTATGGCAAAGAGTATTTTGTTTCCGAAAGCTAAAATAAATGATTAGAATAGTCGGCATGAAAAATCGCTAATTATCGCCTAATCGAACCGAAACATCATGACTTATTCGCGTAGAAAATTTTTACAGCACGCTACGGCATCGGGATGTTACGTCATTGCTGCTTGCGCAGGACTAATGACTCCGGGACAAGTTTTCGCCGAATGGGCCGAAGACTATTTCTCGCCGGGAAAGCTAAAACAAACGATGGATCGTTTGTTTGCCGGAGCGGACATTGCCGATTCCACTGCAATTTTGCTTAACCTACCGTTAATCGCCGAAGACGGCGCAGTCGTGCCGATCAAGGTTGCCAGCACGCTAAGCGATGTCCAAAGCATTGCAATTCTGGTCGAGAAAAACCCGGTACCGCTGGCGGCGATTTTCACATTGTCCAAAAATGCCGAACCGTTCGTATCGGCGCAACTAAAAATGGCCGAAACCTGTGACGTCATTACCGTAATCAAAGCGGGTGATAAGCTCTATAGCGCTCGTCAACAAGTCAAGGTCACAATCGGCGGCTGCGGAGGCTAAGGTATATACGTAAAATTCCTTTCCGAAACAGTAAGCTTTGTGGAGGTTTGGTGACTCGCTTGACAGGACGCCGTGAACCCAGCACCTAAATTATCTAAGACAATTAATCATAGCCATAGACTATGGAATTTAGGTGCTGGGTGAATACATCCTTGTAGGCTTGGCGGCGGCGACTGATTGCCATGGATGTCATGAATGCAGATTTTGCATTACGCCATGTATGGCGTGTATTAGGGCACCAACAGTAGGCGCTTTAGGCGATGCAGGGCAGAAAAATGCTCCTGCATTTTCTGCATTCGTTACATCCTTGTAACTCAGCAATTGCCGAGGAGCAAAAATCTGCCCTGCCGCCGACACCTGTCAATCGAGCCACCAAACCCCCTTCCGACATTTGAAGAAGTAATTGCATGCTCGTTACTAACATGACCAAAACCAAAATTCGCCTCAACGCCAAAAACGGCAAAACCGAATTGAAAATCTTGATCGCGCATCCGATGGAACACGGCCGCAATCGCGATCCGGAGACGCAAGAATTGATTCCGGCGCATTTCATCAAGACCTTGACGGTAAGTCAAAACGGAAAAACGATTTTGAGCGCACAAATGGCCGGCAGCATCTCGAAAAATCCTTATTTTGCCTTTTGGTTGAAAGGCATCGCAAACGGCGACTTGATCCGTGTCGACTGGTTCGACAATCAAGGCCTCAGCGGCAGCGCCGAACAACGACTAGCCGAACCGTCATGAACAAAGGCTTACGCTATGTCTATCCATTGTTGCTAGGAATCCTGGCCGGATCGGCACTTGCCGACCCGGAACAGGACCGCAAAGCCTTGACCGACCATTACCGGACATTATTTCCTAAATTGACGCTACAGGATTATGCCGACGGCGTTTATGCAATCGACCCCGGTGCCCGGCAATCCTGGCGGGCGATCGAAGAATTTCCGCCGTACGAATGGGCTTTGGAAGAAGGTAAAACCCTATTTTCGATACCTTTTTCCAATAGCGCACATTATGCGGACTGCCTGCCGAATCGCGGTATCGGCATCGCTCAACTTTATCCGAAGTGGAATAGCGAAACCGGCGAAGTCGTCACGCTGGCAAAAGCCTTGAACGACTGCCGCGAACGAAACGGAGAACCTCCTTTGTCCTATCAAAAAGGCGAAATCGCATCTTTGCTCGCCTATTTGGCCTCTACGAGCCGAGGCAAAGCCCTCGCGATCGAAATTCCCGATAGCGACCCGCGCGCCTTGGCCGCCTATCAAGCCGGAAAAGCTTTTTATTACGAACGGCGCGGCCAATTGAACTTCAGTTGCGCGACCTGCCATGTGCAAAACGCCGGCAAACGACTGCGCTCGGAAGTGTTAAGCCCGTCATTGGGCCATACCAGCCATTGGCCGGTCTATCGTTTGAAATGGGGTGAAACCGGCACGCTGCACCGGCGCTTTGCCGAGTGTCTAAAACAAGTCCGTGCAGAATCGCCCGGCGCGCAAAGCGCCCAATTCTGTAATTTGGAATATTTTTTAAGTTATATCGGCAACGGCATCCCGATTAACGGCCCGAGTATCCGCAAATGATCCAAACTCAACCTAGCTGCACAGACATCTTCGAATCGGGACTAATGCCTTGCGAAGAGGCGCTATCCCGAATTTTAGCCAATCTGCCGGCTATTGACGGCTATCAGCGTTTGCCGATTGAAAAATCCCGAGGACGCACCTTGTATGAAGCCGTCGTCTCGACTCTGAATGTCCCTGCGCATACCAATTCAGCTGTCGACGGCTATGCGCTGCACAGCTCCGAACTCCCGTCCGAAGGAATCAAGCGACTAGCCGTAAAAGGCCTTGCCCTGGCCGGTACTCCTTATCAGGGTGCTGTCGAGCCGGGCACCTGCCTGCGCATCATGACCGGCGCCGCTTTACCTGAACCGTTCGACACCGTGATCATGCAAGAGCATGTCGAAACCGAGGACGGCTTTATCGCCATCGATAATCGGCATAAAGCCGGCGATAACGTTCGCCGCGCCGGAGAAGATATCAAACAAGGTGAAACTATCTTGGCTCCGGGACGATACCTCACGCCGCCGGATATCGGCTTACTCGCTTCACTCGGCATTAACGAAATCAATGTCAGACGCCGACTGGTCGTCGCGATCGCCTCGACCGGCAACGAAATTTTTGCTCCGTTTGAAACGCCCGGCGAAGGCGGCATCTATGATAGCAATCGTTATAGCCTCTTAGCGGCACTGGACAGACCCGATATCGAAGTCGTAGATCTCGGCATTATCGAAGACGACCCTGATACTTTATTGAAGCGTTTTAACGAAGCGGGCCATTATGCAGACCTCATCATCTCATCGGGCGGCGTTTCGGTTGGAGAAGCCGACTTCACGAAAACGGCCCTACTAAAATCAGGGCAAGTCGACTTCTGGAAAATCGCAATCAAACCAGGCAGGCCCTTGGCATTCGGGCGCATCGGAAATGCCGCGTTTTTCGGCTTACCGGGTAATCCGGTCGCGGTATTGGTCACCTTTTATTATTTCGTTTTACCGGCCTTGGAAAAAATGCTCGGCATCGTCGATAAGCCGATCGCTCCGACAATCATCGCGCGTACCACCGAAAAACTGCGCAAAAAACCGGGGCGCACCGAAATACAGCGCGGCATCCTCAGCCGTGATCAAGATGGCGACTGGACTATCAGAACCACCGGCAAACAAGGCTCGGGCATTTTGATGTCGATGAGCAAAGCCAATGCGTTTATCATTTTGAATCATCAAGATACATCTAAATCCGCCGGCGATTGGGTTACCGTAAGGCCCTTTTGCGACATGTTTTAACCCCCTCCGAATAAATTATTAGATATTTAATGTCAATTCTGTTAGATTTGCATTTGACTTTCATTTAAACGCATGCTAGGTCGAAGGATTTCATGACAACTCAGCTTTGCTGCCTGTCACGGCAAATGGACATAACCAAAAATTATTACAATAAAGGGGGTAGCTATGATTACCGACGAAATCATGATCACCATGGCCGCTACATTGTCGACCACATTGATTATTATGCTTCTGGCTATAAGGAACACCGTACATAAAAAACGACTCAGAAGAAACCTTGATTGGCTCGAAACCGCCAAACATTCGAAATACGATACCGCTCATTTCCAAGAATTAAAAAACGATATCGATCCTACTTACATCAACAGCAGCAATTCAAGTACCGCAACTTTTAAGTTATCGCTGAAAATTTCTTTCGGCATTGCCGTATTATTGGGATTTTCTTGGTGGACTTTTCAGTTATTCACAAAAGACGTTTTAATCTGGGCTGCGCTTTCAGGTTTATTTGCCGTCATCGGCTTAGTACTGCCGTTTCTGATATGGCGAGAGGTTAGGCAACGGGAAGAAATCAAAAGCCGGGCAGGACGAATACTCAAGCAAATTGAAAAAAACCTCAAGGAATCTCACGCTGAAATACTCAAGCAAAACCGTAAACCCTCTATCGCATCCACGACATCAATAACTGAAAGTGCTCCGGCTAAAGAAACTACAACGCGGGTTAAACAAAAGATTCCGGTTCCCGAAGATTCGGTATTGAGACGTCACTTATTGTCGCAGTTGCGCGCCGAAGTCGAGGCAACATTATTTCCGCGTCCGACCGATTGCGTATTGCTGCGCCACTACGAGCAATTGGTCGAATCCGAAGTGGAAAACCGCTTACTTAACCCGGAAGCCTTACAACGTTTCAAATTCATCGATGGCATCGAAATAGCTGGCACAACCGATCCGGCTTCGATTATCGACGTAAAGGCAAAATCAAGACCCATAGAACACGCAATCGGCACGCCAAGCAAATCCGATTCTAAGCACGAAATCCCCGAGGATAGCGTATTGAGAAGACACTGGTTGACGCAACTACGTAGCGAAATCGAAGCGTCGCTGTTTCCGCGCCCGACCGATTGCGTATTGCAACGGCACTATGAACAATTGGTCGAATCCGAATTGGAAAACCGCCTAGTCAATCCGGAAGACTTATCTCTGTTTAAATTCATCGATGGCCGGGAATCGGCACTTGATTCTACCGCGCCCCCGAAACCCAAACGCATCGATACGCTAATTACTAAGCCCGCTTCCAAAGCAAAAAACGAACCTGAACAAATCACAATCCCCGAGGACTCCGTTTTACAACGTCATTTTATAAGCCATTTACGAAGCGAAATCGAAACAGAAGTCTATCCGCGTCCGACAGAGGCAACTCTGCAGCGCCATTACGATCAACTCATCGAAGCGGAATTAGCCTCGCATTTGAAATGGAACACAAACTGGATACGATAGATCGATTATTATTCTTTTCAAAACATATACCGGTAGAGACAGTCGACACGTCTCTACCGGTAAATCTGCCAAACCGATAACGAATACCGTCAAGACTCGTTCAAGGCGCCCCGGCTTTCATCGACAAATTTTTCGGTATCGTCATCCAACTGCCGACTCGTCCGCCCTAACGGCTCATGAACATACAGCGACTTGGATAACGCCTTAGCACTGGAAAACTTAGTGTCTTTAACCGGCGGCTTCATTTGATATTTAACCGGCATTTGATGATCGGCCAATTGCAATTCCGGATTGAATACTTTATCGAATTTAAACAGATTCTTTGCAAAGTTCGTTTGGCCGCGCATTAAATTGCCTACCAAGACCTTCGTCACATCGCGCATAGCCGCCCAGCCCATGTGCTTAGTAAACATGACACGCTGAGTTTCGACCAATTCCGCATAAAATTCTTCTATCGGTAAGCGAGTCGGCAGCACCGCATGCTGAATATCGAACAATCGATAATCGCGAGTCGTCAAATTACGCGACTCGGTCAGCCAGCTTTCGGTCCCCGGATAAGGCGTATTGACGCTGATATTAACGATTTCGGGCACTTCCTTGCACCATTCCCTAACCACGCGGAAACGCTCGTGATCCCAATCGGTATCGGCGATGATATTGATCGCGACATTGATACCTAGGGTCCTAGCAAACTCCAAAGCCTCGAAATTACGACTTAAATCAATACGTTTACGGTATTTTTCGAGCCCTTCCTCATCGATCGACTCGATACCCAAGAACATGTAACTCATCCCGAGTTCCTTCCAGAACTTAAATACGTCTTTGTTACGCAGCAACACATCTCCGCGCGTCTCCAAATAATATTCTTTCTTAATGCCTTTCCGAGCCAAGGCCTCGCCGATTTCGAAGCCCATTTTTTCTTGAATAAATGCGACATCGTCGACAATGAAAATACCAGGCTCGCGAATTTTTTCCATTTCTTCGACGACTTTATCAGGACTCATCACGCGATAACTTCGTCCATAGAATGTCCAAGCGCTGCAGAACGAACAGTCCCATGGACACCCTCTGGAAAACTCGATTGATGCACAAGGATCCAGCGTGCCGAGAAAATATTTATTACGATGTCGAACTAAGTCTCGGGCCGGCGCAAGATTGTCAAGATCAGGGATAAACGTCGGCTGTCCACCCTCGCCTTTCATCGTCACCACGCCGGGCACGCAATGAACGTTTTCCCTGTCTTCCTTGATGGCTTGGAACAACAAAGGAAGCCCCGACTCGCCCTCGCCTTTGAGAATGGCATCGAGACTACCTTCGCTATGTTCCAATAACTCTTCGGCGGTAAACGAGGCGCTATGCCCGCCGATAAAGACAAACCCTTTAGGCAAACGGCCTTTCACGGCTTTGACAAGATCGATGACCTCGGGAACATTGGCCAAATAATTCAACGAGAAACCAACGATATCGGGTTGCCAATCGTCCAATAGACGAAATAAATCTTGATGAGATTCCACCTGTAAGTCGATCAAACGCGTATCGTAACCTTGTCGCCGAGCCGTTTCGGCAACTTGTTCCAGACCAAGCGGCTCAAGGCGTAAAAACACCTTGGTATACATTAGCGGACTAGGATGAACAGCAAGAAATTTCATGTTTTCGACTCCCTATCAGGCCATAGTGTTCGTAACAATTTATACAAAACATCCAAAAATAGTATCGAATCACTATAAAAAAACTTACTATATCGGTCAAATTTATTTAGGATATCGTCAAAAATAACTTTCCTGGAACCATGAGTTTTGTAGCGTATCAAGCTAAAAACGGCCAACCCGCATCACGCTCTTTCCCAAGCTCCAGCTTGGGAAAGACACTCCGGAAGCTCCCCCTTCGACAAGGCTCTCCTGAGCGCAGCCGAAGGGCTCAGGGCAAGAGCTTCCTGAGACCAACACAACCTCCGCACATTCTCAATCAACCCCGGCTTGCTCGTTCAATCTTCCTTGATTGTCGGGATGCAGGAGCTTGAGTAACAGCTTATTTTAGTCTTTTTGACCTCGATGCCATTTATTGTAACTTGGTATTCTCGGCTTTCCCTCATCTAACGCTAGGCGTGGGAAAGCCACTGATGCTTGACAACCACGGCCTATGTCGCATCCCTCGAAGCGCACTAAATTCCATAGTCCATTAGCCATGGTTAATTGACTTAGAAATTTAGGGATGGGCCTTTGACGGACACCACTGTGCCGAATTTTGATATACGAAGGGTATAATAACTCCCAGCACCTAACTTCTTGACACCTAATAATGGCATTGCTCCCCGGTACCGAAATTTGGCTAGCAAAATGAAATTCATTGTAAAACTATTGTTCTCATCGGTATTGGTTTTCCTGGTCCTGGCAACCACCTTATTGGTGTTAGTCGTGGAAGATAAACCCAAGCTAAGAAAAAGACTCGATATCACCCCCGAGCAAATAGCCAGAGGAAAACAAATTTTTGTACAAAACGACCCGCGACGCCTAGCAACCGGCACGATAGCAAGAGCCAGCATTGAACAGAGAGACTTAGACCTAGCCGTCAATTATTTCGTCAATCAATACATAGGCGGCGTTGCCGGTTTAACGATCAAACAAGGGCGAGCCATCATTGAAAGTACCTTAAAATTACCTTCAAACCCACTAGGCAATTATTTAAATTTAACACTCGAACTCAAGCAAACTCAGAGTCTTCCTGAAATCGACCACCTATCACTGGGCAAAGTAAGAATACCCGGACTCATAGCAAATAACATAAGCAAAAGTATCTACAGCCTTATGCTGCCGGATGCCGATTGGAAGGCGCTTCAAGCCATGATCAGAAAGGTCAGATTCATCAATAAACGAATGATCGTGACTTATAAGTGGCATGAAAATTTACCGACCAAACTCAGCGGCGCTTTTTTACCCGGACAAGAACAGCATCGCATTGAAGTTTATCAACAACGCTTGGTAATGCTAACGCGCGCGCCCAAAAGGCACTTGAGTTTGACCGAACTCACGCAACCCTTATTTCAATTGGCAAATGAACGCAGTCGCCGAGGCGACCCGATTGGGGAAAACCGTGCCGTCATTCTGGTGCTAACGTTATATACCAACCGTTTAACGCTGAATAAAATTATTCCAGCATTGAAAAGCCAATATCGTCCGATTTGGCGAACCGTCACTCTCAATCAACGCAACGATTTAAGCAAACATTATCTAGTGTCGGCTACGCTTGCCGCCTATGCCGGCACGCCGTTGGCTGACGCCATAGGATTATATAAGGAACTGGAAGACTCGAGAGGCGGCAGTGGCTTTTCATTCATCGATATGACCGCCAACCGGACCGGCACGCTCATGGGCGAACTCGCCGTACAAAAACCATCACAAGCCAGAAAAATTCAAGAATTTATGACCACGGCCCAAGAACGCGACATCATCCCCGAAACGGCAGACTTGCCCGAATATCTTGCAGAACAAGCATTTAACCGACTCTACGGCGGCTTAGAAGGCGCCGCCTATCAGAAAATGATACAACAAATAGAGCATCGAATCGCCCAATTACCGATTAACAAACAATAAACAGCGTTCCGATTTCTATTCGCTCCCTAACCTAACGTTCATAAAGGACAAAAGAATGTTTTGGAACAGGTTTTAGCTGTTCAATACCCTCGTAGGTTACGCTTTGCGTACCATGGTAACCCATACGCATCAAGCTAAAAACGGCCAACCTACATCAAGCTCTTTCCCAAGCTGGAGCTCTCGCCGTTATTCACAAGTACCGGTAAAGGTGCTGAACAGAGTTTATCGAATACCTGGGAACGGTACTGTTTGAAAAATCAGTGGATATTGAAAGTCAATGGCTTTCCCTCACCTAGCGTTAGGTGACACTGCCATTAAGTTAAGCCGTCACAGAGATAAGTAATGCTTGCATTCAGGCTCTAATGTGCCTCAAAAGCTTGCCATCCATGGCACTGGATTCCGCCAGTCCATGGCGGAATGACGGGTTTCCCTTAACTTAATGGCAGTGAGCGTTAGGTGAGGGAGCGAGACCCCCGGCGCCTTAGGCACTGCCGAAATTTGAAGTGCGAAAGGGTATAGCTTATTTCCAAACGCTCATGATGCTAGTGAAATCGTCCGTCCATGAACGAGCATCGGCGTAATGGGGGACTTTTTGCCAATTATGCTGCAAGTCGGCATTGACTAAAGGCAGAAGGTCCGCTTCTTTTCGAGCCAGAATGGCCCAATCCGATCGATAAACAAAAGGAATATTTTGCTCAGGCCTGAATTCTTGCAGCAACAGCGTCAATCCCAATTTTTCCGCATGATCCGCTAACACCTTCTTCAGCTCCAGATAACGATTGGAAATGTGAAAAACCAACAATCCGTGATTTTCCAGCCTAGAAAAATACAACTCCAAAGCTTCCTTGGTGAGTAAATGGGTCGGTATCGAATCTGATGTAAACGCGTCGATAACCAATAAATCAAAAGGATTTGGTTGATTTTCCAATGTGATTCTGGCGTCTCCGACTTGAATATCGTAACCGCTGATACAATCCGTTAAATAAGTAAAATACTCTGGATTCGTTGCGATCTGCACAACGGCCGGATCGAGTTCGAAAAATGTCCAGTGTTGAGAAGCTTTAGCGTAACCGGCCATTTCTCCAGCTCCAAGACCGACAACGCCGATCCGCCAAGCGTTGTTTTGACTGTTGTAATTCGCAAAAATGGAACCCAAAGGCCCTTGCGGACTGTAATAGCCGTTCGGCGTGCATTGTCGATTGACATCGTTCAACAACTGCAAGCCATGCCGGGTTGTACCACTATAAATTTCATGCAATGTGTGCGTATTGTTGTCGACATTGAGATCCGAAATTTTCTTGACCGACAATACGCCATAAAAATTTCGGCTTTGATGCAAGAGCTGGTCTCCGCCTTGATGCTTTTCCGGCGCCGCACAGGACAACACCAACAGTCCAACCAAAGGAAAATACAACGAATTTTTTTTAAATAGAAAGTAGGCTGCGCCCATTAAAGCAATGATCCCAAAACTAATGAGAAAGGCATCGTCCAGTTGTTTGACACTGATCGATAAAATGACCGCAAACGTAATGAAGTAAGCGCTAAAAATAATTTTCGCCAAATGTTCCTTAACATACTGACCAATGCCATTGATTGGGTTCAACAGCAATGCGCAAACAATCATCAGTGGATATTCGTAAATCGAGCTGAATATAAACGGCGCGATAAAGCTGTTAAAAATACCTCCGAGCATCCCGCCGAAAGACATGATTAAATAATATTGAGTAAGATAGTTTGTCGAGGGGCGTTTCTTAGCTAACTCCCCATGACATACCATGATGGATAAAAAGAAAACTAATAAATGAATCAATAATTCAACTGAAAAAGAGGCCAGTTTTTGATTCGAAAAGTAGTAAATCAAAAAGGGTGCAACCAGCCAGGGCTGTATCAATAATACTTTCTTATGAATAGCGGCGCCGTAGCCGGAAAATACCAAAATAAATGAGAACAAATACAAGGCTAAAGGAATAACCCATAACAACGGCACCGTGGCGATATCGATGCTGATGAAATTAGTCGTGCCCAATAACAAACTGGAAGGCACAAACGCCAATAATAACCATTGAATTTGTAATTTCAGCTCAGGCTTTTCGACTAGATTAACACTTGATGCCTTATTGACTGCAGGCTGAAAGTGCTGCTGTTTCAGAACTAGCATACACAATGAAATCAAGCCTATCAGCACAAGAAAACCCGCACTCCAATATTGCTGTTGCTGGCTAATACCGATAGCGGGCTCCAGTAAAAAAGGATAGCTCAATAACGCGATCAAGCTGCCGGCATTACTGGCAATCGAAAGATAATAAGGGTCGTTACTGGTCTGATGGCCGATTTTTGAAAACCACTTTTGCAATAGTGGTGAGTTAGTGGACAACACGAAAAACGGCAAGCCTATCGACACAAATAGAGTCGACAACAACCAAATACTGGGATTTTCCGAACTGGGCGGCCTGCTACCCTCAGGGATACTTACCGGAAGGAAATAAAGACTGATAAGCAGTATCGAAAGGTGGATGGCAAGATGCTTTCGATAACCAAAGCGAGTTGAGAGAAAATGGGCATAAAGATAACCCAGAAAAAGGATGCTCTGATAAAACACCATACAGGTATTCCATACGGATGCAGAGCCGCCTAATAAAGGCAAAAGCGCTTTCCCAAACATTGGTTGTAAAACAAACATTAAAGAAGCACTGCTGAATAACGTCAACGCGAACAGGAAGATAGGAAAATTGTCGCGTCTGATTTCACTATGATGTGTAATGTCCATACGCCCCCCTAAATAACTAATTTACGGTGAAAATTAAGTTTTGACCGGACTAACCTCTAATTTGGCAATAATTATCGACAGGCTTATGGGCGTGTCGGACGAGTATTTCTTGACTGCTTTGCTGGGATAATATGATCGATTTCACATTTTTTCAAGTCCTTGATTAAAAAAACTTACCTTTCCGCACTATAACAAAATAACTTATTGTTTTTATTAACTCTAGTTAAGCCGGCAGCAAAGCACTCTTAGTCATTTCATGACAATAACCTTAAAATCCTTACGGATAGGACTTGCATAAAAAAAGCTAAAGCGTTATTTATTTAAAGCGCAACCGGCAACACCTCTTTCCCATAACAAACCTAACAATTTAAGAGGTAGTAAACTATGAAAACAGCACCAATCCTGACAGTAACACTAATTATCGGCGTCATTGCATACTTGGGCTACCGCCCCCGTACTCATGACGTCGCAACGGACTATACTGTCTATCAGCATATCGAGAATTGCAAAGCTGAGCTTGGGATCACCCGTAAATTGCCGGTACTCTCATGTTTAGACGGCACACAAGTCCCTATTTATGTCGATAATCAAGAAATTAAAGAAGACAACTGGGAAAAACTTCTCTCAAACTCGAAAAAATGCGACAACCCTCATTGGCTCGGCGGCGATATGGGCTGCTGGACCTACTCGCACTTACAAATCAAGCAACTCGACGACGACAACATCATGGTGCTCAACTGCCGGCAAAAAGGGAATCAATTCGAAAAAGATTGGTTCCGAAAAACCAAAGCCAATCTCGGTATGAACCAGCAGCAAAGAAAAGAGCGCTTTGAGAAAGCGTCTAGCACCGAGAGAGCCGAACTTTATTATCTTTACAATACTTTTAACGATATCGGCATTATTCTGCGAAATACAAAAACAGGAAAAAGTTGTTATCTCACTCAATATGGCGAAGCAGTGATCGGTTTTTTACCGCCCCTTGATAAGCCCCTTCCAAGCAAGGACGATTATTTAAATCAATACAATCCGGAGCAAGCACGACCTCCGAAAGACTTTCCGCAGGATCTTTGGTACCGGGATGCCAATCAAGCTTTTAAATCGCCGGAGTTTACCGCGGAAGCCGGTTGCGTTGCCTGCCACAATGCGCACGGCTTTAAATACAGTCCGTACATTAATTCGAAACACGGCCTACCGGATATTTACACGATGGCACCTCTACCCTTTTTAGCGGTTGGCAAGCCTTTTCAAAACTTTTTCAATAAACATCATATTCTCCAGATTACAACCGACCCTATCGATGGCGAGCAGCAACTCTGTACTCAGTGCCATAAAATGACGACCTCTGGAACTTGCGGTTATAGTTTTGAATTTGCCACGGGACATCCGGACAAAACGCTGAGCACCTGGCTAACTTCGGGTCCGAACGAAAGAAACTGGATGCCGCCTATTGCCGCGGCCCCGGCTCTGATAAAAAAACATGTCGCCGCAATGAAATGCTGTTGCGACAACCCTCAGTCTCAAGGATGCAAAAGCCGCAAATTCGGCCCGACTCTTGCCGACCTTCCTAAAGGTTTCCATGAAGGCAAAGGTTGGGTTAGCGGCCAAGAGCCTGGCCTTTGTAAAGACATTATGCAGTCCTATCAATGGAATGCCGATAAGTTTTGATTCCTTTCCAAGATATTGTTATTGCATCGATTGTTAGAGGAAATCAGATGGATTGTTGCTCTTCGTCTAATGCCGTTTTGACGACCCGCGGATGGGAATCAACTTAAGGAAATAACGCGTCATTCCACCAGGATCAGGAAGCCGGAGCTTCCGGTTCCGGGGTGTCTTTCCCAAGCTGGAGTTAGGGAAAGAGCGTGATGCGGGTTGGCCGTTTTTAGCTTGATCCGTATGAGTGGAAACCCCAAAAATAAAAAAACCCGCTCGAAAGCGGGTTTTTTATGTTCAAAACCGATGAAATTATTACTTAACCCAGCCCTAACATTTGGTGAACATAAGTAATTGAAAGTTAATAATCATATTCAATATCATAATCCATCGTCACTACAAATTGTAAAGGCTGGATTAATTTTCCATCCAGATCAATTCTACACGGCGATTTTGAACTCGACCTGCCTCGGTTCTATTATCGGCAATGGGACGATTGGGGCCGTAACCTTTAGCGTGCATACTGTCGGTTACCCCTTTAGCTTTCAGGTAATCAACAACCGATTGCGACCGGCGCTCAGACAATCTCATGTTGTAGTTGTAGCCACCTTCACTACTGGTATGACCTTGAACTTCGATTTCTTTTTCTTGCGGATAGGCAATCAACTTTTCAGCGACTCCATCTAAAATTATCTTTGCTTGTTCAGTCAGTTCGGCAGAATCGAACCTAAAGTTAACCCCTTTGAGCTCGATACTAATAGGACAGCCTTGCGCATCGACCTTACTACCGGAAATAGTACCCGGGCATTTATCCAAACAATCGTTGACGCCGTCACCATCCGAATCCAGGGTCGAACAATCCGGAGCAGCCGGCTCGGGCTCGAATTTCACGGGTGTAATAGCCGCTCTCGGTTTTTCTCCGAACGGAATCACAAAGCCGACATTAACGGTCATATCATGATATTCCTCGGTACCGGGGCGCAGATTGGCGTTGAAGTTATTGTTGTAACGATAACGCACATCACTCCGCAATAGGAAGTTATCATGCAATTCGTAAGTAAAACCGACACCGCCTTCGCCGGTAATCGAAGCGGCGCTATCACCTGGCACACTGGTGTTCATGCCGCCGATGCCGGCAACGATATAAGGTGAAAAGGTATCGCGAAAAAAGTAATATTGCAGATCGGCCGAACCGCCGGTTAAATCCCAACGCCCTTTGGTTTGACCTGTTTCGGCATTATTATAGCCACTGAAACCTTGGTAAAAACCTCTCAATTCGACGTTGAAGTGCTCGTTGAGCATTTTACCGAAGCCCATACCGCCGCCCCAACCGTCTTTAGCGCCGCGGTCGCCGCCTGATTTGATGAAGGTGCCGAATGGCGCAACATACCAGCGGTCATCCTGCAGCTCTTCGGCCCAAGCCGAAGGAGTGGCGACAAATCCTGCCAATAAAGCACTAGCCATTAATTTTTTTAAATACATAACAACCTCATAAACTGAATAAAAACCTTCAACAAACCGGGGTTCTCGATAGAAATGGCCGATATGAAAAATGGTTACTTTTTAAGAAAAACTCAAGTTGCATGCAATTTTAACCAAGCCCGTTGTTATTTTACAACAAAGACCTGTCGTATTTATACACTTCAAGTGCCATATAGTTTACATCATTATTTTTCCATCAACACAATTTTTTATTAAAAAATATTATTTATCAATAGCTATAGACTCTAACTTTAATATTTTTTTAGCTAATTAAATGTTTTGTTATCGCCACGCCGAGACTGTATTTTTTTCGCAACAATAGGCAAAATAACAGGCTTTTGTATGCCGTGAATGTTTCAGCTTATTCACGAAAATTTTGAGCACCACTGAATCCAGAATCGTACCTTTCAACCGAGAAAGCTAGGTTATAGCAACCCAAAAAACCCTTATCGTAGCGTTCAACTGACAAACTATGCTGAAATTGCCAACATTAGAAAACACTGTGTTCACTCTATGTAATGGTATTTTTTTTAATATTGGCATATAGTTGAACTTAAGCTCCTCCGTCATAACCCAGTGCAGCAGAGAGACACCATGGAATCGTTCATTCAAAATCTCGTTGAAACCCACGCAAGGCGCCCAACTCGGCTTTTAGCTATATTACGCGCCGTTCAGGCGCGATACTTCCATATTCCGAACCAAGCCATTCGATTGCTATCCAAAGAATTAAACATTCCAACAACGCGCATTATCGGCGTTATCGAATTTTATAGCTTTCTCCATTTAACGCCGCGCGGACGTTACGATATATTAATCAGCGATTCGATCACTGATCACATGCTCGGCAAACACAATTTGATGGACTATCTATCTAACAAACTTTCCGTGTCGCCCGGCAGCGTTCGTGAAGACGGATTGGTCAGCTTGGATAATACTTCATGCACCGGCATGTGCGATCAAGGCCCCGCCGGGCTGATCAATGGCCGCGCGATCACTCGACTTGACCGACCTAGAATCGACGCGATCGCACAATTGATCGACGAACAAAAAGCACTTGAGGACTGGCCCAAGGAATTCTTTGAGGTCGGCGATAACATCTATCAATCCGATTTGCTATTGAGCAGTCGCCTTACTGCCGGAGAAGGCCTCCAAGCGACCTTCGCACGCGGCCTAAAAGAAACGCTATCGGAAGTCGATCAATCCGGACTCAGAGGGCGAGGCGGCGCAGGCTTTAAAACGGCGATGAAATGGCAATTTTGCTCCGAAGAATCGGAACAAGATCGCTATGTGGTCTGCAATGCCGATGAAGGCGAACCCGGAACATTCAAAGACCGAGTATTACTGAATAGCTATTCCGACCATGTTTTCGAAGGCATGACTATTTGCGCGGCACTTATCGGCGCCAAGCACGGTTTTCTGTATCTACGAGGCGAATATCTTCATCTTTACCAAAAATTGGAAAACGTTCTCGAACAACGCCGTCAGGCCGGCTTGCTGGGCAATAACATTCTTGGCAAAGGTCTAAATTTCGATATTGAGATATGTCTCGGCGCCGGCGCCTATATTTGCGGCGAGGAATCGGCACTCATCGAATCCTTAGAAGGCAAATGCGGTATTCCGCGAAATCGTCCGCCCTACCCTGTTTCTCAAGGCTATTTAAACAAACCGACCGTCGTCAACAATGTTGAAACTTTCGCGGCCACCGCCAACATTGCCTTACACGGAGGCGCTTGGTTCGCGAACAAAGGCACGGAAAAATCCCAAGGCACCAAAATTCTTAGCATTAGCGGGGACTGTCTACGTCCCGGCATTTACGAATATCCGTTTGGCGTTACGGTACGGAAAATTCTGGAGGATTGTGGTGCCCATGATGTACTTGGCGTTCAAATCGGCGGACCGTCCGGCACCTTTATTTCCAACCAGGAACTCGATCGCATACTAGGATTCGAGGATTTAGCCACGGGAGGCTCGTTCATCGTCTTCAATTCGACACGCAACATTCTCGACATCGTGCGTAATTTCACTGATTTCTTCGCGCATGAAAGCTGCGGGTTCTGCACGCCTTGCCGGGTCGGCACGTCGTTGCTGAAAAAACAACTCGACAAAATCGTCAACGGCCACGGTTCGGCCGGCGATGTGGTTGCCCTTGAAGAACTGACCCGGCTTGTTAAAAATCATAGTCATTGCGGTTTAGGCCAAACGGCGGCCAATCCGATCATTCATACTTTAGAAAGATATCCCGACTTATACCAAAACCAATTGAAAAAAATCAGTTACGAGCCCGGCTTCGATTTGAACGCTTCCCTTGAAACTGCCAGACGCATGGCAAACCGTAATGATGCAGGGGCTCATCTAGCCCAAGTGGAGGAATAGCATGAGCAAAACATTTACCTTGGACGGCAAGCCCATTCCATTCGAAGATGGCCAAACCATCATGGATGCCGCTACTGCGGCCGGCGTTTACATTCCGCATCTTTGTCATCACCCGGAATTCACGCCGCACGGTAGCTGTAAGTTATGCAACGTTAATGTCAATGGCCGCACTTGTTCGGCTTGTACATTCCCGGCAACCGAAGGCCAAAATGTATTGAGCGAAACGACCGATATCAATCAGGACCGCCAAAAAATCACGCAAATGCTATTCGTCGAAGGCAATCATTTTTGCCCGTCCTGCGAAAAATCCGGCAACTGCCAATTGCAAGGCGTCGCTTATCATTTGAATATGCTCGACAATCATTTTCCGCACTTTTACGCGGAACGTAAAATGGATGCGAGCCACCCTGACGTCATGATCGACCATAATCGCTGCATTTTTTGCACCTTATGCGTCAGGGCCAGCCAACAAGCCGACGGCAAAGACGTTTTTGCGATTTCAGGCCGTGGTATTAACAAGCACTTGATTGTTAATTCCGAGTCCGGGCAGTTGAAAGACAGCGACATCGATGCCGGCGACCGAGCCGCGCACATCTGTCCGACTGGAGCGATTCTGATCAAACGAACCGGCTATACGATCCCGATCGGACAACGTATTTACGATCATAAACAAATCGATCAAGTCAGCTTGGAAACGGAGCACGAGAGTCATGGCTAATAAAATCAGAGTCGCAACCACGTCGCTAGCCGGCTGTTTCGGTTGTCACATGTCGTTTCTCGACATCGACGAACGCATGCTGCAACTCGCCGAGGCGGTCGAATTCGACCGTTCGCCGATTACCGACATCGAACATTGCACGAATTGCGACATCGGCTTAATCGAAGGCGGCGTCTGCAATTCGGAAAATGTGCATGTGTTGCGCGAATTTCGTAAAAACTGCAAAACACTGGTCGCGGTCGGCGCCTGTGCCATTAACGGCGGCTTGCCGGCGATGCGCAACTTCATTCCTTTGGAAGAATGCCTGACCGAAGCTTATTTGGACGGTATCGGCGTCGAAAACCCGCAGATTCCAAGCGACCCGGAGTTACCTTTATTGCTGGACAAGGTTCGCCCGATTCATGAAATCGTCAAGATCGATTATTTCCTACCGGGTTGCCCGCCGTCTGCCGATGTTTTTTGGAAATTTTTGACCGACCTGCTCGAAGGCCGCGAACCGTCACTGCCTTACGAGTTGGTGCATTATGATTAATTTGGATTCTCGCGCTGAGTTAATTCGAAAGGGTTATTTATTTCCCGCAGAGGCGCTGAGAACAGCATTAGGATTTGGTCGTAAATAACTTCCTTATTTTAGGGAGGGTTCGGTTGCTCGATTGGCAGGTGTCGGCGGCAGGGCAGATTTTTGCTCCTCGGCAATTGCTGAGTTACAAGGATGTAATGAATGCAGAAAATGCAGGAGCATTTTTCTGCCCTGCATCGCCTAAAGCGCCCTACTGTTGGTGCCCTAATACACGCCATCCATGGCGTAATGCAAAATCTGCATTCACCCAGCACCTAAATTAACCATAATGTTAAATCATTGCCAATGACCTATGGAATTTAGGTGCTGGGTTCACGGCGCCCTGCCAAGCGAGTTGCCGAACCCTCAACAAAGATCATAGTTCCAGGACGGTATTTATTACGAAATCCTTATTAAGATTTCGGCAGTCCAACGAGTTTGCGCGGTGAACCCTATCATTGAGCGAACCATGAAAAAAACTCTGCGCCTCTGCGCGAGCCAATAAAATTATCGAGAACACTTATGTACGAACATTTAGAAACAGCCGCCAGCCCGGAAAACCTTAAACGTGTCGTGGTCGATCCGGTATCGCGGGTCGAAGGTCATGGCAAAGTCACTTTATTGCTCGATGAAAACAACAAGGTCCAACAAGCCCGCTTACATATCGTCGAGTTTCGAGGCTTCGAACGCTTCATTCAGGGCCGCCCTTATTGGGAGCTGCCTGTTTTAGTGCAGCGCCTATGCGGCATCTGCCCGGTCAGCCATCATTTAGCCGCCGCCAAGGCAATCGATCAACTCGTCGGTATCGACCCGGAAAATCTGCCTCCGGCCGCAACCAAATTAAGGCGCTTGCTGCATTTCGGTCAAGTTATGCAGTCCCACGCCTTACATTTCTTCCATTTGTCGAGCCCGGATTTATTGTTCGGATTCGAAAGCGAGATCGGTAAACGCAACATCATCGCGGTACTGGCCGAGCACCCTGAAATCGGCGTACAGGGCGTCAAGCTTCGCAAATACGGCCAAGAAGTGATCCGTATGATTTCTGGCAAGCGCGTTCACGGCACCGGTGCAATCGCCGGCGGCATGAACAAACCGTTATCCCGTGAAGAGCGCGATTATTTGTTGACCGATATCGATCAAATGATCGAATGGGCGGCGGCAACCGTGCAGCTGGTCAAAAGAGTCCATTGTTCGAATCTGCCCTATTACGACGATTTCGCGACGATACGCAGTAATTACCTTGGCCTCACCCGCCCTGATGGTGCGCTGGAGCTTTATCACGGAGGTCTACGCGCGAAAAAAGACACCGGCAAAACCATCATCGACCATGTCGATTATTGCCGCTATAACGATTATATTCATGAAGAAGTCCGTTCCTGGACCTACATGAAGTTTCCTTATTTGTTGTCGGAAGGCAAGGAAAACGGCTGGTACCGCGTCGGCCCGCTGGCCCGCGTCAATAATTGCGACTATATCGATACCCCGTTGGCCGAGGCCGCTCGCATCGAATTCAAGCAACACGGTGGTGAAGCAATGGTTCATAGCACGCTGGCAACCCATTGGGCGCGCATGATAGAAACGTTACACTGCGCCGAAAGCATCAAAGTCTTGCTGAACGACCCGGAAATCATGAGCGACGATCTCGTCGCGCAAGGTGAAAAGCGATTCGAAGGTATCGGTGTGATCGAAGCCCCTCGCGGCACACTATTTCATCATTATCAAGTCGATGAAAACGACATTGTCACCCGCGCCAATTTGATCGTTTCAACAACCAGCAATAACATGGGGATGAACGAATCAGTCCGTCAGGTCGCCGCCGAATATTTAAATGGTCGCGAATTGACCGAACCGCTATTAAATAATCTAGAAGTCGCAATCCGCGCCTACGATCCTTGTTTATCGTGCGCAACCCACGCGGTCGGAAAAATGCCTTTGCAATTGGAGCTAATCGACGCTGACGGGCAACTCATCGATAAATTAGTTAAACATAGCGATGGTGTTATTACTCCCTTTTAATCGAAAAACCGTCTAAGTATAAAAGGTATGGCAAGTGCGGCACCTTTCCTTTAGACAAACACTAGGCAAAGAGCTACACTCAATATGACAAAGGAATGTCGGCCATAATTGCACGGATGCGATAAACCGTTCCGACATATTGGTTAAGGAGTACAGCTTATGTATAGTAAATGGGTCGTAGTAGCAGATAGCAGCAGAGCACGTTTTTTTTTCTATGAGGGCAGAAAAGAACCGTTACGGGAACTTGAAGACTTAGTCCATGCCGAGGGAAAGCTCAAAACGCAGGATGTCGTTTCCGATCAACAAGGTGGACGTGGTAACGGAGCACATTCATTTGAACCGGTTACCGATGTCAAGCAACAAGAGGCCATCCGCTTTGCCCAACAAATAGGCGATAAATTGGAACAGGGCCGAGTTAATAACGAATTCAACGATCTCGTATTAATAGCCCCTCCAGCCTTCCTCGGTACGCTACGTCAAACCCTTAACGACCAAATCAAGAAACTAGTCGGCAAATCGATCGACAAAAACCTTGTTGCTCAAGACGAGTCCAGCATCCGAAGCTATCTCTGATCGATAACCATTTAACTCCGCCTTAACAAATGTTAAAGCAGCGTTAAGCCCATGACCTGGCCCCGATTTAAATCAACCGGGGCCTTCCGCCCCTTAAGAAATTTTTATTTGAAACGAATGCTTTGAAACTTCGCCCCCGGGGTCCGCGTTTCCATTTCAACGATTTTGGATAGTTCGACTTTTTGCCTTTCCCCATTATCAATAACCAAAAATTCGCGCTTATTCTGTTCAGTCACAACGTCGATCGCTTTGCCTTCGAGACTTCGATGTTCCGTCAGTGTCAATTTGACCAAGTAACCGTACATACAGGCGATTTCTATGTAGTCGTGAAGCTCGCAAGCTATTGGTTCAATTTTCATCATGCCCCTTTTTTTCAACAAACAAAAAAGCCCCGGCCGAGATAAAACGGCCGGGGCTTTGCGTCAAGCGATGAGCTCGAACGGCGATTACATCATGCCGCCCATTCCGCCCATACCACCCATTCCGCCCATGCCACCCATATCCGGCATGCCAGCGCCTTTATCGTCGCTTGGTGCGTCGGCGATCATCACTTCAGTGGTGATCATCAGACTCGCAACAGATGCTGCATTTTGTAGCGCGAAACGAGTCACTTTCGCCGGGTCCAAAATACCCATCTCGATCATGTCGCCGTATTCGCCGGTTGCTGCATTGTAACCATAGTTACCTGTACCTTTTGCAACTTCATTCAAGACGACTGAAGACTCTTCCCCCGCGTTTTTGACAATTTGGCGCAGAGGTTCTTCCATTGCACGACGCAGAATATTGACACCGACGTCTTGATCATGATTCAAACCTTTCAAACCTTCCAGCGATTTCAAAGCGCGGACCAGTGCAGTACCGCCACCGGCAACCACACCTTCTTCAACCGCAGCACGAGTAGAATGCAGCGCATCTTCGACGCGCGCTTTTTTCTCTTTCATTTCGACTTCAGTCGCCGCGCCGACTTTGATCACTGCAACACCGCCGGCCAATTTAGCCAAACGCTCTTGCAATTTTTCTTTATCATAGTCGGAAGATGCATCATCGGCTTGCTTGCGGATTTGTGCTACCCGTGCCTTGATGCTTTCATCTGTGCCCGCACCGTCGATAACCGTAGTATTGTCTTTAGTGACTTGAACTTTTTTCGCTGTGCCCAAAAGATCCAATTCAGCTTTTTCCAAAGACAGACCGACTTCTTCCGAAATCACGGTGCCGCCAGTCAAAATCGCGATGTCTTCAAGCATCGCTTTACGACGATCGCCGAAGCCAGGCGCTTTAACCGCAGCGACTTTAACGATACCGCGCAGATTGTTGACAACCAGAGTCGCCAGCGCTTCGCCTTCGACGTCTTCGGCAACGATCAACAACGGACGACCTGATTTGGCAACACCTTCCAGTACCGGCAACAAATCACGGATGTTGGAGATTTTTTTGTCGTACAGCAGGATGAACGGATTTTCTAATTCGGCGCTCATGCTGTCTTGATTGTTGATGAAGTATGGAGACAGATAACCGCGATCGAACTGCATCCCTTCGACAACATCGAGTTGGTTGTCCAGACCTGAACCTTCTTCGACGGTGATGACACCTTCTTTACCGACTTTTTCCATCGCTTCGGCGATGATTTGACCGACCGACTCATCGGAGTTGGCCGAGATCGTGCCGACTTGCGCAATCGCTTTGCTGTCTGTGCAAGGCGTTGCTGCCGCTTCGATGGATTTAACCGCCGTAGTCACGGCTAAGTCGATGCCCCGCTTCAAGTCCATTGGGTTCATACCGGCTGCAACTGCTTTCAAGCCTTCGTTAACGATGGATTGAGCCAGAACGGTCGCAGTCGTGGTACCGTCACCGGCAACATCGGATGTATGAGACGCGACTTCTTTAACCATTTGCGCACCCATGTTTTCGAATTTATCCTTCAATTCGATTTCCTTCGCAACCGAGACGCCGTCTTTGGTGATGGTCGGTGCGCCGAAGCTTTTATCTAAAACCGCATTACGGCCTTTAGGACCCAAAGTGACTTTTACCGCATTCGCTAAAATATTGACACCTGCAACCATCAGGGTACGTGCGTCACTACCGAATTTAACTTCTTTTGCTGCCATGTTTATTCCTAGATTCTGTGGTTAATGTTAAATACTTAATCAGTTAAAAAGAGACCGTTAGCTCAGAACAGCCATAATGTCTTCTTCGCGCATCACAACGACTTCTTCACCGTCGATTTTGACTTCGCTACCTGAATATTTACCAAATAACACTTTATCACCGACTTTAACTTCTAACGCGCGAACTTGACCGTTATCGAGTGCTTTACCGGTTCCTACCGCTAAAACTTCACCTTGACTCGGTTTTTCGGCGGCAGAACCAGGCAGTACGATACCGCCGGCGGTTTTGGTTTCTTCTTCAACACGTTTGATAATTACTCTGTCGTGTAAAGGGCGTATTTTCATCAATATCTCCTAATCGATATAAACAATAAAGTGGATTATTAGCACTCGCTAGTAATGAGTGCTAATAATAATCAGCTTTTGCAGTCTGTCAAGTTCTTTGGCATCATTCGCACCTAAATTGATATCTATCCTAAAATATGAAAGACGACCAACTATTACGCTACAGCCGGCAAATCATGCTGCCGCAAATCGATATCGAAGGCCAACAACAATTGCTTGGCGCACACGTCTTGATCGTCGGTGCGGGCGGCCTTGGCTCACCGGCTTCGATCTATCTCGCGGCAGCCGGTGTCGGACAAATCACTATTTACGATGACGACACAGTCGACCTTTCGAACCTACAGCGACAAATCGCTCACTACACCGACGATATTGGGACGGACAAAGTAATTTCAACCCAAAAGACCTTAAAAAAATTAAACCCGGATACTCAGGTTAATATTTTCAAGCAACGCTTGACCGGAGTCGCGCTCGACAAAACCGTAGAAAAAGCCGATATCGTCCTCGATTGCAGCGATAACTTTTCGACGCGATTCGCGATTAACAGCGCCTGCGTCAAACACCAAACACCATTGGTATCCGGAGCCGCGATACGGTTTGAAGGCCAAGTGTCGGTTTTTACACCGGGATTACATGACAGTCCGTGTTATAACTGTTTGTACTCGGACACGGGGGAAGAGATGCAGAATTGCGCAACCAACGGCGTTATTGCGCCAATTACCGGCATTATTGGCTGCATTCAAGCACTTGAGGCAATTAAGTTAATTACCGGCGCCGGCGAAACGCTAACCGGACGATTATTATTACTGGATGGTTTGACGATGGAATGGAACAGCATGAAGTTAAGAAAAAATCCGAACTGCCCTACCTGCGGAAAATAGATGGATAAAATCACCCGAATTGCACTTTTTTTACCGGATGTTGAATTTTTTTCCACATCAACGAGATAATTCGGCGGGATACCCAAGCCTCTCCTTGCCGAATGACCTTGACTGCCTTATTAAAAAATCTTGCCAAATCGGTAAACTGTAAATAACCTTGAGCCCCCGATACCAAACAATCGATGACTTCGCGATCGGTCAATTCAGGTGCGATCAAAATAATTTTGCTATCAGGACTTGCCGCATTCAATAACGCAATATATTCGGCGGTTTGCTGTTCGCGAAGTTCATAGCGAAGCACAACGATAAGCGGCTTGTCTCTTTCAACCGCGATCAAGGCCTTTATTTCGTCATGATCGACTCGTATTTTTAGGCTCGGATCGTCGATAAACCGCAGAATGTCTTCGTCGTTATCAATTATTTGCAGATCAATCATAAAGTTACCGATCGTTTAGGTTATCCGGCTTTCAAAATACCACTCCATTCCCTCTGTGCTTATTTGAGTCAAAATCATCCACGTTTTCAACTTAGAAAAGAGTCTAGTCTGTTTTACGTAATTGTTAACTGTACCAAAGTACTAAATTGCTCAACCTGGCCCAACTTTAACATTTGATGAGCATAATGAATTGAAAATTAATAATATTCAACGTCATAATCCATAGTCACTACAAATTGTTAAGGCTGAGCTACTTACTCTTCAACAATCTGCACTCGCTGAGTAATGCCGCAAACCAGTGTGTAGGGGATGGTTCCCGACCAAGACGCTACCTCTTCGATGGGCAACGCTCCTCCCCATAGCGTCACTGGATCACCCGGCTTGGCATCGTCTTGTTCGCTCAAATCGACCGTGATCATATCCATCGATACCCTACCGATCATCGGGACGCGCTTGCCGTTAACAAGAACCGGTGTGCCGGATCGAGCATGACGAGGATAACCGTCCCCGTAGCCAATTGCGACAACCCCCATTGTAATCGGCCTATCGCACACCCAAGTACCGCCGTAACCCACCTTATCGCCTTGCCGTACGGATTTAACGGCAATCAACCGGGAATGCAAAGCCATGACCGGCTTTAAATCGAAATCACCTCCAGTCGTTTCGGGAAACGGAGAAATCCCATACAACATAATTCCGGGTCTTACCCAGTCGGTCAACGCTTCCCGCCAACCTAAAATCCCGGCTGAATTCGCGATACTACGCGGCCCTGCAAAACCCGACAATGTTTTATTAAATAAGTCGATTTGTTTCAAAGTCATTGGGTCGGATCTCAGGTCGGCATTTGCCAAATGGGTTATAAAACCAACCGGCTGCTTGATTAACGAGCTCGATCTCAAACGCTGATGAACTTTTTCGACCTCGTCAGCCGAAAACCCCAAACGGTTCATGCCGGTATCGATTTTCAACCAAGCATTGATTCCGATAGAGCCGAATTTTCGATCAATGATATCCAACTGCCCGAACGAGTGAATTAAGGGATCTAAACCGAAATCGATCAAATCGTTCAATTCCTCAGAACACGTAAAACCTTCCATAACCGCGATGCGTTGCGAAATACCGGCTTTGCGCAAGCGAATACCTTCATCGACGCGGGCCACGGCAAAGCCGTCCGCATCGATTAATCGTTCTGCGACACGCAACAAGCCATGCCCGTATGCGTTGGCTTTAATCACCGCCATGACTTTCGAGTCTGGCGCGTAGCGTCTAACCACATTCAAATTATGGCTTAACGCATCCAAGTTCAATTTGACATAAGCGGCCGGCGTCATTCGTAATCGTCTCCGCCGTAAGGATTTCCGGCAAAGTTTTCAAACCGAGTGTATTGTCCGAGGAAAGTCAACCTGACCGTGCCTATCGGACCGTTACGTTGCTTACCGATGATAATTTCAGCAACGCCTTTCTCCGGACTATCCGGATTGTAAACCTCATCCCGATAAACAAATACGATTACGTCGGCATCCTGTTCGATACCTCCCGACTCACGCAAATCGGACATCACCGGCCGTTTATTGGGCCGCTGTTCCAAGTTCCGATTAAGCTGGGATAACGCGATAACCGGTACATTGAGTTCCTTGGCCAAGGCTTTCAAGCCTCTAGAAATATCGGAGATCTGCTGAACCCGATTATCGCCGCTTGCCGGAGACTGCATCAATTGCAAATAATCCAAAACAATCAAGCCCAACTGGCCATGCTCGCGCATCAATCGACGCGCTCTCGAGCGCACTTCAGTCGGCGTCAACGCCGGTGTATCGTCGATGAACAGTTTGGTTTCAGCCAATAAATTAATCGCCGAAGTCAAACGCGGCCATTCGTCGTCGTCAAGTTTACCGGTTCTAATTTTATGTTGATCGATACGCCCCAATGAGGACATCATACGCATCGCCAAGGAGTCTCCAGGCATTTCCATACTGAACACCGCAACCGGTTTATCGCCTTTAATCGCAACATTCTCCGCCATGTTCATCGCGATCGTGGTTTTACCCATCGACGGCCGACCCGCAACAATAATTAAATCGGACGGCTGTAGGCCTGAGGTCATTTCGTCGAAATCATTAAATCCGGTGCTGGCACCGGTGATATTGCCTTCCTGCTCGTAAAGCATTTCAATCTTATCGACTGCCTGCGCCAGCAACGACTTGATCGACGTGAAACCACCCTGCCCGCGTTGGCGCTGTTCGGCGATTTGAAATACTTGGCGCTCGGCATTTTCGAGCAATTCGGAGGTATCGCGCCCTTCCGGACTAAAAGCCGAATCGGATATATCGGTTCCGACATGGATCAACTGCCTTAAAACGGACTTATCGCGAACAATAGTCGCATAAGCGACAATGTTCGCAGCACTCGGGGTATCCTTTGCCAAGGTACCTAAATAGGCCAGACCGCCGACCTCATTCAATTGTCCGGCGGAAGCCAGTGCCTCGGATAAAGTAATGACGTCGAAAGGATCTTGTTTTTCGGCCAATTTTTCGATGGCCCGAAAAATCATTCGATGATCCTTGCGATAAAAATCGCCTTCAACAACTTTATCGGCGATCGAATCCCAGGTTTGGTTATCCAGCATCAAACCGCCAAGTACGGATTGCTCGGCTTGTATTGAATGCGGTGATACTTTTAAAGCTTCGGTTGCGTAATCGCGGTCGAATACATATTCTTCAGACATAATTTCGGTCAAGGGAAATACTGCTAAATTGAAGTTGATTGGAAAATCATTATGGATTTCTGCACGAAAAATCCTGAACAGGAGAGTTGCTGCGATCCAGGTAGTTGGAAAACGTTGACTCCGTTCGTACTAAAAAAGTGCGAATTTATTTACCGAGCGAGTCCATCAGCGAAATAGAGATTAGGAAAGTCGAAGATTAAACCCGCTGACGATGATTTTTACTTCGCGCGGCCATGTTTGCAGCTTTTATGGCAATGCTATTTTGTTCGGTAGCAAGGCGCGAAAACAGGCGTCAAACTACTCCCTTTATACTCAAAAATTAGCTAACTTTATGAAGGTATGGGGTGTGGCTAGCGAGGATGTCGGCAGCAGGGCAGATTTTTGCTCCTCGGCAACTGCTCCTGCGTTGCTCTAATACACGCCATCCATGGCGCTCGAGCGCTGCCGTCAAGCCCCCAGGGATGGGTTCACCCAGCACCTAAATTCCATAGTTCATTGGCTATGATTAGCTATCTAGGATAATTTAGGTGCTGGGTGAACGGCGTTCCTCGATAGACACATCCCATACCTTTTATTCTTAGACGGTTTTTCAATCAAAAGGGAGTAAGCCATGTAACTGTTTTCGCCATTCAACTACCGGACAAAAAAGCGCGTTAGCTTACCAGTAAATGTGGCCGTGCGAAGTATCAGTGGCGCCTTCAGAATCAGAAACTCAGTTAGTCGGCTTAAATTAGGACTGTGTATTTTAAGACTTTCGCAACTAACAGAACTTTCCTCGGCAAAACCATTAAACACCAATACGAGAAATCCCAACCGCCTCTCGCAATTGCTTCATAAAAGGCACGCTAATCTCGCGGGCCTTTTTAGCGCCTTCCTGCAATTCGTTTTCAATATGCTCAGGCGCCTGTAATAAGGCTTCATAACGCTCTCGGGCCGGTGCAATATGGTCGTTGATATATTCGAACAACAACTTTTTCATTTCACCCCAAGCAATACCGTCCGCATAGAGTTTTCGAACTTCATCGACTTCCGAAGGCCGGGCAAAAGCCTGATAAATTCCAAACAAGGTACAGCCATCGGGATCTTTCGGTTCGCCCGGTTCCAAAGAATTGGTCTTGATCTTGTTTATCAGTTTTCTGAGTTTTTTCTCGGGTTCGAATAACGGAATCGTATTGTTGTAACTCTTACTCATTTTCCGCCCGTCCAAACCAGCAAGCGTCGCGGCATTTTCGGTCACGACCGCATCCGGGATGACAAAATGTTCGCCATAAATATGATTGAAACGTCCGGCGATATCACGCGCCATTTCGATATGCTGAATCTGATCCTTACCCACAGGAACCTTGTGTGCATTGAATATCAAAATGTCGGCCGCCATCAGAATCGGATAACTGAACAAGCCCATCGTAATGCCTTTGTCGGGATCGTTTTCGCCGCCTTGTTCATTTTCGGCAACCGCTGCCTTGTAAGCATGCGCCCTATTCATGAGCCCCTTTGCCGTTACACACGTCAACATCCAAGCCAACTCGGTGATCTCCGGTACATCGGATTGCCGGTAAAACACCGCATTCGACGTATCCAAGCCGAGCGCCAACCAAGTCGCCGCGATTTCAAGGCTCGATTGTCTGACTTTTTCCGGATCCTGACATTTGATCAAGGCATGGTAATCGGCCAAAAAATAAAATGGACTCACGTTTGCATCCTTACTGGCGGCAATAGCAGGCCTGATCGCGCCTACATAATTTCCCAAATGAGGAGTACCGGTGGTCGTGATACCGGTTAAAACGGTCGCTTTTGTCATTATAAATAAATCCCCAAAACCCTGACGGGGTTCACATCGTTAAAATTTGCAAAATATTACATGATTTACAACCAATAGCCATAGTGTATGCGAAAACTTTTACGCACAACTCCCTTTATGCTCAAAAAATGGTTAACTTTATGAAGGTATGGAGGTGTAGCTAGCGCGCAACGATGCCAAAATAGAATCCTATAATATGAAGTTACGCAACTTTCAAGGTGATTTTCATGAACAAGCATTTTATTTATAGTAAACTTCGCGCAAACAGTCTGAAAGCAAACACGGGCACTGCCATTCACGGAAAAACAATTTATCCAATTATAAAGAAGAGAGTTGACATGCTGGAATACGACGAAAAACGTAATTACATCCGAATGAGCGTCGATTGCGAACTTACCTACAAGTTAGCCGATGCAAGCGAAAGTCATTCAGGAATTTGCACATCAATTAGCGGTTCTGGTGTTTCCTTCATTGCCGATCAATCCTTCGATCCCGGAAGCGCAATGGAGGTCAATATTACACCCAAAAACACAATTACTCCGCCCATGACCGCCTATATAGAAGTCGTCAGAACGACAAAACAGGATAATGGCCGCTACGAAATTGCCGCCGCAATTAAGAGCATCAAAGGTCATTAACTTACATTATTCCAACTCGGCCGAGATTGCTAACTCATGTATACGATTACTAAGGAAGTCTATTTTTGCTATGGACATAGACTGATGAACCACCCCGGCAAGTGCCGTCATCTTCACGGACACAGCGTTAAGGCTGCTATCACGATTAAACAAGAACATCTTAACGAGCAAGGCATGGTTTGTGACTTTTCGGACATAAAAGCGTGTGTCGAAGACTATATCAACGAACATTTGGATCATAATTTTCTATTGCATAAAAAAGACCCGATCATTCCGTACTTAACAGAAACCCAAGAGCGATTCATGGCTCTGGACCAGCATCCGACCGCGGAAGTACTGAGTCAAATGATTTATCAACATATTAAAGAACAAGGTTTCAATGTCGACCAAGTGACCTTATGGGAAACCGCAAGCGCTCATGCCTGTTATCGGGAAGACTGATCTATCATGAGCAGGATTCATCCGCAAAACAAAGCGGCGTGCTTGGAAACCATCTGTGCCTCTAATTACCAAAAGTTGTTAAGCTTAATTCCTAACATCAGAAACCTTGCCCAATCGGCTGTCGGAAAAGCGTCGAAAAAGCCCGACTTGCAGCTTGAGGTGCTCGAACGCTCGGCACACACATTGACTGTAAAACTCAGCCATCGATTCGATCAATTTCCCAACGATTTATGGGTGCCGGATGTCACAGTCCGCGTATATTTGGACGCGGAACTCGTCGAAGTATTGCGCGACCATGCCAGATCCGACGTCTCGCGCGTCTACAAAGACCCCGGCAAGACCTCTGAAATCTTAAATTATAAATGGCAATTAAATTATTTTTTGCTGAAATGGCTAGATCACTGCCTGAGCATTAATTATCAATTCACTGATCGAAAAGTCACTGAAGTTATAGCCTGATTTCCCCCACAGCCTCTATCAACCCATACACCCTTAGCGAGTCAAATTTCGGGACAAGAAAATCCTGTTAAAGATTTCGTGAAAAACAACTTCCTGGAGCTATGAGTTTTGTAGCGGGTTCGGTAACTCGCTTGACAGGACGCCGTGAATACATCCTTGTAGGCTTGACGGCGGCTTTCCCTGCCGCCGACACCTGTCAATCAAGCAACCGAACCTGCTTACCGTGCATTAAAAATAGGGAAGTTATTTATGACCGAATCCTAAACAAGTCACGAACTTCCAAAAAGCACACTGTTTCGGGCGCTTACTGTGAAAGCTCGTAGATTGAGAATCTTGGGCCCGTCGCTCAGGCTCATGCGGCATTGAACAAGGCTGAAATTTGTCTAATAGATAATTTAAATGTATATTTGAAATTCTCGTTTAAATACCTGATCCGCGATGCCCGAACCAATAGCCAAACCGTTAAAAACTCGAACCCGCTTAATTATCGCGGCCAGCCGAATTTTTGCCGAAAAAGGCTTTCAAGAAACAACGATTGCCGAAATCTGCGAACAAGCCCAAACCAACATCGCATCGGTCAATTATCATTTTCGAGATAAGGAAAGTCTTTATCTCGAAGCCTGGCGCCATGCGTTTCTTAAAGATCTTGAAGTCTATCCATCGGATGGCGGTGTCGATTCTAACGCACCCGCCGAACAACGCCTAGCGGGCCGCATTCGCTCTTTGATCGCCCGCATCGCCGACGACGATTCGCATTTTTTCGCGATCATCAACAAAGAAATGGCGCAACCGACCTCGTTGCTGCCGGAAATTCTCGAAAAAGAAATCAATCCGCAGCGCCAAGCCATGCTTGAACTCATTGCCGAATGCTTGGGACCGAATGCGGATCAACGTACGATACATTTTTGTCATACCAGCATCATCGGCCAATGCTTTCATCTTTTGAAAATCAAACACATGCAAAGCCACTTTCCGGCACGAAGATACAATCCGGAATTAGAGAACCCTACAGCCTACGCCGATCATGTCGTGCATTTTTCATTGGCCGGAATTAAAGCACTGCGCGACCGTCTCGAACCAAGCCCTGGAGACGAGACATGCGAGTCATAAATCCTTCGATTTTATTCATCATCACTTTTCTCAGCGCATGCAGTATTGATATCAAAGAATTCAATCCGCCGATTTCAGTACCGGAAACGTTTTCGATTACCGGCGGAGAATCCCTTCAAGACCGCTGGTGGCTTAACTTTAACGATCCTGCGTTGAATACTCTGATCGATACGGCGCTTCAGCAAAACCTCGATCTAACCGCGGCATTCGAAAGGCTCAAACAAGCCGAAGCCGAAGCTCGCAAGGCCGGATCCGAATTGATCCCCGCCATTAATGCTACGACTAACGCAAATCGCTTCATCGAGGACAACGCCAATACCGGTTCGCTGACTTTCGACAACTTTTCGCTGGGTTTGATCGCCAGCTACGAAGTCGACCTATGGGGCCGAATCCGCGCAGGCACTTACGCAGCAGAACAGGAAATCAAAGCCGCCGAACAAGACATCCATACCGCCGCGATTGCCTTGTCGGCCGAGATAGCGCGCATTTGGTATCAATTAACAGAACAAAAACTACAGCTTGACTTATTGAACGAACAAATCGAAGTCAATAAGCAATATGCGGACTTAGTCGAAGTCCGCTTCAGAGGCGGCCAAGCAACCGCCGCCGATGTCTTCCAACAACGGCAATTACTTGAAGGCGTGGTCGGCGACCGCTATACAGTGCTCGCGAATATCGAGGTATTAAAAAATCAATTGGCGGTCTTGACCGGGCAAGCCCCCGGAACATTGGACATTGTTGCCGGCGATCATTTTCCCGAGCTCGCGGGCCTACCCGAAACCGGCTTGACCTCGGATTTGATACAACGACGCCCGGATGTCAAGAAGGCCTATTATCGCCTGCAAGCCGCCGATCTTCGTATTGCCGCGGCCGTGGCCGACCGCTTTCCGAAACTCGGCTTATCGGCCAGCCTCGATACCTCAGCGCCGGACTTACAAGCCTTCTTCAATAATTGGATGGCAACGCTAGCCGGCAATCTGGTGCTGCCCTTGATCGACGGCGGACGCCGGGTGGCGGAAGTCCGGCGCACCGAGGCTGCAACAGAAGAAGCACTGAATCTCTACGGTCAGAGCGTCTTGCAATCGTTGCAGGAAGTCGAAAACGCATTGGCACAAGAAACGCGCCAACACGAGCGGCTAAATAGCCTCAAAGAACAGCTCCGCTATCTGAACGAAGCCAATGACAACATTCGCATCCGGTCCGCCTATGGGATTTTCGATTTTTTGCGGGTACTGTCGACATTAAACAGCTTACAAGCGATGCAGCGCACACTCATTCGCGCCGAACGTGAATTGATCGATTACAGAATTCAACTCTACCGGTCGCTTGCGGGCGGCTGGCCGCTTACCAAACCGGTTACGAACAGGAACGATATTCCATGACTAATCCCTTCAAGAAATTCGCCACACTGCTGATTTCGCTGGCGATCATCACATTTGCCGGGGCATTGTCTTTTTATTGGCTAAGCAACAAGCCCCGCGCGGTACGAGCCCCCGTTACGACCGTGGCGCCATTGGTCGAAATCATAACGCCGCAAGCCATTGATTATCAAACCACTGTTTTCGCACTCGGCAATGTAATCCCGGCGCAAAGCGTCAATCTTAATTCGCGTGTCGACGGCATGGTCGTTTCGGTCAGCGATCAGTTCATCGAAGGCGGCTTGTTGAAAAAAGACGAAGAAATCGTCCGTCTCGACCCGACCGACTACGAATTACGCGTACGCAGAGCGCAAAGCGATCTCACTCAAGCCCGTTTCAACCTAAAAATGGAATTGGGCCAACAAGCCATCGCGCAACGCGAATATCAATTGCTAGGCCAGGAATTGGACGAACTGGCTCAAGAGCTGGTCCAACGAAAACCCCATCTGGAAGCCGCCAAGGCATCGTTAAATGCCGCCGAAGCGGCGCTAGAGCAAGCCAAGCTGGATCTCGAACGCACCCGCACGATCGCGCCGTTCAACGCCGTCGTCACGGCCCGCAACGCCAATATCGGCTCCTGGGTATCGACTTTCTCGACCGGCACCCCGCTCGTGCAGTTGGTGGCAACCGATTATTATTGGATCGACGTATCGCTACCGCTCGACAAATTACGTTGGATAACAATCCCCGGTTTCAACGGCGATCTGGGCTCGCAGGTCACGATCAGCTACGAAAGAGCCTGGGGACCCGATGCATTCAGAATCGGCGCCGTTAAACGCCTGAAAGCCGAAGTCGAAGCCGAAGGCCGCATGGCTAAATTACTGGTTGAAGTGGAAGATCCGCTCAGCCTAAAGCCGGGTAACCAAAATTCACCTCGCATGATGCTAGGCACATTGGTTCGAGCGGCGATCGCAGGCAAAACCCTAACCGATGTATTACCTGTTCCAGAAACCGCATTGCATGATGGCAACCGGCTCTGGCTAATGAGCGAACAAGACACACTGGACATCCTCAAAATAACTCCCGTCTGGACCGAACAAGGCGTCATTTATTTGCATGCATCGGAACTACCCGAGCGGCCGAGCATCATCGTTAGCGATCTTTCCACACCGGTTCAAGGCATGCGTATTCGCACCACCGAAACCGACCGTTCTTCATCCGCTAGGTAAGCATCATGCAGTCACATCAAGACCCAAGCCACACCGGTCCCATTGCATGGATGGCAGGTCATTCGGTCGCGGCCAATCTCGCAATGGTCGTGTGCATCATCGGAGGACTGCTGTTTTTAAACAATATCCGCCAAGAAGTATTCCCCGACTTTGAAATCGACAGCGTCAGTATCAGTGTCGCTTATCCGGGCGCAAGCCCGGAAGAGGTCGAACGCGGCATTATCCTAGCGATCGAAGACGCGGTGGGCGGCTTGGACGGCATCAAACAAATCACTTCATCGGCAAAAGAAAACGCCGGCACGGTTACCGTCGAAGCACTCCGCGGTACCGACATGCAAAAGTTTACACAAGACATTCAAAAAGAAGTCGACCGCATTACGACTTTTCCAATCGATGCCGAAAAACCGCAAATAACCTTGATCGCCAGCAAGCGTCGAGTAATCTCAGTTGCATTATACGGAGACGCAGAAGATACCGTTTTACACGAATTGGCCGAACAACTCCGCGATCAACTCCTGCAAGACCCAGGCATCACCCAAATCGATCTCGAAGGGGTCAAACCGCTCGAAATCGCGGTCGAAATTCCGCAGGACATGCTGAGACGCTTCGGTTTGTCGTTAGGCGACATCGCTCAACGAATCGCGTCGGCCAGCATCGACCTTCCGGCCGGCAGCGTCAAAACCGACAGCGGCGAAATTTTGATCCGCATCAAAGAACGCCGCGATTACGGGCGCCAATTTAGTCAACTGCCTATTATTACCACCGCAGACGGTAGCCAGATTAAACTCGGCGACATCGCTCGAATAACAGATGGCTTCGATGAAAGCGATTATTATGCGAGTTTCAACGACAAGCCGGCCGTGATGCTGCAAGTCTATAGCGTCGGAGAACAAACGCCGATACAAGTGTCTGAAACAGTCCGTAACCATCTCGATAAAATTGCTCCCGAATTACCCGAAGGCATCTTCACCGACGTCCGGCGCGATGCCTCGGAAGACTACGCGCAAAGGATAGACCTCTTGTTGCGCAACAGCGCCATGGGTTTGTCGCTGGTATTTATCTTGCTGGCGTTGTTTCTTGAGCTACGTCTGGCATTTTGGGTCATGATGGGTATTCCTATTGCGTTTCTCGGGTCGTTTTTGTTCCTGCCCAGTATCGGCGTCACGCTGAACATGATTTCATTATTCGCATTTATCATCGCAATCGGCATTGTTGTCGACGACGCGATCATCATCGGCGAAAATATCTATCATTATCGACAGGAAGGCTTGTCTCCGCTACAAGCGGCCATTCAAGGCGCTCGAGAAATGGCGATGCCGGTTACATTCAGCATCCTGACTAACATCGCCACCTTCATGCCGCTGTTGTTCATTCCCGGATTTACCGGCAAAATCTTTTTTATGATTCCGTTGGTCGTGATCACGGTTTTCTTGCTGTCTCTCGCCGAGAGCTTATTCATTCTGCCGAATCATCTCGGACACCTAAAACCATTGAAAAGCCAAGGTATTCAGGCCAAAATCCATCATTATCAACAACGTTTCAGCGATGGCTTTCGGCACTGGACACTGCACCGCTATGGCCCATTTCTCGAAAGCGTTCTCGAGCATCGCTATCTAACGGTCGCCATGGCATTCTCATTATTGATAGTCGCATTGGCCTATGCCGCTAGCGGACGTATGGGCATGACCTTATTTCCGAAGGTCGAATCCGATTATGCACAAGTCACAGTAACGATGCCGTTTGGAACGCCGTTCGAAAAAACCGAAGCCATCGCCAGACACCTGTCTGAAGCGGCGCGGCGCGTTGCATCAAACGTTCAGAACGGCGACCAATTATTGAAAGGGCAATTTACCGAACTCGGCACAATCGACAGCCAACAGACACTCGGCAGCCATTTGGCTACCGTGCGCACCTATCTTGCGCCGCCCGAAGTTCGCGACGACATTCTTAGTACCGAGCAATTTACCCGGCGCTGGCGTGAAGAGGCTGGAGAAATTGCCGGCATCGAAGCGATTTTATTCGAATCGGACGCCGGCGGCCCCAGTAGGGGTCCGGCGATCACCGTCGAACTTAATCACCGCGACATACAAGTCCTGGAACGAGCAAGCAGACGCCTTGCACAAACGCTTAGCGCCTACCCTATCGTCAATGATGTCGACAGCGGCTTGACCAGCGGCAAGGAACAACTGGACTTTACGCTGCTGCCCGAAGGAAGAAGCTTGGGATTGACGGCGCAAGATGTCGCGCGGCAAGTCAGAAATGCGTTTTTCGGCGCCGAAGTGCTCCGTCAGCAACGCGGCCGTAATGAGATTAAAATCATGGTCAGGCTGCCCGAAAACGAGCGCATGTCACTTAAAAACGTCGAAAGCCTAATGCTGCGTACGCCGGCAGGGATCGAAATTCCGCTTACCGAAGCCGTGCAAATCGAACGCGGCCGCGCCTACACCGAAATCAACCGCCGTAACGGGCGGCGCAACATTCAAGTCAAATCGGGCGTCACGCCACGCAGCCGCGCGGGAGAAATCATTAACGACCTCAAAGCCACCGAACTGCCGCGCCTGCAAGAAGAATTCCCGGGATTGCAATATAGCTTTCAAGGGAGTCAAGCCGAAATGGCCGATAATCTCAGCAGTCTCAAAATCAGTTTTGTCTTTGCACTGCTGGCGATCTACGCGATGTTAGCGATTCCATTCCGCAGCTACATTCTGCCGCTGATCGTCATCGTCAGCATTCCGTTCGGCATCATCGGCGCAATATTAGGGCATTTGTTGATGGGGTACGATCTGAGTATCCTTAGCATGCTGGGTATCGTTGCCCTATCCGGCATCGTCGTCAACGATTCGCTGGTATTGATCAATTATGCGAACGAACATCGCATCGGCAGCGCCAAAACACCTTTACAAGTTATCAAAGCCGCCGGAATTCAGCGCTTCAGGCCAATACTGCTTACCACGCTCACCACTTTTTTCGGCTTAATGCCGATGATACTGGAAACATCTAGGCAAGCGAGGATGTTGATCCCGATGGCGATTTCAATCGGCTTCGGTATTTTGTTCGCGACCTTGATTACACTCGTATTGATTCCGTCGTTATATCTGGTTGCCGAAGACGTTAGGGTCTTGTTTCACAAGTTGAAAATTGCATTTTCCGCCAAGGATTAGCGGGCTATAAAATAACCCAAACCATGCGCATCAAGCTAAAAACGGCCAACCCACATCACACTCTTTCCCAAGTTGCTATTAAAACATGTAGCCCGTATGCAGCGTAGCGGAATACGGGACTGGCGTGGCACCGAACTTCCCGGATTGCGCTACGCTGCATCCGGGCTACGCTGTTTAGGATCGCCGGAAGTTGGTAGTAGAAGTGGTCGGATACATCAAAGGGAATTGTGCGATATCGAAGACAATAGGACTGATGAAAACGGTGATTTTTAATAAAACCGCAAACGTTTAGCAATGGCAGCCTTTCGGGCTGCTAATAACCGTCAAGCCCTCCCCGCTTTGCGGGGGCGATATGACTTCCTATTCTTCATGATCTTCATGGTGAAATGCTTTTTCTAGGTTCATAGAAAGCAGCTAATCTCGGCTTATGCCACTAGCAGCACCGGACAACCAAGCCGATCCGCAAACAACGACGCAGCACTTTGTGAAGCCTCAGGGTCGGATCTATCGGCGCGTAGCACGACGATACTGCAACCACGCTCTAAGACATATTGCATGATCGAGTCGTAACTTCGACTTGATTGAATAAAGAAATGAGAAGCGAAATTACTACCCGCAAGCAAAACTTTAGCTTGTTGCTCCATTTCGGCAATGCCGTTATCGGATTGCCTCTGTAAAATAATGTTGAGCCCCGATTTTTGCGATATGGCAATATCGATAGCCAATTTAAGCGCTCGTTCCGATCCTTCCGTAGCATCATAAATTACCCAAACCGGAGGACTAAACTTTTTAACGGAAATTTTTTTAATCGCCAACGACCGATTACCGCGTGGTCTATCCAAAAGCAATAAATCCATGGTAGCGGCTGCCGCCATCGCCTCGGCCAAATAATGACCGCGAACGACTGTCAACGATATCGTCAATTCGGAATGTTTCGCCAACGCCTCGAGCTGTTGACGAATTCGCTTGATCCGGCGGGCCGATGCCGAACCGATTCGGTCGACATCGAACTTAAGCTCCGCACTAGTCACTCTATCTACTTCGGTTGCAAAAGGAAGACCCGCCAAATGAAACAAATTAATGTCTTCGATAAACAAAGCTGTCAGCTGTGCCCCTTGCGACCTCGCCAGGCTTGCCGCCAACTCCAACAAGGCAGAGTCTTGCAGAGCATCGACAGCGATCAACATTTTTTTTGGGGTAACGTTAAGGTCAATCATGGCCGTTATTTTTCGACAAAAAGGCCTGACTGATTTCGGTAAACCGAGCTAATTGCGCATCGACCTTACCGTTCACCGTATCCCGCGGAAACACGCCGTTTTCGTCAGGGTCGCCCGCTACCATTCCGGTCAATAACTCCAAGGCTTCATCGACATTTTTCACCGCATAGATATGAAACTGCCCGGATTGGGCGGCATGCACGACATCCCAACGCAGCATCAAATGCTTGATATTTGCAGAAGGTATGATCACGCCTTGAGTGCCGGTCAATCCCTGCTTTCTACAGATATCGAAAAAGCCTTCAACTTTTTCATTGACGCCCCCTATCGCCTGCACACGTCCTAACTGATTGACTGAACCGGTCATCGCCAAATCCTGACGCAATGGGATTTGTGTTAGCGATGAAAGAATCGCGCACAATTCGGCAAGCGAGGCGCTATCGCCGTCGACACCTCCATAGGACTGCTCGAACACCAACGTCGCCGACATCGAAAACGGCTTGCTTCGGGCGTATCGGGAGGCGATGAAACCGGCCAAAATCAACACGCCTTTCGAGTGAATCGCGCCGCCCAATTCGGTTTCCCGTTCGATATCGATCAGTTTGCCGTTACCGAGGCGTGTCGTCGCGGTAATCCGGGAGGGCTGACCGAAACTGAATTCGCCGATCTGCAACACCGACAAGCCATTGATCTGCCCTGCTACGCTGCCTTGCGTATCGATCAACACCGTACCGCGCTGAATATGCTCGTAGAGCCTTTCCCTAATCCGATCCAAACGATAGACCTTTTGATCGATCGCCTGCTGTACATCACTGGCATTAATGCAATCGTGTCCGTTTTGTCCGGCCCAATAATCAGCCTCTATCAGTAAATCTTTGATGCTGCGCAAATGCGTCGAGAGCTTTTCAGCATCGCCGGTCATCCTAGCGCTATGCTCGATCACTCGCGCGACGGCATCCCGGCTCAAGGGCTGCAATTTTTCCTGCCTTGCAATCGTTGCCAAAACTTTTGCGTATTCGATCGCCGAGTCTTCTCGGCCCACTGTATCGTCGAAATCGGCAGCGACTTTAAATAAGTCCTGAAACTCGGGATCGTAATAATTCAACAAATAATAAATCAGCCGATCGCCCAACAGAATCAATTTTAATTCGAGCGGAATCGGCTCCGGTTCAAGCGCCGATGTGCTAATTAGACTGAGGCTTCGCTCCAGCGATTCGATACGAATTTCGCCGGATTGCAGTGTCCGCTTCAAGCTTTCCCAGGCATAAGGCTGCATCAATAATTTGCGCGCATCGAGTATCAAATAGCCGCCGTTCGCTTTGTGCAATGCGCCCGGCTTGATCATCGTGAAATCGGTAACCAACGAGCCCATGACGGCTTCATGATCGCAGCGCCCCATCAAATTAGCGTAATTCGGATGATCTTCATAGACGACCGGCGCGGTTTTGTTATCGCTCAAGTCGACCATTAAATTCACTTGATAACGCTTGAAAGGATCGGATTGCTGCTGCATCTCCAAAAACGGCAACGCCGATTCGCGGTGTGGAATGAAGTCGCGTACATGGCCGATAATATCACGCTCGATCTCGTCAAGATAATCGAGAACGGTTTGTTGATCGCCGTAAGTCTCCTTGAGTTCATGGATCGAATGGCCGACTGCAAATTCGGCCACTTCGCGGTTCAGATCTTTAATCTTTCGCTTAGTTTCCTTACGCCAGGCAGGAAACTTCTTGAGCAGTTTTTGCAGACGTTGCTGTAATTCAATGATCGATTGCTGAATTCGCTGCTGCTCTTCCTTGGAGAGTTGATTGAAGCGTTCGGCATCGATCACTACATCTTTTTCATCGACCGGCGCGAACGCATAGCCGGTCGGGGTTTCGGTTAGGATGATATGGGCGTTCGCGGCTTCTTCACGCAATCGGTTAATTTCTCGAAACTCGCGATGCCGCGACTCCTCCTCGATTTCCTCGACTCGTGAGCGGTATTCGTCGCCTTCGAACGACGCCGGTAAGGCGATTCTCAGTTCATCGATCAATTGCTCCATATCTTTTTGGAACAATTTGCCTTTTCCTGCGGGCAAGGACAAAAGCCGAGGCTTGGCCGGTTGATCGAAGTTGAACACATAACACCAATCCGAAGGAATTTTTTTATGTGCGGCTTCCTGCTCGACCAACTGCATAACAGTCGTCATCTTGCCGGTTCCCGAGGGTGCCAATGCAAAAATGTTATAGCCGGCTTTATCGACTCGAATCCCGAACCGAATCGATGCAATAGCCCGCTCCTGCCCGACGATGATTTCGACATCCTTGAGTTCGTCGGTGGTTTGAAAGTTTAAGTCGCCTACTCTACAAGGTTTATAGAGTAATGCGGTCTCCAGAGGTACAATTTTCATTTTATCCCTGCCTTTTTATATAACCAACAGCATTAGAACATAGACTTCTCGCAGCCACAATTGAGAGCTATCAGATATCGTCCCGGTCTAACGGTTTACTAAAATAATATCCCTGAAAACCATCGCAACCGCATCTATATAAATGTTCTAATTGCTCCCATGTTTCAACGCCTTCGGCAATCAAGTCAAGCTTCAAATGTTTCGACATGCCAATAATAGTCTCAACGATCACCGCATCGTTATCGTTGATTCCTAAATTGACTACAAAAGTCTTATCGATTTTCAATTGATCGATCGGTAATCGGGTCAAATAAGATAACGAAGAATAGCCGGTACCGAAGTCGTCGATTGAAAAGCGTAAACCTAATTCTTTTAGCGCATGCATCTTTTCGATAATGCCCTTAACATTCTGAACGATCAATCCTTCGGTAATTTCCAGAATAATATGCCGGGGATCGACTCCAGTCGACCTGATGATAGCGTTAACCAAATCGATAAAGCCTGGAGCACTAAATTGTTTAGGACTAATATTGACTGAAATATGCGGAATTTCCTTCCCTGCTCGGCGCCAAGTCACCCATTGCTCGCATGCCTTGGTCAATACTTGACTACCTATTTGGACAATTAAACCGGTCTCTTCGGCTAAGGGAATAAAATCCTGCGGCGAAATGACGCCTTTTTCGGGATGCTGCCATCTGACCAATGCTTCGTAGCCGAGTAATTGTCGATGGTAATCAAATTGAGGTTGGTAAACCAATCCCAGGTGATCGTGAACCAATGCATTTCTAAGATCCTTCTCCAGTTGCAGTCTTTGATTGACTTTATCCTGCATATCGGGATGAAAGAAACAGTAGGTATTTTTACCGCTGTTCTTCGCGGCATACATTGCCGTATCGGCTTGTTTCAACAAATGATCGAAGGTATCCCCGTTATTCGGAAACAAGGTAATGCCAATACTCACCGAAACACGCAGCTCATGCCCCTCCAATAAATAAGGCATTAATAATAGATCGAGGATTTTCTCGGCAACCACTTTAAGCTGGTTCGATGCAATTGTCTTATCACAAGAAAGATTGGACAAGACGATAACAAATTCGTCGCCGCCCAAACGGGCAATCATATCCTCATCTCTAAGATCTCTTCTAAGGCGATCGGCTACTTGCCTGAGCAATAGATCTCCGACCTTATGCCCCAAGGAGTCGTTGATGGTTTTGAAATTATCCAGATCCAAAAAAAACAATGCACCGTAAATCTTGAAGCGAATTGTGGTAGCCAACTCTTGCTTTATTCTCTCCTCGAGCAAACTGCGGTTGGCGAGTCCGGTTAGCGAGTCATAATGCGCCAAGGTCCACAAATCGGCCTGTGATTTCTTGATTTGAGAAATATCGCTGAACACCGAGATATAATGAGCCGGCTTGCCTTCTTCGCCGATCACATTGATTGTTTGCCAAGCCGGAAAGACATCTCCGGATTTCTTCTTGTTCCAAATTTCTCCCTGCCAACGCTTATTAGTCGTGATACTTCGCCACATTCGGCGGTAAAAATGAATATCTTGTTTACCTGAAGAAAGAATCCTTGGGGTTTTCCCCAGAACATCCTGTTCGGTATAACCGGTAATATTTGTGAAAGCAGGGTTAACATAAAGAATACGCGTCGATTCGTCTGCAATCATCATCGCGTCGGAAGTCGCTTCGAACAATGTTTTGTAGATTTCCAGTTTGATTTCAATCGACTCGGCATCCACGCTCGATAGGCTTTTGTTGTCTCCTGAGCGTCTATTCGCCGGAAATCGATGTTCTTGTTTTTGCATGCAGCCCTCTTAAATTACAGCAATTCGCAGGCGCTAAAATCCGACTAAAAACGGATTATGACTCTGAAAAACTCGAGACGCCATTGGAAATGGCATTCTAAATTTCTAGAAAAATCAACCATTAAACGAAAAGCAAAACAATGCTGTGATCCGGTTTCATAACACCCTTGAAAGGCGTTAGTCGGCGGCGCAGGGGCTGGGGGCCGCAGGTTGCCAATAGTAAATCAATTTACTCGTTAGTAAAACAGATTTGTTCCCTATCTCACAAGTATATTTATTTTAAAAGCATTAATTGATTCAAATAACTGAGCGACACACTTGGTTATAATTTGAACATTGTTTTGTTTAAAAGTCGGTTCGCAGCCGTATTGAATACCTGGAAAACCTATGACCGATTTTAATTATTTTGACGCGTCAGGATTTTATTTTCCGAGCATCTCGCTGAGCAATTTTTTCGAAGCCGGGCACTTAACGATGCTGATCGCGGCCTTATCTATTTGGGGCGTTGTACGTTATCACCGAAAATACCGCAATCTTCTCGTTGAGCATCATGACCAACAGCAAAAACTTAAACATCTAAAGCTTGCAACAAACAGTGTATTTTACGAATGGAATCTCAAAACCGGAAAAATCGAAGGTTGCGAAGATTTCGCCAAACTATTCGGCTTTTCCGAACTCGAAAATGCTGTAAACCATGACCTTTTTCTGACAAAGCTTCATCCTGACGATCAAAACCGCATAAAACGTTTTTTCGAAGACGCCTTAATCCATCTTGATACATTTTCCGTTCAATATCGCTTACAAACTCCGAAACACGAAGTCATTCCTATTTGTCAATACGGCAAGATCACCAGGGGCTCGAGCGGTAAGCCGTTAAAAATACACAACGCAATTCAAAAAGGCGATAAGTTTGCCGATAAAGCGTCGAGCGAAGATAAGCAACTACAGAATATTGTTACAACATCGGGATTAATCGGGGTTATAACAATTTCTCCGGAAAGCCGGATTTTATCGGCTAACGAATATATCTATCGACTCTCAGGCCATGATCAAACTACGTTAAAGAACGCCCCGCTAAGAACTTTACTTAGTTTTCCGAATTTGAACGAGCACTTTTTTTTCGCCCCGAACATCGAGCATAGCGGTATCGTCAGGGGTCAATTGATCCACAAAAACGGCAGAATCAGCAGCGTTAAACTGTCCGTCAACTCCGTTAGCAACGATTCCGATACGATCGATTATTTTGTCATATTACTAGCCGATATTTGCGAGCATATTGAGGAAGATCGTAAGCTACTGGAGCGAGAACAACGACATAAAAACACCCTGATCCGAGAAGTGCATCACCGAATCAAGAACAACTTACAAGGCATTTTCGGCTTATTGCAAAACAACGCATTGGAACACCCCGAAGCCAAGGCGATTCTCGAACAAAGCATGCTGCAGATTAACTCACTGGCAATTACTTACGGCTTACAAAGTAAAACAGAAAATGGAGAAATTTATCTATGCGACATTGTTCATTCCTCGACAGAATTTTGTCAGCGTTTATTTTTCAGCACCAATGAAACCATCGAACTGCAAATTCCCATCGACCATCCGATACGCGTCGATCGGGACAATGCCGTTTCGTTATCGTTAATCGTTAACGAACTATTACTCAATGCCATTAAACACAGCCACGGGGAAAACAAAAAACTCTCGGTTTCTCTGGATTTTGATAAGCATCATGCGATCTTTACCGTCAAGAACGAACCGGCTTCGCTACCCCAAGGTTTCGATTTCGAACAATCGATAAAAATCGGCACCGGACTTTCGCTAGTTAAAACATTGATGCCGGAACAATCGCAATTGTGCATTTACCAGACGAACCACTCAGTCAGCGCACAATTAACGATGATGCCGCCATTAATTTTTCATAAAAGCCAAAGCAATCCGTTTTATAGCTTAAGCAGCAGATAAGCCTATGATTACAAAATGCCGGTCCAATTCTTTACTTCCAGATGCTTTTCAATTAGATTACCAAATTAAATACAAACCCCAGCCCCCGCTTTGTATTCTCTTTATCGAATTATTGGTGCATCATGATCGAACCAATTATGTTCGTCTAAAAGTAGTTAAACTTCAAACTTTTATATTCAGATTCGGTCCTACCTTTTTTTCAACTTCGCTACGCCGCCAAGACCTTAGCCTGATTCCGCTATTGCGCGGATATGACTTTAAAATAATGTAGGAATAAGTTCGCTATACTCATCGTAGATGAAAATTCGGCCTCGGGGTGCCCGTCAAAGGACGCCGTAAATACGTCCATGTAGACTCTATGCCAGCTCCATGCTGGCAAAGCCTTTACCGAGCCCCCCGAGACCTCCTCCGGCACTGCCGAAATTTGAAGTGCGAAAGGTATATATTAAATGCATGATTCACCGTAATTATTCACATCCCCCCTATCGAATTTAGTTTCTAGGTTCACGTCTTCCTTATTGAACAAAAAAACGAATCACTAACAAGCATATTTTGGAAACTATTTTTAGCGATTACCTAAGCGTTTACGACCGCACGGGCCTAAATTTAACTATTAATGAATAAAACAATACTTCTTGCCGACGACGACCGACTCATTCTTGGAACCATGAGCCGTGGACTCCGGCTATCCGGTTATAATGTCTTAGAAGCCGCATCGGGCGATACGGCTATTAAACTTGCTCAAGACCAAAAGCCGGACATTGCGGTTTTAGATATCCGCATGCCGGAAATGACTGGTATTGACGTTGCTAAACATCTTATACAAGTGCTTGACGTTCCAGTCATATTCTTGTCCGCCTATTCCGACGAAGACACAGTAAAAGCCGCCATCGCCTCCGGATGCATGAACTATTTGGTCAAACCCTGCAGTCTCGAACAATTGATTTTGACCATCGAAGCGGTACTCGAAAGAAACAAGGAAATCATTAATCTAAAATACGAAAATAAGCAACTCGACAAAGCGCTATCCCAAAGCAGAAGCGTCTGCATAGCGATTGGCCTGATAATGAAGAATCAACTCCTCACCGAAGAAGCCGCATTTGATTATTTACGCAAAAACGCCAGAGACCAGCGACGAAAAATAACCGAATTGGCCGAGGAAGTCATCCAAACCTTCGCCAGTCAAGACAATCTTAGCCAGACCCACTTATAATCCAGGCAACGCTTCGGAAAAAATGAAAGACGACGTCGTTCAAGACAGATGAAAACCATCCTCGTGACCGGCGCCATTAGACAAATCGGCTCGAAATTGACGCCAGCCCTTATTGCCGAGTGCCATCGCCCGTTAACGATGTGACACGCCGATAAACTTGAATCGAAAAACGCCTAATCAGGCGTATAACGACATGCTGCCGATCCCGCGCTGATGGAGCTTAATTGGACCAGTAGGCGCTATCCGACTAAGTGCGTCTCCATGAATTTCTAGCACCGGCAAATAAACAGGCTGCAGCATAATCATTCCAAGCACTGGTAAAGGCCCCGGCTGAACTGCCGACCAATCCTCGCATCGGCGAACAACTCTTTGAATTCGAATCAAGTGAGGTTAGGCAACTAATCGTTGGACAATACGAAATGCGCTATGAGATTCAGCATTGACCATTTATCTGTTGCGATTGTGGCACACCTGAGAGGATCGTTGAAATTCGTGGCTGGATGAACGTGCCAAAAACTTAGCGTACTATTTTTTCCGAATTCTGCAGCTACCCCTTATTTACAACAAAGTCGAAGCATCTGTTAGAAGATTAATCGAGATCGTAGCAAATTCTGACAGCTCTGTAATACATCCGACAGGAATATAATGACACCTGACACCAATCCCGGCATTTACCGCCGCCTCTATGTCCGATGCCTTATCACCCAACATGACCGAGCTTGCCAAATCGATATCGTACTTTTTGGCCGCTGTTAATATCATTCCCGGATTGGGCTTGCGATCAAACGAATCCCTTCTGTAAGATCCGATACCGTGCTCAGGATGATAGGGACAAAAGAAGACTTCGGTTATTGGCGCCCCTTCCATTGCAAATCTAGCGCACATCCAATCCGTCAGATTAAAAAAATCCTGCTCTGTATAGTAGCCGCGTCCTATACCGGCTTGATTGGTAACGACTATCAACAAGTAGCCCAATTGAACAGCGGTTGTAGCCAGTTCGAATATACCTTCAATAAACTCAAAGTCGTCTGGACGGCAGATGTAGCCACCATCATGATTGATGACCCCGTCCCTGTCTAAAAACAAAGCTCGCTTTGGTTCCATTGTCATCTCTCCTTATCCTATTCGGATTTAATCCGCCTCCGATTGATCAACAATCCAATCCGCAAAGGCTAGGGAACTGGTAAAGGCCGGTGAGATTGCGTTCAGCACATGCAGCGAATCCGATGTTTTTTCAATCACATAATTCATTTCCAACTTTTTTCGCGGACGTTGATAAATTGCGGGCGTATTCCCACTCTGTCGCTGACAATCAGGTCGTCATAACCAAGCTCGGGCATTAATTTACGCACTGCGGCAAAGAAATTCTTCTTTCGATATTTACCAAATTCGGTATGCACCAATTGCCGGAAATTTTGGCGATTGGCCAAGTACATCCCGGCAATTTCAATGGCAATTATCAGGGATTCACCCAACTGCGCGCCTTGTAAAATACCGTAATTATCGCAGCCCAGCGCCGGTATCGCTGTAGGTCCGGCATAGACATCGCCGCTTGCCAATCGAGTCAGGCGCCCCCCCCCAGAAACGGCTGATCGATATCGGGTACGGGATAAATATTGGCGTGAACTAAATGCGCACGTTCGGGCCGCAATCTAAAATAAATTCCTTTAAATAGCACTAAGGTGTAATCCGCGGCCAATCCAAAATTTTTGGCAACCTTATCTACCGAGGCTCCGGCGCAGTTAAATAAATAGCGATAAGCGAATTCCCCCTAAACATCGTCACCTTACGAGCCTCAGTATCGACTGATGAAACCGGCGCGTGGAAAAATATTTTTACACTGCTGTTCACTAACAACTCCAGCAACTTTGAAACCACGGTCTTACTGTCTATCACCGCCGTATCCGGGCAATGGATGCCCTGTTGGTAGACCCCAACATATGGTTCGGTTTGTCGAACTCCATACTCATCCAGAAATTCCGCCCTAATGCCATTTTCTCGTGCGTTTTTTAGTAGCTTGTCGATCACTGTTAAATTTTTGGAAGAGGAAGCTACTATGACCTTGCCGCTATGTTGACAGTTTATGCCATACTCCCGCGCGAACACCTTCATCCTACGCGCGCCTTTCGCGCATACCTTGGCTTTCAAAGTTTGACTGTCGTAATAGATGCCACTGTGCAACACACCACTATTACGACCACTAGCATGTTTCCCCAGGCCACTTTCATTTTCCAGAATCGCAATTTGAGCATCGGGGTGCCTCTTATTTAGTTCACGGGCAACAGTCAGCCCGACAATTCCGCCCCCGACTATCAAATAATCCCATTGTTTCTGCGAATCAGGCGACATCATCAATTATTTCCTTGATTTGTAGAGCATGAAAGTAATGAATAAATATTATTGAATACATAATGGCCAACAACATGCCAAGAGTCTTAAATCCTGAATTAAACAAGTTGATTTTATTCATATCAATATGCACATAAATAGTGGACTTGTCGAATCATGAACGAAATTAACTTGTGCAGAGTCTCCCTAAAGAGGAATGTCACTAAAGTTGATCAATGGAATATTCACGACCTTGCTAACGCATCAACAGCTTCAAAAAACCGCGCGCAGCAAGGTATCGACCGATAAACCAACACCATAAATAGGCACGCCACCGTATTGAAAGCCCACTATCCAAAAGAAACTGCCGGGTAAAATAGCTAATAGCAGCAATCAGTCCGTTTGGAATATTTCGACAATCCATCTGAGGCTCAAATGGAGGTAACGGTTCTCCGCGAAGCACGGTCAAAAGCCGTCCGACCGCCTGGCGACGACTATCCGCCATTGCCACAAAGATCGAGTCATCCGCAAATCGCCCGCGCCGCGTGTAGGTATCGTCACAATCAGCTTTACCGACACGATAATGCAAATGCTCGAAAATCACATCTTCCATATATCGGATACGGTCGAACCCTGCATATTGCAAACGTTTGAAAATATCAAAAAGATGAACATCGATAAACGCCCCACCATAAGCGATTGGATAGGGCTCGACTAATAACTCACAAGTTCGCCGCGATAGAATCGGAAAGGTACATAAACTTCGTTTCTTAAACAGATCGTTACCATAGGCTAGATAAATCTTATCGCCAAATTCGGCATCCATCTGCATAATTTTCACGTCCCAGTTCAGCGTGCGCATAACCATATCGTCGTTAGCCAGAATGATGATATTTCCCCGGGCCCTGTTTAAACAGGCCGAATTGTAGCCTCCCATACTCTTGGCGTGACCAATAATCGTCGTAACACTGAAATCCGTACTGGTAAGGCCATGGCTGGAGGGATCGTCTCTGTCCGTGTAAAGAATTACTTCAATATTTTCGAAGCGAGATACTGTCTTGCTAATGCTATTAAACAACCGCTCAACCAGAGCCGGACGTCCTCTAGTAGGCAGCAACAATGAAATAGATTTGGATGTCATAAAGAGCTTTATAGTTAAGAATTTAAACTGGAATATGCATGCGTTATTATCATAATCACTGTTAAATCAAACTATTGAAATTTCGAAAAAAGTCGCATGAATTTTGACCAGCCTCTAGTTTGGCGAGGTACCAAGGCATCGAAACTTCGTAGTCTTCGACTGTTTTTGCCAGAGGCATCTGACGGAACAATGCGCCCCAGATAGGTGCAAGGATTGAAACCGCTTGCGCATGGGTCCCACCGCTACCTGGAGCGTAGCTGGACAGCCGGATCGGCGGCCTTGAGCCGGTCATTTGCGCCATAAAGGTAGCTTTGCTTTGGGCCGCCCGATTATAAAACACGGGCTGGGGATGTGTTTGTCGAATTGTTTGTTTCAGTCTTCGCCCAGGCTTTGGCCTTCCGGGTAAATGATACTGACCACCGCTTGCTGCGCATACGGCGGACGCCCGCCGGGCGGGTAACGGGCTTCGAAGTTTGCGAAGGACAGGGATTGCAACAACTGACACAATTTCAGCGGCGTGGTTAAGCCGGCGTCTTGTAGATATTCGCGTAGCGGCTTGCCATTGATCTATAGCCTGCGCGGATCGGGGGGCGCCGAAGCGGATGCAGGTCTTACCTGAGGCGGATGTGGCGATAGACTCGGCACCTCTTCCATCAAGTAGTGAATATTTCCAGCTGCTGCACAATGTTTTGACGGGTCTACTGATCAATTCGGCTGTCACGAATCATTTCCTGCTGTTTGGCGTTAGAGTATTTTACCGCATCTGGCGTATGCTGGCTTTTACGATAAACTCTTATTTGGTAACTATTCAGACCCCCACTACAAAAATCATCCAATCAGTCACTAAAAACCTGTATTTTTAAGCCACCAAGACGTAACCTGAGCACCATGCAACTGAGCGATCATGACCTAAACCAACTGGATGAAGACAAGCTTCTGGACTTGCCGGAAGAGGATTTGCGTCGCCTTTCGATTCGCTTGCTCAACGATCTCAAGGAAGCACGCGAGCGCTTGAAGCAAAACTCGCGCAATAGATCCCGGCCACCCGGTAGTGAAGTACCGTGGGATAAAGCGAACGATACAGCCAGTGACACCGATGCGATAGACGCTGGTGAAGACACGCCGGACCAGGAGGCAGAGAATACCTCTCTCGCGCCACCCGCTAAAAAATCCAAACAAGAGTCTCAAACCGACTCGTCTCAAGCTTCGGATGATGTGCTTAAACCCGATAAGCAGCCTGGTGCGCAAGGCTTCGGTAGACAGCAAGTTTTGCTGGTGACCGACTATCAAGGTCATCGTCCCGAGCGTTGCGCGTGTTGCGGTACTGTGTTCACGGCAAGTCAGCAAAAAGCGTATACCGCTTTTGATACCGTTGACCTCGCCTGGGCTGACGCGAACGATCCGGGCTTGAGATTAATCGCGACGCGGCATACCTATTATGAAGCAACGTGTCACTGCGGCCATGTGACGCGAGACGAACCGTATCGTCACGTGCCCCACGGCAGTTTGCCGAACGTCGTGTGCAGCGAATGGCGCCTGGTCGGCCCGGGTTTGGCCGCCTTGATTGTGTGTCTGGCCTATCGCATGCGGCTATCCCGAGAACGCATCCGCGAATTCTTGCAGGATTGGTTAGGGTTAAGTCTCAGTGTCGGCACCATCAACAACACCCTGCATGAAAGCGGCTCGGCGGCGATGCCGATCGAAGACGAACTCATTGAGGCGGTGGTCAATAGTCAATTACTGCATGTCGATGAAACGTCCTGGATGGAACTGACGACCTTCTTATGGCTGTGGGTGTTCAGCACCGATAGCGTGACCGCCTACTGGATTGCCTACCGCAGTGCCGAATTGCTCGAGAACCTTTGGGGCGAGGACTATTTGGGCTGGCTCATGAGCGATGGCTACCAAGCCTATCGCAAATATCCGCATCGCGTGCGCTGCTGGGCGCATCTGCTGCGCAAGGCTCAAGGGCTGGAGGAGAGCTTCGATCCCGTAGCGCGCCAGTTCGGCCAGCACACACTGGCGTTGCTGAATACGCTGATGAACGCGATTCGTGCGGCCCGCGTCGACCCGCCCGACAAACCATTGACGGAAACCTTTCAAGAATCACTGGCGCTCTATCGAGCGCTATGCGAAAGCCTGCGCGAAGCAACGCATAAAAAGACGCGTGAGCTGGCCGGTGAAATGCTCAATGATTGGGATGCGATCTTTCAGGTCGTTGCGTCCTATCATTTGCCGTTGACCAACAACGAAGCCGAGCGGGCACTGCGGCACTGGGGCACTGGGTGATTTTGAGACGCATCAGCTATGGCACTCGCACCGAACAAGGCTCGCGGGTATTCGCCATTTTAATCAGCGTGATCGAAACCTGCCGTAAAAGACAACAATCCCCTTGGCTTTATTTGGCTCTCGTCATTGATCATCAGCGAACCGGTCGGCCGATTCCAAAATTGCCTCCAGTGGCCAGGGGGTCTGAATAGTTACTAAAGGCTTGGTGATCACTGTCGTCAGCACAGCACCTGTACTACGGCGGCGTGTCGTCAATGCGGCCGAACTATCGACAAGTTTCACGGTTACGACAAAGCGATTACCTTACGGCATCTGCCTATTTTTGATCGTCCGGTCTGGATTCGCATCCGGCCGAAGCGCTTTCAATGCCGCTACTGTGACAAAGAACCGGTCACAACCCAGCGCTGCGAGTAGTATGAACCCAAAAGCCCGCATACTAAAGCCTATGAGAATTGGATTTTACGCGAGTTAATCAATAGTACGCTCAGTGACGTCAGCCTGAAACGGGTTTTGGGTGTCGAGTGTATTGAAGGCATCCTGGATCGTCATATTCAGCGAGAAGTGGAATGGTCAGCAGTACCCCTCTTGGCGTTGCTCGGAATTGACGAAATCGCCTTGAAGAAAGGCCATAAGGATTTTGTCGTCATCTTGTCCGGACTGACCGCACAGCGTGAAAAATATATCTTAGCGGTGTTACCGGATCGCAAAAAAGAGACGGTCAAGGCCTTTTTAAAGACGCTACCGCCTCGGCAATGCCAAAGCATTCGTCATGTCTGCATCGACATGAACGAAGGTTATTGCAATGCGGTTTTAGAAACCCTGCCGGAGGAAGATTATGCACAATTGAAAGGAGTGATGTGGGCTTTCCGAAAACCTTGGGCAGCGTTAACAGAAGAACAGCAAGTCATGTTGTTGCTGCTGTTTCAATATGCACCGATCTTGAAAGACGTGTATGTGCAACGGGAAGTGCTGACCGGCATTTTTGAGCGGCGGCAGAGTAAAGCACAGGCCGAACAAGCCTTAACGCAATGGCTGGAGCGAATCAACGCATTAGGCTTAGCCTGTTTTGCGCCTTTTATCACCACGTTGGATAACTGGCGGGATAAGATTACCAACTATTTTATCCGGCGTGAAACCAGCGGATTTGTCGAAGGGCCGATCAATAAGATCAAAGTGATCAAGCGCCGCTGCTACGGCATTTATAACCTGGGTCGATTATTCCAGCATATTTGGCTGGATGTCCAGGGACGCCGGGTCTTGTTTGCGAATCACTAGATATTGGGGGGTACCACGGGAAACCCGGAAGAGCCCAAATTATTACGCCTTGCTAAGTTATCTTCCATGAATATTAACTCAGAGCATCTTCGCTATTCGCCCATAAAGTAGCCGAGCCTTGAGTCAAGCCGTTCATGAGCTGCATATCCAATTGTTGATCAAAATATTTTTGAACAATCTCCTTAGCATAAGTTAACCCTATATGCCTATTATCCTGATTTTGTTCATAAAATATTCCATTCCTTCCAAGCATAGCAGCTAGGCCACGACAATAATATGCAACCTGCTCAGGAGTCATTTCTGACATCGATAGCGTGTTAATGGCTAAATCAATGGTCGAATTAGACTCAGGTAATTTATGGAACATATAATTTGGCACAAACACGCACTCGCTATCATTTACTTCCAGATTAGTCGTTTCCCCTTCAACCAATAAATAATCTTCGAAATACCTTGTCAAATAAATTCCTGAAAAAATAAGTGATTCAGGTAAGTCAACACATATATAAGTACAATTTGGTACTAATTTTTTTATGAAATACGCTAGCGCCCCATATCCACACCCTATTTCTAAAATTACAGGTCGTGTTCTTTGGTTCAACTTCTCAACAACACCATATTTAACAAGTAAAGCAATTCTCTCTAGGTAAACATAGGTATCGTGATTAACAAGAACATTGCCGACAATAACTCCTGATTCACCAAAATCTCGAGGCGGGGTAAGTGCACCAATCTGAGGAAACATTGCGATTAAATTAATGTATCGTTCTTTCCACCAAATAGGGTCACTATTTAAATATGATAATACATCATAATCCAATTTTTTCGGGACAGTTTGGGGAACATGAAGCCCCTCAGCGTGCTTAACACCTAAGTAATTTCCACTAAACATCTGCGAAAATACCCTGAGCATATTTATATGTTCAAATTTTCTAGATACTAAGGCACGAAAACCATCAAAAAAAGAGTTATGCAATGACCAATTAGCTGCTGGGTTATTGATTGAAACATCCAAAGAATTATTTTTGATGTAACTATCCCTATTTTGTATTACGTTATTTATATAATCACAAATTTTTAAGGCAGTTTCAAACTCTTTCTGCGTTAGATTATTGCTATCTCTTGGCAAGATTATTTTTGCCCTAAAAAATGAAATTGCAAATAATATTTTATTTTTTAGATTAGAGAATACTGCTTTCATATCGTTTTTCCTATTCTTACTTGCGGGATATTGTTTCATCGCAGAATGTAACTATCAATATACTTAGCACCCAAAGGCCCATACAAAACACCTTTTTATAGTAATGTTTCATCACTCAAAAATATCTGGCTCTTCCGTGCTTGCCGTGGTAATAGCGTATCGATACCGAATTAGAAAAGAAAATATTATTTAAGCAACTGATAAGCAATGTAATTATTTCATTAAGAATTTGCTTGGTCGCTAATTTGTCGAACTACCACGGGAAATCCGGAAGAGCCGAATATCTGCGTACTATTGCCTCGAATGGCGGCGCGTTTTCGAGCTATACCCTTGCCATCAGCTCACCTTTACAGAATTGCTTTGTTCTTGGGCCAACTTCATAACAGCTCCGTATTCTGAAAGAACGTTGGATATAGGTCCCTTTACTAGAACGTGCCCAATATTCATACACATCCCCGAATCACACATCTCGGCCAGCGTCTCCATATCATGCGACACGATGACCAGCGTGCCGTGGCGCGTCTTGAAGTCATGCAGGTATTGCTTGCATTTTTCCTTGAAGCGGCTATCTCCGACCGCGAGTACCTCATCGATCAACAGGATATCGACCGGCGCATGGATAATCGTGGAAAATCCTAGACGGGCAATCATGCCGCTCGAATAGGTGCGAATTGGGTTATCAATCGCGCCATCCAGTTCCGAAAAGTCAATGATACCGTCCAGATGTTTGTGTATTTCCGCTAGCGACATTCCAAGGATAGAGCCATACAGGAATATATTTTCACGCCCGGTTAGTTCGGGGTGAAACCCGGCACCCAGTTCCAGTAGGGATGCTACACGCCCATCTACCTTGATAATCCCCTTGTCCGGCAATATCGTGCCCAGCAGAAGCGAGAGCAAAGTGCTCTTACCCGTACCGTTGTGCCCGACGATGCCGAAGGCCGCGCCGCGCTCAACTTCAAAACTGATATCCTGCAGGGCCCATTCGCGAGAATAGCGACTATCGACCGCTTTGCGGCGGCCCACCAATAATTCCTTAATGCCACGGGCTTGCCTGCCATAGCGTTTCCATACGCCATCACATCGCACAACGCTGTTCATAACAATTCACCCAGTTTGCAAGCGCTCTTACGGTAAATTACAAACGACAAAAACGACATGGTTAGTATTACGACCATGCAGTGACCTATCAACCCGACATCGACATTTCCCTCCAGAAAAACGCTACGCCAGTTACCCACCAAAGCCGCCAGCGGACTCCATTCAAAAATATGTCGATACATCTCAGGAATCATGCTCACGGGATAAACGATAGGGGTCAGGAAAAACAGCAAGGAAAGACCAATAGCGACTATATATTCCACGTCGTGGACGAAGACATTTGCCAATGCCAACACCAACGCAAGCGGGTAAACCATAGCGAATTGCAGCAGTATCATCAGCGGTAATTGCCAGAGCCAGGAGGCGTGCAATGCTCCCCCCGTAAAATATATAAGGCAACACAGTACAGGTAGAGCAAAACAGAAATGCACCATTTCATGGATTACACTACCCAAAGGTAGCACCGCTCGCACAAGATTGACTTTTTTCACCAGAGATACGTTATTTCTGAAGCTAGCCGTTGCCTGTACCAGAGAATTTGTAAACCATACCCAGGGAAACATTCCAGTCAACAGGAAGACTGAATAATTGGGCATTTCCACTCTCATGATAATCTTGAACGCCACGTAATACACCAAGGCAAACGCGAAGGGATTTGCCAATGCCCACAAATATCCAAGGACGCTACTTTTATAGCGTACCTTAAGGTCTTTTTGGACTAACAGATACAGCAGTTCCAGAAAATGTTTTACGCCTATTCCCATTTTTAATTCACTATCCCTTTTGTTTTCCTGATTACCCATAAGCCTCAGCCAATTTGAGCAAGCGGCCTGGCATGGGCGTCGTATTTGCCGCAGCGATGAGAAACTGGGGCATTATGGCTTGCAGATCAAACCTACGATTAAATCGATAACAAAACTCGGCCAGATAGCGCGGTAAGTGTTTGGGATTGATGGCGTGGTAGGTACCGTTGATCGAGCGTTTGACGTTGCCGATCATGGTGCTCCCCAGGTGAACTCTTCTTTGGTCACGCTATCTGGGCCGCCGCCGGTGACGATGCTGTAGAGATGACAGCCGTGATCGAGCACAGCAGAAAAGCTCGCTAGGCCGCCCGAGTAAACTAGACTTGCCTGGCTCCAAATGTTTGTCGGCCCAGCGTTTGATTTCGGCAGCTCGGAAACCTTTGACGACATTAAGGTTCATGGCGATGGGATGGTGCTCTTCGTTTAGCGCCACCGCCGCTACAAAAGGCGTCTTGTTTTCCGAGCCTCGCCCGCGTTTTCCGCCGCGATGCTCGCCACCCCAGTAGACGTCATCCAGTTGAACGAGGCCGGTCAGCGGTTTGCGATCATCCCGCTCTTTCATGGCTTGCATGATCTTGTGATTGAGACTCCAGGCGGTGTTGTAGGACACGCCGACTTGCCGCATCAAGGCCAAAGCCGATAAGGCCGTTTTAGCCTGTGTCAGTAAATGAATCGCCAGAAACCACACCGAGAGCGGCAGTTTGGTTTGTTCGAACAGCGTTCCGCTGATCAGCGAGGTTTGATGATGGCAAGTCGTGCATTGGTACAAGTTACGTGTCTTGATCACACTGTAGCGACGACCACCGCACTCAGGACATTGAAACCCGGATGGCCACCGGGCCTGAAATAGCGCTTCGGCGCATCGACTTTCAGTACCATACTGTTGCATGAAATCCGTCAAACTGAAACCTTTTTGAAATTGGATCGTTTTTTTTCATGGCACGATCTCCTGGCAGCTCAAGGCTTTCATTGGACTACCTGGTTTCTCGAAAGTTGCTGAGGGTCGTGAGCAATCAGGTTTGTTGTTGAATTTTCATGCTTTGTCAAGATTGCTTGTAAAATCTTATCGTTTTCCGCGTCCGCTATATCCATATATTCTTTTGCTAATGGTCTAAGATAGCTAATAAGGTCACTAGGGTGTTTGAAATACGAGTACATTTCGAATATAGTTTTTTCCCCTTGAAATTTCAAACAAAGCTTTTCTATCTGGTGTTGGTGAAATACTTTTGTCAATACCGGCATATTGTGTTCATACTGTAATGCGCGAAAAATTCGGGTTGGACTGGAATATTTCCATTTTTTTGATTGAGGTGGATGTAGGGAATAAGCGCCTCGTGCAGCATCCTGTTCCCAAGAGGAAGAAAAAGAAATGGTTTTACATGGGCCAAACCGGTTTATTATGCAGAGTCTAAGAATATCGGTATTAATTCTTCGAATAGCTTTAAGACGGTATGGGGTTATCGATCCGGTTATTTCGATGAAGAGCTGTTTATCCAAAAACAAGGATTGTTCTATTTCTTCAAAATTGATTTCAGGATGAATTATACCTAACACAGGAATATTTCCAATGATTTCACCAAGATCGTCGGCGATTGATTTGTGACTCAAGATAACGGCATCAGCATAGACTATCATTTTTTCGAACCCCAAGTAGCGCATGAGCATATATGCCGTGCGATGCACTCTTGATATAAGCGGCAAACGATTTTTCCTTATCAAATTCCTTAGAAAATGATCTAGTAAATAGAAAAGTAAAAATGGCGAATAAAAAATCGCAACTAGCCAATGATTAATGGTTGCGGATTTAAAATCCTGACGGCGTCTCCGAAAATAAACATTCATGACTGCAATCAACGCCGCCTCTATAATGCCGTCAAAAAAATTGAATGACGTGACAAACAACCGATGCTCGATAAATTCCGTCAACACATATATCAGTTGAGAATCAGGATTTTGTTTTTTAAAATCCATGATTTCCTTATTGGATATAAAATCAGTGAATTCATCAATAACCATATTGATGGTATTCGGATCGAGAGCTTCGGTAACGGCTACCTCGTGGCCGCGTTTTGTGATCACATCACTGAGAATATTGATAAAATCTTCGATTCCATCGCGTTTGCCGTGGTTGTTTATAAATATAGAGAATCTCATTTCACTCCTATTAATACGACAATTTAAATTAACCGTACAACCTCGGCTATCCTAATTGAGTAAAATCAAACTTAATTTTGGTTTACGACGCCACTATTACTGCGTTTAATAAACTTCATGGACTATTATGTTGTTTGAACCAATATTTGAACAAAAGCACCAAGGTACTGGCATCCTCGATTTCACCGTCGGCAATCAATGCTTCAAGCTCGCCTCGAGAATAAAACACCATCTCAGCGTGGCCAAGCTCTCCTTCCACGGCTGCCGCCGCAGATTGGTCTACTTCCACCGCGAACAATCTTGTCCGCGCCTGGATCACGCCGGCTTCCGGCGCGGTAAACCCCAAATCTAGCAACGCTTCGGGTAACGCCGAAAAACCGGCTTCTTCCTTCAGTTCACGCACTGCCGCCGCCTGTACCTCTTCGTCCTGCTCGACATGCCCTTTAATCGCCTCCCACGACCAACGGCCAACCGGGTGCCGGAATATTCGGATCAAGCCTACTCTCTCGTCGGCAACGGGTATGACCGCCACGCCAGCGATGGCGTCATCCACAAGACACTTGGGCAGAACGCTCAGATAACGCTCTACTTGATGCCCGCTGTTATCGACGATGTGGTCGGCGTATACTGAGAACACCGTATTTTCAAAAACGACAGTACGCGACAGCAAGGCAATTTGCGAGTCGACGCAGACGGCTAAATCTTTCTCCGCCGCGTCGTGATCTTGAGGGACAGCTGACAAATTAGAATCCACCGGCACGACGATTACACATTGCCATACAACGAATTCTTGATCATGGTATAGCCCTTGATCAATTCGGCTATCCCTGCTTCCAAGGACACCAAGGTCTTGTAACCGGTAGCCTCGATCTTTTCATTTGAGACGATGTAATTGCGTTGATCGGGATCTTTACCGACCGGCGCATCGATAAATACAAAGTCCGGCAACTGTTTTTGGATCACTTCGCACAGCTCTTTCTTCGAGACGTTGGCTTCGGATAGGCCGACGTTGTATATCTGCCCCTTCATGGCATCGAAATTGGCAATACCGTGCTGAAACACCCGCGATACATCGCGGACATGCACGTAGTTACGCTTGAAATAGCTTTCGAACAGCACCACGAACCGATCGTTAACCGCCCGATAGGTAAAGTCATTGACCAATAAGTCGATCCGCATCCGTGGCGACATGCCGAACACCGTGGCCAAGCGGAAACTGATGGCGTTCTCGAATGCCATCAGCTCTTTTTCAACTGCGACTTTTTCGATTGCATAGCGCGATATTGGCCGCAATGGCGAGTCTTCAGTGCAGAGGTTATGTTCGTCACCTGTGCCGTAGGCGCTGTTGGTGGTTGGCATCAACACGCGTTGGTCCTTGGACAACAGCTTGAGCATCAGCGCGATCGCATTGTGGTTGATCGTCGTCGCCCCTACCGGGTCCATGTTACACAGCGGCGCGCCTACCAGGGCCGCCAATGGAATAACGATATCGGCCTGTTTTAGCAAGGGAGCCATCACGCTTTCGACCCGAATATCACCTTTAACCACATTAAAATTCGGATGATGGCAGGCGTGATTCAAGCTGGCCTGCCTATACATAAAGTTATCCGCCACCGTGACCTGATGGCCCGCCGCCAGTAAATCGGGTACTAAAGTCGAGCCGAGGTATCCGGCTCCACCGGTAACAAGAATTTTATAACTCATTGAATTACTACCTTATTATTGTTGTGTAAAATTTATTCGCCAAACATCGCCGCTTCAACGCATTCGCAAAGCGTATGCGCCAACACGATATGCAATTCTTGTATGATGCTCGTAGTATCCCCGGGCGCGATAATGGCATGGTCGGCCATGGTCTTGACCTTGCCGCCGTCCCGCCCGCAGAAAACGATACTCGGCACCGCCATGCTTCGGCATTGTTCCAAGGCCTTAATAACATTCGGCGACTGCCCTGAAGTAGTTATGCCCAGAAACACATCCTTGGCGGTTGCCTTGCCGGCCAGTTGCCTTGCGAAGACTAACTCGTAACCGTAATCGTTGCCGATGGCGGTAAGAATCGAGCTATCGACAGTCAACGCTTCGGCGGGCAATGCGGCTCTTTCGCGAGCCAATTTACTGACGAATTCAGCGGCGAGATGTTGAGCTTCGGCGGCCGAGCCTCCATTTCCGGCGATATAGAGCCGTCCACCTTGCTGATAACTGTCGACAACCGCCGTCACGGCTCGCTCGAAAAGCCGCAGGCATAGTTCATCCGCTAGCAATTGTTGCTTGGCTTGGATGGACAATGTCAGATTTTTCTGGAGATATTTGATCGGATCCAACGTAATGCCTTGTCTATTGTGTCAGCAGGGTCAAAGCATGGTAGTAATCATCGGGTACACCAATATCAATGAAGATCCCCGAAAACTCGATACCAAACAGGAACTGGCCGGAAACCATGGCGGCCGGAAAGATGTCGTCCTCCAAAGATACTTTGTCGCCAGCAGAAAATCTTTCATCAAGCACTGCTCCTGGGTTAACCCAATACACCCCGCCATTTGCCAATCGCTCCGATTGTCCTTTACCAGACTTAAGCGAGATAACTTGTCCTTGTGGGGTGACATCCATACCCATATACCGTCCTTCTTCATTGGTGCGGAACAGCGAGAAACACCAGCTTGCATGATTTTTCCGAGCGAACTCAATCAAAATATTCAAATTCACTGCAAAATAGGTATCGCCGTTAAGTAGTAAAAACGCTTCATTTTTATCGACCTTTTCAGCCGCCAACAAGAATCCGCCACCCGTACCTAATGGGGTTGTCTCAATGACATAATCAAGCTCGGCATCTTTATATCGATCGCCAAAGTGATCAATAACAACCTCATGCCGATAGCCAACAGACAGCACAAAACGGCTGACCCCTTGTTTGATCCAGTAGTCGAGTTGATACGCAAGAAATGGACGCCCGCTGATCGGCGCCATCGGCTTTGGCAGTTCCGGTACCGCACTACGCAAGCGCGTTCCTAAACCACCCGCGAGTATAACGGCCGTAGTCATTGCATCATCTTAGGCGGCATTTAAGACCGCACAAAGCTCATCAACTTCGGCATCACTCAAATCCGGAAAATTACCGATATAAAACCCGTAGAAATGCACGTGCTCGGTCTGCGGATATTCAAGATGATGGCCTTCCGTCACTATACCTCTCAGAAAAGGTTGCCTGATCTGGTTGCCGCCACCGGCACTGCCTCGACGGAATTCGACGCCGGCTTCGCACATTTTCCGCATCAGGCGCTGAACCAAGTCATCGTCGGCTTCTTTCAATATTAAGTTGAAAGCATAGTTACTGGAGCCTTTCAGCTTGAAGTCGGTGCGAAATTTTGTTGAATCTATTTTATCCAAAAAGCGAAACAGGTTTGCCGTCCGGCGTTTGACGATTTCGTCCAGCCGTTTCAACTGATTGCGCCCCATGATGCCACCAATCTCGGTGTTACGGACATTATAGGCCGGGTAGGCGAAGATGAAGTCCGAATTCAGTTCTGGATTTTCGTTTATATAAGTATCACGCAAGTTCTGGTCGTTTGCCTCTCGCACCATGCCGTGCGACCGTAGCATCCGCGCCTGTTGATACACTTCCGGATCGTTGGAGCAGATCATGCCGCCTTCAATGGTGCTCATGTGATGAGCATAGTAATAGGAAAAATTGGAAATCCAACCGATGCTGCCGGCTTTGATGCCATTATGCGTCGTGCCGTGGGACTCGCAAACATCTTCGATTAGCGGAATGTTCCTGCGTTTAAGTTCATCGATCAATTCGTCGGTCAAACCGTTGAAACCCTGTACGTGCGTCAAAAACACCGCGCGGGTTTTATCGGTGATCTTGCTCAAGATTTGCGCGGTATCCATCGCTAAGGTAGCGGAATCGATATCCGCGAAAACTGGCGTGAAACCGTTTTGCAGCACGGAAGCTACATCGGAAACCCATGCCAAAGGTGGAGTGATCACTTCGCCGCCATCCGGGTGGCGGATCTTCAAGATCGCCATGGTCAACAGATTTGCGGAGGCCCCAGAGTTGACGAACACGCTATATTTTACCCCCAACCATTCCGACCATTCGGCCTCAAAAGCCTTGACGTTGGCGCCGTGAGTCAGAATCGGGTCGTCCTGTTTCAAATATTCGATCACTGCATCGAGGTCCTCGCGCAGAATATTGTTTCGCATCAGCGGAAATTTCATAAATTTCTCAATAACTTAATTGACTATAATACCGGTAGCATCAAGCGGGTAGGGATTGCAGGAAAGCACGCACTTTTTCCGTAACACTTCCCACGCCAATTCCCACATGTTCATGCAAAACATGTCTTTCGCCAAGTTCGAAGCGGTAACCACCCTCAACCCCGATATTGAGCATACGAATATCAAGCCCGCGGCGAACAATGTAGTCGAACATCATCGCATCCAGACCACCGCGACCACGGAATCCTTCTTCCATCGTGACTACGCCACGATATGAGGAAAGCGCCGTCTGTAACTGCTCCTCCACGAAGCCGCATAGATCGAACAAATCGATGATACCGACAGAAACACCAGTCGCCGCTAACGCATCGGCCGCCTTCAAAGCTGTATGTACCATGTATCCGGTGGCTAACAAACAGATTTTCTCCCCTTCGCGATGTCTATGAAAACCGCACTCCATATCCGGCAACGTTTCCGGATACAAAACCGGTAACACTTGGGCATCCAAACGCAAATATTTCGGTCCGTTGCTGGCAAGGCATCTGGCGGGTAATACGGCCGCCATCATCTGATCCGCCGGCGAGTATATCCGCATATTGGGTAATGCTCTCATCACGGTTAAGTCTTCATAACATTGGTGGGTCGGCCCCGACACCACATAACTGTATCCTGCGCCAACGCCGATCAGGTTGACATTCATCGGTCGCACTTCGGAAAGCAACGCCAGATTAACACGGATTTGTTCGAAACAACGCATAGTGATGAACGGCGCTATTGCGTAAGCAAACACCTTAAATCCCTCCAGCGCCAAGCCGGCCGAAACGTTAATCAGATTCTGCTCGGCAATCCCGACATTGATCACCCGGTCGGGAATATCAGCCCGAATTTTGTCCATAACAGGGGAGCCGAAGTCGGCCGTGACCAGAAATATATTGCGATCCAGCAACATCGCCTCATACAGCGATAACAACAGGGTATCGCGCATGGCTCTGGGTTGAACCGTCGCGACGGCACTCATCGGCGTTCTCCAAGCAATTGATCAATCAAATCCGGTTTGATCGCAGCGACATGCGACAGTGGCGCATTCTCCAAGCCAGGAACCCGGTTGCCTTTGCGAGTATTGACGATAATGGCCTTGGGTTTACCGGAGGTATCGCGCTGACAATCCAACAAAGCATTAGCTATCGCAACGACCGAATGCCCATCGATCACTTCTCTGGCTGACCAACCGAATGCATCAAATTTCTGGACTAAATTGCGATGGGACACTATCTCATCGGTAGGCCCCAACATACTGATATGATTATTGTCCACCAACACCACTAACTTATCCAAACGATGCTGGGCGGCGAACATAAAGGCCTCCCAATTGGAACCCTCGTGAAGCTCGCCATCGCCAGTCACGACATAAACGATTCGATCTTTGCTTTTTTTGCATTTGAGACCCAAGGCCATAGCCGCGCCGACGCCGGCACCATGCCCCAATGAGCCGTTGACAGTTTCGTAACCTGGTATCACAGGGTCGGGAATCCCGCCCAGAAAACTGCCTGCCTGACAAACCCTTTCCAGCTCTTGCTTTGGAAAATAGCCCAAATCCGCCAAAATCGGATACATGCACAACGATCCATGCCCCTTGCTGATAATGCAACGATCGCGCCCCTCCCAGATGGGATTGTCGGGATCAAACCGCATGAATCCACCGTAATACAGCGTTACAAATATTTCGATAGTCGATAGGGAGGAGGCTACTCTCGTTTCTTGAGAGCGGCGATGTATTCTAAGCGTTTCTTCCCACACCCACTGCGCTTTTGCGTTTAACCGTTCGATAACGTCCGCATCCAATTGCAGCATATTCATCAATTAAGCCTTATTTTCCAAATATTATTCATAAGTCCTCAGAATTCCGTCTTTCAGCTCAGTTTTTGCCGTCCATCCAGTAGCAAGCATTCGTGTGCTATAAAGCAACTTCCTCGGCGTTCCATCAGGCTTTTCCGTATCCCATTCGACAGTGCTCTCTATAGCCTACAACCTCTGCCACTAACTGGACCAATCCCTTAATAGAGACATCTTGACCGGGTCCTATATTGATCGTAAGATTCATGTTCTGCATATCTGACTACTATAGAATCAGGCATGCATCTACTAGATCGCCCGCATACAGGAGCTCGCGACGTAATAAGCCGCTTCCCCCTAAGGTAACGCTATTGGTAGCACTAACCTTAGCAGTATGAAACCGATTGATCAACGCTGATTAGACATGGCCGGAAGCCGGATCAAAATTATCGTTTGCGCCAAAGACACTGTTAGAAATAACCGGAATGTACGCTTGTAGCCAAACTGCTGATTATAAGCCAAACACATCTGCACACCGGCCAACTTGGCAATTGCATATGACATACTGGTTGATTCCGGACAGCCGCTTAGCAAATCGACTTCCAGCATTGGTTGAGAACATTCGCGGGGATACATACAGGACGAGCCGAACAAAATAAATCTTTTTACTCCGACGGTATGCGCAGAACGAATCACGTTCAATTGAACCGCCAAATTTCGAGTAATAAATTCGGCTGGATATGTCTTGTTCTCGACGATGCCTCCGACTTTTCCGGCAGCTAGTATCACGTATTCTGGGTGCGCCGTGTCGAAAAACCCCTCCACCTTATAAATCCAAAGATGCATGATCGCGCACTATTAAGTCTGTGTAACCGTCCTTGGTCAAGCGACTTGTGAACGCCGAACCAATTAAGCCACGATGTCCAGCGATATAGATCCGGGAATTTTTTGGTCATTTCGCCCATAGCCTCTACAAGCCGTTTGGTTGATATAAAACCACTCGACTACCCGAATTTTCGAATCTGAAAGGTACGTAAATCAATGATTTCAGTTGTTCCAATACCCGTGACTGATTTTCAGGAGGTACAAAAAATAACATGAAACCACCTCCACCCGCGCCAAGCAGTTTACCTCCGAGCGCTCCCGCTTTGCGCGCTGCAGCATAAATTTGATCTATCTCCAAAGTACTTACCTGGTCGGAAAGACTTTTTTTATACTGCCATCCCATGTCGAGTAATTCGCCAAACTCATTAAGTTCGCCATCTCCCTGTAAAATCGAAATAGCTTCGTCTGCCATTTCTTTCATTCTGGATAGCTCGGCATGTCGGTGATAAATATTGTCTATTTTCGACTTGGCGATTTCCGAAGCAATTCTGGAAAACCCAGTAAAAAATAACATCAAATTATCTTGAACATCCTCCAGTCGATCCATTTTTAATATGATGGGATTAACCAGAAAACCACCATTGCGAAGAAACTCGATCCGGTTAAATCCACCGTAAGAGGCGGAAATCTGATCTTGAGAACCAACGTTCTCCTGAATGACTTTCTGTTCAATATGAATGGCAAGTGCAGCTAAATCTTCATTAGAAATATGCTGCCCTTTCAAAGCCTTTAATGCATTTAACAATCCCACTGTGAATGAAGAACTAGATCCTAGACCGGAACGAGCCGGCAAGTCGCCGTCATGATGTATTTCAAGTCCTCTGTTGCAACTCATGTACTTTAAGACTGCCCGCACCGCCGGATGCTGAATGTCGTCCGGATTCGTTACGTTTTCAATTCTGGAGTAGACCACCCGATACTTGTGTTCAAAAAAAGGCGGCAAATAGCGACAACTGATGTAACAGTATTTATCGATGGTGGTAGCTATGACTACCCCACCATGCTCCTGAAACCAAGTAGGATAATCCGTACCACCTCCGAAAAAAGAAATCCGGAATGGTGTTCGCGTGACAATCACTTATCTAATCTCCCAATAGTTTTCTTTTTAGCTTGATAGAAGTCATATCTTCGATATTTTTGCGTTCTTGAATACCAAAACGGGTTTCAACCAAATTTAGGTAAGCAGGATTGGTGAAGTATTTTTGCCAGGCTTCGTCTCGAAACTTCAAAACCTGGGCTGCGCTTAAATGTCTGGTAGGTAACGGTTGGCATTCATACGATAGGAAAGCATAGCCTTCGAACGAGTCAGGTAACGCCCACCCGTTTTTTCTGGCAATTTGATGCATCGGGCTTCCGGGCAATGCTTGACAAGGATACATATTAGCCATTTCGTTATTCAGTTCCAAGGCTAAGTCTAAGGTTTGCTGCATGGTTTCTAATGTATCATCGGGAAAACCGAAAATATAGTTACTAATGATTTTGATACCCGCAGCACTTATAGTGTTACTGACATCACGGATATTAACTTCTTTAAAAGAACCCTTGGCAACCTCTTGCCGCACGACCTGATTTCCAGCTTCAACTCCAAGTGCGAGCCAATTGACACCAGCTTGTTTAAATAAATCGAGATAATCCTTGCGAACTGTATCGACTCGTGAATAAGCCCACATATTGAAATCGAAACCACTGTCTATTACCTGTTTCAATACCGGTTCGTAATATTTACGATTTAGAAAGAACATTTCATCGCTGATCCGTAGTGTGCGAACACCCATGGAAGCTAATTTGTTCATTTCCTTACCAACCCATTCGGGACTCCAAAATCGCATTCCGCGCGAATGTGAGGCATCTACATCATTCCCGTTGTCATTTCTGTTAACTATATTAATCATGCAAAAGTTGCAGCCAAAGTTACATCCGAGCGAGGTGTAAATTGCCGCAAAAGGTGTGCGTTTGGCATGATCAAATTCAGAATGCCAGAAATGTGCTCTGTATAAATCCAGAGGCTTATCTTTGTAAGGTAAAAGGTCCCAAGCGTAGCCGGGCAAATCAATATCCATGCGTTCCTGAGGAACAACACATTGGGGAGGATTTAAAATCGGAACAACACCGCCATTCTCAAAAATATTATACCCAATTCCTTTAATATTCCTTAGATCACTCTGCATATTACTAGAAAGTAAATCATGCAAAGCATAAACACCTTCGTTTAAAAAAACTATATCGACACAGGAATATGCCAAGACTTCTCTAGGTAATGCACTAGTATGCGAACCTACGAACCCAATCCGATAATTTGTATATTCCTTTAGAGCCTTGGCCAAACTCAACGCGCCAATCATGCTTGTTGTCCCCGAATTAGGATTTTGTCCATACACTACAAAGACAACTATTCTCGGATTAATATCAATTACTCTCTGAACTGATTGTTCCAAAGATAATTTTTCAGCATCACAATCTAAAATTGCAACCCCGAAACCTTTCGCTCTGCATGAACTGGCTAGCAACAAAGCCCAAGTTGGAGGTTCGATTGCTGAATATGTTGCGGCAAGTCCTTGATAAGCTTTTATCGACGAATCAGGGTTCACTAAAAGCACATCAAGCTTTCTCTGGGTCATTGATACATAAATCCTTAAAAATTCCGGTAAATTATTCATTATGCCTGTAATAGTCACAAAACCTGGAACGCCTAGGGGCTGTTGCCGTTTTGTAACTTACCCTTGAATTTCAATAATTCAGCCTCATAGCTTGTTTATTTTGAGCCAAAAACAAGCAAACTATGCCGCGACAAATGTTTACGGATGAACACTGGGGAAAATTGAGATGATTATGTTGAAAATGGGGATATATGACAAACCCTTTCTTCGGCAAACAACCGAAGGGATTTTTTATCGTTTTCGCGTAGGTTGTCCCTGGCGAGATCTGCCTAGTGCCTTTGGTAACTGGAATGCTGTTTATAAACGCTTCAATGAATGGTCTCGTAAAGAAAAACTGATGGGTATTTTTAACGAACTGATAGTTAAGCCTGACTTGGAATGGGCATTTATTGATGGAAGTATTGTGAAAGCTCATCAGCATAGTAGCGGTGCGACCTATGGGCAAGAATCGGCGATTGGTAAATCTGTTGCGGGTAATACGACCAAAATTCATATGGCTGTTGATGCCTGTGGTCTTCCCATCCACTTTACAGTAACAGGTGGCGAAGTTCATGATTGTAAAGAAGCGCCAACCTTAGTCGCTGAACTGCCTAAAGCTGACTATATCGTTGCTGACAAAGGCTATGACAGTGAACCACTACGTGTTCAGATTCAAGGCCAAGGAGCTGTTCCTGTCATTCCAAGAAAAAAGAATTCAAACGTAGGGAATGATGATATGGATTGGTGTCTCAACAAATATCGTCACCTAGTTGAAAATGTGTTTGCAAGCTCTGAAACATTTCAGAGCTATTGCTACACGATATGACAAGCTAAAACGAAATTTTGAAGCTTCTGTGGCCTTAGCTTGCGCTTTTTTATGGTTACCTATGTGAAACGGCAACAGCCCCTAATTAGGCGTTTTAACTTTTGCAGAGCTGATTTTGTCTAAAAACAAGGCAAAACCGGAGTCAGTTTAGCACATTTTCATGCTGTGAACCTTTGGTGCTAGGTAACTACTCGCGCCCTATAGCCGCGTTCCCAGCAAGAGCCATTTGAATCGCGATGAGCGGATTATAGCCTCGGTTGGCCATGGTTTGCAGATAGCTGGATATTCGGCAATAGGCATGGGCATACTCTTCGGCACGAAAGCAGCCGGAGACCTTTTGTTTGACCTTGGCCATGCGTAAATCCTGCTCAGCACGATTATTGGTAAACGCCACATGCGGCTCTTTAGCAAATAGAAGTATGGTGGCTTCATGAGTCTTGAACCGCTCCCACAAGTTGTGCGCATCGGATTTGGCCAGCTTGCCGCGTTTGCCACTGGGTTTCGGCGGAATAATGGGCAGCTCTTTTTCGCCGCGGGTCAGGATGGCCCGGTAGCGCTTTTGCAAGTTGGCCAGTTCTATGGCTGTCAGTTTTTTGTCGGCGCTTTTTGATACGGTGACGCAGGTTTCCTGCAACAGGCGTTTCATCTGTTTGGCCCAACGATAGTCATGGGCATCCACGATAAAGGTCAGCTCGCGCAGCAAGTGTGAACCGCACAGGCCATGCCCGCAGTGTTGATAGGCGAAATACGATGACCAACAGTCATGGATGATGGCACCACCATAGCGCGGAATGAGATTAATCGACTCGATGGCTTCCTTGCCTCGCTTTCGATGCAAAAATTTCAACGTGATGTCTCCGGCCGAATAGACGTGTATCCAATGCTTTTTCCGATCCACTCGCAGCGAGGTTTCATCCACATGGAGTGCGGGCGCTTTCAGTAGTTGTTCGACCGCTTGCGCTTCCCAGGTTTCCAAGGCCTGATGCAAGCGCAGTACGAATTTCAGTAAGGTCGCTTCGGCAATGACCACCTCCAGCATGGAGGTGGCCAGCTTCTGAACGCGATTCAGCGCCACCATTTGGCACACCAGCAGATTGATCACAAAGGCTTTTAAACCATCGCCATATTGCAAAGGCCCGTGCAGATCGGCTGGAAACCGGCCTTTGACCGTGGCAGCGCAGGTCGGACAGTGTTTGATCTCGGCATCCACATGCTCGACGACTTTCTCGAGCACGATATCGATCTTGGTCCGTCTTTCAACGTGCGAACACGGGACGTCGATTAAATCTTCGCCGCAGACGTCACAGGTCAGGGTCTTGGACAGCGTCACGGTTTCCACGGTACGACTGTTGTGCGCAGAAGCCTTGTTATCGGCTTTGCCTTTACCGTTACTGCCAGCCCGCCCTAATGAAGATTCATCTTTCTCTGTTTGCGACGAAGGTTTGCTGGAATTAGTCGTATCCTTCTTCGTGGTGCGTTCCAGAAAAATGGCCAGTATCAATTCAACCACCAGAAACAAGCTAGTCATAATAGCCTGGCTTTCACAGGTGATTTTGCCTTCGGCACACAGCCTCTCGAAGTCCGCTTTTAAGCGACTGACTTCAGTTCGAACCGAGGCTTTATCGAGGTTGGCCATCCACGTTGATAGGGTAAGTTTTCGACAAACTCATCATATCATGGTTTTTTTCGGCCTCCGCTGGCCACGTATTAGCGCTGTAAACCGAATTTTTGAAGCTAAACCCCTTACACAGCGAGAAATCCACGCTGCGCGCACTGAGTAACCAAAAAGGCCGCAATTAAATCAGGGTCGCATAATTTCTATTTTTAGACGCGAAAAACCTGTCAAGCTTTTTTTGATTTATTTTATGAGGCGAGTAGTTACCTTTTATTTTTTGAAGGTTTTTTCAATCAAAAGGGAGTAGGCTTTCGCGATATCTTAACCGACTCTATAGTTACCGTGACTGACTACTCAATAATTGCTGCATTGCATCTACTGATAATGGTCTGCTTAATAAATACCCTTGAATTTGATCGCAGCCTAATTGGCGTAAGAAATCCGCTTGCGCCTGGTTTTCCACGCCTTCGGCAATGCATTTAAGGCGTAAATTGTGGGCCAGATTAACAATGGCTTCTACCAATACTTCATCGTCGGCGTCACCTGGAATATCGCATACAAAGGATTGATCAATTTTAAGTTTGTCCACCGCGAAGCGTTTGAGATAGCTTAAACTGGAATAACCGGTACCAAAATCATCAATCGAAAATTGTACGCCTCGTTGGTTTAACGTATTCACCACCTGCAACACATACTCTGGATCGGTAACCAAAATGGATTCGGTTAATTCCAGCTCCAGATGGTGCGGCGGCAAACCGGTTTCTTCCAAGATTTCAGTGACCGTTTGCAATAAGTTATGCCGTAAAAATTGCACACAAGACACATTGACGGACACGCGCAAATAATGCCCTTGTAGCAACCATTGCTGCATTTGCCGACAGGCTTGGCGCAGCACCGACTGCCCTAAGGTAACAATCAATCCACACTCTTCGGCAACCGGAATAAATTCTGCCGGTGAAATCATCCCCAGTTCGGCATGATGCCAACGCGCTAAGGCTTCAACACCGACAATCTGTCCGCTTTTAATGTCAAATTGGGGTTGATAAACCACAAAGAAATCTTCGCGCTCCAGCGACAAACGCATGGCATTTTCTAAAGACATGCGGCGCATCACCTGCACATTCATGGCTGCGGTAAAAAACTTATAGTTATTGCGTCCACTGGCTTTAGCCTGATACAAGGCGGTATCGGCTTTTTGGAGCAGCCCATCAAATTCCTCACCGTCATCGGGATACAAACACGCGCCGATACTACATGATAGCTGTAGCTTATGGACGTCAATGTCAAATGGGCGTGACAGCGCTACCAAGATTTTAGTGGAAATCTCGGCTAAATTCTCGGCATGGTGGATATTGCCCAGCATAATAACGAACTCATCACCGCCTATACGACTGACGGTATCCGCTTCGCGCACACAATCGCGAAGGCAACGGGCTATTTGTAAAAGCAGCTTGTCACCTATGGGATGACCTAAGCTATCGTTAACATTTTTAAAATTATCTAAATCCAAATACAACAAGCCTAGTTTCTTACCTTGGCGCTGTACATAAGACACCGCTTGTTGAAAACGATCCTTTAATAAAGTGCGGTTGGGCAGTTCCGTTAAAGGGTCATGATGCGCGAGAAACTCAATATACTCTCGGGCTTGTTTATGTTCGGTAATATCCATAAATACGGCAATGTATTCACTCGGATGCCCCTCTGTTGTCGTATGCGCCACCGAAATACCAAGCCATTGCGGATAGATTTCTCCATTCTTACGCCGATTCCAAATTTCCCCTTGCCAATAGCCTTCAAGATTGAGTTTCGTAAACATCTGCTGGTAAAAACTATCATCATGCTTCCCTGACTTGAGCAAACGTGGGGTTAAACCCAGCACTTCGGCTTCCGTGTAACCCGTAATTAGGGTAAAGGCGGGGTTAACCGAGAGAATCCGTTTCTCACCGTCTGTGACGACTACGGCTTCTCGGCTATAACGAAACACCATCGCATCGAGTTCGAGTTTGCGTTGTTGCCGATTACGTTGTACCAAGGCCCATACATTATTGGCAAACATTTCTAAAATGGCCAAATCACCCGCATCATAAGGGTCCTGTTTATTACCAACTCCCATAATCATCACGACATTATCGTCTTCGAGAACCGGTACGCTCATGTGACGTAATAAGGTCGCATGGCCTTCCGGCAACCCTTTTTTGTTAGCCAATGCCGGGTAATCATTATGAATAACCGGCCGACGCAAACGAAAACAATCCGCCCACACACCGGCATTCGCTAACGGATAATGATTATCATGCACCGCTGCACAATGTTGCAGAGTTTTACCTGACCATACCCCTAAACTAATGGAATTTTGATCACTGTTGACAAAATGTACATAAGCGATGTGGCTATCGGTTAGCGCCTCGGCATGCTCTAGGGCAAAACGTAGCAGAGACTGTTCATCCATTTTCGTAGCTTGCCTGGTTAAGCTTAATAGAGCGGCATTGCGTTGACTGGTTAAATCTTGGGCTTGTTGACTTCGTATACGCGTGAGAAATAAACCAATTAATTCCGCTATGCCCTCAATTAATTGTTTTTCTTCATCAAGAAACGGTTTGTTGTTTGGTAAAATACGCGGCTTCCTATAACCGACGCTAATCTTACCGACCACTTGCGCGTCAACCTGAATATCGCTTTCCAGCTTATCCATTGTGGCTGAAAAGGTATTGTTGCCATAGGTTTTGGAAGGTAAATTAATACACACCGAGACATCGTCCGTGTAATACATGCCCATTGGCAATAGTCTTAACACGTCGGCAAAAAAAGCATCTTGATCGCTAATTAATTGTGACGCTCGGGAAATAGCATAAATCGCTTTTAGCTCCTTAATACGCTCGCGTAAGCTCAAGGACTGATTTTCAAGGGCCTGATCACGCTCCATCAAGGCAAGCTCAGCCTGCTTGCGTGCAGAAATATCTTCGATGATGACCACTATATAATCAAGTTGGCCGTTGGCATCACGCACCCCTTGCTTGATCACATGCACATCAATGATTTCGCCGTCACCGCGAATACAGCGCTTATCCAGCGCATAACCCTCAAGTTTGCCTGTGAGTATGTCATTAAACTGCTCTAATTCGGCGTCAAGATCGACAGGATGCGTTAAATCCACCCAGGTCAGCTTAATCAGCGCATTACGCGAATATCCGAACAAGTCACAGAGTTTATCGTTGACTTCCAGCCATTGTTTATCGGCACTGATGGCTGCCATGCCGACCGGTGCTGAATCAAAATAAGCCTGAAAGTGTCGGCGACTTTCTTCCAGCAGCACATGTTGCTTAACCACTTCGGTTTGATCGACCAATAAAACGACAAAATGCTGCGCATTATTTTCTACTAACTCGGGCAATAACGAAACATGCATATCCGCTATAAACTGTTGTTCATCGGCCGATTTTAACTCGATACCGGTTATTCTCGCGGAACCTTCGCCTCGAGCCCTCTGCAATAATTCCCGCAAACGACCATGCTCTTTTTTAGGTAGCAGGCGAGGAAAATAATGTGAACGTAATTGCTTGCGACTTAAGGCAAACCGTTGTTCAGCTATCGCATTACACTCATGGATGACCCCAACTTCATCAATAACTAAAGCCGGTACCGGCAAAGCCGCAAACAAACCGCTAAAGCGGCGCATAGCATTTTCGGTAATGACTTGATTTTGGCGTAATTCCTCATTTTGAATTTCTAATTCTGCATGATAGATTTTGAGGTCTTCCACTAAGCGGGAAACATCCACTTCACCACGCGCCACTTCTTGTAAGGCAAAATCAAAATCGCCGCGTTGCAATGCCTCGCTAGCTAATTTTTTAATCTTACTCATCTTCCCCCTCTATCCAGGCTGTAATATTGACATGACTGACAATAATGCCGCCCAACGGATGTTTGACTGACGTGGCGTGCATCAAAAACCAGCGGCGCTCGGTAGGTGAGTGACAGGGATATTTAATCGAAAAATGCGCTAGCTCGCCGCTCAGAATCTGCCTCATGCCAATCAGAACTTGCTGTGCAATCGCATTATCAGGGGCATGTTGAGTCTTACATACGTCATGATAGTTAATGCCTGGACCAGTATGAGTCAGCCCATGATCACCATTGCTTTCAGCAAAATCTCGCCAGGCTTTGTTAACTACGGTAATCACTCCTTTAGCATTTAATACGGCAATATGTTCGGGCAGGGAATCTAAAATCGCTTGCAGGCGTTGCGCATCTTTAATGTGAGTAATATCGACAAAGGTCAATACCGCGCCATTGAGGTTTTTCGGGCGATCGATATACGGTAAGATACGCACCAAATACCAATGATCATTGCGGGTGTTGACTTCACGCTCCATCAACTGAGCAGTGTCGATTACACGCTGCAAATCATGTAAGAACTCGGGATATTCCATTTGATGAGTAAAATCATCAATCGGTCGCCCAATATCCCCTTCTCGAATACGGAAAATAGACCCTGCTTCTGGAGTAAAGCGGCTTAATTTCAAGTTGTTGTCCACAAATATCGTAGGAATCAGCACGGCACGCGTCATATTGTCTAAATCGGCGTTCAGGCGGTTGAGAATATCGATTTTTTCCTGATTTTCGGCGTTAACGGTATACAACTCTTCGTTCACCGACTGTAATTCTTCATTGGTGCTTTGTAGCTCTTCATTCGAAGCCATTAATTCTTCATTGGTCGCTTGCAGTTCTTCATTTGAGGTTTCCAGCTCTTCAATCGTCGCTTGTAAACTATCGCGGGTGATCGACAACTCCCATTCCAAGCTTTGAATACGATCAGCTGAAACTTCCGCGACATCAATATTATCGGCGCCGACTAAGGACATTTCTTTCTGCGCCAGCACTTCAAACGACATTAAAAAATTCCGTTCTGTCTGCCTTTCGTCTACTAACGGTCTAACAACAATTCGCACCCGTTCGCTTTGATGCTTACCCGCATCCAGCAACTGAATTTCTGAATTTAGGGGGGTATTGTCTTTAGCAACTTTATGCAGCAAGGCTACGCATACCGGTGCTAACTTGCCCACCAGTAATTTAGAAATTTCTAAACTAGCGCTACCGGCTTGAATTTGCATATAGCGTTGCACATCGCCATACACATGAACCAGTTCGCGGTCCTCATTGATCAATAATGCAGGCGGTGCATAACTTTGCATTAGCAATGCTTGGCCCGCTTCGATAATACTGGTTTCAGCGTTCCGATGTTTTTCTCGGTGCGGCTGACTCACCCGCAAGCGGTTATCATTGCTGTTAGTACTGCTTTTAAAATTAAGCGGTAACGAAACCGGTCGCAGCACGCGATAAATTTTATGTTTGGCATTGATGACGCTGAAATCTTTATGTAATGCGCCTAAAGATTCACTGGAACCGAGTAATAAATAACCGTTATGTGCCAATGCATATTGAAAACACAGCAAGGCGCGTTCTTGTGCCGCTACATCAAAATAAATCAGTGTATTACGGCAACTGACTAGATTCATGCGGGTAAACGGTGGATCGTCGAGAATATTGTGCCGCGCAAAAACGATATGCTGACGGATTTCATTTTTGACGACAAACTGATTGCCACTGCGATTAAAAAAGCGTTCGAGGCGATCGGGTGACAACTCGTTGGCGATGGCTTCCGGATAAACCCCGGCACTTGCAAAATCAATGTTTTGCTGTTCAACGTCGGTGGCAAAAATTTTGAGCAAAGGCCAACGGCGCAATTTATCGAAGGCTTCAGCAAATAAAATGGATAGTGTATAAGCTTCTTCACCGGTCGCACACCCTGCCACCCATACGCGGAGCGACTGATTATCGCGGTGTTCTTCCACCAAGGCCTGGATAGCCATTTTTTCTAATAATTCAAACGTTTCGACATCACGAAAATAACTGGTCACTGGAATCAAAATATCGCGTTTCAGCGTAATGATTTCGTTTCGATCACTTTCCAGTAAGTGTAAATAATTGCTTAAATCACGTACATGCCGCACTTGCATACGTCGTTCAATACGACGTTCTACCGTTGCCGATTTGTATTCTTTAAAATTAATACCGCCGACTTGATGCAGTAAATGCAAAATATTTTCTAAAGGATCACCGAGTAATATTTCTCTGGGATTGTTTAATTTGACCGTCGGTTGAATACTGTTACTCACATGACCGACAATTCTAGCTGCGAGCGTTTCAGGCGGCATGACCTCATCGACTAAGCCGGTAGCAATCACACTACGCGGCATACCATCGAATTTAGCGGTCGCCGGGTCTTGTGCCAGAAGAAAACCACCGGCATCATTAATGGCTACCGCGCCTCGAGTTCCGTCAGAACCAGTGCCGGAGAGAATCACGCCAACCGAATGCTTGCCAAATTCTTTGGAGAGGGAGGTGAAAAATAAATCAATCGGTAAACTCAAGCCGTGCGGATTTTTGGGCAACAAACGTAGTTGACAGCCAGCCACCGTCATATTTTTCCCCGGCGGAATTAAAAAGACCTGGTTAGGCTTAATTTGCATACCGTTTTCGGCCATCAACACGGGCATAGCGGTGTGCCTTGCCAACAAATTATCCATCATGCTTTTGTGATCAGGGGAAAGATGCTGAATGACAACGAAGGCAGCACCCGAGTTGACCGGGAGTTTGTCAAAAAAACGTTCTAACGCATCTAAACCACCGGCGGATGCGCCAATCGCGACCACATAACCTTTAAACAGGCGAGTAGTTTTTGGTGAGCGGTTGAAAGTAGAGACTTGCGAGGAATCAAGCGAGTCTTCGACGGGCGTAGCAAGGCCGCTAGCGAGGGCTCGCCTGGAGTATTTTTTGTTTCGCGCCATGATGCGAAGAAACCTATATAAATGTTAAGAGCAATTAAAACGGAGCCATTGTAACAATGGCTCATAATCCTTGGTAATATTTTTCAAACGTTAGCTTGGAGAGGATTGTAATTGTTGCAGTTGATGTTGGCACGACGGACAAACACCATAAATTACCGATAGCGTTAACGGATTTTTATCTTTTTGCAAGCTTTCCGCTTCAACCCACTGCTCAGCTTGCTTGAGTAAATTGCAAATACTGCAACGTACTCGGGTGTGCCGATCACGCTGGTTGGATCGTATAAAAAAAATAGGGGCCATACGCGGCTCAGTATGCAATTGGTAGTTACTAATTCGCACTTCGCCACGCTCATTCGCCATCAGCTGCATTTGTAAATAACGGCGCAAGTTTGGCGCATCACACCGATAATCAAAACAGATGCTGGTATTTTTTTGCCGGGCGATATCGAGTAACTTTTGCACAAACTGCCGAGTAACATTGCCACTAATGTAATCGAACAATGATTTACCAACGACTTGTTTCTTCTTGAGTTGCGGTGCGTCATTAGCGCCGGCAAACTCATCCCAGCGGCCATTAATAGCGATAATGACATTATTGGCGTCAACGCTAAATTCTAAAAGGATTCTGTCTTTCATGGTCTAACATGGCCCTAATCATCGTGCCGCTCGAGTATGTCGAGCGCTTTTTCCCATTCGAATATTGAAATCAGATGCAGCAATTCGTTGCCTTGCGTTTGCCCTAAAATCCCGCGCAATAACGCCGCTTCGCGTTCGGCGATATCGATGGCCTTGATATCGCCGATTCGAAGCAAGGCTTTAAGTGGTTCGATAATTAATTCAGCCCGCTCCGAGTCGATCTCGATTTCTTCGGTTTGACAAGCTTCAAGTACTTCAAGCCATTGTCGCATCGCCTCTTTAAGTTGTTGCGCGAGACCCCGTGTCAAATCCGTAATGTTATCGCGTTTTGTACGCACCGCAATTTCGAGCTGTGAGGCCAGTACCGACAACGATTGCGCGCCGATATTGCCGGCAGCACTTTTCAATGCGTGGGCAAGCTGTTGAAGCCTGTCCGTATCGTTGGCTTGAAGAGCGTCGTGCAGTTTCTGTACATCGTCTCGGTGATGTTTGACAAATAATGACAATAATCGCTGCGGTAAATCGGGTTGCAACATCGTGCTGAGCGGTGCCGGATCGGTTTGAATATACGCGGAGCTAACTGTTTTGGGCGATGCAGGAAGCCATTTTAGCAAAGTCGCATAAAGCTGCTCCAAATCGACCGGTTTGGCGATAAAGTCGTTCATGCCAGAAGTTAAACAAGCCTTTCGATCATCATCGAATACATTAGCGCTCATCGCCAAAATTGGCGTTTCGCAGTAGCCTGGTAATTCGCGAATGGCCAGAGTCGCCGCCAATCCGTCCATATTGGGCATTTGCATGTCCATCAACACTAAATCGTAGTGTTGTCGTTTCGCTTTTTCGACCGCTTCGATGCCGTCTTCGGCGACATCGACCGATAGGCCAACGCTATGCAGCAATTCAAGCGCGACTTCGCGGTTGATCGGATTGTCTTCGGCCAATAACACGCGCTGCCCCCGGCGGGTATCGCGCAATTGTTGTTCGGCGTCTATTGGTCCGGTTTCCGCCGCTGCAGGTAATACGCCGTGACCTTTTTGCAGATTGACGGTAAACCAAAACGTGCTGCCTTGTCCCGCCTTGCTTTCGGCCCCAGCATCACCCCCCATAAGCTCGGCAAGTCGGAGGGTAATCGACAAGCCTAACCCGGTTCCGCCGTATTGCCGCGTAATCGTTTCGTCTACTTGCGTAAACGGGCGAAATAAACGTTGCAATTGTTCCGCTTCGAGACCGATACCGCTGTCTTGCACTTCGAAACGCACCCGTAAATCATCATCGTGTACCTCGAGTAGTTTTGCCCTTATGTCGATACGACCCTGCTCGGTGAATTTAACGGCATTACTGGCTAAATTCAATAGCGCCTGGCGCAGCCGCGTTACGTCTCCATACAGCCATTCCGGGACTGAATCATCGTCGAGCGTAATCGTCAAATTTTTCACGTATGCGGATTCGGCGATCAAAGACCGAACATGATCGAGTACCGACGATAAATGAAAATCGACATGATTAAGCTGTATCTTACCCGCTTCGATTTTAGATAAATCCAAAATATCATTGATAATCGACAACAAATGCCGACCGGCGATTTCAATTTTATTCAGACGGTCGCTTTGCGCGACGGTCGCGTCGATGCGCATTAAATGCGCCAAACCGAGTATCGCGTTCAACGGCGTTCTGATTTCATGGCTCATATTGGCGATAAACGCGCTTTTAGCTCTATTCGCAACTTCGGCTTGCTGCCGGGCTGTTTGCAATTCCGCCGTGCGCGATTCGACTAAGGCTTCAAGATGATTGCGATAATTGTCGAGTTCGGTCGCAATTCGCTTTCTTTCGGTAATATCTTCTTTGACTGCGACATAATGTGTGATCGATCCATCTTGTTGACGAAGCGGCGTAATGACCGCAAATTCGATGTAGTCGCTGCCGTCTTTGCGTTGGTTGTAAAACTCACCTTTCCAGGTTTCGCCGCCCGTCAAGGTTTGCCACATCGCTTCATAATTTGCTTGCGGCGTTTTACCGGAATGCAGAATGCGCGGATTTTGCAATAGAACGTCGTCGATCATGTAGCCCGTGTTAGCGGTAAAAGCCTGATTGACGTATTCGATTTGCGCGTCGGCATTGGTAATCACGATACTCTCGGGGCTTTGCTCGACCGCGAGTGCAAGTTTTTTCAACTGATCTTCGGATTTTTTACGCTCGGTAATCATTTCGGTATAAACAATAATACCGCCAACCGAACCGTCGGCGTTATACCAAGGACGGCATTCCCACTGAACCCACTCCAAGCTTCCGTCTTCGCGCAGATAGGTATCTTCATCGTTATGCGAGGCCATCCCTTGCAACGCTTTTTGATGTACATCGCGCCATTTTTGCGGCAAGTTGGGAAACACTTCGTAATGGTGCTTGCCGATGATGCCGGGGTCGGTGATGCAATAATCATCGAGGTAGCGCTGACTGACATATAAATAGTTTAAATCGCCGTCGTGAATTGCAATGCCGCCTCGGCTATGTTCGATGACATAGCGCATCAGTTCATACGAATGCGTTAATTCCATCTCCATTTGAATGCGCGCGGTGATATCCTCTAAAGCACCGAATAGAACAGGCTGTCCAGTTTCGACATAAGCCGCCGATTGAATGTATCGTCGTTCGCCACTACGATGTTTTATGCTCAAAACGACATGACTCGATTTGCCGGGTTCGAGCGCGGTAATAGCCCTCGAAAACAGCATTTGATCATCTGGCGTGACATAATGGCGCCAACAGCCACGCGCCATGAGTGCGTCATTGTCGTCACCGAATATCGCTTCGGCGTTGCCGACAATCCAGTCCAATCGGTAATGACCATCCCACCCTTTTTTACAGGAGTAAACCAAATCGTTCGCAATCGTCGAAGCGATGCGAAAGCGCTCTTCTCTTTCCTGCAATACCTCTTCGATTCGTTTGCGTTCGGTTAAATCGATGTCTATACAATAGATTTCCTTACCGGCTGGACCGTTTTGCATGACGTGATTAGTAAAGACCGTGACCGAGCCGCCGTCTTTGCATCGCAATGTCAGTTCGGCAGCCGGAATGCTAGGGCCACCGGCTATCCAGTTATTGACAAGAGTAATCACGTCATCTCGCATTGCATCGGGAATAATCAAGTCTTCCAAACGTCGCCCTAACGCCTCTTCCTTTGTATAACCATACAAAGTTTCGCTGGCATTATTCCAAAAGGTCACGCGGCGCTGTTCATCATAACCTTGCACGGCAATACTGGGCGTTTGTTCGAACAAAAATCGAAAGCGGCGTTCACTGTCGCGCAAGGCCAGTTCTGCGCGTTTTTTTTCGGAAATATCCTGAAATGCGCCTTGCACTTTAATAATTTTGCCAGCACCGTCACGAACGGCTTCGCCGATCGCGCGAATCCAAACCCGTCGGCTTGTGGCAGAAACGATTTCCATTTCTTCATCATAAGCGATTCCTTGCGTGGCGCAGAAATTAAATATCTCGCGGATTTTATCGTGCCATTCCGGCGCATAAAAGCTTATGGCTTCTTCGAGTGTCGGCGAATAACCGGCCGGTTTGTCATGAATCGCCGCAACCGTATCGGACCATTTGACCCGGTTGCTGCTTAAATCGACGCTCCAGCCACCCATGCGACCTAAGCGCTCGGCGATACGCAAAAGCGATGCATATTCTTGTATGGACTCTTTTTGTCCCAGGTAACGTTGGATAAGCAAATAATGATGGGGCAGTATCGCGGCGATCAATGTCAGCAGTAATGTCATTCCGAGTCCGGTCAATGCGATCCATAAAGGTCGATGCGACGCAGATTCGGTAGCGCATTCAGGCGGCATTGTTGCAGTCACAGTCCAAGTGTTTCCGGCCAAGGTCAAGCGACGGATCAGCGATCTAGCGTCCAATGCTGTGTCGCTGTTTTGTGCGAAGAGCAAATGTTCGGGCGTGGTCATGATACCGTCATGTATTTTCAGAGACAGCGATGAACACAGATTGTATTGTGGACGCGTCAGCAACGTTTGCATCATGTCGTTGATGCGCACGGCGGAGAACACCCAACCGATAAATTTACGGTTGGATTTGGACAAGTCAGCATTGCCGGGCGTAACCGGATTATAAACGGGCATATACAGAATGTATCCGGGCTGTGCTTCGGCTGCGGGCTCCTGAATGAGTATCGTTTTTGCCGTCATTGCAGCACGATCACTGTCTCGGGCCCTATCCATTGCCATACGGCGTAACCTTTCCGAATAACTGTCATAACCTAGCGCTTGCCGGTTTTGTGCGTCGAACGGTTCGATATAGACAATCGGCGCATGCATGTCATTCGGCATTTCCGGCCAGACACGATAGTCCGGCAAGCCTTCGGCCCTTACCGCTTCGATGTGCGCGTGAAGTGCGTTGCGTTCGATCAACGGCGCAAAACCGAACGCGTTGACGCCGGGAAAATAGTTTTGGATGTCGAGTCCGGTTATGAATTGCTGAAACTCCTGACGGTTTACGCGTTCGCTGCTCCCGAACAGACTTGCGATACTAAGCAATACTTGCTCACTGTCTTTGATTTTGTTCTCAGTCAAATAGAGCAATCGGTCGAATTGACGTTCGAAGAGTTGTTGAGACGTGTTTTCTTGATTGATCTTGACTTGTTGCCAATAGAGCCCGGTCAGCGTCACTCCACTAATCGCCAATAACAACGGTAATACGATGAAAAGATTATAAGTTTTTCGCTGAATCGGTTTTGCCGTGTTTTTCATGTCGCTGAGATTGCCGATAACGACGCTGCGGTATCATCGTCGAATCGTTTGGCGATCTGTTTGAATATCGTGTAACAGTGTTGAAATGCATCGATCATATCGGGGTCGAACTGACTGCCTCGACCGGCGACGATCAGGTCTCTCGCCTCACCGAACGGCATTGGCGGTTTATAAACTCGCTTCGTCGTCAGTGCATCGAATACGTCGGCAACAGCCATGATGCGTGCAGAAAGCGGAATCGCATCGCCGCTCAACCCATCCGGATAGCCTTTACCGTCCCAGCGTTCGTGATGCCAATGCGCGATTTCTTTGGCCAGCATCAAAAAGTCGACCTTAATCGAAACATCTTGTTCGGCCAGCTCGATTGCCGCCGCACCTCGTTCAGCATGGGTTTTCATGATGATCCATTCTTTATCGCTTAGTGGCCCCGGTTTCAATAATACCTGATCCGGAATCGCGACTTTACCGATATCGTGCAGTGGTGCCGAGCGAGTCAAGAGTTCGATGTAATGATCGTCTAAGATGGCCTTGAAAGATGGATTTTGTTTCAGTTGCATCGCCAATTCGCGCACATAATGCTGGGTGCGCAGAATATGATTGCCGGTCTCGGGGTCGCGGGTTTCGGCCAAATGGGCTAATGCACGAATGCTGATTTGTTGAATCAAATCGTTTTCGAGCATGCGTTTTTTAACTTCACTTTCGAGCCATGTGTTTTGGTCGAACAGACGATCATGGGCGCTTTTTAATTCGATATGCGTTTGCACTCTAGCCAGTACGACCGGCGGCATGATCGGCTTGGTAATATAATCGACTGCGCCCAATTGGAAACCGTTGACTTGGTCTTCTTGGCTGTCCAAAGCGGTAATAAAGATAACCGGAATGTTTTGGGTCGAAGGCTCGGATTTGAGCGTTTGCAGAACATCGTGTCCGCTTAGATCGGGCATCATCACGTCGAGCAAGATCAAATCGGGAATGGGTTCCGCTTCGGCCAGCACTAGACCGCGACGACCGGAATTGGCGACCCGCACGCTGTAATCGGACTTTAGAATTTCGCTGATCAGCGCCAGATTGGAAGGCTCGTCGTCTACGATAAGAACAGTCGATTGAGTCATGGTTCCTTCGAGTAAAAATGCCGAGAGCTGATGGATATCATCGAACTCACTATTTTTTGGATTAAAGAATAGCATACCTTCGAATGATTACTTAGCGCATATCATTTTTCAATTATCGCCGAAGGACTTTCAACGTTTCTATAGATATTGGGTTAGCGTTATTATGGAGGTCATACCGATTAAATTGTCGGACATACTCGCTTTTGATCGCAAAAACGTCTAAGAATAGAATGGTATGAGAATGTCTATCGAGGACCGCCGTGAACACGTTCCTGTAGGCTTGACGGCGGCGATTGATGCCAATGATGGCATAAATGCAGATTTTGTATTGCACCATGGATGGCGTGTATTAGGGCAATGCAGGAACAAAGGCTTTGCCAGCTTGGAGCTGGCAAAGAGTATCTACAGTAAAGCATTCAAGGCATCCTTTGACGGCCATCCCGGTGCCGAATTAAAAAAGTAGCCCTCATTAAAGCAACCCGTCTCTTACCCTCGAGGGTAAGAGACGGGTTGCTTGAACGCTTGAACACGCTTAATGACTAATCATCCAAGGCCTTTGCGAAGGAAAAACTTTACTTCCGTTTTGCATCAATATTACTTGCTGTCTCAAACTGCTACGATCGGGATGCTTCAGAAGCAACCCTTTGTTGCTACTGCACCCGCAATTCTTTGTGTGCTTGTGTTCGAGTATTTGATCCTCCCGGCTGTCTACCGTCGAGAAAGCCGGTTCGTGACGCGACTTCTCGTTGATACTCATCGCTTTACGCTTGTCCGGCGCCATTGCAAGCACCTCGGGCGGTATTATGATGATCCGAGGGCTTGAGGTATGGCAGTGCGGACAAGCCTGTGGAGCGCTGCTTTGTTCCAATGTAGCTAAGTCGTGAAAAATACCGTGTTTCGGGCATTTATAGTCATAGAGCGGCATTGCTATCCTCCAAAATTACTATTACAGATCGGGAGACAAGGGCACGTCGACATCGCCGGACAACTCTTTTTTCGGCCCTTCCGAATTCGGCTTGACGTTGAATTCGAAGATATCGGTCGGCAACCAAAGCGTCGCACAGGCATTCGGAATATCCACGACGCCACTGATGTGCCCTTGCACCGGCGCGGTCCCTAAAATGGCATACGCTTGGGCTTTCGAATAACCGAACTTCGTCAAATATTCGATTGCGTTCAAACAAGCCTGACGGTAAGCGATATGCACATCGAGATAATGTTGCTTGCCGGACTCGTCGACTGAAATACCTTCGAAGATTAAATAGTCGTCATACTGGGGTTTGATCGGACTCGGCTTGAAAATCGGGTTTTTGATTCCATATTTTTTCATACCGTCTTTGATCAAACTGACACGCAGATGCGTCCAACCGGCCATTTCTATCGCACCGCAAAAAGTGATTTCGCCGTCGCCTTGACTAAAATGCAAGTCCCCTAAGCTAAGACCGGCATTCTTCACATAAACCGGAAAATAGACTGTCGAACCCCGAGATAAATCTTTGATATCGCAGTTTCCGCCATGCTCGCGCGGTGGCACCGTTCTCGCTGCTTCGGCCGCCGCCGCTTTTCCAGCATCGCCGCTCATACGTCCCATATGAGCCGTATCGGCATAAGGCAACGTCGCCAAGGGCGGAACCCGGTCCGGCTCCGTATCGTAAAGGGCTTTTTCCCGCGTATTCCATTCATCCAACATTTCTTTGGACGGCAGGGTGCCGATCAATCCGGGATGAATCAAGCCGGCAAACTCGACGCCGGGAACATGACGAGACTTCGTAAACATACCGTTGAAGTCCCAAATCGATTTTTGCGCCTCGGGAAAATGTTCGGTCAAAAAGCCGCCGCCGTTCTTTTTTGAAAAAAAACCGTTAAACCCCCACTGACTGTTTTCAAAAGCCCCGATATCGAGAATGTCGACGACCAGCAAATCCCCGGGCTCCGCACCTTCCACACCGACCGGCCCGGATAAAAAATGCACTTTCGACAAATCGACGTCGCGCACATCATCGGCACTGTCGTTGTTGTGAATTTGTCCGCCGGTCCAATCGTAGGATTCGATGATGAAATCGTCACCTGGTTTAACCATCGCCACCATCGGTATGTCCGGGTGCCACCGGTTATGTATCATGTCGTTTTCATAAGGTGATTTACTTAAATCGATTTTGATAATGGTTTCAGCCATAGCCTTTCTCCTGACAAAGTTTTAATGATTAATCCTAAAAAGAGCAGTTGATACCCTCAAACTACCGTTCGCCCTGAGCCCGTCGAAGGGTGAATGGTAGTTTGAGGCTTCACCAAGACGGTGAAAGTGTTGTAGACCCTTCATGCTTCGACTTAGCTCAGCACGAACGGTCTACAACACATGTCAACTGCTCTTTTTAGGTTAATACTCATACCGATAAATAAGCCGCTACCTTGGCTTCATTGAGCGTTGCCCGCTCTTCCTGATGAACGATTTCCCCCTTTTCGAGGACGATGATGCGGTCGGCGATTTCAAGCGCAAAACTCAACACTTGCTCCGACACGACAATCGATAAACCACGGGTATCGCGTATTTTTTTTAACGTCCGAGCCATTTCGCGAATGATCGAAGGTTGAATGCCCTCGGTCGGTTCATCCAACAGCAATAACTTCGGCTTGCTGGCCAATGCCCTGGCGATTGCCAATTGCTGCTGCTGTCCTCCAGATAAATTTCCACCTCGGCGATTTCGCATCTCTTCGAGAACCGGAAATAACTCGTATAGATCGTTAGGAACGATCTTTTCCCCGGTACTGGTTAAACCGGTTTCAATATTTTCTTTGACCGTCATCGTCGAAAAAATCATTCGCCCTTGCGGAACGAAACCCAGGCCTTTAGACACCCGCTGATGGCTTTTGAGTAACGTCAAGTCGACATCGTCAAGTTGAACCTCGCCCTTTGCGGTAGGGATCATTCCGATTAACGATTTCATCAACGTAGACTTGCCCATGCCGTTGCGCCCCATCACGGCTACGATTTCTTTCGGCTTTACATCGAAATTCAATCCGTGCAGCACTTCGCTTTGCCCATAGGCCACGTGGTAATCTTTAACGCTCAGCATTTTGTTTTCTCCTGATTCGACCGATTAATGACCGAGATAGACTTCAATGACTTTGGGATCGTTTTTGACTCGCTCCATCGAACCTTCGGACAGCACCTTGCCTTGGTGCATAACGGTAACCCGATGAGCGATGTCTTCGACAAACTGCATATCGTGCTCGATGACGATTACCGAGCGTCCTTGCGTAATCCGGTTCAACAGCTCGGCGGTTTTTTTGCGCTCCGCAACCGACATGCCGGCAACCGGTTCGTCCAGCATCAATAAATCCGGTTTTTGAATCAGCAACATACCGATCTCAAGCCATTGCTTTTGTCCGTGACTCAACAAGCCGGCCGGTTTATCGAGATCGTTCTGCAAAAAAATGATTTCAGCTGTGTTTTCGACTTCTTCGATCACTTCACGGTCGCGCTTGAACATTAACGAGCCGAACACGGACCGTCCTCGCGGGTATGAAATTTCAAGATTTTCAAACACACTCAAATCATCGTATATCGAAGGATTTTGAAACTTTCGTCCAACGCCGTGATGGACGATTTGGTGCTCTTTCATTCGCGTTAATTCTTCTCCGCGAAATTTGATCGATCCGGAGGTGGCTTGAGTTCGTCCGCATATCAAATCGAGTACCGTCGTTTTTCCGGCGCCGTTGGGTCCGATGATGACGCGTATTTCCCCCTCGTCGACGTAGAATGACAAGTCATTGACCGCCTTGAAACCGTCGAAAGAAACCGTTAGCCCTTCGACGGCTAAAACGAAATCACTGCGATTAGTCGACATAGACACCTCCGTCCAACTTTTCATCGGAATGAGGCGAAATTTTCCCGGTTGTATCGGTTTTACGAGCGGGTTGAGAGGCTGTTATGTTGCTCTCCAAAGCCAAAACGTCCGGGTGCGCGCTCTCATCCTCATCTGCTTTCAACAAACTTGTGCGCAAGGCCTCCGGTTCGAAATCAATGGTTTTTCCGGTATACCAAGCAGGCAATTTCGGCTCGATATAGCGTTTGAATAGACTGGCCAAGCCATTTGGAAATGCCATCACGACTGCTATGAACAGCGCCCCCATCGCAAATAGCCAAAGCTCGGGAAATGTCTCGGAAAATATCGTTTTGGCCCAATTCACCAACAATGTCCCGTAAACTGCGCCAAGCAAGGAAAGCCGACCGCCCACCGCGCAATAAATCACCATTTCGATCGATGGAACGATGCCGACGAAAGAAGGCGACATAAAGCCGACCTGCAGCGTGAACATCGCGCCGCCGATCGCAGAAAACATCGCGCTTAAACAAAAGACGAATATTTTGAAGTTGGCTACGTCGTAACCGGAAAACCGGACTCTGTCCTCTCGATCGCGCATCGCGACCAGAATACGTCCCAGTTTTTTATAACGAATAAATTGTGAAAGTAACAAACATATAAAAAGAGCGGCCGAACAGACATAATACAAAATCACTTTGGCAGAATCGGAACGAATGTCCCAACCTAACAACGTGCGTAAATCCGTAATTCCGTTGACTCCGCCCGTATAGCCTTGTTGGCCGATAATCAAAATGGTCATGATTGCAGCGATGGCTTGCGTGATAATCGCAAAATAAACCCCGCCGACCCGGCGCTTGAACATCGCAACGCCTATGATGAATGCAAACAGCGTCGGCAATAGAACGATCGCCGACAACGCAAAAGGAAGTTGCCGAAAAGGTTCCCACCACCATGGCAATTCGGTGATCTGATTCCAGTCCATGAAATCGGGTATGCCGGGAGTGGATTGAATTTTGGTCGACTCGGGATCGCTGGCTTCCAATTTGAGAAACATAGCCATGCAATATCCGCCCAAGCCGAAAAATACTCCCTGCCCCAAGCTCAAAATGCCGCCGTACCCCCAACACAACACCAAGCCGAGCGCGACAAAAGCATAGGTCAGATATTTACCGATCAAATTCAATCGAAATACATCCAAAGACAGCGGGATAATCGCTAACAGGATTACCGCCAACATGACATAGCCAAGCACTTCCTGCCTTGACATAAATCGAGTATTGCTCCGTTGCCGCATAGGAAACTCCCCCTTATTGACGAATTTTGAGAGCAAAAAGCCCTTGAGGACGCAGCATCAATATGCCGACCACAATCAAAAGCGTGATGACCTTGGCCATGGAGCCGCTCAAGAAAAATTCCAAAGTCGATTGTGATTGTGAAATCGTAAACGCGGAGGCGATCGTGCCGATAAGGCTCTGCGCACCGCCGAATACGACGACTAGAAAGGTATCGACAATATAGAGTTGACCCGAAGTCGGTCCTGTCGAACCGATCATCGTGAACGCACTGCCTGCAATACCGGCGATGCCGCAACCGATGCCGAATGTGTAACGGTCGACCTTCCCCGTATCGATGCCGACCGCTCCTGCCATGGGCCTATTCTGAACGACGGCCCGCACTTGCTTGCCCCAGAGTGAGCGAAACATCAAGAAATAGACGCCCGACGCTATAAACAAGGTCAAAACCATCACGAAGATGCCATTGATCGGTACCTCTATCGTTTCGGTCATGGCATACGATCCCATCATCCATTCCGGAAGAGTCACGCCGACTTCTCGGGCACCGAAAACGGTTCGGTATGATTGCTGAAGAATTAAACTGAGCCCCCAAGTCGCCAACAAGGTATCGAGGGGCCGCTTGAATAGAAACCGGATCATACCCCACTCAACCAACACGCCCAGCGCGAAACACACTAAGAAAGCCAAAGCCATGGCTACAAAAAAGTAGCCGTCGAATAAAGCCGGTAGATAGGTTTCGAATAGATGAGACGTTAAATAGGTTGTATAGGCGCCCAAAATCATGAATTCGCCATGGGCCATATTGATGACGCCCATCTGACCGAAAATGATCGCCAACCCCAATGCCATGAGCACCAAAACCGAAAATAAAATCAAACCGGCAAAACCCTGCATGAATAAAATATCTGTCAGTTCCGCCATTGAATATTCTTCAAACATGACTCAATCCTCTTTGCTAACGGTCGGACTTTTTTAAATTTCCTCTCTCCCTCAAATCCCGGGAGAGAGGCTTCGAACATAAACGGTGCAGTGCCGAAATCTAAGGCTTTATTGATAACCTACCGGGAAAGGGTTCGGTTCGATCAATTCCTCGCTTTCATAAACAACTTTATATTGACCGTCTTTTTGCGCTAAACCGACTCTAGTCTTGGACCACAAGTGATGATTTTCATGAATGCGAACGTAGCCTTCCGGTGCGGTCGTCAACTCGATACCCGGCGATGCGGCACGAACTTTATCGATATCGAACGAGCCGGCTTTTTCGACGGCAGCTTTCCATAACCAAGGGCCCAAGTAAGCTGCTTGGGTGACGTCGCCTATAACGATATCTTGTCCCCATTTGTCTTTGAATGCTTGCACGAACGCTGTGTTGTTCGGATTATCGAGGCTTTGAAAATATTTCATCGCGGCATAAGCCCCTTCGATATTTTCACCGCCGATACCCAAAATTTCGTCTTCGGTCACCGAAATCGTCAATAGAAGAGGCTTCTCTTTGGTCAAGTCGATACCGGCCGCTTTGAGCTGCTTATAGAAGGCAACATTGGAACCGCCGACCACGATGGCATAAATCACATCCGGCTTTTTCAACTTGATTTTGTTGATCACTGAATTGAACTGCGTATGTCCTAACGGATAATATTCTTCGCCGACGACCTTTAATCCCAGTTTTTCGATATGTTTTCTGGCGATTTTATTGGAGGTACGCGGCCAGATATAATCCGAACCCAACAAGAAGAATGTTTTCGCTCCTTTTTCCTTGACCACCCAATCGATACCGGCGATGATTTGCTGCGTCGCTTCCTGGCCGGTATAGATTACATTTGGAGACTGTTCGAGCCCTTCATAGAAAGTCGGATAGTACAGCATGCCGTTATATTGCTCGAAAACAGGTAGAACGGCCTTGCGCGAGGCCGAAGTCCAACACCCGAACACGGAAGCGACTTTGTCGTTGACCAATAATTTTTTCGATTTTTCGGCGAAAGTCGGCCAATCGCTGGCGCCGTCCTCTTGAATGTATTCGATCTTGCGGCCGAGTACGCCGCCCATGGCGTTAATCTGATCGATTGCGAGCTTTTCCGCTTGCACCGATCCGGTTTCGCTAATAGCCATCGTACCGGTAACAGAGTGCAAAATACCGACCGTAACCGTATCGTCGGTCACAGCCAATCCTGTTGTATTGACTTCACTTGTCGGGGGGGTGGCCCAACTAAGGGAGGAAGATGCCAAGATCAGACCCAGCGGAAAAGCGATCAATGTTTTAATAAAACTCCGGCGCTTGAATACCGGAGAATTATCCCGGCTCCCACTTTCATAATTAAAGATACACATGTTTAAGCTCTCCAAATTAAATTTTGTTTGGTTCGCTGACAGTGTCCGGCAAAGCGCTTCGTTTAACCATTAGGCGGATGCTCACCCGTCTTACGTCATTTGACGTATGCCCTTCTCTATAGCTTGCTGTTAACCTTCCAATATAAATCTCATAACATGCTGATTTATTATTATATTTTTAGCATATAGCAAGCCATTCCAACGAGTGTATTTCGTTATGAATTCAATAGATATAAAGTCGATCAGAGTACTTTTCATCAATCCAACACCCATCGGCATCGATCGATTAATACCATGAGCTTCGTTGCATGAACGGACAACAAAAAATCTTTCGAGTACGGCGCAATTACAACCGGTGGGTCGCCAATCAAACGCTCGAAGATTATGCGCTCCGCTTTACCGCTAAAAAATCCAGGAAATGGTCCGAATGGCAAGTATCGTTGACTGCGCTCGGCGGGATTTCGTTTCTCGCGCTCGAAGCGATCGGCGGCACCTTGACCTTGACCTACGGATTCGTCAACGCGGTGTCAGCCGTTTTAACCGTCGGTGCGATCATTTTTTTAACCGGTTTACCGATCAGTTATCACGCGGCCAAACTAGGCACGGACATTGATCTTCTAACCCGCGGAGCAGGATTCGGTTATATCGGATCCACGGTCACTTCTTTAATTTATGCGTCGTTCACGTTCATATTTTTTGCACTGGAAGCCACCATTCTCTCAATGGCGCTGGAACTCACGCTAAACATCCCATTGTCTATCGGTTATCTTATTAGCTCGTTGGTCGTGATCCCTCTGGTTACGCATGGCATTACCCTAATCAGCCGGTTTCAAGTATGGACTCACCCTCTTTGGATAGCTCTCCAAATTATTCCTCTGGTTTGTATCGCTCTCAAATCGGACGATGCAATGGCTCTCTGGACAGGGTATAAGCCGATAACGGCGACAGAAGACTTTGATCTTGCGGCTTTCGGCGCTGCATCCGTCGTTGCGTTTTCCTTGATTGCTCAAGTGGGCGAACAAGTCGACTTTCTCAGGTTTCTGCCCGAAAAGAGCAAGCGAAACAAGTTTACTTGGTGGGCCGCTTTGATTTCCGGCGGCCCCGGCTGGATTTTCCCCGGAATAGCTAAGATCCTTATCGGCTCATTTCTTGCCGTTTTGGCTATCGAGCACGGCATCGGCTTTGAGCAAGCTTCGGACCCGAATCACATGTATCTGACCGCATTCGGCTATTTGACCTCATCCCCGGAACTGCCGTTGTTATTGACCGGCATTTTTGTCATATTCTCGCAACTGAAAATCAATGTGACAAATGCCTATGCCGGGTCCATCGCATGGTCTAATTTTTTTTCCAGAACGACTCAAAATCATCCCGGACGCGTAGTTTGGTTGGTTTTCAACGTCGTCATCGCACTGATGTTGATGGAACTGGGAATTTATCATGCGCTTAAAGAAATCCTTGGCTTATTTGCCATCATCGCAATTGCTTGGGTCGGTTCATTGGCTGCCGATTTGACTATCAACCTCCCTCTTGGCCTAAGACCTCAAAAAATGGAATTCAAAAGGGCTCATTTATACGATATCAACCCGGTCGGTATCGGTTCTATGCTGACCGCCTCTTTGATTGGTTTGATCGCTTATAGCGGCTTGTTTGGTATTAACTTTCAGGCCATGTCGCCTTATCTCACATTAGCCCTTACTTTTTTTTGTACGCCCTTGATTGCCTGGTTGACGAATGGACGTTATTACATCGCCAGGGATCCGGAGAATGCCGGCAATAATCCTGACCAGGTTTGTTGTATTTGCGAACATCACTTCGAGCCGGAGGACATGTCGCTCTGTCCGGCCTATGCCGGAGCAATCTGCTCGCTATGCTGCTCACTCGACAGCCGGTGTCACGATATGTGTAAAACCAATGCCGGCATGGCGGATCAAATTTCCTCGGCATTGAACAAAATCATGCCGGATACTTGGAGCGGAATCATCACGGCAAGGCTAGGAAACTTTTTCGGCTTGTTTGTACTTACCGGCATTTTGATGTCCTCCTTGCTTGCGCTGATTTATTTCCAGATCACGTCGGACGAAACTATCGATAAAGCTCTAATCACCGATGCCCTAATCAATATTTTCTTCATCTTGCTGATTATTTCAGGCGTCGTATCGTGGATGTTCTCACTGCTTCATGAAAGCAGGAAATTGGCGCTGGAAGAATCCCGCAATCAAACCGATCTGTTGATTGCTGAAATCGAAGCCCATCAAATGACCGATCTTAAGCTGCAGCAAGCGAAAGAGGTAGCGGAAGCCGCGAATCAAGCCAAGAGCCGTTATCTGACCGGTATTAGCCACGAATTGAGGTCGCCGCTCAATGCGATACTCGGCTATGCTCAACTACTGGAGAAAGATAAAGCCATTCCCGGCAACCGGAGAGACGCTTTGTCGGTCATTCGGCGCAGTAGCGAACATTTGGCGGACATTATCGAAGGCCTATTGGATATTTCCAGAATAGAAGCCGGCCGGCTACAAATCTCTAAGAACGATGTCGACTTTATCGCGATGCTCGATCAAATCGTGAATATGTTTAAGGTTCAGTCTACAGCCAAAGGTATTCAATTCGTGCACGAACAGTTAACACCTTTACCGAAAACTATTCGAACCGATGAAAAACGGTTACGCCAAATATTGATCAATTTGATTTCTAACGCCGTTAAATATACGCATCAGGGCGAAGTATATTTTTCGGTATCCTATCGCAACCAAGTCGCCGTCTTTTCGATCAAGGACACAGGTGAAGGCATCGAACCGGAAAATATTGAAAAAATCTTTCAACCTTTCGAAAGAATTCGAAAAGCCGGAGCGCCTTACATTTCGGGCACAGGCCTTGGCTTGACGATTACGCGCTTCTTGACCGATATCATGGGTGGCGAGATCACCGTAAAAAGCAGTCCCAATCAAGGCAGTCTTTTCAAAGTTTCTTTAATGCTTTCCAGTGTTAACGCCATTAAGGCACCGCACGATCAACCGGCCGCCATACCCAGCGGCTATCAAGGCATCGAGCAGACGATTTTCATCGTTGACGACGACCCCAGTCATCGCGGCTTGTTGATTGACATGCTATCTCCTCTGGGATTCAACGTGTTTCAAGCCCAAGATGGGTTAACTTGCCTGGATATGTTGCAATATTGCAAAAAAAAACCCCAAATTTTTTTATTGGATATAGCCATGCCCGGCATGAGCGGTTGGGAATTGGCCGGTCGCATTCGAAGCCAAATTCCATCGGCAACCGTAATCATGGTTTCCGCTAACGCCCATCAACCGAATTCGATATTCGCGGAACACCTACCCTACGATGCTTATCTCGTCAAACCGATAAAATTGACCAATATGATGGATCTGATCCAAAAATATTTGCCGATTCGTTGGGTCTACAGCACCGGCGACTCTTTTTCCGATGAAGGGAAAATACCCCCTCCCTTAGCGAGTGAAAGTTCTCCACCTAGGAAGATTGAAAGCCATTCAGAAATAACATTGCTACCCTACCGAATGCTCAATCGATCGGATCGAGAAACGATGATCCAGCTCGCTAAAATCGGCTATATGAACGAATTACTCAGTTTCTTGAAAGGCTTGGAAAAAGATCGAAAACTAAAAAAGCAACATGCTGATCGCCTTACAAACCTTGTTAAAAACTACCGATTCGATGAACTCGTTACTTGCCTTGAAGAAATGTTATGAATCCGACACGCCCATTAGAATTGAAAAAAGATGTCGTACTGGTCGTCGACGATTCGCCGGACACGCTGAGCATGCTGAACGACACATTGGATAGAGCGGGATTTGCCGTCTTAGTTGCACTGGAAGGTTCGCAAGCACTAACAATCCTAAACAATATCAATCCCGACATTATCTTGTTGGACGCACTCATGCCCAACATGGACGGCTTCGAGACCTGCAAAAAACTTAAACAACATCGCAATTCGGCCGATATTCCCGTCGTTTTCATGACCGGTTTATCGGACTCTGAAAGCATCGTCAAAGGATTGGAAGCCGGCGGAGTCGATTACGTCACGAAACCGGTAAAAGGAGAGGAGCTCATCGCAAGAATGCGGGTTCATTTGGCAAATGCCAGATTAACCAAAAGCGCGCGCGCCGCATTGGATTCAGCAGGACAATATTTATTTTCGATCGATTCTAACGGCCGCTTGCTTTGGGCCACTCCACAAGCCGTTCAATTATTCTCGGTCTCCGGTTTGAATACCGAACAGCTCGATGAATCGTTGATAAAACCGCTCAGACTCATGCTATCGCCTCAATACAACAGAGAAAAAGGGCAAACGGTAAACCTGGAAACAAAATCTCTTGAAATGAAATATATCGGTCAAACCGGTAACAAAGAACATCTGATACGAATCGTCGATTCCGAACACGCAACGGAAGAGGAAATATTACGAGCCAACCTTTTTTTAACAGAGCGCGAATCCGAAGTGCTACTTTGGATAGCGAAAGGTAAAACCAACCGCGAGATTGGATCGATCCTAGAAATGAGCCCTCGCACCGTCAATAAACATCTAGAGCAAGTGTTTAAAAAAATGAACGTTGAAAACCGCACCAGCGCCGCAGTGATGGCATTGAAATATCTGAAATCATGATACCGGTATGAAGCATTTAAGTATTTAGCAAAAAAGAAACGCACGAGGGGCTTTTGATTTATGATTTTTTAATGATTCCGCTCACGGAGCAATTGTTACTCCCTACAACTAAAGCAAGCCAGAAAACTTGGCTTTTTGGAAAAGCGGTCGGGTTACTTTTCAAGGCTAATACGCAGACTACGACAGGCAAATAGGTGAGCTTATTTTTATTATGAACCCATTTTTTGCTCAACACTTCCAACGCTCAAGCACATACCGTCCTGCTTCTTTTTATCGCCTACGCCGAATGATTTCAATTATCTGTTAATAGCGAGGCTGCGAAATCTATCAACCCGGACTCCGTTCCAAAACTAGAAATTGATTTGGCTCTCCGACCACATAAATTCGGCCGTCGTCATCAACAGCCACGCCTTCCGGTTGCCATAGCCAGCCAATCAAACCCAATTTTCCTTCGCGTAAACTGAGCCGCGATAATTCCCGCCCCTGCATATCGACGACATGCAGACTGTCGGAGGATTCACTCAATATCAATAACCTATCTTCCTTCCCAGGCAATACACTCAATCCGGCATAATCCCTTACCTTCAGTCGCATAGACAATAATCCTGACAAATCTACGCCCATACCCCGCCCATCAACTGGCTGATGCAAAATGCCGGGAGGCGTTTCTTTCACCGCAAATAAGCCAAATTGTTGCGACCACGCTACGCCTTCGATACCGCTATTGTCATCATCTTTTTCTGCCAGATTAAACCTTACAGACTGATCGTGCGATATCGATTCTGTTGCCTCAGTGATTTCCACCCGCATCAGGTTGTAGAGATTTTCTTCGGCAATCACAAAAAAATTATCATACAGGTAGGTTATGGACTCGGTATCCCGAAAACCGGGTAAATCAATTGTCCGCTGCAACTCGCCATTTTTATTGAGAACATGAATCTTACGGGGGTTATTGGTCACGGCATAAAGCAGACCCGATGGCGGATGATAGGTGATTCCCGAGAGATTTTCTCGGATGCCGTCGACACGTCGAGCAGGTCCAATCGGTTGATAGCGGCTCAGATCCCACTCCGTTTCTATTCCGCTTTTTAAAGGTGAGTAATCAGGAAAATGCCATGCAATCCATCCGGATATCAGTAACAACAGCAATAACAACCACAAACGTTTTTTTCCTGACACTGGATTTCATTACACCTTCGTAAATTTACACAAGTTCGGATTCTCGATTGTTTATGTTAACTCGAACTTAAATTAAAAATTAATAATATTTACAAACGGGAATCCACCATCGAATTCGCAACATGGCATTTATGCTGTTTCGATCCGTTCAAAGAAACAGAAAACAACCTAATAATCCTAAAAAAGCATTTCACTATAAAGAATATAAAGTTAATTCAATAACTTGCTGTGGAACTTGTATAGAGCACTCATTCAAAAGGTTAGCGAGAACGCTTAGGTAATATCTTGAAATTTTTCAGGAACTTCATGTACTTCATGGTTAAACTGCCAAATTTAGGATAATGACACCTAAAAACCAAAACATCGCACCAAAAAGCAACCCTTTTTTGCTTATTTGCAGGTGATCCAGGCGCCTCCTCTGGCACTGACGAAATTTGAAGTGCGGAAGGTATATTAAGGTCTACTACCGACTACCCCGTTAGCTTTTTAATTTCAAATTTTTAAGATTTCCTCCAACGGCACCAAGTTTAGTTTGATTCTGAATAGAATCTGCCTATTTTCCAGCACCCCGTAGCATTCGTAAGAACGCAACAAGATTCTAGTGTTATTGAGGGTATTGTTTTTGGACTCCGGCAGTTGTTTGACCAATATATAAACTTTATCGTTGTTTTTCAGTTGCCCGACCCAATGACGGTCGATCGATAACTCATGCGAGGTATAGACCATTGGATTAGCCTTGAAATCGTGATTCTCCAGTTGGGCCTTTTCTAGTAAGACTCCGGAAGTTAAGCTGCAAGGAAATATTTCAGGATAATGGGCAACATCGGCGAGTTCGTCAAAATAATCAGATTGCTCGGCCAGAGAGCCCGATAGAAAATTTTTGACATTGCCATTGTGCATCCATTTTCGCATTAAAAAGTAATCGCTGCCCGGCACCAGGGTTTTATCGGCAACCGTATGCAGATCCGGCAAGCCGTCTAAATCAGTATTCGCTAAAAACAGCGGCGCTTGGGTTTCTTTTTTATAGCCGAGCAAAATCGTTTTGCCTTGCGACTTTATGACGACGCGGTTAGTCAACGTCAAATCGGGAATCGTGTTAATCAAGGTTTTTTTAATTTCCAGCGAAAATTCCTGGCTCGGCCGTAAGGCATTGACGAAAATAATCTGGTAATTGCTAAATCGCAATTGTTTATCGGCTATGATCTGCTCCTCATGCTGCGCCTCGCGGTACAGTCGCATCTGGTATTCGATCAGTGTGTTCAACTGAAAACCCAGCACGATGGGGCCTTTAAATGGATTATGAGTAATCTGCAACCATTTGTGTTTATCGTGAAACAGGTTGAAGTCGTCGGAAGCATTTCGTGCGACTTCAATATGAATTTGTTCAAAAGTAAACAATTGCTCTTTCATGCTTAATTAGCCGCGATAATTCGAAAACGATCATTTTAGTTGCGGATTGAGATTAATCGGAAAGTTTTTTCACATAAACATAATCGACTTCGGTTTGAAAAAAGAGGCCCGGTTACCATTCTTATCGGGCGCCATCAATCAAAAAAAGTAACCTGACCCCTTTTCGTTTGACCCCTTTTCGTTTATTTAGCCTATCGGGTAAATGACGTATACCGAAATACCGGTAGGCATTCTAAAGTGCTTCAAGCTTTATTAAACACGCTCGCAGTGTACCGGCCAAAACCGTAACGGATACATAGTTTTGGTGTGTCGATATGCCGAATGACTCGATACTAAAATCGCTGATAATCAAATCGGTTACCAAGCGATCGAATTCGATTTGGCATCGCTGTTGCTTAATTTTCATTGATCGCACCCATTTTCATTTTTTGGCTTCCCTCTCCCCTGAACTTTTCCTAAGAGAGTGGAAGCGATTACGCCGAAATTTGAAGTGCGAAAGGCATAAAGAAGTAAATTTTTATTTTTACCAATCATAGGATAGCCATGATCGAACCGTTGCATCACCTAAAATCAAGCGTTTTCATAGCTCTTTCGGTTATCGCGACAACCTTAACCGGATGCACGATAGGCCCCGATATGAAACGAGCGCCGATCGATGCCGCTTCGGTAAAGCAAATCTTTTTCGATATCGAAGCGGCCGGCTATCAAGCCGATGACACGGCGAAGCATGAAATGGCCGACTCAATCGCAAGTCATTTAAACGAATGGGGTTATACCATCGGCATTGATGCCGATAAACCCGCCGACCATCGGATGCAGGCAACGATCGAAGCCGTCAAGAACGGTAGCACCCCGACCGGTTTTTCATTTACTGCCGGAAATTCCGACCCGCGAGCCGTAAATTTTCAAAAAGCGGAAATCGTGCCGGTAACCTGTAAACTAATCTCGACCGAGAACAGTAACGAGTCGGCGGACTATACGATGGAATTTATCGCAAAACCGCTTTCAGGGGGCGAAAAACGCTCGCGATTGATCGACCAAGTGAGCACCGTTTGCCTGAATTTGTTGAAATCGCTCAAGGTTCAACCGGAAGAACGTACGGATACGCTTCAAGCGATCAGTCCCAGCTGGGCTCCGGATGTTTTAATCGAAACCGTTGAGGAACCGGAAACGCAAACCGAACCAGGCAAGCCCGAGCCCTCCAAGTCAAATGACATTGATGTCGAAAAGAAAAGCTATAAACAAATTACGATCCATAACCAAGGTTCGCCTGTTATTTTGAAACTCGGCCATGAAAGAAAATAAATCGGAATTATCGCGCTCGTTTGTTAAATTTCCGATTTTTTAACCTAAAGAGAGCAGTTGAAAGTTCGCGGAATTTCATTCCTTATCTAATTTATCGATATGCAAAACGCTGCTGTAAAAATGCAGGTTCCGAAGAGGGTGCGGTTGCTCGATCGACAGGCGTCGGCGGCAGGGACAGCCGCCGTCGAGCCTACATGGATGTATTCACGGCGTCCTGTCGGGCGAGTGGCCGCACCCTCCCCACGCCCCGAACTTTCATTTGTTGGGCGATTGCCGGGCCTTCATGAGCGTTAGGTTTAAAATTTACCTCTGCACTTTCCCTTTCGGGGAGAGCGCATGATGACAATGTTCGATATGCACAAGGTATAGGAAAACCTTGCTCCGCCCACTGCCCTTTTTCCGCAGCACTAATAATGTGCGTTTTTTCGTCATTCGCACCATATCAAAACACGCCGCCGCCTTTATTCGACACATGCGCACCGATCGGGTGCCGTCCGGCTCGAAAACAGTTTATTACAATTACGGCATATAAATTGCTGTAATTATTCATTGTTCAATGACTTGCTTTCAAAGCCGAAATCTCATGCTTGACTACCAATGAGCGCCCCAATTCATCAGAACATCTCGAAAATTCGCCGCGACTATAACGCCTGGGTTGTTAACGAATCTTTGGAAGATTACGCTCTGCGTTTCGCGCCGCGTAGTTTCCGCAAATGGTCCGAATTCCAAGTGGCTAATACGGCCTTCGGATCGACTTCGTTTCTGGTTTTGGAAGCCATTGGCGGTTTTCTGTCGATCAATTACGGATTTACCAACGCGTTCTGGGCAATTTTAGTGGTTGGCCTAGTCATCTTTATCACCGGCTTTCCTATTAGCTATTATGCCGCCAGGTATAACATCGATATAGACTTACTCACTCGCAGCGCCGGTTTCGGCTATATCGGTTCGACCGTTACCTCTTTGATTTATGCCTCGTTTACCTTCACGCTTTTTGCACTCGAAGCGTCGATCATGTCGCTCGCGCTCGAACTCTATTTTCAAATCCCGATCGCACTGGCCCACGTCATTAGCGCGGTGATAGTCATACCGCTGGTCGCATTCGGTATCACGACGATCAGTCGGCTGCAACTATGGACTCAGCCGATTTGGCTAATTTTGTTGATCGCACCTTATATCGCCGTTTACCGGCACGAACCTGAAGCACTACTAACACTCAAAACCTATTTTTGGATCGCCGGCAGCGGACGCGATTTCGACTGGCTGCTGTTCGGCAGCGCCGCGACGGTGGCATTTTCGATGATCGCTCAAATCGGCGAACAAGTAGACTTTTTGCGCTTCATGCCCGAAAAAACTCGGAAGAACCGCTTTCGTTGGTGGTTCGGCACCATTGCCGCCGGCCCCGGTTGGGTATTATTCGGAATGCTCAGACAATTAGGCGGTGCTCTACTCGCACATCTCGCATTGCGTAACGGCATCGCAGCGGAGCACGCACACGAACCCACTCAAATGTATTTAATCGCTTATAACGACCTATTCGGCAATCCGGCAATTGCACTGGCCGTCACGACGCTATTCGTCGTCATCTGCCAAATAAAGATTAACGTAACCAATGCCTATGCCGGCTCGCTCGCCTGGTCGAATTTTTTTTCGCGCGTGACGCACAGTCATCCCGGACGCGTCGTTTGGTTAGTATTCAATGTCTCGATCGCGTTATTGTTGATGGAGTTCGGTGTTTTCGGCGCTTTGGAAAAAGTGTTGGGTTTGTTTTCCAACATCTCGATCGCTTGGATCAGCGCGGTTGCTGCCGAACTAATGATCAATAAGCCGTTGGGCCTCAGCCCCAAAATCGTCGAATTCAAGCGCGCCTACCTGCCCGACCTCAATCCGGTCGGCATTATCGCAACCTTATGCGCGTCGATCGTTTCGATACTGGCCTACCTTGGCGCATTCGGCGATTATCCGCGCGCTTTCTCGGCGTTTATTTCGCTTGGCTTAGCTTTTATTCTTGTTCCTCTCATCGCAGTCGTTGCCGGACCGAAACAATATCTGGCCCGCGACAGGGACGAAAACAACAAAGCGTCTCATCAACACTGCAGCATTTGCGGTAACTCATTCGAGCAGGAAGACGTCGCCTATTGTCCCGCTTATCAAGGCAGTATTTGTTCGTTGTGCTGCACACTTGAGGCGCGTTGCCTGGATGCTTGCAAGCCCGGAGCACGACTCGACGATTATTTGGAAATAGTAGCCCGGCGCTTCATGCCGAAAACATTATCGCTACAGACTCGTTTGCGATTGCTGCGTTTTGGCCTGCTGTTTTTGTTTCTAACGGTATTAACCAGTATTTTTGTCGGAATTATTTATTATCAGGATTTATTGACCGCTCAGCCTTATTTGCCTGCTTTTCGACTGCTATTAGAAAATTTCGTCAAGATTTATGCGTCGCTGTTGGTTTTTATCGGTTTGTGTACCTGGTGGCTGATTTTGAACGATGAGAGCCGCCGTGTCGCCCATGAAGAAACGGCTAAACAAACGCAATTATTATTGATGGAAATCGAGGAGCATAAAAAGACCGACGTAAAATTGGCCCAAGCTTTAAGAATGGCCGACGCTGCCAATAGCGCGAAAAGTCGTTTTTTGAGCAACATGAGCCACGAAATCAGAACGCCGCTGAATAGTATCATCGGCTACGCCTATATTCTTCAAAAAGATCCGGAGATACCCGAACGCCGCCGACAAGCGGTCGCAACATTAAAACGCAGCGGCGAACATCTATCATCGCTGGTCGAAGATATTCTCGATATTGCGAGTATCGAGGCGCGTAAATTCGAAATTAAATCGGCGCCGTTTCATTTTCCGGCTTTTATCGATCATTTGGTGCGTGTCTACAAACCCCAGGCCGAATCAAAAGGTTTATCGTTTTGCTGCCAGTTCACCCATTCCCTGCCCCAGCGAATTCGCGGCGATGAAAAACGGATTGGGCAAATTCTGATGAATTTGCTCAGTAACGCCGTCAAGTTCACGGAAACGGGAGGCATTATCTTTCGCATCGGTTACAGCGGCGAGGTCGCCAACTTTCAAATTATCGACACCGGAAAAGGCATCGAGCCAAATCAATTGCAAAACATCTTCCAACCCTTCACACGAATACACGACAATGGCGGCAATGCCGTTTCAGGCAGCGGACTCGGGCTTACGATAAGCAAAATATTCGCCGAAATCATGGGTGGAGAACTGTCGGTCACGAGCGAGCCCGGTCGGGGCTCGGCATTCACGGTGCGCCTATTTTTACCGAATCAAGGCGCGACGCCGGAAGCCGTCAGAGACACTGACGTCCAAGGCTACTCGGGACATCGTAAACGCTTGCTCGTCGTCGACGATCAGGCCGAACACCGCGATTTAATCATCTCGATTCTGGAACCCCTCGGTTTCGCCATGGACGAAGCCGAATCCGGTAGAGCCTGTATCGACATCGTTTCGGACATTCCTTTCGACCTCATTCTACTCGATCTTTCGATGCCGGATATCGACGGTTTAGCAACTGCCACAAAGCTACGCGAGAAAGGTTTTAAAAACCCCATCGTTGTGCTGAGCGCTAACGCCTATTTAACGGACCGAATCACCGCAATCAACGCCGGCTGCAACGATTTTCTATCCAAGCCGGTAAACATTCGCGAGTTATTATACAAACTTGGTCTGCATCTCTCGCTGGAATGGATTCCGCACCATGATGACACGCATGTTTTGAATCAATCGGCAGATAATGCGATCGTATTCCCCCCGAAACAAGTAATCGACGAACTCGCCGGATTCGTTCGAATCGGCGATTTAACTGGATTGAAGACTCGATTAGACCCTCTAGCTTCGGAATACGCGCTATTCGTCGCCAAAATAAAAAAGTTGGCCTACGAATTTCAAATCGGGGAAATCAAAAAACTGCTGTTATCGAGTAACGATCTTGAAATTACGCGAGTGAAGACCGATTCGATCGATAAGATTTGAACTTGCGATTCTGAATATTCAGCCTTTATCCTAAATTTGGCAGTTTAACCATGAAGCACATGAAGTTCCTGAAGAATTTCAAGATATCACCTAAGCGTTCTCGCTAACATCTTGGCTGAGTTAATGTTCTATACAAGCTCATAGCAAGCTATTGAATTAACTTCATGTTCTTCATGGTGAAATGCTTTTTTAGGTTTATGGTCCTGCTTTTAACATTTATCAAAATGGCTTGGAATCAATTTTAAACTATGACTGCGGCAAATCATTCCGATAATAAGGGCACAGTATTGATCATCGACGATACGCCCGGTAATTTGGCGTTTTTATCCGACACGCTCTCGGAAGCCGGATATCGGGTATTAGTCGCCACAGACGGACTTTCCGCGCTTGAGCAAATCGACTTTTTGCCACCCGATATCATTTTACTCGATGTCGTTATGCCGGGAATCGACGGTTTCGAAACCTGTCGAAAAATAAAGAGCAACCCTGCAACATCCGACATTCCTATTTTGTTCATGACCGGCTTAGGCGAATTGGATAATCTTTTAAGAGGCTTCGACGAAGGCGGCTTAGACTATATCGTCAAACCGATCAAACCGAACGAAGTATTGGCACGAATCGAAGTTCATCTAACCCAAGCCAGAACGATCCTACGTGCCAAAACCGCGTTAAAGCATGCCCCGTTCGCCGCTTTAACTGTGGATAGCTCAGGGCGTATTACTTGGTTAACGCCATCCGCGGAAAAGTTGTTGAATCAATTAACCGAAAAACTTGAATCAGGCCCGCAAATCGAAATCGGCGCACTCCCTCCGAAACCGATTTCGGAATGGCTTCGAGAACAACTTCAGGCCGATCATATAGGCCGGAAATTACCTTCGGAAATAGATCACACACTCGGAGACTTATCGATCAAACTGTCTCGAAGCGCCGATTCCCATGAATTTCTCCTCTTATTACAAAATCGAGTAGACTCACGAGAATGGGATCTTGAGTCGCTGAAAGACTCCTTAGGCCTTACCTTGAGAGAAGCGGAAATACTAATGTGGATTTCTCGCGGCAAAACCAACAAAGAAATCGGCATCATCCTCGGCAGCAGTCCACGCACCGTCAACAAGCATTTGGAGCATATTTTCGAAAAACTCGGCGTTGTCACGCGAGCCGCCGCCGTAGCCATGGTCATGCAAAAAGCTTCCGCTCCAGCTCACGCTCCTTACCTACATCCATATAGGTAACGCAGCTATCGGACAAAAGTGCGCGTAAGCTTACCAGCAAATGTGACCGCGCGAAGGATACTAGCGAATACTCTATTCTGCGAACAAAATCGCAATTAAAAACTGTAGCGTCTGAAATAATCGTAACCGCTATCTTTTTATTATTTTAGGCTTTGAACTAAAATATAGCAGTAATAGATAGTCAATTTTCGATTGACCCCCACTTTAGGGCTGCCTGGAGGCAGCCCTCTTTTTCCCGATTTATCTCAGTCTCGGCTTTATCGCTAATCGGTGCATGTTATACTTCCGCTATTCTCATGTCCTCCGAACCTCGCGATAACACCATCGCCGATCATGCTGAACATCATCTGGATTTTCTTTTTTTTGAGCGCCTTCATGACGGCCGTCATCAAACTGATCGTTATGGGCGACCATCAGGTTTTCGAGCGCATCATGTCTTCGATGTTCGCGCTTTCAAAAACGGCTTTTGAAATATCGTTAGGTTTGACCGGCGTTTTGAGCTTATGGCTCGGTATCATGCGTATCGGAGAACGTAGCGGCTTCATACTCTTACTAACACGCGGCTTGACGCCGCTGTTCACGCGCCTGATGCCTGAAGTACCGAAAAACCATCCGGCCTTGGGCGCGATGGTCATGAATATCGCCGCGAACATGCTCGGTCTCGACAATGCCGCTACACCGCTCGGCATCAAGGCAATGAAGGAACTGCAGACCTTGAATCCTACCCCGAATAGCGCGAGTAACGCGCAAATCCTATTCCTGGTCATCAACACTTCGGCGGTCACTTTGTTTCCGGTGACGATTTTCACATACCGCGCACAATTGGGTGCCGCTAATCCGACCGACGTCTTCATTCCTATACTAATTGCCACTTATTTTTCAACCGTGGCAGGCTTGATTGCTGTCGCGGCGGTTCAGAAAATCAACTTGTTCGATCGAGTCGTTGCATTATATCTTGGCGGCTTCAGTATATTGATTGCTACCGTGGTCGGATATTTTTACCGGCTACCTAAGGAACAAATGCTCGAACAGTCCGCACTGATCAGCAACATCATTCTATTCACGTTGGTCATCGTATTTATCTGCGGTGCGATATACCGGCGAATCGACGCATACCAAGCGTTTATCGAAGGCGCAAAGGAAGGCTTTCAAACCGCAATCGGCATCATTCCATACCTGGTCGCAATGCTGGTCGGCATCGGCGTGTTTCGCGCGAGCGGCGCGTTGGATTTGGTGGCTGAAGGGGTTAGAGCACTGGTCAAAATGCTGTCTTGGGATGACCGTTTCATCGACGCATTGCCGACCGCGTTGATCAAACCGTTCAGCGGCAGCGGCGCGCGGGCGATGATGATCGATACGATGCAAACACTCGGCGCCGACTCATTCGCGGGACGTCTTGCCTCTATCGTGCAAGGCAGCACCGAAACGACCTTTTATGTTTTAGCCGTGTATTTCGGCGCAGTCGGCATCAAAAATATTCGCCATGCGGCCGCTTGTGGGATAATAGCGGACTTTTTCGGCATCTTAGCCGCCATACTCATTACCTATTGGTTTTTTGGATAATGTACGTACATCTTAAAACATTGGGCTGTCGTCTCAATGAAGCCGAGCTCGAAACTTGGGCTCAGGCCTTCCAACAAAAAGGCCATCAAATCACTCGCCAAGCCGAGAACGCGAATCTGATCGTGATTAATTCATGCGCGGTCACGCAAGATGCGGCACGTAAATCGCGCCAACTGATACGGCGTATACATCGCACCAATCCGGCTGCGAAACTAGTCGTCAGCGGCTGTTACGCCACACTCAACCGCGAAGAAGCCGAGCAATTGATGGGCGTCGATCTCATCGTCGGCAATCAAGACAAAGATAGTTTGGTCGCCAAAACCCTGACCGAACTGAACATGGACAGCATGCCGGCCATGTCGACCGAACCCGGCGAAGTCTCATTATTCAGCCGAGGCCGGCAACGCGCGTTTATCAAAGTACAAGACGGCTGCCGTTATCGCTGCACGTTCTGTATCGTAACGGTCGCTCGCGGCGAGGAAAAAAGCCGACCGATACGAGAAATCGTCTACGAAATCAATGCGCTACACAGCCAAGGCATCAATGAAGCCGTCATCACCGGCGTGCATCTCGGCGGTTACGGATCCGACACCGATCGAAGTCTGTCCGACCTGATCAAAGCAATTCTTAGCGATACCGATATTCCGAGACTCAGGCTGGGTTCTCTGGAGCCTTGGGAATTGCCAAACAATTTTGTCGAGCTTTTCGATAGTCCTCGCTTGATGCCGCATCTGCACCTACCACTGCAAAGCGGTTCGGATTCGGTGCTGCGACGCATGGCCAGACGCTGCAAAACCGAAGAGTTCAGTGAAATCGTGACCGGCTTGAGAACTGCGATTCCGCACTTCAACATCACGACCGACATCATCGTCGGTTTCCCAGGCGAAACTGAACAAGAATGGCAAGAAAGCTTCGATTTCATCGAAAACACCGGTTTCGGTCATATTCATATTTTCGCCTATTCGCGCCGCGAAGGCACGAAAGCCGCTACATTACCGAATCAAATACCGGAAACGATCAAGAAACAACGCAGCCGAGAATTACATTCACTCGCCGACATGATGAAACAGCAATTCCAAGTAGAAAATCTCGGACAAACCATACCGATACTTTGGGAAAGCCAAACCGAGTCCCTTGACAACGGTAAACATCGAATTTTCGGTTATACGCCGAATTATCTGCGAGTCAGCTGTGAGGTCGACGAACCCAAAGCGATTGAAAACCGAATTATCGATGCCAAGCTAATGGCGACCGATCACAATCATTTAGTTGCGACACTGATCTAGGAAATTTCTTCAGCGTTAAACCTAAAAAAGCATTTATAACCATCAATAGATGAAAAGTCGGCACCGGGGTGACCGTCAAAGGACGCCCTGTCGGGCGAGCGACCGCACTATCCCTCACACCTCGAACTTTCATTTGCCGGTGTAATGACAGCTTCTTCATGATCGTTAGGTTAGCACTCCCTTTTGATTGAAAAACCGTCTAAGAATAAAAGGTATGGGATGTGTCTATCGAGGACCGCCGTTCACCCAGCACCTAAATTATCTCAGATAGTTAACCATAGCCAATGGACTATGGAATTTAGGTGCTGGGTAAACCCATCCATGGGGGCTTGACGGCAGCAATCGAGCGCCAGGGATGGCGTGAATGCAGATTTTGCATTTACGCTACGGATGGCGTGTATTAGGGCACCAACAGTAGGCGCTTTAGGCGATGCAGGGCAGAAAAATGCTCCTGCATTTTCTGCATTCATTACATCCCTGTAACTCAGCAATTACCGAGGAGCAAAAATCTGCCCTGCTGCCGACATCCTCGCTAGCCACACCCCATACCTTCATAAAGTTAATTAATTTTTGAGTATAAAGGGAGTAGATATGGAGGCTGAGGTGTATTCGCCCAACACATTCCGCACCTTCCAAAAACTGCCCGTTTCTCCGGTCGGCTAGAAGTTTACAATACTTGAAACCAGATTCGACTTTATTCCGTTGAGTCGGTTGCTTTAGCCGTGCCGGTTGTTTATCTTAATCGACAACAAATAACTAGTAACGGTAACGGCGATGCTTGAAACGAAAGACGACCCGATAAAAAAGTTTTTGGAAAACACCCATGTATTGACTGATTTTTGCAGCCAAAACGGTTGGATTATCAACGAGTCGATACAATATGAGGTTTTGGACCGGCAACCCGGCGAATGGTTGATTTATGTCACATTCCTTGAAAGCATCATGGAAGGTTCAGGATGCCAATGCGACCAAAAGTCATGCTATGGCCGTTTAAAACTGATGATGAACAACAAAGGCGAAATCGTCTCGGCTTACACCATTTAAAAAACATACGCTTTTCTAATCTTTTTCACCCAATGCTTGATTACTTTTGCACCCCGGCTTTTCTATGGCAAAATTTATAAAAAAAATCAGCAATTTATTCTTAGGCTTTTGGGTTTTTATTTATATTCTGCTGGAAGAGCTGATCTGGGATACGATCGCTATTCCGGTTTTTAGGTTTGTCCATAGCCTAAAGGTTTTGCAACGAATAGAATCCTCGGTTGTCGACTTGAACCGCTACGCGCTGCTGTGCGTTTTTCTGTTTTTATTCATTCAGGTCGAGCTACTCGGCTTTATCGCAATCGGCTTGCTTGCCAAAGGTAGTCTAGCTTTCGGCATTACTCTTTATATCGGTAAAATTCCGGTCGCTGCATTTACTTTCTGGCTTTTTCGCATTGCCAAAGTCAAGCTCCTAACATTTGCGTGGTTCAAAGTATCCTATGATTTTTTGATATGGATCATCGATACGATCAAGACCAGCGCAATACATCAAAGTATCGTTGGCCAAATCGTCAATGTGAAACAAAAACTTGAGAAACTATTACCGAGAAATTGGGTTCAAACCGTTAAGAAATCATCGTTATTCTTATCGATAAACCGATCCCGGCTTGCTTTCATTCGGTATCTCAAATCTCTTACATGATATGAAAATCATCACTCAATTTTTGTTTTTTTCAGTCTTTTTATTGTTCGGCGTAACGCTCGCGCATGCTGAATCCGAGTCTTTGTCGGCTTATTTAGCACCGAAAGCCGTTGCTCTCAGACAAAATTCGGACCTCAACCGTTTAATCGAAACGGCCGGCGACAAAAAATTGGTCTTACTCGGCGAATCGACGCACGGTACGCATGAGTTCTACCATTGGCGTAGCGAAATTTCCAAGCGCTTAATTACCGAAAAAGGCTTTTCATTCATTGCCGTTGAAGGCGATTGGCCTTCGCTCTATCGCCTCAACGACTATGTCAAAGGCCGTACCAAGCCAGGCACAACGGCTGTCGATGTGCTCAAAACCTTCGCCCGCTGGCCGCAATGGATGTGGGCGAACCGGGATATTGAAGCCTTGGCCGAATGGCTTCGCGAATTCAACAAAACCCGTCCGGAAGCGGATAAAATCGGCTTGTTTGGCATGGATGTCTACGGGCAATGGGAAGCGATCGACGACCTACTAGCGCTAACCGGAGCGTATTTTCCCGAGAAGCTTCCCGAAATCGAACGCCGGCTGAACTGTTTCAAGGAGTACGACCGTGATGAATGGATGTACGCGAAAGCTACGGCGCAAGGCGGTTTTTCATGTGAAAAGGAGTTGGCCGAAGTCCTTAAAATCATTCAAGACCTAAAGCCTAAAGCCGCTGATAACGATTCTAAAATCCGCTTTCGAGCCAGGCAAAAAGCCTTGGTCATAAAGAATGCCGAGGATTTTTTCCGCTTAGCGATCCGCGAAGGGCCCGATGCCTGGAACAGTCGTGCCAAACACATGTGGGTATCGGTTGAAGGCTTACTCGAACGTCATGGCTTCGATGCAAAAGGTATTATTTGGGCGCACAACACGCATGTCGGCGATGCCAGTAAATCCACGATGATTCTGCGAGAAACCTTGAATATCGGTCAGTTGAGCCGGCAATCGCTAGGCGCGGACCTGGTATATATTGTCGGTTTCGGAACAGATCAAGGCAAGGTAAACGCCGGGGCTTATTGGGGCGCGCCGATGTCGATCATGACCATACCCAAAGGCCAGCCAGGCAGCATAGAGGAAGTCTTGGCAAGGCTCGAACCGGAAGCGTTTTATTTGATGTTCGGTGACGAAGAACGGCGCCACGAACCGCTCGATCAACTGATTGGAAACCGAGCGATCGGGGTAATTTATGATCCAAGACGGGACTACGGCCAGTATGTCGGATCACGCATTGCGCGGCGTTACGATAGTTTTGTTTTCATCAAAAAGACTCAGGAATTGACGCCGGTTCGATAGTCCTATGTTCGTAGGAACCTAAGTTCGGCTGTTTTGTTTAAACATGAAGTCTTACAACAGCTTGCCCTAAAATTTCTAAAATTTTGAATAGCCTTTACTGTGAAAGTTTGCAGTTTTGCATTCCTTATCTAATTTTTTGATATTCAGCACAATGCCGGTTCCGGAGAGGGGGCGGTTGCTCGATCGACAGGCGTCGGCGGCAGGGCAGATTTTTGCTCCTGCAAAATCTGCATTCATGCCATCCTTGGCAATCAGTCGCCGCCGTCGAGCCTACACGGACGTATTTACCCAGCACCTAAATTATCTATGTAATCAATCATGGCCAATAGGCTATGGAATTTAGGTGCTGGGTTTACGGCGTCCTGTCGGGCGATTGACCGCACTCTCACCCACCCCTCGCACTTTCATTTGCAGGGCTACTGCCAGTCCTTCATGAGCATTAGGAGAGCAAAAATAATTTGCGTAGGCAAAATACTTTTTCTAAGTTTATCTTTTCGCCAACATTCGCCAATCGCGCTGGTCAGCACCTGACGGCAGCGGCTTGTGCGATGCTTTGACCCATGCAGCGATATCCCGCCAAATCACCTTAGCCTGCAAATCGCGCAACAGCATGTGATAGCCGTTCTCGTAGAAAGCAACGGTTCTATCGGCTCCTTCGGTGTCGAGAAAATCCCGCAAAAAACGCAGCGTCGGCTGCTTTGGTATGACTTCGTCCTTTTCACCATACAGCATCAAAGTATCGACATGAATATTCTGAGCATTATTGAATGCCGAATCCATTAAATCGGTTAGGCCATGAATCGTTTCGACGCGAGTTTCCTTGATCACCAACGGATCACTGCCCAACTCTCGAAGCATTTCAATATTATCCGAGGCTTGTATTTTTAAGCCCCGCCCGGTCAATGTCATCCAGGGCATCGTATGAGACATAAGCCACAACAAACTGCGTTGATACCACGGCATCGTTTCGCGGGACCAAACGGCAGGTGCCGATAAAATTAAACCACTGACCGGCGTTGCCTCCTCGCGGGACATAGCCGCGATGATGACGGCTCCGCCCATGCTTTCGCCCAACAGATAAACCGGCAACCCAGGATGCTTGCTTTTTATGAGTCTGACAAATAAATCCAGATCCTCAGTATACGCATCGATACCGCTCCACAAACCCCGACGCGGGCTTTGACCGAAACCGCGTTGATCGTAGGCATAACTGGCGATTCCTTTTTCTTTCAGAAATACTCCAGGCTCCTCGAAAAACCGGCTGTAATCGTTGAAACCGTGTAAAGCGATCAATACAGCCTTCGTTTGACCCTGCTCCGGGAGCCACTTTCTAACCGGCAACCAGGAACCGTCCGGTGTGATATAGCGATCTTCCAGCAATAGCGCTTCTATGACGGGTTGACCTGGCTTATAAACGGCCGGCGCGCACCCGACGAGCCAACTTAAAAGCACAACAAACAAAATTCTCGAAAATCTAATCATCAATACAACAGTTATTTGTGGACAAACATTTTTTGGAGTATAAAAAATACCAAGGATTCAACTTAATATGGTATCGGCAGATCTTTTCCTTAAAATAGTTAATTCGTTCACATAATAACGTAAACTTTCTATGGTTAATCTTTCTTTATCGGCCTTGCGCAAAGCTATCGATCAAGCCTATTTGAACGATGAAACGGCTAGCGTAATCGAATTAATGGTTGGCTTGACCGATTATAATCCCGCTGATGTCGAAGCGTTGGCTCGTTTACTGGTTGAACAGATCCGGGCCGATAAAGACAAGCAATCCGTTGTCGATGCTTTTTTGCATGAATACCGACTCGATAGCGCTGAAGGCCTGATATTGATGAGCATTGCCGAAGCCTTGCTGCGCATTCCGGATGCCGCAACCCAAGATCGTTTTCTCGCCGATAAATTGACTTCGGCCCATTGGCAAGAACATCTCAATCACAGCGACTCGGTGCTGGTAAATTTATCGACCGGCGCCTTATTATTGACAGGATTATTCGAACGACATTTCAAGCCGGACGGAAAGCAAGTATTCGATCAATTGCTTGGCCGACTAGGTGTACCCGTCATTCGAAAGGCATTACAAAAAGCGATGCATTTTCTGGGGGCGCAATTCGTGATGGCCGAAACGATTCCCGATGCGCTACATGCCAGCCAAATGCACCCGGAATACCGTTACTCCTTCGATATGCTCGGCGAAGCGGCGGTCACCGACTCAGACTCGGAGCGTTATTTTTCGGCCTATCTCGATGCCATTCGGCAACTGTCGCATGGCTCCATGACTGCTTCGTTGTTCGATAAACCGGGAATTTCGATCAAACTGTCGGCATTGTGTCCGCGCTATGAACCCTTGCAACACCTAAGAGCAGCCCCGGAGTTAACTGCAAAACTGCTCGCCCTGGCTCAATGCGCGCGACAAAGCGACTTGACGGTTACAGTCGATGCCGAGGAAAGCGAGCGATTGGCCATGTCGCTGACGATTTTCGAGGCGGTCTTCACTCATCCGAGCCTGAAGGATTGGCCCGGATTGGGCCTTGCGGTCCAAGCCTATCAAAAACGGGCGCCGTATGTCATCGCTTGGCTTTCTGCCTTGGCGAAATCGGAACGCCGAAAAATACCAGTCCGTTTAGTCAAAGGCGCATATTGGGACACCGAAATCAAACGCGCGCAGGAATTAGGGCTCTCCGGTTACCCGGTATTCACGCGAAAATCGGCCACGGACATTTCTTATCTGGCTTGCGCAGCGCGCTTATTGGCAGAACCCGACGCATTTTATCCGCAGTTCGCGACCCATAATGCCCATACCGTCGCCGCAATCAAACAAATGGCCGGTAATCAAACCGATTACGAATTTCAGCGTTTACACGGCATGGGAGAGGCGCTTTACCAAAATTTGGCGAAGCGCCCGAATGGGTCTATTCCGTGCCGGGTTTATGCGCCGATCGGCCATTATCAAGAACTATTGCCTTATCTGGTCAGGCGTTTGCTGGAAAACGGCGCGAATACCTCTTTCGTCAATCAAATCGAAAACTCCGATATCGACATTGAACGCATCGTGCAAAATCCAGTCACTTTCTGGCTTGAACTCAAAGATTTCGAAAAAATCGGCGTACCGCTGCCGGTCGACCTCTTCGGTAAGGAAAGGCGCAATTCGGAAGGCTTCAATCTGGCCGATACCGAACAGTTGTACTCGTTGCAAAAACGTCTCGACGAACTATCCGGCATCTCTCATCATGCCGGCCCGTTGATTAACGGAAAAAGCCTGGCCGGTTTCGAACGGGGTATCGTAAATCCCGCCAATCATTCGCATAAAGTCGGTACCGTTGCATTTTGCGATGCCGATACCGTTGTCGACGCTCTCGACACTGCTTCGGAGGCTTTTGATGCATGGCGTTCGACTAACGTGCAAAAACGAGCGCGCTATCTTAACAATGCTGCCGATTTGTTCGAGTATAACTGTACCGAACTGGTCTCTTTATGCGTCCGCGAAGGCGGCAGAACAATCAAAGATGCCTTGGCCGACGTCAGAGAAGCGGTCGATTTTTGCCGCTACTATAGCGCACGCGCTCTTGAGTTGTTCGAACGCCCGATGGCCTTACCAGGGCCGTGCGGCGAAGATAATTTTTTGACTTATTACGGCCGCGGCGTATTTTTATGCATCAGTCCGTGGAATTTTCCAATTGCCATTTTTACCGGTCAAATCGCAGCGGCGCTAGCGGCCGGCAATACGGTCGTGGCAAAACCTGCCGAAGCGACTTCGCTTACCGCCGCAGCTTGCATCAAGCTACTGCATCAAGCCGGCATTCCGGGCTCGGTATTGAATTTCGTACCGGGCATCGGTTCTAAAATCGGCCCCGTGTTGCTTCGGGATACACGTCTTGCCGGCGTCGCATTTACCGGCTCTACCGCAACGGCCCATTCTATCAATCGACAACTCGCCGAACACGACGATATCGTGCCGTTAATCGCCGAAACCGGCGGACAAAATGCGCTGATCGCCGATACGTCGGCGCATAAGGAACAATTGGTACTGGATGCGGTGCAATCTGCGTTCAACAGCGCCGGCCAGCGATGCTCGGCCTTGCGGGTATTATTCTTGCCTCACGAAACCGCCGATAAAATTATCGAACTTCTGATCGGAGCTATGCGGGAATTGACGATCGGCGATCCGGGCCATTATGCAACCGATATCGGTCCGGTCATCGACCGTAAGGCCTTGGATAAATTAAACGCTCACGTTGAAGCCATACGTCATCATGCCGACATTTTATTTCAATCACCGTTACCGCCCGAATTACCGAAAGGAACTTATTTTGCACCCACATTGATCGAAATCGACTCGCTTTCGCAACTGACCGAAGAAGTGTTCGGCCCGATACTGCATATCGTCCGCTATCCCAGCGATGCCCTCGAGCAAGTGATCGATGACATCAATGCTACCGGCTACGGCTTGACGCTGGGAATTCAGAGCCGAATCAACGCAACGGCACGCAAGATTCAGCAGCAAGCCAAAGTCGGTAATCTTTATATCAACCGCAACATGATAGGCGCGACGGTAGGCGTACAACCCTTCGGCGGCATGGGCCTATCCGGAACCGGCCCGAAAGCCGGCGGACCCGATTATCTAAAACGCTTCGCAGTCGAACAAACCGTCACAATCAATACCGCCGCGATCGGCGGCAATGCCAGTCTACTGAACCAAGATTTACGCTAAACACCAACAAAATCACCGCCCCTTTCCCCTTTCATCTTTAACCTTTAACCTTTCATCTTCCCCCTCAACAATCTATTTGCGATCAACTACTCAAATTCAAAAAAATCACTTTACATTCTAATGAGAATTGTTATTATTTACATAACCAACATTTATTGGAGCATGACTCATGTATGTTTGTGTCTGTAAGGCGGTTACCGATAAGCAAATCAAATCCGCTATTGAAAACGGCCACTGTTCACGCAAACACCTAAATCAGTGTTTAGGCGTCGGCAGTGTATGCGGCAAATGCAGCCGCCACGTCAAACAAATTCTCGACGAAAGCCATGCCGAACATCAGTTGATGCCGCAAGCTGCTTTCGCCTAATTGATTACTTGCTGTTACCGGGCAAACCGATGCTTGACCTCCATCGGTTTGCCCGTTTTTTTGCTTAAATTTCTTAAAGCCTTGGAACCATCACGCCAATACAGCAGCATTTTTTATTGAATATGCAGAATTTATACAATATTGTATTATTCAAAAATCATTGAATTCCCTATCTCGTCAAAGACCAATAGATGCCGCACAAGTCTTTGCCGAACATCAACCATTTCATTATCATTATCGGAGCCGCCATGAAAGGAGACGCAAAAGTCATCGAATACCTTAACCAAGTTTTGGAAAACGAACTCACCGCGATCAATCAATATTTTTTGCATGCCAGGATGTATAAAAACTGGGGGTTTGCCAAACTCAACGAGAAGGAATATCACGAATCGATCGATGAAATGAAGCACGCCGATCTAGTGATCGAAAGAATACTGTTTCTCGAAGGCCTACCAAATCTTCAAAACCTCGGTAAATTATTAGTCGGTGAAAACCCCGAAGAAATGCTGGCTTGCGATTTAAAACTCGAACAACAAGCGATTCCGGTTCTCAGAGAAGCGATCGCTTATTGCGAAACGGTACAAGACTTTGTCTCCAGAGAAATTTTTGAGCATATTCTCGACAGCGAGGAAGACCATCTCGATTGGCTGGAAACGCAACTGGAATTGATCGGCAAAATCGGCCTGCAAAATTATCTGCAATCGCAGATGTAACTCTATCAGGCGCTGCTTCGGCAGCGCCTTCATATTCAACGAAACCGACCTCTTATCAAGCACACTGCCAAGCCGATTGGCTTTAGCGCCTCCCTTCCCTCGTAAATCGCCATCATTTATGCAAGAACAAGAAGGCGTCATTAAATTTCGCTTCGATCATCAAAACCAGCCTATCGATCAAGTAATTTCCTTAAGCTCTCTCAACGCATGGCGTTCGATCTTATTCAAACTCGGCTTGATTGGCAGAGCCCCCCCGCGTTACGACGGGCTCGGATACGGCAACATCAGTTTGAAGCCGGATCTCAGTAGCAATGCGTTTATCATCAGCGGAACGCAAACCGGCCATATCCCAGAATTGAGCCGCGAGCATTACTGTGAAGTATGGAATACCGATATCAAGCGCTATTTTCTTCAATCGAAAGGCCTGTCCAAGCCGTCTTCGGAAGCGATTACTCATGCCTGCGTTTATAGTCAAGACGCCTCGATTCGATCGGTCATTCATATTCATAGCCCCGAAATTTGGCAAAAAACCGCCGAACTCGCCCTTCCCCATACACCGTCCGATGCCGCTTACGGAACTCCGCAAATGGCCCGGGCCATCGCCGAACTCTTTCAATCCGGACGACTCGACGATAGGCCGATATTCAGTATGCTCGGCCATCAAGACGGCATCGTCGCCTTCGGCGCTTCGATCGAACACGCGGCATGGCTGTTGATAAAAGCGCTAGGCGATGCATTACGCATTGAAGACACGATCGATAAACAGTAGAATAGCCACACTATATTAGCAACTATTAATATTATGCCGAACATCCTTATCTATACATCAAACCTTTGTCCTTACTGCACCATGGCCAAACGCCTACTCGATAAAAAAGGCGCGGTTTACAACGAAGTCAATGTCGATTCCGAACCCGGCTTACGACAGGAAATGATGCAGAAAACCAAGCGCAGAACGGTACCGCAAATCTATATCGGCGATTTCCATGTCGGCGGTTTCGATGATTTGTACGCGCTGGAGCAACAAAGCCGATTAGACCCGTTGTTGACCTCATAAACAAGTACCAGCCAAAATACCCTCTTCACCGATTTGAGCGTCAATGGCTTCGATAGCCAAGGCGCGGCTATGAGGCACTCGGACCCACTCTGCTCTTGACCGATCGCCCTGGTTTACTCGGGCGATCGCTTCGCCAAGGTCTGCCGGCAACGATAAAGGCCGCGATCAAAGTCAGTATCAACCAATCCCTTCCGATTAGAATTAACGCGGTCCAACTATACCCCCCGTAAGGCCTTTGCAATTCGTTGAATAGATCCCCTAAAAAGATAATACCAAGCATCAACGGAACAAATAACTTAATCAACAAAATCCAGCCCATTCCTAATTTCAAACTAGATATCCGGTTGATATGCTGACGCAACTTAAATAAGTCAAAAGCCCAACCGATCACGATGCATTCCAAAATACCGACCGTCACCAAGCCATAATGCGTGATAAAACGATCGACGATATCCAGCCAAAGTAAACCGCTTTGCGTCGTGAACACGATGCCGCCGAGACAGCCGAATACACAAACGAAGGTCACCAGCAACTTACGATCGAAATTGAATTTATCGATCACCGCCGAAACGAAAGCTTCGACGATCGATACTGCCGATGATAATCCGGCAACCGTTAAGCATAGGAAAAAAATCGCCCCGAACAGATTACCGCCCGGCATTAGACCAATGGCTTTCGGATAAGCAACAAACGCCAAACCAATGCTTTGCGTCACCACATCGGCAATTTCCTTGCCTTCACTTTGCGCCATGAAGCCTAACACCGCGAACACGCCGAAACCGGTCAGCAACGAATACGCGCTATTGATCAATGCAATCAACACTGCATTTCGAGTGATGTCGGTTTTATCCGGCAAATAACTGGCATAAGCGATCATGATTCCGAAACCGAGGCTCAGCGTGAAAAAAATCTGGCTGTAGGCATCGATCCAGACTTGCGGATCGTTGAGCTTGGAAAAATCCGGCGTGACATACACTTGAATGCCGTGCCACGCCCCGTCCAATTGTAGGGACCAAGCTACTAAGACAATGGTCAGTAACAACAAAACAGGCATCATAATTTTGTTGGCGAGTTCGATGCCTTTTTGGACGCCACGGTAGACAACCAACCAAATCGCGAGCCATGTAAGGATAAGACCGAATAAAATAGGCGTTCGAATTTCGCCTAATCGAAAAGGACTATCGCTTACTCGTAAAAAATGCTTAAAAAAATAGGCGTTAGGATCGTCTCCCCAAGCCAAATCGAACGAGAGCGCAAAATAATTCAAACACCACGCGATAATCGCCGAATAGTAGAGCTCGATGCCGAACATGACGAAAATCACCGACCACCAGCCGAGCCATTCCCAGCGTGGGCTTATTTTATGATAAGCCAACGGCGCGGAACCGACGCGCTCATGGCCAATGCCGTTTTCCAGTATCAACAGCGGAATGCCGGCCGTTAGTAACGCCGTCAAATAAGGAATCAGAAAAGCCCCGCCGCCGTGCTGGTAAGCCAGATAACTAAACCGCCAAATATTACCCAATCCGATCGCCGAACCGACTGCGGCCATCAAAAAACCAAGCTGCGAGTTCCACCTTTCACGCGCCATGATTGCCTCCCCCAACTTATCGTTCGAAACGATCGAATCATTTGCTGAGTTTCGAGTTTAGCATCATTCATCGTTCAACAAGCAACGGCCTGAATGATCGAACCGGACAAATCTTAATTGAGTCTTTTTTATCGCTGGCGATTCGCGGGCTTTTATGTCAGGATTTATCTGCGTTCCATTTAAGTTTTTGCATTATTGTGCTGGCTACACTTTAGCTCATAGAATGTTTCAAACTCAAATTGTGAACATCTAAAAATCAATCACACAACCGAGGGAATCCTAATGAAAAAAATAATCAGCCTAGCTTCAATCATTGCATTATCCGCACTAAGCCAAGTATCCGTTGCGGCGGAAGATACGGCTGCAAATCCGAAACATGAAATGAAAATGGATCATGACATGGGCGGAAAAGGAAAAATGGGAGGAATGGAAGGCATGGACCAAGGAAAGATGGGCGACATGGGGAAAATGGATCACGGAAAGATGCAAGGAAAGGGCGAGATGGACCAAGGAAAAATGGGAGGCATGGGTGACATGGGCGGTATGGATCATGAAAAAATGCGCGAGCATTTAAAAATGAAACAAGAATACCAACTGAAATTGCATGGGCTAACGAATAAAATTCTGGCCGAGAAAGACCCTGCCAAACAACAAAAGCTTAAAGACGAACAATTAAAACTGATGGAACAACATCATATGCAAATGATGAAAATGCATAAAATGATGAAGGGCCATAAGATGTAAGAACGATTTCAAGTCGCGGCTGGCACGACCGCGACTTGAAACTAACGTTCATGGAAGCCTGGCAATCGCCCCGCCAAATGAAAGCGCGTGCGTTGTGGAGGGCGCGGTCACTCGCCCGACAGGACGCCGTGAATACGTCCATGTAGGCTCGACGGCGGCTGTCCTTGCCGCCGACGCCTGTCGGTCGAGCAACCGCACACTCTCCAGAACCGGCATTTGCTCTGTCTAGCGCCGTATATCGAAAAATTCGATAGAGAGTCTAAATCTACGAACCTTCACAGTAAAGTCCAACTCGATCAATGATTTCCAACCCGCGGTATAAAGGCCGAGGCGCGACCGGCAACCCGGACGGCCGCTATAACTTGGAAACTCATGAGGCGTTCGACGACGGTTGGGACTATTTCGACGACGTTGCGCCGCCGCTGCGCACCGAAGTTTCTCAGGAAACTGCACGAACGATCATCAGCCGTAACCGGTCGCCCGACATCCCCTTCGAACAATCGCTCAACCCGTATCGAGGCTGCGAACACGGCTGCATTTACTGTTTCGCTCGCCCGACCCATGCTTACTTGGGCTTGTCACCGGGACTGGATTTTGAAACTAAACTCACTGCAAAACCCGAAGCCGCAGAATTATTGCGCAAAGAACTTCAAAGCCGCAAATACCGCTGTACGCCGATTGCATTAGGCGCCAACACCGACCCGTATCAACCCATCGAACGCCGATACCACATCACCCGGGAAATACTCGAAGTATTGAGCGAATTCCGTCATCCATGCACGATTACGACCAAATCAGCCATGGTTGAACGCGACATTGATTTATTGGCGCCGATGACCGAAAACAATTTAGTTCAAGTTAATATTTCTCTCACCACATTAAAGCCCGAACTTTCCCGAACACTCGAGCCTAGAGCAAGTTCGCCGCAGCGCCGACTGCAAACCATTACACGGCTACATGAGAATAAAATACCGGTCAATATCATGCTCGCCCCGGTGATTCCGGTATTCACCGATTCGGAACTGGAAAGCATTCTCAAAGCAGCATCCGAAGCCGGCGCGCAATCCGCCGAATATATCCTGATCCGGCTACCGCTTGAAGTGTCGGAATTATTCGAAGAATGGCTGAATACGCACATTCCAAATCAAGCCAAGCATGTACTCAATCGTATTCGAGACTGCCGAAGCGGGCGCGCTAACGATCCGCGTTTCGGTACCCGGCTACGCGGAGAAGGCGTCTATGCCGATCTAATAGCGCAACGCTTTCGCATTGCTACGCGCCGGCTCGGACTCGATACCGGCATGCCGGCACTCGATTGTTCCCGTTTTAAATCCGGCCCGATTCAAATGGATCTATTCTGAATCAACGAACTCTGTTCTCAGCGGCAGGAAAACTCAACGCCGCCAACGCATAGAGCCACAATGCCGAAAACACCAAGACGGTAAAGCCGAATTCGGTCGCTATCAGTGCCGCCAATATCGCGCTTATAACCGAAGCACAGCCGTTTACGCCCCAAGCCCAAGGAATCAATGCCGGAACGCTACGCCCAAGGCTCGCCATGCCCATCGGAAACGGCATGCCCATGAAAAATCCTAGCGGTGCGATCAAGGCTATCGAACCGAGTACCTTACTGAATTCGCTACGTTGCAATAAAAAACCGGTAATAAATTGAAATTCCAAGATATATGCTGCACTCAACAGAACTATCGCGGCAATCGGCATGGTAATCCATAACCGGTTATTCTTGTCGGACAGTTTTTTGGAAAAACGGCTACCGATACCGGCGCTCAACAGAAAGGTACTGACCACAACGGTAATGGCATACAGCGGATGGTGCAGAATCAGGATAAATTTTTGAATAAACGCAATTTCTACGAACAGAAAAGCCAAACCGAGACATGAAAAATAAAAGAAGATACGCCAATGCATCGCAGAGCCGGTTTCGATACCCAGTTTGCGCTTCCAAAACCAAAGCGGCACGATGATCAACAAAAAACTGACAGCGACCGCCTGCGCTAAACCGACAATCAATAATAAATAGCCGCTTTCCAATAAGGACATGCCGCCTTGGCCCAGCAGCGACCAGATTTCAGGTAAGGTCCGCCATTTGAAAAAATGGAAAAAATACGGCCGATCGTCGGTGGCAGGTTTGATATTGAATTTGTAATCGGCTATAAACGCTTCGCGCTCCTCGCCTAGCAATGCCGTTGCCGCTTGATAATAATACGGCTCCTGTAAAATATTGAAGCGATTGACTTCAGTCTCGGCAACCCCCGGATAATAATCGGCATCGAAACCTCTTTCATCGCAAAATCGCCGTAAAGCGGCCACCTCCGCTTCGGAAAACGTCCCGTTTTTGATCAGCATCGTCGCGGTTTGCCAACTGCGAATCAACACGATGCTTTGTTCAGGGTTTTCGCTACCCAACATTTTTAAGGCAGCACTGGCGGTCGCGAGTAATTTAAGCGTATCGCGCGGCGGCATCTTGATCCAGCGCGTCATGCTCAGATATCCGCCCGGCGTCAAATGTTCCAAATAAGCCTTAAGCGCTTCCTCGGTATAAAGATAGGTTTCCGCCAACGCGTAAAGTCCGGCTGACGAAGCGCCAAACGCGTCGAGCAGTGAAAGATTGATCAAGTCATAGCGATCACGCGAAGTCGCTACAAAACCGCGCGCTTCGGCGGTATGCAACTGAACCCGAGGATCGCTGTAAATATGGCCGGCGAAATCGGCATGCTTATCCTTGACTAAAGCAATCGTTTGCGGGCTCAACTCGACCGCATCGATAGCCGGTATCTTGTGATAAAATGCCTGTAACACATCACCGCCGGTTCCCGCCCCCAAAATCAACACTTTTTCTTGGGCTTGCAAATGATAAGGCAAGGCCGATGTACTTTGATCCAAATAAGCCAGATTAACCGAATCACCGTCATATCGGGTGATCGCCGACAAATTATCGGCATCGGTGAAAACGCCCAATTGCTCGGGCGGCTCGGCATCGGCATTCAGACTCAAGCCGGGCGCATGGCGTAGCGGCATTTGCGTGCTTTCGATGACGCTCAAAAGACCCAGAGGACTGGAATAATTCTCGACGACTTCAGTTCCCGGAATCCTCAATTGTTGGTTCAAGCCTTTATAAGGCGAGATGTTTAGAGTCCAGTCCGGCAGGGCCAATACGAAAACCGCGGTCATGGTTGCCGCGCCGACGGAGAACCTCACCCCGACTCGCCAGCGCCGGAAGAACAAGCTCTGCACTAACAAGCTGGCGACAATGCTCAAACCGCCGATGACCGGCAATATTTTTTCCGGGAATAAGACGAACAACAAGGCAATGATGCTCAGGCTACCGATGCCCGCGCCGCATAAATCGGCTGCATAAATCGACGAGACATCGCGGCGATAGCGAAAAAAAGACAAACCAATCACATTCGCGGCGAAAAAAAACGGCAATGACAGTAATAAATACAGACCGCTTAAATAGCCAAGCTGTTCCGGCGCCCATAACAGTTCGGCCGGGTTAAACGGGATTTGTTGCGCTATTAGAAAACAAGCAGACGCGGCAATACCGAATAACAGCAGATTAATCGTGACAGCCAACCCGTAGACACCGATCAAACGCTCTCGATTGAATGCCAAAAACACGCCACTCACGCCGTATCCGAGCAAGGCCAAACTGATGATCAAATAGGCAAAATGATGCCATTGTACGATCGAAAACAAGCGCATCAACAGCACTTCATAGGCCAGCGAACCGGACGAAGTAGCCGCTACCGCCAATAATAACGGAAAAGCCGGTCTTCGTGTCATGGCTTAACGATCTCCCGTTAAAGGCACAAATCTGACCGGCAGTAACTGACGGCTCGTGATGCGGTTTTCTTGATCCTTGTTCACCAGTACGAGATGCTGCACGGCAAAACGGCCTCCGACCGGAATGATCATGCGCCCGCCGGGTTTCAATTGTTTAATCAACGGAGGCGGAATATGACTGGCGGCTGCGGTTACCATGATCGCATCGAACGGCGCGGCCTCTTCCCAACCGTAATATCCGTCACCCATGCGCAATTGCACTTTATCGTAGCCGAGACGTTTAAGATCGCGCGCGGCCCGATCCGCCAAGGCCTCGATAATTTCTATCGTGTACACGCTACCAGCCACCTCGGCCAAAACGGCTGCCTGATAGGCCGAGCCGGTTCCGATTTCCAATACGCGGCTATTTTCATCGAGCTCCAATAAATCGGTCATGATTGCCACGATGTAAGGCTGAGAGATCGTTTGCCCGTGCCCAATCGGCAAGGGCCTGTTTAAATAGGCATTGGGGCGCTGTGCCTCCGGCACGAATTCATGGCGGGGCACTTTACGCAATGCCTGCAAAACTTTCTCGTCCAATGCGTCTTTACCGAGAAAATAGCTCGTCGATCTGACATCCGCCTGAATCAGATCGATCAAGCTGTTGCGTTGTCGTTCATAGGCCGTCTCGCCGGCCATTGCATAATCGACAACACCAAACAGCAAGAATGCAAAAATTAATAATCGAAATTGTTTATTCATTGTTTCCGTCTCCCTTCCTCGCCGATCATTTCAGCATATGCCAAAAAGGTCTAGGGTTAATTACTGTGAAAGTTCGCTGTTTTGCATTCCTTATCTAATTTTTCGATATAAAAAAAACCAATGTCGGTTCCGAAGAGGGGGCGGTTGCTCGACCGGCAGGCGTCGGCGGCAAGGACAGCCGCCGTCGAGCCTACACGGACGTATTCACCCAGCCCCTAAATTCCATAGCCCATCGGTCATGGTTAATAGTCTTACTAATTTAGGGGCTGGGTCCTGTCGGGCGAGTGACCGCACCCTCCGTCACCAGCGAACTTTCATTTGCCGGGGCGATGGCTAGGCCTTCATGAACGTTACTGTGAAAGTTCATGGAGCCAGTCTTATTATTTAATTTTTCGATATACAAAACTCTGCTGCGGCAATGACGGTTCCGAGGAGGGTGCGGTTGCTCGACCGGCAGGCGTCGGCGGCAGGGCAGATTTTTGCTCCTCGGCAACTGCTCCTGCGTTGCTCTAATACACGCCATCCATGGCGTAATGCAAAATCTGCATTCATGCCATCCTTGGCAATCAGTCGCCGCCGTCGAGCCTACACGGACGTATTCACCCAGCCCCTAAATTCCATAGCCCATCGGTCATGGTTAATAGTCTTACTAATTTAGGGGCTGGGTCCTGTCGGGCGAGTGACCGCACCCTCCGCCACCAGAGAACTTTCATTTGCCGGGGCGATGGCCAGGCCTTCATGAACGTTATTGTAGAACAGTCTCGTAGTCGGCATAACTCATGGCGCACTCATTCATTTACGAAACTTGTCAGCGTTAAAAGTTCGGTTTATTGTGAATCGAAATCTTCGTTAATCGTAATTTGTACAAGCCTTTTAAAAATTCATTGCTAAAAAATTAACCGAGTAGCATTGTTCACTTCATGACAAACTTATTCAAACTGATCGCTTTTTCGTGCTGTTTAGCCCTGCCGCTTATCGGGAGCGGCTGCTCGCATTCGCAAATCGCAACGGAACCTTACCCGATTTGGGGAGAGTCGATTTTTTTGCCGGTGGAAAACGGCGAATCACGGCGTCATATGCAAATCCGGGAACCCTCGCAATCGGCCGACGATATCCAAGCTTGTATTTTGATCGTACACGGCATGAACGAACATACCGGCCGCTATGCTGAAATCGCCCGGCATTTCGCAAACCGTTACCTCGTCGCCGGCATCGATATGACCGCACATGGTTTGAGTAATCCGGTCTATTTAGAGGCGCATGAAAGCCTCAAAGCCGGCGCCGATGAGTTTGATGTCAGCTCGGCGTTTTTGAAACAAGCCCAACTTAGAAACCTCGATGCGATGCGTAGCGACGTGGGATTGGCGATCCAGCACCTGAGACAACGCTGCGATGAAAGTGCGGGAAACGACAAGCCGCTGGTTATTCTATCGCATAGCCTCGGGTCATTGGTCAGCGCTTCTTATTTACTCGAAGCCAAACTGCAAGATACGGTCGACGGCATCATTTTCACCGGCCCCGCGTTCGCGGTGACCGAAGTGCCAGGCTGGCGCGGTTGGTTTCAAAATCCTTTGATCCATTTTACCTACCACACCCAGGAGCATTTCCTCCATCCCCATGACGAAGCGTTCCCGCTGATGCTGTTCAATCAATTCACGGCTTTACTGACCGTCCCGTTACAAAACGGCATCATTGAATTTTTATCATTGCCCGGCATACGAAATATATTTTCACCCAGCAGCCCAGATTGGGTCTCAGCCTATCTCAGCGATTGGGAAGTCGAACGTTTGCGCCATAAACACGACCGCTACATCATGCACCGGACGATACTGCGTTACGTGCAAGGCGTGCAAAAGGAAATCATTCAATTCAGACGAAACATGGCCGATTTCGACACGCCCTATTTGTTGATTTATTCCGAATTCGACCCGATAACCGCTGCTTGGGGCAACATCGACTTTGCGGCCGTGACGCTCGAAAAACATCCGCTGAACGAAGTCGTGCCGCTTATCGGAAAAAGCCATCACGAACAATTATTTTCCAAACCGAAGTTGCGCCGAGAAATCGTAGATAAAATCGATCGATGGATCGAATCGTTGATTGCGAAACACAAACAACCGAACGAATACTGATTGAGGTCATCGCGGTGGACATAAAATTACCGGTCAATGCTCAAACGCTTACCGCGTTAGCCAAGGTAAAAGATCATCCGCTGGCGCAAAAAATCGGTCAAGCACTCAATGCTACAGTGATACGGATCGACAACAAACAAACCGGCATCACTTTAAAAATTAACGATCATACCGTAGAGGTTCAAAGCAACCGGCCTTTACCATTGGAAAATGGCCAACCCTTAAAACTCATCGTTACCCGGCTGATACCGACGCTCGAATTTAAGATCGAGGGCCATCCGCCACAAACTAAGAACGCGCCGATTACTCTAACGGAACAAGCGACTGCTCCCCCAACCAAACTCGATACCGCCACGCCCGACAAGACCTCGTTTAACCGCTTACCGCCACCGTCCAGTGAAACGATACAGGCTAAAGTCGTATCGGTAGGCCCGGATAGAATTCAACTTTCGTTTTCGACCGATAAATCAACTGCGGGCACGCCTCGGCAAACGGTTGAATTACCGGCTGATAAAAATTCCGTTCAAAATCTGAAGCCCGGACAAAACGTTATCGTGGAGATTGCCCGGCACGGACAATCCCGGGAAATTAAAATCGTACCGGCAACTCTCAGAGATATTCCGGCTACCCTTGGCCGCGAAAATACCGGCAGAATCGAAACCTTACCGATCGCGCGCCGTGACATTCCGGCAGTCGTCCGTGACATTTTACCGAGACACGAAACGCCAACCGTACTGCTCAATCAACTCATTGCCGACCTGCCGTCTCTGCAAACCAATAAAACCGTTTCCGAAACATTGATAAAATTGGCCCAAGAAATACTGCAAAATCTCCAAAGACCGGAACAATTGACCGACGGTAAGACACTTAAAACGGCAGTCGAACGCTCCGGTTTGTTCCTCGAAGCCCGATTGCTCGAATTGACCAAACAGCAACCGGATCTTCTTAAATCGGATTTCAAAGGCTTATTACTAAAATTGATCCAGATTCTCAAACCGGAAACGGCCCCTCAATCGGAAAAACCGGTCAACGCTACGGAAATGGAACAACTCAAAAATTTGCTGCAAAAGACCGAAAATAGCGTCGCCAAGTTGACTCTGGATCAACTCGCCTCATTACCCAAGGACGACTCGCCGAAACAAGTCTGGCTTCTGGAAATACCGTTTCTCGGCGAGAGCAAGGCGCAATCGGTCAAAATAGAAATCGAGCGCGATAAACATAACGGTTCCGAACAGAACGAACAAGCAAAATGGTCGGTATATCTTACGATAACGCCACCTAATTTAGGAACGCTGCACTGCAAATTGTCTTATCTGGACGACAAAATCAATGCGCATTTCTGGAGCGAACAACAGGCAGTAACCGGCCTTATCAAGCAGAATATCGAACATTTAAAAAAACAATTCGAAGCCGAAGGACTCAATCCCGGCTTTATCGATGCTTTGGACGGCACTCCGCCCCGGCAGGAAAGCGCCCCATTGATACCAATGGGTTTGATTAATGAAAAGGCATGACCACAAAAAAGCTGTTCGGATTCGCTATCTCTTAATCATCATAGAAAAAGCATTTCATTATTAAGATCATGAAGGATAAGAAGAAGTTAATTTAATGGTTTATTCTGCCTGTGCAAATTATTTTACCCCCTTAAACTCATAAAAAGCATTTTGTCCACGAAAGACACGAAAATATTCAAATACTTAAACATGACAAAGTCGAACCATTCAGTCCCGCGTAATTATCGCTCCCACGCTCTGCGCTCTTCGTTATACACAAATATCGGCAAACTTGCTAAACAGAGGTCATCGTATACCTGGAAACGGTGCTGTTTGATAAATCTGCGGATATTGAACATCAGTGGCTTCGAAATCGCGACGAAGGCGTCGCTCCCACAAGGGGGCGGATGCACTGTGGGAGCGATCCCCAGATCGCGATTTCGAAGTCGGGAACGTTGGGCGACAAAAAATGGTATCGAAGCCTCATTAGCTAAGATTACAAAACAGTAATTTTTGACTTATGTATAACGATGAGCGCTGGAGCGTGGGAACGATAGGGGGATGTGAATAATTACGCAAAATTTACTAGAGCACCTATACTTATCATCACTTTAAAAAACAAAGTTCGAGAGAGCATTATGGTACCTAAGTCATTGATCGAAAAAGTCGGTTCTTTATATACCTTGCCGGATGTTGCATTGCGCGTCAATGGACTCCTAAGCTCCGATAAAGCCAGCAACGATCAATTGGAAGAAATCATCGTTCACGACCCGGCATTGACGGCCCAATTGTTAAAATTGGTAAATAGTGCCTTTTATGGATTTCCGGGAAAAGTCGATACGGTTTCTCGCGCGATTTCGATGATTGGCCGGCAAGAATTACGAAATATAGTTATCGCGACGTCGGTGGCATCAACCTTTCAGGACATTCCGGAAGACTTGGTCGACATGGAGACGTTTTGGTATCACAGCATCACCTGCGGCGTATTGGCCCGACTATTGGCAGAACAATGTAAGAGAAGGGAGCGCGAACGTTTTTTCATCGCCGGCTTATTAAATAGCATCGGCAAGTTGATTTTGTTTAGCCAGTTTCCGGAAAAAGCCGGCGAAGCCTTGAGTTTTAAAGACCAAGGCGAGGATGCGGTCGCCGAAGCCGAGCAACGCATTTTCGGTTTTACCTATGCAGAACTCGGCGCCGAATTATTGAAGGAATGGAAATTACCGAGCAGCATTTGGCAATTGGTCGCCGCGCAAACCGATCCGATGAACGCAACCGATATTCTTCAGGATGCTTGCATCCTGCATGTGGCGGCTAAAATCGCCGCGAGTATCGAGCCTTGCTCGGTAAAAACCTATGACTTCGAAGACTTCAACCCGACCTATCTGCCGGAAGCCTGGGAGACATTAGGCCTAAGCGACGAATCGATTAAGCCTTTAACGCTGGATGCCTCATTACAAGCATTCGAGATCTTGGGAATTATTAGGCCGGGAGCGACTTTGATTTTTTGATCTTTCATACCTACTAGCGTAGCGGTAAGAATGGCCCGTTATCAATTTTTATAAAACCGCCTCAATTAAATCCGCAGCCATTATTTCCCGGTACAATGCTTGCCGTTACGTCCAAACCATTTGTATTGCAAAACTGGTAAAGCTCTTGATCGGGTACTTTATGAATAGAGTAACAATAATTAAATGCACCGCCACCGTAGCGGTAACAAATCTGACCTCGACTGGCAAATTCCCATATTCCTAATTCTTTAGTCGGATCAATCGGATCGTTCGGGCCTTTCTTATAGTCGAATAACTTTCCGCTTGGCTCATGAAATTCCTGCCATTTATCGCCATTAGCCTTTTGAGCACAAACAGTATTACCCCTTAAAAGAGTAGTTAAGGCGGTAGGCGAAAGTTTTGTCGTTGGTTCACAGTCAGCGGCAACCTCGCCAGCCATCCCGGCAGATAGGAAAATCCCAAGCATAATCATTTTTTTCATAGTTAAACCCATTCAAAAAGAATAAAGAAAAATTCTCGGACCCTGTCTTTTATAAAAAATTAAATTTTAGGACCACGACTCACGTAGACTAGCATTAACGAAAATCGGGATTGTCGACTTTATTTACACTTATCCCGAGATATGCCGAATACCTTTCAAGCATTTGTTTACCAAATTCGTTCGCACACGGAATCGTTCATCTTCATGAAGGCGCGAGACATTGCCTGTCGAGGAGTCCAAACACCTGAACCCTCTAGGATAGTTAAACTTAATCAAGAAAACCTGAAATCAGATACTGACGGTAGTTCCCTGCTGTCGCAACACCCACGATAAAAAAACATATAAACCAAAAATAGATTAACCATTGATAATTAAATATTTTCCTACCATATTAAAATCTATAGAATGAAAAAAACCAATCTTCAAGGTTCTTAGATAATATTGTATTTTTCAAATAAGTTCTATTTTTTTCATAAATTGATAGCGCTTTAAGCATTAACAAACCATTTGCTGACAAATAGATTTTTCGGGCGTCTTAGGATAAAAGAGCGAGTTGCTTTACCCAATTGATTGGGCTTTTCTTGGAACAATGCGCATAAAGATATTTCATATTAGCTCAACGACTCAATAATTTTAAAAAACAACAAGGTGCCGATAATTTGTCAGCTATTTTTACAAACAATCAACTTCCTTTTTTCTTTTAAAACATAAGCAATTGTTTTTAAATAGAATTAACATATAGGCAACAATTTTGCTTAATATATCAAAAATCTATTCTTCTGACCTCAATAACAAGGATTATCACCATGAAGCATAAAATAAAGCTATTTAAATCATTTATAATCGCAGGCACTATGATCGTTATCTCGCCGGCAAACGCTAGTTTCGAGGGCTATTATGATGTTAGTAATTGGCAAACTGCGATTACCCCAGGATCCGATGCCTCTATCGACCTTAACAATGCACCAAACTCCATTACATTGATTGGAGGCGATAACGCCATTGATCCGGAAGAACTCTTTGCAACTATCGACTTTACAATAAGCGCGGATGCTACCGGCATGCTCTCATTCAATTGGTCTTATGAAACAACCGATGAATCAGCCGAATGGGATCCGTTGTCTTTTCTCCATAACGGCACTGAATATGCTTTATCGGCAGATGGAGGCTCTTTAACTCAATCTGGTGTTTTTGAATTTAATGTTCAGCTTGGAGATGTATTCGGTTTTCGCCAAGCATCATTGGACAGCCTTTTTGGTTCAGCTCAATCAACAATTAGCAACTTTTCTGCTCCGGTTCCGCTTCCCGGCGCATTGGTTCTGTTCGGAATCGCTTTAGCAAGTCTGAACGTTTTTCGCCGCAATCGCGCCGAGTAGAAACAAGTCGGGCATTGTGTAGCAACAACCCTCAACTCCGGAAGAGCAGTTCAAGTACTCAAATAGCGATCGACCTGAACGCAAAGGATGGGCAGTTTAGAGCCTCAATGATTTAATGAACTGCTCTTTTAAAAATTAATACCCTAGTACTCAGCCAATCTTGTCTTCACGGGTAAAAGCAAATCCGTTCATCCTGAGCCCTTCGGCTGCGCTCAGGAGAACCCTGTCGAAGGATGAGCGGATTTACGCTGAGCTAAACGATTTTTACCCGACAGTGTAAAAATGACTGGGTACTAGCCGATCAACATAGTTTTGCGAAGTTGAAAGCTCTAATCGAACTTTCAACTATCATTTACAAATTTTCGGCTTTCAATCGCGCATCCATAGCCCCCGCCAAATCCCCTTGCATTTTTTTTGCTTCGGCGATCAAGAGCCAGCAACGTTTTTTTAACCTGCTATCGGAACCCGCCAATATCGCCGATTTTTTAGCCAAGTCCTCGGCTTGTTTAGGCTTCGCTTGTTTAAGACGAACTTCAGCCAATTTATAAATCAAAGTCGCGTTTCTCGGCTCGATTCTTAGCCCTCTCTCCAAAACAGCAGCCGCCGAATCCAGATTACCCGCACCGGCGCTTCGATCTGCATCGGAAATCATCGCAATTGCAACCGGGCTCAATTGAGTCGATTGCACTTTTTCGGCAGGAGTTGCCCATGCCGGAGGAGCCGACGGCTCTAATGGAGGGGTTTTGACTTCCGGCGGCGCAACAGGCTTTTCTTTGACGATAGGCTTCGGCGGTTGCGGAACCGGTGTTTTATAATACGGTTCAACCGGAGCGGCCGCCTGTTGTCCGGTTAAACCGGCACAACCGACCGCCAGCATCGGCAGCATGGATATAAAGTACTTGTTCAATCGCATTTAGATACTATTCAATAAAGTTTTAATTACCCGGCAATACAAAATCGACCGGAAATTAAATTAAAGCTAAGTGGCTGAAATTAATCCTACCAACTCGAAAAAAAATTTCGCATCACATCAATTGATGCCATCCGTTGCAGTATATTCGAAACACCTTCAGAACACGAATTCTAATCGAGCATCAACAGTGCAAGCACCTGACAGGAACAGAAACCCACACGAGCCTGTTAAACCATTAAACTCAAAGCAATCGAGTGAATAGCGCAATCATCAATGACTACAACAAACATAAACCAGCTTTCTTCCCTGACTCAACGGATCAAACAATGGAGTCTGGAATTGGGTTTTCAACAAGTCGGCATCGCCGACACCGATTTGGCCGAAGCAGAGGCCCATCTCAATCATTGGTTGGACAAAGGTTTTCACGGCGAAATGGATTATATGCAGCGGCACGGACTCAAACGCAGCCGGCCTGCCGTTTTACAGACGGGAACGCGCAGTGTTATTTCGGTGCGCATGGATTATTTGCCCGAGCCTCCAGCAGCGATGAATCGCAACCTTGAGGAACCACTAGCCGCTTATATTTCAAGATATGCCTTGGGCCGGGATTATCACAAGTTAATGAGACAGCGCCTCCAAAAATTGGCCGACCGGATTAAAAACGAAATCGGCGACTTCGGCTACCGGGTGTTCGTAGACAGCGCGCCGGTTCTCGAAAAAGCGTTGGCCGAGAAAGCCGGACTGGGCTGGATAGGCAAGCATTCCAATGTCATCAATCGTAAGGCCGGCTCTTGGTTCTTTCTCGGCGAGATTTATACCGATTTAGCTCTGCCGCCCGATACAAAAGCCGGCAATCATTGCGGAAGTTGTATGGCGTGCCTCGACATCTGCCCGACACGGGCGATCGTTGCACCCTATCAAGTCGACGCGCGCTTGTGCGTGTCATACTTGACGATCGAATTGCACGGATCGATTCCGGAACCGTTAAGACCGTTGATCGGCAACCGAATTTACGGTTGCGACGACTGCCAGATCGTTTGCCCATGGAACCGCTTCGCCCGCTTGACCGACGAAAAAGATTTCAATCCCAGACAGCAACTCAACAGCCGGCAATTACTCGAAGTTTTTGAATGGGACGAACCGACTTTTCTGAAATATACCGAAGGTTCGGCGATACGAAGAATCGGTCACGAGCGCTGGCTAAGAAATATTGCGGTCGCGCTCGGTAACGCCCCTTATTCGGAATCGATCGTTTCGGCCCTGAAAGCCAAGCTCGAGCACCCGTCCGACTTAGTCAAAGAACATGTTTTATGGGCTATTGCAAAGCAATCCGAAAGAAGAAAGGCTACATAAAACGTAACGTTCATGAAGGCCTGGCCATCGCCCCGGCAAATAAACGCTCTCTAGTGGCGGAGGGTGCGATCACTCGCCCGACAGGACCCAGCCCCTAAATTAGTAAGACTATTAACCATGACCGATGGGCTATGGAATTTAGGGGCTGGGTGAATACGTCCCTGTAAGCTCGACGGCGGCGACTGATTGCCAAGGATGGCATGAATGCAGATTTTGCATTACGCCATGGATGGCGTGTATTAGAGCAACGCAGGAGCAGTTGCCGAGGAGCAAAAATCTGCCTTGCCGCCGACGCTTGTCGGGCGAGCAACCGCACCCTCTTCGGAACCGGAATTGCCAGAACGGAGATTTGTATATCGAAAAATTAGATAATGAGTCTAAATCTACGACCTTTCACAGTAATTTAGAAAAAGTATTACACCCTGAAAATCATCAAACATGGTTAAACAGCCAAATTTAGGATAAAGGGGTCGATTGTTGCCGTGGATAAAACACTAAATGGCATTAGCTGATAACCCATTCAAGGCCATATTTTTTATCGTAGTAATAGACGATCGCCAAAATGGCCAGTTGAACAAAAAACAACAGCCAGAAATACACCATGAAGAGCATAATCTTGATCGGTTTTTCTTCCGATTTTTTTTGTGCCGACAACAACCAGCCTCCGACGAGGGAAACGATCAAAATCAAACCGCCAACCAGTGCTATATTCATTTTCGAGCTCTACGCAACATCAATCTTTCGGCGGCGGTGGCGCCAATACTTCGCGCGAACCGTTAGATTCCGCCGGACTCACGACACCTGCCGCCTCCATATCCTCAATCATGCGAGCCGCACGGTTATAGCCAACCTTAAAACGGCGCTGCACACTGGATATCGACGCCTTACGCGTTTCGGTAACAAACTGAACCGCCTCGTCGTAAAGCGCATCGGTTTCACTATCAGTATCGGAAAGCCCGCCGAACCCATCGCTATTATCGCTTCGCTCTTGGGTAATTTCGTCCAAATAATCGGCAGGCCCCGTTTCTTTAAGAAACTCGACAATACGATGCACTTCGTGATCGTCGACGAACGCACCGTGCGCGCGAATGGGAATACTGGTTCCTGAGGGCAAAAATAACATATCACCGTTGCCTAATAACGTTTCCGCCCCGCCCTGATCCAAAATGGTTCGAGAATCGATGCGCGAAGACACCTGAAACGATATCCGAGTCGGCACGTTGGCCTTGATTAAACCGGTCAAGACATCGACCGACGGCCGTTGCGTCGCCAGAATCAAATGAATGCCGGCCGCCCGGGCTTTTTGCGCCAATCTTGCGATCAACTCCTCGACTTTTTTGCCGACGATCATCATCATATCGGCCAGTTCGTCGATTACGATAACGATACTCGGCAAGGTCGTCAAAACCGGAAATTCCTCGCCCTCTTCGAGCGGTCTCTCCAACACAAAAAACGGATCGCGTATGCTTTCACCTTTCGCATCGGCATCGTTGATCAATTGATTGAAACCAGCCAGATTTCTGACCCCCATCTTGGACATCAACTTGTAACGGCGCTCCATTTCGGCGACAGCCCAACGCAAGGCATTACTGGCCTCTTTCATATCGGTCACGACCGGCGTCAATAAATGCGGAATGCCTTCGTAAACCGACAGTTCCAACATTTTCGGATCGATCATGATCATTCGAACTTCTTTCGGCGTGGCTCGGTACAGCAGGCTTAAAATCATCGTATTGATCGCAACCGACTTACCGGAACCGGTCGTACCGGCCACCAAAGCATGCGGCATTTTGCCTAGGTCGGCAACGACCGGCGCACCGGAAATATCCTTGCCCATCGCCAAGGTCAGCGGCGATTTAGCTTTCTCGAAACCTTGCGAAGCCAACAATTCGCGTAAAGTCACCATTTCGCGTTCTTGATTCGGGATCTCCAGACCGATATAAGGCTTGCCGGGAATGACTTCGACGATACGAACGCTGGTTACCGATAACGCACGAGCAAGGTCTTTCGACAAACTACTGACTCGACTGACTTTAACGCCGGCCGCCGGTTGCAATTCGAAACGAGTGATTACCGGACCGGGATGGACAGCAACCACTTCGGCCACGACATTGAAATCCTGTAGTATTTCCTCGACCAAACGGGACATATCCTCCAATTCGCTTGGCGAATAACCTTTGACTCGAATATTGCGTTCGTCGAGCAAAGATAAAGGCGGCAATTCGCCTTCTGAAACCTTACTAAAATCGATTTTCTTTTGCTTGGTTTTACTTGGTGGAACAAACGATTCTTCTTGCAAATCCACTACTGGAGCGGCTTTGGTTTTTTTCAGGATTTTTCCTTTCGATTTTTCACGAGGCTTGGCCGAAACCGGAGACTCCGCGACCCGTCTTTCATATTGATTTTGTAGCACCCCGAACAGTCCTTGGCCTAACCAACGAAAAAACAGTAAGGTGTATTTACCCACGCCATCCATCAATTTAAACCAAGACAAGCCCGTAAATAGCGTCACACCGGCCAATAGAATCGCCAATAACATTAAGGTCGCACCGGAATCTCCCAACGCCAACACAAAAATATCCCCGGTTTCCTGGCCTAAAATGCCGCCTGTCGAACCGGGCAAATCGATGCGAATTCTCAGAAAATGCAGATAGATCAATGAAGTTCCAGCCATCAAGGTAGCGATAAACCCTAACCAACTAACCGCAATGCTCAGTTTAGCGGTTTCCCGGCTTTTTCCGACATACATCAAATAGGCTTGGCGAATTATCATGATCGGAAACAAATACGCCATCAATCCGAAAACGCTGAGCGTAAAATCGGCCAGCCAGGCACCCACCATGCCGCCGGCGTTATTGATGCCTTGCCCGGTGCCGCTATGGGTCCAGCCGGCATCTTCATTACTAAAAGTGACGAGTGAAATTAAAAAGAACAATGCACAGGCCGCCAAACCTAATAAGGCAACCTCTCGCAAACCTCGAAATGTTTTTTCTTCAATCACTGCAGACATAAACAAGTTCTCTTAATTTATTCGATAAAACATCATTATAGATGATTAATTGAATATGTAACATGAATTAGCCCAAGACCGGGAAAAACAGATGATCGCTAACCTAGGGCAAATACGTCGATGCGGAAGCTGCCGAAAGCAGAATTTCAAATTTCGGTGAAGATCCAGAAAGGGAAAGAATGCTTTCACTTCCCCTTCACGACTTACCGCTTACCCCCACACACAGCCTTCAAATCTCAACGACCTTATTCACATCAAAACCGTCAACCGTTTTACGCCCCATATAACCTCTTGGATTGCAAAGTATTCGAGCGCCGGCGATACGATAGTCGCTTATGCTATGCACATGACCATGAAACCAAGCCGCTACCTCGTACTCATGTAAAAAGGCTTTTAAATCATTGCAATAAGCAAACTTTTTCAACGCATATGGCGAATCGTTCCAACTCCATGAAGTCGGCGCATGATGTGTCACTACTACGGTCTTGCCGTCGAATGGCCGTCGCAATTCGGCTTCAAGCCATTGTTTCGATCGCTGATGTAATTTATAAAAGCTTTCAATATCGAAAGCATGACCGCTATAAGTGATTTTTCTAAAATCATTCAAGGTTTTGCCTAACGCCTCAGCAGTCTCCACCCCGTCAATCATTAAATCAGCCCACAGCGTACACCCCACAAACCTGACATCCTGATAAACGAAGATGTTATTTTCCAAAAAATGAACTCGGCTTCCAGCGCATTCCATTCGTAGCATTTTCAGCACGTCATGATATTCCCCGGTATAAAACTCGTGATTACCGGCCACATAAATGACCGGTTTGTTGAAGGATTTCAGCCAATCCACACCTTGTTTATTTACACCAATATCGCCGGCGGCAATGATGATGTCGGCGTCATTGCTTGGTGTTTGTAAATTGCCGAATTCCAAATGAACATCAGAAAAATAATTAATCTTCACGATTTAACTCTTTAGAATTGTCCGTATAGAGTATAATTGCGATCATTCTTTCAGATAATGTCAACCATTTCCATAAAGATTTAAGTCTATGTCAATCAGCCCAAGAAAAATTACCCATCAAGTTCAAATCGGCGACATCAAAGTGGGCGGCGGCGCGCCAATCGTCGTTCAATCGATGACCAATACCGATACCGCCGATATCAAAGCGACAGTCAACCAAGTCATGGAACTGTCGAAGGCCGGCTCGGAAATCGTACGGATTACCGTCAACTCCGAAGACGCGGCTAAAGCCGTTCCCGAAATCCGCAACCAACTCAATCAAAAAGGTTTTACCGTTCCGATCGTCGGCGATTTCCATTTTAACGGACATAAATTACTCGAAAAATACCCCGCCTGCGCCGAAGCCTTAGATAAATATCGCATCAATCCCGGGAATGTCGGACGCGGTAAAAACCGCGACCCGCAATTTCAACAAATGATCGAGTTCGCTTGCCGCTACGACAAGCCCGTTCGAATCGGCGTTAACGGCGGTAGTCTGGATCAAGCGGTTTTAACGCGCCTTTTGGATGAAAACAGACAAAAAGAAAATCCGGACGAACTACCTGCCGTTACTCGAGAAGCGATCATCGTCTCGGCACTCGAAAGCGCAGCCCGCGCCGAGGAAATAGGCCTACCCGCCAACAAAATTTTATTGTCTTGTAAAATCAGCAACGTTCAGGAATTAATCAGCATTTATCAAGACCTGAGTAAACGCTGCGATTACGCATTACACCTAGGTCTAACCGAAGCCGGCATGGGCTCGAAAGGTATCGTAGCCTCTTCGGCTGCCCTATCCGTCCTCATGCAACAGGGTATCGGCGATACGATTCGGATCTCGCTAACGCCTGAACCCGGCACCGCCAGAACTCAAGAAGTCGTTGTCGCACAGGAAATTTTGCAAACCATGGGCTTTCGCTCGTTTACCCCGATGGTTATCGCCTGCCCCGGTTGCGGCAGAACGACCAGCGACTATTTCCAAAAATTGGCGATGGAAATTCAAAATTATCTGCGCGTCAGTATGCCGTCTTGGCGCACTAAATATCCCGGCGTCGAAGAAATGGAAGTCGCGGTCATGGGTTGCGTCGTAAACGGCCCCGGAGAAAGCAAGAATGCCAGTATCGGCATCAGCTTGCCCGGCACCGGAGAAACTCCGGTCGCTCCGGTTTATGAAGACGGTGTCAAAACAGTCACTTTGAAAGGCGATCATATAGCCGAGGAATTTCAAGCGCTGGTCGAACGCTATATTGAAACTCACTACGGAACCACGGCTCAGTAGCCGGCAACCATAAGCCCCGGTTTTGATACCGGGGCTTTTTGATGAATCAGACACCATGACTTCAGAATTCGTTGAACTGCCAAAATTAGGCTGGAGAGAATGGCTGGCCTTGCCGGGTTTAAATATCCCCCGGATAAAAGCCAAAATCGATACCGGTGCTCGCACTTCGGCTTTACACGCCTTTTATATCGACCCCTATAAAAAAGGCAAGGATCATTGGATCATGTTCAACATTCACCCCGACCAACATCGCATCGATACGGTCATCGAATGCCATGCTCAAGTTAAAGATCTGCGCATGGTGACCGACTCCGGCGGACACAAAAGTCGCCGTTATGTGATTGAAACCGAACTTCTTCTTGGCACTTCACTGATCACAGCAGAACTGACTCTAACCAATCGCGACAATATGAAATTCCGTATGCTGCTGGGTAGAACCGCGATGCGCGGTCAATTTATTATCGACCCGGGAGCGTCCTATATCCAAGGCAAACCGGATCGAACAATGTTCGAAATGACCCAAAACTCGACAACTGAGCAACGTACTTGAGATATTGACCATAGCTTTACCGATTTAGCAGTCAATAACAATAAGTCTTATTTCGCCAATTCTATTCACTATTCACTATTCACTATTCACTATTCACTATTCACTATTCACTATTCACTGCTAACAAAAAAGTCTAAGCAATTATTTATCGTCAGAACTAAAACGCATGCCCACACTGTACTACACACATCCGGCCTTTTTAGAGCATGATACCGGCCCCGGCCACCCTGAATGCGCCGCTAGGCTGCTGGCAATCGACGAAGCCTTAAACGCGCCGAATTTTAAGCGCTTGATCCGGGTGCAACCTAAATGGCGTGACGATCTTCAAGAAAAAGTTGCGTTAATTCATAGTCCAGCTATGATCGACGGCATTCTCAACAGCATTCCCAACCAGGGCTTGCATGCGCTCGATCACGACACCATCCTCTCTCCCGGCTCCGGGACCGCCGCCTTACTCGCGGTCGCTGCCGTTTGCGATGCAGTGGATAAACTCTGCACACATCAGGCGACTTCCGCTTTTTGCGCGGTTCGCCCGCCCGGACATCATGCCGAACCCGATCGACCGATGGGCTTTTGCCTATTCAATAATATTGCCATCGCGGCGGAATATGCACGGTTGCATTATTCCGTCGGCAAGATTGCGATCATCGATTTCGATGTACATCACGGCAATGGAACACAAGCTGCGTTTTACAAACAACCTCAGATACTCTACGCTTCGTCTCATGAAATGCCCCATTATCCCGGCACGGGGCACCCCAAGGAAACCGGCGTCGGCAACATCGTAAATGTGCCGCTGCATCCTGGGGCTTCCAGCACCGAATTCAGACAGCTGTACAGCTCGATTATTTTACCGGCGGTTCAACATTTCAAGCCTGATCTGATATTGATATCCGCAGGGTTCGACGCTCACCAAGACGATCCGTTAGCCGGCATTCGGCTAACTACGGAAGACTACCAGTGGGTCACCGAACATATAAAAGCCATTGCCGAAGAAAGCGCTAAGGGCCGAGTTTTATCCGTATTGGAGGGCGGTTATCATATTAAAGCTTTGGCCGAGAGTGTTGCCGCGCATGTTAAATCCCTCATGAACCCTGTTAGAAACGCTTTTTAATTTATTGCGAATTACCGTATGCTAAAGACACTCAAAGACCCTCTCTTTTTTCCATCAGCTCAAATACGGATCTACCATGACTGAACAATATATTTACTCGTTCCAAAAAGGCGACGGCAAAAACAAAATGCTATTGGGCGGAAAAGGCGCGAATCTGTGCGAAATGACGCAAATCGGACTCAACGTTCCTCCAGGATTTGTCATAACCACGACCGCCTGCCTAGATTATATAAACAACCAGCGCTTACCCGACGGCTTAATGGATGAAGTCAAAGCTCACATTACCGAAGTCGAAACGCAAACCGAAAAACAATTCGGCGGCCGCGACAACCCCTTACTAGTCTCGGTACGTTCCGGCTCGGCGATATCGATGCCGGGCATGATGGATACGATTTTGAACCTTGGTCTCAACAAACAAACCCTAGCCGGTTTGATCGATCAAACCGGCGACCCGCGTTTTGCCTATGACGCGTATCGGCGCTTCATTCAACTGTTTGGCAAGGTCGCTTTGGGTATTGACGACGAAAAATTCGATCAGCATTTTGATGCCATCAAGAAACAAGCCGGCATTAAAGCCGATGTCGGTCTTGACTCCGAACATTTACGCCAAATCAGCGAACTGTTCCTGCAAGTGGTTCATGAAGAAACCGGAAAACCCTTTCCTGAAGATGTCTATGAACAACTGGAACTATCGATAAAAGCGGTTTTTAATTCATGGATGGGTAAACGCGCGGTCGATTACCGCCGGGAATTCCATATCACTCCGAAAATGGCCAATGGCACCGCCGTCAATGTCGTGACGATGGTATTCGGCAACATGGGCAACGACTGCGCGACCGGGGTCGGCTTTACACGCAATCCGGGAACCGGCACCAATGAGATGTACGGCGAATATTTGGTCAATGCGCAAGGCGAAGATGTCGTTGCCGGCATTCGCACTCCGAAACCGGTGCACGAACTATCTAATGAAATGCCCGATCTTTACCGACAACTGGTCGAATTACGCAATAAACTCGAAACCCATTACAAAGAAGTTCAGGATTACGAATACACGATCGAGCGAGGCATACTCTATTGCCTGCAAACGCGTAACGGCAAAATGAATGCGACTGCGATGGTCAGAACGTCGGTCGAAATGGTTGCCGAAGGCTTGATCGACAAAAATCGCGCCTTATTGCGGATCAACCCCGAATTGCTTGAACAACTCTTGCATCCGCAACTCGACCCTAATTCAACAGCCGAAGCGGTTGCACAAGGCTTACCGGCCTCGCCGGGCGCAGCCTGCGGTAAATGCGTATTCGAAGCCGACACGGCCGAACAATTAGGTCGTGCGGGCGAAGCGGTCATTTTACTGAGAGAAGAAACCAAGCCCGAGGATATTCACGGTTTTTTTGCCGCGCAAGGCATTCTGACCAGTCGCGGCGGGAAAACTTCGCATGCCGCCGTTGTGGCCAGAGGCATGGGCAAGGCTTGCGTAGCCGGCGCCGAGGACATCAAAATCGATGTCCGCTCGCGTCAAGCCGTCATAGGCGAATTGCATATCCGTGAAGGCGATATGATCACAATCGACGGCAGTACCGGTTTGATCTTTTTAGGTAGAATCCCCACGATCGAACCCTCTTTTTCGGAAGAATTGAAAACCCTGTTATCTTGGGCCGATGAAGTTGCCGAATTGGAAGTGCATGCCAATGTCGATACGCCGGAACGCGCCCGCTTGGCCGCAAGCTATGGGGCTACAGGAGTCGGTTTATGCCGCACCGAACGCATGTTTAACGCCTCCGACCGCCTGCCGCTCGTTATCGATATGATTCTTGCCGGCAACAAGGAAGCGCGCCAGGAAGCTTTAGCCAAGTTATTCCCGATTCAACGCGACGATTTTCAAGAACTTTTTGAGGCCATGTCACCTTATCCGGTCACGGTCCGCCTGCTGGACCCGCCGATGCATGAGTTCCTGCCCGGCGAACATCAATTGGAAGATGAAATCCGGGCCTTGAATCAATATAAAATCATGATTCAAGGTCAACAAGTTACACTCGACACCTTGGGTTCACATGCCTTATTGCCGTCGCCGTTCAATCATCTGAACGAAGAGGTCATCAACAAAGCGATCGCAAAAAAGGAATTGATGCTGAGTAAGGTCAAAGAGCTCTACGAAGTGAACCCGATGCTCGGCCATCGAGGCGTCAGACTGGGTATGTCCTACCCTGAGATCTACCAAATGCAGATCCGCTCGATTCTTGAAGCGGCAGCGCTATGTATTAAGCAACGCAAACCGATTTTGCCCGAAATCATGGTGCCTCAAGTCATTACCGTTCAGGAATTGATAAAAGTTAAGTCTTACGTCGATCAAATTCAAAAAGAGGTCGAAAAACAGTATGGCATAGACTTGGAATTCAAATTCGGCACAATGGTCGAAACCGTTAGGGCTTGCACGCGCGCGGCAAAACTGGCCGATGTCGCCGAATTTTTCTCGTTCGGTACCAACGATCTGACGCAAGCGACTTTTTCGTTTTCCAGGGAAGATGCCGAAAATAAATTCCTGCCCTTGTACAACGAATCCGGGCTACTAGCGGATAACCCGTTTGAAGTGCTCGACGCTAAGGGTGTCGGTCAATTGATGAAAATGACAGTTGAATTGGGGCGACAAACCCGGCCCGATATCAAAGTGGGTATTTGCGGCGAACAAGGCGGACATCCGGAATCGATCCGCTTTTGCCATCATATCAAACTGGATTATGTCTCATGTTCGGCACCTAGAATTCCTATCGCAAGGCTCGCAGCGGCTCATGCCAAGTTGCTTGAAAACGAATACAGCATAGAGTTCTAACTTGTGACGCAAACCTCCCTTTGTTAGTCAGACAGGGTACGCATCAGCAATTCTCAGTTTGAGAAATTTCTCCGTGTTCAGGGTGCGGGGTATGCCTGTCGAGGAACGCCGTAAACCCATCCATGGGGGCTTAGCGGCGGCTAAACGCCAAGGATGGCGTGTATTAGGGCACCAACAGTAGGCGCTTTAGGCGATGCAGGGCAGAAAAATGCTCCTGCATTTTCTGCATTCGTTACATCCTTGTAACTCAGCAATTGCCGAGGAGCAAAAATCTGCCCTGCTGCCGACATCCTCGCTAGCCACACCCCATACCTTTATAAAGTTAACCATTTTTTGGGTACAAAGGGAGTAGGCAATCTCTTGAAATGCTTCATTAACTTCATGTGCATCATGGTTGAACTGCCGAATTTAGGTTTATAGGATCAACCGATCAACTCGATCAATCGGTCGGCCGACGTTTGCCAACTGAAATTCTCCAGCACGAACTGCCGATTGCCTTCCGACCGCTTGCCTCCTTTACCTTGGGCAAGCGCCTCACAAACTCGATCGGCGAACGGCTGTTCATCGTCGATTATCGCGACATTCAAACTGTCATCGACCGGAATGCCTTCAATCGCCATCGATGTCGCAATGACGGGTTTAGCCATGGCCATTGCTTCCAAGACTTTATTTTGAATGCCTCGGGCAATACGCAAAGGTGTAACGACCAAATCGGCATGCGCGATAAAGGGGCGAACATCGTCCACACTACCGGTCACGACCACACCGTCTATTTGGGCGAGCGACAACACGTCCTTGGTCGGCTTGGAACCGACAATATAAAATTCGGTATCGGGGTGTTTTTTCCGAATGGCAGGAAATACCTTTTCGGCAAACCATTTAACCGCATCGACATTGGCCCAATAATCCATCGCGCCGGTAAACGCTAATACTTGGCTTTCCGGGCGATACGGCGAGTCGAATGCATGATCCGGCGAAAAATAATCGGTATCGACGCCGTTATTGACCGAACCGATTCGAGCCTCGAATTCCGGAGCCAAGGTTTTAAATAAACTAGCTTCTTGTTCGGAAACAAAAAAACCAGCTTTGGCTTGAGAGATCAATTGCTTCTCAAATTCGAGCAAGCGTTCGGACTCGCGCCGATAGATCCAGCTTTCCGGCCAAGTCTTTTTCTCGGCGTATTGCCGCCATTTATCCGAATCGACGTCGACATAATCGGCAATTAGCGTCAAATCTTCTCGATTAAGGACATATTGCCCCATGACCGACGAAAAAATCAGCACTTTGCGAATCTGATGGCGCTCGATGACGTCATTCACCCATTGCTGGAGCTTAGGATTCTTGTAATAAGGCAGACTTAGGGCCTTGCCGGTCAATAACCCGGTAAGGCTTTTGATTTTGGATTGCAACGGATCTAGCGATTCGATGCAGGATTCATGACAGTAACTTTTGACCGTGTCGGCGTACTGCCGATCGTTGGGATCATCGATGAAGCTACCCAAGAAGATTTGATACTGCTGCGATAACGCCTTTAGAAAATGAAACGAGCGGATTTTATCGCCTTTATTCGGAGGATAGGGAATACGATGAACCAGAAATAATAAATTTTCCCTCATGCATCACCCTAAATCTTTTGATAGCCAAGGTCCGACGACCCGACTGACCGGCAAAGGTAAACGTTTCCAGGCCTCGATAAATAATCGATATTTCGGATTCAACGGATTGATATCGGGCAATCGATCGGCCTTGACTAAATGGAACTCGTAAAATAACGGTTCGGGCTCAAAGCCCCAATGCTTCTTAAAACGGTAGGAACCGGTGCCGATTTTACTGCGGCCGTAATCGAATATCTTTACGCCTTTATCGACGGCCCGTCGCATCACTTCCCAATACATGAAGTCGTTACCTTGCACCGATCTAGCCTGATCGTTACCGCCGCCGTAATAAGGCAGTATTTCATCCTTAAAATAAAAACTCATGACACTGGCAATCAGTTGACTGTCCTTTTCGACCGTCAATATCTCGCATTGATCCTTAAATACATCCTGCAAAATTTGGAAATATTTTTTGGAAAAAACCGGCGTACCGAGGTTTCTGACGCTTTCCGAATACGCTTGATAAAAACGTTCGACGTCTTGGTCGATAACGCTCACCAAGCCGGCATTGATGCCTTTTCGGATCATCGCACGTTGTTTACGCGGGATCGCCAGCATGTTCTTTTCAGGATCCGGATCGAGCGTCTTTCGAAAAGTTACATAGAGTTCTTTATAAGGACGCTCCGGCGATTTTTGAACCCGGTTTCGCATTTCCAGATAATCAACGTTCAATTGTTCGGCCAAACGGCAGGCTTCTTGATCGAGCATGGCATAACTTTCTTCGTCCTCGGCGACTATACCGCCGTAAACGCAAAACGATAACGAACATAAGGCATGCCCGAACAGCGGACTTTTGATTTGGGCCAACGGTAATATGCCGGTGATTTTCCCGTTTTTTTCGATGTAATAGAAATAAGTTTTATGGCCGAAGGCGCGTTCTATGACGTCTTTCCAGCCGGACAGATGAAAAAAAGTGGCGTCCGGTTGCTGCTCTACGAAGGCGTCCCATTTGTTATAGTTGTTTGAGTCCAGTAATTTGAGCATTGTATAAGATATAAGAAAAATAAAACCGGTTTATCGGCGCGAATGGTTATCAAGAAAAACATTCGACATCGTATCCCAGGAAAAATCGTTGAGCAGATTGACGATGCGCCCTTCCATTTTATCGAGATTCAAATAATGCCGGAATTTCGATTTGAAACTCACGTTTTTCTGTCTCGGTTGTTCGGGGTCGATTTCCCAAGGATGGCAATAAAAAATTCCGGCCTGATGTTCTTTTTGATTAATGGCGTTAAAGGCCCATTTAGATAAAAAATAAGGATAAAACCTGAAAAAACCGCCGCCGCCGCACGGCCAATTCTTACCGGCTAATGGTAACGTGGTAATCGGAATTTCCTTGAAATTATTATCCGCAATCGGTTCGTAGATAAACCTCGGCGCTTCCGGCATGCCGTATAAATCATGCTTGACCGGATAGACGCTGGAACTGTATCGAAATCCCGCTTCAGCGAGAATATTGTGCGCCCAAGGATTGCTCGCGCCGATCGAATAACTCGGCGCCCGGTAGCCTATCACTTCCCGGCCGCCGATATCTTCCAGCATTTTTTTGGTTTTTACGATGTCTCGTCGAAATTGTTCGGGATCGAGTTCGGTGACCCGAATATGATCATAACCGTGACAGGCCAGTTCATGACCTTCCTTGACGATTCTTTGTATCAATGCCGGATGCCGTTCGGCAACCCAACCGAGAGTAAAAAAAGTCGCTTTGATATTGTGCTTTTCGAATAAATCCAAGAAACGATGCGTATTGTAATCCGCCCGTTGCGGCAATGTTTCCCAGTCGGATTTGGCAATTGTTTTCTCAAACGCGGAGACTTGAAAATAATCCTCTACATCCACGGTCATCGCATTCGTTATTTTATTATTCTCCATTTAAAGACCAATTATCGTTTAAAGTTAGAAAAAAGCCATCAAATTCAATGTAACGCGGTTTTCATCGAAACTATTGATGTTAGTGTTTGAACTTTGATTGATATAACGATATTCAATGTTACCGTTCAATTGCCGCAAGATGCTTCTTTGCACTCGAAAAGCCATGTCGAAACGGTTGTCCGTTGAAAAGTCGGTGTCGGTCACCTGATAACCGGAACTTAAAAAGGTATTGGTTCTGGGCATAAAATTCCACATCCAAGTTCCTCTGATACCATAAACCTCGTCCTTGACTTGACTCTCTTGAAAGGTTCTTCTTTCGGTGAAAACATTCGCACTAAGAATGCTTTTACCTGTGCGGTAGGAATACGATAGCTGGCCTCTTCTTCTGACAAAAACGTCATCGATCAAACTTGGATTGGCGGGATTAAACAATATAGGATCGGTTATCGGGTTGCCGGATTCATCCTCCTCGGGAGGAATCAACACCTGCTGAACCGTGGTAGTATCCTCGTTGTAGGTTAAATTAACTACTGATCGCGGGGTAAAATAACGCAGACTGCCTTGCCAGACATCGCCGGTATTCGTGCCGATATCGTTGTTACGATAGGTCACGGATGCTTGTAAACGTTGAAACGGCGAAAAGAAAACCGTGACATAGGAGTTATTCCCATATCCCGCCGATACGCTGAATCGTTGACTGGGCCTCCATTGCCCGCCGAAATTATAATAAAAGCCGTTTCGGCTGAACCCGGTGGTCGACTGAAAATCGTTGTTTGCATAGCCGCCTTGCGCGATCAAGCTAAATTTTCTGTTCAAATTGTATCGGAGTAAAGCATTGGAATCTTGAAAGCGTATGTCCTCTCCGCTACTGTTTTGATTGATTCTATTATTGAAATTTAAACGCCAACCCACTTTCGAAAAATACCTGCCGCTATTCAGCATGACATTTTGCGAAAAACTATCGGTATCGGATAAAGGCCCTTCGCTGGAACTCACCCTATCGTAACTGGCTCGAGCCAACCCGTTAGCATAGCTTCCAAACCTTGGGGTCCATGTCGGAGCAATCCCAAATGTAGAAATCGTTGAAGTATTGCTTTGATCACCGGTAAAGTTATCGCTGACGATCCGCGTATTGGAAATATTTTGCTGGCTAATGGAACTACGGGACTGAACGAAAAATCGTCCCGGCGAAAGAATGTAGTTGCTGTTATATTGTAATTGATGGTTTAAATCGATGCCGGAATCGCCGCCGGCATTATATATACCTTGCAATCGATAATTCAGATTTAAATTATAGCGGCCCGATTGACCGTTAACAAAAAAACCGGGCGTAATCGCGGTTACCCAAGCGCTTTGTTCCTCGCCTTTCGGTGCGAGTCTAATATTGTCCGAGTAAACTTCTTGTAAAAAAACACTGGGCCTGAAATTAAGATTTAAAGCCCAGGCATTAGTAGAACAACCCCATACCAAGTAACCGCTGACCGAAGCGACAATGAACCGCCTTAATTTAAGGTGTTTCATAAAAAATCAATATTGCCCGTATCCATAGTAGTTCATATCCATGCTTCTTTGCGTTTTGTTCAACAAAGCAAGAACCACATCGCAGGACTCCAATTTTTTGACCGCTTCCATCACAATATTTTGAGCCGTTTTTTCGGCCTCGATCACCAAAATAACCTGACCGACCATGCTGGATAAAACTTCCGCTTGCGTGGCCGCCAATAACGGAGGCGAATCGAAAATCACGATACGATCGGCATAACGCTCGCTCAACTCTCTCGAAAGGTTGATCATTTTGTTACTTGCAAGCAATTCGGTCGAGAATTGATGCGCTTTTCCAGCCGGAACAATACGAAGTCCGGCGATTTCGGTCTGTAAAATAATATCCGAAAAATCGATCTTGTTACCTTCCAAATATTCAATGAGCCCGGGCGTTCTTTTGATACCCAATACCCTGGAAACCGATGGTTTTGCAACATCCGCGTCGATTAACAACACTTGCTTATCGCGCTCGGCCGCGATGCTGATAGCTAAATTAATAGCGGAAAAGGTTTTTCCTTCTCCCGGAACGCTACTAGTCACCAAAATAAGATTAGAACGCTCGATGCCTTTTTCAATGCCGCCCAGTGCATTGGACATGATCGGCCGCTTAATGCTTCTAAATTCTTCCGCAATCTTCATGTGCCCGACTGACGGATCGATAAAACCATGCTCGTGTAGAAACTCCCAATTAAACCGTTCGATATTTTTTTCGCCGACGTTTGAGGAGTGCGCGTTGGCATTACCATTATTATCGTCAGTTAAAAAAAATGCATCAAATGCATCATTGGGGTGCGTCGATTCTGTTTGATTATCAACAATGGAGTTGGATCTTTTCGCAGAACCGAGACTCTCGGCTAAGCTAGCTTTTTCTAAAGCCTTTTCAATACTCATTCATTACTCCAAAATTTCATCATTCCGTGGCCTGTCAGATGTCCTTGGATCGATATAATCATACTTTTTCCATTAATATTACTCTGTTTCGACGACTATTCAGAATTATTTTACAAATATATCTTATATTATTGATTTTGTTAAGGACTAGCGACTTTCTTCCAGATATTATTTAATAGATTTCAAACCTATCAAACACTAAAAAGACGCAATGAGGCATCTTTACGTGCCGCGGACTATAGATCATTCCGTTAATTGTTGCCCTTGATATACACCCATCGTAGATCAAAATTCGGCAACGGTAGACTCTATGCCAGTATCCATCCTGGCCCCTCACCTAGCGTAAGGTGAGGGACCAAGTACACCGGTACCTCCAGGCACTACCGAAATTTGAAGTGCAAAAGGTATATATTCGCACTTCATTCGCAATGTCCAAACTTGATGAGCAAAAGATATCATTACGGCATTCTAAACTTTAAAAACCATAATTCCGGCATAAGCAGTCACTAACAATCCGCAAGCCATCGCATATTGAACTATTTGCATCCTCATTTTTCTCGTTTGTTCACGATTTCTAACAATAGAGACGCTGCCTAAAACAGGAATCCCCGTCATCGTTCTGATTTGATTGGATGCAATAAAAGTCGGCTTTATCAATACCGCTAAAAAAGCGATCGCGATACCTACAACTAACCCGCCCCCTAAAGCGGCGGAATAAAGAATGGCTCTTTTAGGCCCGGATGGAGACAGTGGTTTATTAGGCGGATCGGCCACTTTAAACCGTAATGATGTACCTTCGGCATCAACCTTTTCCGTTAAGTTCATCTGCTCTTTTCTTTGCAGCAAGGCATCGTAATTTTTCTTAATTGCACTATAGTCTCTATTCAGGTTCTGCATCTCCGTTTCAACGTTCAATCGTTGATTGAATTCATCATCGAGCTTAACGATTTTTTGTTCATAAGATTCTATTCTCGATTTAATCGATGCTATCTGTGCATCGATTTCGTTAAGGGATGCCTTGATAGATTGAACAAACGGATTGGAATGCGCCGCAGCCGCACCTTCCGTTTCGAGCTCTTCTTTTTCTTGCGATTTGCGTTTCAAAATAGATCTAATTTGATCGTTAATAACCTTTACGCTTGGGTGCTTACGCGTATATTTCAGCAATAACTCATCACGCTGAGAGACCAGGGCCGTTAACCTTGGGTCTTCCGCTTTGTTGGTATTGAGAGACAGACCCCATTCGTCTTCCGCACTTTCTTGAGCTTCCACCAACTGTTCTTTTAAAACTTGTTTTCGCGAATCCAGTTCTTTTAAAGCTAATTTAGCCTCTTCAATGGTTCTATTCAATTCTTGTATTTGACCAACTTGATCGCCGCTTTGTCCTGGCAGCATCCCGACATTAGCGCGTTTGAAATTTTCCCGCGCTTTTTCAGCGTTTCGAAGTCTTTGCTCGTACTCTTGAATTTGAGTCAATAAAAAACGCTGTGTGGAATCGGCATCATCCAGGGCTGTTTTTTGCGCTTGTTCCGAAAAAACCGTAAGCACGGATTGAACGACATGCTTGGCTTCGAGCGGATCTGTTGCCTCATAGCTAATGGAAAAAATATCATTTTTTCCACCATCTATCTTAATGTTTTCTTTCAGCTTATTAATTAAGGCTAACTTTTCACTTTCGGTGTTTAGATTCGTATCCAAGCCTGCGAGGTTAGATATTTTTTCCAAATGATATCGAGTAAACATCAGCTGTTTCATGATCGCGACCATGCCTCTAATGTCAGACTGTATCGCTAAGCCGCTCAATAATGGCCTCAGCATGGTTCTAGTATCAACCTGAACGCGTGCAGTAGACGAGTATTTATCGGGCAGGTTCAGTATATACCACCAAGCGGGAAGACAAATGAGCCAGGCCGAGATAATAATAAACCACTTATATCGGAATGTTGCCTTTATATAATAAAGAATTTCAGCAAATTGCTCTTGCATGTCTAAACACTACCTCTTAATAAATCCGCACATAAACCATGCTTCGCGCGAAGTCTATACGGAATACAACTATTAAAAATCATCCCCATTTAGAAAAAGGATTCCGGAATAATCAAAATATCGCCCGGCATTATCCTAACATTCGCCGACAAATCGCCATTGCTTAATAAATCATCTATTCGAACACCAAATTGATAATCGTCATCATCGATTTTTCGAATAATACTTGCTCTATTACCATCGGAAAAAATTCCCAACCCACCAACTTGTATCATTAAATCGAGCAATGTCATGCCTTTTTTATAAGGAAAGGCTTTAGCGGTACCGCTTCCTCCCATTCCGCCGCCGCCCATTCCTCCTCCCATTCCGCCGCCGCCCATACCTCCTCCCATACCGCCGCCCATACCTCCTCCCATGCCGCCGCCCATTCCTCCTCCCATGCCGCTACCGGTCATGATAATTTTTACTTGCTGTTCGTAAATACCCTGAAAACCGCCCACAATGATAGCAACTTGAGGGTCTCTGACATATTCGCTCAAAATGACTTCCATTTCACGCGCCAATTCGGAAGGCGTTCTGCCAAGTGCATCGACATCGTCGATCAATGGCGTGGTTATCTTTCCATCGGGTCGAACAGTCGCTGTTGTCGATATTTCCGGATAACCCCATACAAATATCTCCACACTGTCTCCCGGACCAATTCTATAGGTATAGTCCTGCGGCAATTCAGATTCATCGGTCAAGGGAGGATAGCCGCACCCGGACAAAAGCAAGAAGAACAGAGATAAGATAAATATTTTTTTTGTCATACCAATTAAACTCTAGATTTGAAAATAAATCTGACACGCGCCTTTTCTAATGGTGCATCGAAAATAACTCGGTTTTGTCTGATACCGAAATAGGTCCTTACTCAAACTTCAAAAAAATGAAGCCAAAATCGATGTAAATCCTATTTGATTTACAAAGGGAATCAACCCAAAAATTGCTAAAGAAGTTGAAGTCTACAGATAGTAGACGGCTGGCTCGATGAATTCCGTTCATTCTTATCAACTTCGACGCTCAAATAATCTATGATTTTCAAGAAAATAGCTCGTATCCTTACGACTCGCCAGGTTCTATCTGCGTCTTTCTCATGCAATTATAGGTGACTTACAGCATAATTTTAATTTATACCTTACCCCTATTACCATTTCCTAAAACTTACTAACCATAAATTCACTCGCATTACCAAAAAGCGATCATTACACCCGCTCTTCGAAAATTTATGTTACGCACTTCTTTACACACCAGAATTAGTTTTTTAACTCTTCACTTTAATCCTCTTCCAGTGCGTAGGTATTTATACCGTTCGCACTTCAAATTTCGGTAGTGCCCGAAGAGGTGCTGGGGTATCCGACAAAGATGATTCCGGCATAGAGCTGACATAGAGCCTATAGGGACCTATTTACCCAACACCTAAATTCCATAGCCCATTGGCCAAGGTTAATTGTCTTGGATAATTTAGGCGCTGTGCCTGCCTTTGACGGGCACCAGTGCCGATTTGATCTACGATGGGTATAATCACGTTATTCGCGGTTCCCGGATAACTGCCTCATCAGTTGCTTCGCATCATCAAGCTGATCGAATTGAGTAGATTTTGCGAGTTCCATCACTTCTCTCAATTCCGATATTGCTGCGGATTTATTTCCAAGAGCATGATAAACCGAAGCCAAATGATACCTAAACACCGGCACATGGGGAGCCGCAACAATAACTTCTTGCAAAATCGACAAAGCCTGATTTAATCGTCCAGCCTTAAATTCAGCCCATGCGTAGGTATCGATAAAATAAGGCTGATCACTGTATTTGAAATGCTGAACTAACTGCACTGCTTTTTCGATATCATCCGACTGTCCATAATGGTCCAATAGAATAGCCGCTAAATTATTCCTAGCGATATCGAGCTTTGGATTTTTTTCTATGACTTGATAATAAATTGTAACCGCTTCATCGTAGTTTTTTTGATCGACATAAGTTGAAGCTAACAACATAGAAAGCTCAAGACTCCCTGGATTGTTTTCCAAGCCCAGTTGATAAGTTTTCAGTGCATCTTTTATTTGATTTTTTTGTACAAAGACTCTGGCTAATTCAGAATACAGCGAAACCGAGTTCGGATAATCGTCTATCGCTTTTTTTAACAAGGTAACGGCATGGTCAAATTGGCGATCTAAGGTCATCAACTTACTTTTCAACACAATGGCGGAAATATTTGCCGGGCCATCCTTAATTAAATCATTTAGATAAGTAAGCATTTTAGGTCGCTGTTTCAGCATCTCATGACAACGCGCCATTTCTGTTAGGCTATCGGCTTGAGACGGATATCTTGCCAGGGTTTCCTTGAATAAAGGTATGGCTTTGCTGCAGTCGCCCTGCTCTTGGTATAATTTGCCTCTTAAAAACTTAGCCAGAAATATAGACTTAGGTTGCGACTCCATTGCTGAAATCAATTTTTCGGCCGTCTCCCAATCTTTTTGAACCATCTTGATCTGCACTAATTTATTTAATAACGAAACTTGATTACGCCTCCTAGCTAATGCTTTTCTAAGCAATTCTGCCGCATAATCAAGATGGTTATCCTTGACCGCTTTTTCAACCACTGGAAATAAGGCTTGTAAATTAGCCGGATTAATATCGAGTGCTTCTTTAAAGTTCTTTTGAGCTTTATCTAACTCGCCCTGCTTTAAAAAAATATCGCCCATTAATACGATCGCCTCATCGGAATTCGGCATGTCCCAGAGCACCGTATTTAGTAATGCAGACGCTTCCTCCAATTGACCTTCTTGAACCCAAACTTTCGCTTTAAGGATTTTTGCGCCGATTTGATTTGGATTTTTATTTAAAATCGCCTGAACCGCTTCAGAGGTAGCCTTATAATCTCCTTGCTCAAAATAAATATTGGCCAATAATAAATCGGCTTCGGTACGAACATCAGCTTTAAACTTTTTATTTTCGGCAATTTCTTTTAATTGTTGTTTTGCAGAGCTTACGTTATTGACCATCAAAGTCCATTTTGCTAATTCCAGCAAGTGCTTGGGATTTTCTTGACTGCTTTTTATAAAGCTTTGTAAAACCTCGTCCGTTCTGTTCCTGTCCGTTTGATAGATAAAACCCAATAAAATTAACTTTTGTTGAATATCATTAGGTCGCTGGTCAACCAATTCGGTCAGAATGTGTTCGGCCTCTTGATTTTTTTTAGCTGCGGAATAGATCTTAGCCAACGCGTACTTTAGTTCGTCCTTTTCCGGAAAAATTCTGATGAGATCTTGATAATCCGTTATGACTGCATCGATATCTTTATTTTGAGCGTCAATTTTGATTTTCAATAACCGCAATGACAAATTATCGCGATCCGAATCGATAGCCGGCTGAATCAACGAAAGCGCCTCGTTAAAGTTTTGACCTTCCATCAATAAAGCCGCTTTCAGCGACAAAGCATCATTATGCATTGGATCTTGCTTGAGCACTTCGTCCAGAATCGGCAACGCTTCAGACATTTTATTTTGTCTGATAAGAATCGATGCCTCCAAGGTTTTTGCATCCAAATTATCGGCTTCCTGCTCTAAAACTTCCTTAACCTGAACCAGCGCATTTTCGGCTTCATTCAGCAGTAATAAAACCTTAGCTAAACGTAATTTGGCATCTAGATTCTCAGGCTTTAACTTGATTGCTTCAATCAAGTTATCTTTCATGCTTTTAAAATTCCTATTTTTTTCATTCACCAGCGCGAGATAATAATAAGCATCGGCGACAGTAGGATCCTGCTGAATTGCACTTTTCAACTCTAACTCGGCCTTCGCATATTCACCTTGATTATAAAGTTCAATTCCTTTCGCTTGACTATCCATCGCGATTTCTTCAGGCGAACTACACGCCGTTAACAGCGAAAAACACAAAACAACAGTTAAATTCTTAATAATTCTTATCAGCATTGTCGCTAAACCTTCATAGGAAATTTTAGTTACTTTAGTTTGGCGGAAAAACAGTTTAGGTCCCAATAGACATCACTGCCATTAAGTTAACGAAAACACGTCATTCTGTCATGGATTATCAGAGTCCAGTCGCCATGAACGGAAGGCTTTTCTGGTTCCCACAGTCTTCCATAGGAACCCCTACCTCGTCGCCGAGACAAGATCGGCATGCATTACCATGCTGGAGCGAGGGAACGATAGGACGATGTGAATAATTACACCGGACATTCTTCCACCGCAATTTGGGCTACAGATCTCTTTATCAACCACGCATGACCTATTGGTTATTAAAGCACAAACCCGTATCATTCAATATAGACTTCATCTCAAACCAGCAATTCCCAATTTGGGGGTCAAACAGGGTGTGGGGTATGCTTGGCGAAGATGTCGGCAGCAGGGGCAGATTTTTGCTCCTCGGCAATTGCTGAGTTACAAGGATGTAACGAATGCAGAAAATGCAGGAGCATTTTTCTGCCGTCAAGCCCCCATGGATGGGTTCACGGCGTTCCTCGACAGGGATACCCCACACCCTAATCCAGTGAGAATGCTCAAACTGGGAATTGCTGATCTCAAACCTTACCATTGAAATTGAGATTTCACCGATTTTACATCGGCTCTTAACCTTCTCTGACCGCTACGAATAACATGGACACCCTGGAACATTACAGCTTTTACAATTACCTTACCGCTACAACCAGTTATGCATTGTTAATTCCATTTGCATTTATAAGCCTAAAAAAAAGCCCTTATTTCCTACCCTTCTTTCTGGCAATTTCTCTTTCTTTGATTTGGTTAGGTTACACAACGTTTACCCTGCAAGACCAGTTCTATTTCAGTTCCGATGCGCTACCGTTAGAGACTTTACGCAATGGAGCTTGGCTGATTTTTCTTTGCTTTATAAGCTTCAAACAACGCAAGGGGGAACGCTTATCGTTATTTTTTAGATCGAAAAATGTCCTGTTAATCTTGTTTAGCACAATTCTTGTTTTTCTTTACGAAGTCAATTCAAGCTTACTACAAGCCATCAACCAGTTACTGCAAAGGGACTTGCGCTTATTTATCCATGTCATTTTTGCAATTGTCGGTCTAATGCTAATTGAGCAAATTTATCGCAACGCATTTTCCGATCAACGTTGGTCGATAAAATTCTTATGCGTAGGTCTTGGCGCTTTGTTTATAGTCGACTTTATTCTATACAGCAAATCATTACTGTTTTTTTCGTTGGATTCGGCGATATGGAGTTCACGGGGAATTATCAATGCCATAATAGCGCCTATGCTCGCGGTTTCCATGCTGCGTTTACAAGAAAAAGACACCGAATTGACCGTTTCAAGAAAAATCGTTTTTCATACCACAGTTTTATTCGGCTCCGGATTATACTTGGTCCTGATGTCAGTTGCCGGATTTTATATACGTGACTATGGCGGCAATTGGGGGGAAGTCGCTCAATTTACCTTTATTTTTTTAGCGATTTTATTGCTGATCGTTCTTTTTATTTCCGGAAAAATTAGAGCATTAGTCAAAGTTAATTTGAGTAAACATTTTCTTGAATATCGCTATGATTATCGAGAAGAATGGATCAAGCTTAGTAAAACCCTCGCGCAATTAAATTCGGTCAGCGAATTGGCAGGACTCATTATTAAAACCATGGCCGACTTAGTGGAGAGTTCCGGCGGAGGGCTCTGGCTAAAAAACGAACAAGGCGATTTTTATTTAGCCGAACACAAACACTTAGGCTTCGAACCGGAACAATTGTTTGATAAAGACGAACCTTTTATTCGATTCTTAGCCGACAAGCAATGGGTCATCGATTTCGTACAATACAATGATAATCCGGATCTGTACGATGATATTGATTTGTCGAAGTGGAATTTCGACGACAACAAAATTTGGCTCATTATCCCACTGTACAGGCTAAACTCATTAGAAGCCTTCGTTGTTCTTACCCAAGCGCGCGTACCCAGGGCACTTAACTGGGAGGATCTCGACTTACTAAAGACTGTCGGATTCCAATTGAGTAATGCCCTCGCCTTAAACCAAACGCTTGACGAATTGTCTCGTGTTCGACAATTCGAAGCCTACAGCAGACTATCCGCATTCGTAGTGCACGATTTAAAAAATTTGATCGCGCAAGTTGCGATGATAGTTAAAAATGCAGAAAAACATAAACATAACCCCGAATTCATTGAAGATTCCATCGATACCTTGCAAAATGTCGTGACAAAAATGCAACACATCATCGATCAATTGAAAAAAGGCAATATACAATCAGAAACCCAAGCCGTACTTAACCTAAATGACATCATACAAGACGTCGCGCAACAACAGTCAAGCAACCGCCCGACCTTGGAAATTGCCTTCGGTCTTAACCAAGACTGCGAAATTCAAGGCGAACAAGCTAAAATAACAGCCGTTCTCGGACACCTAATACAAAACGCTCAAGAAGCAACCGATGACGATGGCTTTGTTAAATTGGAGTTAACACAAAAGGCTGATAGAGCAATCATCAAAATTATCGATAGCGGCGCCGGAATGGATAACAAGTTTATTGCCGAAAGGTTATTTAAGCCTTTCGATACGACAAAAGGCAACGCGGGTATGGGGATCGGCGTTTACGAAGCTCGAGATTACATTTTAAAACAATCGGGGACGATCGATGTTAAAAGCCTACCCGGTAGGGGAACAACTTTTACGATCACCTTGCCGCTTTATAAACGGCACAAGCAACCGACTCAAACCAGCGTCAAATCGAACGTTCAACTTGATATGACCCAAGCAATATTAAAAGGCGAGAAATGAGCGACGACAGTATTTTACTCATAGTGGAAGACGATCCCGGCTTGCAAAAACAATTCAAATGGGGCTTTGAAAAATACCAGATCGTCATAGCGGGCGACAGACCAGAGGCCATTACCGCATTGAGGCGTTATCAACCGAGTGTTGTGACACTAGACTTGGGCCTGCCTCCCGATCCGACCAACGCCAGCGAAGGCCTCGAAACCTTAAAAGAAATCCTGCAACTGGCTCCAACCACTAAAGTCATCGTCGTGACCGGCAATGACGATAGAGACAACGCACTCCAGGCCATCGCATTGGGGGCCTACGATTTTTACCAGAAACCGGTCGATCTCGATGTCTTGAACACTATTATCCAGCGCGCCTTTCATCTGACCTCGCTGGAAAATGAAAACTCGAAACTTCAGCAAAAAAACCATGAACCGTTAAATGGTATTATCGCAGCCTGCAAAAAAATGCAAGAAATTTCCAGAACCGTGGAAAAAATCGCTCCGATGCAAATCACTACTTTATTACTCGGAGAAAGCGGAACCGGTAAAGAAGTTTTCGCCAGAGCGATTCACGACCTCAGCGACCGGGCTAAAAAGCCTTTCGTACCGGTCAATTGCGCGGCCATTCCTGAAAACCTATTAGAAAGTGAATTATTCGGTTATGAAAAAGGGGCATTCACCGGTGCCGTCAAACAAACCAAAGGAAAAATAGAATATGCCGACGGCGGTACTTTTTTTCTCGACGAAATAGGCGATCTACCTTTCAATCTACAATCGAAATTATTACGTTTCATTCAGGAGCGAACCATTGAGCGCTTGGGCGGGCGCGGTGAGATACCGGTCGATGTTCGCATTATTTGCGCGACCCACCAGAATATTCAAAACCTGATTCAACAAAGTGCATTTCGAGAAGACTTGTATTATCGTATCAGTGAAATGACCATCAATATTCCTCCGCTCAGAGAACGCGAAGGAGATGCTCTCATTATCGCAACCGGCTTATTGAGAAAATTCAACGACCAACATAAAAAATCGATTAAGGGATTTACCAAAGAAGCCGCTCAAGCCATCGAAACATATGAATGGCCGGGAAATATTCGTCAATTGGAAAATAAAATTAAACGCGCGGTCATCATGGCGGAGGAAGCGTTGATAACGTTAAACGACCTCGAAATGGACGGCGAAAACCATGACGCCCTGCCGCTTAACTTAAAAGAAGTTCGGGAAGCTGCCGAAACACTTGCGATAAAAAGAGCGCTGAATTTCTCGAACCATAACGTTTCAAATGCGGCAAAACTATTAGGCATTACACGCCCGACGCTTTACTCCCTGCTCGGTAAATACAACATCGTTTTGGGCGATTAATCGCATTGAAAGAGGGTGTCCCACCGGTAGTGGAGGGTTTGCGTTCTTGCACGTTCTTCCTTATGCTTGCCGATAATATTTACTACATAAACAATTGAATCATGAGTGCAAAAATCATCGATGGTAGAGCGGTCGCATTGGACGTCCGCAAAAAATGGAAACAGCGCGTAGCTCAACTCAAAGAAAAAGGCGTTCTTCCGGGCCTGGCTGTCATCATTGTCGGCGACAATCCCGCCTCGCAAGTGTATGTGCGCAATAAAATCAAAGCCTGTCACGAAGTCGGCATTTATTCCGAATTGATCGACCTGCCCGAAGATATCAGCGAAACGTTATTGCTATCGGCTATCGAACGCCTTAATGACAACCCGTCAATACACGGCATATTGGTACAACTGCCCCTCCCCGATCATATCGACGTCAACAAAGTTCTCGAAACCATCGATGCCGATAAGGACGTGGACGGCTTTCATTTGTATAACCTGGGCGCATTGATGGCCGGCAATACGATATTTCCGCCCTGCACACCCTATGGAGTGCAATGTCTGCTTGAATATTGCGACATTCCGATCGAAGGCCAAAATGCCGTCATCGTCGGGCGCAGCAACATCGTCGGCAAACCGATGGCGCTGATGCTGTTGCAAAAAAATGCGACGGTCAGTATTTGCACCTCGAAAACTCGTGATCTGAAGCAATTCACCTCATTGGCCGACATACTGGTCGTCGCAACCGGCAAACCTAATTTGATTACAGCAGACATGGTCAAGCCCGGCGCGGCTGTCATCGATGTTGGCATCAACCGGCTCGAAGACGGAAAATTAGTCGGCGATGTCGATTTCGAAGGCGTCAAAGAAGTCGCCGGTTACATCACGCCGGTACCGGGAGGCGTCGGTCCGATGACGATCACGATGCTGGTCGCCAACACCGTCATTGCCGCCGAACAAGCGCATAGCTAAATCTTTCAATCTCGCGCAGAGGCGCTGGGGCGCTAAGATGATAGTTCGTTATCGCGGCTCTTCCGGTTCCCATGGTCCTCCGCTCATCGTTATACACATCTTACGCTGTTTCCCAAACTCTGTTTGGGAAACCCGTCTCGCAAGCTCTGCTTGCCGGCTTCGGGAAGCTGGAGCTTCCAAGACTTCATGCCCAAGCAGAGCTCTCATCGTTATACACATCTTTATGTGAACCACGTCATTCCGGCATGGATTGCCGGAATCCAGGCTACAGGGATGTATTGGCCTTGCCATCCCTAGCACTGGATACCCGCTTCCCGGCGGGTATGACGGGACTTGTGTATAACGATGAGTGGTCCTCCGTGGGAACCCATACCTTGGCTGTCGAGCCTCGATCGGTATGCATTCCCACGCTGGAGCGATGGGAATAACGAACTATCATCTCCGCACCCGGGCGCCTCCGCGCGCGAAATATACCTTTCGCACTTCAAAATTCGGCAGTGCCTGAGGAGGCACCTGGGTGTCCGATAAAGGCTTTGCCAGCATGGAGCTGGCATAGAGCCTACATGGACGTATTCACGGCGTCCTTTAGCGGACACCCAGACGCCGAATTTTGATCTACGATGGGGATAACTACGCGACTACAAAACCGTCAACTTTCTGAAAACCGCGCGGTAAATGTAAGCCCCGCTTCGCTCGGACGCCCTTGTAATGCTCGATATCGGCTGCTTTTAGCGTCAGCGTGCGTTTTCCTGAAATGAGCTTCAATTCGCTTTGCTCGGAAATCACGGCCAATGCCATGACCGCATCACTACCGTCGGCCAAGTCGCTCGGCGGAATTTGAATCAGTTTATTGCCCTTACCCCGCGTCAAAGCCGGCAACTCATTGACCGGAAAAATCAATAACCTGCCCTGTAGCGTCGCAATCGCCAGCAAATCGCTATCGCGATGCACTCGAACCGGCAACAACGCCTTCGCGCCCACTGGTAAGGTAACAACCGTTTTACCGGCTTTATTCTTGCTGAATAAATCCTTCAATTGCACCCTGAAGCCGTAACCGGTAGATCCGGCCAGCACATACCAATCATCCGGGTTACCAGCCAACAAACCGATAAATAACGAGCCTGCAGGCGGATTGAATCGACCGGTCAGCGGTTCGCCTTGACTGCGCGCCGAAGGTAAATCATGACTTGCGGTTGCATAAACGCGTCCGGTCGAATCCAATACATAAACCGGCTGAGTCGTGCGGGTCTTGACCGCATGCAGAAAGCCGTCTCCGGAACGATAATTCAAGCCATCAACATCGATGTCATGACCTTTCGCGGCACGAATCCAGCCTTTTTGCGACAATATAACCGTGACCGGCTCATTCGCGATTAATTCGGTGCTGTCGAGCGCCTTTGCCGAACCTCTCTCAATAATCGGCGAACGCCGCTCGTCACCGAACTTTTCGGCATCGACTTGAATTTCTTTTTTGATCAAACGGTTCAGCAAAGCTTTCGAACCCAAGGTTTTTTCCAAGGCTTGCCGCTCTTTTTCGAGCTCTGCTTGCTCGCCTTTAATTTTCATTTCCTCCAATTTAGCCAAATGCCGCAGTTTCAATTCCAAGATCGCTTCGGCCTGAAGATCACTGATACCGAAGCGCTCCATCAACACCGGTTTCGGCTTGTCCTCGTACCGAATAATCGCAATGACTTCGTCGATATTCAGATAGGCGATCAATAATCCCTCTAGGATATGCAAACGAGCCAAGACCTTGTCTAACCGGTATTGCAACCTGCGTCTAACCGTTTCGGTTCGAAAAATCAGCCATTCGGTCAATATCGTTCTAAGATTTTTGACTTGCGGCCGACCGTCTAAGCCGATCATATTTAAATTTACGCGAAAATTTTTCTCCAAATCGGTCGTCGCGAACAAATGTGACATCACCGCTTCGACATCGATGCGTTTGGATTTCGGCATCACGACCAAACGCGTCGGATTTTCATGGTCGGATTCGTCGCGCAAATCATCGATCATCGGCAATTTTTTTGCATTCATTTGCGCCGCGATTTGTTCGAGTAATTTGGCTCCTGACACTTGATGCGGCAGGGCGGTAATAACGATATTACCGTCTTCCAGTTCATAACGAGCACGCATTTTGACCGAACCGTTCCCGGATGCATACATCTTTCGTAACTCTTCGACGGGTGTAATGATCTCGGCGTGAGTCGGATAATCAGGACCCTTGATATGGTCGAACAATCTTTCCAACGGCGTATCGGGGTCATCGAGCAATTGCACACATGCCGCAGCTACTTCTCTAAGATTATGCGGCGGAATATCGGTCGCCATGCCTACCGCGATACCCATCGTACCGTTCAACAATACATTCGGTAACCGCGCCGGTAACAATACCGGTTCTTTCAATGTACCGTCGAAGTTGTCGGTCCAATCGACGGTCCCCTGCCCCAGTTCGCTCAGCAAGGTTTGTGCGTAAGGCGTCAAACGCGATTCGGTATAGCGCATCGCGGCAAACGATTTCGGATCGTCCGGCGAACCCCAGTTCCCCTGACCGTCGATCAACGGATAACGATAGGAAAAATCCTGAGCCATCAACACCATCGCTTCATAACAGGCCGAGTCGCCATGTGGATGATATTTACCGAGCACGTCACCGACCGTTCGCGCCGATTTTTTGAATTTTGCCGCCGCAGTCAGCCCCAGCTCCGACATTGCATAAACAATGCGCCGCTGCACCGGCTTGAGACCATCTCCAATATGCGGTAAGGCGCGGTCCAAAATCACATACATCGAATAATCGAGATATGCCTTTTCGGTAAATTCCTTTAACGGAAGTTGTTCGAAGTTTTCCTGAATACCCATAAATTAAAGATCGTCCTTTGGTAAGTCGACATGTAGTGCCATATGTTTTTCCATGATTTCCTGGCGCATTTTTTTGCGCATCAACGCGGCATCGTATAGTTTCTGTTCCAATTCGCTTTCTATGGTCAATGGCGGAACAGGCACCGGTTTGCCATTCTCGTCGACCGCCACCATCGTAAAATAAGACGAATTGGTGTGTCTTTTTTCTTGCGTGCGCAAATTCTCGGCAACCACTTTGATACCGATTTCCATTGAAGACCGCCCGACATAATTGACATGTGCGGATAAAGTCACCAACTCGCCAACCTGAATTTTTTCCTTAAAAAAAACTTGATCTAACGATGCCGTTACAACATAGTTCTTACTATACCGTGCCGCACAAGCATAAGCGGCCTGATCGAGCAGTTTTAATAACGAACCGCCATGCACGACACCGGAAAAATTGGCCATATCCGGCGTCATCAAAACAGCCATCTGCAATGTTTTCTCTTGTTGTTTTTTCGATTGATTCACATGTTTTCCGGAGTTGTTTTATAAGGCTATGTTCGCGTTAGCAGTTGAAACGGTCCTCTTTCCTACTCTAAATAAACCCATTAGGAAATAGCCAATGATTGCTTTCCGATACACTTGAGCGTAGCAGAGGGTACGATTACTCGCTTGACAGAACGCCGTGAATACGTCCATGTAGGCTTGACGACAGCTCCCTGCTGCCGACACCTGTCAATCGAGCAACCGCACCCTCCTTTCAACCATTGGCGTGATATTGAAAAAAGGAAAGTTACTAAAAGTTGTATCCTTGGATTTCATGTTGGCTTTCAGTTCATAAAGTATCAACTATTAACGCGAACATAGCCTTTTATAACGCCTTTTCGACCAAACAAATCTTATCGATTCGTATTCCAATTCGAATGAAAGGCTAACAAACGACTTATTTTAACCGGTTTCAAGAATGATTGCGCCACGGGACGGATGAAAACCCGCGGATTCCAGTGAAGTTCATGAAAGTGCGCGGCGTTGACCGGGTTCGCTCCTTCCCAAGCAGAGCTCTCGCCGTTATACACAAGTATCGGTAAACTTGCTAAACAGAGTTCGTCGTATACCTGGAAACGGTGCTGTTTGATAAATCTGCGGATATTGAACATCAGTGGCTTCGAAATCGCGACGAAGGCGTCGCTCCCACAAGGGGGCGGATGCTCTGTGGGAGCGATCCCCAGATCGCGATTTCGAAGTCGGGAACGTTGGGCGACAAAAAGTGGTATCGAAGCCTCATTAGCTAAGATTGCAAAACAGTAATTGTTGACTTATGTATAACGATGAGAGCAGAGCTTGGGAAACAGCGAATCAAAAGGGAATAGTAAAAGTAAATCACATGAAAATTTTCATGAAGCATCCATTTGTTGCGGATGCTCACCCGGAATAGGATGTGTTTTATTAGGATATTTCTTAAGTATCGTTTTAACGTAATTTTGCGTTTCTCGATAAGGAGGCACACCTTTATAGCGTTCGACGGCACCCTCTCCCGCATTGTAAGCCGCCAATACCCATTCCACATTGCCGTTGAAATGGCGCATCAGCCAATGCAGATAAGCCGTACCGCCCTTGATGTTCTGAATAGGATTAAAAGTGTCTTTGACACCGAATCTCTCGGCGGTTGCCGGAATCAATTGCATCAAACCTTGAGCATTTTTGTTCGATAACGCGCCAGGATTAAAGGCAGATTCGGCCTGAATAACCGCCATAACCAGCTCAGGATCGATACCGTAATTCGGAGCAATTTTTTCGACCCACGATTTGACAATTTGGCGATTGGGATTTGCATGCTGCTCGGCCGTTATCGTTAATTCTGGCTCAGGGCGGCGACAGCGGGAATCCTTCGTCGGTTTAATATCTTTAAATTTGATCACCATGCGCCTGGCATAGGGATCTCCTGCTTTTGCCGCCAACCTGAACCAATAAAGCGCTATCGATAAATTTCTCGACACCCCTCGGCCATTGAAATAAATAAAACCCAAATGGTAAGCCGATTCGACATCAGACATTAATGCCGCCTTACAATACAATTCGTAAGCTTTCCGATAATTTTTTTTCACGCCGCGGCCGTGTTCGTAAACCATCGCCATTTTACGAATTCCGCTAGGATGATCGTCCGCAACTTCGGCTGCAAATAACGGCGAGGGAAAAAATAGAATTACGGCAAATAGCCTTAATAGCCAACTCATGTCAGTCTCTCGTTTTGCATAACATTAAGAAAAGCAATTTTAAAGCCATAAAATAATATCCATTATTTTCCTATTACTTATAATGATCACACCACTTGTTTGGCTAGATAACTGTAAAAAATTCCGACATTACTCTTAGTGCCAATGCCGAAAATTGAGATGAAACAAATATAACACCGGGAACACTACGAAAACTCGGAACCGCTTCATGAATAACTCGAAAGTTGACCGAATTATAAAATTGCAGCTAGACTTCAAAATTAATCAGTGCATGGCGCCTACCTAGGCTTGAATAATCAATACAAAATCATGAATAAAAGCAATAGAATTGATCTCTCACGCCTAAACACGCAATGGCGAATCTTATTATTAAGCGCATTACTACTCAACACTACGGCATGCTCTACCAAGGAGGAGGTAATTGCACCGACACCGGACCCCACGATACTCGAGCTAAAACTAAAAGCCGGCAAACTTCTAAATCCCGATATTGAAGGCCGCGCATCGCCATTGGTCGTTAGAATATACCAATTCGAGGCAATCGATAAATTCAATACAAGCGATTTTTTCGCCATTTACGACAATGACGTAGCACTGTTGGGCCAAGACATTATTTTTCGCAAGGAACTGGAACTTCAACCTGATACAAACAGGAATTTAAGCTTAGAAAGCAAACCTGAAGCTCGTTATTTGGCTATCTTCGCGGCATTTCGCAACCTCGATACCGCACAATGGAAAGCATCGGTGAAGATCTTCCCCAATCAAACTAATAAAGTTACTATTAATTTCGATCAATATACTGTGACACTGAATACAAAAAATGCCGATTAAAAGAAATCAATAGAACCATTCATCGCCTTGTTTAACAAAGGGGGAAAACATGTCAGGCAACATTTCAAAACTACCGACACAGTATAAACAGATCAGCACCAAAAAAACTCTGTTTGTTGCGATATTGACATCATTGATATTATCCCTCGGCTGCCAAACAACCGACCCAACCAGCCCAGAAGGCCTCAAAGCTTTAGAAGGCTTTAAACCTCAAGACACCGACAAGCTATTCGTCGTCGATTGCCTGCTACCCGGACAAGTCAGAAAGCTCGGCACGCAAATGACCTACTTAACAGCCAGACGCGCTATCAAAACGACTGCGGGTGAATGCGAAATTCGCGGAGGCGAATATGTCGCTTATGATCGAGCTAATTTAGCCAGCGCTTTAAAAATATGGCTACCGCTTGCACAACAAGGTGATCCCGAAGCGCAAATCAACGTCGGCGAAATCTACGAAAAAGGACTAGGCGCGCAAGCGGATCCTCGCCTAGCCGCCGAATGGTACCGAAAAGCCGCCGAAACAGGTCATTCGAGAGCGCAAATTAATCTCGGTTATTTATATGAAAAAGGTCTCGGCGTTGAAAAAGACCTGACTACTGCATTAAATTGGTATCGTAAGGCATCAGGCTTAGAAAACACCGACTTGCAATTTGCTTCGGTTGTCGAGGCACAGTTTTCCAGCGCTCATGAACAAGAATTGGAAGCTTTACGGCAAGATGCCGCTCGACGTAAATTCGAGGCGGATCAATTACGAAGCCAACTAGCCGACACACAACGCCAACTCAGACAACAGCAAGACAATCTACGCTCGATACAAAGAAACTTAGAGCAAAAAAAACAACAGCTCGAACAGGAAAAAAACAAATCCACCCGTAACGAATCGCTACTGAAAGCGTTGGAACAGGAATTAAAAGCCGATCAAACCGAATTCGAAGCGCGACAAACTCAAATTTCAAAATTAGAACGCTCCCTGGAAACCAAACAGAAATCCATCAAGCATAGAACTCAAGCCGCCTTAGTCCAGGAACAAAAAATCGTCGCTAGCGCTCCGCAAAAACCGATCATCGACGACCAATCCGCCAAAACACTCGCTAATGCTCGTAGCGAACTGCAAAAAAACGAAACCTTACTTCAAGAAAAAGAAAGTCATTACATAAGGATCTCTAATGAAATCAAACGATCCTTAGAAGCTGTGGGCTCATCATCGGCCGAACAAAGCGATTCGCCGAGAGAACAACTAAGAGCGAAGGAAATCAGGGCTAATTTGGACCGGCAAAAACAATCGTTGCAAACGGTTGCACAGGAAATCAATACCTTAAAAAACCGAATTAACGAACAACGCAAAGTCGTAACAAAATTGGAAAGCGGTCAATTGATACAGTTAGCCTCTGCCGCTCCAACAATTCAAATTATCGATCCGCCGATGGTATTGACTCGAGGCGTTCCGAGTTTATTGTTAAGATCGATAGCCCCATCAAGAACCATCACCGGCAAAGTCGAGGCGCCTGCAGGGCTTAAAACATTAGTGGTCAATGATAAACCTGAAAACATCGATACGCAGGGTTTCTTTAAGATAAATATCACTGCCACAGAAGCGACAACACCGATCAAAATCGTCGCCATCGATAAAAAAGACAAAAGAACCAGTCTGAATTTCAACATCGTAACCCAAGAAGAAATCTCCACTTCAAGCATAGACAGCCGACCGACGACACCTAGAAAACCCGGCCGATTTTATGATGTAGACTTCGGGCGTTATCATGCGCTCATCATCGGCAATAACGATTATACGGAGCTACCGACACTGAAAACCGCGATCAACGATGCCAAAGCGGTCGAGTCGATTTTGCGCCAACGCTATGGCTTCAAAACCACATTGCTGCAAAATGCCAATCGTCACCAGATCATGACGGCGCTGAATACTATTCGCAATTCTTTGAAAGAAAATGATAACTTATTGATTTATTATGCGGGTCACGGAGAACGAGACAAAACCAGCCTGGCGGCTTACTGGCTACCTACAGATGCCGAAATCGACAATACCGCAAACTGGATTTCCAGCGACGATATCACCCGCTATCTAAACATCATCGCCGCACGACACATCCTAGTTGTAGCCGATTCTTGCTACTCGGGCGCGATGACCGGAACGGCGATCGCTAGACTACCGGACGGTATGCCCGAAGATAAACGCGAAAAATGGCTGAAATTCATGGCAACACGGAAAGCACGAACCGTCTTGACATCAGGAGGCGTCGCACCAGTTCTCGACGAAGGGGATGGTCAGCATTCAATATTTGCCAGAGCCTTTATCGATGCACTACAAAGCAATCGGGGTTTAGTCGAAGATTATGATATTTTCCGTTCAGTATCGAAACAAGTTCGAACTTCGGCATCCCGTGTGGGCTTTACTCAAGCACCTCAATACGCGCCGCTTCAACATGCCGGCCACGAGGGCAGCCCGTTCTTTTTCGTTCCCGGTGTTTAACGACAGTACCGTTAAGCCGAAAGAATGGGTTTACTTCGCTTCTCAACAGACTACCCGGACGCCCTAAAAACGACAATAAGACTCAAGCCGGAAATAGTCGGCTTAATCGTGTTGCTCATACAACTTAGCGGTTGCGCGACACCTTCAGAGCGTTTTGAATCGAGCGCCAAGAGCTTAGGGCTTACAAGTATAGAAATAAGCGGCGATCCATTTCATCATCGAGCCTATTTGAACCGAACTGCGGCGCAATCCGACATTATTCCGTTAGTCCATGTTTATTTAGATGGCGACGGCACGCCTTGGGAAATGAACCGCTGGATTGCCGAAGACCCGACACCGAGAAACCCGCTGATATTGCATTTAATGGCAGCAGATGAAGAACCGGCAATATTACTGGGCCGGCCTTGCTACTACGGCTTACATTCGACGGATAAGTGTCACAATTCACTATGGACGTCGAAACGTTATTCGACCGAAGTTGTCGAAAGCATGGCGACCGCCTTGCGAAAATGGCTAACAAACTCAAAAACAGCAAGCGTTGTTTTAATCGGTTATAGCGGCGGAGGAACACTCGCCACATTGCTCGCGCCTTACTTTGAACACACCAGCATCGTTGTTACTGTCGCAGCCAACCTAAACACAAGAGCCTGGAGCCTGCATCATGGCTATTTGCCGCTCGACGCATCTTTAAACCCGATTGACGCCCAACCTTTGCCGGCCAAAATAAAACAAATTCATCTAGCCGGCGTAAACGACGACAATGTTCCCGCTTTGATCATCGAATCTTTTAGCCGGCGACAAGCCAATGCCGTTTACCTGCCGATCGACGGATTCGATCATATGTGCTGTTGGGCAGACTTATGGCCCAATATTCTTAAAAAATATATCACGCCAACTGACTATCAGCCTGACCGTTAAAAACGGTTAATCTACAAATACACTTAGCATATCGTGATAAATAACTTCCTGGAGCTATGACGGGATAGATCTTTGACGAACGATCTCATACAGCATCGCGCCGGTCGCGACCGACAAATTGAGACTGGAGACACTGCCCTGCATCGGTAATTTGACCAACCAATCGCATTGCTCACGAGTCAAACGCCGCATACCTTTACCCTCGGCACCGATCACCAAGGCCATAGGTAATTTAAAATCACATTGATAAAGCGTTTGCTCGGCCTCGCCGGCTGCACCGAAAATCCAAATCCCCTGATCTTTTAGCCAACGCAAGGTTCGGGACAGATTCGTGACTTGATAGACCGGCACGGTCTCGGCCGCTCCGCTCGCGACCTTACAAACCGTCGGCGTAATACCGACCGCATTGTCCTTCGTGATAATCACGCCATGCACGCCGGCGGCATCGGCCGTCCTTAAGCATGCTCCGAGGTTATGCGGGTCCTGAACATTATCCAAAACCAAAAACAAAGGCATGCCGGTAAGACTGGAAACCGCCTGCTTCAATGCATCTTCCGATTGCGCCGAAGGTAGTTCGATTTCAAGCACGATACTTTGATGATTATTACCGTCGGCAAGGCGATCCAGTTTTTTTCGGTCGACTTTTTCGGGGTTAATACCGAGCTTTTTCAAGTCTTCGAGCAATTGACTTAAACGTCGGTCCTGTCGGTGCGAGTCAACCCAAGCCTGATGAATATGCTGAGGCGAATAATCGAGTGCCGCCTGGACCGAATGAATGCCGTAGATTTTGACTCGGCTCATTTTTTACGCCGTCTTTTTTTAGGGCGCTTTGCCAAGGCAGTAACCTTAACCAGTTCGAAATCGATTTTCTTGTCGTCAAGATTGACGCGTACGACTTGCACTTGCACAGTATCGCCAAGACGATAACGAATACCCGTACGTTCGCCGATTAACTGATGACTGGCCGCATCGAAATGAAAATAATCTTGGGCAAGATTACTGATATGCACGAGGCCCTCGACATAAATATCGGCAAGCTCAACAAAGAACCCGAACGACGTCACAGCCGAAATAATACCCGGAAACTCTTCGCCGACCTTGTCCATCATGTATTCGCACTTAAGCCAGCTAACGACATCGCGCGTCGCATCATCGGCTCGACGCTCGTTCGTCGAGCAATGCTCGCCAAGCGTGACCATGTCGGGAAATCCGTAATGATAACTTTCCGGCTTTTTGTCTTGTAAACAATGCCGGATGGCCCGATGCACTAACAAGTCCGGATATCGACGAATCGGCGACGTAAAGTGAGCATAGGCTTCGAGCGCCAAGCCGAAATGGCCTTTCAAATCGGGACTGTAAACCGCTTGCGACATCGAACGCAACAAAACCGTTTGAATCAAATGGGCATCCGGACGCCCCTTAATACTCTCGACTAGATGCATGTAATCGAGCGGCGTCGGCTTATCACCACCACCCAAACTCAGACCCAATTCACCTAAAAACGTCTTCAGCGCCAATAATTTTTCCGGTCCGGGCCCGTCATGAATTCTCAATAACTTCGGCATTTTTCGGCGATTGAGAAACTTAGCCGCCGCCATGTTCGCGGTAATCATGAACTCTTCAATCAATTTATGAGCATCGTTACGCTCAACCGGAACGATCTTTTCGATTTTACGTTCGGAACCAAAAATAATCCGCGTTTCCTGAGTATCGAAATCCATTGCGCCGCGTTTTTCCCGACTCAGACGCATGGCTTTGTACAACGCATACAGTTCTTGTAAATGCGGCATTAAAGGCTTATATTTTTTAATTAAGGCCTTGTTGCCATCTACCAGCATGCTAGCGACTTCGGTATATGTCAGTCGTGCGTGAGAACGCATCACAGCTTCGAAGAAACGCGAACGAATCATCTGCCCTTCCGCATTGATCGTCATCTCGCAGACCATACATAAGCGGTCGACATTAGGATTGAGCGAACAGAGTCCATTCGAAAGAATTTCCGGCAACATCGGAATCACCTGTTCCGGAAAATAAACCGAGGTACTTCGGTTTTTGGCCTCAATATCCAACGCGCTATTGATCGCGACATAATGAGATACATCGGCGATCGCGACAAAAAGCTTCCAGCCCTTTCCCGTCTTACGGCAATACACCGCATCGTCGAAATCGCGCGCATCCTCGCCGTCTATCGTCACCAGCGGAACATCACGCAAATCGACACGACCTTCCTTAGCAACCTCCGGCACTTCATCGCTGAATGCCTGAATTTCCTGTTCAACCTCTTCCGGCCAAACATGCGGCAGTCCATGGCTGCGAATCGCCATCTCGATTTCCATGCCCGGAGCCAAATGCTTGCCCAGAACCTCGGCAACACGTCCGATGGGTTGATTGGTCTTACTCGGTTGCTCCAGGATTTCGGCGACAACGATATCGCCTTTTTTTGCCTTGCCGGTTTCATCACCCGGTATCAAAACGTCTTGCGCTAGGTTTTTATTATCCGGCACGACGTAATTAACGCCTTTTTCGGTGAAAAAACGGCCGACCACTTGTTTGGTATTGCGTTCCAGCACCTCGACGACAGCCCCTTCGCGGCGTCCTTTTCGGTCGAGACCGGCGATTCGCGCGACGGCTCTGTCATTATGCAGAACCGAACGCATTTCACGGGGAGACAAAAATAAATCGTCGGAGCCGTCGTCCGGCTTTAAAAATCCAAAGCCATCGGCATGACCGATGATGCGCCCGGCAATTAAATCCTTGCTGTTAACTCGGCAATATTTTTGGCGGCGATTGAATAATAATTGTCCGTCGCGCTCCATTGCACGAAGCCGTCTGCGCAAGGCCTCCAACTGGTCGGGCGACTCGAGTTGAAATTCCTGAGAAATTTGATCGCGCGACAAGGGTTTACCGACATGGGCGAGCAGATCGAGGATCAACTCCCGACTAGGTATCGGGTTCTCGTATTTCGCCGCCTCGCGCTCTGCATAAGGGTCTCGGGTCGGAGTAAAATTTGGTTTTTTATCTTTAGACTTCAATGTCGTCGTTTCCTAAATTTTAGAATGAAGACCATAGCTTAACTGATATACGCGTATTTTAACAATTCCCTATGCAAATCAAAAATCAACGTGTGCATCAAGCGGTTAATGGACAGTAAACAGACAGACCTCAGCAATTTTAGACGTTGATAGTATTGACAGTATATCAAGCAATCGGTATAGTGCGCGCTCACTTCGCTGATACAGCACACCTTTGCCGAGGTGGTGAAATTGGTAGACACGCTAGCTTCAGGTGCTAGTGCTCGCAAGGGCGTGGAGGTTCAAGTCCTCTCCTCGGCACCACTTCTTGATTACCTTCCGTTAAATTTCTGGAACTTTCTTCAATTAATTTTCTTTGTGTGCTCACTGAACAGTTAGCTACGAATCATCATTTTAATCAAAAGCCCTTTGCTGCAATAATACCAGAACTTAGCGATTATCTACATCGACTAACATAACGGTCGAATTTTAGATTGTAGATAACAATCAGGCCGTTCACTCTCTTGACGTAACGGGCGCCTACTGGCAAAGAAGCACTTCAACATGAAAAATTTTTTAATCTCCGATATTCATACAGAATTCGCACATCGGCGGTTCGACCCGTCCGCCGATTATTCATGTCTACGTTTCAATGTAATTGTTCAGACCCCCTGCATTTAAAACAAGTTGGAACTTTGCCTCTCCCTTAGAAAAAGGGGGGATTGAGGCTGACGTATCCCCACGAAATAGCCAAATAAAACAATTTGCTATGGCTGAAAATTGATAGATATATTGATTTTTTTCATCGTTCCTACGCTCTGCGTGGGAATGCATCCCGGGACGCTCTGCGTCCCCAGAGGTCGATAATACCGACAAGAGCAACGATACAATTCTCAACAGTTTCTTAATCCAATTGCCCGCCGCAATCGACGCAGAGCGTCTAAAGCGGCATTCCCACGCAGAGCATCACTGCCATTAAGTTAAGGACTTTTCCGTTCGCCCTGAGCAAACTAAGCGCCCTTCGGTCGCATGGCGTTACCAGGAAACAGTCGCTGTTTGACGTAATTTTGGGTATTTTTATATATTCGCAAGCCATTGATTTTACATATACAAAAAAGCTATTTCTTGAGAGCTTGTCGAATGGTGAATGGAAAAGTCCGAATCGATAAGTTAAGCCGCCCATGGTTCGACAGGGCTCTCCTGAGATTAGCCTAAGGGCTCACCACGAACGGCTTAACTTAATGGCCGTGACGCAGAGCATGGGAAAGAGCGGTTTTGGGGATACCTTAAGGGTTGAGGGGAATTTATTTAAAAAATCTCCTCTAACCCCCCGGTAACTTCTGAGTAACAAGGATGCCACGAATACAGAAAATACATTATGCCACGGATGGCGTGTATTAGGGCAATGCAGGAGAGCCGAGGAGCATTTTACGGCCTTGCATCACCTAAAACGCCTACTGTTGGCGCCCTACCATCTGCCTCAATGTATTCGTCTTTTTCAAGAGGGTAACTGAATATTTACCCGAATTTCATTATCAACTATGTTATTTAACCTAAACGCTGCTGCTCAACCTAAACTATTGGGTGATTTAACCTAAATTGTATTGCCATCATTATTCACTTATCCAAGTAAGATAACCCGACAATTCGTAATAGAAGACTAAAATTTAGGGGATTTTTTCATTTTTTTTGATTAAAAATTACTCCTGGCATATTGTTTGCATTTATTCAGACTGTGTTAATTAAACAAGCAAAGACCAGAATGAAAAAAATAATCAAAATAGGATTACTCGGCGCAATGTTTGCTCCGACAACATACGCTAACCAAAATGCCCTGACCGACATGGATTTTCACAATTCCAGTTCGGAAAAAATCAAACTAGGACAATTCCTCTTCTATGACAAAATATTATCCGGAAATCTCAATATCTCATGCGCTTCTTGCCACCACCCAATGGCCGGCACAGGCGACGGCTTGGCTTTGTCGGTCGGCGAAGGAGGCAAAGGATTGGGAGTTACGCGAGATACCGGCAGCGGCATCGACGCTATTCATGAGCGGGTACCAAGAAATGCACCTCATTTATTCAACCTGGGCGCAAAAGAATTCGTCACCATGTTTCATGACGGGCGTTTAACAACGACCCCTAATCACCCCTCCGGCTTCGATTCCCCGGCCGGTGACGCTTTACCTGAAGGCTTGGATCATTCTCTTGCAGCTCAAGCCATGTTTCCAGTGACTTCCACCACCGAGATGGCTGGGCAAGCCGGAGAAAATCCCGTGGGAGATGCCGCAACTGCAGATAACTTTACAGAAGTATGGAGACTGTTGACGGCTCGGGTAATGGCAATCGATGAATATCGCGACTTAATTCACCAAGCCTATCCTGGCCTCGCCGATCAGGATGTAACTTTCGTCCATATCGCCAATGCTATCGGTGCTTTCGAAGCGACTGCATTTCGTGCCGACAACAGCCGTTATGACCTTTACTTAAGAGGCGAATACAGCCCTTCCTCTTCGGAAAAAAAGGGGTATAAAGTTTTCAAAGACAACTGCATGTCTTGTCACAGCGGTCCTCTACAAACCGATCACCAATTTCACGCTTTGGGAATTCCACAAATTGGCCCGGGAAAAGGCGACGGATTGTTCGGTTACGACGACTTCGGTCGCGAGCGCGTTACCGGAAACAATGACGATCGCTATCGTTTCCGAACCCCTACTCTGCGAAACGTAGCCATTACCGGACCTTGGGGTCATGATGGCGCCTATGACACATTGGAAGGCATGATTAGACATCACCTTAACCCTGAACAAAGCCTGGATAATTACGATATCAGCCAAGCTCGTCTACCGCCTCGGGACGACTTGAATGAAATCGATGGCATCATCCACAGCGATGAAATCAGCCGTGCAGAGTTAAAGGCCAGAATCGAACTTCAGCCGGTTAACCTGACCGACCAAGAAATCGACTCTTTACTCGATTTCCTGAATGCACTAACCGACACTGCTAGTTTGGATATGCGCAATAAAGTACCCTATCGAGTACCGAGCGGCTTACCAATAGCCGATTAGTGATATATCCCCCGGCGAACCCGATGCTAACGACCAAAACTGATTCAATACTGTTGCACATGGGCATAGCCGGGGCTTATTTCTGCTACCCCCTCAAAGAAGCCTCTTTATGAATCGTCTAAAGGCGGTTAACCTTCTAACCTAAAAGAGCAGTTGGCATGTGCTGTAGACCGTTCGTGCTGAGCCAAGTCGAAGTATTAAGGGCAAGATCATCAAGGATGTGCTCGATTAGAGCCTCTCAGTCCTCAGCACTTTTTTCAACGGGCATTAAGGCAAATTGGGCCCGTATTCTTGAGCCGGATAAAACTGCCGGATAACGTCGGCAAATCAAGGCCGGTCAATCAGATCCTTGGCGTCGCCTCGCTTCATAATGTCGTAAACGAGATCGAAAAATGCGCCCATGGTTTGCTTATCTTTCAACAGTACCCTAGCCAAATCATTATGCGATTTCATCGCGTCAACCGTTGCCGCCCGAACCACCCGAGGAAGATCGCCCTGCAATGCCTGCTCTTTGGTGTTGTTTTCCACCTGCTCCGTCACGCGATTATTTCTCATCGCAATATCGACAATCTGAGAGGTAAAGTGCCGTTGACCCACATCGCCGGAAATATCGCCGAACAGCTCATTCATCCGCGCAATGATTTGACTGATAAACTCTTTTTCCCTGTCGCTCGGCTCCGCTTCATTCGGCTTGATCGGTTTTAGCAGATATTTTTCGCCTTCCTCATCGACTTTTTGTTCGGCGCGGATTTGATAGTTTGCCAGCACCAGCCCGGTCAAATCGATCTGTTCGGGGGAAATGCCCGCCAAGCGTTTACTGTAAATCTTCGCGAACGCGGCGAAGTTTTCCAGTTCCGCATCGTCGAGTTCGACCAATTGCGCAATATAGTTGTATATTCGCACGAAACGGCCCAGATCGGTTTTAAACCGCATCAAGCCTTCCCGCTCTATGGCAAATTCGCTGCGCTGAGCTTCCGCGTATTCCCGCGCTTTTTTATCGCCTTCGGCAACCGCTTTTTCGATCGCGGCATCCCATTTTTCGATGGCGTCGGACAGTACTTTCAATTTGCTGTTGAAGACGTCCGTGGGACGCTGGGTCGCGCTATAGAGCTTTTTATGCAGGCTTTCGTCCGTTTCCTTGCCCGGAACCGCTTTGCCTCTGGCCTTTTTGAAGGCTTCAAGGTCTTCGAATTGGTAGATGCCCGCATTGTCTAATAGGGCCTTCGCGTCATAGACGACATTGCAATCTTGAACGGACTCCAATTCCGCGCCGTCGTCGTATTGCTTGAAGGCATCCAGAATGGTTTTCGGGTCGTTGACGAAATCGATGATATAAGTCACGTCCTTGCCCGGATAGGTCCGGTTGAGGCGATTCAGCGTTTGCACCGCTTCGACGCCGCTGACTTTCTTATCCAAATACATGCCCACCAGCTTCGGCTGATTAAAACCGGTCTGAAATTTATTGGCGACGATCATCACCCGATATTCGGAACGCTCGAATTCCTGACGCAAGTCTCCCGTGGCATCGGGATTGAGATTGTATTCGGTGTATTCTTTTTCGATATCGATACCGAGGGAATCCTTCTCGTCGTCTTTGCCGAGCAATTGGCCTTCCACCTTGCCGGAGAATGCGACCAAGGCTTTGATATGTTGGAGATTGTGTTTTTTAATGTATCGATCGAAAGCCAATTTATATTTGACCGCCTGCGCTCGCCCGCTCGTGACCACCATGGCTTTCGCCTCGCCGCTCAAAAGCCCCGCAATATTGCGGGTGAAATGATCGATGATGAACTCCACTTTCTGAGAAACGATCGTCGGATGAAGCGACTTCCAGCGCGCCAACGATCGGCGGGCGAATTTTTTGTCCACGCGTTTATCGTTTAACCCCTGATCGCCCAAATGAACGGCTTGCGAATATGGCGTATAGTTTCTAAGCACATCGAGAATAAAGCCCTCCTCAATCGCTTGCCGCTGGGTATAGCGATGAAAGGCTACCGGCTTGTTGTCGTCCGATACCGGCAAGTCTGGGTTTTCCGGTCTACCGAACAACGTAAACGTGCTGTGTTTCGGCGTTGCGGTAAACGCAAAATGGCTGACATTGGCGGGGCGCACACGGGATTTCTGAATCTCCAGCAACACCTCTTCCAGACTCATCTCTTCGAGCTTTGTCTTGGAATCCAAGGACAGCGCCGCCCTCAATCCTTGGGCGGTAGAACCGGTTTGCGAGGTATGCGCCTCGTCGATGATCACCGCAAAATGACGGTTTTTGAGCGATTGTTCGGTCAAAATGGCTTCCATCGCAAACGGGAAGGTTTGAATGGTCACGACGATGATCGGCACGCCCTGCTTGAGCGCTTCAGCCAGCCGGTGACTTTTGGACCGGCCGCCGCGCAGATTGGCATTGATGGTTTCGATCACACCGAACTGGTGATCCAATTGTTTGACGGCATCTTGTAATTGAGCGTCCAGCACGGTTCGGTCGGTCACGATAATCACCGAGTTGAAATAGGCATTGCCATCGGGATAGCGCAGCTTGATCAGATCGTGAGCCGTCCAGGCGATGGTGCTGGTTTTGCCTGACCCGGCAGAATGTTCGCACAAATACTGCCGACCCGGACCCAGCGCCTTGGCGTCCGCGATCATCGCATTCACGGCTTCGAACTGGTGATACCGGGGAAAGATCAAGGTCTCGGCCTTGTAGGGCATGCCGAACTTGTCGACCGTATCCTTGGTTTCCACATACACGAAGCTGTGAAAAATGCGCAGCCAGGCATCGCGTTGACAAATTTCCTCCCAAAAGTAGGCCACCGGATATTCGCCGTCGTCGCGGGCCTTATTGCCCGCATGACCGTCATTGCCTTTGTTGAAGGGCAAAAAGAAGGTTTTCTCGCCGTCCAGCTTGGTAGTCATTGCAATCTCGCTGTCGCTCATCGCAAAATGCACGACGGCGCCGCGCCTGAAGGTCAACAAGGGCTCTTTTCGCCGGGTTATCGGATCTTGCGGCAAGCGGTCGCGCTTGTATTGCCAAATCGCATCCTCGATGGCCTGGGTAAAATCGGTTTTTAGTTCTACCGTCGCCACAGGAATACCATTGATGAAAAAGCCCAAATCAATCGCCCACTCTCGCGTGGGGCAGTATTTCAATTGCCGCACCACGCGCAGAATAGTGTTTTGGTATTTCGCGACCTCCTTGCTGTTGCGGTCATCCTCCGGGGCGGCCTGGCTCATCGCTATATTGCCCGCGCCCGCGATATCGAAGCCTCGGCGAAGAACATTGATGGTGCCGCCGGTTTTGGCCGCCAGCGCTTTCTCCAGTCTATCCAACACCGCTTTATCGGCATCGCCGCCATTCAATCGGGTGAGTTTTTCCCAGGTTTGCGGCTGAGAGGTTTTAATCCAGCTCACCACATCTTCGGGGTACAGAGCACGCACCGGGTCGTAATGACTATCGGCGCCCTCCACCCAGCCGTTAGCGACCAGCTTTTTGACGATATAGGTTTCTAAGTGAACTTCGTGATGGGCTGCCGTAGTCATTTCTGGATTGATGTATTATTTTTCCTGATTACTTAGAACATTCAGCCAATTTGATAAAGGTCAAACGACCCGTCATACCGGCAGGGATTGCCGGTATCCAGTGTACAGGGACGTACTCATTTTCCTTTTAATACGTTGCATAGTTGCATCCATGCGATCTGGACCCTGGCAATCTCTTTATGCCCTTCGGGTATATCGGGGTGACGCTATGAACTGAATTCATGGGATCGATAAAGTACCGATTTTAGCTGAAGCTTGTAAGTAATCAGGTTATTTTTTGCCAACTCGCCATTCAGGAGGAATTTGGTTAAGTTTGCTCCCAAATGGATTAGCAGTACACAACCGGCGTCTCGGCTTCGGTACGCTCACCGGGCCGTTCGCTTTTCACGTCAACATTGAATCACTGGCCCGCTAAGTTAAAACAGAGCCGTTTCCGTTAACTTAGCCCGCCCTTTAGTTAAACAAAACCCGGTTTCGTTATACCCGTCGTAGATCAAAATTCAGCGCCTGGGTGTCCGCTAAAGGACGCCGTGAATACGTCCCCTGTAGGCTCTATGCCAGCTCCATGCTGGCAAAGCCTTTATCGGACACCCAGGCGCCTCTTCCGGCACTGTCGAAATTTGAAGTGCGAAAGATATAACTTAAAATTGCGTCGAGGCACGAATCCCCCTGTCGCACGGCTTCAGCCTGCCCCCGATGCTTCAAGTCGATGAATGCGCGTCAACACCTCGCCCAAGGCATCCTTGGCTTTTGCCGTGTCGTAATCGGTTTGCAAACCCACCCAAAAACCCTCACTCATACCGAAAAAACGCGACAAACGCAGTCCTGTATCAGCGGTGATGGCGCGTTTACCGGCAACGATTTCACCGATACGCCGCTGCGGCACGTTAATTCCTTTGGCAAACCGGTACTGAGTGATGCCTAGCGGCTTGAGAAACTCTTCCAGCAAGATTTCACCCGGGTGAACGGGCGGCAGCTTGCCACCGCTGATGTCAGTTACATCAGAAAAATCCACAGAATCAATCTCATCAATAGAAATGCTCATGGTCTACCTCTTTCAATGGTAATAAACCTAAAAAGAGCAGTTGGCATGTGTTGTAGACCGTTCGTGCTGAGCCACGTCAAAGCATAAAGGGGCTAAAACACTTTTACCGGCTTGGTGAAGCCTCAAATGCTTTTTTTAGGATAAAAGCTTAGTGTAATCGGAGGAACGAAGGTTATCCATAACTACGCGGGCTGTTGTAGGCCGTTCGCGCTGAGCAAAGTCGAAGCGTGGACAGCCTACAACACGCTCACCCACCGGGTGATTGAAAAATCCCATCCATCCTTCGACCGGCTCAGGACGAACGGGATTTTTCAAGCCTTAACTGCTCTATTTAGGATGAAGAATTAAGTTATTGATATCAAAGTTTTTCTTCATGCTCTTCATGGTGAATAAATTTTTTATGATGTATTCGCCAATACTTTCACAGCCACAGGAGCTTGGGAAACAGCAGACGCTGATCAAAGTAAATCCGTTCATCCTGAGCCCTTCGGCTACGCTCAGGAGAGCCCTGTCGAAGGATGAGCGGATTTACTCCGCGCAAGGCGGCAAACTTCTTCCCAGTCACCGCGCATCATGGCTTCTTTCTTTTTTCGACTCCAACCTTTTATTTGACGCTCTGCCGCTAACGCTTCTTCTCGGGTATTGGTTTCCTGAGACCAGATGCACTGCACGGGAAGACGTGAAGCCGTGTATCCGCAACATTCGCCTGCCTGATGTTGCGCCATTCGCCTGTCAAGATCATCGGTATGGCCCGTATAGTAACTGCCATCGGCGCAGCGAAGAATATAAACCCAAAACATTTTTGCCTCCTTGTTATTTGTTGTTCTCTGGGGATACAAGGATTTTCCCGTTCGTCCTGAGCTTGTCGAAGGAGGGACGGGGAAATCCGGCGCCCACCCCGCGCCAAACCGTTCATGCTTCGACAGGGCTCTCCTGAGCGTAGCCGAAGGGCTCAGCACGAACGGTTTGGCGGGCAACGGTTATTATGACGCACGTCGATTTTGCCGGTCACGGCGGCGCTGATTAGGGCTGTGCGGTGTTCTTTCAGCAAATCGATTGAAATATTGGTTTCTTCAATGACTTTTTCTAAACGAGAGGTATTGTCGTGAATCAAATTAAGCGTAGATAGTTGCTCGTTAATGGGTGGGACAGGAAACTTTATTTTTGCCAAGGATTCCCGATTGATTTTTGGCATAGCAACGCGATCAGACTCAAGAATTGCATAACGAGTGAATTCGTTGCTCAAAATTAACCACAGTAGATATTCATTCAGCATTCTCGAGTCACAATTCAGTGGATACATATCTGCACTGCAAATTGTTTCCTCGTCTTCGCAAATACAAGCCTTGGCAAGAGCTGGGCGTATTTTGCTGTAAATAACCTCACCTTTTTTACACAAATACTTTCCACTATCAGCACCTTGCACACTAGCTGTTTCTTTTTTAAGGATACGTCCAGATGAAGATTCAACATGATTTGGAGCAATTAAAATAAAGTTATTCCAAGGTTCTTCAGTTGGATCAACTTGCCCATTTCTGATGCTGACGAAATGTGAAAATTTGATGAGCTCCCAATGCTCCGGAACCTCGCCAATCCACTCGATGCCGGAATCCTTCATTTTGACGTTGGGATCAAGGCCTTTGGTGACGACGTGGCTGATCAGCGCTTGGCGCTTTTCTTTGAGCAGCTTGATAAAGTTTTGCTTTTCGGCGATCAGCTTGTCGATGCGGGCGGTTTCGCGGTCTAGGAATGTAAAGATGTACTCTTGCTCCTGTTTGGAAGGGAGCAGAATTTCAATACGCTCAAAAGCCCCAGCATCTAAATCCCATTGATTTACCCTAATACCCTTTGAACGGGCCAGATATTGAGTAATATATATTGTGCTTCTCAGCAAGTAGTGTATGTATCGTGGATATAGGAGTTTTTCATGACGCGGCCTTGGGCTGTATACATAATAAGCGGGACTAACAATCCCCTCGTACTCTGATACTGCTATTGAACCCTGCCAAGCTTTCATCTTGTTCATGACAAGATCGTCCACTTTGACCAGTTGATAGGGGGTCAAATCATCTGACTCTTTATTGTTATTATCATCTCTACTGCTCTTTGGGATAACGCCATAGTCGCGATAAACAGAGAGCAATTCGGCTTCAGGAAAATTCGTCCTTTTTACCCGTTGGTACACCCCTTTTACAGAAATTACATTCCAATGTTCTGGAATTTTACCTAACCAATCAACCCCTGAGTTCCGGTATTGCGGATAAGCGGAAACAATCACTCCGCCACCTCATCCAACAAAGCCTGAATCCTAGCCTCGCAAGCCTTCAAATCCGCGTCGATTTCATGCAACGGCCTGGGCGGCACGTATTGATAGAAGTAGCGGTTGAAGTTGATTTCGTAACCGACGATGCCGACTTCGCCGTCTTTGGCGTCGCGCACGCTGTAGTCGATGAAGGCATCGGGCACATGCGGCAGCACTTCGGATTTGAAATAGTCTTCCACCGGCGTGCCGAAGGGGATGCTTTCGCTGTCGTTGAGCGAGGTGTCGGGGATGACCCGGCCTTTGTCGTCCAGCACCGGCTCGGCGGCTTCGTCGCGTTCGATGAAGGCGGCAATGAAGGCATTGGCCAGCGCCTTGCTTGTTTTACCGAAGCCTTCGGTTTTGTTTTTGGCGTTGACGATCTCGAAGGTCCATTGATATTCCTTGTCGCCGAGGTTGTCCCTGAAAAAATCGATCCAGGCGCTTTGCTGCGCTTCGTCGAGTTTTTCGAAGGCCTTTTGCTCGAACAAGGTCTTGATCCTTTCTTTGCTGATCGCCAGCTTGGCTTTCAGTGGACGCTTGATCGCGATCTTACGGTAGGCGAAGTCGGTGGTGTCGAAAATTTTGCTGCGCGCGGTTTCCGCGAAGGCCTCGTATTCGCGCACGACCTCGTCGATCTGTTCGTCGCTCAGATAGCGGCGCTTGGTGCCTTCGGATTTGCGCATCGCGGTCCAGGTATCGCTCAGGTTGATCAACTGCACCTTGCCTTTGCGTTGCTGTTCTTTGTGGTTGGAGAGAATCCACACATAGGTGCCGATGCCGGTGTTGAAGAACATATCGGTCGGCAACGCGACGATGGCTTCGACCCGATCCTGCTCCAGCAACCAGCGGCGTATTTCGCTCTCGCCGGAACCGGCGTCGCCGGTAAACAGCGGCGATCCGGACAGCACGATGCCGACCCGTCCGCCGCCGTGTTCCGGACGCTCCATTTTGCTAACCAAATTCAGCAAAAACAGCATGGAGCCGTCGCTGACGCGCGGCAGGCCCGGGCCGAATCGTCCGGCGTAGCCCAGTTCCTTGTGTTCTTTCTCGACCGCTTCTTTGTCCTTGTCCCATTTGATCCCAAACGGCGGATTGGCCAGCCCGTAGTGGAAGCGTTTGTCGCGGTGCCGGTCGTTGGATAGCGTGCTGCCTTGGGCGATGTTTTCGGACTTGTAGCCGCGAATCAGCATCGCGGTGAGCGCCATGGCATGGGTTTTCGGGTCCAGTTCCTGGCCGTAAGGCACGATGGTGGCGGTTGAGCCCAGTTGCTTGATCTGGTCGACGGCGTCGCTGATAAAACCGAGCAGACCGCAGGCCGGGTCGTACACGGTGCGGATCACACCTTTTTCCGAGAACACGGCTTCATCCGGAACCAGTACCAGTTTGGTGGCCAGGCGCACCACGTCTTTCGGGGTCATGAATTCCCCGGCCTTTTCGTTGATGCTGGCGGCAAACTGCCGGATCAGGTCTTCATAGGCATTGGACATCACCCGGTCGGACACGACCTCGGGATGCAGGTCGATAGCCGCGAACTGACGCGTCATGCGGTACAGCAGGCGGGCTTTGTCCAGCTCGTGAATCGTGTTGATAAAGCCGAATTCTTCGAAAATCACGCGCACATTGGCGCTGAATTTACTGATGTATTCTTCCAGATTGGCGCGGGTATTGGTGCCGCCCAGGGTATCCAGCGTGTACCGGCTGAAGTTGTAAAACGGCAAGCCGGAGAAGGACGGCAGGATCAGATCGAGATCGATGCCGGAATCTTTTTCGTTTTCGTATTCTTTGAGCACGACGTCCTTGGTCGGCTCCAGCACGCATTCGAGACGGCGCAGCAGCAGTAACGGAATGATGATGCGGGCGAAGTCGGTATGTTTGAAATCGCCCCACAGGTCGTCGGCTATTTTCCAGATGAAGTTGGAAAGGGTCGTGCTGTCGCTGGTTTTAATACTATCCATTAGATCGTTATTTTTTTTAATCGCTTGATGTCGGTCGAATGCCGTCAACCTAAAAAGAGCAGTTGAGCGCCTCAAACTACCGTTCGCCCTGAGCCCTTCGGCTACGCTCAGGAGATCCCTGTCGAAGGGCGAGGGGTAGTTTGAGGCTTCACCAAGCCGGTGAAAGTGTTGTAGACCCTTCATGCTTCGACTTGGCTCAGCACGAACGGTCTACAACACATGCCAACTGCTCTTTTTAGGTTAAACTGTCCCGCGTTAAGTGAGTAGCCAAAAATGAACCGGTTTTTCCAACCATGATGGGAGCGGCCTTCCGCTAGTGGCAGGCCTTCAAACCGGGGCGTCATTCTAACATCGCCGCGCTGGATCGTTACGGACTATCTTATACGCTGTTCGGATCTTCAAGAAGAAAGTGCTCACCAGCCGATATTATCAGAGCTTCGATTCGTTCAAAACGGCCTGTGACCGATTTCTTCACTCGCCGAATCGTTATCGAGACGATTTGCGTTCGTACTTGACCGGCAATATTCAGTTCGCCTGCCACGCATGACTACCCATACCATGGCACCCTATACCAACACTGTCTATTCATCCAGCATTGGTCGATCATCTATTTTAAGTTTTCTTGTAAGGGTTTTCGATCTCTCCCGACTAAACCCATGTCTGCGGTTGCTGTGGTGGTGATTCCGCTGACTACGGACCGGTACCCCTTGTTCCGGTCCGTATTTTTTTCAATTTTTTGGAGAGTTATTTCATGAACAAAAGCAAACTGATTTCTTCATTGAGCGGCGCGGTCGCGGTATCTCTGTTGGCATCGCCGCTGGCGCAAGCGTCCGAAAACCCTTTCGCGCTGCAAAAAGTAACCGCTTCGACGCTATTAGCTCAAGCCGGAGACAAATCCGGCGAAGGCAAATGCAGCGACGGCAAATGCGGGGACAAAATGAAAGAAGGCGGCTGTAGCGGCGCCTCGATGGGTAAAAGCAAGGAAGGAAAATGCGGCGAAGGCAAGTGCGGCGATAAAATGAAGGAAGGCGGTTGCAGCGACAGTATGTCGCAATCCGGCGAAGAATAAATCGGAGGCTCCCGTCATGAAAAGACTTCAGCTCGACGGGGCCGGACTGGGCCTTCGGCGGGAGCTCATGCTTCCGCTGATGGACGGTGTTCCTCCCTCTATCGATTTTTTCGAGATTTCGCCGGAAAACTGGCTCGACCTGGGCGGCAAACGGGCCCGCGATTTCCGCTGGTTTACCGAGCGTTACCCTTTTGTCGCGCACGGCCTGTCGCTCTCTATCGGCGGCGCCGACCCGTTGGACTTCGATTTTTTGCTGCGCATCAAAGGGTTTTTGTTCGACCATCAAATTAAGCTTTACACCGAACACCTGAGTTATTGCGCAAACAACGGCCATTTGTACGACCTATTTCCGATTCCGTTTACCGAACAGGCCGTCCATTACACCGCAGCTCGTATCCGGCAGGTGCAGGATGTTCTCGAACATCGCATCGCGATCGAAAACGCATCCTATTACGCCGCATCGCCCCTATCAGAAATGGACGAATCGACGTTCATTCGCGCCGTCGTCGAAGAAGCGGACTGCTGGCTGCATCTGGACGTGAACAATATCTATGTCAACAGCGTCAATCACGACTACGATCCGGTCGATTTTTTATTGAGCCTGCCCGGAGAGCGAATCGTGTACGGCCATGTCGCGGGCCACGACCGCGACGGTCCCGATTTGATCATCGATTCGCACGGCCAGGCGGTGATCGATCCGGTGTGGGAATTACTGGACATTGCTTATTTGCGCTTCGGTTTGTTTCCAACGCTGTTGGAGCGGGATTTCAACATTCCGCCATTGGCTGAATTGCTCGTCGAAGTACGGCAAATCGAGTCGTTGCAATACAAGTGGCGAAGCCGTTACATCAAACAAAGCGCGTAGGAGCCGACGATGACGCAACATGTTCAGAGCACCCATCCGAGCCACAACCCCGATATTTCGGCCTATCAACGTCAATTCACCAATTATCTAAGGGATCCGCTGAAAAACGAAACCATGCCTTCCAATCTTCCGCCCCGGATAGGTGTTTACGCCCGTTTGTTGTTCAACAAGATTGAAGGCAGCTTGCATCTTTGTTTTCCGATTTTCCGCCAGTTGCTCGATGAAGCCGAATGGCGAAATCTAGTTCGCTCTTTCATCAGGGATCACCGGTGCCAAACTCCGCTTTACCGCGAGATTCCCGACGAATTCATCGATTACTTGATCAACGAGACCCCGACGCCTTCGATACCGGCCTTCATGAAAAACCTGGCGCATTTCGAATGGATGGAATTGGTGCTGGAAACCGCCGATGACGGGCCGGCCTGCAGCCGTTTACAAACTCATCCCGACTTGATGACGGGCATTCCGTTGCTGAATCCGGTTTTACACTTACTTCGCTACGCGTATCCGGTCCATAAAATTAACCCTACAAACGCCGATTGGTCAGGCTGGAAAAGATGGCGAAAAAGATTGCATAGAATCAAAGAACGGCCGATTTATTTGGCTGGTCTCCGCGATAAGAATTACCGCGTTCAGTTTATCCAATTGAGTCCTGCATCGGCTAGGCTAATCGAATTGTTCCAGGATAACTTTCGGACCGGCGAACAAGCCGCTCTTCAATTGGCGATTGAAATGCAGATCGACGACCACACCCCATTTCTGAACCATTGCCGCAACATCATTGAAGATCTTAAGCATCAACAAATTATAGTTGGAGTGACTAATGAAAAATGAAAGCCTAGGTCAAACCGAAGCCGATTCGACCCAACTCGGCACACATGGAATATGCGGAGTTATGTTCGGTAAACTCGCAGGAGTTTATCTAAAATCGACCGATTTTCTAAATCGTAATACGGACGGGTTACCGCCTTTATTGCTTCGTTTGGTCCTCGCCTACGAATTTTGGGAAGCCGGAGTGATGAAATACCAAGGCGAAAACTGGTTCGATAATCTAAAATTTCCTTTTCCATTCGATTTATTATCCAATGATCTCCTCTGGTTGATGGGAACATGGTTTGAAATTATCGGTGCGATCGCGCTGATATTAGGATTTGCGACTCGCTTTTTTTCGCTTTCGTTGATGATATTGACAGTCGTGGCGATCAACACCGTTCACTGGCCCGCCGAATGGAATACTTTATCGGAGCTCTGGAAAGGTTATAGCATCAGCAATAAAGGTTTCGGAAATTACAAGCTGCCACTGCTGTATCTACTAATGTTCCTGCCGCTCTTGTTCGGCGGTGCAGGCAAATGGAGCCTGGATCATGCAATTAAGCGCGTTTTTTGCCGAACCGTTTGATGCCGCCGACAAGACATTTACCGTTTATACCTATCGCACTTCAAATTTCGGCATTAAGGTATGGAGGCGTCGGGGTGTTCGGTCGATTTTTGCTCCTCGGCAATTGCTCCTGCATTGCCCTAATACACGCCATCCATGGCGTAATGCAAAATCGACATTCACGCCATCCATGGCGCTCACAAAGGCTTTGACAGCAGGGATGCTGTCATAGAGCCTACATGGACGTATTCACGACGCCCTTTGACGGGCACCCCGGCGCCGAAATTTAATTAGCAAAGGGTCAAGGTTCGAGCGCACCGCCGCAACTGGAACCTTGACCCGCAGTGCAGCCGAAACAATGATCGGCCACTTGAATCGGCGCCGAATCCAGGTCTTCAGACAACAAATCGCCGATATAAACCGGATTTTTGCCGCCCAGCGGCAAATCCAACATTTGATTGAAATCGCAGTCATAGACGAAACCTTGCCAATCGATACTCAACAAGCTTTTGCACATGACCTTGCTCAGGTTTGCCGGTCGATAGGCGTCCTTGAGCAATCGCAGATAGTCGTCAAAAACCTGCCGGCTATCGGTTTCATGCTTGCCGCCCGCCATTAATACCGCACCGAAACGTTGTATCGGCATGTTGGTAATGGCCAACAAGCGGTTGAAAACGATACCGAACTCCCGTGCCAAATGATCCCGGTATTGCTGCTCCAACGCTTCCTGCGGCGGCGGCAGCACCGGGCCCTGCGGATTGAATACCAGATTCAGCGCCAAGCCGCTGTCCGGGCGGCCGTAACCGAGTTCGTTGAGCCGTTTGAGCGCGGCAATCGAGGCCGAAAATACCCCTTTACCGCGCTGCGCATCGACGTTATCGCCGATATAACACGGCAAGGATGCGATGATTTCAACCTGCTGTCCGGCCAGGAATTCGGCGACCCATTCGTAGCCCGGCTCGACCAAAATGGTCGGATTGCAGCGGTCTATGACGTGCAATCCTTGTCGTCTCGCGGTCTCGACCAACCAGCGAAAATCCGGGTTCATTTCCGGCGATCCGCCGGTCAGATCTAAAGTTTGTATGCTTCGCTTTTCGGCGAATTGCAACGCTTTTTCCATGACTTCGCGCGTCATCAGTTCGGTACGCTTCGGCCCCGCGTTGACATGGCAATGGACGCAGCTCAGATTACAGAGATAGCCCAGGTTCATCTGTAGCGTCGTCAATTGCGCTCTGCGCAAGGCAGGGAATTCGCTTTTGAGTAATAACGGCTTGCTGTTATACATGAGGCTCCTCATCGAGTGTCGTGAACCCAGTCGTCAACCCATACAAAAAACGCATCAGTTGTACCTGTTCCGGTACCGGCGAAGCCAGTGCTTGCAGTGCTTTATGTAAGACAAGTAAATCGGACGATTCGTCAACATCTTGCAGCACACGTAGCGTTTGTACCTCGCCCCATTGTTTGACCGCATTGAAAAATTGCGCGCCGGTATCGGCGGTACCGTATTCGACATTGGTCCACCAAGGCCCGAGCAGCGAACAATTGCCGCCAAACAGCCAAAAGCCGCCGTCGAGACTCGGCCCGAAGGCAAACCGGGCTTGCTCGTCGTGCGCCAGCCAACGTGAAGCTTGCTGTAAGTCGGCAACGATCATTTGCGGAATGTCGGCCCCTACCAACATAACAAAATCATGATTTTGCAGTAAATGTTCATAAACATGCCGCATGCGCTCGCCCAAACCACCCTCGCCTTGCCACAGACACGGCATGCCTCGCCAAATTTCGTTAGTCGCCGCGATTTCTTCGGCCACGGCATAATAGCCTTGAAGCTCGCATGATTGTTCTGCCTGTTTGATGACGGCTGCCGTTGACCGTGCTGCCTGCCAATGAAATTGCTCGGCCCTGTCGGTTCCAAGCTTGACTGCTAAGCGTGTTTTGATCGGCGAGAGCCCCGGGGTTTTGACGAATAAGGCAATCGCGCCGCGTGCGGTCATCAACAACACGCCGCGCCGGAAGTTAGATTGGAACTGCTGTTCGGCGGCGCGCAGTCGAACAGACCGAAATGCACGTTTTTGTCGCCTAATAGCTCGAAATGACGGCCGTAGCGGCTGCCGCCGAGCATATCGGCAGTGTTGCCGCACACGCGCAAGGGCCTTCCGGTTTCGAAATGATGATGATCGTCAAGATCGAAAAAATGCGGATGACCTGCGATCGTGCCTCGGTAAGTCGCGACTTGCCCGAAATCCTCGCAGCGGTCTTCGAGCGGCAGCTTGAATGCTCGTATCGTGACCGAACGAAAACCGATCATGCCGATTTTGGCATGCACCTCGTCATCATCGATGTCGATCGGGCTTTCGCTGACGATTCGCACATCGGGACAGCCCAGACCCTGCAAGGCGCGGCGAAAATCTTCCCAATAAAACGCCCCGGCCAGACACTCGCCGAGCAACACCGGCTCCAGTTTGAGCGCTTCGGGGATGCGCCGGTCGGCATAGACATCGGAAAAATACAATTCCCCGCCGGGTTTGAGTACGCGGAAAATTTCCGAAAGCACGCGCCGCTTGTCCGGTGATAGGTTGACGACGCAATTCGACACGACCACGTCGATCGAATTATCGGCGATGTCCAACGCCGCCAAATTCTCGATATAGCCCTGCCTGAATTCGACATTCGAACGTGCATAACCGTAGCGTTCGGCATGCCAATCGCGATAGGTTCGCGCAATATCGAGCTGTTCATCGGTCATATCGACGCCGATAACCTGCCCGTTCCCGCCGACCAGCCGGGACAACAAATAACAATCGCGCCCGGTCCCGCAGCCCAAATCCAAAACCGTGCGGCCTTCCAAGGCCGGGGGCAACGGCGAACCGCAGCCGTAAAAACGCTCGACGACTTCGGGATGGACATCTTTGAGCAAAGAACGCAAATGCTTTGGAAAAGCATCGGCCGTGCAACACGCGCTGGTTTTCAAATCCCGGCTCGAATTGAGCACTTTGCCGTAATAATTTTTTATCGAATCGGTAATGACCATTTTATTCATGTTTTTATCTGTAGGATTTAAATTGAAATATTTCGCGATTGCCAAAATTTGTCTGGTTTTAATTTGTCGGTATTCAATAGCTTCTCTTCTAACGTTTGACGCTACACTTTAAACCATGAGTCGGAACGCCTCAAAAAATCTTACAATCTTTTTAATCGACTTCGGTATCATTAGCATCGGAGCTAAAAAAATATGTAACTATTCAGCACGAGAATGCAACTTGGTGTACATAACTTAATCTGAATAATTTCAAAAATATTTGGATTATCCGCCTTTACTTGTATCACCTCGATCCAACTGAACTGATATTTTCATTCTTTAATTTAAAGTATTACAAGCGGATATCGAATGTGCATATACAGACACGCCGTTCTAAACTGAAAGAAGCTAAATCATGGCAATAGGAAGACCAAGAGAATTCGAAATCGAACAGGCCATCGACGCAGCGATGCGCTATTTTTGGAAAATGGGCTATGAAGCCGCCTCATTGCAAGGATTACTGACTGCGATGGGAATTTCGAGAAGTAGCTTTTATCAAGCATTCGGCAGCAAGCACGACCTTTTCGAATTATGTGTCAAACATTACCGCGATATGTTGCGCAAAGATTTATTGGATTCCTTGAAAAAATGCGAAACCGGTAGAGATTTTATCGAACATATTTTTTATGCTTGCGCCGACGAGGCAGCAAGACCGGATACTAAGCTGGGCTGTCTGATTATGAATACGGCAACGGAGTTCGCGCAAAAAGACCCGATTATCGCCGATTTGGTTTCGGACAGCACGGATAAAATTAGCCGAATTTTTTATGATGCGATTGTGCTCGCTCAATCCCGAGGCACCATACCAACCAGCAAAGATCCCGAAGCACTGTCCCACTTCTTGTTATGTAACCTTAACGGTCTACACAGTCTGTTGAAAGCCGGAAAGGACAAAAAAAGTCTACGCAATATTATAAAAATTATCTTATCGGTTCTCAATTGATACTATCCGCTTCGCATGATCGAGTGACCTCTCATTCAATCCTAAAACATCAACCGATTGTAAGGATTGTCTTCCTTATACGACTCATCAAAGTATTTAAAACGGCAAAGCGTTAAATTACTAACCGAAGCTACTCCCTTTTAACTCAAAAATTAATTAACTTTATGAAGAAGATATGGGGTGTAGCTAGCGAGGATGTCGGCAGCAGGTATTGCTGACGTCAAGCCCCCTCGGATGGGTTCACGGCGGTACTCGATAGATACATCCCGTACCTTTTATTCTTAGACGGTTTGTCAATCAAAAGGAGTAAATAAGCCGGTTCGATAAGCGTTCAATTTTTCAGCTTTTCCTTTTTATCTCGACTGAGATTTATCGACCGATTCTAGAAACGACTTGCCGTTCGGCCCATTGAAAAAAAGTTTCTTGTATTCTCTAGGCAAGCGGATACATGCTGGAGGCTGACATGTTAATTCGATTATTACTCACTGCCGCACTTGTTTTGATTACAGGTTGCTCCCAACTACCGGATGTAATCCGGCGAGCGCCTGAACCGGATATCGTCATGCAAGACGCGCTCGACAACTTTTCCTACGTCCGCGATAAAAACGTCCGTTGGGGCGGCATATTGGTTGACGTTATCAATGAAGAAGACTCCACGACACTTCATCTTTTAGGTTACCCCTTGACTAGAAGCGGCCGCCCTGACCGCAATGATCAGCCTCTGGGACGGTTTCTAGCAATAACGCCGACTTTTGTCGACCCTGAAGCCTACCCGAAAGGCAGCGAAGTGACTATCGCCGGCCGCATCAGCGAGCAGACCGAGGGAAAGGTCGGGGAACACCCCATTACATTGCCCGTCGTTCAGGCCTCTCTGATTTATTTTTGGCCCGCCGTGTCGGCACGCTATTCCTATCCTTACGGTTATGGCGGATATGGCTACGGCGGATATAGAGCCGGTTTCGGGCTGGGTTACGGTTTCAGGCCGTATCGCAGATTCGGGTTTTACGGCCGGCGCGGTTATCGTTGGTAAATTATCCCGCTATTCATGCGTGATTCAGTGCCCTGAGTATAGAGTGCGATCGTAAAGACCGAGGAGGTTTATTATGAACGTTAAGCAACTGATCAAAATGGTTATTTTGGCCTTATCATTATCCGCCTTATTCGTTAGCCAATCGGTTGAGGCAAGAGGTTATTACCGGGGCGGATCCGGGTATTCGCACCATGGATTTCGAGGGGGCACGCATTTACGTCACGGTTTTCATGGAAGACACACCGGATTTGGCCGTTACCATGGCTACGGCGGACGGCATTTTCGGGGCGGATATTATAGCCCTAGGCATTACGGCCATTCTCCTTATTACGGCGGATATGGTTATGGTAAACCCCATTCATATTACCGAAGACCTTACCGGCGGTATCGCTAAAATGGAGGTGTTTGAGCGATATCGGCGCGCTGCCCTGCCCGACTTGGCGTTATCCGACCGGAATGTAGCGAATAACGTCGGCCTATCGCAACAAGGACGTCAGCGTATCAGCAAATCCGCACCGAACCATCCCAAAACGACGTTACGATAATGTTCCGCCTTATGCGTTTGCATGTATTCGAGCGGATTGAAATTATCCGTCAATACAATTCCTTGCGTTCGCGACACGGAGTACTGTCTTTTTTCGAGCCAGAATCGCTCGCGTGCGGTTAATTTCGGAGACTCGCTTTCGATAGCCGCATCCGATGCCAAAAAAATGAAATCGTTAAAATCTTCACCGGGTTCGGAAAGGTAGGTACTTTGCCGAGAAAAAATTTGATCGAGCGTTTTAGCGACCGAAGATAATGCTTCGTTATTGCCTTGCGTAAAGGAAACGAAATTCAATGCCAGAATGCCGTGTTCGGTCAATAGACCTTTCAATTGCAGCAACGCCTCCGCAGTTAGCAAATGCGAAGGCTCCGAGCCGCCGGTAAAACAATCGTGAATGATCAGATCGTAAGGCCCCTTCAAACGTCTTATTTCGTAACGCGCATCGCCGACAATGTCGCGACCGTTCGAAGCATAACCGAAATGCGCAACCGCCGCCCCGGCAACAGCCGGATCGATTTCGAGCGTATCGACGGCGATACCGAAACGCTCGCGTAAGACTTCAGCCATATGTCCCGCTCCCAAACCTACGATCAGAGCTCTCTGCAGCGACGGGCGCAAAGCCGGAATCAACCCGACGATTTCCTGATACGTCAGCAAACTTTTCCCGGTGGCGATACTTGCCGCGCCGATCGTCGAGGCATCGGATGTCAACATACGCAAATCGCGGTCCGGCCGGTCGATCACGCGTACCCAGCCATACAAGCTTTCATGTTCGGAAACGATTTTGAACTTGCCGTTCCCATCGAATACGTTACCCGCACCGACGATGCTCGGTAACAGAATCAAGCCGAGAAACGCCAAGGCAATGCACGGCGTCATGCTGTAGCGAAATCCCAATGACCTTTTTTCGCTCCAGGCGACCCCCAACGCCAAAAGCATTAACAGTAGGCCGAGCGCAATCAGAATCTCGCGCGAACCCACCAACGGGAACAGAAAGAACCCCAAAAACAACGTTCCGATCACACTGCCCAAGGTGCTCACCGCATAAACGGTTCCTGAGCTCGAACCGACCGAGTCGAATTCCAGTGTAGCGAGTTTGATGGCGAAGGGACCGACCATACCGAGCATCGTCAAAGCCGGCGCGAACAACAACAAGGAACTGGTAAAAGCGCCGCCGCGCAAACCGAGCGGATCGGTCATCAGTAATACCGGCCTCGTCATCCAAGGGATCAGTAATGTAAATAATGCCGCCAGCGCGATAATAAGCGATAGACCGATCGGTTTGGAGGAGTCGGCTAAACGACCGCCGAGAAAATAACCGGTTGCCAATGCGATCATCGTCACCGAAATCAACGACGACCATACATAAAGACTGGTGCCGTAAAAAGGCGCTATCATACGCGTACCGAGTAGCTCGATAACCATGACCGACGCGCCGGTCAAAAACACGGTTCCGAACAAACCTAACGGACGGCTTGTAAACGTTTTTATCATCATAATTTTTCCTATCTAAAAAGACTAAACCTAACGTTCATGAAGTCTTGGCAATTGCCCTAGCAAATAAAAGTGAGAGGTGTGGTTGGTGCAGTCAGGAGAACCTTGTCGAAGGGGCTCTCCTGAGCGCTGCCGAAGGGTGAGGGGTAGTTTGTGGTTTCACCAAGCAGATGAATATGTGGTAGACCCTTCATGCTTCGACTTGGCTCAGCACGAACGGTCTACCACATGCCAACTGCTTTTATTTGGCTAAAAACTTGAGCACCCTTTGCAGGACTTATTCATCGCACATTTCCGGGTCGAACTCCCGTCCGGCGGACTTGTTGGAAGCCAAATACTGTTGTACGGCCTGCTTTTGTTCCGTCAATGTCGGTTTGACATATTTGTCGGGCAACTGAACAGCCCTTTGCATGCAACCTTTGCAACAAAAATAAACCGTTCGCCCATGAAGCTCGGCTTTCCAATCCTTGCCCATTATGTTATCGCCGGTCACAGGACAGGTTTCGACACCATCGCCCCGGCCTTCGAATTTCGGGGAATGACTCAATTTGGTTTGAGCCTTAACCGGTCTGACTAATTGATCGACCGGGTTGACAGCCCAAACTCGATCAAGCGGAATAAAGATCGTTAACACAAGACCGAAGCTCAGGGTGATCCATTGATTTTTTTGGTTCATGGCGACCTCCCATAAAAATTGATAAACCTGCCTCGTAAGTTTTACCTGAAGCACTTACAAGCCCTAAAAAGCATAACTCCAGGATGCCGACAACGCGCCGTCACGCTCCAATTGAAAGCCGTTGACATCGTCTTTTAGCGGTTGAATCCACTCGAAACTCAAACGATTACCGGCTAAATCGCCGGACGGCACATAGGCGCTGACGCCCAAACCCAAGTCCCAAAACCGCCCGCCGTGATTTTTCGGAAAGTCCATCGGCCCGCCTCGGCCGTTGAATTTATTGAAATCGCCACGAATCGAACCCTGCACGGTATAAATACCGCGGACTGTCGTAGACAGCCAAGAAGTTAGGTTATAACCGCCCCATACCGATGTTTGAAACAAATCGCCGAGCGCGTACCCGGACTCGTTTTTGTCTTGCAAACGTTTGACGCCGCTGGCTTGCGCACCCCACGACCAGCGATCCAACGTACCGGTATAAGTCAAACTGGGGGTAAAATCCCAAGTGCCGCTGCCGAGTTGCATCATGAAATGGATCAAGCCGCCGTCTTCCTGCACGATGCGCCGAAACTCCAAATCGACATCGCCGGTCGGTGCGGTCACCCCGATTCCGGCATGCAGATGATGCATGCCGGAATCGTATAGTTTGATTAAGGCCGACAACGAGGTATCGCCGACTCCTCCGGTCTCGTGGCCGCCGACGCCGGTATGTTCGTGCACGCCCGGCGCGGGCGGCGGACGTCCGGAGAGTTCGCGCAAATTCATATCCATGTCGACGAATTGCGGCATCACCATCAAATTCAACCAATCGGTCGGTGCATACATCAACATCAGCATGTGCATTTTCATGTTCATGAATTTCGGCGTAAAACGGCATTGAATATCCGTGCTGCAACCGTTGTCGACTATCGCCGAATCCAAGGGCACACTCGAACCGTTCAGCATGTTGCCGCTCTGCCTACCGTACATGAATTGATAACCGACCATGAAACTGCCGGGTTCGTCCATCATGTGCGCGAACATCAGTCCGGCCGGATTGCCGGCGCCGTGATGATGGTGATGATGGCCGTGACCGTCGCCGGAAAAATCCAAGGCCCGCCCGAGATTGTCGAGATCGACCTTCAACGCGGCGTTGGCGACGTAATAGTTGAAATCGGCGAAGCCGGCTTCGCCCCCGCCGCCGAGTTTGAGCCGTCCTTCGTGCGTGTAGTATTCGAACCCGGCTTCGAGCGTGAAGCCCTTGGTAAATTCTTTGCTGATCGACACGCCGCCGCTTAAAGTACCGAAACCGGACAGGCGGTGGTCGCTGGAAAAGTTAGCCGGCAGGACGCTGTCATCGGCACTTTGTCTCGTAATACCTACTCCCGGAACAAAAACAGCTTTCGAAAATGCCTGCTTGATTAACAGAAACGGACTGTAAAAATCGGCCGCGCTCTGGCTGTAGTAACGCACATGGGGCGTGACCTTCCAGCCGCTGCCGAGCGGCTGTACCCAATCCGACTCGAAGGTATGCGCATCGATCCCCCAGTCGTCGTGATTGAATCGGTAGTTGAAATGCCAAGCCGCATCGAGCGGTTCGATATACTGGGCCAAACGCGCACCGAAGCTGAATTGGTTGCGTTCGTCCGGCCGCTGTTCGAGCACGGCTCGGGTTTCGCCTTCCAGGGTATCGGGATCGACAAACACCAGCGTCATGATCTTGTACGGATTTTCCATGAACCCGGTGCCGCGCGCATAGCCGAAACTGAGGTCGAGCACCGTGGATTTGCCGACGATCTGAGTCAATCCCAGATTGACGCCCCAGTCTTCGCGGTTGCCTTGCAAGATGTAATCGCCTTTTTCAATTTTGATTTGATTACGGAACGCTTGGGTGAATTGGCTTCCTTCGTTTGTGTTCTCGATATAGACCTGCGCATCATGATCGATAATCGCATAAGTATCGCTGTTGGTATAACTCAAGCCGAAATTCAGCGTCGTCGATTTCTGATTGAAATCCCAGCGCCCGCCGAAATTAACGAAGCGCGACTCGTAATCGCGCTCGATCGAAATCCCCCCGCCCAGATCGAGCGCTAACTCGTCCCATTCGTAGGTCAGTTTAAAATCGCCCTGGTTGCGGGTTTCCGGCGATGCCGTAGACATGACATGCACCGCCCTTTTATCGACGCCCAACGTTTGATTAGTCACCGGGTCGACCGCCAAAGGCTCGAAGTTTTCATTGAACTGTATGGTTCTTTGAAAAAAAGGCGATGCGCCGCTGACCACGCCGTCACGTTCCACCGGAATATTAGGGCGAATAGATCCAGCCAACGGCGCGCTACTCATAGGCGTCGCACCGGACCAGGTATCTTGCAGGAAATTGAAGGAAAATTTGATCCGGTCGGTAAGCGACAGCTTGCCCGATGCGTGAATGCTATCGACCTGTATCGGATTGTTAACTTTGGCATCGAATAAATTACGGTTCCCTTCTTCGTAGCGGCTTTGTTGAAAGGCGAATTCGCTGTCGGCCGCCGCGGAATCGCCGGACGCAAACATACCCGGCAAAGCGAGCGCGGCGGCCGTGAGTGCTTGAAGCCCGCGGGTTCCCGATGCGGCTTTACAGTCCGGAAGCCCGGTTCCGCATCGATCAATAGCAACCACAACCGCCGCCTCCGCCCGCTTCGCCGCCGGCGGCCGCTTCGCGGCTGCCGTAATTGTGAGCTCTCAGAGCCCTGCGCATCGGATTATGATCCAGCGCCATGTGCGGTTTGGCCAGATTTCCCCGTTCCCACGGCGCGACCGGCGCACAGCCTTGCAGCAATAACAGGGCGTTTATAAAAAATAGTATTTTGAAGTTCATCGTTTTTCTGTTCTTTATTGATTTATCCTAACGTTCATGACAGCCAGGCAATCGCCCCGGCAAATGAAAGTTCAAGGGCGGGGTGATGGTACGGTCCTCGCCCGACAGGACGCCGTGAATACGTCCATGTAGGCTCGACGGCGGCTCCCTGCCGCCGACGCCTGTCGATCGAGCAACCGCACCCTCTTCGGAACCAACATTGTTTTTCATATCGAAAAATTAGATAAGGCCTTCGCATCTGCGAACTTTCACAGTAAAAAATCAGTTGAGTATTCTAAATTCCGTTCGCCCTGAGCCTGTCGAAGGGTGAATGGTTAATCCGCCCTTCGACAGGGCTCTCCTGAGCTTAGCCGAAGGGCTCACCACAATCGGATTAACCTTAAATTGTCCCGCGTTAAGTGGGTAGCCGGTTTTTCGAAATCCCATGAAAACGATATACTGCGACGACGCTTTAGCAGCTCATTAAATGCAAAACTATTAATTGCAAAATAGTCAATTGTCCGTCGAGCCGGCACAGTGGTCGGCTCGACGAACTCGGCATCGCCGGTCACAGCAATGCTGCGGAATCGGATTTACTGATTCTGGAAGCGAACCGAATCGGTCCCGGTATGCGTGCCCGTTGCTGCGGTGCAGTGAAAGACCAATTCGTAAAATTTACGTGCACCTCCCGCCGTTCTTGTAATGAAAATTAAATAGCCGCCCGAACCGCCGGGCACACGAATGATCGGAGAGGCTTGATTGTCCCCGGTTTTCGGGTCGGTGCCGCCGCGCGCATGGAGATTGCTCAGTTTGTATCCTGTTACATTCAGCTGACCGCTGCCCGGCGTTAAATCGCGGATACTGATTTCGAGATGGTCGGTCACGCCGCCGCCGTCGGTAAAGCACTCCACTTGATACAGATCGGTCGCGCTAGCGCCGCTTAAAGACTCAAGACTGCCGATGATGGTATGAGCGTAGGCGCCGGGAGCGATGAATAGGCTCAGCCCGAACAATACGAGCAATAAAAACGGGTTGATTGATTTGTTAGTCATGATTGTTTCCTCTTTTATGTTGAGTATTTATTTTAAAAACCGCCGTAAGAACGAAGCATTTCACTATTGGTAATGTTTTCATCTAGGTAAGATTCCATACTCTTGGAATCGGCTTGATGGGTTCACGGATGATGGGCTTGTCCGCCGAAGAACGCTTCCAGCTTGAGTCTGGCAAATTCGCTCACTTCCGGATTCCGATCCGTTAGCGCGGCATTCAGGATATCCGGAAATCGATCGGCATGTTCGACGACCATCGAGCGCACGCGAGGATCTTTATCCTGCAGCATTTCGCGCAATATCGGTTCGAGTCCTTCCGAACCCTCAGCGTTCGCCATCGCCTCCAGCGCCTGCGCGCGTACCCCGGCATCCACATCGTTCAGCGTCTGTTGCATGACTTCCCGCAATTTTTCCGGCGCCAAATCCTGCTCGAACGCCAAACGCCGAATGGCATCGGCGCGTTTGGCGGCGTCGCCGTCATTGACAGCGGCAAGCAAAGCCTTCTGATTGTCCGATTGATCCGGGATGGCCTCTCGCCGCTTGGCAACGTCCGACCCGATTGCAACATGGGTAGGAGACGTATGACTACCGTCCGACTTTCGATCAGGCAAGCCTTGTTGTCCGGTAGAGCCATCCTGCCCCAAAGGCATCAGCCAAACCTCAACCACGGTTTGCATCGCGGAGCCGGATGCGCTATCGCGGTCGTAACGGTACACCGCATCGACCGGACGGCCGAACAAGCAATCGATCAAGGCAGGCCAATCGGCTACAGAGCAATCGGCGTTGATCGATTTAAGCGGCAAGGCTGCATAATGAAAACGAATGCCGAACTGCCGAGCGAGCGCTTTCACGACTTCTCCCGGTATCACTTGACGAACCAACACCTGCAAACCTTGCGAGGTGTCGGAAAAGGCGATCCGTGGAGACTCGGCGTGCGCCGGAAGCGGCTTGTCGGCAGCATGCGCGATCGAGACTGAAGCGCATAACACCCAGGCGGCAAACGCAATTATTCGGCACATATCGACACCTCGTCCGCTGTTGCTTTGCGATAGTTTCGGCGGCTGTAAATCAAGCTGTACCGCGAATCCGCGAACCGAGCAACAGCGTCAGCGAACTCACGAACAACCAGATTGCAGCCGGCACCGGCACCGGCGCAGGGGCTCCAGCCGCCGTCAAGCTGTCGGCTATGCTTGGAACAATCTGCAGAGTAATAGGCGCTGTCCATTCTTCATCATTGGTAGGTGGCAATACTCCAAAAATAGCTATATCCAATCCATCGCGAAAATAAGGGTCCGGACCGATCGATGCCAACACTTCTCCAGGCTGATCATCAACAGGTATACCCAGGAAATCATGTGTACCGGCCGGAAAGAGGCCGGCATCATTGACCATAACCATATATAAGCCTTCGGATATTCCATTCAACGCCAACCCTGGATTGGCTTTACCCGAATTAACAGGTTCATCGCTATTAAAATCTAGTATGGGGCGTCCGAATATATCATTACCGTTATTGGAAGAATCACGCTCCGCATCGTTATTGAAACCTGCCAGACGCCAATGAGTGTTGTCCGCTTGCCATACCGATATAAACAAATCGGCCATCAAATTTATCGGATCCCCCAAATTTGTTTGAACAGTTCTGAATGAGGTATCCAACAAGAACGTTATATCCTGCTGACTACCGTTCTGAAAAAAGAACGTTTTCAACGGCGCATCCGAAACCGCAGAAGCTTCTATCGAAGTAAATTGATCCTCAAACACCAGGCTGTTCGCATGGGCCGAACCTACCGAGAACAGGCCTACTACTGCCAGACCGTATATAAAATGTCTCATAATTAATCTCTCTTTATTGATCGAAATGAATAATTACATCCCGAGGCTTACTTGCCGGAATTGTCTTTAACCTTCGCTGTCAAATCGCCGTATTACCCGGCAGGCCGAACCGCTAACCCGACCTGCCGGGAAATTCTCAATTTAACCCGAAGAATTAATGCATAAAGCCTTGGAGCGGCGCCAAGTTTGCAAAAAAGACTCACAAGGCGTAGCCCCTAGGATGGTTTCAGTTCATCGCCCGATTTTTCGGCGATAACCCAATAGCCCCAGCAACGCCGACCCCATCAACCAAACTGCGGCCGGCACCGGAACGACGCTTGCGCCTTCAACGGTTAGCGTGTACGGAAACTCGAAACCGGATGTAAAAGGATCGCCATTGCCGTCGAAGCCGAGCGAATATAAATCTCCATTCGGTACGTTGGCCCATTGGCTGACGGCGACCAGAAATGAACCGGGGTCGAGATTGAGACTCAAACCCGAATCTTTTGGGTTAAAGCTGCCGAATGCGCCGTTCGCATCGTCGTTGGAATCCAGCAGCGTATAATCGCCGCCGTCATGCTGCCATAGCGTCAGAATCGAATCGAAGCCATCCAAAGGGTCGGAATTCACCCAGATACCGACTTCGCCAGGGCCGACTGTTTCGAACCGAAACATATCCACCTGATTGTAAGGTTCATCTTCTTGCGTACCCTGAACGCCGTTAAAGGTCATAGTAGCTGCATAGGCCTGGCCGGCCGACACTCCCAAAACCAGGAAAAAAATAAATAATCGTTTCATCGCGAAGTCTCCTTAAAATTCATGAGTTGTTAGCCGCTGAATAGGGCGCTTTAGACTGCCAATGAAAGGCTTTCGTACACGGTTCGACTCAGCGGTCTTGTCAATAAAACCGGAATATACGCAATCCGGCTTCTAGCTCTGCCTCACCCTTTAATTGGCGTTGGCCGGCCATAATCCCGGAATCGGTAGGAATTGGTCGATATCGGCATCTGACGGCTGTACGGCAATGTCATAGCCTTCTCCGCAACTGTCAGGCAGCGGATTTGCAGCCAGATCGCGATTGATGGTCAAAGTCGGCCAAAACACGCCGGCGCCGCCGTCATCGCCGAACGGCATGACGATAGGGTCGTTAAATTTAGGAGTCGTATGTCCCATCCAGACATCGACGCGATTGCCGTCTGCCGTACTCGAACTTTTCGAACACCAGTTGGCGATTGCAATGCGCACCAACAATCTTTTAGCACAAGATTCGGGTAGGAAACGCGGTGTTGTATGTCTAAACGGAATCAAGCCTTCGACATCGCTACCGGGCATCTTGCCGGCCGTATAATGGAATGCCCGGCGCGCGCCGGTTTCGTCTTTGAGAATGTGAGCGTTCAAAAATACATCCCGATCTTGTATTAAAGTCGGTGTCACCCCCACATTGTTACCCAGCGTATCGGCTAATTCGTCACCTAATGTAACCGGCTCCTCCCCGCCATCGACCAGCTTGAAGGCTTGAGAACTGAAACCGTTCGGGAAAACGATGCCTTGCGCCATGATGCCGAGTCTGTCGTCGAGTCCGGGCGTATTGCAACCGTGCGTAATTCTACTGCCATTGAGAAGGGCCATGCCTTCGGTTGCTTGTTCCGCAATCACGGTATGCGCCATGGCTCCGCTACTTGTAGCCAGCATAATCACGGCAACCGGTAATAATTTATGCGCTTTTAGTTTCATATTTGTACTCCGACAAAGTTATGGTTATGAATTATTTACGTTAAGCTCAGATCGCGAAGAGATTTCCCCCAGTAATGCCTTCGCACCCAGACCGCCAATGTCATTAAGGAAACTCGTCATTCCGCCATGAATGGAAGTCTTTTTGAGGCATAGCAGCATCTGAACGATTGAATCGCCGACTAATGTATCAATCGGTACACAATATATTGCACTTTTTGTACCAATCAATCCAGTTTAAAACATGTTTCCCCTTGTTTTTCTAAACTATTGTTTTATTGAGTTTGTATTGATTTCAAACAATAATCAATAGGCTTTTGAGTTGGAGTGTATTCGCACTAACGTAAAAAAGCGCACGACAGCAACAGTCTTCCAGCGAGCGTTCGACTGAATATACGTCATTTGCCGCAATCTACACTCATTCATGCAATTGATTTATATAATTAACTCTTATATGCGTTAAATAACACAGTTATTAAACACACTTTTGTACCGATTAGTATACATAATAACTTTCTGATTCCATATAACCTCAACTAATCGAATCGTATTCCAGGTGTCGTTTTCGACATTTAATTAAAAAAACCAACCGCCACAAACGGACTAATAAAGACGCTGACATAAAAAAACCGCCGAGACCTACAGTCCGGGCGGCCTTATCAAACTTAAGCCATACCTCTAAACTAATTTTGTACCTCTTGTCGATTGACCTGCTTGCCTCGATTTCTAAGCGCAATCAAACCAAAGCTTAAAGACCCGAAAAGCCAGAATGCGCCAGGCAAAGGTACTGCAGTTATGGTTATATCGTCCAATGCATTGAAACGGGTGTTATTCGTATCGTTGTTGATCAGTTCGATACGCCCCAATAAACCTGATAAGCTAAATCTGGTAAACGGGTCGCTTACATTGAGAATGGCTGTGGCGAGTAAATCTTCGTCAAGGCCGTATGCTCTGATCTCGGTCGTTCCCGCACTTGAAGAATAAGCCTTGGCATAAAATTCGACCACGTATTGACCGGGTTCGAATCCGATAACACCGGTGTCTCCTCCTCTAACCATCCAAGCATGGCTCCCGGAACGATATAACTCGAACACGCCGGCCGCACCCGATACGCCGCCGGTAAAGCTCGCCGGCCCGATAACGAACTCGGTGGCGCCGGCGCCGCTTGCAAGCAACCCACCTATGATTTCAAAGTCCGATGTATACGTGTTGGCATGAACGGTCTGAACCGCTCCCCAAAAAACGAAGAGCAGCATTGCTTTGTTATACAAATTGGAAAGACTCATAATTTTTCTCTCGTGGAACCAACCGATAAAAAGATTCGAACGAAAATTTCCTGATTTCATGTAAGCTTTAGGAAAAATTTAGTTTGCTTAATTTTGCAATGCGAGGTATTTAATCTTTGTTTTTATCACCTTCAGGTTACGATGATAATATATGCAACAAATACCGAACCTCTTCTCATAATCGCCGAGCGGCGACGATTAAATTGCTATTTCGTCAAAGAGCCGTTGCTTCGCTCCGTTTCGGCTCTATCCGTTTCAATTTGGACAAAGGATTATAAAAACCGCTATCGACTGCAACCCATTCGGCTTCGGGATGTTTCGATTTCATGGTTTCTATTACCGGGTTCTCGAATTTATTTTTAGCGTAAATCAACAATAAATAAGCGCCTGCCTCCAAATCGTCGTGAAAGGGTCGGATTTTTCTGTTCTCAAGCGCCACACCCGCCAAGCCTCCTTCCCAGGCGCCAAACATCAATGCGAATAAAACGATCGCATAATACGCGCTATTAGGTACCTCTTGTCCGAAAAGATCGACTGACTTGAATATCGCGGCAATCACCACACCAAAAATCGATCCGGCTACGCCGCCAAGCAGAACGAATCGTAAAAAATCCAATTGTTCCAGATAATTACTAGAATGAATTTTATCTCGTTTAAGACCAACCTCGTCTTTGCTCATCGTATGTATAAACCAATCGTCGACACCTGCGTTGTGCAAATCTTCGGTAATTTTCCGTACGCTATCGCGCGTCGAAGTCAAATAGTAATAGCATTTCATTCTGGACTCCCATCGATATCAAAATATGAAACGGATCGGTAAAACCGTTTCTTCTACTAATAATCATGTTTTTCTTACAATTTCTTAACGATCTATTGTCGTCGATACGGGCAAATTTTGCTGTTCCGCCCGATGCATAGCATTTTCGGTGACGAGGTCGGTTTACCGTAATGCGCCGTTACAACCGGAGCCTTGTCCGGCAGTACACCCGAAACAATGCTCGGCTACGTGAATAAGCTCCGACTCAAGTTTTTTATCCGATAGATCGAAAATATGAACAGGTTCGCCTTGGCTTAGCTGTAATTTCAACATGCGATTAAAGTCGCAGTCATAAACGAAGCCGAGCTGGTCTATACTAATCAGACTCTTGCACATCACCTTACCGAGGTTGTCCGGATGAAAAGCGTCCTTCAACAGCCGTAAATAATCGCCGAATACCACGTTTAAATAATCTTCATGCCGGCCATGAGCAAGTAGCTTCGAGCCGAAATAAGACATAGGCATATTCGTCATGACGCACATGGCATTGAAATAAATACCGAACTCATCTTTCAAACGCTCACGATAACGATACTCGAGCGACTTCTGCGAGTTCGGCATGAAGGCGCCGTGGGGTTTACAGCTAAGTTTTAGAATCAATCCGCTATCCGGCATGCCATAGCCAAGCTCGTTGAGCGACCTAAGACCTTGAATCACCGAGAAAAATACAGAATTATCGAAATAGCTTTCGGCGTCCTCATTAATCAAACAGTCAAGCCCCGCGACTAGTTCGACATGCTGTTCGGCCATGAATCCTGCCAACCATTCATAACCGGGTTTAACCAACAAACCCGGGTTACAACGATCCTTGATGTGCATCCCCCGGCGCTTGGCGGTCGTTACGAGCCACCGGAAATCAGGATGCATTTCCGGTGCGATTCCGGTCATATCGATTGTCGACAAGCGATGGTCGACGGCGAATTTTACAGCCGATTCCATCACTTCCCTCGCCATCCATTCGATATTTTCGAAAAGCGGTATGGCCTGATAATCATTTGTATTGAATTCACCGACGTATCCTAGATTCAATTGCAATGTGGTTAAAGCATTCCGCCGAATTCTAGGAAACCGGTTATCGACTAACGGAACGGTTGTACTACCCATGGCTTTTCTCAATTTAAACCGGCTTAAAGACAAATAGAGAATGACCGCAATCGAAATTTGTAGAGAATCCGGAATTTCGCGGTCAAATAGATATCATCAACGCGACAATCGAACTCTTAACCCAGCTTTAACATTTTTCTTCCATAAGGCATTGATAAATATATACTATAATACTAGATCATCGAAATTGACATGATTTTTAACACTTAAAATTCAATGCTTTAGCCTATAGGCACTACATTTGTTAAGGCTGGGTTAAAACGATCATTCTCCGATGAGTCGGATAAACACGCGAATGCTTACAATTTTTTCCTGATATCTTAGAACTTTCAATCCATTCGATTGGATTAAATTAGAGGGTATTGCAAGTATGTAGGAAAAGGAAAGGCAAATGCAGGTCAAAAATGCTCCGGCATTTTGTGCATTCATTACATCCCTGTAATTATACTTCGAGCGGTCACATTTGCTGGTAAGCTGACGCGCTCTTTTGTCCGATAGATGCGTTGCGAAAACAGTTACATGGCTTGAGTTTCTTAGGATACAGCAGCAAATAATTGCCCGATTTTTTAAGCGTTTCCACTCAGAAAGCACTTGGTATACACAAGCCAGCAGTAGGGTGATTTATAACTTATGATCACCAACAATTATTTCCAAGAATTTTGAGATTAAAAAGGGGAAACACAAAAATTAGCTAAAATGGATTTATTTTCGACAGCCCAGGCTAAAGCTCATTCGTAATCCGAAAGAAAAACACGATTTCCTGAAAATTCAACGGCTTTCATCCGAATACTCCTTCAGCATTTGTGTTATACGCTCGCACGATCTTTCGGATAGCTTGACCGATTCGGGCATCATTGCCGACACGAATGGGCCTGCATTTCGTATTGCCTCGCGCAATCGTTTCGTATCTCGAACATACCGCCTACACAAGCCACACATCGCAATATGCAGACGTAAGCCGACTCGTTCCCGAAAAGTCAGTTTACCGTCCATCGCTTTTGTTGCCAGAACACTGGCTTCTTTACACGTCAACATAATTCTTCGGCCCCTTACGCATTAAACCAATTCAGATCCAGACAATGGCGCAGCTGCACTCTGGCCCGAGACATCATCACCCAAAAGTTGTTCGGGGTAATCGTCATCAATCCGCAAATTTCTTCGGTATCGATGCCGTCGATTTCGCGAAGCACGAACAGTTGCGCCAACCTCGGCGGCAAACGATCGATACAGCGTTGCAACACTTCGAAAAATTGCGTCTGTTCCAAAGACTTGTCCGGTTTCGACCAAGAGGAAACGTCGTGCTGCCAATTGCCTCGTTCGTCGAAAAACTCGTCTTCGGCAACGCCGGCAAGACCGTCGTCGTATTCCTGGTTCGGTTCTTTCGCGGTTTTCCGAAAATGATCGATGATTTTGTGCTTGAGAATGCCGATCAACCAAGTCCGCTCCGAAGCTTGGCCGGCATAGTTATCCTTGGCTTTCAACGCCGCAATCAGCGTTTCTTGGACCAAATCCTCGGCAGCGTCCCGGTCGCTAAGCCGCGCGTAACCATACCGGTAGAGAATATCGCCATACAGGCCGAGCCATTCGCTCGGCCGGGACAGTTGATGAGACATTTGAAAACCTGTTTATTATTTGTGTTGAAGAGGCATTCTATACAAAAAACTCATCGGATACGTTAAAACTTTAAAGACCATTTGGTCTTTTTTTCACCCATTTATATGTTTCATCGCAATGCATTGACCGCCCAATCATACGGAATGTTGGCCTTCAGACGGTAATCCGGCAAATCAGGATGGTAGCGTCTGACGAAAGCTTCGACACCGCCCTGCCCGCTAAAATCCTTTTCGAACCAATCGAAAATTTTCGATACTCTTATGGTCTCTTTCGATACTCTTATGGTCTCTTTCGATACTCGCAAGCCTTTGCCGGCATTGTTTAAAAACTTCGTCGCCTGATCGTTCAACTGCTCGTCGAGCTTTGCGGCAACGAACGGCTCCTTGCGTAAATCCGGACAACTGACTGAGGCGCAAACGACCGCCATATGCATGCGAGGCTCACCCATCGGCCGCAATATTTCGTGTTCGACTTCATCGAGCGTAACAACTTTACCGCCTAACTCGCCGGACGGCTTCTTCCAAACCGGGCTGAACCAACTACCGACATCCTTGATGCTCTTTAAAGGCCAATGATCGGCGACCATTTTTAAAGCCAAGATATTGTAAGCATTGATATAAAACGCCAGTTTCTCTTCCCGTCCCGCCAGACTCGCAACTGGAAATGTAGAAAGCGCTTGGTATGCCCGGTCGAGACTGCCATCGTCACGAATGGTCTTATAATCGACAAGCATCAACGAAACGCCGTTCTTATTGCCGGGACGAATATGCTCAAGCACGGCTCTATAATCGGTCCAATCCGGTTCGGCTCCGTATGAGAACGCAGTGATTAACGTAAGAGCTATACCCAAAACATATCGATTAACGAAATACATCATTGACTCCTTATTCGTTTATTTTGACGATAAGTCGTCGAATACGCTACTTCCTTACAACAGAATCCATGATTTTGTTTGTAAACGGTTTAGGATTTGGTCATCAATAAGTTCCCATTTTTGGAGGGTACGGTTGCTCGATTGGCAGGTGTCGGCGGCAGGGCAGATTTTTGCTCCTCGGCAATTGCTCCTGCATTGCCCTAATACACGCCATCCATGGCGTAATGCAAAATCTGCATTCATGCCATCCATGGCAATCAGATTCCGCCGTCAAGCTTACAAGGACGTATTCACGGCGTCCTGCCAGGCGAATTACCGAACCCTCGACAAAGCTCATAACTCCAGGAAGTTATTTTTCGCGAAATCCTTAGATGGTGTAAGGCAACCGGCTAGTCAACGACTCAATTGGGAATCCATTCAATACTTTCGCTGATTCGAGTGCTATTAAACCAACCAGAGGACACCATGCGTTTACTATTTTTAGTCTTTATGTCGTCCGTTTTTACACTCAACGGAATCCTAGCCTTCTTTTGGCCCCACACGCTCTTGGGTTTTGCGTTATGGATGCCGATTTTTCTATTGGGCGTTCACGACATGATTCAAACACGCCATTCGCTGCTACGAAATTTTCCGGTGATCGGCCGATTCCGCAAAGGCATGGAAAACCTGAGGCCGATGATTCAACAGTATTTTATTGAATCGGACACCGACGGTTCGCCGATCAACCGTATTTTTCGATCGGTCGTTTACCAGCGCGCGAAAGGCGAAATGGATACTGTACCTTACGGAACCAAGTTCGATGTTTACCGGGTCGGGTATGAATGGCTGGCGCATTCGCTGGCTGCACGAAACCTAACCGAAATCGATAAGGATTTACGTGTCACGATCGGCGGCCCACATTGTACGCAGCCGTATTCGGCCAGTATTTTCAATATTTCCGCAATGAGTTTCGGCGCCCTGAGCGCCAATGCGGTCAAAGCCCTAAACGGGGGTGCTAAAGCCGGCGGCTTCGCGCACAACACCGGCGAAGGCGGGATAAGCGGACATCATCTCGAACCCGGCGGCGACTTGATCTGGCAAATCGGTACGGCTTATTTCGGTTGCCGTAACGTCATGGGAATGTTCGACAGCGAGCAATTTGCCGCAAAGGCTGCCTTACCCCAGGTCAAAATGATCGAAATCAAGCTATCTCAGGGCGCCAAACCCGGTCACGGCGGAGTTTTGCCTGGCTGTAAAAACACCCCGGAAATCGCTTCGATACGCGGCGTCGAGCCCTATAAGCAGGTCAACTCGCCGGCCACGCACGCTTGCTTTGCTTCGCCGGTCGGCCTGATGCGGTTCGTACAAAAGTTGCGCGATTTATCGGGCGGCAAACCGATCGGATTCAAGCTATGTATCGGCCGGCGCAGCGAATTCATCGCGATTTGCAAGGCCATGCTCGAAACCGGCATCACACCCGATTTCATTACCGTCGACGGCGGCGAAGGCGGAACCGGCGCGGCGCCGGTCGAGTACACCAACTCCATCGGCATGCCCTTGGCCGATGCGCTGGTTTTCGTCAGTGATTGTTTAACCGGATTCGATTTGAGAAGACATGTCAAGATCATCGCCTCAGGCAAAGTCTTTACCGGTTTTCATTTGGTCAAGCGCATAGCGCTCGGCGCCGACTTATGCAACAGCGCGCGGGGGATGATGCTGGCCTTGGGCTGCATCCAATCGCTGCAATGCAACAAGGATACCTGCCCGACCGGCGTCGCGACGCAAAACCCGAAGCTGGCCAAGGGACTGGTCGTCGCCGATAAGAAAACGCGGGTGTCGAATTATCATCGAGCAACCGTCGAAAGCGTTGCCGAAATCATCGCCGCGGCCGGCTTATCCAACACTACCGAATTAAACCGATCGCATGTGTACCGCCGTGTCAATACTGCCGAGATCAACACCTACGAAGATATTTATCCCAGTCTGGCCGCGGGTTGTTTCCTGCGCGACGACATGCCCGGGAGCTATATCCGCGACATTGAAAACGCGAATCCCGAGCTGTTCAGCCCGAGTTACTGCTCGATTGATTGATTACGATAATAAAAAATAAGACGAGCGGCGTTTCGACTGAAGCGAAGAGCCGCTCTTTGTTGAAATTAAATGCTCATCTCTACACGTCAACTCAATGCCCACAAACTATCTTCTTCACGCAACAAAAACAACAGTAAACAACCAGACAACATGGGCCATGCGGCAAAAAAAAGTAAATGCGGACCTTCGAACGGAGACAGATATTGCTGCCAAGACGAAAACGTCGACACAGCATGAAAGAGCAAAACCGCGCCGTAAGTCCATTTTTTAAAAAGTCCGAGGACAAAACAAACCAAAACAATCGACTCCAGAACACCGATGCCCATCATGGTCGTTTCAGGAAGCCCGGGAATAAAATAAAATTTTTCGAATATTTTCGCGCCGTGCCCCGGATTGATAAATTTATCGATCATCCACATCGACATCACGACGAACACGGAAAGACGCATCGTCAGCAACGACAGTTTCAGTCTGAACGAGCGGTTCATTGCACATTCAACCTGTCGGCCAGCGCCTTCAGCAGCGCAACATAGATCTGATGGCAAAAATCCCGTGCTTCCTCGGAAGCCGATTCCCAGGAGGAACTCCATTCGACAAAAGTCTTATCGCCAAGCGTGACCGGTCGCAATTGAACCTGCCCGACATAATTTTTGACCTCTGCCTGCGAAACCGGGGACGGCCCGTCGTCGATCGAGTAGCGTATACGGTTTTCCGCGTCGTTGCATTCCAGTAAGGTCTCGTGAAACACGCCGTTCAAGACTCGTTTGGCGCCGGCTTCCGTTCCGGTCAGTTCGCCGACGGCGGTACATTGTTGAACGACCTGACTAGCCCATGACATATCATGAAAATCCTTGACGGTGCTCCATACTTGTTGTATTGGCGCCTGGACCAAAATCGATTGATAACATTGAGGCATGATGTTCTCCACATTGATAGTAAAAGATTTATTATTGAATAAACGTTCAATAACGAGCGAAGAATAGCTTTATTTGAATGATTGTTCAATAATAAACAGCCTTTTACTCAACTAACCCCGATTTTATGGCTCGACCTGCCTCTTTCGACCGCTGCCATGTTTTACAACAAGCCATTCGTTTGTTTCGGCTCAAAGGTTATCACGCCACTTCCATCAAAGATTTAGTCGATGCGACAGGACTCCGCCCGGGCAGCCTTTATGCGGCTTTCGGCGATAAGCGCGGTCTGTTTCTGATGGCGCTGGACGCTTATTTCGAAAACATGAAACAATCGATGTTTTGCTTGTTGCATCGAGACGAACCGCCTATCCTGCGTCTGGAAGCTTTTTTCATGAAATTGATCGACAACGCCTGCGGCGATAGCGGCAATTCCGATTGTTTGCTCATCAACACCCTAGCCGAAATCGGATTTCAGGACGAACAAATAGGCGTTCGGCTTCAGCGAATGTTCGGCGAAGTTGAGCGCGAATTAACCGCTGTATTGTTCGATTGCGAGAGGGCGGGATTGCTTAACGACAAGAGTGGTCCCGCCATATCGGCCCGGTTTCTGGTAACCGGCATCTTCGGCTTACGTCTATTCAGTAAAACCCGCCCGCCCAGAGAAGAGCTCGAAACGCTTGCCAAACTGTTAGTGGCTTCAGTCATACCCTCTTATGAACCGTAACAAAAGCTAAATGTCTTGTAAGGTTTCCCGCAGTAGCCCGACCAACGAAGAGAGACTCGTAACGAGTCGGGTGATAGAAACGCGGCAGCGGCCTTGGTTTTAATCTTGCTAAGATTACTCGCAGAATGCGCCCAATGAAAAACAACAGGCAAAACATAAACTCGATAGTGTTTTCACCGGGAAGCTTGAATTAATGTCGACAATAAACTTCGATTTTGCTCTCCTGCTGGCGTTTGCGGCCGGATTATCGATACCGGCCGGCGCCCTGGTCTCGTCGAACCTCGTGATCGGTTCTTTTTGCCGACGCAAGGCGCTGGACAGTTTTGTATCCTACTTCGGCGGCGGCGCTTTGCTGGCAGCCGTCACGCTTGTTTTAATCCCACACGGCGTGGCAACTTCATCGATTTTTTCCGCTTCCGTTTCTTTCGGGTTGGGGGGATTATTATTTTGGCAATTCAGTGCTTGGGCGTTGCGCACGCGCAATACGGTCACGTTATTCGTAGGCATGGTGATGGACTTCTTTCCCGAGGCTATTTTATTGGGCGTTGCCGTTGCCAACGACCTGGTTACGGCTTATTTGTTGACCGGTTTGATCGCACTGCAAAACATGCCGGAAGGTTTTGCTGCCCATCATGAAATGCAAGAGAGCGGGGTTTCCCGTCGCCGCTTGTGGACGCTTTTTTGGATAGCCCCTCTTATAGGGCCGATTGCGGCAGGATTCGGTTTTACCTATCTATCGGCAAACGACTCGATAGTGGGCAATATCATGTTGTTTTGCAGCGGCGGAATTTTGTTTCTGATTTTTCAGGATATCGCTCCCGGAGCCCGCATGAAAAATAAAAGTTTCCCCGCGATAGGCGCCGTATCGGGCTTTCTGTTGGGAATGGCGGGCACGATGTGGATTCATTGAACTATCGGGAATCAGGGCCAGCATCCAGAACCATGCATACGGGTTCGTACACGGCTCTTCTCGCAAGCCTCTACCATTGAAAGCATAAAATCAATGCGCCAAATTCCAGCCGGAACGGATCGCTTGTCCTTTCAGGATGACAAACCAACTATTCGGATAAGTTCTCGTCACTACTCTGATATTGAAGAACTCCCATGTTTTGTGGTTTGAAAAAACAAGCTTGACGGCCTGCTTTCGTAATACGCCCCGTTTGTTGTCAATAGCCCAAGTCGATAAGTTAAGGATTTGGTCGTAAATAACTTCCCTAATTAATGGAGAGTTCGGCAACTCGATTGACTGGTGTCGGCGGCAGGGAAAGCCGCCGTCAAGCCTACATGGACGTATTCACGGCGTCCTGTCAAGCGAGTTGCCGAACCCTCAACAAAGCTAATAGCTCCAGGACGTTATTTATCACGAAATCCTAAGTTAGACAGGGCTCCCCTGAGCTTAGCCGAAGGGTTCGCCACGAACGGCTTAACTGAATGGCATTGGCGTCTAGAAACCTATTCATTTTTTCAATTGGAGAATCGAAATGTGCAGCACCCCAAAAAGCGCCTCGTCCTTGCGGACGATCAGAATAAAATGCATCGAACCGGAGGATTATCAAGCGTATGCAACAATGCTTCGCAACGCTTCGGCCTGCTATGAACGCAATCAAACATTGAAAGCGGAAAGACGGCGATTGGCGCGACATGGGAGGCAATACAGTAACGAATGTAAGGAAAATGTTGCGCAATCCGATGCCGGACCAATTTCCTTTTCGCCGTCGCGAAAATCCGTATCCCTATCCTCACGCATTGTTCAACGATTGCGTGCGGCATGGACGCAGCTTCTCGGGATAAAGCAACGCTCATCAGCCGATCTGCTGTAATAAAACCCTCGACGATGCGACTCATTGATGAACATTAACAAACCATCTCAGTATCGCTATCAGGAGATCCTCATGAAAATAATTCCACGAAAACGGATTCGAATCACCCTCACCGTCATGGTGCTAGCCATTTTGAATGGTTGCGTATCCGTTCCGTTCGAGGACCCGGACGATCCATGGGAAAGCTGGAACCGGGGCGCGCAGCAGTTCAATGACGATTTTGACGAGACCATCATGAAACCGCTCGCAAAAGGCTATCTGTTCGCAACTCCGGAGCCGGTTGACCGTGGAATTACCAATTTTTTCAACAACGTCGACGACATTGTCGTCACAATCAACGACTTGCTTCAGTTTAAAATGCAACAAGCGGGCATGGACATAAGCCGGTTTCTGGTCAACACTACGGTGGGCGTAGCTGGATTCGTCGATATCGCGGCGCTGATCGGTTTACCGAAACACAATGAAGATTTCGAGCAAACCCTGGGCGTTTGGGGCGTTTCCTCCGGCCCTTATCTGGTCATCCCGTTTTGGGGTCCCAGTTCGCCTCGTGGCGTGGGCGGCCTGATCGGAGATGCCGCCATGGATCCTATCAACTATACGGTATTCGGCGGCGTCGCCGCCAATATCGCCGGCACGGCCTCAGATCTGCTGGACGTGACCGACCGTCGTGCCGGCCTGATGACGACCGAGAAAATCGTCGATGAAGCGGCGATAGACCGCTACGCCTTCATCAGAAATTCCTACCGGCAACACCGCGAATACCTGATTAATGACGGCAATCTTCCTGAGGAGGATTTATTCGATGCTATCGATAGCGACAAAGAAACACCTGAATAATGATCACTATTTAACTACACTATACTGTCGTCGATAGAGTGGTCGGAGTAATGAATTCAAGCCATCGTGTGAATGGCTGATTCTACTTTGTCATATTGACTTAAGAGTGGCCCCCAAACATCAATAGCAGGATTTCATGGCTCGCCCTCCTAGACGGCGGTTTTCCCTGCCGCCGACACCTACCAATCGAGCAACCGAACTCCCATAAAATAAGGAAATCATTTACTCCCTTTTGATCGAAAAACCGTCTAAGAATCAAAGGCATGGAATGTGTCTGTCGAGGACCTCAGTGAACCCATCCATAGGGGCTTGACGGGGCTCGAACGCCAAGGATGGCGTGAATGCAGATTTTGCATGGAGCAAAAATCTGCATTCACGCCATCCTCGCTAGCTACACCCCATACCTTCATAAAGTTAGCTATTTTTTGGGTATAAAGGGAGTATGATCAAATCCTTATGGAACGGGCATGAACAGCATCAAATAATTCCAGTCATCGAAAGGAATACAACGCATTAACGCGCAAAGATGTTCAAGAAAAGTCCGGCGCGAAAACCGCAAGCCGCACACAGTCCGACAATAGGTATCGACCCAATCCAGCGTGGTATAAAGCAAATAGGCGAGTAGTTACTCCTTCGATAGGCTCGGTATCGGACTTTTGATTGGGAATGACAGGCTCGAACTGAATTGTCAGAATTAGAGCGACCGTATTTCGGCGCCCGCCATTCGCGTTCCTAAAACGCGAGCCCGAATCTTCGCAAACGCCAGATCGCGACCGGTCGACGTATCGTCTTCGAATGGCGAAAATCCGCAATCGTCGGTCGTTCCCAATTGTTTCGGAGGGATATACTCGGCGGCTAGCAGCACCCGGTCGCGCACCGTTTCAGGCGTTTCGAGTGCGTTGTCGAGTACGTCGATGACGCCGATGAAGACGCGCTGGTGCGGCTGTAAATTTTGCTTGATGACTTCCAGAACACGGCGTGGATTCTTTTCGCTGGCTAACTGCACATAAAAATTACCGGCCTCGAGCCTGAACAAATCGGGTAACAATTCGGCATAATCGACATCGGCGCTGTGCGTCGAATCGTGATCGCCGCCGGGACAGGTATGAACGCCGATTCGTTTTCTCTGTTCGGGACTGAATTGCGCCAATACCCGGTTATTGAGCTCGACGAACTGCCGAAGCAGGGCTTTCGAGGGATCCATCTTCACCGCCAGACGGCCTTCGGTAAAATCGATCTGAACCCGATGCGCGCCGGCTTCGAGACACATGCGAATGTCTTTGGCGACTTCTAGCACTAAGTCATTGATAAATTGCTCCCGGCTATAATCGGCCAACCCTTGCGCCGGATACAGCAAACTGAGTGCCGATGCCGAAATGACGGCTTGTTTGACCGGTACATTCGCAAAGTGGAGCGCCGACTGCAGATATTTGACCGCGTAATTCCGGTAGCGAAACGGTCCTTTCGTCAACCGTGGAAGTTGCCGGTTGTGACCGTCCTCGAACGGAATCACGAGACCGTCGGCGGCAATATTGATAAGTCCGTCGAGCGGATAAGTCAAAAAACTGGATTTACGTTGCTCGCCGTCGGTAATGACCGGCGAACCGGTCGCTTCGAAGCGCCGCACGGTATCTTGTAGCGCGGCATCGTAAGCTTCCGCCGTTTCTGCGGCTGTTGCGAGGCCGTCGCGGAAACGCCGCAAAACTTTCAGCAATTCGGGCGATCTGGGTATGCTGCCGATCGGTTCGGTGGGTAGTATCATTGTGCTTCTCCCTCTATCGGGTTTTTGGGGTTGTATAAATTTCGGTGTCCGGATTGAATGCATACCAAGCGAACCAGAAGGTTCTGACACCTGAGAGACGCTCGCCCTGCTCGTCCAGCGCCTCGGCGCTGCGATGCCGGCGGTCATAGCGAATGGTTACGGCTTTACCGCCGACCGTGTCGTCAAATGTCGCGGGGCCTTTTTCCAATTCAACGTACGGATAAGCCTTGGCGACGCCGTCTATCGACAAACCCAGCACCTCCTCTTTCGGGTGATAACGTTTGCTGACTGCTGAAACCGGAAACATGATTTGCGGACTTTTCAAATAAGTTTCATACGGCCCTCGGCTATAATCGCGTCGAAAACCGGTATCGACGGACAACACCATCGTATCCGGATGGCGTTCGCGCCAATCCTGCCAAGTAGTGTGTAATACCGGCAAATCGGTAAAACGTCGTCCTATGTAATGTCCCGCGATCGCTTGCGACCACAGCGATTCGGTTTGCCTGTCGTAGAGCAGCACATCGCTATTATACAGAAGACCGGAAACGCCGAACGTATGTAGCTTGCCGTCTAACATTGCCGAAAAGGCCATGCCGCTGCCGCACAAGGGACAAAAAGTAATGACGACCGGCTCGTCGCCGAATCGGTCGTTGACGATTTCGTGCCAATTGAGAATATCGATCGGATAAGCTTTGGCGACCCCCCTGGTAACTCATGCCCAAGACACGCGAATCGTTCGATAAAAAATCCGCTCGACCTGCTTCCACGAAACGCGGTTTGTCGATAGCAGGTATGCCGTCCTTGGCGGGACCGCCGCTCAATATTTCACTCGGCGGCACCAGCGATCCGGTAAGATCGAAACCGTTTTTGCTTTGCGCCGTGCACGCGGTTATCCATAACAACAGCACACTTAACAGCAGGGATTGTGTTTTTTGATTCATGACCGTCTCCTCGGCGGTTAGTATTCGTGAATCAACCGCACAGCATAATCGATACTGGCCTCGGTCGGCCTGGGCAACGCCGGCCGGCGCATTGACAGTGGCCGATCCGTATCCTCCACCATTTCGGCGGCTATATTTTCCGGTAAACAAACAAATGCGCCGCCGGAATTGTGGCCTTGCGCTTCCTGAAACACCTTACGGATAATTTCCGGGTTGCTTTCCCGCTCCATCATCATCGCACAGTAGCGGGAAACTAGTTCAAACGCGTCCTAGCTCCTCGATCTGGGATACCGACGATCGACGCACGGTCCGTATTAGCATCGGCAAAACCGGTGATTAAATTGGTGGCACCCGGTCCTAAAGTCGCGGGACAAACACCGGCTTTGCCGGTCAAGCGCCCGTAAAAATCGGCCATGAACGCGGCTCCCTGCTCATCACGCACGGTTATGAACTGAATGGGGCTATCCAGCAAGGCGTCCATGACATGCAGATTGTCCTCTCCAGGAATGCCGAAGATATAATTGACGCCTTCGTTTTCAAGGCATTGAACAAACCCTTCGGCTGCATTGGCCATTGGCTTTCTCCACTATCGAGCGCATCATAAAAAAAGAAACGTGGGTGACAACGAATCCACCGTGAATACAATTTGGTCGTTCGAATGGCTGAATACTTACAACTTAGAATTTGGCCGTAAATAACTTCCCTATTTTATGCAGGGTTCAGTTGCTCGATTGGCAGGTGTCGGCGGCAGGGAAAGCCGCCGTCAAGCCTACAAGGACGTATTCACGGCGTCCTGCCAAGCGAGTTACCGAACCCTCAACAAAGCGCAGAGTTCCAGGACGTTATTTATCACGAAATCCTTACCGGGTAAGAATCCGGCACAAAAAAGCCGAAACTCCGGTATTGCGACGTTCTCCATCCGTGCTACAAGGCTTCGCTGTTGCGATGCCGTAGCCAATCCTCGATATCCCTTTCGACGCGTTCCAGCAATACCATATACGCCGCGATGGCCCCTGCCGCATCCGATGTCGTGGTTGATTGCCGCCAATCAAAAAATCCGTTGCGTTCGCCGGCCGTGATTGTCTCGCACTTGAATTCTGATTGTCATGATCACATGCGACCGGTCAGCCGTCTCGAAGCGTTGTTCGAATCGGCGCAGTTCGATATGTAATGGCGAACCGCGGTGGGATTGTTCTAGAGCAGTCGATAGCGAAGTCTCTCGTCCCAAAGCCAAACCGGCGCATCCAGCTTGATATCGGCACGCTCATCGGTCTCCAAGGACAGCAGAGCCAGGTCATGCCCGAGCGGAACAAGTTTCCTGATTAGCAAGATGCTTCAGTTTGCCGAAAGTGTAAAAACTTATCTGACAAGTTACTAAGGAACGTGCATTTTATAAATTAGGCAACAGACGCAGGATTTTTACCCGTTCCTAACTTCTGGTTGAGCATCGGAGAATCTCATTGACCGCCGTATAGGTCGAATCGTTGAGAACCACCCGGCATTGCCGGGGGTTTGCCTTTGATTAATTATCCGCCATCAGCAAAACCGGTAAATGGCTACTGGGGGCTTTACTGCTAATACTGGGCATTAAGATTCTGACCTACCTGGATAAAAGCTTCGAAGCTTGGGTATTGACCCATGCTCCTGAGTGGCTGACGAACCTAACGACTTCCATTTGAATTTATTTTCATACAATTGTAAGGAAAACTTTGCACCGACGACTAAATTGCAGATCCGCTTCGAATCGGCGGACAGTCATTGAAAACACAAAAAAATACATAATCTTAATCATTTAGAGGACTTACACATGAACAAAAAAGCCTTACTTTCCGCTGCCATGGTTTCACTTTCACTAGGCACTGGCGGCTGCGCGATGATGTGCGGAGCTTGCTCGCCCAAATCTCGTTCCGCTCAGCAAAATCCTTGCTCTGCCCGTAATCCTTGCGCGGCTAGAAATCCTTGCGCTGCAAGATAATTTACCCATCCGGCCGGTAAAGTTGGTAGTTGCTTTACCGGTTTTTTTTCGTTCATCATGTCCATAACATCTTTCCCGATTAAAAATATAATGCCCGGCATTCATCCGACCTTCGATTTCGCCAAGTTGGGTGATCGTCGAATCGAAATCATGGCCGATGCCGGTTCTCGTATCCTCGAATGCTACCGTGTTCTGAGTAAAGGCGGACTCAATATCGTCGGCGAATTGTTGAAAGATCAAGGCACATTTTACGAACTGGAACACTACCCCAAAAACGACGTATTCGATGATGCGACACATAGCCAGTATTACTATCACGCTCATCGGCGGAACAGTAGCGAACATGGCCATATACACACTTTCATTAGACAACCCGGCATGCCGGAAGGTATGTCCCCCATTTCTCATGACGGCGATATCGCCTGGCCGGCCGGCGAAAATGCGCTTACCCATATAGTCGCCGTTTCAATGGACAGTTACGGCTTTCCGACCGGTCTGTTCACGACCAACCGTTGGGTCACGGGTGAAACCTGGTACCGGGCATCGGACATCATTGCCATGCTGGATATTTTTTGTATCGATCATGCCTATCCGTCCTGGCCGGTAAACATTTGGCTTACCCATTTGCTAAAATTGTTCAGGCCGCAAGTGGAATGGTTATTGATGCAACGCGACCTGGCGATCGAACACCGGCAAGGGGATCATCCCGGTATCGACGTTTACGAAGACCGCGATCTGGACATTACTTCTTTCTTACCGATCGATGTTGAAATGCAAATTAAGCAAGTTCTAACGATTATGCCGGATTGAGCTACCGGCATGCCCAGCTTTATGAACTTTGATTACACTTTCGACTTGAATCCAAGTTAAGATTTAAAACCAAACCGAACCTGAAGGAATTGTCCATGAAAAACACCGGTTTCATCATACTTGTTTTAACCGTCCTGGCGGCAATCGGGTGGACCGTATCGACTCCCGATGCGTTCCGGATCGATCCAGCAGTCGAAAAACTGACACTGACGGGTTCAAGCACCATAGCGCCGCTGGCCGCCGAAATCGGCAAACGCTTCGAGATGCTGCATCCGGGCGCGCGTATCGACGTCCAATCCGGCGGTTCGTCACGCGGCATCGGCGACGCAAGAACCGGACTGGCGGATATCGGCTTGGCGTCCAGAGCATTGAAAGCCGATGAAAGCGATCTGCTTGCGCATACTATCGCACTGGACGGCATCGCGCTCATCATCAATCAAATCAATCCGGTTCCGGCGCTCGGACGGAAGCAAATCGTCGAAATCTTTACCGGCAAAATAAACAATTGGCGCGATGTCGGCGGTACCGATGCGCCGATTACCGTGGTCAACAAGGCCGAGGGGCGTTCGACGCTGGAACTGTTTTTGCAATTTTTCGGCTTGCAAAGCACCGATGTCAAATCGCATGTGATCATCGGCGACAATCAGCAAGGCATCAAAACGGTCGCCGGCAACGCCAATGCAATCGGCTATGTGTCGATCGGCAGCGCCGCGTACGAAGCCGAACACGGCGCACCGATTAAATTGTTGCCTCTCGACGATGCCGAAGCTACTATCGACAATGTGCGCAACGGCTCATTTCCGCTGTCTCGTCCGTTGAACCTGGTGACCCATGGTAAACCTTACGGTCTCGCCGAATCGTTCATCGAATTCGCTCAATCCGATCAAGTCCATGATCTCATCGAAGCGCAATACTTTGTCCCTATCTTCCGCTGAACGACGGCTAGGCGCTATCCTCGGTCTCCTAGCGGTTAGCGCGGCCCTGGTTGCCGTGTCGATCTTGTTTTTTTTAATCGATGAATCACGACCGCTGCTCAACCGCATTTCCCCTGCACGGCTCATCCTTGACGCTTCTTGGCACCCGACACAGGGCTTGTACGATTTGTCGCCGATGCTGTCGGCAACGCTGCTTGCCAGTATTGGCGCATTGCTGTTGGCCGTGCCGGTCGGCATAGGCTCGGCGCTGTTCGGGCGCTATTATGCTTCGCCTTGGCTCGCTTCGGGATACCGCCGCATGATCGAATTGTTGGCCGGCATTCCTTCGGTGGTCTACGGATTTTGGGGACTCACCTCGCTGGCGCCCTGGGTCGCACGCTTCGAACCGCCGGGAGTGAGTTTGCTGACGGCAATTCTGGTGCTGGCTGTCATGATACTTCCGACCGTTGCCCTGACTGCCGATGCTGCCTTGGCCGCCGTTCCCCAAAGCCGGCATCGATGCGCGGCGGCTTTAGGTTTGTCGCGTTGGACCGCGATTAGCGGTGTCCTGTTGCCGTCCGCGCGTAAGGGCATCGTTTCCGGCATTTTACTGGCTGCGGCCAGGGCCGTCGGCGAAACGATGGCGGTGCTGATGGTGGCCGGTAATGTCGTACGACATCCGCATGGATTATTCGACCCCGTTCGCACATTAGCCGCCAACATTGCCTTGGAAATGGCATACGCAGGTGGCGATCACCGCGCCGCACTGTTCGCCTCGGGCCTGGTTTTGCTGTGTATCGTGCTGATTTTGGCCGGTACCGTTCAATGGTACAAAGCGCGTGACTTTTATGATCAAAAATAATGCCGCCACCGTTTTGATTTATTGTGCCGCGCTCTCGGTCTCCGGCTTGTTTTTGTGGCTGTTGACCGATCTTTTGATCCAGGGACTGCCGAAACTATCGCCGGCTTTTTTATTCGAGGCGCCTCGCGATGCCGGCCGCGCCGGTGGCATCGGGCCGATCATCATTGCTACCGGCTGGATAGTCTTAGTCGCGATGAGCGCCGCCGCGCCGCTGGCGTTGGCCACGGCGGTTTGGCTGGTCGAATTCACGCGTCCGGACGGTATTTTCAGCCGCTTCGTCGAATTCAGCATCGACGTGCTAGCGAGCGTTCCATCAATTGTTTTCGGCTTGTTCGGCAACGCTTTCTTTTGCGTTTATCTGGGACTCGGCTTTTCGATCGTTTCCGGCGGCTTGACGCTGGCCTGTATGACTTTGCCGATCTTGATCCGCACCGTTGCCGACGGTTTACGCGCGGTGCCGGACGGCTATCGAATGGTGGCCGCCGCGCTGGGCATGACGCGCGGCTCGGCGTTGGTGCATTTATTGCTGCCATCCGCGGCGCCCGCGTTGACAGCCGGTTTGCTTCTGGGCATCGGCCGAGCCGCCGCCGAAACCGCAGCGCTAATCTTCACCAGCGGTTACGTCGACCGCATGCCCGGATCGCTGTTCGATTCCGGACGAGCGCTATCGGTCCATATTTACGACTTGTCGATGAACGTGGCCGGCGGCGATGCCAATGCGCATGCAACGGCATTGATTTTGATCATTTTTCTACTAATCATCAACAACGCCGCCATTGGCCTGCTCCGGCATTGGCAAAAGCAAAACATTGCCGCATCATGAAGACCTCATTACCTTTCGCCGATCACTCTTCTCACAGCACCGTCTCAACCTGTCCGGACACCGCCTATACGTTGGGGGAGTTGCATGCCGGGGCGCCTTGTTGCGTTCCCGAACCGGTCATTACCGTCGAAAATTTATCGCTGAATTACAGACGCAAGCCAGCGCTCGAAGCCGTCTCGATCAATATTTACCGGGGCTGTATTACCGCATTGATCGGGCCGTCAGGATGCGGCAAGACCAGTTTACTGTCTGCGCTGAATCGTTTGACCGACATGATCGCCGGCTGCCGCATCAGCGGTACGATTCGTTTCGAAGGACACGATATTCATGAACCCGGGACCGACGTGAGGCAGCTTCGCCGCGATATCGGCATGATTTTTCAAAATCCCACGCCGTTCCCGCTTTCGATACGCCGCAATATCGAACTGCCATTGCGCGAACACGGCATGCGCAAGCAGGCCGAGCTCGACGAAAGGATTTACCAGGTGTTGCGCGATGTCGGTTTATGGGATGAGGTCAAGGATCGTCTAAGCGATCCCGCGATGGCGCTGTCCGGCGGTCAGCAACAGCGGTTATGCATTGCCCGTGCGCTGGCTCTACGTCCTAAAGTGTTGCTAATGGACGAACCGTGCAGCGCACTTGATCCGATATCCTCCGGCATGGTCGAGGATTTGATTCAAAGCCTCGCCGGCCGCTACACGGTCGTCATCGTCACGCACAATCTGGCCCAAGCTCGGCGTATCGCCAATTATGCCGGTCTGTTCTGGGTCACTGAGCGCGCAGGCCGCCTGATCGAATTCGGCCGCTGTCGACAAATTTTCGCGCAACCGGCGCATGAGTTGACTGCGGCATACATCAGCGGGGCGCGAGGCTGAATATGCAAGCTTTCGGCGAACGTTTGGAACGCCATTTCCGCGCATGGCCCGATACGTACCGGCGAAAGTAAAAGTTGCCCGTTAATTCAGCGCCAATTCCGCACGCAAAAGCTCTGCTATTAGATCGACGAACGAACGGATTTTGGCCGACGAATGGCGGCCCTCGCGGTGTAGGATATGGACGGGAACCGGCAGGCTTTCATATTCGCCGAGTACGATTTTCAGTTTGCCGGTCCGCAACGGCTCGGCGATTTGATAATTCAGCAGACGGGTGATACCCAAACCGGCCATGGCCGCGCCGGCCGCCGAGTCGTTGTCGCTGACGCTCAATAACGGTTGCAACTTGACCGTCTGAGTTTGACCATCGTGCTGAAATCGCATTTCATTGTTAGGATTCAAGCCGCGCGCCAGGATGATGCGATGTTTGGCTAAATCGTCCGGCGTTTGCGGAATACCGTGTTCGGCCAGATATTCCGGCGATGCACACAACACTCGTCTTACCGATCCGACCCGTAGCGCCCGGTACGACGAATCCGGCAATTCGGCGATGCGAATTGCAACGTCCACGCCTTCTTCGAGCATATTGACCACCCGATCGACGAACAGCGCATTCACTTCCACTCCCGGATAGCGGCGTAAATACTCGACGATGCCCGGCATGACGAACAAGCGTCCGAACAATACCGAGGCAGTGACGGTGAGTTGGCCGCGCGGTTCGGCATTGACGCCTAGCGCCGCGTCGTCGGCTTCGTCGGCCAAGGCGATGATGCGCTTGGCGTCTTCGTAATACTTCTGACCTGCCTCGGTCATTCGCACATAGCGGGTAGTGCGATTCAGCAGTTTAACACCCAAGCGTTCCTCCAATGCCGCCACCGCGCGCGTCACAGCGGGCGGCGACATGTGCAGCTTGCGCGCGCCGCCGGCAAAGCCCTCGGCTTCGACCACCGCGGCATACACGCTCATTAAATGCAACCTATCCATTGATAATTCCAATTTACGTAATAGTAAATTGATAATTATAGGTATTCTTCTTTTTTGTGCAATAAGACACACTGTACTCGCCTGTTTAATTCTGCTCAGGCATACGACAGTCTCTTTACATTATTTGGAGAACACATATGAGCCGTATAACTACAGTAAACAACGAAACCGCCAATATCGAACAACGCGCACTGTTTGAAGCCATCCACAGCCAATTGGGCATGGTACCGAATTTCTTGCGGGTGTTCGCCCACTCGCCGGATGCTTTGAAAGCCTTTCTCGGTTTGCACCACATCGCGGGCCACGGATCGTTGGACGCCGCTACCCGCGAACGCATCGCGCTGGCTCTGGCGCAACAGAACGAATGCGAATACTGCCTGTCCGCCCACACTGCCATCGGCCGTAAATCCGGTTTGAACGGGGCGGAAATTGAAGCCAATCGGGCCGGTACCAGCCAGGACGCCAAAGCGGCGGTGGCGGTCCGTTTCGCCCGCGCCTTGGTCGAGCATAAAGGCGAGGTCACTAATGCCGAGTTGCAGTCCATGCGTGATGTAGGGTTCAGCGAGGCCGACCTCGTTGAGGTGATCACCCACGTCGGCATGAATTTCATGACCAATATCTTGGGCAAAGCCAGCCGGGTCGATGTCGACTTCCCGAAAGTGACGCTGAAACAGGCCGCTTAACCCCGAACCGGGCGAAGCACAAGGACGAACTTATGCCCGGTTTATTACACTGAATGGAATATGTTATTGCAAATTAGGCCTATTCAACACAGCAGATAACTTTGCCAGAGTACCCATTAATGATCCCCCATCAGGAGTAAAGACCATGGCCCGTGCATTCGCCAAAATCAGTTTCACACCCGATGTACAAGCAGTACAAGCCGAAATGGGCAGCCGTATGGCGTATCGAGCGACCGAACTCGGCGAAGCCGAAACGGTGGCGCTGAGCACCTTCGAACAAGCGTTCATTGCCGAGCGCGACAGCTTTTATCAAGCCACGGTGAACCAGACCGGCTGGCCCTATGTTCAGCACCGCGGAGGACCTTCGGGATTCTTGAAAGTATTGGACGAACGGAACATCGGTTACGCCGATTTCAGCGGCAACCGCCAGTACATTTCGGTCGGCAATTTACGCGGCGACGACCGGGTTAGTCTGCTGCTGATGGACTACCCAGGGCGGCAACGCCTGAAAATCTGGGGTCGGGCACGCGTTGTCGACGAACGCGCCGAGCCGGAATTGCTGGCCAAGCTGGAGTCGCCCGATTTTCGCGCTCCGGTCGAGCGCGGCATCGTGATTCGAGTCGAGGCCTTCGATTGGAATTGCCCGAAATACATCACGCCACGCTACAATCAGAAACAAGTCGAAGCTCTGCTGGCTCAAGCTCGCAGCCAACCCGTAGCGGAGGAAAAGCCAATCCCTCGCACATTGGGCACCGGCGCATTGCCGTTGACCATTAGCGGAATTCGCCAATTGACGCCGCGCGTTCGCGCTTACGAACTGCACCATGCCGACGGAGAGCCGCTGCCTGCCTACCGGGCCGGGGCGCATCTGCGCGTACCGATCGCTCTACCCGACGGCAGTTTGACCGGCCGTGCGTATTCATTGACCGACGCGCCGGGCGATCCGGATTGCTATCGTATCGCGGTATTGCGGGTGCAAGACGGCGACGGGGGATCGCGCGCATTGCAGGACTGCTGGCAGCTGGGAATACGCATCAACATCGATGCGCCCGAGAACTATTTCCCGCTGCACGACGATGACCGCCAGGCGCTGTTGATTGCGGGCAGTATCGGCATTACGCCGATCAAAGCGATGGCCGAAGCATTGGCCGCGAGAGGTATGGATTTTCAATTGCACTATACCGGCCGTACTCCGCACGAAATGGCCTTTGTCAAAGACTTGCAGAGGCGGTTTCCCGATCGTTGCCGGTTTTATTTCAGCCGATCGCAAAATCCGACCCGGCTGGACGTTTCGGCTTTGCTCGGTCGTCTATCCGATGAAACCGTCATTTATGTCTGCGGCCCAACCCGCCTAATCGAAAGCGTTCGTCAAAGCGCCCGCCGGCTCGGCATCGCCGACGAACGGGTGCAATTTGAAAGTTTCATTTAACCGAAGGAGAGTAAATGATAATGCTATACGATACGACACGACACGTCACTATCCGGCAACTGTCATGAAGTCCGCTTAATGTTAAGCTTGCCGCGGTCAGTCTATCAAACCCAAGCAGCCTATCCAAGACTGTTCATACACCCATCAAACGGAGAAACATCATGACTCAAGAAATCAAAGCCCCCGTTCCGCCCTTTACCTTCAATAGCGCGACACAAAAAGTGCGTATGGCCGAAGACGCCTGGAACTCGCGCGATCCGGAGCGCGTGGTGCTGGTGTATACCGAAGACACGGTCTGGCGCAACCGCGCAGAATTTCCGCAAGGCCGCGAACAGGTGCGGCAATTTCTGCAACGAAAATGGGCGAAAGAATTGGATTATCGCTTGATCAAGGAACTCTGGGCGTTTTCCGATAATCGTATCGCGGTGCGCTTTGCCTACGAATGGCACGACGATTCCGGTCATTGGTTCCGCAGTTACGGCAACGAGAATTGGGAATTCAATCCGCAAGGCTTCATGCAACGACGCTTTGCCAGCATCAACGATCTGCCGATCGAGGTGGAGCAACGCCTGTTCCATTGGCCACTGGGCCGCCGACCTGACGATCACGCCAGTCTGAGTGATTTGGGATTGTGAACGGTGACAGTTGACGCGACGGGGCTTCGATGACAACCATGGCTGCCGAGTGCCCGTGGCTTCGATAGTCGCGACGACGGCGTTGCTCCCACTTTGGCGAATCCTTTCGCGCCTTGCCAAGCTCTGCTTGGCAAGGCGCGAAAAACACTATCAGCAACGACATCAAGTCGGCAAATGTCGCCATCCAGGCGGGCGCGCCGACCGGCGGGCATTTTTTCGTTGTCGAAATTTGACCGGTCATTGGTTTGCCCCCCTGTTTGTCAACAGCTTAAAAACCGGATCACCCGCGCCGCCAGCTATGATAGCGACGTAGCCAATTCAACACCGAAACCGGCGCATGCGCGCGCTTCCAGGCGCCGGCCGCGTATTTGTTGGCTTCTGCCAGAGTCGGATAGATATGGATCGTGCCAAGAATCTTGTTCAGGCCAATGCCGTGTTTCATCGCCAATACATATTCGGCAAGTAAATCACCCGCATGCTCGCCGACGATCGTCACGCCGAGGATTTTGTCCTTGCCGGGCTCGGTCAGCACTTTGACGAAGCCGTGCGCCTCGCCGTCGGCGATCGCTCGGTCCAGTTCGTCGATACCGTAAGTCACGACTTCATAGGGAATGTTTTGCTGCTCGGCTTCTTGCTCGTTTAGGCCGACCCGCGCGACTTCGGGGTCCGTGAAGGTTGACCACGGAATCACCGAATAATCGGTACGGAATTTCTTGAACGTGCCGAACAAGGCATTGACGGCGGCATACCAAGCCTGATGCGCGGCAACATGAGTGAATTGATAAGGACCTGCCACATCGCCGACCGCATAGATATTCGGATAATTGGTAGCCTGAAACGGATCGGTTGCTATGGTTTTGCGCGGCGACAGAGCAATGCCCAGTGCCTCGACGCCGTAGTCTTCGATATTCGCGGCCCGTCCGATCGCGACCAGCACTTGATCGAACGGAATGCGGACCGTGTTTCCGTCGTATTCGGCGATCAGGATTTTTTCGCCGTTGTCGATGATGAATTCCTTCGCGGTATGTTCCAATCTCAAATCGACGCCATCCTGTCTAAAACTTGCCATCACCGCTTCCGAGGCTTCCGGGTCTTCGCGGGCTAATAGGCGCGGCGCCATTTCCACCAGAGTCACAAGGCTTCCGAGACGAGCGAAGCATTGCGCCAATTCGCAGCCGATCGGTCCGCCGCCGAGTACCAATAAGCGTTTCGGCAATTCGCGCAAGTTCCACAAGTTGTCGGACGTCAGCGGTTCGATGCTGTCTATGCCGGGTATCGGTGGCACGAACGGGCGGGCGCCCGCAGCTATGACGATCGCTCGCGTCGTCAACGTTTTACTGCCTTCGGCCGTTTCGACCCGCACTTCCCAGGGCGAGATGATTTTCGCCTCGCCGGTCACGACCTCGACGCCGAGTTCGGTATAGCGTTCGATCGAATCGTGCGGCTCGACCTTTTCGATGACCGATTTCACGCGCGCCATCACATCGGCGAAATCGAAATCGGCGCTGCTCTGTCTGATGCCGAACTCTTCGGCGCGCCGGTGCTGGGCCAGCCATTTTGCCGAGCGGATCAAAGCTTTTGACGGCACGCAACCGGTATTGAGGCAATCGCCTCCCATTTTGTGTTTTTCGACCAGGGTGACTTTGGCTTTGACCGCCGAAGCAATGTAAGCGGTCACCAAGCCGCCGGAACCGGCGCCGATCACGACGATATTGTTATCGAAATGCGCCGGCTTCGGCCAATCGGCGAAGACTTTCCGGGCTTGTATATGCTCGACGATTTTCTTGGTCAGTAACGGAAAAAGGCCCAATAACGCGAACGAACCCAGCAAGCCCGGCGACAAAATATCCGATAACGATTCGATCCCCGCAAGCTGAGTGCCGGCGTTGACATAGACCAAAGTGCCGGCCAACATACCGACTTGACTGACCCAGTAAAATGTCGACAGGCGAATGGCAGTCAAGCCCATCACCAGATTGATCATGAAAAAAGGAAACAACGGAATCAAGCGTAGCGTGAACAGATAAAACGGACCGTCTCGATCGATGCCGGCATCGATCGTTCGTATCGCCGAACCGAAGCGGCCTTTGACGACATCGCGAAACAAAAAGCGCGCGGCTAGAAAAGCCAGGGCCGCGCCGATCGTCGAGGCAAACGATACGATCACGGTACCCCAGAGTAAGCCGAACAGCGCGCCTCCGGCCAGGGTCATCACCGCTGCACCGGGCAGAGACAGGGCCGTGACCAGAACATAAATCAGTGCATAAACAAAGGCCGTGGCGACTGGTTGCGCAGCGATCCGGGCTTCGATCGCGGCCTGGTGCGTTTTCAGCTCATGCAGGGTCAAAAAATCGGAATATCCGAAATAAAAAAAGGCGCCGATCAGCATCGCGATCACAGCAATCAATATTAACTTCGGGGCTTTCATCGTGTTTTCCTTGTCGTTTTCATGGCTTGAATCTCAATAGTTGGTGAGTATATTTTTCAGTCGGTTGCAACAGCGGTTTCCTTACAGAAAAAATGCAGAATGGCTTGACGCCGGCCGCTTAGAGATCGATCAGACCCACTACTATAACTTACTCACCAGGACCCTCTCGGCGATAGGCCCCCGGCGTTTTCCCGAAGGTCCGCTTGAAAGCCTTGCTGAAAGCCGGCACCGATTCGTAGCCGCAACGTTCGGCCACGCGTTCGATGGTCATGCCCGGCTCCCTCAGCCAATGCGACGCAATCTGCATGCGCCATTGTCCGAGATATTCGATCGGTGATGCGCCGATGGACGCCGCGAATTTCTCAGCGAGCACGGTCTTCGACATGCCGGCGCGGCGGCAGAACTCGGCGATAGTCCAAGGCTTCCAAGGTTGTTCGTGAATCAAATTCAGGACGGTAGCTAATCTTCGGTCTTGCATTGCCGAAAACACGCCTCGATCGACAAGCTCGTTCTCAATGCAATGCCTCATTGCCAAGATGAATATGCTGTCGCATAAACGTTCGACGACAGAGCTGCTGCCGAATCGCGGCGCGGACGCTTCCATGTCGATCAACTTGATCAAGCAAGTTAACGTATCACCGGCCTGGCTTCGTTTGATCACGATTTCCGGCGGTAAGGCGCGCCATATCAAGGATTCGGGCATTCCCAATTCGATCTCGCCGCACACGAATCCTGCCTCCCCGTCCGCCCAGGGCGTGAGCTGCGTATCGCTCATCGTGTCCGGCAAATGTTCCTTGCTGTAGGAAAGAAAATGTTCATCCGAATGCGGTAAAAATAAAATAAGGTCGTCTTTTTCCAATAACAGCGGAGCGTCCCATTTCGAAGTGTAAACCCAACCCTCGCCTTTGCTGAGCATATGAAAAAAAACGGATCGATCCGAATTGTGATCCATCAGCCAACGCCCGCACACGCCGCCGGAATAAATCAATTTTGCATGTAAATTCAAGCCGTTGACGAGCGAAGTCAACACATCCATAAAAGCCTCCCGAACGATCGAACAAAAACACCGGAATTCCGGGCATGGCATGCACGGTGCCGATTGCTTACTCTGTAGGCATCGGTATTGCAGCGCCATACCGAAATCGGCCGCCAAGCATTAACCGTATTGCTGTCCGGCAGACGGTAAGGATTTCGTGATAAATAACGTCTTGGAGCTATGCGCTTTGTTGAGGGTTCGGTAACTCGCTCGGCAGGACGCCGTGAACCCAGCACCTAAATTATCCAAGATAGTTAACCATAGCCAATGAGCTATGGAATTTAGGTGCTGGGTGAATACGTCCATGTAGGCTTGACGGCGGCTAGCTGATTGCCAAGGATGGCATGAATGCAGATTTTGCAGGAGCAAAAATCTGCCCTGCCGCCGACACCTGCCAATCGAGCAACCAAACCCTCCGTAAAATAAGGAAGTTATTTGCGACTAAATCCTAAGCTAGCGGCCTGGTTTGTTAATTATTTTAATCCGGAGATCCCTAATGTCTTTATTCAAAATCCATTCAATCGAACAAGCGCCGGTCGAATCCCGGCCAATATTGACCGGCGCGCAACAAAAATTCGGCTTCGTTCCGAATTTATTGGGCGAATTGGCGGAAGCGCCGGCAACGCTCGAAGCCTATCTGACGCTGAATTCGATCTTCGACAAAACTTCGCTAAGCCCGGTGGAGCGCCAGATCGTTTTAGTCGCCGCCAGCATCGAAAATGACTGCACCTATTGCGTCGCCGCGCACTCGATCATTGCCAAAAATATGGTCAAGGCCGATGCTCGAATCATTGATGCGTTACGCGAACAAAATCCCATCCCCGATGACAAACTGCAAACATTGGCAGAGTTTACCCGGAGCGTGGTCAAAAATCGCGGGTTTATCGACGAACAGGCCTTGAGCGCGTTTACCGCCTCCGGTTATTCGAACAAGCACGTTTTGGAAGTCATTCTCGGCGTTACGATGAAGACACTCAGCAACTACGCCAATCATGTCATGGACACACCGCTCGATGCCGAATTCAAAGCAGAGGAATGGTCGAAAGACAATTGAGAAAACCATATCGACATCATATTAGGTATTGATCAGAAAATCGATAATCCTAAATTCTGTAGCACTGTAAGGTGCGCATCGCGCACCCTACAGCACCGAACCCGACGACAAGTCCCGACGCAGGTGCGCGATGCGCACCCTACAGCTGGCGCTTTATAAGCTATGATCACCAACCATTTGCAAGCTATTTTGAGATTAAAAAACTGAAGCACAGAAATTAGCCAAGAGCCTAATTCTTACATTTTGCCCAAACAAATGGCTCTATATGCGGTAAAAATTTAAAACCCCTATCACGGCCAAAAACACTTGAAAATCCAAAGTGAATTGTAGGGTACGGGTACGATGCGCGTACCTAATGTCGGCGCAGAACAACACATTAAGGTCACATTAGCTGCGGATGAGCCCCCTACGGTACGCACAGCGTACCCTACAGCCTCCAAGTTTCGAAATTAGCGTAGCATTCGCTTCGACTATTAACGCGAACATAGCCATTTTTTAAGGACTAACACAACCCAATGCGCTCGGATAAGGGGAAAAATAATACGACGATTGAATATAGGGATCCGGCGATTTTCGAAAATGATGCTTCAACAAGATTATTGGAGCAATGAGAGGTACTTCGTAGTTCCGATAACTGTCGATCAATTCGCACAGTTCGGCTTTATCGTCGCGGCTGATGTCTTTTTTTAAATGTCCTTGAATATGTTGCAAAACATTGACGTGATTAGCCCGGGTCGGCATCGTCAACAACATGCTCATCAGCTGCAAAATATATTGATCGGCAATCTCGGTTAAATTGTCTTTGCTCAAGCCAGCCAATAATTGCCCGAGATCCCGATAGTCGCCGTGACTCATGATGATTAATTTATGCCTCGCATGAAAATCTATCAAGGCACGGGCGCTAAGACCTTCTTTCAACAACCTTTGCCAGCGATACATAACATAAACCCGCTTGAAAAAAAGATCGCGTAAACAAGGATCTTGTAGCCGGATAGATTCTTCGATAGGCACCAACGGAAATCGATGCATGATTCTCAATGTTTCGATCGCCAAACCCTCGATAGCACCACCCGTTTTTGTAACTGCTTGCTCCGGTCTTTTCATAATATAACCGCAGATAACAGCCATCTTATCCGTGCCGGAATCGTAAATTGCCGAAGCATCCTGAACAAGCAAGGACTTTTCTTCTTCGTCCGAAAACGGCTTCCATTCAAAAAAACTCTCGAGCACTTCGCTAATCACACTATCGCGATTAACCACTTCTTTTTCTTCGGGTTGGTCAAGCAAACAACCACTGATACCCAATGGGATTTTATTCATAGCGAGTGCTGATTCCAAAAAATGTCATTTATTTTTTACCATGAAGAGCATGAAGGACTTGAAGATACAGCGTTATCAATTCAAATGCGTTACTAACCATTAACAGCATATGTCATCATCATTATTGCCGCTGGAGTGCTGACTTTGCCTGCCTGCGCAGACGAAGCCAGCCTTCCAGCCCCGCCATTTAGCTGTTTCCCAAGCTCCGGCTTGGGAAACACACCCATCTGCATTCATGCCATCCATGGTAATCAGATTCCGCCGTCGAGCCTACATGGACGTATACACGGCGTCCTGTCGGGCGAGTGACCGCGCCCTCCCCACGCCTCGAACTTTCATTTACCGGAGTGATAAACAGGCCTTCATGAGCGTTACTATGATTATAGTACGCTAAAACTTAAAAAAATCCTGAAACCAATCCTTCGCTTTTTCCTCCTCGGTTTGTACACATGGCGAGCTGCTAGTGGGAGCCGATCCGCGAATAAAAGGAAATTGCCTGACATTTTCACAGTCCTGATTAGCCAATAACCCTGTGTACGGGTCGATCCAAACCGTGTCGACATTATCCGGCGGCGTCAAAACGACCGGAATACTGGAAATCTGCTGCATCACGTCGGACCAAATCTTTAACGCACCGGTCGACCCGGTTAATCCCGAAGGTTTATTATCGTCTCGCCCTACCCATACGACCGACAGATAATCACCGCTAAAACCGGCGAACCAGCTATCTCGCAATTCATTGGTCGTTCCGGTTTTGCCGGCCAACCCGAAGTCTCTCGGCAAATAATTATAGGCCGATCTGCCGGTACCGTCAGTCATCACTGCCTGCAAAATGGTATTGGTAATATAAGTCGCCGCCGGATCGACCGATTGCCGCACGTTAAACGGGTAACTTTGTAAGCGCTTGCCGTTGCCGTCGACCACGCCGCGTATAGCTCTAAGCGGCGTGACGAAGCCGTCTCCTGCTAGGGTTTGATACATTTGCGTGACGTCTAAAGGCGACAACGGCGAGGCCCCCAACAACAGAGAAGGATATAAATCGACAGATCGATTCACGCCCAGATCCTTTAAGGTCTTTGCCACTCTTGCGATACCGACATCCATGCCGATTCTAACGGTCGCGAGATTGTAAGAATTCGTCAATGCCTTATGCAGCGGCACTTCGCCATGTTCGGTATTATCATAATTTTTCGGCGTCCAATTGCTTTTGCCGCTTTTGACAGTAATCCGAGTGTCGCTGACCGGAGTCGTTATCGTATATTTAGCCGGATATTCCAACGCGGTAAGATACACCACCGGTTTTATCAACGACCCTATCGGGCGCACCGCATCCAGAGCCCGATTGAAACCGGCCGAGGTTTTATCCCTGCCTCCCGCCATCGCAACAATTTCCGCGCCTTCCCGACGCGTCACGATCACTGCCGATTCCAATTCATTCGCGCGAGGATTTTTTTCGAGTTCGCGCATTTTTACGGCCAAGGATTTTTCCACGGCGTTTTGCACTCGAGGCTCGAGCGTCGTAAATATTCTCAAGCCTTCGGAAGTCAGGTCGTCGTCTTTGTATTCTTGCTGCAATTGACGCTTGACCAAGTCCATAAAAGCCGGATAACGATTGACCGCACGATGGGTTTGCGGCATCACTTCCAGCGGCTGGTTTTTCGCTTCTTCAGCCTGTTTTAACGTGATAAAACCTTGCTCATGCATTTTATCGAGTACTAACTCCCGCCTCTTCAATGCACGTTCGGCGTGCCGACGCGGATCGTAATAAGAGGGGCCTCTAACCAATGCGACTAGAGTCGCCATCTGCGCCAAGGGTAAGTCTTTTAGGCTTCTGCCGAAATAGAATTCGCTCGCCAAGCCGAAACCATGGACAGCGCTGGCCCCATCCTGCCCCAGATAGACTTCATTGAGATAGGCCTCAAGAATTTCGTCTTTATCGTAACGATATTCGATGATCAACGACATAAATACTTCGTTGATCTTACGCCAAAAACTTCGCTCGGACGTCAAATAAAAATTCTTGATCAATTGCTGGGTGATCGTGCTACCGCCTTGAACAATGCCGCCCGCCCTGATATTCGCCAACATCGCCCGCAGTATCGCTTTGATCGAAATACCGTAATGATTATAAAAATCACGATCTTCTGTCGCGAGCAAGCCTTGAATCAAGGTATCCGGAGTTTCCGATAGTTTAATCAAAACCCGGTCCTCCTTACGAGTCGGATAAAAGCTGCCTATCTGAATGGGGTCCAAACGAGCAACAGCAACCGCCCCCTTGCCCGATAAATCGGAGATATCGGAAATTTCACCCGGTGAAAATCGAATCTGCAATGCACGACTATCCTGAGATTGGTCCCAGAAATCGAACGCACGGGTTTTAACATTGATAAACAATCCCGACCGATAATAGGTCCCTTCGGAAGATAACTGAGAATCTTGACGATATCTCAATTGCTGCAGAAGCTTTTCGAAATCGGCGATGTTCATTCTATATCCGGCATAAAGCTCTTCCGGATTAGCATAGACACGCGCCGGAATCGCCCAACGCTTGCCTTCGAATTGCCTACGAACGTTATAATCCAAATAACCGATGTAACTGGATAATATAAATACAGAAAATACAAAGCCTAATAACAGGATTTTTTTAAACCACCCGAAACGGCGATGAGTTTCCGGGCGCTTTTTATTGCGAGTCGCACGCCTACGCGGCTTTCTGGTCGTTTTCTTGGGCGTTACGGATTTTTTGGGTTGTCTTGCCATGATGTTGCGGTTTTAATTACCAAGAAGTCATTTAAATATGCGTCCACACGAATAGTAAGCCCATGACTTACCAGTCTTTTTTGAAAAGAGGAAACTATCGACAATCCGGAAGACGCGAGTATTATGACTATAGTAGCGATGATTGCTTAAAGAAGCGTTATCCTAGCCCAGCTTTAACATTTACCGACCATAAAGTATTGAATAATTTTTAAAAGCTGGGTGACCCCATAATTTTCAATACCTTAGGACATAAACACTACATTTCTTAAGGCTGGGCTGGAGCCTCTGCCGAACCTTGATATGACCCGACGAGGTATTATTTGAACTTAGAAGAACACTAATTATATAGAAAACGCGTGCTTTTATCGCCTTCTATTAATAGTTGCTGCAGCGGAATATAACCATGCTCGATCAATAACTGGCTTGGCTTACCGAAAATATAACCTTGTCCATAATCGATACCTAGATCAACCAAAATTTTAATCACCCGCGGGCACTCGATAAATTCGGCAATCGTTTTTTTACCGAGTTGCTTGGCAATTTCGCTCATTGATCGGACCAAAACTTGATCGGTATCGTCATTAACTAAATTTCGAATAAATTGTCCATCGATTTTTACAAAATCGACCGGAAACTTCTTTAAATAATTGAACGAACAAAAACCCGCGCCAAAATCGTCCAACGCAAAATGACAACCCAAAGCTCTAATTTGATTAATCATATGCCGAGTTTGCTCGAAGTTATCGACCGCCGAGGTCTCGGTAATCTCAAAGGTGATCCGCTCGGCATTGACCCAAGACAATTCCAGTTTTCTTTTGATGGTCGGCAATAAAGCATCGTCCTGAAAAGCGACTCCGGATAAATTGATCGACAACGATACATTGGACAATTCGGGGGGAAGCGCCGCTAAAAAATCAATCGCATTCTCAACCACCCATAAGTCGATGCTATGTATTAAACCCATTCGTTCGGCAACCGGAATAAACTCGGAAGGGCTAATGACCTTGTTTTCATGCCCCCGCATTCGAATCAGTACCTCATAATGCGAAACCTCGCCTGTTCTAAGATTCACTACCGGTTGAAACATCAAAAAGAAATTTCGCATTAACAGAGCATCCCTAATCAAAGGGACCCAATAAACATCGCGATGCCGTTCTTTGATGGCTTTATCTTCTTCGTTATAAAACCAGACCATATTTCGGCCGTTTTGTTTCGCCAAGCAACAAGCTTGGTGCGCTCTAGATATTAACTCCTCGGGATGCTGAATAACTTTCGCCGATTGCAACGTAGCGATGCCGATTGACGCGGTAATACTGTAACAAATATTGCCGGTTTGAAATCGGCTTTCATTGAGCCCTTTACGGATATCCTCGGCAACTTCACGCGCCTTAAGACCGGATATATTATCGAAATATAGACAAAACTCATCCGAGTCGATGCGAGCAAACCAAGCATCTAGTCTCACTAGCTTTCGAATCGTTGTCACAACATCGATAATCAATTTATCGGCCATATCGAAGCCTTCCAAATCGTTAATCAAACCGAACCGATCCAAGTCTATCAACAACAATGCGCCGTTTTGCTGCAACTTTTGGTTCCGCGTCAAACTTAATCGAATATAGTTTTCTAATTGCGTTCTATTCATCAAGCCGGTCAATTCATCATGAGCGACCAAATATTTTAATTTCGCATCGAGCAATTTTCGCGTCGCCAACTCGTTGATCAACCTTTCCTGTTGCTGGTAACGCATAGAACGCTCGATTTTAAGTAGCAACAACATTTCTACTAAAATAACGAGCTCAGGCCCACGAAGCGGCTTACATAGCTCGTAGATCAGCGACGACGAAGCGGAAGCATCGGACACTTGACTTGGGCGTTCGTTTTTAAGAATGATAAAAGGTAAAAAAACGCCCGCTTGTTCACCCGAAAGTGAATAACACATATCTCTAACGTGCCCGCCGGGCAAATCTTCATCGACAATAATCAAGCCTAACTCTTCGGCGTTGTCTACATAGGGTCGAATGATGCGATAAATATCGCCGCATTCAGCGGCAATCGCAAAATTAGAAAACCCTTTATCTATCAAAATCGTTTCAATTTGTGCGACAGTTTTCCGATCCATTCCGGCAATGATGATTTTACTTTGTCGCTGAGAGTTACTTAACATCGTATTCACTGGTTGATGTGTTAAATGCTTGACGGCTTCCGATTCGGACTATTTCTCGATGAAGCCCTTGATTTATCGCAAGCCTCACCTAAGCTTGACTGCAATACACTATAAAATGTCAAAACTTTAACAAGTATAATGAAGAAATCCGTTTTGCCAATGCCGCATTCCGACTCGTCCAATTTAACCGCAGCCGATTTATTGAAAGGCGATCTTCAATTAACATCGCCGCCGGCAATTTATTTCGAGCTAAAAAAAACGCTCGAAGATCCGTATAAATCGATCGTCGATGCCGGCAAAATTATCGAAAAGGACCCGGCTTTATCGATACGCTTATTGAAATTGGTCAATAGCGCTTTTTTCGGTTTCCCATCACGCATCGTCACGATCAGCCATGCCATCACGCTGATCGGCACGCAAGAACTTCAAAACTTAGTGTTGAGCACATTGATCATAGATCGGTTCTCGATGCTACCGAACGGTATGCTGTCCATGCATGACTTTTGGGCGATGAGCCTAAGAAGCGCATTAACCGCCAGAGAATTAGCAGCCCATTGGGACACTGACGAAAACGACGAAGCTATTTTTATTTGCGGCTTACTCCATGAAATCGGCAAACTGGTATTTTATCGCCGCATTCCCGAATTAGCCCGAGAAGTCGGACTACTAGTCGAATCGACCGATGCTGATGAAATCGAAACCGAACGAAACCTAATCGGTTTCGATCATTATGAAACCGGAGCGGAACTCGCCAAATTATGGAAACTGCCTGAAATCATTAGCGAAACGATTGCCTTGCATGCCCATCCCGACAGCTCCGGCCGCTATCAAGCTGCGGCCGCTATTGTCAGATCGGCCAACCGGATCGCTAAAATGGCCTTTTTCGATACTGAAACAGACCTATCGGAAGTCGGTATTTCCGACGAGCAATTAAGCGATATCATCGACAAAGTCCACGATCAGTTCGAGGATATTTTCAACATATTTTACCCGCACCGGTAACACGCCATTCCGCCGGTTAAATTATTTCTAATACAATCTTGCCTTGAGTATGCCCTTCTCCGATCAAGCGATGCGCTTCTGCGGCTTGATCTAACGACAAGCAATGCCCGACAACCCCTCGCAAACTTCCGGATTCGATAAATTCGGCACAACGATTAAGGATTTCGACTTGTTTATCGCGCGCCGCATCCAGATCTCGCAACATCGGCGTCAACATCAATTCAAAACCGATTTTGAGATTGCGCATCCGCGCTTCCGACCAATTCAAGGCTCCGGGGTCAAGCAGCGTGACCAAACTTCCGAAATGCGCAGTGGCTTCGATGCTGTCTTTGAACACTTCAGATCCGACCGTATCCAAAACGACATCGGCCCCTCGCCCGCCGGTTAATTCATTAACTCTTTCGGCGAAGTTGCATTGGCGATAATCGATTGCTTGATCCGCACCTAGGCTTAAGACAAAATCAGCTTTCGATTCAGAACTTACCGTCGTTAGAACCTCGGCTCCTTCTAATTTAGCCAATTGTATCGCGACATGACCGACGCCGCCGGCCCCGGCATGAACCAGGACGGTTTGGCCGTCCTGCAAACCGCCGCGATCGAATAACGCGCCCCACGCGGTAATCAACACCAATGGCAAGGCCGCCGCCTCGACGAATGACAAAGACTTAGGCTTAAGCGCGACCCAACGGCTATCGAGCACGGTATATTCTGCATAATTGCCGGGCTCCCGCCCCAACCCACCGTTACAAAACCAAACTTCATCGCCGGGCTTGAAATTTTGTACCTCGGTGCCCACTTCGACAACAACGCCGGCACCGTCGCAACCTAGTACTGCCGGCAAGGCGTCCGGATAAAACAAACCGTTACTTCTAACCTTGGTATCGATCGGATTAATGCCGGCCGCCTTGAGCCTGACTTTCAACTCGGTCGGTTCAACGATATTCGGCTCCGCGATATCCGTCCATTGCAAAACCTCGGGGCCGCCGGCTCCGGTCATTAAAACTGCCTTCATATGATATTTCTCCTGTCGATATACTTCGCGCGGTTCAAGCCGGCGCAAGCCCCGACCACTGATCGTAATAATGTTGATAGGTATGGCGCTTCAGCAAAAATACATTTCCCGAAGTCATGCCGTATATATCCGGTAGATTATAGCCGTTGAAACGATGCGCTTTGACCAAGGCATAAGCGCCGGCATCCGAAAACACCAATCGATCTCCCTCTTTCAACGGTCGATCGAAACGATATTCCCCGAAAATATCTCCGGCCAGACATGTCGATCCCGCTAAAATCGCCGAATACCGCCCATTAGGGCAATGCTCAAGCAACGGTGGATGCCATTGGTATTCGAAGACTTCGGGATGATGATTGACCGAGGTATCCAATACCGCGATGGATTTGCCGTCGCTGACGAAACAATCGACAACCGAAGTCGCCAAATAGCCGGCCCTTCCAACCAAGGCCTTGCCCGGCTCAATCAATACTTCGAGTCCGAATTCCTTGCGCAATTGCTTGACCGAATCGATAAAAATATCGAACTGTCCGATTTGATCGTATAAATAACCTCCCCCGAGATTCAACCATTCCAACCTGGAAAAACTGTTGCCGAGCCGATTTCTTATCGTCTCCAAGGTTTGAACGAGCGGCTCGAAGTCCGACGCCGAAAAGATGTTATGGAAATGCAATCCTTCAATTCGACCGCTCAGGTCATTCATATCCAACCCCTCCAAATCGATGCCGAGTTTCGAATAAGGCCGACATGGATCATAGCGCCGATCATCCAAGAACGAGAGCTTAGGATTCAAACGTAAACCGACCGAAGCGCCTTGTTCCCAATACTTTGTAAACAAATCTAGCTGACGATAGGAATTGCAACTGACATGCGAGCAAATCCGCGCCAGCTCTTCGACTTCGTCCGCTCGTATGCCGGGCGTAGTCAAATGCACCGAGCCTTTTCCTGCCAATACTTCAGAAGCCAACCTCGCTTCGAACAAAGAACTCACCGAAAAGCCGTCGAGATAAGGCCGCATCATATGCAAAATCGGTAAAAATGGTAACGACTTGATTGAATATAAAACTTTACAACCTGACCGCTCGCGAAGACGAGTTAAGGTCTGCAATGTTGTTTCAATCGCATTGAGGTCGTAAACAAAGGCCGGTGTTTCTGCAAGCTGTTCCTTTAATTTCGTCCATGACATCGTCAAAATCTACCTCTACCCCGATAAATTTCAGCTTCGGTTATGACATAATCCATAAAAATATCATGCGCCTCCATGACAATTTTAGGCATTATCTGTGCTTCGAAACAGACGCCGATTAGCACCGTATCTTTTCCGACACTTTTCAATAGACGATCGTAATAACCGGCGCCATTACCTAAGCGCCCTCCGCTTCTATCGAAAGCAACACCCGGAACCATGACTACATCCAAAGCTTCGGGCGCTATTTCCTTCCCGGACTCCCCCCACCGCTCCTTCGGCGGCTCGAGTATGCCCCACGTTCCAGGCTGCAATTCTTGCAAGTCCTCGAGCTTCCAAAGACCCAATCGGTTTTGACCATCGGCATCCTTGGTGCAATAAGGAACAACCACCTGCTTATCGCCCGATAACTGTTCGCGAACCTTATCGCGCGTTCTAACTTCGGAGCGACAATGTAAGTAAAACATGACAGTCATGGCCCGCCGGTAAGCTGCATGCTCAAGAAACTTATCGACTATCCTCCGGCTCGCTGCGTCCTTATCCTTCTGAGCATTTCGAGCATCATAAGCCTTTCGGCGCTGTTGGACTTTATCAATGTGCATCATGGTTCATCAGATTGATTTTCGATTCAAGATCCATTATACCGGCTGTGACATTAAGAGGCATCGCCATTATCAGCTCGGTCATGACAAAGTCTCTTATCACCTACTTCTTAAGCAATGCCAAAATTTGAAGTACGAAAGGTATACCCAGTCGCAATTTACCGCTCACAAAAAGCGCTAGCCATTTTTAAAATGCTTTATTTTCTTTTATACTGGGTAGCTAAACTTTAAAGAGGGGGGAACCCGTGGAAAAACCATTTATTTTACATATGCTCACAACCGCTAAAAACCTAAGTCCGTTCGACGTCAATATGGCGCTCGACGCGGGCTGGGTTTCGGCAATACCTTACATCAATGTAGAACCCAGCGAAGTACGCGGCCTAGTGCAAGATGCTATTTTTTCACGCAGCCCTAAAAGCTTAAAAAAAACCGGCATTTTTATCGGCGGCAGGGATACCAAACAAGCGCTCGATATGCTTAAAACCGCCAAAAACTCGATGGTCCCGCCTTTTGAAGTCTCCGTTTTCGCCGACCCGAGCGGTGCATTTACGACGGCAGCCGGCATGGTCGCAGCGGTTGAAAACGAGTTGCAAAAAAATTTCAACACCACTCTTGAAGGCAAAAACGTGCTCGCCTTGGGAGGTACCGGACCGGTAGGTCAAGCAGCAGCGGTTATAGCCGCTCAGGCCGGTGCAAACGTCAGAATCGTCGGACGCCAACTCGAAAAAGCCCAGCGTATTGCCGATCTTTGCAGCAACGAATTCGGTGAAGGCTCTATCCAAATCATGGCCGGCGCGGATGCGGACAAAGCCGAATTTATGAAAACCGCCGATATCGTCTTCGCTACCGGAGCCGCCGGAATCGAACTCTTAAGCGCCGAGCTAATCGCTTCGGCACCGCAATTAAAAGTCGCGGCCGATGTCAACGCCGTTCCGCCATCAGGAATCGCCGGACTCGACGCCTTCCATAACGGCACGCCTCTGCCCGGATCGAAAAGCGGCGCAGTCGGCATTGGCGCATTGGCTATCGGCAATGTCAAATACCAAGCGCAAAACAAACTGCTGAAGATAATGCTTGATGCCGAAAAACCTGTCTACTTGCATTTTACCCATGCATTCGAAGTTGCTCGGGACTTCATCAAAACCAAAGCCTAACGATTTTAAATAAAGAGGAAATCCTATGGAGAAGCGCAGCATCCTGCATATGCTGGACCCGATGCCCAATAATAGCCCTTTCGATGTCAATATGGCTTTGGACGCGGGATTCGATGTTTTAATACCTTACAGCAATGTCAAACTGGACGGCGTTCACGGATTGACGCAAGATGCCATTTTTTCCAGGGGGCCAAACGGTGTGAAGCGCACCGGTCTATTTATCGGAGGACGGGATATCGGTCTGGCAATAGACATGCTGAGCGCCGCAGAACAAGCGATGGTTCCGCCTTTTGAAATTTCAGTATTCGCCGATCCCAGCGGTGCATTCACAACCGCTGCGGCACTAGTGGGTTGCGTTGAAAAAGAACTGAAGACCAAGCATAACCTTGACTTGAAAGACGCCAAAGCATTGGTGTTCGGCGGCACCGGACCGGTCGGGATTGCCACAGGAGTCATCGCTTCGCTGGAAGGCGCAGAAACTGTATTGGTCGATCATCTTTCAGCCGAAACCGCCAATGATTTAGCTAAAGAATATAACAGACGCTTCAAATCCAACCTAAAAGGTGCCTGCGCTTCTTCGGACGAACAGAAAGTGGAACTGATCGCCGATGCCGACATCATTTTCTGTACCGCGAAAGCCGGCATACAAGTCATCAGCAGCAAAATACTGAGCCACGCCAAAGCACTCAAGGTAGCCGGCGATGTCAATGCGGTCCCACCGGCCGGTATCGAAGGCATAAAACTCAATGATTTTGGCAAACCCATGGAACACGCACCTAATGCAAGCGGCGTCGGCGCACTAGCAGTCGGTAATGTTAAATATCAGTTACAACACCTGTTGTTAGCATCAATGCTGACTACCGATAAACCTTTATTTTTAGACTTTAGAAATGCCTTTGCCAAAGCCAGGGAAATTTTATAAACAACCTTTCTCTTGCTCCATGATTCCGTATCGCCTAAATCGATGCGGAATCGATATAATCGAATTTGATGGCAAGCCGCGTTAATTCGACATCGTTCTTCACTTTTAATTTATCGTAAAGCCGATAGCGGTAAGTGTTAATCGTTTTATCGCTAAGCGTCAGCATACCCGACATTTCTTTTATCGTTTTGCCTTGCAGGATTAACGAAACCACTTCCGACTCCCTTTGGGAAAGCTTTGAGAAAGGGGAATCATTACCGGGCAACTTCATGAATGCTAAATTGTTGGCTACCTCCGCGCACAAATAGCGCTGCCCGGCCATAATTTTTCGAATCGCGGCTACCATTTCATCGACCGGCGAACTTTTGGAAATAAAGCCTAACACCCCCATTTTTAAAAGCTGCAACGGTATCGGTCCGTCGTTACAAACAGACAGCACAATAATTTTCATATCCGGATTATCTTGCAGAATTCGCCGACAAGCTTCAACGCCGCCAATGCCCGGCATGCTGATATCCATGACCACCACATCGGGGTGCAACTCTGTCACCGCCTCGACGCTCTCCTCACCGGTTTTTGCCACCGCCACAACATGAATATCACCGGCTTTATTTAAAAGCGCTTCAACTCCGGAACGAACAATTTCATGATCATCAACAAGCAAAACTTTTATCATATTAAAAATTCGTTAAAAGGTAATTATTTAGTCCCTGCATTTAAAAAAAACTAGAACTTTGCTCCCCTCTTTGAAAAAGGGGAATTCAGGGGGCTGAATACTTACGTTAAAAGCAATATAAAATCAATAGGATCGACCCCCTGATTTTACCTTGGCTCGTTCGATAGACATGTAAAAAATAAATCTCCGATTTCTTTTTTACTCTAGTGTGCCAAAATCGATATTATATTTCAATTCACATGACAATTGTCTTTACTGATTACTTAGATAATCCACCCCCACTATCTAAAGGAATATTTCCTAACCAAGTGCTGCCAAAATTTCATAACCTAATGAGCGGTAATTGTTCATATCCCCTTTCATTCCAACGCTCCAGCATGGGGACGATAATTGCCAGGGGACTGAATAGTTTCAATGAGCGAATGTTTGTCATTATTCAGCATAAGCACTTGTTCGTAAATAACTTCCCTAACTTATGGAGGGCGTTGATTTATAATCAATACTGAAGCCAAACCGACCAGAGACGCTAAATAGCTTCGAATGTTTAATTCAACATTCCGCAAAGTCCCTTTTTTCCTTAAACCATTTGCATAGCATTGCCTAAAATAAGCCGATGAAAAAAAGCAACTTGCTAAACCACACTTTTCAGAATACTAAAAAGAAATTAAATTACTCGACTGCTCTAGGCTTTTTATGCGGCATAGTGTTGTGCTTATTTATCGTTCTTTATGCTGCCAATGATTCCAAATCATTCATGAATTGGACTGGACTCTTTATTGTCGTTGTCGGCACGATTGCTTCGGTACTGTTGAGCTACCCCTTAAGAGATATCATTAATGGATTAAAATCGGTCAAACTGATTTTTCTTTACGAAAGCCTAAACCCTCAACATGAAGCCGATGAGATCATTAATGTTTCGAAAATGTGGTTCACTCGAAACTTCACTGCCATTGAAAACATTATCGATACGATTAATAACCCTTATCTGAAAACCGGCTTTCAATTGGTTGTCGATCAAACGCCTGTCGATGATATTTTATCGTTATTGAAATGGCGAATCGCTCGACTGAAAGCCAAAGAAAAAGCGGAAGCCAATATTTTTCACAGCATGGCAACCTTTGCACCGGCCTTCGGCATGCTGGGCACGTTGATCGGCTTGATTAATATGCTGCAAATCATCGACATGAGGGATATTGGCGCCATTACCTTCAACATGGGGGTTTCTCTAATCACGACATTTTACGGTTTGATACTAGCCAATCTCGTTTTTACCCCGATCGCAATCAAACTAGAAAGACGCACCGAACATCGCGTGATGATTATGAGCATGGTCATGGAGGGCATCACTTTAATCGCCGACAATCGCAGCCCTTCGTTTGTTCGAGAAACGCTCAAATCATTTATTGCTCATTATGATAATGAACTGAAAATCGATGAATAAAGACCCTTTTTTCAAACTGCAGTCTTCGCAAACATTTGAGGAATTAATGGAAGACAGCCATAAGCCCGGAAATCAAAACTGGCTAATCAGCTATCTCGACGTATTCGTATTGATTCTAATGTTCATCATTACGCTCATGGCGCTCAGCGATTTTTCTGTCGAAACCGAACCCAAGGCATTGATTGCCACTCCGCAACCGGTTAAAAAACCTAAACCGGCCTTACCCAAAGCCGAACGGATTATCAAAGAACCGCCTCCGGTTATCGAAACGAAACCCGAGCCGACTGCCGCACCATTTATAGGGCCTCCCTTACCCCCGATTGAAAAACCTGAGGAACCGATTGTTAGCGACAAAATAACGCCCGATATTGAACTGGAAGAAACTATTTTAATACCCGGTCCGGAAACACCACCACAGGAAACACTAGAATCAAAATTATCGGAAAAACTCGAACAAATGGGATTGGATAAGTCGGTAGCGATCAAGGTAACGGAGGATTATGCACAACTGGAAATCCAAGACAATATTTTATTCGAGTCGTCGCAAGCCAACTTGACCGACCCGGGCAAACATTTACTAGACGATCTAGTACCTCTGTTGCAACAGGCTGTCGGATTGATTTTCATCGAAGGTCATACCGATAATCGTCCGATCAAAACCGTTCAATTTCCGTCAAACTGGGAATTAGGTGCCGCTAGAGCCACAAGTGTTTTACACTACTTGACGACACAAGGCCTTGAGAGCACTCGAATGCGCGCAGTTACTTACGCAGACACGCAACCGATTGCCGACAACGATACACCTGAAGGCAGGGAAAAGAATCGACGCGTGAATATTTTGATTAAGGTTAAGGAACAAACCTCTCCATGATTTTATCAAAGCATTGCTATTACGAACCCTGAAACATAAACCTTAAAAAAGCTATGTTCCCGTTATTAGTTGAAGTAAATATTACACCAATCTCGAAACTTGAAGACTGTAGAGTAAGCTGCGCATACAACAACAACAACAACAGCAGCAGTACCACCCGTAGTTTAGCGCGCCTTCATGTGTTGCCTTGTGCCGACATTAGGTACGCGCAGCGTACCCTACATTCACATTGAACTTTTAAGCACTTCCAGTAGTGGCGGGTGTTTTCAACGTAATTATTCACACCCCCTATCGTTCCCACGCTCCAGCGCTCGCCGTTATACACAAGTATCGGTAAACTTGATAAACAGAGGTCATCGTAGACCTGGAAACGGTGCTGTTTGATAAATCTGCGGATATTGAACATCAGTGGCTTCGAAATCGCGACGAAGGCGTCGCTCCCACAAGGGGGGCGGATGCTCTGTGGGAGCGATCCCCTGATCGCGATCTCGAGGTCGAAAGTGTTAAGTAACAATAAATGGTATCGAAGACTCATTAGCTAAGATTACAAAACGGTAATTTTTGACTTATGTATAACGATGAGCGCAGAGCATGGGAACGAGAATGGCCGCGGGACTGAATACTCACTTTTCAACTATACCTTTCGTACTTCAAATTTCGGCAGCGCCTGAGGAGGCGCCTGGGTGTCCGATAAAGGCTTTGCCTACATGGACGTATTCACGGCGTCCTTTAGCGGACATCCAGGCGCCGAATTTTGATCTACGATGGGTATATTACCGCATACAAGCCTTAAAAAAGCATTTCGCTATGACAACCATGAAGAATAAGAAGTTAATTCGATGGCTTATTCTGCCTATGCAAATCATTTTTGCTCCCCTAAAAGATTATTCAAAATTTTAGGACAAGCGATTGAAAGACCTCAAGTGCCTCATGATTAAACTGCCGAATTTAAGAATTATGGGGCTCATTCTGCTGACTGCCACGCACCTACAAGCATCGGCGCAAGAGCCAGTGTTTAGCGGCCTTTTCCAAAACCGCTTCTTCACGCTTTCCCAAGACTCCGAATTATTATGCACCACCAGCGAATCCGGCTATTTGCCGATCGAGCGACTTAATGAAGTCATTCACCATTACGAAAACGATAATCCAGGCCTCCGGCAAGCGGCAGTCGCTTTCCTAACCCGACACACCCACCCAGATCACCTCGACGACCTAAAGCAAATCAAGAAAAATTGCCGTAATCAAAGCCAAGACGAGTTATGTATTCTGGAAGGTTATTGGGATGACAAAGAAAATGCGCGTCGCGTTTTAGCGCTGTTTTACGACACCAAAACCGCGATCAAGCATAGTAACCATTACCGCCTGCCGCGTTTTGAAGCCGATCATTTATATGCATTTGAAAAAGGCCTAAGAAAGATTCCGCCGTTCATGCGCGACTTTATCGTCAAAGCTAAGCCGATCAGGGATCTCGATAACGTATTCATTAATGCTAAAATCCCGGAAAAAACGCAGCGATTGATCCTCGATGCATTTCCGGACGACACCGAAAGCCAAATTTGGGCGGACGACACACACCCCTTAACTATCATTCCCGGCGTCGGTTTTTTAAACCAAGTCGTCGCCCAGGTGTACAGCGGCAGTAATCGCATTGTTTTCACGATCAAGAATTTCGATAAAGCCAAAGAGGGTCAGTTTTATAAGGACATCGGGTTGAAATATCTAGTAGATTTCAGAATTCCGTTGATCGTGCATGAACTAGCTCATGTGATCGACAACTTTCATTTTTGGGACGGACATGAATCGCTGTATTTTTTCTTTTGGTATCGCAAACTCTCGACCGATATCGTCTATATGCATATGATCAAGGATGCTGATTTAGCGTTATGGCCATCGCGCTGGTTCGACGCCTTTGAATTTCTATGGGAAGTCAATGATGGTCGCTATAACGGCAAAATCAATGAAAAACTCGCAGAACTGCTTAGTCAGTATATTTTGATTCCGCAGCGATTGAAAAGCGAATCGCCGGAAGCCTATGCCTGGTTACAGAAAGAGATATTTAAAGGCATCGAATACAGCGGTTATGAAAACTGTCAAAATCCGATCGTACGCGAATTAAATTGGTGGGAAGCCGCAGTAGCAAGCCCCTTAGGACAACGGTGGCGATAAGCGCCCGTGGCAAAATGGTTTGCAACCTGGCACTACTCTTTTTTGATCGAAAAACAGTCTAAGAATAAAAACGTTAGGGACAGGTAAACAACCGGCCCCGCAGAAAAACCCGCAATTCCGCCAGGAATTGACGGAATCCAGTGCCATGGATGCATCGCCGAAATTTGAAATACGAAAGGTATAAGTCAAAAATTACCCTTTTGCAAACTTAGTCAATGAGACCTCGATACCATTTATTGTCACTTAACACTCTCGACTTCGAAATCGCGATCAGGGGATCGCTCCCACATAGCGTCTGCCGCTCTCTGTGGGAGCGACGCCTTCGTCGCGACTATCGGAGCCATTAATGCTGGTAACCATGGTTTTTATCGAAGCCCGTGTGTGCAATGTTCTGTAGCTTATTAAACAACACAGCTCACCGAAATTACGATAAGCGTTTACCAATACACATGACGTTACTTGTGTATAACGGCGAGCTCTGGAGGATGAGAACGATAGAGGCATGAATAATTACGACTCAAAGATCGGGCTCCAATGGCTTAGCGTACTGCGGCATTAAGGGCGGCAACTTCGCAAAGGCATCACGCAACGTACTTTCCCAACTTTTTCTTAGATTAACCATATAAGGGTTTTCGGCCTCGAAACAATAATACTCATCCAGACAGAAACTATCCCTACGATAAATCAACATTTCGACCGGCGGTCCGACGCTAGCATTACTGCGTATCGTCGAATCCATCGAAACCAAGCAGCAGCGCGCGGCTTCGTCCAATGGCGTATCGAGCTTCAGAAAACGATCCAACACCGGCTTACCGTATTTAATTTCGCCGATTTGCAGAAACGGTGTATGCGGAGAAGTCGTGATACTGTTGCCTTCGGCATAGACCATATAAGCCCCCGGCGGCTCATTACCGATTTGACCGGCAATAATAAACGTGGCAGACGGATTGAACGCCGATTGCCCTTCGGTATCGAGATGCTGTTTTTGTTTTTCGAGACTAACTTGACCGAGGTAATTGGCCGCATCCGACAAATAGTCAACCGAATTGATATTAATCTTCGCATCCTTGAGCTTATCGCGTTTCAACTGCTCTAAAACGGCCTGCGTCGTTGCCAAATTACCCGCGCTCAGCATAACGATTTTGCGATCGGCATTCGTATCGAACGCGTGCATTTTCCCATATGTGCTGACATTATCGATCCCGGCATTGGTCCTTGAATCGGACACCAAAACGAGACCTTCATTGAGTGAAGCGGCGATACAGTAAGTCATAATCAAGATCTGAAAAAATAATCCGGTCAGTCTATCCTATAAATAAGGACGGGGTCCAGAAACGGATGCCGGAAGCCTACATTCAAGAATCGTCGGTCTGCTCGGCCAGCTTTGCCAATGCCGCTATCCGCCCGGATAAAGCCTCCGGAGTATCCGACCTGACTGTGGCATGAGCGACTTTACGGCCTTTTCTTAGCGTCTTATTATACAAATGCATGTGAACTTCAGACAAAGTCAACACCTCTTTCAGGCTCGGCACACCGCCTATAAAGTTTTGCATTGCGGCAAAACCGCGTGTCTTGGTGTTGCCCAAGGGCTGATTGAGTATCGCTCTCAAATGATTTTCAAATTGGCTGGTTTCAGAGCCTTCGATCGTCCAATGACCCGAATTATGTACGCGCGGTGCAAATTCGTTAGCGACTAGATGCCCGTCGAGATCGAACAACTCTAGAGCCAGTACTCCAACATAATCTAAGGCTTCCAACAATCTTGCTATCATCGACTCCGCTTGGGATTGCAACGGATCGTTATCACAACTCTTGGCCAAACGAAGAATACCGCCTCGATGCTGATTTTCCGACAATGGATAATAAACGATAGCTCCTGAAACATTGCGCGCGGCAATGATAGAAACCTCTCGGCGAAACGGCACGAAACCTTCGACAATGACCGGCGAGCCTTCCAGTTCCCGCCAAGCTTCCTGTAAATCGGCCGCGGAACGTGAAACAGCTTGACCTTTTCCGTCATAGCCAAATCTTCGAGTCTTTAAAATCGCCGGCCAACCAATTTCCGGCATAACTTCTTGTAAGTGCTCGAAACTATCGACAGCATAATAAGGCGCGGTCGGAATACTCAACTCTCGAAAAAAATCCTTTTCCGTCAAGCGGTCCTGGCCTACCGCCAAGGCCTTAGCCGACGGGTAAACAGGCGTTTTTTCAGCAATAAAATCGATAATATCGACCGGAACGTTTTCGAATTCGTAAGTCACTACATCGCAACGTTCGGCCATTTGCGTCAATAGAGTACGATCCGTATAGTCACCTTGCAAATGCTCGCCTAATTCGCTCGCACAAGCCTCGTCCGCCGGATCCAAAAACATGAATTGCAAGCCTAAGGGTTTTCCCGCCAAAGCCAGCATTCTTGCCAACTGTCCACCACCCAAGATACCAATCATCATTATTCGACACTCCTAGGATTGGCATTTGCCAGCACTGCATCAGTCTGTTTCTGCCTAAAATGGTGCACAGCTTCCCGGTATTCGGGATATTTATTACCGACTATTGCCGCCGCCAGCAACGCCGAATTGATCGCTCCCGCCTTACCGATCGCCAATGTTCCGACCGGAATACCGGCCGGCATTTGCACTATCGACAATAAAGAATCCATGCCGTTGAGCGCTTTGGATTGAATCGGCACGCCCAACACTGGAACCGCCGTTTTTGCCGCGACCATGCCCGGCAAATGAGCTGCCCCGCCGGCGCCGGCGATGATCACTTCCAAACCTCTGCTTTCCGCAGCATCGGCATAAGCAAATAATTTATCCGGCGTTCGATGCGCGGAGACGACTTCAACTTCATGAGCAATACCGAATTGCTCCAGCTTCTCGGCCGCAAATTGCATCGTCTCCCAATCGGAAGTCGACCCCATAATGATTCCAACTAAAACAGTCATTTATGATTTCCTCTAAGCACCATTTCCGATACCGGATCAACAAAGGCCGGCAATTGTACCCGACATCGATAAAGTTTAAAATCTGTCATTGATGCTAACCCAATTCCTGGTTCCCTACCTACACCATCCGATACGCACGACTGGACGATTTTTGGCTATTTTGGTGCAAGCACCGGTTTAGATGTATAATTGCAGCCTAAATTCGCCCTCCCAATGATTTGGACACCAGCGAGCGCAAAACAAGAACACATGAAAAACAAAGGCTTACAAAATAATTCTACCGGCCCAATATTTGCTTAAAGTGATAGAACAATAACTCAATCGCCTTCTGCTAAATAACACTTTTACCTTATCGCTTATGCAATCGCAAAAAACTTTAAAACAACGCGACTTAGTCTTATCCGGCAACGTTACCGATGCCTCCCAGGCCGAACCGACGCCATTCCCAAGACACGATAACTTAACGGCAGTCACCTTTCGAGCGAAGTGATAAAGACTCTTTATCATCGTTGAGATAATTGGCGATTCATACGCGACCTCCAACAGCAGGAAGATAAAATGCATCCTATTCTTAATTCAGTTACCGAAGAGATTATCGAACGCAGCCGTGAAAGCCGCGCCTTATATTTAGCTAGAATTGATTCGGCGGTCAAAAAAGGCCCTCATCGCTCGGTGCTTGGCTGCGGCAATCTCGCGCATGGCTTCGCCGCTTGTGCCGCTACGGAAAAAGCAGACCTAGCCGGCGACCAAAAAGCCAATATCGCAATCGTATCCGCATATAACGACATGCTATCGGCTCACGAGCCTTATAAAGATTTTCCCACTCTAATCAAAGATGCAGCGAAAGAAGCCGGCGGCGTCGCGCAATTTGCCGGAGGCGTTCCTGCAATGTGCGACGGCGTCACGCAAGGCCAACCCGGCATGGAGCTTTCATTGTTCAGCCGTGACGTCATAGCGATGTCGACCGCAATTAGCTTAAGCCACAACATGTTCGACGCCGCCCTATATTTGGGAGTTTGCGATAAAATCGTACCCGGCTTATTAATAGGCGCATTGAGCTTCGGTCATCTGCCTGCCGTATTCGTGCCGGCCGGCCCGATGACCAGCGGCATTACCAACAAAGAAAAAGCACGCACCCGCCAAAAATACGCCGAAGGCAAAATCGGACGCAAGGAACTGCTTGAATCCGAATCGAAAGCCTACCACGGCCCCGGCACTTGCACTTTTTACGGTACCGCGAACAGCAACCAAATGATGGTTGAAATCATGGGCCTGCATCTTCCCGGAAGTTCATTCATTAATCCTTACACGCCGCTACGTGACGAACTGACTAAAGCGGCTACTAAGCAGGCACTGAAATTCACGGCACTGGGCAACGATTTCCGCCCCATCGGCCATGTCATCGACGAAAAAGCCATCGTCAATGCCATCGTCGGCCTGCTCGCCACCGGCGGTTCTACTAACCACACGATGCATTTAGTCGCCATCGCACGCTCGGCGGGCATCGTGATCAATTGGGACGATTTCGATAATCTATCGAAAGTAGTGCCGTTAATCGCCAAAATCTATCCGAACGGCCCTGCCGATGTGAATCATTTCCAAGCAGCCGGCGGTATGGGTGTGTTGATCGGCGAGCTATTACGCAACGGCTTGTTGCACGAAGACATCATCACTGTCGCCGACGAACGGGGTATGCAACACTATACTCAGGAGCCCAAACTCATCGACGGCCAATTAACTTGGGAGCCTTCCCCGGCAGCCTCCCTTGATCCCGAAGTATTGTCTACCGTGGAAAAACCTTTTGCCAAGAGCGGTGGCTTACATGTCATGCACGGTAATCTGGGACGCGGCATTTCAAAAGTTTCCGCAGTGAAAGAAGAACATCAAATCGTCGAAGCACCGGCCATTGTCTTCGATGATCAAGATGACCTAATGGCGGCCTTCAAGCGCGGCGAACTGGAAAAGGATTTTATTGCGGTACTACGATTCCAAGGACCGAAATCCAACGGCATGCCGGAACTGCATAAACTGACTCCGCCACTGGGTTTATTACAAGACAAAGGGTTCAAAGTAGCTCTGGTGACAGACGGACGCATGTCCGGTGCCTCAGGCAAAGTTCCCTCGGCGATTCATATGTGTCCGGAATGCGAGGACGGCGGCCCGCTAGCAAAAGTTCGTAATGGTGATATGATTCGTTTAAATGCACAAACCGGCGAAATCAATGTATTGGTCGACAATGCCGAGTTCAATGCGCGCCGCCCGGCGGCAAACCACGCCAAAGACCACCATCACGGCATGGGCCGTGAATTGTTTGCAGGCTTCCGCTTAAACGCCTCTTCGGCGGAAACCGGAGCAACCAATGTGTTCCTAAACGACTAAGCGCCTTGTCAATCGATTGACTACACATAACAAATCTATCGGAAACTCAATTTAAATGACACAGAACAATTGGAAACTTCAACCCTCCGCAGTGCTGAATGCGGGGCCCGTCATGCCCGTCATGGTCATCAAAAATCTCGAGGACGCCGTGCCTCTGGCGAAAGCATTGACCGAGGGCGGCATCAAAGTTCTTGAAATCACGTTACGCACACCGATTGCGCTCGATGCCATCAGGCTCATCAGCGAACAAGTCAAGGATGCCATCGTTGGCGTAGGCACAGTGACAAATCCGGAACAATTGCGGGCAGCCGAAGATGCCGGCGCGGTATTTGCGATCAGCCCCGGACTGACGCCGACATTATTGAAAGCCGCGACGAATAGTAACATCGCATTAATTCCTGGAATATCAACGATCTCAGAACTCATGTTAGGCATGGAATACGGCCTGGATCACTTTAAGTTTTTTCCTGCGGCTGCAGCCGGCGGCGTGAACATGCTGAAAGGTATTGCCGGCCCCATTCCTTCAGTAACATTCTGCCCAACCGGAGGAATATCGGCGAGTAACTATAACGAGTATCTAAGCTTACCGAATGTTGCCTGTGTTGGCGGGTCCTGGTTAGCACCGGATGATGCCGTCGCCGCCAAAGACTGGCCCAGAATTACCGAATTAGCTAAAACCGCAATCGAGAATGCCGTAAAAAAATAATGTACTGCCAGGCCTATTTATTTTTTAAACATGCAGCTTGGCGTAATACGGGAACTGATTGCACAACCACGAAATAGTTTATGGAAACTTTATAATCGGTATTTTAAATTCCGACATTAAAAAGAAATACGTAGCGTCTTACGTTTGTGCCGTTGCATTATAATTGTTGACAACAGTACGCCCGCGCGTTAATGGTTATAAATTTAACAGGCCGTGATATCACGAATACTTAACAGAAAGGTAATACCATGACAAACCACAACCAAGTAACGATACGAAATGAGGACGACCGGATTTCATGCGAACTACCTGTTCTACAAGGTACTATCGGTCCCGATGTCATCGATATCCGAACGCTCTACCGAGATACCGGCGTATTCACATACGACCCGGGCTTCACATCCACCGCCAGTTGCAGCTCTAAAATCACATTCATCGACGGCGACAAGGGAATTCTTCTTTATCGAGGCTACCCTATCGAACAACTCGCCGAAAAATGCGATTTTATGGAAGTCTGCTACTTATTGCTGCATGATGAATTGCCGAATGGTCGGCAAATGCAAGAGTTTGTCAATGACATCACCTATCACACAATGGTACATGATCAACTGACCGACTTTTATAAGGGATTCCGCCGTGACGCCCATCCAATGGCGACCATTGTGGCCGTTGTCGGTGCGCTATCCGCGTTTTATCACCATGAACTGGACATTCGATGTCCCATAGACCGAAACTTGTCCGCCATCCGCCTCATTGCCAAAATGCCGACGATCGTTGCGATGAGCCACAAATATAGTAGCGGCATGCCGTTCATGTACCCGCAAAACAAACTGGGTTATGTCGAAAACTTCATGTATATGATGCATGCGACACCTTGCGAAGACTATGTACAAAACCCCGTTTTAGTCAGAGCAATGGACAGAATTTTGATTCTGCATGCCGATCATGAACAAAATGCATCAACCTCCACGGTCAGACTAGCCGGCTCTTCCGGCGCCAATCCTTATGCGTGCATCACATCCGGCATTGCTTGCCTGTGGGGGGCCGCTCACGGCGGTGCTAACGAGGCGGTACTCAGAATGCTGCTCGAAATAGGGGATGTCTCGAGAATCGGCGAATTCATCGACAAAGCCAAAGATAAAAACGATCCGTTTAGATTAATGGGCTTCGGGCATCGGGTTTATAAAAACTACGACCCGCGCGCCAAACTCATGCGCGAAACCTGCCATGAAGTGCTTAACGAACTCGGACTCCATGACGATCCGTTATTCAAGTTGGCATTGGAACTGGAACGCATCGCTTTGGAAGACGAATACTTCATCGAGAAAAAACTCTATCCGAATGTCGATTTTTATTCCGGCATCGTCATGAGAGCCCTGGGCATTCCAACAGTAATGTTCACGGCAATTTTTGCGATGGCCCGCTCAATCGGCTGGATTGCTCACTGGGATGAAATGATTTCCGACGACGAACAAAAAATCGGGCGTCCGCGCCAACTATACAAAGGTCACACACAGCGCGATGTTGTTTCAATCAGCGCGCGTTAATGTAGGATGGGTAGAGCGGAGCGAAACCCATCATGGAAGTAGCTATTCAGACTCCTGCATTTAAAACAAGTTAGAACTTTGCCCCCTTTTATGCTGTTACCCAAGCTCCAGCTTGGGTAACCCGTTCAGGAAGCTCTAGCTTCCCGACAATCAAGGAAGATTGAACGAGCGAGTCGGGGTTGATTGAGAATGTGCAGAGGTTGTGTCGGTCTCAGGAAGCTAGAGCTTCCGGGGTGTCTTTCCCAAGCTGGAGCTTGGGAAAGAGCGTGATGCGGGTTGGCTGTTTTTAACTTGATGCACATGGGTTGCATGCCCCGCCCTGCCAACTTGTAATAAATCGCGGGTTTGATAAATGGCTGCGTTACCACAACTCTACCTGCGCTCAAACAATGCGACGGGCTTCCGTTTCGCTGCCACATCCTCCGCCGCTAAGACTCAAAAAACCGGAGCGCTGGTGTCATAACACCCGAAGCTGAGATTGTCAGGCGGGATTTTGTTTTAACCCTGAGAAACAGACCGATAATGCGGTGAAAAATACCGACACTTCCGTTCTTTTTAACTTATGCGACAACTACGTTGACATTTACCGCCTAAGAAGGTGCGCATCGCGCACCTTCTTAGGCTTCGAACTCAACGAAACCATCTGAAATCTGTATATACCCCAGGATAAGCTAAAGTTTAGATGCACATCGGTGCCGAAATTTTGTTAGCAATCGGTATAATGAATACCAAAAACATCACCGGTCGATCCCTAACAACTTAGACAAACATGCGAATAACAAGACAAGCGACCCTTGACCGTTATAAAATTCGCGTTCTAATCGTTACTAACGACAAATGATCAACAAACTAACAGCGATTCTCAGGTAGAAAAACCTACCTGATTAGTGGAGTTATAAATGAAAAACAATAAAAGTCCTGCGGTTGTCGAACAGGAAGATGTCGATCCTACCGAAACCCAGGAATGGATCGATGCACTGAAAGCAGTGATGGAAATCGAGGGCGAAACCCGTGCTCAGTTTCTAATTGAAAAACTGGTCGCCGTAGCCAGACAATCGGGTTCCGACATACCGTTTAGCGCGACCACCGACTACATCAATACGATACCCGTCGATCAGCAAATTCAATTCCCCGGCAACACTACTATCGAGCAAAAAATACGGTCCTATGTCCGTTGGAACGCCATGATGATGGTGCTTCGCGCCAACAGAAACACCAATGTCGGCGGCCATATCGCTAGTTTCGCTTCGGCGGCCACGCTCTACGATGTCGGTCAAAATCATTTCTGGCGCGCTACGTCAGAGCAACACGACGGCGACCTATTGTTCGTGCAAGGCCATTCGGCACCTGGCGATTATGCCCGGGCCTTTTTACTCGGCCGACTGACCGAAGAACAGATGGACAATTTTCGCCAAGAAGTCGACGGTAACGGACTTTCATCTTATCCGCACCCATGGCTGATGCCTCAATTCTGGCAATTCCCGACCGTATCGATGGGCCTAGGTCCCATTATGGCCATCTATCAAGCCCGCTTCATGCGCTATTTGCAAGGCCGAAGTCTAACAGACACCTCCGATCGCAAAGTGTGGTGCTTCCTTGGCGACGGCGAGACCGACGAACCGGAGTCACTCGGCGAAATCGGCATGGCTGGCCGCGAAAAATTGGACAACCTGATTTTTGTGGTTAACTGCAACCTGCAACGCCTGGATGGGCCGGTTCGCGGCAACGGCAAAATCATTCAAGAGCTGGAAGGCACCTTCCGGGGCGCCGGCTGGAATGTCATTAAACTGGTTTGGGGCCGCCATTGGGACAAACTGCTGGCCCGCGACCATCAAGGTTTACTTGTCAAACGCATGATGGAATGCGTGGACGGCGATTATCAAACGTTCAAAGCCAAAGACGGCGCTTATGTTCGCGAACATTTCTTCAACACGCCGGAATTGAAAGAAATGGTCGCCGATTTGTCCGATTTGGACATTTGGTTACTCAATAGAGGCGGCCACGACCCTGCAAAAATTTATGCGGCCTTCCAGGCCGCAGTCAACCACAAAGGGCAACCGACCGTGGTTCTGGCCAAAACGATCAAAGGTTATTCGATGGGCGAGTCGGGCGAAGGCCAGAATATCTCGCACCAACAAAAGAAAATGAGCGTCACCTCCCTGACACGATTCAGAGACCGTTACGAACTGCCGGTAACCAACGAGCAGTTACACGAAATGCCTTATCTAAAGTTCCCCGAGGACTCGAAAGAACTGGCCTACATGAAAGAGCGCCGCGCCGAATTGGGCGGTTATCTGCCGAACAGAAGAGCGAAATCCTACGCTTTGAATGTTCCGGCTCTGTCAGACTTCAAATCGCTCTTGGAAGCCACCGGTGAAGGACGCGAAATCTCGACGACGATGGCTTTCGTCAAAATGCTGAATATTTTGGTCAAGGACAAAAACATCGGTAAACGCATCGTACCGATCGTACCGGACGAGTCGCGCACTTTCGGCATGGAAGGCATGTTCCGCCAATTAGGCATTTGGTCGCAAGTCGGACAGCTCTATACCCCGCAGGATGCGGACCAATTAATGTTTTACAAAGAAGACAAACACGGCCAAGTCTTGCAGGAAGGCATCAACGAAGCAGGCGGCATGTGCGATTGGATCGCGGCCGGCACATCCTATTCGACCCATAACGTGCCGATGATTCCGTTTTTCATCTTCTACTCGATGTTCGGCTTCCAACGCGTCGCTGATTTGATTTGGGCGGCTGCCGACCAGCGCACACGCGGCTTCTTGCTCGGCGGAACGGCTGGCAGAACGACGCTGAACGGCGAGGGATTGCAGCACGAAGACGGTCACAGCCACATCTTTGCCGGAACCGTCCCGAACTGCATTTCCTACGACCCGACTTTTTCTTACGAGCTCGCGGTGATCATTCAAGACGGCTTGCGCCGGATGTATGTCGATCAAGAAGACATTTTCTATTACATCACCGTAATGAACGAGAATTACGAACATCCGGCAATGCCGAAAGGTATCGAGGAGTCGATCCTTAAAGGTATGTACTCGTTCAAGAAAGGCGACGGCCGCGCTAAAACGCGCGTGCAATTGCTGGGTTCCGGCACGATTTTCCGCGAAGCCATCGCCGCAGCCGAACTTTTGCAAAACGACTGGAACGTAACAGCCGATCTCTGGAGCTGCACAAGCTTTACCGAATTGGCCCGCGACGGACAAACTTGCGAACGATGGAATCGGCTACATCCGACCGAAGCCCCTAAAAAGCCTCATGTCACCGAATGCCTTGAAAATGCCAAAGGGCCCATTATCGCCGCAACCGACTACGTTCGCCTGTATGCCGAACAAATTCGCCCTTACCTATCGGCACCTTATACTGTCTTGGGTACCGACGGTTTCGGCCGTTCGGATACTCGCGAAGCCTTGCGCCGGTTCTTCGAGGTCAACCGTTATCATATCGCTGTCGCGGCACTGAAAAGCCTTGCGGATATCGGCGAATTTGAACTCGCAAAAGTCGAAACGGCCATTGCCAAATACGGCATTAACCCGGAAACCGTTGCCCCGTGGCGGCTTTAATTAAAGGAATTGGCACATGAGTGAATTGATTGAGATTAAAGTACCTGACCTCGGTGGCTCCAGCGAAGTCGACGTGGTCGAAATCCTTGTTCAACCCGGCGATACGATAGAAATTGAACAGCCCTTAGTCGTCTTAGAAAGCGATAAAGCTACAATGGATATGCCATCGACGATTGCCGGCACGGTTCGGGAACTCAAAATTAAAGTCGGCGACAAAGTATCCCAAGGGATTACCATCGCGACCGTCGAAGCTAGCGAATCCTCCGAACCTGAACAAAAGCCTCCGGTTTCAGAGCCGGAACCGGCTTCCGAAGCTTCAGATAAGCATGACAAGCCAACCGAGGAAAAACCGGCTGCAAGTGCCGCTTCGGCACCAGCCGCCTCCCCTGCTCCGACGCCGGCCGCTACGATCGATACCGAACTTAGCGGCCAACACCTTCCGCATGCAACGCCGGCTATCCGATTATTCGCCCGTGAATTGGGCGTCGACCTAAGTCTTATTAGACAAGGCAGCGGCCGAAAGGGCCGAATTCTAAAAGAAGACGTCAAGGCCTATGTCAAGCAAGCTCTCAGCGAAGGCGTCAAATCTTCCGGAGCAGGCATCCCGGCGATCCCTGCCGTGGATTTCTCGCAGTTCGGCGAAACCGAAGTCTTGCCATTGAGTAAAATCAAACGCCTGACCGGACAAAACATGACCCGGGTTTGGCTGAATCTGCCTATGGTGACCCATCATGACGAAGCCGATATCACAGAATTGGAAGCCTTTCGCAAGCAGATCAATGCCGAAAACAGTCAAAACGGTAAGGTCACCGGCTTGATCTTCATCATCAAGGCATTGGCAAACGCGTTGAAGCAGTTTCCGAATTTTAATGCTTCGTTATCGCCGGACGGCGCAAGCCTGATCCTGAAAAAATACTGTCACATCGGCATCGCCGTCGACACGCCTAACGGCCTTGTCGTACCGGTACTGCGTGACGTCGACCAAAAAAGCATTTATGAATTATCGGCGGAACTGGCAACATTGAGCGATAAAGCTCGTGCCGGCAAACTGATGCCGAACGAAATGCAAGGCGGTTCGATGACGATCTCCAGTCTCGGCGGCATTGGCGGCACCGCATTCACACCGATCGTTAACGCGCCGGAAGTCGCGATACTCGGTGTCACGCGCGCCAAAATGCAGCCGGTATGGGACGGCAAGGAATTCCAACCGCGTTTGATGTTACCGCTAGACATGACCTATGACCATCGAGTCATTGATGGTGCCGAAGCGGCGCGTTTTATGGTCAAATTAACAGATTTTTTGACCGATATCAGACGGTTGATACTTTAAAAAAGCGCCTAGACTCAAACGTCGAGCACCGTTCGCCGGATAAACACCGATTGACGAAAGATGCTCGGCGCCAAAACGCATACTTGATAAGGAATACTCATGACTGCAAATGCTGCTGCAAACGAATCCAATCTCCATGCCGAAGTCCTGGTCCTCGGCGGTGGCCCAGGCGGTTATACAGCCGCATTCCGTGCGGCCGACCTGGGCAAACAAGTCGTCATCGTCGAACGCTACCCGGTATTGGGCGGCGTTTGCCTAAATGTCGGCTGCATTCCTTCCAAAGCGCTGCTGCACATGGCCCAAATCGTTCATGAAGCGCAGGAGTTCGCAAGCCATGGCGTTGATTTCGGCGCACCTAAATTTGACCTGGATAAAATCAGGAGCTGGAAAGAAAGCGTTACCGGAGGCCTGAACAAAGGGTTGGACGGCCTGGTAAAACAACGCAAAATCACGCGTATACAAGGAAATGGATCGTTCGTATCGGCCAATCAATTGCAAGTCGATAATGATAACGGCACCCAATTGATTAGCTTCGATCAAGCCATTATCGCGGCCGGGTCCGAGCCGACGAAAATCCCGGTTTTCCCGAATGACGACCCGCGCCTGTGGGATTCGACCGGAGCGCTCCAATTACGCGAAATTCCGGAAAAACTGCTGATAGTCGGGGGCGGCATCATCGGTCTGGAAATGGCAACGGTCTATCATGCCCTTGGCTCCAAAATCAGCGTGGTCGAATTAATGGATCAGATTATTCCCGGTTGCGACAAAGACCTGGTTCGGCCATTACACAACCGCATTAAAAAGCAATATGAGGCCATCTGGACAGAAACCCGCGTGACCGCGATCGAAGCTCTCGAAGAAGGCCTCAAGGTCTCGTTCGAAGGCGATAAAGCTCCCGAATCCGCCGTTTTCGATGCGGTATTGGTTGCCGTGGGTCGCCGTCCTAATGGCAACAAAATCGGCGCGGAGAATGTCGGCATTCAAGTCACCGAACAAGGCTTTATCGAAGTCGACAAACAACAGCGTACGAACATTCCGCACATCTTCGCGATCGGCGACATCGTCGGCAATCCAATGCTGGCGCATAAAGCCGCTTATGAAGGTAAAATTGCCGCGGAAGTCATCGCCGGTCACAAAGCCGCATTCGATGCACTGACGATTCCATCGGTTGCCTATACCGACCCTGAAATCGCCTGGATGGGACTGACCGAAAATCAAGCGAAGGAACAAGGTATCGAGATCGACAAAGGCGTATTCCCATGGGCCGCGAGCGGACGCTCGTTGAGCATGGGCCGCAGCGAAGGCATGACCAAAGTCATTTGCGACAAGGAAACCGGCCGCATCCTCGGTGCCGGCATCGTCGGTCCGCATGCCGGCGATTTGATTGCCGAAGCCGTATTGGCGTTGGAAATGGGCGCTGACGCCGAAGACGTCGCATTAACGATTCACCCGCACCCGACTTTATCGGAAACCTTTGCCTTCGCATCCGAAGTCGTCGCCGGAACGATCACAGACCTATATCTTGGCAAAAAACGTTGATACCTAAAAAGGAGAGACAAAAAAGTATGGCAGGATACGTCCCGCATAAGCGCCAACTTAAGGATTTCGTGACAAATAACGTCCTGGAACTATGCGCTTTGTTGAGGGTTCAGTAACTCGCCCGATAAAATCGGGAGGCAGGTTTTAAACAGTTACTTAGCCAATGAGTCCTCGACATCAATTATTGTCGTTTGACGCTCTCGGCCTCGAAATCGCGACGAAGGCGTCGCTCCCACAAAGCATCGGGTGCTCTGTGGGAGCGATCCCCAGATCGTCCCTCACCTAGCGTTAGGTGAGGGAGAGCAAGGTGCGCTACGAACCATTAGTTAAATCATAACATCTATGAAAATAAGCTTTTTAGCTTCACACGGCGGCAGTTCCGCACGGAAAATCATCGAAACGATCGAACACGGCGAATTGCCCGGTTTTGAGATCGGCATATTAATCACAAACAACAAAGATTCGGCAATTTATGCCTGGTGTTTAGCACACGGCATCGAAGTCTTCCATATCAGCAGTAAAACGCATTCCGACTACGAAGACCAAGCCATCAAAAAAGCCTTACAGTCCGCCGGCACCGAATTGATCGTATTATCCGGTTACATGAAAAAAATCGGGCCGCAAACGCTATCGGCCTATTCCGGCAAAATACTAAACATTCATCCATCTCTTCTGCCGAAATTCGGCGGTCGAGGCATGTATGGCGATTTTGTGCATGCCGCCGTACTCGAAGCGGGAGAAACCACCTCAGGTGCCACTGTACATTTCGTCACCGACGCCTATGACGAAGGACCATTGCTTCTACAAAAAGAAGTCCCTGTGCTATCCGGTGACACGGTCGAATCGCTCGGCCAAAGAGTCCGCTCGATCGAAGGTGATTTGTATATCAGTGCACTCAAAAGACTCCTTGCGACTGCCGATACTTAGAATTTGGCCATGGTAATTGTTCAGACCTCTGCATTTATTATATAAATTCAAGGAAGTTGAATTCTTACAATCGGGTGTATCGAGTTGCTTTCATTACCGGAAAAGTAGGAGTACTATCGCCGTTATACTTCGACCGCATCGAAAAGGAGACGCTTATGTACGTATTTCCTGAAATGGGACGCATCATCATTGTTGCACTAATGATTGTTATTCCCGTGATGTTGATCTACCGAAAGGCCGGCTTTCATCCTGCCTGGGCATTACTGGTTTTTTTACCGGGATTCGGCTTACTGCTGATTTTTTTACAATTAGCCTTATTGCCATGGCCTAATCAAAAAGCAAATGATAGGAGCTCATGATGGAAGTTTTTCTAATCACGCTAATGGTGCTCTTGGTTATGTGGCTAGGCACGAAAATCATGGACAAAGCCGGACTACATAAAGCTTGGGTTTTATGTTTATTGGTCCCGATCGTTAACATCTTCATGATATGGGTTTTTGCTTTCTGTCATTGGCCCAACTTAAAAGAAGATGTCAAACAAGATCTTTAACCCTAAAAAGAGCAGATGGCATGTGTTGTAGACCTAAAACAAAAAATCACTGCAAGCGATAAGTTGATTCGACCGCCGCTTCTCGCAAACCGATTTCCTCCTCAAAATCGGGCATATCCGGCAAACGTTCAAAAATCGGCACAGGATCGCCATCGAGAACGGTAAGCGCTTTTTTCAAAACCGCTTCATTCAACTCAGGAATCACCCCGTTATTCGCTTTGGCAATGAGCTGCATTGCTGTATCGAGGCGCTGTTCGAAAGTCGTTTCAACACCCTCTAAATCCGGATGCGCCTCGATATAGAGCTGATTATCGAGCCAACCCGTTTTAATCTGTTGCTGCACGATTCGCACAGGCGTACCAACTGAAACCGAATGATATAACTGCTCGATATCTTCGGGATACATGCGAACACAACCGTGAGTAATTTGCATGCCGATACCATAAATTTTATCGATATCGGTACCATGAATCCGATATTCACCCTTCAACGCCAAATGCAAGGCATAAGCACCCAAAGGATTATGCGGCCCCGGCGGAACAACAGTCGGCAGCGGATCGCCCATCGCCGCGTGTTCCCGGCGAATCGACTCCGGAGGATACCAAGACGGGTCTTTAACTTTTTTAGCGACTCTAGTTAAACCCAACGGCGTCTGCCAATCCTGACGCCCGACGCCATGCGCAAACGACATTACCGTACGCGGCATACCTTCTTGAACCGGCGGATAGTAATACATGCGATATTCGGCGATATTGAGCACGATACCTTCATGCGGCGTATCCGGTAGCACGCGGCGATTAGGCAAACGCACAACCTCATCTTTTTTGACCGACCAGCGATCGACGTCCTGGTTTAAACGCACGATTTCGACTTGCCCTAACGAGAAACGCCGCGCGATATCAAGGAGCGTTTCGTCCTGATCTGAACGAGTAAAAGGAAAGTCATCAACATGCTCGGTAACGACATTATCGTTAAGATCTTCCGGCCAAGAATAAGTTACAGCATGAGCACTACCCAAGAAACCCAGAACCAACAAAGCGAATAATCCGCGCGTATTCATCAAAATAACTATCTCAATAGCAAAAAGGGTATCTACAAAATTGCCGAATTAAGCAACCGGCAAAATAACTCAATTATTACACCGAACGCTTTAAATGAACCTGTTTTAAAACGCAAACGGCCTATCTAACTCAAAAACAATAACGGCGTAAAGACGATCGGCGCGTATTCTATCAAAGGATTCAAAAAAATCATTTTATTTCAATTAGATTCGCGAACCAATATTGTCTATCCTACCCGTCTATATTGCCGGGGTCATTTACAGAAATGATTTTAAGGGGAGTCGCTATTTTTGCGAAAGATTTTTCCGGGCATCCTGCTCGAAAAATCAGCAAAAATTACGCGACCACTGATGCCTTCGGCGGCCCCGATTCGCCCTGCGTCCGTGCCACTACGCCACATCATCGTCAACTCGATGCGGCTCCGTAGCACTCCCACAAATGGCTTTACGCCGTGTCTCGATGCCTTGTATTTTGCCTCCGCCTGCGCTATTCGCGCAGACTCCGGCAAAACACCCGGCGCTACGGCTATCGGGGACTAAAAATCTTCACTTCGCTAGCGCTCCGTTTCCAAGATTTTCAGCGATCGTGATCCTGTTGGAAATGAGTGCATCCGTCAGACCAGCCAGTGATTTGCCAATTAAAAAGCTGATCCACAAATTGGTATCAATTATTACGCGCATCGAAATTTGCTTGTCTAACGGCTTCCACTTCGGCAGTTATCTCATCCAAGGTTAATTCATCGGTTTTGACCCGTGCTAAAAACTGCTTAAACCGGTCAGGAAACGTTTCATTTTCCAACAGCCGAAATAGCTCCATTTTTTCGCTGACATCGCACTGCTCAATGGCATTTTTAAGTTGGGTAAAATCTATTGATACTGAAATGCTCATCGCTCACCTCGCATAATGTTAATTAGGTTTCTTATCATGCCACATCCCTGATGACCATCAACTCATTACCGCGTTCATCAATCACTTTCATCGCAATACGTTTGTTCGTGCCTAAGACAAACGGCTCGCTTTCCACCCCGGCTAAATGCTCCCATACCGAATCGTTAAACCGACCTTTCAGGGATTTTTGCAGATTGTCCCACGCATAAGTTTTCGGAAAAAACACCTGACGCGCACAAAAGCTCATGCCGTTGTAGTCAGTGTCCAACATTATAATGGCCCCCAAAAACTGAACAACTAATTAAGGTGGTAACCTGCATGTATAAACCCGAAAAGTGTAGAGGAAAACCATGCAGAGAAAGAAACACAGTGCCGAATTTAAAGCCAAAAAGTGGCGCTAGAAGCCTTAAAAGGCGATAAGACCATCAATGAGATCGCCGGCGCGCACCTGGTCCACACCGAATCAGGTGTCGAACTGGAAAAAAGAAGCGCAAGCCGGGCTGGTCAAGTGCTTTACCGTTAAACGAGGCCGAAAGAACCGGCAACATGAAGCCGACCAGGAACCAGGAAGCGCTTTATAGCCAAATCGGGTGGTTGAAAGTCGAGCTGGACTGGCTTAAAAAAAGTCCGGGCTGTCCCTGTAAGCGAACGGCGCTAGTGGCTGGAACCGGTCCCGGAACCCTCATTGAGTTGTCAGTGCGCGTTAACCGGCGTGTCGCGTAGTCGCTATTACTACCGGCTATCGTTCCCACGCTCCGGAGCTCGCCGTTATACACAAGTACCGGTAAAGGTGCTGAACAGAGTTTATCGAATACCTGGGAACGGTGCTGTTTGAAAAATCAATGGATATTGAAAGACAATGGCTTCGAAAATCGCGACGAAGGCGTCGCTCCCACAAAGGGTCGGATGCTCTGTGGGAGCGATCCCCAGATCGCGATTTCGAAGCCTAGTGTGTTAAGCGACAATCAATGGTATCGAGGCCTCATTGGTTAAGATTGCAAAAGTATAATTCAAGACTTATGTATAACGATGAGCGCAGAGCATGGGACCGAGAATGGCCGGGGGGCTGAATGCTTACAAAGTATATCTACAAAATTGCCGAATTAAGCACCCAGCGAAATAACTCAATCATTACACCGAACGCTTTAAATGAACCTGTTTTAAAACGCAAACAGCCTATCTAACTCAAAACGATAACGGCGCAAAGACGAGATCGGCGCGTATTCTATCAAAGGATTCAAAAAAATCATTTTATTTCAATTAGATTCGGACTATTTTTTCCCATTTTTCCATTTTTTATGTGGAATCGACTACTTTCGACAATTATATGAAGAGCGTTTACTTAGCTGCGTAGAGGGGTGAAATGGTATGGACTTTGCCAGTCTTTTCTTTGGTTGCATTTCTAAGTTGTCTGTGCGGCAGTGAACTGATCTCTTGCCCTTCGATCTCTTCCGGCGGATTTCTAAGCTGCCTGTGGGGCAGTGAACCTTCGATATAGCTCGGAACGTGGCCTTATCGCTTTCTAAGCTGCCTGTGCGGCAGTGAACAGATGAGCGCGGCGCAATTTAGCAAAATAACTTTTCTAAGCTGCCTGTGCGGCAGTGAACAGAGAAGCGGTTAGGCGACATCAGGAGTCTATTTTTCTAAGCTGCCTGTGCGGCAGTGAACTTTTTTCATATCAGAAATACCTATTTTTCAACTTTCTAAGCTGCCTGTGCGGCAGTGAACTTTGTGAGTATGGTTATATGTCTGCATCGGTTTTTCTAAGCTGCCTGTGCGGCAGTGAACGCGGAGTCAGCGAACCGTCTACCGGGCAAGTATTTCTAAGCTGCCTGTGCGGCAGTGAACTTTGTCACGCTGAACCGCTTCCCGCGGCACTTTTTCTAAGCTGCCTGTGCGGCAGTGAACCGTTTTGGAGTAAACCGACATTTACCGTTTGTTTTCTAAGCTGCCTGTGCGGCAGTGAACTTGAACAAATTAAAATCTACAGCTAATCTTTGTTTCTAAGCTGCCTGTGCGGCAGTGAACCGCGGATGACTTGCACGGCATCGGCGTTCAATTTTCTAAGCTGCCTGTGCGGCAGTGAACATGCCCGGCCACCGCGTAACCGCAATGCACCGTTTCTAAGCTGCCTGTGCGGCAGTGAACGTCCGGCCCCGTCTACATCGGAGTAGCTTACCTTTCTAAGCTGCCTGTGCGGCAGTGAACATTTCAATCTCCCTCCGCATAACACGGCACTATTTCTAAGCTGCCTGTGCGGCAGTGAACCAGCAAACGGCTATACGCTATCGGCACTTGGCTTTCTAAGCTGCCTGTGCGGCAGTGAACATTGAATGAGATAAGCGGTCGCACCGGCAACTTTTCTAAGCTGCCTGTGCGGCAGTGAACCGTCTAAATCGGCTAACATAGGCAATTCGAGCTTTCTAAGCTGCCTGTGCGGCAGTGAACCAGCGCGTGGTTGATCGACAACGATGACGATCTTTCTAAGCTGCCTGTGCGGCAGTGAACCCTTCCTCGTTCGGTTCCGATCGAAGCGCCTCTTTCTAAGCTGCCTGTGCGGCAGTGAACGATTGGCGTTGAACACAATGCACCGTGATCGATTTCTAAGCTGCCTGTGCGGCAGTGAACGACAGGTATTGCATGCGCGCGCGCTGTCGATCTTTCTAAGCTGCCTGTGCGGCAGTGAACCATAGACTCATCACCAATTTAGAAAGATTGACTTTCTAAGCTGCCTGTGCGGCAGTGAACCGTTCATGGAAATGCCAATTTTGGCAGCATGGTTTCTAAGCTGCCTGTGCGGCAGTGAACTATAGACTGCCGTGTTATGCGGGGCAAGTGTTTTTCTAAGCTGCCTGTGCGGCAGTGAACTGCACACTACAACACGTTGCATCCTAGAGACGTTTCTAAGCTGCCTGTGCGGCAGTGAACGAAGTCAAGCCGGAAGTGTTGAAGTCAGGACATTTCTAAGCTGCCTGTGCGGCAGTGAACTATAATCTTGATTATGACGACGGATTGTTAATTTTCTAAGCTGCCTGTGCGGCAGTGAACATCGCCAAGCTGCTTACCTTTTTCGTAGATACTTTCTAAGCTGCCTGTGCGGCAGTGAACCAGAACTTGCAGCAATTGGCTGAGCTCGGGCTTTTCTAAGCTGCCTGTGCGGCAGTGAACGTTTTTATCAATCGCATACCAAGTCGACCGGGTTTCTAAGCTGCCTGTGCGGCAGTGAACATCAGCTTGATATTGAGCACGCATTGACTCAATTTCTAAGCTGCCTGTGCGGCAGTGAACCGGTGCCGGTTACCCCCCCATATAATAACATTTTCTAAGCTGCCTGTGCGGCAGTGAACTTCCTGAATCATATATCAAAGCATTTGTAACATTTCTAAGCTGCCTGTGCGGCAGTGAACAAGGTATTGACAAAATTAAAATTGCGCGTGACTTTCTAAGCTGCCTGTGCGGCAGTGAACGTATGCTAATAGTTCGGGGTCGATTCTCGCGCTTTCTAAGCTGCCTGTGCGGCAGTGAACCAGAAACCGAAGACGGCACACCCTGCCATTGATTTCTAAGCTGCCTGTGCGGCAGTGAACCCTCGGAAACATCGGCGCAAACATCACATATTTTTCTAAGCTGCCTGTGCGGCAGTGAACAATAATGACCCGTTACCTGAGGACGTTCCGTTTTTCTAAGCTGCCTGTGCGGCAGTGAACGGTTTTTTGTTCGGCGGTCTTGTTTATTCAAATTTCTAAGCTGCCTGTGCGGCAGTGAACCAACAAGCAAAGATTCATGCTTAATATCCTCGTTTCTAAGCTGCCTGTGCGGCAGTGAACTACACCCGAGAGATGGGTTGTTAATGTCAGGCTTTCTAAGCTGCCTGTGCGGCAGTGAACGTTTCGACCCAAGGCGCATAGTATGCCGACCTTTTCTAAGCTGCCTGTGCGGCAGTGAACGATTCGCGACGTGCTTGACAGCGGTGTTAATTTTTCTAAGCTGCCTGTGCGGCAGTGAACGTAGCGGGTGAGGGCTAGAGCGGTAATCTGAATTTCTAAGCTGCCTGTGCGGCAGTGAACGCGATTACAGCGTCAAATTCATTACCGTACGCGTTTCTAAGCTGCCTGTGCGGCAGTGAACAGCCATGCGTGACCTCGGTATAGAGTACGTCATTTCTAAGCTGCCTGTGCGGCAGTGAACACAGCTTCAGGCCGCTCGATTGATGGCATCTATTTCTAAGCTGCCTGTGCGGCAGTGAACTCCAGGCAGCCGGTGGAGCTGAAGCGATTAGTTTTCTAAGCTGCCTGTGCGGCAGTGAACCCTCGCCGCCGCCGGAGCCGCTGCCAGAGCTATTTCTAAGCTGCCTGTGCGGCAGTGAACATTGTTCGCCGGCAAATGATTGTCGGCCTTCATTTCTAAGCTGCCTGTGCGGCAGTGAACTGCTTGTACACGATTTTGCAGTTACTTTGTAATTTCTAAGCTGCCTGTGCGGCAGTGAACCGCCGTTTGATTTGTTGCGTCTGTCGTCTGAGTTTCTAAGCTGCCTGTGCGGCAGTGAACATTCGCCGGAGTTGCCGGGCTCCGGGTCGGTCTTTCTAAGCTGCCTGTGCGGCAGTGAACTATCTAGTTCTAACGTTGGACAAGCCGTAACGTTTCTAAGCTGCCTGTGCGGCAGTGAACTGCTGTTCGGCCCCGAGTTCCGCTGATTTGTCTTTCTAAGCTGCCTGTGCGGCAGTGAACTACTATCTTTATGATGACGCGGTGCCCGATCATTTCTAAGCTGCCTGTGCGGCAGTGAACTGACTAATCGACCGGTCAACTCATGAACCGTTTTTCTAAGCTGCCTGTGCGGCAGTGAACAGCAACTATGAGTATCAGCTAGTAATGAGTCATTTCTAAGCTGCCTGTGCGGCAGTGAACATGGCTCAACAAGTTGCCGCGCAGCTTTACACTTTTCTAAGCTGCCTGTGCGGCAGTGAACAGAATGGCGTTGGATGCAATGGGCTGAGCCGCTTTCTAAGCTGCCTGTGCGGCAGTGAACGTTCAAGATGCGGACGGCAATTATTACCAAGCTTTCTAAGCTGCCTGTGCGGCAGTGAACGATTCACCTATTACGCTACGACAAAACCGGACTTTCTAAGCTGCCTGTGCGGCAGTGAACTTTTCACCCTCGACCAACAGCACCGTCTTACCTTTCTAAGCTGCCTGTGCGGCAGTGAACCTCTACCAACCTCGAGCGGCGATACCACTCAGTTTCTAAGCTGCCTGTGCGGCAGTGAACATTGAATGAGATAAGCGGTCGCACCGGCAACTTTTCTAAGCTGCCTGTGCGGCAGTGAACTTTCAGCGGCTCTTTTTTCATCAAAAGCCGAATTTCTAAGCTGCCTGTGCGGCAGTGAACAGATGGCCGTATTTTAGAACCATCTGTATGTCTTTCTAAGCTGCCTGTGCGGCAGTGAACAAGTGCCGGCACATTGGCCGTGCCACTTGGACTTTCTAAGCTGCCTGTGCGGCAGTGAACTGCATATTCAGACAAATGGTCGGCGGACAGATTTTCTAAGCTGCCTGTGCGGCAGTGAACGCCTCACCGCATCCTACATGCAAAAATATAAATTTCTAAGCTGCCTGTGCGGCAGTGAACCCTCTTTATAAATTAACTACAAATTGTAGTAATTTCTAAGCTGCCTGTGCGGCAGTGAACAATTCTGACGGTTTCCACGGTTATTTCGTCCATTTCTAAGCTGCCTGTGCGGCAGTGAACTTTCTCATGTCAGCATCTTGGGTATTTTGTTGGTTTCTAAGCTGCCTGTGCGGCAGTGAACCCTAACTCCCATGTCGCATCGGCTGTGTCGTGTTTCTAAGCTGCCTGTGCGGCAGTGAACTGTAGTATAAAGCTCAAAAAAATAATGGCAACAGTTACTTATCTGCAAATAACCGTTTTAACCATTATTTTTCGTTGCTTTATAACTATTTGATTTTTCTATATTGTTAAAGAGCCTAAATTTTTTGGGTCCAATTGCTTAATTTTTAGTCTCAAGCAAATAATTTGCCAACAACACCCTCGCCCATTCCGGAATTGTGTCCCGTTTTAACTCGGCTTTCCCGTTTCGAATAATTCAAACTTGTTTAAACGGGTTGTCCGCACGGAAATTATCCAGCAGATAGACTTGATCGCATAGCGGCAAGGTTTGCTTGATAAGCTATAACAGCCGGGGTATTCGGCTTCGTACTTTTTCGTCGGGAACAGATGCCCTCCTTCGCTGACCCGCAGAGAAATTCGCGCCTGATTAAGCGCTACGTTGTCTAAATGAATAAAGACCAAAACAATTTCGTAGCCTAATGCTTTTGCATGGGCAACAAAAACGACCTTCGAGGTATGTGAGAATACGGTTTCAAAACAAAAGCTGCGCCCTTACAATAACAATTGCGAATCCAGTTGCGCTGCAATCATTGACGCATCAAAGCTGTGCGCTTCCGGTGCTAGGAAATACAGTTGCTTAGCCAAAATAATGGCATCAACAATAGAATGCCGCGCCTTGTTAACTGCGTTCGATACATCGAGCTTTCCCGGCACCATTGCCGCCCGTAAGTATCCCAGTCTGTTTCTTGGCCATTAAGATAAGGTTTTAGTGATTTCTACAAATTCGCCGTCAATAAACTTGCCGACCCTGATTTGACCTTTGCGGTCGATTTGTTCCAAGCAGCCGGGATACTCGATAGACGATTGATATCTTAACGGACTGTTTGTAACGCGCTGGGCCAAGCTTCCCGCAGCGCGTTCGTCCTCAAGCGTTTGAAAGACCGTAGCCGGATCAACCTTTTTACCGTATACCGGAACCAACTCAAGTTTTGCCAAACCTGCCGAAATAGCCGCCAAATCGTCCGGGTCCAAAAACGCTGAAATATTGCGCCCCATTTCCACCCAATATTCGATTTGTTCGGCAGTGCTCCGATGAAAACGTTTTCCTGTTAATTCCGCCGCGCTCATCAATTCCTTTTGCAAACGAATCGGCGATGCTGCTTTAGCCATTCTGCACCTCGTTAATCGAATCAAACGAACCAATCGTAGCCATTTGCTACAATTGATCCAAATTATTCACACCCTCATTCCTCATAAAGTGGCACGGAACAGTCATTGCTGAACCATATGAACTGAAGGCAGTCGTTCTTGGTTCTACATCGGTTTTTTACATAGCGATAAAAATTGGGTAACGATGGCCATTGGCTTGACTGTTACTATCTCTCGTTCCCACGCAGACCTATGAATAACGATGAGCGTAGGACGAAATCATTACCTCTTCAAAACCAAGGGACGGTAGCGTTTTTGCTAAGGCCATAACAATTAAAAAATCCTGTTTGAGGCTTATCAAAAAGTTCACGCGCCACAAACAGTTTAAAATTTCGAGGACTGTTGTTGTCCTCCATCGATAAGCTGGTCATATTGATATAAGGCAATGCGCTTTCTTTTTCATAATGAGCAAAATGCACCAATGCTTCTTCCAATGATTCACCCTTATATTGAGCCCTTCTTGCCGCCTCTTTCAGCAAATTACTTTTAAATTGTTTCCGTTTAAAACAAGCATACTGACTAATCGCTTCCGGCGTTGGCTTAATGGGCTTCACATGCGTGTAATCGGTTAAGCGGGACAGCCATTGGTTTATATTTATTTTCTCCAATTGAACCTGGGTATCAGCAAACAACCTTAGTTTATCCCCCAATGGAAATAGTTTGGCCCCGTAATCCGGAAAAGAAACAGCAATCGCCGATTGGTTCTCTGCGATTTTATTGTCCGCAAGCGCCAAATGGATTTGCTGATAAACCTTATGCCAGAGGAAGCCGAGGTTGGCTTCCGCATCGGGCAGAAGAGTGATGTCTAGGTAGTATTTCATAAAAGCTCCTTATTTAGCTTTCTCCTTCCGAGAATACGCCACCGCGAATCAACATGGCGACGACAAAATGCTTTTCTTCTTCGGTAATTTCCCTGTCATTAATCCATTTACCAATCAGTGTTTTAAAATCATTTCGGGTAGATCGATATGCCATACCTCGTTGAGTGACTTGTCCATAAGCCTCGATCGCAATAGGCATTTCCGACCCCGTTTGCCAGTCGTCAATGGTTCTGATGGCATTGCCAATTTTTTCACAATGAATGGCGGCCTTGCCATCCAGTGCGAATAAGTGGCGACTTTTATCACCTTTTTCTAAAACCATTTCTTGAGATGGCCATACTCGTTGCAAATTTCCGAGTTTCACATAGGCTTCAACTTCAAGAAAAATATTCGCCTCACCTTTTAATCCCTTCTTTATCAACACAACTAGTGGTGATATTTTTTCATCTGATGTTGTTGTTTCTTTAAGCGGATAATCATAAGCATTAAACTTTAATGGCTTTTCAAAACTTTCATGGTTGACATAAACAATTATTTCCCGCACTCCCACTCGATTACGCCATAAAAAACGACCATTGATTATGTTATAAGCATAACGCTTCGCCAGTTCTTCAAAACCAATTTCATCAATATATTTGTTGATGATTTTCGAGAATTTATCCTGATACTCTTTTTTATTACAAGCAGATGGCATATTCACGCCGCTCAAGACTCGCAAACTAAAACCGACTTTCAACGTATCAGCATCTGCTGGTAACGCTGCATCATCACCCCAGGCTAAATTAGGCTCTTCTATTTGTTTTTGTAGTTCTTCTTCATCGTTGAGGACTTCTTTCTTGAAATTACTCTTTACTGCACGATTTCTCCGTTCAAACAATTCAATAGGCTGCCACTTGCCAGTATTATCAATATCAGCCCAATTGCCGGAATACATAATAGCGTCGGAAGGTTCCAGTTTTCTATCGAAAGCGAGAACGGAAGGCATGGTTAATTCAGTCATTTTATTTTTCCTTATAAGTTTGCAATTGCATCTTCAAAAGTTTGGGGTTGGCTTTCTATTTCTATCGGTTCTTCCGGTGGTGGTTCTATTTTTTGAGCACAGAGATACCAGTCGTTTTCAACATGGTATTTCCAGATCATGTCACAAATATCTTTTATTCGATGAACGCCTTTCCATTCACCGATACTGTGTATGGCTTCTACAAAGCAACAACCGAGTACGCTGTCATCCGCATCCGATACTCGCAAATCGCTAATTTCATCGGTTGAGTATTGCTCACTAATCGCTTTGTAGCCTGTCATAATGGGAACCAACCAGCCTTTAAAAGGTTTTGGTACTTGCACCCAATCAGCCTCTGTTTGTTCGGTAGGTTGCTCCTCGTCGTCTTTTAGTTTTGGAACTGCACGATATTTCAATGCTGAAAAATCCAGCCAGGCATCAATCTGTTCTGCGTCTGGATTTTTTGCTTGTAGTTGCTTGAGATAATCAGACCGGTCTTGCAAGATAAATCCGGGCATGGTCAAGCGTTTGACTCTTCGATTTAAGTGTTCTGATTGTTCTTGCGTAGATGCAGATAGAAAATCTACCTGACCAATCGCTAATACGCTTCCGCCAGCTAAACGACTGGTTAAGCATTTTTCCTGTACTAATTGCTTAAAAGCTTCAATCTGTTCAGACGTAGCAAGCAGTTCTTTTGATAGTTCAATAACTAGAGATACCGTCAGATTCATCTTGCCTTCTTCAATGATGGGAGGTGATGAACGCGTTTTATGTTGTGCTAACACAGCCGGATTTCTGCTTTGAATAAACTCAAAATTGGCTTGTGGCTTGGGCTTATAAACATGAAGCTGATAGTCATGGCTGATGACAGCGCAACCACTAAAGGCAATGTCATATTTATGGGCAAGCTTTCGTTGTAAAGCATGGGTAAAACCTGAAAATTGGGTGATAGCGGGAAATCCCCAAGTGAATCCGGCTATACAGTTTGCCTTTTGCACCCTCATCTTACTTAAGACTAAATATTGGCTCATTGTTTTGCCTCCTGAATAGCGATATATTCACGTAAAACAGGGAAAAAAATATCTTTCCATAGTCTTTGCTGCACGGGGGTTAAATTAAGCGTTTTATGTTTAAGCTGTGCATTTAGCCAGGCTGAAAAATCATCCGCAATGCGCTCCAACCATTGCTTGTTGTTTTTTTCTGCGAGAGCTGCTTCATCTTCACGATCAGGCTCTAACAGTAATTGTTGGTGTGTTGAAAAATCGCTATCTTCCGTCCAGCCTTTTTGTTCGCTAAGCATATTGATCTTGGTGATTTCATCAAACAGCGCTTGTGCAATAAGATTTACATTTTTAACAATCGCCCGATACATTTCCGGCTTTTTCAAACCGGCTTCTTTGGCTTTAATAACCCGTAACAAATCTTGCAATTCTTTTATTTCTTCGCACAGTTTATAGCCCATATTTCTGTCAAATAAATTTGCTTGATGACGCGGTAATGTTTGTTTGCCGGTCCATTTGGGGGGCGTTGATGGCAATAATGTCAAACGGCCGGCCCGCTTGCCGTTTAATGAAGATGCGTTAGAGTGATTGCTTTGTGTTACTTTCAAATTAGCTCTATTAGGAAATGAAACCATTTCTTCAGGATAGTATTTATTAATTTTTCGCTGCTCCCTTGCCTGGCGACTATTTTCGTCAAAAAATTCTTGAAATTTTAGATGGAGCACATGCGCCATTGAGGATGAAACCAACGGCAGCAGTAAATGATACTTGTCCTCATTAACTGGAAAATAAACCTGTTTGGATAAAAAATGACTGTTTTTTTTATCTTCTCTGATATATGACCGAAATAACTCAGCCCACTTTTTCGATTTTTCCTCTGAACTTGTAAACACTTTTAGATATGGAAAGGCATCACGTCGAAATAAATCTCCAATAAAATAATCACCAACTAATAGATAATAGAATGAAGCAATGGATGAAAGAGCATTATCGGTATATGCTCGATCAATATTTAGGCTTTCGTCAACTTGTGTGGAAACATATCCTTCTTTAGATTTTATTGATCCCTCGTAATACCTATAATCAATAGAAGATGACTTACAGCTTGAATGTGACAACTTAGCAATGTGCGTTGCCAAATAAATACCTCTTCCATTGTTTAATGCCCATTCAATCCATTTTTCATATTTATTTCGTTTTTCTAAGCTAGCAATAAGTTTCTCAAACTCATTACCCAACTGCTCAACACTTTTTAATAAATTATTATTTTTTATTTCATAAGTGATAGTTTTGTATTTAATATTAAAAAATTCCAAGTCACTCTGACCTTTCTCTTTTTTTAATTTTTTAATAACTTCAACTTTTTGTTTAACCTCTGAACTTTTCTTACATAATGGCTTAACTTTTTCAAAAACATCATCAAAAAAGGCTTTGTAAGCTGCCTTAATATCATCATTATGATATTTTTCAATTTTAGTATCACCAACAGAATCAATAAATTCTCTTATAGATTTTTGCACCTCAGTTTCATCAATCATCATTCAATCTATCCTTTAGCAGTTCTTTAAATACACCCAGTTTTTCATGAAACCGCCAGTTAGTGGCTTCACCTTCTTTTGGCTTACGCAGTTGCACCGTTGTAAATCGTTTATAAGCCTCGTCTTCAGAAATTTTTAATTCTTTCATCAGGTAGGCGATACTGTTTTCTATTGTCAGATCAAACCAAGCCTGATTTCCGGAAGCTACCGTTAGATGTTCCGCTTTTAATCTGCATATATCGTTGGTTGTCTCAAATTTAGCGGGACGAATCTCAGTATTTTTCTTCTGCCAAATCATTTCTTGGTGGTAGGACTGGTTCAGGTTATAGTCCTCCATCGGCTCTGATTTTCTAAATGGTTGAATACGCTGTATTTCGCCGCACCAAGTCACATCATGCCGCCACCATAAATAGGCGCAATCCTGTTCATTGTTATTCCCAAACAGTCGAATATGTTGAACAATATGCTCCAGTTCATTAAAACGTTTAAATTTTGGTGGCTTGTCGTCAGTTAAAGAAAAAGGCGGGGAACTATTTTTGATTCTTGGAATTGCGCTAATGGGTTGGTATTCCTCTTCCGTCAATAATTCTGAAAGCTTTGTGCCAGCAAACTGCCTTTTGCTTGACTCATATCCGGGACGCAGAAAACAGGGTGAAAGCCCCCTTAACCCTTTGAAGTTTTTATCCAGTAAAACAATATTTTCAAAAGTAGGCGACTTTTTTCGATGGCGTTGCACGCGACCAGCCAACTGAATGATTGAACGCATGGAGCTTGGTTCCACTACCGCCCAGTCATAGTCATGATCACGACCGACTTCCGCAACCGAGGTGGCTAACACGACAAAAATATGGTTTTGTACATCGCTTTCTTTGATTAAGGTTTCAATACCACTTGCTTGCCACCATTTATCTTCATCATGCCGGGTCAAGGCTTTATCCAGTTTCTCTTCAATCTGTGAGCGTAATGCTAAAGGATATTGACTGTGATAAACGCAATAGTAGATTCTGCTATCGTTTGCTGGCTGGATCGCATACAGATGTTTGGCTATCGCAACCAGTGGATCGATATTTGCCATTCTGACCAAACCGATAGAGATTTTTTTACCTGACGGATGCTCGACCGAGTTTTTCTGGTGCAAATCAACAAGCGCTGCTTGAATATTCTGCGCATAAATTCGGCTAGGTTGTGCGTTTTTATTCGTTATTTCAATTGAATTGATTTTGGTTTTGTTTAAAGGTTTAGCCGATTTACCAAGATTTTCGATACGCTCTCTGATGAATTCTTTATGCGCATCATTAAACCCATTTTTTGTATCTATTTTCTGCTGCATTGGTTTTTTGAACTCATCAAACCAGGCGCAACATACAGCTTCAGTTTGTCCTAGTTCACCATTGACTTGCGTGTAATGTTTACGACCTTTCTGATAGGCTTCAAATAAAGCAAAGGCTAATTCAGGCGATAGCGTTGCTGTTGATAACAGCACCTTTGCCCCCAACATTCCCGCCCAATTTACCAATCGACATAAAGCCGGTAAATCCTCCAGACCAAAATCATCCGGTTCGTCAATCACCAAATCAGAGCTTAATAACCGTAACATGGGCGCAATTTGCCGACCTCCGCGTAATCCATCTGTTGCCGGAATTAGATAATCAATGGTGCTGACCAACACGGGGGCTTGAATCAGTTTTAATATTTTTTCATCGTGTTCAAACCATTCTGCAAATTCACCATCATATTCTGGTAACTCATGGTGTAACTCCAACTCATCTTTCAGCAAAGATTCCGCTGATTCACTTCCTTGCTGCTCTTGCACGCTGTGTTTGATCTGCGAGCCTAACTGATGTAAATCTTTAACTGCCTGAGAACCAATCAGTACCGCCAATTCCGCATAGGATAAGTTCATGTGCTTTCTTAACGCATCGCCGGTTTGTAGGGTCAACGTTCTCAAGCCCAATGCCACATTAAAACGGCACTGACCTTCTTCAGATAAAGCATACATAATCCGGGCATTGGCTCGGGTCTTTCCTTTGCCGGTCGAGGCCATATTGATGCCAAAAAAACCAAGTTTTTGGCTTTCTTCGCATAATCCTTGCGCAGTTTTAAAAGCGCTATTTTGCCAGCCATAGTCCAGCTGAAAATCCTTATCGACTGGTTTGCTGAATGCCTTGTTCGATGTGAGACTAGGCAAATCCTGTTTAAGCTTAGGAAGTTTGCGGGCAATCCTCCTGGCATGGGTGCCAACTGCTATATTGTGTTCATCCAGTTTTTGTTTGCGGTATTTATTACCCGTTTCATCATCAATCCCTGTATTGGCGTAAGCCTTGTAATTTCTATCTTGCCACTTCTTGGTGACTTCCTGTTGTGATGAATAGTAATGGTCAGACAGCATCAATGATAAACGCGATAAATGTGCTGTAAATCGTTGAGTGAACCAGTCTTCAGTAAAAAGATACTCGTTTTTTAGAACTCTTTCTGCAAGCAAGCTGATTTCGGTTTGCCAGTGGGCACTTTTAAATGGTGTGCCATAAGGAAATATCCAATTATCAGTCAATGCCTTTTCATCCCAATCTTGCTTCAAACATTGGGGTGAATTCCAACAGGGTTCTAACAAGGCTAGCCATTCTTTGATTTGGCTCAATGAAGGTGGCGTATCCTGATATTTGGGAAATTGCGGCAAACGATGATGGGATACAATCAGCCAAGCAACGATTTTGGCAATGGGCTCTAACCCTTCAAATGGATTTTTGATGTTTTTACATAAACCATCTTTTAATTGTTCAAGGTTTGATAAAATCCTGTTCTCTACATCATTATCGATTTTTTCAAGTTCCTTTAACCATTCTCTATCGCTTCTACTATTAACAAAAGCTTGAAATAATCGTAAAGAAACCCATTCATGCCGAAAAGGTTCATAGCCTTTGCCATGATATTCAGGATCAAGCTTGTTTTGAAATAACAACATGGCTTTGCCAATGTCATGAAAGAAACCTGCTAATGAAGCTAACAAAGCAATAACTTCGGTATTCATATTGAAAGTTTCTTCTACGTCCTTGGATTCTGAAGTTAAATTCACCGGCACAATCCCTTCCCGGTTAAACTTACTCCGATTCCCAACAATCCAAACCAACTCGCTCCGACTCCGACTCCGTATCCAATGACACGCCACCGCCGTATTCTTGGTAGCGCTTTTTCTCAGTAGCTTTTTCACCGCTTGTAAGCCTTCCTCGGTGATCACGGTTTGCCAGGTGCGGCTGCCGATGCGGTTGGCGAAGGCGTCGAGGACGCGGCGAGTGCGGTTCAGCGCTTTTTTCTCGCATTCGCAAATGAAGGTGACCATCATGATGGGATCTCCAAATAATTGTGTCTATACCGGCTTAGTGCTAATGAAACACATGCGATATATACATGAGGTGTTTTATGGCGACAACGCGCGTTTTTAAAAGCGGCAATTCGCAAGCGGTGCGGATTCCCAAAGAGTTCCAGTTTGATGCGGATGAGATAGAAATTTTTCGACGCGGTGATGAGGTGGTGTTGCGCCAAAAACCGGATAATCTTGCGGATGTGATGGACATTTTCGCCAGCTTCTCAGATGATTTTATGGCGGAAAAACGGATTGACCCGCCACCACAGGATCGGGATTTTGACTGATGTCGGCTCGTTACATGCTGGATACGGATATTTGTATTTATCTTAAAAAACGCCGTCCGGCTTGCATAGCCCTCAGTTTTGGTAACGTGTAATTGTCAACCGTTTTCCCCTCATCACCCATTAATGTTGTTGGTCCGTTCCAGTTTACAACACCATAACCTAAAGCTGTGATTTTAAAGTCAACGCTTCTAATTCCGGTAATTTTATTCATTGCGTTTTTCCTTGAAAAAATAAATTATATCAATCAAACCAATCCTCTAACCGCAAGCCATCAATGCGCGAAAACTCTTTGGTGTTGTGTGTTACCAAGGTGGCTTGATGGGCTAAGGCAATCCCCGCAATTATCATATCTAACGGGCCAATGGGCGTGCCTGCTTTTTCTAAGCCCGCCCTGATCCCAGCGGTAATCGCGGTTTCATGTTCGGTAAACGGCAATACGCGCACCACCGTAAGTAATTCATCCAATTGGCTGCTCCGTTTTTCGGACGAGCTTGATTTGGCAATGCCGACTTGCAGTTCATACAAAACCACCGAAGGCAACGCGATTTCATGGGGCGGAACACTAAATAAATGACTTGCAACATTGCCCATGCCTTTAAAAAAATAAATCACGGTATTGGTGTCGAGGGCGTACATCAAAAATCTTCCCTGGCAATGTCGCGACCTTCAGCGGCGCGTAAATCCTCTGCGAAAGGCGCATCTTGCCAAGCTCCGGCTAATGCTTTAATGGAATTCGGCCAGCTTGTCGCTGTTTTTTCCTCAATAATCCGGCGTAACCATTGCTGGGCGGAAAGTCCCGCAGTTCTAGCGGCGGCGTTAATTTTTGCTTCCGTGGTTTCGTCTATTTCTAGTAGTAGCTGTTTCATAATGACCTCGATTTTTGTTGGTCTAGCGCTTTTTGTTCCTTAATTTTGGCAGAGTTCAATCCTCAGTTGATGTTAATTGTTTGATGGAAATTGCGCCAATGGGCTGCTTATCGCATTCGGCATAATAAATTGCCCAAGGGTGCCGTCCGCTTTCTCTACCTGCTTTGTCCAGGTCTTCTGGTGTATATACTTCGCACGGCCACATTTTCAGTTTTCTGGCGCGCTCTTTTGTCCGGTAGCTGCGTTGCGAAAACATGACCGTGCGAAGTATAACTTAGGTAAATTGGGTTTTCCGGATCTCTGGCTTCATTCAAGAGCATGTAATCTTTGAATGGCGCTTTCCTGCCCATAATTTGATGGTGTTTTTTTGCCATGTGCGCGAGCAAACTTTTTTCACTAATACCGTACCCTTCTATCAGTTCTTTTTCAACAAATGCTCAGCGAGCGGTTACAGGTGGGTGTTGGCGTACAAAACATTGGCTAAAGGTTTTTCTGATGCGATATCCATAATTAACTCTTTACTCGTTGTGTTTACTGAAACGATTCCAGCATGATTAAACTGATTCCGATTCCCCACAATCCAAACCAACTCGCTCCGGCTTCTACTCCGTATCCAATGACACGCCACCGCCGTATTCTTGGTCGCGCTTTTTCTCAGTAGCTTTTTCACCGCCTGTAAGCCTTCCTCGGTGATCACGGTTTGCCAGGTGCGGCTGCCTATGCGGTTGGCGAAGGCGTCGAGGACGCGACTAGTGCGGTTCAGCGCTTTTTTCTCGCATTCGCAAATGAAGGTAACCATCATGATGGGATCTCCAAATAATTGTGTCTATACCGGCTTAGTGCTAATGTAAACACATATGATATATACATGAGGTGTTTTATGACGACAACGCGCGTTTTTAAAAGCGGCAATTCGCAAGCGGTGCGGATTCCCAAAGAGTTCCAGTTTGATGCGGATGAGGTGGAGATTTTTCGACGCGGTGATGAGGTGGTGTTGCGCCAAAAACCGGATAATCTTGCGGATGTGATGGACATTTTCGCCAGCTTCTCAGATGATTTTATGGCGGAAAAAAGGATTGACCCGCCACCACAGGATCGGGATTTTGACTGATGCCGGCTCGTTTCATGCTGGATACGGATATTTGTATTTATCTTAAAAAACGCCGTCCGGCTTGCATAGCAGAGAGGTTTAAGCAATTGCGGCATGGTGAGGTAGTGATTTCGATGATTACCTATGGTGAATTGTTTTCGGGTGCATTGAAAAGCCGGGAAAAAGAAGCGGCCATCACGAATGTCCAACTGCTGGCGGCTCGTTTGCCGGTGCAACCTATGCTGATTGAGGTCGCGGAGGTTTATGCCTCTATTCGCAGTGACTTGGAAAGAAAAGGTTGTCTGATTGGGGGCAATGACCTTTGGATTGCCGCTCACGCAGTTGCTTTGGATTTGACATTGGTCACTAATAACACAAGGGAGTTTAGACGTATTGATGGCTTGCGGCTTGAAAATTGGGTTGAGTGATTTTAAGCTTTGAGCGTTTTCACGCGGACGCGTAGGAATGATTCGATCCGCTAAACTCATGCCTTATCTCCCTGCAAGGCGATATCCTTAACAGTGTCAAACATAAATTCCAGCGCTTTATGTTCAGTAAATTTTTGCAGGATTTGCTGGCGGAATTCCTGTTCGGTCGTTTTTTCCTTGGCGCTGATGAAGGCCCACGGCAATATCAACGTATCTTTGACCAGGTCGGCGACGTCGAACACCAATGCCCCGCGTCTTGTTTTGCCGTGCATGACGGCGAAACCGTGCGGGATGCCGAGTACCCACAGCGTCGTGGCGCCCAAGCCGTAGGCCAGATAGTTGCCGTGATTGAGAAAAATATTGGCGTCATCGACACTTTCGGCATTACGGCTAAAATCACTGTGCTTAGTTCGTTTGACGGCGGCTTTGTACAGGCTTTTGGTCAGTTGCGCCTCACTGACCAATAATTCGGTGACGTTTTTCGCGCTGTCGATTTTCGCTGTGCAATTCGCTAACGCGCCTGCTATGTCTTCGTCGTTGCTGTCAAACCCTTCGGTTTTGAGATCCTTATCTTTGGCCCAGATGCGGCTTAAATAGTCGATGCGTCCGTGTTGAAACTGCTTTGCGACTTGTAACCTTTTTTGTGCATCGAACCAAAACGACAGCCAACCTTGTACATATTCCGTGGGTCGGTATTCGCTTTGCGGGGTCAGCCATTCGATTTCATTGCCCATTAACAACGGCGTACCTCCGCCTCCGCAAAATCCGATTAACACGCCGGCCGAAGCCAGCATTCTGACTGCCGCTTGCGTGATCGATGTACCGGTACCGAGCAAGATGACGGTGGTATTCGCGATCGGAATATTCCAGTATTGTTTTTCTTCCTTAGCTTCGGTCAGATAAAGTACGCGGCCATCTTTTTGCATGACCCGGCATTTTTCCAGGTAGTAGATATTAGCGCGTTTGGAATGCAATATCGCTTTTAGATCGGTGAGTTGTTCCATTGTTAAGTACCCGCTATGCCAGTCAAATTCGTATCTATAAACATGCTATCGCCTATCCAGTATCATTGTTAATAACCATTATTTATATTCGAAAAGAAATTTTTTATCTCTTCTCCTCTCTAAAGTTTGTTTACTGCTAAGCTACTGATAGAATTCTTAACCATTCCACAATAAATATATAAATTTAGTTTTCATGACTCTAGCACCATGGGTAATCTCTTGCAATCGAATTTAAAGTGGGAACAGCGTCATCGATTAACTTTGCTGGAAGCGACGGTGTTTTGGAGCGGCGAAATTTCGACCGGTACGTTGGTTAATTATTTCGGCATCAGTCGGGTACAGGCATCGAAGGATTTGACGCTTTATCAATCGCTATGCCCTGGAAATATTCGCTACGATAAGTATTTGAAACGCTATGTGGTCGACGAATCGTTTAAACCGGGCTTCATGGATGGAACGACCGGCGAGCTGTTACAGGTTTTAAAATTACAGCAACAAAACGGTTATGAAACCTTGATCGCATTAGTCGGTAACCTTCCTACCGTTGAAATCGTCAATCCATTGGCACGGCAAATTGATGCACGAATTTTGCGCGGCATTGTGCAGGCGGTGCGTTTTAAATTCGAGCTGGAGATTTCATACCAATCGTTATCCAGCCCGGAACCCAAGACTTTGCAAGTCAACCCTCATACTTTGGTGTTCGACGGTTTGCGTTGGCATGTTCGGTCTTTCAGCGTAACGCATAATGATTATCGCGATTTCGTCCTTGCGCGTATTCATCGCGTCGCTATTTTGGGTAAGGCTGACGAACCTCCTTTTACAGACACCTTGTGGAACAAATGGTTGACTGTCGAAATCGGTCCGCACCCGGGGTTGAACGATGCGCAAAAAAGCGTGATCGAGCGCGATTTCGGGATGGTCGACGGTAAATGCGTTACTCAAATCCGGGCCGCCTTGTTGTCATATTTTCTTTTGAGTATGCGAATCGGTAAGGATGATCTGCATCGGGAAGCGATGGAACAGCAAATCGTGCTTTTGAATCGCGATGAGATCAAGGACTTTATCTTTTTTTAACGCACGCAAACCTTCCTTGAGATCTAAGAATACCTTTCAATTAACATGAACAAATGCCGATGGGCTTTGTCCAGCCCGCTTGAAGAGGACTATCACGACCGCGAATGGGGCGTGCCGGTGCATGACGACCGCCTGTTGTTCGAGTTTTTGGTTTTGGAAGGCGCGCAGGCGGGCTTGAGTTGGTCGACGATTTTGAAAAAGCGAGACAATTTCAGGGCGGCGTTCGACAATTTTGATCCCGTATCGGTGGCCCGCTATGATGAGTCAAAAATCTCGGAGTTGCTGAAGAATCCGGGCATCATACGCAACCGGCTCAAAGTCAATGCCGCTGTGACCAATGCACGCGCTTTTTTGAACATCAAAGAAGAAGCCGGGAGTTTCGACGCGTTTCTATGGGATTTTGTCGACGGCCAGCCAGTCCAGAACGCTTGGCGGACGCACGCCGAGTTGCCGGCGAATACGCCTTTATCGGATCGGCTCAGCAAGGAATTGAAAAGACGCGGTTTTAAATTCGTCGGCTCAACGATTTGCTATGCGTTCATGCAGGCGGTCGGCATGGTCAACGATCATACCGTCGATTGTTTTCGTTATGGGGAAATTGCGCGGGGTTCGGATTGATAGACTACCTGTTACGAGAAGGTGATTATTCCCTTTTGCTTGAAAAACCATCGAAGAATAAAAGGTATGGGGGTGTGTCTATCGAGGACCACCGTGAACCCATGGGGGTTTGACGGCAGCAATCTTCCTGTGGGACGGGTTATTTAACCCGTCCCCAGCGTTTCGGTTTGGACTAAGGATTTCGTGACAAATAACTTCCTGTAGCTATGAGCTTTGTAGCGGGTTCGGCAACTCGCTTGACAGGACGCCGTGAACCCAGCACCTAAATTATCCATGGTAGTTATCCATAGCCAATAAACTATGGAATTCATCCAGCACCTAAATTAGCCATAATATTAAACATAGCCAATGGGCTATGGAATTTAGGTGCTGGGTGAATACATCCGTGTAGGCTTGACGGCGGCTTTCCCTGCCGCCGACACCTGTCAATCGAGCTACCGAACCCGCCTACCCTATATTATAAAAATAGGGAAGTTATTTATAACCGAATCCTAAGCGTTTCGGCTTGCTTCGGCCACGGTTGAAACGTTTCGGACGGGGTTATAAAACCCCGTCCTGCCAAAATATGGATTCTCACGGAGGACTATGAAAACCGGAAAACGCTCGGGGCGTGTTAAATAACTCGCCCCGCGTGAAGTGTTCGATGTATTATGCTTCCAGCACGAATGCGGCTTTCAGCTTGTTCATGGCGTTTTTTTCCAACTGCCGGATGCGCTCGGCTGAAACATTGTAGCGTGCGGCCAAATCATGCAATGTCGCTTTTTCTTCGCTTAGCCAGCGGCTATTGAGAATATCGAGACTACGCTCGTCAAGTTCTGCCATTGCTTCGCTTAGCATGTTTTCTTCATAACCTTGCCATTGCTCGTTTTCCAGCAGATCCGCAGGGTCCGAGTTATGTTGCTCTAAGTAACTGACAGGCGAGGCGTAAGTGGTTTCGTCGGACGGTTCATCATGCGGCATGTCGAAAGCCATATCCGAGCCGTCCATGCGTTTTTCCATTTCATAAACGGTTTTGAGATCAACGCCTAAATCGTCGGCGACAGCTTTCGCTTCGTCGTGCGACAACCAGCCTAGGTTGCTTTTCGATTTGCGTAAATTAAAAAACAGTTTACGCTGAGCTTTGGTTGTAGCGATTTTGACAATACGCCAGTTTTTGATGACGTATTCATGTATTTCCGCTCTGATCCAATGCACGGCAAAGGTCACTAAGCGAACCCCGACATCGGGATCGAAGCGTTTGACGGCTTTCATGAGGCCGACGTTACCTTCTTGAATGATGTCGGGCAGCGGCAGTCCGTATCCACTGTATCCACGCGCGACATGAACGACAAATCGAAGGTTCGACATAACTAGCTCCTTCGCTGCTTCCAAATCGCCTTCATCGCGATAACGAAGCGCTAGTTTACGCTCTTGCTCATGCGATAAAGTCGGCGTTTGCGCGACCGCATTCAAATATGAATCAAATGTTCCTACGGAAAGATTAGTTGGCAAAGCAAAGGCTAATGCGTTACTCATGATTTCCCCTTATTTTTAAGTTTGCCCGATTTTAGCACTCTCGCGTTATGAGTGCTAAAATTTTTATAAGTTCCGCATTGTTTTGTGAGTTATTCATTATCGATAAGACTCAGGTCGACCCTAATACACTAGGGATTTCACGATAAATAACTTCCTGGAACCATGAGCTTTGTCAAGGGCTCGGATAATGAAAGTGGTTAGGGTGGCGTACTTTTTTAGTAAGGAGGAAAGAGCTGAATACTTACTCACAGTTTATTCGGGCTTAGTCAGTCTTAATTGATAGCAAAGCACCGCCCAGGCAGCGGCTACTCCAAGCAGTGAAGAAATCGCAATTAACGACATCATTTCGCCGAAACTCAAATAACGCATCGAAAATACGCCGTCATAAAGACCGGACAATCGATCGATCGGCTGCTGCAGAATGAATAGCATGATCGTCACAGAAATCCAAGCCAAAATGCCGGAACAAAACCCTAACCAAAAACCGGTATACAAAAACGGCCGTTGAATAAAACGATGGGTCGCGCCCACCAGTTTAGCGATGATAACTTCATCACGTCGATTGTGTAATTCCAGTCTTATCGTATTGCCGGTAATGAATAATACGGCTAGGGCCAATATAAAGCTGAGTAACGTAACGCCACGATTCGCCAGTTCCATGATCGAATACAAGCGTTTGATCCATTGCATATCCAATTGTGCAAAATCGACTTCTTGTAAGTCCGTTAATTTTTTAAACAATTCGTCCAGTTGTGGCCCTTCTTCGAGGCTATGTTCCGGCATAACCTGAATGACGGTCGGCAAGGGGTTTTTATCCAACGCCTTTAGTGCATCGCCGAAACCGCTATATTCGCGAAATTCGGCGAGACCTTGGGTTTTCGTAATAACCTTGACGTCCTGTATATGATCGAATTTTTTAATTTTATCGGCTAACTTTACGCCGGTATCATCGGTGACGTGATCTTTTAAAAACAACGAAATTTGATTGCTATCTTCGAGTCCGCCGGTTAATTGTTGAATATTGGCGACCAACAGATAGAATCCGGCGGCTAACGAAATTGCAATGGATAATACGCTGACGGTCATCAGCGATGTCACAGGTGCGCGCGCCAAACGACCTAAACTGGAAAACAAGGCTTGCGCATGAATATCCAGGTAAGTCTGTAGCATAACACTTAGCCTACCGGAAACAACTTTTCGTCGGACTTCCTTTTTCTGTCGGGGTTGCGGTCTTCTGTGGTTGATATTCGGCTTTTTCATCTGTTAACTTGCGACCAGGCGGCCATGATCCAATTGCAATACACGATGTCCCATTCGCTCAACCAAGGCGATATCATGTGTGGCAATCAACACCGTTACGCCGACTTGTTGAAAATCCTCAAATAATTTCATAATCTCGGACGACAATTCCGGATCCAAATTACCGGTCGGCTCGTCGGCGAGAATCAACGGCGGTTTGTTTATAACGGCGCGGGCAATACCGACGCGCTGCTGTTCGCCGCCGGACAAAGTCTGCGGAAGTTTTTTTTCTTTACCCAGCAAGCCGACCTTATCGAGCGCAGCTCGAACTCGCCGACCGATATCAAAATGGCTGTAACCCGCTACCACCAACGGCAATGCGACATTGTCGAAAACGGTTCTATCTTGCAGCAATTTATAATCCTGAAATATTAAGCCCAGCTTCCTTCGTATATAGGGTATTTGTCGATCGGACGCCTTGTTTAGATTTTGCCCGTCCAACAAAACTTGACCTCGCGAACATCGTTCCATGACCGCGATCAATTTCAACAAAGTGCTTTTACCGGCTCCGGAATGACCGGTCAAAAAAGCGAATTCTCCGCGCTGTAGATGGAATGTGACATCCTGCAAGGCATCGCCGGCATCGGGATACCGTTTACTGACATGATCGAATTTGAGCATAAATCTATTGATCTTTAACAAATAAGGCGTCGACAAACTGTTCCGCATCGAAATCCTGCAAATCGTCGATCCCTTCACCGATACCGATAAAACGAATCGGCACGCTGAATTGCTTGGCTAATGCAAAAATAACCCCACCCTTCGCGGTTCCGTCCAACTTGGTTAATGCGATACCAGTCAATGCCACAGTTTCGTTAAATTGTTTCGCCTGAGACAACGCGTTCTGACCAGTTCCCGCGTCTAAAACCAACAAAACCTCGTGCGGCGCGGTTTCATCGAGCTTTCCGATAATGCGCTTAACCTTTTTCAGTTCGTCCATCAGATTGGATTTGGTGTGTAAACGTCCCGCGGTATCGGCAATCAATACGTCGATACCTTTGGCCTGTGCCGATTGCACACCGTCATATATCACCGAGGCTGAGTCGGCGCCAGTGTGCTGCGCGACGACATGAATGTTGTTACGCTCGCCCCAGGTTTGCAACTGTTCGACTGCCGCTGCCCTGAAGGTGTCGCCCGCTGCCAGCATCACGCTATGGCCTTGAGATTGAAAACGCTTGGCCATTTTACCGATCGTCGTAGTTTTGCCGGCACCGTTGACGCCGACAACCAAAATCACGAACGGTTTATCTTGTTTGGGAATCTGTAAGGGATCATCACAAGGTTTAAGAATAGCCAATAATTCTTGTTTCAGCGCATTTTCCAATGCTTCCCCGTCGTTTAATTGATGCCGTTCGAGGCTATCGGTCAATCGCCGAATGATTGCTGTCGTCGCTTCGATACCGATATCGGCCATCAATAATCGGGCTTCGATTTCCTCCAGTAAATCGTCGTCGATGGCTTTTTGACCAATAGGAATCGTTGCCATCAATCCGCTAAGACCGGACCGGGTTTTTTGCAGCTGCGATTTGAGACGACGCGTCAGCGATTCCGGTTCCGGCTCGACATAGCCGACTTCGATTACAGCTTCGGCAGCTTCAACCTCGGCGACAGGACGCTCGACCGTTTCGCCGGGCAACACCTCGCCCGCATATCCGTAGCGGCTATAGACGGCAATCGCAAGCAATGGCAGCATCAATAATGCCGAAACAAAATTATGCACAATGGCCGACCATGCCGGTAGTCCGTATTTGGCCGCAATTACGCTAAAGCCGATTTGCACGAATAATAAAATACTCAGCATCATGCCGGCTTTTCTGACCGGTTTGGCGCAATGAGCCGAGGTGGCTCGCAGCACCAGCCAAGTTAAGACAACAAAAATCGGTAGGGCAAAGACTCTATGCAACCAATGGGCAGCCACCTGTGCATCGTAGGATAAAATCCCTTGATAACCGGTAACCAGACCATTGAATATATTCAATGCAGTACGGTAATCGGCCATGGGCCACCATTGCCCGTTACACTGCGGAAAACCGCTGCAGACTTGTCCCGCATGATTGGCGTTAACCCATAAACCGGATAGGGTTTGCACCAACAGCAACAAGCCGGCGAACCCGGCAAGCCAGATGGGACCGCTTATTCGATCCAGCTTATTTAAGGCAGGATTTAATCGTACAAATAGCCAACTCAATAGCCAAAACTGGATAAATCCAAGCAATGCCTGAGCACTAACTATAATCGGCATCGCATTCAATTCGACCGCTTTAACAGCCGTGCAAACTTGCGCAGCCGCCAGGATAAGCAACGCCACCGCTCCAGTTGTCGCCACAGACCGGTGAAATTGCTGGCGCCATGCGATCAATGCCAACAGCAAGACGGTCAACATCGATAAGCCGAATACATAGCGTCGCGCCATTTCTTGCCAAGCTTTACTTACATCGACCGCTTTTCCCAGATAAAGCTGTTCGGCCGAAGCTTTAAACTCGGCATTATCGGCGATAAACCATTGACCGTAACATTCAGGCCAGTCCGGGCATGCCAAATCCGCTCCGGTCAACTTGACGACGGAACCGGCTACGATAAGCAGTAAAGCCAAAAAGGCGGAAACAAAAGTTATTTTTCTAAACATGGTCTATCCGATTTACGAAACATGATTTATCCGATTTGCGAAACACTCAGCAATTTCCTGAGATCGCTCTTAACATCATAAGGGTCAAATCCGGGCTGATAGCGCATCATGATATTGCCCAATGGGTCCATGATCAACAGCATACCGTTCGCGATCCCGTTTCCGTCGAGCTTTGCCAATTGCTTCAACAAATCCGAACTGGGGCGAGTCTTTAACAATCGGTCGTCGTCCTGCCACCACACCTTTAGATGTTGCTCGGCATTGGGATCCAGCAACACCACAGTGCGGCGAATACGGGTTAATTCCTTGCCCATCATCAATAAGAGCTGTTTGGACTTATAAACGGAATCAAGGCAGGTTTGATCGCAATCCGCATCAGGCACCACATTGATTAAAACCCAGCGGCCTTTTAATTCGTCAATATTTTCGGCCGAGAACGAATCGATACCGATGAGATCGGGCCGCTCGGTCAGTAACGGCGGAATAATCAATTCGCCATGATTGGTTGCGCCTTTAAGTAGATTAGGATGTTCTTTTAAATACCACGCAAAAAGAAACGGGATGATCGACATTCCGAAAATAATCAGAATTAGGTTGCGATTTTTTTTCTGTTGATTATTCATGTTTTGTTTTGCACGCGTACCATATAAATAAAGCCGTTAAGGTTAAAGCCAAGCCATACCATTGCACCGCATAAGCCACATGCTTTTCAGGCGGTATGACAGTCGCGATATGCCATTCCCGCAAATAACCTTCATCCTCGGCTTGGTGTAGTTCAATTTGATAATCGGCCAACGGGTAACCCAGTTTCTCAGCAATAACGTTGTTGTCGATCAGTTGCACGAGAGACGGCCACGTATCAGTCGGAATTTCCGCACCTTCCAGATGATAACCGACATCAGGAAAAGTATTGATTCGTCCTTTGACTATAACCTTACTTTTTTGCAAGGCTATGTCAGGCAGCGTTTGTCGATCACTCCCCGCCTCAATCCAACCCCGATTAACCAAGACTGCCGTATTGGAGTTTTCCGGCAGCAGCGGCGTCATCACGAAATAACCGGCTTTTCCGTGTCTGATTTGATTATCCAACAAAAATTGACGATCGGCATCGTAACGCCCCGTTAATTCGACAACTCGATAACGAATACTCGCGGCATCGGCCGGCAACTCCGATGTCAACGACAACGGCGGTAATTGGCTTTGTTTCTCCTGTTCGGCCAGATAGGCGGCTTTTTCCGAAGATCTCGATAATTGCCAATTCCCTAGTGAAATCAGCAGCGCCATCAACAGCACATAGGCAATTGATGGAATTAATGTGAGTCTAAGCTTACAAAGACCGATTTTGATCGTCATGGTTTTTGGGTTGTCCTATTGGCAAGCGTCGATTAATCGTTGAGAATACCCGATTATCATCGATCGCTTTTAGACTTTTTATGCTTATTAAAACTATCTTCATTATTGCGTTTGTTGCAATTCTTATCAGCTTGGGCTCCGCGCTTTATCATATCGTTGTCCGCAAACCGGAAGACCGGTCGGATAAAGCCGTCAAAGCATTAACAGTCCGAATTTCATTATCAATCGTGTTATTCATTTTATTATTCCTGGCGATGGCCTTCGGCTTATTAAAACCTCACGGCATCGGCTCGGTCATTCATGCCAAAAAACCGCCTCAAGCGGAACAAAGCCGATAAAACCCTCTCTCAAGCAGGCCGAGGTTTGTTAGCCAGGCCTAAGCGTTTCGAGCGTGGGAACGATAATTGCCGGGGAACTTTGAGCGCTTCGACCGCTGCGAAACCAATTCGAAACGTTAGGGACGGGTTAAATAACCCGTCCCGCACCTTTCACCTTTCACCTTTCACCTTTCACCTTTCATCTTTCATCTTTCTTTTTTCTTAAATCAAACGACAAAAAAAAAGCGCTACCTGGCAGGCAGCGCTTTAATTTGATGCCTTGTTATCGACTTACATCATGTAAACGAAGATAAATAATCCCAGCCAGACGACGTCGACAAAATGCCAATACCAGGCGGCCGCTTCGAATGCGAAATGATTCTCCGGTTTAAAATGCCCTTTCCAGGTGCGGAACAATACCACAGAAAGAATAATCGCACCGACACAAACGTGGAAACCATGGAAGCCTGTTAACATAAAGAATGTCGATCCGTAAATACCTGAACCTAAGGTCAAGCCCATTTCGGTATAAGCTTCGTGATATTCTATCGCTTGAAAGCCGACGAACAGAAAACCTAACGCAACCGTCGCGATTAAGCCTTTAATGAGCTGATCGCGGTTTTTTGCCAACAAACCATGATGCGCCCAAGTACATGTGACACCGCTGGTCAACAGAATTAATGTGTTTAAAAACGGTAAGCCCCAAGCCCCCATCGGTTCGTATTCGCCGCCGATTTCACCCGGTCCGTTAGTCGGCCACATGGCTTCGAATGCCGGCCACAAGGTTTCATGAGTCGCACGCCCGGGACCGTCGCCGAAACCGCCAAGCCAAGGTACTGAAAGATTTCGCGTATACCATAAGGTACCGAAGAATACCGCAAAGAACATGACTTCCGAAAAAATGAACCACATCATCCCCATGCGATAGGAAATACCGACTTGAGTACTGTACATTCCCGATTCGCTTTCCACGGACTGAAGCGTAAACCAGCCGGCAAGCATGATAATAAATACGACGAAGCCCATAATCATCATCGCCGGGCCGATCGAGGAGCCGTTTAACACATTGGCAAATCCTGCCAGAGTCATCATAAGACCAACCGTACCGATAATCGGCCAGGTCGCCTTATGAGGAATGTAATAAGCGTTTGTAGACATAACCTTCCCCTATTTTTGCTTTTTTGCTGTTAATTCAGTGTTATCGAAAAATGTGTATGCAAGCGTAATTGTTTTGTACTTTTCAGGCAGTTTCGGATCTACCACGAAACGAACCGGCATCGTTTTAGCTTCATGCGCTTCGAAACTTTGTTCGTCAAAACAAAAACATTGCGTCTTGGTGAAAAATTCCGCAGCCTGACCCGGCGTAATACTAGGGATCGCCCGGGCAATCATCAGCTTATCGGTGAGGTTTTCGGCATAAAAATTGACCGTATAGTATTGTCCGGGATGCACCTTCATTTTGTACGTCTCGGCACGAAACGTCATCGGCGCGGCTTGGTTCAACGAAGTGACAAACTCAACGGTTACTTCACGGCTTTCATCGACGTCGCGTGCCGTTTCTGCGACCGCAACCGAGGCCGTTTTGCCGTTCAGACCCGTTATGTCACAAAATACATCGTAAATCGGTACAAGCACATAACCGAAACCGAACATGCCCACCGCAATCAATACTAAATTGCGGACCAGCTTTCTGTTTTTTTGCTTTGTATCATCATTCATTGCGAAATAGCTCTTAAAACCGCAAATACGTATATCGCAATCGCGACAGCGACCAGCACCACAGCTGTCAAAATATTCTTTGTTTTCGTATTCATAACATCACCACTTTACCCGCCGTTAGACGGGTAAAGTTTCTGAGAAAAGTCAATCCTTGTACAAAAACGATTACAGCGCTATCCGATTAGAAATGTTCAGTTGGAATTTCTTTCGGCGGCGTCGTGAACGTATGGTAAGGAAGCGGGGAAGGTAAAGTCCATTCCAAGCTGTGTTTAGACGCATCTTCCCAGACTTCGCCGGTCACTTCTTCGCCGGTTCCGCCTCTGATCGTTTTGATCACGATATACAGGAACAACAACTGGCTGAAACCGAATACGAATGCACCGATACTCGATACCATGTTCCAATCGGCGAATTGCACGGCATAGTCAGGGATACGACGAGGCATGCCTGCCAAGCCTAAGAAATGCTGAGGGAAGAACAATACGTTGACCGAAATCGCAGACAACCAGAAATGCAGTTGTCCCAATTTTTCGTCATACATATTGCCGGTCCATTTCGGCAGCCAGAAATAACCCGCCGCCATCAAAATGAAGATAGACGCAGGTACCAGCGTGTAATGAAAATGCGCGACAATGAAATAGGTGTCGTGATATTGGAAATCCGAAGGCGCGACCGACATCATCAATCCGGTGAAACCGCCCATCGTGAACAGCACGACGAACGCGATCGAAAACAACATCGGCGTTTCGAAGGTCATCGAGCCTTTCCACATGGTCGCGGTCCAGTTGAAAACCTTGACGCCGGTTGGAATCGCAATCAGCATCGTCGCATACATGAAGTAGAGCTCTCCGGCTACCGGCATGCCGACCGTGAACATGTGGTGAGCCCAAACGATGAACGACAAAAACGCGATCGAAGCGGTCGCATAGACCATCGAGCTGTAACCGAACAACGGTTTACGTGCGAAGACCGGAATGATCGTCGAAGCCACGCCGAAAGTCGGCAGAATCATCACATAAACTTCAGGATGACCGAAGAACCAGAAAATGTGCTGATAAAGGACAGGATCGCCGCCGCCGGCTGCATCGAAGAAACTAGTATCGAAGAAGCGATCGGTCAATAACATAGTTACCGCACCGGCAAAAACCGGCATGATCGCGATCAATAAAAACGCCGTGATCAACCAAGTCCAGACAAACAACGGCATTTTCATCAACGTCATGCCAGGGGCGCGCATGTTAAAGATCGTCGCGATAATGTTAATCGCACCCATGATCGATGAAATACCGAGCAAATGCACCGAGAAGATCGCGAACGGCAAAGCAGCGCCGGTTTGCAGCACCAATGGCGGATAGAGCGTCCAGCCGGAAGCCGGAGCACCACCTTCCATGAACAAGGTACTTGCCAATAACAAGGCACCGGCAACTAACAGCCAGAAACTCATGTTGTTCATACGCGGCAACGCCATATCAGGCGCACCGATCATTAATGGAATCATCCAGTTGGCTAATCCAACAAATGCCGGCATAACCGCGCCGAATACCATGATCAACGCATGCATTGTCGTCATTGAATTGAAGAACTGAGGCTCAACGAATTGCAAGCCCGGTTCGAACAACTCCGCGCGGATAACCAAAGCCATCGCGCCGCCTAGAAAAAACATTGCTAACGAAAACAGCAAATACAGTGTACCGATATCCTTATGATTGGTGGTAATGATCCATCTTAACAGCCCCTTTTCCGGACCATGGTCGTGATGATCGTGATGATCATCATGTTCAGCTACTACCGCAGACATATTGTTACCTCTATAAATTTTAAAAAGATTAGAATTTGAATAAAGTTAAACATTACTCTTCATCATCCTCATCTTCCTCTTCATCCATCGGTGCGGATGATTTCAATGACTTAATCGCAGCGGGTTGAACCGAGTCACCCACCGAGTTACCTAATGCGTTGCGGGTATAGGTGACGACCGCAGCAAATTCGGTTTCGCTCAGCATTTGTCCAAATGCAGGCATCATTCCTTTCCCGTTATACATTAACTCGATTTGAGCATCGATATCGCCCGTGACGACAGAACTGCCGGTCAAAGCCGGGAATGTGCCTTCCATGCCCGCGCCGTCGGCCATATGACAGGAAGCGCAGTTATTGGTATAAACGGTTTCGCCCTTGGCCATCAACTCGTCTGTGGTCCATTCCTTATCCGCCTGTTGTTTTTCGACTTCGGCCCCCGCCTTCTGAGATTCAACCCATGCATTGTAGTCGTCCTGCTCCATCGCGATCACGACGATCGGCATGAAACCATGATCCTTTCCGCAGAGTTCGGCGCACTGTCCGCGGTAGGTTCCTGGTTTTTCTACATACGTCCAGGCTTCATTTATAAAGCCGGGGACTGTATCTTTTTTCCATCCTAAATCAGGTACCCACCAGGAATGCAGCACATCGGCCGCTGTGAATAAAAAGCGGATTTTCGTATTGACCGGAACAACCAACGGATGATCAACATTAAGCAAGTAATGAGGCACGGACCTCGGGTCGATACCGGAACCCAGCTGACGCGCTCTATTACTGGCTTCGTCCAGGGTACTGAAAAAGTGAATGCCGTTATCCAGATATTCATATTCCCATTTCCATTGCCAACCGGTGACTTTGATCGACATATCCGCATCTTGAACATCGTCCAAATCGAGCATCGTTTTTGTGGCCGGAATCGCCATACCAATCAGAATCAAAGTCGGAATGATCGTCCAGATAATTTCGACTTTGGTGCTCTCATGAAATTGAGATGCGACATGACCTTTCGATTTGCGATGGTGATAAATCGAGTAGAACATTGCGCCGAACACAGCAATACCGATAAACACGCATATCCATAAAATCAACATATGCAAATCGTAGACTTCTTGACTGATCTGAGTGACGCCTTGCCTCAGATTCAGGGTATATTCGGCCTGTGCAGTCCCTAGTCCGAAGGACATCAAGAACAGGCTTGCGAACAGTTGCTTGGTTTTCTTCACGGAGCAGCCTCCCGGTGGTAGTTAGAAACTCTTGTATGCAATTGATAAATTTTTAGTAACGTCATCAGCGCCAGTCTGTTTTAAAATCAAGACTTGTTCAGTTTGGCTTTCTAACGGCAAGCACCCTATCCTAGGTCAATGAAATAGAGAAAAAGTTTCTCTCGCTGATCAGCTACTCTTAGCCGGGGTTCAAAGCAAATCAACATTCACTAATTTCCCTGTTTTTATAATAGCTATTTTAAAAACGAGAATTTTAACCCATGATGCGACGGTAAGCCAGAAGTGCTTTGCCGATGCCTTAAAACTAACGCGCACAAAAAAGCCCGTGACTCCTCCTTCACGGGCTTCAATGGTCTCCATTTTCACAATCCATTCCGGGCTAACAGTCTTCATCGACAGTGACCTTAACCGTCAATTTAGGATTTCGTGATCAATAACGTCCTGGGTCTATGAGCTTTGCTGAGGGTTCGATAACTCGCTTGACAGGACGCCGTAAACCCAGCACCTAAATTCCATAACCTATTGACCATGATTGATTACATAGATAATTTAGGTGCTGGGTAAATACGTCCGTGTAGGCGTGACGGCGACTTTCCTTGCCGCCGACACCTGCCAATCAAGCAACCAAAACCTCTATAAAGCAGAGAAGTTATTTTCGGTCTAATCCTTAAGCTACAACTGTATCGAAATTTTTTGGAAAAATGCTAACTTCATATTGAAAAAGCATCCATTCATTTTTTTATCTATTAACTCAAAACAGCAGCATAGCCTCTATCGAAAGTGGGAATGTGACTTTCCAACCAACTTTTAACCATTTGCCCCACCTCATCGGTTACATCGGCTTCGCCGGCATGGAATTTTTTTTGTAGATCGGCGCAAGTCCCCACCAAAGCCTCGTGTTCGGCTTTATGTGCCGCCAAACCGGCAAAACCGGCCGCTTCCATTTCTTTTTCTTCATGCGCGAAATGCCCTACGACATAGGCAATCAAATCATCGAGTTGCGCGCCGATTGCGGATCTTTCCGCCCCGCCTGTCGCCAAATCGTAAAGCTTATTGAGTTTCTCGAACAAAACTTTATGTTCATCGTCGGCAAAACCGACATTGGTGCCGAATTGATCGGCCGTCCAAGTGATTAAAGCCATAATTTCCTCTCCTGTGTTGATTAATTGCCTTGTTTAAGCTTTTCACTCGTCAAGGCTTTGAATAATGAGAATGCGGCGCATTCGCCCTCCCCTTGCATTACAAACTGTTTTGCATGCCGAAATAACCGCAAAAGAATTATGGTTTATTTGGAGTCTTATTTCAATACTTTTTATAAGGTTTTTACAAATGCCGACGACATCTGATCGAAGTCAGGCTCGGACATAAAAGGAATTACTCCTAATAAAGGTGCGTCGATCATTGCCTGAATCGTGGCAATATTTTCCTCGCGCAGCAGCATGTTGTTATCGGAGCAAACGGCTATCCAACCGGCGCAATCTTGTCCGGACCGCACAATCGACTCATAAGTCAATCTGGCATGATTGATACAACCTAGTCTTATCGCAACCACCATGATGACAGGCAAGCCCAGTACGCGCGCCAAATCGGAAACATCGGAATCGGCATTCAACGGTACCTGCCAACCGCCGACGCCTTCGACCAAAACGATATCGGCATTTTGTTGCAACGTTTGAAAAATCGAACGTATATCATCCAAAACCGGCGGATGCTCTACTCCAGCCAAATGCGGCGAGACCGGCAACCGATAGGCGTAAGGATTAACCCATTCGTATTGCACCGGTATCGAGGCGTTTTGCTGTAATAACAGCGCATCTTCGTTTCTCAGTTTGCCGTCGATTTCGAGACAACCCGAAGCGATTGGCTTCATGCCGATAACCGTATGCCCTTGATTTTTGAAATGACGCATCAACGCGACCGTCACCCAGGTTTTTCCGACACCGGTATCTGTGCCGGTTATAAATAGCCCTTTAGTCATTGTTCTCTACTCTCGCCGAAACGATAAAAACCTCAAATGTCGCCTCAATATTGGCATCATTAAGCGGATAAGCCTCGATCATGTTTGTCATTTCCTGTTTTGTCGTTAGCCTTTTATTACGTCCGGAAGACACATTATGCGCACCCATCGATTTAAGCTCTTTCATTAAATCCAATACGGAACCGTAAACCGGCCGATAAATTTCGGATTGCACCGCTATTTCCTTAAACCCGGCGTCGGCCAGGCAACGCCTGATTTCAGTTTCGCGGTAAAACTCGTTGACATGATGATAGTCGTCGACTTCGGCCCACGCCCTTTTTAACTCGCAGAGCGTTTGCGGACCGAAGGTCGAAAACACTAATTCGCCATCCGCCTTGAGAATACGATGCAAGCCACAGAAAACCGCCGTTAAATCGCGGCACCATTGCAAGGCAAGATTGGAAACCACCGTATCGACCGAGCTCGTATTTAACGGCGGGCTCTCCGCATCGCCGCAAATATAATGCAAACGACCTGTATCGCCGAGCTTTTGCCTTGCCGCATGCAGCATCGGCAAAGCAATGTCGAGCGCAACAATTCGCTCGACATTTTCGGCATCGAGCAACGCTTTAGTCAAAAATCCGGTACCGCAGCCCAAATCGACAACTGTTCCTGTCAATTGTGCCGGTTCCACTCTTTGCAATAGATTTAAGCCAACCGTTCTTTGCAAACCGGCAACACGGTCATAAGAGAGGCTCGCCGATCCGAACGATTCTCTGAGCTTGGTTTTATCCAGTTCAAATACCCCGCTCATGGTTGTGCCAAAAATTCATTAAGACTCTCGATCAATTCCGGACGATGCGATAAAAACGGCGCATGCCCGGCATTTTTAATCACGCTCAAATGCAGGTACGGATTGATTGCCTGCATTGCTTCACCGATCCTAACCGGAACCAAAGTATCTTTTTCGCCCAACATCGCCGCGACCGGTAAGCGAAGCTCTGCAAGCACCTGCCGTAAATCGGCCTGCTTTAAAACGGTCAAGCCGTCCTGCAACGTTTTTGCCGTCGGCATGCGGGATTCTCGAAGCGCGGCCGAAAGTTTTTTAGACAATGTCTTAAACTCGGGCAACCCGTTGATTTGCAATGATAAGAAGCGTAACAGCGTCGATTCGCAATCGACACTGAGATTCTTGGCGAATAGATCCAGCTGATTTTCCGGCATACCCGGCCAATCCGCATTTTCGACAAAACAAGGATTGCTGGCCAAGAGAACGACCGACGAGACGGCTTCCGGAAACAACCTAGCCATTGCCAAGGATACCGACCCGCCTAACGACCAACCGATCCAACAAGCTTTACTGTCGACGATTCGGCTCAACTGCTCGCATACCGACTCAAGCGTAAACTCGGGCATTTCGGCGCTTAAGCCGTGCCCCGGCAAATCGACGCAAACGACGCGACGGGTTTGCGCCAATTGCTCGGCAAAATCGCGCCAAATGCCTGAATGCATCGCCCAACCATGAACCAAGACGACTGGCTCGCCTTCGCCGTAAACTTGATAATGAATAGTCATTGCGATATAGATTTTGCCAAGGATTCGAGCAAACGATCGATTTGCTGCGCTTCGTGGAGCGCTGAAATAGTCACGCGTAGTCGAGAGCTGCCTTGCGGAACGGTAGGCGGTCGAATTGCGCCGACCCAAAAACCGTCATCGAGCAAACGCTTGCCGATTTCGACAGCTCTGCAACTATCGCCGATTAGGATAGGCTGAATCGGCGAATTCGACGGCATCAACGGAAAACCAAGCTGTTCGGCGCCTCGGCGAAATCGCCGCACCAAATCGTTTAATTTCTCCCGGCGCCACTGTTCTTCGATAACGATGTTCAAAGCCGCACGGGTTGCTACAGCGACGGCGGGCGGCAATGCGGTCGTGTAGATATAGGTTCGAGCCTTTTGAATCAAGGTCTCGATCAGCGTTTCGGAGCCGGCGACAAAGGCGCCGAAAGTACCGAAGGCCTTGCCGAGCGTTCCGACTAATATCGGCACTTGCTGTTGCGTCAAGCCGAAATGCTCGACGATTCCCCGTCCTTTGTCGCCGATCACGCCCAAACCGTGCGCGTCGTCGACCATCAACCAAGCATCCTGTTCATTTGCGACTTTCGACAACACATCGAGCGGCGCCAAATCTCCATCCATGCTGAACACGCCGTCAGTCACGATCATCGTCCGCCCTTCGGCTCTACTCAAACTGTCAAGCAACCCGTCCGTATCGGCATGTCGGTAACGTTTGAAGCGCGCGCCCGATAACAAACCGCCGTCCAGTAACGAGGCATGATTCAAGCGGTCTTCGAAAACCGTATCCCCCTTGCCCGTCAGCGCCGAGATCGCGCCGATATTGGCCATGTACCCGGTCGAAAACAAGAGCGCACGATCGCGGCCGGTAAACTCCGCAAGCTCTTCTTCCAAGGCATGATGGGCACGGCTATGTCCGCAAATCAAATGCGCGGAGCCGCTGCCGACGCCGTAACGATCGGCACCGTCTTGAAAAGCCGTGACGACCGACGGATGATTAGCCAAGCCGAGATAATCGTTGCTGCAAAAATTGATTAGCTTTCGTCCGCCGCACTGTAATTCGACGCCTTGAGCGGATTCGACAACCCGTCGCGACCGATATAAATCTTCGCGCGCCAAGCGTTCGAGCTCGGCCTCCAACCCGAAATCGATACCAATCATTGAACGTGGCAAGACCCGCCGGAACGCACGCCCAAGCGTTCGAATAACGCTAGATCTTGATTGGTCATCGGGTTGTCGGTCGTCAACAATTTTTCGCCGTAGAAAATCGAATTGGCGCCGGCCAGAAAACATAGAGCCTGCATTTCGTCGCTCATAGCGTTCCGGCCGGCCGACAAACGCACGCGGGAAGTCGGCATTAGGATACGCGCGACCGCAATCGTTCTAATGAATACGATAGGATCCAATTTTTCGGTACCGTTCAGCGGCGTACCCTCGACCTGAACCAGCATGTTGATCGGCACGCTTTCCGGATGCTTCGGTAAATTAGCCAATTCGATCAACAGTTTCGCTCTGTCTTGTTCGCTCTCGCCCATGCCGACAATGCCGCCGCAACAGACATTGATACCGGCATCCCGAACCCTCGCCAAGGTATCGAGACGGTCTTGATAGCTACGGGTCGTGATAATTTCCGAATAATAATCTTCCGAAGTATCGAGATTATGATTGTAATAATCGAGTCCGGCTTCCTTGAGCGTCGCGGTTTGAGTATCGGTCAACATACCCAAGGTCACACAGGTTTCCATGCCCAACGCTTTAACGCCTTGAATCATTTCGACGACGCGCGCGACATCTTTGTCTTTCGGCTGACGCCAGGCCGCACCCATGCAAAACCGAGAAGCACCTTCATCTTTCGCTCGCCGCGCAGCCTTCAACACGTCATCGACCGGCATTAACGCTTCCGGCTGCAAATCCGCATCATAACGGGCGCTTTGCGGACAATAAGCGCAATCTTCCGAACACGAGCCGGTTTTAATACTCAATAAACTGCTAATCTGAATTTCATTCGGATCGAAATGTTCGCGATGAATCGATTGGGCGCGAAATATCAAATCGTTGAAAGGCAGTGCGAATAAAGCTTGGACCTCTTCAGGGCGCCAGTCGTGGCGAATCGTGCTTATTGCTGGGTTTGCTGACATTCTGTTAATCTCCGGATTATAAAAATTGAGCGATATCGATCAGGCTTTTGTCGGATTCGAGCTGCACCCGGTACCGATCTTTTTCAATGACGCACCACTTGTCAACCTGACGACTTTAAAATGGTAAACAACTGGCTCAATATTATACAGAATTACTTATTGCCGCCCACCTGCATTTTATGTGGCAATCCGGGACAAGCTTCGAGGGATATTTGCGGGCCTTGCGCGGAGCTATTGATCACTAACCCGTATTGCTGTTACCGCTGCGGCATCCCTTTCGAACACGCGCCAACCGGGCCGGTATTGTGCGGCGATTGTCAAAAACGCATGCCCGGCTTCGACGAAACGCATGCGCCTTTTAAACATCAAAGTGCTATCCGTTTTTTAATCTCAGGATTGAAATTCCGCCGCCAATTCAAAAATGCGCGGCTGCTAGGATTGTTGATGGCGGATTACTTGAAAATATCCGCCGAAATGCCCGACTGCCTGGTACCGGTACCATTGCACCCTCGCCGCTATCGGGAACGCGGTTTTAATCAGTCGATCGAAATTGCTCGCACGCTAAGCCGTGAACTAGCGATACCGGTTGATCTCGACTGTTGCATTCGCAACCGCAACACGCCACACCAAATCGACTTGCCGGCCAAAGAACGGCGTAAAAACATGAGAAACGCATTTACCGTCAACGGACCGCTAAGATTCGATCATATTGCAATCGTCGATGATGTAATGACCACCGGCACGACCGTTTCCGAACTGGCGCAAGCGTTAAAAAAAGCCGGCGCGGTCCGAGTCGATGTTTGGGTTTGTGCACGAGCATGAGAAATAGCGATTTCTAAAGGCTATCTTCGCGTTAATAGTCGCTCTTTCCCAAGCTCCAGCTTGGGAAAGAGCCCCCGGAAGCTCCAGCTTCCTGTGACCGACACAACATCCGTACATTTTCAATCAACCCTGACTCGCTTGTTCAATTATTCTTGATTGTCGGGAAGTTAGAGCTTGCTGAACAGGTTAGGAACGAGCATGAAAAACTTAGACAACTGTTGGAAGGGGGTTCGGTGGCTCGATTGACAGGAGTCGGCGGCAGGGCAGATTGCTCCTCGGCAATTGCTGAGTTACATGGATGTAATGAATGCAGAAAATGCAGGAGCATTTTTCTGCCCTGCATTGCCCTAATACACGCCATCCTTGGCAATCAGTCGCCGCCGTCAAGCCTACATGGAAGTATTCACGGCGTCCTGTCAAGCGAGTCACCGAACCACCGCAAAGTCTACTAATTGTAGAAGTTATTTTGTGCATATTCCTTACTCAAGCTGGAGCTTGGGTAACCGCATAAAAATGACTTAGCAATAAAGAAAGGGGCCGCTTTAATACTTGGTCAACAACATTGCCCCAGCAGCGCTTCCTGCTTTTATGCTGCCAATGTTTCTACGATATTACCCCGACGCTGTAATACGGTAATGCCTTGTTCTAAAGCCATTCGCTTAACATCTTCTTCCACGGCAAAACTCGCTAATGCTAAATGAATTTTGTAGTCCCGGTATTCAGGAAATAATTTTATAAAATTAGCTCGTTTACGGCCTAATAAACACGCTATATCTTTAGGATGTAAGCGATATTTAACTTCCACAATAAATACGTCTTTACCATTGACCAGCAATAAGTCGTATTCTTCTTCAATATCGCCTTTGCTTCGCGTGACATTCTTCTCAATAAAATCAAACTGAATACCGTTGAGTTCCAGCTTGTGCTTTAGCGAATTATAATAAAACTCTTCGGCAACTTTGCCTTGATTATTGCCGACTCCCCCATACATATCGGCCAGTTTGCTCAATTTAGCATCTGTTTTTGCCAACAGCGCATCTGTCTTAGCCAGCTGTGCATCCGTCTTAGCCAGCTGCGCATCCGTCTTAGCCAGCTGTGCATCCGTTTTGGCTTGGGACAGCGCTAAATTAGCAACAATTTCCCGCAATTCATCATCGGTCATAGCTACTTACCTAAAAAATTTCATTCATTATATACCTTTCGCACTTCCAATTTCGGCGAAGCTTTAGAAGGCGCCGGGGTGCTCTGTCGCTCACCTAACGCTAGGTGGGCGACTGGCATGGAGCTGGCATAGAGCCTACATAGATGTATTCACCCAGCACCTAAATTCCATAGCCCATTGGCCATGGTTAATTGTCTTGGATAATTTAGGGCTGGGTTCATGTCGTCCTTTGACGGGCACTCCGGTGGCGAATTTTGATCTACCATAGGCATAAAGTAAGGGCGCACCTGCTACGGAGGATCAGTTAGGCATTTTTTTCACTTACCCCAATTATCTAAACACATAAACACCTGTTCCGGTTTTCAATTTAATGATTGTCAATTAAAGCCCCCCTTTCTTCTAACCAGGACCTTTTATGCTTTTGTACCGAAACAATGAATCGTAAAGTTTTTGTCATACTTGCTACCGTATCCGCTATAAACCCAGAATAGCTCAAACCATCTACGGAAATCGACTACAGTTTCAAACCAGTATTCGCCATAATTAGGGTCAAAAAAACATACGTCTTGGGCAACCCAGGCAGCTGTTGCATGAGCCCCACCTGCACTGGAAAAACTTAACTGCTTATACATCGCGCCTCCCATCTTGTAATCAGGAGCCAACACAGCAGCAATTTCTCGTCCACGACCAAGACTTGTGCCACTGGTTAATGCTTGCTGGTTGGTTGAAAGACTTCCGCCTGTCGCAGTAGTACGTGGAATTACACCTGCCTTAGCCAATTGCTTTCGCATAAATTCAACTTTGGATAGACCTGAAATCTCACGAGTAGGGACATCACCGTGGTCGACTCTACTGCTATAAGAACCATGTAGATCACAAATAAATCCGGCAACCTCAACATCGACATCACCATTTGGGCCAAATAGCCATCCCCAAAAGTCCTCGTCATTAGCATGGAACGCAATCCAAAACATACATAGAGCCTTACAGACACCGCTCCATTTTACGCCCGGTGATTTCATCCGCAGATGGTAAATCGACCCTACACCTTTGTTTTTTTCATCGCTTCCTTGACTGAATTTTTTGGTACATGCGCCACCATGAGTTAGTGCAACAGCATGAATTCGTTGATGTTTAAACGGCATATCAATTTCCCAATCAATAGCCTGAGCATAGGGTAATACAGAAGTTCTAGCCATTTTTTCTCCTCATGAGTTGTTTGACATTTGCGGTTATTTAAAAAAAGGGAGGGGTAGATATCAAATTTAAGGCCCGATCTCCGAGCAACTAAATTTCCCAAGCTCCTGCTCTCGCTGTTATACGCATCTCTTTGAGATACTCTGTTGGTCATCCTGCGCGAAAATTACGTAATCGTTGGAACTCCGAAGTGTACGCCGTGCGCACCATGGAAACCCCTCCAATATTAATCAATGGCTACCTTACCTCCAGTATCCATGCAGTCGTCTTTTTGAAAGAGGGAGGCTGAATTTTTACTTAGGAATGCTTTATATCAGTATAAAAACAAGCTTTGTATCGCTGTTTGGACGTGAATCGGGAAAACTAAGGCGAATGCCGTTTCATTTGCTATAGGCATTGTAAAACTGCTTTGCGGTTCGGCCGCTTTTCGATGCCCTGAGCTTGGCAAACTCCAGGGCTTCTTGATGCAATTGTTCGCGGTCGCCGTCATAACCGGTAAACAAACTATCGACGATTTCCAGAAAAGTTTCGGTATTCGGCGGATAAAAGGATAGCCACAAGCCGAAGCGGTCGGAGAGCGATATTTTTTGTTCGACCGCATCGGAATAATGTACTTCGCCGTCGACTAAGCGGGTGTCGAGATTATCGCGCATCTGCTCCGGCATCAAATGGCGCCGGTTCGATGTGGCATAGAGTAATACATTTTCCGGCGGTAATTCGATGGAACCTTCCATGACGCTCTTCAGCGCCGTATACAAGCCGTTATCGGCTTCGAAGGAAAGGTCGTCACAATAGACGATGAAGCGCTGCTCTTGTTCGCGAATGTCGTCGACGATTTCGGGCAGATCGATCAAATCTTGTTTGTCCACTTCAATGACACGCAGACCGCGATCCATGTATTCATTGAGTAAGGCCTTGATCAACGACGATTTACCGGTACCTCGCGCGCCCCATAGCAAGACGTTATTGGCTGGCTTTCCGGTTAAAAAGCGCTCGGTATTGTCGATCAAGCATTGTTTTTGCCGATCGATACCGAGTAAATCATCGAGCCGAATAGCATCCAGTTGCTTGACCGACCGCAAACATTCTTTCCTCCGCCGCCAAATGGCGGCGTGAGTTTGATTCCAATCGATCATGACAGCTCCACCTTTTATTAGCGCTTAATTCACCGGTTGAGACAATAATTCCAAACGCACCTTGCGCTCGCTGATGTGCTGAGTCAATTGCCCGGCCAAGTCGCCGAGCGGGTCTTCACCGCTCACTTCGGCTTCGCCGACCGTGTTCATCAATTCGTATAATTCCGTTTGCTTTTGTTCGCTGAGTTCCTGTTCGGCTTCGGACAAACGCCGGCGCAATTGTGCGATACGTCGAATCACTTTGACCAAGCGCGCGCCGGTATCGCTACCTTCGACGGCTTCCGAATCTTCGCCGAAATCGATAATCAATTGTTCGATTTCCGCCAAAGCGCCAGCCTCGTAGGCACGATTGACGCGAGCCATCATGATTGTGCGACGTTCGCGTTCGATCTCGTTGGTGGCGCGGTCGGGGTGCATCAGCTTAGTCGCTTTACGGTAGGCTTGTTTAATTTCCGGCGTAATTTTGGCCGGCGGCACCTGGTTTTCGGTTAAACCGGCTTCTTCGGCCGATCGCCTCGCCTGCTTCTCGGCATCCTGGGCCCACGCTTGCAACTCGATATTGTCGGGGTAGCGCTCTGCCTCTTCCGATGCAATTCGGGCATCCAACTCATCCATTTCGACGTACAAATACCCCACCAGACGGTAGTAGCGGTAATGAAACTGCGACATTTCAGTTTTTAACGTTTCCAACGCCAACTCAGAGGATGCGACCTGCTCCTCGAGCTCGGCTTCTTCGGTCTCCAAACGCTTGAGTTCTTGTTCTTCCGGTAGCATTATCGATTTTTCCAATTGATACCGAATTTCGACAGAAATTCTTGCGTTTTCACATGCCCACGACCGGCAATCTTGCGATACCAATACAAGGCTTGCTGATCGACGGTTTCAACCGCCGGACCGTTCGGATAAACTCGATGCAGCATATCTTGCGCTCTCGGCGCACCTTGCTCGGCGGCTTGTCGATACCAAAACACGGCTTTTTCATAATTTTGCGCCACGCCAAAGCCGGACCAATACAATTCGCCTAAAAAATCTTGCGCATAAGGATGACCCTGCTCGGCCGCTTTTCGATACCAAAACGCTGCTTGCTCGCCATCTTGCGCCACACCGACACCGAACTCATAGAGCGCCCCCAGTTCGATTTGCGCATAAGCGTAGCCTTGCTCGGCGGCGCGGCGGTACCAGAATGCCGCCTGCACTGGATCTTGCTCGACCCCGTAACCGCATTCGTAATTCAAACCAAGGTTGCATTGCGCTCCGGCATAGCCTTGATCGGCTGCCTTGCGGTACCAAAAAACGGCCTGGATTGCATCCTGCTTGACGCCTAATCCGTATTCTATTTTTAAACCTAAATTATATTGAGCGCAGGCCAGACCTGCTTCGGCAGCCTTGCGGCACCATGACAATGACTGAACCGGATTCTGTTCAATGCCAAAACCATTACCGTACATTTCTGCCAGATCCATCCAAATTTCCGGATCGGCAAGCGCTTGATGAGTCGTACACCAGTTGAACGCCATGCGCATATAATATTCGGCTTTTTCGGCATTTCGAGGAATCCCTTGTCCGCCCAAATACATTCTCGCAAGCGGTAAATAGGCCTTGCCGTAACCTTGATCAACTAATTCTTGGAACGTCGAGAAATCTTGTTTCAGCTGCTGCCTCATCGAAAACAAGGGCCGCAGTGCTTCACTTTCATTGCCGTTTATGACTTTAACCTTTGCATCGCAGTTAAATCGGATTTCATTGCCGTCATCGGTAATGCGATTATAACTATCGCGGGCTAAGCGGTAACGCTCGTCCGAATTACCCGCTGGATCATTGGCTTGAGGGTTACGAATGGCCTCCAATCCGCGCCCGACCATGCTTGTCGATGACGAAAAAGGGGAAGAGAGATTGCGCTGCACGCTGACAGAGGGCAATCGTTCAGCCATGTCTATTTCCTCGGTAATACTTCATGATTGGAAAAAATTGAGTCGGTTCGTAAAGTAGGCAGTGTCGGCGTGTTCCGAGCTTAAAGCAGACAATCAATTAAACTTTAGCAATTTCAAAGATTCTGCAACCCCAGTCTCTCGCCCCGGTAACTGCCGTCCAAGACATTGGCCCACCAGGCTTTATTATCGAGATACCATTGCACGGTTTTTCGCAGACCGGTTTCGAAGGTTTCTTGCGGCTCCCAGCCCAATTCGCGTTTGATTTTACCGGCATCGATCGCATAACGCAGATCATGTCCGGGACGATCCTGAACGAATTGCATCAAGTTTCTGTGCGGCCTGAAATTCGAATCCGGCATTAATTCGTCGAGCACGGCGCAAATCGTTTCGACGACTTCCAAGTTGGTTTTTTCATTGTTGCCGCCGATATTATATACCTCTCCGATACGGCCTTTTTCGAGCACGGTCTCGATCGCGCGGCAATGATCCTCGACATACAACCAATCGCGCACATTCAATCCGGCCCCGTAAATCGGCAAGGACGTTCCGCTAAGCGCGTTTAAAATCATTAGCGGAATCAACTTTTCCGGAAATTGATAAGGTCCGTAGTTGTTCGAGCAATTGGTCGTCAATACCGGAAAATCGTATGTGTGATGATAGGCTCTGACCAAGTGGTCGGACGCAGCCTTCGACGCCGAATACGGCGAATTCGGTTGATAAGGCGTTTGCTCGGTAAATTTGCCTTCCGCGCCCAGCGACCCGTAGACTTCATCGGTCGAGACATGGAGAAACCGAAAATTTTGCCGGTCTTCGCTATCGAGTTGCCGCCAATAATTCTTGGCCGATTCAAGCAAGCCATAAGTGCCGACCACATTGGTCTGAATAAACGCACCGGGGCTGTCGATAGATCGATCGACATGGCTCTCGGCCGCGAAATTGACGATGGTATCGGGTTGATAACGCGCCAACAAATAATCGACCAGGCTTTTGTCGCCGATCGACCCGAGCACGAAACGATGATTGTCGTTACCGTCCAAATCCGCCAGGGTTTCCAAATTACCGGCGTAGGTCAAGGCATCCAGATTGATGACTTTGCTACCGCCTTTTTCCACTAAGCGACGGACAAAATTGCCGCCGATGAAACCGGCACCGCCGGTTACCAAAATTGTTTTGTGTTGCATTAGGCGCCCCCTCCTTTTCGAGTCATCATGCCTTTCGATGGGTTATAACCGAGTATGGCCGCCGTCATGAAGATGACAAAGGCCGATAGTGTGTAGATAAAAGCCTCTTGATTGAATTGGTTATACAACGCAAAACGAATCAATTCCACCGCTTGCGAAAACGGATTGTACCGAGCGATATCATGCAGCAATTCGCTGGACTCCTTAATTTTCCAAAGCGGATATAGCGCAGTCGACATGAAAAACATCGGAAAAATGACGAAATTCATCACGCCGGCAAAATTTTCCAACTGTTTGATGAACGACGACAGCAACAAGCCCAACGCACCGAGCATCATCCCGGACAACAATAAGGCCGGAAGTACCCAGAGATAACCTTCAAGCGGCGCCTCGATCTCATACAGCCAGGCTATGCCGAGAAAAACATAGACTTGCAAGACCGAAACGGCGGTTCCGGCAATCAGCTTACAAAACAGCAGAAACCAACGCGGTAGCGGCGCAACCATCAGAATCCGCATGCTACCCATTTCGCGGTCGTAAACCATCGACAACGAGCTTTGCATGCCGTTGAACAATTGAATCATGCCGATCAGACCGGGGGTGATATATACCTCGTACAAGATGTAGGTTTCGTAAGGCGGCGCAATCGCGATGCCGAGCGCTGCGCGAAATCCCGCCGCGAATACGAATAACCAAAGCAAGGGCCGAACCAGGGCGGAAATAAAACGTTCGCGCTGCTTGACGAAGCGTAGCAATTCGCGGCCGATAATGCCCCACATCGCCCGCCAATAATGCAATAGCCTCATGCGCGTCCTCCTTGAGTCAGTGCAAAAAACGCCTCGTCGATCGACTCTTTTCCGGTCTGTTGTAAAACCTTGGGAATCGCGCCGTTCGCCTTGACTTGACCTTGATGCAACACAACCAAATGATCGTCCGGATAAATTTCATCGATAAGATGCGTCGCCCACAGCACCGATAATTGCCCGTCCTTAACTAATTGATGAACGTGTTCGACGATCGCCTTGCGGCTCGGCACATCGAGTCCGACCGTCGGTTCGTCGAGCAGCAACAGCGACGGCTTATGCAACAAGGCCCGCGCAATTTCGACACGCCGCCGGTGCCCGCCGTTGAGTTGGCGTATTTTTTCGAAACGGCGCTCGTACATATCGAATCGCTCCAGTTCTTCTTGTATACGCTGTTTCGCTACTTTACGCCTCATGCCGTGCAGGGCCGCGTGATAACGCAAATTCTGCATCACCGTCAGGTCTATATCGAGCGTGGTTTGTTGAAACACGACGCCAAGCTTTGCCAAAGCCTTTACAGTGTTTTTCTTGACATCGAAGCCGGACAGCTCAATACGCCCGGAACGCGTATCATAAAGTCTCGTAATCAACGCAAACAAGGTACTTTTTCCGGCGCCGTTCGGCCCGAGAAGAATCGTACATTCACCGGGATTTATCGAAAAGCCGACCTTATCCAGCGCTTTCTTGCCGCTGTAGGAAAAACTTAAATCCTCGACGGACAACGCGATCGAATTCATGGCTTCGCGACCACTCCCCAGGGATAACGCCCTACCCCGACCGATTTGGTGACTTTATGGCTAGCCAAGTCGATGATCGAAATATCGTTGCTGACGCCGTTAGTCGTATAAAGCCGCGTTTGATCGGGAGAGAACGCCAAATTCCAGACTCTTTCGCCAACCAACAAAAATTTTTCGACCTCATAAGTCTTGGCATTGATCACCGCGACTCGATTTGCCGGCCCCAGTGCGACATAGCCCCAACGATTGTCCTTGTCGATCGCGACACCGACCGGCTGAATCTTATCGAAAGTCACGCCCGGAACTTCCAGTTTAATATTCTTGATGATTTGCCGAGTCTCCGCATCGAGTATCGTCAAGGTCCCGGCCATTTCCGACGTCGCCCAAACGAATTTGCTGTCGGCGGTAAAACTCAAAGCCCGCGGGCGTGGATCGACTAGCGTGTTATCGACGATAGCAAGGTTCTCGGTGTCGATCCAGTGCAGCATATTGGTCGTTTCGGAAGCACTGATAACCCAACGCCCGTCGGGGCTCGCGGCAATGCCTTCCGGCTCGACGCCGACCTTGATTTCCTTGATCGCTTTGCGTTCTTGCAAATCGATCACGGTGACTTGACTGTCGTCCTCGTTCGATACAAACATCCGGCTGCCGTCGGGACTGACCGCAAAGGTTTCGGGATCCTCGCCGGACGGCAATCGTCCGACTTCCTCAAGCGTTTCGGCATCGATGATTTTAATCGTATCGTCGTCGCTGGTGGCTATATATAGGAACTTATTATCGGGACTAATTGCAATACCGCGTGGTCTTTGCCCGACCGGTACCGTTTTGGTTAACGACCCGGCAATCGGATCGACGATGGCCAAGGCATTGTCTTTTTCCAGTGTGACATAAACCGTTTCGGCTTGGACCGTAACGGCAGCGCATAGCGCGAGAGTCAATAAAGTATTTCTCATAGGTGTCTTCCTTTTACTTACATTTGATTTCGGGTTGATCAAACCCTAGGGTATCCAATTCGGTTTTCGGATGTAAAAAGCCTTCGATCGGAGCGACCGCAACCAAGGAACGTGGAGCTGCCAGCAATACCGGCTGTCTCAACTGACCGCTCCAAACCCGAAACGACAAGGGCCTGCCTTTATAACCTTGCAACACGAATTTGTCGCTCAACAAATAAGGCTTGATATCGTTTAATTGGCTCGATTGGGTCCGGGCCGCAGCCTCGCCGACGGCACGAATCGCCAGATATGCACCATAATCCGGCTCTTCCATCCAGCGGCCCTTTTGTTCTTTGAAACGGTTTTGAATTTGCACCGCGCCCCATTGTTCATGCGTCCGATGCCATGAAGTCGCGATCAAGCCTTGCGTTCCGACAACAGGTCTCGGAATCCAGGTCCGGTAATCCAGATATTCGCCGAACAAACCTTGTTCGTCGGCAACAACCAATATATCGTAGTCGACGCCCTGCGTGAACACCGGCACATCCGATTGAGCGGTTCGTCGTGCGTCATAGGTATGATCCCAGGCTTTCTCCGCGACGATTTTCATGCCGAAACGCTTCGCCGATCGCTTGATCGCGGCGGCGAATAATTTATCTTCATCGCTCGCACCGGTCACCAAAAACCACTTGGTCCAGCGCTTTTTCAACATATATTGAGCCAAGGCATCGGCACGCATTGCGCGGCTCGGCAAGATATGCAGCACATCGCTAGCGCAACGCTGCCGCAGACTGTCGTCCGTCGTTCCCGCATCGAAAATCAAGGTATGCTCCGGCTTATTCGCATCGATGATTTTCAGCAAATCATCGGCTGGCAAATTGGCGACAACAAAGGAAAATTTCCCGGCTATTCTGTCGTTAAATTCCTGGGCGACGTCGCCGTCGACCGGCACGATAACCTTGTTCAGTTTATACAATTGTCCGGTAAACTGTCCGGTAGTGTTGTTATCGTCGATCGCTAGTTCGGCGCCGAGTTCGCCCTTGTCCTTAATAAACGGATCAAGATTCGACAAGGCCGGCGGGGCTATTTTTTCTTGGGTAAAGTAAACAATTTCGATTTCCTGTTTTTGTTCCGCTTGCGCAACAAAAACAGTCAACGACAGCATGCTAATACCTAACAATAAAGATCGGACGATCATTTTTAATACTCCATTCATTTGCTGTGGCTGAAATAAAGATAAAGAAAGTAAAATGAAGACTATACAGAACCAATCCATTCAACATTCGCTGTTTAACTTAACCCAGCTTTAACATTTACCGAGCATAATCTTTTGAATATTATGATAAAAGTAATGATGCGGCACTACAAAGCTATTTTTGAAATGCTTTTTAATCCTTAAAATTCAATAATATAGACCGCATGCGCTACATTTGTTAAGGTTGGGTTAACAATTTTCTAGCGCTTGAGGTATTGCTCAATCAAGCATTATAAACATAACTGCGCAGGGTTTCCTTATGGATCGACACCGCCAATAATAAACTGACCACTATATACAAGCGAAAACACACTATAATTTAAAAATAGCGCCACATTATTCGATAACCCAACATTACCTCTGATTTCGTAATCTCCATGGCCGACATCAATCCTCCTTCAGAAAATCATCGCGATATTTTCGATTTAGATACCGATGATACGATTCAAGATAATGGCCGTAGATCGGTTCGCTATGTCAGAAACGATATTAAAGTCGTGTTGATTTCTAAAAACCTTCTCGGGCTCGATAAAAAGATACAGGCTCAACTTCAAGACATCAGCAGTAAAGGGTTACGCGTAAGCGCCGAAGAAAAACTGAGCATTAATAAAAAAATTACTGTGGCGCTTAAATTCAAAGACGGCAGACGATTTAATATGAAAGCCAAAGTCGTCCGCCAATCCAGCAGCAATAAGTTTGACTACGGTATTAAGTTCGAGGAACGACAAAACGATCTTGGTGATCATTTACTTGAAACTCAAACGGATTTACTGCTTAAATGAACGATCAAAGGAAATTATTGCCAAATTCATAGCCAGGCATTGCCATCCATGCCACAGGATTCTGCCAATCCCTGGCTGAATGACGCGCTTTTCCTTAAACTGGCTTATTGTGCCGGAAACCTTTACATCTTGAGCAACCCGATACCGGCAATTTGATGCCATATCGGTACCAATGAATACTTTGTTAGTTAGGAATCTTTTCGAATGAGGAGTCCAAAATGGAAATCCAAGCCATAACACCACGCATCGATAATACCGTATCGAACGATACTTCTCAGCCGGAGCTAAATCGCAGACTGACTGAAGAGCTAAATCAAGGCGCCGCACCAGGAGCGCCTATTGTCAGCGACGAACAAAATCTCGAATTATCGGATAACGCGCTGCAACTTTCCGAATCGTTTCGTAACCGTGAAGCGCAAAATGTCACTACAGCCCCACCGGTCACCGAACCGGAACAGGCTAACGATATTGTCAGGCAAACCGCCGACTTGATTAAACAATTCCCGTCGAACGGTCTAGCCGCTCAGAGCAACCTGACATCGACCGTCGTGAAAGGACTGCTTGGCTAAATGATGCCTTCGCCACTCTTAAGCGAAATTTATATCTATCCGGTTAAATCATTGGCGGGTATCGCGGTCGACCGCTGGCCTGTGACTGAAAAAGGTCTGCGCTATGATAGGCAATGGATGTTGGTTGATAAAAACAGAAAATTTTTATCCCAACGACGCCTGCCTAAAATGGCATTGATTCGCACCGCTTTGACCGAAAGTTGTCTGACTCTATCGGCGCCGGGTTTGGACGATTTGGCGCTACCGCTGGAGGCAACAAACGGTGAATCGCTCGAATGCGAAATATGGCATGACCGCTGCCTAGCGCACGAGGTTTCAACACAAGCAAACCGATGGCTCAGTGCTTTTTTACATATCGACTGTAAATTGGTCTACCAAGCGGAAGAAACGATTCGCCCGGTTGATCCGAATTACGCACGGCCCGACGACAAAGTTTATTTTTCGGACGGCTTCCCATTCTTGATTCTTTCGGAAAGCTCTCTGGCCTCACTCAACCGCGCCATGAATCTGAATTATCCAATGGCCCGTTTTAGGCCTAATTTGGTCCTTTCAGGCTGCGATAGCTACGCCGAAGACAACTGGCGAACGATAAGCATCGGCGAAATCAGCTTCAGATTACCTAAACCCTGCGCGCGCTGCTCGGTACCGACCATCGATCCGGAAACGGCAGAATCCGGACAAGAGCCGCTGCTCACACTAAGCAGAATCCGCAAATGGAATCAAAAAGTTTATTTCGGACAAAATGCCTTGCATGACAATACCGGGACATTAAACACCGGCGATCAAGTGAGCATCTATAAAACCGGACCTAAACAACCCCCGATAGTCTAAAACTAAATATTGATGCAGCCATGATCACGCTCAATACAATGGCAAAACTATCAAGGTTAAGACGTCTCGATTCACTGAAACTTCCTAAACCTGTTCAAGAAGCCATTGTAAATTTTTTTTGTATTTATCTTAACCCAGCCTTAACATTAGTCGATCATAGATAATTGAATAATAAGTAAAAATAAATATTATTACACTACATTTGTTAAAGCTGGATTAAAAGCAAGATGCAAAAAATTTTCCTGATCCTGGGTATTCCCTTATTGAGTATCGGCTTTTGGTTTAGCGAAGAATTCAAAGGCATCGCGGCCGGTGTTGCTATTTTTTTGTTCGGTATGTTGTCGCTCGAACAAGGATTCAAGGCATTTACCGGCGGCACGCTAGAACGCATTCTGCAAAAAACCACCGATACGCGAATAAAAAGCCTGGGCTTCGGCATCGTCGCCACGACCTTGATGCAATCGAGCTCATTGGTATCGATCATCACGATATCGTTTCTTAGCGCGGGTTTGCTCGACTTGGCTTCGGGTATCGGAATTATCTTCGGCGCTAATCTCGGCACCTCGACCGGCGCCTGGCTGATCGCCGGCTTTGGACTTAAAGTTGATATCGCCGCATACGCGCTGCCTATGTTGGTTTTCGGTATATTATTTATTTTTCAAGCCCGGAAAAAAGTAAAAGGTATAGGTTTCATTCTGACCGGGCTCGGGTTTCTGTTTTTGGGCATCGACTATATGAAGGATAATTTCGAGCGCATCAAGGAAACCATCGATCTCGTCGAATTTGCGATGCCGGGCATCAAGGGCTTATTGGTTTACACGGCGGTCGGTGTTGCGGCCACGATCGTCATGCAATCGAGCCATGCCACGATGGTATTGATCATCACCGCGCTAGCGGCGCAACAAATCACTTACGAAAATGCTCTGGCCTTGGCGGTCGGTTCGAACATCGGCACGACGATCACGGCCATTATCGGCGCACTCGGCGCCAACATCGACGGCAAACGTCTAGCCTGGGCGCATTTGATTTTTAATTTTTTGACCGGCATCATCACACTCATATTTATTCCTTATTTCGTCCTGTCCGTGGATTGGCTTAGCATTAAGATCGGAATAAACCCCAGCGACTACACATTAAAACTTGCCGTCTTTCACACCTTGTTCAATTTTGCGGGAATCGCGCTATTATTTCCTTTTATCGGGTATATGGTCATGTTTTTGCAACGCTTCATCAAGGAAAGAAAAATCAGTATTTTCATGCCGAAATATTTAAATAACTCGGCGGTCGAATTTCCTGAAACGATGAACGAATCAATAAGACTAGAGACGCTGCATCTATACGACAATGCCGTTTATGTCATCCTAAGAACTTTCGGATTGAGCCGCCGGGATCTTCAAGACAATGAACAGTTATTGCAAACATTGACGAATCAAGAAAATCCGGCCGAATACGATATCGAAAATGCCTACGAAAAACGCATTAAAGGAATTTACAGTGCCATTATCGCCTTCATCAGCCGCGCCTCTTTTTCTCCGGAAAATAAACCCGCCGCAAAACTTTATTGGCTGCGCGACGCGAACCGGCATATCGTCGAGGCAATCAAAGACACCAAGCATCTGCAAACCAACTGGCTCCATTTCGCCACTTCGCGTTATCGCTACGCCCGTGATGAGTATCACAAAATCGCTTATCAAATCGCACTACTAATCAAGCAAATCGATGCATTCATGGAAAATGTCGAGGCCGACGAACTGCCTTTTGTTTCGCTCGATGCCCTCAAGGCCAAGATCGAGGAAGACGACCAGCAGATCACTCGCAGCATCGAGACACTGATCCGCGAAAATAAAATCACCGCCGAAACCGGTTCATCGCTGATTAATGACAGCGCTTACATGTTTAGTATCAAAACCAATCTGGTCAAAGCCGTCGAAACCTTGTTTTTGCACAACATACAACATCTTGAGCCCGAACCTAATCTGGCTTTGAACGAAACGGAAATCAAAACGGTCGTGGAAACAGTCAACCCCTAAGTTATACCTTTCGCACTTCAAATTTCGGCATTGCCTGAGGAGGCGCCTGGGTGTCCGATAAAGGCTTTGCCAGCATGGAGCTGGCATAGAGCCTACATGGACGTATTCACCCAGCACCTAAATTCCATAGCCTTTTGGCTATGGTAACTATCTTGCATAATTTAGGTGCTGGGTTCACGGCGTCCTTTAGCGGACACCCAGGCGCCGAATTTTGATCTACGATGGGTATAAGCGACACATCTTTTGATGCGGCTGTTTCTGTATGAAAAAGCACAAGAACTGGGCTTAGAGGAAGATCATCAAACCCAACAAAGAAGGCATGAGCAAAAAAAAGCCGCGGATTACATTGTTAACTGGGAAGGAAACTATAATCGGACTTTTTTCAAAAAGTTCTCAAAAATAACCAAACAGGCTTGGCGCTTCGTCAAAAACAATTTTCTTAAAAAAAGCTCTCAGCGGCTCTTTGAACTCAAGTTACGGCCTGCTTTGATGTAACTATTCAGGCCCCCCAGGCTACTGGAGGCAATTTTAGAATCGGCCACCCGGTCCGCTGATGATCAATAACGAGAGCCAAGTAAAGCCAAGGGGATTGTTGTCTTTTACGGCGGGTTTCGATCACGCTGATTAAAATGGCGAATACCTGCGAGCCTTGTTCGGTACGAGTGCCATAGCTGATGCGTCTCAAAACCACCCAGTGCCGCAGTGCCCGCTCGGCTTCGTTGTTGGTCAACGGCAAATGATAGGACGCAACGACCTGAAAGATCGCATCCCAATCATTGAGCATTTCACCGGTCAGCTCACGCGTCTTTTTATGCGTTGCTTCGCGCAGGCTTTCGCATAGCGCTCGATAGAGCGCCAGTGATTCTTGAAAGGTTTCCGTCAACGGTTTGTCGGGTGGGTCGACACAGGCCTCTCGAATCGCGTTCATCAGCGTATTCAGCAACGCCAGTGTTTGTTTGCCGAACTGGCGGGCCACAGGGTCGAAACTCTCTTCCAGCCCTTGGGCTTTGCGCAGCAGATGCGCCCAGCAGCGCGCACGATTCGGGTATCTGCGATAGGCTTGGTAGCCATCGCTCATGAGCCAGCCCAAGTAATCCGCGCCCAAAAGGTTCTCGATCAATTCGGCGCTGCGGTAGGCAATCCAGTAGGCGGTCACGCTATCGGTGCTGAACACCCACAGCCACAAGAAGGTCGTCAGTTCCATCCAGGACGTTTCATCGACATGCAGTAATTGACTATTGACCACGGCGTCAATGAGTTCGTCTTCAATCGGCAGCGCCGCCGCGCCGCGTTCATGCAGGGTGTTGTTGATGGTGCCGACACTGAGACTTAACCCTAACCAATCCTGCAAGAATTCGCGGATGCGTTCTCGGGATAGCCGCATGCGATAGGCCAGGTGAGGTCAACGGTATCAAAAGCGGTATACGCTTTTTGCTAACTTGCCGTGAACACAGTACTGCAACACGCACAAAGCTCGGGACGATGATCTTGATAGTCGGTCACCGGCAAAACTTGCTGTCTACCGAAGCCTTGCGCACCAGGCTGCTTATCGGGTTTACGCACATCATCCGAAGCTTGAGACGAGTCGGTTTGAGACTCTTGTTTGGATTTTTTAGCGGGTGGCGCGAGAGAGGTATTCTCTGCCTCCTGGTCCGGCGTGTCTTCACCAGCGTCTATCGCATCGGTGTCACTGGCTGTATCGTTCGCTTTATCCCACGGTACTTCACTACCGGGTGGCCGGGAGCTATTGCGCGAGTTTTGCTTCAAGCGCTCGCGTGCTTCCTTGAGATCGTTGAGCAAGCGAATCGAAAGGCGACGCAAATCCTCTTCCGGCAGGTCAAAAAGCTTGTCTTCATCCAGTTGGCTTAGGTCGTGATCACTCAGTTGCATGGTGCTCAGGTTACGTCTTGGTGGCTTAAAAATACAGTTTTTGAGTGACTGATTGGATGATTTTTGTAGTGGGGGTCTGAATAGTTACGCTTTGATGGCGTATCTATAATTAAACAGCGGACACCGTTACCCTTTTTCCGTACGTTTATGTCGATTTATTCGATTTTTAAGCTAGAATGCCTAAAACTCAAACACAAGGCTAATCATTTTGCATTAAGAGCCATGCTCTTTCTCAAGGCAACCCGACTGGCTTATGCAGAACTGCAAGCTCTGAGGTTGCGTAACATCCGTTACTGTCAATCGGAGTAGTTAACGAAATGAGGGGTTATAGATGAAAAATGGGGGACAAATGCTTCGTTCGTTGAAGAAAAAGATGTTGATACCGGCGGTTGTTTTTGGAGTCATCCTGATTTTGAATGGCTGTCAAGGACAACAAGAGAATAAAATAAATGAACAGCCCGTTCGGCCGGTTAAGTTACTAAAAGTCGGTGACGTCTCATCCGATAAAACCCTAAAAATGCCGGGTACTGTGAGAGCTTCAGATCGTGTCGATCTGGCTTTTCAAGTTCCGGGCCGCCTAATTCAAATGCCAATCAAAGAAGGCCAATCGATCAAAAAAGGGGATCTGCTAGCGCGCATCGACCCCCGGGATTACGAAACGAGTCTGCGTAACGCGATGGGTACGTTAGCCAAAGCCAAAGCCAAGCTTGAATATGATATTGCCGAGTACCAACGCTATTTCAAAGTGAAGGAAAAAGAGTCCGGCGCTGTCAGCGATTCCATGCTGTCTTTAAAGAAAGCCGCTGAAAACGTCGCCAAAGCCGATCTACAATCAGCGCAGGCCGGCGTTGAAGCAGCGAAAGATCAATTAGCCTATACCTATTTGCGCGCACCATTCAACGGCGTTTTGGCTAAAAAATATGTCGATAATTATCAGGAGGTGCAAGCCAAGCAGGCGATTGTCAGTTTGCAGAACACCACCAATATCGAAGTATTGGTCGATCTTCCTGAATTGATTGTAGCGCCTATACGCCGCGTTATGCCGCGAATCAACGTGGAATTCGCCAGCGCTCCCGGCAGCCTCTTCGAATTGTCGATCAAGGAGTTCGCAACCCAGGCCGATGCCTTGACGCAAACCTATCAGGTCGTTTTCGTCATGCCGGCTCCTACCGGCATCAGAGTTCTTCCGGGGATGACGGCAACCGTTATTTTCGATTTGTCCGATACGGAAATCGCTGATTCCGAGATTAGCATTCCGGCTATTGCTGTGTTAGCCGATACGGAGGGTAAACCTTTCGTTTGGGTTCTAAACGACGAAACGATGAAGGTTCAACGTCGGTCCGTCACGCCGGGCGCGCTGACAGGTAGCGATAACATTATGATTACGGCGGGTCTGGACTTGGGCGAAACTATTGCGATTAGCGGCGTCAGCACGCTCCGAGAAGGTCAAATCGTCAGAGCATTTGAATAGGAGCAGCAGATGAATCCGGCGGAATGGAGCATTAATAAGAGCCTGATTACCTGGGTATTGATCGTTCTTGCCTTGGTTGTCGGTATGAAATCTTACCAATCGTTGAGCCGACTGGAAGACCCCGAGTTTACGATCAAGGAGGCCGTGATTACTACTCCTTATCCGGGCGCTTCCGCAGCCGAAGTCGAAGAAGAAGTGACAAACGTCATCGAAAAAGCGGTGCAGGAGATGGGGCAACTGGAAAAGATCGAGTCAAGATCTTCCCGCGGGATTTCATCGGTGAAAGCCAAAATCAAGGATCAATATGACAAAAACGGACTTCCTCAAGTCTGGGATGAGCTGCGCAGAAAGGTGAACGATGCGCAAAGAAAATTACCGCCGGGAGCCGGGCCGTCTTTAGTCAACGACGATTTCGGAGATGTTTACGGCATCTATTTGGCGATTACCGGAGAAGGTTATAGCTATAGAGAGATTTACGATTACGCCAAGCTGTTACAGCGGGAATTGCTCAAAGCTAAGGATGTCAAGCGGATCAGTCTCTATGGCGATCAGAAGGAAGTAATCTATATCGAGATGCGTCGAGAACAAATGACCCGACTTGGCATTTCGCCGCAAGATATCTACCTAGCCTTGGGGGACAAGAATCTGGTTGCCGATGCCGGTAAGTTGAATTTGGGACAAGAATTCATTCCGATCAATCCTACCGGCGAATTCAAATCCGAACAGGATTTCGGCGATTTATTGATCACGCCAAGAAATCCGAAGTCGCAAAGCCTGATTTATCTGCGCGATATCGCGGAAATCAAGCGGGAGTATCGAGATCCGCCGGTAAGCAGGGTGCGTTTTGAGGGTAAACCGGCGATTGCAATCGGTATTTCTACGGTTCAAGGCGGCAATGTCGTGGCGATGGGCGAGTCGATAGATCAACGTTTGAAAGAACTGGAGTCGTTACGACCGGTCGGCATGGAATTTCATACCATATCGCATCAGGCTGAAGCAGTGACGGCTTCCTTAAACGGCTTTGTCATTAATTTGATCGAGGCCGTTATTATCGTCGTCAGTGTTTTGCTGGTTTTCATGGGGGTGCGCAGCGGTTTGATACTGGGCGTCGTGCTTACTATCACGATCATGGGCACGTTTATTTTCATGCACATACTGGATATCACGCTGGAGCGGATTTCATTGGGCGCGTTGATCATTGCCTTGGGCATGCTGGTGGATTGCGCGATCGTCGTTGCCGACGGTATGCGCATGAGAATGCAGCGAGGGCAATCGGGGTTTGATGCGGCCAGCGAAGTAGTGGCTCAAAACGCCTTGCCGATGCTGGGAGGAACCGTGGTCGCGATTACGGCATTTGCCGCGATCGGCACCTCGAATGATTCTACCGGCGAATATTGCCGCTCATTGTTTACCGTTATCATGGTATCGCTTTCGTTAAGCTGGTTGACAGCGGTTACGTGCACACCATTGCTGTGCAGTATTTTTTTGAAGCGGAATGCGAATACTGAGGAAGGCGAAACCGATCCTTACGACAGCGGTTTTTATGCCGTATACAGTAAGTTTTTGGTTCGTTGCATACGTCATCGCTGGCTGGTTGTCGGCGTCGTTATAGGTCTATTTGCAATGTCGGTGATCGGTTTTGGCTCGATCAAAAACAGTTTTTTTCCCGACTCTACGCGACCGCAGTTTTATGTTGATTTCTGGTTCCCGGAAGGCACCGACATTCGTGAAACCCAACGGCAAATCGAGCGCGCGGAAGCTTATCTAAAGGAACAAGAAGGCGTCACGCATTTGACCAGCTTGATCGGCGGCGGCCAGTTACGCTTTTTGCTGACCTACGCGCCCGAAAACCCTTATTCCAGCTATGCTCAGATTTTGGTCGACGTCGACGATTATCGGAAAATCGAATCACTCAATAAGCGCGCGCAGAGAGAATTGGAGTCGATGTTTCCCGGTGCCATGGTAACCACGCGCTTGTTCGTGCTGGGTCCATCGACCGGCGGCAAGATTCAATTACGTATTTACGGTCCCGATTCGAACGAATTGCGCGGCATGGCTGCTAAGGCCGAGGATATTTTATATAACGAAGCCAACGCCAAGGCGATCAGAAATGAATGGCGGGAAAAAATCAAAGTCTTGAGGCCTCAGATAGCCGAAATGCAGGCACGCCGGGCCGGTATCGATAGAAAAGATTTAGCGCAGGCCTTGGCCGCATCGTTCGAAGGCACTCAGGCTGGCATCTACCGGGAAGGCGATGAACTGCTGCCTATCATGGCGAGGTCGCCCGAAAGCGAGCGTCGGGATCTGAACAGTTTGGCCGCAATTCCGGTGTGGAGTGCGGCGGCGCAAACTATGATTCCGATGGGGCAAGTGGTTAGCGAGTTTCCTGTCGAATTCGAAGATGCTCACCTATGGCGCTGGGATAGACGCAAAATGATCAGAATACATGCCGATCCCCGGGAAGGTTTGCCGAGCGAATTGTTTGCCAAAGTAAAGGCACCGATCGAGCAGGCTCTGGACGTCGATGTCGCGGCGGTACTCGGCAATGCGACCGGCGATACATCGATCGAACATGGACCTGAAACGCTGAAAGTACAAAATAACGATCTTTGGCCGATCAAGAATAAACCCGGCTATTACATGGCATGGGGCGGCGAAGCCGAGGATTCGGCCCGCGCCAATGCCAATCTGGCCGGATCGATACCGATGTTTTTCGGTTTGATGGTATTGACGGTGCTGATTTTGTTCAATTCACTCAAAAAAACCTTACTCCTTTGGCTGACCGTTCCTATGGCGCTGATCGGAGTCACGACGGGGTTGTTAATTTTTTCACAGCCTTTCGGATTCATGGCGCTACTGGGGTTGATGAGTCTTTCCGGCATGTTGATAAAAGCCTCGATCGTCGTGCTCGATGAGATCGATGTTCAAATCAGACAAGGAGCGGCACCTTTGCAAGCCGTTTTGAAATCCGGGGTTAGCCGGCTGATTCCTGTCTGTATGTCGTCAGGCACGACGATGCTGGGAATGATACCGTTGTTCACCGATGCTTTTTTCGTCTCGATGGCCGTAACCATCGTGATCGGCCTGGGCTTTTCAACCGTCTTGATCCTTATCGTTGTACCGGTACTCTATGCCATTTTCTTTAAGGTACCTAACGAAACTGAAAAGGCGGTGTAGCAAAATGAATACTTCAGGGCAGATACCCAAGCAAAAACTTCAAATGACTTTATTAAATTCCGCCGAATTCAGCCTTAGCGCAGCCGTTTTGCTTGCAACGTCGATGACGGCCGGCTGCATGATGGTCGGCCCCGATTATGAAAAGCCGAAACTGGATGTCCAACAAAATTGGCTGGAAGATTCGGATACTGGGTTAAAACGCGGGGACGTCGAATTGGGGACCTGGTGGACCGTTTTTCAAGATCCCATTCTTAACAAGCTAGTCGATGAAGCACGCGATCAAAACCTAACGCTGCAAGCGGCCGGTATCCGTATTTTGGAAGCTCGTGCCCAACTCGGCATAGCAACCGGGTTCGAATATCCCCAAGTTCAGCAAGCCAACGGCAACCTAGGTTTTCAGCAAATCAGCGCCCATGCGCCGAATACCAGTCCCCAGATCGACCGATCGTACGGTTCAGCCGGCATCGGCTTTGACGCCGGTTGGGAACTGGATGTATGGGGTAAATTCAGGCGCGGCGTCGAAGCCGGCCAAGCCAACCTGGATGCTTCGATCGCGTCCTACGACGATGTGCTGGTTAGTTTAACGGCGGAAGTGGCAAGAACTTATGTCCTTATTCGTACGCTCGAAACCCAAATTCAAGTAGCATTGGATAACTTGCAGATCCAATCCGAAACGTTGAAAATCGCCAATGCCCTTTATAGCGGCGGATTGATCACCGAGCTCGATTATCTACAAGCTAAAACACTGTTGAGTAATACCGAAGCGACCATACCGCCCTTGCAAGCCTTACTCCGTCAAGCAAAAAACAGCCTAAGCGTATTGTTGGGTAAAACGCCCGGAACGGTCGATAGTGATCTAGGCGAATCCGGAGCGATTCCTACGGCACCTAAAGAAGTGGCTGTGGGAGTTCCCGCCGATCTACTCAGGCGGCGGCCCGACATTCGCCAGGCGGAAAATCGATTGATGACCCAAAGCGCCTTGATAGGCGTCGCCAAGGCCGATCTCTACCCCCATTTTTCATTGTTGGGTTCGATCAATTTCAGAGCCAGCGATGCCGCGCTGACTTATGCAACGGGCGGGGCAAGCAATCTAGGCGATCTTTTTAAGTCGAATAGTTTTCAATATTCTATCGGTCCCAGCGTATCGTGGGATATTTTCAATTACGGACGCATTACCAATCAGGTCAGGGTCGAGGATGCGCGATTTCAGGCGTTGGCTGTCAGCTACCGGAACGCCGTGCTGAATGCCGCGAGGGAGGCGGAAAATGCCGTCATCGGTTTTTTAAAGGCGCAGGACCAAAAGTTGAATCTACAACAAAGCGTCGATGCTTCGAAACGGTCGGCAGAATTGTCGCTCTATCAATACAGCGAAGGTTTGGTCGATTATCAACGCGTTCTCGATTCGCAGCGCAGTCTTATAGTCGCCCAGGAACGGTTTACCAGCGTGAGCGGCGACGTTGCGAATAATTTGATCGCTTTGTATAAGGCTTTAGGCGGTGGCTGGGAAACCCGTACCGAGACGGATTTTGTTCCGGATGAAATAAAACAGGAAATGGATCAACGCACCGATTGGGGTAAGCTACTCAACCCCGGGCAGGCGAAATTAACCGACGAAGACAAAAAAACGCTCTGGCGTTTTCCGGACTGGTAATCTTTCCGGAAAATGAGCAGGAAGACCATGTCTTTTCTGCTCATCTTTTATCCAAAGCTCCCGGACGAGTTCACGGCATCTCTAGAAAGGTTATGCCCCGCACTCAAAATAGTTGAATTATTCTTGGTCAAAGGATTACAACTCGCCGAATAAATACCCGCTTTGGTTTAATTTGATTCGGAAATAAACTCATGCTTTGACATCCCAAATGCCCATATAATACCCTTTTGAATTCCGCGATTTTGCTGATTTCTCTGATCGTTTCCGGTTGTTCTTTTTCGGATAGTTCGGGGAGTATTTCCAATTCTACCAGTTCGATTATCAGCAGCCCGTTTTCAATCTCCGATAAAGACAAGAAATACCAAAACGAAGTGTCCGATTACACGATGGCTTATGTGAAATCCAGCAGTGCAGAGGTCGATTACAGCTGTTTTTTGAAAGGCTTGAGCGATATTGCCGCCGAGAAAGGCATCAATAACTGAGATCAAGAGCCTAAGACCTACATCGCGATCGGCAAAGGCTTAAAAAAGGCTATGTGTGCGGTAATAGTTGAAAACACCCACAACTACCAGAAGCACATATAAATTTACAGTGAATTGAAGGGTACACTACGCGCACCTGCGCCTAATGTCGGTACAAGGCAATACATGAGAGCATGTTAAACTGCGGGTGGTACTGCTGTGGTAAGAACAGCCACCCTACAGCCTTCAAGTATCGAGATTGGTGTAGACTATTAACGCGAACATAGCCAAGTTAAAGGCACCAGATCATGAAGGCAAAACTTTTAACCCAATTGGAACATTTCTTCGATCCGGAGCATAAACAAACCAAACAGTACGCCAAGGAACTAAAAACCGTTCTCCGCAAACTGAAAAAAAAGGAACGCAAATTGACCGAAGCGCTCGAACAAACCACCGATCAGGAACTGACGAAGTTGTATCAAACCGAATTGGAAATCATCCGGATTCAACGCAAAAAAGGATTGGATATTTTGCAGAATATTCGCAAGGAGCTGCAGCAAAACCGGTAGCCTAGGTAATGTCGAATGCTTGAAGCCGCTGACCAAATAACGCATTCTCAGTCAACATCGCAGTATGACGGGCAAAAAAAAGCGGACAGAAACTGTCCGCTTGAGAAACCCTTAAAATCCTTTAGGAGGAAAGCTTGCATAACGCACTCAATCAAGAGTTGCACGCATTATAAAGAGCGTAAAAACCCTTGAAAATGTAACTAATTGACGCGCGACAGCTTGTCGCAGCGAGAAAAGCAATGATCTATACCTTTCGTACTTCAAATTTCGGCAGTGCCTAAAAATTTAGTCTTAAATAACTTCCCTTTATTTATGGAGGACTCGGTAACTCGATTGGCAGGTGTCGGCGGCAGGGCAGACTTTTGCTCCTGCAAAATCTGCATTCACCCAGCACCTAAATTCCATAGCTCGTTGGCTATGGTTAACTACCTTAGATAATTTAGACGCTGGGTTTACGCCGCTCCTCGACAGACATCCCCCACATCCTGAATAAGGCGAAATTTTTCAAACTGAAAATTGCTGCGGTTGATCAGCTCGCTTTACGAAAATCGGGAATTGCAGTAGTATTGCCCGTCATTTTGTGCCTCTTTATTTCGTTAATACTCCTAATTTTAGAAGTATATGGTTTATTTGGTAAGAATGTCCGCCGCAAGGAGCTATCATAAACCTAAATTCGGCAATTTAACCATGAAAAACATGAAGTTTATTAAGGAGTTCAAAAAATTACCTAATAATTCTCGCTAACCTTTTTGGTGAACGAAAGTTCTATGTAAGCATATAACAAGTTACTGAATTAACTTCATCATCTTCATGGTGAATTGTTTTTACTAGGATAAAGCCTTTACGGATCGGGTTATCCATACACCCTAAATCCCATCCGCCCTATTTTATGGAGGGTTCGGTAGTTCGATTGGCAGGTGTCGGCGGCAGGGAAAGCCGCCGTCAAGCCTACATGGACGTATTCACGGCGCCCTGTCAAGCGAGTTACCGAACCCGGCATTACTATTACCCATCACTTATTTGACCGCTCATGTCAACAAACGAAACGCTGCCTTCCAATTTCATTCGCCAGATCATCAATAATGATCTGAAACAAAACAAAAATAACGGCAAAGTCGCCACGCGCTTCCCTCCGGAACCGAACGGTTATTTGCACATCGGCCATGCCAAATCTATTTGCTTGAATTTCGGTATCGCGGCTGAATACCAGGGTACTTGCAACCTGCGTTTCGACGACACGAATCCCGAAAAAGAAAGCGTCGAATTCATGGAAGCGATCGAACGCGACGTAAGCTGGCTGGGATTTCAATGGCACGAACTGCGTCATGCCTCCGATTATTTCGAACAACTCTACGATTACGCAGTCGAGTTGATACAAAAAGGCCTCGCCTATGTCGACAGCTCGACTCCGGAACAAATGCGCCAAAATCGCGGCACGCTGACCGAACCCGGCAAGGCAAGCCCGGACCGCAACCGATCTATCGAAGAAAACTTAGACTTATTCACGCGCATGCGCGCCGGCGAATTCGCCGACGGTCAATATGTATTGCGGGCAAAAATCGATATGACTTCGTCAAATATCAACATGCGCGACCCGGTCATTTACCGGATTCGCCGCGTGCATCATCATCGCACCGGCGATAAGTGGTGCGTCTATCCCATGTACGACTACACGCATTGCATTTCCGACGCAATCGAAGGCATTACACATTCGCTGTGCACGCTCGAATTCGAAGACCATCGACCGCTCTATGACTGGGTACTCGACAACATCACGATAGACTGTCATCCGCAACAAATCGAATTTGCGCGACTGCAACTCGAATACAGCATCGTCAGTAAGCGAAAACTGAATCAATTGGTGACTGAAAAGTACGTCAGCGGATGGGATGACCCGCGTATGCCGACGCTCGCCGGCCTGCGCCGCGCGGGCGTGACGCCGGCCGCGATCCGCGACTTTTGCGAACGCATCGGCATCACTAAAAAAGATTCGTGGATTGAAATGGCCGTTCTGGAAAACTGCATCCGCGAAGACTTGAATGAAAACGCCCCACGCGCAATGGCGGTGCTACGCCCATTGAAGCTGATCATCGATAACTATCCGGACGACAAAGTCGAAGCGCTCGAGCTCGGCAATCATCCGCAAAGACCGGAACTCGGCACCCGCCAAGTCGAATTCAGCAAGGTTTTGTATATTGAGCAGGACGATTTCGCCGAAAATCCCCCGCCTAAGTATAAACGCCTAATCGAAGGCGGCGAAGTCCGTTTACGCGGCGCCTACGTGATCCGCTGCGACCGCATCGTTAAAGACGAAAACGGCTCAATAATAGAACTGCATTGCAGTTACGATCCTGACACATTAGGTAAAAACCCGGAAGGCCGTAAAGTCAAGGGAGTGATTCATTGGGTCAGTGAACGCCATTCTTTACCTGCCGAAATACGCTTGTACGATAGACTATTCAGCCAGCCGAATCCCGATTCGCTCGATAATTTTCTGGACGCATTGAATCCGGATTCGCTGGAAATCCTTACTGAATCGCGTGTCGAATCAAGCCTTGCCGATGCGCCTCAGGAAAGCCGTTTTCAATTCGAGCGCATGGGTTATTTCTGCCTTGATGCGGCAAACAGCACCCCCGGTAAACCGGTCTTCAATCGCACCGTCACGTTGCGGGACACTTGGGGAAAATAAACCAGCCGATCAAGCATTGAGATTTACCTTTCGTACGTCAATTTACGGTATTGACTTAATGGAGTATTAGGGTTTAGTTGTAAATAACCTCCCTATTTTATGGAGGTTTCGTTTGCTCCTCGGCAATTGCTGAATTACAGGGATGGCATGAATGCAGATTTTGCATAAAGCAAAAACATGCATTCATGCCGACACCCTCGCCAAGCATGCTCCACACCCTTTTTTCACTCAAATAGAAAATTGCCGCATACATAGCCAATTCCCCCCCCATCAAACGCAATCCTATCCGAAGCAAATCGAACGCAAGCGCCTGCCTTGCTTTAAAATCGATGCTTCCTAGCCGTAGCCTTTTGCTATACTTACCTCATCATCACACTCCTGACTGTATGACTCGTGGCTTCAATCAAACCACCCTCGGCACCCGTATTCGTCGATGGACGCCTCAATTACTGACTAGTCTAATGCTGCTTGCCGGACTCGGCACTACCGCTTTTTCTTGGCGACACGCAAGCCAGGCAGACTCGGATAATATTCGCACCGCTTTCGAATTATCGGCAAATCAAATTACCCATATTATCGACAACAGAGTCAATACCTATAAAGTCGTCATGAAAGGCGTCAAAGGCTTTTTTGATGGTTCGGACGATGTCACTTTAGAGGAATTCCGCGATTATGTAAGCGCGCTGCAAATTCAAAACAATTTGCCCGGCATTCAGGCAGTGGGGCTGGCGATACCTGTCGCACATGCCGACAAAAGCCGACATATCGCCAAGATTCGACAACAAAACATACCGAACTACCAGATCAAACCTGATGGCGATCGAGAAAAGTACGCACCCATTATCCGCCTCGAACCCTCGACAGCGGAAAATCGGAAAGCCTTAGGCTTCGATATCTACACCGAGCCCGCCGCACGAGAAGCCTTGCAACGGTCGCGCGACACCGGCGAAGTCATCATTACTTCAAGAATTGTTCTCATACAGGATGCCGATAAAACCGATTCATACGCCTTTGTGATGTATTTACCTATCTACAACAAAAAGGAGAGCCTCGAATCGATAAGAGACCGTCAATCCGCCATTTCAGCCTGGGTCGACGTACCTTTTCGTATCAACGATCTGATGGCCGGATTGCACGAAGAACTCAATCCGAATATCGAACTCGAAATTCATGACGGAGAACCTCAATCGAATCAAACACTAATGTATCACTCGAATGAATTAGCCACAGATCGGCTATCCGGCGACAGCAGACTGGAAACACGGCGTCAAATCAATATCGCGGGTCGTCAATGGACCTTGGTAATGCGCAGCACTCCGGCTTTCGAAGCCGGCGTCTCTCAACATCACCCTGCATTCATCGCCAAGACAGGTATAACGGTAACGCTGTTACTCGGAATGCTAACTTGGCAACTAGCCAAAGGCCGCACAAGCGCTCAACAGCGCTACCGGCAACTTTTCGATCAATCGGGAGACGGCTTACTACTGATTCGCCAAACCGATCATGGCTTCATCGACGCCAACCCTTCCGCATTAAGGCTATTGGGTTATCGCCATGAAGAACTGTTGGACTTGCAGTTACAAGACATATTGACTCACGATGAATTGCCGAAATCGACTCCCTGCGCCGATAAAATCATCTCCGATACGGCGAATGCTGAAGAATGGACTTGTCAGCGTAAGGACGGTTCTAAGTTTACGGTCGAAGCCTGTGTTCACGCTCTTGATGGCCGACATTATTTTGCGATCTTACGCGATTTAACCGAACGCAAAAAAGCCGAACAACAATTACGGCTACATGCACAAGTCTTTGAATACAGTCGCGAAGGCATCATCATTACCGACTCTGAAAACAACATTATTTCGGCTAATCCCACCTATATCGAACTCAGTGGATACACAGCAGAGGAAGCGCTTGGCAAGAATCCTCGTCTGATCTCGTCAGGTTTACAAGATAAGTCATTCTATGAAAACATCTGGCAGGAAATTCATCAACGCGGACACTGGCAAGGCGAAGTTATTAATCGCCGAAAAAACGGCGATCTGTATCCACAGTGGCTCTCAATTTCGGCTATTCGGAACCCGCAAGGCCGAATCATTCATCATATCGGCATTATGAGCGACCTGAGCGAACATAAAGCAGCCGAGGAGCGCATCCGATTTTTGAGCCATTTCGACACATTGACTCAATTACCTAACCGCAGTCTGCTCCGCGATAGAACCGAACTGGCAATAAGCGGCGCCAAAAGAGCGCATGCACGCATTGCATTGATGTTTATCGATCTCGACCGTTTTAAAATTATTAACGATTCGTTAGGTCCCGCTATCGGCGATCGATTGCTGGTTAAAATTGCGGATCGGCTAATCGATCAGTTACACCCTAACGATACCTTATGCCGACAAGGCGGCGATGAGTTTATTTTATTACTGCCGAACACTGATACCGAAAGCACAGCCCATGTTGCCCAGACCATTCTACAACTGATCACCCAGCCGTTTATTATCGAAGATCAACGTTTGATCCTGACAGCTAGTATCGGTATTGCCGAATTTCCACAAGACGGCAACAGCTTCGAGCAACTGTCGCAAGCCGCCGACGCCGCCTTATTCCGAGCTAAAGAAACCGGTCGTAACAATTTTCAATTTTTCACACGTCAATTGCACGAACAAGCCAACCGTTTATTACAAATCGAAAACGAACTACGTTTGGCTCTTGAGCAAAATGAACTGCGGCTCCATTATCAACCACTGATAGATATAAAAACTTCGAAGATAATTGGTTGCGAAGCACTGGTTCGCTGGCAGCATCCCGAAAAAGGCATGATTCCGCCGGGACAGTTTATCCCTATCGCCGAAGAAAGCGGCTTGATTTTAAAAATAGACGACTGGGTGCTGAAAACCGCAATTCGCCAAGTCGCCGATTGGCAGGCTGAAGGGCTGCCTGTCGTTCCGGTTTCTGTTAATCTATCGGGACTACAATTTCAAAAAGCTTCGCTCTATGAAAAAGTCGCCCAACAATTACAGATGAATCGGCTCGATCCGGCAATGCTGGAACTCGAATTAACCGAGGGTATAGCCATGGATAATTCCGAACGCACGATCAGCCTACTCCGTCAATTTCATCAGCTCGGCATCTCACTTTCGATCGACGATTTCGGAACCGGTTATTCGTCGCTCGCTTATCTCAAACGATTCCAAATAGACAAGCTTAAAATCGACCAATCGTTTGTACGCGAACTGAGCCGCGACCCCGAAGACGAAGCAATCGTCACTGCCATCATTAGCATGGCTAAAAGCCTGGGTTTTAAAACTATCGCCGAAGGTGTTGAAACAAGGGAACAACTGGAGTTTTTACTAAATAATCAATGCGATCAAATACAAGGCTATTATTTCAGCAAACCGCTACCGGCAAATGAGTTTGCCGAACAATTGCGCGGTAAGGATTTATTTATAGGTCAATCAAGATAAGTCACTCAAGTATCCCCATCGTAGATCAACATTCGGCACTAGCATTTGGAGGCATCTAAACTTAATGTCCGAGAAGTATGACTTTATTGCATTTTCCAACCTGATATAATTAATACTTAAATATTTCGATAAATTTCTTTAAGATATAAGCCTGCATATATCTGTAAAATCCAATTCCAGCCCTCAATTCCCATCCTAATTTCGGGGTACGTCTAACCTATGTTACGTAAAATACTGATTGCCAACCGCGGCGAAATCGCCGTGCGCATCATTCGCGCCTGCGCCGAAATGGGCATTCGCTCCGTCGCGATCTATTCGGAAGCTGACCGTTTCGCCCTTCACGTTAAAAAAGCCGACGAATCCTATTGTATCGGCAGCGAACCGATGTCCGGTTATCTCAATATTTATGCTTTGGTCAATCTGGCTGCAGCGACCGGATGCGATGCCATTCACCCGGGCTACGGTTTTTTGTCCGAAAATGCCTTATTCGCGAAAGCCTGCAAGGAACGTGGATTGATCTTCATTGGTCCCGAGGCGGAAGTCATACATCGTATGGGTGATAAAACCGAAGCACGCAAAGCGATGGTTGCAGCCGGCATTCCGGTCACCCCTGGCTCGGAAGGAAATCTCGAATCAGTTGAAGAAGCCTTAGAAGTGGCCGAATCGATTGGTTATCCGATTATGCTGAAAGCGACTTCCGGCGGCGGCGGCCGTGGCATTCGCCGCTGTGATAATGCTGAGGAACTGCAACGTAATTACAGCCGCGTAATCTCAGAGGCGACCAAAGCCTTCGGCAGCGCCGATGTTTTTCTTGAAAAATGCATCGTTAACCCGAAGCATATCGAAGTACAAGTTCTGGCCGATCACCACGGCAATGCGATTCACCTCTACGAACGCGATTGTTCGATTCAACGCCGCAATCAAAAACTGATCGAAATTGCGCCTTCACCTCAACTCGACGAAGCGCAGCGCCAATACATCGGCGGCTTGGCCGTGATCGCGGCAAAATCGGTCGGCTATACCAATGCCGGCACCGTCGAATTTCTGCTCGACGATAACGACCGATTCTACTTTATGGAAATGAATACGCGTGTTCAGGTCGAACACACGATCACCGAAACCGTGACCGGCGTCGATATCGTCGAGGAGCAAATCCGTATCGCCGCTGGTTTGCCTTTGCGTTTTAAACAACATGAAATCGTTCGTCGCGGTTATGCCATCCAATTTCGCGTCAATGCCGAAGACCCGAAGAACAGTTTTTTACCGAGCTTCGGCAAAATTACGCGTTATTACGCGCCGGGCGGACCGGGCGTACGCACCGACACCGCGATTTACACCGGCTACGAAATTCCGCCGTTTTACGACTCGATGGTCGCAAAAGTCATTGTCAATGCATTAACCTGGGAAGATGCCATTCAGCGCGGCGAACGTGCGCTAAAAGACATGGGCTTGTTCGGCATCAAAACGACGATTCCGTATTATCTACAAATCCTGAAACACCCCGAATTCCGCACGGCTTGTTTCAATACCGGCTTTGTCGAAAAACATAGTGAATTAATTAATTATTCGAATAAGCCTCGCCCGGAAGTGCTCGCAAGTGTCATCGCCGCTGCGATGGCTTCACATACCGGCTTGTGATTTCCTGATTCAAAAAACTGACTGCCGACAAGATTCAATAGGATACAAAATGCCAAAAGTTCAAATTACCGATGTGATATTGCGTGACGCCCACCAATCACTGATCGCAACGCGACTGCGTACCGAAGACATGCTCCCAGCATGTGAAATGCTCGACAATATCGGCTACTGGTCTCTTGAATGTTGGGGCGGTGCGACTTTCGACGCATGCCTGAGATTCCTTAAAGAAGATCCGTGGGAACGCCTGAGTCAACTGAAAGCCGCATTACCGAACACGCGCCTGCAAATGCTGCTAAGGGGGCAAAACCTGCTCGGTTACCGCCATTATTCGGACGATGTCGTCAAGACCTTCATCGAAAGGACCGCCGCGAACGGAATGGACGTCTTTCGCATTTTCGATGCGTTAAACGACGTACGGAATCTGCAAACTGCGATTGAAGCCACCAAGGCGACCGGTAAACATGCACAGGGGACGCTATGCTACACGACCAGTCCCGCGCATGATGTAAACAGTTTCGTGACATTAGCCAAGGAGCTGTCCTCGATGGGCTGCGACTCGATCGCGATCAAGGATATGGCCGGCTTGCTAACGCCTTACGCGGCTTCGGAACTGGTCAAAGCACTGAAAGATACAATTGATTTACCGTTGCACCTACACACACACGCCACTTCCGGACTCGCCGAAATGTGTCAAATCAAAGCGGTCGAAGCCGGCTGCGAGCACATTGACACCGCATTATCGTCCTGGTCCGGCGGAACGAGCCATCCGCCGACCGAAAGCCTCGTCACGGCTTTGAAAGGCACTGATTACGACACCGGTCTCGACCTCGATAAACTGCAAACGGTCAACAACTACTTCGCCGAAGTGCGCAAGAAATACCGCCGCTTTGAGAGCGAATTCACCGGCATCGACACGCGTGTGCACGTCTTTCAGGTGCCGGGCGGCATGATCTCGAATCTCGCGAACCAATTGCGCGAACGCAATGCATTGGATCGCATCGAGGAAGTTTACAAAGAAATTCCCGAAGTTCGTAAAGATCTGGGCTATCCGCCGCTGGTCACGCCGACATCGCAAATTGTCGGCACGCAAGCCGTATTGAATGTATTGACCGGCAAACGCTATGAAACAATCACCAACGAGGTCAAACGTTACCTGCAAGGCGGCTACGGCAAGTCACCGGCCCAGGTCAACGAGAGTCTACAAAATAGAGCCATCGGCAAGGAAGAGCCGATCGACTGCCGCCCGGCCGATCTACTCAAGCCCGAGTTCGAACATTTACGCTCGGAAATCGGCCATTTGGCTTTGAGTGACGAAGACGTACTCAGCTATGCGATGTTCCCGGAAGTCGGCAAACAATTTCTCGAGCAGCGCTCGAACGATAACTTGGTTCCCGAACCGTTGGAAATTGAAACTCAAGCAACCGACGCCGTACAAAAAGCGGCGACCGAATTCAATGTCGCGCTGCACGGCGAGTCATATCATGTCAAAGTGACTGGCGCCGGACCTAAAAATCAAAGTCTTCGCCACTTCTATTTCATGGTCGACGGCGTACCGGAAGAAATCGTCGTGGAAACACTCGACGAAATCGTCCTGGACGGCGGCACGCATGGAGCGGTAAAAAGCACAATTTCGAGTAAACGTCGCCGCCCATCTTCTGAAGGCGATGTCACAGTCAGTATGCCGTGCAACATTCTCGAAGTCTTGGTTAAAATCGGCCAACAAGTCATAGCCGGTCAAGCTGTTTTGATCACCGAGGCAATGAAGATGGAAACGGAAATCACTGCACCGATTTCGGGTATCGTAAAAGCCGTGCATGTCGTCAAAGGCGAACCGGCCAATCCGGATGAAGTGTTGGTGGAAATCGAGGTCGCATAAGAACATGACCGAAACGGTTTTTGCCGACGATGCCGCAATCGCTAAAGCGGTTGAATTGTTGAATCAAGGCCGTTTAGTCGCCTTCCCGACCGAAACAGTTTACGGTCTTGGCGCCGACGCCGGCGATGCCGAGGCCGTAACCGGGATATTCAAGGCCAAAGGCCGTCCGGTCGATCATCCTCTGATCGTCCATATCGCAAGTTCCACCCAGTTATCGGATTGGGCGAGCCAGGTCCCGGAGACTGCTCAACGCTTGGCAAAACGCTTTTGGCCGGGGCCGCTAACCTTAATTTTAAAGAAACGTCCCGAAGTACCGAATGAAGTCACCGGCGGACAAGATACGGTCGGCCTGAGAATTCCCGATAACCCGGTTGCCTTGCGACTCTTACGAGCATTCGGCGGCGGCATCGCCGCACCTTCAGCCAATCGATTCAAGCGTGTCAGCCCGACTCAAGCCTCGCATGTCGCCGAAGAACTTGACGGGTTGATCGATTTGATTTTGGACGGCGGACCTTGCCGAGTCGGAGTCGAATCGACCATCATCGATTTAAGCGGTGCAAACCCCTTGCTGTTAAGGCCAGGCAGCATTACCAAAGCAGAAATCGAGCAGGAACTGCAATGCGAATTGATCGAAATAAGCACTACGAACAACGATACGCCCCGTGCGCCCGGACAAATGGCAGTGCATTACGCGCCAACGACCCCGACCCGTTTGTGCTCTTCCGAGCAACTTAACGACACGATAAGGCAATTGGCCGAACAAGGAAAAAAAATCGGTTTACTGGCTTATCGCTTCAAATCGAAACCGAATTCATCGATGACTATCGTTCATTTACCTGAAACTGCCGACGCTTATGCACAAGGTTTGTACGCAGCGCTGCGCGAACTGGATCGCCAAAGATTGGACATCATCCTGGTCGAACAACCACTAGAATCCAATGAATGGCATGCAATCAACGACCGATTGAAAAAAGCGGCTACGGCATTTTAGGCTTAGCCACACGGCTATCAATATCCACAAACTATTGAATAGGTCCTTCAGTTCGGTTTTCAATCGTTCCCACAAAGCACCCATCGTTATAAACAAATCGTAGGGTACGCTGCGCGTACCTCTATGCCGTTAAGCACGGAATCCCTGCTCAGATCAAACCATAAGGGCTTGGTTAGCATTGGTGGGGTTACCATGGTACGCATAGCGTACCCTACGCCAGGGCAAACGCATTAAAATAATCAACATATCAATATGTTATCCTGTTTCTTAGAACGCTTAGTCAATTCGGCTTAACTTATGGCACCCCTCCCTGGGCCCGTTAGGCCGCGCCGAGCACTGGCGATTTTGCCGAGAATAGCCCGTTAGGGGAGCGGCAGGGATGCCGCTCGTTTTCGGAGGGCTAGGGATAGCCCTTCCGAAAACCCTCGGCAAAATCGTCAGCGCGCAGGATGCAGCGGCCTCCGGGTGTCTGCTGACTCGCGCCATCCGGGCGCTCGCACTTCGTGCGCCTTTGGCGTCCCAATCCGCTCCCGGCGGATTGGTCTTTTAGATACTTTTCTTTGGACAAGCAAAGACAAAATCGCCTGGAGCGATTTTGAACAGCTTTAGCTGGCCCGAAGGGCGAAACCCAAGGATGGGTTTCGTAGCAGTATCGCGGTTGTCGGTCCGCGAACCGACTACACATAAGCGTCGCGATAGCGACACAAAGCCTTACTTAGGTTTCAAACTAAATCTTATAGTTAACCAGGAAAAAAGGATTATTTTAACTATTTGATTTTCTATAGTGTTTTAATGCGTTTGCCCTGTACTCTACGCGCCTCATGATTCCAGGAAGTTATTTGTCACGAAATCCTCAGTCTTAAACACACGACTACGGAAAATCCCTTAACTTAATGACAGTAATCCTAAGCCACCGGTTTTCGACCGGTTTCTTGGGCCTGTATCGCCGTTATCACAACAGTATTAACAATATCGTTTACGGTACAGCCTCGACTTAAATCGTTGACCGGTTTATTCAAGCCTTGCAAAATAGGCCCGATGGCAATCGCACCGGACGAACGCTGAACTGCTTTATAAGTATTGTTGCCGGTATTCAGATCCGGAAAAATAAATACATTCGCTCGCCCCGCCACCTCGCTGTCCGGCATTTTGGTCTTGGCCACACTGCTATCGATCGCCGCATCGTATTGAATCGGTCCTTCCAGTTTCAGCTCCGGTTTCAATCGTTTAGCCAATGCCACTGCCGACCTAACCTTGTCGACCGCCTCGCCTTTTCCGGACGCGCCGGTTGAATAAGACAGCATCGCAACGCGCGGTGAGATATTGAACATTGCGGCGGTTTGCGCTGAACTGATCGCAATATCGGCCAATTGCCTGGAATTAGGATTCGGATTGACCGCGCAATCCCCGTAAACCAACACCCGATCTTCCAAACACATGAAAAAAACGCTAGAGACGATCGATGTTCCCGGTTTGGTTTTGATGATTTCAAAGGCCGGCCTGATCGTATGCTGGGTCGTATGTATCGATCCGGAAACCATGCCGTCGGCAAGATTATGATGTACCATCATGGTCCCGAAAAAACTGACATCGGTCATGAGATCAAACGCCAATTCGTAATGAACGCCCTTGTGCTTGCGTAACTCGAAATAAGTTTCGGCAAATTTCTGACGCAGCTCGGAAGTCATCGGGTCGATAATCTCGATGTCTTCCAATTGCAAAGCCATCGCAGCGATTTTTTGCCTGATCGTTTCTTCATTACCTAGCAGCGTTAACTTGACGGCCCCCCTGAGGAAAAGAATTTCGGCCGCTCTTAAAATGCGTTCTTCCCCGCCTTCCGGCAATACAATGTGCTGCGGATTGGCTTTGGCGCGCTGTAAAATTTCATATTCGAACATGATCGGCGTCACGCGCGGTGTTTTGCTCGTAAACAGGCGCTGCTGCAGCTCCTGCATGTTGATATTATCTTCGACCAAACTCAAGGCCGTGGCGATCTTGCGTTCATTATTGGAATTTAAACGCGCATGTACTCGAGTAACGTTCATCGCTGTCGTGAAGGTGTCGGTGGCAACACCTAAAACGGCAAACGGCAAAGCCCCTAATCCCTCGATCAAGTATTGCACCTGCGGCGCGGGCTCTTGCTCTCCAGTCAACAGTAAACCGGCAATTTGCGGATAACTTTTCGAATGATAAGCCATCAGACAGGCCAGAATGATATCCGAACGATCCCCGGGCGTAATGATCAAATCGCCTTTCTCAATGTAGTCGAGAAAATCCGAAACCAACATCGCCGCTACTTTGTAGTTATAAACTTCAAGATTGAGTGTTTCGAAATCATGCGATAAAAACTTTGCATTCAATGATCTGGCAATATCGCCCATACTGGGCTTTTCCAGTGACGGCTCGGAGGGTACGACATAAACAGGAAAGTTTGATTGCGGATCGTGTCCGAATTGGTCTCTGAGTTCGCCAACCTGAGCCGCCGGAACACTATTGATCACCGTTGCCAACAGGGCTGCATTTTTTTCCTGAACATCATGCCTGATCCCGGCCAAAGTATCGATTATCTGATCATTGGATCGGTTACCACCTTGAACGATCGGCATCAAAAGACAATCCAAATTATTCGCGACATCGGCATTAAAATCAAATTCAAAAATCGACTCACCGCTTTTATAGTCGGAACCAACACAAATTACATAATCCGATTGAATTTTTAAGCTTCGGTATTTCGCGAGAATCAGTTTGATTAAATCGTCATAACGATCATGAGCCAGCAGGCGCCTAGCATCCTCATCGGTGCACCCGTACATCGATTCGTAAGGCCATTCGAGCTGATAACGGTAGCTTACCAGCTCAATCAAGTCGTCTTTTTCCTCTCCGGCATGAATAATAGGGCGAAAAAAACCGATCTTTTGGGCAAAACCGGAAAACATTTCCATCATAGCCAACATGATGACCGACTTACCGCTGCCCTGTTCGGCACCGGTGATATAAATATTTTTAGAAACTTGGGACATTTTTGTTTAAAAAATCAATTATGAGGAAAGAATTATTTCTGGTTCACCCAGTCCCTCCGTGGGAACCCATACCTTGGTCGTCGAGGCAATATCGGTATGCATTCCAATGCAGGAGCGGTGGTAACGATGAAAAGTCTAAATGTCAGCGGTCTTTAGGATTTCGCGATAAATAACTTCCTGGAACTATCAACTTTGCAGCGACTTCGGTGATTCGCTCAAGACTTTATCGTTTTGCCATATTTTGCAAGCGCCTGCTTTTTTAGGTTCCTAAACGCCCTCCCCGGATTTATCATAATGCTAATGCGACAGTAGCGAGTTAATATATTCCAAATCATTTTCACTTAGGCTGCTCGCCGCTTGTTTCAGGCGAATACTGTTGATCAGATAATCGTAACGCGAGCGCGCATGATCTCGTTTTGCACGATAAAGGTTTCTTTGTTCGGCTAATATTTCTACCATGGTTCGAGTTCCGACATCTAATCCGGCCTCGGTTGCTTCCAACGCACTCTCAGCCGACTTAACGGCCGATTGCAATGCGTCGACGCGACTGATACTGGCATTCACGCCTCGGTAGGCATTGTTCACCTGGCGTATGACGGCGCGCTTTGCCGCAATCAGATTTTGTTTGGCCGCCTCAAACTCTTGCCTTGCTTGCCGAGTTCGCGAATTCACAGCACCTCCCTCGAATAGCGGCACATTCAATTGCAAACCGATGCTTTGCGTATCGCCGCGAAAACCGAAAGTACTGGTATTATCCGACACGCCATAGGAACCGACGATATCTAATTGCGGCAGATGACCGCTATTTTGCAAATCGACCGATTTCCTGGCGAACTCGGCCTGATTAAATGCCGAAATGATCGAAAAGTTGCCGTTTAGCGCCGCATCGCTCCATGCCTTCATCTCATTGGGCTCGGGGACAATCAACGGCAACTCTTTTCCTATGGGACTAAGCTCCCCGTCAAATTCGCCGATGATTTCACGTAAAGCTTCCTTTTGATTATCGAGATTATTATCCGCTTCGATTTCATTGGCCAAGGCTAAATCATAAGCAGCCTTCGCTTCATAAACATCAGTAATCGCGATCAAACCGACTTCGAAACGCTGTTGAGCTTGTTCCAGTTGACGATCAATCGCATTTTTTTCGGCAATAGCAAAGTCTAAACCATCCTGGGCAGACAACACATTGAAATAAGCCTCGGTGATTTTAACCATTAAGTTCTGCAGCTCAGCCAAATATTCGGCCTCGGTCTGAGCAATTTGGTTATCCGACTGACTTAGTTGTATCCAGTGATCCCAATGAAAAACCGGCTGCACAAAATTAAGACTAAAAGTGTTATTCCAAAACTCTTGATTAGTCTGCGGACCTCGAAAATCGAAGCCACCGGCTTTTTTGTTGTGAAGCCATTCCCGGCTACTGGCACCGGTCGCCGAAATAGTGGGTAGCAAACGTGCAATGCCTTGATCCTTGAATTCCGCGTTGGCATACTGCCGTGCAAGCGCTTGTTTTAATAGCGGATCATTTTCCAGGGCTTGCGTATAAACTTCAATAAGATCTTGCGCAAAGGACTGATTTTGAACAAGTAAAGCAAATATAGCCACGATGGCGCTTTTAAAAAAATAAAGCCTACTACTATTCATTTGTGGATAAACCCGGTTTTAAACATATTAGTTCGACTCTTGTCTCCATTCTGAATCACAGAAGATATAATTTTAAGACTATGTTCACGTTAATGGTTGAAAGTGAAGACTGCAAGGGACGCTGTACATACCACAGCAGTCCTACCCGTAGTTTAAAACGCCCTTATGTGCTACCTTGTGCTTACATTAGGTACGCGCAGCGAACCCTACAATTCACTTTGGATTTATAAGTGTTTCCGGTAGTGGCGGGGTTTTCAACTAATACCGCATACTGAGCCAATTCTAACACCTACACCCTAAAAAATTCGTTACTATTTATTTTCTCAACGCCCCATTATAGACTCGACAATAAAAGTGAAATTAGAAGTTTAAATAACTTATTTAAAGTAGACTTTGTTTGTAATTATTCACAGCCCCTATCGTTCCCACGCTCCGGCGTGGGAACGAAGACCGAGACGCTCTATCGTCTCGTACCGCTGAAGCGGTACTCAGGCGTTCCCACGCAGAGCGAGGAAACGATAATTGCCAGGGGACTGAATAGTTACCTTTGTTCTGTAATTTATATTAATGTTCTTCAAAACCTGTTGCCATGAAAAAAATCGCACCTCTTCTCATTATTCTCATTTTCAGTATACTTTCCAGCGGTTGCGCCAGTTTCGGACGAGGCATCGCCGAAGCTTATTTCGAAAAACAAGAAGCCGCCGATACCCGATTATGTGAAGTTACCGGCAGCCCTTTTGAAGGCATCAAGCCGCATCTAAATAATGCGGGCGGTAAAATGAAAGTGCTGATGGTCCATGGAGTCGGCGATAGACTGCCGGGCTATTCAACGCAATTTCTCGAAAAGCTCGCCAAATCACTGAACCTAACTGTCAGAGCTAAACGTAACAAAGACATTTTTCTGCGCGATCCCTTGGACGAATCGAAAAAACTCGGCAATTTGAGAATTCATCGTTTACTCAACAAGAGACGCGATCAAGAATTATTGTTTTACGAGCTAACCTGGTCCGAAATCACCGCTCAACAAAAAGCGATTCTGGCTTATGACAACTCCGGCGAGTATTCCTTTCGCCGTGCCGAAGTCAACGATTTATTGAAACGATTTTCCAACGATACCGGCCCCGATCCGATTATCTATCTCGGCGATAGCCGAGAAGACATTTTGATTTCGTTTACGCAATCGTTTTGCTGGATGACCAAGGGCTTATGGGACGATTTACCCGATCAGCAAGCGAAAAGCTGTACTTTCGACGATTTAGCGGCGGTTGAAAATTTAAAAAACGACCAATACGCTGTCGTATCGCATAGTCTCGGCAGCCGAATCACAATCGACGGATTGCAACGGCTTGCCCGGTTTTTTAGCGATAGCAGTTTCAGGCCCGAGCTCGACCGCCCGAAAGATTTGGTAAAAGCCCTGCAACAAAAAGTCATTCCGATTTACATGATGTCGAATCAGTTGCCGATGTTGCAACTAGGCCGTCAAGTACCGAAAATCAATAGCCAACAGAACGCTTATTGCAGCCCCGAAGGCGAACATTACGATAAAAGAATTCTGAGCGGAACGCCAATTATTGCTTTCAGCGACCCGAACGATTTATTGAGTTATGCGATACAGCAGAATTTTGTCGATAAATATATTGACTCGAGACTGTGCGCCGATGTCACGAATATCAACATCAACGTCGCGAAAATTTTTGACGCTTTCGGTTTAGGAAAATTTGCCAATCCGCTCGATGCTCACATCGGCTACAACACCGATAAACGGGTCGTAGCTTTGATCGCTAAAGGCATCGGCAACCCCAATACCTCTAAACTTGTCAAAAAGCGTTGCCAATGGACCGAAACAATTGATTGAAAGACTATGCTAGCTATGCTATAAATTATTATATTAGAGTTCACTAATATTAAACCAAATTGACTACTTCTTCCGCATCCTTCAATCACCCGCTAGACCGCCTTGTCGCTTACGCGCTGCAAGGCGGCCTGCCGGTATTCTTTTTTACGCTATCCTTGGCGCTCGGCGCGATTGCGCTGACGTTTACGCCGCGCGAGGAAGAACCGCAAATCGTCGTGCCGATGGCCAATGTCATCGTTGCCGCTCCGGGCCTATCTGCAGGACAAGTCGAAAAGCAGATTACCTTACGATTGGAAAAACTACTGACTCAAATTACTGGTGTCGAACACGTTTATTCGAGGTCGAGCTATGGTCAAGCCATCGTAACTTTGCGGTTTTTTGTCGGCGAGGACCGGGAAGATGCCTTATTAAATACTTATAACAAACTCTATTCGAATCAAGATCAAATTCCGGCGGCGGTAACCGAATGGCAAGTCAAACCGGCCGAAGTCGACGACGTGCCGATCGTATTGGCTTCGCTTTGGAGCCGGGCGCAGGACCTGTACAGCGACTATGAATTACGCCGCTTTGCCGACGAAATTACCGTGCAATTGCAGCAAATCACCGACACCAATCAAATCAACGTGGTCGGAGGGCGCGCCAGAACGATCAATGTCATGCTCAACCCACAAAGCATGGCGGCCCGGAAAACCACGGCGATCGAAGTGGCAGGCGCCATCCGACAAGCCAATCAATTGCATAATGCCGGACTCGTTTCGGCCAATAATCGCTCGATTCAATTAGAAGCGGGCGACTTCGTCAGAACGGTCGAACAATTAAGCACGCTGGTCGTCAATACCGTTGACGGTATTCCGGTATATCTGCGCGATGTCGCCGAAATCACCGACGGCCCGGAAGAACCGGATCATTACAGCTGGATTCAATTTGCCGACGGGCACCCCTTATCCGCCGATTTCAAGGACGATTACCCGATGATCACGATCGCGGTCGCGAAAAAACGCGGCGCCAATGCGGTCGCGGTCGCCGAAAATGTGCATCGTAAATTGGCGCAGTTGCAACAAGAATTGCTGCCGCCCGAAATCGACATCGAAGTCTTGCGCGATTACGGCCAAACCGCCGATGAAAAAGTCAACAACCTAACCACGAGCCTCGCATTCGCGGTCATCACGGTGGTGTTATTCATCGGTATCTTTCTCGGCTGGCGCCCTGCCCTCGTGGTCGGTTTAGCGATTCCGGTCTGTTACGGCGCCACCTTGGCGCTGGATATGTTTTTCGGCTATACGATCAACCGCGTGACCTTATTCGCGCTGATCCTGTCGCTCGGGCTGCTGGTCGACGATCCGATCACCGGCGTCGACAATGTCGAACGCTATATGCGCCTCGGCCAAGGTAGTTTGAATGAACGTATCGTCGCGGCGATCGCCGAAATCCGGCCGGCGCTGCTGATGTCGACGATCACGATCATCCTGGCCTTTATTCCCCTCGCCTTCATTACCGGAATGATGGGGCCTTACATGGCGCCAATGGCATTCAACGTGCCGGTAGCGGTCATTCTATCGACGGTTACGGCGTTCATCGTGACGCCGTGGCTAGCCGGCAAGGCTTTGAAACCGGCCGAAGACGATCTTGAAACGACAACCGGGCCTAGCCGTTATGAAAAACTGATCGAACCTTGCATCGCTAATCGCAAGTCAGCCTGGATCGTCATCATTGCGATGCTGGTCTTGTTCGTTTTGACCGCACTACTGCCGGTATTGCGCCTAGTACCTTTAAAATTACTGCCTTTCGACAATAAGAACGAAATGCAGATCATCGTCGACATGCCGGAGGGCAGCACGCTCGAACATACCGCCGCCGTTACCCGTTCGGCCGCCGCGATTGCCGCGCGTTTGCCTGAGGTCAAGGCGATCGCGGCATTTGCCGGCACGCCGTCGCCAATCGACTTCAACGGCTTAGTTCGGCAATACGATTACCGCATCGCGCCGCATTTGGCCGATATCCGTTTGACTTTGGCGCCAAAAGAAGAACGCGAACATCAATCGCATGCCGTACTCTTAAGACTCAGAGCCTTGCTGGCGCCGCTCAATGTCGACGGCATTTCGGTCAAGGTTGTCGAAGTCCCGCCCGGCCCGCCGGTCATCAGCACACTGGTCGCCGAAATTTACGGCGGCACGCTAACGCCTTACGAAGGGCAACGCCAAGCCGCTCAAGCCGTCATGGATAGAATGGCGAAAGAGCCCTTTATCGTCGATATCGATTCGAGTGTTGAAGACAGTCAACCTCGTTGGCGATTCGAAACCGATAAGGAAAAAGCCGCGCTGGCCGGTATTTCCACCGAAAACCTGGCCATGAACTTAGGCCTTGCGAATCGAGGCCATACTCCCGGCTATTTCCATCTCGAACGAGAAGTCCGCCCGGTCCCGATTAAACTCAGGCTTGCGCAAAACGTGCGAAGCAGCCGGCGCGATTTGGGCGTATTACCAATCAAACCCGATAGAAACCCGGCCTCCGAAGCCTTGATGCTGGCCGAACTGGGCTCTTTTGTCGAATCCGAGGCCGAAAAATCGATCTATCACAAAGACTTGAAACCGGTTGTCTATGTCATGGCCGAACTGGAAGGCCGCACGCCCGCCGAAGTCATCGCCGATATCAATGCCGATTTGAACGGTACGAAAACTTCAGCTCCGGATTGGGATAGCCGCACGTTTCTAAATTCCGGCGGCGGCATTCCCTGGCAATTACCCGACGATATCACGATCGGTTGGAGCGGCGAAGGCGAATGGAAAATCACGATCGACGTATTCCGTGACATGGGCATCGCCTTCGCTTTCGCGCTGGTCGGTATCTTTTTCGTATTGCGCATACAGACAGCCTCGACCACGTTGTCGCTAATCATCATGTCGTCAATTCCGCTGACAGTGATCGGCATCATGCCTGGCTTCTGGATGTTGAATCAATTCGGCGAACGTTTTATCAACGGCAGTCCCGACCCAGTGTTGTTCACTGCGACGGCGATGATAGGCATGATTGCACTCGCCGGTATCGTGGTCAGAAACTCGCTGATTCTGGTCGAATTCATCACACAAGCCCGAAACGAAGGACTGGGATTGAAGGACTCCTTACGGCAAGCCGGTAGCGTCAGAATGCGCCCGGTATTATTGACAGCCGGAACCACCTTACTCGGTAACCTCGTTATCGTACTCGACCCGGTATTCAGCGGCTTGGCGATTGCGATTATCTTCGGCATCATCGCCTCGACATTGTTTACGCTGTTCGTGATACCTGCCGTTTATTATTTGATCTATGCCAAAAGCGAGAACGCCACAACATGACTTTACCGAATAATCTAAAAACGCTGGCTCTATCAGGTGTTACCCTACTGATCTTGTTATTAATGATTCTGTGGATGGCAGGCGCCTTTCAAAGCAAAATCAAACCCGAAACCTTAGCGAGCGGACCGGCTTATCAAGGCCCAAGCCTGACAGTCGAAAGAGTGACGGTACCTGTCTTCGAAAAGGCCACCGGCACTTTGGAATCGAAGCAATCCGGCGATATCAGCGCACAAGTTCAAGCTCGCATCAAAGCGATTCATGTTAAATCAGGCGATAGCGTCAAGCCGGGCGATTTGCTGATTACACTCGACGATGAAGCCATTGCCGCCCGAACCGCGCAAGCGAGACAAAACATCAATGCGATCAACGCGCGACTGGCTGGCGCCGAGGCGCATTATCAGCGTACTCGAAAATTATTCGCTCAAGAAAGCGCAACCCAAGCAACACTGGATTCGGCCAAGAGTGATTATGAGAGCCTCAAATCGCAGCGCGCGGCTGCCGGATCGCAGTTACAGGAAGCCAGTTCCATACAGGATTTCAGTAAAATCCGCGCGACCTTTCCCGCACGAATCATAGACCGGCACGTCGAACCCGGCGAAGTCGCCTATCCGGGCAAAAAACTGCTGACGCTTTACGACCCGGCGGCGCTTCGCGTCGAAGCCTATATCCGCGAGTCGGTCGCAATCGGGCTACAAACCGGACAGTCACTAGAAGTCGACATTGAAGCATTGAAGCTAACCCTGCCCGCGGTTATCGAAGAAATTGTCCCGGCCGCCAATCCCGGCGCGCGTAATTTCTTGATCAAAATGCGTATCGACAGCCGCGCCGGCTTGTACCCTGGCCTGTTTGTCCGAATCCGCATTCCGCAAGGAGAAGAGCAATTGCTTTCGATTCCGCAAGACTATGTGCATCAAGTCGGTCAACTCGATGTCGTCTGGATACTGAATAACGGCCAAATCGAGCGCCGTTTCGTCCGCCTAGGCCGTACCTTGCCTGACAATCGTATCAAAGTCGTGTCCGGTTTATCCGGCGGAGAACAATTGGTTCCGCCGGAACACGCATTGGCTGAAGGCGATTGATGTTTATCATAACGTTCATGTAGGCTTGACGGCAGCTCCCTGCCGACACCTGTCAATCGAGTTACCGAACCCTCCATAAAATAGGTAAGTTATTTGCGACCAAACCCTACATTACGCGACCTCATTATACCTGTCGCACTTCAAATTTCGGCATTAGCGTAGGAGGTGCCGGGGTGTTCGATAAAGGCTTTGATAGCATGGATGCTATCATAGAGCCTACATGGACGTATTCACGGCGTCCTTTGACGGGAACCCCGGCGCCGAAATTTGACTAACATAGAAAAGTAGAAAAGGGGTCAGGTTACTTTATTAGAAAAGGGGTCAGGTTACTTTATTACCTAAAAAAATAACTCTTTTTCTACCTTCTCTACTTTTCTGTTTTATTTTCCCAGTGAAGCGCCATCGAAACGTAGGAGGCATTTAAATAGGTCATTTCACCTAATTTAGGTGTTTCATATCACACAGTTTCCGTTTTCATTTTTTCGGTCCTTAAAAAATAGATAACCATTCAATGAGTTATAAATTGGCATGCCGTTTGCTTTATACGGTTAGACCAACCAAGTTGGTTCCTGTCTAGGAGACGCATAGCTCACGATGAGCGAATAAAAGGAGTTTTGGAACATGGGGAAGGGCCACCCCACGCTGCTGTTAGGTTCTGGTATAGCCAAAGGCAGCGACTTCGTTAGCGAAACTTAAAACACTAACTAACGAATATAAGCTCTGGATTGTCCTTTCCGGGTTCCACGCTGGAGTGTGGGAATCCAAATGAAGGAAAGTTATCCTCATACCTTTGCGCAGGCGTAGGAATGAGGGATTTATTTACACTTACACTGACATTCGAAACTTTATGAATAATAGCACTTTACTTTTCACCGCATTGCCCTTGTTACTTGCCGCGAGCGCGGCTAACGCCATGCAGCCACCTGTGCCTATCGTCATCAACCCGTTCGGAAACCAAGGCAATGGCGCTTGCAATATCTCATCGGAAGCGGGCGATAGCGTATATCACGGCCCTGCCAGCGTTAAAGTCACCGTCAACAAAAACTTTGCGATCGCTTCTTGCACCGTCACTCCGGATACCGACAGCGACGTGCAACCGGCTTTCGTCGAACGTGACGACGTGCCTTGCCGTATTAAGTACGATCATCCTGGTCCATACTTTTATACCGGTTTCGGCGGCTTCACCGCCACACCCAGCGGCAATGTCATTGCCCGTTGCAAGGCCGAATTAACCTCTGAATAAGTCGCGTAGATCGGGGGACGATGGAGCGTCTCCTATCAAATGGCTCACACGCTCCGGCGCTCATCGTTATACATAAGTCAAAAATTACGCTTTTGCAACCCTAGCCAATGAGGCCTCGATACCATTCATTATCACTTAACACTCTCGGCTTCTAAATCGCGATCAGGGGATCGCTCCCACAGAGCATCCTCCGCTCTGCGGTACAACACTTTCGTCGTCCTTCACCTAACGCTAGGTGAGCCTCGTAGGCTTGCTTCTCGGGGCTATGTGTCGGATTCAGGGCATCCTCCCTTCACCTCGTTGCACTCGTTTGTCTGTCTCCTCAGCTTTCGCCTCGCAGTCATTACACTTCCGAGCGGCTGACTAGGCCTTACTCGGGAGAGCTTCCCGCTTACGCGGCTCTCTCACAGCTGGCAGCATTGCCAGCTTACCTAAGCCTTACATTTGACAGCGCCTCTTCCCTTTTCCGTCTGTTTCACTGCGCGGCTCACTGTAGAATAACTCACGCCAAAATATTCGCCCACTTGAGCAAGCTCGAATATAAGCTCTCCATCAATGCCACCGGTGGCGAATCGAAGCCGCTCGTTCAATCTTCGTTGTTGTCGGGAAGCTAGAGCTTCCTGAACAGGCTACCCAAGCTGAAGCTTGGGTAACAGTATATTCGGGGAAGTGCCCTAAATGAAACTTTGGCAATTCAGTAAGTTAATTTTAGCGACATCCTTAGCTTGATGCCTATGGACCGCACACCCCGGCGCCTCCTAAGGCACTGCCGAAATTTGAAGTGCGAAAGGTATAACTCATCGGCATGGTGAAGCCTTCAGCCTTCGATAGGACTCCCCTGAGCGCAGCCGGAGGGCTACTAGGATTGCACTTATAACTTGAATCCAAGGATTATGAATTGTCCATTAACAATGAATGTTCGGTTTATTGCATTAAAGCCTTAAACTCCCGGTGCCAGCGGGCCAGTTGCTCATGATAATGATGGGCTTCGTATTTCGGCCCGTTGTAATACCTGGCGACACTCCGAAAATCGGCCTCTTCAGGCTTCGTTTTTTTAACCGCGTCTTTTCTGCCGGTTAGGAATCGCGCGACAAAAGCCACCTGTTGCTCGGCCGGCGCGGTAAAAAGTTCCGTTGCCGATTTCGCTCCGACCATTTTGAAATTAGCCCCCATGATTTGCCCCAATCCGAGGCTCATCGATTGCATGCGCAATTCTTCCAAGGGCGCGTCGGGATGCTGTTTGTTCAAGCGCGATAAGTAATGCTGTTCGAATCTCGGTCTTATGACGCCGGCAGTTTCTTGGCGAATGACCGCTAAAATCCATTCGGGACGGACAGCAACGCCTTTTTCTTGCTCGATTTGTTTCGAAGCCTGTTGCGCCATTTCTCCATAGCGGTCGAGAATGCCTCGGCAATCCAAAAAACGCTTTTTATGTAATGCATTCAAATGAAAGATCGCTTCATCGAATCGCCCGGTCATGATATGTCCGGCGTCAATTCTATCAAGCGTGGCTTTAAGCATTTTTTCCAACGTAGTCAAAGTCAATTTGGCGTCCGGTATCACTGTTATCAGAGTCCGCGCGGTATTCCATCGACACTCGTAGCAAATCGTTTTTCGGCTAATCGCCGGATTCAAATCGTGCTCGAACTGAAACTGCGCGACCGCACGATTGGTACCGCGACCGAAATCGCCATCGATCGTGAACGCGCCGGTCGATGTCGTTGAATATCCCAAGAAAATCAGCAAGCGCTGAATCGCCTTGATACCGCTTTCGCCGGCCGAGGCTCGCGTCAATGAAGCATCTCCGTTCAAAAAACGCTGTAGATCGTCTCTCCATTGATCGTCATGATCATTTGCATCTGCGATAATCTTTCCGATTCGCGCATTATTCATTAAGGTTGTTATAGTCATGGCATCAAACTCCAAAAATGAAATAAACCAATCATCATTAGCATGCATTTCAATTCATGCTGTCAATAAAGGTTTCAAAATTTTCTGCGAGAACTCAGAGTCGCTCTTCGCATCGCTGTCTATCCAATCAATTTTTGTAAGACTGTTTTTCAGTAAATGTTCCGCCGTTTTTCTATCCGTCTGTTTATCGAACAAAATGACCAGCCTGCGTAAATGCGGCATAGCGGCGAGTACACTCAACTCATAACTGCAGCCTTGCCGGTCCGAGCAATACCCCCTTAAATCCATCAAAACACAATTCGCTCGATGCGCTAAAACGGATAGCACCGTCTGCCAAGTACTGTCGAAGCAAAAAAACTCATTGATACGAAACCGCCCATCTACGTCAGGTAACAAATCCAAATCCTGCAAAGCTTGTTGCAATCGCGTCTTGCTGCTAATGAAACGATCTTGTAAATGTCCGCTCAAGAACGTAAACAATTCGTCGGGCTCAAGCGTGCGCAATGATAAATCCTTACCCGCTATCAAAAAGGTTTTGCCGGAATATCGCCACCGCTCGACGATTTGATCGAATAAGGATTCAATACGATTATCCGACCGAAACACGCGCAATAGCAACAATGTCGGCGCTTGATGACGTTGCCGCAACACTGGGGCCAACACAACAAACGACAGAGGAATAATAACCCAGGCAAATAAAACTAAATACGCCTGAAAACCGAGCGAATGACTAAGCACCATCGCATGAAAAAGCAAGGCAATAGCCCATAAACCGGAGAACAGGTATAAGGGTTCTGAAAATAGTTTTTTACGATACGCCGTAGCAACGCCTCTCGCCAGCAGGTGAACCGGATAATAAGCCAACAGCCATGGTGCAACACTGAACAAGATAAAAACGAAATAAGCATTCGTTGCTGAAACCCAATCCATTACCCAAGAATCCGGTTCGTCCCCCAGCGCTTGTTCGAGAATATTTAATCCGGTCAACGATGACGCGGCCAACAAAAAAAACAAGACCAACAAATACGGTCCGACGGCGCGTAATTTCGGACCGGTCATAAAAAACACAAAGACTAATAGCGGCACCTGCTGACCGAATAACCAGAACATCATTTCGAGCGAAACCTGTTTTTCGTAAGAGCTTACAATGACCAGCATGCCGGCCAATAACATATAAGAAACAGATACGACCAGAATTTTCCATCGTGACCAACGCTCTAACAACCCGACCCCAGGGACTAACGGCCAAGCATAAACCAAAGTCAGAATCGTCGTCCGGCGCCAACTATAGACCTCTTCCACATAGGCTGCCTGTGCGCTAAATGCAACAATTATTGCAAGAATAGCCGAAACCAGTATAAATGCGATGCGTAGCCGCCAAAGTGCATGGGAATTCTGCTGAAACAAATCGACGCCTTCGCACGAAAACGGGTCATCCCCACTATCGGCCGAAAACGTTGAATCGGTCTTAGGGTTTCGTGATAAATAACGCCTGGGATCTATGAGCTTTGTTGAGGGTTCGGTAATTCGCTTGGCAGGACGCCGTAAATGCGTCCTTGCAGGCTTGACGGCGGCTTTCTCTGCCGCCGACACCTGCCAATCGAGCAACCGAGCCCTCCGTAAAATAGGAAAGTTATTTACGACGAACCCCTTAGCAACCGAGTCATCGGGCGCATCACCAACCATCATCAGCTCGAGTACTTTGTTGCGATAAAGCCGAGCAATAAGTAGACCCGCAACCCAAGACAATATCAGCGCGGCGATTAATGCAAAAAAAAGCTGTCCGTCCAGTAAATTCATAAGACCTCACTTTATCTTTCGCCCTTAATTTCGCATTGCCGGCCTGCATTGCACAAGGCTGGTCTATTTCAAACTCAGCAATCGCGCCAGTCGGCCTCGCTTCAAAAATAGACGATCGAAAAGCAGCAAATGCAGTTTGGCCATGAGATAGCCCGTTAATGCAATCGCGACCTTGATCACGATGCTTCTAACCTCTTCCTTTGGATTCAACCATTTTATTGCCGGAAGAAATAATGCCGCCAATAAACCTAGAAGCACGACAATTAAACCGCCGACCGACATCGAAAACACGACACTATTCCATTGTGCGGCAACAAGCTCGATCATTACCCATAACAAGAGGCCGATAGCGACGAATGCCGCAATCTTTAAACCGGAGACCAAATGCCAAGCTTTGAAAAACAGACTCCCGCCTACCTGCAATTGAAAAGCTAAGTCCATTCTTTGCTTTGTCGCCTGTTGACCTGGTTTCTCGGCCAGAATGGCTTTCAATTTCAAGAATTCCCAATCTCTTTGGGGCGCTGTATGGATGTCGAAATCGCCCCAGGTACCTGGATTACGCTCCGCCTTGTGCCGCTGATCCAAATCCTTCAATTGCCGGTCCGCCATCAAATAGCCACTGGCCATCAGCGAATACGCTTCTACTTCGGTAAACGAATCGAGATCGGTGCGAAGCCCTGCAATTTTTTCCTGCAGATCCTTCGAAACACCGTAGGATGTCAGGTGTTCTTCGTCAGTCTGCCCGCTGGGATTGTCGCAACCTATCCAGTCCAAAGGCTGAGGCGCCAAATCCTTTCGGGTATGAACGAAAAACACACTTTCCAACGCCTTGCTATCCAAGCGGACTTGTAAATCTTGATATTGAGCTTCCCGAATTCTATCCTGCAACACAGATACGGTTCGCAGAACCACGCCGCCCGGATCATCGGCCGGATCATGCGAATCGTTCAACTGCCCGCTGGCATCGCTACATAAAATCAGCGTGCATCCTTCCGCAAGCAAGCCCTGAATGCCTTGATTATCATAAACGCCACCATCGACTAATTTGACGTCACGCTTCGGATACAGGCCGCTCAATACGAGCGGTTCGAACAATCCGGGCACACAAGACGAGGCCGCCGTGGCATAGCCCAATCTGAAATTTTTGAGGCTGTCTTCCGGTGCTTGCCGATAATACAGCCGGCGATAGCGTTCGTTGCTATCGATGTCGATCATTCCTGGCGGTTCACCCATCCAACTGGCGGTGAAGAACCAATTATGGCCGGAATTCAGCGATGTGGTATTCAACATCAAAATCGGCACCTTGGCCCGACGCCGCCAGTTATGGAAATTCGGCCTGAAATCTTTTCCCTGGTACCTTCCGTGCGCGGGCTCTACCATTAAATCCGGCATTTTGCGCGGAAGGTAGGCTTTACCATCGTCCACTTGAGAATACAGTTTGCTTTCATAAAGCTCGCCCAATTTATGACTGCGCGTATAGCGCTTGGAAAACAACATCTTGACATTATCGATAAAATCGTTGAATGCCCTCATACGGATGTTGCTTTGCACGCCCTGCAAAAAATCTTTTTGCAGCTTATCGATGACATCCAAGTAATCATCGCGATCCAACTTCTTCGACGAATCTTCCAGCAATTTCTGCACTTCCAAATAATACTGAGTACCCAAAATACTGCCGCCCGAAACGGTCGATAGTACATCGACACCGCGTAGCGCATCGACCTCTGCCAGCCTAGCCAGAACCCCAAGATGAAAGAACGAAGCGCGGAATCCACCGCCCGATAAAGCCAATCCGACCTTGCCGCGATAACACATCAACGCATTGGCCGTTTCGTCGCCCAACAGTCGATGCAATGCTTGCCAGGCTTCATGCCAAGCTTCCGGTTCTTCTGTTTCATCGGGGACATCGAGGCCCTGATTTTTTGCCAATCTTACCCATTGCCGAAAAGTAGATTGAAGTTCCCATTCTTTCGGTTCCGGTTTTGAAGCGCGTGCCTTGGCCAACCATCGCCCCGCTTCAGCATAATCTGCCAGACCGAAATAAGCCTCGCCGATCGTGACTGAAAACCAATAATTGTTGATTAGTTCGGGTTCATTTTGTCGAGCCAACAAAATTTCCAAACTCTTTTTGCGCAAGTCCGATGCCTCTTTTCGGAACTTTTGCGCTTCCTTGGCCTTAATGCCGTTTCGTTGCTCGAGGCTTTCGGCGCGTGCCGCGAGCAAGTCTAAAAGATAAGCCGCATTATTCGCAGCATACCCCAAATCGCGATCCGGATTGGTTTCAAAAGCTGCCCGGTAAAAAGACAGGCTTTGATAGAGGTAGTCGATTTGTCCGCAAAATTCCCAAAGCTTTTTATAAATCGCACCACCCAACGACAAGGTTTCTGAGTCTCGTTTTTTCGAGTCGCGTAAACCAATCGATTCCAGCAATGTCAATGCTTCTTCAAAGCGATGTTTGGGATAGCGTTCTTCGTCCTTATAGGTGCATAAGGCCAACTGTTGAACGACCCAAATGTCTTCGGGATGAATGTCACGAGCCCTTTCCAAAACCCTGCGCGCTATACCGAATTCCAGCTCACCTTTCAGAACTCCGATCAATTCTTTTAAGTCGGGTAAATCCGGAAATTCGCTTCCCGATAAAATGTTGTCGGCCGTTTCGATTGCATTCATTATCCCACCTCTAATTGTTATTGTTGGTCAACTCTACATATTGCGTGAGCAAATCTTTCAATTTTATCGCTTGAGTTTCGCGGCTTTGCTGCATCCAATTCGGCACGTCCATGGCTTTGGCCTGGGCTTCCCATTTGGCTGCCTCCTGTTTGTCACCAAGCCCTATCGCCGCTTCAAAGAGCGTAGCGATCACCCAATAACGTCCATGCTTATCTTCCAACTTGTCGACTAACGAACCGGTATAGCGAATCACATCCATTCGGATGCGTTTGGCCCGTACATAATCGACCAGGGCTTCTTCTTGATTACCGTTTTGCAATGCTTGCAAGGAACGCACATTCAAAAGGAAGGCTAGGTTGATGCCGTTGTAATGATCCTGTTTCAAATAAAATCCGCGCTCGTATGCGGATATACTCTCTTCCAGGCATGCGAGACGGCCGCATTCCTCCCACATCCGTTTATGTATCGCGCCCCATAAACCCAGCGTCTCTGGATTATTGGACGTTTCCGGTTTCAATACTTTGAGAATCTCGCAGGCTGATTCCAATGCTGCGAGGACGGAAGGTTGCTTGCTTTTATAAGTCGCCAAGGCCAATTGCTGAACCACGAACGAGTCCTCGGGGCGCATTCTGTTGATTTCTTGCAGCAATAGTTTGGCCGTTGAAAAGTCGTCGTTTTTGATGCTACCCATCGCCTTGTCGAGCATCTTTTTGGCACTGGGATTATCCTCGCCAATGATTTCTGCGACCGGACTCGGCGAAGTTCCGGCTAACGTAATGGACGGTTTCGGTGCGGAAGGCGAAGCCGCCGATTTAAACAGTTGCGGTGCTAGTTGCGGAGGCTTCAATTGCGGCAGATAGGTATAGACGGGGCTGTCGGTTACGGGGTTGCCGATAATTTGTTTGATCGCCTCCTGCAACTCTTTCATAAGGCGCTGAGCCTCTTTGTAGCCAATCTCTTCACCCAAATGTTTATAGCGCCGAATCACGATATGCGACATATCGAAAGGGCTTTTAAACTGCTCTTCGGCCAAAACGATCGTCGTATGCGGCCGCAAAGCATAACGCACGCCGAGTTCGAAAGCCGCATTGACGTTGTAAGTGGACAGATCGGCGATGACCAGATCGGCATTCAACAGCCGCTCGTACATCGGCACATCGATCGTGCCGGAATGAACGATTTCATCGGCACGAATGCATTCCAGCCCGGCCGATTCCACCGCAATTTTAATGATTTCGTACGATGCATCGAGATCCAATTCGCGGCCGTTGGTGTAATCGGTTTTCTTGCCGTAGCCTTGAATGACAAAACATTGTTTCATGATAAATATCCTTCGAAATGTTACGGTTTGCAGTATTTAGCCGCGAATTCGATACCGGCTTGGCTGATTTTTCTGATACGTAAAATCGGATCAAAAACCAGAGCATCGGCGGGATTAATGTCGTTCATGCCTCGGGACCGAACCGCCATCCCGTATACCTGAAATTACCGATAATGTTTTTCACCACAATTCCCTGGTATTCAACCAATACACCTGGCCTGTCTTCTCATTGACTTCCCGGAACATATGTGCTGTTCCGCCCGGCGCATCGCCGCCCTCGCCGTTCCACAAACAAATAAAATGAACCTTTTCGGTACTATAGGCCATTGCCGAGTCTAGCAACCAACGATTGCAGCGCTCGTAAGGATTGACGTCTTCGGGCGGAGCACCTTGCACGGCCGGCGCGGATTCGATTCGCGCATGCGGCTTGATCTTAAAGTATCGGTTCCTCCAGGATTCTCCGCACGGAAGCACCGATTTCTCAATGAATAACGGTTCATCGAAGGGCTGTAGCAGAATCAGTCCGACACCGCGTTGCAGACAGGCTTCCGCAAACAGTATGTCACCGCCGCAAGCACCCTGGGTCATCGCCAAATCTTCCGGACCGGCTTCGAGTTTATCGAGCGTTTCTGCTATTTTCTGCGCGGCGACGACTTCCTTGTCGGGTGGAAATCTCGGTTGGTTCCGATCGGGCGCATCGATCATGTGGCCGCTGAACAATAAAACCTGACGCGGGCGCCATTGGCCTTTGGGCTTTCGAAACTGATTCATGGCATACCCCGGAGTATCGATGCCGGTTCGGATATTCTTTGATTCAAATCCCGGCTATCTCACCGAACTCAATATGATAAAGATCGAATTCGGTGCTTAGGATTTCGTGATAAATAACTTCCTGAAACTATGCGCTTTGTTGAGGGTTCGGTAACTCGCTTGGCAGGACGCCGTGAACCCAGCACCTAAATTATCCAAGATAGTTAACCATAGCCAATGAGCTATGGAATTCATCCAGCACCTAAATTAGCCATGATATTAAACATAGCCAATGGGCTATGGAATTTAGGTGCTGGATTTAGGTGCTGGGTGAATACGTCCGTGTAGGCTTGACGGCGGCTTTCCGTGCCGCCGACACCTGCCAATCGAGCAACCGAACCCTCCGTAAAATGGGGAAGTTATTTACGACCAAATCCTTATCGGCACTAATCGTCGATAGCGTGCAACCTCTGTCCAATACTAAACCGGTCTTGTCAAATCGGTCAGAAAAGAAAAACCGGCAACGATACCGACTTCGATGGACGAAGCATTCGATTGGCTTTAATTCCAAACGATAGAAACCCATTAGTGGCATAAAAGGATCTGAACAGATCTTCAGTGTAGATTCGAAACAGGCACTTGTAAACATTGAAGCCCGTCACATTTTTTCTTTAAGACTTAGAACGCTGAACCTCTGCGATAAACTTCGATGGTGGGCTACGATAACGGCCTGGAGCTATGCGCTTTGTTGAGGGTTCGGTAATTCGCTCGGCAGGACGCCGCGAACCCAGCACCTAAATTATCCAAGACAGTTAACCATAGCCAATGAGCTATGAAATTCATCCAGCACCTAAATTAGCCATGATATTAAACATAGCCAATGGGCTATGGAATTTAGGTGCTGGATTTAGGTGCTGGGTGAATACGTCCATGTAGGCTTGAAGGCGGCGACTGATTGCCAAGGATGGCATGAATGCAGATTTTGCAGGAGCAAAAATCTGCCCTGCCGCCGACACCTGTCGGTCGAGCAACCGCACCCGCTTCGGAACCAACATTTTTTTTCATATCGAAAAATTAGATAACGAGTCTCAATCAACGAAGCCCCAATCTACGAACTTTCACAGTCACTCATGCACCAAAATAGGGAGTCAGCATCGAAAAAACATAACTTTTGTGCATTAAAAGCCATTGTTTTGTCTTAATAGCGATTTTCGTGATTTGACTGCATTTCTAAATAAAGATATTTCTTATTTAATATCAGAATGTTATTGTATTTTAAAAACTTTGGCATAGGAAATGCTTTAGTATTAACAAGCAGAAATGCTTTCGTTGTGTGTCCTCCTTTGTGATTGTTTGTTAAGGCCTTGGCGCTTTATTCTTTCGAATAAAGCGCCTTTTTTTATGCGGCAAATGACTTATTTTTTAAGCCTGTTGCGGCATTTCGGCCTTACGCTCTTCGCCTTTGCCGATCGTTAGCAAGTCCCAAACCAACAAGACTAACCCGCTTGCAGTGATCAATCCGAAAAACAAACGCCACGTCATCGCACTTTGGAAAGCCGGCTGAGACTGCGCAGCGAAATAGCCGCCCCAAGTAGATCCTTCGACGGCACGTTCGACGAACGATTGTTCGTAACCGGCAATCAATAAGGCAATCGTCATCCCAAGGACGCCAACATTCAGTAGACCCAAGGCCCATTTCCAGCGCCAGGCATTCTTGATGCCTCCAGCCATCCAGACATCACCTCGCCAGTGCTGTATCGCCAAATAGAAAAAAGCGATATTGATCGTCGCATAGGCGCCGAAGAACGCCAAATGTCCGTGCGAAGCCGACCATTGCGTGCCGTGCGTGTACAAGTTGATCTGCGGAAGCGTATGCATAAAACCCCAAACGCCCGCTCCGAAGAAGTTACCGAAGGCTTGCGCAATGATCCAGGCTAATGCCGGATGATTGCCGGTCTTGAACGAATGCGCCCCGGAGTCGTAAACCGCATGCACGACCATCGCGACCAACGGTATTGGTTCAAGTGCCGAGAAAAAACCGCCGATCGTGAGCCAATATTCCGGCGTGCCGATCCAAAAATAATGATGCCCCAAACCCAAGATGCCAGAACCGAACATCAGCGCGACTTCGATATACAGCCAGGTTTCGACGATTTTTCGCCGGACGCCGAGCAGTTTCATCAGCGACCAGGCCATGATCACGCCAACCAAGACTTCCCATGTCGCTTCGACCCAAAGATGAATGACCCACCACCACCAATATTGTTCGTGCGTGATATTGGTCATATAAAACATACCGGCCACATACAAACCGGCCAAGGCAACCAAGTCCAATGTCAAAACACCGGCGATTCCGGACCACTTACCTTTGCTGAAGGTCACAACGACGTTGTAAAAGAACGTCAACACAACCGCGACGATACCGATATCGGCCCAGCGCGGCGCTTCGATGTATTCACGGCCTTCATTGATGAACCACAAACTGGAATCTTTGCCCGGCCCGATTTGCACGAGTAAATAAACCAATACGACAAGCGTTACCGCGCTTGTCAAAATCCAAAAAGCCCAAACCCCGTACTTTAAACCGACGATTTCAGTGCTGCTTTCATCTTCCAACAACCAATAGATGCAACCGAAGAAGCCGTATAACATCCACACAATCATCGCATTGATATGCACCATGCGGTTGACGCTGAAATCCAAAAATTCGTAGAGAAATCCTGGAAAGATAAATTGCAGCGCGGCCAACAGTCCGAACAGAATCTGCGCACAAAACAAAATCACCGCAACGATGAAATATTTTACCGCCAGTTGTCTGCCGGGACTTAAGGTACTACTATCCAGTTGCACCCAGTTCTGAAAATCCTGCCAATAACCGCGCGATCGATCGACTAATACGCCCGCGTTTTCAATCACACCTGCTAATCCACCCGATTTCATGATCAATCCTCCGCGTACAAGGTTTTAAAATTATAGGGAAAGCCGTTTGTGTCGATACTCGACATCCATTTCAAAAAGGCCACAACGCCTTTAGCTTCGGCTTCGGTAATGCCCAAGTTCGGCATCTTGCGTCCTGTACCGAAAGTACGGGCGTTCTTTTCCGGGTTCATTAAAAATTGAATCATCATGTCCTCGCGCATCTCAGGACTGATCCAGCCTTGATCCAACCAGGCTTTGGTCAAATCCGGCGCGTAATAAGCACCGTTGCCGAGCAAGGTATGGCAATTCATGCAATTTTTAGCTTGCGTGGTTTTTTTACCTAAATCGACTAACTCTCTCGCTTCTTCTTCGGTGAATTCCTTACCGAATAACAGCTCTTCTCCGCCGATGACCGGCATAAATTTATTCAATTCTTTATCAAATTGATAATCGATTTGTTTATTGATCACGTCATAGGCAGGGACCCTCTGCGTTCCTGCCGTAGTTTTTTTGAGTGAATCGAATGTTAATACGACTAAAATTAAAAACGACCCGGCCGTTACCCAGATCGCGGTTTTTTTCCAGAATGACTCCGATGCCCACAACGGTGTTTCATTCATCGCTCCTCCTCTTATTTATTGTTATAGCGGCCTCTTCATTATGATGTGTTTTAACACATAGATGCCAGATGCCTATCGGTGCAAAAAAATAGCCGATGATCATCAAAATAGTGACAATCAGCCAGTAACCCGAAAAATTGGCGGCACTCGACAATACGCCGACCGATATGACCAACACGGCGTAAGAAAAGTAAGCGGCAATTTTGATTCGGGAATTCGGATTAACTTTAGACCAAGCATAGAGCAGCGCATAGCTTGCGCCGGCCAGAATGATCAAAGCGGATGAAAAAAACGTGATGAAAAAATCTTTTAAGGCAACGGGTTCGATCATAACCTACTCAAGAAATTGCGCAGCGAAATCCGGCCGGCATGAATGAAAATGATGGTCTCGCCGAATAACGAAATCCCAAAAATAACCGAAAGAGGCTCGGTTATTTTTGATTAGGAACGGGACTAAGGATTTGGCCGTAAAGTACTTCCCTATTTTAAGGAGGGTTCGGTTGCTCGATTGGCAGGTGCCGGCGGCAGGGCAGATTTTTGCTCCTCGGCAATTGCTGAGTTACAGGGATGTAATGAATGCAGAAAATGCAGGAGCATTTTTCTGCCCTGCATCGCCTAAAGCGCCTACTGTTGGTGCTCTAATACACGCCCAACAAGGCTCATAGTTCCAAGACGTTATTTATCACGAAATCCTAAGGCTCAACGTGAGGCATCGAACCACCTGATTAGCAAGTTTCTTCAGCTAAAGCCCAAAGATCAGCATATCCTTAGCAGGACGGGGTTCGCAAGCCATGCGCGTCAAGCTAAAACGGCCACCCCACATCACGCTCTTTCCCAAGCTCCAGCTTGGGAAAGCCCCCCCCGGAAGCTCCCCCTTCGACAAGCTCAGGGCAAGAGCTTCCTGAGACCGACACAACCTCCGCACATTCTCAATCAACCCCGGCTCGCTCGCTCGCTCGTTCAATCTTTCTTGATTGTCGGGAAGCTAGAGCTTCCTGAACAGGTTACCCAAGCTGGAGCTTGGGTAACAGCATATTTTAGTTTTTGCGACTACGACTAGCCCCTGCTCGGACACTTGGCTTCGGTACGCTGAAGCATCTTGCTAATCAGGTCGAACCATTGACAAACGTAATAGAAAAACAAACCTCGAAATAGGTACGCGATTCGTACCCTACGAAAATCCGAATATACCCATCGTAGATGAAAATTCGACCTTGGGGTACCCGTCAAAGGACGCCGTAAATACGTCCTTGTAGGCTCTATGCCAGCTCCATGCAGGCAAAGCCTTTGCGAGCGCCATGGATGGCGTGAATGTCGATTTTGCAGGAGCAAAAATCGACCTAGCCCCCCAAGGACTCCTCCGACAATGCCGAAATTTGAAGTGCGAAAGGTATATATATCAGTCCAGTGTAGGCGATGCGACATGAAATGCATCGGAATAAATATCTTGTAGCGAAGCGCCGTTTAAGTAAGCCATTCTTTTCGCTTGATTTACCATGTCCGGATGCCCACATAAATAAATACGCCAGCCTTTTAAATCGGGAATGTTTGCCATTGCTACATCGTTAGCACGGCCTTGCGCGACGCCTTCCGGCGCATCGCCTCTCGATACGCAAGGCGTATAGTGAAAGTTCTCGAATTTTTCAGCGAGTTCCCGCATTTCGTCAATCCAATAGAGCCCATCCACGTCTCGACTGCCGTGATACAAATGGATAGGGCCGCTATGCCCCTCCTCCAAGGCTTCATGGATTATCCCCGCCAACGGCGCCAAACCGCTACCGGTGCCGATCAATAATAGGCTTTGTTCCATTTTATCGGGCAAATAGTAACAAAGTCCCTGAGGGTCGGACACGGCAATGGTATCGCCGATATTCAATTCCTGATGCACCCATTCGCTGAACTTTCCGCCCGCCAATCGGCGAATATGAAAAGACAGTTTTTCGGCATGTCTTCGGCTATTGGAGATCGAATAACTCCGAATCAAACCGTCCGCACGTTTTAAATTGACAAATTGCCCTGCATAATAATCTAGTGCGTCCTTACACTTTATCGTTAATAAAACAGTCTCAGGATTGAGTAATTCCTTTGCGATAACCGTACCTTCGGTGAAGTATTCGGGTTGATGGCCCAGGGTAATAGACATGTCCTGTTCGGGATAGCATAAGCAAGCCAAAAAATGGTTTTGTTTACACAATACATCCTTCAAGCCCTTTTGCGCATGAGCGGGGGGAGGAACGTCCAAACTGCGCACCATACAACTTTGGCAGGCGCCTTGTTTGCAACTAAAGGGGATATCGACATTGTCGCGCAATAAAGCTTCAAGAACTGTTTCACCCTCATGGCAAATAGTCTCATGCTCGTCCAATAGGATTTTTTTCAGGGCCATCGTCAAAACTTCCCTAATTATCTGCCTAATACATCGTTGCGGGTACTTTCTGCAATCGAAGCAACTTGCTCGATTAGGTTATCAGGAACGTTCAACTCTTTCAATGTTCCGCCTAAATGCTCCATAACAGCATCGAAATGCGAATCGTCCAACCCCATTTTGACTAATCTAGCATGTGCGTTGCGCATATCGGCGCCGGTGTAACTATTCGGTCCGCCGAATGCCATTGTTAAAAACGCTTTTTGTTTCGCCGCCTGTTGCTCCATGTCAACATTATCGAAAAAGCGATTGATTCGGTGATCCGCTAATACTTTACGGTAAAAAATATCGACTGCCGTATTAACAGCCGCTTCTCCACCAATTTGTTCAAATAATGATTGATTAGGTGTAGCTTCACTCATCGTTATCTTCCTTTGTTTATGTTTATATTTCTATCGCTGAGCACCAAAGGCTCAAAAACAAGTTTAGTCTCGATACTATGCTTTTGCAATATCTATATTACAAAAGTTACATATTTGCTTTTCTATGCTATGCTTGCTATTTGAAAAGCCTAAAAAATCCAGGCGCGATAACGATTATTCAAGGGGAGGAGGTTGATTTGACAAAAGGAATCGGTACGCGACGCGAGCAAATATTGAAATTACTGCTCGAATCACGATTAGGCCTGGGTATCGATGAAATTGCCGAGCAGCTGGATATTTCCAGAAATGCGGTTCAACAACATTTATCCAGCCTTGAACAAGAACAGCTGGTTAAAAAAGACATATTCAAAAGCACGGGAGGACGGCCGTCCCGAAATTATGTCTTGACCGAACACGGCATTAATTACTTTCCGAAGCAATACTCATGGTTCGGTAATCTGGTGTTATCGGAACTTAAGTCTGAAATGTCTGAAGATGCATTTCGACAGTTCATGTGGCGACTCGGCGTTAAACTGGCTAAAACGCTTCTCACTCAATTTGACGGCAAACAACCCGATGAAAAAGTCGCGGCACTGGTCGACACGATGCAAAGCTTGGGTTATGAGGCATCGCTTGATATCAACACAGGCCAGCCAATAATCAAAGCCTCCAACTGCGTCTATCACGACTTGGCCCAACAGTTCAGCGAACTCTGCGATTTTGACCATGCCTTGATTTCGACACTGCTCGATCGACCGATCGAACAAACCGCCTGTATGGCTCGAGGAGATTGCTCTTGTACATTTTTAATCAAATCCGAGGTGTCCGGATGATCTTTGTTAAATCGAAAGACGTATTTCTTCAATAAAGAACTGAAATATCTCCCGCAGAGGCGCTGAGAATATAAAGATTTAAAACACTTTCCGGTTTCCGCAAGCCAATGGAATTATGGGATTTAACAAACTAAAAAATTAAAAACTCTGCGCCCCTGCGGGAGTATTTTTACTTTTCACAACCGTGGCAAAGAAACCCAGCAGCAACATACCCAAAATCAATTTGAAACCGAAGTTAGGGCCAAAAGCCTCGTTCGGCCCCCTCAATAATCTTTTTGCATAATTCTCATAGAATCGAGCTCATGAAGGCTTTGTAATTGCGCAACCGGCACCAGCGCTTCGTGTAGACTCGTAAAAAGAATTCGCTCATTAAAACTCGAACTCTTTGCATTGAGTAATTGATCGCGCAGAGCTGACTTAACCAGAACTCTAACCTGCATCGAACGCCCCTGCAGATAGCGCACCACTTCATCCAACATCACGATAGCACTCAGATCCATCAAATCCACGCGCCGACAGTCGAGTATCACCTCCTCGGTATCCATGATGCTGTCGACCGCCTCAATGCGGTCCAACATCTGACTGGTCGAACCGAAAAACAGCGGACCCTTGATCGACATAATTCTAACACCCTCCCCTGGTTTTTCTGTCAAATGATAGTCATGATTGGTCTCGAAACTAATGTCGGCCTGCTGCGCTAAACGCCAAGTCAACATCCCCATGGCCAAAATCACGCCGACCGTCACGCCAATGACCAAATCGACTAACACGGTCAGTAGCAACACACAAAACATGATCAGCACTTCCGAACGAGCCGAGCTCGACGCCAATTTGAACATTCTGTAATCGATGATATTAAAACCGACCTTGATCAAGACACCGGCAAGCACCGGTAACGGAATTTGACTTGCCAGCGGCGAGAGTTCAAGCAATAACAACAGGAATAAAGCATGCATCACCGAGCTCAGCCGTGTTTGCGCACCGGCCTTGACATTGACCACAGTGCGCATCGTCGCTCCCGCACCCGGCAAGCCGCCGATAAAAGCACACAAAATGTTACCCAACCCTTGCGCAATCAACTCTCGATTGGGCTTATGATGCGTATGCGTAATCGAATCGGTTACCAATGAAGTCAACAAGCTATCGATACTGCCCAACAAAGCCAACGTCAATCCTAACATAAACACCGAGGACCAATTTTCCAGACTAAAAGACGGGAAATGCAACTTAGGTAACCCGGCCGGTATATCGCCGATCACGGCGGTTTCAAGGCCCGCAAAGACGGCCAGTTGGGTACCAATAAAAAGCGCCAACAACGGTGAAGGAATGAAGCGGCTGATTTTGATCGGCGTCAAAAAAACAATTGCCAAGGTCAGCGAACCCAAAAACATCGAATCGAACCGGACCGATTCGATGACTGACGGTAAATTAAACAAGGCCGATAGTGTCGAGGAATACGGTGTACCGCCTAAAAGCGGCGCCATCTGCAAAATGATGATGATCATGCCGACGCCGCTCATGAAGCCGGAAATCACCGGATAAGGAATAAACCGCACCAAGCCGCCCAACCGAATCAATCCGAACAAGATTTGTAACAAACCGCCAATAAAAACTACGGCCAACGCCAACTGGAAATTCCCTCCGAAAGTCGTCAAAGCCGAAGCAAAAACGACCGTCATCGGCCCAGTGGGTCCACTCACCTGTAATTGAGTGCCGCCAAAAACGGCGGCAACCAAACCTAACGCAATCGCACCATAAAGACCGGCTAATGCACCAGCACCGGATGCGACACCAAATGCAAGCGCCAACGGCAATGCAACAACACCCGCAGTCAACCCGCCAAATATATCGCCTTTCAGCATCGCAAAGGAATAGTTTTTCATAAAGCCCAACACCAAAAAAATTAACCCTTAAAACTCAAGCAATAAATAATCCAACTCGGACTTCAATAACCAACCTACTACCCGGGGAATAACCGCATCCGCATCAAGCTAACCACTACTAACTTGCATCGACCGCTTCCGGCGAATCTAAGCAGCGTAGCCCGGATGGAGCACAGCGCAATCCGGGAAATTCGAAGCCTCGCCATTCCCGTATTCCGCTACGCTACATACGGGCTACCTACTTTAACAGCAGTTCAGGAAACTGGAGCGAGGGAAAGAGCGGATGCCGGTTGACCGTTTTTAGCTTGATACGTAAGGGAACAACCGTGCCTCACAATCCAAAGCACTTTCATTTTTCGGGCGATGAAAGCTTCTTCTTGATCGTTGAGTTTTCAATGCGTCTTCTAGAATAAAAAGGTGTCATCGCGGGTCATAAACAATGCCAGTTCCGCAAACACGCCCGAATATAATCCGGCGCCAAGCGCTCTTGTTCCAGCCGCGTTTTTTCGTAATGCCGACTTTGCATGCGTTCAAACAATTGTTGTTCCGCTTCGGTCAGATATTCAGGCAGCCTAGTCTGGGGACTTTCTTCATCGACCATGCGGTTTCGATATTCAAGAACGGTAACCTCATCCATCATCAACGCCTGCAAATGCGGTTGACGCCGACGCGCGTCGCTCAAAATCGTCAGGCCCCAGCTATCGATATCGCCCCAGTAAGCGATACTTTTCTGCTTGAGCCACTCGGTATCCATCCAGGCAGTATTCCTGCCGCCGCCGAATACCGCAATGGTGTCGTCCAGTTCCGGCAACGCATAACCACTTTGCTTGTTTTCGACGATCAGAATGCGGCTAGCAGGCAAGACATAGCTTTGCAGCGTCCGCGTATCCATTTGCAAAACCGGCAAACCGGCTAGTCGATCGCGGCCTTGCCGACACAACGGCCGCACTAGCAGCCAACCGCTCGGATTGGCGATACAATTCAACCAATTCAACAAGCCGCCTCGTTCAGTCACCGAGCCATCATGAAGCCGGTCCGCCAAGGCTTCGATCAGTCCGTGATAATTTTCAACGAACTTGGTATCGACGCCCTTCAGCGGCAAGGAGCGCAAATAAGCGCCCTGCCCCATGCCCCGATGTAACTGAGGCAGCAATTGCGCCAATAGCGCGCTATCGTCCGGCGCCATGCTTTCCAGTACGGACAGTTGTTTGATTAAAACGGTAGACAAGCGAGCATCGATACTCAACAGCGGACGCATTAACTGCTCCCAACGCTGTTTTCTGGCTTCGGCTTTCGAACCCAGAACGGCTATCAACGCCGGCATCGAATCGATTTGCACGGCAACGGGCAGTGCTTGCTCGCCCAGTTGCAGGAATTTTTTAGTTTGCCAGTCCACTTGACCCGGATTCGGCCAGTGTCTCCAGCTTTCGATAAAGCGCCGGAAATGCTCCAGATCGGCCAAGGCCTGAGCGCCGGTCGGCGCTTTAAGCGCTATTCGGATAGGAAAAGGACGATCGCCGCTCAAACGGCCGCGCAGGTTTTCAGCATTCAGCCACTCGCGTGTTCGCAATTGCGCCAGTACGTCTTCCGGCAGCAGTCCCCATCGGCTCATTGATTACGGTTTTGCTTGCTTGACTTGCCGGTAGATATCATCGAGTCTGGGCGTTTCCAAACCGGCCTCCTTCGCATAATGCAGGGCACGATCCAAGCGAAATCGAGCACTACGGCCGAGGCATTTCCTATCGGGACAGTCTTCAATGCCTTCGACCATGCCGGCAATCAGCTTCTCTGCAGGAAGTTCTTGGCCGCTTAGCCATTCCAAAATACCGATCGCTTCCAATGCGACTTCCCGGACGAGTCCGCGATGCCGCATCCATAATTCTCCAACCGTACCGCCGCAAGACAAACCGCAGATATTGACCGTCATGATATAAAGCGATTTACGCAGAAGTTGGTATACCAATTGAGGTTCATCTTCCAGCAAGCGCGTAGGAATATCGATTGCCTCCAATGCATGAATTAGCTCATCGGCATGAGGGCCATACACCGGTGTATAGAGAATATTGGTCAACGCCATCCCCGGTTTCTTTTCAAACCAAACCACGGCAACGGTAGGATTATCGATGCCGTGCTGTTGCCAATGACGAGGTAATAATTCGTTTTGCACGAGTCCGACTTTATCTCGCCAGGACTTGGGAAGATCCTTCAATATCCCGTCCAGTTCGCTTTCTTGCACCGTGATCAAAACGAGGCCCGGCGTCGGTATTTGATCAGCCGCGTCAAAGAGTGCCGTTTGCCGGGTGATCGGATAAACCGGATGTCCGCAACGTAAAAAACCACGCGCGAATTCGCCGCCTAATTCCCCGATACCGATCAGTACAATGGGTGCTTTCATAGTATTAACGAAACTGCTGAGCAAACTGGCGATGTTAAACAATTAACCATCACAACTCAAGCGTCCCGCCTTAAACCATGTGCATCCAACAAGCGACTAAAAATGTTTGAAGCACGATTCCGAAAGCCACAAACTCCTTTTCGTTCAATAACAAAAAGATCTATATGTCAATTACAAGGCCTGACCCCGTTTTTCTTCGTTCAATAACAAGAAGATCTATATATCAATTACAAGGCCTGACCCCGTTTTTTCTTCAATGCCTTCGACCATGCCGGCAATCAGCTTCTCTGCAGGAAGTTCTTGGCCGCTTAGCCATTCCAAAATACCGATCGCTTCCAATGCGACTTCCCGGACGAGTCCGCGATGCCGCATCCATAATTCTCCAACCGTACCGCCGCAAGACAAACCGCAGATATTGACCGTCATGATATAAAGCGATTTACGCAGAAGTTGGTATACCAATTGAGGTTCATCTTCCAGCAAGCGCGTAGGAATATCGATTGCCTCCAATGCATGAATTAGCTCATCGGCATGAGGGCCATACACCGGTGTATAGAGAATATTGGTCAACGCCATCCCCGGTTTCTTTTCAAACCAGACCACGGCAACGGTAGGATTATCGATGCCATGCTGTTGCCAATGACGAGGTAATAATTCGTTTTGCACGAGTCCGACTTTATCTCGCCAGGACTTGGGAAGATCCTTCAATATCCCGTCCAGTTCGCTTTCTTGCACCGTGATCAAAACGAGGCCCGGCGTCGGTATTTGATCAGCCGCGTCAAAGAGTGCCGTTTGCCGGGTGATCGGATAAACCGGATGTCCGCAACGTAAAAAACCGCGCGCGAATTCGCCGCCTAATTCCCCGATACCGATCAGTACAATGGGTGCTTTCATAGTATTAACGAAACTGCTGAGCAAACTGGCGATGTTAAACAATTAACCATCACAACTCAAGCGTCCCGCCTTAAACCATGTGCATCCAACAAGCGACTAAAAATGTTTGAAGCACGATTCCGAAAGCCACAAACTCCTTTTCGTTCAATAACAAAAAGATCTATATGTCAATTACAAGGCCTGACCCCGTTTTTTCTTTCAAGGCCTGACCCCGTTTTTTCTTTGCTCGATAACTGCTCCAACGCCATTGTTTGATAGTTTTCACCATTTGCGCTCTTACCGGATTCAACACAATATAGCGAGCCAGCTCCAGCAGGTAGGAATCCTTTTGTACCAATATCGCTTTGAATCGGCCTTGATATACATGACCGACGCGGTGATGCTGACGATTAAAAGCTTGCGTATAAGTGCCGTTAAGATATTTCATTCCCTTGGATAATGTCGGCGCGCCGGTTTCAATCAACAAGTGGTAATGATTGTCCATTAAGCAATACGCATGGCAATACCAATCGTACCGATTAACGGCATGTTGTAACAATGCCAAAAACTGCTCCCGATCGGTATCGTCACGATAGATTTTTTCCTGAGCGTTACCACGAGCGGTCACATGGTACAGCGCTCCTACAAATTCAATGCGTAAAGGCCTGGCCAATCGGATGCTGTCCGACTAAACTGAGTCTCAAGTTAAATCACCAAGACCTGAATGTCATTGTAAGGAACGACTGACACCGAACTCCTCAATCGCGCGGTTTTTTCACGTCGGCTGAAGTACCTTATTGTGCGACTGAACGTTCGCTTTTGTTGTAAACAAACTCAGGATCAAGATCTATCCCCGAATCCCACTCTATGGTATCGAAAGATACACGGACTCGATTGAATACATTGCGTTCTTTGAGTCTCTGAAAAACACCAAAATCCAAATACGGCTTCATATCTAAAGTTCCTCTTTCTCCGTTATCAAAGACTATTGAGAGAAGATAATCTTCAGCCGGAGTGACATTTTTAACAGATGGATACATAATTTTACCTCTTACTGTAACGGTTGGATTTTAAATGGTTCCTCACCATTCATCACCAGATCCCAATCAGCCATCAGTTCTTCCTGATGAAGTTCCGCCCATGCCAAGACAAGCTTAGTCTGCTTTCTTGGTAGGTCGCCCTGTATTACCTCGCATGTTCGGATATCAATGGTCGCCTTATGCTCACCATAGTAGACGTGAAAATGTGGCGGAGGATGCTCCTTCGGCGCGTAATACATCCGAATAATAATTCCGTAGAACATTGAAATTGTTGGCATTAACTTCCTCCAGCCTATCAGCAAAAGAAGGGGGTCGCAAAAATCGGGGTCAAAAATCGGGGTCACAAAAATCGGGGTCACACAAAAATCGGGGTCAGGACTTACGTTTGACATTAAAAAATCGGGGTCAGGCCTTACGTTTGACATTTACCCTCATTTTCCACCTGTTTCACTGCGCGGCTCACTGTAGCATAGCTCACACCGAAATATTCGCCCACTTGAGCCAGCGTATAGTGGCCGCTTAAATAGGCATGCGCCATGCTTTCATTCCGAGTTTTATAATGCTCGGCATAATACGCCAACGGTTTTATCGGCGCCTGTTTTTGCTTTTTAGGTATATCCTTCAGCGACTGCTCAGGGTCGAGATTGCTCTGCATGTCTTTGATGAAGTCGTCATCGCCTAAATAGATCTGGTTTTTTAAGCATTGCCAAGGTGAGGGCTGTCTCTTGCCGGCTTTTACAAATTCGCGGTATCGCAGCTGCGCTTCATTTTTCGTGTTGCCAAATCCCGCAAGTATCCAATCCGTGGTTAAACAGGCATGAGCTTCTTCATAACCGGCTGTTGCTCGATAACTGCTCCAACGCCATTGTTTGATAGTTTTCACCATTTGCGCTCTTACCGGATTCAACACAATATAGCGAGCCAGCTCCAGCAGGTAGGAATCCTTTTGTACCAATATCGCTTTGAATCGGCCTTGATATACATGACCGACGCGGTGATGCTGACGATTAAAAGCTTGCGTATAAGTGCCGTTAAGATATTTCATTCCCTTGGATAATGTCGGCGCGCCGGTTTCAATCAACAAGTGGTAATGATTGTCCATTAAGCAATACGCATGGCAATACCAATCGTACCGATTAACGGCATGTTGTAACAATGCCAAAAACTGCTCCCGATCGGTATCGTCACGATAGATTTTTTCCTGAGCGTTACCACGAGCGGTCACATGGTACAGCGCTCCTGCAAATTCAATGCGTAAAGGCCTGGCCATTCTCGTATCCTGTCCATTTAAATTAAGCCTAAAAATAGAACAACAAGGCCTGGATGTCAAATTAAAGACCTGACCCTTATTTTTTCTTATTTTTTTGCACGCCAAAATTTTACCCACTTAAACAAACGCGAATATGAGGCCTCCGTCAATGCGAATCGAAACCGACTCCTCAGTTTGAGCAAAAAATTAACGCGAAAAACATCTTTTTGGCGCGCTTTCCTAGAGCATTAGGGTTTTGCCCTTTAACATCTAACACGAGCACCCTTTTGCAATATTCAGTCTTGCGGCAACCAAAGATCCCCCAAGTTCATGCTAATCGCATCGAACGGCGGCGCATTGACGATATCGTCGTTTTGCCAAGTGCGCTCCAACAGCCAATGTCCGTCGAGCAGGCGATAGACCTCCAATATTTGAAGATCGGGATCGACCAGCCACAACCATTGCACCGACTCCGCCGCATATATCGGCATTTTGACAACCCGGTCCGTGCGCGCGGTGCCGGGCGAAATCACTTCACAAACCCAGTCGGGCGCGAGACTGAAATAAGCCTCATCAGGAAAACGCGGCATTCGTTCTTTACGCCAGCCGGCAAGATCGGGTACCAAAATATGGGGCCCCAAATGCAGCTCCGGTTCATCCAAAATCCACCAGCCGCCCGGCCCGCCTTTGCCTTGATCGAAAGGCCCCATCACTTCACCGCCGATAATCGAGGCGGATCGGGCGTGTTTAGGTGCCGGACGAGGCTGGGTAATCAATTGTCCATGCAGAATTTCGCCGATGACATGCTCGGGCAAATCGAACAAGTCTTCATAAACGGCTAAACGATAGGCGGGTTGGTTCATAAACGGTTACCGGGAAGAAGATTAGGCTCGGGTTTTGAATTCATATCTCGACAGACATGCCCAATTATTGTTGACTGTTCTTCCGACAAATGCAAGATAGGCTTAATGCGCTAATAACGGAAAGGACATCGAAATCGTCATCCCGGCAAGAATTGCCGGGATCCGGAACACAAGGACGTGATGACTTTCGCCATTCATGATCTCTAGACCCCGGCAGCCAGCCAGTAGGCTGCGCATAGGGCACCCTTCGCTTCCATACGCATCAAGCTAAATCGCAATCAAACCTGCGCTCAAACAAAGCGATGGGTTTCCGCTTCGCTGCTCACCATCCTACGGCGCTGTTTCCCAAGCTCCAGTTACTGTGAAAGTTCGCAGTTTTGCATTCCTTATCTAATTTTTCGATATGAAAAACAATGTTGGTTCCGAAGCGTGTGCGGTTGCTCGATCGACAGGCGTCGGCGGCAGGGATAGCCGCCGCCGAGCCTACAAGGAGGTATTCACGGCGTCCTGTCGAGCGAGTGACCGCACCCTCCGCCACCAGAGAACTTTCATTTGCTGGGGCGATGGCCTGGCTTCCATGAACGTTAGGATGCCAACACCACATCGAATGCCTCGGCTTGTTGCCGCAAACGCTCGTCAATCTCTTGCCAGGTCACTTCGCACAGGCTGCTTTCATGCGCCGCGCCGTCGCGTTCGGCAATCAACAGCGAACTGGCCGATTCGCGCGCCAAATTAAGATTCTTGTAGGGCGTGATCAAATTGACATGAATATGCAGCTCCTTGAAGATGCGCAGTACTCGGCGGCTGACCGCTTCGGCCGTATTCGAAAAGGCCTCGTCGAGAAATACGGTGCTGTAAACCGGCCGATCGCTGCCGTCCGGTGTCAATACATAGGCCAAGCTCGCCGCGACGATGGTGCCCGCGAACGATTCTTTCTCGCCGCCGGATTTACCGCTGGACGACATCAACACATCGCGAATCTTACCGTCTTCCGTGCCGATTTCCTCGGCATAAAACGACAACTGATGACGCGGATCAAGCAAACGCAGGCTTTCCTGCGTATTGGCCGTGGCCGGATTACTAGCCTTGTCCAAAATGGCGATGACCTGTTGCAAACCGGCGAAACGCGCTTCGTGATCGTCGCTGGTTAATTGCTCCATGACTTTGCTCAAAAGGCGATTGAAATGCTGCACATGCTCGTATTGCTCGTTTTTCATGCCCAATTGCAAATAACTTCCGGCCCGAAATTCGGTCCGCTCCAGCACCCGGTTGATCGTTTGGATGCGCTCGTCGATGTCTTCCCGCTCCGATTCGATTCGTGTGCGTATCCCCGCCAGCGATTGCGTCGCGTGTCGGTTCAGGCGTTCGCGAAACTTTTCGACCAAGGCCGGGAGGCCTTCTTGCTCCAGTTGCGCTAAATGCGCCAGATAATCCTGCAGACTCGCCAAGTCCCCGCCCCAATCCGCGGCGATGATTTCCCATTTCGCACGAAAACCGGTCATGATGCCGACCGCCGATCGGCTGGCCCGGTCTTTGCGGGCGCGAACGACTCCGCGTTGCTGTTCCATACCGCGACGATAACGTTCCTCGATTTTCGCGGCTTCCTCCAGTTGCGCGTCTTTGAGTGCGCCTATTTTTTTCAGCAATGCCGCGCGCAAATCGTCGGCCACGCCGGTTTCGGCCAGCTTCAAGGCTTGTTGTCTGTTTTTTTCGGCATTTTCACGGTCCTTACCGATCGCGCTCACGCGCCCGATTTGGCCATCCTTTTGCTTTTGCAAATCCTGCAATGCCGCTTTCGACGATTCCCAGCGCGCCTTCGCGGCGGCCAGATCGCCGCCGGCCCGTTCCAATTGTTCGATATCGTGTTTATGCCCCGCGATGCGATTTTGCCAATACGGCACATCGATATCGGCCCAGCGGAATTTGCCGAGTTCTTCCCATTGCCGGTCGCGCCGGTCGACCGAATCCATGGCTTCGCGCGCCTTGCCTACAGCCTCGCCGAACGCGAGAATTTCTTGTTTGAAGCGTTCGACATCCTGACGCAAAAGAGCCAGTCGGTTTTTGTTGGAAAATCCCAATTGCCAGGCGCGGCGGTCGTCGATGCGCTGCTGGTCTTTTTTCTCGAAGCGGCCGCGATCCATATGCATCAAGCCTTGCCGCGTCATCGAAAAAGGCGTCCGGTCGAGCCGTTCAGTGTTTTCGACGCAGTGCAGATCGAAACGCGCCAAATGGCGTTTCAGCCAGTCGCGGTAAGGATGGTCGCGCCAAGCCAGTTTGCGCAAATAACCGTCGGCTTTGAAATCCGGCGCCTGATTGAGCTCGCGAACGACCTGTACGCGCACATGCAAGCCGGTATGGCGCTGATTCAACCAGCGCGTGACCAACGGAAAATCGCTTTCCGGCACCGCCAGCGTCGTGCGAAGCCCGCCTAACGCACGTTCTATCGCGCCCTGCCAGGCGCGCTCGTCATCGCGCACATCCAGCAATTCGCCGATGAACATCAGCTTGCCGCGATCCAAACCGAGCGCTTCGGCCATTTCATCGCGCAAAATTTGAAATTTGGCGTCGATATTGGAATCGGGGCGCGCCTCGATTTCGCCGATTTCGTCCTGCAAGTGCCGTTGTTGGTCCTGGGCATTGCTCAGTTTGGCGGCCTGCGCGGCAAAATCGTCCTGGGCTTTTGCCTTTTCATTAGCGATGGCTTCTCGGGCCTGTTGCGCCCGCCGCTGATTGTCTTGAAAAACAGCTTCTTCGAGCCCGCCCTGCAACTGCAAGGCGCCGGCGACTTGTTGGTAGCGCGCGGCCTTGAGATTGACTTCGGCCAGTTTGGCTTCCGCGGTCTGCAAGTCTTTCTTGATGAATTCGATGCGCTCGCCGCCAGCCTGCAGATAATCGGCATGGCATTGCTCGGAGCGCTCCGCGGCCTCGTTCACTTGAATTTCCAGCCGTTCGAGATGACTTTTGGCCTGCTGCAGCTCCGAAACGATGGTGTCGATGCGCAACTGCCATAACCCGGCGCATTGTTCGCCGAACCAAGCCGACAGGCCGTCCAATTCGGCATCCAGTCTTTGCAAATCCTGTTCGGCGCGCTGCAAGTCTTCGGTCACGCCAGGCAAGTCCGCCAAGGCATCGCGCTGCTGACGGGCGTCGAGTAACTGATTGTGAATGCCGACCAGATCGGCGAATTCATCGACCGCTTTACGCGCATCGTCGCGCACATTGCTGGGTTCGAGCACCAGATCGCGGATCAATGAAGTCAGATCATCGATTTTTTTCAGCCCCAAAGCCCTCGCCAATAGCGCCGGCGCATTCGGGTTATCCATGTGCAGCAAGCGCCGGTAGCATTCCTGATATTCGGAAAACCGGTCGTCGCAAGGAGTGATCAAAGGATCCTGACGTAAATACTGTTTCAACGCGCGCGGGTCGCCGTCGCCGAAGGCATCGAGCAATTCTTTCAAGGTCACATTGCGGCGCGCGACTAGATAAACCCGCTTTAGGTCGCCCAGGGCATTGCCGGCATGGGTGATCCAAAACAAGGCGGCGAGCGTCATTTGCGAACCGTCGTCGGCCTGATAAAAAGCCCGAAGTCCGGTCACGACCGCGCCTTCGCGCTTGCTCAATATCCGGGTTCGGCCGCCGTCATGAGCGCTGCCGAAACTGCCGCGAATATAGCTCATCAAACTTCGGTCGCTCCGGTCGCCCTGAGCCGCCGCGACATTGAAAGTCGCCTTGCCGGCCGGCAACAACAAGGCCATCAAACCGTCCACCAGAGTCGATTTTCCGGCACCGTTGTCGCCGGTGATCAAGGTACCGTCGGGATCGATCCGGGCCGTATGCAGGCCATGAAACGAGCCCCAATTATAGACCGACAATTCTCGTAGCCGGATCGCACCGCAAGCGAATAAATCGCGCACTTGCGCGCTCTTCCCGTCAGACATCGTAAGCCTCCTGTTCTTCGCTCAGGCTTGCGCCGGCCGCCAGTTTCAGATATTCCTCGAGCATTTGCTCGAGAAAGGCAGCATTAACGACATAACGGATTACCGGTGTGATTTCAAAACGTTCTTCATCGCCACGCACCGCCGCCAAAATTTTCCGGTCTTTCATGTTTTTCAATGCGCCGCTCAACTGCCTCCGGTCGCTGCGGCTGCTGTTGGTCAACGGCAGAAACGGCCGCAGCGCGACATCGACGCGGTCGATATCGATAATGACGCGCTGCTCGCCGGCGTTTTGCCGTTCTTGATAATGCTTGCGTAACACCAGTAACAACAAGGTATCGTACAGTGTTAAAGTTCGCCTGACGATCAGACTACTGACTTCATCGTCCTCGTCGAGCTCTTCCGCTTCTTGCTGCAACAGGATAGCCAGCCCCGCTTGTTCGTCCAGCAAAACGCGCAGATACATATCGGCCAGATGCGCTTCGATCTCCACTCGGTAGCGGCACAAGGTCTCGAATTGCAGGCGTTTATTGTCGGCCATGATCACGCCGTGGCGCAGCAATCCGACCAACGCATGGCGCGCCTCGGGCGGCAATCGGCCGGAATGGTCTTCGGTCTCGCCGCAAGCTTCGGACTGCTCGTCAAGCGTGAGAAGCGTGAGGGATTCATCGGTTTGCTGCGCACTTGAAACCTCGGGCGACTCGATTCGGCCACGCAGGATATCGAACAGATCGGGCTGCTCGGCAGAATTTCCGGCAAGCGGTTTATCGAAAAAACTCACAAAATCAACTCCTCAAGTCGTTCGGGAAATTGCTCGGCGCTGAGCAAATAATGCGGTATTTCAGCTTTCAAGCACTGCCCGTTTCTATCTTTAATCTCAACGGTTTCCCTGCCCTGCAATTCGGTCGCGCCGACCGCGCGCGCGACCCTGAGAAATGCGATCAATTCTTCCAGGCCGGCCTGAATCGGCTGTCGCGCAACCAAACCGGCGATACTGAGCGGAATTCGGCTGGCCCGCAAGGTGCTGCGTAATTTTTCCGCGACAGCCAATACCTGTACCGCATGCAATTGCCGCAGCATCGTATCGCTAGGCGTGCCGGTATTGATATGTTCCTGCACATCGCGCGTGTCAAGCTGTTCCTCGGGCATTTTCAAAGACCAACTGTCCGGGGATTGTATTTTGACATGGCCGCTGTCGAGTCTGAGACTGGTTTCGTGACGCATCGAAATATCGGCCTCCTTAAATCCGACCGCCAAGCGTTCCAATTTGCCGAGCAATCGGTCCACGGCCCGCATTTCACCGGCCGCGCCGCTTTCGACGAACTGACGCAGATTTTCCTCGGTACGGCGGCGCACCTGGAATACCCTGCCGCTTTCGCGGCTCAATTCGCGCATGAGTTTACCGAGAAAGCGGGCCTGTTGCTCGCTGAGATTATTGGCGGCCGGGCGGCTCAAAATCGCTTTCAATTGTTCGCGCAATTCGGTACTGCGATTTTGATCGCACAACAAATGAAAGAAGCCATCGAAAGCCCGGCCGGCATCACTCGCGGCCAGCAGTTGCTCCTGCTCCAGCAGGTTCAGAATCACATCGCCGCGGCTGCCGCCGGATTCGATCATTTGCACGCGCAGAGTTTGGTCGATTTGCCGGATCTCGTCTTCGACACGGCGAAAATCGCCGGTCAACACCGCCGCTAATTGATAAATCTCGATGATACGCTCGCGCTGTTCGGTATCCGATAATTCATGAACGATACCGGCCTCCAGTTCATCGAGTTCCCGCTGAATTTCGGCCTTGCGCGATTCCAGTAATTGAATGCGTTCAGCCGGGTCGGGACTGATCGCGACCGATAGATCCCGTACCGCATCTTGCACGATACGCAAATGCGACGCGGTAGCGTTGGTCTCGCGCTGATCCAATTGCCGGCAGAAACGCAGCGCGACCTCGCAAGCATCGGTTTTGCTCAATTGATCGTCCAACTCGCGCAACCAGCCGGCTTGAATCCATTGCCGCAAATAGGTCGCGGCATTGACCTCGACTTCAATAATGCCCTGTTCGCGCCAATGCTCCAGTTCGGTATCGAGCGCCATCTTGGCGCGGCCGAACGCGATTTCGTCGGCCTCTTCGAACAAATCGGCGACAAAGGCCAGTATCAACGGCGCATTGTCCGAGCGCAACAAACGCCAGGCGGCATGCTCTTTATGCAATCGGCGAAAACGGGCGTTTAGTTCGTGGAAACTCATGAATCAGTTTTAAGGCGCGGAATAAAGCTCAATTGCGGATTATATCGTGTATCGATACAATAAATCGCCTTGATAATGACAATCCATTATACCTTTCGCACTTCAAATTTCGGCGATGCCTAAAGAGGCACCGGGGTGATCGGCAAAGGCTTTGCCTACATGGATGTATTCACGGCGTCCTTTGACGGTCACCCCGGCGCCGAATTTTGATCTACGATGAGTATATTCATTGCATTAAAACAGCGTTAAACTGTCAATGAGTCGATTAGAAAGATAAATCGTGAGATTCTCTTCCTAATCGGCAATCATTTATTCAGTAGACGAGGCACCAAAATGGCAAACGAAGGTTATCACGAAGCAATAGAAGAACTCTCCGATGCTACGCGCGACATGCATCGGGCTATTACCTCTTTAATGGAGGAACTGGAAGCGGTCGACTGGTATAACCAACGCGTCGATGCGTGCAAGGATAAAGACCTCAAAGCGATACTCGCGCATAACCGCGATGAGGAGAAGGAACACGCGGCGATGCTGTTGGAATGGATACGCCGACAAGACCCGAAACTCGACAACGAACTACGCGATTATTTATTCACCGATAAACCGATCGCTCATTGATCAACCAACCGGAGAATCTAAATGACTTCAAACGTTCCCAATGTAGTTTTCAAAACCCGCGTGCGCGATGAAAGTATCGGCGGCGACAATCCTTTTCGTTGGCAGGATGTCAGTAGCGACGATATTTTCAAAGGCAAAAAAATCGTGCTGTTTTCCCTGCCGGGCGCGTTTACGCCGACATGCTCGAGCACACATTTACCGGGTTACGAAGCAAAATACCAAGACATCATCGGTCAGGGAGTCGATGATGTCTATTGTTTAAGTGTCAACGATGCCTTCACGATGTTTCAGTGGAGTAAACATCTGGGCATCGAGCATGTCAAAATGTTGCCCGACGGCAATGGCGATTTTACGCGTCTGATGGGCATGTTGGTCAAAAAAGAAAATCTCGGCTTCGGCTATCGCTCTTGGCGTTATTCGATGTTGGTCGAGGACGGTAAGATCGTCAAGCTGTTCAGCGAACCCGGTTTTTCCGACAATTGTCCGGACGATCCGTTCTCGGTTAGCGGTGCTGAAACGATGCTCGATTATTTAAGATCATAATTTAACCTAAAAAGAGCATTTGAGTACCTCAAACTACCCTTCTGAACCCTTCGGCCGAGCTCAGGAGAGCCCTGTCGAAGGGTTCAGAAGGGTAGTTTGAGGCTTCACCAAGCCGGTGAAAGTGTTGCAGACCCTTCATGCTTCGACTTGGCTCAGCACGAACGGTCTACAACACATGCCAACTGCTCTTTTTAGGTTTAATAATTCGCATCGGTTATTCAATCAAGAATGCCGATGCGCTGCCGTTATCCACCTATTCAATAATATACAAATGACTGATTTCGATTTCGAGCTATTTGTTATCGGCGCGGGTTCAGGGGGCGTTCGAGCCGCGCGAACTGCCGCCAACCTCGGCGTCCGCGTCGCCATCGCCGAAAACCGTCATCTAGGGGGTACCTGCGTCAATGTCGGTTGCGTGCCTAAGAAATTGTTCGTCTATGCCTCGCATTTTCGCGAGGATTTTGAAGCGGCTAAAGGTTTCGGCTGGTCGCTAAGCGAACCCGACTTCGACTGGCCACGTTTGTTGTCGCAAAAAGACCGCGAACTAAAACGGCTGCAAGGCATATACGGCAGTTTGCTCGACAAGTCCGGCGTAACACTGATCGAAGGCCGAGCGACATTGCTTGACGCTCATACCGTGCAAGTCGGCGAAACTCGATACCGTAGCGAACGCATTCTAATCGCAACCGGCGGAAAGCCCTTTATTCCCGATTTTCCGGGCAACGAATATGTCGCCGATTCCGATGACATGTTTGCCTTGGATAATCTTCCCGAGCGAATACTGATTGTCGGCGGCGGCTATATTGCCGTCGAGTTCGCCGGCATCATGCACGGCTTGGGCGTTAACACAACATTATGCTATCGGGGCGAGCAAATACTGCGGGGATTCGATCACGATGTTAGAGCATTTGCCAGTCAGGAAATGCAAAAAAAAGGCATCGACATTTTGCTCAACACCAATATTCAATCGGTCGCCCGAAACGAAAGCGGCTATGAAGCCCATACCGACCGGAACCACATCGTTGAAGCCGATCTGATTTTATACGCGACCGGGCGAAGACCGAATACTGCGGGACTTGGTCTGCCCGAACTCGGCGTTGCGTTGACCGAGAAGGGCGAAATCGTCGTCGACCACCGATATCAAAGCAATATTCCGTCGATATACGCGCTGGGCGATGTCACCGGCGGACTTAACCTGACGCCGGTCGCAATCGCCGAAGCGATGGCTCTGGTCAACAATCTCTATACCGATGAACCCACTTCGGTCGATTATGACAATATCCCAACGGCGGTATTCAGCCAGCCGAATATCGGCACGGTCGGGTTGACCGAATCCGAAGCCAAGGAGCGATACTCCGATATCGAGATCTATAAATCAGTTTTTACGCCGATGAAACACACGCTGTCCGGTCTCGATGAAAAAACGATGATGAAAATGATAGTCAGAACAAGCACCGATCGGGTCCTAGGCATCCACATGGTCGGACCGGAAGCGGGAGAAATCATACAAGGCATGGCAGTCGCAATTCGGGCCGGCGCGACCAAGGCCGTCTTCGACTCGACGATCGGTATTCATCCGACTGCGGCCGAAGAATTTGTCACGATGCGCAAATCTGTAGGCTAAAACATGAATTTAAGAACGATGCGGTTAGGGAAGGCAAAAAAGGTTCAGGTTCTGAGGTATCCCCACGAAACAGCCAAATAAAACAATTTGCTATGGCTGAAAATTGATAGATATATTGATTTTTTTCATCGTTCCTACGCTGCGTGGGAATACATCCCGGGACGCTCTGCGTCCCTAGAGGTCGATAATCCCGACAAGAGCAACGATACATTCTCTACAGTTTCTTAATCCGATTGCCCGCCGCAGTCGACGCAGAGCGTCTAAAGCGGCATTCCCACGCCGAGCACTCGCCGTTATACATAAGTCGTAGATACCGTCTTGCCATCTTGGCGAATGTGACCTCGATACCCTTTATTGTTGCTTAACGTAACCGACTTCGAAATCGCGACGAAGGCGTCGCTCCCACAAGGGGCTGGATGCTCTGTGGGAGCGATCCCCAGATCGCGATCTCGGAGCCACTGATATCCAATATCCGCAGATTTATCAAACAGCACCGTTTCCAGTTATACGATGACCTCTGTTTAGCAAGTTTACCGATATTTGTGTATAAAGAAGAGCGCCGAGCATGGGAACGAGCGTTTTGTGGGGATACATCAGGTTACTTTTTGATTTAGTAGCCCATGTTTGACACAAACGATTAGATTTAAGAGTGAACCGATATGGACCTTGCCGAACAGGTTTTTCAAACCATTAAACCCAAGCCGGAACCCCTCATGCAGGAAATTTTGAACTTCGCGTTATTGCTGCGTCAGCGTGAAGCACAAGCCGATTTTTGAGTATAAAGGGAGTAAGCCTGTAGGGAAAATTGAATACAATGACGATCTTTCACGCCTGTTCTCACGGAGGATTGACACGATGCACGCAATGAGAATCTCCTTATTGTCATGTCTATTCCTAACGGGCTGTGTCTCGACCTCCGCCCTTTTGATTGCTCCGCAGGGCGGACAGCAAGCGTCTTGTTTGCAATTTTATCAAGACCTCGATGATGCCGTTTTCGCAAATAGCACCGAGGATACCGGCGAAATGCGGATTCCCGGCTTTCCCTATCTTCGCGGCAATCGTTTTTTTGCTTCATTTGCCGGTGCGTCAATGTCCGATTCGGCTTACGCGCAGTGGCTCGAACAAATGCGGCAACTGGATGAGAACGCAAGGTTGACGGAATTCGCGAATTTGCCGCGAGACGCGGCCGCCGGCCTAACTTCCCGCTTGCCGCCGGGTTCGTCGTTTCGGCAAAGACTCAACGAATGCGGCCGCGCACTAGTCGGTTCGGATTCTTTTAAAAAAACCGACTACAAAACCGAATTAGCCGATCGAGTCGCGGTGCCCGACCATTACCGAACTTGGCAACAAGTTGCCGGAGCCTACCCGCTGCTGCGCTGGTTCGCCGGGCTTGCGCTCGACGACTTGCACACTGAATTAAACGCCCCTTTTCAACTGCCGATCGAGCAAATTCCGGTAACCGGCAAACCGATCCGCTACGCTACGCGCCGCCCCGAACTGCGTCGATGACTCGGCAAGAAGCAGCCGATAGATTCGCCAAAGCCTACTGCAACCCGCTGCAAATTCCGCTGTTCGAAACTGAGCTACTTGATCGCCTGTTCGTGCAATTCGCACCGGTCTGGAAAATCGACACGCGCAACGAAACCGATAAAATCGGTACAGTGACACTCGATGCGGACGGCAAACCGTCGATCGACACCGAAAAACCGACAGTCTACGTCAAACACGCTTATACACGGTTTCACGACGAAAATTTGTTGCAGTTGATTTATCAAGTCTGGATGCTGGCGCGCAAAAAAACGGGCACGTTCGATCTTTACGGCGGTAAGTTGGATAGCGTGATTTGGCGCGTCACATTAAGCAGCAAGGGCTACCGATCGCCTACGACAGCATTCATGCCTGCATCTGTTATTACAAACTGTTTCCGGCAAAAGGCTTCATCGCATTACCAAACGCAGACGGAACGGAAGCCGTGTTATCGCCGAATCGAATAGAAAGCATCGGTGCAATCGATTTCAGTAGGTCATTTGATAATTCGCAAAAAATTGAAGCATTCCCAACTTTGTATTGGTTACTATTAAGGGTAACCTTAATAGTGTTCATCATTATTTAGGCTCACTCAATGCAAAGACTCAAGAGTGTATTTAGGCATACCGCTATAAACACGGCATTAAGCCTTGCCCTTCTCGGCCTGTTAATTTCCAGCTTTAATGCATTACAACCGGTCGACCGCTTAGTATACGACAGCATGCTCAGACTTTGGCCACGCCCTGCGACCGATGGCCTTGTGATCATTGAGATCGATGAACGGAGCCTCAAAGAACTTGGACGCTGGCCCTGGTCGAGAAGGACACATGCCAAATTGCTTGACACTCTGACACAACTCAATGCCGCTGCGATCGGCCTTGATATCATATTTGCCGAACCCGAAAATGCAGATCCTGTAGCGGATAGACTGTTGGCTGAAGCAATCCGTCACAACGGCAAGGTCGTTTTGCCGGTCTTGCCCGAAATCACCGGCCTCCGGAAAGAGGGTATAAAACCGACGCTTCCCTTGAAACAATTTATCGAAACCGCGGCCGGTTTAGGGCATGTCGACATCGAACTCGACAGTGACGGCTTGGTCCGATCCATCTTTCTCGAAGCAGGCTTCGATAACAGAAAATGGCGTTCGTTTGCTTCCGTTCTATTGCAGGTCCATCATGAAGACCATACATTGAAATGGCAAGGCGAAAGTCGTCCCAACACGCATCCTTCCCGTTCGAACCTTTGGTGGCGCAATCAACGCGTTTTGATTCCCTTTGCCGATAACAGCGAGTTTCAAAGAATTTCTTATCTCGATATCCTTCAAGAGAAAACAACCGACTTGTCTCTGGAAAATAAGATTGTCTTGGTTGGAGCTTCGGCTGCCGGTTTGGCCACAAGGTTTCCAACACCTTTATCGGGTCAATCGGAACCCATGAATGGCATCGAGCTTCATGCGCAAGTACTTAACTCGGGTTTGCAAGGTTTTAATTTGATCCAACTGAGCAAACCCTTAGAAAATCTCCTGACTTTTATTTTGCTATTCGCCACGCTAATATCATCGCGCATCTACAACAATAAACCTCTCATTCCGTTGCTTGCCGGCATGATTTCTGCCATCGCAACCAGTGCTTCCCTGTTTTATTTCGCCTTGTCCTGGTTTAGTCCCGTAGCGGTTTTAACGGTTTTGATCTTGAGTTTTCCTGCCTTAAATTGGCAAAGCATGAAACACATTGGCCGCACATTGCTTTTTGAACGGCAACGTAATTCAGCGACCCTTGCGGCAATTGGCGATGCCATCATCATTACCGATTCCGAGGGCAGAATTGAATTCCTTAATCCAAATGCGGAAATATTAACCGGATTCACTCTTCAAGAAGCATCCCATCGACATATCAATACTGTTCTGATAGGTCTAAGTACCGATCAAGCTAAATTTTGGAGCCCTTCTTTGTTGCTGAAATCCGACAAACCAGTATCCACTTGTTACCTAAAAGCGCCCAACGGAAACGAATATACGATCCGTCTATCATGCAATCCGATCGATATGCCTATCCATGAAACAAAACAGTATATGTTTGTATTAAGCGACATAACAGAGACCGTCAAAATGAGCCGTCGTTGGAAATATCTGGCAACTCACGATAAATTGACGGGGCTTCCCAATCGTATAAAACTGGAGGAACTAATTGACCGGAACATCGCGGACGAAAAAGATAATAACTGTTTTGCAATTTGTTTTATCGGCTTTGATGATCTTAAAACAATAGACGAAACGCTCAGCCTAAGTGCTGAAGACTTTCTGATATCAGCGATTGCTAAACGCTTAAAGACATGCATACGGATTGGCGATAGCATCGGGCGCTGGAGCAATGACGAATTTATCATCATTTTTAACCGGACGGACGACAAAGAACGAATTGCAATCTTGGCCCAAGAAATCATTTCGGTACTTACTCTGCCTTACCCCTATCTCCAAGACATATATAGCCTGCTACCTCGGATGGGAATTAGCCTTTATCCTCATGACGGAGAGACCGCAAAGCAATTGTTAACAAAAGCCGATGCCGCAAGGAATTCGGTCAGGAAGCATAACACCCCTGCATTTTGCTTTTATTCGTCCTCGAAAAACACACCGATACCTAATATTGATCAGGTTTTAGAGTTATCAAGCGTCGATCAGCGAGTTGATAATCTATCACCGGATGATCAGCAGAAATTGGAAGCAATCCGCCTCAGAAATCAAGAATTAAAGAAAACCATTCAGAGCGCGAAGAGCTCATCAAAATTGAAGAGACTATTATCATCCCCTTTTAAAAAAACATAACCACTGCAAAGGCGAGTACCGTTTCTTCATGAGCGTAACCAACCCCCATCAAAACCGATCTTACCAGGACAGTATATTGCTAAAAGAATGCGACTTAGTAACGAGCATGAAATAACTTCGACAACTTCTGGGAGGGGGTTCGGTGGCTCGATTGACTGGTGTCGGCGGCAGGGAAAGCCGCCGTCAAGCCTACATGGAAGTATTCACGGCGTCCTGTCAAGCGAGTCACCGAATCGCCGCAAAGCCTATTACTTGTAGCAGTTATTTTGTGCATATGCCTTAGGTTCATGGCTTTCTTTTTTAATCTTGCTTCTCTAATGGTTTTACCGACAGTTGTACAATGTAGTTCAAAATAATACCTTATTTCTCGATAGCTACATTTTCCTCTGAAATAGGCCGACAACATCGTTTCGTCCAGGCTAGCAGAAGATTTAAACTGATAGCTCGGACAGTCCTTCAACACCTATCCGGCACTGAAAGAAATGATTAGCTTCTCTTGTCACACCTGACCTTAAGCCGATCTTTCTTCGCCCACTCCCTTTTTTCTGGTAGACGATTAATTCGGCGTGGACTAAGCTTTAAAGTATGGCGCCATGAAATAGGCAAATAAGGAAGCATGCACCATAAACCGCAAACACTGTAAACAGGAGAGGAAATTTTTTATGCGAGATCATCATGACTTGAATGGTAGAGTCCAACGTAAACTATTATTCGTTCTCATACTCATCTTTTTGTCATCGACTCGCGTTATTGCCTCCGACGATTGGATTTACACCGTTAGTGCGGGTGAAAACTTGTGGGTATTGGCCGATCGCTACCTTAAAAACGTGTCTTTTACCGAACGCCTCAAAACCTACAATCAAATAGTAGATCCTTATAAGATTCCACCGGGCACCAAAATTAAAGTTCCCGTCAAGTGGCTTAAAACGTCTCCTTTTTTCGTAAGGGTTTTCGACATGCATGGCCAAGCATGGGTTATAGAGGCAGATGGAGGTCGGCGTTTGCCATTAAGTGCCGGTAGCTTGCTGGTAGAAGGGGATAAGATTGAAACCCTGGACGACAGCAATGTTAGATTGCAATTTATCGACGGCTCGTTTTTGTTACTACAGGAAAAAAGTCATTTGCATTTGGACCGAATCGGCATATTCGGCGATTCCGGAATGGTCGATAACCGGTTGATGCTCGAGAAAGGAAGGTTGGAAACTCAAGTCGAGCCGAGTACCGGACCGGCCAATCGCTTCGAGATTAAAACGCCTTCTGCTACTACTTCCGTTAGAGGCACGGACTACCGTGTCAATCAAGACGAGGGAAACGCCGTCAGCCGTGCTGAAGTGCTGGGCGGAAAGATCGAAGTGACCGGTGCGGGCGTCTCGCGATTCGTGAAGGCGAATCAAGGTTTGTTGATTCGCGGCTCCGAACCTCCTGCGCCTCCTGTCGATTTATTGCCTGCTCCTAATGTCGACGCGTTGCCTCGAGTATTGGAACAAGTTCCGATTCAACTTGGGATTCCTGAAGTTTCCGGTAGTTCGGGATATCGGGTACAAATCAGTCTAAGGGAAGATTTTCGTAGTTTGATGCTCGATAATACTTTTGCCGGGAATCTGTTTAAAGGCCCTGATTTACCCGACGGGAATTATTTTTTTCGAATTCGTGCCATTGATGCCAGCGGTCTTGAAGGATTGAACGCGGCTACTCGAATCGAGCTTAATGCGAGACCGGAACCACCGTTGTTGTTGGAGCCGAAACCGGCAAGCGGCGTGACCGAAGAACGCGCTGTTTTTGTATGGTCTAAGCCCGTCGATATCGAGCAATTTCATTTTCAGTTGGCGAAAGATTCGGAGTTCCGGGAGCTAGTTACCGATAATTTAGAAGTTGACGAAAGTCAATTCGTCTCGCCTGACGAATTACCTTTGGGCGATTACTACTGGCGAGTGGCTGCAGTTGATGAAAATGAGGGGTTAGGCCCTTTCAGCGATGCTCAACATTTTCGCCGAGTCGTTCCGGCTCCGACACTTGAAGAGCCTGAGATATCCGACGAGCATTTACAAATCCGGTGGCGTGCCGGGTTACCCGGTCAACGGTATCAATTTCAATTGGCCGATGAGCCTTCGTTTTCGGCACCGCTTGTCGACAAAACAGTCGATGAACCGAATATCGAACTCGATAAACCGGATAGTGGCACGTATTACATGCGGATTCGAACGATCGATGCAGACGGATTCGAAAATCCTTTCGGAACCACGCAAACTTTGGAAGTGCCAAGAAGTTGGTATTGGTGGCTGTTGCTATTGTTGCTTTTCGCTTTGTTCGCCATTTGATAGTAGTTAATGACGAAATTTCCCATTTCCCATTCAAGCTTGATCCTTGCGGTCTTTGTAACAATAGGTTTGACTTATTCGGATTACCTTCGAAATTGGGATATTTTTATTTACGACTGGGTCGTGCGACTGACTAAACATACCGTCCATTCCGACATAGTACTAGTCGAGATCGACGAAAAAAGTATTAGGCAATTGGGCCGTTGGCCCTGGTCCCGTCGTCTACATGCTCGGCTATTGGACAGGTTGACATCAGTAAACGTTAATGCAGTTGGAATGGACATATTATTCGCCGAGGCGGAACAAGGAGACTCGCAAGGGGACCGTCTTTTGGCGCGAGCCATCGCTAGAAACGGCCGTGTCGTTTTACCGTTAGCCCCCGAACTTCAACCAAATACTACGCAACAAAAATTCATTCCGCCACTTTTAGAGTTTGCTCAAGCTGCTGCTTCGGTAGGCCATACCGAGATTCGGCTTGAGGAAGACAATGTGGTCAGAAGCGTCTTTCTTTGGCTGATGGAAGACGGCTATCCCTGGCCTTATTTTGCTCAGGCCGTTTGGCGAACGGGAAATAAATCGATAAATTTTCCCCATGCGGCCGGCCATGATGTCGAGCATTGGCAACGATCGGAGCCAGTTGCAATTCCTTTTATCAATTCATCAGGTAAGCTGCAAAAAATTTCCTATGTAGATGTCTTGTCCGACGACCGATTTTTAAACCGTCTTGAAGGGCGCTGGGTGCTGATCGGCATGACGGCGTCCGGTCTCGGACAGCGGTTTCCCACCCCGGTTACTGTCAACACGACCCCCATGAGCGGTCTGGAGCTGCACGGACAAGTCCTCAATGCACTCTTAAATAATCTATCGATCGATAAGTTAAATCATCCATCGCAGTTACTATTGTCGTGTTTACTGGTAGTGCTTGCAAGCCGGACTCAATCGATTCGAATGCCTTGGATCGGCTTATTAGGTTCGGTGGCGGTGTTAATATGTACCGTCCTTTCCGCTTATATTTTGATGAATCGGGTATCGATTTGGTTTTCTCCAGCCTCCTCATTAGCTGGGCAGCTTTTCCTCCATGCCCTATGGACTGCGCGACGTTTAGAATTCGCAGACCTCTATTTGGCAAGGGAAAAAAAGAATACCGCTACTATCCTTAAATCGGTAGGTGATGGTGTTGTAGCGACGGATGCCGACGGTTACATTAGTTTTATGAATCCGGTAGCCGAGCGCTTGACCGGCTATTCTTTCGAAGAAGTAAGGGGGAGAACGCTAAACGAAGTCGTCAATTTGATGGACGGATATGAAACATCGGCCAGATTTTACGATCTGGACGGGAACTGCAACCCCGATATTTCGTCCGGCATCGAACAAAAGCCCTTATTCTTGATAAACCGGCATGGAGCACAGATCGCCGTCAGAATAACAATGAATATCATGCCAAACGATCAGGGAGTCCGAGAAGGTTACGTTTTAGCTATTAGCGATATAAGCGAAACGTTGCAAATCAGCCGCCAAATGACTCACTTAGCTACACACGACACCCTGACCGGTTTGCCGAATCGCGTGTTGTTTAGCGATCGCCTCAACAAAGTATTGGCTCAAGCACGACGCGACCGGAGCGGTGCGGCCATATTTTTCATGGACCTGGATCATTTTAAAAAAATAAACGATAGTTTAGGTCACGATGCCGGCGATGAATTACTAAAGCATATTGCTCTACGTTTACAAAGCTGCATTCGATCGGTCGACAGTGCCGCAAGATGGGGCGGGGACGAATTTGTAGTAATTTTAGCCAATGTTCATCATTCTCAAAGCGCTGCGGAAGTTGCCGAAAAAATCAGACTGGCTTGTTCAGAACCATTCGTTATTCAAGATAAGTTACTTTATATAAGTTTCAGTATTGGAATCAGCCTTTTTCCGCAAGACGCCGAACAAGAAGAAAATCTAATGAGATATGCGGATACGGCAATGTATCGGGTAAAAGCGCTTGGCCGCAACCGGTATGGCTTTTATAGTCCGGAAATCGAAAAATGGACGGCCGAGAGATTGGCCCTTGAAGCGGATCTTCATCAAGCTATAGCAAAGCAAGAATTTGAGGTTTTTTATCAGCCGCAATGGGATCTTTGGGGAAAGCGTTTAGTAGGGTTGGAAGCTTTATTGCGCTGGCGCCATGAAGAAAAAGGATTTATTTCCCCCGACCAATTTATCGGGTTGGCAGAGGAAACCGGTTTAATCATCCCGATTGGCGAATGGGTTATTGCTGACGTGTGCCGGCAAGTGAGGGCTTGGTCGGATGACGGTTTCACCGGATTTACCGTTTCGGTTAATCTTTCGCCAAGGCAGTTTCTACAGACGAATCTTGCCGAAAGCATCACACAATTGTTGACCGAGCATAAAATCCCCGAAGGCGTCATTAAGCTGGAAATTACCGAGAGTGTGTTAACCGACGATATCGACACGGTTATCGATCTATTAACTAGAATCAGATCTCAAGGCGTTTCTATTGCCATCGATGATTTCGGAACCGGTTATTCGTCTCTCAACTTATTGAGGAACTTACCTATCGATCAACTCAAAGTAGACAAGTGTTTCGTAAAAAACGTCGCAACCGATTCAGGCGATGCGGCGATTGCCAAAGCAATAATTACACTGGCGAACAACTTGGAATTGAGCGTTGTCATCGAAGGTGTAGAAACGGCAACGCAATTGGCATTTTTTCAAAATTTTGCATGCGACGGAATTCAAGGATATTTCTTCAATAAACCATTAACGGTCGATGAAGTTAACTCATTGTTGGCTGATCGCGAAAATGGCGAACAAAAATAATATACCCGTAGATCAAAATTCGGAACCTGGGCCCCGTCAAAGAATCAACTAAATACTATAGCCCATTGGCCATGGTTCACAGGAGTGATTAGGGTCAGGCCTTGTAGTTTGCATCAAGTCTCGTTTATGCAAGCACGTATTTGCAAAATTCAAGACCTGGCTCCATGACCCCAAGTTTTTGCATTGTGTGCGTGACAGGGCTTTAGATACGATTAGCTTTAAAGCAATCGTTGGCAAGGGATGCTCAAAGCATTCCAATTACTCTCATGCTAATCGGAGAACTGCCGAGACAGGGGGGCGGGAATTAATATTTTGAATTAGAATCAGTGATTTATTTTTAGTTAATCGGAGATGCTATATGAATGCAAATAAAAATATTCTGTTTTTTCTTGGGATGATAATCTTATTGGCGTCCTGCACCACCCCGGAAAAAAAAGAAGCGTTAACAGAGGCTTCAAAAACAAACACGGAAGTACAAAAAGTCATTAATGAACTGGGATTGGTCTACGTCGAAGAAGGGACACATTCTATTATTACTTATGATGAAGTTAATGCAGCACAACAAGCTTGGTGCGATGCGCTGGTTAAAATAGGAAAATTGAAAGAAGACGGTGGAGATTACAAGACCTATGCTGAAAAATTACTTTCAGACGCGTATAACTATGATTTTGGGAAAGTGTTCTTTAAGCCTACGTTGGCTTTTGGCGACCAGACATTTAGAAATACTAGAAAAGGCGCGCTAGCATATTTCGTTGGTGGTGACCCTGATTATCCGAATGATAAAGGCTTTGCTCTTAAGCCATGGGTTAAGGCCCGCTATGATAATGCTGGAAATAATAACGAAGGTATACAAATATATGGTTCGGTAGCTATTACAATGGGTAATGTATGGGTTACAGACAAGAACGGTAATGAAGTAATGGTTGATAAAACGTGGGTTTTCAAAAAAGGAAAGGACGGAAAACTAAGGATTATCGTTCATAAATCCTCATTGCCATATTCTCCTTCTGTTCAATAAAAAAACAGGACTTGAGCTTTGCCTCGTTATTTTGGCAAGCTCAAGGCAATCTTATATATTCTTTATTTTAATTCTAAACGAAATTGACTAGTTAGTGTAATGGTCCGAAAAATCCGATTAATAGACGGTTATAATTCGAAGACGAAACGCTAACTTTGGATAGACCTATCGACTGCTGGGCGAAGGATTTGTCGATCGAGCGGCAATAAGCCTGGATACTTCAGATAATTTTATGGTTTACTCGGTGCGGGGTTTGCTAGCAAACTCCGTTTCTTTTCAACGTCAGTCAAGAGGCTACCGCCAAAAACACCGCATTGGCTTTAAAGGCCGCAATGACGTCGTTTCCTTCGACAAGTCCCAGCTCCTCGACGCTGTCGTTGGTCACCGTCGCATAAACCGAATTGCCGCCGGGGAGCCCTACCACGACTTCGGTGTTTACGCCCCCTTTTTGCAAGCGCGACACCGTTCCCGACAACTGATTGCGCGCACTCAGCTGGTACGGCCCTAGATCGCTCACGATCAGCACTTGCGGCGCCTTGATCAAGGCCACGACCTCGACGCCTACCGCGACACCCAGTTTCTTCATCGACTCCTGGGTTATCGCGGCAACCAAGGTATCCCCGCCTTTCAATGCAATGACGATTTCGACATTGATACCGCCTTCGTGAATTTCCTTGACGGTTCCGAAAAATTGATTCCGTGCACTGGCTTTCATAAACGTTCTCCTGATTAAGTAATTGAACTCGTTATCGGCTGCCAATTCGCAGTTGATACGATCCAAAAACTGATCGTGCTCTTTACGCAGTTTGGCCAACAGTTTCAGCAGGCTTTTTCCGGCGTCGGTCAAAACACTGCCGCCGCCGTGTTTTCCGCCGATTGCGGTCGTCACCAGCAGTCGCGGCGAAAGATTGTTGGCGCGCTCCAAAATTTCCCACGCACCCTTGTAACTCAGACCGACCTGTTTCGCGGCACGATTGAGCGAACCGGTCGATTCGATCGCGCTCAGTAAATTACACAACTTCCAAGTAAATGCGCCAGCAATGCGTAGCTCGCCTTCGACAAGCCGTTCGAACGGCTTTTCTTTAGCAATAGCGGTGGAAGGTTTTTCGGTTTCTGTCATGGTTGACATCCCTTAATTTTGCAGTAGACGATTCGAATTTTAATTGGAAACGTCATAATGATTCCAAAAATCGAACGACATGCCAACGCTCGTCCGATGACAAGCGTTCGAAATGCTGCCTGGCAAGCCGTGCCTCGCCGCCATGCCACAGCACGGCTTCCATTAGATTTCGGGCGCGGCCGTCATGCAGAAAGAAAGTGTGTCCGTTGATGCGCTCGACCAAACCGATACCCCACAGCGGCGGCGTTCGCCAATCGCGGCCGCCGGCCTCGAAATCGGGACGGCCGTCGGCCAGGCCTTCCCCCATATCGTGTAACAGTAAGTCGGTATAAGGATGGATGGATTGATTGGACAGGGCCGGCAATTCGGAAAAATTACCGGTGCGCACTGTCGGCGTATGGCAGTTCGCGCAGCCGATTTCGGCGAACAGCCGTTCGCCTTGGCGCACTCCGGAGTCGCCGGCGTTACGTTGGGCCGGAACTTGCAAAAGACGTAGATAAGTCAGCACCGCTCCGAGCTGGGTATCGTCCAATTCCGGCTGCCGAGCCGACGGAGCCTGTTGACAGGCAATTTGTACGGAACTGCAATTTTCGTTCGGATGCAGCGATGAAGTAATGCCCATATCGCCGATGAATGCACCGGTGATTTGTTGTTTTAACGTCGCGACATTTGCTTTAAGCCCGAAACGCCCGATGACCTTGCGTTTCCGCTCGCTATCCCAGACGATATTCGGCCGGCCGTTGAGTCCCTGATTACGGCTGCGTTCGGCCAATTGCCGGATCGTGTCGTAGGCAACCGCCTCCAATAAACCCAATCCGAATACCGGCGGCCCGATGCGCGGTGAGAATAACGTATCCGGCGCCAACGCCCAGCCTCGTCCCCAACCGTACTGTTGCAAAACACTGTCGATCATCAGCGGCGCGAAGCCGAATCGGGACGGCACAGGCAACGCGATATGGCCGCCATAACGCGCATCGGCTAAATCCAGCCAGGTGTTCGGTTGCGGTAGAGCGTGTTTTTGCAAATAACCCGGATTCACCACGAAACCGTAGCCGGCCATTTCGCTTGCCCGGTAAAAGCCGTCCGGATCGGCCAGCGGCATCGCTCCTAACTTTTCCGGCAGGCCGCTACGGTCTAATTTGAGCTTTTGCCAAACGCCTTCCTGTTTCAACTGCAAAAAATTATGCAGTGAGGCCGACCAATAGACATCGACGCCGCCTTGCTCGGGTTGACGCAGATAAGGCAGCGCATCGTGCGGCATGCGCCAAATGATCTTGACGTCGATGTCGGGATGCACGCGCTCGAACGCGGTTTCAAATTGGGCGACGACTTCTTCATGATAGGCCGTCAGCACCGTCAACGTTTGTTTGGCCACCGCATCGTAAGCAGTCAGACACGACATCATAAAAACTACGAATTGAATTCTCATCATTTATCCCCTCCGCCTCAATAGCGCAAATTCAGGTTTGCGAAATAATTACGCCCTTGCTCGGAAAAACCTTCCTGATAAGCATAGTTTTCGTCGGTGACGTTGTTGACGCCGAATTCGGCGCTGAAATTTTCATGCACCGGAAAAGATGCTTTCAAATTCGCGATCACGAATTCGTCGGCAATTCTCACGCCCAGCGTATCGCTAAACCGGTCGGAATTGTATTCGGCGCTCGCCAAAAGACGCAGATACTGGAAGGGTTGATATTCCAATGAGGCGAACATCTTGTGTTTGATCGTGTCGAGCGGCTTGATAGCCGGGTTAGTGATATTGTTGCGGTCGAGCCAGGTGTAATTGGCATGTAAGCGCCACTCGTCGTTGATATCGACGGTGGTGTACAGTTCGATCCCGAGATTTTCCTGTTCGCCGATGTTTTGCTGTTGAAAACAGCGCGGATTGAGCCCTTGCGCGGTACAAAAGTTTCTGTCCAGCGTGACCTCCTCGATCGCGCTGTCGATTTGATTGAAAAATATCGCCGCACCGTAATCGAGCATGCCGAATGCCTTGCCGTCAACGCCGAACTCGTAATTCAACGCTTTTTCGGCCTTTAGATCGGGACTCGGCAAGGCATTGCCGAGCCGAAACGAATAGCGGTCCTTGATCGTCGGAAACCGGGTTTTGTGCGCCAGACTAGCATGCAGGACGAAATCCTCGAACAGCTCATAATAAGCCGCACCTTGAGCGTTATAAGCATCTTGGTTGCTCAACGGAAACAACTGCATCCCGGTGCCGGTCCAGTTCTGCGCCTGCAAACGGTGTTGCCGGTCGTAACTCGCGCCGAACACGAATCGCCAGGCGTCGGCCGGCGTATAAACGTCTTCTATCGCATACGAAAAATATTCGTCGGCCGAGCGTTCTTTCGGCGTTTTGGGCCGGGTGTTGACATGGGTTTGGGTATCGAGGTTGTCGACTTCGCGGTGTACGTCCTGTTTGTAGTTGAAACCCAACTTGATCTCGTGATGATCGAACCAGGTATTAATATATTCGATGCCGCCGCCGAAGGTATAGTCGTTGTACTGGCTGTCGAAGGCATAGGGCCGGCTGATTCGGCTGTAAGTCTCATCGTCGAACGACATCAGACTGTTTTTGAAGGTATCGTGGTAAGCGCGCAGCTTAACCGTATGAACATCGGCGAATTGCGTACGCGATACAAAAAAGATACTTTCCTTGTCCCAATAAGGCCAGCGCCAAAATCGCGTTCGCACGTCAGGATCGGTACCGGCGTAAGGCGGTGTATCCTTTTGGCCTTTTTGCGTGTTGAAGCCGACTGCGTATTCGTCGGTTTCATTCGGCGTCAACGCGACTTTGATGCTGCCCTTGTAGTCGGTGTTGCCGGAGTTTTCGCGGATACCGCCGTCCTCGAAAGCCGTCGGATTGAAATCGTCGGACAAGCGCCAAGATTGCCGATCCAGAAACGAAAATCCCCCTTGGATATAGCCCCAACCGAGATTGGAACCGACGTTCAACGCCGTTTGGTAATAATTATCGTCAAATTGCGAATCCATGCCCATGCCGAGCGTTAAATTAGCTTCCAGCTCTTTGGTCGGCCGTCGGCTGATTAAATTAATGCTACCGCCTAACGTATTTGGTCCATACATCACAGACGCATTGCCCTTGCTGACATCGATCTGGCCGATATCGAAGGTCGTGAAGCGGTTCAAATCGACGTTGCCGTCGTAAGGGACGTACACCGGAATGCCGTCCATGAACAACGGAACTTGGCGCGAATTGAAGCCCCGGATAAATATCAAACGCTCGTTACGTTGCCCCAAATTCTGTATCGACACGCCTGGCAACAAGTTCAACGCCGAAGCCACGTCGTTGCGGTTATACCGGGCGATGTCTTCGGCAGTTATGGTTTCCTTGCCGCTGAATTTTTCCTGGCCGGCCTCGGCCGTTATTTCCACTACACCCAAATTGAATATATCGGGATTTGCCATCGTTGCTAGAGGCCAAGCCACTATAGATATCCCTAAGATTAACTTTCGCATAAGCCACCCATCAAAATAATTATGTTTAACGATTGCCAACAACCGATCCGGCAAATGTCTTGTTCATGACAACCGCCAAAGTTTTGTAGCAATCATTACAAACCCAAGGAATCGACTTCCCCATATTCTTTATGTATAAGACTACATAACGTGAATCAGCATGATCCATGCCAATTGAAGATACACATCGCTCGTATCAACGCACATCCAGCACCCAGTTATTGTCGACCTTTACCCTCACCAGAGGCCAATCGATTATTCGAATCGATCAATCGAAACGGCTTATCAAGCCATCGAATTGTTTTTGTAATTCAAGCGTTTCAGCGATTTTCCATGCAGCTTCTTGCATTTGTGAAGATTGTTTTTGATGCGGCGCGATCAAGCCGATTTGACGATAAAAAGGTGGATGCAACGGCATTGCAACCAGTTCTTGCCCTGTTCCGATCGTACTCAACAAGCTATGCGGTAAGATCGTAAACAATCCTGCACCGACTACATGAGCATACAAGGTCAGTACCGAATCGGTCTCGACGACTACGTTCGGCGATGCTCCGGCGTCGCGGAATACGGCATCGAGTAATTGCCGGTTGTGCATATTGGGCGTGAGCAAACACATCGGAAGTTTAGCAACATCGAGCCAGGTCATCGATGACAGCCTAGCGCCCTCCCAGGACCGACGCGCCAGCAAGACATAATTTTCCCGATACAATGGCAATATATGCAAACCTTGCAGGCGCGGGTCTCCAAGGTAGGTGAAACCTAAATCGAGCTCGAAAGCATCGAGTTTACGAAAGATGATCTCTGCGGACAGCGAGAACAACTTAAAATGCATGCGGGGATATTCTTTTCGATAAGCCTGAGTGAAAAATGTAGAAGCCGTCAAGGCCGTCGGAATGACGCCGATACGCAATGTCCCGGCCAACTGCTCTGCGGAAGCGGCCGCTTCTTGCTTTAAACTTTCCCAATCGGCCGCCAAGCGTTGCGCGCGAAGCAAGACTTTTTCACCCACCGGCGTCAATCCCATGAAGCGCTGGCCGCGCTGAACCAGCGTCACGCCCAATTCCTCTTCCAAATGCTGAATCGCCGAACTGAATGCCGGCTGGGAAATATGACAAGCTTCCGCCGCGCGGCCGAAATGACCGATCTTAGCAAGCGCAATCAAGTAGTTGAGTTTTTTCATGCCCGCATTTCCTGGTGTGGTTTTAAATGGCTCAATTCATACCTTTCATTATATACTTAACAACATAACGATAGGAGCAAACACACGATTCCCAATTACGTGCGTCACAAAACTTCTCCCTTTATATACCTTTTGCACTTCAAATTTCGGTTGTGCCCGAAGAGGCGCCGGGGTGTCCGAAAAAGGGGTTTTGCCAGCATGGAGCTGGCATAGAGCCTGCCTGGACGTATTCACGGCGTCCTGCCAGGCAAGTTACCGAACCCTCGACAAAGCGCATAACTCCAGAAAGTTATTTTTCGCGAAATCCTAAGAAAAAACTGCACGCCATTTTCTTCATTGATTGGTATGGAATTCGCTTTATGATTAGCGTTATATCAATTTTGACCACACGATTCGTTAAATGCGACAATTTCAACCCGACCGTAAAAATTAACACGATGTTCAAAAAACCACTTTCCCATTTAGCATCGGAATATTCTACAAACACCGCCATACCGGGCATTACGTTGACGGTCGCAGGCATGATTTCGAGTCCGATTGCGCTGGCCGATGCCACCATCAAGAGACAGGCCGTCCCGCCGTTTGCTTGCTTTTCGAGTCAAATGAACGACCATTTGGCGGATCAGCCGCGTTATGAAAAACCGCTCTGGAACTTACATGACGCGTTAACACTGCCCGACTGGCTTTCGATCTCGCTCGAACAACGCACTCGCTATGAAATCCTCGATGGGCAATTTAGAGCCCATGCGCAAGGAGGCGATCAACAGATTCCGCTGGAAACATGCCTGAGCCTGGAGGCGAGCTTCGATGCGTTTCGTTTCGGCGTCGAATTTCTCGATTCACGGCAGTTCGGAAGCGATTCGGGATCGCCGATCAACAACACCCATGCCAACGAAGCCGATTTTCTACAGGCTTATTTGGCCTTCGCGCAACGGAATTTTCTCGACAGCGGCATCGGCGCCGAAATGATTCTCGGCCGACAGACGCTGAATTTCGGTAGCCGCCGCTTGGTAGCGCGCAATGTCTTCCGTAACACGATCAATGCCTTCACCGGCGCACGGCTGCGTTTACAGGACAACGACAAATGGCACTTCAACGGTTTCGTGACGATGCCGGTCGGCCGCTATCCGAACGACCGTCAGGAACTGCTGGACGGCAAGCACGAGAGGGATAAGGAATTGTACAAAACCTGGTTCTCCGGCGGCTTTCTGGAGATTTACGACATCAGTTGGAAAACCAATGCCGAAATCTATCTGTATCATCTTAGCGAAGGCAATCAAAACGATAATGCGACACGCAACCGGCGCTTGTTCACGCCGGGCATGCGCTGGTACCGCAAGGCGGCCAGAGGCGAATTCGATTTTCAACTCGAAACCGCTGGACAATTCGGAACGGTCCGCGCGACAAACGAGTCCGGCGACGGACGCGACTTGGATCATACGGCCTGGTTTCAGCACGTTTCGGTCGGCTATACCGTCGACATGCCGTGGTCGCCGCGTCTCGCCCTGCACTACGATTATGCAAGCGGCGACAGCGATCCGAACGACGACAAAAGCGAGCGCTTCGATACCTTGTTCGGCGCGCGGCGCTTCGAATACAGCCCGACCGGCATTTACGGTGTCGTCGCGCGCGGCAATCTTAATTCGCCCGGCTACCGGCTCAATATTTCGCCGCGCGACGACCTTCAAGCTTTTTTCAGCCATCGCTTTTTCTGGCTCGCCGAAAGCCGCGACTCTTGGACAGCAGCGGGCTTGCGCGATACGAGCGACGCATCGAGCGACTATCTGGGCCACCAGATCGAACTGTCGACACGCTGGAACGTCAATAGCAGCCTGAACTTCGAGACCGGCTGGACGCATCTGTTCAAAGGCGGTTTCGCGCGCGAAGCGCCGAATGCGCCCGACGGCCAGGACGTCGATTATTTCTATGTACAAAGCCTGTTTCGCTTCTGATTGCCGATCCAAGACCCCGCGGAGATAAACTGATGAAAACGATTCAAACGTTACTACTGGCCGTCTGTTGTTTGGCGGCCTCACTCGCTCAAGCCGAAAAAATCGTGATTGCGGCTGCGTCCGACCTCAAGTTCGCGCTCGATGAAATCGCCGCCGAATTCCGGAAAGCGCATCCCGACGACACGATCGAAATCGTTTACGGCTCGTCGGGCAAGTTTTTTACGCAGATTCAGCAGGACGCTCCTTACGACCTATATTTCTCGGCTGACATCGCGTTTCCGGAAAAGCTGGCGAAAGCCGGTTTCGCGGCATCCGAAGTCAAGCCTTATGCCGTGGGCCGCATCGTGTTATGGAGCGCGCAGATGGATGCCTCCAAACTGACACTGAAAAACCTGACCGACTCATCGATTACCCGCATTGCCATCGCCAATCCGAAACACGCCCCTTACGGCAAGCGGGCCGAAGAAGCACTTCGCTCGACCGAGATGTGGGCATCCGTAGAACCGAAATTGGTGTATGGCGAAAATATCGCGCATACCGCGCAATTCGTGCAAACCGGCAACGCCCAAATCGGCATCATCGCGTTATCTCTGGCGTTGAATCCTGAACTTGCAAGGCAAGGCGACCATTATTTGATTCCGGACACGCTGCACGAACCGCTCACACAAGGCCATATCATCACCAAACGGGCAGCGGACAATGCCCTGGCCGAACGCTTCGCCGTCTTTGTCGACTCCAAGCCGGCGCGCGAGGTGATGACCCGCTACGGATTCACGTTACCGGCGAAAGAGTGATGATATTGAGCACCGGCGACCTCCAATCGGTCATCCTGACTCTCAAACTAGCGCTGGTCGTGACCGCGATTCTGTTCGTCGTCGGTACGCCTATTGCCTGGTGGCTCGCGAGAACGAAATCGCACTGGAAAGGCCCGGTCGGCGCTGTCGTTGCTCTGCCGTTGGTTTTGCCGCCTTCGGTGTTGGGCTTTTATTTGCTTCTGGCGATGGGGCCGAGCGGCCCGGTCGGCCAATTGACAAAAGGGCTGGGAGTCGATCCGTTGCCGTTCACGTTCGAAGGTCTGGTTTTGGCGTCAGTATTCTATTCGCTGCCGTTCATGGTGCAACCGCTGCAAAATGCCTTCGAAGCTATCGGCGACCGACCTCTGGAGACAGCCGCGACATTGCGCGCCTCGCCGTTGAACGCGTTTTTTACCGTCGCCTTGCCGCTGGCCTTGCCCGGTTTCCTGACCGCCGGCGTGCTGACGTTCGCGCACACGGTCGGCGAATTCGGTGTCGTGCTGATGATAGGCGGCAACATTCCCGGCATCACCCGCGTCGCGTCGGTGCAGATTTATGATCACGTCGAAGCGTTGGAATACGGCGAGGCGCATAGTTTGGCCGCAGTCATGCTGATCTTTTCTTTCCTGGTTCTGCTGACCGTCTACGCCTGGCGACCCGGCGCGAAAAAGGCTTGAACGATGACGAAAGACCAAATCGAAGCCCGCTTTTTATTGAATTGGACCGGCTTTTCGCTCGATATCGACCTGACCCTGCCGGGACGCGGAGTCAGCGCGCTGTTCGGACAATCCGGTTCCGGCAAGACCACGCTGCTGCGCTGCATGGCAGGACTGGAACGCGCCGGACAGGGATTCTTGTCGTTCAAAGGCGAAATCTGGCAAAACGGCAATACCTGGTTGCCCCCGCACAAACGGCCGATCGGTTATGTTTTTCAAGAAGCGAGTTTATTTCCGCACCTGACCGTGCTGAATAATCTGCAATACGGCCGAAAAAGAATTCCCACTGCCCGGCAGAGCGATCTCGATCCGATCATTGACCTTTTCGGCATTGGTCATTTATTGGACCGGAAACCGGACAGACTGTCCGGCGGCGAACGTCAGCGCGTCGGCATTGCCCGCGCGCTCGCGGTCAATCCGCGACTACTGTTGATGGACGAACCGCTCAGCGCCCTGGATTCGGCCCGTAAGCAAGAGATTTTGCCTTATTTGGAAAAGCTTCGCGATCGACTCGATATCCCTATCGTTTATGTCAGCCATTCGCCGGACGAAGTCGCCCGGCTAGCCGATTATCTGGTTGCGATGAATAACGGCAAGGTCGTAACTCACGGACCACTCAAGGAAACACTGGCGCGAATCGATTTACCGATACGTCTCGGCGAAGAGGCCGGCGTCGTGCTCGACACGGTCGTTGCGGAACGGGACCCACAGTGGCATTTGGCAAAATTGGATTTTCCGGGCGGTAGTCTGTGGACGCGGGACAAAGGCATTGCGCTCGGCCGCCGCGTTCGCGTCAGAGTGCTGGCGAGGGATATTAGTCTGGCCTGTGACAATCGGGAACATTCCAGTATTCAGAATGTACTGCCCGGCGAGGTAGAAGCTATCGCGGACGACGAACATCCGGGATTGGCCTTGGTCAGCGTCAAAGTCGGGCCAAGCGTTTTAGTTGCACGCTTGACCAAGCGCGCGGCGCATTTACTCGAAATCGAACCCGGCCAATCGGTCTGGCTTCAGGTCAAATCGGTGGCGTTGATGGAATGAACGTTTTGTCCACGAAAATCACGAAAACATTTAATTATTCCAAGCCGATCAACCAATGGTTAATTCAAGTGATTTCGCTCATTTCCAAGCTCTTTGCTCAGGAGTTTAGCAAAACCTGCTCCAGCTTCTCGAAGGCGGCAAGCTTATAACTTGCATGAATAGTATCCCAAACCTGAATTTGGGAATCGGAGAATAGAGCATCGATCAACCCACATGTCGGGCTACGGCTTACGCCTAACCCGACCTACTTCTTTTTCAACGCCTGTTTCGCTTGATCCCACAACGCATCGAGCTCGGTCAGTTCGCAGTCTCTCAATTCGCGCCCGGATTCTTGAACGTGTTTTTCGATATATTGAAAACGAGCCGAAAACTTCTTCGTACTTTCGCGGAGCGCGATTTCGGGATTGACTTTCAGGTGCCGGGCCAGATTGACCGCGACCAGGAGCAGATCGCCGACTTCTTCCTGAATATGGGCTTGATCGCCCGATTCCCAAGCCTCCCTGACTTCCTCTAATTCTTCGGTAACTTTATCGAACACCGGCAAAACTTCCGGCCAATCGAAACCATGACTTGCGGCGCGGTTCTGGATTTTTTCGCATTGCACCAATGCCGGCAGATTCCCCGGAACGCCATCGAGCACGCTGTCCGGCAATTCGCCGGAGCGTTTCGACTGGCGTTCTTCGAGCTTGGCTTGCTCCCAGGCCTGTTTGCGCTCCTCGTCACTGTGATAAACCGCATCGCCGAAGACATGCGGATGACGCCGAACCAGCTTTTCGGCGATTTCGCCGGCGACTTGTTCGAAGTCGAACAAACCGCGCTCTTCGGCGATACGCGAGTGAAAAACGACTTGCAACAACAAGTCGCCAAGCTCCAGGCGCAAGTCATCCAAATCGCCGCGCTCGATCGCGTCGGCGACTTCATAAGCCTCCTCGATCGTATACGGGATCAAACTATAAAAATCCTGCTCGATATCCCAGGCGCAGCCGCCGTCCGGCGAGCGTAAGCGCGCCATGATACCGAGCAATTTTTCGGTATTGCTTAGACTCAAAACGACGCCCCGAAGGTTTCGCGGTAACGGTCTTTAAAAGTGTCGATGTCGAAGCTGTGATTTTGCGTGCCGTGATGCTCAATTTTAATCGAACCCATCAACGAAGCGATCCTGCCGGTCGTCGGCCAACCCAAATCGTTCATCAAACCGTATAAGAGCCCGGCTCGGTAGGCATCGCCGCAACCGGTCGGATCGACAACCGCTGAGGGCTTAACCGGCGGAATCTCGATGCATTCGCCGCCGACGTAGATTTTCGAACCGTTGCCGCCCAAGGTAACAATTAATGCCTCGACTTTATCGGCGATTTCATCCAATGACAATCCGGTGCGCTGCTGCATCATTTCGGATTCGTAATCGTTTAGCGTGACCCAATTCGCCTGTTCCAAAAACTTCAATAGTTCATCGGCGTCGAACATCGGCATGCCTTGGCCCGGGTCGAATATGAACGGAATGCCCTGTTCGGCGAATTGCTCGGCGTGCTGCAGCATGCCTTCCTTGCCATCCGGAGAGACGATGCCGATGCTAATCGAACCGTCGGTCGGCACCGAGTTCAAATGCGAGAAACTCATCGCACCGGGATGGAACGCCGTGATTTGATTGTCTTCCTGGTCGGTCGTGATATAAGCCTGACCTGTGTAATTGTCGTCGAGAATGCGAATGAAATCGCTGGACAAGCCGCATTGAGACAACCACTGCGAATACGGCTCGAAATCGTGCCCGACCGTCGCCATGATCAAAGGATCTTCGCCAAGCAAGTTGAGGTTATAGGCGATATTACCGGCACAACCGCCATATTCGCGGCGCATGACCGGCACCAAAAACGAAACATTAAGAATGTGGACTTTTTCCGGCAAGATATGATTCCTGAAATTATCATGAAAGACCATGATGGTATCGTAAGCCATCGAACCACAGATTAATGCACTCATTGTTTCTCCTAAAAAAATAAAATCAATATCCAGGTAATCGCCGCCCAAACCAAGGAAAGCATGACAGCAGCCGAACCGATGTCTTTGGCCCGGCCGGACAGCTCATGATGCTCGAAACCGACCCGGTCCACAACCGCCTCGACCGCCGAATTCAGCAGCTCCACCAATAGAACCAGGACCATGCTGCCGATAAGCAGCAATTTCTCGATGTTTGTCTCGCCGAGCCAAACGGCCAACGGCGTCGTGACTATAAACAACCAAACCTCTTGCCTAAACGCCTCTTCATGAAACCAAGTGGCCTTAAAGCCCGACAGCGAAAAGAAAAAAGCGTTTACGATGCGTTTAAAACCTTTTGCGTTTTGATTTGCCATAGTTTGATACAAGTTTCAGTAGATTAAAACGCCAGATTACACAAGCCTTTTGTCATTTTAATTACAATTATTTTACAGCGTCTTAATAAGCTTAATAATTTTGATAAGAGCTTGTTTATTAATGAAATTATATGCTGATCAATACTTGTTCGATTTGTAAAAACGCCTGCAAAGTCAAATTGTTGAGAACCTTCTCAAGACGCTATCCACAGAGTTATCCACAGATTTTGTGGGTAACTGACAACCGAGCGAATCATCAGCCGGCTAAGTGTCGGCAGCCCCGCTAAGGATTTCGTGACAAATAACTTCTTGGAATCATGAGCTTTCTAGCGGGTTCGGTAACTCGCTTGACAGGACGCCGTGAACCCAGCACCTAAATTATCCAAGATAGTTAACCATAGCCAATGAGCTATGGAATTTAGGTGCTGGGTGAATACATCCTTGTAGGCTTGGCGGCGGCTTTCCCTGCCGCCGACACCTGTCAATCGAGTTGCCGAACCTGCCTACCCTAAATCAAAAAATAGGGAAGTTATTTATAACCAAATCCTAAGGCACTCATCAAAACGCAATTTTCAGCTTATTCGGCGATCAATTGGCCATAGGCCGAAGCATCCAGCAAGCAATCCAATTCTGCCGGATTATCGGCCTTCACGCAAAACAGCCAAGCATCGTAGGCATCGTCGTTAACCTGCTCCGGCGCATCGGATATGTCCTCGTTGACCGAAACGACCTCTCCGGACACGGGGCTGAATAAATCCGAAGCGGTTTTGACCGACTCGACGACCGCGCATTGCTCGCCCCCTTTCACGACACGCCCGACTTTAGGCAATTCGATAAAAACTAAATCGCCGAGTTCGGCTTGCGCGAATTCGGTAATACCGACGCGCACCACATTATCGTTTTCCAGTTTTGCCCATTCATGGGTTTTTGCATACTTTAAATTTTCCGGCAAATCGCTCATCAATACTCCTCCGTTCAAAAATGCCTAACAGCGCAAACCGTAAAGAATAACGCGATCAATTATAAAAACAACAAATAATTTCGGTTACGCCCCTACCGGCCTATATAATTCGCTCATGCCGCCAATCGTCAGACTCGCTTTTCCGCATATGGGATTCCACTATTTCCACTTTTCAAATCGACCGATGATCTTCCTGACTCAATGGAAATGGCCGACTTTGATCACCGTAGCGCTTGCCTTAAGCGTTAACGGCACTGCCTTTGCGATGAATCAAGACAAAGAGACCGCTCCTGTTCGAACTGAAACCGATAAGAATGGCACTCTAAAAATCGACTCGACCACCCAAATTCGCTCCGGCCTGAAAACAATCAAACTCAAACCTTATCGGTATCGTCCAGAACTGACCGCGTACGGCAATGTGATTGCGTTACAACCGCTACTGGATTTGAGAAACCGTTACCTCGCCGCACTCAGCGGGCATGAGAGCGCCAAGTCTCGACTGACACTGGCCCAACAATCGATCGACCGAACTCGGCTTTTACACCGTGGCGGCGCCGTTTCCGGGCGCAGTCTTCAAGAACAACAGTCGCAATGGCAATCGGAACAAGCGATAACTCAAGGCAGTCGTCTACAAATCGAAACCGTTCGCAATGAGGCGGTACTCAATTGGGGCCAAGTGATTGCCGAATTGTTTCTTGATGCCAATACCGACACCCTACGCCCCTATCTTTCCGGACAAAAAAATTTATTGCATATCTCGTTGCCGCCTAATAATAAACCGGTCGGTACGCTCGACGAAATCCAGGTCTCGCGCTACGGCGACCGAAACCGAACCGAACCGGCGCGTTTTATATCGTCAGCACCGCAAACCGACCCACTGACCCAAGGCGAAAGTTATTTTTTCGAAACCGAAAACGGCAACATTCGAACCGGTATGCGCATCGCCGCCTTCATTCCATTACGCGAAAACGCCGAAGTCGGCGTGTTAATTCCGGTATCATCCGTCATTCGCCATCTCGGTCAAGCTTTCGTTTACGTCAAAACAACACCGGAACATTTTCAGCGACTGACCATTACCGAATTTATCGACACGGATGCCGGCTATTTCGTCACGGACGGTTTGCATCCGAGTCAGGAATTAGTCATAAGCGGTGCGCAAATGCTGCTTTCGGAGGAATTCAAAAGCCAAATTCCCGATGAAGATGATGATGACGACGATGATTGATTTGCCGAACACCGAAACGCAGGGCGGCGGGAAATCTGTTTTACACCTTTCGCACTTCAAATTTCGGCAGTGCCTAAGGAGGCACCGGGGTGCTTGGCAAAGCCTTTGCCAGCATGGATGCTGGCATAGAGCTTACATGGACGTATTCACCCAGCACCTAAATTCCATAGCCCATTGGCTAGGATTAATTGTCTTGGATAATTTAGGTGCTGGGTTCACGGCGTCCTTTGACGGGCCCCCGGTGCCGAATTTTGATCTACGATGGGTATAAAATGCTGAGCGCCTTAATACGCTTTGCGATCCGTCAACATGGCATCGTGATCGTCTCGGCAATAGTGCTATTTGTCTACGGCTTTTATCGTTTCGCCGTGGCAGGACTCGACATTTTTCCGGAATTTTCGCCGAAGCAAGTCGTCATCCAAACCGAAGCGCCCGGCTATTCTGCCGAGCAGGTCGAAACGCTGGTCACGCAAGCGATTGAAAGCTCAATCTCGGGGCTGATTGGCTTAAAAACGGTCCGCTCGGAATCGATACAGGGCTTATCGGTCGTGACCGCGCTTTTTGAAGAAAGTAGCGATATCCACCGTAATCGGCAAATGGTCGGCGAACGCCTGGCCGGTATCGCCAATCGTCTGCCGCAAGGCATCGGCCCGCCTCTGGCCGTACCCCTGTCTTCGTCATCGGCAACGGTTTTAACGATCGGTCTGCATTCGGATCGGCAGGATCTAATGGCGCTGAGAAGCCTTGCCGATTGGACGATCGTGCCGCGATTAATGGCGGTCCCAGGCGTTGCCGATGTCAATGTATTCGGCGGTAAAATTCGGCAATTGCAAATTCAAGTCGACTCCGCCCGTTTGCAGCGCTTCGGCTTGGCGCTCGACGAAATCGTTCAAGCTGCCTCGGAATCGACGAACCTTCAAGGCGGTGGTTTCATCGAAACCGGCAATCAGCGTTTTAGCATCAAGCTTTCCGGACAAAACCTCAGCCCGGAACGACTACAAGACATTATTGTTAGGCATACTCAAGGCCGAGGTATCAAACTCGCCGATGTCGCCGATATTCGCTATGGTCCGGAACCGCCGATCGGCGCCGCGCAAATCATGGGCCATCCGGGCGTTGTCATGATGGTCATCGGCCAATACGGCGCCAATACGCTCACCGTTTCGAAACAAGTCGAAAAAGCCTTGAGCGAATTCAATACCCTGTTCGCCAAACAAGGAATATCATTTTATCCGAACTTGTTTCGTCCGGCCGATTACATCGAAACCTCGCTGCATAATCTATCAGGACATTTATTGATTGGCGGCTTGTGCGTTCTGATCGTGCTTTATCTTTTTCTATTCGAAATACGAACCGCCTTCATCGCCGCAACGGCAATACCGTTATCGCTGATTGCCGCTGTATTAGTGCTGCTCGAATTCGGCGTCAATTTGAATATCATGGTCTTAGGCGGACTTGCCATTGCTCTCGGCGAAGTCGTCGACGATGCGATCATCGATACCGAAAATATCTTTCGTCGGCTGCGTGAAAATCGGCTTTCGGCAGCACCGCGCCCTGTTTCCGAAGTCATCTACTCCGCCTCGATGGAAGTCAGAGGCTCGGTGGTCTATGCCAGCTTTATCGTCGCCCTGGTTTTCGTGCCGCTGCTAACTTTGACCGGCGTCGCCGGACGTCTGTTTGCACCGCTGGGCATGTCCTACATTCTTGCCATACTCATGTCGCTAGTCGCGGCATTAACGCTGACTCCGGCGCTGTGCTTCCTGTTATTGAGCAAAAACGACTCAAGCGATAAAGAACCGCCATTGATCCGGTTCTTGAAACCGGTTTACCGGCGTTGGCTCGGTTTCGTTAGCCGGCATTTTAAATTAGCGATAGCGACTGCCATACTGATCTGTGTCGCCGGCCTGACTGCATTGTATTTCACGAACAGCCGATTTCTACCGCCGCTACGTGAAGGTCATTATATCGTGCATACCAGTACTATTCCCGGCACGGCGCTGAAGGAATCGATCCGAATCGGTACGAAAATCACCGAGCAACTTTTACAAATTCCGGGCGTCGTTTCGGTTTCGCAATGGGCCGGGCGTGCGGAGCGTGGCGCCGATACCTACGGCAGTCATTACAGCGAATATGAAGTACGCCTGGAGCCGATGTCCGGTCTGGAGCAGCAACACGTCTTGGACCGATTGCGCGAGACTTTGGACGGAGTTCCGGGCATCGCGTTTGAAGCCAATACCTTTTTGACCGAACGGGTCGACGAAACCATATCCGGCTACACGTCGCCCCTTGTGGTCAATGTTTACGGCAATGATTTGGGCGCTCTCGACACTAAAGCCGAGGAAATCGCACAACTACTTCGATCGATTCCGGGTGCGGCCGATGTAACGGTCCGTTCGCCGCCCGGCACACCGATACTCGAAATCCGGTTGCGATCGGACAAACTGGCCTTTTGGGGCCTGCGTCCGGCGCACGTGATGAGCACCGTGCAAAGCGCCTATGAGGGCCGCATCATCGGCAAACACCTCGAAGGTAACCGCATTGACAACATAGCCGTTACCCTCGATGTCAATCTCCGCAATAAGCCCGAAGCGCTCGAAAAACTATCGATACGCGCTCCGGACGGTACGCTCACGACCCTCGGACAAGTCGCCAATATCGAACAAACCTCTGGGCGATACAATATCCTGCATGAAGGAGCACAAAGGCGGCAGACCGTTACCGGAAACATTATCGGCCGGGATTACGAGTCGTTTGTCGCCGAACTGAAGCAAAGAGTATTCGACGAAATCCAATTTCCGGCCGATATATATCCGGAATTTACCGGGGCCGCGATCGAACAAGCCGAAACGCGCCGAGAATTGATCTTGCATTCGCTGTTGGCCGCTGCAGGCGTGTTGATGCTAATCCACATTGCAATCGGCAGCTTTCGTCACACAGTATTAACACTCGTGAATCTGCCGTTTTCATTGATCGGCGGTGTTGCGGCAGTATTCTTGACCGGTGCGACACTATCGGTCGGTTCAGTCGTCGGTTTCATTACGCTGTTCGGCATCACCGTACGAAACAGCATTATGTTGATTGCTCATTATCGGCATCTGGTGCAATCCGAAGGCAAAAGCTGGGATTTCGCCACAGCCATGCAAGGTGCGGAAGAACGCCTGCCGTCGATTCTAATGACCGCATTGGTCACCGCACTTGCGATGCTGCCTATCGCACTGAATAGCGATAATCCGGGGCGCGAAATCATGGGTCCGATGGCCGCAATCATCATCGGCGGTTTGGTATCCTCGACGCTACTCAACCTACTACTGATGCCGGTTATTTTGTTACGATTCGGCAGATTTCAGGGAAAACTTTAAGCGTTGAACCTAGAAAAAGCATTTCACCATGAAGATCATGAAGAAGAAGTTATACCCTTCGTAGATCAAAATTCGGCCCCGGGGTGCCCGTCAAAGGACGCCGACCCTTAGAATAAATAGCAGCATTTAAAATTTTGTGCGCTAAAATTTAAATAACCTTACACTTAATTTCAAATCTCCTCCATGAAACTCAGAACGCAAATTTCACTTGGTTTCGCCGGCATCCTGGTTCTGTTATTGTTGACATCCGGAATCGGTATTCAACGACTTATTTCACTCGTCGGCGAAACTCGAAATGTCGTCGAAGCCGATAACCTGCGCACCGCTTTGGTCGAGCGCGAGGTCGATCATCTAAATTGGGCGGCCCAACTCAATGACTTTGTTTATGACGATCATGCGCATGATTTGAATATACAGTTGGATCATACGCAATGTGCCTTCGGAAAATGGTTTTACGGTCAGGAAAGACGGCACGCCGAATCGCGCTTTCCGGAATTAAAACCACTACTCGCCGATGTCGAAGAACCGCATCGACTCTTGCACGAATCGGCGAAATTAATCCGGGATGCACGCGTCAACACGACCCGAAACACTGACCTGAGCGACACTCAACAAACCAGCGCGCTATATAAAAACGAAACAGTGCCCAATCTCCAAAGCGTGCAGCATTATCTTGGGCAAATGCGCGACATCGTCAATACTTCGGCAGCCGCCATTCAACAAGCCATGGAAAACGACAGCACTCAAGCTCGTTTCGTTTTAACTGTCATTACAATTGCTGCGGTTTTGGCGGGTATCATCCTGGCCACTGTCATCGTCAGATACATTCTTAAACAGCTCGGCGGCGAACCAGCGGAACTGGCGGCGATATCGAAACGTATGGCCTTTGGCGACTTGACAATGAAATTAGATGTCAAACCTGGCGATCAGGAAAGCTTGTATGCATCGATGGCGGAAATGATCAACAACCTTAAGCAAACAGTTGAGGAAGTAAGAAACCGTGCGGATTATTTGACCAGTGCCGCGAATGAAGTTAGCGCGACCTCGCAGAGCCTTAGCCAAAGCGCCACGGAACAAGCCTCGGGACTGGAGGAAACAACCTCTAGCTTGGAAGAACTGACCGCATCCGTGCAGCACAATAGCGAGAATGCTGTTGCAACCAGCAAAATCGCGACAGGAACGGCAGCGGAAGCGCAACAAGGCGGCGATGCAGTAACACGAACCGTGCAGGCAATGCGCGAAATTGCCGATAAAATCGAGATTATCGAAGACATTGCCAGAAAGACCAATTTGCTTTCGCTGAATGCCGCGATCGAAGCGGCTCGCGCCGGCGAACACGGGCGCGGCTTTTCGGTCGTCGCATCGGAAGTTCGAAATCTCGCCGAAAATAGCCGCAAAGCCGCGGAACAAATCGGGGAACTGGCCATCGACAGTGTCGATATCGCCAACCAAGCCGGACAATTGCTACAACAAATCGTTCCGGATATCGGCAAAACCGCAACCTTGATCGAAGAAATCACATCCGCCAGTAACGAACAAGCATCGGGCTTGGCCCAAATCAACGAAGCGATGACTCAACTGGACAAGGCCACCCAACAAAATGCCGCCGCTTCCGAACAGCTTGCGGCGACGGCCGAAGAACTTTCCGGCAATGCCGAGGAACTCCAGCAAGCCATGGCTTTTTTCAAAGTCGACGATGACGTCCAAAACCATTAATTCTAAATTCGGCAGTTTAACCATGAAGTTCATGAAGTCTTTCAAAAACTTGCCCTAAAATAGTGGATAACGTTATTGTGAAAGTTCGCGGATTTGAAATCTTAATCTAGTTTTTCGATATTCAACACAATGCCGGTTCCGAAGAGGGGGCGAGTGACTGCACCCTCCCCACCCCAGAGAGCTTTCATTTACCGGGGCGATGGCTAGGCCTTCATAAACCTTACTGTGAAAGTTCGTGGATTTGAAATGCGGATTCAACTAACAAGTGCAATGCCCTACGAATCCCTCAATTTCTCGAGTAAAGCCGAGAACTCATTCAAACCTTGCTTAATTTCGGCAATATCGAAACTATCGACATACCGTTCGAGCCGTTCGGCGTACTCAAGGACTGCTGTAAACCGGTATCGATTACCGATTTCCAGAACCTTATCGGCAAATGTTTTCGTTGCCGATATATTATTGCTGGAGGCAGCCAGTTCACATTGCGGGCTTAATTTTTCCAGGGCCGCCAGCACTTCGGGCAAGACCGCTTGTTGCTCCGTCGTTAATACGAGCGAATTTGACTCGACTTGCGCCGTCTCGTCTCTATCGAACGGTAAAAACTTGGCCAACTCTTCAATCAAATTGGCTTTCAACACCGGTTTTCTCAGATAAGCGTCGAAGTGCGCGGTTTTTACCCGGTCGTATTCGTCTTTCATGACCGACGCGGTCAACGCGATAATCGGCGTATCGCTAACCGATTTTATTATCTCGGCCGCCTCGTAGCCGTTCATCACCGGCATACGAATGTCCATCAATATCAAATCGACAGTCTGCCGTTTAACCGCTTCAACGGCATCCCTCCCGTTTTCAGCCGTCAAAACAGTCAAAGCCGTTCCGGAAAAATTCTCCTGCAATAAACGCCGATTATTTTCGATATCGTCGACGACCAAAACCGTTGCCGGGTGAAACCGGATTTTTTGATGACTCGTCCCGATTGGCATTTGTTCGGATTCGTCGATGGACGCGATATCGACATTGTAAAGTCTGACGGTAAACGTAGAGCCTTCGCCCAAACGGCTACTCACAGTAATCTCGCCACCCATCATTTCGACCAAACGACGGCTGATCGCAAGCCCTAAACCGGTACCGCCGTATTTACGAATATCCTGTCCTTCCGATTGCTCGAATTCTTGAAAAATAACTTGTTGATGCTCCTGTGAAATGCCGATACCAGTATCCTCGACATCGATACATAAATCCAATCGACTACGAATCTCGTCTTCATTAGCGGTACGCGCAATCAAACGAATATGACCCTGATCGGTAAATTTCACGGCATTGCCGATTAAGTTGAATAGCACCTGGCGCAAACGCGTGGCATCGAGCACCAAGCTGCTCGGAATGGCGGGGTCGACATTTAAAATCAATGCCAAATTTTTTTCTCTCATTTTCATCGTAAAAATTCCGCCCAGTTCGGCAAATAATTCATGCGGATTGCAAGCTTGCTTTTCGATACTGAGTTTACCGGCCTCGATTTTCGATAAATCCAGAATATCGTTGATCAATGCCAGCAAGCTTTGTCCGGCGGCTTTAATCGTTTTCACGAAAGATTTGAGATGGGGTTCCTTGATTTGCTCGTCGAGCAATTCGGTAAAACCGATAATCGCATTCATCGGCGTTCGGATTTCATGACTCATGTTCGCAAGAAAACGGGATTTGGCTTGATTGGCCGATTCCGCCTGCTCCTTGGCGTTGGCCAGCGCGATTTCAGCATTTTTTCGCTCGCTGATATCCCAGCTCACCCCAATGATTTTCCCCGGTTTATTTTCGTTGCCAATAATTCGGCTGGCGCTGTAAAGTGTACGAATGATACCGTCTGGACGAATAATCCGGTATTCCTTATGAGCTTGATCATCGCGTTGTTGTAACTGACTGATCGAGCTATGAACCAGCGACCGGTCTTCCGGATGGATACGTTCTATCCATTCGGTAAAGGCAAGACTCGGCTGTTTCGGCAAACCGTATATGTCGAACATCCTATCGTCGAACAGCAAATAGGGTTCGCCGGTCAAATTTAGCTCCCAAACTCCGATTGATGCAATTCCGGCCGCGAGCGTTAGCCGTTCGTTCAATAATGCGACTTTTTGTTCGCTCTGCTTTCGCCGAACCACTTCGTCGGCCAAACGCCGGTTCCAAAAGAACACGAACGCCAATATCAGTAAAAAGCCCCCAACGATCCACGCGATCAAACGATAATCGATTTTTTCGGCAATACTTTTGCTTGCCCAAGCATTGCGTATTTTCTGCTGTTCACTGGGGCCGATCGCATGTAAGGCACGATTTAACAGCGGAGCCAGTTGTGCCTGCTTCGCAGCAACTCCGAAACCCAGCTCGCTGGTAAATTCGGTTTTACCGACGATCCGGATATTATGGATGCCTTGGTCAGCCATTTGGTAGCCGGCTGCGGCTAGCGTACAAAACAGTGCGTCTACCTTGCCTGTCGAAACCGCAGTCACCCCTTCGGCGACCGAATCCACATAATGAAAATCGATTTCCGGATATTGGGCGGCAATGGCCGAGGCATAACCGTATCCCTTGACGATCGCCAATCGGCGATGCCGAATCTGCCGGATACTATCGACATAGGACTCTCTGTCGCTCATCACAATCACGACTGGACTACTGAAAAAGGGATTGCTAAAAACCGACCGCTCGTCGTCTAGACTCTCAAGAGACTGAATTGCGACATCAACTTCGCCGAGCTCGATTTTTTGCCTAGTTTCTCGCCACGACTCGACAGGAATGATATCAAACTCGATACGGAGTATTTTGGCGATCAATGCCAAATAGTCCGCCGCCATGCCGATATATCGGCCCTGGCGATCGACGCTTTCGTAAGGCAACCTATTTCTCTTGGCGGCAATTCGAATCACCGGATGTTCGGCTAACCATTTTTGCTCGTCCGCAGTCATAGCGACCGTTCTCCCCTTAAATCTGGGGCCGAACCATTGGTCCTGCAATTCTTGTTTTTCCTGTTCGGGAATCGCCGCAAGCGCTTTGTTCAAGATCGAATGCAACTCCGGCAAATCCGTACGTACCGCCATGTGCAATTGCTGAGCCTCGCCGGGAGGCAATACCTTAAACGGACGGATCGTTGTGATCGCATTGCGTTTCAGCCAATAGGTGATAACCGAATGCGCATCGATCAGTAAATCCGCTTTTCTCTCAATAACGCTTTGCAAAGCTCCCATTAGATCCTCGGCTTCGAGAATATTCAGCTCCGGGAACATTTTTTTTATGGTTTTATCATGCAAAAAACCTCTCGGTATCGCGATCGTTTTGCCGGCTAAATCCGCCAAGGACTTGGCTTGAACATCTTCATGAATAAAAAAATAATCCAGCATCCATTGGTATGGTTCGGTAAAAAGCATATCCCCCGCTCGTTCCTCGGAATAATAAAGCGAAGGTAATAAGTCGATTTCGCGTTGCCGGATCTTTTGCAGAAGATTACTCCAATCATCGATCTCGGCTTCGAAAGTCAGACCGGTATATTGCCCGATCAATTGCAACATATCCCGACTCAAGCCGGTATGAGCATCGTTGCGATCGACAAAATCATAAGGCGCCCAATCCCGCTCTCCACCGTAATGGACTACCGGGTTGCGTTTTATCCAAGCTCGCTCTTTAGCCGAAAAAGCCAATACCGGACCGGTCTCGGCATCCGGCAAGCGAAAAAAAAAGTCATCCCCGATGCGACTGTGCTCGACAAATCCCAAACGTTGATAATCCTCGGCCGTCAACCGATAACGCTTAGGATCGACCGAGCCTAACTGTATCAACTCGGGAATAATCATCTGCCGAGTCATACGCGCTTCGTAGTCCAGATAATCGCGGGAAAGCTTAGGGTTATAACGAGCGATAATCAGCTCGATGATTTCTTCCGGGTGATCGAGCGCATACTGCCAACCTTTGAGCGTCGCCCGGCTGATTTTTTCGACTCGCTCGGGATGCTCGATGATTTCATCTCGGGTGGTAAATAAATTGTCTCCGTAATAATCGATTCCGTAATTTTGCGGATTGATGACATTGACTTCAATCCCTTGCTCTTTTAGAAGAAACGGTTGAGAAGTCGCATAGGCGGTAACAACATCGATCTTGCCGTCGATTAAATCCTGATAGGAATCTCCGCTTGCCTTGATCCGTTGCACTTTATTGAGGTTGCCGAGGGTTTTCAGCAGCAACGCATTCAGCGCCGCATCGCCGCGACTGGATAAATCGAGCGCGACCTTTTTGCCGATCATTTCATAAGGACTGACGATGCCCGATTCACGGCGGGCTATGAATACCAGCGGAGAATGTTGAAAAAATTGATTGATCAGAACGACAGGTTCGCCCTGTAGATGATAGATCAGCAAAGTGCTATCGGTTACGCCGTATTCCGACTCCCCGCCGAGGACTAGTTTGACAAAGTCTTTCGAGTAATCGATCTCCTTCAGCCGGACATCGAGTCCCTCGTCCCGGTAAAAACCTTTCTCGATGGCCGCATAATAACCGGCAAATTGAAAGCCATGTTCCCAACGTAATTGAATACTGACAGAATCCAGGTCTAGTGCCGATTCGTCTGCTGCGGCGTACGCACCACTTAAAAATAGATAAAAGAAGCACAACAAAATGACAATAGCGCTTTTTACAAGCATCGGCGGCATTGAACCGGCACTCACTTTAAATCGGCGATTGCAAAAAACTCATCGACATGATCCAGGAAAATATCGACCAATTCCGGGTCGAACTGCGTTTCGCGATGTCCCTCAATGTAATCGACAACCCGATCGCGACTCCAAACGGCTTTATAACATCGTGCATGAGTCAACGCATCGAACACATCGGCTAATGCGACGATTCGGCCGTAAATATGAATATCGTTACCCTTCAATCCGCGCGGATATCCGCTACCGTCCCATTTTTCATGATGTTCGTAGGCAATGATGGCGGCGGATTTAATGATTCTTCGATCCGAACGGCATAGTAATTGATAACCGTTGGTGGTATGCGACTTGATGACATTAAATTCTTCCTCGGTCAATCGTCCCGGCTTATTCAATGTTTCCTTAGGTATCAACATCTTACCGATATCATGCATCGGGGAGGCATGATACAACATATCCATATCGTGAACGGAGAGGCTTTTATGATATTTAGCCAGTAATGCTGAAATCTCGGACAAGCGCTTGATATGCTTTCCGGTTTCATCCGAAGTCGACTCCATCAATTCGGTCAGGATAAATATCATCTCTTTTTGATTTTCCTCCAACTCCGAAAGTAAGCGGACCCGCTCATAGGCGACTTTCGCTTCCAGAGCGATGTTATGTTCGCGCAGTATTTTTTTGGCATGAAACAAATCGATATGCGTCTTGACGCGCGCCAACAATTCATCGGCATGAAACGGCTTGGTAATATAATCGACACCGCCGACGGTAAAGCCTTTCGCCATCGAATCGACATCGACACGAGCGGTCAAAAAAATAATCGGCACATCCTGATAGCGCGGATTAGCTTTTAAAATTCGGCAGACTTCGAAGCCTTCTATGCCCGGCATCATAATATCCAGCAGAATCAAATCGAACGGCGCAGGATTATCTCGAATGAGTCGCAACGCTTCCTCTCCGCTACCGGCAAACGAGAGATCGTAATTGTCTTCCTTTAAAAAGTTCATGGCGACACGAATGTTATCGATGACGTCATCGACAATCAGAATACGATTGGATGTAAGCATAGGGTGTGTTCGATTGCTTCATGAAATGTGCTATTAAGCGTAGCAATCAAATCCGAAATTGTCCATGGTCCATATTGAGCAATCAATGACTTGCCGATTTGAATGATTTTTAAATTATATAAAGGATTTCTATTGCAAATCGCGGCGGGATAGCCTGGACTCAATAAGGCTCTCGCAGGATATGATTGAAACAACAGTATTATAAATAATGCCCAACTGAATCCTGAATCGCCATTCCGATTATTTTTTCAATAACTTACGACCTATAAATGTTAAGAATAGGCTCCCGGGAACCGAACTGCCTAAAACTTGCCCATACTCAATACAAAACCATCTATAATTTATTACAAATTACGGGCGTAAAACTCTTTCCGTACTCTTACTCATTCATGAATCTCATTGTGCAACTGATTATCCCATTTATTTTACTTTTTTTATCGATGCCGTCGGTTGCCGCTGATTTAACGATCGACTCGGCCTCAGCATCGGTTCCGGTAAGCACTATAACTTTGAATCCAGAAGAACAGAAGTGGCTGGAAAAGCATAAAAAAATCCGAATCGCTTTCGACGGAGACTTTCCTCCATTTAGCTTTGTCAATGATGAAGGCATTGTCGAAGGTGTCGCCGTTGAAATCATTAGCCTACTAAGCCGGCGACTAGGCATTGACTTCGAAATTTATCCGCACACCGAATGGAACCGAATTTACGAAGCAGCCGTCGCAAGAAAAACCGATGTCGTGGCAACGATGGTTAATAGACCGGAGCGTCGTACATGGTTTTTCTTTACTCAACCCTATCTCAACAAATCGCTAGTCATCATTGCCCGAAAAGACAATTTCACCATCAAGCGCCGCACCGATATCGCCGGCAAAAAAATCGCCTTAGTCGACAATTATCAATATGTCGACCGCGTTCGCGAAGAATTTCCTTCGATCAAAATACATGCGGTCGAATCTTTCCTCGAAGGACTTAAAGCGGTTGCTAACCGACAAGCGGATGCCGCAATCACTTTTACCGGAACAGGTCATTTTTTAATCGATAAACACCAACTCAATGATCTTAATATAGCGGCGTTCTATGATCACAACAGCGCAAACGAAAGTATTGCGATACGTAAAGATTGGCCGGAATTGGCTTCGATATTACAAAAAGGGCTCGACTCGCTCAGCTCCGATGAAAAACAGGCGATCTTCGAAAAATGGGTACCCAAGGTTGAAACCGTAGTCACCGACTATGTGCTGATCGGAAAAATTATCGTTGCATTCGCATTCGTGCTACTCATCATGTTGCTTTGGATTGTTCAAGTCCGGAGACAAAATCGCCGTATCGAACAATCCAAGGATGAAGTGTTGCTCGCCAATCAACAGTTAGTCAATCTACAAAACGAACTGGAAAACTTGGTCGAGCAACGGACTGCCGAACTTAAAGCCAGCGAACAAAAATACCGTAGCTTAGTCGAGAATCTGCGCCATGAATATTTTTTCTATCGTCAAGACCCTTCGGGATTACTGACTTATGTGAGCCCTTCGGTCAGTAATATACTCGGCTACAGTACGGAAGAGTTTATCGCCAATCACCGCGATTTCCTGACCGACAACCCCGCTAATTTAAATATCGATAAAAACACGGATTTATGCTTAAAAGGCATGCCTCAACCGCCTTACGAAGTCGAGGTTTATGATAACAACGGTTATATTCATTGGCTTGAAGTCATGGACTCGCCCGTATTCGACCAAAACGGCCAATGCATAGGCGTCGATGGCATTGCACACGATATTACCGAGCGTAAAGAAACGCATGAATTGCTCACATCGCTGTCTTATTATGACGAACTGACCGGTTTGGCCAACCGGCGCTTATTCGCCGATCGCTTACAACAAGCGATCAATCTTGCGCACCGGAACAAAGCTTCGATTACGTTGTTTTATCTTGACCTAGATAAGTTTAAATCGATCAATGACACGCTCGGCCATGTTGCAGGAGACGAAGTTCTTAAGGAAACGGCGCAAAAAATACTGTCAGTAATACGCGATTCCGATATTGCGGCCCGCATGGGCGGAGATGAATTCGTCATACTCCTGCCCGATTCCGACGCTCAAGCCGCCGTATCGGTCGCTGAAAAGCTCATTAAAGTCTTGCAACAGCCTTATTACATCGGCGAACAAATGCTGACCGTCGGCAGCAGTATCGGTATCTCTGTATATCCGGACAACGGCACCGACGGCGATAGCCTAATCAGTCATGCCGATACCGCGATGTATCACGCCAAGAAAGAAAAATTGGGTTATGCTTTTTATTCCGAGGACATGCAACCGGCTTTCATAAGCTCCGAACAACTGACCGAAGACTTGGCGAAAACCGTTAAACATTGCCTGCGAATAAGCCGGACAACCTCAGCAAGTTCGTTGGAAAATACTCAAAATCCAGGCATGAACGGTCACTTTTTGATTTATTATCAGAGTCGACATGCATTAATCAACAGCGGCATCATCGGTTTCGAGAGTTTAGTCCGCTGGTATCACCCCGAACAAGGCATCTTGTCGCCTTCGGAATTTTTACCGATCGCCGAAAAATCTGGCTTAATCGATAAAATTACCGACTGGGTGGTCAGACAGGTCTGTAGTCAGGCACTGGCTTGGGAAAAGATGAACCTCAGACCCGCCAAAATAAGCATTAATCTTTCGCTCAATCAAATTCAACAACAGAACTTGGTAGAAAGAATCCTACGCGATATCGATAACCTCGGAGCAATTCCGAATTGGCTGGAAATTGAGATTAAAGAGAGCACGATCATGCAAGATATCGATCATGCCATTAACATCCTTCATCGACTAAATGCTGCGGGCCTTTCGGTTGCCATAGACGATATCAATTCCGACTCGCCTATTTTGGAGCGGCTCGATTCTCTTCCGGCGCAAACCATCAAAATCGATCGAGCACTCATTCGCACTCTACCTGTGAATATCGAAAATGCGGACAGCGTCATATCGATCATCAATAAAGCGCACGCTCATGGTAAAGCTGTTACGGCGGAAGGAGTAGAAAGTGAAAATCAATTAGATTTTCTCAAAGCAAACCACTGCGATAACGTGCAAGGATTCTATTTCAGCAAGCCCCTACCAGCAGCCGACGCAGAAAACTTTCTCAAGAGTTTGTCATGGTTTCTTGATAAAGACGACTAAATTATACTTCGCGCGGTCATGTTTGCGGATTTTATGGCAAGGCTATTTTGTTCGAGAGCAAGGCGCGAAAACAGGCGCATAGCAAGCTATGTAACTGTTTTCGCAACGCCGCTCTCGGACAAAAGAGCGCGTCAGAAAGCCGCAAATGTGACCGCGCGAAGTATATATACCTATCCACACTTCAAATTTCGGAATTGACATATCTATCGTTGCCGAAATTTGATTAGCAAAGGGGGCGTATATTGGCGCTGTTGATCAAGGCATACACCGGGCCGGCAACCCACCTCCATTTCAAAGACCAACACCCAAATACCATTAAAAATGCTTTATCATAGCGCACTCGAAACAGCATACTCTTACAGCCGATAATAATAATGAACACCCCGTCACTCTCCTTACAAGACCGCAGATTCTCGCTCATTCTACTTTTCGCCGCGACGCTATTCACCAGCGCCACACTGATGTTTAGCCTACAACCGATGTTCGGCAAGCTGATTTTACCTAAATTGGGCGGCACGCCCGCGGTTTGGAATACCTGCATGGTGTTTTATCAAAGCATACTATTTCTAGGTTATATGTATGCGCATTTTTTATCGACACGCCAAGACACTCGGCGACAGCTTCAGATCCATGCCGCCGTCCTATTCATCAGTCTGTTGATATTGCCGGTCGCTTTGCCGGATAATCTATCGCCTCCAACCGAGACCAACCCGACGTTATGGCTGCTTGGCACACTTTTCCTGGCGATCGGCCTGCCCTTCTTTGTCGTTTCGGCCACAGCGCCTCTGTTGCAAAAATGGTTCGCGCAAGTCGGCCACCACACCAGTCACGACCCTTATTATCTTTATGCCGCAAGCAATGCCGGAAGCCTGTTGGCCTTATTAAGCTACCCATTTGTGATCGAACCGAATATCGGATTGGCTTTGCAACAAATCGCTTGGAGCGGTGGCTATGCAGTCTTATGTTTGATGATTGTCGGTTGCGGGTGGAGCTTGTGGCAAAACACGCCGCGAACGGACGCATCGACACAGGAAGACATCCTGCTGTCCCCTGAGCTCGACAACAAAACCCGCCTTCATTGGCTAGCCTTGGCCTTCGTGCCGTCGAGCTTACTGTTGGGCTTAACTAACTTTATCAGCACCGATATCGCATCGGTGCCGTTGCTGTGGATCATTCCGCTAACGCTCTATTTGCTGTCTTTCATCATCGTTTTTTCGAAATGGAACCTAAAAACACATCCGATCATGACGGCACTGCAGCCGGTAATATTGCTACCGTTTATCGCTTATTCGTTCATCAATCCGGCAATCTTGCCCTATTGGCTGGATCTGGTACTACATTCAACCGCTTTTTTTCTGGCCATCATGGTTTGTCACGGCGAACTAGCCAGACTACGCCCCCACACGCGGCATTTGACCGACTTTTATTTGATCATGTCGTTCGCCGGCATGCTCGGGGGCATGTTCAACACCTTTGTCGCGCCGTTCGTTTTCAATGCGGTTTACGAATATCCAATCATGATCATTGCAGCATTACTGCTGCGCCCCGGACTGGATATCTCGACCGGTTATCGCTGGACTATGCAAGCCGTTTTTCCGGCCATCGTGATTGCCTGCGGAATGATCATCTATTTAACGGTCGACGATCTGCCGCAATATCTAGACACCATAGGCACTGGCTTGATTCTATTGGCCGGCCTGACTTATGCGTTCAGAAATCAGCCGTTATCTTTGGCCTTGCTTGCGGGAGCGTTAATCTTCTTCACGCAGGGTCTGCATGGCTTGGTGTCCAACACGATTTTTCAAGATCGAACCTTTTTTGGCGTACTGTCGGTGCGTGAAAATGTTTTACTCGACGAACAAAACCGTCCAGAAAAATACCACGAGCTGTTTCATGGCACGACCAAGCACGGAGCGCAACGCTTGGCAACCCATTTGGAAACCATACCGTTGACCTATTACAGCCGCCCCGGCCCGATGGGCCAGTTATTTAAAAGTTACGACGAACAAAACGGCGATTGGGTTATCGGCGCGGTCGGCCTAGGTGCCGGCGCGTTGGCCTGTTATGCCAAGGACAATCAACGATGGACTTTTTACGAGATCGACCCGTTAGTCGTCGAAATAGCGGAAAATCCGGACTATTTCACCTACCTGAAACGTTGCGGTCGCAATGTGACTCACAGCATCGGCGATGCTCGCCTATCGTTGGCGGAAGAACCGGATGGTAAATTCGATTTGTTGATCATGGATGCATTCAGCTCGGATGCCGTACCGACCCACCTGTTGACACGCGAAGCCCTCGATTTGTATTTCGAAAAACTCAAACCGAATGGTATTTTGGCGTTTCATATCACCAACCGCCATTTGGCCTTGAAAAAAGTGCTGGCCGACCATGCTAAACAAATGCAATTAGCCGCATTGATCCAAGAATTTAAAACGGACGGCTCAATACCATTGGTCACGGCTACCGATTGGGTCGTGATGGCGAAAGACGAGAAGCTATTGACCCCGCTCATCGCCAGTCGGCTCGGAAACTGGGAAAAAATGCCGTTGTATTTCGACATGCGGCCTTGGACCGATGATTTTACGAATATCATCAGCATTTGGAAATAAGGATTTGGCCGTAAATAACTGCCCTATTTTATGGAGAGTTCGGTTGCTCGATTGGCAGATGTCGGCGGCAAGGAAAGCCGCCGTCAAGCCTACATGGACGTATTCACGGCGTCCTGTCAAGCGAGTTGCCGACCCCTCAACAAAGCTCATAGCTCCAGGACGTTATTTATCACGAAATCCTAACATGAAAAAACCGGCAGGTTACCTACCTGCCTTACTGTTTTGCTGTGCCTTGCCCGTTCACGCGGTCGACTGGACCGCGAGTAATGTTCAACTATTGTACGGAGGGGATTTCGAATTCGGCGAGCCGAAACGCACGACGGTCACGGTAGAACATGCCCATGGCTGGCAATACGGCACCAATTTTTTCTTTGTCGACGTCATGCCCCGCGACGATGTCGGCACCGAAGTCTATGCCGAGGTCTACACCTATTTAAGTTGGAATAAAGTGACCGGTCTCAATCTGACCCTAGGCCCAGTCAAGGATATTTCATTGGCGCTAGGCCTCAACATCAGCAATCTACCGGAACAAGACCACTTCAAAGCCTATATGTTCGGTTTGAGCTTCGACCTAACGAATAGTCAATTCGATTATCTGCAATTCGACGTGACCGTCTATAAAGCCGACGATGTTAGCAGCCGCTACGGCTTGCAGTTTACGCCGGTTTGGAGCCTCCCTTTTACGATAGGCTGTGTGAACTTTAAATTTCGGGGTTTTACCGATTTCAGAACCGGCAATACCAATACATCGGGAAACTTCAACATTCTGGCCCAGCCACAGTTATTGGTCGACATCGGCAATTTGGCCGGTTGGAAAAAAGACACGATTTACATCGGCACCGAATATTCGCACTGGTACAACAAATACGGCGTCAAGGGTGTCGATGAAAGAGCAGTTCAAGCTATGATCATCGGATTTTTTTAACCTAGAAAAAGCATTTCACCATGAAGATCATGAAGAACAATAATTTAATTCAATAGGTTATCGTGACTTTGCAAAACAATTTTGTTCTCCAGAAAGGTTACTCAAAATTTATGGATAACCTCTTGAAAGGCTATATGAATTTCGTGTGCTTCATGGTTAAACTGCCGAATTTAGGTTTTAATGCTTAATTGGGCAATATCATTTTGCAAAGACGCAAAGCGTTGTAGTCAACGTAAAAATACGTTTTAGGCTCCACGCCTTTGCGGGAAATTATCAATCAACCGTTAATCAGCATATGTGCGCCGATACTGGCCGCATAGCCTAATGCAATTGCGGGTGTCCATTTCAAATGACTGAAAAAGGTATAATGGCCACGCGCCTGACCCATCAACGCGACACCGGCCGCCGAACCGACCGACAGTAAACTACCGCCGACGCCCGCAGTCAATGTGACCAGCAACCATTGTACTTCGGGCATGTCGGGATTCATCGTTAATACCGCAAACATGACTGGAATGTTATCGACAATCGCGGACATTACACCGACGATAATATTGGCGTAAGTCGCGCCCAATTCGCCGTAAATGAATTCCGAAGCGATGCTCAAATAACCGATAAAGCCTAAACCGCCGACACACATGATGACGCCGTAGAAAAAGAACAGCGTATCCCACTCGGCTTTAGCGATCTGGCTGAAGACATTGAAACCGCTGCCTTGACCTTCGCTGCCCGGAACCGAATCGAAGCTGGAAAACTCGCGTCGATGCTTCATGCGCAGGTAATAACCGAAAAATTTCAGGTACCCAAGACCGGTTAACATGCCGAAGGCCGATGGCAGATGCAAAACCTGATGAAATAGTACCGCTGTTAAGATAGTAAATAAGAACAGACCGACAATGACCAAACCGCCATGTTTGATCTCGGCGCTGTCTTCTTCCGGTAAAGTTGGTAAACCCACCGGAATAAAATAATGCATGATCGCGGCCGGCACGACAAAATTGACGACCGAAGGAACAAACAGCTTGAAAAAGTCACCAAAGTCGATAATGCCTTTTTGCCAAACCATCAGTGTCGTGATATCGCCGAACGGGCTAAACGCACCTCCGGCATTCGCAGCGACGACGATATTGACACAGGATATCGCGACAAACTCCGGCCTACTTGAGCCGACCGTCATCACCACGGTACACATAATCAGCGCGGTCGTCAGGTTATCGGCTATCGGTGAAATAAAGAAGGCGAGAATACCGGTCATCCAAAACATTTGCCGATAACTGAATCCTTTCGAAACCAACCAGAAGTGCAATGCCTGAAAAACATCCCGCTCTATCATCGCACTGATATAGGTCATCGCCACTAACAAAAAGAAAAATAGCTCGGCATATTCCAAAAAGTTATGGCGCAACGCTTCTTCGGTCGTTTCATTCAGTCCATGCGATGCGTAGACATAGGCGATCATCGCCCAAATGATACCGGCCGCAAGCAGCACGGGCTTAGATTTTTGCAAATGTGTTTGCTCTTCGAGTATGACTAACACATAAGCAACGGCAAATATCAATAATGCAAAATAACCGACTGCATGATCTGTCAAATTGAGCGTTTCGAGCCCTATGGCCGAAGCGAACGCGGATGCCGGTAATAACAAGAAAAATAAGGTTAAAGGAATAAATCGGATAGACAACATTTTCTTCACAAAATATATCCTAAATGACGTGAGGAGAGTCGCAAGGAGAAGTTAAATTCGCTTGCACAAAAAATAACCATTATCCAATAAGTCGTTGAACGATGCAAAGCAAACACCCGTAACAACAAACTTAAAATACCCTTTAAAAAAAATGTTTTACTTATTTTTCAATAATATAATAAACAGTAAAAATGTATTGAATCGATACTTTTTGTATTCATAACCTCGAATTCCGATTCTCCTAAACTTGGACTTCAAATAAGCTGAAGCTTATACTTAATCAGAAAATCAGTTGGAGCCAGTAATTCCCAGTTCGAGCAGTTTCGCTGATATTAAGGCGTGGAATATGCCTGTCGAGGAACCCCGTTCACCCAGCACCTAAATTATCCCAGATAGTTAATCATAGCCAATGGACTATGGAATTTAGGTGCTGGGAAACCCGTACTTAGGGCTTGACGGCCATACGCATCAGGCTAAAACGGCCAACCCATATCCGCTCTTTTCCAAGTTGCTATTAAAGCGGGGAGCAGGCTTGGCTTGACGCGTATGTAGCCTAACCCCTTCATACTGAAAATCGCTAAAGCTTACTGAAGGTGCAGGGTATGCTTACCGTTATCGAAGCATCCCTGCAAAGTTGAATAATTTTTCAGTAAGAAGGAGGCATAATCGGCTCAATGCCTTCGAACTCGACGGTTGGGTGGTGCTTTTTAATCAACCGACTAATTTCATCAATTTTATTTTTATTTATATCGACCAACACTAACAGCTGCCCTTCTTCTATAGCTTGCTCGAATTGCCTTAAGCGAGAATTACCCGAATTCATCCCCGAAAGCCCTCCCATCAAAGAACCAATAGTCGCGCCGGCTAAAAGTACGCCCAATATAGGACCTCCGGCAATCGCAAAACCTGCAAACCGTAATCCTACCAACCCCGCCAGCACTCCTGTCGAACCGCCGAGCGCTGCGCCCCGCTCGGCAGCCGCAAGAAAATCCGTTTTTATCGTCACGCCCGCTTCCGGCAGCCCTTCGAGCGGCGTATCGCGTTTCGCCAAAATATGAATATGGCACTCCTCGATGCCTTCGGACTTAAGTTCATCGACAATTTTATGCGTGGTGGCAATATCCGGAACCAAAAAATAGATTCGTCTCATGATCTTCTCCGCAAAATTAGCAGGATAACATCCAAATCGATATAAAACTCCCTTCTCTACATTGATTCCGATTTTCAAGGGTCGGTTCAACAATTATTCGAAATTGACGGTAGTGAGCGGTGAATAGAGAATAGAGAATAGAGAATAGAGAATAGAGAATAGAGAATAGAGAATAGAGAAATGATTCAGGGTTTTGACCGATTGTCAAGCGCCAATTTCACCTTTCACCTTTCACCTTTCACCTTTCACCTTTCACCTTTCACCTTTCACCTTTCACCTTTCACCTTTCACCTTTCACCTTTCACCTTTCACCTTTCACCTTTCACCTTTCACCTTTCACCTTTCACCTTTCACCTTTCACCTTTCACCTTTCACCTTTCACCTATTTCCGCCCATCGCGTAATTCATTAAACAGCATAATATAAAGTTTCGCGCTAATTATCTCGTTTTTACTCAATTTAGCCAGCGTTGCCATTTGCTGAGCATCGAGCGTTTTTTTCCCGCTAACCGAATTGAAATCCGTTAACAATTCGTAATTCGACTCAATCATCTTATCGAGGTTTTGCTTGGTATTCGCAGCCAACGCTTTGTATAGATCGATAGTTCGACACAATGCATCGGCGTCGTCGAAAATCTCGCCTAGACTGCTATCTTGCAAGCCTTCCAACCTTCCCACCACCATTTCGAGCATTTGATATTGAGTTCGGTAATAAATATAAAGCTCTTGGGGCTGCAAATTCTGCGACGACAAAAATAACAATCTTCGCACGCCATTGATCAGACGCTCTATTCCGTCCACCGGAAACTTTTCGTCCAACTTATTTAATTGAGAATGTCCATTTTCGATACGGGCCATTTGAATATCCAGCAAATTGAGAATTTTTTTATAGACTTTCTCATTAATGTCGCCGCGTTGATAGATTTCTTTCAGTTCGCTCTTTTCCATGCCCAGCACAAAAATACGCAGTAACTTCTCAGTCAATTCCGCGGCATTCGGAAACTTGCCTTTATATTCGCTCAAAGCCTTGTCATGTAACCGCTGATAACTATCGCGCATCTCCCTGTATTGTACCTCGCTGATTTTTCTATGTTGAAACAAACGTTCCAGGGAGCTCAAGACTTCATCATATATCAATGCCTTACCTTTGTAATAACTGACTTCTTCATAATCCGTTAAAGCGTCGATACCGAGCGCGTGCATCACTTTACCGATCGTGGTCGCTTTGACCAACAAGGTAAAATAAATACAACCGATAGTGATTGCGGTAACGAAATCCTTGACCGAAAAGTCATAAGTCCATCCCGGCAAGGTCGCATCGTCAGGAATCAATAAGACCATGATGACCGCTAACGACCCTCTCAAACTACCCCAGGACAACAAATGCATCCAAGAAACGGGAATCGGCTCTTCCTTCCGAGTCAGATTCAACAAGCCCAGCAACGGATAAATCGACAACGCACGCCCCAGCATCACGACAACAATCGCCAGTAGTATAGGCAGAATCGCAACATGCAAATCAATCGATTGTTTGACGAACAACAAACCCATTAAGATGAAAACCAGCGAATTCGTCACGAAACCGAAATAACTCCAAAACTTTTCCATGTATTCTTCGACGCCGTGCGACATTTTGAACCGGCCGAAATTACCGATCACCATCGACGCGACCAAGGTCGCGATAATCGATGAGAAGCGAAGCTGCTGACCGAAGAGCACAATATGCTCGGAAATCACCTCAGTCAAAATAAACGTAAAATGCGCAACCAACAACGTCAGCGTAATTTCTAAATGCTCATAACCTTTAACCCATTCAATCAGTTTCGCGAATACAAAACCCATCAACAAGCCGAACATAATTCCGCCGAACAGCATGATGAAAAAATTCAAAAAACCGTTCCCGATCGAGGTCGATCCAGCAAAACCGTGCAGTAAAATTTCGAGAAACACCAAAAAAATAGCGAACGCGGTACCGTCGTTAAACAAACTTTCGCCTTCGAAAATCAACGTGAGTCTTTTCGGCGCGCCGTAATCTTTGAATAAAGACAATACCGCAACCGGGTCGGTCGATGAAATGATCGCGCCGAACAATAAGGTCACAATAATCGGCACTTCAAAACCAACCCATCTGAACACATAAAAACCGGCAATACCGATAAAAAAGGTTGATGCCAGCATGCCCGGTATCGCCAGCAAACTGATCGCCCGGATATTGTTAATCATGTCGCCGATTTTGATGTTATAAGCCGATTCGAAAATCAAAATCGGTAAAAATACGAAAAACAACAACTCGGGAGTCAACTCAAAACTGTTGATAAAAGCGAAGGCTTCGACCCGCGACAAGGGCACCAATAACGAACCGACAATCACTAACAGCACGGTATAAGGAATGCGGGCTTTTTGCGCCACCATGAATACAACCAACGAAATTAGCATCAAGCTAAACAACGCTAAAAATACTTCAAGATTCATTCAGAAGCCTCGAATAGAAAAGAACGGGTAATACCGACAAGTAGTTTTTCATAAACGACTTCGAATCGGCCGATCATTTTAACGCCCAATCGGCTTTTTACATATACTTCGCGCGGTCACGTTTGCGGATTTTATGACAATGCTATTTTGTTCGACGCCTGCAAGGAAGTTAGAGGGTAGGCCGTGTATACCCATCGGAGATCAAAATTCGGCACCGGGGTGTCCGTCAAAGGACGCCGTGATACATCCATGTAGGCTCTATGCCAGCTCCATGCTGGCAAAGCCTTTGCCGAACACCCCGGTGCCTCCTAAGGCACTGCCGAAATTTGAAGTGCGAAAGGTGTATAAAAAAACGCGTTACTCTACCAGGTATGGCCATGTTTTACGCGGCGTCTTATGTAGTTTTCAATAAGAATAATATACTTAGAAATATGCACAAAAGAACTTCTACAAGTCGTAGGCTTTTCGGCGGTTCGGTTCCTCGACGATAATAGTCAGAATACGTTGAGCATTTACCGTTATCACAGACAATATTTTTTAAAAAGCCTATTTTTGCCGTATATTAGCGACTAATCTAATCGTTAGGAACTCACTCATGAGCCGACAAAAAAAAACTTGGAACATTGACGGCATTATCCGGAATATCTACCTCCATGAAATTATTTTTCTAGGCCTAATCGGATTGTGTTTTATCGGCGACCTGATCGGATACCTCTCCGAACGAGCAGTGCTTTTTTACTGGTTGACGATGACGCCGATTTTTTTTATTAGCTCAGTTATTAGTGAAAAAGCAGCGGCACTGCAAAGCGGAAAAGATACGCCGCATTTTCTAAAATACGAATCGATTTTTTGGCTGAGTGCTTTCATGGCGGTAATGTTAATTATGCTACTTTGGCATGCCAGCATTATCGAAACCGAAGCAACCGGCTTGATTATTCACATCATTCTTGCTCATACCATGCTCCTAACCGGAACGCTACTCGGCATTCGCTTTTATTTAATCGGTTTTTTTCTTTTCCTAACAGCGGGACTGACAATTGCGGTAGAAGGCGAAGTCGGGCGCTCGGTAGTCATCGTGATACCCGTTATTATTTTAGGACTCTATTATGAAAAATATTTTTTGTTTCCTTCTATCCGAAACAAAATCGAGCAGGCCTATCGAGACGATGAAATTTACGAAGATGAAGAGTAAAGCAGGACTGACTTCGGCAAATTTTATTGTCGACCTCCATTTTAACCGACTGTTGCCTAATAACAAGCCAACATAAGCTCTATTTTGCGAGAATGCCGGTAACACTCAAACTAACGCCAAGCTTCTAACTACTAAATTCCAGGATCTCTTGGTAATATGCGGCCATATCCTTAATAACTATAAAAATTTATCAGATAGGCTCCTTGTCTGTCACACTCCACGCCTTTAACCAATTTTTTTAGTCGAGCATTTAGGGAGTCATTCGTTTTCTATGAATTGGTTTATCGAGCTTTTCAGCGAAGAATCGGTCCCGCACAGCCTAATCGTCATCAGCCTAGTTTCCGCGTCGGGGCTAGCTCTAGGCCGCCTTAAACTATTTAACTTTAACCTAGGAATTGCAGGCGTATTGTTTACTGGATTGGCTTTCGGCCATTTCGAGATCACTATTTCCTCCGAAATCCTGCATTTTTTGAGGGAATTCGGACTCATTCTGTTCGTTTATGCAATCGGACTTCAAGTCGGTCCCGGCTTTATTCATGCATTTTATCATCACGGCATTTTGTTAAACATCTTAGCCGCGACGATCGTGTTGCTTGGCGCCCTAACGGCCGTATCGATCGGTCTAATCGAAAATATTCCGATTGCCGCGATAGTCGGTCTATTTTCGGGCGCGACGACCAATACACCGTCGCTTGCAGCGGCTCAAGAAGTGTTAGGCGGTTTACCGACGATCAATGCAGAAACCTTAAAACTCCCCGGCATGGGCTATGCGGTCGCCTATCCGTTCGGAATTATCGGCATCATTTTGTCCATGCTTCTGATCAAGCGGGTTTTCAACGTGATGATTCAGCACGAAGCCGATGTGTTCTCTCGAATTCAGCGGGCCAATGCTCAAGCACCGGTCTGGAAGGATCTAACTGTCGAAAATTCGAATCTTAATAATATCGCCATTGGCGAGATTTCATTTTTCGAAGCCATGGGCGTCGTGGTAACTCGAATACTTCATGACGGCCAAGTCCATGTTGCCTCAATTGACAGCCGACTGCATACCGGCGACTCAATTCGCGTAGTTGGAAGCCCAAAACAATTGGCAAAACTAAAAATGCTAATCGGCCCTGAGGCTAACGTTAATATTCATGATATAAGCAGCAACCTTTACACCGGCCGTTTCGTCGTCACTAATAAAAAGGCCGTCGGACAATCAATCGCGCATCTTCGCGCTTTATTCGGCGTTACGATATCGAGAATACATCGACCCGACGTCGAATTTACGCCGACCGGCGCGATGCATGTCCATTTCGGCGACGAGTTGCTGGCTGTCGGCAGCAAAGAAGGCCTGGCAGGTCTCGAAGAAATGCTGGGCAATTCGCTCGAAACCTTGAATCATCCGCAAATCGTGCCGATTTTCATCGGCATCGGCCTTGGTATATTACTCGGCAGTTGGCCGATCTGGATTCCCGGCATGCCTTCGGCGGTCAAATTAGGCCTGGCCGGCGGACCGTTGATTATCGCGATTATATTGAGCCGCATAGGCAATTGGGGCACGATGACCTGGCATCTACCGAAAAGCTCGAACATTATTCTCAAGGATATGGGAATCGTTTTATTTCTCGCCGCAGTGGGCCTTCATTCCGGCGATCGATTCATCGACACGCTAATTCATGGTGACGGTTTCTATTGGATGGCTTGCGCGGCATTGATTACGCTATTGCCATTGCTGCTCGTCGGTTTCATTGCACGACTATTTTTTAAGCTAAATTATCTATCGCTATGCGGCTTGTTGGCCGGCAGCATGACCGATCCGCCGGCCTTGGCTTTTGCAAATGGACTTAGCCCTTCTCCTGCTGTCTCGATCGCCTATGCAACCGTTTATCCCTTAGTTATGATTCTCAGAATTATGGCAGCACAATTGATGATCATCTTGTTAATTTAGCGAATCCATGAAACGCCATACGATCGCCAACCGTTTTTACTCCTTGATTCTCCTCTTATCGATGGCAAGCTACACGGACTTGTTGGGCTGGCTATTTGCCTGCTTGGATGGACTGACCCCATTATCTTATCGCAGATCAAAATCCGGCATTTTAACCCTGAAGAACATGAATTTCATATAGAGCTTCAAGAGATTACCTAAACATTGCAGCTAACCTTTCGGGTGTGTGAAAATTGTACACAAACGAATGACAAGTTATTGTATTCACTTCTTATTCTTCATAATGAATTCTTTTTCTAGGATCAAGGCTTTTTCGAATCGAGTACTTGTTTCTGCATTAAAGCGCGTATCACGACCGATGCGCAGACCCCGCCAAAAGCCGCCGGTAAATACGAGATCGTTCCGTAGGCGGATTTTTTATACCGACTACCTTCGGTCATCATCAACGATTCCTTGATCACGGCCTCGGGCGAAAACACCGTTTTAACGCCGCTCCGAATACCCATTTTTCGCAAGCGAATCCGAATGAACTGTGCGAACGGACAATGATAGGTCTTGGAAATATCGACCACTTTGATTTGTGTCGGATCAAGCTTACCCCCCGCCCCCATCGAACTGACGATCTTCATTTTGCGTCGCTTAGCCGCCTGTATCAACGTAATTTTCGGCGTCAAACTATCGATCGCATCGACTACATAGTCGTATGGCGTGTTCAATATCTCGGGCGCGGTATCGGGCGTGATGAACTCGTGCCTGACATGCAGTTTCAAGTCGGGATTGATCGCAAGCAGGCGCTCGCCCATGATATCTGCTTTCGATTGTCCATGCGTCGTCGCCAACGCCGGCAGTTGACGATTACGGTTACTCGCCTCGACCACGTCGCCGTCCACGATGGTCATTTCACCGACACCGGCGCGGCATATGAATTCGGCCGCGAACGAGCCGACTCCGCCCATGCCGACCACTAGCACATGGGCCTTCTGCAAACTCTCCAGTTTGGCCGGCCCGATCAATAATTCGGTACGGGATAGCCAGCTCAAATCAGTCATGTAAAAAAACTCGGTTAAAATTGTTTTCGAGGTGTTGTTGAAGTTCGGGCAAATCGATTTGCAAAATAGCCGCCGCGGCCCGGTATATGCTATCGATGCCCAGACCGGAATCGTCGGTTTCCAAAAAAGTGCGGTCTCCGGGCACGGCGGGCAATACCTTAGCGGCATTGCTGTTAGGATGCAATAAAGCCTTGCCAAATGACAGATAACACCCCCGATCAACCAGGCACGCGGCGATTGAAGGCTTATTATTGAAGCCATGCACGATCCAAGGCACCGAGGATTTTCGTTTCGATTTGATACGGAGTAATTCGTTGAAGGCGCGCACGCAATGAATCACGACCGGTTTCCCGCATTGCTCGGCGAGTTCAAGCTGCGCGATGAAGATCGATTCTTGCTCGGAAAAAGGCGTGCCGACCAATCTATCAAGACCGCATTCGCCGAGTGCCAATAGATTCGCATCGGCTAACGCGGACTCTAGAGTTTGCAGGGCAGCCCTACAATCCTGCCGTTCGATAAACCACGGATGAATTCCTAATGAATAATAACCGTCCCAATGTTCTTTACCGGTCCATTCCGAGGTATCGAAATTGACAATGCCCCTGCCCTCACCTTTGCCATGCCTATGAATATCGATAAAAATACCGGGGGGCATCGATAGACTGGATTCAAGCGTGAGTTAGTGGAGGGACTCGAACAACACCGAACTCAAATAGCGTTCGCCGGAATCGGGCAGAATCACGACGATAGTTTTACCCGCAAATTCGTCTTGTTCGGCTAACCGAATCGCCGCAACCATGGCCGCGCCGCAAGATATTCCGCAAAGAATGCCTTCCTCGAGCGCTAATCGCCTGGCCATCTCGACCGCCTCCATACTTTCGACTTGTTCGACCCGGTCGACGACTGACAAATCGAGCGTATCCGGGATGAATCCGGCGCCGATGCCTTGAATTTTATGCGGACCCGGTTGCAATTCCTGACCCGCTAATTTTTGCGAAATCACCGGACTTTCCTTCGGCTCGACCGCGACGGACAAGATATTTTTGCCTTGGGTGTGCTTCAAATAGCGCGACACACCGGTGATCGTTCCACCGGTACCGACACCGCTAACCAAAACATCGACACTGCCGTCGGTATCGTCCCAAATTTCAGGACCGGTGGTTTTTTCATGAATCGCGGGATTGGCCGGATTTTTAAATTGCTGCGGCATAAAATAACGCGCCGGATCGCTTTGCACGATTTCCTCGGCACGCTGAATCGCGCCCTTCATGCCTTCGGCACCCGGCGTCAACATCAGTTGCGCACCGAACGCGGCCAAGACTTTACGCCGCTCGATACTCATCGTATCAGGCATCGTCAACGTCAATGAATAACCGCGCGCTGCGGCGACATAAGCTAGGGCAATACCGGTATTGCCGCTGGTCGGTTCGACGATTTCGATGCCGGGTTTCAAGATGCCTCGTTGTTCGGCATCCCAAATCATTGCCGCGCCGATTCTGCATTTGACCGAATAAGCCGGGTTCCGGCCTTCGATCTTGGCCAATACCGTAGCCTTGTTGCCCGCGATACGGTTTAGTTTCACTAATGGCGTACGGCCTATCGATAATGAATTGTCATCAAAAATATTCATATCCCCCTCCTGTTTTTATTAACTTGACGAGGGCCTGATGATTTCATTATTGGTCCTAACCTGGCAAGTTTTTTCTTGCCGATCGAATTCTGACAACTTGGCATTATGCGAAACGTTTATTGCAAACCCATCACCCCGGTGGCCAGCGCATCGAACGTCCGCCGAGCAAATGCAGATGCAGATGATACACCGCTTGGCCGCCATGCTCGTTGCAGTTAATGACGGTCCGGTAACCGTCCTCGGACAAGCCTTCCTGAGCCGCCAACTTAGTTGCGGTCAGTAATAGATGACCGGCCAAGCCGGCATCGTCGAGCTCGTTCAACGTGGAAATATGAATTTTCGGAATGATCAAGATATGAACCGGCGCTTGTGGATGAATATCCCTGAACGCCAAGACTTTATCGTCTTCATAAACCGTATTCGGCTTGATCTCGCCGCTCACCATTTTGCAAAACAAACAATCTGTCATCGTAAGCTCCTCAAACTTGACGGCGTCCGTTAAACGCGTGCGATAACGTGCCGCTGTCGATATACTCCAATTCGCCGCCCATCGGCACGCCATGTGCAATACGCGTGGCTTTGACTTGATATTTCTTGGCCATCTCGGCAATCAGATGGGCGGTCGCTTCGCCTTCAACGGTCGAATTAGTCGCTAAAATAATTTCGCCGACATCACCTGCCGCCAATCTATTCTCTAGCAAATTCAAACCGATTTCTTCGGGACCGATGCCATCGAGCGGTGACAAGTGCCCATGCAACACAAAATAAACGCCCTTAAAGGTTGCTGCTTGCTCGACCGCCCAAACATCGGCCGGACTTTCGACGACGCAAACCATCGATGCATCTCTCGACTTATCGGCGCAAAGCCGGCATAGCGTATCCTCGGTCAAGGTTCTACATTGTTTGCAATAAGCGATTTTTTTGCTGGCCGATAATAATGTTTCGGCCAAGCGCATAGCTCCATCCCTGTCTCGCTGCAACAAATAAAACGCCATTCGCTGCGCCGATTTAGGGCCGACGCCGGGCAAGGCGCATAAATCTGTAATCAGTTGCCCGAGCAACCCCTGTCTGATCATATCAGAACGGCATTTGAAAACCGGGAGGCATCGGGAAGCCGGAAGTGAATGCGGACATTTTTTCTTCCTTCATTTTAGCGACTTTGTGGACCGCATCATTAACCGCTGCCGCCACTAAATCTTCCAGCATATCCTTATCGTCGCCGACCAACGAGTCATCAATGTTGATTTTTCTTACTTCCCTTTTACCGGTCATCACGACCGTTACCAGACCGCCGCCGGATTCGCCTTGTACTTGCATCAACGCAAGTTCTTCCTGGGCTTTTTTTAATTCTTCCTGCACTTTTTGGGCTTGTTGCATTAATGAGCCTAAGGCATTTTTCATGTGTTTCTCCTGTCTTGTTGAGCAACCGGTTCTATCGTTCCGGGCAAAATTCTGGCGTCGAATCGTTCTTTAAGCGCATGTACCGTCTCGTCGTTTTCGATAGACTCTACCGCCGAGCGCTGCAAATCTTCTCGGTCTTTTTGCAATTGCACTGCGGGCGTATCGACTTCGGCTTTCTCGGTAATAATGTTGAGCTTTATCGGTTTGCCGCAAAAATCTTGCAGCGATTTTTGTAATTTCTCTACCGTTCGAGCGCCGCTTAATTGCTTATGCCCCGGGTCGAGCAGCAATATACAAACTTTATCATCAATACTTTGCAGCACACAATTATTCGCCAATTCGCGGGTCATGCCGCCGATTCTCATCGCGGCTATCATGTCGGCCCATTGGCTTGTATCCGATCCGGACGGACCGGGCTCAAAAGCGTCCGCGGGTTTTATAGCGTGTGCGGCACCCTTGAGCGATGCAACGGATTTATTTGTAGTGTTTTTTGCCGGTTCGCTGTTTACCGGTTGCGGGGACGACGAAGTTGGCGTCTGTAACGTGGAAGGCTTAAAGGCAAGCATCCTCAGCATGACCATTTCAAAACCGCTTTTAGGATCGGGAGCTAAATCTAAATCGCGCCGGCCGATCAATGCAATTTGATAATAAAGCTGAATATCCTCGGGACTGAACAGTTTAGCCAACTCGACAATCATCTCTCCATCGAACTCGTGTTCGATCGAGGCCGGCACCGCTTGATAGAGCGCAATCCTGTGCAATGCTTGCAAGATTTGTTGCAATACATCGCCGAAGTCGGGTGTCAAATCGGCCATTTGGCCAATCACTTTAAGCATTTCCGGTGCATTGGCTGCCGCTAAGGCGGTCAGCAAATCGTTGACGGGATGTTGTGCAATGGTTCCTAGCATTAAACACACATCGTCGAGGCCAACTTTACCGTTGCCATAAATAATCGCTTGATCGAGCAAGCTCAAGCCATCGCGCATACTCCCGTCGGCCGCGCGCGCCAGTAATCTAAGCGCCGCCGGCTCTAACTCGATGCCCTCTTGTTGAAGAATGAATTCCATTTGCTTGAAGACTTGCTCCGGCAGCATTCTTTTTAGATTGAACTGCAGGCAACGAGATAGCACGGTTACCGGAATTTTATGCGGATCGGTAGTCGCCAGCAAAAACTTGACGTGCGGAGGGGGCTCTTCAAGCGTCTTCAATAAGGCGTTAAAGCTATGTCCCGACAGCATATGGACTTCATCGATCAGATAGACTTTGTAACGACCACTATTCGGGGCATATTGCGCATTTTCAAGCAAATCCCGCGTGTCTTCGACTTTGGTGCGGGAAGCGGCATCGACTTCGATTAAATCCAGAAAGCGGCCCTGGTCGAGTTGAACGCAGACATTACATTTGCCGCAAGGATTATGACCTTGGAGATTTTCGCAGTTGATGGCTTTGGCAAGAATACGGGCTATCGTGGTTTTACCCACGCCGCGGGTACCAGTGAATAAATAAGCATGATGCAAACGATCATGTTGCAATGCATTGATCAGCGATTTGACAACATGTTCTTGACCAACAATTTCGGAGAAATTATGAGGCCGCCATTTTCTGGCGAGAACCTGGTAAGTCATTACAGACTCGGGGAGAAGGTTACTTTAAGATTGGGCGGTAACCTTGCCAGCCACATCCCGGCACACGAATCTGCTGCTACCGTTGCTCCCTTCCGGGCCTGGCGGGGTTTACAGCGTATCGTTGCGGGAGGACCGACATGGTTACCATAATTACTTAACAGCCTGCTTGGCTGAGAAAGAGCATTATCCTTGAATTATTCGTTTAATTCAACCGTAATTTTGAATTTATTTTACTGTGAAAGTATGCGAACCGAAGAGGGTGCGGTTGCTCGATCGACAGGCGTCGGCGGCAAGGACAGCCGCCGTCGAGCCTACATGGACGTATTCACGGCGTCCTGTCGGGCGAGTGACCGCACCCTCTCAACCAGAGAACTTTCATTTGCCCGGGCGATAGCTAGGCCTTCATGAACGTTACTTTGCTAAACTAAATCCAATGTATACCTTTCGCACTTCAAATTTCGGCAATGCCAGAAGAGGCCCCAGGGTGTTCGATCCCTCACCTAACACTAGGTGGGGGATCAGCATGGAGCTGGCATAGAGCCTATAGGGACGTATTCACGGCGTCCTTTGACGGACACCCCTGCGTCGAATTTTGATATACGACGATGAGTATACTTGTCTCAACCCTTCGTCACATCGCGGATTCAATTATCGAAAAAGCATTATCGCCAAAAAGGTTAATGGTGCCAATTTAGCGGTCTTTCAACAATTGCTCGATCAACTTCCTTTGTAAATCGATAATTTCATCTTTAGCCGCAATGGTTTTATCTTTTTCCAGCAATAAATCATTCAGCAATTTTTCTTTTTCATTCATATCGGGAACGGCATATTCTTTCCAATCGACCGACTTGACTTCAACCGCCGATGCGGCCGGTTCTTTTTTTAGAAATTCCGTAATATCGACCGGATTTTTATCCCAATTCATTTGCGGCTCTTTTTTAAGTCTCGAGAACCCCCCGCCACTCCATTCCGGTTCATTGCCATTTTCAGTTAATTCATTAGGAAATGATAATTTAGGTTCGTTCATAGACATACCCCCGGAGAAGCTTTAATTTGGCCAAAAAACATAGAAATTGTTTAAAGAAGTTTAGCTAACAGTATAAATTATTAACTGAAAACCACATATAAATTTTACGGCAAATAAACCCTCCAACGCATGCCGCCCAAACTTTGGCTTTTATCGCCCAACAATTGCCCTCCCAACAAATCGATAATTTCATTGACCACCGCCATGCCTATCCCGTGCCCATCGGTATTTTGGTCGGCCCGGACACCTCGTTTAAGAATATCACTCAGATGGTCGGCAGGAATTCCCGGTCCGTCGTCCTCGATTTGCAATAAAAACGAAAAGCCGTCTTGCTTGATTTGATTTTTATTCAAAATACTGACCCTGACTTTTTTATCGCACCATTTGCAAGCATTGTCGATTAAATTACCGGCGACCTCATAAAAATCCCCTTGTTCGCAATAAATCTTAAATTTATCAGGCTTTTTGATCTCAAACACAATTGGCTTATCGGCATGTACTTTTTTCATTGACGCTATAATTTTATCAACTCCCAGAGCGGCATCCATTGTACCGGTAATTTTCTTTTCGCCCTTAGCCGCTGCCCGTTGCAGTTGATATTCAACGATTTCGTCCATCCGAGAAATCTGATCGTGTACGGTCTTTTTATCCAACACCGGCGAATCAATACTCCCCCTTAAAATAGCTAGCGGGGTCTTTAAGCTATGCGCCAAATCGGCCAACGTATTGCGATAACGTTCTAAATGCGCTCGCTCGCTGCTGATCAACGCATTAAGATTTCCAGCCAATCCTCGCAATTCAGTCGAATAACTCCCGTCAAGAAGAGACTTTTCTCCTCGCTCGATCGACTCCAGATCTCTCACGATCAAACGAAGCGGACTCAAGCCCCAGCGCAGCACTAAAAATTGAATCAAAATTAAAATCAAGCCCATCGCCAACAACCAAGAACCTAATGCAGTTTTAAATCGATCGACTTGCTTAGCGACAAACATACTTTCCTCGGCTACGCTGAAAATATATTTTTGCTCCTTGCCTCGGTGATTTTCCCAAATCACTCTGTAATGCAACACATAACGACCTTGTTCGTCGAGCAAGAATACAAATTGACCAGAATCCATGTCCGGCGCTGAAGAGGCGTTCAAACCGATTGCCGAAGGGGAAAACCACACCACATCCGCATCGACCGGCTGTATCCAAGCATAAAGGCCGGACCCTGGATTCGAGAAGCGCGGCTCTCGTAACTCTTTGGGCATTTTGATTCGTCCGGCTCGAGTCAGCTCAGCTGCCGACAACAACGAGTAAACTTGAATTTTTAAGTTTTCCCGGAGCGTTTGCTCGGCACTTTCTCGATAGCCTTGCTCCAAGACGATGGCAACCAATATAAAAAACGAGGCCAAAACGACGCCGGCGGAAACCAATAAACGAAAACTAAGCGATTTAGAATTCAAAGCAGACCACAGTAGTAAGTGACGGAAAGAAAGGTTTTATCGTAAATTCGGCAGTTCAACCATGAAGCACATGAAGTTAATGAAGTATTTCAAGAGATCAACTAAACATTCCAGCTAATCTTTCGGGTGAACGAAAGCTCTATACAAACAAATAAGAAGTTATTGAATTAACTTACTCCCTTTTGATTGAAAAACCGTCTAAGAATAAAAGGTATGGGATGCGTCTATCGAGGAACGCCGTGAACCCGTCCATGGGGGCTTGACGGCAACGCTCGAACGCCAAGGATGGCGTGAATGCAGATTTTGCATTACGCCATGGATGGCGTGTATTAGAGCAACGCAGGAGCAGTTGCCGAGGAGCAAAAATCTGCCCTGCTGCCGACATCCTCGCTAGCCACACCCCATACCTTCATAAAGTTAGCTAATTTTTGAGTATAAAGGGAGTATTATTCTTCATGACCTTCATGGTAAAACGCATTTTGCAGGTTTATTCTGACTATCAGGAAGTCGGAAGTTTCACTTTCGACCATGGAAATAGTCGTTCGGGGCATATTATTTTGTATTTTGAGAAATCATTATCGACCCTATTCTCACTCTAAAGTAAAAATTAACCCATCGAATTGCATGAAGAAATCACAACTCGTACCCTATATCGTCATTCGCCGGTATAATCGAAACAAATTAATCTAAGCATCCAAGCCGATCGCAAGCTCTCCTAAACGCGCGAGCTATTACATAGGCAAATCTTATGCCGGCGATTAATTAAGGAATCAGGCAAAAGTGGCACATATTATTATTTTATCCGAAGCTCCAAATCAAGCCGAACGCTGGGCAAGCATCCTCAGTAAGGAACATAAAACCAAAGTTTTGCATGATCTGAACAAAGTTTCTGAAAATACTGCTAACGCAACTTTTAACTTGGTCGTTATCGACGCGAAACTTCTCGATTCGAGTTTTTCCACCTTAGTTTCACTAGCGCAACTAAATCTTAAAGTGCTTGTTATTGGCCAAAATTGGTCCGACGACAATCAAATCGAAGCCCTGGCTTCCGGATGCTCCGGTTATTGCGAAATGGATACCGTCGACCAATTACTCTTGAAAGCTGCAAACCACCTACTGACTGGAGATATCTGGATACAAAGACATTTAATCCCTCGTTTAATCAATGCACTGTCAGAGTTAAGCGGAGACATAAGAAAAAATCGACATCACCAACAGGATATTGAAAATAAATTAACCCTGCTTTCTAAACGCGAATTAGATGTTGCCGAGCTTATCAAAACCGGCGAAAGCAACAAAGCAATCGCAGCCAAGCTCAACATATCCGAAAGAACGGTCAAAGCCCATCTAACCTCTATTTTCAATAAATTAGAAATACCGGATCGGCTACATCTAGCATTATTTCTAAAAGAAATGAGTTCGCCATAATAAACCGTAAAACCGCATAAGAAACTAGTCTTACTTACCCATAGACGTCAATGCCATTAAGCTAAGCCCTTCGTGGTGAGCCCTTCGGCTAAGCTCAGGTCGAACAGAAATCCTTAATTTAATGGCAGTGCCCCATAGGCATGGATGTCGACGATAAAAAATCATCACCAAGGACGATAATCTCCTCTTTAAAAACTAAACCGTTTAGTTTAGTATTGCGTTAACCAAATCATCTTTTAATCTACCTATGCCATCGGAATCTTGCGAACCCAAACGAGAAGCCATCATTGAAGGCGCGACACGAATGTTTTTAAAATATGGCTTTCATCAAGTCAGCATGGACAAAATCGCCAAAGAAGCGCCGGTTTCAAAAGCAACCTTGTACCAACATTTTGAGAATAAAAACGCGCTTTTTTCCGCGGTCATTTTTGAATTGTGCCGATCCTTACTGGACACCATGGCCGAAATCACACCCGATTCGAACGACATCAAAAAAAATCTTCGTGAAATCGCACAAGCATTTATCGATTTGATTTTTACCGAGGAGGCCCTGGCAATTTACCGGCTCGTAATCGCCGAATGCCGAGACTTCCCTGAGCTTGGACAAGTCGTATACGACAGCGCGCCTAAAATAGCACTAACTCAATTGGAGCATTATCTGCATAATTTGAAAGCTAGCGGGCACATTGATATTTCCGATATTGAATTTGCTGCCGATGCTTTTTTCAGCCTGCTCAAAGGTGATTTGCATTTTCAATGCTTGCTCGGCATCAGTGCACCGCCCTCCCCCGAACAAAAGCGCCTCTTGATTGACCAAGTTATTGCGCTTTACCTGCGAGGTGTTTTGAATGCGACCGATTAGCATTAAACAATACATTGCATTGTTGGCAATCTTGCCGGTTTTTTGCGTTCAAGCAGAAACACTAGAAGAAGCTTTCGAGCATGCATTGAACCAAAATCACCTGATTAAATCGGCCAAGGCCGATACCGAGGCATCCGAACAACAACTATACTCGGCGCAAAATCAACGCCTACCCTCGCTCAACATCAAAGGGGGATATACTCAATTGAGCGAAACTCCCGCCGCGAAAACCGAGATCGAAGGCCAAGCCGCGCAATTTCCAATGTCACAAGCCGGCAGCGGGCAAGCCGAAGTGATTGCGTCGGTTCCGATTTTCACCAGCGGGCGCATCAGCCATGGTATCGACGCGGCCGAAGCCGCCTTATCGGCGACACAACAAAATGAAGTCGCAACCGCATTGAGGATTAAATTGCAGATCGCCGAAGCTTTCCTGTCCGTATTACGTGCACAAAGCGCGCTGCAAGTAGCGGAAAGCCACGCCGAAACGCTGAAAGCGAATGCCGCCGATGTTGAGCGCTTACATAGCCAAGGCATGGTTTCGAAAAACGACCGACTTGCCGCCGAAGTCGAATACGCCAATGCCCGGCAACTCGTCGTGCAAAACGGCAACCGGCTTGATATCGCCAAAGCGCAGTATAATCGGTTACTAAACCGCCGACTCGACGACCCTGTCGAACTGGAAGAACGCTTTCCTAAGCAGCCCGGCGGCGCACCGGACGAATTATCCGCCCAAGCACTCGCACAACGTCCTGAGCTCAACGCATTAAACAGCCAAATCACCGCCTTGCAAGAACAAGCCAGAAGCGTTCAAGCCGGCCTATTACCGCAAGTCGCGGTCAACGGCGGCTATCAATACCAGGAAAACCGTTACATGGCCTTCGAAGGCATGTGGATGGTCAATGTCGGCATGGAATGGAAACTCGACGGCGGTACCCATCACCAAAGCAAATCGCTCAATAGACAGGCGTTGGCCTTGCAGGCACAGCGGGATGACATGGCTAGCATGATCGGACTCGAAGTCCGGCGCGCCTGGCTGGACATTCAGGAAACCGAAAAGCGTATCGAGGTCAACCAACAAGCAATCGCCCAAGCCGATGAAAATTTGCGGGTCAACCGCGAACGCTATCGGCAGGGCTTATCCACGCAAACCGAAGTATTGAAAGCCGAAGAGCTCAGAATCACGACACACAACAACTTCAATAATGCCCGTTACGATGCTGCATTGGCGAAACTGAATTTGCGCCGTGCGCTCGGGATTTTGTAATCCGCCCAACGCATCTCGAAATATACCTTTCGCACTTCAAATTTCGGCAGTGCCTAAGGAGGCGCCGGGTGCTCGGCAAAGGCTTTGCCAGCATGGATGCTGGCATAGAGCCTACATGGATGTATTCACGGCGTCCTTTGACGGGCCCCCGGTGCCGAATTTTAATCTACGATGAGTATAATCATTATCTTGACACTCTACCTATCTTTGCAAAGGAATCGTAACATGGGGAAATCCAAATCGACCGGACATGCGGTTTTATTACTTGTTATCACCGCGCTAATCAGCGCCTGCGGCAATAACGACGGAGAGCCTGAACAAGAAATCGTCCGCACCGTGCGTATCGAAACGGTCAAGGTTAGCGAGGCGCTTGCGCAACGCCGCTTCGTCGGCCGCGTGGATGCGTTAAAAACGGTCGACCTTTCGTTTCAAGTCGGCGGACGCCTGGCCGAATTGCCGTTACAACAAGGTACCGTGGTTGCCAAAGGCGGCTTGATTGCTGCGCTTGATCCGACCGATTTTCGCCTGAACGAACAAGAAGCCAAAACACAATACGCCTTCGCACAACTCGATCTCGGTCGCAAACGCAATCTCGCGGCCTCGGATACGATACCGAAGGTCATGCTGGACGAAGCCGAAACCGCTTTTAAACTGCGCCAAGTCGCACTGGACAATGCCCGCCGCAATCTCTCCTATACCCGAATCGCCGCGCCATTCGATGCGCTGGTCACGCGCCGCCTGCTCGACATCCACTCTCATGTCGCACCGCACCAAGCCGTGGTCCGAGTCCAGGACGTTAGCGCCTTGCATGTCAAGATCAATGTGCCGGAAGATCTAATCAGACTGATCGGCCTTGCCGATGCAATGAATATCGAGGCGGAGTTTCCGGGCCAGCCCGGTAAACGCCTGCCGCTACGCTATCTTGAACATGCCACCGAAGCCGACGCGGTCGCGCAGACCTACGAAGTGACACTGGAATTGCAACGCACGAACGACATGACGATTTTACCGGGCATGACCGTCAGCGTCTCTGTCGGTAGCCCTTTCGTCAACGGATCAACCGAAATCACGATACCGCTCTCGGCGATCGATACCAATGAAGACGGCAAGACCCGGGCTTGGCTATTTGACCCGCAAACCGAAATCGTCTCTCCACAGGCTATCGAAATCGGCGCCGTAGCAGCCAGTCGCGTTCCGGTGCTGTCGGGCTTGAGCGGGGGCGAACACATCGTCACGGCCGGCGGCCATTTGCTGCATGACGGCATGAAGGTACGCCGTTTTACCGGATTTTAAGGACCATAGCCATGTCTATCGATATCGCACGCGCGGCCATCGAACGCCCGGTCAATACCTGGTTGATCATCCTGACTTGCCTGATCGGAGGTCTGTGGGGCCTGTCCACGGTCGGGCGCCTCGAAGACCCGGCCTTTACCATCAAACAAGCCTTGGTCATTACGCCCTATCCGGGCGCGACGGCCGAAGAGGTTGAACTGGAAGTCACCGAACCCTTGGAGTCGGCGATTCAACAATTACCACAAATCAAGCATATCAAATCGAAATCCAAACCCGGCATTTCCGAAATCGAAGTCGAAATCAAGGATACCTACGACGGCCGTACGATGCCGCAGGTCTGGGACGAGCTGAGGCGCAAAGTCGGCGATGCTCAACAAACCTTGCCGGAAAGCGCGAATCCATCGACCGTCAACGACGACTTCGGCGATGTATTCGGAATTTTTTATGCGATCACCGCTCCCGGATTTTCCGACCGAGAAATTTTGGATTTGGCCAAATTTTTACGCCGCGAACTGCTGACCGTGACCAATGTCGCCAAAGTCGAAACCGCCGGCATGCGCACCGAAACCATCTATGTCGAAGTATCGAATGCCAGGCTCGCACGTTTCGGTCTACCGATGGCTCAGGTCTTGAATACCATTTCCTCGGAAAACAGAATCGCCGACGCCGGCGCGGTCACCATCGATGACCGGCGCATTCGCATTACCACAGCCGCCGGCTTCGACTCGGTCGACGCGATAGAGGCCTTACGCATCGGCCGCCCCGGCAGCACGGAACAAATCAGCCTGATCGATCTGGCCGAAATCCGCCGCGAACCGACCGAAATACCGGATCATCTCATACACTTTAACGGCATGCCGGCCTTTACGCTGGCAATATCGGGCGTCCGCGACGCCAATATCGTCATGGTTGGACAAGCGGTCGAAGCACGCTTAGCGGAACTGGCGCCGCGAATACCATTAGGAATAGAGATACATCCGATTTATGAGCAACACAAAGTCGTCGATGAATCGATCGACGACTTCATCGTCAACTTGGCTGTATCGGTTTCGATCGTGATACTGTCGCTGTGCCTGATGATGGGCTGGCGGGTCGGTTTGATCGTCGGCGCGACGCTGCTATTGACCGTGCTCGGAACGGTGTTCCTGATGCGCGTTTTTCACATCGATATGGAGCGCATTTCGCTTGGCGCGTTGATTATCGCGATGGGCATGCTGGTCGATAATGCGATCGTGGTTGCCGAAGGCATGCTTATCAATATGCAGCACGGCATGAACGGCAAGGATGCCGCGACCGTATCGGTCAAACGCACGCAGCTGCCTTTGCTCGGCGCGACCGTGATCGGCATCATGGCCTTTTCCGGCATCGGATTGTCGCCGGACGTCACCGGCGAATTTTTGTTTTCGCTGTTTGCGGTAATCGGGATGTCGTTGCTGCTGAGCTGGGTTTTGGCGATCACGGTCACCCCGCTGTTCGGGCACTTGTTTTTGAAGGTCGAGCAAACCGGCGAAGATCCTTATCGCGCATGGATTTATCAAACCTACCGAAAAATCCTGACCGGCACCTTAAAAACCAGAGCCTTGACCGCATTGATTATGATCCTGTTGACTGCGGCCTGCTTCGCCGGTTTCGGCATGGTCAAGCAAGCCTTTTTTCCCGATTCCAATACCCCGCTGTTTTACATTCATTATCAATTGCCGCAAGGCAGCGATATCCGCTCGACCGAGCGCGATATCGGCGAAATCAACGCAATCATCCGCGCCAAACCGGACGTCGTTTCGGTGGCAAGCTTCATCGGACGAGGCGCCAGTCGTTATATGCTGACTTACGCGCCGGAACAACCGAACAGCGCCTATGGACTATTGATTATCCGTACCGAAAACCTCGACCCCATTCCCGCCTTAGCCGCAGAATTGAAAAGTGAACTGAGCGCCGCCTACCCCAACGCCGAAATCCGTACCGAACGACTGATGTTTGGCCCCGGCGGCGGCGCAAAAATCGAAGCGCGTTTTTCAGGCCCCGACTCCGCCGTACTGCGCAGGCTCGGTAATGAAGCTTTGGACATCATGCGCGCCGATGGCAATCTCATCGATCTGCGCACAAATTGGCGGCAAAAAGAACTGGTGATGAAACCGGTCTACAGTCCAGAACGCGCGCGCATCGCCGGCATCGGTTTGAGCGACTTGGCGCTGGCCTTGCAATTCGCCAGCACCGGCGTCCAGGCCGGCACTTACCGCGAGGACGACAAACAAATCCCCATCGTCGTTCGCCCGCCGGATGCCGAGCGGCGGGATGCCAAACAATTACGCGATCGCCTCGTTTGGAGTAATGCCGACCAATCCTATGTTCCGGTCGCGCAAATCGCCGAGCGTTTCGAAACGGTCAGCGAGGATACATTGATACACCGACGCAACCGGGTGCGTACACTGACCGCTCAGGCCGACCCGCTACCGGAACTAACCGCAGATCAAGCTTTCCGCGGCATCCGCGCGAAAATCGAAGCCATCCCGCTTCCGTCCGGTTATCGTTTCGAATGGGGCGGCGAATACGAAAGCTCGACCGACGCACAAACCGCGCTCAATGCTCAGATACCGGTCGGCTTCGTCGTCATGCTCATCATCAGTATTTTGTTGTTCGGCAAAGTGCGTCAACCGCTGATCATCTGGCTGGTCGTGCCGATGTCGGTCTGCGGCGTCGTGATCGGCTTGCTGATTTCCAATCAGCCGTTCAGCTTCATGGCCCTACTCGGTCTGTTGAGCTTGTCCGGCATGCTAATGAAAAATGCGATCGTACTGGTCGACGAAATCGACGCGCAAATCGTCGAAGGCAAACACGGTCATTCCGCGATCGTCGACGCCGGCGTTAGCCGTCTTCGCCCGGTATTCCTAGCCGCCGGCACAACGATACTCGGCATGATCCCATTATTAACCGACGCCTTCTTTGCCAGCATGGCAGTCACGATCATGGGCGGCCTAGCCTTCGCGACCGTGCTGACACTGATCGCCGTACCGGTGTTGTATGCGTTGTTTTTTGGGGTAAAAGCCGAAGCAGCGGCGAAATAACTCTCTGCGGGACGGTTGCAGACTTCGAAAGAGGACAACGGCAACTTGAACGACGTCGTCCCTCACCTAGCGTTAGGTGAGGGACGACGAAGGCGTCGCTCCCACAAAAGATTTTTCTCCTGCGGGACGGAGTTGCAAACCCCGTCCCGCCAAAGAACAAAAATCGTGGCGTCGGTTGCGTTCCTTATTCAGCAGAGATTAAGCGTCAAATGTAACAATTGCCCAAACGCGGGGAAATTGACTGACACCGACCTCCTTCGATGACATACTTTCCCAGCCCAACCCGCCAAGGCCCAAGCCTGGAGGTATTTACGATGAAAACGATTATCATGCTGCTTATCGCATTGCTGTCTTACGTGCCGACCGCATCCGCTCAACAAGAGAATCCGGCTTTCAGTCAAGCCGAACTCGATCAAATGCTGGCGCCGATCGCATTATATCCAGACGTACTATTGTCGCAAATACTGGTGGCGGCCACCTACCCTTTAGAAGTCGTCGAAGCGGCCCGTTGGTCGGCAGCCAATCCGGGCCTCGAAGGCGAACAGGCTGTGACTGCCGTCGAACATCAAGCCTGGGACCCCAGCGTCAAAGCCTTGGTTGCATTTCCGGAAGTCCTAAACCGAATGAATGAAGACCTGAATTGGACGCGAGCGCTCGGCGACGCGTTTTTATTTCAAGAAGCGCAAGTCATGGGTAGCGTTCAGAACTTGCGGCAACGAGCCTATGAGGCGGGCAATCTCAATTCGACAAACAATGCGCGAGTCGTACGCGAAAATCAAGTTATCGTTATCGAACCTGCCAACCCTCAAGTCGTCTATGTGCCTTATTATAATCCACAGGTCGTTTACGGTTCATGGTGGTGGCCCGGTTACGCTCCTGTTTATTGGGGGCCGCCGCCCGGCATTCATTTGAATCTAGGTTTTAATTGGGGCTGGGGACGCGGCATCTTCGTATCGCCGGGATTTTTTTTCAGCAGTTTCGACTGGTATCGACGCCAGACCGTGGTTGTCCACCGCCGGCATAACTACTATCACAGGCCGCATTTCGTTTCAGGAAGACATATCCGTTACGCCGACTATCCTAGATGGCGGCATAATTCGAATCACCGCCGAGGCGTTGCCTATCGTCATGATTCGCTGCAGCGGCAATTCGGCACATCCAGACGTTCCGGTAACGGCTATGCCGATACCCGCCGAAATAAATTCGATCGCACCGATAACATAAACCGGCCTCAATCCGGGCGGCGCAACCATGGCTGGAACAGTTATGCAAACACGCAAAGTCATGGCGATCGATCAACGCCCCAAAGCACCGGACGGAGAAATAACCGATCCGACACCGACAGAGTATCAACAAGAGAGCGTTGGCGCATTAATAGCACAAACCCGACCCCATCCGACTGGCGCAATCGAGATCGGAGCGGTTTTGCAACCACGCAAAGTCATGACGATCGATCAACACCCCAAAGCACCGGACGGAGAAATAACCGATCCGACACCGACAGAATGTCAACAAGAGAGCGTTGGCGCCAATCCAGCAACATTTCGCCAAACAGCTTGGCAAGCGATTTAAGTTCGCGCAATTCCGGCTCCAGCGCTCAAAGCGCTTCATCCGGCAATACCCGCAGGCAAAACAGTAGCTATAGTCGTGACAATGCGCGGCGCCGAGAACCTTCTTCGCGGCGAACGACCTCAGATATCTCTTCAAACCGCGAAACCGGGAATTTTCCTGCGCAACGACGCTCTAGCGCCCCTAACCGTGAAGCGAATCGAAACCAAGATTCCCGGCGTCAAATGTCTAGTGGGACAACGCTTCAAAATAAACGTGGCAGTTCATTCGGCCCATCGTCTCCAGCTGTTTCACCAGAACGTCAACGAACCCGAACCCCCAGTAACGGACGCGTAACGAGATCCGAAAGCCGACGTCAGAGTCCGTCTTTCTCAACGACTGTTAATCGCGATAGAGGCGGCGCATCGACAGGCCTGCATTATCGATCCTCAAACAGTAAAAATAGACGCAGCGACTCAGGCAATTATTCCTCTGGCCGATCATCCAATCGAAGAGAGTCATCGAATTAGCTATCCCACTACTCTTCAATCGATGTTTACTTGAACACCACATCGGCCTTCGTTCCGCCCGTGTTGCTCGAAGTTCCGAGAAAAAGCTCCGCTTGATGTAAGTCGGCAATTTCCTTAACAATAGGAAGCCCTAACCCGCAACCATCTCCAGGACTTCCCGGAATTCGATAAAAGCGCTCGAAGATTTTATCCATTTCTGATGCCGGTATACCCGGCCCATCGTCCTCGATAGTCAACGTAGGCGAAGGCCCCGGCTTAAGCCTTACGATTATGTTACCGTTCTCTCGTCCATAACAGACCGCGTTATCAAGAAGATTGACCAACAATTCGCGAATTAAAATTTCATTGCCATTGATATAAACCGGTTGTTTAGGACCTTCGAAACTGAGTTCGATATCATTTTGCAAAGCCTTAGGAACCCACTCGCTACTGACTTCCCTCACCAGCGTCAATAGATCGAACTTTGCCAATAGTAGTCCGCTTTCAATTGCCCCCGATTTGGCTAAGGCCAAAAGCTGAGAGATGATATGAGAAACCCTGTCGGCACTGCTTTGAATTTGCAGTAAAGCCGGTTTCATTGCCGCCATGTCATCTTCCCGTAACGCTCTTTCCGATTGCAATTTCAGCCCCGCCAGCGGCGTACGAAGTTGATGCGCGGCATTGGCGATAAAGCGTTGCTGAGAAGCGATCGCGCCGTCCAAGCGCTTCAACAAACCATTAATGGTATCGGTCAAGATCCGCACTTCGGCAAAAACATGTGCTTCAGGAATCGGGCTTAAGTCTTTCGGGGAGCGCATGGCAATTTCATCGGCCAATTCGCGTAAAGGGTTCAAGCCTCGATAAACGGCCTTACGCATATAAAAACCAATAAAAATCGCTAAAAAAATCGGCGGTATCAAATCGGCCAATAAAATATCCATCATCATGTTGCGGCGCTTGTTAAGCGTCTCGGCTACATGCACGAATACGATTTCCGGAAGGTCTTTCCGCGCGACAAGGATAGAAACTCCTCGTACCGACTCGCCTCGAACCGTATCATTGAAAAAAACCGGCGCCGACCAATCGGTCGATTCATCGAAAGGTTCGGGAACGAAGCTATCTCCAGCGATCATGCCTTGATTTTCAGCGATGATTTTAAAATAAGTCTTGTCTAATTCATCCCATTTAAAAATAGTTAACGCAGCTGGCGGTAATTCAGCAACAATCAGATTATCACTAACTTTGATTTCCTGCACCAAAGAACCTGCAGAATCCAATAGCCATCGATCGTAAGCTTCATCGACATAATGCCGCGTAACGTAATAGGAACTGACGGCTTCAAATACGACAAACAACAAAACCGGCGTAATTAACCGAATCAATATTTCGGTTCTTAGCGTTCTATTTTGCTCCATCGCTACCCGTCTCCAGCAAGTAACCTAAGCCCCGTACGGTCCGTATAACGGCATCATAAGGTTCGATGCGTTTTCGAACGCGGTGCACATATACTTCGATCGCATTATCGGCCAAAGCATCGCCGTCCGCAGACAAACGCTGCGCGATACGGTCCTTACAAACTACTTTGCCTGCTTGTAATAACAAAATTTCGAGAACCGCCGCTTCACGAGCCGATAAAACCAGTAACTGCCCATCAGCGGAAACTTGATTATTTTGAGTATCGAGCGAAAGTCGACCCACTTCGATGGTATGGCTGAAGCCTCCATAACAACGCCTGATCAATGCGTGAATACGCGCTTCCAACTCCATTAGTTCGAAAGGTTTGGTCATGTAGTCGTCCGCACCTTGACGAATACCTTCGATGCGGTCGTTCATACTTTCCCTTGCCGTTAAAATCAAAATCGGCAACGAAATCCTACTGTTTCGAAATTTGCGCAATAATTCTAAACCGTCCATATCGGGCAACCCCAAATCCAGCACAATCAAATCGAAATCTTGTGCCTCAACTAATTGCTCGGCATACCGTCCGCTTTTGGTGGCGGTAACAACGTAGCCGGTTTTTTTAAGCGTATGAATCAATCCGTCAGTAAGAACTGAGTCATCTTCAATCAATAAAATATTCATATAGTTAAAGCATAAACAAAACGATAAAGCGAAAGCGTAAAAAAATCCGTCAAACAGCCAAATAAACCAGAATCTTTTTTACCATTACATAACAACGACCTATAACATCGCCACAGTTCCTATACAACGATTATACACTGGACGGGCATGCTCACCCTCCTCTACGCAACTCCGCAGAGATTCTTGAAACAATTATCGAGGAAAAGTTCATGATGAAATACGGAAAAATTTCGTATTCGACTCTTTATAGCTTATAGCCGTCATGAATCAACCATCTTAGAAAGATGCACACAAAATAATAACTTCTACAAGTACGCCCTTTTGACCGAAAAACTGTCTATGAATAAAAGGTATGGGATATCTCTACCGAGGACCGCCGTGAACCCAGCACCTAAATTATCCCAAATAGTTAATCATTGAAATACCGTAGCCCCTCTAGCTGTTTTCATATTGATTTCCATATATTTCAACCTAGTTTAAGTGGGGCCGATCAAGCACCAGTCAAGCAAAATGCTAAGCCCAAAACAGAATATAACGCATTGCCTTGCCACTAGTTTCCGGGCACCAGACAGAATTATTCCAGTATTCGAAGCATAGACAGGTGGTTAATCCTGTTTTTGCTCCAGTCTAGGAGCATCGTCGCCGCGGTAAACGACCTTGTCGTCCTCCCAGAACACGGCATATTGGCCGAGGCGATGCTTTTTTTCCAAGGCGGCGGCAATGGCCTTATTTAATACCGTTTCAATAACCTGACTTTTTTGTGATGGTGTATTTTTGGCAAGTTTCATAGGTCGGCCTTGTTTAAAAGATGTTGATAAAAAGGGGCGTGAATGACATTGCGTTGTTCACCTTGCTGTTCAAAGATCAACGTGGTTTCGTCACAGGTATTCATAAAACAAGCGCAACGATCGACGGCATAACTAAACTGAGTTAGTAAGTTGCGAAAAATACGCGCAAAGCGTCGCTCTATGGCTTGCTCCGGAATATTATGACCGCCATGCGCCACACGTTCGGCAACACGCGCATGGGGTCAAGTCTTTTAATTTGCATCATATCTCGTTTATGCAAGCACATATTTGTAAAATTCCAGACCTGACCCTATAAGCTTCGCTTCGGATGCCTTGAGGATGCCCGCAGCCATTGCCAACGCTTCTTCCCGTGGTACAACCAGTCCCATTGCCACTCGGGCATCGGTTACATGACCCCGGCCACCGTCCATTTCGACCAAGCGGCTACGGTATACCAAGCACGCGCAAAAACCCTGGAGATTGCCTTCCTCGCCAATCCAAAGCGATTCAAAGGAAAGTGCCCTTTGCCACCCAGCTTGCCTAACGCCGTTTGGATTAATCCGCCTATAAACACAAAGGAGAACCTCGACCCATAAATACACAACAATTAGACACTAAATAAATCAACTTGGTGTCTCAAAGTCATTGACACATTCCGCTTGCGCAGTATGCGGAAACAATCAGACAAAAATCATTGCCAAAAAAGACAGAAATGGTCAGCCGCTTATTAATGTCATGTGCATAAACTGCGGTTTGGTATGGGTCGATCCTCAGCCGACTATTGAACGTACTGAAAAGTTTTATGCTTCTGAGTATCGAAAACAGTACAAAAAGGCTTTTCAACCAAAACACAAGCACTGTTATCGAGAAACGCTGAGAGCCATAGACAGAAACACTCGCTTTCTATCTGTATACAGAGATGGTATGCGAGTGCTTGATGTAGGTGCAGGTGCAGGTTTTTTTGCATATGTTTTACAAAGGATAGGCATCTTAATTGATGGAGTTGAGCCTAACGAAGAGTATGCAAACTATGCGCGATCTAATCTTCACTTGAACACTATAAGAACAGGGTTTCTTCGAGATTTAACAACTGAAAACCAATATGACCTTATAACCATTAATCATGTGTTCGAACATCTGCCCAATCCTCGCGAAGCAATGGTACAAATGCACAAACTACTTAAAAAAGGCGGGCATGTGCTTATGGAGATACCTAATATCGAGGCGACATATCATGCTCCGAATAAAATATTTCATGTCGGTCATCTTTACTGGTACAACCCTAATACAATTCGAGCTTTGGCGCTTCAACTCGGCTTTCTTATTGATGATATACAAATTATAAATGGCACCAAGCACATCAATATAGTGCTAACAAAATGCGACGAATCAACAGCAACAGAAATAGAAGTTAATTCATTGGTTGCGGGCAATGCTGAAACTATCTCAGAGGTGCTTCAACAGCACACCATGCAAAGACATTTCTTTACACCTACCCCTTATTTGAGATTTTTGAGAAAAAGTCATCAGTACTACAAAGAACAGATCTATATCAATAAGTTTAAAAACGGCAAAGACATCTGCGACTCCGTATGCAATAAATTGTTGTCAATTCAAAATCCGAATTAACCGGGGGGGTCAGGGAAAAGTTAATCTCAGCTTACTCTGACCTCGAATTACTATCGCGCTAATAATGCGGCAAGATCAACACGGAATTAAGTTTGAGTAGTGTTGGCATTTTATTAATGCAAACAAACTTAGTGGCTAAAACTGGAAGTGCTCTGCCATATACCCGAGGCTCACTAAAAGAAACCAATTTCTCAGTTGCTGCACATTGCAGAATTGACTCAATGTCAGGGAGTGCAGGTGTCAACATAAAACCATTGAGTTCGTCTGACCGATTATTATTTATTTCATAACCGGACCTTTGAGTTTATTTACCGGCAATTGCTTTTAAAGAGTCGCACTTGATGTGATGCCTCTAACATTAGCCAAGAAAAACTATTGGAGCTTATCGATGTCCGAACTTTTAAAATTCGTCAAACTCTCGCTCAATCACTTCCTGGTGGGAGCATTCGCATCCTGCCTGTCTATATCGTCGTGCAGATCTTCGTCTGGCTGGTCAGTTTTGTACTGCAGTCCGTTTTCGATGTCAGGGAATGGATGGGGCACTATCTGATTACCGCCGCTGTGTTCATTGCCGTCTATGCTCTGCTGGTGTATATCGGACGCGAGTTGGCGAAATACTGGCAGTCCCTGATCATTTCCCTGTTTGACATGCTCATCGAGCGGGTACCGTTCCTGAGCGGCGTTTACCGGGTCAGCAAGAAGGTGATCGACATGTTTCGCGGCCAAGGCGGGAACCCGGTGCGGGAAGTGGTCTACGTGGAATACCCCAAAGACGGCGTGTGGGTGCCAGCCTACGTAACCAACCGAGAGGACGACCGCTATGTGCTCTATATACCTACCTCGCCGAATCCCAGCAATGGCTTCACGGTGATCATCCATGAATCCAAGGTGATTAAATCGGAATTGAATTTTGAGGAAGTCACCAGCTTTATGATCAGCGTAGGTTCCGATTTTCCCAAATCACATGAAGCGCGGAATCTGCCCAGATAAAGCCCCCACCGGCAAAACGCCCTGATCGTTAGCCAAGCAAATGTCAAAAGCAGGTGTCTCGCCTATCGAGTGATTGCGAGGAAAATTTCATGACCAAAATTGAACTGCTTGGAACAGAGTTGATTGCTTACGCAAGAACCCTGTATCGCTTTTTGGGTGGTATCACAGTTGGCCTTGTGTTAGGTATCCCCACTTTGTTCATGTTTGGCGATACCCTGTTATCGTTGCTCGGACATGGTCTTATAGCGCTCGAACATGCTTTACATATACTGTTCGAGCTTTTTGAAACAATAGCCGAACATTTCTTTGAGTGGGCCTTCCATCTCTCTAAGAGAACGTCGGAAATTATCATTTTCTGGAGTAGCCTAGCAGCCGCCATTGGCTTAACGTGGTATTTCATACACATGGCGAAAGTTATTTCTCGACGTGCATACACCAACGTTCAGGAACAGCGGTTGGCGCTAGCCGAATCATCTAAAATCGTCGTCTGGATTCGGATTGCTCTTATCATCAGCTCGCTGAGCGCGACCCTTTTACTCTTCACCTGAATGAACCTGTTTTAATCTCAATTTGATACTTTTTAGGCTGTAGTGAGTGAATGATTTTTTAAGTAAAATCCCGGGACGATCCTTGATTCCCGGCATTTTATTATCCGCTCTTTTATTGCAGGGCTTTATGCTGTTGCGTGAATTCTTGCTAACAGGGGCCTGTGAAAGAACCCCATATCAGCATGGCACTGACAAACCGGAAACAACCGATTTGACCTGGCAGCATCAATAAGGAATAGCAGGCAATAATTACCCGGCTTAAACCCGATAAATTTTTTCCCTTTCCTCCTGGTTTTGAGAGGAAGGGGAAATGTTATCGCAACAAAAGATAACAATTATCATAGGCATCAAGCTGCGGTATTAGAATTTTAATCAGAAAAAAGTAACTTAAAGGTGGCTATTTGCTAAACAAACTGAAACGTGTAAATCTTACGATCTTGCACAAAGGATGCAAGTTGCGTGGTTCCAACATAAAATTACCGTACTGATTATGGCTCAGCTTTCCAAAGACCTTCAGCGTTATTTTTTTGAAGAATCGACTGGCGATCCACTTACCTTGGCCAATGTACTGAGGTTGGCAGGTGAGCGCACCTTCGGTTTTTTGTTTGTCTTGCTAGCACTGCCCTCGGCACTCCCGGTTCCGGCGGCGGGATATGCCCTACCGTTTGGATTGTTGTTGTTTTTACTGGCGGTTCAGTTGCTGATGGGTAGCAAAAGTCCTTGGCTACCAGGGTGGATCATAAACCGGCCAATCGCCTTGAGCCGGTTGCAGGCATTCGTGAAGCACGGTATTCCCTGGATACGGCGCATCGAGGGCTTGACAAAACCGCGGCTGACTCTCGTATGCTCAAGCGGTCCGGGTCGTGCGATGATCGGCTGCGCGGTTGCCTCGATGACACTCTTTATGATGGTACCCGTTCCGGGTTCCAATACCCTGCCTGCTATCGGCATTTTCGTCACCGGCCTTGGACTCCTGAACGATGATGGAGCCATTAGTCTGGCCGGACTCGCGATGTGTTTGATAGCCGCTATCTTCTCTGTATCCATCCTGTATGGCTTGTTTATGGGCGGCACCCTGCTCTTCAGTTTGAACGGACAGCCATGAGCAAAAACAGCTGGTAAACATATCACTACACTTAAAGGTCATCCATCCATTAAAGTTTCCAACCTTCTGGAAACGCACAAACATTCCATAAACGACATACTTCAGAAAAGCTTGGAACATGAAAAGAAGCAAGCAGAAAATTATCGCACGCTACTGAAACTAGTCGAAGCGCATTCGATCGTACTTGAAGAATATGAACGCCAAATGATTTCTGACGAGGAAAAGCATATTTCCAAAGTTGAAAACCACCTTAAAACAATCTAATGAAGAGGATTACTTATGTTAGACGCAAAAAACTTACTCGCTAATGTTGATTCAAATGGTCTTGTCGGTAAAATGCTAGGAGGAATGGCAACAAAAAACTTTGCGGCCGGGTTGCTAACTGGAGGCGCCGCGACATCACTCCTAGGTAAAGATACCGTTGAAACTGCGGCAAAGGTCGGCGGTATTGCACTGCTTGGAACGCTTGCTTATAAAGCATTTGGGAACTATCAGCAGCAAAAAGCGGCTGGTGGAAATGCGAGTTTGGGCAGTGCGGTAACTCAGTCCGCACAAGGCATGATAGAACAAGCTGGCGGATTATTGTCTGGACTGATGACCAATACTCAGCCGCAAACAGCAGAAGCAATCGCTGCTCCTGCAACAACAAGCAACGAACTTTCACTTTCTATCATCCGTGCAATGATCGCCGCAGCTAAAGCTGATGGGCATATGGATGCAGTAGAAACTCAGAAAATTATGGAGCAGCTTGAATCCGCTGGAGCAAACGCACAGGAAAAAATTCTACTGATGCAGGAGATGGCGAACACACCAGAAGTCAGTACCATCGCTGCTGCTGCAAAATCTCCACAGGAATCAGCACAGATTTATCTTGCTGCTTTACTGGTTTGCGACAGCCAATGTCAGCTTGAACAAGAATTTCTCTTGTCCTTAGCTACCGCACTAAAGCTGGAACCAGCTTTCACCGCCAGCCTTCAGCAAGAACTGCTCGCTATGTCGCAACAGTAGGCAGCCTAACCAATTAGAAACACCCTACATAACATGCCATCCTCGCACCGATGCGAGGATGGCCGTGTTTTGAATGGTTAAGTTAATGTTTTTGCAGAGACTTTCTATAACTTTCCATTTAACTTCTTTTCCATGCAGTCGTTGGCGACCTCACCCAATCGACCATTAGCAGCCACACACCATTTCCGATAACAGACATTCAGCTCTTAGAGAGCGGCGGAATGTGTCAATGACTTTGAGACACCAAGTTGATTTATTTAGTGTCTAATTGTTGTGTATTTATGGGTCGAGGTTCTCCTTTGTGTTTATAGGCGGATTAATCCAAACGGCGTTAGGCAAGCTGGGTGGCAAAGGGCACTTTCCTTTGAATCGCTTGGGATTGGCGAGGAAGGCAATCTCCAGGGTTTTTGCGCGTGCTTGGTATACCGTAGCCGCTTGGTCGAAATGGACGGTGGCCGGGGTCATGTAACCGATGCCCGAGTGGCAATGGGACTGGTTGTACCACGGGAAGAAGCATTGGCAATGGCTGCGGGCATCCTCGCGATAGACCGAACTGCGGTTCAAATTCAGGGCTGCACAAGCCGGAGCCAGGCCGACCTCCGGGGCCAACTGGTTAAGGGCTTGCATCAGCTGGACTCGCTCGGCGTCTCGTCCGTCGGCAGTCCGAACAAGACGCAAAGTTTTTTTTGGACATCAATAATGGCATTGGCCTGAGCGAGTCTACGGCGCAGGCGCTCATTATCCTGGGTAAGTTGGCGCACACGACGGTCCTCGGCCTGAGCCGGCTCGGTCTTGCGCCCGCGCTTTTGCAGCGTAAGCGTCCAGCCGAGCCACCTATTCGTACTCAACTGAGCATGATTTAATCCAGATGGTCGAAAGGCAATAGCTCGTCGATCCGGCTATTGGGCCAGGTAGGGAGTTTTTCCAGTGTTTCATTTAACCAAGCGGCGGGATCGAGGCCATTGAGTTTGGCAGTGCCGAGCAGGGTTTGGATGACGGCGGTCCGTTGACCGGCACGCTCGGATCCGGCGAACAGCCAGTTTTTTTTTGCCCAGGGCAATCGGTCGGATGGCGTTTTCTACCGGGTTGTTGTCTATGGGTAAATCGCCAGTTTCGGCATATCGTGTCAGGGCTTTCCAGCGTTTTAACGCGTGATCGATGGCTTTGGCGGTCGCGGTATTCGGTGCGGTGCGCAACCGGGTTTGGTGCAGCCAGTCGTGTAAGTGCGTATTCTGACTAATTTGAACACTGATTCTGGACGAACTTGAACACCTAAAACCTAACGCATCGGTGGACGTGGGTTTTTTTACGCCAAGTGTTCAACTTGAATCAGAACTAGTGTTCAGATTGCTCCAGAATGGATGTTCAGGTTGAGTCAGAATATGCAGTTATTTAATTATTGGAATTAAGTTGTCCACATGCGGCTAATACGTCATCGCCTTTAGCGCTTCTTATTAAAGTAGGGATTTTAAAAGTATCTAAAACTTCTTTAAACTTTTCAACTTTATCCAAACTCGGGCTCTTGTAGTGTGATCCCGGGTATGGGTTGAAAGGAATCAAGTTGATATAAGCACTTTTGCCAGCGAGTAACATCCCGAGTTGCTCAGCGTCGTTTAGTGAATCATTAAAATCTTTTATTAGTATGTATTCGTAAGTAATAAATTGTTTTTTATTCAAAGGTATCTTGTCAATATAGGTCAATACCTCAGCTAGTGGATATTTTTTATTAATGGGAATAAGTTCATTTCTCTTTTCTTCAAATGGCGAATGAAGAGACAATGCAAGGTTCACTCCAGGGATTTCCTGGCTCCACCTTTTAAGTCCAGGAATATAACCGGCTGTTGAAATAGTGATTTTTTGTACTCCCACTGAAGTTCCGTGTTGAGATAAGAAAATTTCACACGCTTTTTTAACAGAATCAAAATTATGTAAAGGCTCGCCTTGCCCCATAAAAACAATATTTATAATCCGCTCTTCTCCAGGTCTATTTGTCGCCAACCAACGCCAAGCCTGCAGGAACTGGCCAACAATTTCATTGGTGGTCAAATTCCTTTTCAGCCCTTGTTCTCCGGTAAAACAAAACGAACAATTCATTGCGCAGCCAACCTGTGATGAAAGGCAAATTGAATATTTATTGTTAAATGGGATTAGGACGGTTTCAACCTTATGATTGTCTTTAAGCTTAAAAAGAAATTTTACTGCTCTATCTTTTTTTGACTCATAAACCGTATCAATTTCGGGCAGCGAAAAGTCGAAACTTTTCTCAAGAAAAGCTAACGCCAATTTAGAAACTTTATCACGCCACTGAGTGGTTTCTTTTTTCTTATAATGCCAATTGAAAAGTATGGCTGATACAGACGGGTTTAAGTTATTTTGATTTATAATCGCCTCTAAATCAGAATAGCTTAGGTCATAAAAAGACTGTTTCAAAAATTTCTCCTGGCATATTAATAATTCAATGACTCATTTTCTTAGGGGATCTAGCAGTGGCTTAAGACCGTTATGATCAATTTCCTGCATCAAGGCCAATAGCCGGCCCAATTCACCGTTTGGAAATCCCTCTCGTGCAAACCAGTTAAGGTAATGGCCAGGCAAATCCGCGATGACTCGCCCCTTGTATTTGCCGAAAGGCATAGCAAATGTAACTAGCTTTTTTAAGTCTTCCGAATTCATGATGGTGGCTCGAAGTCAACCAATTTAACCTGGCGCTAGTGTGGACAATGACTTGTCGTTACTTGTAACGGGATCGACACAGGCTTATCCACAGGTTCTGTGGATTAAATTTAGCCACTATGCTGGATGGATTATTCCTTTTCGTCATCTGAAAGCACCGTGTATTCGGCGGTAATTCTGTCATCCTCTGTTCCGTGCATGGTTTGTTTCTGCGCAGATTTCATCATACGCCATGCTTTGAATCCCAAAATTACAAGAGGAATCAGCAAAACGGCAAAAAACACGGAAAAGACTAGTGTTCCAACGATAGCTCCGACAATGATAGCCGGAATTGCCAGGATATTGGAAATGCTGGAACGGGAATTTTTTTCAATCTGTTTTTTAAGTCGCTGCTGAGAATTTTCCGAGGAGCTGATATGAATGCTTCGCTTGTAGATTTTGAACATAGGCCGGGCCAAAGGTTGAAGACGGATAGATCGTGTTGGGCGAAGGTGTCGTCGCCCGCACGATGGCGCAAGCAGTGCAACGGTATTTTACGATTCTCCTAATCGAAAGCCGGCATTATAAGAGCTCTGTACTGTCGAATATATTTTGGCAAACAGCATGAGGTGTACGGTGATGAAGACAATGCCCATTAGCAAAGCGTTCACGCTGATCGAGCCTGGTCCTGTTGTGTTGATTACGACAAATGATGGCGAGAAGAATAACATCATGACCATCTCTTGGACGATGGTCATGGATTTTGCACCGAGATTTGCCATAACGACGGGATCCTGGAATTATTCCTATAACACGCTTCGGAATTGCAAAGAGTGCGTCATTGCTATACCCACGGTGGATCTAATAGATCAGGTGGTTGGGGCGGGGACTTGTTCCGGTGCCGATACGGATAAATTGGAAAAATTTGGACTAACCCCACTCAAGGCAAAGCATGTCGCGGCGCCACTGATCAAGGAATGCCTGGCAAATATTGAATGCAAGGTGATCGATATCGTCGAAAAGCACAATATCCTTGTCCTTGAAGGTGTTGAGGCCTACTTTGATGAACCCCGAGAAGAGAAGCGCACCATTCACGCGGTCGGTGATGGGACATTTGTAGTCGATGGAGACAAGTTGGATCGGCGAGAAATGATGCGATCGAAACTTCCAGAAGGGGTCTAACGCTGAAAATCTTGAAAATGTGGTGTTAACAATTGGAGCTGTCGGGTGGTTTTTCGATGCTCAGTCAAATCCGTCTTTCCACCGAAACAGCGCGAAAAAATGCGTAGACTTGTGTATTCAAAATTAGAAAACACAATGACAGTCGCGGTGCTTGACGTCTACTACCGTAAGGAGGGGGCGCGTGCAGCTTGCGTATTGGCTGACTCGTGGGCAGCGCCAGCGCCAAGTTCAACGTATGTTCAATTCATTGAGAAAGTTGAGCCTTACAAGCCGGGAAGTTTCTACCGGAGAGAATTACCATGCCTGATGGCCGTGCTTCGATTGTTGCCTGAGACTCCAACCGTTGTTGTTGTCGATGGCTACGTTTGGCTGCCCCCATCAGGTCGCTCCGGTCTAGGTGCCTATCTGTACGAAGCCCTTGGAAAAACAACACCTGTGATTGGGATTGCCAAGAGCTCGTTCGCCGGTACTGAAGCTTGTGCCTTTGTCATTCCGGTTCACCGGGGCATGTCAAAGCGTCCTCTTTATATTACCGCAGCTGGAATTGAGGTCGAATCGGCAGCACAGTGGGTGCGTGGAATCGCAGGGAAGTACCGAATCCCAAAGTTGGCACGAATGGCTGACCAATTAGCGAGAGGGAAGCTTTGAGACCAGACCAAAGCAGTGTAGCCTCGCCTCACCATCAAACGGACTTCAAACCAGCTACGCGGGTTAGCCACCGATTATATTGAATGTCGAACAGTGACGTTCTGGATTGCAACCGCCATCACACTGATATTCTGGAATGTCGCTGATTGGCAGAGCTTGTTATGTCAAAATTCGACCCAAAGCGGACATATAAAACTTGAATGAATTAGGTTTTCAGCAGCAGTTTAATAATATAGTAGTGGTATTAATGACCAAAAGTGATGGCGAAGATATTAAGAGAGTCAGACCGTCTCAGTTTATGAGAGAGCTTCGGCCTGAATATTATTCGGACACCGAAGGCCGTATAGCCTATCTTCTGGAAGCCTTGGCCTTGGAATATCATTTGGATTCTATTACCTCACGCAATCAGACCCATGATTTTGAAATCTTTTGCCGGAAACTCTGCGAACGAACAATTTGCCCGAACTTGCGTGCGCATACAGGGCCGGACGGCGGGGGTGACAGCAAAGTAGATACCGAGACTTATCCCGTTGCTGAGGAAATCGCCGCCTTATTTTACATTGACGAGACGAAGGCCGCAGAAGAAAGATGGGCTTTCGCGTTCAGCGCAAAAGAAGATTGGAAAACCAAGGTAAAAGACGACGTAAAGAAAATCGCTGAAACTGACAGGGGTTATAAAAAGATATTTTTCGTCACGAGCCGATTTGCCAAGGATAAAGACCGTGCAGATGTGGAGGATGCCCTTACAAAAGAATACGGCATTCCGGTTACAATTCATGACAGATCATGGATCGTAAAAGAGATCATAGAGAATGACCGCAAAGATATTGCTTACAATTACCTGAAAGTTGGCGAAGCCAAAGATGATCCGCTTAGGCTGGGGCCAACGGATTATTCCCGCGCACAGCAACTCACAGAGATTGAAAAGTCCATTGATAGCCCTGACGCCTTCAAGGGCATAGAACAACAGCGGGTTACGGAAGCCCTCTTGGCAGCAAAGCTCTCCCGTAATATGGAACGCCCTCGTCATGAAACTGATGGCAGGTTTCTTCGGGCTATCCGAGTGGCAGAGGCAGACGGCACTTATCGGCAAAAGCTGGAAGCTAAATATGAACATATCTGGACGGCATTCTGGTGGTTTGATGATTTTCAGTTTTTAAAGGATTCATATGAAGTCTTTGAGGAGCTAGCGCTAAAATCCGATCATGCCTTAAATCTGGAATTTTTGAGCAATCTGCTTCAACTGTTCGTAAATTCGGTTATCCATGACCATATGTCGCGCGATGAATGCAGGCTGGATGAACGCACAGAGAGGCTCAAGGAAGCTTTGGAAAAGATAGCCGCAGATAAAGACCGTCCCAATAACGCTCTTGAAGCGCAAACTTCTCTTCTCATTATCCGGATGAACCAAGCTATGCTTGATAACAAGCGCGAGGAACTGGCCAGCGTTTGGAGTGATTTTTCTGTCGTCTTGGAAAAAGCAAGCGGTCTTGGCGAGTTTAAAGCTGATAGGCTAGTGCAAATGATAGAGATAGCTGGAAATATAGCCGGAAATGATCCCACTTATAACGATCTGGTGGAGAAAACAGCGGAATTTGTTTCCAACCGGAAAAGTGAGGCTGAAGGTGCGTTGATACTTCTTAAGCGGGCGCAGAAACTTGATTTTGATAATAACTTTGAAATGATCCGCCTGCTTGGCAAAGCCTCTATAGGGCTGACAAAAAAGGAATATGCGGATCATCTCATCGAAGCCCTTCAGCTTTTGATGCTTGCCTATCGGAGTGCTGGGCTATTGTGGGCAGCACGGGCAAGCTGCGCCTTCCTCGCCGCATCCCTTGTTATGAAGGGCGAAGAAGATAGTGAACTGCCGGTCAGTTTTGTTCCAACAATGAAAACCTGGGCGTGGATAGCATTGGAATTGCGCCACATTCCTGATTTTCTGTTTGCCATTCAATTACTGAACGGTGCTCTGGCCACCTTACCTTTGGCGGATGATTCAAAAGAAAAGGTTGGCGAAGATATTCGGGAATTAGATGTGGTGCTGGGCAGTCTGTTCCTGAATTTGGGTGAAACCAATCTTCGCAAGCTGAGGGACCTACCGGATATACTTGAGGCGCTGGGATTATTCATGGCGCGGTCTGCGCTTCTTTATACGCTTGGACACGGAGATGTTTTGCGGGCTGACGGCAGTTTGCCAGAGGAAGAATCCGATGACGACGTGAACCGGATTTTTTCAATACTCGCAAGCCAACCAGTTGCACAAAATGTACACGGCCCTCTTGTTCTGAACACTGAAGAGGCGCAGATTTTAAATACAACCATTCTGGGTATGGCCGTCGAAATCCATATTGAAGGCAGCGTTCAATCCGTCCTTATTGCGGAAGCTATTCTGGGTTCTTTGGAAGCGTTTTTTGCCACGGCGATTGAACAACGCATTATCCCCCACACAGAAAAATTACGGCTTAATGTGTTAGAAAACGCGGAAATACCCGAACCATCCTTTGAGGTGAGCGCCATGGATATGACCGGCACCATCACCTGGCCTACTAATCTTTCTCCCAGCAATTTTGACAATCAAAGAGAGATCCATAAATTTTGGGCAGAGGTATCAGGCCACGTCCTTGCCACATGCTGCATTATTGAAGATGCTGAGGAATTTTTGAAAAAACTTTATGCTGATGAAGCAGTGCAACACAGAATGACAATGGTGGCACTCGCTTCTACCAGTTACCACAGAGTCGCGACGCGAAACATTTCCCGACTATCAGATTGGCAAAAAGCTATACAGCAATCTTACGAATTGCGCAGCCAGCGCCCGGCACTCAAGTTTATCCCTCTTACAGAAGAAAACGATAATCCAGAATCTCAAAGCGACAAGCCGTCCATGCCAAAAGATCATCGGGCGTATAGCGTTAAATCTGTTATTGATATTCATACTTGGGATCAGGCGCAATGGAGAGGAACTGCTTATGCTCAATTCAGCTCTTCTCAACCTCCATGTGTGGCGTTTCTTTTTGAAAATGAAGAAGGCGGCAGGAAAATTTTTGAGCGCTGGCGGGAACGGTTCGGTACGCAGGATAAAAATGAAGAAATTTCTTTATCCATTATCCGTCGACTGCCGGAACAGAACGAACATCACTATTGCGTCCTGATAACCTCCAAATTGTCGGAAACGGGCAGCTTTAAACCAAATCAAGTGGTGACAATGGCCAGCCGATCTTTAACTATGACACCCGACAACGGTACTAATCTAGAAAGATTTCTGGAATCGTACCGTCACTTCGGGGCGTTCTACATATTGCCAGCCCTTTTAGGCGATTCAGGAGTCCCCGAATTAGTCTTTGATCTCGCCATATTGAAACGTGATCTTACTGTTAAATTAGCGGCAAATGTTGGCGAACATGACCTTGAATCAATAGCGCTACGAATTCGAGGTTTTTCCTAGACTTTTATAGGGCATTTGGAAAACGTTTGTAAATTTTCTACGTCCGCTTTATGGCCGCTCTTTCAAAAATGGTTGATATGAGTCAATGCCTCCTTTGAAGCATTAAATAACATTTTTTTTAATATTTTTTTATAAATTTATTGATAATTAATTTTTTCTTATTAATATGATGCATAAACATATATACACAAATTATTAGAGATTTTTATGGCAACAACACGCTGGAATCTAGCTGTCTCCACCGAAACTGATCGCTCCCTTCGAATGTTTTTGGCCAGTCAAGGAGGCGGCAAAAAGGGCGATTTATCACGCTTTATTGAGGACGCTGTTCGGGCGCATATTCTGGAACTGACCGCCGAACAAGCCAAGGCTGACAATGCCATGGTTAATGAAAAGGAATTAGGCTCAATAGTTGACGAAGCGCTCGAGTGGGCTCGTAAACGCTGATGCGGGTTGTCCTAGACACCAATATTTTATTTAGTGCTTTAATTCCCCTCACGGTTTTCCGGATAAGATTTATCGGGCATGGCGATCAGCTCGCTTTGATGTTGGAACCTCGCGTGAACAGCTAGAGGAGATACGCCGAGCAAGCAGATACCCAAAATTTAAGGAAATCCTTCAACCGACTAGAGTAGGCACTATGGTAATAACCTTCAACGTATCATCGTCCTAGAGCGACTCATTATCGAAATTGAAGTCGAGGATCCTGACGACGCTATTTTTGCTTGCGATAGCTATTACTGGTGATGCCGATTATCTAGTGACAGGGATCACCGTGCAGGTTTGTTGCACGCGGCAGCATTGGTAGAACACGCATTGTTAATCCTGCGGAATTTTGCGCTGAGGCGCTATAACTATAAGCAGAATATCACCTCGATATAAAAACATTGAAATTTAGCTTCTCCATACCAGCCGTTCGATAATTTAATTCTTTCACTTCAATGAATGTGACAGTCTGCCCCAAACCGGTCGGTCTCTTAATTCAGATGTTTAAATGTCGCTTGGGTAGGTTATTGCGGTCGTTAAATATGTGTCTTTGCAATTATCCCGATCGGTTTATCATGAATGAAAAGTCGGTTATACCGTTTAGAAAATCTAGCGTTGAAGCTGCATTATTGACAATTTGGCAGGGAAAGCCGTATGTTAGCCCGGTAGAGATAATAACTTGTTCCCGGCGGCTTCGCCGCCGGGAATCGCGGCGCTCACTTCGTTCGGCCTTGTCCCGTCGCCTTGCGCCGGAACAAGGCGCTTCACCAGACGGACCGGCCGTCAAGCATACAGCTTGCCGCCCGCTCCGCTGGTGAGCGCCGCGATTAGTTTTTCAGCGCCTCACAATTATCATGGAAATTTTATGGGAAACGACCTAATTGTATTTGACGTAAAGAAACTTAAGATGATTACCAAGGAAGAGGCTCATCTTGTGTCAAAAGAAATTGTGAATGTTCGGGAAGAAGTGCGGGATTGCCCATACCTAGAGGAGGCGCTAAAGGTTTTGCCTGTTAAGGGATATAGAAGTGCAATTGGAGCTTACTGGAATGCGGTCATTGACGACATTAGGCAGAAAATAATTCATAGGAGTTTGGACTTGTTTAATAAGGAGGTTAATCCTAAGAAAACAATAGTACACTATGAAGATTTTCAAGATCATGTGACTGACAATGACTTGATTGATGGAGCATACAAAATTGGAGTTTTGAGTTGGGAGGGTAGGAAGTTGATGCATCAATGTCGTGAAACAAGAAATATGTTTCATGGGCATCCCAAAAGCTCAGACCCTGGATTGCTTAAGGTTTTGAATTTAATATCAGACTGCAATAAATATGTTCTTTCTCAGGAATTCCCTCCTTCAATTATCAATATTGAAACTTATCTTACTCAAATGGACTCGGTAGATTATTCGCGGAACAAAATTGCAGTTGATCAAGCATTCACTGATTTGCCTTCTGTATATAAAACTGAACTGTCCAATCGATTTTTGACAACATATATAAGTGAGAACATATCTAGTGACTTGCGAGGAAACATCGAGTTTTGCGCTCCGATATTGTGGTCTTCTTTAACAAAAGAGGATAAGAAACAAATTGGTAAGCGTTTTGATAAGCTCATTGTTGAGAGTGACCAAAAGAAGATAGATCGAGGTTTATCATATATAAATTTAGTCGCCGGAATGATGTATGTTAACAAGGCTTCAAGGCGGATTATTATAGAGCCAGTAGTCGATGAATTATTTGATTCTTTAGATGACTGGGATAAAGAATCGAAGTTAGTGAAAGAAATAAAGCCATTTTCCCGCTTTATACCAGAAGAATTATTGCCTAAATTCATACAGGCGATAACGAGAACATATGTTGGCTATGAAGGCAGTAGTAGTCGATTTTCAAGGACTAATTTTTACTCAGACTCAGCGGCTCCAACTATCAAAGAAATGTTTCAATCTTTTGATGTTGAGAGTATTGATATTTTTGTTTCTATAGTTAAAGAAGACACCAAAATCAGAAGAAGAATCAGGGGGCCAGGCCAGCTGGATCGGTTAAGAATTTTGGGTAATATTCTACTTGAAAATGAAATTGCTTCAGATGACTCAAATGACTTTATTGAAAGTTTATGCGATGAAGATAAAACAGAAGAATTTTTTACAAAGATCCTTCCTAGAATCAAAAAAAACTAACAAGTAGCTGCACCTGACAAATATTGCTGCGCTCGTTTTTGTGTATGTCGCGCAGCTTCATTTTACACAAAAACGCTCTCCGCAATATTCGCAGGTGAGCTAAGCGATGGCTCCGCTTCGCGGAGCCATCGGGTCAGATAAGGAGCTTGAGCATGTCAAAACGACATACAGTATCAAACGCAACGCCATCAATCAGATCAAGCAGGCGCTTGGGCGCTCCTTATCTGACCCGTTATGCGACGATTCAAGCAGCCACAAGCTTTTTAACGTGCAATTCATTGCGGTGCTGCTCAGCATGCCATAGATCGTATTGGGTCTGTTGCATAAGCCAGCTCTCTGATGACGTATTAAAAGCTATGGACAATCGAATTGCCATTTCAGGACTGATGCCTGCACGACCATTGAGCACAGCACTCAGGGTTTTCCGGCTGACGCCAAGGGCTTTAGAAGCCTCAGTAACAGAAAGGTCAAGCGGATCAAGGCAAAGCTCTTTGATAATTTCGCCAGGATGCGGCGGATTGTACATTAACATGGTGACACCTCAATGATAGTCTTCGTAATTCACTACCTCAACATCCTCACCTTCAAAACGAAAAGTAACACGCCAATTGCCACTAACCGTGACTGACCATGTACCAGAGCGGTTACCCGACAATTCATGCAATCGAAGCCCTGGTAAATCCATGTCTTTAGGAGCTATAGAGACGTTGAGTCTGCCGAGAATGAGGCGAAGCTTATTAGCATGGGCTGCCTGTATACCAGCAGTGCTGCCGGATTTGAAAAACGTGGCTAAACCTTTGTGTTTGAAGCTTCGAATCATAGAATCAGATCGTAACCTGGTACGTATCAGGTGTCAAGTGGCATAATCGCGGCGCTCAACAGCGGAGCGGGCGGCAAGCTGTATGCTTGACGACCGCTCCGTCTGGTGAAGTGCCTTGTTCCGGCGCAAGGCGACGGGACAAGGCCGAACGAAGTGAGCGCCGCGATTCCCGGCGGCGAAGCCGCCGGGAACGCCGCAAATCACCGGCAAATTGGAGCAACGCGAGGCTTGTGGCATTCGCCACAAACGAACGTTGCGGAAATTTGTCCGCGTGAATTTGCCTTGTTATGTGCTGATTTTGCACAGTTGTTTGATTGTTTTTTCATGTTCTTTCCCAACTAAACCAACATCCTGATGAAAGCGAAACCCTGACTTTTTTACTTGTGCCGCTTCCAATGCTTTAGTGGCTTGCTTTCCATCTTCCTGGATTAATGCCTTAGCAGCATGCCATTTAAAACAATCGACTGGAAACATTAGACGCTCTACATTTTCATTTAGAACCCTAACAGCATTGTCATATTCTTTTTCAATCTTTCTTGTTGCAACAATATATGAATAATCGACATAAGTGGTAGATTGATGCTTTTGAAGTTCTGCTTCGCGAGCCAATATAGCTCTAAACGCTACTATTGCATTATCAATTTCATCTAGAGCCAAATATGATTTTGCTCTAGCCAAAAGAGCACGAACATCATCAAATCCATCCTTACGTGAACCAAAGTACTCATCAACCAATCGCAGTGATACTTTTGGATGAACATCTGTTAGCGTCAATGCTTGGATAACTAAATATTGATCGCGTTGCGACCTAGCGCGCTTCAACTTTGAGAAGAATGCTTCTTCTATTTCTTCGTTCCAATCTATATTTCTATACCAGTCGTCAGAAGACATGATTTACCTTTAGCACATAATCGCGGCGCTCACCAGCGGAGTGGGCGGCAAGCTGTAAGCTTGACGGCTGCGCAGTCTGGTGAAGCGCCTTGTTCCGGCGCAAGGCGACGGGACAAGGCCGAACGAAGTGAGCGCCGCGATTCCCGGCGGCGAAGCCGCCGGGAACGACAAGCATCAGCCGCGCCGCTTTTTGGCGTCGGCTGGATGCGCTTGTTAGAGCTCAATGTCTTCATCTGCCGCGTAGGCGTGCAATGCATGCAAAGCACTTGAGGCATGCCGCCCCCAATGTGTATTAAAGCTCTGACTCCATTCCCAAAGCGCCTCAGCAACGTGACCTGCTTCATATAGCTCTAGTCCCTCTTTTAAATCTCTATATATATCCGCCAGATCATCAGCCAAGTCACCTGTTACTGGTTCTTCTTCTGCAACTTTGGCTGGACTAAAAAACTCCGAATAGTAATTAAAAGGCAATGCTCCAAACCGTTTAAACATATTTTTCCATTCTTCATCAGATATTCGCTTCCCATCAATGTCTCGGCCAGGACCATTTTTCGGCAGGCTCAGAACATTAGAATAGAGATTTGCGAGTAATCTTATGGCTGCTTTTGCCTCTTCATTTTCTGTTTTCGGTTTTGATTCAGCCCAACTGCAATATTCTCTAACCACTGAAACAAATTTTTCCGTCGGTTCGTTCATGCTTTTCTTGAGCTCTAACGTAGAGCTAACCGGGCGCGGCCCGAAGGAATGAAGATGGAAACGAATATTGAGGCCGCGCTCCGGTTGAGCGACATGTTAGGGGTGATTCTGGCTTGGCTGTGCATTGTTTTCTACTGGGCTTGGTACGGGTTTTGGCTGACTGGAGACCGCTGGTATAGACGACTGAAAATGAACATCCCGGATTGGTTGTTGTACACCGAGACTGCCGTTCTCCATTTGTTGCATGGCACTGGCTGGGGGTATTTGTTCACAGGATGGGCAGGTTCTTAGCCACCAACCAAGAAATGCACCAATAATGGTGAATAGCCCTCCTATGCAAACACCAATTAGTACGTTTCGCAGATTTATTTCTGCTTGGACTTTTGCGAGATGTTTCTTCATTTCGCGTTCTATGACCTTAAATTTTGGAGAATCCTTTGGGCAATCACCGCACTCAACAGCAAGATCGGAGAATGACATGGATTTAAGCTTTTCGTCGCTAGGTATTCCGTGGAATACTTCATTTGCAATTTCTTCGCGTTCAGTGCTCATTGAATACCCCTAACAAGTTATTGTCCCGACCGGGCTAACATACGGCTTTTCCTGCTTTATTGTCAATAATGCAGCTTCAACGGTAGATTTTTTAAACGGGATAACCTACATTTCATTTATAATAAACCGGTCGGGTTAATACCAAAGCCACGTTTTAAATGACCGCAATGGGTCGATGACGGTCTTTCGGCATCCGATTTGATTGCGATGACATTGTATCAATGTCAGATTGAGTTCAAGTCAGTACAGTTTATACCTTCTTCCCGTCCGGCGTCCTTGACCATCGAACTCCTCGCCATCCTTCAAGCGAATGGAGCCTTTCTCATGGAGAACCCTGCCCCGTCGATCCGATTGATAGACCTTTCCATCTCTTATCACCAGATCCCGGCCTAAATCCCTCCGGCCTTTTTCATCGTAGGACTCAATCCTTTTATCTCTTGCAACAGCATCGTTGACGGGTAACAATACGCTCATGAATAAAGCGGCAATAAAAGTCTTTAAAAACTGCATACTCCACCTCCCGTGAATAGTCTATTGTTTTTGATTCGCGACCATTTGCGTAAGTGGATCAGGTCTGCCTCCCTTTCTTTCTAATATTGACCCCGTTCGTGCAAAACTTTTCCTGAGGATTTATGATAAATCAAAAACCTAACGGCTTTTTTTGTAGCGGGTAACGGACATAATTTGACTTTCAGCATTTGTAATCCTTAGTTTGGATGGTTTCCATAGCCGACGTTAACGCCAAGCTCACCGGCGGTAATGGAACGCCTTGTGAGCTCCAACCTGGCCGAGCAAACATCGCCTTCAGTATAAATCCTGCTGAAATCCCACAAACACCTCCCGAATGTGCTTTACCTCGCCCAGTTCGTTAACGGCATCGTGGAGGCTGTGGTATTTCAGCTCGATCAACTGCGGCAGTTTTTCCAGATCCAATTCACCGACACCGCGTTCAACATAGTGGCCGAGCACAAACTGAAGGAATTCCTGTTGCGGATAATCCTTGTAATGGCTAAAAATAGTCGCGCGGTGTGATTCGACACGCTCGGCGCGGCTGAGCGGCGGCAGATTAAACGCAATATAGGCAAGCACATCGTAGAGATCGCTTTTCTCGGCATGGATCATGTTGCCGATTTCCCGCAACTGCGCCATGCCGTAGCCACGTTCTTGCAGCCCTTCGAGCAGTTTCTTGCGGGTTTGCGGCTGACCCCAAATGTTGCGCAGTTCGTCTTCGTTTTTGAATAATTCCGGCAGTTGGCCAAACAGGCGCTCGACAAATTGCGCGGCTGACAGGGGTTTTCCATCCGGCCCCCAGAAACTGGTGGAACTCATGTATTGAATCAATCGTTCTTTGCCATCGGCCAGTTTGATCTTCACTTTAACCGCCTTCTTACAGACACAAGGGGATTCACCACAATCCGGGCAAGGTTCCGGCAACGGCTGATCACACTCACACGGGGTCCGTCCGCATAGTTTACAGGGTTCGGGCGGTGTCACCGCGCAGCTACAGGGGATATTGCCACAGCGTTTGCAGACTTCCGGCTCCAACGGCTCGCCGTCCCATTCCGGGTCGTTGAAGTGCTCATAGGCCTTTACAAAATCATAGATGGTGAAATAGTCCTTGCCGTCAAACAGGCGCGTGCCGCGACCGATAATCTGCTTGAACTCGATCATCGAGTTCACCGGGCGCAACAGCACAATATTGCGGATATTGCGCGCATCCACTCCGGTGGAGAGCTTCTGCGATGTCGTCAAAATGGTGGGAATGGTTTTTTCGTTATCCTGAAACAGGCGCAGAAAACGCTCACCTTCGGCGCCGTCATTGGCAGTTACTCGCACGCAGTAATTCGGATCGCTACTGGTTTTATACTGGTTAATCAAATCCCGCACGGCCAGGGCATGTTCCTGGGTGGCGCAGAACACCAGCGTCTTCTGATTCGGGTCAATCATGTCCATAAACAGTTTCACCCGGTAGGCTTCGCGCTCTTTAATCTCGATTACTCGATTAAAGTCATCTTCGGTATAGCGCCGGCCTTCTTCTATTTCGCCTTCAATGAGGGTGTCATCGGGCGTGTACACATAATCATCGAGCGTGGTGGCAATCTGCTGCACCCGAAACGGAGTAAGGAAACCGTCGTTAATGCCTTCTTTCAATGAATAGACATACACCGGATCGCCAAAATAGGCATAGGTATCTGCATTGTGTTTGCGTTTGGGCGTGGCGGTTAAACCCAACTGCACGGCGGGCGAGAAATATTCCAAAATGCCGCGCCAGTTGCTCTCGTCATTGGCACCGCCCCGGTGACATTCATCGATAATAATCAAATCAAAGAAGTCCGGCGGATATTCGCCAAAACTGGGCAGCGAGTTGCCTTGGCTATCCTGGCCCGACATAAAGGTCTGGAAAATGGTAAAAAAGAGGCTGCCGTTTTTCGGCACCTGGCCTTTCTTGCGAATGGTTTCAGGATCAATGCGGACCAGCGCATCTTCCGGAAAGGCGGAAAAACTGTTGTAGGCCTGATCTGCCAGAATATTGCGATCCGCCAGAAACAGAATCCTCGGCCGTCGATTGGGTTCTCTGCTTAAATTCCAGCGGCTGTGGAACAGTTTCCAGGCCAGTTGAAAGGCAATCGCGGTTTTACCGGTGCCGGTGGCCAGCGTTAATAATATGCGTTGCTCGCCCTCGGCGATGGCTTCCAGAGCGTTATTGATCGCATTGTGCTGGTAATAACGCGGCTGCCAGAAACCGCCCTTGTCTTCAAAAGGCACTTCGCCGAAACGCTCACGCCAGGGGTTCGGTTTGGCGAAGGTCAGCGCCCATAGCTCATCGGGCGTGGGGTAGCGCTCGACATAAGCTTCCTTGCCTGTGTGCATGTCGATCTGATAAATGCCGACGCCATTGGTGGAATAGGTAAAACGGGTTTGCAGGCGCTCGGCGTAGCGTTTGGCCTGTGCCACGCCTTCGGTATCCGCCAGGCTTTGCTTTTTCGCCTCGATAACGCCCAGCTTCTGGCCTTTGTAGAAGAGCACATAATCGGCAATATCCTGCTTTCCGCGCTTACCCGCGCCTTGCAAACGCCCCAGGGTAATCACCTCACGCCGCACTCGGCTGCCGTCCACCACGCCCCAGCCGGCGGCTTTTAACGCGGGGTCGATCAGTTCGGAACGCGTCTCTGCTTCATTAAGGCCGACTGCTATCATGCCACCGCCTCGTCTATGAGTTTGTCAGCCTCAGCGGTTAATTCGCCGGAGAAGGCTTTTTGGAGTAGGGATTGTTTGAGTTCTTTTAGGGAGTTGAGTTTTTGTTGATATATAGCGTGTAGCCTTTTGGTTTCAGTTAACAGCATTTCAATGCTGTTAACAATTTGTTCTTGTTCTTTTAAACAAGGCAATGGGATTACTATTTCCTTTAATATTTTCGCCGAAGGAACGTTTGGAATTGCAGCGCCGCCAGAATGTTTAAATATTATATCTTGAAAAATCTTACTTCTAAGCCAATATTTAAGAAAATGGACAGAAATCAATTTATTTGGCGTCAACTTTAAAAGAGCTTGGTTTATGATTCCTCTGGGAATATTATCAGGAATGATCGCAACTCTACCTAAAGTAACTCCAGAACAACTCATGATAATATCACCAGATTTAACTTCAAATCTCTTCATTTCTTTGAATTTATTTTCATCAATAAAGTACCGTAATTGATTAAAATGATCATGTATTGCATGCTTTTGCTCATACACAGCATACCCTTGGTCTTTAAACATAGATTTTTTTAAACTACCGCCAAATGGCCCCCTGACAAATTGACAAAGATCACCCCATTTTTTTACCTCCCAATTCTCATCTTTATTTTCAAATGCACTTAACAAATAACTCTCAAACAACTCGCGGGCATTGGCGAGGTTTTTTTCGGTGTTGGCTATCGCGGTGTCGATGCCGGCAAAGGCTTCATCGAGAATGGCGACGATGCGTTTTTGTTCAGGGATAGGTGGGAAAGGAATTTGAAACTCCTTTAAACTTTTTGCTGAGAGGTTTGGCTGTGCTGCTCCATTAGCATATTTAGAGATCATCTCGGCACATAAGGCAGAACGGAAATAAGCGGCAAGAAAGTCACATTCTAGTTGTTCGCTGGGGCGCACTATCACCAACGACGAGGCAATAGCACCTTCAATATCCCGGTCAACAAAACCAAACTTCCCAAGTGAACCGCGCAAACAAAATAGCAGATCGAACTTTTGGACTTTTCCGTTACCTAGGAGGTCATATCGATTTTGGGGGATAAAATCCATTCCTTGCCAATCAATCTTACCGTCATCTAAATGCCCTGCATTGATAAAAGGTATTCCGCTTGGCACAAACGCTTTTCTGCCAGGGTAATTTTTCCCTCTATCACCATTTTCAAACTTACAGAGTTCCCCAAGAGTTGAAATTTTCCACCCTTCCCTCATAACATCCCCCGAATCCCTTCCAGTATCTCCACGCTCTCCGCATCCAGCGTTTCGATCTCGTTGATGATCACCTCCGGATCGCGCAGCGGGTCTTCTTCTACCTTATTGGGGTTCTTCACCGACAGGTCAAAACTGGTCGGGTCGATATCCTTGATACTCACGCTCCAGGATTCATCGGAATCGGCAAAAGTTTTTTGCAGTTGCACAAATTCTTTCAGGTCGTTGTCGTTGAGCGGATTGGTCTTGCCCAGACTGCGGCCGGGGTCGAGGTGGTAATACCAGATAGTGCGCGTCGGTGCGCCTTTCTCGAAAAACAGCACCACGGTTTTGACCCCCGCCCCTAAAAAGGTGCCGCCGGGACAGTCGAGGATGCTGTGCAGATTGCAGTTTTCCAGCAGTTCCTGACGCAGCGCTTTGGAGGCGTTGTCGGAATTGGACAGGAAGGTGTTTTTAATCACCACCGCCGCACGGCCACCGGCTTTGAGGTTTTTAATAAAGTGCTGCAAGAACAGAAAGGCGGTTTCGCCGGTCTTGATCGGGAAGTTCTGCTGCACCTCTTTGCGCTCTTTGCCGCCAAAGGGCGGATTGGCCAGAGTCACGTCAAAGCGGTCTTTTTCCTGAATATCGCTGATATTCTCGGCCAAGGTGTTGGTGTGAATAATATTCGGCGCTTCGATGCCATGCAGAATCATGTTCATAATGGCAATGACATAGGCCAGGCTCTTCTTTTCCTTGCCGTAGAAGGTCCGGGTTTGCAGGGTGTTGAGCTGGTCGGTGCTGAGATTGACACTCTTGCCGCCTTCCGCCGCCTCAAATCCGCCATAACGCAGGTAGTCGTAGGCTTCGCAGAGAAAGCCCGCCGAACCGCAGGCGCCATCGTAAATACGTTCGCCGATTTTGGGATTAATCACCTGGATCATGGCGCGAATCAGTGGTCGTGGCGTGTAATATTCACCGCCGTTGCGCCCGGCATTGCCCATGTTCTTGATTTTGGCTTCGTAGATATGCGACAGCTCGTGCTTTTCTTTCTGTGAGCGAAAGCGCAGCGCGTCGATATATTCCAGTGCATCGCGCAGCGAGTAGCCGCTGGTGAAGCGGTTTTTGATCTCGGCGAAGATTTCACCGATCTTGTATTCGATGGTCGCCGGGCCGCTGGCGCGTTGCTTGAAGCCCTGTAGATAAGGAAACAGATCGCGATTGACGAAATCGATCAGGTCATCGCCGGTCAGGGCGTTGTTATGGTCAAAGTTGCCTTTGTCGTCCTTGGGTGCCGCCCAGCTCGACCAGCGGTGCGGTGCATCAATGATAAATTCGTAGCTCTTGCCCTGTAGCTCGGCCTGCATGGCCTTGTCCTGCTCCAGATCGTCCAGGTATTTGAGAAACAACATCCACGAGGTCTGTTCGGTATAATCCAGCTCGGTGGTACAGCCGGCCTCTTTCCAGAGTACATCGTCGATATTTTTGAAGGTTTGTTCGAACATTGGGTCCCTGTTTTTAGTTTGGCTTTTCTTGCCAAGTTGTGTGGTTGAAACAATTTGATGTCAGGCCTTATATTTTAATTAATACAGCGGTCGCAAAATACAAGGCCTATCCCTAATCTTTAGTCTCTAATGGTAACAATTGTAATCGCCCCTATAGACGCCAAACTTCAGAGAACAACCACTTCGAGTGCAAGAAATGCTATCTATAGCGTTATTGTTATGCATTTTTCAAATACTCTGGCCATTGCAACTTACCATTTTTGATACTGTCTTTGGGAGTTAGCGAATAATACCGTCGGCCTAGGATTTTAAACCATTAGCTCGAACCTGCCACCAATCATAGATGTAATAGGCAAATAATTGCCAAGTTTGATGGGGGCAGTTCGTCTCTTTGAAAAATATGCGTGGTTCTCTCGTAACTGACAATTCAACCGACTCGATACCGAGGCTTCACAATGTAATTGATTGAGCCCCGTCCCGCTTTGCGGAATGCTGTTGAAGGGATATTTCCGCCCGATGCCGATCGGGAGGCCATCAGAAATTCGGTCAATAAAAAAGGGCCTACGTGCTAACGTAAGCCCTTGCTTTATTTACCGCGGACGAGATATACGACCGATCGAGTGTCTATCTTTGACTGTTTAAATCGGCCTATGCCCAAAATTGGAGGTTTTATCCAATTGGAAAGTCGCTGAAAAGATCGCTTTCGCCATCTTGGCGCCGTTTGCCGGTTTGTTCAGAAAATGACTCAACTCATTATCATCAATCCGGTCAATTATTCGTTTGACCTGCTCCGCTTGGAGTATTTCTTTGCTGAGAAAAACCGTTCCACCTGTTTGAATCGAAAAGCCATCGAAATCGACCAAATAGCCCGCCAGAACCACTCCTAAACTAGTTGCTTTCGCCATGTTGTAATCGATAATCTGAAAAGTCGCTTTGCTGAATACATTCTCCGCTTTGATGGTATCTTTGCGATTCGTTTCATCCAGTCGGTAAATCGCATAATGCGCGTTGCCCATGCGTCGAAGCAATTCAAGTTCGTATGCGTCGGCTTCTTTACTGAATAGACGCAAGAACTTCTCCGCCATGTTGAAGCCGTTTGGACGATAGCCGTAAATCGCATAATCGGTAAACAAGTCCATTTCGTTTTCTTTTTTGACCATCAATGTCTTTTGATGCCAAATCCCCAGATGCTTGCCGCAGGTTTTAATATCGTCTTTCGTGAGCTTTCTGAAAATCTTGCTGTTCAAATCCATCATTCGATGACGCATCTCGGGATAATCGGCTGGAGTAAAGGTAGAATTGGCCATGAGCTATCTTGAATGATGATACGAAGTTTGTTCTTAACAGGCCGTATCGTTTTTGCCGGCCCGATACCGCCCCTACCGGAACACTATAGGAATTATGGAGCAATACTGTATTTTTTCAAAGGCACTACAAATAAAAAAGGCCTGTAGAGAAAAACTCTACAGGCCTTGATTTATTTGGCTCCCCCGGACAGGCTCGAACCGCCGACCTAGTGATTAACAGTCACAAAACACAATATATCAGAAAGAATCATATTAACTATATTTATTTTATATATCATATATTTATAAAATTTTTCAAATCAGTTCGTCTCACCAAAACCCACAAAATATTATGCACAACGCGACATTAAATGCGACATTTTTATGATATAATTTGCCATAATTTCCAAATCGATTAGTGAACGATTTCGATTGAGGCGATTATAATGAAAAAGCCAAACTTAACTGATAGGTTGATTAAAAATTCTAAGGCTGGAACGAATACCATCAGATTGAGGGATAACTCCTCTGACCCTGCTTTGAAAGGTTTTATGCTCCAAATCTTACCTAGCGGTCTTAAAACTTTTGTACTTTCTTTCACCAGCCCCGAAACAAGTAAAAGACGATTTTTAAAATTAGGCACCTACCCGGCCATGTCTTTAAAAGAAGGCCGAGAAGCAGCTAGACAGGCTCGTATACTACTTGACAATGGCTTAGACCCTATTACTCATGCCGAACAATCGAAACTTAAAGCAATAACTGAAAAAGAACATCAAAAAAGATTAGGAACAGTTGAGCAGTTATTTAATTTCTATTTGCTTGACTTGGAAATGGATCAGAAACGTTCTGCCAAACAAGTCAAGTCAATTTACTTAAGAGATATTGGTCCTAACATTGGACATATCAAATGCTGCGAAGTAAGCACCGATCACATCGTAGACATTCTCGCCCTTATAGAAAACAGAGGCGCTCCAACTCTTGCCAATAGAACGCGATCTTACCTCAGAGCTGCATTTACCTTTGGGCAGCATTGTAAATCATCGCCTCGTTGGAAGAAAAACCAAGATCTCCCTGATTTCAATATCCGCATCAATCCTGTTATTGATACCAAAAAAGCGACAGGTGAAAATCGAGTCGGAAATAACTACCTCACTAAAGAAGAAGTAAAAAAACTGTGGAATTCAATTGGTGTCGATGCAATGAGTGCCGATATGGCCCTTGCCATTAAGCTCTTAATTTCGACTGGCCAAAGAGTTGAGGAAGTACTCAGCGCAACTTGGCCTGAGTTTGATCGCCAAGAATTATTGTGGACCATTCCAGCGGAACGAAGAAAAAATAGAGAAAAAAATAAAAGCAGAGAACCTCACTTAGTACCTTTGACTGAATTTCATCTTCGCTTGTTAGATGAAATTAAGCAATATTCCGGCAGCAGTAGATTTTTATTCCCACATCATCAAGATGCTTCAAAACCACGAACTAGCGATTCATTATCTCAAGCCGTTTACCGGTTCTGCTTACCACAAGGAAAAAGCAAGCGCTCCTCTTTTCCAAAATTCGCTCCTAGAGACTTGCGTAGAACTTGGAAAACATTAGCAGGCAGTATCGGGATTGGTTTAGAAGTTAGAAACAAAATCCAGGGGCACGCTTCTCAAGACATTGGATCCATCCATTATGACCGATATGATTATTTAAAAGAAAAGCGGCTAGGAATCGAACTGTGGATTGATTGGCTAGAAGAGTTAGTTACAAATGATTGAATCATATATGAAATAACTGAATCATAAATAGTTAATTATTATCAGATAGTGAAACGAATTTGAATCACCAAGCACATGAGCTCTCTATTACTTTATTAGCGCAATAATGAAATGATTGCTAATTCAACTTTTATGTAGAAATGACATTTTCTGAAACTATTGTCTAACAAGGCTTCGCATCCAAGCCCACGATCTGGTATGAATTTCACCCAGACAATACCCTCTCGATACTGCATTTCTACAACTAATCTAAACACAATACTTCCAAAAGTACATCTGTCGACCATCGTTCACCGTTTATTGCCTGCGCCTTTCCACATGAATCAGACATGGAAACCAATTGATAATCTACGCTATTGCCAAAGTCAAAATAGCTCTCGGCAGGTTTTGCAAATCGTATATTCCAGTATGCGACTCCCTGATCGAAGCGAATTTTTATTGCCTTACCTGAGTCGAATTTTATGATTAGTTTTCTGTGGTGCGGTATATCTTTTTTACTATCGAAAATATTCAACATGACAGCGGTATTAAGCTTTTTATTGATCCACTCCTGAGCAAAAGAAGCAAATTCATCTCGTTTTGCCCAGTCATGATGAGCCCGGTTCCCATTTCGGTCTCGCGCCTTGAATAGCGTATTCACCGTAAATTTATTAATCTTTGGGTTCTTTTCAAATACTGGCTTAAATAAGGCAGTCAAAAGCGATACAGCGGCAGGATTTTGAATGTATCGGTCGGAATAAACAACCTCAGTTACCTCGCCTCTCTCCCATAAGTCGCTTAATTCTTCATGTTGACCGCTGATAAGCTCCCAAAATTTAGAGCCGAAACTGTTTAGATCACCGTTAAGTTCGGAGCAGATTTCAATATCGAAAACCGATGTTTTGGTTCTGTGCATCCACCGAGATGTATCGAGCTCTGCTACTTCGGCTGAAACATTGGCTAGTGTTTCAACCACGATTTCTCCTCGCTGATGCCATGAAGGGCCTGGAACCACCGCATTTGAAAATTTAGATGCAATGGTGAAGACGGCTTCGCCTTTTACGACTTGTGCAACGATAGGATTATCGTCACCAACCGCACTTTTGAAAAAACGTGCTCCAACAGTGGACAGGCGATAAAGATCATGTTGTAAATCCGGGTCTAGCGGATCAACCCCTATAACCAAATCAACCTTCACTTCATCTTGCAGAAGATAATTGTGAATTGCTTTTCGAAACGCTGGAGCGAGAAGATCCCATTCATTTTCATTTCCCTTAAGCCAAAGAGTAAGACGTTCAGCGCCTTCATTGATATGCCTACGCAACACTTCTTCGATTGAGCCGGGGCAGTATTTGGCATCCGTAATCAATTGCTCCTCTTCAGGGAGCCTTGCATAGTTCGCAAAGTTAGCTCCAAGCCAATCTAATGCTAATTTACGATCCAGTGAGTCATGGTCATGACGGGTTTGGGAATCAAGTAAACATTCGCTACACGCAGTTTCGCAGTGACTACACTCCAAATGTTTAACCATTTTCGCTAGCAATGTTTCGATATGAATCGGCGCACTAGAAGCGAATCCTGCTCCGCCACTTATTATGTCGTACAGTTGAATAACTCGAATGGCCGCACCGTTTTCTAGTCTCGCCGGACGAGTTGCGTAACCTAGCTCGGAAGGGGAAATACCAAGAATGCCGGAAAGCGCAGCGCGTAACGCAACGGCTAAAGTTATCGCTATTGACTTGGCTTCTTCCGAACCATCGGCGAGAAACTCTCCCGACACAGGGTGACGAAGAATCAATTCAAAAACATCGGTGTAAGCGTAGGCTCCCAAAACGACATTTGGAACTAAACTCGACGAGCCTGAACATGGTAAACGCTTGTTGTTATTATCCTTATCTTCTTTGCTTGGCCTAGGGGGAAAATGGCTGCCTGATGGCGACAGTGCGGAAGGATAATCTTTAGCTGTAACCATGGATTCTGCCCTTCCGCAGGATAAGCAAAGCGCATAGCCATATCCGAATTCACCAGAGCTATGGTGGAAGATTTTCCCATTGACGCCATAAGACATGTAGCCAAGCACTGGATTTGGAAGAGGTGCCTTATTTGCTTCCACGAAAACCCAAGATGGTTCGACGGGAATAAATTTTTGATGCTCGATATTATTGGATACACCTGCATATGCATCCGTCACGAAACCTGCCGGCTGCATAACCTTTTTAATATTGTCTGTCTTTATCGGTTTCCTACAATCACTATTGGAACAAAGCAGTTCCGAATCTCTAAGAACACCTTCATCGTAACCAAGCGCACCACAGCTGTCACAGCGCCATGCAATATCAAATTTCTGAGCTTCATTGGTGTCGCTATGTAGATTATGCCAATGTAACGAAACACCAGCCGAACGAAACACTCTACCATCCAAGACAACTTCGGCTCCCGGAGCATATTCACGAATGGCGATAGCAAGGTTGCGCGCAGGTAATCCTTTATATCTGGATACATTATCATCACGGTCTTTCTTAGAATTTTTTTTGTTTTCCTTCCCTCGAATGTAATCTTCAATCGTGAAGTTATCAAAATTTACAACATCGGTAGGAAAACCATACCCCGGCAAGAAAGTACGAGCGGCCAGATCCCGCAAAAGATATTCTTCTGAATGACGGCGCTTTTCTATTCGAATACGCATTAAGTAGGGACTTTCAGGTTTTGCATTGCTTTCTTCGGCGACAAGATAACGGTAATCCTCTAACCAGCGCGATTGAAGTTGTTTAATCTTGACAATAGTCTCAGTACGCAACTGGAATGACGCGAGACCTTGTAACGCAGTGCCTTTAGCCAAACCGTTTACAGCTATGTCTATATCTAATACTGCGTTGCCAAGCCAACTGATAAAACGATCGCAAAGGGACTCTCCATGTTCGTCGTTAAAAAACCATTGTGTATCGAGCCGGGTCCTTTCGGTTTTTGTTATTCCTACCTCGTGACATAAAAAATTCGCCAACATCAGAGAATTGACATGCCTTTGAACTAATCTAGCGGAATTAAGCGCGACGGCGGGTGCTGGTATGACGGTTTCAAAAGGCCAAGAAGGGTTTGCAAAAACCTGTTGATCATGCGGATTACCCTTACACAAGGTATAAGCGAGTGCTCTCGCTTCCTTACTGCGCCCAGCCCGACCTGCTCGCTGCAAATAGTTAGCCGGGTGCGGCGGTACGTTATTCATTACGACGGCAGCAATACCACCAATATCGACCCCCATTTCCATGGTGGTGGAACAGTTGAGTACATTAATTTGCCCTTTTTTGAACATTTCTTCGTAGTCTTCCAAACGTTCCGAAGACTGCTGTGCCGAGTGCTCAGCAGTGCGATAGTAAAACCCGCCTTCGACTGCTCTATCGTTAAGGTTCGTCCACAGGTTTTGCGACCGTAGATTTCTGATCGCCTCATTGCCGCCTACCAACTTTCTCACTTGTTCCAATCCGAGAACATAATCTTCCTGCGAATGATCAAACTCCCAAACCTCTGGCAACATCACCTCTGTAACCTTAAAGCGGTTACGTTCTTCATCAGTCAAACGGTTGAATTTGATATTCGTGGGCAAGTAAGGGGTTAACTCTTTAAAAGCGGTATCCAACAATTTATTGGTGACTGGACAAACAAACGCTTTATCGACTAATGAGAACGTCATTTGTTCTTTTGCCAGATAGAAACGATTCCCATCGGACTTCAATACCCGATTATTTTCGGTCAATTGTAACCATGCTTTCCGTAACCAAAGATTCACTCGGTCAACATCGACCGTTTTGGCTGGATCCAGGTTGGTGGCCAATAACAGCATTTTGATCAATCGCTGGCTGAAATTTCCATTACGAATGTTAGGCCACCGCTTCACTTGATAATCGTCGGTTTCTTCGGAAGCAGGGTTTCGCAAGAGCTTAGACGAAAAGCGAGTACCAATCCATGAACGCCAATCTTCCTCAAGCTGGATAAAGCTCCCTTCTCTGACATAAAAATCGAGTGCAACTTTTAAGAAATCTTTCCAATCCGTTAGAGAGAGTCCGCTCTCTTGCCAATAATCCGGCAACGTACTTATATCTTTTAAACCCGCATAACCGACCTTAACCAGCCCTTGGGTTTCAAGACTGTTTTTTAATTTAGGTCTACGCCTAAACTCGCGAAACAACAGCATTTCAGCTAATTTTAATGGCCCATCATTTTGCTTAAAAATTTCCGGTTTATGGTATTGGTTATAAAGCAGCATCGACGTTTTAATATCATTCTTTTGCCTAAGCTCATTTGCCAATTCACTCCATGTGAGCTCAACCAATGATATTCGAGCACCTGAAGACATAGCTTTCGCTTTTTCTTCCAGATTTTTTGCCTCATGAACCATTCCCATATTTTTTAATATCTTGGCCTGCTCCAGAATATCTTGTGCTGTAACACCCTCTGCAGGCTTAAACTGAACTAAAGAAGTCCTTTGGTGAGATGAAAGCACTTCTACGATAAGGCCGCGCACGCGATTTCGTTCCGCTTCTTGCTGCATGCTCACCGCCATACGCGCAGTCCCTTGGCGACTATCGGTAAAAGTAATCAGTCTGCGACCACGGCCGGGCAGTGACTGTGCGCCAGGCCCTTTTTGCCCAACTTCATTTTTGAAATCGGGGCAATATTCCAAGACGGTGGGTACCGCATTCGCTACATAAAACGGGGCACCCAATAATGATCGCCGAAAAGGCAACATACCCTTGCTACCCGTATATTCGCAGCCAACTTTACTACAAACCACGTCACCATCATTCAGACCAAGTCTCACAGTCTCTCCTGACTTAACGTGAAATTCAGCACTATTCCTATCCAGCTCAACAGGAATAAACCCTAGGTCTTCATTGGGGCTGGAGGACAAAATGAGCGGGTTTTTAGCGGAACGCTGGGACAATTCCCCATCGGATGGCGTTTCGTCCTCGCTACCCGCCTCGCTCAACAAAGAAAACTCGTCTCCGCCCGACTCGTTCCATTGCACCAACTTGCCCCGTTTATCCCTTACCAATAAATGCGGCTCGTTGCATTCATTACAGAAGCCCACTTCAAAAACAGGACTGCCACAGCTACAGGTTTGGCGTTGGCTCACATAGACATAGCCGAAAGGCCAGTGTTCTTGTAAAGGCGTGTTCCTTTTAGCCTCACAATCTTTATTGAAACACGACCAGAGCCCTTGAATGGTCCGCTGAAAAAAATGCGCTCTAAGTTTCAAAAACGCGGGGTCATCTTCGGACGGTTGAGTACCTGTACAAACATCCAGCCAACGTAGAAGTTCGGATTGAGAAAGACTATGGCCTATTCGTCGATTAAACTGGCCTGAGATTTCTGACAATTTTAGCGGCTTAGGCGTAGTCACTAAGATATCCCTAAGCAGTCTGGCTTCCGGCGAATGGACAAGCATTTGGTAGCGTTCGGGATGAATATGAGGTGCCTTGGTATTCGCACTCTGTATCCCTTCCAAATCATCCAATTTGACGGAAATATTCTTGCTACTCGGTAGGCTCGGAATGACCCGACTTCCACCCCAAACATCAATTTGTTCGATTGGAACTCCCGACAGGTCGGAGAGAAACTTCTTCAACTGTTGTTCAGTATCATCGCCTGCGATGGTTGCGGAAGTCGCCACAAAGCGAACCTGCTTGGGGCTCACCCCAAAGGCATGCATCACTCGGCGCAACTGCAAAGCCAATTCCGCTGCCTGTGAACCGGCATACGTATGTGCTTCGTCCAATACTATCCAGCGAAGAGACTGTTCTTTCCGGGACTGTTGTAAGATCGGCGCATCAATCTGGCGCACAAGCATATATTCCAGCATCGTGCCATTGGTGACGAGGATAGGCGCCGGCTCTTCCCGCATCAGTTCACGAGATAAGATCTCATTCGGCTTCAGGGGCTGCTCACTCCGAACTTTCGCGTGAAGCTCTTCAGTTTTGCCGTTGTAAAGGCAATACCGAATTCCTTTATCAAAGGATTGTGTCCAGGCGTTTAAACGTTCTCTTTGAGAGTTGATCAGTGCATTGAGAGGATAGAGAAATAATGCGCGAACGCCAATCAAAGGCTTGCTGCCGTTATCCTTATATTCCCGGTAAAGATCTTCCAGCACCGGAACCATAAAACATTCGGTTTTCCCAGAACCGGTACCGCTAGTCACGACGACGGAATGTTTATCCTCGAGTAGCGATTTCCAACTCGCAAGCTGATGCGTAAAAGGGTGCCAGTTCGCGCCAAAACGGTAGCGTCCATTTTGCTTGCCATCAAGCGATTCCACAACTTCCTTACTTAAAAGTTTCTTTTTGAATGCTAAATCATGCATGGTAATGCCTGATTCTTGCCAACCAAACATTTGTTCAAAGATCGGTGGTGCTAGAAAAGACCCTTCTTTTCCGCATTCAGACTTCATTAAACCGGTTAAGTGCTCACGTAATGCAGGATTTGTAATCCCCAAAACACCCAGTGTTGCTTCGGTTGAGCGCGATAAAGATTGCTCTACAAGAGAAGAAAAATATTTCGTCATGGAAACCCGGTCCCTTATTTATTGTTAGCGGTATAGCGAAGCAGAGAATACTGATACATGTCGGAAAACCACTGGTTATCAAAATCTCTTACTTGTCTTAAAAAAAAGACTGCATCTGTTGAATTTGCAAAAACATCGTCAAAGTTACTTTTCCCTGCTGCTACAGCTGCGGCAAACACAGGCAGATACACAACTGCATTGCGATAGTCCATCTCGGGCTCGAATGAGATAGGACTTTCTTCTTGAGTTAAGCTCCAGCGTTTCAAACGAGTTCCACCAAACGCTGGCCAGCTATCATCTCTTCTAGTTCGGATCAATTCTTGATACCAAGTGGAGACGGCATGTTGCATCACGGCGTTCGGCATTTGCGTCTCTTGAGGAATGCTTCCATCATTTAGCCACTTTTTAATATTGCCGTTGTATGATGAAACTGCCTCGCTGAAACAGTCGTACATTTTCTTGATAAGCTCGGGCACGAATTCCTCTCTAACACCTTTCTGCAATAAGTCATGCTTTAATCTTTCCGCTGCGTTTCTTATCTCTACAATTGGAAACAACTCCCATAAAAAAGGAAACTCCGTTTCAATGCGAGATATAAAGTCGACGGACATTTCAAACTTAAACATTGCCATTGCTAGAGCAGCAGGAATTCTTACCAAGGCACGCCAAACTTCAAAAGTGGACAGAGGTAAGTAGCCGTAATTGTCGTATAAATTCTTTAAAAATTGCCAACTGCTATGCGCTGGATTCAATGCCATTGCATTGAGCACCGGCTCAAATGCATTCACAGGCGATTTCGGGTCGAATGTCAAAACCGCTCTCTGCAAATTGCGTATCTCACTTACAGGCTCAGACGGATTTGAATTTCCGGGTATAAATACCGGCCGAAATGTAACTGATGAACTTTTGGCAGGAACGATCAACCAAGGGCCTGCTCTATCAATAATCGCCGGCAATTCAAACTCGCCTGTAGCAACGCCTTGGCTCATGCGAGAGTGTAACTCGATGGGATGACGCTCCGGCTCACTCAACAGCATTAGCATGGGTTTGGGTACTTTCCTGTTATTAGCCGATGAAATCAATGTACGACGACTGGGACCGAAATCTATCCCGACAGCATACCGACCAATTCGACAAACGATATTGCTATCGATCGACAGCTCTACAGCTTGGTCAATACCGGTTTGTAATGAAAGCAAGCTCTCTACCTGGTCTTTCAGGTTAAATAGATTCACTTCGACCGGTTTATCACGAACCTTTGCATGCCACGTATAGAAAGCATGTGCGGCTGAATTTCCTTTTAAACTTAATTCCATCCGATAGTTTGTTGCCGATTGCTCGGCACGTCCAAATAAATAAATACGGGCTCCCAAAAGATCCGAAACAGGCAATGATTTCGGCAAAGGCTTTTCATCTTTATCGAACGCCAGATAACCCGAACCCGGAAACGGCAGTTCAATGCTGATCGGGTCGCTTTCGAGATTTGGAGTGACCAGTACCTTCACATGGGCTGGCGGAATCCCTTCTACTTCGAGAGACAATTCGGTATGGTCATCATGACGCACACGCCGTGCTTTAACTTGAGAAGATTCCAATCGATAAAGGCAAGTAATTTTTGAATAAAAATGAATACTACCTTGATTGGACTGCTGGCCGCTTTTTAGCTCAATTTTAAAATCAGCCGGAAGCAAGCCAATACGTTTTCGAAGCAGCGTTTCATTATCATTATTACGAACCGACAAATAGTGACGCCCCAGTTGCTGTTGCAGAGAGCATGTATCAATTGGACGCCCGGAAAGATAGATATGCGCCCCTTTCGCACCGAGATCCGGTTCAGAATTGACCCATTCGACGGTAGGCACGCCTAAGAATGTTAGGCTGGGCACACACGGCCATTTCAAAAGATGACCTTTCAAATCAAGAGCCAGATTTGCCGAGGCCGAATCCCCTATCCGAATTCGAAACCGTTCCTCGCCCAATACCATGGCAACACAAGTACCTTGAACATTGACGGTATGACAACCAAGGCATTGTTCGCGGTCGGTGTAAACGCCGTCATCAACGTTCAATTCCGAGCCATTGGGTAACAAAAGCAATACGTCGACACATTTGGTTTTGAAGCTAGCTTGCCCACAGAGTTGCCAATGGTCGTCAACAAACTCAAAACCAAGCGGCACTTCGCCAACTGCGACGGCAGTATTTTGAATGGGTATTTCAGCCAGTTTGGAGCCACCGTATAACGCAGCGAGCGTCAGGCCATCACTTGGCGACTGCCGCTTACATCTAACAAGCTTATGTTTCAAACGGACTCTAGCTCTCTTCTCTTCTAAAACTGCGTAACCCACGCCTAAGCTGACCAACTGTTCTTCTGCTTCAAAAATTGCAAGTTCTAAGCGGCATGAAGGCGGATCACCATCCAGGTTAAAAGTGACTTCTTTTGGGAAGCTAATTTCTGATTGAAGAGCATCACTGCTTTGGTTGGTAAAGAAGTGTGTGCAATTCCACTGCCTGTCAGTTCCTCGTCGCGTACGCGTTTCTTTTGAAGCTGATTGGAGTAGACCATTCAAAAACTCACTACCGGTTTCTTCATCAAGGGGAATCGGAAAACGTTCACGCCAATTTGGACTTGCGGCATCGAGTTCATTTACCGGTTCATCTTTTGTATCCAGCCCGTATAAATGAACAATAGCGACCAACTCATCTGCTATTTGCGCAATTAAATCTACCGACGTGTCCTCCATGAAAACCTGCGGAAGGCCCGCTTGTTCAATCAGGCCAGTTACAAGCTGTCGTGTGGTTTGTCCCAAAAGCTCGGCATTTTCGTATTGTTTTAGTATCTTTCCGAATACCGTTTGAAAACGACTATCGGATTGCTTAAGAAGACGAAATGGCAATCCGCCTTCACTAAATAGCGAACCCAGGAAGTTCCGTCTTTCCGATTCATAATACCGTATGGGGCGGTGCCAGAACCCTTCTAGCCCATTAGGTACAACCCGGCTCAACTCAACTGCAGAAAAAGAAAAGCCCAAAGTCGACCAAATCGACTCCCAACTCCAACCGCAGTCACGCTGGTATTCGCGCCGATACCACTCCGCACAGAACAACGTAAAACAAGCATTCGCAGTCTTATCGGAGGTGAAATTAGCCACATTGCCACACTCCGACAGCAAACGCTTTAAATCAACGTACTCCTCATTACTGACGTGATATTCATACAGCGGTCGCTGATCGGGCTGCTTCAACGACCTTCGCGTTAAAAAGGCAGTGAGCCAGGAAGAAAATGTAAAGACTGAATCATTTTTAACTTTTTGAATACTTACTTCCATATATTTCAACCTATTTTTAATAGAAAGGTGGACATACTGGATAAATGCATCAAGCTCCAAAAAGCTTCATAACATCGACTTCGGCAGCTGTTACACCAATGAGACGAACTTTCTTCGCTTGTAACGCATTATGTCCATTGACAGTGACTTTAGAATACTGAGCGGCAGCCGTACCGAATATCTTTTCCATTCTAGAAAGGAAGTATTCGCTAGTGGCCTCAGGCACCACAATGTCAATCTTACTATTAGGATGACTGCGAAGAATATCGTTGAAATGTTCATCAGCATTATTGAAGGAATACCCGATAACGACTATATGCTGAGCATTCCTCACCCATTCCGAAGCTTTACCCCAAAGTTCAATGTAGCGATGTGACAGGATAGGTTTTAGCTTGAGTGGCGGCACTAAGGCCGGAATAACGTGCTTCTGTTGCCGAAGGTCCTCTGACACCACATCGACATTTGGAGCAATAATTTCACGGATAAATGTTGCCGGATCACAATCAAGAATGTTTTCTATAGGTAGCAAGTCACGGGTATCCATACGAACATAGTCTGCAAGCCCTCCGTGGAAGTAAACCGTCGAATCACCGAGGTGTTGCTGTAAGAATGCGGTGTAATTAAGAGTGATAGCTCTGAGGTCTTTAGGAAGCGTCCCGTAAAAAGGAAGTAGTTTTCCACTATGAGTACAAATAACTTCTTTTTGCTTCGCAACCAGATAGGCCCAAAGTGACCATGAGATATACAAGTAATTTTTTATATCCGATGGTTTATCGTTATAAAAACCAAGAAACTTCTCTATCAACAAGTTCTCAATATTCAGCATATCCGCACCCAAGGCAGCAGCCACTTCGTGGCGGTCACCACTCAACCCTATTTTCAGAGTACGTTTTAGAACAGTTTTAAAAGTATCGGAAAGTGACAACTTATGAATATCAAGGATTGAATCACTGTCGATTAAGTCGTCTGCATCGACTGGGAACACCTCCCGAATTAGTGCTTCCGTTTCGTCATCCAGGTAACTTTGCTCTGCAATGGAGGCAAGCTTGTTAAATAGCCGAATAATCAATTCGCCGTGCTTATGGACATTTTCTTTGCCAGGAGGTAGGTTTTTTATTACTTCTTGAACACGTTGCACCATCGCTTTCTGCTCGTGCGTGTCTCTGGTGGCTATTTTGTCCACTGCTCTAGCAATCATATTGTTAAAGCTGAACCGCAACCCCGGAAGCATTGCACGCAATGCTTCATCAACGCTTTTTCCTGGGCCATCAAGGTAACGGGTCACATCGGCCAACAACGTATTGGCAAGCGGGAAATCGATACCAGTCGTCCGATCGACGCCTGCGCCAAGAATTAACAATTTATCGCCCACTACTTTCCCCTTATGTTTTTGCTATTAGCGAATAATGCCCTGTTTACATAGCGATTTAAGCAAATTGCCGGATGGCTTTAACCCAACAGAGCTATACTTATTTCCATTCCGATCAAGCAACGGTCAAGCAAATATATTTTATATTTGTATTGATTATCATAAAGTTATAGCTAATGACTGTTGCAGGAATTCATCTCAGTCAAGCATCAGTCAAGCAAAATGCTAAGCCCAAAACGGAATGTAGCGCATTGCCTTGGTTCCGGCATCCGGGTCATAAGGGCGAATAACTCCTACGTCCGAAGCTTGTTTGATGATTCGGCTGATCATTGCGCTGTTTTTTTCAGCAAAGCCCAAACGCTCTCGCAGAGAGGTATTGTTCATGGGCTCTCGATTAACGTATTTAAGGCAACAATGCAGGTAACAAGCCCGAATACGGTCTTCTTTATCCATGTCTTTAAATGCTTTATGACCGAAAAGTACTGCGCGAGTATGTTCCGAAGTCACTTCGAAGGCTGGTGCCGGAAGCTGATAAACTTCGGTTTGGAAAACAACTTTGTCGATACCGCTGCCGCGTTCTTCGCAAATTCCTATCCTACGCAGAAACGACGCCAAGCCTTCGTTACGGCTACGAGGCGGGCTATCAAGGAAGCGTTGAGTATCAACCAGAGGAATTCCGGGATTGGTAATTTCCATGCGATCGGAAAAAATCTCGATCATCGGCCCGGTACCTGAAAGTGTAAAATCCTGATGGATGATGGCGTTAGCAACCAATTCTCGAATCGCCAATTCAGGAAACATCGGAACCGATTTCCGCAATGCTTGCCCGATCACCTCGTTTTCGGGCAGAAGATTATTGATAAATCCGATTAAACCTTCAAAGCCTGAAGCATAGCCTTTATTTCCACTAATCTCGCGAATCGTTTCAATCCGGTTATTGCTTCTATACACGATGACTCGAACCGCTTTACGCGACAAATGAGGAAAATCGTTCAACTGCTTAGCAAGCAATACCGCACCTAAATTGGAAATATGCCAATCTCCACTGTCACTTTTGACAATCATGCGGTCAGCTTCTAAAGCCTCTAATATACCGGTACGATTTTCGGGTAAAGGTTGATCAAGTAAATCGAAATAGCTGGGGTAATCTAATTTCTTTAAAACCTGCTCGCTGCTTTGGTTTTCTGCCGCCAACTGTCGTTCAAACGGAATTCGATCAAACGCACGCCATAATTCACGTTCCTTTGCCGAGTGATCCCTAAGTTTTTTCTTGTACGACCCAATACGAATATACTCAGTGCCGTCAAATTGAACAGGTGTATGATTTGCTGCGGCAATTTCAAGAATAACAAACGGCTTGCCATCACTCTCGAACTCCAGAAACTGAAAATGAATTTTGGGGTTCATTTTCTGTAATAACCAATTTTCCAACTCCTGTTGTTTATGGCGTGCTTTAGACGGCTTAAAGTCGGTTCCGACAAGCGCATGATCTTCATCGGCAATGCCCCACACGATATAAGCCGATTGTTTACCCAGTAAGGCGGCGGAATTAGCCAGCGCGGAAATATATTCCCCGATCATCGAAGGATCGTCGTTGTTAAGCTTAAACTCGACCCATTCCGTTTCTTTTGGAAGTTTGCATAATTCTCGGAGCAAGCTGGCCAGTTGTTCTTGGTTGAGTTGAACTGCCATTAGAGTTCACCTGAGAAGGCTTTTTGGCTTAGTGAATTAAAGATATCTTCAGAGATTTTTAAACTTTGAATCGCTTTATCTTTCTTCCTTTCGATTGCACCCATTAACCGTGCGAATTTTTGTTGAGCATCAATTGAAGGAAAAATAATTGGAAATTCTTCAAGATGCTCTTTGTTAATCTGACGCTTATCGATCCCGCCAACGCAAACACTGCGAATATAGTCACGATATTCATCAGTTGTAAGGATGTATAAAACGAACTCATTGATTATCTTTTCCGTTAATCTTATAAAGTATACGTGGCCGTTAACATTAGCACTATCATCCTTACCTAAGAACATAGAGGCTCGCCCTAAACTGCTATTTTCAGTGTTAAAGCGCCCAGTTTTAGTCACCAAAATATCTCTATTTTTCAGGCTACTTTTTCGCAACTTTTGATGGGTAGCTTCGTCGATATAAACGACATCATCCAGGATTAATTTTCTTTTCCAGACATTCTGACTTCTGAAAAAAGTTATTCCTTTCTCAACGTAATTTTCTTTTCCTCCTTTTGGCGTAGAACCACTCCCAATTTGTGAAGATAAATCCTTTAACTTTTTAACCTCCCAACCTTTAGGGTTCGATATTGGGTCGCCAAACATATCCAGAAACACGGAACGCAGGAATTCGTCGGCGAGTTGGATGGCTTGCTGGCGTTTGCGGCGGATGGCGTCGGCTTTGTCGAGGATGGCGGCGATGCGCTTTTGTTCGGGTAGCGGTGGGAGGGGGATTTCTAATCGCTTTAAGAAATCAGCAGGCACACGCTTTTGTCCTGCGCTACCTGTCATATTTCGTTCTCCAACGAAGCGTAATGCTGGATTCCATAAAAGATAGAATAGATACTTTCCATCAAGCAGACCTGCATCAGGTCGAATGACATGAAACTCTGTAGATCCGAATCCAACTTGATGACTCATTTTCTCAATATAAGCCGCTTTCCCATTTTCGAAACAAGGTGTAATTTTCGCTAATAGAACATCTCCACGCTCAAAATATGTGAACCCTTTTTTGGTGTCTGACAATACTCTGGTTTCTTCTTCCAATATTTGACCATCCTCCGAAACAGCCGCCATTGGAAGGAAATTTACGTTTTGGCTTTGGTCAATATCTTTAGGCAACCTAGGATTTACTGTGGCCACGGATTCAAGCTGAACACGACGCATCACAACCCCCCCTCCAACATCCACACCACAACCGAAACCTCACCAAACCCAATCAACGCGTTATTCATCATCCTCTCCCAGTTCCTTCGCCAATTCCGCCTCGATCATTTCAATACTGGGCAGACTGGCTTTCAGGTCGTCCGGCAATGCTTGGGTCAGTTGATATTCCGATACGCCAATGGGTGTGTTAATGCCCCTTAAGGCATATTCCGCAATCAGTTTGTCTTTAGTGCGGCAGAGTAACAAGCCAACGGTGGGTTGGTCGCTTTCGCTTTTTAATTGGCCGTCAACGGCGTTAATGTAGAAGTTGAGCTTGCCGGCGTATTCCGGCGCAAAATCGGTGGCCTTGAGTTCGATCACCACATAACAGTGCAATTGCGTGTGGTAGAACAAAAGATCCAGATAGAAGTCTTTATCACCGACGGCAATGGGCACCTGCTGGCCCATATACGCAAAACCGGCGCCCAATTCCAGCAAAAACTGGGTCATGTGTTTTACCAGGCCTTTTTCCAGTTCATGTTCGTTGTGGTCTTCGGTCAACGCCAGAAAGTCGAAAACATAAGGGTCTTTTAAACTTTGTTGTGCGAGATCGGATTGTGTAGAGGGTAAGGTCTTGGAAAAATTGCTTATCGCTTTGCCCTTGCGTTGCCATAATCCGCTGTCTATCTGATGCACTAAGACATTACGGCTCCAGCCAAACTCCAGCGTTTCGCGTACATAAAATAGGGCTTCTTCCCGGCTTTGTGCTTTACTGACGATGATGACATTATGCCACCATGGGATTTGTAAAAATTGCGTAGCAGCCTGCTGCGCAAATTCGATATCACCGGACCAAAAGCGATACCACCTGCGAATCTGTTCCAGATTACGCTTGGAAAAACCTTTGACGTCGGGAAACTCCCTCATCAAGTCTTGGCTTAATTGGGTTAAAAACCCTTGTCCCCACTGGCTGTTTTGTTGCTTGTCAAGAATTTCACCACCCAGCTGCCAGTAAAACTCCAGCAATTCCCTGTTGACGGCAACGGCAGCTTTTAGCTGACGTTGCCGAAAGCTTTGTTTCAGTTCGGCAAGCCATTGCTGGTAGTCTTTGCTTTGCGTGATGGCATCATTTTTATTCATAACATCCCCTCTAGGTCCTTGAGGTCTTGCATGATATCGGTTTCCAAATCCATCAGGCGTTTCAATATAACTTTCGGTTCTTCATATTCCTCTTCCTGATACACCGTTTCCTTATAGCGATTGATGGACAGATCATATTTGTTGTCGGCAATGACTTTGGCATCGACGACAAACGCCTTTTGCGTTTTGTCGCCAAAGGCTTTTTCAATTTCGGCTGCCGGCGCATTTGTTTCAACGAACGCCCTATATTTTTTCCACTGGGCAATGGCGTCCGGCAGGTCGTTACTCCCCTCGCCTTTCAGTGGTGTGCGCTTATCATCTAAGGAATAACCATCCGCTTGCAGGTCGTAGAACCAAACCCGTTCGGTGGCGCCGCCTTTGGTGAATATCAGAATGGCGGTGCTGACTCCGGCATAGGGTTTGAACACACCGCTGGGCAAACTGACAATGCCTTCGAGCTGGTTGTTGTCGATTAACTCTTGGCGCAATTGCTGATGGGCTTTGGAGGAGCCAAACAGAACCCCATCGGGCACAATCACCGCGGCCCGGCCACCGAGTTTCAGCGCGCGTAGAATATGGGCGACGAACAGTAGTTCGGTTTTCTTGGTTTTAACCAGCCCTAACACATCAGGATTGGTATTGGTTTCGTCCAGACTGCCTTTGAATGGCGGGTTCGCCAACACCACATCAAAGAAATTTTCTTCCTGTCTGGGATAATGCTCTTTAACGGATTTGCTTAAAGAGTCCTGATACAAAATATTCGCACCGTTGACGCCATGCAGCGCCATGTTCATGCTGGAGACGCGCAGCATGGTGGTGTCGAAATCGAAGCCCCAGAACATGTGCTTGTTGATGTGGCCGCGAAAAGGCTCCAACAAGTCGCCGGTATAATGCTTGTTGCCGTCTTCGTCTTCGAAAGTACCTGCGTCGCTGGAATGCTGTCGGTTTAAGTATTCCATAGTCCGCGCTAGAAACCCGGCGGTGCCGCAAGCCGGATCTCCGATCACCTCGCTCGGCTGCGGATCGATCAGCTCGACCATCGCATCGATAATATGACGCGGCGTGCGAAACTGCCCGTTAATACCGGCAGTGGTCAGTTTACTGAGCAGGTATTCGTAGATATCGCCTTTAACATCGCTTTGCATCAGCGGCAGTTCGTCGACCCTTTCGATAGCGGATACCAAGACCGACTCGTTTTTAATTTCCAGGTCGGCATCCTGCATGTATTCGCCAATATGACCCAATGCTTCCAGTGCATCGCCTTCGTTACCCAATCCCTCTTCGTCATCGGATTTTTGGCCTAGTTTGGCAAAGTTAGGATAAACATTATTTTTAAGGTGTTTGTGCAGCTCTGTACCGCTAAGGTTCTTAAAGTTCTTCCAACGCAAAAGTTGGCCTTCGGGTGTGTTGGGGAATAGCCGGTCGAAGTTTTTGCCCGTGCGCGCGGCTTTGCGTTCGGCCACATCTTCCTGCATGTCCAGCATGCGGGCGAACATCAGGTAGCTGATTTGCTCGATTACGGTTAAGGGGTTGGTGATGCCCCCGGTCCAGAACTTTTCCCAAAGTTTGTCGATGTCGTTTCTTAGTTGGCCTGTTAGCATGTGTTTTTGTTAATCCGTGTGAGTACGCAATTATGTGTCCGGCTTAATTCGAGAGACAGTGTCTCCCGAATTGGAAAGGTCAGATTTCTCCAAGCAGAGCTTGACGGTAGGCATTCCCAAGCAGAGCTCTCATCGTTATACATAAGTCTTAATAAGCCAATGAAATCAATGCTGTTGTCGTTTAGCAACAGCATTGATTTATAAGTGTTTTTGGCACTTGTGTATAACGGCGAGAGCAGAGCTCGGGAACGAGCTACATACAACGAGTATAAAGGTTTTCTGGGATCGAGTGCTTACCCATCATGCTTGCGCCTCCTGCTTTAAGAAAGGTTTCAGTACGGCAATCAGATCATCGGCATCCTCCGGTTTGAATACCCCGTCGATACCTTCGTGCGAAACGCTGTCGAAAGGCGGTTCGTAAAGTTTTTCCACCACGATGGAGCCGTGCTGGGCAATGTAGTTTTTTAGCAAGTTTAAGAATCGTACTTGCTGGGCCGTGAGGCTGGGATGATCGTGCAGAAAGCCTTTGAAGTGGTCTTCTATGGCTTCTGGATCGAGGCCGATCAATTCGCGCACCGTCAACTGCAATTGGTCTGCGGTGCGCCCATAAAATTCATTAAGGATCTCCAGACTAACGCCCGGATGGCTGGTGAGTATGGTCGATGTCAGTGACTTCAATTCAGACTCGGCGATGGCTTCGCCTTTGCGTATTTTCTGCAAAGTCGGGTTTGCGGCGATCATGCCATCCAATATGCCTTTCAAGCGGCGACGGTAGAGCATCGCTTCGTTGGCGCCGGCGATTCTTACTTCGCGTTCAAATTCCTCAACTCCCGAATCACCGGTTTTAGTGTTTGGTGTGACATAGGCGCCTCCGCTACCCGATTGCCGGTATTTCATGATGCCGCGCAATTCTTTACGGGCGGTTTCCAGTTTTTCGATGCTGGGTTGCTGCCAGAATTCGGCGCTGCGTACCTCGGCGATGACCGCGTCTTTTTGACGAACGGCTTGAATGTTGACTGCGAGTTTGTCGAGTTCGGCCAATAACTGATCGCGACCGTCATCAAAGCAACTGGCTTGCTCAACCAGGCAACGTTCAATATTTACAATGAGCTTGTCCAATGCGGTGGCGTGCTTGTCGCGTAATACTCGGGCGGCCATCAACGGCGCAATCGTATTCGCCAATAGGTGTTGGGTTTTTGCGTCCAGCGTTTTTAACGAATCGGTTTGCTGGAGTTGATGCACCACGCGCAGTTCTCGTTTGACTGCAATGCTGGTGTCGGGCAGGTCATTGATGTCCGCGCGCAACAATTCAATGGCCGTATCAAAAGCGGATGCATGATTTTGCTTGAGCGCCGCCTGGGCGAGTGCCAAGCGCGCTTCGAAGGTAGTTTGCAACAGCGACTTGCCGCCCGTGTCTTCCGGCTCTTGGTATTCTTGTTCGAAAAAATCGAAATTGCCGTAATGATCGAAGATTAAAAACTCGGTTTTGTGTTTGCCCGGTCCGAACAGATTGGGGCGCAAACGGGTACCCCGGCCAATCATTTGCCAGAATTTCACCCAAGACTTGACCGACTTCGCAAAGACCAGGTTAACCACTTCGGGCACATCGATACCGGTGTCGAGCATATCGACCGATATGGCGATGCGGAAATCATTGTCGGGCTTTTTGAATTCTTTGATCAGGCTGTCCACATGCGGAATCGCGTTATGAATCACTTTACATACTTTGCTGCCGTATTGCGGGTACAGTTTGCAAAATAGCTTTTCCAGATGCTCGGCATGATCTTGGCGCTGGGCAAAAATAATGGTCTTACCGACCAAAGACCCGGTTTCGTCTTTAATGCCGTTGTTGATGAGATTTTCCAAAATGATACGATCGGTATCTTCGCTGAAAATTTTACGGCCGATGTCTTTGCCGGCGATGGTAGTGTTTTTGGCTTCTTCCTCGCCTAGGTCTTCTTCGAGCTGGCGTTGTTGCGCTTCTGTTAGATCGTTGTAATGAATCCCGTCGCGCAAGAAATCCGTGGTGAGATCCTTAGCCCGGAACGGTACTAGATAAGGCGGTTCGTTATTGATCGCGGCATCGAGGCCAAATTCGAAGGTGGGATCGGTGGTTTCGCAATCGAATAGTTCGAAGGTGTTACGGCTGATGAATTTAACCGGCGTGGCGGTGAGCCCTACTTGTAAGGCGTCAAAGTAGTCGAACAGATCCCGGTATTTGTTATAGATACTGCGATGGCTTTCATCGGCGATGATGAGATCGAAAAAGCCGACATCGAGCTGAGTAAATCGGTTCATCATGCCCGGATAGGTTGCAATAAAAACGCGAGCCGTTTGATCGATGCGGTTGGTTTCACCGATGATGCAACGGGGTTCGCTGGGCAGGTTTTGCTTAAAGGCCTCATCGGCCTGTATCCGCAGTTCTTTGCGATCGCACAGGAACAGTACGCGCTTGGCCCAACCGGTGCGCAACAGGAGTTCGTCCAAGGCGATGGCCACTCGGGTTTTACCGGTTCCCGTTGCCTGAATGATCAATGCTTTGCGGCGTTGGTTCTGGAAGTGCGCGGCAACCGTTTTAACTGCTTCGATCTGATAGGGGCGATCGGCAATGCTGAGTTTGGGATTGAATTTTTCCAATTCGGCGGCGCGATAATGACGCTGGTAAATCAGGTAGTCCAGGCTTTCTTTGCTGTAAAAGCCATAAACCGGGCGGTAGGTGTTATATTGATGATCATCCCAGATAAATGTCTCGTAACCGTTGCCGTAGAAAATGACCGGTCGCTGGTAACCCATGTATTCAAAGGCATCCGCGTATAGACGGGCTTGTTCTCGCCCCGCTTGCAAGTTGGTTTGACCGGATTTTTTCGCTTCGATCAACGCCAAGGGCTGGCCGTTATCGCCCCAAAGCACGTAATCCACATAGCCCTTGCCTGATGGGTTGTCGGGATAGAGTACTTCAAATTCTTGCCCGATCTGCTGTGGATTTTTAATGTCCCAACCGGCTTGCAATAACATGGCGTCGATCAGTAAGGCTCGGGTTTTGGCTTCGTTCCATTGCAAACTGTCGGCCACCTGCTGGCTTTGTTGTTTACGTTTTTGCTGATCCGGCTTGGCAGGCGGCTCCAAACGATCGATGTTTTTGGTGCGCTCACGCTCAAGCGCATCCATGACGCGCTGCAGTTCGTCTTGCTGTTTTTGCAGCTCCTTTTCGTAACTGGAAACCGATTTTTGCAGCTGGTTGAGGGTAGAGGTAGGATCTTTTACGTCCTGAAAGGCGGGGATGGCGTCTTTCGTTTTACCGTAGTATTTGATCCCCATATACATGGCAATCTGATGCGCCGTACCCAAAGCCATTTGCGCATTACGAATTTCGCCTTTGGCGCCATGCGCGGTGTCGTTGCCTTGAATCCGTAGAAAATTGATCTGGTGAATGAGCGATTGACTGACGCAATCTTTAAACACCGGATTCTTGATTAGCTCATAAAAGCTGGATTGCGGCAGTCGTGGTAATCGCTCTTCCTTGTAGATCGTTTTGGTGAGTTCTTCCGCAAAGTTTCTTAAACGCGTTAATGCACTACCTGGATCGATATGAAGCACAGCCTCGGCCAATCCGCCTAAATTGGCCAGCACCTGATGCTGTGGCCTGAGAAATTCAAAATTGATAGATTTCATAAAGATTATTCTGTCCATACCGGCTTTACAGCGAAAGCCGTGCCAATGTTTATTTTACATCGTATTTTTCGATCCAATTATTCAATGTCTGATAATTTTTCAGACCTAGCATGGCCGCCGCTTTACTTTTATTGCCATGGTTTTCATTGAGTGCACGTTCGATGTAATGCGTGCTAACTTCTTTTATAATTTCACTTATATCAATACCTTGAGATATATCCCTACCTAATATTCGGTCTTGACTCGGGCGGCTTTCAAGCAATGCATCGCGAATATCGTCCGCGGACAGAAGCTCACTCGGTTGCCATAGAGATGCACGGAGTATGGTCGCTTGAAGCTCTCTTACATTACCAGGCCAACCGTAGTGCGTTATAAATTTTATTGCGTTAGCAGAAAATTTTTTATGAATATAACCAGGAACATTAGCGGCATCATGGTTAACTTTTTCCAATAACTTTTTTGCAAGCAAAGGCAAATCACCTTGTCGCTCACGAAGCGATGGAAGGGTAATCATGCCTACTGCCACTCGATAAAATAAATCTTCTCGAAATTTGCCTTCGGCAATACAGTCAATCAGGTTACGGTTAGTGGCAGCAATAATGCGCACATCGACCCGTTTCTCAGTTGTAGAACCTACCGGAGTCAGCGTTCCTTGTTGAAGTACCCGTAAAAGTCTTACCTGTGATTCCAACGGCAATTCGCCAAACTCGTCCAAGAATAAGGTGCCGCCATCAGCCTGCTCAAAATATCCTTTCTTTGATACATTCGCTCCAGTAAACGCACCTTTAGTATGGCCAAATAGCGTCGTATCTATTAGATCTTTTGGAATTGCACCACAATTTAATGTCAATAATGGCATGTCAGACCGGCGACTCGCATTGTGAATTGCCTTGGCAAATAACTCTTTTCCCGTTCCGGTTTCGCCATGAATCAACACCGGAACGTCTCGTTGAGCAATAGTCGCCGCTTTCTGTTTCAAAGTTTCCATTATGCCAGATTGCGTCAATATGTCGGCAAATGCCGCAGTATTGGGCGCTTGTCCTGAAAACAAGTTTGAAAACTTCGCATCAGTCCTTTTTGCTAATGCAGGTAAAAAGTCGGCAACGATATCAAATGGCAAGTCCGGCTCAGAGACTCCTTGTTCGATGGAGGACTGCACGAACTTCGTCGAGTACTTGGCTTTACCCAATAGTATCGAAACAGCCGTCATAGCCGGAGTGCCCGACGTTATTTGGATTGTATGCTCGGCGTTTGGATAAGCGCTTTGGGCTTTATCCAGCATCGAATCAAAGACGCGATAAATATCTCCAAAATGCGTTGGATCGGATAATGAAACCGGATTTTTTATAATGGTTACGTCGAATCGCTCCTCAATATGGCGGAGAAACGAAGTAACCTCAGTTTCAGGTTTATCGTATATCAGGTATAGGACATCATAACGCGAAGCCTCCAAGATACTTTCTAACGGTCCTGAACGCTCCGGATTCGATGCCTCACGAATATCCGTGTTGCCAATCCAAGAAAAAAGCAATCTATTTTTCATTGATAATTTTATCAATTTAATAAAATAATTTATGTTTAGTATCCGCGAAAATGAAGTACTGTCAATCCTGTAATCGTTACTTGAATGCTATCCTGTTGAGGCATTTTCACCGAAATGGTTGAAGATGTTCCCAGCTGCTGGCTAACTTATTTCGGAAGACTGAGGATCCAGAAGAAACAGATAGGCGCATTACTTAATCGTGTTATCGCATTGCAAGATGCTTTTAGTGACCGGGCTTACTGGTTTGCAGGATTGGCTAAGGGATGCGGAAAGGCCTTAGTTTTTTAACAAAAATTAATTAGCACAAGCGACTAAAAGTAATGCCGTTAAATTAGGAAAAATTAAGGGAAGAAGCTGACAGCCGTCTATCCTATGGCTTAATATCCCTTCAGGGTCGACAGCCCCCGATGACCCTGTTATCAAGAATGAATCTTAGTCAAATGCGGATTAGCCGTTGGCAGCTCTTTTCCTCCGAATACCAGCGACACCTCATGAAAAAGTATCACATTGATCGCGGCCGATTTGTTGCCGCCTTCGACTCGGTATTTGATCACATTCAAGCTTTGGGCATCGCGCACATGCCAATTTTTCTTCAATACTTTTTTCTGGATGGACGCCCAGTCTGTGTTGCCGTTGGTTTGTGCCGAAGCATAATCTTGGAATATACCGGGCGTCATTAGCGCGACGCCTTCGTTGACCACATGCACCCGCGCTTTGGGCCGATTGGTTTTTATTTCGCCGCTTTGTATGCCGTTGCGTAGCCACGCAAAAAACGTTTCGGCTGGATCGTCCGTTTCATCATTGACCGGTACAGCCGATTCCGATTGTGCATTAAGATGGTTTTTCGGTTCTGTTGTGATGGTATCCGGATCGGGATTTGCCGGTTGACTTTCATCGAGGGCACTCTCGTCTGAGGGTAAGAAATTCAATAAATCGAATTCGTGCTGAGGTCGTTGCCGAATTGAGACCGATGACTCCTCTTCTGGCTCCGTGGTCAAATTCGTGTCGATTACCTGATTATGCTGTGATTCTTCGAATAGTGCTTGATCCGAACCGGTCTTCATTTGCATTATTTCATGACGTGGCCGACTTTTTTCGTTGCCCGCCGAGGCGTCTAACTTCGTTGATGCCTCCATTTCGACCGGAATGATGCGTCCCTCGAATGCCTTCGGTCGATTTTCAGGATTACTCCAAATTTTCGCCACTGCTATCCGGATCATCGTCAATTCATTACGCCACCCTTCCCCTTGGACAACGACCGGCCAGATGGCTTTATCGCCGCACGGGATCAATACGCCATGCTCCTGAAGAATGTCGAACAGTCGGCCGTTTTTCGTGGGTATGCCGGTATGTCCTTCTTGGGTTAATTGATCTCTGATCGCATCCACGGTTCGCTTACTCACCAACCAACAGTCATCTCCGCTAATCCATCCGGCGGCTCCGTTTCTGTTTAACGGCAGCTCTCCTGCGTTCAATAAATAGCGTAAAGCCGTCAGCATTTTTTCATGCAACGGTTTAGTCTTGACCATCGGCATCCGGCTGGCGTCTGCCCCTAAGTTGGTGGCCACCGATTTGCCATCGGCGATCCCGACAATCTCCCCGATGGATGACGCATTGTCGAGGTCGCCCGATACGCACGCTAACCATTGAGCAAATATGTATCGATCTCCTGAGATCCAATTTAATGCGTAGCCAGGAATAATCCGATGGATTAATAATAATGACGCTTTTTCGTGTAAGCGGTATTGCCGGCCATGCAGGAATGCAGTGCTGTACCAGGCGCCCTGCTCGTCCAAAAACGAGTCCCAAGGCGACCATGACTTTGCTTGATGATCAAGGTCGTAAACGGTTACGGTTTGGTCGACGGCGACCTTGGCCAAGTCATGACAGAGCGCAGCCAGGAAAACGGCGTAGGTCCATAAGTCTTGTTTGGCCGCTATTTCTTCGGCACCGCCGGTTTCCGATAAAAGATACGAGCGTCGTAGCTTCAACGCATTGACACAGACTTCCAGGGTATGGGCCAGCATGCCTCCAGGGCCGGCATGATGATGCACTTCCGAGGCCGGCAGCAGTTGTACGAATCGCGCGAAATTGCGCAGCGCATGAAGATAATAGCGGTTGAAATTACGTTCCGACAAACCGGCCAATTCATTGATTTGTACAATCATGCCCTTGTGGCGAGCCAACAGATCGTCTACTTTCCGAACGGTCAGAATACCGCGAACATTTGGCGGAGCCGGCGTGATTGCTTCGGATTTATTCCGGTCTTTTTTTAACCACTTAAAATGCAACATGGGCTTACTCATCTCCTAACACTTTCTCGCGGTATTATCGCAATGCCCCATCCGGAGCGAGATAGTGGTGCGATATCGATGGCTTTCGACTCCGTGTCAAACCCATTTTTGCGCACAGTTCTGAATGAGTCAAACCTGCCCCACTCCCGTACCAACGAACCATCGCCGAATAGCTTTGGAGAAACAAACCTTTGGAAAAAGCGATACAAGTTTTAGCACCGTCGTGTCGTTCAAGATTCTGGTGATCCTTATTTCATAAGAATTTATGATGGATACTATTTTCTGGTGCGACTGAAGTAAGCGTTAGGTTTAGAGGCCTGAAAATAGCAATCGAATACCCTGCAATAATGATATCTTTGCTCGTTTGGCGCAACTGTCGGGTATTGATTTTGCTTGCCTCGGCAAATAAAGAATCCAGATGCATGCTCTGGACGCCGATATCGCCTGCTCCCGATTCTTGTAACGACGATTTTTTGCGCATTCGTCGGACTCTAAATATTCTTTGCTCACCAATCAGGCCCATTGATTCGCTGAGGATCAAAACCGTCTACCTGTTAGGAAAAGGTTGGACGACGTCTAAAGTTGCCGAAGCGCTGTTGATTGATCGGGAAACTGTACGGAATCACTTTAAGCGATATCGCAAAGGCGGTATCGAAGCGCTTCGGCAGAATGAGGCCGGCGGCAGTCAGGCGCTCCTCAACGAAGAAGAACAACAACGCGCTTTAGATCGGCATTTAAAAGAGCACCTTTATTTGACGGCCAAAGAAATCGCCCGCTATGTGAAACAGACGTGGGGCGTTTCTTACAGCGAAAGCGGAATTACGCAATTGCTCAAGCGTATGGGCTATGTCTATAAAAAACCGAAACTGGTACCTGGCAAAACCAATGCCGAAAAACAGCGCGAATTCATCAAGCTCTATCACGAACTCAAGGCGACCAAAGCGCCCGAGGATACGATTTACTTCATGGACGCCGTCCATCCTCAGCACAACCCAATTGCCGGCTATGGCTGGATCAAACGCGGTCAAGACCGCGAGATTCGCAGCAACACCGGTCGACGCCGTCTCAACATCAATGGCGTAATCGATTGTGTGAAGCAGCACGCCATTGTGCGCTATGACGACACCATCAACGCGCAATCCACGATTGCCTTGTTTCAGCAAATCGAAGCGCAACACCCTCATGCCGGTAAGATTGACATTGATTTGTGACAATGCTCGTTATTACCGGTCTCGACTCGTGACCGAGTATTTAGAGAATTCCAAGAATCAACTGGAATTCCTGTCTCCTTATGCGCCGAATCTTAATTTGATCGAGCGATATTGAAAGTTCTTCAAGAAGAAAGTGCTCTACGGCCGATATTATGAGACCTTCGATTCATTCAAAGCGGCCTGCGACCAATTCTCCGCCTCGACGGATCGTTATCGAGAGACTTTGCGTTCGCTATTGACCGATAGTCTTCAGCTCATCGGCTGCGCGTAACTGCCGAAATTATGTGCGATAGGTATAGTTATGGGCTGTACAAAGCGCAAAGCGCGTCGAGCGGACCTGGGATTTGTTGCTGCTGGCCTTGCGCGACCGGTATGAAAGCGCTGAAGAGGCAGTTAAAAAGCTTAAGCTGTAAGATTACGACGCCCCGCTAAGAATCCAGCAAAGAGACATACTTACCTAAGCTATTGCGCTACCGTAACAAACGACAACTTATCGATACCGGAGCGTTGCGCGCTGGCCATCACCTTGGCAACCGATTCGAACAACGCGGCCCGATCGGCTTGCAGCTGAATGCTGATTTCAGGATCACGTTCTTGCAAGGCTTTCAGTTCGCCTTCCAGATTCGGTAGCGGGATAGTTTTGTCATCCAGTTGCACTTCGCCGCCGGCGGTAACGGCCAGAATGGCGACATGCTTATCCGGTGCCGGTTCGGTCTGTTCGGTTTTGGGTAGCTTGACTTTGACGACTTGGGTTAATAACGGTGCGGTGACGATAAACACTACCAACAGTACCAGCATCACATCCACCAAAGGCGTGACATTGATTTCACTCATTTCTCCGCCATCTTCTTCGCTGGGAAATTGCATGGCCATGGCTTAGATCTCCTGAGTTTGGCGTTGGGATTGGGTGGCAACTAAATCGGTCTCGATACAACTGCGCATGAAGTCGGTGGCGATATGTTCCAAACCGGCTAGCAGCTGACGGTTCCGGCGTAGAAAAAAGTTGTAGCCAATCACTGCCGGAATGGCCACGGCTATTCCCAAAGCCGTAGCAATCAAGGCTTCGCCGATCGGTCCTGCAACGACCTCAAGACTGGCCGAACCTTGAACTCCGATATCTTTTAAGGCATGCATGATGCCCCACACCGTACCGAATAGACCGATAAACGGCGCAGTGCTGCCGATGCTGGCCAACCAGCCCAATCCTGAGTCCAGCAAAGCCTTTTCCTTTTGTAACTGTTGGCGCAACGTCCGTTCGATCAGCTCATGCCAGGCGGCATGGTCGGCTTTTTCATAGCGGGGTTGGCTCTGAGCCCGAACATAGGTTTGATGGCCGACCGCCAATACCCTCCCGGCTTGGATAAACCGAAGCTTACGCCGCCGCTGCTCCACCAGCGAAGACACCGATTTCGGCGACATCTCGCCTCTCAGTCTTTTGATCAATCGTTGATTGCGATAGCGATGCCAGCCGATTTCGCCGGCCTTTAGCAAGATCACGCTCCAAGTCAGCAATGAAAAAAAGCCCAGCGTGTATAACGTGCCGTCGACGATGGCGGTTTCGGAAAAGTTCATGATTTGCTCCTGAATAGTTTGTAGTTTTTGTCAATCATAATTATGTCTTGCCGCTCCTTGTAATCCTGCCGGATCCTCATGATCCGGTCAGGCCGGCATCCATTAGCATCCAGACAAGGTAGGCAGCCCGGCATTACAAGGAAGCTATTTCAATTGAAATACGATAGGGATATTGACCCAACTGGCCTCGGCGATTTCTCCGCGTTTAGCCGGCACAAACCGCCATTCCTTGACGGCATCCAGGGCCGATTCGTCGAGTACGTCATGGCCGCTGGAGCGTTGAATAGTCACCCGTTGCGTATGACCATCGGCACCGACATAGACGCGCAACACGACGGTGCCTTCCCACCCCCGGCGCCGGGCAAACATGGGATAAACCGGCTTGGGGTTATTCAGATAAGCGGCATTACTGTCGGCAGGCACAAAGATGTCGTTCCTTGGCGCGGCCATGGCGTCGTGTTGTTGGGTTTGAAGTGCCGCGGCGGCAGGCTGCACACTGTCCTGTTCTTCTTTTTGGACCTCGACTTGTTTCACAGCCGTTTCAGCGGGGCGTAACTTGGGTTTAGGTTTAACCTTCGGCTTGTCAGGCTTGGGCTGGGTAACTTTCTTCGGAGGATCCGGCTTGGGCGGCGCCAAGTCTTGATTCGCAACAGGTGCCGGCGGTGCCGATAATTCCATCGAGATCATCGGCAGCGGCGCTGCCGCGGAAAACGGCAAAGGCGCGGGTCTTGTTGCATACCAGAACAACAGATACCCATGCAACAACGTTACGACTAGCGTGACCAGCGCCACGGCGATAGGCCTGTGGCGGGATTTTGCCGGGATTTGTATGAGCTTGGGTGAAAAATCGTCCCGGCCATTCGCCGCGGAATCCGCCAAAAAAAAATGCCGGTTTCCTCGCCCGGGTCTATACCAATTGAACAGTTTGCTATTCATCGCCGTCCGACCCATTTTTCCGACATCCGCGGCGATCGCGATAACGCATCTCGATGGTCGTCGAGTCTTTGCAATGAGACTGTAAAGCTTTCTTGCCTGGCTTTACCGTTCGCCATTTGCTGCTCAAGCTGCTGCATTCGCGTTTGTAAAGATTCCAGCATTCCCAATGTCTGTTGAAACTGCTGATGCAGAAACTCAAAATGAATTTGAAAATAGCGCGCCGACGGGAATGAAGTTTCCGCGCATTGAACCGGTTCGGTTTCGGATTGTTCTGTTTCGGATGGGCTATGCATGGAACTGGCTCCTCATTTTTTTAAAATTCAGTCAGACGATAGAGCGGCCTGAGTACGGGGGACGTCCGGCGAACTACGACGATCCAAAATGGCGTAACAGACCGGCGTCAGGATCAGGCTGGCCAACATACCGACCAGTAAGCCCGCGGACAGCGACAAGGTCATCGGAATCAGAAATTGCGCCTGCGGACTGGTTTCCAGCAGCGTCGGTAAAAAGCCGGCAAACGTGGTCAAAAATGCCAATAAAATGGGGCGGAAGCGCGAAGTACATACCTCAATGATTAGGGCTTCCATAGGCCGGTCTCGGCCGCCGGATTGGCGTATGAAGTACAATAATACCAAACTGTCATTAACCACGATCCCGCTGGCGGCGATCATGCCGACCAAGGATTCCATCGATAACGGCAAGCCGGCGACCCAATGCGCCAGCACCGCACCGCACCAAGCCACAGGGGCGGCTAACAAAAAAATGACCGGTTTGCTATAGGAACGAAACGGCACCGCAATCAGTGCATAAATCACCAGCAGCGCAATCAGTGTGTTTTTACTAAAAGCAGCCAGCAACGCTTTTTGTTCTTGACGCTGTTGACCGGTATGAATATTTAACTCGGGAAATTGCTTTTCCATGGCTTGAAAGACATCCTGCTCGAGTACGGCATAGAGTTCATTGACATCGGCTAGCGTCGGGTCGACGCGTGCTTGCACCTTCAATACGCGCTGCCGGTCTTCCCGGTGGATACGGGAGTAACCTTGAATCAAATGGACGTCTGCTAAATTGGTTAACGGTGCGCTCGTTCCGTTCGGCAAGCGGATCGGCTGGGCTTTCAATCGATCCAGCGATCGCCGTTCGTGCAACGGATAACGCACCATCACCTTGACTTCTTTACGACCACGCATGAATCGATACACCTCCGCGCCGTAATAGCCCTGACGGACTTGTTCGGCCAATTGTTCCAAACGCAACCCTAACCGTTCCGCATCCGGTTTCAGCGTCAAATGGATTTCCGGTTTACCGGGTTCAGCCGAGTCGATAACATCGTATACGCCCGGAAAATCCTTGAGTTGCTGCTTGAGTTGTTCGACAGCCGGGGCCAAAACTTTCGGCTGATCGGAGCCCAGCATCAATTCGATGTCATAAGGCTCGTCACCTTCCTTGAAAATAAAGTCCACTTTACCGCGGCCGATATCGCCGATCCGTTGCCGCCAATCCCGGATAAACTTTTCAACCTTGATTCGTTGTCGTCCTTCCGATGAGAGCTCCAGCCAGATACCGGCGCCATGCTCCCAAATAATCGTTTCAATACCAACGATAACGCTCCGTTCATACGTCTGCGTTCCGTTATCCCTGTTATTTACATCTCGGCCGATCTGAGTGACGCCATCCAGTTCATCGCGCAATGCAAACAAAGCATTTTCAACGCGAGTGGTCAACGCTTGGGCTTCACTGTAGGGCGCGCTTTGCGGTAACTGTATCGATACCCAGAAACTGTCCTTGGTCACATCGGGATTGATCGACTGCCGGACGCGATCGCTTGCGACCAGTCCGAAACATAAAATCAACAAGGCCGCGAATAAGGCTACCGTCAAATAGCGCCAACTCAAGGCAACTGTCAAAAACGGCCGGTACACCCGGTCGACGAAACGGTCCATGCCTTGATTGAGTCGGGTACGTAACTGCTGTAAATATGTCGGTTTAGCGTTCGATTCGACAGCGGCAACCAAATGCGAGGGTAATATCAATAATGCTTCGATCAGAGAAAAGACTAAGGTCAAAATCATGATCAGGCAAATAGGCCGCATCATCTGTCCGGCCCAGCCCGGAAGATATAAGCCGGGCAAAAATGCCGCCAGCACAATCAAGACCGATAACGTGACAGGCAGTGCAACGGCTTTCACGCCATTGATTGCAGCTTGTAAGGGCGTCTCGCGCCCCTCCATTTGCCGGCTATGAACGCTTTCGCCGATGATAATGGCGTCGTCCACCAGGACGCCCATTGCCAGTAAAAAACCGAACAGAGACAGCATATTCAAGGAAATATCCAGCATCGGCATCAGCCAAAAGGCGCCGAGTACCGAAGTAAATATACCCGCACTGGCCCATAAGGCTACGCGTAATCGTAAGAACAGCGTCAATACCGAATAAACCAATAAAAATCCGATTAGACCGTCTTCCAACAAAGTTCCAATCCGCTCATCATAGGCTTGCGAATCGTCCCACCAAGTAATCAAACGCAAGCCTTCCGGTAAATTGGCGCGCATGGCTTCAATCGTCGATTTCACCTGCCGTGCCACCGCGACGCTATCCTGTTCGGTATGTATTTCCCAGCCTTGAGCCGTTTGACCGTTATGCCGCCAGGTGTATAAGCGCTCTTCCAAACCGTCCTTGATCGTAGCGATTCGATCCAACTGCAAACGGTTGCCGTCGGGTAAGGTTTTAATGATCAAACTGCCGACTGCGTCGGCATCTTTTGCGCGTCCGTTGACGCGTAACAACAACTCGCCGTCCGGGTTTTTGATCAAACCGCCCGGCAATTCGACCGATGCTTGACGGATGGCCCCCGCAACGTCATCCAACGTCAGCCGATATTTGCGCAGTTGTTCCGGGGCAATTTCAATGCTGATTTCGTAACCGATTTCGCCGTAATTACGCACGCGGCTGACGCCTGGAATCGTCGCCAATTGCTGTTGAATCCGGTCGCCGAACTGCTGCAGGCTAAACGCATCGGTATCGCCATGCAGAGCCACCCAAATCACGCCGTCATCGTCTTTGCGATCGGCCGGCAATACGTCGATTTTTTCCAGTTGTGCCGGTAGACGCTGAATTGACTGGACTCGGCTGCGCAACAGCGCCATCATTTGTTCACGGTCGCGGTTCGGCAGTATCTCAACCCCTATGGTACAGGTTTCGCCGCGGATCCAGCCATGCAGATGTTTGATGCCCGGCAAATCGTGTACCGCCTCTTCAATAGGGATACAGACGGACTGTTCGACTTCCGCCGGGCCCGCGCCGGGAAAAATAGTTGTCACCTCGATCTGATGCGGACTGAAGCGAGGGAATACCTCTTTGTCGACATCGATCATGCCGAGTGCGCCTCCGGTGAGTATCACCAGCATCAACAGATTGGCGGCGACCGGGTTATTGACAAACCAGGCTAGTATGCCGGAAAACTTTACTTGATTCATCGGCTTACTCATGGGTTTTCAACCGCTTGCGTATTCGCAATCACGACTTGCATACCCGCAACCGGCATCGGCATTTCGGAAATCACCACACTTTCGCCGGAATAGAGACCGGACCTGACGATCACCCTGTCGGTTTGGTTACGCAATACGTCTACCTTGCGAAATTCCAAGCGCTGTTCTCCATTAACCACTTTTACCTGCTGTAAAGCGTTTAATGCCGTGGGCGGCAGCGTAAACACTTTTTCCCGTGTGACGCCTTCAATTTCGGCCTGTACGAACAATCCGCTCAACAGAGGCGCACGACCCGGACCCTCCCATTCCGGCTGGTCGACTTGCGCCACCAAAATTAATTGGCCGCTGCTGCCGTCCAGTGCCGCTTCGCTTCGAACAATACGGCCTTGCCAGTGCTGCAGTCGACCGCCCACTTCGGCGCGTAGCGTCACGTTAGGCCAACGGTGCTTGCTGCGATTATTCTGCGGCAAATCCAAAAACGCCAGTTGATCGATCCCGATAGGCAAGCGAATTTCGGCAACATCATTGGCATAAATACGGGCAACCGCACTACCGGCCGACAGGTACTGTCCGTTACCGGCTTGTTTGCTCAACACGCGGCCGGAAAAAGGTGCCTTGAGTTCACAGCGCCCCCGATTCAGCTTGGCCTTGGCTAGATCGGCTTCGGCAGCCGATAATTTTGCTTCGGCTTCGGCCAATTGAGGTTTGCGCAACGCAAGATCGCTCGCCTCGCCTTGCCCGAGTGCCAGCCATTCGCTTTGAGCCTGCTCGGCTAATGCCTTTTCGTTGATCAGTACCCGTTTGGCCTCGGCGATTTTAGCTTGGGCGGCCACAATGGCGAAATCGTAATCGCGCGGATCGATCATCACTAATAAATCGCCTGCTTCGAAATAACCGCCGGATACCAACGCAGGATGCAACTCTACTATTTTACCGCTCACTTCGGCGATTAAATCGATTTCTTCGCGCGGCGTTACAACGCCTTGCGACATCACATTGAGTCTAACGGTTTGCGGTTTAACCCGGACGATTTCCACCATGGGCAGCGTGGATTGTTCGGCCTGCGGCAACATGCCGGGACGTAATTCGATCATGGCCCAGGCCGCACCCACGGCACCCAGTAACACCGCTATCGGTAATAGTGCTTTCATCAAGTATTTTTGTTCGTTCAAACGGCACCGCCTAATGCCAAGTACAGAGTGATTCGGTTGTTGAGTAATTGTCTTTGCACTTGTAGATGCGCGCTTTGCGCATTGAGCGTACTACGATAGCTATCGAGCAAGGTCAGAATTTCAATCAGCCCCTGCTGATAGGAATACACGGCCAGTTTCCGGCTGGCTTCGGTTTGGTCGACCGCTTCCCGTAAGGCCTTTTCTTGCGCACGCAGCCGGGATTCGGCAGCCAGCGCTTGCTCTACCTCGCGAAAGGCATTGAGTGCCACGCTTTGGTATTGATTGAAAACATCACTGACCCTGGCTTCGTTCAGGCGAATCTCGCCTTGTAGGCGACCGCCGGTGAACAACGGTTGTACCAGTCCGATCGCCACGTTCCAAGCCACAGCGCGCGGGTCGACCAATTCGGTTAGCGCTGGACTGCCGGTGCCGCCGGCAGCAGTTAACGTAATTCGCGGCAGCAGCGCTTTCTCGGCGCTTTCCAGTCGGGAATCGGCAGCGCGTAAACGTTTGAAAGCAGCCATCACATCGGGGCGGCGCGCCAACAATTCGGAGGGAAGGCCCGCCGTTAAAGCCATCGGCTGTTGCGGCAAGGCTCGATGCCGCATGAGTAAACTGTCATCCGGATAGCGGGCCAGCAGCGTTTGCAACAGGCGCCCAAGACGCTGCACATCGTTACGGGCTTGCGCCAGTTGCGCCTCGGCATTGGCTACATCGGTCAATACCAGCCTGAGATCGAGGCCACGGCTCAAGCCTTTATTGAAGCGACCGCGTATCAGACCGGCGATGATGCTTCTATCCTTGACCGACTGTTCCGCAACCTGCGTTTGTAATTGCGCTTCGAGCCATTCGAAATATACCTGAGCGATTCGTGCCGCTAACGATAATTGCGCCGCCCGAAAATCGTCGACGGCGGCCAAGGCCTCTTCCTCGGCCGCCTGTTGCCCGGCCTTGATACGGCCCCAGACGTCCAATTCCCAGTTGAAATTGAATAGGGCGCTAAACGCGCCGAATACCGAAGCACCGATGTTGCTATCGTTCTTGCTTCTTTGGTAACCGGGCGAAAAAAATAATTCAGGCAAGCGCTCCGAGCCGGCAATAACGGCTTGTTCGCGAGCCGCATCGATGCGAGCTACGGCGGCTTTCAGATCGAAGTTGTTAACTAGACCTTCGTGTACCATGGCAGTCAATAGCGGGTCGTTAAACGTCTCCACCCAGGAAGCGGCTAACGGCTCGACAATGGCGTCGGCTTCACGCCATTGTTCGGCAACCGGAAAATCCAATGCCTGAGCATCGCGTTCTTGAGCTGTAGTGCAACCCGCCAACGCTACACTGATGGTTAGCGATAACTGAGCAAGCAGCCGCGAAGACACTTTCATTGTTTTGCCGCAGGACCTTGCGGAACAGCTAACATTCGCTATTCTCGACGAACTCATGGGCAGATGCGGCACTGGCTTTAGCGGCGCTTCTTTAGCCAAATCACGACACCGGCCACCGATAATATCGATGATCAATTGATCGTATCCAGTTCGAACATATGTCCGCTTTGTGCGTTAAGTCGAGGCGACACCGAAATTTGTGCGGCTTCAGAACTCATCCATAATGATTGCACATCGACCTCAACATACAATTGCGGATTGATAGCGCTATCTAGCTCCTTGTAAAAAGCCAAAAAACTCCCGGTTACACCGACAATAACCAAAAAAACGGTCATCGCCAACCCCGAATATAGATGAACGAGTACCCCAAACGGGCGGATTTTCATAAAAACTCCAAAGTCTTCTCAGTCAATAAGGTTTAGACATATTTATAAGAAGACGATTAAGTATTAAAAATACCCGACTACCGCGAAGAGTTTGAAAAACTGCCGACAATTGGCTAAGCAATTGGGAGTCGCCAAAAAATACTGTTAATTGACGTAACACGCTGCACACGTAGCCCGTATGCAGCGTAGCGGAATACGGGAACGGCGTGGCTTCGTACTCCCCGGATTGCGCTACGCTCCATCCGGGCTACGCTTTTGGAGGCGCATGCGACGATTAAACTTGCATGCTGACTAACCGACTATAACCACCCAATCGGTTAGATAAGTTATCTTGATATTCATTGTTTTTTGCAAAACATTCAACATATCGCGGGAATCCTTGATTTTAAGGCGGCCATTGATTCTTAAATTGCGTAACCTTTCGTCTCTGAAATAGACCACTCCGAACCGGTATCGATTGATCTGATCGATAACGGTTTCCAACGTCTCATTTTCATATACCAAGACGCCGTTAATCCAAGACGTAGTCAACTTGGAATCCAGTTTTTTCAATTGGCCCATGGTTGTCTCGTAAACGGTCACGGACTCCTGATTGCTTAGTATCAGTGGTTTTTTCCCATACCTGCTTTCAGAAACTTCAACTCGCCCGGAAAGCACCTTGATTTCATCGCTATCGCTTTTGCGATGAACGAAGAAACGAGTACCCAATACACGAGTCGTCGAGCGGTCCGCTTTTACAAGAAAGGGGCGGCTGCGGTCGGGTTTTACATCGAAATAGACTTCGCCTTTCAGCAATTCTACCAAGCGTTGCCCGGCTTCCATTTTTACTGCCACCGCACTGTCAGTATTGAGCATCACGGTCGTACCGTCTTCCAGTTGAACTGTTTTAAGCTCGCCCTGCCTTGCCGAGTAATCCGCATTCAACAGGACATGAAGCTGCCCCGAAAGCGAAACGGCAAGGACGAAACAGGCGGCTAAAGCCAAAGGGATTGCGGTTTTAATGCGGCGTTTTTTTTTGGGCTTCGGGACAATACCGTGTTTGTTCGCGCTGTCGGTAAGGCTTTGTAAAAAGGCTTCATCGCCCCACATGACGCAGATTTCATAGAACGCTGTGCGGTGTTCGGCGGCTTGCTCCAACCACTGAATAAATGACGCTCTTTCTTGCCGGCTGACGTTATCGGCACGCAATCGAACAAACCATGTTACGGCTTGTTCATCTATGCTGTCGTTATTATTGGGTCCCACAATAGTTCACCCGACCTCTAAATTGCATTGATATTTTGGAAACTACTCAGCGAATGCCGCCGACCGGACTATTGTCATTCAAAGGAGAATGACAATAGTCCGGGGTATTTTCAACCTTCCTTGAATAGCCACAATATTTGTGTATTTTATCGAAAAGCGCCGTCAGCATTTAATTATTTATTCAGGAATCAAACGAAGCGTGTGCTCCGGATGGTCCGCGATCAGAGAGAGAGGTAAACCGTCCAGCCAAAACGGTTGCTGGTCCCGGTAAAATGCAGACAGCGGATGGCCGGATTGCCCGCCCGGCATATGCAAAATGCCGTCTTGCAGATGATTCGGCGACACCACCAAGCGCTCGCTGGCACCATAGTCGGGACCTGTCACCCGCACGCAATAACCGCCGCAACCGGCCACCGGCCGACGCGGCATATCCAGCACCGGCGACAGCAGCGAAAAGGCCTTGGAGAAAGGATGGGCGTGACCGACGACATTTTGTTTACCCCAATTTAGGTCGGCCAAGGTAATGCCCGAATGGCGGGACATGGCTTTTTCGGTACTGACGACCAATTGCGCCAGGATAAACCGATCCCAGTTGTTATACCTTGGGTCCGGCAATAATGGCGCGGGTTTTTCATTCAACAAAGTCTGCAAAGGAGTATCGACGTAATTCCAGGCATAAACAAAGTCCTTGTCGGCTTGTTTGCATGCGCTCAAAAACGGCGAGAGCACCGCATCGATCAATTGTTTGCGAAATTCGATCAAGACCGGCAGCCCCAAGCTTTCGATATCGGCGCGGCCGTTCCAACGCATCAAATAGCCGCGCAATTCCGCCAATGCCGGCTGCTGGTTGACCACTTCCGGCGTCAGCACTTGTAAAGCCAATTGCTGATAATAGCTGTAGAATTCGGTTTCGGTATCTTGTTGCAGGTTAAACAGGGACCATTCGCTATGCTGTTTCGTTTGCTTGAGGCGCTGATCGATCCGATAGGCACGATAGCCGTTGGCAAACTGATGACCGATCGTGTAAGGGAAATCGGCGGCAAAACGCCGCTCGTTGGCCGAAACTATAATGCCTGCCGGCGGATCGACAATCCGAGGCATGTCGCTGGGCTGAACATAGTGATTCCAGCCGGTTTTGCCGTCCGCCCAAGAACGGCTAATCAAGCCGTCTCCGCCAAATCGGTGAGGAATTTTACCGGTCAGAGTCCAGGCGATATGCCCGTGTTCATCGGCGAGTACGACATTCAATTGCGGTCCGCCGGCCCGATTGGCAACCGCCAACGACTGCTCCAACGTTTCACTCTGTTCCAGTTCCAAAATATTGATATTAACCGCATCGACATCCAAGGCAACCCAATGAATCGCGACCGGCTCGTCCAGTATAGGTTGTTGAGCAACCGGCCCCCAAAGCGTTTCTCTAACCGTTAATAACTTGGACTCTTCGCCCTTAATCTCAATCACTTCCCGGCGTTCGCCGAAATCGCACCAAGCATCGCCATGCCGATATTGCCCGGAGTTATCCGGATTGATTTCCAGCTTGACCAAATCCAGAAAGTCGCCGGCTAAATTCGTCATACCCCATGCAACATGTTGGTTACTGCCGGCAATTAGAAAAGGCGTACCCGGTAAATTGAGACCAGCCGCTTTAACTTTGGGATAGTGAAGTTCGACCCGGTACCAAATGTTAGGCACACTAATGCCTAGATGCATGTCGTTAGCCAATATCGCTCGGCCATCGCCCGTTTTGCTGCCGCTTACCGCCCAGGCATTCGAACCGGCCAGCTCTTCGCCGGGCGAAGCGGTGGCTAATGTTCCGAAGCTGGTAGAGCGGTTGGCCAACAAGGTCTGCATGGATTGAACAGGGATTGGTTGCGGCGGCCTTAACGACGCGGCATGTTGCATCAATGCATCGGTAAAGCGGTCGCTATCCGGAGTAAAAAACGCCACGACATCGGCGGGCAAGGTGCGCTCCATAACGCTAAGCATTCGCTCGCCGCGTTCGGCCCAAGCGGTCAGATTGTCGAACATACCAAACACAATCAGCAAACTGTCTGCGGCTTGCCAAGGCTCTGGGCGATAACCGAGCACTTTAAACTCGAACGGTAATGCAGTATTTTGCTGAAGATAGCTGTTTACTCCCTCGGCATAGGCCTGCAAATATTGACGGTGGTGCGCGGGCAACTTTGGCAATAGTTGCTTGGCTTTGACGTTGAAACCATAGATTCGCGCTTGCGTGTCGCTATTTACGGCCATTACTCCGAAAACTTCCGATAAACGACCGGCGGTTTTACGACGCATCAAATCCATTTGAAACAAGCGGTCGCGGGCAGTAACGTAACCCAATACCCGTGCGGCATCGATCCGGTTATCGGCGCGAATCAGCGGAATACCGTGGCTACCGGTGTCAATGCCGGCCGGAGCGGACAATCGGGCCAACTGAAACTCGCCATCCAAAACCGGCAGCGGTTGGAACAACCACCAAGTGCCGAAGCCTGCCACCGCGGCTACCAAACCAACAGCTCCCAAGCTAATCGTTAACCAAGTTTTGTTAGTCTTAGTCATCATTGAAAACGGTTGTCAAAGAGATAATGTTTACGCATCGGTAGTTTGCAATCCGTCTTGATCGGCCGATTGGTGCCGATGCGCATGAGGATACTCAACACTTGTAATACGACCTTCATCGAGCTTGATGCAACGGTCGGCCAGATTAAAATATTTGTCGTCATGCGTGATGGCCAGCACCGTTTTTCCTTGTGCTTTCAATGCCGGCAACAAGTCGGTATAAAACAAATGTTTGAATTCCGGATCTTGATCGGCCGCCCATTCGTCGAATACATAAAACGGTCTATCCTCTAAATAAGCCACCAGTAGCGCTAAGCGTTTACGCTGACCTTGAGACAAATTCAGCGAAGAAAACCGGCCGTCTACGATTTCGACCTTATGATTGAGATGTAGGCGTTGCAAATAATCGTCCATCAACGATCGATTCCGCTCGATATCCACGCCGTACAATTGATCGAATAAATAAAAGTCGGAAAAAATCGCCGAAAAGTTCTGCATATAGGCGTCGCGGTTACCGGCCTCGATAGCGCGGCCATTCCAGCGGATAACGCCTTGTTCGGGATGATAAAGACCCAGCAACAGCATTGCCAAAGTCGTCTTGCCGCTGCCGTTGCCGCCGATCAGGAACACTAACTCGCCCGGTCGGAATTCCAAATCGATAGGGCCGAGAATGAAATTGCGGTTTTCCTTTTCCCGATGAAAATTATGGGTCAGACCCGACAAAATTAATGCGTTAAACTTTTCCGGCATGGTCAATTCGGCCAATCGATCAGCCGAATGGCATTCAGCCAGTCTATCGTCTAATTGAAGAATCCTATTCAACGATACTTTAGCCTTGCTGAATGCCGGTAGGCTGTTGGTTAAGATAGTGAGCGGCGACATCATGAATAAAAACACGATGACATAACCGCTCACAATTTCTTGATTAAGGGTTTGCCATACAGGGAATACATACAAAATCAAGCCGATGGTTAGATAATAAAGAAATTGTATCCACTGATTTACCCATAAATAAGCCACAGTAGCGCGGAAAGAATGGCCGCGATAGGCATCCGCGCTGCCGGCAAGAGATTCGGAAATAAACTGATCGCTTCGCCGGCGATGCAGCTTCAGCTCCCGCACACCTTCGGTCAATGCGGCAAATCCTCTGCTGAGCACATCGTATTCGTCCCGCGCGTTGCGCACGGATCGCATCGGTATGTCTTTGCACAGATTAAACGTTGTTATGCCGAACAGGATCACGCCGGCCAATACTGACGCCAATTGCCAGGACAGCCAGCTCAAATAGGTCATGCACCCGATTACGATGGCAAAATTTATACACAGCAACGGAAAAAGTTCGCTTGCATTAGCAATCGCGGCGACATCCTCGGTCAAATGGCTCAGCAATACCGGTTTCCCGATTTTCTGTAAATTAGGGTAAGGCGCGTTCAAGATCAACCGACTAATGTGCAACCGCAGATCCCGAACCATTTTGGTACTGAATCGATTCAACAAATAGTGCGAGATAAATCGGCTGACTAATACGATAACCGCAAGTCCTGCAAACCACCAAGGGGCGGCAACCATATCAAGCTTACCGGCCAAACTGGTATTGATGTAGGCAATCAATGCGGCATTACTTAGGCCGCTTACAGCGCCCGATAGAAATACTCCGGTAATGATGATCCACGATGATCGCCATAAAAAAAACAACATATCGACTCCAAAGGTTACGAATTGACAGTATCGCCCGATTATTCATTTCGCGTAGCCCGGATGGAGCGCAGCGCAATCCGGGAAGTTCGAAGCCGCGCAGTCCCGTATTCCGCTACGCTGCATACGGGCTACATGGCTAGAAAAAAACGTGAATAAGACTTGCAACGTTAAATTGAAATGTCGCCTACAGTACAACCGGGAAGTTAGCCGATTTCATGCCTATCGACACGAAATAATGAACCCGTAAAAAAGGTGGTCGGCATGTCGATTTCGAGCCGAATTATGAATTCATCATCTCGGATAAATCATAGAAATAAGAACTGTCTACCCCTCTTATATTAGGAAGACGCTTTGAAGGTGAAATAACCACAGTTGTAAGGCAGGTATAAAAGGAAAAGTTAGCTAAAATTGACAGACAGTCGTTGCGAAGCAAAACAACGCACATTGTCTGTAAACAGCCAAGGGAGGAAGAAATATTAAACTGTGTTATTTGCCATAGCTAAATTAAGGTATATCACACACATCATGCTCATATGGACTTACTGTATGAATCTAAGCTGTTGATGTTTAAGACTAACAATATATGGCTCGATAATTGCTTGCATAACTTTGCAAATGAGTCTTTATAACAGCGCAACCCGGATGGAGCGCAGCGCAATCCGGGAAGTTCGAAGCCACGCCATTCCCGTATTCCGCTACGCTTCATACGGGCTACGCGCTTACTGCAGGAATAGTAAACTGCGTCATTTACCATAGCTAAATTGCGGCATATCACATAATTCATGCCCAAATGAACTTACTTTGCGCAGCTATATATTAGATTTTTAAGCCATATAAGCCATAGCTCGAAAATTGCTTAATATAAGTTAACTATTGCAAAGAATAGCTTGGCAGTTACCGCCACCCAAGTGCCCACAACTTTATCCGCCGGAAAATAGTCCAGCCGACCAAAATCGGGAATAGAACATGAATCTTGAATCCGTTTACGCTAAACATCAATCGGAATTACAACTGCACTTGGCTCGCATCGTCGATTGTCCGGAGATCGCTGCCGAGCTGGTACAGGAAGTCTTTATCATTTTTTCCACAGAAATCCGGAGACAAAAGATAGATCATCCGCGGGGATTTCTATTTCGTACCGCCAAAAACCTTGCCTACGACCACATCAAACACCGAAAAGTAACCGAAAAACATATCGACAACATCTTGCTGCTTCCTAGCGAAGAAGCGCCTTCTGCCGAGCACCAGGCCTTGGTCGAAGAAAAACTTTCCATCTTTTCCGCTATTGTCGACGAATTGCCGGAGCGCGTCAGAGAAGCTTTTATTTTAAACCGCGTATACGGCATGACCTACGCGGAAATCGCCATAGAACTCAACATATCCGATAGCGCAGTAGAAAAGCTGATATCGAGAGCATTACTGCATTACCGTCAACAATTCAAAATCCGTCAGTCCGATTTAAGTAACGACTGAGGTGAAAATGAAAGCAAATCGTCTTACTTCAGAGGAAAGGCTATAACCGGCAAAGCGCCCAACCTTACATACTGACAATCTAACCTACGGAGAATGACATGAATTGGGACGAGGAAGACACAACCATTTATCAGGTCGTAATCAATCACGAAGAACAATACTCCATTTGGCCGGAATACAAAGACATTCCAAACGGTTGGAAAGCCGTCGGCCCCAAAGGCCTAAAACAGATATGCCTTGATTATATCAACGAAGCCTGGACGGATATGCGACCATTAAGTTTACGGCAGCATATGCAGCAAGCCGGATTAGAGTAAAAAATTACATTCTGTTCTCGTTGGCGGTTGAAAAAACATCGGCAACTCTGCAGGACGGGTTATTTAACCCGTCCCGCCAAAAAACACGTAGCCCGTATGCAGCGTAGCGGAATACGGGGAATTCATCGCCACGCCGGCCCCGGATTGCGCTACACTCCATCCGGGCTACGCTGCTTTTTTATATTCGAATATAGGATTAACTCTGCCAGTATTACTGCCGGACCCCGGAATCACGCCGCCCGCCTCTCCCCCAGAGTAACCCGGATTTCTACGCTATCCCACGGTACATACACTTTATTCTCATCGCTTTTTTCAATCAACCCGTGCGCCATCATGGCTTGAATATCGCGGCGCACGTTACTGTAATTGCATCCGAGTCGCTTGGCCAGTGCGTAAATGGATTGCGCCCCGGTAGCTTTCAACACATCCAGCAACCGGCAGCGTTCGCCGGTAAACTCGGCAAACAATTGCCCGGCATCGGTAAACCCCAGATGATAATCGGCCGGGGCTGACTCGCCGGCGTCAATCGCCTTGACCAACGCCCGCGAACGGGTAAATACACTATCCAGAGTGCTCAATTCAATAATCGCTTTATTCATTGTTCACGCTCCATCACGCGCCGCACATCGCGGCGAAAATCACTAATCAGGGTTTCATAATCGGTAAACCAATACGGTCTTTCATTCTCGCCATCGTGAATGCGATCACCCTTACCGCGCTCATTGTCATAACGCAATCGGCATTGACCATTACGGCCGCAATATAGACGGTATTTATATAAATGGTCGCTACCCACCACCGGCGCGGCTAACCGCCAAATGACCATCTGCACCGTCCATTCTCCCAAGACGACTTTTTCATTTAAAACCGGTTCGGCTTTAGTTTTTCATGTATTGCATCCTAAGCAATATAGTGCTTAGAAGCAATGTTTTAAAAGGTCAGATCCTGAGGTATCCCCCACAAATCGCTCGTTCCCAAGCTCTTTGCTTGGGAACGCAGTGCGAGAAGCTCCCCCTTCGACAAGAGCTCAGGGCAAGAGCTTCTCGAAACCGGTAAGTAAGAGCTTACGTTAAGGATTTCCCAAACCGGAGAGCCTGTGACAATATTCAACATTGCGGAATAACAATAAGTTACATATTACATGAGGCATTATGTTGTTGACTTTATAATCGTTTATCTTCATGGCGAATGAATTTTTTATGATGTATCCGCGAATACTTTCGTAGCGCGTAGCCCGTATGCAGCGCCAGCGGAATACGGGGAATTCGTAGCCTCGCCTGTCCCGGATTGCACTGCGCTCCATCCGGGCTTCGGTGTTCAATGATCGTCGAACACCGCCGACAAGTTCGGCGCATCCAGAATGCGCTCGGCCCAGATTTCGAGTTGTTCCGACGTGGCTTGATCCAGTCGCCGTTGAATCGCGTCCGGCAACGGGCCGAAGCGCTTGATCAATTGGCGCTAAAGCAGCCTAGCCTCGCCCTCTATTTTTCCTTCCACTTTTCCTTCAGCCTTACCTTCCAATTTACCTTGTTCCAGAGCCAAACGCTCTATCGACATCACATAAGTCATCGTTTCCGCCTCCAGTTGTTTGATTTCATCGCTTAATTGCCGTTCTAACTCATCCGGGAACTGCATCAGCCAATCTATGACCCGTAACAACTCCATAATATCCAGCCGCGCGTAATCGCGCGACAACCGAAATAATTGCTCAAATATGTAACCCCTTTTTCTACCAATGTATACGAAAAAACCAACTTATCTTTCAATTTTCAACCATAGCAAATTATTTTAAGGGGGGTATCCACTTTAATCTCGTAACATCTATATGTTGTGGTCGATTATCTGTTCCCCAAGGATGATCTGATTCCGTGAAATATGCTCAACTTGAACTGCCTGCTCGATTAGACGATAGAATAGCAAGCCGCGAGATTTAGCGCTACGTCGGTTGAATCGGAACGTATACTCATCAAGGTAGTAGTCAAGATACTTACTACTGACAGACCCTTGGTAGGTACCCAGTAACCAGCGCTTAAGCAGTGCAGCAATCCGGTGTACTCCTGGCATCAAGACATGAGCAGGATCGCCAGACGATGAGAGAATAGTTTTACTATGGATGTAGTTGTGCTCTTCCAATGTATTGTACCCGCCCCAACCATCGGTCAGTACTTCTGATCCGGGCTCTATCATTTCGCATACGAAGGAAACAAGACTAGCTCCTGACACATCAGGCACTTGCCGAAGACGCACACGACCGAAGCCAAAAGGTTTATGTATTTCGATAGCCACTACCACAATCGCTTTTTTCTCGGTTTCGCGGCCGCGAACACCCGTCTCTACTCCACCAACATAGGTTTCATCTACTTCAACCTTACCCCTGAGGCGATCTCGGCCCGGTCGTACCATCGCATGCCGCATCTTATGCAACCAAGCCCATGCTGTCTGATAACTCCCGAACCCGACCACTCGCTTTAGGCCAAGTGCATTACCACCGTACTTCTGACTCGTTATATACCACATCGCTTGAAACCATGTGCGAAGCGGTTTTCGAGTGCCTTCGAAAAGCGTACCCGCAATCACCGAAGTCTGCCGCTGACAACTTGCACATCGAAGTAACCCTCTGCCCGTAAGCCATGCTTTATTCCGTGCTTATCCGGTTGCCACACACACCCACTATATGTAGTATGTTGAGTGTTTGCATCAATGCGAGGCGATCATGGCTATCGATGTGTTTCAGCGAGGCGACCTGCCATTTCCTCGCTCGTTGCCAGAGTTTCAGCGGCTTTTTCCAGACGAGGCGGCGTGCGCGGCATACCTTGAGCGCGCCCGGTGGGGTGGCGGATTCGCCTGCCCATATTGCGGGGCTTCTGGCGAACCGTATCGCATCACCACCCGCCCAGGGGTGCTTCGTTGCCGGAAGTGCCGCCGCGCGACACTCGTCTCACAGCCGGAACCGTCATGGAAGGCACGCACACGCCGCTCTCTGTCTGGTTCTGGGCGGCCTATCTGGTTGCCAGCCAAACACCCGGTATCTCGGCCGTTCAATTCCAGCGGCAACTCGGGCTTTCGCGCTATGAGACCGCTTTCCAGATCCTTCACAAGCTGCGTGTCGGCATGGTGCGCCCGGATCAGGATCGGATCGGCGGAAAGCCAGGCGAGCACGTCGAGGCCGATGAAACCTGGGTGGGCGGCCGTACGCGCGGAGAGGGGCGAGGCGTCCACCATAAGACCCTTGTGGCTGCTGCGGTCGAGGTGCGACAACGCAAGCCAGGCACCAAGCCCAATCCGCGAAGGAGTGGCCGCTACGCCGGACGCGTCCGGCTTGCTTTGGTGCCTGACCGGAGCGCCGATTCGCTTTGCGGTTTTATTGAAAGCGTTGTGGCACCGGGCACCAGAATCATCACTGATGACTGGAGCAGCTACGCTGGGCTCACCAAGCGCGGCTATGACCACATGCCCATCGCGGAACGCGGTGATCCGCAGGTTACCGAAGAGTTCATGCCAATCATTCATCTCGTATTTTCCAACCTCAAAACCTGGCTGCGCGGTATCCATCACGGCGTCAGCCCGCAACACTTGCAGACGTATCTCAATGAGTTCACCTTCCGTTTCAATCGCCGCCACTACCCATTCAATGCTTTCCGTTCCCTGCTTAGAATCGCAGGCGACGTCACCGCACCCACCTACGCCGAGCTTTATGCCGGCGAATCACGGCCCACTATATCTAGTAAATGTGTGTGACAACCGGATAAGCACGCTTTATTCTTCCCGCAGTTAGGGCACTGAAACCCTTCAGGCCAACGCAATTGCCAGAGGTATTCAATGCAGGCCACCTCGTTCGGAAACCATTCATCAAATTCTTGCATTGTTCGTGGGTAATCTACGCCGCCCACAGGATGGGATTTTTCGCTCATTTAGACATACTACATCTTGTATCTACGAGAGTGAAGTGGATACCCCCCCCTATTTTATATAGCTATTTTTTGGGGATATCTCAGGATCCGACCCTATTTATTAACAACGTCATCTCGTTAGGGATTGCCGAGATCCAGCCCACAAGGAACTACCGCAACCTACAACCAGACCCCTACCCAAGCTGCTTGTAAACAATCTTCGGCATATTCGCGCCCGAAATAGCCACCGCGCCACTCAAGCCATTAGCTAATTCCAAATCGATCAGACACCATCCTTTCGGCGAGCCGCATCCGCTCGGTAACGACAAGAAACGGCTCGGCCCTTGCACTGCGGTTTCCACTTGAGAAACATCTAACGAAAAACCAAGGCCGACAGCTTTTATGAAGCTTTCTTTCCTCGTCCAAAGTTTGTAAAAAAATTCTTTCTGCCGCTCCTTTGGTAAATCAGACCAAAAGCGAGTCTCTTCCTCAGAAAAACATAACGCCATAATCCCATGGTAATCGACCCTATCCGACCATACTTCAATATCGATGCCGATGTCATAAGCATTACCGACACCAACCGCCATGTAATCGCCGGAATGGGCCAAATTGAATCTAATGCCATAGGTATTGCCGAAGGCAACAAAAGGTTTGCCGTACGCTTGTGATGTAAACGGGATTTTGCCAGGGGGCATACCCAGATACTCAGCCAAAATCAACCGGAGCTTCCCGTGACTTGCCACATAACCCCGGCCATCCCTTGTTCGCACAAAACGCAAAGCCTTATTTTGCTCATTTTTGTCCAGTATTGACCAATAATACCGATATTCTTCATCGGTAATGGCTAACGCTTCAAACCATAAATCGATATCCATACAAAATCGTCAGGTATTGGATTTTTTTCCGGGTACTTTGGGTTTCTATACATAAATCTTGATGAGAGCAAGCTCTCCTATGGCATGTCCAGATACTCGCACCACTCGTCCACCAAACGTATCATTCAAGGCTCTTCCGTACTTGCCGTGGTAATAGCGCATCGACACCAAGTTAGAATAATCGAGGAAGCTTAAGTAATTGATAAAGAAGTTAAAATATATTCTTAGCATCCAGCCATAATGTCTTTATGGCTAATTTGACGAACTACCACGGGAAATCCGGAAGAGCCTCATTCAATCGTGCATTGACGCATTCAACTACACTACGCTAGTGATAAAGAATGGCTTTCAGATATGTGATTTGAGATTGAGGCCGCATATACAACAGACAGGGTCTGAATAATGGAAAAATCGTACATACGAATGTATACAACACATTACCAGCCTGCGGACTAAAATACAGTACCGAGCATCAAAATTAAGTCTAAAAATCAAGGACTGTTCAAATTCTATCTTGATAACTCGCTAATTTCCGCAGAATTGACTTCCCTTTAAAATACCAAGAAGCAACTTCAAATAGTAAAGGTGTATGCCAAGGTATGCCCGGTGGGGGCGACCATCTCAAGCGACGTGAATCATTCCAGAAAAAAACTACAGCAGATGTGAATTCCTGCGTGTCAACGCCATGCCACCAATAAATTGGAAAAAAGAGCATTTCTCCCGCGTTGACTTCACATTCATAGTAGTTTGCATTCGCATACAAAGGATACTTTTTTAAATCGACAGGTTCTTCAGTAATCTTACTGAAGTTATATTTCTGATATAAAAATTGAGTTTGATCGGGTGCAAAAAGTTTAACTCTTTTACGACCCGAAACAACACAAAGCAAAGCTTTTCCATAAGGATGAAAGTGAATTTGGGAATATACATGACTCCCAATATAACAAGCAGCCATTGGCTCCTTCGAATCGATGTATGGGGGGACAGAATAGTCCGAAACCAATTCCGGAAGAATTTTTTTTACTGGTTGTTCGCTCAGATAGACCCGATCTTTATCTACTGGATTACTGTTTGCCAGAGCCAAGTATTCCGATAACGTCATCAATTCGCTAGATGCTTCACGATAATTTCCGTTTTTCATCCGCTTTACAGGAACTCCCCTCTCACCAGCAAGCGACTTAAAATATTGTGGATTCCAACGTGAGTAAGCTTTCCATTGGGAAACAACCCCCGTTATCAATACGGGCTTACCTGCTTTCGCATATAACTTATTAAATTCTTCAAACGATGGTTTATGTACCCTCTCCACCTGTAACGGCAATTTTTCAATCGAATACATTGTGTAATCTCCTATTGTTCAACCGTACACCAACGCAGCATATTTAGTATAATTTTCAGAAAACTAGCAACACATATGTTGCTCACAATTAAAGGTTTAACAAGAAGTATTAAAAGGGTATCATGTGGTTTTTAAAAAATAATCGAATACGCCTTCTGTTTTACAAAGTTATCTATCTTCCCCAATCAAACTCTTCACCTAATAAATGCCAAAGCTTTTGATTATATGGTTCGAAAAAAACGCGTAACTTGGCAATGCTTTCTTCATCAGGTGGTGGCAATATAATTGGATTCTCATTTACCTTATCTTTAAACTTAGGGATTTCGAAAGGCGGCAACCCAACGAAATCACATATTTTATTTAAAAAATTATTTCTATCCGAGAAATAATCTTGTACATCTAGTACTAATACATTATTCTCACCAAAACATTCAATCCAATAGCCAACAGCTTTCCAATAAATACTTGTTTGCAATGGATCAAAACCGCAAACAGTAAACATCGGGGAATCTGGAAAAACGGATAGTGCCTTGTCTACATAAGCTGGAAATGAATTTAAAAAAGGCAAGTTATTCGAGCGTGTTTTTCCAGTCAGGAATATTTCCCACTTCCACTGTGAATAAAATCTTTTAACAGGATCTCTTAAAGTTAGAACGACTTTAGTTTCAGGTGTCTCCTTGGAAAGGTTATAGATTAACTCCATCCAATGAAGATATGGTGCCAGAAGCGGAGTTAATGCTACTTTATTTCGAGAAGCAAAAACCTTTTTCTGCCGTTCTGTTGGGTAATTCATGCGCCATTTTTCAATATCAGAAGACAATATCTCTTTAGCTAATGGATGCATAACATTAGGATGCAACATGACGCTGATGGCTAAATCGCTGGTGCCGCTTTTTATAGGCCCAACGACACAGAAATCCGGCAAAATTCGCTTACCAGAAAATTTCCGCGCAAATCTGCGCCACGCGGGGACATAGCCAAAATAATGTGGAAGAAATTGATATTCAATCCACTTTGAAAAATATTCAATTTTAGAGGGGAGTTTATCTTCAGAAACAAATCCGTTATGTATATTAGTATATTCGGTTGCCAACAAATAAGCCCGAGACAACATCGTTCTTTTACAGTAAAAATAATCATCATTCATTTATTTAAGCAACCTATAAATTTTATACATAAAAATAACCAAACCAACACATTCAATTAACCTTGTTGAACTATTTTGTTTTTCAATGCCTTTTGAACGGTTTTATGACTTGCTCTACACTTATGCCTCCAACGCACAACTCCCGTTACAAACAACAATGGACAAAGTAACCCTGACATGCATACCAATATACGTCCAGTCATTCCGAATGCTTGACCGGAGTGCAACGGCCATTGCCAATGACTTAGCACCTCGCCAGCCGATCCAATAGTCGGATCATCAATATCCAGAATTTCGCCGCTGTAGCGGTCTATGACTATGCAACGGCGATGCAAGAGACTGCCAGCTTGTTTAACACCGTCCTTACAAACGGTAAAGGTCGAATCAGGTTTCGTCGCACCGTAAATAACTTGCAAACGTCCGCTTGGATACACGTGTTCAGCGATTTCTGCAGCATCGGCCATCCCCAAAGATGCTAAGTTGGTGTTTGGATTGGAATGAAACCAATAGCGATAAGTCGCTGGCGAAAATAATTCAACCACTGGCACCACGTATTTCGGCTCAGTAATGTAGATGCCGGAAAACAACACCGGCAACAATACTGCGGTCGAATAAATACCACTGGTTTTATGCAGGTCGAAAGTTAAACGTTCGGCGCTGGCCTTGCGCTTAATGGTCAAAGCTTGACGCCATTTACCGGTTAAAGGCCACCAGACGATCAGTCCGGTCAATACCGAAATAATCGTCAATGCGCTAATGACGCTAACTGCCAGCTCACCGTATTCACCCAGAAGCAGCGAATAATGCAGGATAAAAATAAAATCGATAAACGTTGTTGGAAAGAGTTGATGACTAGACCAACGTAAACGTTTACCTATCACCTCAGCAGTGTACGGATCGACCGATACCTCCCAAAATTCGGTGGCGCCATGGGCAATCGGAACGGCATAACGAATCCTGCACGCGGCTTCGGCATTCTGCGGATAGTGCATATGCGCTTGTTTAGCTTCTCCAGGCATCTCAGGGACACTGGCGGCAATAATATCAACCAATGGTTTATAAGTGGCATCCGCGAACGGTGGTTTAACCGTCAATAATTCCGGTGCCAGCCATTCGTCGATTTCGGGATAAAACGCCAGGATGCTGCCGGTTAAGCCGATCACGGCAATAAATGTACCGAAAAGCAAACCGAGCCAAAGATGAATGCTTAACCAGAGTTTTCGACGGCGCTTTAGCCGAGCCAAGCGGATTTCGCTAAGTATTGTTGTCGAAGTCATTGTGAGAATTTAGGGGCTTCTTCCCCCATCAAAATCCAGAAGTTGTGGGAATGATTATGCAAATCAGACTAAAAGCACCGCAAGTTGGGTCAGGCTGTAGCCGTTACCCAACCCGCCATTCCTGCTAAAAACGATATTCAACACCACCAATCACTGAACGAGTGCCACCCGGATTGAATGCTGGCACATCAACACCACCAGCATTACCTCTTACCCAAACCGAAGCAGCATAATGTTCGTTAGTCAAATTACGCGCATCAATAAACAGATTCCAATGTTTGCCGTCGTCCCAACCGGCACGAGCACCCAGTAATGCATAAGGTTTAGCAGCCAAAGTATTGGAAAAATCCACCCAATTGGAGCTGACAATTTGTGCATTCGGTCCGATATAAAAACCGCTGGGGTGTTTATAAAGCGCTTCTAATCTAGCGTTATGCTCTGGTATTCCGGGGATTTGGTTATCACCTAGATTCTGATCGTTATCAAAACGAAAGTTATTCCAGGTATAGTTGCCGCTAAGACGCAGTTCATCGCCGGTTGTAACAAGGTTTAAAGATAAGTTAGACTCCAATCCGAGCTCAACACCCGTGTGTAAAGTAGTGCTATCCGCATTTGTCGCGGTAAAGGCGCTACGATCAGTTGGACTGCTAACGATCAAATACTCGTTATTAACCCAAGCGTGATAAAACGCCAAATCCCATTTAAGTCTATCAGTTTGTCCTCGTGTGCCGATTTCCACCGTACTAGCGGTTTGGATGTCTCTGGAAGGCTTTAAAAACACATTGGCCAAGTCTGCCAATGGAGGTGGTTCCGAGCTGCGGCTCAAGTTGCCGTAAAGCTGGGCTTCCTCGGTGGCTTGCCAAGTGAATCCCAATTTGGGATTAGGGACGAAAAAGTCTTGATCGGCTTGATTGCTGGGTCTGGCCGCGCTGGCCACGAAACCTTCATAGCGTTCATAATCGACTTTACGATAATTCAGCTGGAGGCCAGCGACCAATGTGAACGTATCGGTCAGGCTAAGTTGATCTTCCAAATAGCCTTCCACGTTGAGCCATTCGTCACGCTCCGCATTTAACAACTGACCACGCTGGCGATTAACCGTAGTAAAGTTTTTATCATCGATGAACATCCACTGCATCAGCCCGCCCCAAACCACCCGGTTTTTCAAGCCCAATAGATCGCCATTGATTTCGTGCCGCCAGTTGAATCCTGTGTCTTGCCAAATATCTTCCGGGGTGGCGCGAATCCATTGAAAGTTAAATTTTTTATACCCGTAATAAGCGCCCACTTCGAAGGAGTCGCCATTGTCCATCTGTATTGAATGCTTCAAATCCACCCGATACAACGGAAAGTCATTTGGAAATGCCCAGTTAGGTCCAAACAAACTCTGAGTGTTTTGTTGCGGATTGTCCTTAACTTGCTGTTTTGTTAAGGGATCCAACCCAGTGAAATTGTGTTTTTGAATGTCGAAATACAAACGAGTTTCGTGATTTTCGTTCCAACGGTAACCAACATTACCGTGGCCATAGAACTGTTCCTGTTTATTGTTATCACGGGTGGTGTCGGTGCTTAGATAGGAGAACGATCCGTAAACATCGAAACCGTTGTCGAACACTTTGCCAACGCTAAACGTTGGATTGACGTAATCATAAGTACCCCATTTCATACCAACTCGCATGCCTTCGGCTGTGTAGCCGGTGGGGGTTATCAGATTGATTGCTCCTCCGAGATTGCTGCCACCATATTCAAGCGCATTGGCTCCCCGGTACACCTCGACGTGGTCAATGGCATACAAGTTGAACGTTTCAGTATCGAAAGCACCATTTGCACTGGTAAAAGGCATGCCGTTACGGAGTATTTTCAGTCCGCGAATAGGGGAAATAATCGAATTGGCGTCGGAGCCGCGAATGGAGATGCGCGATCCACCTGTCGATCCTGTGGTGGAATTACCTACATAGACACCCGGCGCGTTGGTAAATACGTCATTCACCGACAACACCGCGCCCTCTTTTATTCGTTTACCATCAATTACCGTTGTTCCACCTGGAACACGATTTAGCTTGGCTTTGGAATCTGCCATTGAAGGCGTGGTCAGGCTGGGACTTTCTCCCGAAGCAGTGCCAACGACAGTCATAGGTTTTAATGTGATCTCGCCGGTATTTAACTCTTTCGGTGCCTCGATTAGCCTTACCGTATCGTTGTCTGCGTATTGATAAGTATAATTGGAACCCGCCAATAACTTCTGTAATGCCTGATCCGGAGTGTAGTCGCCTAAAACCGGCGACGACTTAATACCGGATACCATCCTTTGAGGGTAACTCATTTGAATACCTGTCGCTTCGGAATAGGCAAACAATGCCGAGGCCAAATCGTTAGCCTGAATATTAAAATGTATTTTCCGGGCTTTATCGGCCGATTGTGCAGGTATAACCTGAACTAATGTCCCCATAAAAACACACCCTACCAAACATTTTTTGATTGCACCGCCCAAAGCAAAACCGTCTTTTATGACAGCCCTTGCAGTATTCTTTTTTTTTCTCATGGTTCTACCTGTTTTATCGATCTTGAATTCATATAAAAATGAACACATTCCAGTATTTACATTTAGAAGACGATTTGCTCCGTAATTCTCCGCAGCACGATCAAATAATTCTTAGGCTGTTCAACGCTTCGTCATCAGGGCCAACCACAAAACCTTTTCTGATAAAGTAGTCTTGATAACGAGCCATAATGTTCCGATCCAACAACTCACACTCCACGTTCAATGCTGACAACGCCTTATGAGTTACTCGGCTGTCATATAAAGGCAGCCCATCCACTGGCAATTGCGCATCTTTATCATGGAATTGCTCGGCAAACATCGGCAATAGCGACGCTAACGCAAAGCCGTTAGGGTTAGAACGACCAAACTCCAACACTTTTTCCAACCAATCGCGATAGGGAATGCGCTGCAATCGGTAGCCCAGGCTTGTATAGAAATCCAGCCAATCATCGGAATAAGGCGGCTCGGGGTGATTCAAGTGAAAAATACTACCTACGGCATCGGTTTGTTGGGATAACGCAACTATCGCCCGGCTCATATAATCGACCGGCGCCATGTCGATGCGAATACGTTCACGCGGCGCGTAACCCATTTGTAAACAGCCTTTAATCAGGCGGCACCAAAAGTCACCGGTATTCCATGCCCCGCTACGGCTGTAGCCGGCGACAATTGCCGGCCTGTAAATGCTGACTTGAAAGCCTCGTTCCCTGGCCGCAACCACCAGTTTTTCAGCGACCCATTTGCTTTCTGCGTAACCGTTCGGCAAATTCCCATGCTGTTCAGGTTCGTCAGTTTCCTTATGGCCTGTTACGTGGCGCGGAGCTTCGCTAAACACCGAGAATGTCGACACATAATGAATGGCCTTGGGTCTGCCGCGACAGGCTAAACGCAATACTTCTTCGGTTCCCGTAACATTGGCGGCTTTCAATGTCTGGTAAGGCTGAACAAAATTCACCAGCGCACCGTTGTGGTAAATCACTTCGCTACGCTCGGCAATTTCCCGGTAGCGGCTCTCCGACAGTCCAAAATTCGGCTCGGCCAAGTTACCGCACACGGTAATAACTCGGCTAAAATCGACGCGTTCGGTCAATTCATACAGTCCGACTTGCTGTTGCAGGCGAACCATGGCCTGCCGTTCGTCGCGCGCCCTGACCAGACAATAAATGTCCGCTTGGCTATGCTTCAGCAGATCGGCTAATAAAAATACGCCCAGAAAACCGGTAGCACCTGTCAAAAATATCGTTCGCGCGGCGGCGACATCGATAACTTTTGTCGCTAGCGGCACGATAGCGGGATCCAGCACGGCTTCGGCGTCGAAATCTATTGTTTGCCCGATTTCCCCATCGATCAAACGAGCTTGGGCAGCAATCGTCGGTTCAGTCAAAAATACGTTGAACGCAACCGTAGCCGCTAACCGTTTTTGCACAAGAAAGTACAGTTGCGTCGCCAACAAGGAATGTCCGCCCAACTCAAAAAAATTGTCTTCGATGCCGACTTGTTCCAGGCCCAAGATTTCTTGCCAGATTTCGGACAGAATTGTTTCGGTCTGGGAGTCTGGGGCGATGTACTGTTTACAACCCTGTTCGCTAACACCGGGAGGCATCAATCGTTTCCTGTCCAATTTGCCATTCGCGCTGAGCGGCATCTCGTCAAGCAATACGAAAGCGCTTGGCACCATATAATCCGGCAGAACGTCTTTTAGCCGGGCCTTCAAACTGTCGATTTGTGTCGTGCCGGTTTCGCTTTCCACCAGATAGGCCACCAAGCGCTTGTCATTGGGTTGATCTTCCCGTGCCAGCACCACGGCTTCCTTAATGCTTGGATACGCCAGCAATTGCGCTTCGATTTCGCCCAATTCTATGCGGAAACCCCGAATTTTGACTTGGTGGTCGATGCGGCCCAAATAGTCGATGTTGCCATCGAAGCGGTAGCGCACAAGATCACCTGTTTTGTACAACCGCTCGCCAGCTGGCCCAAATGGATTGGGAATGAACTTATCCGCCGTCAAATCAGGACGATTCAAGTAGCCGCGGCCTAGACCGATGCCGGTAATGTGCAGTTCTCCTGGCGTACCGACCGGCACTGGATTCAAGTATCGATCGAGAATATAGAGACTTATGTTAGCGATCGGCAGGCCTATCGGTATCGCCATTTCGATGTGGCCGGGTGCGCAGGACCAATGGCTTACGTCGACCGAGGCTTCGGTAGGGCCATAAAGGTTGTGCAGCGCAACGGGCAGTTTTTGCTGAAAGCGCGCGACCAAATCGGCCGGTAGGGCTTCGCCGCTACAGATCACACGAGATAGTGATGTGCAGTTTTCCACACCCGGCGTCTCGATAAAGACTTGCAGCATCGAAGGCACGAAATGGACAGTGGTGATGCGTTCACTACGGATCATATCGACTAGGGCGGAACTGTCTTTATGCAGCTCTGGCTTGGCGATCACTAAGCGGGCACCGGTCATCAACGGCCAGAAAAACTCCCAGACCGACACGTCGAAACTGTACGGAGTCTTTTGTAATATCCTATCGGCTTGATCAAGTCCGTATTGCTGCTGCATCCATTGCAACCTGTTCAGTATGCCTTGATGCGGAACACCGGCTCCTTTTGGTTGGCCGGTTGAACCGGAGGTATAGATGCAGTAGACCAGATTTTCCGGCATCAGCGGAATATCGGGATTGGCATCGCAAAATTTTGCCACAATGCACCATTCGCTATCCAGACACAAAACAGTCGCCGTGGAAGCTTCGAGTTTTCTCCGGCAAGCTTCTTGGGTCAACACAATTGGCGCGCTGACATCGTGCAGCATGAATTCCAGCCGGTCTTGCGGATAATCGGGATCGAGCGGCACATAAGCGCCGCCGGCCTTCAATATCGCCAACAGGCCGATCACCATCTCCAACGAACGTTCGACGCAAATGCCTACCAACACATCCGGCCCGACGCCGTTGGATTGCAGATAATGGGCCAACTGATTGGCTTTGGCGTTCAGTTCAGCATAGCTCAAGACCTGTTTTTCAAAACCTAACGCAACCGCGTCCGGCGTTTTTTTCACCTGCGCTTCAAACAACTGATGGATACAACGATCCTTGGGATAATCAACGTTGGTGGCATTCCAGTCATGTAGGATTTGTTGCCGCTCGTCCGGCGTCAGCGTCGGCAGTTCGCATAGACGCGACTCGGGCTGTTCGGCAAACGCGGTCAGCAGTTGCCGCAGATGCGCCAGCATCGCTACGACGGTTTTGGCAGCAAAACGAGCCATGTCGTGACTGATCTCCAGCTTCAACCGACTGCCGGGGAAGATGGACAGCATGAGCGGATAGTTGTTGGGATCGACTCCGCCGACCTCATCGATTCGTATTGGGCCGCCGACCTCCGTCAAGGCTTTGTCGATAGGGTAATTTTCGAACACCAACAGGGTATCGAACAAATTTTGGCCTCGGGGAAGCTCCGACCAGCTTTGAATCTTCGCCAACGAGGCATATTCGTAGCGGCGCATGTCCTGGTTTTGTTCAAACAAGGCTTGCAGCCAATCGCTCACACGGGATTCCGGTCGCAACTGCAAGCGCATCGGCAAGCTGTTGATGAACAGGCCGACCATGTCTTCAACATTGGCCAATTCCGCCGGACGCCCTGAAACGGTGACGCCGAATACGACGTCGCCGCTGTCGCCGTAACGGCTGAGCAGCAGCCCCCAGGCGGCCTGTGTTAAGGTGTTCAAGGTCAATTGCCGCCGTTTGACGAAGCGTTGCAGAGCTAGGGTCTCGGCTTCTGACAGCAGTAGGGTTTGTTTGCCGCTGTCCGAGGTTTCACCCAAGTAGCTTAGTGCTTGGTCAGAGCCGAGTGCGAGTGGTTCGGTAAATCCGGCCAACGCTATCCGCCAGTAGTTTTCAGCTGCGACCATATCCTGTTGTTGCAGCCAAACGATGTAATCTCGATAGGGCTTCACCGTCGGCAGGCGTGGCGTGTCGCCTCGTTGCAAGGCCTGATAGGCGGTAAATACGTCGTTGATCAGCAAGGGTGCGCTCCAGCCGTCCAGTAATACATGATGGTAGCTCCATAGAAAGTAATGTGTGTCGCTGGAGCGTCGCACTAAGGCCAGACGCATTAAGGGCGAGCGGCTAAAGTCAAAACCCTTGGCGTGATCCTCGGCTAGGAACTGTTGCCAACGCTGCTGTTGTTGATCCGTCGGTATGCCGCGCCAGTCGTGTTCGCTGATCGGCAACTGGGCTTGCTTGTCGGTGATTTGCAACGGTTGTTCCCGGTCTTTGAAGTAAAACCAGGTGCGCAGCACCGGGTGACGTTCCAACAGTTGCCGCCAAGCCTGCAGGAACAAGGCGAGGTTTAGTTTGCCGCGCAATCGGCAAGCCAATTGGATGCAGTAAACACTGGATTCAGGCGCATACAGGCTGTGGAATATCAGGCCGTGCTGCAATGGTGCCAGTGGGTAAATATCCTCAATCTGTCGGGGCTTTAAGGCCATCGAGTCCAGTTCGGTTTGCGACAGGGTTGCCAATGGAAAGTCGGACGGGGTGTAGCCACCGACATCCGCTTGTGCGCAGTGGGCAATCAAATTTTTCAGCTGTCGCAGGTAGTGCCCGGTCAATGTTTCCAGTGTGGTATGGCGATAGCGTTCTCGACTATAGCGCCAACTCAACCGTAGACAGCCGTCGCTGATGCTGCCGATTATGTCCAGTTCATGAGCTCGCTTGTCGGCTGGGTCGTGGCTGACACCCGCCGATTGAAGGTTTGGTTCGCACGGTTCTCCAGCGCTCACGGCGGTGTCGAATTGGCCCAGATAGTTGAAGATAATCTGGGCCTGAGGCAGGGCCGCCAATTGTATTTTCAGCGCTTCATCGGAAGAGAGATAACGCAGCCAGCCGTAAGCAATACCTTTGACAGGCACTGCGCGCAGTTGTTCTTTAACAGCTTTTAATGCCCCGCTCGGAGAACAATCATCCGTCAGCGTCAGCAGCACTGGATAGACGCTGGAAAACCAGCCGACGGTACGCGATACGTCCAGATCGATGGCGAGGTCTTCCCGGCCGTGACCTTCCATGTCAATTAACAGCGTTGTCGATTGCGTCCAATCGCGCAGGGTTAAGGCTAGCGCTGTTAGTAGTACCTCGTCTATCCGAGTTCGATAGGCAAGCGGCACCTCTTGCAACAAAGTCCGGGTTTCCGCGGCGCTCAGAGATACGACGATTTCATCCTCAAGGCCGATATGGTTGCCACCGCTCTCGTTGTCTATCGGCAGTACCGGCACACTGTTGCGGCTCGGGTTCAGCCAATACGAAGCATCTGGCGTGGAGTCGTCTGTGTTCGCCAGTTGCCGCATCCGCTCAGCCCATTGTTTAAACGATGTGGTCTTGGCAGGCAGGGATACGGTTTGCCCCGCCATGAGTTGCCTACAGGCGCTGTTCAGGTCTTCCAGCAAGATCCGCCAGGAGACGCCGTCGACTACCAGATGGTGAATCGCGATCAATACCCGGCTGTCTCGCTCGCCGCCAAAGTCGAACCAGGCCGCGCGCAGCAACGGACCCTCTGTTAAATGCAGCGTTGCTTGTTTGATTGATGCTTCCGCCTGTAACCGTTCGGTTTGCCGCTCCACCGGGACGCCGGATAAATCGATACGTTCGAAGATGGGCTGCCTCTCCTTTGCTAAATTAGTTTGTAGCCATCCGTTGTCCCCGTAGCCAAAGCGCATTCTGAGCGCATCATGATGGTTCAGCAGTTGTTTGAGGGCTGTCTCAAAAACGCCCGGCGCCAAACCGGGTTTGATCGTCAACAATAAAGCCTGATTCCAGTGATGGGGATTGCTCAGATTTTGTTCGAAAAACCAGTGCTGAATCGGCGTCAATGGCACATTACCGGACACTAGCCCTTGTTCGGTCGTTAGCTGCTGAATCTGTTCGGCGGCCACTGCCAAAGCGCTTAAGGTTTGATTCTGAAACAGCTGTTTCGGTGTGATCACGACACCGGTCTGTCGTGCGCGGCTGACGACCTGAATGCTCAGTATCGAATCGCCGCCCAGTTCGAAAAAGTTGTCGTGCCGCCCGACGTGCTTGATTGCCAGCAAATCGCACCAAATATCGGCCAGAATCCTTTCAACTGGGTTTTGCGGTTTCTGATAGTGTTGCGTTGGTATCCTACTCATATCCGGTTGCGGCAAACGCTTGCGATCTAGTTTGCCGTTGGCACTGAGCGGCATGCTGTCCAGCATCACAAAGGCCGTGGGGATCATGTAGTCCGGCAGTACTTCCTTGAGTCGGGCTTTGCACTGATCGATGTTGACAGCATGTTCAGTAGTAGCTACCAGATAGGCTACCAACCGTTTGTTGCCGGGTTGGTCTTCACGGGCAATGACCACCGCCTCGTTTATTTCAGGCGCTTCGATCAATCTAGCCTCGATTTCGCCCAACTCGATTCGGAAGCCGCGAATTTTCACCTGATCATCGACGCGGCCTAAAAACTCTACGTTGCCGTTCGGCCGGTAACGCGCCAAGTCGCCGGTTTTATACAGCCTGCCGCCGTCAGCTTGGAAAGGGTCCGGGATGAACTTGTCCGCCGTCAAGTCGGGACGCCGCCAATAGCCGCGCCCCACGCCCGCGCCGCCGATATGCAGTTCGCCCCGCACTCCGGTAGGTACGGGGCTGCCGATACGATCAAGGATATAAAGCCGAACGTTGTCAATCGGCCGGCCTATCGATAATGGTCTGTCCAGATCATTTGGGCTTGCCGGGTAAACGCTGCTCCAGACCGTAGCTTCGGTTGGACCGTATTCGTTGTATAGCCGCACATCTGGCAATATCGCGTAGTGCTGTTTAACGACTTCGGTTGGACATGCTTCTCCGGCGACAATGGCCGTCTTTAGGGTTTTTAGCTGGGCTCCTGCTTGGTTCAATAGTAAGGCATAGAAGGACGGCAGCGCCAGCAGATGCGATACCCGGCGATTGACGATGATTTCAGCCAATGCTGCCGGATCCTTGGTGGCGGCATCCGTCGGCAAACACAGACATCCTCCTTGCCCCAGTGTCCAGAATAATCCGGCCACGGAACTGTCGAAAGCAAATGAAGATAACAGCAGATAAGCAGTTACTGGTTCCCGATAGCTTGCCAACCGTGCGTTGGTCGAATGTACGGCGTTGCGGTGCGAGATTGTCACGCCTTTGGGTTGCCCGGTCGAACCCGAAGTGTAGATAATGTAGGCCAAATCGAGCGGGTGGCTGCACAGCACCGGATTGTCCGCCGGACACCGCGTAATATCGGACCAATCGCTGTCCAGATAAATGGTCTCCGCCGCGCGATGCCACAGTCGCTGTTGGGTCAGCAGCACGGCTATTTGCGCATCGTGCAACATATAGGCAATGCGCTCTTCCGGGTAGAGAGGGTCAAGCGGTACATAAGCGCCGCCGGCCTTCAATATGCCCAACATGCCGACCGCCATCTCCAGCGAGCGTTCGACGCAAAGGCCGACCGGCACATCCGGTCCGATGCCCTTGGAACGCAGATAATGGGCCACGTGGTTGGCTCTGGCGTTCAGCTCGGCATAGCTTAAGGTTTGTCCAGCAAATGCAATCGCATCCGCATCCGGCGTTTTTTTAGCTTGCGCTTCGAATAATGCATGCAAACTTTGTCTATCAGCGTAAGCGACGGCGGTGGCGTTAAAATCGAACAATATTTGCCTGCGTTCGGCTTCAGGCATAATGTCGATAGCGTTTGCCAACTGCCGCGGATTTTGTTCCAGTGCCGTCACCAAGCCTCTCATGGCGGTACGCAGATACTCCGCAATCCGTGCCGGATCGATCTCGCTAATGCATTGTACGGTCAAGCTGAAATCTCGGCCCAAATCATCGACCGACAACGTCAACGGATAATTGCTGCGTTCCTCGCTGCTGATCACGCGCATGCCGTCCCATTCCAGCAACGCGGATTGATCCGTTGCGGTAATCATGTTCGAGTGCCGGTAATTTAGCAACGCGGTAAACAGCGGCATTGAGGCGGGCACGGCGCTGCACCGTTGAGCTAGCGCAAGCGAAGCTTGTTCATGCATCAGCAATTCGTTCAAGTTGTGGTGCGTGATATCGATTATTTCCTGCACCGTCCGTCCGCCCAACGAAACCCGTATCGGCAAGGTGTTGATGAACATGCCCACCGCCCTATCAGCCCCTGTAATACCACCTTGCAAGCGACCGAATAGCACGGTGCCGAACACCACGTCGTTGCGACCGCAGCTCTGACTTATCACTAACGACCATGCCAAGTGAAATAAGGCGGCCGGCGTCACGCTGTGTTGTCGCGCACTGTTGCGGATGCGTTGCGCCAATTCCGGCTCCAACGGCAAAACAGCTTCGACGACTTGTCTGCCGTCACCTTGTACATTAAGCAAACCGAACGGCGCGGTCGGTTCGTCGATGTCGCCGAGTTGCCTGCGGAAATAATCCTCATGATCCGCTGGGGAATCGGTCTGCATTTGAGCGATGAAATTTCGAAACGGCTGTATGGGAGGCAGTTGGTCGGTTAGGCCGTTAAGCAACTGCCGGATTTCCGATAAAATAAGCCGCAACGTATGGTGATCATTCACTAAATGATGATTCAACATTGCAAACCAATATTGCTCCGATTGGCTATTCTTGATCGCAAAGCCTGCCAGCAACGGCGCTTTCTGCAAATCCATCCTGAGCTGCCGAGGCTCGGTGCGTTCCAGCAAACACTGGTGTATCTTGTCTTGCTCGACCGGCTCCAGTTCCTCAACCGGCAAAACTGCGCGGCGATGCACTACCTGAACCGGCTGCGGCAAACCGTTCCAGCGTACCGAACTGCGCAAGATGTCGTGCCTGTCGATTACTGTCTGCAATGCGCCTAAGAAGGCATCCAGACGCGCGCGGTTATCGAATACGATGATCGAGCGAGTGATGTACGGATCGCCCTGGGTTTCCAGCAAATGATGAAACAGTATGCCTTCCTGCAACGGCGCCAACGGGTAAATATCCTGAATACCGGCTGCGCCCTCCGCGACGCCATCGACGATCAGGTCTATCTCGTTCTGGGTCAGGCTGACCAGCGGCAGCATGTCCGGGGTTATTTTCGCCCCCTCTGGTTTTGCCGTTACCCAACCATCCTTGAGAGCGGCCAGCAAATCCTGCTTATGGGTTTTCAGTTTGGACATCAACGCCTGATCCATCGCGCCTTGCGGTGAGCGGATGACCAATTCTCCGTCCAGTTCGCTGACGACGATATTTTTTTCCTGCATCGCTGCAAAAACTTCCTGCAAACTCATAACCGAAACTCCTCAAAATGTGGCGTGTTTAACGACTGCCCGAAATGCTCGGGTATCAAATTGGGTGGTATTTCAAAAGCCGGGCTATTGTTCTGGCTATCGGCTATCGCTGCCGCCAGCGCGGACAGCGTCGGATAGGCGAAGACCGCCCTCGGCTCCAATGTCCAACCTTCGCGGCGCAGGCGCTCGATCAGCGTTAGCGCCATCAGCGAATGGCCGCCCAATTCGAAGAAATGGTCGTTGCGACCGATGCGTTCCAATTCCAGCAGTTCCCGCCAGATGCAGGCCAACGCGTTTTCTATCGGGCCTTGCGGCGCTTCGTAGCGATGTGCGACCACCGCATCCACGTCCGGCTTTGGCAATGCGGCGCGATCCACTTTGCCATTGGCGCTCAGCGGTAACACAGGCAAAACGACAAAGGCGTTAGGCCGCATGTAATCGGGCAAGGTCTTGGCCAATTCGGCGCGTAGCCCGGCAATCGACAGTTCGCTGCCGCCGTCTTGAGTCAAATACGCCACCAGCCGCTTATCGCCATGCCCTTCTTCGCGGGCGATAACAACGGCTTCCCGCACACCGGCATAAGCGCTAAGCCGGCTTTCAATCTCGCCCAATTCGATTCGAAAGCCGCGAATCTTGATCTGAAAGTCGTCACGGCCCAAATAGTCGATGTTGCTATCCGGACGATAACGTACCAGATCGCCGGTTTTGTATAGCCGGCTACCGATCGGGCCGAACGGATCTGGGATGAATTTTTCGGCGGTTAGCCCTGGACGGTTCAGGTAGCCGCGGCCTAGGCCGATGCCGGCGATGTGCAATTCGCCTGGGGTACCGACCGGTACCGGGTTAAGATTTCGGTCCAGAATGTAGAGGCGAATGTTGGCGATCGGTCGGCCGATCGGGATAGCGTATTCATGACAATCCGCCTGGCAGCCCCAGTAGCTGACGTCCACCGAGGCTTCGGTCGGACCATAGAGGTTGTGCAGTTCGGCCGGCAGTTTTTGTTGGAAGCGTTGAACCAGGTCGGCCGGTAAGGCTTCGCCGCTGCAGATGACTTGTTTCAAGCTCAGGCACTGTTCGACGTCCGGCGTTTCGACGAAGAACTGTAGCATTGAGGGCACGAAGTGGAGCGTGGTAATCCTTTCTCGGCGGATCAATTCGATCAGGCCATGGCTGTCTTTGTGCAGTTCGGGCGCGGCGACCACCAAGCGGGCGCCGGCCAGCAGCGGCCAGAAGAATTCCCAGATCGAGACGTCGAAGCTGTACGGTGTTTTCTGCAGCACGGTATCGCTGGCGTCCAAGCTATACTCGGTCTGCATCCACTGCAAACGGTTCAGAATACCCTGATGCGGCACGCCAGCGCCCTTGGGGTGGCCTGTGGAGCCGGAAGTGTAGATACAGTAGGCGAGGTTAGACAGTTGAAGAGCCGGACAGGGATTGCGTGTCGGGTAGTTCTCGACTTTCGTCCAGTCGCTGTCCAGGTTCAAAACTTGTGCAGTGTTGAAGTTGAGATTGCTGTATTTAGCTTGGCTCAATACTACCGACGGCGCAACGTCATTCAGCATGAATGCCAAGCGTTCCTTAGGATGCCCCGGATCGAGCGGCACATAAGCCCCGCCGGCCTTCAAGATGCCCAGCAAGCCGACCACCATCTCCAACGACCGCTCAAGACAAATGCCGACCAACACGTCCGGACCCACGCCGCGTTCGATCAGATAATGCGCCAGCTGGTTGGCGTTGGCGTTCAGTTCGGCGTAGGTTAGGCTTTGACTCTCGAACGTCAGCGCGATGGCGTCCGGCGTTTTCTCGACTTGCGCTTCGAACAGTTGGTGGATGCAACGGTCTTGCGGGTAATCAACTCCGGTCGCGTTCCAGTCGACTAGGATTTGCCGTTGCTGATCCGCTGTGAGAGTCGGTAGGTTAGCCAGTTTGGTTTGCGGCTGCTCGCTAAAGCAGGTCAGCAGTTGCCGCAGGTGGGCCAACATCTTGACTACCGTATCCGGGGCGAAACGGTGGCTGTCGTGGTTTATCTCCAGCTGTAGCCGCTCGCCGGGGAATACGGTTAGCGTCAGCGGGTAGTTGGTCGGATCAATGGCTGTCACTTCGTCGATCTTGAGCGGGCCGCCAATGTCCAGCAACGCTTGATCTATCGGGTAGTTTTCGAAGACCAGCAGACTGTCGAACAAGGTTTGGCCGCGGCTTATGTCCGACCAGGCTTGGATTTGCGCCAGCGGGGCATATTCGTAGCGGCGCAATTCCCGGTTTTGTTCGAACAGGTTTTGTAGCCAGTCGCCGATGTGGGTTTGCGGGTTAAGCCGGACCCGCATCGGCAGGGTGTTGATAAACAGGCCGATTTGGTTTTCGATGCCGGGCAGCTCAGCCGGCCGGCCGGAGACGGTGATGCCGAAAACGACGTCAGTGTTGCCGCTGTAGTGACTCAGCATCAGGCCCCAGGCGGCTTGCGCCAGCGTGTTGAGGGTAAGGTGCCGGCGTTTGGCAAACTGTTGCAGGCCGATGCTTTCTTCTTTCGTCAGCTGCAGGCTGTGTTTTTGGCTTGCGGCCACAATGCTCGTGTCACCCGGCGCGCGGTCGGCGCCCAGTATCGTCGCGGCTTCGAAGCCGGCCAGCGCCTGCCGCCAGTAGCATTCTGCAGCAGCCATGTCTTGGCGTTGCAGCCAGGCAATGTAGTCGCGGTAGGGGTTGACAGTAGGTAAGTTGGGGCGCTCATTGCGCTGCAACGCGTGATAAGTGCTAAAGACTTCCCTTATCAGCAACGGCATGCTCCAGCCGTCCAGCAAGACGTGGTGGTAACTCCACAGGAGGTAATGTAGGTCGTCTTTGGCGCATGCCAGATGTAAACGCATCAGTGGTGCTTTATCGAAATCGAAGCCCTGGGCTTGATCGGATTGTTGCAGTTGCTGCCAACGCGGATTTCGTTCGGCTTCCGGCAGGTTGCGCCAGTCGTGCTCAATGATCGGGAGCCGGGCTCTTTTGTCGACGAGTTGCAGCGGCTGTTCCAGGCCTTGGGTCAGGAAGCGGGTACGCAGAATGGCGTGGCGTTCCAGCAGCTGCCGCCAAGCTTGCTGGAAAACGGCGGTATCCAAGCGGCCGGTCAAACGGCAGGCCAGCTGGATGCGGTAGACATTAGCGTCCGGTTCGTACAGGCTATGGAATATCAACCCCTGTTGTAGCGACGCCGGCGGATAGATATCGTCGACTTGCCGCGGCGGCAGGTTCAAGGCATCGATCTGGGCTTGGCTTAAAGTGGCCAAAGGGAAATCGGAGGGGGTGTAACCACCGGTGCCGGTTTGGCTGCAATGGCCGATCAAGGCTTGCAGGTGTTTTAGGTAGCGATTGGCCAGCGTTTCCAGGGTGTCGCGGCGATAGCGTTCGCGGCTGTAGCGCCAGCTGAGTTGCAGGCAGCTGTTCAGAATGCTGCCGACCACCTCCAGTTCGTGACTACGTTTTCCCGTCGGATCACGACTAAGACCGGTGGTTTCGGTGCTGGGAATGAAAAGCGGCTCTTGGCCCTGTGCGGTGTCCAGCTGACCCAGATAGTTGAATAGTATCCGGGCCGGCGGTTGGTCGGCCAGGGCTTGGCGGATTCGGGCGTCGGCCGACAGGTAGCGCAGCAGGCCGTAGCCGATGCCGTGCTCCGGTACCGCGCGGATTTGTTCTTTTACAGTTTTTAAGGCCTGCGCCAAATCATCGCCTTCAGGTAACGCCAACAGCAATGGATAGACATTGCTGAACCAGCCGACGGTGCGGGTGATATTCAGATCGTCGGCCAAGTGCTCGCGGCCGTGGCTTTCGCGGTCGATCAGCAGCAGGGTTTCGGTTGTGGCCGAATGCGCTAAAGCGTTGTCCGTCAGCCAGTCGCGCAAGGTCAGCGCCAATGCAGTCAACAACAGATCGTCGATTTGGGTGCGGTAAGCCGCCGGTACCTCTTGCAGCAAGCGCTGAGTTTGCTCGGCGTTTAGCGTCACGGTAATTTCGTCTTCCAGGCCGGCTTGGTTAGCGCCGTGCGGGTAATCGACCGTTAAGGTTGCTGCTTGAGCCCGCTGAGTCGCGAGCCAATAGTCCGGATTCATGTTTAGCGCGCCGTTCCGGGTAAGCTGACTCAAGCGTTCGGACCAGTATTTAAACGACGTGGTCTTAGCCGGCAGCGGCCGGTTTTGACCGGTTGGGTCTGGTCGGCACAGCGTTTCCAGATCCTCAAGCAAGATGCGCCAAGAGACACCATCCACCACCAAATGGTGGATGGTCATGAGAATACGATGATCTCCCTTTCCCAAGTCGAACCACGCGGTACGTAACAGAGGCCCTTGGCTTAAATTAAGCGCTGCTTGACGTGCCGTGGCTTCCGTCAGTAAACGTTCGAGTTGTTGTTCGCCTATAACGGCTGATAGGTCGATATACTCGAAAACCGTGTGCGTCTCTTCTGCAAGATTGGTTTGCCGCCATAGACCATCGTCTTCGCCAAAGCGCATCCGCAAGGCGTCGTGTTGAACTAATAATTTACGTACCGCAGCCGCGAACGCCGCCGGAGTCAGCTCGGATTTGACGTTGAGCATCAAAGCTTGATTCCAGTGGTGCGGGTTGTTTAAGCCTTGTTCGAAGAACCAATGCTGGATCGGCGTCAACGTGACATGGCCCGTGACCGGACCTTGTTCGGCAACGGCACGGCTGACCGTTTCGGCGACAAGCGCCAGTTCGGCAATCGTTGGGCGTTCGAACAGTTGCTTGGGGCTGATGACGATACCCGCTTGGCGGGCGCGGCTGACGACCTGGATGCTGAGGATGGAATCGCCGCCCAGTTCGAAAAAGTTGTCGTGCCGGCCGATGCGATCGATAGCCAACAGTTGTTGCCAGATTTCGACCAGGGTTTGCTCAGCTTCGTTGCGCGGAGCCACGTATTGATTGCTGTATTGCTCACCCCAATCCGGCGCCGGCAGGCGCTGCCTGTCCAACTTACCGTTGGCGGACAGCGGCATGGCATCCAGTACCACGAAGGCGCCGGGCACCATGTAGTCTGGTAAAGCCTGTTTCAGGTGGTCTTTCAGTTGGTTGACCGCCTCGTCGTGTTGATCGACGGCGGATTCACAGAGCACCAGATAAGCCACCAGTTTCTTATCGCCCGGTTGGTCTTCCCGCGCCAGGACCACGGCTTCCTTGACCTTATTATGGGCCAGCAGCCGTGTTTCGATTTCACCCAGCTCGATTCTGAAGCCTCGAATTTTGACTTGGTGATCGAGGCGTCCCAAAAATTCAATAGCGCCGTCGGGCCGATAGCGTGCCAAGTCGCCGGTTTTGTACAAACGGCCGCCGTCGGCATGGAAAGGATCGGGGATAAACCGGTCTGCGGTCAACTCGGCCCGTTGCAGGTAACCGCGCACTACGCCGGCACCGCCGATATACAATTCACCGGCCACGCCGATTGGCGATGGATTAAGGTGTCGATCCAGAATATAAAGACGGACATTGGCGATTGGCCGGCCGATCGATAACGGTTTATCCAGGTCATCCAAACCGGCGGGGTAGACGCTGCTCCAGACCGTGCCCTCGGTTGGCCCGTATTCGTTGTAGAGTTTGACGGCGGGTAAGACCTCGAAATGGCACCGGACTACATCGGTGGTGCAGGCTTCGCCGGCGACGATGACGGCTTTCAGGCTGGACAAAGGCGAGACCGGTTGCTCCAACAGCAGGCGGTACAACGAGGGAAGAGCCAACAGATGCGAGATGCCGTGGCGTTCGATCAAGGTCGCCAGCTCGGCTGGATCCTTGCCAGCGTCGTCGCGGGGCAAGCACAGGCAGCCGCCTTGGCTCAAGGTCCAGAAAATGCCGGCCACCGAGCTGTCGAAGGCGAATGATGACAGCAGCAGATAAGCCTCGATCGGATCGGGGTAAGCTTGGAAGCGAGCCAGGGTCGAATGAACCGCGTTGCCGTGACAGACTGCCACACCTTTCGGGCGACCGGTCGAGCCGGAGGTATAGATCAGATAGGCCAGATGCAAGGGATGCATGCTCATCGTCGGGGTCGTTGCCGGATACGCGGCAATGGCCGGCCCATCACGGTCTAGGTAGACGACTCTGCCTCGCGCCGTCATCAAGTCCGCAGGGTACGTATCGCGTACCTTGGTGCTGGAATCGGGGTTTGGCGTGGACAAGGTACGCGATGCGTACCCTACGGTTTGTTGGTCTTCCGCATTCTCCGCAAGTTCGGCGTCCAGCGCTTCGCGGGTTAGCAATAGCTTGACGCCGGCATCGGCCAATATCAACGCCCGCCGCTCGGCCGGATAGTTGGGATCGAGCGGTACATAAGCCCCTCCTGCCTTCAAGATGCCCAGTAAGCCGATCACCATGTGCAGCGAGCGTTCCAGGCAGATGCCGACCAGTACGTCCGGGCCTACGCCTCGTTCGATCAGATAATGCGCCAGTTGGTTGGCTTTCGTATTCAGCGCGGCATAAGTCAGGCTTTGCTCTTCGAAGATTAGCGCAATGGCGTCCGGAGTCTTCTCGGTTTGGGTTTCGAACAAGCGCTGTAAAGTAGGAATATCAGGATGAATGAATGCCGTGGAATTCCATACCATCTGCTGCCTGCGTTCCGGTACGGTTAGCAACGGCAGTTCGCTTAAAAGGCAGTCCGGATCGGCCAATACGCCATGCAATAAGCATTGAAAATGCCCCAGTAACCGGACTACGGTCATGCGCTGCAATGCATCACAGCGATACCGGAATGTGACTGAAAGCCCTTCTGCGGTTTCAGCGGCTAACATGGCTAAAGCGAATTCCTCGGCGGTATTGGGCAATTTACAAGTTTCGGCTTCGAAGCCGGCCCATTGCAGACTGATGCCGGCATTTCCGATTGCCAATGCGGCAGCCATTGGGTCGGAACCGTCTTGCAATGCGAAGAAAGTGCGGTAGAGTTCGAGCGAGCCTTGGCCCTGCTCGATTCGTAAATTTTCAATGATGCGTGTTTGCGGATAGTGCTGATGCTCCAATGCGCCGAGTACCACGGTATTGACGGCGCTTAGGTATTCGCGGAACCTTAAGCCGCCACCCGGCTTGCTCCGCAACGCAACGGGATTTACTAAGTAGCCCACCAGATCGGCAAAACGACTTAATGGGCGGCCAAGCGTTGGCGTCCCTACAATGAGATCGTTTTGAGAGCTGTATCTATACAGCAGTGTTTTGAATACGGTCAATAACAACGTATACAAGGTAACGTGTTGCTCAGCCGCTAAGTTTTTCAGCCGAATGAGCGTGTCAGCTGCTATCGACAGTCTTTCCATGCCGGCAGAACTTGCTTGCGTCGGTTCGGTGACGAAATAACCTGGCAACTCCAGCCTGGGCAATTCGCCTGCCAGTTGCTGGCGCCAATAATCCAGGTCTTGTTCGGCGGCTTCGCTATGCAGATAGTTCCGTTGCCAGGCGACGAATTCGGCATAGTCGGCTTTCGGCGGCGGTAGCTTGGCGGGCATGCCGTTTAGGTATGCCGCATAAAAGGTCTGCAATTCGGTTAGCAGTATTTGCAACGACCGAAAATCGACGATCAGGTGATGGGCGCAAAAAGCCAGGATATGATCGTCATCGCTGCAACTGAAAATTCCGCATCGCAGCAGCGGCCCGTGTTGCAGATCGAACGGTTTGTTGATAAAAACGTCTAGCGCCTTCATTCGCTGAACATAATCGCTACAAACAGTGCGTACCGGCGACGGTTCCAATCGTTCCAGCGGCAAGCTGATAGGACAATTATCGGCGCCTAGATCAAAGCCTCTGCATAATTGCGAATGACGCCGATACAATTCGGCCAGCGCGCGATCCAGCGCTGTGTAATCCAATTCCCCCCGTATTTGCAATGCGATCGGCATGTGATACAGTGGTTCTCCGCCGCTTTCTATTCTTGCCCGTGTCCACAACGCCTGTTGGTTGTAAGACATGGCGGTATTCGAGCTCTGGCCGTCTTTATTGATAAGAGACGGTGTCTCTTGGTCGACAGTCTTGGCCAAACTCAATGCTGTAAGTGCACTGTCAAACAGGGTGGTGTTGCCGAGTAAGCCGGTAATCGGCATATCCACCGCCAATAATTCGTCGATGAAATATTTCATTTCCACGGCTTTTAGCGAGTCCAAGCCCAGGCCGGCCAGAGTATGACTCGGTTCGATAGTGTCTTGGGCCACGCCGGATAACTCGGCCGCTTTGAGGGCAAGGTGTACCGCCAACAGATCAGTGGCATGGGTGCGGTTCATCGACAACAAAGCCTGACGTAATAACCGCCGTTCGTTAGTGCCTTTATCCACTTTCACCGGCGGCGGTGTTGTGTCGTCGGAAACTTGCAGCGCGTCGACGGCGATGCATTCAAAACCGTGTTGTAAATACAAATCCTTGCACGCATTACGACGCAGTTTGCCGCTACTGGTTTTTAAAACGGCACCCGGTTTAAGTAATACGATACGTTCGGCCTGGATTCCGCATTCTTCGGTCAAGCGGGCGCGAATAGCGGAGAATTCATTGCGGTAATCGCCTTGTCTGACTCGATTGCGCTTTAATTCGGCCAAGACGACCAATTTTTCGCCATCGCCTTCTTCAATGGCAAACGCTACCGTGGATGCCGGATTCAGTGCATCGGTAGCCGATTCGACGGCATATTCCAGGTCGTGCGGGTAATAATTACGACCGCGGACGATGATTAGATCTTTCAGCCGACCTGAAACGAATAATTCTCCATCGCTGATAAAGCCTAAATCACCGGTACGTAACCAGCGTTTGCCGCCGGCATCGTTCACAAAGGTCCTTTGGCTGGTTTCCGAATTTTTCCAATAACCTTGCGCGATACTCGGGCCGCTAAGCCAAATCTCTCCGATTCTGCCATCCGCATAGATTTCATTGTTATCGGGATCGACAATACGTAAGTCTTGTCCGGCATGGCTATCGGCAGCTCCGCAACCGACCAATTGTTTGGCATTCGGATGATTGTCTGCAACCGGTCGAGCAGTCCGGTCTTCCAAGGCGGCTCGATCGAACGCAGCTATTGTCAGCGGAGATTGTTTCGTACCTCCCGTTGCCAATAACGTGGCTTCTGCCAGACCGTAACAGGGATAGAACGCGCGGCTTTGAAATCCGCAGTCTGCAAAGGTCCGGCTGAATCGCTCCAATGTTTTAGGATTGACCGGCTCTGCACCGTTGAATGCCAATTGCCAACTACCGAGGTCAATAGCCTCCAGTTCATCGCGGCTTATTTTTCGAGCGCATAAATCGTAAGCAAAATTAGGACCGCCGCTGGTGTGCGCCCGGTAATCGCTAATCGCCTGAAGCCAGCGTAACGGTTTTTCCAAAAATGCCATCGGAGACATCAAAACGGCGCCGGCTCCGCAATACAGAGGCTGCATGACATTGCCGATCAGCCCCATGTCGTGATAAAGCGGCAGCCAACCGACTACCGTCGACCGTTCGTCGTGGCCGAATCGGCGTTGGATCAATTGCTGATTGGCCATCAAGTTGCCGTGGCTGATCATGACGCCCTTGGCGTTTCCGGTCGAGCCCGAGGTATATTGCAGAAAGGCTAGATCCTTTTCTTGCAATACCGGAGCTTGCCATAAGCCGGTATCGTGAGTTTCGAGGGTATCGGTTTGAACCCAGCGCCTATCTAACAAATTTTCCGTGGCGCCGGCAAATTGGCGAATGCTATTCGCCACTTGACCGGTAGTCAGAATGATTTTCGCCTTGCTGTCGTCAATGATGGCCTGCAACCTGGGCATATGCCGATTGTTGCTGGGCGGATAGGCTGGGACGGCAATGGTGCCGGAATACAGACAAGCATAAAACGCTACGATATAGTCCAGCCCGGGTGGATAGAGCAATACCGCTCGCTCGCCTCGCAGTTCCATTCGATGTAATTGAAAAGCCAATTGCCTAGCTTCTTGATTGAGTTCGCCGTAGGTCAGTGAACGAGGAGTTGGGGCGCCGAAATCCAGGAATGTATACGCGGTTCGGTGCGGATGGCATACAGCGCGGCGTTGTAATATATCTGCCAAGGATATTGCCCCGTCGAGTAATGGGGCATCGATAACGGAACTATCAAAATCAGGTCGATCGTTTAACACATACCCTCCGTACTCATAGAAGCTGATAACATGTATAAGCCGCGCGTATCGATTGGCGTTACCCGGTTGTCTCGACAACACACTGGCGATCTTCAAATCCATACCGATCGAATTCTTGTGCAGTCGTACTTACCACTCTTTCAGCTACAGCGGCGTTTTGTTTATTCGGGGTGATTGGTTGCCGATGAGCGCCGAGCTGGATAAACACGGCAACTCACCATTAAATGCGTACTTAAACGACTTATGTCGGTTTAATTAAATTGAAGACGATTAAGCGGAATATTTTCCTCATGGATGTGTTGCATCAGCAGCAACACGGAAATATTTTTATTTTTATGGAATGACAATTCTTGAGGTAGATAATAAACATCGAATACACTGAAAACGACGGGTGAAAACTACGTTCGGGATGAAAAAATTCCATTGAAATGGCTACTTGATGATGTTTTGGATGTCAACGCGGAGGTTTTACTAAAGAAATGGCGCGGAATATTCGGGGTAATGCTAAGCCGGTTCTTGGCTACTGCGGTACTAAAAGGTGGGTAGCAACTGCCTCTGGAATTCGCGTTAAGGGTTATGTTTGATATCTACCTTCAATCGGGTTCTGCCGTTCATCAAATGAATTTGATACTGGCATCAAAGAATTCTGATGAGTTCAGAACGATTAACGACATGGCTGTGGAATTTGGTTTTTGATGCGAAACAGAACTATTGATCATCGATTTTAGGAGTTTCGATGAACCGCCGTATGGTAGTAGCGGTACTTCTGATAGAGGTCAAATCGATTAAAAAGTAGACACCTTTATCTAGCCATTGATATGATCGAAAGAAAGAATGCTTGCACACAGACTTTTCCACAGATTTTGTGGATAACTCAATCGCTCCGGAACTTTATCAGGGTACATAAATTAATTCCGAAATCCTAACGAATCGGTATGGAGGGAAATATGGAAGCGTTTTTGGTAGCGACCGTCTTGGTCGCCTCATTTTGCACGTTGGCAGTATTTTACCGCGCGAATAGAGTGTTGGCTGCCCTACCCGCCGACAAGGCTGCCGTTTTGTCCGGAAAAGTCGTTTCCCTCATGGTCTCTGCCGGCAAATGGCTGACCGTTGCCGGCGGCATCGGCACGCTGCCGCTGGTCGCGTTGTTGGCCTTTGCGCCCGATGTTCCGGGTTTCCAATGGGTTTCTGCCATCGGGTTCGCCGGCTGCCTGTCTTTCGTTCTGGCGGCATTACTACTGGTTCCGGCCGGCTTGATCAACGGTATTGCCCATTCGGTCCAGGTCAAGCACCTGGCCGTCGGCGGCGCTCGTTTCGTCCTGGATAAAGGTCTGAGTCTGGCTCGCCAAAAAGCCTTCTGGCTTAGCCTGGCCGTTATTACCGTCGTTATTGCTTTCCTGCCCTGGATCATCGATCTGTTGACCTTTGTGGGTTATGCTTGGCTACTGTTTATCGCTGGGCGGTTAGGTTTATTCATAAACACTGAAAAAGAAGATTCCTCTCACTATTTTTCACGGGAATATAACTATGCAACAGGTAAATGGGACAATGGATATGATCCAGGCGGACTTTACGACTGCTGGGATGACTAAAATTTACCTTTTTGTAATTGTGCTCTTAGCTGCATTTCCGCCTTTTTTACCAGCATCTTCTGGTGAGCCTCTAAGTTCGCCGCTGGCTTTGTTAATTTCGCTCCCAACTCTAAACCCCGCCCAAGTCAACAACCCCGACCAAAACAACGGCATCACAACAAACAGCCCGCCGATCACAAAATCGATGATCATTTCGACGAGCAGGTTGTTCGTCATCAATTGCAAGTTGTACCAGGACGGTTTGATTGCCTCGATCAAGTTGTTGTCCAGCCAATTGGCAATCGCCCATAGCACGGTCCAGAACTTGACCGAAAAAACGATGATCGACATGAAAATGATCTTGCCGGGCTGGTAGGACGAAAACCAAAAGTAAAACGGCATCAAGGCATAAATCAGCATAAGAACAACGGCCTGGATGATCGGGGCCGCCGCTTTCATTGCGTATAGCGCCGGATAAAACGACACGGCTTCCATGAAGGAGCCCAGCGTAGCGCCCGCCGAGCTGGCGGCGTTGGCAAAGCTCGCTTCGTTATAGCTATTCAGATTCCCGAGTCCATTGAAAGCCGTTTCCTCCCGGCTGATCAATGTCTGGATCGCGATGTTTTCAACCTCGTCTTGAGCCTTGCCCGTTTTATTCGCGACATATTGTTTGAACGTCGCCAAGGCTCCGGCATCGATCTGGTCGGCCAAGGCTTCGCGCAGCCCGATGCCATTGATGTGGCCGTTTCCGGTCCACCATTGCGCGCAGGTCGGTTTACCGTCGACGGGGATATACACATCCGGATCGTATTCCCGGTCCCGGTTCGGGTCGTAAGTAAAGCCGGGGACCGTGGCGCTGGCCCGGGCGGTCTGGTAAGTCCCGTTCAAAAAAAACTGCGAACCCAACCAGTTCAAATCTTCCTGCGGCAAGTTATTGGGATAAGGCGGGTTATGGTCTAAAAACATCGCCATCGCATGCCGGTAACAATCCTTATAAAACAGTTGGACCTGACGGCGCAGTTGCGGGTCTTTGACACGCGCATTATCGATGCTGAACGACATCAGGCGGATATTATGGGTACACGGGATTGCCAGGATCGCCGCATCGTTGATGCCGCCGGTCACTGCCAGAACAGCGTACCACCAGATTGGAACCAGGGCGTTATTACCGCCAAGCGTCGCCGCCGTAAACGTTGTGTCGTAGGTTTTTCCGGTGTTGCCGCCAACCACCGCGTTGCCGCCCGGACTGCACGCCTGGGTATAACTCAAGTTGTTGTAACTGACGGTCATGTAAGGTTGGATAGCGATCACCAACACCGCGAACATTTTAACGGCATCGGTTTCGATGCGGCGTAATGACACAGACGACGCATCCTTGGCTTCCTGGCTGGTAATCGGCTCGACGATATTGCGCAAAAACATCCCGATGAACGGCAGATACGCCAGACCGGTATCGATGAGAATATCCCAGAATACGTTGTACATCGTCCAACCGAATTGCGTGAGATAGATTTCAAGATACGAAGAAACGCCCATGACTGTGCCTATCACCTAGAAAGATTGTCGATAAATTGCGCGACGACGCCGTGCAATAGCACCGCTTCCATAACCAACAGCCACAACGCCATACGCCACCGGTAACTCAACATGAGCGCCAATTGTTCGCCGCTCAAGCCGGCCCAGGCAGCATAGATCACCGACCAGCGAGGCCAGCCGATGATAATCATCCAAAACAAGCCGATCCGCCAAACCGCCAAGGGCCATTCGGCAGACTCGACCGCCCGCTTAATCGTTTCGATCGGATAATAATGACTGGCGACCATCAGCCCGATGGCAATGGCGAGTGAAAGAACCGCGGTTAACCATAACGACCCGGTAAAAACTTGCCGGCCGCGATTCCTAGCCCATTGACCCTTTTCAGAAGGTTGCCCGTTCGTTGGTTGTTGATGCGTCATGGGTTTATCGCTCCATCCTCTATGAGTGAGTCCTCGGAGCCTGCTGCGGGATTAGTCGATTGAGAGCGATTGTCGTGCTCCGCTTGCAATCCTAAAATCGCGGCCGGCGTTTGCGACGCCAACTCGTTATGAATCCGGCGCTCGTACATGATGTCGTTGATTTCTCTGTCCAGGCGCGATATGGATTGCTCGATTTGCGCCGGGGCTGGCGAGTTGGCGACATTCGGTTCGCGGCTGGCGGTGATCAGCATGCGCCGGATAATCAATGCCTTTTCGACGACTTTGGCCATCGCCACCTCGGAGGCCAGCTTGCTGACCGCAATCGATTGCTCGCCCGGCTTGAGCGACTGGATCGCGTTGATCACATCCTGGTTAATCAGAACGGCGTTGCTCGATACGTCGCCTAGATTTCCGAGGGTGGTTTGCGCGTTGCCGGTGACCAGATCAATCAATTTTTGCATGGCATCCGTCATTTCGCCGGCGATTTTCGGCAGTAACCCGTGTCCCGGCACCGTTTCGACGGGCCGGTTGTCATGCGTGTAGATATGCGCGTCCCCCAACACATCAACCGCCCATTCCGACGCGTCTTTCGGCTGTGCGAAGACTTCGATCAGGCGCTGCGGCTTGGCGTTGTTGGGGCTATTCGGGGCTGAATTGTCGTCCGCCGACCTGTTCAGGGTGATGTTGTAGCCCGCTTTCACCACATCAGAGGTCGCCTTGATGGCATCCATGTTCTTGCCGCCGGCTTTTTTACCGCCAATCCAGGGCACGCCGTTGTCGCCATTACTGCGCTCGACATTCTCTTTGGCTTGCACCACGTCGACATTGGAACCGCCGTAGCCGTTCGAGCCCATTTGCACTTTCCAGTCGACGATCTTCGACAAGTCGGTCCATTCGGCATACGGATTGAGTCCTTGCTTGATTTCCTGTTCATATTGCTCGCACGATTTATTCGCCAACGATAAGATCGCTTCCACGCGAATCAAGGCATTCTGAAACAAATCGTACAATCCTGGATCGATGCGTTGCATGATCAATGCCGGAAGCCCGCCGATCGCCGCTTGCACTGCGCCGATCGCGCCGTTGACGAGATTATTGCCGGTATTTTGCAGATCGTTCATCAAATTGGTCAGTCCCAGCATGGGGTCGAAATTGCCGCAACTGTAACCGAGGCCGTACTCTAACGAACCATTGAGCGCATGGGTTTGCACATTGATATTGGGCGGCACCGATATCGATCGAGCACCGCCGATTTTGTAATAAAATTCGCTGTTGTCACCGTTCGACAAGGGGATCGCCAGGCAAGTGTTAGCGCTCAGCAACAGCAGCAAGCCGATAATGGCAAACAATCGTAGGTTCATAACGCCCTCCATGTAATCGCGTTTTAAACAGGTCATCGCGTGTTTAATGGGTAATGACCGGAGTCGGAAACGGCATGAAATCAATGACGACCAACGCTCCGTCGTCGATTTCACAACAGGTGTAAGGCCGCCACAAGGCAAAGTAATATTCGCCATTATCCGCAACACGCCCACCGCCCCAACCTCGGAGACTGACGGTGTCGTTTTCGCCGAACACGATACATTGCTCCAATTTCGGTTTCATCATCTGGAACCACCCTTCCTCGTTGGTGTTTTCCTTCAGTGCGCCCGGCGACCAGGTCAGTTTTTGATCCTCGACGAATACGGCCTGCCCGCGAATGCTGTCGTACACATGCGACTCCCCGTCGCGTGTAATGATATCGCCGACCCGTTGCGCCACGACGGCAGCGGATTTCGGCTGCGAATGCTGGGTCGTCCAACCGCCGCGTGGATACAAATGCCCCCATACGTTCAAAGGCCAATTGCCGATTTCATGCACGCCAGGAACCCATGCACCCAAGGTAAATGAGTCAAGGCCGCCCCAGCGCCAGGCGGGCACATCCAGTTTCGACCAAAAATAGGGTTCCGCCGCCGTCGTGTTCGATGGACAATAGATTTGTCCGGTCAGCGGATGGCCGGCTGACCAGGCGCTTTGAAAAATCAGATTCTGATGATTGCGGTTATGCGTATCGATGCGTTTGGGGTCTTCCACCCGGTCGACGCCATCCGGGTTCGTGACTTTGATCAGTACATCCGGATTGAAATGCCCAACCTTGAGCGTCACGTCGATATCGCAGCCGAACATCGTGCAAACGATCCAGATACACGCACCGACGACCCGAAGTTGAATGCATTCGTATTGCTGGGCCGACGTTTGCGCGGCGACCAAGTTCGCGCAGAGAAAAACAACCCACAACAGTCTACGCATCGTAGCTTTCATGGATTGTTCCTCCGCCATTCGCGGTAGATCGCCACCGCGCGATTCAGGTCGGTCACGCCGTACACTACGGCCCGGCCGTGGTCGAATACGATGGCGGGATAGCGGCTGATCCCGTATTGCACCCCTACGATTCGTCCTTGAAATGCCTGCATGAAGTGTTTTTGGACGGCCTCCATGCCTTGCTCTTTGAAGCGCCGCTCCAATGCGGCTTTGGCCTGCTCTTGATCGGGCGGCAACCCGATTGCCAGATTGGCCGTCAAGCGTTCAGCATCGTCGAGATTGTAGATTTTCACCTCGATGCCCTGCCCGGCCAAAGCGTCGACGCCGGTCAACGAGAATGCGTCGCTGTGGATCGCTTCGATAACGAGTCCTTGTTCATCGGCCCGCACAGGTAACGGCATGACTGCCGTCATGACGCTCACCGTCAAACCAGGGACGATGATCATGGATTTAATGCTGGTCATCGATTTCCTCCCGGCGCCTGAAGCTGATCTCTTTTGCCACCTGTTCGACCGCCTCGATCTCGCTGCAACCGGTCTGCTTCATGATGCGGGCCCGGTTCGCCTTCTCGTCTTTTTCGGTCATCGCCAACGCCAGCGCCAACGGCGGCGGCACGATGCGGAACAGCATCGCTTGTTCATCGGTCAACACCACGCCTTCGGTAAACTGCTTCGGTGATTTTCTGGCCGCCAGCAGCATGTTTTTCTCCTCGTCGCGCAAGTCGCGAAACCGGGCGATTTGCTCGACCTCCTCTTTCGGCATGACCAGGCAAAACCACCACTCCAGCATATTGAGCATCTTCTTGCTGGCATCCGGGAAATCTTCGAGATTTTGTGTCGCAATCCAAAACCAGGCCCCCAATTTCCGCCACATCTTGACGATCTTGATGACATACGGAGCCAACAGCGGATTGGTGGTGATGATATGCCCCTCGTCGGTGATCACGATCGTGGGCCTGGCATCGTTCTGATGCCGTTCCACCAGATCGTGAATATGGTTCATCAAGCCGATGTAGGCGACGGTCAATTGATCTTCGTAGCCTTCTCGGGCCAGGATGCCCATGTCGACCCAGGTAAAATCCACATCCGGCCAGCGCACGCCGGGCCGATTGAAAAAATGACCGGCCAACCCGGAACAGAACAACTCCATGCCATCGGCCATGTCTTGGACCCGTTCCCGGCGGCGGTCTGCCAAACCCTCCAGGTTGCGCAGCGCATGCACGACATCCTGAGTCAACACCTGGTCGCGCCCGGCTGCCTTGACGTTCTTCGCTGACTCGTGAATCGCCCGGCGAATCAACAACCGGTCCGCGCGGGTCATGCGATTGTCCTCGCGTACGTCGCCGCCGGTGATCATGATGCGGGCGGCAATCTCCATTTCGCCCAGTAAATCCCGGTTGTCGTCCTCGATGTCCTCGTTATCGAAATCGTTGTCCGGATCGTCATCAAGGTCGTTATCCTCTTGCAGCTCGAAATCCAGATCCAGGCGTTTCTGGTCCAACAATTTCAGGGCTTCGCTGAACGGCGGCAAGCTGACATCCGCACCCGGCAGCATCGACACACGATTGGTCGTGACGCCCTGGCTTGCCAAATACTGGCCCAGCAATCCGAACGAATTGCCGGCCTCGATGATGAAGATGCGGGGGCGGTAGACCGCCATCATTTGCAGGATCATGTACACCAGCGTTGCGGATTTTCCGGCGCCGGTCGGCCCGAGGATCAGGGCGTGGGCGTTCTTCTTGCGGTCCTGAGGATTCAATGGGTCCAACATCAAGGGTTCGGCGCCGCGGTTGAAAAACAACAGTCCGGGATGGCCGGAACCGGTGGAGCGGCCGTAAACCGGCATGAGATTGGCGCAGTGTTTGGAAAACACCAAGCGGGAGCGCCGCGCTTCGCGCTTGTCGTGGTCGTACTGATAGCCCATCGGCAGGTTGCGGAGATAACTGTCCAGCGGAATCAAATCGTCACGCTCCATGATGGGTTGCAATCCGTTCGACAACAGCAAGGAATTGACCTTGTTGATTTTGCGGTGTAAATCGGGCTCGTTATCGCCGCGCACATACAGCGCCAACTGGACCGGAAACAGTTTGTTGCCTTTGGCGATCTCCATCACCGCTTTCTCGGCGTCTTGCGCCGCCAGTTTCGCTTCCGGATAATCGCCCACCGAGCCGTGCTGGACCTGGCCAAGATGGTTGCGCACGAGGTCCTGCGCCGCGACGACGAGGGTCATCGCCACGACGGTGTCCTCCGGCATGCGGTCGAACATCGCGTAAATGTGATCGCCGCTACTGCGTTCGGCTCCAAACAAGCCGATATCCGGAATCTTCCGAAGTCCTTGCACGGTGACGGTTTTGTGCGGCATCCCGTCGAACCACCAAATGCCTCGATCCGCGTCCGAATGCGGCATGCCCAGCATCAGGGTTTCGGCGAATGCGTAACCGAACGGCATTTCCTCATCGCCGGGGTACTGCGCGACATTCCGCAGCACGGCTTCGCTATCGCCCTCCTCGACCGCCGGTTTCGGATTGAACCAGCGGAACATCCATTCATACAAGTCCTTGCCGCCCAGCCGAGTCAGGCGAATGCCGGCCGTCGTCATGGCGGTAGTCAGCTTGGCGGACGCATCGTTCAATTCGTCCTCGGGCGGCAGTTGGTAATAGTCGCGCGTGCCGGCATGCTTGGCCGGCTTGCGCCGGCGGTAGAGCGTCGCCCGGATGCGCCGGCGTTGACCACGCCACGGTCCGCCCGTGACCATTTTGTCGTTGAATGCGCCGCCGGTTTGCGAAATGGTCTGCAAATGATCGTGCAATATCGTCAAGTAGCTTTGGCTCAACGCGCTTTGTTGCGCGCGAGGATCGAGATAACGTTCAACCTCGTCGACGACGCCGAGCAGACTGGGCTCGTCTTGCAGGAACAATTGAAAGATCCAGGGCGAGTCAAGTTCCTCGGCGATCGAGGTCAATACGGTTTGCAGTTTGTCGCGCAGTTCGACGATGTATTTCGCCGTTCGGCCTTCGGTACCGATGCTGCCGATCTCGAACAACGCCGCGACGCTGTAACCGTCATCGAGTAAAAAGCAGCGCGTCTGCGGACAATATTCCAACCACGGCAACAAATTGGTAAACGAAGCCGGCCGCTCATAAATCTGCCGCATCCGTGTTTCGGTCGGCGCTCTGTCGGTGGCCCGGCGTCGAAACCGGGTGACATCATCCTTCGGTTGAGTTTTAGCGGACGGTTGAGTTTTAAAGGAAAAAATCGCCATCAATAGCCCTCCTCGCGCTCGCCCGGCAAGGCGTATTCGGGTTTCTCGTAGAAAGGGAACGCCGTCGAATAACCGGGCACGGGATGACGTTCGCCGCCGCTCAAATGCGGAAACACATACAGGATCAAGGTCTTATTGTGCAGCCTCGGAAAGACTTGCCGAATCTCCGACTCGGCGTCCCGTGTATAATTGAACAGCTCCGAAGTCTCCGGCTCACGCCGCGCCGCTTCCCGTTCAATCAATTCGCCGCGCGTCGCGTCGAGTTCGTCCCGACCGTGCTCGGTACCGGAAAAATGTTCGCGGTAAACCTCTTTCATGGTCGGTCCGTCCTGGGGCAAGATCGATTCTTTGTCGCCGGTTGCGCAGCCCGCCGTCATCAAGATCAGACTCAAGGTACACAGCGCGTTAATCCAGTAATTCGTCGTCGGTATTTTGATTGAAGGCATAATGGGTTTTTCTCCCGTCCGGTTCATAATTGATCGGTAGTTCGATATCGACGTGGACGGCCAACTCGGCGCCGGTATCCACGTAAACCGCATCGAACGATTGCGCCGCGCGTTCGCGCAAGTATTGGCTCACTTCGTTTGCGCCACCGGCCAAGGCCTGACCGGCCGCAAACTGGCCGGCATCGCCGGTGATCACCGAGGTGGCCACGCCTTGCCCGAGCGAGACGGCATTCGTGGTTTGGCTCTGGCTGAATGCGCCGGCGGCCGCTTCGGCGGCGGAGGCCAGAATACGCCCGGCTAAATAGTCCGGCGCATTACTGATTCTGGTACCGGTCACGCAGGGAATGCCGCGCCGGTCGGATATCCAGCCCATTTTCTGTGGTTGACCGCCTTGTTGTTGACCTTGTTGCGAGGCCTGTAAGTTCTTGGTCGTATCGACGGAAAGCTCCCGGATGGTGCCGTCGGCAAACACATAAGTCACCGAGATAATTTCCCCCCGAACACAAGAGAGCGACCAATCACCGGTCGCCTTGCCGCTGAATACCATGCCGTCAAGCCCCGGCACCTCGATGCCGTTGGCGGCCAGGTTGTCGCGGCCGACGATGACCTTGAACGGAAACGGGTCTTCGACCACGCCCTTGAACGGAATCCGGCCGATCAGCGCGGTCATGCCGGTCGAGCCGATGAGTGTAGCGTTGCGCGGCACCGTATAGACCGGCTCGTCCGGTTCGGCTTCGTCCAATTTGGCTTTTAGATAATTCTCGGTCGCGCTGCTTGTTCCAAGCAATCCGCCGGTGTCATCGGCCGGGTCGTTACCGCTTTTCGATAACGCGGGATACACCAAATTCCCCTGGCGGTCTTTGTTCGTGCCTAGCGGTTCGATCCAAACGATTTCCGTAGGTTTGGGCAGGGTAATTCCGTCGCCGGCACCGATGCCGAATCCGATCGGGATATCGCTGCCCGATGCTTGTTGTGATGCGCCGTTTTGCGCTTCGCTCAATTCGTCCAGCCGGTTTTTGAAAAAATCGAGTTTTTCAGTCAGTTGGCCGAATGCGGTGGAATCCTCCTGACCCTTCATTTTTCGCATTTCGTCGAGCACCTCCGCCCTGACTTTGCTTTCAATCTCCTGGCGCTGCCGCAACAGTTCCTGGTTTTGCATGTGCAGCTTTTCGGATTCGTTCTTGATCGAGGCGACTTGCGCCGTCAGTGTACGAATCGTATCCGCCGGCGAATCCGCGTCGGGCGTGCCGGCGACCGGCACCTGGTCGAGTTGAATGTTCTCGCCGCCGCTATCGATCGATTTGACGGCGACAAAGACCAGCATCACACACACCAAGCCTGCGATAATCGGCAATAATTTGTTCGATGGCATCTACATAATCCCCCGTATCATTTCATGAAAGGGACGATCGGAGACCAGATAGACGGCCGTCGTATCGGCCTCGGAACCGGAGGGATGCAGCCGGACGTGTTGAAACGTCGCCGCTTTCCAGCGTCCGCGAATGCGCCGTGGATCGAGCTCCACCGGCGCATTCGCGGTATTGCGCAGTTGCACGGCGGTGACGTAAAGCGCGCCGCCCTGCCAGCTCGCCACCGGCACCGCTTCGATCGGCTCGCCCCGGATCAGATTGTGCAGCGCGCGCCGAGTCACCACGACCCGATGAATACTCGGCGAGGCTTTCAGCATCCTGAACGGCGCATATAACTGTTGGGCCGCAAAGCGGGTTAAGGTGACCAGTCCCGGTGCTTTGCGAGGTTGACGGGGATTGCGGTGTTTCCTATCGCTGTCGGTTTTCTCGACGCTCTGCGCTTGCCTGTTCAGCACTTCGATCGGATTTACCGGCAGACTCAGCTCCTGGCTTGCGCTGAGGTCGACTAAATAAATGCCGCTACCGTCGATTTCATGAATTTCGATACGTTGCGCCTCGAACGATTCGTTCGCCAACCAATACACGGTGCCGTTGTGGCTTTGCGTTCGCACCTTGCCGGACAGTCCGGACGGCATGCCCACGCGCACGTCGCCGGGAAACGTAACCAGGCGCTCCTGGCCGACCGGCAAGGTGATACTGATCGGCAGCTTGTCCCAAAACAATCGCTCGATTTCCGACGATCCGGCCACGGACGGAAGTAGGCCATGGAGAATCACTACCAAAAACAAGCACTCCCTTTTGATCGAAAAACCGTATAAGAATAAAAGGCATGAGACGTGTCTATCGAGGACCGCCGTGAACCCTGCACCTAAATTATTCCAGAAAGTTGAACATAACCAATGGGCTATGGAATTTAGGTGCTGGTTGGACCCATCCATGGGAGCTTGACGGCAGCGTTCCCTGCTGCTGACATTATCGCTAGCCACACCCCACACCTTCATAAAGTTGACCTTCATTTGAGTATATAGAGCGTAGAGTAGAAATACCGGCCTCCCTGTGTTGTGACCTTTGTCCATCATGTTGCTTTTTTCGCCTCTTGGATTCATGACGGTCCCCCTGATTTATCTTCGTTGTTCAGCCGCTGCGGCCCTTCGCCGCCGAAGCCGTCCAGAGCCAAGCCCCACGGGTTGATTTCCGGATCGACATCGTAGCGCACAACGCGAATCGGATAGCGGATATCCAGGCTTTTTACGTCCATGCCGCGCACCGTTTCCTCGATCCGAAAATCGAGCCAGACCAACCAAGTATTGCGATCGAGCACGTCGACCCGGCGCTCTTCATAGCCGTGACCGGGGATGAGTTGAATCCCTCGAACCCGGCCGCTCAATTCGCCCCGCTTGCCGCGCAGTTCCAAATCATGGGTTAGAAATTGCCGAAAATCCGGGGTCAGATACGCCGCCATGCGGAATACTTGCTTGCCGTAATCGGTTTCGCCGTTTTCCTCCCAGTGGTTGAGTTGCTGAAAGATATAATGGGCGAAGGCATAGACGTTCGGCGGCGGGACTTCATCGAGCTTCAACAACGCGCCGGAACGCAGGTCCGGAGGTATGTGCAAGCGAATGTCGTGCCTCGACTGGTGCCAGCCGTACCACAGGCCCACGATCAGTAAAAGTTGAAAACCGATCACGATTCGCAATGAATGGATGTGCGATTGGAGCGTACTGTTTTCGTCCCGATAGCGCATGACGACACCTTATCGATGAGAGTGAAACGAACGCGGAAGCGTGACTCCCAAGTCCCACGCCCCTTGCCTGGCAACCAACGAGGATGAGCGCAGGCCCAGTTTGTTTAGCTTGAGTATCAGAAAATGCTGGTAATAAAAGTCGGGACGGCCGCGTTTGATCCGTTGAAACCACGTCGATCCGAAATAGATGGTCGCCAGCACGCCTAACGCGGCGATTCCCAGCCCCATCACTGCGGCTCCGAACAGCGCGGCGAGCAGGAGTCCGGCAGGCAACCAGAACACGATGGCGCAGCACAAAATCATGCCCAGCTCCGAGTTGGTGCTGCCACGGAAGATGACCGGCTCCTGGTTGAGCCGGTCAGCCAGTGTTTCCGTGCTGACATCTTGCTCATCCATCGATTAAATGACGTTCGACGCTTCGGTCAGCAAGTAGCTGATAAAAATCATCACCCCCGCCGCGACGACGGCGGTTAACCCGACTTCGCCCCATTCGGCCCGTCCCGCTCTGGCCTCGTTGAATTTGGCGATCGTAATCCAACCGATCCATAAAAACGCCACGACCGCGATAATCAGTCCGATGACGAGCCCGGCGTCCTTGGCATAGCCCTTGATCAATTCTAGCCAATTGCCCGCCGCCGGGGCGTTACTGGGAGCAACCGGCGCCGGCAAGGCCGCTTGCGCGTGGTCACTTGAAATCGCCAATGACAGAGCGACGAAAGCGGTGAGTTGATGGGTGGATTGCCCTATGGTGTTGAGTAGTGTCTTCATGTTTGATGTCTCCGTTATGTAAGAGAGTGAGAACAACGAAATTAGGTAACTTTATGTTGCGTCAACGGATGAAAGTGCCCACGAGCAAGACCACAACGATGGCTCTGAGCACGGAAGCTGTCATGTCATAAAAGTCTCCTTTCCTGGTTTGCCAGGCGTGATAGTGCGATTTCGTGATCAAGACCAACCAGAGCAAATAAATCACCGCGAATATCACCGCGATCCCGAACAACAGTTGTCCGGGATTGGCGATATTGCCGGTCGCCTGCGTGAAGGCGGCTGTTTGCTGATTCGTCATGTCAGTGCCGGTAGTCGCCTTTCAAGGGCGGAAAACTGCGCGGCTGCGTCGATGGGGCCGATAAATGCTCTTGAATCCCCAAAACCATGCGGTCGAGGTCTAATGCCAACCAGTCATATTGAAATTGCACTCTGGCGTCACTGTCTGCCTGGGCTTTCGCTTCGGCGATCAACGGCTTCAAGGATTCAATTTCATGCTTGATTTTGGCTAACGCGGTACGCTCGGCGTCGCTGTCGGCTAAGGCCGGAACAGGACAAGCCAGCAGAAGCAAAAGCTGAACAATACATGCGATACTGGTTATTTTTCGGGTCATGTGGATCTCTTCGCGATTCGATCGGAGTAGTGATTGCTTGACGGTTATTGTTTACATCCAAATGCAAAAAAGCCACAGAAAACCCTAACTAAAATCCCGATGGGTTTTTATGGCCGATTGGATGGCGTTTCTTTTTTTTATACGCATCCTCTGCTAATTCGCGTACCCAGGATCGAAGTTCCTCCGGCACCTTTTCCAGGGCGACCAATCGTTCTTCCCGACTGTTCATCATCACTATTTCATTGGCGTACTGCCGGGGTCTTTTGGGTAACATGGCGAGACTTCTCGGGAAAGTTACAAATATTTTTTAAACGTCGACGACATCACCAGGAGCGATGCCGCGAACAACACGGCGAACGGCAGAACGACCAGATTGGGATGCACGCTCACAGGAATCGCGAGATACACGATCCAGGGCAAAATCAACGACGGATAGAGCGCTTTTTTGGCCCAGTGATAGACGAACGACGATTCTCTCCCGCCACTCCAGCGGCGAATGTCGCGTTGCACCAGTCCATCGACCAATCCCGTCGCGCCCAACAAGACGAATGCCGGCATCGCCAAGGTCAATACCGCCAGACGTACCCCGAATATCTGCGTCACGGTCATGGCGGCCAGAACATACGCTTCGGCCATCTGAAACAGTCGATGCAGACTTTTTCTAAAATTGCGGGAATGGGTTTGGGTAGGCGTAGCCAGCCAAATCACGGCGGATTGAATGCCCGTTTTTTTGAAGGTCAGATCGTAAAAATGTTTGGAAAAACGCTCGGCATAGCGCACCGGACTCTCGACGATCGCGCTTCGCTGGAAATCGCGGTTCAAATACTGCAATTCCTGTTGCAGCATGCGTTCGCTGTGGTCCACGCCCGGCTCGTCCCACAAACCGGTCGCCATGCCCACCCACTCGACCACAATCGAAAAGACCAGCGTCAGAATCAGGTACATCACGATCTGGAGTACGCGAATCAGTGTCGTCGCAATAATGCCTTGCTCTGCGGTTTGCTGTGCCGACGCCGGCCGTCGTTTGGTCTGTTCCGCCATGTCAGCCGGCCCACCAGTGGTCGCTGGTCAAATAACGGCGCTGCATTTCGGCGGCCACTTCGCGCAGGTTCTTCGGCATCATGTCGTCCTCGCTTTTGGAGGGCAGCGGCATGCGGATTTTCCATAAATTGCCGCCTTCGAGCAGCGCGAACGCCTGGCCTTTCGGCAAGGCCATCACGTTGGCCGGCGTGATCAACGGGACTTCGGTCACCGATATGCGGTCTTGGTTGGTCGAGGTGAAATCGACCTTGGAAGTCGGGTCGGCGGTGTCGTTGACGCCGGATACTTCGGTCACGGTGGTCACGTTACAGCTATCGACTTGACTGGTCAGCATTTCCGCCGTAGCCAATTCCTTGACTCTCAGCATGATCAGCGTATTGAAGTTACCGGCGACCTGCCCGGCTTTGGCCTTGCTGCCGATTCGCGCTTCCACGTCGGACCAGGTTTGCGTATAAGCCGTCACCTGAAACCCGGACCCGCCGGCTTTGTTCAGCAGCGGAATGAACTCGTCGCCGATCAGTTCGTTGAATTCATCGGCATGCAGCGAAATGGTCGGCATGTCTGGCGCTTGTTCCGTTTCCGGCATGCCACGGTCGGTGCCGTGTTTGTAAATTTCCCCCGACACCGATACCAGGTCGGCAAACATGGAATTGCCGACCGCCGAAGCGACCGCCGTGTCGGACAGCGCATCCAATCCGATATAGACCACGCCCTTGCGGCGGATGATCTGCCGCCAATCGATGATCGGGCGATCGTCCTCCATGTCTGTGTAATCCGGTGAGATCAATGACGCGGTTTTGCCGGAGATCAATTTTTCCATCAGCGGCAGTAGCGAGGCCACGATCTTGTCGAAATAGGTTTTGTCGTACTCGAAGGCGGAGCGCAGGCCGTCGGCCACCGGATCGTACAATCCGTTCTCCTTGGCATAACGAACTAAAGCAATCGCCTCGTGCGACCTGCCTTTCAACGCGAACGGCAGATCCCGTTCATTAATAGCTTCCGCCATGCGCTGGACTTCCTGGACCCACTCGACCGGTGCGACATCCGGCAGCCATTGCCGGTAGTATTCGATCAGCAGGGGTTCGATATGGGTGATGTAACGCGTGATTTGCCGATAATCCGGACGCCGGCCCATTTTGACCAGGGCCACCGCGATCATGTTCGTGAAACGCCAGGCGAATTCCCGGAAGGCGGCGGAATTGCCTTCGCTGGGCAAAGCATTAGTCAGTCGCGTGGCGACTTCGGTGATTCGGGAAAAGTTGCCGATCGCATTGTAACGGCACGAGATATCGGGATAGCCTAAATGGAAGAGGTAGGTCTCGTCGCTACGACCGGCCCGTTTGGCTTCTGCGACCACTCGTTTCATCAGATCGGCGTCGCCCTTCGGATCGAACACGATCACGGTATCGCCCCGGGCGATATCCTGCGTAATCAGGATTTCCGCCAATCGCGTTTTACCGACGCGGGTGGTGCCGAGCACCAAGGTATGGCCGACCCGTTCGCGTAGATCCATCGTGACATCCTGCTCCCGCATTTCGACGGCGTGAATGTGCGGTTTGCCGCCGACCGGCGGCAAGGGTCTGACCGGGTTCCAACGGGATTGGCTGCGCAACAGTTTGGCGACTCTATTGAGCAGGAAGGTATGTTCCCATTGCGACTCCCTGCGTCGGGCCCAGCGATACAACGTGGACGGCTCGACGTAATGCCGGACTTTCGGATTCAGGGTGTCGCGCAATCGTTGCGTATGTTGTTGCCGCCACAGGAAGCCCTTGCCCAGAAACAGTCGGCGGCGGCTGACCGGAATATGCTTCGGCTCGACGACATATTCCGGCATCCGGCGCATGTTCCGTTGATAACGCAGAACAGTCAGCGCGTCGAACAACCGGTAGATTCCAAACCCTGTCAACAGTAAGGCCGACAGATAACCGACCGCCGGCGTCATCATGATCGCCCAAGGCGCCAAGGCGGAGATCAGCGCGATACCGAACGCGCAAAAGGCGGACCACAGTTCGATCGGAGGACGCAGCAGCGCTTCTACGGGATAATGCTTGTTCATTGCTCGATACGGTTTTTTGAAATCAACACGGGGTAATGCGTCAGTTCCAATTTTCGGGCGATCTTATCGCCCGGCACCGGGTTGACTTCCAGTCCTTCGGCGGCTTGCCTTAATTGACGAAGTTGATCCTGATTCTCCACATTGACGACGATGCCGGTCGCGCGATGCCGTTTTAGCGGTTCCAGGTTATGCCGAAGCCACTTGAGCGACAGCTCGTCATAGCCGACGATGAACACCGGGCGATCGAGTCCGGGCCGATCGATAACGCGCGATTGGACGGGCCCCGGCGTCAGCGCCTGGCTGAGGACCGGCAGCGGATCGACGTTTTGGGGAATATCCGGTAATCGTAGGGATTGTTGATAGTTCGGTGGGCTGATTTGCACACGGTCCGGCATTGGCTGCGTATTGCCGGCGTCGAATAGAACCACCGGCTCGCTGTTGGCTGCCGTGCTGAATAGCGCGATGAGGATGAAACAGACAGTGACGCAACGCATAACGGACTCCTTTTGCTGGAGTCGTCATTGTTGTTAACCGGGATGAAATCGACAATAAAAAACCCTTAATCCAATTTGGAAGGGTTTTTGTTGGCTTGACTGCACTCTGTGCGGTGTACTATTTTTTTAAAATCAGCCTAATGACACCGTCTGAATCTGGATCGAGCCATGAGTTAAGATGTTATCCTTGGATGACTATTCTAAAGCGGACACAAAGAAATAATTCATTTTAAATCGGCTGAACATCTGGTTACGACCCAAAAGCTACATTCAATGCTTCGCAGTCAATGTCGGCAGGGGCTCAATAAGCAGTCGTTCAACGTGAAGTTAAGTGGGGTCGGTAGTTATTTTCCTCTTTAGGGGGGGGGGGCTCAAGCCGCTCACTCTCTGCATATTCAATCTCAATGGGGATGGAGCGCAGTTGAGCGTAACCACCCCCTAAGGATTAAACGTTTTGTTTAATCGTCTTCATCAGTGGGGCTATCCATCTCATTTTGAGTTTTATAATATTCATCTTCGAGATTATCCTTCTCTTCTTGGAATTGCTCCTCATCAGTCATATCTTCTTGGCTCTTTTCTTTTGTCATGATAATAATCTCCTTTTTGTCACGATAAATGAATGTCAAACACTACGTGACCTCGCGCCAAACGTCGCAAATAACCGGACGCAAATGAAGCGTAGCGAAATTTGCGGTCCGAGTTAATTTGTTATCAATAGTTAAATATCAATATCATCAGGGTCTTCACCTCTGGATATCTTGTCTTCTCTTATCTCTTCAATATCCTCTTCTGATAATTCTTTATTGGATAGAGGAAGAATAATGTTTGCCTGATCAATTACCATCTCTATTTCAGATTCGTATTTATCGGCATCTAAATCATCAAGAGGTGATCTCAAAAAATCATCGGATAAATCATCCTTCAAGCCCATGTGATCATCATGAAACGCATACACCTTGTCAGTCTGGCCCAGATCAACCAAGTCATCCACTAGTGCACCAACTATTTCGTATTCTTTGTCAGGGTTAAATGGACCGCCATCACCTAACGCTTTTGCAACTTCGCCAATATCTTTAAAAAATTTTTTTGCCACTTTTATTGATCTCCTGTTGAGCCAGGTTGATAAAGGTTGGAAACAGGCTCAATGTTTCCCGTTTCGCAGTATAACCACGCATCAAAGTTATGCAACTTAAATGAGATTATTGAGATTAGTCGAGATAATCTCATAATGAATCTCATTTGACATTGATCTCAAAAATTATAAAATGGCTTCATTCCATCCATGACGGAGCTATCATGCGCAATCCCATCAGATCATCGCCGGGGTTCAAACTTTACCCTTCCTTCAACAAGGTCGCCTCCGAGTTGCAAAAGAAGTGGCCGGAGGTATTCGAGAACAATGGCATTAAGACGCGCTCGCTGGGCCGCAAGATCGGCGAACTAAATAGCGGCGATCCCACCTGGTGGCTCACACGGAAAGAGGAAACTAACTGCCTAATCGAATTGCTGGAAATAGATCGAGACGAGCTTGGCCTGCATCAAAAAACCGGCCGGCATATTTTCGCCTTGTCGGCGTTTCCTGATTTTCCGCCATTGGATTTGATGCGCGAAGACTACTGGGAAGTCGCCAAGCCCGAACTGCTGCTAGAGGACGTATCACAAAATAACGACCGCTACGCCAACAATCCAACGCTTGATGCTTGGTTGTCTCCGCAAGGCGGCAGCCCTTATCCCATTAAAAAAGTCGAATGGCTGTATGTGCGAGACGAAACGGAGTATCAGTTGTTGACACGCAAGCAGGAAGTAAGGGGGGGGCATCAGTTTGCGTCCCGCAAATCCTTGAGCGAGGCCATCGAAAAAGACATCGAGCTTGTGCGCAATCAAAAACCGTTGATTTTGGCAATACGCGAGAAACCCGAAGTGAGCGATCTGGAGAAGTTGATTAGCGCTCGCCAGGCCGCACCAATACTGGTTATCTCGCCGTCGCCGCTGTTGCTGCCGAACCTGGAGGAAACCGAGCAGGCCAAGGATGAGGAGTTAGAGAAGACCAAGCAGGCCGAGAGGGACAGGCACCGCTATCGGCTCGAGCAGCTCAAGGGGAACGTCAACAGCTGGAGATGGACCTTACGACCAGACTGGCATGCCAAATTGTTGCAATGGCTGGAGCAACGCTTAAAGGAGCTTGGTATCAAAGAAACCACCTTCAGCAGCGGAGGCACTCAAAAATTGCTGCAAAAATTAGATCCCACCGGAAAATTGATAGATAGTGTTGATGATGCGTTAGCGCTGTGCCAAGCCATGCACGAGAAGGGTGAAATTGCACTGATTAAAGAGTTAGAAGGCGGCAAGGACGACGTCGACGAGCTATTGCTCCAACTGTTCAATCTCGACAAGTCCAGCTTCGACTTGATCCCGCAACTGATCGAACAGCGATGGAAACATTGGAATTTTGCATGGGAAGGCGAACTGGACGAAAACGACTGGAAAAAAATCATTGACGATTTGTGCAAATTCGAAACTCTGCAGGGTCAGCAACTGATCGTGCGGGACATGGGGAAGAAATATGATTTCCAACGTCCCACCCTGATCCGCTTGTTAATGTGTGAACAGCTGAAGGCAGCATTGAACAAGGGCGATCTTACCACTTGGGCGCCGGCGTGTTTCGACAATCAACGCCGCCCCTTGGTGGATGCCGCGCTGGACGCAATAAGTATCGGCCAACTGGAACAACTCGCCGCACCACTGATCGAAACCCCCGTTTCGGCCGAGACTATCGGAGCCGGCGAAGCTTTGTTCGTGGCCATCGGCCGCCGAATCATCCGAGAAGAAGACATCGGCGACGAGCTGCCCAGACTGGCTAATTACGTCTTCAAGCATATGACCTTGGAAGATGGAAAGCTTTATCCATCTTCGCGTCCACTGGAAAATATGGCGCAGGTACTTGAATGGATATGCGTCTGCTGGGCCTGGAGTCTGGCGCCCTCACCAGGCACGAACTTGCCGCCAAACTGGTATTTTCCCGGTTGGTATAAAGATCTGCCGCAAACTGTGCCTGATTGGCTCGACTTTATTGCCACTAATTTCTTCAGCCAAGACATGACGATACCTATGCGGGACTTCCTATCGGTGGTCACGCGCTGGCTCGCCCGCCACGGAACGCCGCCGACCTATGAAAAGATGCCATCGTTGTTCAACGCTGGACTGCTGGCGAGCGCAGCCAAAGGCAAATGGCTTGCTAAGTGGGAATGGTGGGCCGGCCTACTTGACTCTCCAGTTACCGAGCAAGCCTTGCTGAATCAGGTCAAGTCTGACAATCCATCCGTAAATTTACGCACCGCAAAGGCATGGTGGCCTTCGCTGGTTAAGAATCGGCTGAAAAAAAGTGAGGTAGTCTGGACCGATCCACTCTTTGGCTCCAGATTATTCACTCGCGACAGCAAAAATCAAAGTTATTCTGCTCTGCTGAACTGGGTGATGAAGACAATGGATGAGAATGAAGTGACCGTACTTACCGGACTAGATGAGGAAGACCGTATATTCCTGATAAAACATCCAGACGAGCTATCGACATCCATCAAACGCCAACTGCTGGAATCGTTGGCGACGAACTTTCCGACAGACTGGCATTTCATCTCATTCTTGAATTTTTTCCAACCTTACGGCTCGGAGATGGCCGGGAATGCGAAGATGTTCCTCGAAAATGAACAGCTGGGCGCTCAGGCTGCGGAATATCTATGGAAATGGGCGCCGCAGGAGGCGAGGCGACTAATTAAAAATCGTGACTATAACAGGAAGGCCCAGCGTCGCCTCATCCTTGCCATCCCATCGTCCTCCGTCATTGGCGAAGCAGTCGCTCTGCTAAGGGATGATCCAGCACTGCTAAGTAACGATGATAAGCAGAAATGGGTTCGCCGGTTTCTGCCCGACGCCCGCCAGTACGCTCAGGACTTGCTGCAATTATTGAATATTAAACCCGAGGAGTAAGGACCATGAAACCGCACGCGGCATATACCCAGGGAACCAGCCCGTTCATAGGACCATATAACGGTACAGGCGCGCGTCCGTCAGTTACGGACCTTGTGATCGACTGTCACGGCACTGAGGCGTGTAATTATCGTTACAAGTATTGCTATGCCAAATGGACATCCCACCACCTTCAAACAAGCAGGGAGCTTCAACGCAGCCAAGAAAGCACACATCGCATGCTAAAGAACGTTAAGGAATTTTTCGCCCCCACAATCCCGTCGAACCCGTTGGCTCAATCATTACGCTGGAAAAATGTCCGACTGAGCATTGCCGGCGGAGAGCCAACCTTACTCAGGGACAGGCTGGATTCCGAGATCTCAGATGCAAAACAGTTAGGCTTTGAAATATCGCTAATCACCAACGGAAGCCTTCTTGAGGCACGACGTATGGCGGTACGTTTAAACAAACAACACCAAAGTCTCATAGGATTTTGAACGGTGACAAGACATGAAATTTGGAGCGTGCACAACAAAAGCTGGTCGCTTCAGCTTCCAGAAGCGCTACCGTGCAAAATAAAAACCAGGAACAAAGTCAATGTTGAACACAAAATTAAACGACCAAAACCCGCAACATACCGAAGCCGCCGAAATATTGGCATTAGATATCCTGGAAAATCATTTTAACAAAATAGGCTGGCCTGTCGATGTGACACCTAAGAAGCTAATGGACAGGTATCGTATTACGGAGAATGAAGATAAGAACTGCGTAACAGTCGAGATCGAAAGACACAGAGCCGTGTTAGGCGACACGTATATTCCTGGAGTTCCGATGAGCGCTTATCAAACTTATTGGATGCAATACAACGTCAATCTCCAGACCGGAGAAGTTGACGATTTAGGCGAACAAGACGGGGATATTGCTATAAACATCTCAGGTTTGGTCGATAGTCATTTAAGCTTTGATTATTTTTGGTTATCCATAGAACCCGAAGAGGACACTCCTGGAATCTATCGGATTTCTGAAAGCGTCATGGGAGAATCGAAACTTGTGTCAGATTATAAAGAAATGGAAAGCTTTGTTCTGTCATTCTGTCCAGGAATGGTCGAATATTTCAAGGATCGTCTAGGCGATGAGGATATAGATCTGCGTATTATTGAACGATATGTTGAATTGTATGAAATCGAGCTGCGAGAACAGATTTTGCACAAACTTTATGAAACGGCGTCTGGCATTTTAAACTAAACGGCCTTGGAAAATTTAGCAATAGAAATCAATAATAAATGAAAAAATTTTTAAAAACCGATTCTTCAATTATAAAAATTGATTTTTCAATTATAGAAGGCTGTAAAAATTATTTATTAATTTCGTCTTGGAATCATGGTATTGATTGGTTATTAATAGTCGATAACAAAGAAATAGAGAGTAGGCGACCTCTTACCGATTCTGCTATTCATCTGAGTTATGTGTTATCTAATCCAGAGTATAAAAACTGGGTTATGGAGATACCTAATTTTGTGATAAATAGCATCAATCCATACTCTGGAGTTGAATTTATTATTTTGAATCTAATTAGTCATTATAAAGCAGCATATGACTTATATTTTAGCTCTAAAAATTTGTTGTGGATTTTAATTTATACGGCTCGTATAAAAAAGTGGTCTGAGCAGGATGTATTAAAACTGGCATCGATAAAACGAAGGGATATTTTAGTCGCTTGTGGACTACCTGGAACCGAAGCCGCTGTTAATGTACTTAATAAAATTTCATTCGATACATTTGATATAACTGCATATCAGCTTATATACAGAGTACTCAGATTGAATGGCTATGAGAAATTAATTCATCATGAAATAATAGATTTTCGTCTTATATATAATGTTTTAGCCGCCCCATGGCTTATCGATACGTCTTTCTTGAAAAATTGTCATCCAGATAATTGGCCTATTGGATTTCATTCGCGTATAGAAGATGTGCAAAGAATGGCTGCTAGGCTGGGAGTTACCCAAGAGGTCAATAAAGCCTTAAAAAAGCAAATTAAAACTTATGCCAGTCTTAAGCAATTACACGATAGGTTGGCGGATCGGATAAATAAACAAACCATTGAAGAATTACCCGATAATAACTTTCCTCAAGCACCTATTTTAGGCAATAATGCTATTGTTCCAATTACAGGGTCTCGAATGCTTGCTTTGGAAGGTAGAGCCCAACACCATTGCGTTCGAAGCTATGAATCAAGAATTCAACGGGGTGAATATTATGTGTATAAGGTATTGGCACCGGAAAGAGCAACACTTGGCCTGATGTTAAGTAAAAACGAAAATAAACCTATATTCGATCAACTATATTTGGATCGAAATCGCCCGGTTTCCGAGGCAACAAAAGAGTCAGTAATGAAATGGTTGAACAATAGAATATAGAAATAACACATTTAACCAAAAATCAGAAATTTAGACGTAGCAATTAACTAAAGGAGTCTACCATGCAATCAGTTTTATCATTTCCCGATATTATTTCAAAAATTGCGTCAGATACGTTTGTTACTGCTGTCGCGACCAAGAATGGTCTCAATGCAGCCCAAGATCTTTATCATTTTCAAATGTCCATCCATGAACATGGCGAGGAGGCGGTAGTTCGTGAAACTGCCAAAGTTTTACAACAGCGATATCGATGCACATATGCAGAGGCTTCCGTTGATGCAGGTAATCGCGTTCGAGCAGCTTTGGAATTGGTTTCTGGTCAAGACACCTTTCAAACCGTTCGGAATAATTTAAATCGTTAAATGTAGTAAGGCAAGAAAGTACTTTGCCAGTAAGTAACTCAGAATCAGAAACAACCCCATTCTAGGTTGTTTCAATATTTCCTGACGAGTCCAGATCAAATTATTAGGCCTAAATCTGACAGACCTAGTCTTGGCATACGCTTTTTCCGTATCCCTTTATTTGGTTGAATTCAATTGCTGCCGTTGGGTTTAGACGGCGTAACAGGCAGACTGCTACCCACGCAATTGCTGACAGTCATAGTCGTAGCTTAGTGGTCGGCTTTTGGCCGGTTGGGTAAGGTCGCCAAAGGCCGCTTTATAGACCTCCAACCCGCACACTCTGGATTTTGCTGACTGGCCGGTTTAGAGAAACGCGACCGGCGGGAAGGGGTCGTTCGGCGACCGTCCGCTCTTCAGATTCATCGCCGGAAAGCTGTCATTGAATTCCGATACCTGAAAGCGGCCGTTCGTCACTGAGTCCAACCGACCCCAAGCAGACTGTCGATAAATTTTTCGAATGGCCGCAAGTTTATGAAGATCAAACATTTAAAAAAACCTTAACCACTTGTCATTAGCAATCTCATAGTTTATGGTATTGATAGTCGGTTATCAGTCAAAAGTGTAGTTATCCCATTTATAGGATTTCAAGCGGATTATAGGATTTCAAGCGGAGATTGATATAAATGATCGCTACAACTATAGAAGTTATGCAGCCTAGATAATAACTTTTTACTTTTTCTTAAGGAATAATTCAAATGAAAATGGAATGGGAAAAACTCCTATCAAAAAAAAGACTTAACAAGCCTGAAGAATCCAAAACTTTAGATGTTCGAAGTGAGTTTCATAAGGATTACGATCGAATAGTATTCTCATCTGCGTTTCGAAGGTTGGGACGTAAAACACAAGTTCATCCGCTATCGAATCACGATCATATTCATACTCGCCTGACACATTCAATAGAAGTAGGTAGCGTTGGTAGGAGTCTTGGTCATAATGTCGGAGTTTTTCTCGAAGGTAACAATCATTTGCCTAAAGATATTTCTGCACAAGAAATAGGCGCCATTGTACAGGCAGCTTGTTTAGCACATGACATCGGAAATCCACCATTTGGTCATGCTGGCGAATATGCAATTCGACACTGGTTTAAAGAAAACGGATGGAAGTTGGCACTAGAGTTAGACAGCGAAAGAAATGACTTTGAAATATTTGAAGGCAATGCGCAGGGATTCCGAGTCGTAGCATCTATAGAAAACAATTATCAAGATGGTGGCTTGAAGCTCACATATGCAACACTAGGAACTCTTATTAAATATCCGTGGTTTTCTGGTCATGAGCTAGCCAAAAGCAAAGGAAAATTTAACTTCTTCCAATCAGAAAAGACAATTGCTCAAGATCTAATGAGTGAGTTAGGGCTAGAATCGTCAAACAGCCATCAGTTCCGACGTCATCCGCTCTCATACTTGATGGAAGCAGCTGATGATATCTGTTACAAGATATTGGATATCGAAGATGCTTTGGAGCTAAACATACTAAGATTTGATGATGTTTCTACTATATTAAATAATTTGGCCGGTAACAAAGAGGAATACTGCGGGGAAAGTAGTGATGATTTTAGAGTCTGGCGCCTACGATCAACAGCAATCGACAACCTAATTAAAAAAGTAACAGAAATTTTCAAGTCAAACTATGACGAAATAATTTCTGGAAACTTTAAAGGAGACCTTATTTCTAGAATTGACGGAATTGAAGCAGAAGGAATCAATAATGCAAAGAAAGTAACTAGGGAAAATATATTCTTGAACAGGAGAAAAATTGAGCTAGAGCTAGGTTCATATGAAACCTTGGACAGAATATTGACTGCTTTTGTTGAGGCAGCAAATGAGGTTAAAAAAGAACAGGTTTCTTTTAAGTCGCAGCGAGTTATGGACTTAATGGGAGTAAATAAGTTTACCAAGGGTATGAGTTATCATGAGTGCTACCTTCGCATAACAGATATGGTTTCAAGTATGACAGATAATCATGCAACTCATGTGGCCAACCAATTATTGGGTAGAGCATTGTGAATGCAACAAGCATATGCACAAGCGAGCCGCTATTTTGCACGGACTCCTGCTGGTAAAAACCGGCAACTGGGGGCGTTAATCGGTGCTTCAGCAATATCGATAGACTGCTTGTCGCTGGCTGCCCCTGTCTTTCCGTTATTGACAAATGTAATTAGCAACCGCCATTCGCCGATATACTTGAATGTCTCCAATTGGCCGAAATTACCAGTCCAAAGTCCAACGGAATTCGAACTTTTGAGTGTCCGCTTACGATAATAGCATCTGCGGAATTCTACCAAAGCCAGAAGCGGATGGATTGAGGATCGTTGATTTCAATACGTCTCACAGCATAAAAATAAACAACAACAGCATCATTACCGTAGTGGCTCGAATGATATTGGATTTCATCGCCATGATCGAGATACTGTTTTCGCCCCACATTTTGAATTGGCTCCAGCTTACAAAGGCGATCCATAAAAACAGTAGGATTGCGATAATCGACTGTATCGCAGTTTTAAGTTCTTGATAGCTGACGCCGCCGGCGCTGTTTGTGAATGCAGCCGAAGGATTTATCGACGGTTGCCAGACAGTGGGGACTGGCGATTGAACGCCATTGATTTCATTACCCCCCGTACTAACGGGACCGGCACTGCCTCCGGCGGTGACAGTGCCGGTAATCGGTGCCAGGTTATAACCGTTAAACTCCGAAATGTAATGGGTAATGGCGGTGTTATTGGCATCACTGGGGATTTGTGCGCCGTTGGATTGTAAAAACGTTTTAAGCCCTCCGACCCCGACCAGGTGAGCGCCGGCCAATAAACCCGATTCGGTCATGACGATACCGGCTATCGTTTGGCCTACATAGTGATCCAAGTCTACATTGCTGATATAGCCCCACTGCTTGATGTTGTAGTCTTTGATCGCTTGGGTTTGTACTGCCGCGTTCGCTAAAAAGTCGGCTTTGCTGTGAATTCCGTTCTTCCCGGTCCAGGTCCCGGTCCAGTCATTGGTATTCGGCGTGTGATCTTTGAGATAATAACCGGCATCGATCAAGGCGCTCTCCCCCATCTGATAACTGCCTAAATAACCGTATTGATTGACGCTGGTGGGATTGCTGCTGGATTCTCTGGCACTGAGCGCCGCCAAGTAATCGTTGTATTCGGAAGCCGCCCACACCGCCCCTGAAATGAACAAGCCCATGATCAGTTGCCTGGCTTGCTTCATAACGCTTTACTCTGAGCCGGGTGGGACTTCTTGTAACTGCCCCGCCCGATAACGAAAGTAAAGCACTTGGCTCTGCGTTGGACAGCATAAAGGATCGCTCGGACCCTGGACTTTCGTTTCGACCGAGATCGTTCCATTCGGTTGCGCGGGACCCAATCCGTCCACCATGCCGGTAACCGGTATCGTCGCCAGATTCTGCCATTGATTCTGTTGTTTTGACACAATGCTTAACTGGTTCCGCCAATAGGTCGGCCCGATGATCGTCCACAAGACCGCCTGTTCTAAACCGGGTTTACTGGCGTCTAATTCGACCGGCATGCTCTGTTGGATCTGCACTTCTTCTCGGGTATCCAGCTGTTGCTTGAACAGCACGTTTAATTCCGGATCGATAGTTTCTGCCTTTCCAATGTGCACACACATGCCGAACATAACAATGACGGACACTATCTTTTTGGTCATTGGATCGTCCTCACTTGCTTAAGTTATTTGAAAAACCTACGACTGAGTTTGCGTATTTTTTTGCTCTGCGTTTGTGCCGGACACTGGGACCTGGCGAGTGATAACGCCCGATCGCCTCGAACCAGTCTTGGGTTTCACGGTATTCCGACGCCAGTATTTTTGCCCCGGTACGGACATTGTGGTGTGGATCGAGCGCCTGCCACGGAGTACCTAGCTTGTCTTGGTGATAGCGCCAATTGACCTGCATCAGTCCGACATCGATCGACCGGATACCGCGCTCCAAATAAAAGGTCAGTCCTTTATAGGCCGCGATGCGGGTTGGGTATCTTCTCGGGACGCCCGCAACGTTCAACGTCCAGGGCCAGGGACGGATCTGCCGGCTGCGCAATCGCATTCGGCTTTCTTGCAGCGCTACGCTGTATAGCACGCCAGGCGGTATGTCGTACTCTTGCGCAATCTGTTGGTAACTCGACGGTATGGGCTCCGCATGTAGCGGATTAACCGCGAATGACAGACCCATACCCAGAACGACTAACCATGATTTTGTAATCATCGTTTGTCACTTGTGATCCGGCTTGCTCGCAGATAATTGACCGATGATTTCAGGAATGACGCTGTTCAATAAATTATCGACCACCCATTCCCGGGCTTCGCTTTCTTCGGTAAAGTGAATGACCAAGGTAAACACGCCGAGTGTTGAGCACTGCATGATTTTCCATCCGTCGCGCATGCTGAGAACCTGGACGATATCGCGCGTTGTGCAATCGACTATTCGCTCTAATTCAAAAAAGACAGTCCGCTGCAAATCGTTTAGTCGGCGTCCGGTGCTGAGGTATTGACCCAAGAGCTGATTGAAACAAAAATCCCACACCAGATATTGTCCCGCGCGCCGTTCCAGAATATGCCCCCAGGAGAATTCGTAACCTTCGGCATTTTCATATGGGGCGAATTCAAGTGGGCTTATGGGTCGATAATCCTTCATGGCATTTCCCAAACGAATTTCTTCACGTATCGATTCCGGTATCGTCAGGCGTTTATGTTCGCGAATTCTGAATCGGTTACTACTGGCGGTATCGATGGACTGTGTTTTTTGTTGCGGCATTGTTGGCTTATAGTTTTATTGTTGTTAGTGAGTTAGCATCCATTTTGAAGGCTACAGGCATTGCTTGATCGAATTTTTTAGTGATTTTTACCAGGTTGCCACGATCATGATTGAATGTGATCTTGCCGCTTTTCAGCCGTGATGGGTCAATACCCAGGTCGATTACCCATTTTTTGATCTTTTCATCATCCCGGCCGGGCTTGGTGTCGACGAAATACATATCGATTTGATTTTTGCTCAGCGAACGAGTGTCCAGCACTCGCCGAACCAATTGTTTGCATTCATAACAGTTATCGATTTTGAGAAAAACCAACAGGCGGCTGTCCGCTGTTATCGATGCTATTGTTGGCGTGCTCTTGGGTGGACGAATTTTATTCATGTCGATCAGCTGAACATCGCCGTACAGTTTTCTGAACGCCTCATTGTAGGCCGCTTGAAACGCTAGAATGCGTTCCGCATCCTCGAAGCGCATTTGCGCCCACACTTCAGCGTATTTTTTCCGCTCCTGATCGTTTCTGGCGTGGGTTCCGAGGACTTCGATCGGCGAGATATTGGCCGGACTGATGCTGCCGCGTATGCCTTTCATCAGTGTTTGATAGCGGCTCCATTCTTGTGCCGATAACGACCATTGTTTGCGTTGCACCTCATCCGTTTCGACCGGTTTGATTTGGGTATCTCGATACTCGGTCGTTTGCTCCGCGACGGACGGAATGATCGGCAGCGTCATCAGCGCGACTATTGAAATCACAACACCAACAACCGATTGATTCGCCATAACAGCATCCCCCTTGACTTAGGACTGTAGGGAGAGCACCTTACGCTCTCCGGATTGATTTTTGATGGTTACGGTCCCTATTGCCCTATTCATGTCTTCAACAATCCATTGGTCGATCGCTTGCCCTATCGTCAGTTCTACCAACTGTCCTTGATAACGAAACACCGCATAGAACTCGCTCCCCCATTGATCGACGCTGACCAAGGAAAAAGGAGCCATGACAGGACGAGGTTTGGGTTTGGGTTTGGATTTGGGTTTGAATTGCTTTACAGGTTGTTGGATGGGTTTTTTAGGTTTGAGACGATCTAATACTTGATCGATTTGTAGTTGTTGAGCGATCAGGCGGTCTTGCAATTCCTTGATGAGCGCGTCTTGTTGGTTTTGCCGGCTGTCGTTGGCTGTCTCAAATTCGCTTAGATCGATTTGTAGCTGTTCCAGTTTTTTTAAGGTTTCGCTCGTATCCGAAGCCAATGGCAGGCTGAGTTCTGGAACGGCGTTACGGGCTTCGGCCAACTTTTCCGTCTCGATTTCAGGTGTTTGTTCCAGTTCTTTTGCTACGCCTATCGGCTGTGCATCGATATTTTCAGGGAGTGGAGGAAAAGAAGATCGACTTTCGCTTTCCAAATCCACCAGATGGGTTGCCGGCTCATCATCGCCGGCCGTTGTATATAGTACGATGATGACGACAACGGCGAGCAGCCCCGCTCCACCGTATTTCATCCAGGCCGGAATCGGTTGCAAGGCTATGGTTTCGTCGTTGTTTAGGGTTTCGTTGTTCTCCGGCATGATTATTCTCCGTTAGCGGCAATAGGTGTGCTGGCATTGCGATTGTCCGGTTCTGCGGTTCCTATGTAATTAATCCGCCGTCTGATGGGATCGATGACGGGGACAAGCTCCGGCGTGACCAAGACCGTCAGAGCATCATGCAAGGTCATGGGTCCAAGACTCCGTTGCACGTCGGGCAACGGGTTCAGGAACATTCGAACGGCGTGCGGATTCAGTGTTGGCGAATTTTCCACGCTATAGCCGCTTCGCCTCAGTAGATAATGAACGGTATCCCCGACAGTTTGCAGGTCGTTCGGAATAGTGACAGTGACGATGACTTGCAAGGGTTCCCGTTGCGGGAGCGTTGGAATTGCTGGAACAAACGAGTATCGACCGGTCTGGACGACTGCGGCAGGTTTGAATTTTGCGCTGATTAGTGAATAACGGGGTTCGTTGATTTCCGGCGCGGGCTGCTCAGCCGGCGTGGCCGTTTTAAGTTCATTGTTCGGTGCTTTGCCGCCTTGCGCGGCACAGCCGGCGACCAGCGATAGTGCGAAGCACTGGAACAGGATTTTTATGGAAGTTTTCATCATGTCGACTCTGTGATAGCTGGGTTTTGTTACACAGAAGTCTGCGGGTTTGCTGGGATTTCAACAATAAAAAACCCTTTTTACGATTTCATAGGGTTTTACCCTTTCCGGATAGGCCCTTTCCATTAGGGCCCCCTTCCCTTCTTCCCTTTGTCCTTTTTCCATTCCTTTTGAAACTATTTCCCGTACTTCTTCCCTTTCCGTCTTTTGCCTTTTCTGCCCTTTCCCATTATCGTTGGCCGATATTATTGAATGAATGTGTATATGCAGGCCGTAAGGATGTTTGTGTAAAATAAGCAGTAGCGCCCGGGTTGATTTGACCTTCGTTTCTGGGTGTCTCGGAATTTTGAAAATAGTACGCTAAATTTTCATTAGCCAGCATTCATTCACTAATTTCCAAAAGCCCGTCGTAGTGTTTAGAAATCCGGCCAGCCTTCGGTTGTCAGCTTCTATCGAATTACGTGGCTATGTTGGGTAAGTTCGGGGATACGATGATGAGGTTGGGCTTTCCGGCGGGAATGGCCACGATGGCTTGGGTTTTGGGAGGTGGATGTTTTAAGACTCGGAGTAAAGTCGCTCGTCGACTCACAAGAACCACTCAACCCATATTTCCGAATGGCTATAAGTAGAACCCTTAGCAGTCATCGATAAACTACTTCTAATTTGTCGCCAACCAACGCCAAGCCTGCAGGAACTGGCCAACAATTTCATTTGTGGTCAAATTCCTTTTCAGCCCTTGTTCTCCGGTTAAAACAAAACGAACAATTCATTGCGCAGCCAACCTGTGATGAAAGGCAAATTGAATATTTATTGTTAAATGGGATTAGGACGGTTTCAACCTTATGATTGTCTTTAAGCTTAAAAAGAAATTTTACTGCTCTATCTTTTTTTGACTCATAAACCGTATCAATTTCGGGCAGCGAAAAGTCGAAACTTTTCTCAAGAAAAGCTAACGCCAATTTAGAAACTTTATCACGCCACTGAGTGGTTTCTTTTTTCGTAACTACTCACACCCTATATTCGGAACATTCCCAGCAAGAGCCATTTGAATCGCGATAAGCGGATTATAGCCCAGATTGGCCATGGTTTGCAGATAACTGGATATTCGGCAATAGGCATTGGCATATTCTTCGGCCCGAAAGCAGCCGGACACCTTTTGTTGTAATTATTCACATCCCCTATAGTGGGTAGGCTGGAGGATAACCACCAGCCTACCCACTATAATTTCCGAGGGGATGAATAGTTACTCTAAATCAACGGCTTTATTCCATTTCAAAATGGCTCGTATCTTAGTTTCACCTGGATTATATTCAGACAACTCCATTCCTTTTTGAGGAATGACAACAGAGTCACCTTGCTCTCGAAGTATGATATTACTCATTTAACTTTCCAGTTTATTGCTAGGCACTATTTTAATTTTAAACTTATTCAAGATTTATTCTGATTTTTAAATCATCATATAATTTCCTGAAAAGCTTAGCTTCTTCTGTGTTTGGTCCGCTGAAAAATCCTTTTATTATTTCATGATAGACCTCGTGTATCATATGCATAAAGCAGCGTCTTACCTGAAAGTCTTTGATTTTATTAATTTCATTTGCTATTTCTTCTGTATTTTTAAAAATAGGATAGCTATAAAGATCTTTTGATATATCAAACTGAGTCTCAAGTATTCCCAAAGCGCCTTGCTCAACTTCATGCAATTTGTAATCAATCATAAAAACTGAATATAATGATCGCATGAAATAAATTTGCTCTTCTTTGGATAGCATCAATGGTTTTTTCATGAGTTATTCTTTCATTATTTGTTCCAAGGTGACAAAACAGGTTTTTGCTTGATAGCATATTTTCTCTGTTTCTTCGATTATCGAGTACAAGACCGGATTGAAAAGCATACGAGATAGATCGGCTTGATAATCTTTCTCAAGGGATTCTCTAATATTGTTTTCAATATATTCAGCTAGGCTCATTTTTTTAGGTGAATAGCTTATTTCAAGTGCATTTTCATCAACTCTCAAATAATTGACCTTCCATTGACTGCTCAAACTCTTTGTATAGTCATATTGCCAAGCAATATGCCCCATTACCTCAACAGTCTGCCCGACTGCCGGCAATAGATGATCGGGACTCGTTGAGTTTTGCGCTGTTTCGAGCGCCAAATATGAGCTTAATCTTTCGATTCGATCGCACAATTCTGAATAATAATTTGGTATTAAACCGCCTAAAATTTTTAACCACTCTGTAAGCTCTTGTTGATATTGTTGCTCTAGTTTGTCTATGAAGAATGAATATTCTTTTCTTAGCTCACAAAAACATTGATATATACTACTCTTTGAATAATCCGCAACAAAAGTATTTAAGACATATAAATCTGATTGAACTTTATTTTTATTATAATCCCTTAGATATGCCATTAACTGTGTAACTAGCTCTTGGAGAAATATATAAAGTTGTTCGTTGCACTGTTCAAAAACCACCTCAAGTGCATGTTTTTTTTTGTATTGTGTCAGACGCGCATCTATTGCCTGATAGCGTTCTTTTACACTCTTCAGCGCGTCATGGAGCTGTTGATAGTGAAAATTGAGCAGCGACAACGATATCCGAAGATCCGCGTTTAAAACCGATTCGCTAAAACGGGCTAGAAACTGATGAAAAATACCATCCCAAAACGCATCGGTCGAACGGCTGGAGATCAGAAATAAATCGGTTTTTTCAAAGAAATCGATGAACTGATTGTCGGACAGACTTTTCTTTATGTCGGCCAACGCACTTTGATATGAGGCACTGTCACCGATATGAACGTCACCCTTGTTAATGACCAGATAAAGATTAGGAATATTTTCTTGTATTAGTTTAAGCTTTTCGAATTCGGTTTGTTTGGCCAACTGGTTGTAATCTGCCAGCCAAATCACGACATCGGTCTGACTTAAAATGCTCAAGCTTTTTTGATCCATCACCTCGTCATGATTGAAACCAGGCGTATCTATCAATTGCAGTTTATTCAACACTGGATGATTAACCGCCACGCGAATTTCCCGAATGTGCTCAAATTCTGCGGAATAATGCGCTTCAGAGACTTTACTGGCACGTTGTAATTCGGCAAAAGCTTGATGACCCGGTTTGACAACGACACTCCTTTTTCCGTCATGATCGTATTCGATTTCGGTGCTCGGTTCCGTGCCATAAACCAGCCGTGTCACTGTCGCCGTTTTCGGCAACACCGATACCGGTAGCGTATCGATATGTAATAGACGATTCAAAAAACTGGACTTACCGGCGCTGAATTCACCCATCACCACTACCGTCAACGGTTGACTGATCACATGGTCGATCCGATCCAATATTTGCTCTATCGACGGGTATTGGCCACTTAATTTCGAACGGATTTTACGTGTATTTACAACCATTAGGTTATCTTTGAGAACCTGGCTTTTATTCATTTTAAAATAGGAGTCGACATACGTTTTTAAGACCGAAAGATTGTTTTTCTCGTTGATAGATGGGTTGTATATGTATGAATCTCGCTTTAAAAAATCATCAATCAGTTGAGATCTTGCCGCTTTCAATAAGACCAAGGTGTTGATAATTTCATGGCGTTGTCGAATTTTTTTGTTCACTTTCAACCAATTTGTTTAATTCAGATTTTTCCATTTTTTTCAGTTCCGCAAAAATACCAGTGACATTTTCATCCATCAGGTTGCTGGATATATCAAGACTGCTCGTGTAACTTTTGACCAGTTCTTTGATCCAGAGACTGGCTACGTCGTTATCGACTTGAGCTTCTTTTAGCGCTTCAGCAACTTCCTTCAGTGATTCGGAAAAAAATTTGGTTCTTTCTTTTCTTAGCTCTTCCTGAAGATTAACAACAAACTTGATTTCTTCTTTGTACTCTTTGAGCAACGCTAAATATTGTTTTTCGTAGTCATACATGATCCCCAATTTTTCCTTAAGCGACGAATGACTGATCGCATCGTTCACTTTCAAAATGATCGATTTTAGTACAGCCACTTTTGTGCCTTCATCGAGCTCCACACTTGATAATGCAATCGCGAGCTCTTCTTTTAATTCTTCAATATTTTCCATTGTTTTCTCCTTATCCTCTCTTCTTTGCTGCATAGCTTTTATGAATCCATTAATGGTTTTGTTCATCTTCTTTGCTTGCTGATTTTATCTACAGGCGCTTAGATTTTGATTTTTGAATCAGAGAACTGCTATTGTCATGGATCCTGCCTTTAATTGACTCTGAGCCTTAATTCGTCGATCTGCTCATAAATCCCCTGCAAATGACAGCCTTGATTATTCATATTGAGCACACTGTTCATTTCGGTGAGTTTTTGTTGGTACCTTTGAATAATCTCATGATCAACATGCTCGCAGAGTCGGTCGATATTCTGAGTCCGATTCTGCACCATGTGATCGATGACTTGTCGCTTGATGCTTGTCAGCGTTTGCTCGGTTTTTTCGGTTATCTCCTGCAGTTGTTCTTTGAGGTGTCGCTCCGATCTACGCCGAAAATAGAAAGCCGTGCCAACGCCAATAATTCCAACGGCAATACCGGGCAATCCTAGGGTCATCGCGCTAGATGCCGCAACAGGCGCTGATCCCATGGCCCAGGTTGTGATCGCCGCCAATGCGGAAGGCGTAGCGACTGGTGTCGCCAAGGTCTGCCAAATCGCTCCGGCGCCAACCAGAAAGCTTAATGCACCGACCGAACCCGAAGCGACGCTGGCCGTTGTCCAACCATAGGAAGACACTTTTTGCGGTATCAGAAAATAATTTGGTGCTTGAAGGTCGTAGTTGAAAGACATATCGAGCAAGCCTTTTTGTTCTTCAATTCGGTCTTTGAGCCGCTCCTGAAAACGGCGCTCTTTCACGTTCATATCGTACCCCAGATCCTCTTGTAACTGACTCAGCCGGCAACTCAGTCGGATATTCATATCACTGCTACCGAGATCCTCTTGCAAAAGCTGCGTCATCATCGAACGCAGTTTGCGCATCGCTTGAACAAACAAGTCCTCTACCGTGCGCTGATATTCTTCGAATTCGGGTCTCAAGGCTTTTTTGAGATGCTGGATGAAGTCATCACGTTGTTTTTTATAGCCTTCAATTTCCCGCTGCAAAAGCGCACGTCTTTTTTCTTGGGTTTGCCGGTCTTCTCGGGCCAGATGCATTTGTTCTTCGATGCGCTGGAGATAGTCTTTGACATAGCCGTTAAATCGTTTGATACGCTCGGCTAGGACATCGTATGATTTGCGCTCTGCTAAGTAATTCCAGATCAGGGTGGTGACCTCTTCGCCGTTTTCGCCTGTTTTCGCCGAAACCGGCAAAATGGGCCAGTCGATCGTGCGACTTTGATCGACCGAGGATGTCATCAACGAAGTTTGTAATTGTTCCTTGATGTATTCGAGCAATTCTTCGCGCTCCTGATGCTCGATTTGATCCCAATAGTTGGCTAGCATGAATAACTTGTCGATATCTTTACGACGCAACAAATCTTTTTCAAAGAATGACTTTTGATAACGGGTCCAGGGTTGCTGGGCGTTTAAAAAGAACAAAATCGCATCGGCTTGGTGCAAATAGTCGAAGGTGATTTTCATGCGCTCTGCATCGGGGTCGTTGAGTCCCGGTGCATCGACAAGCTCAATACCTTTTTCGAGTAACGTCGATGGCGACTCCAGAATGACATGACTGACCTTTTCAACATCCGATCCGCCGGCAGCGACCGATTCCATCAACCGACCGGCTACATTCTCCGTGATCGTCTCTTGCTCCTCGTTCTGGAAATATAGTTGAGCTTTGAGTCGTTCACCAAAGCGAATTATGGTCGGGCGGGTGGTGGTGGGTTTCGCAAAGGCCGGCAGAATATTTTCTTGCAACAAAAAACGGTTGATAAATGTGCTTTTGCCGGAGCTGAAATCGCCGATACATAAAATTTTGAACGACAAACCTTCGAGCACTTCGCGTTTGAAATTTTCCAAAATGCTGGTGTCTTGATCCTTTAGATGCGTTTGAACCAGTTCTTTCAAACGTGAGGCATTCGTCAATAATTGTTGTTTTCGTTCAAGAAAGGATACAAAATCGGTCATTGTTTTTAACCTTTTTCAAGGGATTTGGGGCGTATGATGTCGATTAGGTCTTGGCGCAATTGTTTCATTTCGACGATGTGCTCGGCCAACGCTTGACGATCCTGATTGATTTGCTGTTTTTGTTTGGCAATGATTTCCTGCTTTAGAGGAAAATGCTGTTCGATGAGGGTGTCACCGATTTTATCAGTATCCAAAGCCTGATCGATATGTTGGATCAATGCATATTCGATATCGACGATTTTGATGTTCAATTCGTCCCAATAGCGTTGCTTGTCAGTGTCGTCGACCCATCCCCGAATTTTGTCGCGCATTTGCCGATAAGCACGCATCGCCAAATCGGAACCACCTGTCATCAGATTCAGCATACCGGTCGCGCCAGCCGCCAGGGCCCCACCTATTGCAATGCCGGCACCGGGAATCAGGCTTAGCACGGTGCCTCCAATCAAGGCAGTTCCTGCTGCGCCTATGACCCAGGGGAAAAGAGCACTCATAACCGCATAACCTCCTGTAGCCAAACCCGTAGCCGCCAAAATAGGGGCGAAATCAAAAGTCTTGCGAATACCTTCTATTTTGTCAATCGTCTTATTCAGGGAAGGCAAGATTTGTTTATCAAAGTCTTCGCAAGTACCGATCATGTCCAGCAGGTTCTGTTCCAACAACGGATTGAGCCTATCCTCTATCTTCTTCCTCAGATGTTTTTGGACCCATAGCGCATCCCCCACCTGCGACACCGCCTCTGCCATCAGTAACGCGTGGATTTCGTCTTTGATTTCCGTGAATGCCGCTTCGATTTGCGCAATCAGTGCATGTTTCTTTTGACGCATTTCATTGCGAAAAGCCAGTTCTTTCGCATGAATTTCAAGTTTGAATTCATTGATTTCCGCATTGATTTTCAACAAAGCTTCAGCGTAATCCTGATCTTTCCCCTCCGCGTGTTCAATGGCAGCCGATAGTTTACCGTCAATCGATTTGACGATTTCAGCGATTGCTTGATTGGCTAAATCGGCAACCAAATTATCAAACCTTTCGAGCGAGAATTCATGAATGGCTTCAAATACGCGATTGTGTATGACATCAAAATCAATGGAGCCAGATAGGTTAGAAGTCGTATGACGCAAACGTTGCTGTAAAACAGTTTTAGCGGAATAAATAAAAATCCGTTGCTCAAGTTCTTTGATTGGCCACTCTAATGAATGTCCTAACTGGGTGACAACGTAGTTCCGCACTTCTTCAATTTCATGCGGTCCAGGTATATCGGCAAAATTGATCAGAAAAAAGAATTTATCGAGATCTTTTTTCAACACCAATTTTTCCAGAAAGAGCCGTTCGGTTTCTTTCAAGGCGCTGTCCGCACGCAACATGAAAACAATGACATCCACTTTGCCCAATAAATCGAATATGATTGACTCGCTCAATGCGGCCGAGTCATTGACTCCGGGCGTATCGTAAATGACGAAACGATTGGCAGGAAAAGGCAATGCAGTTTTTATCAGTAGTGTTTCATTCGTTTCGGCCGCCAATTTTTTTATTTGTTGCTGGCTCAGGTCAAGAACCTCAGATTCGGTGGTTTCAATCTCGACTTGAAGTGTTCGCAAGTTTGGATCGTGTTCGATCCGCATCAGTTGATGGGTTGTCGGTCGGTAGGCGGCCGGAAGCAATTCTTCTTCCAATAGGGCATTGATGAACGTCGATTTTCCGGTTGAAAATTCACCTATGACGGCAATTTCAAAACGCGGCGACTCGATGCGCTGTTTCAGTTTAGCCAGGTCATTTTCGTTATCACCGAGTTCCAATGATGCATAAAAACCGGATGCTTTACTGTTTTGCAACAGATCGCTCAGGTTTTCTAATGAATCGGTTAGGTTGGCCTTTGTCATATAAACCTCGTATTCAAATGCTTTTAATCCGTCATTCCCAAATAATTCGCCAAGCCCTTTTCCAGCTCGGCTTGCAATCCGTCGGGGCTAATAATGCGTAAGTGGGGAATCCAATACCGAACGATCGGCAAGACCTGATTGATATGGCCCACTTTTGTCGAGATAATCAAGCCACCATCGGACAGTTCTTTTTCGATGACTTGATGGGCAATCAGACGGCGACGTTTGAAATAGTCTGCTACTTCAGCGCGGACCTGAATGACGATCTCTTGTTTTTGTTCAGTTAGCCAAATTCCATCTTCCTCGGCAATTTGGTTGTCGAGCGCCTCATCCCAGACAAAGTGTTCTGTCAGCGTGGTCAGATGCTTGATTTTGGTGAGTGAAAACGACTTCAGCTTGTCGCTATCGTACGCCGCCAAATACCAAATGCCTTTGTGATTGACTAATTTATAAGGCGAGACCGAGCTAAAAAACTTGAGACCTTCCTGTTTCTCATATTCGAATGAAACTTGGCGACGTGCGACGATAGCGCGCTCCAATTCACGGAAGAGCTCTTCTTTACCGGCAAGATTTTCGTAATGGTGTCCTTTGACCAACAAGGCCGATTGAAGCCGGCTATCGAAAATATCCCTTAAAAAATCGTCGGCCAAAGAGGGAAACAAGCCGCTAATGCCCGCTAAACTGGCAAAACGGTCAATGTCTTTGGTATTCAATTTCCCTAAATAGGTCGGATTGAGATGGTACTTGCCATCGGTTTTTTCGATTGGCAGGTAAGCAAAACGCTCATTCAAATCCCGTTGAATCGTGCGCATGTTGACGGCAAATTCATCGGCCAACGCTTTAGGATCGAGTCTTTCTCCTTGATTCAACTTGACCAGTATTTGCGCGAGTCGATAAACGAGTGTGTCATGGATATTTTTTGACATACTCACTATTCCTATGTTCAGCAAGAGATAACATTCAGAAAAATTCTATCTACCCACGCTATGTTTGTCGATTATTTGTCTGTTAACTATAAAGATTCGAGAGTTGACTATACATTCGATATTTCATGATGAGTTAAATAATGTCCACAATTGAGTTATAGGATTGCTAGGACCCCTTACTTATGTGGACATTCCTTGAAAGAAAAGCAATTGATAAAAGAATATTTGTCTATTGCAAGTTAACCCAATGAAGTTGATCGATATTAAAAATCAATGTCATCAAAAAAACCATCAAAATCCCCAGCATCACTGACATCAAAATCAGCTACGGTATTTAAATTCGGCTCGATGTTTTGCAATGCGTTTTGAATGGCTGACGTACTAATAGAATCTATGATGATATTTCCAACGACTAATCCAGTCATAACGCCTAAAGCTGTTTTTAGTGTCGGATTTCCCTTGTTCATTCCTCCTGCTAATATTTGACTATAATTTGCAGGGTTGGCTCGAGCCAACATAAGCATCTTGATAGCCTCGGAATCCCCGCTATTCATGATATAGTTTTCAGCTTCCTTTTGTTTTTTTCGCATGTCATTCTTCATCTTTTGATTGTTTTGTTCCCCAACGCTATTTGATATTGCACCAATAACGAACAAAATAATGATTACCCATACCCACCAGCTCATTTTTTTCTCCAAGTTAATTTGATAGAGGAATCGGTTTTCTAGGTTTTCAGTGATTAATCAGATATTTGAAAAACCTTGATCAACCTTTTCTACAAATCGCCTCCATACTTTACATGTCATATATATTTCCTTAATCACTTCTGTTTTTTATTTCCCAGAAGTGCCAGTAAGCATACTGACTGTCGCTGACAGGTCATGTCGTTTTTTGACAAGCTTGATGTAACTATTCAGTCCCCCAGGCTACTGGAGGCAATTTTGGAATCGGCCGCCCGGTCCACTGATGATCAATGACGAGAGCCAAATAAAGCCAAGGGGATTGTTGTCTTTTACGGCAGGTTTCGATCACGCTGATTAAAATGGCGAATACCCGCGAGCCTTGTTCGGTGCGAGTGCCATAGCTGATGCGTCTCAAAATCACCCAGTGCCGCAGTGCCCGCTCGGCTTCGTTGTTGGTCAACGGCAAATGATAGGATGCAACGACCTGAAAGATCGCATCCCAATCATTGAGCATTTCACCGGCCAGCTCACGCGTCTTTTTATGCGTTGCTTCACGCAGGCTTTCCACTTTACCAATCCTGCAAGAATTCGCGGATGCGTTCTCGGGATAGCCGCATGCGATAGGCCAGACACACAATCAAGGCAGCCAAACCCGGGCCGACCAGGCGCCATTCGCTGCACACGACGTTCGGCAAACTGCCGTGGGGCACGTGACGATACGGTTCGTCTCGCGTCACATGGCCGCAGTGACACGTCGCTTCATAATAGGTATGCCGCGTCGTGATTAATCTCAAGCCCGGATCGTTCGCGTCAGCCCAGGTGAGGTCAACGGTATAAAAAGCGGTATACGCTTTTTGCTGACTTGCCGTGAACACAGTACCGCAACACGCGCAAAGCTCGGGACGATGGTCTTGATAGTCGGTCACCGGCAGGACTTGTGCTGTCTACCGAAGCCTTGCGCACCAGGCTGCTTAACGGGTTTACGCACATCACCCGAAGCTTGAGACGAGTCGGCTTGAGAATCTTGTTTGGATTTTTTAGCGGGTGGCGCGGAAGATGTATTCTCTGCCTCCTGGTCCGGCGTGTCTTCGCCAGCGTCTATCGCATCAGTATCACTGGCGGTATCGTTCGCCTTATCCCACGGTGCTTCACTACTGGGTGGCCGGGAGCTATTGCGCGAGTTTTGCTTCAAGCGCTCGCGTGCTTCCTTGAGATCGTTGAGCAAGCGAATCGAAAGGCGACGCAAGGCCTCTTCCGGCAAGTCAAGAAGCTTGTCTTCATCCAGTTGGTTTTGGTCATGATCGCTCAGTTGCATGGCGCAAAGAATACGTCTTGGTGGCTTAAAAATACAGTTTTTTAGTGACTGATTGGATGATTTTTGTAGTGGGGGTCTGAATAGTTACCATGCTTTATAAAAATATAAACACTGATTTATATAAAATAATTTTAATATGGTCTATAAATTCATTTTCAATGCATGACTCCATTTACACGCAGCAAAACCTTGGAAACGATGCGCTAGCGAGTGAAGGTTGAGTAATCACTGGAATCCGTAGCATCTTGCGGTTTTTCTAGCCGAAAAATCGCAAAGCATTGAGAAACGGCGTCGATTCATGCGAGATACAAGGCTTTGATTCCCTTGACGGTATTTAGATGATTCGACTTTCCGTGTAAATATTATTCAAATTAGAGCCATCACAAGGAAATATCTGCATACTATTCAAAGTATTCACTAAATCATTGAAACAGCCATCCGGATCAATCGTGTAGCTTGACCCCCAGCAACGCCAGAATTTCCATCCAACACGCTCTAAGGTACGTTGTCTGCTCCAGTCATCCATCCATTTTTCAGGTGGATGATATTTATCCCCATCCAACTCAATAGCTAATCGCCTATCGTTATAGCCTTCAACCACCATATCAATCGAAAACGCGCCCACTTTCACTTGTGGTGTCACGTTATAGCCGTGATCTTTAAGTTTGCTAAAGACGTTCCTCTCAAATTCGGAATCACACAGGTCGATTAAGTGCTTAACTTGTGTATCGCGTTGAGGCATGGGAGTTTTAAAGTGCTGTATCACTTTCATTTTTAAGTCTGACTCGTTTTTTAAATCAGATTCTTCAATGCTGCGGTACAAATACATCCGATCTCTGGCGCGAGACAAGGCTACGTTGAAACGTTGTTCGTATTCGCGCTTTGTCATGGCCACACCTTGTCCTGGGCCAACCACCATGGACAAAAACATAATATCCCGCTCTTTACCCTGAAAGGTGGACGCATCACCACATGCGATGTGATATTGCTGATAAACTTCCTCGCCCAATTCGAAAAGGAGTTCACCTTGAATGTATTTGGCTTGCTGAGCGCCGACCAGCGAAATAACACCTATTGAACGACCTTCAAATTTTCTGCTGTCTATAATCGTTTTTATTTCATCGACAATGGCTTTTGCCTCTAATTCATTAATGCTTTTCCGTTCATCACGCATACCAGCCTTAACATAGACATCGACCAATGGTGGGGTTATTTTTTCTGACGCTTTAGGTATTCTCAATGGCAAAAGTGGCTCGTTGTAAAATTGCATGCTGAACCGAATGATCGACTCCACGCAACGGAAATGCTCTGTGAGCATGATCCTTTGACTTGGAAAAACCGAACATGCTAGGTCATAGATAGATACACCAGGCAGCAATAATTCTGAGAAAGGTTGTTGCCTTAGAAAGTTATGCTTTAACTGCAAAATCTTTTCTTCCGCAACAAATGCAGCGGTTGGACTTACTTGCTTATCGTCACCTACCACCAATAGCTTTTTAGCTCTCATAATTGCGGGTAACGCAGTAATGTCCGATTGCGATGCCTCGTCAATAATAACTAAATCAAATGAGCCAAATTCTGAAGGTAAGCTCTCACTAACCCGCCAAGTTGGGATAATCCAACAAGGTACACCAGAAAAACAATCCTGCATTGCTCTGTATGCGTCTTTTCTGTGCCGTGGCGCTCTTTTTCCGGTGCCTTTGCCAATGTGCGAAATCGCTGAAACAAAACGCATTAGTGCGCTTTGTACGCGTTCTGTCATGTTTCGATGAAGACCGATACTGGTTTTGTGTTTGATCAACTCGGAAAAAGCCCTTTTAAGATCAACATCCAAACGTTCTCGTTTTTCGGATAATTCTTTTAGTTTTTCGCGGCCATCGATGTTCAGCAGATATTTTTCTCTGCGTTTCCATTGCCATGAATCATACCAATCACAGGGGGGTAGATCATCTTCCACAAGATCAGCTTCATTAGTTTTTAGTTGATTCGCCCAATGAGGCGCACCGGAATCATGGATTTTTTGAGTGACTTCGATAATCGTATTAAAGTTTGGCGATAATTTTTTTATGCGGGTTAACTCAGCTAATAATCGTTGCCATTCCGAAATAACGGCATCTGACGATAGTTTTTGGTTTCCTATGGAATGCGTCAAGAACGCTTTCATGTCTTCGGAGATTTGTCCGTCAGACTCAGATAGTTTTTTGGTTAAATCCTCTAACTTTAATCGTTGTGCGCCTAATAAAATTCGACTGGTGTGCATCGTGATAGCTCGAATGAGTTTCTTGATCTCATCTGTATCATTTGAAAGTTTTTCGAAAGCAACGCCATGAGGAAATAATTCTTTCGCCTCAACGATAATGATATTTTTGAGTAGCTTAGTTGATTTATATGAATTGTTAACCAAACTATAAATATCCTGGAATTCCTTGTATGACTTTCCATATGAGGACTCCAAGACTGGCAAATTTAACTCATGGCCTAAATGATTCCATTTAACAATAAATTTTTTAGCATTAGCCTGGAAAGCAAGATAATTTCTAACGATTTTCCATTCATCACTATTTTTTGGCTTTTCATCATTGACCTTTATTTGCTCAATAATTTTCTTGGCCTCTTTATGGCCAAAAGAAAAGACACCAAATGGTTTATTGCCCTTGATTAAATTGATTAGAGCCTCATTAATGTCATCGACAGCACTGGATGGATCTTCGACTTGAACAAGTGTTTGAACAAAGACTTGACGCTGACTGCTTAATAAAGCCATCTCTTTCATCAAGTCTTCAAAATGTTGAATAATCGTGTCTGATGAATTGTCGATCCAATGTCGATATATTCTTTGCAGCCAGTCCTGTTGGTTAACTTCTTCCACACTACTTAATAAGTGCGTTAATGGCTCTAAAAGATTTTTAGCCTTATCAACAGAGTTAGGGATAGAAACGGCTAATGGGGGAAGGTGTTCAGTTTTGGTCTCTTCTGTAATTTTAGCGGCTTCAGAGAGATCATTATGTATCGAAGCTAAATGAGCGGAGTCTGGAAGATCTTGTTCGTTTGGCAATACTTTGCCAACGTATTTTATATCGCCACCTACATTTCTGCGTGCCGCTCTAAGATCAGTAATATGCACATCAGAAAACTGCGGAATGAACGTGCTTTCTGGGCCTAATTCGTCGATTAGCCAGTCATGACAACCATTCTCATTCATGACATATTGGGCTAACTCTAGGGTTGTTACGGCTTCATCTTTCCACGCTAGACTAGGATCAATGGGTGTTAGCTGCTTTAATCCGTGTTCTTTAAATTCATTGTCAATTTTGGTGATTTCTTTTTCAAGCTGTACCACACGCGATTCAAGCGATTCAACTTCTTTATTCAGATCCCTGACATTGGTTTGACTCACCAATGCCGCCAGCATTTCTACGGCTTTCTCAAGCTGTTTCATGCCGTCTCTTTCGTTTGTCAAAAGACTAATCGTCAAATTTCTCAGTTCTTCCGGTATCTGATCCTGAAGAACCGATAACGCAGGTTCTCCTTTTGATGTAACCAGTACGCTTCGCCCTGTGGCCAGGTAATGGCAAATAATATTGGCAATCGTATGTGTTTTACCGGTACCTGGTGGGCCTTGCACAACAACACCATCGCTTTTATCAAGCCTTTTGATGATTTCAACTTGCGCATCATTAAAAGGTTTTGGAAATAGCAATCGCTCATTCAATAATGATGCGCCAGAATCCGTGTCGCCACCTGATAATAGGCCATTATTGCTAATCACTTTTTTCTCGTTGGATAACTCAGAGACCAGCCTAAGTGTTGGCGATGGCAAATATTCTTCGTCCTCTATCGACTCTAAATTGGTTTTGAACCGCTCAATATCCTGCAAAAAAGCATTTAAACTTCTAGGTCTGACAAAAATGACCCAGCTATCAGTAATTTCAAGCGTTTCTGACGCTTTATTAGGCTCTCTATTTTCTTTATTTGGATTAACATCCGGCCAATAAATGCCGCTTTCACTTAGTTGTGTGGATGCTTTTCGTAGGATAGGTTCAAAGATTTCATGAATATAGGGCGAAAATTCTACATCATCGGACAAACTTGCAAAATGGTGCTGGGAAAATCTTAATAAAGCGTCAACTCCAGAATTTTCCAGGGCAAAAAATGGCCCTGCCGATAAGCTTGGTTCAACAGCTCTTGGATAAATATAAATGGAGCCATCTTGATCGTTAACTTCAATTTCAACCGTTTTTTCGATCAGAGGAATATCTAAGGAATGTCCTTCGCACACCCAACGCACTATACCAATCCCCCAAACCATTTCGACAGGTTGTTCATCACCTTGAGATTCAATAGTTTGTTGAATGGAAAACAAACTATCGTAAATTTTTATGGTTTCACGCCTCGGCTTTTCTTCTTCCGACCAGATAAGCCACTCTTCATTCAGGTATTGGTCAATGCCTTGTTTTATTTTAGGGGTATTCTCTAACCTGAAGATTACATCTTTCAGATTTAGATTAGGATCGCTATTTTTAAGTGCATCACTGACATCATTCTTATCAACAGATCCTTGAGTAACGCATGCAATGGCCTCAAGTTCAGACAATGTTTTTATGATGGTTTCTTTGACTACTGGAAAGGTGTCAGGATTATTAGCAATCTCAACCCATTCGCTCAGGTTTTCAGGAATAACCGGTGGGGTAATTCTTTTAAGGCGTTCAATGCGTAACCAAATCGAGGTTCCGTCTTGCATAAAGACGTTATGTTGAACACCTATTTTCCCCTTTAACTGATGTTCAAAAATATGAAACTGTTTGTAGTCCTCGATTTTAAAAGTGGGCTTCTTGGCAAGGTCTCCAAGATGATAGGTATATTTTAGTAAATCTTCCAACCGTGCCTTTGGGTTATCCATGTTAGTTTGTTGCCTTATCAAAGAGAGCTAAACATACCGCATATCTTAACAGGAAAGCAGTAATGCATTAACATCTAGGCTTGTCGTATATTGACCTTTCTAGCTATCCGCACTATAAATTCGCCATCCTTACAACTCAGACGAATGAAAGAAACTAAAGCGGAATGTGTCAATGACTTTGAGACACCAAGTTGATTTATTTAGTGTCTAATTGTTGTGTATTTCTGGGTTGAGGTTCTCCTGAACGTGAGTAGGATTGATCCAAACGGCTCTGGGCAAGCTGGGTGGCAGCGGGCAATTTCCTTTGAATCGCTTTGGATTGGCGAGGAAAGCAGCCTCCAGAGTTTTGGCGCGCTCTTGGTATACCGTATCGGCTAGGCCGAAATGGACGGTAGCCGGGGTCATGTAACCGATGCCCGAGTGGCAATGAGACTGGTTGTACCACTGGAAAAACCGTTGGCCATGGCTGCGGGCATCCTCAATGCATCCGAAGCGGTCAGGGAAATCAGGCCGATACTTCAGTGTTTTGAATTGGGCCTCGGAATACGGGTTGTCATCCGAGACATAGGGGCGCTATGGGTTTTGGCGATATCCAGATCGACCAGCAAGGCAGCCACGGGCTAGGCTGTCGAAAATTTCGATCATAATCGAGCTAACTATTTTCCCGCTTTTTGGCTTTCTGCGGTGTTAAAAAAAGCTTGGCGTTTCTTGCGTAGGGTCTAGGGAATATTGTCTTGCTCCCAAGTGTGTAAATCCACATGGCGTGCAAGGCTGAGGGCTGTTGCCACAGCCGATGGATCCAAGGTTCCACACAGCGTCGGAATTAACAAGGTGGTTCGATTCATGTCGGCTTGCGGGCTGCGTTCAATAATATGCTTAAAATTGCCGAACAGCGATTCGATAATGTCGCTACTGACCAAAAGCGGCTGGTCGGTTAGTTGTTGCTGGATCGACAAGTGCTGTTGCAACCCCTGTTGCAGGTGCTTTCTGAGCCGGCTATTAGAGGGTAAGGTAGCGGCAAGTTGCCAGCATTGTTCGTACTGGTTGCGGTCCAGCCCTTTCTTTTTAAGGATTTCCATGACCTGCGCGCTGACATGGGCGGTGCGGGCAAAGCGCTGGACGAACGGCTTGAGTCGCAGGAAACCCGGCATCGCCTGACGCAGTTTGTCCAACAGACTGCCTTTTGGGGCGCGGCACGGCGAATACCGCCAGCATTTTATCGGCCCATTGGCCTAAGTGGCCAATGTTTTGGAAGCGTACTTTGCTGCGGAGTTTGGGCGGAATCAGAAAAGCCCATTCGGTCTGCCGCAAACGGTTAGCGCCTTGGGTCGTCAATTGAATGAAACGCTTGTAGGCCTTGGTGTTTTCATATTGTTTTTTCAGCGCGGTCGCCAGCGAATGGCCAATGTCGGCGATCACGGGAACATCAACGGCGTGTTTCTCAGACCAGAGCCGGACGCCTTTTTGCAGGGTGTAGTCACCGTCTTTGATAATGGCTTTAGGGATGCCTACCTGCTTAAAAATACCCGCCAAATCCTGCGCGATAGTTTCACCGGTCACCTGTGTGCTAATGCTCAAGCCGATACATTCACAGTCGGCCAGTTGAATGGCCGAACCTCTTCGCGATAAGGCGGCAATAGGCACCCGGAGCACCACCAATGCTTTTTTGGTGCCAATGTCGATGGAGTGATCGATGATGGCCAACCAAGACTCGCTGATGGCTTTGACTTGCTTGAGCCGCACAAGACCTAGACGCAGAGTCCAGTTGATGACGGAGGTGAAATGCGGAACCCAGCCCAGGCTAACGCCGGACATCGCGTTGAACAAGCCCAGGATTCTGGGAACACTACGATAAGAAACAACGACTTATATGACCAGTAAGTTATTTAGTGCTTTAATTTCCCATCACGGTTTTCCAGATAAGATTTATCGGGCATGGCGATCAGCTCGCTTTGATGTTGGAACCTCGCGTGAACAGCTAGAGGAGATACGCCGAGCAAGCAGATACCCAAAATTTAAGGAAATCCTTCAACCCACTAGAGTAGGTACTATGGTTAATAACCTTCAATGTGCCGTAAGCGTCCAACGCCACCATCTAAAAAACTTTCGTAAGCGTCCAGCCGAGCCACCTATTCGTACTCAACTGAGCATGATTTAATCCAGATGGTCGAAAGGCAACAGCTCGTCGATCCGGCTATTGGGCCAGGTAGGGAGTTTTTCCAGGGTTTCATTTAACCAAGCGGCGGGATCGAGGCCATTGAGTTTGGCAGTGCCGAGCAGGGTTTGGATGACGGCGGCCCGTTGACCGGCACGCTCGGATCCGGCGAACAGCCAGTTTTTTTTGCCCAGGGCAATGGGCCGGATGGCGTTTTCTACCGGGTTGTTGTCTATGGGTAAATCGCCAGTTTCGGCATATCGTGTCAGGGCTGGCCAGCGTTTTAACGCGTGATCGATGGCTTTGGCGGTCGCGGTATTCGGTGCGGTGCGCAACCGGGTTTGGTGCAGCCAGTCGTGTAAGTCCGTGAGTGCCGGCAGGCTTTTTTCGGCCCGAAGGGTTTGGCGCTCTCGGGATGTCAGTTCCCGCGCGTCGGCTTCTACCACATATAAGACCGCGATACGATTTAACGCCTCCTGCGCGATCGGGCTCTGATTGGCCTGATACAGATCGAAGAATTTTCGGCGCACATGCGCCCAGCACGCCAATTCGACACACGGTTCGAGTAGGCAAGATGATTCGGGATGCGCACGCGCCGTCGCAAACAGGGCTTTGTAGCCACTGTAGTCATCGACCAGCAGGTGACCGTGCCAGCCTTGTAGAAATTGCTGCGCATGCCGGCCACTCCGGCCGGCTTGGTAGTCGAAGACGAGGATCTTGGGGCCGGGTTGCAAATCGTTGCTGCGATAAGCCCATAAATAGGCTTTCTTGGTTTTGCCGTTGCCGGGATCCAGTTGCGAAACCGGGGTTTCGTCGGCATGCAAGCTATCGCGATGCAATAAGTGCCAGGTTAAACGATCGGCCAAGGGCTCCAGGGCGACGCCGAGGCGTCCGACCCAATCGGCCAGTGTCGAGCGGGACAAGATCACACCGCTACGGGCGGCGATCTGTTCCAATCGGTACAACGGCAAGTGATCGAGGAATTTGCCGATCAGCACCCAGGTCAGCAAGCCGACTGCCGCCATACCGCCGTCGATCACGGCTGGAGGAATCGGCGCCGCCGTGACGGTTTCACAGGCTCGGCAGGCATATTGCGGGCGGATATGACGATGGACAAAGAATTTAGCCGGCTCGACGTCCAGTTGTTCGGTGACGTCTTCGCCGATCTTGACCAAGTCCTTGCCGCACTGACCGCAAGTGCAGGATTCGGGGTCGTGACGGTGCTCGATGCGGGGCAAATGATCCGGTAAGGGCTGGCGGCCGGCGCGCGGACGTTTGGGGCGAACCACAGTATCACACGCCGGGCCGTCTTGAAGCTGCTCGACCTCGGCTTCGATAGCGGCAATGTCGGCATCGAGAGTTTCCTCGAACACGTCGCGTTGCAGTGGTGCCAGCGCTTCGCTCTTGGTGCTGAAGCGGATACGCTTGTAGTAGGCCAATTCGTAGGTCAGGGCGCCGATTTTGAGGTCTTTAGCCTGGAGTCAGCTTCTTTAGCCTCAATGGTTTTGGCGTCCTGAGCAGCTTGATCAAGAAGCGCCTGCAGCAACGCCGCGACATGGTTTTTCGCGGCGGGCTCCAGGTTCAATTGATCGAGTTCGGCCAGTGGATTCATGGGGCTTATTATACCCTATCAAGCCCTCTGAAGCACTTGATTCAACTGGGTTTCTACGAATTTTTACGTGTTTTTTTCAGGCCTTTTAGACTTGCCAATCGGCTGACGATGACGCCGATAAGCGCTGCCAATCGACCCCGGCAATCAACCATTGCCACTGCGCCTGACTCAGGGCAAATACGGTTTCGGAGGCCTTGGGCCAGGTAAACGAGCCTCGATGCAGACGGCGTTGACACAACCAAACGCCATTGCCGTCCCACAGCAACACTTTCAAACGATTACCGGCGCGATTGCGAAAAATAAACGCTGCCCCGGCGCATGGCGCATGTCCTAAGCGCTGTTGGACAATCGCCGACAAGCCATCGATGCCCCGCCTCATATCGACCGGCTCGACCGCCAGCCAGATTTGCGCCGGACTCTCAATCAAACCAGACATTGCAGCAACTCCCCGAGCCAATGCGGCGATACACTGACCGGCAGCTCTAAAACGTGGCCTTGCGGCCAACGTAACGACAACGAACCCGAGACCGCCGGCTCCGGTTGCAGCCGGACCGGTATCAATGTCGGCGCATCGGCGTCAACCGCTTGCCGAGCCAATCGGCACCAGCGGCCAAAGGTTTTGACGTTCAAACCCGTCTGACGGCAATACGCTGATTTCGTCAATCCGCTGGCTTGCCAGGCTTCGATGTGATGTTTCTGTTTGTCCGATAATGCCATGTGCTCTCCTCGTGGAAAAATCCTGAGGATAACAGTGGCTGCGAGGGATTTTTAGATGGTGGCGTTGGACGCTTACAATGTGCCATCGTCCTAGAGCGACTCATTATCGAAATTGAAGTCGAGGATCCTGACGACGCTATTTTTGCTTGCTATAGCTATTACTGGTGATGCCGATTATCTAGTGACAGGGGATCACCGTTCAGGTTTGTTGCAATGCGGCAGCATTGGTAGAACACGCATTGTTAATCCTGCGGAATTTTGCGCTGAGGCGCTATAACTATAAGCAGAATATCACCTCGATATAAAAACATTGAAATTTAGCTTCTCCATACCAGCCGTTCGATAATTTAATTCTTTCACTTCAATGAATGTGACAGTCCGCCCCATTTTTGCCACTCGCGCTTCTCTAAAGCGGCCAGTCGGCCAAAGCCAGATTTGGAAACTGGAGGACTACAAAGCAGTCGTTGGCGACCTCACCCAATCGGCCATTAAACGACATTCATGAAATCAGATTTATGGCGAGTATAAGTCCTTGAGCAGCCATTCAACGCTCTATTGCGAGACGACCCACTGAACCTAAGGTTCACCAGCAAGTCGTTTCCAGACTTTGAGGTAGTCCTCGCCAGACAGCACTGAATTCTCAGGCTTCAAACGTGCCCAGTCTTCGTTTTTGAGAGATTTTAGATACTCACCTGCTTTACGAGGCGACATTGCCATGTCAGTGCCATCCGCTTGTGCCTTGAAATCCTCGCCAACTCGTTCAGCAATACTTCTGGGTACGCTGTTCATGCGCATTAAGACAGCTTCTTCTGTTCTAACACCGTGATACAGCATGGCTGGAAGATTGTTTAATTTGCGTTTTTCTTCGTCCGTCATATTCTCAAAATCGAGTCCCGAGGTTGGCATTTTGCTGAGCGCCGAAAGCCCCCAGGCACCGTTATTCGCAAGATCCCTATACACAGCCCTGCATGCTTTCGAGATCTGCTCGGTAAGGGTGTCGCCCTCGAAATAGGTCTTAGCGATAGATTCGATCGAGCTACCTGTCACCCACGCTTGGGTAATGTCCGCTAATTTGCGATGACTTACGCCTTCACCCTTACTGATCTCGCTTAAACCCTTTTGCAACTGAGGGACTCGCATCATGATTCCCATTAAACTTGGCAAGACTGATTGAGCTTTATCACCAAACAAGCTTGATGGCTCCCAATCTGCAAGGGTTAGTTTGTTCTCAAGGTTATTCAAATCTAACAATGTAGATCGGACACCCTCGGGCGAAAATCCAGTTACGTCTGCGAGGGATGCATTTTCTGGATGCTCCGCGAGTCTCCGCACGTACCCCTTGGTAGCCTCCAGCAGCGCATCTGCCTTTTCTTGTGAAGCCTGATCAGCTTTTGCTCGAAGAGAGCCAAACCCATAGGTATTTCGCAGCAACTGTTCAGCTTCTCCAATTACCGCATCGAGATTGCGCTTCTCATTCCACAAGTGGGCGATATAACTTCGAAAGTCTGCCCACTGCTCTTCCTGAATGACCATCGACAAGTTTGCCAGATTACCCGCAGCCTGAAGCTCATCCAGCATTCCTTCAAGCCGTGACACAAGAGATGCTGTAGCATCACTGACGTACTGCCGAATTTCATTGGGCTTGGCACCAGCGGCAATGCCAACAACGCCAACACTGTCATGGTCAATGCGTCCGGCACGGCCGGCCAGATTCCAAAACGCTCGGTGTGACATCTCTTGCCCATAGGGGTATTTTCTTGTGGCTAAAAACACCGAAGAAACAGGGAAATTCAAACCCTGCGCAATTGTCGTAGTAGCACACATGATGCGGACATGACCAGCCTCGGTCAGCCACTCAATCAAAGAAAGCGCTTCAGCGGGCAAGCCAGCATGATGAACAACCACGCCTTTCGAGAGCATCTCTATCAATTCGAAATCTTTGCTTATCTCTGCTGCCAGAAAACGTTGTACAAGCTTGATATCATCCGGTATATCCGCATAAGGTTCGAGTTCTGCCGCAACCTTGCGCGCAATACCCCAGGCATCAGGAATTGTTTGAGCAACCGCGATACTCGTACCACGTTTTGAGAAAACCTTTGCCATTGCAACCGCTTGTGTCGCCAAACTATTCGCTTTCGAGTAGGTCAAGTTCTGCAATGGGCGGTTTCCATCAACGCTATGCACCCCTTTAAGGTGAATCGTTCGTTGTGTCGTCGTCAGAGTCTCAAAGCTTAAATGCCAATCGCCCCGTTTTTCACCTTTGTGAATATCGAAAAGGCCAACAATCCGCTCATTAGGCTGCCAGGCTGAGGTTCCCAAACTGATAGTTCGTCCACGATCAGCGGCCAACCACTGAGCAAGGTCATTAGCGTTAGGCACGAAAGGCATCAGCAATAAGAAATTGGCCCTAGGAGACTCTTGTTTAATTGTGGCTAAAAGCAGCTCAATTCTCAGCCCTCGGGATTCATCTTCAATGTTGTGCGCCTCATCCATCACGACCAAAGCCAATGGTCGCGCTACCTTTTTGTTACGCATGACCAACTGGAGCTTTTCAGGTGTCGCAACCAACACTTGGAATGCACGTGCTTCCCCTAACAGCGCCTCCTCAAAAGCATCAACCTCTATTGCTCCGGTTAAAGGCTCTACCTGAATTCCAAGCGGACCAAAGTCTTCACGAAGACGCCGAGTGATTTGAGAAACAAGCGCCCGGGTTGGCGCTACATAGACAACCCATCCATCATCCTGATCAAACTGATTAAGCGCTTGAAGCATGCGAAATTGAGCAAGAGCCGTTTTCCCACCAGAAGTAGGCAGGTCGACAATCACTGCTCTGCTTGCCTGGTCCAATAGCCCTTGTTCTTGAAGTGCAGCCCTTTGTGGCGGCAGTAATTCAAACAAGCTTTTATGCTTGGTTACATGGGAAACAAATCGTGTCACACGCGAATTCACCGTGTGAGCTACCCACCACAGAGAACCAGCCACCATTTTGCGACTGGTAACATGCAGCCAGCGTAAAATCATCTCTAGCTGAGGGTCTTTAGAGGCTTGAGCTGCTTTTTGGGCCGCTTCGAAGTGCTGGTCCAGCTGCGCGTCTATTGCTACTGGCTCACCCTGAAGCATATAAACAGCGAGCATCTCGGTTGCTTTCGTCCAATGATAGAGAGCCACTAATCGCATTGCGATACTGTGAGCTTCCGAGCCCTGAGTTTGTTGGAGCAAGGCTTTTTCATGGTTTGCCTGATCATTGCGAAGACCGAGCACAATCTCAGAAATCTGATCGAGGTCATCCCAACGGTTCTTGCGTAATAAACGAAGCCAGCAATCAAAAATGCGATACAGCAGCCGCTTATCCCATGACACACCGGCTACGGTCGGAACTTCCAAGGCGCTAGGTCGCTCTTCAAACCAGCGACGCAAGTCAGTCCAACGGTCGCCGCAATAAGCCAAACCGGCAACATGCAACACATGAAATAGTCTCGCTTCATTATCGCGTGGGATTGGTAATACACGGAAGAATCCAAATGCTCTGTATGCACCAGCTTGTGCCAATTCTCTGAGGTTTTTATTTTCTTGATTTGCCACTGGGTGCAGTAACGCACCAATACCTTCAATGGCAGCCAACTCATAAGCCGTTGCCACCCGGTCTAACAGATCACTGTCAAAGTCAGCCTGCGCATGCTCAAGCAAATTACCAAGCGCCACATCAACCAGACGCAGCTCGGCCATTTCCATGGCCTGAACTCGAAAATCATAACCAATGGACTGTACGGCCCAATGCTGATCAACTTGCTTTAAATGCTCTTGCGAAAGCGTCATGACGCCTCCTGCATGGCTGCTTGGGCGCAATCTGACAGCGTACTTATTGCATTGAGCGGAAGATATAGTGCGTAAATTTCAATATCGGTCTGCGCCGGACAGTTGGCAGCCAGTGCCCTGGCACGACCTGAAATATCCAATGAATTTGGTGCAATATCACGCACCAAAACACCATAGACTGCGACATCGGTAGTATCAGAGCGCAGGTAGCGCTTTGCAGCGCTCTTGTACATAAGTTCCCAGTCTGCTCGGGCAGCATGATGCCCCAAATAACGGCAGAGAGCACTTTTCACCTGGCGATTATCTCGTAATCCTTGGAGCTGGCCACCCAAGCTGGTCATGACACTTGGTGGTGATTGATTATGCTCAGAAGTCTTTACCTCACCAAAGGCAAAGCGATAGGGAAGCTCTTCATCTTCTACTGGCTGAAAACCAGTTAAGTCGCAACCGGCTGGGCTGGCGTTTGGGTTTTTAAGGTCTCGCCCTGTCGGCCACGGAAAAACACAGCTCCCTTTATCTGCCACAAATGCTTCGGCAATGGCTTCGCCCACGCGCCAATTATCAGGGACGGTATCATCGGTAAGCAGTCCACGGAGTCCTTCTTGCTCAAACTCAGTGCTTACAACGCTACCCAAGAGTTCTTGTAGTTCATCATTGCCCACTGTATCCAGCAAAATGTCCTTCACTGGACCTGTCAAAATTTCACTCACTTGCCCATCGTCATAGGACAAACCTTGGGCGATTACGGGCGGGGTGCCAGTATCGAAGGAAAGTTGTGGAGCAGGCATGGGCATCTATGTTTTAACCTTTTTAATTGCTCATATTCAACCGGCCGTTCCCATGTCCAAGAAATAGTCTGCCAGTTCTGAAGTGGATTCATCACAATAGCTTGATAAGGTGCTCACCAAATCCGCCAGTTTATTAAATTCATTATTGAGAACCTCGAAAAACCTATTTTTCTGAAATTTCGCCACAATTAAATCCACAAGTTATGCTGCACGAATCGGCAAAACAAGGTTTTTTTCGAGTTTTCTATTATATCCGACTATCAGCTTCTGCTCCGGAATAGAAGGGAGAGGAAGAATTTCTTCTAGAAATAGCCTCTTCCTTCAATCTTTTTCTGTTCTTTGTGCCTTTATTTTCAGTTTGTCATCCAAAATGAGGCAGTAACCGGTGGCTGGTTAAGGCTATATTCTAGTCATTCAATTCAACGGGACGATTGGCCGCAACGGGTCGGCTGGCGACCGTCCACTCTACATATTGATCGCCATAAACCTGTCATTGAATTCCGATTCCTGAAAGCGGCCGCTCGTCGCTGAATCCAACCGACTCAAACCTGTCGGCCGACTCTCATTTCGAATGACTGATTTGTCAACTGGATCCGACATCCACTGGAAAAGGAAATCGTGGGTGCATACTTCTTGATTGAAAAGTACACTGAGAATTTCATCTCGCCAGATCTCATTAGGATAATCGGTATTATCTCAAACAAAAATCTGAAACTCAGTAGCCACAGCAATTGGCCGGACTTGATTTTTCTCGCGTCGCATTTCCACTAACCCATAATTCGACATGGTTTTCAGGGTACGAGACAGATTACTCGGTTTTCTTCCGGTAATTACCGCCAGAGATGAAATTGACTCCGGATGGGTTTCCTGAATGATTTTCAGCAGCGCCCGATTGTCATCGCTCAAAACCTCAGCCAAAGAACGCATTGAGGTGAACCAAATTTTGGGCTCCGAAGGTTTTGGCTTGTATTCACCTTTGGCAATAGCCAGAACCCGTTCCCGCATTTTTTCCTGTGACAGAATACCAATCATAACTTTACTCATAGTTTTCTAAGTTCCTCCAATACACGGTCAACCTCTGCGAAGAAGTCCATTAAAAGTTGATAGGCATTTTGAAATTCATAAGGCACGCCTTGGTCGCTAATATGCCGGTGCTTGTGATCATAGGGTAAACGCTGTCCAGCGAATTTGAATTTTTTCGGCGGCTTCACGGCATGAGCATTGTCATAGCCAAGTATCCGCTTGCCATAGGGTTCATGTAAGGTCAGCGAGTACCTTATACCATGCGGAATTTCCTTGGTTGACGTCACTCGCCTAGCCTCAATTTTGATCCAATAGCCATTTCCCTGATCAAGAATCTGTTGATCAAGCTCCAAAAGCGTATCTATTCCTGACTCTTTGTGCATAGTCAATCATATCATCTGATGATAAGGTGTGTCTAAACATATTCTAGAGCTGCATTCTTAGCAAATAATCAAATTGATGCTTTCAAGTAAGAACGGGGCCATGTGAGCGAGTATTTGGCCTACTTGACGCACAATCTTGATATGCTACAAATTAATAACTCAGATTATCGGGCCGCTCCTCCTTTTTTTGCGGTAAATGGATAGTCCGCTCTTGGCCTTAGTAGCGCGGTGTTAATGTCGATTTGATTGCCAGAAAGCTGCCATTCGTTGAACTTAGAGACGAACAATTTCGCCGACATGATCAGCGGCCGGTTGTGGCCGTTGCCAGTCAATTCCACCCTAAACCCCATTACCCCAAAACATTTGGTGGTAGAAAATTGGAGAAACACCGCATCTAAAAGATTCAGTGTTCCCTCCAATTAATTAAAATGAACTTACGACTTCGATCTGTTTGGCTCGGCGAAGCTCCTCTCGCAAAGAGTTACATAGAATACCGATAATGATTCCGGTGATTTCGCCTTCCCTGGCCAGACTTCCTGACTTATTCTTGATTTCATCCAAACTGACAAATGCTACAGTATGGTTCGTCATCGATTTGATGGGCGATCAGGTTTGTCATTTGTCTATCGGCTAATATTCGCTGGGTAACAGCATCACGCGATGATCGCCATCCTCGATCAAGTAAAACCGCCAGTCTCCAACCTGCATGTCGGTGTAATCGAGTGTATAGGTCGCAATCAGGCCGTCGTTGCCGTCCGTAACCGTGATAACGGCTGTTCCGTCATCAGCGACTTTCATCACCACCGATCCAAAATACGCCTTGCGTTTATCCAGTTCCGAACACGCTTCCAGCGCCATTTTATCCAGAAACCAGTAAGCACCGTGCTCTCCGCCGTTTTCAGCGAAAAATTGGACGCCTTCGGTGTAAATCATCCGCTTGATGAATGGATGGCGGTACCATTGCTCAGTGCCGGTAAAATGAGCCAGCGACGACGCAAGTTCGCTGGCGTCAAGACGTGTGTTGTTTGCGGTCTGTGTGTTTAGGGCATTCATGGTTTTCTCCAGTTGCATTAAAAAACCGGAGAAACACGAATCCCACCGGGAAAGTATTTCCCCGGTTGGGTTGATAAAACGTCTGCGCGATTCCCGCAGGAACCGGCCGCCGGCGTGGCAGACTCGCGGCGGCTAAAGGCTGTCACTGAAACGCAGCGACCCCGGTAAAAGTCGTCAGCATCACCAAGTCAGATGCTTTTTCCAATACCGGCCAGACCGGCACTCGAAAAAGCCCCTGAGTAGGGGGAAATATCAGAAGCAGTTACTGGTTGTCGTGATCAAGTTTCGCTTGTCTGAACGGGTTTAGGTTGTCATTGTCGACGCGATCATTGATGTTATGACAAAGCGCCGGGGAAACAAGCCCCAACCGGGATGATGTTTCCCGGCCGGGCGAGTGGAATACTATCGGTTAAGCGACTTCCACATTGGCTACTTTACCTGTTGGGTCGAGACAGATCCGAAACGACTTTCCGTACAATGTCGGACAGCGGGAAAAATCCGGCAATAACGAGGCCACCGCATCCGTCGGATCGGTCGTCGTGTTAGCGATACAAAACCGCGATAACGCTTCGACATCGGCTTCGTGCAAAGCCTTTTGAAAGTCGTCATATTCGTTTTCGTATCGTCCCACCTGTTTCAACACGAACCCAGAGGCGTCCTGCTTCGGTATGATCGCTTCGCAATCGTTATCGCTCCCCAGGTAAACGGCGTCATCGTGAATTTCAATCGTTTCGTCGCCCAGGTGAATTCGGTAGGAATCGCAAAACCGTACATTGATCAAAGTCCAATCGCCATCGAAAACATATCGATCGGTCACATTGACCGGCTCGATCCGCAGTTCTTGGGTTTGAAGATCGTCAATCAAATCGTGTAGCCAATGACCGCTATCGAGGTATCGCTTGTCATAGACAAGATACCCTTTTTTCCATGCGAACAGATAACGCCCTGCGCCATCTTGCTCGATCACGTCATCGATCATCACAATCCCGCGCGCTTCGATGTCATCACGCGTTACCGGTTTGCGCGGATATTCCAAAAAATCACCAAACTGACAGCTACACACCGGATAACTCACGATTTCTTTTAACACTTGCCAAGGCACGACCGGAACGTCGTTGAGTAAATGCAGTAACCGCCAGTCGCGCATTATTTGATAAAACATTGCGAATTCTTCGGCTGCCAGCGTCATCTTCATCGAGCGCAAGCGCATTTCGATTGCTTGCCTCAACACCTCCGTGATCCGCTCTATCGCGCCCTCCTCGTCGATCAACTTGTCACGATCCGGCAATCTGGCGTCGAAACACGATGAATTCAGATGAATGACATGATGTCGATCTGAGTAAAAGCTGGGTGTGCGGTATATCGGCAAGCCCTGAAGATAAACCTCGTAGCTGGAATTTCTGAGGATCGGTTTATCCAATCCGTGTAAATACACCTTGCCGATTTCCGTATCGATAAAAACCAAATAATCGGAATCTTCGGCCGCCGGCCGCTCCAGGCATTCTCCGTTGAAATAGACCGGAATCGGAAAGCCCCTGGCCAAGCTCCTCAAGGTGTTGAGAATAGTATGTTCATCGAGTTCCATACCGACCAACACGATATCGGTGGTGCCTTTCCATTCGCAGGGGGTCACCGGTATCTTCTTGAATGACAGAACATCCTGCGTATTCGCTGAGAGCTCTTTGCCATTGCTTTTCACCAAGATATGGCGAAAGGCGAACAAAGCGGATAAGAATCCGATCCCGAACGGATGTTCCTGGTTAACAAGGTCCGCATTCCATCCGGACTCCGCGACAGAGAGCAGTGTTTCCATAGACTCGATGCCGCAGCCGTCGTCCGAAACCACCAGCGTGTTGGACTCCGTGGCGGAATCGATCGTGTAATTGAATCTCACAGACGATGCTCCGGCCCGCCTGGCGTTCTGCATCAGCTCACTCAGGACGGTCGTCTTGTTGGTGAAACTGTACTTCAAGCACTCGACCCATTTTTGTGGATTCACTTTCATCGCGACTTCTTGTTTTTGTGTCATGGTATTGCTCCAGTAGATGAATATAAAAAACAGGAGAAACACGCATCCCACCAGGGAATCAGTTTCCCCAGTTGGGTTATTAAACGGTTGGGTTGTTAAAAGACGTCGTTACGCTATTTCAGCAAATTCTTCTTGGAACTCGTCGCCACGCGCTTTGGCCGGGCGAACGGTGTACCATTCGTTGCCGGTCGGCGAATCGTGATGAGCGTTCTGGATTCGGATCGTATCCTGCTCCAGAAAGACCTTAAACGTGCAATCGGTTTGCGGCAGAATGTTCTCCAAAAACGTTTTGCCGTTGCCGGCCTGGAAGTCCGCATAACCGTTCAGCTTTCGCCAACCGAACTTTTCGACTTCGGCGTGCCAATAGCCGTCCGGATTGATTGCTTGCAAGGTTTCGCTCAGGCAGTCGGTCAACGACTCCCACTCGAAGTCCAGTAAATCCTGATCTTCACAGGCCTTACGAAAAGCGTCGTCTTCATCATCGGCCTCGCCGTGTTCGAGCAAGATTTTTGCTTGTTGTATTGCGATATCGCAGGTATCCCATACCAAAAAAGGAAGGGATGCGTTCTGCTTGGTTCGAATTTGATGGGTCATCGTGTTTCTCCGGTAATAAAAGATTGGGGAAACACGAATTCCGCCGGGGAATTGGTTTCCCCGGTTGGGTTGAAAGATAACAAACTCAATCAGGCGGCCGCCCGATTCGTTTTAATGGCCTTCATTTCCTCGGCCAATGTCCATAACGCTTTGTTCAGTTGAACATTGCCATCGATTCCGTTAATGCGGCGAGTGTTGACCACTTTCCGTTGCCCCTCGGCATTCGTTCGCCTGACCGGAATACCGCCTCTGATCAGATTTTCCTGAATCACGTTAAACGTTGTCCAAAGATCGTCATTGAAGTCGGCATTACGCCGGCGTTTCAATACCTGATCCGGCTCCGGTTTATCCGCTCCTTCCTGGAAGCGCAATGGCAACGAAGCCTTGGCGAATGCGCGTTGCTCGTCGGGCGTCAATTCGATCGCAGCCATCTCCTCTCTGGATTCGGAAACCCGCTCGAAGTTGTTCAGCACCTCGTAAGCGCCTTCGATGACGTTACCGACGACATTGCCGCGATGTTGAACGCGAACGTCCTGAAAGGTATCGCCGCAAACCATACCGTTTTGGCAGACAAACCGGTAACAGCCGGCGAGCATTTGATACGATGATGATCCGTCGTGCGAATTGAGCAGGATGATTTCATTGGTCTCGCCCTGCCCTTCGATTTGACTGGCATGACGCAAGCGCATCATGTGTTTGGCAAAACCTTCGCGGGAATCGTCGCGCACTCGCGCCTGGCAGGCCATGAACGGTTGAAAGCCTTCCTTTCTCAATGCTTCCAAGACTTGGATCGTAGGAATGTAGGCATAGCGGTCCGAACGCGAGCCATGCGCGGTATCGGCAAAGATCGAAGGCACGGACAATCGCAATGCGTCGTCCGTTAACGGATAATCGGCCCGGATCACATGCGATCCGGCACTGAAACGTGAACTTAAGGTTGACATGGTGTTTCTCCTGGTTGATGAATAAAAAACCGAAGAAACACGAATCCCACCGGGAAAGTATTCCCCCGGTTGGGCTGATAAAGCGTCTGCACGATTCCCACAGGAACCGGCCGCCGGATGATGCAGACTCGCGGCGGCTAAGGGTGCCACTGATCGTAGTGGCCACGTAAAGCTCTTGGAAGCTCAGCTTCCGGAAATTTCAATACCTCAAATATCTAACATATTTTGTTACAAAGTCAATAATTTCTTGACTCGTTGTACCAATTGGGAAGTGGACATACAGTGACCGACATAACGGCCTTCTCAATCAATTCATTGCATGTTGATGAGATAAAGCTCATCCAACCAAGAAAAATTCCGGGTCGGGTAAGTTTCATTGACATTAATATTGATCCGGTATTGCACCGCATTCTGAGCAAACGAAGCTTCACGGATCGGCATCCAATACGACTGATCCGGCCGGTTTTTGAATCTTCGAACTAATCTTTCTCTGACTTTATATGTTGATTGCTCATGTGCGTTAGTTCAAACCTGACCAGACAATTTCAAAATCGAGTAACATCAAATCATAAAATTATCTGTGCAACTGGTTTCGGCCAAAAGCCGCCAGAAGAAACAAAAGAGCCAATGGCAAATTTCTAGCCTAAAGCCGGCGTAGGGTGCAGGTGAGCTTGCGAACCTCACCGTTCGTGAAAGCGGCCCGACTCGTTTCGTGCGGTTCGTTATCTCACCGCACGCTATGGGCTGATATGGTTCGCACCCCTCCATATCCGACGCAACAATTAGTTTTTTAATATCCAAAATTTTGGATATCTTCAAGCAGGTCTTTAACCTGTTTCCCAATTCTCTTGTGAAAGTGGAACTCTATTTCCTCATCCGTTATCGAACCGAGTTTAAAATCGAAATATTCAACCAACACGTCTTTTTTCTGATCAAGAGTATAGTTATCGAAATTAGGTATGTAGTTAGTCTCGTATCTGCGGTAACTTAGCTCTTTAAAAGCCCGTGAAAATCGTTTCGGTTTTATTCCGACATTAAACCGTTTTATAAACTTACGAACGTAATTATCTAAAGAATGCAATAGCGATTCATCATTTATTTCTGAAAAGAAGAACAGCCAGCCTTTGCTTTTATTTTCGAACACACAGCCGGTAATTCTTAGATTTAGGCGCCACTCCAGAAATTTTTCATTTTTTAGTTTTGAATGTTTGTGGCTTGTAAATATTGCTGCGATTGATTCTTTAAGCTTTTCAACTGTTGCTATTCTGGCCGATACGCTCCCGTCACTGAAGTGATAACCCAAATAATCAAACCGGTCTTTGACGTCGCCAATGCTCGATTTTTCGGGAGCTTTAATGGGGTCGTGCACCCTTAATCCAATTCGTCTAAATCTCGAAATAACATCCTTAGCGATTTTTTCTGCCTGCTTAGAGTCGCACAAAATCAGAACATCATCGACATAGCGAGAATATGCGATACCCGGATAAGAATTCATATGCCTGTCTATATTAAGCAAATATATAGCAGCTAAAATGTTTGATATAGCTAATCCTTGCGGCACACCAATTGCGGAAGGTTTATCAGATGCTTTGGATACGATAACTGTGGGCGACGTTATTGCAGCCAGGATAACATTCATAATTCCTAGATCTTTGATACGCTTGCGCAAGCGAGATTCAAGTTCCTTATGCTTGATTGACGGATAGAAGTCCGAAACATCTAGCTTAATATAGCCAGAATATTTTCCAGATACGACATCAGTTTTTATTCGCTTGATGACATTTTGCGGCAACTCTAAGGATAAGCCTGAATTAAATCTTTCGGAAAGAAATTCACACATTGCTCTCATGGCGATGCGGTCTCTAACTGTCGGTATAGCAATTTCCCTTGGCTTTTTTCCTCGACCTTTACTGACAAGTTTTAATTTGTATTTAGTAAACTGATATGTGCCAGCCAGTATCTTTTTTGAAATAATTTCTACTTGATCATTTAATTGCTTACGAAAAGCATATTGATTTAAATTGTCTATCCCTGTTGCTCCGGAATATACAATATGGTCGGTGAATATTTGTTTTAGGTTATCTTCCGAAAAATACTTAGCGAACTGCTTCCGTACACTCACACTAACCTCTCCAAGCCAACAAACAAGATAATTGGCAATAAATACAAGAGTGTTAGCAATAAATAATTTTTAAATATCCAATAACTGATACTGATCCAGTGATACCAGGTTGGCCTTCTATCTAGGCCTTCTTTTAATTTAGTTTTTGGGTCTTTAGGAGTGGTACAAGTTACATACTCAATACATAAGGCGAGGTAATAGTCGTAATCGGTATGGTTTTCGCAAAGCCCCAAAATTTGCTCATATTCTTTTGATATAGAACCGATATCGGCATTGTCTGTTTTTGCTTTCTGATAAAAGGTATTTAGGGCTTCATAGCATTCTTTGATTAGTCCGGCACGCTCTTTAAAGGAAAGACCAGTAATAAAACCAGACATGCAAAGTATTAAAACTGAATAGACTACCCAGATGATGCCGGGCAAATCATTATTAAGGACTGAATTGTCGATCTTAAGATAATAAATAGAGGCTGCCACACCGCAGAACGAATACCACAGCATTAAGAGCTGAGATTGAAAGGCATTAGATAAAAGCCTTCTCTCTGCTTGAATCCGTGCTTTTCTTGTCCACCAAACATTATCTTTAAACGCCATAAATTTCCTTATCAGGGTGTTCCTGAGTGTCTATAAGTAGTAATAGTAACCACCCCTAGCACTAGGGGCAAAACACCGTAGTGTTTAAGAGGCAAGCTCTTCAAAATTAGTTGCACTCGTTAGACGAGTGGCCAGTCGAAACTGGCACACTCAGGAACAAAACTGTTCAATTCTTAGCAGGCGCCGAATTTTACGCTAAACCAAAGAGATTTGCATCGTTCGCCATAGTTCGTAGGATGAGTAAAATGTTTGCGTTGTCGGAGAAACGAGCGAATAACCCAAGAAGCTAAGGGCTGTCGCTACTCTCCCAATCAAGCATTGCAAATAACCTTGAACGACGGGTATACATTTTACCGCGACCATTAAAGTCGATGGCGCCAAAGTCAGAAAAGGGTCGATACCCGCCTATCCGGCCAGAACCAAGAATTGGTCATCCCGCCTCACAATCTGCAACAATCGCTCCCGAATTTCGTTAGTCGACTTGCTTAAATCCACCGTCGCGAAACGGATCTGGTGTCCTTGGATAACGACTGATTCATCGACCAGTTTTTCAATCGACGGGTGTAACAACATTCCTGAGGCACTCAGTGATAATGGGTCACAGCTTTGCTCTTGGGATCTCAGATAGGTATATATCTGGTAAAGATAACCACTACGCAGTGTTTCTTCTCTGTACCAACCGGAAGTAACAATGGCATTAAACTTAGTATCAATAATGACCCGTTGAGAGGTGCTTTGATGCTCAAGTTGAATATCGGTCACCATCGAAGGCAAGATTCGGTCAATACCCTCAGTCTTTTCCGTAATTTGCCAGCTGATCTTCTTTCCGGCACTCACACGCCAGCCATCCGCTGATAACACCACGTCATAAAATCCGGCTACGGCTTTTTCAAACAAACGCCTTAACCAGGTAATTTCCTTTTCGGGTTGCGTCAAATGGCTTGTCCCACTCTGCTCAGTCGGCAACGCCAGTTCGAATGCCAAATGAGCTGCTGCGACCATTTGCTGATCATCGCTATCATGCCGTCCAAACCTGTCGATGGAAACCTGCGCGCGGCTCGGCTTTTCACCGGTTACGCCCATCTGGAATAAATTGCCCGCCAATGCCCGGCACTTATGCATAAGGACTGGACGATTCACTAGCCCTGACAGAACGTTTAATGCTGCACGAACATAACGGTTGCGCGGCGTGTTAACAGTCAATTCTTCAAACTGGCAAGCCACCCTTCCACGTAAAAGTAACTGTTGCCGCTCTGTCCTGAAATGATCAATACGCCCCCTAACCCGGCTCAGATCCGCTTGCTTGGTACGATAACCAAAACTCAAGTTGTGCATCAATCGTTTTTCAACGATCCGAATCAAAATTTCAGCGACTAAATCCGGAATATCATCGGGCGCATCCTCCAAGGCAATTTTTCCGGCGCCTTGATGCTTAAACAAGTCAGAGGCGTAAAACATCAGTAACCACAAGTTTCTGACCGGAATCCTGCCGATATAGCCACCAGAATATTCATGACTCTGGATGGCTTGTGAAGACACGGCAACCACTGTTAAAAACCGTCCAACAAACGCTGCTTGGCATTATCCGCCTTTTCGATCGCATCGAACCAATATTCCTCCAGCAAAGGCCCAATTTCAGTCAGTACCACCTGTTTAAACCATTCCTGAGCATCATTGATTCTCGCACCAGTCGGTGGCGTTACATAACTGTGCCCCACTTGAAATTGCTTGCCCAAACTGGCGTCGCCGGCAATGTCATTGTTTAAAGCCCCTATACGCCGTTCAATTTCGTCCAAAACTTCTAAAGCTATCGTAAATTCCCGATGCACCCATTCGCGCCAAGGTTGGCCGAGGGTTGGCTGCAAATCCACGAATGCAAAACGCCTTCTCAATGCTAAATCGACCAAGGCAAGCGAACGGTCGGCAATATTCATCGTGCCGATGACATATAAATTATCGGGAACATACACGCGCTCATCCACCTCTCTGCGATAGCATAGTTCCAGCCCTTCGGTCGGTGTGCGCTTATCCACTTCCAACAAGGTAAGCATCTCACCGAATATTTGTGCTGGATTGCCGCGATTGATTTCCTCGATCACAATAACGTGTTTGACTTGTGGAGATTTAGCTGCCGATTCAATCATTTCCATGAAGGGCCCATCTACCAATGATAATTTGCCGTCGCCGGAAGGCCGCCAACCTCGGACAAAATCTTCATAAGACAAATTGGGGTGAAACTGAACGACCCGGATTCGGCTTTTAACACTTTGCTGCCCCATTAATGCAAAGGCCAGTCGTTTTGCCAACCAAGTCTTCCCGGTTCCGGGCGGTCCTTGCAGAATCAGGTTCTTTTTAACCCGAAGACGCTCCAGAATTTGCTCTAATCGTGATCGCTCAACGAAACAGCCATCCGCCAAAATATCATCAAGGCTATAAGGCTTGACCTCCAGGTTTTTTGGGAAATCATCCTCAGAACATTCGTCTGAATCTTCGCTCGGCCCCACATTCATTACACTGTTGTCTTGTTGACTCGTTTCATCATGGTCCTGATAAGACCAAGCGGCCAACGATAATTCAGGGAACGAATGAACAGGATAATTGGGCTCTTGAAAATGGGCTTCCAATTTATTCAATAACGATAAATAGTCTTGTGCATTACAATTTCCTTTTGGTCCATTTAAACCGATTTTTATGCCCAGATTCTTTTCGATATAGCTTTTTGAACGACTATCGAGAGTTGGGAAGTTCCAAGGCCGAATCCAATAAAGCCCCATGGTAATATTTGAGCCAATACCATATCTATCGGTCACATTATCGTAAGCTTTGATAAATGCTGACTCATCACCACCTTGTTCTGAATCGGTGAACCTTAAAGCCTCTGCAAAAATTCTCCATAGCGAATCAATGTCATCCGGTTCCCGATTTTTTTCAAAACCAAAGAACCAGGATTTCAGATTATTGAGGATTGGAATACCTTCGAAACTATCTGGTACAGGCTCTACTACTTTTAGAAATTTTGCCAATTCGCCGGCAATGATTTTACGGTTGGCTTCGGTTATACCTCTATTGAATATACCCATCGTAGTAAATGGGCAAATATCTTGTAAAGAAGCGATATTTCCATTTTTATAACGATCATGTAAATTTGTCAGTCCTTCCATTCGACCAGCAATATCCCGTAACGCCTTCACCAATTCCGCTCTACGGTCTCGATAATCCATTAGCTTATCGGCCACTTCCATATAGAACTTAGCCCACAAAAACCTGGGCGTATCTTTGGAAGCATCGCCGAACCGTTCCCGCCAATACGGACCATTCCTAAACCGGTCGATATCTTGCGGCTGTCCTTCAAAAGTGAAACTAATCAAACCATCGGCACACCAATCCCCAGGCAATACTTGCCAAATAGTGCTCCTATAGGTATAAAAATACCATTCCCGTGGTTCCTCTAATTTTGTCCAATCAACCTCAACAATTCTGCCATCGCCATGATTCTTGGTGACAATCCCTATCGCCTTAATGGCCATCACAGACGCCACATGGCCACGATTATCAAACGGCAAATTATGCTTGCGGGTATAAGTCGATTTTATAGCGATTCGTTCCCCCGGCTTGATGCTTTGCACCAGATCAAGGTACTTGTTGCCATAACCATTTTCCCAAACACCCTTATCAACAAAGCGATCGGTTTGATCATTTGTACCGCCATAACTGGCGCCAACAAACCAGCAGACTTTTGAGCCTGTTCCTTCCATCAAAGAATTCACTATTGATACTCCTTTTTTCCTTCAAATTATGTTGGGATTTAGCAGTCGTAAGAACGAATAATCTCCAATACCTGTTCAAGATATCCCCCCTCATTGCTCGCCGTACCTTGACGCAAAAATGGAGGAATCATTTCTTTGAACTCCCATACTGTTTGCGGCTTGAACTCTAATAGAGTCTCAAGCATGGCAGGGCGTAACAAGCGTTTATTTGCCGGAGTTTCGGGCTGCTCTTTTCTAATCACGTTTTGATCGAAATGCTCTAACTTAGTCTTTAGATCAGCCTGTTCAGTGACATAGGCCTCTACAGTTTTTTCTTCGGCCTCATGCTCAACAATAATTTCCTGCAAATCCTCCTGTTCCGAAGGTTTCTCTACCTCCTCAGTCACTTCAGATTTCAACTGATTAAGTTCGCGTATTAATGGCTGCAACTCCGCTTGAGGATTTTTGAACCAATCGGTTGACCAGATTCTGTGAATTCGCCAGCCAAGACGCTCTAATACCGATTGGCGTAAGCGATCGCGATCTCTGGCAGATTTTGCCGAATGATAACTGGCGCCATCGCATTCAATTCCCATTAAAAACCTGCCCGGCTTACCAGGATCGATGACCGCCAAATCAATAAAGAAACCAGCCACGCCGACTTGAGGAACGGTTTCAAATCCGGCATCGCGCAAGCTATTGGCAACCGCAATCTCAAAATCGCTGTCAGGAGCCTTTCCCGTGTGTTGAGGTTGATGGATATAACCCGTTTCTGCAAATGCCAAAAAGTCTTTCAGCGCCTTGACTCCACGACTCGATCTTTCAGACACTAAAATATCTTCACTCCCCATTGAGGTGAAAATATGCATGCGCTTTTTGGATCGGGTAAACAGCACGTTTAAGCGACGCCATCCGACATTAGAATTAATCGGTCCAAACCGCTGCATGACCTTAGCGCCGACTGACTGAGGACCATAAGTGAAGGAGATGTAGATAACGTCTCTCTCATCACCCTGAACGTTCTCGAGGTTTTTAACAAAAAGGGGCTCATCGCTGTCCCTGTTAAGTTCCAATGCCTCTTGAAACTCTGGCCGCTGCTTACTCAAATCTTCGATCGCCCGCTCGATCTGCTCACGCTGTTTGGCATTCATCGCCACAACCCCCAGCGATTCATACGGACGCGCTAAAAAATGTTTAGCCACCGCTTCAGCAATCACCTCGGCTTCTTCAAGATTACATTGAGCCACAAATTTGCCTCGGGGCACGCGGGTATATTTGATGCCATAATCTGAAGACTCGCTATGCGGCGACGGGAATACTACTAAGTCGCTGTTATAAAACGAATGATTTGAGAAGGCGATCAGGCTTTCATGCTGCGAACGGTAATGCCAACGTAACCGTCTGGCAGTAAACATCGGTAATGCGGCATCCAGAATACTTTCCGATTCCTCAATTGCCGTGCTATCTTCGTCATCGTCATTAACCGCCTTATCAAAGAAACTGGTAGGCGGTAACTGTTTCGGGTCACCCACCACAACCAATTGTTTGCCCCGTGCAATAACACCTAAAGCATCCTCAGGTTTCATTTGCGACGCCTCATCCATGATGATTAAATCGAAATTGATTTCGCCAGGAGACAAATATTGAGCCGCAGACATCGGCCCCATCATGAAGCAAGGTTTAAGCGACAATAAGGCCTGACCTGACCGTTTCACTAACTGGCGAATCGGAACATGGCGTTTCTTTTTATTGCACTCATGCTGTAATAAGGCAAGTTCAGTATAGTTGCTGACCTTTCCGCCCGAATTACCTGCTGGCACTTTCCTTTTAGCCGTTTTCCAGGCAATTTTTTGCTGTTGTAAAGCTTTAAGCTTTTCGTCATATTTGCAAAATTGCTGTTGGATTGTTTTATGCTGAACACCTGAAAATTGTCCCAATTCAGGTCGTTCTTCGATAACTTGCCGGGCGATCAAATCATAAACGGCCAGATAATAAGCCGCCATTAAGTCTGGCAACTGTATTTGCCTGCTTTCCAGGGCATCGATTAACCCCGAAAACCCAATCTCTTTAACTCGTTCACGACTCCGAACGAAATCCAACCAGTTAACCAACCACTCCTTATTGGATAAAGCCTTGTCATTTCTAGCCAGCAACAAAATCAGCCTATTTTGCTCAGTAGGGATCCACTGTTGATAGTCCAACTTTGTTCGCTCGACAAACGGCTGATTGCGCTCGGGGATTTCAGTCTGTTTTTGCTTAATGAGCGATTCAAATTCTGCAAATTTGTCGAAAAGCTCCGCCGACGCACCGTTGTATAGAGCCTGCTTCAATAGTGGAACTTTTACCTCTGCAACAGTCTTGGCAAGATCGAGGGTCGCTTCGGCTTTTGCCAGTTCCGTTCGATTATCTTGATCGGGTCCAACACTTAAATCGAGTAGACCGTTAAACAAAGTCTGATTGACATCACTGTCATGCCATTTTTCTATGGACTCTCTCAACGCATGCAGATTGGCAACCAACTCGGACATTTCATTGATATGAATATCCTCCTTTTTAAACAATTTCTGGCACGGTTCGAGGCATTCAGCCAAAGCATCACGTAGCTCATATAAGGCCGACTCTTGATCCAACAGGGACTTATCATTTTTTTTGAGTGCTGAAAAATTCGCAAAGGTCTTCTGCAAAAATGCAACCTCTTCCAAGCTATCCTTGATTTGGTCACTTAATCCCTGTTCTACAAAAGAATGAACGCCTTTACCGATAGGTTGCGGAAGATCCAATATCGCTTGACCCAAAGCCACCTTGGGCCCAAAACCCACGCCATAAGTTTGCCTGATAGCCCGATACCATGATCGTAGCGCTTGAATCTCGTTGATGGGGGTGTTCAGCCCGGCGAAATGGTCTCCCAACAATTGTCCGAATCGCTTATCCGCCTCCATTTGCTCGTTGGTTTCCGCGTATAAAACGATCGCATCCAAATGGCTCTGAATTTTTTTAAACTTAACTTTCGGCTTGGCGGCTAGCCGCTTTAAGCCTTTCTTGGCTTTACGCCAACTGGGTTTAAACCATTTAAAAAATCCGCCGTTATTGAAGTCCTCCTGCAGTTCTTTCAATTCAACCGCCGACGGCAGTTTATCCAACGACACCGATTCATTGATTTGCTCGTGAATCGGCACCAATACATCGAGATAATTAGTTAATACCGGAATAACTTCATCCAACTCCTCGTCATCAAAACATTCATCACGTTTTTTCCATAGCGTCACGGGCAACTGACACGTCAACTTGAGCAATTCCTGGAATTCCTGAATGCCTTGTTCACTATTGGTAATATGCCGATGAAACGACTCGCCAAAATGTTGGCCGACCTCTTTCGCAGCACTATCAATACCGCTTAGTTTCTCTTGCAGCCTACCGATTCTATGAATGCATTTCGCCAAATCCGCTAAGGAATTCAACTCGTCCACGCCCAACATCGAGAGACGTTTTTGCGCCTCGGTCAGGCTGTCCAATTGACCTAAATCTTCCAATAATGAGGCCTGAACATGAGGCCGAAGAGAGGCGTACAACTGCTGAATTGTCTTAAACAGCGCGATGTAATTCTGGAATAGCTGAATATTATCGCCCTGCAGATTCGGCAGAATGCCATACAAAGCCTGCTCGAAAGGTTCGCTGAATAAGGCGAAATCCTTCGCCAACTGATCTATCTGATCGAAGCCATCAACCTCATCCAGTTTCATATCAACGGCTGCACAGATCGTAGACAACGCTTGGTGTAATGCCTGTAACGCCCCATTCCAGCCGGCCAATAAATCACACACTTGGCTGGAATCGAACATTTGCAACTCAGTGTTATTCACGCCTGCCCAGGGATGAGACTGCAAATCGACACCGTCTTGAAACTGGTTGGACACTTCGCGATAAGCTTGATGGTGTATTTCGATCTGGTCCGAACACTGTTTTTGCACTTCGGAATTCAACATTTCCCCAGTAAAGTGACTGGGATGTAACGCAATGGTATCGAGCTCCGGCAATATTTCCCGATAACGGGTCGCCCGCGTAAAAATCTCGTGAATGGTTTGCCCGGTATTTTTCCAAGGCCGATTGATCAAAATGACGTAGTCATTGAGCTGTTGCTTTAATTTCTCATAGCGCGCAATATCCGCATCGATGTCAGCCGGAGAACGATAAAAATCTTGATTAGCCAGGCGCGCCCCGATATTTTGCAGAACGTGGCTTTTCTGTGTGTTATGGCTATGGAGCTCCAAACAAAAATCGCCCAATCCAGCCCTATCCAGACGGTGTTTAACCACTTGTAACGCGGCTAATTTTTCAGCGACAAACAATACTTTTTTGTCCTGGGCCAATGCCGCTGCAATCAAGTTGGTAATGGTTTGCGATTTACCGGTGCCTGGCGGTCCTTCGATGACCATGTTTTTACCATTGATCGCATCGATCAAGGCGCTATGTTGGGAACTGTCGGCATCATCGATCAACGGATATTGCTCATGAATTTCGCTCACCGAATCAATCTCATACTCTGCCGAGAAATGCGAACTCGCCTGTTCTCCACCGGCACTCGACGCAAAGAACTTTTGCACGATAGGATGATTGACAATATTCCCCTCGTCTTCGGGCCAACGCGCCGGATCCAGATCCAGATACATCAACAATTTGCCGAAATTCAACAACGCCAAGGTGCAGTAACGCCTTACCTTCCAACGGGGCTGATTGACATCGATAAGATGCTCGACTTGCGCGAAATACCCCTCCGGCGAAACCGTCTCATCCACCTCGGGCAAAGCCAAACCATAATCGATCTTCAACTTTTCCCGTAGAGACAGGTTAGGCAAAATATCTTCGCCGGTGTAGTTGAGGGTGTAAACGTAGGTGCCGGCCTCTTTGTTCAACTTGCCGCGATTCAGCGTAACCGGCAGCAAAAATAACGGCGCCAGCCTCGCCTTATCACTGTCATGGCTTTCGAACCATTCCAAAAAACCAAAAGCCAAATACAGAATATTGGCCCCTGTTTCCTCTATCGCAGTTTCCGCCTTGTTCCTAACCGATCTAAGCTGGGTTTCCATTTCATAAGGGAACAACAAAGTTTGGATGGCTTTGTCTTGATGCTTGTCCGGCTCATCATTTTCAAGCGGTTCGGGCAACTCGTAATCCGTCTTGATGTTTAACCACTTAGCCCATTCAATCGCTGTCGGGTCTTTCTTAACGCGAACCTCTTGCTCGGTTTCTGCATCAATCTTCACATAGCCCGCTTCGATTAGCTGCTCCCGGGTCGGCTCGGGGATAGGCAGAAATTCCAATTCCTCTTCAGTCAGCAACAAATTACATAACTGATCCGGCAATTCATCGACGATCCTAATGTAGCCACCGCGCCCATGGCTGAAATTCAACAAACGGTTTCTAGCGGTCAGGTCCAGCAGTCTATTTCTAATTTGTTCAAGCGAATCAAGACAAAAGTCCATAATCGTCAGTCCTTTTATAGTTATTATTTAAAATTGTTCTGTAAATAAGCCTTGAAATCTTCGGCGGCATGTTTGCGGTGATAGCCGGTTTCCAGTAAGCCTTTATCGAAATAATGCAGCCAGATTTCTAGCGCGCTTTTTTTGCCGAAGTCGCCTTCATCGACGCCATCCAGGTAATTTTCCGGATCATAGATCCAGTGATCCGGATGCCAGTCGGCTTTGGTATAGCGTTTACGCAACAACCAATCGCGCCGGCAGGCATAAGGCAACGAATAAAGGTCGGAGATGAAACCCTTGCCTTCGCAAAAGGCGTCAATCGGGCCTTGTTTCCAACTACCTCGAATATAAACCCCTTGGTTTAAGGTCATGGCAATGCAAGCGGCGAGGTCTGCTCTGCATTTGTAATATTGATGCGACCAACCGCCACAAAGGTAATAGCGGACGATGGACTCATCACCCAGGCTAGCGATTTCTTCCTCGATCACTAACAGCGCATCATGATCACGATAACCGTAATCGGTTAACACCAGCTTGACCAATAGCCGGTGATCGCCCTTGGATTTCAATCCTTTTAAGAACTCGCCATAACCTTCCGGGGATTGGTAAAAACTTTGCGTGGAGTAAAGCTGATCGTCGGCGCCTTCCAGCCATTCCAGGCGAATGGCGAACAGTTCCGCCGCCGCTTGCAAAATTTCAGGGCTTAATTGCGCGATTAGTTTTTCATCGCTGGAAATGGAATCCAGGGTCAAACCATGATCAAAAAAGCGCGGGATCTGGTTTCGATGAATACCGTGTTTTTCAAACAGACGAACAAAGCGGCTGGCGACCGTGTCGGGAGCCTTTATCGCTTGTTCATCGGCAGCCCCTTTTTTGATCCGGTCCCAAATCGATAACGCTGCGTTTACGTCAGATAAACCAAACATGGCGCTCCCTCCTGATTCTTTTCCGCTTATCCATGCTTAATCATGTTAGGCTATCGCTTGTTCGACGATGGCGTCGGCCAAGTGGATTTGAGTGGTCTGTGCTTTGTTGATTTGGGCTTGTAGCTGATCGCAGAGTGCCATTAGATCATCGACTTTGGCGACTATGCGGTGTTGTTCGGCCAACGGTGGTAGTGGAAAGGCATACAACATGACACTATTAGCTGATAAATTTGGCTGTGCTGATCCGTTATCAAATCGAAATATTTGCTCCCTTCCTAATGGACTAACTAAATATTTATAAATGTACTTGTTTAATTCTTCAATATAAGGCCTGATAATCATCAATGAAGATGCTATCGCGCCTTTATTATACGGCTCAACGAAAGCAGTTTTACCAAAAGTGGCACCACGTAAACAGTAAACTAAGTCTCCTTTTTTAATCTTGCCACTTTTTAAAGAATCATACTTTTCCTGAGAAATAAAATTCATTTCAGTTTTAGACAAATGACCATTTGTCTCAATGTGACCAGTATTAACCCAAGGCATTCCAGCTTCTACATATTCACTGCGATTAGGGTAGTTTTTACCCCGGTCACCATTAATAAATTCAGCAAGGTAACCAAATTTAATCCAATCCCAACCTTCTGGTAATTCAAACGCTTTTTCCTCCTCACTAATCTCCGGCAACTCTTTCTGCTTTTTGATCTTGCCTTCCTTAACCAAGCACTCCTTTTCCTCGGCAATTTTCTCCAACAACACGCTAACCGGTTCGTCATTGGGGTCTTGGGGGACGAGTTTGCCCATGACGGCGAGTTGCAGGATCGTTTGTTTGAGTTGGGCTATGCTGTGTTCGGTAGTGAACAGGGTGTCGAAGTGTTCGGACAGGACGGCCCAATTTTGCGCCAGTTGTTCGGCATTTTCGCTGTCGGTCAGCGTTTTCAGCAGGGTTTCGACCAGCGTTTGATGCGCGGCGATGCTGTCGGTTTGCTGCTGTTCCAGTTGGTCGCACAGCGCCATCAGTTCATCGACTTTAGCGACGATACGGTGTTGTTCAGCTAGGGGTGGAACCATGACAACTAGTTTTTCCATTCTTTCTTTTGTCATGTGTATCATTGCAATACCACTACCTGAGGCTTTTATTTCTTCGGTGATAGCTAAAAGATACAGATATAAATATTTTTTATAAAGACTAAGATCATCAAATAAATCAAGCTTCCAAATATGATAATGGAATATAACTTTCCCCCCGTCCCAAATAAAAGGGCCAAATGATGCTGACCAAGCATAAATTAGATCACCATTATCTATATATTTGTCAGGTTCGAGTTCTAGGTTTGAGTAATACCATTCATTTGAAGTAAATAAATTACCTACTCTTAATAGAGGCGTTCCTTCTTGAAGCATTTCATGTTTCTTATAGGCTCGACCATTTATTACATTCAAAACATTACCAAGTCGCTCACAGGCCCAGCCATCAGGAATATCATTTGTGCTTTTCTCCTCACCAATCTCCGGCAAAGCCTTCTGCTTTTTAATCTTCCCTTCCTTAACCAAGCGCGCCTTTTCCTCGGCGATTTTCTCCAACAATACAGTGGCCGGTTCATCATTCGGATCTTGCGGCACCAGCTTGCCGCGCACCGCTAGTTCCAATATCAGCTCGCGCAGTTTTTTAATGCCGTAAGCCGTTTGTTTGTTGTTCGTTCCTCTGCCGGCGGCTGATTTGTTTTCCAGCGCAGCAGTCCAGACATCTATATTAGTGGAAATTAACTTATCCATTATTTAGTTTCATTGGTTATCACATATTCGAGCGATTTCTTTGTGCATTCCATTTGTTCCTCCAATACGATTAAGTTAAACCGTCATGTCGGCAGGGATTGCCGACATCCAGGTTACAGGGATGTATTCCATGTTTGCCATCCCTGGCTTATGGATTCGGGCAGTCCCTGCCGGAATGACGATCCAGATGATTACATTAAATCTTGCCATAAATCTCGCCACTCAGGATTTTGTTGCTCTATCAAACGAATTTTTGCTGTTCTTGCCCATTTTTTGAGTTGTTTCTCTCTTTGAATTGCACTTTCCATCATTTCGTGACTTTCATACCAGACCAAATTATGAACCCCGTAACGCTTGGTAAAGCCTTCTATCATGCCGGTTCGATGTTGATATACCCGCTGGATTAAATTCGAAGTCACGCCAATATAGAGCGTTCCGTTTCTTCGACTCGACAGCATATAAACGCAGGGTTGTTTGGTCATTAGTGTTTCCGAGTTACTTCCCTGTAAACTGGATTACGGCAGTCCATGCCGGAATGACGATGATAAACAATTTCATGCGCTTTTAGCCCAGAGCCCCCGGTTTCAACGCCAGTTTCAGAATATCTTTAATTTGGGAACGGATGTCGGCCATGGCCTGTTGCTGCTGGGCGTATTGCTGCAGCAATTCCTGCGGATCGTGGCTGACTTGTTCGCCGATATGCGGGTTCTTGATATCCAGGTTGTAGTTGCGCTGTTTGATCTCATCGATAGAAACGCGCCAGGCCTGTTCGGTTTGCTCTCGGCTGGCGAAACCGCCGGCCTCGTCGCCCCACCAGTCGATTTCCGGCTGGAATTCCTCGAAACGCATCGGTTTGGTCTTGTTGTAGTTCTTGACGCCTTCGGGGTAGGGATGTTCGTAGAACCAGACGTGTTCGGTCGGCTGACCTTTGGTGAAGAACAACAGGTTGGTCTTGATGCCGGTGTAAGGATTGAACACGCCGTTGGGCAGGCGCACCAGGGTGTGCAGATTGCATTCTTCCAGCAATTGTTGTTTCAAGCGGGTTTTCATGCCTTCGCCGAACAAGAAGCCGTCCGGTAATACCACGGCGGCGCGGCCTTGGTCTTTCAGCAGCTTGATGATTAAGGCCATGAACAAGTCGGCGGTTTCGCGGGTGCGCAGGTTGGCCGGAAAGTTGTTTTCAATGCCGTCCTCTTCCATGCCGCCGAACGGCGGGTTGGTGACGATGACGTTGACCCGGTCCTTGTTGCCGTAGTCCTTGTAGGGACGGCTCAGGGTGTTGTCGTGGCGAATCGCCGTCGGCGTGTCGATGCCGTGCAGGATCATGTTGGTGACGCACAGCATGTGCGGCATGGCTTTTTTCTCGACGCCGCGAATCGAGGCTTGCAGGGTTTCTTCGTCGTCCGGTGAGTTCACATATTGGTTGCGTTTATGTTCGATCGTGCAACTGAGAAAGCCGCCGGTGCCGCAGGCCGGGTCTAGCACGGTTTCTTTCAGCTTGGGATCGACGCGGTTGACGATGAAGCGGGTCACGGCGCGCGGCGTGTAGAATTCGCCCGCGTTGCCGGCGCTTTGCAAGTCTTTGAGGATTTGTTCGTAGATGCCGCCGAAGGTGTGTTTGTCCTCGGTGTTGTTGAAATTGATTTCGCAGATTTTGTTGATCACCTGGCGCAGCAGCGTGCCGGATTTCATGTAGTTGTAGGCGTCTTCGAACACGTCGTGCACGACCTGAGCACGCTGGGCAGTTTCGCCCTGCATCGGCAATTTTTCCTTCAGGGTCGGAAACAGTTCCAGGTTGACGAAATCGGACAGTTCATCGCCGGTCATGCCTTCCGGGTCTTTGGCCCAGGCTCGCCAACGGATGTGCTCCGGCAGCGGCGATTGATAGTCGTCCTCTATCAATTCCAGTTCTTCTTCACGGTCGTCGAAGATTTTTAGAAAAAACAGCCAGACCAGTTGGCTGATACGTTGCGCATCACCATCGACGCCGACATCCTTACGCATGATGTCTTGAATGGATTTGATGATGCCGGAAACATTACTCATGCACTTTGTTCCTGTTTAAAGAGTTCCTGTTCGAGTTCTTGTATGGCGGACTGGTATTGGCTTTTGCCGCCGAAAAACTGATTGATGATTTCGACCGGCGTACCCAGGTCGCTGAAGGGTTTGAGCTTCAATATCTTGCTGTTTTCCAGGCTGCCGATGTCTTCGTCGGCATAGGTTTCCAGCAAGGCGTCGAGCACCGCCCGAGCCTGCTCACCGTACTTAGTGAAGTAATTGCGTTTCTTGACGTTCAGCGCCCGTTCCTTGCGGGTCAAGGGCGGCTGATCATAGGCAATATGGCAAATCAGGTCAAATATGCCGTAGTCCTTGCCGACTTCCTCGGCCAGGTTGTCGAACAGGATGCCGTGCTCTTCCAACAGGTCGACGATGACTTGTTTTTTGTTGCTGTCGTTCCAGCGTTTTAGGAATTCGTCCAGCGAGGCGAATTCGGTTTGGATTTGCTTGCGGGTGAAGTCTTTGTAGGATTCGGTGATCAAGGTTCCGTCGGGGCCTAAGTATTCGATACGCTCGGCGACGATTTTGGCCGGCACACCGCTGACGGTCACTTTGTAAACACCCGTTTTTTCTTCAATGTCATCATCTCCTGGATCATCCGGCCCATCGGGATCGGGCGGCACCGGGTCGTCACCTTCGCCCGGTTCGTAAATCACCACCGGTTCGCCGTCGAAGTCCGGGTCTTTGAACAGCTCGGTGGCTTTCTTGAAGTCCATGATGGTGAAGAAGTATTTGTTGTACTCTTCTTCGATACGGGTGCCGCGGCCGATAATTTGCTTGAACGTGGTCATCGAACTGATGGTTTTATCCAGCACAATCAGCTTGCAGGTTTTGGCGTCGACCCCGGTGGTCAGCAATTCCGACGTGGTGGCGATGACCGGAAAGACTTTTTCGGAATCGATGAAGTTATCCAGTTCTGCCTTGCCTTCCACGCTGTCGCCGGTGATGCGCATGACGTATTTGGGATTGTCCTTGGCCAGTTTACCGGCCGCATTGACGATGGCTTTGCGCATGCGTTCGGCATGGTCGATGTCTTCGCAAAAGATAATGGTCTTGGCGAACGGGTCGGTGGCGTTGAGATATTTCATGACCCGCTCGGCGACCAGCTTGGTGCGCTGATTCAAAATCAGGATACGGTCCATGTCGATCTGGTTGTAAGTGCGCTGTTCGATGTCGTTACCCAAATCGTCCTTCATGCCTGGCGGCGGCGTCCAACCATACAGGTCTTTGTCGATATCGATACGCACGACTTTATAGGGCGCGAGAAATCCGTCTTCGATGCCTTGTTTCAGGCTGTAGGTGTAAACCGGCTCGCCGAAATAGCTGATGCTGGACACGTATTTGGTTTCTTTGGGCGTGGCGGTCAAACCCAGTTGGATGGCGTTGGAAAAATATTCCAGAATTTCGCGCCAAGCAGAATCGTCCGCCGCGCTGCCGCGATGACATTCGTCGATGACGATCAGGTCGAAAAAGTCGGGCGAGACGTTCTTGAAGATTTTGTCCGCTTCGTCCGGGCCTGTGATCGCCTGATAGAGTGCTAGATGGATTTCATAGGACGGGTCGATCTTGCGGTTCTTGATCTTCGACATGACCGAACCGAAGGGTTTGAAGTCGTTGACCAGCGTTTGATCGGCCAGGATATTGCGATCGACCAGAAACAGCACGCGCCTGACCTCCTTGGCTTTCCACAGGCGCCAGATGATTTGGAAGGTGGTGTAGGTCTTACCGGTGCCGGTCGCCATGACCAATAGAATGCGTTTATGGCCCTTGGCGACGGCTTCTATAGTGTGGTTGATCGCTTCAATTTGATAGTAACGCGGCTCCTTACCGGAAACATCGGTGTAATAAGGCTGAACGATCAACTCCTGGTTTTCGTCGGCGATGCCTCGATAAGTCTTGTAGCGTTGCCAAAGTGTATTGGGTTCCGGAAAGTGTTCTAAGGCGATTTCGCTTTCGATGTCTTCGCCTTCACAAGCCGTTTTATTGTGCATGGCAAAGGCATCGCCATTGGAGCTGAAGGCGTTGGGTAAGTCGAGGATTTCGGCATAGCCCAAGGCCTGCTGCATGCCATGACTGATCGTATGATTGTTGTCCTTGGCTTCGACAATCGCCACCGGGATGCCGGGCTCCCAGGACAATACGTAATCGGCGAATTTTTTCTTTTTCTTGTTGCGGGAAGAGATATTACCCCTGACGACGATAGGCCCGGGCGTCAAAGTGACTTCGCGGCGAATCTGTCTGTATGGGTCCCAACCGGCATCTTTAATAGCAGGGGTGATGAATAAATCGCAGATGTCCGTTTCGCTGAGTTGTTTTTTTTCTTTGCTGTTCATTTACGAGGAATCATTTCTAACGATGGGGTTTAGCTAACAGTATAAATGATATTGCCTGACTCCGGGTGCCAAATGGGGGCAGCCTTTTTATGTCTTGTTTAGTGAAAGTTGCAAGCTTGGTTGCGCAACTTAATGGACTCCGAAAAAATGTCACTCATTGGAGTGACAAAAACGTTTAAGGCCACGAGTATCAAAGTCTTGAAGCTTGGAGTTTTAAAAAGTTGCGCAACCTGATTATCGGTGTATGTGGACTTCAAAAATTCTGGAAGTCACTGCCATTAAGTTAAGACAAAAAATCTGATATAAACGACAATTACATAATTTAACTATGATTTTTTTAAAGGGAAACGAGCGGCAAGCGTCAGTTGCAATTTAATTGATGACGAGACATTCAAGGGGCGTCATCGGCAAGGCGCAAAAGATTTTACCCGCCAGCGCGTCTTATCGTTTGGCTTGGTGTTAGTCTTGGTTTTACGGAACAGCGTTAAATCACTCCAACTGGTTGTCAATGAAGCCATGAATCAATTGAATCAAGACCCGGTCACCGCGAGCGCTTACTCGCAAGCGCGGTATAAATTAAAGCACACGGCATTTATTGAATTAAACCAAAAAGCCGTGGTTGACACGCTCTATGCCGATACGGACTATAAGCGTTTTTGGGGGTATCGGATTTTAGCCGTGGACGGGTCGAAAATCCGCCTACCGGATAACCAAGAAGTCCGCGATACCTTTGGTACAATTGCTTATTCCAACGGCAAAGAGAGCGAACTTCAAGGCGAGCATCCCTATGCGGTGGCGTCAGTGCTATATGACGTACTCAACCGAGTGGCCCTGACCGCGGAACTGGCTCGCGCGGATGCTTACGAAGTGGATTTAGCCATTGCCCATTTGGCGCATACCAAGCCATTGGATTTACTGACGCTGGACCGCAACTATCCGTCTTATCGCTGGTTAGCGGAACTGCATCAGGTGGAACGCGCTTATGTGATTCGTTGTTCAGCCGCCGTGTTGGTGTTCGATCGCTCCATGCTGAAGCAACAGGTCTAATACGAGCTTCGGGATACAGCGTTGTTGAATTCTCGTTTCTGCGTGTTTGGTTAAAATCATGGCGAACACCTCCTCAATCAGTTGAACAATTGTTTGGATTGGTACTCGGCGACTGCCGAAGCCAAAATCCGGCTGCCTTCTATTACAAAAGTATTGAGATTCTCGGATTTATAAAACTTGCCCAGCTCCAACAATATATTGGGCGTCAAAATGCTTAACTTCTCGGTTACGTCTAAATTTTCCAAGTCGGTGTATGCCTGGGTGAGTGATTCATTCCAACTCAGTTGCCTTGCCAAGTCAGTAATCTCGAGTTTTGCTAACGTCCTTAGGACATAGCAATGATGCCTAAATTGGCCTAACGTCTCACATGTGTTGTAAGGCGGTTCTTCTTCATATAAGAATGGTCCAGTAAAACCTTTTTTGGTCAATAGCCAGCGATAGGCTTCGTCAGCCTCGACAACCGTCTTGTCATCTTGGCGGCCGTCCGTAATCAAGCGGTCATGCCCCTTTGAGCTAACGGCATTTCTAACAGTTTTAATTCCTACCCCAGCTAGCAAGGCGATTTCGTCTAATGTTAAATCAAGGCGCTCTAGGAGATTCCATCTTGCGCGTGCAGCTTCGGTAATCGTAAATAATGTTTCTAAAATGGGATCGTCATTGCCACCTAGCATCGTTACCCCGTCATCCTTAAACGATAATCTAGGTCGTGAACCAAATACATTTTGAAATGTACCTAACTCTACTAATGCATCAGATATCCAAGCTTCTAAATTATTATTCCCATTGATGGTATCAACACCATCCCACACACCTGCCTGTGCAAAATTAAAAATTTCTTGAATTCGTATTACAAAAACTGAATTTTCTAGGTCACTCTTTTTAATATACGATTCGAGTGCTTCCGTCGTGCCGTCATAGTGAATATCGCCGCCCTCATAGCTTTCTTCATCTATTTTCAGCAATCTGGCGCCGGCTTTTTCATCAAAGAAACAATCGGTCCACATTGCCAAAATGCCCAAAAACTTCATCGCGGCTTTTTTAGCGTCTTCTTTTGTGATTTTTGACAAAGCTATCATATTACCCTCAAATTGTCTTAGGGACTCATTTGTTCCCGTTGAAAAACACTGTAGATGATTATTTTTACCAGCCAAGGATTTAAGGAGTCATTTGTTCATTTTTATAAATGGATGCATAACTCTCCTATGGATTAAAAAGATTTACTGCTCAGCTTTATTTGCTATATAAGAGTGGCTACAAGCATTGACCGGCCAGGATGTAAAACGAAGAAACGGGAAAAATTTTCCTTCGTACTTGGGGTAACCACAGAATTCGGAAAAAATAGTACGTTAACCACGGGAGGCAGTGCGTTAGGCATCGGAGGCAAAATATTACCACTCACCGTTAGCGTTAATTTAGAATAACGGCAATGACATGCCGAAAAGAACTTCGGAGATGCCATAAATTTGTCGGCGAGTTCCCATGGCAACGATACACGCCAGGATCAGTTTCGGATCGGCATCTTGTTTGACGTCGCGCTCCAAAACGTGGGTAAATGACTTCAGGAATCCTGTTCTTTCAGCGACGAACCAAAGCAGATCGGCTACGTGTTAACGCCGATCAAAATCGGCCCAAAGCTGCCGGAGTTAAATGCCGAAGAAAGGCCGAGTAATTTACTCAACAAAAAAGGGGGGCCGTAAGGAACGGAAAATAAATCAAAATAAACGAACGAACGACGAACTTTTATCGATTGATCAATCGCCGCAAGGACGCGACAAATTAGTTTGTTTTATGCTTAGATAGCTTGTTTGACAAGCCTTTGAGGCCTTTTATGCTACGCCCCCTTGAGCACTTGAACGCCATTGCTAAACATTATCCCGATGCCTGGAAGCAGGTCGAGATTTTCCGGCAAGACCGAGGCAAGGATTTACCCGATTGGCCGAACTGGTGCTTTATGCCGATGGCCGCTTGGTACTCAATTATCAGCGCGCAACATCAAACTGGTCGCTTGCCGTTGAATCTCGTTGCCGACGTGGCGAACCTTGCCGCGCTGGGTTCCTGGCGATACAGCCAAGGCGTTTACCGATTCGATCCAGACACGTTTGCCGCATTGGCCGACACGACGGTTAAAGGCGAGATCCCAAGCGATGTCTTGCTGCGCCTGCCTGAATGGTGCGTCTATATTGAAATGCCGGAAGATTATCGGTGGTTTGAAACACGCCTCTACGGTTTCTGGGTGCATCTGGAACAGGACACGAACACGCACCGAAACGAGCTGCGTTTTCTGCTCGATACCGAATCCGAACTACAACCGCATATTCTGCATATCGGGCCATGGACGATTACCGAAGCGGTTGACCGGTGGTTTAGTGAAGCGAAACGGCAGGGCAAACAAGCAAACATTGTGATGCCTGAATCCTCTGAAATTGGCGTTTCGGTTGAAAATACCGCCAAATCGATCAATCCGTTAGTGAGCCTTGTTCTGTACCTGTGCAGCGAAGAGCCGGAAATTGTCGACCCGAAGGTACCCGAGGAGAAACCGCATTATCCGCGACCGAAAAAGGTCAAAGGCGGTTGGCGGTTATTCCCGCCCGACAAGCCGAAAATCTGGTCGATCGGAGAAAAGACCGGCACCCAGTTGCGGCATGTGAACGAAACGGAACCGTTCGGCCGCGTTGTCAAACCGCATTTGCGCCGGGCGCATTGGCACGGCTTTTGGCGGGGTCCAAAGACAGGAGAACGCCAGTTTCGTTATAAATGGCTTTCGCCTATCATAGTCGGCCGTAACGACAACAACGAAGATCAAAATCGAATCCAACCATGAAAAATCTTCTCTAATTTGGATTTGTAGGCCGGACCCTCAGAAAATTTTGTCACACTGAATAAACCTATTTTGCATATTCCAGCAACTGGTTCCGATACCACCCAGGCCATCGATTCCGATACGAATCCACCAGTAGTGAATGTCGGCTTTTGAGAGTGGTGAATTGTCGTAATCGGCCAAACCCGTCCGTCGGGGTCACTATCCAATTTCAATAGATTCGACTACATTTAACCAATTGGACTGTCCGGTTTTCGGCAAACAATTTGACATTATCAATGAGTCACTACGGCCAAAAAGAGACGATCACGAATTTCAACAAAATGACGGCTGCAATACAGAAAGCTGTCATTCAACGCTAGGTATCAGGTGCCATTGTAGGCGGTCGCCTGTATGCCATTGTTGTGCGCTTCCTCTCGGCACGTAATCAATCGCTGCATGATGCTGGTGCACATCTCTATTTGCGTTTTGTACTGAAGCCAAGTATCTACGCCCTTATTTCCGTGAAAAATATTATTCCGGAAGCGATAGACGACTACTATGAGCATAAAGACCAGTTCGTCGTCGACGAGTTCTTCAAACTGCCTGCTTAGAATATCAGTCAGACCGTTGACTTCTTGGTCGTGTAGCAGATGACGCAGGCGGTCGCAATCTTGGTATCGATCATGGAAATGCTGTCCAGCCGCCTCGAAATCGTGACGGGAGAAACTCTTTTCTTGAACGACTTCCTTTGCAAAGTTCGGAATCCGTTTACTCTTCACAAATCCATTGAAACACTTCGATTCAAACAAGGCCCAAGCGATCAGAAAGCGTGTCGCCATGCCATCTCGCAAAAGGCGCTGTACCTGAGACGACTCTAGCCCTAAATAGGCCGCAAACCAGTTATCAAACTCTATTGTGGACATTTCATTAAATTAGAGGAGTACATATATTTGAGTGTTGTTAAATTTTTCTGTCTTGAACCCACAAGCTACCATCAATTAGGAAGCCTTTGATTTTTCCAATGCTAATGGCGTGTTGAACCTGCATGAGTGTGGTTTTATATTTGCTCATGTGTGCACTCACACGAATGGGATTTCCTAAATAATCAATTGCTTCTTGAGTACAACCTTCATTTATTAATTTGCTCAGACGATCCTCCATTTCTTGCATTATTTTCAACTGAGGGCGAAGTTCTTGCAGCTCTTGTCGAAGTGAGGCAACTCTTGCTTTAACGTAAATCGAGCGTGCACGCCCCTCATCGAAATCGGATTCCGATAAGGCTTTCATCCAGAGCCCACGGCTTAAAGTATTTTGTTCAATCTCGTGCGCTACATACTCATATAGAAGCTCTTCCTCTTTAGGTACGAGGTCAATTCGATTTTTGAGAAATTCGAAGAAATTCATGTGGCTAATCTTGCTTGCGGTTTTTGATAATGAATCTGGAATTATACGTATTGTCTAATAAACTATTATCTAGGTCTGCATATTTATATTTGAACTGTCTTGGTTGCAAACTAAAGTATAGTAAAAAAGACGTAGAATTTGATTTACTAGGCGGGATAACACACATAATTTTCACGATAAACAGGTCTGGATAACTTCAATCAACTGACTTAACCAAGCAATTCAGCAACTGGCCGCTATACTGCTAATTGCCGTCATTCAAAAATTTCTATTGAAAGCCTGCAACGGGTCGGTTGGACTCAGTGACGAACGACCGCTTTCAGGTGTCGGAATTCAATAACAGCTTTCCGGCGATTAATCTGAAGAGCGGACGGTCGCCGAGTGACCCCTAGTTGACACTCGAAGCCTTGCGATCAATGTCGGCAGGGATTCAATCAGCTGCCATTCAACGTAGAGCTAAGCGGCGACCGTAACCGGTGATACGCTGCGAAGCAGCGGGCGTCCAGTGACACGCAAAGCGTGAAACGTGCTTGAGCGACTTGTTCCAACAAACGGTTCAGATTTTGGTTTGCCTTGCTCACAAAATCTTACCTTATTCGTTAGGCATTGAGACGCTCCAAAATAATTCGGGCTACTTGATTGCTGGCTGGAAGCAGGCCATGAACAATGGGCAGCCTTACTTCGTCCGTAAGCCATTCTGCACCGACCTCGGAAAGAGATACAACACCATCATTTTCTTCACCCTTAAATGGGCCGCGCTTCCAGGATATGCCTCTTACCCCAACGATGCTTGTTGTTGGCTGATTTGTTGGGCCAACTACTGACATGCGCTCTGCCGATGCGAGAAGATTTCCACAGTCGCGGGTAAGCGTGCGAAATAATATATTAGGACTAAATTGTTGCGCCAAGCGAGAGGGATTTATAGGGGAGCCAAGCAAAAATACATGCTCAGGTGGAGGAACGTCATTCTGCAAAGAACCTAATGCTGCCCGGATTAAAACTCCGCCCAGTGAATGACCAATGAGAATGTAGTTGCCACTGGAAGCAATTTCAGCGATTTGCTTTTCAAGACGCGCCTGAATAGCAGTAAATGGATCCATGCTTACTAGATAACTGAAGCTTCTAGTTTGTAAACCAGCACGCCTTAACTGAAATAAAAGTGGCCAACCTGAAATTGACGACCTCCCCATACCATGAACAAATAGCGCTTCCATTTCTTCTCAATTCCTAAACAAGTTATTAAGCTGTTAACAGTATATCTACCCAAAAACTGGGTTGTAAAAATAAGTTTGTGTACTGCAAGGATTTTACCCTTCCGTATATCATCCAAACTGCGCCAATAAGTGAAATTGGCGGTTGTCATGTTGATTGTTACCGCATCCCTCGGTCAGGCGTTCGAAGCACAGCTTGGTCAGCGCAATGTTCCGGATCGTCAATTCAACGCCGCAATTTTCACAAATGGCTTAAATTTTATCTGGATTTTTTTAACCAAAGCCAATTCATCGGTAGCAATGCGCCAGTTTGCAGTCAGTGATCAAAGATTTTTCTTTAGCTGGTTATGGCCGTAGTGACGCATTTATAAAGTCGATTTGCTTGCCGAAAAGCTGCCATTCGCCGAACTTAGGACTGGAAAATTCCGCCAGCATCTTCGGTGGCCTGTTTTGGCCGTTTCCTTCATTCGCAAGGTGTAAACATTGGTCTGCATTCTATTAATTTGAAGTATACCTGATTGTTACTCATTGACGAAGGAACCCTAAGGTCCACCCGCTTGAGTTGATAAAAACGTCTGCTCGATTCCCGCAGAAGCCGACCGCCGGATGATGCAGACTCGCGGCGGCTAAGGGTTATCACTGAAACGCAGTGATCACGGTAAAAATATTCCGCTTTTTCCAGGTTTGATGCCTTCGTGTTAAACATTCAACTTGGAAAAAGCCCCCGTAGCGGGGGCAAGTTAATAATCAGGCGGCAACCAGTTGCTTGGCCAACGCCACTTCAACACTGTCGCCGTCGGAGTTGAGTACATCAAGACCGGTATCCGGCATATCGCCGGACGTGGACTGACTGACCGCGATTTTTTTCGCCATCAGAGTCAAACAGGCGATTTGCGCGGTTTTTTCGTACCCGAGGTAATGCACTTTTACCGGCTGTTTCTGACCGATCCTCCAGGAACGTCGGGCGGCTTGTTGGACGGTATAAACGTTATATCCCGACTGCATAAAGCAGATCGTCGGAAAATCCAGCAAATCCAAGCCGGTCTTGACCAGTTCCGGATTGCAGACCAGTACATCGATGCCCCGGTCTACTTGATCCATGATCCAGTCTTCGCGCCGGTCGGTGCTGACGCTCGACCGCAACACGGCGGTTTTGAAGCCGGCGCTTTCCAGCGTCTTCTTCAACCGGGCTGCGGTATCGCGTTTGCCCGTATAAACGGTATATACCAACACCCGCCGGTTTTGAGCTTTCTCCTGCCGGCACAGCTCGATCAACGCTGCTTCCTTCGGACTGGGTTCATCTCCCAACACCGGCGGCATCATTACCAATAACTGATGGGTTCTCGGATGACGGACTTCCTCCAACCGAAAACAGGCATCCGGCCATGACAGCAACACCGTCAACACCAAGCCCAGCAGCGTTTTATCTCCCCTGGCCAACGCCTTGCGCATTTCGGTTGTCAAGACACCGCTCAAGCGATCGTAAGCCTCTCTCTGCTCCGGACTCATCGCGATCTCGACAAACGATTCGTGATAATCCGGTAGTACGTTCCCGCCAATGTCCTTGAGTTTCAAAAACGCCGTATAAGGCAACACATAACGCAACACGCCCTTCGGCCCGAATCCCGGCGCTTTAGAGGTATGCACCGTCACTTTCTTGCCTTTGGCGGTACGATGGTTGCCGTCGTTGGTTTCCTTGAATACGTCTTTGAGTACCCCGTGCTGACGCATGAAGTTCATCGCCGCCGGTCCCAGGTTGTTCCGGCCGTTATAGCGAAACCCGTCCTCGATCATCCGCGCCGGCATGATCCGCCACAGCAGATAAAACAGGTCGTCGGCGTAGCCGCCCATCAAAGTACCGGTCAACAACACGGTTTTACGCGCTTTTTCGGCCAAGACGCCCATCGCCTGCCCCTGCGCCGACCCCGAGTTTTTGTACTCATGGCCTTCGTCGACCAGCAACAGATCGAAGAATCCATCGGGCAGATAGCGTTTGATGAACTCTGAAGGTTGATATCCGCCTTGGCCGAAGCCGATCTCTTGCTTGGCCAGCGATCGCTCCATCCGTCTTGCCTGACGATCGGAAAACACCAGATCGCCGTTTTCGTCCATCAGGTTGATGAACTCGAACACGTTATCAGACAACATGACCGACAACGTGTCGGTGCCGAAGTTTTGCAGCAGCTTATGGGCTGTTTTGGGACCGATCGTTGGAATTTGGCACAGCGCATCATGAACGATTTCACGAAAATCCTTGGGCGGATTATTGCGCTTCAAGGTCCATAATGGCGAACCGCAGTGCAAGCAAGCATGGCGATTATCGTCCCCGCGTTTAAAACGCGCCGCGCTCATCCGTTCGCCTTCGTCATCGACCACAAAGGTTCCGCATGCCGGACAAGCGGCGAATTCAAAGCTGGCCGTATAGGTTCGCCCGGCTTGTGTCTCCGTTTCCGGCACGACGACCCGTTCGTGAACCCGTCTGACCATCGCCGCCGGGCGCCAATCGAAGCCCATTCGCATGCGGACGCGGCCGATCACGTAAAATTCCGGCGTCGACGGCGAAACGTTGCGATTCGCCCGGATTTTCAATAGTTGCCGAACGGTATCCGGCCCATTCAACACCCATACCTTGGCATCCGGAACGGTCTCCAGGATTTCCCGACGCCATTTGTAGACCAAATGCGGCGGGGCAATCACCAAGGTTCGGCGATAGCCTTCGGAATACAATACGGCGGCCGCGGCAATTCCCATCATGGTCTTTCCGCACCCCATTTCACCGTTCAGAACGGCTGCCGGCTCGCCTTGCTCAACCAACAGTTGACAGACCGCTTGCACTCGATCCCGTTGAGCATCAAACGGTCGGCGTTGCAAGCTATCCATGATTTCGTCCCAATACGGATTATGACGATCTGGATCGTACACCGGCGGCAATTGTCTGGATACCGATGCCATCAAACCTTCTCCGAATTCAACCAGAAAGTCGTTTAACGGAATCGTTCTGTTGTCCAACTCCTCGAGATCTGCCGTATCATCGGCAGTTGCTATTTCGTTGTTTATGTTTGTCATCGTTGTTTCACCTCAAAATAACGCCAGGGGAAACAACACCCACCCGGGAAGTTGATTCCCCGGCGGGTTAAATGTTAAAAAATACCACTCGATAAATATTGACCACTCTACAACTCTTGAATTGTCGCCGGTCAAATCAGCCCCTGTTCGGCAAACGAATACACCGTTTCCCCGGCAATAAAATGGTCGAGCACGCGAACGTCAATCAAACCCAAGGCCTGCTTCAGCTTTTCGGTAATCGCCTTATCCGAACCGCTCGGTTCCGCAATGCCGGAGGGATGATTGTGCGCCAAAATCACGGCTGCCGCGTTATGCTGCAATGCCGCCTTGACGACTTCACGCGGATAAACGCTGGCACTGTCGATCGTGCCTCTAAACATCTCCTCACAGGCAATCACCTTGTGCTGATTGTCTAGAAACAGGCACAAAAACACCTCGTGTTCATAAGGTGCGAGTTTCAACTTGATCAAATCCCGTGCCTTATCGGGTGAATCTAATGCTTCGCCCCTGGCAAAATAACGGTTATAGATGGTGATGGCTTCGTAAATGACATCGTCCTCGCCCGCTACTGCGTATTCGCCATTGGCTTTTTGGATATACAGCATGGTGTTTCTCCTGATTAGTGAATAAAAAATCGGAGAAACACGCATCCCGCCCGGGAATTGGTTTCCCCGGTTGGGTTGATGAATAATGACTACAGCGTCTGCACGATTCCCGCAGGAACCGGCCGCCGGGTGATGCAGACTCGCGGCGGCTAAGGGTCATCACTGAAACGCAGTGATCACGTCAAGCTCATGAAAGCTCTTGTACCTTATTCATGGCCGGCGACAACGCAGGCCTTCGCGTTCTTTCCAACCGCCTGTGATTCACAAGCGGTACGAAAGAACTCCCGATCGTTCGGAAGTTCCAGGCTTTCACCTTATTGAATCGTCAACACTTCACCGAAGGTCGGACTATCCGGCGTAAAGTCGATCGCTTTGATTTGCGGGACGAATACATCCAATGCGACCCGGATTTCCCGAAACTCGCCGTTACCTTGCTCCTCGATCTGGACCGTATGTTTTTTGTCCTTGAAGGTATCGCCTTTCACGACGTAGGTTTTACGACCGTCGTTGGACTGCACGATACCGGACACATGTCCCGCGGCCAACGCCAGCGCCAAGTGCCAATCGGATAAAGACATCAGCGGACGCCTTTGCGCGTTACCCAACTGTCGAGTCATGGCCACGCTAAACTGCGGCCACAGGCAAGGATACTTCTCAATTTCCTCGCGCAACTGCGCCTCGTCGATCCGGGCGGCATTGAAGCGGATATCGCCCGTCGACGGCGGTACCCGGTAACAGTCGTCTTCAGCCCACTCACGGCTCGGCAATATTGGCTTATCCGCTACGTCAAGCTGGGCGAATGCCTCCAATTGGGCGAGGGACTCCCGGTAAACCGGACCGGACGACGTGGTCCGCTTCCTAATCCCCAGCACAACGGCCTGTTTGAACCGTTGCTCCGGAGCCAGATACACCTGCACCCGGTCGAAACCGGCCGCGAGCCATTTCCGGAACTCGTGATCCAGCGCATAATGCGGCACGATCAACACCATCACGCCGCCATACTGCAACAGCCTGGCCGCCTGCTGAAAAAATATCTTTTCCAGGCGTTTTTTACCGCTGCGCTGGTTATCCCCCGTCTGCCCGTTATCGGAGACCAAATCGCCGTAAGGCGGATTCAGCCACACTAAACCGAAACTTCGCGGCGTGATCAGGGTGTCCTGAAAATCGCCGTGCAGGCAACGCGTCAACAATTGCTTGGCCTGGTGAGCGCGATCGACGTGGTATTCCACGCCGTAGGACTCGACGGTGATGGATTCAACGTTTCTGTCCGCTTCCGGATATTGTAAATGCTGCCCGCATTCGGCGAGCGCCACCCCTTCGCCGGCGCAGGGATCGATGATCCGCATACGGCCGCTTTTACAGGGCTTGAGTAACGACAACACCCGTTCAATGGTATCGCTGTCGGTCGGAAAATACCCGTCTTTGACGTAGTTCCGGGCAATGCGTTGAAACATGAGAGCCATGTGTTTCTCCTGATTGATTAATGAATAACCGGAGAAACACGCCCCATCGGGGAAATATTTCCCCGGTTGGGTTGATAAAAACGCTTATTGTTAAAAATCGGGATGGCGATATGCTGTCGCCATCGTCCAATTGTCATCGCTATCCAGTTCCAACAATCCTTGTCGGATCATGTCGCCGAGTAGTGCTCCGAATTCCTCACCGGGTAGATCGATGCTAACCGCGTTGATCCGATAGCCTTTGATGCCCTTTAACCATCCGTTTCGTATGCAGACATTGACGACAGCGTCCTGCCAATAATCCAGTAACGGCAGTGGGCAAACCGACTTAATTAGCGACCAAGTGGCCGCGTGTTCATCCTGGTCCGGCAACAACAGCAAATAAGCCCGACGGTTGACGAAATCGGGTGTTGCCGCCGTCTTGTCGAACAACCATAAATGGACGATATCGCCGAACAAATTCGCTTTCGGCATTCTGCCGGTCATCTTGTCCAGCCGGTCCGGATTACCGATACCTACCGTACGATTCATCGCATCGTCCAGAAAAGTCAGTTTGCTTAATCCGCCTATACTGTCCGGTAAGGTCATCCGGGCCAATAACTCCTGGATGGCGGTATCGCGTCCCCAACAGGACGCGAACACCAACCATCCATCATCATCGACCAGGGCATCGCAGAACACATCGTGTAGTTCATCTATGACTAACATCACTATTCTCCTCGACCCGCAGGACGCGTCCCCGAACGGGAGAGCGCTCCCTGTTCGGGTCTATAGTCGATTAAAACATTATCCAGTAACGGCAACTATCCTTGCAGCCAAACCTGACCGACCGGTTTGAACTGGTAGCCCAGTTCCTTCAACCGGTCGCGTTGACGCCGAAACTGGCCGCGATCCACGGTCGGATCGAGTTTCACCGAATCCTGAAGCGGCCAGAGCAACCCGAACAGCTTGGCGTCCGGATCGGCATCCGCTTCATCGCCTTGGTCTAACTCAACATCCTGGCCTTCCGGCAAGGACGACTCCGGAGTCTGAGCCGGTTCTGTTAAATGGTTCTCTTGCCGCGGTTTATCCTCATCGATCGGGTCTTGCTCAATCGGCTCGGAGTCCTCCGCTGATAACTGATTGACATTGGCCAGCGCGATGCTTTCCAGCACCGCTCGGGTTTCGATCACGATTCGGCTGGTGGTTGTATAGGAGGATGAAAATACCCGGCTGATGCCGAACACTCCCTCATAACATCCTTCGTCGTATTGATCCAATACCGGATCTTTGACGGCGAAATCGCCGATCTCGGTATGCAGCGACCCGACGCGGAATTCGCCGTTGCGGCCGTTGATGATCTTGATGGTCAGAATGGCGGGTAAACTGATCATGACGCCACCTCTACTTCGGTCAATGGCGCTTGTGGATCGGCAGCCGGATTCATGCGGACTGCGAGCATTGAATGTTTCATTGCGGTTTCTCCGATTGATGTTAAAAATAACCGGGTAAACCACGTCCCAATCGGGAAATCGTTTCCCGGTGGGGTTGAAAAAAATGTCTGCGCGATTCCCGCAGGAACCGGCCGCCGGTTAGGCAGACTCGCGGCAGCAAAAGGATGCCACTGATCGCAGTGACCACGTAAAACTGATTTTTTTCCAATGCCTCTCGGTCTCGATAAAGAGACGTTCGAAAAAAATCAGGTGCGCAAAGATGACCCTCTGCGCACGCTATTGGTGTAATCTGATAGCCCATCATGAGAGTCTTGTGACTCAGAGATAGACCAATGTGAAAACCGGTTAAATACGATCAATCACTCCATCAGCGGTTGATCATTATTGTTTCAACACACTCGCTACAAAACTAAAGCCTGTTTCCCCGTAAAAAAAACCGACTGTTATTTTTGCCTGACTTGTCCTAGAGTGTTCAAAGCCATACGATTGCGCACGGTCTACCGCACAAAGGGTTCCATCATTTTCCGACAATGGCGGCCGGTGTAGTCACGCAAAAACGCCTATCGCGCTTTCGCAGAATGCCCTATGTTCAAGACATTCTGCGAAAACCAAACCATGAGAGTGGAAAAGAGTGAAAAACTTAGGGATCGAAGATCCTCCCTGATCCTCAACCCTAAAAAGAGAAGTTTGAGACTTCACCAAGCCGGTGAAAGTGTTGTAGACCCTTCATGCTTCGACTTGGCTCAGCACGAACGGTCTACAACACATGCCAACTGCTCTTTTTAGGTCAACAGGTTAATGACCGACCGATGGTTTCGATCGAGAGTAGATGAGCAACGCCCATTCACAGTTGGAGTTTGATCGGACAACAGCCGGAATTCGGGGTAAAACAACCACCGCCCCAGTGTCTGGTTCCGTCGTCCGTGTTAAGGACGGCCGTAGTTTTAATCCCGACTGTTTCCGTAAAGCCTGCTACAGCCTGACGAATCAGACTGTCGACCGGGAATCGCAGGCGCACCGGTCAAAGAGCGCGAACCGCAGTCCGCTAAGGGCGCGGCTTTACCGAAGCCGCCACGGGTGAAAAAATGTATTCGGCCTATTATGGTTCACTCCATTTCAGAAAGGTATCTCCAGCTCCCAAGGGACGTAGCAAAACGGCCCTAGAAAAATATCGTCCTTATTTGCCGTCCGGCCCAACCAATCAGTGTCGATTTTCATCAGCGTCAAGATATCATCCTGGAAATACCGGTCGGAATCTGCGATATCCCGCCCCCACATTCTTATCACGACTTCGGCTTTCTGCGTCACACACATCGTTAAGTCCTCTTTTTTCACGATCAAAAAAAGAACCACAGGCCGAAGGAGGTCTGTGGTTCGTGTGAAAGATGGGTTAATGATGCGAGATTAGGCGCTTGTAGAAGCTTCCGTTTCCATGGAATCTTCATGGATATCCGCTTGACAATCTTCGTGGGAATCCTCTTGGGAACCTTCTTGTTTCGGCGGAGCAATATAGACACTCTCGCCATCCACTTTGATCCAGGAGATATAGAGCAGCCGGGCTTTCAGGCTGACGCCGGTCTGGCCGGCTTTATCGCCTTTCTCGTAGACGAAAGTCTCGGCGTAAAGATCGCCCAACTTGAAGCCGATCAGGATTTTTTTCTTGTCTCGGCACGCTTTGTCCAGGCGTTTAATCAATTTGGCCGCTTCCGAACCGCTCACGCGGCAATCGAAACGGGTGTATTCGATCGCGTCCTCGGCGCCGTGGAGTGCCGCGATATCGCAGGCCCAAAAATTTTCACCCCGTTTCACAGGCACTTCGCGGATACGATTGACGTAGCCGACGCCTTGGACATGAAGATCGAAGTAGTGGGTTGGGTTTTGAGTGGATTCAGACATAATGTTTCTCCGATTAAAGGACAAAAAAAAACCGGAGAAACACAGTTCGACCCCACGGGGAACTGGTTTCCCCGGCGGGTAAAAAACGAAAGGCCCGAACTAGTTAAAACGCTTTCGTTCGGATAGTATCTTAATAGTCTGCACGATCCCCGCAGGAACCGGCCGCCGGATACGCAGACTCGCGGCGGCAAAAGGACTCACCGACAGGCGGTGAGGTCGAGAAAGTGTTTCAGGTAGCAATCAATCTTTGATTTTGATCGTAGTCAAAAGTCCTCTTACCGTCAACACACTCATTCTGCGTATTGGCATCTCCTGAAATCTTTTGATAGAGATCCTCCGGATCAACCTCGTAGTGTTTCGCGTAATCCGAAAAATCCGCCCAATTCGCCGCGATATAATCGCTCACAATACTCAAGCAAAAGCGATCCGGCGAGCTATTAGGGCAACCGTTATTCGTTTCGATCGATGACATATCATTCACTCCTGTTCTTGCATTGCAAAAAAATGGCAGCTGATCGTTAGCGCAACGGTTGCATGAACGAGGCCGCACCCGCTAACCTTCGGTATAACTGCATTCAGGATACCGGCTACAGCCGATAAAACTTTGCCCTTTCGCTTTCCCGTTACGAACGGTCCGCTGCACCAAGTCCCCTTCCCCGCATTCAGGACAGCTCTGTCCGGTCGACTTCGCCTTTTCCCTCTGTTTGCCCGGCTTACCGTGTTCGTCCGGCAGTACCACTTTACATTCCGGGTACTGGCGACAGCCCCAAAAAAAACCCTTTTTCCCGTTTCTTCTGACCAACGGATGACCGCACTCGGGACATTCATAGGCCAGTGTGTTTGCCGCCCACTCTTTAAATTGCGACGGCATCCCTTGTCGGACCTTCTCGACCCAATGTGTCACCATTTTGGCCTGGTCGTCGACAAACCGATCCGGATTCCCGTTCCCTTGGGCGATATCCTCTAACGCCTGTTCCCACACCGCCGTCGTCGCCGGGTCTTTAACCGGTTCCGGCAAGGCGTCGATCAGACTGCGGGCTTTGTCCGAGCTAACCAGATATTTCTTTTTTTGCTTGTCGATGAATCCGCGCTTCAACAGCAGATCGATGATCGATGCGCGGGTGGCCTCGGTGCCGATGCCGGAGGTTTCTTTCAAGCGCTTTTTCAGGACCGGATGTTCGACGAACTTGCCGACGTTTTTCATCGCCTGGATCAAGGTGCCTTCGGTGTAACGCGCCGGCGGCTGGGTTTCCTTGTCGTCGACCCGGCAATCCGCAACGCTCAACTCGTCTCCCTTGCTCAGCTTCGGCAAAACGGTTTCTTTGTCATTCGTGTCCTGTTGATCGTTCCTTAGGAGCGCGAGTTTCCAGCCGGCTTTAATGATCCGTTTGCCGGTCGACTTGAAACGGTCCTCGCCTACCGACAGATCCATCGTGGTCTGATCGTATTCATGATCCGGATAAAACTGGGCCAGATAACGCCTGACAATCAAGCCAAATAACAGGCTTTCGTTCGTATTGAGCGCCCTATTGCGTTTCACGCCGGTCGGACTAATGGCGTGGTGCGCGGTGATCTTGTTATCGTTCCATGCTTTCGAGCGAATCGAGGGGTCGGCGCATTCCGCGATCGATCGGAATTCGTCGTCGCCTTTCATTACCTCGATAATGGCAGATGCCGACTCGTATTGCGCTTGTGGCAGATAATCGCAGTCCGTCCGTGGATAGGTCGTCAGTTTATGGGTTTCGTACAATGCCTGGGCGATATCGAGCACTTGCTGAGCGCCCATGCCAAAACGGTGAGAGGCCTCTTGTTGTAAAGCCGACAGCGAATACGGCAAAGGCGCGGACTCTTTCACCCGCTTTGTGGCGACGCTGCTTATCACTGCCGTCTTACCCCGGCATCGATCTGCCACAACCTGGGCCGCCGCACGATTGAGACAGCGGCCCTCGTCGTCGCTCAGGTCATCGGGAACTTGCCAGTGACCGGTAAAACTGTTCCGGTCACGGGTTTGAAATGTCGCCATGACGTCGTAATACGGTAGCGGCTTGAAGTTTTCGATCGCGCGATCGCGATCCACCACCAGTTTCAAGGTCGGCGTCTGCACTCGACCGACCGACATCACCCCACCGTCGTATCCGGATTGCCGGGCCGATAGCGTATAGAGCCGGGACAACGACATGCCCACCAGCCAATCGGCCTTGGAACGTGACACGGCCGCCGCGTACAAGGCTGCCGTTCGTTCACCGGGAAGGCGGTTGGCCAAGGCCTTCCGTATGCTTTGATCGTCCAGAGCGGACAGCCACAAGCGCGAGACCGGGCCTTTCCACCCGCCCCTATCCATGACTTCCCGCGCGATCGATTCGCCCTCGCGGTCGGCGTCGGTCGAAATGACGATTTCATCGGCTTGCTTGAATAATCCGACGATGACCCGGTATTGCTTGTTCGCATCCTTGCGCACTTTCCAGACCCATTGACCGGGGATGATCGGCAAGGTCTCGAACCGCCAAGTTTTCAGTTCCGGATCGTAATCCTCGGGAGCCGCCATTTCCAACAAATGCCCGAAACACCAGGTCACGATCGTTTGCGGCCCTTCGAAATAGCCGTCCCGCCGCTGGTTCGCGCCCAACACCCGTGCGATATCCTTGGCCTGACTGGGTTTTTCGCAGAGATACAACGCGGTCATCGTTTTATTTCTCCTTGGTCATCAAGCTAAATTCAATCGTGCCCATAAAACTGCCTATGCTTTCAATTCAATCCTTTCCTCGATCTCCGCCCTGACCCGCGCAGGGTTGGCGATGCCGATAAATCGTATGTCGACATCATCGGTTCCCGAGGACGCAAATTCCAATAGGCCGGTATTCAGCAAGCGGTCCAGTAGCCCTTGGCGTAAACCGACCCGCCGAATTTCATGGAAACGAACGTGGGTCATGTCCCTTACCAGAATCCCGCGTTGATACGTTATCCCTCGTTCGTCGACGGTCAAGGTAGTGCCGTAGTAGGACAACAACACACCAATCGTCATCCACGCCAGCCAAAGTAGACCGATCCAAGCGGTTGCATCGATCAGCAACGAAGCATCGATCCACGCAGGCAATCGCGTCACGCCCATTGCCGTCAAAATGAATACCCACAACGGTTTCGCGAATAGATACTGCGCCGTACTCGCCATGAACCACGGCAACGAAAAAAAATAGACGCGCAGGGCCGGATGGTAAATTTTTGTTGCTCCAGGTTGCTCGCCGGCATGATCCTCGACTTCATCGCGTGCAGCGCTTGGCTTGGGTTTCGCCGTTCTAGCTCTAACAACGACGAATTTAGGAATGTTGTGTTCATCTGACGTCACACCGACCCGATAACGGTTCCCTTTTTGAAAATGCTCGGACTCCCGATTCAACAGATCTCGCATTTGTTCAGCGGTCTCCGTGCTGGCGAACGGTTTGCCGTCGAGATTGAGAATAGTTTGTCTATTCATGTGAGCATACGGCTGGCGATCATACCCATTCCCAACGCCCTGTGCTTGGGTTGATGCACGCTTCGCCTCTCTCGGTTTCTTGAGTTACACCGATTGAGGTCAAAAACCACACCACCGAAAAACGCCGGCATTCTTTCCCATCCGCCTGATAGCGCTCGCCGGGCAAAAACTTGATGTCGCCGTATCGCTTATTGGTCCTGACCCTCGAAACGCCCTGTTTCGCACTGCTCATGGCTTTCTGAGCCACTTCCTCCTCGGCTGACGAAAAATTGCCGCGCTTGACGCTGCTTCTGACATTGTTATCAAACACGCCATAGCCGCGATTTTTACGCTCGAATACATAGGCCAACAAGGCGCTTTTGTAGGCACCGCTATCGATCTTATGTACATAATCCTGCAATCCCCAGCCCTCGTTTTTCCCTTGGACGATTGGCGAAGCGCAGCCTCCAAGCTATAGAGCGGCTAACAGCAAGAGCTGTACTTGTAAACGACCGACATGTTGATGTCCGTTATGCCGCCACATCGCTCGTCACCTGCTGTTTTTTCTCGCGATAAATGACATTTTCGACACACATCGAATCAATGAAAAAATAATCCGCCGACAGTCGCATTTCCGAGCGAATCTCGCCGGTTTCATGGTCTGTCCAACTCTCCATCCGCAACGTTCCGGAAAAATACGCCCGCGCTCCTTTTTTCAAGACACGAATCGCTTCCTCCGCACGAAACCCCCAGATATCGACGCTCAACCAAAACCCACCCTTGTCCTTGAAATCCTCGCCGACCGGTCGATCAAAATAAACCCGCAGGTTGGCGACTTTTCTGGATTCACTCTCCACATCGACTGTTACCAACGTGGGATTTTTACCGAGATTGCCGATACCGCTAAACTCATTGATCATGTCGATCTCCTAAATACGTTTAAGACAAGCGAAGGTGCTAACGGCGAAGCGCTGCCGCCTATGCTACCGGCGACCTTAGCGATTTTTTTCAGCGAAAACCAGTCGAAACCGTATTTACCATTTCAAGGGTTTTATTCCGTTATCTCATTACGCCGGGCGGTATGCTGGAGATATGTTTTCAACCGCCTAATCTCGTTCAGCCGTAATGAGTGGGCCAGATTCAAATCCAAGGCCCATTGATCGAAGCGCCGGTAACATTGCCGAATGGCTTCCGGTTGGCGCAGTAAAAACGCTTTGCCGGCTTCGCTATCGAGTAGCAGATAACCCTGCCGTCCCCGCACGCCTTTTCGCCGCCAACGAATATACACCGTCAACGAGCGCACTTGCTGTACTGTCAGGTAGATTTCGCGCGGCTCGGCAATCACTTGCCTGAATGCCTGAGCGCAGTCGAGCATCAGATTCCGGATTTGCTCGTTTTCATTCTCTAGTTGCTGAATTCTGCGCCAAGCTCCGGCTTCCGTTGCAAACGGCAAAAAGGAAGGGATTATTTGCTTGAATGGAAGATCCATTGTCGAATACATGGCTCGCCTCTTACCCTTAAAAGGTAAAACCTTTTGTAAGCGCCGTTATCTACCTGGAACCGAATCGGATTCCGGTTCTTCGGACTTAGAGCCAATACCGATAGCCTCGACCGCCCGGTCATCGATCGACTCTGTTAGCGGGATCGATTCGACAGGATCGCTCTGTTTCACCTGAACGGCCACCGGTTTGCTCGATGTTCTCACTCTGATTTCCGGAGCCAATGCCGCGCGAAGCTTTCCTGATACGATCGGTTCCGGACATTCACCGAAGGTTTCGACCGCGCGCACGGCATTGGGATTTTGCGCTCGCATGTCCTCGCGCGTGATGCCGGTGAATTTCCATTGACCGGCCAGGTTGAAGGTACGTCGAATGGCTTTTCCGGTCGCCTGCAGCAATTGCTCGGACGAAGCGCGGTCGATCAAGGCAATATGCCTGGCCGTAAACACGCTGCGGGACAAATCGTCGTAATCGGCAATCAAGTATGCGCCCATGTAGCCATAAGGGTTTTGAAAAAATATCGGCACATGGAGCGGTTCCAGCGAGTTAGCTACCTGGATGTCGAAACCTTGCAGTTCGGCCATGCGCTTGTTCAACCAAGCGGTCTTTTCCTGGATCAGCTTTTTGCTTTCCTCCAGGGATTGCTCGATTCGCACTAAAAACCAATCGGCAAAAGGATCATCGGCTTCCGAAGACAGCCAGATCAATTTCATGCGGCGGCCGAAATCCAAAAGGCCGATGATCGGCTCGACCTGCGGACTGCGCTTTCGCCCGACGACTAACTTTTGGGCTTGCCGGGTTTGTATCGTCATGCGGGTTTGACTGCGAAGCCCGCCCGGTTGCTCGAGAATCGAACGCGGTGAACGGGACGTTTCGGCTTGTGTCGGTTCAGTTTCAAAGAAAGCATTCATCATTCAGTCCTCATACTGTTGTGATAGACCTGTGCGACCCGCACAGGTCCAAAAAACGATTCAGGGTGTGCGGGTCGCACAGGGGTAAAATCTCATTCTCCGAACACGCCAAGCCCTGACATGACCGATTGCATACGATTCGACGTATTGCAATCATGGCCGGATTGTTCGGTCTTGGTGCTGGGTGTGCGACCCGCACAGGGTAAAAATCAATTCTCGTCTCGTTGGCCGGCATTCCTTCGTTTCATTTTCGGCGCTACGGATGCGTGATCGCAGATAACATTCGGATTTTTCTCCTACTGTACGTCATACCCGGATCTTTCCGTTTGACTTTGGGTGTGCGGGTCGCACAGGTCATTTTCGTTTGGTTTAAGGGTGTGCGGGTCGCACACCCTCATTTCGGTTTTCCCCGTCGGTTTAATGCGTCGCGCAATCGTTGCGTGGGATTAGTGTTTCTGGTTTGTCCGGATGTCGTCTTACCGTCTGCGACCGCTTCTTTTTCGGGCTGGCTCATCTGTGCCAGCGCTTGTTGTTTTTGCCTGACTTGCGCTTCTGCGTTGCGTTTACGTTCGCGGTTTTCCCGATAACGGATACTCAGACTGGTCAGCAAGGTGTTGCCCTTCGCCTGTTCGTTGCAGAGCCAAGCCAGATAAGCCACGGGGTTTCGGATCGGTTTGCTGCTTTGGCGCTTGGCTTCGATCTGCGCGGCGGTTTCATCGAGGAAGCTCTGCCGATGCGCCGGATCGATGGCTTTCAGGTACAGACAAGCCAGTTCCCGTTCGCTGGAGTTGAAGTCGGGCGGAAAAATCAGCGCGCTCGTTTGCACATCGTCTGTTCGATTTTTCGATTCCGGCAAATTTGTAGTAGTAGTTTTTTTAATAATAAAACTACTACAACTACTACTTGTAGTAGTTGTAGTAGTATATGGGCGAGCTCGGTCAATTTGCTTAACCGAGCTCTTATCCAATTGATTTTCCAGTATTTCTTCTTTTTCTCGATCCAGGTTAATATTATTGACCTGGGGCGTTTGAGCCAGGTCAATTAAATTGACCCGGTGTCCCGAGTTAAGCAAATTAACCCGGTCTTGGCCGTTGACTCGACGAAAAAAATCATCGATGGCCGATGTTGAACCCGGTTCGTCGTCGAGAAAACTGTGTTGATTGGCGATCGAATCATGGATCGCTTGCCAGAGCGTGCGGGCAATACGGTTGATTTGCTTGTGTTGATGCTCACGTTGTTGTTTCACGAAGGTTATGTAATCGGTATCCAGATACATCGCATCGGTGATGGAAATGGGGCTATCGTGGATCGCATAGATATGTCCCTTGAACCGCCCTGTCTCGTGACGCAGTTCCGAACACATCGAAATCCAGCGGGTCAAACGCAGCACGAACAGCACTTTCGATACGGTCGGCTTGGAATAGCCCAATTGCGCTTGTAATAACCGGTGCAATGACAAGATGACGGCCGAACCGGCCATCGCTTGGGTTCGGATGATGCCCCAACACCGGACATCGATCGCATCCAAGTCGGGATCTACCCAGATGGACCTTGGTATCGCGTCTTGCCAATGACCGAGATAGAGCAGCGAATCGGTCGGCGACTGCTCCGAAGTCGCCGGCTTCATCGATTCGAGTTCACCGGCAATCCGCTGCGCAAGCCGCCTGACCGATTCGGAAATGGAAGCCGTGGGGGCGAATATCATGCCGGATGCCATCGAGCGTCAATTCGGTCAGCCGTTATAGGCGCCTTCGATGCGGCCGGCGAACCATTCCTGGATCAAAGGCCAGATCGCGCTGATTTTGACTTGGGTTTGCTGGTGAACATACAGCAGACGCTCGGCGATAGAGAGCGATGCCTGTTCGGTATCCCGCCAATGCTCCCAGATTCGGGCTTGTTCGTCTTCCGAGGGAATACTCGGTCGGCCGTCGGCCTTGGGCAGGTTCAGGTATTTCCGGTAACCGGCGGTATCGGTGCTGGTCAAGCCGAACAAGGCGCGCATCACCGGCAAGGAAGCGCCCGCCGTCAACATTTGCAGGATCAATTCGCGCTGCCGGATACGCCGTCCGCATAGCATCATTGCAGTATCCAAGGCGTCGGAATCGAAGCGGATCTGCATGTAGGCGGCCTTGGTGGTCGCCGCCATTTCGTGGATTTCCTGCGCACTGAGCGCCAGGATCTTTTCGATTTGATCGTTGCGCAGTCCCAAGCGGTGGGGCGTTTCATAATCTCCTTCCGCCGCCATACGGGATACGCACATCAATGTATGCAAAGCTAATTCGGCTTGTAAGTTCATAGTGACCTCGATGCTATGCTGAACGCCTGATAGGCCATAGCCGTGTGGATGAGAAACGATGACGGATCAAACGACAGGTTTCCATCAATCTGAATATATCGTTGAAAACCGGGTCTCCGATCACCTCCGGATTCTGGAGCACTTCATGCGGATACATGGCCAGACTCGGCGCCGGTCCAACCAATTGTTGCAACTGTTCCGCTTTATCGACGGCAGAGAGCCGGTACAAAGCGGTATGATCCCAAAACGGCATGCGCTCTTCACTGACGCTCTGTTCGGCAATTCCCAGCAATAACCACCAGAGCCCCCAACTGTCATGGGACGTAAACGCCTGGTCGGGTTTTTCGATGACGAACCCCATGCCCTGTTCGATCGGCAAGACCAGGTGTTCTCTATCGATGGATTTGGCGATGCGCTTGGCCAATGCATAGGAACGGTCCTGCAGCGATTCTAATCCGGCATCGTCGAGTATCGAGTCGGACTCGTTCAGATCAGGATCAAGGAAGTCATCGGGTCGTTCGACCGCTGCCGCACGCCTTTCCTCATCAGAGGCGGCTGCCTCGCCATCCCCATCGCGATTCGGTGGCGTTTCGGGTTTGTGTGTCGGTTTTTGCTTTTGATTGTCGACGGAATTCGTTGGCGACTTGCCGTCGGACTCCAAATTTACATTGGCGATTGCTGCATCCGGTGGCCTGCCGTCATCTGTATCGACTGGCTGTTGCATTGAATTAGGCTGGTATTCATCATCAGCGGCTGTTTGCTTGAACAACAGCGCGTCGACCTCCAACCGCAAGCGTTGGGCGGTGGTGTCAATGTAAACTGCCAGCTTTTTATCCAATGCCCGGCGTACCGCATCAAAATCCCAATGTTCGCCGTCATGAGCCGACATGACATCGGCAAACAACGGTGCAAAGTGATCGGTCTTGTCCTGACAGTATTGTCGATATGCCTTTTCGGTATTCTTGATTGCGTCGATGCGATTGGCGCCGAGTCCGCTGCGTAACGCAACGGGAATCGATTGATCCAACTCCAGCGCATAATCGAAACGGATCAGATGCCGCCGCGATAAGCTATAGCCTTTTTCTTTGACGCGTTTACAAAATTCACTGCGCGAAAAGGTCGTTTCGGCTTCCGCTTCCATCTGCATCTGCAACTCCCTGATCGCATAGGCCTTGTCGATCAAAGCCATGTCTCCACGTATTTCATTTTCGATGAGATGGGAACACAAGACCGAGGATTCCGATTGCCAGGGGACAAACAGGCAATGCACACGATTGAAGATTTCATCGCCCGTCTCTCGGTACAGTTCATTGAGAATAGCCAAACGGGTATTACCGCCCGACTGCACCATGTAACGGGTTTCGCCCGGACGGCGAGTCACATTGAAAGGATTGTTTAACCCGCGCTGTTCGCGGATGGATGTTTTGATTTCCTCATAGGCGGGATTACGCTCGCGCCTGGGGTTATGATCGTAGGCTTTGATTTCGTTCAATGCCAATACCAGTTGCACCGGTGTGATCGGGTCGGAAGCCGGCAGCGCTTCCTCAGAGTTGTTCGAACCGAAATGACCCTCCAGCAGCAAGCCTTGGACTTCATCTTGCGAAAGACGTTTCGGCCGTGAAGTCATGACTCTTCCTCCACGCTGACGTCCAAGTTGGGCAGATTGGGTATCAGTTCACGGGCCAACGCTTGCATCGTGTCGAAAGCGCTGGCAGTTGGGCCTTTGCGCGCTCGTTCAAACCGATGCACGGGAATTTTATGGGTCGCGGCTTCCCTATAGGCGACCGCATTCGGAACGACTGTATCGAGAATCGTGATCGCTCCTTTGCTGGGCAAAAATGAGGCCTTACGCAATTCATCGGTGATCGTGCGCGCATCGATGGTTCGGTCTTGACGGTAGATGACGCCGCGTAAAGGGCCGATCGGAGCGCCCAATCGAGCCATCGGCTCCAGACGCCGAATCATCGCAACGGTGCCTCGAACGAATTCCCGCGCCGATAAAATTTCCGGCGGAATCGGCGAGAGCATGAAATCGGCGGCAGCTACGGCCGCATCTTGTAAAGGGCCGACAGCGCCTTGCGTATCGATCAGCACGAAATCATAATGAGTATCGCATTTACTCAAGATATATTTGAGTCGCACCCGACCATCGACCGTATCCCGAATCCAATCGCGCAACTTCCCTTGCGGATCATCGGACAGTACGATGTCGAGCTGTTCGACATCGGTTTGACTGATCACCGAATCGATCGACGAGTTAACCAGCAGTTCGGTTAGCCCGTGATTTGCCCGATATTTTAGCTTATAGTAACTGGACAAAGTCGGCTGAGGGTCCGCATCGATCAGCAGCACGCGATAACCGGAATCGGCCAGGATGCCGCCTAAATTGGCGGTCAGTGTCGTCTTACCGACGCCGCCCTTGGTACTGACAATAGTGATTTTGATCATAGTTTATATTTTATAAAAAAACAATAATGAATCACACGAAGGACTCAATTTCTTTTAATGTCGAGCGCATCACCCTTCCGTTCGAGCAATGGTTGGCGATCGAAGAGCCTCTGTTTTTTTCACAAGCAGACGCTGCCATTGCGAGGCATTGGGAGATCATCGAAAGCATTGCGCCGCTATCGCCTTTTCTCCAATCGGTCGCCTTGATTCGGGTAGAGGGCGATCGGCTGTGTAAATTAAACGGCAGGCAACGCTTGCAGCTATGGAAATCGGGCGCAATCCAAAAACCCGAGACGGTCACGGCGGACATCTACGACGTCTCCCAAGCAGAATTCGACAAACTGCGCCAGCGCCTATACAACGAACGGCTAGAGTTATTACCGCCACATGAGCTGGTGATTGCGACCTATAAGGAATTAGGCCTGAACTTTAGCTCGGAACGCCTCAATCAAGGCTTCATCACGGAAGCGTTGAATATCGCGTTGCGCGGCAAGCCGCGTGCACAACAAGACAAACGGTCGGTTCGGGAAAAACAGGAAATTGACATCAAAAAGGCGATCGCCGCCTTGAAAGAGGAATTGACGGCCTTAGACAGCTTAAATTTAAAACCGGAATTGTTTTTGACCGGCGTATTGGCAGCCGCGCTAATCATGGTCGCGAACGATCCCAACACCCTTGAATTTTTTCGGCGACTGAATACACTGGAAGGTAAGGTCTCCGCCGATGGATCATTCGATCCGGTAGAAGCCTTACTGACTGTCATCGATAGCTATAAAAACAAGCGCATACCCCAGGCACGCATGCAAGTCGAGCTCTGCGGCAAAACCGTCAAGGCGGTCATGCTTTGGAACCATGGCGCCGACTCTCCCAAGTATTGGACCAAGAATACCTTGCGCGTCGCGGACTATCAGCCTCTCATCAGAGAATTGAAAAGGATCAAAGCGATTCATGAGGCCAGAGATCTATAGGCGTGTAATCGCTGCCGCCTTGATGATTTTATCGATCATCGCTTCCGTTTGCCATGCGGAATCCACCCGCACGATCATTATCTTTCCCCAAGTCAAAGCACCGACTCAACGGATTTTCGACGCCATTATCGAAGGCATCGAGCAGACGCTACCGGACAGTACACCCTTAACCGTCGATCAGCGTATGCAACCGGAGCAGCTCGATAGCGTGCTGAATTCATTCAATCCCGAACGAATCATCGTCCTGGGTCGAGCGACTGCCGACAGAATCGCCTCGAGCCCCCATCGCGACAAAATGATCGTGGCCGGCGCCTTATTCGAACCCGATGAATTCGCGGGCGTCACTCTTGCCATCGATAGCCGTAGACTGCTCCAAGAAATCAAAACCATCCTCCCTTCCCTACGACGGGTATTTGTCGTTGGCTCACCTCGGCAATTGCATATCAGGATTTACCCCGCGAGCCTACGAGGCCAACCGGCTATCGTACCTGAGCTTCATGAAGATCCATTGATCAATTCCCGCCAATTATGGCAGTTACTGGAACAAGCCGATCCGAAAACCGATGCCATCATTCTCCCCAGCCAGCTGGACCGGGATATTCTGTACGAATTGGCGCAATTGGCCTGGCAAAAAAAAATTATTCTATTGTCCACCAACCTGGCTCATTTGAATCAAGGCGTGTTGATGGTTTTTTATCCTGACAACATCGGGATGGGCCGGCAAATCGGTGATTTCACGATCCAACACCCAGGACCGGGCTTTGAAAGCCTGACCCACATCCACATCGCCTTGAATCCCACCGTCGCCAAGCACTTAGGACTCTCTTTTGCACCCCAAGTCTTGAGCCGCACCCCATTACAGGTCAAATGACGTGATCCGCTCACTCAATCTTCGCCAACGCTTCAGTCTCACGGTCCTGCTTGCGATTGCATTGGCTTCGACGGTCATGCTGCTCACTATTTACTGGGCTGTCTCGAACTATACTCGCCAATACACTATTCATTATTGGCAGGAATACACCGAGACTTTCGCCCATTCGTCGAAATTCAGCGTCACGCTCGCCTCCTCCGTCAAGGCAAACGAAATCGTCGATCATTTCAAAAAAGATCCGGTGATCGAAAAAACCGGCATTTATTTGAGCTCCGGCGAGCGCTTGGCTTCGACCGAAGGAATCACCGAATGCCCGATCACTTCGACTAAAGACCGCTTCGACGCCGATCACATCGATCATCCCTTCGTCTTAGAACTGCCCCGGACCTGGTGCTTTTATGCGCCGATTCATTATTTACCCGAGACTCATGATTTTCTCGATCCCGAGCCCAGCGAAAATACCAACAAAACCCTGATCGGTTTCGTTGAACTGGCGGTTTCGAAACGAGGAATGGAAAACGTCATCCACAAGATACTTTGGCTCAGCATCGCCAGTGTGATCGTATTCGAGCTGTTGATATTCGTCTCCGTTCAACATTTTTCGGACGTCTGGACCCGAGCCTTATTGGCACTAGCCGACATCATGAAAAAAACCGGCGAAGGGAGTCGCGGCGTCCGCACATCGCTCGAAGGTCCCACGGAGATCGTTGAACTGAAGCAGCGTCTGAATCGGATGCTGGATCAGATCGAAGCGCAGGAAGAGGAACTCGAAGACACAGTGACTACTCGCACCGCCGAATTACAAACGGCGCTGGAAAGCGCATTGTCGGCTTCGCGCTACAAATCCAAGATCATCTCGACGGTGTCGCACGAGATGAAGTCGCCGCTGCACGCTTTCATGGGCTATTCGCAGCTTGCGCTCGAAGCACTGAACGGACCGAACGGGCAAGAGGCTGAAGGATTTTTGCACAAGGGTTTAGACTGCGCCCGGAATCTCGAACATCAGATCAATCAAATCCTCGATTACGCCCGACTCGAGTCGGGTAAAGCCCAACTCGACATCGCGAAATTCAATATTCGAAACCTGGTACTGCGATGCGTCGAAAAAATTGAACCGCTTACGAAAAACAGCGGCAATCGCATCCAGATGATCGGCGAGGCGACTGAGATCGAAACCGATCAAGACAAGGTAGCGCATATCGTGATGAATCTGTTGAGCAATGCCAATAAATTCACCCAACAAGGACGCATTGAGATCGCCTGGTCGATTCACCGAGCGCAGTTGAACATCCGGGTCAACGATACCGGCTGCGGTATCGCCGAAGCCGACCGCGATAAAATCTTCGAACCTTTCTGGCAGGCGGACATGAGCCTCAGCCGCCCGGCCGGCGGCACCGGACTGGGACTGGCCATCACCAAACTGTATTGCGAATTGCTGTCGGGTGAAATCGACGTTACAAGCAACAATCCAGGAAGCATCTTTACCGTGACGCTACCGATTGCAAAAGCTTGAATTGTTCGTCGTCGCTCGGCGATAGGGCGGGAATGATCGCTTGCATGCGTTGTATGACGCGATGACTATTGACTTGATCATTTTTGGCTAGACAATGATCCAACAGCCAAAGCTGATGGCCGATCAGTTTGAATTGGTCTTCCCGGTAATGAATTTCTGTGACCAAGCGCGCCCGATGATGGACCGTTCGGCACATTTGACGCAGTTCGATCAACGAATACGGCTTGCCGAGAAACTCGCTGGCACCATTGATCAGTAGGTTCTTGTGATTTTCCAGGCCGGAAAAGGCGGTCACGATGATGACCGACTGCTCGCCGTCGACCGCCAGTATTTCGGTCAGCAAGCGGTCGCCGGAAAGCCCCGGTAACATCAAATCCAACAGAATCAGATCATGCCGTTGCTGTAGCCACAGATCAAAACCCTGTCGTCCCTCTTTCGCCATATCGATCCGATAATCATCCGCCAATGCATGAAAAGCAATATTGGCGGCATCCGGTTCGTCTTCGATGATCAACAGGGTCGGCTTGAACGCATCGAGGTCCGGCGGGGTTATGAGCATCCGTGCCAATTGGTCCAAAGGAGCGACCTTGAATCGGTATTCATTGGCCAAGATACGGGGAATTTCAGTCTCGCAGCTTTCTTGAATCAGATAGATCGGCACCGCTGGATCGGCGAATCGGCCGGAACGAACCAGGGTCGACAGCTTCCAGATATCGATGTCATGGAACGTATAATCGGCTATCAAGCCGTCGTAACGATGTTCCAACAAGGCCTCTACCAGCTCATCGGTCGATTGGCCCGGCGTCAGATCGGCGGCAATCCCGTCAATGCGGAGCTGTCTTTCGACTTGCGCCGTGAGATCACCGAAACTGGAGGCCACCAGGAGTTTCATGTTCTTTTCGCGCATTGGATCGTGATACCCTTGCGGGCCTTCAGTGTCATGTGTGGAACGAACTTCACTTGGAAATCTTGCGGCAAGGTCCATTGAAAATGCTGCAGCAATAAAGCCACCACGGTTAGGATTTCCACGCGTGCCAGGTTCAAGCCCAGACAGGTACGCATGCCGCCGCCGTAGGGCATAAAGGCGAATCGTTCCTGCGCGGAACCGCTCATGAAGCGTTCCGGGTCGAAGCGCTCGGGATCCGGCCAAAAGTCGGGATGACGATGGGTCAGATACGGCGAAAACACGAGCAGTGACCGATCATGAATGCGGACATCCCTCAGTTGCCGGTCGCCGATGACATCGCGGTAGGCGGCATAGGCCGGCGGCGCCAATCGCATCGATTCATTGATGACGCTGTCGGTATAAGGAAGCCGTTTCAAGTCTTGATAGGTCAGTTGCCCTGTGCATCCCAGAACGGACTTGACTTCGGCCGCGGCCCGTTGCTGTATCATCGGATGCTTGCCCAAATAATAGAGCGTAAAGGCGATAGCGTTGACGGTGGTATCCTGCCCGCCGAAAAACAACGTGAACAAATGATCACGCAGTTCCTGCGCATCGAAATGCGGCGCCAATTGGGCGATCAAACTGCTGTCATCGCCGGCTTGCTCGGCCTTGAGCCGTAAGTTAGTCAGGGTCCGATCGATGTCATCGAGCGCTTGATGAAATTTTCGGTTACCGGGCGTGGGCAGGCGGTTAAATACGCCGTTCAAAATGAATGCCGATATCGAGCGAGTCACGTTGTAGCGACTGACCGTATTGATCGCTTCCACGGCGCGCTGAGAATCTTCGTCGTCCAACGGTCTGCCGAACAGTATCCGGCACATGATCGATTGCACCAGCGGCAAGATCTCCCGTTCCACATGAATGTGCGGTTGTTGCCGCGTTGTCAAACGCTGTATCGTTAGCTCTGTTTCCTCGCGCAGGATCGGAAACCAGGCTTCGATTGCCCGCTTCTGAAAATAGGGCTGAAGAATCCGGCGCTGTTTTTGCCAGGTTTCACCGTAACTGTTAAAAATACCGTTGCCGAACGACGGCTTGTAGGCCTCATGAAAAAATTGCCGACTGTAGCCCCCTTTTCTTTCACCGGCGAACAGCGTCGCCAAGTCTTTCGGGTGACTGATCAGATAGACCTTCTTTCGGCCTAATGTGAATAAAGCGATGTCTCCATAGTTGGCCGTCACGCGTTCAAAAAACCGCAAGATATTCCAGGCCAGCATCGGTAACGAACCGGTCACCGGACAGCCTTTCGGTCCCGTTGCCTCACGCAGGCGGTTTTGCGGGTCGCTTGTGCGGTTCAAAAGCTTAACTCCGCTTGCCCGAGAAAGGCGATCCCTGCGATCGGGTAATCGTACGGGACCGCCTGGCTGTTGATGCTCGGATGCCGGGCTTTGACATCGAATAGGTTATCGACCTTGAAGCTGAGCGCCAGGCCGTCCATGATCTGCTCGCGGCGCAGATTGAATCCGACCAGGACATAATCGCCGACTGCATCACGATCATCACCCGCCGCCCGCTGCCGGCCGATGATCCAATCGGAACGCACATTGACATGCCAATCGTTCAAGAATCGCCAGTTGATCTGCGCAAAGATATCGTGCTGCGGTGCTCCGATGATGAAATTGTCATGGGCGCTGTTCTTCGGTTCGAGTCGCAGATAGGTGTAATTGAGATCGAACGTCAGACTTTCATTGTATCGGTATTGACCGAGCCACTCGAAGCCATAACCGACCGCTCCGGCGGAATTTTCGAAGGTGCGTAGCGCGCTACTCGTCTCGGCAATCAGATCGGCGCTGGAATACCCGAAGAGATTGATACCGGTCGAGAGGCCGTATTTCCATTTTTTGGCGAACGACAACTCCACGGTATCGATGGTTTCAGGCTTTAGGTTCGGATTACCCCGTAATTGCAGACCCTCATTGCTATAGAGTTCGATGAAAGACGGCGCCCTGAAGGCGCGCCCAACCATCAGTTTGGCCGATAATGAGGGATCGACCTGCCAAACCAGACTGGCCCGGGGATTGGCCGTCAAACCGAAATCGGAATAATGATCGAGCCTGAGCCCGGTGGTCAAGGTCCAGTCATTGGCAATGTTCCATTCATCCTGGACGAAGCCGAATACGATGTGTCGGTCCGCATCGTCGGATAACGCTTCGACCCCGAGACTGTCGGTGCTTTGCAACGGCCCGGCAGGTACGATCAGGTTATTCGGCAGGATCAAGAAATTGCGGTTTTCGGTGAGATCGTGTGCCACCGCATATTTATAGCCCGCCCCGACAGTGACTCGGTGATTCTTGAACCCGTCATAGAGTGTCTTGAAGGTCGCATCGACGGTATGAGAAAAATATTGATATGTCGAGGTCACCGGATCGAAAAAGGTTCCGCCGAAGGCTCCGGCAGGAAAATGATGATTGAGACCGGTGGCTTTGTAGAAAAAATAGTTCAGATTGAACTGCGGTTCGAAATCGCCAAACCGTTGTTTTAAATCGAGTCCCGAAGTCCAGGATTGATAGCGGATTGAACCGTCAGGATCCAACGCCAAGGTCGTGCCCACGCCATTGGCGGATTCGAAATCCTGATAACGCAGATGCAATTTGACCGTGTCCCGATAGCGCAGCGACGCACCCACATCGAGGTCATCACGCGCAACATTGATCGGCCCCGGCGCCAATGAGGCCTGCGTATTGAACAGCCGATCCATACGGGTTTGCGCATCGGCTTTAACGGTTTCTTGTTGACCCAGGGCGGTTCTGCCTTGGGCTGAAAAAGCCAGATCAAAATCACCGAACCGCTTACCCAACAATGCCCAGCCGCCATAGTTATCGAAACTGCCGGCCAACGCGCCGATTTCACCGCCACCGATTTCCCGACCGGTTTTGGTGATGATATTGATGACGCCGGCAAAGGCATCCGCGCCGTAGAGCGCCGATCCCGGGCCTCGGATGATTTCGATTCTTGAGATGTTTTTAGTCAGATGCGTGTAACTGAATAGCTTACCCGAATTGACCGGATCGTTGACGGGCACGCCATCCTGCATCACTAAAACATGAGAACTAAGCGGCGAAAAAATCCCTCGCACGACATAGGCCGGGACAAAACCGTTGGCCGAAGAGACATGAAATCCCGGCACGGTTTCCAAGAGCTCTTCGATCGAGACCGCGCCCCTCTTTCTAATGTCGTCTGCCGTGATGACCGTGACGACCGACGGGGATTCGGCCAAGGGCCGGGCGTAACCGGTCGCGATGCCTACCGTTTGTTCATCGCCATAGAAATAACGAAAATCATCGAGCTCATCGGAATAAACGAAATGCGGCAAGGCCAGTGAAAATGATAATGCTGCCTTAAGCGTTGTCGTCATGATAGTGAGCTCCTAATGAAAGTTCGGAACTGATAACACTCACACAGGCCTATTCAGCAGACAAACCATTCACACAAACGGCAATGACCGAGTCAACTTAGCAGTAGGCCATGGATTTGCAAAGCAATAACTGCTCAAAAAATATTGCTTTGTCTGGAGTATAGCCAGTCATTCTAAAAAAGCAACTCAGCTTAGATGAAAGCCTTCGATTTTCAGATTCCTTCCAACGAACTTCATTCTCAGGCCCTAAGTAACGTACATTTTATATTTATGCAAATGACTGTCATTAGCAACAAATGGTAAGTATTTTTTTAGACAAGTCTTTAAAAGAAGTCAAACCCGCACTTGGTAAACATATGACATTTACAAAAGAAGAGGCTCTCGAGTTCATAGTGGACTGAAATTACACGACAGAAAAAAACATCGGCATAACAAGCGTGAACTTCCGTAGTTGCTTATTGGCAAAAGTCAAACGCACTAATTACTCCATTTTGACCGAAAAAACGTCTAGCAATGGGAAGGCGTGGAGTATGCATAGCAAGAATGTCGGCAGCAGAGAGCTACCGCCTAGCCCCCATGGACGGGTTCACTGCGTTCCTAGATAGGCATACCCCATTACCAAACAATCTTGAACGATTATTCAGTAAGATGGTAGTAGTTGAATTAGCCAATTCACAGCTAACCGACTCAATACCAAAATATTCATGATGGCGTTGCTGCAATTGATTAAGCCCCCGTCCCGCCTTACGGAATACTTTAATAAGATATTGTGCCCTATGCCGAAAGGGAGACCTTCAGGAATTCAGCCAATAATAGGTCCTACCCGTTAACATAAGACCATGTTGTATTGACCTCGTCCAAACGGACTCAAACCGCCAAGCCAGCGACTATGTTCGAGCCGAATTGGACTGTTTAAACCGGCACATGCCCGAAATTGGTGGTTTCGCCAAGTCCAATAGTCGCAGAGATAATCGCTTTCGCCATCTTGGCGCCGTTTGCAGGCTTGCTCAGAAAATGACTCAACTCATTATCATCAATCCGGTCAATTATCCGTTTGACCTGCTCCGCTTGGAGGATTTCTTTGCTGAGTAAAACGGTTCCACCTGTTTGTATCGAAAAGCCATCAAAATCGATCAGATGCCCAGCCAGAATCATTCCCTGACGAACGGTTTTAGCCAATTGATGATCGACAAGCCGGTAAATCACCTTACTGAATACATCCACAACTTTTAAGGAATCGGTGCCGTTCGTTTCTTCCACCTGATAAATCGCATAATGCGCTTGACTCATACGGCGTAGTAATTCCAATTCATATGAGTCGGCTTCTTTGTTGAATAGGCGCAAGAATTTCTCCGCCATATTGAAGCCGTGTGGACGAAAAGCGTAAATTGCATAATCGGTAAACAAGTCCATTTCGGTTTCGTTTTGAACCATCAAGGCCTTTTGATGCCAAATCCCCAGATGCTTGCCGCAGGTTTTAATATCGTCTTTCGTGAGCTTTCTGAAAATCTTGCCGTTCAAACCCATCCCTCGATGACGTATCTCAGGATAATTGGCTGGAGTAAAAGTTAAGTCGGTCATAAGCTATTGAATGACGGTAAATAAATAGACGGAGTTTATTCTTAACAGGTCGTTTCGTTTTTTCCGAACCGATACCGCCCCACCGGGAGGCTATAAAAAAGTTGGTCAAAAAAGGACCTAATTGTTTTTCTACCTCGTACAACAAAAACCCTTCGTTTTCTGGCCAGGGTTTTATCTAGCATTCTTCAAATAAATAACAAAAGATACTTGCCAACATCTCTTGATGATTTTTGATATCCAAATTGACTTTGTTATTTAAGAGGAGAAAACGTCATGAACGAGCCGCCTTTAGTTTATTTTCGACCAAAAACTGCTGCTGAATATTTGGGCATTAGTATCGCAACCTTTTGGCGTCTAGTCGCCAAAGGCAAAATTCCGACTGCGAAGATAAGTCCGAGAGCAACTGTATGTAAAAAAGAAGATCTTGACGCTTTAGTTAATTTTGAACTTTAACAGTTCTAAAACGGAAAAAAGAATCTTTAATCAATCACATTTCAACTTGATCAATTTGAGAGAAATGGACTTACCTGCTAATTTCAGAGTTTCGGCATGCTGCCACTTAAATTCATCAGGGCTTGATTTTGCCTGACTTACAACTATTCTGCACAAAGCGACATTGAACGCGACATTATTGAAGTTTTTGGCAATAAAAAAGGCTTAGTATTTCTACTAAGCCTTTGATTTATTTGGCTCCCCCGGACGGGCTCGAACCGCCGACCTAGTGATTAACAGTCACCCGCTCTACCGACTGAGCTACAGGGGATTAATTCGGTATGTTCAAATGGCGCGCCCGGAGAGATTCGAACTCCCGACCGCTCGGTTCGTAGCCGAGTACTCTATCCAGCTGAGCTACGGGCGCCTTATTGAGCCGTCTATTTTCTTTTTTTTTAACTTTCTTGTCAACTTTTTATTTTAAAAAATAATCGATTTTAAAATCGATGGCGGAGAGTGAGGGATTCGAACCCTCGATGGGAGATAAAGCCCATACTCCCTTAGCAGGGGAGCGCCTTCAGCCTCTCGGCCAACTCTCCAAAACTGCGTTAGGCTATTCGGAATCGCTATTGTCTGAAGATTCCGATTGTTCCTTTTTAATTCTTTCGTAAATCTCTTCTCGATGAACCGAGACTTCTTTTGGCGCATTTACACCGATGCGAACCTGATTTCCTTTGACCCCAAGAACAGTGACGGTCACCTCGTCACCAATCATCAAAGTCTCCCCTACCCGACGAGTCAAGATAAGCATGGCTTCTCCCTATATTGTATGTAATTTCTACTGCTTTTCATGCAGTAACCAACCAAGAGCGATATTCTACCAGGTTTTATTGATAAATAAAACTAACTTTCTACCGGCTCTCTATCCAGCTCGAAGGCCGAGTGCAAGGCTCTGACCGCCAATTCCAGATATTTTTCATCAACGACGACCGAAATCTTAATTTCCGAGGTCGAGATCATTCTAATATTAATACCTTCGTCTGCCAAGGCTTTAAACATCGTGCTGGCGATTCCGGCATGCGAACGCATGCCGACGCCGACGATCGATATTTTGACGATTTTGACATCTCCGGTGACGGCCTTGGCTCCTAATTCGGCGCAAATCGAATCAAGCAACTCTTTGGCTTTTTCGTAATCGTTACGATGCACCGTGAAGGTAAAGTCGGTCGTCTCGTCGCCGGCGATATTTTGAATGATCATGTCGACTTCGATATTGGCATCGGCGATCGGTCCCAAAATTTTATAGGCGACACCAGGCAAATCGGGTACACCGGTAATCGTTAGCTTCGCTTCGTCCCGATTAAATGCAATTCCTGAAATTAAAGCTTGTTCCATTTGATCGTCCTCATAGGTAATTAACGTACCTTTGCCCTCTGTAAATGATGATAAAACCCTCAGCGGCACATTGTATTTGCCGGCAAACTCGACCGATCGGATTTGCAAGACCTTCGAGCCCAGGCTTGCCATTTCTAGCATTTCCTCGAAAGTAATCTTTTCCAATCGCCTAGCATTCGGCTCGACCCGCGGATCGGTCGTATAGACACCGTCGACGTCGGTAAATATACAACACTCATCGGCTTTCAAGGCCGCCGCCAATGCAACTGCCGTCGTATCCGAACCGCCGCGCCCTAAGGTGGTAATATTTCCCTTCTCATCGACACCTTGGAAGCCGGCAACGACAACCACGCGTCCCGCTGTCAGATCCTCGCGCATTCTTTTATCGTCGATATTGATAATTCTGGCCTTGGTATGGCTGCTATCGGTTAGTATTTTGACTTGACCGCCGGTATAGGAGCAGGCTGGACAACCCAGCTCATGCAAGGCCATGCTCAATAAAGACGTCGTCACCTGCTCGCCGGTCGACAATAAAACATCCATCTCTCGGGAGTTCGGATATTTCTGGATTTCATTCGCCAAAGCAATCAATCGATTCGTTTCGCCGCTCATTGCGGAGACGACGATAACCAATTGATCCCCTTGGTCATGAACTTTTTTTACTTTTTCCGCTACCGCTTTGATTCGCTCCACAGAACCAACCGATGTTCCACCGAATTTATATACGAATAATCCCATTATTCAATAACCTTTAAAATAAGCGCCGAGTTGTTCCCGAACCCATTGCGCAACTGAGTTGAGCGCCTCCGGCAATGCCGCCGGGTTATTACCTCCCGCTTGAGCCATATCGGGTCGGCCGCCGCCTTTACCACCGACTTGCGTAGCTACTACATTGACCAAATCACCGGCTTTGATTTTAGAAACCAGATCTTTCGATACTCCCGCAATAAGGCTGACTTTATCGTCTTTGACGGTCGCAAGCACAACTGCGGAACTGCCAAGCTTATTGCGCAATTGATCAAGCATGTCGCGGAGCGCTTTCGGATCGCTATCATCGATTTTAGCTGCCAAGACCTTTATTCCTTCGATCTCGACCGCCTGACTGCTCAGTTCGCCGCCGGCAGAACTGGCTAATTTCGCTTTCAAACGTTCCAATTCTTTTTCCAATTGCTTATTTTTTTCCAGCAATTGCTCGACCTTATCGGCCGCCTTTTCCGGCGCGCTTTTCAAGCATCCCGCGATGATCGCCAAGGCCTTATCGCGACTGTCGATCCAATCCAATGCGGCACTGCCGGTAACGGCTTCGATCCTTCTGACGCCCGCTGCGACACCGGTTTCACCGATGATCTTGAACAAACCGATATCGCCGGCCCGATCGACATGTGTGCCGCCGCACAGTTCGGTGGAAAAGCCGCCGATTCTAAGCACTCTGACTTCGTCGCCGTATTTTTCGCCGAACAAAGCCATTGCCCCGGCTTGCATCGCCTCTTCCTTGGCCATGACTTCTGCCAATACCGGCTCGTTCAAACGGATCTGTTCGTTGACCAATCGCTCGATCACGGCGATTTGCTCGGGCGTCACCGGCTCGAAATGAGAAAAGTCGAAACGCAGGCGTTCGGCATTCACTAAGGAGCCTTTCTGCGCAACATGATCGCCTAAGACTTCACGCAAGGCCGCATGCAATAGATGTGTCGCAGAATGGTTCAACTCGGTCGCTTTACGTTTGATCTTATCGACGCTTGCGGTACAGTTTTCACCCACCGACAAACTTCCCGACAACAGCTTGCCGCGATGCAAGAACAAGTCGCCGCCTTGCTTTTGCGTATTGACGACTTCGAATACGCCTTGCTCGGTCGAAATGCGCCCGCAGTCGCCGACTTGTCCGCCGGACTCGCCATAAAACGGCGTTTTTTCCAAGACGACAATGCCTTCATCGCCTTCGTTTAAGCTTTCTACCGCTTCGCCTTCCATAAACAAGCCGATGATCTTGGTGCTGTCTTCAAGATATTGATAGCCGGTGAATTCGGTTTGACCGTCCAGTTTTAGGGTTTGATTGTAATCGGCGCCGAAACTGCTTGCCGCCCGCGCCCGATTGCGCTGTTCGGCCATTTCGGTCTCGAAGCCGGCGTGATCGATCGTCAACTGATGTTCGCGCGCGAAATCGGCGGTCAAATCGACTGGGAATCCGTAGGTGTCGTATAACTGAAACACGATATTTCCGGGTATCGTCGAACCTTCCAGCTTGGCCACGCAAGCCTCCAGAATCTTCATCCCTTGCTCGAGTGTTTCGGCAAAGCGCTCTTCTTCTTTTTTTAGTACACGCTCGACTTGTTCTTGAGCATTTTTCAATTCGGGGTAAGCCTCGCCCATTTGCTCGACAAGCGGCGCTACCAATTGATAAAAGAAAACTTCACGGATACCTAAACGATAACCGTGTCGAATAGCTCTTCGGATAATCCGTCGTAGCACATAGCCCCGCCCTTCGTTAGACGGCAAGACACCATCCACGATCAAAAACGCGCAGGAGCGTATATGGTCGGCGATCACGCGTAACGAACTCTTGTTCAGGTCCTCGATGCCGGCCAGTTTTGCGGCCGCTTTCAGCAAGCCTTGAAATAAATCGATTTCGTAATTGCTATGCACGCCCTGCATGACTGCGGCGATTCGCTCCAGGCCCATGCCGGTATCGACCGACGGCTTCGGCAATGCATGCAGATTGCCTTCACTGTCACGATCGTATTGCATGAACACCAGGTTCCAGATTTCGATGAAGCGATCGCCATCCTCGTCCGGCGATCCCGGCGGCCCACCAGGAATCGATTCGCCGTGGTCATAGAAAATTTCGCTGCATGGGCCGCAAGGTCCAATATCGCCCATCGCCCAAAAGTTGTCTTTGGAGCCGATACGGGAAAAACGCTTCGGATCGGCACCGACGTCTTCCAGCCAGATTTTTTCGGCTTCGGAATCTTCATCGAAAACCGTCACCCATAATTTTTCAGCCGGAATGCCTAATTCTTTGGTCAAAAAATCCCAGGCCAAGTGTATTGCATCCTGTTTGAAATAATCACCGAAACTGAAGTTTCCGAGCATTTCAAAAAATGTATGATGCCTCGCCGTATAACCGACATTTTCCAAGTCGTTATGCTTGCCGCCGGCACGAACGCAACGCTGACTGGTCGCGGCACGCGTGTAGTCGCGATGCTCTCGGCCGAGGAACACATCTTTGAATTGCACCATACCGGCATTGGTAAACAACAATGTCGGGTCGTTACCCGGAACCAGCGAACTGGAGGGTTGGATGGAATGTCCGCGTTGGCGAAAAAAATCCAGGAATGCGGAACGCAATTCCGAACTGCTCATGTTTTTCATCATCTTCGAATACTAAATGTTCTTGGAATTACTTAACCCAGCTTTAACAAGTGTAGTGACCAGGACTATAGAATTAAATATTATCATTTATTTTTCAATGCCTTACCATCTCCAAATGTTAAAGCTGGGTTAATTTTAATGTTCAAGTGTTCGGGCAAAACGGCGATCATGCCACCGGAAAACCCTCGTTGCAATAAAAACCGGCTTCGTTTACTCCATTCCGACAACGTTATCGCATCTTCTTGCCGATATTTTTTTCGATACACCTCTAGCAAAACATTTAACCAACTACCCGCTGTTTCCGTAACGGTTTCTTGCAAATCAAAGTTTTCTACTCCTAATTGCCGAAGCTCATAATCGATACGATTCGGGCCGAAGCCCTTTTCGATTCGTTGACGCGCGTAGCATTCGGCAAAACGGCTATCGCTCAGCCAATCTTGCTCGACCAAATTGTCAAGTACGCGCTCTATCCGATCGTTATCGAATCCTCTCGATAACAATTTGTTTTTCAATTCCAGACGACTGTGTTCGCGACGCGCCAACAATCGTAAACATACATCTTTAATCGACTTAAGCTCGGCGTCCATGCTACTCCCTTTATACTCAAAAAATAATAGCTGGCTTTATGAAGGCATGAGGCGTGACAGCCCCCTCAGTAATTCGCCCAATTTTATTTTTCCGGAAGAACCTCTTCATCGGCTTTTTCAGCCGGCACGCGCAACGCAGCAAAAGCTTCGGCTCTGATTTTCGCTTCGATATCCGCCGCTTTTTCGGGATGCTCTTTCAAAAACTGTTTAACATTATCCTTGCCTTGCCCGATTTTTTCATCGTTGTAGCTATACCATGAACCGGCCTTTTGTATAAAACCGTAAGACACGCCTAAGTCTACTAATTCTCCATAAAAGGACACGCCTTCACCATAAAGAATCTCGAATTCAGCCTGTTTGAAAGGGGGCGCTACTTTGTTTTTAACGACCTTGACGCGGGTTTCGTTGCCGATCACTTCGTCGCCTTTTTTAACCGAGCCGATACGTCGAATATCCAAGCGCACCGAAGCATAGAATTTTAAGGCATTGCCGCCTGTCGTCGTTTCCGGACTGCCGAACATGACGCCGATTTTCATACGAATCTGATTGATGAAAATCACCAAGGTATTCGAACGCTTGATATTAGCGGTCAACTTTCTGAGCGCCTGAGACATCAAGCGGGCTTGCAAGCCCATATGCGAATCGCCCATATCCCCTTCGATTTCGGCTTTCGGGGTGAGCGCCGCAACCGAATCGACGACGACGATATCGACTGCTCCGGAACGAACCAGCATATCGGTAATTTCGAGCGCCTGCTCACCGGTGTCGGGTTGAGAAACCAATAAATCGTCGACGTTGACGCCGATCTTTTCGGCATAACCGGGATCGAGCGCATGCTCGGCATCGACGAACGCGGCGGTTCCGCCCAGTTTTTGCATTTGCGCGATAACCGATAAAGTCAATGTGGTTTTACCTGACGACTCCGGGCCGTAAATTTCAATCACCCTTCCACGCGGCAAACCTCCGCATCCTAAAGCAATATCCAAGGATAAAGAACCGGTCGAGACAACCTGGATATCTCGAGAAGCAGCCACATCGCCCATGCGCATCACCGAGCCTTTGCCGAATTGTTTTTCGATCTGTATCAGCGCCGCACCCAACGCTTTTTTCTTGTTCTCATCCATTTATATTGCCCTCATTAAAACTGGTTTCTGGTTTCTATTTCGAAAACTCTCTGCGCCTAAATGTCTTCTATTAGGCGTTCGCTGTTTCTTTCCAAAAGTAAAATTCATACTATACCTTTCGCACTTCAAATTTCGGCAGTGCCTAAGGAGGCATCGGGTGCCGGCAAAGGCTTTGCCTACATGGATGTATCCACCCAGCCCCTAAATTCCATAGCCCATCGGTCATGGTTAATAGTCTTACTAATTTAGGGTTGGGTCCTTTGACGGGCCACCGGTGCCGAATTTTGATCTACGATGGGTATAAATTTAAAAAAACCACCTATCCGATCTTTGCCACTGGAAGGAGCGGTATTACTAGTCATCGTCTTTCAATTAAGCGATAACAGCCATCGCTAAAAAGGGCTTATTATGACATAGCGTATTTTATTTGGCATAGCTAATGTGCCTCATTCAATTTAAATGACTTAGGAACGAGCATGAAATAAGCTAGGCAACCGACGCCACGATTTTTATTCGTATTCAAGGCGCGAACGATACTTTGCAACTAAGGGTTTCGTAACAAATAACTTCTCGATTATTCATCGTTCCTATGCTCTGCGTGGGAATGCATCCCGGGGACGCTCTGCGTCACCAGAGGTCGATAATACAAGTTAGAGCTAACGAATACACTCTCTACAGTTCCTCAATCCAACGACCCACCGCAGTCGACGCGGAGCGTCTAAAGCGGCATTCCCACGCAGAGAACTCATCGTTATACATAAGTCAAAAATTACCGTTTTGCAATCTTAGCTAATGAGTCTTCGATACCATTTATTGTTACTTAACACTTTCGACCTCGAGATCGCGATCAGGGGATCGCTCCCACAGAGCATCCGCCCCCTTGTGGGAGCGACGCCTTCGTCGCGATTTCGAAGCCACTGATGTTCAATATCCGCAGATTTATCAAACAGCACCGTTTCCAGGTCTACGATGACCTCTGTTTAGCAAGTTTACCGATACTTGTGTATAACGGTGAGCGCAGAGCATGGGAACGATAAACTTGTGGGATGTGCACAAGCCGTCAGAAACATTTAGGGACGTTATTTTTTACCGCATCCTAACGCCTTTCTTAGACCGCCATCTCCTCATTCAATCTCAGTGCCGGTTTCATGGTTGCACCCCAACCTTTTACAGCCCCGGCCCAACAATGAATCAATCAGGCTTAATATCCGATTTATCTTTTGACTTTTCAATCAATTGATTCATTTCTTCTCTAGGCAAATAATCCAAATCCCAATGACTGGTATAGTTTTCTTTTAAGCGCCTTCTGCCCGGATGTAATGCCTTCGACTCAGCGCGACAAGTTACCGCGGCGGTTTGTGACGACTCTTCGGGCAACTCATTATCTATGTCACCGCTATAATGGTTTAATCGTGCAAAAACCGTTTGTTTGATGCTGTCGAACAGATGACTCATATCCTCTACTCCTAGCTTTTTACCGAATTTAACGCAGTAGTCATGGAAACTAAAATTTGTCTTATAGTTTATCGCGCACTGCGTTATAAGCAAATCCTAGTAATTTACTAGGAAATACAGACTCCAATCATTGTTCGATAGCTAAAACCGAACCGTCTTTCTTATTTGTCGGTCAACATTTCTAAAGCCAAGATCGCCATTTTTTTCGACCCTTCTCCGCTGCCTAGCGTATTTTTAATTCCAATCAAATCGGACTTTACTCCATCGTAATAAGCTCGATCGCTCAATAGCTTGACGATTTCATCGGCAATATTTTTCGCGTTAGCTTCGTGCTGTATCAATTCTTTTACCACCGCCTTACCCGCAACGATATTGGGCAAACCGATAAAAGGAGTTTTCACTAACAACCTTCCGAGCCAGTAAGTCAATTCGGATAGTTTGTAAACGATGACCATTGGTACCTGTAGTAACGCAATTTCCAGCGTAGCGGTTCCTGAACTCGTCATAATCGCCGTACAACATTGAACCGCATCATAGGTTTCGTTTTTAATAACCTTAATTGCCAACTCGGAACGATCGAGATATGACCGAAGTAGTTCGTCGCTGACACTTTGGGCTTGCGGCAAAATAAATTGCGCACTGGGCACAAGGGAAAGCACAATCGACGCGGTGTCCAGCATCACCGGCAGCAATCGTTCAATTTCTTGTTTTCTGCTGCCGGGCATCAACCCAATGACGGGGCGCTCGCCGTCTAGGCCGAAACGCTCCAAATCTTCATGTTTCGTGTAGCGAGGATGCACTTTGTCGATCGACGGATGTCCGACATAACTTACCGGCACGTTCTCCGCTTCATAATAGGCTGTTTCGAATGGAAAAATCACCGCCATCCTATCGATCACTCGACCGTATTGCTTAACTCGCCCAGGACGCCAAGCCCAAACTTGAGGACTTACATAAAACAACACTTTAACGCCGATGCTTTTGGCAAATTTGGCCAATTTGAAATTGAATTCCTTATAATCGACGCAAACCAGCAAATCGGGCCGTTCGTCAACCAATAAACGTTGCATTTGCTTTAAGGCTTGCCGGATTTCCCGGTAATGCTTAAGCACTTCAACAACGCCGATCACCCCGATATTCGACGAATCGCAGCGGATATCGATTCCGGCTTCGCGCATCGCCGCACCGCCCATGCCAAGTCCTTCGATGCCGGGATGCAGGCGCTTCAATTCGAGAAACATATGCGCAGCATGACGGTCGCCGGAGGATTCGCCGGCGCTGAGCATGACCTTAAAAGGCTGGGAAGTTGTCAAAAGCAGGTCTCTCAGCGATTGATCAAGCCGTCAGCACGGAGCGAATCACGCCGACGATGGTTTCGATGTTTTCATCCGACAAATTCGGACAAATCGGCAGCGCCATGCAGCTCGCGGCAACCGATTCGGTCACAGGCAAAGATACATCGGCATAGGCTTCTTTGAAGACATTTTGCCGGTGCAAGGGCACCGGATAATAGATCGCACAGCCGATTTGCTTATCTTGCAAGGCTTTCAACACGTCATCGCGCCGATCGCATAATAATGTGTATTGATGATAGACATGCTCGCCTAAGCCGTCTTCATAAGGCACGGTCAACGGCAAATCGGCCATCAATTTCGAATACAAGTGCGCGGCGCGGCGGCGGCCTTGATTATATTGTTCGATGCGTTTCAATTTGACGCGCAGAATCACGGCCTGCATGTCGTCGAGCCGGCTGTTATAGCCGATCACATCGTGATAATAGCGCACATCGGAGCCGTGATTGCGCAGCATTTTGACTTTCGCGGCAGTCTCGTCCGAATTCGTCGTGACCAGGCCTCCGTCGCCGAATGCACCGAGATTTTTGCTCGGAAAAAAGCTAAAACCGGCCGCATTACCGATACTGCCGGTTTGTTTACCATCGATGCGAGCGCCGAACGATTGCGCGCAATCTTCAATCAATTTTAGATTGTGCTTGCCGCAAATTTCTTTAATTCTTGCCATATCGGCCGGCTGTCCGAACAAATGTACCGGCATCACGGCCTTGGTTTTCGGCGTGATCGCCTGCTCGATCGCTTCCGGGTCGATATTGAAGGTGCGCGGATCGATATCGACGAAGACCGGTTTTGCGCCGACATAGCAAATCGCCTCGGCCGTGGCAATGAATGTGAAAGCCGTCGTAATCACTTCATCGCCGGCGCCGATGCCTTCGGCAGCTAACGCCAAATGCAGCGCATCGGTTCCTGAAGCCACGCCGATGGCATGCTTGACCCCCAAATAATCGGCCGCTTCCTTCTCGAAGCCTTGAACATTCGGCCCCAATATGAAGGAACAATTTTCAATCGTTTGCGCAAGCCCTTGCTCGATTTCATCTTTGATTTCGGCATATTGGGCCTTCAAATTTACCATAGGGATCATGTCGATTAACGCCTCTTCGTAGAACTATAATTTTTTTTAACTTGAATCGCTCAGGCCGAATAGACCGGACAAAAATCTGCGCGCCTCTGTACGCACATCTTACTGTGAAAGTTCGCAGTTTTGCATTCCTTATCTAATTTTTCGATATGAAAAAACAATGTCGGTTCCGAGGAGGGTGCGGTTGCTCGACCGACAGGTGTCGGCGGCAGGGAGCCGCCGTCGAGCCTACATGGACGTATTTACGGCGTCCTGTCGGGCGAGTGACCGCACCCTCTGCCACCAGAGAACTTTTATTTGCCGGGACGATAGGCCTTCATGAACGTTACTGTTATTTACTCAACGCCTTGGAAATTTCCAATGCTGTCGCCAATGCGCGTCTACCAGCCTCACCCGGTACCAGCGGATTGCTTCCTGAACGAATACAATTGACGAAATGTTTGATTTCTTCAAGCAGCGCATCGCCGTTTTCGAACACCGACTCTTCGGTCAATATCTCAGGGATTCCTGGGAACATTTCTTTTGGTCCCGTTTTGTGCTTGGTTAGCACCCGATTTTGGAAATCGACCGATATATAAGAACTCGGTCTGAACATACGCATTTTACGTTCCATTTTCATACTAATCCGGCTGGCCGTAACATTGGCGACGCAACCGCTCTTAAACACCAACCTGGCATTGGCGATATCGATATCGGAAGTCAAAACCGACGTACCGCTCGCATCGATTCGCTCGACTTCGGAATCGACCAAAGCCAAAATAATATCGATGTCGTGAATCATTAAATCCAGTACGACGCTAACATCGTTGGCGCGCGGATTGAATGGAGACAAGCGGTGCGATTCGATAAATAGCGGTTTTTCCTCCGCCTGCCCAAGACCTAGTACAGCCGGGTTAAAGCGTTCCAGATGACCGACTTGCAGAATGACTTTGTTGCGCTCGGCAATGGCGATTAAGTCATCGGCTTCATCGACTGTCACGGTAATCGGCTTTTCGACCAACACATGCGCACCAGCCTCGAGAAAATCTTTGGCAACCCGATGATGCAAGGTCGTCGGCACAACGATACTGACCGCATCGACCTGACCCAACAAAGACTGATATTTGGTCAAGGCCCTTGCACCATGTTTTTCAGCGACATTACGCGCGGCCGTTTCGTTGATATCGACGACTGCCGTCAATTCGCAGTCGGGCAGCGCTGCATATTTCTCGGCATGAAACTTACCGAGATAACCGGTTCCAATAACCGCACATTTTAATTTTTTCATAGTGCCAACTAAAATTCTCATCAGACAGCAACGCTACCGCAGACTTCGCGTTCCTGTGAATTATCTAAATGATGCATTGTAGACTATTCCATATAATCCATGAAACGGACTTTTACAAAGCATCGAGCGGGATGCTTCAGACAGAAGATTCATAGCGAACATTCGACGCACGATACATCAAAACGGTCACATTGCGGTCACATCTGCGTTATATTGTAGCCGTGAACCTGAAAAATGAGTTGAATCTCTGTTTCCTGAAATTTTCGGACAACCCTAAACCTTAGGAGAAACTCTATGAGCACTGATGAATCATTATCTGTTTCCGGCCCTCTCGATGCCGAAGAATTAAGAAAAATCGATGCTTGGTGGCGCGCCTGCAATTATTTGTCGGTCGGCATGATTTATCTCCGAGCCAATCCTCTCCTGAAAGAACCCTTGTCGACCGAACACGTCAAACATCGTTTATTAGGCCACTGGGGAGCCAGTCCCGCGTTGTCGTTTGCCTGGGCGCATCTCAATCGTTTGATCAAACGTGACGAGCTCGATGTGATTTTTATCGCCGGTCCCGGTCATGGAGCCCCCGGCGTTTTAGGGCCAAGTTACTTGGAAGGCACTTATTCCGAGGTCTATCCCGATAAAAGCGAAGACACGGAAGGCATGCGTAAATTCTTCAAACAATTTTCCTTTCCGGGCCAGATCGGCTCACATGTCACGCCGGAAACGCCCGGCTCGATCCATGAAGGCGGCGAATTGGGCTACAGTCTCGCACATGCCTACGGCGCGGCGTTCGACAATCCGGATTTGATCGTCGCCTGTGTGGTCGGCGACGGCGAAGCGGAAACGGGGCCATTGGCGACTGCTTGGCATTCGAATAAATTTTTGAATCCGATTCGCGACGGCGCGGTCTTGCCCATCCTCAATCTGAATGGCTACAAAATCGCCAATCCGACAATCCTTGCCCGTATCAGTCACGAAGAACTGGAGGCCATGTTTATCGGTTATGGTTATCGGCCCTATTTCGTCGAAGGAAGTGATCCGGCCGAAATGCATCAAAAAATGGCTTCTGTCGTGGATGAAGCCATCGCCGAAATCAAAACCATTCAAAAGTCCGCCCGAGAAAGCGGAATCGCAGAGCGTCCGCGTTGGCCGATGATCGTGTTACGGTCCCCGAAAGGCTGGTCCGGACCGAAAACAATCAACGGCCATCAATCCGAAGGCTCGTGGCGATCTCATCAAGTGCCTTTTGCCGACGCAGGCACCAGTTCGTCCGGCTTGCGCTTACTAGAGGAATGGCTACAAAGCTATCGACCGGAAGAGCTATTCGACGACAACGGCCGCCTAGTGGAAGAACTCAAAGAACTTTCTCCACAAGGCCAGCGCCGAATGAGCGCCAATCTTCACGCCAACGGCGGCTTATTGCGCAAGGCGCTCAAATTACCCGACTTTCGCGACTATGCGGTCGAAGTCAACCGGCTCGGCCAAACCGAGCACGAAAACACCAAGCCGCTGGGCGAATTTTTACGGGACGTTCTCAAAAACAACATGAACAATTTCCGGATTTTCGGCCCGGACGAAACCGCATCGAACCGCTTGCAAGCAGTCTATGGCGCTTCTAAAAAGACTTGGATGGCGGATTTTTTACCCGAAGACGAAGACGGCGGCGAATTGAGCCGGGACGGGCGCGTCATGGAAATGCTCTCCGAACATACCCTGGTCGGATGGCTCGAAGGTTACTTGTTGACCGGACGACACGGCTTTTTCCATACTTACGAAGCCTTCGCCCATGTCGTCGATTCGATGTTCAACCAACATGCAAAATGGCTCGACACCAGCAAAAACCATGTGCCATGGCGAGCGAAGGTGTCTTCGCAAAATATCTTGTTGTCATCGACCGTGTGGCGCCAGGATCATAACGGATTCTCACATCAAGACCCCGGCTTCATCGATCTGGTTACGAACAAAAGCCCGTCGGTAACCCGCGTTTATTTGCCGCCCGATGCAAACACCCTGCTGTCGGTCGCCGATCATTGCCTGCGCTCGACCGACTATATCAACGTCATTGTCGCGGACAAGCAAAAACATCTTCAGTTTTTGACGATTGAAGAAGCCGTTGTCCATTGCACCAAGGGCGTCGGTCTATGGGAACGCGCCAGCAACGACCAGGGTGAAATCCCGGACTTAGTCATGGCTTGCTGCGGCGATGTCGCAACCCTAGAAGCGCTGGCGGCCACGGCCATTTTGCGCGAACACTTGCCCGATCTTAAAGTCCGCTTTGTCAATGTGGTCGATTTATTCAAATTACAACCGAATACCGAGCACCCCCACGGCTTGAGTCATCGCGAATTCGACAGCCTATTCACGGTCGATAAGCCGGTGATTTTTAATTTCCACGGCTATCCCTGGTTGATCCATAAACTGGCCTATCGCTTCAAGAACCATGAAAATCTGCATGTGCGCGGCTATAAGGAGCGCGGCAATATCAATACGCCGATGGAGCTTGCGATTCTGAACGAAGTTGATCGCTTCAATTTAGTCATCGATGTGATCGATCGGGTTCCGAAATTGCAAATCAGAGCGGCCCATCTCAAGGAGCTCATGAAAAACGAAATCATCGAGAATCTTCGTTATGCGCATCAACACGGCACCGATAAACCCGAAATCACCGGTTGGCAATGGCCGTTTTAATAGAAACGGCAAATGTCTATATTTTTGATTTTTATTTGTAAAACGGCGTTCACCAAAATCATTTTAAGGATATGACGATACCAAAGGGCAACATTCTCGTTATCAACAGCGGCAGTTCCTCAATCAAGTATCGATTGATTGCTCTGCCGCAAGAACAGGTACTGGCAGACGGCTTGCTGGAACGCATCGGAGAACAGGAAAGCCGGATCATTCATAAAACCGCCGGCGACTCGGGTCGTTTAAATGAAATCAAGCAGTCGGTCGCCGCTGCCGATCATCACCAAGCCTTTAAGGCAGTCTTCGAGATTTTGGGCGGAAATTGCTCGGTCGATGCAATAGGCCACCGCGTCGTGCATGGCGGCGATCGGTTTTCCGGTCCTGCCTTCGTCGATGACGATACGATCGAGTCGATACGCGCGCTCTGCCGAATAGCGCCGCTGCATAATCCGGTTAACTTGCTTGGCATCGAGAGTTGCTTGGCTCATTTCCCGGGCGTCCCTCAGGTGGCGGTATTCGATACGGCATTTCACCAAACGATGCCGCCTCACGCCTATCGTTATGCGATTCCGGAAACATGGTACAGCGATTACGGCATACGCCGATTCGGTTTTCATGGCACCTCTCATCATTATGTGGCGAGACGAGCCGCCGAATTTATCGGTAAACCTTTCGATTGCAGCCATCTGATTACTTTGCATTTGGGCAATGGCGCAAGCGCAACGGCGATTGCAAACGGCCGCTCCGTCGACACGTCGATGGGGTTTACACCATTGGAAGGCTTAGTGATGGGCACGCGTAGCGGCGATTTGGACCCGGCGATACCGCTATTTGTCGAACAAACCGAAAATACCGAGGCGAACGTTATCGACCGGGCCTTGAACCGCGAATCCGGATTAAAAGGTTTGTGCGGCACCAACGACTTAAGAACCGTGCTCGAACAAACAAATGCAGGCGATGAAAGAGCCCGCTTGGCTCTCGATCTGTATTGCTATCGAATCAAGAAATATATTGGCTCTTACTACGCGGTACTCGGCGAAGTCGACGCTCTGGTTTTTACCGGCGGCGTCGGCGAAAACGCGGCCGAAGTACGCCGTTTAGCGTGCGAAGGCTTGTCGCGTATGGGCATCGCCATTGATGAAGCGGCCAATAGCGGCGTGACCGGAGCTATCGCCGAAATCGGGCATGCGGAAAGTCGAACCCGTATTCTAGTCATTAAAACTGACGAAGAATTGCAAATTGCCCGAGAAACCATGGCTGTGCTTGATAAAGATCAGACATAAAAAACAATGCCCTAAGGAAAATTGAACGAGCGAGTCGGAGTTGATTGAGGTTGTATCGGTCTCAGCAAGCTCTTGCCCTGAGCCCTTCGGCTCTCCTGAGCTTAGCCGAAGGGCTCAGGGCGAACGGAAAAGTCCTTAACTTGATGGCAGTAAATCTTAGCCAATGAGTCTTCGATACCATTTATTGCTACTTAACACGCTCGACTTCGAAATCGCGATCAGGGGATCGCTCCCACAAAGGACCCCATCCACCTTTCCTCTTTCCTCTTTCCTCTTTCCCCTTTAACCTTAATTAAACATCTCCCCATAACCCTCCCGATAAGTCGGGTATTTAAACCGGAATCCCAAGGTCTTCAAGCGACTATTCCGACATCGTTTATTTTGATCCGGAACATTATCGGCAGGTTTTGCAATCGGCGGTTGGCTGTTCATTTGTTGAGCGAGCCATGAAATCACGTCCCACATTGGCGCGGGATTGTCGTCACTGGCCAAATAAAGATTGTCGAGACGTTCTCCTTCAACGTGCTTTTTCATTAAAAAAGCCAACACAGCTGCGCAATCATATTGGTGAATTCGGTTCGTGTAATAAGGCGGGTCGGCTTGAATGGCGGCTTGCCGTGACGCCATTTGTAAAAGGCGTTCTCTACCCGGGCCGTAAATACCGGAAAACCGCACGATGACCGCGCTGGGATCATGCTCCAAGAGCGTTTGCTCGGCCTTACGGATGATTTGCCCGGTTACGGTATTCGGCTGGGCATCCGAAGATTCATCCACCCATTCCCCGGCTGTTTGCCCGTAAACGCCGGTGGATGAAACAAAAAACCATTGCGGCATGCGGCCGTCGGCTTTAAATCGTTGTATCAGATTGTTTAATGCCGTATCGAAAACGGCACGATAGGCTTCAGCATCGCGTCCGCCGGGCGTTGGTAAGTAAAGTACCTGATCGAAATCGCAATCGAGCCGTTCGAGATCTTCCGGCCGAGTCAGGTCGGCTTTGAGAAAACGGGCTCCACCGGCATCGCTTAAAGGTGGATTTCTTTTAAGGCCGAAAACTTGATAATGCTTACTATCGAGAATCGAGGCGAGCCTAGCGCCAATATCGCCGTATCCGGCAATCAGTAATTTTGTCATCATTTTTCACTTCGAAATGAATGCAGAAAAAGCCAAAGCCGGTAGAAAAGCATAATAGCTATCATAGCCAGACCGCCGAATAAAAAATCTTGGTGTTTTTCGGCTAGCTGACGGATTTGCTCGATCAAGGCCATATCCGTTTCACGATACAAAATAAAACTGCCCAGTCCCAAAACGAACAAGCCAAAGACCGGTTTTAGATATCGGCCGTCGATTTTGCTGGAAGCAAAGCTACCGATTAGACTACCGAGTATTGCAAAACCAGCGAACAATGCAGTTAATTCCACATCGAGATGCATGTGATCGGCATGCCCCGCCAACGCTGCGCCGGCTTGCAGCACGATGATGAATAAGGAAGTGCCGATCGCGGCGTGCATCGGCAGACCGGCCAAAAAGTTCAATGCCGGAACCAGTAAAAAGCCGCCGCCGACGCCAACCAAGCCGGTCACGAACCCAACCAAAAATCCGTCGAACAAAATCGCCATGACCGGCAAATGAATCGGGCAAAGGTTTTTCGTGGCATCGGCCTCCTCTACGGCAGTTTCGGATGCCACGCGCTTTCCCCTTAACATTGAAAACGAAGCAGCAATCATCACGACAGCAAACAGGACCAACAAAATCGGATCGGGAATAAAAGCGGAACTGCGCCCGCCCAAAAATGCGCCGGCCATACCGGCCGCACCGAACGTGAATCCGGTTTTCCAGCACACGAACCCATGCCGAGCATGATTGATTACCGCAATGATGCTAGTCAAACCGACCACGACCAAAGAAGTGACGATCGCCTCTTTTGCCTCCAAACCGGCAAAGTAAACCAGCACCGGCACGGTCAAAATTGAACCGCCGCCGCCCAACAAACCGAGCAGAATACCGATCAGTGTCGCCAGCGCGATCAGCAAATACATGATTAGCCCTGCCGAATCAAAGCATCCCTGCCCGGTTGACCGCAGGCCTGATTGGCCGGTAGCGCTTCATCGATATACTTAGGGTACGGTAAATCCAGATTATGCATAATTGTGATGAACTCGGCCTTGCTTTTGCCTGCGCCGAGCCGGGCATTCGAATCGATCTCCTGGCGTATCGTCGAAATGGTTTTACCGTTGTAATCATGACCGGGAAATACCAGCGTGTCGGGCGGCAACGAAAACAATTTTTTAGTAATACTGTCGTACAGGGTAGCAGCATCGCCTTCCTGAAAATCCGTGCGTCCGCAGCCGTTGATAAGCAAAGCATCGCCGGTAAATACTCGGTCGCCGATAACATAACTGACACAACCTGAAGTATGGCCGGGCGTATGCAAAACTTTGATTTCGATATCGCCGACCTGCAATTCCACACCGTCGGTAACGAGTAAATCTGCGCACATCGCTCCGGCATCGCGATGCACGATGCTTTTGCTGCCCACCCTATCTCTCAACAAGCCGGCCGCTGTAATATGGTCGGCATGAACGTGTGTTTCAAGGGTGTTGATCAGCGTTAAATCCAAATCGCCCAATAATTCCATGTACATATCGGCTTCGCTTTCGACCGAATCGATAATAATGGCTTTTCGGGTACGTTCGCAACCCAACAAATAGCTGTAGGTAAAGGTATCGGGTTCAAAAAGTTGTCTAAAAATCATGGCGAGTCTCCGAAGCAATGAGTCAGTCTATAATTAAATGCTAATATTGATTGTACGGAATGCGCTCTTGAAAGTGAAGCATTGTTAACCCTAGAAAAAGCATTTCACCATGAAGATCATGAAGAATAAGAAGTTAATTCAATAGCTTGCTATGCCTTTGCAAAACATTTTTGCAATCCTTAAGGGTTATGCGAAGTCTGTAGATAACGTAATTTAAATAAATTATGCACTTCATGTGCTTCATAGTTAATCTAGGTGCTGGGTGAATGCAGATTTTGCATTACGCCATGGATGGCGTGTATTAGGGCAATGCAGGAGCAATTGCCGAGGAGCAAAAATCTGCCCTGCCGCCGACACCTGTCAATCGAGCAACCGTACCCTCCTTTCAATAATTCGCTCAATATTGAAAAAAGCAAGTTATTTAGAGCTATATCCTTTGGTTTCTGCTGACTTTGAGTCAACTGAGTATCAACTATTAATACCACACCAATCTCGAAACTTGAAGACTGAAGGGTACAGCAATACCGTCCATAGCTTAAAGTACCTTCATGTATTGCCTCATGCCGACATTAGGTACGCGTAGCGTACCTACAATTCACTTTGAATTTCTAAGTGTTTCCGGTAATCACGAGTAATTTTTCAACTATGGCCGCAAACATAGCCTAATTAAAGCTACTCCTTTTTTTATACTCAAACAAATGGCTAACATCATAAAGGCATGCATTAGCGGATTCTACTCGTCACCCATTGACCCTTCGACTAGACTCAGGTCGAATGGCGTTTAGAATACTGAACTGATTTTTTTAGATTTATCATATCCCTAAAATAGAGCACGAAAACTATTAACGCACATTTTTAGTGCAAATAATTAACCATTTTATTTGTTCGGCCGCAGGCATGAATACTGCTTACGTAGATAATATTAAGCAACAATGATTTTTTAAACTTGATTAAAATCGGAACCGCACATTCGATTTGGAGGGACGGGTTAAAAAACCCGTCCCGCAGAGACGGAAAAGATAGTTAACTGAAACAGGTGAAAGCGTGGCGAAATCTCAATCCATTATCCAAGAATTTCCTTTTTGGTTCACGCAACGCGCGGAATCACGGCTTATATTTCTTTACGGCGAAGAACGTACGAAAGACTTGATGAACCGTTTACTCGACCGTATGCAGCATTTTTCGGTCCCGAAGGCGCAACCTCTTCCCGAATATTGGAACGAGCAGGATGTCATTCTGATCACCTACGGCGATAACATCCGGCAAACCGACGCAAAACCTTTAGCGACGCTCTACGAATTTTCATTACTCCATCTAAAAGATTGCATCAATAGCATTCATGTTTTGCCTTATTTTCCGTTTAGTTCCGACGATGGTTTTGCAGTGATCGACTACAAAACGGTCGATCCTCAATTAGGCGACTGGCGGGACATCGAGCGTCTTGCACAAGACTTTAGCTTGATGACCGACTTGGTGATCAATCATGTTTCCCGCGAAAATCTTTGGTTTATCGATTACCTCAGTCATAAAAAACCGGCCTGCGATTATTTTATCGAATTGCCGGAAAATACCGATGTCAGCTCAGTCGTGCGTCCGCGCAGCACGCCGGTGCTAGTGCCTGCTCATACCCATCAGGGCTTACGCTATGTTTGGGCGACATTCGGCGAAGACCAAATCGACGTCAACTTCGCCAATCCCGACGTGTTGTTCGAATTCATCGACATCTTGCTGTTGTATATCCAAAAAGGCTCCCGATTCATTCGTCTGGATGCGGTCGCGTTTCTATGGAAAAAATTGGAAACCCGCTGTATCAACTTGCGCGAAACGCACGAAATCGTCAAGTTAATACGCGACATTGTCGATCTAATTGCACCCGGCACGGTATTGATCACCGAAACCAATGTACCGAACGGTGAAAACCTAAGCTATTTCGGCAACAGCGACGAAGCTCACATGGTCTATCAATTCACGCTACCGCCGCTATTATTGCATGCTCTGTACCAAGGTAACTCGCATTACTTGACCCGTTGGGCTAAGGATATGCCACGTCCGCAAAAAAATTGCACCTATTTGAATTTTATCGCATCTCACGACGGCATTGGCCTACGTCCGGCGGAAGGCATATTGCCTGAGCAGGAAGTCAAGGTTTTGGTCGATGCGATGCACGAATACGGCGGCTATGTCAGCACGCGCACCGGTTTGGATGGGCGCCCCGCACCTTACGAAATCAATATCGCGTTGTTCGACGCCCTTAAAGGTACTTCTTTAGGCCTGGATCAATGGCAGATTCAACGATTTATTTGCGCGCATACCATCATGATATCGTTGCAGGGGATTCCGGCCATTTACATCAATAGCCTGATTGCAACCGCTAATGATTATCATGGCGTCGAGCAATCGGGCAAAACGCGATCGATCAACCGGCATAAATGGGAATATAGCGAATTGATGGACTTGTTAAATAACCCTCATAGCCCAAATGCGATTATATTTCATGAATTCAAACGGTTACTCAGCATTCGAAGAAGGCAAGCCGCCTTTCATCCGGACTCGGCTCAGGAAACGCTAAGCAATAGCCCGGCATTGTTTTCATTTTGGCGTACTAGCCCGGATCATCGCCAACGCATCCTGGTCGTAAGCAATATTACGCCGCAACGACAAACCATGACTTTGCCTAATCATCCCCGCCCTGAAGGGTCGGGATTGTGGCGGGATTTGATCGAACGCACCGCAATCCATAAAAATACCGCCGAACTGGTTTTGTATCCATACCAAACCGCCTGGCTCGAAGCCTTGGATTAGCATACTTCGCGAGAAGTTGTTTCGAACCTGAACCGAAAAACCTATAATGTCGATAATAAACTGTTTTTAAGTAATTATTCATACTCCTTGAACATTTTCCTGAGAATGCGGCCATCCTGGGCGCATTCAGCGAGGGCGGGACGCCCGCGCTCCCAGGCTTATTGTCCTAAAATGTTTGGGGGCTGAATAATTACGTTTTTAACGCCGACCCGCTAACCGGCAAATCCTATAAAATTCATGCAAATAACAACTGAAGTCATCGGTTATATTGCCGCGACACTCACTACCCTGTCTTTTTTACCTCAGGCACTATTGACGCTCAAAACGCGCAATACCGAATCGCTATCATTAAGCATGTATAGCCTCTTTACGACCGGCGTTTTACTTTGGCTTATCTATGGGTTGTCGATTTCAGACAAGGCTATTATCTTCGCTAATTCAATAACATTTTTATTGGCTTTATCGATACTGTCTTTCAAAGTCTACAATACATTAAGCGGCAGACAGTAGCTTACGGGTTTTATACCTTTCGCACTTCAAATTTCGGTAGTGCCTAAGGAGGCGCCGGAGTGCTCGGTAAAGGCTTTACCAGCAGGGAGCTGGCATAGAGCCTACATGGATGTATTCACCCAGCACCTAAATTCCATAGCGCATTGTCTATGGTTAACTGCCTTGGATAATTCATCCAGCACCTAAATAAGCCATGATTTTGAATTATTGCCAAAGGCCTATGGAATTTAGGTGCTGGATTTAGGTGCTGGGCCTTTGACGGGCACCCCGGTGCCGAATTTTGATTTACGATGGGTATAACCCTACTCAAATGGAGACCAAAAGAACATGACCAAAAATGTTACCCTAACCCGATTCATCATCGAGCAACAACGCGAATTCCCTGGCGTATCAGGAACGTTTACATTATTACTGAACGACATCGTCAAAGCTTGCAAACAGATATCGCACCTAGTTAATCGAGGAGACTTAATCGGCGTTCTGGGCAGCGCAGATTCGGAAAACGTACAGGGTGAAGTACAGAAAAAACTGGACATCATCACTAACGACATCATGGTAGATTCGCTTATTTGGACGGGACACCTATCGGGTATGGCTTCCGAGGAAGTCGACGACATCATCCGAATTCCCGATCATTATCCGCGTGGTAAATACCTAGCGCTATTCGATCCGCTGGACGGCTCCTCCAACATCGACGTCAACTTGACTGTCGGAACCATTTTTTCCATTTTGCGCTATAACGGAACCGACGAGCCGCAACTCGACGACTTTTTACAAAAAGGCAGCGAACAAGTCTGCGCCGGATTCGTTTTGTACGGTCCGTCAACGATGATGATCTTGACAACCGGTCACGGCGTCAACGGCTTTACGCTGGACCAGGACATCGGCGAGTTCATTCTGACGCATCCCAATATGACCATTCCAAGCGAAACCTCCGAATTCGCAATCAATATGTCGAACCAACACTTTTGGGAAGCGCCGGTCAAACGTTATATAGACGAATGCGTGGCGGGCGAAAATGGCCCGCGCGGCAAAAGCTTCAACATGCGCTGGGTGGCATCCTTGGTGGCCGAAGTTTTCCGGATTTTAACCCGCGGCGGCGTATTTTTATATCCCTATGATTTGCGCGATCCTGCTAAGCCAGGTAGATTGCGCTTGATGTATGAAGCCAATCCGGTCGCCTTTATCGTCGAACAAGCCGGCGGGGCCTGTTCAACCGGACGTGAGCGCATGCTCGACGTTCAACCGAAAGGCCTCCATCAACGCGTTCCGTTGATTTTGGGTTCTAAAAGCGAAGTCGACCGGATTATCGAGTATCATCAGTCGTAGGCTGCGCACTGCGCATCCTACTTGGGCGCTTAATCCGCGCGAATCGATTTGCACACAGTACGCGAAATATATTCCACCAAACTTAAATTCAAGGGGTAACGCATGTTAGAAGCACAGCAAAAAGCACCGGATTTCCAATCGGTTAATCAATACGATCAACCCGTCAGTCTGTCCGATTATCTCGGCAAAAAGAACGTGGTTCTTTATTTTTATCCAAAGGACGATACACCCGGCTGTACGATAGAAGCCAATGAATTTACTCAAAAGGCATCGGAATTCGCCGAATACGATACGGTCGTCATCGGCGTCAGCAAGGATAACTGCGAGAGCCATCGAGCGTTTATCGACAAATTCGGCCTCAAGGTCGATTTACTGGCCGACACCAACGGCGAACTCTGCGAAAGTTACGGCGTCTGGCGCGAGAGAGAGAAAAACGGCGTCAAGAGCATGGCGATTTTCAGATCGACGTTTATTATCGATAAACAAGGCAATTTGGCCGATGTCGAATACGGAGTCAGCCCCGAAGGGCATGCGCAAGCGGTGCTGGAGAAAGTTAAAAAACTTTGACCCTAGAAAAAGGATTTCACCATGAAGATAAGGAGTCCTAATCTTCTGCGGGACGGGTTATTTAACCCGTCCCTGACGTTTCGTTTCGCCCTAAACATTTCGGCTTAGGATTTCGTGACAAATAACTTCCTTTAGCTATGAGCTTTGTAGCGGGTTCGGCAACTCGCTTGACAGGACGCCGTGAATACATCCGTGTAGGCTTGACGGCGGCTATCTGATCGCCAAGGATGGCGTGAATGCAGATTTTGCATGAGCAAAAATCTGCCCTGCCGCCGACACCTGTCAATCGAGCTACCGAACCTGCCTGCCCTATATTAAAAATAGGGAAGTTATTTATAACCGAATCCTTACTTCGACCATGGTCGAAACGATTAGGAAGCGGTTGCAACCCCCGTCCTGCAAAGGACGCGACGCGATGCATTGCCATCCCTGGCCCTGGATTCCGCCACAAATCCGTATGGAGCGGATTTGCATTTACCCGAAGGGCTCCGGGCAGGATAGCCCGGAGTGAATCCATGGCGGAATGACGCGTTTTTTCCTTAAGTTGGCGCCCATTCCAATTGCGCCCCCCTTTCCTCTTTCCTCTTTCCTCTTTCCCCTTTCCCCTTTCCCCTTTAACCTTTAACCTTTAACCTTATTTATAAAACGCGCCAAACGCGTCATTGCTTCGCCCGTTCTTTCAATCGACGTCGTATAAGCAAAGCGGATGAAACGTTCCGCTTGGTTAACACCAAAATCCTTGCCTGGCGTCACCGCAAGGCCTTCGGCTTCGAGTAAATCCAAGGCGAACCGATAACTATCATCGGTAAATGGCGAACAATCGGCATATATATAAAATGCGCCGTCCGGCTTGGCCGGGAGTTTAAATCCCAAATCGTGCAACTGCCCGTAGAGAAAATCTCTTCTTTTTTGAAACTCTAATCGGCGCTTTTCCAATTCTTCCAAAGTCGCGGTTTCAAAAGCCGCCAATGCCGCATATTGCGAATGACTGGCAGTCGCGATAAAAATATTTTGTGCAAGCTTTTCGACAACTTCGGCATAAGCTTCAGGCACGATCAACCAACCGACCCGCCAACCGGTCATGCCGAAATATTTCGAAAAACTGTTGATCACAAAAACATCGGGGCTGTACTGCAATGCGCTAACGGCATCGTTTCCGTCGTAAACCAGACCGTGATAAATTTCATCGGAATAAAACACACCATTACGCTCATGAACCGTGTCGATCGCTTGCCGCAAAACATCCGGAGCAATCACGGTACCGGTCGGATTCGACGGCGAGGCAATAACCGCACCTTTGCAATCGTTCGACCAATGTTTTTCGATCAACGCCGAATTCAATTGAAAATCGCTGCACGCGTCGACCGGAATCGTTTGCGCCCGGCCTCCCAAAAACTTAACGAAATTGCTATTGCACGGATAACAAGGATCGGCCATCAATATTTTTTCGCCGGCATTGAGACTCGCGCCCAAGGCCAGCAAAAAGGCACCGGACGCCCCCGGCGTAATAAAAATTCGCCCGTCATCGACAGTCACGCCGTAGCGATCGCGATAGAATTTTGCAATGCTTGCCCGAAGCTCTGAAAGTCCGGCGGCAGGCGTGTATTTGACATTCCCCGCCTCAAGATAAGCAATCGATGCATCGGTGATGCTTCGCGGCGTCAAAAAATCAGGCTCGCCAATCTCCATATGAATGACATCTCTGCCCTGCCGTTCTAATTCCTTGGCGCGCTCTAAAATTGCCATGACATAAAAAGCGCTAATTGTTTCGGTTCGATCCGCCGGTTGTTTATTCATTTTTTCTTGGTTTATTACAAACCGACAAATAATATCAATAATTCTTGCTATGCGCTTCCCGTTCTGATAAAAATGCGCAGTTTTTTAATTGAATCTTCCCGGGAGTTAACGGATGAGCGATAGCAATAAAACTGATTCCTCACCTTTCAGTTTTAAACCTTATCAAGAAAAAGCGGACGAAGAGTATATGAACGAAGCCCAGCTTCGTCATTTCGAAAGCATTCTCAATAAATGGAAAGCCAATTTAATGGAGGAAGTGGATCGAACTGTGCATCATATGCAAGACGATGCCGCGAATTTTCCGGATCCTAACGATAGAGCGACGCAAGAGTCCGAGTTTAGCCTGGAATTGAGGACCCGCGACCGCGAACGCAAGCTGATTAGAAAAATCGATCAGGCGTTAAAGGATATTGAATCGGGCGATTACGGTTTTTGCGAGTCTTGCGGCATTGAAATCGGTATACGCCGACTGGAGGCCCGCCCCACCGCAACGATGTGCATCGACTGTAAAACACTCGACGAAATTCGGGAAAAGCAAATGGGATAACCCCGGCTTCCCCCGTTCTCACCCGCTATATCGGCCGGTTCGCGCCCTCGCCTTCCGGCCCTCTTCATCTTGGCTCTCTTTATGCAGCCTTGGCAAGCTTTCTCGATGCTCGAAATCAAGAAGGACAATGGCTGGTTAGAATCGACGACATCGATACGCCACGCAATGTCGCAGGCGCCGCCGACTCGATACTCAAGACATTAGAAAGGTTTGGTTTAACCTGGGACGGCGATGTTTATTACCAAAGCCGCCATCTTGAACACTACCGCTACTACCTCGATCTATTAAAAGACCAAGAATTACTTTATCCGTGCCTCTGCAGCCGTAAATCGCTCGCAGAGATAAAACATTCCGCAATTTATCCCGGATTGTGCCGACACCGAACTTTTCCGGAAAAATCGCCTCATGCCGTTCGCATTAGGGTCGAGGCTATCCATTCGACATTCAACGATCGCTTGCAGGGCACGCAGTCCGAAAATCTCGCCACCCAACACGGCGACTTTATCTTAAGAAGAAAAGATGCGATCTTCTCCTATCAATTCACGGTCGTCATCGACGATCATCTACAAGGCGTTACCGATATCGTTCGCGGTGTCGACCTACTGGACTCGACGATCAAACAGGTCTTTCTGCAACAAAAGCTGGACTTTAAGCAACCGAGCTATATGCATGTTCCGTTAATTACCGACTCGAACGGCATCAAACTCAGCAAGCAATCGTTTGCTCGGCCTGTTGCTACCGACCATCCGTCGCGTGTTATATTTAGTTTACTGGAATTACTAAAGCAAGCGCCGCCGCAAGAACTGGCCGATGCGTCTTTATCCGAAATATTGGACTGGGCCATCAGCCATTGGCAACCCGGGCATTTATCAACGATGACCGCTATCTGCCCAGCCGCCGACCTCGATGCCTCGTACGTCTAAAGAACATAAGGATTCATCATGACTGAAGTGAAAACCTATCCTGTCGATCCCAAACTGTCAGCCCGAGCTCACATTACACCGGAACGCTATGAAACACTTTATCGACAATCGATCGATGAACCGGAATCCTTTTGGGCAGAACAAGCCGAACAATTTCTCGACTGGTTCAAGCCTTGGGATAACGTCATGGATTACAACTATTCGAAAGGCTACATCCGCTGGTTCGAAGGCGGCGAACTCAATGTCAGCTACAATTGCTTAGACCGGCATTTAGCCACACGAGGCGACCAAACTGCGATTATCTGGGAAAGCGACGATCCCGCTCAAGACAAAAAAATCAGCTACCGCGAATTACACCGAGAAGTTTGCAAATTCGCCAATGTTCTAAAAAGCCAAGGCGTCAAAAAAGGCGACCGGGTCTGTATTTACCTGCCGATGATCGTTGAAGCCGCTGTCGTCACCCTGGCCTGTGCCCGAATCGGCGCAGTCCACTCGATCGTATTCGGCGGTTTTTCCGCCGAATCTTTACGCGACCGCATACAAGACGCCGACTGCCACACTGTTATCTGCGCCGATGAAGGGCTTCGCGGCGGCAAAAAGATACCGCTCAAAACCAGTGTCGACCAAGCGGTATCGCATTGTCCGAATGCCAAAACTGTCATCGTCATCAAAAACACCGGAAATGATATTCCGTGGACACCGAAACGCGATATTTGGTATCACGAAGCGATGAAAAACGCATCGGACAACTGCCCGCCCGAAACCCTATCTGCCGAAGACCCGTTATTCATTCTTTACACATCGGGTTCTACCGGTAAACCGAAGGGCCTGCTGCACACCACGGGCGGTTATTTATTATTCGCCGCGATGACGCATAAATATGTATTCGATTATCACGACGGCGATATTTATTGGTGCACCGCCGATATCGGCTGGGTCACCGGCCATTCTTACATCATTTACGGACCGCTCTGCAACGGCGCGACGACTTTGATGTTCGAAGGTATTCCGACCTACCCCGAGCCCGACCGATTTTGGCGCATCGTCGATAAACACCAAGTCAATATTTTCTATACTGCACCGACTGCAATTCGCGCCTTGATGGCGCAAGGAAACGACTTTGTCAATCGCACCGACCGCAGCAGTTTAAGAATCCTCGGGACGGTCGGGGAACCGATCAACCCCGAAGCATGGGAATGGTATTATCACATCGTCGGCAACGAACGCTGCCCTATCATGGATACTTGGTGGCAAACCGAAACCGGGGGCATTTTGATCACGCCGCTGCCCGGCGCCATTCCATTGAAACCGGGCTCGGCGACGCTACCATTCTTCGGCGTTAAACCGGAAATTCTCGACAATGCCGGTAATGTACTCGAAGGCGAAGCGGAAGGCATTTTGGTATTGAGCCGCCCGTGGCCGGGCCAGGCCAGAAGTATTTACGGCGATCACAACCGTTTTATCGACACCTATTTTAAAAATTTTCCGGGCTATTATTTTGCCGGGGACGGCGCTCGCCGCGACAGGGACGGTTATTACTGGATCACCGGCCGTGTCGATGACGTAATTAATGTTTCGGGCCATCGCATGGGAACCGCAGAAGTCGAAAGTGCGCTGGTCTTGCATGAAGACGTCGCCGAAGCCGCCGTGGTGGGCTACCCGCATCCTATCAAGGGCCAGGGTATTTATGCTTATGTTACGCTGAACGCCGGAGTCGAACCGAGCGAAACTCTCAGGCAGGAATTGGTCGATCTGGTCAGAAAAGAAATCGGAGCCATCGCCCACCCCGATATCATTCAGTGGGCACCGGGCCTTCCGAAAACGCGCTCAGGAAAAATCATGCGGCGTATTTTAAGAAAAGTCGCCTCGAACGAAATCGACAGCTTAGGCGATACCTCTACGCTGGCAGACCCATCGGTTGTAGATGAAATCATCGATCATAGAGCCAATAAATAACTACTACTTTTTGACCGAAAAACCGTCAAAAAATAAATGGTGAGTCAATTTTTGATTCTTAAGGAATAGAAACAACCCATCGGCATTTTTCTAAATTCATAACTAGTATGGCAAATTGCCCGCTTTCAACTTAAAATGTAAATTATTTTCACATTGACTCTTCACGGATAAACCGTGGAATATAAATAACGGATCATTGATGACTGACTATAAACTCACCCACCTCAAGCAGCTCGAAGCCGAAAGTATTCACATCATCCGTGAAGTCGCGGCCGAATTCGAACGACCTGTCATGCTGTATTCGATCGGCAAGGATTCGGCCGTCATGCTGCAATTGGCGTTAAAAGCCTTTTATCCCGGAAAACCGCCTTTTCCATTGATGCATATCGACACTACCTGGAAATTCCGGGAAATGATCGAGTTTCGCGACAAATTAGCGAAAGATTTAGGCCTGGAGTTACTGGTTCACATCAATCAGGATGGCGTCGAACAAGGCGTCGGACCTTTTACACACGGCAGCAAGAAGCACACCGAAGTAATGAAAACCGATTCGCTCAAACAAGGACTCAATAAATACAAGTTTGACGCGGCATTCGGCGGCGCTCGTCGCGACGAAGAAAAATCCCGCGCCAAGGAACGCGTCTACTCGTTCCGCGATAAAAACCATAGTTGGGATCCGAAAAATCAAAGACCCGAACTTTGGAACATCTATAACGGCAGAATCGACAAAGGCGAAAGCATCCGCGTCTTTCCGTTGTCGAACTGGACCGAACTCGATATTTGGCAATACATTCATCTCGAGAACATCCCGATCGTACCGCTCTATTTCGCCAAGGAACGCCCTGTCGTCAACAAAGACGGCATGCTGATCATGGTCGATGACAACCGCATGCCGATAGGCCCTGAAGACAAAGTCGAAATGAAAATGGTTCGGTTTAGAACCTTAGGCTGCTATCCCTTGACCGGTGCGGTCGAATCGACTGCCACAACGCTACCCGAAATCATTCAGGAAATGCTGTTGACGACCAGTTCCGAACGTCAAGGACGACTGATAGACTTCGACCAGGCCGGCTCGATGGAACAAAAAAAGCGCGAAGGGTATTTCTGAGAGGCAAGGAGAAAGACGAAAGATGAAAGGGAAAGAATCCTCAACCTTATCTCCTGCCCTTAAAACCCATGAGCTTTGAAGATTTAGTTGTATGGAAACGCGCGTGTAGGTTGTGTGTTAATGTTTATCGGCACCTCAAAGAATGCACAGACCTCGGTTTTAAAGACCAAATAACCCGTAGCGCGTTATCCATACCCTGCAACATAGCCGAAGGTTATGAACGAAACACCAACAAAGATGCTATAAAGTTCTTTTATTATGCAAAAGGCTCAGCAGGCGAATTGCGCACCCAAATTTATATTGGCATGGAAATCGGTTGTATCCACAAACAAACTGGATCAAGTTGGCTAGAAGAAGCCCAAGAAATATCGATGATGATATCCGGCCTAATCAAAGCCCGCTCAGCTTAACTCACGCATCCCAAACCTTATTCCTTGAACCTTGAACCTTGAACCTAACCCATGTCCCACCAATCAGAACTCATCAGCACCGATATCAACGCCTATTTGGCCCAACATGAACGCAAGGAGTTATTGCGTTTTTTAACCTGCGGCAATGTCGATGACGGCAAAAGCACGCTGATCGGCCGCTTGTTGCACGACTCAAAAATGATCTACGAAGATCAGCTGGCCGCAGTAAAAGCGGACAGCGTCAAATCCGGTACCACCGGCGCCGGACAGATCGATTTAGCTTTGCTGGTCGACGGCTTGCAGGCCGAACGCGAACAAGGCATCACGATCGATGTCGCATACCGTTATTTCTCCACCTCGACGCGCAAATTCATTATCGCCGACACACCGGGGCATGAGCAATACACGCGCAACATGGCGACCGGCGCATCGACCTGCGATTTGGCGATTATTTTGATCGATGCCCGCTATGGCGTGCAAACACAAACCAAACGTCACAGTTTCATCGTTTCGTTACTCGGCATCAAACGGATTATCGTCGCTATCAACAAAATGGACCTGATCGAATTCAGCGAAGAGAAATTCAATCAAATTAAAGAAGATTATCTGAATTTCGTCAAAGCCCTGGATCTGCAAGATATTCGCTTCATCCCAATTTCGGCGCTGAACGGAGACAATGTCGTCAACCCCAGCGAAAGCATGCCTTGGTATACCGGCAAGCCAATGATGGAAACCTTGAACACGATCGAAATTGCCTCCGATCGCAATTTCAGCGACGCGCGTTTTCCGGTGCAATACGTCAATCGACCCAATTTAGATTTCCGCGGTTTCTGCGGCACTGTTTCATCAGGCGTTTTTCACAAAGGCGATCGTATTACTGCTCTTCCCTCCGGAAAATCCAGCAAAATTAAATCCATCGTGACTTACGACGGTGAACTGGAACAAGTCTTCCCGCCGATGGCCGTTACCTTGACGCTCGAGGATGAAATAGACATCAGCCGTGGCGACATGATCATCAGCAAACAAACGGCATCACCGACCGTTGCCGACAAATTTAAAGCGATGATCGTCTGGATGACCGAAAAAGCTCTGACACCGGGCCGACAATACATTATCAAGCTCGCGACGCGAACCGCTTCGGGATCGATATCGATGATTCATCACCGAGTCGACGTCAACACGCTGGAACATCACGATGCAAGCGAGCTCAACCTCAATGAAATCGGCCTATGCACGGTCAACCTGAACGCACCGGTCGTCTTCGACCCATACAAACGCAGCAAAGGCACCGGCTCGTTCATCGTCATCGACCGACTAAGCAATGTCACGGTCGGCGCAGGCATGATCACCGACAATGCCGATGAATTCAATCTGCAACCGGTTTCACCGGAAGACCGCGCTGCACGATTCGGACAAAAAGCCACAGTCATTTTATTGAAAGGCCATAAGGCACATGAAACAGCTTATTTGTTGGAAAGGAAGCTATTCGACAATGGTCATGCCGCAACGGTCGTCGAAACGCTGTTCAGCGAACCGGACGAATTTGCTCAACTTATTAATAATGCCGGCTTGATCGCCCTATGCATCGGTTTGAATTACGAAGCTGCCGATATTGAATTCGATAGCGAGGCCGACTCGATCGATGATATTTATGCCACATTAAAATCCGAAAAAGTTATATTTTAATGCCATAATAAGCGCTTGATGACTATCAACCTTTCCGTAGAACAAGTATTTGCCTGGGCTGCTTCGCTAACCGAGCAGCCCGATTATCAGGCGCTGACACACCAATTTCTGGACATTCTGCTTGAAATACCCGGGGTGAAAAAAGCTGCGGCTTATGAGATTTACAACCGGAGCCGAAAGAAAACCGGCGAAGCCGTAGCACCTTGCGAACAATTGGTGAGACGCTTCCCATTGGACTTTACTCGTGACGAAAGCAACGATCATAACGACTTAATCAACATCCTCGACAACGAATCACGCGTCATCCCGAAAATGTCCGATGCCAACGGGCGTTATCGCCAAGTCTATCTCTCGCTCAAAGAGACGAAAGGCCCCGATCGCGCGATTGCTTTAGACGGCCTTTTCGACCGACAAACGATAGAATTATTCCGTCAACTCCTTTCGATATTTAGAAACCAAGTTATATTACACGACAGCAAGGAACGCGACGTATTGACTAAGTTGCCTAACCGCCAATCGTTCGATACTCGTCTATTGCAAGTTTGCGAACATTATTTGAAATACCCGGTCACCGATACAAACCATCAAAAAAGCTCCTGGATTGCCTTACTCGACATCGATCACTTCAAGCGAGTCAACGATGATTTCGGCCATCTATACGGCGACGAAGTCCTCTTGATTTTCAGCCAGCTGATGGAAAAATGCTTTCGCTATAACGATTTTTTATTTCGCTTCGGCGGCGAAGAATTCGTCGTCATTCTCAACCTCACCGATATGGAAGGTGCCGAGCACACGTTTAACCGATTTCGCGAAACGGTCGCCAACCATAACTTTCCGACGGTAGGACGCATTACAGTCAGCATCGGCATTACGCATATCGACAGCATGTGTATGCCGACAACGCTACTCGATCGCGCCGACAAAGCACTGTATTACGCTAAGGAAAACGGAAGAAATAGAGCCGTGATCTACGAAAACACCGATACGCTCATCAAAAACGCCGGCGAAAACGAAGACATTGAGCTATTTTAATAACTAAGGATTTCGTGATAAATAACGTCCTGGAACTATGCGCTTTGTTGAGGGTTCGGTAACTCGTTTGGCAGGACACCGTGAATACGTCCTTGTAGGCTTGGCGGCGGTTTTCCCTGCCGCCAACACCTACCAAACGAGCAACCGAACCCTCCGTAAAATAGGGAGGTTATTTACGAGCAAATCCTAAACGCCTTATCAATCTCATTGCAAAAAACGAGACAGGAATCGCATTTTTTGATAATAACCCAAAAAATCGATGATATGGCAATCGCTTCCCAAACAAAAAGCGCTAAAATGCCGAAAAACTTTATCCAATAGGAATGGATAATAGGTATAAAACTCGAGCGCTGCCTTACCCACCTCACACCCAACAAGGCCCTGTAGACATCATATTGAAATAAACGAACTCGTTTTTAGTTATTATTCGTCCATTACTGTGAAAGTATGCGAACCGAAGCGGGTGCGGTTGCTCGATCGACAGGCGTCGGCGGCAGGGACAGCCGCCGTTGAGCTTTTGCCAGGCACCCCGGTGCCTTCCTGAGGCACTACCGAAATTTGAAGTGCGAAAGGTATAATTCTTAAAGACTAGGGATCACTATTTTTCCTTAGTCCAATCAAATCCGACTACTACACTTTAGGAGAACATCATGGCGAGTATTCTTGCAGTCGACGATTCCGCATCGATGAGACAAATGGTCTCGTTTACATTAAAAGGGGCCGGCTACGACGTTGTCGAAGCCGTCGATGGCGTGGATGCGTTAAATAAGGCAAAAAGCAAAAAATTCGACTGTGTCGTAACCGATGTCAACATGCCGAATAAAGACGGCATCACCTTGATCAAAGACTTGAGAGCCTTGCCCGATTACAAATTCGTGCCTATGCTTATGTTAACGACCGAATCTGGCACTGACAAAAAACAACAAGGCAAGGAAGCGGGAGCAACCGGATGGATCGTCAAACCATTCAATCCGGATCAATTACTGAAAACGATCCAAAAAGTGCTTGGTTAAGCGGCCTCGATTCGATTACTAATCGTCTACACACCGTTGGCCATAGTTAACGAGACGAAATTCGTAACAAATAGATATCAGCTATTGACGTTTTCTTTTGCTACTGTCGCATCCGTTTCAATCAACATCATTTTTAACAACAACCTTCAGATACGGACCACTCAATGTCTATTGATATGGCGCAATTCCACCAGATTTTCTTCGAAGAAAGCTTCGAAGGACTCGATATCATGGAATCCGGCCTATTGAATCTAGACATGGGCGATGTCGACGCCGAAACCATCAATACGATTTTCAGAGCCGCGCATTCCATCAAGGGCGGAAGTGGAACATTCGGGTTTTCCGCAGTCGCCGACTTCACGCATGCAATGGAAACACTGCTTGATGAAATGCGCGACGGCCGCCGAAAAGTTACTCAACCGGCTATCAATGTGTTGCTAGGGTCGGTCGATTGCCTCCGTGAAATGCTAACCGCGATTCAAGACGAAAAAACCTTAGATCAAGAAAAAGTCACGCAGCATAAAAAAGCGCTCGACACCGAATTAAACGGTGCCGACAATACTGCATCGCCCCCTGTACAACCTAAGCAACCTATCGAACTCAACAACGATAATGCAGGATGGCGTATTGCCTTTAGCCCTCATGCCGATTTGCTTAAAACCGGCAACGACCCGGTCAGAATGTTTCGTGAATTGGCCGAACTGGGGGAAATCGATATTACCGTAGACCTACACGGCGTACCCGGGCTTTACGAACTCGACCCCGAGGAATGCCATCTTTCCTGGCAAATAACCGTGCATGGCAACATCCCTCGCTCGGAAATCGACGATATTTTCGATTGGGTCGAGGAACATTGCGACCTTGCCGTGCAAAACATCGAACAAACGACACAGGCTTCCTCACCGGCATTCGACGAACCACCTCAATCCGCTGCAATTGAAACAACGCCTTCTTCTTCGGCAACCAACCCTCCCATTGTCAGCGAATCGGGTCAAAACGAAAAAGTAAACGCCGACAAAACCCCAAGCGCCGGCAAAAGCTCCGCCTCGATCCGTGTCGATACCGCCAAAATCGACACACTGATTAACATGGTCGGCGAATTGGTCATTACCCAATCGATGCTGAGCTTAATCGGCGAACATTTCAGCCTAAATAAACTGGATCAACTCAAAAACGGCCTCGCACAACTCGAACGGCATACGCGCGAACTGCAAGAAAGCGTCATGAATATCAGAATGCTGCCGATCAGCTTCGTGTTCAGCCGCTTTCCTCGCCTGGTTCATGATTTGAGCTCAAAACTGGGCAAAAAAATTGAGCTACAACTCATCGGCGAACATACCGAAGTCGATAAAACCGTTGTCGAACTCATTAGCGACCCCTTGGTACATTTAGTTCGAAATAGCCTCGACCACGGCATCGAAACACCGGATGAACGCATTGCGGCAGGAAAACAAGAAACCGGCACCGTAACACTCGAAGCCTATCATCGAGGAGGTAATATCGTTATCGAAGTCAGTGACGACGGCCGCGGACTGGATAAAGACAAATTGCGGGCCAAAGCACTGGAAAAGGGACTGATCCAGGACGATGCCGTGTTGAGCGATAAACAGACCTACGAACTCATCTTCATGCCCGGATTTTCGACCGCCGAACAATTAACCGACGTATCTGGGCGCGGCGTAGGCATGGACGTGGTTAGACGTAATATTCAATCGCTCGGCGGCAATATCGATATCGTTTCGCAGTTGGGCAAAGGCTCGACCATGGCGATCTATTTACCGTTGACGCTGGCGATCCTGGACGGCCAATCGGTCGCGGTCGGCGATGAAACCTATATCATACCGCTCGGTTCTATTATCGAATCGATCAATGTCACCGAGCGCATGATCAATCGCGTGGCAGGCAAAGGCGAAACCTTCCGGCTACGCCAGGAGTATTTGCCTATTATCCGCATGCATGAAATTTTTTCGGTTCCGAATGCGAAAGCGACCAAATTAACCGAAGGCTTGCTGGTAGTCGTCGAAGGCCAAGGCATCCGTTGCGGCCTTTTCGTCGACGACCTTTTAACGCAACAACAAGTCGTCGTTAAATCGCTCGAGGCCAATTACCGACAAGTCGAAGGCATATCGGGCGCAACCATTCTCGGCGACGGCTCGGTTGCCTTGATCCTGGATATTCCAGGGCTCGTCCGTTTATCGAACCATTGACCGAACGAATACCAAAATGGCAAACACAGACGATCAGTCCCAACAACAGATGGACAGCAAAAAGCCGTCCGATATGGCGCAATATTTGAGTTTTACACTCGGCGACGAGGAATATGGCGTCGATATTTTGCGGGTACAAGAAATCCGCAGTTGGGAACCGGTATCCAGAATTCCGAATGTCCCCGCTTATGAAAAAGGCGTCGTCAATCTGCGCGGCGCAATCGTGCCGATCATCGATTTGCGCGAACGTTTCAACCTAGGCCACTCCCACTATACGCCGTTGACCGTCGTCGTCGTCCTGCAAGCCTTCATCGGCGGTAAACCCCGGGTAATGGGAGTGGTCGTCGATTCGGTTTCAAACGTAATCGACATTGAAAAAACCAGAATTCAAAGCGCGCCCGATTTCGGCGCCAAAGTCAGCACCGAATTCATCAACGGCCTAGCATCGTTCAACGAACGCATGGTGATGCTGCTGGATGTCAACAAATTACTTAAATTAGAAGGCGTGGATAACGATGAAAATTAACCGCTTTCGATTGAATGCCACAGTTTACGGGGAAAGCTTACAATGAAAATGAACATGCCTGTCACCGATCGTGAAATCATGATGAAGCAGGGCACGATCCTGGTCACCAAAACCGACTTGAAAGGCTGCATCATCTATGCAAACGACGCCTTCGTCGAAATCAGCGGTTTCAGCCGTGACGAACTCGTCGGCTCGAACCATAATATCGTTCGTCATCCCGACATGCCCCCCGCTGCATTCAAAGATTTATGGGAAACGATCAAAGCCGGACGGCCGTGGATCGGCTTCATCAAAAACCGTACCAAAACTGGCGATTATTATTGGGTCGAAGCCAACGTCACGCCGTATTTCGAAAATAAACGGGTTGCCGGCTATTTGTCGGTTCGCCAAGCACCTTCTCGCGATCAAATCGATCACGCGGAAGAGCTTTATCAGAAGATCGCCGCAGATCGAGCCACCATCAGACCGACCGGAATTGCGGCTAAGCTGGCCGCGATCAAACAAGGCGGATTGTCTAAAAAAGCCGGCCTCGCCCTTTTGCTGCTGTTATTGCCGTCACTTCATGCCGGCTATCAAGCCATGATCGACGGCAACATTATCGCTCTTGCCGGCTATTCGCTATCGTCCGTGTTGGGCTTGATATTAGGCACTCACACCTTCCGTTTGATGCTTGGCTCAATCGAGCAGTCGATCGTATTTTGCCATAATGCCGCGAGCGGTTACTTCCGTAATAAGGTCGATATCGACCGCTTGGATCAAATCGGAGACCTCAATCGGGCACTGCAATCGATGCAAGTCAAACTGAATGCCGACCTGTCCGCGACACTCGAAGCCGGAGCCGTCACCGAGAGACTCAAGCAAGCGCTGGACCAAGTGACCGGCAATGTCATGATGGCCGATGCGGAGTGCAACATTATCTATATGAATCATGCCGCGAAATTCCTATTCAAACGTAATGAAAACGACTTCCGAAGAGATTTGCCCGACTTCAATGCCGACACATTGATCGGCACGAATATCGATAGCTTTCATAAAAACCCGGCCCATCAACGCGGCTTGCTGGCAAAATTGACGCAAACCTACAAAGCCGAATTGATGATTGGCGGCCGCACGATGGTGGTCATCGCAACACCGGTATTCGCCGGCGAAACACGGCTCGGCACGGTCGTCGAATGGATCGACCGTAGCGACGAAGTCAGCATTCAGCATGAAATCGCCGAAATCGTACAACAGGTCAAGTCAGGCGAACTTAGCGGCCGCGTCAACATGGACGGCAAGGAAGGCTTCTTCGAAACCTTGAGCGAGGGTATCAATGAATTAACAGACGTCATCGAACGCGCCTTCAGCGATGTCGCAAGCGTCATGCAAAGCATGTCGTCCGGCGATTTGACGCAACGCATCACGAACGATTATGAAGGCGTCTATGCGCAATGTAAAAACGATATCAACGAAACGCTTGATAAACTCAGCGAAATATTCGAACAAATTAGAAGTTCGGCCGACTTTATCAGCAACACCTCTCAACAGATCGCGAGCGGCAACAACAACCTATCGCAACGGGTAGAAACCCAGGCGGCCAGTCTCGAAGAAACCGCATCGAGCATGGAACAACTAACCGGCACCGTCAAAAACAATGCCGACAATGCGCAACAAGCCAATCTGGTTTCCGGAAATGCCCGGCAACTCGCGGAAAAAGGCGGAACCGTAGTCGCTTCTGCCGTCTCGGCTATGGCCGAAATCAACGACAGCAGCAATAAAATCGCTGAAATCATCGGCGTCATCGATGAAATCGCTTTTCAAACCAACCTGCTTGCCTTGAACGCTTCAGTCGAAGCGGCAAGAGCCGGCGAACAAGGACGCGGCTTTTCGGTCGTTGCCACCGAAGTGCGGAACTTGGCGCAAAGAAGTGCCGTCGCTGCAAAAGAAAGCAAAGAGCTGATTCAAAATAGTGTGCAAAAAGTAAGAACCGGCACCGAGTTCGTCAATGAAACCGGCTCCGCACTACAAGAGATCGTGCAAGGTGTCAAAAAAGTCGGCGATATCGTTTCGGAAATTGCCGCCGCCAGCATGGAACAATCGCAAGGCATCCTGCAAGTCAATCAAGCGGTTTCCGAAATGGACGAGATCACACAACAAAATGCCGCACTAGCCGAACAGGCATCTGCCGCCAGCATGTCGATGACCGATCAAGCCACTCAGATGGCAAATTTATTGAGTTTTTTCAAGCTGGGGCACAACATGAACAAATCTGAACAGACTTTCGAAACGATTACGGATAAGTCTAAACCCGCAACTGGAAAAACAACAACCTCAGCGCAGTCGATACAACATTCAAAACAAGCAAAACCGGCGCCCACACTCAATACACCGGTACAAGACGACGATGAATGGGAAGAGTTTTAAACCTTAAACAGACTCCGAGGACGGATCAATTTGAGTTTCGCGACGCGTATTGAATAGCACTTGGCAGTACGGGGTTTGCAACTCCGTCCTAAACGTTTCGACTGTGGCTAAAACAAGCCGAGATATTTGAAGGACAATCCGAAACGTTGGGGATGGGGTAAATAACCTGTCCCGCACAAGAAATGCTTTTTCCAGGAAAAAAGGCTCAAAAAATTATGACGAACAATCCTATCAACGAGAACAAAACATCCGACTCCGAACAGTTCTTGACTTTTGAACTGGCCGGCGAAATGTATGGCGTTGAAATACTCAAAGTCCAAGAAATCCGGGGCTGGGAACCGATACGCAAAATCCCCAAAACGCCCGGCTATATCAAAGGCGCACTAAACCTTCGCGGCGCCATCGTGCCGATTCTCGACTTGCGCGAACGCTTCGATATCGCCGCCGTGGACTATTCGCCGACGACCGTCGTCATCGTCATTAATGTCGCAACGGCCTCCGGACAAATGGTCATGGGGGTCGTCGCCGATGCTGTGTCCGACGTATTGGATATTCGTCATGACGACATCAAAAAAGCGCCCGACCTAGGCACTAACATCGATACTCGTTACATGCGTGGGATGTATGTCGCCAAGCAAGGCATGATCATGCTGCTCGACGCCGATAAACTCCTGAATCCGGACGAACTCGATCAAATCGGCCATTTGCTATGAGCGATATTTTTAAAAACGCCTCCACATTGAAAAGCCAGCCATGAACGATGACACAAACACGACCGATGCAGCGGATATAGCAACACTAAACGAAGGTCCGATAATACTGGACGCCGTATTAAATATCCGTCACATCAACGAACTACACGAGTCTTTACTCAAGGCCTTCGAATCCCGTGACACACTGGAAATCGATGCATCGGCGGTTACCACTGTCGATACTGCAACATTACAATTACTCACCGTGTTAAAACAGGAAGCCGTCAAATCGGGAAAACACGTTGTTTTCGACTTTCCATCGGAAAAATTCATCGATAGCGCTCGCTTACTCGGCTTGGCCGAACTGCTCGAAATCGACCACCCCGCATCCGGTTTATTCTAAAAATGAGCGTACCGCCGCGACAAGAGCCGTCCTCACTACAACAATTTCGAGAGTTCGAATACACTCGTGCGGACTTCGATCGCTTAAGAGCTTTGTCGAACAAGCATTCCGGCATTTTAGTTCCGGACGACAAGTTCGACATGTTTTATTCACGCCTTACCAAGCGCATCAGAGCACTGAGACTAAACAGTTTCAAGGAGTATTGCCGACTACTAGAGGACGATTCGACGCAGGAATTCACGAACTTCATCAACTCAATCACGACTAATCTGACCGCATTTTTCAGAGAAAACCATCATTTCGACTATTTGAAAAAAACCGTAATCCCGGAATTGATCGAAAAAAATCAAACCTCTCGACAAATCAGAGCCTGGTCGGCAGGTTGTTCGACCGGCGAAGAAGCGTATTCGATAGCCATGACGCTACTGGAAAATTTGCCTGCCGGCTGGACCGCGAAGATTTTGGCAACAGACATCGACACCCAAGTTTTGGATTTTGCGGCCAACGGCGTATATGAATTGAACCGCGTCAACGGTATCCCCGAGGAACGTCTGAAACGTTGGTTCAAAAAAGGCACCGGCTCGCAAATTAACAAAGTCAAAGTTAAACCGGAGTTGCGGCAAATGATTGCCTTCAAGCAACTGAATCTGATGCAGGATTGGCCGATTAAAACGCCTTTCGACTTTATTTTTTGCCGTAACGTTTTTATTTATTTCGACCGTGAAACCAAAAAAACATTGGCCGCGAAATACTCGAACTTATTAACTATCGGCTCCTGTTTGTTTATCGGTCATTCGGAATCATTGCAACAAGTTACCGATCAATTCGAATTAATCGGTAACACGATTTATCGTAAGATCGGATGACGATGTCTAACGAAATCACCCCCCCTGCCCTGCCCGGTTTCACATCAATCAATCGTTATTGGGACCGTGAAAACAACATCATCGCGGCCAAACTGCTTCCCGGCGAATATTACGTAACCAACGAGAATGAAATGATTACCACAGTTCTCGGTTCCTGCATCTCTGCTTGTATTCGGGATAGCGTCCTCGGTATCGGCGGAATGAATCATTTCATGTTGCCGGAAACCTCGACTGAACAAGCGAAAAGCGCCGGTTATTCGCTGCTCGGTAGCGCAACACGTTATGGCAACTACGCAATGGAGCACCTGATCAACACCATACTAGCCTCCGGCGGTAAACGTAAAAACCTCGAAGTCAAAGTTTTCGGCGGCGGAAAAATCATCCCGAGCTTGAGTGATGTCGGATTGCGCAACATCGGTTTCGTGCTCGATTATATCGATACCGAAGCATTGAACTTATTGGCTCAGGATCTCGGCGATATTTATCCACGCAAAGTGAACTTTTATCCGAAAACAGGGAAGGTCCGCATGAAAAAAATCAAAAATCTACACAACGATACGATCGCATTACGCGAAAACAATTATCGAAGCCAAATTAAAAATGCCGCTGTCGAAGGCGAAATCGAGTTGTTTTAGGAAACAGGGCATGAAAAAAATACGATTATTGATAATCGACGACTCGGCTTTGATCAGAGCGCTGTTGACCGAAATATTCAACAGCTCACCGAATATCGAAGTGGTTGGAACCGCCGCAGATCCTTACATAGCCCGTGAAAAAATCAAGCAACTCGCCCCCGATGTCTTGACGCTGGATATTGAAATGCCGCGCATGGATGGTTTGACGTTTTTGCGCAACTTGATGCGTCTTCGGCCCATGCCGGTCGTAATGATTTCCACATTGACCGAACAGGGCGCCGAAGTCACACTTGAAGCATTGAAACTCGGCGCGGTCGATTTTGTCGCAAAACCCAAACTGGATCTGACGCACACCCTGAAAGAATACACCGAAGAAATGATCGGCAAAGTCATCATGGCTGCCGGTGCACGAATTCAGGATAATGCGCCCAATTCCATGCCGGTAAAACCCGGACTTATCAATCGGAACCGTAAAAGCACTCGACAACAACCGCTCATTGCGCTCGGCGCATCCACCGGCGGAACCGAAGCAATCAAACGGATAGCAGGTCTTCTTCCTGTAAATACCCCGCCCATTATCGTTTCGCAGCATTTGCCTGCAGCGTTTAGCGCCTCGTTTGCCAGACATGTCGACGAGATATCGGCGATGACGGTCTCGCTGGCCCAAACCGGGTTAAAAATTGAGTCCGGACATATCTATATTGCACCGGGCGATAGGCATTTAAAGATAACTCGGGATCACAAGGCTTATTTCTGCCAACTCGATGACTCCGAGCCTGTCAACCGACATAAACCTTCGGTCGACGTAATGTTTCACTCAGTTGCGAAACAAGTCGGCGATCAAGCCATCGGCGTCATGCTGACCGGTATGGGGGTCGATGGCGCGGCCGGCATGAAGGCCATGCACGAGGCCGGTGCTTTCAACATCGTACAAGACGAAGCCAGCAGCGTCGTTTGGGGTATGCCCGGCGAAGCTTATAAAATCGGGGCCGCCGATGTCGTTCTCCCCCTCGACCAAGTCGCGGATCAAATTATGGCTTTAATCCAATAGGAGATAATCAATGGATAATTTGCTGAAAAAACCCGTCTTACCCATCGTATTGGCCATCGTCGCGGGAATTTCACCGGCTCTATTTGCCGTAACGACTCTGTATTGGATATTCCTACCCATCCTATCACTAGGCTGGTTGTGGACGATCTATGCCGCTAAATCTTCGGCAAAAACCGATGAATCGAATTCACGACAAACGGATAACAACGAGGCTAATCGATTGCTCGAACGTTATATCAACGATCTGCAAGCCTGTGCCGCGCAAGAACTCAATACCTTTAACGAAGAATTGCAACAAGTCAAATCGGTCGTATCGGACGCGGTCGTGACTATGTCCGACAGCTTCAACGGCATGCACACACTTGCCTCTCGGCAAAATGAAACCATGCTATCGCTGATAAATAACCTGGGCGAATCGAGCGATAAACAAGAGTCGGACACCCTGAGTTTTAAGCAATTCGCCAAGGAAACCGATATCGTACTGACCGATTTTATCAACCATATTCTTGCGGTCAGCAAACAAAGCATCGAAATGGTCAATGTCGTCAACGATGTCGAATCGCACATGGAAGTCATCGGCAAATTATTGGCCGATGTTCAGGGTATTGCCGACCAAACCAACCTGTTGGCACTGAATGCGGCGATCGAGGCGGCAAGAGCTGGAGAAGCGGGGCGCGGTTTCGCGGTAGTCGCCGACGAAGTGCGTAAACTCTCTAAAAACTCGGATAAATTCAGCGAGGAAATCAAAACCGTCGTCAGCGATTCGAAAACCAATATCGGTCAAGCCAAGCGTATGATCGAGTCGATGGCATCGAAAGACATGACAACAACGATCCATTCAAAAGCCCATATCGATGAAATGATGACTGAGATTGCCAAACTCAATACTTTAATCGATCGGAAAGTCAAAGATGTTTCAGAGCTAACCCAACAGATAGAAAATAATGTCAACCATGCGGTCAGAGCCCTTCAATTTGAAGACATGACAAGGCAATTAATCGAATACATGCAAGCCAATACGCAGCATTTTCAGGCCTTGATTGATGAAATGCGCATCGGTTTTGAAATATTGACGTCGAGCGATCAAGAAAATATCGCTAATGAACTCAATCACGGCATCAAGCGACTCAACGATATGAAGCAACAATGGCACACAAAAACCCATAAGGCTGTTATGCAAGGCTCGATGAATGAAGGCGACATCGAATTATTTTAACCGAAAGCACTCAGTCAATTTTAACGATGGTCATATAGGAAACAAGCAATGGCATTAGAAATCATTCATCATCCGGAAAAAAAAGAATTGACCGTCCGCATTTCAGGGCGCTTCGATTTCAGCGTTCATCAAGACTTTAGAAAAGCAACCGAATGGGATCGAGATACCGTTAAAACCATCAATGTGGATTTAAGGCATACCGAATACATGGATAGCTCAGCATTAGGCATGCTGTTGATATTGAGAGATAAAATGAATAACGTTCCATCTGCTATTCGCTTACTGAATGCCAAACCGGAAGTCAAAAAAATCCTGGAAATTGCTAATTTCCAGAAATTGTTTACGTTAGTATAAAACCGATAACGCCTCATTAAATTGGATGCTTCTTCGATGACACACAATCAACTTGCTCCGGTTTCCGTATCTGCAAGAATTCTCATAGCATCCCTGAACCAAGCTTTTTCCGAAACCCTACAAAAAAATTTAGTTAATCAAGGATACCTTGTCTCTATTGCACACGAGCATAAAGAAGCCCTTAGTCTCATTGCCACGCAAGACCTCGATCTGATCGTCACCGCCCCATTGTTACCTCATCGCTCCGATAGTAGCGCCGACGAACCAATTATTTCGACATTAACACCGGCTATCGCGCAAGCAATCTTCATTGTTGAACCGGCCGGCTCGCAAGCGATACTGGATCGCTGCCTAAAAAACGATAACCAAAAGACTGACGCCCTGTCGTTCGATCCCGAATTTATCGAGAATCAAATAGCCAGACTGCTCCGCCATCGGCTCAGGCAAACAACAAATTCGCCTACCGAGCTTCGCAATTGCCAATGGGCCATCGCGATGCAATTTGATATCGAAGGATTACGCCTAATGAATCCGATTCCGGCTATTGTCGACGGATTAACGGACTTACAGGGATTGCAGGGATTGCAGGGACAACGAGAAATGATCTTCACTATTGTCAGCGAGTTATTTACCAATGCGCTGGACCATGGACTGCTCCGAATGGATTCCCTGCAAAAACAAACGCCCGAAGACTTTTTACATTTCTACGAGCTTCGCCAGGAACGGTTGAACAGCGCCACGTCCGGCACGATAGAAATAGCGATCGACTCTATTCCTAAATCGAACGGCGGCCAATTCATCGTTGACGTCCAAGATAGCGGTGAAGGATTCAATATTGACAACATCTTTTCCGATCTCGATAACAACCAAAGTTTTTTCGGCCGGGGTATTCAATTAGTCACGCAATTGTGCAGCACCATCGAATATAACCCTTGCGGCAATCGAGTCAAAGCAGTCTATGATTGGTATCATAAGAAAAAAAACCAAGGCAACTTATGTGCTTGATTATTCGATTTATACCCGTCGTAGATCAAAATTCGACGCCTGGGTGTCCGATCCCTCACCTAGCGTTAGGTGACACCCAGGCTTCCTCCATTGGCACTTCAAATTTCGGCAGTGACTAAGGAGGCGCCGGGGTGCTCGGCAAAGGCTTTGCCAGCATGGATGCTGGCATAGAGCCTACATGGATGTATTCACGGCGTCCTTTGACGGGCCCCCGGTGCCGAATTTTGATCTACGATGAGTATAAAACAACGAGTGTGCGACCATCGTAAAACAAAACCGATTTCTTTTTATTCCCAACACCATCAATCAGTTCAAGCGCCATGACCGATACAGTTCAACAAACCAAATCCCAATTCGTTGCCGTTGCATCCATTGCCGCGGAGTTGAGCGCAGTGATGGAAGTTGCGAAAGAAATCTCGCTGGCCGCCGCAAACGCCAAGGCTATCGCCTTTCGAGCAGGAGAAAAAGCCAGAGGATTTCAGCCAATCACCGATTTCATCAACGAATTGGCCAAGGAAACGATTACATTGGTCAATGCCATCAACGAACACGCCTTATTGCTTTACCGTTTGACCGTCAATGAATATCGGACTTCGACCGCATTCGACAAATTCCAAACCGCGACAAAAATGGCGGAAGGCGCACAGTATCAATCCTCACTGCAAACTTCGACCGAAGCTGTCGAACAACGAATGCTGGAGTGCCGAAAACAATTTAAGCGGCATGTCGGGCAATTGCTCGATCAATTACAAGAAGTCATGCATCCGGCCCGAGCCGCGCGCGTCATTGCCGCCAATTCCCGAATAGAAGCGTCGCAAGCGGGAGAATACCTACTTAGCTTACAGGCGGTTGCCGAAAGCGTCGATCGCGCCGCGCAAATCATTCACAATAACGTACAGCGCTGCCGCAGCGCATTAAATGTCATTAACATTACCGAATAGCCGCATAAAATTACCTGATTACTTAGAACATTCAGCCTATTTGATTTGGCTAAGGGTGCCCGCCTGGGTCCCGTTAGGCCGCGCCGAGCACTGACGATTTTGCCGAGAACAGCCCGCTAGGGGAGCGGCAGGGATGCCGCTCGTTTTCGGAGGGCTAAGGATAGCCCTTCCGAAAACCCTCGACAAAATCGTCAGCGCGCAGGATACAGCGGCCTCCGGGTGTCTGCTGACTCGCGCCATCCGGGCGCTCGCACTTCGTGCGCCTTTGGCGTCCCAATCCGCTCCCGGCGGATTGGTCTTTTGGATACTTTTCTTTGGACAAGCAAAGAAAAGTATCGCGGTTGTCGGTCCGCGAACCGACTACACATAAGCGTCGCGATAGCGACACAAAACCTTCTTCGGACTTCAATTAGACTGAAGCTTATACGTAATCAAGTAAAATTAAGGCGAGCAAACCATGAAGATGACCCAAATATACGAAGGAGCGCACCGCTGGATCATGTTCGGTCGGGATACCAATAAACCCGCCAACATTATCGATACCAATCAATATATTGTGCGAACGGCGAACCGTTGTTTATTAATGGACCCCGGCGGTATCGAACTGTTCGCACCGATGCTGGCAGCCGTCTTGCATCATGCGCCGGTCGAGGAAATCACCGACCTATTCGCATCGCATCAAGACCCCGACATCATTTCCTCGCTGGGTTTGTGGGACCAAGCCCTGCCGAAAGCCAAACTGCATGCCTCATCGCTTTGGGAAGGTTTCATCCGCCACTTCGGTTGCGAATCGATCGACTATGTCGGCATTCCCGATAACGGCGGCAAGATCAAGCTGGATTCTACCGAGCTGAAAATAATCCCGGCACATTACCTGCACTCATCGGCCAATTTTCATATTTACGATGCGGAAGCGAAAATCCTGATGTCCGGCGATGTCGGTGCGGCACTCGAAGCGTCCGGCGCGCCGATTTATGTCGATAATTTCGATAGCCACATCGATCACATGCGCTTCTTCCATCAACGTTGGATGCCATCGAATCAAGCTAAGAGAGACTGGATCGAGCGCGTTCGTAAACTCGATATCGAAATCATGGCGCCGCAACACGGGCGCATTTTTAAGGGCGATAACGTTAAACGCTTTTTGGATTGGTTCGAAGGATTGGAAGTCGGCATAGCCGTTTAAGCCGAAAATCCAATAGAATGTGCATCGCGCACCATTCCACGGCACCTAACCCGACGACAGGTCCCGACCCAGGTGCGCGATGCGCACCCTACACCAGACGCTTTATAGCCTTTGATCACCAACAATTTCCAAGATATTTTGAGATTAGGCAAAATGGCTTTTTTCGACAATCTAGGATATGGTTCAAAACAACTTCCCTTTTTAAATGTCGTATAAGTGTAAAAACCTAAATTCGGCAGTTTAATCATGAAGCACATGAAGATCATAAAGTCTTTCAACCGCTTATCCTAAAATATTGAATAACCTTTTAGGGAGCAAAAATGATTTACATATACAGAATAAACCATTGAACTCGCCTTCTTATTCTTCATGATCTTCATGGTGAAATGCTATCTAAGGTGAAGGAGGTTTCGGTTACTCGACAGACACACTCCACACCATTAAAAGTTGAGCCGTTTTTCAAAAGTATTTCTAAAACCAAGCCATGCAATCCCAATTTTCCGATGCCCTGCACGAATTGCGAGCTGAATTCATCGACCGACTGCCGGAACGAATCGGCGCTATTCGTTCGCAATTTCAGAAGATAGATGCTTCAGCATGGCGCTCCGAAGAAGCCGAAACCTTACATCGGCTGATTCATGGACTAAGCGGCTCGGCCGGTACATTCGGCATGCAGTCGCTCTCGGATGCCGCGCGCGATATAGAATTACGCTTATCGGATTTACTTCGATCCGGCAACACCACTATCGATACGGAATGGCAAGCCGTCGGCCTAGCGCTCGACAGGTTAAGCCGTCTCGCCAGCCTAGGGTTGCAAACCAACGCCCCCACTCTTTCTCCTCCGCCAACACCGAAACGCGCCAACCGCTCGCCTTTGATCGACTTGATTGAAGACGATGCAGGCCAAGCGCTACATTTGCAAAACGTTTTACAGCAAAACGGTTTTCGTACACGCATATTCTCCGAACCCTCGCAATTTCAAACCCTGTTCATGGAACCAAACGCTGAGCCACCGGCCGCCGTGATCATGGATCTGATATTCCCCGACGGGGACCTTGCAGGCGCGGAAGCCATCAGCAATCTCAATCTTGGCAAAGAATCCGAAATCCCGGTAATTATCGTCTCGGTACGCGACGATATCGCGGGACGCCTCGCCGCATTTCGCGCTGGCGCCTCCCGCTATCTTGTAAAACCGGTCAATTCGGAACGCATCGTCGATATATTGGATACGCTGACCGGACGCCTACCGTCCAAGTCTTACCGGGCATTATTAATAGACGACGACCCGCTAATGCTTAATGCCCACGCAGCCGTATTGCAAGCGGCCGGAATGGAAGTCAAAACCTCGACTCAACCACTCGACATATTGAACCTTCTGGACAATTTTTCGCCCGATGTTGCGGTTCTCGATGTTTACATGCCCGACGCCAGCGGTCCGGAACTGGCCGCTATCATACGCGAGCGCGACGAGTATCTGCATTTACCGATTCTATTTCTATCCGGCGAAACCGATATGACCCAACAATTGTTGGCGCTCAGCCTGGGCGGCGACGATTTTCTAGTAAAACCCGTGCAACCCCGGCATCTGGTCGCCGCCGTTTCGGCCAGGGCACGCCGGGCACGGCAAAACAGCGCATTGCGTCAACGCCTCGAAACCACATTGTACGAACGCGATCGAGAACATCTGGCGATCAATCATCACGCGATCGTCAGCATCGCCGACCGCTCCGGCAATATTACCTACGTCAACGACAGGTTTTGCCAAATCAGCGGCTACCGGCGTGAAGAGTTGATCGGACAAGATCATCGTATTGTCAAATCCGGCGAACATCCGCCCGAGTTTTATCAAGCCTTATGGCAAACCATCGCCGGCGGCCAGGTCTGGCAGGGCGAAATTTGCAACCGGTGCAAGGACGGTGGGCTTTATTGGGTCGAATCCACGATTACTCCCTTTCTCGGCAGCGATGGAAAACCTTATCAATATGTCTCGATCCGCACCGATATCAGTCATGTCAAAAAGTCCCTACAACAACTGAAATTACTGGAACGTGCGGTCGAATCAAGCACCAGTGGTATCGTAATCGCCGATGCCAACCAACCCGACACCCCTCTCATCTTTACCAATAAAGCGTTCGAGCGTATTACAGGCTACCCGCGCGAAGAAATATTAGGCAAAAACTGTCGATTTCTCAACAACAATGACCGCAATCAACCCGGACTGGATCTTGTGCGCTCGGCTTTATCAAAGGGCGAAAAAGTCGAAGGCGTATTACGCAATTACCGCAAAGACGGATCGATGTTTTGGAACGAGTTGCGTATTGCGCCGGTCCATGACGAACAAGGCAATCTGACGCATTTCATCGGTATTATCAAGGATGTTAGCGAACGCGTGCTCAGCAACGAAGCGCTAAAAAAAGGCGAGGAAAAACTTCGCGCGACGCTCGAATCCACCCAGGACGGCATTCTAGCCGTCGATGATACCGGCTCGATTCTTTTCGCTAACCGGCAATTTATCGATTTGTGGCGCATACCGGAAGAACTCGCTTTACCCGGCCAACCGGACCAGCAGCTACTGGATACTGTTGAGCATCAATTTGCCGACCCGCTCGAGTTCCGCAAGACTGTAAAAGACATTTATCGATTCGGCCAAGATTCGCAAGATATATTGGAGTTTGCGGACGGCAGAATAGTCGAGCGTCACTCGAAACCGCTCGTCTCGGAAGGAAAAATCGGCGGTCGGGTATGGAGCTTTCACGACATCACCGAAATCAAACGCGCCGAACGCGCCGTGGAATATCACAAAGAAAGACTGCGCCGAGGACAAATTTTCGCGAACATCGGCACCTGGGAATGGAATATCCAATCCGGCGATCTTTATTGGTCCGAACGCATCGCGCCGCTGTTCGGCTACCCGGACGGCAATTTAGAAACCTCCTATGAAAACTTCCTTAACGCGATACACCCCGACGACCGGCAAGTAGTCGTCGATGCCGTCGACGCCTGTCTGAAACGCAACGTTCCCTACAACATCGAACACCGCGTTATTTGGCCGGACGGCACCGAGCGCTGGCTACTCGAACGCGGAGCCGTGGTGCGCGACGATCAGGGCAGTCCCTCGCAAATGCTCGGTGTGGTACAAGACATCGATGACCGCAAACGTGCAGAACTCGCACTGGCCGAGCGCGAAAAGTATTTGCGCATCTTTCAGCATATTGTCGGCGCGGCTGTCGACGGCGTCATCACGATCGGCGCCAACGGTATTATCCGCTCCTTCAACCCGGCGGCATGCGCGACTTTCGGTTATCGGGAGCAAGATATCGTCGGCCGTAAGGTTAAAGTTCTGATACCGGAACCCTATCGATCTAAGTATGACGGTTATATAGAGCGTTACCTTGCGACAGGCCGAAGCAAAATCTTCAATCAACAACTTGAATTGGCTGGGCTCAGGGCAGATGGGAGCATTTTTCCACTCGAAATTGCCGTCAGCGAAATCAAATTGTCCGACGACTTGCTCTTTGTCGGTCTCACGCGAGACATTACCGAACGCAAACGAGCCGAACAGGAATTAATTACCGCCCGAGTCGCCGCAGACCGAGCCAGCCAGGCCAAATCCGACTTCCTTTCCAGCATGAGTCATGAACTGCGCACACCGATGAACGCGATTCTCGGTTTCGGCCAACTGATGCAATACGACGAAACCTTGAGCGATACACAAAAAGAGGATGTGGAGGAAATTCTCAAGGCCGGCAGGCACTTGCTCGATTTAATCAACGAAATATTGGATTTAGCCAAGATCGAGTCCGGCCGGATTTCGCTATCCATAGAACCCGTAAGGATCGCACCGATTATTGTGGAATGCATGAGCCTGGTATCCACACAAGCGGATAAACGCAAAATAAGCCTCCGCAACCATACGCACGAAGGCTTTTCAGTACAGGCCGATCAAACACGGCTCAAACAAACGCTACTCAATTTGATTTCCAATGCGATCAAATATAATCGCGAAGGCGGCTTAGTGACCATAGAGGCCCAGCCTAAAGACAGCGAATACATGTCAATACAAATAACCGATACCGGACGCGGTATTCCAAAGGAACGTTTGCATGAACTCTTTCAACCGTTCAACCGTCTCGACGCCGAATACAGCGCGATCGAAGGTACCGGCATCGGACTGACCATCTCTCGTCGTATCGTTGAAATGATGGGCGGTTCGATCGAGGTCGAAAGCGAAGTCGGCGTGGGCAGCCGTTTCATGATCACGCTTCCGGCGGCCTCAAGCCCGGCCTTATTGGAATCGCCTAAAACATCCGCAGCCATCGAGCCGCCGACATTCCAGAGTCGCTCGAGGCAACAGCTCGTGCTCTATATCGAAGACAATCCATCCAATATCCGGCTCGTCTCTCAAATACTCGAAAGACAACGGCACATTCGTCTGATTACTGCCCATACGCCGGAGCTGGGCATCGAATTAGCCCGAGCGCATCGCCCCGACCTCATTCTGCTCGACATCAACATGCCGAATTTGAACGGCTTTCAGGTATTATCCATATTTCAAAACGACCCTATCGTTAAGTCCGCACCGGTCGTCGCGATCACCGCCAATGCGATGCCACGCGATATCGAACGGGGCAAAGCGGCCGGGTTCGCCGACTATTTAACCAAGCCGTTGGACATCGCGCAATTCAACGGCATATTGGACGATTTGCTTAACCGCATTAAAAAGGACCGGAATTCATCATGAACGCGTGGAGCGAAACCTATCTTGGCCTGATCTTTCAAATTTACGGTTTGGCTTTTTTTTGCTTGGGCGCGGTAGTTTCCGTATTACCGAAACCAAACAACCCCTTGTTTGTTTTCCGGCATTTAAATTGGCTGGCGGGCTTCGGTTTTTCGCACGGCTTTCTGGAGCTCATCGAAGGGGAACGCATACACAACGATGCGAACTGGCTAACTATCGCAAGCGCTTTACTCTTAACCGGCTCATTTTGCGCGCTCTTGGAATTCGGACGGCGCGGATTGAATTCGATATCCACTGCAATACGCCTACCCGCATTACCGCTCTATGGCATGTTAACGGCCGTTAGCGCGGCTTTCGCCGTCAATTCAAACGACCCATTCTCGGGAATAGAGTTTAGTCTGCGCTATTTTGCCGGTGCTCCGGGAGCATTTTTGGCAAGTTTCATGCTATTGGCAAGCCGTCAAGATCCTGCTTACGGCGACAAAGCCGAAATAAACATTTGTTGGTTATTTGCCGGAGCCGCGGCATTCGCCGTTTACGGTTTCTTGACCTTATTCGTATCAAACGGTTTGTCTTTGCTGCCATGGCTACCGACCGCAAAACACTTTGCCGAAACCACAGGACTGCCGGTGCAATTGCCGAAAGCGCTATGCGCGATTTCGATTGCACTTTCGTTTGCGTGGTTGATACGTACGACCGGTCGATTGACTAACGATACGCTGTCGCGCGTGCTCGATACGCTCAACGGCTTCGTCTACCGCTGCCGCAACGACCGGGCTTGGACTCTGGATTTCATGACCGGCGGCGTCGAACAGCTTACCGGATATTCTCCAGAGGCCCTTCTACCGCCGAGAAGCCTAAATTATAACGAACTGATTCATGCAGACGACACCGAGCGCGTTTGGAACGAAGTTCAGGCCGCTATTAGCGAGCGCCGCGAATTTGAAATCGATTATCGAATTTTGACTCGAAACGGAGACATTCGTTGGGTCTGCGAATACGGAAAGGGCGTCTTCGGCGGAAACGGTAAGCTACTTTTTATCGAAGGTCGAATCACCGACGATACCGCTCGCCGGCAAGCCGAGGCCGGTTTGCATATCAAGAATGCCGCAGTCGACGCCTCGATCACACCGATCGCGATCGCGGGACCGGACGCCAAGCTTTCCTATGTTAACCCGGCTTTCGCCGAACTATGGCATTTACCGGACACTCGATCGGTCCTAGGCCGCTCGGCGCTCGAGTTCTGGAAAGATCACGACAAGGCGGAAGCGGTCATCGATAATCTGTCCGCCAAGGGCCAATGGCAAGGCGACTTAATCGCCAAACGCTTCGACGGTTCGACGGTTGAAGTACAGCTATCGGCCAGCATGGTAAACGACCAAGACGGCGCGCCTTTGTGCATGATGGCCTCGTTTCTCGACATCAGCGGCCGCAAACAGGCGGAAAAAGAACTCTTGCAGGAACGCGATTTTACTAACAGCTTGATCAACACCGCACCGGTCATCGTACTACTACTCGACCCGCAAGGATTCATTCTGCATGTCAACCGCTATTTCGAACAATTGACCGGCTATCGGTTTCATGAAGTGATCGGTAAAGAATGGTTCGCATCATTCTTACCGAAGCGCGACAGAGATCGAATTCGCCAAATATTCCGCCGTTCTGTTCATCAAGAACCGGCACAAGGCAACATCAACCCCATCGTTATTCGAAACGGCGAAGAACGGGACATCGAATGGCATTCCGAGATGATGCGCGATGCCAATGGAACGATTACGGGGTTACTCTGTACCGGCCAAGACGTAACCGAACGCCGGACGATACAACAACGCGCCGAGATGTTGCAGCTATTGGCGGATTCCTCGGCGCAGGGCATCGGCTGGGCGAATCTTACAGGCAAAGTCAATTATTTCAACCAAGCCCTGAGACGCCTGTTGGCAGTTCCGGAAAATGCCGATGTCGGCGATTATACATTTTTCGATTTCTATCAAGAAAATCAATTGATGGAATTGAAATCCCGGATTTTACCGGAAGTATTGCAAAACGAGTTCTGGACAGGCGAATTTGACATTACCGCCGTCGACGGACGCGTGATATCGACTATCCACAGCATTTTCTTAATCAAGGATAGCGACGACAACCCCATCGCTTTCGCCAATGTGATCACCGATCTCACCGAACGTAAACGCGCCGAAACGGAACTGAAACGGCTCAACCTCGAGCTCGAACAACGCGTGCTCGAGCGCACTGCGGAACTGGAACGACAAAGCCGCCGTAATGCGATGATCGTCGACGCCGCGATCGACGGCTTTTTCACCGCCGATCTACAAGGCAAAATCCGCGATTGCAACGATGCTTATTGCGTGATGCTCGGATACACCCGAGACGAACTGCTCGGTTTGCACATAGCCGACATCGAAGCTTTGGAAACCCCGAAACAACTCGAGGCTCATATCGCTCAAGTAATAGAGCTAGGCAGAGATCGATTCGACACCCGCCACCGCCGTTTTGACGGAACTTTGCTGGATGTGGAAGTTAATGTCACATTGAACGAGCTAGGCGGAGAGCGCCTGTTTTTCGCCTTTGTCAGCGACATTTCCGAACGCAAACGCTCCGAAACCATGCTGGTCGCAGCCCGCGAAGAAGCCGAGCGCGCCAATGCCGCTAAATCGGAATTTCTCTCGCGCATGAGCCATGAATTGCGCACGCCGCTCAACGCCATTCTCGGTTTCGGACAATTATTGGAAGCCGACACCGAACAAGCGTTGACCGACATCCAGGCCGACAACCTCCACGAAATACTCCAGGCCGGCAGCCATCTTTTGACGCTAATCAACGAAGTCTTGGACCTGAGCCGCATCGAAAGCGGTCGTATCGAGCTCGACCTCGATGTCATTGCTGTCGGCCCGATCCTCCAATCCTGCGTCAAACAGATCAAACCGCTTGCCGAACAACGCGGCATCGCAATCCGCTTTGAATCAATCGACAATTGTTCAGTTCTCGCCGACTCAACTCGACTCAAACAAGTGTTGCTGAATCTACTGTCCAATGCGGTTAAATACAACCGCGACGGCGGATGGATAGCCGTCGATTGTATCTACGCCGGCCCCGATAGACTTCGGATCGGTGTTAAAGACACCGGCTACGGCATATCCGCGGAATCGTTGCCCCGTCTGTTCAAGCCTTTCGAGCGCCTGGAATCGGCTTATCAGGATATCGAAGGTACCGGAATCGGTCTGGCGCTGGCGAAAAAACTGGTTGAATCCATGCATGGCAAGATCGGGGTAGACAGCACACCCGGCGAAGGCAGCCGATTTTGGTTCGAATTGCCGTCGGCCGTTTTGCTCGATACCGAAACCTCGACCGTTCCCGCTAAACCGTCGGCAATAGCCGCCTCGAAAAACATCCCTAACCGATGCAAACTGCTCTATGTCGAAGATAATCCGGCCAATTTGAGGCTGGTACAAAAAATTCTCGCTGCTCGCCAAAACATGGAATTGTTTACTGCCGTCAATGCAATGGACGGATTAGCCATCGCCGCACATGAACATCCGAATTTGATCCTGCTCGATATCAATTTACCGGATATAGACGGATTCGAAGCGCTGCGCCGTTTAAAGAGCAACCCCACCACCCGATACATTCCGGTGATCGCGGTTACCGCCAATGCCATGCGCCGCGATATCGAACGCGGCATAACGACCGGCTTTGCCGATTATCTGACGAAACCTTTCGATGTGCTAAAATTTCTTCAATGCATAGACCGTTTTAAACTCACCCCCGACGGAAATCCTCATGCCCCCTGATACTCTGAGCAACGAACGCATTCTGATCGTCGACGACGAACCGGCCAATCTCAAGCTATTGGACAGATTGCTCGGACAACAAGGATACCGAAATCGGATTTTAGTCGACGACCCGCGCCAAGTCGTCGATCGCTTCCGCGAAGCGCGAACCGATTTGATTCTACTCGACATCAATATGCCTTATCTGGACGGCTTCCAGGTAATGGAACGACTCATGGCATTGAACGATCCTTTGTTACCGCCGATCGTGATTTTGACCGCACAGCATGGTAAGGATTTTTTACTTCGCGCATTGACGGCCGGCGCGCGCGATTTCATCACCAAACCTTTCGACCGTAACGAATTATTGATGCGCGTGCATAATTTGCTGCAGGCGCATTTGGCGCACAGGCTTTTGCATGATCAAAAAACGGTGTTGGAAAACATGGTGAGGGCGCGCACCGAAGAACTATACCGAACACGCCTGCAAATCGTACAGCGCTTGGGTATGGCCTCCGAATACCGCGACGAGGAAACCGGCAGCCATATCTTACGCATGAGCCATATCTGTGCCCTACTCGCGCGCGCCATCGGTTGGAACGACGAACAATGCGACTTGATTCTAAATGCTAGCCCGATGCACGACATCGGCAAAATCGGTATTCCCGATTCGATACTGCTAAAACCGGGCAAATTCGAACCGCAGGAATGGGAAGTCATGAAAACGCATGCCGTCATCGGCGCGAAATTATTGGAAGGCGACGATTCGGATTTGCTACGCATGGCACGCGAAATCGCATTGACGCATCACGAAAAATGGGACGGCAGCGGTTATCCCAACGGTTTATCCGGCGAAAATATTCCGCAAGCCGGACGCATCGCGGCATTGGCCGACGTGTTCGACGCCTTGACTTCGGAACGGCCCTATAAAAAAGCCTGGACCGTCGAGGCGGCATGGAATTTAATCAAGGAAAATCGCGGCATACATTTCGACCCTGATCTGGTTGACATTTTCGAACAACAGTTTCCGGCCATCCTCGAAATCCGTGAACGTTTCGCGGAATCCTCAGCGCATTGATAAAGAAAAAGCCTCGCACCGAGATCGAGCGAGTAAAAGCCTTACACGCGCTCGGCATTCTCGATACCGGACCGGAAGAACGATTCGACCGGCTGACCCGCCTGGCTCGGCAATGCATTGGCGCGCCTATTGCGTTGATCGTTTTAGTCGACGAACATCGGCTATGGTTCAAGTCCTGCCTGGGGCTCGATATCACCGAAACGCCACGCGAACTCTCGTTTTGCGCGCATACCCTCCTCAAAAACGAAATCTTCGAAGTCCCGGATGCCCGGATCGATTCTCGTTTTAACGCACATCCACTAGTCACCGGCTCCAACAATATCCGCTTCTATGCAGGAGCACCGTTGTTGACCGAAGACGGCTTGGCTATCGGAACCTTTTGTATCATGAGCCGCGAGCCGAAACAGCTAACGCCCGAACAACGCAAAGTATTGAGCGACCTTAGCGCTTGCGCTCAAGAAATTGTGAGACTCGTCGCTCGATCTTTGCTGATTTGCCGTAACATTAGCGAAATAAAATCGGCGGAAGCGGCTCTCGAACGCCAAAAACATATAGCCGAGATCATTTCGCGCGCCCAATCTCAATTTATTCTCGAATCGAATCGTAGCCGGGCTTTCGACGAATTGTTGTCGGACATACTCAATCTCACCGGCAGCGAATACGGATTCATTGCCGAGATATTACATCACGTAGACGGAAGCCCCTACTTAAAGACTCGGGCGATTACCAACATCGCTTGGAACGACGAAACGCGCGCATTTTACGAGGCGAATGCGGCGCAAGGCATGGAGTTTTCCAACCTCAAGAATTTGTTCGGCGCCGTCATCACTTCGGGAAACCCCCTGATCGCCAACGATCCCGAGCATGACCCGAGACGCTGCGGGCTCCCTCCCGGCCATCCTCCGTTAAAAGCCTTTCTAGGCATTCCGGTTCATTACGACCGCAAGCTCGTCGCAATGATCGGCATTGCCAACCGCCCCGGCGGTTACGACCGCGAATGGCTGAAATTCCTGCACCCATTGCTGACGACGCTGGGTCAGTTAATCGAGGCCGCGCGCGTCAAACGTCTGCATGATCAAGATCAAGCCGAATTGACGCGCCTATCGCGCGTCGCCAGCCAAACCACCAACGGCGTCATCATCACCGACACCGAAGGGCGCGTGGAATGGATCAACGAAGGCTTCACCCGACTCTCAGGCTATCGGTTGGCGGAAATGCTCGGGCGCAAACCCGGCGATCTACTCCAGGGAGAAGCAACCAACCCAGAGGTCGCCGCTGAAATGCATCGAGCGTTGATAGAACGACAATCCTTCACTGTCGATGTCGTCAATTATCATAAATCCGGGCAAACCTATTGGGTGCGTATTCAATGCAACCCTCTCTACGATACGCAAGGCGCGTTACAAGGTTTCATGGCGATCGAGTCGGATATCAGCCGCGAAAAAAACGATGCCGAACGCATTTTGATCAGCCAACGCCGGCTAACGGCGATTATTGAAGGGACCCACATCGGCACCTGGGAATGGAACGTTCAAACCGGCCAAACCGTCTTCAACGAACGCTGGGCCGAAATCGTTGGCTATACCTTGAGCGAGCTCGAGCCGATTAGTATCGAAACCTGGCTTAAATTAACTCACCCCGACGATTTGCAGCAGTCCGAGCGCTTACTGCAACGCCATTTTGCCGGAGAGCTTAAATTCTATGACGCGCAATGCCGAATGCGGCATAAACAAGGTCATTGGGTATGGGTCCATGATCGCGGCCGCGTCGTTAACCGGACGAACGACGGCAAGCCTTTGATGATGTACGGCACGCATGCCGATATTTCCGAGCAAAAGATGGCCATGCAGGCTTTGAACGACAGCGAAACCAGGCTACGCGGTCTGTTCGAACTCTCACCGGTCGGTATCGCGCTCAACGATTACGCCACCGGCCGTTTCGTCGAGGTCAACAACGCCTTGTTGATGCCTACCGGATACAGCCGCGAAGAATTTTTGTCGCTCAGTTATTTTGAAATAACTCCTCAAGAATACGAAGCGAAAGAAAAACAGCAATCGGAAAGCATGAAGAACACCGGTCGCTACGGCCCCTTCGAAAAAGAATACATCAAGAAAAACGGCGACCGATATCCGGTTTTGCTGAACGGCATGGTCGTCGAAGACTTGTCGGGCAGGAAAATGATTTGGTCGATTATCGAAGACATCTCCGAACGCAAACGCAACGATCGAATGAAGAACGAATTCATCTCGACCGTGAGTCACGAATTGCGCACGCCATTGACCGCAATAGCCGGGTCGCTCGGATTGCTGGCTGGAGGCGCCTTGGGCGAACTCCCCGGCAACGTTGATGAAATCGTAGCGATTGCTTACAAAAACAGTCGACGCTTGTCCTTGCTAATTAACGATTTGCTCGACATGGAAAAATTGATCGCCGGCAAATTAAATTTCGATCTTCGCCCGCAAACACTGATGCCTCTGGTCGAACAAGCTCTCGATGATAATCAAACCTATGCGGACCAATTCGGCGTTATCCTAAGAATAACGCAACGCGATGATGCCTTGCATGTCGATGTCGATGCCCAGCGCCTTCAACAAATATTCGCCAATTTGTTATCGAACGCGGCCAAGTTTTCACCGAAAGGCGGAACCGTGGATATCGCCGTTCTAAGTACCGGCAATCTGGCTAGAATCGAAGTCAGCGACCGAGGCCCCGGTATACCGGCGACATTCCGCAAACACATCTTCCAAAAATTCGCTCAAGCCGACGCCTCCGATTCCCGAAAAAAAGGTGGGACAGGGCTCGGACTGGCGATTACCAAAGAATTGGTCGAACGCATGGGCGGAAGCATCGGATTCGAATCCGAACCGGATAAAGCCACGACTTTTTTTATTACCTTACCGATTATCGCCAACGATTCATCAAAAATAGCATCATGATTTCGATCAATCGTAACACCCTTGCGCTTTCTGCGATTTTCGCTCTTCTGGCCTGGATCGGCAACTGGCTGAATATGCCACTTTTTTACGGCGTCGATTTCATTTTCGGGTCCATCGCGGCAATGCTTGCGGCGGCTTTGCTCGGCCCGACCGCTGCAACAGTCATTGCCGCGACCGGAGGTCTTTATACCTTGGCGCTCTGGAATCAACCCTACGCTCTGATCACTTTTACCGCCGAAGCATTGACCGTGGCATTGCTTTATCGCCGCGGACTGCGTAATTTAATCCTAGCCGATCTCGTGTTCTGGTTTTTTCTAGGCCTGCCGTTGATCTTATTGTTTTATCACCGCATTATCGGCATGGAATGGCAATCGACGCTATTGGTTGCGCTTAAACAACCGTTGAACGGACTGTTCAACGCCTTGGTTGCCGGTATTATTCTACTCGCCGTTCAGACAGCATTCCGGCCTACAATGCTAACCGGTCGGTTTAAGCCATCGTTATTCGAATTGTTATTTCATGTCTTGTTATGCTCGATACTCTTGGCCGGCGCCATACCGATTATTGTCGAAAGCAACGCCCAGCGAAATCGCCATGAAGCGTTCATGCTCGAACGGTTGGAACTAATCACGCAACGGGTCGCCGCCGATATCGCTTCCGTGCCTGACGCCGGGATTAAAACCCGGCAAACCGATCTGGCTCGAGCACAACTATCGCCGCAAACGAGCCTGGCCTTGTTAGACCACGATGGACGCATATTAATAAAGCAGGGTCGATTAACCGCCATCGACAAGCAAGCCGGCGAAACCAGACAGCTCAACGAAGGTCTGTCCATCTGGCTGCCATATGGCGAATTGGCCGCCATGGATCGATGGAAACGAGGGCGTTACCTAACCAGCGTACCCGTTACCAGGGCTTCGGATGTCGCTCGAGTGTATATCGAACAAGATGCCGAATCCTTGGTGCTTGATTTCGAAAAAGGCCGCCTACCGCTGTTTTTGTCATTAGCGGTGCTGCTATTGTCGAGCATTATCGTTTCCTACTTACTAAGCCGCTGGCTGACGCATTCGCTGCGCAATCTCGAGGCCGCCAGCTTCGGTTTGGCCGATGCCATCGGCAACGGTCTCAAACCGAATCTGCCGGCCAGTCCCATCATGGAATACGACAACCTGAGCAAGGCGTTGAATCAGATGGCGCAACGCTTGACGGACAGTTTTAACGAGCAATCCGGAATCCTCGCGAACCTTGAACAACAAATTCAAGCCAGAACGGCCGATTTAAAAAAGAATCGCGACCAATATCAGTCGTTGGTTAGCAACATTCCCGGCATCGTTTACCGCTGCAAATTGGACGAGAATTGGACAATGCTCTATATGAGCGCCATCGTCGACAGCATGAGCGGCTACCCGGCCAGCGACTTTATCGGCAACTCGGTGCGCAGTTACGCCAGCATCATCCACCCCGACGACACCGAACCGGTGGAGCGGTCGGTTTATGAGGCCGTTGCATCCGGAACCGGATGGGAATTGGAATACCGAATCCTTCATAAAGGCGGAACGATCCGCTGGGCTTACGAGAAAGGAACGGCTATTGCCAACCCTTCCGGCAATATCGATTATCTCGACGGTTTCGTTCTCGACATCACCGACCGTAAACAAGCCGAAGCCGCGCTTCGTGAAAGCGAAGAAAAACAACGCCATATAACCGAAAACATCAGAGAAGTATTTTGGCTCCGCAATGCGGATAACGACCGTTTGATTTACATCAACCCGGTCTACGAAAAGATATGGGGCAGAAGCTGCCAAAGCTTATACGACAACCCAAACTCATTCGCCGAATCCATCATTGAAGACGACAAACCGGTTTTTTTCCAAAAAATGAACCAATACCGGCACAGCGGCCAGTTCGATTTGGAATACCGTATCACGAAACCGAACGGCAATATCCGTTGGGTACACGCACAGTCCTTTCCTGTTAAAGACAGTAACGGACAAATTATCCGGCATGCCGGACGTGCCGTGGATATCACTGAGAGCAAAGCTGCCGAAAGCGAGCGCAAACGCGTGACTCATTTGCTGACTAACGTATTAAATGCAGCCTCGGAAATGTCAATTATCGCTACCGATATAGAAGGCATCATCACGACTTTTAATCCGGGAGCCGAACGCATGCTGGGTTTTTCCTCGGCAGAAGTCATCGGCAAAAAAACGCCCGCGCTGTTTCATAAGGCTGAAGAAGTCTTGGCACGCGGCCTGGAATTAAGCCAGGAATTCGGTCGCCCGGTGGAAGGATTTCGAGTCTTTACCGAAAAACCCGAACATGAGGGCTCGGAAAATCGCGAGTGGACTTATATCCGCAAAGATGGCCGGCACATTCCGGTATCGCTTGTCGTCACAACTATGCGTAGCGATAAGGGCGGCATTACCGGATTTCTCGGCATTGCTCAAAACATCGCCGAACGCAAACATGCCGAAGCCGCACTCAAGGAACAAAGCCGGCACACCAAAGCCATTCTCGATACTATTGTGGACGGTATTATCACGATTGATCGAACCGGTAAAATCGGGTCTTTCAATCCTGCCGCAGAGAAAATTTTCGGCTATGAAGCCGCCGAGATTGCCGGCCGTAATATCAAAATATTGATGCCGAATCCGCACCGCGACGCCCACGATAGTTATTTACGCAATCACCAATCGACAGGCATCGCCCGAATCATCGGTATCGGAAGAGAAGTCGAGGGCCTTCGAAAAAACGGCGAGCTATTCCCAATGGAACTGGCCATTTCCGAAATCACTCTTCAGGATCAGGCCATGTATGTCGGCATGGTAAGAGACATTACCGAGCGCAAGCGAGTCGACCGCATGAAAAACGAATTCGTTGCTACCGTTAGTCATGAACTGCGCACACCGCTTACGTCGATATCCGGCGCCTTAGGCTTGCTGAATGGCGGTGTTCTGGGCGAATTACCCAAGCCTGTGTTTGAGATAATAAGCATTGCCTATAATAATAGCCGGCGCTTGGCCATCCTGATCGACGATTTGCTCGACATGGAGAAAATCGCAGGCGGCAAGCTCCAATTCAATATGAAAAAGCAAGCCTTGATGCCGTTAATCGAACAAACAATCGATGCCAATCGAACCTATGGCATCGGGCGTCGAGTATCGTTGATACTGACCGGTGAAAGACCGAAGGGCGATATCCATGTGGATGTGCAACGACTGCAACAAGTATTATCGAACTTATTGTCCAACGCGGTTAAATTTTCTCCCGATGGTGGCGACGTAAAAATTAATGTAAAACAAATTAACGAATCCATACGAATAACGGTCTCCGACCGAGGCCCCGGTATTCCGGACGGCTTCCGCGATCGTGTTTTTCAGAAATTCGCCCAAGCCGATGCTTCGGACACACGAAAAAAAGGCGGCACCGGATTGGGCCTGGCCATTTCCAAAGAATTGATCGAACGCATGGGAGGTCGAATCGGTTTCGAGTCTATCGAAGGCGAAGGTGCGAGTTTCTATTTCGAATTGCCGATACGAAAAGTGTAAAATTCCCGTTTACGATTGAACAAACGTATAAAATCAAAACGCCTTCGCTATACATATATAACCCATACCATCCAAGAAATTCTTTTATGAGCACATTTCAACGCATACTCTATGTAGAAGACGAACCCGACATTCAGACCGTGGCGAAACTGGCATTGGAAATGGTAGGCGGATTCACGGTAAAAACCTGCTCTTCCGGCGAGGAAGCCTTGGCCGAAGCGGCCGATTTCATGCCGGATTTAATCCTACTCGATGTTATGATGCCCGGTATGGACGGCCCGACGACTTTCAATCGTTTACGCGAACAGCCTATCATCGCGGAAATTCCGATTATCTTCATGACCGCCAAGATTCAGCCGTCCGAAATTGCGGATTACAGATCGTTAGGCGCAATCGATGTCATCGCCAAACCGTTCGACCCGATGACTCTAGCCGACCAAATCCGCATAATTTGGGAAAAACGAGAACAAAATGCCTCTATCCAACCCGTCTGATGCCCAGGAACAACTATCGCGATTACGCGCTCAGTTTTTAAAGCGTTTACCGGTCGAATTAAACAGCTTAAAGGCCATCGCCGAAAATCTGATCGAGCGCGATTTCGATGTCGCCGCTCTTAACGAATTACATCATCGCCTACATAAACTTTCAGGTTCATGCGGCACATTCGGAGTGCCTGCTCTCGGAGATGCTGCGCGCGGTTTGGAAATCCGCCTCCAAGCATGGCTTGAAGACCGCTCAGGCGAGATCGACGATGAAATCCGACAATCGATTATTAAAGATATTGGCGCGCTTAAAAATGTCATTGGGCCGCCTGAAAATCATTCGGTCGCCGCGCTTGCGATGACATCGGACATGCCTATCGATAAGACCGTGCGGGTCTGGCTGATCGAAGACGATACGGCATTCGAACAAGAATTGGCTCGCCAGATAGAGTCTTTTAACTTCGAAGTTCATTTGTTTAACTCTATCCGAGATGCGGAAACCGCCGCGCAATTCGAGCGCCCGGATTTGCTGATCATGAACGTAAGGTTACACCGCCCTTCCGCTCAGGATCCCATTCTTCTTCAGGATAGAATCACCTTAAAGTCGCTAGACTGTCCGCTTTTGTTCCTCTCGTCGACCGACGACTTTAACTCGCGGGTTCGCGCGGCTCGGCTCGGCGCCGAGGGGTATTTTGTCAAACCGGTCGACATCACGGTTTTGATCAACCGCATGATGCAAATTCTGGAAAAAAGAAGAGCGCCTCCCCAGCGTGTTTTGATCATCGACGACGACAACGATCTGGCCGCCCACTATCAATTAGTCCTGACTGTCGCGGGCATGCAAGCGGAAATCTTGAAGAATCCCGAAGCGGTTATGACCAAAATCGCGAGTTTCCGACCCGAAATAATCTTGTTGGATTTGCATATGCCCAACTTTACCGGTCTCGATCTTGCCGGAGTCATTCGTCAATACGACGAATGGTCGGGCTTGCCGATAGTCTTTCTTTCCTCCGAAAGCGATCTCGACATACAAATTTTGGCTATGGGACAGGGCGCTGACGATTTCTTGATGAAACCGATATCGGATGCGCAATTGATTGCCGCGACACGCGCACGTATCGAAAGAGCCCGCCGCTTGACTTCGCTCATCGCTAAAGACAGCCTTACCGGTTTATTGAAACATGCCAGCATCAAGGAAGCAGCCGATTTGGAGACGGCCCAAGCTCGACGTAACGGCAAACCGGTCTCGATCGCGATGCTGGATATCGATAATTTTAAATTAGTCAACGACACTTACGGTCACACGGTCGGCGATAATGTCATCACTTCGCTTGCCATGCTGCTACGTCAACGCCTTCGCCATTCGGACATCATCGGCCGTTACGGCGGCGAGGAATTCGCAGCTGTCCTACCGGAGTGCGATCAAGACGATGCCTATCGACTACTGGACGACATCCGCAATCAATTTACCAATATTCATTTTCAAGATCAAAATCAACGATTCAATTGCACGGTCTCGATAGGCCTGGCAGACTCGGCGCACTTTCCTCGTTTAATCGGAACTGAGCTCCTTGCCATCGCCGATAACGCGTTATATCAAGCCAAACGGGAAGGACGCAACCGAACCAGCATTGCTCGCAACATCGAATGATTATCCTAAAAAGCATTTCACCATGAAGAATAAGAAGTTGATTCAATAACTTGCCATGCTTTTGTATAACAGTTTTGATCTCCTGAAAGGTTACGCAAAGTTTATGAACATTCTCTTGAAAAACCTCAAGAACTTCATGTGCTTCATGGTTATATTGCCGAATTAAGGATTATGCTGCGAATCCATTTAACCACTTGCCAATAACGTTAAAAATGAAACAACCCACCGTCCTTACCGAACCGAAACCTGCCCCGATAGCTCCAGAATTCGATAGCCATTCCCCGGAATGGTACCTAAACCGCGAATTGACTTGGCTCGAGTTCAATAAACGCGTCTTGCACGAAGCCGAGGACGAGCGAACGCCGCTACTGGAAAGAGTCAAATTTATCGCGATCGTCAGCTCCAATCTTGACGAATTTTTCATGAAGCGCATTGGCGGACTGAAACAACAACTTGGCGCAGGCATCACCGAATTAAGCGTGGACGGTCGCAGCCCACAACAACAAATCACCGAATGCTACGCGGTCGTACGCGAAATCGAAGCGAAAAAACAGCAACTATTCGTCGAATTAATGGGGCATCTCAAGTCGCAAGACATCCGTATCCTTCCTTTCTCCGAGTTAACGCGCGCTCAACAAAAACAAATGCGCGATTACTATATTCAGAATATTTTTCCGCTAGTGACGCCTCAGGCGATCGATCCGGCGCATCCGTTTCCGTTCATTTCGAATCTGGCGTTGAACCTGCTGGCCGGCGTCTATTGCACGGACCCCGAACTCGTCACGCTCGTCAGGATCAAAGTCCCGGTCGGCCCCAGACTTCCGCGTTTCATTCAGGTCAGCGACGATTTTGTTTATGTTGCGCTGGGCGATTTGATCGCGAACAATTTAGATTTACTGTTTCCGGGCATGAATATCGCTTTTGCGGATTTGTTTCGTGTAACTCGCAACGCCATCACCGAAAAGGACGAGGACCAGGCCGACGACTTACTGCAAATGATCGAGTCGGAATTGCGCGAACGCAAATTCGCCTCTGTCGTTAGACTCGAAGTCGCCTCAACGATGGGTGAGTTACAACGCGGCATGTTGACAGCCGAACTTAATCTGAACGAGCATGATGTCTTCATCGTCGACGAGCGCTTGGCGATGTCCGATTTATTTCAAATCGCCGCGATCGACCGCCCGGACTTGCTCGACGCCCCGCATCACCCCTGCGATCACCCTAAATTAGCCGGTGCGCCGAATATTTTCCATGCCATTCGCGAACAAGAAACGATACTGCTGCAACACCCCTATGAGTCTTTCGTTACAACGGTCGAACGCTTCGTCAAGGAAGCCAGCCGCGACCCGAATGTTCGGGCCATTAAAATGACGCTATACCGCACTTCGGCTGCCACTAAAATTGTCCAATATTTGATCGACGCCGCATTAAATGGCAAGCAGGTTACCGTATCGGTGGAATTGAAAGCACGTTTCGATGAATCGGCCAATATCCAATGGGCGCAACGCATGGAGCGCGCTGGGATTCATGTCACTTACGGCGTGGTCGGACTCAAAACGCACAGCAAAGTGATTTATGTCGTTCGCCAGGACTACAACGGTCTACGCCGATACGCGCATATCGGCACAGGAAATTATCATGCCGGAACCGCCAGGCTCTATACCGACCTCGGCATTTTGACCTGCGACCAAGACATCGGCCAAGACCTTACCGAGTTATTCAATTATTTAACGACGGGCCTGGTTCCGAAGCGTCAATACAATTGTCTACTCACCTCACCGAAATACCTAAAACCCGCTTTAATCGAAAAAATCGAACGCGAAATCGCCAAGCATTCGCCAAAAGCGCCCGGCTTGATTCAATTCAAGATGAACGCCTTAGAAGATGCCGATATCACGGCCGCGCTTTACCGGGCCGCTCAAGCCGGCGTCAAAATCGATTTGATCGTCCGCGATACCTGCCGGCTGCGACCCGGCATTCCGGGAATTTCCGATTCGGTTCGCGTCATCAGCATTGTCGGCCGCTTTCTTGAGCACTCGCGGATTTTTTATTTCCAAAACGGCGGAGACGAAGAATATTTCATCGGTTCGGCCGACTGCATGAAACGCAATCTGGAAAGCCGCGTGGAAGTCGTGACGCCGGTTAAGAAACCCGAATTACAAGCCGAGCTACGAGAAATATTGAACGTACAATTGAATAACCAAAGAAGCGTTTGGGAGATGCAGCCCGACGGCAGTTATGTTCAGCGCCAACCGAAAAACGAACAGGACACCGTTGGAGCCCAAGAAACGCTGATTAACTTAGCCCAGACACGCCTTAAAAAAGCCGGCTCTGAAAAAAAACTCAAGAAATCGAAAAAAAGCCGATCCGGTTCGCGCCTGGGATAAGTCGCGAAAACCACTACCTTTGATCGTTACTGTGAAAGTTCGCGGATTTGAAATCTTAATCTAATTTTTCGATATAAGAAGCTCGGCAGAGAAAATACCGGTTCCGGAGAGGGTGCGGTTGCTCGATCGACAGGCGTCGGCGGCAAGGATAGCCGCCGTCGAGCCTACATGGACGTATTCACGGCGTCCTGTCGGGCGAGTGACCGCACCCTCCGCCACCAGAGAACTTTCATTTGGCAGGGCGATACCAAGCCTTCATGATTGTTAAGTTTAAAGCCGCCGCTGCAATATCGCTTCTATCTCGGCATCGGTCAGCACGATCGGATTGGTTTTCATGCTGCTGCCCCGGCTATTTGCAACGATTTTTGCAAAATCGGCCTCTCTGATGCCGTAATTGCCAAGGCGCGGTAATTGCAAGGTTTCGCTCCATTCGGCAAGCAACTCGATCAATAAATCGCGCGCAACCGAATCGCCGATATCGTTACGCCCGATCAGCAAACGCCCGACTTGCGCGTATTTAGCCAACGCCGGATTATCGGGTTCTCGCGCTTCAATCGCTTGAATATTGATTTCGGCGGCGGCGGCAACCATCGTTCCGCAAACCACGCCATGCGGTATCGGGAAAAAGGCGCCCAACGGCGAAGCCAAGCCATGCACAGAACCCAAACCGACTTGCGCCAACGTGATACCGGAAAGCAAGGAAGCATACGCCATCGCGGCACGGCCTTCAGCGGCTTCAGGTTCCCGGCCTTCCCAAGCGGCAAAAAAGCCCTCCTTGAAAGCGCACATCCCGCTCCAAGCCAACGCATCGATGAACGGATTAGCCTTTAACGAAACATAGGATTCCAATAATTGCGTGAAGGCGTCCATACCATCGGCCGCGATCAAGTCGCGCGGGCAGCTTTCCAGCAAGTCGGGATCAATCACTGCATATTCGGGAATCAAACATTCGTCACGAAAAGACTTCTTGAACCCCTCCGGTCCTTGTACGCTCAACACCGAATTTTTGGTCGCTTCACTGCCGGTACCGGCCGTGGTCGGAACGGCGATGAACGGCGTACTAGGCCCCCGATAAGGAATATTCCGACCGACGCCTTCCAAATGATCCATGACCGAATTACCGTGCGGCAAAAGCCCCGCTATCGCTTTCGCGGCATCGAGCACGCTACCGCCGCCGATGCCGATCACGACAGCAATCGCCTCGCCGCCAAACCGGCTAACCGTTTGATCGACCAGATCCGGCGACGGTTCGCCCGAAACGGTGACATGCAACCAGCGAACGCCTTGCATTTCCAAGGACTCGATAAACGACGGCCAACGTTCCGTACCGCAAAAAGATTGCTTACCGGTAACCAACAAGGCTTTGCCACCATAACTAGCCGTCAAGGCCGGCACTTCGCTGAGCCGGCCCCTGCCGTAGCTAATGCGCGGCAGGCGTGAAATCGAAAATGGTTTAAATTGCATCGTTTACCCCTGCGGAAAAAGTCCTTCGTAACGAATCCCTTGACGGGGCTCGGCCATCCAATCGGCGACCGTATCGCGCCAAGCCAAATAATACGCGGTTTGTTTATGGGCTGCGGCATCTTCGGCAGAAACGTAGGCTTCGTATAAAACGAACTGCCCCGGATTTTCGGGCGATTGCAACACATCGAAGCGGCGATTGCCGGCTTCGCGAATCGACGCTTCATGATTGCATTTCGTGGCGGCGATAAAATCATCGATATAATCGGCTTTAACGTGAACATGAACCAAAGTGACGTGCATAAAAACTCCTTGATATGTTATTAGGATGAAACCATTCAGTGGCGTAGGTCGGGTTAGCGCTAGCGTAACCCGGACCTACCCGGCTATGGAACTCACTGCGTATCCTAAGAGGTTTAGCTAATTTTACCTCAATACCGTTTGTTGTCACCTACGCTCCCGGCTTCGAAATCGCGACGAAGGCGTCGCTCCCACAGAGGGCGGCTTGGAGTGCCCACAACACCCTGTGGGAGCGATCCCCAGATCGCGATCATCGAAGCCCGGAAGCTTAAGATAACTAACAGATGATATCGAAGCCGAAGTGGAAACGAGAAAAACAAGCGAGTTTCTCGCTATTGTTCTTCTTCGCCAAGCAATTCCCGATAGTTCGCCATGGCTTGCTCGGCCTCTTTAAGCCGACCCTGATAGCGAAACCATTGCGCCTTTTGCAAGTTGAAACCGGCTTGCGGCCATTGCTTCGAAGGCTCCGACACATCGACTATATAATCCGAAACGCTAGATTGTAGCGCCTCCATTAATTCAATCAACTCCGCGCCGACCAGCCACTCCTGCCGTCCGGTTTTAATCGAGCGTTGACTCACCGGCGCGGAAAATTCAATGATAGGCCTGTCGTCGGTATTCAGTCGCGCCTGTTCGAAACGACTGCTTATCGAAACCAAATCGCCGGCAAAATGCAGCAGAAGTTTTTGATGATGCCCCACCGATAATGCCGCAAGATCTTGGTTACTCTTGCTCCCCAACAAACCCAAAACCGGCCTTAATGCGCCGAAATCGGCGCGCCACACTGTCGCATAAGGAAACACTTCCAAAAACGTTTTGGCGATTACATCGAATTCGACTTGCGACAATTGATAAGCCGGCAACCATTGCATGAACAAACCGTTTTCATTCAAGCGTTCGGAGACTGTCTTAAAATGATCGAGCGAATAAAGACTTCCGGTACCGGCTTCCCAGGGTACGAACAAATCACCGATTATCACATCAAATTTTTCACGGGCGCCGCGTAAATAATTACGCCCATCTTCATGCAAGACACGCACTCTCGGGTCGTAAAACAAGCCGTTGGTATAAGCGCCGAAATATTTATCCGATGCCTCGACGACATCGTTCAGCAACTCGGTCACGGTCAGTCTCTGAACCGGATGTTTCAATACGCCGCCCGCCGTGATACCGGTACCGAGGCCCAATACATAAACCGAACGCGGCTCACGATGCAAGGCAACCGGCAACGAGCCGGTCAATTGCTCGAGCTCGAAAGACCCTGTTCCACCCAACGTATAATGATTATTGACCTTGATTTTCAAATGTTCACCACGCCGAATCACCGCGACTGTTCCGGCGCTGCTTTCCCAAAACTCCAGCAGGCTTTCTTCTTCGTTGACCGGGTCGACTTTGACCAGGGGCAATTTGCCGGTATCGAATACTGAAACCGCCAATAAAATGCCGATTGCCGGTAAATACAACCCTCCCCGCCGACGCCAGTCCGATTCAAATGATTTCTGACTATGGGAACAGCTAGGCTGTCGACAGTTGGAAGCCGTCTCCGTAGCCCGACTAAACCAATAAGTGGCCGTCAAAAAATACAGCACCGCAATCAATCGAATTCCGGCCCATAGCCCCATCCATTCCAATATCAAGAAACCGGCGATGATGGAACCGGCTATCGCGCCCAAGGTATTGATCCCGACCAATTGCCCGACCAGCGTTCCACCGCTTGGTCGGTGATTTTGCGCCAAACGAATCGACAGCGGCAAAGCCATCCCCAACAGCAGCAATGGCGGCCCCATGATAAACGCCGCCGGCGCCGCGATTTGCAGCAAATAAGCATACCAACCGACATCCGAACCGATATAGTGCAGTTCGTCAGTCCACGCCAAAAACACGAAAGGCCCGAGATTAACCAAAAGGCCGCCGATAATCAGCGACCCGAACAACAGCTTTCCGGCATCAAAACGAACGGCAATCAACCAGCGCGCCAGAAACCCCGACAAAGCCAGGCAAATAAGAAATACCGATAGAATCAACGCGAAGGTGTAGACTGAATTCTGCAATACCTGCGCGAACATCCTCCCCCATAATACTTGCAGGGCCAGCATCGAAAGCCCCGACATGAACGCGATGACGGCGAGCGGACGAAAAGCGATGCCGCCGGTTTCAATCGGCGCTCGACTTTGCTCAGTGTGCGGTTTCGATAAGACATAAGCGCCCGCCGCGACCGTCAACGAAATCGCCATCGCTAATCCGTAACTGGCCTTGAAACCTAGCCAAACCGGCAAACAAAACCCTGCCAACAGCGCACCGGCCACGGCACCCAAGGTATTGACGCCATATAGCAAAGCCGTGTTACGACCTAAATCATTACGATTCGGTGCCGCGAAATGACTCAGCACCGGCAGCGTGCCGCCCATGAAAAAAGCAGGCGGAAACAATATCGTCAGCGACAAGGCGAATTTGACGCCGGTAAACAATCCGGCATGATTGCCGCAGCAATCGAATATCCACGGATAGAGCCGGCCATAGGCCGCGAGTAATATGAAGTAACCCGCCGCGCAAACGGCAACCGCGGCCTCGAGCCCGGCGTACAGTTTTAGCGGCTCCCGGAAAGCAGCAACTTTCCGTCCCCAATAATGACTGCCGGCGGCTAGTCCCAAAAAAAATGCGGCCAATGTCGTCGCCATGGCTTGACTGGTATTGCCGAACAACAAACCCAGTTCTTTCAGCCAAAGCACCTCGTAAATCAACGCCGCCATGCCGGTCAGGAAAAACAGCACAGCGACAGACGCGAGCGGCCGACTTGATGACCTCATCTCGGAATCTTTCAAGTTCAAAACCAAGCAGCCAACCAAAGCCTAAAACGCAAGCCCCATTCGGTACTGTAGCCGACCGACGTAAAAACAATCTCGCCTTCAGGATTTAAAATGAAAACCGACGGGACTCCGCGAATCCCGAAGCGATCGCCAATCAAACCGTCTTCGTCGTTGATCGCAGGCCAATTTAATGCTTTCTTATGGAGATATTCCTTCACCTCATCCGCATCACCCGATCTCAAAGCCACAGTCACGCCCGGAAAGTCGTTCAGTACCGCACTAACCGGCGCCTGCATCATCGCGCATATTCGGCACCATTCGGCCCAGAAATAAATCAAGCCGGGGCCGGTCGCAATTCGGTCGGAAACACGCTCGCCCTGAATTGTCGTTTGCGCCAATTCAGGCGGTTTTCCGGTCGCCAGCCCCCGGCTGTATAAAAACTGTCCGGCGAACAAAAGGCAGGCAATCGCGCTATAAAACAAAATTTTTTTGATCGTCATCGGTCTTTAGGATTTGGTCATAAATAACTTCCCTATTTTAGAGGGCTCGGTAACTCGATTGGCAGGTGTCGGCGGCAGGGCAGATTTTTGCTCCTGCAAAATCTGCATTCATGCCATCCTTGGCAATCAGTCGCCGCCGTCAAGCCTACAAGGACGTATTCACCCAGCACCTAAATTCCATAAGCCATTAGCTATGGTTAACTATCTTGATAATTTAGGTGCTGGGTTCACGGCGTCCTGCCAGGCGAGTTACCGAACCCTCAACAAAGCTTATAACTCCAGAAAGTTATTTTTATCGAAATCCTTATAGCCCCATCATCAGCCGGCTACCCTGCTCTTTGAGCCAATTCCGCCGCTGCCGGTAATCGGGTAAATGGTCAGCGACCAACTGCCAAAACAGGCTCGAATGATTTCTGACTTTAATATGACATAATTCATGCACGACGACATATTCGAATACTTCGGGCGGAGCCAGAATCAACAGCCAATTGAGATGAATATCGTTATGAATGCCGCAACTACCCCAGCGGCTTTTTTGCGAGCGGATCGAAATCGACCGGGGCGACAACAAGTATTTGTGCGCATGTTTTTCGACATAATATTCGGTCTTGAGCTTGGCGTCGACCTTCATCCAACGAATCAAAGCATCCCGTATCGCTTCGCTATGATCGCCTGAAGGCAAGGTTTCCGGTATATGCGCAATGAAACGATCGGAAAATTCGAGTTTGATTCGCTTCAAACGAGTCGGCATGACGTTGAGCCGATAACGCTCGCCTTGGTATGGAATCTCCGCACCGTCTATATAAAATTCCGGCGCCAAACTTTCCACCTGTTGGACGCGTGCTTCCAAGCGGTTCAGCGCTTGAACAACCCACTGCTGTTTTTGCTCGACGAAACGATGCAACGTTCGCTCGGAAATCCCGGCCGGCGCGACGACTTGCACCTTTCCGGGAGCCACCGTAATCCGCGCTTTGGTTGCCCTAGAACTGCGGCGAATTTGATAAGTAAAAGGTAAATTGGAAATGGTTGTGTCTCGAGTTAGTTAGCAGTTAGCAGTTAGCAGTTAGCAGTTAGCAGTTAGCAGTTAGCAGTTAGCAGTTAGCAGTTAGCAGTTAGCAGTTAGCAGTTAGCAGTTAGCAGTTAGCAGTTAGCAGTTAGCAGTTAGCAGTTAGCAGTTAGCAGTTAGCAGTTAGCAGTTAGCAGTTAGCAGTTAGCAGTTAGCAGTTAGCAGTTAGCAGTTAGCAGTTAGCAGTTAGCAGTTAGCAAAATGATGCTGCATTTAAAACACTTGTCAAGCCCTAATTTCCCCTTTCCCCTTTCCCCTTTCCCCTTTCCCCTTTCCCCTTTCCCCTTTCCCCTTTCCCCTTTAACCTTTAACCTTTAACCTTTAACCTTTAACCTTTAACCTTTAACCTTCAACCTTCAACATTAATCATATGAGTCGCCAACTGTTGAAGCGCTTCGCTCAATTCGACTCTGAGCCGAGCATCCATCGGCAGTTCGCTTAAGGCTTTGCTCATACACAGCATCCATTGATCGCGTTCCGACTCGCCGATCGCAAACGGAAAATGCCGGGCACGTAGCCTTGGGTGTCCGTATTCGCGAATGAACAAATCCGGCCCGCCAAACCAACCGGACAAAAACTTGAATAGTTTGTCGCGCGCGCCGGACAAATCCGGTTGATGCATCGCTCGAATACCTTCGGCCTCGGGCAAGGTATCCATAAAAAAATAAAATCGGTCGACTAAGCTCAACAAGGCTTTTTCTCCGCCGATCAACTCATAAGGCGTTAATCCGGTAGGTTCTGACATGTAATAGAAGGTTTAATGGAAAATAACGTATTTTACTGTAATTCAGCATTTTAAAAAGGCTAATCCATTGGCCGTTAATACTAAACCAATCTCAAAACATAAAGCTAGGCTATGCGAACCACGGCAGTACCACCAGTAGTTTAACGTGTCTTCATGTGTTGCCTTTTGCCGACAGTAGGTACGCGCAGCGTACACCTACGATTCACTTTGGATTTATAAGCGCTTCCGGTAGTGGCGGGTGGTTTCAAAAATTACCGAATACATAGCTTTAATAATGAGCCGACTACACATTTCGCTGCAAATGACTTACAAACACAATGAAACTCTTGTAATATTGGAAGGTCTGTATAATCCGTAAGTTATTAATTGACATAGGAGTCATTAAACATGAGATTGAATACCGCAGTTTCACGCCCGGAAGCCAGCATTCTGGCGACCAATAAAATGCTGAAAAACACTTATATGCTGTTGTCGATGACCTTATTGTTCAGCGCGCTGACAGCAGGTCTGGCAATGACGTTGAACCTGCCCCACCCCGGAATGATCGTCTCGATGATCGGCTATTTCGGTTTGCTGTTTCTGACGACTAAATTCAGTAACAGCAGTCTTGGCCTAGTCTTTGTATTCGCATTGACCGGTTTCATGGGACTGACCTTGGGACCTATTTTAAGCATGTATATCAATGCGTTCAGCAACGGTCATGAATTAATTCTGACGGCACTAGGCGGCACCGGCGTAATTTTTCTGGGCCTTTCCGCTTACGCGCTGACGACCCGCAAAGATTTCAGCTTCATGGGGGGATTCCTGATGGTCGGCATTCTGGTTGCCTTTTTGGCCGGAATCGGCGCGGTCGTATTTTCTATGCCGGCACTGTCCTTGGCAGTATCCGCGATGTTCATTCTGCTGATGTCGGGCATGATTTTGTTCCAAACCAGCGCCATCGTTAACGGCGGCGAAAGCAATTACATTCTGGCGACGGTCTCGTTGTATGTGTCTATTTACAACTTGTTCTTGAGCTTGTTGCAATTGCTTGGCGTCTTCGGCGGCGATGATTGATCAAAACACACTGCGCGCCAAAAGCCCGGTATACGCCGGGCTTTTGTTTATTGTATTCGCATTGAGCGGCTGCGAAAGCGCAAAAACCCCCGACCAAGTCACCCGCTCTTTCTGGACGGCTCTAATCGATAACGACTTAGCTACCGCCGAAAGCTACGTAACCGATGACAGCCTTGCTTTGCTTGCTGCACCCCCTCATGATTTTTCAAACATCACCTCGCTCGAAACCGGCAAAGTGATCATCAACGGCAATATTGCCTCCGTCGAAACGATCCTTAACTCCGAAGATTCAAGCCTTAGGCCTCGACCGTTTGAAACGGCGCTGGTCATCGAAAACGAATTATGGCGAATCGACTACCGCCGAACCCAGCAAAACATGGCAGGAACCGCATTCGACGGTTTTTTCAAAAGCCTGCAAAACCTCGGCGAAAAATTCCAAAACCAATTCGAAAAACAACTGCCCTTGCTTGAAAAAGAGATCGAATCGTTCAGCAAACAATTGGAAAAACAACTGGAAGAATTCGGCCGCCAATTAGAAAAAAAGTTTCCTTCGAAACAACCTGCTGAACCGCAACCCGATACGATTTAACAAAAATAACAGTTATACCTTTCGCACCTCAAATTTCGGCAGTGCCTGAGGATGCGCCGGGCTGTGCGGCCCCTCACCTAGCGTTAGGTGAGGGGACAGCATGAATTATGCCATAGAGTCTACAAGAACGTATTCGCCCGGCGCCAAAATTTAACTCGCAAAGGGTATAATAGCGCCTTACTAAAAAAACAGTACTTCCACTTTTTTCATAAATTATTTTTTTCAATGACAGGAATCAAACTTTTTGTCGGCCTTGGCAACCCCGGCAAGCAATACGAAGATACAAGACATAATGCCGGTTTTTGGTGGATTGACCATATCGGACGACTCAATGATACTCGAATGAACGCCGAAGCCAAGTTTTTCGGAAACGCCGGCAAACTAAACACTTCGGGTCATGAGGCGTGGCTTTTGAAACCTTCAACCTTCATGAATCTCAGCGGCCGTTCGGTTAGCGCGCTGGCTAAATTTTACAAAATCCCTCCCGAAGCAATCCTAGTCATTCATGACGAACTTGATCTTCCTCCCGGTACTTGCAAGCTGAAAAAGGGCGGCGGTCACGGCGGTCATAACGGCCTGAAAGATATCAATGCGCAATTAGGCAGCAATGAATACTGGCGCTTAAGACTCGGCATAGGTCATCCAGGCGATAGAAATGCCGTTGTCAATTACGTGCTACACACACCCTCAAAAAACGAACTGCAAGTTATAGAGCAATCGATAGACGAAAGCGCTTCAGTCTTATCATTATTGCTTCAAGGTCAATTCGATCAAGCCATGCAAACGCTACATAGCAAATCAGCGTAATCCTAGGTAATAGGACAGCCCCGCAATACCCAATTTGGCAATCAACAAGAGCGAGAAGTGTGCTTGGCGAAAAATAATCGTTGTAATTAGCCGGAAACAGACAGACGAAACCAAAGTGTGCCAAAATGAGCCTTAAACTAGACTGTCCAACACAGGTATCAATATGAATGATTGTTTTATGATTGAAATTACGGCCAACGAAGCGCGTAGGCTCGTTAGACGGGGGATAGTGTGCTCTATTAGGATCAATAACGATTCAAATCTCATTCGGGTATTCATCGTTATCGGAAGCGAAGCGGGACATGTATTAAACACATCCTATCCAACAATCGAGTCGGCTCAAAGAGCGATCGACGAACTCAATTGGACCGGACCTGTCGTCATTGACTGACGATCGATAATCCGAGCAAAACATAAAAAATTGAAGCACCTATAATTGGCACCTCGAAATGATAGCATTATGATTTAATCGAAAATCACAAGCCTTTGATTCAATTGGTCGGGGCGAAAGGATTTGAACCTTCGACCCCTTGCACCCCATGCAAGTGCGCTACCAAGCTGCGCTACGCCCCGACAATATAAAAAGAAACGAATGATACTGGATATTCGTTAAAAAGTGAATACAAACTTTACTATTCCGGCCTATCTATTGAATAATTAAAGCTTGCTAATTATTTAAGAATTTCCAGTATATCTTCTAACTCGCCGATCATTTGATGAATCAACTGCTTGGTCCTAGTTGAATCTTCCTTGGCATCGTCGCTTGATAAGTGCGCCCTCGCGCCGCCTATCGTATAGCCTTGCTCATAAAGGAGCGATCGAATCTGACGAATCATCAATACATCGTGCCGTTGATAGTAACGACGGTTACCCCGCCGTTTTACAGGGGCTAGTTCTGAAAACTCCTGCTCCCAATACCTTAGCACGTGCGGCTTGACCGCACATAATTCGCTGACTTCACCTATCGTAAAATAGCGTTTCGCCGGTATCGGCGGCAGTTCATTATTATTACTCGGTTCCAGCATAAGCTTCTACTCGGGCTTTTAGTTTTTGACCGGACCTAAATGTTACCACACGACGGGCGGTAATCGGTATCTCTTCACCTGTTTTCGGATTTCTACCCGGCCGACTGTTTTTGTCCCGAAGTTCGAATTTGCCGAATCCCGATAATTTGACCTGCTCTCCGTTTTCCAAAGATCCTTTAATTTCTTCGAAAAACAAATCCACCATGTCTTTCGCTTCGCGCTTGTTTAATCCAAGCTCGTCAAACAGCCTCTCGGCAAAATCAGCTTTCGTTAATGCCATAAATTTAATCCCTCAGTTTTGCATTGGTCTTATCGGCTAAAGCCGCTAACAGTCTGCTAAATATAGCATCTATTTGCGAATCGGTAAGAGTTTGTGAAAAATCTTGAAAAACCAGCCCTAAGGCAATACTTTTGTAGCCGGTTTCTACACCTGGCCCGCGATACACATCGAAAATCAGAATGTCTTGAACAACCGATTCATTGCAGCTTTTTATCGCATCGATGATTTGACCGGCCGTCACTTTTTCATCGACGATCAAGGCCATATCGCGGCGTACCGAAGGGAATTTCGATAAAGGCTTGAACGAAGGAATGGCCTTGTCCAATAGTAAATCTTGATCCAATTCGAACAAGAAAACTCTCGAATCGAAATCTAATTGTTTTTCCAGCGACGGGTGTAACATACCCATCCAGCCTATACCCCCCCCTGATGCAGAGCGAATTTGCGCCGACTGGCCGGGATGTAATGCTGGATGAATTGCCGCCTCAAACAGAATAGTTATACCGGTTAAGGCACACAGCGCCTCAAGATCGGCCTTAACATCGAAAAAATCGATTGCACGACTTTTATCGCCCCATTGTTCGGCACACACATCACCGATCGCGAGACCTGCCAGCATTTTTTGCTGATGAATCACACCATCCTGGCGCACGAAACGCAAGCCGGTTTCGAATAACCGGACCCGAGTATGCTGCCGATTGATATTATGCAAGGCGGCACGCAGCAATCCGCACCACAACGTGGTTCTCATCACGGCCAATTCCGATGAAATCGGATTTTGCAATGGAATGAACTCATCATCCGGTGCTATGATTTTTTGTATCGCCTCATCGACGAAACTGTAGGTGATCGCTTCTTGATAACCTCTATCGACTAAAAAATCCTTAACTCTATCGAGTTCAAGCATCGCTTCCGGCGCCTTGCTTAATTCCGAACGCATGAATAATTCACTTTGCGGCAGATTGTTGTAGCCGACAATACGGGCCACTTCCTCGATTAAATCAGCCTCGATGGCAATATCGAAACGAAATCCAGGCGGGGTAACTTGCCAACCCTCTTCCGAGGTTTCAACCGACATGCCCAAACGCTCGAAAATATCGGCAATCACTTCATCTTCAAGCTCGACGCAAAGAATGTCCAAAATCTGTTGTTTGCGTAATAAAACAGGCAAGCGTTTCGGTAAGGCCGCTTCGGCTTTAACTTCCGTAACAGGACCGGCGCTGCCGCCTACAATCGAAAGAATCAGTTGCGTCGCTCTTTCCAGAGCTCGAGATTGTAAATAAGGATCGACACCACGTTCGAAGCGATGCGAGGAATCGGTATGCAAACCGTATCGGCGCGCTTTGCCCATGATGGTATCCGGCGAGAAAAAAGCGCACTCCAAAAAGATATTGTTTGTTGTATCGCCGACTGCGCTTTCGCTGCCGCCCATTACGCCAGCCAAGGCCAACGCACGGCTATCATCGGCGATAACCAGCGTTTCGTTATCGAGCACGATTTCTTGATCGTTCAATAGGCTCAATTTTTCACCGGTTTCGGCTAAACGCACCCGAATTCCTCCGGTCAACTTATCGGCATCGAAGGCATGTAAAGGCTGCCCCATCTCCAACAACACATAGTTAGTGACATCGACCAAAGGCCCGAGACTACGCAGTCCGGATCTTCGCAGACGTTCCTGCATCCATAACGGGGTTTCAGCGTCCGGATTCACATTCTTAATCAATCGACCGGTATAACGAGGGCAATATTCGGCTGCCGACACCGCGACCGCTAATGTCTCCTGATGAACCGCAGATGCCGGCATCACATGTTCCGGTTTAAAATCCAAGCGATTCAACACCGCCACTTCACGGGCAATACCTTCGACGCTCAGGCAGTCGGCCCGGTTAGGCGTCAAATCAACCTCGATCATATTGTCGTTTAGCGACAAGTAATCTCGAATATCGGCACCCACCGGCGCGTCGACCGACAATTCCATCAAGCCTTCGGCATCTTTTGCCAAACCCAGCTCTTTTTCGGAACACAGCATACCGAACGATTCGACGCCGCGCAGTTTCGACTTTTTGATTTTGAAATCGCCGGGCAATACCGCACCGATCAGTGCCGCCGGAATTTTCAAACCGACGCGAACATTTGCAGCCCCGCAAACGATTTGCAACGGTTCGGCCTCACCAACCTCGACCCGACAGACTCGCAATCGATCGGCATCCGGATGCGGCTCCATCGCCATCACTTCGCCAACCACAACTCCGCCAAAATCAGCCGCCGCAGGCGTCACCGAATCGACTTCGAGACCGGCCATTGTCAATTGTCCGACCAGTTCCGCCGTCGTAATCGGCGGATTGACCAGTTCCCTTAACCAAGCTTCACTTAATTGCATGATCCGACCTTAACCTACCTAAATTGCTGCAAAAATTTCAGATCGTTTTCGAAAAACAACCTTAAATCGTTGATTCCATAACGCAGCATCGCCAGTCGCTCGACCCCCATACCGAATGCGAAGCCCGAATAAAGCTCGCCGTTAATACCCACCGATTTAAACACTTCGGGATGAATCATGCCGCAACCCATCACTTCGAGCCAACCGGTATGTCCGCAAACGCGGCAGCCTTTTCCTTCGCACATCACGCACTCGATATCGACTTCGGCGGAGGGCTCGGTAAACGGAAAATAGGATGGCCGGAAGCGGACTTGAATGTCCTTTTCGAAGAAGGCACTCAGAAATTCATAAACGACGCCTTTTAAATCGGCAAAACTTACTCCGCTATCGACCAAAAAGCCTTCGACCTGATGAAACATCGGCGTATGCGTAATATCCGAATCGCAACGATAGACCCGCCCCGGCGCGATGACTTTCAACGGCGGACGCTGCGTTTCCATGACACGAATCTGTACCGGTGAAGTGTGGGTGCGGAGTACCGTATGAGCATCGAAATAAAAGGTATCGTGCATTGCTCGCGCCGGATGATGATCCGGAATGTTTAATGCCCCGAAGTTATGATAATCGTCTTCGATTTCGGGACCTTCGACGACATCGAAGCCGACGCCGGCGAATATCTTGGCGATACGGCGTAAGGTTCGGCTAACCGGGTGTAACCCCGCAACCTGCTGCCCTCGTCCCGGCAATGTCACATCGATAGATTCGCTCGCTAACCGTTGCTGCAGCGCTGCTGCTTCTAACGCTTGCTTCTTCGCTTCAAGCGCTTCTTGAAATTGGTTTTTAGCTTGATTGATGACCTGCCCGGCTTCTCGTCGCTGCTGCGGATCGAGCCTGCCCAATTCTTTCATCTGCAGCGTAAATAGGCCTTTTTTGCCTAGATAATGAACGCGCACCTGATCCAACTGATTGAGGTCTTGAGAATTCGCAAGTTCTTGTAAAGCTTGCGCCAGGAGATCTTCGAGAGTAGCCGACACTGCTCAACTCGCTATTAGAAATGAATGGGAAATATCCAAAAAGTACGGCCGCTTCATTACTAAAGCGGCCGCACTAAGAAACGCGCACTTTAAAGAAAAACACTTGAGGATCGGTCGCTATTGAGGAAGGTGCGCGATGCGCACCCTGCGTCATAGCCATTTCGTAAATAGCGAAAAGCTAGAATGAACCGACCCGACCGGTCTTTCTGTTTTTAGGGCTTACTGCAGTTAGCTTGCGCAATTTTAGCCAATTCCGCGAAAGCTTCCATGTCACGCACGGCCAAATCGGCTAAAACTTTACGATCGACCGCAACATTGGCTTTGTTCAAACCATTGATGAAACGGCTATAGGACATTCCGCACAGACGCGCAGCGGCGTTGATACGAACAATCCATAATGCGCGGAATTGACGTTTTTTCTGTTTGCGGTCACGGTAGGCATATTGGCCTGCCTTGATTACTGCTTGCTTAGCAACGCGATAAACCCGGCTACGTGCGCCGTAGTATCCTTTCGCTTGCTTTAAAATCTTTTTATGTCTTGCTCTGGCTGTTACGCCACGTTTAACTCTTGCCACTGTTCTTCTCCTGTCGTTTTAACTGTAAGGCATCATACGTGTCGCCATGCGCACGTCGGACGGGTGAAGATGAGCCGCTTTACGCAACTGTCTTTTTCTTTTAGTGGACTTTTTTGTCAAAATATGACGGCGATGCGATTGTCCGCACTTAAATCCGCCTGCGGTTTTTTTGAAACGCTTTGCCGCACCGCGATTAGTTTTAATTTTTGGCATTTGTTTGCTCCGATTAAAATAGTAAGTTTCCTTGAGATTTAAACCCGACAAGGCAAAATGCAAGGCCCTGAAGAATTTGTGTCGCATTACTCTAGGCAACGCTTTCTGCTGCCTTCCTAGCAACAAGGACGCATCAAACGACGACCTTTTATTTTTTCTTTTTCGGCCCCATGACCATAACCATTTGACGGCCTTCCATTTTAGGGAACTGTTCAACTAAGGCCAGCTCTTCCAAATCCTTTTCGATACGCTTCAATAAATCCATGCCTAACTCTTTATGAGCCATTTCACGACCGCGAAAACGGAGTGTAATTTTGGTTTTATTGCCTTCTTCGAGGAACTTAGTCAGGTTTTTCAATTTAACCTGATAGTCTCCTTCTTCGGTGCCCGGACGAAACTTGACTTCCTTAACCTGTATCTGTTTTTGCTTTTTCTTGGCGGCCTGCTGTTTCTTATTTTGCTCGAACTGAAACTTGCCGTAATCCATGACCTTGCAAACCGGCGGATCCGCATTCGGTGAAATCTCCACCAGATCCAGGTCGTTATCATAAGCCAGCTGCTTTGCTTCATCGATCGATATAATGCCGAGCGCTTCGCCATCTGCGCCAACGACTCTCACCCTTCTCGAGGTGATCGTGTCATTTATGCGCACTTCGTCTTTTTTCGCTGAGATACCCTAATCCTCCAAACAATGATTATTTTTTGTCTTCAATCTCGCTACCTAGCCGTTCGGTCAATTGATCGATTGAAAGACTGCCTAAATCTTCACCCTTTTGCGTCCTAACCGTAACTAACTGATTGTCCATTTCTTTATCACCAATAATCAGAAGATACGGCACCCGTTGCATAGAGTGTTCGCGAATTTTAAAGCCTATCTTCTCATTTCTCAAGTCAATTATCGTTCTGAAGCCTTGTTTCTCCAGCTTACGTACGACTTGTTCGGCATATTCGGCTTGTCTGTCGGCAATATTCAGTACAGCAACCTGTACCGGAGAGAGCCAGAGCGGGAAGGTACCGGCATGCTGTTCGATCAGGATACCGATGAAACGTTCGAGCGAACCGAGTATTGCTCTATGCAACATCACAGGTACTTGTTTAGAACCGTCTTCGGCAATATAACTCGCACCGAGTCGACCAGGCATTGAAAAATCGACTTGTATCGTACCGCATTGCCAGACCCTGCCGATACAATCCTTTAACGAGAACTCGATTTTCGGTCCGTAGAAAGCGCCTTCACCGGGCTGCAACTGCCAGTCCAGACCTTTGTTGTTCAATGCGACTTCCAGCGCTTCCTCAGCCTTATCCCAGACCGAATCGTCACCTACCCTATTTTCCGGCCGGGTCGATAATTTGATAATGACTTCGCGGAAGCCGAAATCTTTGTAAACTTCAAATAATAAGTCGATAAATATCGAGACTTCCTGTTGAATTTGATCCTCGGTACAGAAAATATGCGCATCGTCCTGCACAAAGTTTCTAACCCGCATCAAGCCATGCAAGGTCCCTGAAGGCTCGTTACGATGACAGGAACCGAATTCGGCCATGCGAATCGGTAAATCGCGGTAACTTTTTAGTCCGTGATTGTAAATTTGCACATGGCAAGGACAGTTCATCGGCTTGATCGCATAATCGCGATTTTCCGAATGCGTCGTAAAAATCATATCGCCGAACTTATCCCAATGCCCGGACTTTTCCCACAACGATCGATCGACGACTTGCGGCGTTTTGACTTCCTGGTAGCCGTTAATACGTAGTTTATTGCGGATATACTGTTCGATCTGCTGATAAAGCGTCCAGCCCTTGCTGTGCCAGAACACCATACCAGGCGCTTCTTCTTGAGCATGAAACAAATCGAGAGATTTGGCTAACTTACGGTGATCGCGCTTCTCGGCTTCTTCCAGGCGATGCAGATAGGCCTTCAGCTCTTTGCTATCGCCCCAGGCAGTACCGTAAATACGCTGCAGCATTTCGTTGTTGGAATCGCCGCGCCAATAAGCGCCTGCAATCTTCATTAATTTGAAGGCCTTTAGTTTACCTGTGCTCGGCACATGAGGTCCGCGGCATAAATCGGTAAACTCACCTTGGGCATACAAAGACAAATCTTCATTGTCCGGAATCGACTCGATGATCTCGGCCTTATAAGCTTCGCCTTGATCCTTAAAAAACTTAACCGCATCGTCGCGCGACAACAGAAAGCGCTTGATTGCGACATCTTCGGCGGCGATTTGCTGCATCATTTTTTCGATCGCTGCAAGATCGTCCGGTGTAAAGGGTCTTTTATAGGAAAAGTCGTAATAAAATCCGTTTTCTACGACCGGACCGATCGTTACCTGCGCATCCGGAAACAAGCGCTTAACCGCTTGCGCCAGCAAATGCGCAGCCGAATGACGAATTACGTCGATGCCTTCTTCATCTTTAGCAGTTACAATCTGCAAATGGGCATCTTGTTCGATGACCGTTTCGGCATCGACCAACTTATCGTCAACACGACCGGCCAATGTAGCTTTTGCCAATCCGGAACCGATAGACCGGGCCACATCCATAACTGTGACGGAATGGTCGAATTCACGCTGTGATCCATCGGGGAGTGTGATTACCGGCATGTTAATTTAAGACTGATCAAGGTTCACTAACAAAAAAGCACCGATATACGGTGCTTTGAAATTTGGTAGGCGCGATTGGATTCGAACCAACGACCCCCACCATGTCAAGGTGGTGCTCTAACCAACTGAGCTACGCGCCTAAGGTCTTTGTGTTCAGGCCCGCTATTATATCGAAGCATTTATTTTTTGCAACGATTTAAATTAAATTTATTTGAGGCACCATCCGAACATAAACCACCACAATGCCTCGCTACACAATACTTAAAGTGTGGAATTAATGAACGATCAACCTGAAAAGAGCTATTGACATGTGTTGTAGAACGTTCGTGCTGAGCCAAGCCGAAGCATGAAGGGGCTACAACACTTTCACCGACCGGGTGAAGCCTCAAACTCCCGCTCATCCTTCGACTTGGCTCTCCTGAGCGTAGCCGAAGGGGCTCTCCTGAGCGTAGCCGAAGGGATCAGGGCGAACGGTAGTTTGAGGCTCTCAACTGCTCTTTTTAGGATCAATACTTAAATCGTAAATTGACGGTACCAACACTCCAAGTTACGCTGATATTAATTGATTTAGCCATTTCCGAGCCATCGAACAAAATCGTGACAATAGGACATAGAAAATGACAACGATACGCTTGAAGTGCGTTTTTGCATTGATTCTGATCGTAATCGCAAGCATCGGACCGTTTCCGATCGCCTCACCGATTGGTGCGTTCGTTGCCTTGTTCCGCCCGCGCTGGTTTAAGACCCTTGTCGATAATATCTATCGAAATTCGCGGCAAAATCCAACTTTGCCGGATAGCTCCGGCGCATCCGATGGCAATCCGGGGCGAAAAAAAAACCTTGCGTCAGCCGTCGCCCGGCTTCAACTTTTATCGGCGATGATCGTGTTCATGCTGCTCGATATCGGACCTATCCCAACTGTCAGTCTAATCGCGCTGTTCATCGTCATCTTCCGCCCGCAATGGTTCCTGACACTGATAAAAAGGGTTTATGGCGAGCAATAAGACCAAACAACTCGATTATTCTGAAAATCCCGGCAGAATTCAGCCTCATAAAATCGCAATGGCCTCGGTCGTCGGCTCCGGAATTCCGGGACAATCCGGATCCGGAACATGCTCGATAAAAATACGCATATCGTTCATTGAAACATTTCCGAAGATTGTGGCTATCGAAACATCGGCCGCGTCGCGCCCCGTGCCGATACGCACGATACCGTTCTGCGGCGCCAGACGGGTGGCGTCGAATAAATACCATCGATTATCCAAATAGGCTTCGAAACAGGCATGAAAATCGGGTGTCGCCAACCCATAAGCATAACTGGAGACAAACCGCGCCGGAATATTCAAGGCCCTGCAAAACGCAATGCCCAAATGCGCGAAATCCCGGCACACCCCGATTCGCTCAGTAGCGGTATCGAATGCGGAAGTATGCGAACTACTGGCACCGTATTGATAATAAACTTTATCAAAAATCCAATTACAGATGGCCGTGACTCTGGAATAACCCATCAACTCTCCACCAAACTCCGAAAGGGCAAGATTAATTAGCCGGTCCGATTGACAGAAGCGGCTCGGGTAGAGATAAGGCCAGGTTTCTTTCGGTAAATCCGCCGGCTGAATTTCCACGATTCGGTTCGGATCACCGTAAAAGTGCGACATTTCAACTTCTGCCCGATACGAAACGTGCAAATTCGTTCCTGCCGATACATTGACTCTGAAATATCGATTTTCTAGAACGGGCGCCGCAAACTCATCAACAGGAATAACAGGATTCAATTGCAGATGTTCGCTAATAATCTTTTGGCAGTCGATCTGCGCGATTCGAAAATTAAAAATAAACGTACTAAAGGAATCAACCTGATATTCGAGATCGCAACCTAATTTAAACCTCATTGCCTACCCTCCCAAAAACACAACAAATAAACCATCACCCACTAAACCCCATGCCATTAAGCGCCTTCACAGAATAAGCATACTTATCGTAGATCAAATTCGGCACCGGGGTGACCGTCAAAGAACGCCGTGAACCCAGCACCTAAATTCCATAGCTCATTGGCTATGGTTAATTATCTTGGATAATTTAGGTGCTGGGTGAATACGTCCATGTAGGCTCTATGACAGCATCCATGCTGCCAAAGCCTTTGCCGAACACCCCGACGCCTCCATACGCTAATGCCTAAATTTGAAGTGCGATAGGTATAGAAAGACTGCCATCCATCACCGAACGACGAGTTTCCCTTAACTTAAGGGCAGCGATCCTAAACCCACCAATACTCTTGCCCCTTGCCCCCTTTAACCTTTAACCTTTAACATAAATCTCCTGCAATAATTTAATCTCATCCCTAAGACGCGCAGCTTCTTCAAACTCCAGATTCCGAGCATGCTTATACATTTGCTCTTCCATCTGTTTGAGCTTCTTGCTTTTTTGTTTCGGCGTCATCGCTTTATAGTCCGCATCGGGCTCGGTCACGGCTACGGCCTTCGCAACCGGTTGAAAGCCGGCGCCCGGAATGGCGATTTCCAAAATATCCTTAACCGACTTGAATACCGTTGTCGGCGTGATATGGTTGAGCTCGTTAAACCGGCTTTGCTTTTCACGGCGACGCTCGGTTTCGTCGATCGCCTGTTGCATCGAACGCGTGATCTTATCGCCGTACAAGATCGCCTTACCGCGTACATTGCGCGCCGCGCGGCCTATCGTTTGCACCAAAGACACGGTCGAACGCAAGAAACCTTCCTTGTCGGCATCCAAAATCGCGATCAACGAAACTTCGGGAATATCCAAGCCTTCGCGCAGCAAATTGATACCGACCAGCACATCGAATTTTCCGAGCCGCAAATCGCGAATAATTTCAACCCGCTCAACCGTATCAATGTCCGAATGCAGATAACGCACGCGAACGTCGTGATCGGCCAGATACTCGGTCAAATCCTCGGACATGCGCTTGGTCAACGTCGTGACTAGCACGCGCTCATCGACCTTGACCCGCTTGTTGATCTCCGACAATAAATCATCGACCTGAGTCGTCGCGGGCCGAACTTCGATTTCCGGATCAAGCAAGCCGGTCGGCCTGACGACCTGCTCTACAAAGACACCGGAATGTGCTTTTTCATAAGGTCCGGGCGTCGCCGAAACATAAACTCGCTGCCTGGATTTTGCTTCAAACTCTTCGAAGGTCAACGGGCGGTTATCGAGCGCCGACGGCAATCTAAACCCGTATTCGACCAAGGTTTCTTTACGTGAGCGGTCGCCTTTATACATCGCACCGATCTGCGGAATCGTCACATGACTTTCATCGACAATGACCAAAGCATTATCCGGTAAGTAATCAAACATCGTCGGGGGCGGCTCTCCCGGGCCGCGACCGGACAGATAACGCGAATAATTTTCGATGCCGGAACAATAACCGACTTCCATGATCATTTCGAGATCAAATAAAGTCCGCTGCTCCAGACGTTGCGCTTCAACCAATTTGTTCAGTGAATATAAATGCGCTAACCGCTCTTTCAGTTCGATCTTAATCGCGTCAACTGCTGCTAATAGTTGATCCCTTGGCGTGACGTAATGATTCTTTGGGTAGACCGTGTAACGCGCAATACGCTGCTTAATTTCGCCGGTCAACGGGTCAAACAGCGACAGTCGCTCGATTTCATCATCGAACAACTCGATACGAAGCGCCTCCTGTTCAGATTCTGCCGGAAATATATCGATGACTTCGCCGCGCACGCGATAGGTCGCGCGGCGCAATTCGGTTTCATTACGCGTATATTGCATTTCAGCCAAACGACGGACGATCGCGCGTTGATCGATCAAATCGCCGCGCACCAAATGCAAAACCATTTGAAAATACGATTCCGGTTCACCCAAACCGTAAATCGCCGACACGGTCGCGACGACGATTGTATCCTCGCGTTCGATCAGCGCCTTGGTCGCCGATAAACGCATTTGTTCGATATGCTCATTCAGCGAAGCATCTTTATCAATGAAGGTATCCGAAGCCGGCACATAGGCTTCCGGCTGATAATAGTCGTAATACGACACGAAATACTCGACGCTATTTTCCGGAAAAAACTCCTTCATCTCGCCGTACAATTGCGCGGCCAATGTCTTATTCGGCGCTAAAATCATCGCCGGACGCTGTACTTGATCAATCACATTGGCAATCGTAAAAGTCTTGCCCGAGCCGGTCACGCCGAGCAAGGTTTGATGCACCTCGCCGTCGTTCAATCCTTCGACCAATCGGTTTATTGCCACCGGCTGGTCGCCCGCCGGTTGAAAACGGCCTTGAATATTAAATGCCTTTTTCACACACTCACTCTCTAATGGAATTTCAACAGCTATTATACATAGAGTATAATCATCTCTACTTTTACATTGATTTGACAGGTACTTATGAGCATAAAACTTTCCGGTAGAGTTCAATCCGTTAAACCCTCACCTACACTGGCGATCACAGCAAGAGCCGCCGCAATGCGCGCCGCCGGCAAGGACATTATCGGCCTCGGCGCCGGCGAACCGGACTTCGACACACCGGATCATATCAAAGCCGCCGCAATCGAAGCGATGAACAAAGGCTTTACGAAATACACTCCGGTCGGCGGCACGCCAAGCCTGAAACAAGCAATTATTGACAAATTCAAAAAAGACAACGGCCTCGATTACCAAGCCAAGCAAATTCTGGTTTCGTGCGGCGGCAAGCAGAGCTCTTACAACCTGACGCAAGCACTGTTGAACGAAGGCGACGAGGTGATCATTCCTGCGCCGTACTGGGTCTCTTATCCAGACATGGTGCTGTTAGCCGGCGGCGTACCGGTCGTCATCGAAACGACACAGGCGCAGCACTTTAAAATATCGCCGGAACAACTGCGCGCGGCGATTACCGACAAGACCCGGCTGATTTTCCTCAACAGCCCGTCGAATCCGACCGGCGTCGCCTATTCGCTCGACGAGCTAAAAGCGCTCGGCACTGTACTGAAAGAATTCCCGGACATTATGATCGCGACCGACGATATGTATGAACATATCCTTTGGCAAAAAGGCAGCTTCGTCAATATTCTGAACGCTTGCCCGGAACTTTACGACCGCACCCTCGTAATGAACGGCGTCTCTAAAGCCTATTCGATGACCGGATGGCGCATCGGCTATGCGGCAGGGCCAGCCAACCTAATCGAAGCAATGGGCACCATTCAATCGCAAAGTACTTCCAACCCGACCTCGATTTCGCAATATGCCGCAGAAGCCGCACTAACCGGCGATCAAGGCTTCATCGACATGATGATGACCGAATTCAAGAAACGTCATGATTTCGTCGTATCGGAATTGAACAAAATCGACGGCATCGATTGCCTTGAAACCGACGGCACATTCTACGTATTCCCGAACGTAGAACAGGCAATCGCCAAAATGGACAACATCAAAGATGACTTGGATTTTTCAGAATACCTGATCGAACATGCCGGCGTCGCGCTGGTGCCTGGCTCTGCCTTCGGCTGCTCCGGCCACGTCAGAATCTCGATCGCGACCAGCATGAAAAACTTGGAGAACGCGCTGGAGAGAATTAAAAAGGCGGTTTGAGAAGCGGACCGGCATTACTCCAAGGATCGAAAGATTACCCATCGTAGATCAAAATTCGGCACCGGGGCGCCCGTCAAAGGACACCCCAGTTCCGAATTTCGGCTAGCAAATGGTATAAATAACTTCCTGAAAAAGGATGTTCAAAGTTTATTTTCTGACAAAGCCAATCAACAACGCCCCATCCTTATCGAGAAGTTTTAGTCGATCGCCATCGATTTCATAACGGACGACCCGAGCCATAACATTCAAAAAATTCGCTTCGAGTTCCATGACGCCATCCTCTGCACAAAACATTCGAGTCGTCTGCGCAGAATCGATTCTGAGTTCTTCATCTTGCTTTGTGTAAGCCGCCGAATATCGATTACAACCCGCTTTGCCTTGGACAGTACCATCGGCAAAATACGCATTCGCTAAAGCGGAATTTTTATCCGTCACGATACCACCCTTGCCATTGTTGATGCCGGATACCTGCCATTGGTTTTTTTCCAGCGTCGGCTGGGTTTTTGTTTTGAACACCAATAATGAATTTCCTTCTTGGTCCAAAAGCGTCAGTAATCGAGCTTCTTCATCGTAGCGATAGCCGCCAACTTTAGCGAGCCAATCGAAATAGCGGCGCTCTTGTTCGTTGATAATCTCTGAACAGGCCATCATCGTTGAGCCGATCGGGCTGACCATTAATTTAGATTCTTCTGATATCTCAAATTTCCCAAAATAACGATTACAACCGCCACTTCCGGATAATTGACCTTTCGTAAACAAGGCATCGATAATCGTACCATCTTTAACGCTTGTCGTTTCGCCGTTCGGCCCGATAAAGTGTTCTAATTGCCAGGCAATATTGTCCCACCTGAATTGTTGCTCGTCGTCGTTTTCCTCTCGGCTAGCCTCAGTTGCACACCCTATCAGCACACTGCATAACGCAAAAGCAATCCATCGTCTCATCATACTTTTCTCTCAAGTTTGCTAGGATTTTTTTAAAGCTTTACCCACTGGAACCGGTATTTTGCATATAAACCCGCAAGAAGGGCAATTAAAATATTATAGTATAGCTATCGTACTAAAAATTTAGGCATGTGCGTATAGAGGCTGCGGGGTATTCGTCTCTATCAGGATGACTGTCACCCCATCCATTCACAACTAGAGATTCATTATGAGTAAAATTCTTTTCGTGATCAGTTTTACCGTATTACTGACGGCTTGTGCACAACAAATTAAGCGTGATTCCTTAGATCCCTTACATTTTGACGGCACACCGGTTACAACCGGCATCATCGAAGGTATCGGCTGGCGAAGCAAGATAGTCGTTTATCGCTGCCATCCCGACACCGAATTGCAGGTCGCTTATTTAAACTTACAATCCGGGGAATCGTTCGCCGCCCTTTATTACCAGGGCTTGCTAAGTTTAATGCAGATTCGGAAAGCAGCTTCCGGCGCGCTGTATATTGCATTGGACGAGCAAAAAAGCCTTCGTTGGCATACGAAAGGCGATTCCGGCATTTTGAAATTCCTTGCCGCCGACGATACCGCGACAGAACAAATTTTGTTAAGCGATTGTAAGGCTGTATAGCCGGATAAAAAACGGTTTTTGTGGTTTAACAAGCTTTAAGAAACCAAAAGGTCAGAGTTGTCGATCTTTACTTCTTCAACTTTAACTAATGGAGCTAATGCATTACTTAGCCTAATTGGCGAAGGTATTCAGGCTTCAACAACTCTGCCACTTGATTAACGCCGAATGGCCTCTCTTCTGAAGTTATTCATCCCCACACGGGGTCAGGTCTTAACCCACACAGGGTCACCACACAGAAGAACCCACACAGGGTCACCACACAGAAGAACCCACACAGGGTCAGGTCTTAAAATTTGCATCAAGTCTCGCTTTATGCAGGCACGTATTTGCAAAATTCAAGACCTGACCCCATAACTCCACAGGCTTGCCGACCCGTCCTTACGTTATCTACATGGATGTAGGTAAGGGGCGTGCGCAGGAGCGGAAGCTTTTTGACCATGGCCAAAGCAAACCCTAACGTTCGGAGCGGGTAAATTACCCGCCTATTCTTCCTCTTCTTCGAGCAATTTCAATTTTAGCCAATGAATTCGCCGGCTGTCCGCTCGGACTACTTCGAACCTGAGCTTGCCTTCGATCACTTTTTCGCCTTTTTGCGGAAGGTGTCCGAGCTTGGTCACGATAAAGCCGCCGACCGTATCGTATTCCTCGCTTGATAATCCCGAGGAAAAAAATTCATCGAAGTCATCCATCGGCGTCAACGCCTTGACCATATATTCGTTTTCGTTGCGCTGCACGATATAACCCTCATCGGGCTCCTGGTCGTGCTCGTCCTCAATATCGCCGACGATTTCCTCGAGTATATCCTCTATCGTCACCAAGCCTGCCGCGGTACCGTACTCGTCGACGACGATGGCTAGGTGATTCCGATTAGTACGAAACTCCTTCAACAACACATTCAAGCGCTTGCTTTCCGGCACGATGCTGACCGGACGCATCAATTCCTCGACTTTGACATCATGAACGGTCTCGGTCAGCGCATAAGGCAGCAAATCTTTTGCCAACAAAACGCCGACCACTTTACTGCGGTCCTCTTCAATCACCGGAAAACGCGAATGACCGTGTTCGAGCACCAACGGAAAAATGGTTTTCAAGTCGGCATCCCTCGGCACGACGACCATTTGCACTTTCGGAATCATAATATCCCGTGCCCGCATTTCCGAAACCTGAAGTACGCCTTCAATCATTGCCAACGCATCAGGGCCTAGTAAATGTTTTTCGCGAGCTTCCCGTAAAATCTCAAGAAGATCTTCCTGATCTTGCGGTTCGCCGCTTAAAAGTTGTCCTAGTCTGCCGATCCAACTTTTTTGCGGCGTCTGACTCGGATAGGGTTCGTCGTTCATACCTCGTTTGCCTCGTTATACGGATTATCGATGTTCAATTGTGCCAATATTTCGATTTCTTTCGCTTCCATTAATTCGGCTTCGTTATCTTCGACATGATCGTAACCCAGCAAATGCAGGACTCCATGCACGATGATATGCGCCCAATGATGATCCAAGGCCTTATGTTGTTCCAGTGCCTCTTCGGCCAAGACCGGCGCGCATACGACCAAATCTCCCAATAGATTGGATTCGATATAGTCCGGCGCGTCGAAAGGAAAACTCAAAATATTGGTCGGGCCTGGTTTTGCTCTATAGTGTTCGTTGAGTTGACTGATCTCTAGCTTATCCACGATACGGATCACCAGCTCGGTATCGTCGGGATAATCCTTTAGCGTAGCGTCTACCCAATTTTGCAATTGACCACTATCCGGGACAGCGTCCGTCGTGGTCTCTTGTTGAATTTCAATGCTGTTCATCAAGGATTCGGGTGTGTTTTTTCATAGGCCTCATAGGCAAGAACAATTCGCTGTACCAACGGATGCCTAACGACGTCTTTTGCGCCGAAAAACGTAAAACTAATGCCTTCGACATTCTCTAATACCTTCAACACATGGCGCAATCCCGACATTTTTTCGGAAGGCAAATCGATTTGCGTGATGTCGCCGGTAATGACGGCGGTCGAACCGAAGCCGACCCGCGTCAAAAACATCTTGATTTGCTCGACGGTCGTATTTTGCGCTTCATCGAGAATAATGAAGGAATCGTTCAAGGTTCTGCCGCGCATGAAGGCTAACGGCGCTACTTCAATGACATCGCGGTCGATCAATTTTTCGACGCGCTCGAAGCCGAGCATTTCATACAAAGCATCGTACAGAGGACGTAAGTAAGGATCGACTTTTTGCGCCATGTCGCCGGGCAAAAAACCGAGTTTTTCGCCGGCTTCTACAGCAGGACGAACCAGAATGATTCGGCGAACTTTTTCGTTTTGCAAGGCTTCAACCGCGCAAGCGACCGCTAAATAAGTCTTCCCGGTTCCTGCGGGACCGACGCCGAAATTGATATCGTGAGTCGTGATTTTTTTTAAATAATTTTGTTGATTAGCGCCCCTGCCTTTGATCACGCCGCGCTTGGTTTTGACCGTCACCTGATATTGAGCCGCCGTTTCAGCCTTGACCGCCTCGAGGGCTTCGTCGATGCTGGCATCCTGCATTGATAGATGCACTTGCTCGGGAGTCAACAATTCAAGTTCGGTGCTGGCAAATAGCTTATGCATCACCGCGCAAGCCGCTTTGACCGCCTGCTCTTCACCGCTGACTTTGAAATGATTACCTCGATTGGCGATTTCCACCAGCATGCGCTGCTCGATCTGACGCAGATGGCAATCGAATTGACCGCAAAAATTGGAGAGTCTGCTGTTATCGGCCGGCAACAGCGTAATTTCTTGAGATGACATCAATTGCTTAAGCCACCGCAGTTATTTTTGCGGTCGAAGATTCGACCATACGCCCACGAAGAGAGTTAGGCAAAGCCTCGGCTATGTACACGTCGACGAATTGCCCTGCTAATCGAGGATGACCGATGAAATTGACGACACGGTTATTTTCGGTTCGACCCTGCATTTGTAACGGATTCTTTTTTGACGGACCTTCAACCAATACCGTTTGCACGGTATCGACCATACTCGCCGAAATTTGTGCCGCCATTTCATTGATGCGGTTTTGCAAACGCTGCAAACGCTGCTTCTTGTCTTCGAGAGGCACATCGTCCGGCAAATCGGCAGCGGGCGTACCGGGCCTTTGACTATATATAAAACTGTAGGAAAGATCGAAGCCTATCGTCTCGATCAAATCCATCGTATCGTCGAAGTCCCGATCGGTTTCGCCCGGAAAACCGATGATGAAATCGGAAGATAGAGAAATATTCGGGCGAACTTCGCGCAATTTGCGAATAATCTCAAAATAGTCGTCGCGCACATGACCGCGCTTCATTTTTTTCAAAATCGCATCGCTGCCGCTCTGCACCGGTAAATGGAGATGATCGACCAATTGCGGAATTTCGGCATAGGCTTCAATCAGGCTGTCGCTGAATTCGACCGGGTTCGACGTCGTAAAACGAATCCGGTCGATGCCTTCGATCGCCGCGACATGGTGGAGTAAAAGCGCGAAATCGGCAATATCGCCGTCCGCCATCAGCCCCCGATAGGCATTGACGTTTTGTCCAAGCAGATTGACTTCGCGAACACCTTGCTTCGCCAAAATCGTGATCTCGGCAATCACATCGTCGAGCGGACGGCTGATTTCCTCGCCTCGTGTGTAAGGAACAACGCAAAACGTGCAATATTTGCTGCAGCCTTCCATCACCGATACGAAAGCTTTAGGACCTTCGGCACGCGGTTCCGGCAAGGCGTCGAATTTTTCGATTTCGGGAAAGCTGATGTCGATGACACGCTTATGCTTGTTTCGAGCTTCGTCAAGCAATTGCGGCAATCGATGCAAGGTTTGCGGACCAAAGACAATATCGACGAACGGCGCGCGCTTTTGTATCGCCTCGCCTTCTTGACTCGCCACGCAACCGCCAACGCCGATGATGACATCGGGTTTCAGTTCCTTGAACGGCCGCCATACGCCCAAAGCCGAAAAGACTTTTTCTTGAGCTTTTTCGCGCACCGAGCAAGTGTTGAGTAATAAAACATCGGCCTCGTTGGGTTTGTCGGTCAACTCCAGACCGTGAGATGCTTTCAGTACATCCCGCATTTTATCGGAATCGTACTCGTTCATCTGACAACCGTTGGTCTGAATATATAATTTTTGCGTCATTGTATGTACATCTAAAAAAACACCCCATCATTACAACGGAGAAAAGTGGTGGCTATTTAATCACCAAATCGAAAACAAAAAAAGCCCTCAATCGACTGACGAGAGCTTGCAAAAGTCGCGTATTATACTTCGCCCATTCCCTATAGGCATGCAAAATCCGGTTTATTCATAGCGAACGCGGCTCGATTCCAAAACTTAAACTGTATTATGGAGATTATTTTTTATTCTTCAAGCCCAAACACAAGCGGTGAATAGCGAAATGACGTGACTTTTCTACCATTTGTCAAGCGCCGACTTCACCTTTCACCTTTCACCTTTAATATCACGCCGAATTTCGGATGATCGAAATAATGGTCTTCATCAAACTTAATTCGCCTTGATTCGGTCAATCTAAAAAATCGCTCGGGATCGGGCTGATACTCAAGATCTAATGTCACGGTCAAAAAATCGCCTCGTTCGAGCTGAAAGAAGCCGTCCAACACATTAGCGGCATCCTGAATTCGAACCGCATCGCCGGCACTGTCTACATCGATGGCTTGAATCCATGCATAGTGGGCGATCGGCTGATACGTTGAATAACGCGAAAGCGTAGCGTAGACATGGGATAACGATTTTTGTTCCGTGGCGGCCTGAGCCAATGCCGACACTTCGACGACCTGACTCGGCCATTGTATCCCGCTGCGCGTTTGATCGAACAATTCGGTCGTCGGCATGTCTTGCCCGAATACAATCAATTCAATTTGAAAACGATCCTGCGCCGAAACAAATGAGACTCGCATTATTAATAACATAAACAAGACTATGTGAAATGCACTTTTATTATTCGTCATTATCATCTCTTCGCTATTTCAAACACCTTTGTAACCGGATGTAATCGGATAACGCCGGTCGCGACCGAAGGCTCGAGGGGTTATCCGAATACCGGGCGGCGATTGCCGACGCTTGTATTCGTTGCGATCGACTAGCGTAATCGCTCTGACGACATGCTCCGCGGCAAATCCTGCGGCAATAATTTCGTCCGCCGATTGATCGAACTCGACATAACGTTCCAGAATCGGATCCAGAACTTCATAAGGCGGCAATGAATCCTGATCGACCTGATCCGGCGCCAATTCCGCCGACGGCGGTCGCGTTATCACTCGCTCCGGAATGACTTTCGAAATCGAATTACGATAACGCGCCAACGCATAGACCAACAGCTTCGGCACATCCTTGATCGGCGCGAATCCGCCGGCCATGTCGCCATAAAGCGTCGCATAGCCGACACTCATCTCGCTCTTATTACCGGTCGTCAGCAATAATTTACCTTGCTTATTGGACAAGGCCATCAGCACTACGCCCCGACAACGAGCCTGAATATTTTCCTCGGTCGTATCCTTGGCGCTGCCGGCAAATATCGGGGCCAACATCTCGTTAAAAGCCGTAACAGCCGGTTCGATAGGAATCATGTGATAGTTCACACCCAACGCCTTGGCTTCCGATTCGGCATCTTCGTTGCTCATCGTTTGCGTATAACGCGAAGGCATCAACACCGCTTCAACCTTATCGGCGCCGAGCGCATCGACTGCCAATGCCAGTACCAGCGCCGAATCGATGCCTCCGGATAAACCCAATAAGGCCCCGTTAAAGCCGTTTTTACTGACATAATCGCGAATCCCCAAGACCAGAGCCTGATATTCGCTCGACACCGGCCGATAAATTGGGGCGCATATCGATTTAATCGGTTGCTTGCCGGTAAATTCGACGACACTGAGCTGCTCGCGAAACTCCTCGGCGCGAAACGCGATTGCACCGTCGCTATCGACAACAAATGACGCACCATCGAAAACCAATTCGTCTTGTCCGCCGATTAAATTGACATAAACCAAAGGAACTCCGGCAGCTTTGACTTGATCGCAGACGACCTGCTCGCGCTGATGAATCTTACCTGCATGGAAAGGCGAAGCATTTAAGGTCAATACGATATCCGAGCCGGCCTGTCGGTTTTTGGCAATCAAGCCCGGTTGCCAAACATCCTCGCAAACCGTCAATGCCAGAGTCAAACCTTTCAGATGGAATAACGCGACCTCGGAACCGGCAGAGAAATAACGCTGTTCGTCGAATACACCGTAATTCGGCAAAACATTCTTATGATAGCGCGCGAGAATCTCTCCCGACCTGCACACAACCGCCGTGTTAAACAACTTGCCGTCGGATTGCTCGGGGTAGCCGAAAACCACATCGATGCCTTGCACATTTTCGACTATGGCTGTCGCGGCATGCTGCGCCCGGGCAATAAAATCCGGCCTCAGCAACAAATCCTCCGGCGGGTAACCGGTTACCGAGAGTTCCGGAAAAATGACAATATCGGCTTTTAGCCGGTCGCGGCTATCTAGTGCCTGCGCGATGATCTTTTCGGTATTGGCTTTGATATCGCCAACCCGAAAATTGCTTTGTGCAATGGCTATCCTGAGAGTCGTGGCACTCATAAAAAATAATTTTCCTCTCTAAAATTCCTGTATCGCGGCTTGGCTGGATCGAAGGTAAAAGGACGGTTTCCGCTGTTTCCCAAGCTCCAGCTTGGGAAACAGCATAAAAAGAAGGTGGACTGAATATTTACGTCCTGTCATTATTCGGAGTGATTTTACAGGAACTGGAAAAATAGTTCGCGATTGGTATTAAGTAGACTCTGTCGCAACTGGGCGATTTTTATTACGTATCCATTCGCTCCAAGATCCTGCATAAAGCTTCGTGCCGGCGAAACCCGCGATGTCCATCGCCAATAAATTATGACAGGCGGTCACGCCGGAACCGCACATATGTACGACCTGTTCGGCCGGTGTGGCACCGATCAATGCAGACCATTCATCGCGCAGCTCTTGCGCCGTCTTAAAACGCCCGTCCGCTTGCAGATTATATTGCAAAGGACGATTCAGCGCGCCGGGCACATGCCCCGCAACCGGATCGATAGGCTCTTGACGCCCCGAAAAACGCTCCGGCGTCCTGGCATCGATCAATTTGATCGATTTTCGAGCTAACCCGTTTTGCACTTGCTCCGCATCGAACCAATTCGAATCGTTTAGATAAGGCCTAAACAATGCGGGTTGAATCGAAGGCAATGCTGTCGTGGTCGGATAAGCGCCTTTTTTCCACTGTTGAATCCCGCCATCGAGCACCGCGACCCGATCGTGCCCCAAACAACGCAGTAACCACCACAAGCGGCCGGCAAAGGCGCTGCCGGCATCATCGTAAACCACGACCTGACTGGCGTTTGATACGCCCCAGTCCCCCAGCTTTTTACATAACGAGTTAAAATCCGGCAATGGATGGCGACCGGTTAAACCCGTGATTCCGGACGATAGATCCCGATCGAGATGAGCATAACGGGCGCATGGAATATGGCCTTGCCGATAAGCTTTGCCACCGGCTTCGGTATCGGCCAACGAAAACCGACAATCGAAAACGACCCAGCCGGGAGCCCCGATATGCTCGGCTAATTGATCGACGGAAATTAAATTTGCATAAGTCATTGTTGTTTATACCGTAAGAATGATTTTTCCAATATGCCGACTACTTTCCATCAATGCGTGTGCCCCCGCCGCTTCGGCCAACGGTAACACCGTATCGATAACCGGATGAATGTCACCCGACTCCAAGAGCGGCCAAACGTGCTTGCGCAGCTTTCCGGCGATCGCCGCCTTAAAGGCATTATCGCGGGCTCTCAAGGTCGAACCGGTAATCGTCAATCTTTTCAAAAAAACTTGCAATAAATTGATTTCGGCTTTCGGTCCGCCTTGAATCGCGATTTGCACCAGCCTGGCATCGAATGCCATGGATTTGAGATTGCGCGGAAAATAATCGCCGCCGATCATGTCTAAAATCACATCGACGCCTCTACCGGAAGTCAACGCCGATACTTCTTCGACGAAATCCTGTTCGCGGTAATTGATCGCGGCATCGGCACCCAATTCCCGGCAAAACGCGCATTTACGCGACGATCCCGCAGTCACGAACACACGAACGCCGAAGGCCTTGGCCATTTGTATCGCCGTGACGCCGATTCCGCTGCCGCCGCCATGCACCAACAAGGTTTCGCCGGACTGAAGTCCGGCGCGATCGAATAAATTACTCCAAACCGTAAAAAAAGTTTCCGGCAGTCCGGCCGCCTGAATTGCCGTTATCCCTTTCGGAATCGGCAAGCATAACTCGGCTGCGGCAGTGCAATACTGCGCATAACCGCCGCCGGTCACCAAGGCGCAGACACGGTCGCCTAATTGCAAATGCCGCACCTCATCACCCAAACCCGCGATAGTTCCAGCCACTTCCAGCCCGGGAATATCGGATGCGCCGGGCGGCGGCGGATATAAACCTTGGCGCTGCATGATATCGGGACGATTGACACCTGCCGCCTCGACGCGTATCAACACTTCATTGGCTAATAGAGTCGGCAGTGGGCGATGCGTCTCTACTAACTTACCCGGAGCGACGATTTCTATCGCTTGCATCTCTTGCGGCATTTCCAATAACCCTCAAATTTGCCTAAACCGTGCGTGTTTTGAATGAAGTAATGAATTCGTAACAAATCTTGGCGTCCTCGGCGAGTTCCTCGAAACCGATGACTCGCTTTCGCCAAGAGCTAAAGTCTGGTTCGTCATTCGCTTGATCTACTTCGCGATAGCCCATACTCCATTCAGGAAAAAGACGTCTCCGCTCCGGCCCTTGAATAACCACCTGCATATCCTTGTGTCTCGGATCCAATTTAATCTTTTCGGTCAAAGCCATCACCTTTTCAGGCGAGCCCTCTATGAGCTGCATGAACCAACCATCCCGATGCAGCAAGCAACCGGTAATACCGTTTAATTTGTTAAACTGCCGGGTCTGCTCCAATAAAGCTTCGATTTCATTTTCCGGCATCGGTCGAACAGCTTGGCTGACATACAGCACAAAAAATAACGGCGACGGAGCATCGGGCGTTTTGGTTTCGATTTCGCGCTCGACGGTCTCGACATAGGCATTCCAATCCAGCGGCCGATAAAAATAATAGCCTTGAATATAATCACAACCGAGTGCGCGTAGTTCTCTCAACTGCAATTCATTCTCAACACCTTCGGCAACCATTTTTAGACCCAAACCCCGCCCCAAGCCGATGATAGCCTGCGTCACTAAACGGTTTTCTTGATGATTCTCCAAGCCGTCGATAAAGGCCCTATCGATTTTTAGTACGCTAACCGGTAGCCTAATTAATTGCGCCAACGAGGAATAACCGGTTCCGAAATCGTCGACCGCCACACGCAAACCCTGATCGGCAAGACGACGTAACATGCGTAGATTCGTTTCGACATCGGCCATCAAAGACGTTTCGGTGATTTCGAGCAATATCCTCGAAGGTTCGGCGCCGGTTTCACGAATGATTTCGGCAAATTGATCGGAAAGCGACTCCTCATCCAACTGCCTTGCCGAAACATTAACCGAAATATAAGAGGGCGCATTATCACCCCATCGTCGACGCCATTCGGCTTCAGCCCGGCAGGCCTCCCGAAATACCCAGTTGCCGATCGCGAGGATAGGGCCGGCCATCTCGGCAATCGGTATGAAAATAGCCGGAGAAACTTCACCGGTCGATGGAAACCAGCGCAGCAGTAATTCAGCCGCTATGATGCGCCCGGTTGCGGCGCAGACAATCGGTTGAAATCGGGGGGAAAATTCATCGCGCTCGATCGCCATTCGCAAACCTTGCGTAATCGACAACCTCAAGCGCACTTTTTCCTGTAAGCTGTCGTTAAAAAAATACCAGCTATCCTTACCCAGCATTTTAACTTCAGACATCGCCGTATCAGCGGAACGCAACAAGTCATCGGCCGAATGTGTGCTGCCTTGTCCTACCGCGATACCGACACTGGCTGTTACCGATACCTGATTGCCATTGAGGTCTATTGGCTGCCTCAAGGCTTCATTGATCCGTTCGGCGAGCGTTGAAATCATTGTCGGATTTTCTAATTGCTCGCAAAGCACGACAAATTCATCGGCAGACAAATGCGCCACGCTATCACCGGGCCTCACAATTTCCATCAAGCGCCTTGCGGTCGTTTGCAGCACCTGATCGCCAACCTTATGATCATGTATATTATTGACTAGACTAAAATTATCGAGATCAACAAATAACAAGGCAACGTTGGTACCTTGCCTTCGCGATCGTTGTAAAGCATCCGCCAGCCTTTCTCGAAGAAGTCTTCGGTTCGGCAATTCAGTTAAAGCGTCGTGCGTTGCAGACCATAAAATTTCGTCTTCAACTCGTTTGTTTTCGGTAATATCGCGCATCGTGACGACTAACAGCCAATGCCCGTCCTGACGAAATTTAGCGATCGAGGCTTCCAAAGGAAAAAAAGTGCCGTCTTTACGATAGCCTGTTACCGGACTACGTCCACTCATGCGCCTCTCGGTTTCTTCGCTCTCGACGAATAAGCGAAATAACTCGACATGCCGTTCGCGCAAATGCGGCGGCAACAACAGATGAACCGAAAGCCCAATTAATTCTTTGCTGGAATACCCGAATACCTGGCAAGCGTTCGTGTTGGCTTCGACGATGATACCGAATTCGTCGGTCGCCAAAATCGCCATATCGGCGATTGACAAGATATCCCAAGCGGTACTCAATTTTTGCATTAATTGCTTGGCATCGTCGGTAATTAATTGCGAGACCGAGTCGACCTTACCCGCTTCGGCCGGTTGTCGTGTTTGCATTCTATAACGATCAGGGATTACTGGAGGTATGAGGCCGAAACTTTCGATAATTCTAAACGAACCCTCAGCGGTACAACGTGATAGATAGGTATTGACATAGGCATGGTGAGTATTCGCATCCATTTGCACGCGTCCTTGCGGGCCTTTAATGGACACGCTTTCCAGTGCCGCAACCAAGGCTTCGGGATACACCGATCCGGCAACCTCTGCAGCTTTGGCGAAGGCTTGCACGCATAAATAGGTGGCCTCGCCGAAATTGGTCAGCATACCGTTACCGTAGGGCCAAAGACCGTCGATGTCAGGCATTTGCTCAAGCCTCGCCAAATAATTACGGTTTTCCGGCGTATCCACGCTCATGAAATAGGTATTCGACGAATAAAAGCCCTCGCGCACATTGGCCGGCAACCTTGAAGCCATGATCTCGTCGAAATGCCCCATAACAACCGTCATACGGTTTTTTAAACCTAATTCCGAAAAGCGGTTTAATAACTTGACTTGATCGATGCCGGCAAAATATGGTGCAAAAACATCAGCTCCCGAGTGAGCAACTTGTTTTAACAAATCGTCGATCTCACGGTATGACACGCCGATCGACAAATACTCCTCTCCGACCACCGTTCCGCCCAGTTCCGTCAAAGCGCGTTTCGCAGCATCGATAGAACCCCTTGGCCATTCGTAATTATTACCCGCGAAAAACATTTTCTGACCATAATATTTGGCCATGCAAGCGATCATTTTATCGATTTGCTGATTAGGCAAGGCCGCAAAATGAAAGAAATACCTTCCGGAGATACTACCTTCGTAAAACGAAAAATTGAGATAAGGTATTCTTCTCGGTTCGGCGACTTGAGTCGCGACCAGAATCCGGGAGTTCGACAGCAGATTACCGATGATCGCCGAACAACGATGCTCGTCGACAAGCTTGATAGCTGCTTGCACCGCTGTTTCCGGCAAACTACCATCATCCTCGACGATCAACTGCAAAGGTTGCCCAAGCACTCCGCCCCGCTCGTTGATTTCGCCGCAAGCAATCCTTGCGGCACGAACTATTTCGTCACCATAGATCCCGACTAATCCTGTCAACGGGGGCATAAGCCCTAGTCGTATCGGTTCATTACAATCGTTATTACTCACTGTGTTGCTCTAAAATTTAGTAACCATTCGGCACATGCCTCCTGACCAAAAAATAAACTATTGATTTTATAAGGACTAATACATCTAATACCTAAGTTTAACTCAAAGAATATTGACAAGTCGGATCATTAAATTCCGCACATCTCACACAAAGAAAAAGATTAACAAAAGTACGTTGAATCCATCAATGCTGTCAAATTGCAGTGACTACTCACATCCATGGAACAAATCGATTAACCCCGATATCGGCAGATATCGATAATTGACTTTATATCATTTAACTGTTAATAAGTTCCGCTGGCCGAAAAAAACACTCAATTAATAAAAATAGGCCATTCATTCCAAGAGGGGAAAACAATGTCATTGAATCCGAATAACGAGCATAGCGAATTGCTCGGCCAGTTAGCACACCTTGAACAGCAAGTTTCAATTTTAACACAGGCTCTACAAACGAAATCCGAAACAGTGGAGTCGTTGGAAAAATCCTTATCGGAAAGCCGTAGCCGCTTAGCCGAATTGGAAGCGGCTCTTAATATCGCTCAGCATTCCTTGCTAAGTTTAATATGGATGAAAATCGCCGAATACCGTCGCCTTCTACAAGGGGGAGCGCTAGGCGCATCGACGGTAGCGAAACTTGCACAAATCAAAGATCTGCTCGAAGTCGCCCGTTCATTGCCCGTAACCGCAAAAGACTATTTCGCGATGAACATCCTGGAAACCGGCACACGGAAGCTGAACGATGCCAAAGTCGATGTATTGAAATATTATCAAAACATCTTGAACGCACTGGCAAGCCGCCATAGCGAGATGCTCGGCCAATTTAACGGCAATTATCGACATTTGACCGACGAAATTCTTCATATGATCGACCAAAAAGTGTTGTGGCCGATTAAAAACGCTCGCGACGACCTCAAGGAGATTTGGCAAGCAGCGCCTGGAGAAATCAAGTTTTTTTGGCGAGGCAAAATTGTCAGCCCGTTCCAACAACGAGCCGGTTCCATCTTTATCGAAATTCACAAATTACAGGTAGAAGCACAAGTTTTGCTATCTCGGTTCGCACGCTACCTAAAACAATTATTCAACGAAATGCAAACCTTGATTACCGACAAGATCAATGGCGTTAAGGAAAAAAGTAACGAAGGAAGTATCGGCCAGGACATGACCGGAAGCTATGCCTAATCATTGATTATTTTGGTTCCCACGGTCCTCCGAGGGAACCCGTATCTTGGCTGCCGAGGCAACATAGGTATGCATTCCCACGCAGGAGCGCTCTTCGTTATACACAAATATCGGTAAACTTGCTAAACAGAGGTCATCGTATAACTGGAAACGGTTCTGTTTGATAAATCTGCGGATATTGGATATCAGTGGCTCCGAGATCGCGATCTGGGGATCGCTCCCACAGAGCATCCAGCCCCTTGTGGGCGCGACGCCTTCGTCGCGATTTCGAAGTCGGTTACGTTAAGCAACAATAAAGGGTATCGAGGTCACATTCGCCAAGATGGCAAGACGGTATCTACGACTTATGTATAACGGCAAGCGCAGGAGCGTGGGAACGAGGAAACGATACTTTCGGGTTCGATCAACTCTGCATGGCCCCATTGTTTTTGAAGCTTAGCTTCAACAAGGCCCCTATATCAAACCGGAAGCGTTTTTTGATGGCATTTCCGGCATATACATTCCGTACGACTTCGCGTTCCGCCTCCAACCAATCAAGCATTTCATTACCCGGCTCAAAACCGCGCTTTTCGGCTCTGAAATAAGCCGCCTCGGCAATCATCGGCATGGCCTCGGGCATCTCATCGACTGGAGTCGCCTTGGGTTCCTGCGTCACACCAAACTTTAACAATTTGAAAAAAGTCAGCGGCGCTCGACCATTCAGTCCAATTTGTTTAGGCTCCAACTCGATCAAAGTTCCAAACAGACGATCCCAAATCGAAAACACCGCGCCATAATTTCTGTCATGCTCAGCTCGAACCGTCGAGTGATGAACCCGATGCAGATAGGGGGTAATGAATAAATACCCTAGGTCTTTTTCTCGAGAAAATGCAATATTTGCGTGATGAAACATAACAAACAGCATCATCAACAATTCGTAAGCCAATACACTGGCTTTATCGAAACCGAAAAACACGATACTCACTGCTTTAATGAATGTAGCGGCCAATATCTCCAAAATATGCACACGATATGCGGTCGAGGCATTCAGATACGGCTCACTATGATGGACCTTATGAAATAGCCATAAAACATCAAAGTCATGACAAGCCTTGTGCCAAAGATAAAATACCAAATCCAGCAAAAGTAACGACAACGCGGCCTTCATCAATGAATCCGACATTCCGCTCAAAATACCCGCACCGGAAAAATTCTCGGCCACGACCAGCAACGATGAAACCGACAATAGCGACAACACCAAACTGTTGAACAATAATAAAGTGATATTAACTCGATAAGAGTTTTTTAAATTACTTTTCGGCAATTTCTTTCGAGGACGATGCGCCTCAATGGCGGACAAAATGATAAAAAACATCAATAATGTAAATCCAGCCAGGTCGAATGAAGTGATCATCGGCCAACTAGCTACCGCCTCAAAAAAACTCATGGAAGTACTCATCGTTAAAGTCATGGACTTATCCTCACAGAAGTATCAAAAAATAGTCAAAAACCGGCTAGAGCTGCAACCATCACCCCGCCACTTTTTTCATAGTCACTTTGTTCGAAGCAAAGCACTTGCCAAAATCCATATATTTTGGTAAACACTTAATCCATCCATTAACAACAAGCTATTTAATCCTTAGATTTCATCATATTAAAAACGTTTCCCAGGCTTTTTATAAAACCCGTCGCCGCTAGGCAAGCAATAATCGCTGTTGCAATAAAGCAACTATTTGTACCAACCAGGTGCAATTGTTTCTTATTTGCGCACCAAAGTCGCACTTTAAACAGCATTATTCACAGAAGCGGTCAAATTATCGCGCCGCACCAACCCGCCAACGTCATTAAGTTAAGCTGGCATTCAAGCCCGAATGCGCATCAAAATCCTGCCATCCATGGCGGAATGAAAGGCTTCTCTTAACTTAATGGCAGTGACTCTTAGGCCCCTATACCCAAAATTTGTTTTTTTTCGACTAACCTGTATCCTAAGTGCTAATTGATAAAAACAAACTCTCATCCTTACCATCTGCGTCAATAACAACCTTAGTCAACGCCGATTTTATGAGCTCACTATAGGAACATGACAGTGCGCCAACGACTTTCAAAAGCAGCCATCATTGCATTCCTGTATTTGGCTTTCGCCGGCTTTTGGATATTGACTTCGGATTGGCTAGTCGACTTACTCATCACCAACAGAACTCTGCTGGTACGCATTCAAGCTTGGAAAGGCACGGCCTTCGTATTAATGACCGCGCTTCTCCTTTATGCTTTATTGAGGCTTAAGCTACCATCCCGGCATGAAGCAAGCTCCGGAGTTTTCGGATTCCGTGCCAGCTTACTGATTGCCGTTTACATTTTAATGACAGTCGTGATTGGCGGCTTCGGCTATTTGGTACATCGCCAACATGCCGAGGAATTTACCGCACGACAATTCTCCATACAGTCGAGCATAGTTAAACTCACGACCCGCCAGATCGAAAACTGGTTAGTCGAACGCCGTCAAGACATTAAACTGATACAATCCCATCCGCCGTTTTTAGCAATCGACACGCCCGTTTCCGAACAACTAGACAAAACCTCTGAAGCCAGACTACAAAGCTATTTCGACGCTCTACTCGAAACCAAAGAATGGGTCGGCGTAACGCTCTATACAAAAAAAGGACTGGCTTTATTCTCAACCGGCGAAGCCATCGAAACCTCGGCCGCTCTGCAAAAAGCCATTATCGCCTCTACACAATCCCGGCAACTGGCGATCAACGACATACATCGCCTCAGATCCGCACCCGATCAATATCGTCTCGAATTCATCGCACCGATAATTGTCAACGAGCTGCATAAAACCTTTGTCATGATGGTATTGAGCGCCGATCCGACTATACAGGTCTATAAATCCCTCAATGAATGGTCAGCCATTTCCGCCGATTCGGAATTATTGTTAGTACGCCGAGAAGGCGATGAAGCGGTCTATCTCAACAAAACCGATTGGATAGCCAACACTCCTCACACACTCCGCAAACCGTTAAGCCAAGCAAGCTTATCCGCTACCCAAGCTGTACTTGACGGCACCGGTTTCTGCGTATGCATCAATGACCGCAACACGGAAGTATTGGCAACATTTCAACCGATTTCCGGCATGCCTTGGCATGTCTTATTAGAAAGTAATGCCGATGCAATATTGAAACCGTTGAAACTGCGGGCAAAATTGATTTTTCTGGTGGTCATATTTGCAGTTGGCGCCGGAGGTCTTGCCGTTTTGCTGCTCTGGCGCAGTCAACAAATGCGCTTTACCTTATTCCGGCAACGGCAACTGGAAGACCGGGCAGCAATTGTCGGCCATTATGACAGGCTGGTTAAACTGGCGCGCGATATCTTTTTACTAACCGATCTAGAAGGACGCATCGTCGAAGCCAACGATGCCGCCTCAACGGCATACGGTTACGAAATCGACGAATTGTGCTCGATGACTATCCGCGACTTAACGCCGTCGCATCTTCAGTCCGCCATCCAAAACATCTGGCCGCACACCGACACGAAGGACGGAGCGTTGTTCGAAACGTTACAATTACACAAAAACGGCGATATCTTTCCGGTCGAAATCAGTTGCAGCCTTTTAGAGATCGACGGCAATCATTACCGACAAAGCTTTATTCGTGACATTAGCGCTCGACAAGCCGCCGAAGAGCAAATACAGCGCCTCAATAAAGCCTATGCAACACTCAGCGAAACCAATCAGGCGATCGTAAGAACTCGCGATCCGGATAAGCTTTTTCAGCGCCTCTGCCGCATCGCAGTCGAATACGGCGGTTATCTTGGCGCTTGGATCGGCCGCATCGACGACATATCCGGTCGAATCGAACCGGTAGCCAGTTTCGGCGCGCTCGATGAATATATCCGTCAAACCGAAATCGTGATCGACCCCGGTTCATCGAAAGGCAGGGGGCCGACCGCCAGCGTCATACGCAAAGGACGCCCTTATTATTGCGAGGACTTTCTTAACGACACGATAACCGCGCCATGGCACGACCTGGCCCGGCAATACGGCATCGGCGCATCGGTTGCTCTACCCTTGCGTTGCGGCAACCGATTGGTCGCGGTATTCAACCTTTATGCCGCCGAAACGCATATTTTCGACCGGCAAATGCGCACTTTATTGGAAGAAATGGCTCAGGATATTTCTTTCGCATTGGATAATTTCGAACGCGAAACCGCGCGTAAACAAGCCGAACATAGATTAAAAACACTCTTCGAGACGATACCCGATTTTGTATGGCTAAAAGATCATAGCGGTACCTTCCTGGCCTGCAATCCGGCTATCGAAAAATTATTCGGAGTCCCTGTATCCGAAATTATCGGCAAAACCGATTACGACTTTGTCGACTCGGAAACAGCGAACAACTTCCGTGCGAACGACCTCGCTGCGGCAGCCGCTGGAAAGCCGGTCACGAACGAAGAAACACTGACTTTTTCGGGAAACGGGCGCAATATTCGGGTGCAAACCACGAAAACGCCGATGTACGATGCCAACGGAAAACTCATCGGCGTTCTCGGCATCGCCCGAGACATCAGCGAACTCAAACAACAGCAAGCTCTGCTCGCCGCAGCTAACAACGCCTTGGAGCAAATCGCCGAAGGGCGACCGCTAACGACAATACTGAAACATATCGCGCGCAATATAGAACAGCACAGCCCCGACATGCTGTGCTCGATCTTGCTGATGGATGCGGACGGCTTACATCTTAGGCATGGGTCGGCACCGAGCCTGCCTGACGCATACAACCAAGCCGTGGACGGCATTGAAATCGGGCCTTCGGTCGGCTCCTGCGGCACGGCTGCTTTTACTAAGCAACCGGTATTCGTCGACGATATCGCCGAAAGCCCGCTATGGAAAAATTATAAACACCTCGCTCTCGATCATGGTTTGCGCGCCTGCTGGTCCACACCGATTCTTTCCGGGACCGGCAAGGTACTCGGCACTTTCGCGGCTTATTACCGAACGCCGCGCCACGCAACCGAAAGCGAGCGACAGTTAATCAATACCTTTGCGCATTTAGCCGCGATTGCGATTGAAAGAGCACTGGATACTCAAAAACTTAACCGACAATTGCACGAACTGCGCCGCTGGCACACCGTCACCTTAGACAGGGAGTCGAGGATCATGGACTTGAAACGAGAAGTCAACGCCCTACTAACCCGACTTGGCGAACCGACGCGCTACTCCGCGTCAAAACCGGAACTCAAACCATGATTGTCTCCGGAGCGCTAGCAATACTCCAAAATGCCGCATTATTGTTGACGATCGCGCTGGCCTTCGACATGTCGGCCGGTCGCTTCTTATTTAAACCGAATGTAGTCGGGCAAATTTTAATCGGCTCAGGACTTGCCCTGATCGGTACTGTCATCATGCTGACGCCTTGGTATTATCAACCCGGCATCATCTTCGATACTCGGTCGGTACTGTTAAGTATTTCCGGTCTGTTCTTCGGCACCATCCCGACCGCCGTTGCCATGGCCGGAACAGCGGCATTACGTCTCTATCAAGGCGGCATTGCAACATGGACCGGAGTTTCGGTCATTATCGTATCGGGACTCGCCGGCATACTTTGGCGGCATTTTCGGCCATCGCCGCTCGTCGAAATATCGGGGCGCGAACTTTGGCTATTCGGGCTTTTAGTGCATGTTTTGATGCTAGCCTTGATGCTGGTTCTTCCTTATTCCACCGCAATACAGGTCCTCGCAGATATCGCCTTACCGGTTTTGACCATCTACCCTTTAGCGGTTGTCATGCTCGGTTCACTAATGATAATAAGGCTTCGGCGCGACCGCGATACTGCAGAACTTCGCGAAAGCGAGACGCGATTTCGCACCTTATTCGAGCAAGCCGCGGCAGGCGTTGCTCAGATCGACATACGCACCGGCCGCTTCATGCGAATCAATCGACGATTTTGCGATATTGTCGGATATACCCGCAATGAAATGGAACACCTAACCTATCAAAGCATCACGCACCCCGAAGACCTAGCAGACGACAACGCAAAAACGCAGCGACTTCTGGCCGGAGAAATTCGCGAATTTTCAATGGAAAAACGCTATATCCATAAAAAAGGTCACAGCGTTTGGGTCAATTTAACGGTTTCGCCGTTATGGGAACAAGGTCGGTCGCCGAACTGGACGGTCGCGATCGTGATCGATATCACCAAACGAAAACAAGCCGAACAAGCCACTCATGCGGCACGAACCGAAACCGAACAATTGTTAAAAGAATCGGACCGACAGCGCTTGGTATTATTAAGCTTGATCGAAGATCAAAAGGCCGCCGAAATTGCATTGAAAGAAAGCGAAACGCGTTACCGTTCACTTGCCAATAACGGGCGCGTACTCATTTGGTCGGCGCGCCTCGATAAAATGTGCGACTATTTCAACGAACCCTGGCGTCAATTCACCGGACGGACGCTAGAACAAGAATGGGGTTTCGGCTGGGCCGAAGGCGTGCATACCGATGACTACGATCGTTGCGTGCAAGTTTATAATGAGTCTTTCGACAAGCGCGAAAAATTCTCTATCGTTTACCGCTTGCGGCGTCACGATGGGGAATACCGATGGATTATCGACGACGGCGTGCCTCGTTACGATCACAAAGGCGATTTTGTCGGCTATCTGGGCTACTGCTTGGACATCACCGAACGAATCGAAGCGGAACAGGAAGTGCTCAGACTGAATGCATATCTGGAACGACGAGTTAGCGAACGCACGGCCGAACTGGAACAAGCCAATAAAGAACTCGAATCGTTTTCCTATTCGGTTTCGCACGACCTACGCGCACCACTGCGTGCCATTAACGGTTTTGCGCAAATTCTGGCACGCAGGCATAGCAATGCGCTCAATGACGAGGGCCGCCATTATCTCGATAACGTCATCGAAGCCGGAAACCGTATGAGTCAATTGATCGAGGACCTACTGGAATATTCTCGCACCGGGCGGCGCGCCATACAAATGAGCCCTATAGATCTATCGCCGTTGCTGAAACAACTATCGGCAACATTTGCCGAACGCATGACGGCGACTCAAGCCTCGCTTGAAATCATCGAACCGCTGGCGTCACCAATCGGCGACGTCACTTTAATTGGGCAAATATTATCCAACTTACTCGATAATGCGTTGATTTACCGTAAACCGGATATTCCGCCCAAAATCACAATCTCGTCGCGTAATAATAACGGCCGAGTCATCATTCAAGTGACCGATAACGGCATAGGTATTGAACCTGAGTATTATGATAAAATTTTTCAGGTTTTTCAGCGCCTGCACAGTGAAGACGAATACCCGGGAACAGGGATAGGTCTCGCCATCGTCGCCAAATCGGCACGCATGATGGGCGGCTCGGTAGAAGTCGAATCCACCCCCGGCAACGGCAGCACGTTTAGTGTTCGGCTTCCCGTCGCCAATTAAAGCATGAGAATCGTTATGAATAATGAGGCCTTTATATTGTTAGTGGACGATAATCGCATGGATATCGAATTAGCACTGGACGCCTTTCATGAAGCCCGGCTGATCAACCGAATCGAAACGGCCTCAAGCGGCCGCGAAGCGCTCGATTATTTATTCGGACGCGGCGACTACGGCGACCGAAAGCGTTATCCGTTACCAAATCTGATACTGCTTGATCTTAAAATGCCGGGTATCGACGGCTTCGATGTACTCAAGCAAATCAAAACCGCACCATTGATCAAACGCATACCGGTCGTTATTTTGACTTCATCACGCGAAGAAGGCGACCGGGCTTTATCTTACGATATCGGCGCTAATTCCTATCTCGTCAAACCTGTTTCGTTCTCCGGCTTTATCGAAGTCATCAAGCAAATCGAAAACTATTGGTTAAGTCTAAATATCGGGCCGCCGCTCGGAGTTACCTCTAAACCTGAGGCAGAAAATGACTAAATCATTTATGGAACGTAACGAAGTATTGCGCATTCTGATCGTCGAGGACGTCCCGGTCGATGCCGAACTGATGGTATTACAACTGAAGAATGACGGATTAAATTTCGATTGGCAACGGGTACAAAACGAACAGGACTTTCTGAAAGCGCTCGATACCCGGCCTGATTTGATTTTAACCGACTGGTGTCTACCGAAATTCAGCGGACTCAAAGTCTTGGAACTGCTACATAACCGCGATAACGATATTCCTGTCGTGGTTGTTTCCGGCAGTATCGGCGAGGAAATCGCGATCGATGCCTTGCAAAAAGGCGCTTTCGATTATGTGTTGAAAGACCGTCCTGCTCGCTTGGGCGCCGCGATCCGGCATGCGTTGGAAGAAAAAGAACTACGCGACGAACGCAAGCGCTATCTCGAAAAGCTTCGTCTCGCCGACCAGGTCTTTGAATCGACCGGCGAAGGCATCATCGTTACCGACATCGATGCCAATATCGTAGCCGTTAATCCGGCCTTCGAACAAATCACCGGCTATACCAAGATCGAGGTGCTCGGCAAAAACCCCCGCATCCTGAAATCAAACCACCAAGACAGGTCTTTTTTTTTCGAGTTGTGGAATACACTATTAGGCACAGGCCATTGGCGCGGCGAAGTCTGGAATCGGCGTAAAAACGGCGAAGTTTATCCGGAATGGTTGACTATCAGTGCGGTCAAAAACAGCGAAGGCACTACCACGCATTTTGTCGGCGTGTTCAACGATATCAGCTCGGTCAAGGAAGCCCAGGCGCAACTCGACTTTCTGGCTCATCACGATGCATTAACACGCCTACCTAATCGCACCTTATTCAGAGACCGCCTCGGGCATGCCTTGATCCATGCGCAACGAGAAAACAAGAACCTGGCCGTATTATTTCTTGATCTGGACCGGTTCAAAACAATTAACGATACTCTGGGTCACCCGGTAGGCGACGACTTATTGAAAGAAGCCGCCGAACGTATGCAACAAGCGATTCGAGCCGACGATACGCTGGCCCGACTAGGCGGCGACGAATTCGTTCTGCTGTTGGAAGACGATTCCACCGCGCATCACGCGGTCATCGTCGCACATAAATTATTGCAAATTTTTAACCGGCCGATGTTCATCGATGACCACACGTTAACCGTGACCGCCAGCATCGGCATCGCACTGTTTCCGCAAGACGGCAAAGACGTCGACACACTACTGAAACATGCCGACCTAGCGATGTATCAAGCCAAACAACAAGGCCGTAATACATATCAATTCTTTTCATCAGGCCTAACTACCGGCGCTTTCGAGCGCTTGATCATGGAGAACGCTCTGCGCGGCGCAGTCGCCCGAAACGAGCTTTTACTTTATTATCAACCTCAAATTAATTTGCTCGACCGTACGCTTGCGGGAGTCGAGGCATTAGTGCGTTGGCAACACGCAGAATTAGGCTTAGTCTCGCCAGGCCAATTCATTCCGTTAGCCGAGGACATGGGTATCATCGGTGAAATCGGCGAATGGGTTTTAAATGAAGCCGTCAGACAAATGGCCGAGTGGCAAGCGGATGGCTTTGACGTTCCTCTCGCATCGGTCAATTTATCGGTGCAACAAATCGACCGGGAGGATCTCGCAGGCCAAATATCCGCAGCTTTGGAGAGAGTCAATATCCCTGCCAAGCATCTGGAATTGGAAGTGACTGAATCGATGATCATGCGCCAACCGGAGCAAGCCATGCGCATTTTGGATAATTTACGTCAACAAGGTATCTCGCTATCGATTGACGATTTCGGCACCGGTTATTCCAGTCTGGCTTATCTAAAAAACCTCCCGCTGGACCGGTTAAAAATCGATCAATCCTTCGTGCAGGACATCGGCCGCGATGAACACGGCGAGGCCATCGTCCGGGTTATCATCTCGCTAGCTCGAAACCTAGGGCTGGAAGCCGTCGCGGAAGGCGTTGAGTCCGAGGAGCAAGCTCAATTTCTTGAACGCGAAGGTTGCAATATCGCTCAAGGTTATTTATTCGCGCGCCCCATGCCGGCGGATGAATTGACCCGACAAAGCGATCGATATCGATGCTCCGACGGGAAAGCGAATTAGCCGACAATAAACTGCATTAATCTTATATAAAAAGCATTTTTGTCCATGAAATACACGAAAATCACGAAAACATTCAATTAGCTATACTCTCCAAGTTGCTCACCCAATGGGTAGTCAAGGGATTCGTGTATTTCATGATTTTCGTGGACTGACTACCGAATTTAGGTTGACGCGAACATAGCCTCGATATTGGCGTAGCCCGTATGCAGCGTAGCGGAATACGAGCTACCTCGGCGGTACGAGTTATTTAACCCGTACCCAACATTTCGTTGTACCCTAAATATTTCGGCTAGCTTTGGTAACGTTCGAAATGTTTAGAACGGGGTTTCAACCGCCGTCCTGCCGAGCATTGAATTGGCTTTACTCGATTTAGCTTTCGATTCGAGTTTTAGTGTATCCTAAGGTTCTTTATCAAAGCTTTAGGGCCTATTGCTCAATGAAACTTAAAACTCTATTATTTAAGCATTTTTTACAGACTCTATGCATTGTCGCTTTGTCTTTACAAACAGCAGTAGCTGAGGACTTCCACACATGGAGTTACCATCGCGACTGGGACCGCTTAGCTAACCTTGAATACACTTTAGCGAGGTCGCCGTTACCGAAACGGGGGCTATATGACTTGATCAGACTTGAAATCGTTTGCAAGGCGAATCAATTGCAACTCATAGCCGATTCCAACAGTCTAATTACATCTCAAAATCAACCGTTCGACTTCGATTATCGAATCGATAATCAAGCGTTCGTCACGATTGAAATGCGCACATTTTCGGATTCGAGACGAAGAGCCTATAACGACGAGCATGCACAAGCATTTGCCGAGGCGTTACTAAACGGAAAATCTGTTTTTGTGCGCATCCATACCATGCTCAAAAAAATATTGTCGGGGGCGATGCCGCTAGATGACGCACGCGAACCCATCACTCGCGTTCTCGCCGATTGCGGCATACAATTATCCAATTCGAGCAATGAAACAGCGGATTACGGACTTACTGAATTCGAACGTGACCTAAAACGATTGCCGACGACACAGCAACAACAATTGCTAAATCGGATCCGACAAATGATAAAGGAACTTGATAACCGCTAGCCATCATGGTTTTCCGGTTCCCACGAACCTCTGCTCGTCGTTATATACCTTTCGCACTTCAAATTTCGGCAGGCTCTAAGGAGGCACCGCGGTGCTGGCATAGAGCCTACATGGACGTATTCACGGCGTCCTTTGACGGGCACCCCGGTGCCGAATTTTGATCTACGATGGGCATAATTTTTCGATATACAACAATGCCGGTTCCGAAGAGGGTGCGGTTGCTCGATCGACAGGCGTCGGCGGCAGGGCAGATTTTTGCTCCTCGGCAATTGCTCCTGCATTGCCCTAATACACGCCATCCATGGCGTAATGCAAAATCTGCATTCATGCCATCCATGGCAATCAGATTCCGCCGTCGAGACTACATGGACGTATTCACGGCGTCCTGTCGGGCGAGTGACCGCACTCTCTCCCACACTTTGCCAGGGCGATTGCCGGGCCTTCATGAACGTTAGGTGACAATAAATGGCATCGAGGTCGCATTAGCTAAGATGGCAAGATCATAATAATACACGATTTATGTATAACGATGAGAGGTCCTCCGTAGAAACCCATACCGTGGCAGCCAAGGCAAAATCGGTATGCATTCCCACGCTGGAGCGGTGGGAACGAGGAAAATTTCGGCGCCGGGGTGCTCGGTCGATTATTGCTCCTGAAAAATCCACATCCACCCAGCACCTAAATTCCATAAACCATTGGTTATAATTGACTATCTTGAATAATTTAGGTACTGGTTTTGCCTCCACATTCCCATCGATTCGGTATTAAAACTAACATGCTCAAACGTTTGCTGATTCTATTATTATTTTCCGTGTTGATTTTTGGCGGCATTTTCGGACTGAAGTTTTACCAACTTCATCAAGAAGCCGGCCGATTTCAACCTCCGCCGCCTGCCGTCGTTGCAGCCACCGAAGTCACCCAGGAAATCTGGCCTTCCACATTGTCCGCAGTGGGAAGCTTAACCGCCATTGCCGGTGTTGATGTTAGCAACGAAGTCGCCGGCAAAGTCGAAGCGATTCATTTCGATTCCGGCCAATTGGTTAAAAAGGGACAATTGCTGTTGGAACTGGATGCGTCGACCGATCGCGCAGAATTACAAGGACTCGAAGCCGAAATGCGGCTCGCCAAGGTCCGCTTCGAGCGGAGCGAAAAGCTAATAGATAAAAATTTCATTTCCCAATCCGATTACGATCAGAACCATGCCCTACTCGACGAAACCGCCGCGGCCGTTTATGCTAAACGCACACTGATTGACAAAAAACGTATTCGCGCACCTTTCACCGGAAAACTCGGCATTCGTCTAGTCAACCTCGGCCAATACTTAACGGAAGGTTCGGCAATCGTGTCTTTGCAACAACTGGACCCGATTTATTTGGACTTTACCGTCCCCGAACGCTATCTGCATCGACTCGTTAAAGGCCGCCAAGTTATTGCGACCGTACAAGCTTACCCGGGCCGAGAATTCAACGGCGAAATCAGCGCCGTGAGTCCGCTGATCGACCAAGGCACGCGGTCCGCGCAAGTTCGCGCCATGCTAAACAACAGCGAAAAACTGCTGCATCCGGGCATGTTCGCACAAATCAACATTTTATCGGACCAAGCACTCAAGGTACTGACACTACCGGATACCGCGATCACCTATAACCCGTACGGCAATTCGGTATTCGTGATCGAACCGGGCGAGCAAGACCTGATCGTACAAAACCGGCAAATCGAAACCGGGCAAACACGCGCCGGCCGCGTGGAAATCATTAGCGGTTTGAAGCTTGGCGAACGAGTCGTTAGCGCCGGCCAAGTCAAATTACGTAACGGCATGCCGGTTAAGTTGGATGATAAACCCGCCCCTGGCGAACGGGAGATTTCACAGTGAAGTTCACCGACCTTTTCATCGAACGGCCGGTCCTCGCCAGCGTTGTCAGCCTATTAATCTTAGTACTCGGCTTGAGAGCCATCACGGCGCTGGAGCTCAGACAATATCCCGAAACCGAAAATACCGTCGTCACGGTTACCACATCCTATCCCGGCGCTAGCAGCGATTTAGTGCAAGGCTTCATTACCACGCCTCTACAGCAGGCCATCGCCGAGGCCGACGGCATCGATTATCTGTCCTCGAACAGTCGCCAAGGCGTTTCGACGATTGAAGCGCACATGCGCCTTAACTACGACCCGAATGCCGCGTTAGCCGAAATTCAAGCGAAAGTAGCAAGTCAACGCAATGTCTTACCAGCCGAATCGGAAGACCCGGTCATTACATCGCAAGTCGGCGATACGACTGCATTGATGTATGTCGCGTTATATAGCGATACGATGAAACCTTCGCAAATCAGCGATTACATGCTTCGCGTCGTTAAACCGAAAATCCAATCGATACCGGGCGTCGGGAAAGCCAATGTACTCGGTAATAAAACCTTTGCGATGCGTATCTGGCTCGATCCCAAGCGCATGTCGTCGCTCGGCGTAACTGCCGAGGATGTTGCGAATGTGTTGCGCTCGAACAATTACTTGTCGGGGGCCGGTCAAACCAAGGGAAATTTCGTTACGGTCGATTTAAGCGCGACAACCGATGTCGTCAGCGAACAGGATTTTCGCAATCTGATCGTCGGCAATCGCGGCGGTACGCTAATCAGGCTATCCGATGTTGCCGATACCGAATTGGGCAGCGAAGATTACGACATGGTCAACTGGTATAAAGGCAAGACCGCGATTTTCATGGGTATAGAACAAGCACCCGGGGCCAACCCGCTGACGGTTGCCTATGCCGTCCGCGATATGCTGGACGAAATTGAAAAAGACTTGCCTGAAGCCATGCATATCCTGCTACCTTACGATGCGAGCCGTTTTATCCAGGATTCGATCAACGAAGTCTTTCGCACGCTGGCCGAAGCATTGATCATCGTCTTATTGATCATTTATTTATCATTGGGCTCGATTCGTGCCGCACTGGTTCCATCGATCACAGTCCCCCTATCATTAATCGGCGGCACTTTTTTGATGCTACTCATGGGGTTTTCAGTAAACCTGCTCACCATGCTGGCAATGGTGCTGGGCATCGGTCTAGTCGTCGACGACGCAATCATTGTCGTCGAAAACGTGCATCGCCATATCGAATTGGGCAAATCCAAATTCGAAGCGGCCATCGAAGGCACGCGCGAATTGGTTCTTCCGGTAATCGCGACAACGGTGGCGCTAGTTGCGGTCTATTTGCCGGTCGGCTTCATGGGCGGCTTGGTCGGCACCTTGTTTACCGAATTCGCTTTTACCCTAGCCGGTGCGGTGGTCATTTCGAGCATCGTTGCACTCACTCTCGCACCGATGCTGAGCTCCAAAATCCTGAAGGATCAAGGCAAGGCTGGCCGTTTCGAACATGCGGTCGAAGCAATCTTTAATGATTGGTCCGAACGTTACCGGAAATTGCTGCATCCACTACTGGAAACCCCATCGATGATCATAGCCTTCGCGCTGATGGTGTTGATCAGCATTTATTTCATGTTCAGTCTATCGCAAAAAGAACTGGCACCGACCGAAGATCAAAGCATACTGTTCGTCATGGCGACCGGCCCGCAAACTGCAACCTTAAACTACAACGAAACCTATGCCGAAGAGCTGATCAAACAGTTCGAATCGATACCGGAATATAACGAAAGCTTTATGTTGCTCGGCTTCGGCGGCAGCAACAACACCGTATTCGGCGGCTTTAAAATGCCTTCGACCACATTGCGCAAACGTTCGCAAATGGCGATACAGCCGGAATTGCAGGCCAAGGTCAACACCATCGCCGGCTTTCAAACCGCGGTCATTCCGCGGCCAAGCTTACCGGGCTCGGGAGGCGGCCTTCCGCTACAATTCGTAATCGTTACCGATGCCGATTACGCATCGCTTGACCAAGTAGCAGACCTTTTGGTGGATCGTGCGACACAAAGCGGGCGCTTCAATTTTTTGATGAAGGAGGTCAATTTCAACCGACCGAAAGCAACTTTGGTCATCGACCGCGATCGAGCAGCCGATTTGGGACTGACGATGCAAGACATCGGCAGCAACCTAGCATCTTTACTCGGAGGGCAATATATCAACCACTTTAGCCTGCAAGGACGAAGTTATAAAGTGATACCGCAAGTCGACGATTTATCGCGCCTCGATACCAGTAAGTTCGAGCATTATTATTTGCGTACCGCATCAGGCGGCCAAGTACCGCTATCATCGCTGGTGCATATCGAACAATCGGTCGAACCCAGTAAACGAACGCAATTTCAACAACTCAATAGCCTGACCGTATCGGGCATGATGGCGCCCGGCGTAACACTCGGCGATGCCATGGACTATTTGGAACAGCAAGCCGATGAATTGTTTCCGCGCGGTTATAGTTACGACTATACCGGCAGTTCCCGACAATATGCCCAACAAGGCAGCGCTCTAGTTGTGACTTTTTTCATGTCGCTGTTGATCATTTACTTAATGTTGGCTGCGCAATTCGAAAGCTGGCGCGACCCTTTGATCATTCTAATTTCGGTCCCGCTCTCGATCGCCAGCGCCCTGGCTTTCATCATGCTCGGCTTTGCCTCGATTAATATTTATACGCAAGTCGGCTTGATCACGTTGATCGGATTAATTGCAAAGAACGGTATATTAATCGTCGAATTCGCCAATCAATTGCAGATCCACGAAGGATTGACCAAGCGCGAAGCAGTTGAACAAGCGGCAAAAATTCGGCTCCGGCCGATTTTAATGACCACCGTATCGATGATCGTCGCGATGGTCCCTTTACTGATCGCCTCCGGCCCGGGCGCTGCAAGCCGTTTCGATATCGGCTTGGTCATCGCTAGCGGTCTCGGCGTTGGAACTCTATTTACGCTCTTCGTCATCCCTTCTTTTTATCTGCTACTGGCAAGAGACCGCTATACCGAGCGTGAAAATCAAACTTGGGTTCGAAACGATTGAGCCGACATTTTTTGCGAAAGTGTTTTGTTGAGCTTGCCTACGAGTTATACTTTCGAAATTGATTTTTAGGCAATTAAAAATCAGGCTCAGAATAGCCCGAATTCAAGGCTGCCGAAGACACGGACGGCGGTATGTCAAAACCGAAGCTAGATTAACGAAATCTGAATACGGCGAAACACTAACATTCATTAGACAGGCCAAAACATATAAAACTAAATTCTTATCTATACCTTTCGCACTTCAAATTTCGGCGTTGCTTAAGGAGACGCCGGGGTGTTCGGTCCCTCACCTAACGCTAGGTGAGAGACCGAAATGCATGACGCTATGGAAACGTTTTGGATTTCGTGAAAAATAACTTCCTGGAGCTATAAGTTTTGCTCGCCGTTTCCCTCGTTCCCACGGTCCTCCGTGGGAACGCATACCGATCAAGTTTCGGCAGCCAACGCATGGATTCGCACAGAGGACAATGGGAATCAGAAAAATTGCACCTCGACCATTCGATTAATTGTTTTTTATAAAGAGAGCGCTTTCAACCTAAACTCGGCAATTTGACCATGAAACACATGAAGCCTTTAAACGGCTTGCCCTATAAAATCTTAAATAACCTTTTAGGAAAAAACGATTTGCATAGGCAGAATAAGCCATTGAATTAACGACTTATTCCCTACGATCTTTATGGTAAAATGCTTTTTCTAGGTTCAAAGCACGTTTATTAACCCAACCGAAAAGAAAAATAACTATGTCTAAATTTCCAATCGATCTCGGCGCTTATCAGCGCATTTCACTCGATCCAAGCAGCAATAAACTGACCGCCGAACAAAAATCGGCTCTGCAGGCCAATATTCAATTATGCCGCGATGCGATCGTTTTTTTCACAGCGACCGGCGCCGCCAGAGGCGTTGGCGGACACACCGGCGGCCCGTTCGATACGGTTCCTGAAGTCATGATTCTGGACGCTCTGTTTCGCGGCAACGACGACAAATTTGTTCCTGTCTTTTTTGATGAAGCAGGTCACCGCGTTGCCACCCAATACTTGATGTCCACGCTAAACGGCGATTTACCGGCCGAAAAGCTGATGCATTACCGTGAAGCGCATTCTCACCTACCGGGCCATCCTGAATTGGGCTTTACACCCGGCGTAAAATTCAGCTCCGGTCGCTTAGGTCACATGTGGCCTTACGTCAACGGCGTGGCGATTGCAAACCCTAGCAAGACATTATTTTGCTTGGGTTCCGACGGCTCGCAACAAGAAGGTAACGACGCGGAGGCTGCGCGCCTTGCCGTTGCTCAACAACTCAACGTGAAACTCATTATCGACGATAACGATGTCACGATCGCCGGCCACCCTTCCCATTATTTGGGCGGATGCAGCACCGCAAAAACACTGGAAGGCCATGGCGTTAAAGTACTAGAAGGCGACGGCGAAGACCTCGACGACCTTTACCACCGCATCGTCACCGCGATCAATACCCAAGGTCCTGTCGCGGTCATCAATCACCGCCCGATGTGCCCTGGCATCAAAGGTTTGGAAGGCTCGACCCACGGTCACGATGTCATTTCGGTGAAACTGGCGCTGGAATACTTGGAAGCCAACGGTCAGCAAGCCGCTGTTGAACATTTAAAGTCCATCCAAGCACCGAAACAAGACTACACATTCCTCGGCTCCAGCGATAAATGGGATGCCAACCGCAACGTCTTCGGCGATGCGTCTGTCGGGATTTTGGGCCGATTATCAGAAGCGGAACGTCTGGATAAAGTTCGCGTGATCGACAGCGACCTTGAAGGTTCTTGCGGTTTAAAGAAAATTCATGATGCTTACCCCGAGATTTTCATCTCTTCCGGCATCATGGAACGCGGCAACTTTTCCGCAGCGGCCGGTTTCGGTATGGAAGCCGGTAAACAAGGTATTTTCGGCACATTCAGTGCTTTCCTGGAAATGTGTATTTCCGAAATCACGATGGCACGCTTGAACAATTCCAACGTGTTATGTCATTTCTCGCATTCCGGTATCGACGACATGGCCGACAACACCTGCCATTTCGGTTTAAACAACATGTTTGCCGACAACGGTTTGAGCGACGGTTACGACACCAATCTGTACTTCCCGGCCGACCCGAACCAAATGAAAGCCTGCTTGGAAACTATTTTCTTCAACCCGGGTCTGCGTTTCGTCTTCTCTACCCGTTCCAAGGTACCCACGATCCTGGATAGCGATGGGAACGATTTCTTCGGCGGCAATTACCAATTCGTTTCCGGCAAGGACGAAGTCATCCGCGAAGGCACGCAAGGCTATGTCGTCAGCTTCGGCGAATCGTTATACCGCGCGTTGGATGCAGTTGAACGTTTGAAAAAAGAAGGCATCGATGTCGGCTTGATCAACAAACCGACATTGAACGTCATCGACGAAGACATGCTGGCCAAAGTCGGAAAATCGCCGATGGTTTTGGTCGTCGAATCGTTCAACCGCAAAACCGGTCTGGGTAGTCGCTATGGCTCATGGTTACTGGAACGCGGTTTCACGCCTAAATTTGCCCATATCGCGACGCATAAAGAAGGCTGCGGCGGCTTGTGGGAGCAATTCCCGCACCAAGGCATCGATCCGACCGGAATCATGGCTAAAGTCAAAGACTTGCTAAAAGGCTAAGCTAAAAAATAATGTTTTAAAACGTTATCATACTGGCATGAATTGTCAGTATTTCCGCGCGGGGCGGGTTATTCAACCCGCCCCAAACGTTTCCGCATGGTTCATCCACAATATACCCATCGTATATCAAAATTCGGCGCCTGGGTGCCCGCTAAAGGACGCCGTGAATACGTCCATGTAGGCTCTATGCCAGCTCCATGCTGGCAAAGCCTTTATCGGACACCCAGACACCTCCTCAGGCACTGCCGAAATTTGAAGTACGAAAGGTATAAAAACAGCACCGTAGCCCGGATGGAGCACAGCGCAATCCGGGATGGGCGAGGCCGCGAATTTCGCGTATTCCGCTAGCGCTGCATACGGGCTACGTCCTTACCAGATATAAAGCTTCCGGTTTCGGCATTCCCAAGCTAGAACACGCAGGTTAGCGAGCCTGCTCTACATAATCAGATTACCGATTATTCTTCGATTTCCAACTCTTTGATTTTACGAGTCAGCGTATTCCTCCCGTAACCCAAAAGCTTAGCCGCTTCGTGACGTTTTCCGCCGGTAAAATCTAATGCCGACTTAATCAAAATGGCTTCGACTACCGGTATCGTATGTTTGGCAATCTCATGATCGCCCTTATGCAATTGGTACTCGATATTTTTCTTCAATACCCCTTGCCAATTCTCATCCGCCCCGCCCGACTCCTCCCGACTATGCAGCAATTCCGGCGGCAATTCATTCTTATGAATTTCCCGACCCGAAGCCATTACGGTCAGCCAACGACACAGATTCTCGAGCTGGCGTACATTACCCGGCCATTCCAGAGCCTTCAAGAATTGTTCGGCATCAGGCTTAAGCACCTTTAATTCGGTATTCAATTCGGCCGCGGCTTTACTTAAAAAATACTGCATTAGCAACGGAATATCTTCTCGGCGATCGCGAAGCGGCGGGATATGAATACGAATAACATTCAAGCGGTGAAATAAATCCTCGCGAAACCGGCCTTGAGCGACCAAGGCTTCAAGATTTTGGTGTGTCGCGGCAATGATCCGAACATCGACCTTAACCGATGAATGCGCACCGACCGGATAAAATTCTCCGTCCGCCAGCACTCTCAGCAAGCGCGTTTGCAGTTCGGCGGGCATATCGCCGATTTCGTCCAGAAACAGCGTTCCGTGATTGGCTTGTTCGAATCGCCCCGACCTTCGCGCTTGAGCACCGGTAAACGCACCTTTTTCATGTCCGAATAATTCGGATTCCATCAAATCCTTAGGGATCGCGGCCATATTCAACGCAATAAACGGATTACTCGCTCTTGGACTATGACGATGTAAAGCCTTGGCCACCAATTCCTTACCGGTTCCGGACTCGCCATTGATCATCACCGTAATGTGGGACCGGGCCAATCGACCTATCGCTCTAAATACTTCTTGCATCGCCGGTGCGGCACCGATAATTTCCGGGGTCGATTCAACAACATGGTTGTTCTGTATTGATTCCTGTCGCTGCTTGGAATGCTCGCATGCGCGGCGAACGACCTCAACGACTTCTTTTATATCAAACGGCTTGGGCAAATATTCGAAGGCCCCGCCATGAAATGCCGATACCGCACTCTCCAAATCGGAATGTGCGGTCATCACAATGACCGGCAAATCCGGATGACTACTTTGCACGCTCTTCAACAACTGCAGGCCATCGATGCCGGGCATGCGAATATCGGTGATCAACGCGTCCGGTTCCTCGGATTTTAAAGACTCGAGCAACACATTACCGTTTGTGAACGAACGGGTTTCGATCGCGGCTTTTTGCAGGGCTTTTTCTAATACCCAGCGGATGGATTTATCGTCGTCGACGACCCAAACCATGCCCGAATTACTCATGGTGATTCTCCAGGGGTAAATAAATAGAAAATACGGTACGACCGGGCTGACTATCGCATTCGATCATGCCGTCATGTTGATTGATCAAAGACTGTGCGATGGACAATCCCAGCCCTGTACCACTGGCCCGACCGGTAATCATCGGATAAAAGACCTTGCTCATCATCTCTTTATCGATTCCGGGACCGGTATCGATAATATCGATTCTCGCAGCCAGTTTGTTTCTCTTGCGACCGATCGTCATTTGTCGGCAGACTCTGGTTTTTAAAGTCAGTATTCCGCTGCCTTCCATCGCCTGTACGGCATTTCGGACAATATTCAATACCGCTTGAATTAATTGATTTTTATCAGCAAAAACATCCGGAATACTAGGATCGTAATCCTGAATAACGCTCAGTTTTCCGTTCGCTTCAATAAGCACCAATTGCCTAACCCGCTCGACAACTTCATGAATATTTAATAGCGCTTTATTCGGTAGCTTATTAGGCCCGAGCATTTTATCCATTAAACCTTGCAACCGGTCCGACTCGGCAATAATGATTTGAGTGTATTCCTTAAGCTCAGGATCATCCAATTCAAGATCCAGCAACTGCGCCGCACCTCTTAACCCTCCAAGAGGGTTTTTGATTTCATGAGCCAAACCTCTAACCAACATCCGAACGGTTGTTTGCTGAGCAATCAGTTGTTCTTCCTTAGAAATGCGTAAATGCCTATCCAATTGCTGCAATTCGACAATAACCTCCGTAACCTGATCATCATTGATCACAGGCGTCGCACTAAAATTGACCGTAATGCTCTGATTCATGATATCCAGAGTCAATTCACGATCGACTAAGGGCTCATCCATACGCAGGCATTGCTCCAGATCCAACCTTTGCTCCGAATCGATCGTCTTGAATAACTCTATGGCACTATTACCCAACAAATGTCGAGCACTATCGGCGAAGAGAATCTCACCGGCGGTATTGATGTAAGTCAGTTTAAGCTGCCGATCGAATAGCAAAACCGCTTCATTTAAGTGTTCGAGAATCTTTTTATACACGGTTTTTTAAAGTCATGAGCTTATCGGTTAATCAAGGAAGAAAACTATATACAGGGAAAACGAATACTTTACTGATATTTAAGCAAATATTAGACCAAAGAACTTAGATAGATAATCGACGAATCTAAGACCATATCTTGTGATGGGCACTCACGCGGGGGATGACGATTTATTCCTCATTCCCACGCTCCCGAGTGGGAATGCATACCGATCTTGCCTCGGCAGTTACGGTATAAGTCCCCACGGAGGATCGAGGGAACCAGAATAGCCGCCATCAGTGGCGTTAGATTCCGCCAGTCCATGGCGCAATGACGAGTTACCCTTAACTTTTAATGGCAGTTGATTCCCTACCCACGCCCCTTTCATCTTTCACCCTTTCCTCGTTCCCACGCTCCAGCGTCACTGCCATTAAGTTAAGCCGTCACAGAGATAAGTAATGCTTGCATTCAGGCTCTAATGTGCCTCAAAAGCTTGCCATCCATGGCACTGGATTCCGCCAGTCCATGGCGGAATGACGGGTTTCCCTTAACTTAATGGCAGTGACACTCCAGCGTGGGAATGCATACCGATCTTGCCTCGGCAGCTACGGTATGAGTCCCCACGGAGGACCACAGAAACCAGAACGGTCGCCAGCTCATGGTGGAATGACGGGTTACCCTTAACTTAATGGCAGTTGATTCCCTACCCACGCCCCTTTCATCTTTCATCTTTCATCTTTCATCTTTCACCTTACCCCATCATTTCCGGTGCAAAACGAGATTAGCGAAAACCATTGACCGGCATTTTTGGTGCGCCCAAACAAAAAACGCCCCATAATGGGGCGTTTTATAGTTATATTTTCGATTCTGTATTACAGACTGTAATACATATCGAATTCAACCGGGTGCGTGCTCATCCGCAGACGGGTCACCTCTTCCATTTTCAACGCAATATAACCGTCGATGGCGTCATCAGTAAACACGCCGCCTTGTTTCAAGAATTCGCGGTCGCTATCCAATGCTTGTAAAGCTTGATCGAAGGCATGGCAAACTTGCGGAATCGCTTTTTCTTCTTCCGGCGGTAAATCGTACAAATCTTTATCCATCGCATCGCCTGGATGAATTTTGTTTTGAATACCGTCCAAACCCGCCATTAGCATTGCAGAGAACGCTAAATAAGGATTTGCAGTCGAATCAGGGAAGCGCACCTCGATACGGCGGCCTTTCGGATTGCTGACAAAAGGGATACGTATCGAAGCGGAGCGGTTACGCGCAGAGTACGCCAACATTACCGGAGCTTCGAAACCTGGAACTAAGCGTTTGTAGCTGTTCGTCGAGGCATTGGTAAATGCGTTCAATGCTTTGGCGTGCTTGATAATGCCGCCGATGTAGTACAACGCGGTTTCCGACAAGCCACCGTATAAGTCGCCGGTAAATAGATTGACACCATTTTTGGCCAAGGATTGATGAACATGCATACCGCTACCGTTATCGCCTACCAGAGGTTTCGGCATGAATGTCGCGGTTTTACCGTAAGCATGCGCAATATTGGTTACGACATATTTTAAATCCAGCACTTCGTCGGCTTTTTTAACCAAAGTACCGAATTTAACACCGATCTCGCATTGACCGGCTGTTGCGACCTCGTGATGATGCACTTCGGTAACCATGCCCATTTCTTCGAGAATCAAACACATCGCAGAACGCATATCCTGCAAAGAATCGACCGGAGGAACAGGGAAATAACCGCCTTTCACGCTTGGACGATGACCCATGTTTCCATCTTCATAAGCTTTTTCGGAATTCCAACCGGCCTCGGAAGAATCAATCTTGTATGAAGCGCCTGAAATATCGGACGACCAACGCACATCGTCAAACACGAAAAATTCGTTTTCAGGACCGAAGAAAGCCGCATCACCTATACCGGTACTCGCCAGATAAGCTTCTGCGCGTTTCGCGATAGAACGCGGATCGCGTTCGTAGCCCTGCATGTCGTTCGGCTCGATGATATCGCAACGTAGAATCAGCGTGTTATCGTCATAAAACGGATCCATCACTGCCGTGCTTGGATCGGGCATCAGAATCATGTCCGACTCGTTAATGCCTTTCCAGCCCGCAACCGAGGAACCATCGAACATCTTGCCTTCTTCAAAGAGGTCTTCATCCACATCATGAGCAGGAAAAGTCACATGCTGTTCTTTGCCGCGCGTATCACAAAAGCGAAAGTCGACAAATTTAACATCGTGCTCCTGAATCATTTTAAGTACATTTTCTACAGACATGTAAGTTGTCTCCTAGGTTGATTGTTATATATAAATTGCTAAGAATATTTCGCGATAACGATATCATTATTTTGAGTTGCAATATAGCCGCCCGGAAAAGTTTTATAGCCTCTCCCCAATAACCGGTCATTGATCGACGAGCAAATCAAAAAGGAACCTTTTGCTCCATGTTAACGAGCATGAAATAACTTCTTCAAATAACGGCAGGAGGTTTGCTGGACCTCAAAACGATTGCTGGAAATAAATGAAACCGGCTTTCGAAATCGCTACACACTATTTTTAAGCACGTCACATGCCATATAAGCAACTGATTGATCTCAATTATAAAAACAACGTCACTCATCGATCGCCCTCCCTTCTCAGCATCATTATGGTGCACAGTTTAAAGCAAGTTGCACCACATTGACACAAAACAATAACTCCTGTTAAGGCAAATGCCCAAATCTTGGGTTAATAACATCCTTGGCTTTTATGGCACGCTCCGTGCTTTAAACAAATTCGAGTTCGTAACTTAACAAGAGGCATAGAGATATGAAATTAATAACAGCAATTGTTAAGCCCTTTAAGCTGGACGATGTACGCGAAGCGTTATCCGAAATAGGGGTTTCAGGAGTCACCGTAACGGAAGTTAAAGGTTTTGGCCGCCAAAAAGGCCATACGGAATTGTATCGCGGCGCGGAATATGTCGTGGACTTTCTACCAAAGGCCAAGGTCGAGGTAGCCATCGGCGACGACCAGCTCGAAGCGGCTGTAGAAGCCATTTCCAAAGCAGCCAATACCGGCAAGATTGGCGACGGCAAAATTTTTGTCAGCAATCTCGAGCAAGTCGTCCGCATCCGAACCGGTGAAACCGGCGAAGAAGCTCTATAACATCGTTAACGAGGAGATCGAAAGTGGATAAATTAGTTGAATTAAGTTACGCGCTCGATACATTTTATTTTTTGATGAGCGGCGCACTGGTCATGTGGATGGCGGCCGGGTTTGCGATGCTCGAGGCCGGTTTGGTCAGAGCCAAAAACACCACCGAAATTTTAACCAAAAACATCGCCTTGTTTGCTATCGCCTGCATCATGTACATGCTGGTCGGTTACAACATCATGTACCCTGATGAAGCGGTCAACAGCGTATGGCCCGGCATCAGCTTCCTGCTCGGTGATGACCATACGACCGAGGCCGTAATGAGCAGCGGAGGAGAAACCTATTACTCGAAAATGGCCGACTTTTTCTTTCAAGTCGTGTTTGTAGCCACGGCAATGTCAATCGTCTCCGGCGCCGTTGCCGAACGCATGAAACTGTGGTCATTCTTGGCATTCGCAATCGTAATGACCGGCTTCATCTACCCGCTGCAAGGTTATTGGAAATGGGGTGCTGGCTTTCTCGATGGCCTGGGCTTTCTCGATTTTGCCGGTTCCGGCGTGGTTCACATGTGTGGCGCGAGCGCGGCATTGGCGGGAGTATTATTACTCGGTGCACGTAAAGGAAAATATGGAGCGGACGGCTCGATCAACCCAATTCCAGGCTGTAACATGCCGCTGGCAACTCTTGGAACCTTCATTCTTTGGATGGGTTGGTTCGGATTTAATGGTGGTTCTGAATTAAAAATTTCGGACATCGGCGAAGCCAACTCGGTTGCCATGGTATTCGTCAATACCAACACGGCGGCTGCCGGAGGACTTGTTGCCGCCTTATTAACCGCACACTTCATGTTCGGCAAGGCCGATCTTTCGATGACGCTGAACGGCGCTTTGGCAGGATTGGTTGCAATCACCGCTGAGCCGTTGACGCCATCGCCATTATTGGCCACTGTCATCGGTGCAGTCGGAGGAGTCATCGTCGTTTTCTCGATCCTGGCTTGGGATAAACTCAAAATCGACGACCCGGTTGGCGCGATTTCGGTCCATGGCGTCGTCGGCATGTGGGGGTTGATCGCAGTCTGTTTCTCCAATGAAGAAGCCAGCTTTTCAGCCCAATTGATCGGCATCGTAACAATATTCGGATTCGTTTTCTTCAGCAGCCTACTGACTTGGTACTTAATCAAGCTAGCGATGGGCATCCGCGTCAGCGAAGAAGAAGAATACAAAGGCGTCGATTTCTCCGAGTGCGGCATGGAAGCTTACCCCGAGTTTACGACTGAAGGCAGCAAACGCTAACACGTTAGCCTAGTAATAACGGGCGCGCAATGCGCCCGTTTTTTTCGGAAAAAGTAACGCCCCGCATCGGATTAAGCCTTATGAAATTGTAACTATTAGGATATTTAACTATGATTGCGGCTTAAACCGAACCCCGAAAGGGATACGATAGCAACTTAACCACTCTGGAAGATCAATATGAAATTAATTACAGCGATTATCAAACCATTCAAAATGGATGACGTCAGAGAAGCCTTATCGGAAATCGGCGTTGCGGGAGTTACTGCCACCGAAGTCAAAGGATTCGGGCGCCAAAAAGGGCATACCGAACTTTATCGCGGCGCGGAATATGTCGTGGACTTTTTGCCCAAAGTGAAATTGGAAATTGCCGTTTCCGATGAAATTCTGGATCAGGCCATTGAAACCATTGTCAAAGCCGCTAATACCGGGAAGATAGGTGACGGCAAGATTTTTGTGACAAGTCTGGAGCAAGTGATTCGCATCCGAACCGGTGAAACCGGCAGCGACGCCATTTAACCCTGCTTTAAGAGATGCCTATTATAAAACATTGAAAGTTAAATAAAATAAACATTATGCACGACAATATCAACCCAGCCTTCTTTGTAAAAGCTGGGTAAAAATCGGCATGATTTTTTAACTTATATAGCTCAATATTTTAGACCATAGGCACCACATTAGTTAAGACTGGGTTAAGCTCACGAGCAAGCCTCAAACTATTCGGTACCTGGATATGATTTATTCCCGGTACCGACAATTCCGCGCGCGTCCACTAAAAACTTATAATAATTAACGAGGACAGCATGACCCTTAACAAACTGAACAGTTCCATTTTACTGTTCGGCCTACCGCAACTTGCCGCGGCAGGCGAACTCAATCAAAGCAATACCGCATGGGTATTAACCTCCACCGCATTAGTGCTCTTCATGACTCTGCCCGGGCTTTCCCTGTTCTATGGCGGACTCGTCAGAAGCAAAAACGTGCTATCGGTGCTAACGCAATGTTTCGCAATCACCTGCATCGTTTCGCTGCTATGGCTTGCAGGCGTATATAGCCTGATTTTCGACGACGGCGGAGATTTGCAACAAGTCCTGGGCGGCACCCATAAGTTTTTCGTGCCCAGCCTGGTCACGGATTCTCTAATCGGCGACATACCGGAGACCGTCTTCTTTATGTTTCAAATGACTTTTGCAATCATTACGCCGGCATTGATCGTCGGTGGTTTCGCAGAGCGCATGAAATTTTCAGCCATTCTCTGGTTCAGCTCCTTGTGGTTGCTGCTGGTTTATGTGCCGATATGTCATTGGATCTGGGGCGGCGGCTGGCTCGCCGACTTGGGCGTCATGGATTTCGCCGGCGGCATTGTGATTCATGTCAATGCCGGCGTTGCGGCCCTAGTATCGGCCTTGGTTCTCGGTAATCGAAGAGGTTTCCCGACTACTGCGATGCCGCCTCATAACATGACGATGGTGCTAACCGGCGCCGGCATGCTGTGGGTAGGCTGGTTCGGCTTCAATGGCGGCAGTGCGTTGACCGCCGACGGTTCAGCCGGCATGGCGATCCTGGTAACGCACACCGGTGCGGCAGCCGGCTCTTTAACATGGATGTTCATCGAATGGATCAAATTCGGCAAACCCAGCGCATTGGGCATCGTGACCGGTATGGTCGCAGGCCTCGGCACCATAACGCCGGCTTCCGGCTTCGTCGGTCCCGCAGGCGCATTGGTGATAGGCGTTACTGCAGGCGCTCTCTGCTTTGTCGCCACTCAATTCATGAAGCGAAAGCTGAAAATCGACGACTCGCTCGACGTATTTCCTGTTCATGGCGTCGGCGGCATCGTCGGATCCCTTTTGACCGGCGTTTTCGCTGCCACCAGTTTAGGCGGATTGGGTTTGGACGAAGGCGTTTCGATCATGGATCAAGTCGGCGTGCAAGCGCTGGCGGTCGGCGTCACGATTCTCTGGAGCGGTTTTTTTAGTTATTTGATCTTGAAAGTCCTGGATCTACTGATCGGTTTAAGAGTCACCAAAGACCAGGAACAACAAGGCCTGGATATCGCAACCCACGAAGAAACCGGTTACCACAATCTAACCTAATCTTCCCTACCGGAAAGGATGGACGGTTTCGTCCATCCGCATTATGGCGGTGAGCAGTGAGCTGATGCGATTCCCCTTCCATTTGTCAAGTCCTAATTTCCTCTTTCCTCTTTCACTATATTCCTCCCCCCAATCCTCTTTTGAGGTATAAAATAACGACCACCACTATATTTTTCATGGCGACGCGGAGGCCGAATGAATACCGCTGTTTTATTAGAACGGATACAAAATGGATTACGAAACCGGACCAAAACCATTGCAGGCCTTTCGATCTTATTTGCATTGTATGCCCTCGCCGGCTTTTGGATCGTGCCGGCCGTTCTGAAAAACCAAATCCCTAAAATCATCCACCAGGAAATCGGACGCGAGGCCGCTGTCGAAAAACTATCGATCAATCCATTCACGCTGGAAATGGCTGTCAACGGCTTCGAATTGAAAGAAACCGACGGACAAACATTCGCGTCATTCAAAGACCTTTATATCGATATCGCTGGCTTCGATTCAATTACGCATTTTAAGCCTATCATCGAGAAAGTTTCCTTGACCGAACCCTTCGTCAGAATCGCCAAAGACTCTGAAGACATATTCAATTTCGCTGATTTGACCGAAGCGGACCCGGAAGAACAACCTATTGAAGAAGATACCGGAATATTTGCGTTCCGACTCCGCGGCCTAGCCGTTTTGGAAGGATCTGTCCTTTGGGACGATCTTCAACTGGCCGAACCGCAAAAAGAAACTTTCGGCTCAATTAACCTATCGCTGAGCGAACTCAATTCGGTCGATTCCGAACCTGCCCCGCTGCAATTTTCTTTTATTTCGGACTCGAGTACTACGCTCGATTGGCAAGGCTCGATCACACTCAAGCCCCTACAATCGCAAGGCTCGATTAAATTGGAAAAAGTCGGATTAACTCGAATCGGACAGCTTTTTTTACAGGAAATCGACGATATCAAAATCGACGACGGCGAACTGAATCTTTCGTTCGACTATACGTTGAATACCGAAGAGGACGGTATAACCGCAGCAATCAAACCCATCCGGTTCGGCGCCGATAATCTCAAACTCAAAATCGCCGCAGAACCCGGCCAAAACTCCGATATCGAGGCTAAATCACTCAAGTTCGATGCTAATTACGAGCTGACGATGTCCAATGACGAGATAACGCTCAAGACTACGACACCGAACCAACTCAGCGTCGATAATCTCAGCCTAAATATCCCCACGGAACCGGGACAAAGAGCCGATATTAGCGTTAAATCCGTCGGATTAGGCACTAACTTCACACTGACAACAGCCAATGGTGAATTAAAAGTCAACACCGATACCGCTAAACTGACACTCGACACATTCAACCTGAAACCTTCCAAGCCTTCCGCCGACATCCCGGAACTATCAGCGCATAAAATGGCTTTCGATGCCGTCTATACAGCCGAAAGCAATGAACAAGGTCTCAAACTGAATATAGATCAAAGCCGATTCGATCTCAACAAACTAAAAATGGCCTTCAAGCCGCATACCGAAATGCTCGAAGCCGAATTGAGCCGTTTAACGATTGCAGCCGATGTAACGATAGCTCCTGACATGGCCGTTCAAATCGAAAAAGGTAAAATAGATCTTAGCGAACTCCAATTCGGGGCTGACGGGCAAGATATCGAACTCATCAACATTCCGGCAATAGCAGCTAGCGGCATTAAGGCCGATACCACCAAACAGCGCATCCATATCGCGTCGCTGACATCGAAAGGCGCGAAGCTGAAAACCTGGCTTAATCCGGACGGTCAATTCAACTATTTAGCTCTATTCGGTGACGAAAGCACCGAAAAAACCGATCCGATACCGGCACCCGATAATAAACCCTGGCGCTTCGCACTAGACTCTTTTACTATCGATGGCTATCAAATCGCGTTTACCGACAAAACTCAAAAAACACCGGCTCCTATCACTTTGTCCGAACTTACCGTCGGCATCGAGCACCTAACGGATCAAACCGATCAAAAATCACCGGTTCGTTTACACACGAAAGTCAATGAAACCGGCTCGATCAACATCGAAGGTCGATTAGCCCCTACCCCGCTATGGGCCGACCTCGAACTCAAAGTCGATGCGATCGCGCTAAAAACCTTCCAACCCTACTTGGAAAGTCATGTTCGTTTGGACCTCATAGAAGGCGATTTTTCCGCTCAAGGTCAGGCTTTATTGGCAATCGATGAACAGGACGAGCTGGACTTGAAATTTCAAGGCGATGCTCATATAGACAGGCTGTTAACTCGCGATCAAGTTCAACGCCGGGACTTCGTCAAATGGCTCAAGCTTGATCTCGGCAGTATTTCGATTGACCTAGCGGCTAACCGGTTCATTTTTGAAGACATCCGCTTCGATCGGCCTTACATTCGCGTATTGATCAAAAAAGACGGAACGACGAACTTCAACGATATCGTCTTAGCGACCGAAACGCCGGAAACCGGACAGCCCGAAACCGAATCCGAATCCGACAGCCCAATCCATTACCATATCGGCCGAATCGAAGTCAAAAGAGGCTTGTCCGACTTCGCCGACTACTCGCTGATACTGCCTTTCGTCACACAAATGAATAATCTTAATGGCGTCTTGTCCGGCATTTCGTCCCAGCCCGACGCTACCGCCGAGCTGTCGCTGCAAGGCAAGGTTTATGATTTGGCCAGTGTCGGAATTGCCGGCAATTATCAAATGGACAGCGGCGATTCAGCGATCGAACTCAACTTCAAGGACATGCCGTTGCCGCTAGTCACGCCCTACATGGCTCAATTTGCCGGTTATAAAATCGAAAGAGGTCAAATGTCGCTGGATCTCAAATACACGATCGACCAAGGCAAACTCAACGCACAGAACAATCTGTTCATCGATCAATTCACGCTCGGCGAGAGAGTCGAAAACCCCGATGCGGTATCGCTACCGTTGAATTTAGCGATCGCATTGTTGAAAGACTCCAAAGGGCAAATCAATATCGACTTACCTATTACCGGAAGTCTCGATGATCCGGAATTCAGCGTCGGCTCGTTAGTGATGAGAGCGCTCGGCAACCTCATAAGAAACATCGCCACATCACCGTTCAGAGCCATCGCATCGATGTTCGACGCGGAACAGGATTTAAGCGCTATCACTTTCGAACCGGGCAGCACCAAAATCACAGAGACCGAAAAAGCCAAGCTCGACGCATTGGCCAAGGCATTGAAAGACAGACTAGCCCTCAGATTGGAAATCAAAGGCGCCGCTTTCGAGGCTCTGGACTGGCCAGCGCTGCGCTCGGAAGCGCTTAACGATCAACTGAAATCAATGAGAGCGAAAGAACTCAGAGCGGAAGGTAGAAGAATCCGCGCGGAATATGTCACGCTATCCGAAGACGAGGAACAGCGTTTGCTGGCACAACTTTTCATCGAAAAATTTCCGATGCTGGCCGACTACACGCTCTTCGGCAGACCGAGATTGAAAAATCCCGAACAAGGCGACTTTTATGAGATCGCTCGGAAAACGCTCGAGGCGACCTTGGAACCCGATCAACAACGACTAAACGACTTAGCAGTACGCCGTGCCGGAGCAATACAAAACTACCTGATTGCCGAAGGCGGTATCCCCGGAAACCGGATATTCCTACTCGCGACAGAACTGAATCCGGTTAGGAAAGAGCCAGGCATCACTGCGACGCTGAGTTTGGGTACGCAGTAAGCGAACGAAAAATAATCCGCCCTACAAAGGAAAAAACGCGTCAACTGCTCTTTTTAGGTTTATTTGTCAGAAATCCTAAGTAACGTTCATGAAGGCCTAGCCATCGCCCTGGCAAATGAAAGTTCTCTGGTGGGGAGGGTGCGGTCACTCGCCCGACAGGACGCCGTGAACCCAGCACCTAAATTACCTAAGATAGTTTACCATAGCCAATGATCTATGGAATTTAGGTGCTGGGTGAATACGTCCATGTAGGCTCGACGGCGGCTCGAAAGCCAAGGACGGCGTGAATGCAGATTTTGCAGGAGCAAAAATCTGCCCTGCCGCCGACGCCTGTCGATCGAGCAACCGCACCCTCTTCGGAACCGGAATTGCCAGGACGGAGATTTGTATATCGAAAAATTAGATAATTGGTCTAAATCTACGAACTTTCACAGTAAGATTTAGCGCCGAATAAATGCCAAGAACTCTGCGCATTTTTATTGCCTCGCATCAAAATGATATCATTCCGCAACAAACTTCATTATCGGAAAAAATCATGCAAGCACTGACAGACCGAGAGCTTTATCAAGCCCTCGAATACGCCAAAAGCATCGACGAGACAACCGGCAGAGGAATCATGGCCGACTTCCAAACCGACCAGACTATGCTCGCGCAGATGCTGTTCGGTATTTTTCCCGGCATCATTGCCGAGCAGAATCAAGACATGGCGCATTTATTCATGGATTTGTGCTTCGACTTGCTCTGCGTATTTCAAAAAGCCTTCGGCCCACTGCCCGCGCAAAACGAACTCGATATCGATTGGCTTCAAAAACAAGCGATGCTACTCGATACCGAATTGCAAGCCGTGAAGAAAAATCAAGACATGGACGAAAAAATCCGGAACTCGTTGCAACAAAGAATGATTTCAAGAACACACGATGAAACTCCGCAATCCGGGCTCATTGCATTTATGAACGCAGCAGTCGATGATTATGCCTCGGAAAACCCAAGCCGGGTACCTGCCACACAAATCACGCAAGCGCTGATTCTGGTTGCAATCCGCCTATTCAATAACCTCTACACGCATGCTCGGAAATCCTGATATGTCGGATATTATGAAATTAACGGTCGGCGAACGATTCGATCACAATTTACCTGACGAAGGCATGAGCGTAATTCTGGTCAACGGCACCCCGGTGCTGACCTTTAATTTTTCGCTGAATCGACAACAAATCGATGCCTTTTTGAATGGCTCGTGTTCGTTCGGCCTGTTTACCGAGAACGATGCGCTGTTTTTTTTGTTTAAGATCGATAATTTTCTGGAATGGTCGGACCTAGCCTTCACAATTCACTTAGCCGGCGATGAAACTGTCGCAACCGGCCCGGGCTATCTGCCTTTCAATCTGGTATTAGTTGATTCGGCCACAAGCATCGTCAAAGGCTTGCGCGTCGTTACCACAACGCCGGAATTCGGCGCCATACTGGCAGACATCACCGAACAGCAAGCCAAGCAGCCATTCGATACGATTGCTTACTACAAAACGATCGGAGACATTTACGAAAAATACCCGTCGGCCAGCGACATGTTGAAAAAAGCGCTAATCGTCGAGGAAGGCGGGATTACATTACCGAAACACTAAAACTTAACCGAATATCGGGCAGTTCTCGTCTTTTATCGTTTGGATTGCGAGGAGGATACTGCCATTAAGTTAAGGAAACCCGTCATTCCGCCATGGATGGCAGGCTTTTGAAGCACATCGAGCTCAAATGCCGGCATGACTTATTCTGTGACGGCTTAACTTAATGGTAGTGGATTAAGAGAGGGGGAGCCATCCATGGCATCGAATCTTACTATGTGGATCCTTCACATTATCCTTCGAGTCAATGCAAACCGGCTATCCTGTCGATTTGTCCCGCCATCCCGGCCGGAAACGGTCAACTTTTTCCTTAATTTGCCGCAAATGGATGCGTCGCAGTCGCTTTGCCCGAAACCACTTCCTGAGCGGTTGGAGAACCGGCAACGGCACGCTCGATTGCTTCTTTAGTCGCTTCGTAGTTGTATTGTTGAATTTTGGCGTCGTCTTCAGCCATCCAGTGGATAAAAACACCTACCGAAATAAACAGATTGTCGGCTTCGTCGGCAGGAATAATGCCGCTTTCGACCGAATCAGCAACCGCCATCGCCACGCCGCGCTGAGCGGGTCCGAACATTTGGACGGCTTGCTTGGAACCTTTGATCGTGACCTTATTGAACATTACGGTCGCAGGTTTTACCATCAAGTTAGGGGCAACAACAGCAAGCAAGCTGGAGAAACCGTCTTTGTTGTTTGTCAGGCAGTTTGCGAAAGCGGTTTCGGCAGCCGAACCGCGTGGGCCGATAATCAGATCGATGTGTGCGACTTCGTTGCCGTCGCCTACCAATGATTCGCCTACGCGTAAATTACTGATTTTTGCCATGCTTGTTGACTCCTTAAAAAATAAAGATGAACAGAGTTTGAAAATTAAGCTGAAACCTAATACGGCATATTCCGTTTAAGTTGTGGGACATTGTAATGCCGATTCCTTTCAGGCACCTTTCATGGAATTTTTAGCACAGCAGCCCGGATGGAGCGTAACGCAATCCGGGATGGGCGAGGCCACGAATGTCCCGTATTCCGCTGACGCTGCATACGGGCAACGTCCAAACTCTCAGCCGGTTAGGTCGGGTCACGCTAGCGCTAACCCGACCTACGCTATTTTCATGGAGTTTTTAGCCTAAACGACCTTAAATTTCGGCCAATGTTTGCCCGATCATCGCTTCGGCGCGGCTCAAGTAACCCGAACCGAATAAATTAAGATGATTCAAAATATGATAAAGATTATAAAAAGTCTTTCGAACCCTATAACCCGGATCTTCCGGCAAAACCTCATGATAAGCCGCATAAAAATCCCGGCTAAACCCGCCGAAAAGCTCGGTCATCGCCAAGTCTGCCTCGCTGTCCCCGTAATAACAGGCCGGATCGAAAATTACCGGCGCCCCGCCGGCCTCGACAGCGGCATTTCCGCCCCATAAGTCGCCATGCAACAAAGACGGCTTAGTTCGGTAATTGTCAAACAAGGCATCCATATCCGCCAAAAGTCGCTCGCCTTGGCTTTGCAACCGGCCTCGATAACCGTTTTTCGCCGCCAATCGTAACTGAAAGCCCAAACGCTGCTCGCGCCAGAACCCCGGCCAATCGTCGTAACGGCCGTTCGGTTGTGGCGTACTCCCGATCGTATTGTCTCGATGCCATCCGAAATAAGGCCGCTCCGCACTATGCAGTAACGCTAATTGCCGCCCTAATTGGCGCTCGGAACGAGAATTCGAAGAAGCGAACTCGATATGTTCTAAAACCAAAAACGACCGCTGCTCGGTTTGCCCGCACACGACCGGTTCGGGCACCCTTATCGTCCGCGTGCCAGCTATTTCTCTTAAGCCTTCGGCTTCGGCCTCAAACATATCGACCGAAGCCGGACGATTCAATTTTACGAAATAAGTTCGTTCTTCACTCCTCAAACGGTAAGCTTCATTGATATCGCCGCCGCCGACCGGACGGGCTTCCGTTACCGAAAAAGGCCGCCCGGTCGCCTGTTCGATTTGCTCGGCGATTGCTTGCCAATTCATCGTCATTGTCGTCTCTCCGATTTGATTGAATTGCAGAACCAAAGATGTTACCGATCGCAACGCCTCTGCGGAACGGTTTATTTAACCCATCCTACGGCGCTGAAAGTTTGATAGGCTGCTAAGGTAGGATGAGTAGAGCGGAGCGAAACCCATCTACGGCGTCAGAAGCTTGGGAAAGAGCGGAAGTTTTTTGCTTGATGCGTATGGGTTACAAACCCCGTCCTGCCAAGAAAATAAAATAGAACAACGTCAACGTGCGCGCATAACGCCGGATTCATGCGTCAACTTTCAAACGACAGTTGATTGCCGAATGCATTCCTCCAATCCACATCGAATTGCGCGACTGCGGGACTCACCGCCGGATGCCCCAGCATTTGTTCGGCAATCTCGATCGGCAGAGTAATAGCGCTCACCCCCGCACTTAACACATCGAGTACTTGCCGAGTGTTCTTGAAACTAGCCGGCAACAATTTACACGACAATTTTTGGCGATCGAGCAAATTTTGTAAATCGGCAACCACTTGCGGCCCATTCTCGCCCATCGCATCGATTCTATTGACATAGGGCGCCAGATAATCCGCTCCGCACAAAGCCGCTAAAAAGCCTTGCTGGACGCTATAGATAGCCGTGGCCAGAACCGCTATCTCATCGGCTTTGATTTTTTTGATTGCGGCTAAACCGGTTTCGTTGGCCGGCACTTTCACGACAATATCGTAAGGTAAATCCTGTAAGCGTTTCGCTTCCTCGACCATACCGTCGACGGTCGAACTGACGACCTGAACATGATAACGAGCTTCGGGACCTATCAATTCGGCCAAATTCAATAATAATTGATTTAAACCGACCCCGGACTTGGCAAGGATCGATGGATTAGTCGTCACGCCCTTGACCGGCAAGCAGTCATGAAAGCGAGCAATTTGCACGGTATCGGCGCTATCGAGATAGAGTTCGAACATAAATTTAAAAATCGGGTTGAAAAAATGACTGCTCGGCAGTCGTTAAATTAAATAGCTCGGGGATAGCTCAGCTTTGGGGATTGGGGTTGATCCATTGCTCCCCTGCTGTTTCCCAAGCTCTTGCTTGGAAAAGAGCGAAAGCCCATACCTTGGCTGCCGAGGCAAGATCGGTATACATTCCCACGCTGGAGCGATAGGAATGAGTAAATCGTAAATACCGTTTTGCCTTCTTAGCCAATGTGACTTCGATACCATTATATGGTTACCTAACGTCCCCGACTTCGAAATCGCGATCAGGGGATCGCTCCCACAGAGCATCCTGCCCCTTGCTGGAGAGCGGTGGGAACGAGGAAACTCAAACCGCTCAATTTTTCATCAAGCCCAAAATCACCGCGATGTGCGCCAGTTCCGCCAGCGTCGAAACTTTGAGCTTATTTCTAATTTGCGTGCCGTAATTGGCGACCGTTTTGTAGCCCAAACAAAGCTCTTCGGAAACTTTGTGTACCGTCATGCCTTTCGCAAGTAAGCGGAATACATCGAATTCCCGGGCCGAAAACGCCTCGATAATTGCATGGTAATCCATCACATCCGACTTTCCGGTTTGATCCTTGAGCAGACCATCTTCGATGTAAATTTCGCCATTTGCGATATGCTCTATTGCCATCGCAAGATTGGCCGCCGCACTGTTTTTACTGATATAGCCTTTGGCTCCGGCCGCAATGGCTCGATTAACATAGACCTGTTCATCATGCACGCTAAACACCAAAATCTTAGCCTTACTATCGCGTTGACAAATACGCCGTATCGTCTCCAGTCCGCCTAGGCCGGGCATCGATAGATCCATCACGGCGACATCGACTGCATGTTCCTGCATCAATTGAATCGCCTGCTCCCCTCGATCGGCCTCGGCAACGATTTCGATCGTATCCCGCGTCCCGAGCAACATTCGAAACCCCGCGCGCACAACCGCATGATCGTCGACTAAAATAATTTTGATTTTACTTTTCATAGAATAGGTATCGTTGCGCTAACTGCCATGCCCTGACCGGGTTGCGAGCGGACGCTCAGCTCGCCATCGAGCGACTTAATCCTTTCTTGAATGCCTCTGAGCCCGAATCCTGACGATATCCGATTGATATCGCAACCGCGCCCGTCATCGGCCACCTCCAAATGCAAACAATCACGATTTTCGCCTAAAATTTCCAGTACTATTTTAACGTGTTTGGCCTCGGCGTGACGGATTGTGTTGGTCAAACATTCCTGAATGACACGAAATATCTGTATCGCAACATTTTGATCAAGCGAATCCAACTCGTCCGGACACTCAATGGTCAAATTCAGCCAAGGGTTTCTTTCCGACCAATGGTTGACCATATCTTCGAGCGTGGCTTTCAAGCCTAATTCGGTCAAAATCAATGGATGCAATTGATGCATCATCGAGCGTACGATAGCCATCAAATGATCGCAGATATGGCTGATCGACTCTGTAATTTGACGGGTATCGGCTTTTTCATGCGCAGCAGTGACCGCCATGACCTTGATTGCCGTCAACGATTGACCCAATTCGTCATGTAATTCCTGCGATAAACGCCGGCGCTCCTCTTCCTGAATTTTCAACGAATGCTTGGTTAAGGCGCGATTTTCCTCACGAGTCTTATCGAGCACACCGGCCATATGATTAATCGCCCCGGCGATACTATCGTATTCCTGAATCGAAAACCTCGGCAACACTTCCCGATACTGTCCGGTTTCGATACGCCTGACACCGTCGACGATCGTATCGATAAATCGCAGGGTTTTATGCAAGGTTTGGTGTACCGCCAAAAAGATCAATATAATCAATAAGCACAGGGTAATAAAAAAAGCGACCGTTTCATGCCAAACCTCGACAGTCTCATCCATCGGATTCGGCTGAATAATCAGCATCAATGCCTTGCCGTCGGCCATCACGATTGGATAGTGCGTTTCGGCATAATCGGCGGTAACCAAACTTACAAACCAACCCGGAGGCATGTCGGGCTGGTCTTCACTTTGCAGCGAACGGGTCACTTGAATCGTTTCACCGGTCGGTTGCTGAACGCGGATATCCAAATGGCGTGTTTCTCGTAAAGCGCTAAGCCAATAAATCCAATCCGACTCCTTCATGGTTGCGGAGGCCGGTTTCGAAAATCCGAATTTAACCAATTGCAATGCCAGGTTTAGAGAAGAGCCGACTTCTTCAGTGACCGCCTCCCGAGCCCGCCAAATCGCGATCGAACCGCCCAGTATCAAAATACAGACGAATAAAAACAAAATTCTGACAATTAGTTGGAAACGTAAGCTCATGTTGGCCGAAACTGGGTTAAAACATATCATTATCAAGTCGTATAACCCGTTACACTATAGGAAAATTTCATTTTTTCAGTTTATTCTAAATCCATCCAGCATCAGAGATTATACCGATCGTAGACCAAAATGCGGCACCGGAGCTTGTCATTATGCCCGACTTTTCATTAAGCACCACTTGGCTCATTCCGTCGCCTATCGAAACGGTGTGGTTCTATCTGATCCGCCCCGAAACTTGGCCGGATTGGTGGAGATATGTCGATTCGGTCGAAAACATCTCGTCCGGCGCATCGAAGATTCCCAATAATAAACGGCGCATTTATTGGAAAACACGTCTGCCCTACCGATTAGTCATTGAATTGACCGTTACGCGCGCCATTGAGCATCGCTACCTCGCGGTGAAGGTTCAAGGCGACTTGGTTGGATCGGGACATTGCCGAGTTTCGGGCAATGCCGAGTCGACTCGGCTCGAATTCGATTGGCACGTCGCAACCTGCAAACCGTGGATGAACCGCTTTGCCTTTCTTTGCCGGCCGATATTCGAATGGAACCATGCACAAGTCATGAAGGAAGGCGAACGTGGATTAGTCTATTTAACGACACTTAAAAATTCATCGATAACGTGAAATAATAAGGAACGACCAATTCCATTGTAATTGTTCAGTCCCTTCGTAAGTATTCAGTCCACCCTCTTTGAAAAAGAGGGGCTAGGGGAGATTATTTAAATAAATCCCCTCAATCCCCCTTTTTCAAGGGGGAGGCTAACAATTACACCTGAATTGCAGTAATTTGCCAGCGGGGCTGAATACTTACATTCCACTCACACACCGGAAATCCATCACAAAATGGCTCAATACATATATTCAATGAACCGGGTAGGCAAAATTGTCCCGCCCAAAAAATATATCCTAAAGGATATTTCGCTATCCTTCTTCCCCGGCGCCAAAATCGGGGTGCTGGGCTTGAACGGCTCGGGCAAATCGACGCTATTACGCATCATGGCGGGAATCGACAAAGATATTGAAGGCGAAGCGATCCCGCAAAAAGGCATTCATATCGGTTACTTACCACAAGAACCGCAACTCGACCCTAACAAAACCGTGCGCGGCAACGTCGAAGAAGCCGTAGCGGAAATCAAAGCGATACTGACCCGATTCGACGAAGTCAGCAACGCCTTTGCCGACCCCGATGCCGACTTCGATGCCCTGCTGGCCGAACAAGCCGAACTCCAAGATAAAATCGAAGCGGCCGGTGCTTGGGAACTAGACCGTAAGCTGGAAATCGCTGCCGATGCGCTACGCCTGCCGGATTGGGACGCCGATGTCACGAAACTATCGGGCGGTGAAAAACGCCGCGTCGCATTATGCCGACTGTTGCTATCCAACCCCGACATGCTGCTGCTCGACGAACCGACCAACCACTTGGATGCCGAATCGGTCGCATGGCTGGAACGCTTTCTACACGATTACTCCGGCACCGTCGTCGCGGTCACGCATGACCGTTACTTCCTCGACAACGTCGCCGGTTGGATTTTGGAACTGGATCGCGGACAAGGCATCCCTTGGGAAGGCAATTATTCGAGCTGGCTCGAACAAAAAGAAAAACGTTTGGAACTGGAAGAACGCCAGGAATCTTCCCGAATGAAATCGATGAAGGCCGAATTGGAATGGGTACGTTCCAACCCGAAAGGCCGCCATGCGAAAAGCAAGGCTCGCTTGGCGCGCTTTGAAGAACTATCTTCGCAAGAAGCGCAAAAACGTAACGAAACCCAAGAAATTTATATTCCACCCGGCCCTCGCCTCGGCGATATCGTGATTCACGCCGATAACATCAACAAGGGATTCGACGATAGATTACTGATTAACGACTTGAGCTTCAAACTCCCGCCGGGCGGGATTGTCGGAATCATCGGCCCGAACGGCGCCGGTAAAACGACGCTGTTCCGTATGATGGCCGGATTTGAACAACCCGACTCCGGCACCGTAACAATCGGTCAAACCGTACAACTGGCCTATGTCGATCAAATGCGCGACAACCTAGACCCGAACAAAACGGTTTGGGAAGAAATTTCGGACGGCCTCGACATCATCACGGTCGGTAAATACGAAACGCCATCGCGCGCCTATGTCGGCCGCTTCAACTTCAAAGGCGGCGACCAACAAAAACGCATCGGCGATTTGTCCGGCGGCGAACGCAACCGCGTGCACCTGGCCAAGCTATTGAAAAGCGGCGGCAACGTCTTGCTGCTCGACGAACCAACTAACGATCTCGACGTGGAAACCCTGCGCGCACTTGAAGAAGCGCTCCTGGCCTTCCCCGGCTGCGCCGTGGTCATTTCGCATGACAGGTGGTTCCTAGACCGGATCGCGACACACATGCTGGCCTTCGAAGGCGACAGCCAAGTGGTCTGGTTCGAAGGCAATTACGCCGATTACGAAGCCGACCGCCATCGCCGTTTAGGCACCGATGCCGACAATCCGCACCGGATCAAATACAAGAAATTGACTTAATCGGCCCGATAAAGATAGCAAACGGCAGCGCCGAGTATATATTTCCCATGCTCTGCGCTCGCCGTTATACACAAGTATCGGTAAACTTGCTAAACAGAGTTCGTCGTATACCTGGAAACGGTGCTGTTTGATAAATCTGCGGATATTGAACATCAGTGGCTTCGAAATCGCGACGAAGGCGTCGCTCCCACAGGGGGGCGGATGCTCTGTGGGAGCGATCCCCAGATCGCGATTTCGAAGTCGGGAACGTTGGGCGACAAAAAATGGTATCGAAGCCTCATTAGCTAAGATTGCAAAACAGTAATTTTTGACTTATGTATAACGATGAGCGCAGAGCATGGGAACGAGCGTTTTGAGGGGATACCTCAGAACCCGATCCTTTTACTTATTAATGGGTAGTTATTTTAATGCGCTTGACCACGACTTTTATAAGGGTTCATCTGAAATGAAATGCGCAAAGTTAGCACGTATTTCGGCAATAACATCCATGCTGAGCCCAGTCAGTTCGACTATGTATTCATCGCTCATCTCCCGGCGGATCATTCTGATCGCTAAGTTGCGTTTTTCATCTAGCCGGGCTTTTTCGAATAGACTCAGAAAGACCCTTTCGCGCAGCCTTGGTGGAATTTCGTCCAGTTCATCCTCGGTTTTGGTGAAATTGGGTAGCGTTAAATAAATAAAGGTTAATTTGTCGTAAAAAACCTGATGGTGCTGGCTTTTCAATTGAACCCGATGCACGACTTCGTGACGGCCTTGGCTTTCGTCTTCATCAAAGACAAAATCCAGGATGCCGATCGCATAAAACGCAGCCAGCTTAAAATTCCAGTCACCTCGCTCGGCTTGCTGTTGAATCGGAAACGTGGAATAAAATACGCTACGATCTTTAAAGAAATTCTGCTTAGCCTTTTGCAATTCCACGATGAAGTATTCGCCGGCCGAGCTGATACAGCTTAGGTCGAAAATCGCTTTGCGGTCTTAAGCCGTCGCACCCTGGCGCTCATTTTGATTGAATTGCAACTCATGGATTTGGTGCTTTTCCGGCAGCAGGGTATTTAAAAAGCTGATCAAGTGCTCTTTACCGGCCTCTTCCAAACGCTTTTTTGAAACCGAAGTCGGTAAATAGGTTGATATATTTTTCTTTCATGGCACGGTTTGAGCTTTATGCGAGTTGTTATGGTGAAGTTTAGCATACCTATTGTTCGGTTTTTTCATGCTTTAGACGAACCCGACATCGTCCTCTGATTTTCGCCGACTGTATCTAGCTTACTCTATGATAAAGGTGCTTAAACTCAAGGCAAACGCATTAAAAATACCTTTCCTCATCCCCCTCGGCCCTCCATCACTACCATTAAGTTAAGGGGAGCCCGTCATTCCGCCATGGACTGGCGGAACTCAGTGCCATGAATGGCAAGCTTTTAACCTAAAAAGATCATTTGAGCGTCTCAAACTATCTCGCCCTGAGCCCTTCGGCTACGCTCAGGCGAGCCCCTTCGGCTACGCTCAGGAGAGCCCTGTCGAAGGGTGAACGGTAGTTTGAGGCTTCACCAGGTCGGTGAAAGTGTTGTAGACCCTTCATGCTTCGACTTGGCTCAGCACGAACGACCTACAACACATGCCAACTGCTCTTTTTAGGATAATGACGAATTACGCGCGATTCTTAAAATCATTTCACGAAAATCGGCTAAGCCTCACTGTTGATTAGTTAATTCCAGTTACCCACAAAACCTGTGGATAACTCTGTGTGTATCTTGATGATGAATACTTCGATGCCCCGTAATTATTACAGTTTTGTTAAATTGATCATTTTTTATACAGCCTGTATATTTTCATTAAATCAATAACTTACGAAACAATACGGGTTTCTGTAAGTCATTGATTTATGATTTTAGGTCCGGAAATCGCATAATGCGCTTGGTGTGTATAAGCCGGTAACGGTCAAGTCATTTTTTAATTTTTTTGCAATCGAAAAACCTTGACAGGCTCCGAGTTAACGAAAAGCTTGCCAGACTCGAGCCGGCGGTTTATGTTCGGCGTTAAGAATTCCACATAACAAGGAGATTCGCGATGCATAAACAATATATTCCCGCATCATTACGCTTGCTTTTTCTATCGAGCTTACTTGCCGCTAGTATTTCCGATCTCGCCGCCGAAGGAGCCCAAACCATGAACTTTAAACTTCAATCACCCGATTTCAATGAACACGGTCCGATTGCCAAAACTTTTACCTGTGACGGAGACGATGTTTCTCCGGCATTAACTTGGTCCGGAATACCGGCAAACACCAAAACACTGGCGCTGATCATCGACGACCCCGACGCACCGGACCCGAAGGCGCCGAAAATGACCTGGGTGCATTGGGTGCTCTACAACATCCCATCCACAGCATTGGAACTTCCGCAAGGCGTTAGCGTCGATGCGTTGCCCGAAGGAACCTTGCAAGGCAAGAACGATTGGAAAAAAACCGGCTATGGGGGCCCGTGCCCGCCGATCGGCCGGCATCGTTATTTTCATAAACTCTATGCCTTAGATATCGAGCTACCTGACCTCAATGAGCCAACCAAAGCCGAACTTGAACAGGCGATGCAAGGACATATTCTCGACAAGGCCGAATGGGTGGGAACTTACGAACGTTAGCTATAAAATTAGCTAAGGATTTCGTGAAAAATAACTTCCTGGAGTTATGAGCTTTGTCGAGGGAAGTTATTTATGACCGAATCCTAATGTTATAGCTAATTTTTGAATATACCTTTCGCACTTCAAATTTCGGCAGTGCCTTAGGAGGCACCCCGGTGCCGAATTTTGATCTACGATGGATATATAGGGAGTAAATGAGCAGGGGGGCGCTCAGTCTTGCCGATGGAATCATCGGAAACGCCCGGCATAAACCGGACGTTTCTGTGTGGAGCTTTGTGTCAATCGATGCTGAACGGATGCTCGAGCATGATGGTTTCGTCGCGGTCGGGACCGGTCGAGAGGATCGCTACTTTGACGCCGACCAATTCTTCAATGCGTTTGATATAGGCTTTCGCGTTTTCGGGAAGCTTATCGTATTCGGTCACACCTTCGGTGCTTTCGCTCCAGCCCGGCATTTCCTCGATGATCGCTTCGCAAGCCTGATAACGGTCGGCGCCTAACGGAGCGGTTTCGGTGACTTCGCCATCCAATTTGTAAGCAGTACAAATGCCGATTTTTTCGAGGCCGTCGAGCACGTCGAGCTTAGTCAGGCAAATGCCTGTCAAACTGTTCAATTGCGCAGATTTGCGCATCGATACCGCATCAAACCAACCGGTTCGGCGTTTGCGTCCGGTCGTCGCGCCGAACTCATGACCTTTCACCCCGAGATGCTCGCCGACATCGTTCATTAATTCGGTTGGGAAAGGACCGTTGCCGACCCGTGTCGAATAAGCCTTGGTAATACCCAATACATAATCGAGATTCAACGGACCGACGCCGGTTCCGGTCGAGGCGCCACCGGCCGTCGTATTCGACGATGTCACATAGGGATAGGTTCCATGGTCAATGTCGAGCAATGCGCCTTGTGCGCCTTCGAACAATATTTTTTTACCAACGTTTTGATACTTTGAGAGGACGTCGCCGACATCGGCCAACATCGGCTTGAGTTGTTCGCCTTGAGCCAGAACTTCGTCGAGTGCTTGGTTAAAATCGACCGCATCGACTTTATAATAATTTGTCAGCATGAAGTTGTGATAATCCAGCAACTCTTTTAGTTTGTCGCTGAAGCTGCCGACATCGAATAGGTCACCGGCGCGCAAACCTCTTCGCGCGACTTTGTCTTCATAAGCCGGTCCGATGCCGCGCCCGGTCGTGCCGATGGCCTTGTTTCCGCGCGCCAGTTCGCGGGCCTGATCGATCGCGACATGAATCGGCAGGATCAACGCACAGGCTTCGCTAATCAATAAGCGATCCTTGACCGAAATGCCGGCTTTCTCGAGAATTTCAATCTCTTCCAGCAGCGCATTCGGCGCCAATACCACGCCGTTACCGATCATGCATTGCACGTCTTTTCGCAGAATACCGGACGGTATCAGATGCAATACGGTTTTCTGGCCTTGAATGACCAAGGTATGGCCCGCGTTGTGGCCTCCTTGAAAACGGACGACCGCATCCGCTTGATTGGTTAACAAATCGACCAGTTTACCCTTTCCTTCGTCACCCCATTGAGTGCCGATAACTACAACATTTTTTCCCATGATGATTCCAAAATTAAGCGATAGCCTTAACAATCCAATTGGTATTATTTTTTTCCAAGATCGAAGTAAATCCAAGCTCTTTGTAGTTTCCGGTCTGTCCGGGTAATTCACGGATGACGGTACGGCCTTCGGCACGTAAATCCCGAATTTTTTCGGCCAACTCCCTGTCTTCGGAAGCGGGGGCAAAAATAATTTCCGGTTGCTCAAGCGGAATAATGTCTTTACTCAAAACCGATAATAATTTTAAATCGGCGCTAAAACCGGTTGCAGGACGCGCTCTACCGAAGACTTCGCCAATATTGTCGTAGCGTCCGCCTCTAGCTATCTCTCGCCCTACGCTCGGCATGAAAGCCGCAAACACGACACCGGTATGATAACGATATCCTCTGAGTTCGGCCAAATCGAAACTCAGCGGTAAATCAGGAAAAGCGGCCGCCATTTGATCGGCAATCATTTGCAAATCTGCCAAGGCCTGTTTTACGGCATCGCCGGCATCGTCAAACACGGCTCGCGCTTGCTCGAGTATTTCGTAACCGCCATTGAGTTCCGGCAGCTTGAGCAACATTGCTTTCAGGCGTTCATCGAGAGCCAATCCTTCGATGAGTTCTCGAATTTCCGGCCGCGCTTTTCGCTGCAAGGCGTCGAACAATGCTGCTTCGTCGGCATCGGTCAATTCAGCCTGTTCCGATAAGGCTCGATAAATACCGACATGCCCCAAGTCGAGATGAACATTTTTCAAACCGGACATCGCCAACATTTCCAACATCAACGAAATCACTTCGACATCGCTCTCACGGCCTTCGTGACCGTATAGTTCCGCACCGATTTGCATGGGACTCCGGGTTTTTTCCAACGGATCCCCAAGCGTGTGCAATACCGTTCCGACATAGCATAATCGAGCAGGCGTACAATTATTAAGGTTATGCGCATCGATACGTGCAACTTGCGGCGTCATATCGGCACGAATACCCAACATTTCACCGCTCAGCTGATCGGTTAATTTAAAAGTTTGGAGATCCAAATCATGACCGGACCCGGTCAACAAAGAATCCAAATAATCGATCATTGGCGTAATGACCAGCGAATATCCCCAACACGAAAAGACATCCAACAACTTGCGCCTAAGATTTTCCAGGTGCTTAGCTTCAGCCGGCAAGACCTCTTCAATACCGTCGGGCAAAAGCCAAGTATTTTTTTGTTGCATTTTTTACGTATCCACTCAAACAAAACGCCCCGTCAAGACGGAGCGTTAGCGTTGTCAAGTGTCCAATCGAAACGATTGAACATTAAAATTTACCAATTTTTATTTCTGAGACTTGAAGTACTTAAAGAACTCCGATTCCGGATCTATGACCATCAATCGGTCGGAATCACTGAAGGTATCTTTATAAGCATTGATACTACGATAAAAGCTGTAAAATTCCGAATCTCTTGTAAACGCTTTAGCATAAGTATCGGCTGAAATCGCATCGCCTTCGCCTCGCAGCTTCTCGGCTTCTCTAAAGGCTTCGGCAAGAATCACGACACGTTGTCTATCGGCATCGGATCGAATGCGTTCAGCAGCCTCGGAACCTTGAGAGCGAAACTCCCTGGCTACCCGCTCACGCTCGGCTTCCATCCTTCTGAATACGGAACTACTGACATCGGCCGGCAAATCGATACGCTTAACTTGAACGTCGATGATATCGAGACCCAACTCCGCCGCAATCTCTCTGGTTTTATCAATCAAGATTTCCCGAATGATTTTACGGTCGGTCGCGACCAACTGCGTGATATCGCGTTTACCGAATTCGCTACGAAAGGCATCCTTGATGATTTGATCCAGTCTTAAATTGGCTTGATTAATATCGCCGCCGACTACCGTATAAAACGCCTTGACATTACCGATACGCCATTTAACAAAAGAGTCGACGATTACGTTTTTCTTCTCGGCAGTCAAAAAACGCTCCGGCGTGGTATCCATCGTTTGAATACGACTATCGAATTTTTTGACATTATTGACGATTGGCCATTTGAAATGGATGCCGGACTCATAATCGTCTTTGACGATTTCACCCAACTTGAATTTAATGGCTTTTTCGGTTTCCGATACGGTAAAAATAGACATCAATCCAAGGAATAGGATTGCGGCCACACCGATTAAAAGTTTATTCAAAGTCATTAGCGTCCCCTTCCTTCACGACCGCGAGTAGTGGTTCGAAAAACCGGCTCGAGCGGCCTAGTTTGTGTCACGCTGCCGGTTTGAGGCTTTGGCGCGGATTCTTCCGTTGGAGATTGTTTAATCAATTTATCCAAGGGTAAATACATCAAATTATTACCGCCTTTTACATCGAGGAAAACGGTATTCGAATGGGTCAATACACTTTGCATCGATTCGATGTACAAGCGATTACGCGTCACTTCAGGAGCCTTTTTGTACTCGCCGAGCAAGGCCAAGAAACGACTGGTTTCACCTTCCGCACGAGCTATCACCTGCTGCTTATAACCTTCGGCTTCCTCCAGTTTTCTTGCCGCGGCGCCGCGCGCTTTCGGTATCACATCGTTCGAGTATGCTTCCGCTTCATTGATCAAACGCTGCTGATCTTCTCGAGCCTTGATCGCATCTTCAAACGCACCCTGAACTTGCTCAGGCGGCTGAGCATCCTGCAAGTTGACACTGGTTATTTGGACACCCGATTCATAAGAATCCATGACATCCTGAATTTCCTCCTTGATTTGCGCCACAATTTCGGTACGTCCTTCGGTCAAGACAAAGTCCATTTTACTCGACCCAACCACACCACGCTGAGCCGCTTCGGTCACCTGTTTTAGTGTGATCTCAGGGCTAACGACGTTGAACAGGAAATCCTTCGCATCCTTGACTTGATATTGCACAGCCAAACGAACATCGACGATGTTTTCGTCCTTAGTCAACATCAATGCTTCTTTCGGCACCGACCCCAAAGTCTGTTGAGAGCCGCCACTACGATAACCGACTTCTATAAAACGTTGCCGTCTGACATTTACTAATTCGACGCTTTCGATCGGAGCAGGAATGTGCCAATTCAAACCGGCTTGCGTCGTTTCGGTATATTTACCGAAACGCGTAACGACACCGTTATTACCTTCATCGACGATATAAAAGCCGCTTAGGCCCCATAGAACGACAGCGCCTCCAACAAGAAACCCGAAACCTTTCATCGATCCGCCCGGTGAACTACCGCCACCGCCACCGCCGCCAAAAATTCCGCCGATTTTTTCCTGAAGCGCTCTGATCGCTTCATCCAGATCCGGAGGACCTTTATCGTCTCCTCCACGACCGCTCCAAGGATCTTTTTTACCGCCGCCAGGCTCATTCCAGGACATAGCTATGCTCCATTTGGATTTTCTTAAATTAAACATTAAAAAGACGTCTATTACAGTAAAATAAAAAATCGGAGATACGAAAAATCAACATTCGCAACCGCTTCAATCACTTAATAAACCTATAAATTTAAACAAAAATTATTTTTGGCTCTCACGTTTTACGCTTAGTTTTATTGACTGCTTCCGATAAAGACCGCGAACACGAAGAGAGCAAAAACATTTGGATTATGGGTAATCATCAAGTCGGCGATTATCCTAAAAAAACCGCCGTTGTACAAACCAACTTATCGAGATAAGAATATTCATACTACGCCTCCAACTTATCAAGCGATTTCAAAACACCCAAATGCTTTTTATCGATTTCGACTAGTAAATCCCATCCTCCCGTATCGCTCACTTCTTCCTCGAGGACCGTTCCTAAACGAAAAAGCTTCGCTCGAACGTCGCCTTGAGTTGGCAAAAGATTGATCTGTCGTCGCACTTTGCTGGAAGCAAAAATTTCGGCTAACACCTGATACAGCAAATCAATGCCTGCACCGGTTTCGGCCGACAACCAGACTCTCAGAGCATTACCTTCATCATCCCTATCGATATGCGGCTCAATATCCGGCAAGAGGTCAATTTTATTAAACACTTGCAGCTGTCTGATTTCATCCGCTTCGATATCCTCTAAAACCTGATTAACCTGGGCTATAGTTTCATCGCGGTCTTCGGCATTAGCATCGATCACATGCAGAAGTAGATTTGCCTCGCTAGCTTCTTGTAATGTCGATCTGAAAGCGGCAACCAACTCATGAGGTAAATGCCGAATGAATCCGACGGTATCGGCCAAGACAATTTCGGCATTATTGGGCAATACGCATTGGCGCAAAGTTGGATCGAGCGTCGCAAATAACTGGTCGGCCGCATAAATTTCCGCGCCGGTCATCGTATTGAATAGCGTCGACTTCCCCGCATTGGTATAACCGACCAACGAAACCGATGGAACTTCAGCTTTTTTACGTTTACTTCGCCCTTGATGTCGCTGTTTGGCAACTTTATTCAAGCGGCGTTGAATTTGTTTGATCCGAACCCCCAAAAGCCTGCGGTCGGTCTCAAGCTGTGTTTCACCGGGTCCCCTTAAGCCGATCCCGCCTTTTTGCCGCTCCAAATGCGTCCAGCCGCGAATTAGGCGAGTGGATAAATGCCGCAATTGAGCCAATTCGACTTGAAGCTTGCCCTCGAAAGTCTGCGCCCGCTGCGCAAAAATATCCAAGATCAAACCATTGCGATCGACCACACGAACTTCCAACGCTTTTTCGAGGTTGCGCTCTTGGCTTGGTGACAAAGGGTGATTAAACAAGACGATATCGGCCGAATAATCGCTAATAGCCTGCTTGAGCTCCTCAAGCTTGCCGGTACCGATAAAATATTTCGAATCGGGGCTTTGCCGGCTGCCGGTCAACACATAAACCGGATCGGCACCCGCCGACTTAGCCAATTCTTTTAATTCCGAAAGGTCTTCGGGTGAAGTATGTAATGTGAGGTGAACGAGCACGGCCCGTTCACCGGCATTTGGACGCTCAAACAATCAAGCGCTCCTTGTATCGTTAATCTTCAATGAGTTCGTTATCACGGGTGATTTTTACGGGTTTTCCTGGAACGATCGTTGAAATGGCATGTTTATAAACCATTTGGCTGACCGTGTTCTTTAGCATAATGACATATTGATCGAACGAATCGACACGACCTTGCAGCTTGATTCCGTTCACTAAAAAAATCGATACAGGGGTATGCTCTTTTCTGAGTGTATTTAAAAAATTATCCTGCAAATTTTGCCCTTTCGACATCCGCTTTCTCCTTATTATTTTTAGCTAGCCTAAATAAACTATGAATACACTATACCAATACTTTTCAGTAAGTCTAACTTAATTCGCAGAGCATTTTAACCCGTTTTTAATACTCTTGGACAATTATTAACCAATAGCACACTGATCACCCTCGGCAATCAAGCATGACTGGAATTTTTTTATTGTCAAATGCCGGCTAGATTCAATACTGATGCTTATTTAATCAAAAATAATCCTATAGGGACTTCGTGAAAAATAACTTCCTGGAGCTATGAGTTTTGTAGCGGGGGCGGTAACTCGCTTGACAGGACGCCGTGGACCCAGCACCTAAATTATCCAAGTTAATTAACCATAGCCAATGGGCTATGGAATTTAGGTGCTGAGTGAATACGTCCGTGTAGGCTTGACGGCGGCTTTCCTTGCCGCCGACACCTGCCAATCGAGTTACCGAACCTGCTTACCTTGCATTAAAAATAGGGAAGTTATTTATGACCAAATCCTAGGGAAAATTTTCAATAAACTACTCTTGAACGACTATGTAACAATTTTTCCCGACACTGAACAAAATCATCATAGCTTTCCAAAAACTTAATCGGCGATACCGATACCCTAATTTCGCGCATATCTAAGACCGTCGATGCCCGCACGTAGACAAAGGTCGGCGCGTTACCTCGCAATAATGCATCGAGCATATCTTCTGCTGCATTTCCATACACACTGAGTCGATCAAAATCTCGGCCATGCGCAGCACCGTCCAAATATACCGCATGATTAGGTGACGCTAACTCGTTATGTATCCAAGGTGCTGTTGCTTCGATGACATTCGCCTTAATGATATCGGCCTTAACTCGTCTTTCCTGCAATGAGAATTTTAACGCAGCCCCGGAACGATGACTGAACACCGCTACGCCATAATTGGGGACGGTTTGTTTAAGAAGGCACTCCGATTGACCGCTTTCAACGTCCCATTTTGCATCCATCATCGGCACTTCGTAAAACTCTGCATAAGCCTTTGCAGTCGAAACAATTAATAATAATACAATCAACCCACTAAAAAGTTTCATATTCATAACCCGGTCGTTTTTATCCATATACAGATAGTATCGGCAAACTAGGCGGATTATTTAAACTGATCCATGACAAAATCCTCGACTACCTTGACGAAGTGATCGGGCTGTTCGGCATGCAACCAATGCCCGGCATTCGCAATTGTTGCGACAGCCGCGTTAGGAAACAACGCCGGAACGGCTTCGGGCCGAAAATAAGTGGAATTTTCTCCGGTTATGAACAATACCTCTCCGACAAAACCCGCCACTCCCTCAACGGAAGGAAAACCGACGATATAATCGGCCGACTGTTGGCAATAATCCAGATTGATGCGCCAAGCATACTGTCCATCCCGCAATATCAAGTTTTGCAATAAAAATTGCCTGAAGCCAATATCGGGAATCGCCTCAGACAAAAAATCGTCAGCCTGTTTACGATTCGAAAGCGATGCTAAAGGCAAGCGGTCAAGCGCCTCGATAATACGATCGAAATTGTGTTGATAAGCGACCGGCGCAATATCCGCGACTAACAAACGCGACACCCGCTCGGGATAATTGAGCGCGAACCACATCGCGGTCTTGCCGCCCATGCTATGTCCAAGCAAGGTAGCCGATTCTAAATTCAGACGATCCATAAATGTCGCCAGATCGGATGCCATCAGCGGATAGTTCATGCTCTCGGCATGGGGCGATGCGCCATGATTGCGCTGATCCGGCACATAAACACGGAAACGCTCGGACAAACGCTTGGCAATTTGCCTCCAGTTGCGAGACGATGCTAAGAAGCCGTGCAAGATAACCATTGGCGGCGCGCTCTCTTCACCGAAGGTTTCATAATGTAACTGAATGTCGCTCATGATCATATAAAGCTGAATGCCGCACCGATCAAGCCGCCGAAAACACCGCCCCAAACCACAAGCCATCCCAAGTGTTGGCGGATAATGGTCTGCACGATTTCCTTGACTAGCTGAGGCGTTAATTGATTCAAGCGTTTATCGATAACAGTCTCAATTTTGTCGACAATATCCTCGCCAATCTTATGAGCGTCCAAACTATGATGTAAAGCTTCTTTGAATCGCTCCGAATCAACCGTTTCAGTTAAAATGAGCTTCATTTTCTCGGTAAAAGGCTCTTTGAGCGGCTTCAATGCGTCTTCTCCACCCATCATCATCAGCATGCCGCCGAACGAAGAGTTCATGATCGAAGCCACCAGCCCCTCGTAAACCCGATCATAATCGACTGCATTCAGTATCGGCTCTAAATTCAATACCTTGCCGCCCTCCTGCTCTTCTTTCTCGATAAATTGCTCAACATTTTCGACGGTAAAAAACTGTTGCATCATCAGCAGCTTGATCGACGATTTAAATTCCTCGAAGCGATTAGGGATAACGCCGGAGCCATATAACAACGGCACTTTTTCAAATAACATATGCACAGCTAACCAATTGGTAATCGCACCCGATAATGCAAAAAAACCGATCGCTTTCATTAAATCTTGCTGTACCGGGCACACATAACCGGTAACAACGATCAAAACCGCCAGCAAGTTCGTGATTAAACTTTTGTTGAACAACTTTTTCATGATGGGTTAAACAATAATAATCTTTACTGTAAAAGTTCGTTGATTAGGACTCTTTATCTAATTTTTCGATATGAAAAACAATGTTGGTTCCGAAGAGGGTGCGGTTGCTCGACCGGCAGGCGTCGGCGGCAGGGCAGATTTTTGCTCCTCGGCAATTGCTCCTGCATTGCCCTAATACACGCCGTCCATGGCGTAATTCAAAATCTGCATTCATGCCATCCATGGCAATCAGATTCCGCCGTCGAGCCCACATGGACGTATTCACCCAGCACCTAAATTCCATAGTCCATTGGCTATGATTAACTATCTTTGATAATTTAGGTGCTGGGTTCACGGCGTCCTGTCGGGCGAGTGGCCGCACTCTAACCCGCCTCGCACTTTCATTTGCTGGGGTGATTGCCTGGCCTTCATGAACGTTACGATGGATGCATTATCCGGGACTATGGGGACGATATCATCGGTTTCAAGCCGTTTAAACATATTGCCCGGCACACCAACCCGACGACCATGCCCACTGAAAGTTATAACCGCCGAGCCAACCGGTCACATCGAGCACTTCGCCAATGAAATACAAACCCGGCACATCATGGCAGCCCATCGTTTTCGATGAAATTGCGTTACAATCGACGCCGCCAATCGTCACTTCGGCGGTGCGGTAGCCTTCCGTCGCGTTCGGTTTGATCGTCCAATGGCTGATACAGTCAGTAATAACATCGATTTTAGCAGTCGATAAATCCGCCATATTACTGTTTAGCAACTTTTCTTCGATTAGACAGGCGATTAAACGTTTCGGCAACAATTCGACTAGCACGGTCTTTAACGCGGCCTTAGACTTTGTCGTTTTAAGCTGCCAAAGATGCTCGGCAAGATCGGTCTCGGGTAACAAATCGATCGTCAATGACTGTCCGGGACGCCAGTAGTTGGAAATCTGCAGCATCGCCGGACCGCTTAATCCCCTATGGGTAAACAACAAATTCTCGGTAAAACTTTGCTCTAAACAACTCACCCGGCATAACAGTGCGATACCGGAAAGTTCGGATAATCGGTGCTTGTCGTCCGGTTGCAGCGTAAACGGAACCAAGCCCGCCGAGGTCGGCCAAACTTTAATACCGAATTGTTCGGCGACTTTATAGCCGAAAGGCGTCGCTCCCATTTTAGGAATCGACAGACCGCCGGTAGCAATCACTAGCGAACGGCATAAATAATTTTGCAGCTTGGTGTTAATCAGGAATTGTCCATCGGAACGATGCTCAATGGCTTCAATGTGGGTATTCAAACTAATGTCGACACCGACCGAATCGCACTCGGTCAACAGCATGTTAAGAATATCCTTAGCGCTGTCGTTACAAAACAGACGACCGAATTCTCGCTCGTGATAAGGGATGCGATAACGCTGAACCCAATCCAGAAAATCCCATTGTGTAAATCGACTCAAGGCCGATTTACAAAAATGCGGATTATGTGAAATATAATTGTCCGACTCAACCGAATAATTGGTGAAGTTACAGCGTCCGCCTCCGGACATCAGAATCTTTTTACCGGGCTTTGCGGCTAATTCCAACACTTTCACATTGCGCTTGCGCTTACCTGCTTCGATGGCGCACATTAACCCCGAAGCGCCCGCACCGATTACGACGACATCGGTTTCCACCATAGTTTATATCCGGAAAAAAGCGGCGAACTATACAAGAACCGCAATCAAATCACCAGACTTCGAGTCAATCGGCGTGAGAAATTAGCCTTGTAGGACATACATAAGCGACAAGCGCATTTGAAAAAAAAAGAGACGGGGCCATCAAAAACTTTTTTGCTCCGTATATCCTTCCGGCTCATGCATGAGCACAGCGCCCAATTCAGCGAATCGAAACAAACGCATTGCGCGTTCGCCGTTATAATCGAGCACTCGTAAAGGACGATCCGCACTCAATTCTTGTTCGGCCTTTTCGAAATGATGTCCATAACGCTCTCTGGCTAACGGCACCGGAATTTCATAGGCCACAAACTTTTCGACGCCCTTGCCTGCCAGCACCGCTAAAAAAGACTGATCGTCGACTTGCGAACGATCCGTCATCACAACCATCGTGCCGCTACCGGAGAATAATAAAAATACTTTCATCGTTTAAGCCTCCCGAAAACCCGTAAGCAATAACCTCAACCGGAGGTAAGAATAATATGACAAGCTTGCGCATGCTCGGCTGCCGTTCGACCAAGGTCGGTCAAATATCCGCCATCTGCTTGCGTTACTAAGCCCTTTTGGTACAAACGCGCTACTGCATCGATTACAGAGGCATCGGCATCCTTATGGATTTTGATTCCCTCGAGTGTCGTCGTCAGATTGTAATGCAGCAAAATATTGAGTTCGTCCACTAATTCTTGTTTGAGCATGTATGTTCCCCATTTATTATTAATATCATTAGACCACAGAATAAGCGGTAAGCGGTAAGCGGTAAGCGGTAAGCGGTAAGCGGTAAGCGGTAAGCGGTAAAAATGACGCAGTATTTGAATCATTTGTCAAGCGCCGATTTCACCTTTCACCTTTCACCTTTCACCTTTCACCTTTCACCTTTCACCTTTCACCTTTCACCTTTCACCTTTCACCTTTCACCTTTCACCTTTCACCTTTCACCTTTCACCTTTCACCTTTCACCTTTCACCTTTCACCTTTCACCTTTCACCTTTCACCTTTCACCTTTCACCTTTCACCTTTCACCTTTATTACGTCCGATTAACGAACCGATCAAGATCACAATCTTCTCCATAGCTCCCTTGTTATCTGCTACAAATTGCAATCCTTTTTGGACCAATGCATCACGCGCCGTTGGATTTTGATGGAAATAATCAACATTAGACAGGATTTCCGCTTCGTTGAAACATTGAACCGCAGCCTCAACGGCTAACACATTGGATTGAATCTCTCTGAAATTATCCATGTAAGGGCCGAACATCACCGGAACTCCAAGTGCCGCCGGCTCTAAAATATTATGCCCTCCGACCGGCACCATACTACCGCCGACAAAAGCCAAATCGGCAGCGGCATAAAACAACTTCAATTCGCCCATGCTATCTAATAAGAATACGTCGGTTTCATCCGCACATTTCAATCCGGACGAACGGGTTATCGGCTTTAAATCATTGCTGACAATCAGACGCTCGACTTCGGAAAACCTTTCAGGGTGACGAGGGACGAGCAATAGGAGCAACTCAGGTATCGAGGCTTTGAGCTTCGGATAAAGGCTTAAAAAAATCGCTTCTTCGTTCTTATGCGTACTGGCGATAATCCAAACAAAGCGCCCGGCGAAGTATTCCTGCTTTAGTTGCTTACCTCGGTCCAGGAATTGCGAATCGATGTCGATATCGAACTTCAGATTGCCAACCGATTGAATACGCTCTCGTTCCGCACCGATCGACACGAATCGTTCGGCATCCTCCTTTGTTTGAGCGGCAATTTGACTAACGCAAGCAAGTGCCGGTTTAATCAGGCTCGGAATTTTGGCGTAACCGCGCGCGGATTTATCGGACAATCGAGCATTGACAATACATATTGCAACACCCTTTGCTTCGCAGGCTGCAAATAGATTGGGCCAAATTTCGGTTTCCATAATGACCCCAATCTCGGGTCTGAATGCAGCAATAAACCGCGCGACTGAACAGGGCGTATCGTAAGGAAGGTAAACATGAGCGACGGAATCAGCCAAAACAGCTTGGATACGCGCGGATCCGGTCGGTGTGGTTGTGGTTATCAGAAACTTTTTTTCAGGATAATCTTGCTGAAGGCGCTTAATTAACGGAAAAGCTGCCTCGGCCTCACCGACCGATACGGCATGAAACCAAATAAACGGACCTTCGAAATTGCGCCGATACAGCCCAAGCCTCTCCCAATATCGATTACGGTATTCGGGCGCCTTGATACTCCGCCAAAGCAATCGCCCAAAAATCAGCGGCAATAATAAATAAAAAACGGCGGAATAAATAACTCGCACGATGTTTAGCCTTAACATTCCGGAAAAAAGTGAGGGTACTAATTCGATTAATCCTAAATTCGGCACTCAGCCCACGAAATACACGAAATTAATCTGCGGTTACATAAATTTTCAGAATCACCTATGTAGGTGAACGACTTGAAAAGTATAACTATATGAATATTTTCGTGTGTTTCGTGGACAAAATGCTTTTTCCAGGATGATGAAAGCTATTCTGAAACGGCATAATGGTTTTTATACCTTTCGCACTTCAAATTTCGGCAGTGCCTGAGGAGGCACCGGGGCGTTCGTTCGGCCCCTCACCTAACGCTAGGTGAGGGACCAGCATGGATCTGGCATAGAGCCTACAGGGATGTATTCACGGCGTCCTTTGACGGACACCCCGGTGCCGAATTTTGATCTACGATGGGTATGCTCACCTCTTTTTCTTAGCCGGTTAGACCATAATACTTTCATCCTAACGATCATGAAGAAGCTTTCGTCACCCCGGCAAATGAAAGTACGAGGGGATAATTAGGGTGCGGTCACTCGCCCGACAGGACGCCGTTAATACGTCCATGTAGGCTCGACGGCGGCTCCCTGCCGCCGACGCCTGTCGGTCGAGCAACCGCACCCTCTTAGGAACCGACATTTTCGTTGCTGAACTTTTGTATATCGAAAAATTAGATAACGAGTCCAAATCTACGAACTTTCACAGTAATAAAGAGCAGTTGGCATGTGTTGTAGACCGTTCGTGCTGAGCCAAGTCGAAGCATGAAGGGTCTACAACACTTTCACCAGCTTAGTGAAGCCTCAAACTACCCATTTTAAGCTCATTGGCAGGACGGGGTTTGTAACCTCGTCCTAAACGTTTCGACTTTGGTCAAAGCCAATCAAAACGTTCGGGGCGGAGGATGGATGATGAGAGCTTTTCTGAAGCCGCAAAAATTTCCAATTACCGTTTTTTCAACCGGTTATCATGTAATATTTTCTACCTGGCGCGCCACTTCGCCGGATGCCAAGTCGAGAGCGCATTTGTAACATTCAAGCGCCGAATTTTTATCGCCTTTTTCGGTCAATAAGTCTGCTAACAATTGATAAGCCGAAACCGAAGGTTCCAAGGCAATACTTTTTTCCAAATATTGCCCAGCCTTATCCGTTTCTTTACAACGTTTACTGATTTTACCGAGAACCCTCAACAAAACTGCATTATCGGGATAGGCCTTAAGCCAACCTTCTGCGGTTTTAAGCTGCCTTTGAGGTTCGTTGGATTGAACGCTCCCGAACAATACCAACAAAGTTTCGTCCCAATCCTCGGAAATCGAGCGTGCTAGTTCGTCCTCTATTTTGGCGCCCGCACCAACATCGATCATACCGGCAAAATAAATAGCGGGAATCCCTTGTATACGCTTAATATAATCAGGCACCTCCTGCCAGACTTCTTGAATCTTGGTATAATCGCCGTTTTCCGCCGCCTGCCTCAACAAGCCGCTAAAAACCTCGGCTTCCAGCAGTTTGATTTCGGTTTCCATCAACACTTTACTTTTATTCATCGACGGAATAATTTTGCGTATCGCCTCCCAGTCCCCTAATTGGCGATACGTCTGATGCAACAGCTTCAAAACACTGGCATGAGCGGGATTGATGGAGTGTAGTTTTTTCAGCGTGTCGAGCGCTTGATCGAACTGCTGCTCCGACAAATGCATTTCCGCCTGGGTCAAACCAACCGCAATATCGGCGCCCGGCGATCGCTCCGCGGCAATTCTTAGATATTCATCGCGCTTTTCAACAGCTCCGCGCGACTGAGCGGCGCGTGCCGCAGTCAAATAATGAATCAATGGCGCGCCACTATGCGATGCATGTTTGATCAGAATTTTTTCGGCTTTTTCCCAATTTCCTTCCGCCGAATCTACTAAGCCTGCGATCAAAGCTTCTTGAGATCGGTTGTATTTGACACTTTGACCATGAGATTTAACCTTGCCGGGTAGCCGAAGCAACCAGCCCAAAAGGCGAAAAAACATATAGAACAGAAAAAAGGCAATGACTAACGTTACACCTAACGCCACCAAAGACGTTTCCAAGGACCAATTGCCGATACCAATCAAGACATAGCCCGGATCGTCGTAGCGAGAAAACCAACTGTGTATCCCAAAAGCGACCGCGATGGCGATAAACAGCGAGCCCAGAAAAAAAATAATATTTTTCATAATGTACCCGTTGTTATATTCAGGATGGCTCAGGAGCCGACAAAGCCTTATCGGTTTCGATTCTTAGTTTGGTGATATCGCGTAGCATTTTTAGTGAATGACTGATATCGGGATATTGACTATGTAAACTAATCGCTTCGAGCTTATCCAATTCGGCCACGAAGTTTCTGGCGATCGAATTACTTGTAAAATGTTCGGCAACCCATTCCTTTGCATCGGCAATACTGGCCTTGTATAAAACTTCGTTTTGCTGCACCAAACCGATTTTTATCATTTCTAATTTGACACGCAATTGTTGGCGAGTGAACTGCGCTTCCTCCGGCGTAATAATTTCAGTGATAGGCTGGTCGGTATGCCTCACCGTTACCACTCCTTGCAAACTTTTTAACGCTTTCGACAGAAGGTCGTGCTCTTCATCGGTATGCTGAGCATGATCGTGTATTTCTTCAGACGGCGTCAGAGGCTTACCTGAATAAGGTTTAATCAACGACAACTTACCGATTTCGGTCTCTAATGTTCTGATTGACGAATAAACCCCGACAATATCGAGCAGTTGCACCTTACCTAATTCGGCAATTTCTTTGGCAATTTGTTCGCGTACTTTATAGGCGGCCGCATCGCCGCTTTCACGCAAACGTTGATCCGCCGCTTGCAATGCTTCACGAGCAGTCTCGACATCGCCGGTCAACTGCAGGCGCTGATTTGCGACGCTAAGCAAATACTCGGCATCGGCGATTAACCAATCGCCACGCGTTTTACCCAATTGGCGCTGAACCTGTTGAATTCGAGTATTCAAATCGGTACGTATCGCTTCCAATTTTTCGGACTGCAGTTGAGAAAACTCGGTTAAGGATTCGTTAATCAACCTATCTTTCGCTTTCAAATCTGATTCGATCGTCGTCAAATGCGATTGAATCGCGGCAATTTGCGTTTGGTAGCCGCTGATTTGCTTAGTCAACTCGAATAATTGCATATCTCCTTTAGAGACTTCACCGCCAAGCGTCTCCTGCTGCTGTCTTAACTGAGCAAATAAAAACAAGCCTATGCCAACGATCGATAGGATAACCAAAAAAACAATCACCGCCAGCCAAAATCCACTTCGGGATCGGTGTACTTTTTCGCTGCTATTCGCCGTTTTCGTATCCGTTTCAGCTTCCGCTTCCCGCTCTTGATTTTCAGTCACTTCGGCCACACTATTCCCCATTGCACACAGTAGTTACTTTTTGAACAATCGCTTCGTCATCCGGACCGGAGGCTAAAGCGATTCTTTTAAAGCCGATATCCTCGGCAAGATATTTCATTCTTTCGCTGATAACGACTAACGGGACGGAGATCAATTCCGGCTTTGCGTAAGAACTTAACATATCCACAAGATTGCGCAATGCTTCACCGCTGCTTACCGTGACCAGGCTAAGTTCTCCGCGTTTTAACAAATCAACCACCGGCTGAACATCGGATTGCGGTCGAATTCTTTGATAGACCTCCCAATATTCAACGGTCGCACCTCTTTCGCGCAAAGTATCGGCAAGTTTTTCCCGACCGCCTTCGCCCCTGACTATTAAAAAGGAGCGGCCCTCAACCTCATGAAAATAAGGCAGTGTCAATAAAGCTTCGCTATCGAAACCAGTCTCAGGCACCCAATCCACGACGAGTCCTGCAGACTCCAAAGCTCTGGCCGTGGCTTTTCCAACAGAAGCGATTTTACACTGTTTAAACGGGGCTATTTTGCCATTATTCGCTTGCAGCGCAAAATTTACCGCATTAGCGCTGACAAAGATTACACAATCGAAATACTGTAGCCTTTCAAGCTTTTCGAATCCGCCCGTCGAACAAGGCAGCGGAGCAATTTCGAGTACTGGAAAGCGCACGGCTCGCCAACCACGATTCTCGATCATTCGAGCCAAATTGTGCGCCTGATGAACCGGGCGAGTCACCAGCACTGAAAACGGTTTTGCATTCGTCATTAATCTAAAACAAAGCTTGCAAAATTTTATCGGCGCCGTTAGCCAATAACTCTTCGGCAATCGACACACCGATCTGCTCGGCCTGTTCGGCCGGCCCGCTTCGTTCGGCGCGATATATCACACTACCGTCCGGATCGCCGACCAAACCTCGCATGTAAAGAATATCCGATTGCAAGGTCGCAAAACCGGCGATCGGAACTTGGCAGCCGCCTTTTAATCGAGCATTCATTGCACGCTCGGCCGATACACAAATATGGGTTTCCGGATCGTGTAGCCGACTTAATAATTCGTTGATAACTGTATCGTCGCTTCGGCATTCGATCCCGATCGCGCCTTGCCCGATGGCCGGCAGACTTTCGCTAGGATCGAGCCGCGCGGCGATTCTATGCTGCATACCTAAGCGAATCAGCCCGGCCGAGGCAAGAATGATCGCATCGAATTCGCCCGCATCGAGCTTGGCCAATCGGGTATTGACATTACCTCTCAATGTTAATATTTCGGCATTGGGAAATCTTTCCTTGATTTGACATTGTCGTCGCAAACTGCAAGTCCCTATTCTAGGTCGTTCGGGCAGCTCGCTCAGCGAAGCATAGTGATTAGACACAAAGGCATCGGTAGGATCTTCACGCTGTAAAATCACCGACAAATGCAAGCCATCCGGAAATTCCACCGGCACATCCTTCATTGAATGCACGGCAATATCGGCCCTGCCTTCCAACATCCCCTGCTCCAACTCCTTGACAAATAAGCCTTTGCCGCCAACCTTAGCCAATGGCGCATCCAACAATTTGTCGCCTTTCGTGGTCATCGTGACCAATTCGGTTTCGAGTCCAGGAAAAGCCCGCTTCAACCGATCGGCGACATGTTCGGCTTGCCATAAGGCCAAGGGACTCTTGCGAGTTGCGATACGAATGATTTGATTTGCCAAAACAACACCCAATATTCAACTAAAAATGCACATTGTAACCTGTCCGACAAGCACAATCCTTAGCGAGTTTCACTTTCGGCAGACAAAGCCTTGCTCGACCTAAAAAACTCACTTTAATTCTATGCACTTACAGAACGCATGCCCTATTGAAAACTTTTTCTTCACATATACGCAAATGGGGCGAATCAACAATTTTCAGAACAACGAAAGCCTGCGTATCGCATATAATGAGCTATTTACAATTTCAGCACCGAAACTTATGACCAACGTTAACTCCGAAAAACTATCCAGCGCCCGATTTGCCGAGGCCACCGACGCCTTTGTAGAAATCTTCACCGCTTCGGTCGACTTCGACAAACGCATGGCCCAGCAAGACATTCAAGGTTCGATCGCTCACGCAACAATGCTGGGCAAAATCGGCATCCTCACCGAAAACGAACGCGATGCGATCATAGAGGGCCTCCAACAAATCGGCATCGAAATCGAGCAAGGCCAATTTAATTGGTCCGTCAAACAAGAAGACGTTCATATGAACATCGAAGCTCGCCTGACCGATATGATCGGCATTGCCGGCAAAAAGCTGCATACCGGACGCTCCCGCAACGATCAGGTCGCGACAGACATTAGGCTTTATTTGCGCGATGAAATCAAGCGCATCCGCGCCGAACTGACCCGTTTGCAAAATGCCATTTTGAACCTTGCCGAACGCGAAGCGGACACGATCATGCCCGGTTTTACCCATTTACAGGTCGCGCAACCAATCACTTTCGGACATCATCTGATGGCTTGGTTCGAAATGCTCAAGCGCGACAACGAGCGCTTAGCCGACTGCCTAAAACGAATCAATATCATGCCGTTGGGAGCCGCGGCATTGGCTGGCACCAGCTATCCGATCGACCGACACATGACCGCGCAACTGTTGCAATTTGCCGAACCGTCGGCTAATTCGCTGGATTCGGTCAGCGACCGCGATTTCGCAATCGAATTTTGTGCCGCGGGCAGTTTGATCATGATGCATCTATCGCGCTTCTCAGAGGAACTGGTGTTATGGTCCAGCGCCCAATTCGATTTCATCGATATTCCTGATGCTTTCTGCACCGGCTCATCTATCATGCCGCAAAAGAAAAACCCCGATGTTCCGGAATTGGTCCGCGGCAAATCGGGGCGCGTCACCGGACATTTGATGTCGCTGTTGATGCTAATGAAAAGCCAACCCCTAGCCTATAATAAGGATAATCAAGAAGACAAAGAACCGTTGTTCGATACTGCCGACACCCTAATCAATTGCCTGCGCGCATTCGCGGACATGGTGCCCCGCTTGAGCGCAAAAAAAGACAAAATGTACCGCGCCGCGAAACAAGGCTTCGCGACCGCGACCGATCTGGCCGATTATCTGGTCAGAAAAGGCCTGGCCTTTCGAGATGCGCATGAAATTGTCGGCCGAGCCGTGCGGCTCGGCGTCGAAACCCAACGCGACTTGTCTGAGCTAACGCTTACGGAATTGCAACAGTTTTCCGACTGCATTGACGAAGACGTCTTTAACGTATTAACTTTAGAAGGCTCGGTCGCCGCCCGAAAGCATATCGGCGGAACCGCGCCGGATACCGTTAGGGAGGCCATTAGCAAAGCGAGAACCGAACTTGCAGGGAATGCTTGAATGCTGGTGAATGGTGAATGGTGAATGGTGAATGGTGAATGGTGAATGGTGAATGGTGAATGGTGAATGGTGAATGGTGAATGGTGAATGGTGAATGGTGAATGGAAAAGCATAGCCGAAAGATCAAGGCAAGCCACTGATCTTTATGTCTATCGCATTTCAAATTGAGGCATTAGGACATGGCTACGCAGGGATGTAATGAATGCAGAAAATACATTACTCCAAGGATGGCGGTATTAGAGCAATGCAGGAGCAATTGCCGAGGAGCATTTTTCGCTGCCCTGTATCAGACTAGTTGTCGCCTAATGCGCCTTCTATTGTTGTCTTACTAAATGCCATCCATGGCGTAATGCAAAATCAATATTCGCCCCGGACCGAAATTTGACTATCAAAGAGTATAACCTAAAGTTATAACAGTACGAAACCTTTCACGTAACGGCGGCTTCCGCGCCTCAAAAATCCCACAAATTTTGTCGCACTGCTAAATAGAAGACAACAATATGCCTGTCAATCGCTAACCATTCACGACAACATGGTTGAAAAAAAACATCTCACACCGATTCGCCTTGGTTCGCCCGGAGAAGATATCAGCAAAAAAGATTTGCTAGCGATTCTCCAGCGTTTCAAAAATTTACATTTGCTTCAGCAAAAACGCATTCAAAGTTTTTTACAACCGCGTCAACGAGTCTTTTTAGAATTACTTCCCTTGCTGTTTCATCAAAACGTACCGTTATTGCCCGGTTTTATTTCTTCTGAAACCCCAGCCGGTATTCTAGACTATTCACCGACACGCCAAGTTCTACTGCATGCCGCTCAATTTTCGAGAAGCTACCAATACAAAACGCGCGCCTTGGCGAATCATCCAATTCTAGGCTTGTTTTTGATGGGCAGCGTCGGCAGCATTGCCTTCACAAAAACCAGCGATATGGATATTTGGCTTTGCCACGACCCGGCCTTGCCCCCTTCGGCCCTTGAAGAACTTCAGCAGAAAGCAACCGCGATCGAGGAGTGGGCTATGTCTTTGGACCTTGAGGTTCATTTTTTCCTAATCGATCATGAAAAATTTAAAAGCGGCCAAGATATCCCTATTTCCGATGAAAGTAGCGGAAAGACCCAACACTATTTATTATTAGAGGAATTTTATCGTACTGCTGTCTATATTGCAGGCCGATCGCCGGCTTGGTGGCTCGTGCCTCCGCAAGAAGAGCATCATCATACCGGCTATATCAGTCATTTACTCGATAACAAATTCATCTCGGAACTGGAAGTCATCGATTTCGGCAGCCTGGAAAACGCTCCTCCCGAAGAATTCATCACCGTCACGCTCTGGCATATTTATAAAGCGATCGGGTCGCCGCATAAATCGCTGCTAAAACTGATGCTGATGGAATGTTACGCAAGCGAATATCCCAATACTCAATGGCTTTGTTCGGAAATGAAAAAAGCCGTTCACGGCGGAGAATTCTCGCTCGAAGATCTCGACCCCTATCTATTGATTTATCAAAAACTCGAGAATTACCTTAGCTCGCCCGCTAATCGCGCACGCCTGGAACTGATTAGACATAGCCTATACATTAAAATCATGGGCTTTGCCAATACCGAACAAGACCCACAAAAACAACTCTATCGCACCGAATTCATCAAGCATATTGCGCATCGGTGGCAGTGGCCGGAAACCTTGCTGCCTGAAATCAGCCGACAACAATCATGGAACATACTGAAAGCCACCCGTGAACATGACATTATTCTGCGTCATCTAGCAGGCTGTTATCGTATGATTTTAAATTTTGCCGGACAGCATGTTCAAAGTAACTTGAAAGACAATGAAGATCTGAAACTGATAGGCCGCAAACTGCATTCCTTTCTGGACAAAAAACCAGGCAAAATCGAGTTTATTACAACCCGCTCGGCACTCCAAATCAAAGAACAGGAATTATCGCTCGTAGAAACTAGCTTCGCCGATAATCAAAGCGGCTGGAGCCTATATCTTGGTCATGTTACTGCGGACAATCTTGCCGAACAAAGCCCGATAAAAAACACCTGGAGTTTAATTGAATTGCTGGCATGGATCATTGTAAACGGCCTATACCATAAAAAACTGAAACTTAACCTCGACAGTAAAACACTCTCACTCTCAACGAACGAACTCCAAACCACGACCGAACAATTGCATGACTTCATTAGCAGCAGACTCGATAAATTACACCTCGATTTGCCTAGCTATAAACAACCTAACCAATGTCAAAGCTCGCTATTGTTCATCAATATCGGAACGGAACCTGAGGGCGAACGCAATGACGGACGCCTAGTCATGAGCGAACGCTACGACCCTTTTAGTTATGGCAAGAGCCGTCAATCGTTTGTTCAATCGGTAAATCGGGTTTCCATTTCGAACTGGGGAGAAGTCACCGCAAGCCGCGCCCACGGACTGGACGGTTTATTCGACACCTTCACCGACATCTTCAACAATCATCGCCCTCCAATCGCAGAAAGCGATGTCAAAGTTATTTGTAATACTTCGGCACGCGCCAATAGCATTAGCCAACGAGCTCAAAGCGTATTCCAAACGTTAATCAGTTGGTTCGGCCAGTCAAGTCCTGACGAATCGCCCCGCTACATCCTGGCAGGAGCAAAAGATTATTATATTTTTCAGAGAAAAAACAGAACTCTACATTATCGAAGCATTGGAACTCGTCAAGAACTGTTAAACGAATTAAGCCAAGCCCAAGGGGTTTTCAGCCCGACGCATATCGACCCTTTTTGTCTGGAAGAAAGCGAGATACCCGAATTATTAAAATTGAATAAAGCAAACACGATTCAAGTATTTCATACTGCCACGAAAACAGGTATACAGCTTTATTTACTGGACGAAAAAGGCGCGCTGTTTCGCCAGCACTACCCTTCCGCAAAGATCGATGGTTTGTTGCGCCGTTATCAACATTTTCTAGATAATATTCTGAACCGATATTTCTTTGACGACAGCCTCTTAATCGAGCACTATAAAATCCGACACAATCCCAGTACCATCTTAAAATATACTCCGAGTGTTCCAAACAGAATAAACTTGACTCGCGAATTGGATATTCGCGTGTCAGGAGAACACTCGGCATCCTACACGCTTTATTGCAACGAAAAAGAGTTTTCGACACTAACTTACGGTAAGCGCGCCCTTTCAGCGGCGGCGGAATATATTCTGGAATTTAGGCAATCCAATCAGCGATATCCTATTCACATCAGCGATATCGACGTACCGCTCGCAAACTTAGGCCTTGAAAACGCATCGGAATTACAAACTATTCACTTATTGAAATATAAACAAAAAATCGAAAACCGTTTAAACAGCATTTCGGGTACATAACTATTTATTATCAATGATTTACAAATTATTAAAAACCGAGAAACCTTAGATGCAAAGATCATGACCAGAAATAACATCCCTAGGATTTATGCCTTTCGCACTTCAAATTCCGGCAGTGCCGGAGGAGGCCTCGGGGTGCTCGGTAAAGGCTTTGCCAGCATGGAGCTGGCATAGAGCCTACATGGACGTATTTACGGCGTCCTTTGACGGGCACCCCGAGGCCGAATTTTCATCTATGATGAATATAGTTATGAATAATTTCTCTTTTTTATGGAGGGCTCGGTAACTCGATTGGCAGGTGTCGTCGGCAAGGATTGTCGCCGTCAAGCCTACAGGGACGTATTCACCCAGCACCTAAATTCCATAGCTCATTGGCTATGGTTAACATTCTTGGATAATTTAGGTGCTGGGTTCACGGCGTCCAGCCAAGCGAACTACCGAACCCTCGACAAAGCGCGTATAACTCCAGGAAGTTATTTTTCGCGAAATCCTTAGCATCAACAATTTTTAATTCACACTTCACATGCACAACGAACAACGCAAACACCCAAGAATATCGGTCAAGGAATTAAAAGCCCATGTCAGCATCGACCGAGTCAGAGAGGCCCCGATTGAAATTGACGGCGACGTTATCGACATTAGCTATACCGGCATTAAAATTCGCCTGAACTCTCCATTACCCGAAGAAAGCGAAGGTATTGTCAAAATTGTCATCGTGCTCCCCGAATCAAAAATTCCGATAACGATACACGGCGAAATCAAGCATTACTGCCCACACTTCGAATACGGCCTGCACCATGGCAACTATTCGACTGAAGAAGCCTTAGACGAATTGATGTTCGAATGCGTCAAACACGCCCAAACGAACATCGCAATGCCGACAATATAACAGGGCAACGAATCCACAAAATGCTGTTGAACCTAAATTCGGCGGTTTAACCATAAAGCACATGAGGTTCTTTAATTAAGTATTAAAAAACATTGGTAACCATTCAGGAGAGAAAAGCTATTTTGCAAAAGCATGGCAAGCTATTGCATTAACTTATAATTCTTCATGATCTTCATGATCTTCATGGCGAAATGCTTTTTATAGGTTTATCGATCAAAGCGCTCTCGCTTTCAAAAAGGCCAACTCCGAAATCTCGGTCCAACGCGCAACTTGACTTCTGAAACCGACAACCGAATCGTACACTTTTTTGACCGCAGGATCCTTTCCGGCCATTTCAGCAATAAGCTCGTCCGAAATCTGCTTGAGTTTTTTCAACACATCTTCAGGCAAGGGCAATACCGATACATTGTGCTTGTTGATTAAAGTATCCAAGGCTTGATTATTACGTGCCGTGTATTCGCTTATCATATCCATATTTGCAGCCTTACACGCCGTCATTACAATTTGCTGCAAATCTTTCGGCAATGCGTCGAAGGATTTTCGGTTGATAACAGCCTCGATCGTCGAGCCCGGTTCATGCCAACCTGGGTAATAATAAAACTTGGCCACCTTATGCAGACCGAAAGCCAAATCGTTATAAGGTCCGACCCACTCAGTCGCATCGATGTTATGTGACTGCAAAGCCGTGAATATTTCTCCACCCGGCAAGTTAACCGTAGTACCGCCTGCGCGCCTCAAAACTTCGCCACCCAGACCTGGAATACGCATTTTCAATCCATCCAAATCGGCTACCGATTTAATTTCCCGATTGAACCATCCGGCCATTTGCACGCCCGAATTTCCGGACGGCACCGGAATCAGACCGAACGGCTTGTAAAGTTCTTGCCACAACTCCAAACCGCCGCCGTAATACAACCAAGCGTTCATTTCTTGAGCCGTAAAGCCGAAAGGCACCGCCGAAAAAAACTGCGCCGCCTCCGACTTACCCTTCCAATAATAAGATCCGGAATGGCCTATCTCTGCGGTTCCATTAGCAACCGCATCAAACACTTCAAAAGCAGGCACCAATTCCGAAGCCCCATAGACTTTGACGTTGATTCGCCCACCGCTCATCTCGGTGATCATTTGCGCCAATAAATTAGCTCCATGCCCTAAGCCTGGAAAATTTTTCGGCCAAGCCGTAACCAACTTCCATTTAAAAACCGTGTCGGCCTTACTAATTTTAGTACCCGTCAATGTTACAGTACTTGCCGCGACCGTACTTACGCTCGCTTTTTTTATAAATTCTCTACGCTTCATATGCTATGCATCTCCGTAATTTCCGAAAAAGTCGATGATTACCCGCAATCAAAAAATTAGCTTTGAATGCGACGTGAGTTTAACGAAGATTCATAAAACCTACCGAAACTTTCGACATTAGCAACAAGGGGGATTTGTGTTATCCTAAGGAAACAAAGCCCTTTATACATGGACGGAATATAGCTAATTTTGCTATACTTTCACGCCGTACGCTGATCGGAAACCGATTGGCGCCCACCGAAAAAATCAACCTCACATTACCGGAGAACTTATATGGCAATTAAAGTCGCAATCAACGGCTATGGTCGTATTGGACGAAATATCGTTCGTGCATTGTATGAATCTGGCCGCAACGGTGAAATCCAAGTTGTCGCAATTAACGACTTGGGCGATTCCGCTACCAATGCTCACCTCACTCAATACGATACCGCGCACGGAAAATTCCCCGGTGAAGTCGGTGTCGACGGCGATTACATGATCGTCAATGGCGACAGAATTCGTGTACTTTCCGAACGCGATCCATCCAAACTGCCTTGGGCCGAACTCGGGATCGACGTCGTCCATGAATGCACCGGTTTTTTTACCAGCAAAGCCAAAGCTTCCGCTCATATCACCGCAGGTGCGAAAAAAGTCATCATTTCGGCCCCCGGCGGTAACGACGTCGACGCCACAATCGTTTACGGCGTCAACCACGATACGTTAAAGGCTTCCGACACGATCATTTCCAATGCTTCGTGCACCACCAACTGTCTGGCGCCATTAGCAAAAGCCTTGAACGATAGCATCGGCATCAAACACGGCTTGATGACCACAATTCATGCCTACACCAACGACCAAGTATTAACCGATGTTTATCACAGCGATTTACGCCGCGCTCGTTCCGCAACACAATCGATGATACCAACCAAAACAGGTGCTGCCGCAGCTGTCGGCTTGGTTCTGCCTGAATTGGCCGGAAAACTGGACGGTTTCGCCATGCGCGTACCGACCATTAACGTTTCGGTCGTCGACTTATGCTTTACGGCCGGAAAAGACACCAGCGTGGATGAAATCAACAGCATCCTGAAATCCGCTTCGGAAAAATCGAACGGCATCTTGGCTTATAACGACAAGCCACTGGTTTCTATCGACTTCAATCACAATCCTGCATCATCCATCTACGAATCGTCATTAACCAAAGTCACCGAAGGCAACTTCGTTAAAGTTTTGGCTTGGTACGACAACGAATGGGGCTTCTCGAATCGTATGCTGGATACCACTGTTGCCTTGTGCAACGCAAAATAAAGGGCACTAATGTTACGAAGAACCAAAATACTGGCCACTTTGGGCCCCGCAACGGATAAACCCGGGGTCCTGGAAAACTTGTTCAAAGCCGGCATCGACGTGGTTCGCATGAATTTCTCGCACGGCTCGGCGCAAGACCATATTGACCGAGCCAACAAAGTTCGCGAATTAAGCCGCAAAACCGGACGCCGTGTCGGCATCTTAGGCGACCTGCAAGGCCCTAAAATACGCATAGCGCGTTTCAAAGAAACGAAAGTATGGCTCGATGAAGGCCAGAATTTCGCCCTGGACATCAACTTAGGACCGAACGACGGCGATAATACCCAAGTCGGCATCACTTACGAACCGCTGGCTCGCGAAGTGCGCAACGGCAGTCGTTTACTGTTGGACGATGGACGAGTGGTATTAGACGTAGTCGATACCGACGGCAAACGCGTCAATTGCAAAGTAGTCGTCGGCGGCGACCTGTCCAACAACAAAGGCATCAATTTGATGGGTGGCGGGCTTTCCGCCGCTGCTTTGACCGAAAAAGACAAGGAAGACATCAAAACGATTGCGAAAATCGATTGCGATTATGTTGCGGTATCTTTTCCTAGATGCGCAGCGGACTTGAACGAAGCACGCGAATTGCTGCTGGCGGAAGGTTGCCATGCCGGCATCGTCGCTAAGGTCGAGCGCGCCGAAGCGATGGACGCAATGGATGAAATTATCCTGGCATCCGATGCGGTAATGGTCGCTCGTGGCGACTTAGGCGTCGAAATCGGCGACGCTAACCTTCCGGCCGCACAAAAACGACTCATCAGCCGCGCACGCGAACTGAATCGTATTGCGATCACTGCGACGCAAATGATGGAATCGATGATCGAAAACCCGATTCCGACTCGCGCCGAAGTTTTCGACGTTGCGAATGCGGTCGTCGACGGCACCGATGCTATCATGCTATCAGCTGAAACCGCTTCCGGTAAATATCCGGTCAAAGCGGTCGAAGCGATGGTAAGGGTTTGCGAAGAAACCGAAAAACAACCGAGCGTTCGAGTTTCGAAGCATCGTATGGATACGCAATTCCAGCGTATCGATGAAGCAATCGCGATGTCGGCGATGTATATGGCGAATCATACGACAATTGATGGCATAGCGGCATTGACCGAATCCGGATCGACACCGTTATGGATGTCCAGAATCAGTTCGGGAATTCCTATTTTCGCATTTAGCAGTCAGGAAAAAACTTTAGGCAAGGTAACGCTTTATCGAGGCGTATTTCCGTTCTATTTCGACAAACACTTGAAAGAACCGGATCATGCCGAAGTGAACCGTGAAATCGTCAAACAGCTAAGAAAACGCCATCAAGCGCAAAATGGGGATAAATTCATTATCACCAAAGGCGATCTGACCGGCGTACAGGGCGGAACCAACGCATTGAAAGTGATTACCGTAGGGGAAGGCTTAACGCCGTAATGACTCACTGTTATTCTTGAACAATGCATCAAGGGCGGATACACTCCGCCCTTTTTTATTTCCGGCGCCCGCTTGCAATACTACTCCCTTTATACTCAAAAAATGGTTAACTTTATGAAGGTATGGGGTGTGGCTAGCGAGGATGTCGGCAGCAGGGAACGCTGCCGTCAAGCCCCCATGGACGGGTTCATCCAGCCCCTAAATTCCAAATGTTTTAGTTGCTGGATCGAATTTCGATAATTTAGGGGCTGGAGTCCTCGATAGACATATCCCATGCCTTTTTATTCTTAGACGGTTTTTCAATCAAAAGGGAGTAGGCGAGATCAACCTTGGCTATAAAGCACCTGGGTTGGGCCACCTACCTGGGAACACAAAATCGCTAAAATAATTTTATTTTCTTCCTTTCGGAATCAAACCTAATAGTTTGGCTACGTGTCTTTCGGTAATGAATGCCAAGAAAAACAGCTGTATAAAATTATCGGCTTCGATTAGATCGAGACCGATCTTTTTAGGAACCAATTCCTTTCGAGTCCCAAACAATTGATCCCATATCGATAACACGATGCCGTAATTACTGTCATGTTCACTGCGTAGTGCTGAATGATGAGTTCTATGTAAGGCCGGCGTAATAATAACTTTCGACAATAAATCTTCTTTATCGAAGGACAGATTCGAATGATGGAAGAAAATAAAAGACAGCTCGATCAATTCGATCGCGAGTATAACGTAAGCATCCACACCGAAAACAATGACGAACAGGCATTTCATGACGATTTCAATAAACAAATCGAATACATGAAAGCGAAAACCGGTCGTTACATTAAAGGTTTTATCACTATGGTGTATTTTATGGAAACGCCATAAAAATTCGTATTTGTGGCTTGCATAGTGCCAAGCATAAATCGCAAGATCAAAGAGCAAAAACGACAGCACCCATTTAATCGGACCGTTAGACAATCCGCTCAATACGCCATAATTCGAAAACTGTTGAGCCACAAAAAAAAGCGAGGACGCTCTTAACGTGGTTAAAATAATATTATTGAATAAAAAAGCCGTAGTATTCGTCAGCACCGAATTTTTCGCGACTTTCCGATCGAACCGCTGGTAAGGTTTCAATCCTTCCATGAAAATTAATAACACAAAGGCTACTAGCGCCAATGATAAAAAGATTTCATTGAGAGGCAAATCTTGCTCGGTAACCGGTAAAGAACTATCCGCAACGTTCATGACGCACCTTTATAATAAAACACATACAACACCCCATACCGAAAGTCTTGCTGGATAAGCCTCTAGACGATTGCCCAAATAAATCTTAATTAATCAAAATATTACAGACTTTCTAGCTGTTTTCTCAAATTATTGATAGTTTCCTCGTCAACGATTTGCCGTGTAATATCGTATTGCACGCCGAGAAAATAAATCAGCTTGCCGCTCCTGTCGAATAATGGAATTATTTTAAATTTGTTATAGAATAAATCTCCATTTTTTTTATAATTTCGCAGTACTACCTCAACCGGCTTTTGTTCATTAATGGCCTCCTTAATCCTCTTTATTTCTTCTTGGTTTCGGTCATCGCCCTGCAAGAATCGACAATTGCGTCCGATCACTTCTTCCTGCGAATAACCGGTAACCGCTACAAAAGCTTTATTGGCATAAACAATCGGCATGTCCTCAAGATCGGGGTCGGCTAGCGTAATGCCATTAATACATTCATCCAGAATCAGCGATAGAATTTGCGGAATCAATCCCGGATCTTTTTCAGCGATAAAAGCCATGGTTATACTCCTAGATAAATTTTACAATTGGAACATTAAGTGTGGGATGACGCCATTGTTCAATAACCTTCATCAAACCGGTTCCGATCCACCGTAATGCCCACACAGCAGTGTTAGGATGTTTTCCAGCGAATTTTGCAAGCCTTCCTCAATGGCAACGCGAATCAACTTTTCAAACGGCCTCATGAAGAAATCGACATGCAACAACTCAAAGCTAATTTCTAATCGGGTGGAATCACTTTCTTCATTTTTCTTGAAGGTATAAACTTCACGAAACTCTTGGTTTACCGATTCCAGCGCAAATTTTTGCAAAGGCATAAATTCGGTGATCTCGAAGGTCGACTCTACTTTTTGCCCTTGCTCTATCCTAACTTGCTTGGCTCTCGAACCGACTCCGATGGGTTGTTCCTGCAGCACCTCAAATTCGATAACTTCCAAGGCCCATTTTGGATAATTATCAAAAAAATGAAAGCCGACATAATCGAACACGTCAGCAACGGTTTTTTCGAGACCTATATCAGCTTTGCCGATCAACGGCTTTGATAAGTCAAACGCAAACATGCGGCCTCCTTGTCGATCGTGGTAAGTTGAAGCTTTTTTTATCCGGCACCGAAATATCCATAGATATTTTCGGATAAATGTCGGCACACGTCATGTCAACCTCATTGCTCATTAGCTTCCCCATATCGCATAGCTGTTTGTTTTTTGAAAGAATCGATCACGTTTGAGTATTCAACGCTTAACAGTTCCTCGCTTAGACTGCTGACTAAGGTAATCGGAGCGCCTTAAGTCGAAAGAATTATTCAATCTTTCGATCTCATGTTGCGCATGTATTTGTTCGGTAATGTCGTATTGAACACCCAGAAAATAAATCAACCGACCTTCGTTATCGAATAAGGGGGTAACAGAAAGACGATTGTAAAAAAGATCGCCGTTTTTTTTATAGTTTTTTAGCTTGACCTCAACTGCTCGTTGATTCCTGATCGCCTCACGCAAGATTTCAATCTCCGGTTGATCATGATCTTTTCCTTGCAAGAACCGGCAGTTTTTTCCAATAATGTCATCACAACTGTAACCGGTGATTTTTTCGAAAACTTCGTTCGCGAAGACGATCGGGTTATCTTCCAAATCGGGATCGGACAAGGTAATACCATTAACACACCCGTCCAAAATTTGAGTAAGAATGAGAGGAATAACCCCCGGATCTTTTTCTATTTGAAATTTCATGTTCGATATCCCCACCGCCTGACTCAAAAAATATCCGGATTCCTTAGCAATATACCTTTCGTACTTCAAATTTCGGCAGCGCCTGAGGAGGCGCCTGGGTGTCCGATAAAGGCTTTGCCAGCATGGAGCTGGCATAGAGCCTACAAGGACGTATTCACGGCGTCCTTTAGCGGACATCCAGGCGCCGAATTTTGATCTACGATGGGTATAAACTAACCCTGTCATTCCGCCATGGATGGCAGGCCTTTGAATCCCATCGAGCCTGAATGCCAGCATTACTCATTCTTTGACGGCTTAACTTAATGGTAGTGACGCTCTGCGCTCATCGTTATTCATAAACTTTAGAGAGCCCATAGCGTACCCTACACCCCTAAGACTCTATTAACGTTTTGAGATTTCGAACCGTTCGGATCGCGCCCTCTCTCACAGCAATACGAATCAGCTTTTCAAACGGTAGCATGAAAAGCTCGAGCCTCAATAACTCAAAAGTAAATGTGACCTCGGTCTGCTCCGGCGTTCGCCCGGGCTTAAAATCATAAAAACAACGATAGGGATTCGAAACACCTTCAAAAGTCAATTTAGTAAGCGGATCATAGCAAGTTACCTTAAAAGTCGACTCGCTTCTTTGACCTTGATCGATTCGCACTTGCCTGGCAAGACTATTCAAACGTAAGGGCGGATCACTCAGTAATTCGCATTCGATGACCTCAGGCGACCACCGAGGATAATTTTTAAAAAAATCGACCCCGATAAAATTAAACACATCATCCACCGGCTTATTGATGATTGTGCTAGCCGTTCCCGAAGCGGAATGATCCGAAGTAAATCCAAACATTTACAGGCTCACCATTTGGTTAACAATAGAAGCGAAAGTCCTTGTCATTGGCTCATTTATTCCATTCATTTCGATTATAACGAATTGTCAAATAGAATATCAGCACAATTAGCATTGGCAATCATACTCCTTGCAATATTGAAGATGTGGTTGGAAATAGCTTCCGGAAATATACTGAGCATACGCGCCACATGCATAATTACGCAAACCATTTGTAACTCCGCGTAATTGCCTAGTAAACCCAGTCGTTGTGTGCCAATGGCATACGATTCAACAAGTCCCGACGCTCACGCCAGTCAGGAAGAAGCTTTTCCATATGGGCCTTAAACCGTTCATTATGTGTACGTTCAAGCAAATGCACCAACTCATGCACTAGGATATATTCCAAACACTCGGGCGGCTTCTTCGCCAACTCTAAGTTCAGCCAAATACGCTTTGCTTGCGTGTTACAGCTGCCCCACTTGGTTTTCATCCTCTTAACGCCCCAATCGGCAGCGGCTACGCCTATTTTGCTTTGCCAAACAGTCAATAAGTCAGCGATTCGTTTCTTTAACGCATCTCGGTAAAACGAGTTCAATACCAAAGCCCTGTTTTCAGCCGTCGCAGACGTACTGACATACAGGTGCAACCAACCACGTCCCAACTTGATTTCATGTTTACCGGACCGCTCTACGACATTGAGCCGATAGCGTTTTCCCCATAAGTAGTGACATTCGCCACTCACCATTTCCCTGTCAGACTGGCGGGGTTGTTTGGCAAAGCCACTTTGCTGTTTTTTGATCCAGGGAATGCGACTGATCACCGCCATACGAATAGCCGTATCCGTCATGGATACTGGCGCAGACACCCGCACGCGGCCATCAGGCGGCAACACGCTGATATGCAGATTTTTAATTGCCTTGCGATTCAACTGCATCGTAATCGAACCGATTTCAATCATTGCCATCACTGATACTCTTTCTGCGCCTTGGCCAGTTCCATTACGCCTTGAATATCCACGTTATAACCAGCCGTTTCTTCCCTGATAGCATTGGCAATTTCACGCTCTTTAAAACGATCACCCGCCCAATCAGCCTTTTTGGTGTAACGAATCGCAGTATCAATTTTCGTTGCCAATACTTCATCATTGCCAAAGTTATCGTAGAAAGCTCGCTTGGCATTGGTGTCTATGGAAGGCGGATAATTCGAAGTCGTTTGATCCGGGCGAATGACCTTGCGAGACAGCTCGCAAATTCGTTCCAGATATTCCTGATATTCAATGGCCTTTTGTCTGCGTAACTCAATCAATTCATCTAATAAAACAGACATCTGTTCGTAATATTTCGGATTAACAGGATTTTCATCCACGATGGTTTTACGCACATTGTTTTCGATGGTTTCAGACATGGCTTCTCGGTTCTTGCGGATACTCTCCGGCAAAGCATCCAAAGCATCGGCGCCTTTTTCGACAATCAGCTCGATGAGCCCGAGTTCTTCAAAGTCCATCAAGGTTTCGCTATCATCAGCCCGAATATACATATCTAACAGGTGGCGCATCGCGGGTTCAAAGCGTTTCATCTCCACTAAATCACCGCTGGCCAGTTTTACCTCGTCGCGAACCTTTTCAAAGTGGACGACTTCCGACCGGATTGCCTCAACGTCTTGTGCAGAATATCCGGCATCGGCCATTTCGTTGGCGATATTGGCAAAGGCTCGCAGCAGCTTGGCCACGTTCTGGTACATAGTTAAACGAAGCGCCTCCTTATCAGTCAATTCATCCTGATTCGATCCTGACTCGCCACAAAAATAGTGAATGTAATCCTCGGTATTCCGCGGGGCTTTTACCGGCTCACATAAAGCGCGTACCATTTCCAGCGCATTATCCAAATCGAGTTTGGCTTGCTCTAAACGATCTTTTAATAGCCCGGCGACATCTTCCTTGTCGTAGCCGTCAAATGCGCCCTCCGTATAATCCGATACCGCTTTATCCAATGAGCGGAACAGGTCTTTGTAATCGATGATATAACCGTATTCTTTGTCATCACCATCCAAACGGTTTACCCGACAGATCGCCTGAAACAGGTTGTGATCGGCCATTTGCTTGTCGATATACAAATACGTTGCCGAAGGCGCATCAAAGCCGGTTAAGAGCTTATCGACCACAATCAGCAAGCGCATTTGCCCTGGCTCATTCACGAAGCGTTTTATGACTTCCTTTTCAAACTCCCCCACGCGCCTGGCTGCCAGCTCTTCAGGTTGCTCGAAATAATCCGCCAACATCTTGCGGTAGGTGTCGTATTTGAACAGCTTTTCCGTTAAGCCTTCACCGGTTTCTTCACCCTTAATGCCGGCAGCGGTAGGTTGGAAACTGGTAACAATGGCAATCTTGCCTGCCAAATCGGTTTGGCTGAACATCTCATAGGCCTTACAAACTTGATACACACTGGAGCACACCAACATGGCATTGCCGCGCCCGTCCATCAGGCGCGGCTTGGTATCCATGTCCAGCAGGATATCATTCACAATCTGCTGCAAGCGCGATTTGCTGGACAGCACCTTTTGCATGGTGCCCCATTTCTGCTTGAGCTGTGTTTTGGCTAATCGAGATAAGCCACGGGTTTTCGCCTCAAACCACTCATCCACCTTTTTCTGTGAGGTGATGTTCTGGTCGATGTCTCGCGCTTCGTAGCGCAAATCCAGTACCACGCCATCGGCCACGGCTTCGTCGAATTTATAGGTATGAATGTAAGGCCCAAACACCTCTACGGATTTTTTCTTGTCCTTTTTCATCAGCGGCGTACCGGTAAAGCCAACAAACATGGCCTGCGGCAGAATCGATTTCATCGCTTCGTGTAACTTGCCCGATTGGGTGCGATGACACTCATCCACAAACACAAATAGGTCGCCTTTGGCATTGAAATCGGATGGCAGAGACTGCTTTAACTCTGCAATAAACTCATCGGTCGCGGCATCATTTTCCGAGTCAGACTGTCGCCCAAACTTGTGTACCAAAGAACACACCAACCAAGGGTTGGGTTGATTGAGTGTCGCCACCAAGTCGGCACCGCTTTTGGTGCGATAAATATCTTCCTCAACACCGGTGAAAACTTTTTCAATCTGCTCGTCGAGCTCAGTGCGGTCGGTCACGATCAGCACGCGGGCATCTTTTACGTTTTCGCGTATCCACTTGGCTAACCACACCATGGTCAAACTTTTGCCCGAACCTTGAGTGTGCCAAATAATCCCGCCCTCACGTCGAGCAATATGGCGCTTGGCCGCCTCAATGCCAAAGAACTGATTGTGACGGCAGGTTTTCTTTACGCCAGCGTCAAATACAATGAAGTCGTGGATAATTTGCAAAAAGCGCTGCTTGCTACAAACGCGGCTCAGATGAAACTCCAGCTTATGATCGTATGGATTGGCGACGTCTTCTTTCCACTCCAGATAATGCTTTTCCGGCGTTTCAATCGCGCCGTAGCGAAGGCCTTGAGTATCGTTGCCTGCCATCACTAATTGCATGGTGGTAAAGAAATTGCGGATAAAGTCTTTCTTCTGGTTATCAAGGTTTTGGCGGATACCTTCAGAAACCGAAACCGATGAGCGTTTCATCTCTATTACGCCTAAAGCAATACCATTCACATACAACACGATGTCCGGGCGTTTTTTGTTCTCGCCTTTAATGGAGACTTCTTCGGCAATGGCAAAATCATTGGCTTCAGGATTGCTCCAATCAATCAGCCATACCGTTTCATTCTGATGGCCTGCGCCTTCTTTATCTTTTACGCCATAACGCAGCAAGCGATAGACCTCTTTGTTGGCGTAGTAGAGTTTTTTACCTTCGCCCAGCGCTGCCGCCGTATCCAACTGGCGAATGGCGCGATTAATCAAGGCTTCGCTCACACCGCGACTTTTTAGCCAATCGACAAGGATATCGACCTCAATATTTTTATTATTGGCGCGATCCTGCCAACCACCTAAATAGCGATAGCCCAAGTCAGTTTGAAAAAACTGAACAATACGGTTTTGGTTAATGCGTTCGCGCTGGCCGACGTTACTCATACCTTATCCTTAGTTATCGATATAGAACTGTTTTTAAATAGTCTTCTGTTGATTCAAACTCTGGTTCTTTGCCTGTTAGTGCTTTCGTCAACGGTACAATTTTTGTTCTTACACCCATGCCGCGATAATCGACGTAACCATAATCACGTAAAACTTCCATAACTATGGTATTTCTCGGCGAGCGCTGACCAGCCTTCATTTTTTCCACAGTCATCGAGTTTGGTAAAGCGCCGGGGCTAATAACCTCCAGCCGGTCGGAATAACTGGCTACTTCAATCTCAACAAAGCGTGTCCAGTCGCGGTGGGCAAGTGCATTAATCAAAGACTCACGAACGGCTTCGAGAGGGTAAAACCATGTTGTCTCTCGTCTCAAATCCTGATTTATCCGGGCGGCTTCCTGAGAAATAAAGGGCTTCATGGCCGACATGAAACGCTCAATAATGCCTCCATCCAGTAAGGTTTTGCTTGCGCCATGGCTATCCCAACGACCGACCATTGGTCCGTCTATTAGATCGTCCAGTAATGCTTGATATTCTTTATCTTTGCCTCGAAAAGCAAACGCACGTAACCCGGCCTGTTTAAGGTGGCGGCGTGGCGTTTTGCCAAATAGCACCAATCCAGCGATGGTACAGCAGGTATTTTCACCGGCCTCGGTGATAAAACCCAGCCCAAGCAAGCGTTGCCGCCATGCATCGGGCGTTTTCGGAATATCGGGGTCATTAAGAATATCACGTAAATAATTCAGTAAACGTGCGTCGTCCAGACTGTTTATATCGGTTCGAGGTACTGGCATCAATTCGGTATGCAACATGCCGCCCAGTTCAAACAGGCGCATCTGCTGTTCTCGGGTGGCCTGCCGCGAAGTCGAGCCGATGCGGATGTAGATTTCTTCTTTGCCTGCATGGCGAACCACATAAGGTTTAGAAATACCCATAGGAAAACTGATGACAGCAACCCGTTTGCCATTATCCAGCTTCACTTCTTCGTAAAAAGGCAGGATCATTGGGTGAATTTTATTTTGAAAAACATTCATCACCCATTCTTCAAGATCTTCCCTTTGCACCCCGTTAATCGTGCCGTCATCGTCCACGCCAAGCAGAACCCGACCACCTTGAAAGTTGGCCATGGCAACCACTTCTTTAGCAAGCTGTTCAGGGCGAATATCATCACGCTTAAACTCAACTCCTGAGTTTTCACCATTGGCAATAATTTCCAGTAATTCTGTTTTTAACATAGCCTACACCTTGTTCATAAACTTAAATGCGGACCTAAATACGCCACATATATCCGCTTTTTCTCGGCATCGGCATAAAAATGCATACGATATCCATCAGATAGCTTTACATGATTCTCACAGTAGACCTGCCGTCCATCATCTAACCAGAACATGCGCTCTTTCTTCTTTTTGGGATCGTTGTTAACACTGTCAGATTCACCACTTACTTCAGCGGCTAATCCCAAGTATCTTAAGTACTCATGGCGGTACTCAACATACTCATCTGAAAGCCATTTATCACAAAATGACTCCAACACGTTTAGCGCATCACGAGCCTTAATTAGAATATCTTGCCGAGCAGACCAACTTTGCAGGACCGTTCCGATTTGATTAGGAAGTAATGTGAGATGAGGAAATAAATGCATTCTTTGCAGCCAAATATCTTTCGCTGTATCCAATAAAGCGTTACGACGCTGCTTTAGCTCCTCGCCATGTGCTTCCAGACTCGCAGTATTACTGAGGTTTAAAACGGTTTCATCCCTTTGCTCTGGTGTTGTGTCAAGATCGAAAACCCACACTTTTATATGACTATCGACCCAGGTAGCTAATGCCGTAAAACTGGCAAGAAAGGTCTCAAAATAGAATGCGGCCAACAACACAGGTTTACCAGAAGACTCTCCAGGCAACCCAACCTCGACCCTATCACCAACGCTTTCAATATCCACGGTTTCAAAGAGCGGCTGTTTCGTTTCAAGGGATTTAAGAAACCGACACCAGTCAGTAAGCTCCACAGACTTACTTGTCGAGGCATACCAATTGCGTACAAAGTATCCATTGGCCAGTTCCAGCCCCATCAGTGACTTGTCTTGATCCTCATCGACGAGCAAGATTTTAAAACCGGCCTTTCGGCAGACTCTAAGTACGTTAAAGAAAGCCAATATTCCTTTATCTGCATCCTCTTTACAGCTAAAGGGTAAAGAGTGATGGTTCAGCACAATTCCATTGCTCATAACAACTGATCCAGCTCCTTATCCCATTGGTCGAAGAAGCCCTCTGGCCAACAGTCTATGCGCCCTTCATCATCAATATTTGGATACATCACTTCGGAAGCATGAACTGAATTGTGGACATCACGCTGCAAGAAGAAGACCTTCACATCACTGGCAGCAACCACCTTCTGCTTCACTGCAACGCGTATACCGTTGAGAAAATGGTCCGAGTGGGATTCAACAATAAGCTGTACACCGTTTTTTGCGGCAATGGCACATAACCTGCCCATAAGCGATTGGCCTGCGGGGTGCAGGTGCGATTCCGGATTCTCAATGACCAACAGGTCGCCTTGTGATGCGCCCAATATGCTAGTCACAACCGGCAGTACATAGCTCAAACCAAAACCAACGTTTTGAGGCTTAAATTCTTCGGTAGTCTCCTTGCCCTGATTGAATGAATAACTAAGACTTGCCGAGTTGAACTGCGGCTGGGCAATAGCCTTAATCTTCAAGCCGGGTGTAATATCCGACATCCATGCTTCAATATTAGCTAATAAGGTATTTGAAACCGACTTAGGATGTTGCAAGGCTCCAATGTCTAGCTCTTTTGATCCATTAACTGCAATATAGTGGACGGTATACTCGCCATGATGACCGAGAGACTTCAAGTCCCGAATATGAAATTCTGATAGTTGGTGATGGCTTTGCGGGCCTAATCTATCCGCGCTTAAGTACTGAAAGTTGGAATTAAATAAGCTCAACGATTCTGAATCGTCATCGATGCCTGATTTTCGTAGCGGTAAAAGATCCGAATCGTGCTGATAGTCAAACTCAAATAGTGCTGGATGTTCTTTCTCATCCCATTTAACGGTGAAGATAATCTTTTCTTGCTCGCTAAAGCTGGAAAGCGCGTCTTTGCCAGTGCCGATATTGACGTAATCGCCATTCAGCAGCAGACCCTTGCTTTTAAGGGTATTGCGCTCGTGTGATTGACGCAGTAACAGCAAGCTCTGTACTAGCGTCGATTTACCCATGCCATTCAGGCCCGAAAACAAATTTAATGAATCAAGAGGAAAACTAGCATTCAGCAGGGTTTTAAAGTTTTTTATATTGATAAACTCAATCATTTAACACCTCAGATATCAGGTTACTGACCTTTTTATAGCGTGTTTCTACATGATCCTTTTTCTGCGTAGAATAAGTGATTGACTTATAATAATCTGCATCCTCTAGCAACAGTCTGGTATTCATGTCGTTCAGCTGGTTTCTGTTAGAAAGCAAAGATTGGAATTTTTCATCGGATAATTTTGCCAACTCGACCATCCAAACCTCAAAAAGAGCTGAATTTTTTGAACGTTTATTTTTGCTTCCGTCGGGGTCTTTCTCAAAAGCTATGTCACCGAAAATTTTATAACAGCGTTCTAGCCCAAGTAAAAACATGCTTTTAATTTCTTCTTTATGATCGATTCCGCCTTTTCTGAGGTCTTCCATGGCCTTGTCCAAAAAAGAAGCCATCTCCTTCTTATTGTGCTTATCAAGATAATCAAAATTAAAAAACGCCCAAAACCTCAACACTAACTCTTGATCGCGCATTCTTTTTGAGAGATTACCAAGCATCGTTGTCATGAGCGTGTTAGAAGCTAATTCTTCTAGAAAACGACGGTCTTCTGGTTTGGCAAGTGCGTTTCTAACCTCCTGATTATTTAGCGTTAGCCCGCCGGTATTAATCCGCCGAAAAACGGAGTATTTAACTTTCTCTGGCGTACCGGGCTTTATCATGTACACGGTGACCGGGCATTCCTTAATTCGGCGTTGGTAAGTGCGATGTAACTCGTCATAGGTTTTACCATTTAAGTCGATGAGAAACTCTAAACCACTCAGGCGTAATTTCTTATCAATAACGAACTTACGGATAGATGATAGCCGCTGGAGCCCATCCACAATCAACCAATTGTCATCTTCAGACGCATCAAAATAGAACGCAGGCAGCGGAAATCTGATTAATATAGACTCTATCAATCGGCTCATCTTACGGTTATCCCACAAGTCAGCATGACGCTGAAAATCCGTATTCATGTCAATTTCATCATGTTGAATACGTTCTATCAGCGCGTCGAGGGACTTAGGTTCAACCACTATATCTATCTCAGATGGATTGAACGGCTCCATAACTGGGTCCAGGAATTCTGATTCCTCGTCAGCACCAGGAGAATCCAACTCCTCATCAAGTTCGGTTTCCTGAGGATCAATCATGCATTTTCTCCTTTTAATAATCGTGTTTTACCCGTCAGCAGTTCCTGCATCATGCCTTGTTTGATTTGGCGGGTTTTGTTCAGGCGTTGTTGCAGTGCCTGAATTTCTTCGTCCATATCGGACAGGATGGTGGCGATGGCGGTTTGTTCTTCTACACCGCCAATCTGAACTTTTAGTTGCCTGACATCTCCACTGTTGATCGCAGGATAATTTGATCCCGAAATCAACATCTCTATTTGATTATTGATTACGGAAGAAAATAGGTGTTGATACAAATATCCTGGGTACAATTTTTCCTCAAAAAATCTGACCACGCTAAATCCTGTCGAGCAAACTAAGTCATGATCCTCATGTTGGACAAAATAGTGAGACATCAGATTTGGCCTCACAGTTGAAACCAAAACATCCCCTTTCTTTAGAATTCGTCTAGCCCTAGATGGCGCATCTCTGAAAATAGTCTTTATTGTTCCTAAGAGAACACCTCTTTCTACTTGTTCTAGTGACACATAATTAAATTCGTAATCAGGTGCAGTTGTAGACCCTAGATTTTCAGGGTCTACTTGGCCTAGTTCGGCGATACTAACAACCTTCCAATCCTCCGGTATCTCCCCCAACTCACTTTGCTTAGTGCCTTTGCGAAGGCCGTCCTGGCCTTCGCCCTTTGGGCCGCCGGTTTCGGCGTCCAAATTCGTTCCAGACGAATTTGTTGTCGAGCCATCCTCGCGCAGGGCGAATTGCGGCAGACGGGTGCGGCCGGTGAGGAGTTGTTGCATGGTGGCGGTTTTGATGGCCTGTTTTTTGGCGATCAGTTTTTCTAGTCCTTGGATTAAGGCATCGACATCGGATAGGGCATTGGCGACGGCGTTTTGTTCTTTGAGATCCCGAGGAATTTTTAGCTTGACGCTGGTTAGGTCTGACTTTTTAATATGAACAAATGATGTCTTAAATCCGTGCGCTTCTCTCTCAATCAGTTGTTGAGCTTGCCTCAAAGCCAGTAATGAGAAATTCTGGGTGATGATTTGGTTGTTTGGAGCCACCTTGAATATATGCTGATTCAAGACTCCCACAGGCCCTTTCCATACTCTTGCACCAAATGAAGTGCCCAATGTTCCAGACCACGCAAATAGTAAATCTCCTGGCTTTATGATATGTCGGCCATCAATTTGTCCATCAAAAAAATTAAATTGTGCTTCAAAATCATTAAGATTTTGTATACGTATGATAGGTGTACCATAGGATTTCCAATCAGATGGCTTAAAGGCACACCCATTGATTAGATTCATCACTTCACCAAGACAATGTATTTCCCAATCTTCTGGTATCACCCCCACTTCCGTTTGCTTATAGCCAATCGGAATTGCATTCGAAGCTGCTTCCACCAGATACTTTGAATTCACTTCTGCAACTTGGTCACTCATCGTTTAACCTCTTCTGTTGCAGTTGCGCCATCGCTCGTTCGCGTTCACGTTCCAGCTCCCGTTTCAGCTCTTCTTCTGTCGGCAAATAGGGCAAATATTTGGCGGCAAACAGTTGTTTCTGATCCGCCAGTACCGAGTATTTCACTACGGCTTCGCTTTTCTCACTGCATAGCACCAAGCCGATGGTGGGGTTATCGTCGTCGCCTTTGCGCTGTTCGTCATACTGGCGCACATAAGTAGTCGCTCCTTGGCATCCCTGCCACCGCGACATACCATACATCCTGTATATATCCATCTGGCCAATATCCTGATGCTTGAGCTTGCCCAATTTTAAGTCCACCAACAAAAAACACTTCAGCTTAAAGTTGTAAAACACCAGATCAATGTAGAAGTCTTCATCGTCAAAGCGGATGCGCTGCTGGCGTTCGACAAAGGCAAAGCCCTTGCCCAGTTCCAGCAGGAATTGTTGCAGGTTGCTGATAATGGCCTGTTCCAGTTCGCTTTCTTGGTAGGTTTTGTCTTGCAGGTTGAGGAAATCGAGAATATAAGGATCACGCAGATAGTCTTGTGCTGTTTCGGCCAGTGGCTGGGTGTTAGCCTTGGCTTCTTGCTCGACCTGTGCTCTGTCTTTGCTGGCCAGCAGGCGCTCGTAATAAAGCACGCTAACTTGGCGCTCTAGTGCGCGAGCACTCCAACTTTGGCTGATCGCTTCTTGCAGATACCAATCCCTTGCGGCTGGATTGTCGATACGCATTAAGGCTCGGTAGTGTGTCCAGCTTAATTCACTACGCACTGCGTCGTGAATTGGAAAAGCTAGATAAAACTGGCGCATATTACGCAGGTTGCCAACGTCAAAGCCTTTGCCCAAACGTGCTGTCAATTGCTGTGAAAGCTGTTGTAACTGCTGTTTGCCATAGGCCGCACGGCTTTCACCCTGCTGCTCTTCTTCTACAATCAGGCGGCCAATCTCCCAATAACTTTGTACCATGGCAATGTTTACCGCTTGACGAACTTGGCTGCGGGCTTGCTCAATCTGGCGGGCAATGGCATCCACCAGATGGTTTAATCCGGTGAAGTTTAATTCACTCATACCGACCACTCCAAGCCCATGGCTTTTAGGTGCCCTGCTACTTTGTCGCTAAACTGCTCTACCGATTGGCTAATAGCCGGTAACGGCTCGCTATAGCGCTCTTCCAATTCTTTCACTCGATTGGCCAGTTGCTGCGTCACTCGTTCGATTTCGGCAACAATGTTGCTTTCCAGTGTCGCCAGCCATTTATCTTCAACAATCAGGGCTTTGATCTCGTCGATGCTCAGTTTGGGATACTGCTTAAATACCGCCAGGTCGAGGGCGTCTTGCGCCTCTTTCAGGGCTTTTTTGGACTCCGCTTCGGCATCGAACAATTTCTTGGCCTGTTTAAGGGCGGCCTTTTCTTCCGGATCTGCTGCCAGCTTCAAGCGTTCGGTAACCGTGGCCTTGGTGACTTTGTCTTTATCGTTCAGCGCTTCACTCAGCAGACCATCTTCGCCGCTGTTTTCTTCCAAGTAGGTTTCCAGTTCTTGGCCGGCGCTATCGAGTGCGCCTTGCATGGCATCCACTTGTTGCTGTTCGCTGAAGAAGAAACGGGCGATGATCAAGGCCGGTGCAATCAATTCAGCTTTGTATTTGGTTTTGTTAATCACCAAATCCGGCGTTTCTTTGAGTTTTTCGCCCTTTTTAACCCCCAATTCGCGCAGCACCTTACCTGCGGGCCAGCTATCCTGAACCAGTACATAGACATCGTCTTGCATGGTATCCGCCCAGTAATCCATCAAAATCTGGTAAATGTCGTATTTGCTGAGCAGTGAGTTGCGGGAATAGCTTTCCAACAAGTCTTCACTAATGCGGTGAATGATCTGTTTTGGCTGTTCACCTGGTTCTATGGCTTTTAAGTTGGCGCGCTCAGACCAATCGGTAAAGGGCACAAGGCTCGCTGCGGCAAAGCTTTTAAATTCCTGGTGATTGAGAATGGTGCTTTTCACCTCGCTGGCTTTGACCAGCGCTTGGCAATAACCTTCGCGCACGGGTTCGAACAGGCTGGCGCGAATACTGGGGAAGACTTGCCAATAACGTTCCAAAGCATCGATATCGGCATTGGGAATACCGCCCTGCAAATGGGCACTTAAGTCATGCAGGTCTTCCGGCTCGCTGGAATCAATGTAACGCGGAATATTCAGGTTGTAATCATTCGCGGCGATTTCGCTTATGGGCACCATGCGGGCGTAGCGTGGCAGTTCCTGTTGTTTGGTGAAAACATCAACGATTTTGTGAATATCCTGGCTGCGCAGACGGTTTTTGTTGCCGTCTTTGATAAAGCCTTTGCTGGCATCGACCATAAAAATGCCTTTCCTTGCTTGCGCGTGCTCTTTGTCGATCACGATAATGCAAGCAGGGATGCCGGTGCCGTAAAACAGGTTGGCCGGCAAACCAATGATGCCTTTGATGTAGCCTTGTTTAATCAGGTTTTCACGAATGCGCGCTTCGGCATTACCACGGAACAGGACACCATGGGGCAGAATGACCGCGCCTTTGCCGGTGCTTTTCAGGCTTTTGATAATGTGCAGCAGAAAAGTGTAGTCGCCGTTTTTTTCCGGCGGAATGCCCCAGGTAAAACGGTCGAATTCATCTTCTTGCGGGTTGATGCCGCTGGTCCAGTTTTTATTGGAGAACGGCGGGTTGGCGACAGCGAAGTCAAAGGTTTTAAGCCGGCCGTTAGCGTCTTTCCACTGCGGGTCGGAGAGGGTATTGCCTTTCCAGATTTTAGCGGTAGCGGTGTTGTGCAGAATCATGTTCATCCGTGCCAAAGCGCTAGTGGCGTTGTCCATCTCCTGGCCGAAAATACTCAAACCACGCGGCGCTTCATCACTGGCTTTTAACAATAGCGAGCCTGAGCCACAGGTAGGGTCATACACGGAGGCATCTTGCGGGGTATTGCTATCAATACCAATGACTTTAGAGAGAATGCGCGAGACTTCCGACGGCGTATAAAACTGCCCTTTGGATTTGCCCGATTCGGTGGCGAAGTGGCGCATCAGGTATTCGTAGGCATCGCCAAGTAAGTCGTCACCATCAGCGCGGTTATCAGCCAGGTTTAAGCCTTCAAAAATACCGACCAATTTACCTAGTCGGTCAACCATTTCTTTGCCTTTGCCGAGCTTGTCTTCATCGTTAAAGTCGGCCACGTCGATGACGCCTTTGAGGTCGTTCTCTTCAGCAAGCGCACTGATAACCTTATTGATTTTATCGCCGATTTCTTTGTCGCCTTTTAGCGCAACCATATCGTCGAAGCTGGCACCTTGCGGCACCACAATCATGCCGTAAGGGTCGCCTTTGTACTTGTCGGAGACGTACTTCATAAACAGCAGGGTCAGCACATAGTCTTTGTACTGGCTGGCATCCATACCGCCGCGCAGTTCGTCGCAGCTAGCCCAAAGGGAGGAGTAGAGTTCGGTTTTTTTAATGGCCATGGCTATTCTTTACTGTGCCGGGCGCTTGCTCGGTACGTTTATATATACTTCGGCAGTCTTGTTTGAACGCAGGCGCGGTTATGGAAACGCTGCCATTTACCAAACCCGCGATTTGTTGGAATGGCTCTCATGATGTTCCATGATGGGTTTCGCTCTACCCATCTTAGGTTAAACGCCTATCAAAACTTACTGCTCTCCATACGACTCACAAATCCGCCAAATTCCCTTTGGTTTCGAGCCAATGCTTGCGATCCGGCGAACGTTTTTTGGCTAATAATAAATCCAATTGTTCGCTGGTGTCGTCATCGGCGGCAACCGTCAATTGCACGAGCCGGCGGGTATCGGGGTTCATCGTCGTTTCACGAAGTTGGCTCGGGTTCATTTCGCCCAAGCCTTTGAAACGCTGAACATTGATCTGGCCTTTCAACTTCTCTGCCTTAATTCGATCCAAAACGCCTTGGCGCTCGGATTCGTCGAGCGCATAAAAGACTTTTTTGCCGATATCGACCCGATACAACGGCGGCATAGCGACGAAAACATGACCGGCTTGCACCAGCGCCTTGAAATGCTGGTAAAACAATGCGCAAATTAATGTCGCAATATGATTACCGTCCGAGTCCGCGTCCGCCAAAATACATACCTTGCCGTAGCGCAGGCTTCGCAAATCATCCGAACCCGGCTCTATACCCAGAGCCACCGCGATATCATGAACCTCCTGAGACGCCATGACTTGGCTCGAATCGACTTCCCAGGTATTTAGGATTTTCCCCCGTAGCGGCATGATTGCCTGAAACTCTCGGTCTCTCGCCTGTTTGGCCGAACCGCCGGCCGAATCGCCCTCAACCAAAAACAACTCGGATCGGCCGATATCCTGACCGGAACAATCGGCTAGTTTACCGGGTAGCGCCGGTCCCGAGGTCAATTTCTTACGAACGATTTTCTTGGCGGATTTCAATCGCTTTTGCGCGCTGGCTATAATAATTTCGGCAATTTTTTCGCCTTCGGAGGGATGCTGATTCAGCCAAAGACTGAAACCGTCTTTCGCAACACCCGAAACGAACGCGACACATTCGCGCGAACTCAAACGCTCCTTGGTTTGTCCCGAAAACTGAGGATCTTCCAATTTGACCGACAAAATAAAATGGCAATGCTCCCAGACATCTTCCGGAGAAACCTTGATGCCTCGCGGCAATAGGTTTCTGAAATCGCAAAATTCGCGCATCGCTTCAGTCAAGCCGGCCCGCAAACCATTGACATGCGTGCCCCCTTGCGCGGTCGGCACCAGATTGACATAACTTTCGGTAATCGCTTCCGGCAAACTATCCGCCGTCCACACGATGCCCCATTCGACCGCTTCATGATCGGACGTCATTTTGCCCATGAACGGCGGTTCGGGATAAAATTCGGCATCCCCTACACGATCGAGTAAATATTCCTTTAAGCCGTCCTGGTAGCACCACTGCCATTGCTCATCAGTAAATTCGGATTGCAAAGTAATATTGAGACCCGGGCATAATACCGCTTTCGCTCTCAATACATGCCTGAGCTTACTGACCGAAATCTTGCTCGAATCGAAATATTTTTCATTCGGCCAAAACTTGACCGCCGTACCGGTATTGTTGCGGCCCACTGTGCCCATTTCGGTCAGATCGCTTTGCTTTTCGCCGTCGGCGAAGGTCATGCGATACACCTTACCGCTCCGCTTAACTTCAATCTCCAAATGAGCCGACAAGGCATTAACAACCGAAACACCGACACCGTGCAAACCACCGGAGAACTGATAATTTTTATTCGAGAACTTCCCGCCGGCATGCAGTTGCGTCAAGATCACTTCGACACCGGGAATACCCTGCTCCGGATGAATGTCGACCGGCATCCCGCGGCCATTGTCACTAACCGATACCGAGCCGTCTTTGTATAATATGACATTAATATTATCGGCATGCCCTGCTATCGCTTCGTCGACGCTGTTGTCGACTACCTCCTGCACCAGATGGTTCGGTCGGGTCGTATCGGTATACATACCCGGCCGTTTTCGGACCGGTTCCAAGCCGCTTAATACTTCTATCGCGGCTGCATTGTAATCATTACTCATACTTCCTAATCACTCATTATCCAATTTCATATATAATGGCCGGTTTGATTCCATCGCCCAATTTCTACCTACTATTTTATCTACATGCCGAAAAAAAAAACCACGAATTTATTCGAAGAGTCCCTAGCCGAGCTTGAGCAACTCGTCGAGCAAATGGAACAAGGTGAGCTATCTTTGGAAGACTCGTTAAAATCATTTGAACGCGGCGTCGCCCTGACTCGAACCTGCCAGAAAGCCTTGCAGGAAGCCGAACAGAAAGTTCAGATTTTACTGGAAAAAAACGGCACTCAAACTCTGGAGCCCTTCACCGATGAGTAACGCACTGAAAGACTATCTGACCTTTTGTCAAAACCGAGTTGAAAGAGCCTTGGAAGCCCGACTGCCAAGCGAAACACAAATACCGACTAAATTACACGAAGCGATGCGCTATTGCGTGTTGGACGGCGGTAAACGCATGCGCCCGATGCTAACCTACTGTACAGGAAAAGCCTTGGGCATTGCACCGGAAGATTTAGACGGAGCGGCCTGTGCGGTTGAATTCATTCATGTTTATTCGTTGATACATGACGATTTGCCGGCCATGGACGACGACGACCTCAGACGCGGAAAGCCGACTTGCCATATCGCTTATGATGAAGCGACCGCCATTCTGACCGGCGATGCACTGCAAGCACTGGCATTCAAGGTCTTGGCGGACGATCCAACCATCCGAGCCAATGCCGAAAGCCGTCTAAGAATGATTACCATGTTGGCCAAGGCTAGCGGTTCTCAAGGCATGGTCGGCGGCCAAGCCATCGATTTAGAATCGGTCGGCACGATGCTGACCCTGCCTCAGCTTGAAAATATGCACATCCACAAGACCGGAGCCTTAATCCGAGCCAGCGTCAACATGGCAACATTAACCAAGCCCGATATCGACCCGAAACAAGCCGAAGGCCTCGATCATTACGCAAAATGCATCGGCCTATCTTTCCAAGTCAAGGACGATATTTTGGACGAAGAGAGCGATACCGCAACACTCGGCAAAACCCAAGGCAAGGACAAAGACAACGACAAGCCGACCTACCCTGCCTTACTCGGCTTGGCCGGAGCAAAGCAAAAAGCCCAGGAGCTTCATGAGCAAGCCATCGAAAGCTTGAGCGGATTTGGGTCCGAGGCCGACTTGCTTCGCGACTTGTCGCTTTATATTATTCAGCGGGATCATTAATTCCCGACTTGAATACTAGGATATTAATCTGCATAATCAGTCGGTAACCGCGTCCGTGCCGATCAATAAGGAATCGATTTATTCATGAAAATCACAGGAAATTTCCCCATACTAGACAGCATCAAGCTTCCCTCCGACCTTAGAAAACTGCCGAAGGACCAATTAAAACCGCTTGCCAAAGAGCTACGCGAGTTTTTAACTCACACGGTCAGTATTTCCGGCGGACACTTCTCGGCCGGTCTGGGAACGGTCGAGCTGACCGTGGCGCTGCATTACGTGTTCGACACGCCCCGCGATCAATTGGTTTGGGATGTCGGCCATCAGGCCTATCCGCATAAGATCCTGACCGGGCGCAGGGAGCGCATGACGACGATCCGCACCCGCGACGGCATTTGCGCGTTTCCGAACCGTTCCGAGAGCGAATACGATGCCTTCGGCGTCGGCCATTCGAGCACGTCGATCAGCGCGGCCTTGGGCATGGCGATCGCATCCGGTTTGCGCGGCGAGGATAAGCACTGTGTCGCGATCATCGGCGATGGCAGCATCACCGGCGGCATGGCCTTCGAGGCGATGAATCATGCCGGTGCGATCGACGCGAACTTGCTGGTGATACTGAACGATAACGATATGTCGATTTCGCCGAATGTCGGCGCGTTGAATAATTATCTGACTAAGATTCTGTCGAGTAAGATTTATTCTTCGGTACGCGAAGAAAGCAAGAAGGTCCTCAGCAACATGCCGAGCGTCTGGGAACTGGCGCGCAAGACCGAGGAGCACATGAAAGGCATGATCGTGCCGGGCACCTTATTCGAGGAAATGGGTTTCAATTATATCGGTCCGATCGACGGCCACGATCTGGACATGCTGGTGTCAACGCTGGAGAATTTGAAACAGATTTCCGGCCCGCGCTTTTTGCATATCGTCACCAAGAAAGGTAAAGGCTATGCGCCGGCCGAGAAAGACCCGCTTGCCTATCACGGCGTACCGGCCTTCGACCCGAGCCGGGATTGCCTGCCGAAATCGGCCCCTTCTCCGCACCCGACTTATACGCAGGTGTTCGGCCAATGGCTCTGCGACATGGCCGAGCAAGACGAGCGCCTGTGCGGCATCACCCCGGCAATGCGCGAAGGCTCGGGCTTGGTCGCATTTTCCGAACGCTTTCCGAAGCGCTATTTCGATGTCGCCATCGCCGAGCAGCATGCCGTAACCTTGGCGGCGGGCCTGGCCTGCGAGGGCGGTAAACCGGTCGTCGCGATTTATTCAACCTTTTTACAACGCGGCTACGATCAATTGATACATGATGTCGTCTTGCAGGATCTGGACGTCTTATTCGCCTTGGACCGCGCCGGTTTAGTCGGCCCGGACGGCCCGACCCATGCCGGCAGTTTCGATTACACCTATATGCGCTGCTTGCCGAATATGCTGATCATGGCGCCGGCCGATGAAAACGAATGCCGGCAGATGCTCTATACCGGTTATATTCATAAAGGCCCGGCTTCGGTACGCTATCCGCGCGGCAAGGGCCCGGGCGTGCCGGTCGATTGCGCCATGACCGCCCTACCGATCGGCAAGGCCGAAATTCGCCACCAAGGCGGGCGTATCGCGATGCTCGCCTTCGGCAGCATGGTTGCGCCGTCGGTCGAGGTCGGTAAGCAGCTCGGCGCGACTGTCGTCAACATGCGCTTCGTCAAGCCGCTCGATGAAGCGTTGATTCTGGAACTGGCCAAGAGTCACGATGTCATCGTCACGGTCGAAGAAAACGTCGTCGCCGGCGGCGCCGGCAGCGCGGTCAACGAATTTCTGCAGGCACAAAGAATCGTGATGCCGGTCTTGAACATCGGCCTGCCCGACGCCTTCATCGAACAAGGCACGCGCGAGGAATTACTGAGTTTTTGCGGATTGGATACCCAAGGGATTCTGCAGAGCATCGAGCAATTTTGCGCGTGATTTTGTAAGCAGTATGTGCCTTTCCCACGCTTGGGATACGCGCGGGGCGGGTTATTTATACTCATCGTAGATCAAAATTCGGCACCGGGGGCCCGTCAAAGGACCCAGCCCCTAAATTAGTAAGACTATTAACCATGACCCTAAAAAGAGCAGTTGATACCCTCAAACTACCGTTCGCCCTGAGCCCGTCGAAGGGTAAATGGTAGTTTGAGGCTTCACCAAGACGGTGAAAGTGTTGTAGACCCTTCATGCTTCGACTTAGCTCAGCACGAACGGTCTACAACACATGTCAACTGCTCTTTTTAGGATGACCGATGGGCTATGGAATTTAGGGGCTGGGTGAATACATCCATGTAGGCTCTATGCCAGCATCCATGCTGGCAAAGCCTTTGCCGAGCACCCCGGCGCCTCCTTAGGCACTGCCGAAATTTGAAGTGCGAAAGGTATAACCCGTCCCGAATGTTTCAGCACCACCCCAAACTCGACCGAAACGTTCGGGATAGCTTTTTCCTAAAAAAATATACGCGATAAGTACCCTATATTTTAACTATGAACAAATTAAAAGAAAAAATCCGAGACATCCCGGACTTTCCGAAGCCCGGCATTATCTTCAAAGATATTACACCGCTAGTCAAAGACCCTGTTGCATTAAGACTTGCAGTCCACCATCTACTGCATCCGTTCTTGGAAAGAGACATTACAGCAGTAGCCGGCATGGAAGCACGAGGCTTTATATTCGGCGCATTGGTCGCATGGGAACTGGGATTGCCGTTTGTACCGCTCAGAAAACCGGGAAAATTACCCTATGACGTACAAAGCGTTTCTTACGACTTGGAATACGGATCGGCGACACTGGAAGCACATAGCGATGCGTTTGAAACCGGTGACCGTGTTTTGTTGATAGACGATTTGTTGGCAACAGGCGGAACCGCCAAGGCCAGTTGCGAACTGGTCGAGAAACTGGGCGCAACCGTTGAAGCCTGTGCATTTGTCGTTGAATTGGATTTTCTCAAAGGCCGTGAAAAGCTTGACGCATACGAAGTTCACTCGCTGCTTCACTTTTAGCACGAACCTCAGATTCGACTATGCCCAAGGCAATCCAAAGCGCTCGAGGCGGGTTGAAACGCCTAAAATCCTTGGTTCGGTATCGGTTTCGCCTTGACTGTTTCCGAAGCATCCTCCACCGCTATAGGCTTCATATTGTCGAGTGATCCTTCAGATTCCAGCTCAGCATCATTCACTTCGTCAAACAACGCCTCATCAAAATCTAGCAGCGCTTTATCTAAGTCGTCATTGATTTCAATATTTCCATCGTTGATCAGATTATTGCGCCACTGAAGATAAGATTCTCGGGTGAACACATAAGGATCCAATGCCGCTTCATCAATGAATTTCAGCGCACCGTCAGCATTAGCTCTAGCATTGACAACTTCCAACACTTGCAATGCTTGCACCGGCATTCCAACATAGGTCGCCGGGTTCGCTGCAGTATCCAATACCGACCCGGGAATGCCCCGGGTGGTCGAGGGTCCTAAAAAAGGCAGCATTAAATAAGAACCCTGCGGAACCCCCCAGACCGCGAAGGTCTGATCAAAGTCTTCTTCATGATGCTCCAATCCCATGTCGGTCGCGATATCGAGTAAACCGCCCAGACCCATTGTGGAATTCACCAAAAAACGCCCGGAATCTTCGACGCTTTGCTGAAACTTACCCTGCAAAACATCGTTGATAACGGTATTGATGGTTTTTAGATTGCCGAAAAAATTATTGACTCCAGCCTGCATAACATTCGGCGTCACGGCTTTATAAGCATTGGCGACGGGTTCGGCGACATATTCGTCAACCGTCATATTAAAAGCATATACCTTACGGTTTATGTCTTCGTAAGGGTCGACTTCCGACAACGATAAATCTTGACTCGCCGTCGTCGAGCAGCCGCTTAACCCGTAAGCTTGAGCACAAAGAAAAACGACAACCATTCGCTGAAGTTTGCCACCCAAAATACCCATAAAAACCTACTGTTTTGAATAAAGATCGATTTTTTCGCTGATTTTTTCGATCAGCACGTCATAGCCGTCACGTTTCAAGATACTGCCATACTCCGAACGCCTTAAAGCCAAATCGCTAACACCATTGGCAATGATGTTTATTATTCTCCAGCTATTACCTTTTTTCTTCAACATATAATCGAATTTAACATCCTTATCATCGGGTATGACCAAATAAGTATGGACTATAATACCCCCCCTTCCGGTCTCTTCCTCCGATTCGAATTTAAAAGATTCGCCGGAGTATTCCTTAAAATTGTGCGCATAAGCCGCAACGCTGAATCGACTAAACACCTCGATAAATTTTTCTTGTTGATCCGACGACATATTCTCCCATTCGCGCCCGACCACGACTCTTGCAATCATATTTAAATCGTGGCTTTCACTTACCGGCTTTTCAAGCTTATCGAAACGACCTTCATAACCAAGCTCCTTACCGCTTTTCATAACATCTATTAACTCGGCTTGAAAATTTTCAACAACCTCCCTGGCACTAAGAATATCCTCGGCATAAACTTCGGTTAAGCCCAACAAAAAAAGCAAAAAAAGACCCGATATTTTATTTATTATTAGACTTTGATACATAAAAACTCCGAAAACATTGATTTCCGGCATGCTTTGCCGGCCGTAAAGAAGATATACTCTTTCGCTAGACTGTCGAAAAAAGCCGCTTTTAGCTAATTGCCGTGTACCCGCTTTTTAAACTCAAAATATATTTGAAATTGTTAGTGTTCATAGGCTATTAAGCGCCAGGTGTAGGGTGCGCATCGCGCACCTGGGGCGGGCTCTTGTCGGTTCGTCACCGTGGAAAGGTGCGCGATGCGCACCCTACGGCGCTCAAGCTTTCTTGGAATTTGTGTATTTATTCACATCCCGCTATCGTTCCCACGCTCCAGCGCTCATCGTTATACACAAGTCCCGTCATACCTTGGCAGGACGAGGTTTACAACCTCGTCCGAAACGTTTTGACCCTGCCGAAGCCCATTGAAACGTTGGGGACGGGTTAAATAACCCGTCCCGCAGGTGGTTAAAGGGATGTATTGGCCTTGCCATCCCTAGCACTGAATACCCGCTTCACGGCGGGTATAACGGCGCAATGCCGGCATGAACACCCTTCGAACCTGCTTTATGAATCCATCGCCTCGACAGTAATAGGAATGCCGGAGAGACTAGAAGCCGGTTTTTCATTTGCATAAACAGGAACCGGCTCTGGAACCATGTCGCCTTCGGTTTTAGGCCCCCTGATCGCTGTCAATAGACCTTTAATCGGGTTTTTCATCATGTCTTCTACGGCCGTTGCCTCGTAGCCGCAATGCGCCATGCAACTCGCGCATTTCGGATTTTTCGAAGTACCGTATTTTTCCCAAGGCGTTTCATCGAGCAATTGCTGGAAGGTTTCCGCATAACCTTCGTCGGATAACAAATAGCAAGGCTTTTGCCACCCGAATACATTGCGGGTCGGATTGCCCCATGGTGTACAATTATAGCTTTGATTACCGGCCAAAAAGTCTAAATAGAGCGACGAATGATTCAATTTCCATTTACGATTCTTACCGATCTTGAAAATGCCCCGGAATAATTCCTTGACATCGCGCCCTTTGATAAAGATATCTTGTTGCGGCGCACGTTCGTAACTGAATCCCGGCGCAATCGTAATGCCTTCGACACCCAACTCCATCGCGTAATCCAAAAACTCGGCTACTTCTTTCGCATTCTCTCCTTGAAACAGCGTGCAATTGATCGTGACTCTAAAGCCTTTATCGAGCGCTAACTTGATCGCTTCAACCGCTCTATCGAAAACACCGTCTTGACAAACCGATGCATCGTGTCTTTCTTTATTACCATCTAAATGAATGGAGAAGGTCAGATATGGAGAAGGCTTATAGTCATCGATCTTCTTCTTCAATAACAGCGCATTCGTACAGAGATAAACGAATTTCTTTCTCGCAACGATGCCTTCGACAATTGCCGGCATATCTTTATGAATTAACGGTTCGCCACCGGGGATCGAAACCATTGGCGCACCACATTCGTCGACCGCTTGCAAACATTCCTCGACCGATAAACGTTTATCTAAAATATCATCCGGATAGTCGATCTTTCCGCATCCTGCGCAAGCCAAATTGCATCGAAACAATGGCTCGAGCATTAAAACCAAAGGATACTTTTTAGCCCCTTTCAGTTTTTGCTTAATAAGATAACTACCAACTGCTAACTGCTGACGTAATGGCACACCCACGGGCATATCCTCCATATTGACTGAATACAAGCAAGGCCGATCATAATCGAGCCTCATAAAACCGAAAAACGACCTGTTGCATGCTTGCAACAGGTCAAAAACATCATGCATCCTTCCTTGAAAACGACATCCGGCGAATCAAAACAACACACCTGAAATACAAGTCCTTATAGAATACAATCATTTATAGATTTACAAGTAGAATACTATCTTTTCGGAATCGACTCCAGTTTTAGCATAATTTTATCGCCTTAAGCGCCAAACCGAAGCACATTGCAGACTATTTGCAAAAATACAACACAAACTTTTAAATAGTTGATTTTTATTCTATATAACAGAGCTGGAGCATAGAATTTTACTCATATTGGCTAGAAAACAACATTGCTTTGCAAAATACCAACAAACAGTCTATCATTGCCGTTAAATTAAGTCTGTATCCAAAACTATCAAGACGAAATCTTAGAAAATAATCATGAGCGCATTACAACCAACTCTGGACAAACCGGAGTCATTAACCGGCCTATCCGACGATGAATTTCAGGCACTGCTGCTTGAAGGCGTCTCCAGAACGTTTGCGCTGACTATTCCGCAACTTCCGGATAACCTCTACCGTCCGGTAGCCAATGCCTATCTGCTGTGCCGAATTGTGGACACAGTTGAGGACGAAGTCTCTCTAAGCCCCGACCAAAAAAAAATATTCTGCGAACGTTTTATCGAAACCGTCAAAACCGGTCATGGTGCGAATGATTTTGCCGCCGACCTATCCCCTTTATTGTCGGAGCAAACCATTCCGGCCGAACATACGCTGATCGACCTGACGCCACGCGTCATTCAAATCACACATTCGTTCGATCCGCAACAGATTGAGGCGCTGGCAACTTGCGTCGAAACAATGGCACAAGGCATGCCGATCTTTCAGGCGCAAAATCTAAGCAATGGACTGCCGACCATGGCCGACATGGATAACTACTGTTATTACGTAGCCGGCTGCGTCGGCGAAATGCTCGCCAAACTGTTTTGCCATTACTCGCCCGAGATTGCGGCTCATAGAGAGCGACTACTCGAACTCTCGGTATCGTTCGGACAAGGTCTGCAAATGACCAACATCCTCAAGGATATATGGGACGACGCCGGCCGCGGCGTTTGCTGGCTGCCTCAAGATATTTTTGACGAGACCGGTTTCGATTTATCGACGTTAACGCCGGAAACCGATGACGAGAACTTCCGAAAAGGCCTTGAACACCTAATCAGCATCGCACACGGACACCTGCGTAATGCACTCGCTTATACACAGCTGATTCCGTCGCACGAAACCGGCATTAGAAACTTCTGTTTATGGGCGCTTGGCATGGCGGTCCTGACCTTGCGAAAAATCAAGCAGCACTTGGACTTTAAACAATCGAATCAAGTCAAAATCACCCGAAACAGTGTCAAGGCAACCATTCTAACAACTCGTCTTACCGGGCGCAGCAACCGGCTGCTGTCCTTATTGTTTAATCTGACCAGCCGCGGGCTCGAATCGCCCGATTGGACTTACCACCCACAATCCCTGAAAGCTAAGTCAGCACTATAAAGGAAGCATTATGTTCACCGACGCCACTACAGAGACCAACACGCGCGACTTGTCCAGCTCCGCCACGGCCATCATCGCCAAGCCTAACGATTTAAACAAAGCCATCGGCAAGGCGCAGGATTACCTGCTAAAGCTGCAGCAACCAGACGGCCATTGGATTTTCGAATTGGAAGCCGATTGCACGATTCCGTCCGAATACATCATGATGATGCACTATTTGGGCGAAATCGACGAAGTACTGCAAGCCAAGATTGCCAATTATCTAAGATCGCGCCAATCCGAGGAAGGCAGTTACCCGATGTTCCCCGGCGGCCCAGGCGACATCAGCGGCAGCGTCAAGGTGTATTATGCACTGAAAATGGCCGGCGATTCGATAGACGCGCCGCACATGCAAAAGCTAAAAAGCTATATTCTAAGTCAAGGGGGAGCCGCTCGCGCCAATGTGTTCACGCGTATCGCACTGGCGATATTCGAACAACTGCCTTGGCGTGGCGTGCCTTACATTCCGGTCGAAATCATGCTGCTTCCGAAATGGTTTCCGTTCCATTTGGACAAGGTTTCGTATTGGTCCAGAACGGTCATGGTGCCGCTGTTCGTACTGTGCTCAGAAAAAGCGACGGCGAAGAACCCGAATAAAGTCGACATCCTGGAACTTTTCGTCGTTCATCCGGACAAGGAAAAACATTATTTTCCGGAACGGACCGCACTGAACAAATTTTTTCTGTTCTTGGATCAACTCGGCCGTGTGACTCGCCCATTGATTCCGAAACGCATGCACCAAAAAGCGCTCGATAAAGCCCAAGATTGGTTTATTGAACGCCTCAACGGCGAAGACGGCTTGGGCGGAATTTTCCCGGCCATGGTCAATGCTTACGAAGCGATGTTACTGCTCGGCATGCCGAAAGATCATGAACTGGTCGTTACGGCTCGAAAAGCGATCGACAAATTGCTGGTCATCAACGAACACGACGCCTATTGCCAACCGTGCCTGTCTCCCGTTTGGGATACCGGCCTAACAGCCATGGCTTTGCAAGAAGTCGACAAAAACGGTAACCGTGACGCATTGGTTCGCGCCTATGATTGGCTCAAATCCAAACAATTGTTGCACGAACCGGGCGATTGGCAAGTATCCAAACCTGAATTGGAAGGCGGCGGCTGGGCATTTCAATACGCCAATCCACACTACCCCGATGTCGACGACACCGGACTGGTTGCGTTCGCCATGGCCGATTCTAATCTGCCTGAGTTGGACGAGTCGATACACCGTGCGACACGATGGATCGTCGGCATGCAATCGGAAAACGGCGGCTACGGCGCATTCGATGTCGATAATACCTATTATTACTTGAACGAAATTCCGTTCGCCGACCACGGCGCATTACTCGACCCCCCCACGGTCGACGTCACCGCGCGCTGCGCGATGCTAATAGCACGCGTTGCAAAAGGCCACGAAGAATACCGTCCGGCACTGCAACGCACCATCGATTATATTCGTAGCGAACAAGAAGCGGACGGCTCCTGGTTCGGGCGCTGGGGGACTAACTATATCTACGGTACCTGGTCTGTATTATTGGGCCTTGAGCAAACCGATGTCCCTAAAACCGATCCGATGTATGTCAATGCGGCAAAATGGCTGAAAAGCGTGCAACGCGAAGATGGCGGTTGGGGCGAGGACAACTTCAGTTATCATGACGAACAAAACTTTCGCGGAAAATATCGCTTCAGCACTGCGTTTCAAACCGCCTGGGCCGTTATCGGCTTGATTGCGGCAGGCGAAGCACACAGCCCGGAAGTCAAAGCCGGCGTCGAGTTTCTCATGAAAACCCAGCTGACCGACGGTAGCTGGAACGACAAATGCTTTACCGCTCCCGGTTTTCCAAGAGTGTTTTATTTGAAATACCACGGCTACGACAAATTCTTCCCATTGTGGGCCCTGGCCAAATACCGTAACGCGATCAATAACTCGTGATCACGGGGATTATTGCCGCCCTACCGGAAGAACTAAGCACCCTGACTTCGGACAAACCGAAGAAAGGGTGCTGTCACGTCATCGCCGAAAATATCCTTATCATTCAATCCGGCGCCGGCCCGAAAAATGCCGAGCAAGCCGCTGAACAACTGCTCGATCAAGGCGCCGAACGCCTCATAAGCTGGGGTTGTGCCGCTGCGCTCGCCCCTGACTTGCGCCCAGGCGATCTAACCTTGCCTGAGCAGCTCATTGCCGATGACTTGGAAAGCATCGATATCCGCTCTCCCTGGCTTGCTGAAATACAAGCGCTATTAAACGCGTTTACCCCTGTCGCGCATATCAGCCTAGCTTCCAGCAATACGCTTGTCGCCACAAGTAAAGACAAACAAGAGCTCCATCAAAAAACAGGTGCCGCCGCCCTAGACATGGAAAGCGTTGCTATCGCCAAAGTCGCTAAGGCTCACCGAATCGATTTCCTGGCCATTCGATCGATCGCAGACCCCGCCGATATGAGTCTACCTAAAGCCGTCGCGCACGCCTTGAACCCAGACGGCGAAGTCAAAATCGCCAAACTACTTAACCATCTCATCAAACATCCCTTAGAATTACCAAGCCTGATACAATTAGGCCGGCACTTTCATGCATCGCAAAAAACATTGAAACAGGCCGCATCGATTTGGCTGCCATCAATCGTTAACTAAAAAATCCGCGCACCGCCGGCATGACTCAGCATCACGACACCCTTATTCACAGATTATTACTATGGTGGGACCGCCAAGTCTTACGTTTTCCGTGGACTTTGCTGATTCTGACCACGACTTTGTCCGGCTTTAGTCTGCATTACACGATCAACAACCTCGGATTCAATACCGATACGACGCAAATGTTGTCGCCGGATTTACCCTTTCAGATCAATCGCTTTCGTCTAAACGAAGCCTTTCCCGAAGATGCCGCCGCTATCATGCTGGTGGTCGACGGCGAAACTCCGGAACAAATCTCGCAGGCCGCAGCCGAACTCGCGCAGCGTCTAAGCCGAGACAAGGAACACTTCGAGTCGGCAATAATACCTACCGATAATGCATTTTTTAAGCAACACGCTTTATTATTTCTCAGCCTTGACGAATTAGACGACCTGTCGAAAAAACTGACCGATGCTCAACCGTTCATCGGTTATCTCGCGCAACACTACAACCTGGAAGGCTTATTCGAAATCATTCGCCAAGCACTCGAGGAAAAAGATAAGTCGTTACCGATGAATCTTACGCCGCTGCTGACTGCGATAGACGACACAATCGACCGTCGACTCAATCAGAACCCTCGATATTTATCCTGGCAAAACCTACTGGCCGACCACCGACTCAACACCGAGTCTAAACGCTCGATCGTCATTGCCAAACCTAAACTGATTTTTACCGACATCATGCCCGCCGATTATGCACTTTCGGCCGCGCGATCCGTAAGTCAATCGATCATGCAAGAAAACCCTGCAGTCCGCATTCGAATTACCGGCGAAACCGCTTTACAACACGAAGAACTCGAAACGGTCAGTGAAGGCGCGATTATTTCAGGCATATTATCGCTGCTTCTCGTTTGTGCCTCGCTATGGTTGAGTTTCCGCTCCGTCAAACTACTCTTGACGACATTGATCGCACTGATCATGGGCCTGATTCTGACTGCCGGCTTCGCCACGATCGCGGTCGGACATTTAAATATTATTTCAGTGGCCTTTGCCGTTTTGTATATCGGACTCGGCGTCGACTACGCCACGCATTTGTGCCTACGCTACAGAGAATGCCGTGCTGCAGGCATGAACAATGAAGGCGCAATTACCGAAAGCATCAACAGCATCGGTTTCTCGTTGTTTTTATGCGCATTGACCACCGCAATCGGCTTTCTCGGATTCATTCCGACCGACTACTCCGGCGTATCCGAATTAGGCATTATTTCCAGCGCCGGCATGTTCATCGGCCTGGGGCTTTCATTATCGATCGTACCTGCTTTATTGAAAGTCATGCCGCTGGGTAAAACAGCCCCGTTTAGATCCTCGCAACTATCATCGGTCATAGCCCATTTTCCGTTTCGTCATGCCAAAGCGATCAGAATCGTCAGCGTACTGCTTGCCATTGCCTCGGCCGCAGTACTTACACAATTGGAGTTCGATTCCAGCACATTCAACTTACGCGACCCCAGCCGCGAATCGGCCTCGACATTCAAAGAGCTCTTGTCGTCACGCAATGAATCGCCTTATTCGCTAACCGGCCTTGCAGACAGCCTAGCGGAGGCCGACCGACGCGCCGAAGCGTTGCGCGCCTTGCCGACGATTCATGAAGCGCTCACCCTATCGAGCTTTGTCGCCAGCGATCAAGAGGACAAACTCTATCGAATCGAAGAGCTGGACATGATTCTCGGCGCCCAACTCAAACAATTCGGCAAACCGTTGCTTGCCAACGATCAGCGCGATGCCGCAATTCGGTTCGCCGTTACGCTACAAAAAGCCATCGATGAATCAACGACCTCCGTCCCGATTCCGGTACTGGAAACCCTACTCGCACGGATCAACAGCTATATCGAATTTGCCGACCGACAACCCCAACCGGATGCCGAATACAGCCAATTGGAACAAAACATATTGGGCCTACTACCATATACGATGCAGCGCTTGAGCATCAGTTTGACCGCCCAAACTTACGACCTGGAAGACCTACCGCCTTACATAAGCGACCATTGGCAAAGTAAAACCGGCCTTTATAAAATCATGATCACGCCGGATAAAAACCTGAACATTGCCAGTCACCGGCAAGCCTTCGTCAATGACGTACAAAGCATCGATACTAGCGTATCCGGCTTACCGATTATCGATAAAGCCTCAGGCAACGCGATCATACAATCATTTGTCGAAGCCTTCGCTTGCGCATTCGCGGCGATCGTCGTGCTGATGCTGATCATTACGAGAAACATCCGCGATACGCTATTGATGATTGGATCGCTTCTGCTTGCGACCTTATTGACCGGAGCGACCAATGTCTTGCTCAACAATCCGTTTAATTTCGCCAATATCATCGCCCTGCCGCTGCTGATGGGCATGGGCGTCGACAGCGGCATTCATGTCGTGCACCGACTGCACAGCCACTGGTCGAACGGCGTCGACCTACTGCAAAGCAGCACCGCACGAGGCGTCTTATTCAGTTCTTTAACAACCTTATGCAGTTTTTCCAGTCTTGCCTTCACGCCTCATCCAGGCACATCCAGCATGGGCTTGTTACTGGCGATCGGCATTTCCTTTACCATCATTTGCACGTTAATCGTGCTGCCTGCGTTCAGCCGGCACAAAATATAAATTTAGAGGTCTTTTTATGTCTTTCAGCATAGCCGAGCTATTAGCGCAACACAGTGAAGATAAATTTGAGTTGCATGAAAAACATTTGAACAATCAAATGGTTCGCGTTTTAAAAACAATCGGATACGACCGCAATTACAAACGCGCGGTCGGCCAATATCTCTACGACGAACAAGGCAACGAATATCTCGACCTGTTAAGCGGCTTCGGCGTATTCGCGATTGGCCGCAACCACCCGACCGTGATCAGTGCATTACAAGAAACTTTGACTCTCGAATTACCCAACCTAGTACAGCTAGACGTCTCAATATTGAGCGGCTTACTGGCCAAAGAAATCTTGACGACGACGCCGGAAAATCTCGAAAAAATGTTTTTTTGCAACTCGGGCACCGAAGCGGTCGAGGCCGCGATCAAATTTGCGCGCTACACCACCAAACGCTCGAAAATCGTCTATTGCGAACACGGTTATCACGGCTTAACAATGGGCGCACTTTCGCTGAACGGCGAAAAGATCTTCCGCGAAGGCTTCGGCCCGCTCCTGCCCGACTGCATCGCGATACCGTTCAACGATTTAGCGGCACTCGAACAAGCCCTAAGCAATAAAGACGTCGCGGCCTTCATCGTCGAACCGATACAAGGCAAAGGCGTCAACCTGCCCGACGACAACTACTTGATCGAAGTCGAACGCCTCTGTAAAAAATACGGCACGCTATTCGTCGCCGACGAAATCCAAACCGGTATCGGCCGCACCGGTAAATTCTGGGCGATCGATCATTACGGCGCTAAACCTGACATGATCCTGATGTCCAAAGCCCTATCAGGCGGTTTCGTCCCGGTCGGCGCAGTCGCGATGACGCAGCACATCATGGACACCGTCTTCAATCGCATGGACCGCGCAGTCGTGCACGGCTCGACTTTTTCCAAAAACAACATGGCGATGGCCGCAGGACTGGCCGGGCTTGAAGTCATCAAATCGGAAAATCTTGTTGAACAAAGCGCGACAGTCGGCAACGACATCATCGCCAGCCTGAATGCACTGTCGACAAAATACGAATTCTTGAAAGAAGCGCGCGGCAAAGGCTCGATGATCGCAATCGAATTCCACGCACCGAAAAGCCTGACGTTAAAAGCCGCCTGGGCAATGCTGGAAGCCGCCAACAAAGGGCTGTTCTGTCAAATGATCACGATCCCGCTATTCAAGGATCACCGGATTCTAACCCAAGTCGCCGGACACGGCATGAACGTCGTCAAACTGCTGCCACCGCTGACCTTAACGCAAAAAGACCGCGATCATATCGTCAATGCCTTCGACCAAACCATCGCTGCAACCCATCAAGTCCCGGGCACGATCTGGGATTTAGGCAAAAACTTGGCGAGTCATGCGTTGAAGGGCAAAGCTGGGAAATAATTCGCAGTATGTTTGCGAAGTCGGTGAAGGGCTAAAGACATGACCTCCCCCTTTGACAAGGCTATGTTCGCGTTAATAGTTGATACTTTATGAACTGAAAGCCAACATGAAACCCAAGGATACAACTCTTAGTCACTTTCCTTTTTTCAATATCACGCCAATGGTTGAAAGGAGGGTACGGTTGCTCGATTGACAGGTGTCGGCAGCAGGGAGCTGCCGTCAAGCCTACATGGACGTATTCACGGCGTCCTGTCAAGCGAGTAATCGTACCCTCTGCTACGCTCAGTGTATCGGAAAGCAATCATTGGCTATTTCCTAATGGGTTTATTTAGAGTAGGAAAGAGGACCGTTTCAACTGCTAACGCGAACATAGCCTTTGACAAAGGGGGATTGAGGGGAATTTATTTAAAAAAATGTCCCTTAGCCCATCTTTTCCAAAGATGAGGACCGAATACTTACCTTTTGATTGCTTAAACGATACCTATGGCAAAGAAATCGGCACCATCTAAATACCACGGCGCAGAAGATACAATGCCGCATGATACGGGCTATAAGTTATTGTTTAGCCATCCGCGAATCGTACAAGATCTCATCACCGGTTTTGTGCAACCCGAATGGCTGGACAGCATAGACTTTAAAACCCTGGACCCGGTCAAAGCCAGCTTTGCTACCGACGACTTGCGCCAACGCCATGATGATTGTATCTGGCGATTGAAATTCAAAGACACCTGGCTTTATCTTTATTTGTTGTTGGAATTTCAATCCAGCGACGATTATTTTATGGCCAATCGGATCATGACTTATACCGGCCTGCTGTATCAGGATATCATTCGCACGCAAGCCTTAAAGAAAGGCGATAAACTGCCGCCTGTTTTACCAATCGTCATTTACAATGGCACGTCCAACTGGAGCGGGCCCATCGAAATATCGGCATTAATCGACCCGGTGCATCCGGCTCTTCGAGCCTACACACCGAAGCTGAGCTATTTTTTACTGCAAGAAAATGCCACGCCGAAAGGCTATAGCCAAGCACACCCGGATAATTTAGTGGGGCATTTAATCGCCTTGGAGTGGTGTTCCACGCCCGACGAGCTTAGGGAACATATCCAGCTTTTGCAGCATAAGCTCAAAGCAGCGCGGTACCAACCGATTCGACGCTCCTTTGCTATTTGGCTAAGCCGATTATTGCGCGTAAAATTCAAAGAAAAATCCATACCTGAATATCAAGAACTGACCGAGGTAAATGCCATGTTAGCCGAACGCTTGACCGATTGGACATTACAATGGAAAAAAGAAGGGGAGAAAATTGGCGAGAAAAGAGGTGAGAAAAAAGGCGAGAAAAAAGGCGAGAAAATTGGCGAGAAAAAAGAGGCCGTTCGCTTGTTGAGTAAACAGATCCGCTTGAAGTACGGCGAATTCCCTAGCTGGGCGGCACATAAAATCGAGCAAGCCGACACCGAACAACTCGAAAACTGGGCTGAACGAATCTTAACGGCTGAAAGTTTAGAAGCGCTGTTGGAGTAACTGGGCGTATTCGTATTTATAGGGCCTGACACCGCAGACCAGCCAGGTAGGTCGGGTTTTAGCGTAGCGTAACTCAGCCTCGTTCCCAAACTCTAGCTCTCATCGATATACACAAGTATAAGTATACTTATTGTGCGAAAAGCAGCGACCGAGCGCTAAATTGTTGTGTCGTCCGGAAAGGCTATTGGTGTTTGAGCGTTAGCGGCTTCGATAGTCGCGACGAAGGCGTCGCTCCCACAGCGGGCGGCGGATGCTCTGTGGGAGCGATCCCCTGATCTTCCCTCACTTAGCGTTAGGTGAGGGAAGGCCGAGAGACAATAAAGGGAATCGAGTCCTCATTGACTAAGATTGCAAAAGAATAATTTATGACTTAATGTATAACGATGAGGGCTGGAGCTTGGGTAACAGCGAACGCTGCTTGTTTTAGGAGTATAAAATGCCTTTAGCCTATCAAGAACATTACACTGTTGACGACTATCAACAATGGGAAGGCAATTGGGAATTAATCGAAGGCATGCCTTATACGATGACTCCATCGCCCTCAGTTACTCACCAAATAGTTGCTTTTAACATAGTAACATCAATCAAGAATGCCTTAAAAACCAGAAAACCAACTGTTCCGATCGATGTACTATCTTGTTGGAAACCGATTGGCAAATAGCCAATGATACTGTCGTAAGACCCGATGTCATGGTGATTTGTCAGGATATCGACGAAAAAGTCTTGGTAACGCCGGATCTAATCATCGAGGTTGTATCTTCAACCAGCGTAAAACGAGACGAGATCATAAAGCGTGATCTCTATCAGCGTGAAGGGCCACCCTACTACATCCTTGTTTATCCAGAGAACCGTCTAGCAAAAGTCTATCGTAATGATGCACAAGGATTTATCAAAAAAGGGGATTATTCAGATGAAAAAGCTGAATTCACAATTCACGACTACAGTTTCAACATTGATCTTGCTGCGATCTGGCGATGAAAAAGCTATCCATCACTTTGCTCGCTCCAAAGCTCTAGCTTCACGCAGGGAGGGTTACTCAACCCGTCCCGAACGCTTTGATTTGCTTTTGGCCACGGTCGAAACGCTTAGGATTACGTTGGGATTCGGTAGATGACGACATAGGTACGCGCAGCATCCCTTCTACGACTTAGAAAATTTCACATCCGACGTCTAGCTTATAGTCAAAACCACACGCATAACAACAAATAATTGAACTCAAGCACATTGCTTAAGAACATCATTATCCTTCGCCGAGTAATATTTGTAGTGCGATTGAAACCCTTGATTCCAAATTGGATTTTGCAAAATCTCATTCATATGAATTCTATAAGGGAAACGCTGCCCATTTAATTCACACGAATCGCCGATTTGATCCATTTTAAAATTTTCTTTAGTGATCAAGCGATATAACATCTTTGTCGTTAAAAAATACCAGTTGTGAATTCGATTTTCAGCACAATACAAAGATGCGGCACGGAACATACCCCATATGACACTACGGCTCAAACGACGTTGATTACACAAGTAATCAACGTCATCATTCGCGCCATGTTTTTCAGTCAATCCTGTCGGTGGCTCGCCATCACTGGAACGCCGCCGAATTTCTTTAATTACGCACAACCGGGATATCTCCACCGATCTATGTAAATCCGACTTGATAACCCCATTGCTAAGCCTACAATGTTTTTCCAGAGGCAAATAGCCTAGCTCCGGTAAGATTAATCGCATAGCACCGACAAAGTGGCCGGTTAATTTATTTTTCACTATTAAATGAACCGAATACTTATCCCACTCATCCATTTCTAATTGGGCACCGTTTGATGTTTTTTCAAACCCCATCTCCTCACAATAAACTTGATAACGGATATTGTAATGGATCTGCTTTGACTCATCGTTATCGGCAAGATAAACGTCAAAATAATCATCGAACATCATAAAATACACCTTACAGCAGTACCGGGCTTTAAAAAATAAATCTTTGAAACTATCTTGAAATTGGGCGAAGCATCAAATCTTACGCCTAAAAGCAAGAAATAAAGTATCTGCTAATATTAAAACTAGATTGAACCACCAATAACTTTCAAAATCTATAACAGCGACGAAAGCGTAGACTTTTCCGGGTAGCGCAGTCTAAATTAACAAAATGTAGCAACAAAGCTTTCCAGAGATGAGCCCCTATTGCGCATATCAACACGCTCCGCTCGTCCAATATCATTGACTATGCCAATCTATTTTTCTCCTTGCAAAACCCAAACAATCCTTTTCGCTAGAATACAGGCTTAATAGCGCCTTACAAAGAAGTTTCCAACTTAAACTTTAGAAAGGATCCTAAAGGCCTCGCATTTCAGGCATAAGAACAGCTTCGACCGCTAATTCGTACCAAGCCTAGATTTTAGGATATACGATAAACCTATCTTATTAAGCTCAGCTTAAAAAACAAAAAAATTGCTAAGACCTCTACACTAAATAGAAAAAAGCTAGAACTTTTAGATATTTGTATATAATCAAGCAAGATCAAACAAAAAAGTTAAGACAAACCACTCAACTGGCGCTACAAGCAAACAGTTAGAAATAAGCCTGAGCATAAAAACAAACGGAAAATACCGTTAATTCCTTCTCCAAACCAACTTAAAGCTTACGTGCTTTTCAAAATAAACGATAATAATGACATTTCCGTGACTTAAGCAAACACAATGACACTCAGGAAATTTTATTTAATGGCGCCTCTCTCTAATCGGAGACTGTAAATGGATAATAATGAAAAACAATCCTTAGTAGACAACTTCGAGCGCTACTTTTCAGTCGAGCTCGCGGAGACTCAAGTACAAAAAAACTTGGCATTCGGAATCCGCTACCGGGTTTATTGCCAAGAATTTCATTACGAAAAACCGAACAAGGAAGAACTCGAATATGACGAATTCGACGAACGCTCGAAACACTGCCTAATCATTCATCAAAATAGCGGTTTACCTGCCGGTTGCGTGCGCCTGGTACCAACTTTCGACAACCGCAAAAAAGACCCTCTACCTTTTGAAAAACATTGCCTGAATAGTCTAGACGAAAGCTTTATCGAACAATTAGCGCTCGACCGGCAACATGTCTGTGAAATCTCAAGACTCGCTGTCGACGGAATATTCAGACGCCGTCCGGGCGAACATTCAACCCGGTTCGGTGAACCAAGCTCGCTTGATTTTTCTCGGCAAGAACAAAGAACTTTTTCCCTGATTGCCGTTGCCTGCTTTTTAGCGGCTACCGTACTCACCGAAACGACCGAGCGGACAAGCGTATTCGCGATGATGGAGCCGTTTTTGCCTCGCCTGATGCACCGTTCCGGGATTATGTTTCAGCGAGCCGGTCAAGATATCGACTACCATGGAACAAGAGCCCCTTACTTTATAACCACCGAATCGGCTTTGACGCACATGCACCCCGATTTGAAAGAATTGTATCAATGGATCAAAGCAAGCATCGTACCCAGCTAAAACTGCCTGGTATTAAAACGTAAAAATTCGCAAGGTCACGCACCGCCGATACTTTTCAAAATACTATCCAACGATGTCAGTCCGATCAATCCTCTAAATAAGATAAGCCCATCCTCGACCAAACCATAACATTCGTAAGTCTGAACAGACTCCGCATCAACCGATTGAGCCGTTTTATCAAAGTCATCAACGCGCCTAACCAAAATATTCAAGACATCGTTACTCGAAATAGTCGACAACACCTTACGGTCGATACTGATTTTATGTGTGGTATAAACCATCGGTTGGTTCTCAAAATCGAGCGATTCCATTTTTGCCTTCTCCAACAGCGCGCATGAAATCAAACTGCATGGAAAAATTTCAGGGAAAATCGCCGTGTCCGTTATGTCATCGAAATAAAGCCGCTGATCCGCCAAAGAGCCGCACAAAAAATTTTTCGCATTACTGACATTCATAAACTTACGCTTCAGAAAAAAACCGCTCGGCGTCAAAAAACTGCGGTCCCGATAACGATTTAAGCCATCGAATTGAAGAGACTCCGGGTTATTTAAAAACAACGGCGCTGAAGATTCTTTCTTATAACCCACCAAAGCCAATTGACCGTCGGCTTTCACACTGACGCGATGACTGAGAATGCCCTCCCCATCCGGATTGAATTGAGGCTTCTTGATATCAATGTCAACCGCCTGCCCGGGCTTAACCGCATTGACGAAGGAAAATTGATAATTACTAAAACGTAAATTGTATTCGTCGATCAATTCATTTTCATTAGTACCTTGCCGATAGCGCACAAACTCGTGCTCGACCATCGATTCCAATTGAAATCCCAAAGCGATCGGCCCTTTAAACGGATTATTTCGAATCCGCCGCCAATATTCCGCATCGTGAAATAAATTAAAATCGTCGGTGGCATTACGAACGACATCAATGTGGATCTGTTGTAAGGCCTTAGGGTTAGCAGCAGTGTGTAACATTGAAAATAGTTTTCCCTTATCTGTGTGTAAATCAGCGTAAGACGAACAATTCGTAACCGAAAGCAACGATCAATTTACTTCCTATCCAGACCCATTAAAATGGGCGGGAGCAATAACAAATCCATGAACAAAGCAATTCCTATTGTAATTGCAGTTAATAAACCCATGTCCGAATTCACTGTAAAATGCGAAAAACTCAAGACAGCGAACCCACTAATTAAAACCACCGAAGTGACCCACATTGCACTGCCTACCGTTGAAAAAGCATAACGCACCGCCTCATCACAGGAGGCCTCTCGCTCAACCCTAGCATGACGATATTTACTGATGAAATGCACAGTATCATCGACGACAATTCCCAACGTCATTCCCGTCACAATCGACAAACCGAGCCCAACATTCCCATCTATCAAAGCCCAAACGCCAAATGCAACACCGGCAGGCGCTAAGTTTGGCACTAAGCTCAACAAACCTAATTTAAACGACCGAAATGCGCCAACCAAAATGAAGGAAATCAACACCAATGCCAGTAAAGTCCCTCCCATCATGCTGGCAATATTCCGCTTGCCAATATGAGAAAACATTAAAACCGGGCTAGCAACTTCGGCATCAATATCAGGCATATTAGTTTTCAACCAATTATGCAAACGCGATTCCACAACTAACATTTCATTTGAGCTCAAGCTTTTCAATGTTGCAATCATCCGAGTTCCGGATTTATCGATGTTAACCTGGTCATTTAAATCTAAACCGTACGGCAAGGACATTTCATACATCAACAAATATTGTGCCGCCAAATCTCGTGCAGCCGGCAGTTTATATTCGTCCTGACTACCGTCGTGCATATTCTGATTCAAACGCTTAAAGGTATCGGTGATACTATTTACATGCAACACTTCGGGCTGTTGCTGTAACCATTGACTCAATTGTTCAACTTTTTCCAGAACCAGGGGTTCATTCAAGCCGCCTTCTTCACTGACCGATAAAGCAATCTCGATAGTATAAAACCCACCCATTTCTTGATCGAGAAAATCGGTAGCGCGCCTAAATTCGACCGTTTCATCGAAATACTTGACGAACTCGTCATTCAACTCATTCAGCGCCACCATTGACGTCAATATCAAAACCAATCCGCCGTTGACTACCAAAAGAAACTTGTGCCGCCGAATAACCCACAGAGCCAATTTATCCATCCAATTTTGTTTTGATGCATCACAGCGCTTTACCCTCACCGGCAAAATCATCATTATTGCTGGCAAGATAGTCATTGTTAACAAAAAGGCAACAAGTACCCCACATGCCACAATATTACCCAAATCCCTAAAAGGCGGCGCATCACTAAAATTCATGCTTAAAAACCCGATCGCAGTTGTTATACTCGTTAACAACATGGGCTTAAAATTGATTTTCAAACTATCTAACAGTGCTTCTTTTTTAGCCTGTCCCTGCCTCATATTCTGAAGCATCGCCACTAAGAGATGAACGCAATCAGCCACCGCCATTGTCATGATAATGGTTGGCGCCGTTACCGATACCGGTGTAATCGGCCAACGCAACCATCCAAAAAATCCCATAACCGCCAATAGGGAAAAAATGATAAGCAAAATCGAACCGAAGGTTGCGCTAAAGGAGCGCAAGGAAAGTAGCAATACCAATATAATCATGCCGTACATAATCGGCGTCATCTTTTGACTATCAGCCAATGTAGACTCGACAAACGCATTATTCATCATTACCATGCCGGTCAAATGAATCTCAAGCTTCGGGTACAAAGTCTTAATTTCCTCGGCCATGCCTCGTGCTGCCGCCGCCACCTCAGTAACCTCCATCGGGTCTAATTCGAGTAACTGAACAGTCACATTCACACCCGCCACATGCCCTTGTCGAGACACCAAACGGTTTACTAATAAGGGTTCATTAAGCGCGATCTTTTTAATTTCGCCTAAGTCGCTACTACTGATATCACCGGGATCCAGCACTAAATCAGCAACGACCAACTCGCCATCCGAGATGCTCGTGTGTTGAAAGTTAGTAATCGAATCGACTCGACTCGAAAATGGCAGTTGCCATGCTTTTTCGGTTAATAGCGCAATTGCCGACAATACCTCCGGAGTAAAGACATCATTACCGGATGGCGCGATTACAAACAACACATTATCGCTTTTGTTATAAGTCGACTGAATTTTATCGAACGCCAGCAATTGAGGATTGTCTTCGCCGAATAAAGACCGGTAATCGTTATCGAACGTCAAGCGGGGCATCCCTAGCGCCGAAATAAGCACGATAACAAAACAAAACACTACCGTTATCCAAGGACGCTCGACTATAAACAACATCGACCGCGATACGCTTGTGTCATTGCGCATGCTCAACTTCTCCTAAACATTTCAAAAAACGAACCGATTAGTCAATTGCTTCTACTAAAGGCCTATACCCGCCGGGAAACAAACTTCAGAGCCTTGGACAGCTTAACGCAAATAGTAATCTTCATTTGGACATGGCGTAATATTTCAACGATACATAATAGATTAGTCGAAACTGAAAACGCCAATACATCATTCCACCCCAAGCAATTGCTTCAGCCGCCAAAACATCAAGCGCTGCAACGGATTGCGATTGCCGCCGGGTCGCCAAGTTTTTTTCAACTGATTACGATAGGCATCGAAATGCAAACCCCAAGGCGCGCAAATAACATCGCCTCGATTTAGTAGAATTTTCAATACATTCGTACAAGCCACGCCGGCAGCCAACTCAATACCCATCGGCGTCGACGGCACTTTTTTCTTCAAAAAATTGACCGAAGTCCGCTCTACCAGGTATTTCCTTTGCATCACAGTCGGCGACACTCCGATTACAAAGCGCATGATTTGCTCTTCAAACGAATAACCATCCAGCGCAAAATATTGCTCGAAACTCATTTTCCCCGGCATAAACACCAGCATTGCCGTCCCCATACCCATCGGCGCGGCGGTAATCGTCGGAATCCCCAACTCATAACAACGTGCAAATACGGCACGCCGAATGTCCAACGCAAAAATATCCAAGCTATCGACGTAAATATCGACATCCTTTAAAAAATCGTCCAGATTTTCAAGCGTAATGCCTTGTTTGAAATTGACGATTTCGGCCTCCGGGTTGATATCTCGAATCGTCCGTTCCATGACTTCCGATTTCGGTTGCCCCAAAGTACTCATGGACGCGCCGTATTGACGGTTAAAATTGGCAAGTTCGAAGGTATCCAAGTCGGAAATGTGGAAACGGCCTATTCCCATCCTCGCCAATACAATCAAATGACTCCCTCCGACACCGCCTAAACCGCCGACAGCAATTTTTTTATTTTTTAGCAGCTTGAATTCCTCTCGCGTCACCCAACCGATATTGCGGGAAAAAGCTTCGTCATAATTGAATTCGACCATAGTTATCCCCTATTCCCCCTCATTATGCGGCGGTGTCAAAAAATTTAACACTACCCGATTAAAATATTCCGCCTGCTCTAATTGCGGAAGATGGCCGGACTTATCTAGCACATGCCATTCCGCTACCGGCAGCATTGCCTTAAATTGTAGACCTATTTCAACAGGAATACTCTTGTCGTGCTGTCCCCATATCAACTGGGTCGGAATTGAAAATGACGCAAGCCGCGCAATCTCTTGTTCCAACGCATTGGGAAAATCACTACGCATGACAGACAAAATCTGACACGTCGTTCCCGCTATCCGATGACTCAAAAACAAACTTTCGAACACAGCATCTGTCAAAATACCTTGATCGTATATAAAATAATCGATCAACATTTTTTTTCGAACAAACCCCCCCGGGAAATTCAACATACATTCGCCAACACCCGGCCATTTCATAAAACGGACCGTAAATGTTTGCTTTACCGGCAAACCGGCGCTCGCAACCAAAACCAACTTATCAATACGATCTCGATGATCTTGTGCAAACTTGATGCAAACACCACCCCCAAGCGAATGCCCAACTAAATGAACGCGTTGTAATCCAAGATAATTAGTAAATGCAAGCAATTGCTCGGAATAAAGACGATAGTCAGGTTTTTTTACATTACGCGAACTTTGCCCAAATCCCCATAAATCGATTGCATAGACCTTAAACTTAGCGGAGAGGATCTCTAAATTTTGAAACCAAAGCCGACTATCGAAGGGAAATCCATGAATCAGGATTAAAGGAACCCCCTGCCCTAACTCGATGTAAGTCGTCATATGCGACTGCAAATTTACGGTTTTTTGACCGTAACCTGTATTGAACTTTAAATCACTAGTATTCCAAAGCATAACCGCCTAAAGATCGTTCTTTCAATTTCAACAAATTACAACTTGCTATGTAAGTTAACAACCAATTGGGCAAATATGTCGATTTTTTTTACAATCTGCGTTGCCGCGATCAACCAAAACCACATCCAACTAGATATATACCCATATTATCAATGATATAAAAATTCAGGCATGGATCCTGCTTAATACTGACAGACCGCATAGTACTATGCAGTGCCAATTTTTTACCTTGAGACAATTCTATAACTTTTGGAGAAAAACCATGAACTTTAAACTATTAGCAGTATCCGCTCTGATTGCTGCCGGGACTTCGACAGCGCAAGCCGGTCAGTTCTACATCGACAATGGCGTTAATTTTGCTCCCGATACCGCGCCGCCGACTAAAGTCAATGCTACAAGTACATCCCTGAAAGATGAAATGACGGTTAAATATCAATCGTCCACCGATATCTTTTTCAGCAACCCTGTTGCTGGAATTCAAGTCGGCGACAGCATCATCACATCCGGCGGACTGGCCGTTGGTACTTTACCGTTCAATAGCATTACTTCCCTTAACCCTGGCGAAACTCTTGGCGGAACAGGCTTTGCCGATAACGGCTTTGGTGACGACTGGATACTCAGCTTTTCTTTCACCAATTTGGCAGGTACTGTCAACGGCTTTGCAGGCACCTTTCCAACGCTGAACTATACCAGCGGAACTATCGAAATGCTCTACTCTCTCGACGGAACGACTTTTAACAACTTCATGGATTTAGAAGTAACTAGCAGCGCCTTAACCGGCGGTGCTAACCTGGAGCTTAGAGGCCTTGTTGATTTTACAAATGTCGACGCCGGATTTGAGGATCTGTTCCGTCTGGCTGACGGCACATCTTTTTACGATGCTTGGCAGCAAGTTCCACCGCTCGAAATCGTCTTTATCGTCGATCAAAATACTAACCCCGCTCTCGCAACCGTCACTCCATTTGGAGATGACGGCAATGGAAATCCAGAAGGTATCACCATTACTAGTAACCACGACGGCAGCGTTACATTCCAAGCCGTTCCAGAACCCTCAACCGTCGCACTTTTAGGTTTGGGTTTATTGGGTTTCGGTGCAAAACTACGCAAAAAAGCCGCTTAATTCTTAGTTGCTTTTACCATACAGAAAAACAAAAGCCCTCATAACGAGGGCTTTTTTCTTTCGTTTTATTTTATGTTTTTAATGCTTTTTTATTTCTTCCAGCAATAGCCCTGCTTTTTCTTTTGACTCAAAGATAGCATCAGTCTGAAGAAGCTCTATTAAAATCTTTTCGGCTTCTTTTCGATTTCCCTCGGCTACATAAGCCTTTGCTAAGTGGTATTTGATATTCAAATCGTCCGATTTCAATTCAACAGCTTTTTCGAGCACAACCGCAGCCTCATCGATTTTGCCTTGCTGTAATAATATTACCCCTAAAGTATCGGCGATATCACCATTCTTCGGCGCTAATTGAAATGCTTTTCGGGAAAGCTCAAGCGCTTTCGGATTAGCTTTCTCGTAATACAGCCATGCTAAATTGTTGAGTATAAATGGATTTTCGGGCTGAACACTTAAAGCGGCCTTATAATGCTTTTCCTCCTCAGCATAATCTTCTCGTTGCCGCGCAAATCCGGCCATTCTTATATGTGCCATCATATTTTTATCGTTTTTCTGCAATTCGCTTTTGAGCAAACTTAACGCTTCATCTTGTTTTCCTTGAGTACCCAAAAGATCCACTATCGTTCCTAGCAACTTTTCATTAGGCTGCATGTTGTAAGCTTCCGAATAGGCGGCATAAGCTTTCTCAAGATCTCTTTGCGCCAAATAAACATCACCCTCCATAGACTTGCCAAGACCGCTTTTAGGCACAACCTCTGCTACGCGCTTAGCAATAGCCAACGCCTCATCGAAACGTTGCAATTGAATCATCAAGTCGACAGACTGAATCTTAAGCTGAAGATTTTTTGGCGATATTTCGGACGCCTGCCTCATCAAATCAATGACTTCAGCCCCCTCTTCTCCTCTCCTAACTAGTATGTTTGCTAAAAGCATCCGGCTTCGCACATCTTGCCGGTCAATATTAATTATTTTTCGTAAAGTCTTGATAGCCTCATCGCCTTGATTACTCATTATTTGAATTGACGCCAATAGCGACAATGCGACTGTACTATCTTGATGACGATCGACTAAATTCTGAGCATGCGACAAAGCTTTCTGCGACTGTCCTATACGAACATAAAATTTACTTGCATTCAAAATCATCTTCGCTTCTTCATCAACACTCCCTTTAATCTTGTTCAGCGCTTTATCGATTACCTCCTTTATGTTGTCGGGGTTATTATTATCAGCCTCGATTTGTAACAACAACAAATATGGATCAGCCAATTTATCATTAGCTGCAAGAGCTTGTTCTATAAACTGCTTTGCCTTCGAAACATTTCCTTCCTGATATTCAATCGAAGCCAAACCTAATATTGCAGCCTGTTTGCTTTTGTCGATATTTAAAGCTTGCCTTAAACTCGCTTTAGCTGAAGGAAAATTTTTCTCTTTTAGCTCAATCGCCGCCTTCAACATAAATAAATCGACGACATTAGGGTTTTTATTGATTAAATCCTGGACTTGCTTTTTTGCTTCAGCCAACTGATTATTATTAGCTTTTTGGAGAATAGAAAGCATTTCTTGCCGAATATGCAATTCATTTTGTTTCTCAAAGCCTTCAGGTTCCGATAAAAAATCTTGAGTTCTACCATCGAACATCGGTTCGTCCAATGAAAAAAAGTTGTCTTTTTCTAAGTCATGGACATCATACTTCGCTGCATTTACGACAAATCCACTCGCCATCATAGCAGCGCCGAGAAGTATCTTTATCTTGCAATATCTAAAATTAATTAAACGCATTTAACTATCCCCAAAAGTTGAATGAAAATTAAGTCGGAACTATTTATTTTTTGCTGCATTAATATTTTGATTCATGATCTATATTTACGCGGTTGACAGGAGGCTTATTATTTACAATTGATAAAATTTAACAAACAATGGACCAGCCCTTAATACCACTAAGTTAACCCGGCAATAAAATTGCCTTAACATTCGTACGTCTCATAATTTGATCTACCTTACGTTTTGCTAATAGCTGCTCTTGAACCTGCCTGAGAGCGCGGCACAGATAAATAAGGAAACAGGTTTGTCAGAAAAAGGGGTCAGGTTGAATTAATAATTTACCCGGCCCCTGAGGTATCCCCACGAAATAGCCAAATAAAACAATTTTTTGGCTGAAAATTGGTTGATAGATATATTTATTTTTTATCATCGTTCCTACGCTCTGCGCCACTGCCATTAAGTTAAGCCGTCACAGAGATAAGTAATGCTTGCATTCAGGCTCTAATGTGCCTCAAAAGCTTGCCATCCATGGCACTGGATTCCGCCAGTCCATGGCGGAATGACGGGTTTCCCTTAACTTAATGGCAGTGATGCTCTGCGTGGGAACGAGCGTTTTGTGGGGATACCTCAGACCCGGCCCCCTTTTCTGCCTTTTTCTCTAATCAAATTTAAGTCTTGATAATTGTGTCGTTATAGAGCGCTACCAAGGTATCGTGAGTCATTAAACGCATCGGTTCTCCGAGCGCCTGAGCGATAAGTATGCGGTCGAACGGGTCTTGGTGATGTAAATGCAGTTCTTCGACCGCTATCGTATGTTCCGCCTCAACAGCGAGGAAGCGATATCCAGATTCCTGAAAATAGCGCATCGCGTCTCGGCTAGAAACCGGCATGTCGCCTCGACCTAGCGAGTGCTTGATTGCAATTTCCCAGACATTCGCCGCGCTGACCCAAACGGTTGCTTTGGGCAATGCAATCAAATCACGCGCATTTTGTGACAGTTTTGAGTTATCCGTGAAGCCCATAGTGCAACGTGAGTATCCAGCAGCAGATTCAATTTTGCACCTCGCCCATGAACAACCGAGCCACTTCGTCGTTATGTGTATCAATGCTGTCCGGCACCACGAACAAGCCTTTTGCTACTCCAATCCGCTTCCCGGATGGCGCAGTATCTATCGGAACAAGCTTAGCAGCTGGGCGGCCATTCCTCGCAATCACTATTTCACGCTCTTGCCCTTGCTCAATGGCTTCTACTAAGCGGGACAGAGAAGACTTGGCTTGTAACATATTTACAGTTTGCATTACATTCTCCTTAAAAGCACCTAGTCTAGCTAATCACTCAAATCAATTTACCGGCCACAAATTCCAGAATGGCTTCGGCTGCGGAGCAGGCGTCCCACAAAAAGGCGCGGGCATCACGCTGCATAAACCAACTCTCGGCCTTGTTCGATTTTGGCGCGCACGTAAGGGTTGCGGAGAGCAGCGGTTTCGGCCAGATCCACCTCACGGCCAATAAGTTGCCCCAGTTCCCGACGTAAGCCAAAAAAGGTATGCAAGGAGGGCGCTTGTCCTTCGCTGGCAAATTCCACCAAAAAATCGGCATCGCTCAAGGCTAGGTCGAAATCGCTACCGCGCGCGGCAGAACCGAACACCTCCAGTTTGCGAACGTGGTAACGCCGGCACAGTTCGGCGATGGCGGGCTGATATTGCTGGATAGCGAGATGCATGCAGTATCTCCTCTGTCTGGTTAGATGCGTCCGACGATTCTACCGCAGCAATGCTTCGGCCAAAAAGCTTTTTCAAAAAAGGGGGCGGGTTTATTTAATACTTTACCCCTTACCAAGGACGTTTAGAGTATAGCCAAAGTATACCGAAACATTTAGGGCATACCGAAACGTTGGGGACGGGTTAAATAACCCGTCCCGCCGAGCCCCTATGACAAAGGAGATTTATTTTAAAAATCTCCTCATCCCCTCTTTTTCAAGGAGCCACTGAATACAAACGACAGTCCGCAAGTATGCCTTCCATTCTCAACTCGCCCGCGCGACGGCCTTCCCTTCCCAGGCACGAGGTCGGCAACTACATTAAGTTTACGAGGCTACATTTACAATTTTAAGGACAGGCCATGGTTTGCCTATGATCAATTTGTTCTATCTCGCCATGGGTTGTCCATATCGATGGGAACATAGATGGAATGTTACGCATTGCCATCCCTGGCGGAATGACGCGCTTTTTCCTTAAGTTGGCGCCTATGAATATTGAGCGCCCTGTTTTTCAAACCCGTTGATATTTTGACATCTTCCTTTGACAAAGGGAGATTTATTTAGCTAATCTACCCCTTCCTACCCCGAGCTAAAATTATTCGTTGCCTACACTACCTGACAGATTTATCAGCATCCGCAAAAAAACAGAAGCGGTTTCATTGCTTACTTCAGTGTAAAAATTCCTGACAGCGGTATAAAAAGCACCCTATCCTTAAGCGACACGAACGAGCTCTTCTCGGAGAACAAGGCAACCAGGTCCGGTCGGCTAAAGATGGCGTTACCTAGCAACTTAATTCCATCGGTCATGGACTATCATTAATAATCTTCGGTAATTTTGATACCGGATCTTTGACGAGTCCCCCAGCGCCGAATTTAGCGAGCAAAGGGGATTTATTCAAAAACTCACCTTGGCATTAAAAATGAAAAACATACTTTTACTACTTGGTCTTTTCTTCATTACATCGCAGTGTCTAGCGCAAAACGATCAAGAAAAAGGCTTGCAAATCATCGAAGAAATGGTCAAACGCAATAAAGGCTGGCAAGACAGCCAAGCCGAAATGAAAATGATCCTAAGAACCCGAAGCGGGGGCGAAGCCGTTCGCCTACTCAGAATCAACACGTTAGAAGTCACCGGCGACGGTGACAAAAGCCTGACTATTTTCGATAGCCCGGGCGATGTGCGAGGAACGGCTTTTTTAAGTTATACCCATGCGCTCGAACCGGACGATCAATGGCTATATTTACCGGCATTGAGAAGAGTTAGACGTATTTCGTCGAACAACAAATCGGGCCCCTTTCTCGGCAGCGAATTTGCATTCGAGGATTTGACATCGTTTGAAATTCCGAAGTATGAGTACCGCTACCTTCGCGACGAAGCAGTAGACAGCATTGATTGCTTCGTTGTCGAACTTGATCCTCAATATGAACATTCCGGATATACCCGGCAGATATCGTGGATAGACAAGGATCGCTATATCCCATTAAAAGTCGAATATTACGACAGAAGAAACGCCCTATTGAAGACGCTAGAAAACAAAGATTATCGTCAACACCTCGACCAATACTGGCGAGCACACGATATGTTGATGACCAATCATCAAAACGGCAAAAGTACCAGCCTATTGATTGAGAGCATCGAATTTCGCACCGGACTCACCGAGCGCGATTTCGATCAAAATACTTTAAAGCGCGCGCGCTAGTTTTCAATTATACTTCGTCGAGGATGTTAGGAAATTGCATACAATTAACGCATTAGCGCCATTATTTAACCCATTTGCGTATATTATTCCCACTCTCTGCGCTCATCTAATAAATCTGCGGATATTGAACGGCAGTGGCTTCGAAATCGCGACGAAGGCGTCGCTCCCACAAGGGGTCGGATACTCTGTGGGAGCGATCCCCTGATCGTCCCTCACCTAACGCTAGGTGAGGGAAAGCCGAGTGCGTTAGGCAAAAATAAATGATATCGAGGCCTCATTGGCTAAAATGGCAAGATGGTTATACACGACTTATGTACAACGATGAGCGTTCTGCATGAGAACCATGTGGGAGGTGGAAGTTATCCTGCTATTTACCAAGCTTCCGCTTGGAAAAAACCCGGCTACTAACCGGCTTTAATACAGGAGGCTGAAATATTACAATACAAGAGCACCCAAGAAGTCTATTAGGCAACAACACTAAAAATCTTATGCACAACACCCGACTTAAATATATTAGCTTGGCAACTTGCTTGGCATTTTCGGAAGCTGATGCACAACAAATAGTGTTGGATTCGATTGCCTATCAATCGGCACCCCGTCAAGCCGTGATAGATCTTAGCATCGTTCATACGGAAGAGCGTGGGAACCGGAAAACACCCGAATTCAAGGCATTTCTACTCGACAATCCGCCTCGCCTAGTACTCGATTTAAAAGACTTGAAACCTTCGGCACCACTTAGCCAGCCATCATCCGATCATCCGTATTTTCAACGCTTACGCAGCTCGCCTCACAATAAAAACAAGCTCCGGCTTGTATTCGATTTAAAAAATCAAACCGGCACACACGGATACACTCTCGATACGGATACGGATTCAAACGCCCACGGCTCGTATCGGATCATCCTAACAGACACAGCGGCTTTAGCCCGGGAACAAAACCCGATTACATTCGCACCATCGAATGATACAGTCTCAAGCGGCGAACCCAAAAAATACGATTTAATCGCGCCCCAACAGCCTACCAAGAACTCGTATCCTAGGAATTTCGAAGAAAACCGGATCGGCGCATCGGGCGACGAATCGTTTTTTAACGACTTGATATCCGATTGGGAAATTTCCGGCTATGCCGAAGTGGAAAGCCTGGGTTTTTTTCAAACCCCGCAAGACAATCAACAACATAGCCACTATATTTCCGGCGCGATAAACCCAGAAATCTATCGCAGCTGGGATAATGGATCGCAAAGCTTTGCTTTCTCGCCTTTTTATCGTTACTCGCAACACGACAGCCGCCGCACCCATTTCGACATCCGCGAATTAACGTGGCTAAAAGCCGCCTACGACTGGGAACTACGAGTCGGCTTCCGTCAAGTATTTTGGGGCGTCACCGAAGGCTTTCATCTGATCGACATCATCAATCAAGCCGACTTTGTCGAAAACATCGACGGCGAACAAAAACTCGGCCAACCGATGATCAATCTTGCCTTGATTCAAGACTGGGGCACCATCGATTTGTTTTTACTGACCGGTTTCCGCGAAAGAACCTTTGCCGGACACGAGGGCCGTTTAAGAACGCACCCGGTGACCTCAGTCGGAGACGCCCAATTTGAAAGAGAAGGCGTCGAAAAACACTTGGCTTACGCCGGGAGATATTCTCATTCCTTCGGCGATTGGGATGTCGGACTCGCTCATTTTTACGGCACCGCCCGCCAACCGACGATGCTCCCTCGCTTTAATCAGTTAGGCGAAATTGAACGAATCATCCCGCTTTATGAAAACATCAATCAAACCAGCATCGATGTTCAAACGATCAAAGGCAGCTGGCTATGGAAGCTCGAAGCATTAATGCGCTCGGGTCAGGGCGACCGATTCTACGCGGCGACTGGAGGGGTCGAATATACATTCTTCGACCTCTTCGAATCGGGCGTCGACCTAGGGCTGATAACCGAATACATGTACGACAGCCGAGGTTACAATAACTTTCAGGCATTGACCCAACAAGCCCTATTTCAAGACGACTTCTTAGCCGCAGTCCGCCTGGGCTTTAACGATATTCAAAACACCCAGCTGCTTGCCGGCGTCATATTCGACCGCACTCAAAACTCCAAAATATACAACATCGAAGCCAGTAGGCGCATCGGCAACGACTGGACTGCGGACCTTCAAGTCCGATTATTCCGAGGAATCCCGGTCACCGACCCGTTAATCATGTTCAGCGCCGACGACCACGTACGCTTTCAGCTTAAATATCATTTTTAGAAGAAAAGGGTGCGCAGTGCGCATTCTACGATCGAAGAACACTCCGCAGCACCCCATCCTAGATGCCCCAGCGTCACGGCGCTTGCCCATGTTACTTTATAGGCGTGTTCGCAGCGATGGTCCGATGAAATTAGCCCGCAAGAATCACATCGAATTCTTTCATATACGCAGCCACATCTTTGCGATAGATCTCTCGCACCGGCAAACTTAAGTCGCCCGGCTTCAAGCCGCGCTCCTGCAACGACTCGACTTCGCCCCGGATATCGTGAATATCGTAAATTTCTAACGCGCCAAACACAGCCGCGGTATCCTTCATGCCAAAGCGTTCCGGCTGCTGCCCATTCTTCAGTTGAAAAACGCCGTCGTCCAGTAACAATAGGCTAACCGCTTGATCGAATGCCGCGATCGTCAATACGCTATCTAGCGTCTCTTGCACCGAGACTCCATTGAAAGGAGGTTTACGCAAGACAAACAGAAATTTCTTATGCATAAACTACCCGAACACGATGCAACGGTCCGCTTCGAGGGTTGCTTCGACCCATTGTCCTAGGCCGGAAATACGAAAACCGTCGGCTAAATCGTTATCCTGTTTGCCGACTCGGCTAGCTTCGTCGGCATGTAGCAACCCACGCCTTTGCGCAGCGGAAATGCAAACTACCAGATCGATAGCGTATTGTTTTGCCAACGCACTCCACAGTTTCGGAAAATTAAGTTCGTCGTCGGGAGGCATCGCACAATTGAAGGCATGGTAAATCCCTTCATGATAAAAAAATACGCGAAATACCGAATGCCCTTCGGCCAATACTGAGCAAACAAATCGGTAAGCATGATAGGCACTGCTTGACTCAGTGGGACTACTGTTGATTTGAATGGCGAATTTCATATTTTGTTTTCAACCAAATCCCAAGCGATGTCATAGCTCCCGCGTCGCACTAAACTTAATATCCGGCCAACGCTCCTCGGTCAATTGCAAATTGACGCGGCTACTGGCAACGTAAACCAAGAAACCGCCGCCGTCTTCGGCGAGGTTCTCGAATGCTTTTTTCTTGAATTCCTCGAGCTTGGCCGGCTTATCGGAACTGACCCAGCGCACCGTCGAAATCGGCGCGTTATCATAGACGCATTCGACATTGTATTCGGTCTTCAAGCGGTGTGCCGTTACATCAAACTGCAGCACGCCGACCGCGCCGAGTATCAAGTCGTTGTTTTTGAGCGGTTTGAACAACTGCGTCGCGCCCTCTTCGGTCAATTGGATCAGGCCTTTTTGTAAAGCCTTTGCGCGTAGTGGATCTTTCAGCACGACGCGCCTAAAAAGCTCCGGCGCAAAATACGGAATACCGCCGTATTTGAGCGTTTCGCCCTGCGTGAAGGTATCGCCAACCTGTATCGTGCCGTGATTATGCAAGCCGATGATGTCGCCCGGATAGGCTTCTTCGACGTTTTTGCGGCTGTCGGCCTGGAAGGTTAGCGCATTGGGGACCTGGACATTTTTTCCGGCACGAACATGATAGATCTTCATGCCTTTGTCGAACTTGCCGGAACAAACGCGTAAAAACGCGATGCGGTCGCGGTGCGCGGGATCCATGTTGGCTTGAACCTTGAAAACGAAACCGGTGAACTTATCCTCATCAGGACGCACTTCCCGCTGTTCGGTCTCTCGCGACAAGGGCGCCGGCGCGAACTCCGCGAATGCGTCGAGCAATTCGAGAATTCCGAAGTTGTTGATCGCCGAACCGAAAAACACCGGCGTTTGCTCTCCGCGCAAATATTTGTCCATATCGAATTCGTGGCTGGCGCCCTTGACTAGCTCGATTTCCTCGCGCAATTCGTCGGCCTGATCTTTCAGCAAATCGTCCAGATGAAAGTTATTGAGCCCTTTGATCACTTCGGCCTTGGCGATCTTGCCGCCATGCTGCGGGCTGAACAAATGAATTTCGTCCTTGTACAGATGATAAACGCCTTTGAATCGCTTGCCCATGCCGATCGGCCAGGTCATTGGTGCGCATTCGATTTGCAAGACGCTTTCGACTTCGTCGAGCAATTCGATCGGTTCGCGCCCTTCCCTGTCCAGCTTATTGATAAAGGTCAAAATCGGCGTCGTGCGCAGGCGGCAGACTTCCATCAGCTTGATCGTTCTGTCCTCGACGCCTTTCGCGACGTCGATCACCATCAACGCCGAATCGACCGCGGTCAAGGTACGATAAGTATCCTCGGAAAAATCTTCGTGTCCTGGCGTATCGAGTAGATTGATAATGCTGTTTTTATGCTCAAACTGCATCACCGAGGTCGTGACCGAGATACCCCGCTCTTTCTCCATTTCCATCCAGTCCGAAGTCGCATGGCGCGCCGCTTTGCGCCCCTTGACGGAACCTGCCAACTGAATCGCGCCCCCGAACAGCAGTAGTTTTTCGGTGATCGTGGTTTTACCGGCGTCGGGATGGGAAATAATCGCGAAGGTACGTCTGCGGCTCAGTTCTGAAAGTAACTCTGACATGGATGTTCAATAAATAAAGATGGGATAAAAACGGCAAATTATACCGTATTATCAATTCCTTTGTATTTTCAATATAATGGCGCAAAGTGGCTTGGCCGGTAGAGGTAGCCTTAAATGAAACACCGAAAAAGAACCCATTAATGGAGATAGTTATGACCGTTTTATATCGCTTGATCGCCGCTATGGTATTCATGAGCCTGTCGGCCTGCTCGAGCCTGTATTACAGTGGCCTCGAAAAAATCGGCATTCCGAAACGGGATGTTATGGTACACCGCGTCGAGAAAGCCCGCGACACCCAAGAGGAAACCAAGGAACAATTTAAAACCGCGCTGGAGCAATTTACCGCATTGACCGACTTTAAAGGCGGCAATCTCGAATCCACTTATAAAAATCTTAACGGCGAATACGAAGCCAGCGTAAAAAAAGCCAAAGAGGTCAACAAACGTATCAGCGACATCGAGGACGTATCCGGCGCGCTATTCCGCGAATGGGAACAGGAAATCGGAGAATACAGCAGCGCCGCGCTGAAACGAAACAGCCAGCAAAAACTCGATGCGACGAAAGTGCATTATCAGCAACTCATCAATGCGATGAAACAAGCCGAATCCCGAATCGAGCCGGTCTTGTCGGTGTTCAAGGATCAGGTGATGTACTTAAAGCATAATCTGAACGCGCAGGCAATCGCCTCGCTCAAAGGCGAATTGGGGTCGATACAATCGGACGTTTCGGCGTTAATTACCGCAATGGAACAATCGATCAACGAAGCGAACGCTTTCATCAGGACAATGGAAAGCAAATAGCCGGCCATACATCGAAGCGCCGATTCACTATTCACTATTCACTATTCACTATTCACTATTCACTATTCACTATTCACTATTCACTGCTAACTGCTAACTGCTAACTGCTAACCAAATGATAAGTCATTGAAATTTATCCCACCAAATAAGCTCTTCATTAGCATTACAGACAGAAGTTATTCGGACAGTTATAATCGGACTATTTTCGATATAGCTCAATTGCAGGAGACATTTTAATGACCGACACCAAACATTGCCGCCTTTTAATTTTGGGTTCCGGCCCCGCCGGTTATACTGCAGCCGTCTATGCGGCACGCGCCAATCTTAATCCGGTTATGATCACAGGCCTTGAACAAGGCGGTCAATTGACGACAACCACCGACGTTGACAATTGGCCCGGCGATGTCGAAGGCTTGCAAGGCCCCGAATTAATGGAAAGAATGCGCAAGCATGCCGAGCGCTTTAACACCGAAATCGTTTTCGACCATATCCATACCGCCGACTTATCGGCCCGCCCTTATAAACTGACCGGCGATTCCGGCGTTTATACCTGCGACGCATTAATCATCGCAACCGGGGCTTCGGCCAAGTATTTAGGCATGGAATCCGAAGAAGCCTTCAAGGGCAAAGGCGTGTCCGCCTGCGCGACCTGCGACGGTTTCTTCTATAAAAACAAACCCGTTGCAGTGATCGGCGGCGGCAATACCGCAGTCGAAGAGGCGCTATACCTGTCCAACATCGCCTCGCAAGTGACAATCGTGCATCGCCGCGACAAATTCCGTTCGGAAAAAATTCTGTCCGACAAACTGATCGAAAAATCGAAAAACGGCAATGTCGTGATCGAATGGGATCATACGCTCGACGAAGTGCTCGGCGACGACATGGGCGTGACCGGTATCCGAATCAAAAGTACCAAGAGCGAAGAAACCAAGGAATTGGATGTGCATGGCGTATTCATCGCGATAGGCCACACGCCCAATACCGACATTTTTCAAGGCCAACTCGAGATGGAACACGGTTACATCAAGGTTAAAACCGGCCTGCAAGGCAACGCGACGGCAACCAGCGTACCGGGCGTATTCGCGGCCGGCGACGTGATGGATGCCGTATACAAACAAGCCATTACCTCGGCCGGAGCAGGCTGCATGGCGGCGCTTGATGCCGAGAAATACTTGGACGAAATGGAGTAATACGGCAATCTTGGGTTTCGTTCGATTGATGAATGAACTCGTCACTCCGCCATGGACTGGCGGAATCCAGTACCATGGATGGAAAGTTTTTCTGGTTCCCATGGCCCTCCTCTCGCCGTTATACACAAGTATCGGTAAACTTGCTAAACAGAGTTCGTCGTATACCTGGAAACGGTGCTGTTTGATAAATCTGCGGATATTGAACATCAGTGGCTTCGAAATCGCGACGGAGGCGTCGCTCCCACAAGGGGGCGGATGCTCTGTGGGAGCGATCCCCAGATCGCGATTTCGAAGTCGGGAACGTTGGGCGACAAAAAGTGGTATCGAAGCCTCATTAGCTAAGATGGCAAGACGGTATACTCATCGTTGATCAAAATTCGGCACCAGGGGCCCGTCAAAGGACGCCGTGAATACATCCATGTAGGCTCTATGCCAGCATCCATGCTGGCAAAGCCTTTGCCGAGCACCCCGGCGCCTCCTTAGGCACTGCCGAAATTTGAAGTGCGAAAGGTATATCTACGATTTATGTATAAGGATGAGCGCAGAACATGGGAACTATAAAAAACCGACGGAACCTTAAGGACAATCATTCGATAAAACCATGAAACCATGCAATTGACCGTACTCGACCCGTTTCGTTCGAATCAGCCGTTCCCTCCGTTACACAAAGCCCTCGAAGAACCTAACGGCTTACTAGCGCTAGGCGGGTGTTTGTCTACCGAACGTCTGCTCAATGCTTATCGAAACGGAATATTTCCGTGGTACAACCCCGGCGAGCCAATCCTTTGGTGGTCGCCCGACCCGAGATTGGTTTTGTTTCCGGACCGAGTCAATATCTCACGCAGCCTTGCCAAAACCTTGCGTAAAGGACTTTTTACCGTTACATTCGACCGTGCCTTCGACCAAGTCATGGCTTGCTGCGCCGAGCCGCGCCAAGCGTCTTCAGGGACTTGGATCACCGATGAAATGATGCAAGCCTATCAAGATTTACATCATCAAGGCTTGGCTCATTCGGTAGAGACTTGGTTCGAAGGCGAGCTGGCCGGGGGCCTGTACGGCGTCGCAATCGGTCAAGTTTTTTTCGGCGAATCGATGTTTCATAAGCGAACTGATGCCTCCAAGGTCGCCTTCGTGACCTTGGCCGGACAATTAAAACAATGGGGCTATCGACTCGTCGACTGCCAAGTTCAAACTCAGCATTTGCTGAGCCTGGGCGCTGAGGAAATCGCCCGTACCGACTTTTCCGAATTGCTTAAACGCTATTGCCCGGCAAAACCTTCGACAGACGCATGGCAAAACTGACGACCACGATACCATTATTTCTTTCCGAGAAACATTCGTGCAGTTATCTGGACGACAGGATTGCCTGCTCGGCATTCGTGCATCCTTCCTTCGAACTCAACAGCGCATTCTACTCGCGCTTGATTGAGCGCGGCTTCCGTCGTAGCGGCGATTATGTTTACGCCCCTCGCTGCCCGCAGTGTCAAGCCTGCACCCCTGCCCGACTTCCGGTAGCCCAATTCAAACCCAAACGCAATCAACAGCGCTGCTTAAAGAAAAACCAAAACACGCAAACCGTCATTAAACCGGCCCAATTCGAGCAAGCGCATTACGATTTGTATTTACGCTATCAAAACAGCCGCCATAGCGACGGCAGCATGGCCAAATCCAGCCCGGAGGAATATTTACATTTTTTGGGCAGCCGCTGGTGCAATACTTTTTTCGTGGAATTTTTGATTGACGAACAATTGATCGCAGTCGCGACCGTCGACCGGCTTGATAACGCGCTATCGGCGGTCTATACCTTTTTTGACCCGGATTTCTCGCATTTAAGCCCCGGCATGTATGCCGTGCTCTGGCAGATCGAATGGGCCAAGCAATTGAAACTAGACTGGCTGTATCTGGGTTTTTGGATCAAAGATTGCCAAAAAATGGCCTATAAGATCGAATACCAACCGATCGAACTGCTGATCGACAATGTTTGGCAGGCGTTCGATTTAAGACGCTGAATTCATTATTTCAGACACCGCAGGTGACATCCATTCTTAGCAGGCCCTTGGAAGAAAGTGGTTTGCAACCCCGTTTGAAATGTTGGGGGCGGGTTAAACAACTCATCACGCAGGAGAAAAATCTTTTGTGGGAGCGACGCCTTCGTCGTCCCTCACCTAACGCTAGGTGAGGGACGGCCGGCGTCGTTTAAGTTGTCTTTATCTTTTTCGAAGCCTGCAACGCTTAGCCGCTCTTTTTCGAGGCTTGAAAGTTGCGGCTTCGATACCATTGTGCGTTTTTCGGCATTACCGTCTTCGACAATCGCGATCTGGGGATCGCTCCCACATTACTATTCACCCTTTGCCGTAGAGCTCCATGTCAGTACGGGGTTTGCAACTCCGTCCTAAACGTTTCGATCGAGGTCAAAGCAAGCCGAGATGTTTATGTTTAGGCCAAACCGAAACGCTGGGGACGGGTTGAATAACACGTCTCGCGGAAACGACTGCCATCAGCTCCCTGCTATCTGCCCCCTACTTACTGCTAACCGCTCACCAAAATCAAACCAACACCCGCTCGATCCCGCCCTTGGCCGCTTGCTTGATATAGCCTTTCATCCAATTCTCGCCGAGAACATGCCGGGCGATTTCGACGACGATGTAGTCGACTTCAAGCTGATCGACATCGCCCTTGTAACGCTGCAAGCCTTGCAGACAGGATGGGCACGAGGTTAACATCTTGACCGGACCATCATAATCGTCGGCGCGCAGTTTCGCGGTGTCGCGGTGCAACTCGACCGATTTACGGTAACGCACCTGTGTCGAAATATCGGGGCGCGCGACTGCCAAGGTTCCGGATTCGCCGCAACAACGCTCGGATTTATTGACCGGCGCGCCGAGCAATCCGTTGACGGTCTTCATCGCGTCCTGTTGTTTCATCGGACTATGGCACGGGTCGTGGTATAGATAACGACGGCCGTTGACACCCTCCAGCTTGACACCTTTCTCAAGCAGATATTCGTGAATGTCGATCATGCGGCAGCCGGGGAAAATCTTTTCGAATTCATAATCGACTAACTGATCCAGACAGGTGCCGCAACTGACCACGACGGTCTTGATATCGAGATAATTCAGCGTGGTCGCGACCCGGTGAAACAACACTCGGTTGTCGGTCGTGATTTGCTGCGCCTTGTCGAATTGACCGGCCGCGCGCTGCGGAAAACCGCAGCACAAATAGCCCGGCGGCAGCACGGTCTGCACGCCGATTTCATAAAGCATCGCCTGCGTCGCTAGGCCGACTTGCGAAAACAAGCGCTCGGAACCGCAACCGGGAAAATAAAACACCGCCTCGGAATCGGTCCGGGTCTTGTTCGGGTCGCGGATGATCGGCACGATTTGATCGCTTTCGATGCCGAGCAAGGCTCTGGACGTTTTCGATGGCAACTTGCCGGGCATTTTCCGGTTCGTGAAATGAATCACATACTCTTTCATTTCCGGCTTGCCGGTCGACGACGGCGGGCGCTTGAGCTGCGCCTTGCCCCAAGGCCTGAGGAAAAAATTACCCAAGCGCTGCGCTTTATAAGACCATTCGATCAATAGTTTGCGCATTAGCTTGACGCTGCTCGGCCGTCCGGTCGACAAAAACGCGATCGCCGCGGTCTTGACCGGATTAAAGCTTTGCTTGCCCATTTTGCGCAACAGATTGCGCATATTCATCGACACATCGCCGAAATCGATATCGACCGGACACGGATTGAAACATTTATGGCACACCGTGCAATGATCGGATACGTCTTCGAATTCCTTCCAATGCGTGATCGAAATGCCGCGCCGGGTCTGCTCCTCGTACAGAAAAGCCTCGATCAACAGCGACGTCGCCAAAATTTTGTTACGCGGCGAGTACAATAGATTCGCCCGCGGCACATGCGTCGAACAGACCGGCTTGCATTTACCGCAGCGCAAACAATCCTTGACCGAATCGGAGATTGCGCCGATGTCGCTTTGCTGCATGATCAGCGACTCGAAGCCCATCAGATTAAACGAGGTCGTATAAGCCGAACTCAGATCGGAACCGGGCATCAATTTACCGCGATTGAAGCGGCCTTCCGGGTCGATGCTCTGCTTGTAATCGTGGAAGCCGGCCAGCTCCTCGTCGGTCAGAAATTCGTATTTGGTGATACCGATGCCATGTTCGCCGGAAATCACGCCGCCCAAAGAGCGCGCCAAGGCCATGATACGCGCCACCGCCGCGTTGGCTTCTTGCAGCATCTCATAATTATCGGAGTTGACCGGCAAGTTGGTATGCACGTTTCCGTCGCCGGCGTGCATGTGCAGAGCCACGAATACCCTTCCGCGCAACACCTCTTTATGCACCGCTTCGATGCGTTCGACGACCGGCCGAAAATTGTCGCCTTCGAAAATCTCTTTTAAACGCGGCAACAATTCCTGTTTCCAGGACACCCGCAGCGAATAATCCTGCAGGCGATGAAACAAGGTCGGCTGCTCGGCAAGGTTGGTCAGTTCGCCGACAACGATGCCGTATTGGGAAAATAAAGCTTCGGCCTGCAGCAACGGCAAGTCCAAATTGTCATAAAGCCATTGCCAACGTTCGCGAACTTCAGCGACTACCATCAAGGCATGGCCACGCCGTTCGCCGATCAAATCGGTTTTATCGACGCTGTCCTCATAGGAACGCAAGGGCAGATCGCCTTCGAACAAATCGATCAAGGCATCGCACAAGCGCAGTTTGTTACGCAACGACAATTCGATGTTGATGCGTTCGATGCCGTCGCAATAATCGCCCATGCGCGGTAGCGGTATCACGACGTCTTCATTGATTTTAAAGGCGTTGGTATGTTTTGCGATCGCTGCAGTACGCGCCCGGTCGAGCCAGAAGGTCCGGCGCGATTCGGGACTGACCGCAACGAAGCCTTCGGCGCCGCGTGCATTGCACAGCCTAACCACTTCCGAAGCCGCCAACGCGACTTGATGATCGTCATCGCCGACGATGTCGCCGATCAACACCATTTTCGGCCGGCCGCGATGCTTGGCCTTGCCGGCATAGCCGACCGCCTTGACATAACGTTCGTCCAAATGTTCGAGCCCGGCCAGCATCACCCGGTCGTTGCCGCTTTTCGGCAAGGCCGCCAGGAAATCCCGAATCTCGACGATGGCCGGCACCGAATCGCGGACCTGGCCGAAAAACTCCAAGCAAAACGTGCGCGTATAGGCCGGCATTCTATGTAATATCCAGCGCGCCGAAGTGATGATGCCGTCGCAGCCTTCCTTTTGTATGCCAGGCAGGCCGCCGAGAAACTTATCGGTCACATCCTTGCCCAAGCCGTCCCGGCGGAATGTCGCGCCGGGAATCTCGAGCCGCTCTTCGGACAACAATTCCTTGGCTTTGGCATCGAAACGCTTCAAGGCAAAGGTAACAAGTTCCTGGTCGTGAATCTTGCCGAAATTGTGATGGATACGCTCGACTTCGAGCCAATTGCCGTCCGGCGTCACCATGCGCCAGGATACCAAGTTATCCAGCGCGGTCCCCCACAGCACGGCCTTTTTGCCGCCGGCGTTCATCGCGACATTGCCGCCGATACACGAAGCATCGGCCGAAGTCGGGTCGCAGGCGAACACCAAGCCGGCGTTTTCGGCCATGTCCATTACGCGCCGCGTTACGACGCCCGCACCGGTATGTATCGTCGCATAAGTCTGCTCGACGCCCGGTAATTGGGATTGCGGTTCGATCGGCCCCATGTCCAACAATTTTTCGGTATTGATTACGGCCGAGTAAGGCGTCAGCGGAACCGCACCGCCGGTGTAGCCGGTACCACCGCCGCGAGGAATGATGGTCAGGCCGAGTTTGATGCAATCGCGCACTAATTGGCCGACTTCTTTTTCGCTAGTTGGATACAACACGACGAACGGATACTCGACCCGCCAGTCGGTCGCATCGGTTACATGAGACACGCGGGCAAATCCGTCGAAACCGATGTTGTCTTTATGCGTATGCTTCGAGAACGCAGCCAGTGCTTTTTTGCGCATTTCGCGGGTGCGATCGAAATGCGCCTCGAATTCGTTCACGGCCTGATGCGTCGCTTCGATCAGCAACGCCACTCGTCTGGCCCGGTCCGGATATTCGTTTTCGTATTCGGCATGGCGTTTTTCCATTTGCCGAAGACGGTGGCGCATGGCGTCGAGCAGAGCCTTACGGCGTTTGCGGTTGTTCAGCAAATCGTCCTCGAGATAAGGGTTTCGCTGAACCGCCCAGATATCGCCAAGCACTTCAAACAACATCCGCGCGGAACGACCGGTCATGCGTTCGTCGCGAAGCGATTCGATGATCTGCCAATTTTCCTCGCCGAGCAATCGAATGACGATTTCGCGGTCGGAAAAAGAGGTATAGTTATAGGGAATTTCGCGCAGCCGCTCGGGCGACGCATCGTCGAGAAAGGGGGAGAGTTCGGAATCCACTGACATCCTAGGTAATGGCGTGGTTGGAAAGTTGTATTGTATCACTGGCAGGTATGGACAAAAAACTCAAAATCCGCATGGCTTTTATTTATGACCGTCCGGCAATTTTTTGTTGGAATCTTTTGTGCGAGCGACGCCGTCGTTTACGTTTCCTCGTTCCCACCGCTCCAGCGTGGGAATGCATACCGATCTTGCCTCGGCTGACAAGGCATGGGTTTCCACCGAGGGCCGTGGGAACCCGAAATATCTCTTCCGATGCCTGCAACGGTTAGCCGCCTTTTTTTCGGAGCTTGGGCGTTGCGACTTCGATTCCGTTGTGCGTTTTTCGGCATTTTCGACTTCGATGATCGCGATCTGGGGATCGCTCCCACAGTACTAATCACCCTTTGTGATAGCGATGCCCCTCACCTAACGCTAGGCGAAGGGCAACCGAGCGCGTTAGGATAAAGACGCGCGTGCTAAACTGTCATTAACCGCATTGAGCCGAATCGCCGGCTGTTTTATATTTACCGGTAAGCGTCGGGGCGTTGGTTTTGACTCCCCTTTTACTACTGCAGGAAAAGGCCATGACTAAAACAGAAGGCAGTGAATTTGAACAACCGTTAAACGGCGACAAACCGGACTGGGAAAACGACCCGTTGTGGTTCAAAGATGCTGTCATTTACGAACTGCACATTAAGGCCTTTTTCGACAGCGACAATAACGGCATGGGCGATTTCGAAGGATTGCTACAGAAGCTCGATTACCTGCAAGATCTCGGGGTAAACACGCTCTGGTTACTGCCTTTTTACCCTTCGCCGCTGCGCGACGACGGATACGACATAGCCGACTATCGAAACATTCATCCCGATTACGGCTGTATGGACGATTTCAAGCGTTTCATGAAAGAAGCCCACCGCCGCGGTTTCAAGGTCATCACGGAACTGGTTATCAATCACACATCGGACCAACATCCGTGGTTTCAATCTGCGAAAAAAGCGCCGCCGGGTTCCGGCAAACGCGACTTTTATATTTGGAGCGAAACCAACCAAAAATTCCCCGAAACGCGAATTATTTTTGAGGATACCGAAAACTCGAATTGGACTTGGGACGATGAGGCTCATGCCTATTACTGGCATCGCTTTTTTTCTCACCAGCCGGATCTCAATTTCAATAACCCGCAGGTCGTCAAAGCCGTCATCAAATTGATGCGCTTCTGGTTGGATCAAGGCGTTGACGGCATGCGCCTGGACGCTATTCCCTATCTATGCGTTCGAGAGGGAACCAACAACGAAAACTTACCGGAAACGCATGACGTGATCAAACAAATGCGGGCGATTGTCGATGAACACTATCCGCATTGCGTGTTTCTCGCCGAAGTCAATCAATGGCCGGAAAATGTCCGGGATTATTTCAGTGACGGCGACGAGTGCCACATGGCCTATCATTTCCCGCTCATGCCTCGAATTTACATGGCTATCGCGCAAGAAGACCGCCACCCCGTCGTGGACATCATGCGGCAGACTCCGACCATTCCCGAAAACTGTCAATGGGCCATATTCCTGCGCAATCATGACGAATTGACCCTGGAGATGGTCACCGACAAGGAGCGCGATTACATGTATCAAATCTATGTCAGCGACCCTCGAGCGCGCTTGAATGTCGGAATTCGGCGCCGCCTGGCCCCGCTGATGGATAACGAGCTGGATAAAATCAAGCTGATGAACAGCTTACTGCTATCCATGCCGGGCTCGCCCATCATTTATTACGGAGACGAAATCGGCATGGGAGACAATATTTTCCTTGGCGACCGCAACGGCGTCAGGACCCCCATGCAATGGAGTCCGGATCGTAACGGCGGTTTCTCCCGCGCCGACCCGCAACGCCTGTACCTGCCCCCGATCATGGACCCGATCTATGGCTATGGGGCGGTCAATGTCGAGGCGCAGTTGCGCGACCGCTCTTCGCTGCTCAACTGGATGAAGCATGTTTTAACTTTGCGCAAAAACCACCAGGCATTCGGACGCGGCGAACTGGTTTTTTTACACCCCGGCAATCGAAAAATCCTCGCCTATCTCAGGTTATACGAAGACGATATCATCCTATGCGTCAGCAACTTATCGCGAGCCGCGCAGGCGGTCGAATTGGATCTTTCGGCTTATAAAGGATGCGTGCCGGTGGAAATGCTCGGACACACGACTTTTCCGCCTATCGGCGAATTACCGTACCTGCTTACCCTGCCCGGCTATAATTACTATTGGTTCCGGCTGGCCCGTAGCGAAGACGTGCCGGCTTGGCACGAAGAACACTTATTACCCGAGGAGTTACCGACGCTAGTGCTATTCGACGGCTGGCACAGTTTTTTTCGAAACCAAGACGAATCCTGGCGTATTGCCATGTCCGAAAAGGCGCGCACTCAACTCGAAGAAAACGCGTTACCGGGCTTTGTCGCCGCACAAAACTGGCATCGTGAAATCAGCAGCGAATCGCTCGACCGTGTGCATATTAGCGATTATGCCGAATGGGGACCGGAAGACAATACCTGGCTACTCACCCTAGCCCGTATCGAACACAAGTCCGTAGAGCCTTTTCATTGTTTTTTACCGCTCGCGCTGGCATGGGAGAATCACGATCAGAAACGCTTACATGACTTAACGCCTTTCACCGTGGCTAAAGTACGCCAGCAATCTCAAGTCGGCATTTTAGGCGATGCATTTGCAGACGAGGCATTTTGCCAAGCACTTGTCCAGGCCATTGGCGCCGACCGTACAATCGCCTGCGAACAAGGAGTCATCCACTGTTCACCGACCGATGCATTTGACGAATGCGCTGGAAAAAAGACGGACAAACTAGCCGCACATCCGCCTCATACGAAAGATAATAAAACGACCGTCGCCCTGAACAATCGGTTATTTTTGAAAGGTTATCGACGTCTTCAAATCGGACGCCATCCGGAAATTGAAATAGGATGCTTTTTGAGCAATACGGTAAAATTCCGTAATACGCCGCCCATCGCCGGTTTCATCGAGTATCGGGACGAGAATGGCGGTGTCATGACCCTTGCCGTGTTGCAAGGCTATGTCAAGAACCAGGGCGACGGTTGGAGCTACACGCTCGATTATTTGGAAAGATTTCTGGAAGAATGCCTCACGACAGAACCTGAGCCGTGTCTTGCCGCAGAGAAGCATAGCGCTTATCTCATGCTCATTCAAACGCTCGGTCGGCGCACCGGCGAACTGCATCATGCATTGGGCACGGTAACAGATACTCCCGCTTTCGATCCCGAGCCGGTCAGCGACGACGACCTATCGGACTGGGTGCGGCAAGCGCAAACCGAAGCAGCATCAACGCTGGATTTACTCGAACATCGCCTGAACGAGCTTGATGAAACAGTTCAAACGGCGCTACGCCCTTTACTCGAACAACGCGAGGCGCTAATTGAACGAATGAACGCTTGTCTTTCCGAACCGGCAAAAGGAATTAAAATCCGCTATCATGGAAATCTTAATCTGGGGCATGTGCTACTGACCGAAAACGATTTCTTATTTACCGACTTTGAGAGCGATCCGGCGCCATTACGCGCCGGACAACATCGAAAACATTCGCCGTTAAGAGATGTGGCGGATGTGCTAAGATCCTTGAACCATGCGGCCCATAAAGCCATGACGCTCGCCAGCATTGAACGGCCCAATGATATCGCCAAATTAGAACCCATGATGCGCGACTGGGAGACCGAGGTTAAACGCACTTTCCTCGCCGCCTATGATAAAGCGGTAAGCAGTAGCGACTTGTTTGCAAAAAATGCAACTCCGCGCGGTCTGATCGACCTGTTTCTACTCGAAAAAGCGTTTTACGAACTACACGATGATTTTAGCGACTCTCCGGAAAAAATAGTCATTGAAATTAGTAACATCCTAGCGTCGCCGACGAGAATAGAAGCCGAGTGATATCCTTGACATCAGCAGTTTACGTTACGGTATTATCGGTTTGTTCCGAACTCTATATAATATTAGTATTTTCTTATATACTAGCCGGCATGATTCCAATTACCTCAACGGAAAGCCATTATGCTTGAATTGACCAAAACAGCCGTTCTGGCTTGCTTACTAATACTGCCGCAAGCTCGGGCTTACGCACAATCTTCGGAACTCGAACGCCGACCGACTTATACCTTGGAAGACGCCATATCGCTGGCATTGCAAAACAATCCGGATCTGCAAATCGCTCATGAGCGTATCGGCCAAGCTCAAGCGCAATTGGGCGAAGCATTCGCCGCGTTTTACCCGCAAGCTCAAATACGCATGTCTTACGAGCATACTGACAATCCCTCGCGCGCGTTCGGCATGATCATATCTCAGCGGCGGCTGAATCTCGACGGTTCTACCAATTTCAATCAACCGGGCGGAACCGATAATTACCGGCCCGAAGTCGTCGCGACCTATTCGCTGTTTCGCGGCGGTCAAGACTATCAAGCGGCCAAGGCCGCCGAACTCGGCGTTGAGGCAGCAGAATTGCAAGAGTCGGCGGTCCGCAATCAATTGATCGAAGCGGTAACCTCGACTTATTACGGCCTGCTGGCAAGCTCCGAGGCGCATAAAGTCGCTTTGAATTCGATCAAGGCGGTCGACAGTGAACTGCGGCAAAGCAAAAACCAATACGAAGCCGGCGCGCTATTGAAATCCGATGTCTTATCGTTGGAAGTGCAATTGGCCGAAACCCAAGACGCCGAGATTCAAGCCGCGAATGCGATCGAACTGACTCGGACCGGACTCAAAACGCTGCTCGGTCTCAATGCCGACGAAGCATTCGAATTCGAACAAGTCTCGGCGGCGCTGCAAATTCCGGAAAATCATGAATCGTTCGACGATTTACTGAACCGCGCCATCAAGGAGCGCCCGGAAATCGCCGCGGCTTACAAACGAGTCGAAATCGCCGAACGCAAATTGAGCGCGGCCAAAGGCGCGCATCTGCCGCGCGCGAATGCGTATGTCAGCTACGGCTCGGACAGCAAGAATATCGATTTTTCCACTAACCGCGACAATGTCACGGCCGGCGTCATGGTTGAAATGGATTTGTTTAACGGTTTCGGTACCAGCGAAGCCGTTAAAAAAGCCGAGCATCAATTGAACGAAGCGCAAAAAGCGCATACCCAGACCAAGCTCGCAATCGAAAATGAAGTCAAAACCGCGCATTTGAAATTCAGGGAAGCGTTGGCACGCCTCAATGTGACGCGTGCGGCTATCGCATCGGCCGAGGAAGCCTTGCGCTTGGTCAACCAACAACGCCAAGCCGGCGCCGCCACGGTCACGCGTTATATCGAGGCCGAAGTCGCGCGCGACAAAGCGCATTCGCGCGATATCGCAGCACGTTTCGACGCATTACGCGCCGAGGCCGAGCTAAAAAAAGCGCTGGGGAGTTGGAGGTGAATAGTGAATAGTGAATAGTGAATAGTGAATAGTGAATAGTGAATAGTGAATAGTGAATAGTGAATAGTGAATAGTGAAATGATGCGGCACTTCATGCGCTTGTCAAGTCCTATTTTCCCCTTTCCCCTTTCCCCTTTCCCCTTTCCCCTTTCCCCTTTCCCCTTTCCCCTTTCACCTTTCCCCTTTCACCTTTCCCCTTTCCCCTTTCCCCTTTCACCTTTCCCCTTTCACCTTTCACCTTTCACCTTTCACCTTTCACCTTTCCCCTTTCACCTTTCACCTTTCACCTTTCACCTTTCACCTTTCACCTTTCACATCATTCAAACGCCAACCCCGCTTGCCGCCAAGCTTTAGCTCCTCCTTCAAGATTGTATAAATTACGGTAACCCAATTCATAAAGAGACCGCGCGGCAGCATTGCCCATAGGCCCGCCTTCGCAATACAAGTAAAGAGCGGTATTTTTATCGGCAGGCAATTTATCTTGATATTGCTCAACCTCGTTGTAAGGAATGAAAAGATTAGTCCCCTTGATATGCTGCTGTTCGGGAATGTGAACATCGATTAAAACAATAGACTCATTTTGCATGATTCGATTGAGTTCTTCAGTACTGATCATAGTCAGATAATCAGGTTTTTGAAACGCGCAACCGGCAACGATAGCGATAATCATGATCGAAAATAACAGCGGCTTCTTAGCCAAGATTCGGAGTTTCATAGACAATGACCTAATAGCATAAGTAAAAACGCATTTAATCATAAAAACCAAGATGGGTGCGAAGCGGTTTCAAAGTAACGTTCATGAAGGCCTAGCCATCGCCCCGACAAATGAAAGTGCGAGGGGCGGCTGGGTGCGGTCACTCGCCCGATAGGTATACTTAACACTTTCGATCGTCGAAGACGACAATGCTAAAAAACGCACAACGGTATCGAAGTCATAACACTATGGCGAAAACGATTTCCGCTTTGGCTCCGGACTAGTCCGGGTTAGGATTAAGCATTGCGTAACGCCTCACTCATCGACAATGAACTTATGAATACAAAACCGAACCGCCAATGGCAAAACTGGCTAGACCGCAATGTTTACGATCTGGCTCGACAAATGCGCCTTAGCTACGTCCCGCCGTTAATGGTCTATCTGGCAGCCGGCGTTTCCGGCTTGACCGGCATCGTCGGAACCTTTTTCGTCAAGGAATATCTCGGCTTGTCGGCCGAGTTTTTGGCCATGTTAGGCTTCTGGGTGATGCTGCCGTGGGCGCTGAAAATGCCGGTTGGCCATTTGGTCGATTTACTGTGGCGGCATAAAACCAAGTTGATCTATCTCGGCGCGGCGCTGATCGCTGCTAGCTTACTGATCATGATCAATCTCTTGGCTGACCGGGACTACATGACGCACATCCTGCCTGCCGAAACCTGGTTTGTCTTATCGGTATTGCTGGCGCCGATCGGTTATGTCGTACAGGATACCGTGGCCGATGCGATGACGGTCGAAGCGGTACCGCGTTTCGACGAACAAGGCAGGCCGCTACCCGAAGCGCAAATCAAATTAGCGCATACGACGATGCAGACCTTGGGCCGGGTCGCCATTATCGGCGGGACGATGCTGGTCGCGGCCGCCAATGTCATTCTATTTGATGACGTACACTTGATGAGCGAAACCGAAAAAGCGGCGGTGTATTTGTCGGTTTACCGTTGGGCCTTGGTCATACCCTTGATTTCGATAGCCGGGGTATTGCTGTCCGCCTATCTGCGATCTCAACAAGAATGGCGCTTGGCGGCGCAAGGTTATGAACGCGAAGACATTAACCGATTACTGGCCCGACCCGAAGATGAATTGCCCGAAATCAACTGGTGGATTCTCGGCGGCGGACTCGGTTTCGTGTTGTTCGCGGTCTTAATGGGCTTGAGCGATATTCCGAATAGCGATGCAATCGTCTTCATCGGTTCGCTGGCTATCGTCATGTTTTTGATTTGGCGTCTGACGCTGGACTTGGAACCCACCCAGCGCAATCAGCTGTACGGCATCGCTTTCGTGATATTCGCCTTTCGGGCCGTGCCGACGACCGGCGCAGGAGAAACGTGGTGGATGATCGATGTGCTCGCCTTCGATCAACAGTTTCTTGCGCAACTATCGTTAGTCACTAGCGGACTGACTCTGTTCGGCATGTTTCTATTCCGGCGCTTCATGGCCGAACGCCCGATCACCCATGTGATTGCGGTCTTGACGATAGCGTTGAGTGCATTGTATTTACCGAACATCGCGCTGTTTTACGGTTTTCACGAATGGACGCAGGCCCATACAGGGGGCGTGGTCGATGCGCGCTTCATTGCCTTGATCGATACCGCGCTGGAATCTCCCCTCGGACAGATCGCGATGATTCCGATGCTGGCCTGGATCGCCAACTCCGCACCTCCCAGACTCAAGGCGACCTATTTCGCAGTCATGGCCGCATTCGTCAACTTGGCGCTTTCGCTGTCTCAATTGCTGACCAAGGCGCTCAATCAAGTGTTCGTGATCAGCCGCGAAATCAAAGACCCTACAACCGGTTCGGTCGTCACCGCCGCCGATTACAGCCAATTAGGCAGCTTATTTTTCATCGTGATGTTCCTGGGATTGGCGATGCCGTTGTCGGCGATTTTTATCGCCCGGCGCACCTTCTTGAAGGATAGCAGTTGATTGGGCTGCTGCGACGGCGGGATTCCCGCCGATATTCTCACCCCCGACGCCCTGTTTGGTTTAAAATAACCGGCTTTTGACTTCGTACAACTCGCATTGCTGAATGAAACACGGCGGTAATATTTACAGTTTTGCCGAACGCATCGGCTGCCGGTCGGATCAGGTCTTGGACTTTTCAGCCAACATCAATCCCGTTCAGGCCATCGACTGGCGCACCTTGCAATTCGACCCGTCGCCTTACGCCGATCCGGATTACAGCGCCTTGAAAGAGGTGCTTCGTCATCGCTACCCGTTGCCGGATCCTGCCGACCTGGAACCCTTCAACGGCGCGAGCGCGGCGATTTTTGCGTTATTACGCAGGCTCCATCCCGAGGAAGTTGTACTCTATACGCCGATGTACGTCGAATATGCGCGCATCGCTCGGCAATTAGGTTGCCGAATTCACTGCATCGACCGTTTCGGTCGTTTTGAACAGACGGAAATTCCGCCCTACAGCACCGTCATTTTCGTCAACCCGGCCACGCCCGACGGCACGCTTTACGACCTGCACGATTTACTGACCCAATGGCAAGCCGCTCGATGCACGATCCTAATCGACGAGTCTTTTTTGGACTTCTGCCCTACCGCTTCCACGGCAAGTATCAGCGATAGGATAGGGCAAATTCCGAACCTTTATCTGATCAAGTCCTTGAGTAAATTTTACGGCAGCGCCGGCGTCCGCATCGGTTTCGTCGCCGCCGAGAGAACGGCAATCACAAAACTGAAACAACTCGAACCGGCGTGGAAACTGTCGAGTTTCGATATTGCCTACATGCAACAAGCCCTTTCTAACGATACCTTCGCCGACAACACGCGCAGGCAAACGACACGGCTTCGCGAATCATTGAGACAAGTACTGGAGGGTTCCAACCTGTTCGACCGGGTGTATCCGAGTCAAGCCAATTTTATCCTCGCCCGTTTGGCGAAAATCGACGGCCAAGCCTTGCAGCGTCACCTGGAAAAGGCGCGAATCTTGATTCGCGTGTGCGACAATTTCGAAGGCCTGGATAAACGCCATGTGCGCTTCGCGGTTAAAGATGCCGAATCGATCGCCCGGCTTGCCGAGTGTTTGCAACATGTTTGAATTGGCGGCGCTGGCCTATTTGATCGACCTGCGTTTCGGCGAATTCCGCACGACCCACCCGGTCGTGCTGATGGGCCGCTTTATCGAAGGGTATGAACGGCGTTATTACCGCGACACTATTCTATCGGGCACGATATTGGTCGCCAGTCTATTTACCTTGACCCTGATCGTAAGCCTCTCGATCGTTTACGCCTGCCAAGCTTTACCCTATTGGCTCGCCCTACCCGTTTTGGCCGTCATCGCATCGACGGGCCTGGCGATGCACATGCTGCATGCCAGCGTATCGGAACTCTTGACCGCACGGCAGCCTCGGCAAGCCTTGCGTTACCTGGTGAGCCGCGATACCGAAACGATGAGCGATAGCGAGGTCTATAAGGCGGCGATTGAAACTTGGGCCGAAAACCTCAGCGACGGCGTCATCGCACCGCTGTTTTATCTGGTCTTATTCGGCCTACCGGGCTTGGCCGTTTACAAAGCCGTCAATACTTTAGATTCGATGATCGCCTATAAAACCGACCGCTATCTTCATTTCGGCCGAATCGCCGCCAAACTCGACGATCTCGCCAACTTTATTCCGGCCCGTTTGACGGCCTTATTGATTATTTTAGTGTCGGCCGATAAAAAACGGGCTTTACAATGCTTATGGCGGGACGCCGATAAACTGGAAAGCCCCAATGCCGGCCGGCCGATTGCCGCGATGGCGGGTGCCTTGGGCGTGGCATTGGGCGGCGATGCGATGTACCATGGCCGACTAAAAACCAAACCGGCGCTGGGCGATGCCATCGTGCCGGTCACTAAAACCACGCTATCGAAAGCATTGTCCATGAAAACACCCATTGATTTCACGATCCTCGGCCTATTGGCCGTTGGTTTCTTGCTGTCTTGATCAACCGATGTCCGTTTATACCTCAGTCACATTCGCACAACTGGACGCCTTTTTCGGCGCTTACGATCTCGGCCAGGTAGTCGATTCTGCTGGCATTCCCGAAGGTATCGCAAACAGTCATTATGCGGTCGTGACCACGCAAGGCAACTATGTCTTGACCTTGTTCGAAGCTCAGAATGACGAGGAACTGACCCCGGTGATCGAACTGATGCAACGCTTAGGGACACGTAACCCGCTGTATCCGAATCCGCAGGCCGACCAACAAAACCGGCTATTGCGAAACCTCAACGGCAAGCCGGCACTGGTCTGTAAACGCTTGGCCGGCCGATCCATCGTTTCGCCCACACCCGATCAATGCCGGCAAATCGGCTCAGAACTGGCTAGGCTGCATCTCGACACGCGTGATTATTCCTTTCCGATCACAAGCCATCATGACGTTTTGTCGATCAAAGCCTTGTTCGAGCAAGTCGAGAGTCAACTGTCCGCCGACGACCGCGAATTGATTCTGGGCGAACTGCAATTTCAGGCGAAGCACGAACAACAGACCCTGCCCGCCGGCGTGATTCACGGCGACTTATTTCGGGATAATGCCTTATTCGCCGACGGACAAATCAGCGGCATACTCGATTTCTACAGCGCCTGCAGCGACCACTGGCTACGCGATATCGCGGTCAGCGCGAACGACTGGTGCTGCGACGACGGTATTTTCAATACGCAAAAATTAACCGCGCTGCTCTCAGGCTATGAAACCCTAAGGCCTTTATCGGCAATCGAACATCAGCATTGCAACCGCATGCTCAGAGCCGCCGCATTGCGTTTTTGGCTGTCGCGCCTCGTACACCGCTACAGCAATCGCTCGGCCGCCCTGAGCCAACCCAAAGACCCGTTCGTTTTTAAAGACCTGCTCGTACAACACCGAAACGCCGCCCATGCCTGATCATCGCTATTCCGACGCCGAACGTGCCGCCATTTACCGCGCCATTTACGAGCGCCGCGATATGCGCCATTTTTTGCCCGACCCGGTCGAGCCCGATAGGCTGGCGCGCATCATCGCGGCGGCGCACCATGCCCCGAGCGTCGGCTTCATGCAGCCGTGGCGTTTCATACGCATTACCCGCCCGGATTTACGCGAAGCCATACACGATCTGGTCGAGCTGGAGCGCCTGCAAACCGCCCGCGCCTTAGAGGAGCGCGAAGACGAATTCATGCGCATCAAGGTCGAAGGCATCCTGGAATGCGCCGAAATCCTCATCGCCTCGTTGAGCGACCGACGAGAAGAGCATATCTTCGGCCGGCGCACCCTACCGGAAATGGACTTGGCCTCGTTATCTTGCGCAATCCAGAATATGTGGCTGGCCGCCCGGGCCGAAGGGCTGGGTTTGGGCTGGGTATCGATGTTCGAGCCGGAAGCGCTGAAGCAATTATTGACGATGCCCGATGACAGCCAACCGTTCGCGATTTTATGTCTGGGCCATGTCGAGCACTTTTATGACGAGCCGCTATTGCAACAAGAACAGTGGGCATCGCGCTTGGAATTGAACGATTGTTTATTTGAAAACGCCTGGAACAAGCCATGCAAACTCACTTTTTGATCAAGCCGGTAGACTCCGAGCTCACCGACGCGCTGCAAGCCAAAATCGACCAAAAGACCAAGCCCCTGGGGTCGCTGGGCCGTTTGGAAGCACTGGCGCTACGCATCGGTTTGATACAGAACACGCTATCGCCAACGCTGATTAACCCGGCTATCGTGATTTTTGCCGGCGATCACGGCATCGCAGCAAACGGAGTCAGCGCCTATCCGCAAAGCGTCACGGCGCAAATGGTCGCTAATTTCTTGGCAGGCGGGGCCGCCATCAGCGTTTTCGCCAAGCACAACGGCCTCGACCTGTGGATCGTCGATGCCGGCGTCAATGCCAAACTCAGCCCCCACTCTAAATTAATCGATGCCAAAATCGGCAAAGGCACGCGTAATTTTTTAGATGCGCCGGCAATGACCGAGAGCGAATGCACCCAAGCCATACAGGCCGGCGCCGACATCGTACAGGAACGCCACCGGACCGGATGCAATTGTATCGGCTTCGGCGAAATGGGCATCGGCAATACCTCGTCCGCCTCGCTGTTGATGCATTGCTTGACCGGCTTGCCGCTGGCGCAATGCGTCGGACGCGGGACGGGATTGAATGAAGCGCAACTCGGCCATAAATTGTCGGTATTGAATCAAGCCTTGGCACAACATCCAAACATACATGACCCATTACAGGTATTAGCCATCTTCGGCGGTTTTGAAATCGCGATGATGACCGGCGCTTATCTGAAAGCCGCCGAACGGGGTATGTTGATCGTCGTCGACGGCTTTATCGCCGGCTGTGCATTATTGGCCGCGGCAAAATGCCATCCCGAGGTCTTGGATTATTGCGTATTCAGCCATGTCTCGGACGAACAAGGCCATCAAGCGCTGCTCGATCACTTTGGCGCGCAAGCCTTGCTTGATCTTGAATTACGCCTAGGCGAAGGCTCGGGCGCGGCACTGGCCTATCCCTTGATAGCCTCGGCGGTTGCGATGCTGAACGAAATGGCCAGCTTTGCCGAAGCGGGCGTGGATGGGGGTTGAAATTGCAGCAACTCCCAGTTTGAAAACTTTCTTAGTATTCAGGGTCCTCGATAGACACATCCCATACCTTTTTTTCTTAGACGGTTTTTCGATCAAAAGGGAGTAGAATTAGACATGCCAAGGACACATCCCGCCTAATTCAAGCAAAACTTTCCATGCCTTCATTACACGATTTTCTTCTGGCCGTCGGCTTTTATACTCGGCTGCCCTGCCCGGCCAAACTTGATTATCAACGCTTGTCCTTTGCCTGTACTTATCTACCGTTGATCGGCTGGTTGGTCGGCGGGTTTTCCGCATCGGTTTTCTGGATCGCTTTGCAAGTCTGGCCGCAAGACATTGCGGTCGTTATCGCCTTGATCGCCGGCATCTTGCTTACCGGGGCTTTTCACGAAGACGGTTTTGCCGATGTCTGCGACGGTTTCGGCGGCGGCTATGACAAACAGCGCATTCTGGACATAATGAAAGACTCGCAGATCGGCGTCTATGGTGTGCTCGGCTTATTGTTGCTGTTGCTGTTAAAATTCAGGCTTTTGGCCGGTTTACCGATGAATGAGGTTCCTATCGCCTTGTTGGCGGGACATAGTCTCAGCCGCTGGTTTCCGTTGTATTTGATGTTCCGCTACGATTACGCCCGTACGCAACCTAGCAAGTCATCCGGCGCGGTATTCAAGCCCGATGCGAAAACCTTACTACTGGCCGGCATACCGGCAATACTGCCTCTTCTGCTTCTACCGCCTTCAGCACTCACGGCGCTGATACCGATGGCGCTGATTACGCTAGGGCTCGGCCGCTATTTTCATCGCCATATCGGCGGCTATACCGGCGATTGCTTGGGGGCTAGCCAACAAATTACCGAAACCGTTTTTTATCTTTTCCTCGGCGGGCTATGGATTTGGTCGTAAATAACTTCCCTATTTTACGGAGGGTTCGGTAACTCGATTGGCAGGTGTCGGCGGCAAGGAAAGCCGCCGTCAAGCCTACACGGACGTATTTACGGCGTCCTGTCAAGCGAGTTACCGAACCCTCAACAGCGCTCATAGCTCCTGGACATTATTTATTACGAAATCCTATGGACATATATTTGATTCGCCATACCCAAACCGCTGCCGCACAAGGCTTGTGTTACGGACGATCCGACATTGCCCTGGCGGACAGCTTTGCCCAGGAGACCGAAGCGCTTCGGCAAAAATTGCCTGAACTGTCCGAAGATTGCCGGTTTTATAGCAGCGCACTGAGCCGTTGCAAACAATTGGCCGATTCTCTATCCGATGAGGTCGTCACCGACGAACGGCTCTTGGAGCTGGATTTCGGCGATTGGGAAGGCGTGTTTTTCGATGAAATCGACGCAAAAGTCCTAAACCATTGGACACAAAATTTCGTCGACGTCCCGCCGCCGAACGGAGAAAGCTTTACCGGTTTATGCCGCCGTGCCGGCAGTTTTTGGCAGGAACTCATCGAGACTGGCCTTTCGCAAGCCGTCGTCGTGACCCATGCCGGCGTAATTCGCGCCCTGCTGGCTCATATCTTGAAGCTGTCGCCCGCCGCCGCCTTTCAATTCCGCGTCGATCATGGCTCTTTGCATAAATTTCAATACAGCCATCAATACACCTACATTCACTATCTCAATCTATGAAACCTTTAGCGATATTCGGCACCAGCTCGGACGCCGGCAAAACCACGATAGCGATGGCCTTATGCCGGATTTTTGCAGACCAGGGACTCAGCGTCGCGCCGTTCAAGGCGCAAAACGTCTCGAACAATTCGGCGGTGACCCCGGACGGCCGCGAAATCTCCCGCGCTCAATGCCTGCAAGCCGAAGCCGCGCGGGTCGAACCGAATCATTTATTCAATCCGGTGCTGCTGAAATCGCACGGCAACGGTTCGGTGCAAGTGATCGTCAACGGCTTGGTTCATCAAAATCAAACTATCGCGGACTATTACGATTCGATAGGCGGCCTTAAGTTACAGGTCGAACAAGCCTTCACGACGCTCCGGCAGACCCATGACTTAGTCATCGCCGAAGGCGCGGGTTCTCCGGTCGAACTCAATCTATTGCATAAAGACCTATCGAACAGCTTTGTCGCCAATACCTTTCGCACGAAAAACATTCTAGTCGCCGACATCGAACGCGGCGGCGTCTTCGCGTCGATTTACGGCACGCTGGAATTGATGCATCCGATCATGCGCGAAAACTTGATCGGCGTCGTCATCAACAAATTCCGTGGCGACCGGCGTTTTTTCGACGACGGCGAAACGATCATTAAAGAGCGCTTCGGTGTACCGGTGCTCGGCATATTGCCGTTCGAGCCGCTCAATATCGACATGGAAGATTCGCAATCGCTCAATAATTACCGGCAACGCCTGAACGACGTCAAGATTCGCATTGCTGCGATCGCCTATCCGGGTTTGAGCAATTATAACGATCTGGACGTGTTAATGGCCGACGAAGAGCTGCATGTCGAATTGATTCAAGCCTACCGCCCCTTGAGCGGCTTCGATATGGTGCTGTTGCCGGGCAGCAAAACCGTACTGCGCGATTTGAGATGGCTGAAGGAACAAGGCTTGTTCGCCGAAATCGAGCGTTTCGACAAAGCGGTGTTCGGTATTTGCGGCGGTTACCAGATGCTGTGCCGAATGCTGAATGACCCGGAGGCTATCGAGCATGACCTGCCCGGCAGCGAATCCGGATTCGGTTATATCGATGATGAGGTGCTTTATCAACACCCCAAGATCGTCCGGCGAGGAAGCTATGATCTGTTCGACTATCCGGCGTTGAATGGCTATGAAATTCATTGCGGGCGCATGACTCAATACCCGCTGTTTTATCGGCATGGCGCTGTCGCCGGCACGCATGTGCATGGCATATTCGACAACGACGCATTTCGAACCGATTATTTCAAAGCCCTACATACCGATTATCGGGGTTATTACTACGCCGGATACCGCAATGCCCAAATTCAAGGCTTTGCCGACCGGGTCGAGGCCAATCTGGATTTGTCATTGATCCTGGAAGCCTTACAGGAGCCATCATGAAGACTTTATTCATCGGCGGCGTCAAAAGCGGTAAATCGCGTTTGGCGGAAGACTATATTTTGCAGAAATGCGGGGATGAAAAGCCTTATTATCTGGCGACGACCGAATTTTTCGACGACGAAATGAAGGCCCGAGTGGCCGTTCACCAACAGCGCCGGGAGGATTCGTTCATTACGGTCGAGGAACCGGTCAAACTGCTCGCCGCATTGCAAGGCTTGGACCGCCCGGTATTGGTCGAGTGCGTGACGATGTGGCTGAACAACGCCTTATACCATCAAATTCCCGAATCCGACATCCTGCAGGAATTGGACGCCGTGTTGCGACTTCCCGCCGAATTGGTCTTGATTCATAACGAAGTCGGTCTCGGTGTCATGCCCGACAATCGCTTGGCCCGGCAGTTCATCGATTTATCGGGCAAAGCCGCACAATTGATGGGGCGGCATTCCGATCGCGTCTTTTTTTGCAGTGCCGGATTGAAACTGCAGATGAAATAAGGATATGGCCACCACGCGAGGCGGGTTATGTAACCCGCCCCGAACGTTTTGAGTCGCGTTAACCACGGTCGAAACGCTTAGGGACGGAGTTGCAAACTCCGTCCTGCCCAATAAATAGATTTAATCCTCTATATTTTTCTTGCACTTGCATTCAGCCGGCAAATCCCTATAATGCCCTCCTTGCTTTCAGGTGCCCCGCCCTAGAATCGACCTGTCGATTCTAGGGCGGGGTTAAACGGGAAGCCGGTCAGGTCATCAAGCCAAAGCCGGCGCTGCCCCCGCAACGGTAGATAAGTAAAGAATCATCAATTTGCCACTGTGTGCAATGACATGGGAAGGCGATGATTCAGGCCAATGGCCACTTATAAGCCCGGAGACCGGCCCGATAGCGATTCGATACAGCGGAGGGCTGTTAACGAAACGGTCGAGCCATGCTCCGCCTTTTCGCCGCACGCCCTTGCGTTGTAATTTTACAACCTTTCATGCGCGGGCGGCGCAGAGGACATCATGCGAATATTCTATCTAAGCCCACTGTTATTCACCGGCTTCCCTATTTCAGCCTTGGCCGACTCAACTCCGGACGAGACGCCGTTACATTTACCCGAAATGCTGATCACGACAACTCGGTCGGACAGTCCCAAAGACCATCTGGCAACCGCCAGCACCGTATATACGCGGGAAGACATCGAACGCCTCCAGGTCAACACCTTGCCGGAATTGCTAAGAGGCTCAACCGGCCTCGATATCACGCAACAAGGCGGATACGGTAAAAACTCCAGCGTCTTCATACGCGGCACAGGTTCCGGCCATGTGTTGGTCCTGGTCGACGGCATCCGCTTCGGTTCGGTAACCTCCGGCACTTCGCCATTCGAACTATTGCCGATCGATCAAATCGAACGCGTCGAGATCATTCGCGGTCCGCAGTCCAGCCTTTGGGGCGCCGAAGCCTTGGGGGGCGTTATCCAAATTTTCACCCGTAAAGGCGCACAAGAAGAAAAACCGACGATCACGATCGATGCCGGCGGCGGTTCGTTTAATACCGCCAAGGCCTCCGGCACGATCAGCGGGCGTTATCAAAATAGTTGGTATACCCTCGGCGCGTCGCATTTCAATTCGCAAGGCTTCGATGCGCGACAACCGACTGCCGGGGTGGATGAGCCCGATAAAGACGGTTTCTACAATACCGGACTCAATGCGCGCTTGGGCCACCGCTTCGATAACAATGCCGAGATGGAAGCCACCTACATGCGCTCGGAAGGACGCAACGACTTCGACGGAACCCCGAATAAAATGGAATTCGTCAATCAGGTCATCGGCCTGAGTGGCGCCATCGATGTCATCGACAACTGGCGCTCGATCTTACGGTTAGGGCAAAGCCGAGACGATGCCGACAATTTCAGCCCGGACGGCTCGTTTTTCAGCCGTTTCGACAGCACGCGTTGGAATGCCAGTTGGTTAAATGCGGTTAAATTGTCGGACGATCATCAACTGACGCTCGGGGCCGATTACCGTTTGGATGAAGCGAATAGCACGACCGATTATACCGAGCTATCGCGTTACGATGTCGGCGTATTCGGCGAATGGCACGGACGATTCTTCGACAACCATTATCTCAATGGTTCTATTCGTTGGGATGAAAACGAAGCCTTCGGCGACTTCGTCACCGGCAGCATCGGCTGGCGCGCCAATTGGGATTACGGCATCAGTACATTCGCCAATTTCGGCAACGGTTTCAAGGCTCCAAGCTTCAACCAACTCTATTGGCCCGGCTTCGGCAACCCCAACTTGATGGCCGAAGAATCGAAATCGGTCGAAGTCGGACTCGCGGGCAACCATGACTGGCTACAGTGGGAGATTCGCGCTTATCATACCAACCTGGATAATTTGATCGTCTATGTCTTTGATCCGGCGAATTTTAGCTTATCCGCCGAAAATATCGGCAAGGCCCAAGTCGACGGTCTCGAAGCCGAAATCGGCACACAAATTTTCGGTTGGAACGCCAAACTAGGCATGAATTTGCTACGTCCGGTCGACCGGGAAACGAATAATCGTCTGCCACGCCGCACCGATAGAATGTTATCATTCGACTTATCCAGATCGTTCGGGCCCGTCGACGTCGGTGCTTTCCTATTAGCCGAGGGCTATCGCTACGACGATGCCGCCAACACGACCAAAGTCAGCGGTTATGCGACCATCGATTTACGCTCGGCCTATCACATCAATAAAAACTGGACCGTCAGCGCTCAATTGAATAATCTGCTGGATAAACAATATCAATTGGTCGATACCTATAACACAGTCGATCGAAACTTTTTCGTTTCGATTCGCTATAATATCTAAAACTTAATTTTCCTGGAGAAATGACGATGAATATCGCACAACGCTTACCTGTCCAAAACCTACCGATTCAACCCGGCGCGATCGCTTTGATGTTGTTGATGGCGGCCACGCGCTCTAGCCATATCGGCACGCCTTTTCAACTCCCCGACGCCTCTTTAGCGGTATTTTTTCTGGCCGGGCTTTGGTTCGGCGGCAACCGTTTTTTTGCCGTTTTATTGGCCGAAGCAGCATTGATCGATTTTGTCGTGATTCAATTCTTCGGCGTCAGTAGCTTTTGCGTTTCACCGGCCTATGTCTTTTTGATTCCGACCTATGCCGCAGTCTGGTTTGGCGGCAAAATGTGTGGCCAATTCAAAGAGCTGAGCCCTTCGGTGCTATTGAAACAATTCGCAATTCTGCTCGCGGCAACGACGCTTGCGTTTTTGATTTCCGAATTCAGCTTCTATTTGTTGTCCGGCCGTCACGATGCATTGGACTGGCCTGAAAAACTGAGCAAAATGGCGAATTTTTACCCGGCCTATATCAAATCGACGTTGATCTATGCGACCTTGATTTTCGGCGTAGTCGCATTGCTGAAATCCTTGCCGATTTTCAGTGAAGATCATAAAGGGGCTTGACTCTATACCCTTTGCTAGCCAATTTTCGGCCTGGAAATCGCGATCAATGGATCGCTCCCACATAGGATATTCATCGTTCCTACGCTTTGCGTGGGAATGCATCCCGGGACGCTCTGCGTCCCTAGCGATCGATAATACAGGCAAGAGCACGAATACGCTCTCTACAATTTCTCAATCCAACTTAACAGCCGCAGTCGACGCGGAGCGTCTAAAGCGGCATTCCCACGCAGAGCGTGGGAACGATAAATAGTGAAACGCTTTTTCTAGGATAATGGGGTGGCGCCTTTTTGAAATCGGCTCGCGAACCAACTGCTGCCATTTCAAATATTTAACTAGGGCAGTGGTTTAGAGTATCTTACCGATGCATCAAAAAAACCTGTCTACCAAAGACATCACGATCTCGACCGCGATCAGATAAATAATGATCCACTCGAGAAAAGACGAATGCTGATGTTTTTGCTCGTCGGCCAGCATTTCCAACAATTCGTGTATCGTCTCGAGTTTTTTCGACAGCACTTCGGTGCGCGGCTGAATTTCGAGATAATTGGCCGCCATCGAATAAATTCCTTGATATTCCGGATGCTCCCAAAAGAACTCGGGCGTATCGAGCAGATCGTAATTCAAAATAATATCGCTCTTGGTCAGAAATAATTGCCCTCGGATCATCGCGGTGGCTTTTCTGCCGAGTTGTATCTTCCCTTCCCTGGCCAAAGATTCGGGCAAATGACTGGTTTCGCGGATCGTATTGATCGCATGGCTTTCGAATGCGGCCAGTTTGATCGACTGAGCCATTGCATGGGACACTGCCAAGAGCACCATCTGATCGGCATCGATCAGTTCGATATGATCGCTTTGTATCCGGTATTTTTCGGAGTTCGTTTCGTAGCTGAAATTGTCTTCCTGCGGCTCGGCATCGGGCTTGATCGCGAAGTCTAGTAACAAATCATGAAGATTGCGCTGCTCGTCCAAACTCACGTTCCAATGCACGGCGACGCCGTAAGCGAATACGATCGAGCAGCCGCTTTTATAGTCGACAACCAAGGAGTTTCTAAACCCCTTGACTCGCCCCGACATCAACATTTTCTCGCGCAAAGCCGGAAAATCGAAGGATTGCGCAAGGCAAACGGTTAAACAGTGCCTGATAGGGCGATCGCTGGTCATAACTTTCCTCTAGTCCTCTAGTCATTCGCGCCGCGCGATGATCACGACGGCTCTGAGCTGGCTGCGCCCGAAGCGGGACATCGCCAAAAATTCGGCTTTCGGCACCGGCACATAAAAGTTATCCGCTTCGCTGGCATGCTGCTCGGTATCGACATCGGGATCATGCAAATAAATAAAGTGCGGATCATGTGCGGTCACGACTACCCAATGCGGCGCTTTGTTGCGATTGATCCGGTAAGTGCTGATCAAAATCAATGGAATATGGCCCGCATCCAGATGCCCGGTCAATGCTTCGAGCGTGATTTTATCGAAATGCATACGCACGTCGGTTTGCTTGAGCTGGCGCAAAAAATCCTCTTGCACTAGACTGATAACTTCGCGTTTTTCGGGACTGCGCACGCTGTCGATAAACAACACATCTTGATGACTCAGATACACATCGACCGCAAAACCTCGCCGCCAAGCCGCCAGAGCCAAACCGTGAGGTCCGCATCCGCCGTGTCCGGAGGTCATAAAAATCGTCGTCGATTCGCGCCAAATTTGCAGTTCATGCGCCTGCGACAATTCGATGTCCGGATTCAGTCCCGCCATCGCCATCAACAAGCCGGAAGGGCCGCAGCTGAAATCAGTCGTTTGCCGGTAGAACGGCACGGTCAGGCGGGTTTCCGGATGCGGATAGATGATTCGTTTCTCGAAGCACAGCGCCTCGCTGTGATCTTCATAATAATCTTCTTTGGTATCGAATTGCCGATAACCTTGTTTTCGGTACAACGCGATCGCTTGTTGATTATCGGGACGAACTTCGAGCCTCAAATACACGCAGTCGCGCTCTCGTGCGCGTGCTTCCGAGTGATTGAGCAGGCCCACGCCAATACCGAGCCCGCGGTATTCGGGTAACACCGCGAACGAATAAAGCCGCGCCAACGATGCGCCTCTGCGATACAGCAACAGTGCATATCCCGCTGCTTTATCTTCGATTTCGGCCAGGATGATATCGGCATTGGCTCTTTCCAGCATCCAGTGAAAATTGCGCGAGGTTAATCTATCCTGGGTAAAACAAGCATTTTCAATCGCCAATAATTGCCGAACGTCATTTTTGACCGCGCTACGAAACACGATTTTCGGCGTTTCTTCGGCGATTGCAGAATCAGTCATTATCCGCCAATCCTTCGAGCGCCTGCGTTAACACCTGCTCGCTACGGAACAGCACCATTTCCTGCCAATCTCTCTTGTCCGGATAAAAATAATCCCGGATTTGTTGCCGTATCGGATGATTAAGCTGCCTTGTTTCCGGATTTCTGTGCCAATAATAATTTTCTTTGCGCAACACCTGGAACAGCGCATCGAGCGAATAAGTGCCGAATTCCAACGTGATATAACAGCCGCGATCACCCAGAGCCTTATGCCAGGCATAATCGAGCAAACCCAGCTTCGGCACCGAAGTCGATGTCCCTAGCGCTGGCTCGGTGACGCTGTCGCCGAACCACCGTTTCGCCAATGTCGCAGCTTTGGAGCCAGGCGGATGATCCGAAATAACTTCACCATAACCATAGGGGCCGAGCCCGGAATGGATATCGACAATCGCGACTCGTTGCCGATTCGCCAAATCAAATTCGCGCATCACGGTTTCGACCACTTGTCTCGACCAAGTGGAAGTAACGCCGCCATAAAACAAGCCTTGCGGATACTCGTATTGACCGCTGCTGACCGCTTCCTCGGTCTTGCGTTGACCGTAAAGCTTCCGGTAATCGTTGATTGTTTGCAATACGCTTTTTTCGTTCGCGTCGGACCAATGCTCCGGCAGCAATACATCGGCCAATTCTCGATAACCTAGATTGACAGGGCTATCGGAAAAATCGATGAAGTTCCGATTCAAATCGACATTATCTTCGTTGACGCGGCGCAAATGAGCAAAGCCGAATGGATTCAAGGCATGAACGAACAACACTGCGGTATCGCCAGTGGGCATCGGTGCGTGTCTGAGCCAATTGATTTGCGCTGCAGAACCGCAAAAGCCTTCGACGCCATGGGTCGCGCTGATAATGACCAACACCTTACTAACCTGTTCTTCACCAAGCCAAAACACCTCGGTCGACAACGGTTGATTGTCGCCGGCTAACAATGAATGCTGAAAACGCCTCAAATGCCCTGGCTGGATAGAACAGGCGGACAGAAACTTGTCGCGTGCGTCGAAATAGTCTGTGGAAAAGCATTCCAAGTCGTAATTGATCGGCATAATGTACTCATCCAGTTTGCTGAAAATAATAAGGGACGCGTTGGGTACGTTGCGCGTAACCAATTTCGGCTCCTACCGAATCCATACGCATCAAGCTAAAAACAGCCAACCCATATCCGCTCTTTCCCAAGTTGCTATTAAAGCACGTAGCCCGTATGCAGCGTAGCGGAATACGGGAATGGCGTGGCTCCGAGTTTCCCGGATTGCGCTACGCTCCATCCGGGCTACGCTACTTACCTCTTAGCTATTGCGACCTCGACATCATTTTTTGTTACCTAAAGCACACGACTTCGAAATCGCGATCTGGGGATCGCTCCCACAGAACATATACTCATCGTAGATCGAAATTCGGCACCTGGGCCCGTCAAAGGACGCCGTGGATACATCCATTAGGCTCTATGCCAGCCCCTAGCCTAGCGTTAGGTGAGGGGCCGAGAACCCCGGCGCCTTCTTAGGCACTGCCGAAATTTGAAGTGCGAAAGGTATGCCGAACCCTCAACAAAGCTCATAGTTCCCGGACGTTATTTATCACGAAATCCTAAGCCAGCTTGAATTTTCCCGTCTCAAGCATAAGCACTATGTTTACGCTCCAATCGGCGGACAAACTCCTCCATGATGATGCGATACAAATCCTCGCCCAAATAATCGTCCTCAACACCGCTATCGATACTCGGATTATCGTTGATCTCGATAATCACGTTACGGCCTTCGACTTGTTTCATATCGACGCCGTAAAATCCGTTGCCGATCAGTTTAACCGCTTTGGTCGCTGTTTTGATAACATCCTTCGGCACATCGTGGACAGCGAGCGTTTCAAAGCCTCCGCTTTTGCCTTTGGCTTTATCGCTGCTATGGTTGTAGATCTGCCAATGTCCGCGCGCCATGAAATATTTACAGGCATAAATCGGTCGGTTGTTCAAAAAACCGATTCGCCAGTCGTAGTCGGTCAACACATATTCCTGCACTAACAATATGGCGGACTCTTTGAATAATTCGCGGCACTGTTTTTCCAACTCGTCGCGGCCATGCGCCTTTACCACGCCGCGCGAAAACGAACCGTGAGGAATCTTGAGTACGAGCGGATAACCGAAGCGCTGTTCCAATTCGTCGAAATCCAACGGCTTGTCGCGTATGATCAACTGCGTTTTCGGCGTCGGAACACCATGCGCACTCAATAAGTCAGCCAAAAATACCTTATTCGCACATTTCAGAATCGAATCGGGATCGTCCAACACCACCAAACCTTCACTCTCCGCCCGTTTGGCAAAACGGTAGGTATGATGATCGATCGCTGTAGTTTCGCGGATAAACAAGGCATCGTACTCCAAAAGCCGCGCGAAATCGTTTTTATCGATCAGATCGACATCCAAACCCAACTCATTTCCGGCTTTGATGAAGTTTTTCAGGGCTTTCGTATCGCTCGGCGGAAACTCCTCTTGCGGATTGTAGAGAATCGCCATTTCGAAGCGAAACCGTTTACGCGAACGAGGTTTGCGCCAAATCTTACGGCTGTAGGCATCGATCGCTTCCGCAAATTGATTTTGTTCGTTTTCATTCAATTCGGCTAGATTGCCCGGCGTAATCCCAACGATTTCCCAACGTTCGCCTCGCTTGAATTCGACATTTAAAATCGGGCTGGGATAGAGCTCAAACAAACGCCTGGCCAATTTTTCAAGCGGCGGATAAGACACCCTACCGAAGAAAATTTTTATCCCGAAATATTCCGTATCGGGTTGCCCGTAACCTGCCGGATGTTTACTCAAGTATTTATCGAGATTATTATCGTAAAGACGGTAATAATGATGATTGGCCAAATCGTTGATGCTGCGAATCGACGGAATTACCCGTTGGCCCCGCGCTTCGGCCAACAGCGAACAATAATAACCGGTGCCGAGGTAATCATAATCTCGGCATAGATTGATTACCTGTGTCTTACCGGCTTTTTTACTTTCCGGCAATGTCAGATAAGCCTCGACCGTAACAAGGTCGCTACTCGGATAATAAGGCGCCCAGTCTTCCAGGCGATCGACTACGATATATAAAGAATGCACGGGCTCCGCCTGGGAATTGAAATAAGGTTTTGGAAGTACTAATTCCGTCTAAGGATTTCGTGAAAAATAACTTCCTGGAATTATGAGCTTTGTCGAGGACTCGGTAACTCGCCTGCGCCTGGCAGGACGCCGTGAACCCAGCACCTAAATTATGCAAGATAGTTACCATAGTCAAAAGGCTATGGAATTTAGGTGCTGGGTGAATACGTCCATGTAGGCTTGACGGCGGCGACTGATTGCCAAGGATGGCATGAATGCAGATTTTGCATTACGCCATGGATGGCGTGTATTAGGGCAATGCAGGAGCAATTGCCGAGGAGCAAAAATCTGCCCTGCCGCCGACACCTGCCAATCGAGCAACCGAACCCTTCAAAAATAGGGAAATTATTTATGACCGAATCCTAATCACGAAAACAGTTTTTCTCTGAACATAAAAAACACCGCACCCAAAATGCATAAGCCCGCCCAGAGGTAGTCGAGTTTCAAAGGTTCCTTCAAATAAAAAAATGCAAACGGCACGAACACGCTCAAGGTAATGATTTCCTGCATGATTTTTAGTTGTCCGATATTCAATGCCTGATAACCGATCCGATTCGCCGGCACTTGAAGCAAATATTCAAACAAGGCCACAGACCAACTCAACATTGCAGCAATGATCCACGGTTTACCGTTCAGCTCCTTTAAATGCGCGTACCAGGCAAATGTCATAAACACATTACTGCAAACCAACAAAGCGATAGAAATCAAAATCGGATTCATACAAAACAAAGGTAGCCTGGAAAGGCGGCAATTTATAGTATTCAGAATATTTGCGCAAGATTCAACTTATGCCCTTACCCCAGCAATTCCCAGTTTGAGCATTCTCACTGGATTTAGGGTGTGGGGTATCCCTGAACACGGAGAAATTTCTCAAACTGGGAATTGCTGCGTCGCTCCTGCAAGAGTTGTTTCTTTGAGCGATTTTGAAAGGGTGCCTGATCCTAGAAAAAGCATTCCACCATGGAAAATAAGAAGTTATTTAATGGGTTGTCTCACGCAACGACACATCAATCGTTACGATACAAAAAGCATCAATTTTTTGGATTTGCATTGGCCAGGGCGCGCGGAGCGCTCCCCGACCTTCCTGACAATTACCAGCCTTTTTTAGCCTGTTCCAGCACATAGGCCGAAACGCTTTCGATTTCTTCTTTACTCAAAGTCGAGGCGAAGCCCGGCATTGGGGACTTGCCTTCTGAAACCAGTTTTTTGATTGCATCCAAAGAATTCACGCCGTTTTTTTCCAAACTCTCAGATGAGAGAGTTTTATCCGGATTCATGACGTTTTTACCGCCGGCATGACAAGCTACGCAATTTTTATTAAAAACGTCATTGGCCTGAGCAACGCCTACCGCAGTTAACGACAGCGCAGAAAATAAAGCAATTTTTAAAGATTTACTCATGTGACTCTCCTAAATATACAAATTATTCTTGTCAGGAATCAGTAGCGGAAATCTTGAGTTATTATTAACACCCCTACTGAGTTTTTTAATCCGGACAATTAAGAGGGACAAAGCAGCCCCGCCTAGTAACCATCAACGATGGAGCTTAGTTTTTACGCCATTTTCAAGGAAATAGCAATGGCATGAATGATCCGGTTTTTCCGACTTGAATCGCAAAACCTGTCTTTTGGCTTAACCCAGCCTTACCATTTGGCGAGCATAAGGAATTGAAAATTAATGATAATATGCAATGGCACAACCCATAGTCACTACAAATGATAAAGGCTGATTTTATTCTATAATTCAATACCTTAGACCATGGACACTACATTTTTAAGGTTGGCTAAACAGGCCCGATTGAACACTCCAAATTACCGTTCGCCCGAGCTTTATTGAAAAACGAACGGTTAATTTGGAGCTTGGCCCGGAGACTAACCAATGAATTTCTGGAATAAAAAAGACTCTGTATGCACTAATATTGATGGGAAGAAGCTACGCATTGCCATCCCAGGCCAGGGATTCCGCCAATCTCTGTTCACGTTCTTTCCCACGCTCCAGCTTTCTGTGATCGACACAACATCCGCACATTCTCAATCAACCCTGACTTGCTCTTTCAATCTTCCTTGATTGACGAGAAGCTAGAGCTTCCTGAACAAGTTACCCAAGCTGGAGCTTGGGTAACAGCATATTTTAGTCTTTTTGACCTTGATGCCATTTAATGTGACTTGGAATTCTCGGCCTCGAAATCGCGATCTGGGGATCGCTCCCACAGTGTATCCGTCATCCTCTGTAGTAGCGAGCGCCCCCCTTCATCGCCCCTCACACCACCCACTGATGCTCGACACCCGCGGCTTATATCGAAGCCATCGAATCGTCCTGGCAAATGAATTTACCCTTAATTGAAACCTTGGCAATTCAGTAGGCCATAAAAAAGGGCCCGTTAGGGCCCTTTTCAATTCGTCAGTTTTTCTTACGAATTACTCTTCGATATCAACAGCTTTCATGCTCAATCTGACACGACCCTGTCTATCGATTTCCAGCACTTTGACTTTGACGACATCGCCTTCGGATAGCTTATCGCTAACCTTGTCGACATGCTCGTCCGAAATCTGAGAAATATGCACTAAACCGTCTTTACCCGGCAGAATCGTCACGAATGCGCCGAAGTCCATCAATCGGGCAACCTTGCCCTCATAGGTTTTTCCGACTTCGACTTCCGCGGTAATTTCCTCGATCAAACGACGTGCTTCTTCTCCGGCTTGTTTATCGACGGAAGCGACTTTGACGACGCCGTCATCGGTCAAATCGATGCTTGCACCGGTTTGTTCGGTGATACTGCGAATCGTTGCACCGCCTTTACCGATGACTTCGCGGATTTTGCTAGGATCGATTTTGAACGAAATAATACGCGGCGCAAAATCGGACATTTGCCCGCGAGTCTCGGACAACGCTTTGTTCATTTCGCCCAAAATATGCAAGCGGCCTTGCTTGGCTTGTTCGAGTGCGGCTTTCATAATCTCGGCGGTAATGCCGTCGATCTTGATATCCATCTGTAGCGCGGTTACGCCTTCCTCTGAACCGGCGACTTTAAAGTCCATGTCGCCCAAATGATCTTCATCACCCATGATATCGGATAAGACTGCGAATTGATCGCCTTCTTTAATCAAACCCATCGCGATACCCGCAACCGGCGCCTTAATCGGCACGCCCGCGTCCATCAGCGCCAAGCTACTGCCGCACACCGACGCCATGGAACTTGAACCGTTCGACTCGGTAATTTCGGAAACGACGCGCACGACATAAGGGAATTCATCCATGTTCGGCAATACAGCTTGAACGCCGCGTTTTGCCAAGCGACCGTGACCAATTTCCCGGCGTTTCGGAGAACCGACAAAACCGGTTTCACCGACACAATAAGGAGGGAAGTTATAATGCAGCATGAAACTTTCGCGATATTCGCCTTCCAGAGCATCGATAATCTGCGAGTCACGTTCGGTGCCCAAAGTCGCGACAACCAAGGCCTGCGTTTCGCCCCGGGTAAACAACGCCGAACCGTGAGTTCTCGGCAATACGCCGGTACGAATTGAAATAGGTCTAACCGTTTTCAGGTCACGTCCGTCGATACGCTTGCCTTCATCAAGAATCGAGCCGCGTACGATTTTCTTTTCGAGATTTTCGATGATACCGCGAATGTCGGATTCGCTATATTGCTCATCAGCCGTCAACTTATCGACAGCAGCATTTCGAATTTCTTTCAGTTGCTCTTGTCTGACCAGTTTTTCAGGGACTTGATAAGCCGCTTTAATTCCGGCTTCCACTTCAGCTATAACCAAAGATTCCAGCTCGGTGTTAGCAGCCTCCGGTTGCCACGCCATCGGCGCTTTGTTAACCATAGCGGCAAGTTCTTTAATCGCTGCAATTGCCGTTTGCATTTGCTCATGCCCGAATAACACGGCACCGAGCATCACTTCCTCGGACAAGCATTGCGCTTCGGATTCGACCATTAGCACCGCATGTTCGGTACCGGCAACAACCAATTCCAATTGCGATTCAGCCAACAAAGAAGGCGTCGGATTCAATAAATACTGACCCTCTTTATAACCCACTCGCGCCGCACCGACTGGACCGTTGAAGGGTAACCCTGAAATCGATAACGCTGCGGAAGCTCCAATCAAGGCAGGAATTTCAGGATCGATGTCGGGATTCAGTGAAAGAACGGTGGCGATAATTTGAACTTCGTTGGTAAAGCCATCCGGAAATAAGGGGCGGATAGGACGGTCAATAAGGCGGGAGGTTAACGTTTCTTTTTCGCTCGGCCGGCCTTCTCGTTTAAAAAAGCCGCCTGGAATCTTACCCGCGGCAAAGGATTTTTCCTGATAATTGACAGTCAATGGAAAAAAATCTCCGCCGCTGTTTGCTTCTTTTTTTCCAACGACTGTCACTAGAAGGGTGGTTCCTTCCATGTCGATCATTACAGCGCCGTCCGCCTGACGAGCTATCTCACCGGTTTCCAGTGTAACGAGCTGATCGCCATACTGAAATTCTTTCCGAATCGGATTCACTATACGGTTCCTATAGGTTAAGGGTTGTTATCAAAATCGGTTTATTGCTTTACTTAGGATTTCGCGAAAATTAACTTCCTGGAGTTATGAGCTTTGTCGAGGGTGCGGTAACTCGCCTGGCAGGACGCCGTGAATACGTCCTTGTAGGCTTGGCGGCGGCTTTCCCTGCCGCCGACACCTGCCAATCGAGCAACCGAACCCTCCAAAAATAGGAACGTTATTTATGACCAAATCCTTACAAATGAAAGAACGGCACTGAATAGTAATTTCAGGCCGTTCTTTTTATTATTATTTACGCAATCCTAAGCGCTCGATCAATGACCGATAACGGTTAATATCCTTCTTTTTCAAATAGTCCAACAACTTGCGGCGCTGATTAACCATCCGCAGTAAACCGCGACGGGAATGATTGTCTTTTTTGTGCTCGGCAAAATGCGGCGTCAAATGAAGAATGTGCGCCGTCAGCAATGCGACTTGCACTTCCGGAGATCCGGTATCGGTTTCACTCAAACGATATTCTTCAACGACTGCTTTTTTTTGTTCCGCGGTAAATGGCATTTCTGTTTAACCCCTATAAGATTAATATTGTTAATAAAAAATACAAAGCACCGAGTTCGATGCCAGGATAATGTGTTTCCGCAATAGGGTGCAGAAACAAAACTATTCGGAAATTAGTATATTATACCCATCGGAGATCAAAATTCGGCACCGGGGTGCCCGTCAAAGGACGCCGTGAATACATCCATGTAGGCTCTATGCCAGCTCCATGCTGGCAAAGCCTTTGCCAAACACCCCGGCGCCTCCTTTGGCACTGCCGAAATTTGAAGTGCGAAAGGTATAAGAAGGACTCATGTACGCTCTTTCCCAAGCTCCAGCTTGGGAAACACACCCCGGAAGTTCCCCCTTCGACAAGCTCAGGGCAAGCCTTCGACAAGGCTCTCCTGAGCGCAGCCGAAGGGCTCAGGGCAAGAGCTTCCTGAGACCGACACAACCTCCGCACATTCTCAATCAACTCCGACTCGCTCGTTTAATCTTCCTTGATTATCGGGAAGCTAGAGCTTCCTGAACAGGTTACCCAAGCTGGAGCTTGGGTAACAGCAAAATGTGGCCGCGCGAAGTATATTAAGAAGGACTCATATTAAATATTTTTTTAGGCGCCAGTTTACCATCCATTAACATTTCGCCCAAACCTAAAAATTGCCGTCCCGTGTACATTCGCACAGGACCCTCCAACGAATTTTTAAGCGTCAAATTTTGCCCTTGCTTGATTGAATTTGCCTGTTCTTCGGACAAATCCACGGCAGGTATCGATTCAATCGGTTTATCGACCGGAACCAAGCAATTCAGCAGTTCGTTTTCGCTCATTTCCTGCAATTGCTCGATCGACTTTGCTTCGTCGATGACAAAGCGGCCGGAAGCCAGCCTGCGAAGTTCGATAACCGTTCCCCCGCAACCGAGACGCTCGCCGATATCTTCCGCCAGGGTTCTGATATAAGTGCCTTTCGAACACCAAACATCCAACGTCAGAAGCGTCTCTTGACGATCCAACAAATTGATTTTGTATATTGTAATCGGACGAGCCTTGCGTTCGACGGACTTGCCTTGCCTGGCCAACTCATAAAGTTTTTTGCCGTTGAGCTTAAGCGCCGAATACATCGGCGGCACCTGTTCGATATCGCCTACGAAGTTTTCCAGACAAGCCAGAATCTCATCATCGGATAGAGACGGTACCGGACACGTTTTAATCACCTGACCTTCCGCGTCTCCGGTATCGGTAACCACTCCCAAACGAACAACCACCCGGTAACGTTTGTCATCATCGAGCATGAACCCGGAAACCTTGGTCGCTTCGCCGAAACAAATCGGCAATAATCCCGATGCCAAAGGATCAAGACTGCCTGTGTGCCCGGCCTTGTTCGCATTGAACAAGTGCTTGACTTCCTGCAAGGCTCTGTTCGACGAAACACCGAGGCGTTTATCGAGCAGCAATATCCCGTGAATATCGCGCCCGTTTTTACGCTTTGCCATTCCGCTCAATCCTCTTTTTTATCCTTCGATTCGCTCAATAATTCGGCCACGCGCATACCGGTCTCAAAGCTATCGTCATAATAAAAACGTAACTCCGGTATATTGCGCAAGCGCATGCGCTTGCACAATTCGCTTCTAATAAAGGGCGTCGCATCGTTCAGAGACTTAATACTGTCTTTTTTCCCCTGATCGTCGGCATTAAGCACCGTGACATAGATCTTGGCAACGGCCAAATCCTTGCTGATAACAACCTCGTTAACCGTAACGAATCCTACCCGCTTCACGTCAAACTCTCGCTGTAGAATCAGCGCCAGCTCCTTTTGGATTTGGGACGAAACCCGTGCGCTACGGCTAAATTCTCTGGCCATGGCGTTTATAACTCCCGTTTCACTTCAACACGCTCGAAAACCTCGATATGGTCTCCGACTTTGACATCGTTATAATTTTTAACGCCGATACCGCACTCCATGCCCATTTTAACTTCGGCAACATCGTCTTTGAAGCGGCGTAACGATTCCAGTTGCCCCTCGTAAATAACGACGTTTTCACGCAATACGCGAATCGGCAGGTTACGTTTGACAAAACCTTCGACGACCATACAGCCAGCCACCGCACCGAATTTCGGCGAACGAAACACATCCCGGACTTCGGCCAAACCAACGATATTTTCTTTGATCTCGGGCGCCAGCATGCCGCTGATCGAACTTTTCACCTCATCGATCGCCTGATAAATTACACTGTAGTAATGTAAATCGACATCCTTTTCTTCAATCAATTTACGCGCGGCGGTGTCCGCACGAACATTAAAGCCGATCAAAATCGCGCCGGAAGCCAGAGCCAAATTTACATCGCCTTCGTTGATGCCGCCGACACCGCCATAAACGACCTTAACCTCGACTTCATCCGAGGACAGCTTGATCAAAGATTCGCGCAAGGCTTCCAAACTACCTTGAACATCGGTTTTAATCACCAAGTTCAAACTAGCCGTTTCGCCGGTCGCCATTTTTGAGAACACTTGATCCAATTTAGCGGCTTGCTGCGCGGCCATGCGGCTGATTTTGCTCTTATCTTCACGATGCTCGGCCAATTCCCGCGCCGCACGCTCGTTTTGCACGACCAAAAATTCGTCGCCGGCATTCGGGGTGCCCGACAGACCTAGAATCTCAACCGGGGTACTCGGACCGGCTTCTTTAACGGCTTTACCGTTCTCATTAAACATTGCCCTGACACGACCGTATTCATGACCGCACAAAACGAATTGTCCTTTTTCCAGCATGCCGCGCTGCACCAGAATCGTTGCAACCGCGCCACGGCCTTTATCCAGCCTGGACTCGACAACGATACCCGAAGCCGACCCTTCCGAGGGTGCTTTCAATTCTAAAATCTCGGCCTGCAAAATCAACGCTTCGATCAAATCATCGATGCCTTCGCCGGTTTTAGCCGAAACCTTGATGAACTGCACATCGCCGCCCCATTCCTCGGGCACCACATTGATCGTGGACATTTCCTGCATAACCTTTTCCGGATTGGCTTGCGGCTTATCGATTTTATTGATCGCGACGATGATCGGCACATTGGCCGCACGCGCATGCTCGACAGCTTCCTTAGTCTGAGGCATCACACCGTCATCCGCCGCGACTACGACAATAACCACATCGGTCAATTCGGCGCCTCTAGCACGCATCGCGGTAAATGCGGCATGCCCCGGCGTATCTAAAAAGGTTACCGAACCGTGATCGGTAACAACCTGATAAGCTCCGATATGCTGGGTAATACCGCCTGCTTCACCTGCGGCCACGCGAGTTTCACGGATGTAGTCCAGCAAGGAAGTTTTACCGTGATCGACATGCCCCATAATGGTAACGATCGGTGCGCGAGACATTTCCTGACTACTCTCTTCCTTCAGAGCTGCCAAAATTTCGGCTTCCAAATCGTCATCGCTTTGCATGATGGCTTTATGACCCATTTCCTCGACTAGCAGCACCGCCGTTTCCTGATCGATACTCTGGTTAATCGTTGCCATCATACCCATTTTCATCAATTGCTTGATGACTTCGGCGGCCTTGACGCTCATTTTTTGCGCCAAATCGGAAACGATAATATGTTCAGGAATAGTGACATCTCTGATGACCGGCGCAACCGGTTTCTCGAATTGATGCTTTAAATCGGCCTGAGCACCGCTCCTGTCCTTTTGTTTGCCTTTTTTCTTACCTTTCCCGGCAGCTTGTCCTCCTTGTCTTTTTTTCTTTTGACTTTCCATTCTGGCTGCTGCTAATTGCCGCACTTTTTCGGCATTTTTTTCTACCGCAGCTTCGAGGCGACGTTTTTTCTCTTCCTCTTTTTTTCTTTCGGTTTCTGTAAGTCTAGCTTTTCGCTCGGTTTCCTTGCGGATCTCAATGGCTTGAGCTTCGGTTAACGCTTCTTTATCGGTCGCTTCGGATTCGGCTACACCCATATCATCCTGAGAAGCCTCTGCCGTAGCTGCTTCGTCAACCGGCTGCTCCCGCTCGAATAATTCTTCTTCGCCTTGGACCGCTTTTTCTTCCGTTACAGCGCTAACCAGCGGCTGCTCGGTGCTTACCGGCGTCGGTTCTGCCTGAACCTGTTCCGCTGTTTTTTTGATTTCTTCCGACTCCTTCGGTTCATCACCTACGGGCGCGACTTCAGTGCGTTTAACGTAGGTCTTCTTTTTGCGAACTTCGATACTGATGGTTTTTGCCGAGCTGCCCGGAGCGCTGCTTTGCTTCAGCTCGCTGACCGTCCTACGCTTTAACGTTACGCGTTTCGGAGCGGCATCCGTCTCCCCTGTCGATTTACCGTGCCGCTTACGTAAATGAGCCAGCAACTTAACTTTTTCATCTTCACTAATTACGTCATCAGGGGCATGCACGGATAATCCGGCTTCTTTCAGTTGCTCTAATAATCGCTCTAGAGGTATACCCACTACCTCCGCTAACTGCCTTACTGTTTTATCACTCATATTTTGCCCCCTATCCTAATTCGCCCTGGTCCTCGGCAAACCATCGCTCACGCGCTTTCATGATTAATTTTGCCGCTCTTTCTTCATCCACACCGGTTACATCCAGTAAATCATCAACCGCCTGATCCGCGAGATCGTCCAACGTTACGATGCCCTGGCCTGCTAACTCATAAGCCAAGGCCTCATCCATGCCTTCCATCTCCAGCAGTTCTTGCGTAGGTTCTGCCGTCTCGATTTTTTCTTCCGATGCAATTGCACTAATTAACAGCGCGTCCTTTGCCCGACCTTTTAATTCGTCGACCAGTTCTTTATCAAACTCTTCAATTTCCAGCATTTCATTAACCGGAACATAAGCAATCTCTTCAATCGAATCGAATCCGACTTCGACCAAAATCGTAGCGATTTCTTCGTCGACGCCTAATTGATCGATAAATAATTGTTTGGTTATATTGGCTTGAGCACCGCTGGTTTCTTGCGCTTTCGACGCATCCATCACGTTCAGCTCCCACCCTGTCAATTCGGTTGCCAAGCGAACATTCTGACCGCCTCGGCCTATCGCCTGAGACAAATTATCCGAACTAACCGCCAAGTCCATACTGTGCTTATCTTCATCGATTACGATCGATTCGATTTCGGCAGGCGCCATTGCATTGATAACAAACTGGGCCTCGCTTTCATGCCATAAAATAATGTCGATACGCTCGCCGGCAAGCTCGTTCGATACCGCTTGAACGCGTGAGCCTCTCATACCGACGCAGGCGCCGACCGGATCGAGTCTAGGATCGTTTGCCTTGACCGCTATTTTGGCTCTCGAACCCGGATCTCGGGCCGCACCCTTGATTTCGATCATACCCTCACCGACTTCGGGAACTTCCAAACGGAACAACGCAACCAACAACTCCGGTGCTGCGCGAGTCACAAACAATTGCGGTCCACGCGGTTCCGAGCGAACCGCTTTAAGATAACCTCTAACCCGATCCCCGATTCTAAACGACTCGCGCGGGATCATATCTTCTTTGGTGATGTAGGCTTCGACATGCCCGCCAAGGTCCAAGTAAACGCTGCCTTTTTCTATACGCTTAACGATGCCGGTAATTAATTCGCCGACTCTATCGGTATAGGCTTCGACAATTTTGCTGCGCTCGGCTTCGCGAACTTTGTGAATCATCACTTGCTTGGCGGTCTGTGCGGCAATTCGTCCGAATTCGACCGACTCGATTTCTTCCTCGAAAAAATCTCCAACATTGATGTCGGGATTTTTTTGCCGCGCATCGTCCAACAAAATCTGGGCATCGGGAAATTCGAGACCGTTTTCGAAATCATCATCCGGTTCGACGACTTCCCATCTGCGAAACGTCGTATAATCGCCCGTTTTTTTATCGATCGAAACGCGCGCTTTGATTTGGTTACCATAGCGTTTTATCGTTGCCGCTTCAAGCGCAGACTCGACTGCCTGGAAAACGATTTCCTTATCGATGTCTTTTTCATTCGAAAAAACATCCACTACCAATAAAATTTCTTTATTTGCCACTGTGCACTCCTTTATTAATTAAATACTCAGGCACCAGTCGCGCCTTACTCATCGCTTGAAATGGAATCTCGTAAACCCGATCGCCTTCCTGGATAAACACGGTGTCATTGTCGATTGATTGAATTACGCCTGAAATTTTGCGGCGCTTTTCAATCGGTTTAAATAAGTTAACCGAGACCATGTGCCCAATGAAGCGCTCGAATTGTTGAATAGAAAATAGCGGCCTATCGTCACCCGGAGACGATATTTCCAGTTGATAATTACCCTGGATTGGATCCTCGACATCGAGCATCCCGCTGACCTGATGACTGACTTTCGAGCAATCTTCCACTAAAATTCCTTGCTCGTTGTCGATATAAATTCGTAATAAGCCGTTACGAGGATGCGGATTATATTCAATCCCGACGCACTCATAACCCAAGCCTTCAACAATCGGCTGAATCAAATTAACCAAATGTTCAGGTGCCTGCTTCATTTTTCCTCACTTATTTACGCACATAAAAAAAGAGCCAATGGCTCTTCCTTAAAGTCTATATTCGTTAAACAACCAACGATCCAAACGCCCAAAAAACAAAAAGCCCCAAAAGGGGCCTTTTTTAATCTGGTAGCGGGGGCAGGATTTGAACCTACGACCTTCGGGTTATGAGCCCGACGAGCTACCAAGCTGCTCCACCCCGCGATTGATTTGGTACATTATAAACACATTTTTGAATTTGGCAAGTTATTTGTGAGGTTTAAGAGAATTAAACGACTTTATGCCGCCATCAAACCGAAAATACAGCCGTGAAAGCATCGTAGGATGCGCATCGCGCACCTTGCCACGGAGCCGAACCCGACGGGAAGTCCCGCCCAGGTGCGCGATGCGCACCCTACACCTGTCGCTTTATAGCCTATGATCACCAACAATATCCAAGATATTTTGAGATTAAAAAGCGGGAATGCAGAAATTAGCTAAAATGGCGTTTTTCGACAGCCCAGCCAACGCCTCGCAATAAAACTTATAACCAGCCCATATCCACGATAATCAAAAGAATAACCCCGGACAGAATGCCGGCCAAAATATCATCGAGCATGATACCTAAGCCCCCGCTTACCTTGCGATCGACCCAGATAATCGGCCAGGGCTTCACTATATCAAACAACCGAAACAACACGAAACCGACAAGCAACGCCGGCCAACTAAACGGCACCCAAAACATCGTTACCAACAAGCCTGCAACTTCGTCCCAGACGATACCGCCGAAATCATGTTCGCCTAATTTCTTAGCGGCCATTCCGCAAATTCCGACACCCGCGATCACGGCCGCCAGCGTCAAAGCGTAATAAAAATAATTACCGGCAAGCGCAAACAACCAACAAACCGGAATGGCCGCCACCGTTCCCATCGTTCCGGGCGCTTTTTTAAACAAGCCCGAACCGAAACCGAAAGCCAAAAACAACACCGGATCGGTCAATATTGTCTTAGCCGTTAATTGATTTTTACCTATCTTTTCAGTGAGAAAAATGCTCAAAACCTTGTACCCTCAACAATTCCGTCGTGCCGAGACGATGAATTCTCAGTCCCGGGCTATCCTCGATAACGCCGATACGCGTATAGCTTCCTGTCAATGATGCCGCTTTATCAGCCGGCACGGTAAAACATAATTCATAATCGTCTCCGGCACGTAGCGGCATAGTCCAATCGCCGGTTGTCTCGATATAAGCCTTAACAGCACCCGAAAACGGCAAACTCTCCCAATCGAGACAAGCGCCGACGCTGCTTTGTTTCAAAATATGACCTAAATCTTGCGCCAAACCGTCGGACACGTCGATACAACTTCCCGCGATATTGCGTAATGCCAGCCCTTCCTCGACACGCGGCTTCGGCCGGTTAAATCGTTCGAGCGAATCATGCCGCTGAGTATTGCAAAAATCACCTTGGGCAATTTTTAAACCTAACCCGGCATCGCCGAGCTTACCGGTCATATAGATACCATCGCCGGGACGCGCGCCCGAGCGCCGTAAAGCTTGCCCTTCCGGAACGACGCCCATGGCCTGTACCGTTAGCGTCAACGGACCGGATGTCGTATCGCCTCCGACCAGATCGATGCGGTAATGAGCGGCCAATTCGAAAAAACCTTCGGCGAATCGTTCGAGCCAGGATTCGTCGACGTCAGGCAATGTTAACGCCAAGGTTACGGCAATCGGCTCGGCACCCATCGAGGCCAAGTCGCTCAAATTGACTGCCAGCAATTTATAACCTAAATCGCATGGATCGGCACCGGCCAGAAAATGCACATTCTCGACCATCGTATCGGCGGTTACCGCTAATCGACAACCGGCCGGCACGTTTAACAATGCGCAATCGTCGCCGATGCCTAACTCGGTTACCGCATTCAACGATTTTTTCCCGGCGAAAAATCGCTCGATCAGGTCAAATTCAGCCGTTGGCATCCGAGGCTTTTTTATTCTTTGCTTGAATTTCCACGGCCCGTTTTTGTTGAGCCACTTTATCGAGTATGCCGTTGACATAACGATGACTGCCATCGGCACCGAAGCATTTGGCTAGATTGATACTCTCGTTAAGTACGACACGATAAGGCATGTCGAGCCGATTCAATAGCTCATACACGCCGATTCTCAAAATTGCCCGCTCGACCGGATCGATCGCCTCGACCGGACGATCGACGAATTGCGTCAACGTTTCGTCGATGACATCGAGGCTTTTCGGAATGCCATGAAACAATTCGTTGAAATAGCTTTTTTGAGCATCTTTCAAGCGCTCTTCTTCCAAAAACTGCATTTCGATCGCACTGAGGTTTTGACCGGTCATTTGCCACTGATACAACGCTTGCACGGCGGCTTTTCTCGCATTGGTACGCGCTTGACTCATCAGGCTTCCAACTGCTGGAACAAATTAACCATTTCCAATGCCGACATTGCCGCTTCCGCGCCTTTGTTACCGGCCTTGGTTCCCGCACGCTCGATTGCTTGCTCGATCGTATCGACCGTCAACACGCCGAAACTGACCGGCACATCGTATTGCAGCGAAACCGACGCCAAGCCTTTGACACACTCGCCGGCGACATATTCGAAATGCGGCGTGCCGCCTCGGATCACCGCGCCCAAGGCAATGATCGCATCGTATTGTTTACCGGCGGCAATGCGTTGCACCACCATCGGCAGTTCGAATGCACCCGGCGCCTTGACCAGACAAATATCGTCTCGATTGGCGCCGTGACGGACCAACGCATCGATAGCGCCGGCTTCTAGCTGCTCGACGATAAAACTGTTAAAGCGGGATGCAACGATGCAAAACTTCCCGCCCTTTACTGACAAATGGCCTTCATAGGTTTTAATAGCCGACATCTAAACTCTCTTTCTCTTGTTTTTCGATAGAAACGATCTTGTCAAGACCGTTTCCGTTAACTTCTCACACATTGCCGTGAGATCCGTAATCGCCGTTTTAACGGCGCGCGGGAATGATGAAAAACCCGTCATTCCGACATGGACTGGCGGAATCCAGTGCCATGGATGGCATGCTTTTGAGACTCACAGGAGCCTAAAGCAAGCATGACTTATTTTCCGGTTTTAACTGTCTTTCGTAGACACCAATATATGGGTTGCCGAAGTAGGATCGGTAGCCCCGTAAGGTACACTGTGCGTAACATGGTGACCCCAAGATACTCATGTACCAACCGAACCGCCAGGGCATGGCTTTGGTACGCGCAGCGTACCCTACAATTTATATATAACGATGAGCGGATACCCCCGTGAGAGCTAGGAAATGAGACCTCGATACCCTTTACTGTCACTTGGCACTCTCGGCCATCCCTCACCTAGCGCTAGGCGATCCGCGTAGGGTACGCTGTACGTACCATGGTAACCCCGCAATATTCATGTGCCAACCGAGCCGGCAGGGGCACGTCTTTGGTACGCGCAGCGTACCCTACATTTTATGTATAACAATGAGCGGTTCTCCGTGGGAATGAAGAGCGCTCTGCCTTCGTCGCGACTAAATTTAAATACCGTTCTTACCCACATAATCGACGACTTCCAAATCGAAGCCCGCCAAACCGATATATTTTTTCTGCGTGCCGATCACCTTTAAGCGGTGCACGCCTAAATCCGCAAGGATTCTCGACCCCGTTCCGGTCGAGCGCCAATCGCCGACGCTGTCTGTCGATGCCGGATTCACCACGCCGTTATCCTGCATTTGATACTGGTGAATATGCTCAACTAACGACTTATTGTCCTCGTTTTGCCGAATCACGACAATCACGCCTCGCCCTTCATCGGCGATAATCCGCATCGCATCGCGCAAGGATACGCTATTTTCATTACGTTTCGACGAAAACAAATCGTCCAATAAATTACGGCCATGCACTCGAACTAGAACCGGGTCGTCGCCCGCCACCTGCCCCATGACCAAGGCCAAATGCAGCTTATTGTCATTTTGGTCCTGATACGCATACAAACGGAAATCGCCGAACTCGGTCGGAAAATCGCATTCGCTAATACGCTCGAGCGTATTTTCATGTTGAATGCGGTAATGGATCAAGTCTGCTATCGTACCGATTTTCAACTGATGCTGCTCGGCGAATTTCTCGAGATCCGGCCGCCTAGCCATACTGCCATCGTCGTTTAGAATCTCGACGATCACTGCAGCTGGTTCCACACCGGCCAAACGCGCCAAATCGCAACCGGCCTCGGTATGACCGGCGCGATTCAATACACCGCCGGACTGCGCCATCAACGGGAAGACATGACCGGGCTGCACCAAGTCTTCGGCGCGCGCATCGGACGCGACCGCAGCCTGGATCGTGCGCGCTCTGTCGGCCGCCGAAATGCCGGTCGTAACGCCCTTAGCCGCCTCGATCGACACGGTAAAATTGGTCGAATGCGCAGTCTTGTTTTCATTGACCATCAAGGGCAAGCGCAACTGCCGGCAACGTTCCCGGCTTAAAGTCAGGCATATCAAACCTCGCCCGTAGCGGGCCATGAAGTTGACATCCTCAGGACGAGTAAAAGTCGCCGCCATGACCAGATCGCCCTCGTTCTCGCGGTCTTCATCATCCATGATAATAACCATTTTGCCCTGGCGCAGGTCCTCTATAATTTCATCGATTGTATTCATTTAGTTTAGAAAACCACTGCTTTTCAATAATTGTTCGGTCACGCCGCCCTTGCAGCGCGCCGCCGAATCGCCGGCCATCAAGCGCTCCAGGTAGCGGGCCAGCAAATCGACTTCGAGATTCACTTTATCACCGGCTTCGGTATCGCCAAGCGTCGTTTCCTGTAGAGTATGCGGCACGATATTGACGCCGAACACCGCGCCGTCGACTTCATTGACGGTCAAGCTAATGCCGTTGATACAAATCGAACCTTTTTCAGCGATATATTTCGCCAGATTGTCCGGCGCCTTGAAGCGAAAACGATAAGAGCGGCCGTCGGAGTGTTTATCGAGTACCGTACCGATACCGTCGACATGACCGCTAACAATATGCCCGCCCATGCGTGTCGACGGCATCAATGCCAATTCCAGATTGACCCGCGTGCCCACCCTAGCCGTTTTCAAGGTCGTGCGCGCCAACGTTTCGTTCGATACGTCGGCATAAAAATAATCCCGGCCCAACTCGACCGCAGTTAGGCAAACACCGTTGACTGCAATGCTATCACCCAATTGAGCGTCGGCCAGCGGCAACTTGCCGGTGCTTATTTTAAGTCGGCAATCGCCGGCTTTAGGTTCGATCGCGGCAATGCTGCCGATTGCCAGAATAATACCTGTAAACATAGGGGAGCGGTGAATAGTGAATAGTGAATAGTGAATAGTGAATAGTGAAAAGATAAACGCATTTTAGGCCGTTGTGCAATACTTGGCTCGACCGACTTGCTTAAAAAGGCGTAGTAGCCCGGATGAAGTGAAACGAAATCCGGGAGGCCTAGGCACCACTGCCATTAAGCTAAGGGAAGCCCGTCATTCCGCCATGGACTGGCGGAATCCAGTGCCAAGGATGGCAAGCTTTTGAGGCAAAGTAGATCCTGGATACAAGCATTACTTAATTCCGTGATGGCTTAACTTAATGGCAGTGAGGCCTAGGCAAAGAACTTCGCGTAATTCACTACAGTACATACGGGCTACGTGTTTTCAATCCGGCTTCAGCGTCAGCCTGATATCCGGCCCTATTTGTCTGATATCGCATACGCTTAAATGTTTTTTATCGGCCATTTTTTCAAGCCCCGGCAAACGGAACAACCCTCGGCCTTCATCACCCAATACATTAGTCGACATGTAGATGAGCCATTCGTCTACAAGATTTTCGGCTAACAAAGCCCCGCTCAAGGTCGGGCCTGCTTCGATAAATATCTCGTTAAACTGCAATCGCCCCAACAAATCCATCACGGCGGACAAATCGACCTTGCCGCTTCGCTCGGCAACGCAATACACTTCTGCGCCTAATTGTTGCAGCGCATCGATTTTACTTCTGTCCTGGGAACAAGTCACAAGCACATTGCGGCCCGGCAATGTCAATAAACGCGCAGTCGGCGGCATCCTAAGACGGGTATCGAGCACGACTCTGGCCGGCTGCAGGGTTTCGAATTCGACCCGCGCATTCAAGGCCGGATCGTCGGCCAACACCGTATTGATACCGGTCAAAATCGCCGAACTGCGGGCGCGATATCGATGTACATCGGCTCTGGATTGATCCGAAGTGATCCATTTACTCTCGCCGGAAGCCATCGCGGTGCGTCCGTCCAAACTCATCGCCAACTTGCCGCGTACAAACGGCAAACCCGTTTGCATGCGTTTAATGAAGCCCGGATTCAGTTTCATCGCTTCGTTTTGCAAAACACCGCAGCGCACATCGATACCGGCGTCATTTAATCTCGTCAAACCTCGACCGGAAACCAGAGGGTTAGGATCTTGCATGGCCGCAACAACTCGGACTACGCCGGCTTTGATCAAGGCCTCGCAACAAGGCGGGGTGCGCCCGTGATGACTGCAAGGCTCCAAGGTAACATAAACCGTCGCCCCTTCGGGACTTTGCGCTCGCTTGAGCGCTTCGACTTCGGCATGACCTTCGCCGGCCCGAGCATGCCAACCTTCGGCGATAATCGAGCCATCCTTGACCAACACGCAACCGACACGCGGATTCGGTTGCGTCGTGTACAGGCCGTTATGCGCCAATTGAATCGCCCGGGCCATGTAAAATTCGTCCGGATGCCACACTGAAGTCATCTTATTGCCGCTTCAAATGCTCGATCATATCGGTAAATTCGCTGACATCCTCGAAACTTCGATAGACCGAAGCGAATCTGACATAGGCGACATGATCGAGCATGCTGAGCTCCTTCATGACTTTTTCACCCAATTCATGAGCCTTTATCTCGCGCTCGCCTTTCGTCGCCAACTCTTTGATGATCCGACTAATGGCCTGCTCGATCGCATCACTGTCCACCGGCCTCTTTTCCAAGGCACGCAACATACCGGCGCGAAGTTTTTGTTCGTCGAAAGGCTCTCTTGCGCCGCCTCGTTTGATCACGCGCGGCAGACTCAACTCGGCCTGTTCGAAAGTCGTAAAACGTTCCTTACAGACCGAGCATTCGCGGCGCCTTCGGACTTGATCGCCTTCATTCGCCAATCTGGAATCGATCACTCGGGTATCTTGCGCCGAACAAAAGGGACATCGCATAATTTAATCGCCGATTACCATTGAAAAATATCGAGTCGTTGAAAAACTCATTATTTTATAACAATTAAGCACGCTTACCGTAATTTATTTCGGGATAGGGGCGATTAGGCATGGATATCTTCGCGATGATTTCGTTAAAGGTAGGGTGCGCATCGCGCACCTGGGTCTGGTACTGTGTAATGGAGTTCGACGCCGTCAAATGGTGCGCGATGCGCACCCTACGGTTATTCACCTTCGCATTGTATGCTTGAGAGCACCTCATGCTCTTTAGCGCTCGACCCCCAATCGGCAGTATAAACGCCTTGTTTTACCCAATAATGGAACGATGAATACGGCCAATCAACCACATTCTCAACCAAACCATGTTTCACCGGATTGAAATGCAGATAATCGAAATGATTGTGGTAATCCCGTTCGTCGCGTATGAGATGCTCCCAAAAACGCGGCTGCCAAATGCCGCGTCTTCGTCTGCGTAAACGCGAAGCGCTGATTGTTTGCTCCGGGCCGCCAGATTCCAACCAAATTTGTGTGAAGCGTTTTTTAACAATACCCCAACGTTTCGAATAATCACAGTCGTCTGCCGGCATTGTCCATATTGCATGAACATGATCCGGCAACATTACCAATCCATCGATTTGAAAGGGTAGCTCCGAACGGCAATAGCGGATCGCGTTACGCAAACAATCCCTTGCCCGGTCGTTTGCCAAAATTTCCGCGCGACGGACTGTAACCACCGTGAAGAAATAGGTTCCTCCTGGCACATAACAGCGCCGATAATCGGCCATACCATCCTCCACAAATAAATGATTTCGTTAAATGTAGGGTGCGCATCGCGCACCGGATTCGGTGCCGCGACGTTTCGTTGGATTCGGCACCGTGGCAAGGTGCGCGATGCGCAGCCTACTCGATTGGTTCGATGTGGTAAATGCCGGTCAGTTTGCGCTTGAATTCGTCGGTGACCAATCTAGCATCTTGGCGTCCGGTGACGACTCGAGGGGTCAATAGGATAACCAATTCGGTTTTTGTATTATCATAAGATGTACTACCAAATAAAGCCCCAATCAGCGGCAATTCATGCAACCAAGGAACCCCCGCTTTTCCAAAACCATTATCCTCTTGTATTAGACCACCCAACACAAGTGTTTCACCGCTTTGTACCGCGACCGAACTCATGATTTCTCGGGTTTGTATGTCCGGATTGCCTGTGGTACTAGTATTTGCTTCACCTATGAGGACATTTTCTACACTCTGCTCGATTTCCATGATGACTAGACCGCCGGCATTGACCCGGGGTTTGATTTTCAATTTGACGCCGGTTTGCCGCTGCTGCAATTGTTGGGTTTGAATAAGCGCAGCATCTAACCCCCCTGCGCCAGGACCAACAGGGGTTGTCGAGCCCGTTCTCAGCGATATCTCTCTACCGACTTGTATCGACGCTTCCTGATTATTAAGCACCATTAATGATGGAGATGCAATGACATTGGTATTGCCTTTAGAGGCTTCTGCGTTCAAAACCGCTTTAACATCCTTTGCCAAAAAAGCATAGCCGAATCCGCCCGATACCGCGCCTAAAGCAATTGGAGTAACAGTATCAACAATACTCGTAGCCCCGCCTCCACTAACAGCGCCATCGCCATGTTCAAAAAACCATCGTATGCCGTATTGCAACCTATCCGTCAAAGTCACATCTACAATCGTCGCATCGATCAAGACCTGTAATGGCATCACGTCCAATTGCTTGATCACGCCTTTGATCACGTTGTATTCCTGCGCGGTCGCGACGATCACGAGCGAGTTGTTGATTTCGTCGGGGATGATGCGCACGTCCTCGACGCCCTTGACCTTGACCCCGGTACCTGCAGCCATGCCGGGCGTTTGCATCGGACGTTGTACTTGGCGAATCTGGCTGCTTCGCCCTCCTAGTCCGCCACTCTGTTGCGGACGACTGGTGACTTCCACCGATCTTCGCCCCGCCGCGACAGAAGCCTGCCCCATGCCGACTTGGGAAGCCGGGACGCCGTAGATTTCGCTCAGGGTCGCGGCTAATTGCACGGCATCTACATGCTGTACTTTATAGACATTGACGCCGCCGCCGGTCGCCGACTGCGCCCGATCAAGCCGGATGATCCAGTTTTCGATGTCGCTCAGATAACGCGATTGGTGCGTGATCGCCAGAATCGCATTCATGCGCTCGATCGCGATGAAGCGGAAAAATTGGCTTTCATCCTCCTTGGCTTTTTTATCGAAAATTTGTTCCAGTTCTTCGATCAAGGTCGGCGGGTCGACATGCGTCAACGGAAACAGCGCGAACGACCGACCGCGCATCATATCGACATCGAAAATCCCGACGATTTCTTGTACGCGCAACAACTCGGCCGCGGTGCCGCCCACCAGCAACAGGTTTCTGGAAGGGTCGGCATGCAACAGGGTTTTTTCTTGCATCAGCGGCTTGAGTATTTCGACGATATTGTCGACGCCGACGTTCCTGACCGGAATGACGCTGACTTGATAACCGGCCGGCAATACACGCCCGCGCCGATCGGCCAGCGACAAGGCCGAGGTATAGAGGGCATCGGCTGCCGGTTCGATATGATAAACGCCGCCCTCGTCCTTGACCAAGGCCGCGCTATTCATGCTCAACAACATTTCCAGCGTCGGCAGCACTTGCTCGCGGGTCAACGGCTGGGTCGTTTGCAGGGTGACCTTGCCGGCGACTTTAGGGCTCAACACATAATTCTTCCCCAAAATGTCGCCGATAATGACCTTCGCGACCTCGCCAAGGTCAGCTTCGTCGAAATTCAAACTAAAAGAACCCGGACCTCTGGCCGGCCCCGGCCGCCCGATCGTATCGCCGACCGGACGGCCGGAACCTGGATAAATTTCGGCATGCAGCTTGTCTTTATCTTCTGCTTTGGTTTCTTCCCCCAATTGTTCGAAAAACTTTTGGTGCGCTTCGAGGTCGTCGACTTTGGGCTGCTGCAAAGACAATTTTTGCCGGGTCTGAGGGCCTAACAATTCACACCCGGTAACCGATAGGGTTAACAATGCCAAAACAGTCGCGTGGATTCGGTTTACTTTATTCATCTTGTGTAGTTGTTGCTGAATCAGGTTCACTTAAGCCGTTGTCCGGCGTTGCTTGAGGAGCTGCCGGCGGTAGCTGCGGCACTGCCGGACGCTGTGGCGGTTTAAGCGGGCGTCTTCCGGGAGGCGGTTCTTTTTGTTTCGGTTTTCTCAAAATCAATTCTTGCCGCTCCATGCCTCTTTCGAATATCGCTTTATCCGGTAAAATTTCAACTAAGCGCCAACCGTCGACCTCTTCTTCCACGGGCATTTTTTTATGGTTTTTTTGATCGGGTAGCGGCTTGATTCTTCGTAACAATACATGGGGCTTCTGCTGAACAGTATAGATACCGGTCAGCTCCCAATCCAAGGTTTCCGAACTCGTTTCCGACTCTCTTTCCGGTTCCGGTTCGGGCGCCGGGCGCCGGCCTTCGATAAATAGCGGGCGACTGACCAAATCGTTATATCGGTCTTCGCTCTGCCGATCGCTTTGAAATTGCGGAAACGCCAATGCCTCATAGTCTGTCGGTAAGGTTTGGACTTCGCCGGCCGGTATGCCGTTCGCCTGCCCCCAATACCACCATTCGCCGGCAATAATAACGATTAAAACCGCGCAGGCAGCGCCCAGTAATTTGACTAATGCCGGATTGATCATGGCTCTTTACCCATGAAGCCGGAAGCCTGAAAGCTGATGTTCATTTTATTGCTAGGCTCGATCTTTCGGGTTATCCGGTTGCGCCTGCCTCGTTCGGGACGGATATCAAGGTCGTCGATCATTATGAAGGGCACGGCCGATTCGAGTTGCAGCAAAACCGAGCGGAATGCTTCCATATCGCCGTTCATTCTGATTTTTATCGCGATTCGACTATATTGGCCTTCGGTTTTACTCGGTAAAACCTGAGTACTAATCAATTCGGCGCCGGCATTGGCAATCGCGGCTCTAACCGACTGCTGTAATTCCGCGGAAGCCAGGGCCTCCGATTTGTGTCGGCTGAAAAAACTTTGTGCAGCATTGGCCTGCTTGATTTTTTCGACATTGGCTGCCACGGCTTCTTTTCTGTCGGTTATCCGTTGATAGCGGTCCAAACGAAACAGCAGCTCGTGTTTTTCTTCGCGTAAGTCCAAGGCGGCATTGATCAAGGGCACCACCAGAAAGCCGATCACCATCAATACGACCGCAATCAACAAGCCTACGGCGGCTAGGCGTTGCGGCGGGTATTTATCGAGTAGTGTCATCATCGCTCCTAGCTTTAATGTCCACGGATAGCTGAAAACGCTCTAAACCGCTCAATCTATCCCGAGTGACCGGCGACACGAAACGGGCATTGACAAATAACTCCGATTTTTCCAATTTTGAGATGAGTGCCGATGCAGCCGGCGATTGGCCTTGAAACTGTAGCCGACCTTCGTTAAAACGCAAATAATTGAGCCAGGTATCGTCTTCTATCAATTCGCTGAGGGTGTTCAATATATCGACGATTGCCGGCGACTGCTTTTTTTTGGCGATCAATTGTTGTGCTCGCGCAATAATGGTATCGATTTCCGATTGAATGTTTTCAACGACTCTCGCTTCTTTTTCGATAACCGCAATGTCGTCCCTGAGAGCCGCTACAGCCCGGCTTTCCAACCAAACCGGCAAGACCATCGCGACGGTTAGCAGTAAAAAAAACAACGCGACCAAACCGCCGTGTACATAGCTGTGCCAAGGTATTTTGTTTTCCCGGCGGTGTTCCGGCAAGAGATTATAATGGGAGACGTCCGATTCCGGTTGATTGCTTACCGGTTCGTAGTCGATTAGCGACGGATGCAGCGTCAATGCGGTCAATTCATCCAATACGGCATCCAATTTGTCCTTTGGCGTCAACACCAAAATGAGGCGTACGATGCCGGCCTGCTTGTTTTTTTCGACCAGTTTGACCGAAAAATAAACTTGATCTTTGTTAAAAGGGGTCAGGCGATCGATTTCGTAAGCAATCACTTGCTGTAAATTTTCCGCTGCGGCAATCGGAAAGGTCAGTTCCTTGCTAATCGCATCGGAAGGCGCAAGCCGCACGATGAATTGGGTTTTCTCGTAGCGCGCATCTTTTGCCAAAATTTTCTTGATCGCCTCGACTCCCGCCGCATCCCTTGAAAATTCGCCAAGGTTTTCGCACGCTTCGCCGACTTCATAGGTTAACGAGAATGTGGAGGCATGAGGCCGTAAAATCAGTTTACTTTGTTGCTGATCAAGAATTTTCTTGATCTCTTCAGGCAATAAATGAGAAAGCTCGCTTCCCCACCAACGAAAAAACTTTTTTACATCCAGATCAATGTTCGCATCAAGATTCAGCATTGGTCATGTTTTGTTTCTAGTTGAGTTTCAGTGGGTAAAAATACGAACTGTTCATTTAAAGTTAAGACTGGCGAGCTGTCTCATGAAAGTCGATTTGTCCGTGTTACATAAACAGCTTAGGTTATAAGAAAAAAATGACAATAATACGTCTTTTCCGTTACACGAGCTTTGGCTCGGCGTCCATCAATAGTAGGGTGCGCATCGCGCACCTGGGTCGGGACTTATCGTCAGGCACGGTACCGTGAAAAGGTGCGCGATGCGCACCCTACGGCCTTGGCAGGACGGGTTAAATAATCCGTCCCGCAATGATGAAGCCCTGCATTGCCATCCGTGGCACTGGATTCCGCCAATCCCTGGCGGAATGACGCCTTGGCGGGACTGGGTTTTTAAATAAATCCCCCCCTCAATCCCCCTTTTTCAAAGGGGGAAGTTATTTTGCGTCTTTTCCGTTACGAGCTTTGGCTCGGCATCTATCAACCGTAGGCCTTGGCAAGCAGGGTTTGTAAACCCCTTCTACACGTTTTGACCGTGACCTATGCAAGCCACGGCGCTTGGCCCTCATCAATAATTTTCCATTTCATAGGCGAATAAAGAGTGGACTTTGGAATGTATCGGTTGCCATCGAGCCACCGAAAAAAGTTCGCCCGGGTTATCCGAACGCCTAACCAAAACCTTTAAACCCGCCGTGACGCCCTCGCCGACCATGGCCTCCGAAACGATAGTCAACGCGCCGCTTGACTGCGTACCGGGCTGCGCTTGCTCGTCGCCCAGCATTTCGAATTCTCCCGGCATCTCGCCACCCTGCTCAGTCGGCGAAAAAGATCTGACCCTAGGAACGGCATTCTCGGCATCGGATTCGCCCGTTATCGGCTTGACGGCAAAGTCGTCCTCGCTTTCCAGCATATATCGCAATTCCGCCGAAGCCTTGTCAAGATCGACACTCGCTTGACCGGAGTCGATCGTAATAAACGGCTCCAACCAGTCATAGAGCACGGCATCCACGCCTAAAACCATTTGCAATTCCTCGAGAGACTGGAATGCTTGGTTACGAGGGGCATATCTCAAGCCGGCCGCTTGATATTCTTTTTTCTCGGCGCCGTCTTCTCGTGCTTCGTCATCCTGGTCGCGCCAATCGATAATGGCGTTGGCGACCCGCGTTTGCATATCGACCTCTATCGGTGCGTACCTCAAAAGTTTGAGTAACAAATCCAATTCCGCCCGATTAATGTCAACCTTGCCGTTTTCCGCAAGAATGCGGACTCGAATCACGGCCTCATCGAAACTAAATTCATAAATTTGGCCGTCGGCATCCCAACGTTTTAGCGGGTCTTCTTCCAGCATCATCAATTCCGCCACCGCAATGCCGGCCTCCGCAAAAGCTTGGGCCTCGGCCCTAGTCTTCATACCGAACATTATAGACGATTCCCGGCGCATACTCAGCGCAAAACTTCCGGCCATGATCGTTAACAACGTCAGCACCCAAAGCACCAACACCAATGCCAAACCCTTTTGCCGCATTAATCGAACCCCTGGTCAATGACGTCCGAAAATTCGGGACCGACGGCGGTATCCGCCGCGGCTTTTAAGGCGATAAACATGTCCGGCCAATATAATTCGTTGTCGCGGACAATCCTAATTCTGACCAAACGCGGTAACGCTTCTCTATCCACCCACTCATCCTGCCACCCGTTCGTTCCGGAAACCGGGTCCATCCCGAAATAACTGACCTGGAAAGAGTTCACATGCTTAAGAATTACGACACCTTCATCCTGCGCCGCTTGCTCCTCCGCTTCCGGAAAGAAGGGTTGAACCGAAACAGTCAACCACTTACCGCCGCCCATTTGCCGTAAATACACGCTAAACATCTGCAAGCCGGGGCGAGCTGCACTGGCCGGAAGCGGCGATACGAACTGAAGGGCATCGGCTCTGCCGACAAACGAAAAGGCTCGTTCTTGATCGGGGTTAAAGTCTTGCCACAACGGTTGCGTGACGCCCAAATGCCTGCGAAAAAATTGATAGACCAACGCGGCTTCGCCGCTCTGAGCCACTTTACCCTCGCCCGCCTCCCAGCTTTGCGCGCTGATTCTGAGCGTACCGAATAGCAAGACCATCATGACGCTCAATAAGGTCATGGCCAACATAATTTCTATTAGAGTAAAACCGGCTTGATTCTTCGAAACCGTTAGCGTGGCCCGAGGGAACGGTGAAAAAGTCCCTGCTGGAATTGTAACAGCATCTTGGCTGTCACGACCTTCGTGATGAGTGCTTTTCGATGTGCAATGAGTTTTAGACATGGGCGGCTATCGACTGCTTGCGGCTTCCGCCTGTCCTAAACGTAGCGTTTTTAATTCAAAAACGCGCGGTTCGGCACCTTCTTCTGACCAACTAACCCTAACATCGATGCGATACAATAGCGGCAATTCGTTTTGATTACCGGAAGGTTGCAGTTGAAAATCGGCCGGACGGATGATAACTAGCCATTCATAACGGTCGAATTCCGTACCTGAAAATTGACCGGCTTGCAGCGGCGTTTCCACGCCCGCTCGCGCCATTAAAGATTCCGCGATTTGCACGGCCGACGAATAATCGTCGGCAACAATTGCGGTATTGATACCGCCCGAGAAAATCCGAAGCAAAACACCTAAGGCCATCGCCATAATTGCAAAGGCCACAAGTATTTCCATCAATGAGAAACCTTGCTGCTTAGAAACGAGCATGAAATAACTTCATCAAATGTCGGAAGGGGGTTCGGCGGCTCGATTGGCAGGTGTCGGCGGCAGGGAGATGCCACCAAGCATACCCCACACCCTTTTTGATCTCAAAATTGGGAATTGCTGCAGAATCTCCACAAAGCTTACTGTTTCGGAAAGTTATTTTGTGCATATTCCTTAGGCATCGGTCAGATCGATCAATCCGGTTAACCAATTGATTTCGATGCGCCACACCCATTGCTCCAATTCCATCGTCAGCCGTCCGCCGGTTGAAGAACCATCGCCGAAGAAACGGACACTGGCTCGACCGTCCTGGCTGTACTCGCTTTCCGCCGTCACAAGCCTGACTTGGATATTTTGCGGAATCTGGTAAACCTTATCGCGAGTACTTATATAATAGGTGTTGTCGCCGAAATCGATCGTCACGGTCGTCTCTTCGCCGAGCATCAAGGCTTGCCCTCTCGCATAACGCAGGGCCGAAATCATATCTCGCGCCGCCGTTTTAATCGTCGTGGCATCGTTGCCGGATGAAATCGATATCCCAACCGCGCCAAAGGCCAGCACCATGATAAACAGCACTACGGCCAGTTCGATCATCGTGAACCCGCGATTCGCTGGGTACGATCCTATCTTTGTAAAGGACGCCGGCAACCTCGAATAAATACTCACCGGGCAACGTTATTGCCAACTGACAATATCTTGATCCTCGCCTTCGCCCCCTTCTTTTTGATCGGCACCGAACGTATACAAATCGAATTTGCCATGCTCGCCAGGCGATTTATAAAAATAAGGTTGTTGCCAAGGATCCAAAGGAATCCGGTTTTTCCGTAAATACGGACCGTTCCAACGGTCCACGTCATTAGGTTTTTCGATCAGCACCTGCAAACCGTGTTCGGTGGTCGGATAACGCCCGACATCGAGCTTATACATATCGAGCGCGGCTGAAAGATCAGCGATTTGAACGATGGCGGTCTTGGTTTTCGACGCCCCCATATGCTTCATGACCTGCGGACCGACAACACCGGCCAACATCGCAATAATGCCTAATACCACGAGTAATTCGAGCAAGGTAAAACCGCTGTTTTTAATTCTTCGGAATGAGCATGAAATAACTCTGACAACTGCTGGAGGGGTTTGGTGGCTCGATTGACAGGTGTCGGCGGCAGGGATAGCCGCCGTCAAGCCTCCATGGACGGATTCACGGCGTCCTGTCAAGCGAGCCACCAAACCGCCGCAAAGCCTACTACTTGTAGAAGTTATTTTGTGCATATTCCTTAGTCGTTTTATTCCCAATTGTTTTATTCCCAATCGTTTCATGTTTTTTTCCTAAAAGGCCAAATCGTTTACACTCAAAATTGCCAACAAGATTGAAATAATGATACCGGCAATCATGAGCCCTAAGGTTATGATCAACACCGGCTCCAATAGCGCCAACATACGCTGTATCGATACTTTGAGCTGCTTGTCGTAAATCGTCGCGACACGCAACAGCATCTCTTCCAAACGACCGGTTTCTTCCCCCATCCGGATCATTTGCATCGCCATTTTAGGTAAAACGCCCTTGTCGAGTAAAGCATCGGACATATGACGACCTTGTTTGAGCTGCTCTTCGGCATCTCTGACCGCGTCTACCAGCGTTAAGTTCGACACGGTCTCGCGGACGATCGTCAACGCGCTGATGATCGATACGCCGTTTCCTAACAGCGTGCCGAGCGTACGGGTAATGTTGGCGGTTTCCATCGCGAGCAAAATGTTGCCCACCAACGGCATTTTTAGAAACCGGGCATCCCACCCTTTTCGAGACGCAGGCTCGGCAAGTTGATGATTCATATAAATATAGGCCGATACTATTATCGCCAACAATAACCACCAGTAGTTTTGTAGCCAATTGGCCAAGCCCACGACAATCTGAGTCGGCACCGGCAATGCCTGGCCGGCGCTTTCGAACATCTCGGTAAATTGAGGCACGACAAAAGTTAGCATCACAAACAACGACGCAAACGACATGACCATTAAAATGATCGGGTATATCAGTGCGGTGCTCACCGTATCCCTAAGCTCCCGCGAACGCTCGAGATAGTCAGCCAAGCGCACCAAGACGCCGCCCAGATTACCGCCCGCTTCTCCGGCTCGTATCATATTCAGATAAAATTTGGAGAACACGCCGGCTTGACTCTGCAAGGCATCGGCAAGAGACGTCCCGCCTTTGACTTTTTCCAATACGCGCGCGAGCAATTTGCTCAGTTTTTCATTTTCCTCGGTCAAATCGATTAACACCGAAAGCGATTTGTCGAGAGGTAGTCCCGAATCCAGCAAGGTGGCCAACTCGCCGGTCAACATCAATACCTCTTTTTGCGACAGCCTAAGCTGTTTAGCCCCCAGTCTTAACCCGAGAAATGTTCTGCCTTTCGATAAAGAAACGTGAAGCGGGATAAAACCTTCCGTTTGCAATTCGGCGATCAAAACCCCTTCGTCGGGGACTTCACGCAAACCTTCTTCAACTTCGCCGTTATTGTTTACGGCTTTATACGCATAGAGTGCCATCAGGATTCCGTCGTCACGCGTAAAATTTCTTCCAGAGTGGTCAAGCCCTGCAAGGCTTTAACCAACCCGTCTTCATACATGGTAAGCATTCCCTCGCCAATTGCCAACCGGTGAATTTCCCCGGCTTCCGCATGCGCCATGATCAATCGACGAATGGGATCGGTCATCACCAAAAATTCGATGATCGACATCCGCCCTTTATATCCTAGGCCGTTGCAGGCCTGACAGCCGGTTGCTTTATAGAGGACCAAATCGCCGTCCGGTTGAAAATGTCTCAACTTCAATTCTTCGGCCAATGCGGAATCGACCGAATAAGCGGTTTTACAATGAGGACAAAGTTTTCTGACCAAGCGTTGCGCTAAAATTCCGTTGACCGTCGAGCTCAGCAGGTATTCTTCCAAGCCCATATCCAATAAACGCGTCACACCGCCTGCCGCATCGTTGGTATGCAGAGTGGACAATACCAAATGTCCGGTCAACGCCGATTGCACGGCTATTCGTGCGGTTTCGATATCGCGCATTTCGCCGATCATGATTACATCGGGGTCTTGTCTGACGATGGACCGTAGCGCCGCGGCAAAATTCAATCCTATCTGCGGCTTGGCTTGAATTTGATTGATGCCTTCCAATTGATATTCGATCGGATCCTCGACGGTGATGATTTTACGCTCGGCCGTGTTCAGTTGTTTAAGCGCTGTATATAAGGTAGTTGATTTACCGCTGCCGGTCGGCCCGGTAATCAGAATAATGCCGTGCGGTTGACTCAATACTTCGATAAATTTTTCGTATTGCCTACCCGCAAACCCGAGGGCTTTAAAATCCAATACCGTCGCCTCTTTATCCAATAGGCGCATTACGACACTTTCGCCATATAAGGTGGGAATCGTCGAGACCCGCAAATCCAATTCCTTGCCCAGCATTTGCAGCTTGATTCGGCCGTCTTGCGGCAATCGGCGCTCGGCGATATTGAGCTTGGCCATGATTTTTATGCGCGAAAGCACGGCCGCGGTCGATGTTACCGGCGGCGCATCGATATTTTGCAGCACGCCGTCGACGCGTAAGCGGACTTTCAAGCGCTGTTCGAACGGCTCGATATGGATATCAGAAGCTCGGCTCTCAATCGCGCGCTGCATGATCAGATTAACCATTTTGATCACCGGCGCTTCACTCGCCATATCTTTAAGGTGTTCCAGATCCTCTTCGCCGATCTCGTCTGTCTCGAGATTGGCAAATAGCTTATCCATTTGCGATTTACCTTCGCCGTATTGCAGTTCGAGCGCGGCATCGATTTCCGACATCACTCCGACTTTCGCAATAATCGGCTTAGCGGTAGCCAGTTGCAACGCATCCAACACAAAGCGATTTTCCGGATCCATTACCGCAACATGAATTGCATCATCGGTATTGCGCAAACCGATTACATGAAATTGTTTCAGAAATCGCAGGGACACATGATTGGGCAGAGGCGTTTCAAGCGGGTAATCCTCGACCCCGACTTTTTCTACGTCATGCGTTACAACAAAAGCTTCCGCGATATCGCTTTCCGAACAAATACCGAGCTTAATCAATAAATGCGGCAAGGTTTCGGCCACCGTCGACTGCATGACCCGATCGACCTTTTTTAGCTCGGCATCGGTCAATTTATCTTGGTGCTGTAGATAACTAAGAAAGGGATGGTATTCAGGCGCGTACTTGGCAATTGAGTAATCCATTGAACAGTCCTGGCTATATAGATTCGGGCAGATTATAAACCATGGGTGCAATTAAAGCTGAGGTTAATAAAAGATAAGCCCCAAGGCCAATGATAACCTATTTCAATACTATGAAATAACCAAGCCCTTACGAGTCAAAATCTTTTATCCGTATCGAGATAAGCCTCTCTTATACGGCCTTATGTCAGAATATTTAACACTTACCTCAAAGCAAATCATTTAGCCTTTCAAGACTCCCAAAAATACCCCGCCATTCATATGTATCTGTTTTTCCGTACATTAATTTATTAACGGATAGGCAAAAAAACAAACCGACTAACATCCGTCTTTATTCTTTTACAAGCAAAATAAGATCCAGTTTTTAAGTTGGATCAATTTATTGCATCATTCGTCAAAATTTTTTACATCATCCTTTTCCCCCAGCCCTTCGGCAAGCCTAAGCGCCCCAAAGAATAAAACAGCCTGTAATGACGCCCCATACTTTCCTTGTCTTTCAGTTGCTTACAAATTTTTCCCTACAAACGCTGATACTTCTCATTAACAATGCATATTTTCTTTTCTTGGCGTTTGGCGGATTTAATCGTTTTAAGCTTTTGTTAAGACATAAAACTGTCAATAATTTTTACATCACGAAATGAAGCTTCCAAAATAAACGCGCCTTCCGTCACAAAATGCATTTTATTTAATTGACAATTCAATGCCTTGAAAGAACAAAATCGACTGATGGCACGCTCTATGCACGTGTTTTATGCGAAAACAAAAAAATACCTTGTCAATTACAAGCACCTACTATATGGCAAGCCAAAGCGCATTTAACGTATGAAATACTTTCTACCTTAAGCGCTTTTTAACGAAACTAACGAATAATTTATGAGGCATTTGGGATAATGCCTGGATTATGGACGGTTCGGCGATACTCACATTTAATTGCTCGAGCCAGACAACTTGAATCACTAGGGATTTTTTAGCTCGATTAAGTTAAAAGCCTTACCCGTCGCGAGGCGGGGGCGGAAAGCCAAGAGTCTGATACTCTCCATTTTCCATCAGATAGTCTGGCCGCACTTAATTTCAAACATATTAGAGGTAATTATGTTGAAAATTAAAGCACCGTTAAAAAAATTAAGCGCTGCCGTTGCACTGGGCCTTTTTGCCGGTACCGCTTCTGCATCAGTTTCTATCTACGACACCTTCCCTTTTGGATATTCCGGCGGCGAATCGCTTGTAGCGCCCTTTTTTGAGGGCGGCGAACCTGATTGGGCAGCCGGCCGATTTACGGTAGATCCTTTTAACTGCCCTAATGGCTGCTTATTAGACAGCGTCCGCCTATCTTTAGCGTCCGGCGGTCACTTTTCAGGCGACTTAGTCTCTCTTAAGGATTCGTCCGGAAACGACGGCATATCGCTAGCTGTTTATAGCAACAACTTTTTGGGAGGGGATTCTCACATTCCCGGAGACAAGCTGTTCGACTTATCGATTCCCGACAGCTTTGTGCAGCTGGAACACTTTGGCGGCAATGACGTTTGGTTCGACGCACCTTCGCAAGATCCCAATGAAGCCGCGCTTTTACAACCAAACACAGCCTATTGGCTCTTTCTCAGCAATGAAAGCCTGTCGTTTCCTATAGAATGGTCTTATAACGGTGCCGGCCATGACGGCCAGTATTATGCCGCTTATTGGAATCCACTTGGAGCACACGGATCGCCGTATCTTTTTGAAGTAATGGGCACTAGTTGCACTTCATGCTCGGCACCAGTTAGCCATGTACCTGTTCCAGGCGCTATTTGGCTGATGGGCACAGCAATGATCGGACTGGTGACTTCCTGGCGCAGAAAGTTAGCGTAATGTAAACAATGAAATCGAAGGCATTCAAGCGTAATACAGATTATCAGCCTGGATCAGCCGGAAATTAATCTCAGAAAAAATAAATTAATAAAATTGAGCACTTAGCTCTTTTAATCACCGCATTTGCCATGGATGCGGCGATTACCATAACAATCATGGCAACCATACTTTAAATTTAAAGTAAAGGAGTTTCTTATGAAAACTAAAATCACCACCACAGCAGCAGCCGTATTGCTCGGCATTTCAACTCTGGCCAGCGCCAACCCTCCAGGTGCTCCTGCCATATACAACAATGGACCTGCAGCCCCTCTGTTGAATATGACCAATATGAGAGACACTGAAAGAGCGGCTTTCGCTCTTTACGAAGGCCTCATGCAAGCCACCGAAGCGCTTGTTTATGTAAAAGGATGCACGCCTTTCTCGGTGCCCGTATCGGCCTACTCTGACGGCAACGGCATTAATCAACTCGAAGTTCAAACATTCAATGGCGTAAGACTTGAAGCAGCCCTGCAAGCACCGGTTCCCGGTTTTGGTCAAAACATCGACGTCACACAAGCTCCAATTGCTGGGATCTTGAACAACGTTGCCGTAGATAACCTGCGCGGTAGATACACTTACAACCATCTTAATAACTTGATGGTCAACGAAAGAACCTCTTTAAGAGTTGCCGGCCAAAACGGAAGACCTGACACATTCTATAGCGCTGCTATCAAAGACTTTTACCATGGCAACACTTATGGGCCGGGCCAATTCTATGAAATCTATGATTACGGCTTACAAACCCTATCGAAATCCGGCTACCCTGTGAATAAATGGTGGCAAAAATCCAAAGCGGTTCGCGACAACGGCCAACAAGGCTGTACCGTATTCCAAAAAGACCGTTTAGTGGGTGTTGGTGCATGCCGAATCACTCTGTCAACCGTAGGCTACAGTCAACCCGGTTTGTTCTGGCAAGACGGCAATTTGACCGTTTCTCAGGTGACTCCAAGCGCTCCTGATACCGAACTGAATGGCTGCAGCTTGATTCAGGCGCCATAACCAAGCCTATAACCGCCCGATTTAATACCGGGCGGTATTTTCTGCCTTAACCGAGCTTTATGGGTATTAAATTACAAAATGATTGATCGATAGTTGTTATTTAATATTCATTTATTGAATAGAGCTCGTGTTCGTTAAAACCAAAACGATTGCCATACATATAACAATTATTTTAACAACCATGGCAAAAAATACTTTAAAAAATAAAGGAGTTTTTTATGAAAACTAAAATCACCACCACAGCAGCAGCCGTATTGCTCGGCATTTCAACTCTGGCCAGCGCCAACCCTCCAGGTGCTCCTGCCATATACAACAATGGACCTGCAGCCCCTCTGTTGAATATGACCAATATGAGAGACACTGAAAGAGCGGCTTTCGCTCTTTACGAAGGCCTCATGCAAGCCACCGAAGCGCTTGTTTATGTAAAAGGATGCACGCCTTTTTCGGTGCCGGTCAGCGCCTATGTCGACGGCCACACTTTCAATCAACTCGAAGTCAATTCTTTTAACGGCGTAAGACTTGAAGCAGCCCTGCAAGCACCGGTTCCCGGTTTTGGTCAAAACATCGACGTCACACAAGCTCCAATTGCTGGGATCTTGAACAACGTTGCCGTAGATAACCTGCGCGGTAGATACACTTACAACCATCTTAATAACTTGATGGTCAACGAAAGAACCTCTTTAAGAGTTGCCGGCCAAAACGGAAGACCTGACACATTCTATAGCGCTGCCATCAAAGACTTTTACCATGGCAACACTTATGGGCCGGGCCAATTCTATGAAATCTATGATTACGGCTTACAAACCCTATCGAAATCCGGCTACCCTGTGAATAAATGGTGGCAAAAATCCAAAGCGGTTCGCGACAACGGCCAACAAGGCTGTACCGTATTCCAAAAAGACCGTTTAGTGGGTGTTGGTGCATGCCGAATCACTCTGTCAACCGTAGGCTACAGTCAACCCGGTTTGTTCTGGCAAGACGGCAATTTGACCGTTTCTCAGGTGACTCCAAGCGCTCCTGATACCGAACTGAATGGCTGCAGCTTGATTCAGGCGCCATAACCAAGCCTATAACCGCCCGATTTAATACCGGGCGGTATTTTCTGCCTTAATCGAGCTTTATGGGTATTAAATTACAAAATGATTGATCGATAGTTGTTATTTAATATTCATTTATTGAATAGAGCTCGTGTTCGTTAAAACCAAAACGATTGCCATACATATAACAATTATTTTAACAACCATGGCAAAAAATACTTTAAAAAATAAAGGAGTTTTTTATGAAAACTAAAATCACCACCACAGCAGCAGCCGTATTGCTCGGCATTTCAACTCTGGCCAGCGCCAACCCTCCAGGTGCTCCTGCCATATACAACAATGGACCTGCAGCCCCTCTGTTGAATATGACCAATATGAGAGACACTGAAAGAGCGGCTTTCGCTCTTTACGAAGGCCTCATGCAAGCCACCGAAGCGCTTGTTTATGTAAAAGGATGCACGCCTTTTTCGGTGCCGGTCAGCGCCTATGTCGACGGCCACACTTTCAATCAACTCGAAGTCAATTCTTTTAACGGCGTAAGACTTGAAGCAGCCCTGCAAGCACCGGTTCCCGGTTTTGGTCAAAACATCGACGTCACACAAGCTCCAATTGCTGGGATCTTGAACAACGTTGCCGTAGATAGCCTGCGCGGAAGATACACTTACAACCATCTTAATAACTTGATGGTCAACGAAAGAACCTCTTTAAGAGTTGCAGGCCAAAACGGAAGACCTGACACATTCTATAGCGCTGCCATCAAAGACTTTTACCACGGCAACACTTACGGTCCGGGTGAATTTTATGAAATCTATGATTACGGCTTGCAAGTCCTGTCAAAATCCGGCTATCCGGTCAACAAATGGTGGCAAAAATCCAAAGCGGTTCGCGACAACGGCCAACAAGGCTGTACCGTATTCCAAAAAGACCGTTTAGTGGGTGTCGGCGCATGCCGCATTACGCTGTCAACTGTAGGTTACAGTCAACCCGGCCTGTTCTGGCAAGACGGTAATTTGACCGTTTCTCAGGTGACTCCTAGCGCACCTGATACCGAACTGAATAGCTGCAGCTTGGTCACTACTGCTGGCAATTAATTATTAACTTAACGACTGAATTAAAACCACTCGGTACTGAACCGGGTGGTTTTAATAAAGTCAAGCATCAATAGCTATATCTACTAGCATAAATATTAAATTGCATACTTAACTATAACCGATCGAATAGGCTTGTAATTTACTATTTGTTTTTTAAATTTATTTCAGTATATACACACCTTTCAGACATAAAATATCGGTATTGGACATTGGAATATTGAGGTAATAGTACGCTTTTCAGCCATGGCTCTATTTGAGCTCCAGATACTGGAACTTAGCCAATAAGCAAGAATAATTTAATACTTTTTTCTATAAAATAATTGTAATTCTCTTACCGGATAAACTAGCACTATTTATTGACTAAACACTGTTTTTTCCTACCGGTATATCGGTTGTTAATACCGATAATGAGATTGCCCTAGGACCCATGCAATTTATAAAACCAAAAATTTTATAGATTGACTAAAACAATAATATTTTGGGAAATTTATGAAACGTTACGCTATTCTCATGGCTAGCTTTGCTTTTTTACTTGGCTTATCTAACCTTGCCTATACGGAGGAGCTTGGCTCAACTGCCGACGAAAAAATTGTAACTGAGCTTAACTTAATGCCTGGCGAAGCCACTGCCGATGAGTCCGAACCTACTTCCGAAGCCAATATTACCGACGATTCCGATGTAACAACGCCGGTAGTACTATCGCCACAGGAAAAAACCGCTGTTTCTTTGTATGAAGGCATTATGGACATCGTGAACGCCAAAATAAATGCAAGCAGTTGTTTTATCATGAGGGGCAAATATCAAATTACCTTATTTGCGACTGGGGCTGACGACCAACGAAAGCAAAACAACATGGTATCAGCCAAACTTCCCGGCAATACGACCTATTTATTAGCTGGCGCAAACTATGAAAATATGCCCGATGCATCAGGTGTTTATGTAGTTAGCACCCGAGGCCCAACCTCGTATGAATTCACTCCAATCGATATTTACCGGGCTATATATACATTTGACGGAGCTGGTGAAATGATGTCAATGACCGGAAATTTGGAGTTAAGAGATTTCATTTCGGTAACTCATCGATTTAGCACACTAGCCATAACCAATTTTAGCAACAACTCTTCTGATGAAATACAAGAGGAGTACGTCACTAACATCGGCTGGGGCATGAGCTCGCTTTCCAATCAAAAATTCCCCCATTCAAAATACTGGGAACGCATTAAATTTCAACGCCATAGTAATGATCAAGGGCGAACAATCTTAGTTAGGGATTTATTGACCCTCCCCACATCATGCCGAATTACAATCGATACAACCGGCTATAACAATACGGATTTTATTTCACAACAAGGCCATATTACCGTCGAATCAGCAATCCCCGGTGATCCGGTCGATGAGCTTAATCCGTAGCTTTTCGTGGACTTATGCCCTCTTTGAAAAGAAAGAGGGCATAATAAGATTGTTAACCAAGAAACCCTCCTAACCCACCGACTTCCTACTCTCTAAGATGTAAATTTTAAGCGGAAAATTGAATGTCCCCGCCCTTTTATTGATATCTGATCAAATTTAAGAAAAGCCTGATGAGAAGGCGGCCTAATCAACATCGTCACAATGAAGCTCAGTACAGCTAAAGCAGACTCTCACTTTTCCCTGTAAAAAAACGGAACAACGACTTGATAATTTATTTCATACACGCTCATCTTTATTCGCATTAATCGATAGGCCCGAACCATGAAGCTTTCCCCCCTCATCTTATTCGCAACAACTTTAGGCTACAGCCTAATAACTCAGGCAGACGGGGGGCCTCTAAAAGCACCGAGCCTATTTGACAAAGGTCCTGCAGCAATGACTGCCATAAACCTTAAGACCGAGGAATTAACAAGCCTAATGCTCTTGGATAGCGCCATGGATATTGCCAAATCCGCCGCTCTCGCTACCGGCTGCGAATCGGTCGAGGGGGACTATTCGATAGAGATTAGTGCCGATGGTGCAATCAACAAACCGGTAACCAATGTTATCAAAATCGTTTCTCCCGGAAAATCGGACCCACTTATTCTCAATGCAATAGCGGAGGAACCCGATGCCTTTCTTGGACAAGTCTTCACGATTAAGCAAGCAAAAAACAACAAACTAAAAGAAACGCTCATATCGGAATTCTCCGGGACTGCTCATATTAACCGCGAATTGACTCTTCTATCGATACAAGGCAGTGCAATTGTCTTAGGGCAAAATAACACTCCTAGCCCCTATCCATATTTTCGATTAAAGCACTTCTATGAAGAACCGAAATCAGACAACAGCCAGTACTTATCGGGCTGGGGATTGGCGTCATTATCAAAAGAAGGCTTCCCTGTAAATAAATTCTGGGTCCGTTCAAAAGCATTGAAAACCGACGGGCAGCTTAAGCGAGTCGTTTTACAGGAAGATCTGTTAATTGGATTCTCCGCGTGCCGTATCGTTATCGATAGCGCCACCGATATAAAAAAGAAGACAGATAAACAAGAAAAACAGAAAAGTTTTGCTTTCAAAGGAACGATGACAATCTCGAAATCGCAACCCAACGAAAAACTTCCCAAAGCAAACGAAATTTAGCATTCGCACGTTATTTCCGGTCAACCGACGCACCTTATACTTGAGCATTAACGGCAGGCACAGTACACTTCGGGCAAAAACTGCCGATCGAAACGATAACGGCGTTCGATAATTATAATTAGCCCCTTCATGTCGAATAAAAAAATCACGGTAATCCAGGTTTTACCCGCATTAAACAGCGGCGGCGTCGAAAAAGGTACGCTTGAAATAGGCCATTATTTAGTAGAGCAAGGTCACGAATCGATCGTCGTTTCTGCAGGCGGGCGCATGGTCCCACAACTCATCGACGAGGGCAGCCGGCATATCGAAGCCGATATCGGCGCGAAAAGTCTATCGACGCTAAAATATATCCCATGGTTCAAAAAACTTATACGCGAAATCCGACCGGATATCGTTCATGTTCGATCGAGACTCCCGGCTTGGGTGGTCTATCTGGCTTGGAAAAGTATGCCGGCCCATGAAAGACCGAAACTGGTCTCGACTTTTCATGGACAACATTCGGTTAACCGCTATAGCGCAATCATGACTAGGAGTGAGCGCATCATTACAGTTTCTAACATGATGCGCGATTATATTTTGCATTCCTACCCCAATGTCGCCTCCGGCAAGATCAAGGTAATTTATCGCGGTGTCGATACATCTATTTATAATCCGGATTACCGACCGAATGAGTCTTGGCTAAAAGAATGGTTTAGCACTTATCCGCAAACTGAAGGGAAGCCTCTATTAACGTTTGCCGGGCGATTATCGAGGCGTAAAGGCATCGAAGACTTCATTGCCATTCTTTCCGAATTAAAACAATTGAACTTACACTTTCACGGATTGATCGTCGGCGAAACCGATCCGAAGAAAACCGAATACCGGCAAACGCTCGAACAATTGATCAACGAAACGCAACTCGGCGATAACGTCACGCTTACTGGTCATCGCAGCGATTTACAAAACATCATCGCCATCTCTAAAGCCGTGTTTTCTCTATCGAAAGAACCGGAATCCTTCGGCCGCACCGTTACTGAAGCTTTAAGTCTCGGCGTTCCCGTCATTGCTTATAGTCATGGAGGCGTCAAAGAGCAACTGGATCTTTTATTTCCGCAAGGTAATATTGAAGTCGGGAATATTCAACAAGCCTCCGATGCCACAAAAAAATTGCTCCACGGCGAACCGCATACGATTCAGCCTAATTCGCTCTTCACGCTGGATAAAATGTGTTCGGAAACACTGAAGGTGTATCAAGAACTATTGGATCCGGGATTCGTGATATCGCAGTAACTTATAGTAACGTTCATGAAGGCCAGGTCATCGACCCGGCAAATGAAAATGCGAGCTATGGTGGGTGCGGTCACTCGCCCGACAGGACGTATTTACCCGTAATGCTTTACACTCCCTTACGTTCCCATGCTACAGCGCTCATCGTTATACATAAGTCAAAAATAACTGTTTTGCAATCTTAGCTAATGAGGCTTCGATACCATTTTGTGTCGCCCAACGTTCCCGACTTCGAAATCGCGATCTGGGGATCGCCCCCACAGAGCATCCGCCCCTTGTGGGAGCGACGCCTTCGTCGCGATTTCGAAGCCACTGATGCTCAATATCCGCAGATTTATCAAACAGCACCGTTTCCAGGTATACGACGAACTCTGTTTAGCAAGTTTACCGATACTTGTGTATAACGGCGAGTGCTGCAGCGTGGGAATGATAATTGCCGGGGGACTGAATAATTACATTTACCCAGCACCTAGATTATCTATGTAATCAATCATGGCCAATAGGCTATGGAATTTAGTCTCTGGATTTACGACGTCCTGCCAAGCGAGTTACCGCCCCCCCTCAACAAAGCGCATAGTTCCAGGGCGTTATTTATCACGAAACCCTAAGTATGCCACTGAGTTTATCCACCGATAAAAATCATCCTGATTATCAAGTTTCTTCAGCTAAAGCCCAAAGATCAGCATGCCCCTAGCACGACGGGGTTCGTAAGCCATGCGCGTCAAGCTAAAAACTGCCAACCCACACCACGCTCTATCCCAAGCTCCACCAGCTTGGGAAAGCCCCCGGAAGCTCCCCCTTCGACAAGGCTCTCCTGAGCGCAGCCGAAGGGCTCAGGGCAAGAGCTTCCTGAAACCGACACAACCTCCGCACATTCTCAATCAACCCCGACTCGCTCGCTCGTTCAATCTTTCTTGATTGTCGGGAAGCTAGAGCTTCCTGAACAGGTTACCCAAGCTGGAGCTTGGGTAACAGCATATTTTAGTTTTTGCGACTACCACTGCCCCCTGCTCGGACACTTGGCTTCGGCAAGCTGAAGCATCTTGCTAATCAGGAAAATCATTACTGCTTTCAAAATATGTAAAAAATTTGTCGAAATATTTTACACATTCTTTTTTTACTCTCTTTTCCGTCTAACGTTTATGAAGGACTGGCAATCACCCCGGATGATGAAAGTTCTCGGGGAGTTGAGGGGACTGAATACTTACTCTCCATATACTCCTCCACTCTCAACCAGTGACTTAGTTTGATTTTTATGGGTTTTAAACACACCTTTTCTCGGATTTGACTCTTTGGATTTCAATAACACACTTCATTCTGTCAGGATTTTTTACATCTTCACGAACATCCAATTCTCATGGTAAAACATACGCCTACATATCAAGTACTTATTTTTTTAGGCCTAAAAATTGCATTATTTAGCTATGAGAAGATCTTTAGGTCGTTACCTAAAGATGCGGTAAAAATTAATTTCTCCAAACTGAGTCCACGAACCGCAAAGCGTTTTAGGGTGCATTCCCACGTAGAGGAGCACTGCCATTATGTTAGTTTACGCAAACACGCCATTCCTGTAGGGATTACCGGAATCGAATCCATCTGCCGGATGACAGCCGTTTCTGGTTCCCACGGTCCTCCGTGAGAACCAAAACCTTAGCTACCGAGGCAAGATCGTTTTCCTGCGCTGGAGCGGTAGAAACGAGTAAGAGCCTAAAGATGACGGCTTAATTTAATGGCAATGACGTAGAGTTTGGGAACGATGGATACACTACATATCAAACACATAATTTTTTAGGCCTGATAATTGCTTTTTTCTTAGTTAGGTTTTTGGTCTTCGCCTAAATGAAATCAAGTTGAGTATTTTATGAAATTTTCAATATTCTTAAGTAACTCATTTTCCAATCTGTGGAAAAGCCTGGTATTGCTGATTTTTTTGATCCCTATCAATGTTGCTAACGCGACATCCACCATCGTAAAAGTTGAAGATATGGGACTTGCCGATTGGACGATTATTGAGAAAGAGGCACCGGGTTTCGGCAGCAATGGGCCTGTATCATTAGACTGGGATCCATACAATGATTGGTTTAGAGAGCTTATCGTTTTTAATGATGGCTATTCCGGAAAAGGCGCCGCGTTTTGTTGGCACGGTGAAAACTGTGCTTTGAAACTTTCGGTAACCGAAGAGAACACTACCCTAATGCTGGAGAGTTTTTTTCTTGGATTTTACGGGAGCGGCGAAGGCAATGTTGAATTTAGCGTGTTCGATTTAGAAACCGATACCAACATTTTGGCCGGAACACCGCTAGTTACTGGAAACGATGGGTTGGACATTTTTGTCAATGCCGTATCGTCTGTCGGATTTCTTATTTTATTCGGGCCGGATGGATATAGCATAGGCATTAACGAAATTGCTTATAGTTATCAATCTTCGAATATTATCGTTCACCCCGTACCCATTCCCGCAGCAAGCTGGCTTTTTGTGAGCGGGCTGATCGGTTTGCTCTGTTTTACGCGACGGAACTCTCGCGAAACTTAAAGCAAGCACTCAATCAAAAAAGACTAGAGTCATGAAAAATAACATTAACTTGACAGTAATACCCAGTTAGAGCATTTACTGTCGGATTTAGGGTGAGAAGTATGCCTGTCGAGGAATCCAGCCCCAAATAATCGCAATTCGTTCCGGCAACTAAAACATTTAGAACATAAGGGCTGGATGACCCCATCTACGGGTCTTAACGGCAGCTGCCTTCTAACGACATCCTCGCTAGATACACCCCATATATCTTCATTAAACCTAGAAAGAGCAGTTGGCATGTGTTGTAGACCGTTCGTGCTGAGCTGAGTCGAAGCATGAAGGGTCTACAACACTTTCACCGGCTTGGTGAAGTCTCAAATGATCTTTTTAGATTAAGGTTAGTCAATTTTTGAGTTGGCTTTCATGTTCAACCGCCGACCGATTTCCCTCGCTGCATTGCCGACATCGTCGAGCGGCGTGTAAGTCCAGTTTTCCAGCTTTCCTCTAAAAGACCGGGTATAGCCTTCCGATTCCATGATTTGATGAAATCGATTGAATTTATCCGAGCCGCCCTCAAGTCCTATGATATAAACCGGTTTTCCGGTCGTACACGCTTCGGAAACCATATTGACCGAATCGGCGGTCACCAAAATCGCATCCGCCAAGCTTAGAAAGCCCAAATACGGATTTTCCCCAGAACCGTCCCAAATAAACGAAGGCGTATCGCTCAGCTCTTCACGCAACACGGCTTCGACGTCGGCGCCGGTGCGCCGGGAAGTCGTCAATAAAATGCCCGCTCCGGTTTCTTTTGACAATGCCGCTAGCCTCGCACCGAGCTGTCTACCAATTTGCTCCGTAATTCGATAGCATTTATTGGATCCCCCCACCATTACGGCAAGTAAAGGCCGCGGTAGGTCGGCAAATTGCGACGCAAAATGCTCGGCGGCATGTTTGAGACGAGTCGGTGTAATCGTATGGAGTCCGCCGATGCTGTTCACGATATTGGATCCCGACAAGCCATCATGTCTCGGCGCAACAATGACATCAAACTTATCGTAGGCATAGTAAGGATCTTGTATTCGAATATTTAAGGTTTTGCCGCCACTGGCTTTTTTTATTGCTAGAGCCACGGCCACCGTACGTCGACCGGTGCCGATCACGACATCGGGCCAGGGCGGACTGAAGTCCGAACTACCCGCCCCTAAAAAACGCAATGGCGAAAAACAAAAACGCGACGGCAGATGCTGCAATGGCCAAGTCAAGCAAATCCGCTTTTGTTCGATTTCCAAACCTAATGCTTGGGCCAAGCCGAGCGATTGATTGTCCATTCCGGGTATTCCCAGCGTCAATACCCAACAAGTTTTAACCTTTTTGTTCAAATTCGTTATTCCTGATCGTTCTAAATTAAACCTATTGAGATTAATTATCTTTATAAGGCAAAAGGTTCGAATTTCGTGGAGAATAAGTATAATTGATGATTTTTTAATTCCATAATTTATAGAGTAATATCCCTACATGCCCTCTATTCAATGCCATTTTTTAAAAGCCAACCTTTCAATTCAATAAAATCTAACGATCATGAAACCATCTATCCCGCAATCCCCCATTGTCGTTAAATTTTTAACCAAGGCAGAACACCGCATGTTTACCAGGCAATTACCTGGGAACTCATTTTTTTGGGGACGTTGCCAGTTTAATTTCGACCCTGATTTGCAAGATTATGATTGGCTTGTCGTTTATGACGACTTGCCTAAAGTCGGCGGAGAACGATTTTCTTCGTGCGTTAAAAAGCTGCATTGTCCTAAACAACACACGCTACTAATTACAACCGAGCCTTCCACAATTAAAGTATATGGAAGTCCTTATACATCCCAATTCAATTATGTTTTGACGAGCCAGGAGGAATTCGCTTTACCGCATCGCAATAGAATATATTCGCAACCGGCGTTGATTTGGTTCTACGGAATAGGCAAAAACAGCGAAATACCTTATGACCGGCTCTTGTCCATGCAGCCTGACAAAAGCCAGACCATTTCAACGGTCTGCTCCAGCAAACAGCAAAAACATACGCTGCATAACCAACGCTATCGATTCACTCAGGCGCTCAAAGAGCGGCTCCCGGAACTGGAGATATTCGGTCACGGTGTTCGCGATATGGATGATAAAGCCGTTGCGCTAGATGCTTACCGCTATCATATCGCGATTGAAAATTTCGTCGGAGACCATCACTGGACCGAAAAACTGGCCGATGCGTTTTTAGGCTTTACGCTCCCCTTTTACTACGGCTGTACTAATGTCGAGGATTATTTTCCAAAGGAAAGTTTCTTTTATATCGATATTTTCGATGTAGAAAAATCCTACCGCATCATTAAGAACGCCATCGAAAACAACGAATACGAAAAACGATTACCCTACATTATTGAAGCCCGTCGCCGGGTTTTGGAAGACTATAATTTATTTTCTGTTCTCAGCCAGCACATCGAACGGCATCATGTACCGTTGAAGTCATTACCGCATGACAGCATGATCCGCTCCCGTAAAGCGATCAATAAACAATCGCTGCTCAGCTCTGTTCGCTATTTCCATGAAAAATATCGCGTCAACCGCTACCGTAAACGGCATTTAAAAAAGTCTTCTTAGCGATAGTATACTCATTCATTGTAGATGAAAATTCGGCCTCGGGGTGCTGGGCCATTGACGAGCCCCCTGTGCCGAGTTTTGATCTAAGGGTATATTATAATTTGCGCGGTCATGTTTTCGGCTTTTATGGCAATGACTCAAGTACTGCCCCCTTAATGATGCATCCTGATTGGGTAGAATAATCAGATAATTCGGTTTGACTAACGAAATCCGCTGTTGTCTAGTTATTCTGAGAATGGCCCAACAGGTCGCTATCGCCGAGCCCGGTCATTCGCACCGGTATTTCGTTCCGGCTCCCGCTGCCGCATTTCAGTATAGTCGCGTGATCTTTGACTGTCTTTCGAACGCTCGTCTCGGCTATTGAAATCTCTATCGGCTTTTCTTCTTTTGCCTCGCTCACCGGAAACTTGTTCTGATCGGGAAGCTTGACGCGAACGCCGGGGTTCCGGTCGATCGTAAGATGCCCGTCTCGTTGATTCGGTTTTTGGTTTATAGTTAACCACTCTTTCCGGCCTTGAGCTATTTCCTGCTTTATAAGCCGGGCGGGCAGCGCGAGGCTCGGCAGTGCGCACACGAACAGCCTGTCGAGACCTTATCTGCGGTTTTTGATACGCTTTAGGAGCCGACCTGTGACTTGGAACATATTTTCCCGAATTGTGTGCCGGTCGATAATCGATCGTCTTGACGACCGTCCTTCTTGGTTGTACATAAACCGGATAAGGACGCTCGACAACATAACTGACAGACCGTCCTGTTTCGACAACCACCGGCCCGTCATACTGCCGATAAAAACCTTGTCGCGCGCAAGCCGAAACACTCAACAAAACCGACAAAATAAATAATCTTTTAATAAAGTTCATATCGCACCTTTCCCTATCGCCTAAATGGTGAGTTAATCATGCATCGGAATGGCTGAATGACAAATGAACTCCACTATTCGACATACTTCATGCTATTTTTTGCCTCATGAAAGCGATTCAGCTCGACAGCCTTACTCAAATCGACCGAGACCAATGGAATAGTTTAGCTGGCCCAAACTACCCTTTTTTGCGCCATGAATTTTTATCGGCTTTGGAATGCCGTTCGGCTAGCACCGAAACCGGCTGGCAGCCCCGGCATTTGTTGATTTACGAACAAAACGAGCCGGTCGCATTAATGCCTTTGTACCTTAAATTTCATTCGCGAGGAGAGTACGTCTTCGACTATCAGTGGGCCGAAGCCTATCATAACCACCACTTGGCTTATTATCCGAAGTGGCTAACCGCTATCCCATTCACGCCTTGCCAAGGAACGCGTATCGCGATCAAAACCGGCGCGGACCAACGGCGCATCGTCTCATTCATTGCTTCTTACATAAAAGAAACAATCGCCGATACCGGCGTTTCTTCCTGGCATTGTCTGTTTCCCGATTTTCCCACGGCCGAACAACTTGTGTCCGAAGGTTTGAGTCTTAGGACCGGCATTCAATTCCAATGGTTTAATCAAGGATACAGGGATTTTAACGACTATCTCGATGGCTTTTCGGCGAGCAAGCGCAAACAAGTCAAACGCGAACGCCGGCGCATTGCGGAACAATCCGTTCAATTTCTGCAAATTTCCGGAAAAGATATATCGGAGCAGGACTGGGAGGCTTTTTATCGCTTCTATCAAATGACTTATTTCAAGCGAGGCATGCAGCCTTATCTGAACATCGGATTTTTTCTGGAAATCGCCGAAACGATGCCGCAAAATTTACTATTGATCGTTGCCGTAAAAGACGGCGACTACATAGGCGCAGCGCTCAGTTTTATCGGAAACGATACGCTTTACGGACGCTATTGGGGATGTAATGAGGATTATCATAGTTTGCATTTTGAAGCTTGCTACTATCAAGGACTGGACTATTGCCTGGCTAATAATCTAAAACGCTTCGATTCCGGCGCGCAAGGCGAGCATAAAATCGCCCGCGGTTTCGAGCCGGTTTACACCTATTCGGCACACTGGATCAAAGACCGGCGCTTTGCCTCTGCCATCGACGATTTTCTTGAATGGGAAACCGCTGAAATCCAAAAATACCGCTTGCAGGCCGAAAAGCATCTGCCGTTTAAGCAGCAAACCTAAGCTTTAAAACGATATTCACCCAAAAAGCATGAGCCTAAATTCGGCAGTTTAACCATAAAGCTCATAAAGTATTTCAAAAGATTACCCAAATTTCCCCGCTAAACTCTCGGGTGAACAAAAGCTATATAAACGGGTGCTGATTCCAAAAAATGTCACTTATTTTTTACCATGAAGAGCATGAAGAACTTGAAGATACAATGTTTTTAATTTAATTGAGTGACCAACCATTAACAGCCTGTGTCATCAATATTACCACTGGGTAACTATTCAGTCCTCCGGCAATTATCGTTCCCACGCTCTGCGCTCATCGTTATACATAAGTCAAAAATTACCCTTTTGCAATCTTAGCCAATGAGACCTCGATACCATTTACTGTCACTTAACACTCGCGGATCACCTAGCGCTGAGCGATCCGCGTAGGGTACGCTGTGCGTACCATGGTAACCCCGCAATGTTCATGTGCCAACCGAGCCGTCAGGGCGCGGCTTTGGTACGCGCAGCGTACCCTACAATTTATGTATAACGATGAGCGCCGGAGCGTGGGAACGATAGGGGGTGTAAATAATTACACCACTGGAGTGCAGGCGAAGCCTGCACTCCAGTCCCGCCATCGTTTTGATATTTTTTAGTCATTAACTGGTTTTGAAAACGCTGTGTGACTACATTGAATTTATACCTTTCACACTTCAAATTTCGGCAGTGCCGGAGGAGGCCTCGGGGTGCTCGGTAAAGGCTTTGCCAGCATGGAGCTGGCATAGAGCCTACATGGACGTATTTACGGCGTCCTTTGACGGGCACCCCGAGGCCGAATTTTCATCTACGATGAGTATATTTAATAAGTTCATCCGTGATATCTGAACGGTTCATAAAGCGCTCAATACTCTTTCCTTCATGATCTTCATGGTAACAAACAAGCTAAAACTTTTCGAAATCCTTGAAATCGGGATCGGCGCTCGATACTCCTCCCGAAGGCCGAGGGTTAGATATAGTAGCTTTTGCAACAGGTCGAGATACGGAAGGTTTATTATGCATCGAGGCCTTTCTGACATTAACGCTATTCGTCGCCACATTATCGACCTTGAAGAACGCTACGGCTTGCTGTAACTGTTCCGCTTGACCGCTCATTTCCTCCGCCGTCGCGGCCAATTCTTCCGAAGACGAAGCGTTTTGTTGCGTGGCTTGATCTAACTGACTCATCGCATCGTTGATTTGGCTGATGCCTTGCGCTTGTTCTTCCGATGATGCTGTGATTTCCTCGACCAAATCCGCCGTTTTTTGAATATTCGGCACGACGTCTTCAAGCGATTTACCGGCTTCTTCCGCGATACTCACACTCTTGGTCGCCAACTCATTTATTTCGAGTGCGGTCACGCGGCTGTTCTCGGCTAGTTTACGCACCTCGGCCGCAACGACAGTAAAACCTTTACCGTGCTCCCCGGCTCGCGCGGCTTCGATCGCCGCGTTTAACGACAGTAAGTTGGTCTTGTAAGCAATATCCTCGATCAAACCGATTTTGCTGGCTATCTCCTTCATAGCGGAAACGGTCCGCTTGACCGCTTCACCGCCGGATGCCGCATCGCGCGCCGAAGAATTTGCCATGTCATTGGTCACCTTGGCGTTTTCGACGTTCTGCTGAACCGATGCATTGAGCTGCTCGACCGATGACGTCGTTTGCTCGACGCTAGAAGCCTGTTCCATCGCCGACTGGCTCAAGGTTTGAGCGGTCGCGCTAATCTCATGAGAGGCGCTAGCCAAACCATCGGCATTCAAACGTACCCCTTGCACGACCTCCTTGAATTGGCGACTCATCGATTTCAGGGCATCCGCCAAGATTCCGATTTCATCTTTTTGGTCGATATCGAGCGTCGTGGTCAAATCGCCTTCCGCCAACGATTGCGCAAAAATAACCCCTTTAATAATCGGTTTCGTGATCAGCGACGCAAGGAACAAGGCAATCATCACACCTAAAATTACCGCAATGATAATCGTGCCAATGATGATCATATTCGCTTCCTGGACTAAAGTATTGGCTTGGTCGCGGGCCACAGCTAGTTGCGCAACACCCGCACTTTCTGCATCCTGGGCTTGTTGTATCACGGTATTCCCTAGTTCTTCCATGCGCTGCAGAATCTGCTTCAATTCGTCGTCATTTTTGATCCAACTTTCCGCCGCTTGCCGATACTCTGTCGTCGCGCGGCGGGCATCCTCGATCAAGCGTAATTCTGCTTGCGCAGTGGTGATTTGCTGCAGATCGTCATATAAGCGCATCAATTGCGGCAACAACACAGTCATTTGATTCCAGCCTTTTCGATCCTTATAATTCACCTCTTCTTTTTCAAAGCGAATGATTTGGTTAGCTACTATCCGAATATTTGTAGTTAGGATATAGCGCTGCACGTATTGATCCAGGGTTCGAGCATCGGCACCTTGTCCCATCGCATCGGTATAGGCGTTGCGTTGCATGACCATGAATTGTGCAGCGGAATTAATGACGATTTCACCTCGATCAACCATCTGCCGAACTGCATCCCGGTTGTTTTTCAGCGCCGCCACCCCTCTTCGATATTCCTCGGCATAACGGGTCGTATCTCGGCGAGCGACTTGGGATTGCTCCAATAAACTCTTATTGTCGAATTGTTTGGCGACTTCATCCACTTTGTCCAGATAGCCGAACAATTGCTTCACATTGTCTTCGGCACGTTGATGAATCTCGTCCCGCTCGAACAACAAATAATTTTTTTCTTCCATGATCGTCAATAGAGCCATTCGTTCGACACCGGTCGCATATTCGACCGCTTTGGCATCATGGTCGGTAATGCCGAACAACGCGCCGGAAACACGCCCCATATAGACCTGGGCCAAAATGCCGAAAACGACCGTTATCGCCACTAACAACATGGCACCGCTTAATATTTTTGTTTTTACTTTTAGATCATTGATAGCCATGAGATGAGTCCCTATTCGTGAAAATTATGCCAATTCCGAGGTATCGGTTTGCGAGGCGCTGTTTTGCGACTTAACAACATGCTGTAATTGCGACAGTTCGTCGATCGAGAGAATTCGGTTAATGGACAGCAAGATAATAAAATTATCGTCCACCCGACCCATCGCCTGAATAAATTCGGTTCTGATATCGGCGCCAAAATCGGGAGGTGGCTGAATATTGGCTTGCGGAATATCGAGAATTTCATTGACCTGATCGACCAACATGCCGATGACTTGGGCTTCGCCATGCGTTTCGACCTCGACCAAAACAATACAGCTGCGTTTGGAAATTTCACTCGGATGACGATCCAAACGCGCAGATAAATCGATTACCGGCACGACATTACCTCGCAGATTGATCACGCCTCTGATGTAATCAGGCGTCATTGGCACGCGGGTAATATTGCTGATTTCAATAATCTCCTTGACGTCCAGAATGCCGATCGCGAAATTGTCTTTACCGACCAAAAAAGTCAAATATTGTTGAAATTGATCGGCCGACCCCGCCGCTAACTCCTGACCGCTTTTTCCTTTGACGACTAAATTACTCATAAATCAGCTCCTTTACTGATGATACACCTTTCGCACTTCAAATTTCGGCAGTTCCCAAGGAGGCACCGGGGTGTTCGACCCCTCACCTAACGCTAGGCGAGGGGTCTACATGGACGTATTCACGGCGTCCTTTGACGGACACCCCTGTGCCGAATTTTGATCTACGATGGGTATACATTGGCGGGGCATTCCTCAACCGGCTAAACCGATTGACGCACGACTCTTATCTCTTGTCGCGAACTGCACCAAACCTTGCACGTCCAAAATCAATGCCACATCGCCGCTACCCAATACCGTCGCGCCGCTGATGCCTTTTAGTTGCTCGAAGACCTTACCTAGCGGTTTGATGACCGTTTGATGCTCGCCGTGCAGTTTATCGACCACGAACCCGACTTTAGTCTGGCCGAAACGTACCACGACCATGCTTTCCCGGTGAATATTGCTATGCTGTGTGCGATTATTGAAATAATCGCCAAGCCTCAAATAAGGCATCACTTCACCTCGCAAATTGACATAGTGTTGAATCTCGTCGATTTCACATTCTTCGGGACTCATTTCAACGCATTCCTCAACCATGCTGAGCGGGATGATGTAACACTCTTGTTCGGCTTCGACCATGAAACCGTCGATAATCGCCAAGGTCAACGGCAAATGAATCGTGACCGTCGTACCCTGACCCGGTTCACTATCAAGACTCACCGAGCCTCTTAGCGCTTCGATGTTGCGGCGCACGACATCCATGCCGACGCCGCGTCCCGATAAATTACTCGCCTCATCCTTCGTGCTCAAACCGGCCTCGAAAATCAAGTTAAAAACTTCTTGCTTGGTCAATACTTGATCTGCCGTTATCAAACCGTTGGCAATGGCCTTAGTTCTAATTTTTTCGTCATTCAACCCGGCACCGTCATCGGCGATTTGGATGACGATATGTCCCGAATCGTGATAGGCATTGAGATGTACGGTGCCTTGTTCCGGCTTGCCGGCCGCCCTACGCTGTTCCGGCATTTCGATGCCGTGATCGAGTGAATTGCGAATTAAATGAGTCAACGGGTCATTGATCTTCTCAACGACGGTTTTATCGAGTTCGGTTTCGCCGCCGGTAATTCTAAGTTCAATCTGCTTATTCAACTCGTTACTGACATCACGCACCACGCGCCGAAATCGTGAAAATGTTTCGCCGATCGCGACCATTCTGAGTTCGAGCGCAGTATCGCGAATTTCGCTGACAAGATCGTTCATACTGACCGCGACTTCTTCGACATCGCTCAAGCCGTGCCGGTCCACCATCATGCGCATCGCCGCACCGGAAATCACCAATTCGCCAACCAAGTTGATCAATTTACCGAGCTTTTCCGAGTCGACTCGAATATAGTTGGCTTCGGCTGCTATTTTTTGTTTGACATTTTGCTGCTTTTTGAGCGCTTGTTCGACAACCGGCTGTTCAGCCAGTTGCTGCTCGACCAAAATCTCGCCAATCGGTTTCGCCTGTTCGGGCGATTCGGCTTTATCTTCGCTTTGCCGCTGTAAAGCCTTGGCGACTTCCTTCGGTGTCAATGCGCCGATGTTTATCAACATTTCACCCAAGCGTTCGACCTGAGCGCCGTCTTCGTCGGACGGTTCGGCCAACAGACTTAGGTAATGCTCGATTTGCGAATGAGGCGGGATAATTCTAATTTCGCAGTCGTCCTCGGCAAACTCGAAAACGCTTTCAATTGCCTGTTTATTGGTATTACCCCGAAATACGATTTTAAAATGCAGATAACAGCTCTCCGGATCCATAGCCTCGCCGATCGGTAAATCCGGTGTCGAAGTCAAGATATCGACGATGTCTCCTAGCGTTTTTAAGTACCGAATAAAGGATAACGGATCCATGCCATTACGCAAGGCATCGGGTCCGAATTCCAGAAGAATCACCCAATCGTTTCCGTTCGTATCACCCTCGGTTTCAGACGTTTCGGAAGTCCCGTTCTTCGAGCCTGCTTCAACCGGCATGCTTTGTGGCTTTGTCGTAGCCCCGCCTAATTGCTTGATTAAAGACTCGCCCGTCAGCTTCAATTCTTGCGGCAACTCTTGTTCCGCCTCCGTTAAACAATGCTCGATCAGTTTGGAAGTATGATCCTTACAATTCAGTAATGTCGAGATCAACGCACCATCAATCGCTCGTTGGCCTCGCCTGACTTGATCCAGGACCGTTTCGGCTTCGTGAGCGAAAGCGACGATAGAATCGAACCCGAACAAGCCCGAACTGCCTTTGATCGTATGCATTGCTCTGAATACGCTATTGATGCTTTCGCTATCATCCGGGTTATCTTCCAGGCCAAGCAATGCCAATTCCATTTCGGCCAGCAGTTCGTCCGCCTCTTGAACGAAAGTCTGTATTGCCGCGTCTAATTCGCTCATGATGCATTCCAATTGGCCGAAATAATTACCGGATCGCCGAAGTGCCCCGTCAAATTCAACAACTCCAACACTTCGACAACTGCCTGACTATGCTTAACCAGACTCAAGTTAATCGCATTCTGGCCCGCTTCCTGCTTGAGCCATAACAAAAGCTGCAAGCCTGCGCTGTCCATTTCAGAAACGCCAGCCAAGTTAATCTGCAGCTCGCGGCCCGAATGTAAATATTTCGAGAGCTTGGCTTTTTGTTCGCTCGCGGTATAGATAGTCATATCGTCTTGTATCGCGATAATCGTTATACCGTTTTTTTCGCTGACTTGTATGGCCAAAGGCATGCTCCCGGTAACTGACGGTGAAAAGCGGACATTTATATTGACAATGAATGAACCTAGAAAGAGCAGTTGGCATATATCGTAGACCGTTCGTACTGAGCCAAGTCGAAGCATGAACGGTCTACAACACTTTCACCGGCTTGGTGAAGTCTCACAATGATCATTTTAGGATGAAAGGTAGCAGAGATTCTATCGCTTAACAAATCCATACTCTGACTAAGGTAAAACCAATTTCGATACCGCCGTCATTAAGGTCTGCGGCTGAAACGGCTTAGTCAACCACGCCTTAGCACCGGCCGCCTTCCCGGCCTGTTTTTTATCTTCGGCGGCTTCGGTAGTCAACATCATCATCGGCGTAAACTTATAATCCGATAATTTTTTGACTTCTTGCACAAACGTAATACCGTCCATATTCGGCATGTTGACATCGGTGATAATCAGATGAATTTTTTGCCCTTTCAGTTTGTTAAGCGCGTCTTTACCATCGCACGCCTCTAAAACGTCGTAACCGCCGCTTTTCAACGCAATGCTGACAACCTGCCGTATAGAGGCGGAATCATCGACAATCATGATCGTTTTTGCCATGTTAGAAGTTCTCCTTGAATTAGAAAAAAGTAAGATCGTCTGAATAGGTCGACCGGTCATGAGAAGCCGTAGCCGAAGCATGATTAATCAACTCTTCGGGCATCGTATAACTCAACTCCATTGTCGACAGGGTTTGTTCGACGCTAATCATATCGGCATGACGCATCTCCCCGACTCCTTGAGTTTTTTCAACGGCTTTTTGCAGGTGCTCTAAATTATGTTCGACATGATCAAGCATCTGAGTGACTCGATCCTGAAATTGAAGCGCTGTTAAAACCGAGTAAATTTGATCGCGGATTTGTGCGCTATTATCCATTAATTCGACTGCATCATCTTTAAAAGCCGTCAAAGTCGATTTGATATCGGACAGGACTTGGTTGATCGCGTGATCGGCGGAATAAATATTTTGTTCGTCGCTTTCCGTCGACGACTCGGCCGTTCTCAACGTTGCATTCATCGCAGCAATAATTTCATTGACCGTCCGGCTAATTCTTTCGCCGGTCGTCGATGAAAAGCCTGCCAGCTTCCTAACTTCGTCGGCAACGACCGCAAAACCGCGCCCGTGCTCTCCGGCTCTGGCCGCTTCGATCGCGGCATTCAAAGCCAGCAAATTGATTTGCTCGGCGACTTTACGAACTTCTTGCGCCATACTATCGAGACTATTGGTGTACGTTGATAGCTCTCTAACCTGATCGATCATGACCCGTTCAGCCTGATTGATCTGATTAAGGTTTTGGATAACGCCTTCCAAAGTCGTGCGGCTTCCGCTAAGCAAGGAATCGATATGATCTTCCTGATGACCTTGTTGCGTCAGGCCGCTTAACGCGTCGATTTGCGAAACCATGCTTGAAAATTGAACCGATAACGTGGTAATTTCCTGCTCGGTATGAGCACGGGAGGTCCCGACTTGACGAATAACGATCGGTACAACCTCCATAATCAGCTTTTCCAACTCGATCGAATATGCATTTGCGTCGTTCAGCTTGGCGCTTTCATCGCTTTTCCACTGGTCATCCAAGCGCTTCAAACTCTCTTGTTGACGCTTAAACAATGTCAACCCAATAACGAAACCGGTTGCCGTAAGAATTCCCATTGCGATAAAGCCGACGAGATTGAATGCGCCTTGCCAGACAGCTACCCCTCCCCCAAGCAAACCCAAACCTGTTGGCATGCTATAGAAGGCGAATTTTCCGTTTGCGGCAATACTTGGCGTGTTATCGGAAAAAGACATGAAATACTTCCTTTTTTGGCACTGTTAAGTTATCAATTATAGTATGGTTTTACGGCACACAATACAATCAACGTTCTTTCATGACGAGATATGACCGATTAGCGCATGACTCAAGGATACAAAGATTAGCATTTCACCTATTACTAAAAAAGAATTCGATTGCTTCCAGCGCTTAATTTACGAGCACGCAGGCATCTATTTAGCCCCCGAAAAAAAAGTCATGGTTGCCGGAAGGCTCGCCAAACGCCTGCATTTTCATGGACTGACTAGCTACGGGGAATATTTTCGATTACTGAGCAAACCCGAATTTGCCGATGAATTTCAAATCATGGTTAATTTTTTAACCACTAATGAAACTTATTTTTTTCGCGAACCCAAACACTTCGAATTTTTGCGAACAACTCTTTTAAAATCTTGGCAAGGAGAAAACTTTAACGCCTGGAGCGCGGCTTGTTCATCAGGGGAAGAGGCTTACTCGTTGGCTATGATTCTGGCGGAGACATTGGGTCGAAAGAGATGGACTATACTAGGTTCCGATTTGAGCACGCGCGTACTCGACATCGCTCGAAACGGCATCTACCCGATGGCCCGCTTGGAACAAATGGACCCCGCCTTACTAAAAAAATACTGTTTGCGGGGCGTGCGCTCGCAAGAAGGCTTTTTTCGGGTCGACGAGTCGTTGATCGACCGAACGCACTTCGAGCAAATCAACCTGATGCAATCGCTACCTAACCAGCTTACCAAACACTTCGACGTGATTTTTTTACGCAATGTTTTGATTTATTTCGATCAAAATACCAAAAAAGCGGTTGTCGAGCGCATAATCAAAGCGCTGAAACCGGGCGGCTATTTTTTCATCAGCCACTCCGAAAGCCTGCATCGAGTAACCTGCGATCTGGAAATGATCAAACCGTCGATTTTCAGAAAAAATGATCGTTCAACCTTATAAGGAAACTCGCCGCGTGATTATCGAACCCGGCGAATACTATGTCAGCACCAACGGCGAGTTAATATCGACCCTGCTGGGTTCTTGCGTCGCTGCATGCCTCTTCGATCCGGTCAACAAAATAGCGGGGATGAATCACTTTTTACTCGCCTATCAGCATCATTCCCGAAGCCGTCCGATTATCGAAACCGAGGAAGGCCGTTACGGACTTTATGCCATGGAGCTTTTGATCAACGATATGATGAAAAAGGGGGCAAAAAAATCGCGAATTAAAGCCAAATGTTTCGGTGGCGGCAATGTACTACACTTACGTAGCGACAAAACCGATAAACTATCCGTCGGAGAAGTCAACATCGAGTTTATCAAAACATTCTTGGCACAAGAAAAAATACCGATACTGGCGGCGAGCTTCGGAGGCACAGTAGGCCGTAGCATTCATTTCGTCAGTAGCGATTTTTCGGTATACGTCAAAACCATCGAAACCGCGCTCACACAACAACTGGAAAAACAAGAGCGCTCTTTTTGGAAAAAACGCATCGATGCACAAGAAAAAATCAAATCGGACGTGGAATTTTGGTAAGGCAACCAACTGGTTTTTGCCTAACCACTTATAAATATAAAATACAAAGCATGAATATCATCAAAGTTTTCATCGTAGACGACTCGGCGGTTGTTAGACAGGTCCTTACACAATTGTTCGAAGGCACTGCCGGCATCAGAGTTATCGGATCGGCGCCTGACCCGATTTTTGCCCTGCAAAAAATGGAAAAGGAATGGCCGGACGTGATCGTGTTGGATATCGAAATGCCGCGTATGGACGGCGTAACCTTTCTCAAGAAAATCATGCACGAACACCCAACTCCGGTCGTTATTTGCTCGACCTTAACCGAAAAAGGCGCCGAAGTGACCATGCAGGCGATGAGTGCCGGAGCGGTCGACATCATCACTAAGCCCAAGGTCAACCTACGCCACTTCCTTGAAGAATCCAACACGCTGATTATCGATGCAGTGAAAGCCGCGGCCCATGCCCGGGTTGGTAAAATAAAAAGCATGCCGTCAAGTACCGAGCCCAAACCGAAACAAAATGCCGATGCAGTCATCGCCCCTTCGCATTTAAAGCCCCTATCGGAAACGACCGATAGGGTGATTGCCATTGGTACTTCGACGGGCGGAACTCAGGCCTTGGAGTTTGTACTAACCAAGCTCCCTCGAACCTCGCCGGGACTGGTAGTTGTACAGCACATGCCCGAGGCATTTACCGCTGCCTTCGCAAAGCGACTTGACGGCCTTTGCCAAGTCTCCGTCAAGGAAGCCGAAACCAACGACCGGGTCATTCCCGGACAAGTTCTGATCGCCCCCGGGGGCAAACACATGCTAATGCGCCGTAGCGGCGCGCAATATCGCGTCGAAGTCAAGGACGGGCCGTTGGTCAGCAGGCACCGGCCGTCCGTGGACGTTTTATTCCGCTCCTGCGCCCAATCAGCCGGCCCGAACGCCGTCGGTATCATCATGACCGGCATGGGAGACGACGGCGCGAAGGGTATGAAAGAAATGTTCGATGCCGGCGCGTTCACCGTCGCGCAAGACGAAGCCTCCTGCATCGTATACGGCATGCCCAAGGAAGCGGTGAAACTCGGCGGCGTCTCCAAAACTCTGCCTTTACATTCGATACCTGAACTCATCGTTAATTCTTCAACCGGAACACGTTTAGGCATCGCGTCGAATACGACCGAATGAATATCGGCAAATAAGCCTTAATTTAGGCTATGTTCGCGTTAATAGTTGCAATTAATACTACGCCAAGTCGATGTAGGTACGCTGTGCGCAATGCAAGAGGCTCGTCCATAGATTACATATGTGCCCTAGTAGGACGGGGTTTGCAACCCCGTCCTAAACGTTTTGACTTTGGCCGAAGTCAGCCGAAATGTTTAGGGCAAACCGAAACGTTGGGGACGGGTTAAATAACCCGTCCCGCAGAAGTGTTTTTCGCTATATTTTTTGTGATGAACAGCGCTAAGGATATGGTAATAAACAACTTACCCCAAATACTCCGCATGCTCTAAGCTCGTTTTTTATACATAAATTGTAGGGTACGCTATTAAAGCACGTAGCCCGTATGCAGCGAAGCGGAATACGGGAATGGCGTGGCTTCGAACGCCCCGGATTGCGCTACGCTCCATCCGGGCTACGCTGCTAGAGCATGGATACTTCGTGCGGAACGGGGTTACAAACCTCATCCTGCCAAGTAAAAATATTGAGCTCTTTAGTCATAGATGCCACAGTACGACATGAAAGAGCATCAAATGCCCCGAAATTAACCGACGAGCCCAGTGATGAATAAAATCAGCACCATTCAGATCATCGATAGCTTGGCCGAAATGACCCGGCATCACGACCGTGAAATCATCGAAAAAAGCTTATTAAAAACATTGGATGAACTGACGACAGGACAAGAATTTCGGTTGTATAGAGTCATCGAAGCAAAACCCAAAATCGTGCTTGGCATGCTCGCCTATTCGGTCAATAGCGTAATCGATACCGCAGGAAAATATGCTAAAACACATTGTATTCCCGAGCACTTGAACGCGGGCATTGAAGCCACCGTTTCACTCAGTAGTTTAGAGCAAGTTTTAGACAAAGACGGAAGAGTCACGCACTACATCTACCCGGCAATCGATCATAACAACGATGTCTTTGCCGTCTTGATCCAAGAATGCAAGAAAACGCCCGATTTGGATATTCTTCGTTATGCTCACGGCCTGCTCAAGGTCTATGCCAATTATCTGGAATTGATCGACAACAATGAACGGGACAAATTGACTCAGTTACTCAACCGGGAAACCCTCGACAAAGAGCTCATCAGTATCCTGATCCGAAACAATGAAAAAAACTGCCGGCGCCGGATCAAACGCGAAAAAAACCCGCTTGGCTTTTGGCTAGGCGTTGTCGACATCGATCATTTTAAAGCCGTAAACGACCGGTTCGGGCATTTATTCGGCGATGAAGTGTTGATCTTAGTGGCCAGGCAAATGAAAAGCGACATTCGCGGCGACGAAGATCTGATATACCGCTTTGGCGGTGAAGAATTCGTGATTTTGCTACAAGCTTATGAAATGAAAGAGGCCAAATCTGTATTCGAACGTTTGCGAAAAAACATCGAGAACCAAGAGTTTCCGCAACTCGGGCATGTGACGGTAAGCATCGGCATCATGCAAGTCACGAATCAAGACAGCCCGTCCGAAGCGATCGCCTGCGCCGACCAGGCCTTGTACTATGCTAAGGAGCACGGCAGAAACCAAATCCGCGTCTATGAAGAACTACTTGAGCAAGGATTAATTGAAAAAGCACCGCAAAGCCCTGAGTCGGGCGATGTGGAATTTTTTTAATGCAGCGCCCATGACCTTAAGGATTGGAAAATGTTAAAGCTGGCTTGCTATGCTTTTACAATACAGTTTCGCTCTCCTGAAAGGTCATTCAAAGCTTTAGGACAAGCCATTGAAAGACTGCATGGACTTCATGGTTAAATTGCCGATTTAGGATGATAGGATCTATCGAAATACGTTAGCGTCAAGAAATGGACTCGGCATTCATTTGCCCGGCGTGTTACGTTCTACCGGTAACACAATCCGAAACGTGGTGCCTCCGCCGACTCGGCTGTCCAATCGAATTTCGCCGTCATGTTTTTTAATGATGCTGTACGAAACCGAAAGCCCTAAGCCGGTTCCTTTACCGACCGGTTTGGTCGTAAAAAACGGGTCGAAAATTTTAGTAATGTGCTCCTGCGCAATGCCTTTGCCGGTATCCGTAATCTCGATCCATACCCGTCCGCCGTCTTCGGTCCCGCTACGAATCGTGATGGTGCCTTTGTCTTCAATGGCATGCGCGGCGTTAACCAATAAATTCATGAACACCTGATTAAGTTGATGCGGCAAACACCAGACCCGAGGAAGATTGCCGTATTCCTTTGTAATGTCCGCTTTGTATTTGGTCTCGTTATGCACGATATTCAACGTACTATCCAAACAAGCCTGTAAATCCGCCCATTGCCAGTCGTCGTCTCCGCCGGCATGAGAAAAATCCTTGAGATCCTGCACGATTTTTTTGACCCGATCCGCACCTTCCCGCGATTCGTTCAACAAGTCGAGCACGTCTTCTTTCAAGAAAGGCAAGTCGATCTGCCGTTTAAATGCCTGTAACGGACCGACCCGTTCCGCATCGCTGCAAACCGAATCGAGATTTTCATACATTTCCACCAGCTCGAGTAAATCCTCTATATAGTTTTTCAAAGCTGTCAGATTGGAATTGATGTAGCCGATCGGGTTGTTGATTTCATGAGCGACACCGGCCGCCAACTGACCGATTGACGACATTTTTTCCGATTGCATCAATTGCTGCTGCAGCTCTTGAAGTTGTGTCAATGCTTGCTGTAATTCCGTATTACGCTGTTTTAGCAAGTTTTCGGCCTTTTTATGCTCGGTAATATCGGCCGTGATACCGTCGATACGTAGCGGCTCTCCGTTTTCATCGCGAACATAACGCATCGATTGATACAGCCAGCGCTGTTCGCCGTCGGGACGTATGATACGGTAGGCGAGCTTATGGGAACCGGTCGCGGGTAAATCGGCTAACCGGTTTTCGACGTTTTGTCTGTCCTTAGGATCAACGATGGACAACCATAAATCCGGACTTTCGAAAAAATCCCGGACCGGTCTGCCGGAAATGTCCTCGGCCGCATCGTTCAAATAGAGGAGTTTCAATGTTCCGGGCTCCATCGACCAAACCACACTGTCCAATGAATTTAGGATGTCATGCAAACGTTTTTCCGACTCTTCATAGCGTCGCCGGATAATCTGCAACTGGCGGTTAGCACCGGCCAGTTCTTGAATGTGCTTGCGTCGGTCGATGTTCAGCAGCATATTGTCGATCGCCAGCGCGATCGCATTGGCCATTAATTGGCCACTTTCCAGATCTGCTTCGGTATATGCCGAAGGTTCATTTAATTTATTTACGCAAATCGTACCGATCGAGCGTTGTCCCAAAATCAGAGGCCAACAGAGGGCCGCCGCCGGAATACGCGAATCTGATCTCGGACCATGATTCTTAAAGCGGGGATCTTGATCGATTTTACCTTTGAGCAATAATGCGCGCCGGTTATCCAACACCCAACGAATGACGGCACTTTGATCCGATATCGGCCGTCCGATACACGCTTCGGGCAATCCGACTCCGGATTTGATGACATAGCGTTCATTGTCAAGCATGATTAACGAACCGGTATCGGCATCGAGCCCTTCCAAAATAAAGCGAAGGATATCTCGGTAAAATTGACCGGGATTTTCTTGTAATGAATCGGATTGACCCAATTGATACAATTCGTTAATCCATTGCAATTGCTTATTTTCATTGAACAGCATAGCGTCTCCAAAACTTGCTTTAGCCTCTTATACCTCAATTCTTTACATCTTTTGACAAGAATTTATTGATTTTAATGGTTTAACAAACATCCCGGTGAGGGGTAGGCTATTTAACCGATAAGCATTCTTTATCACGTACAAACTTCGCTGTCTATTCGAACCGCCCGGGCACGGCTTTGGTACGCGTAGCGTACCCTACGGTTTTTTAATTTGCCGGCGTTCCCATACCAAGCGTGGTTTGTAACAATGCTCTTCCGGTGAGATCGGCTTAATCTTTGAACCGGTAACCGAAATCATTGGAGATCATAACTTAAACCTGGGTTAACACAACAATGGACCCTCCGGCGCCGCTGGAAAAAACCATCGGCCGCACCGAGACCGTCATCTCGACGCCTCCTAGAGTTAAGATCCGTGCGGCATTATTATCCGGTAAAGCACCGCCGAAACATTGACCTACCCAGCCCATGACTTCCGACGGCATTACCTCGCTTGCTTGCAAACCGACAAGTCCGCCTAGGGACGAACCACGAAGCAATCTGTTCGACTCGCGGTTCGCGACGGCGATCATGCCTTGTTCATCGATACCGACCACAGCTACCGGCAAATGCTCGAGGATCTCTTGCGAGACCGGCAGCAGATTGACATTGCGTATAATTTCTCGTGTCTTTTCTTTGACCTGGCGCTCCAATTCCCGGTTGAATTGCTGGAGTTCCTCGTTGGCATGTTGCAACTCGGCGGTCAGACGCCGATTGTCTAAAGCCATTTCATAATGTTCGAACGCAATACGGATATTGTCCCGCAACAAATCGTCTTCCCACGGCTTGGTTAAAAATTTATAAATCGCCCCTTCATTGATCGCATTGGTAACCGACTCCAAATCGGTATAACCGGACAACATGATGCGCATCGTGTCGGGGTACAGAACTTTGACTTCGCTTAAAAACTCGGCGCCGGTCATGTGCGGCATGCGCTGGTCGGAAAGGATAACGCCTACACGTTGTCGACCCAATAATTCCAATCCTTCGGCACCGCTATTGGCTGTCAAAATTTGATAGCCATCTCTACGTAAGGACCGTTTCAAAGCTTTGAGGATATTGATTTCGTCGTCGACGAGTAAGAGCACTCGCTCCGATGGCGATTCGAGGTCAGTCATAAATAAATTCCTATAAGCCTAAATTCGGCAATTTAACCTTGAGGTACATGAAGTTATTAGAGTATTACAATAAGATATTCATTAACTTTTCGCAGCCTTTCAGGAGAGCGAAATTATTTTGCAAAAGCATGGCGGGCTATTGAATTGACTGGTTATTCTTCATGATCTTCAAAGTGAAATGTTTTTTCTAGGTTGATGATTATCGTAGTCCTTTATTTCAACGTACGACTCAGGATAAACTCTGCGGCCCGAGAACGCGCAATATTTCCTCACAGGTCGTCGTACCCGCAACAACCTTATCGAACGCATCTTCAATCAACGTTCGATAGCCGTTTTCAACCGCCAAGGTTCTCAAATCGCTGAAACTAGCCTGTGCAGTTATCAAATCGCGCATGGCTTCGTTGAGTGCCAAAATCTCCATCAAGCAAACCCGGCCCTTATAGCCGGTATTGCTGCAGTGTTCGCACCCTTTGCCTCGGTATACATCGATAGCGTTCGTATTGAATAATGGACCGAGCATGCGCATGGCTTCAGGGTCGGGCGAGCAGGCTTCCCGACACTGTGTACAAAGCTTGCGCACCAACCGCTGAGAGATCACGCCTTCCAGCCCGCTGGCGACGATGAACGGTTTCAAGCCTATATCGATCAACCTTGCCACCGTCGCCAGTGCGGAATTAGTATGTAGTGTCGAAAACACCAAATGACCGGTTAAAGCTGCCTGAAACGCCACTTCGGCGGTTTCGAGATCGCGGATTTCTCCTAACAAAATCACATCGGGATCTTGCCGTAAAATGGCCCGCAATATCATCGGAAAAGTCAATCCGATCTTTTCTCGCACATTGACTTGACCGGCCGAATCGAGAAAATATTCGACCGGCTCTTCGATCGTTATATAGTTTTTTGTCGGTGTCACGCCGTGCTGCAGTAAGGCATAAAGCGTAGTCGTCTTGCCGCTGCCGGTCGGCCCGGTCGCGAGTACGATACCTTGCGGTTTGTTGATCAGATGCAGCAACTTCTCCCGTTCTGATTCCTCAACGTCAAGATTATCGATACTTTGAATCTGCGCGTTTCTGTCCAGAATTCGCATCACGACCTTTTCACCGTTAATGACCGGCAGGGTCGAAATTCTAAGATCGACGATACGCATCGGCGTTTTGACGGTAATCCGTCCGTCCTGAGGCCTACGCCGCTCGGTGATGTCCATCTCCGCCATGACCTTGATGCGCGAAACGAGTTGATTGTGCAATTGGTTCGGAATATATATCTTATCGAACAATATACCGTCGATTCGGTAACGAACGACGATGCTTTTTGTTCGCGGTTGAATATGGATATCGCTGGCTTTTAGACGTATCGCTTCGATGATGATCGAATTGACCAAGCGTATTGCCGGCGGTTCGGCCGTTTCCTGCAGCAATTGTTCGAGCGAAATATCGTCTTCATGATCGATGACGACTTCGATCGTTTCGAACGGATCGAGGGCCGAAACAATGGTTTCGATATCGCCAAAGCTCGGTTCGTCGCCATAAACGGCATTGATTTTTTTCTTGATCGCGGCAATATCGGCCATCACGGTTTCAATCGTCAAGCCGGTCATGAAGCGTAATTCCGCCTGTAAACCCATATCGAGCGGGTCGGCCATGACCAGTAACAATTGGCGTTGATCGACTTTCAACGGCAATACGCAATGCTGTTCGCACACCGAACGCGGCAGCAGCTCGACCGCGCTGGGATTGACCTGAAATTCCGGCAGCGAGACTTCTTCGATGAGCAGTTCCTTACGTAAAATGCTGCGAATCGTTTTCTCGGCCACCCAGTCGCGCTCCAATATTAATTTGAGCATCGGATCTTTGCGAGTTTGCTTGATTTTATATAACTCTTGAAGTTGCCGGTCGCTGAGCAACTGTTTTTTATGCAGCATGATCGCAATTTGGGCGCTATCGGACACTGCCAGCTTGCTGAGCCGCTTAATCTCCTTGGTTTGATTAACATTGTCGTGCTGGAGCTTTTTATTTTTTTCGATCAGGTCGTACTGTTCCAACGCCAAGCCGACCGTGATACGCAAATCGTCGTTATTCCAGGGTTTGAGAATGAATTTATAGACAGCGCCTTCGTTGATCGCGCCGAGCACCGCGCCTGTATCGGCCTCGCCGGTCAACATGATCCGAATAATGTCGGGATGAAGCATTTTGACGCGCCGTAGCAATTCGGCGCCATTCATCCCCGGCATTTTATAGTCGGAAATAACGAGTTGAAATTGACCGTTCGCGAGCGTATGTAAAGCTTCGTCGCCGGACATGGCGACTTCGACGCGGTAGTTCTCCTGACGGAACACGCGCCGTAACGCACTAAGTACGTTGGGTTCGTCGTCGACCAGTAAGATACCGTACGACTTGGATGCTTGCTGCGTATCGTTTTGCTCGTCCGTGGCGTCGGTATTTTGGCCACCGGTAAACAATGAGGCATAAAACGACATTATTAAGACTCAATTAGATTACTGAATAGCATTCTGCACAGGTAAGTTAACCGTTACCCGAGTCCCCTTACCTACCTGGCTCACGATATCGATCGTGCCGCCGTGCTCCTTGACTATATCATGACAAACGGTCAAGCCTAGCCCAGTCCCTTGCCCTACCTCTTTGGTCGTGAAAAACGGTTCGAATACATGCGCCAAAACCGTCTCTGGAATGCCACGTCCGTTATCTTGAACTTCGAGCACGACAACCCCGTTTCGAACAGCGGTGCGGATACGAATAATGCCGTTTTTTTCGATCGCATCTACCGCATTACCCAGCAGCCCGTATACGACTTGGCCTAATTGCGCGGTTTGACATTGAATCGGCGTTTCCGAAGACAGCTCCAAAACGAGTTTCGCTTTTTGTCGCCATTGCGATTCGGCAACCTGGCAGATTTGCCGAACGATCGTATCGATATCGGCTCGTTCGGTTTCGGTCTGATCGATACGCGAAAAACCCTTTAATGCAATAACGATCTTAGCGATACGATCGAGACCTTCGAGACTTTCATTCATCAAATCCTTGAAATCGTCGAGCAATAACGGCAATTCTCGATCACTCCAAGCTTTTCGTAAGGCCTCCGGCGGTACTCCGTTATCGATCATGGTATTGAACTCGTAAAACGATTCCAGATAGGATTCGGCGGTAGCCACATTGCTGCGAATAAAGCCGAGAGGATTATTGACTTCATGAGCGACACCGGCCGCCAAACGGCCCACCGAAGCCTGCTTTTCATTCCGGTAAAGCTTCAAATGCGCCTTTTCGATCGTTTGAACCTGCTCTTTGACGCGGATTTCCAAACTTTCGGACAGTTTTTTGTAGCGCGCTTCAGACGCTTGTAAGGCCACATTTCTGCGCTGTAACTCCTCAAAATCGTCGCGCTGAGTTTGTAGATGAATATCGGATGCCAACAAATAGCGCGCATTGCAGCGCAATATCAGCTGCATCAAATCGGCCGCGGCACGCAAACGCTCGGGCGGGACGGCGGTTCGTGTCTGCAAAAAACCGACAGGTTCCAACTCGCCATGCAACGGCACTTTGTCAACCGTCTTCGAGCTGTTGTCGCCGATTACGCTTGCGCCTGTATCGTCCACGACGCCGACCGTCGTGTCCAATAAGACATTCAATGCCGAAATCAAGCGGCTCTTGTCTATACCTTTTAAGAGCTCATCAAGATTCAAATCGCGTTCGAAATCGCCCCCCGATTGAAAGTCGTACATCGTCTCAACCTTTTGCCGATGATAATGAACCGCCCAACGTTTGCGCGATAAAGCTATCGCAATCGAGACCATGATCCGATTGCAAGCGGTACAGCCGATCGCAGGTTAGATATACGACTGTCAACAAAGCCTTGAAGGTCTCGATGATGCCTTCTCCGGTCAATGCAGAACTAAACAAGACCGGCCAAGGGGCTTTTTCCCAACGTTCCAGTATTTCCTGTTCGCTTAGAATTGCCGGCAAGTCGCGCTTGTTGAACTGCACGACCAACGGCAATTGCTGAAAATCGAGCCCGACGCGCGCGGCATTCGCGGCTAAATTTTCAAACGACTCGCCGTTATTGACGCTTTGCGTCCGCTGCGAATCGGCAACGAACACGACGCCGTCGGCCCGGGACAACACGGCCTTGCGCGTACTGTCGTGTATCACCTGTCCCGGCACCGTGTAAACCTTGAATTTGATCAATAAACCGGACGGCGCGCGAAAACCCAACGGCAATAAATCAAAAAACAAGGTTCGGTCGTCGGCGGTTTCCATGATCATCAACTCGCCTTTCATATCGGGCGTTAAAATATCGTGCAGACGCATTAAATTAGTCGTCTTGCCGCTGAGGGCCGGGCCGTAATAAACCAGCTTGATCGTCAGTTTTTGACTGCTTTCGTCGTATTGAGCCATGGCCTTAGAAAGTGATTCAAACATTCAGTATAGCCACCGCCCATGAAATGAGTCGCTGGCTCCGATACGCTTTCGCCAGTCTACGCCAAACGAACGAAATAATTCAACTTTAGGTTATACTTCAAAAAAGCCAAAGCGACATATAGCTCGCACGGCATATTTTGCAACAATCCTAGAGTGGGGATGCATACCGACCTTACCTCGGCAGCCAAGGAATGGGTTTCCACGGAGGACCGTGGGAACCGGAAAATTTAGGCTATACCGCTAATGAGAGAATATTATACCTATCGGAGATCAAAATTCGGCACCGGGGTGCCCGTCAAAGGACGCCGTGAATACGTCCATGTAGGCTCTATGCCAGCTCCATGCTGGCAAAGCCTTTGCCGAGCACCCCGGCGCCTCCTAAGACACTGCCGAAATTTGAAGTGCGAAAGGTATAATTGGACACTTTCTCAATATCGTTCCCGATTCATCATCTCACCTAGTCAACCGATTCAACTAATATGGACAACATTTTAACTTGGAACGATAGTCTTAAATTAGGCATAGCCAGCGTCGACAATCAGCACCGCCGACTCTTAGAGCTGATCAACCGCCTCGACGAAGCCGTAGCCTTAGGCCATGCCCCCGATACAATCACCGAACTTCTCGACGACTTGATCGATTACACACGCTATCATTTCGACGAAGAAGAGAAATTGATGCAACAATCGGACTTCGAGCAAGCATTGTTCACATCGCACAAAAACGAACATCGACAATTTGTCGAAACAATCGTCGAAGCGCGCAACCAGAAACCGGACAACGCATCTTTTTTACTGCATCACTTACTCGATTTTCTTTTCGACTGGCTATACCGGCACATACTCGGCACCGATAAAAAAATGGCCGATTGCATTCTCGGCAAGCCGATTTCAGATGCGGCCAAGATCGACCAAGCCGGCATTATCATGCAAAGCAATCTCTATTCGGCCTTACGGGAAAGCGAAGACCGCTTCAAGGAAATGGCCGATAATTTACCGGCATTGATATGGATTTCCAATGCCAAAAACATTCCGGTCTTCTGCAATCGTTACCGGCATAAAAAATTCAATATCCCCTTTGGCTCCGGCAACCATTCGCAATGGTTGGATAGGATTCATCCCGACGATCGTGATAAAGTTGCGGACACCTATGCCCATGCCGCGTCCGACTTAAAAAAATTCAAAATTCAGTACCGCTTGCGTCGAGAAGATGAAAGTATTGTCTGGATCCTGGAAACCGGCGTCCCGCGAATCAGAAGAAACGGCAGTTTTGCAGGACTCATGGGCTGCGGCATGGATATTACCAATCAAAAAAATGCCGAAATCACAATCGCCCGTATCAATCAGCTATTGATGGAACAAGTCGAGGAACGAACGCAGCAGTTGCTCAATACCAACAAAACCTTGGAAGCGGAAAAAGACGAACAAGTCCGGCTGAATGCTCGCCTAAAAGAAACCCAAGCCCATCTGATTCAATCCGAAAAAATGGCCTCGATCGGGCAACTAGCTGCCGGTGTCGCTCATGAAATCAACAATCCGTTAGGTTATATTTTTTCCAACCTCAATAGCCTGAAACAATACCTGAACGATATCCTGCAGTTTTCGGAGACCGCCGAAAATCTTGCTCGAGAACTGCCCGCCGATAACAGCGAAGTTCTTGCTTATCATCGGCTCAAGAAAAAAATCGATATCGATTATCTAAAAACCGACTTGCCGGATCTGGTCGACGAATCGATCGAAGGGGCGACGCGCGCGCGTAAGATCGTTCAAGATCTTAGAGATTTCTCTCGAATCGACAAGCAGGAAATGGAACGATTCGACATCGAGGCCGGCATCGACGCGACTTTGAATATCATTCAAAACGAACTCAAATACAAAGCGAAAATTGTCAAGGAATATACCGGATTAGAACCTTATCTATGCATTGGCGCACAGTTGAATCAGGTCTTCATGAACTTATTGGTCAACGCGGCTCACGCCATCGAAACATTCGGTACTATTTATATAAGAACCGGGACCGAAAAAGACCGCATTTGGATTGAAATCGAAGACACCGGCAAAGGTATTCCTGAAAAAATCCGCTCTAAACTTTTCGACCCGTTTTTTACGACGAAGCCGGTTGGGCAAGGAACCGGATTGGGTTTATCGCTATCCTATAAAATCATCCAAAACCACAACGGTAAGATTGAGGTAGAATCCCATGTAAACAAAGGCAGCAAATTTAGAATAAGCTTACCGCTTACTACCAACAAATAAGAAGTTACTGAACTTGCTTCTTATTCTTCATGATCATCATGGTGAAATGCTTTTTAAGATCATCAAATATCAACCAACGTGAAGAGGAATAATCCATGAAATACACATTACCATTACGACTGTGTTCAACGATCGCCATCAGCCTGTCGATATCTTTCAGCGCTTATGCCGAAACTAAACAACCGGCAACCACGCCGAACGGCATCGAAATGCCGAAAAATTACCAAAACTGGCAATTCATCGGTGTCGCTCACCGGACCGATAACCATTCGCTGCGGGGAATTCTCGGCAATAGCATCGCAGTCAAAGCCGCCCGCAGCGGCAATATCAATCCGTGGCCGGAAGGCGCGATACTGGCCAAACTGGTCTGGAAAGACAGACAGCACCCGTTGTGGGAAGCCGCAACCGTTCCAGGCGATGTGCAACATTTCGAATTCATGATCAAAGACAGCAAAAAATACCAATCGACTCAAGGCTGGGGCTATGCGCGCTGGGTCGGCAAGGAACTGAAACCTTACGGTGATAACGCCAATTTCGCGCAGGAATGCGCCGGTTGTCATGCCAAGGCCGAAAAAACCGATTACGTGTTTACACGCCCGGCCGAGATGCCTTGATTCCATTGAGAGCAACGCCCGCCCTTTTAACGGAAAACATCAAGGAACTAAAAGTACCTAACGAGGATGCTGGCAGCAGGAATGCCGCTTGCAATCCTTCATCTCGAATTTAGGGTTAAAAATTCTTCGTCAAATCCATACCCGCATATAAAGACGCGACGGCTTCGCCATACCCGTTGAATAACTCGGTTTTGCGTTTTGGTGTGAAAATACTTGCGCCGAGAACGCGTTCGCGGCTTTGACTCCAACGCGGGTGCGACACGTCTGGATTGACGTTGGCAAAAAAACCATATTCATGCGGTGCGCTTTTATTCCAGGCCGTTTTTGGCATGTCTTCTTGAAAGCGAATCTTGACGATTGCCTTGATGCTCTTAAATCCGTATTTCCACGGGACGACCAGACGTAACGGAGCGCCGTTTTGATTCGGCAAAACGTCGTCGTACATTCCGGTTGCGATGAAGGCTAGGGGATGCATTGCTTCGTCGATACGCAACCCCTCGACATAAGGCCATTCCAATACACTACTTTTCTGACCGACCATGATCGAGGGTTTATATAATGTCGTAAATTCGACATATTTAGCTTTCGAGGTCGGTTTGAACTGTTTCAGCATTTTCCCCAAAGGAAAGCCGATCCACGGCACAACCATGGACCAAGCCTCGACACATCTGAATCGGTAAATTCGCTGTTCCAAGGGATTGGCCTTGAGAATATCCTCCAAGTCGTAGACGCCGGGCGCTTCGACTTCGCCTTCGACGGCGACCGACCAAGGCCTTGTTACCAAGCGCCGCGCCAGGACTGTCGAGTCGGTCTTATTGGTCGAAAATTCATAGTAATTAGTATAGTTGGCGACATCTTCAAATTTATTCGGCTCAAGATCCGCCGAATAGGGGCCGACCGGAACCTCGGTATATATTTTGTTTTTGGCTTCCGAAATACTCGGTAGCGCTCCCGCCAAAGGTAACGTCAGTGCGGCTTTAATAATGCTTCTGCGGGCTTCGAAAACTGTCCGGTCGGTCACATCGTTTTCCGAGACGACCGCTTTGGATTTAATCAACATATAGCTATTCCTCTGAGTATTTTGCCGCCAGCCAATAATCGATGCTGACATACCGTCCGGCGCCGATAAAAAACAATACCAACAACATAATAAAGTAAGTTGCGGCAAATTCGACTCCGTTATTCAATACGACGAAGGCCCCGTTTTCAGTCAGCCAGTCGTAATTGCCGTATTGCTGTAAGATCGATTTGGCCTGTTCCAGTCGCTCTACCGCACCGATCGTACGGTCGGTTGCCAATAATCCGGAACCGGTCGCAATCGCGAGCCAGCCGTTCTTGAGATGCACCAGAACTCCCGCCACCGCCATTACGATCATCAACGGTAATGAAATCAATCTGACTCCGAATCCGATCAACAAAAAAACCGATCCCAATACTTCGATCAATGCTACTAGGAATACCAGCAAATAAGGTAATGGCAAGCCCAATCCCCACTGCTCATCACCAAACCATGCCGCCGTATCGGAAAAATTGGCGAATTTTTTCGACCCGGCCATCCAGAGTACCGGAACGAGATAAAGACGTAACAACAAAGGCGCGATAAAGTCGAGACACTTAAGCTTATCCAGGCCCCTTAAAGCCCATCGCATTCCGACAACACCCTTATCAAATCCCGCTTGCCAATCAATATCTTTTAAATTCATGATACTACCTCTCTGTGTTGGTTGATGATCGTTGTATACCCATCGTAGATCAAAATTCGGCGCCTGGATGTCCGCTAAAGGACGCCGTGAACCCAGCACCTAAATTCCATAGGTCATTGGCAATAATTTAATATGATGGCTAATTTAGGTGCTGGGTGAATACGTCCATGTAGGCTCTATGCCAGCTCCATGCTGGCAAAGCCTTTATCGGACACCCAGGCGCCTCCTCAGGCGCTGCCGAAATTTGAAGTACGAAAGGTATAACTTCAAATCAGCGACAATAATTAGCGCTCAGTCTTCCACCTAAAATTTATCGACGGCTAAAATATACACCTTTCGCACTCCAAATTTTGGCATTACCGTATTGAGAGGCCTCGAGGCATTCGGTAAAAAAGTATAGACTTGACCGTTTAAATCGAGGTTGCTTACCCCGCCCCCACATTAACTTTTGCACCGCGAAGCTAGAGCTTCGCGCAAGTGTTTCCCAAGCAGGAGCTTGGGAAACAGCAAACAGCAACCTTTAACCTTTAACCTTTAACCTTTAACCTTTAACCTTTCACCTTTCACCTTTCACCTTTCACCTTTGCTATATTTATCGCTTTTTGACTGGAATCATATTAACGATGTCCGTAAGCTATTCCAATATTTTCGCAAACATTCCAAGTCGATTACCCGAAGAACTCTTCGAAACCGTGTTAAAAACCGATCATGTCTGCATTGAGCGGATTGTCTCTAGGAATCACTCGACAAAAGCCGGCCATTGGTACGATCAAGACTGGGACGAGTGGGTACTGCTCCTTCAAGGGCAAGCGAAACTACGTTATAAAAACCGCCCCGAAGATATTGTTTTAAATCCCGGAGATTATTTATTAATCCCGGCGCATACCTTACATCGGGTAGAATGGACCGATCGAAACAGCGACACGATTTGGCTGGCTATTCATATGGCCGATAAAGTTACGACCGATGGCTTATGAAACTTTTATAACAAATATGAATCTCCCGATTATTCATGTTCTTTGTATACCTTTCGCACTTCAAATTTCGGCAGTGCCGGAGGAGGGGTCGGCATAGAGCCTACATGGACGTATTCACCCAGCACCTAAATTAGCCATCATATTAAATTATTGCCAATGACCTATGGAATTTAGGTGCTGGGTTCACGGCGTCCTTTGGCGGACATCCCGGCACCGAATTTTGATCTACTACGGGTATATATGAACTTGACGCAGACATGAATTTCAACCCAAAGTTAACGATCTGCTAACTGCTAACTGCTAACTATATAAATTATGAACCATTGACTTACCGAGATATCCCTCTCCCATATTGACATTCATTTCCGCCACCTAACCGTCAGCATACCAACATAATGATATTGGAAACCTTTTCCGTCGCTAGAGATTTCGGACGCGTTCATGAAATCACTTCGATTTTGATCCGCTATGGTTTCGGCGATATTGTCCGCCGACTCGGCATTGTTGGTCTTGTTGAGCGCGCCGGCCATGTTTTGCACTGGCATGAAATCGACGAATTGACCAGTATGGAACCACCGGAACGCATTCGTCGAGTTCTGGAAGAAATGGGCCCTACTTTCGTGAAACTGGGCCAGATTTTCGCAACTCGCCCCGACTTGTTCAGCCCTACCTGGATTGCCGAGTTCGAAAAACTGCAGGACCAAGCCCGTCCGGCACCGATCGATAAAATCTTGGCACAGCTAGAGGAAGACCTGGGCGCCCCGCCGCACGAAGTCTTTGCAACTTTCGACAAAACGCCGATAGCAGCCGCTTCGATTGGCCAAGTTCATAAAGCTTCGCTGGAGGATGGCACTCAGGTTATTGTCAAAATCCGCCGTCCCGGCATACGACCTACCGTCGAAGCGGATTTGCGCCTACTCAACCAAATGACCGAGGTTGCAGCTCGGGAAATCAAGGATCTGCGTCGTTATAATCCACAGGAAATCGTACGTCAATTCACATTATCGATGCGCCGAGAGCTGGATTTGGCCATCGAAGGGCGCAATAGCGAACGCATGCGCGCCAACTTTAAAAAAAACCGCACTATCATCATTCCCAAAGTATATTGGCAATGGACTTCTGAGCGCGTGAATGTTCAGGAATACATCGACGGCATTTCGGGTCATGATATCGATCGCATCGATTACTCAAATTTAGACCGGAAAAAATTGGCTAAAACCGGTGCCGATGCGGTGCTTAAAATGATTCTAGAAGACGGTTTTTTTCATGCCGACCCTCACCCCGGGAATTGCTTCTTTCTTTCCGGCAATCGCATCGCGTTTATCGATTTCGGCATGGTCGGCAGACTCACCGACGAACGGAGGAATCAAGTCGTCAATCTGTTGCACGGTTTAGTGGAGCGCGATCCGGATATCGTCGTCAAAATTCTTTTGAAATGGGCCGATAAGTCGATGGCAAATAAAGACGCATTAACGCTGGAAATCGACAATTTTATCGACCAATACCACGATATCCCATTGAAAGACCTGCACATAGGAGAGTTGCTATTTAATTTAACGAATTTACTACGCGACCATCAGCTAAACTTGCCGGCCGATCTGACATTATTAATCAAAACATTCATTACATTGGAAAGTTTGGGACGACAACTCGATCCGTCATTTAATTTGGTCGTGACGGCAACACCGCTACTCAAAAGGGCGTTTCTACTCCGGTACAATCCCGAAGCCATGGCGCGTCGCGGTTTTAAATCGGCGGCCGGACTCGTTGAAATGCTAAGCGAGTTACCGGAAGATATGCACCGAATTATGGAGGATTTGCGACGAGGTGCGTTGAGCGTTCGATTGGACATCACGCGACCGGAATGGCTGGGCAAGGAGCTCGACCGTGTGGTCAATCGAATTTCCGTCAGCTTAGTTACTGCGGCAATGATTATCGGCAGCTCTATTGTCTCGACCGTTGAAGGCGGTGCCTCATCGTTGATCGGTTTGACCGCTTTCGTCGGCGCATTATTGGGCGGAATTTGGTTACTCTTTTCTATTTGGCGTAGCGGTTAAAGCTTGAGTCTATCTAATCACAGAAACCGTGCCGATTACGCTGTAAGCGTCGACTGCCAATTCATGACTAATACTCAGTCATTTTTACAATTTCGGATAAAAATTATTTAACTCAGCGTAAATCCATTCATCCTTCAACAGGCTCAGGACGAACGGATTTACCTTTACCCGTCAAGACAAGATTGACTGAGTGCTAGTCTACCAACGGTTTCCTTGTAAGCATCGAAAAGTAGCCCTGACAGCGCGAAGAATAAGACTGGAAAATTATTTCCGCTTCAGAGAACTAATCGCTGCTCTGATAAATTCTCTCTCCGGTCTTTGTTGGTTTAAAAATTGATTGAATAACATCAAAATGCCATGTGTATTGACATGAACATGTGCACCGTAGCCTGTCATAACTAAAAATTCCTGATGCACTCGGTCAATAAATTGTGCGCGCTGTTGAGTTAGAAGCTGAGAATCCATATAAATATCCTCTTGAAATTGAATAAATTTTTTATCTCTGAAAAGAACATTACCCGATTTCTTAAATAATTTCCGAGCAATCGAGAGCAAAAATCGAAAATTTATTCATTCCCTTAATCCAGCCTTATCAAATGCAATGCCTACTGACATAAGGCGTTGAATTATAAATTAAAAACAACGACCATTTCCCACAGCTTTTACAATTAAGACTGGAGCATGATACGGCAGAATCATTTCTAGGAAAAAACAGATAACCGTTCGCGCCGAGCCAAGTCGAAGCATGGCGTACTAAAAGACACGCCAACCGTGCTCTTTAGGATTAACAAATTACACTCCCATCATGCAAAAATACTCAATATTCCTGAACTGGTTACCGCATTTGCATTATCAACATCTTCGCTAGCATTAGCCGCACTGCCCGAGTTTTCAAAAGGCCTGGTTCCACGGCTATTTTTTTGTCCACCTTCGTTTTGATGTTGAGCGGTTTGACCAAATCCCGGTAACTTAGTTTGTTCGTTAAGCGAAGCTTGAGTCACGCTAATCTCAGCTACATTCAACTGTTGAACCCCCATCATTTCACGTAACTTCGGGATCGCGGCTTCTATGGCTTCTTTTACCGCAGCTTGTTGAGCGGAAAATGCGATTGTAGTTTGATCTTGATTCATATCGATACGAATTGAAATAGGCCCGAGATGCTGAGGATTTAGTTTAAGTTCGGCAAACGGCATGGCCCGATTATTCATCCAAACAATCCGTTCGCCTAGCTCCTGGCCCCATTCGGGATGCGCCATCGGCTTGCTCATTGCCGGTGCTTCGATTTTTGTTTGACCGGCAATTTGCCGGTGTAATTGAGCCATATCCAACGCTATTTTCGGAACCGGTTTCTCAACAGCCGTAGAAGGCGCTAATTTTTTTTCAATACTTGCGGTTTTGGAATCGGTCTTGGCATGCAGGTCAACAGCCTTTCCGTCAGTCGATACTTTGCTTTCCCCAGCAAGACGCTGTTCTTCGATCAGCGACTTGCCATTGCTCAGCTCCTCTCCGTTTTGTAATATATTTTTGATTAATTTAGGAATATTTCCTTCACTATCGGTAATCCCGGTATCGTTCTGATCCTCAAGCGGTAGCTTAGTATTCGCATCGACCGCCAGTATCGTCTTATCCGGGTTTTCGATAATATTCAGAGGCATTGTCGTTAACGGAATGGCAGCTGGGGTTTCCTCAGCAGAATGATCGAGCAACTTCGCTTCATCCGTTACGGCGCGTTCGACATTGCCGGGCATACCAGTCGAATTAGTCAACGACTCGGTCGCGGCCTCAATATGAGCGAGTACCTCGCTTAACTTCTGCATCGTTTTCTCTAGATCGATTTCTTGATCAAAATGCTCCGAGGACGGCAATTTATTGCCCAACAAACCGGCAATTTCTTGCATGGTCGAAGAACTCATTCGTTCGGAATCAAAACTTGTCAACTGCGCTAATTCTTCGGTTAATTCCGCTAAATCAATCATTGGCAACGTTAAATTTTCCTGCGATTCGGGTTGCGAAAGCAAACCGATCTGAGTCATCAAGGTTTCGGCAAAGTCACCGGATGCCTTATCTTCTCCTTGAAAAAGCCGGCTTAAATTTTCTTTGCCGATCGAACCGGATAACATCGTCAATAAATTTAAAGCGTTCATATACTCTTCCTCTTAACTGTTACGGATTTATCCAGCATTTTTCGTGCCGCCGCGCCGCCCTGAAGCCACTCTATCATCCTGTTCGATTTGTTCGCGCCTATCTAATTGTTTAACTTCATCGGCTTGCGCCGCGTCAAATAATTTCGAAAGACTCTTAGTTCGATTATGCAGTCCTATCCAATTTCCGCGCACCCGACTTAGTTCCGTTTCCAATGAATGCAGCGCTTGCTCTTGTCCGTTAATCGCTTGATCGAGTTTATCCAAAAAAGACCTAAACTCCAGCAATTGTCCGACCCTAGCGCCGGTTTTACAGAAAGCGTCGAATTTTTCCTGGTATTCCTGACGATAATTAATCAAATGATCGAGCTGCATTTGCAATTGAACTTGTTTTTTTTGCACTTGCCCGAATGTTTCCAAGGCTTTTTTTTCCTGGGCAACATTCAACTCGACAATCGTTTTCAGGCGTTCGGATTTTTTCATTTTATTGATAACTACCGTAGCTAAGAATCGCGCATCAAATAACTTGAACAACTATCCTGACAAAGGGAGTGGTTAGCGGTTAGCGGTGAATAGTGTGGCATTTAATCACTTGTCAAGCTCTAATTTCCCCTTTCCCCTTTCACCTTTCACCCTCATTCCCAAGCAAATCGGACAATTCCAAGATACTTCGACTCAGGTCCACCGGTTCATTCATGTCTTGTTGCAAAAAATTCCTAATTGCCGATATTTTCTCAATCGCCAAATCGATATTCGGATTTGAACCGGGCTTGTATGCGCCGACGCTGATGAGGTCTCTGTTTTGCTGATACAGCGAATACAATCCTCTCAATTTGCGCACCATTCGTAAATGATCGTCATCGACGATATCCGGCAAAACCCTACTGACCGATGCCTCGATATCGATCGCGGGAAAATGCCCGGACTCCGCCAGCTCTCGAGTTAGCACGATGTGCCCATCCAATACGCCGCGAGCCGAGTCGGCTACAGGATCGTTGGGATCGTCCCCTTCGGTCAATACAGTATAAAAAGCCGTAATCGAACCGCCTCCTTCATCGCCGTTTCCTGCCCGCTCAACTAACCGAGGCAACTTAGCAAATACCGAAGGCGGGTAACCTTTAGTAGCAGGCGGTTCATCGATTGCGAGCGCGATTTCTCGATGGGCTTGAGCATAACGAGTCAACGAATCCATCAGCAGTAAAACATCCAAACCCTGATCGCGGAAATACTCGGCAATACTGGTCGCCAGCAACGCTCCATTCGCCCGCATCAATGGCGGATAGTCTGCCGGCGTCGCGACAACGACAGAGCGACTAAGCCCTTCGGCACCCAGAATTTTTTGTACGAATTCGTTAACCTCACGCCCCCGTTCACCAATAAGCCCTACCACGACGACGTCGGCATTGGTAAATTTAGTCATCATCCCCAACAAAACGCTCTTGCCGACGCCGGTTCCGGCAAATAAGCCCATCCTTTGCCCTCGCCCTACACACAACAAAGCATTGATCGCTCTGACACCGACATCGAGCACTTCGCGAATCGGCTTTCGGCTAAGCGGATTGACCGGAACACCGGTTAACGACACTTGCGCATCGGTCTTCAAAGGTCCCTTACCATCCAGAGCATTACCCGCCCCATCCAATACTCGACCCAGCAAGCTAAAACCGACTCTAGCCAAATATTCCTTGTTCATCGGAATGACGCGGCAGTCCGGCTCCAAACCATAAGGATCACCTGTCGGCATTAGAAATAAGCGATCGCCGGAAAAACCGACGACTTCGGCTTCAATAACCCTGCCCGTTTTGGTTTGCACTTGACAACGAGAACCGATGGGCGCCCTACAACCGACAGCTTCGAGTGTCAACCCAACCATTCTGGATAACTTGCCTTCGACGATCAGTTCCGGAGGCTGAACCAACCGCTTGGCGTAAGGTTTTAACTTACCAAGCCAAATCTCGTTTCGATCTAGCGTAGACCTCATGATGTTTCGTCCCTAATCCGCTCATCACCAAGCACTTGAGCAATAACGGCCGCCAGACGTCTTTCGACCGAGGCATCCACATGAGACTGCTCCGCATCCACATGGCAACCGCCGCGACTGAGCAGAGGATCCTCTTTGATATCCCAAGGCGCCGGACGTTCGTTCAACAAAAACACCGATCGTACCAATTCCGCATCTTCAGGATGTAAAGTTAGTGTTATTTCCCGCGTTGCGATAGGTAATACATTGACGGCTTCTCTAACCGTGGCCACAATTTGCCCCGGATCCGATTTAATTTCTCGGCGAACCAGCTGTTTAGCTATCGCTATCGATAAATCCACCAGCTCTTTTTCAACTTCTTCATCCAGTGCATTTAAAGGTTCGCTGAGCGTCTCCAATATTTCGGCTAATTGCAAACCTTGTTCGCGCAGTCGATCCACGTTTTCGTCATACCCTTTTTTCAAACCTTCCTCGTAACCTTTCGACCGCCCTTCTTCGTAACCCTGCGTAAAACCCTCTTCTTTGCCTTTAGCGAAGGCTTCCTCATAGGCTTGCTGTTGCATCGCTTCAATATCTTGAACGGTCAGCAGTGGACTGCGCGATTTACTCCCTTCGCTAGATTTCGCGCGTTCGCGTCCCGACACATCGGGCATGTCCCAAAGGCGCAACGCATCCAGTTCGTCATCGGTGAAACCCGGCAGTTTAGACGAGCTCATCGCCGCTACCGCTACCTAACATAATTTCTCCGGCATCGGCCAGCTTCTTCGCGATTCCGAGTATTTCTTTCTGCGCCGATTCGACCTCGCTGAGTCTCGCCGGCGGCGCCGCCTCTAAATCGTCTTTCAGCATTTCGGCAGCTCGACGCGACATATTGCCGAATATTTTGGCTTTCAAACTGTCATCGACACCACGCAATGCCAGTAGCAACCGATCGGTCGATATTTCTCGCAATAGCGTCTGAATCCCTCTATCGTCAACTGTCGAGAGATCCTCGAAGACAAACATCTTATCCATGATTTCCTGCCCCAACACGGCATTATTATCATTGATATCTTCCATGATCTGCTCACTAACCGAACCTTCCATGAAGTTCAGAATATTGGCCACGGTATCGACGCCGCCGACCGATGACGATTTCATGCCATCGCTGCCCGTCAATTGTTTTTCCATGATTTCATCCAATTCCTTTAATGCCGCAGGCTGTATACCTTCCATCGTCGCAATACGCATCAGAATATCCGAACGCATGTTTTCCGGTAATAAAGCTAAAACATCGGCGGCCTGGTCACTATCCAACAGCGATAAAATGATCGCAACAATCTGCGGATGCTCCAAACGGATGAGGTCGGCTATCGAGCGCGTATCCAACCATTTCAACTGCTCAATCCCTTTGCTGTTGGCGCCGAGCAAAATCCTATCGATGATGCTCCCTGCCTTATCGGCGCCTAAGGCTCCAGTCAGCATATTGCGAATAAATTCGTCCGAATTAATTCCCAAGCCGGTTTCATCCTTGATTCGCGTAATGAATTCTTCAAGCACGCCATCCACCATTTCCGGTGAAATAGCGCCAAGCCCCGCCATCGTTGACCCGATCAGTTGCACCTCTTTAGGCCCCATGTGCTTCAGCACCGCCGATGCACGATCCTGTCCCACTGCTAAAAGTAGTAGCGCGGCCCGTTGCGGTTGAGTTAAATCGAGTTCCTTATCAGACATCTTGCTTGGCCCAATTCTTAAGGATTTGCGCGACTAATTGAGGGTCTTCGTCAACCAATTTTTGTACATATTCCAATCGTTTCTCGTAACTCTGAGGTGCTTCCAATAACAACAGATCTTCGGTCTCCGATGACATGCCAAGTTGCTGCCTTGCCGCTTCATCGGCAGGCACCGCATACGGCACCCCTTTTTCGTCGAATGCAACAGCGCCGCCCATAGCTTCGGCTTCCGCTTTTGCCAGCGCTAATGCCGCGGCTTTCCGTTCTTCTTCAGTACGGCCTATCAACCCTTGCATGGTCGGCTTTAGAACGCCAAAAATCAAAAATAAAATAACCACCGCAGCCGCCAACTGTTTCAAGGCGTCAATAATCCAAGCTTGCTCCCAAAGAGGCGCATCGGGCAATGCTTCGAATTCATCCGACACTTTGAATGCGACATTGGATACGGTCACTTGATCGCCGCGGCTACTATCAAAACCGACCGCTTGTCTGACCAAGTTGCTCAGGCGAACGATATCTTCTTGAGGATAAGGTTCGCTAGCGATACTCCCATCTTCGCGAACGACAGAACGGTTATCGACAACCACAGCCACCGACAACCGTTTGAGCACACCGCTGGCAAGACGGGTGTGAGTAATAGTTTTATCGAGTTCATAATTCCGTGTGGCACTCTTGCTAGAAGACCCTGACGATTCCGCCGGCGTTTCGGCACCTTCACCGGCTGCCACTTCAGGCGCTATACCGGCGGGTGGCGGCTGGTTAGTCAACGCCCCCGGCACACCCTGAATGGCTCCCATGGAACTAAGATCCTCTTGAGTCTGCTCACTTCGTAGCGCCGGCAGGTCGGGGTTAAACATTTCTTGGGTTCTTTCGGTCACGGAAAAGTCGACATCGGCCGATATTTGCGTACGTAAACCGTTGGCGCCGACCAATGGCGTCAAAATATTTTCGATGCGCGCCATTAAATGTTCTTCGATATTTTTCTTGTATTCGAACTGCTTTGAAGTCAGTGAGATATCGGAATCGGTTCCTTTAGCATTGAGTAAACGCCCGGTTTGATCGACGACCGTCACTTGCCCTGCTTCCATTAAGGGAACGCTGGAAGCGACTAGATGAATAATCGATTCGATTTGCCCTTTATCCAAGGTTCTGCCGGGATATAGGTTGACCATGACTGAGGCGCTGGGTTTTTTCTGCTGCCTAACGAATACCGACTGTTTTGGCATCGCCAATATCACCCTTGCCGCCTTAACACTTTGAATAGTCATGATCGTTCGCGCAATTTCACCTTCCAATGCTCGCTGAAAACGCATTTGTTCAATATTCTTGCTGGTACCGAAGCCTTGCTCTTGATCGAGTAGCTCGTAACCTAAGCTGGTACTGCGCGGTAAGCCTTGGGCAGCCAGTCTCAGTTTTAATTCGCGAACATCGGCCCCCGGGACCATGATTGCTCCCGAACCGGACTCGACTTTGTACTTAACGCCCTCTTTATCTAAGGCCTCGATAATTTCCGCCGCATCTTTTTCGGCAATGCCGGCAAACAATAAATTGTAGGAGGGTTCTTGCGACCACAGCACGATCGCCACGGCCACGGCAACGCTGAAAGCAAATCCGAGCATCAAACCTATCTGACGAGCCATTGTCAGCCCAGTCAAACCTTTCAACAACGGATTACCGGTGTCCACTTCCCTTGCATGAGGAGTGGACGTTCCGACTAATTCATTTGCACCTTGCTCGCTCATCTTAATTCACTGCCTGTCTATATCGGCATATTCATGACATCTTTATAGGCATCGACCAGTTTATTTCTAACCTGAACCATGGCCTGAAAAGACACGCTGGCTTTTTGCATGGCTACCATCATTTCAGCCAAGCTGGCATCTGATTCTCCGGTTTCGAATGCTGTCGACATCGCACTCGCTGTTGCTTGCTGCGTATTCACCGAGTCGATCGATTGTTTCAACAACGAAGCGAAGTTAGCCTGATCGCTACTTTCCAACGCTTGCGGCTTTACACCCGCCCCAGCCTCGATAGACATCTGACGCATTTGTGCCAGCACCTGATTGACATTCATCTCACTCATGACCATTCTCAATTATTTCGACACGACTTCCAAAAGAACTAGCATTATTCGAGCCATCAGGCCGAACAAGGAATAGCAATGCCGGATTCTTTCATTCTGGCAATTTTATAGCGTAGTGTTCTAGGACTAATACCCAATTTTTCGGCCGTGGTTTTACGGCTACCGTTTTCGGTCAGTAACGTCTGCAGGATCATTTTTTCCTCAGCCGAACGCACTTGATCGCCTAAAGAAGACGTGTCTTCGGAGCTATCGACACAAGCGTTTTCAATGACGGTTTCAGACATGGCATGCAGATCTACATTCTCCTCGAAGATTAAATCTTCTACTACGATTCGCTTACTGCTTTTTAAAATCAACGCTCGCTGCATCACATTTTCCAGTTCTCTTACATTACCCGGCCATGAATAAGCTTGCATTTTATCTATTGCTTCACGATCGAAAACGGCCTCACATGCCGCGTCGAAACCATGACGCCGCAACAACTCGATAGCCAACGGCACAATATCGCCGGGGCGCTCTCGTAATGCCGGTATCCTCAGTGGAAATACACTCAAACGATAATATAAATCTTCCCTAAATAAGCCCTGCTCGACAGATTGCTTCAATTTTCGATTGGTTGCCGCCAAAATTCTGACGTTCAATTCAATCTTTCTATGACTACCGATGCGTTCCACTTCTTTTTCCTGTAAGACGCGCAGTAATTTAGCTTGTAAACCCAAATCCATCTCGGCTATTTCATCCAGCAGCAATGTGCCATCCTGAGCCAGCTCGAATTTCCCCGGCATCGATTGCACCGCGCCGGTAAAAGCGCCTTTTTCGTAGCCGAACAACATCGCTTCCAACATATTGTCCGGAATTGCGGCACAATTGACCGCGGCAAAGGACCCGCCGCGATACGGCGATTGCTCGTGTATGGCGCGTGCAACAACTTCCTTACCGGTACCGCTTTCTCCCTGCAACAGCACCGTGACATGGGTTTGCGCAACGCGCTCTATCAAACGATAAAGTTTTTGCATCGCCGGATCCTGCCCTATCGTAAAATCCGCAGCCGGCGCATCGGCAACAGCAAATGCGGCAACTTTATCGATTAAAGCCGAAGCCTCGAAAGGCTTAACCAAATAGTCGACTGCACCTTCCTGCATCGCCCTTACCGCTTTAGGCACCGTTCCATAAGCCGTCATCAACAATACCGGAAGCCCCGGATGCAGAGCGTGTATGTTGCGCAACAGCTCGAAGCCGTCCATCACCGGCATTTGCACGTCGCTAACAACCAACTTTACTCTGTTACGCCCGAGTTTTGCCAATGCTTCCGTTCCATTATGCGCCGCTAACACCCGGTATCCTTCAAGTTCTAGCGTATCCGAAAGCGCCTCGCATAGATCGGGATCATCTTCGACAATCAATACATCATATTGCTTCATCATATAACTCCTCGAACTTAGCTTGCCTTCCTGAAAACCCACCGGGTAACGCCGGTTTCGTCTCCCAGGCAATCGGCAATTCCAATTCAAACACAGTCCCCATACCCGGCACCGAGTCGCAACTCACCTTGCCGTGATGCGCTCTAACGACGCTGTCGACAACGGCAAGCCCTAAACCTGTGCCGCTGCTTTTTGTGGTATAAAAGGGTTCAAAGACCCTTTTATAAAGAGCTTTTTCAATACCCGGCCCGGTATCGCGAACGGTAAAGATAAGTTTTTGTCGCGAAGACCGAACCACCGTCAACGTAACAACACCTTGTCCGGCACAGGCATCAAGGGCATTGTTCAATAAATTCATAATCGCACCACGTAACGCCGGCTCGTTACCTGTCAATATCTCGAAACCCGCCTCATTGTTGATGCTAAATTCAACAGAGTTGCAGGCCGCCAAGCGGTCCGCCATTGAGTCTTCGACATTGCCGAGCAAGTCATGCAGCGCGAAAGTCGCCATCGACAAACGCCCTTCCTTCGCGAAAATCAGCATATCGTTTACCTGTCTTTCTAAATAATGCAGGCGCTCGAGAATCTTGCTTGAAAATTGTTGCCGTTTGTTCTCACTTAAACCGGGCCTTGACATTTGCGAAGCATACAAAATAGCGGTTGATAACGGCGTTCTGACTTGATGGGCCAAGCTCGCGATCATTTCCCCCATGGCCGATAAATTATTTTGCCGATCGACCAAATCTTGCAGGGCCCGCATTTCGCTTACGTCGGATAACAAGACCAGTTGTCCCGCGCCTTCAGTCAATGCGTTATAACTCAAGCCGACACGCTTACCGTTCGGCAATTGTCGCTCGTGGGGATTCTCGGAAACCGCTTTAAGACTGCGCCCGGCGACTTCAGACCACGGCCTTTGCAATAATGGCTCATCTAAATAGTCGAGCGCTGTGGGATTATAATCGGCGACTTTGCCGGAAGGATCGATAATCAAAATACCGGCCGGTAAAGCGGCGAGTATTTGCCGTAAACGGGCCGCGATTTTCTCGTTTTCCAATAGCGTTTTAAGTCTCTCGCTACGTGCTGCAGCTAACTCGTCACTCAGCTTTGCGACTTGCCGTTCCAAATTTTGATAGGAAACCGTCAAATCTTGAGACAACTCGTTAAAAAGTCGAAAGGCATCGGCGAGTTGTTCGGTTTTGTTGTGGGATTGTGAAATCGTTGATGAAGACATAAACTGATTGCTCCGGATGGCTCAATCAGTTCAATGCAAAATACGGACCACTTTATTTCATATTTATATTCAATGACTTATCATCAGACTCTCATTCCCTTCGTCAAAAAGCTGTCGACTTTATCGTTGCAGGTCGTATTTACGAAGCTTTTCGACTAGCGTCGTTCTCTGCATTTTCAAGCGCTTGGCGGCATGCGCAACCACGCCGTTGCATTCTTCCAGAGCCTGACGGATTAAATCGCTTTCCATGTCGCTTAAATATTCCTTCAAATCGATACCTTGCTTCGGTAATTGAAGGACTCCCGAGGTTTCTCCCACCGGGTCGTTACTCTTGCGAACCGCTTCCGGCTCGAATGTCTCTTCCGTAACGATTTTTATGTTCTCCGGTACCACATAATGCTGAAACTTTTCCGGCAAATCCTCTGCGTCAATTAAACCGTTCGGCTTAATTATCGCGAGTCTTTCGATCAAATTAGCCAGCTCCCTCACATTACCCGGCCATTGATGTTGCATTAATAGCGCTATCGCCGTATCGGTCAAACGCACGGAACCGCGATTTTCGGATGCCATTCTCGCTATCAAATCCTTTGCCAATAAAGGTATATCCTCGGCCCTATCTCTCAATGCCGGCATTTCGATCGGAAAAACGTTCAACCGGTAAAACAAATCCTCCCGAAATCGATTTTCTTTAATTTCGTCATCCAATTTTCGATGCGTCGCGGCAATGATACGAACGTTACAATGCATTGTTTTATTGCTACCGACCCGTTCGAATGTCCGCTCTTGCAGTACTCGCAATAGCTTGACTTGCATTGCCATCGGCATATCCCCGATCTCGTCGAGAAATAACGTACCGCCTTCGGCCAATTCAAAACGGCCTTGCCGGGTCGACAACGCACCTGTAAAAGCGCCTTTTTCATGCCCGAATAGCTCGCTCTCCAACAATTCGCCCGGAATTGCACCGCAATTAATCGGCACGAATGGCTGTTTGCTGCGTAGCGACCAGTCATGTACAGTCCTAGCGACAACTTCTTTACCGGTACCCGATTCGCCCAGAATTAATACTGTCGCATCGGACTCGGCAACTTGATCAATGAGTTTACACACATTGACAATCGCCTTGCTATTGCCTTTGAGACGTTGCTTCGACGATAAACGCCGGTCGTAAACCCGTCGATCAAGGGCATGGCGGGGTATTTGTCCGTTATAGATCGAAGCTAATATTTCATCTAATAATTTCTTCAATGCGGCATGAGTGATCGGCCATTCCAAATGTTGAAACAGCATATCTTCGACTGCCGTAGGCAGCGCCCCGGCAACATTCTTATTTTTCAACAAAACCACCGGCGCTCGCTCGGTCTTCTCCAAAACGGATTTTATAACCGAAGCTTGCTTATCGATCGAATCGCCAATAAAAACGGCAATTAAATCTTCGCCGCAACGTTCGATACCCTCGGTAATAGCGACTGGAAGAGCCATTTCCACCCGATGCTCCATAAATTCAAATACCGCTTTGAATTGAAGCGCTCTGGTTTGATTGTCATCGATCAATAAAATACACGGCCAAGCCATAATTCTTTTTTTACCTGAAATATCCGTCTATCTTTGCGCGAGTATCCCGCGCTCTAAAATTTGGACTAGAAAATACGTAGAATGAAGGTTTTTTCGCATGATGCCAAAAAAATCATCTTCATGCGGTAAGAAGATTAGCCTATTTTGATAAAAAATCCTTAACAATTCATGGCAAACGATATGAATTGCACCATCTAAAACCAAGCCATTGTAAAAAAATCCTATACATTTTTTGTTTATACCTTTCGCACTTCATATTTCGGCAGTGTCTAAGGAGGGATCGAGCACCCCGGTGCCGAATTTTGATCTTCGATGGTATAGTTAGCAATTATGCGTTTAAGCCCACCCAATGAACACCTCGACAAACATAAGCCCACCATTACTAAATTACACGATTTTTCAGTTCGAACTAAGCTGTATCGTCAAGATTTCAAACCCATGGGCGCAAAAAACAAAAACATCGGTTTCAGACTTGACAAAATTTCCTTATTAGAGAAACTAAAGCAGTTTTTTAAAATTAGAGTACCCCCTTGAACGATATTCCCCTTAGTATACTTTTCGGCACACTGGCAATTCTTCTTTTACTCTCTGCGTTTTTTTCCGGATCGGAAACAGCCCTAATGACTCTCAACCGTTATCGGCTGAAACATTTGGTAAAAAAACGCCATCGCGGGGCAACTAAAGCTCACAAACTTCTCAAGCGTCCCGATCGCCTGATCGGACTAATATTATTGGGTAACAATTTCGTTAACGTCCTAGCTTCTTCTATTGTTACCGTCATTTCCATTCGCTTGGGCGGTGAATCGGCCATTGCCATCGGCGCCGGCGCGCTGACCTTGGCCATTTTAATCTTTTCCGAAGTGACGCCAAAGACTTTAGCCGCGATCAGACCTGAATCGTTGGCTTTTCTATCCGCATGGATTTATGTACCGTTATTAAAAATATTTTATCCGATCGTTTGGGTCGTCAATCTCATCTGCAACCTATTACTTAGAATATTCGGCATTCATGTCTCAATAAACAGACAAGAAACCATTAATAAAGAAGAACTTAGAAGCATCGTGTCGGAGGCCGATAGCTTAATGCCCACCCGTTATCACAACATGATGCTGAGTATTTTGAACTTGGAGTCCGCTACGATCGAAGATGTTATGACGCCGCGCAATGAAATCATCGGCATCGACTTAGAAGACCCTATAGAAACGATTATCGAGGTCCTTCAAAATAGCAAACATACTCGTTTACCCGTCTATAAAAAAAGCATCAATAGAGTACTCGGCTTTTTGCATTTACGAACGGCGCTGTCGTTCACACAGCAGCCTGAATTCGACAAGCAACATATTACCAAAAACCTTATCAAGCCTTATTTCATTCCTGAAAACACGCCTTTACACACGCAAATGCAATATTTCAAGAACGAAAGGATCCGTATCGGACTGGTTGTAGATGAGTACGGCGATGTTTTAGGGCTAGTTACACTAGAAGATTTATTGCAAGAAATCGTGGGCGAATTGGTCAACGAGGACTTGGGTGTCTTCAAGCAATCCGACGGCAGTTACCTGGTCGATGCCAGCTTGACCGTACGGGAATTAAACCGCATCGCCAATTGGGAGCTCCCTACCGAAGGCCCTAAAACAATCAACGGATTGATTATCGAGTTCATGGAAACCATCCCGGAACCGGGAACCAGCTTAAAATTGCACGGCTATCCGGTGGAGATCATCAAACGTAACAAAAACTCAGTCACACAAGTCAAATTTCTTCCGTTCAAGACAGGTCATCATTAACACTATTTTTTGGGCAACAGAATTAATACGGTCTATACTTTATGTCTGATAGTTAAGTACTCGCGGATACCATGGCAAAATTCACCGTTTTTTTCAAAGATAAAGCGATCGATTCGGTATTGTTTGAATCGGGCGTTATGCATATCGGTCGCGACGAAAGCAATGATCTGACACTCAACAGCTTGGCGGTAGCTCCAGCACATGCTGCCGCGATCATTAAGCAAAACGGTTGCCTAATCAAACAACTCAACGATGATTTTCCATTGATCGTCAATGGCGAAAAGCTTAAAGAATCCCTTCTTAATAATAACGACCGCATTACCCTTGGAAAATATTCCCTGATATTCAATACCACAGAGTCGGTGGCTGAAATACCCAAGCACGAAAGCCCCGAGGTTAGCCAGCTGAATCAAGAAATCGGGCAAAACCTGAACCTGCCCGAAGCTAACCTTCAGGTCATGGACGGACAGCATATCGGAAGAATTCTCCCCATGAAAAAAGCCATGACTCGGTTAGGACGAAACGGCGGAGGAATTGCCGTTATCGCCCGACGAAAAGAAGGTTACTTCATTTCGTCGCTGGAAAACAATTCGAGCATGACGATCAATAATCAGCCCTTGGGCGATAAAACCGTAAAACTGAATAACAACGACCTGATTGTCATCGATAATACCACCCTACAGTTTTTTCAAAATCCAAATAAATGAAGACCACCTCACCCACCGACAAACGCCGTTATCATCGTATTTTTTACGACACCCCTGCACAATTGAGCTGCGACGAAATAAAACAGCCGTGCAGACTGGTCGACCTTTCATTGAAGGGTTGCCTGCTTCGATTCGATGGCCCGTGGCAAGGCGACTTGGATAAGATTTATATGCTCACATTCAGCCTTTCCGAGGACTACACCATTGCAATGGCGCTAAGCATATCGCATATCGTCGATGACACTGCCGGATTTAAATGCGAACACATCGACATCGATAGCATCACACACCTGAGACGCCTCGTTGAATTGAACCTTGGCGATAGTGAATTATTGGAACGAGACTTACTTGCGCTGAGCGAGCTCGAGCCTTGAGTAGCCTCCAGGCTATAAGCGCGCAGAACAAGTTACTCCCTTTATACTCGTCGTAGATCAAAATTCGGCGCCTGGGTGAACGGCGGCCCTCGATAGTCACATCCCATACCTTTTATTCTTCGACGGTTTTTGGATCAAAAGGGAGTATTAGCATTCAACCTCACCTAATACATCCAATGCCTCGGCCAAATTAGCAACCGGGTAAATCCTTAAACCTTCGATAGCTTTTTTAGGGGCATTACTCTTCGGAACCACCGCCTTCTTAAAGCCGTGCTTGGCCGCATCGTTGATTCGCGCCAAACCGTTCGCAACCGGTCTAATTTCGCCATTCAAACCCAGCTCTCCGAAAAAAAATGTATCATGCGGAATGATTCTATCTTTCAAGCTGGATACGATCCCGACCACAATCGCCAAATCGGAACTGGTTTCGGTAACCTTGATGCCGCCGACCACATTCGCATAAATTTCATCATTGGCGGTAAATATACCGCCGTGTCTCGATAATATCGCCAGCAACATCGCCAAACGGTTCTGATCGAAGCCTACTGCCAAGCGTCGTGGATTTCCGTATTGACACTCGGTGACCAATGCTTGAATTTCAACTAACAGTGGCCGAGTCCCCTCCCACAACACAGTCACAACACTGCCCGAGGACGGCTTTTCGGCCCGGTTTAGAAACATCGCGGAAGGGTTTTTAACCTCTTTGAGACCGGTACTGTCCATCGCAAAAAAACCCAATTCGCCAACACTACCGAAACGATTCTTATCGGCTCTAAGCACTCTAAATCGAGCATCGTTAGTCGACGACAAGACCACTTGGGTATCGACAATATGACTGAGCGTCATCGGCCCCGCTAACGACTGATCCTTCGTGACATGCCCGACCAAAAACACCGAAACATTATGCCGCTTGGCATATTGAGTCAGGTAACTTGCCGACTCCCTAACTTGAGAGACCGAACCCGGTGCCGAGTCGGTCTCTTGGGTATACATGACCTGTATCGAATCGACCACTAAAACCTGCGGATTGATTTCGTCCAGCACATCGCACACGTTCTGCACCGAAGTTTCCGCGAGCATGTTGATCCGCTCGCCTGACACATTCAGTCGGTGGGCCCGCTCGGCGATTTGCTGCAAAGACTCTTCGCCTGAAACATAGAGAACATCAATCCCGCGTCGGGCCATATCGGCAATTGCCTGGAGCAATATGGTACTCTTTCCGGCTCCCGGCGCGCCGCCGATCAGCGTTACGCTGCCTCTGACAACACCGCCTCCCAAAACTCGATCGAACTCGGAAATCCCGGTCGACAGTCGCTCCGCCTGAGCCAAATCAACATCGGACAATGCTTGCACGGACGACCTAATCCCGGAATAGCCATCCGTTCTTTTATTCCGCTCGGATTTGCCTGCACCCAGCCGCACTTCTTTAATGGAATTCCAGGCTCCACAGGCCGTGCATTGCCCGTTCCAGCGAGGATAATCGGCGCCGCACTCCTCGCATACGAAGGCTGTTTTCGTTTTTTTACTCATATCGGATGAAAAATTATGCAAGCAACAGCCTGCTTAGCCCTACTCTTGTGGGATACGATAACCGCGCCCGCGCAATGTTTCGATCGGCTTACTTGTCCCGTCGGGATCAAGCTTTTTTCTTAAACGACCAATAAAGACTTCGATCACATTACTATCCCGATCGAAATCCTCTTCATAAATATGTTCAGTCAATACCGACTTTGATATGACTTCGCCTTTACGAAACATCAGGTACTCAAGCACTTTGTATTCAAACGCGGTCAATTCGAGCCTCTCGCCGGATACCCTGACCTCTTGTGCGGCAGTATCCAACTCGATGTTCGCGTGCTTTAAAACAGGATGGGCCTTGCCTCCGGAGCGCCTAATCAAGGCATTGAGACGAGCTAACAATTCTTCGTAATGAAAAGGTTTGACTAAATAATCATCGGCGCCGGCTTCAAGGCCTTCCACCTTTTCCTGCCAGCGGCTTCTTGCGGTCAAGATCAATATTGGGATAACCACCTCATCTTTACGCAAACGTTTAATCAATTCGATACCTGAAAAATCGGGAAGACCTATATCAACGATGGCCGCATCGATCGGGTATTCCTTACCCAAATAATAACCGTCACTGCCTTTATTAGCCGTATCGACGGCAAAGCCCTTATCGGTCAAAAATTTTTTGATTTGTTCGCACAGAATTAATTCGTCTTCAACGACTAAAATACGCATCAGTCACTCCCTTTTACCTATCCCTACCTAATAATCGCCCTGTTTCGGCATCGATACGCTGATATTGTATTCTGCCGTCGGGTGTCAGGATTTTGATGACATGAACCTTTCGGTCTTCAATCGATTCGGTTTTAGCCCCCAGCACTTTGACTCTGCTATCCTGACGAACTTGCTTGGTCGCTTCATCCAAACTTACCATCGCGACCATAAGTTCGCCCCCGAATGAAACCGAGACAGGTAATAATGCGGCCATCAATACCACTTTGATTAAATTTGTCATTGCTAATCCAGCACCTTAAATTAATATTCGCATTTGCCTTAAAAGCGACCAAGGCAATGAAGTAGACCGAGCTTAAAGGGTTCATCTGAACCCTTACTGAATAAAAGGTTATTGAATCAGCATTTTTTCGCTAAAGACGCCTAGCGACTTACCGAACGACGCACCGATTCTACCCGCCAACTTATCGAGTAAGCGCTCGGGCGGCGTAAAATTAACCAATTTTTCGGCGCCGATAACATGCTTGGCAACATAATTAGCACTACCGAAATCGTCGGCCAAGCCCAATTCAACCCCCTCTTTCCCGGTCCAAACCATACCGGAAAATATCAAGTCAGTCTCCTTTAAACGTGTTCCTCGTCCTTCTTTTACCGCATCGATAAATTGCTGGTGCACTTGGCCGAGCAATTTCTGCATATGCTGAATTTCTTCTTCATCTACCGGTAAAAAAGGATCGAGCATACCTTTATGTTCCCCGGACGTTAGTAGACGTCGTTCTACCCCCAGCTTATCGAGCGTATCGACAAAGCCGAAACCATTCATCAACACGCCGATCGAACCGATCAGGCTGGCTTGATTCACATAAATTTTATCGGCTGCCGAAGCGACGTAATAGCCGCCGGACGCACAGATATCCCCCACGACCGATATAATCGGCAAGTCGGGATATTCTTTCTTCAATTCCCTGATTTCATGAAAGATATAGTCCGATTGCACAGGGCTCCCACCCGGTGAATTGACATTCAGAATGATGCCGCGCGTACTATTGTCTTTCGCGGCTTGACGCAGCCCCTTGATAATGCGGCCCGCATTGGCATCCTTATCCTCGGCAATCATGCCGACCACATCGATCACCGCGGTATGCCCCTTAATGTCCAACCCCATCCCGATGTCGTCCTTCCACTTTGGAAACATAATTGCCGCAAAAATGGCGACCAAATACAAAAAAGTCAGCATTTTGAAAAAAATGCCCCAGCGCCTTGCTCTTCTTTGTTCCGTTATCGCCGCAAAAGCTAATTTTTCTATCGTTTCCCGCTCCCAACCGTCTTTCCGTTCCGATTTAGAAACGGCCTGGCTGTCATTATTGCTTTCCACTTGTTAACCTCAAATAAATTTCAGTAATTGTGATGTTTGTGCCAAATTAAATAGAGGGCCGTATTGCCGTAACAGTTCCGGACTATGCGCACCGCAAGCAACGGCCGCCGAAACAATTCCCGCATTACGAGCCATTTGCAAATCATGAATCGAATCGCCGACCATCAAGGCTCGTTCGGCCGGAATTTCGAGGCAATCGATGATTTCTTGCAACATGACAGGAGCCGGCTTGGACGCGGTTTCGTCGGCGCAACGAGTGATGTCGAACAAATGCTCGGTACCGGTTTGCATGAGAGCCTTCTGCAAGCCTTTCCGACCCTTTCCAGTAGCCACCGCCAATCGATAACCATTGGTTCTCAGGACATTTAGCATATCGAACACGCCCTTAAACAAATCGGCTCGGCTCAGCTGCTTGGCAAAAAACGCCCTGCCGTAATGCTCGATAAACGTATTCCTGGCGTCCTTATCGGCTTCCGGGAACAGCTGGCGAACAGCATTATCGATGCTCAATCCGATCACATCCTTTGCCGCTTGATCCTCAGGCACCTCAAAACGGCAACGAACAGCGGCATCCTGCAAACAATGCACGATCCAATCGATCGTATTGACCAGTGTTCCATCCCAATCAAAAATAATCAAATCAAAGCGTTTAGGAACGAACATCAAACAACTTCTTCAAATGTTGGAAGGGGGGGTCGGTGGCTCGATTGACAGGTGTCGGCAGCAGGGACAGCTGCCGTCAAGCCTACAGGGATGTATTCACGGCGTCCTGTTAAGCGAGTCACCGAACCTCCACAAAGCTTACTGTTTCGAGAAGTTGTTTTATGCATATTCCTTAGTCATTATCATTATTGTTAATTAATGCTTCCATTAGCTTCGGCACGGGCGCGGTAATCTGCAATCGTTGACCGGTAACAGGGTGGACGAATTCCAATCGGTAAGCGTGCAAAAACATTCGCTTAAAACCCAATTTTTTGAACGCCTTATTAACGTCGAAGTCGCCATAACGCTCGTCGCCGATGATGGGATGGCCTAGCCAGGCGGCATGAACACGAATCTGATGTGTTCGTCCGGTCTTAGGTGACGCTTCGACCAAAGTCGCATTAGGCAATAGCTTAATGCGTCGGAAAAAAGTTTCGGCTTCTTTTCCCGATCGACTCACTTCGACCATACGCTCGCCGCCTTTGTTAACATTTTTTTGCAACGGGGCTGTAACCACCAACTTTTTTCGCGCCCAACGACCCGCTAACACGGCCAAATAGGTTTTTTGAATATCGTCGCCGCGAAACAGTTCATGCAGTTTTCGCAAAGCACTCCTTTTCTTCGCAATCAATAAACAACCGGAAGTATCCCTATCCAAGCGGTGCACTAACTCTAGAAACGGCGCAGCAGGTCTTAATTGCCTAAGCCCTTCGATGACCGCAGAATCCAGTCCGCTACCGCCATGCACGGCAAAACCGGACGGCTTATTGAGCACCAACAGCACATCGTCTTCATACAAAATGTCATGCTCTAGACTGTGTCTTAATGATTGCGGTACAAATGCGTCATTTTCGGTCTCGGCAACGCGTATCGGTGGAATTCTGACGACATCGCCCTCCTTTAAGCGATATTTTACATCCACACGGCCCTTATTGACGCGCACCTCGCCCTTTCGAACAATCCGATAAATCCGACTTTTAGGCACGCCTTTCAGCTTGGCAATCAAAAAGTTATCAAGCCGTTGATCGCAGTTTTCTTCAAAAACTTCAATAAATTGAACGCCTGAATGCGTTTCTTGCTGTACTGGTTTCATCGAATAATGATACCAGTATATTTTATGACATGATTCTTTAAATTGATGAGTGCCGTTAACATTGATATATTAGGCCAGTTTATACAACTAAAATAAACGCTCCGTCCGCCTTATGCGATTAGGAGCCCTAAAAAATTATTCGCTGAACAGTTACTAAACGACTGTTCAGTCATTGGAATTTTGGGTTTTATCGTTCGACCCGTGATGAGCGAAATATAATAATTCCTGTTTAGGAAGGATTTTACAAGAAGACAGGCTTGCGCACATCTATTCGCATCGAATAAATCATGCTGAATAAACAATGCATATTCTTTTGCTTTTCATAACTTAAACGAATGAACGAAAGCAAGCGAGACCGCCAATCATAGGACGGCACAAATATCCGTCCCGACCCTAAAGGCCGCGGCATCGTAACAGCCCATACTAAGGTCTAACGCCGATGTGCAACCTGAATGTCTTAAAAAAATTCTAACCATGGGACAGGAATAATTAAGCAGGAATAATCAAGGATACCTTAAATGAAAAGAATGCTTATCAATGCCACGCAACCTGAAGAACTGCGTGTCGCTTTGGTAGATGGTCAAAAACTTTATGATTTTGACATTGAAGTCCCTTCAAAAGAACAAAAAAAGTCAAACATTTACAAAGGCATTATTACCCGTATCGAACCCAGCCTAGAAGCCGCTTTCGTGAATTACGGCTCCGAAAAACACGGCTTTTTACCATTTAAAGAAATCGCTCCGAACTTCCGGCAACGCGCGGAAGGAGACACCTCCGAAGGCGGACGAGCATCGATCAAAGATCAAATCAAGGAAGGCCAAGAAATCGTCGTTCAAATCGAAAAAGAAGAACGCGGAAACAAAGGCGCGGCATTAACCACCTACATCAGCCTCGCCGGAACCTATTTGGTATTGATGCCGAACAACCCGAAAGCCGGCGGTATTTCCAGGCGCATTGAAGGCGATACGCGAAATGAATTGCGTGAAGTTATGACGGCGCTGGAGATTCCCGACACTATGGGCCTGATCGTCCGTACCGCCGGATGCGGCAAGAGCGCCGAAGAACTGCAATGGGACTTGAATTATCTATTACAACTCTGGGAAGCGATCGAGCGTTCGGCTAGCGAGCACTCGGCACCTTTTTTGATATTCCAAGAAAGCAATGTCATCATCAGGGCCTTACGCGACCATCTACGCGGTAACATTGATGAAATCCTGATCGACAAGGAAGAAGCATTTCACCTGGTGCAAAAGTTTTTGAAACAGGTCATGCCGCACTTTTTGTCCAAAGCGAAACTCTATCAGGATTCGGTACCGTTGTTTAGTCGCTATCAAATCGAATCGCAAATCGAAATCGCCTACGGACGCGAAGTATCGCTGCCATCCGGCGGCTCGATCGTGATCGATCATACCGAAGCATTGACCTCGATCGATATTAACTCGGCACGCGCGACCAAAGGCAGCGACATCGAAGAAACCGCTTTGAATACCAACCTTGAAGCCGCCGATGAAATCGCTCGTCAGCTACGGCTTCGCGATTTGGGCGGTTTGTTCGTTATCGACTTCATCGATATGATGGCTAATAAAAATCAACGCGCAGTCGAAAACCGCTTACGCGATGCGTTAAAAATCGATCGCGCTCGCATACAAACCAGCCGGATTTCGCGATTCGGTTTGCTGGAAATGTCTAGACAACGACTTCGACCTTCGCTAGGTGAATCTACGCAACTGATCTGCCCTCGCTGCAAAGGCCAAGGGACGATTCGTAATGTCGAATCGGTCGCGTTGGCAGTGTTGCGGGTACTGGAAGAAGAAGCGATGAAACCCGGCACCGAAAAAGTCATCGCGCATTTGCCGATCGAAAGCGCGACTTTCCTGCTCAATGAAAAGCGGCCAGCTATCGAATTGATCGAGTCTCGATTAAAAGTCGGCATCGTGATTCTGCCGAGCAAACACCTGGAAACGCCGGCTTACACGATCGACCGGATCAAAGCCAAGGATGCGATCGAGGAAAAACCTAGCTATCTACAAATTAAGGAAGAAGATATTCCGCTTCCTGAATTCGCGCAACAGATCAAACCTAAAGCCGAACAAGCGGCTATTAAGGAATTTCTACCCGATGCACCTGCGCCGGTACAAAACCGCAACACCTCGGCCAGCCTGATTAAGCGCTTTTGGCAAAAATTGGTCGGCGGTAAAGAAGAAACGCCGGCCATGCCCCAGCCAGCCAAAAAACAGGAGCGAAAAGAAGGCGAAGAAAGAACGCCGGGCAAAAAACGCGATAACAAACGTGGACCGGGAAGTCGAAACAACCGACCTAAAAGACCCGTCAATAAGCGTGAAACAAAACCTGACGAACAGAAAGAGACCATTACCGAAGAAGTCGCTCAACAACCGGTTGAGCCGGACAAAACTACGAATGAAGCTGTCGAACAACCGGTAAAAAAATCGCCATCCAGAAATGGAAGAAGAGGCCCGAATCGACGCCGCCCTCGGAACCCGAATTACAGAAAACCGGAATCCTCACAACAGAGCGAAACCAGCGGACCGAATGTTCCGACTCAAGCCGATGAAAGCCCGAAATCGGCAGAAGTGGTTAAAACACAAGACGAGAAGCCTCGCCGTGAACAGGACGCTACCGCCGCTAAACCGGACAACAATACCGACAGCAAACCCGTTGTTAAATCCGAAAGCGAATCAGACGCCTAAACATTAATCCCTTTTAAACTCACGGTTGCCGGGCCAAAGCCTTTGGCAACCGTGATTTCTATATCGCAGCTAAAATTCGGCATTAGCACATAAAGTCCCGGAGCCACGGCAGCCCTTAAGGATTTCGTGAAAAATAACTTCCTGGAGCTATAAAAGTTTTGTAGCGGGTTCGGTAACTCGCTTACCTTGCATTAAAAATAGGGAAGTTATTTATGACCAAATCCTAACTTCAATGAAACTGAACGATTTCCAGTATACCCCCCAAACATCCAGAAAAAGGGGCTCACCTTTCACCTTTCACCTTTCACCTTTCACCTATACCTAACCTCAACGCCATCCGCCCCCAACAAACGCTTTAATCGAACGACCAATTCATCGGACGGATGCACGCGCCATTTATCGCCGAATTGTAGCGATGACTTGGCTGTTACGGAACGATAAGCAAGTACAATAGGGCAAGAGCCGCCTTTGAACGGTTGCAACGTCTCATCGAGCTTATCAACGAACGACCTCGCATCGCTCTCTTCATCGGTATTCGCCCACTGCAATGCAAGACATCGGGCATATTGATTACGTGCGTCTTCAATACTGTATAGTTTATCGACCGTCAACCTCAGCATGCCGCTAAAATCGTCAATCGCAACACCGCCCTCTGCGACCAGCAACGCATCCTTGGACAATAAATCGCGGTATCTTTCGTAACTATCGCCGAAGATTGCCAATTCAAGACGGCCGGACCGATCATCCAAGGTCGCAAACCCCATCGTTTTGCCGTTTTTATTTTGCCGCGTCCGTAATTCCACGACCAATCCTGCGGTGCGTGCCTCCATCTTGCCTCGCGTGCGCTCGACATCACCCAAGATCTTAGCAATCTTGCCATGCACGATATGCTTTAATTCCGATTCGTATTGCGTAATCGGATGTCCGGTCAAGAACAAGCCTAAGGTCTGCTTTTCCGCGGCCAATCGCTCCGATTCGGTCCAAGGCTCGGCTTGAGTCGTATAGACGTCCTCCTGTATCTTATCGTCCTCATCGGGCATGCCCAAACCGAACAAGTCGTTTTGTCCGGTTTGGGCCATCTTGCCGTACTGTTCGGCCACCCGTAACGCAATAGGCAATTCCGCCAAATGCGCCGCTCGATTGGCATCAATCCGATCGAACGCACCCGCCCTAATCAATGCCTCAAGCACACGACGATTGACCTTCCTCAAATCAACGCGCTTGCATAAATCGTACAGCCCCGCAAAAGATCCGTTAGCTTCGCGTTCTTTTAATAAATCCTCGATCGCGGATTCGCCAACCCCCTTGATTGCACCGATTCCATACACGATTTGACCTTTGTCGTTGACCGTGAAACGATAATTCGATTCGTTGAGATCGGGCGGGCAAATAGCCAATTTCATTTCGCGGCATTCTTCAATCAACACCACGACTTTATCGGTATTGTCCATATCGGAAGACAGCACCGCCGCCATAAACTCGGCAGGATAATGCGCCTTCAGCCAGGCGGTTTGATAAGCGACCAAGGCATAGGCTGCCGAATGCGATTTATTGAAACCGTAGCCGGCGAATTTTTCCATCAAATCGAAGATATAAGTCGCGACGCTTTCCTCGATGTTATTCGCGACCGCACCTTCTGTGAAAATTTCGCGCTGCTTGGCCATCTCCTCGGGTTTTTTCTTACCCATCGCGCGACGCAGCATGTCCGCACCACCGAGGGTATAGCCGGCCAGTTCACGAGCGATCTGCATGACCTGCTCTTGATACAGAATAACGCCGTTGGTCGATTTAAGAATCGGTTCCAACATGGGGTGGGCATATTCGGCTTTTGCACCGTGCTTGACGTTGATGTAATCGTCGACCATGCCAGACTCGAGCGGACCGGGCCGAAACAAAGCCACCAAGGCGATGATATCGTCGAAACAATCGGGCTTGAGCTTTTTGATCAACTCTTTCATGCCGCGCGACTCTAACTGGAATACCGCGGTCGTCTGCGCTTTCTTCAATAGTTCATAGGAGGCCGAATCGTCGCGCGGAATCGTGCTAATATCGACGATAGCTTCGCCTATTTGCTGTTTTTTTCGATTGATCGTCTCGAGCGCCCAATCGATGATCGTCAGCGTCCGAAGCCCCAAAAAGTCGAACTTGACCAGACCGACAGCCTCGACATCGTCCTTGTCGAATTGCGTGACCAGATTGCCGCCGCCCTGCTCGCAATAAAGCGGCGTAAAATCGGTCAACTTGGTCGGCGAAATGACTACCCCCCCGGCATGTTTACCGGCATTACGCGAAATCCCCTCGAGCGATTTCGCCATGTCGATCAGCGTTTTGACCTCCTCTTCGTTCTCGTACAACTGCTTGAGATCGGGGCTATCCTGCAGCGCCTTGATCAGCGTCATGCCGATTTCGAACGGAATCAGTTTCGCCAAGCGGTCGACGAAGCCGTAGGAAAAGCCAAGCACCCGGCCGACATCGCGCACTACCGCTTTTGCCGCCATCGAACCATAGGTAATGATCTGCGCAACATGGTCGCGACCATAATGCCGCGCAACATAGTCGATGACTTCATCGCGCCGGTCCATGCAGAAATCGACATCGAAGTCGGGCATCGAAACCCGCTCCGGATTCAAGAAGCGTTCGAATAATAAGTCGAATTCGATCGGATCGAGATCGGTGATTTTCAATACATAAGCAACCAGCGAGCCCGCGCCCGACCCCCTGCCCGGCCCAACCGGAATCGCGTTGTTCTTGGCCCATTGGATGAAGTCGGCAACTATCAGAAAGTAGCCCGGAAACCCCATCTGCGTAATCACTTTCAGCTCGGTCTCGAGCCTGTCGTGATAAACCCGGCGGTTTTCTTCTTCGCTACCTGAGCCGAAAGCCGAATGTTGTTGAAAGCGTTCTTCGAGCCCCTGGCGGGACACTTCGATTAGATAATCATCGATTGTCATACCTTCCGGAACCGGAAAGTCGGGTAAATAATTTTCGCCGAGGGTCAACTCCAGATTACATCGCTTGGCGATTTCGACCGAATTTTCCAAGGCTTCGGGAATATCGGCGAACAGCTCCTGCATTTCTTCACTGCTACGCAGATATTGCTGATTGGTATAATCTTTCGGCCGCCGATTGTCATCCAAAACCCGTCCTTGATGAATACACACCCTGACTTCATGCGCATCGAAATCCTCCGGACGAATAAACCGGACATCATTAGTCGCGACGACCGGCAAATCCATTTGTTGAGCTAAATCGACAGCCGCCGCCACATAGCGTTCTTCCTCGGCTTTACCGACACGTTGCAACTCGAGATAAAAGGAATCTTCGAATAAATGACTCCATCCCTCGGCCAGGCGTTTGGCCTCGTCGACATTTTCCGCCAACAAGGCCCTGCCGATATCGCCGCTCATGGCTCCTGATAAGACGATCAGCCCATTATGATTGTCGGCGATCCATTCACGCTGCACCATAGGCACGCCTTGATGCTGCCCCTCCTGATAGGACTTTGAAATCAATTCGGTCAGCGTCGTATAACCATTAAGGTTTTTAGCCAACAGCGTTAAGCAATAAGGCGATGACGGATCGTCTGGATTGAAGATGTGCACATCGGCGCCGGAAACGGGTTTTATCCCTTGCCCAAGTGCTGCTCGGTAGAACTTGACCAACGAAAAAAGATTGGATTGTTCGGTGACTGCGACGGCCGGCATGTTCATGTCGGCCAAGGCTTTAATCAGCGGCTTGATTCGAACAATGCCGTCGACCAGGGAAAATTCGGTATGAAGTCTAAGATGAACGAATGAAGGTTGCATGTGGATGGGGTATTATCGCGCGGCGCAGAGGCGCGGAGATTTGAGGGAGCTTAAGCTCTGCTAGCCATGAACTTAATAACGCGAAATAGATTTTATACCTTATTTCGGAGCCGGGTGAATAAGCCCATTTAGGTTCTATAACAGCATCTATAAGCTAATGCTGAAATTTGAGTGTGATAGCTATAACTTAATCTCCGCGCCCCTGCGCGAGACTAAAATTATTTAATCAAGGCCTTTACCGGAGCGAAAGATTTTCTGTGAAACGGCGTAATACCCAACTGCATTAATTGTTGCCGATGCAGCGGGGTCGGATAGCCTTTATGCAAATTGAAACCATAGCCCGGATAAAGTCGCTCCAAAAACAGCATTTCTCTGTCTCTAGCGACTTTGGCCAAGATTGAAGCCGCGGAAACTTCCGGCACCTGCGAATCGGCTTTGACCATGGCCTCTCCTGGTAAATCGATCGGGGGATAGCGATTGCCGTCCACGATAATCCAATCGGGAACCGGATCGATCATCGCGATCGCTCTCGCCATCGACAGCAGCGCCGCGTGCAGAATATTGATGCGATCGATCTCGCTCGGTTCCGCCCGCGCCACGGACCAACATAGCGCATCCCGCTTGATGGTCAACGCTAGTGCTTCACGTTGCTTTTCGGAAAGCTTCTTCGAATCCTTCAAACCAGCAATCGGCTTATTCGGGTCTAAAACGACAGCCGCCGCGAATACGGCACCGGCTAGACATCCTCGACCGACTTCGTCGACTCCGGCAACTCTTTGCACGGTTATCGTAGAATGCCCCGAGTCACGTTCCTCAGGAAACTGACCATGGTCGACAACTCGTCGCTATCGCCGGCCATGCCTTCCATTTCCTCGATCGCATCCTCGAGCTTTAGGTTCATTTTATAAAGAATTTTATAGGCTTTTCTGATTTGCCGAACGGCTTCCGGCGACACGCCATTGCGCTCCATACCTACCGAGTTGATGCCATGCGGGCGCGTTGGACGACCGCCAACCATCACGAAAGGCGGTATGTCCTGCGTAATCGCGCTACCCATCGCCGAAAAACTGTATTGTCCGATTTGGGTAAACTGATGGACCAGCGTAAAACCGCCTAGTATTGCGTGGTCGCATAAATGCACATGACCAGCTAACGACGCGCCGTTAGCCATGATCACGTGATCGCCGATCACGCAATCATGTGCGACATGGGTATAAGCCATGAACAAATTATCCGAACCGATCTGCGTTACGCTGCGGTCCTGCAAAGTCCCTCGATGCATCGTCACGAATTCTCGAATGACATTCCTATCGCCTATTTCAAGCCGGGTTACCTCGGAAGCATATTTTCTATCTTGAGGATCTTCACCTATCGAGGAAAATTGATAAATCCGATTACCCTTGCCTATACTAGTCGGGCCATTGACGACCACATGAGGCCCTATAACCGTACCTGCGCCAATGGTGACATCCGGGCCTATGATCGAGTAAGGACCGACACTGACATCATCGGCCAATTGGGCACGTTCGTGTATGACTGCTCTTGTATCTATCAAAATCAATCCACCGCTGCGGCACACATGATGTTGGCACTGGCGACAAATTCGCCTTCCACTTCGGCTCGACAATCGAACGACCATATATTGCGTTTACTTTTAACGAATTTGGCTTCCAGCATCAATTGGTCGCCGGGACTCACCGGTCTCTTGAATCTAGCATTATCGATACCCACCAAATAATAAGTCATACCTTTTCCCAAATTAGGATCTGTTTCCGACGCCAACAAGCCGGTCGCTTGCGCCAACGCTTCCAAAATCAGCACACCGGGCATTATGGGCAAATGCGGAAAATGCCCTTGAAAAAAGGGTTCATTGTAAGTCACGTTTTTAACGGCCAACAATCTGACACCGGGTTCACATTCGACCACTTTATCGACCAATAAAAAGGGATAGCGATGCGGTAAAAACTCTTGAATTTGTAAAATATCTAGCTTGATAGACATGAATGATAAAGTGTTATTATTGGTTGATAGGTGATTCCGGCAACTTTAGCCTTTTACTTTCATAACGCCTGAATTAATCAGGCATTGCAGACAGTTTTTGCTGAATTTGATTGGTGACATCGACCGTTTCGCTCGCATAAATAACCCCTTCGGTCAGCAATAAATCGAAACTTTGACTCTTGGCCAATTCGCGGATCGCTTCGACAATTTTGCGCTGTAATTTGCCCAGCTCTTCATTGCGGCGAATATTGAAATCTTCACTGAACTCTTGCTGGCTTCTTTTAAATTCGCGTTGTTTATTAAGAATGTCTTTTTCCAGATTTCTTCTTTCGGAATCGCCCATGACCGCTGCATCCCTGTTCAATCTTTCCTCAAGATTCTTGATATCGTTTTGCTGAGCAACAAGCTGCTTGTCCCTCGGAGAAAATTCTTGCTCCAAACGTTTTTTGGCTTTTTCAGCCTGAGGCGCCTTTTCCAAAACTGCCGGAATATTGACAAAACCGATTTTCAAATCCGCCCAAGCCATATTGGCGCTCAACAGTAAACCCAAAAATAAAACAAATTTATTTTTCATTATCGAACTCGTAAATTTAAATTAAAAATAGTGTCCATAAACGGACAAACCTGCGATGTAACCGCCAAATTATAGGTGATAACCCGCTTAAACCAAAAATATACTTCTGTTAACCCAGCCTTAACAAATGTAGTACCTACGGTCTAAATTATTGAAGCATAAGAATTAAAAAACGCGCCAAAAATGGCTTTGTAGTGCTATAAAATTTTTATTACCTTAATATTCAATGTCTTATGTACGACAAATGTTAAAGCAGGGTTAAAATCCGGAACCGAAAGAGAACTGGAAGATTCTCTCGTCATCGCCTTCTTTAAGATTCAGTGGTTTACCTGCACTGACCGCGATCGCGCCGAACGGCGACAACCATTCTCCGGATATGCCTACCGAGTAACGCATATCTTCTCCGATATTGCTAGGGCTGTCGGAAACCGTACCGACATCAAGAAAAGTCCCGAGCCGAACCGACTTGAGATCCTTCATGAATGGAATCGGAAAAAACACCTCGGCGCTGCCGGTTACTTTGGTCGAACCGCCGAATGGTCGTCCCCGATTGTCTCGCGGACCCAAGGTATTGTCGTTAAAGCCGCGCACCGAACGCACGCCGCCGGCAAAATAATGCTCGAAAAACGGTAAGTCGTCGGTCTTACCGTAGCCGTCGCCATAAGCCAATTCCGCACTTAAACTAAACGTTAAATCCTTCGCGAGCGGGAAGTATTGCTGCTGCTTATAACTGACTTTGTAATACTCCAAATCGCTGCCCGGCACCGTGCCTAACGCGGATAGTCGGTACTGGCCGCCGTCGGTCGGAAAGATCGCCCGGTTCAGTGTGTCGTAGGTCCAGCCTATCGACGGCGCCAGCGTAAGGTAGGACTCGCTATCGCTATCCTTACAGTCCGTCCTCTCAACGCAGCCCGGATCTATGAAATTTTTGACTTCATTCGCAGAGAAAGACGTCGACTTGAGCTTGGTATGCCTTAGATCGACATTGAAATTTAACCGGTTAAATTCGCTCAACGGAATACCGAAATTCACGCCGGCATTCGCCACGTCGGTCAAATAGCTGGAGATGTTCGCCTGCTGCGCATCGGTGGTCCGGTAACCGATATCGTAGCCGAGACTAACGCCATCCAAGGTAAAATAAGGGTTGTAAAAACCGAAGCGATAATTGGTCGAAATATCACTGTTGTTAAACGCTAAATTAAGCCGCTTACCGGAACCGAAAACGTTATCCTGGGAAACATTAGCATTAACGATAATACCTTGCACTTGCGAAAAACCGATACCGGCCGTCAAATTACCGGCCGGCCTTTCGGTGACCGAATAATTGACATCGATCTGGTCGGCAGTGCCGGAAACAGGCGGTGTTTCGACATTCACCTCTTCGAAATATCCCAAACGCTCGAGACGCACCTTCGACCGCTCGATCTTTCTCGTCGACGCCCAACTCGACTCCATTTGCCGCATTTCTCGGCGCAGCACTTCATCACGCGTCTTGGTATTACCCTTGAAATTAATCCGGTTGACATAGACGCGTTTACCCGGATCGACATAAAAAGTCATCGCAACCGTTTTATCGACATCGTTGATTTCAGGCACCATGTTGACATTCGCAAACACATAACCTTCATCGCCCAAGCGATCGGAAATCGCTTTAGAAGTTTCGGTCGCATTCTTGCGGGAAAAAATTTCGCCCGGGCCCACTTGCACCAATTTAACCACTTCTTCGGGATCGATGATCAGATTACCGGCGACTTTGACTTGCTCCAGCATAAACACATCGCCTTCCTTGACGTTGACGGTGATATAGATTTCTTTTTTATCAGGGGTAATGGCAACTTGCGTCGATTCAATCGAAAAATTGATATAGCCGCGATCAAGGTAATATGAGCGCAGCCGCTCGAGATCTGCCGATAATTTTTGTTTGGAATATTGATCGTCTTTCGTATAAAACGACAATAAATTGCCCGTGCTCAATTCGAAATTATCGAGCAAATCGTCGTTGTCGAAGGATCGATTGCCGACAATATTGATTTCCTTGATTTTCGCTACTCGGCCTTCAGAAATGTTGATGCGAATACCCACACGATTGCGGGTTAACGGAGAAACTTCGGTATCGATTTTAAGGCCGTATTTACCGTGACTAAAATACTGGCGGCTCAATTCTTGCTCGACCTTCTCGAGCATTTGTTGATTGAATACCTTGCCCTCGGCAAGCCCAATATTATTCAATGCCTTGAGCAAGTCTTCGGAGCTAATATCCTTATTGCCTTCGAAGATGATTTTAGCGATCGATGGCCGCTCCGTAACATTGACGATCAGCGTCGAACCTTCCCTCGCCAGCGAAACATCCTTGAAAAATCCGGTTTTAAATAAGGCTCTAACCGCCTCAGGAATTCGATCCTCCGATAAAAACTCGCCAACATTGACCGGAAGATAATTGTAGACGGTCCCCGCAGAAATTCGCTGCAAGCCATTGACCTGAATATTATCGACCACAAATCCATCGTCGCCTTTAACCGCTTGGGAAACAACCAGAAACAGTATAAAAAGGCGCGTAAAAGTCTTTAAATTCATGAAGAGGAATGGAAGCATCGATACGATTTAGCTAAAGCGCGATTATATCACAGGAGTTTGAACATCCATATTGCCGAAAAGTCATCATTTTTTCTGTAAATTTAATGACTTGATGCCTTGAATTGCTATAAATCGAGACAAATTTCCTTATATTCCAATGAGTAATTGACTAAAGTTATTGCAAGTTGGGAGATTTAATTTGCGGTTAGCGGTTAGCGGTTAGCGGTTAGCGGTTAGCGGTTAGCGGTTAGCGGTTAGCGGTTAGCGGTTAGCGGTTAGCGGTTAGCGGTTAGCGGTTAGCGGTTAGCGGTTAGCGAAATGATGCGGCATTTTATACGCTTGTCAAGTCCTAATTTCCTCTTTCCTGCTTACTCCTCACCGCTTTAAATAATAATCTGACTGCATTTCGATCAATCGCGAAACAGTACGCTTCAGGAAAAATGCGCGTATGTTCTCGTCATAGAGCTCTCTAGCCGGAGCCTCGGCACTGCAAATAAGAATGACTTTATGAAAATACAAAGCATCGACCAATGTCGAAAAACGCTTGGCCTCGTCGTGATTATCAAAACCGAATTTCGGAATGCCGGATACAATCACGACCCTGAAAGCTTGCACGATTTTCAAATAATCGGCCGGCCCTAAAGGCTGCCGGCACATTTCATCAAAGGTGGTCAACGCCACATCGCCATGAGCGGCTCTCAGTACGACATTTCTACCCAACACCTTAAGACTGTAAGGCTTTAGCGGTGCCGAATGGGTCATTTCGCGGTAACACTGCTCTAAAGCCGAAGCCGCGTGTTCGTCAAGCGGGTAAAAATAGGTTTTTTCAGCGCCGTGAATACGAGTCAAGCGATAATCATGTTTGGCAACGAGCTCAACGACATCTGCCGAAGCCTTCAACAGCTCGATGAACTTTAAAAACAGCTCCGGAACTAATCCGCCTTGGTATAAATCATCGGGATGCCGGTTTGAAGTGGTCACAACGACGGTACCGAGATCGAATAAACGGCTGAACAAACGATCCAAAATAACGGCATTGGCGACATCAATCACATGAAACTCGTCGAAACAAAGCAGTTTTGTCGAGGCATTAATTTCAGCGGCCAGCGAATGAATGACGTCCTGTTTTTTTTCCTGACGCCAACGATGAGAAAACTCATGAACTTCCAGTATGAACGTATGGAAATGAACCCGGCGTTTTTCCTGAATCGGACAATGGTCGTAAAATAAATCCATCAACATCGACTTGCCTCGTCCGACGCCGCCGTAGATATACAAATTCTTGCAAAGTTTTCCGCGCGTCGAAGGCAGCCTCAAAAATCCTGACCGATTTTCGGATGTCAATTTATCCAGCATTTCCTGAAGATAATGCAATGCCTCGACCTGGGCCGGATCATACTCGATAAGACCTTGTTCAACCCGCCATCGATATTCAACGAGCAACGACTCACCGGCATCCTGCTTAGCTTGAGCCGAAGTCATTTTGCTTAGGAATTTTTTAAACATGGTATGGTGGTTAAAAACCGACTGGGTTTCTCGACAAGGTGAACCGATTATCCTAAATTCGGTAATTTAACCATGAAGCTCATGGAGTATTTAAAGAAATTGCCTTAACCAGTGCAAGCCTTACCCGAACAAAAAGGCGCTTTCGAAACATCGCAAAGCAAGGACGCTAATGCCGAAACTTGAAGTGCGATAGAGACAGCCGGGCTCCGGCCAACTTGCAAAGCAGCCTGCGTTACTGCTTTCCTTTCAACAAACTCTCGAGATTCGCGAAAGGATTGAAAGTCGCAGTTTTACCGTTGTCTTTGGCTGAACCGGTATTATAATGCGCATGCTCATAGCGGGCATGTTCGTTGTCATGGCAATACAGACACAATAACTCCCAATTACTGCCGTCCGCCGGATTATTATCATGATTGTGATCGCGATGATGCACAGTCAATTCCCTGACATTGCTGTGATCGAATTCCCTCGCGCAACGGCCGCAAATCCACGGATACATTTTCAGCGCTTTTTCGCGGTAACCCTTTTCCCGTTCGGCCTGACCGCGGCGTGCATCGAGAACGATTTGATCGAGTTTGGTTTTATCCAAAGTTTTTTTAGTCGGCATGAAATCACCTTATTGTTAATGCAACTGGGACTATAAAATCGACCGGACCGCTTCACTCAACAACGCATCGAGCTTGATGCAAGATGTCGGGTGTTCGATACTGTCCGTACTCCAAATTTCTTTGACGCCTGCCGCGCGAATATGCGCCTCGGCGTCGCCGCAAAACAACGGATGCGTAATCGCGGCATAAACGGCACGCGCACCGGCATTTTGCAATAAACCGATCGTTCGAGCCAGTGTCCTTCCTGTGCTGGCCATATCGTCGATGATAACGACAAGTTTATCCTTAAACTCCTTATCGGGTAAGGTAACGTCGACTTCTCGGTCGCCGCGTCTGATTTTATCGGCTACCGCATAGTCAAAACCGATTTGTGCGGCAATACCGGATACCCATTGTTCGGATTCGCTGTCCGGACCGAGCAGAATCGCATCTTCGAACCGATTGCTCAAGTAATCGCCAATTGCGCCGGCAGCGGACAAACAAACCGCATTTGCAAGCGGAATCGCTTGATTTAAATGAGAAATACGGTGGAGATGCGGATCGACCGTTAGAACATCATCGAATAAATCAGCCAACAACCGGCCGACAATGCGTTGACTAACTGCCTCACCGGGGCGGTTAGCAATATCCTGTCGCATGTAACAAAGGTATGGCGTTACTAAGGTAACTCGCTTAGCTCCCAATTCTCTAGCCGTTCGGGCAAACAGCATTAATTCGACCAGCTTGTCATTCGGCCGATCGAGACTTCGGCAAACGATAACATGATCGGGCAAGACAGCCGGAAGCCGAACCAAACTTTCGCCGTCGGGAAAGCGGTGCAACTCAATGAGCTCGAACGGCGCATTAAGCCTACAAGCCAGCCTCTCGGCTGGTGCGCAATAATCGGGGAAGGCCAGTATCAGCATATTATCTAGAAAGCCACCAACGGTTTCAATACATGTCCCTCGACGCCGATACGATAACCATTATCATCGGTCGCTAGCGTTTTCGCGAATTTGAAATCCGCCGAAAAACCTGCATAGACACGATAAATCGGCTCGTCTTTCTGTACCTTTTCGCCGATTTTTTTCAACAGATCGACGCCGGCTTTCTTATCCATCGGCGCGCCGGCAATACGGGCAATCTTGGCCATTTGAAAATTATCGATATGGGTCACGATACCCGCCTTATCCGCGCAAACCTCATGACATAAAATACCGGGCGTAAAGTCTATGGTTTTTGCGCCTTGAGCCTGTATCAAATCGTTCATTTTGGCGATTGCTCGGCCCGAATCGAGAATATCCCGCGCAATCGCATAGCCCTGCCCGCCTCTAACATCGGGATCGAATTCAATAATTCTTCCGGCTAATTGCAGCGATTTTTGGCGCAAATCGAATGGCGCATCGGGATTATTTTCCAACACCTGCATGATATCGCGGGCCTCGAGTACCGGCCCGATGCCGCGTCCGACCGGTTGGCGACCATCGGTAATCATGACTTCCAAGTGAATATTGAGCTGGTCGCCGACAAACTCGAATAACTTGCGTAAAGCAAGCGCCTGACGCATGTGCCGAACTTTTGCGGTCGGCCCGACCGGGATATCGACGATCAAATGCGTGGAACCCGCCGCCAATTTTTTCGATAGAATCGAGGCTACCATTTGCCCTTGTGAGTCGATCCCGAGCGGGCGCTCGACCGAAATTAACAGATCGTCGACCGGCGCCAGCTTCGCGGTACCGCCCCATGCTAGACAGCCGCGTTCCTGGCGCACAATATCGTGTAAACGTTCAGGAGATAAATTGACTTCGGCTAAAACTTCCATCGTATCGGCGGTACCGGCCGGCGACGTAATCGCCCGACTCGACGTTTTCGGGATCAACATGCCGTGTGCGGCGACGATAGGCACGACCAACATCGAAGTTCGATTACCCGGTATGCCGCCGATACAGTGCTTGTCGGCCACCAGCGATTCGTGCCAATTCATGCGCTCGCCAGAATCCAGCATTGCTCGCGTCAAATATAGGAGTTCGTCTCGGTCGAGATTGTTTTGACCGGTCGCGACCAAAAAAGCAGCCATTTCCATTTTAGAATAGCGTGTCTCGGCAATATCCTTGGCAATACTAGTAAAATCATCCTGACTCAAGCGCTCGCCGTTAATCTTACGTCGAACAGCATCCATCGACACGGGCGGCTCGGCATGTTCAACCGTAACTAATGCGCCTTCGTCAACATTGAGTTTTTGAAAAGCTTGCTCAGAAAGACCCAGCTCGCCGGAATGCACGATGGAGCTATCGTCCACGACATTGAGTACTGCCAACAGTTTATTGCCGTTCGCGCAAACCTTGATTTTCGACAATGCCTGAAACCCCTCGGCTCGGTAAAACGCGCATTCCCGGTTTAAATAGGCAACGTTTTCATGATACGTATCGATACCGATACGACGAATTTGTAACGTGTCGTTACTCATGTGAGTCTTAATTAAAATAAATTCGGCTGATAATGCTTGTTGCAACAAACAATGTCAACCGAAGCCAATCATTCCAGCAAGTCCCATTTTGGGGATCACAAGCGCGCCAAGATTTTTCGCGAAAGCTGAAATGGGGTCCGTCCGATTTCAGCAGCGAAAAATGACTTGGCGATTATTGCCTTCGGCGGCCCCGATTCGCCCTGCGTCCGTGCCACTACGCCACATCATCGTCAACTCGATGCGGCTCCGTAGCACTCCCACAAATGGCTTTACGCCGTGTCGCGATGCCTTGTATTTTGCCTCCGCCTGCGCTATTCGCGCAGACTCCGGCAAAACACCCGGCGCTACGGCTATCGGGGACTAAAAATCTTCACTTCGCTAGCGCTCCGTTTCCAAGATTTTCAGCGAAAGTTGAAAGACTTCATGTGCTTCATGATTAAACTGCCAAGTCCAAGGTTTATTCTTACACGGTCTTCGATCACAAAAGAAGTAAAAAACGCATTTGCCCCGAGTAAACATTAATCTCGAACAAACCCTCAACCTCGCACCGACAAAGACAAAGGATTGTCCTGCTTGATATATACCTTTCGCACTTCAAGTTTCGGCAGTGCCTAAGGAGGCACCGGGGTGACCGGCTCCTCACCTAGCGTTAGGTGAGGGGCCTTTGATGGGCCCCCGGTGCCGAATTTTGATCTACGATGCGAATAAACGGTATCATACAGAAAAAACTGCTTCGGGCTTAACCATGAATTCGAAAACCATTGACACACGTTTAATCCACTCCCTTCTCGATGGTCAAGCCTATCCTCACGAAACCGCAACGATTAAATTATTGGAAACGCATATCTCTTGGATACTGCTGACCGGCGAATTCGCTTATAAAATTAAAAAACCGGTTGATTTCGGATTTCTGGATTTTTCAACCCTCGAAAAACGTCGATTTTGTTGCCTTGAAGAATTACGGCTTAACCGCCGCTTTGCGTCATCGCTTTATTTGGACGTCGTTTCGATAACTGGGAACGCCAAAAAACCCGAGATGGGAGGGACAGGAATGGCAATCGAATATGCTGTAAAAATGCGGCAATTCGATCAACAAGGACTCATGAGTGTGCGCGCCGAAAACGGCCTGCTTACAACCGATGATATCGACGGCATCGCCTCAATCGTCAGCCGATTTCATACCGACACCGAAACGGCAAGTCTTGAATCGCCTTATGGCGAACCGGACGATATCAAACATTGGAGTGAAGAAAATTTTCAACACATAGAACCGTTGCTGGACGACATAGCGGAAATTCGCCGACTGAAAAGCCTGCATGCCTGGACTCGAAACGAATGGCAACAGAAGGCCGAACTCATGCGTCAACGTAAACGCCAAGGCTTTATCCGGGAATGTCACGGCGATTTGCACTTAGGCAATATCGCGCTGTTCGACGGTCAGGTGACACCCTTCGATTGTATTGAATTCAATCCAATGCTGCGCTGGATCGATGTCTCCAGCGAAATAGCCTTTATCTTCATGGACTTGATTCACCGCCAATTCAAACTATTAGCATGGCGACTGCTCAATCGTTATCTACAACAAACCGGCGATTATCAAGGCTTGGCTTTGCTGCGCTATTATTTGGTTTACCGAGCCTTGGTTCGCGCCAAGGTAGCATTGTTGAGAATGCAACAAGATTCCGACCCAAGCAACCGCAATAGCATACACGCCGAATACCAAGCCTATGCCGATTTGGCCGAACGTCATATACAAGCATCAGGTCCAATGTTATTAATCACGCATGGTTTCTCGGGGTCCGGCAAATCCTTTTTTGCCGAAAAATTGTCGGAAAAGCTTGGCACAATCCACCTGCGATCGGATATCGAGCGTAAACGCCTGTATGGTTTCGCTCCGCAAGAATCAACGAACTCCGAAACGGGAAGCGGCATTTATAACGCCGAAGCCGGTCGCATTACCTATCGGCACTTGATCGATACGGCTCATGCCATCCTGAACGAAGGGTTCAGCGTCATTGTCGACGCCACCTTTCTTAAACACGCTCAACGCGCGGACTTTATTGTATTAGCCGAAAAAATCGATGCTCCGCTACTCATCCTGGATTTTAAAGCAAGCCTACAAACCTTAATCGAGCGGATCGAGTCTAGGCAACAGCAACGCAACGACCCCTCCGAAGCCACCCCATCTATTTTGCAACTACAAATCGGCTCGGACGAGCCATTAACGGAACCGGAACAAAACATGACTATACAGATCGACACCGAAAACGAATCGGCTTTTGAAGATTTATTCGCGGCGATAAAAATTTTAAAACTTGGTCAAAAATAACTTTTCTATTTTTAATGTTCGTAGAGTAGGCAGGTTCGGTTTCCCGATTGCAGCAATTCCCAATTTGAGGGTAAAAAAGGTGTCGGCGGCAAGGAAGGGTATCCTCTATCATTCCGTATATTGCCGAGCCCTGGATTTATAATCGATCTACGATCTGAAATGCGCATCTCGACCTCCAGTCCTGGTTAATACTGTTACCCAAGCTCCAACCTGCTCAGGAAGCTGGAGCTTCCCGGGCGTGTTTCCCAAGCTGGTGCTCTCGCCGTTATACACAAGTATAAATATATCTATTGTGCAAAAGTAGCTACCGAGTGCTAAATTGTTGCGTTATTCGGAAAGGCTATTGGTGTTTGAGCGTTAACGGCTCCGATAATCGCGGCGAAGGCGTCGCTCCCAAAGAGAGCAGCGGACGCTAAGTGGGAGCGATCCCCTGATTGTGATTTCGAGGCCGAAAGTATTAAGTAACAATAAATGGTATCGAGGTCTCATTGCCTAATGATTGAAAAAATTCATATTTCCAGGAAGTTATTTTTCACGAAATCCTTAAAGCTCTTAGCTTTACCGGTGCATCAAAAAAAATTATTTTGACTATTTCCTAACTGCCTTATTTAGCAGATAAGAGAACTGCTTCAACTGCTAACGCGAACATAGCAAAAAAGTGGGGCTTGTCAGCAGGAAGCTCCTACCAAGTCCCCATGGTTAGATTCATCCAGTACCTAATTTCCACATATTTTAGTGCTGGATCGATTTTAAGGAATAGACGCCTCCGACAAACACACACCTCATGCCTTCAATCTAGTCGTAAGATTTTTTACACAATTAAGACGTAGAATAACCTTATATATCATTGGATTGCATTTTCTATTTTAAATTTCGCAGTAAATACTATACTTAACAATCTAAAATCATTGACGCTTCGAACCAATCGACCATGCTGTCATCAAAAAATACTAAACATGACACAATCTTTCTATTTTCAATGCAAACGATGATTCGCTTAAACTCATACCGCATTCACATTCGAATCATGAACTGCTCGGAGTCTCTCACTCGGCGGTTCGAAGAACGGTCCGCATCATGCTATTCAACCGGAACAGAAAACACCTCGGCCCGAATAAAACAACCTCCGGAATGCTGCCCCGCAACTATTTTTCGGTGCCCACCCAGCTTTCCTATGCCTGTAAAATGACTTTTTATTCAGCAATCGACCGAGTTGACCTTACTGCGATAGCTTCTCTCGACTCTAAAGCATTAAAAGGCCGTTAAGAATAAAGATGAATTTCCGCTTGCCCCCACCGCTTTCTGAGAACAGGGAATATCCGCCGCTCGTTTTTCGCTTTGGAAGGTTTTTCAACGCTCGCGCGCGACTATTTACCCTGATGTTGCTCACGAATGCCGGCGCCTTAGCCGACTCGGACAAAGACCTCGACGAAGCCGACTTGACCGGCATGTCGCTCAAGGAATTGATGGATATTGAAGTGTTCAATGCCGCGTCGCTGTTACCTACAGAATATTCAAAGGCACCGGGCACCGTTTATAGCTTCAACCGCGATTCCTTCGTCCGACTCGGCATCCGGCGTCTCGACGATCTCCTTGCCTTCGTCCCCGGAATGCAACTTAATCAACATCGCAAAAGGCACCGAGCAATCTGGGCGCGCGGCTTGCTGGACCGCTTTAACGACAAACTGGTACTAATGGTCGACGGCATCCGCAGGCAGCATGTCTATTACGGCAATTTCTCACTCGGCGACAACTTTCCATTGGAAAAAATCGAAAAAGTCGAAATCATTCTAGGACCTGCGTCGACGCTCTATGGAGCCAATGCTTACGGCGGCATCATTTCGGTCACGACGCGCAAATTCGCCGAGAGTTCACGCATCGAAGCGACTGCCGAAGGCGGCAGTAATGCGCGCGGCAAAGGCACGCTGCTTTACAACAGCAAACAGTTACAGGTCTTCGGCAGTTATTTAGAGCAGGATGCTCCGTTCAGAAGCGACCGCAATAGCTTCATTGGCAGCGAAACATTGCAACCCCTCGACGAGGATTATGCGAACCTGTTTTTGAAGGCGGCTCCATTCGAAGGCTTGACGCTGACCGCCGATTATTATCGTAATAACACTCCGTTCCTGTTTATTCCTGATACGCAGAATGCCTTTATCGAAGAAGATTCGCTAACACTGGCCGCGCTCTATGAAGCCGGCAACCTCGATGGCGGCAAAATACAGGCGAATTTTTTCTACAACTGGGATAGAGCCCGGGAGTTCGAAAAAGAACAGCAGACGCAACAACTCGGCTACGAAGAACATCAAAATGCTGCAATGGCCGGCGCTACAGTGACCGGTTTCAAACGCCTTTTCGACGATCATGTATTCGCACTCGGGTTCAATTGGTTGCGAACCGAAGCAACGAATATGGACTTCGAGCGCCGTTTCCGTTTCGATCGCGGATTTTTCGATACACCGGAAACCGGAAGCTTATTGACTAATCCGAATGTCACTAATGACGACTTTGCGGTGTACGTACAGGACGTATGGAGCATCGCATCACAACTCGATTTGACGCTCGGCGGACGCTACGACCGCTTCGACGAATTCGGCGATTTCTTTAATTACCGCGCGGCTCTCGTGTATACGCCGACCGACCATCAAACCATAAAACTGCTCTATGGAACGGCGATTCGCACACCGACCTTTCGCGAATATCTGAAGGTGTTGGAAGGCACCGACTTCGTCGCGCCGGTGCCCGATCCTGAACGCATACGATCGCTGGAACTCGGTTATCTCTATCAATGGGAACAGGCCAATATTAACGTCACGCTGTTCTATAACGAGGTTGATGATTACATCCATGAAACACCAACTCCGAACGGTGCGGACGAATATTTTCGCAACAGCCCCGACACATGGCAGCAACACGGCGCCGAAGCGGTTTTCCACATGCAACCGATCCATGCTATAAATCTGCGTTTGAGCGGTTCCTATCTGCAGGCCGAGGACCGGGGTACGGGCAACGTGCCCTATCTCGCCTCTTGGAACGGCAGTTTCAATCTGAATTACAATTACTATGAGCGGCAAAATCTTGGTTTTTCGCTGTTCTATACCAGCAACCGTCCGGACACCAATGCCTTCAGAAGAGACGACTCGAGAGAATTCTTGATCGCAAATGTTTTCGGCTCCGGCCGTATTACACAAAACCTTTCGTATGCCTTCGGAATCGATAATGTGTTCGACACCCGGGTCTTCGATCCGGCAGCTGATTTCGGCACACAGTACAACACCGAGCGAAGCGAACGCGAAATCTGGGGGCAACTTAAATGGAGTTTTGATCCTTGACTGAGCAACCGATCAGAAACGGCATCAAGACCCAATTCCACGGTTTTAAGACGAGCCCTCGCCTTTGTCGGCCTCGTATCGAGCTGATTGTCGCGTTCGCGTGGCTCTTGTTCACTGCCAATGCCGCTGCGGACCCCCAATCCGATAGGGTCAACCGTATCAAGGCTGCATTCGTCCTGAATATTGCTCGTTTCGTCTCATGGCCGCCCGAGGCATTCGAAAGCAAGGACGAACAGCTATTGCTTTGTCTCTATCGCAGCAATCCGATCCATCAAGCAGTCGATTTGATTCAAGGAGAAATGGTTAGCGGACGCCATGTTTCGATAACCCGAGTCGACAGCCTAAACGAGAACGACTCTTGTCACATTCTGCTGATCGCTCATAATGAACTCCGGAGCTACCTCAAAGAAGCCCGTTTCGGCCCGACCATTCCACTCTTGACGATCGCCGACCTGACCGAATCCGACTCATTATTGCACGCGGGAAGCGACATCATGATCAGCCTAGTGCGAGACGACACGCGCATCGGATTTGAAATTAATCTCACCCGATCGCGCCAAGCCGGGCTGAAAATGAGTTCGCAATTATTGAAATTGGCGACAATCGTCGACGAAGCCCCCTGAAGCCATGAAGCTCTTCGGTAAAAATTCAATCAGAAAAAAACTAATGCTGATGTTGCTGCTGACCAGTAGTTGCGCATTGTTGTTGTCGGCCGTCGGTTTTGCTGTAAACGATTGGCTGTCGATGCGTAGCGCGATATTTGAGCGTTTGCAGGCTCAAGCCGGCGTCATCGGCCATAACTCGATTGCGGCGTTGACGTTCGGCGACGCGGAATCGGCAGACAAAACGCTCGCGAGTCTCAAGAATGAAGCAGACATTGTTTCTGCAGTGTTGTTTTCGAGCGATGGCGTCATGTTCGCTCACTTCGATCGCGACGAGCACAGCATTCCTCCCGCCTTTCCCGCCGAAGAAACCGGCCGCATCGACGGGAATTTTTTCGTCGTTTCGCCGATACTGCTCGACAGTCATCAGATCGGCAACATTCTGCTGATTTCGGATCTAAGTCATTGGGAACAGCGCCAAACATTCCACCTGATCATTGCCTTAGGCGTATTATTGCTGTCGCTGTCGACCGCCCTCCTGCTATCTAGCCGCCTACAACGACTGGTTTCGGAGCCGATATTAAAACTCGCCGAGACCGCTCGCCGCGTCTCGGAGGGCCAGGATTACGGATTGCGCGCGGAAAAAATCTCATCGGACGAAATCGGCACGCTAGTCGACGACTTTAACGATATGCTGAGGCAAATCCAGTTGCGTGACCGCGAACTGCAGAAGGCGCGCGATGAATTGGAGGAACGAATCGAAGCACGCACGCTCGAACTAACCGAATTGACTCGTCAATTGGAACATCAAGCTTATCACGACATGCTGACCGGTTTGGCTAACCGTATCACTTTCGACGACCATTTGAAGCTCGCTATCGACCAGGCCAGGCGCCACGGACAGAGGCTCGCCGTGATGTTTCTCGATCTCGACCGGTTCAAAACGATCAACGACACGCTGGGACATGCGGTCGGCGATAAGTTACTCATGCAAGTTTCGCAACGCCTTCTGGCCTGCATTCGAGACTGCGATACACTGGCCCGTCTCGGCGGCGACGAGTTCGCGGTTTTACTCACGCAAATTCGCCAAGGCACCGATGCCGCCGAAGTGGCGAGCAAACTGATCGCTGCGATCGCCGAACCGATACCGATCGAGGGATACAGTTTGCACATCACGACCAGCATCGGCATCAGCCTGTTTCCGGAAGACGGCAACCACGCCGAAACTATCGTCAAAAATGCCGACACCGCGATGTATCGTTCGAAAGACCGGGGCCGCAATCAATTTACGTTCTTCTCGTCCGACATGAATGATCGCGCGGTGCGCCGTCTGGCTCTCGAAAACAAGTTGCGTAAAGCGATTGCAGAGGGCGCATTCAACATCCATTATCAACCCAGAAGAGACACGCTCAGTCTTGCGATCGTCAGCGTCGAAGCGCTCGCGCGCTGGAACGATTCTGAAGAAGGCCCAATCGCTCCTTCGGAATTCATTCCGCTGGCCGAAGAATGCGGCCTAATCGCTGCAATCGACGAATGGATGCTCGAAAACGCCTGCCGCGAAATGCTCGCGTGCTGCACCGGCGGCGAAGCCGATTTACGGCTCGCGGTCAACCTGTCTCCGGCCCAGTTCATTCGCGAAGACCTTGTCGAAGTAATCTCCGGAATCTTGCAACGAACAGGCTTTCCCGGCGACAAATTGGAGCTGGAAATTACCGAAAGCCTATTTGGCCCCGGCAGTATAGACGCCTGTACAATTTTGGAGCAGCTTTGTACACTGGGCATCGAGCTAAGCATCGACGATTTCGGCACCGCTTATTCATCACTGAGCCGTTTGAAACAACTTCCGCTACATACGCTGAAAATCGACCGTTCATTCGTGCATGACCTGGGACATGACGCCGATGACGAAACGCTCGTGCGAACCATTATCTCAATGGCGCACAATCTGAATTTAAAGGTCGTAGCCGAAGGCGTCGAAACCGAAACTCAATACGACTATGTCAAACAATACGGCTGCGACACCGTGCAAGGCTATTTGTTCGGCAAGCCGGTTCCTTTCCATCAGTTAAAGGAATTATTGTAAATTTAACTTTATACCCATCGTAGATCAAAATTCGGCACTGCCGAAATTTGAAGTGCGAAAGGTATACAACGACAGCCTTTAGGGTTTTACGGACAGTTCGTCTGGGATTCCGCCAACAAAATCAATGTAATATTATCGTCGGCCGCATTCGCCAACGCTTCTGTCAAAAGCTGCTCGGCCTTATTATCCAAGCTCTCTTCCCCGGAAAGTATGGTCGCGATTGTTAAATCGGGCACTTGACCGGTCAAGCCGTCGCTGCAAAGTAATACAATATCCTTCTTCTCGCGTTTTTCCTCGACCACATCCACTTGCACGACTTCTTTGTCGGAGCTGCCGATCGCTTGTGTGATAACGTTTTTATAGGGGTGGATCTTGGCGCTTTCTTCATCGATTAAGCCTTGATCAATCAGCATTTGTACATAGCTATGATCCTTGGTCAATTGCCTTAACCCATTATTCCGCCAGAGATAGGCGCGGCTATCACCGACCCAGGCAATTTGATAACGCCCCTCTTCTATTTGTACCGCGACCAAGGTCATTCCCATCCCTTGGGCTTCTGCATCTTTGAAAGCTTGCTCCTTGATTTCGAGATGCGCGCGTTGAATAGCTTCGATCAATTTTGCTCCGGAAGCCAACTCGCGATGCAAGGTCATTAACCCGACCGCGCTGGCAACTTCTCCGCAATTATGTCCGCCCATGCCGTCTGCAACGGCCCAAATACCCATTTCAGGCAGCATTAAAAAACTATCTTCGTTATTGCTTCTAGCTTTACCCGGATGAGTAAAACAACTAAATTGAATACTCGACCTATCGGATTTTTCGGCTTGGTCATGAATAAATCGTTTAAATAGATCGAATTTCATGTTCGCTCTCTAATCGGATAATAATTGCTTGATCCGAAAAAACTCTGCGGAACTTGAAAAATCATCATTGACTCCCGGCTCCAATCGCTTCGATAGTTTATTTAGCCGAGTTCGATGCTGCTGTGAGTCGCCTTTTACCGGCAAGCGATCAATGACATTCAGCAAAACGTCGGGCGGAAAACCGGCTGCCTGCAAGATATCCGATGCGATCGCATCCGCTTCGATCTCTCTATCGATATCGATGATTTGCACCAGCGTGCCTATTTGCCTATGCTCTTTGACAGATCGACCTGGCCGAAGACAAAAATGACCGGCTAACTGGTGCCCCATTTCATGAGCCAATATCGCAGCGAGTTCGGCTTCGTTCTTGACGAAATGAAAACTGCCTTCGGTGATATAAGTGCGTCCGTCGCCAATCGAAAACGCGTTGACCGAGCTATCCCTGACTGTAAAAAAGCGCCATCCCGAAGCCGGCCAATCGATTGGCTTAAACCGCGTTAGCCAAGGCCCGCTTCGGGGAAGAAGACGCTCTCCGAGGGTTTGCAAATATTGATTGACAATGTCTTGGCTCGGCCTTAACGGCCATTCCTGTTCTATGCGATAGGCGGCTTTCGCGGAATGCTGCTGTTCACCGGAGCAATTTGCCCAAGCCGACCTTAAAATCAAACAGCCACCGATCAGCAAATAAAAAAACACCCCTGCTATCGTCCTTGGCGCACTTCTTTTCATTATCCGCAAGCGGAACATTACTCCCTTTATACTCAAAAAATGGCTAACTTTATGAAGGTATGGGGTGTGGCTAGCGAGGATGTCGGCAGCAGGGATTGCTGCCGTCAAGCCTCCATGGATGGGTTTACGGCGGTCCTCGATAGACATATCCCATACCTTTTTCTTAGACGGTTTTTCGATCAAAAGGGAGTAGCACTTATTGAACGATAAATACGGCCTGATTGATATCGCTGCTGGTGCCGGCTTGAACTTTGGTTTCGACGACATAAGTACCGGCCGATGCATTCTTAGGTATCGGAATCGTCGCATTGACGGCATAACCGCCGGCGGAACGCTGCACATTTTGAGGCGGAGCTTCGAAAATCACCTTCCCGTCCTTTTTTAAGGTCCAGGTTTCCTCGACCGAGGCTATGCTTTGATTTTGCGGTACCGATAATGAATAATCGCTGGCAACCATGACTTGCTGCCCTGGCGTCACAGTATCCGGCGAAGCCGTGCCTTTATTCAAACGGACCAGCACGGTATTGGCGGCAGGCGTAAACCCGTATAGCGATTGGTCCTCGGCAGGACTGCGCACCTGTTGCGAACTGTATTGCGCTAATTTGACGGCGCCCCAACCGAGTGCGGCGCCGCCGGCCGCCGCCGCTAAACCGTAGCCGACATTACCGGTCAACAGACCGGTCGTCAACCCGGCTGCCACCGCGCCTAACCCCGCACCAATCGCTTGTTGATTTTCCGGGGTAGTCGCACATCCCGTGATCAGGCTGGCGCATACAACCGCACTTAGGGCTGTTTTAGGGAACGCATGATTCATGATGAAATCCTCATTAGATTAGCGCTGCTACTGAACGGATGGCCTGTTGTAAAAAGGATCGTTATCCGGCAGACGCGGAATTTTTTGATTTAATAGGTTGAGATAGTTATCAATCGCTTGGATAGGCGGCGGCTCTATCGCTTCGAATTGGCCATTGTCGTAATAATATTTACCGCTACCTGTCGGATATTCGATACCGACCTTGAACGAGTGCTGCTCGCCGTCAACCGGAATATAAGAACGAAAAGTCACGACGTAGTCACTTTGTAGAATGTTTTGGATTTCTTCGACGATGCGCTGCATCTTGTCATAGGTTTCACCTAATGAATAATAGATGCCGAACGAATTTTTCGATATGGATTCGAGATTTCTAAAATAGTCCACTGAACTCTTGCCGTAAGCAAGCGAATACACGGGTATGGGAATCCGCATCGAAGTAATTCGGCCATTCAGCTCTTCGCGAGAAAGCGCACTGCCTTCGTCTCGTCCGTCGGAAAAAACGACAACCGAACACGAAGCAATAACATTATCGGCCGAAGGATCTACCGAAGATCCTTGCGCCGACATGCCGCACATCTGAATCGCCGCCCCGATGCTATCGTAAATACGGCTTTTCATACCATCGATTCGAATATCAGCCAACCTTCTGGCAAGGGCGCCCGCATCTCTTTCGAATTGAGACACCAGATCATAGCCTTCTTTGGTATCTCGTATCGCCAGGATCGCCACCTCATCCTGGGGCCGTTTACTGTCGATAAAGCGGGCAGCGGCTCTGAGCGCAGTTTCCGATGCCGTTCCCGCCATCGACTTGCTGGCATCGATTACTAAAACGGAACGTGTCGCCTCACTTCGATTGCGTATGCTTTGAATACCGTATTGGCGTTTCATCGGATCGTAGCTTTTGCCTTTGATCATCAGTCCGATATTCATTTCATTGAGATTCACCAAAGGCTGCATGTTTTGATCGAAAGTCCGAATATACAATTGTACAAACGGATACAAGGCATAATTTACCCGATAGACCTTAACGCCGTAACCGCCGGGCGCAGCAAATCCGTAGCCGCCGGCATTCGCAGGCCCCGCAAGAAACAAGGCTTGCATTAAAACCAAAACAGGTACTATAAAGCTTCCTGCCCCGTTAAACCGTTTTTTGCCGGTCTGTTGCGTTTGTCTTGAATTTTTCATCATGACGTAGACTCCTCATTATAAAGTAGTGTTTTACCCATCGGACTCAATGTCCGATTCCCCCATAAACAACGACTAACCTTTTTATACCCTTTGCTAGTGAAATTTCGGTTCCGGAATGCCCGCCTAACGTATTTTTTGTGTTTGTCCCGGAATAATAACCCAGCCGGAATTATCTTCCTTGGGTTCGGTTTTGGCTATCGGTTTAGGTTGCGGTTTCGGCTTCGGCTTCGGCTTCGGCCGTGCAACCGGTTTTGGAGGCGTGCTTGCTTGCTGAACAACGCGATTCGAATCGAGTGTTTGCGAAGCTTTATTGACCGAAGACTTGCTATCGGATTCCGGCTGAACGGTCCTGCGTTTATTCAATATTTCCAGCGCCGACAAACCAGAGTCGGCCGGTTGCTTCGTTGCCGAAGGCACGGCTGGCTCCGCGACGACGGCGGGAGCGGAAAACGGCGAATCCATTGCGGCAGGAACCGTCTCTTCGGCAATTCCGGTCTCACGCGGTAAAGACTCGGGTTCGGGTCCGACGATCGCAATCGGCGCCTCATCCGATGCGTCTTTGAAAAACAGCCAATAGGCACCGCCGGCAAACGCAGAAAACAGCACTACGACAACGACAAGCACAAGCGCCAGCTTTTTTATGGAGCTATTGTCGGCTTCGGCATAGTGAGTCGTTGAACTTGGGATCGGCTGCGAACGATTCCCTTGGGTCTTAATAACCGGCCCGAATTGCAGATCCGAAATTTGCACCGTTTTACCAGACAGCAAAGCCTCCTCGTCAACTGGGCTGCCGGCTGAAAATACGCCGATGAATTCCGCCACGGTCTGCGGGCGCTCGTTGACATTGAGACTCAAACCTTTGAGAATCATGCTGTTAATGGCATCCGGCAATTCGGACGCAATTTGTTTGGGAGGCGTAAGGGTTTTACCGGACACCCTTTCATGCGCCGCGACCGGTGTTTGACCGGTCACGGCAAAATAAACCGTGGCCGCCAATGAATAAATATCGGACCGAACGTCGGTACCGGTGCCCATGACCTGTTCGGGCGGACTGAAACCGAACGAGGCGGCTCTTCCCAAAGTGCGGGTCATTTCGTTGGGTGACGACTCCTTGGCGATGCCGAAATCAATCAGCATGATTCTATTTTCATCGTCCAGCAACACGTTTTCCGGCTTCAAATCCCGGTGGATAATCGGCGGATTTCGCGAATGCAGATATTCGAGCACCTGCCCGACCTGAATGACCCAGTCCTTCAGGTCCTTAAAGACAATTCTACCGAGCCGCTTGCATTCGGTGGCCAACGTTCGGCTTCCGCCGAATTTCAACACCAGATAAACCATACCTTTTTCATTGAAACGGTCGACAATGATCGGAATCGAGGGATGATCGAGGTTGCTCAACAACGAGACTTCATATTCATCGAACAGCATCTCTGGAATTTCCTTGAGAGCCCAACGTTTTCCTTTCACGCGTTGGTCTTCGACCAGATAAGTCGCGCCAAAACCGCCTTTTCCCAGCACTGTTTGGATAATATAGCGATCGCCAATCAAATCGCCGACGCCTTTCAACCAACCGAAAATACCGCGTATCGAGCCGTTAGGCGCGGTATCGATATGCGCTATTTCGTATTGGCATTGCGTACACCGGTATTTATTTTGCGCGATCGCATCGGCCGAATCCGGGTGATCGCATTTGGGGCAGGTACGGGGCTGTTCTTGTGCTGTTTCATTCATATACGTTCAAATCGGCTTCGGTTATTTTTTAGCATCCTTGAGTTTCAGACCTATTGCCGTCGCGATCAGAAAAAATAAACCCAATCCGGCAATCGCCGCCAAATCGCTCCCTGTGCTTCCTGCGATCGATACGACCGTGCTTCCGGTAAAATCCTTGACTGACCGAATTTCCTCGCCGAGCGTCAATTTCATCGCATCGAAAGACCAATAAGAAATCATCGATGTTTTAGCTATCCAGAGCCCGGCGCCTTCAAGATTGACCACTGCACCGGATAAAATGACCTGCGGAATCAATAAAATCGGCACCGTCGCAACCGCTTTATCGTTGGAATTGACAAAGGCGCTCACGCAAAGACCCATCGTGGTCGCCGCCATGCCGGATGCGAACAAAATCAAAAAACGTTGCACCAGATCGCCCGGCACCGATATCGATAACGCGATCACGCCTAATAATAAGAAGCATTGCACAAAACAAAGCAACGATAACGGAATCAATTTACTAACGATATAAGGCCCCAAGCCTAAATTTACCGAGCGTTCGCGAATATAAATAGGCAACTCCTTAACTAATTCCCGTGCGGAATTAAGACAACCGAACCAAATCGCGGACAACACCATGATAAACAGAATCTGGCTTTGCTTGGCCGCTCGCAGAGCTATCTGATCGTCCATCTCGAATACCAAACTGACGATCAACGCGATCAACGGCGCCTGTAAGATTAAAATTAGTAGATTTTTACGATCCGACAAAATCAATTCGCAATAACGCGACATTAACGTTTTGGTTTGGCGCCAACTCTGCAACCATTTGATATTCGTCGGTCGCGTGTTTGATTTTAGAACATCTTTATTGTCGTGTTGCTCCGATAGTTTCAAACGCTTCTCGACATAAGTATCGTTAAAATTCGAGGCTCGGTATTTATCTGCCCAATACGAAGCCGATCGACTTTCGAGCAGTTCATAGACATCGGATAAGCGATCGATCCCGAAATAACCGATCACGGCTTGAGGCGGTCCATAGAAAACCAAACGCCCCTGGTGCAGTAATAAGACAAGGTGACAGGTATCGATATTTTCCAGCGTATGAGTCACGCAAACAACCGTTTTTTTGTCCTCGGCCAAACTCCGAAACAATTGCATCATTTTTTTATCGGTACCTGCATCCAACCCGCTAGTCACTTCGTCCAGAAATAACACATTCGGATTGGCGACCAATTCCACCGCCAGACTGACGCGTTTCAGTTGGCCGCCGCTCAAAGGTGTCGGCGTATCGACAGCCAATCCCGCCTTCTCGGCCAACCCGACCTTTTCAAGCACCTTCAGGACATTTTCATCCATTTCAATATCCGAGGTATCGGGCGGCAAACGCAGTTTAGCGGTAAATTTCAACGCATGCTGCATAACGATTTTACGATGCACGATGTCCTGCTGAGGCACATAACCGATCGCCGCACGAAACAAATCGAACGCGCCGTACAAATCGATTTCGTTATATAAAATCTCACCGCTGGTGGCGGGACGTCGACCATTCAGCGCATCCAACAGCGTCGATTTACCCGAACCGCTGGTGCCGAAAATACCGACGAATTCGCCCGGATGAATCGCAAAACTCAAGCTATCCAACAAACGTTTAGCCTGGCCCGACGATTCCTTGACCTCTTTGGTCAACCGATACACTTCTATCTTGACTTGACCGTCTTGGTTCGATGGAAAAATAGCATGCCCGTCGAACCGATAGTCGAATGCGGCAAAGCTCAACCAGTCATTGGCTATCACCGGTTGCTTACCGCTGATTCGCACCGCATTGACAAAGGTTCCGTTGGTGCTGCCGCAATCCTCGATAATCCATCCCGTAGGCTCCCTGGTTAATTTGGCATGTTCGCGGGACACCAACGGCGAAGGTATCGTAATATCGCATTGAGGTAATCGGCCTATCGTCAGCACCGACTTTCCGGTTAGTGCAATGCCGGCCGATGCATCGTCGCCGGACAAAACCTCATCAGCGGCTTGACTGGATTGAAACTTGATTTGAAAAGGCGTGGAACCGAATAAAAGCCAATCTCCGTTATTCAGCATCAATGGTTTGTCTGCAAGCGTGCCATTAACGGTAATTGGCGCATCGTCGATCGCAGCAATGAATAATGCGCTATCTTCACTAACAAAAATCTTGGCGTGCCGGGGTAAAACCCCGTCTCCAGTTATCTGAACATCGTTATCGGTATCGCTACCGAGTCGACACGCGTTGCTGAATTCACAAGCTATCGCTTGCCTTGTCTTTGCCGCAAGTAGTTCGAGTTGAAACGGAGTTTCGCTGACTGTGCGACCGATGTATGCATTATTCATTGTTATTTTTGAACTCGGCGCTCTTTCACCCAATAGATTTAAATTAAATGAAACTTAAAACATAGAATGATTGTAATCGCAACCCTCATTTAACGCAAAATTGTTTGCCTGATTCCGAAAAACCTTTGTCTTGAGGGTATTTATACCTTTCGCACTTGAAATTTCGGCAGCCGTAGGGTGCGCATCGCGCACCTTTCCACGGCGCCGAACCCATTATTTCCCGACTCAGGTGCGCGATGCGCACCCTACGCCTGTCGCTCTATAGCTATGATCACAAACAATTTCCAAGATATTTTGGGATTAAAAAGCGGGAACACAGACATTAGCTAAAATGGCTTTTTTTTCGACAGCCCACCCATTCGCCGTCTTCATGATTCCAAGCCCCCTCTAAATCACCTCACCATTGCTGATGATAAGGCGCGACATCATAATCGCTTTGCTGAATATTCTGTAGCATGCCGCTGGCATCGAGATAATAATAAATACCGGCAGCCGTCAGCAGCGCGGCTAGCACCGCAAAGCCTATTTTCCACCCACTATAAGGCCGCTCGCCTTGCACTTTGCCGGTCCGACCGTTGATTACAAAACGATAAGATTTATCCCGATGGCGAAACGCCGCCGACCAGACCGGAAGCAAACAATGCTTGTAAGTCGTTTTGTCGTGCCTCGTTCTTGCCTGATGGATACGCTGATGATCGCCGCCGATGTTGCGCGCGATATCCCGGTAAATCACACTATCCATGATTTGCTTAGCCGCATCGAAGCCTTCATCGATTTCGATTTGGTAATATTCACTACGAAAACCGCTCAAATATTTTTCGTCGTAAGGCATCAGGTTATAGAGATCCCAAGGCTGCAAAGCATCCAGAATCTTACGCGGCAGCGACTTGCTCGCGCCCACCAATACATCGTCGAAAAAACGCCGTACGCGACCCGAAACCGGCGTCCAACGTATCTTCGGCACTCGTCGCATAACGGTGACGGTGCGGTTATTTCGTACCACTTGAACCGGTACCGTGACGTAATAGACATCACCGCGTTCACCGACATAATCGGTCTCGGTGTCGCTATCGAAAGTCCAATAAGGCAAATAAACCCCTGTCAACTTGGTATCGCTACGGGCGTATTTTTTAACTGCATTCGGCGCGAACCATAGCTTCGCGATCCAGCGTTGAAAATGCTGTTTAGCTTCAGCTTCGCCGATTGCAAACGGCAGCAGCGATTTCGGCTGAATCGGCTTGGCTTGCGCGGTCGTCGTCACGATCGGCGTACCGCAAAACGGGCATTCGCCGGCATGAATATGACTATCGAACTGAAACCCGGCGCCGCATTCGTCGCAATGAATCTGCGCCTTAAGCGTCTCAGCCTGGGGTTGAGCCAACTGCCGCAACGCTTGCTGCAGGTCGTATTCCTGAATCGGCGCGGCGCTTGGCTCGATATGATTTTCGAATCCGCAATACTCGCAGACCTGATGCTCGGTACCGGGCGCATATTTCAAAATCGCGCCGCACTGCCCGCACGGAAAACGCTCGACACCGGGTTTTAAAGACGCCTTAAATTTTGGCACGGCAACTATTCATAGCAATCCAATGTTAGTGGTGAGCGATAAGCGATAAGCGATAAGCGATAAGCGATAAGCGATAAGCGATAAGCGATAAGCGATAAAATGATGCAGCATTTAAATCGCTTGTCAAGCGCCGATTTCACCTTTCACCTTTCACCTTTCACCTTTCACCTTTCACCTTTCACCTTTCACCTTTCACCTTTCACCTTTCACCTTTCACCTTTCACCTTTCACCTTTCACCTTTCACCTTTCACCTTTCACCTTTCACCTTTCACCTTTCACCTTTCACCTTTCACCTTTCACCTTTCACCTTTCACCTTTCACCTTTCACCTTTCACCTTTCACCTTTCACCTTTCACCTTTCACCTTTCACCTTTCACCTTTCTCTGCTAACCGCTCACTGCTGACTACTCACGAATCACCCCGGCAACGGCGGAGGCACATGAGCAAACGCCGCGGAAAACTCAGGCACTTGACCGGCTGGCTTCCATTCCGCCATTCCAGCGCTCCAAACCAAGGTGTCGCGATTGATTTCGCCGCTGCGGACTTTTTGCTCGATGACTTTTAGCGCGTAGGGGCCTTCCTGATGTCCGGCTATCGCAACGAAATAGACCGTCGAAGTCGGAATCGGCGGCGGCGTGGCTTGCTGAGTAGATGGCTGTTCGGAGAGCGACTTACCCAATTCGCGCGCGACCGCGAAACCCATGCCCATGCCGATGCCTTCGGAAGCGCCGCCTGACGGATTTTGCGCGGCCGCAGCCATGGCCTCGGCGGCCTGGAATTGCGTATAACGGTGAAGATCGCCGATGATGCCCATGCTGGTGCGTTTGTCGAGCGCCTTTTCGACTTCGGGCGGCAGTGAAATGTTTTCTACCAACAACTGCAATACTTCGAGCCCGTATTTGGAAAATTCCGGCGCAATGCGTTCTGTGATATAAGCACCGAGCTCGTCATAATTCGCGGCCAGATCCAAGGCAGGAATGCCCGATTCGCCGATGATGTCGGAAAAGCGCGATACGATCAGATTACGTAATTGCGAACTGATATCGTCGGTGCGGAAGTGCCCGCCGGTACCGACGATTTCCTTAATGAACGCTAGCGGTTCATTAATTCTGACCGAATAGGTGCCGAACGCGCGCAACCGCAATGGCCCGAATTCCTTGTCGCGCAGCATGATCGGATTCTTCGTGCCCCATTTCAAATCGGTGAAGCGGCGCATGTTGAAAAAATAGACTTCGGCTTTGAACGGGCTTTTGAAACCGTGTGGCCAGCTTTCGAGCGTGGTTAAAATCGGCATGTTACGGGTTTCGAGCTGATATAAACCCGGCTCGTAAAAATCGGCCACGCGTCCTTCGCTGACTAGTATCGCCGTCTGCGACTCGCGGACGGTCAGCATCGCGCCGTATTTGATTTCGTTGCCGAAGCGTTCGAAGCGATATACCATCGTATCACTGGAACTGTCGGTCCATTCAATCACATCGACGAATTCGCCGAACAGCTTGTTCCAAAACCCCATGCTGGTGCTCCTATCTATTTGGATTCAATGCCTATCCTGATTTTTTTACTCCCGCAGGGGCGCGGAGTTTTTCCTCGTTTCCACCGCTCGAGCGTGAGAATGCATACCGTTCTTACCCCGGCAACCAACGTATGGATTCCCACGGAGGACCGTGAGAATCCGAAAAAGAACCCTGCGTCTCTGCGCGAAATTATACCTTTCGCACTTCAAATTTCGGCAGTGCCAGAGGAGGCGCCTGGGCGTCCGATAAAGGCTTTGCCAGCATAGAGCCTACTGGACGTATTCACGGCGTCCTTTAGCGGACACCCAGGCGCCGAATTTTAATCTACGACGGGTATATTTCTTGAATCAACCAATCAACTTTAAACCCGGCGGCAGGGCTTCGCCGAAGATTTGTTTCTCTTCTTTTTCGTCGAGTTCCTTCAGCGTTTCGACCATCGCAATCCACGACGTCGGCGCCTTGGCTGCTTTCAATTGCTCGACGATTTCGAGGCGTAACGCGTCGTCGATATCACGACTTCTATCGCCGCTCATGCGCGCGATCAGTGTCGCAGCAAATCCGGCCTGGGGCGTTTTCTTCCAGTCGATTCGCATGATCTGTTTGAGCCAGTCGGATGCCGTCACGGACGGTACGATGTTATGACTACTACCGTGAAACGGAATCCTCGCGCCGATTCGGCCGACCGCCCACCAGGTTTGCTCGGACTCGCCCGGACTTTGCAAACGTTTCAACAGCCATTCACCGAGTTGAATTTTTTTATCGACCGACAAGCGTTCGAGCACGGCAGCAAGGCGCACGATGTCGTCGTAAGCGCGTGTTTTGAGCTGTTTCGCGACGGCCGACTGCCGCGCCGAAGCCGGATTCAGATATTTGCCGATGTCGGCAAATATCTTTTCCTGCTTGGCCGCATCGAGGCCGCCGGCGACGCGCCGCCAGAGCGTCCACCACTCGCTCCAGATTTGCGCTTCGTTGACATACTGTATCGATTGATCGTAAATCTTCCATAATTGTTCGACGCGCCAATCATCGAGCGGATAACCGAAGCCTGGGCGCAGACAAAAACCGGTCAGGCTTAACCAAACCCGTTCGTGATTTTCGGAACGTTTGCGGTATTTGATACCGTCGAGCAAAGCGCCGAACAAGCCTCGCAATAACGGCGTTTCCCAATCTGCGCGAGAACCAAGCAGTTTTTCGAGATCGGCACGCAAACTTTTGACCGCTTTCGGATTAATTTGTTTGGACTTGGAACCGAACACCGCCTGCACCAACTCGACCGCCCTGTCGAATTGCGCCGGCAATTCGGCCTGCACACCCGCATCCGCTTTTTTGCGGATTTGAAATTCGACGTCCCAACGCTTGCTTGCGTCTTGCACTGAAACGCACTGAATCTTCAGCGTGCCGACTTCAGTTTGCATGACGGCCAATTGTACAGTCACTTCGGAAGTAGACGATTTTGCTTGTTTGGTTTCAAGCGACCTCTCTTCGTCTGACAACGCGACCGCCAGCGGCGGCAGCGAATGAAAACGCTCATCGTCGATTACAGCCAACTCGCCTGGCTTATATTCGGTGTCGCCCGTTGTCGAAGCCAGATGGAATCGCACAGGCTGCCCTAATCGCAACGCGAATTGCCGGTCTTGTAAGACGACCTCGTGCCCCTCCTCGCTGCCGCGCGGCAAGATACAGACACCTTTCTGTTCGCCGCGCTCGGTATCGACAATCAAGAAATAACTGCGCGCCGCACCGCCGCCGATACGGACTTGTTTATTTCGCCTTGCCTGCGCGTAGCTAACCGCACCCAACGCAACCGACAATTCCGGATGTTTGTTTTCCAAAAGTCTCGGCGCATTTCCTCGCCAGGATGCAATCAAATCGAGAATCCGCTGGGTCAGCGGGCGGCTACGAAACACTCCGCCGTTCAGCAACAAGGCATCCGGCACGGCACCCTCGCCGTTCAAAGCATCGAGCGCGGCTTGGTTATGCAATTTCAAAAACACTGCGATATGTTTGCTGACCGCCGGTTCCGCCGCATAAGGCAGGCCGAATTCTACGACTCCGCTGCGCTTGCGGTCCGGTAAGTCATTCAAGCCCGATAACGGAAAGAAACCATCCAACGCGATGCTCCGAACTTCAACGCGCGTCAACATCGCCGAGCGCGTGCCGCCGATCAGTTTCGAACCGCCACCGAGCAACGTGACGCCGAGTTGTTCCGGCGCCTCGTCGGCTAAGAGTTTTTCCTTGACGATGCGGCATTGTTCGATCAATTGCGACATATCGGCCGCCGATAGACGCTTGTCGCCGACAGTGATGCGTTGTTCGGCCAGATGCGCGAGCGCCAGATCGATGTTGTCGCCGCCGAGCATCAAATGATCGCCGACGCCGATCCGCGTCAGTTTCGGTTCCGGTTCGGCCGGTTCGACCTTGATCAGCGTCAAGTCGGTCGTGCCTCCGCCGACATCGCAAACCAACAACAAACGCACGTCGGCCAATTCCTGCTTGATACTGCCGTCATGACGCCGGAGCCAGTCGTAACAAACCGCTTGCGGCTCCTCGAGCAATTTGACTCGCTTGAGCCCGGCCAATTTGGCGGCCTCGATCGTCAGAGACCTTGCACCTTCGTCGAACGAAGCCGGGACGGTTATGACGATATCCTGATCTTCGAGCGGCGCGTCCGGAAATTTGTGCCGCCAGACGCTGCGGATATGCGCCAGATAACTCGCGCTGGCCTCGAGCGGAGACACTTTCGAAATGTCGTCGCTACCGCCCCACGGCAAAACGTCCGCGGTATGATCGATCGACGGATGCGACAGCCAGCTTTTCGCGCTAGTCACGAAGCGGCCCTGCGTTTTCGAGCCGAGCACGCGCGCCGCTTCGCCGATCACGGCCTTGTCTTCGTTCGGCAAGAACGCCAAGTCTGCCTCGGACAATTCGCCCTCGGCCGGATGGTAGCGCACCGACGGCAGCAACGGCCGCGCCGCGACTTCGCCCGGCGCGACCAATTGTTCGATATCGAAAATTCGGATTTCGGAGTCTGCTTGATCGGCGCGCGCGAAGGCTACGACCGTATGCGTCGTGCCGAGATCGATACCGACCATAAATTTAGGATTTTGTTTTTGCACGTTCTCGTTATTTGTTAAAGCGTTATAAATGGCTTTACTTCGTTTCTCGCGCAGAGGCGCAAGGTCGCAGAGAGTTGAAGCTTGTTCGTTGCTACTAGACCTCTGCCGCCAAAGGGCATTGAGGCAAATTTATCCATTACATTGAGTGAGATGCTTTCTCGGCGCCCCTGCGCCTCTGTGCGAGATAATTTTCTGGTTCCCACGGTCCTCCGTGGGAACCCATACCCGAATTGAATCAATCCTCTTCGCCGGCCCGAACGTCGAACTCCACTTTCCAACGCTTGTCGTCCTGGCGCGAGACCGCATGCAATTCGAGGGTACCGACTTCGGTCACAGCCGAAGTCAGATGCACAGGAACAACCTCCCCGACTCTTCTGCCTTCTTCAGGCAAGGTAATCTCGATTTCATCCAACTCTTCGAGCTCTTCATCGGTCCAATACTCCAGCCGGGTACCGACTTGATCCTCGCGGCGTGTATTCGAGCTGAAAAAACGGAAACGCACCGGTTCGCCGATGACCAATCCGAATTCGTCATCGGGCAGTGCTGCTTCAGTGCCTTCTTCCATGCCGAACGGCGCGATACAAAGCGCTTCGATTTCGGGCGGCATACCGGGCACCGCAGGCATTGCGCTTTCGATACCTACATAATAAGAAGCCGCCGTGCCGCCTTTAATCCGGACGCCTTTACCTTTGCGCACAAAACCGTAATAAGCCGCACCGCGAGCGACCGCCAGATCGAGATCGGCGCCTTCGAGTAAGCGCGCTTCGGGCGCTTGTTCGCCAACCAACCAACTGTTTAGGACTTCCATCAAGCGATCAGCCAGCGGCGCGGCTTTCAAGACGCCGCCATTGAACAACACAGCAGTCGGATGCAAAAACGATGCATGCTCTGGTAGATTGATATCTTTTAAGTCGTCGGTTGCGTTAAGTTGTTTGGCCAAAAACGCCGCCAAATGCCGTGTGATACCGGCATCCTGCGCATAAGGTAAGCCCGCCGTACGCAAACCGCCACGAGGACGGCTGATCGGACGGTCGGCCGCAGAGACTCGCGGAAAGAAACCTTCTACCAACACATTATTGATTTCATCGCGAGTCAATTCGGTACGCAACGAACCCCCGATTAACGACGAACCGCGATTTGGAACGACCAACGGCATCACATCCAACGATGGATCGTTGAAAATCTTTTCTTTCGCTTCGCGGCAGCCATGGGTCAAGGCTTGAATTTGCCAGGATTCCAAACGCTTACCATCCTTTTCGAGCTTGGCTTTGACGGTATAAGCCAAGGCTAGATCCATATTATCGCCACCGAGCAATATATGGTCTCCGACCGCGACTCGCGTGAGTTCTAAATTACCGTCCTGTTCGGTAACCGCGATCAACGATAAGTCGGTCGTACCGCCGCCGATATCGATAACCAATAAAATATCGCCGACTTCGGTTTGCTTTCGCCATTCTCCGTTACTTCTTTCGATCCAGCTATACAATGCCGATTGTGGCTCTTCGAGCAAGAGCGCTTGTTCCAAACCGAGAAAGCGCGCCGCTTCGACAGTCAATTCGCGAGCCGCAGGGTCGAACGACGCCGGCACCGTAATTGTCAAGTCTTGACTTGCCAACGGCGCATCGGGGTGCAGTTGCGCCCAGGCATCGCGTATGTGCTGTAAATAGGCGACGGTCGCTTGAAAAGGCGAAACCCGCTCGACTTCTTCAGGCGCCTCAGCCGGCAAAATTGGTGCCTTACAATCGACTCCGGCATGACACAACCAACTTTTGGCACTAGAAACCAGTCGAATCGGGGCTTTACTCCCTAAACTGCGCGCGATCTCGCCGACTAAAAATTCAGGCTTCGAGGTCCAAGGCAAAGCCGTCGAGCCTTCCGCCAATTCGGAATGATGCGCCTGATATAAAAAAGACGGCAACTGCATCAATTCCTCGACCGCACCCGGCGAAGTTAACTGAGGTATCGCCATGACTTCTTGAGCATGACCATCCTCATCGCTTTGACTTAAATCGACATAAGACAACACGCAATGCGTCGTTCCCAAGTCGATTCCAACCGAAAAACGAGGCCCGGAATGCTCGACCGAGGCTTGCTCGTCATTGCTGTCCTCCAGTGGATTATCTTCGTTTGATTCATTTTGATTCACGTCCGCATTAAGCGCTCCCTCTCCGGGATTTTCCGAGCGTAAATGTCCGAACAAACTTTTCATAATTCTACCTCGGCCGGTGCAATAATCTTGGCATTATGTCCAGCAGTTAATTTAGGCAGGCGAATGTCGGTCACTTGCCAACCTCTATGGATCAATGTTCCGGTAAAGGGCGCTTCGCCGATAATGTTGCCGGTCAGTCTAATCGAAGCAGCATCGAATCCTTTTGGCAAAGACACTTTATTACCCTCTTGACCTTCATGGATGACCACGAGTTTAAAGTGTTCGTTGATCGCCTTATTGCAACCTTCATGAACAACCCTTGCGGCCACACCGATATCGGCATCATTGTAAGCGGTAATATCTTCTTTAATGAAGTCGATGAAGCGTGCTTCTTTTTGTAATAAACTCAACAATTGTAACGCCGCATCCGGCGTCGCTTCTTTTAATACGACCGGCTCCGGTGCCGGCGCTTGAACGACTTTTTCGACTTCGACGATCTTCTCGACGACTTTGACTTCAGGCTCGGGTATCTTGACGGTTTCGGCCAGCGAGGCGGCAGACTCGCGTAAGACTTCCTCAAGCAGTTTTTTTCTACCTCTGGCGATTCCGATCAACATAACTATTAACAACACGATCAGCAAAATCGCTAATAAAGCCACCGTTCCCGCCAAACAAACATGCCATAAATCGAAGGTGGTCGGCTTTAGGGTTAAATCTATCGTATAGGTCGTATTCATAACATCCGTACTGATTTGATTATTGTTGTCCGGCTTTTCGCGCGGATTCGATGAACATCATTTCTCTGAGCACATCGCGCGTGGTTTGAATGCGCATTTGCTTTAAATGCCGGTCGGCAATCACTTCAGGTACTTTTTCCTCGAGATACACATTTCTCATATCGGCCAGAACATTCTCGCATTTCTTAACGATGGCTTCGGTACCTTTTCTGACATCTTGCGGCTTTGCCGAAGTAACTTGTAATTCGTTGGCAATACATTTTTTATAATGATATTGCGACTCTTGAATTTTCTTGATCGTCGCGTCGGACAGCGTGGTGTCATGCCATTCGTTTTTGGCATCGTCCGCTCGAGCGGACAAGGAAATCAAAAAGAACGCTACTATTAAAACCTGTTTCATCGTATTTCCCGTCTCAATTGAATTATTGAAGATTTTACGCGAACAGACGGCAAATGAACAACAAAGCCGGTGTGGGCTTCAAATAACCCAACCATTTTTTTTATCAACCCACCGTAAACACAACCAATACCAAACCGACATCGGTAACATCATCGCCACCCAACTCCAATCATCGATCAAAAATAGAGTTTCGACCCACTCGTGGCCTTGAAAGAGAGTTACCCAGGGTATGCAGTAAACAGTAAACAACAGCGAGCTCCAGAGTAAAATCAAAGCTCCTCGACGTGTTTCTATACTTGAAAAGGCCAAAAATACCCAAAGAGGCGTTTCATCGGTTTTTTGCATGATTAATCATCCTATCATTTGTGTTGTTGTGTAAAGTTATACCCATCGTAGATGCAAATTCGGCCCCGGTTGCCCGTCAAAGGACGCCGTGAATCCGTCCGATTAGGCAATAATTTTTAGCTCCGGATTTGCATTTTTATCAATTTGAACTATACAAGCAATTAATTTTAACTTATTTCAAATCAAAGGAACCACATGGCAACCGAAAGACGCACGCATCGCCGAATCAAACCTAAAGGATTGAGCGCAGGAGTCATGGTAAATGACGGAGTCGACCTGGAATTTCCGTTAAGCGCCGACATTATCGATATTAGCCGAAGCGGGATAAGAATCAAACTTACAAAACCACTAGCACCTGATGTCAGCGAAAAAATAAAAATCACCATGCATCTCCCCGAATCGGGTGAACCGTTCACCGTTCACGGTATGTTAAAACATCAATTCAGCAATAATGAATGCGGGCTCCAATACACGGATCATTGCGAAGAGTCGGTCGACAACTTGTTGTTTGAATGTATAAAACTCAATGAATTAACTTTGCTGATCAAGACATCTTAGGACAAGTTCAAAATTAACTTCCACAAATTGCCCCATCGTTCTGCGGGAACGAATTGACTTGAGGGTGCGCACCGGGAAGATATTCTTTGACCACGTTGTAACAGTGCATGAGCGCGCGAAATGTAATCGATTACGGTAGAATAATCTTTTTTCCTAAAATACCCCATGGACGCAACCCCTACATTGAAGCGCATCGCCATCACCCCCGGCGAACCGGCCGGTATCGGCCCCGACCTTTGTATCATGCTGGCACAACAAAGCCATGCCTGCGAACTCGTTGCGATCGCCGACCCCGATTTGCTGATGCAACGCGCTGAATCGCTGGGTTTTAAACTCAAGATCAAGTCATTCGACCCGTCATCGGAACTCGTCGAACAAAGGGCAGGTTCTATCAGCGTCTTGCCGGTTAAAATGAGTGCCCCGGCGCAATGCGGCCAACTCAACATGGAAAATAGCCGTTATGTCCTCAAAACAATCACGCGCGCGGCAAAAGGCTGCCTAGACGGGTTGTTTGACGCCATGGTGACTGGACCGGTACATAAAGGCGTCATCAACGATGCCGGCATTGCTTTCAGCGGCCATACCGAATATATTGCAGGCATTACCGGCGGCCATCCGGTCATGATGCTGGCGACACCGGGACTCCGAGTCGCACTGGTTACGACCCATCTCCCGCTTGCCGATGTCGCCGCCGCGATTACGCATAACCGGCTAAGAAGCGTTTTGCGCATCCTGGCCCAAGATCTGCAGACGCGCTTCAATCTGGCTAACCCGAAGATACTAGTCTGCGGCTTAAACCCCCATGCCGGCGAAAACGGCCATTTGGGACTGGAAGAGAAAGAGATCATAGAACCGGTATTGGAAAATCTACGCGAACAAGGTCTCGACCTAATTGGCCCATTGCCGGCCGATACGTTGTTTACGCCAAAATATCTCGATACGGCCGATGCAGTACTGGCGATGTATCACGATCAGGGTTTGCCGGTGTTGAAATATAAAGGCTTCGGCAACGCCGTAAACATCACATTGGGCTTACCGATTGTACGCACCTCGGTCGACCACGGCACCGCGCTCGATCTGGCAGGGACAGGTTCTATCGACACGGGCAGCATCGAATATGCCTTGGCAACGGCACTGGCAATGTCCTCATCTTCCCCAAACCGCACTACCCATGACGCATAAAGCCCGCAAACGTTTCGGCCAGAATTTTTTAACCGATTATTCGATCATCGAAGAGATTCTTGGCAATATACAGGTCCGTCCGGGCGAACACTGGGTTGAGATCGGCCCCGGGCAAGGTGCGTTGACGGCGCCATTATTGAATCATGCCATCCGGCTCGATATCGTTGAACTGGACCGCGACCTAGTGAGTCTGTTGAAAAAGAAATTCGGCGACAACGAACGCTTAACGATTCATAGCGCCGATGCATTGAGTTTCAATTTCCAAGCGCTGGCAACGGACGGCAAACCGCTTAGAGTTATCGGTAACCTCCCCTACAATATTTCCACGCCATTGTTGTTTCATTTATTGGAAAGCACATCCTGCATCGCCGATATGCATTTCATGCTGCAGAAAGAAGTCGTGGATCGGATTTGTGCCGAGCCCGGCAGCAAAAAATACGGGCGCCTGAGCGTAATGACGCACTATTATTGTGCGGCGGAACATTTATTCGACGTCCCGCCGGAAAGTTTCGACCCCGCGCCGCAAGTAACCTCATCGATTATCCGTCTGATTCCTCATAAAAAGCCCCCGGTTTCGGTCAATTCGGTCGAAGACTTGAATCAAGTTGTCGTTCATGCCTTCTCTCAACGCCGTAAAACGATTCGCAACTCATTAAGGAATCTGCTTGACGAACAACAAATAGCAGAACTCGGCATCGACCCGAGCGTGCGCGCCGAAACTTTGTCGCTTGAAGACTTCGCGGCATTGAGCCGCTACCTAATAAAAGACAACAAATAAACTGCGACAATCCGCCACGCGACAATTTGCCACATTTTCAAAGCCGGATATCTTGCATAAACTATGCACAACTCTTGAGATGCAAACTTTCAAATACTGCTATTTTTTTAAGAGCTTATATCCTTCTAATATCCTTTATGCGGCTTTTTAGCCGCATTTTTTTTGCCCGAGACTTTTTCGAATGACAGTGTGCGCAGTTTACAGCTCAAACAAGCCTAAATGGGTCCACTTCCGGAACATCGATCGGTACCGATTCGACCTTCCAAATATCGCGGCAATATTCGGCAATCGTTCGATCCGATGAAAACTTACCGGATCTCGCCGTATTCAGTACCGACATCCGATTCCAACGCGTTCTGTCGCGATACACCGTATCAATAGAATCCTGACACTCCCGATACGCATTGAAGTCGGCCAACACCAAATAAGGATCGCTGTAGATCAGATTATCGGTCAAATCACGGAACAAACCGGTATCGCCGTGCGAAAAAAAACCGTTTCGAATCAGATCGATGGCATCTTTCAAAATCGCATCTTGCTGATACGCGTCATTCGGAGCATAACCCCGCTCATAAGTTAAGCGCACCTCTTCTGCTGTCATGCCGAATAAAAAGAAATTCTCTTCACCGACTTCCTCGCGAATTTCGATATTCGCACCATCCAACGTTCCGATAGTTAATGCTCCATTCATCGCAAACTTCATGTTGCCGGTTCCGGAAGCTTCTTTTCCGGCCGTGGAAATTTGCTCCGACACCTCGGTTGCGGCATAAATCTGCTGACCGTTCGTGACATTAAAATTCGGCAAAAACACAACCTTGAGACGGTCTTTCGTCACCGGGTCGTGATTGACGACGCGCCCCACTTCATTGATCAGCTTAATAATAAGCTTGGCCAAATGGTAACCGGGCGCGGCCTTGCCGGCGAATATGAAGGTGCGCGGATGAATATCGAAATGCGGATCGGTTTTCAGCTTCCGGTAAAGAGCAATCACATAAAGAATATTCAAATGCTGTCTTTTGTATTCATGAATGCGCTTGGCCTGCACATCGAAAATCGATTCCGGATCGACGCTGACACCAGTGCGCTTATAGAGATTCAGCGCGAAATCATGTTTATTGAGCCGCTTGGCATCTTCCCAACGATTTAAAAATACCGCATCGTCCGAAAAGCGTTGAAGATCTTGCAGTTTTCCCAAATTTCTCACCCAAGTATCTCCGATCGCTTCGCTAATGACCTTGCTGAGCCTCGGATTACATAATGCCAACCAACGCCTTGGCGTCACACCGTTGGTTTTATTGCTGAACTTATCAGGCCAAAGACTATAAAAATCCTTCAACACATCGCGTTTGAGCAGTTCGGTATGCAATGCGGCGACACCATTGATCGCATGACTGCCGGCACAAGCCAGGTGCGCCATGCGCACCATTCTTGCCCCATTTTCGTCTATCATCGACATGCGGATGACTTTGGCAGTATCACCGAGACAATGCGCCCTGACTTGTTCGAGAAAGCGGCTATTGATCTCATAGATGATCTCCATCAATCTCGGCAGCAAGCTTTCCATCAATTCCACCGGCCAACATTCCAACGCCTCCGGCAACAGCGTGTGATTGGTATAGGCGAAAGTCCGTCTCGTCACGTTCCAAGCCGTATCCCAAGGCATGTCGTGCTCATCGACCAACAATCGCATCAACTCGGCTATCGCAATGGCGGGGTGAGTATCGTTCAACTGAACGGCAAACTTTTCATGAAATTGCTCCAAGCGGATGCGCTGGGTCTTCATGATGCGCAGCATGTCTTGCAATGAGCACGAAACGAAGAAATATTGCTGCTCCAAACGCAACTGCTTGCCCTGCAATGGTCCATCGTTCGGATACAAAATCTTAGTTAGGTTTTCCGAAGAGACTTTTTCTTCAACCGCGCCGTAATAATCGCCTTGATTGAAACGCCCGAAATTGAACGACTCCGGCGCAACAGCTTGCCACAAACGCAAGGTATTCGCGGTATTGTTGCGGTACCCCAAAATCGGCGTGTCGTAAGGCACACCCTTAACCGACCAACCGGGAATCCAATTGACGCGCGCTTCTCCATTTTCGGCGACAAAGCGTTCGGTATGACCGCCCAATTTGATTTCGACGGCCCACTCCGGCCGAACGATCTCCCAGGGATTGCCGCGAAACAACCATTTATCGGTCTTTTCCACCTGCCAACCGTCGAAAATGACCTGCTCGAAAATACCGAATTCATAACGGATTCCATAACCGACCGAAGGAATGTTCATCGTCGCCATCGAATCGAGAAAACAGGCCGCCAAACGTCCCAATCCGCCGTTCCCCAAACCCGGCTCCGGCTCTTCCCTTAGTAAATCGTCCAATTTCAGCCCCAATTCCGCCATGGCCTGAGTGACCAGTTCGGCCATGCCCAGATTCAACAAATTCGATGCCAGATGCGGCCCCATCAAAAACTCGGCCGACAAATACGCCACGGTGCGCGATTTTTTTTCGACATATTCGGTCGCCGTACCGACCCAGCGAGCCATCAACATATCCCGCACGGTATAGGACAAGGCCATGTAATAGTCAAAGGTGCTGGCCAATGCAGGAAATTTGCCTTGCACATTAGCTAAATTGCGAAAGAAATTTCGTTTAATGTCGTCGGTGGTCACTGGGTAATGATTTTGTTTCATAGTTGTCGTTCTCGTATAGGGTGAACAGTCTATTGAATTAAAATGCAATACTAATGCCATGACAGGACTATACCGATTGTTAATCAGAATTCGACTCCGGGATGCCGAAACTTGAGTCGTTAAGAGTATAATCATGCTGCAATAGGTAAGAAATAACTTGAACACTCATACACGGAGGGCGAGTGTCACTTGTTCAAATTATTTCGCGCATGTTACATTCAAAGCCAGGTTGACTAAGGAAACTTCCGTTATGACAGCAATGTCGAAAACTCCTCTTTATATCCCTTATGCAGGCCCCGCTTTACTGGAAATGCCTTTACTGAATAAAGGCTGTGCGTTCAGTAAAGAAGAACGGCAAACATTTAATTTAACCGGATTGCTCCCGCCTCGATACGAAACGATTGAAGAGCAAGTCCAACGCGCTTATCTCCAGTATTCGAGCTTTAAAAACGCAATCAACAAACATATTTATTTGCGTTCGATACAAGACAATAACGAAACGCTTTTTTATCGACTCCTGCAGGATCATCTGCCGGAGATGTTGCCTATTATTTATACGCCGACCGTCGGCGATGCCTGCGAGCAATTTTCGGATATTTATCGTAGCAGCCGAGGCTTGTTTATTTCTTACGTGGAGCGTCAACAAATAGACGACATTTTGCGTAATACCACCAAACGCAATGTCAAAATTATTGTCGTCACCGATGGCGAAAGAGTCTTAGGTCTGGGCGATCAAGGAATCGGCGGCATGGGCATTTCGATCGGCAAATTGTCGCTCTATACGGCTTGCGGCGGAATCAGCCCGGCATATACCTTACCGGTAGTACTCGATGTCGGCACCAATAACGAAAAACTATTACAAGACCCGATGTATATGGGCGAGCGTCATAGAAGAATTCCTCAAGCAGAATACGACGCTTTCATCGACCTTTTTTTACAAGCCGTCAAGCACCGCTGGCCGGATGTTATCGTGCAATTCGAAGACTTCGCGCAACCGAATGCGATGCCGATATTGCAACGCTACCGAGACCAACTGTGCTGCTTCAATGACGACATTCAAGGCACTGCCGCGGTCACGGTCGGTACGCTGTTGGCTGCTTGCCGAGTTAAAAACCGGAAGTTGTCCGAGCAACGCGTGGTCTTTGTCGGAGCCGGTTCGGCCGGTTGCGGCATTGCCGAGCAGGTGATCGCGCAAATGCGGACCGAGGGACTGTCCGACCGCGAAGCCCGTCATCGCGTTTACATGGTCGACCGTTTCGGTTTGCTCACCAAAAGCATGACAGGACTTAGGGACTTTCAACAAAAACTGGTTCACGAACCAAACCGACTAGAGGATTGGTCAATCGAAAGCGACTATCCGTCATTGCTTGAGGTTATTCAATGCGCCAAACCGACCGTTTTGATCGGCGTTTCCGGCCAGCACGGCATTTTTACCGAAACCGTGATTCGGACTATGATTCAAGGTTGCGATTGGCCGATTATTTTTCCGCTCAGCAACCCGCCACGCCAAGTGGAGGCTACGCCCGAACAAATTATCGAGTGGACCGAAGGACGGGTTTTATTAGCTGCGGGCAGCCCCTTTCCACCCGTCGAATACGGCGGTAAGCGCTATGATGTCACGCAGTGCAACAATAGTTATATTTTTCCGGGAATCGGCCTCGGTGTTATTGCTGTGCAAGCCAGACGAATATCAGACGAAATGTTGATCGCCGCCAGCGAAACTCTGGCCGCAGCATCGCCCTTGGCCAACACCGGACAAGGCGAATTATTGCCGCCATTGACGGAATTACCGGAACTGAGCAAATGCATCGCTTTCGCGGTAGGCAAAGTCGCGCTTAATCAAAACTTGGCGCTTGAAATTAGCGATGAGCAATTACTCGAACGCATCGAAGAAAATTTCTGGCAACCGGTCTATCGGCACTATAAGCGGATTTGTTTTTAATTCCGCATAGCATCCGATAAATGCGTAAAAAAATAAGGCTCTGTATGCGGTAATAGTTGAAAACACCCACCACTACCGGAAGTACTTAAAAATTCAAAGTGAATTATAGGGTACGCTGCGCGTACCCTACAGTATTCAAGTTTCGAGATTAATGTAGTATTAATTTCAACTATCAACGCGAACATAGCCAAAAATAAACTACGGTTTGCTCTTTGATCAATGAAAGATGTTACTCCAATAGGGATTGCCGGAATTCAGTAACCCTGGATAATGACTTACCATAAGGCTTAACGCCATAACTGTTCCGTTTAATCGCTATTAATTTCTTCGGCACCTGATTGCCAACGATCAGCCGGTTTATCAAGATTATTCTGCTCGATATATTCATTATATTTTCGGTGCCGCTCGCGTTTTTGTTCGAAATCTTCGTATCGGTTCATTGGACGTTTCGCATTATCCTTACTCCTACGATAGACTCGACGCTCGGGAAGCGCGGCATCGTCGAGATAGCGCCGCCGCATATTTTCGAAGCGCTCTTGTTTAGTCTTCTTCTGCTCCTGATCTTGTTCATTTCGCCGGTTCGTTTCGCCTACCTGTCTAGATCTGCTTTCCACAGGGGAGGATTCTGGCTGTCTAGCGATAGCCAGACCCGACTGAAAAATCGAAAACAAAATAGTTAACAATAAAAGATAATGTCTATTAAGCACCCCAGCCTCCCGGGAATCATTGAGTTTGATTTATAAAGAGCCGAGATAAGCAGCCAAGACCTCGATATCTTCTTCGCTTAAATTTTTTGCGATAGCATTCATCGGACTGCCTTTACGCGTGCCGGACTTGAATGCTTTCAATTGTTTGGCTAGGTAATCAGGGTGTTGCCCAGCCAACCTTGGAAATTGCATTCTCCCTTCTGCGCCTTTGCCATGGCAGCCTAGACACATCGCCGATTGTTTCTCGCCTAACTCGGCTAATTTTGGATCGACAACAGCACTTCTAGGTTGTTGGCTTGAAAAATAAGCCGCAAGATCGGCCATGTCTTCATCGCTAAGCCCCTGGGCCATATTCTTCATTATGGGGCCTTCGCGCGAACCGCTCTTGAAGGCTTTGAGCTGTTTCACGATATACTCGGGCCGTTGGCCGGCCAGTATAGGAAATTGAGCATCGACACTGATACCGTTCAGGCCATGACAATTAGTACACGCTGACGCCTTATTCTCGCCTGCCTTTGCATCGGCGGCGATTGCGTTAGTATCGAAAACCAAAGAGCCGAATAAACAAACGGATGACAGCATGATCGAATTGTAAAAATTACTTTTTTTCATCGTTTCCTCCTAATTGCATCGGTAGGGTAAACATGATCGAATTTTTGAGTTAGAAAAATTCCGAATCAGTGTTGGTCACTATAACGCTTCATCGGCACTACTGTCAGTAACTTGTTATTTTTATGACTCATCAAGTATTAAAATCACTACCTATCCCCATGATCGGCGTAAGCGGCATCGCTTTCAACCGCCATCGAGAAGTTTTGTTAATCCGACGAAATCAAGCTCCTGCACAAGGCCTTTGGTCGATTCCCGGCGGCAAGTTGGAACCGGGCGAAACACTGATCGACGCTTGCCGACGCGAAATCGAGGAGGAAACCGGACTTAAAAATACCCGAGTACTCAGCCTCGTAGCACTTGTCGAACGCAATATCGAAAATTTTCATTATGTCATTGCCGATTTTTTAGTCGAGATTCTCGACGGAGAAAGCCGGACTCCCATCGCTAATTCCGACGTCTCTGAAGCTTGCTGGGTTGCATTGGATCGACTCGATCATTACGAACTGGTACCCGGTCTAAAAGACATCATCGAAAACACCCACCGTCTTTGGTTAAGCGGCGCCTTACCGGGTTTGATCGACCCAAACGGAAAAACCGGTGATTTTATCTGTACGTAAGCGATCTTTTGCCGATCGAAACAATGTTATCTCTGGACTTGATATTAACCTAACGATCATGAAGGTCTGGCCATCGCCTCGGCAAATGAAAGTGCGAGACGTGGCGGAGGGTCTACAACATTTTCAACGGCTTGGTAAAGCCTCAACCGCTCTTTTTACTCCCTTTATACTCAAAAAATGGTTAACTTTATGAAGGTATGGGGTGTGGCTAGCGAGGATGTCGGCAGCAGGGAACGCTGCCATCAAGCCCCCATGGACGGGTTCACGGCGGTCCTCGATAAACATATCCCATGCCTTTTTATTCCTAGACGGTTTTTCAATCAAAAGGGAGTAGAATTAAAGTTTCATGCTCTAAATGACCTCTGCTTTGCGCTTTATGTGCTTTAGGTTACGCTTCAGGAAGAGTAAAATCATAAGCTTGAGCCAAATCTCCTCAGAGGGGCACGGAAGTACCGAGCGTGATAGAAAGAAAAGCCAAAGCGAAGGCGGCGTAACCGACACGATGCACAGCTTCCTGCAAACCAATGCACTGGCTACCACCCTTACCGCCCTCGCAAGGTTTGCTAAAAAAACCGAAAAATACTTGAACACCATGAAAAATGAATTGATCGATTAGCTTGTATAACGCGAATACGAAATCATCGATGATATCAAAACCCAATTTAAGTAAGCAGCACTGTGCCAATCCCGCACTATTTGAACGCTCCAAATTATATTCATTTGTATGACGGCTATAATCCGGCGCAAGGAGTCCGTGCCTGATAAAATTCGGCATATACAACTTTATTTAGAGGAACGCGAATGGATAGTCTGCAATCGGATACCCAGATCGACACGGCATTGTCTTCGCGGACTACAGAAAACGCTCCGCTTGAGCCTTATCTTGTAATACTTTCAGGCAAACACATCGGTAAACAATTTAAGCTTACCCGTCAAAAAAACGTATTCGGACGAGGCCACGATGCGGATATTATCATCGCTGACCCCAAAATATCCCGACGTCATGGCGGCTTTATCGTCAAAGCCGGCGTCGTTATGGTTGAGGATTACGGCTCGACCAATGGCACCTATATCGATGAAAGGCGAATCGACAAAGAAAAGATTTCCTTACTCTCGCGCATCCGTGCCGGCGGGACTTACATGCGCATTGATTATAAAAAACCAAGCGAAGCTCAGTCTGAACAAGCTTTATACCAGGCTGCCAATACCGATGTTCTGACCCAAATACCCAACCGCCGGGCTTTTGTGATTCGCGGACAAGAAGAGCTGTCTTTTTGTAAGCGCAATCGCACCGCATTAACCGTAGTCATGTGCGATGTCGATCATTTTAAAAAAATCAACGATACATTCGGCCATCCCGCCGGCGACCAGGTTTTGAGGGACCTGGCTGAAATGCTGAATAAGGAAATGCGCACCGAAGACACACTGGCGCGATATGGCGGCGAAGAGTTCATTATGTTGCTGAGGGGTAGCTCGGAAAACCAGGCGTTGGTTTTAGCCGAACGCATCCGTGAAAAAGTAGCACGTAAGGCGTTCGAATATCAGCATCTAAGAATACCGGCAACACTCTCGTTCGGCATTTGCAGTCGCCAAAGCGCTTATATCGACTCGCTCGAATCGATGATCCGGGCCGCAGACCGAGCGCTTTATCAGGCCAAAAAAAACGGCCGTAACCAGGTCGCGATCGATCGAGTTTGAGAAGAATCATCCTACTTCCTTTATACTCAAAAAATGACCTAATTAGCAAGATGCTTCAGCTTGCCGAAGCCAAGTGTCCGAGCAGGGGCTAGTCGTAGTCGCAAAAACTAAAATATGCTGTTACCCAAGCTCCAGCTTGGGTAACCTGTTCAGGAAGCTCTAGCTTCCCGACAATCAAGAAAGATTGAACGAGCGAGCGAGCGAGCCGGGGTTGATTGAGAATGTGCGGAGGTTGTGTCGGTCTCAGGAAGCTGGAGCTTCCGGTGTGTCTTTCCCAAGCTGGAGCTTGGGAAAGAGCGTGATGTGGGGTGGCCGTTTTAGCTTGACGCGCATGGCTTGCGAACCCCGTCCTGCTAAGGATATGCTGATCTTTGGGCTTTAGCTGAAGAAACTTGCTAATCAGGAAAAATGGTTGACTTTATGAATAAAAGTCCATGAAATCAGAAATTTAATTATTCTTGCTCTTCATGATTATTTCATAAGATTGAATACTTTTACAGTCTCTTGAGCGTGGAAAACAACGGAACACTCCTCTTTCATCTTTCATCTTTCATCTTTCCTCTTTTCCCTTTCACCTTCTTTAATCCATGCCAAACAGCTAAAATTGAAATATCATTTTTTTATAGCTTCCAAGGCCGCCACCGACAAGCATGCCGCTTTCCGAAACCTTATTCATCATCCTGCTGCTGTTGATACTGGCCTTACTGCTTTCCGGCTTGTGTCGCCATTTGCCGCTCCCTTATACCATCATGCTGGTCGTAACTGGAGTATCGATCAATTTATTGGCCACGGTCACGCCTTTCGCCCCGATTCCAAGCGGCTTTCATCTCAGCGACGAACTGGTTCTATTTATCTTTCATCCGGCGCTCATCTTCTTCTCTGCATTGAGCTTGGATGCGCGCACGCTTATCAAGGACTTACTTCCGATTTTAGTCATGGCCATACCGGGCATGCTTATCTCTGCGTTGTTGGTCGCGACAGGCCTCAATACTTTCTTTTATCTCGACTTCATATTGGCCTTCTTGTTCGGCTCGATTATTTCTGCTACCGATCCTGTTGCGGTTATTGCACTGTTCAAGGAGCTGGGCGTCTCGAAACGCCTTACTGTCCTGGTCGAAGGCGAATCGTTATTCAATGACGCGACCGCGATCGTACTTTTCAACATTGTGCTTGGCGCCGTGATTCACGGCGAATCGGCGCTGATGGACGCGCCGACGATGATTTATTATTTCACTGAACACTTCCTGCTCGGCGCGCTGATAGGGACATTGATCGGCTTGGTCATCAGCGAAATGATGGTCAGGATGTATCACGGTCAACAGAGTTTCGTCGTAGTCGCATCGATCGTCGCGGCCTACTTGAGTTTCATCGTCGCGGAACATAACTTCCATGCCTCGGGCATCATGTCGGTACTGGCAACCGCACTTTGCATCAAAGGTGTCGCAATGCCTCGGCTTTCCGGAGAATCGACCCACCATATCGAAGCCGGTTGGGATTCCATCGCGCTGGTTTTGAATTCGTTATTATTTTTATTGATCGGCTTGACCGTCGATATCCTTGCATTTGCGATACATTGGCAACAATTGATCTGGGTACTCCTGGCGATATTCGCGGCGCGCATGATTAGCGTCTATGGTTTAATACCAATGACTACGAGCCTATTCAGCTTACCGGCAATCAACCTGAATAGCCGCCATATGATGTGGTGGGGTTGCTCAAAGGGAACCATCGCCATCGCGATGGCGCTTGCGATTCCCGATACTGTCGTCGATAAAGGTCTACTCTTAGAACTGACGCTCGGCATGGTATTGATCAGCTTAGTAATGAGCGGCCCGACGCTCAAACCCCTGATGCGTGCACTCAAAATCGATCGCTTGAACGATGACGAATGGCTCGAATTACAAGAAGGCATGGAGCAAATAACCACATCGGTCAACGACTGCCTACACTCGTTTTCGAGGCTGCATTTGCTCGAGAGCGATATGCAAGATTCGGTGTTGCAATCGCTTAACAGAAAAATCGCACCGACGCATGCGACGCTGACGGAAGCCCAGCAACTCAGACAAATTCATTTACATGCACTTAATGTCGAAGAAAGGGAATTACAACGACTCCATGAAATCGGCTTGGTCAATTATTATACTTATTTGAATTTTAAAGATATTCTCCGCAAAGACAAAGCCAAAAGCATTGACGAGATGATTCGTTTCAATAGAAACCAGGATAACGTGAACCCGTTCTTGCGTTTTGAAATGTCGATAATCAAATTTTTAAGCGAATACGAATGGACGCTCAACTGGTTAATTCGCTATCAAAAAATTCGTTTTGCCAACTTAATACGCCACGATCTGGCCGGGGTTTTGATGGCTCACGAAGCGCTGTTGGCGCTGAAGCAAGTAGAGCCCCATTTTCATAGCGACAAGCTCAATATCATCAGAAAAATTTATCGGCAACGTTTGGAAAGAAGGCAAGGGCGGCTCAAAAAACTGGGTAAGCAATTCCACGACTTTTATTTTCAATTCGAATACCGCCTATTTCAAGAAGTCGCGCTCCGTTACTCGTTGAAGCTGATTACAGAAGACTTTGAGCATGGCAAGTTGTCCGAAAAGATTTATCGGCGCCTGGAAAAACGTCTGGATGAAGCTTTGAAACAATTACCGGACCTAGCGCCGGAGTTGAGCCTTGCCAAACGCGACGATTGGCTGGATAGCGTACCGATTTTTAGCGGCTTGCCTCGCGACGTACTAAAAAAACTCGCGAAAAACGCACATTACGTCAGCTTTCTTCCAAACGATACGATTTTTAATGAAAACGATAGGGGGGATTCGGTCTATATCTTGGTTAACGGCGAAGTCAATGTTTTTCAAAATACTGGCCCCAATCAGCGCGTGCATATCGCCGAACTGCGCAAAGGCAGCTTCATCGGCCGGCACGCCCTTTACGATCGTGCCGTAAGAACCGCGACGGTCAGAGCCAAAACATACGTCACGCTGCTCCGGCTCACGACTCAAGACATCAAGACCTTATCCAAAGCCCTGCCGGAACTTAATCAACGCCTACAAGAAACCGATATCAACCGCTACCCGAACAACACTTAACCCAAACGAAACCGCTAGCCTTGATTACTCTCTTTCATCTTTCCGCTTAAGTATGCATTCCCACGCTGGAGCGGTGGGAACGAGGAAAAAGCATGTAGCCCGTGCAGCGAAGCGGAATACGGGAACGGCATGGCTTCGAACTTCCCGGATTGCGCTACGCTGCTACTTTCACCTTTCACCTTTCACCTTTCACCTTTTTCACCTTTTTCACCTTTCTTAATCTTCTTAACGCGATCAACAGCAATCCGTCCCGCATTAGCCAATTGCTTGCGCAACATACCCCACTTCTCCTTATCCTTGGCTGCTATCAGGCATCGTAAATACTGTGCACGCAGGCTCTCCGGTAATTTCTCGGCAATGCCCGTCCAAACCGCTTCAATGTTGTACACGGAACGCTCTTTTAAACAAACCGGAAGACAATCCTCGAGTGGAATCGATAATGTCTCGCTAATATAGGCCAATGCCTCGCGAATCGATTGCTCCTTGGCATTTTGCGGATGACTTACGTCATAAGGCGGTTGCCATTCGCGTAGCGGACGCAACTGATCGATGTGCGAAACGATCAACAATATCGGCGGCTGCCTTCGCTCTAGGCGTTCGTCGAACCAAGTTCGCATCGCACTCAAAAACTCGGCATCGGCTTCGTGCCCTGCCTGGGTTGCCGAACATACCAATACAATCAAATCGAATTCGCCGAAAGCCTGCTCGGGATTTTCCTCGAACCATCGCTCTTGGTCCCCATAGCCCGGGCTGTCGACGATAACGACATCGCCGGTACCTTCATGCTGCAAGCGGTAAACGGTCAACGCGCCGGTCAACGGCAAAACATCGGTCGGCGCCCTTAATTCGCCGAATAAGGCATTGACCAGACTCGATTTACCGGTTTTAAGCTGGCCGGCAACCAAAATTCGTAGCGGCCGTTTCGTCATCTCCACTGATCCAAGCTTGGGTTCCGATTCGGCAAAATCTATCTGCGGCGGAATCGCTTGCCCGCTATACATCGCGATCGCGTAATAACCGATTTTTTTAATCAATGTTTGCAGCAACCAGCGCTCGATCATGCCTTTCGGGTATGCCGAAGCCTTACCGGCAAAAAATTGACCCAATTCGCGCGGAATTGAAGCAATCGGACTCAATAACAATTTACCGACGCGATAGGCTATGTGTCCGCTTGCCAAACGATCCTTCCAGCGCCAAAGCTCCAGGCCGTTACCGACCGTCAATAAATGACTGAACGGCACCTTTTCGTCGAGCATTTGCCGCATGTCCCGGCACACCTGCTCGGCGATGTAGAGAATGTTCCGCAATGGCACATCGAGTTCGGCCCGGTCGTGTTTCGGTGAATAATGACGGGCGACCTCGACCGTGACGCGTTTGGCCAGTTCCAGTATGCGCAAACTGTCGGTAAACGGATACTCTTTCGGGTCGATTTGTTCGGCCATTTTATCGAGCTTGGCCCAAATCTCGGTCGCGGCCGGCGGCCAAGCATCATCGGGTTTCACGTCAGGCAATACCAGCAGTCCCTGGCGTTTGCGCAAACCTCGAATCATCAGCCAAGCCAACGCATACACAACACAAAACCCGGCAACCGCTTCAGTCAAATAAGCGCTTTGCCAAAGCCAATAAATACCCGCGGCAACGAGCGCCAACCATGGCAGAACCAGCAGAAAAGCCGATATTAACAGCAACACTTTACGCATAATCAACCTTCCCGTTTCATGGTTTCGCGCAACATTTCACGGCCGCGCGCGAATTCGGTCTTGAATACTTCGCGTAAGGATTCCGGAGTCAGCGCTTTGCCCCGTTTGGTTTGCGCGAAATAAAAACACAACGTCTGACCGAGAGCATAGGTCACCGCTGCGGTATAAAGACCCGAAACGCCTAGCGCGACGGTTTGCCCATAAACGGGAATCAATTTCAAAAGCTCGCGTCCGCCCATGCCGGCCATGACGCCAATGCCGATCGCACTGCCGATTTCGCTGAGACTTTGCTTACTCAGCTCCAGCCCATAAACATTGGCGATACTATGAAACAATTTCGCCTGAATCGCGATCACGGTCGCAATACTCGCGGCCGGCACCGGAATGGCGGCGGCGATACCGGCCGATAACGAGTAACTGATAATATGCGGATGCGCCGCACGCCTGTATACATCGCTGATCATGCCGATTTCTTGATGCTGCTCGAGCATGTCGCGCAAACCGAGCGGCAAGGCTTCTTCTAACGCTTGCCATAAAGCCTCGGCACCATAATCAACAGGCTCGAAACCGTCTTCCGGCAAGGTAAAATCTATCGGAACGAACACGGCATCGATACCGGCAAACGTGTCGCGTTGCTTTAATAACGAAGTGCGCAAATCGGGCGGTATCGAACCGGCGATTTTGCCGTCGCTAAACGGGTAAGGGTGAATATGCGGCATCGCGGGATTCGGATAACCTTCATGTAGCGAAGTTTGTGCCACAATGATGGGCCAGCGAGGATGCGCCTGATGAATTTGATTGACTGCGCTGACAACGCTTTGCTGTTGGTGATCCATTGCCTTGACCACGACGATCAGTAAATGAGCCTGACTTGCGCTCCAATGCATATCCTCGGTAGGATCGTAACCAACCTCCGACAAGCCGCGCGTGTCGAGAAATCGAACAAACGCGGTTTCCGGATCGGGAAAATCATAAAGCATGGCCGTGCGCGTACAAGGCCGAAAGCCGTTACCGATTTCGGCGGAAGTCGAGCCGGTCAGCACTCGAATTATCGAGCTTTTGCCGCTTTGCGTCTTGCCTAGCAACCAAATCACCGGCGGCGGCAAACGCTGCCGAATCTCTTGAAGCTTTTCTTGCAGCAAGGCATCGGGAATCTGCGGATCGAAGATTTGTTCGATCCAGTTTTTCCAATTGGCAAAAGGATTAGACAATCCAGGCATCACAACCTCGTCATCGGTGGCGGTCTACCTAGATTAGTGGATTTTTTGGATAATTGGCAAACCCAAATTAACCGTAAAAAAGCTAGGTTAACTATCGGCTTTGTCATCGGACAAATCCGATTCCGGCTCGACCGGACGAATTTGAACTAATGAACCATCATCGGTTGAAAAATATAACAATTCGTCAGGACCTTGCCTAACAGCGCGGACTCGTTTATTTAAGGCGCTTAATAAACGTTCTTCCTTGATCACGTCATGGTTGTCGACAACCATCCGATTTAGATGAGTCAGCACCAACGATCCGGAAAACAAGCTTCCTTGCCAATGTGGAATTTTTTTACCGCTATAAAAGCTAAGCCCGCTCGGTGCGATCGATGGCACCCAATAATGAATCGGCGATTTCATGCCTTTTTTTTCAACGCCCTCGCCGATTGTAGGCCCCCAATATTCTCGCCCATGGCTTACGACCGGCCAACCGTAATTCCGGCCCTTTTTGATAAGATTAATTTCATCGCCGCCGCGCGGGCCATGCTCTTGCGCCCATATCTCTCCGGTCCGCGGATGTATCGTCAAACCTTGGACATTACGATGACCGTAACTCCATATTTCAGGTTTGGCGCCCGGCTCTGTTAGAAAGGGATTGTCGTCCGGAACGCTACCGTCCTGCTTCAGACGTAATATTTTTCCGTAATGAGAAGCCAAATTTTGAGCTTGATCCCTTTCGCCGCGATCGCCGACACTCAAGTATAAATTGCCGGCTCGGCTCATCACGACACGGGAGCCGAAGTGATGATCGCTATTGTTCGGAGGCTCCGCGCTAAACAAAACGGTCAGATTCACCAAGGTGTCGGCATCGAGTTCCGCGCGGGCCAGTCGAGTGGTCATACCGTCGCCGACATCGGCTGAATAAGTTAAATAAACAAGCCGGTTTTCGGAAAATCGGGGATGCAAATAGACGTCCAGCAAACCGCCTTGGTTGCGCGCAGCAACGCCAGGAACACCGCTCACATCGGAGGTATTCATTGTTTTAGGATCGAATATCCTTAATCGTCCTTTCCTTTCGGTAAAGATGATTTTACCGTCGGGCAAAAAATCGAAACTCCAAATGGAATCCTTGCCTTGATATATCGCAACGGCCTCCAATTCGACATCATCGGACTGAAATAAATAAGGTTCCTTGGCGATAGTATCCGAAATGGGTTTACAGGATGCCAGTAAAAAACCTAATGCGATTATCCAACATTTCATCGACGACGCCTCATTATAAACTTCGACCCGCAACATTCTTGAATTTCAGACTTGCTCTCGACTGCCGGCCCTGTTCCTTAACCTAGGATTTGATCATGAATAACTTCCCTATTTTTAATGTAGGGTAAGCTAGTACTCAGTCATTTTTACAATGTTGGGTAAAAATCGTTTAGCTCAGCGTAAATCCGCTCATCCTTCGACAGGGCTCTCCTGAGCGTAGCCGAAGGGGCTCGGAACGAACGGATTTACTTTTACCCGTCAAGACAAGATTGACTGAGTACTCGTTCGGTTGCACGACAAAACTCATAACTCTAGGGAGTTATTTATCCTGAAATCTTAAGCGTCAATTTCGCAAACCGGCTTTGCGGTCATTTTATGTTTCGAGCTAACCAAAACGGAATTCTTTAGAAAGTTCCGTCCTACCAATACGGGATAAGTCATTCTACTGCGGTCGGCCAGCGTAAACAGATTTTTTTCATAATGCTCTCCGACGCACAAGCCTATTTCGACGACATAGCGCTCTTGTCTGCCGCTAGCTTGTTTGATACCGATCTTTTCAACCAAAGGCAGCGTCATCGGATATTGATTACCGTTACGATCATCGAATATAAAACTCACCATCGGTTGCTCGTCCGATTCAATCAACTCGATCTCTTGAGCGTTCAACGAACTTCTCGACGCACCGGTATCGAGGCGCGCCTTAATTTCAATGTCGCCTGGTATCAACGCCACTTCCTCAACATGACCGTAAACGGTATAGTTATTCATATTTGCGGCTAGAACCGATGCTTTTTGTTCGGCAATAGCTGTAGTCATGGACATCATAAAAGCAAGGGCGAAAGGGTAAATACGCATAAACGATTAAATTCTCCTCAAATGAAGTTTCATTTATTTTAAAAACTCATACTTCGATTGATAACCAAAAAGACATAATGAGTGCTTTGAAGGTAACTATTTAACCCCCCGGCAATTAATCGTTCCCACGTTCTACGTTGGAAAGATAGGCGGGTGCGAATAGTTACCTTCGAAGTACATTAACTGCCCAGTCAAACTAACAAAATTCGTAAGGCATTGCAAAAAGCAACCATTATTAAAACCAAATCCACGAGTTAATTAATCGGCCCTGCATTAAAATAAGTAGGAAATTTGCCTCACGCTCTTTCCCAAGCTCCAGCTTGGAAAAGACACCCCGGAAGCTCCCCCTTCGACAAGGCTCTCCTGAGCGCAGCCGAAGGGCTCAGGGCAAGAGCTTCCTGAGACCGAAACAACCTCCGCACACTCTCAATCAACCCCGACTCACTCCTTCAATCTTTCTTGATTGTCGGGAAGCTAGAGCTTCCTGAAAAGGTTACCCAAGCTGGAGCTTGGGTAACAGCATAAAATTCGTAAGGCATTGCAAAAAGCAACCATTATTAAAACCAAAGCCACGAGTTAATTAACCCTGCATTATAACAAGTTGGAACTTTGCATCCACCCTTTGAAAAGAGGAGGACTGAATATTTACCGAGATTGTGATGCTTATTTGGCCTTAAGAAAACCCTCGATACACAATAGCTCAATACCCTTGTACACGGCCTCTTGTCTATCCTGTGCCGTGTTATAGCCCCAATCGGCCAGTTGCAACTTTAGCGACTGAAGTTTTGGATTAGTCATCACAGTCAACAACGCCGGCAAACGATCCTCGACAAAATAAATTTGCTGATTCGGATGGCCTTCCAAAATCTCAATTAACGTATCGGCTTTGCTTCTATTTCTTTCGAGGCCGAATATGTTGTCGCCGGATAGTTCAATCTCATTAGCGCTCAAAATTTTCTTGACGAAACGCTCCTGCTTCGTCGTCACCACATACCAAGTAGCCCGCTCATTCAGTTGCTTAAGCTTATCGGCAATGCTTGGAAACAATGGATTCACTCCGATCCAACCCGAAAAATCAGCCGCAATCCAGTTATCGCGCGTTTCACCGAATAGTTTCTTCAGAAAATCGACATCGACATTTAATTCATCGAGCAACTTCTGTTTATTCCGCTCGAATCCGTTTAAAACCGCTCGGTCGTCGTCTTCCCGATCGATCAAACGCATCGCCAAAATCGCCTCGTAGCCGGTTTCAATCGCGGGTCGAATTCGCCGGAAACGGTCGATCAATTGCTCCGAAAGCCGGTCTTCGGTCATATCCGGCCAAAGCCGTCCGGCGGCCTTCCAACCGGTTATCGCGGTTTCGACGGCGCTATCGCAAATAACGCCGTCGAAATCCAACGCATATATCATCGATTGTTTCATGACGCGTGATTAATCCTTCGTAAAAAACAAAACCACAGGGAATCTACTAAGACTCCGCTGTGGCATTATGAGTTATGAGCGGCAGCTTGCCGATAAGCAATTATCGATGACGAAACGGCCTGACTTCGAAAAATGCTGACAGACATCGAACAGAAACGGCTTCCCCTCACCTAGCGTTAGGTGCAATGCCATTATACTTCGCGCGGTCATGTTTTCGGGTTTTATGGCAATGCTATTTTGTTCGGTAGCAAGGCGCGAAAACAGGCGCATAGCAAGCTATGTAACTGTTTTCGCAAGCTTCCGCTCCTGCTCACGCTCCTTACCTACATCCATGTAGGTAACGCAGCTACCGGACAAAAGAGCGCGTTAGCTTACCAGAAAATGTGGCCGCGCTAAGTATAAGTTAAGGGAAACCCGTCATTCCGCCATGGACTGGCGGAATCCAGTGCCATGGATGGCAAGCTTTTGAGGCACATTCGAGCCTGAAGCCTGCATTACTCATTCTGTGACGGCTTATCTTAATGGTGGTGAGCGTTAGCATCGTTGGGTGCGCATCGCGCACCTTTCCACGGCTCCGAACCCGACGATAGACCCGACCCAGGTGCGCGATGCGCACCCTACACATAACTGCTTTCCGTTTACCGCTTACTGTTCACCAAGTTCATGCCAATTTGGCCAAAACCGAGGCAACTGTCTCCCCCATCGCCGAAGGCGTAGGCGCGATTGTAACGCCCAAATCCTTTAACATCGCGACTTTCTCGGCCGCGCTTTCGCCTGCCGCCGAGATGATCGCGCCAGCATGCCCCATTCTACGTCCTTCAGGAGCGGTTAGGCCTGCGATATAAGAAACCAAGGGCTTGGTCATGTGTTCTTTCGCGAAAATACCGGCTTCGACTTCTTGCGGTCCGCCGATTTCACCGATCATTAAGACGACTTTAGTTTCCGGGTCTTGCTCGAAATGTTCGAGAATATCGCGATGCGAACTCCCGTTAATCGGATCGCCGCCGATACCGACCGAAGTCGACACGCCGATGCCGAGCCGTTTTAATTGATCGGCCGCCTCATAACCCAATGTACCCGAACGTCCAACGATGCCGACATTACCCTGCATGTAAATATGACCCGGCATGATACCCAGCATCGAACGCCCGGGACTGATTGTACCGGCGCAGTTAGGACCGGTCAGAATCATGCGCTCGTCTTCAGGAAAACGACGCAGAAAGTTTTTGACCTTCATCATGTCTTGAGTCGGAATCCCGTCGGTAATCGCGACACAATATTTGATGCCGGCATCGGCCGCTTCCATGATCGAATCCGCCGCAAACGCGGGCGGCACGAATACGATACTCGCTTCGGCGCCGACTTGATCGACCGCCTGCTTAACAGTATTAAACACCGGCAGGCCAAGATGCGATTGACCGCCTTTCCCCGGAGTAATGCCGCCGACGACTTTAGAGCCGTAGTTGATCATGTCCTGGGCATGAAACGTGCCGATTTTACCGGTAAAACCTTGAACGATAATGCGTGTATTTTCGTTGATTAAAATTGCCATGTGTCTTCTCTCAGCCCTCTCTCGCCACTACTTCATTACGTGCCAGCACGGCTTTTTCGGCCGCTTCCGCCAAAGTTTCCGCGGTAATGATCGGCAAGCCGCTCTCGGCGATGATGCGGCGTCCTTCTTCGACATTGGTACCGGATAAACGTACGATCAAAGGAATCTTCATATCGATTTTCTTGACTGCATGTACGACACCTTCAGCGATCCAATCGCAGCGATTGATACCGGCAAAAATATTGACCAGCATCGCCTTGACGTTTTTATCGGCCAAGACCAAGCGAAACGCTTTCTCGGTCCGCTCCGGCGACGCACCGCCGCCGACATCGAGAAAGTTAGCGGGCTCGCCGCCGGCCAGCTTGATCATGTCCATCGTCGCCATCGCGAGACCGGCACCATTGATCATACAGCCGATATCGCCGTCCAGCCCGACATAGCTCAGGCCGCGATCGGCAGCTGCCATTTCACGGGGATCTTCTTGAGTTTTATCGCGCAATTCGGCGATTCGGTGACGGCGAAACAAGGCGTTGTCGTCGAAACCCATTTTACAGTCCAAGGCCAGCAAATCTTCTTTGCCGGTCACAACTAACGGATTGATTTCGAGCATATTCGCATCATTGTCACGTAGCGCCCGGTAACAGCCGTTGATAGTTTTAACGGCGGTATTGATCATCGACACCGGCAAGCCCAATGCAAAAGCCATTGCCCGTGCTTGAAAATCCTGCAAGCCGACCGAAGGCTCGATGTAGATTTTGGTAATCGCTTCAGGTCTGGTTTGCGCTAACTCCTCGATTTCCATACCGCCTTGGGCCGAACCGACCATGACGATGCGTTCGGAGCTACGGTCCACGAGTAGGCAAAAATACAATTCTTTAGCGATATCGGTGCCGGCCTCTACATAAAGCCTTCCGCAGACTTTACCGGCAGGTCCGGTTTGATGCGTCACGAGCCGTTTGCCCAATAACTCCTCGGCAGCTTTCGCGACATCGTCATGCGACCGGCACAGTTTAATACCGCCGGCTTTACCACGGGCGCCGGAATGAATTTGCGCTTTAACCGCCCAAATACTGCCGCCAATTTCTCGCGCACGCTGCACGGCATCTTCCGGACTGTAAGCCAGGCCGCCATCGGCGATCTTGACGCCGTATTCCGTTAAAATTTCTTTTGCCTGATACTCATGGATATCCACAGCATAACCTCTTTCTATTTAAAAAAGTAAAGAAAGGCCCGCGCCGAAAAACGGCGCGGGCCTATTCCAATTGCTTAGGAACGAGCATGAAATAACTTAGACAACTGTTGGAAGGGGGTTTGGTGGCTCGATTGACAGGTGTCGGCGGCAAGGATAGCCGCCGTCAAGCCTACATGGACGTATTCACGGCGTCCTGTCAAGCGAGTCACTAAACCGCCACAAAGCCTACTACTTGTAGAAGTTATTTTGTGCATATTCCTTACTGGCCTTTTGCGGCAATTGCTTCGGCGGCCTTGACGACATTATTGGCCATCTTTTCGGACGCGGCATCGATCAGGCGCCCGTCCAGCGCGGCGGCGCCCTTGCCTTGCGCGGCGGCTTCTTTCAAGGCTGCCAAAATACGCTTGGCCTTTTCGATTTCAGCCGCAGGCGGCGTAAAGACTTCGTTAGCCAATTCGATTTGAGACGGATGAATCGCCCACTTGCCTTCGCAACCCAATGCGGCGGCGCGCCTAGCAGCGGCTTTATAACCGTCCTTATCATTGATGTCGCCGAACGGCCCGTCGATCGGACGCAGACCGAAGGCGCGGCATGCGACCGTCATACGGCTGATCGCGGCATGCCATTGATCGCCCGGATAATCGGGATTCAATCCACCGATATTAGTCGTTCTTGCCCGGTTGCTGGCCGCATAATCGGCGACACCGAAATGCAACGCTTCCAAACGCCCCGACGCGCCGTTGCGGGCGATATCTTCAACGTTCGCCATGCCCAATGCCGTTTCAATCAAGGCTTCGATGCCGATGCGGTTTTTCAAGCCTTGTTGCATTTCGAGTTGATTGACCATCGCCTCGACCATGTAGACATCGGCATAAACGCCGACTTTCGGGATCAGAATCGTGTCGAGTTTATGACCGGCTTGCTCAACCAGATCGACGACATCGCGGACCATGTATTGCGTATCCAAGCCGTTGATGCGCACAGAAATTGTGATGCCGTGCCCTTTCCAATCCAAATCGTTGATCGCTTCAATGACATTTTTGCGGGCTTGCAGTTTATCGTCAGGCGCCACGGCGTCCTCGAGATCCAAAAATATGAAATCCGCACCGCTTTTCAACGCTTTTTCAAACATACCGGGATTCGAACCCGGAACAGCAAGCTCGCAGCGCTGAACGCGTTGCACGGACGCTTCATACAAGGTGTGGCTCATTGTGTCTTCCTATTCCAATATGTTAATTTTTGCTGGGCGAAATCACCCTCGATTCGGTTAAATTTGACCCGAACCGGGCGCAAAATAAATCGGACATTGTACTTTTGGCAACGATATTGTCAATTTTAACTTTCTCAACTCGCCGCTGCTGCCCGCAACATCCAGCAACCGACGCTTGCCGATTAACTGCAAATATGGCAATATTGAGCCCTTTAGCGTTCGTTTTTAGGGCAACGAATCGATATCGAAATACTCATCCATCGTTCTTTAATTAATACAGTGTAATTATTCACATCCCCCTATCGTTCCCACGCTCCAGCGTGGGAACGATAATTGCCGGGGGATTGAATAGTTACAATGCAGTTGCCGTAGCGAAAATGGGCAAATTTGCAATACTCGAATGCAATACCGGCAATTCCCGGAACAACGCCCCACCCGAAACGAATCAACCCGCTTTTTTCACCATTCAATTCAAAGAGGCAATAAACCATGGCAGGCCGTAATCATTTGTATGTTCCAGGTCCGACAAATATTCCCGACGAAGTTCTCAGTGCGATGCATGTCCCCAGCGAAGATCATCGTTCACCGATCTTCCCTGAGCTTTTCAAACCCTTGCTCGAAGACCTGAAAAAAGTCTTCAAAACCGAAACCGGACATAGCTTCATTTTTCCGGCAACCGGAACTGCCGGCTGGGAAATCGCCCTGACCAACACCTTGAGCCCAGGCGATAAAGTCTTGATTTACCGCTTCGGTCAATTCAGCCATCTCTGGGCAGCAATGGCCAAACGCCTGGACTTCGAAGTCATTGTCATCGAAAGACCTTGGGGCGAAGGCATTCCGCTTGACGATCTCGAGGCGCGCCTAAAAGAAGACAGCCAACATGAAATCAAAGCCATTCTAGCCACGCACAACGAAACTGCAACCGGCGTCACCAGCGACATCGGCGGCGTTCGTAAAGCAATGGACGCAGCCGGACACCCTGCATTGTTGTTCGTAGACGGCGTCAGCTCGATCGCCAGCATCGATTTCCGCATGGACGAATGGGGCGTCGACGGCGCGATCAGCGGCTCGCAAAAAGGCTTCATGCTGCCCGCCGGCGCAGCCCTAGTTGCATTCAGCCAAAAAGCGATAGCCGCTTGCGATACTGCACAAAGCAGACGCGCCTTTCTCGACCTGAAAGACCAACTAGCCAGCAACAAAGACGGTTACACGCCTTACACGCCATCGATCCCGATGCTGTACGGACTGCGCAAAGCCCTAGACCTGCTGCTCGAAGAAGGTCTCGAAAACGTTTATGCGCGCCATTACCGCCTGGCTGAAGGTACGCGTAAAGCGATTGCCGCATGGGGCCTGGAATTGTGTGCGAAACCCGGCTTTGAGTCGAATACCGTTTCGGCGGTCGTCGTTCCGGCCGGTAAGGACGCTCGCGACGTGATCGCCACAGCTTATAGCAAATACAATATTTCTCTGGGCGCGGGCTTGAACGAAGTGGCGGGTAAGGTGTTCCGCATCGGCCATGTCGGCGACATGAACGATGTCTCGATGCTCGGCGCCATCGCCGGCGTCGAAATGGCCTTGCTCGATAACGGCTTCGATATCAAAGCCGGTAGCGGCGTTGCGGCAGCGATCGAATATTATCGCACCACTGCATAATTAGAGTACCCCAATCCGGCCATCCCAAAAGGCATTCCGATTAACGTCGGGATGCCTTTTTTGCGTTTAGGGGAATTGCCGATACCGAGCATCGGTTTTTCATCAACAAACCGATTTATGCTTAAGTTCACAGACATTTTGCAAGAAATAGACTAGTTTTAGTACCAACATTTCATCAGGCAAGCATTTTAGACGTAATTATTCACATCCCCCTATCATTCCCACGCCCCAGCGTGGGAATGAAGACCGAAACGCTCTAGCTTCTCGTACCGCTGGAGCGGTACTCAGGCATTCCCACGCAGAGCGTGGGAACGATAATTGCCGGGGGACTGAAGTTACTTTTAGACATTGCCGGTTATTGGCGAACAATTAATGAAACACACTGGATTTACTCTAATCGAACTCATGATGACCATTGCGATCGGAGCGATTATATTGACGCTGGGGATTCCGAGTTTCATGGAAACGATTCGAAGTAACCGGTTGACGACACGTACCAATGAATTATTGACCTCGTTAAATTTAGCACGAAGTGAAGCCATAAAGCGAAGCACCCGTATCACGGCATGTAAAAGCTCAAATGGGAATTCTTGTGTAACTACGAATGCTATCGATTGGTCAAGTGGATGGTTGGTTTTTGTCGATCAAAACAATAACGGTGAATATGACAGCGCAAGTGAACTTCTTTTAAAGACCCAAACAAATCAAGTAAGCAATATTTCTATGGCTGGCAATGGAAGCGTTGCTAATTATATATCTTATATTGCGACCGGGCAGAGTCGTCAGGCTAATGGAGCATTTCAAGCTGGAACGATTAAGGTGTGTGACGACAGGATAGGCAATGTGGGAATAAATCTAGTACTTAATAATGTTGGTAGAGTCTATACGCAACGAGATATCGCTTGCCCATAACAGAATTTATTAGAGCACTTATACTTGAAATGTTTAAAAAAAACGGTTTTACATTACTCGAAGTTCTTATCGCCATGGTCGTTTTAGCAATTGGATTATTGGGACTTGCAGGCATACAGGCAATCGGTCTTCGGAACAACCAAAGCGCCTATCATCGCAGTCAAGCGACACAACTGGCTTACGACATAGCGGATCGCATGCGGGTTAACCGGGCCGCTTTAACCAACGGCGAATACAACAGCGGAGCGGCCACTGCGAACGATTGCGAAGCAAACTCCTGTACGCCGGCCCAAATGGCAGGCTATGACATCGCACAATGGAATGCCGCGCTAGCCGATCAGTTGCCTGGGGGAGTCGGCGTGGCCTGTATCGATAGCACCTCCGAAGACGGAACATCGGCAGCCCCGGCATGCGATGGCAACGGTACGACCTATGCGGTCAAGGTTTGGTGGGACGACAACAGGTCGGGCGCATCGGATCAACGCTTCGTGATGACATTACGGCCCTGAATCGCAGAGTCTCTGTCGTGCAGCGCAATAGAAGCGCGTAGCCCGTATGTAGCGTAGCGAAATCCGGGAACTCCCTTGCCTCGCCTTCCCGGATTTCGTTTCACTACATCCGGACTACACCGGTATAACGGTCTCGGTGCGGAACCTTAATCCTTCCGTGGCAAATACAATGACCATGTACTAGTACTCAGTCATTTTTACAATGTCGGGAAAAATCGTTTAGCTCAGCGTAAATCCGCTCATCCTTCGACAGGGCTCTCCTGAGCGTAGCCGAAGGGCTCAGGACGAACGGATTTACTTTTACCCGTCAAGACAAGATTGACTGAGTACTAGAGCATCGATTAATGTCACATATATTTCAATGCCTTATGCTTTCCAAATGATAAAAGCCGGATGATCCATTCAATACAAAAACCGAGTTAATTTTATGAATAAAACGAATCTACTCCGGCCTGCGGACAATCGATCATGTTCTCAAGGCTCATGGTTTGCCGTTTGCAATCTTGCTGTTACGCATCATGAACGTTAAAACATTCGTGCCGGAATCCGGCTTTAAAGCATCGCAAACCGGCATGACGCTGGTCGAAATCATGATTTCGTTGTTGATAGGCGCGTTTTTGTTGGGCGGGGTACTACAAATTTTCGTTAATACCAAACAAACCTATCGCATGCAGGAAGGACTTTCCAGGCTTCAGGAAAACGGGAGGTTTGCTTTGGAATTTTTAACGCATGATATTCGCATGGCAGGATATTTGGGATGTATAAGTCGTTCGGCGACTATTACGAATACACTAAATGATCCAGGTAACTATCTCTATGACTTCACGATTCCCGTCCAAGGTTCTGAATGGGATGATGCGAATTCAACATGGGATCCGTTGGAAGATGCGAGCATTACATCTCCACTTAATGGCTCCGATATCATTACTATTCGCAGGGTAAACCCGAATGGGGCGACTGTCTCGCAGCACCCGGGAGGTAACCCGCCCGGTTCAGCGGACTTGAAATTAAGCTCCAACCCTGGCCTGAACGATTGCGATATCGTGATTGTTTCCGATTGCGAGGCTGCCGCGGTATTTCAAATAACGAACTTCAATGCCGCCAATAACAATAATGTTGTACATAACACCGGAAATGTTTGCCCGGCTCCAGGGCCGGGTAATGCTACTCAGGCACTAGGAAAGAGTTATGAAGGCGGTGAGCTTTTTCTGGCTCAAACAATCAGTTATTACATTAGAACGAACCCTAATAATCAACCTGCCCTCTATCGCAGAATCAATTCGGAGGATGCGCAAGAACTCGTAGAGGGTATCGAGGAAATGCATATTAGCTATGGCGTTGACACTAATGGCGATGGAACGGTAAACCAGTACATTACAGCCGATGCGGTAGATGCGGCAGGAATCTGGAATACGGTTGCCAGTGTTCGCATCAGTCTATTGGCCCTATCCATTGATGATAACCTAACCGCGCAACCGGTAGACTACACGTATAACGGCGCAACCGTGACACCTGCGGACCGGCGCTTGAGGCGGGTTTTTAACAGCACGATAGCGGTGCGTAACCGCTTGCCTTAAGGTATGAAGCTATGAGCACGATAATTCACTCGACCGACAAACGCTTGCTGTCGAAACGGCAAACGCAGCTGCAATCGAATAGAACCGTCCGGCCCGAGTTAGTTAGTCATAAATGGAGTCATCCAAGTCGGTTATCCGTCATGCAAGACACGAATCGGCCGGGTAAGCAATCCGGGGCGGTGCTCGCAATCAGCTTAATCATGCTCTTATTGCTGACGATCGTCGGCGTGACCGCGATGCAAACTACCGGCCTCGAGGAAAAAATGGCCGGTAACATGCGCGATAGAAATATAGCTTTTCAAGCGGCCGAGTCGGCACTGAGAGCGGGCGAAAATGTTTTAACACAAGCAACACTACCTGATTTTACGGCGACCGGCACCGACGGCTTATATGCCATCAACGGCAATCCGCCCGGAACTTACGATAGCTGGGCCAACAATACCGCAACTTATGCCGCCGCTTCGGATCAAGCCGCAGAAGACCCACGTTACGTTATCCAACGCATGGCCAATGTCGCCAGCGGCGATAGCCTCGATGCCGGCTCTTTCGGACAAAGCGAGATGTACCGCGTCACCGCGCGCGGTGTCGGCGGAACAGAAACAGCGGTCGTGGTAGTTCAGTCGACTTACAAGCGTTAAAGGTTTGGATTGGGTAAGTGGTGAACGGTAAGCAATTAGCGGAAAGCCGGAATAGGGGAACGTGGATTTGCATGTTATAGGCCATCGGTCTATTGATACTCTGTAGGGCAGGCATCGCGTACTTTGTTGGGAGTCTATAACTCGCAACCTCTGGGAAACGGTACGCGATGCGTACCCTACGAAATTTTTATTTTGACGGGCCTTGTCTTAACAAGGCGGGGTAAAGCATCATGAACGTTACGATTGGCATTTATAAAAGATCATTGTTGTATTGGACATTGGGACTATTATTCGGCTTACTTTTATCGATGCCGGTCCGGGCGGATCTGGACCTTGCGCAAACGCCTTTGTTTCTGACTCCCGGTGTCGATCCGAATATCATGTTCATTTTGGATGATTCGGGGTCGATGCAGTTTGAGACCATGCCGGATGGGCTAACAAACCTTTTTGATGAGGGCTGCTGTACAGACTACATCATGTGGGTATACCCGAGAAGGGCCGGTCTTCATGGCGATGGTGATTACTCTAATGCAACTCGAGTTCCTTCATTTACAAGTGACTCTATTATGGGGAGGGCCTACAGATCGTCGTTGGTCAATACCCTGTACTATAATCCGGCAATTACCTATCGTCCTTGGCTTAACGCCGACGGCAGTCAAATGGCCAATGCCGACCCAAGCGCAGCGCCGAATCGGCCTTTATTTCCGGAACATGATACGCGTAACTTAACAACAAACAATACTCAGTCTGCTCGATGGGTTGATGATAGAGTTGATGATCATGATAGCGAGTCACGAACTTTTTATCCGGCGGTTTACTCGACTTATACCGGTCCGGCTATTGCCGACTTAAGCGCCGCCATTGCCGACAGCAACAGTGCATTATGGGACGACATCAACCATTACACCTTAACCGAAATCAAATCAGCCAATGCGCCATTCACAGGGGAAGGCCGCGAAAACCGAACTGACTGTGCTGCCGCACCAAGCTGCACTTATAATGAAGAAATTCAAAATTTCGCCAACTGGTATAGCTACCACCGAAATCGAATTTTCGCCTCGCGCTTTGGAATAGGTAAAGCTTTTTCAACACAAACCAATTCGATACGAGTCGGCTATGGCACGATAAACAAAGGAAGTACGACTATTGATGGCCAAGCTACCGGGACAGTCATCAAAGGCGTTCGCCCGTTTTCAGGCAGCAGTCGGAATGATTTTTATGATGAATTATATACCAATAACATTCCGCCCCAAGGTACGCCGCTACGTACAGCTTTACAGGGAGCCGGCCAGTATTTCTCGCGGACAGACTCCAGCGGGCCATGGAGTACGACCCCCGGTCAATCTGGCGGCGAGGATTTAGAATGCCGGCACAGTTATACGATCCTGATGTCCGATGGCAATGCATCGGGAGGAAGCAGCAATGCCGCGAGTGGGGCAAGGGCAAATAACAATGACGGTTCGACAGCGAATTCCACCACAAATACCAATCCGGATGGCCCCAATTTTTCTTATACTCCAACCGATCCTTTTCAAGACAACCTGAGCAACACTCTAGCAGACGTAGCGATGTATTATTGGAAACGCGATCTGCGTACCGATCTCGACAACTTAGTACCGATCACTCCAATAAATGAGGCTTTTTGGCAACATATGATTACTTTTTCGGTCGGCCTAGGCGTTTCAGGTTCAATCGACCCCGTAACAGCATTTGACGCAATTGCTTCTGCCACGGCCATCGACTGGGGGAACCCACAATACAATGATGCAAATTGTTTAGGGGATAATTGCATTGCTCGACAAAACGATTTTTTGCATGCCGCAGTCAATTCCCGCGGTGGTTATTTTAGCGCGGCCGAACCCGACACTTTTGCCACGGAACTCAGTAATACCTTAAATAGTATCGTCGCTCGCACCGAAGGCTCCTCGGCCTCGGTCGCTACTAATTCGACCCGCCTGGATACCAATACCGTCGTCTATCAAGCCAAGTTCGACAGCCGCGATTGGACCGGTCAGTTTTTGGCCTTCAAGATCAATCCGAACGGCAGCATCAACCCGACACCGGAATGGGATGCCGGTCAAAAGGTGACCACTCAAGGCCCGGTCGGACGATCGATATTCAGTTACAATCCGAGTGTGCCCGGCGGCGTCGAATTTTTTCACGGTAATTTAAGCTCGACTCAGCAATCTCAATTGAGTGCACTGCAGGTTAATTATCTGCGCGGCAATCAAAGCAATGAAATACAAAACGGCGGCACGTTTCGAAACCGTATCGGAACGAACCGCTTGTTGGGTGATTTAATCAATTCCGATCCTTGGTTCATCGGCGATATCAATTTCGGTTATAGCTTACTATCTGATACCGAAGGGGAAGCTTATCTGACTTATCGTGGCAGCGCCGCGTACAAGGCCAGAACGCCGCTAGTTGCAATCGGCGGCAATGCCGGTATGCTGCATGTTTTCAACGCTAACATCATAGGAACCAATGCCGGCAATGAAGTCTTCGCCTATGTACCGCATACTTTGTTTGCGGACAACAAGTTGGCTTCATTAACCGACCCTAACTACAACCATCAATATTTTGTCGACGGCTCGCCGATTGCCGGCGATGCCTATTTCGACGTCGACAATAACGGCTCCAAGGAGTGGCGTAATGTATTGGTCGGTACTTTAGGAGCGGGCGGCAAAGGCATTTTTGCTTTGGACACGACTTTTTTGAGTCCATCGGATAGTACTTACGAGACTGCAGAAGCCAATTTTTCGGCGAATCGCGTCCTCTGGGAAATTAACTCTACGACGACCGGTTTTGCCGATCTTGGCTTTACTCTTGGTCAAGCCTCGATCGTCAGAATGGCCAACGGCGAATTTGCGGCGGTTTTCGGCAACGGCTACAACAGCGCGAACCATCGAGCCGTTTTGTATATCGTCGATATCAAAACCGGAGCCTTGATCAAGTCATTCGACACCGGTGTCGGCAGTGCCGCCAATCCGAACGGTTTATCGACGCCGATCGCGATCGATGTGAACGGCGATCGTATCGTCGATGCCATTTATGCGGGTGATTTGCACGGCAATTTATGGAAATTCGATGTCAGTAACAGCAATCCCAATAATTGGGATTATGGATTCAAGCAAGGAAACACGCCCAAGTCTCTTTTTGTTGCGAAAGATGCCGGCGGCGCGGTGCAACCGATCACCGCGAAACCGCAAGCCGGGTTGCATCCGAACGGTGGAACTATGATTTATTTCGGTACCGGTAAATATTTTGAAACTGGTGACAATTCTGTTGTGAACCCTCAAATGCAGACGTTTTATGGAGTAAGGGACTCGTGTGTCAAGGCTGCGGGGGCTACCGGTAATTGCAACAATAATCCGGTCTCGGGACGAGCCGATCTGCAGCAGCAAGAAATCATCTTCGAAGGCGTTTTCGGTGATTTCGATGTCCGAGTGACTTCGAAAAATGTCACTGATCTGACGAACTTTCTAAGCACTAAACAAGGATGGTACATGGATCTGGCTTTTCCGTTAAACAGCCCGGCCGGCGAACGTGTCGTCAGTCAGGCCTTATTGCGGGCCGGGCGCATTATTTTCGTAACGCTAATTCCGGACGACTCGCCGTGCGGGTATGGCGGCGATAGCTGGTTGATGGAATTAGAGGCATTAACCGGTAACCGCCTCGTTTTAACGCCGTTCGATATCAGCGGCGACGGCTATATCAACTTGGACGACATGGTGACTTTGTTGGATACCAATGAGGATGGAAAAATCGATGGAGACGATGAGGCATTATCTGCCTCGGGTAAAAAATCGAAAGTCGGTATCATCAAATCGCCTGGCGTGGTCGGTGCCGGCGAAGTCGAGTATAAATACACCAGTGGTTCCACCGGTGAGTTGGAAACGACCTTGGAATCGGTCGAAGGGGGGTCGGGAAGGCAATCCTGGCGGCAATTACGTTGATCGCGCTACAGGCCGAGTTACAGCTTAGCCCTACCCGGCCTGAGTTGCTTTAACGGCATCAATCAAGTCTAAATTCTGAGAAAGAAGCTATGAAGAAATCCACAAAAGGCTTTACGCTAATCGAATTAATGATCACTGTTGCCGTGATCGGTATTTTGGCCGCAATTGCTTATCCGAGTTATCAAGACAGCGTAAGAAAATCCCGGCGGGCCGATGCGAAAGCGTCTTTGTTAGGCTTGGCTAATGCCATGGAGCGGCATTTTACCGAGACGAATAGTTATTGTGACGCCGGCGGAGCAGGCGGCGCCAACACTTGTGGCGAAGCCACCAATGATACCGGCACACCCGGAATTTATAGCATTCCCGCTCAGACCGCGAATTTTTATAACATAACCATTAATGCTGCCACGGCGGCAACTTTCACACTGCATGCAGCGCCAACCGGCACCCATACCGATCCACGTTGCGGAACCTTATCGCTTACGCATACGGGAGTAAGGGGCGAAACGGGAACCGGTACGGTGGCGGAATGCTGGTAACAAAGGCGTTTTTCCGGTTTCCACGGTCCTCCGCTCGTCGTTCCGCTGTTTCCTAAGCCCACTACCCCGCTGCCTCTCAATCTCCAACACTCACTGTTTTTCCCCTGTTTCCCAAGCTCCAGCTTGGGAAACCCGTACGCGAAGCTCTAGCTTCGCGAAGCACAAAGCAGTTCCCATGATGGTTTTCGCTTCGCTTCTACCGATCCTACTGAGCTAAATATAACGCATATCCCTGCTGGTAAGCCGGATAAGTCAAATTAGGCGTTAGCCGTAACATGACCTTTTTCGACCGGAGTTATAATCCATGAAAATGAATTATTTTGACGATACGGATACCTTATATATTTCCGCTGTTTCCCAAGCTCCGGCTTGGGAAACCCGTACGCGAAGCTCTAGCTTCGCGAAGCACAAAGCAGTTCCCATCATGGGTTTCCGCTTCGCTTCTACCGATCCTACTGAGCTAAATATAACGCATATCCCTGCTGGTAAGCCGGATAAGTCAAATTAGGCGTTAGCCGTAACATGACCTTTTTCGACCGGAGTTATAATCCATGAAAATGAATTATTTTGACGATACGGATACCTTATATATTGTGTTTCGGGAAAGTGATATCGTTGAGACAAAAGAGCTTGATGCGAATACGTTGCTTGATCTCGATTCAAAAGGAAATATTGTTGCAATAACTGTTGAACACGCTAGTAATAGGACAGATGTTCATCATCTTTCTTTATCAGGTTTAGATTTGGTTGCTTAAGAATATGCACAAAATAACTGCTTCAAGTAGTAGGCTTGACGGCGGCATCTGAATGCCATGGATGGCGTGTATTAGGGCAATGCAGGAGCAATTGCCGAGGAGCAAAAATCTGCCCTGCCGCCGACACCTGTCAATCGAGCCACCGCCCCCCTCCCAGAAGTTGTCGAAGTTATTTCATGCTCGTTCCTTAGAGACGTGGCTGGGTAGGTCGGGGCATGACCCGCATTGATTCTTTTTACCCAAATAGGCGTAAAATAACCATTCCAAGAATCACTTGAATTTTAGCGTTATGACCGAATCCGCTCCTGACGAATACGATAGTCCTTGGAAAGAAGCCGTCGAGCGCTACTTTCCGGAATTCATGGCGTTTTATTTTGCGGATGCCGCGAATCTGATTGATTGGAATCAGGCCTATACGTTTTTAGATCAAGAATTACGCGCGGTCGTTCGGGATGCGACACTAGGGAAACGCTTCGTCGATAAATTGGTCCAAGTGACGTTGCTCGATGGCGATGAGCAATGGGTTTATATTCATGTCGAAGTGCAGGGTTCAAAACAAGCCCGCTTTGCCAAGCGCATGTTTACCTATAATTACCGGATTTTCGACCGTTATGATCGTCCCGTGGCAAGTTTGGCGGTGTTGGCGGACGAGCATCCCAGTTGGAAGCCCGATCGTTTCGGCTATAGCGTACTGGGCAGCGAGACTTCGATTCGGTTTCCGGTTGCAAAGATTACCGATTACCATGATCGCTTGGAAACATTATTGACTCTGCATAATCCATTTGCGATCGTGACGGCGGCCCATATTTTGACTCAGCAAACGCGAGGCGATGATAGTTTCCGCTTTCAGGCCAAATGGCGTCTGATACGCTTGCTTTATGAGCGGGGTTGGGATAAGCAGCGTGTCATTGATCTATTTCAGGTGATCGACTGGATGATGAGGTTGCCGAAAGAGCTGGAACGGCAATTGTGGCAAAATATTCATGAACTCGAGGAGCATGGCAAAATGCAATATATATCAAGCGTGGAACGTATTGGCTTAGAAAAAGGCTTAGAAAAAGGCTTAGAAAAAGGCTTAGAAAAAGGCTTGGAAAAAGGAAGATTGGAAGCGGAGCAAAATACGCTAAGGCGCCAAATTTCCCGCCGGTTCAAAACTTTACCCGCTTGGGCGGATGATCGAATTGCACAGGCAAGTCGAAGTGAATTAGAGCAATGGCTGGATAATATTATCGATGCGCCTACGATAGAAGCGGTGTTCGATTCCGATAATTTGACGCATTGATAGCTGTATTTCGTAGCGCTTGGCGATAGATTTTCAATTGCGCAATTGGATCTACCCACCTACACAGGGTCGGGGTAACGGGATCGCGCCCGTTACCTCTCCCACACTACCGGACATGAGGTTTTCCGCATCCGGCAGTTGAACCCAGTGACCTCAGATGGTCACAAAATCCGATGGAAGCCATAATCCCCAGCGTCGTTTTAACCTGGCATTATTGAGTACCGTATGCAGCGTCGGACTTCTTGCCAGTCGCCTACCGAGACACTGGTTTGGCGCTGGTGGTACGGTTTGGCTTTTAGGCGTTTTAGGGCGTTCATCCGGCCTCGCTTTTATGCTAACGTTGCCAGAAGTATTTACGCATGAGGGCACGTTAAACTACGGTGGTGTCACTATGGTACGCGTAGCGTATCTACAGCCTTTATCAATATCGTTCCGATGGTTGATAAAGGCTCTATGCGGCTAGTAGTAATTGCTTGAATTCATCGGCCGTGCCCGGCGGACTAAAATAGTACCCTTGATAATTCGGACATCCCAACGATTTGAGCAATTCGAGTTGATCCAGAGTTTCAACCCCTTCGGCCACAACTTCCAATCCCATATGCCTCGCCATCGCAATAATCGTATCGACGATCGACGCATCATCCTTCTCGGTACACATATCCTGAATGAAAGTGCGGTCGATTTTCAGAACATTCACCGGCAAACGTTTGATATAGCGCAACGACGAATATCCGGTACCGAAATCGTCGATCGAGAAACGAATACCTAAACCATGTAGATCCCGCATAATTTCTATGGCCTTGTCCAAATCGTAAATTACGATATTTTCGGTAATTTCCATTTCCAGGCAATGCGCCGGTACCCCGGTTTTTTTCACGACTCGTTCTATACCGGCGGTAAAATCGGTATCTCTGAATTGGCGCGGACTAATATTGATACAAAGATGATAATTGTCTTTCCAAATACCTTCAGCGACCCATTGAGCCAATTGGTAACAGGCGGTTTCGAATACCCATTGACCGACAATCGAAATCAACGCACTGCTTTCCAATACCGAAATAAATTCATCGGGGGCAATAATACCCAGTTCGGGATGATTCCAACGAATCAGCACTTCAGCACCGCTGACCTGTCCGCTGTCGATATTGACTTGCGCTTGATAATAAAGCCGAAACTGGCGCTCCTCGATCGCTTTGCGCAATGCCACTTCCAGCTTTAATTGCCGACTCACCGCATCACTCATACCCTGCTTGTAAAAAGCGATACCGTTTCGCCCTTGCGCTTTAGCATGATACATCGCAGTATCGGCATGTTGAATCAATTCGTGCGAACCGCCTTCGAGTAACGGAAATAATGCAATACCGATGCTCGCAGTCACTTGAATTCTGTGACTTTCGGCATGAATAATCTTAGCGATGTCCTGGCGGGATTTTTCGGCGATTTCTCCCGCTTTTTCAGCCGCCTTTGCTTTGTCGATAGGTAATCCGCTCAAAATAATAATGAACTCATCTCCGCCCAATCTTGCCACGACATCATCGCGGCGGACATTGGCTTTTAATGCCAATGCAATCTGCATCAATACTGAATCGCCGGCAAGATGGCCCAGGGTATCGTTGATTTTTTTAAAATGATCCAGATCGATAAACAAAACCGCGCCTGTTTCATTATGCCGCAACGCCCTTGCAATTTCTCGCTCGAGTTCATTATGTAATTGTGTTCGATTGATTAAGCCGGTCAATGAATCGTGATAGGCCAAAAACTCGATTTTTTCCTGAACTCTTTTATATTCGCTGATATCGCGAATGATCGTGGAAAAAAAAGCAACGCCGCCAAATTCCCCAAAATGCGAGAGTAAAACCTGGGATACCGGAATCGCATCCTTACTTCGCGTCAACAACTCGGTTTCACCGCACCATTGCCCCTTGCGAATTGCATTCGGAATCGCTTCGGAACGAATGATTTTCGCGCATTCAATGGGGTAAAAGTCGGTCAAGCGTAACTCGGATAAATTTTGATCTTGACTAAACCCCAATAGCTTTCTACCGGCGCAATTCATATATTGAGCGAAACAGTCTGCATCGAAAATAGCCACCATATCGGGTGTCGCTTCCAATATTGACATCAGACGCTGCTGCATATCGGTCGCTTGTTTTTTCTCAAGAAAATGCAACCAATCGCGCATAACCCGTCTAATCACATGGGTTATATCCGCTAAGGCACTTTCGGTTTTGACCAAGTAATCCCAAGCACCGGCGTTCATCGAATGCATCGCCGGCGTAGCATCGTCCGGCCCGGTCAAAATCACAACAGGACAATCCAAATGATCGACATGACCGGAAAGTAAATCGGTTGCCAACCCATCGGGCAGAAAAAAATCGATCAACATGAGGTCGGGATGTTTATCATTAAGGCACTCGCGCGCTTTTTGCAAATTTTCAGCAATCGTCAAACGGTAACCCGTCTCATTTTCCAACGTATTCTTAATGAGCTCGACATAAACACGATTATCCTCGACCAATAAGATATTGAGTTCCTGTTTATCCATAACCTGTTACCTGTTTTTGTAATACTTGTCGATGGGTAATGAGAATACTAACTTTCCGGTATTTGACATTACGATCAGGTGCCTGAGCACATCATTGTTTGAACTTCCTGGCTTTGTTCTTGCACCGCCTCGACAGTCTCGAGCAACTTTTTCATGCTCAAGCCGGTTAATTCGAGAGCCTGCGGGTCGAAACCTAGATCTTCGATTTCAGCTTTACTCGAATCAACCGACAAGGACCCATGGCGGTTCGATAAAACATTCGCGATATGCACCATGCCGGCTTCAATCGCAAATGCTTCCGCTTGATTGGGTTGATGATGAAAAGCAACGCTTCGGCACAGAATTTCGGGTAATTTCCAAGCTCTAGCCAAGGCACCGCCGACTTGGGCATGACTAAACGACAATAAACGCTGCTCCGCCTCTTCGATACGGCAACCGGTCATTTTCGACTCATCTAACACCGCGCGAGCCAATTCAGGCACTTGATAGTACAAAACGATTTTTCCGACATCATGCAATAAACCGGAGGTAAATAGCGTTTCACAATCAGAATGATGACACTGTTTTGCAATGGCTCGAGCCATTAAGCCGCATTCGACACTATGCCTCCAAAACTCCTGAAAATCGATCAACGGATTGGCTAAACGCTTGAGTACCGTCGTGGCAGAGGTCGCCAGTATCAGATTGCTCAAATCGTCCTCGCCGATAATCGATATCGCTTGATCGACTCTGTCGATCTTTCGAGGCAATGCATAATAGGACGAATTAACGATGCGCAATATTCTCATCGTCAAAGCAGGGTCCTGAGAAACCAAATGCTCGATGTCCTGTCGACTATGGTCCGGATCGGCCATTACCAGGTTTATCTTTCGGCATATTTCGGGCAACGTGACTAAATTGATCACGCCGCTGACTAATTTTTCAGGTGTATATTTTTTAGCCACTCAATTCATCCCGCTATCTCATTACCGTAAAATCTTCTACTAAAAATAGACCTTTATAGCACTTACTGAAAATAATTTCCGACAGTTTACTTGTAGCCCCAGTAATTCCCAGTTTGAAGGATTTCGCCATATTCAAGGTATGCGGGGTATGCCTGTCGAGGAACGCCGTAAACCCAGAACCTAACGCTCAAGAAGACCCCCCATCGCCCCAACAAATGAAAGTTTGGTAGGGAGGATGCTATCTCTCGCCCGACAGGACGCCGAATTTTGATCTACGATGATGAGTATACCTTTCGCACTTCAAATTTCGGCAGTGTCTTAGGAGGCGCCGGGGTGCTCGGCAAAGGCTTTGCCAGCATGGAGCTGGCATAGAGCCTACATGGACGTATTCACCCAGCACCTAAATTCCATAATCGATTGGCTATGGTTAGTTCTCTTGGATAATTTAGGTGCTGGGTTCACGGCGTCCTTTGACGGGCACCCCGGTGCCGAATTTTGATCTCCGATAGGTATATATCTAAATTTAGTGGCGCAAACGGCACCATTCCCGGAAAACCGAATTTTGTTATACACGCAAGGCGGCGTTAAACTATGGCTTCCTACTCTACCGTCTCTTTACCGACAGTGACCACAATGCACAAAACCGCACTATACGGGCTACACATCGAATTAGGCGCCAAAATGGTTCCGTTCGCTGATTACCAAATGCCTTTGCAGTATAGCAAAGGGATCATTCACGAACATCTGCATTGCCGGAATCAGGCTTCGCTATTCGATATCTCGCACATGGGTCAATGTTTACTTAAAGGGCCTAAAGCCGTCATCGGCCTTGAAAAACTAACGCCGGCCATCATCTCCCGCCTCGGTTCCGGCCGGCAGCAATATACCGTGTTAACAAACTCGGACGGAGGAATTATCGACGACATCGTCATAACTCGGCTCGGCCAGGAATTGACGATCGTCGTCAATGCCGCCTGTAAGGAAAAAGATTTTAAGCATTTGCGCAAACAACTGTCGAATGACTGTCATTTGCAGGAACTTACCGAACATGCCCTATTGGCCCTGCAAGGCCCCTCCGCCTCGCAAGTATTACAACAACTGGCACCGGAAGCCTGCCGCTTGCAATTCATGCAGGCCTGTCGTACCGAAATAGACGCCATACCCTGTATGATAAGCCGTAGCGGCTACACTGGCGAAGACGGCTTCGAAATCTCGCTGCCGAACCGGTTCGCGGAAAAGATGGCTCGAATTCTGTTGAATTTCCCTGAAGTCGAACCGGCAGGCTTAGGCGCCAGGGACACGCTGAGACTAGAAGCCGGACTCAGTCTTTACGGCCATGAACTCGATGAAAAAACCACACCGATCGAAGCCGGACTGTCCTGGTTGATCAAAAATACCCTCCAGAGCTATCCGGGAGCCGGCACGCTGCTCAACCAAATGCAAAACGGCACCGAAATACAACGCGCCGGCTTACTCGTCGAAGCCAAAATGCCGGTTCGTGAAAATGCGCCGGTCTTCGACAACGAAGATCAATTAATCGGCCGCGTGACTAGCGGCAGTTTTTCTCCTAGTTTGGGCAGACCGATCGCACTAGCCTTGATTGACAGTGAAGCGGCCGTCATCGGTGCAACACTGTTTACACGGGTCCGTAATAATCTGATCAAACTCACCGTCTGCGATCTGCCTTTCGTCCCCCACCGCTATCACCGGAGTTAAGCCATGTCCTCATCCGCCCCCGCTTTGAGCCAATTGGAAATGCGCGGCAGCTTCATCAACCGCCATATCGGCTCGAATCCCGATGAATTCAAAAAAATGCTCGAAGCCCTAGGTCTGGATGCACTTGAAGACTTGATCAGTGCCGCAGTTCCGGCGGATATCGTCGACCTCGAACCGTTAAGCCTAACCGAAACCATAAGCGAAAGAGCGGTCATCGAACATCTACGCAAGATCAAGGAACGCAATAAGGTCTTAACCTCATTAATCGGCATGGGCTATTACGACACTTCGATGCCGGCCGCAATCAAACGCAACGTCCTCGAAAATCCGGGCTGGTATACCGCTTACACGCCTTACCAAGCCGAAGTCAGTCAAGGGCGTCTCGAAGCTTTGCTGAACTTTCAGCAAATGGTAATCGATTTGACCGGTATGGAATTAGCCAACGCCTCATTACTCGACGAAGCGACCGCTGCGGCCGAAGCCATGAGCATGTCCAAGCGTCTGTCCGGCAGTTCATCGAGCACTTTTTTCGCAGACCGAGACTGTCATCCGCAAACGCTCGCAGTCCTCAAAACCCGGGCCGGATCGATGGGCTTTGAGTTAGTCGTCGGCGATGTCTTCAACGACCTGGATAAACAAACCTGCTTCGGCGTACTCGTGCAATACCCAGGTTCAACCGGAGAAATCCGAGATCTAACGCCTATCGTCGACAGCGCACACAAGCAATCGGCTTTAGTCACGGTCGCCTGCGATTTGCTTAGTCTGGTATTGCTCAAACCGCCCGGTCATTTCGGAGCCGACATCGCTGTCGGCAATTCGCAACGCTTCGGCGTACCAATGGGCTACGGCGGACCACACGCAGCGTTCTTTGCCACGCGCGACGAATACAAACGTTCGGTTCCCGGGCGAATCATCGGCGTCTCGAAAGACCGGCACGGCCAATACGCGCTCCGCATGGCGCTGCAAACCCGTGAACAACACATTCGCCGCGACAAAGCAACCAGCAACATTTGTACGGCCCAGGTATTACCGGCCGTGCTGGCCGGATTCTATGCCGTTTATCACGGCCCTAACGGTTTACGTATGATTGCCGGTCGCGTGCACCGCTACACCCGAATTCTCGCCGAAGGCTTGATACAGCTCGGCTTTACCATCGAAACACGCTGCTATTTCGATACGCTTTTGATCAAGACGCCGAATCGTGCGAAACGCATCGTCACCAAAGCTCAGGAAGCCGGCATCAATCTTAGATTCATCGACAGTAACGCGATCGGCCTGTCGCTCGATGAAACGACCTCGCGCCAAACTATCCGCAGCCTGTGGCGAGTATTCGCCGCACAACCGGCTGACTTGCCGCAAATCAATGCCTTGGACGCACAACTTGACGACTGCATACCGAAAGCATTACTCCGCAGCGATGCGATCCTGCAGCATCCGGTATTCAGCAACTATCACAGCGAAACCGAAATGATGCGTTACATGCGCCGTCTGGCCCGGCGCGATATCGCGCTGGATCGCTCAATGATTCCGCTCGGCTCATGCACGATGAAACTGAATGCCGCTACCGAAATGCAAACGATTTCTTATCACGAAATCAATGCATTGCATCCGTTCGCGCCGCTATCGCAAACTCACGGTTACCAGCAATTATTCGACGAACTCGAAGCGATGCTCTGCGATCTGACCGGCTTCGACGCGATCTCGCTACAGCCGAATGCCGGCTCGCAAGGCGAATACGCGGGCCTTCTAGTCATTCGTAAATATCATCGAGTCAACGGTCAAGGGCAGCGCAACATTTGTTTGATTCCGGCCTCCGCACACGGCACGAACCCGGCCAGCGCGGTGATGGCCGGGTTCGACGTAGTTGTACTCGCCTGCGACGAACAAGGCAATGTCAGCATCGACGATCTGCGCAAAAAAGCCGAACAGTATCGCGATACGCTGGCCGCGTTGATGATCACCTACCCGTCGACGCACGGCGTGTTTGAGGAAACCTTTCGTGAAATCTGCACGATTGTGCATGACGCCGGAGGCCAGGTTTATCTGGACGGGGCCAATTTCAACGCACTCGCAGGCATTTGCCGCCCGGGAAAAATCGGCGCCGATGTCGCGCATCTGAATTTGCACAAGACCTTCGCGATTCCGCACGGCGGCGGCGGACCGGGCGTCGGACCGATCTGCGTCGGCGCGCACCTGGCACCTTATCTGCCGGATCATCCTGTCGTCAAAGGCGTCAACCCGTATAAAAACGAACACGGCACGATCGGTTCAGTATCGGCCGCGCCTTGGGGTTCGGCGAGTATCTTGTCGATTTCGTGGGCCTATATCGCGATGATGGGCGCGACCGGTTTAAAAAAAGCGACGCTGACCGCCATTCTGAATGCAAACTATATCGCCCATCGCCTGGCCCCGCATTATCCGATTTTGTACACCGGCAAGAACGGTTTCGTCGCGCATGAATGCATCATCGATTGTCGGGGCTTTAAAAAAACGTGCAACGTCACCGTCGAGGATATCGCCAAGCGCTTGATCGACTATGGCTTCCACGCGCCGACCGTGGCCTTCCCGGTCGCCGACACACTGATGATCGAGCCGACCGAAAGCGAATCGAAACGCGAAATCGACCGCTTTTGCGACGCGCTGATTGCAATCCGGCAAGAAATTGCCGATATCGAAAGCGGCTCGGCCGATCCTGAAAACAATCTGCTGCATAACGCGCCGCATACGCATCGCTTGCTATTGGACGATTGGCAACTGCCTTATTCCAAACAACAAGCCTTTTTCCCCGACAATCATCAGCATGACGACAAATATTGGCCGCCGGTCGGACGCATCGATAATGTTTACGGCGATAGGCATTTAGTATGCACCTGCCCACCCGTTTCGGATTATGAGTAGTTTCCTAAGTTATAGAGGCAGTAAAAGTATTGGCGAGTACATCATAAAAAATCTTTCACCATGAAGAACATGAAGGCCTAGCCATCGCCCCGGCAAATGAAAGTTCTCGGTAGCGGAGGGTGCGGTCACTCGCCCGACAGGACGCCGTGAACCCAGCACCTAAATCCAGCACCTAAATTCCATAGGTCTTTGGCAATGATTCAAAATCATGGCTTATTTAGGTGCTGGATGAATTATCAAAGAGAGCTAACCATAACCAACAGATTATGGAATTTAGGTGCTGGGTGAATACGTCCGTGTAGGCTCGACGGCGGCTGTCGATCGAGCAACCGCACCCTCTTCGGAACCGGCATTGTGTTGAATATCGAAAAATTAGATAAAGAGTCTAAATCTACGAACTTCGCTCTTTCCCAAGCTCCAGCTTGGGAAAGACGCCCCGGAAGCTCCCCCTTCGACAAGGCTCTCCTGAGCGCAGCCGAAGGGCTCAGGGCAAGAGCTTCCTGAGGCCAACACACCCCACACATTATCAATCAACCCCGACTTGCTCGTTCAATCTTTCTTGTTTCTCGGGAAGCTAGAGCTTCCTGAACAGGTTACCCAAGCTGGAGCTTGGGTAACTGCAAAATATTTCACCATGAAGAGCATGAAGACAATGAAGAAAAAGCTATAAAATCAACAGTCTAATTCTTCATATCACTTCATGCTCTTCATGGTTATTTCATAATTTTGAATACTTTCACAGTCTCTAGAGCTTAGGAAGGAGCGAATCAGATAGGAGTCGCTCGATCGTTGCGTCTAAACTGCCCCAAGACTATTCAAAAACCCCGGAACAGCTTCCGCCGGCATCGGCTTGGCAAACAAAAAGCCCTGCATGATATCGGCTTCTCTATGCAGCAAATAGTCTCGCTGCGCCTCGGTTTCAACGCCTTCAGCAACCACCTCGATACCGAGCGCATGAGCTAGGGCAATCGTTGCCGAACAAATAGCCGCATCGTTCGGATCGGTTTCGATATCTTTGACAAAGGTACGGTCTAATTTCAAGCGTTGAATCGGCAATAATTTTAAATAAGACAACGATGAATAGCCGGTACCGAAATCATCGATGGCAAGTTCCACACCGATGTTTCGTAAAGCCTTGAAAATCTCGATTGCAACTTCAGGGTTTAGCATCGCCGCCGACTCGGTGATTTCCAATTCCAAATCGCCGCCCGCTAATTCGTTTGCCCGTAAAACGCTAGCAACCCGTTCGACCAAATGCGCTTGCCGTAATTGCTGTACCGATAGATTCACCGCGATGCGTACATCCTTGAAACCTTGACCGCGCCAATCCCGTAATTGCGAACAAGCGGTATTGAGCACCCACTCGCCCAACCGACCTATCAAGCCGATTTCCTCGGCGACAGGGATAAATTGATCGGGAGGAACATTGCCCAAAACGGGATGCTCCCAACGAAGCAGTACTTCCAAACCGATCACATAGTCATTTTCGGATTTAACCTGCGGCTGATAGTGTAAATACAACTGCCCTTTTTCCAACGCTTCATGCAGGCTATGTTCCAACAATAATCTGTCATTAGTGAGATGCTTCATCTCGGCCCGGAAAAACTGGTAATTGTTTCGCCCGACCGCTTTAGCATGATACATCGCGGTATCGGCATTTTTCATCAACAACTCGATGGTCTCGCCATCATGTGGATATAAACTAATACCAATACTGGGCGTGGTACGTAAATTAATCCCATTAACTAAATAAGGTTTCGACAACGCGGTTAATATTTTATCGGCAACATGGGCTGAGGCATGCGCGGCATTTTTATCGGTCAATACAATCACGAACTCATCACCGCCCAAACGCACGACCAAATCGCTATCGCGCACACTTTCCTTAAGCCGATGCGCCACTTCGATCAACAGGCCGTCGCCTACCTGATGTCCCAACGAATCGTTAATAACCTTAAACCGATCCAAATCGATAAACATTACCGCCGCCTCTTCTTCTTTGCGACGAACCAGCAACATCGTCTGCTTCAGACTGATTTGCAGATATAAACGATTCGGTAAATCGGTCAACGGGTCATGATGAGCGATATGGCGAATCTTTTCCTCGGTGGCTTTTTGCGCACTGATATCGGCGAAGCTGGCTATATAATAATCGACCGAGCCCGATACGCTGCGCACGACCGATATCGTCAATAGTTTCGGATAGACGCAGCCATCCTTATGCCTGTCCCAAATCTCGCCTTGCCAGAATCCCGCCTCATTGATCGAATGCCACATCGCGCGATATTCGTCGGGAGTTGTTTTACCTGAAGCCAGGATACTGGGGCTTTTTCCGCGAACCTCACTCACCGTATATCCGGTTAACCGCGAGAATGCCGGATTGACTTTAAGAATGTGATTGTCCCGGTCGGTTATCATGATCGCTTCGCCGCTGTGTTCGAACACATGCGCCGCCAGGCGTAATTGAGCCTCTGCGCACTTGCGTTGTAAAATATTGCGCACTCGAGCCATCAATACCGGAACCACGACCGGCTTGGTTAAATAATCGTCGGCCCCAAGATCCAGTCCGGCGACTTGGCTTTGTTCGGAGCTATCCGCACTGACAAATATCACCGGAATATTTTTTGTTTCCGGTCGCGCGCGCAATTCACGCATCACCTCGATACCATTCATGCCGGGCATCATCACATCCAGCAGAATCAACTCAGGTTTGTCGTGGCGCTCGGCCAAATCCAATGCGGCAGGACCGTTGACGGCGATTTTGATACGGTAATCGGCTTTCAAAGCAGCCGCTAAAACATGAATATTGGCAGGCACATCGTCGACCAACAATATGAGCGGTTTCTTCCCGGTTTCGTCCACCGTCTGAATCATTTAACTATCCTGCTTTAACAAGGTCAAAAGTCGTTCAATCGTGGTCATTGCGCCGCTGTAGTCGAATCTGTCGAGTTGCTTTCGCAAGCGTTTCAGCATTTCGCCGGCCTGGCCGGAACGATAAAGCACCGATAATACATCTAGAATGTGTTCGGGAATTAACTCCCTCTCCTCGACATAGGGTAACAAATCATTTAATACTTGCGCGATCGCTTTTACATCGGAATCCGGTTTTTGGGCACCGCTCGTTTCAAGCTGCGTTAACGAATTGGCAATCGCGTCAACGGCCTGCTGTAGTTGTACAATAAATGACCGGTATAAGTCGGAATTAGATCCGGCATGTATGTCCTTTTCCAATGCGGCGGCTGCGAGACTCAACGAATCCGAGCCTAAATGCCCGGCCAACCCTTTAATGGTGTGCAGCATGGCTGTCGCGTCGTCGTATCGCTGTTCCTGCATTAGCCGGTCGAATTGTGCCGGCGAATTGCTGTATTCATCGAAAAAACCGACCAACAACCGGCGTAATAACACGGCATTACCATCGACCCTCCTTAATGCCCGATCAATATCGAAGCCGGGCAAATCAAACAATTTTACGGCATTCGCAACCCCGGACCCCAAATTTACTTTGTGCGAGTCCTCTTTGACGCTCAAACCCTTGAGCCATTTAACCAAGACCCGTTCAAGATCGCTAGGATCGACCGGCTTCGCGACAAAGTCGTCCGCGCCGGCAAGCCGGCACCGAGCGCGCTCCTCCGGCATTACCGCCGCACTCATCACGACAACCGGCAAGGCACGGTAATCCGGTATCGCCTTGATTCGGCGAGTGGCTTCGAAACCGTCCATTTCCGGCATCTGCAAATCCATCAGCACCATGTCGAAGATTTCTTGTTCAAGCTTGTCTAACGCTACTAGACCGTTTTCGGCAACCGTGACTGATGCGCCTCGATTTTGCAAAATTTCAACGACGACTTCTTGGTTGAGCACATTATCCTCAACCACCAAAATTTTTACACCATCGAGGCGAATCGCGCCAAGCGCTTTATCTTCAGGCTTAGGAATCACGGAATACCCGGCAAGCGTTTCGTATAACACCGATGGCGTTACCGGTTTGGTCAAAATCTCATCAAAATGGATTCTATTGGCTTGAGCTAAAAGCTGCTCTTTATCATAAGCCGTAATCATGACCACTGTCAGCGGATGTTTCAACAAGCCCTTACGACAATCGTTTTCGAGACGGTCGGCTACTTCGGCTCCGCTCATTCCAGGCATACGCCAGTCGAGCAGCACCGTAGAAAACGGACAATTCTTTTGTTCCGCCTCATAAATACGGCGCAAAGCATCTTCTCCCGAATCCGATGTTTCGCAGAACACCCCCCACTCGGTTAATAAACACTCGAGTATCAAACGGGAAGTCGATTGATCATCAACGACAAGTACCCGCTGAGCTCGGATCCGGCTTAAATCGAGATTTTGCGGCGCTTCCGCTTCGATACCGACGCGAACCGTAAACGTAAAAACAGCCCCCTCGCCTTCAACGCCGGCAGCACCGATCGTGCCTCCCATTAATGCGACTATCTTGCTGCAAATCGCCAAGCCCAAACCAGTTCCGCCGAACTGCCGAGTAATCGAACTATCGGCTTGCGTAAACGGCTGAAATAAAAGCTCGGCTTTTTCCTGGGACAAACCGATGCCGGTATCGCGAACCAAAAATTGTAACAACAGCGAATCCTCGCCCTGTTCGATCGCTTCGACTTTGATATGAATCTCGCCCTCATGGGTAAACTTGATCGCATTATCGACCAGGTTGTTTAGCACTTGAGTCAAGCGTAGCGGATCACCGAGCAAGATACGGCCGGTCGCTGAATCGATTTCGAAAAACAGCTCCAAGCCTTTTTCCTCTATACGCGCGGCGAACAGATCGGCGACCGATGTCAGTACCGATTCCACCCGAAACGACACCCGGTCTATTTCAAGACGCCCGGCCTCGATTTTCGAATAATCGAGTACATCGTTAAGAATGCTCAGCAGGGCTTTCGACGAAGCATGCACTTTTTGCAGAAAATCTTTCTGCCGGGCATTGAGTTCGGTTTCCAAAACCAACTGCGTCAAGCCCAATATGGCATTCATCGGCGTGCGAATTTCATGGCTCATATTGGCAAGAAACGCCGACTTGGCCCGATTGGCCGCCTCCGCGCTTTGCTTGGCTTCGATTAAGGCCGCTTCGGTTTCCTTTCGAGCACCGATATCGCGCAAAAAGACGACCAATCGGCCTCCGCTAACCGGTAAATAATTGACGCTAACTTCGATATCCAATAATCGGCCATCTTTATGCCGATGCCGGGTTTCAAATCGATCCGCCCCGTTTTTAAAAATATTATCGAGATGCTGTTGAGTTTCTTCGGGTCTTTCAATTGCTTCGATATTCAGTATTGTCATGTGCCGCAACTCATCCCGTTCATAGCCGATTAAACGGCAATAAGCGTCATTGACATCGATAAAACGGCCCTGACTGTCACACAACGCAAAACCGTCCTGTGTCGTTTCGAGAATCGTTCGATACTCGGCCTCGGACTCCTTACGAGCACTGATATCGATAATCATGCCGATAAAATTGATCGGTTGCCCTTGTAAGTCTCGCAATACTGTTACCGTCAAATCCCCCCAAACCACTCGTCCGGATTTTGTGACGTATCGCTTTTCGAGCCGGTAATCGTCTCTTCGACCCTCTACGATTTCTTCAACCAAACCCTTTTCCATCGACAAGTCATCGGCGTAAGTCAGTTTTGCGAAATTGACATCCGATAACTCGGTCGTCGAATATTCTAAAAAACGAGCCAAACTATCGTTCGCCTGCAACAAATTACCCACGGCATCGGCAAAAGCCATGCCGATACTGGCTTTTTCGAAAATTGTTCGAAAACGCATTTCGCTATCCAACAGCGCTTGCTCAACCTTTTTTAATTTACCGATATCGACTGCTATCCCGAGATAACCGCTAATCATCCGATCGACATTACGCATCGTGCTAACGGACAACAAAACCGGAATCGCCGAGCCATCCTTACGCCGATAGAGCCATTCATGCTCATTGGGTTTATTATTACGCGATTTAACAATAATCGTATCGAAACCGGGCGTTACCGGTATCCCCAACTGTTCGGAAAACGCCTCGGCCCGCTTTTCTAGCTCGTCAGAATCATGAAATATGTCGAGGTCTTGCTTGCCAATCACTTCGTCCGCCAGATAGCCCAGCATATCTTCAGCAGCACGGTTGAATACGGTAATGATCCCTTCCGGTGTAGTCGCAATAATCGCATGCGCGGCATTATCGAGTATCGCGGCATGCAGCGTTAACAAATCCTGCAAACGCCGGTTCGCGCTTTCCAAATCTGCAGTGCGCTGATCGACGCGGAGTTCCAACAGCAATTGATCTTCCGCCAACCTGTCGGTCATACGATTGAAACTACCCGCCAACTCCTTCAGTTCCTGCCAGCCTTCAACCGGCACTCTTCGATCGATATCGCCTCCGGCAATAAACCCGGCGACTTCAGTCACCCTACGAATCGGCAAAATCAAAGCCCTGCCGAACCACAGCGCGGTAATACTCGACAAAACAAGCAATAGCACCAAGGCCCCCCAAGTGAACAAACGCAATCTCTGAGCCGAGGCAAGGGCTTCGTCAACATCCATTTTGATAACCATCCCCCAATCCAAGGAGGGTAAATAACGCCATACCGCAACGATATCGACGCCCACGTAATCCTGAGTCACGCCCATACCGAGTTCACCCGATAAGGCTGATCGCATCGGACTAGCGGTTTCCGTCAATGGTACGTGATAGCGAAAAGCGGCCTCGCTAATTCGACTCAAGGGGGCGACATACAATGTTTGATCGCCCTCACGCTGCGCCAACACGGTCTCGCCGGTCTCACCTAAGCCTGTGTTGTCGGCGGTAACTTGAGTCAATCGATCGAGATCCAATTGAAAAGCCAGGGTTCCAATCGGCCTGCCGTCACGCAGCAACGGCGTGACGATAAAAACAGCGGGGTTATTTCCGGAAGGTTCGTAGAGCGCCACTGGCGTCACTTGTGTATCGAGCAATGCCAAAGCGCCTCGCTGAGCTTCGGCCAGCGCTGTATCGCGTAAAAATCCGGAATTTAAATTAGCGCCGAGGTCGCCTTCATGCAATATCGAAAAAATGACATTACCGAGTTTATCGATCAACAACAGGTCGTAATATCCGCTACTGTCTTTAAATCTGACAAAATCGCTTCGATACTTGCGTATTTCATTTCGATATTGCACAGAATCAATCGACCCGTCGAATAAAGCCGAAAGCGTGTCCAAGGCTTGATTCGTCAAAGACATATTGGCTAAAAATTGAGCATCGGCCAAGCGTTCGTTTAGGTAAGCCTCGATTTGATCCTGTTTTTTATCGGCAATCGAAGACAAATGCGTCTTGACCGTTCTAGTCAATTCTTGCTCGAACGTTCCGACGAACAAATAAGCCAAACCCGCCAACGGCAACGGCGACACCATCAAAAAAATGAATAAAGAACGAGGAATGATTTTACCTAGAATCATTGGCTGTCCTTGTGTTGCAAGGACTGATCTTCGAATGCGACATCGGCCTGCAAACCTTGACTCGCGCCGGCTTTATCTCTAGATGACGCGCTTTCCAACACCTCGAACCACTGCTCCCGAGTTCGATAATACGGCCAAGGCTTAGGACGTAGCGGCTTTTCGGTGGCAAAAACCTGCTCAAATTGCCCTCCGGGCTTCACCTGCCCGATGCGCACCATTTTCCAAGTATGCCGGGTCGATAAATCAACCGACCTAATTGCCGAAGGGCCGTTCACCGTTTGTCTTAAGATAGTTCGATTGACGCGCGCCACTTCGGCCGACCCTGCATCACGTACCGCTTGAGCCCAAAGTTTTACACTCACATAAGCCGCCTCCATCGCATCGCCAATCAAGCGGTCTTTGCCGAAACGCGCTCCGAATGCGTTAACGAATCGTTTGTTTTGAGGACGATCTATCGATTGAAAATAACTGCTTACCGTAAAATGCCGCTTGAGCTTATCGCCTCTCCAGGCTTGCATCTCACCCTCGCTAACACTAAACGACATCAACGGTATATCAGCCAAACCCGCAGCCAGTAATCCGGCAAAAAATGCCTTATTCGTGTCGCCGTTCAAAGTATTGAGTACGACATCGGGCCTTTGCTGCCGGATGTCCCGAACGACCGCGGCAACATTCTGTTGGCCTAAAGGCACATAACGTTCGGCTAATACTTGTCCGTCGATAGCGGTTATCAAATCACGAATAATAATATTTGCCGTATGGGGGAAAATATAATCCGAACCGACTAAATAGACGCGACTACCGAAATGCTCGAGCGCCCAATGGGTCCCGGGAACGATTTGTTGATTCGGCGCGGATCCGGTATAGACGATATTGGGAGACTGTTCAAGTCCCTCATATTGGACCGGATAAAACAGAAGATGATCGAAGCGCTCAACGACCTGTTTGACCGCTTTACGACAAACAGATGTCCAACAAGCAAACAATACATCGACTTTCTCTTGCGTGATCAGTCGCTCGGCCTCATGAGCAAACACTTGCCAATCGGATCGTCCGTCGACGACTGTCATTGCAACGGAACGTCCCAGCAACCCGCCTTCGTTGTTGATTTCGTCGACCGCCAAGTTAATCGCATCGATCAATGGCGCCTCGCTGACCGACATCGTGCCGGTCAGCGAATAAATCACACCAATACGAATCGGCTCCCGCCCGGGTGGCGTTGCACGAATCATCAATAATGCGATTAACACTACGGCAACGCTAAACCGTAGCAAAATAGTTACTATTTTATGCATCGAGTGTCGCTCCCAACATCGGATAATCCGAAAAAGTCTGTCATCCATGGCAACTGGATCCTCCAGCGCCTCCTTAAGCATCAACGAAATTTGAAGTACAGTTTCCTCGCACCGCTCCTGCGTGGGAATACGTAGCGACCAAGCGCTAGATTGCCGTGTCGTCCGAAAAGGCTATTGGTGTTTGAGCGATAGCGGCTTCGATAGTCGCGACGTAGGCGTCGCTCCCACAGCGCTTTTGTCACCCTTTGTGGGAGCAATCCCCTGACGTCCCTCACCTAACGCTAGGTGAGGGAAAGTCGAGATTGTTAAGTGACAATAAATGCTATCGAGGTCTCATTAGCTAAGATTGTAAAAGAGTAATTTTTGACTTATGTATAAAGATGAGCGTAGGACCGTGGAAACCAGAAAAGCCTGCCAGCCATGGCAATTGGATTCCCCAGCACCTCCATAAGCTAATGCCGAAATTTGAAGTAGAGTGGATAATCAACTACAAGGATTATCGATGGTATAGACTTTTTCTCCATCAATACCGAGCACTTGCTCGCCTTTCAATAATCCCATCAACTCGCGGCCTGCCATTGCATAGCGCCAACCTTTCAACAATAATGATTCGGGATCTTCAAACAATAACAATTCCAATGCCTTACGATCAGCCAATATAGCCGGATTCAGTGAGTTCTCGTCTGCTCTAATGCGTACCAATGCCGTCAAAATATCCAAAATAGCTTCTTGCTGCTGGGTCTTTTTGGGGGATCGGCCATTTTCGTGCAGCGGTATCGGCGGCCTTTGCTTCGCTTCATTGATCAATTGGCAAAGTACTTTGCCGTACTTGTTGACCATGCGCTCATTGATATTATGGACTTTCAACATTTCTTCGACGGTACCGGGTTGCTGCTTTGCCAACTCGAACATCATATCGTCGCGCAACAGCCAATTTCGAGGTCTATCCTCTTTTTGCGCGGTTTGCTCGCGCCACTCGGCCAAGGTTTGTACGATTGATAATTGCTTACCGGTCAGTTTATTTTTGCCGCGAATTTTAAGCCAAGCATTTTCCGGTGAAATATCGTAAAGTTCGGGATCGTTCAACATCGCAAAATCGTTTTCCAGCCAATCCAAACGATTGAGCTCGGCCAATTTTTTGAGCATGGTCTGATAAATTTGACATAAATAAATCACGTCGTCGGCAGCATACTGTAATTGGGCCTGACTGAGCGGCCTAACTGTCCAGTCGGTGCGGGTATGGGCCTTGCTGAGATTGATGTTCAAAAAACTCGATACCAGCATCGCATAACCGGGATTTTCCTGAAATCCTAATAAAGGGGCTGCAATTTGCGTATCAAAAATCGGCTGCGGAATTTTACCGGTCAATTGATAAAAAATTTCCAGATCCTGCCGGCAGGAATGGAACACTTTGGTTATCGCCGGATTATAGATAGCCTCGAACAGCGCGCTTAAATCATCCAAAGCGATCGGGTCGACACAAGCAACCCATTCGGGCGTTGCGATTTGTAGCAAACAAAATTTGGGATAATAAGTTTTTTCTCTGAGAAACTCGGTATCGAGTGCTAGCCAAGATTCCTTGGCGATTTGCCGGCACAATTCGTCAAGCTTTTGCGGAGTATCGATATATTGAATGGGGGTCATGGTTCGTCACGTTAACTAAATAAATGCAACACGGCAGGCCTTAATCTCTCAAACGACAGAAACACCAAGCACGGCGCGAAAATATGCGATTATCACTTAGTTAAGTTAATTTTGCGACTCGTATTTAGTGCTGCCTTTACTAGCTACATTTCGGCGGAAGAGTATTTGGCAAATTTTTCCGATAAAAACGTTATGATCCGCTCTCCCTTGCGTTCAACGGCCGGCAAACGCATTCGGCGTCAAAGCCGCCAGCGATTGAAATGCCGGCTTCGCGAAATAATAGCCTTGAAACAATTCCAAACCAAAAGATTGCAACACACTCAGCTCTTCATAAGTTTCGATACCCTCGGCGAGAGGTATGATCGATAATTCACTGCATAACTGCAAGATCGCTTTGACGATAGCTTGACGATTACGGTCTTGGTCGATATGACGAATCAAGGCCATGTCCAGTTTAATGATGTCGGTTTGGATTTCGGCCAATAGATTGAGTCCGGAATATCCGGCTCCGAAATCATCTATCGCGGTTTTAAAACCTTGCGATTGATAATACCGAACGATTTCGAGTAAATGAGCATGATCCTTGACTTGCTCGCCTTCCGTAATTTCGAAAATAATACGATCAACCGGAAATCCGTAGATTTTGGCGGCTTCCAATGTTGTTCTTATGCACAACTCGGGTCGATAAACCGCATTAGGCATAAAATTAATACTCAAAAAAGTATCCATGTTCAACTCCGAGGCCAACTTAATTGCTTTGGTACGGCAACTTTGGTCGAAACGATAGCAGTTTGCATCGTTAACTTGCTCGAACACCTTACCTGCCGGTTCATTATTCAAGCCTCGCGCCAAGGCCTCATGAGCATAAATCGACCGCGTCGTCGTATTCACAATAGGCTGAAACGCCATCGTGAAATCGAAACCTAGTCCGGCCCCGCCCGCACATTCCGCGCAGCCTAGTTGTTTATAATGGTTATCCGGTTTCATGTTTTATTAACCCGCTTCAGTTTGTTGTTATTTTTCGGTCTTGCGTGCCGTACCCTTATGCACTCCCATGCTGAAGCGATGGGAACGAGCAAAAAATCCACTTACATTAGTGCATGCTTTACAATTATTCAGGCTATTCTAGTCGTCTTAGCCGATCATTTGGAATTGAAATACTCGACGCACTCGCTCAGACTATGCTTTTTATTACCCAGTTCTCACTTTTCGCGTGCGAACCCATACGGAACTTAACTTAATAATGACCTCATTTTCACTGTTCGCGACATCCCCGAAAGCCTTGGAGCAACTGCTTGCCGACGAGCTGTCCATGCTGGGCGCGCAAAACATCAAACAAACCGTTGCCGGCGTCGCGTTCGAAGGTACGCTTGAAACGGCTTACCGGGTCTGCCTGTGGTCGCGCATCGCCAACCGAGTCTTGCTGGTACTCGATACTTTCGATGTCAACAGCCAGGACGACCTGTATCGCGGCGTCAAAAAAATCAACTGGTTCGAACACATGAAGCCGGACGATTCGATCGCGGTCACGTTCAGCGCGAAAAACTCGAAAGCGATCAACAACACACATTTCGGCGCACTCAAGGTCAAGGACGCGATCGTTGATCAAATGCGCGCGAAATTCAACAAACGTCCCTCGGTCGACACCGAGCAACCTTCGCTACGCATCAATGTTTATCTGCACGGCGAAAAGGCGCAATTAAGCATCGACCTATCCGGAGAGAGTTTGCATAAACGCGGATATCGCGATATCAACATCAAAGCGCCGATCAAGGAAAATTTGGCTGCGGCAATTCTGATCCGCTCGGGTTGGCCCGCCATCGCGCAACAAAGCGGCTCGCTAATCGACCCGATGTGCGGCTCCGGCACGCTCTTGCTCGAAGGTGCGATGATTGCCGCCGATATTGCACCGGGATTGCTGCGCAAACATTACGGTTTTAGCGGCTGGAAAAAGCATGACCCCGAACTTTGGCAAACCCTGTTCGACGAGGCTGAACGACGTAAATTCGAAGGATTGAAAACATTGCCCATGATCGTCGGTTTCGATCAAAGCAGACATAGCCTGAATGCGGCGGCGCTACATATCGAGCTCGCAGGATTCAACGGAAAGATTCATCTGGAACGGCGCGAGATCGCCGATGCGCGGCCCGCCGCCGGCTGGACGCCCGGTTTATTGGTCTGTAATCCGCCTTACGGCGAACGCCTAGGCAACGCGGAAGAAACCGCCGAGCTCTATCAAAATTTCGGAAACACCTTGAAAGCCGGATTTGCCGGCTGGCAAGCCGCGCTGATCGTCAGCGATCCCGAACTCGGATTCCGCCTCGGGATTCGTTCGCAAAAACCGATCACGCTTTATAACGGCGCGCTCGAATGTAAATTGCTGCGCATGACGATAGCCGATACGGCCTTTTTCATTCCGAAGCCGAAAAACCGCGACGAACGCCTCGCGCAAATTGCGGAAAGCGTGACCGGCAGCGGCGATACCGGGGCGGAAATGTTCGCGAACCGCGTCAGAAAGAATCTGAAAAAACTGAGCAAATGGGCCAAGCAAAACCGGATCGATTGTTACCGGGTTTACGATGCCGACCTGCCCGAATATGCGGTCGCGGTAGATCTGTACCAAGGCGATAAGACTTGGATCGTCGTACAGGAATACGAACCGCCGAAATCGATAGACCCGGACAAGGCTGACCAACGCTTGGCCGGTGTCTTGGCTGAAATTCCAAATTTGTTCGACATCCCGAAAGAACAGGTATTTCTTAAAATACGGCGCAAGCAAAAAAGCTCCGATCAATACGAAAAACAAGGCGACAACAACGAATTCCATGTCATCCGGGAAGGCGGCTGTCGATTGCGCGTCAATTTCGCCGATTATCTCGATACGGGTTTGTTCCTCGATCATCGTCCGATGCGGCTGCGCATCCAACAAGAAGCCAAAGGCAAGCGTTTTCTAAACCTGTTCGCCTATACCGGCAGCGCAACGGTGCATGCCGCGGTCGGCGGTGCGAAATCGACCACCACGGTCGATATGTCGAAAACTTATCTAGACTGGGCAGAGCAGAACCTGGCCTTGAATGTCGCCGGCGGCGATCACGAATTCATCCGTGCCGATTGTTTGGAATGGCTGGCTAATGAAGCCAAACAGCCTTATGCTCGTCAATACGACCTGATCTTTCTGGACCCGCCGACGTTTTCCAACTCCAAGCGCATGGACGACGTTTTCGATATTCAAAACGACCATGTCGAATTGATCGAAAACGCCGTAGCCTTGCTGGCGCCTGCCGGCGTGCTGTATTTCTCGACCAATTTCAGGCGTTTTAAACTCGATACCGAGGCTTTATCGGACCTGGTGACAGAGGACATTACGCCGGCGACGATTCCGGAAGACTTTGCCAGAAATCCGAAGATTCATTATTGCTGGAGGATTAGCGAATGACTAAACAAGTCAGAATACTCGTATCGGGCCGGGTGCAAGGCGTTTATTTCCGCGCCTTCACGCAAAAGCAAGCGAAGAAGCATCAACTGTCAGGATTCGCGAAAAACCTGCCGGACGGGCGAGTCGAAGTAGTCGCGGCCGGCTCCAACGAGGCGGTCGAAAAATTAGTGCGTTGGTGTCATAGAGGGCCGATCATGGCACGGGTCGATCATGTCGAAACAGAAGAACTGGCGGGCATCGATCTGCCGGGCGGCTTTGAGATTCGGTGAAAAGTTTACTTTACAAGAAGCGCCAATCGCTGAAGCAGGCGGCTTGGCCTTTATAGTTTCCGTGTCGATCGATCAGATTCCAAACCACGGCATTTTCGATCATGAAACGGGCTCCGGAACTCGAAATACGCACGCCTTGATAATGATCGATATAGCCCTGTTCTGCTACCTTCTTCAACAAACGGCTTCGTTCTTGCCGATTGATCGGCTCCGCGGATAACCTGGACGGCGTTCGAGTAAATTCATCCCAATTCATTTCGAATAAGGTCAATGCCTGAGCATTGGCATAATTAAACCCGGGATCTTCGGCGGTGTCGTGCGAAACCACGGCGAATGGTGCATGAAACAAAGCTTCGGCAAATTGCTGACTCCCGCAAATGCCGTTAATCAGCGGTTTACCGAGCAAGCGATTATAACTATCGCCTAGTAAGGCGGCATGTTCTGCTAAAAAATGATTATTAAACGAAGGTTTTTCCATTGATCTTAGAAAAAGCATTTCACCATGAAGAATATGAAAGAGCGTAGCGCAATCCGGGCTACATGGTTAAACTGCCGATTTTAGAATGATTCTTTATATTCCGGGCTAAAATTATTTATTTCGATAACCCGGATCCAAATTCAAGGCAGCGCCGCCATAACTTTTGCGCTTTTACTCTAAATTGAGGCTCGTTTCGCTCGATATAGCGAACCAATAAACCGGCCCAACGCCTCCCCTCGAAACCGATGCGTTGCCCTATTTTTAGCACATAAGACCGCAAAGGGCGAAAATTCGGCACGTTCACCGGTCGGTCTCTAAACCAGCCTTTTCTACGTAACCAAACCATCAATCCGCTGACATAAAGTATCAGCGGAAGCCACCCGACTATAAACCATAGAAATCTTCCCCAGGGCCCCAGCGCTTCGCCGGTATGGATCGGCCAGATAGCAATGGTCAATGCCTGACCGGATGTAAAACTATAGGGATCGCGCGCCGCCTTAATATGGCCGCTCCAGCGGTCCACCCACACGGTCGTAAAAGGATGTCTTCGATTGATTTCTTCATTTTGGCGCAAATCGACCCGATAGATTCCGACTGCTCCCGCCGGGGTCGTGATGCGCCTGAGTTTCGCTTTCGGAAACGGACCGCGGGCCAATAACACAGCTTCTTCCATCGTAACCGGCCTGTCATTCGGAACGGCAGTACTGCGAATCGGGGGGCCTTGATCACCATGCCCCAAATTATCGGAACCGGTCAAATTTTCCAACACGGAAGGAAAACTCAAATGGAGTCCGGTAACGATCAGCATCGGTAACAATAACGCACCGACCAAGCCAATCATCCGATGTAGATCGAATGCCAAACGCACAATCCCCGAATGATAACGAATCTTAAAGACTTGCAAAAATCGCCCTTTGCCCGGCCACCATAAATAGATTCCGGTTAGAATCGAAACGCCGAACAACAAGCCGAGATAGCCGACCAGTCGCCAACCGCGACGATCAAGCCGAAGCTGCGTGTGTAGATCGTGCAACCAAGTCGTTAGCGTACGCCCCCAAAACCGACTGGCAACAACCTCCCCGGTATACGGATTAACCGAAACCATCAATGGCGCATAGAGTTCTCCGATAGTCTCGTGCGGTTTTTCATACCAAGCGGTTACCATGCCGCTCGACGTTTGCGGCATTTCCAATGTCCATGGCCCATGCCTTGCCGGATGGGCCTCTTTGACCGAAGCCATGATGCGATCGAGCGGCAAATAATTGCCGGCTTGGTTTTCTACCTTGAGGCTTGGATTCAAAAAACCGTCCAGTTCCTCACGATAAACGCTAAGGCTACCTGTTAGCCCGATCAATACGAATAACAAACCCAAGCTTAACGCCAGGTAAAGATGAAGAGTCAACCAGACATTTCGTCCCGGCAGACGCAGAATAATTCGCCGCATGAAAACCTTTCTGTGAAAGTTCGTAGATTTGGATTCTTTATCTAATTTTTTGATATTCAACACAATACCGGTTCCGGAGAGGGTGCGGTTGCTCGATCGACAGGCGTCGGCGGCAGGGAGCCGCCGTCGAGCCTACATGGACGTATTCACCCAGCACCTAAATTCCATAATCTGTTGGTTATGGTTAGCTCTCTTTGATAATTAACGTTACTATGCTAAATAAACAGGAGGATTATCCCATACGGGCAGATCGCTGTCTCTTTTGGAGGCTCAAGATACAGCGCAAACGCATTAAAGCGATATGTATAAATGAGTTTGGACTTCGTCTGTAAGCTATAAATAATTGAATAAAGAGAGACTCTGTACTTTAGTAAACGTTTGTTGAGCCGCTTGTAACGATATTGTTTGTAAATTGAATTGACTAATGGCTTCGGCATAATCGAGGTCTTCCGTTTCGGACAATACCGTTTTCATGTTCAATAGAATATCGTCATTGTATATTTCTTGACGATCCAGCGCGTTTAACCGAATCCCCACAGATGATTGTATGGATGCAATTCTATCCATAGCAACATCCATTTCTCCCAGGGTCGCCGATTGCGGATTATCATCTTTAAACTCATCCGACATCTTCCGAACGATATCGAGCAGATTATCGACTCCGCCGGGTGTAGAAGGGCCGAACACGCTCGCACCATCATCGCCGTCGCTAATCTGCCTTGCATCGCCGATCTTCACCAACCGCCGAGTATTGTCTCCGACATATTCATAAAAAGGAGGGGCAGTCGCTGCACTGTCATACTCAAACGGAGCATCAAGCGATGCCAATCCGGCAAACAAATATTCGCCGTTGGCATTTTTCGTGTTTGCCAAGCCTGTTAACTGTTCGTTCAATCTATCCAATTCGTCCGCTATCGCAAGCCGTTCTTCCGGACTGTTGATAGCATTCAAGCCTTGCAAGGCGAGATCTCGAATCGAAAAAACCACATCGGTTACGGTTTCTAGCGTAATATGCTCTAAAGAAAGTCTTTGCCGCGCAGTCCCGATATTACGTTGATATTGCTCGGTTTGTTCGATACGTTGTTTAAAATCCAAAATTCTGACCGCGGCAACGGGGTCTTCCGATGGTGTCAAAATTGTCTTCCCAGATGACAGCTTTAACTGAGTCTGATTGAGCTGCTCGCTCTGTTTAAGCATCGAGTTAAGACTTAACTGATGGGAATTCACTGTTGAAACTCTCATGACTAATCCTCTGCTACCTGAACGCGTTCAGCATCGTGTCGAATACCGTGCGCGCAACATTAACGGCTTGCGCCGCAGCTTGATAAGAATTTTGATACTTGATGAGATTAGCCGCTTCTTCATCGAGATTGACTCCGGCAAGGTTTTCTCTCGCTTGGTTGGCTCGGTTGAATAATATTTCCTGAGCCGACCGGCTCACGTTAGCCGAATGAGCCGCAACACCGATTTGCGATACCAGTTGACCGTAAGTCTGCGTCAACGACCGGCCTCCGGTCATGAAGGCACCCGACTCCAAATCCGCCAATTTCAATGCATTGCGATTGTCGCCCGGCAATGCTGTTCCACCTGGAGGTACTTGCTCCGCCGCTGCGATCAAAGCGGGATCTTTTATTTCGGTTTTGATATTTTTAGCCGCATTATACGTCGGCCGGATCAAAAAGCTGGCATCGCCGGTTGGGGCGGTCGTCACATCAATATCGATACCGCCGACCGTCTCGGGAAAAGCACCCGAAATAGGAATATTCACGTTGTCGCTCAAGCGCGTCAAACTATAGCTCCCGCCAATATAATCGAGACGATAATCACTGGCTTGCAATTGATTAATCGTTGCGGGATCGAAAACCGCGCTGACGGCACCGCCTCCGGGAAAAGCATCATCCCCTATTACAGCAATTTCCGGAGTGCCCATCGAAAATAGGTCCAGCCCGTCATTGCCATTCAAATCGGAGCCTTCTTTATGCATATGATTGAATTGTACGCTCAAGCCCGCAGCAACCAAGCCCAATTGCTGTTGAGCGGGATTGAGTATTTCATCGCGAAAACGCGTCACTCCGGCCAATTGTCCGCCGGTAACGAACTTCGAGACATTTTGATCGCCGATAAATATTTGCTGGCGCTCTGGCTCGCTATTGGAGGGCTTCAAACTTACGGTCGATGCATTCATTCCCAATACAAGCGATTGCCCCTGCCCGATGAATACGCTAACCGAACCGTCTTGCTGATCGACCACCGAAACATTGGTTAATTTTGCCAATTTTTGCAACATTAGATCTCGGCCATCGAGCAAATCGTTCGGCATTTTACTTCCGGAACCCTGGCCTATATTGGAAGCAATGCGTTTATTTAAATCGGCAATACCCGAGGCCAACAAGTTAATCTCATTGACCATGGATTGCATATCGACATTAACTTGATTACGCAACGAATCCAATTGCCCCGCCATCATATTAAAGTGATTCGCTAGCGAATCTGCTTCTCCGAGCATGACTTGCCGGACCGGAATCGATGTCGGATCACCTGCAACATCGTTCACGGATTTAAAAAACCCGCTTAATGAAAACGAAAGCCCTGTTTCATCGTTGGCAACAATAAAATCGACTTGCCTAGCCATCGATTGTAATTTATCAGCTTCGCCGAATCCTGAAGCACTGGAGCGTAACTGCCCGCTAATGAACTGATCGTAACTCCGGGTAATATCGGCAACCTGGACACCTGCGCCCATATAACCGGCACCGGTAAATTGCGCCGGCATTGTTGATAACTCTGTACGCTGCCGGCTGTAGCCTTCGGTATTGACATTGGCAATATTGTGACTAGTTGTGTCCAGCGAGCGTTGAAAAGCCATAAGCCCTGAAATTGCTGTGCCTAAAATTCCACTCATCTTATTGCCCTGCTATTACCATTACATTGTTCTCAATTATTGCATCGCCACAACGACATTCGGTTGATAACTCGCCACATCATCGCTGTGATAAATTCTCATCACCTTATCCGCATAATGCGGGTCGGTCGCATAACCGGCTTTTTGCAGCTCCTGCATGTAGCGCCCCGGATTGTTTGCATGTTTCAATGCTTGACTGTAACGGGAGCTATTTTTCACTAACCGGACATAGTCGTCGAAACTTTCCTGATAAGAATCATAAGATCTAAATCCGGCCATCTGCTTTTGAGGAATACCTTTTTCGTATTCCAATGTGGCAACATTCGTCCGCTTGCCCGTCCATGAAGATCCCGCCTTGATATTAAACAAATTGAAACTGCTGCTGCCGTCCTTATGCTTGATCACCGACCTGCCCCAGCCGGTTTCCAAGGCGGCTTGCGCCAGTAGCACCTTAGGTTCGACACCCAATTCGGCGGCGGCCTTCTCGGCGTAACCATGCAAGCGTTTGACAAATTGCCTTGTTGTTCGAATTGGCTCCTGCGATTTTATTCCTTCACGATCGATGGGTTTTGACTCTAATGATTGTATCGGCCGATCGCTTTCTTTTATTAGCCTTGATTTGACTTCGGACGAAATCGGCATCGAATCCGACGCATCCTTCTTAGCCTTATTTGCGGGTGGAAATCGCTGTAACGGATTGTTCAAATAATCGTCAAGCGTCATTCTTTCGGTTTCGCCGGTTTTTTCGCCGCCCAATTGCTTTACGATTAAATCGGCTAGACCAACGCCCGGTTTGCCTGATAAATGTATGGCCAATTGTTGATCGTACATTTCGCGGTAAAATTTGCTCTGGTCGTTATCGAGCATGCTGTCGGCCAATTTAGCCTCGCGCATACTTTTCAACACCATGTTTAAAAATAACGATTCAAATTGCTTGGCGACCTCATTGATCGCCCCCGGCGTTTCTTGTTTAGCCTGATTTCGTAACCGGGACAAGCCGGAAAAATCGGTATAGACATCGGCACTGCCTGGATTCAACACGCCCCACCTCCGCTAAATGACAATTAATTCCGCACGTAAGGAACCTGCAGACTTAAGCGCTTCTAATATGGCGACCAAATCGCTCGGCGCGGCACCGATATTATTGACTGCAGCAACGATTTCATCGAGCGAAACACCAGGATTAAAGACAAACATTCGATTATTTTCCTCTTCGACGATAATATCGGTTTGCGGAACCACCACCGTTTCGCCTGCACCAAAAGGTGCCGGTTGAACAACTTGCGGATTTTCACTAACTGTTACGGTCAAGCTACCGTGCGTAACGGCAGCTGGTTGCACCGTCACTTTTCCGTTGATTACGACCGTTCCGGTTCTGGAATTGATAATAACGCGAGCCGGCGCATCATCTGCCGCAAGCGTCAAATTTTCGACCATCGAGGTAAACATGACCCGCTGAGACGTATCGGAGGGTGCGCTGACCTTGACGGATGTCGCATCAATCGCTGTTGCGGTATTCAGCCCGAAGGTCCGATTAATTTCTGCGGCCATGCGGTTGGCATTGGTAAAATCGGCATTATGCAAATTGAACACCAGAAACTGACCGTCGGCAAATGGCGTCGCTACCTCCCTCTCAACCGTTGCTCCATTAGGAATCCGACCGACAGCCGGGTTGTTGATGGTAATTTTGGACCCGTCTAAACCGCCGGCGCTCAAACCGCCCACGACTAGATTCCCCTGAGCGACAGCATAAACCTGACCGTCCGCGCCTTTCAACGGGCTCATCAGTAACGAACCGCCACGCAAACTTTTCGCATCGCCGATCGATGATACCGTCACGTCAATGGTTTGCCCCGGCTTGGAAAAAGGCGGCAATTCGGCATGGACCGAAACCGCCGCGACATTACGCGCCCTGGGGTCGATATTCGGCGGCAATGTCAAACCTAAGCGCGCCAACATACTGCGCAGTGCTTGACCGGTAAATAAGGTTCTGTCTCCGGATTTATCGAGACCGACAACCAAGCCGTAACCCACCAATTGGTTGGTTCTAACACCGGCTACCGAGGCCAGATCCTTAATCCGCTCGGCATGAACCGTTGGCATCAAGCCGAACCAGAGCAAAGCCAACACTATTAAATACTTTGATTTTTTCATTGCCAGCCCTCACAACCGGAAAATTCCATGCGTTAAAACGGAAACCACGGACTTATGAAAAAGCGCGCCAACCAACCCATTTTGCTGGCGTCGGCAACCGCTCCATCGCCGGTATACATGATTGTCGCATCAGCTACTCGGCTAGACAGCACGCTATTCGCGACATCGATATCGACCGGCCGAACAATGCCGGATAAACGCACATATTCGCTGCCTTGATTGAGCGCGACGCGTTTTTCGCCGCGAACTCTCAAATTACCGTTCGGCAATACCTCTACGACTGTTACCGATAGATCGCCGGTTAGACTGTTGCTTTGATTGGCCTCGCCTTCGCCGGTAAATTGATGATTTGTTGCCACTTCGGTTTCGACATCATGCCCCAGCAATTGAGCCGCTTCCATTCCTAAGATCAACGGCGCCTTTACCGACAAAGAAGTATTTTTTCTAGCTTCCATATCAGATAATTTCTTCGCCTGCGTTCTTTCGACCAAGCGAATTGTCAAAACATCGCCAACCCGTTTGGCGGTATGATCCTCGAATAAGCGCATATCGTAATTGGCTTGATAAATCGAACCGCTATTTTGGGCCGGAGCCCGCAAATCGGCGGGTTCGACCGGCGCGAACGCCGGGTCGCGCGTCGGTAAGGGAGTACAAGCTACCGCAAACAAGGATATGAATATTATCCATTTAAAATGCGCCATTACGATCACCTAAAGTTGTTGCGTCACGTAGGACAACATTTGATCGGTCGTCGATATCGCCTTGGAATTCATTTCGTAAGCGCGTTGCGTCTCGATCATATTGACGAGTTCTTCGACGACATTCACGTTCGAGGTTTCCAAAGATCCTTGGAACACGGCGCCGAATTCGTTTTCACCGGGGATACCCAGTACCGGAGGGCCGCTCGCAACAGTTTCGCGAAACAGATTCTCGCCGACCGGCTCAAGGCCTGCATAATTGATAAAATCAGCCGTTTGAATCTGCCCCAATTGAACCGCCGCCGGGCTTCCCGGTTGTACAACTGAAACAGTACCGTCCCGTGTAATCGACAAACTGATCGCATCGTTCGGCACGGTAATCGCCGGTTCCAACAACAAGCCGCCGGCCGTGACGATTTGGCCCAAAGAATCCAATTTGAACGAACCGTCTCGAGTATAAGTAATGTCACCATTGGGCATCAAAATCTGAAAAAACCCCCTCCCGCTAATTGCAACATCCAAGGAGTTTTCAGTTTGTACCATATTCCCCTGAGTATGCAATTTCTCGGTAGCGACAGTTCTAACTCCGGCACCTAGTTGCAAACCGGTGGGAAGCTCGTTGCCTTGATTGGTTTGCGACCCGGCTTGACGAATATTTTGATAGATCAAGTCTTCGAAAATCGCTCTGGACTTCTTGAAACCGGTCGTATTAACGTTGGCCAAGTTGTTGGCGATTACCGCCATCCGTGTTTGCTGGGCATCGAGACCCGATTTAGCTACCCATAATGCTCTTTCTGTCATGATAACCTCCTATGATGACGAATTACCGTCTTTACCGGCTCTTTTATCTGATCCAGGCATAATTTACGCCATTTGCATCAGTTTGGCGCTAACGCCCGCATTATCATCGACTTGCTTCATCACCTTAGTTTGCAATTCAAAATTCCTGGCCAGCTCGATCATCGCAACCATCGCACCGATCGTACTGACATTACTACCTTCCAAGGCACCTTGCGTTAACCTAACATCGGCACTGGCTTGCGCGACGCCGCCATTCTTTATATAAATTAAACCGTCGTTCTGTTTTTCAAGATCGTCGAGCGGTGGATTAACCATCTTAATGCGTTCAACGATAACCTGATTCGCCGCGTTCGTTTCACCTAGCGGAATGATGTTAATCGTGCCGTCCGGCATGATTGACACCTTGGAAGCGGGAGGCACTGCAATCGGGCCGTCATTACCGATCACCGGCAAACCGGCGCCGGTTTGTAGCAAGCCTTCCGGTGTCAAGCGCAAATCACCGGCCCGCGTATAGGCTTCCTTGCCGTCCTGACCTTGAACCGCCAACCAGCCTTCGCCGTTGATCGCGACATCCAGATCCCGGCCGGTAATTTGCATCGGCCCGGCACTTAAATCGACGCCCGGCCTCTCAGACATCGCATAAACACGCGTCGGAAAGCCAGGACCGAATACCGGCATACTGCGAAATTGCTCGAAATCGGATTTAAATCCGGCGGTCTGCGAATTCGCCAAATTATTGGCGTTAGCCGACTGCGCCAGCAAGGTTTGCTTGGCGCCGCTCATTGCGATATAAAGGCTGCGGTCCATGACGGGCTCCTGCTAGTAATTATTACCGTATATTCAGAATAGTTTGAGTGATTGTGTTTTCAGTGCTGATCGTTTGCGCGTTGGCCTGATAAGCCTGCTGCGCGATAATCAGTCGCACCAATTGCTCGGACAAATCCACATTCGAACTTTCCAAGGCTGCCGACTGCATGACGCCGAAATTGTTGGCGCCTGCCGCACCATACACTGGTTGCCCGGAAACCGCACTCTCCCCCCAGGATGTATCGCCCAACTTAGCTAAGCCCTGATCATTCGGAAATCGTGCCATTGCAACTTGACCCAACGGCCTTGACCCACCGTTACTAAACCGGGCAAACATAACCCCATCGCTTGTTACATCGATACCGGTCAAATTTCCGGCCGGTAAACCGTCCTGATTCAATTCGTTTACGCTGAACGGACTACTGAGTTGCGTTGAACCGAGAAAATCGATATCGAACGACAACGGATCGACTTCGATATTCGGGTCGATCAATGAAAGGTTGATAGGACCATAGTCCACACTGGTATTTCCTGCCGATCCGACATAATTCAATATTCCGGACTCGGTAAAGGTTATCGGTGTAGCGGCCGGAGTAACGCCGACAGCCGTAACGCCACCGCCCGGCTCGATACCTCTCCCATTCACATAAGTATGGATATTCCACTGATTCGGCGTCGCGGTTTTGACTAAATACATCGATGCGGTATGAGCATTGCCCTGCGAATCAAAAACGGTAACCGATGTCGTATTGTTGAAACTGTTCGGATTGGTCGGATCGAAAGTCGCAACAGCAGGAGCGTCCAAGCTGCCATTGAGATTAATCTTTGTATTGATGTTTTCAGTTGCCGAAGGTAAGCCTTGCGAAGTATCGATAAAAAGGGGCTGAAATACACCTTGACTGAAACCTTCCTCGACTGTCGTACCATTCGGCGAATAGGCCATTAAAAAACGCCCGCGATCATCAACGACAAAACCGTTCTTATCCAATTGAAAAGCGCCGTTGCGTGTAAAACTAGTCGGTCTCGGTGAATTGACATCATCGGCCAATGTAAAAAAACCATTCCCGCTAATTGCCAAATCCAAACTATTTTCGGTAAATTCGATATTGCCTTGGGTAAATTGCTGAGCAACTTCAGTTACTCGTACTCCGGAACCCGGTTGAGTTTTCGGCACCCCTCCGAAACTGCTGGCATAAACATCGGCAAATTCGGCACGCGATTTTTTAAAGCCCGTTGTGTTTGCATTTGCGATATTATTGCCCGTAGTCTTCAAGTCGGTCGATGCGGCCTTCAAGCCGCTTAATCCTGTTGCAAAACTCATGATCGCTCTCCTGATGAAATAACGCTAAAAAATCCGTCTGACATCGTTGAATCTCACCGAGTCAAGACCGTTTAAACTTAATTGAATACCGTTGCTGCCATTGCCCAGAGTGACGCTATTGACGCCTGCATTGACATAGGTTTGTAGCGCAGTATTTTTATTATCGATACTCGCACTGGCTTTGATTTGATAGACACCGGGATTGGCAAATGTCCCGTCATCTAATTGGCCATCCCATTCGAACTCGACACTACCGGCCGATTGCCGCCCCAAATTGAGTTGCTTGACCGTGATACCGTTACGATTTTGAAATTCGACGATGAGGTTATCGGTAAGCCCGGTCAGTTCGACTTCCCCTTTCATATTATCATTGAGCGAAAATACGCCTTCCGAACCGGGTACAAGCACCGACCTGCCGACTAAGCTGGCAGCCTGTAGCGCTTGATTCGAACTGATCGAACCGGCAAATTCGGCGAACGATTTTTGCAAGTCTTGAATCCCGCTGACGGTACTGAACTGCGCCATTTGTCCCAAAAAATCACCATTTTCCATCGGCTTGGTGGGATCCTGATGAGTCAATTGGGTGGTCATCAATTTCAAGAATTGCTCCTGCTCTAACGATTGCTTTTTTACAGGGGCATCTTCGAACGTTCTAACGCCCAGATTTTTTAATGCGTCAAAATTGATGGACATTGGTTTCTCCTTTTACTGGCCTATTCGTAAAGTCTGCAATACCAGCTCCTTCGCGGTATTGAGCACTTCGACATTATTTTGATAAGAGCGTGAAGCCGACATCATATTGGCCATCTCTTCGACGATATTGACATTGGGCTTATAGATATAGCCGGACTGATCGGCCATAGGATGATTCGGTGCATATTCCATGACCGCTGGCGCCTGACTCTCGACCACGCCCAATACATTGACCTTACTCGCGGCATTTTGCTTATCCATGATATTTTTCAATTCCGCCGCAAATACCGGTTGCCGCGATTTATAGGTTTGATCGATGCTGCTGCTAACGCTGTTGGCGTTGGAAATATTACTAGCGACTAGATTCAATCTCAGCGACTGGGCATTCATGCCACTACCGGAGATATCGAAAATACTGAATGAGCTCATGATTATTCTCCTTTAATGGCCGACGTTAAACCCGAAAATTTACCGTTCAGAAAACGCAAACTGGCTTGGTATTGCACTGCATTCTCGGCATACTTGGCCTGCTCGACATGACCTTCTACGGTATTACCGTCCAATGAAGCTTGATTTGGAGTGCGATACATCATAGAAGCGCCCAAGAGCGTGTTGTTTGCCGAGATATGTCCGGTCCGCGTGCGCTCCATCGGCAACGCATCCGGCATCGCGGTTTTTAAAACCGATTGAAAATTAAGGTCTCGTGCCTTATAGCCTGGAGTATCGGCATTGGCTAAATTGGAGGCAAGTACCTCCCCGCGCTTTTCGCGCAGTGCCAATGCCTGGGAATGAATGCCTAATGCTTTATCGAAATTAATTGTCATGGTAGTAGCCTCTCACACTTGTTACTTAGTAAATAAGCACATCGCATGCCACTGGCTACTTTTATTTACCTATCATGATCTTATAAAAAAGCACGTCAAATTTTTCACGCCACCAACAAATCCGACCGGCAATATCTAACCGCCGGTCTTATAGGAAAGAGGAAAGAGGAAAGAGGAAAGAGGAAAGAGGAAAGAGGAAAGAGGAAAGAGGAAAGAGGAAAGAGGAAAGAGGAAAGAGGAAAGAGGAAAGAGGAAAGAGGAAAGCTTGTCAACCCCTTGAATGTATTGTCAAGCTATTTTTCAGTTAGAAGGGCAGAAAAATGCTCCTGCATTTTCTGCATTCATTACATCCTTGTAACTCAGCAATTGCCGAGGAGCAAAAATCTGCATTCATGCCGCCGCCACCTGCCAATCGAGTTACCGAACCTGCTTACCTTGCATGAGAAAGTAGGGAAGTTATTTATGACCAAATCCTAAACGCAAGTAAGTAATAAAATATCCGACTGCCAATTTTTCTCCGGCGCATCAGCCGATTTTTCGATAATACCGACCGCGTTCGCCGCGCACCGTTTCAAACCCGGACACCGAGGCAGGCAACACTTCGCTGCTACTCAAAAAAAGAAATCCGCCCGGTTCGATAGCTTGCGACATGCGCGTTAGAATATCTTGCTTCAACGCGTCGGAAAAATAAATTAATACATTCCTACAAAAAATCACATCGAAGCGTCCTAATACCGAAAAAGGCTTAAGCAGGTTAAATTGCTGAAATTTTACCCGTGAGCTAATTTCCGGTTTAACGCGAAACCCCTCATCAACCGGTACAAAAAAACGCTTTTGCTGCATAGCACCGACCCCCCTGGACAATGCCGCCGCGGAATACACGGCCTGTCTAGCTTGCCTAAGCACGGTTTCCGAAATATCGGTTCCGACAATACTCACCGACAATGATTTGCCTTGGTTTTTGATCATATCATCGACGCACATGCTAATTGAATAAGGTTCCTGCCCCGAAGAACAAGCCGCCGACCAAATTTTAATCGTGCTCCGTTTAGCCGCAAGGGACGGCAAAACGGCTCCAGTCAATTCGGCAAAATGACTTTCATCACGAAACCAAAACGTTTCGTTGGTCGTCATCGCCTCAATGACTGCTACCTTGATTTTTGAAGATGCATGAGACTCGCTGTGCAATACGGCAAGCAGATCGGAAAACGAACTCAAGCCGAATCGCGGTAACAGTCCGGACAAGCGATTTTTTACTAAATATTGCTTACTATTGGATAAAACAATACCGCATGCTTGAACGAGAAACTGCTGAAAATATTTAAATTCCTGTTGCGTCATTTCCATGGGTTACTTTCCGAATAAGCACTCATCCCTCATTAGAAAAGGGCCTTATAAAATCTAAAGATACTTAATATCCCTATTTTCCCAGTCGCTGGCAGACGCTTTCTAGGTGGAATTTGAACGCTTACACCCAAATTTTGCGAATCAAGCATAACGATTAAAATTCGCTAATCGACCACTTAGGAATATGCACAAAATAACTGCTACAAGTAGTAGGCTTTGCGGCGATTCGGTGACTCGCTTGACAGGACGCCGTGAACCCAGCACCTAAATTATTATCCAAGATAGTTAACCATAGCCAATGAGCTATGGAATTTAGGTGCTGGGTGAATACTTCCATGTAGGCTTGACGGCGGCTTTCCCTGCCGCCGACACCTGTCAATCGAGCCACCGCCCCCCCCCTCCCAGAAGTTGTCGAAGTTATTTCATGCTCGTTACTTACTTACTGATCTTTTAAGGCATGAAAAACCTGCAAACGTTTTTGAATGGTTTTGACCAGTTCATCCGGCTCGAATTTCGCCAAAAATTCGTCGGCGCCAACCTTCTGCACCATCGACGAATTAAACACTCCGCTCAGCGAAGTATGCAATACCAAATAAATTTGCTTCAATTTAGGGTCTTTTTTGATCTTGGTGGCCAACGTATAACCATCCATACGCGGCATTTCCACGTCGGAAATAATCATCGCATAATAGTTTTCCAAATCAACATCATTCTGAATCAACTCCGACAAATGCTCCCACGCTTCCAAGCCGTCTTTCAACACATCGTATTGAAGATTGAGCTGATCGCAAACTTTTTTGATTTGATTTCTGGCCACCATCGAATCGTCAACGATTAATACTCGATCACCGGCACCCGACACATCTTTATCGATGACCTCATCACTGGCTCGTTCGCGTAAACCAATGACTTCCTTCATAACTTTTTCAACATCAATTACCTCTATCAAGTCTCCATCGACCTCGGTAACCGCCGTTAAATAACCCTCCCGACCCAAGCCCGAAGGGGGTGCTTTTACCGAGCCCCAACCGATATTAATAATTCTATCTACCGACCCCACTAAAAAGCCTTGTATGGTTCTGTTGTATTCAGTAACAATGACATAAGATTTCTCGTCACGGTCTATCGGTCTCATACCGATCGCCATTGACAAGTCCAAAACCGGAATCGTCTTTCCTCGCAAATGCGCGACGCCGCAAATCACCGAATGCGATTTCGGAATTTGCGTCAAAGATGGACATTGAATCACTTCTTGAACTTTAAACACATTGATGCCGAATCGCTGTCGTCCGCCAAGTTTAAACAGCAATAACTCAAAGCGATTATGCCCTGCCAGCTGAGTACGCTGATCGACCCCATCTAAAATTCCAGCCATTGACATCACTCCGATAATTATTGGTTTCTATATCATCGTAGATCAAAATTCGGCACCAGCGTGCCTCCTTAGGCACTGCCGAAATTTGAAGTACGAAAGGTATAATCGAAAACAGTTTGCATTGAAATATAGGTCAATACCAAATTGCGCGCGCAATTATACCTTTTTTCAGCGCCAATTATGGGGCCGAAGCCAGATTTAATTTGAGTGCGCTCAAAACCTTAGACAGTAGCAGGCTCGGCGAGAAACAAGCTTATTGGTAAATATCATCGCAACGAATGCCGAAGCCAAGGCGAGACATGAGCGAGGTATATAACCTCAGCCAGTATTCACCGTTTCCTGCCTACCAGAACGGATTATAATCAATTTCAATCAAACTTCTTATAGATAAATGACTGGCATTATTCCTGCTTGCCTTATAACAACGCCATAAAACCGACAGAACACCATGATCATCAAACTATTCGTTGCTCTAATCGCCATGCTCGCGGCGAACCATAGCGGGTTCGCCGCACCGCGTTATCAAACGCATGCATCGATCTATCAAACAGTGACTCATTTTGTTACAGGTAAACTTGGAGAGTCCGCCAACTACGACATTCAGATATCGCCGCTGGATAACCGTTTGAAACTACCGAAATGCGCAGACCAATTAACCGCCTTCACCGCTCATAACGAACCGCTTCGAGCTGGACGCTTCTCGGTCGGCGTTCGCTGTAGCGAGGGACCGAAACCCTGGTCGATTTACACCACCGGCTCATTAAAAATCATGCAAGACGTATTAGTCCTGACTCGGCCGGTCAGCCGCGGTCAGATTTTGACGCGTCAAATGCTAGCCATCGAAAAACGCAACCAAGCCCGCCTTAGAGGCGGCTATTTCAGCCGAATCGAATCCGTCGAAAACAAACAATCGTTACGCAATCTGTCGGCAGGATCAGTCATTACTCTTAACAATGTTACAGATGCTGTCTTGATAAAACGCGGAGAAAGAATAACCATTAGCGCCTCGTCACCCGGTTATAATGTACGCATGCAAGGTAAGGCCATGATGGATGGCATTAAAGGTCAATCGATTCGAGTAAAAAACGCTTCATCCGGTCGCACGATTACCGCAACAGTGATCAAGCCCGGCTTAGTTTCCATTATTCAATAATTTAAAGTCATGAAGCTAAATAAATTGGTAACATTGCCGATAATAATACTGAAACCAATTATTTGAGGAATTTGTCATGGCTATCGAACCCATTGCAAGTCGTATACCCAACGCAGCAACAACCAAAAGCCCGGCAAAGCCCGGCATTGAAACCGGCGCCGCAAAAGTTCAATCGGAACCAAATAACGACCGCATTGAAATTACCGCCAATTCCGGTCAAATAAAAAGAGCATTAGACACAGCTGCAAATCTTCCGGTGGTCGATAACGAACGCGTCGCTTCAATCAAACAAGCACTGGCTGAAGGCACCTATGCCATCGATCCGGAACGTATCGCGCAAAAAATCAGTCAATTCGAATTATTGAGCACCGAGGACAGCCCATGAGCCTTATTAGCCAAACATTTCCAATCGCTGAAAAACTCATTGTGAATGGTTTATCATTAACGGAACAACTTTATCAAGCACTGCAACAGGAGGCGATTACGCTAAAGCAGTCTGCGCTTACCGAAACGCTCGATGAAATAACCCGCCAAAAACAACCACTCGCTCAAGAACTTAACCTGTTTGCCAAGCAACTTGCGCAAATACTCGAAACGGAAAAATTACCCAACACCCGAGCAGGCCTAAGCGAATATTTAGAGCGGGCCTTACAGGCAGGTTCCGATACGTCCCAAACAACCGAAAACTGGACAACGCTCATTAAAACGACCGAAAAATGCCAATTACTCAACGAGCAAAACGGGGCATCAGTTGAAATCTTACTACGTCATACTCGACAATCGTTGAACATCCTTAAAGGAAAGCCGCAAACGACCAATACCTACGGACCTGACGGCAATACCAAGTCGGACTTATTTTCCGGCACATTATTTTCAGTATAATCCGGCGTTTTAATTCAACTGAAAACGGGCCATGCTGGATACGTTACGTCAACTATTTGTACAACACAAAACCAAGCACCCCCAAGAAATTGGAATATCAAACAACGACGACAATCCCAATTTTCTAACCGATCCGGATCAGATTATAAAGCTAATCAATGCAATAGCTGCATCACCGCATTTATGCACGATTACCTTTAGCGGATCGAAAAAGCCTTTCACCACCTCGATTATCGCACTTCAACCCGACAAGGGCTACCTTGTTCTCGACGAACTTAGACCACACAAGGGAAACGAACTTCTTCACAAAAAACGGGTTCTAAAATTATCGACGTTTCTGAATGGCGTTCATCTCGCCTTTCTATTACACATTATCGACTCAGCACCTTTTCACTATAAAGCAAGCATTCCGAAGCGGATTTACTACCCGCAAAGGCGAACAGCGCCTAGAATATTTATTCGTTCAACCGCTTTAAAATTTCGGACTACTTCATGCCTTAGCAGCACATCTTTATTTGGAACCGTGTTCGATATTTCGAGAAACGGCGCCTGTATCAATATTACCGACAATCGGAAACTTGCCATCGCACGCGGCGATGTCATTAAAGATTGCTTTATCGAGTTACCGAATGAATTAACACTTCGTTTCGACCTATCGATCCGCTTTACCAAAACTAATCGAAAAAATAAGACTCGAATTGGAGGTTATTTTGTTAACCTACCACCCCAAAACCAAAAAAAGCTCGACAATTTCATTGCCAAACTCGAACGGGAAATCATTAGAAATCAACGAAACTTAATTAGAAAGTTATGATAAAATTTGTCGTCAAAGCCCCGGTAGCTCAGCTGGATAGAGCGTCCCCCTCCTAAGGGGAAGGTCACACGTTCGAATCGTGTTCGGGGCGCCAATTAAAGTAAAAACTTACTGTGAAAGTACGCGAAGCGGGTGCGGTTGCTCGATCGACAGGCGGCAGGGAGCCGCCGTCGAGCCTACATGGACGTATTCACGGCGACCTGTCGGGCGAGTGACCGCACCCAGCCGCCCCTCGCACTTTCATTTGCCGGGACGATGGCTAGCTCTTCATGAACGTTACGATAAAACAAAGTATCGATAAATCTAAATTTCCCATTTTTATCACATTTCTAAAAAAAACCCATTCATATCTTCGATCTTTCTAAAGCCAAAGCCTAGTCACCAAATATTAAAACACTAAGATCGAGAGAGGACGCACTCATGTCCGATTTATCCCCGAAACATATTTCACACACCGGATGTCATAGCATTTCCTTCTAAGAACTGCAGACACCGATTAAGAACCTGCTCGATCTCTTCATACCGATACCGGGAGCCTCAGTTTCACGTTATAACGAATCAAGTGCTTTAACGAGTGGCATTATACCTTTCGCACTTCAAATTTCGGCGATGCTTAAGGAGGCACCGGAATGATCGGCCCCTCACCTAACTAACGCTAGGTGAGGGGCCAGCTTGGATGCCGACATAGAGCCTTTATGGACGCATTCACCCAGCACCTAAATTACATACCCCCTTGGCCCATGGTTAATTGTCTTGGATAATTTAGGCGCTGGGACGTCCAAGCAAGCCATCAAACCGTCACAATGCGTAATGCTTGAAGAAGTTATTTTGTGCATATTCCTAACTGCCAAACAGAAACTACCGCTTATCCCGCTCGATCAAGGCATACGCCGAATGATTATGAATCGATTCGAAGTTTTCCGATTCGACAATATAGGCGCTGATCCTCGATTCCGCTTCCAACCGGGCGGCGACATCCCGCACCATGTCTTCGACAAATTTGGGATTGTCGTAAGCGTATTCGGTGACATATTTTTCGTCGGGCCGTTTCAGCAATCCGTAAATTTGGCATGAAGCTTCTTGTTCGACCAGATCGATCAATTCTTCGATCCAGATGAAGTCATTGATCAGTACCGTCAACGTCACATGAGAACGCTGGTTGTGCGCACCCCGGTCCGAAATGGTCTTGGAACACGGGCATAGGCTGGTGACCGGAACGACGACTTTGATGCGCGTTTGGACTTCACCGCCGGCAATTTCACCGATCAAGCTCACTTGATAATCGAGCAAGCTGCGCACGCCGCTGACCGGCGCAGCTTTGTCGATAAAAAAAGGAAACTGCATTTCGATATAGCCCGACTGTGCATCCAGGCGCTGCACCATTTCTTCGAGCATCGAGCCGAACGATTCGACGCTGATTTCGCGGTCGTGTTGATTCAAAATCTCGACGAAGCGCGACATATGCGTGCCTTTGAAGTCATGCGGCAAATTAACATACATATCGAATAAACCGATCGTATGCTGTTCGCCGACCGACCGATCCTTGACCCGTATCGGATGGCGAATCGCCTTGATGCCGACCTTGTCAATCGCGATACGCCGCGTGTCGGCAATGCCTTGCACGTCGACGATAGCGTTTTCCGAAGATGGGATGCTTGATTGATTGTTCATCGATGAATTCCTTGAAATAAATTTTGATAGCCCGGATCGGTTAAACGTTGGACACCTCATTGCCGCAACGCGTTCATTACGGTTTCGGCCAAGGTTTTGATATCACCGCCGGCGATAAAGACCAAGCGCCCCCGGTTATCGACATTCTCCCGTAGCGGCATAGGCGCCGGTGGAAACAATTTACCGGCAATGCCATGGACCGCCATCGGCCCGTCGTGTTCTTCGGTAAAAAGCACGCCTTTCACTCTGACGATAGTACTTTGCGAGTCACCCAGCAGTTCTTCGAGCACCGCTTGCAAGCGCGTCCAAGCAACCGGCTGTTCCAGTTGCAACGACACGCTATTGAAACCGTGCTCGGGTAAATCGTCCGACCGAGGTTGAGCGATAGGGCGAAATAGGCTACCGAAATCAAGCAGCGCTTCCGCTAAACCTGCGTCTTGTGCCGATTCAAGATAAGCAATCGACGGCGCCAATTCGTTCAAGCGATTTTGCACCCGTTCGACTTGCGCAGCCGCAGCCAAATCGACCTGGGTCATTACCAGCTTGTCTGCCCAGGCGATCTGCGCTTGGGCTTCGGGAAAACGCGCCAGATACGTTTCGGCGGCCAGCGCCGAGACGGTCGTGATCATGCCTTGATAATGATAGCGCTGCGCCAACCAGCGCTCGTTCAACAGCGTATCGAGAATCGGCTCGGGGCTGGCCACGCCGCTGGTTTCGATAAAAATACGGCTGAACGGTTTATCCGGTTTGGCATCGTAAGCCATGCGCAGATTTTTCAACATCGGCGCCAACGAGCCACGCACTTGGCAGCACAAACAACCGCCAGACAGCGTTGTTAAAGGGATCTTATGCTCCGCAAGCAATTCTTGATCGATCGGCGTCGAACCGAATTCGTTGATGATAACGGCCGAATGCGGTTCGGCGCGGAGCAGACGATTTAATAGCGTTGTTTTGCCACTGCCGAGAAAACCGCTCAGCACGATCACCGGTATCCGTTGAATTGCTTTCGAAGAAGCCTGATTCACCGAGCATTCTCCGCCAAATAAGGACGGCCGCAGGCATGCGCACTGAAACGTTCGCTATCAGCCTGCCCTGCACCGACGTCGCCAACCATAAAATTGGCTAGACCGAGGTTGTAGAAGCGGTCGTAATAGTTTTGCAAATCGCGTTCGATACGGTGATCGAAAAGCGGCTGAACGACTTGTGCCGTGCCGTTGCATCGTTCGACGACCGTCCCGTTTTGCACGGCCAGCCGGCCGTTTTTGAACAACAGTTCGGCATCGGCAAACATCGCCGCCTTATCGGCTTGTTCGCGGTAAACGGCAATGTCGGCCACGGCGCCGAGCCGCAAATGTCCCCGATCCGGCAAGCCTAGCAAACGGGCGGCGGCGGTTCGGGTCATCACTGCAATGTCATAGAGTGTAAATTCTTTGTCGAGGTCCTTCAGCAGACTCATCGCAACCGCGTCCCTGTTCAATTGTTCGAGGCATTGCAAACGGTAATCGCGATCCATCAACAGGCGGATCAGGTAAGGATACATCGTAAACGGCGCGCCGTTCGGATGGTCTGTCGTAAAAAATAGGCGCCACGGATCCTCGGCCAACAAGAAGATTTCCAGGCCGATCAACCATTGCAGACTGTTGACGAAACTCGTTTCTTTGTAGCGGTAAGGCACGACGCCGCCGCTGCCTTCGCATTCGGCATCCCAAGCGATCCATTTATTCGGCGAAGCATCGTTCCTGCGGCTGTATTGCGCGATCACATCGCCGGATATCGTGACGGTTTGCCCGAACAAAACCTGGCCGACGTCCATCGTAATGTTCGGGTGTTTCTTGAAGCCGTCGATCAGTTTTGCGGCCGCCGACGAAAAGCCCCGGTCTCCTTCGTTGCCGTAGCCGTAGAATTGAATGTGCGCCAAATGCATCGGCAGGCCCTGAGCCGCTTCCATCGTCGCCAATGCGGTATCGACATTACCGGGTATGCCCAGATTATTGCAATGCACATGCACCGGATGTGGAATTTCGACCTCGCATGCGGCACGTTGTAAAGTTTGCAAAATGTGACGCGAGCTGACGCCGTATTCGGGAACGACATCGTCCAGATCGAAACTACGGGCATTGGACTTAAACGCATTCGCTCCGCCGGCATTGATGACTTTCAAACCGAGGCATCGTGTCGCGTGCAGAGTCCAGGCGACGTAATCGTTGATTTGCGATTGAGACGCGCCGCAACGCATCAAGCGCAACAAATAATCATCGTTACCGAGAATCGCGAGCCCCGCCGTGTCGATGATCGGAATGTCGGCCATCTGCAAATGCGCATCCAAGGCATTGATCGGCAGTATGGCCGGTTCCACGACGGTGGTATAACCCATGCGGGCATAACGGTAACCGGTTTCGGTCGCCGACCAACGGGAGGTGCTGAACCGATGACCGAGTTTGCGCGCGACGAAATTGCGGTGCTGTTCCGGCAGCAGCAAACGCGCGGTATTGACGTTACCGCCGGCGATATGGCTGTGAATATCGATCGCGCCAGCCATGACCACGCAGCCGGCGATGTCGTAATCGGCATCGATCACGGCTCCGGCTTCCGGTTTGTCGACGATGACGCCGTCTCGGAAATAAATATCCCGAATCTCGCCATCGAGCGCTTGCGCAGGATCGTAAACTTTCCCGCCTTTGAGTCGAATCAGCATGGTGCGAATTCCTTAAATGATTGCTGAAGAAGAAATCAAGGGTTGAGTCATTTGGTCAAGCATCGTTATACTGTGCATTATTTTGTACGTTTTATTCATAAGGGTAACCATGAAACAAGCAAACTTCACCGAAATTCGAAACCACGCAAAAATGTATTTCGATATCGTCGAAGCCGGCGAATCGGTTCGGGTCCTACGTAACGGCAAACCCATCGCCGACATCATCCCAATCACAGCGGATTTACCTTCTTGGCGACGTCGAAAAGCCCAACCCTTAGTACTCGATGGCGTTTCGATCAGCCGGATGATTATTGAAGAGCGAGAAGCCGGGCTTTAGATCGACTTTAATCATGCGCGTATTTTTCGATAGCTCAGCTTTTGTAAAGCGCTACATCAGCGAGCACGGAACCGATAGCGTGTTGCAATGGTGCGACAAAGCAACAGAAATCGGTTTATCCGGCATTGCCTTGCCTGAAATCATCTCGGCATTTTGTCGTTTATACCGTGACAACAAAATCACCGATATTCAATACCGACAACTAAAATCGCTTTTAATGGCCGACATCGAAGACGCAGCGATTTGCGATTTGTCTCCTCAAGTATTGATGCATGCTGTTTCCAGCTTAGAAAACAACACACTTCGAGGAATGGATGCCATACACATCGGCAGCGCCATCGTCTTGCAAGCCGATGTTTTCATTTCCTCCGACAAACGACAGATTACCGCCGCAATCCAAGCAGGCCTCCGCGTAAAGCAGGTTTAAAGCTTGGCCTAACTTTTTCACGGTATCAATAAATTCCCCTCAAGCACGACGATCGCTTGCATAAAACCGATGCCTAAAGCGAATACGAACGATTGTCCGCAAAGATTTCGTAGGCTCGAATGTTCATGCAATACCGGAATGAAGTCAGTCGCGGCAATATAAATCAATCCTCCTGCAGCGACGATCGGCAGCAACATCAACGAAGACGAAGCCTCGGCAAACTAATCAAGCAGCAGTATAAATAGCTGGACGGAATACCAGTAGCAAATTTCATCAGGCAAAATCCAATGTCAATAACAAGCGCCGAGGGCAATCTTCGCTCGGTTTCGGCGAACGATGCACAGCGCCGTGCTGTTCATTCCCGGCCCAATTGCTGCCTTTCAGAAGACCGACCGAAAAAGCGGGCATTCGATGAGTCGAGGATTCGTCCAAAATCACGCCGGCTTGCCTATCGTGTAAGCCATGCGTATTGATGCCCAATTTGGCGCGGTCGACCGCCCGGTCTTCGAGCCATTCGGTACCGATACCGCCGTAAGTCGAGACCATGCGGCACGGCACATGATCGACATGGAATTTCGGGCACATCGGCCGGTCGAGGGTCCGCAAACGCAAGCCGACGCGCTCGAGTTCGAACAAGTCGCAAAACAGCGTCGTCAGCATCGCCACGTCGCGATAAAACTCAAGATAGCCGTCGATATTCGATGCATGAGGAATCAAGCCGCTGAAATCGAAATCGGTGATCGAAAGATTATGAATCTCGCTGATTTCTTGAGGACTTGCGAGTAATGAATCGATGAACGACTCGATACGCGGATCGATGCTGCGCTCGATCACGCACAGATTGACGTCATCCTGATAGATTCGGCTCAAATCGGCCAAATCGTCGGACCGCACCCCTTCCGAATAAGGCGCGCGAAATAGGTGTTGGGCTAAGGCGGACATGATTTACCTCGTTCAATACATGATTTCTTCGACTTCCGATGCGGCCGTTTCCAGCCAAGGCGGAAAATCGTCTTGATAATGTTGCCAAGCTTCGGCTCCTGCCGCGAGCTCTTCATCGGTCAATAAGCATGCATCGAGCTCATGCCGGGTTTGTACGGCATCGACATTCTGTCCGATAAACACCAATTCCTGGCGGCAATCGCCGAACGGCGGCTGCCACTGCGCTTCGATATCGGCTTTATAGGCTTCGGGCCATTCGCTTTTCGGCACCGACGCCCACCAGCGGCCCGCGCAACCGTGCTGCATGATGCCGCCGGCTTGCGACCATGTGCCGACCCATTCGGGCCGCGACGCCAGCCAAAAGAAGCCTTTCGAGCGCAACAGCGTGCCGTTATTCCAATCGCCGTAGTGGAGATAATCATAGAAACGCCCCGGATGGAACGGGCGACGGGCATGATAGACAAAACTGGCAATGCCGTACTCTTCGGTTTCGGGCGTATGCGACCCGCGCATTTCCTGTAGCCAGCCGGGTGCCTGCGACGCTTTGTCGAAGTCGAATCGGCCGGTATTCAAAATTTTGGCGAGCGGGGCTTGCCCCATGATCATCGGGATAATTTCCGCATCTGGATTCAAATGGGTCAGTATCCCGGTCAAATTAGCCAGTTCGTCGCGACTGATCAGGTCGACCTTGGAAATAAGAATGACATTGCTGAACTCGATTTGATCGACCAGCAGATCGGCGATATTACGCTCGTCGTCCTCGCCCAATTCGGCTTCGATTTCCATCAAGGATTGAGCTTCCATGTAATCGCGCATGAAATTGACCGCATCGACGACGGTCACCAACGTGTCCAGACGCGCGATATCGGATAGGCTGCGCCCTTCTTCATCACGAAACGTAAAGGTTTCGGCAATCGGCATCGGCTCGGCAATACCGGTCGATTCGATCAATAAATAATCGAAGCGGCCTTCGCGAGCCATTTGTCCGACTTCGACGAGCAAATCCTCGCGTAGCGTGCAACAGATGCAGCCATTGCTCATTTCGACCAGCTTTTCCTCGGAACGGTTGAGTTCGATCTCGTTCTTGACCGTCGCGGCATCGATATTGACCTCGCTCATATCGTTAACGATCACGGCGATCTTGAGATTGTCCCGATTGGTCAAAATGTGATTAAGTAGAGTTGTTTTACCGGCCCCTAAAAAACCGGACAGAACCGTAACAGGCAGTTTGGATGGAGTATGTTTACTCAACATTGAAAGGATCTTCACTTTAAATAGATTGTTATAATATAACATACCCCTAAGATATTGCAATTTCGTACTTTTTATTACACCCTTTTCACGCTTCGATAGCTGATATCAGGTAACTATCCAGCCCCCGGCAATTCACGCTCTGCGCTCATCGTTATACATAAATTGTAGGGTACGCTGCGCGTACCTAAGGTCCGAAACCCTACCCAAGTCAAACCAAAGGGCTTAGGTTAATATTGGCGGGGCGCCATGGTACGCACAGCGTACCCTACAGAGTTCCGACGATTGCGTGATTTGACCACCGCGCTGGATGGCCAGCCGGTTAGCTCAAAGAGATGTGTATAACAGCAAGCGCTGGAGAGTGGGAACGATAGGGGGGAAATAATTACGATATCAGTGCTCGGTTTCAGGCTTGAAAGAGCCGCTCTCCCAAAAGCTAAGCCCTTTGAAAGCATGGATCGCGACGAAAGGCGCTTGCGCCGCCTTAACCAGCCACTCGGCAGGAATCGCATAAAAATGAAAATCATTGCCTTCCTTTCCGATAAAGGTCATTAAGCCGACCAATTCGCCTGCTTCGTTAAAAATACCGCCGCCGCTGGCTCCTTGCATGAAACCGGCATCGATTTCGAATACATGACCGGTATGATAAGGATGAAAGGCAACAATCGAGGCCGGTCTGGAGCGCATCCCTAAGGCGAAAGGATAGCCATACATGTAAACCGGCGTTCCAACCGCGTAGCCTGCGGATAAAGCCAGCTTCGCAGCTGGTAAAGGAATGGAATCGGTTTCGAGAATACAGGCATCCAATTCCGTCAGGGCGGCCTGTTTCAATACCGGATAAGCATGGCCCGATTTAAATAAGACGATTTGCTCCGCATTTCGCGTAACATGACAATTGGTCGCGACCTTGCCCGGCGCTATAATGACGCCGGATCCCATATAAGTTTTTCCGGCTGCATCTCGGGCGATCACTTTGACGACGCTGAGCGAAAGTTGCATGTCGGGCTCTATGGCACAAGCCTGAGACGAGCAAAAAAGCCCGATAGAAAACCAAAATAATTCGACACTTCGAATCCGGCTCATTTTTCCTCCCGGCTAGCGTACACGAATAGAACTCGGCCAACTGTTTCGCGACCTATCCGTGATCTTTTACCGCAAGAATGCTTAAAGTCAATTAGATACCTGATTACTTAGAACCTTCAGCCAATTTGCTTTGGCTTAGAACTCCCGCCCGGGCCCCGTTAGGCCGCGCCGAGCACTGGCGATTTTGCCGAGAACAGCCCGCCAGGGGAGCGGCAGGGATACCGCTCGTTTTAGGAGGGCTAGGGATAGCCCTTCCGAAAACCCTCGGCAGAATCGCCAGCGCGCAGGATACAGCGGCCTCCGGGTGTCTTTTCTTTTGGATACTTTTCTTTGGACAAGCAAAGAAAAGTATCGCGGCTGTCGGTCCGCGAACCGACTCCACATAAACGTCGCGGTAGCGACACAAAACCTTGTTTGGACTTAAAATAGGCTGAAGCTTATACGCAATCAGGATTAGATAAGATTATATACTTCGCGGGTTTTTATCGTTTTTCTGGTTCCCCCGGTCCTCCGCTCGCCCTTATATACAAGTATAAAATACCTACTTGTGCAAAACGTAGCGACCGAGCGCTAGATTGCCGTGTCGTCCGAAAAGACTATTGGTGCTTGAGCGATATCGGCTTCGATAGTCGCGACGTAGGCGTCGCTCCCACAAGGGAGGGCCTGATACTCTGTGGGAGCGATCCCCAGATCGCGATTTCGAAGCCACTAACGTTCAATATCCGCAGATTTATCAAACAACACCGTTCCCTGGTATACGATGACCTCTGTTTAGCAAGTGTCCCGATATTTGTGTATAACGATGAGCGGTCTTCCGTGGGAATCCATACTTTGGCTGCCGAAACAGAATCGGTATGCATTCCCACGCTGGAGCGGTGGGAACGAGGAAGAAGTGCGCAGTTTGTTTAGAACCAAGATCCGAAGCATATACGGCCTTAACGTCTAAAATGCGACGCGAATACCCAACTCCACGGCACGCCCAGCTTCGGGTGCGATATTGCGCAGATAAGACACCGAATTACGGATATCCTGATTCAGCAGGTTACTGGCTTTGACGAAGAGTAACAAATCGGCGGTATCGCCGGCATTAATCCGATAATTCGCCGTGCTGTTCAACAACCAATAACTGGGGGTTTCGGTCTCGTTGTCGCCCGGGTTTTCCTGTCTTTCGGCGCGCGTAATGCGCACATTCGCGGCCCAAGCCGTATGCTCCCACGAAAGTTGCATGCCGTAACGTAAAGGCGGCATACGGGGAATATCGCTGCCGTCGGTGAATTGCCCCCGCACATAATCGCCGAAAAACTGACTGTCCAAATGTCCGTAACGCGTTTCCAGCAACGGGAAGGTCACTTGCGCTTCGAAACCTTTTAAGATCGCATCGCGCTGTTGCGCCCGGAAAACCGGCAAGCATTCATGACCGTCGTCGCATTCATCCTCGATCTCGCCATGATCTTCATCGAAAAACTCGCCTGTTCTGATTTGCGCGATGTAATTGTTGACCCAGTTATGATAAAGATTGAAGTCGGCATGAACCCAGTCGCGCTCGAAATGCAGCCCCAATTCCAGATTGTTCGCAGCCTCGACCTCTAAGCCTGCATTTCCGATATCGAAACTGTTGGTCGCTAAATGCGGGCCGTTGGAAAACAACTCCTGTACGTCCGGCGCGCGCTGGGCATGGGTAAAAGACAAGCGTACCGAGTCTTGATCGGTAAAATGCCAGAGCGCCGACGCCGAACCGCTGACTGGCGTATGCGAGCTCTGCTTTTGGCCGTCCGGATCGATGAATTGTTGCTCGACCCGAGCGCCGAATTCATAAGTCATCGGCCCTGCATGAATGTCCTGAATTGTAAAAAATCCGAACGAATCGATATCGGAACGCGGCACGACCGCTTCATCGCCCTTTGCTTCGAATTCGCTATTTTTGGTTTGCACGCCGACCACGCCGTGATCGAACAGTAACCAAGGTTTTTGAATCAGCTCAAGACGGCTATCGAATCCGGTGTTGGTATAGACCGTGCCCTTCTCCCCGTTTTCGATTTCGGTATGTTTATAATCATTGTAGCCGAGCCTAACTCTTAGGCTATCTGCAAAAGAAAACGGATCTTTGATTTCACCTTTCATATCGTAGCGGGTTTGCTTAAGATCGATACGCACACGCTCCGGCATTGCATCATGATCATCTTCCTCATGATGTGCATGCGCACCCAGCGGCACCCCGTAATTGTTGTCGAGATGGTTGATGGAAAATCCGATAAACCCGGGATCGCCGACGAAGGAAAAACCTACGGTTCCGGTGCGCGCTCGCGTGTTCGAGTTCAGCAATCGCCCCCGGCTATTGAAAGTGTCTTCATCGTCATGATCGTCATGGCTTTCGGCCTCGGCGGATTCGTCGACAGCCAATCCGGGAATCTGCATGTCGATGCTTTCGCGGAACATTCCGTCCAGATGCCAGGCGAAGAAATCCTTGCCGCCTTCCAATTTGAAAGCCGTGGTCTTACCTTCGTTGACGAAGTTATAGCGCTGTTCGGCCGCGCCTTCGATCAATTTGTCCGGAACCCGATCCGGTATGCGGTTATCGATCACGTTGACTACGCCGCCGATCGCGCCGCCGCCGTACAACAAGGTTGCCGGCCCCCGCAATACCTCGATCCGTTCGGCCCAAAAACCCTCGGTGCTGTTCGCGTGATCCGGACTGATCGAGGCCGCATCGAGACTACCCAGGCCGTTTTGCAGGACTTGCGCCCGAGATCCGGTTTGACCGCGAATGACCGGTTGTCCGACACCGGGACCGAAGGATTGGCTATGAATGCCCGGCTCGTTTTTCAAGGTATCGCCGATCGTGCTGCCCGCCTTCAGGCGTAATTCTTCGCCGCTCAAAATAGTCACGGGTAAAGCGGTATCGGAAGCCGATTGCGGCAATGGTGAACTGACAACGATTTTATCCAACATAATGGATTTCGAAGCTTTGTTTTCATCGGCAGCATGAGCTACCGAAGCGAAAGAAACTAACAATAATATAAATAATTTGTGCATGAATTCAGACTGACCGGCAATTTATCGCGACTATTTCTTAAATTTCTCCGCAAAACAGCAAAGAGATCCATAAAAAAACAATAAGATACGTTATATTGTAACAATCATCAAGTGGATTTTTATTTCGCTATCTGAGCTCAAACCCAAAAATGCTTTCATCCCTCTCGCCCTTCGAATGAATCCTCCTCCTGAAACCCGCTAATTCCTTAATTACGTTATAATACCGGCTCGTTTTTTCCAAATCAAAAGGCCCAGTCATGTCAAAAACCAAATTATCGATCCTATTGCCGGTACTTTCGGTATTCGCTACTCAATTGACCGGTTGCAACACGCCCGCACCAAGCAAAGGCGATCTGATGATTAAACAAGGCGGTCCATTTATCGAAGCCGGCATTAAATGGAATGAAGGCAACCGCCTGGTCAAGGACGGCAATAAAAGAATTGCTGAAGGCCGCGATACGGTTAACGAAGGCAAGAAACTGGTCGCGCAAGGCGAGCTTCAAGTCAAAGATGGCCAAAACATGATCGAACAAGGCAAAAAACTACTCGAAGAAGGCGAAAGGCTTTACCAAACCGGTCGCCCTCAAGAAAGCGCTTATCCATCTTACCCGGCGCCCCAACCCGCCGAGTCGATCGAAGTCTTTCCGTTGTCCGATTAATCAATCCCTGACAGCATGGGCCGAAATTTTCGGCCTTCACTTTTATGATAAGCATCTTCAAGTGCCGAAAAAGCCTCTGTCTCCCGGCATTGTTGCTTGTTTCTTGCAACGGCATCGCCGCTACGACACCTGAAAGCGAAAGCGGTTTTCAAGCCATGCTGCGACGCCTGCTGCCGTTCGACGTCTTTGAACCCGAAACTCCGGAGATCATCATTTCAGGCGTCAGCAGCGGACAAAAAGCCAATGTGCGCGCCTTCTTGAGCCTGTCGAAAGAAGCCTGCGACGCACCGCAATGGCGAATTAATCGCCTATTCGCGCAAGCCGACACCGAAATCGATAAAGCGATGCGGGCACTAGGCTACTATCACACCCGCGTTGAAAAAAAACTGGACTTCAACGAAGACTGCTGGCACGCCGAATTCAAAATCACCCGCGGCCCGCCGGTGCGCATCGAAGAACTTGCCATCAGTATCACGGGAGAGGCGGAGTTCGATACGGCGTATAAGCAATTGCTCACCGGAAACCCAATCAAAACCGGCAACATTCTGCATCATGGACGCTACGAATCGTTCAAAAGCAGTTTTCAATCGCTCGCCCAGGAACGCGGCTATTTTGACGCCCGCTTTCTGAAAAACGCGATCAAAGTCGATACCGAACGCAACAGCGCCAAAATCATTCTCGATTTCGCATCCGGACAGCGTTATTTCTTCGGCGAAGTCAAGATTGATCAAGACATTCTGAATCTGGACTTCGTTCAACGCTTTATTCCGTTTGAAGAAGACGAGTCTTATTCGAGCCGAAAACTCGCCAACACCTACAACAATCTAACCGCGGGCGGCTATTTCAAAACCATAGAAATCCGGCCTCGTATCGATGACGCGGTCGATTTAAAAGTGCCGGTCGACATCGCACTGTATCCTCAAAAAAAACACAGCTACGAAGTCGGCGTCGGTTACGACACGAATTTCGGTCCGCTGTTCAGCTTAGGTTATACCAACCGGCGGCTAAATAGGCGCGGACATACTTTCAATGCGACGCTGGACCTGTCGCCAGTGCTGTCGACCGCGGAAAGCCGCTATAACATTCCGCTACAACAACCGACCAGCGACTTTTTCAGTCTCGGTGCGGGTTTTAAGCATGAAGAACCGGATACATTCACTTCGAATATGTTCAAAGTATCGGCACAACGGCAACGCATAGCACCGAGCGGCTGGCAGCAAATCGGCTTTCTGGATCTCGTTTACGAGTCGTTCCAATCGGCCGATGTCGATAGCAGCGCCTTGTTATTGATACCCGGCGTTCGCCTGCAATACACGCGCAGTAACTCGCCGATCCGACCCACCGAAGGTTATCACTTGAATTTTTCTTTGGCCGGCGCGCACGAATCGGTCGTCTCGTCGCTGAGTTTCGTGCAAGCCGGCGCCGGCGCGCGATTGATTACCGGCGTGCCTTGGTCCGGGCGCTTCATCATGCGCGGCGATGTCGGCGCAAGCTTGGTCAGTAATTTCGAGGATTTGCCAACAACATATCGTTATTATGCCGGCGGCGCGCAATCGATACGAGGCTACGAATACAAAGAACTCGGTCCGACCAATGCGGCCGGACAGGTAATCGGCGGCAAGATGCTGTCCGTGTTGAGCCTCGAATACGAACAATTCATAGGCGATCAATGGGGCGTTGCGGCCTTTGTCGACGGCGGCAACGCGCATAACGATTTCGGCGATATCGATGTAAAAATCGGCGCGGGACTCGGCATCCGCTGGATATCGCCGGTCGGTCCGGTGCGGATCGATTTCGCAGTGCCTTTTCATGAATCGGGTTCGTCGTTTCAGGTGCATTTCTCGGCGGGATCGCAGCTGTGACCGCAAAAGCTTTTTTCAAGGCGCTCGTGCTGACACTGATCGGTGTGCTGTTTAGTCTACCGATCGCACTGTTGGCGATACTCGGCACTGAACCGGGCAGCCGCTGGCTAATACAAACTGGGTTAAGCGTCGCCGAACTCGATGCCGAAGTGGAGCGCATCGACGGTACGCTGCTTGGCGAGCTAACCCTAAACAAACTCGTCTACCGTAGCGAAACCGAACAGATCACGCTGGACACATTCGTTTTCGGCTGGAAGCCCTCGGCCTTGTTGAGCGGCACACTGAATATCGGCAGGCTTGCAACGAACGGCTTATCAATCGAGATAACGGGCGAGGCTCCCGAGTCCGTAGATGACGAGCCTTTTTCGATGCCGAACATCCCTTTGGCTATCCTAATCGATGATATCGACTTACAGGCGACACGTTACCGAAGCGGCGAGCAAGACATCATGATCGACCGCTTTCGTCTGCGCGCCGCCTTGATCGATAATACGTTGCGCCTGAAAGGCCTCGCGCTGGAAATGCCGGAGGCAGCCATTTACGGACGCGCGGAAGTCGAACTGCAAGCAGATTTTCCGTTATCGGCGCAATTGACTTGGCAATTGAATCTTCCGGAAACACCGGCGATTGACGGTGAAATGACCGCACTGGGCACGCTCAACGAACTCATGCTGATCGGTCATGCCGAAGGGCCTTTTCGCTTTCATCACGAGGCCCGGCTCAATTTGGCCGACAGCGTGCCGGTCTTTTCGGTCTCCGGCCGTTGGCAACGATTGCAATGGCCGCTGGACGGCAAAGCCGATATCGCAAGCCCTAAGGGTGAGTTCACGATCGACGGCAACGCGGACGATTACCGCATCGATCTGGCCGCACAACTGTCGGCCGAGCAGGAATCGTTCGAATTGCAATTGGCAGGCTATGGCGATAGCGATTCGTTGACGCTCGAACGGCTGGAAATGGCGCCCAAACAAGGCCATTTGACCGTTGCCGGCCGTGTTGCGTGGTCAGACGAACCGATCAGCGTCGATTTAACCGGCGATTGGAAAAAGCTGCAATGGCCGCTATCCGGCCCGCCCCAGGTCGAAACCGAACAAGGCCGTTTCGACTTGAGCGGAACCTTGGACGATTACCGGATTGAATTGAATACCAAGCTGGCAATGGAACAATTGCCGCCGTTCGACCTAATTTTCAACGGACAAGGCAGTACCGAAGCGATCGATATACATCAATTGTCTCTACGTCCGAAACAAGGACGGTTGGACCTGAAAGGCCAAGTTTCGTGGCGCGACGCGATAGATTTCGCGCTGGACCTGAATGCCCAACGGCTCGATCCGGGCGATTTTACGCCCGACATCAGCGGTTCGCTGAATCTTCAAGCCGCCGTATCCGGACGCTTTGCCGAAGAACAATTGACCGGCATGCTCACGATCGAAAAACTGCATGGCACGCTTTTCGATAGCCCGATTCAAGGTCAAGGCAAACTCGCTTTCGCCGAGCAGCGCCTGACAATCGACAAACTACAGCTGCAATCGTCCGCTAATCGCCTGACGGCCGACGGCATTCTGGCCGAAACCCGCTCCAATCTCGATTTTTCTATCGATGCGCCCAATCTCGCGGCGGTTTGGCCGGGACTGTCCGGCTCGATCAAGGGCAACGGCACTGTACGCGGCAATTATTTAGACCCTGCCGTCAAAGCTCAATTAAATGCCAATAAACTCAGTTACCAAGATTTTAGATTCAGCCAGTTAGCGCTGAATCTCGACTATGCCGAAGCCTTGGGCCAGCACTCGCAACTCGACCTAGTTCTGCAAGGCTTAGAGTTGGATGGGCAAGCGATCGATGAATTGAAGCTGCACGGTGCGGGCTCTTTGAACGATCATCAATTCGACGCGAAATTGAGTTCCGACATCGTCAAGCTCGATACCGAAATCAATGGCAGTCTACGAAATCAACGCTGGCTTGCAACACTGGAAAGACTCGACATCGACCAAGCGCAACTCAAGCAATGGCAACTCGAACGGTCTTGGCCGATTCGGCTGGATTTCGCAGGCGACGATATCGGTGTCAACCTGCCGCAAAACTGTCTCATTCAAGCCGATGCGGCGATCTGCCTAAGCGCCGACGGCTCGATCGAGCGCCGCCTGAGCGCCACTGCCGAATTACGCAATATCGATTTGGCCATGGCTAAACTGTGGGTGCCCGAAAACATGAGCCTAGAAGGTGCGATCAATGCCAACGCCAAATTACTGAAACGAGGCGCGCGCCTGACGGCCGATGCCGAAGCCGGAGTCGCCAACTCATCGCTTAAACTTTCCCGAGACGGAGAGAAAACCCATATTTTTGCTTTGTCCGAAACTCGGATGAAAGCGCAATACGGCGACGAACGACTCGATGCCGAGTTGCGCATCGGATTGACCGGCCATGACTTCATCAGTGCGCAAATCAAAACCGCACCACTCATGTCAACAAAAGCTCAGTCTTTGACAGGCAACCTGCAAGCGTCGATTGCCGACTTAAACCTGGTCGATCAGCTAGTGCAGGATATCGAAAACCTCAAAGGCCGGATCACGGCCGACCTGACTCTTGCCGGTGACACCGAACGTCCGGAAATCAGCGGCCTGCTGCAACTCAGCAATGCCGAACTCGATGTACCTGAAATCGGCATTCATCCGCACAATATTAACCTAAGATTGTCGGGGCAACCGGGACAACCCGAACAATTGGCCTTGTCCGGACGCATCGATTCCGGTAAAGGTTCGCTCTATCTCGACGGCACCTTCGAGCTGAATCCGGAAACGGGTTTTCCGGCGGAACTATCAATTACCGGCAGCGAATTCGAAATAGCCCGAATTCCCGAAGCCGAAATCAGCGTCTCACCGCGCCTGACGGTCAAGCAAAGCGAAGCGGTAATCCGAGTCACCGGCGACGTCACCGTCGACAACGCCGAGTTGAAACTGATCGAATTACCGGAAACCGCGATCGCGCCCAGTGCCGATGAAATCATCATCAACCGGGAAATTATCGAGGAGGAAAAAACCGCTTTAAATCTGCAAACCGATATCGGCATTTTGCTCGGCGAACAGGTGCGCTTCTCCGGCTACGGCATGGATACCCGGCTGACCGGCAATCTGCGTTATACTTCCTCGCCCGGCACGCAACGCATGCTTGGACGGGTCGCGATGAAAGATGCGAGATACAAGGCTTACGGCCAGGATTTGACAATCGCAAAAGGCGAATTTTTATTCAACGGACCGGTGGACAATCCATGGTTAAACTTCGAAGCGACACGCAAAGCCACCGGCGAAGATGTGACTGCGGTATTGACCGTGACCGGGCCGGCCAAATCGCCGCAAACCAAAGTATCGAGCCGGCCGCCGATGCCGGAATCCGATGCACTCGCCTATCTGCTGACCGGCCGGTCGTTACAACGTACCGGCGAATCGCAAGCCAACATGCTGGCTAAGGCCGCGATTAACTATGGAGCCGGCGAACTTTCGTGGCTCAGTAACCAGTTAGGCTTCGATCAGTTCGAGGTCGAGGAAGCACAGCGTCTCGAAGACACCGCCGTGCGCCTCGGCAAATACATTAATCCCGATTTATATCTAGGTTTTTCATTAGGCCTATTTTCCAATACCTATGCCGTCATTTTGGAACAAAAATTGAATCAAAATTTTAGTCTGCAGACCCGTGCCGGAGAATCGCAAAGGATCGATTTGAAGTACCGGTTGGAAAAGGACTGATCACTCTAAAGGTACTGTTATGAAAAAGAAGCTACAGGCGTTATTCATCCCGCTATTCGTCCAATTGCCGGTTCACGACACCGACATGAGTCGAAAACCGGTTAGTATCTGGGAAGACATTCGCGAAAAAGGCAAGCTAATCGTTTTGACTCGCCACGCGCCGACGACGTATTACCACGACGATGCCACGCAACAAGGTTTCGAATACGAACTGACGCAACAATTGGCGCAGTCGTTGAATATCGACGTCGAATACAAGGTCTACGACAACACATTCGATATCATGGCGGCGCTGGCGGCCGGCGAAGGCCATATCGCCGCAGCCGGATTGACCCCTAGCGAATATGGCGCGAAACATTTCCAGTACGGGCCGAGTTACAAAACGGTCGAACAACAAGTCGTCTGCAACAAACGCGGCAAACTGCCGAAGACCAATGAAGACCTGCTGAATCATTCACTGCTGGTCATTGCCGACAGCCGTAGCGATGAAAAACTCTCCGAAATCAGGCAGCAGTACCCTGAACTATCATGGCAAAGCACCACGACGTTATCGACCGAGCAAGTTCTCGAACAAGTCGCCAACGGCGCAGTCGATTGCACGGTCGTCGAATCGAATATCGTTACAGTTAACCGCCTGCATTTTCCTAATCTAATCAACGCCTATACGCTATCCGAAGAAAAACTGGCCTGGGCATTGCCGAACAATTCCTCAACTCTCAGGCAATACATCGGAAATTGGCTCGCGCGCATACAAAGCGACTCGACGCTAAAAGCGATCAACGAACGCTATTACGGCTATGCCGAATTGTTCGACTACCATGATGCTGCGGTTTTTTTGCAACGCGTCAAAAAACGCCTGCCCAAATACAAATCTTATTTCAAACAAGTTGCGGCCGACTACAACATTCCATGGACACTATTGGCAACCCAGGCTTACGGCGAATCGGAATGGAACCCTGACGCGAAAAGCCCGACCGGCGTACGCGGTTTGATGATGCTAACCAACAATACCGCAAAATCGCTGGGCGTAAATGACCGGCTCAACCCCAGACAAAGCATCCGGGGCGGTGCAAAATACATGCAGCAATTGCTGAAAAGAATTCCTCAAGAAGTTGCCGAAGAAGACCGCATCTGGTTCGCGATGGCCGCCTACAATATCGGCATCGCCCACCTGTACGATGCACGCGAACTGGCCAGAAAAATGGGCAAAAACCCGAATGTCTGGGCCGATATCAAACAAGTATTGCCGCTGCTGTCGGAAAGGCGACATTTCAAAAACCTGAAATACGGCTATGCGGCCGGCAAGGATTCAGTCAAATATATCGACCGTATCCGACTCTATCATGACCTGCTGCGTAAAACGGAAACCTCGACGACGATTTAATTGTTATTACGCATATTTTCGAACCTTGCCAGGGGCCGGGTTTACAAACCAGACCTAAACGTTTCGACCTTGGCCAAAGCTAGCCGAATTACTTGGGACAAACTGAGACATTGGGACGGACTAAATAACCCGTCCCGCACAAGTTTCCATTTATCTAGGGAGTCGAATACCCCTTATGTATATTAAGCTTTCACTTTGTTTATCCCCAAAGTGCATTTCGCCTAACCATTCCCAAGCCACCTAGTAGCGCGCTACCGAACAACCACACTGCACCCGGGAGCGGAACAGCAGAAACCGTAATCGTATTCCCGGAGCGGCTAAAAGCCATCGTATCGGAACTAAAATCGATTCGATAGTTACCATCGTCTCCGTTGTTTCTTATGGAATCACCTAAATTTATGCCTGCCGCGGCTTCATCGGTTGTCAACCGATAATCCGCCACAAGATACAGGTAACTACCTTCGGCCAATGTAACTTCGAAAGCGGGATCCCTGCGAAAATGAATAGAACCGTTTGCCGCGCCTTCTTCCTCGCTTAGACTATTTAACGTAATAATATCGTTGCTTATGGAATTACAATTATTATTGATATCGTCGCAACGCGCCAAATGATTTGCAGCGTTGAGCAGGGGATTTTCGGAACCATTATCCAAGTAAAAATGAGTATCCGGATCTAAATAAGTAAATCTGCCGTCCCCATTTAAGTCGACTGCATCATCCAACGAGTTACTCGTACTTTCGTATGCCAACAAATTAACCTTAAATGTTCCTGCCGACTGCATCACGATTTTCCAAGTATCGAAAGTTGTTCCCTCTTCTACTTTATAAATGATTCCTTCAACGGGTAATGTACTAGCGGCTTGAGCCGGCGTCATGAACAAGCCGCTTATCAAACCGACTACTGCTAAAGATTGTGCCAAATGCTTCATTCTTTCAACCTCATTGTTTTATTTTATTGATTATTAGGATTTCGTGATAAATAACTTCCTGGAACTATGCGCTTTGTTGAGGATTCGGTAACTCGCTTGACAGGACGCCGCGAATACGTCCGTGTAGGCTTGACGGCGGCGACTGATTGCCAAGGATGGCATGAATGCAGATTTTGCATTACGCCATGGATGGCGTGTATTAGGGCAATGCAGGAGCAATTGCCGAGGAGCAAAAATCTGCCCTGCCGCCGACACCTGCCAATCGAGGAACCGAACCCTCCGTAAAATAGGGAAGTTATTTACGACCAAATCCTTATCGTTTTAGGTTTCGTAGCTATTTCCTAAACGAATGCGTGAGTACTTGACATCGCATTAATATGTAAACACTTAATCTTTCCATTAAAATATGGAAAAGGACTTCTTTAAATTTATCACTTTCCGCAATCGTTACGACTAATGTCACTTAGATGGAATTTAATTATTCACGCACTGTGACGGCCGGTCTGCTACCAAAATTAATCTAACAAATGGTGTTTGTCGCCTTGCTTCCAACGGACGTCTTCAATTCCTAATCAATATCTATGCCACTATGCATGTAACCTTTTAACTTAGGGGACTAGAGAGATTACAGGTTGATTTGTATAAAAACATTTTTTTAAAACTGAGTGATATGCCATAACAATAATGTGAAATAACACACATTTTACCCGCCTTTATCCCTCGGTATTTTTGCAAAAACTCAGTACCTCTTTTGACGCTTTTGTATCGAATAGCGCATTATGTTGGTGCAAAAAAGACAAATCGGATACACAGCATTCCTACTCAGTTTTGCGATTAGGCTGTTTCAATAAGACTTCCAATCCTTATACAATGACGAATATAGCCCATTAGCGCCCAGCTCAATGCTTCGTTTATAAAACTGGCAGTAATATTGCTTAATTTAAATTGAATTTGGAATTGTGGGATTACGAGGTAATCTGTTTTAGATTCCTTTTCAAAGGGTCATGTTATTTTCGATTTACTCTTGTTCAAGGGGATTATCATGAAAAAAGTTGCCGTTCGACAAATGACAAAAAGTGAAGACCGAAGCGGTTCGATCAAGATGGTGGTGTTACAGCTTGTTTCCGTCACTGTATTGGTTGCCATTCAATTGATGTAGCTTTTTGTTTGGCCTATGGCGCAACAAGCCGGCCTTTACCGAAAATAACGGTTTTGGGCTAATCAACCGGTTCGAAGCGCTTAACTTTAAACTTTCAAACCCTTCCCACATGCCTCTAAAACAGGCATCCACAGCCATGGACGGCTTGCCAAGGGGCTAAATGCCTTGAGCATCGGCTTCGTTTTTAGCAGATTCTTTTTCGGCAGTTTCTTCGTCATTCTCGGCTGATGCAAGCGTCTCCATTGTGCGCCTTAGCCAACTATATACCCGCTTGACCATCATAGCTTCATCATCGTTAATGCTAACTTGCCGATAATGCGTATTGTCTTTAGCCGCCAAGCGCCTTTTCGCAGAGCTAAAGGCCTCATTCGGTATCTCACGACTAACCAATAGATCAAGCAACGGAAGCTCGGCCCGCCTAATCCATTCCACTGTTCTAGCGGCTGTATTACGCGTTGCCGGAATATCGATTATCGCCAATGCTTTAATATCGTCTTGCAAATCATTGTAAGCCTGCAAAGCCATCAATGCCCCCATACCATGACCGACGATCGCAATAGTTTCGTATTCCTTTTTTTCCAAGAAATTTACCGCCGCTCGTAAACGTGCCGTCGCCTCGACAAACAAGTCAAAATAATCTTCCACCTCGGCCCCAGATTCTCTTAACGGCATCTGTAGGGCTAACGTCGACCAACGATGTTTCGGTAATTCGGTTCTAAGCTCATGAATCAATGGTTTTCTGTCCGGATGCGCGCCTTTATCGTGCAATATAATTGCCGCTTCTTTGATGTCCGGATATTCGGTCTCGGTATAGATACTTAAGAATTTGCGATCATTCGCTTGTAGCCAAACCATTTCGCCGACACTCAAGGTTTTGGTAATTCGTTCGGCATAATCGGCTTCGCGGGCGACATCGGTTGCGCCACAAACAAAGCTCCAGAATCCACCGATAAATACCAACCAATATTTCAGCCTATTCACCGTTTAACGACTCATTTGCCAATCATCGGGAAACCATTTGCGTTTTCCGGTAACGCGATTTGATCGCCATCGCCAAATCGTGTACCGCCATCGCATAATAAGAACTTTGGTTATAGCGAGTTATGACATAAAAATTGCGATGACCAATCCAATAGTCATCGCCAATAGATTTTCTCAGCAATACTAAATGCAGCGGCCCATCGCATTGACAATAGCGCGCTGGAATAACGCCTGCTTGCTTGAATTGAGGCAGCGTATATTGATGATTGACACCGGTTTCAAGCGTATGAGCTTGCGCACCGTTCAGTTTAGCGGGCGTCACAATCGGTTGCCCCGATTGCCAACCGTGTTGCGCGAAATAATTGGCCACGCTGCCGATAGCATCTTCAGGGCTCCATAAATCCTTGCGACCATTACCGTTAAAATCGACGGCCCATTTTAGAAAACTGGTCGGCATAAACTGTCCCAAGCCCATCGCGCCGGCAAACGAACCAACCGGCTTAGACGGATCGAAACCTTCCTTGCCGGCCATAATCAGAAAGTTTTCGAGTTCGCCCCGAAAATAGTCACCGCGCCTTTTATAGTCGAATGCTAAAGTCGTCAAAGCATCAATGATACGGTGATTTCCAATATAACCGCCATAGGAGGTTTCAACACCGAGAATACCTAAAATATATTCTGCCGGAACACCGTATTTATCCTCCGCGCGACGCAAACTCTCGCCATGTTTCATCCAAAACGAAACACCGCTATTGATATGGCGTTCATCCAAGAATTTCGCGCGATAACGCGTCCAACCGCCCGGCGCCGGCTCCGCTCTCGATTTTGAAGCTTGATCCGATTTATGCAAATAATCCAAGGTCCATTGTTTGCGTTTGGCCTGTGAAAATAAGCCGTTTAAATAGTCTCGATTGAAGCCGTGTTTTAGAACCATTTCATCGATAAAACGCCACAAATCACTATACCCGGCATAATCTCCGGAAACTGACGCGGCAAGATAGGGACCGATTTGTTTAGGCTGTAAGGGTTTAGCAATCGGATTCGCAACAACCGGATCGGACGCTTGATCGGCAGATTTCTGAAACGGCGGGTACTGCTGAGCCGTTGAGGAACATCCGGTTAGCATTAAAATGACTACAGCTAGTTTTTTATACATCTTTAGGTTACCTGGCGGAAAAACTCGATTCGGAGATCTATTATAGTGTCCTTAAATTCAAATTAAGAGTTAAAAAATTTATTCCAATCCACAATAGTGTTCTTAGCCCACGGTGCATTAAGATAACCGTTGCCTTTCTGCGATTTGCCGAAGAAAAACATAACACCCTAATGCCGCGAGCAAATGCTTAAGAGTATGCCCACTAATACCATATAACCAATAGTAAACACTACTATCCGCGACTTCAAAAGCCTTCGCCACACCATATAAACCGAAAAAAATCCAATAGGCCAGCCCATGGGTAAAACGGGGTTTATACATCACTAATATTAACGGCATCAGCAGTAATGGCAAGAATTGAACTAGACCGTATAAACGTAAATCGCCACGGCCTTGCAACTCGCTATAGTGCCAGTATAAAACGGAAGCCAACCCTGTCAACAGTAGCGGATACAGTAACTTAGATGCGACCTCTTCAGATATATACTCGCCGACAATCACCGAAAAAAATGATATAAATGCCAAGGTCATCGGCAATCTATCCCAAATCAACGTGCGGTTATTCGGCTCCAGATGATAATAAATCGAACCGAATCCCACCAAGGCTACGCTGCTAAAAAACAGTATGTAATACGGTAAAATGACAACGACGATTTTAGAACGATCGACGAAAAAAAGAGTCTTAACACCGATTAATCCCACCAAGATAAATGGCAAATTGGACGCCACATTCAAAAAATGTTTAATACCAAGTATTTTCCTTTGGTCGGCAAACTCATGATAAAACCGGTCTTGGGGAATTGCCGGAAAAAAAAACATTACAATCACAGAAGCCAAAGCGATAGCGATCAATATCGAAGCCCGATAGTCGAGATTATTTGTCATCATCAAGCATCATTCGAGATTTGCAAAAAAGAATTATACCCGGTAATTTATTATATATATCATTTAGTTATATATTCTCCTGATAAACAACCACCCGATTTCTTCCACTATGTTTGGCTCGATACATCGCCTTATCGGCCGCCTCGATCATCGCAGGATAACTTTTATACCCCGGAGAATACACAGCCAATCCGACACTAACCGTTAGTTCATGATCATGAAACCGCTCGCTCATGACTTTACCACGCTGCTCTATTTCACCCCGTATTCTTTCTGCATACCCTGATGCGCCAGCTTGATCGGTATTGCGCAACACAAATAAAAATTCTTCGCCACCGTAGCGGCCGATCAAATCGCCTGGACGCGTCATGCTCCGCAAAATATCCGCAACAATCTTCAATACATCGTCACCTGCCTGGTGGCCGCATACATCATTAAAGTGCTTAAATCGGTCGACATCGATAAAACCTACCGCGATTTTTGTTAATACCTGCGGTTCGCTTTCGAAAAGACGAGCTAAAAACTCATTGATGACACGTTTGTTAAATAATTGCGTCAAAGGATCGATCTGCGACTCCTTTCTAGCTAAGGTATACTGCTTGGCATTCATCAACGCGATACCCAGTTCATTAACGATCGGCAATATTTCACCGAGAACCTTTTCATCCATTCCCCGACCACTCAACGAATTATCGGCATAGAGTACACCGACCAACTTGTTATGCCGTAAGACAGGCATTGCGATAAACTCGTCGACATTGATTCGATGAAGCATCTGCCGATCGAGACTATCGTCCTTTCTTATCAAGACCGGCTTTTTGTTGCGCAGGCAATCCAACAATTTACCGGTGACTTCACCGATTGGAATTTCGAACGGTTGCAGTTCGTCTTCAAGAATCGACTCCGGCCACCAATGCGCGGCAATCAAGCCCCGGCGTTTCGGGTCGATATTTAACATTATGACTCGATCGAAACCGAAATCGCTTTGAATCGCCTCTAAAGTCCACGGTAAGAATTCTTCCGGATCGAGACTCCGGTGAGGGATCGTTAGAATTGAACCGTTCGAGGCCACCCCAGCATTGCCCCCATTCGATTTTTCATGCCGGGTTTTGTTGCCGATGACGCTGAGTTTAATCGTCGCCTGCACCAATGTCGCTCTCAGTTTATGAATATTGGGAAATGAAATACCGTAAAACTCCCGGGTATTGGCCATTTCGCGATCGACATGTTCAAGTAACTGCTCCAAATTCAACTTATCGATATCGATAATTTTTAAGACCTCTTCTTGTAAATCCGGACTACAAATTTTTTCGCTAGACCCCACACCTTGAACCCAAGCAATATAATTGGCAAACGAAATAATCGCGGTCTCGGTTTTAAATTGAGCATACGGGGAGTCGGCGGACGGCATTTCGTGATGAAAGCCGATCATTGCGGTAATCGCAGGCGGTAAGTTCCAGGTCGCGCAGAAAACTAAACCGATTTCGGTATGCGTTAAACCGAAGAAAGTTTTCTCGCTTTCCATCAGCGATTGATCGCTTTTATCGTATGCCGTTAAATAATCGCTATAAGACACACGCCCGTAACTTTCCAACACGACTTTGCCGACATCGTGCAACAAACCGCCTGTATAAATCATATCCGGATCGGGATGTTTCAAGGTTACGGCAATCGCCTTACTCATCGATGCGACGAACAAACAATGCTGCCAAAAAAACATCTGATTGAACGATTGCTTCGATTTATGCCGGATTAGCCGATTATAAAATAACTGATCCAAGGCGGCCTGCCTAACGGCTGAAAACCCGAGCATATTGACCGCATGCTTGATCGAAGTGATTTTTTTAGGCAGACAAAATGCCGCCGAATTAACTATCCTTAGCACTTTAGCCGCCAACGCCGGCTCCGTCTCGATCACTTTCGATAGATCTTTTACCCGGGTGTTTTCATCGTTGGTAAGTTTAAGTAATTTAATCGCTGCAGCCGGAATCAACTGCAAATGCCTGACTTCCTTTTTTAGAACCGCGCGAGCCGCCTTGGCAATCCCTGCGGGATAGCCAAGCAAATCTTCGTTTGCTGAAGCGGTATTGTTATCCATAATAGTGGCTGCTTATATCGATTATCGTTAAAAATTGCAGAATGCAGGTAGATTATGTGAAAAACATCAAGCCGGCAATGCGCAATTACCCATAACCTCTACCCTAGAACATAAAATTTCAATAGTTTTAACACCTTCTGTTCGTACTAAGGATTTCGTGACAAATAACTTTCTGAACCTATGTGCTTAGGTACGGATTCGGCAACTCGCTTGACAGCCACCGACACCTTTCAATCGAGTTACCGAACCTACCTACTCTATAACTTTCGTACTTCAAATTTCGGCAGTGCCTAAGGAGGCACCCCTGTGCCGAATTTTGACCTGCGATGGGTATACATTGAAAAATAAAGAAGTTATTTTTGAGCAAATCCTTAAATCTTGTCGAAATGCGTTTTGATCCGGCATTAACACCTATACATTTCTCAAACTCATTATGGCTTGATTTAAGCACACCACGAACTGCGATCTCTTGAACGACTCGGAAGCGCCTACCCCGGATCCAACCGACAGAATTAGGATAAAGGTTATATGATTTTCAAGCAGATATTTGAGAACTATGAAACGTATCAAGCAATTGTCCAGTGATATTTTGCCCTCCGCTCTGATTTCCCCGATGAACTGAATTACATTCGCTTACCTATTTTGAGTAACTTCTGCTATATTCACTCGCCAACAAGAAATGAAAGCACATTCCGAATCATCATTTTAGACGGAAAATTACAAGAACAATCAATGCTATCAGGACGCAAATATGTCAGAGTTTATTTATGTGTTAACCGTTATTTATTTTATTTTTGTTGTTAAAGAGGCCGAAGGGGAGAACATCGCTGCATTTTGTCTTCGTGTCTTACCAGGCATTTGGTCGCCTATACAAAAATCGTATGCAAATCTACGCGATCGTTTCTTTAGTTTAATCAACTTTAAACCGACTAGCTTCGCATAAAACAGCGCATTAGGGTACTTACTGAAAAAAATGGCTGAATCAAAAACTTACCTGAATGTGCCGTATGCTCAAAAAGATGCGGCTAAAGCGCTCGGCGCAAGATGGGATCCTGCCCAAAAGAAATGGTATGTCCCAGGCAATAAAGACATATCACTTTTTGCGCAATGGCAATCACAAGACGCAGCACCCAAGTCGACTGTGGCTTCCGATACTGGATCGGCTTCATCCAAAAGAAGCCACACAACTAATAACGTCGGCTCGGGCGTTATTACCTATGCAACAGATAAAGACTTTGTAGCCTATAGCGGTGATGAGCCGCCATGGGAATAAACTTATCTTGTGAAAATAAACAAAATATACTCATCGAAAAATCAAAATTCGGCACCGGGATGACCCTCAAAAGTCGCCGTGAACCCAGAACCCAGAACCCAGAACCCAGAACCCAGAACCCAGAACCCAGAACCCAGAACCCAAATTATCTAAGACAATTAACCATGGCCAATGGGCTATGGAATTTAGGTGCTGGATGAATACGTCCATATAGACTCTATGCCAATCCCTCACCTAGCGTTAGGTGAGGGACCGATCACCCCGGCGCCTCCTTAAGCATCGCCGAAATTTGAAGTGCAAAAGGCACAACCTCCCGCAACACTGAGCTTTGTAATTCTTTTCACTTGTCGCCACCGAGCAAAGAAACTCAGAAAACAACAGCAAATAAAGCCACTCGAAGCTCGTAATCAAATTGATCGATTTTGTGCCGCTATCGATTTACTGCTAACCTTCAGCCTTTAAAAAGTAACCATGGATCCATTGTGAATAGCAGTTCCGTTCAAGCCATTGCCAAACAAAGCCGTCTTGCGGCACGTCAATTATCATCGACATCAGAGTCACTGCGTAATCTTGCGCTTTCAAAAATGGTCGACTCGCTTCAATCAGCTAAACGCCGAGTTTTGGAAGTCAATACCGAAGAAGTCGAAAAAGCTCGGCAAGCCGGGCAGTCCAATGCATTGGTCAAACGTTTGATGATCGACGATAAAGTTTTTCAATACATGATATCCAGGCTAAATAAAGTCGCTCGGAGGCCGGACCCATTGAATCGCGTACTCGAAGGTCATACCAATCCCGCCGGGCTTCAGGTGTTTAAAAAATCGGTGCCGCTTGGCGTCATCGGTATCATTTACGAATCGCGGCCTAATGTCACCACCGATGCCGCCGGGGTTTGTATCAAAAGCGGTAATGCCGTCATCTTGCGAGGCGGATCGGAAGCACTGCAAACTAACATGCTCCTGGCAGATGCGATGATTGAAGGCGCTGTAGCTGCAGGACTTCCGGAACATGCGATACAGATTATCCGCATGCCAGGCCATGAAGCTGTTGGAGAACTGCTCATGATGGACGACTATGTGGACGTGTTGATTCCGCGCGGCGGCAAGGACTTGATCAAACGTATCGCCGAAGGTACCCGAATTCCTGTCATCAAACATTACGACGGCATCTGTCATCTCTATATCGCGGCAGACGCGGCCCCTGCTCAAGCGGTCGATCTAGCGATCAATTCGAAATGCCAAAGCATTCAAGTCTGTAACGCACTTGAAACCTTATTGATCGACCAAAAATGCGCGGAACAAATGCTACCGCTGCTTCAGGCGGCATTTGACGCAAACAATATCGAGCTACGCGGCTGCGAAAAGACACAAAAGCTCTTACCAGGCATTGCCCCAGCGACAGAAGAAGATTGGCATAGCGAATATCTGGCGCCGATACTTTCAATAAAAATCGTCAACGGCATCAATGAAGCGATTGATCATATCAATCACTATGGGTCGGGGCATACCGATGTCATTGTTACGCAAAGCCTTAACATGGCTCAACAATTCGAGCATCAGGTTGATTCAGCCTCGGTATTGATCAATGCTTCCACAAGATTATCGGGAGGCGGCGATTACGGCTTGGGATCGGTAGTCGGCATCAGCACCGACAAACTACACGCCCGCGGCCCGGTCGGGCCGGATGAATTGACAACCTACAAGTGGGTGGCCTATGGCAACGGCCATTTGAGGAATTAACCTGAAAAGGGCAGTTGGCATGTGTTGTAGACCGTTCGTGCTGAGCCAAGTCGAAGCATGAAGGACCTACAACACTTTCACCGGCCTAGTGAAGCCTCAAACTACCCTTCACCCTTCGACAGGGCTCAGAGCGAACGGTGGCTTGAGGATCTCAACTGCTCTTTTTAAGATTAACCGATACCCAGCGTAGATTAAATTCGGCACCGGGGCCGTTCATGTAGGCCCTATGCCAGCATGGAGCTGGTATAGGAAATAACTGGAGTCAGAGCAAAATTAAATGCCTAACATTGCGCTCAACCGCAAGCCGGAAATTGTTAAACCGACTGGATCGTGATAATTTTGGACAGTATTTTGGAAAAACAACAAAAAAGGCTTAGTCGAAACCGACTAAGCCTTTGAATTTGTTGGAGCTGGTGATGGGACTCGAACCCGCGACCGGCTGATTACAAATCAGCTGCTCTACCAACTGAGCTACACCAGCGAAGAAGCCGAAATTATACAGAACATTTTTTTTGCTGCAAGTATTTTTTATTTTTCTTTACTGTTTATGGCTCATTTGAACACGTACCCGGCACCCAAGCACTTGTTTTACCAGTCATATGATAGGCAGCCAATCCTAGCCATTCTCGGACGCCATAAGTCAATTGTTCTAAATTTTCGCCGAACGCAAAACCGAGACTTGTCGATTCGCCCGGCACTGTCCAGTGATCGACCGGATACGGAATGACCGGCCAATCGACCCGACAAAATACGCCTACCGCTCTAGACATATGTGAAGCGCTGGTGATTAATAACCATTTTTCACCTTTTTTCGGCTTTACCCATTCTTTGCCCAGCAAGGCATTTTCATAGGTGTTTCTCGAGCGCCGTTCGAATTCGATTTTCCCAACATCGAGGCCTTGCTGCTCGAAAAGTTGCGAGGCTACGTCAGCTTCCTGAAAATTCTTATCCTGCTTACTACCCAATCCTCCGGTAAAGACTAATCTTGCATCAGGATATTTTCTAGCCATCTGCATGAAGGTCAACGCGCGTTCCGAATAAGCTTTTAGCTCGACCTGTTGCCAGGCATAGCTGGCGTCGATTTTTTCAGCGCCAGCGAGCATAATGATGCCGTCCAAATGCTCCGGCAACGGCGGGTTCGCCGGAAATTTTGTTTCCAAAGGAAGCAGCAGCCAACTACCGACCGGAAATAAAGCAATCAACCAGCATAAGAAAACCAAGACACTGAACCCATAAAGCGCTATTTGTTGGTAGCCCGACCAAAACAACCCGCAAACCAGAGTCAGCAAAATCAACAACAAATGATCCGGAGCAAATAAGTCCCAAACCAGTTTCGACACCCAATAAAAGGCCGAATCCATCGTCTTGAGCACCGATTAGCCCATTAAATAATCGACAACGACACCTGTAAACACAGCCAAACCGAACCAGTTATTATTGAGAAACGCTTTAAAGCAATCGGCTTTTTCGCGATGAACAATCAGCTTCTGTTGATAAACCGAAAATCCGGCGGCAGCGGTTAGCCCCGCATAATAAATCCAGCCCATTTGTTCAAATCGACCGACAATAACCAACAGCATCAAAATAACGATCTGCAAGCCACCAATAATCTCCCTATCTTTATCGCCGAATAGTATCGCGGTCGATTTCACACCGATTTTTAAATCATCATCTTTGTCGACCATCGCATACATAGTGTCGTAAACCAAGGCCCATAAAATCACGGCTAGATATAATACCCACGACGCTAACGGCAAACTTTGCGTTTCGGCGGCATAAGCCATCGGCACGGCCCAACCGAAAGCCATGCCCAAAAAGGCTTGCGGCAAATGGGTATAGCGCTTCATAAACGGGTAGACGGCAGCTAGAATAGCACCGCCAATAGATAGCAAAATAGTCATCGTATTCAGTAATAAAACCAAACCGAATGCGATAAGGCTCAATACGACGAAGAGCGCCAATGCCTCCTTAGGCCGCACCTCTCCGGTAGCGATCGGGCGCTGTTTGGTGCGCTCGACATGAGGATCGAATTCGCGATCGGCATAGTCATTGATCACGCAACCAGCCGCTCGCATCAAAATGACACCTAACACGAAAACGGTCAAAATTTTCAAATCCGGCGAACCGCTCGAGGCTAACCAAAGCGCCCACAGTGTGGGCCATAAGAGTATCAATATACCGATCGGGCGATCGAATCGGGCCAGGCGCCAATAAAGTTTTGCCCTGTCGACGATAGCTTGAGTATTCAATGACTTACCTTTTTGTCCTAAGTACGTTAAAAAATGCAGGGACGGCGAATCGATTACAACGAAACCCCAACCTTTTAGCCGGCGCGCCTTACTCTTTAAAAAATTAAGGAATTTGCACAAAATAATTGCTACAAAGTAGTAGGCTTTGCGGCGGTCCGGTGACTCGCTTGACAGGACGCCGTGAACCCAGCACCTAAATTATCCAAGATAGTTTAACCATAGCCAATGAGCTATGGAATTCATCCAGCACCTAAATTAGCCATGATATTAAACATAGCCAATGGGCTATGGAATTTAGGTGCTGGATTTAGGTGCTGGGTGAATACATCCATGTAGGCTTGACGGCGGCGACTGATTGCCAAGGATGGCATGAATGCAGATTTTGCAGGAGCAAAAATCTGCCCTGCCGCCGACACCTGTCAATCGAGCCACCGAACCCCCTTCTAACAGTTGTCGAAGTTATTTCATGCTCGTTCCTAAGCGGCCTCTTTAGGTAGGCGCTTCGTTTCCCATCTGCCGCCCGCATAAATGATGTTATCATAATGTTTCATGATTAATTACGAGCTTCAGCTAAAATCGGAATCTTATCCGGCACATGAATATGGATGAGACCCGATCCAGTATTGTTCTTCCCTGTACACTCGATACCGGCAATCCATACCGTTATGATGGGCAACTTGGGTCTTGTCGATTTGGCTAAAAGCTCTACGTAATCATGTATTGTTTTAAACTTGGAGCATGGCCAATAACGATGACTGTCAAAATTTATCATAATCCCCGTTGCAGCAAATCGCGTCAAACCTTGCAAATTCTGCAGGACAAAGGTCTCGATATTGAAATAATCGAATACTTAAAAACCCCGCCTACCGCAGATGAGTTAAACGAAATCCTCAATCTACTTGGCATCGAGCCGCGCGATTTGATGCGTAACAACGAAAGCGAGTATAAGGAAACCGGCATGGACGATCCTTCGCTAGACCGACAAGCCTTGATAGCCGGCATGGTCGCAACGCCTAAATTGATCGAGCGACCGATCGTGCTAGCTAACGGCAAAGCGGCTATCGGACGTCCTCCCGAACACGTTCTGGAAATTTTATAACTTGTTCCGGCTCGACATGGCTCACACTAATAACTAAGACCGGCCAATGACTGCAAAACATTATCACCGCATCGCCTTAGCCGGTTTTTTCGGGCTGTTTGGTTTGTTGATGGCCTGGCCTACCGTATTGACGCCGCCGGATCAACTGCCTACCGCATTGGTATTGCTGCTGAGCGTTTCGCCGTTATTATTGCCGATGCGCGGTTTGCTTGCGGGTAAAGCGAGAAGCTGCGCCTGGGCAGCCTATATTAGTTTGCTTTATTTTATCCATGGGTCGGTCGAAGCTTATGCCAATCCATTACAAAGGCCTTATGCGTTACTGGAAGTGACCTTCAGTTTAATGCTGTTTGTCGGCGCAAGCCTTTATGTTCGTTATCATAAAAAAAAGCCTTGATGCATGGCCGAGCAATTACCGTTACTTTTCGAACACAAGTTTAATCTGACCTTTGCCAATTTCTATCCGGGCAAAAACCGGGAAATTATCGGCCACCTGAAAGATTGCGTTTCCGGTACCGGAGAGCAGCAGATTTATCTTTGGGGTAATATTGGCCTGGGCAAGAGCCATTTATTGCAAGCCTGCTGTCAATTGGCCCAGGAGTTAAAAAAAACTACGTTTTACTATTCTTTCTTAGCGGACGCTTTGCCTAGCACCGAAATTCTAAGCGGACTTGAAGATTACGAAGTCGTCTGCTTCGACAATATCGATGCGATTGCCGAAACCTCGGACTGGGAGCTCGCATTTTTCAATTTCTATAATCGCCACCGGGATCGTGGCTTTAAGTTAATACTGTCTTCGAATTGTCCGCCCAATTGGCTGACCATCCGACTGCCCGATCTAAAAACCCGGCTCAACTGGGGATTGACTCTAAAACTTCAGGAACTGTCGGATCAAGAAAGCATTGAGGCTCTGGCCTTTAAAGCCAAACAAATGGGCTTTGAAATCAATCCCACGGTCGGCCGTTTTTTGCTGAATCATTATGCCCGAGACTTAGCCTCGTTGTGGCGCTTGCTCGATCGACTGGATCATGCAACGCTGGCCGCAAAACGTAAATTGACGCTGCCTTTTTTAAAACAATTTCTCAGTCAAGATGAAACCGATTAAAGTACTTATCGTCGGCGCCGGCGCGATCGGCGGTTTTTACGGCGCATTATTGGCGAAAGCCGGCGCCGAGGTATCGGTCGTATGCCGGTCCGAATTCAACCTGATCGAACAATCCGGCTATTCAATCGAAAGCCGCGACCTGGGCGACTGGCACTTCAAGCCGCACCATGTCTTGCAACATTCCGAAGACTATCCGGAACAAGCCGATTATGTCGTGCTCTGCACCAAGGCGATCGATGTTTCGGAAAACCTCGAGCTCATCCGTCCCGCAGTTTCGTATAGCACCACGATCGTCTTTATACAAAACGGCGTTGAAACCGAACAAGCTTTCATCGATGCCTTTCCAGACAACGAAATCATCAGCGGCTTGGCTTTCATCTGTTGCAACAGAACCGGACCCGGACAAATAGCTCATTTGGCCTACGGCCGATTGACCTTGGGCAGCTTAACCAACACTATTGGCCCCAAAGCCGAACAGCTTGGCGCCTTTTTCAATGCGGCCGGCATCGAATGCCGAATTACCGACGACATCATCGGCGCGCGCTGGCAAAAATGCGTTTGGAATGCGCCATTCAATCCGCTGTCGGTGTTATCCGGAGGCTTGGCGACTCAAGACATTCTCAGCACACAAGAACCCTTGGTGCGAGGCATCATGCGAGAAGTTGTCGCGATCGCCTCGGCCTGCAGACACACATTGGCCGAAGACATCATCGAACGCAATATCGCCAACACGCACACGATGCCGCCCTACAAAACCAGCATGCTGCTCGATTACGAACAAGGCCGTCCGATGGAAACCGAAGCGATACTCGGCAATGCCGTACATGCCGCGAGGCGAAAAGACGTACCCTGCCCGCACCTGGAAACGCTCTATGCCTTAATGAAATTGCGAGAATTACAACTCGCTCAGGATCCGAACACCGATTAACACAAACACGGCGCCCAGTCCACTTAGCGGCCAACGAATCACCAAGGCATCGTCAACCCCTCGTATTTGATGAAACTACCGCTTTGCCGAAGCGAAAAGGCATCGATCATCTTACGCATGCCGGTGACGCTCTCGTCGGCATCGATCAATCCGTTCGGTCCGCCCATATCGGTCCTGACCCAACCCGGATGAAAAATCAGCACACCCACCCCGCGATCCATCAAATCGATCGATACGCTTTTCATCGCGGCATTCAAGGCAGCCTTGCTGGAACGATACAAAATACTGCCGCCGCTGGAATTATCGGCAATGCTCCCCATTTGACTGCTCAATGCCACGATCAATTTTTTGTCGCTACGCTGAAGCTGCGGCAAAAAAGCCTCGCTCATTTTAACCGGCGCCTGCGTGTTGACCAGCAGGGTATGCGACCAAGCCTGATAATCCAAATTACCGAAGCCGCCTCCCGACTTATCGCCGTAAACGCCGGCATTATTGATCAAAACGTCGATGGTTTCATTGGCCAGTCGCGCCGATAGATCATCGATTTGCGCAAAATCGGCGACATCTAAGGCTTCGATTCGAATACTCGCATGCCTCGCCGCCAAAGCCTGAAGTTTTTCGGATTTATCGGGATGCCGGCACGCCGCGATAACCCTGTCACCCGCCTCGGCATATTGACGGCAAAATTCCAAACCTAAGCCGCGATTGGCTCCGGTAACTAAAATAGTTTGCATGGTACTAACTCCTTATCGATGACAAATTTTTATGATTGTTCCTTAGCCAAGGCGACCTCGATACCCTATATTGCCGCCCGACGTTTGGGGCTTTCCCTCACCTAACGCTAAGTGAGAGAAAGCCACTGATGCTCAATATCCTCTGTTCAGCAAGTTTTGCCTTCCACTAACCGCCGCCTCGATGATATAGCCGTAAAAGCCGACACATAAAACCGTCGACATCCTGTTCGGAATACGCGTCAAACTCGAATTCAACGCGTAACTGCGGCAAGCGAAGCTTGCCCAACACACGATCGGAGGTGCTGTGCATACGGACCTTCAGCAACCTCCCTGATTCTTTTAATAGCCATGTTTCGGCATCGACCGAATAGCCGTCGGGCAATAAAACCGGCAAATAATTTAACAGTGATCTTCATGAACGGTAAACTAACACAAATCAAGGTATTTCAGTCATTCACTTACAAGATTCGATATGCTCATTCTAACCGCAAGCGACATTCGAGACATGACCCGCCATGTTGGCCTTGAGCATTTTATTAAAAAAGCGACTAAGGCCTTGAAACAGGACTTTTCCCGCTGGGATTCATTCCACTTATCGCCGCGTCATGCTACCTATTATCCGCAAGGCGTCATTGAATTGATGCCCTGTGCCGATAACGAATTTTATACCTTTAAATATGTCAACGGACACCCCGGTAATATTAGAAACGGTAAACTCAGCGTTGCCGCGATCGGCCAAATCAGCGACGCAGGCAACGGCTACCCTTTGATGCTTTGCGACATGACCTTGCTAACCGCGATAAGAACTGCCGCTACCAGCGTACTAGCGGCAAGTTATCTCGCGCGGAGCGATGTCAAATCCTTGGCTATCATCGGTAGCGGCGCACAAGCGGAATTCCAGACGATCGCTTTCGCCGGGCACTATGCGCTTAAAACAGTCCGATATTACGATATCGACAGTCTGGCGATGTCCAAGTTTTCCCGAAACCTGGCCAATCGACCCTTCGAATTGAAGCCATGCGGCAGTATCGCCGAAGCCGCGCATGGCGCCGATATTATAACGACAGCAACAGCCGCCAAACATCGACAAATACTTTTCGCTTTTGAAGATATCGCGCTAGGCACACATATCAACGCAATCGGCGGCGACTGCCCCGGCAAAACCGAATTACCGGCGGAACTGCTAAGACAAGTCAAACTCGTCGTCGAATATACGCAGCAAAGCCTAATCGAAGGCGAAATTCAACAAGGAGATGCCGGATTGATCCATGCCGAATTAGCGGAATTGGTTTGCGGAACGAAAATCGGGCGTGACAATGATCGAGAAATCACGCTATTCGATTCGGTAGGTTTCGCTCTGGAAGACTTTTCGATGCTTCGCATCGTCTACCAACTTGCTACCGAATTAAAGTTTGGCACCGAAATAGTCATGTTGCCCGAAGTAGACGACCCTAAAGATTTATTCGGTTTTTTGGCCTCCTGACAAGACTTCGCGTACCATTTGCTGTCGCCAGGCTACAGTCTCAATTCAACTCATCCCGGATCATCGGCTATTAGCATGGTTAATTTATTATTTTTCCCACCTAAGACATGAATACAATCAATTCCGAAAAACCCGCTTCTTCCACTAAGGTACCGCCTAAAATGCCCGGCGCGTTGCCACTGATCGGGCACATGCTCGACTTCGGCAAGAATCCCTTCAACTACATGATGAAGCTTAGAAATACGCTCGGCGAAATCGGCGAATTCCGCATGTTTCATCAACGCATGGTGCTGATGACCGGCCCCGAGGCGAACGAGGCGTTTTTTCGCGCGCCCGACACGCAACTCGACCAAAGCCAGGCCTATAAAATCATGACGCCTATTTTCGGCAAGGGCGTGGTTTTCGATGCACCGCCGGATAAAAAGGATCAACAACTGAAAATGCTGATGCCGGTGTTGCGCGATAAACCAATGCGCGGCTATGCGCAAATTATCGTCGCCGAAGTCGAGCAAATGGTTGCCGACTGGGGCGACAGCGGCGAGATCGATTTATTGGAATTCATGAAGGAATTGACGATTTACACGTCTAGCCACTGCCTGCTCGGCAACGAATTCCGCTATGAATTGAATGAAGAATTCGCCCAAATCTATCACGATCTCGAAAAAGGCGTGAATCCCCTCGCCTTCGTGTTTCCCTATTTGCCGCTGCCGGTCTTCCGCCGCCGTGACAAGGCGCGCACCAGGCTTCAGGAACTGGTCACCGGCATCATTGCCAAGCGCGCGCAAAAAACCGAGAAGAGCGAAGACGCCTTTCAACTCTTGATCGACGCCCGATATGACGACGGCAGCAGCCTGTCGCCCCATGAAATTACCGGCATGCTGATCGGCACGATCTTCGCCGGACACCATACCACAGCAGGCACCGCTGCATGGACCCTGCTTGAGCTAGCACGCAGGCCCGAGCACATGCTAGCCGTATTGAGCGAACTGGATCAATTATTCGGCGCGGATGGTGAAGTCACTTTTCAATCCCTGCGCGAAATGCCACTGCTGGAAAATGTCATCAAAGAAGTCTTGCGTCTGCACCCGCCGCTGATATTCTTGATTCGCAAGGTCATGCAGGATTTTCATTTCAAGGATTACACGGTCAAGGCCGGGAAATATGTCTGCACGTCGCCGCGAGTATCGCATCGCATCGAGGAAATATTTCCCGAACCTGAAAAATTCGATCCCGAGCGCTATACCGAAGCGCGCCAAGAAGACGCCAAGCCGTTCAGCTGGATCGCGTTTGGCGGCGGCAAACATAAATGTACCGGCAATGCGTTCGCGATGCTGCAACTCAAAGCAATCATTGCCGTGCTGCTGCGCCGCTATACCTTCGAGTTGACCGACGCCAAAGACCATTATCAAGATGACTTTACGCAAATGGTGGTACAACCGGTATCGCCGTGCCGGGTTCGTTACCGCAAACGTCAAGCCATTGACGATACCGCGCCCCAAGCATCGGAAGCCGACACGGCCGAAAAAACCCCGACCGGAGAATCCTTTCGGATCATCATCGACCGGGAACTTTGCCAAGGCCACGCCACTTGCATGAGCGAGGCGCCTGAACTGTTCCAGGTCGATAACGACGGCAACTTGACCGTGTTACAAGAAAACCCGGCGCTGGATTTGTTGAACAAAGCCAAGCAAGCCGAAAAATATTGCCCGACCCAAGCCATTAAAATTCAATTAAAATAGAGAGCGACGATGCCTGCATATCCGAGAGAAGAACTGGAAGAAATGGTCGAACGCTGGCTTCAGGCCAACCGGGACGCCGAAAAAGAAGGCAATTGGCCCAAACACCTCGGCCCGATGTATACCGACGACGCCGAGTACCGTTGGAATATCGGCCCGAATGAAGAATTCGTCGCGCGCAGCCGTAAAGAAATCGAAGAATGGGCTTTGGGTGTGCAAATGGAAGGCTTCGAAGAATGGCGTTATCCCTATCACCGCATCCTGATCGACGAAAAAATCGGTGAAGTAATAGGCTTATGGACCCAAGTCTCTCCTGCTTCGCGCGATGACGGAACGCCTTATCAAGTCGAAGGCATCGGCGGCTCGTGGTTTCGTTACGGCGGCAATTATCAATGGGAATGGCAACGCGACTTTTTCGATCTGGGCAATGTGAAAGCCTTATTCTTCGAATTAGCCGCCGACGGCAAGCTCGACCCGGCCGTCAAACGGAAAATCGGCAAGTTGGCCAAAGGCCAGTTGTTGCCGGGTCATGAGCGCCTGCGTAAACCGCCTAGCTTCGGGAAAAAACTGAAAGGTTTCTTTGCGATGGTGCGAATCGCTTTATTCAATCGTTGAAATATAATTACTCACGCAAAGGCGCCGTGGCGATTTCTGCCCCTTCCGTTGGCAGGATTTAGCAGGACGGGTTAAAAACCCGTCCCGCAGAGTACGATGCAGAACCCCTTCTTTAGCGTGCAGGTTTCCGTATGCTATAAACTCAACACTTCAGGTAATATTCACACTTGAAGCCTATAATTGCGCGAGCCAATGAACCAACGATACCGAAAATAGAGCGCTCCAGGAAATCAATTAAATAGCTTCGCGATTTTCGTATATTTTTTGGACAAAATGCTTTTTATAGGTTCATTTCCAATTTTGTAATAAAAATAAAAAACCATGTTAACTGTAAAACCCGCTTGGAAAAAATGGCGTCTATTGAATGACCATGGACGACATATCTGGGCATTCAAGCCCGCCTCCGATCAAATCGACCAACACTTGCACAATGCCGAATCTGTTTCGGATGAGGAAATCGCACAATTCGCCGAAGATTTCCGCTTCGATTCGTCGATCAACCCGAATTCCGCCGACCAGGTCTATCGGCATTGCGCAATCAGCAATCAATATCAGCCTTTCGACGGCCTCTTACCGCAAGCAAAATACGCCGATGACCAAGCCGTTATCGATTCGCTCGTCAAAGGCATAAACTATTTTTCATACTTGCAATGCGAAGACGGACATTGGCCCGGCGATTACGGCGGCCCGCTATTTCTGTTGCCGGGCTTATTGATCGCTTCCTATATTAGCGGCACGCCATTCCCTAAGGCGCACCGCGAAATGATGAAGCTTTATATTTTCAACCATCAGAACTCAGACGCCGGCTGGGGCATGCATATCGAAGGTGAATCGACGATGTTCGGTACGGTCATGCAATATGTTTCGCTACGCATTCTCGGCGTAGATAAAGAGCACCCTGCCATCGTTAAGGCCCGGAACTGGATCAAAAACAACGGCGGGGCAGCCGGTGTTCCTTCCTGGGGCAAATTTTACCTGGCCGTGATGAATCTTTACGATTGGCGCGGCTTTAACAGCCTGTTTCCGGAAATGTGGTTACTACCGAAATGGCTGCCGATGCATCCGTCGCGCTACTGGTGCCATTGCCGAATGGTGTACCTGCCGATGGCCTATTGCCAGGCGCACCGGATTCAAGCCCCCGAAAAAGAGCTGATACTAAGCTTGAGAGAAGAGCTTTATGAAAACTTCGACTCAATAGACTGGCCGAAACAACGCGATGCCGTATGCGACAAAGACCGCTACTATAAGCCGTCGGGCGTACTCAAATGGATGAATTTGTTCACTAACACTTACGAAAAATTCGCCAGCTCCCGGCTCAGACAAAAGACGGCCGATTACATTCTCAAATACCTCGACGCCGAAGATCAACAAACTCAATACATCGATATCGGTCCGGTCAGCAAGGCGATCAATTCGATCTGTATTTGGCATGCTTACGGCAAGGATTCCGAACGATTTCAACACCATGTGGAACGATGGTACGATTATTTATGGGTTGCCGAGGACGGCATGAAAATGAATGGTTACAACGGCTCACAGCTTTGGGATACGGCACTGGCGACCCGGGCTATTTTGGAAAGCGACTTGGGCAAACGATTTCCGAAAACCATCGAAAAAAGCTATCGCTTCATCGAAGGCTCGCAAATCAAGTCCGAACACCCGACGCATGCCGAGTTTTTCCGCCACCCGATGATCGGCAGTTGGCCGTTTTCGACAGCAGACAACGGCTGGCCAGTGTCGGATTGCACCGCGGAAGGCTTAAGCGCGGCTTTGGCCATACACCGTTCCGGCCTGGTTGAAGCGGTTATCGACGAGCAGCGGATGAAACGAGCTATCGACATCATTCTGTCTTATCAAAATACGAATGGCGGCTGGTCGACTTATGAATTGACGCGCGCGCCTCGATGGCTGGAAAAACTCAACCCTTCTGAAGTATTTGCCGATATAATGATCGACTATTCCTGGACGGAATGCAGCGCCGCTTGCCTAATTTCTCTGATTGAAAGTCAAGAAGATTATCCGACCTATAAAAACGATGAAATAAGCAAAGCCATAAGCGCAGGGCTCGGTTTTATCATTAAGCAACAAAAGGCCGATGGTTCCTGGTATGGCGGATGGGCCGTTTGCTTTACCTATGCGACTTGGTTTGCCGTAGAAGCTCTGAGCAAAGCGCTCAATAAAGGTTATTTCGATGATACGGTTTTAGCCGACAGCATCAGCAAAGCTTGCGCTTTTTTAGTTAGCAAACAAAAAGCCGATGGTGGTTGGGGAGAAAGTTTCAAATCGTGTTCCGAATTGGTTTATACCGAAGCCGATACCTCACAATCGATCAATACCGCTTGGGCACTATTGGCCTTGCTGTCAGGCAATTTTCAAGATAAATCGATTATCGACAAAGGTATCCACGTTTTATTGAAGAAACAAACCGAGCTAGGCGACTGGCCCCAAGAAAATATTTCCGGCGTCTTTAACTATAATTGCATGATCACTTATGCGAATTATAGAAATATTTTCCCTATTTGGGCGCTGAACCGATACTGTAGGATCTATAATTTAAGGATATTAGAACAATGATGATGCGTATCAAGTAACTAAAGATGGAATCGAATTTCGACATTTGCATTATCGGCGCGGGCATGGCAGGCGCGACTATCGCCGCTTATCTTGCGCCCAAGGGCATCAACATCGCGTTGATGGATCACTGCTACAAGGAAAAAAAACGGATTGTCGGCGAGCTTTTACAACCCGGTGCGGTATTATCGCTGGAACAATTAGGTCTCGGGCATTTATTAGACGGCATCGACGCACAACCGGTCGAAGGCTATGCGCTGCTGCAAGGCAATGAGCAAACCACCATACCTTATCCATCGCCTAATCATGGCATGGGCTTACATAACGGTCGCTTTCTGCAACAAATCAGAGCCTCGGCCTTACAAAACTCATCGGTTACAAAAATTCAAGGTAAAGCCTTGAGTTTATTGGAGAACGAACAAAACGAAATTATCGGTGTAAATTACCGCGACTCAGTTTCGAACGAGATCAAATCTATTTATGCTCCGTTAACCATTACCAGCGACGGTTTTTTTTCTAATTTTAGAGAGCTTCTCAGTAACAACGAAAAAACCGTTACTTCTTACTTTATCGGTTTGATTTTAAAAGACTGCGAAACCCCTGTGCCCAAACATGGTCATGTGTTTTTATCGGGTCCAACACCGTTCATTTGTTATCCGATTTCAAGCAATGAAGTCAGGCTTTTAATCGACTTTCCAGGCGGTCAATTTCCCAGAAAAGCATTTTTGCAGGCGCATTTAGAAGCGAATGTTACGCCTTACATTCCCGAAGGTATGCAGATAAGCTACCGACATGCCCTACAAGAAGACCGGCTTAAGGTCATGCCCAATCACTACATGGCGGCCAAGCCGAAAATACGTAAAGGCGCGGTCATGCTCGGCGATGCGTTAAACATGCGCCACCCATTAACCGGCGGCGGCTTGACGGCGGTATTTTCGGACATACAAATATTGAGCGCGCATTTATTGGCCATGCCCGATTTCAACAACACCGATTTAATCTATCAAAAAATCGAAGCGTACTACCGCGACCGCCAATACGCCAACGCCAACCTTAACATTCTTGCTAACGCGCTTTATGGCGTGATGTCCAACGATTTACTCAAAAATGCGGTATTCAAATATCTGCAACGTGGCGGAGTAAACGCGAAAGAATCGATTGCGATATTGGCCGGCCTGAACAAAAATCATTATTCATTGATGAAGCAATTCTTTTTTGTCGCACTTTTCGGCGCTTATACTTTAGTGCGCGAAAATATAAGCAACCTACCTAAGGCCACTAAAATATTATCGGATGCGTTGACCATTATTAAACCTCTGGCTAAAAACGAGCTTTCGCTAGTTGGCATTTTTAGCGATTATTTCAAGCGTTAACTCCGCCGGATCCATAGCGTAAATTGCTTTCGTACTTTGGTAAAATGTTGCCTACCAAACGATAAACCTAGATAACGCATTACACCATGAAGATCATGAAGTAACATGAAGAATTAAACTTTTAATTTTATAGTCTTTTTCTTCATTGCCTTCATGTTCTTCATGGTGAATACATTTTTTTATGATGTGTTCGCCAATACTTTGGCAGCCTCTACGGCTTGGGAAACTCTTCACTTAAGCTCTTGCTTACCGGTTTCGAGAAGCTAGAGCTTCTCGTACTGCATTCCCAAGCAAAGAGCTTGGGAACAAGCGAATCGCGGGCTTAGTAAATGGCAGCGTTATCACAACCGTACCTACGCTCAAACAAAGCGATGGGTTTCCGCTTCGCTGCTACCCATCCTACGGCGCCGGAAGCTTGGTAGGCAGTTAATATAAGATGGGTAGTTGCGTAGCCCGGATGGAGTGCAGCGCAATCCGGGAGGTTTGAAGCCACCCAAGCTTCAGCCTGGGAAAGAGCGGATGCGGGCCCGTCTGGAATGTTTCAACCGTGGCCGAAGCAAGCCGAAACGCTGGGGACGGGTTTAATAACCCGTCCCGCAGGGTAACATAAATAATTAAACTTTTGATTTTATAGCCTTTTTCTTCGTGTTCTTCATGGTGAATAATTTTTTATAATGTGTTCGCCAATTTCGATAGCCAATCGCTCGAAATGATCCGGCGATTTTCTTAAGTACGTGCCGTTTTCGCCGACCTGTCCGGTCAAATAATACGGTAAGGCCATGCGCGAATAGGGCGTTTCCGGCTCTATCTGTAGTGACATCATTCGAATACTCCTACCGCCTAAAAAGGTTTAAAGTCGAGCCACAGTGTAAAATAAAAACCGTAAAAAGTACCTTACCGATTCATTTTCGGTTCATCGGTTTGCGTTAGCTTTAATTACATTCTTCCGTTTCGATGAGTATTTATGAAAAAAATTTATTTGTTGCTGGGATTCTTTTTGTTCGCCTCAGCCCCCGAAGCCTTTGCCTTCCGCTGCGGACAACGGATCGTCCAAACCGGCGACCATATCAGCGATGTTCGAATAAAATGCGGCGAACCCGACTATGCCGATAAGCGTTTAGGCGTTTCGGGCAGTCGTTTTCGTTTTCCGCAAGGTACGCTCGACATATCCGAATACCAGCAAATCACTATCGACGAATGGATCTACAACTTCGGCCCGAGAAGACTCAAGCAACAGCTGATTTTCGAAAACGGTATATTAATGGACATTCGTAGCATCGGTTACGGCAATTGATCGGCAGACATCTTTTCAATCGGCGAAAACCATGTCGATTCAAGCCTCGGGCGACATTTCAACTCAAACCGACAGATCGACGAAACCATGCAAACCACGTTTCGATTTGACCGCCAACCATTCTTTCAATTCTTTGAGCTCATCGGTTTCTTCCAAATCGTCGAGGCTCTTTTTACTGCGAAGCCGGCGAAACGCCGTTTCGAGCACCTTGTAACGTTCTCCGGTAATCCCGGCGCGCCTGAGACCGATCGTATTCAAACGATAATGTTTGGCCGGACGTCCGCCGATCAACATGAACGGAATCACATCCATGTTGAGCCCGGTCGTACCTTGTACGATGGCGTAAGAACCGACCCGGCAGAACTGATGCACGACCACGCCGCCACCCATGAATACTTTACGACCGATTTCGACATGGCCGCCGATCGCGACATTGTTGGCGAATATCGTGTTGTCGCCGATCGAGCAATCGTGCGCGACATGGCTGTTATTCATGAAATAACACCCCGAACCGATGCGCGTCGCGCCCTTTTCCTTGGTCGCCCGATGCGCGGTAAAGCCCTCTCTAAATTGATTGCCATCGCCGATTTCGAGCCACGTTACGGTTTCGGGGTTGAACCCTAAGTCTTGCGGCAGGCCGCCGAGCACGGCATGCGGATGCACTATATTGCCTTCGCCCATTTTGACATAACGTTGCACGACTGCATGCGGGCCTATTCGGCAGTGCGCGCCAATTTCGACATCGCTTTCAATGACCGCGAAGGGTCCTATGGTGACGTCTTCGCCTAATTTTACGTTTTCTGCAATGCAGGCTGTCGGATGAATGTTTTGCGCCATCTTGGCTTATCCTCTCGGGTGAAATTTTGCGTGGAGATCTTTCAGTCGTTCGCGCGCGATGTGCGTGTAAATTTGCGTCGTCGATAAATCGGAATGGCCCAACAGCAATTGCACGACGCGCAAATCGGCGCCATGATTCAGCAAATGCGTCGCAAAAGCATGCCGTAGCGTATGCGGCGATAACTCCTTGACGATGCCGGCCTCTTTCGCGCGGCGTTTGATGATATGCCAAAACGCCTGCCTTGTCATGCCGTCGCCTCGATTCGTCACGAATAAAAAAGCGCTTTGCCGCTCTCCGAGAATCGCCGGTCGTATCGTTTTCAAATAACCTTCAAGCCATTCCATCGCCTCTTCGCCGAACGGCACCAAGCGCTCTTTATTGCCTTTGCCGGTAATCTTGACGACGCCTTGCCGGAGACTAACCTGCTCCAAACGCAAACCAACCAATTCGGAAACCCTAAGCCCCGTCGCATAGAGCATTTCGAACATCGTTCTGTCGCGGTAGCCTAAAGGGTTCGACGTTTCGGGCGCCTTAAGCAAGGATTCGACATCGTTTTCCGATAATGAAGACGGCAATTTTCTGCCGATATAAGGCATATCGATCAATGCGGTCGGGTCGACGCTGATCCGGTTTTCCCGAAGCTGATAAGCATAAAAACGCCGCAATGTCGACAGTAACCGAGCACTTGAACGGCTACCGATGCCTTGATTGTATCTGAATGCCAGAAATCGAGAAATATCGTCTCCCCCCACTTCCAACAGCGACATGGTCTTGAGCCACTGCGCAAAAATAGTTAAATCGCTGCCATAGGCAGACAAGGTATTGTTGCTAACGCCTTGCTCGGCCCACAACGCATCAAGGAACTGATCGATCAAATCGCCTGGGTTCATTGGTTAAACGAAGCTTCGAAAGCCAATAATTGGAGTTTAACAGCCATCGACTCGCCTTGTGTTTGCCCCGAGTAGCCGCCGGGGCCGGATACCGAAACGACTCGATGGCACGGCACAATCAACGGATAATCGTTTCGCCGACATGCGCCGCCGACCGCTCTCGGCGCGGAATCTAAGATTTTAGCCAAATCCTTATAAGTCAACGTCGTCCCGAACGGAATCCTGAGTAATGCGTCTTGAACGGTTTGCAAGAACGGGCTACCCCGCCGTAACAGCTTGAGTTCCACGATAGCATTCGGTTCACGCCAATAATTTTCAATCGGATCGAAGCTTTGTTTATTGTCGTTATCGAGGCTGGAAACCATGACTGGCCCGCCGGGCAACCAATCGATACTGCAAATCACCTCGCCGCACCGCTGTACCGACAGTTTTCCGGCAGGCGTTTGGAGTATTCGAATATTTTTGGCACCCTGGCACTCGCTGACCCAGTGAACGATGAAAGGCATATCGCGCTCCCATTCTTAAAAGAATTGTCGTATCGATTAACTGCCTGTAAAAAGCGATTGAACCACGAAATACTCGAAAGTCACGAAAATTTTCGACAGTTTATAGTTAGCATAGTGCACGCAGCATACCCTACTACTTGCTCCTTAACCAATACGACCTCTATACAATTTATTGTCACTTAACACCCTCGGATATCCCACACCTAATGCAAGGTGATCCGCGCAGGGTACGCTGTGCGTACCATGGTAACCCCGCGATGTTCATGTGCCAACCGAACCGTCAGGGCACGGCTTTGGCACGCGCAGCGTACCCTACAATTTATGTATAACGATGAGCGACCCTCCGTGGGAGCCCATACCTTAGCGGCCTAGGCAAGATCGGTATGCTGAAGCGTGGAAACAAGGAAATCCAGGTTTTTCCGGCAATAAAAAAGGCAGCCTTGGCTGCCTTTTTTATTGCCGGAAAAACAAAATCTCGACTTAAATTTTTTCTTTAATACGAGCCGCTTTACCGGTTAAGTTCCGCAGATAATACAACTTGGCGCGACGGACGTCACCGCGGCGTTTAACTTTGATATCGCTGATAATAGGACTGTGCGTCTGAAAAACCCGCTCGACACCTTCGCCGTGAGAAATTTTTCTAACAGTAAACGCAGAGTTCAGTCCACGATTACGTTTTGCAATCACGATGCCCTCAAAGGCCTGAATTCTTTCGCGATCGCCTTCCTTTACCTTAACATTGACGACTACAGTATCGCCCGCGCCAAATTCAGGAATATCATTTCTTAATTGTTCTTTTTCCAATACATCAATAATATTGCTCATCACCACACCTTAATTAAACCAATTCCACAATAAACTCTTGCAGCAGCTCGTATTCCACATCACTCAACTGCTTGTTTTTTAATAATTCAGGACGCCTCTGCCAAGTTCGCCCCAACGCTTGCTTAAGCCGCCAGCGCTCGATATCCGCATGATTACCGCTAAGCAGAACGTCCGGGACGACTCGGCCTTCGATATTTTCCGGCCGTGTAAAATGCGGATAATCCAGTAAGCCATCCATATGCGAATCTTGAAGGGCCGAGTTCTCATCACCGAGCACGCCAGGCAATAAACGCGAGACCCCATCGACAACGATCAATGCAGCTAACTCGCCGCCGCTGATAACATAATCGCCCAGGGACCATTCTTCATCGCAAACCGTTTCGACAAAACGCTCGTCGATACCTTCGTAACGCCCGGCAACTAATATTAATTGCTCACAATGGATCGATTCATTCAACAAGCTTTGCGTAATGGGCCTGCCTTGCGGGCTTAAATAAACAACTTTTGCATGATCGCCAAAGCCATTCTCTTTCGCTTCGCTAACCGCATCAAATAGCGGTTGATACTTCATGACCATGCCGGGGCCGCCGCCATAAGGCCGATCATCAACTGTCCGATGCTTGTCGTGAGTATAATCCCGAGGATTCCAAGCCTCCAACCGGACCATACCGTTGTCTATCGCCTTACCGGTAACGCCGTATTTTGACGCTGCCTTGACCATCTCGGGAAACAGCGTAATTACATCGAAACGCATCGACCACCGACTAAAAGTCAGGATCCCAATCGACCGTCAAGCATTTGCCGTTCAAATCGACCTCCAGGACTGTCTGCCCCATTAAAAACGGAATCAAACGTTCTCGATCTCCGCTCACCACCAAAACATCATTGGCGCCGGTTTCGAACAAATGATCGATCACCCCTAATTCTACACCCGATTTCGTGATGACATTGAGACCGACAAGGTCAGCCCAATAGTATTCATCTTTTGCAAGTGAAGGGAACTGATCGCGTTCGATATAAATTTCCCAACCAATCAAACTTTCCGCAACATCACGATCGTCGACAGCTTCAAGATGGGCGACTACATTTTTACCTTGTCGCTGCCCTTCTTTAACTTTAAGCGACTTGATCTCCGCATTTTTTCTTAGCTGCCACGCCGGATAGGACAAAATATTTTCCCGCGGTTCGGTGTAAGAAAAAATTTTGACCCAGCCTTTTAAGCCAAAAACGCCGGAAATTTCCCCGACAAGGATATACTGCCGATCGGTCAAATTTTAAGCTACGGCTTTCTTAGCGGTTTTAATCAAACTGGCAACACGATCCGATGGCTGAGCACCTTGACCTTGCCAATAAGCAACACGCTCAATATCTAATTGTAGCTTTTGCTCATTACCACGCGCTAATGGGTTAAAAAAACCGACGCGTTCGATATAGCGTCCGTCACGACCACATCTGCTATCAGCGACAACGACTTGATAAAAAGGGCGATTTTTCGCGCCGCCTCTGGAAAGACGAATGGTTACCATCTAAAATCCTCAAAAAACATTAATCAAAAATTTAATCGACCTATTTTACGCATTTTTTTGCATAAGTGAAGGATAATTTACATTCTCATGCCGCGCATGTTGCTTTGCATACCGCGCATCATATTGGCCATGTTGCCTTTTTTAAATCGCTTCATCATTTTTTCCATCACTTTGTGTTGCTTTAAAACACGATTGACGTCTTGTAATTCTTGGCCGCAACCGGCCGCGATACGCTTCTTACGATTACCTTTAATCAAGTCCGGATAACGACGTTCCTGCATCGTCATTGAATTAATGACGGCAATTTGACGCGCCAGCTCTTTATCGTTGACCTTATCCTTCATTCCCTGCGGCACTTGATTCATACCCGGCAGCTTTTCCATCAATGAACCGACACCGCCCATGCTTTGCATTTGCAACAGTTGCTCGCGTAAATCCTCTAGATCGAAGGTCTTGCCTTTCTGAATTTTTTTCGCAAGCTTCTCGGCTTTTTTCTTATCGATCTTTTGTTCGATCTCTTCGATCAAACCGAGCACATCGCCCATACCCAGAATACGTGACGCGACACGATCGGGATAAAACGGCTCCAATGCATCGGTTTTTTCGCCGACACCGATAAATTTAATCGGCTTACCGGTAATATGGCGAATCGACAACGCCGCACCGCCACGCGCATCGCCGTCGGCCTTGGTCAAAATAACGCCGGTCAGCGGCAAGGCATCATGGAACGCTTTTGCCGTATTGGCGGCATCTTGGCCGGTCATGCTATCGACGACAAACAAGGTCTCGACCGGATCGATCGCGGCATGCAACGCTTTGATTTCACCCATCATTTCATCATCGATATGCAGTCGACCCGCGGTATCGACAATCAGCACATCAAGAAATTTCTTTTTCGCCGCATCCAAAGCATTATTGACGATATCGATCGGCTTTTGCGAAGCGTCGCTGGCAAAAAAATCCAACGACAAATCATCCGCCAGCGTTTGCAATTGTTTAATCGCGGCCGGGCGATAAATATCAGCACTGACCACGCCGACTTTTTTCTTATGCTTTTCCTTCAGAAAACGGCCTAATTTTGCCGCCGTGGTCGTTTTACCGGCACCTTGCAGACCGGCCATTAAAATAACAGCGGGAGGATTGGCTTTTAGATTAAGCCCTTCATTCTCCTCACCCATAACCTTGATCAACTCCGACTGAACCAGCTTGATCATCGCTTGTCCCGGCGTCAAACTGGTTTGCACTTGCTGCCCGAGCGCCCCCTCCCTAACACGCTCGATGAACTCGGTTACCACAGGTAACGCGACATCGGCTTCAAGCAACGCCATGCGGACTTCGCGCAACGTGTCTTTGATATTGGTTTCAGTCAGACGACCCTGACCTTTAATCGTTTTAAGCGTACTGCTTAGGCGGTCGGTTAAATTATCAAACATATCGGCATCTTTTATTTATGATTCAAACGGATGTTCGCTAACGCAAATCGGTTAGAACTATTCAGTCGGATAGTTTAACATAACCCTTTAAGATCGCCTTTCGATTATTCCTTATCTCTCGCCAACGCGACCATGAACATAACAGCCATAGGTATCTTTTCCATTTTGGGTTATTTAGCCGCAACCGGCTTTTTGATTCGAGAAACCGTTACCGAGAATACACAAAAACCTTCGATTTACTTAGGTTGGCTCGGTGCATCCGCCCATGGAGCCTACACCTTAGTCATCATCGAACGACAAAGCGGACTGAACTTTGGTTTTTTTGATACGGCATCGCTAGTATCCATGCTGGTCGCCTTGTTAATTCTTTTTGCCACCTTCGATAAACCGGTGGAAAAACTAGGCATTGCAGTCTTTCCGACGGCTGCGATACTGCTCGGCTTGGATATGATCTTCCCCTTTAAAGCCCAGACAAGCTTGCGCTATGACTGGCCGATGAGCGTACACATCTTAACCTCGATCGCCGCCTTTAGCCTATTGAATGTCGCGGCTTTACAAGCCATGCTTTTGGCCATTCAAGACCGACAACTTCGCAGTCACCAGCCTAAACGCCTCATTCGCTCTCTGCCGCCGCTGCAGGCGATGGAATCGTTATTGTTTCAAATGATCGGAGCCGGCCTTTTTTTTCTAACGATCTCGCTGGTCAGCGGCGCCTTGTTTATCGACGATTTATTTGCCCAGCATTTAGTACATAAAACCGTGTTATCGATCGTCGCCTGGATCATTTTTTCCGGTTTATTGTTAGGCAGAATCCGATACGGGTGGCGCGGACAAATTGCTATCCGCTGGACATTGGCTGGTTTTGTACTACTACTGCTAGCTTATTTCGGCAGTAAGTTGGTTTTAGAGATCATTCTGCAAAAGCGCTAACGCTCGGAATCGGCGAAAAACTGAACAACCCATTTGCCAGGCGTCAATATTTTGCCGCCCACCCGTAAAGCCACCGCAATTAAAACCATAAATACCTGATAAATAAATTATTTATTAACATGGCATAACAATCGCTTACTCCAAAATGACTTCTTAAATTTCGTTTTTATTTTGGAGAATCGCTATGTCAGGCATGGTAATCAATACGAACATCGCTTCTATCAATAGTCAGCGCATGCTGACTCAAACCAACAACAACCTCAAAACTTCAATGGAGCGACTCTCATCCGGGCTTCGCGTCAACAGTGCAAAAGATGATGCCGCCGGATTGGCGATCGGCAATAAAATGACTTCGCAAATCCGAGGGATGACAGTGGCGATTAGAAACGCTAACGACGGGATTTCGATGGCGCAAACGGCTGAGGCCGCAATGGGCTCGATCACAGAAACCATACAACGAATGCGAGATTTAGCGGTACAATCCTCTAACACGGGATCGGTGAATGCCGCCGACCAAGCCAAGTTACAAACAGAATTTGAACAATTACAGAGCGAGATTAGCCGAATCATTACCAATACCGAATTTAACGGTAAGAAAATTTTGAATGGCGGACTCTCGGGAATGGTCTTTCAAGTGGGTGCTAACACGACTTCGGACAATCGGATTTCGATTACCGTCAACAATCTAGCCTCAGCAACCTCAACCGGTTTGGGCTCTATACTAATGACCTCCGTAGTGATCGGCGGTTCAGCCGGAACGAGCGCTGGCGTCACACCAAAGACCGCTGTGTCTATCGGTCTAGTTATTGACGGCCTGGATAAAGCGTTGACCACGATCGATACTTTTCGATCAACTCTGGGCGCCATGCAGAACCGTTTTACCACGACGATCAGCAACCTACAGTCTTCAATCGAAAATCAAAGCGCCGCGCGGTCGCGGATCATGGATGCCGATTTCGCGGCTGAAACCGCCGCATTAAGCAGAAATCAAATACTGCAGCAAGCTGGAACAGCGATGCTAGCCCAAGCCAACCAATCGAAGCAATCGGTTCTCCAGTTACTACAATAGCCTCCTTATCATTGAGCTACTCCCTTTATACTAAAAAATAGCTGATTTTATGAAGGTATAGAGAGTGGTTAGAGAGGATGTCGGCAGCTACAATAGACGGGTTCACCCAGCACCTAAACTCCATAATCGATTGGCTATAAGTTAGTTCCCTTGGATAATTTAGGTACTGGGCTCACGGCGGTTCTCGACAAGCACTACACCTCTAACAAAGTCGAACGACTGTTCTGTACTTAGGGCGTAATAAAACAAGCCTATAATTGCTGACGAAATCGAAAACAACATGAACAGCCCACGATGATATTGTCAAACACAGCACATGCCACACTTGCCGTCAATACTTTCGGCGACAAGTATTTCTATTTCATCAATGGCGCTACTTTCAACAAAGTCAGCGCAAAAGTCGTTTTCGAAGCCTCTTTCAGTAAAGCACTGTTTAATGAAGACTCGCTATATATCATTGTCGGGACCGACTCAGGCTTATTACCAAAGTTCATTCAACAGCAAGGAATACCCTCCGGAACTCGATATATATTTATTGAACCGGAAGAAATCTTAAAGCTGATTGAGCAACAAGACTTGTTTGACACTTTGCCCCCCGAAATCGCCTGCACAACCCTCGAACATTGGCAAGAACTAAGCGATGATTTCAAAATCAACGATTACTTCTACATTAATTCGGTCAAACTACATAATTCAATTGGCGCACAACAAGCAACACTTCAAGATTATCCCGAGTTAAGTTGGCAATTAAATGAAATACTGCAATCGTTGCACTGGCAATACAATGTCGCCATCGGCTGCGAGGCATTTATAGTCCGCCAATTGGAAAATCTCGCCGACAATATATTGCCAGCAAGCCTCTTACTAGACGCGTATCGCGGCCAAACCGTTATCATCTTGGCCGGCGGCCCTTCCTTAACTGATCTATTGCCTTGGATAAAACAGCACCGAAACAAACTGACGGTTTTTTCAGTTTCGCGTGTATCCAGACAATTAATCTCGGCAAACATAGAGCCTGATTTCGTTTTTTCCGTGGACCCTTATGAGCATAGCGCTGAAGTCAGCAAAGAAATGTTTAAATTTGGCAACAACACCATTTTTGTCCATTCGCATCACGCTTATCCGACCCTGATCAACCAATGGCACGGCAAAAGCCTTTACCTAGGCGAACGATTCCCATGGAAGACGAAACTGAACATAAAAAATATCAATAGCGTCGGACCAACCGTTACCAATACAGCGCTTAATACAGCTCACCGTTTTGGCTTTAGTCGAATCTTACTGGCTGGATTCGATTTATGCTTTACCAAAGAAGGTATCACACACGCGAAAGGCAGTAACGAACAACTAACAGGCCCGAAATACGACCTAACTTCTTTGCAAGTCGAAACTTATTGCGGAGAAAAAAGACCCACAGGTCAGGATTATTATGCAGCGCTGTCCATTCTTTCTCGACAAGCCCAGTCGATAACGGCCGATAACCGAAAAATCATCAATCTTGCAGAGACAGCCGCTAAAGTCGCATTCATCGACCATATCCCCACGGAAAAAATAACACTCGACGAATTAGATACTCCACCGAACGAGTATGCGGCCCGTCTGATTCCATACTTATCGGAGCCGGAACTAAGCGAGCACTATGCCGCTATTTCCATGGAATTGGAAAAAGCATTGCATCATCTTAAAGGCATTAAAACGCTTGCCAAAAAAGCTATAAAAATCAATGACCATATGTACAACCAGGAAGGGCAAATCGGAAATTATCGCGACAAACGCAATCTGGATACGATTGAAAAGAGATTACATCAAAAATATCGCGATTACAGCGCACTGGTAAAACGATTTGGGATACGAAATTTTCTTAAAATCGCCGCACCGAATAAAGATAACTGGGATGCGGAGTACACCAAAAAAATCGGACGTATCTATTACGAAGCATTCCAAATTGGCTCGACCCGCCTAATCAAACAAGTCGAAGACGCTCTTTCCCGTACACGATCCAGACAAGAAGAACTCATTGATAAACCGGATTTTTCATTGCTATTCAATCAATGGACCAAAGACAAAAGCTATAAACGAGCTAGGTTATGGCTTGAGCGCCATCCAACCGCATATTTATCCCCGGAAACCAAAAATGAAATAGCATCTTTGTCGAAAATGTTCGACGAATTTTTAACGAATAGCGTAACACCGCTAAATACTCAAGCGAGAACTTCTTCACGATTACCGGAAGTAAAAACAAGAGCCCTTCTTTTATTGAATCACAAAAAAACGGGCGAATTAAAAGACCTGTACAATGCTTTGAAACTCGACAGCAAAGAACCCGACAAAGAACCCTATCTCTTATTGATTTCAGCGTTTATTGCCGAATTGGAAGCGGATGACAATCAAGCGCTCAATAATTATGATGCTATTTTAAATTTGGAAAACTCTCCGCTGATCGAAGAAGCATTACTGAGAATTACATCAATCAGCCTTAAACAGCTTAACGATGAAAATGCATTCATGGCTCTGGAGTGCCTTGCTCAAATTAACCCGATCTACCTGCCTCTGTACGCTGAATCCGCCAGGATTCTGGGTAGACTGATGATTGCAATCGATAGCTATAACACCTATTTATCTCAATTTCCGGAAGATCTTCAATGCCAATTAAAACTAACCGATCTCTATCTTGAAAACCACATCCCCGATGCCGCTGAAATGATGCTCAACCATATTCTAGATCGAACTCCGGACTTGGAAGCCGCCATTTTATTAAAAAAGAAAATTGCCGACCTCAAAGATCAGAATCAACAACAATCATAAGGAAGTTTTCATTGTTCCGCAAAATGAAAGGGCTCTGAGGGACGCTTTGATCGTAAAAGACATGATGAAAGAAGAGATATACTACAAAAATAAAAGCCGGAGTTAATCCGACTTCGATTCATCTTGTTCACTTTGATACACTTTAACGCTTTTGCGTCCCTGAGTTAACAAAGACGCATGCTTTTGCAAGGCTTGTTTTCGATCTTTCACGCCCGCCATATACAACCTGTCTTCCTGCTGAATTTTAAGCATCAAATCAATAACGGCCGAACGTTGTGTTGGCTTAATCGGAGCGCTAAATAGCTCTTTGAGACATTCTTGACGATGCATTAAAACATCATTGAGGCCGTCCCAATCTTCGCAACCAATCGCTTGCGCGATTTTCTCTGAAAAACCGCTCAAAGTATCGATCATTACATCCACGGAATCCATTTTTTATTGCTGATAGGCTTCCGGAATCGCATCCCATGCTTCTTTTAACTCACGCATCAACCCACTCACCTCATCCAGAATTTGAATGCTGTTTTCAGAGCTCGCCTGAAAAAGCCTTTTATTCATATAGTCGTAAAGACTACTCAAGTTTTCGGCAATTTCTCCACCTCGCTCAGCGTCCAAGCCATCGATCAAACCGCCGACAATAGCAATGGCTTTAGAAATCTGTATGCTTTTTTCCTCAAAATCGCCGCGATCGATCGCACCTTTAGCCGCGTTTACACGCATTAAAAAACCGCTCATCAGCATTTGAATCAATTTATGAGGGGACGCATCATCTAAAACCGCCTCATTCTGTACAGCGGCATATTTATTGACATTATTCCTGTACATACTCGGTCTCATGTTAGCCTCTTTCATTATCTATAATCCTAATTGATTATTTATTAAGCAGCGCCAATTGCTGAGAAACGAAAGCACCAGTCGACTGAAATTGCCCAACCGCCGTATCCATCGCAATGAATTGCTTCATCAAGGAACTCTCCAAATTATCCAGCCTAACCTGCACATTTTCTCGGCGCGTTTCAAATCCTCTGAGCTGATTATTTAAAGACTTGGTTCTTGAATCCAAGGTGCCGCCAGGTTGCAAATACTGTGTTAAACGTTCGCTTAACCGATTTGCAATACCGTCGGAAGATGAAAAAATATCGCTGATCGACTTTAGATTGCCATTCAATTTTTCACTGAATATTGAATTATTCAACGACATGACACCGTTTCGATCGACGGTTATTCCAATTAATGCTAAAGAATTCGATTCATTCGAGGCGGAATCGACAGGTCTCGATACATCACCGCGCATCTGGCTTTGAATACTTCTCAGAGTCGAATCGCCGATCAACGCGCCGGCCACGTTCGATCCGGCATCGTATTTTCCCAAATCCTTGACCACAGTCATTAGACCGTTATATGCCTTGACAAAATCATTCGCCGCATCGGTAATGGCTTCGCTATCAATCGATACATCCAAAGCGAATACGGTATCCGGATCTTCAACCTTTAAATCCAGGGTCACGCCTGATATAACATCGGAAATGGAATTACTACTGCGTGTGGCAAATTGCCCATCCACTTCAATGATTGCATCTTTAGCCGCACGCTGCTCTTGCATGCTGCCGGCCAGCTCCGCTAACCCCGGAGCCGATGAAGAAATTGCTATCGTATTCTCGCTACCGGTTTCTTTGCCGGTCAGCACGAGTTTAAAGCCATCGTCGACACTAATAATACTTGCAGTCACCCCGGTATTATCCTGCGCATTATTAATCGCATCTCGAATACCGCTCAACGTATTATTGGTAGCTCCGATGTTAAGTGAAAATTCGTTACTGCCCACTGATAGCGTCAGCTCGCCGGTGCCCACTTCGGCGTTATAACCTGAATAACCGGCGCCGTCGCCTGTAATCAATTTATGCGAGGTCGCAAGCTGGTTAACCTTGAGACTATAGCTACCGGCAGTGGCAAGAGTTCCCGCCTTTGCTGTCGCTATGTTTTCATTCGATGAAAATGCCTGATGCTTACTAAACAAGCCATCTGTCTTGAGTTTATTCGCCGCTGTTTGAAAGCTCGACAAAGCACCTTTAAGAGTTCCCAAGGCGCTTAGCCGAGACTTAACAGACGACTCTTGGCGGTTGATAGCATTAAAAGCAGGCTGCCCTTCGGCTCTAACCAACTGGCTTACCAAGCCATTGATATCCATTCCGCTACCTAAACCTAATGCAGATGTGATTGCCATAACACACTCCTAATTTGAATAAAAACTACGCCCGCTCCTTCAAAAACACGCCCTGCACTTGCTCGCCATCCAGTTCCTTCAAACGCTTCGCTAGCGCCAAAACCTCATCACTGGGTATTTGCCGTAAAACCTCGCCACTTTTTTGGTCGACCACGCTAACCACCACTTGATTGGTAGTCTCATCCACTTTAAATTGCAGATTACGCTGAGCTTCTGCCAATACTTTATTCCCTTGCTCCGCCAACTGCTTGACATCCTCCAACGAAATCAAATTATCAGTTTGTTTACCGTCAGCTTCTTTCTCTCGGCCCAATGAATCCTTAGTAACTCGTTGAACATTATCTGGCGGGACTACTTGCTCTGTATGCTTGTTTTTAACAGCCTGAAATTTGGCGGCATTGCCGTCGCTTTGTGGTGAAGATGTAAAACCTAGCCTGGTGACATTTGAAATATCATTATTCATAACCCACCTCTAACTCACCCTTGTTTCGGATGCCCGATGAAGGGCATCCGACATCTTACCACTTTATCTCAACAAACTGAGCACTGTTTGAGGCGCTTGGTTTGCTTGCGAAAGCATCGCGACTCCGGCTTGCTGCAGAATTTGGTTTCGACTTAAAGCAGCGGTTTCGGCGGCAAAATCGGCATCCATGATCCGCGACCTCGCAGCGCTTTGATTTTCAATCGAAGACTGCAGGTTGCTAATCGTCGTGGTAAAGCGGTTTTGCATCGCGCCCAAAGTAGAACGAAACGTATCGATTCTACTCAACGCCCTATCCAAACCATCGATGACCGCTCCGACATTACTGGCCGTTATTGCCGTGGCGCCTGCACTCGTCCCGGCAGAGCCGCCGATTACTACAGATGTCATTAGTATAGAGCCCAACCCTGTTGAGGCTGCTGCCGATAGATTATTGACAGTAAGCGAAATCCGGTTATCTGAAGTCGTGTTGGCACCGACTTGAAAGACCTGCCCGGACAGCCCGCCATTTAAAATTTTCTTACCATTAAATTCGGTATTGGTAATAATTCGACCGATCTCACTTTGTAGTTGCTCAAACTCTGTTTGTAACTTAGCTTGGTCGGCAGCATTTACTGCACCCGTGTTGGACGATTGCACCGCCAAATCACGCATCCGCTGCAAGGTTTCCGTAATCGAGCCCATCGCGGCCTCAGCCGTCTGCGCCATCGAAATGCCATCATTGGCGTTTCTAATAGCCACTGTCATCCCTCGGACTTGCGAAGTCATTTTATTGCCGATCGCTAATCCGGCCGCATCATCTTTTGCGGAGTTTACGCGCAAACCCGACGACAACCGCTCCATAGAGGTTCTTAGCGAATTATTGGTACTGTTCAGCATCCGTTGACTATTCAGCGAACCGATGTTTGTATTAATGACCATTGACATGATGTTACCCTCCACCTCGCTTCAGATGTAAATTCAATCCGAAACAATGCTATTTTGATTGTTGAAAAGAAGTTTCTAAACTCACTAGAGTTATCGTCAATCAACAAAATTACTTTAATATTTTTTTAATGGCTTTATTTCAAACTCAAAGGGTAATAAACGTCCGCCTCGGCGAGAAGTATCGTCCAGTTCTGCCAATGAAAACCATAATCGTGTCAAATGAGCACCATGAGTGTGAACATGCTGCAACATTACGATTGCCGCAGAAACAGCAGGATGCCATTCCAACTCGACCCCATTGCCCATATCGTCATGAATACTGACTCTGCCATCGCTACAAGCTAAGGCCGACGAACTAGACACCAGCACCGATGCCGCCTTACCGTAATCGACATTTCGATTCAAACAAAACAACTCCTTTCCAGCCCCCCCATTAACACTTTCAATCGTCAAATCCCCCGTAAATGCTTCAGGCAACAAAGTCACCTTGCCCACACGCACCGATCCTAATGGTCTCTCCCAATCGTCGAATTCATAACGTAACCGTACTTTCTCGGCAACGGTATCCACCAAAATAGTTTTTCGCAACTTACCCTGATCAAAAGCGATTACCGCAGAAATAGACAATTCGCTACCAAACTGCTGAACCTGAGGGCTTACCCATTCTAAATCAGTCAGCCGGGCATGCTGACTTGGAATTTCGATCAAAACCCCGCCGGAATAAAAATCCGCACCTAATTCAATAGTCTGAAAATATCCTTGAGATAATGTCCCGATAAGTGCAGCGAAGCCCTGTGATTTGAACGCCAAAGTATGGATTGTCATACCACGCCGCTTATTCAGCACTAATTTCAATGCCGGCGTGTTTATTGTAAGAAAAATCCCTTCCTCATCACTCTCGATAAGCACGGATTCCGATATCTTTTGAGGCTTTCGATGCTCTCGAGGCACAGAATCGGCAAGCGCCCATTTCAATTTCAATCCGGCAATTTGCTCAAGCGTTTCTTGCCAGCGCAAGTCGGTGATGTGAGTACGAAGATCGCTAGCCCATAACTCACAAACTTCCCGCCAACATTCGGAAGAATCCTCGCCGCTTTTCTGCATCGCTTGAAATAATTGATGGCAAGCTGTATTTAGCCACAAATCATCTCTTCCCGACACCGCCCAACGATTAATATTATATTTAGCCTGTTTCTTGACCGGGATGGGCTGGATTATCGAAGTGAGCCTGGATGTTTTTTTTTCCGCATCGCCAAATTGCTTTGACAACGCCTCGCTCGGACTCAACCAGTTAAGTTCGCACTCGCTTTGTAATTGTTTCAAAACTCTTTCGAACCTTAACCACTCCCCTTCCGAGTGCAACCTGGACTCGGCGGCAAAACGGCCGGGACGATAATCAAAAATCTCCGCATCGTTACAATAGATAGGCAACATCTTTTCGCCCTGCTCGATACGACGCTTGATATAAGATGTATACTCCGTTACAGGAATATCCCCATGCACCACCCGCTGCAAACGCTGAAATAAAATCGAATCGGACCATAAAACAGGCAAAGAAACTTCACCGCACCCTTGCGCATGCGTCGGCATCATAGATAGCGGGCGGTGTTCCAACCCCAATGCGAGCCTGACATTATCCCTATCCATGATAATGCCTCGGTAACCCGCTTCGGCATAAACGTCGACCAAACCCGTCGAATAGGCCATTTCGTTGACTAACGCAATGTTCGGTTCGACATCCAATAACTGCCGATAAGCCTCCAGACCCAATGCTTGATTTCGGACATTAATCAGGTAAGGCACCAAGGGCCCGATGATTTGCGACCATCCGCTACCGATTAACTCGCATTGCCCGTTTCGCAACATACTCCGAAAACAATCAATCCACTCAGGGTCGATCTCAACTATCTGATTAAGCGTCCACCCGGTTAACTCGATTCCGACCGGAACCTTGGTTTTACGGATCAATTCCAGCAAAGGCCAATAACACTTGCGAATGACCTCTGGACGAGCCTCCGTTGGAATCGACGAGAAAGCCAAATTCAAATGAAAAATAAGATATGCGTGCGACATTAAACCAATAACTCGTTCAACGCTTGCACAAGCCGCCCGCCATTAGCCACAGCCATTTTATTTTGAGCAGCGATAGACAACGCGGAGGCTATTTGATCATCCGCCATCAAGTTCCGCAGTTTTTCCAGTGCCTCAAGTTCATCACGGGCCACCAAAGCAATATTTTCCTTCGCGATCAGACCTAGCTCGTCATCATCCTTATTGCCATAGGGCGAAAACACCACTGTGGGTATACCGTAATAGAGCAGTTCAAAAAAACTGACGCCATACACCGTAACGGCATAGTGCGCATCAAGCATCAGTTCATCAAGACTGGAGGGCGCCTGATGATTGTTAAACATTACTGTTGATGATTTGGGAAAGTCGGGTTGCTTAGCATAGGGACCGGTCACCCAATTGACTTGTGTATTATCCGGTAAAGTATTAAGCAAAAGCCTTGGAAGCCTCTGCCCCAAGCCCGTAACATCCGCACCGCCGCTCAGAACCAACACATGACTGCCACGACACCAAAGCCTAGGATAAGCCTTAGCATTCAGCAAAAAACAATCCCAACCATATATCACCGGCGTCCCTTGGCTCTTCACAACCTCTGGTGGGCAACGGAAAGACGGCATGACAATCAGATCCAAATGATCCCGATAACTGAGTAAACCGTCCACGGCAATGATTTTGCAAGCCTTGGCTCGCAAATTTTTCAAGAGTTTCGCTAAATCGGTCGGTAGCCACTCTGGAAATAGATCGAAAATAATCAATTGCGGAACCGACGTATCAAGTTGCCTCTCGATCATTTTCGTCAAATCCTCGCCAATCGACAAAAAACTGTGCTCAAATTGCTGCAATTCAGGATGTGCGATCGGATCGCCTTGAATCAAAAAGCGAATGCTGACGTCAAACGCCTGCCGCACGATACGCGCAACGGCTAGCGACCGGGTTAAATGCCCAAGCCCGACCCTACTTCCTGCATGGCATACAATGAGAACATTCATTGGTAGGCTGACTTTATTTCAATCGGTCTCGAGTTACTTTCAATGGCCGCAAGCCATCGACAGGGTCTGCCCGCCACATACGATCGGGCAATTCCGACGGAACAGGTTCCTTAACGCCATCACCGTCCGCTTCGATACCTTTATTCACATCCTTTATTACGGCAGCGATCTGATCGGGTAGCCAGCAATGCCCGGCCGCAAATTCCTCACCCTCGCCGTCCAGATCGAGATGAAATTCGACCACCTTAGCACCCCATTTGTGAACGGCCCTATGGATGACTGCCGGTTCAACGGTATGATCCGACCAACCGACCTCGCAACTCGTCTCTCGTCTTAAGGTTTCGATCGCAGCGAGATTGGCCTCAGCGTAAGGCGTCGGGTAAGAGGAAGTGCAATGCAATAAAACCGGTGCAGCGCATCCGTTATTTTTCAACACATCGACTGCATGTTGAATCTCCGCCATAGTAGCCATGCCGGTGGACAGCACTACCGGTTTGCCGGTAAGGGCGCATGCCATCAATAAATCGTCCCACAGCAATTCATACGATGCGACTTTGTAAAACGCTACATAAGGTTCGAGCTCGGCAACCGCGGCCAGATAAAACGGTGTACAGGAAAACTCGATATTTACCTCCTGACAACGCATAGCCAGCTCAGGTAAAAAGTCTAGCGGTAGCTCCCAATTCTTGCGTTTCGTCACCTCGCTTTTAGGCAAGGCCCCTTCCGCAAACAACCAATCGACACGAAACAACTGGAACTTAATAGCCGTACAACCCACCGCGGCGGCCGTATCGATAAAATCGAAACAACGCGTCAAGTCTTGAGAATGGTTGCTGGAAACCTCTGCGATAAATCGTACCGTCATCACGTCACCTCGAAACGGATAAGACTTTTCGCAGCATTGAAAATATCGAAAGCATGCTGCTTCGAAGATCCGACCGCTATAACCCAACAACAGCGCTGGGCGTTATCGACATAATCCTCGATATAATCTCCGGGCGACTTGGTAATAATGATTTCTTCAACCCCTTTTATTTTTCTCGCTTCTTCGATACCCAATATGGCATTAATGCGACCTTTCGGCGGAAAAATACCGGCACAAATCGATGTCAAGTTGCGGGTACCTCGGATAAACGCCTCATTAAGGTCGCGTCCTAATGCAATTTCCATCACCGCTCGAATAGGGTTTTTTCCTGAACTTAGCGGCGTTGTGTACTGCGAATGAAATCCCCCGCTGAGCCGTGCCGGCATTTCCAAAATCATCGGCCCCTTTCGGGTCCAAATCATATCGGCTTTGGCCGGCCCGAAATCGATACCCAGCGAATCGGCGGCGGCATCGACCACTTCAAAAATGCGTTGCTGCTGCTCCGATGGCAAAACAGACGGGTCAATATGCGCTGTTTCGATATGATAGGGGTGGTAACCGAACATACGATCGGCAATACTGACATGATAATGTCGCCCTTTCCAAACGATGGTTTCGACGCTCTGTTCATCACCGACAACATATTCTTCAATAATTGCGGTACCTGTAGTGGACGCCTGCTTAGCGTTTTCCAGTGCTTGCAACAACTGCTTTTCGGTATCTATCCGCATAGAGCCGCGCGAAGCAGCATTATCCACCGCCTTAACGATGGCTGGAAACCCAACGTGGTTAAGCACCGTCTTGGCCTCGTCGAGAGTCATGACTTCGGCACCGAATGGGGTCGGAATCTTATCGCGAAGCCAGCGTTCTTTCATCAACACTTTGTTATTCGAACGTTGTGCGACTGCTAGAGGTATTCCCGGTAATCCCAACGCATTAGTGATCGCGGCAACGGTGACAGCACAATCCGAACCGGCGAATGCCGCCCGGATATTGAATTTTTCCCGATTGTCGAGGGCAAAACGAACATGACCATCCACATCTTTCGAATCGATCACGATGCCATGATCACAGTATTCGAAACCAACGGCATGTGGATTACGGTCGGTGGCAATCACCGTCAACCCCATCTCTTTGGCGATCTTGATAGCCGGAATTTGCATAATCCCGGCACTAACCACAATGATTGAGCTATCTTGAGGTTCTTTAGTCACAAAACTGTCCATATGATTATTTTATGAAGAGCGCTGCTAGGGTATCGCCAAAGCCATGTTTCTTAGCAATGATATCCATAGCTCGCTTGTTGGAAGCCGGCATACTACCGGAAGTATTACCGCTACCGAATCTTACCCATGAGCGAAGATCTAAGCCGACCTTAGCACACAGACAAAACAAGGCGTCTTGAGAAAATAAATTGATATGCTCGACCGGCATAAAAAACCGCCAATCCGCACCAAAACTTTCAGAGATAACGCCGACCACAGGGGTTTCGATCAACAACCAACCACCGGGGTTCAGCAAACGGTAAGCATGCGAGATATATTGGCGAGGGTCTCGAAGATGTTCGATCAAATGCCACATACTAATAACGTCGTAGCGTCCGCCAAGGCTAAGAAAATCGCCACACACACAATTCAATTCCCGTGCCCGCGCCTGATCAATACATTCTTGAGAAATATCCATACCTAGCACCGAAGCAGCACGAAAATCCCCCATCATTTGCAGAAACTGTCCTGTACCGCAACCGACATCCAATACCGTCTTCCCAGCAAAGGCATCATTTCCTAAGCCTAAATCGGCAAAAGTGAATGTCTTGTCACGCTTGAAACAGGCATATCCCGCATCGGTCAGATATACCGACTCGCCAGATTTCTTAGTTTGGTAATCAGCATAGTAGCCGGCAATCTCTTGATCCGAAGGATAAGGATACTGCCTAACCGATCGGCAACGGGCACACCCGACATACCGAAAACCGGACTTTTCGCAAACAGGCCCGAATTCGACACTGCCACAGATCATGCAATATTCGGAATCAATGTTCATGAGGATAATCTTGATTGAGGTGAGTAAACAGCGTTTGCAAAGCTTCTTCACCACTATACAACGCTGCATTGCCGGCTGGCCAGGAATGGCCTTCGATGTTGTAACCATCGTCACAGAAGATCACGTTTCCGGTCAAATGGCGCTGAGGAATACAAGTAGCGAGTAGCGTTTCCGCAATCCCATCCAAGGTCGCGAACTTCTTGGTTGGAGTATGGGCCAGAATCGCCGACGCCCTAAGGCTGTATCCACCATTCTCTCCCGATCGTAGTAGGCTACGATTCAATGCTGTTTCGATGGTTCCCGGAGCAACGCCATTAACACGAACCCCGAATGGAGCTAACTGGGCAGCAGCCGTTTTTATTAGCCCTTCCAACCCATGTTTGGAAATGTTGTAAGCATAGGAACCGTAAAGCGACAACCGTGAAGCATTTGAACATAGATGCAAAATGTGCCCATGACGGCGACCAATCATATGCTTGCTAAAAATCATAGTCGCCAAGAAGGCCCCGGTCAGATTCACATCCATAACCCGGTGGTATTCACTCAACAGTTTTTGCGGATCGTCCTTGCAAAAATCCATCGGTGCATGATGGGTACCAGCGAAATTAACTAAAGTATCGATCCCGTCGAGCGAGCCAATCGCCTTATTGGCAGCAACGCTTAGCTCATCCAAAGAAGTGATATCGGCGACAAAAAAAGGCAGGTCTTTGCCCGGATCGCTTCGCCCGATTACTGCGCATGCCGCACCTTGAGCCATAGCAGCATCCAAAAAACATTCGCCAATCGCGCTGTTACCGCCAATGATCACTAGCTTATGATCTTTCAACATCTCGCTCACGACTTAACTCCAAAATATTTGCGGGCATTTTTATAAAACACGCCCTGCAATAGAGTTTGTAATTGTTCGATATCATCCGGTATCAGCCGGTACCTGACGTCTTCACCCAACATATTACAGACTACTCGGCGAAAATAATCGTGACGGCTAAATGACAAAAAACTGCGGGAATCGGTAACCATACCGATGAATCGAGCAAACAGACCGACTTGCGACAACGCATTCAATTGATCGCAAATCCCCTGGGCGGTATCCAGAAACCACCACGCCGGGCCGAATTGCACTTTTCCGGCAACGCCGTCTTCGAAAAAATTACCGGTGACGGAAGCAAACAGCATGTTATCGCGCGGATTAGAATTGAAGAGCACTGTCTTAGGCAGGCGTTTTTCAGCATCAAGGTCACTCAAAAACTTATTTAAGCGATAGGCTTGGTCGAAATCACCGATCGAGTCGCAACCGGCATCGGGGCCAACACTTTCAAAAACATGCCGATTATTGTTTCTAGTGGCCCCCAAATGTAAAAGCATGGTCCAACCTTTTTCATGATTCCAACGAGCGAACTCCTTCATCAAAAAAGAACGCCAGCGTTCGATATCCAAGTGATCGATAGAGGCATTACACAAGAAGCTGTTGAAGATACGCCGCATATCGGCAACACTGCACAACTCGACATAGCATCGCTCAAGACCATGATCCGACATGCAACAACCGGCATCGGCAAACGCATCATGACGCATACGTAATGCGTCGATCAAAGCATCGAAATTACCTATATCGATTCCGGTAATCGAAGATAGCTTATTCAACCAAGCACCAAATTGGGATCGGTCGGCTATCGCCAGCGCCGCATCAGGCCTAAAAGTCGGCAACACCGCTACTTCGAAACCCTCTGCCCGCAAACGAGCATGATGCTCCAGTGTATCGGCCGGATCATCGGTAGTGCATAACACTTCCACATTCATCTTTTGCAACAACGCCCTTGGCCTAAAATCGCTGCCCGCCAATAAAGCGTTGGCATGTTCCCATATCGAAACGGCAGTGTCCTGCATCAATAGCGTTTCGATGCCGAAATATTGCTTAAGCTCTAAGGCCGACCAGTGATAAAGCGGATTACGTAGCGTCAATGGATAAGTTGCGGCCCAAGCCCAAAACTTCTCCCAATCGCTGGCTTGACCACTGCAGTAACGCTCCGGCACACCGTTGAGTCGCATTGCCCGCCACTTGTAATGATCTCCGCGTATCCAAATATCACAAAGATTGGCGAAGGGTTGATTAATCGCTATCGTCTCGACGGGCAGATGGCTATGGTAGTCGACGATAGGTAAGGTTTGAGTCGCTTTATATAATGCCTGAGCCGTCTCGCCCTGTAACAAAAAATCGTCATCAAAAATAGTGGCCATAGTTTTGCTGTATTCAATGAATGCGTCACGGGAGTTTTACAATCAGGGCCTGCCCGGTAGGCAGCACCAATGGACATTCCGGTTTATCTATGAAAAATTTGTCAACCGCAGCGCGCGCTCCTGGACAACTGGGAAAACCATAGTCATCAAACACCATAAAACCGCCGCTAACCAATCGAGGATAGATAAACTCGCAGCAATCATTCACCGATCGGTAAATATCGACATCGACATGGGCGAAAGCAATTCGCGTCTGCTCCAATCCTTGAAACGACTCAGGGATAAAACCGGCATAATATACGATATTGGGCGCGTCACCCACTCGTGCTTTTACCTCGCTTAGACTGGTATCGGCAAAATCGCCTTTGCGATGATAATCATGCCCTGGATCGGTATCGGGCATGCCTGTAAAGGTATCAAACAAGCATAATCGACGATCCCTGAAAGTCGAAAGCACTTGAGCGAACATCATCGCGGTTCCTCCTTTATATACCCCGCATTCCCAAAAATCGCCCGCCAAATAGCAAGCCTGACGAGCTAAGCTATATAGCATCCAGACCCGGTCAGGCGAAACCACGGTATATGGTTTTATATCTGCCATTAAATTAGCGAACTTGCTTGATTGATCGAGCCATGGCGAAAACAATGGTTGGTATAGCTCTTGATCCCGCAACGATTTACGCATCGCACCCTCCGGTATGCCTTATTTTCATCATTCTTCGTACCATGAACTCCAAACCGAATTAAATTTTCTTTGCGTACAGCACTACTTCCCGCCCAATTCCCTGACGAGCGAAATCCGCCTGCAGATGTTCCAGTACATCGCTGCGGCCACCACGGGTCAATGCCAACTCGAAGTTCATTCGCTTTTTATGACAGGCCCGTCCAATTTCATCGCTGCCTACATATTGATCTCCCATCAATAAAAACATATCGATAGGAAAGGTTGATTCTTTGTGCAAAACCTGAAAACCGCAACGTTCTACCAAACCGGCAAGAGAAATGAAGTCAAAATAGTTAATATGATGGGGTGGAGCAACCCACCAAGGATCAAACCCTAGATGATCACGCAACACGCACTGAAATGGGTTGAAATCATTCGGCACCACAATGCAGATTAAACCGTTATCGTTCAAACTAGCGTGTATCAATGCCAAAAATGCGGCGGGATCGAGAATATGCTCCAGCACCAGACTCATATTAATAGCATCAAAATATCCTAGTTCGGGCGCCGTTTGCGTGGAAAACAAACCGCACTCGATATCCAGCTGCAAGCCACGACTGAACTCCACGGCTTGTGACGAAGGTTCGATACCTTTAACCTGCCAGCCTCTTTGCTTGCCCTTGAGCAAAAAAAAGCCGGGGCCCGAGCCGATATCAAGCAACCGGCGACGACCTTCCGGCAGATAGCGTTCGAGTCTCTCATAACGCTGCACATAAACGGTATTCCACCAATCGATATCCTCGCGATAGCGTTCAATATACAACGGCTTTTCGCGACTATAGTAATCATGACGGTAAATTTGCTCTAATTCCTCGATACCGGGCAGAGCGACAATGTGTTTAAAACCGCATGAACCACAGTCGATAACATCAAAACCGTTAGCCGAAGCAACAACAACACCTTCATGTTCTTGCCATTTTTTAATTTGTGAGGGTTCTTGCATAACTTAGTCAGTAGTTCTAGGTTCTTGGCACAGTCTTGCTACGAGGCATTATAAGGATTGCCGCCATGCGGAAAACATCAATTCGGCCCGCTCCCAATCTTCGGGAGTGTCGATGTCCTGCACTTGGTATCTAGGTAAAATCAATGCTACAGAAGCATCGGAAAACGCCGGTATTTCATGCAGAGCTGCATCAAAATTGGCCCAATAGAATTGTCCGGCATCATGATACGCCGGCTCTAAATCTTGAGACCTCGTCATCAAATGTTCAGGCTGAAACATTGATACGTTTCCGGACTCGTCAATGCGAATGGCTCGCTGTATCGGAAAAGGAAAACTGGTCACGGTAAACGCGATCGATTTATTGAATTTCACCATCCGCTCAAAGCCGGCAACTAAATCGTTCGGTTTAATAAATGGAGCCGTCGCATAGATGGTACATACATAGTCTATTTCCCCATAGTGTTCGACAACCCATTCAATTGCGTGTTTGGTAACCGCACCGGTACCGACAAAATCGTTGGACAATTCCGCAGGCCGCATGAATGGGACTTCAGCACCCCAGTTCTGCGCTACCTCGGCAATTTCAACATCGTCAGTCGATACAATAATGTGCTCAAACAACTTGGATGTCTTTGCAGCCTCAATCGACCAAGCAATTATCGGCTTGCCACAAAAATCCTTGATGTTTTTACGCGGGATACGTTTACTTCCGCCCCGTGCGGGTATTACAGCTACTTTCACTCGACCTCCATTTAAGCTACTTTCGACCCTGCCGACGACACTTGTCAATCAAGCAACTGTTCGCGCACTTTCATAGTAATACATCGATACCTCTAGCCTTCTTATCGTCTTCAAGACAATTGCCATATAAATACACAACACCATCCAGATTTTGAATAATCTGTTTGAACGCCTTTATTTCATCAGGATAGAGTTTCATAAGGGTAGAGTCTCATAATAACTGGCAGCTTAAATTTGCTTGCAGTCATTCGTGCAGCCGAACTCAATTTAAACTTGCCCCCAAAACCTTAGCTACCTCGCAAAGCTGCGATTCAGTTAAATCGGGATAAAGAGGTAATGAGATTGCTTCGGCGTAATACTTTTCGGCTTCCGGATAGTCGCCTGGCTTAAAACCTTTGTTTTGATAAAAAGGTTGTAAATGAACAGGTATGTAGTGCAGGTTGACGCCTATGTCTGCACTACGCAACAGACGAAATACTTCCAAATGGGGTTTGCCTACTCCCGAATTTTGCAACCTAATAACGAATAAATGCAGAGAAGAACGACAGTCATCCGGTTGCAATTGCCAGTTTACCGGCAAATCTATCAACCTTTGCCGATAAAGGTCGGCTAACCGATGCCGACGCTCGACAAACGCATCCAACCGATTAAGCTGGCTTAACCCCAACGCGGCTTGCAAGTCGGTCATCCGGTAATTGAAACCCAACTCGATTTGCTGATAATACCAGGGACCATCCGGTTCGTGCGTCATTTGATTTGCATCGCGGGTAATACCGTGACTACGCAGCAAAGCCATTCTTCGGGCGAGGTCGATATCGTTCGTGACGGCAATGCCGCCTTCACCGGTTGTAATAATTTTCACAGGATGAAAACTGAATACGGTGATTTCGGAATAACGGCAACATCCGATCGGCTCATCACAATATTGTCCACCAATCGCGTGCGAGGCATCTTCGATAATTTTGAAACCGTAGCGCCGACTTAATTCGCGGATCGCTACCATACCGCAAGACAACCCGCCGAAATGCACTGGAATCACAACCTTGGGCAAGCGACCTTGGCACTCGGCCTCGGCTAATTTTTTCGTCAAGCATTCGACGCTCAGATTATAGGTATCGGGGTCGATGTCGACAAAATCGACACTGGCGCCACAATACAGCGCGCAATTGGCACTGGCTACAAAAGTAATCGGGCTCGTCCAAACAATATCGCCCGGCTTGACATCCAGCGCCAGACAGGCGAGATGCAAGGCTGACGTAGCACTGTTGACCGCTACAGCATGACCGACTCGGCAATAATCGGCCACGGATTGCTCAAACTGAGGAACAACAGGTCCTTGTGTCAAAAAATCGGACTTTAGCACCTCTACCACCGCTTGAATGTCGTCCTCGGAGATGCTTTGCCGGCTATAGGGTATCATTCCACATAACCTTATTCATAATCCTTACAATTGTCGACCAATAAGCGTAATTCATCGATCGATAAAAAGCGGTCATTGCTACCGCTATCATATCGAAATCCGGGTGAAACTTTTTGTGAGCCGGTGCGAGCACAGTAATTTTTCATGTTGTATGCGGCTCCCGCCGGCAAAATCGCATAATAACAACCTAAATCGACCGTATTGAAACTATCGCTGACGGTGATCATTTCCTCATGGATTTTTTCGCCGGCACGAATTCCGACTATCCGGTGCTCGCATTCCGGACCAATGGCCATCGCCAAATCGGTAATTCGATAGGAAGGAATCTTCGGCACCAGCACTTCACCGCCCCAGGCGTTCTCGATCGCCCAAAGCACCATATCCACACCCTCTTGAAGGCTGATATTAAAACGCGTCATCTCCGGGTCGGTAATCGGCAAAATACCGGTTTTACGTTGTTGCAAAAAAAACGGGACCACCGAGCCTCGGCTACCCATGACATTGCCATAACGCACCACGCTAAAGCGTACATCCCTAGAACCTTTAATATTATTGGCGGCCACAAACAGTTTATCGGAACATAACTTGGTAGCACCATAGAGATTGATCGGCGCAGCGGCTTTGTCGGTCGAAAGCGCCACCACCCGTTGCACACCGGTATCTAAACAGGCTTCGATCAGGTTTTGCGCACCCAACACATTGGTCTTGATACATTCAAAAGGATTATATTCCGCCGCCGGCACCTGCTTGAGCGCTGCTGCATGAATGACAATATCGATATCTTCCAGCGCTCTCTTCAAACGACTTTGATCCCTAATATCGCCAATAAAATACCGCATGCATTTTTGATTAAAAACTTGCCGCATTTCATATTGCTTGAGCTCATCCCTGGAAAAAATAACCAGTTTATTTGGGTCGTAACGCTCCAACAAAACTTTCGCGCATTGCTTTCCAAACGACCCGGTACCACCGGTTATCAATATATTTTTTCCTTGTAGCATGATTCTGTTCTTTATTTTTTTGCTTTGAAAGCATGTCCTGACTTGTAATATCGTTCAGCTAATTGCCCGCATTTGCTGAAAACATTGTTCCGGCAAAGCACTATGCTTAGCGAGTCTATCCGGCCCGGCTCATTAGGGCAGCGATATGCAAGCGTTTGACGCCCCCATAGATATACCCGTTGCTAGTCAAATTTCGGCGCTAAGGTGTTAGGTCGATTTTTGCTCCTCACGATTGATTAGCTCCAAGGATATATCCATGGCGTTCTTTGACGAGCCACCCGGTGTCTATTTTTGATCTACGATAAATATAACCATTTGATTAAAAACCGAAATAATCGATTACCCGTAAAGTATAGCCCGATAAATGCGTTATGTCTGTATCGGAACATAGCATTGGCGCTTTAATTTTCCGTTCTTTACGCGTATCGCCAGTCCAACTGTGTCAAATTCCGTTGATTTTGATTAATAATCATCCCAACCTCATAAATCTGTTTTGCTTTATCTTGATATTTTTGCGCATATCCTTTGTCCCGAATTTGCTGCAACGCAGAATTAGGGTTTTGCGGTTGATAGTCAGTGCTTTTGTCGAGTTTGATTTCCATGACATAAATACAGTCGCCCAACATGACTGTCATATCAACCTGCCCCCGATTCGTGGTATCTTCAGGAATAATCGTGGCGTTGAGGCTGGCGAAGAAGGCATAGAGGACGCTAGCGTAGTAACCTTCGGAGTTGGGCAGGTCGTTGTGGGTGAAGTTGAGCCAAGGAATGGCGGCAAATAGGCGTTGTAACATAGGCTGTAGTTCAGCTATCGCGCCGTGGCGTAAAAGTTTGTAAAGTTCCGTGCGGTATGCTTTTTTCTCGGTGTCGATTTGGCAGTAGCCTTCAATCAGTTGGTTGTTCAGCGCCATTTTCACTTCATGGTTGGGCACGGCCAGGACAAAGGCCATTTCGCCCATGATGTCGGTATAGGCTTTTTTGATGGTGAGATAACCGGATTGGAATAATAAGGTAACGGGATTAATGCGCTCGACGTCAAAAGAATCCAGGATTTCTTCCGAAACTTCGAGCTGTTCCAAGTCGGGCAGGAAATAGGCTTTTTGTTGGAACAGTTTGATTAAAAAGCTGGGGTTGCCGGTTTCGAACCAGTAGTTGCGGTAGCGTTGGTTGCCGCTGATGAATAATAAAATATCGTAAGGATTGTAAACCGGCTCGCCTAAAAATTGGTAGCCGTTGTACCAGTCTTTTAGTTGCACCCAATCGACATCGGCTAAATGCCCGGCAAATGTGGTTTCTAAATCCTGTTGGGTATAACCGCAAATCGTAGCGTAGTTTTCATGAAGGGTAATGTCTTGCAGTTGGTTCAAACCGCTAAATAAGCTGACTTTAGAAAATTTGGTCACTCCGGTCATAAAGACAAATTGGATGTGCGCGTCTTGGCTTTTGAGTACGGAGTACAGGTTTTTCAAGCCTTCGCGGATTTCAGCGGCGCGTTCGGGGCGATCAATGTTGTCCAAAATCGGTTTGTCGTATTCATCGACCAGGATAACGGCTTTTTGGCCGGTTGTTTCGTAAGTATAACGAATTAATTCGGCGAACTGCCCGTTAATGCTACGGGCAGTGAGCTTAAGATTTAAACGACGTTGTTGTGTATGTAGCATTTCATAAAGTTGTTCATCTAGCTGCGCACGGCTTTGTAATACGCCCTCAGCAAAATCAAACTTGATGACGGGATAGCTTTGCCCCCAATCCCATTTGTCTTCAATAAACAAGCCTTTAAATAAGGCTTGGTTACCTTCGAACAGTTCTTTTAAGGTATCGACCAACAGGCTTTTGCCAAAGCGCCTTGGGCGCGATAAGAAATAGGCTTTGCCTGCGTCAATCAGTTGCGCTATCAAGGGCGTTTTATCAACATAGCAATACGGATTTTCCCGTATTTCGGCAAAGGTTTGTATGCCTAATGGCAGTTTTTTTAATGTATTCATAATTTTCGCCAGTCGAGTTGCGCCAGGTTCCGTTGAACTTGATTACTCTTGGGATTTCTGAAATTTGCGATTTGTTGATTTAGGGAATCAGCACGTTCGCATCGGGCACAACTTTCAGCAGCACTTGTCGCAATGCCGACTTGGCCTTTACGTCGCCGTGAATTAACCGAATTTCTGATGGTTTGACTCGCATGCCTTTGACGAAACGAAGCAGCGAATCTTTGTCGGCGTGGGCGGAATAGCCGTTCAATTGATACACGCCGGCATTGATCGTATAGCGCCGCCCGTCCAATTCGACATAACCTTTTTTCGGTCCGTAAGTCTGAATGGCTCGGCCCGGCGTGCCTTCGGCTTGATAGCCGGCCAGCAGAATGTCGGTGCGCTCGTCTTCGATTAGCGCTTTTAAATAATTGACGATGCGACCGCCCGCGCACATGCCGCTCGCGGCTATCACGATGCAAGGCCGCGCGGTTTTCTTTAAATAATCGACCGTGTTCAGATGATCTTGATGCGAGTCTATCGTCGTGATTTGCTCGAACGCCAACGGATGCCGCCCGGCGCGCAGTTTCCGCTTGGCTTCGGCGTCCCAATAGGGTTTTAGTTTGCGGTAAACGTGGGTAAAACGATTCGCGAGCGGCGAGTCGACGATGATTTCGAGATCATCCCATGCCAAGCCTTTCGCAACGGTTTCTTCCCGATAACGATGAATCAGCTCTTCGAGTTCGTAAAGCAGCTCTTGCGTCCGTCCGATACTAAATGCAGGAATTAGAATCGCGCCGCGATTTTGCAAGCAATGGCTGATCAATTGCTTCAGCATGTCTTTACGTTGCCGCCGGTTTTCGTGCAAACGGTCGCCGTAGGTGCTTTCGAGCACCAGCACGTCGGCCCGATAAGGTGATTTCGGTGCCGGCAGCAGCGGTGTATAAGGTCCGCCCAAATCGCCGGAAAATACGATGCGTGTATGTTGTAGGCCGTTACCGACATCGCATTCGATATAGGCGGAACCGAGTATGTGGCCGGCCGGTTTGAACTTGATTTTCAATTTGCCTCTGGTTTTCCCGTTCAACGGTACCGATTGCCACCGACCATAAGGCACTGCGATTATCTTCGATCGTATCAGGCCGATGAAACGCTCGACCAGCGCCTTATCGCGCGTGAATCCGACCTGCACCGCATCTTCGAGCACCAGCGGCAACAATTCTGCCGTCGGCTGCGAACAATAAATCGGCCCGTCAAAACCGGCGGCCAGCAAATAAGGTATGCGGCCGACATGATCGATATGGCAATGCGTGACGATTAACGCACGGACCGGCTGAACCGAAAATTCGATCTGCAGTTTGTCGAAGGCCGCGCCGTCGTTCGAGACTTCCGCGCCTTGAAATAAACCACAATCGATCAACACCGAATCGTCGGCATCGATTTTCAACTCATGACAGGAGCCGGTGACGCCGTCAACTGCGCCGTGATGTTCGATTTTTGGATACATTAGTTATTTTCGAGCCAGTTTTCCAAACGAATCCCGCTCACGCGACTAAATTCTCTGACATTATTGGAAACGACAATCAAGCCTAGACTTCTCGCATGCCCTGCAATCATCATGTCGTAAGCACCAATCGTCCTACCTGCGTTTGACAGCTCTGCCCTGAGCTGGCCGAACTGTCTTGCAGCATGCGCGTCAAAAGGAAGAACTTCAAGACGCGCGGCAAAGCCTTCGATATCCAATAAATTACGCTGAACCTGCTCTGAATTTTCAGCGCCGTAGACCAGTTCACCCCATGTTACGGAAGAAATGCAGAGTTGGCCGATGTGCGCATTGAATAAGCGCTTGACGTGAACCGGTCTTCTTTTGATCGTGAAAATGCAGGTATCGGTATCGAGCATGTATTTCAGCAACTCAGAACGCCTCTCTTCGTTGCGCTTCGGGCTGATCTCTTTCGCCCATAAAATCATCGGAGACGCCCGGCCCTTCGAACCAATCGTCCCATGCCGTGCCGGCCGGCGAAATAATGCGTCTATTACCGACCGCAATCACGTCGACCGATTTTATGTCGTCCGGCAATGCAACTTCCTTGGGCAACCGAACCGCTTGGCTTCGGTTATTCTTGAACACCGTCGTTTGAACCATACTAGCCCCCTCGTTACCGAGATATACAAACTGTATATCCATGCTAGCAAAGAATGTCCACCTGTCAATCGATAAGTGCTTTCTGCATAAAAAATAAGCGGCTCGATGGATTCAAGATTGCTGTTTTTGCTGAATGAATGCCAAAACATCGTCGTTATCGACCTGATAATAAATATCCTCGACCGAAATACTCGCATCGATCGATTCAAAATGAATCGTATCGCCGAGATAATAATATGCCGCCTGCCAGCCGCTTTGCCGCGTAAACACTTCGATTTCTGCCTTATCTTGTTCGACCAGCACATATTCCTGCAGCGATTCCAATGATTGGTAGGCTTGGCGTTTCAAGGTTTTGTCGATGCGCCGCGTCCCCGGCGACAGCACTTCGACAATGACGACCGGATGGGTTTTGTAATAGTCGCTTTCGTGATCCTGCCGGTCGCAGACCACCATCACATCCGGATAATAAAAGTCGTTTTGGACTTTGACTTTCATATCCATCGAATAAGGAAAACAACCGGAGCCTTTTTTTCTCAATGCCGCCATCAATTGAAAGGTCAAATTGACGGCTATTTTATTGTGCTTATCGCTCGCCCCGGTCATTGCATAGGCAACCCCGTCGATCAATTCATGCCGGAGTTGGCCGTCTCGTTCGCCTTCCAGATAATCCGCTTCGCTCAAGCGGCTTTCAGCAGTGTTTAGTCTCATAACGCTCACCTTCTGCTTAGAATTATCAATCAAGCCAATACCGAAAACAACCAACGCACATCGGTCAAGCACTGCTCGATCAAGGCATCCGGCACCGAAGGCGCGTGACCTAACGAAAATACCCGGGCAAACGCGGCAGCTTGTTCTTGCGTGACGAGCTGTTGAGGCAATAATTCGCCGTACAGCCAAACGGTTGCCTGTTCAGCCGGTGGCGACTGAGTCTTACCGCTGACCGCCGCGGCTTTCGCCAATAAAGCCGCCGTCAATAAGTCCATCACGCCGGCATTCGCATGCTGCGACCACAGCAATTCAGCCGATTTCAATTTGTCTTCGGCCGATTGATGCAACGGGTTGACCGGTTCGGCTTCGCTCTCGCTAGGCTCGAACAATACTTCGGTTTGCGCGACCGGCGAAGCAGCTCCGAGACGCTGCAAGCCGGTCAAGGTCCGTCGATCGATCACCGCCACGGGCACATCGGGCTCGGACAGGTCGCGTGCGGCCTCTTCGTCAGTATCGTCGACCCGGTTCAACACGACCAACAAACCGCCGCCGGCGCCTAAAATACGTTCGATACGCGACCCGAATTGGTCTTGAATGTTTACGATCAATCGCCGAACCGCACTATCGGACTCATCTTCCTTAGCTAACGGCTCCGGTCGTATGTCCGTCTTTTCCGGTTTTTCGACAGCTTCGGTTTCGAGGCGTTCTTCTAACTCAATTAGAGGCGGCGGCATTTGCTCGCCAGGTTTGGGGGGTGCCGGTTTGGGGGGTGCCGGTTCAGCCAAGCCTTCAATCAACGTTTGCAGCATTTTTTTCGAAACGCCGACGACATCTTCGGAGGCTTCCGGATCGATGACATTGTCAAACAAATCGCGCTTGTTTTGCACCAATTTCGCGACTTGCTGTTCGTAAGAATCCTCGGATAACAATAAAAAAATCAGCACATTCTCCTTCTGCCCCAAACGATGAATACGCGCGATGCGTTGATCCAGTATGGCAGGATTCCACGGCATGTCGAGATTGATCAACACGGTCGCCGATTGCAGATTCAAGCCGGTTCCACCAGCATCGGTCGAAATGAACACTTGCACCGAATCGTCTTTTTCGAAGCGTTCCATCAATTCGCCGCGCTTTTCGCTAGGCACGCCGCCGTGCAATCGCACGCAGCCGAGTCCCATCGCGCGGACCCTCGCTTCGACCATTTCTGTCATCAGCACCCATTGCGAGAAGATAACCACCTTGCGGCTGCTTTCGAGGCAGATTTCTTCGAGGATGCCCACCATTTCGTCGAGTTTCGGCGAACCCTCGGTTTCCTTGTCGACAAGACCAGCCGCATTACAGGCCATGCGTGCCTGTTGTAATGCCGCCATGAAGCGGTTTTGTTCGCTCGGCGTTAACGGCCTGCGTTTTGCGATTTGTGCGATATAACCTGCCGCGGACAGCGCAGATCCGTGCAATTCGATTTGCTGAGGCGTCATCGGAATATCCAGGCGCACTTCGGTCCGATCCGGCAATTGATCGCTGACCAGGCTGCGATTGCGCCGCAACATGACCGGTGCGATTCGACGCCTTAATTCGGATAAGTTACGGTAACCGATCACCTTGCCGCGTTCGTCGGTCACATGAAAATCGAGCAAACAGCGCCATAAAGGTCCCAGCACACGAGCATCGATCACTTGCAGCAAGCTGTACAGGTCTTCGAGACGATTTTCTAGCGGCGTACCGCTTAGCACGAACACATAACGCGACGGAATCAATTTAACGGAAGAAGCGATTTTGGTACGCCAGTTCTTGATTCGCTGTGCTTCGTCGAGAATCACCAGATCAGGCTTCAGCGTTTCTGTGATGACGCTAAGATCGCGCAAGATTAATTCGTAATTAACGATGAAAAACAAGGCATCGGCTCGGTAGTGCACCGAACGGCTTTCGGCCGGGCCTTGCACGATGCGGGCGGTATGCGAAGTAAATTTTTCGATTTCCCTCGCCCATTGCGATTTCAACGACGCCGGGCAAACGATCAGGACGCGCCGAATACCGAGATTGTCGGCCATCCAGGATGCCGCGGTAATTGCCTGTAAGGTTTTACCCAGCCCCATGTCGTCGGCAAGCAGCGCCCTGCCCCGCGACGCCAAAAACGCCACACCTTCTGTTTGATAAGGAAACAAACGCGCCTTGATGCCAGGCAACACGCCATTCGCACGTAGAATTTCCTGAGCAATCTGTCGTCCTCGCTCTGCTTGCACGGCATCCTCGGCACATTGCCGGGCATAACGCACCGCATCGTCGCCCAATTGCAAATCCTCTCGTCCGAAGACTTGTTCCGACAATCTGAAAAAATCCTCCGGCAAGCGCCCTTTGAAACTGCCGTCGGCATTGAAATAATTCACGAGCAATTCGGCGAGATCCGTTTCGATGTGCGGGCTGTGATGTAAGCGCAGCACCGGATGCGTGGCCGATTCCCAAGATAGGTAGACGAAAGACACCGGACAACCGGCCTGTTTCAGTTTCTTATAGTCGGGCTGTTTGCTCGCATAATGCAAGACCGCTTCGATATGTTTACAAGTGCCGAGTCGGTTGCTGGCCAAATCGGGACAGGTGCAATAATTCATACGTTGATCGAGCGAGCGAATCTGCACCTGATAGGTTTGCTGCCAATGCGTCGCCGATTGGATCGACGACGCTTGCCAAATGCCGAAACCGAGATTGCCGCTGATCAATTTAACACGGACTTCGTTGCGGCCTTTTTTGACGCGTTCGGCGATCGCTTCCTCGACCGCGCTACCGAGTAGAGTCTCTTCATCGCCTCCGAACTGATCGGCGAAAGCGAACAAGGCCGCGACAGCATGCTTGCAAACCAGCTGATGATCGCCGCAGTGACAATCGACCTTAAGCTGCATATCCACGCCTTCGGACAACTCCACAGAATACGGCAAATCGGCCTCCTCATCTTCGACCTGTGCCGACAAAATGCCGTCATGAAGATCGAGATCGAACACACGGTTCTCGGAAAAATAGGCCAGACCTTGCTTTACGCGGTCATCGGCCGCGACGGCATGCAGTCGTTCGGTATCGAAAAGAAAAAAATCGTTGTCCATAGCGTTTGCCGTTAAGAAATCGGAAGTTAGGTTATTCTAACGTAATTTAACGGCTTGTCGCTTCGGGTATTTTCGGCTTACAGGTCAAATATTTCATTCACATCAAGTTGTAGATCAGGGAACAGATGCGGGACGGCAATATCGTCATTGGCATACATGTGCTTAAGGCGGTATTGTCTTTCATCGTTTAGGACAAATTGATAAATAGCTTGCTCTTCCGGATAAACAAGCCAATATTCTGTTACGCCGCTTTCTTGATAGATTTCGTATTTTAATTTCATTTCTCGTTTGGCATTACCTTTCGATAATATTTCGATAATCCAGTCAGGCGCGCCGTTACAGCCCTGCGAATCTAATAGCTCGGGATTGCAAATGACACATAAATCAGGTTGCACTACCGTGTGAATGTCTTGGCTAGTTAATACCGATTTTTTTCTGTCATACAGCCGGACATCGAAAGGCGCGGCAAATACCTTGCAAGGTTTATGACGAAAATGATTAGCCAATAACCGCGTAAAATTAACCGAGATGCCTTGGTGTTTAACATTCGGCGCGGGCGACATCAGCATGATTTTGCCTTTGATTAGCTCGATCATGTCGTCAAGCTGCCAAGTCATATAATCGGCATAACTGTAGTGTTGATTAAGATCTAACTGTGATAATCGGTTGATTTTAGCCATTAGGCGCTCCTAATTTTTATACAGTCCTATCAATCACTGCCATTATACCCATCGTAGATCAAAATGACGTTGCAGCCTTTCGGTCCGAGCGTTTGCTTGACCGCATCAGCCAACATATGGTGACACGCATCATCTGAAAAAAGAACTTCTTTAGCTGCCATATTCGGTTTTCCTCATACTATTCTTCTGCTTCGCTTTTGCTTAGTACCTCGAGCTAGTGTGGCATTCGTTATTCTTTGAGGTGTTCTAGTCTTCAATGGGCCTAGGCGGAAGGCTTAGGCATGGGCTTTTATGCACATTGTTCTATCTTGGCTTTAATTTGGCCGGTAAGGCGGATTTTAAATACAGATACGTCTTCAATTACGCATGTAAGTCATTGATATCATAATTTGACCGCATTTTGTATAAAAATTAACCAATTTAACAAAGTTGTAATAAACATGCGGCTTTATCGTCTCAGACATCAAGATATGCACAAAGTTATCCACAGGTTTTGTGGTTAACGGCCGCCTTCTATAAATTTTCAAGAAACAGAGCCTAAAAATTTAAAAAAACGGCCTTGAAATTCAAAAAAATCACCCCTAAATTCGCGTCGAAGCTAGCACAGTACCATTTTTACAATGATGATTTGGAATAGGAAGGTTATCTGATGAATCAGAAGTTATTCTATCCTCTAGTTCGTCATAGCAAAATAATAGCTGCACTAGTCAACAGCGATATGAAACTTTATTCAACATTCATTTCATTTATAAATTGATTCATGAGGTACACATTCTTATGAGTATTCGTCCTTTACATGACCGTGTCGTCGTTAAGCGCTTGGAAAGCGAGAAAACCACGCCGGGAGGCATCGTGATTCCCGATAATGCGAAGGAAAAACCTATCACCGCCGAAGTCATTGCGCTAGGCAACGGTAAATTGTTTGCTAATGGCGATAAACACGCAATGACGGTCAAGGTCGGCAACAAGGTCTTGATCGGCAAATATTCCGGCACCGATGTCAAAGTCGGCGGCGCCGAACTCGTCGTGCTGCGCGAATACGATATTTTGGGTGTTTTAGAATCTTGATGTAAGAGATTTGAGGCACTATATGGCTTTCCAGGCTCGCATCGATTGCAATCGCCCCGTAACTCAAATCCCTTAGCTGGTATCGGGAAGCTAGAAAATCCTCCCCCTTTCACCTTTCACCTTATCCTCCAAATACTCGACAACAACCTCCCAAACCGGTTTTCCCGAAGACGGTTCGCCGACACCAGCCCAACCGGCGACTTTATAAGTTTTATCAGAATCAAGCGGCTTTCCGTTCGGCATTCTAAGGCCGGAAATACGACGGCCGATTTCCTCGTTCGGATCGCAATTAAAACGGAGGCCGCCGACGCGCACCATGTCGCCGCCTTGACGATAATACGGGTCGCGGTTGAATAAATTGTCCGCAACATCTTCGAGAATCGCTTTGATTTCTCGTCCTAATAGGAAGCGCATGTAAGTTTCGGGATAAGTGATCGCCGTATGATTCATCACGTCTTCCAGCGTAATTGTTTGCCCCGGCAGTAGCGTATTACCCCAACGGAATCCCGGCGACATGGCGATATCGGCACCACTAACTTCCAGCAAGGCGTCGAGAATCAATTGATCGAAAGTACCGTGAAAACGGTCGCGCCGATATAATAGCCGGTCAGCCGTCGCCAACGGACGAGTCAATTGATCGATATAAGGATTTCTAACGATTTCAATCAATTGTTGCATCTTAGGATCGGGCGGCAGCAGATTCGAGAATACCGGCAATAAACGATAATTCAAGCCTTTCAGTCGTCCTTTGCCAACATCCAAATCCAACACCGCCAAAAACTTGCCATGGCTGCCTGCATTGCTCACCCAAGTCTTGCCGCCTGAATTGTCGATTAACACCGGTTGCGGCAAGGCATCATGCGTATGACCGCCTAAAATAATATCCAGCCCACTGACTCTCGACGCCAATTTCAAATCGACATCGAGGCCGTTATGAGACAGCAGTACGATGACATCGGCGGTTTTATCGGTTTTGATCCGGTCGATAACACCTTGCAAATTGTATTCTTGAATGCCGAATTGCCAATCCGGAATGAAGCGTCTGGGATTGGCTATCGGCGTGTATGGAAACGCCTGTCCGATGACGGCAACTCGAGCGTGTTGCAAGGTTTTAATGACATAGGGTTCGAACACACACGAATTATCATCATCGCTGTCGAATCGGGCCGCATCGGTCAACGCAATATTTTGCGCGGCGAACTCGCCGTTAAACTGTTTGAGATTTTCCAATACACGCTTGCTGCCATAGGTGAATTCCCAGTGCCCGGTCATCACGTCGACGCCCAAGAGATTGCACGCCGCGACCATATCCCGCCCTTGCGTCCACAATGCCGTCGCCGAACCTTGCCAACTATCTCCGCCGTCGAGCAATAAGGTGTTGCCCGGACCGCTTTCTCCCCGAATCCGCTCGATCAATGTCGCCAAGTGCGCGAAACCGCCCATTTTTCCGTAGATTTCGGCCAATTCGATAAAGTGTAAATGCGTGAAGGCATGGGCTTCGGGGCTGCCGAATTTTAGCCGGTAATAATCGAGTAATGCCTGCCCGCCTAAAGGAACCGCGCGCCCATGCCTTTCGCCGGCGGCAAGATTATTCGAAGGCTCCCGATAATAAACAGGAAGCAATTGCGCGTGGCAATCGGTAAAATGCAGCAATCTGACATTGCCGAAGGGCTGTGCCGAATATAGGCCTTCGATGTCGAAATCGCCGAAACGCCTTTGTTTCGAACAATTCGAGGACAACAGTGCTAACGTAAGCGCTTGTAAAAATACACGGCGACTTAAATTCATCGTTTGGATTTTCTCCGATGGATGGACATACGAAAAATGCTTTTTATATTCAATAGTTACAGTGAAAGCTCGTAAATTTGAACTCTTTATCTAATTTTTCGATATGCAAAACCTCAGCAACGAAAATGCCGCATCCTCCGCCACGCCTCGAACTTTCATTTGCCGGGGCGATGGACAGGCCTTCATGAATGATATTGTAAAGAATGAACATGCCGGAAACTGCTTTCAATCACAATTTAAACGCTTTTTTCAAAGGGTTTTACGGCGACTTATTCGCGCCGGCCGCCGGTATTGCAATGGCGCTGGCTTTCGCTCCTTTCGATCATGCCTATCTGGGCTTCGTCGCCTTGGCTTTTATATTTGCGTCTTGGGAGGTATTAACTCCCGCCCGCGCCGCCTTGCGGGGATTTTTGTTTGGCTTGGGCTTATTCGGCTTCGGCGTTTCATGGGTATTCGTCAGCGTTCGAGTCTATGGCGGAGCCGATTTGTTGAGTTCCGTATTGATCACGCTGTTATTTGTATCGGTCTGGTCCCTCTTCCCGGCACTGACCGGATACTTAACCAGCGCGATCGCTCGTCGTTCAAACCACGCTATCAATAGCTTGATTCCGCCCTGCATCTGGATTTTAGTGGAATATATCCGAGGCAATTGGTTTCTTAACGGCTTTCCGTGGCTGCAAATCGCCTACTCGCAACTCGATACCCCCTTTTCGGGCTATATTCCTATCATCGGTGTGTACGGTACCGGTTTTTTGATGGCTCTAAGCGCTGGCCTCGCGCTGCAATGCCGTCACGGTAAACGGCACATCGTGACGAATCTAATCCTGATTGCCGTGCTTTTCGCGAGCGGCGCCCTATGCAAAAACATCTCATGGACCCATTCAATCGGAGAGAGCATTCGCGTCAGCTTATTGCAAGGCAATATTCCGCAGGAACAAAAATGGGCGCCGGAAAACCGCGATACAACGTTACGGAAATACCGCGAATTAACGGAAAAACATTGGTATTCCGACATCATCGTTTGGCCAGAAACATCGATTCCGGCTTATTATTCCGAAGTCGAAGAAAGTTTTATCGAGCCACTGGAGCGCGAAGCCATCGAACGCGACAGCGACATCATCGTCAGTCTCCCTATGAAAGGCGATCAACCTCACGTTAAATACAACTCGATATTAGTACTCGGTAAACAGCGAAGAATTTATCATAAAAACCATTTACTGCCTTTCGGCGAATATTTGCCCTTGCAACCTTGGTCCGGAAAAATTCTCGATTTTTTAAACATGCGTCTTGGACACTTCACACCGGGTGGAGACGATCAAACGTTGCCAATCGCGGCAGGATATCCGTTTGCGGCCTCGATCTGCTATGAAGACGCCATTAGCAACGAAGCGCGAACGAAATTGCCGGATGCCGCTTTTTTAGTGAACGTTACCAACGACGCCTGGTTCGGACAATCGATAGAGCCTTTTCAGCATCTGCAAATCGCCAGAATGCGCGCACTCGAAACCGGCCGTTATCTATTGAGGGCCACTAATACCGGTGTAACAGCCATTGTTTCACCAATGGGCGGCATCGTTAAACAAGCAATACCTTTCGAAACGGCGGCGATCAGCGGCATAATAGAGCCGATGGGAGGGCTGACGCCCTATGCCAAAACCGGAGACACTACGGCGATCTCGGTACTCATTGTTCTATTAATAGCAAGCATGTCGACTCAAATAAAATACAACCGCCGCACTCATAATCTTCGGCGGGATCAATACAAAAGAGGAAGCTATTATGACTGACTGGAGCAGTAACGAATTCGCCTCGTCAATCGACCTATTTAAGATAGACGTCAAGGACTTGCGCGTCGGCATGTATGTCTCGAAACTCGACCGCCCCTGGCTGGAAACGAATTTTTTGTTTCAAGGCTTCGAGCTGAAAAACGAAAACGACGTCAAAGCCGTCCAGCAACAATGCGACTATGTCTATATCGATGTCACGAAACAATCGAAAACCCCGCAAATCTATGCCAAGAGCACAGCTTACTCCAAGGATTTTTTGGAAAAACACACGCCGCCCGAAAAACGCTCGACATTCGCCAAAGAAATCAAGAATGCCGAATATGTTCATCATAAAACGAGCAATTTAGTCAAAAGCTTCATGGAGGAAGTTCGCCTCGGCAAGACCATCAATGTCGAGCTCGCTAAAAAAGCCGTCGCCGAATGCGTCGAAAGCATTATCAATGCTCCCGATGCGTTAATGTGGATGACGCAATTGAAAAAACGCGACGAATATACCGCTCAGCACAGCATGAATGTTTGCATTTACTCAATCGCGTTAGGCAGACATATCAATCTACCGATAGCCGAATTGCACCATGTCGGTTTGTGCGGAATGATGCATGACATGGGCAAAATGAAAATACCGCTGGAAATTTTAAATAAGCCCGGAAAATTTACTTCCGAGGAACTGAAAATCATGCAAGGTCATACGACGCTGGGCTGGAAATTATTGATGGCCTCGCCAGGCATGTATGGCGGCGCCATCGACGTTGCTCATACCCATCATGAAAAGCTGGACGGCACCGGCTATCCGCGCCAATTAAAAGCAGAACAAATAACACCTTATGCACGCATCGTCGCCATTGCCGATATGTACGACGCGATCACCAGCGATAGAATTTATCAAAACGGCCGCGCGCATCTCGAAGCCATCAGTATATTAACCAAAAATTCCGGTTCGCATCTCGACTCCTCGCTGACGATTAAATTCATCGAATGCCTGGGTATTTACCCGCCTGGAAGTGTTGTCGAATTGAACACCGGAGAAGTCGGGATTGTCGTCGAGGTAAACCCGAAAGCCAAGATCCGCCCGAAAATCATCTTGTTATTGGATGAACATAAACAACCGCGCCAAGAACGCTTGATCGATCTCTCGAAGTTGGATTTGGATGCTAGCGGTCATGCTTATAGCATTCGTAAGATTGAACGCCCTGACACCTATAATGTAGATGTGATCCAATATTACCAAAAGGGAATACTGAATGCGGCAATCGTCGCTTGATCTTGATTACGCCTCTCCGATAGAAGGCGACGAAAGTATGATAGGCAGCTAATGTAGGATGGGTAGAGCGGAGCGAAACCCATCATGGAACGTCAAGAGAATCATTGCAATAAATCGTGGGGTTGGCGAATGGCTGCGTTATCACAACCGTGTACCTGCGCTCAAACAAAGCGATGGGTTTCCGCTTCGCTGCTACCCATCCTACGGCGGCACACACGAATCCCTACCGTTTTTATAGACTTTTTTAAACCTAGAAAAAGCATTTCACCATGAAGAATAATAATTTAATTCAATAACTTATCTACCTATTCAAACCATTTTTGCCCTTCTAAAAGGTGATTCAATATTTTAGGACAAGCTGCTAAAAGACTTCATGCAATTCATGGTTAAACTGCAGCATTTAGGATAATGGCTTTCCAATACGATAGCGCGGTAGCTATTTATCGCGAAATACTGAGATCAAACTTTGCCGGTAATTTCGATGTGCAGCGCCCGAAACTCATCGGTCAGTTTATGATACGGCGCATAATAGACCAACGGTTTCGATTCGCTGTGCGATTCCCTAATTTTTACCGACGGTGAAATTTTAGCGTCAAGCACAGGATGACCCTCGGTAATCAGATCCTCGACCAATTGCCTTGGCAGATTGGCTTGTTTTTGATATTGATTGACGACAATGCCTTCGATTTCCAACCCTGGATTATGATCGACCTTAACTTCCGCCAAGGCTTGCATCAACGTATATAAAGCCTCGCGGGAAAATGCATCACAGTCGAAGGGTATCAAGCACTTATGCGCCGCAATCAATGCTGATTGACTATAAAAATTCAAGATCGGCGGAGTATCCATATAAACCGCATCGAATCCTTCCAGCTTTTCCAGGGCTTCTTTCAATTTGAAAATCTTGTATCGGGATTCCAGCCTGGCTTGTAAAGGCTCAAGTTCAGGATGAGAAGGAATCACAAAAAGATTCGGAAAAGGCGTTTCATGAATCACGTCCTCAAGCCCCGGATTATTACTGCCGAACAAACCGAGACCTAAACAATCCTTGAAAAACTTGGCAATGGTTTGATCCGAATTAGCGACTTTTCCGCCCAGTAGATACTGAGTCGCATTGCCTTGCATATCCAAATCCACGACTAACGTTTTTTTGCCTTCGACCGCACTGATTGCTGCCAAATTGCAAGAAATAGTAGACTTGCCGACTCCGCCTTTCTGGTTGAAAATGACCCTGCGCATGCTATGCTCCATAAAATCAAATAGTTAAAGTCGGCATTATAAGGTTTGACAGGATAATATCAACACCGAACGAAAGTATCGGCTCCGCAGGCCGGACATTTTGGAATCTCGCTGATCGTTTTAAACGAAATTTCCTTATTGCATTGATCGCAAACAAACGTGCCGGGACTGGCAATTTCACCGCTATGATAGGTATTGACTTCGGCAATCGCCCTGAATTTGGCTAATTCGACGCTAGTTTTATCGGCCAAACTCATAAATTCCTCCAGCGCGAAATTTTCGAGTAAATCGATATCGAATTTCAGCCATTCGGACAAATCGTCATCATCCTCACTTTCATTACGCGAATGCGCCGCATGCACGACATCGCGCTTGACGTAATCGGATACTTTATTAATTTCTTCCTGCGTCAAACCGCCAAGTTCGCTGGTCTTTTCCTTGGCTTGTTCGAGCGCATGAGCCAAAGAATGTATACCGTCATCCATCACCTCATAAAGGTGTTCCATCAAATTGTTATAGGCTTTAATTAATTTATTGTCACTCATACGATGAACTCCTTAAAATGAGGCTTTAGATTTAAACAAGTGTACTGTATTCTAATATATTTGACCGGAAAAGATGAGAAGGATGGAAGAAAGTTACAAGCCGTTAGAAATCGAGCAAGCGATTCAACAATCCTGGGAAGACACCAACGCCTTTGCGGCCCATGAAGACTCGAATCGCGAAAAATATTACTGCCTATCGATGTTCCCCTACCCCAGCGGCAAACTGCATATGGGCCATGTTCGGAATTATACGATAGGCGATGTGATCAGTCGATTTCAGCGCATGCAAGGCAAGAACGTCCTACAACCGATGGGCTGGGATGCTTTCGGTTTGCCGGCCGAAAATGCCGCGATGCAGCACGGCGTTCACCCGGCCGACTGGACCTACGAAAACATCGAATACATGCGCGACCAGTTGAAACGTCTCGGTTTCGGTTACGACTGGAACCGAGAACTGGCGACTTGCGATCCCGATTATTACCGCTGGGAGCAATGGTTTTTCTTGAAACTGTTTGAAAAAGGCTTGGTTTACAAAAAAACCGCACCGGTCAATTGGTGTCCGCACGACCTGACAGTGCTCGCTAACGAACAGGTTATCGACGGCTGCTGCTGGCGCTGCGACACGCCGGTCGAACGCAAAGAAATTTCGCAGTGGTTCCTGAAAATCACCGCTTATGCCGATGAATTGCTGCATGCCCTAGAAACTCTGGACGGCTGGCCGGAACAGGTCAGAACGATGCAGGCTAACTGGATCGGTCGCTCCGAAGGCGTCGAAATGGATTTTTCGGTTCCCGGCGAAATCGAAGCACTCAGAATCTACACGACCCGCCCCGACACCTTGATGGGCGTGACTTACTTGGCCGTTGCCGCCGAACATCCATTGGCTCTTAAAGCCGCCGAAAACAATGCCGAAATCGCGCGCTTTGTCGAGGAATGCAAAGTCATGGAAACCTCCGAAGCGGCGATGGAAACCATGGAGAAAAAAGGCATCGATTCCGGCATCAAGGCCGTGCATCCGATCAGCGGCGAACAAGTACCGGTTTGGATCGCTAATTTTGTGTTGATGGGTTACGGCACCGGCGCGGTCATGGCGGTGCCGGCGCACGACCAGCGCGATTTCGAATTCGCGCACAAATACGGCATTGCTATCAAGCAGGTCATTCATTCGCTCGACGATTCCGACGACAGCTGCGCCGAACAAGCCTTTACCGACAAAGGGATACTGCGCAATTCGGTTGAATTCGACGGCTTGACCTCCGAACAAGCTTTCATCGCGATCGCCGAAAAACTCGAAAAAGAAAATCGCGGTACCCGCAAAACCAATTTCAGACTACGCGACTGGGGCGTTTCGAGACAGCGCTATTGGGGCGCGCCGGTTCCGATTATCTATTGCGACGACTGCGGCACGATCCCAGTTCCGGAAGATCAACTGCCGGTAACATTACCGCGCGATGTCGTGCTTGACGGTTCGCAATCGCCATTGGTCGCGCATCCGACCTTTTCGCATGTCGACTGCCCGAAATGCGGCAAACCGGCCCGGCGCGAAACCGACACCTTCGATACCTTCATGGAATCGTCATGGTATTTCGCGCGTTTCGCAAGCCCCAAGGCGGACTCGATGGTCGACGAAGCCGCGAAATACTGGCTGCCGGTCGATCAATACATCGGCGGCATCGAACACGCAATCCTACATCTCCTGTACGCCCGTTTTTTTACTAAATTGATGCGCGACGAGGGCATGCCGGTACCCGACGAGCCGTTCAAGAACTTGCTGACGCAAGGCATGGTGCTGAAAGACGGCAGCAAGATGTCGAAATCGAAAGGCAACACGGTCGACCCGCAGGCCTTGATCGATCAATACGGCGCCGACACGGTACGCTTGTTCATCATGTTTGCATCGCCGCCCGAACAATCGCTCGAATGGTCCGACAGCGGCGTCGAAGGCGCGTTCCGTTTTCTACGCCGTCTTTGGAAACAGGTCCATCAGCATGTTCAAAACGATCTTCCGACGCCTGGACTCGACCGCAATGCATTGACCGACGATGAAAAAAACCTTCGCCGGCAACTGCACCAAACCATCGAAAAAGTCACCGACGACCTGGGCAGGCGACATACCTTTAATACCGCGATCGCCGCGAACATGGAACTTTTAAACGCCATTGCCAAATTTACCACCGACTCGAACAACGCCAAGGCTATACGTCAAGAAGCGCTCAGCGCGATCGTACTGATGCTGTCTCCTATCGTTCCGCATATCTGTCAGCGGCTTTGGGAACATTTAGAACAAAGCGGCAGTCTTCTGGATACCGAATGGCCCAAAACAGACCCTAACGCCATGCAACTCGACACGCTCGAAATCGTCGTGCAGGTCAACGGCAAGCTACGCGGTAAAATTTCAGTGGCCGCCAGCGCTTCGAAAGCGCAAATTGAAGCCATTGCACTCGGCGATGATAATGTCATACGCTTTATCGAAGACAAACCTGTCAAAAAAGTCATTGTCGTACCGAATAAATTAGTCAATATCGTCGTATGAACCGAGGTCGCGTATGAGATTGAAAATAGCCCTGCTAATTTTACTGACATTGGCGTTAAGCGCCTGCGGATACCGACTACAAGGAACGGTTGACCTCCCCGACAATATCAATAAGGTTTATCTACAGGGGGCTTCGGGCAATCTGCGCGACCACTTTACTCGGACATTGAGATCGTCTCCCGTGCGCATCGTCGAATCGGCCGGCCAAGCCGAGTTGGTGATTAATACGTTGAATGAAAGACTGGATAGGCGCGTTTTGTCGCTAAGCTCCATCGGCAAAGCAAACGAGTTCGAATTAAATTACAAATTGGAATACGAACTTTTGGATAATCAAGGAGCCGTTTTGGCTCGCAATCAATCGGTCGAAATTATCCGGGAATATTACAACGACCAGGAAGCGGTCATTGCTCAAGCCAACGAGGAACAAGTCATTATTAACGAAATGTACAAACAAGCGGTACGATCAATTCTCGACCTCGCACGAACCCAACTTCATAACTAGTAAGGAATATGCACAAAATAACTTCCATAAGCATTAAGCTTTGTGGCGGTTCGGTGACTCGCTTGACAAGACGCCGTGAATACGTCCTTAAAGGCGGCTATCTGAACGCCAGGGATGGCGTGAATGCAGATTTTGCAGGAGCAAAAATCTGCCCTGCCGCCGACACCTGTCAATCGAGCCACCAACCCCCCTTCCAAAATTTGTCGAAATTATTTCATGCTCGTCCCTAAGCCTTGCGTTTAAAAGCAGAACAACTCGAAGCGGCGCTGAACAAAAATTTGGCGCCAGTCTATTTGATTGCAGGCGACGAACCGTTGCAACTGGGTGAGGCCGCCGACGCCGTAAGGCGCGCAGCCAAAAAAGCCGGATTCGAAAACCGCGAAGTGTTGACCGTCGACGCTCATTTTGAATGGGCTTCGCTCGGCGAATCCGCCGATTCATTCAGTATTTTTGCCGATAAAAAAATCATCGATTTACGCCTACCCTCCGGCAAGCCCGGCGCGGAAGGCTCAAAAGCATTGACCGAATATTGCTCACGCCTGCCCGAAGACACATTACTGCTCATCACATCCGGCAAACTCGACAGCGCTTCATTAAAATCCAAATGGGCTCAAGCCTTGGATAAGGCTGGCATCATCATCCAAATATGGCCTCCATCAGGGCAAGACCTCATCAACTGGTTGCAAAAACGGATGGCGACTAAAGGATTATCCGGCGACCGAGAGGGGGTGCGCCTATTGGCCGGCCGGGTCGAAGGCAATTTGCTGGCTGCCGCACAGGAAATCGAAAAGCTTTTTGTGCTGTACGGCCCCAAACAACTGAGCCGACACGATATCGAATCGGCCGTCGCGGATAGCTCGCGTTACGATGTCTTTAATCTTTGCGATGTAATGCTGGCCGGAAAAATCGGACGCATTCTGAAAATGCTGCAAGGCTTGAAGTCGGAAGGCACTGCGGAACCCCTTGTGTTGTGGGCATTGACCCGGGACATCCGTTTACTAATATCGGTCAAAACCGCCCGAAATCAAGGCTTTTCCAAAGATCAGGCGCTCAGAAACGCCCACGTATGGGAAAACCGAAAGGGCTTGATCCTTGGAGCCGAACAACGCCTTAAACTAGCGCAATTGAATAAAGCCCTGCTGATGAGTACGGAAGCTGACCGGCGAATCAAAGGGGCTTCCAAGGGCAACGCTTGGGATACACTAACTCAAATCTGCCTACTGATCGGAGGCGCCGAAGTCATGGCAGAAACAATCTAAACCGAGCTCCCTCAAAACGACTGTCGTTATCGATTCGCACGATACCGTTTTTCGTTCCATTGCCATGCAACTCGGCAATCGTTGCCGCGAAAAACAATCCAAGGCCGGTATTACCCGGCCCATTCGCAACCGGATGCGACAAATCCGCTATCAATTCCGCTGGATAACCCTCGCCGTCGTCCTCGACCTGAAAACAAACCGAATCGCCGGATTGATAAGCCGACAACACAATCGTTTTGCGGCAATAGCGCTGGGCGTTATTAATGATCGAATTCAGCAAGGTGTTAATTAATCCACTATCGCAATAACAATACAGGTCGTCAGCACATTCAACGATCAGGCCTATACCACCCAAAGCCAGCACCCCCTTCTGTTGAGCCACCACATCATCGAGTATATCTTTGACCTGATACTCATCGATTACCGGACTAAACAGCGACGAATCGATTTTGTACAATATCAACAATTGCATCAGACTGCTATTCATACGAGTTGCTTCAAACTCCAACTGCCGAAACTCAGGCGTTTCTGCAACACCATCAAGCTTAGCTAATTGTGCAATCAATTCGCGGGCGGTCGACAACGAATTTTTGATGTCATGAATCGACGCGGCCAAAATCGTCGGAAAATTATTGATGGGGGATGTAGACATTAGACCTTGGATTCGTTCACGGCAGACATTTTTTCCAATTGCATCAACATATTCCCGATTTTGTCCGGATTAACGCCATATTTGGCGGCTTTCTTGATCAAGTCTTGAGCCTTTGCAAATTTGTGTTGATTAAATCCCGATTTTTTCAAATCATAAATCAAAATCTTGATCATATTGATCATAATCGTTTTATTTTCGGGCATAATCTCGGCCGCTTCTTCAAAGACCCGCATCGCTTCCAATAGCTTCCCTCGCTTAAACAGATCGACCCCTTTGTTATTGATTTCGATCAAGGCCTGCTTAATCGGTGCAATCAATGCATCCGCATGGTGCTCGCTGCCGATACTACCCAACATTGCCTTGACGTTGCCGATAAAATGTTCGTCATCGATATTATTCTTGATCAATTGATCCAGTATCGCGTTCGCCGACTCATCGTTTCCCTTTAAATAATGCGCTTTAACGACATCCATGCGCAAGTCATTCGGAATTTTATCACCCAACTTTTCGCACAACTCCTGCGCAGTCCGATAAGCCTGCTCCGACATTTCTTCATCACCGATTTGCTGGTAGACTTCGGTCTCCAATGCCGCCGCTCGAAGTTCGGCTTCAGGGTCGTTGACATACTGTTTGCGCATGTCTTTCAGAGTATTCAGCGCAGCGGCGCTATTATTGGTCTTTGAATAGACTTTGGCCAACCCGGAAAAATCTCCGGAAGACTTGTGAACGGAGTTTTTGCCTAAATTGACGGCCGATCGATAAGCCTTTTCGGCGATTTCCAGATGCCCGGTTTTATCGGCTAAAGTCGCTAATTTCTTATGCCGCAAAATGGCCTGCGGAGAAATATTGGTCGCCTTATCTAACGCGGCTTGGGCATTTAGATAATCGCCGCTTGCTTCATGAGCCTTGGCCAACCAATCATAAGCTTCCAACATCATCGACTGACTGTCGACTAGCTTCTGAAAAACATCAATCGCCGATTCATAATCGTTCTGCAAATAAGCGATAACGCCCAATCCCAGACGTGCCCAATTAAGCTCTCGCGCGGCCAACACTTCGCGGTAAATATTATCCGCTTTTTTAAAATCGCCGGTATTAACAGCCAATTCGGCACGAATTTTCTGCAAATGCAAATGCATTTTCCGGTTGTCTTCTTGGAGCTTGCTATCGCAATACTGTATCGCCAGACTATAATTTTCGGCCTCGATTGCCTGTTCTATATCGGCGAAAAACTCTTTTTTAGTTTGATTTCTTTCCAGCCGCATCAGTAATTGTTGACCGTTAAAAGGCTTAGTCAAATACTCGTCAGGCTTACTCTCCATAGCACCCAAGACCATACTTTGATTTTGTTCCGCCGTCACCATAATAAAGATGGCATTGTAAGGTAACAATTTACGAAACCTGGCTTCCTCCAATACTTGCTGTCCGTTCTTCCCCTCGCCCAAATTGTAATCGCACAAAACGACATCGAAACGCTCCCTTTTCATCGCGGCAATCGCAGTTAGACCATTGGCCGCTTCGACGATATGTTGCACATCGAGCGTATATAACAATTCGCGTATCGCTTTACGCATATTAGCCAGATCTTCGACGATCAGAAATTTTTTGGACTTTAGATTCAGATTCATGAAAGCAATTTTAACCATAGTTTCTAAAGTGTCTAGCTCATGACTTGAAAAAAATCCAAGTGCCCCCACATCAAATGCAAATTTCTTTTGAATCGATAAGAGGATAATCAAGCATGACCGTTGAAGCAAAAAAAGAAACCCGAGGCTTTGAAACCGAAGTCAAACACTTGCTACACCTAATGATCCATTCCTTGTACAGCAATAAGGAAATCTTTTTACGCGAACTCATCTCCAACGCCTCCGACGCCGCCGACAAACTGCGCTTCGAAGCCTTATCCAACGACGGACTCTACGAAGGCGACAGCGAATTGAAAATTCGGCTCGAATTCGACAAGGATAAACGCACGATCACCGTGATCGACAACGGCATCGGCATGAATCGTCAAGAAGTTCAAGAACATATCGGCACGATAGCCAAATCCGGCACCAAACAATTCTTCGAATCATTGACCGGCGACCAAGCCAAAGACAGCGAGCTAATCGGCCAATTCGGCGTCGGCTTTTATTCGTCGTTCATCGTCGCGGACAAAGTCACGTTGAAAACCCGCAAGGCCGGCGCATCTCATGAAGAGGGGGTGCTTTGGGAATCCTCCGGCGAAGGCGAATACACGCTGGAATCGATCGACAAACCGCAACGCGGCACCGAAATCGTTCTACATCTGAAAGAAGGCGAAGACGAATTTCTCGACGATTGGCGCCTGCGATCTATCGTGCGTAAATACTCCGATCATATCTCATTACCGATCGTAATGGACAAGGAAATTCCGGCTGAAACCGACGACGACGGCAACGAAACAGCCCCCGCTCGCATAGAGGAAGAAACGGCCAACAGCGCATCGGCTTTATGGACCAAAGCTCGCCAAGATATTTCCGAACAGGACTACAACGAATTCTACAAACACGTCGGACACGACTTCCAAGACCCGCTTGCCCATATTCACAGCAAAGTCGAAGGCACCAACGAATATACGCTATTGCTCTATATTCCTTCCCGCGCGCCATTCGATTTATGGGACCGCGACGCGAAACATGGCGTGAAATTGTATATCAAAAAAGTCTTCATCACCGACGATGCCGAACAATTGATGCCGCGTTATCTGCGTTTCATCCGCGGCGTAATCGACGCGAATTCGCTACCGTTGAACGTCTCGCGAGAAATCTTGCAGCAAAGTAAACAAATCAGCACAATCAAATCCGGCGCGGTCAAAAAAGTGCTGGGACTGATCGAAGCCCTGGCTAAAAACGAAGCTGAAAAATACGAAACCTTCTGGTCCAATTTCGGCAATGTCATCAAAGAAGGCATTATCGAAGACTTTGGTAACAAAGACCGCATCGCAAAATTGCTGCGTTTTTCTTCGACCCACACCGACAGCGAAAAACAGGACGTCTCACTCGAAGACTATGTTGGCCGCATGAAAGAAGACCAGGAAAAAATCTATTTCATCACGGCAGACAGCTTCGCGGCCGCGAAAAACAGCCCGCACTTGGAAATTTTCCGCAAAAAAGGCATCGAAGTGCTGCTATTGTCCGATCGTATCGACGAATGGCTGGTCTCAAGCCTGACCGAATTCGACGACAAACCTATGCAATCGGTCGCGAAAGGCGATCTGGACTTAGGCAAACTGGAAGACGAAGAAGAGAAAAAACAGCAGGAAGAAGTCAACAAAGACTTCGAGTCGGTCGTCAATCAAATCAAGGAAGTGCTGAAAGACAAAGTCAGCGAAGTGCGTTTGTCGCACCGTCTAACCGATTCTCCTTCATGCCTGGTCAGCGATGTTTACGGCATGAGCCTGAACATGGAGCGTATCATGAAAGAAGCCGGCCAAAAAATGCCGGGCAGCAAACCGATCTTCGAGCTGAATCCGACTCACGCGCTGGTCACGCGCCTGAAAGAGGAACAAGACGATCAGCGCTTCTCAGACCTGACAAACATCCTGTTCGACCAGGCGATCCTGAGCGAAGGCGGACAATTGGACGACCCGTCGGCATTCGTACATAAATTGAACGAACTGCTGCAGGGATTGTTGAAATAAGCAAAGAAAAAAGGCCGGGCAACCGGCCTTTTTTTGGCCATGCTCACGTTAAGAGGGCTGTAGGGTACGCTGTGCATACCACGGCAGTATCAGCCGTAGTTTAACTTGCACTCATGTGTGCCTTGTGCCGACATTAGGTACGCGCAGCGTACCGATTCACTTTGGATTTATAAGTGCTTCCGACAAAGGCGGGTGTTTTCGACTATTACCGCATACATAGCTTTTTTTGAACCACCGATCAAATCAAATCCGGTGCGCATTGTTCCAGCAAAGTATTTAGTGCCGGCTACCGCCTAGGCTTTTATGCCGTTAAATGCCGGAAATGATGAAGTCCAATGCGGCAATAATTTCAGAGCGATACTGCGAAAGGTCGCAAATTTCTTTACCAAGATATTTTCGATCTATGCCGGCAATTTGCTGGGTGAGCACAATAAAAGATCTGCCATCAATTTTTAAGATTGGACATAGCTTTGTAATTGCAGCTTTACCTGCAAGGTTAGTAGGGCAAAGCGGAATGACGACTGTGCTCCGTAACTCGTCAAGCAAGTTGGATTGAATATCCAAAAGGTAAGAGTAGGCTTTCATGGTTGCTTTGTTTGAATTCTCGTAAGCCCTGAACTGAGCCACTAAAATCTCCTCAAATCGTCGCTAAAGTTTCCATGATCCTCTACCAATTGATTGTACGCTTCGATGGCACTCTTGTTTTCGCACATCCAAAGTTCTCTTTGCCGAGCGTTTACTAATTCGGTTAGAGCTGTTTCCAAGGTTGCCGACAAATTGATCTTTAGTTCTTTCGCTTTAACAAGTAAATCACTGTTGATACTGACGTTTGTTGGTTTTTTTGGGGCGTGAGTGTCAAAGACCTGGGGCATGCGCATATCTCCTCGATAACTAATGCGCATATAATATGCACATTAGTTATGAGACGCAAGACACATAACGAAAGGGAATAAGAATTCGGTCATAAATAACTTCCCTATTTTTAATACGCGGTAGCAGGTTCGGTTGCTCGATTGACAGGTGTCGGCGGCAGGGAAAGCCGCCGTCAAGCCTACACGGACGTATTCACCCAGCACCTAAATCCAGCACCTAAATTCCATAGCCCATTGGCTATGTTTAATATCATGGCTAATTTAGGTGCTGGATGAATTCCATAGTCCATTGAATATGGTTAACTATCTTGGATAATTTAGGTGCTGGGTTCACGGCGTCCTGTCAAGCGAGTTACCGAACCCGCTACAAGACTCATAGCTCCAGGAAGTTATTTTTCACGAAATCCTAAGTTAGGCAACCGACACCGCGATTTTTGTTCGTATTCATTGTTAGTATTGAAGACGGACAACTCTATTGCCCGCCTTGCCATGCATACATCAACCGCCGAACGCCCGTTTGACAAACTCAGGCTGTGCCAATGCCGCGCGGTGGATGTCGACGTTGTAATATTCGGTCGTAAACGGTTTATTCGCCGAATCCTCCTGCCTGAAACCGTTCAATGCTTCCTTACCGGCGATCGTCGCGCTCCACCAGCCTGATGGATAAATGCATTGCGGGAAAAACAGCGTTTGCAGGTGCTCGAAGCCGGCCGCGCTCATGGCATTGCGCATCGCTTGCATCAGATTCAAATGGTAAAGGGCCGACTCGGATTGCTGTATGACCATGCCGTTTTCGGACAGGCAATTCAAACAATCTCGGTAAAATGCTTCACCGAATAAGCCTTCGGCCGGTCCTACCGGATCGGTGCTATCGACGATGATGATGTCGACCGAACCGGGCGCGGCGTCTTTGACCCATTTGATGCCGTCGATGAACTTCAGCTCGGCTCGGGGATCGTCGTTCGACTCGCATAATTCCGGGAAATAAATTTCGGCCAGCCGCGTCACGCGCTCGTCGATGTCGATCTGCACGACTTCTTCTACCCCCGGATGCTTCAAAACTTCCCTCAGAGTTCCACAGTCGCCGCCGCCGATAATCCAGACCCGTTTCGGATCGGGATGCGTGAACAACACGGGATGGCTCATCATTTCGTGATAGAAGAAGTTGTCGCGGGTCGAGACCATCGTGCAGCCGTCGATCACCATCAGATTTCCGAAATCCTCGGTTTCATAGATTTCGAGAAATTGAAAATCGGATTGTTCTTCGTGCAACTTGCGTTTGATTTTTAACGAAAACGCCGATCCTGCGCCGGGAGCTTGTTCGGTAAACCATTCAGTTGGGTTCATTATTGGGTAATCCTGTTGGAAACGTTTAAAATGGCACCATTATATTAGAAATTTGCTCATGACTCAGTAGCTAGAAAAAATAGCAGCTCGAATAAGGCCGATTTATCGCATGAAAACCGATAACTAAGGATTTCGCGAAAAATAACTTCTTGGAGTTATGAGCTTTGTCGAGGGTTCGGTAACTCGCCTGGCAGGACGCCGTGAATACGTCCTTGTAGGCTTGACGGCGGCTTTCCCTGCCGCCGACACCTGCCAATCGAGCAACCGAACCCTCCAAAAATAGGGAAGTTATTTATGACCAAATCCTAAGGCCTGCGCTTAGTTTTCCTATGACATCAACGCGAGTCGCTTCAATAACTTTGCAAAGCCTAAGCCTTTACGAGTACACGGCATTAGAAAATCGGTGTAAATCCGTATTATTCGTACCCATTTCCAACTCTGAATCAATACTTAAAATCGAGGAAGCCCTGTGCAAGCCAAGCCTGAACAACCCTGGACCATTGAACAATCGGCACATACTTACGGCATCGCCAATTGGGGCGAAGGCTTTTTTTCGATCAACAAAGCCGGACGAGTGACCGTTAAACCCTGCCCCGATCAAAATGTCGAGCTGGACTTATACGAAATCGCTCAGACCTTGAACGAAAAAAATCTATCGTTACCGGTGTTAGTACGTTTTACCGACATTCTGAAAAACCGGGTCAAGCAATTGCATGACGCATTCGACAAGGCCCGCAAGACTCATCGATACAATGGTAATTACACGCCGGTGTATCCGATTAAGGTCAACCAACAGCGTAAAGTCATCGAAGGCATTTTATCCGGAGGCAATGTAGGCCTTGAAGCCGGCAGTAAACCGGAATTGCTGGCGATCCTAGCCTTGTCGCCCGGGTTGATCGTCTGCAACGGTTATAAAGACCGTGCTTATATTCGTCTTGCCTTGATCGGCTTGCGCATGGGCCTGAAGGTTTATATCGTCATAGAGAAACCATCCGAGCTGGAAATGATTCTCCAGGAATCGCAAAAACTGGGCATCAAGCCGCTGCTCGGCGTCAGAGTGCGGCTTTCGAGCATCAGCGCCGGCAAATGGCAAAACAGCGGCGGCGAAAAATCCAAATTCGGCTTTCACGCCGGCGAAGTCCTGCAATTAGTCGAGCGTCTCGACAAGGAAGGCCTGCTGGACACGCTGAAACTGATGCATTTCCACATGGGATCGCAAATCGCGAATATTCACGATATCAAAACCGCGCTCAAGGAGGCCGGACAGTTTTATGCCGCATTCCACCACTTAGGCGCGTTAATCGATACTGTCGATGCCGGCGGCGGACTAGGCGTCGATTATGACGGCAGCCGTTCGCGCCGCGACTGCTCGATCAATTACAGCGTCGACGAATATGCGCAAAACATCGTACGCAGCTTCGCCGAAACCTGCGCCGAACACGGTTTAACGCAACCGCACATCATCACCGAATCCGGCAGAGCATTGACCGCGCATCATGCCGTGCTAATCAGCAATGTCACCGATATCGAATCGATCGATACCGAACTCGACGTACACGACACGCCGATTTCTTCGCACAACATCGCCGAACATTATCACGACGCCCAATTCAATCTAAGCGAAGCGCGAAGCGCCTTCGTACAAGGTAAACTCGGGCTGATCGAACTCGCCGATGCCGAGCGCGATTACGTCCGGCTATTCCGTCAAATCAAAACGCACCTGAACCCGAACAACCACAGCGAGGCGTTGATTTTGCAAGAACTTAATGAAAAGCTCGCCGACAAGGTCTTTTGCAATTTCTCTTTATTTCAATCGTTGCCTGACATTTGGGGTATCGACCAAATATTCCCGATCATGCCGATTCACCGTCTCGGCGAGCAACCCTCCCGCCGCGCGGTACTGCAAGACTTAACCTGTGATTCGGATGGCCGTATCGATCGCTACGTCGATGGGCCGAATATCGAAAATACGATGCCGCTTCACAAAATCGACTTGAACGAACCCTATCTTATCGGTTTTTTCATGGTCGGCGCTTATCAGGAAATTCTCGGCGATATGCATAATCTATTCGGCGACACGCATTCGATCAATATCGAACTCGATGCTAACGGCTATCATTTTTCTGATTTACAAGAAGGCGAGCATGTCTCCGATTTATTGGATTATGTCCATATCAATCCCGAAGAATTGAAGGAAGCCTATCATGCAAAGCTAACGCAAAGCGGTATCGGCGAACTAGAGCGCTACGAATATGAAAAAGAACTCGAGGCGGGGCTTCGAGCTTATACTTATTTGGAAAAATAACGGCTCGACTGAATAACGAGGTATTTATGATAAAAGACGATATTATTGAGGAACTGGAACAAATCCCTGAAGCCAAGTTGGTCGAATTATACGATTTAATTCATTACTTTAGGCTGGGCTTGTTGAGCGAACAGGACTCGAAAATAGACAAAACCCTTTGCTTACAAACTTTGGCCAAAGTCAAACGAGGCGACATGACCGATTTCACTGAAATTGATGATGTCGATGCGCATATTGCCGCTTTAAGAAATGAAGTTAATTAAAGACAGGGCCTATCAGCGCAAGGAACGTAAGCCGCGTAGGTCGGGTTAGCGCAGCGTAACCCGACATAACACCTGTGAGCTTCGTCAAGCAGAGCTTGAAGGTAGGCATTCCCAAGCTGGAGCTCTCATCGTTATACATAAGTCTTAATAAGCCAATGAAATCAATGCTGTTGCTGTTTAGCAACAGCATTGATTTATAAGTGTTTTTGGCACTTGTGTATAACGGCGAGAGCTGGAGCTTGGGAACGAGACAACACATGCATGTTTGAAAATCAAATAATAAAACGGATAGATCATGACTAGTACAGGACTCATCGGACTCGGCGCAATGGGCGCCGGCATGGCGAGAAATCTCGCGAAGGCAGGTTTTTTAGCCGGCGTCTATAACCGCACTACTAGCAAGGCGCAAGCGTTGGCCGGCGAACTCGTTGTCGCAGCATTCGACACCCCGCCCGAACTCGCCGCCGCGTGCGAGCTCATTTTGATTTGCGTCTCGCGCGATGAAGACGTGCTCGAAATGGTTGCTGCCGTCGCTCAGACGGTTAAACCGGGCGCGGTCGTCGTCGATATGTCAACGGTCAGCAGCTCAACCGCACAACAAGCTGCCGCGATACTCGCCGAAAAACAAGCGCAATTTCTCGATGCGCCGGTCTCGGGCGGCGTCGAAGGCGCGAAAAAAGGCACATTGGCAATGATGGTCGGAGGGAGTAACGAAGCTTTGGACAAAATCCGGCCTATTCTTGCCGCGATCGCCTCGCGCATTCTGCACATGGGACCGGTCGGCAGCGGGCAAGCCACGAAGGCGGTCAATCAAATCATGGCCGCCGGCATCAATCAAGCCGTGACAGAAGCACTCGCCTTCGGCGAAGCGCAAGGCCTGCCGATGGATAAAGTCATCGAAGTCGTCTCGGGTGGCGCTGCGGGCAATTGGTTTCTCGAACATAGAGGGCCGACAATGATGCAGGGTACGTTCGCACCGGGCTTCAAATTGGCATTACATCACAAAGATTTGGAAATCTGCCGCGCGATGACCGAAAACGCTGAGACGCCTATTCCTTTGGCCGAAATGACATTGCTCAATTACGAACAGTTAATGGATCAAGGCTTTGGTGACGAGGACATTTCGGCATTGTACCGCTTGAAAAAGCCTCGCAAGTTCAGCTAAGGCCCGATCAACTCATCGGATCCAACCGAAGCTCAACAATTCATCCGCAAACTATACCTTTCGCACTTCAAATTTCGGCAGTGCCTAAGGAGGCGCCGGGGTGCTCGGCAAAGGCTTTGCCAGCATGGATGCTGGCATAGAGCCTACATGGATGTATTCACGGCGTCCTTTGACGGCCCCCCGGTGCCGAATTTTGATCAACGATGAGTATATTGCTGCCGATTGGCCAAAAACAACTGCCTTCGGCAAACCTTTATCTCACAAAAGACAACGCTATTCCTTACCAAACCATGAATTTATTTATTTGCCACGACCGTTAAAAACTTCTTTTCTTTACAGACAATTTCAGCTAGCTTTGATGGTAACGGCGATCATAATTTTTACAACCGGCCGGCTTGCAAACGATTGCCGGTTAGATAACCAGCCGATAACAATCTATTAATCAGGTTATGAAGGTTTATACGGAATACCCTAATTATTTGAGGAATTTAACATGACGACAATAGCAGACCCCGTCATCGACAGATGGTACAAAGATGTCGAAAATAATTTAACGTTCAAAATCATTGCGATCGATGAAAGCGACGATTCAATCGAAGTACAATATTTAAACGGAGAGATTGGCGAATACGACAACGACAGTTGGTATAATTCGACCTTCGACTATATTGAGGAACCCGAGGATTGGAGTGCGCCTTTCGAACTGGACGACGAAGATCTCGGTTACAGCGACACGGACGAACACCGTCGCAATATGGACAATTTAAACTTTGACGATTATATCGATTAACGGAAACACTTCGCATGAAAATGAGTGCACCGGAATTCTTGGATTGGGAGTCCAAAAGCATTACACTAATGGCCATGTCTGGCGCGGGCAAAACCACACTGGCCAATAAGCTACCTAGACAAAAATGGTTTCATTATTCCGGCGACTATCGGATCGGCACCAAGTATCTGGATGAACCCATCCTGGACAACATCAAGCGTCGAGCGATGGATGTACCATTTTTGCGAGAGTTACTGCTATCCGACTCCATCTATATATGCAACAACGTTACCGTCGACAACCTAACTCCGGTATCGAGTTTTCTTGGTAAAATCGGCAACCCCGAGCTAGGCGGATTGTCTTTAACGGAATTCAAACGCCGCCAACAATTGCATCATGAAGCCGAAATCGCAGCAATGCTCGATGTTCCCGATTTCATAAAAAAATCCGAGGACATCTACGGCTACAAACATTTCATTAATGATGCCGGCGGCAGTTTATGCGAACTGGACAACCCGGCTGTACTAGAAACGCTCGCCAGTCATACGCTAATTCTCTATATCAAGATTCCGCCGGATCTCGAAAAAACTATTATCGAGCGCGCTAAAACCGACCCGAAGCCGCTTTATTATCGTGAAGCCTTTTTGGATGAAAAACTGGCCGAATTCATGGTCAAACACCACTATTCGGACCCCGAAAAGATTCCGCCCGATGAGTTCGTCACCTGGGTCTTCCCGGAATTATTCAGGTCGCGCTTACCTCGCTATGAAGCGATAGCCCGGCAGTACGGCTATACTATCGACGCCAACGATGCCGCACGGGTCAACAACGAAGACGATTTCATTCGGCTGATCGCAGATGCGATCGCAGAACAATAGGCTTAAACAAGGTTAGGATTAATGCCCTTAGTCGCACACACCGATTTACCGACATTCCAGCGTCTGCGTGAAGAAGGCGAAGAAATTCTGAACCCGGAGCGGGCGCGCCACCAAGATATTCGAGAAATGCATATCGGCTTGCTGAATATGATGCCGGATGCAGCGCTTGAAGCCACCGAGCGCCAATTTTTCCGGTTGGTCGGCGCGTGTAACCAAATCACGCAGTTTCATGTCCACCCGTTTACCGTCGACGGATTGCCCCGGAGCTTGGAAGCAAAAGCACACATAGAACGTTATTACGAATCGTTCGAAACCATCAAGCGCGACGGACTGGACGCCTTGATCATCAGCGGCGCCAATGTCACGCAACCGAAACTAGAGCAGGAAGATTTTTGGCAACCGTTGACCGAAGTGTTCTTGTGGGCCAAACAGAATGTTCCGTCCGTTTTATGTTCGTGCCTGGCAACGCACGCCGTCATACAGTTTTGCTACGGCATCGAAAGAACCCGTTTACCGGCTAAACGCTGGGGCGTGTTTCCGCACAAAGTACTGGATCGCAAACATCCCTTGGTCTCGGAAATCAATACCCGCTTCGATGTCCCGCATTCGCGTTTTAACGAAATCTTTCGCGAAGACATAGAACAAAAAGGCTTAAAAGTATTAGTTGCGAGCAAGGAGGCAGGCGTACATCTGGCGGTTAGTCCGGACGGTTTCCGAATCGTATTCTTTCAAGGCCACCCGGAGTACGACGACATCAGCCTGCTGAAAGAATACAAGCGCGAGGTGACTCGTTATTATAACGGCGACATAGAAGACTATCCGCCTTTTCCGGAGCATTATTTCAGCCCCAAAGTCCAGCGCATTTTCACAGACTACCGCGATCATGTCCTAGCGGCACGACGAGACGATAAACCGATCGAACCTTTTCCGGAAGCCGCTGTTCTCGATGACATCGACAACACTTGGCGGGATACGGCTCGAGCGGTCTTTAACAACTGGCTCGGAAAAATTTATCAGATCACCGATCAAGACCGACGTATTCCGTTTATGCCGGGCATCGACCCCAACAATCCTTTAGGTTTATGAGCACACACTCGAGCTATTTACAACATGCGATCGACCTCGCTGCCGAAAACGTCGAATCTGGACAAGGCGGCCCTTACGGCGCACTGATCGTTAAAGAAAATAAAATCATTGCCGCCAGCGGCAACCAAGTCACCAGCCGGCTCGACCCGACCGCTCATGCCGAAGTCATGGCCATTCGCATAGCCTGCCAAGCTCTGAACGACTTTCAATTGACCGGCTGTACCTTGTACACCAGTTGCGAACCGTGCCCGATGTGCCTAGGAGCGATTTATTGGGCTCGTCTCGACAATGTTTATTACGCCTGCAGCAGAGAAGACGCGGCCGCTGCCGGATTCGACGACAGCTTCATTTATGATGAAATTCCGCTACCGCCGAATGAAAGACGCATCGTCATGTTAAGCCTCAAACAAGACAACGATCTCAAGCCTTTTGAGCTATGGAATGCTAAACCCGATAAGATCCTTTATTAGCCAACGCAACGGCCAGCGGATTATTCGCCCACTTTCTCGACTATAGCCTCGACTTTCTCTTCTTCAACTTTGTCGACAAACTGTTCTGGAGCAGTCTTGCCAACATTTTCATCGGCTTCGGGCTCGGAGGCCAAAATTTGAGGACTATCGGCAATCTTAATCAACCACCCATCCATGCCTTTACAGCCAAGAACGGCATCGGCTCTTACGTTGATTCGAGCAAATTTTCCGTTTAATGAAGCCGGTAATTTTGCGCTGACTCTAAAAAAACTGTTTTTATTTTCGACCTCCACCTCCAGAGGAATACCTTTTGCCGTTACACTAACAGATTCCGGCGCTATCCAATTGGAAATCGTAAACATCAGTTCGGATTCGGGCGCGACCTCGGCTTTGTTTTCCGCACTATAAACCGGCAGATTAAAATCCCTGAATTTTGGTGTTTTGCATGCGGGCTTATCCATATCTTCGGAATAAGCAAAAGCCCCATTTGTCAATGATGCGGCAATCGAAAAGACAGTCAGTTTCAATAATTTCTTTATCATCATAACCTTCTCACATTTATAGTTATTTTAATTGGCGTATGCAAAAGCCTTATCCTTGCTTAACCTTAACCCAGCTTTAACATTTGCCTATTATAAACCACTGAAAATTAAGACAATAAAAATATTATGGCGCTACAAAGCTATTTTTAGCACGTTTTTTTAATTCTTATGCTTCAATAACTTAGACGTAGGCACTACATTTGTAAAGGCTGGGTTAAATAGTTTTTAAATTGAATACAACACTCAAGAATATATCACGACTTTACCGCATGGGAAGCAGTCTAAAACTCAATTCGTCGGAACTTAATTCATCAGAGCCCAATCCGACTGATCCCATTGGCTCTAAGACGCCACCGGAACCGAGCGAATGCCGAAACACGCTGAAATCACCTTCATAATTGATTCTATAGCGATTAAAGCCGTCTTTCACACTGAGCCAAGCCACCGATTTGACCATCGGCAGCGATTCAATATGACGCGTAACTCGAGAAATATCGTTCATACCGGCAATCCCGGCGATATTAAGCATCATCATGCCTTGTTCAAGTATATCCGGTTTAACGCCATAATAATGAGACAAGCGCGTATAAATGCCCCGCATACCGCTCAACAACGCTTCATGCAATGTGCCGCAAGACTTTGACCACTGCTGCACGCCTCCGTCGAAATAAAAAGCCCAATCCGCCTGCCAACAATCGGCTTGCCGGGCCACTCTGCCCGCCAGTATCGACACCACATCGTAGCGCCCGGAAATATCCAATAGCTGTTCAGGATAAGCGCTCAAAACATCATGCACGGCAATTTGGGCGCGCTCTTCAAGATCAAGCAAAGGAAAAATCAGCGGCAATCCCTGCTGTTTCGCGGCACGGCTGATAGCATGCTCCAAAGACGGCATCAATTCAGGTTTGAAAAAACGCCGCTTGCCGTGTTCGTCGACGACTAACCAAAGCAATGTTTCCGGCCTAATCTCGCTCCAAATCCCCAATCGTCCGGTACTGAGCAAATTCAGTAGCCGCGTCTCGTCAAACAAAACCCGCATGACTCGAGCCTGACCGGAGGCATCACTCGATTTCTCAACCAACGAATATTGGTGCTGCTTGACGTAAAAACGCGCCTGGGCTAAAGCTGTCTTAGCAACAGGGTCATCGAGAACACCGCTGCCAGATAATACCCGTTGCAAAACAATGGTCATCGCTTCCTTGATCGCGGCCTCAATATCTTCCGGTCGCTGGCTTTTTGCAATGACCTCCGTTTCGAACAAGCCTTTGACTTCGGCGGCCCAGTTTAACGAACCGCACAAATAAACGATAACCACAAGAACCCTAAATAGTGACTTCATATCCCTCACACAAATCCGACGATGTCTTGTACAATATCGGTCAATAAAATTTTTACTTTAAGAGAACATCACATTGAGCGCACAAAATCAAGACGGCTTGAATTATAAGAGTGCCGGCGTGGATATCGAAGCCGGCAATGCACTGGTCGAACGGATCAAACCGATCGCGGCCAGAACCCGTATACCCGGTGTATTAGCGGGACTCGGCGGTTTCGGATCGATGTTCGAACTCCCTCTCGACCGCTACCGCCAACCGATACTGGTTTCCGGGACCGACGGAGTAGGCACTAAGCTCAAACTGGCGATCGATCTCGGCATCCATAACACGGTCGGGATCGACTTAGTCGCAATGTGCGTCAACGATATCATTGTTCAAGGCGCGGAACCTTTATTCTTTCTCGATTATTTCGCCACCGGCAAACTCGATGTCGACACGGCAGCAACAGTCGTCGAAGGTATAGGTAAAGGCTGCGAATTGGCAGGAGCCGCGCTGGTTGGCGGCGAAACCGCCGAAATGCCCGGCATGTACGCGGACGGCGAATACGATTTAGCAGGGTTTTGCGTCGGCATCGTCGAAAAAAGCAACATCATCGACGGCAGCAAGGTCAAAGCCGGAGACAAGCTGATCGGCATCGCATCAAGCGGACCGCATTCGAACGGCTATTCGCTAGTCCGTAAAATTCTGCAGCACGGCAATATGCCGCTATCGGAGCCTTTCCTCGACAAAACGCTCGGCGAAGCACTGTTGGAACCGACCCGCATCTACGTCAAACCGCTGTTGAAATTACTGGAATCCGTCCCGGTTCATGCGCTGGCTCACATCACCGGCGGCGGCATCACCGAAAATCTGCCGCGCGTACTACCGGAAGACACAGCCGCACACATCAAATTAGGATCGTGGAAACGCCCGAAAGTTTTCGATTGGCTGCAACAACAAGGCAAGGTTTCCGATACCGACATGCTGACCACTTTCAATTGCGGCATCGGCATGGTCGTTTGTGTCGCGGAAGAAGACGAGGCAGCAACGCTGCGAATTTTAGCGGAAGCCGGCGAAACAGCGTTTTCGATAGGAACGTGTGAATCATCGGAAGGCAAACCGAAGGTTGAATACGGATAACCGAAGAAGGCTGTGGACTCTCGAGCCGAGGCTGGCGCTTGGTATCCTAAATTTGAGATAACGATTTAAAAAGTGAATCAATTGTACTGAAGGTGTTGTAAAACCCGTCCGGCGTTAGACGCTTTGACCTGAAATAGGCGATTTTTTTGGATTGCATTTTTTAACGCGAGTGGAATCGGTAAAAAACCATAAATCGAAGTCTTGACCTCGTTTTTTTCTTTTATCTTTATTTAATATTTTTTGTACAGTCAGAGCGTAAAGCCGCATGAAGTCTACAATTGCACTTAATGACTTGAATGCAAGCTTTGTTACATGATTAACTAACATGAACTAGTCATAGTTTTTTTCTGTAGTGCTTATTTGAAAGGGAAAGCTGAATATGTCCAAAATGCGTATTATTCCTGAAATCAGTTCAGCAAGTATTGTCCTAACTGGTGATTTCAATCCAAAGATTTTTCATCCCTTATGGTTTTCTAACAACAAGATATTAACTCAGGATGAAGCCGAAAAAGCCGAAGTGGAAATTATGCATCCCGAAATAGCAATATTTGAAACGGAATGGGTTAAAGTGCGTGTTGAAAAAAAGCGATTTGTTGCTGAATCAACAATGCCACCTTTGATCAGAGTATGCGATTTTGTTGTTGATACATTCGGAAATTTTCTAAATCATACGCCAATTGGTCGCGTAGGCATTAACAGATCCGTTCATTTTAGACTTGACGACCAATCTAAAATTGACCGGCTTGGAAAGTCTCTAGCGCCACAAACTGCTTGGGGGGAATGGGGCGACCAAATAGAAGGGCCATCAAGCGGTGATAAACACGGTGGTTTAAGGATGATAATCATGGAGCAAAGAAATTTAGATGATAGATACAGAGGACATATTCAAGCAAAGGTTGAACCATCTAAAAGTATGCTAAATGGTGTAATTGTAGATATTAATGATCACTACGAAGTTGAAGATTGTAATAACGTTATCGGTTGCGAAAAAATAATTTCAATTGTTAAAAATAACTTTGAGAAATCTATAAAACGTTCTGATTGGATAATTGATCAAGTAATGGCATTAACGGAATAGCTAATATGACTGAATATACAGTTTTTTCTGATTTAGAAATTGATAAAGAGAGTCTTTTTCTAAATAACGTTGTTTCAAACATAAACAAGAATATTGAATTATTAAAAAATTCTTCAGATACAGATAGCGAATTTGAATATAGCACTGTTCTATCAATAAAAGATAGAATAATTGAGTATATAAATATTCCCAACTACCAAGAAACAAAAAAGACGAAAATACATTCTTTTCAAGAGCTATATGAATGGGAAGGTTGTATAAATCAAGTAGAAGAAACTTTCTTTACCGCTGCTTTAATTGACATAACTGAAGAAGAGACAATACCAACTGAAGAAGCTGATTTCGATATAAATAGTATTCCAAATGAAGATAGACTGTTTATTCATGAGGGCGCGATTTTTAGATGGATATTAGGATATGAACGTTTTCCTAATGGTTCAAAAAAGAACTCGTCTAAAGTGGTATTTAGAAGAAATGCCAGGTGGACAACTCAAAATATAACTAACGCTAACAAAAAAGCTGAAGAATTTAAGAAAATAAATTGGGAATGAATGGAATTCATAGTTTGGCACCCGCAAAAAATGAAATAGAAGTTACATTGTTAGGGCCGGGTTATGGCGAATCAGTTGTTATTCATATTGGGGGTAATAAGTGGGTTATTATTGATTCATGTATCGATATAGACAGCAAAAAATGCTCTCCTCTTGAATATTTAAAAAGTATTAATGTTGACCCTAATAACATAGTTTTGATTATTGCTTCTCACTGGCATGATGATCATGTAAAAGGGCTATCAGAGCTGGTAAAAGTATCCAAAAATGCAAAATTTTGTTGTTCTACCGCCTTAACAAGTGATGAGTTTATTGCAAATGTAACAAGATTTGAAGAGAACAATCCATATGTATTTTCTTCAGGGGTCGAAGAATATAAAAAAATATTAACTGAGTTGGCTACCAAAGAAGCTAACCCAATTAGAGCCATTACTAATAGGAGAATATATCAGAGTAAACCTGAAGATGCTCACAATTGTGAAATTTGGTCTTTGTCTCCTTCTGACAAAGAAATAGATCTTTTTTTACAAGAAATAAAAAATATTATTCCAATCGAGCACGAATATTCAAGAAGAATGTCCGTAACAAGAAATAATGTGTCAGTAGTTGTTCACATAAAAATAGAAGATCATATTTTTTTACTTGGTTCGGACCTAGAAGAAACTAAGGATCAACAAACTGGTTGGTCAGTAATAGTTGAATCTAATGAGAAGCCATTAGCAAAAGCTAATGTTTTCAAAATCCCTCATCATGGCTCTATTACCGGTCATTCTGATGCTGTCTGGAATGAGATGATTGAGAAAAATGCTTATTCAATTCTAACCCCATATAATAAAGGTAGAAAACTCCCTTCACAATTGGACGTAAATAGAATTGTTAGTTTTTGCGAAAACGCGTATTCAACTGTGAAAAATCTTTCTGTAAAGAGAAAAAAACGAACACCTACAGTTGAGAAAATGATTAAAAAAAACATTATGGATCTCAGGTCTATTCGTTGCAGTACTGGCAGGATCAGAATAAGAAGAACTATAGGGAGTAATAGGGATTGGCAAATTGAACTATTTAATGAGGCTTGTAAGCTAAAAGATATGATTTGCTCACGATGAAACTTAGATTGATTTTAGAAAAAACGGGGCCACCCATTAGCCTGCCGCACCAACGGGGTCAGGTCTAGACTCATAGCTTTCTTTTTGATCTAGCCGCTCTGATAACTTTACCAACGACTGTAAAAGAGGGATCGGAGTCAAGCCTTACATTTGACATTTACCCCATCCATTTCCGATTATTTCACTATACATTTGCTACTCTCTAAAGTGAAAAGGACGCTTGGTTACTTTTCTTATCGGCTATCATTAACCGTAAAAGGTAATCCGCCCTCTTTTCCATAGCGGTTTTAACTTGAAGAAGAAAAGCGCTTTATAGGATCGTAAATTTCTAACGCGAGTGAAATCGATAAAATCCATAAATCAAAAACTTGATCCCCGCTTTCCAAACAATACTGGGGGGCTTGAGGACTTTTTGAATATCAAAGAAACACAGGTGACCAATGCGGCTTGTCTGTAGCATAGCGAAAGGCGCGCCGGTCGAGTTTACGATTTTGTTATGCACCTTTTTCAACCAAACGACCGGTTACATATTTGTGTAGAATACTTGACATAAGAACTTGATAAGGCAATCTCTCAATTTATGCCCTTTCTTGTAAAAGCTCAAGATCCATTTCCGTCATTCGTATATTTACACGCTTGTCTTTTCTGAATATGTTTTTTGCTGCTGCTGTATATTCTGCAATATCTGATGGATTCATAACTGAAACCCATTCATCATTTTCATATGATTCAAGCAGATCTTTCTCTTCTTGATCGAGTTTGCTAGCCATTATTCACCTCAAGATACTGTTTTGTAGCTTTACGACTTGGGATTATGGTTTTCAAAAATATCTGTTTTTCATCTTCAACGAATGGAATCAAATATGCGTAATTTTCAATATTTATGATGAACATGCGCTGGTTAGGGTATTTTGAAGGATTCGGATGTTTGATCACATCCAAAACACCCTTGATGAACGACTCGTTCGAATGACATTCCCCGCTCTGCAATCAGCTGAGCGTTCTTTTCGACATTCCAAACAAAGTGCTTCATACTGAAAATTTAGCACATTGCCTGCCTTTTGCAATCTTTCCAGGTCGCCCGATTAGCTTTACATTATGCGGCTTTAAGCCGTGATTCAAACATAACCAACTACTCCTAATCTGATCGAAAAAGCGTCTAATTTCCTGGAGGCGAGGATGTCGGCTTACGCTAATCCGGCCTTCGATTCATAAACTCAATCAAACCTTTTTTACAAATTCCGATTTCAATTTCATCGCGCCTATGCCGTCGATTTTACAATCGATGTCGTGATCGCCTTCGACCAACCGGATATTTTTGACCTTTGTGCCGACTTTAACGACAAGAGACGAACCTTTTACCTTGAGGTCCTTGATCACCGAAATCGTATCGCCATCTTGCAATATATTGCCATTGGCGTCTTTGATTATCCGGTCTTCGTTTCCGCTACTGTCCTCCGAGTCTTGCGACCATTCATGTCCGCACTCCGGACAAATGTACATGCTTCCATCGATATAAGTGTATTCAGAGTTGCACTGCGGACAATTTGGTAATTCGCTCATCTTCGTATTGTATTTATTTGATTATTTTGGCTAGAAGCCTGTTGAAAAAGAACTCGACACGTTCGTCTTAATCTTCGGGCTGCTTCCTTTTTGATTGAAAAAACGGCTGATAATCAAAAGATCAGTGGTATGTTTGCCAACATTCTCGTCAAACATACCACATACCTAATGATCATGTGGATACTCTCAACACTTCGGGTAATGAAAGTACCCGGGCTGATTAAGGTTTAGAAAATATGATCAGGAGTTATACCTTTCACACTTCAAATTTCGGCAGTGTTTAAGGAGACGCCGGGGTGACCTACAATGACGATATGTGGGTATAACTCAAATCCGTAATCGGAAAATGCTTTGCGGCACTATCCTTTAGGCCCTAAAACATCATCGGGATCGCCCTCATAAGGCGTGGCATAACTACATTCCTTTTGCGGGCACACTTTTTCGGTACCCCGGCGCTTGGTGGTTTTTAGTGTCAAAATAGGCCAATTACATTCCGGGCAATTTTCTTGAACCGGGGCATTCCATATTGCATAACTGCATTTCGGATACTCTGAACAGGAATAAAAAATCTTGCCGTTTCTGGATTTACGCTTAAGCAAATTGCCTTTTTTGCATTGCGGGCACTCGACGCCGGTATCGACCGGCTTTTCGAGCGGCTCGATGTGTTTGCATTTAGGGTAAGCACTGCAGCCAATAAATTTACCGTAACGTCCGGTTTTAATTACCAACGGCGACTCACACTTCGGACAAACGCGCCCTTCGACGACTTCCGGCTCGGACGATTTACTGGCGTCTTCGTTCAAGTTGCGCGTATAGGAACATTCGGGATAATTGGTGCAACCGATAAAGCGCCCATTCCTTCCCAGCCTAATCGACAAAGGACTGCCGCATTCCGGACATTTTTCATCAATCGCCTCTTGCGTGACATCCTTGCGCTGTACGCTTTCTTCTTTTTCATGAATCAGCGTATTGAAAGGCTCCCAGAAAGAGCGCATCAATGGAATCCAGTCTTTTTCACCTCGCGAAACCGCATCGAGCTCATCTTCTAGGTTCGCGGTGAAATCATAGTCGACGTATTTATTGAAATGCTCGGTCAAAAATTTATTGACGATACGACCCACATCGGTCGGATAAAAGCGCTTGCTTTCCAACGTGACGTAATCCCGGTTTTGTAATGTCGATATAATCGATGCATAGGTCGAAGGTCGGCCGATACCGAATTCTTCGAGCGCCTTGACCAAACTGGCTTCGCTGTAGCGCGGCGGCGGTTCGGTAAAATGCTGACCGGCGATGATATCGTTGAGCGGCACGGGACGCCCCTCTTCCAATGACGGCAAAAAATTCTCTTTGTCATCACCTTCGGCAGTGTCGTCCTTGCCTTCCAGGTACACAGCCATGAAGCCAGGATCCGCGATCGTCGAACCGGTTGCCCGAAATACATTACGCTCGCTACCGCAATGCAGATCTACCGCTACGGTGTTAATCGTCGCATGAATCATTTGGCTCGAGATCGTACGTTTCCAAATCAAGTCGTAAAGCTTGAATTGTTCGGGGCTCAAAAATTTTTGCAGCTCGGCCGGAATGCGTCTCGCCGAAGTCGGACGTATCGCTTCGTGCGCTTCTTGGGCGTTTTTCGATTTAGTCTTGTACTCGCGCGGGCTCTTCGGCACATTCTTAGCCCCGTATTTTTCAGCGATCAATTCGCGAATTTCGGCAATCGCTTCGGCAGCGAGATTAACCGAATCGGTACGCATATAGGTGATCAAACCAACCGTCTCGCCCCCGATATCGATGCCTTCGTACAATTGTTGCGCAACCATCATCGTGCGCTTGGTCGTAAAGCCGAGTTTACGCGCGGCTTCTTGCTGTAACGTCGACGTAATGAACGGCGGCGCGGGATTACGTTTACGCTGCTTTTTTTCGACCTTCGCGACCAACAACTTGCCGTCGGCAGCATCGAACAACGTTTGCTTGACCTGTAGCGCACGCTCCTCATTGTCGATCGTGAATTGCTCGACTTTTTCACCGTCGAAATGAGTCAACTTAGCCTTGAAGGCTTGCTCCTCAGCACTCAATTCGGCATCGATCGTCCAATATTCGCGGCTTTTAAATGCTTCGATTTCCAATTCGCGCTCGACGATCAAGCGCAACGCGGGACTTTGCACGCGCCCGGCCGAAAGGCCTCTGCGGATTTTTTTCCACAACAGCGGCGACAAATTAAATCCCACCAAGTAATCCAGGGCACGACGGGCTTGCTGCGCATTAATCAAATCGATCGACAGCTCGGCCGGATGCGCAATAGCCTCGGTAACGGCTTTTTTGGTAATCTCATGAAACACGACGCGATGAACCGGCTTATCCTTGAGCAGTTTTTTATCCTTGAGCAATTCGTATAAATGCCAGGAGATCGCCTCACCTTCCCTGTCCGGGTCGGTTGCAAGATAAAGTGCCTGAGCGTTCTTAATGGCCTTTGTTATCGCTTGAACATGGCGCTGATTCCGATCGATGATTTCATATTTCATCGCGAAGTCATGCTCGGGATCGACTGCACCTTCTTTCGGGATCAGGTCGCGAACATGTCCGTAAGAGGCCAGCACGTGAAAGTCCTTGCCGAGATATTTTTCAATGGTTTTGGCTTTTGCAGGCGATTCTACAATAACGAGATTATTACTCATTCAGTTAGGAAAATACGATTAGTGTAAGTAAGCCGGGATGAGATCATAGACAATGTCCTCCATTCTTGAGAATGCGATTTCCTCGTCAGGCTGACTGAGCAACACCATCAGTACGATCCATTTCAATTTTTCCAGTGAAATTTCTTCATTTTCTAATGCCATCGCGCGATCGATTACGATTTCGCGGTTGGCATGCGATAAGATGCCGCTGTGTTCAATGAACATCAGAAAATTACGGCATTCCAAATCCAGTTTTTCTTGTTCCTGACTGGAAAAAATCCGAAATGCGGTCGGTACCGTCGGCGTAATCTGCCCTTGCAGGCTAAGCGATTCGAGCCAATCAAAAGCCTTGACCACTTCGATTTGATCGAATCCCGCTTCTTCCAACTCTGTTTTTATCAACTCGTTATCCGGTAAGATATCGATCTCATCTTCCATATAGTTTTCAAACAGATACATAATTACATCAAAAATATTTTCTTTCATAGCGGGTCTTCTTTAAAAAAGTTTCTATACGGAACCCCTTCACTCCGTGAGGGGGTTCCTTTTTGGAATCGATCCGATTCCTCCGTTTTCTAAGCCGGTATCGGCAAAAAACGGCAGCACGCCCTGTACTGCGCCGTCATTCGGCGTTTATTTGATTCGGGTATAACAACCTCCCGAAACGGATTCTACGTAACCTTGCAATTCCAAAACCAGCAACATCGACGATATGACTTCGACCGGTAATTCGGTATTTTCCACCAAACTATCAATGGAAGTGGGGCTGAACATAATTAGATTCAATAATGTTTGCTGCTCGAGGTCAAGCGTTGTTTGTCTCAATTCCGTAAAAATATTTTCATCCTTCTGATTATACTGATTTAATTCTTCAAGAATATCGCGCGCGGTTTCAACGAGTTTTGCACCCTCCCGGATCAAAGCATTACATCCTCTTGCCAAGGGGTTATGAATCGAGCCCGGAATCGCGAACACTTCTCGGTTCTGCTCCAAAGCCATGCGCGCAGTAATCAAAGAACCGCTTTGCTTAGCTGCTTCCACTACCAGTAGTCCGACACACAAACCGCTGATAATCCGGTTACGCCTAGGGAAATGATCGGCTTTCGCCCCGGTTCCGGGAGGAAACTCTGAAATCATTGCGCCATGATTAACAATTTCAGTGGCCAATGCTCTATGACGCGCCGGATACACTCTATCTAAGCCGGTTCCCGCTACGGCAATCGTGTAACCTTGAGCTTGCAAGGCGCCTTGATGCCCGGCGGCATCGATACCCAAAGCCAATCCGCTGGTGATCACAAAGCCTTCTCTTGCCAAGGCTTTAGCAAATTCGGTGGCGGTTTCGACACCTAAATGGGAAGGATTTCGACTACCTACGATCGCGATTTGCGGAAGCGCCAAAATATCCGGATTTCCTCTAATAAACAATAGTGGCGGCGGATCGGCGATTTCCTTTAACTGCGTTGGATAACAAGGGTCGGCTAAAGTCACCGCCAAATGCCCAGGTTGCTCCAACCAACGCAAATCTTGCTCTACCGTTGTCCAATCGGGATTGCGTATCGCTTGAACGACCGAATCCTTTAGCCCGAGAGCGGCCAATCCACTGCTTGACTCGGAAAACAATTGCTGAGGAGTATGGCTATCGAGCGTTTTAAGAAACGACCGACAGCCAAAACCCGGCGTGCGCAATAAGGCAAGCCAGTATTTGATATCGGAGGAAATTTGAAAATTTTTCAGGGGGTTTGAACTTTATCTAATATGTGAATCGCTTGACGCGCATCCATTACCAACGCATAACTAATCCGATCGAAGGTTCGGAAAATCATCAAGGTTCCGGCCAACTCATTGGGTAATTGAATCGTATCGTTCCTTATTTTACTAAAAGGATCTCTAACGGACTTCCCTTTCTTGTAAATATCGAGCACATGCCCGACTTTCAGGCCATCCGATGCACCCTTATCGATAGCAACGACATTATAGCGCCCAATTTGAGTAACGCCATCCAGCACACTAATAATACTACCTTGTATTTCGGTTTCCGGCGACTTAGGAAAGTAATGCAGGGTAAAATCGCCTTCTTGGTGCGGCATTAGCCTGTCGCCCATGCGAATCTCGCTAGTCGAACGCGTAACAAGCAGCGTTGCAGGATCGCCGGGCTCTTGTAGCGTCGTATTTGCAACAAACTTTGCTTCATAACCCAGAACTTCTTTGGTCTCGGCACTGACGAAAGTATCGCCTTTACGATAAATCGTATAGGTCAAGCTTTCCGGCTTTTCGATCGCACGAACATAAACACGATCGCCCGGGCCCGCGACTAGATGTTCGCCTGCGAAATCGATGACATAAGGCGAGTTTTCCAAATCATCCTGCCCAACTACTCGCGGCGAGGCCAAATATTTGGCAATTTTTTCGGAAGGAATTAACTCGATCGCGTCGACGAGATCCATTTCACGAATACGAGGATAGAGCTTAACTTCTCTTGACGAGCCTGAATCGCCGGTAAATCCTGACGGCGACAAACTTAAGCGGGGCTTACCATCGACTTCGGAAAAATAAATGGTATCGCCCGGATAAATCAAATGCGGGTTATCGATTTGTGGATTACCTTCCCAAATTAAAGGCCATTGATGAGGTTTTCGCAAAAATCTTCCCGAAATATCCCACAATGTATCGCCCTTAACTACCGTATATTGGTCCGGGTGAGAAGGATTGACCTCTATTTCCTGCGACCAACCGGGTACGCTAACTGCTAACGAAACGATCAGTCCAAAAATTTGTCGAAAAGCCATAGAGAGTTCCTGAAACTAGAGATCCGGTAATCTGAAAATATACTGCGCGCGGTCGCAATTGCGGTTTTCTGAAGCGCTCTATTGACCGATAGCGACGTTACCGACTGAATGTAGGTACCGGGCATGATCAGGAGCGGAACGGAAACTTTGCGAAAACAGTTACATAGCTTAGCTTAACGTCTGTTTTCAGGCCTTGTTACCGAACAAAATCGCATTGCTATAAAAGCCGCAAACGCGGCAGCGCGAAATATATGCTGTCTGAATTCAAAGTTTAGATGAATTCATATAAAATTCCAGCATTGTAAAATTGTAATATGATAGTGGAGAAATTGTTGAGCATTCTAACTATACTCGAGTTCCCTGATGAGCGCTTGCGTAAAAAGGCGACTCCGGTCGAAACGGTCGATGCCGATATCGGAAAACTCGTCGACGATATGTTCGAAACCATGTACGAAGCTCGCGGCGTCGGCTTGGCCGCGACTCAAGTCAACGTTCACAAGCGAGTCATTGTAATTGACGTCAGCGAGGAGAAGAAATCTCCGCTGTGTCTAATCAATCCTGAAATCCTTGCCAAGGACGGCATCGAAGAAACCGAAGAAGGTTGTTTGTCGGTTCCCGGTTTTTTCGAAACAGTCAAACGCGCCGAACACATCAAAGTACGCGCCCTCAATCGCGACGGCGAATCATTTGAATTCGAAGCCGAGGATCTGTTAGCTGTCTGTGTGCAACACGAAATGGATCACTTAGAAGGCAAGTTGTTCGTCGATTATATTTCGCCGCTGAAACGCCAAATGATTAAAAAGAAACTGAATAAAATTCATCGATTGGAACAAAAAGCCTCATGAAAATCGTTTTCGCCGGCACCCCTGAATTTGCCGTGCCTACGCTACGCATGCTGATTGCCTCGAGCCATCAAATTTGCGCGGTGTATACCCAACCCGACCGCCCCGCAGGACGCGGACGGCAATTGAAACCAAGCCCTGTCAAGGAACTGGCTATACAATCCGGCATTCCGGTTTTACAGCCGGAATCTCTTAAACCCGATCATCACTTTCAACGACTGGCGGCGTTCGAACCGGATTTGCTGGTCGTGGTCGCCTACGGCATGCTTCTGCCGCAGAGGGTGCTGGATTTGCCGACATTCGGCTGCATCAACGTACATGCTTCGTTACTACCTCGTTGGCGCGGCGCGGCGCCGATTCAAAGAGCCTTGATCGCTGGCGACGAAAAAACCGGCGTCACGATCATGTGCATGGCACTGAAGTTGGATGCCGGCGACATGCTACATAAAGAAGAATATCGTATTACCCCCAAAGACACGGCGGGCGATCTGCATGACAACTTGGCTAAACTAGGCGCACTCGGCATGAGCAAAGTATTACCGAATATTGAAGATAATACGCTGCGTCCGGTAAAACAGGATGAAAGCCAAGTCACTTATGCCGCAAAGCTCGAAAAAAGCGAAGCGAATCTAGACTGGAACGAATCTGCCGAACAATTGGATTTAAAAATCAGAGGCTTCAATCCGTGGCCGGTCGCTCAAACGAACTATAAAGATCAAGTTTTACGCATTTGGCTAGCCGAACCGCTCGACGGTCGAACCGATGCGGAACCCGGTACGCTGCTCAAAAACGGCAAACACCTTGAAGTCGCCACCGGCGACGGATTGCTCCGCCTGCTTGAAGTCCAACTGCCCGGCGGCAAACGCATATCCGCCTCCGCCTTTATAAATGCGCACGATGTAGCTGCGCAAAGCCTGGGTTAATCCTCTGTGAACCTAAGAAACCTCTCGGCCCGGATTGTGAGCCGGGTATTGAAGGAAGGCCAATCGCTAACCGCAGCCCTCGAACAATCGACCGGCACGATCGAATCCGCCAATGACAAGGCTTTCGTTCAAGCGCTATGCTATGGTGTCATTCGTGAATTTTACCGGCTCGATTTTCTGCTCGGACAATTATTGAATAAACCGATCAAAGACGATGAGATCAAGGCCTTAGCCATTATCGGTCTTTATCAGCTCGAATACATGCGCGTTAAAGCCCATGCCGCAGTTTCCGAAACGGTTTCGGCCGCTCCTCGAAAAAAAGCTTGGGCAAAACCGCTGCTCAACGCCATCATGAGAAACTACCAAAGACGCAGAGATGAATTACAATCGCTGGCCGACAACGACCCGGTAGCGGCAAGCAATCATCCGCAGTGGCTAATCGACACGATCGGCTCAAATTGGCCGGAACAAGCCGGACACCTATTGGTCGAAAACAACCTTCAGGCACCAATGACTCTGCGCGTCAATTCAGCACGCATCGGCCGACCCGAGTATAAAGAGCTACTAGCCGCCGCCCAACTCGGTGCAATCGAGACTTCCGAGTGCCCTTCCGCGCTCATCCTTGAGCGGCCGGTCCCGGTCGAACAATTGCCTGGATTTTCCGAAGGCTTAGTTTCGGTACAAGACCTCGCTGCGCAATTTTCGGCCGGATTACTGGACCTAAAACCGAACCAACGAGTGCTCGATGTCTGTGCTGCCCCCGGCGGCAAATCAGCACATATTCTGGAAATGCAAACGAATTTATTCGGGCTCACGGCGATCGACATCGATGCCAATCGCATGCAAAAAGTCCGAGATACTTTAGGGCGCTTGAGGCTCGATGCCGAATGCATTGTCGCGGACGCTTCCCAACCTAACGACTGGTGGGATGGTGTTCGGTACGACCGCATTCTACTCGATGCGCCGTGTTCAGCACTTGGGGTAATACGCCGACATCCGGACATAAAATTACTGCGCAAACCCGGCGATATAGCCCCATTACAACAACTCCAGCAAAAGATCCTCGAAGCCATATGGCCTTTGTTAGCCCCGGGCGGCTTACTGGTTTATGCGACGTGTTCGATTTTGAAGGAAGAGAATGAACTGCAAATCCAAAGGTTTTTAAATCATCACCAAGATGCTACGGAATGGCCTATTGATTGTAACTGGGGCATGGCAAGACCTCATGGCAGGCAAATATTGACCGGCAGTCAGGCAATGGACGGATTTTATTATGCGCGTATTCGTAAGCACTAACCGCCTACTTTCGATAGGCTTATGGATCGCGCTACTCGCCGGACTGCTGGCTCGACCGGCTTTTCTTCACGCGGACGACTCGAAGATTGAAGTCCGAAGTATCGACTTCGCATTGAGAGACGGCCAATATTACTTATCCGCAGATATCCACTATCAATTGACTCAAACCGCTCGCGAAGCACTGCAAAAAGGCATTCCTTTATACTGGGACGTGTTGATTAAAGTGGTTCGCGAACGTACTTGGATTTGGAATAAAACCCTGGTCGATTTCAAAATTCGTTACCGCATTCAATATCACGCCTTATTAAACCACTACCGAGTCACTAATATCACTTCCTCGGACAGCACGAGTTATGCATCGCTTTCCGCGGCATTAGCCGGCATGTCGACAATTCGTAACATTGCCGTACTCAATGAAGGCGATATCGCTGAGGACGAAAGCTATCAGGTCGGCGTCAAGACTCGTTTCGACCGCGAAGCACTACCCTTGCCGCTACGCCCCGCCGCATACATCAACCCGCAGTGGTATTTATCAAGCGATTGGTTACAATGGCCCGTGCAAAAATGAGATTTCCCCTTGCCCCGTTAATTGCGGTGCTGTTCGGATTGGTTTTGCTGTCTTTGCAATTAATGAGTTCGGCAACCCAAGAATCCTCGCAACTCAACGAGATGTATTCATCTTTGCTGATTATCAATGCACTGGGCTCGGTCGTCTTGTTGGGGTTGATTGGCGTCAACATCGTCTCGCTTACCCAACAGCTCAAAAAACGCGAAGCAGGGTCTAAGCTAACGATTCGCATGGTCTCGCTGTTCGTACTGTTGGCGCTGGCGCCCGCCGGCATCGTTTTCTTCTTTTCGATGCAATTTTTACATCAGGGTATCGATAGTTGGTTCAATGTCGAAATCGACCGGGCGATGGAAGACTCGCTTGAACTCAGCCAAGCCTCCCTTGACCAACGGATGCGCTGGCATTTACGGCAGACACAGCAACTCGTCGACCAACTGTACGAAACCAAGTCCGAAACGCAACGCATGGACGACCTGGAAAAAATACGCGCCCAAGCCGGTGCAGCAGAAATGACCTTGTTTTCCAGGCAAGGTCGCATCATTGCTTCGAGCAGCATCAACCCCGGCGATATTATCCCTCATCTTCCCGACGAACATGCCTGGCTGAACGTGCGCCGCAACGACCATTATGTCGCGCTCGACTCGACCAAGGAAGGACAGCTGCGGGTACACGTCATCGTCGCTGTCAGTACTCAAGACATTCAATATCTTCAGGCATTGTACCCGATCCCGCTTAGAATTATGGACCTAGCCGATTCGGTCGAATTCGCATTCGTGCGCTACCAGGAAATGAATTTTCTACGGGATTCGTTGAAACTAAGCTTTTCGCTAGCCTTATCGCTGGTATTGTTGATGAGTCTATTAGCAGCGATCTGGGTCGCATTTATCAGCATCAGAAACATCGTCGCGCCGGTCAAGGAGCTAGTCAAAGGTACGCAAGCTATCGCAGCGGGCCATTACAACCAACAGCTTCCGGTTCTGACCCAGGACGACTTGGGGTTTCTGGTTATCTCGTTCAACGACATGGCCCAACGTATCGCCAAGGCCCGCGACGAAACCCGTCTGGCCGGCATCGAAGTGGAGAATCAACGCGCTTATCTGGAAACAATTCTAGCCAACCTGACGGCCGGCGTGATAAGTTTTGACAAGGATTTTAGAATCCGCACGGCCAACCAGGCCGCCTACCGTATCTTTCATCTACAAGTCAGCGGATTTTACGGGCAAACTTTGTTGGACTTGTCAAAAGAGCACTCGGATTTAGCCGATCCTTTGCGAAAAATTCAACATTTGCTTGAAAATGCCGAGGATATTTGGGAGCAACGCATCGCCTTCCTGGGTCCCAACGGCCTGCAAGAACTGTTATGCAGAGGAACCCCGCTCTACTCGCCCGAAGGCCGTAGCATAGGAGCTGTCGTCGTGTTCGACGATGTCACCGACCTAATACAAGCGCAAAAAAATGCCGCGTGGGGTGAAGTCGCCCGGCGCCTGGCTCACGAAATCAAAAATCCGCTAACGCCAATACAACTATCGGCCGAACGCCTGCAACACAAGCTCGCCAATGAATTGCAACCAAAATCGCTTGCGATATTACAGCGCTCCACCGAAACCATCGTCCAGCAAGTCGAAGCGATGAAAGAAATGGTGGATGATTTCTCCGAGTATGCCAGAGTCTCTAAAAAGCAAACCGAGCACATCAACCTGCCGTCGCTAATACAGGAAGTTCTAGCCCTTTACGCCTCACAGGGCGGTGCGAAATTTACCACTTCGGTCGAAGAAGAGATTATGATGATCAACGCTGACCGAATCAGTATTCGACAGGTTCTGCACAACCTGATAAAAAACGCCTTAGAAGCCACTGAAAAAAACGGCAACGTAAAAATCACAGTGTCTAACCGATTTAAAAATAATGCCCGGTTCGTCGAAATGGCTTTTCATGATGACGGCCTAGGCATTAAAGAAGAACATTTGGATAAAATATTCGAACCTTATGTGACAACCAAGGCAAAAGGTACCGGCTTAGGACTCGCCATCGTCAAAAAAATTATCGAGGAACACGGCGGAGCCATTTGGATCGATACAGGTTATAAAGCCGGGGCGGGCTTCGTGATCCAACTCCCAGCCGTATAACGTTATTACTTACTTAAATTATGAATGCAAAAGCAGCACACATCTTAGTGGTCGACGACGAACCGGATATTCGTCGACTGGTTCATGAAATCCTGGAAGACGAAGGCTACGAAGTCAGCACCGCTGAAAACGCAGGCCAAGCTAGGCGATTAAAGAACGAAAAAAACCCGGATTTGATCTTACTGGATATCTGGATGCCCGACACAGACGGGATAACGCTCCTAAAGGAATGGATCGCCGAAGGCGGTTTTGCCTCGCCGGTGGTGATGATGTCCGGTCACGGATCAGTCGAATCCGCCGTTGAAGCCACGCGACTAGGCGCTTATGACTATCTTGAAAAACCGTTGTCTCTGGCCAAATTATTGTTGATCGTCGAGCGGGCACTTGAATCGCGTCAATTGCAAACCGAACTGCCTGTTCCGAAGGCATACCAAACATTGGATTTCGAACCGGTCGGGAAAAGCGCAACGGTTGCCCGAATTAAAGAACAACTGAAGCGTCTCGCGCAACACGATACCCGCGTCCTGTTCGTCGGCGATGCCGGTGTCGGTAAAGAACTCTATGCGCGTTATCTACATAACAACAGCGTACGACGGGACTGGCCGTTTGTCGACGTCGCGGTCGGTAGTCTTTCCCCTGAAAACTCGGTAATCGAATTTTTCGGCAAGGAAGAAAACAGTAAAGTGATGCCGGGGTTGCTGGAACAGGCTCACGGCGGAACCTTGTTCCTTTCGGAAATCGCCGGCATGGACAAGGAATCGCAATTAAGACTACTCAGCGCATTGGAATCTCGATCCTTTTTGCGTAGCGGAGGCATCCAATCGGTCAGCGTCGACGTCAGGATCGTCACCTCGACCCGAGTCTCGCTCGAAGAAGAAGTCAAGGCAGGCAGGTTTCGACGGGATTTGTATTATTTGCTCAACGAAGTCACGATGGAAATTCCGCCGCTACGCGAACATAGCGAGGACGTACCGGCTCTGCTCGGGTTCTATGTCGATCATTTCATGAATCAGGAAAAGCTACCGTTTCGAAAATTCTCGATGGCGGCCCAAAATTATTTAAGGAATTACAGTTGGCCCGGCAATGTGCGCGAACTGAAAAACCTGGTTCAGCGCTTGATGATACTCGGCGTCGGCGACGATATGGAACTCGACGAAGTCAAAGGCGCATTGGGCGCAGTAGTCGAACAAACCAGCGGCAGCTCGTCGGTACCGGAGTTTTATAACTTACCATTGAAAGAGGCGCGGGAACACTTCGAAAAAGCTTATCTCGAATACCATTTCGAAAAATCCGGCGGCAGTGTCGCCAAACTCGCTTCGATCATCGGCATGGAACGGACGCATTTATACCGTAAATTACACGCATTAAATATCAAGCTATAGAAAAACAAAAGCCTAAAGCATGACCACGCATAGGAAACAATAAATAAACTTGAAAAAGCCTTGCAACTCTAGTAACATTCCCAGTCTTTTATTGGGTCCTAACAGAATAAACAGTAACGATGAAAACTTTTAGTGCAAAGCCAGCAGAAGTTAAGCGCGATTGGTACGTAGTTGATGCAGAAGGGAAGACGCTAGGTCGCCTTGCCACTGAAATTGCAAGCCGTCTGCGCGGAAAACACAAACCCGAATACACACCGCACGTCGATACCGGCGACTATATCATTGTCGTTAACGCTGAAAAAATCGCAGTGACCGGCAATAAAGAAAAAGACAAGATGTATTACCGCCACACAGGCTATATCGGTAATATGAAAGCCGTTAACTTAGGCAAACTCAGACAAACCTTCCCGGACCGTATTATCAATACAGCCGTGCAAGGCATGTTACCAAAAAATCCATTGGGCCGCGCAATGTTCAAGAAATTGAAAGTTTATGCGGGTCCTGAACACGATCATCAGGCTCAACAGCCGAAAGTTTTAGAAATTTAAGCGGGTAGATCATGGCAGCAGCTCAGTATTATGGAACAGGCCGTCGTAAAAGCGCTATCGCACGCGTTTACGCAACCTCCGGAACCGGTAAAATCACTATCAACAGTCAAAGCATCGAGCAATATTTCGGTCGGAAAACCGACCAAATGATTTCTCGGCAACCGCTAGAATGCGTTGATATGACCGACAAATTCGATGTCAATATCATCGTCAAAGGCGGCGGACCTTCCGGTCAAGCCGGTGCAATACGTCACGGACTTGCCCGGGCATTGATGGAATACGACGAAGCGCTGCGCCCTTCCCTTAGAAAAGCAGGATACGTCACTCGCGACGCACGCGTAGTAGAACGTAAAAAAGTTGGCTTGCATAAAGCCAGAAAACGTCCTCAATACTCCAAACGTTAATCGCTCACCCGATTACCGAACCCAAAAAGGCCGTATTCCACCGAATACGGCCTTTTTTTATGTCCAGCACCTAGACGTCGAGCAGTGAGCGGTGAATAGTGAATAGTGAATAGTGAATAGTGAATAGTGAATAGTGAATAGTGAATAGTGAATAGTGAATAGTGAATAGTGAATAGTGAATAGTGAATAGTGAATAGTGAATAGTGAATAGTGAATAGTGAAATGATGCGACACTTCATGCGCTTGTCAAGTCCTATTTTCCCCTTTCACCCTCTCCCCCGCCGGCAAACAAATCGTAAGCCGGATTAGCGGTTTGTTCCGCAAACTCGAACCCTAAACGATCCAAGCATGCCTCAAACTCGTAGCGCTCGGTATTGGGCATTTGCAACCCGATCAACACCCGTCCGAATGCCGCACCATGATTACGGTAATGAAACAAACTGATATTCCAGCGACCGCCCAAAGCCGTTAAAAACTTCAACAAGGCACCCGGACGCTCAGGGAATTGTAAACTGTAGACCACTTCATTCAGCGCACGCGGCGCATGTCCGCCGACCATATAGCGGATATGCTCCTTGGCCAAATCGTTCGCTGTCATGTCGACGACGAAAAACCCTTCAGCTTCGAGACATCTAATTAAATCCGTTTTATCGAAATCGTCGCCGCTCGTCGAAAGACCGACGAATACATTGGCTTTCTTTGCATCAAAATAACGGTAATTAAATTCTGTGACATTACGACTGCCGAGCATTTTACAAAAACGCAAAAAACTACCAGGCACTTCAGGAATTTCGACAGCCAACAAAATCTCTCGATGCTCGCCGACCTGAGCTCGCTCGGCAACATAGCGCAAACGATCGAAATTAATATTCGCGCCGCTTTCAATCGCGATCAGCGTTTGATCGACGATTTTTCGGATTTCGACATATTTTTTCAAGCCGGCCAAGGCCAGCGCACCGGCAGGCTCGGCAACCGAACGAGTATCGTCGAAAATATCCTTGATCGCCGCGCAAATTTCATCGGTATTGACCGTAACAACCTCATCGACCGTATGCCGCAAGACCCGAAACGGCTCTTCGCCGATCTGCTTGACCGCGACACCATCGGTAAACAGACCGACCTGCTTAAGCACAACCCGCTCGTTCGCCTTCAAAGCCTGATTCAAACAATCGGCATCGTCCGGCTCGACACCGATAAGCTTGACCTCGGGGCGTACGAATTTGATATAGGCCGCAATGCCCGCAAACAAACCGCCACCGCCGACCGGTACGAACACCGCATTGAGCGCACCAGTTTTCTGCCGTAAAATCTCCATTCCGATCGTACCCTGCCCGGCAATAACATCGATATCGTCATACGGATGAATGAAGGCCATATTTTTCTCGGCGGCGATTTCTCGTGCCCGCCCATAAGCTTCGTCATAGGAATCGCCGAACAAGACGATCTGGGCGCCTCGTGTGCGCACCGAGTTAACCTTAATTTCGGGCGTCGTTTGCGGCATCACGATCAACGCATCGATACCAAGCATCTGCGCCGACAGAGCCACGCCTTGCGCATGATTGCCGGCCGATGCCGCGATCACGCCATTAGCCTTAGCTTTCTCGTTTAACGTCGCAATCTTGTTGTAAGCGCCGCGCAATTTAAACGAAAAGACCGGCTGCAAATCCTCACGTTTCAAATAAACATCGTTTCTGAGGCGCTTAGACAAGTTCGGCGCATAATCCAACGGCGTTTCTTCCGCGACATCGTAGACGCAGGCCCTTAATATTTTTTCGATATACTGGCTTAACATACTTAAAAAACGGATGAGCTCTCGAATTAGATGCGTTATTATCACACATTAACAATAACCACTAACCTGAAAATAAAAAACTATGACACAAGACGAACTCAAACAAAAAGTAGCCTACGCGGCCCTGGATTACGTTAAAGGCGTTTCGATTGTCGGCGTCGGAACCGGGTCGACCGTATTTCACTTCATTAATGGCCTGGCCGAAATGAAATCGGGCATCGAAGGCGCAGTATCCAGCTCCGAAGCTACCACGGCTCACCTAAAAAAAATGGGCATTCCGGTACTGGATTTGAATGATGTCGGCACGCTCGAGGTCTATGTGGACGGCGCGGATGAAATCGATCCGAATAAGAAATTGATCAAAGGCGGCGGCGCCGCACTGACCCGCGAAAAAATCATCGCCGGCGCCAGTAAGCAATTCGTTTGCATAGCGGACGGCTCCAAACGCGTCGACGTGCTCGGCAAATTCCCGCTACCGGTGGAAGTCATTCCAATGGCAAGAAGTTACGTCGCTAGAGAAATAGTCAAACTGGGCGGCCAACCGGTCTGGCGTGAAAACTGCGTGACCGACAACAGCGGCCATATTCTCGATGTGCATAACCTAAACATCATCGACCCAAGCGAATTAGAAAAAACTATAAACAACATTCCAGGCGTCATCACGGTCGGTCTTTTCTCGCTACGCCCGGCCGACATCGTGCTGGTCAGCGAAGGCGAAGAAATCATTACTTTCTAAGCGATTTTTCGGGCTGCGAATCAAATTTTATATCGTTCGCTGCCCGAAATTCTCCAATGCTTTGGATAGACGACAACAATCAACTACTCCCTTTATACTCAAAAATTAGTTAACTTTATGAAGGTATGGGGTGTGGCTAACGAGGATGTCGGCAGCAGGGAAAGCTGCCGTCAAGCCCCCATGGATGGGTTTACCCAGCACCTAAATTCCATAGCCCATTGGCTATGTTAACTCTCTGGGATAATTTAGGTGCTGGGTTTACGGCGGTCCTCGATAGACACATCCCATACCTTTTATTCTTAGACGGTTTTTCAATCAAAAGGGAGTAACCCAAAAAATTAATAAATTCTAATCCATGCATTGCGCCATTGATTACGTTAGAATCAAACTTCACTCGCATTCAACAGAACTCTGCTGTATGCGGCTGCCCTCTAACACACGATAGGAGCGCATTATGAAAACCAAACCCTTACTTATTTTAACGACCCTTATCGCTATAACTGGTTGTGGTAATTCCGACGATACGGCAAAAGTCGAAAAACCCGACACCTCAACCAAACCGATCAAAAAATCCGTTTCCGATGCCGCCGAATCCGTAAAGGAAATCACCAAAGAAGCCGCAGAAGCGGCGCAAGAGAAAACGAAAGAAGCATTGGAAAAAGCCGACGAGACAAGGTCTCAAGCCGTCGAGGAAGTAAAAGAATCGGCTGAATCAGCTGCCGAAAGCGCTTCTGAGGCGGTCGATGCGACCAAAGAAGCCATGGAAGATGCCGCCGAAAAAGCCAAGAAAACAGCCCAACCCGCCCTTGATAGCCTGAAGGAATCCACATCGAAGGTAATCGAAGAAATCAAACCGGATGACGGCGATAAGGCCGAGTAAGCCTCGCTATCGACAAACATCTGCGCACAAGGATGTGCCGATACCGGTCATCGAAACGCACCCAACTGTTTCTCAATTTCTCACCAACCTACCGCCTCACCACCATTAAGTTATACCTTTCGCACTTCAAATTTCGGCAGTGCCGGAGGAGGCCTCGGGGTGCTCGGTAAAGGCTTTGCCAGCATGGATCTGGCATAGAGCCTACATGGACGTATTCACCCAGCACCTAAATTAGCCATCATATTAAATTATTGCCAATGACCTATGGAATTTAGGTGCTGGGTTCACGGCGTCCTTTGACGGGCACCCCCTAGGCCGAATTTTCATCTACGATGAGTATAACGGAAAACCTTTATCCGTCATGGCCACACATTATCAATGGCAGGCTTTTAAGGCACATTAAAGCCTAAAGTCAGCATGACTTAATGGCAGCAGCCAACCGCCTTCAAACAAACACCGCCAACAACAAAACCAATGCGGCAAGCGCCGCGCGCCAGCGCACATCGTTCTCGACTTGTTTTTGTTCGGCCAAATCGCCGCCTCGCAAGGCTTCGAAAAGTAGCTCGCTACCGGTCAACCGATGGTAGTGCAAACCGGCTTCGGCGCTTAGCTGTTGTAAATAGGCCTCATGCAAATAACTCAGGTGCTCGTTACCAGCCACAGCTTCGCTACCGAAGGGAGCATTGCGGGCGTTGTAGCCCTCGATTTCTTCAGGATTCAAGTTGGACAGACCGAAAGTCGAACGATGCGGCACATCATCGGCCTTATAAAACCCCTCCCGCTCGCCCCGACTGTTGTATTTCGGTATCGGCGCCGGCTCCATGCCGCCGACACCGACCAGCAAACCGTTTATTGCACTCTTAATGCCCGAAAAATCGGCCCGATAACGCGGATTGACCGGCGGCGCTTCCTGGCCGTCGGTCATGAACACCAAACGGCTGCCGCTATCTCGGCGCATTTCCAAGGTATTCAACAATCCCTTGGCGATACGGCTGTCGGCGGCCCAGGCCATGCGCCAATCCAACGCTGCAATCGCGGCATCGATCTCGGCAAACCCCGAACACACCTCGACCGGCTCAAACAAAACCGTCGAGCGCCGCTCGGTGAAAACGCCCAATCCGACTTTCGATTCGCACGGCAACTTCAGCAACAAGTCGCGCAAGCTTTGTTTAACGAACTCTAAACGGCTCACCGCTTGGCCGTCTGCCTTGTAATCCTCAACATTCATACTACGCGTGATATCGATAATGAATGTCAAATCATAAACCGGGCTTTTGCGTTGTTCGCTAGGATGAATAAACAACACGGCAAGCGCAATGACGGCCGCGGCCAGATACCAAAAACGGTAATCCTTGAAGATTTGTCGTGAATACATAAGCTCTTTATTGATTCTTTTTGGTTGTAAGTCTTCAGACACCCTTCGCTGTTTCCCATACTCCGATTTGGGAAAGCTTTCACGTAAGTTCTTGGCTTAGGTCTCGAGAAGCTGGAGCTTCTCGTACCGCATTCCCAAGCAAAGAGCTTGGGAACGAGCGAATACTGGCTATTCCTCTTTCCTCTTTCCTCTTTCCTCTTTCTCAACCACCCAATCGCCGCTAACTGCTAACCAACTCAAGGCAAACCGCGTGGAAATCCCGGTACCGTCGTCCATAACTTCGACTTTTTGTTTTCGGGCTCGTCATCGCCAATGTTGACGCGGTTCATTTCGGGCAATAACCGCATGGCGACTTCGAGATTGTATTTCGCATCCCAAAAGCCGCTATTCAAGACCAGGGCCTGACGATAGGTTTGCTTGGCAAGCCCGGCCAGCGGTAAAGCTTCATTGAAATTTAACGCTTCAGTTTGCTCGACCGCTTGCGCCAGATACAAATTACCGAGGTTGTAACGGGTTTTCATTTGCAGTTCCGGCCCGCCCAGGTCGATAATCAAATTCAAGGTCGCCAATGCCTCGTCGTAACGGTGCATTTGCCGTAGATAAATCGCGCGGGCCAGGCGAACTTGCGGCTGCGCGCCGATCACCTTGTCGATGGCGATATCATGCCCCGACAGCAATTTTGCTATCCATTCGTTTTCGCGTTCGATTTGATTTAAAGTCCAGAGCTGGACAATGACCGACAGACAACCGGCGGCAAACAGCGTCCAACCCACACCTTGCCGTAACGACACCTTCATCTTCGTACCTCGCAACTTTTCAAAGCCAATAGCAACAACAATAAAATGAAGGCCCAGCGATAACATAACCCGGATAAATCCTGCTTCGGAATCCGTTCGAAATAATGCAGCGGCCGGTTTTCCAGGGTATTGATATCGGCTATCGCCTTTTGCACCGCATCGGGGTTTTCGGCTTCGTAAGCCTGATACGGCACATTGAGACTTTTAAAAAACAAATGTAGATAACGCTCCGGCATCGCATCGCTGTTATCGTTTCGAGAATCTTCGGGCACATCGAATATGCCGGGGCTGTTTTCGGTACGCAAAAACACCCAATACAAGCTGATTTGCTGCTGCTTGATCAACTGTCTCAAGGCCTGCTCGCTGTCGGGGTCGATCGCCGCCGCACCATCCGAAATCAACAATAAAATACGGGAGCCGGTCAACGGCTGTTGTTCGAAAAATGACGCGGCCAGACTCAATCCTTTGCTGATGTTGGTATAAGCCAAAGCCGGCGCAGACGTCGCTGCAATCGCCGCCTGCACGGCCTGTTTGTTTTCGGTCAGCGGCATCACGAACAACGGCGAGGTACTGAAAGCCGTAACGCCGATGCGGTCATGCTTGCGTTTTTCGACGAACTCGGTCAACAAGCGCCGGGCCGTTGCCGATTTCGATTCGTTCGAACCGTCCGGCGCCCTGCCGGCAAACGTATCGTCCATGCTGCGGCTTCGGTCGAGCAACAACACGATATGCGCACCTCGCCCGATGCGCTCGACTTTTTGTTCCTTCAAATACACGCCTGACAGCCCGAGCGATAGTGCGGCGATGGTCGACATTCCGATGACACGTAAGAGCAAAGCCAACAAACCGGACAGCCAGTCGGCAGGTACGATCGCGAGCCATGAATAGGCCGACGGCGCCGCGCCGGTCTTGAGTAGCGACAACACCATCAACAACAACCCGACCAAGGCCCAGGGCGCTTCAAAAGCGATATCGCTCACCGTCCGCCTCGCTCGACTTCACGGCATAAGCGGCATAGACGTTCTATCTTGTCGAAGTCATCCCGCCCGATGTCGCCGTAACCGGCGAAAAAATAGCGATTGGACACTTCAAAAAAATCATTCAACTGACCGGCTAATTTACGATAATCGGGTTGGTTTCGATAAAACTCATTAAGCTTGTGTTGAAACAAAGGTTTGCGGTTCAATGTGTTAAGTGCATGATGAACCACACTCAAGGCCGTTGCGAGATCCCGTTCAGGCAAGCGCGCCAATTTCCGCTGGGCCCGCTTGAAAATACCGCGTCTCGGCAAGCCCGGAAGACATCCGTAAAGATAGCTCAGATAAAGCGCGCTCAGCGCGACAATAAATAGACTCGCAAACAGTCGCCATACCGTATCGTCATTCGACAGGCCGCCAGGCGGAACATCCGGACGCATGTATTCACCGCCTTCGTCTTTTCGAACCGCCAGTTCGCGTAACGGCGAAATCGTGAAATGCCAATCCGGCACGTCTTGATCTATCGTTTGCGCCCCTTGTTTGAAGTACACGGAAAACCCCGGAATCGCCAGCATTTTGACTTCGAGCGGCGCATAAAAAACCTGATAACGGATATCGATGACATGACGCATACCCTGCCCGATCTGACTTTGCGAATGCTCGACCTGGTTGACCGTTAACCACCGGTTCAATTCTCCTGGCTTCGGCAATGTATTGTTGTTCAATTCGATGCCGGCGCGTGTATCGATGACGATACGATGAGCGATTTCATCGCCGATGACATAACCGAACGGCTTCGGCGTTAAAAACTCGAAGCGACTGACCGATTGTTGCAGCGATCCGGAACAACCACTGATCAAAACCCCTAGTAACAACGTCAACCTCAGTATGCATTCCCACGCGGAGCACTCATCGTTATTCATTTGTTGTAGATACCCTCTTGTAAACTTAGCCAATGTGACCTCGATACCATTAATTGTCACCTAAAGTTCTCGGCTTCGACATCGCGATCAGGGGATCGCTCCCACAAAGATCCCCCACTCACCATTCACCATTCCCCTTTCACCTTGCCCCTCTCACACCCCTCTCTGCAGAAAATAATTCGTCAATGTCGAAGCCTCGTAACGACCCTCGATGAACAATGGCTCCGCACCCTTGGATCTGAACCAATGCTGTAATCTGCCTCTGCGCTGCTCGAAAGCTTCGATGATTTTCCGCTTCAATCCGGGACGCATGAGCAAGGTCCGGGTGCGCTTGTTTTCACTGTCCTGAAACTTGACGATGCCCCACTCCGGCAAGTCGGCATATTCGGCCGGATCCCACAACACGAGCGGAACGACGGCATGCCTGCCTAAGAGACCGGCAAGACGTGACAATCGATTCAGATCAAAATGAAAATCCGATAGCAGAAAGATCAAGGACCGCCGCAGCGGCAAATAAGGCTCCACCTGAAACAAGCCGTTGCCGCCTTGCCTGCTTTGAATGCGAGACAAATCCCTAGCCAATTCCTGCACGCGGCCCATGCGTAAGCCTTTGGGAAACAGCCATTTTTTTTCGATACCATGTCCGCAGCCGATGAAACCGAAATTGTCACCGGATTCAAAAGCCGATTGTGCGGAGGACAGTAAAAAATCGGCCGCGACCTGTAATTTCGACGGCTCCCCTGGCACGGACATCGACGCAGACAGGTCGGCGATCACGAACACGTCGATTTTACTGTGCTGTTGAAAGACCTTGACCCGGTAATGACTAAACGGATCGAGCAGACTGGCCCTTAAATCCAAGCGTCTCGGATCGGGGCTTGCCAACAACGACTCGTGCCGCTTGAAGAGTTGTCCGCTACCGACCATTTGACCGGGATGAACGCCGGGAATCGCGCAATAACCCGGATGTGCCAAACGGTAATGGAAAGTCTCTATCGCTAATGCCATCTCATTGACTCACGATCAGATAAACCGCGATACCGGTAAAACAACAGTAGCCCGGGGCAGTGTATTTGATCGGCGCAGTCATCAGCAGTTGTACGACGCCTGAAAAACTTTTATCGTCGCGATTAAAAATGGACTCGCCCAACATCCAGAGTGTCGAATTCAGAACGATCAGCACTAGAATCGTAAAAATACCGACATCACTGAATAAAAACGATTTGCTTGCCAGCAAGGCGGTTTTATCGGAAGCATGCAGCAAGTTCGCGAATAAGATGCCGATCATCAATGCGCCCTCGTCAAATGCCACGACGAAAAACGTGTAGGTAAGACGCTGTAAAGGTCCGGCAACTTTTTCGACGGAGCCGAAATAGCGCGTCATGAAGAGAAACGGCAGACTGAAACAAAAAAACAACAAGCCGATATCGGCCAAGAGCACCCAAAAACGGTAGCCGACCGCATCGTTCACGGCGCCGGTGAAATACGCGGCATAAGGCACCGCCGAATAATGATCGAGCGCGCTGGCGATCAGCGCTCCAGCAAAGCCCACGCCGGACCAAGTCAAATACATTTCCACTAAATGACTGACGCCGGCCTTCGGCACAGCCGATTCGATCCATTTTTTATAATTCATCGGATTACTTAGTTAACTTGTTTATTGTTTTTCTGGTTCCTACGGTCCTCCGTAGGAACCCATACCTTTTCTGGTTCCCACGGTCCTCCGTGGGAATCCATACCTTGGCTGCCTTGGCAAGATCGGTATGCATTCCCACGCTGGAGCGTGGGAACGAGGAAAAGAAGGTAGTGAGCGGTAAGCGGTAAAATGACGCAGCATTTAAATCGCTTGTCAAGCGCCAATTTCACCTTTCACCTTTCACCTTTCACCTTTCACCTTTCACCTTTCACCTTTCACCTTTCACCTTTCACCTTTCACCTTTCACCTTTCACCTTTCACCTTTCACCTTTCACCTTTCACCTTTCACCGCTTACTGCTTACCCTTCCCCAAACCCTCACCTGATTAGCAAGTTTCTTCAGCTAAAGCCCAAAGATCAGCATATCCTTAGCAGGACGGGGTTCGCAAGCCATGCGCGTCAAGCTAAAACGGCCACCCCACATCACGCTCTTTCCCAAGCTGGAGCTTGGGTAACAGCATATTTTAGTTTTTGCGACTACGACTAGCCCCTGCTCGGACACTTGGCTTCGGCAAGCTGAAGCATCTTGCTAATCAGGAACCCTCAAGGCGCGGCAATCGCCTCCAAAATTCCGTCGATCAACTCGGGCATCAGCTCGTCTTTGCGATAGGCCATGATCGGATTCAGAAAAATGCGATGCGCCATCGTCACCCGGTAAACCGCTTGCACATCCTCGGGCAGCAATACCGTGCGACTCTCGAGCCAGGCGCGGACTTTCGCGGCGCGGATCAAATAACTCATGCCCCGAGGACTGGCGCCCGCCTGTATCAATTGAGACATATCGACATCGCTCAGACTGATTCCGTAGCGGCCGGGTTCGGCAGCGGCCTTCCATAGTTCGAGCGCGTATCGGCGCAAGGCCGGACTCGGTTCGATCGCTTGTTGAATCCGAACGGCCCATTCGTTGAGTTGATAATAAGGGATCAAACCGCTATCGATTTCGTCGACCAAGACATCGACATCGTGAAAGCGAGTATTGAACATCAGGTCATCCAAGACGGTATCGTCATTCGGCGTCTCGATGCTGATTTCCATTAAAAAGCGGTCGCGCGCGGCGGCCGGCAATTCGAAGGTTTCTTCTTTTTCGACCCGATTGCGGTCGGCGAATACTTGAATATGCGGAAAAAGATATTCCCGATTGAATGCGCCGACGCTACGTTCGGCCATTACGCGCAGCAGCAGCGAGTGCACCTGCGGCCGGGCGCGGTTGATTTCGTTAAAAAAGAAGGTCGAGAGTTGCTCGCCTTGTTTCAACAACGGCCCCGGATCGACGCAAGGCTTGCCGTCGCTGTTTAGATAAGTGTAATAAATCAGATCGGCCGGCATCAAATCGATCGTGCCTTCGATGCGCTGATACTGTCCGCCGAGCCCTTGCGCGACCGCGCGCAGCAAGGTGGTCTTGCCGACGCCGACATTGCCTTCGAGCAAGACGTGCCCGCGCGCGAATACCGCGATCACGATATTTCGGACGGCATCTTGCTGACCGATCACGACCCGGTTGATTTGTTGCTCGAATTGCAGCGCGTTATCGCGCCAATCGCTAAGTAATTTGTCTGTCATGGCAGAAATAAAAAAGGCCCCTATTAGCCTGCAGCTTTCAGGGGCAAAGTCATATTAGTCTTCAAATCACACGATGGAGTCGGCGGCATCGAGATGCCGTCGACTCCTAGAGAGGAATCATATCGGTTATCGAATCCGATATGTGTTCTTGCTTTTATGCATGCGCATAAATCAAGATGTATTAAGTCATTAATTGATTTCTTCTACGTCATAAACAAACCTGCCGGTTTTTGAAAGATGCTCCGTTCGTTTCTGATTGCGGGCTTCCATTTCTTTGATCGACTGCGCTTGCTTATTCAGTTCGTTCGGATCGTGTTTCGGGTCATATTTACTACCCGCTACCTTTTCGGGAAAACCCGGCTTCGGCTCCCAACAAACGCCGGGTTCCTTGCAGTTAGTTCCGTCGTAAGCCATGACGGAAGACGACAAAGAAACCGCGAAACCTGCGGCACTGAGCAATAATGTTTTTTTCATCGTGTTAACCTCGCTGTTTATTTAAGCCATTTGGCTTTACTAGTATCGCCGGTGTAGATGCTGCGAATGAACGCCATGATTTTCAGCATTTCATCGGTGTTGAAGTTGACATATTGCGGCCCCATCATGCCTTGCGCGCCGCCGAATAAAATTTCGAACAAGCCCTTATCGGTCTCACCGCTAGGATAAGTCCAGTAGTCGTCGGCCAAAGCCGGGCCTAGCTTGCCTTCCGCTTCATGGCCGTGACAACCTGAACAACCGGTCATATAAAGACTTTTCCCTTCAGCAATCACTTCTTCGTTACCGTTATAAGGATTTTTTCCGTCTTGCATAAACTGCTTGAACGCTTCGGTATCGCCGCCTTTTTTAGCGAAGCTCATATCCAGCTGTTCGCCGGTAATCGCATTACGCAAAGTAATTTCGGCATGGGCCGCAGTGCTTATCAAAGCCGTTCCGGCCAAAATACCGGCCAATAGTCGTGTTAATTTCATTGTTATCTTTTCCTGTTTATTTTGATGCCAACGCCTGTGCGGGTTCCGAAACAAGTGGTATGCTCTCGGCGCTCAATATTTGATCGATGTCTTGACGGCGCTCGGCCAGCGCCTGATTCAACTGTTCGAGCAATTTAGTATCTTCCTTGCGCACTCCCATTGAAGTGCTGTAGTGAAAGCCGACTTTCTCGCCGTCGGCGCGGACGTTATTGTCCGGAATGACCGCCATCGTCAGAGGCGTCGCGGATTCCTTGACATAGCGAGCAGCGGAAGGACCCCACAACACCGCGACTTCGGCATTACCGGAGGCGACTTCGCCGACCAGCTTCGCCGGATCGTATTTTACATATTGGTTCCGGCGCGACTTGAAGCCGACCAGTTCATGCATATAGTTGAATTGGTCGTTGTAGCGTCCAATCTTGCGCATCATCACTTCAGCCGGAGTACCCGGAATGAAGGCGATGCGCTCGGCATTCATCAATTCATCGCTGTCCCAACCGTGAAGATCCAGTCCGTCCTTAACGCGACTGATAAATACATAACCAGACCGATAATACGGCTTGGTCGTCAGCACGCGCGGGTCGCCGGTATCCATACCTATCACAACATCGCACAAACCTTTATCCAAATAATCGCGCACGAAATAGCGCGCATCGGTCCAATTGACATATTCGATCGGCCGTCCGAGCGCCTCGCCTACGACTTGTGCTATTTTGTTTTCGAAGCCTTCGCCTTTTTTGTTCGCATAAGGCATTTCGTTTTCGGCATTACACACTTTCAGAGGCTCTTCGCTTGCATGAGCCGAAGCCGACACAGCCAAGCCAATAGCCAACGCAGTCAAAATGTCATTCAATTGTTTCATTTAGCCCTCTTTATGTAGGCCGGGTTAACCCCTCGCCTAGCGTTAGGTGAGAGACGTAACCCGACATTCATGCCTCATTTATTACAACGAGAATACCATCACGCCGCCGCCCATTTGGGTGTGATGCGCCAATTCCTTGAACGCACCGACCGCGCCTAAACCGGCCGACGGGTCTTTCAGATCGAAGACCAAACCGACACCGGGCCAACCGCCGACTCCATAGTAAATCGCGACATATTGCTTGCCTTCGTGTTTATAAGTAATCGGATGACCGATCACGCCGGAAGGCAGTTTGAATTTCCATAGTTCTTCGCCGGTTTTCGAGTTCAAGGCCTTGATGTAGCCGTCCAAGGTTCCATAGAAAACCAGATCGCCGGCCGTTGCGGTCGTACCGCCCCAAACCGCGAATTTCTCCTGGACTTCCCACTCGAATTCGCCGGTCACTCCATTCATCGCCTTGACTTGACCCAGCGTGCCTTTCGGTCCCGGATACATGTTCAACGTCGCTCCGACGAAGAATTGGCCGGCCCGATAAGGCAGCATGAACGGTTCCCAGTCCATGCAGATATGATTCACACCCATGAAGAACAATTGCTTGTTCGGATCGTAGGACTCGATGCCTTGGTTGTGATAACCCATTGCCGAAGGACAGATGCCTTTCGCTTCGTGATCCATGCGTGTCGAATATTCAGGATCGCGCACCGGCAAACCGGTTTTCAGATCGACATGCTTGACCCAGTTGACGGTATTGTCGATCTTGAACGCGTTGACCAGATCGCCGTTCTCGCGGTTCAGCGTATAGACGATGCCGTTGCGGTCGGGATGGGTCAGCAACTTGGTCATCTTACCGTTGACCTTCTGTTCGGACAGCCCCATGTAATTGACGCCGGCATAATCCCATTCGTCGTGAGGCGTTTTTTGATAGCCGAATTTGGCTTCGCCGGTATTGATGTCGCGGCCCCAGATCGTCATGGTCCATTTGTTGTCGCCGGGACGCATCGTTTCGTTCCACGGCGCCGGGTTACCCGATCCGTAGTACAGCATTCTCAAGTCAGGATCGTAGGCATACCAACCCCAGTTCGTACCGCCGCCGATTTTCCAGGCATCGCCTTCCCAGGTTTTCAAGCCCAGACCGAACTGTCCGTAATGCGGATTGGCTTTATTGAAGCCTTTCGACAACTTGATGTCTTCGTCGGGACCGGTCGCATAGACGCGCCAGGCTTGTTTGCCGTCCTTGATGTTGTAGGCGGTCGCATAACCTCTGACGCCCAATTCAGCGCCGGAGGTACCGACGATGACTTTATCTTCGGCAACGAACGGCGCCACGGTCAAAGTCGAGCCCATCGCAATATCGGAGTTTTCCATCTTCCATAACAGATCGCCGGTCTTCGCGTTCAATGCGACGACATGGCCGTCCAATTGATTTAAAAAGATCGTAGCCGGATAATCCTTGCCTTGCGGCGCATAAGCCAAACCGCGGTTGACAACGTCGCAACAAGCCACCGCGCGTGCGGCCGGGTTTTGCTTCGGTTTGAATTGCCACAGAATTTTATCGGGATTATTCAGATCGATTGCGAATACATTGTTTGGATAGGGTGAGTGCACGTACATAATGCCGTCGACGACCAGAGGCCCGCCTTCATGACCGTTTAGAACGCCGGTTGAAAATGACCAGGCCGGCTTCAGGTTTTGTACATTCGTAATATTAATATCGTACAACTCGCTATAGTGAGTCGAGCTGTAATCCTTGGTCTGCATGACCCAATTGGTATTTTGTTTAGACAACTTATCTAACGCTTGATTGGCCTGCGCCGGCTGTGACGCGGCCAGCAAGACACTCGACACTAATGCCGCCGCGCCCCAGAGTTCGCGTTTTTTATGGTGTTGCATAATTCCTCCAGATTGATTTTTCGCATAATGTCGGCGCGGCCCTCTAATAATCGCGGTGTTTGTTATTACAACCGGCTTAGCGTGATCAAGGCGCATAACGAATCATTCATAGAGGGCAGCGCACGGACGGTAATCATACGGAAGGAGCGATATACAACGTTACGGAATACGGCACCTAGAACTCGGGAAAAGCGCTAAGAAAGAACCGGGAAATTGTCCCGCATCTTTATTTCGGGAAAAGCTCCCATGGCTTTACCGTTAAATATCCGACATTATTCCCGATTTAATTGTATGGAGAAGTAACAACGTGTCGGATAAGATTGATGTACTGCTGGTGGACGACCATGCCGTGGTTAGGACCGGTTACAAAACCTACCTTTCACTGTCGAGTAGAATCGGCGATATTTACGAAGCCGACAAGGGCGAAACCGCTTGCCAACTCTACACTCAGTATCAACCGAATATTGTCGTGATGGACTTGTCTATGCCCGGCATCGGCGGTTTCGAAAGCATAAGACGTCTAATAGCACGCGATCCGAATTGTAAAATCTTAGTGTTTAGCATCCACAATGAATTGGTCTATGTGACCCGCGCTATCAAGGCAGGCGCAAAAGGCTACATCACTAAAAACAGCGTTCCCGAGACACTAGTCGCGGCAGTCTGCCAAATCGCCGGCGGCGGCAGTTATGTCGAACCCGAACTGGCCCAACAATTAGCCTTTAACATCGCCTCCGAAAAAGACGAATCGGAACAAATCAGGCAACTGTCGCCACGCGAATTCGACGTGTTTTGCTTATTGGCCAAAGGCTATACAACCCGCAAAGCGGCTGAGAAACTCTGTTTGAGCTACAAGACGGTGTGCAACCATGGTACGGCGATCAAGGACAAACTCGGCGTCAAATCGGTCGCCGAGATGACCCTACTCGCTAGCCGGCACGGCATCATAGACAATCTGGCGCATTAATCCAAAACGCCGAAGAAAACTTAATTTGACAGGATTCTAAGTCAACAATTACACTTGCTCTAACACTTAACCTTATTCAGGAAGCTTTGGTTTGATTCGGTCCTGTAATATTAAATTAATCATTTTTAAGTTATAGTCCAAACCACACTCTATTTTATCTAGCACTGTCAAAGACTAAAACATTAATTCACATTGAAGAGCGCTTGTCCCCTCATGAATAGCGCTAAATTTTCAATTACCAACATTTTCATCCAATCATCACAACTCAAATCCAGACACCTTATGAAAAACCTGAAATTTAAGCTCGTAACCCTTTTTTTGGGATTCTTAACAGTACCGACGATTCATGCGGCAAATTTTAATTTCTGGTCTGCCCCCGAACAGGAAGTATTTTTTCTTGTCAATTTGCAGCGTAATTTAAACGGTTTGGATGATTTGACTGCGGACAGCAGACTGCATGACGCCGCGTTAACTCACTCGAACGACATGTCCGCCAATAATTTCTTCAGCCATACCGGCTCCGATAACAGCGATGCCGGCCAAAGAATGCTATCGACCGGTTATAACTGGAATCAACCGGGCGGCGGCTGGGGAGAAAACATTGCAGCAGGATACGGAGTAACCTTTTCCGAGGGCCAATTAACCATGCTACCGGCACAAGAATCGGCGCGACTGGTCATGTACGGCTCGGCCGATTTAAATGAATTGAGTCTTTTCTCTACCAATAACGGTTTACAAGCTTTCAATTCATGGACTGACGTAGGTAACGGCTGGAACAATTCGACTTGGGACGCTTGGGACGTCTTCAAAGGAGAAGACGGCGGCGGCTGGATGGGCAGTTCGGGACATCGTGAAAATATTTTGGTGGATTGGTTTACCGATCTTGGCGTAGGCTTGGTTTTCGATTCCACTCAAGGGGCACCCTATTATGCCTATTGGACACAAAATTTTGCTTCAGGAGATACCGTACCTTTGCCGTCCGCACTGTGGTTATTCCTCAGCGGCATTGCGTTGTTGAATTTATCGAGAAAAACCAAGACTTTCTAGTTGCTTATCTTTAAATCGCCCGGACACTTAACTCCGGGCGAATGGCTTGTTCTTTAACTTTGCTCTTCAAACCGACCAGGCCGGTTTGATGCATTGAAGACAACGAAGACGTTTTAGATACGATACAAACTAACTTTCCTAAATGGCTCTCACGCTTTGCGCACATCCTACACAAGCTTATCGTTCCCATGCTCTGTGTGGGAATTCCGTTAACATTTTATTCGATACAATCGCCATTATCCGACCTCGGAACGGATGATGATAGATAAACAGAGAATCGGGCAATGCTTGTTTGGTCTTGAAAGTTATCACTAAATAGCCATCAGGATGCATCTTTGCCCAATGCATCGGATCGATCGTACTGATCAATCCGGCCTCCAAACGGCCATAAAAATTATATTGGCCGTGGTAAGTACCCAAGTAAGCGACTTCGCTATTTTGCTTGAAAAGATCCGAGGTTTGTTGCGCGGCCTCCCTAACATCGAAGCGTTCTGAACGAATATCGAGCACGCTCAACGACAGTATCACGATCGTCACTAAAGTCCCCACGTTCAAATAGAATGCGGACTCCGCTATGGAATCGATCCTACAAAACCATAAACCGATAGCCGCTAGCAACAAGAGCATGCCCCAAACCGTGGAATAATCCGCCCATTGTTTTTTCCAACTGAAATAGTCGTTGACTATCGGTAGAGCAATCAAGACCACGGCAACGAGCGCGATCGCCACGACGAATACCTGCTGCGATCCTCGCCATTCATCGAATCCGGCATTGTCCGCAACCCTGGAGATCAACAAAGCTACAACCGGAACCAGCGGCAGCAAATAATGCAACTGTTTGCCACTGACTAATGACAGGGCGATGAAAACGGGCAGCAACCAGCTCAGACAGAAACGGATACCGCGATCCCGAAAGGAGAGCGTGTTCAGATTTCGCCAAAGCGGCGGCCAAAAACACCAAGGAACGAGCAAGGCTGGAGAAAATGCCAGATACCACCACCATGCGTGCCGATGAGCGAAGGATTTAACCAGTCGACCCGATGTCTGCCCGAACAAAATCGCTTCGCGATAAATCTCGCCACCGGCGGAGCCTGCAGGAATCGCCCAAGACAACGCAAGCAAGGCGCCAATCAAAATGCCCGACAAAACGCCAAGATACCAGTGGAACCAATTAATCGTTCGCGTATCGCGCCCGACCCACCAAGGAGCCAATAATGCCGGGGGCAGTGTATGCAATAAAATTACCGGCCCCTTGCTCAGTATGCCTCCGCCAATCGCCAAGCCGAAAAGAACCCAGCGACCGATGCTAGGTCCCTGATTCGCATTATGCCAAAGACTCCGAAGGGCGAGCAGGACAAAAAACACCAACAGCACATCGAACATCGTCAGTGTGCAGTAGATCATCCAAAAAGCAAAACCCAGCATGATAAACGGGGCGCTTCCGGCAATATTCGAGCGCTCCGGCCACAACGCTCCGGCCAATGATCGAAGTAGAAAAACCGAAGCCAACGAAAACAACGGCGCCACCAAGCGCGCCGACCATTCGTTGACACCGAACAAGACCCAAGTCAGCTGCATTAGCCAAAACAGCAAAGGCGGCTTGTGACTGTAAGGCTCGCCGTTCAGATAAGGCACCAGAAAATCGTTGCGCGACCACATTTCCCAAGCGACGCCGACATAGCGGGTTTCGTCGATAGGAAACAACGGGCGATCGATCAAACTGGCGCTCGTTAAAATCAGCCAAAGCAAAACAAGCCACTGGCGTGTTGTAAGTAGAGAATACATCGGTCAATTGTGAAGGTTGGGGACGACGCCGGGATTAAGAAAAAAGCTTATTTTTGTGGACCGGATTGGTCGATTACGAAAACTCAGCCGAATGACCCTCAATGCCGCTCAGCCGACTCATCCTAATCTAAGGATTCGGTCATAAATAACTTCCTTATTTTTAATGCAAGGTAAGCAGGTTCGGTTGCTCGATTGACAGGTGTCGGCGGCAGGGCAGATTTTTGCTCCTCGGCAATTGCTCCTGCATCGCCTAAAGCGCCTACTGTTGGTGCCCTAATACACACCATCCATGGCGTAATGCAAAATCTGCATTCATGCCATCCTTGGCAATCAGTCGCCGCCGTCAAGCCTACACGGAAGTATTCACGGCGTCCTGTCGAGCGAGTTACCGAACCCGCTACAAAACTCATAGCACCAGGAAAGTTATTTTTCACGAAATCCTTAGCAACTAGACCACTAATTTTTTTTCGTACACGACAAAATATAAATTGCGCAAATAAATGAATAGCCCGCTTGCCTGGCCGATGATGAAAACCGGATCTTCCTTGTGTATCGCATAAGCCAACAGCGTGATTCCGCCGCCGATGCTGAAATACCAAAACGCCACCGGAAACACGCTTTTTTTCTGGCGCTCGCTTTGCAGCCATTGCACGAAAAAACGCGCCGAAAATAACGCTTGCCCCAACAGGCCGATAGACAGCCATAGTGTTTCATGATCCACGGTAAATCTCCATTACTTCAGGTAACTTGGCGCGATGCTGCAGCCAGATAACGCCGAACAAATCGACGATTCCCACCCATAAACGGTCCAAAGTCCCGTACTTGGAACGCCCCTTCAGCCTCGGCCGGTGGTTGACCGGCTCGGACACCACTTGTCCGCCGGACCTTAGAATCAATGCCGGTAAAAAACGGTGCATGTGGTCGAAATAGGGCAACAACAAATATTTATCTCGTAAAAACAGTTTCAAGCCGCAGCCGGTATCCGGAGTCTTGTCGCCGAGCAAGGCCGATCTGACGCCGTTAGCCAGTTTCGACGTAAATTTCCGCCAGCCGGAATCCCTGCGACGGTTGCGCCATCCGGCCACCATCCATAACTCGGGTAAATTTTGCAATTGGTGTTTGAACACTTGGTGCAAATGCAGAATATCGGCCGGATCGTTCTGTCCGTCTCCGTCCAAGGTCGCGACCCACGGATAAACGGCCGCGCGAATGCCGGTATAAAGCGCGGTGCTTTGTCCGCAGCTTCGGTGGTGACGTATCACGCGTAGCGCTTTGAACGCCGATAGCGCTTTTTCGAGCACTATCGGCGTTTCGTCCCGACTGCCGTCGTCGACGAAGATAATTTCATAATTTTCCGCGGCGACTTGGATCATCGCGGCTTCGATCTCTTGCAGGAGCGGCAATATATTTTCCGCTTCGTTAAATACGGGTACGACTACCGATAATTTCATATGAATAATTTAAAATGATTTTGACAAACCACGAAAAATAGCAAGTTAATAATATGCTTAATTTCTATTTCCACAATAATTATAATATTTTAAGAATGTTTAACAATCCTTGCATCAATTGCAGCGGAGACGGCGGGCATCCGGCGATCGTCGCATCGACCGGCAGGACGTTTTTTACGGCGCCGCAACTGGCGTAGGAGACGCCGAACTCACCGCCGCAAGTGGCGCAATCGCCCGACGCGATCACCCATTTAGGCGCCGGCGTCGCATCATAAGCCCGAAGCAGCGCGGCTTGCATGTGCCGGGAAACGGGCCCTGTCACCAATAGCACATCGGCATGGCGCGGGGACGCGACGAAATGAATGCCGAAACGCTCGATATCGTAATAAACGTTATTCAATGCATGAATTTCCAATTCGCAGCCGTTGCAAGAACCCGCATCGATTTGTCTTATCGCCAGGCTTCGACTGAATTTGCGCTCTATCGCGGTTTTCAATTCCAAGCCGACGGTTTCCAGGAACCGGTCTTTGTCCACGTGCGGAACCGGTTCGGTCAACACACCGGTACTCAATGCTTTAAGATAGAGCCGTAACATAAATACCCCTTATAAATCCTGTCCGGAATAGGAACCGTTCACCGATTTATTGCAGACCGGAAAGTCCGGAACGATGTTGCCGATCTGAATTTTTTCCAACGCCGGCCAATTGATTTGGCTCGGGTCGCGCGGATAAAAGCGGGCGATCCGGTTCCCCTCGTCAAATCGGACATAACACAAAATCTCGCCGCGCCAACCTTCCACGGCTGCAAAGCCTTCGGCACCCGCTTCGGGAGTCCGCCAATCCGCGAGAACGTCGCCTTCCGGCATTTGTTCGAGCATTTGTTCCAACAAACGGCAAGCGGCACGCAATTCTTTGTACCGCAGCCAAAACCGCGCCGCGACATCGCCGTCCGTTTCGACCGGCACGGTCAAATCCAAACGGTCGTAAGGCGGATAGCCCGGCGCTTTACGCACATCGAAGATCTGCCCGCTGGCTCTGCCGACAAAACCCAGCGCGCCCAAGGCCTGAGCCTGGGCCGACGAAAGCACGCCCGCCGCCAAAAAGCGGTCTTCGAGCGAGGAGTTCGCGTCGATGATTTTGATCAGTTCGCTTAGTTCGGCTCGGAGCGTTGCAATCGTCTCTTTCATCGCGGCGCAGTCGTCGAACTTGAGGTCCACTGCGACGCCGCCCGGCACGATGCAATCCATCATCAGTCGGTGAGCGAACAGCGTCCGGTTGTCCCTTAGCCACAGTTCCCGCAGGCGTCCGAACTGGTAATAACCGAACGCAAAGCCGACATCGTTGCACATCGCGGCCATGTCTCCCAGATGATTGATCGCCCTTTCGCGTTCGGCCAAAATGCCGCGAATGAAATCGGCGCGTTTCGGGCATGTCACGCCAGCGGCCGCTTCCATCGCGCGGCAGGCGGCCCAGGCATGCGCGACCGTGGTGTCTCCGGATATTCGGCCGGCCAGTTTGGCCAACGAAACCGGATCGCGACCTTCGGCGATTTTTTCGATGCCTTTATGAACATAACCCAAGCGCTCTTCCAAATGCAGCACGGTTTCGCCGACGGCCTGAAACCGGAAATGGCCGGGCTCGATGATGCCGGCATGAATCGGACCAACAGGTATTTCATAGACGCTGGAACCTTCCGCCTTGAGAAACGGATAATCCTTGTCCGGCGGCGTCGAGGCTTGCGGAAAACCTTGCGCAGGAAAATCCTTGCGCAGCGGAAATTCGTCATCGGCCCAGGCTAAATGCCGGGTCCAACGCTGTTCCTGCAAAGGATGGCCGATGAAACGTATCCCGAACATATCCCGGACATGACGTTCCGCGCGGTCGGCGGCAGGATAGAAAGACGCATGCGAAGGCAATTCCGGATGCTCCGCGGCAACGGCGGTCCGCAGTATTAGGTAGCGGCCTTGGTATTCGAGACAACAATCGACTCTGAAACGCCCGGACAGATCGTCGGCCCAGACACCGGTCCAGCGAGCATCGTGACTCCGGGCTATTTGCGCGGCCTTCCCCCAGTTTTCCGGAGTCAGTATCAGCATGTCGGCCCCGGATAAGGTTCGGCGATCGGCATTAACTTGGGCTAGCGCATTCAGTTCACTCATGAAAACGTCCCAAGCGCCGTTTGGCTGTGTCGTTTCGGTCATAACGGCAGACTCCCGGCGATCAATTGCGTCGCCTGATTGAACCAGTTGCCCAAGAAGAACGGCATACTGATCCCCAACCACAATACCAGTATCAAATGCAGCACGACCGGCGTCATGTTGGCTTGAATGGCCTGGCGGCCTTCCGGCAAAGGACCGAACACCATAGGCTGCAGATGCCGGAACAAGCCGGCGAAAGCGATGCCGATACCGATCAACAACAAGGGCGTCAGCCACGGATAATCCCGCATCGTCGCGATCAATACCAAAAATTCGCTCGCGAACACTCCGAACGGCGGAAAGCCGGCTATCGCGAGCGTACCGATCAGTAATCCCCATCCGATCGAAGGCTGGGTATTGATCAAGCCTCGGATCTTGTCGATGCGTTGCGTGCCGGCGAGCTGCGACGCATGACCGACTGTCACGAAAATCGCCGACTTGGTCAAGGAATGCGTGGTCATGTGAAACAACCCGGCAAACACGGCCCACGGCGTTCCGATGCCGAACGCGAAAGTCATCAGCCCCATGTGCTCGATCGAGGAATAACTGAACAGCCGCTTGATGTCTTTTTGGTGATGCAGCAACAACGCGGCCACCAGAAACGACAGCAGACCGAAACCCATCATCAGATAACCGGGCAAGTGCGAAGCCAACGACTGATCGGCCAGCATCTTGCTTCGAACCACTGCATACAAGGCGTCGTTTAACAAAAGCCCGGACAAAATGGCCGACATCGGCGTAGGGCCTTCGGAATGCGCGTCCGGCAACCAATTGTGCAACGGCACCAAGCCCATTTTGGTGCCGTAGCCGATCAACAGAAACACGAACGCGATACTCATCACACCCGGATTCAGCAGGGTCGCATTCTCATGCAAAGTCGTCCATAACAAGGCCTCGTCGGGACGGATGCCTTCGACCTGTTCCGCCGCGAAATACAGCAAGATCGTTCCGAATAAGGCCTGCGCGATACCGACCCCGCATAGGATGAAATACTTCCAGGCCGCTTCGACCGCTTCAGGCGTCCGGTACAAACTGACCAATAGCACCGTCGCCAGCGTCGCGCCCTCCATCGCGACCCACAAGAGTCCCATGTTATTGGTCGTCAAGACCAGAAACATCGTAAACATGAAAGCTTGATAGGCGGAATAATAAAAACGCAGACGCCTAGGAGTGATTTTTCCGGCTTCCCATTCATGTTTCATGTACGCCCCGGAAAACAGCGCCGTCGTCAGACCGACGAACGCAGTCAGCACCACCAGATACACATTGAACGAGTCGATATAGAACTGTTTGCCCGAGGACAACAGCGGTCCCTTGAGCAATACTTCGACCGCCAACCAAATAGAGCAGAACAGGCTCAAGGCATTGAAGCCCATGTTATAAAGGCGGCTGCGGTCGGGGTCGTTTTGCAGGGCCAGAATCACCGAACCTGAAAAAGGAGTCAGCAGAATCAAATAGACTGCAATCATTCCTCCACCTCACTCAACTGGCTGAGCCGGTCAACATCCAGCGAATCGATGCTGGAGCGGATTTGAAAAAAGAACACGCCGAAAATGACCGCCGCGACCAGCACGTCGAAGGCAATGCCCAGTTCGACGACCATCGGCATGCCCAGTGTCGATACGACCGCGGCAAAGAACAAGCCGTTTTCTATCGACATGAAACCGACGACCTGCGCGACCGCATGGCGGCGCGTGATCATCAGCAGCATGCCCAACAACACGACCGCGAGACTGACCGAAATCGTATTGAGCGTGATCAGCGTGGACAATTGAACGATCGGAAGGCATACGTAATAACTGAACACGACCAGCGATGCGCCACCGATCATGACCCGCGCAGGATGTTCGACGGTGTCCATTTCCCGGTGCAGATTCATGCGCATGATCAGCCTAAACAGCATGGCCGGAATCAGCAGGCCCTTGATCACTAAGCTCAGCGCCGCGGAGATATAAAGATGCGGCAACGCCATCGAATACGCGACCAGCGCGGTACTCGCCGACAACAGCAAGCCCTGCACCGCGAACACGCCGACCAGCCTGAGCAGGCGCGATTGACCCAGCATCAAAAAAGACGTCAGCGTAATGAGCGCCGCCATCAGCATCACGGCTTGCTGATAAACGCTGAGCGAATTAACCATAATACACCTCGAGAATGATATGGCTGAGCATGCCTAGCACGCTGAGCAGATAGGCGAAGCTCAAAAACTCCTGAACCCTGAAGATGCGCATTTTCGCGAGCAGCGTTTCCGAAAACGCCAACAGCACCGACAACGCGGCCAGCTTCAGAACGATCGCCAGCAGACCTTCGCCTAAGGCTTCAAGACTGAAAACGGAAGCGATATGCCAAGGGAAGAACATATTGGCGATCAACACGCCGTACAACATCAGCTTGATTTGACTCGCCCATTCCATCAGCGCCAAGGATCGCCCGCTGTATTCGAGAATCATCGCTTCATGAATCATCGTCAACTCGAGATGGGTGGCCGGGTTATCGACCGGAATCCGTCCGGTTTCGGCGATCGCGACCAGCATCAATGCGGCCAAGGCGAAGACGAACGAAGGCCGCAGCACCAAGCCGCTGTCCAGCACGTATTGCATCGCCAACGACAAATTGGTGGTTTGCGCGCTCATCGCAAGCGTGAATACCACCATCAGCATCGCAGGCTCCGCCATCGACGAAATCGTCATTTCGCGCGAAGCGCCCATGCCTCCGAACGCAGTGCCGATGTCCATGCCGGCCAACACCAGAAAGGTACGGGCCAATGCGAAAAATCCGACCATCACGAAGACATCGGCAATCCGGGCGGTCGGCAGGTTCACGGCGACCAGCGGTACGATAGCCGCAGCCAGTAGCATCGCCGCGAACACGATCACCGGCGCCGCACTGAAAATCCACGACGCCGTCTCGGGCAGGATCGCCTCCTTGACCCAGAGCTTGCGCAAATCGCGGTAAGGCTGCAGCAGGGACGGAGCCTTGCGGTTTTGCAGCCGGCATTTGACGAACTTGATCCAGCCGGTCAAAAGCGGCGCGATCAAGATAAAAAGCAGGGGCTGCCCGATTGCCAATAACCAAGCCATATCAACTCACCACCCAAAGTAAAAACAACAAGGTCGCGAACGAATAAGCCAAATACGTTCGGATGCTGCCGGTCTGAATTCTGCCGAGACGGTGCGCCGACTGCGTGACCGAGCGCCCGATCGGCGTATAAAGAAAGCGGACGAACTTGTCGTCCGCTTGAAACTGATAACGAATGGCGGTCACTTGCCAACCCGCCGAATCGCCGGTTTCCCGGTTCAGCGTTTCCCTTAAATCGTAAACCGGGTCGAAGATGCGCCGGATCGGCATGCTAAACGCGCCGGAGGTGTATTGCATGCCGGCATTCAGTCCGCCGTAGCCGCAATCCCACGGTTCCACGCGGCGCGATTCGACAGCCCGAATTCGATAGAGCAGAACATAGCCCAATGCGCCGGCCGCAAGAAATGCCGCAAGCACCAAACCCGGCGAATACGAGGCTGTTTCGGCGCCGGCCGGCGTCAGCCATAACCAACCGCCAGCGGTGATATTCACCAGCACTGCACCGGTCAGATTTTCTATCACGCCGCGCAGTCCATCGATCAACGGAACCGGGAAAATACCAACGACGATGCAAAGCGCCGCCGGCAGGGCAAGACCGGCCAGCATGCCGCGATCGGTCAATTCGCGAGCATGCGCGATATGCGGCGAGCGCGGCAAACCCAAGAAGGCGATGCCGTAGACCTTGACGAAACAGGCTGCGCTCAGCGCGCCGGTCAACGCCAGCATCGCCGCCGCGGTCGGAACGAAACTGCGCAGCACGCCGCTTTGCAACTGATTGGCTTGCAGTGCGGCTTGGAAGGTCAGCCATTCGGAAACGAAACCGTTGAGGGGCGGCAGCGAGGCGATACTCAACGTTCCGGCTAAAAACAACGCGGCCGTTTTGGGCATGCGCCGGATCAGTCCGCCCATCTTTTCCAGGCTGGTTTCGTGCGTTTGATGCAAAATCGCGCCGGCACCCAAAAACAACAAGGTTTTAAACTGCGCATGATTGAAGCTGTGCAGCAGCGCTGCGAGCAATGCCAACGCACCGGATTGCGATTGGCCGGTACTGAAAAAGACCAGCGCAAGTCCTATGCTCAAAAAAATAATGCCGATATTTTCCACCGACGAATAAGCCAACAGGCGTTTCAATTGTTGCTGCTGCAACGCGTAAAGAATCCCCAACACCGCCGAAACGGCGCCTGCCGCGATGACCGCCACGCCCCATTGCCAAAAGACTTGCGGCAACAAATCGAAGCAGTAACGGATAAAGCCGTAGACCGCTATTTTCAACATCACGCCGCTCATCAGCGCCGAAATATGCGACGGCGCCGCCGGGTGCGCCTCGGGCAACCAGGCGTGCAGCGGCATCAAGCCGGCTTTCATCCCGAAACCTGCCAGACCCAGAGCAAAAGCAACAGACGCCCATAACGGCGTCAGAGCGACGCCTCGGATATGCCCGAAGCTGAAGCCTTCGGCAAAAGTCACCAATACGCCGAAGCCCAAGATAATGCACAATGCGCCGATCTCGGCCATCAGCAAATACAAAAAAGCCGCACGGCGGCTCTCCGGTTGTTCGTGTTGAAAAGCAACCAGAAAATAACTGGCAACCGACATCAGCTCCCAGGCGATCATAAAAAAGAAGGTATCGTCGGCGAGCAGGACCATTTCCATGCCGGCAACAAACAAACCGGTAAAAAACCCTAACACTGCCAATGATTTTTTATGTTCGAATTCCCGGACATATCCCGGGCCAAACAGACAGACAGCAATCAGCGGCATTCCCAATACCAGGAAAAAAAAGCCCGACAAGGCATCGAGCCTGACATGCCAAGACAAGCCGGGCAAACCGAACGGTAAAATCATCGCTGCCGAATCGGCGCCCAACAATTGCAATAATCCGGTCAAAACCGCCAAGGCGCCGGAAACGCCCAGCAAACAAAACGGCAAAATCCGCATCGCGCGCGCATAGTAGTCGGGTTCTAAAAATAACGCCACCTTGGCGAGCCGTGAAGAATCGAAAGCAAAAATCCGGTTCAGTAAATATTCGAAAAGAGCTCGGCGGCTGTAAGCCCATGAACTGACTGCAGACAGAAGAGCCATTAAGACCGATAGTAATGCGAAGAATAAGGTCATCGGCATGCAGCGCCTTGATCATCGCAAGGATTTGGACGGATAGGGACAAAAAGCATGGTAAGCACTCCTTTTTTGGGTGCGATTAATAGAGCAACAAAACTCATCGAAACGGTAAGGATATCGTGATAAATAACGTCATGGAACTATGCGCTTTGCTGAAGGTTCGGTAGCTCGCTTGGCAGGACGCCGTGAATACGTCCGTGTAGGCTTGACGGCGGCTTTCCCTGCCACCGACACCTGCCAATCGAGCAACCGAACCCTCGATAAAATAGGGAAGTTATTTACGACCAAATCCTAACCCGCTTTCATTAAATCACTTTTCGGCGCGCGGCCAAACGATGATTCGAATAAGGCCGGTGATATTCCAAACCGACGATTTTGCATTGTCCGTCGGCCTGATTGTACTCCTCGGCAAAATGATGAATGAACTCCATCACGGTATGATCGATCAATTCCGACTCGGAGAGATCGAAATAAACGGTTTTTCGTTCCGGCAAACTGACTGCCAAGCTTTTCAATCCGATGATATTCGAAAAAACCGCGGCACCACTGACCTCGATATGATAGGTATTTTCGTTTGTCCGCCGCACATGATAAGCAGACGACAATATTTGACGTATTTTCAATCCGCGAGCGATATGAATAAGCAATTCCACGGTAATACCGATCGCGACGCCGATCAGCAAGTCGGTTGCCAACACGCCGACAATAGTCGCCGCGAAAACGGCGAAATTGTCCCAGCCGATCGAAATCGTCTTGGCAAACTCCTTCGGCGAAGCCAAACGAAAGCCGGTATAGACCAACAGTGCCGCCAACGAAGCCAACGGAATTTCATGGATCAGTTTCGGGAACAGTGCGACGAAAATCAATAGAAACAAGCCATGAAAAAAATTGGCCCAACCGGTTTTCGCGCCATTATTGACATTGGCCGAACTGCGCACGATTTCGGCGATCATCGGTAAACCGCCGATCAAACCGCAAATCAGGTTGCCGATTCCGACCGCTGTTAAATCCTTATTCAATTTGGAATTTCGCTTATAAACATCCAACTTATCGACCGCGGCGGCGCTCAGCAAGCTTTCCAAACTCCCAACCAGACAGATGGCTACGACGGAGATCCAGAATTCAATCGTTGCGATTTTCGAAAAATCGGGAAAATAAAATCCGGACCAAAAATTTTCCGGAACCGCGACCAGAAAAGCGGGGCCGATCGTAAACACATGATGCGGCAGAATCTCTGTTTCAGGCAAAAACAGGTAGCGGTGTACATGATCCAAATCGAAATATTGCCCCAAACCCAGCCCGGTCAAAACGACCAAAAGAGGGGCTGGAATCATTTTCAATGCGGGCTTTTTAAAAAAGGTCCAGGCAACGAGTAACAGCAGTCCTGAAAAACCAATGAACGCCACTTCCGGATTCAGATTGACCAAAGAATGCGGGATTTCAGCAATGGCACCCAACAACGATTCGGCCTGAGGCTTTACACCCAACAGCGTATGTATTTGTTTGCCCATGATAATGATGCCGATCGCAGCCAACATGCCATGCACGACCGATATCGGAAAAAAAGCACTGAGCTTGCCGGCCTTGAATAGCCCTAAGAATACCTGTAACACACTTGCTATGACGATTGCGGCCAAGGTATAACGATAGCCTGCCATCGCATCACCCTGTCCTAACGATTGTACCGCGTCGACAAGTACGACGATCAATCCGGCCGCAGGACCGTTAATTGTCACAAAGGAGCCGTTCAATCTGGAAACCACGACGCCGCCGACAATCGCGCTAATGATGCCCGCCATCGGCGGAAAACCCGAAGCCATCGCTATGCCGAGGCTAAGCGGCAATGCAATCAAAAACACCAGGAAACCGGCCGGTAAATCACTGCGCCAATTTTCAATAAGCCCCGGAATACCTGTCTTAGGCGTGGCAGCCCGAATGGATGTACTCATGATGAATCCTTTGCGGTGTTAATCTTCAACAATCAACATAAAGCAATACAAATGCCAATTATGATAATCCGTTGAATCGCTCAGAACTTAACACACCATAAAACACTCGGTTGATACCCATGCTTATAATTTGGTTCATTTCAACCGATCAAAACGGTGCATTTCAACCGGCACTCAAATAATTAGGAAACATCCAGGCATGAAACCAGCACGGCTTTATTCGGAAAAATTATCTATAGCTCAAAAACCTCGCCCCGAATCATCCAATTCAGACTTGGCATATAAAATGTGGTACTGCTATCACAATCAAATTTCATGGCTGATTTAAAGCGGCTATGGGTCAACGCGACGACATTCATTACAATCATTAAGTCGATCAACCATGGCTTATTGGATTGGACGTCAGTTATCATGGCTCAATACATCAAGGGTTCGGACAATGCCGCTATCAACTTTATAATGCTTCCTTTAAACAAGATTGTCGGGAAAACGAATGAACAAAATTTTATACCGCCCGATTGCGATCATCGGGGCGACGTTGGGACTGTTCATCATGATCGAGTTGATCGCTCTCGGCGGCATCACTTGGCGCAACTTGCACCGAATCAATATCATTAAAGAAGATATTTCCTACGGGCATCAACTACAACAAAAAATCTTCGAACTGTATCTGCATCAATTGGACAATATTGCACACTCTTCACTATCGGCTCGTCATGATCCCAAACTGTTGAATAGCATCATCGCCGACCTTGAACAACAATATCCAGGCGCGCCCGAAACGCTGGAGCTGATCGAAATAAGCAAAAGACTGTCAAATGCAAATCCCGGTCAATATCGTCAGGACTTGATGGACACGCTTAAGCTTGCCGGGGGCTTTTTCAATCAACAAATCCGCGAAGAAAAACAATTGCTGAGTCAAGTCTATTCCGACAGCGAATGGGAATTGAATTTCGCAATCATCTTTCCCGCCGTGGTTTTTTTAACTTTGCTGGTTCTCGACTTACGGTTTTTACGTAGAAAAATTCTGGCGCCTTTGGAGGCCTTGAAAGAGTTGCTGTCGCTATTAGCGGACGGCGAACCTCAGCCGATCGACGATCGGAATATCGAGCCGGCATTGCAATCGCTGTTCAGCAACTACAACCGCTTGATCATTCGCCTTGCCGAATTAGAACTCGAGCATGCAAACCACAGGCAACTGCTAGAGCAAGAAATTCGCAATGCAACTCATACCTTGCTCGAACAAAGCCGAAGTCTCGCTCGATCCGAACGATTAGCCGTCGTAGGCGAACTAGCCGCCAGCACCGCCCATGAACTGCGAAATCCGTTGGCCGGCATACAAGCCGCATTGCGCAACATTCAAAACGAATGCACGAATCCCGACTTATCCGAGCGATTGCAACTGGTCGCTAATGAAGCCTACCGTATCACTCAACGACTAAACGAACTACTGTCTTTAGCCAAACATTCGCCGGAAACGCCCAAACGGGTCGACCTCGAAATCGTCATCAACGAATTATTGATGCTAATCAAATATCAAACGGCTGAAAACATAGTCTTTCGCCTAAACATACAAACCGGCATCAAGCCCTTGCTGCCGGAAACGGAACTTCGCCAGGCCTTGCTCAATTTGTTGATCAACGCCTGTCAAGAATTATCCAATGCCGGCGGCACGATTACCGTCAATGCATTCGTCAAGGACAGTCAACTGGTCATCCAGGTGCGAGATACCGGCCCCGGATTTTCCGAACAATTATTGACGCAAGGAATACGCCCTTTCGCCAGCACGCATGAACAAGGCACCGGTTTGGGATTGTCGATGGTGCGCCGGTTTGCGAAATCGTTGGGCGGGGACTTGACCTTAAGCAACGACGAGCAAGGTCACGCTTGCGCCTCATTAACTTGTCCGGTCTGAACCATGCACAATAACAATCTGCTGATTATCGAAGACGAAGCACTGCTCGGGAAAGAACTGGCCCGATTTTTCAACAAACAAGCCTGGAACGCGGTGGTTGCAGACACTCTTGCAAAAGCAGAGCATCAGTTGATCGACTTGGCCCTAGAACCACTGGTCGTGTTATCGGATATGAATCTTCCCGACGGCAATGCGTTGGATTTTCTGGAAAAAGTTCGTCAGAACATCGCTCATTCCGAGTGGCTGTTTCTAACCGGATACGGCACCGTAGCCGATTCGGTCAAAGCCTTACGCCTCGGCGCTTACGACTTTCTTGAAAAACCTTGCGACCTGGACCGTTTGAATATGTTGGTCGAAGGCGCCGCCCGAAGCGCCAGAGCCCAGCGACGTTTATTCCAGGAAACCGACCTCAAGCACAACCGTTATTCGATCGACGCACTGATCGGCTCAAGCCCCCAAATTCAAACGCTTAAGGAGATGATCGGCCAATTGGCTAAAGTGCGGTTTTCCAGTTTGGTCATCACCGGAGAAACCGGATCAGGAAAAGGATTAGTGACTCGCTTGCTGCATTATTCGGGGCTACGCGCACAAGGTCCGTTGATCGAGTTGAACTGCGCAGCCATCCCAAAGGATCTGCTGGAATCGGAACTATTCGGCCATGAGGCCGGTGCTTTTACCGGCGCTAAAAAACGCCGCCATGGCCTGCTAGAACAAGCCAACAGCGGCACCTTGTTTCTGGACGAGATCGGAGAGTTAGATCTCGATTTACAAGGCAAACTGTTAAAAGCGGTCGAAGAATTTAAATTTCGCCGTGTCGGCGGCGAGCGGGAAATCAGCGTCGATTTACAAATTGTCGCCGCAACCAACCGGGACTTGCTGGAAAGCGTTGAAAAAGGCAATTTCAGACGCGACTTGTATCATCGTCTGAATGTCGTCAACTTGCATATTCCGCCCTTGCGCGAACGAAAGGAAGACCTGCGCGAACTGGTTTGGCAATTCATCGCCGAAGGCAATGCCCGAACCGGAAAAAACCTTGCCATCGTCCCTGAAAGCGTCTTGCGAAAGCTTGAAGCCTATGATTGGCCCGGCAATATCCGGGAATTGCATAACGTCATCGAACGTTGCGTACTGCTTTCCGATAGCGAAGTATTCCCCGAGCATTGGCTGCAATTGCCTAATTTACCGTCAACGAAATCCAGCATACGCGAAGACGGCATATTCATTCCGCTGGACGGCAGCCTGTCTCTACAAGACATCGAAAAGCGAATCATCGAGGAAGCGCTTAACCGCTCCGGTATGAACGTAACGGCGGCGGCAAGGTTATTGAACGCAACCCGGGAAACCTTGCGTTACCGGGTTCAAAAACATCACCTGAAGTACATCAACGAATAATACCTCTACTCGAGCGAACATACGCCTTAGGGTTCGGTCATAAATAACTTCCCTATTTTAAATGCAAAGGAGGCAGGTTCGGTAACTCGATTGACAGGTGTCGGCGGCAGAGCAGATTTTTGCTCCTCGGCAATTGCTCCTGCATTGCCCTAATACACGCCATCCATGGCAATCAGATTCCGCCGTCAAGACTACATGAAAGTATTCACCCAGCACCTAAATTCCATAAGCCATTGGCTATGGTTCGTTCCCTTAGATAATTTAAGTGCTGGGTTCACCGCGTTCTTTGACGGAGACCGGCCCCGGCACCGAATTTTGATCTACGAGATGAGTATACAAACGCTGATACCCTGAAATAAAAATCCGATAGTATTCCTGCTCCGTAATGCCGTGTGAGCGGCCTTCTAAATCTCAGTTCTCTACGTGTTTTTTCAGGCCGGCCAGGCCGTTTTTGAAATACTGCGTCATCGCCTTAACCGCCGCTTCGTCGCTTAGATGTTCAGGCGGCGTGTTGCCGGTGTCACCTCGATAAAAACGGCTTTTCAAAGTCACGATGCTACTGCTATCGTTCTCTCCTGGCGTCACCTGTAATTCAATCGAATAAGAACTGACCGGCAACGCTTTGACGTTTTCCTTGTTCAAGCGGTAACTGTATTCCCGGTTTTCGTCGCTATAATAATCGAGCTCGTCGACGAGTTGTTCGCCATCGGTAAAAGTCAGCGTGCGTTTGCCGCCCGATTCATGCTTTCCGTCGCCCTCGCTTTTTTGTACATCGTCATGCCAATCGGCAATCGAACCGAATTGCTTGACCGCGTCCCAAACCTTGTCCGCCGGCGCCTCGATGGCAATACTCTCTTTGGCTTTTTGCGGTGTCGGTCCGTGCGCCAAGGCGGCCACAGGAAAAATTAGGAAATTGAATAGAATAATCAGTAACTGTTTCATAGTCGGTAATAAGCAAAAATTAAATCGCTTATTATCGGCCAATGCTAAGTATTGGCACTAAGCAAACTTCCTGCTAGTCATTAGGACTTTTTCCGATTCCACCCCATACGCATCCCGCTGTAAACGTATATAACCCGAATACAGCATAGCGAAGTACGGAAATGGCGTGACTTCGAACCTTCCCGGATTGCACTACGCTCCATCGGGGCTACGCAGCTTTCCTCTTTTCCCTTTTCCCCTTTCAAAATTCCTTCCCAAGCTGTCGACGAATTGGATTATACTCAGATTGCTCACAAAACCCGAGCCACATACACGTACCGACTGCTCGGTTTTTTTCCGAGCACACTTCTCCAGCGCAAAAAACGACTACAACACAATGAGGAGAGAATACTATGGACCTTTTAAAAGACTTGGAAAACCTATCCGACAAAATCAAACAACAACGCGATGAAATCGCTGTTCAATTAAATCTTGCCGGTAAGGAAGCGAAAGACGAATGGGAGCATGCCGAAAAAAAATGGACCGAATTAAGACACAAAGCCGAGGAAATCAAAGACGATACCAAGGAAACAACCGAGGAATTAATATCGGCGACCAAAGTCATTGCCGATGAACTGACCGAAGCCTATCAACGTATCATTGATCGTATAAAGAAATAATCGAAAACACCAGCCGGTGGACTGCTCAAACTGTCCACCGATTCAGCCTAGACCATCCCGACTATAATCGTCCCATACAGAGCAGGCTATGAATAAACTCACTTTTCTCGGCGCCACCGGCCAGGTGACTGGCTCCTGTTATCTCTTGGAATCGAACAATAAGCGCATTTTGATCGATTGCGGCATATTTCAGGGCGGCAAAGCAGCCGACAAACAAAACCGATCCCGATTCACGTTTAAACCGTCGGACATCGACGCGGTCGTGTTGTCGCATGCCCACCTGGATCACTCAGGACGTCTGCCGCAACTTTATAAAGACGGTTTCAGAGGCGATCTTTTCCTAACCGAAGGCAGCTTTCACCTGCTCGACCTATTGCTCAAAGACGCTGCATTACTGCAACTGCGCGATACTGAGTGGGAAAACAAACGGCGCCAACGTTCCGGAAAAAAATTGCTCGAACCGCTCTATACGCTCGAAGATGTCGAAGCTCTGCTGCAACTTCGCAAGCCTACCGCCTATCGCGAACCCACTGAAATAGTACCTGGCTTGTCGGTCACCTTTCATGATGCCGGACACATTCTCGGGTCCGCGATTGTAGAATTGAAGTCAAACAAAGGGCCACAGCAAAAAACCTTGGTATTTTCCGGCGATCTCGGCAATCGGCATTCGCCTTTATTGTACGACCCGGACCAACTCACCAAGGCGGATATCCTGTTATTGGAATCGACTTATGGCGATCGTGATCACAAACCATTAGATACGACGCTCGACGAATTACGCGAAATACTCATCGCAGCTCAAGAAAACGGCGGCAATGTGATCATTCCATCATTCGCGGTCGGACGTACCCAAGACTTGATTTATTGGCTCGGTAAACTTTATCGGGAAGGCGCGTTGCCACAACAACAGGTCTTTCTGGACAGTCCAATGGCGATCGAAGCCAGCAAAATTTACGACGATCATAGCCATTTGTTCAACGATGACGACCCCGAATTCAAACACATCGCCAAGCGCAAAGACGGCTGGCAAACCTGGCTGCCGAATCTGGTCTATTCCGAATCGACTGAAGACTCGATGGCGATCAACCGCATCGCAGGCGGCAGCATCGTCATAGCCGGCAGCGGCATGTGTACCGGCGGACGCATCCGCCATCATCTGAAATACAACCTCTGGCGTCGCGATGCGCATGTCGTGTTCGTCGGCTTTCAGGCTCAAGGTACCCTGGGGAGAACCTTAGTCGAAGGTCAGAAAGACTTGAAGATCCTAGGCAGTAAAATCCATGTGCAAGCCACGATTCATACGCTCGGCGGCTTAAGCGCGCATGCCGACCAAAGCCAACTGCTCCGCTGGGCATCGGCGTTCAAAGACCCGAAGCCCCGACTGTATTTGATCCACGGCGAACTCAACGCCTCGCATTCGTTACGCACGTGTTTTCACCGTAGCGGCTGGGACGCTTCGCTTCCCGAAGTCGGACAAACCATTGAGTTTTAATTTCGACAACGCACGATGAATCCTTTCGAACGCCGATGACCCAACCCCTCTCGTTAAGCAGTTCTTCCGAAAAATTCGGTCTTGCGCCGGGCAGCGTCATCCATGTCGGCGAAAGACTGGAAACGGCCGGCAAAATCAAACTGATCGAATTCAGTAAAGACATCTTGATCGAACAAGAGATCAAGACCGTTTCGGAATTGATTCCGCCGAAAGACAAACCCACCGTTTCATGGTTCAGCATCACCGGTCTGCACGACGTCGAGTTGATCGAACAACTGGGGAAAGAGTTCACTATTCATCAACTGGTATTGGAAGACATCGCCAATACCCATCAACGGCCTAAAGTAGAGGAGTTCGACAATATTATTTTCATCGTGCTCCGGGTCATACGATTCGACGCGGAATCTCTGACTTTCGATAACGAACAGTTCAGCTTAATACTCGGTAGTAATTTTATCTTGACCTTTGAAGAATCGGAGTCGGATCTGCTACATCCAATAATCCGCAGAATCCAAAACAGCCGGGGAAGATTTCGTAGTCAGGGTGCGGATTATTTGAGTTACAGCATCATCGACTTGGTCGTGGATCACTATTTTTTGATCGAAGACAGCCTGGATGAAATTGTCGAAGACCTCGAAGATCAATTGCTTCTTTCGCCTTCGCCCGACATGCTGAATACGATTCAAAAGTTGAAACGAGGCATGATTTTCGTTCGACGAGCGGTTTCACCGCTTAGAGAGGTTTTGAACGGTCTGCTTCGTTCGGAATCCGACCTAATACGCGATACGACCAAGGTATATCTGCGCGACGTTTACGACCATACAATTCGCGTCGCCGAGGGACTGGACACTTACCGGGATTTGATCGCCGGCCTACTGGAAATTTATTTGTCCAGTCTCAGCAATAAAATGAATGAAGTCATGAAGGTATTGACCGTTTTTGCGACGATTTTTATACCGCTAACCTTTCTGGCCGGCGTTTACGGCATGAATTTCGACTACATGCCGGAACTAAAGTGGGCATGGTCTTATCCGGTATTCTGGTCAATCAGCCTCGCAACAGCAGTTGGCTTGTTGGCTTTCTTCCGGCGTAAGAAATGGTTGTAAAAACAACAACGTATTTGTTTCACTTGAAATGCCCCCTTGTTGATCAACTTAACTTGCTTCATCAAAGCGCTAAAATCGATCTTCTTAATTATGGCATTTTCCAACTTCAAACAATCGGGGTTTCAGACCACTCATAAGCTTCATTCATCGGATCGAATTCGTGCTGATATTGCTCGACGACATCGGCGGCATTGTCGGCTTTACCGAATCTGGCTATATGAAACAACGCTTCGCCTTCGGTAACGATCGGCAGATTAGTCTTGCCGATAATAATGCCGGAATTTTGAGCTGTAATATTATCGTCTTCAAGATAAAACGGATCGCTAACCGCACCGAGCGTTTCGCCTTTATTGACTTTAGCACCCAACGAGACCATCGCCCTTAACAAACCGCTTTTAGAAGATCTAGCCCAATAGCTCGAACGCGCAATGACAGGTTCCGGAAGTCTGCTTTTTCGCTTGGCTGTTTCTTGGCGAATCATGCCTAATTGCCTCATTACGCGGATGATGCCGCGCAGCCCGATTCTGATCGACAGTTCGTCATAGCGTAAGGCTTCGCCGGCTTCGTATACCAATAATGGAATTTTATGTTCCGCGGCGATAGCCCGTAACGAACCATCCCGCACATCCGAATTTAAAATAACCGGAGCGGCAAATGCCCTCGCTAAAGTCTCGGTCTCTTCGCCTTCATTCAAATCGGCACGAATTTGCGGTAAATTATCGCGATGAATCGCTCCGGTATGCAAATCGATACCATGCGTGCATTGCTCGACAATTTCATGAAAAAAAAGCGATGCCAACCTACCGGCCAAGGAGCCTTTATCGGATCCGGGAAAAACTCGGTTCAAGTCGCGGCGGTCGGGTAAATAGCGTGAGTGCCGAACAAAGCCATAGATATTGACGATCGGTACCGCAATCAAAGTCCCCTTGATACTCCGCAACGCCGGCGACTGCAGCAAACGACGAATGATTTCGATGCCATTGATCTCGTCGCCGTGTATCGCCGCGCAAACAAAAATCTTTGGACCGCTTTGCCGGCCGTTAATCACATGTACCGTCATGGGAACAACGGTATGGGTATAAAGATTCGGCAGCGGTATATCCAGCGTTCTGCGTTCGCCGGCTTTAATTTTCTGACCGCCGATGAACAATTCCGCCATGTCAGCCCTTACCTTTGGTCCGAGTGGATTTGCCGAGACTATCCTTTTCGATAAAACTGATAATCATGCCTGCAATGTCTTTGCCTGTTGCTGTTTCGATGCCTTCCAACCCCGGCGAGGAGTTAACTTCCATCACGACAGGTCCATGATTCGAACGCAACATATCGACGCCCGCGACATTCAATCCCATCGTCTTGGCCGCGCGAACCGCGATCGAGCGCTCTTCCGGCGTAATCCGAACTAACGATGAAGTCCCGCCTCGATGTAGATTCGAACGAAACTCGCCCTCGCCACCTTGTCGTTTCATCGTCGCCACGACTTTATCGCCGATTATGAAACAACGAATATCGGCACCGGCGGCTTCCTTGATGAATTCCTGAACCAAGATATCGGCTTTCAAGCCCATAAAAGCTTCAATAACGCTTTCCGCCGCTTTTTTCGTTTCGGCCAATACGACGCCAATGCCTTGAGTCCCTTCGAGAAGCTTAATGACGACCGGAGCCCCGCCGACCATTTTGATTAAATCTTCGATATCGTCCGGTTTATGTGCAAAACCGGTCACCGGCAAACCGATACCTTTGCGAGATAATAACTGTAATGAACGCAGTTTGTCCCGAGACCTTGAAATCGCAACCGATTCATTGAGCGGATAAGTCCCCATCATTTCAAACTGACGAAGCACCGCTGTACCATAAAATGTTACCGACGCGCCGATTCTGGGAATGACAGCATCGAACCCCTCCAATACCGTACCTTTATAATGAATGCCCGGTTTTGTCGACGTAATTTCCATGTAACAGCGCAACACGTCGATAACTTCAATTTGATGGCCCCTTGCTTCCGCCGCTTCTATCAATCTCCGCGTGGAATACAACTTGGGATTTCTGGAAAGCAATGCAATTTTCATGAAACGCTAATTATCCTCATGTTCATCGTCAACTTTATTAATTATATTCAGGCCGGCATATTACACAGTTTTTCGTTGCATAGGATAGTCTGTAAGCAACAAATAAGAAAACTATTCTGCGTTTTTGAACTGCGCCAGTTACGCGCCAAGTAACTATTCCGCCCCCGGCCATTCTCATTCCCACGCTCTGTGCTCATCGTTATACATAAATTGGGTACGCTACGCGTACCTAAGGTCCAAAACCCTACCCGGATTAACCATAAAGGCTTGGATTAATATTGGCGGGGCCCATACCCTATCAAATGATGGACGCCTACGGCAAAAATCCGTCTGATCTCGGCATGTGAAGCTACTCGCCGGGAACGTCAACAATATGAGAACGAACCCAGATGAGGAGAAAACGATGTCAACGCAGATACACGACGACAAGCCGAAGGAAATCGACTTTTCCGGCAGCACACTCGGAAAGTTATACCGTAAAATGCGCAGCAGCAACAGCCGATTCACCTAGAGACCAGCGTGCAAAACACCCTCGCAGCGTTAGCCAACGCCAAAGACGACGATCTCTCGACATTCGTGAATGAATTGCTGAAAAAGGATTTTGAGCTGATTCAGATGAGCCGCTAAGTAATGGGCATGGAATAAATCAGGGAATTGTAGATGCGAATTCATTCGCACTGTGCGGATAAATCCGCACCTACACCGGAAATTCATCCACGCACTTGAGGAAGTTATTTTATGCGCGTTCCTAAGCCAATAACGAACGATACGATTCACCCATTAGCCAGTCGAAACCACGACTAAACCGGTAATCGGTTGAAGACATTTAGCTCACAAGGGCAGTGAATTCAACAAGCCAAAATATGCTTGAAGGATTACTTTGGCTTATTAACTACGACAGGCTAATGGGTGACCTCTGTCTTGTTAATGATCGCTTTTGCAAAATAAAAGACCTGACCCCGATCCGGTGTTCTTTATGTGCTCGTGTTTAATGACTTGATCTTTCAGGCTAGAAACGGTTTCGTTATTTTGATCCTACCTTTGATTTACTTGGAAACCCTACCTTGAGAATTTAGCATAAAATATAGACCTGACCCTATTGCCAGTCGTTCTGCCCGTACCGAGCGAAACGCCATCCGCAGCAGATCCACATGCCGCACCAACACATCCGAAGTACGATCCCGCAAGGTTACCGTAAAAAAATACGTACCGCCCGGAACACGATTGCGCCGATACAAAACCATCTTTTTGGCTCTTCCGTATTTCCCGTGGTACTCCCCAATATCTAGTGTTCCGGAAAGAAGGTCCGGGGCCCCTGAACATCCAGCCAAATATGCTGGAACAATCGGCCCAGGTTATAGATACCGTAGCAGCGGCGCTTGATCACTTTGATCTTATTGTTCAGCCCTTCAACAAAGCCGCTGGTTTCACGCCGGATGAAATAATTGGTGATGTGATCACGCCAGTTGCTCAAGGTAGTCGCAAAGGGCGAGAAACAATCCAGTCCCAATTCCGTAATCCTGTCCAGCCACTGCGTTAACGCCTGTTCGGCCTGTGCTTTGGTCAGGTCCTTTTCAAAAATACCAGTCAGGACTTCCCGTTGTACATAGACCTCTTTCAGTATCGGTGCCTGCCGGAATAACGATAATAAAACGACTTGCTGTTCTTCACCCAAGTTATTCCAAGGCTTTCGAAAAGCCCACATGGCGCCTTTCAGTTCGCGGTACTCGGATTCCGGTAGGGTCTGCTTCAGTCGCTTCATTTCGGCTTTACGCGCTTTATCGGCGCAGTCACGATAGTGTTTGGCAACGTGGAAGCGATCGACCACCACCTGAGCCTTCGGCAGGGTTTCTAAAACCGCATTGCAATAACCCTCGTTCATGTCGATGCAGACATGACGAATGCTTTGGCATTGCCGAGGCGGCAGCGTCTTTAAAAAGGCCTTGACCGTCTCTTTTTTGCGATCCGGTAACACCGCTAAGATATATTTTTCACGCTGTGCGGTCAGTCCGGACACGATGACGACAAAATCCTTATGGCCTTTCTTCAAGGCGATTTCGTCAATGCCGAGCAACGCCAAGTGGGGTACTGCTGACCATTCCACTTCTCGCTGAATATGACGATCCAGGATGCCTTCAATACACTCGGCACCCAAATCCCGTTTCAGGCTGACGTCACTGAGCGTACTATTGATTAACTCGCGTAAAATCCAATTCTCATAGGCTTTAGTATGCGGGCTTTTGGGTTCATACCACTCGTAGCGCTGGGTTGTGACCGGTCCTTTGTCACAGTAGCGGCATTGAAAGCGCTTCGGCCGGATGCGAATCCAGACCGGACGATCAAAAATAGGCAGATGCCGTAAGGTAATCGCTTTGTCGTAACCGTGAAACTTGTCGATAGTTCGGCCGCATTGACGACACGCCGCCGTAGTACAGATGCTGACGACAGTGATCACCAAGCCTTTATCGGTTTGTTCGTAGTTTTCGACTCGAACATTGGGTAAGTCCAGGGGTATTTGTATCTGCGGTTGATTCATCGGTATTCAAAGAAAGAGTGGTGTCGTTCCGGTATTTTACAGGAGGCTCCGGTTTCGGTCTTCTGGCATACTATATGTTGTGGCTACCACGGGAAATCCGGAAGAGCTGGTTTTTAGGGGGATGCATTGTTAGCTAAAATTACAAATCATTACTATCTGCATCAATATCCTCTTGTTTCCGAGAGAGCGGATGGCAATTAATAGTGGTTGATAATTTATTTTCATTACCATCGCTTTTCTTATCTAGGCTAGAGCTTGAATCACAAATTATGATTTCCTGAGAAACAGAAGGTTGGTTTTCAGCTCTTGCTTTTTCTACTTTGTAGTATGCCTCTACCTCTTTCTCCAAGTATGGCAATATACTCGTTACCATACTTGTTATATCGGCCCTGTATGACTCATAAGAGCCATTGACTCCATTCGCACTATTTACAGAATTTACGCACAAATGATAGGAGGCATCTCTAAACAGCTGAACAGTATGTGCCCGTTTGTATAGTTGATTTACATGCCTTGCGAAGTTACTAGCAAGCTCTGCACTAGCAGTCTTATCCGCTGAAATATTTGCTTTTAATGCGGCAGCTATTGCAGTGGTTATTGAATCCGCTACTTCCGGTGGAGGCTCCGAACAGAAATTTCCTGTTTTTAGGTTACCAACGACCAATCTGCGCTGTGCGGTGACAGCAAGAGTGCCGATTTCTTGTTCACCCGTATCATCAGTTATCATCTGATCTTCTACAACTTGCCTGTTATAGAATGATTCGATTGTGCTTGCACAACCTGTTGTCATTAAGAAAGGCATGCCTAATAACAGTGTTATTTTCTTCATCATCCTTCTCCCCCATTGACAATATTTCTGCTGTTCTTGCAGTTAACACGTATCATGGGTCTTTTATTGACCCCTTATTTCGTGCGATAAGACTTCGCTTATTGTGAACCTTAAGACCTTGCCTATCTGCGAACCCATCGCTTTACCAAATTAAACGTAAGCGTCCAACGCCACCATCTAAAAATCCCTCGCAGCCACTGTTATCCTCAGGATTTTTCCACGAGGAGAGCACATGGCATTATCGGACAAACAGAAACATCACATCGAAGCCTGGCAAGCCAGCGGATTGACGAAATCAGCGTATTGCCGTCAGACGGGTTTGAACGTCAAAACCTTTGGCCGCTGGTGCCGATTGGCTCGGCAAGCGGTTGACGCCGATGCGCCGACATTGATACCGGTCCGGCTGCAACCGGAGCCGGCGGTCTCGGGTTCGTTGTCGTTACGTTGGCCGCAAGGCCACGTTTTAGAGCTGCCGGTCAGTGTATCGCCGCATTGGCTCGGGGAGTTGCTGCAATGTCTGGTTTGATTGAGAGTCCGGCGCAAATCTGGCTGGCGGTCGAGCCGGTCGATATGAGGCGGGGCATCGATGGCTTGTCGGCGATTGTCCAACAGCGCTTAGGACATGCGCCATGCGCCGGGGCAGCGTTTATTTTTCGCAATCGCGCCGGTAATCGTTTGAAAGTGTTGCTGTGGGACGGCAATGGCGTTTGGTTGTGTCAACGCCGTCTGCATCGAGGCTCGTTTACCTGGCCCAAGGCCTCCGAAACCGTATTTGCCCTGAGTCAGGCGCAGTGGCAATGGTTGATTGCCGGGGTCGATTGGCAGCGCTTATCGGCGTCATCGTCAGCCGATTGGCAAGTCTAAAAGGCCTGAAAAAAACACGTAAAAATTCGTAGAAACCCAGTTGAATCAAGTGCTTCAGAGGGCTTGATAGGGTATAATAAGCCCCATGAATCCACTGGCCGAACTCGATCAATTGAACCTGGAGCCCGCCGCGAAAAACCATGTCGCGGCGTTGCTGCAGGCGCTTCTTGATCAAGCTGCTCAGGACGCCAAAACCATTGAGGCTAAAGAAGCTGACATCCAGGCTAAAGACCTCAAAATCGGCGCCCTGACCTACGAATTGGCCTACTACAAGCGTATCCGCTTCAGCACCAAGAGCGAAGCGCTGGCACCACTGCAACGCGACGTGTTCGAGGAAACTCTCGATGCCGACATTGCCGCTATCGAAGCCGAGGTCGAGCAGCTTCAAGACGGCCCGGCGTGTGATACTGTGGTTCGCCCCAAACGTCCGCGCGCCGGCCGCCAGCCCTTACCGGATCATTTGCCCCGCATCGAGCACCGTCACGACCCCGAATCCTGCACTTGCGGTCAGTGCGGCAAGGACTTGGTCAAGATCGGCGAAGACGTCACCGAACAACTGGACGTCGAGCCGGCTAAATTCTTTGTCCATCGTCATATCCGCCCGCAATATGCCTGCCGAGCCTGTGAAACCGTCACGGCGGCGCCGATTCCTCCAGCCGTGATCGACGGCGGTATGGCGGCAGTCGGCTTGCTGACCTGGGTGCTGATCGGCAAATTCCTCGATCACTTGCCGTTGTACCGATTGGAACAGATCGCCGCCCGTAGCGGTGTGATCTTGTCCCGCTCGACACTGGCCGATTGGGTCGGACGCCTCGGCGTCGCCCTGGAGCCCTTGGCCGATCGTTTAACCTGGCACTTATTGCATCGCGATAGCTTGCATGCCGACGAAACCCCGGTTTCGCAACTGGATCCCGGCAACGGCAAAACCAAGAAAGCCTATTTATGGGCTTATCGCAGCAACGATTTGCAACCCGGCCCCAAGATCCTCGTCTTCGACTACCAAGCCGGCCGGAGTGGCCGGCATGCGCAGCAATTTCTACAAGGCTGGCACGGTCACCTGCTGGTCGATGACTACAGTGGCTACAAAGCCCTGTTTGCGACGGCGCGTGCGCATCCCGAATCATCTTGCCTACTCGAACCGTGTGTCGAATTGGCGTGCTGGGCGCATGTGCGCCGAAAATTCTTCGATCTGTATCAGGCCAATCAGAGCCCGATCGCGCAGGAGGCGTTAAATCGTATCGCGGTCTTATATGTGGTAGAAGCCGACGCGCGGGAACTGACATCCCGAGAGCGCCAAACCCTTCGGGCCGAAAAAAGCCTGCCGGCACTCACGGACTTACACGACTGGCTGCACCAAACCCGGTTGCGCACCGCACCGAATACCGCGACCGCCAAAGCCATCGATCACGCGTTAAAACGCTGGCCAGCCCTGACACGATATGCCGAAACTGGCGATTTACCCATAGACAACAACCCGGTAGAAAACGCCATCCGGCCCATTGCCCTGGGCAAAAAAAACTGGCTGTTCGCCGGATCCGAGCGTGCCGGTCAACGGGCCGCCGTCATCCAAACCCTGCTCGGCACTGCCAAACTCAATGGCCTCGATCCCGCCGCTTGGTTAAATGAAACCCTGGAAAAACTCCCTACCTGGCCCAATAGCCGGATCGACGAGCTGTTGCCTTTCGACCATCTGGATTAAATCATGCTCAGTTGAGTACGAATAGGTGGCTCGGCTGGACGCTTACAATTAAACCGTGATGTGGTGAATTAGTTTTTCGAACATCACAATCAACGCTGTGTTGAGTCTAAGCTTGAAACTCAGCCAAGACATGGCCCAAAAGAGCCATACACCCAAAAAAAAATGGGCCATTAGACCCGATTTAGTGCTGTTGACGGGGAAGAAGTTGTGCTGAATTACTCAGTGCGACCGATATGCTGCCGCCACCAGGCGGCAGCCTGCCCGCGGGTTGAAAGGTCTAGTTTGTTGAGGATATTGGAAACGTGGCGCTTCACGGTGTGGGGGCTTAAATTGAAAATTTTGGCAATTTGCTTGTTGCAGTCGCCGGCGGCTATGCGTCCGAGCACTTCCAGTTCCCGATCAGATAAGTTGTGCGGTGTTTTTTTGTTCAGGTTGGTGCTGGATAACGGCGATGTCTGCTGCCAGCCCTTGAGTCTATGCTGTATATCAAGGTAACGATACTGTTCGTCTGACGGGATAAGCGCGAACAGATCGGCTAATAATGATTGCGGCTCCATTAACAACGGGCCAATGCTATCTTCATTGATGGCTTCCTCAAGCACTGGCTTGAATTCGGCCCAGGCGGTTTCCAGTTGACCTTGGACCATCCGCAAATAGGCCAGAGTGATAGACGGATTGCCGATGAAGACCGGATAACGCCAATGCCGGTAAAGCTTTTGTGCGCGCACCAGTTCTATTTCGGCTTCAGCTAAATTTCCTGACAATAAGGCATGCCGGCCTTTTACCAATGCCAGACCGGTGGCCACGAAAGGCCATTCTTCCGGTTGCCGTTTAAGCTGCATATGCGGCATCAATTCGGCCAACCCTTGTTGGTTTTGCGCCATCCAATAGACACAGGCCAAATTGAATAAGATGGGTCTCCGCCATGCCCGTGCCGTCGCGCCAAATTCGTCGGAGCCCACGATCTGCAGGTTGCTGTGTTCTGCCGCTACCGCCTGTTCGAAATCGCCTTTTGCGGCTAATACCCGACTGTTGAGCTGATGGAAATCCAACCAGAGGGCCGGAACTGCCGCCATCCGTTGCTGGAAGCGAGATTGTCTTTCCATGGCCTGCACCGTTGTCGCGTGGTCACCGTACCAGAATTCCGGCCATGCGGTATTGGCCATGGCTTCTACCATCCAATGCACGTTTTGCCATTCGCACCAGGCGGAGCATAACATCCGTAAATGGCGTAAGGGCTTTAGCGTGTTGGGCATGCCATAATAAAAACTATTGAAGGCATCGCTGATGGCCGGAAACAAGTTGGCAAGGTCTTGTTCGGCGGCGGCTACCATGGCTTCGAGGTGCGGCGCCACGTGCGTCGGCCAACCGATCGCCAAAGCCTGCAAGGCGCCTACCGAATGGAAGGCGGCGGACATTTGCAGGCCGAATTCGGTTTTGAGCTTATTGGCCTCTTGCAACACCTTACTACAACTTTTTAGATCACCGATAGAATGCAGGCTGCGGCTTAGCATAAATAATGTGTACGCTAAACTGGCCGTATCGCCTTGGCGGCGATAACCCGCACAGGCCAGCTCCAAGGGCACGCGCATACCTAAAAAGTCATAGCGCGCCCACTTGCATATTCCTTTTAATTGCGCCACTTCCGGCCTGTCATGCTGTATGTGTTCGGGTAGCTGATTGAGCCAGCGTTCCAGTAACGCATAACCGCCTTCAGCCATCAACGATGTAGAGCAGCTCTGAATCAAGGTGACGGCTTCATCCCATCGCTTTGCCTTAAGCCAGTGCATGATGGCGAGGGGCAAAACCGGCTCGGCTACTGCGGCTTTGGCATGCAGCTCTTCCTTCAGCCCTGGGTAACGTAACTCCAGTTCGCATTTGAGGTAATCACGAAAAAGATCGTGAAGCTTCAGGACGAGCGCCCTGTCATCCAAGGCAGTCAAAAACAAATTACGCCGATACAATTCGTCCAGTATAAGGTGAGTTTCGTTGAGGCCGGTGACTGCCTTACATCGGTGCGGGTCGAGTTCGGGCAGAATTGAGCAATGTAGTAAAAATTCTCGCAGTTCTGTCGGTAAATCCGCCAGTACTTCCGCTGCAAAGTAGTCGAACAGATGTCGGTCTGCCCTGTTCACCGAGAAATCCGCTTTGGTTTGGTTATTGGCTGTAGAGAACACTAAATTAAGGCCGGCGGCCCAGCCTTTAGTGTGCTTTAATGCCTGACGAACCAACCCTTCCGGTATAGGTTTTCCAAATAGTGAAGCTCCGAAAGCCATCGCATCGTGTTCATTAAATTGCAGGTCGGCTGTCAGTATTTCCCCCAGTTCTCCATTTGCTCGCCAACGGGGCAAAGATAAATTCGGCGGGGTTCTTGAACCAATAATGAATGCGCAATGAATCGGTAATTGATTGATTAGGTTGTCCAGTAGAGTCAAGGCCCCCCTGTCATTAACACGGTGTAAGTCGTCCATGATCAGTACCAAGTGTTGTCCTTGGTAGGTAGATACCGCATTCACAAGCCCATTGACAGCGATTCTAATTCCGTGGGCATTATCCATGCGGGAAGCCAGTACGTGAGGTTCTTCCGACCAAGCTAGCGGAATATTGCGTATCGCCAAAACTAGGGAAACAAACAGCCTGTTAGGGTCATTGTCATCTTCGTCTAATGATAACCAAGTCGTTTCCGTGGGAGGGGTGCTTATTTGAGCGGAGTATTGGGCTAATAATGTGCTTTTTCCAAAGCCTGCAGGTGCTTGTACAAGGGTGATACGGCGATTTTGGATAAGTGAATTTAGCCTACCTAACAAGGTAGTACGCGGTGCGATGTTCGATCGTAATTTTGGGGCGCAAAATTTCGTCACGGCAGCGGAATTCAAAGATGTTAACATACCTCCCCCCTGTCTGTAGCATTGGGTTTCGAAATAAGGGGCAGGTCAACATTCATAGCTTCGCGAATTCAACTGCCCTGCTACTCCCTTTATACTCAAAAAATGGTTAACTTTATTAAGGTATGGGGTGTGGCTAGCGAGGATGTCGGCAGCAGGGCAGATTTTTGCTCCTGCAAAATCTGCATTCACGCCATCCCTGGCGCTCGAACGCTGCCGTCAAGCCCCCATGGAGGGGTTCACGGCGGTCCTCGATAGACATATCCCTTACCTTTTTATTCTTAGTCGGTTTTTCGATCAAAAGGTAGTAATTTTAACGACGGTTGTAAAACGTAGCTCAAAAAAATCCGCTATTTGTTGACAAAAATTGAGGTCAGGCGCTGGGGCATTCCCACGAAATAGTCAAATAAAACAACTTGCTATGCCTGAAAATTGATAGATATATTGATTTTTTTATCGTTCCTACGCTTTGCGTCACTGCCATTAAGTTAGGCCGTCACAGAGATAAGTAATGCTTGCTTCAGGCTCTAATGTGCCTCAAAAGCTTGCCATCCATGGCACTGGATTCCGCCAGTCCATGGCGGAATGACGGGCTTCCCTTAACTTAATGGCAGTGACGCTTTGCGTGGGAATGCATCCCGGGACGCTCTGCATCACCAGACGTCGAGAATCCGGACAAGAGCAACGATACATTCTCTACAGTTTCTTAATCCGATTGCCCGCCGCAACAAGCGCAGAGCGTCTAAAGCGGCATTCCCATGCAGAGCACTCATCGTGATACATATAGTGTTCGCACATCAAATTTCGTTTTTTTGTCTCCTCACTCTAGCCTTCTACCGGAGAGAAAAGGTAGTGAAGCACCGAAATTTGATGTGCGATAAGTATAGAAAGTGCAGGCGCTCAACAGAACGCCTGCGAAGGGGAAATCAATTTTTCGATTTAGCGGCAATAAAGCCAATCAATGCCAAAATCACACTGAATCCATACCACCCCGCCAAGGACCACTGTCCGTTAGCTTGAGTAATAATTACCGCCTCACTCGCCGACGCAACTCCCAACCCTGCAAAAGAAAGCAGGATTACACCCATTGCAGTTAACAATACTTTACATCTGCTGGTTTTATATTGCATAACACCTCCGTCCATTATTGTTATTTCAGCCGAGGTCTATTGTATGCGTTTTGAAAACAAAAACCATTGTACATCAGTACTAAAAAGCCAATAATTTGATACTGTTAAAAAAAACGATGTGACACTAATCAACTTTTCGATAAAAACACCGTATATACCTTTCGCACTTCAAATTTCGGCAGTGTCTTAGGAGGCGCCGGGGTGCTCGGCAAAGGCTTTGCCAGCATGGAGCTGGCATAGAGCCTACATGGACGTATTCACGGCGTCCTTTGACGGGCACCCCGGTGCCGAATTTTGATCTCCGATAGGTATAAATAGTCGAAGTCGGCTCACCCAATCAAATTAAGCGCGCCCAAAAATCATGCTCGTCCGATTCCTCCATTTCCACCGCTGCAAAATCACCGACTTTTAGATGGACCGCGCCGTCGATAAAAACTTGCCCGTCGATTTCCGGCGCATCCGCTTTGCTTCGCGCAACCGCGCCTTCTTCGACGACTTCATCGATAATAACGGTCTCGACGCGCCCTATCCGCCTACGCAATTTCGCAGCACTAATTTGCGCCTGATGCTCCATGAACCGGGCTAATCTATCTTGTTTAATCGCATCAGGAAGCTGACCCGATAAGTCGTTGGCCACCGCACCTTTAACCGGCGAATACGCGAAACAACCCACCCGATCTAACTGCGCGTCAGTTAAAAACTGTAATAATTGCTCGAATTCTTGCTCGGTTTCGCCGGGGAAACCGACTATGAAGGTACTGCGAATCGTAATCTCCGGGCAAATTTTCCGCCAGGCATTAATACGTTCTAAATTGTTTTCGGCAGCCGCCGGTCGCTTCATTAACTTCAGTATGCGACTATCGGCGTGCTGAAACGGAATATCTAGATAAGGCAGGATTTTACCGTCAGCCATCAACGGGATAACTTCGTCGACATGCGGATAGGGATACACATAATGCATTCTGACCCAGACACCTAAGCCTCCCAAGGCTTCCGATAATTCATAAAAACGAGTCCGAATCTCCCTGCCTCGCCATTGTCCTGTCTGGTATTTCAGATCGAGCCCGTAAGCACTGGTATCCTGTGAGACGATGAGTAATTCCTTAACCCCGGCATTTGCCAGCCGTTCGGCCTCGAACATGACTTCGTTGATAGGACGGCTGACCAAATCGCCCCGCATCGACGGAATGATGCAAAAGGTACAACGGTGATTGCAGCCTTCGGAAATTTTCAAATAGGCGTAGTGCTTGGGCGTCAATTTAATCCCTTGCGGCGGTACAAGACTGGTAAACGGATCATGTATCGGCGGCAAATGCTCATGGACTGCCGCAACGACTTCTTCCAACGCATGCGCTCCGGTAATTTTCAATACCTGCGGGTGCCTGGCTCTAATCTCGTCCTCTCTGGCCCCAAGACAACCGGTTACAATGACTCGTCCATTTTCGGCCAATGCTTCACCAATGCTATCCAACGATTCTTCGACGGCTGCGTCGATAAAGCCGCAGGTATTGACGACTACCAAATCGGCTTCCTTGTAGCTCGGGGACACTTCATAGCCTTCGGATCGAAGCTTGGTTAATATCCGTTCGCTGTCGACCAAGGCTTTAGGGCAACCCAAACTAATAAATCCTATATGCGGAGCACTCATTAACAATCTCAATAAAATTATATTCGGAAACGCGTTGCTGCAATCTGATTCCCTTACTCAACAAACCGGGGAAATGATCGCGATATATACCCATCTTAGAAAAAAATTCGGCCCGGAGGGGCATCAAAGGACGCCGTAAGTACGTCCATGTAGGCTCTTATGCCTGCTCCATGCTGGTCCCTCACCTAGCGCTAGGAGAGGGATCGGACACCTCGGCGCCTCCTCGGGCACTACCGAAATTTGAAGTACGAAAGGTATATTTGCCAACGATATCTCAGAGCTCGCAAAACAAAAATGTTACTTACCCGGTTCTTCAATATAAGCACCGAAATTCATAATGCGTTGGTAGCGTTGTGCAAGTAATTGCTCGGTCGGCTCAGTCCGTAACTGCTCCAAATGGCGTAACAACGCCTCTCGCAAATGCATTGCCGTCGTTTGAAAGTCTCGATGCGCACCGCCCACGGGCTCTCGCACCATTTCATCGAGAAAGCCTTGTTCGCGGATACGGTCGGAAGTAATACCCATCGCTTCGGCCGCCAATTGCGACTTGTCCGCACTTTTCCACAGAATCGATGCACAACCTTCCGGCGAAATCACAGAATAAGTGCTGTACTCCAACATCAACAAACGGTCGCCGACACCGATCGCCAGTGCTCCGCCGGACCCGCCTTCACCGATAACAGTGCAAATAATCGGGGTATTTAACCGCGCCATTTCAAACAAATTTCGAGCAATCGCCTCGCTTTGTCCACGTTCCTCAGCCCCAATTCCCGGATAAGCGCCCGGCGTATCGATCAAACAAATAATCGGCAAACCAAAACGCTCGGCCATCTTCATGACTCTTAACGCCTTGCGGTAACCTTCCGGCCTTGGCATACCGAAATTACGATAAATCTTTTCTTTCGTGTCACGACCTTTTTGATGACCGATTATCATGACCGGCTGCCCTTCCAGCCGAGCCAAACCGCACACGATCGCAGGATCGTCGGCATAAGTCCGATCACCGTGCAGCTCATGAAAATCGGTAAATATCAAATCGATATAATCGAGCGTATAAGGACGCCCGGGATGCCTCGAGAGTTGCGAAATCTGCCAATCGCTCAATTCGGCAAAAATAGATTCGGTCAATAATTTACTTTTGTTTTCGAGCTGCTCGAGCGCGTCGGAAATATTAATATCGTTATCAAACTCGACACGACGAAGCTCTCTAATCTTCGCTTCTAATTCGGCGATGGGTTGTTCGAAGTCAAGAAATTTTAGATCCATGATGGTATATATGAATTATTGTTACTGCTCTACAAAAGCAAGCTTAATGAATGGAATACGAATGACGCCGATTAGACGGATTGACGCGGGGCTCTATTGTTTGCATTTGCATATCGCAACTCCATAGCGACTAAAATATTTCGTACGCGCCAGCAAAGCTTCTTTGCTAAAAACGAACTGTTTTTCCGTGTTTATCAGTCGTATCTGTTTTATTTTTCAAATTATAAAAACGTCATCCGCGACTAGCCGATTGATTCCTTCCTGAAACGGCCATTTTATCTAAATTTCGTAAATGTTTTAATTTTTCTGCGATTTTAATTTCAAGCCCTCGATTAACCGGCTCGTAATAACGAGTTCCGATCATTTCGTCCGGAAAATAATTTTCGCCGGCGGCATAAGCATCGGGCTCATCATGCGCATATCGATACTCTTTTCCGTAATCTAACGACTTCATCAATGCCGTCGGCGCATTGCGTAAATGCACCGGCACGCCGAGACTTCCGCTATTTCGAGCATCGCGCATCGCTGCATTGTATGCCATATAAACGGCATTGCTTTTCGGCGCGCAGGCCAAATAGACCACTGCATGAGCCAACGCCAATTCGCCTTCGGGACTGCCGAGCCTTTCTTGCGCTTCCCAAGCACTAATCGCAACCGGCAAGGCTCTCGGGTCGGCATTGCCGATATCTTCGGATGCAATCCTCACGATGCGCCGAGCCAAATAAGCCAGGTCGCAACCGCCGTCGATCATGCGGCACAACCAATACAACGAAGCATCGGGGGAACTGCCTCGCACCGACTTATGCAAGGCCGAAATCTGATTGTAAAATTCTTCACCTTGCTTATCGAAACGACGCACGCCGCCGCTCAGCACTTCGCCGGCAACAATCTCGTCGATTTTCCTGCTACCGTGCGCCGAAGCCAACTCAGCCGAGATTTCTAATAAATTCAAAAGCCTACGCGCATCCCCGTCGGCAGCATTAACAAACTGTCGCTTGATATCGTCGGTCATTTCGATGGCTAGCTCTCCTAAACCTCGCTCCTGATCGGTCAACGCTTTTTCCAAAACCGTCGCCAAGTCAACTTCTTGCAAGGCATTTAAAACATAAACGCGTGCGCGCGATAATAACGCATTATTCAATGCGAAAGACGGGTTTTCGGTGGTCGCGCCAATAAAATATACCGTGCCGTCTTCGACATGCGGCAAGAAAGCATCTTGCTGAGATTTGTTGAAACGATGCACTTCGTCGACAAACAAGATCGTGCGGCGATTTTCGCTTTCACGGATTTTTTTTGCTTCGGCAACGGCGTCACGGATATCCTTGACACCGGCCAGCACCGCCGATATCGAGATAAAATGCGCATCGGAATGCACCGATATTATTCGTGCCAACGTGGTCTTTCCGGTACCGGGCGGCCCCCAGAAAATCATTGAATGCAAACGGCCCGATGCAACCGCTTCATAAAGTGGTTTACCGGGCTTGATAATATGCTGCTGACCGATATAGTCGTCCAACCGCATTGGACGCATTCTTTCAGCCAAAGGTCTTAGGGCTTGTTGCGACACGCTTCTTATTCCTCAAAGACATCGGCTCCGGCGGGAGGAATAAAATCGAATACGCCGTCATCGATCGGCGTATTGATTTTAAGATTCGAAAAATAAATGCGCGTTAATTGTCCAAAATTGTCACTGAGCTCCATACCGCCAAGCTTACCCTTATCCAGTCCGATTAGTATATATTTGAAACCGCTGTCCTCATTTTTAGGCAACAATTTAATCCAGGTCATGTCCTCGTCGGAGCCTTGTCCTTCTAAAATAAAGTTATCCTCTAAATCGATATCACCGCTCAACAATAAAGCCGGCGTAGAACCCAGCGATTGATCCATCTTTTTGATCGTCACTTGTTCCAGGTCTTCATCGTAAAACCAAACTTTACCGGCATTGGAAATAATCTCTTGCGTGAAAGGTTTCAGATAATTCCAACGAAACTTACCGGGCCTGCGCAAATAAAACGCGCCTTCACTGGCTTTCCGGGCGCGCCCGCTCTCATCAATCGCAACTTGCCTGAAATCTGCTGTCAATGAATGCGAAGTCTTTAAAAAAGTTCGCAATTGTTCAATTGGCTTATCGTCGGCATGAGCACCTTGCATCACGGCAATAGCGATCAGCAACGACATGAATCCATACTTGATTCTTTCCATTTCGTTTATCTCATTAATTTGTTGAAAAATTCGGTTTCTCATTTTAAACGGGGGCAGATTGACTTTTCGTTAAGCAGATTAATCGAGCTGCTGGCTGAGCGGAGTCGAAGCCAATCACCTTGTTAGCTTCAACTCCGCTCAGCGAACAAGGCTCAAACTGTCCCGGCTTAAGTGGGTAGCCAAAAATTCGTTATCGGGACCGGAGCTGGAGCTACCGAAATAATCGTTTTTCCCGAAGGCTGGTAAACATTGTGAGGAGGGAAGATAAACTTGAGCTGAATTAATGCATTGAGGCTATTTCAAACGAAGGCTTCACCTTTCACCTTTCACCTTTCACCTTTCCGAATTCAACAACTCAATAACCGAAGCCGTTTCCGGCCTGACGCCTCGCCAAATGAAAAACGCTTCGGCAGCCTGTTCGACCAGCATACCCAGACCATCCAAGCTTTTAGCGGCATGATGACCGCCCCCCCAGCGAACAAACGCGGTCGGCTCGTTACCGTAAGCGAGATCGTAACAAATGCCATTCGGAGCCAAAAGACCTTCCGGCAACGGCGGAAGGTCGTTGGACAAACTGGCTGAGGTCGCATTCAGGATCACATCGAATGATAAACCGGCTAATTCGTCAAAACCGCAACCGTTAATATCGCCTCGATTGGCAAATTCAGCGGCCAAGTTAACGGCCTTAGAAGCCGTCCGATTGGCAATCACGATGCATGCCGGCTGTTGCTCGAATAGCGGAGAAAGAATTCCGCGCGATGCACCTCCGGCACCAAGAATCAATAGCTTTTTCCCATTCAGCGTAACCTCATGATTGACGATCAAATCGGTCACCAAACCAATACCGTCCGTGTTATCACCTAATATCGAACCATCCGTCTGAAGTGCCAGTGTATTGACCGCTTTTGCCGACTCCGCACGTTCGGTTTTTCGATCGGCGAATCGCCATGCCAGTTCCTTTAGCGGCACGGTACAATTAAGCCCCAGACCGCCCAAGCGGAAGAACTCCGTAACGGCCGATTCGAAACGATCGGCCGTTACTTCTTGGGCGGTATAAACCAATTCCTGACCTGTTTGCTCGGCGAAAATTCGATGAATAGTTGGTGATTTACTGTGCTTTATGGGACTACCGAATACGGCGTATTGATCGATTTGTGTCATTATAATTGTCTTTTATATTGCCAAACTTCCCAGAGTATGGTCATAGCCACGATGCCGATTGCCATCAACAGCTCTATCCAAATTGCTTGCTGCATAAACGATGTCACGACCGCGGACACGCCGAGAAAAATCCCGACCAAACTGAAGCGCCAACCGATTCTGATACCGTCCAATATTGTCGACAGCGACAAAATCAATAAAATGACGATGCCGGCGCTTTTTTCATCGAAAACATCGGTTTGCTGAATGGAAAACGCTGCCGCGACAATCAGCATCGACACCCCCCAATGCAGCGTTTGCTCTCTTAAGATATGTTTGATGTCGCTGGCTTTATGCTTCGATTGCAGCCAAGCGATAATCATTGCCGAGATCGCAAAAATGATGATCATGATCAACCAATAGACATAGCCGTCGGCCGGCGAGTAATCGGTAATACCAATACCGATCATCGAAAGCGCCAGCAACAAAACCAGAATGCCTTCTTCGATCTGAAATTTTCGTTTTTCTGTAAACAGCGTATCTTCGGACATGAGATCACTCCGCTTGGCTTAGTTAAGAATACAGACCCGTCTGTTAAGAAACACGCAGGCAATTGGATTTTATAACTTTCGCACTTCAATTTCGGCAGTGCCTTAGGAGGCGCCGGGGTGCCGAATTTTGATCTGCGACGATGGGTATAAAAAAGCGACTACCATGAAAAACTGAAGATCACGAAAATACTGCTATTGCGCTCTTCATTGCGAATGGTCAAGGTAAAAAATGTTTTTGCTCTGATTTATTCTTGCAGCCAAATAGCGGCTTGCTTGGCAAAATAAGTCAGCACCGCATCGCAACCGGCGCGCTTGAAGCTCAATAACGATTCGAGCACGACTTGACGCTCATCCAACCAGCCATTTAATGACGCCGCCTTCAACATCGCGTATTCGCCGCTAACCTGATAGGCGAAAGTCGGCACGCCAAAGCGGTCTTTCGCGCGGCGTACAATATCCAGATAAGGCATGCCGGGCTTGACCATAATCATGTCCGCCCCTTCCTGTAAGTCCAACTCGATTTCGCGCAACGCCTCATCGGTATTGGCCGGGTCCATTTGATAACTGTATTTATTGCCTTTGCCGAGGTTGGCGCCCGAGCCCACGGCATCTCTAAAGGGGCCGTAGAATGCCGAGGCATATTTCGCCGAATACGCTAAAATACGCGTATTACGGTAAGCGTGTTGTTCCAAGCCTTGCCTAATTGCACCAATCCGTCCGTCCATCATATCCGAAGGCGCAACAATATCGGCACCTGCTTCGGCGTGCGACAAAGCTTGCTTGATCAAAACCTCGACCGTTTCATCGTTGATCACATAGCCGCTGTTATCGATCAACCCATCCTGACCGTGAGAGGTAAACGGATCCAGTGCGATATCAGTAATCACGCCAAGTTCCGGATAGGCCGTCTTGAGTGCTTTGACAGTTCGCTGAACCAATCCATTCGGATTAAAAGCCTCGGCCGCATCGTCGGATTTTTTATCGGGCGATATGACCGGAAATAAAGCGATTGCAGGAATGCCGAGACTCGATATTTCTCCGGCTTCACTCAATAACAAATCCAACGAAAGCCGCTCTATGCCGGGCATCGAAAGCACCGCTTCGCGGTTATTCTCGCCTTCCGTGACAAACATCGGATAGATCAAGTCATCGACCGATAAACGGTTTTCGCTCATCAAGCGACGTGAAAAAGATTGATAACGCATTCTTCTCATGCGTATTAAGGGGAAATTGGTGGTATTATGCGTCATCTTGTCCGTAGGTCTAGGTTAATCTCGTTTGCCGTGCGCCAAGGGCCCATATCTTGCCCAATAGTTTTTCTGCAAGATATAAATCGATCCGATAATATTAGCACGCTTCCGACACCCTAAACCATGTCTTACTTAACCGTAAAAAACTCGGACATGTGTTTGCACATAAGTCTAAGAACTTGAGGTCATTATGAAAACGACACAATACCAACGCACTTTTCTGTTGGCAATATTGAGCTTTTTTATAAGCATTAGCGCATTGAACAAAGCCATTGCCGCCGAATTATTATTGCCCCAACAAGCGATTGCCGAAGCTTCCGACAAACTAAAGGAAAAAATGCAAAATCCCGAATTTACAAAGGATTTTGCACAAATAACGGATTTTGTTGAATCGGCGATTTACCCCCATGTCGATTTTAATCGAATTTCGGCATTGGTACTTGGAAAATACTGGCGGGACGCCACTCCGGAAGAAAGATCGCAATTCAATAATGAATTCCGAAACCTGTTGGTCAGAACTTATTCTCGCGCGTTTGTCGAATTCAAGGACTGGTCGGTGCGCTTTCTACCTTTAAAAATGGAATCGGATGCGAGTAAAGTCATCGTTAAAACAGAGATATTGCAACCGGGTATTCAGCCAATCGCTGTAGACTACAGAATGGTATTGATCAAAGGAAAATGGAAAGCTTACGACATCCTGATCGAAGGCGTCAGCTTGGTCACGAACTACCGCACGACATTCAATAATGAAATCAGAAATAGCGGCTCGTTGTCAGCGGTTATCGACACATTGAAAACAAGAAATGCCGAAGCTTTGTCCAAAAACTCGCTGCATAATTCATAAATTATCGCACCGTCGCTACGCGCGCTCCGTCTCAACAGAGCGCGCCACACCCCTGCAACAACTCATATTTTTGCCTGCACTAACCCAATCCCTAGATGAATTTTAAAAAAGATTCACTATACGCTCACCCTGTCGAGTCCTTAGAGGGCTTCCAATTCGACTCCGCAGTAACAGCCGTATTTCCCGACATGATTCAACGCTCCGTGCCCGGTTACCGTTCCATTATATCGGCTATCGGTTTGTTGGCAGGGCGCTTCGCGCAAGCCAATAGCCTTTGCTATGACCTAGGCTGCTCGCTCGGTGCGGCAACATTGGCAATGCGTCATCAGATCGAAGCGCCAAACTGCCGCATTGTTGCCGTGGATAATTCGGAGGCGATGATCGACCGCTTTAAAAAAATATTGGCGAATGACACATCTCCAATCGAAGTCGAAACCCGTTGCGAGGATATTCGCGAAACACGACTGGAAAACGCATCGGCTGTGGTCTTGAACTTCACGCTACAATTCATACCTATTGAAGACCGAAGCGAATTTCTCCGCAATATTTATCAGGCCCTATTACCGGGCGGCATTTTGATTTTGTCCGAAAAATTAAAATTCGATGATCCACGCCAACAGCAATTGCAAACCGAAATGCATCACGCGTTTAAAAAAACGCAAGGATACAGCGAATTGGAAATCAGCCAAAAGCGGACCGCATTGGAAAATGTATTGATTCCCGAAACTTTTGCTTGCCACCGGCAACGCTTACTGAAAGCAGGCTTCAATAGCGCCGAAGTCTGGTTTCAATATTTCAATTTCGCCTCGATAATCGCTCTCAAATGATTGATTACCAAGTACTTTACCAAACACTAAGGGACCATGGCGCGGACATTTGGGCCGACATCCTGCCAGAACAATTACAGTCGGCATTCAACCCGACTCGGCACGGCCAGTTGACTCGCTGGCTCCAAACCATAGGCGACTTGCCTGAGCTATCTCTCTCGCAGCGCGTTTTTAATGAAGACACCGTCAAAATCGGTACTGCTAGCGCTTTAGGCGATATTTCCCGCGAGCAATTAACAGCCGTATTAAAAACATTCAGCCCTTGGCGAAAAGGTCCTTACGACTTATTCGGCATTGTTATTAATACGGAATGGCGCTCCGACTGGAAATGGAATCGATTGAAAGCCCATATCAGTCCACTAAAAAAGCGTTTGGTGCTCGATGTAGGTTGCGGGAACGGCTATCATGGCTGGCGAATGCTCGGTGCCGGCGCAGACCTGGTGGTCGGTATCGATCCGTTGATGTTAAATGTAATGCAGTTTCACCTCATCAGAAAACTGGCCGGTGACGCGCGGCACTACGTGTTGCCAATGGGCATCGAACAAATACCGAACGGCTTAAAAGCTTTCGACACAGTATTTTCCATGGGCGTGCTCTATCATCGCCGCTCGCCGATCGATCATTTGTTGGAATTAAAAGATTGCCTTAGATCCGGCGGCGAATTGATTCTCGAATCGCTGGTCGTCGACGGCGGACCGAATGAGGTATTGCTGCCAGAGCACCGCTATGCTCATATGCGCAATGTTTGGTTTATACCCAGCTGTGAAGCATTGCAGGGATGGCTGAAACGCTGCGGTTTCAGCAATATTAGATTAGTCGATGTCACGGTAACAACCCCGGAAGAACAACGCAGCACCGACTGGATGGATTTTAAATCGCTCAAGGACTTTCTAGACCCGCATGACTCGAGCTTAACACTGGAAGGCCTACCGGTACCGAAACGGGCTATTTTCATAGCGGAAAAATAACCGGTTAACTGATTGCCCTTATTCGTGAAGAATCATTCAAACTAACGACCAGAAGGCCTGGTTATCAACCCGGCAAAGAAAGCACGAGGGCCGACTGGGTGCGGTCACTCGCCCGACAGGACGCCGTGAACCCAGCACCTAAATTATGCTCGATAGTTACCATAGCCAAAGGGCTATGGAATTCATCCAGCACCTAAATTAGCCATGATATTAAACATAGCCAATGGGCTATGGAATTTAGGTGCTGGATTTAGGTGCTGGGCGAATACATCCATGTAGGCTCGACGGCGGCTCCCTACCGCCGACGCCTGTCGATCGAGCAACCGCACCCTCTTCTGAGCCCGCATTTGCTCTGCCAAGATTCGTTTATCGAAAAATTAGATAATGAGTCTAAATCTACGAACTTTCACAGTACCGTTCATGAAAGCCTAGCAATCACCCCAATAAATGAAAGCGCTAGGCGTTTAAGGAGAATGGAGAAAGAACGAAGCCAGTCGACGATCGAATCTTTCCTCTTTCCTCTTTCACCTTTCACCTTATAAATATTATTTCTTACAAATAACGCTCCAAGCCGCAAGCCAAACTTGCGACTGATACGCGTCGACATCCTTTGGAAGACTGCCGGACAAAGCTATACGTAGCGTTTGATTGATGATCCCGAAAAAAAAAGTATAAGCCAGTATAGGCTCGATATTTTTGATTTCCTCAGCCTTAATACCGGCCTGAAGGATTTTTATGATCTTGATGAAGGGCGGCGTTTCCATGAAGGGCTTTTGCTCGGGCAAAAATTCGCGGACTTTAATGACTAACAGGAACTGCATCACATCAGGCGCTTCCTGAGTTAACCTAAACAAAAGGCCGACGACTTCGCGCAATTGCTCGGAAGGTTTGGCATTTCGGCGTCGAATATCATCGATCGAGATACTCAGACTATCGATGATATTCGCGTATAAGGCTTCGGCTATCGCTTGCTTGTTTTTGAAACATTGATACAGACCACTGGTGGTCTTGATGCCGGCCGCTTCGGCAATATCACCGAGAGACGTATTGAAATACCCCTTCTCGGCGAAAAGCTTTAATGCCGCCAAGAGAATTTCATCCTGAGTGTCCAATTTATTTTTGTTATTTTCTATTTCCTTTTCCATTTTCACTTTTTACAGCAATATCATTATGCTGCCTTTATAAAGTTAATGATTCGTATCGTTTCGGCAATGCATTCGAGAACCTGCGGAGCATGGCAAGGCTGATTAATCCCGATATTACTCACCGAAACGTTACATAAAAACCTGTGTACTTCGATCGACCATGTTTGCGGTTATCATGGCTATGTAGCTCATTCGACGCTTAAAGGAAAGTCAGCGATAAACTGCGTCAGGAACCGGCAGTCGTTAAGCTAAGGCCATATAATGTTTTCGCCACAACCGCTATCGAACAAGAAAGCGCCAAAAAACTTCGAAGACGGCTGTTCGAATTATCATATCCCATACGAAGATAAGGTTTTAAATTAAACCTCAAACAGTTGTTTATTACAACACTCTAGTTTCGATCCGCTACGTTAATAGCGAACAGATTTTTTTTTAACCTTCTCCAAACACACTCCATGCGGCTTTCAAATAGTTAATCATCGACCATAACGTCAATATCGCCGCCAGATACAGCAACACATATCCGGATGTCTTAACGGGGATACCGACGACATCCTGTCCGTACAATAAAAACCCGATCGCGGTCATTTGCGCCGTGGTTTTCCATTTACCCAGTTGCGAAACTTTGACTTTAGCGCGCTGCCCCAATTCCGCCATCCATTCGCGTAACGATGCAATCGTAATTTCGCGCCCGATAATAATCGCCGCAGGTAAGGCTAAATAAGGCGAACCGTCTTGTTGTACAATCAAAACCAGTACGATCGCCACCATCAATTTATCCGCAACCGGATCCAAAAAAGCGCCGAAGGGCGTTTCCAAGCTCATCTTACGGGCTAAATAACCATCCAACCAATCAGTGATACCGGCCAAGATAAAAATGCTTGTCGAAGCCAAGTTGGCATATTCCCAAGGCAGATAAAACACCACTGCAAGCAACGGAATTAAAACAATTCTCAGCAAAGTCAGATAGGTCGGAAGATTAAATTTAATGGCCATTTGGGTTATGAAATTGTTCGTAAATTCGTTGCGCCAAGTCCTTACTTATGCCTGCCACACTCGCTAAAGCATCCGCGCTGGCACCGGCAACGCCTTGCAAACCGCCGAATTGTTTTAATAATAATTGTCGGCGTTTCGGTCCCAACCCTGGAATGTCCTCCAAAACGGATTGTTTTTTGGTCTTACCGCGCCGCTGCCGGTGTCCGGTAATTGCAAATCGGTGTGCTTCGTCGCGAATATGCTGAATCAACAACAACCCCGACGCACCGGGCGTTACATCCAAAGGCTCCACCTGATCGGTCAGCAGTAGTTTTTCCATACCGGCTTTTCGATCCGGCCCTTTGGAAACTCCGACTATCATAACATTGTTTATCTCTAAATCCGCCAATGCCTTTTTCGCTTCAGCAACTTGCCCTTTGCCGCCATCGATAAACAAAATGTCGGGAGCCTCATGTTCGCCTTGCTTGAGCCGTTTATAACGCCGGGTAACCGCCTGATGAATTGCCGCATAATCGTCGCCGGGCGTCACACCCTTGATGTTGAAACGCCGATAAGCCGATTTTACCGGCCCTTCCCTATCGAACACAACACACGAGGCTACGGTTTGATCGCCCTGGGTATGGCTAACATCGAAGCATTCGAGGCGCTTCGGTAATTCCCGGCAACCTAACTCCTCCTGAAGACTCAAAAAACGCGCATAAATACCTTGCCGGTCGGCCAATTTGCTTTGCAGCGAATGCTCGGCATTGGCCAATGTCATTTGCAGCCATTTTTGGCGTTCGCCGCGTACCTTGGACGTAATTGTAACGGCATGTTTGGCATAAGCTGCCAGAACTTCAGCCAGTAGGCCGACTTCTTCCGGCTCGTGACTGACGATCAATTCATAGGGCACCGTCTTGTCGAGATAATATTGTGCGATAAACGCCTGCAAAATTTTGCCGGGCTCATCTTGATCGGACAATTTCGGAAAAAACAACTTATTGCCGAGATTCTGGCCCTTGCGAATAAAAAACACCTGAACGCATGCCACGCCTGCTCGCGTAGCGCAGGCAACGATATCGACATCGCCCCGCTCGCCATGCACAAAATGCTTTTCAAGAATTAAACGTAATCGGGCGATCTGATCCCGAAAACCCGCCGCTTTTTCAAAATCCAAGGCCGCCGAAGCATTTTCCATTTTTTCGATCAAACGACCAATCAATAAATCGCCGTTGCCTTCCAAAAACAAAATACTATTTTCGACATCGACCGCATAATTGCTTGTATCGATCAAATCGACACACGGCGCGGTGCAGCGTTTAATCTGATGCTGTAAACAGGGGCGCGTTCGATTGCGATAATAAGAATCTTCGCATTGCCGGACCGGAAATATTTTTTGCAATAATTTCAGTGTTTCCTTGACCGCGCCAGCGCTCGGATAAGGCCCGAAATATTGCCCCTTCTTCTTTTTCGCGCCTCGATGAAAAGTAATCCGGGGAAAATCCTGTTCGGTGGAAATAAAGATATAAGGATAGGATTTATCGTCCCGCAAACAAATATTGTAGCGGGGCATGAAACGTTTGACCAACTGGCTTTCGAGCAACAAGGCTTCGCCTTCGGAGTTGGTTACCATGACTTCTATCGACGCCAACTGCGCAATCATCGCCTGCTGTTTCGGCGATGCGGTTTGCGTCCGAAAGTAACTCGACACGCGGTTCTTGAGGTTTTTAGCCTTTCCTATATAAATGATTTCGCCTTTTTCATTCAGCATTTTATAAATCCCCGGCCGACCGGTCAGGGTTTTCAAAAAGGCGGCTACATCAAATTCGGCAACAGGCACAACAAAACTCAATGATCGAACAGCCCGGCAATTCGGCGAAAAACATCGTGAAACATTTCCTCGGTCAAACGCTTGGTTTGCACGTTATAACGGCTGGAATGATAAGAATCAACCAGATATCGCGAATTAGGCAAACGATGCAAGCGATTATGGCCGAACGGTGCATCTTTTAATTTTAAACCACAGGCTTTCAAGACGGCCTGATGCGCGATACTGCCCAGCGCCAGAATGACCGTTCCTTCAGACATTTGCGCTATTTCGGCGTTTAAATATCGATTGCAGGTATTGATTTCCAAACCGGTCGGTTTATTTTGCGGTGGCAGGCATTTAACGGCATTGGTGATGCGGCAAGCGGTTAAAACCAAGCCATCCTTTTGGCCTTCTGAAATGGGGCGATTACTGTAACCGAATTGGTATAACGCTTGGTACAACAAGATTCCGGCATAATCGCCGGTAAACGGGCGCCCCGTTGCATTCGCGCCATGCATGCCCGGCGCCAACCCGACCACCAACAATTTCGGTTGTTCGTCACCGAACGGAGCAACCGGTCGGGCATGATAATCGGGATACTTGCGTTTCACCTCGCACAAAAATTCGTCCAAGCGTCCGCAATCCCTGCACTCTTGATTAAACATTTCGTTAGAAGCCATAGATTTGATTTAATAAAAAGCGGGCATTTAACCGAACGCTCATGAAGGTTTGACAATCGCCTCGGCAAATGAAAGTTCTCTGGTGGTGGAGGGTGCGGCGATGTAACTATTCAGTCCCCCGGAAATTATCGTTCCCACGTTCTGCGCTCATCGTTATACATAAGTCAAAAATTACCTTTTCGCAATCTTAACCAACGAGACCTCAATACCATTTATTGTCACTTAACACTCGCGGATCGCCTAGCGCTAGGCGATCCGCGTAGGGTACGCTGTGCGTACCATGGTAACCCCGCAATGTTCATGTGACAACCGAGCCGCCAGGGCACGGCTTTGGTACGCGCAGCGTACCCTACAATTTATGTATACCTTTCGCACTTCAAATTTCGGCAGTGCCTAAGGAGGCACCGGGGTGCTCGGCAAAGGCTTTGCCAGCATGGATGCTGGCATAGAGCCTACATGGATGTATTTACCCAGCCCCTAAATTCCATAGCCCATCGGTCATGGTTAATAGTCTTACTAATTTAGGGGCTGGGTCCTTTGACGGGCCCCCGGTGCCGAATTTTGATCTACGATGATAATATAACGATGAGCGCTCTGCGTGGGAACGATAGGGGGCGTGAATAATTACCCGGCTATAGGTCGAGTCGAAACCGAGACATTCGATTTTTCGATTGAAAAAATAAATGGTATTACAAAGCGACGCACTATTTTTAATCATCGCCGATTGTCTTATTCCCCGGCGATCGACATGCGCTCGATCAAAACCGAACCGGTGCGTACGTTGCCTCGATAATCGACATCATTACCGACCGCGACGAGATTTTTAAACATATCTTTCAAATTTCCGGCAATCGTAATTTCCTCGACCGGGTATTGAATTTCGCCGTTCTCTACCCAGAATCCGGCCGCGCCGCGCGAATAATCGCCAGTCACCATTTTAACGCCCTGCCCCATCAATTCGGTTACAAGCAGTCCGGTACCGAGTTTTTTCAGCATGCCGGCAAAATCATCGTTTCCGCTATCGACGATCAGATTATGAACGCCCCCGGCATTTCCCGTACTTACAAGACCGAGTTTCTTAGCCGAATAAGTGCTCAACACATAGTCCTTTAAAATACCGTCCGCAACGATGTCCCGAGCTCTAGTTTTGACGCCTTCGGCATCGAAAGCAGCGCTGCCGAGAGCACCAACCATATAAGGTTGCTCGTGAATATGCACGAATTCCGGAAATATCCGTGTATCCAATGCATTGAGTAAAAACGACGATTTACGGTATAAGTTACCGCCGCTAATTGCGCCGATTAGCGATCCGAACAAACTGGAAGCCACTTCAGCCGAATACAAAACCGGACATTGCCGCGTGCTTAAGCCTCGCCCCTGCAAACGTCTAACCGTTCTTTCGGCTGCTTTTCTGCCGATGGAGTCGACCGCCTCGAGCAAGTCAGGATTCCTGGCAACGCTATACCAATAATCGCGCTGCATACTGTCGCCGCGTTGTCCTAATACTGCGCAACTAATCGAGTGACGGCTCGATTCGGAACCCTTCAAGAAACCTAAACTATTGCCCAAAACCCGAATGCCTTGGTGACTGGTGACCGTTGCGCCTTCCGAATTAGTAATTTCGGTTGAATAAGAACGTGCGGCATCTTCGCAGGCTATCGCCAACTCGATCGCACGATCAGCAGCGAGAGACCAAGGATGAAATAGATCCAAGTCGGGAAATTCGGTTGCAAGCCACTCTTGCTCGGGCAATCCTGCATAAGGATCTTCGCTGCCATAGCGCGCAAAACTACATGCGGCGACAACCGTTTCCTTGATCGAAGCATTGGATAGATCGGTGGTACTCGCCGAACCTTTACGCTGCCCGAAATAAACGGTCACTCCCAAGCCTTGATCGCGATGATGCTCTATCGTTTCGACATCACCCAAACGCGCGGTCACCGACAAGCCGCTATCGACACTCAAACCCGCTTCCGCAGCGGTTGCGCCCTGCAGCTTCGCTTCATCTAAAATGCTTTGGACCAAATTTTCCAATCGACTGATTTCTTCCCGGTTTTGCAAAATGATTCTCTACTTAAAATTAAATCGATATAGTCAACGGTAAGCAGTGAGCGGTAAGCGGGGAACCGAACAACGACCTACTATCTGCTTACCGCTCACCGCTCACAGTTTACCGCTTACTGTTCACCAATCACCAACCATCAGATACTCGTACCGCCGACCGTCAACGCGTCGACTTTCAAGGTCGGCTGGCCGACGCCGACCGGAACGCTTTGCCCATCCTTCCCGCAGGTCCCGACACCACTATCGAGTTCCAAATCGGTGCCGACCATCGACACCCGAGTCAGAACATCCGGCCCGTTGCCGATTAACGTGGCGCCTTTTACAGGTCGCGTCAACTGGCCGTCCTCGATAAGATAAGCCTCGCTGGCTGAAAACACGAATTTTCCCGAAGTGATATCGACCTGTCCGCCGCCGAAATTTTTTGCATACAAACCTTTTTTGACCGAGCGGATAATCTCTTCAGGATCGTGCGGCCCCGGCAACATATAGGTATTGGTCATGCGCGGCATCGGCAAATGCGCGTAAGATTCGCGCCGACCGTTACCGGTCGGGGATACGCCCATCAATCTGGCATTCAATCTATCCTGCATGTAGCCTTTCAATATGCCGTTTTCAATCAACACAGTTTTTTCGGTAGGCGTGCCTTCATCGTCTATACTCAACGAGCCGCGACGTCCCTCGAGCGTGCCGTCATCGACCACGGTACACAAATCGGATGCAACCCTTTCGCCGACTCGTCCGCTAAAGGCCGATGTCCCTTTACGGTTGAAATCGCCTTCCAGACCATGCCCAATTGCTTCATGCAATAAAATGCCCGGCCAACCCGACCCCAAGACTACAGTCATGCTGCCGGCCGGCGCATCGACGGCATCCAGATTAACCAACGCTTGCCGAACCGCTTCTCGACCGTACTCCAGTGCTTTATCCTGGTCTACGAACATGCCGTAATCGCAACGCCCGCCGCCGCCCATGCTACCCTGTTCGCGGCGTCCATTATCCTCGACAATGACACTCACGTTCATACGAACCAACGGACGGATGTCGGCAGCCAATGTACCGTCTTGATTAGCGACTAAAACATTTTCATGAAGACCGACTAAGCTGATAACCACTTCTTCAATACGGCTATCGAGCTTGCGTGTCTCTCGGTCGACTTTATGCAACAGTTCGACTTTTTGCTGATCCGCTAAAGATTTGAGCGGGTTGACAGAATGGTAATATCGAGGCCATGCGGCTTGCTTGGAAATGGCCGTACGCGCATTTTGTCCTTGTCGGACAATGGCTTTGACATTACCGGCCGCTTCGAGCAAGACCGGCAATTCAATTTTATCGCTATAGGCGAATCCGGTTTTCTCGCCGACGACGGCACGCACACCGGCACCTTGTTCGATATTATGACTGCCCTCTTTGATGATGCCGCTTTCCATAACCCAGGATTCGTAATGACTGGATTGAAAATAGATATCGGCGGCATCGACCGGAACACTGAGCAAACTGCTCATGACTCGCTCGATATCTTGTTCCTGCAAGCCTGCCGGCGCAAGAATCGCTTGTTTCGCTATATTTAAAATTTCCATACTGTCTATTATTGCCGTTGATGTTTCGGTATGCCGTCTCGCAATTTCTTATAGAGCATCTGCAGCAACCGGTCTGGCCCGTCTTTTTTAATGTCCTCGAGCGGTTCTGACGCACCTGGTATGGACGGATTTTTTTCATCTTGTTCAGTCACGATATCCGCAGTAATTTCCGACGCGGATTGACCTTCGGATAACTGCAACGAATAAATTCGCTCGATATAATCGTCGTCTTTAAATAACCAGCCCAAAATGCCTTTCGCCTCGTTCTCGTCGGGATCGAAGCGGACATAGTAATAACCGGCATCGCGATCCCTATCGGTAATTTCGATGCGTTGCTGATTTAGGACTAACTCCATTATGAACCAAGCTTTTTCAAAAGGTTCTTTGATAATTAGCTTGGTTCGTAGCGCCGATTGTTCGATCGCAACTTTATCGCCTAAGCCTTGTTGAATCGATAACGTTGTCAACACAGGATCGACCGATTTTTGTAAACTCTGCTCGCCCGATGCGCCCTCGAATTCCGGCGGTCGCTCCAAATGTCCGGTGTCCCGATAACGGACTTCAGTTTCGGAACAGTTCGCCAGAACCGCCGACCACAACAACACCCCGCAAAATTTAAGGATGGTTCTATTCGATGGCTTCATGACATTTAAAGCAATGTAACCTTAAAATTTGATTTTTCAAGAATATTCTCTCTAAGCGCCAAGCCGGAGGGAAAGATAAGCGATGAACATAATTCCTATCAGTTCACAGCTAACCACTGACTGCTTACCAAAAACTAATCGAAATTTAAATTTTTCGATGCTGTAAAGCGGGGAAAGACAATCGAACTTTTTCCAAGCGTTCGCGTTCGATATCGGCGCAAACGAAGCCGCCGCCATTCTTATGACAACCTAAAACCACTCCCCACGGATCGACTATCATCGAATGCCCAAAGGTTTTACGACCGTTAATATGAAAGCCGCCCTGATTCGGTGCAATGACATAACATAAGTTTTCAATCGCTCGCGCTCTCAATAGGACCTCCCAATGCGCGGCACCGGTTTGTGCAGTAAACGCCGAAGGCACCAACAAAATTTCGGCGCCTTTCGCTACCAAATTACGGTAAAGTTCGGGAAAGCGCAGATCATAGCAAACCGACAGCCCCAACTTTCCGAAAGGTGTATCGACAACAACGGGGGCATGTCCGGGCTCAATCGAATTCGATTCGCGGTATTCTTCCTCGGTATCGGGTACGCTGACATCGAATAGATGTATTTTGTCATAACGCGCAACGCGCTCGCCACGGTCGTTATAAACCAAGCAGGCAGCTCTAACTTTGTTATCGTTATCGCCGGCCAAGGGGATCGTTCCACCGACAACCCAAACTTTGTATTTGAGTGCGGTCGACGCTAAAAAGTCTTGTATCGGACCATTCCCGTTGACTTCCTTGATCGTTAACTTATCGGTCTCGCTTTCCCCCATCAAGGCAAAGTTTTCCGGCAATACAACCAATTTCGCTCCGGCATTTACCGCTTCACCGATTAATTTGTCGGCTTCTAAAAGATTCGCCCCCACATTGGGACTCGATGCCATTTGTATGGCGGCACATTTACTCATTTAAAGACTCTTTGTTTAATTTTTAACTCTTACTGTGAAAGTTCATTAATTGAAACTCTTTATCTAATTTTTCGATATGCAAAACGTTGCGGTGATAATCTAGGTTTCGAAGAGGGTGCGGTTGCTCGACCGGCGGGCGTCGGCGGCAGGGCAGATTTTTGCTCCTGCAAAATCTGCATTCACGCCATCCCTGGCGTTCAGATAGCCGCCGTCGAGCCACATGGACGTATTCACCCAGCACCTAAATTCCATAACCCATTGGCTATGGTTAACTATCTTGGATAATTTAGGTGCTGGGTTCACGGCGTCCTGTCGGGCGTGTGACCGCACCCTCACTCACCCCGAACTTTCATTTGCCGGGGGCGATTGCCTGGCCTTCATGAACGTTATTTTATATCCGTATAGCGCAAAATCCTTAATCCTAATTTCGCTAGCAGTCCACGAAATACACGAAAGCAATCATACAGTTACATAAATCTCTTGAATCACCCATCAGGTGAGCAACTTGAAAAGTATAACTATTTGAATATTTTCGTGTGCTGCGTGAACAAAATGCTTTTTATAGGTTAATCGCTATTTTCCGTCCACGGAAAATCGGTAAGTCCTTGCCAGGTTTTGTTAAACAAACCGTCGCCTTCACGCAAAGGAATTACCTGCGGTTCTTCCCAAGAACCTATGATTCGGTATTGAGACCCGAAAAAAAAGCCCTCCTGGTAATCTTTCGTCACTGCCTTGGCAATCAAACCGGCTAAACGGCCGACAATTGTACCAGCAATGGGAACCGCATCGGAACTTTTAGGCACGACCCGAACTTGTTGATCCAGCGTTTTATCGTTCAAATTGGCGTTCCCGGAAAGCGTTATTTTTGCCGGCACGGCGTCGACTTCTAAATTTGTGGTGCTGGCAATGCCATCGGCAAAATGAATACGCCCCTTGATACTATTGAAGGTTAACCCTTCCTCGTAAACATCGCGAAAATCCAATTGCAATCGCTTAACCCACTGTGAAAACGCTATGATACCCAATACTCGCCCCAATCCGGGTTCTATGCTGAGCAATCTCCCGTCGTTTAACTCGATATCCACTTTACCTCGTAAGCGCTCCAATGAAAATTGATAAGGAGCCGCGTTCCAATTTAGATCGAGTTTTGCGGCAATACGGGTTTCTTTCATACTTTCATAAAGCCCTAACTCATTAAGCAACCGACCGAACTGCCGACCGTCGAAAGTACCTTTTAACTCAGTTGTTGAGCCAAATCCTTGATTGATCCAACGCCCGGTCAGATTCATTGTTTCATTTCTATCGGAAATGGTAAGTCGCTGAAAATGCAAGCCTTGAGGCATACGTACGGTTCGCAACACCAATCGTCCCATATCGCTTGAGCGCCAAATCACTTTTTCGCTGTCTATATCGAATAAAGGTACTTTTTCCATGAGGTTATCGGTACCACTTTCCAATTTAATGCGGCTCATCGCTGTCAGATCGATAAACTCCATGGTCATCCGTATGCTATCGTCGCCCGACCGGTCAACCGGTATACGCAAATTCCCCTTGGCCGCCGAACTATCGATTTTACCTACCCAGAAATTGCCGCGGCGCGTCAACATTAAATCCAGCCGGCCCAAGTCCATAAATTGATTAATTAGCTGCCTGGTTCTTATTTTGATTTCGTATACAGGCATCGACTCGTCTTTTGCGACACCGTCCCTATCGATAAAACTTAGCCATTCTTCGAGATTCATCTTATCGCGATTCGCTTCTAGCTTAATAACCGGAGCATCCGGATAATCCGCTACACCGACCCCGAACAGAAAATGCCCCGAATGCAATGCCTGCTCCGCTATCTCAATCTTAAATGCGGCATTCAGCTGATTATCGTAATTTAATCTAACCGGCAACAAACGCTCGTCGCTCAAGTCAAAAACCAGCGACAAGGGGCGCGACTGGTCTTTATCTTTTCCGAGTCCGTCGGGTAAGATTAATGACAAGCCCCTCAAACCCGAATTGATCGTCATTTGAGTTGTGCGATTGTCTTCGGCCGGTAAGACCAATTCCAGTCGGTAATCGGTATTGCCTTCAACAAGCCCCCACCATGGCAACTTAAATTGATTTTTCAGATTCTCAACGGCGCTTTCTCCCGCGACTTTAATCGTGGTTTGTTTCGGTTCGCTTTCGATATTCACTCGAATCGGGCTCCCCAACGCGACCGCCTGTATATTGTCGGCGAAAAGCCCCTGTCCATTAAATCTTAAAACCCCTTCGATATTGCCGACCGGCAAATCGAATGAGTGGACAACGAGCGAGGCATGATCGAACGTAGCTTCGCCATCGACCATAACCGGTTTCAGCCCCACTAATGGGATATCGAGATCGAGTTTAACAGATGTGTTTCCGGTAGGCGTTACTGCGGTTCGCAACGCACCGACCGGTGAACCGATCGGAGTTTGCTGTAGAAAATCCAACGCGTGAATAATACTGCCCTCGGCGACGCCGCTGACCAAAAGATTGGGCTCAACATTCAGCATCGGAATAGTTATTTCGGCTTGCCTAATCGAGCAATTTGCAGTTTCGGCTTTCTTGATGTCGACCTTGAGCGACGCTCCGTAAAACAGCGCCTGCGCATCAACTTTGGTTAAATTTGGCCATTCCGGGTCGTAATTCAACGTCATATCGGAAACATCGAACAAGACTTCGAAAACGCCCTGACTTTCGGCGAAAGGGTAACTCTCCAACTCGCCGGAAAACAACAATCCGCCTCGCGGAATACTGCCTGAGATAAACGCGCGGTCTAACCAAGAGAAAGTATCGGGATCGATACTCCCCACCGGAAGGTAATTTTTAACCTGACCAAGATCGGCAACCGAAAAAGTACTTTGTAATTCAAGTACGGGCGAGGCTTCGCTTTTGGGCAGTGTTAAAAACAAGCGGCTAATCGTTGACCCCGCCGGCACATCTAACCGTATTTGTTTGCTGAAAACAACCCAGGCATCGGGCGTTTGCCGCCAGTCGATCCGCCCTTGCAGACGTTCGAACGATAGCGCTTGCCGAAACACTCCATTCGGCGCTAACTGCGATTGACCGGTCATCAATTGCACCATGCCGCGCTCGTCATTGCCGCGGATATGTCCGGTTATACCGGAAAATCCCGGAATGGAATCGAACCCGGCAAATCCTAAACCGGAAAATAGACCATCGGCGGCAAAGCGCTGACTGTCAATATCGACAAAAAGCGTAAAATCTTCCACATTTCCGGACAACTTGAGTGCCGTCAAACGTTCCGCCTGTTCAGCCGGCAATAAACCTGGCCAAGCCACCAGCTCGGAAATATTCATCATATCCAGACGATGCGCCGACAATGCCAAGCTCTTGAACGCATTTTCTGGATCTCGCTCAACAGCCAAACTGAACTGCGTGTCGGTCCAAGGCCGCCGATTATCTTCTACGGCCAATCGAGCAATATCCAGCGCCAAACGTCGACCATCATCGCGCCACCTAAAGAGCGTTTCGAGTCTATCCAGCACTAAAGCACTCTTTGCCTTGAACTGCAATGCTACGCGCGACAAATTAATTTCGGCGACCGCTTCGAATATTTGACTTTTTTGCCAATACGTCCAAAGCTTCAGATCGCCCACCCCGGATTCAATACTAATATCCGATAGCGATTCGCCCGCCATAATCTCGGCCAAGTCAATCCCGGTTCCTTCAAAATACAACTTGCCGTCGATTTTACCGGGTTCGAAAAAATTGCCATTCAATTCCATCGACACGCGCAATGTATGACCTAAATTTTCGGGTAAGCCCGCCAACAAATGAATTTGATGTCGACTCCCGTCGTTATTGATCACCAAATCGACTCGTTCGAATTGAATGGGTTTGCCGCCACGCATTTCATCTTGCCAAGCGATACGGCTATGCAGCAGCTCAAACTTCCCTCCTTGCAGCAACCACAATGGATAATCGGTCTCGCCGCCGGCTTGTAAACCGACTAGTGTGAAACTACCATCCGGTTTTCGCTGTATCGACACATCGGCACCGATAATCGATATCCATGATGCCCTCCAAATTTCTCGCGTCCAAAGAACACGCCATAAACTGATATTTAAGCGAATCTCTTCAAAATTAACCGGCGTCGAGAGGCTTTTGCCATCCTCATCCAACACATTGATATCTTTTAGCATTAACGTCGGCGTGATGCCTCGCATACCGGTCTTTATTCGACCGATTTGAACCGGGGCATCGATCAGCGCCCCAATTTCTCGCTCTAATTCGAACTTATAACTTTCCAGCCCGCTCATTAATACACGGACTGCCGTCAAGCCTAATGCCGAAGCAATCAAAGACCAAAAAAGCAGAATTCGCGTGGCCCGCGTAATGTGATGAATCACTTAGCTAAAAACTCGTTAATGCGATATTGAAAACGGCTCAATTTAAAAAGATCGATGATTCGATTCATCAGGACAATCCTCCTCTTCCCTACTCCCTACTCCCTATTCACTGCTAACTGCTAACTGCTAACTGCTTGCTAAACAGCCTATCATAACAACACCACATCATACTGCTCCTGATTATATTCGCCCTCGGCCCTAAACTTAATCTGAATATTCAAAAACGCCTCGAGTTCCGCAAGCATATCGGCTTCCTCATCGAGCAACATTTCAACGACTTCGTTCGATGCCAATACCATCAGTTTCCGAACTTTGTATTGCCTGACCTCGCGAATGATCTCGCGGAAAATTTCCAGACATACCGTTTCGGCGGTTTTCAACACACCGCGCCCGCCGCAAGCCGAACAGGGTTCGCACAAAATATGCTCGAGACTTTCCCGAGTCCTTTTACGGGTCATTTCGACCAAGCCGAGCGTGGAAACCTCGGTAATTTTGGTCTTCGCATTATCCTTTTCCAAATGCCGCTCCAAGGCTTGCAAGACTTGTTTTCGATGCTCATGGCTCTGCATATCGATGAAGTCGATAATGATAATGCCGCCTAAGTTTCGCAATCGTAGTTGGCGAGATATCGTCTGAGCAGCCTCCAAATTGGTCTTAAAAATCGTCTCCTCAAGATTACGCCCGCCGACATAACTGCCGGTATTGACATCGACCGTCGTCATCGCCTCGGTTTGATCGAACACTAAGTGTCCTCCTGATTTCAACATAACCTTACGATCCAGCGCACGCTGAATTTCCTCTTCGACGCTGTAAATATCGAAGACTGGACACTCGCCGGTATAATGTTCGATCACATCGACAATATCGGGCACGAAAATCTTTGCGAATTCGATTAGCTTGAGATAAGTTTCCTTAGAATCGACGCGCACCCGCTCGATACCTTCTTTGTATAGATCCCTCAACGTTCTGACACTCAGCGGCAAGTCCTTATGAATGAACTGCTTCGGTTGCGCGCTATTAATGCTTTCCGAAATTGTCGTCCAAAGCTTGAGCAGGAAAGTCATATCGGAATACAAAACCACTTCCTCGACGCATTCGGCTGCCGTACGAGCAATAAATCCGCCACATTGGTTTTTTTCGCGAAACGATTCAAGACAAGCACGGAGCCTAGCACGCTCGGCATCGCATTCGATCCGTTGAGACACGCCGCAATTATTGGCATAGGGCATATAAACCTGAAAACGCGACGGAATCGAGATTTCGGTGGTTAATCGCGCGCCTTTAGTACCGATTGGGTCCTTGGTCACTTGCACGACGATATGTTGCCCCTCGTGCAGATAGCTTTCGATATTCGCCGATCCTTTTTTTTCCAAATCCTTGCTGCATAAATCGGATAGGTGCAAAAAGGCAGCCCTGGACAAACCAATATCGACAAAAGCCGCTTGCATGCCGGGCAATACTCGGCAGACTTCACCCTTATAGATATTACCGACCAAACCGCGTTGTCGGCTACGCTCGATAATCAGTTCCTGCAAGACTCCGTTTTCGATGACGGCAACGCGTGTTTCCGGCGGCGTGACATTGATTAAAATTTCTTCACTCATTTGAAAATCGTTATCCCTTGTTTCGCTAAAAGTTCAGCCGTCTCGAACAGCGGCAAACCAACCACGCCGCTAAAACTGCCGGTAATCGATTTGACGAACACGCCGCCTAAACCCTGAATCGCATAAGCACCCGCCTTGTCGACTGGCTCGCCGCTATGCCAATAGCGGATGATTTCATCTTCGCTGATATCACGAAAACTGACCTCGGTAACATTGACGGCTTGCCAGTGCTCGAAGCCTCTGAGCGATATTGCGCTAAAGACCTGATGCGTCCGTCCCGACAAAAAGCGAAGCATGGCCAGGCAATCGGCCTTATCCTTCGGCTTGCCCATAATCCGTCCGTCCAAGATCACCGCCGTATCAGCGGCCAGAATCGGCAGCCTTGCCCCACTCCGCTCCAGTGCTACGGCCGATTTTTCGGCAGCGATACGTCGAACATAAGACAATGGCGCCTCACCTGAGTAAGGCGTCTCATCGATATCGACCGGAAACACCTTAAAACTGACTCCGATTTGCGTTAACAGTTCCTGACGGCGCGGAGACGCCGAAGCCAATAGGATTTGCACACTCATTCGCGATGATAGGGATGGTTATTTAAAATACTCCAGGCGCGATAAATCTGTTCGGCAACAATCACACGCACCAATGGATGCGGAAAAGTCAGCTTGGACAGACTCCAGGATTCGCGCGCCAATTGTTTCGCATCATCGGACAATCCTTCGGGTCCGCCGACCAATAAGGCGACATTCCGCCCGCTTTCGAGCCATCGTTTCAAGGCAACCGACAATTCCGGCGTCGACCAAGATTTTCCGGGGACGTCCAAGGTCACGACATGCGCGTCTTTGGCGATTGCCGCGATCATTTTATCGCCTTCGTCCTTGACGATACGGGCCGAATCGCTATTTTTACCCCGCTTGCCCGGCGGAATCTCCTTGAGCACCAATTCGCACTCTCTCGGCAGTCGCTTAGCGTATTCATCATAACCGGATTGTACCCAAGCCGGCATTTTATTGCCGATAGTAATCAGTTGTATTTGCATGCACGGAGCATACACAGAAGCCTTGGAGTGCGCAATAAACAAACGCTATCGTTTAAATGAGACTTATTGAAGAAAGCCTTTTAGAATGGAAACCGTTGCAGTAAAAAATAGCCCTTCTATATATCAGGCATTTTAACGGTTGGACTATAATTTCAATTTTTACGACCAATCTGAACCATGGCTACCAGTTCCTTTTTCGAGCAGCTATTCAAATGGGTTTTCATCGTCAGCGCATTACTGACAGTCCTGCTTTATTTCAAAAAAGACCATTTACCGGAGCCGAATTTTTACGATCTCGGTTATCTCGAAGAACCGGCTCAAGCCAAGATAAAGGCCGAGCCGTTCAAGAGCCGAGTCAACGATCAGGAATATACGATCACGCCTTTGTATGACTATGAGTTACACGGAGTCGTCGTCAGTTACAGCGACGCCGATGCGTTCACCAACATCTGGCACCACAAACGCTGGCATGATTTTATAAACTTTCGCGACTTATGCGTGATCTGGGGTAAAAATGTCGGTTCCGGCGTTTACCGGCAAATGAAGTTTCATAACGATAGCTGGACATGCTGGGCTTCCTGGCAAGACTACGAGACCGGGGCTTTATTCAAGATGAACTCACTGTCGAACAATCATTTACTGACCGACAACGACCGCATCAAAAAAGCGCTGATGTCCGCAGAACCGGGCGATCATATCCGTTTCAAGGGCGTATTGGCCGAATATGCCAACAAAAGCAATAATTTCTTTCGCGGCACCAGCATTACCCGAGACGACACCGGCAACGGCGCCTGCGAAACGGTTTACTTGGAGGAATTCGAAATCGTCAAAAAAGCCAACCGGGGCATTCGCAAACTTTACGGCCTAACTCAATGGTTGACCATCGTTTCTTTTTTCGGTTTTCTTATCTTCTTTGCGATTGCACCGGTTAGAATCCGGCATTGACCGGAGCAATTTATTGACAAACAGGCTTTGATGACTTTATTTTCCACTTCCTGACGCGAACCCTAGCGCGGGGCGGTTTGTTTTGACCGCGGTCGAAAGGCGTAGGACAGCGCACTCCGTCTTACCAAGGAACTAAAGCTTCACTCAAAATCCATATCCGGTTAACCTTTGCCCAATTAACTCTACCAACAACACTTAAACTAAACACCACAATGACCGACCGAAACCTAGCCGATTGGCATAACCGCGCCGCACTGTTCGAACAGGAAATCAACAAAGCCGTGATCGGGCTCGAACGCCCGGTACGGCTCGTCACGACCGCGATATTCGCGCGCGGCCATGCGATGCTCGAAGGCGATGTCGGAGTCGGAAAAACCACCTTGCTTAGAGCCGTTGCACGCGGCATTGGCGGCGCCTACGAGCGCATCGAAGGCACGATCGACTTGATGCCTAACGACCTGGTCTACCACACCTACATCAACGAAGCCGGCAAACCGCAGGTCGACCCCGGCCCGATATTGAAACATGGCGAGGAGCTGTCGACCTTCTTCTTCAACGAAGTCAACCGCGCCAGACCCCAGGTCCATTCATTGCTGCTGCGCGTGATGGCCGAAAAATCGGTCACGGCGTTCAACCGCGAACATTACTTCCCACATTTGCAGGTCTTCGCCGACCGCAACCGCGTCGAAAAAGACGAAACCTTCGAAATACCCTCCGCGGCCCGCGACCGTTTCATGATGGAGCTAAAAATCGAAACGCCCGAAGACCCGGCCCTGCAGCGCGAATTGATGTTCAATCCGAGATTCTACGATGTCGACGCATTGATCGAGACGATACAGCCGGGCATCCTCCCCTACCGTGAATTGAACGATATCAGCCGGCAAATTCAGCATCACATTCAAGCCAGTGAAACCTTGCAAAATTATGCCTTGCAACTTTGGCAGGCGACCCGTTTTCCGAAAGACTTTTCGATTGTATTGGACAACGTCGACATGGACCGGCTAATCCTGGCGGGGGCCAGCGCACGCGGCGCCGGAATGCTGATGCGCGCGGCGCGCGTGACGGCATGGCTGAACGGACGTACGCACGTCTTACCGGAAGACATCCGCGAAATTTTTCATGAAACGATCGCGCACCGGGTGTTTTTCAATCCAACTTACGAATTGAGACGCACACTGCTCGCCGAACAGCTCAGCCAAAAAATACTACAGCAGGTAGCAGCGCCCTAAGAAAATTTGCACCAGTCCATTTGTACGCGAAACTTAATCGGATGATGCTCTAAGAATTTTATTATTTATCTATCCGCTCACTGCTCACTACTAACCGCTTACTACCACAAGCCAACAATGCTCGAAGAATTTCATTATCAACTGCCTTGGCGCACCGCGAGCGCGCACCCTGGCCGTCATGCCGGCAAACACAGCGGCGGCGAACACGAGTTTCACGGGCATGCGCCGTTGATTGCTCGTCCCGAAGCGCACAATATCGATATTCATGCCAGTCTGCTCGACCCGTTCGGCCAATTCATGGTCAGGACTTTTCGCCAGCGCGGCTTGATTTCGGTCAACATCATTGCAGACTTATCGGCATCGATGAGCTTTCACGGCAAAATGAAAACCTTGGCACGGTTTACCGAATTGACGGCTTATTCGGCCTATCGCAGCGGCGATCATTTCGGCTTTTTCGGCTGCGGACAGGATTTACTGCCAGACTTTCATCTACCGCCGCGCTGGTATAAAGGCGGCGCCGCCGAACTTGTAGACCGGCTCGGGCAATTCGACCCCGGCGACAGCCATTGCCGAAGCCTGCTCTCGATCGCCGAATATTGTCCCCGGCATCGCTCTTTGATTTTTCTAGTCTCCGACTTTCATTTTCCATTGCATGAAACCACCCAGATTTTTGATTCGCTGTTGAAACACGACGTGATACCGGTCGTATTATGGCACCCTCAAGAGTATCGCAATCTGCCGGAATGGGGCCTGGTGCGCCTGGAAGACCCGGAAACCGGTAAAGACCGGCAATTACTGATGCGTCCGGCGCTGAAACGCAAAATCATCGCGACATTCGAAGACCGGCAAGAACGGCTCAAGCATTTGTTTACGCGCTACGGCCGCCAAGCGTTTTTTCTCGACGACACCTTTCAGGCCGACCAGCTCACCCATTATTTCTATGAACAATAAACGCTTTGCTCATTTTTACTTATGGCTATTGCTGTATTTATCGGGCGCCATGACCGCAAACGCGGCCAACATTGAAATCGAACTCGATACGCCGCGCAATTACGGCTACAGCCTTGGCGACAAAATCACCTTGACGGCCCATATCGGGGTACCGTTATTCTATACACTGGAATCCGGCTTTCTGCCGACTCCTGGCCCGATCAACGAATGGCTTAGCCTTGATAGCATCGAATCAATACCAAGCAAATCGGGGAAAGACTACTCGCTTGCGATCACCTATCAGGTCTTCAAGAGCGTGCGCGCCACCGAGGAATTGACGATCCCGCCATTGCCGATTCGCTTCATGCACCGAGGCAAGCCCGAAATTGAAACGCTTCCGCCTTGGACTTTCAGTTATCATCCGCTGATTCCAAAAAACAAAGCGGATCGCGACATCGAGCCCGAATCGGAAGCGCCGCCGCGCCTAATCGATGCGACTTCGCACCGCCGCGCCTTGACTTATTTGCTCGGGGTATCTTCGATTATATTGCTCTATATCGTGTGGTTTTACGGCAAAATCCCGTTTCTCGAACGTTACAGCGGCTCATTCGGCAAAGCCTGCCGGGAACTCAAAAAACTCAAAAAGTTGCCGCAATCGAAGGCCGTGACCTTACAAGCCTTGCAATGCTTTCATCATGCCTTGAATGAACTGGCCGGCGAAACGCTATTTGCCGGACAATTGCCTGGCTTTTTTCAACGTCATCCGAAGTTTTTACCGCTTCGAGAAAGGACCGAAGCTTTATTCGCGATTTCGCAACAACTTTTCTTTGCCGAACCCGTTAGTGAATTACCGGCAATAAGTCCGACTCAAGTCGAGAAACTGTGCTTGCTATATCGGAAGCTCGAAAGGAGCGGCCGATGGATTTAGCGCTAAGTCATCCGTGGGTATTGCTGTTTTCACCGCTGGCCTTACTGCCGTTTTTCGGCAAGCATCTACCCGCGCTGCGTTATTCCAGCCTGTCGGTATTGCCGTTCGACCCTTTGTCGTTTTTGTTGTTTACACTATTGAAGTCGATCGGCGCCGGCGTCATTCTGTTGTTGCTGATTGCGCTGTCGGGACCCTATCTCAAGGAGCAAACCGTGCAACGACTCGGACAGGGCGCCGAAATCGTCATCCTACTCGACCGAAGCGCGAGCATGAACGAAAACTTCGCCGGCCGTTATTTCGGCGGCGCGGCAAAAGAAAGCAAAATCGCGATTGCCCGGAACTTACTCGGCGATTTCATCAAACGCAGAAAAGACGATTTTTTCGGCATGATTTCGTTCAGCACAGCGCCCATTCATGTCATGCCGTTGACCCAAGACAAAACCGCGATTCTAGCCGCGATCGACGCGACCCGATCGCGCGGCCGAGGCGTCACCAACATCGCACCGGGTCTCGCGATGGCGTTGGACTATTTTCAGGAACGTCCGTTGACTGGATCGCGCGTCATTTTACTGGTATCGGACGGCGCCGCGCGCATCGATCTCGAAACGCAAAGCACGCTTGCCCAGTTGTTCCATCAATACAAAGTCATGCTGTATTGGGTTTATCTGCGCGACGATAGAAGCCTCCCTCTCGATAGCAAGCCGGCCAATGCAAACGAAACCACCTCGCCGGAATATTTTCTGCATCAGTTTTTCCAAAGCATCGGCATTCCGTATAAAGCTTTCGAAGCCCAAAACCCGGAAGCGCTTCAAAACGTCATCGACGAAATCGGACGACTGGAAAACAAGCCGATTCAATACACCGAAAAGATAGCCCGGCAAAGCCTCGCAGAGTATTGTTATCTACTGGCAATCAGCGGTATTTTGATTTTGCTGTTTGCCCGCTATTTCGAGATAAAGTCCGAACGCCATCTATTCGAATCGAATTCTTTCTCCAACCGATAACCTTGTCGTTAGCGGCTAAGGTAGGCCCTCTTGTTGATTAAAACCCCGAAAACGCCGCCATGACCACTCAATCGCCTATGAAACGCCCCCGCATCCATGAAGAAAGCCCAACCTCGGCTTGGCGGCAAACCTTGAACCGGATCATTTTCGGCGCAGAAACCAAAGCAGGAAAGGCTTTCGACGTTGTTTTGATCATCATGATCTTACTCAGCATCGTCGCAGTTATGCTCGATAGCGTCGAAACGATACGTAATCAGTATCGACAACTGCTCTATTTATCGGAATGGTTTTTTACGCTGTTATTCACGCTCGAATATATTTTACGCCTACTTTCGGTACGCCGCCCCTTGCTGTATGCCCGTAGTTTTTTCGGCTTCGTCGATCTGCTCTCGATCCTGCCGACTTATTTGGGACTGCTGATTCCCGGCGTCGGATATATGCTGACATTGCGAATCTTACGATTGCTGCGCATATTCAGAGTATTGAAGTTATCCGAATACATGCGCGAAGCTAACGTTCTACTGATTGCACTAAACAATAGCTTTCGAAAAATTGCGGTATTTTTGTATACGGTCTTGACGCTGGTCGTGGTATTCGGCGCTCTGATGTATATCATCGAAGGTAGCGAAGCCGGTTTCACAAGTATTCCCAGATCGGTCTACTGGGCCATCGTCACGATCACCACGGTCGGTTATGGCGACATTTCGCCACAAACCGCATTAGGACAATTACTCGCCTCGACTATCATGATCATGGGCTACGGAATCATCGCCGTGCCGACCGGCATTTACAGCGCGGAACTGATGAAAAGCCAAAAGCAAAGCCGAATAGACAACAGACCGTGCCCCGATTGCGGCGCGACCGGCCACGACTTCGACGCCGTCTATTGCAAATATTGCGGGCACCGGTTGGATGAAAATGAGTGAGATCCTAAGCTATTGTTCAATGTCTAAACATCAACTAACCTTGGATAACAACGTTCGTCAATAGATGGATAAGGAGTTTAAGGATATTTTCAATTTGAATTGTGAAGAAGGCGTCAAGACGGTGATCGATTAAGCGCAAACGACGCAGAAATGGGGGCGTAACCGGCATTAAGCGCCAGGCGAAGCGTGCCCAGCAACAGAACGCCCATTGATCCAGCCGGGCCACCCTTTGTCTAGTGACACGATGCGCGTTTGCTCACTGGCCGTTTGGATTGGTGCTACCTCCTTGAGGAGATTGAAGATAGCATCGCGTAACGGGTGTGTGCAGTACAGGTGCTGCAGGCCTAACAGTAGCAAGGGAATGTCGTCTCATGAAGTGACATCAATAACGATGTCGGCAATGTCGATTTTGACCAATGCACAGCCGGGGTGATAAGACGTTTCTCATGGGTTTGTGTCCAACGAAGTTTTAACAAATTGGGGCGGTGATTGGGGTTAATGGCTGGCTAAACTTTAAAATGCGAAAAATAATAACATTAACTTTCAACCGGTTAGTTGAAATAGGCATTTTTCACGCCAATTAGATCGCCGCCGCTAATCTTTTTGCGTTTATTTTAAAATAACTTATTGTTTTATATTAGCATTTAAATTACCGTTCGAGCACTAAATAGCGGCTAGCTTTCCCATGCGAAGAAATACTTAAATATTTAATTGCACGGGTAGCTGCAACATGAAATAACGCTTTTTCGCTTTGATTCCTCAGAGTAGTTTCAGTTAAATCCTTTGTGACAGTTCCTAAATTTAGTGGAACAATGCCATCGTTGATAGCAACCATAAATACGGCTTTAAATTCCAAGCCTTTTACTCGGTGCATAGTAGCCAAACGAATTCCGGGTAGATTTCTGTTGTCTGGGGCTTGTCTGGATAATTTTCGGATTTCGATACCCATCGATTGAAGCTGCAATTGGAATTCATCTAGGAGGTGATTGGTTCTTGCAACCAGACAAATATCTTGTGACAGCATTCCGCTTGAAATCAACGACTCGATTTTTTCGCCAATCCACTTGGATTCATCGCTTATCGAACTGAAGTGATGTACATCAGGATAATCTCCGTGCATCAGGGAACGATAATCCATCAACGAATCCAGGGAGTCATCCATGTCATCAATCGGAATCCCTTCTAATATCCGCGTCGCAAAGCGTCGAATTTCCTCGGTAGTACGGTAATTGATTCTCAGTTTTTTACCTCTGCCCCGGATATTGATGCCACATTTTCCTAACACAGCTTTACGGTGATAAATCCGCTGGTGGCCATCGCCGACAATAAACAGATCGTCTTCATTTTCGGGTACTAAACGACGCAATAACACCAGCATTTCCGGCCCGAAGTCTTGTCCTTCGTCTACCACAATTGAACGATAACGTTTGATATGGCTATCCGAGTCGAGTATGGCGATGATGTCAAAAGCGGCATCTTCGATAGTCGTTAACTTTCGTTGCGTCAGTTGGATACGCATTTCCTCAAACACAGGCCAACTATCAGCACGCTGCTTTCTAGTAAGAGGTACGCCACGCCCAATGCGACTGGCGGTTAAATACGCATGCCTAGAGCGAATCGATTGCGGAAGAATCACGCGTTCCCATTCCTCCCGAAAAAAACTCGGAGTTAATCCTAAACTTGGGTTAATAAGTCCTTCAGCCAAAGACCAACATTGTTCATATTCGCTATCCTTGCCATTGGGATAAACAACACGTAAGTTGTATTCCAAACGCTTTAGACAATTTACAACCCAGGCATCGATATGTTGCACATCAATTCGTTGAAATTCTTGAGTTGAGCAAATTTTCCGTAAATTCTCTTGAATATCGACAGCTAGATTACTGGTAAACGTTGTAAATAGGATGCGTTCACTCGGACCGGTCAGTTGGCTAGCCAGCCATTTTGCACGGTGCATGGCGACGACCGTTTTACCCGTACCGGCACCGCCGAGGACACGAACAGGACCAGACCAATGTCGCGCGATCAATCTTCGCTGCGAAGGATGCAGAAATACCCGCCATTTTTCCAACGGAGCTTCCAGCATCTCTAATAACTCCATTTCATCGCCAACCACGTAAAAACGACGGCGAGATGCATCTTGATTGAGGGCTTCGGCAAAATCTTCGGTATTGACGTCTTTTGCTGCTGTTTTTGAGGCGTAATCGAGTAATATGTCGTCTAGCGGTGTGCCAGCTGCGAGTAAATAAAGCGCCTCAAACGCTTCAATCGGCAGCGTTTTTTCTATCGATTCCAAGTCTTCTACACAAGTCAAATCCTTGATTCGCGGTAAATCTTCAGCAGGGACGCCTAGACTCAACAACGTATCGTCCGACAAATCAAATAACCGAGGTGTTGTGTTTGCGGTAGCTGGAACTTGACTGCGTTCAATTTCCGGTTGATCGCTTTGTACAATTTCGACCAACTGCAAAGTCCCCGTCTGCGGATGAATATGACAGCGATGGGAACGAGCCCAGTCATAAGCATCATCATGTTTGTCGACCCACAGCAAAATATAAACATTGCCTTGGGCAGGTTTCAGGATAATGCCTCGATAATCTTGGTCGATGCGAACTGAACGGAAATTTTGATCACGCACATCGTTAATTTTTTCGTAATTGATGCCATTGGCTGTAGGGTTGTAGCGAAACTTGGCCACAAACTCCATCACCTTTTTTTGTTTTGCTTTTGGGATCCGGGCAAACGATTCCAGAAATCCGTCACCAATAGCTATTTTCAAATTTTCCATTCATTACTCCTGCTTTGGCAGCAATTGCATCAGTTCATCCAGCCAATCAGCTTGATGGACACTGATCAATTTCCAATTGGGTATTCCGGCAAATGTATCAGGCGTCTCCAGCATGATGGCTAGCATAGCATCCGGCCAAGCCAATTCTGCCGTTGCGACTACCTGACCGTTTGCGACAAGATCAAATCCAACTTCCGGACAGCTAATACCTGCATTTATCAGGGATTCCAAGGCAAACCGATCAATTTCGCACAGCTCGAATATCTCGGTCCAAGGATTGTCGGATGCTGACGAGGATACCGATTGAACCTCATGCGGTTTTAATGGCCAACCTTGCAACAAATTTTCATACACTTGTTCTAATACACCCCCTCGCGTTGCAACGGTAAAGCGCGGAGCAAATTGCAACACATTCACCGCATGCCAAAAGCCTCGCCAGATTTTTTCAAACACCTTGGTTTGCTCGGCTTTAGTTTCATCCAGAACAACAACGACGGTCATCTCGGATAATAGTCGTTCTCGCGAGGTTAACCCAGCAACAGGCAAAAATACTGCAATATCTACGGGTGTAGCAGGAGTTTCGATACCCTCCAACAAACCACCAAACGCAAGGGGTTCGTTAAGATTTTGCATCCAATGCCAAATAGTGGTCGGTATCAGCGCCTTCAGATCGTAATGTGGCTCTTGCCAAATCGGGGTTTTTAATGAAGGCAAGCTTAGCCAGCTGATGGCATTGCACAGCGTGGCTTGCTGAAGTCGATCACGGGTTGACACAGGGGCTTTTAAATAATCCAGTAAAAGGTTGAAAGGGCCTGATACCAAGCTACTTTCAAGACTAGAATTCGATTGCCAGCCAAAACGCTCTGCCAACTTGTCATATTGGGTGAGCATGGCCGGTTGGCGAAACTTCAATAAATAGTCGGACATGACGGAGTTGGGTTGCTGCCCCGTCTCAGGAATATCTTGCCATCCCAAACTCCAAACCCTACGACCTGAGCGCATGACTGCTAGGCGTTTGCGGGTATCATCGGTTTGGATGCCAAAATGATGGCCGAAACCATCAAGATATAAGGCCCATTCGCCCAACTCGGCAAAATCGCTTTCCCGAACCGGACGCAACATAAAATCGGGAATAGTTTGCAGAGCTACATTTTGGGTGGGTCCCAACTTCACTTGAGGCTCCAGCTCCCAGGCACGCGTATTTCCGGATGAATCGGTGACGCTCAACCAGTAGCCTGGCTTGCCGTTCACAGTTTTTTTGGTCATATCCGTAAACCGAGCCAACGCCGAGACAAACAATGCCTCCAGAGGACTGCCCAAGGCGCTGTTCATGTCGATGTCACTCAATTTGGCAACCGATTGCAATTGACCCTGCAAATCCAAAATTTGTTTGAGTAACGTTAAGGCAACTTTTCGCGAAATGGCCGACCTATTGCGGCTATCCCGATAAGCCAGAATACAGCGATAGCATCCGTCTTGATCAGACTGTTCAGCACAGGAACAGCTTTCCAGTAAATCGTAAGCCTGCTGCAAAAGTCCCATCAAATTCTCAGGTGTTCGCATCAATTCTTTCAGATAACCCGTCCCCCCAGGTACCCGATCATAAATCACCAAATACTGCCGAGTAGTGTGACCATCCGGAGCAGATTCGGACATCTCGGTAATTTCTAGATGCTGAACATTGCCTTTGAAATACTGGCGTAACCCCATGTTCAGCGCAGCGACAAAGGACATTTTCCGCGTTTCGGACTGAGCAACATCCGCTAACGGCAGTAAGATACGAATCGCTTCGGAATTCAGTTCGCGGTAAAGATACAAACTGGTCAACCAATCGGCATCATTCGATTCGTTTCCCGGCTTAGACACTGGGCAATCCAAAGTATGAGCATATTGGCCCTTGCGGAGCCGGTAACGCTTAACCATGCCGCAATGCCGACAAATCTTGAAGCCTTTACGCGCATCATTTCTACCTGCAACATGAAACGTGTCCGCGGTATCGCCCGGCTCGCCAAAGTTGATTTCTCTGAAACGGGCATTGCGCAAATATTCAAAACCAAACGGTAATTCGTCGCTGGCCAAGCGATAGCCGCCTTGCTGGGATTCCGGCGGCACATCGACTAACAATTGCCTTTGGTAAAATTTGGGCTCGCGCTGATCGCTGTCGTCGCCAATTCGATCATTTCGAGAATCGGCTCTGGCGTAAACCTGACGTAATTTCAATAGTGTGCGTTTTTGTCCCGTATCGGCCCATTGTCCATTACCACAGCGAGGACAAACGCTATGCGGATCGCCGCTTTCATCGATGTTTTCGTTGTAATGACAAGCAGGACATAAGCGCCAGTTTTGCGGTTTGGATAGCCTTAAATCCACTTGCTCGATATTGAGTTGATGTTCAGCGGCATAAAAGCGAGCCTCCGGTACCAGTTCGCCCAATGCGGCTTGCGCGGATCGCTGGAAGGAAAAACTCAGCGCTTCGTAGCGTTTGCCCTCATTGCCTTCATCCCGAACTTCTTTACGGCGCAGAATCACCGAATTAAGCGTCACGCCTTCTTCGGGGAAGGCATAATTCGGCAACAAACCCTCGTCGGTAAAAAAATTTAAGGTCAATCGCCGATTGATGCTGCCAATCAATGCCAGTAATGCCTGCCGCTCGCTCTTGGAATCGGCCAACAGTTGATCGCGGGCTTCATCGCTAGGCTGGGCTTCTAATTGAACGATACGTTTTTTTAGTTCATCCGCCCTGGCTCTAACCGACTGGCGCGTTTGCGACAACTCATTGAGCCTATTTAAAATTCGCCAACCCAATGTTCCTTCGGTTTTACTGCCCAGTAAAAATTGTTCGATGTGGTGGATACCGTCTGCGTCCAAATCGGGAAATAACGTTAAGAAACGCTGAATGATTGCCAAGCCGTGTTCATCGACGTACTTCAGCAAATTATGCGGGAAGCCGTCCAACCTGCCTGATTCGACCGTATCCAGCACGGCTTGCAAAGTACCGGGAATCGCAGAAGTATCGATACCGGTTGCCACCCAACGGTCAAAGCAAAAAGCAATCAGCTGTCTTTCCAAAACCGCCATCGCCTTTAGAAAAACACCCGGCGGCGTGATTTGACCCGCCATCATCTCTTTAGGATTGCTATAAAAATACAGATCGTGCTGATGTCCCGTCGCGATGGTTACCGCCAATGCGTTACCATCGCGGCGACCGGCCCGACCAATACGTTGTAAATAATTCGCCTGAGCGGGAGGCACCGAGCAAAGCAAGACCGTCGACAAATCACCGATGTTGATCCCCATCTCCAGTGTCGGTGTTGCGGACAGCAGGTTAATATCCCAAGTATCGGTACCTTCGATAAACGAGGTTTCAATGGCATGGCGTTTCTGGCCATCCAACAGACCGGTATGCTCACTGGGCACCAACCGCCGGGGCCAAGCACGATAATGCCCGGAGCGGGATGACATCGGCGCGGCTTGATAATGACCGAAACAACCTTGGCGCAGGCATTTCATGCCAATGAGCCAATGCAATTGTTGATTCGGTGCCGGTAACCGATGCTGGCAGTCCTTACAGGCCACTTCCAGCATTTGCGTGGTGACTTGCCAATACGTTGGGATCAATCCCCACACGGTTTGTTGACGTACAGGCAGTGCTTGCACCCAACCCTCTTTTTCCAGAACATCTAACGTGATCGTAAACGCTTGTTGGTATTCAGCAGATGCTAAAGGCTGATCGGCTGCCAAGCACTTGTTAAACCAATCGCGATACCAAGCGCTGGGCTGCATCAAGTTGTCGAAGTTATTGGAAACCTGATCCATGCTGAGCATGGCGGGGGGACGATGACTAAAACCATAGCCCGGCATGAAGGGAAGTCGCGTGAGAAGAAACTCTTTCCCTCCCTCTCTGACGTAAGTTTCAAGCTCTTTGGTGTAGAAAGCGCCTTTTTGCCGGAGTCGCGTCAAAAGTCCCAATAAAAAATACTGCACATCAGAAACACTGACTTCCGTTAGCATACCGAGTTCTTCTCGAAGTTGGCGCGTTAAGCGTTCACCGCTGGCAGCCAAGCGTTCGCCATCGGGTAGCACAGTCGCCACCACAGAGCGTTCAAGCGTTCTTCCGATTCGGCTACGCAAGCCAAATTCCGTCATGACTTCCCAGGACAAGCGTTTGGCTACCAAATTGACCACGTCGCTACCCGCCGGAATTTTGCCTTGCTCTTTCAAGGCCTGATACCCCTGTAGCCATTCCATATTCGGCGCAATGAAGGTGCCGACAAACGCAGCTTCGCTGCCCGATTGTTGCAGCCAGTAATTGGGAAACTCTTGCGCTAAACGCGGTAAGGATAAGCCTTCACCTTGTCGCCGAATGAAGTGGGCTAAGGCATTGCGTAACGTCTGCGAGTACGTGCGAGCGCCAAAAAAGCCCGCTCTATGCGCGGCATCTTGCACCGAGTCAGAAAAGGCAATCAACTTGTAATCGTCGTTGAATGACGAACCCAACAATTCGCCAATCAATACACTGGAAAGACTAGCGGCCCTCGAGCCGATGATCGACAGCGATTCATGCCCGCTGCAACAGGGACAGTCAGCCGAAATGATGGTTCTGTTGATACCGCCGCGCTGGACTTGCTTCCGAATATCCGGCATCCAGACTGCGATTCGATGTCCCTGGCAACCGCTACAAGTATCGCTGCCTTTCAAAGGGGATAACTGATGACAGCTCGTACACAGCCAGCGTTTTTCACCCTCCGGCACCTTTCGTTCGGGTTCAAGCGGAAACAACAACGAGGCATCCGGTTTTTGTCCAAACCAAGACTGATAAAAAGCTTGTAAGTCAGGCCTAATGCGCTGTTCGCCTTCCGCTACCACCGCCCCCCAAGTGACAGCATGACATTCGCGGCAATGCAGTAACGGCAGGTGCAAGGGATCGGCCAGATCACGCAGATCGTCGGCATGGGTTAATTGCGATGGATAGGCGACACTCGCCACCATGCGCCGCAATTCCCGTAACCAGAGCTGCACGCGAACTTGTAAAAAAGGCTCGACATCCTCTCGTGTTACAGAGGCCCGCAAGGCCGGTGTTTCCGAGTTTTTCCAACGCCTGGCTGCCGAAATCAAGGCGATTAAACTATCGATCAGAATTTCAGCAGCAGTGTTGTCTGGTAACCGTAAACGTTGCCGCCATAATTCAGCGAGTTCGCCGGCGTCACATAACACATGGGTTTGTCTCAGCAGTTCGTGAAAAGCGGTTAACCGTAGCAATTGTTCACCCAACTGCACCGTTGCCCTGATTCGATTCGCTTCATCCGGTGAATCTAACGCTAAAGTTTGGCCTAACCAAAATTCCGCCGCCCGACGCAGATAAACCACTGACTCCGATTCACCTGAGCGCAGTTCCATTAAAGCCTCGACCGGCCAACGGGAAATCGGCTCAACACTGTCAGCGTAGCGGCCCAAATATTCATCCACCGATAAGCGATCCTCCAATACGATGCCATCGTCATCGAAAGGTGTGTCGAAAACCGCTTCTGCGTATTCACGTAACGCAGTCACTGCAGAGGCATCACCAATAGTCGCCGATGTGCCGACACAGGCCATTTCCTCGCCGATGCTTAACTTGTCGCGCAAGCGCCGAATCAAACACGCCAAATCCGTGCCTTGAGCGCCGTCGAAGGTATGCAACTCGTCAACCACCAGATAACGCAATACGCCCGGCGTATTGAACTGCCAAAGCTTTTGATCCTGCGGACGCATCAACAAGAAATCCAGCATCTTGTAGTTGGTCAGCAAAATATCCGGCGGGTTCTCGCGCAAGGTGTCGCGGTGTGAAATGACCTGTTCAGGTGTCATCGAACGATTATTCGAGCCATCGTCGCCGGTGAACAAACCCACGCTCAGTTTGGGATTGAGTTTGCTGCATTCCTTGGCGAATCGCCTTGCCTGATCGGTAGCCAGCGCATTCATCGGATAAATGATGATGGCCTTGATGCCGGAGTGCCGATGAGTCAGGCAATAATCCAGAATGGGATACATGAAACATTCGGTTTTACCCGAGCCGGTACCGGTAGCCACGATGGTCGAGCGTGCGGCATTACCCGTCAGGCGTTGAAAAGCCTTCAGTTGATGTTGATAGGGCTGAAATTCGATTGTGTAACGGCTAAACGGCAATGCGGTATCCGCACCTGCTGTACGAAAAGGCAATTTGACTTCCAGCCACGGCCCTTTGGACAAATTGCCTTTTTGATCCAGAAAATCGTCAATCAACGTGCGATTGGCATCACGTCTAAAGCCAGGCGTCGTGACGGGAAAAGTCGTGCGTAGAAAGGTTTGTAAGCCCTCAGTGATCTGGCGGGCGACTAATATGGGTAACATTTTTTCTATTATTCGTAGGAAACTCGCCAGGTTTCTACGGCTTGTTTAGCAAGCCAAGATTGGTAGTCATTTAAACTTTGCAAATTCCACTGATCGTAGGAGGCAACTTTTTCCGCCAAAGGATAGCGAGAATTGATATAGGCTAATTTTTTATCGGCAAAGCTCGATCGGCCCAGTTGATCTTTATCTAATAAAATGACATTACCCAAGCGGTCCTGAATATCATTAACCCCTTCGCCGAAATAGCTATCCCACTGTTCATCGGCGTTATAGGGGCAAATGTGTTCCAAGGTGGTTTTACTGTAGTTGGTGTTATGCCCGAGATAAGTTTCTATTTCTGCCAACAGGAAGCGTATTTTCTTTTCACTTCGCCGGCTTGGCATTTTGTGAAATTCAAACGCATTAAAAAATGCCTCATCGCTGGGATACAGTTTCTTAAATAGTTCACTGTTCTTGATATGACTAGCGCGGGTGAATTCTTGCTTATCAATCTTTATCGCCAATTGGTTGTAAGCACTTTCCTGTTCATTCGGCGAGAAATGACAAACAACATTATAACGAATGGATAATACATATAAGTATTTGACAAGTTTGATAAATTCATCGGCGGTAAATTTAAAAAAAGCGCTCATTAAAATGGTAAAGGGTTGCTTGATATTGAATAAAGCAAAGCCTTCCAGGTATTTTTTAGCGGAACGGTAATCTTGGTCTTGACTAGCCCACCATTCATCTTCCGGATTCAATAACGAAGCATAAACCGGCGCATAGTTGCCTAAAGAGCGTAAATAGGCATAGGCTTTCTCTGGCGTATTGGCCAATTTTCTAACCGAAGAAAATAGCTCTTTTTTTTGCGATAAACTGGCCTGAAAATTATGATGGTAGCGAATGAAGTCGGTAAAATTACTTTCCCCTAACTGAGAAACAATTTCCGACCAAGTTTCGTCGAGCTCATTGAGTTCCTCATCCGGCACATTATTATTTTTGGTGACGATGGAAAAAATATAGTTTTTCAATAGATCCGGTGTGGATAGTTGTACGCCGCGTGCATTCAATGTTTCGAAGACTTTATAAGCATTTAAATCATCTTGAACGACAATTTTGGTAAAGATCATCCCTGAAGCAACGCGCTCGATAAATTCAGCAATTTCCTGGCCGCTACCGCCAAATTTCTTTTCTTGAAAAAACTTAAAGCATCTATTGATTAATTTATTGGTATGCGTTTGTCCACGTCGATTAGGTGCATCGAGGTTTGCGCAGATAGATTTGAAATTAGCGCTATTATTTCGATTCAGGGAGAGTTTGCTATCGACTTTCAAGGATATGGGATTGGTTGAGCCAATGTAGCGCTGCTTCAAAACGTTCAATCGCTGGGTATTGTCATCAACTTCTTGGTTTTTATTGATCAAATTCTGAATATTTTTCATCGCGGCAAGAATTAGCAGCGACAAGGTAATTAATCTTTGTTGACCATCGATTACTTCAAAATCGTATTGCCCTTTGCGTTGTAGCACGATATATCCCATATAGTGAAACTGTTCATCGGCAATCGTTTCTATATCTGCCCATAAATCTTCCCATTGCTGTCTGTCCCAAGCATAGTCACGCTGAAACCGTGGCACTTGGTACTTAATACCGTTGCCGATGAGCTCCTGGAAACTTTGATTGGTGGGTTCCATTAACATAAATGAAGCCATTAGTTCATCTCCGAAAGCTGATCGTTAGAGAAAAATACCCAAGCAATTCTATAGTCTTCTTCGCGGTTGGGTTTGAAGAAGGGGGGCGTGTAAGTGATGGTGCGTTCTGTGGGACCGCCGGGGAGGGTGTCGTCCAGGAAGGTTTTGGTGACTTGGCCGGATTGCATGTCGGCGATGTCTTCCCAGCCGAGAGCGATGGCTTGTTCGTTGCGATCGTCGCTGTGGATGCCGTAGCGGATGCCTTCGTTGAGGTCGGATTTACGGGCTTTGCGCGGCAGGCCGATGCCGACCAGGCCTTTGCTGGGGGTGAAGACGATGCGGCCGTTTTGATCGTACCAGGTGTCGGCTTCGTATTGGCGCATTACAGGGAACTGCACGCGGTAGATGGTGAGCAGTTCGTCCAGGGTCATGCCCAAGGATTGGGCGACCAGTACATCTATTTCCAATAGGGCTTGGCGGCGGGCGTAGTCGGTACGCAGGGCGCAGTTGCGTTGCCATTCGGGGGTAAGTTTGGCGAAAAAATCGGCAGATAGAACTCGATAGCCGGGGTGTTTACTGCCAGTTGAAATAGACCAGCGCTGTTGCTGAAATTCCGATTTAAAGCATGATTGCCAAAGTTCAGAATAGTGATTTGTCAAACAAACTAAGACTAGGGCACGTACGTGTATATTAAATTGATACTTCTCGTTAGAAATTATCGGTAACTGATTCAGTAACGATTTATTAACATGACCCACACCGGTGCTTTTAACTCTAAAATCCAATGCTAGAGATAAACTGGCTGAAAAAAAATCAATCAAGTCAGTATATTGATGAAAAGTTGTTGTGAGGCAAGTATGAACATGGGCAGTACCTGTAGGAATAATTGAGGTAGTTAAAGTTCTTTCTGACGAAGAACCGACCATTTCACGATTAACAAACCGATAATACCGAGTTACGCGATTTGGTAACATAGGGCCAATTTCGCTTGGTTCGGACCAGGATACCCTAGTTGTACGCGCCCTATATTCGTCCAATGGACATGCCGGTACATAATTAGTACGCGGTAAATAATTATCTGGCAGGTTTTCCAAATCCAGTACGTCGTAATGACTGTTTAGACTGCATTCGGCTCGGGGCGTTTTATAAAATGGTGTGCCAACAAAAAAATGCGGGCCGGATAACACCCATTCGGTGGCATCTTTGGGGAAACGGGTTTCGCGGCGAATGGTGCCGTCATGTTGTGAAGTTGTTTCGTTCCAATGTTGCGTCGAGTAACAATTGCTTTGTAAGTCACCGAATCTTTTGGGCTGAGTTGAAAACTTTTCCAATACACCCAATAACTGTTGGGCATGCAGGGCGGGTAAGCGGGCTTCCAGTGGCGGGGTTCCGGCTTCATCATAAAGTTGTGCAAATAATGCCAGTTCATGCTCACCCACTGAAATGATGCGGTCGCGATGGCCTTGGGTATTCCAGCGAGTTTTCAATTTTCCATTAGCATCTTCGATTTCTTCTTTGATACCAGGAACTAAGCCGTTGCCGTCATGAGTAAAGCAGACATCGATGGTTTGTGGCGTGAAGAGATTGGCTATATGTTTGAAACCGGGTTTAACCGATTCAGGGCCATAAATATTGATGCTATATATCGTGGCATGATGGACTTCAGCAAATAGGTCCAATTCGTTATGAAATTGAAAATGCGCTCTTAAACGCGGATACATGGCGCGACGAAAGCCTCCACCATTAGGATCATCATAACCCCCTTCAGGATGCAAAAACCCACTGACGCCTTTCGCCGATCCATTCGCCCAAGCCCTCGGCAAAAAACATTTATACAAATTAGCTTTTTGGCCAGCAAGGCTAGGATAATTGCCAACCGCATTGAGAAAATTCTGCGTGCCCTCCGACTCCTCAAACTCCGAGCGCCAAGCAGCTTCCAATTCCGGCACACGATGAAAGGTTTCCTCCCGCAAATCCGCCATCTGCTTGGCACTGTAACTTTTCAACACAAAGCGCGGCTCAAAATCGCCCAACACTGCGCCGCTGTTCCACTCCACTTTCAGCCAAGGCGGATTCCCCAAAAACAAATCAAAACCGCCGCCCTCACCCCCAGCCCCTCTCCCGGAGGGCGAGTGGAGAAAAAGGTCGGCAAAGGCTAAATGCCAATGAAAAAACCGCCGTTGCTGGGCGATGTCGTCGGCGCGTTTCAAGCGCGGCGAGGCTTTGAATAGTTTGTTTAAGTTGACGACGCCGAAGCGAGTGACAAAAGGGATAGCTTCTTGTCGGGGTTGATTGCCAAAGATATCTATTTGTTCGCCGCTCGGCCCCACTGGTACGGTGTCGCCGAGCAACAGGGTTTCCAAATCAAACAGCCATTCTTCGCGGCTGGGCAGATCGTCGGCGGCGTGAATCGGCCAAAACCATAAGGCGCACCAGTAATCCATCACCAGTTTCAGTCGGCGGTAGGCGCTGGTGTTTTCTAGGCCTTTGGCTTCCAGTTCCTGCGCTAAGACTTGATCCTTGAAATTCAGCGGGGTGCGATTGCCGGTTTGTTGGTAGCCGTAAATCTGATACGGATCGGTAGTGCGTTTGCGTTGTCTTGCCAGCGAGTCGGCGTGTTCATGCCAAAGCTCTTCCAACTTGGTGCTGAGTTTTTCCAGTCGCTCACATTCGGTTTTATTGAACGGCTGAGTAAAGATTTTACGCCAGGTGTTGATGGCTTTGATTTGATCCGGGTACAGGGCTTTGACTTCCTTATCGCTGTAGTTGACCATGCCTTTATCCGGCAACAGAAAATGCCAGATTTGTCCGGCTTGGCGGGGCGTGGCCATGGGCACAGCTTTGGGCGCTTGATTGAGCCAGCAGGCGGTGTCGCCGGATTTACGGTTGAGTTGGTCGCTGTTGAACACCTCGCGCCGAGCACCTACAAGTGAATTGCCGCAATACAGTTGCAAACCAAACCAGGGCACGAAGCGGTCTTTGGACAAGGCGTTGAGCCACAGCGAGACTTCAGCCAGTTCGACGGCCACAGGGTTCAAGTCGATACCGAACACGCAGTTGTCGGCCAGATACATTTTGACCTGTTGCAATTCGTCTTTGTACTGGTGCTGCGGAATGCGTTCGTTCAGCGCCGATTGCATCAGCTCCAGGTATTTTTCCGCGAGTTGGTTGATGGCTTCGTTCAAGAACGCCGCCGAGCCCATGGCCGGCTCGCAGATTTTCAAGGTCAGCAGTTTTTCGGCGCGAGCGCGATCATCCGGCAATGGATCAAGTTGCTCTTTGAACAGTTCTTTGAGGGCATATTTGACCAGGCTGCGGGTCAATACTTCCGGCGTGTAGTAGGACGCGGATTTTTGCCGGTCGCGACCTGCCAGTCGGTAGATAAAGCTGCCTTTTTTATGCAGGCGCAACGTTTTTTCGCCACGCTCGTTACGGTCATAGACCCGTTCGTTGTCGGCGTAATCGTCTAGGGCTTCGCGGGTAACGAAATAGCCGGTGTCGAGCATGTCCGGTTCAGAACTTGTCCTGCGCGAAGTCGAAGGGTCGGCTTTTTTGACTTCGTATAAATCGTCCTGAGCAAAGAAACCGCGATAGGACAATAAGGCCTCGTACACCGCGCCCAATTGGTTGATGCCGAGCTGGGCGTAGGAAATGCGTCCCCGCCGGCGCTTGCCCTTGGCCGGGCGGCTGAGCGACATCAGTTGAATGATGCGTTGCAGAATGTGGTTGGGGAATTGGACTTTAGCCAATAACGCGGTGCGGCTGGGATCAAACAAATGGGACTTCAAGGCCGCCATTTGGAAGGCATCGCGGCCGGATTGGGTGGAACCGAACAGGTTATGGGTGTGCGAATCGGCAGTGCCTTCGCTGACCAGTCGAAACAGGGTTTGTATCGAGTGATGCAGGTAGAGACCACTACGTTCAGCTTCGCTAGTCAGCGGAATTAGCTCCAAATCACGAAGGAATTCGAGGGAATAGCCTTTTAGATAAACTTCTAGTGGTTTGTTGTTTTCATCTACCGGAATGTATCCCAATTCTGGTCTTGCTTCGATGTAAAACAAGAACAGCAAGCGATACATATAGCGCAGGCATTGCAGGGACAGGTCCGACGGGTCGAGCGCATCCTTACCGGTGAAAATGCCTTTTTTATCGCTACGGGCCTGTTCGATCAGTTGCTGTGCGGCTTCGTTACCTAGCAGTTCGATACATTCGCGCAGGGCGTATTTCAAATCTTCCGAAACGCCGTAGGCATGTTTGTGGGCGTTTTCATCCAGAGTGTCGAGCAGGCTTTGGCCTTGGGCGTCGAGCAGCGATTGTTTGTGCAGCAGTACCGAAACAGCTTTGAGGGTATCGGTTTCGCGGCGGCTGAACAATTCTTGCCAATCAAACCGCAACAAGCGGTGTTGGGCAAATTTGGCGCGGTCCAGCAACAGCCATTGATAAGGGCTGACCAGCAGCACCCAGCGTGGCGGGCGTGCTTGGGTAAAGACGGCGCTGGACAACAGCTTTTGCCAATCCGGAGCGTCAGCGGCTGTGATTGCTTTAGCGACCGGGACATTGCTGAGACTGGTGAGCTGGGCAGCATGCAGACGCAGGCTTAACGGGTCGGCGTCGAACTCGTCGCCTTCATCCAGGGATTGGGCTTCCAGCACCCATAACAAGGGCTCATCCTGCGGAGTGCGCAATTCACCGATCAAAGGCAATTCCCAATCGTCATTGCCGCTGAGTGGTTGCCGGGTGGGTTGATACGGCAAATCGAAAATTTGTAACAATTGGCGGATGACCGCACGGCCTTTGACAACCCGTTCTCTGGGTGGCTGTGGGCGTTGCAGGCTGTCGAGTTGGTTGAGGGCTTCCCGCCAAATGCTATTTAGCCGGGCATAGGGCGCGCGATACTCCGGTTCTTTTTGATTATGGGCGCGTGCTGTTTCGCGGGCTTGAGCTTCCTGTTCGCCCCAGGTTTCCAGGACGCCGCGCACATCGCCGGAAAAAATTTCCGACAAGTAATGCTGGCTGTAAAACTCGTTTTCGTTGCTGATGCCGATCCAGTTCACGGTGCTGCTTATCCTTGAGTGGGTTTATCTGGGTAGGGTCCAATCTTCCAGCCGAAGACCGGGAACTCGTTCGAATTCGCGCGTATTGTTAGTGACCAGAATTGCGTTTAATGCCAAGGCGTGAGCCGCAATCAAAAAATCCATCGGACCAATCGGCATGCCTTGCGACTGCAAATTCGATCGGAGTGGACCGTAAGCGGCGGCCGATGCGCGGTTAAAGTCGATCACTTCGAAATCGAGTAAAAACCGCTCCAGGCGCTTGGCGTTATCACTTTGCTTTTTGCTGGCCGCGATACCATAGTCCAGTTCCGCTACAGTAATGGCCGAAATACCGATGTCTTCACGACTCATGCCGTCCATGCGTTGGATGATGTTTTCAAAGCCGCCACGCTGGTTGAGCAGGAAGATGCAGATATTGGTATCCAGCAAATAAAAACTCATTCAAAGTCCCGCTCTTGAAGTTCGGCTGGCTGTTGACGCTCAATATCCATTGGGCCAATTTCCTGCAGCATGGCCAGCAGGCTTTCCGCCCGATAGCGCTTGGGCAAAAGCACGACGATGTCGCCTAGCTTTTTGATGACGACTTCATCTTCATCAAACCGAAAATCCTTCGGTAGTCTCACCGCTTGGCTATTGCCGTTAGTAAAAATTCGAGCGGTTTGCATAGCACTCTCCACTGATAATTTAAATGTACATCCTTAATATATACGTCAACATCCAGGATGACTAGTCATTTCAGGCAATCGTACCGGTAAAGACCGCAGCAACCTGTATAAACGGCTCTTCTTCGGTAGTTTGAGTATTTTGCAACCAGTCCAGATGATCTTGAAAAACCCGCTCGATATGAGAACGCCTATCGTCGATGCGGTGTTTTTTGATGGCCTCGGGCTGAGCACTGTCACCGAAGTCGATTTCCAACTGTTCAACGTGGCGACGTTTTAAGGCGTTCATTTGATCCAATTGTGTAAGCAGGCGTTCGCTGAGATTGGATTGCTTGCTTAGCCTAAGTTTTTGTAATGCCTTTTTAGCGGATGGAATAGCTAAGGGTAGCAGTTTTTGTAATGATGCAGTGTCGCCCACTGCGCCGCGATTGGCCAGTTTACCGGGTTGAAGTTGCAACTGTTCCAGGAATGCTTCGAGCGATTTGATGCCGAGGACGGTTTGATTGTTAAATTCAACCGCCAGCCAGTCATGTACCAGAATATGACCGCGTTTATTGGGAAACCCGCCGTAGATCAAAACGAACTGTTGTTGTGCCGATAAGGTGTTGAGACGCAAAACCGGGGCTGTGTGCCGACCAAAGGCATTTAAGGCTCTGTCGGCCAACCATTCCATGACCGGATGTTGCTCCCAAAGATATTGAATGTCGGGCCAGGGGCTATCTTCTTCACGGCAGCGTTTCAGTTCGTCGTAGATGCGCTGTTTGTTATTGGACAGAATAAAACGGTCGTTATCGGGGCGGACTTCACTGGGCAGGTAACGCAAGCGTTGCACCAGGTCGTTCGGCGCGGTGAGTCGCATTAAATCGCCTTCGATGTCGGCTTGCAGATCGACACCGCTTTCGCGCAGCCAGCGTAAGGCTTGTTCAGCATAGTGAAGGTCCTGCTCAAACAGTCGCGGGCTTTTTTTCAATGCTTGCTCAAAACTGTGACTGGGCGGCGTTTCGGGTGTGAATTGCGCTAATAGATCAGTGGCGGTATCTGTGCCATTCAGCAAATCGGCAAAGATGTCCGAAATGTCGTCATCGTCTTTCTTGTCGCGTTCGATGACCGCAGCAACGATGGCTTCTTCTTCCTCCGGATTGAACTTGCCCATGAATTCGGAAGGGTCGCCAATGTTCTTGCCGGCTTGCGCGTCTTTTTCGATCAGAATATCCAGGACGCGGGAGTCGCCTCGAACTTTTGTATTGTCGGACTCGGTCAATAAGTAGCGAATTTGCGGCCGGCGTTGCTGACCGTAACGATCGATACGACCGTTACGTTGTTGGAACACCATTAACGACCAGGGAATATCAAAATGGATCATCCGATGTGAAAGGTGATGCAGGTTGATACCTTCCGATGCCACATCAGAGCACAGCAGCATGCGTATCGGGCTATCCAGTTTGTTGAATTGCTCAACGGCATCCATCAAGTCTTTGTCGCGCATGTCGCCGCGCAGGACCGCGACTTGTTTGGATTTAAGACCCAAATCATCGGGTAAGTGTTTTTGTAGAAAATTGAGGGTAATCAGACTTTCGGTGAAAATGACCAGTCGATCATCCGCTTGTTTAGGGCTCCAACCCAAGCTGCTCGAGCCATCTGGTTTTAGTAGGGCTACCAGGCGTTGATATTTGCTGAATTGATCGGGTTTGATGGCTTGAATGGCTAAGCGTAACCCTTCCAACGTGCTGATGTCGGCGACTATCTCGTCATTCGATGTCCGGCTCTTTAAGCGTTTCAGGCGATTTTCGATTGTGGACAAGCACGCCGCAGGGCTTGAGAACAACGCTTTTTCCAATACGGTACGAAAGAGTTGTCCAGCGCCATGTCCGTCCAACGTATAAAATTTGGCGGCACAGAGTTGGTCATACGCCGCTTCTTCGACAAAGCTGGCTGGCGTACGAACGGTGTCGATTTCGCGTTCCGGAAAATTTTGCTTGAGTTGTTCGCGCACGTCTTTTTTGAAGCGTCGGATCACCAAACCTTTGTTGCGAAAATCCTCTTGCGAATAGTCTTTGGGGTTGGCAATGGCCGTGGGATCGAGCATGTTCATCAAGCTGGCAAAGCTGGTCGCTTTACCGTCGTGCGGCGTCGCAGACAACATGATCAGGGTGTCTGAACGGGTAGCCAGCAGTTTGGCTAATTTTGCACGTTGAGAATTAGCGTTACGTTCCGCGACGTTGTGCGCTTCGTCGATAATGATGATGTCCCAATAGGCCTTTTCCAGATGGTGCCGGTATTCGATGTCCTGTTTAAGCGTATCGATCGAAATGATCGAGCGATCAAAGTAATGGAAGGGGTTGTGATTGGCGGGAATCCGGTTTCGCACACGCTGTAAACCGACAGAATCGAGCCTGACCAAGGGAATGGAGAAGCGATTCCAAAATTCTTGCTGAAACTGAGCCAGCATGGATTTTACCGCCAATACCAGTATGCGTTTGCCACGCCCTCTTGCAATCAGCTCACTCACCAAAATGCCTGCTTCCAGTGTCTTACCCAGACCGACCGAGTCAGCGATCAAAATTCGTTGTCGAGGTTGGCTTAAAGCTTGGAGGGCGGGATCGAGCTGGAAAGGCAGTTGGTCCATCGCAGCGCGTTGCGCGATGTGAATAAACTCGTCGGTCGGCGGTGTTTTGCGCAACAGGGTATCCAGGTACAGCAAGCTGGCACGAAAATTCGGAGTTAAGTCGTCAACCAGCTGAGTGGTTTCCGGATCGAGAATGCGAATTCCGGCGCCTAGCGCTTCTTGCTCGGTAAGAAACAGCGTTTCCTTGCCTCGAATAATTTCGGATAACCCTTCGCAAGTCAGCAAGTAGCCGCCATCGGAAGAATAATCGACCCGTTTGATTCGCCATTCGGCATCACGGGCCTCTATGCGAAGGCCTGAAGCAAATTGTTGGTGAGTGGTCACTGCGGAGCCGTCCCTGTTTGTTGTTATCTTTATCTGTTTTAGGAAAGAAATTATAGAACAAGATGGCTGTTAGAACTAATCTATAGCTATTTAATAATCCTCAAAAAATGACCTTGCTGCGAGGCTATTTTTGCTATGGGGTAATCAGTAAAGACTATGCTGATACGGTTCAGTAATATGCAATTAATGAACTTGTCACCCTTATTTAAGCGCGGGCAAAGTTCTGTTAATGGTATTAGCCAACTTGGCTGATAAGGTTTTTTTCCTTTTTTGTCTAATATTAAACGATATCCCCTAAAGCATTGGTGACATAAGCTTGGGCTAAATGTAACGGCGATGGAAGAGATGTTTTTTGTTTATCAACCCAGGTTAAATTTTGAAAGCATAGCTTGGAAACCGTAGTGACGAGTTCTTTTTCCGCAAAAGGCCCTTTGTTTAACACAACGATTTCTGTCACTGTCTGAGCCTGGCGATCATTTTGTAAATTGCGTGGTTGATCAGCAAATCGAGTTTTTTTCCTTGCACGATCGTTATCTAGGATTGCGGATGGTTGTGTACAGTAGTAAGCGCCGTGGTAGTCGGAATCAATGTGACTAAATATTCCTTTTGAACCTCCCGGATTTAATTCCCCTTTTTCATCGAGTGGCCTATTGAAATCAATTGTGCCGGCTGGTCGAGGAAGAATGCCGGAGTCGTTTCGAATACGGATAGTTGACACTCGCTCATCGCTTGATATGTCCGGCAAAATACCTTTTTCTTCTGATTGTGTATCATACAATCGTGACCATAACGATCCGGATGCGCGTCCGTCCATTAATAAAATAAATCTCGCATTGGGAAAACGGTTTATGAAAACATTCAAACCATGATTGATGAATTGACAAGCATCGGCTTTTTGTTTTGGGCGATCTTGTGCGGATATATAACTTGATATGCCTCTGGGCATGATTTCCCAGTTTCCTGCCGGGCTCAACATCAACGATTGATGAGAACCCGCCTTACAAGCCGTTATGGCAATATGAAACTGATTTTTATCTTTACTTGACTTGCGAATGAAATGTCCGATGTACCAGCAGTCTTTGGAAGGATCTGGACTTTTTTCGAAAGGAAGCAAATAACAACCGGTCATTCTAAGTAAATCGTGGATTGCGCGCTTAGCGCCATGGCAAACGCCTTTGCCATCTTGCTGGCGTAAAGTGCTTGCTCTGACAAACTGGCTGACATGACCATGCTTAGCTAACAAGCGCCTAATCAACGGCTTGGGGTCGGCATAATTTTTCGGACTGTTTTCTAGTCTGTCGTTTTCACATGTTTCGACAATAAATCCGGATAATTCATTTTCAGATAGTTCGATGCCCTCTATTGCTTGTTGTATCCATGAAAAGATGGCATCTTCCGGATTAGTGGACAACAAAAATTGTTGATTGTCTTCCGGCGAAACGAATAAGATTTTCAAAGGACCCGCCCGAAACCAATTACCATCTTCGACTTCGATAGGGGCTTCTGTTACACCCATCAACAATTGTTGTAATTCATCCTGCAATCGTTTTCGGACGATATGAGATGAATATAAGCAAATAATTTGCAGCTGATTACCTCCTGCATCCTGAATAATCGATTGCCAATGAGTTGCATCCGGTTTTTGGGCGGGTAATTCTTGTACGGGTAATTGTTTTGGAGCTTCTTTTTGTAAATTGATGGGTTTGGCTTCGTTCAAAATTGAATGGGCGTGTGCTGCGACATAATGATGGAAAGGTAAGCCGACACCTTTGCCAATGGGGAAATTTACCGGTGTTTTCTCATAGCGCGCTCTCACTGGTTGTAAGTTGGCAAGATCATAGCCTTCCGGTTCAGAAATATCGGTATATCCGATTCGGTTGAGCAAGAGAACCGACAAATCGCTCCAAACCTTGAGCCATTTTTCTTCTTTTTTGGTTGAACCAATTGAAATGTTTAATAAAGGTTTATCTTGGGAAACTTGAAACCAGGCATGTTTAAGCGAATATTTTTTTGAATCTTTCCACTGCGTAGCCAAGCGACTGATACTGCTATTGAGATGAATGGCCGGCAATTCAAAACCTGGTACCGTTATCAAACGTGGAGTTATGACATGCATGCCATAACCTTGGACTTTCCCGGTTTGATTGCCCAGCGGCCTGTCCCAACAAACTAAACTGGCCTGGCTGTCTAAAACGAACTTAAGCGGCGTATCGGTATCGACCTTCAGATCTTGCTGAACAAGACGTTCTGCTACACGCCATTTACTGGCCTCCCATACCCATCCCAGCGCTGTAGGGCACGCTTTTTTTCTTGTTTGAATGTTCGCGCCAATATCCAAAGCGCATTCTGTCAATGCTCCCTCCCTGACTAACGAGCCTAAAACCGGAGTGTCACATTGCCGGTCAATTTCGTCTTCCCAGAAATCCAAGCAAGTTGCCAATGCGTCCTTGGGCACTTGCTTACTGGCGACTAAAAATAGCTGCTGCCCAGATTTAAACATATCCTGATAAGGGTCTAAACGAATGAAACATCCCAAATGCCAACGTAAGGCAGTCGCTAAAGATCCAAACGGTAGATACGATTTGTTTTTTCGAAATATTTCATTCAGTTCTTGCCAACGCCTTACAAAATCATTAGAAACTTGGTAGCCATAGACAGCACCGTAACTTTCCAAAGGCAAAATGAATGAAGTTGTTTTTAGGTCAAAATTCATGGTCCGTCCTCATAGTAATTCCGTTAAAAATTGTCAATCAGCGTTGAAAATTTTCCAATGCATGTATCAATGCACCATGTATACGTGTCATTTCTTCCATTTTTCCTTGTGTCTGCCAGGTCGATAACGCGGTTTGAGCCAATTCTCGCCATCCAGCTTTGCTGTCTGCAAAAGCACTATCTACGAGGAATACATCGATAGGAGTTTCGCCACGCCGTCCTCGTCCGGCAAGCTGTAGCATCTCTACCAATACGTTACAAAAGCATTCCATTCTCAAATCTTCCGGTAGCGACTTAAACGGTCCTATACGTTCATAAAAGCCATTAAGCCGAGCATAAGCATGGCGCTGCTCCCATTCCAATGTTTCCAGTGGCTGCATTTCAGGTGTACAAACATTCAACAGTGAATAATTAACATGCGCCAAAGCTATTCCCGGTGAGTCCAATGTTGGTACAGGTCTGACTAGCACATAAATTGATGCGATAGCAGATTTGTCTGAACCCGGTTGAAGAATATTATGGCCCCGACAAATACTTAAAAAAGGGGCAATCAATATATCGGCTTCACCATAGGCAAAATTGGTTAAATCTTCTCGGCTAATAGCCATACCATTGTTCTTTTCCGCTTTATCATCGGCATTCTGCAGGTAACGTACGCGCCGTAGCGCATGCTTTTCGCCCATGACTTGCGATAAAGCATTGGCCGACCAACGTGCCTCTCGTCCACTATTGGTAACTAAAAGCACCCGAGCTCTATCAGGGTGTTTTTGTTTAAGTTGTTCAATATCAACAGATAAATATTGTTCCCATAAACCTTTTGTCAGCAATCTGGTTTGTAGCTCTTTTTTGTTATGCCCGCCCATTCCGGATATCCGGATCATTTCGTCCGAATCAGAAGATTTAATCAACCTTAATGCCAATTTCAAATCGGTAGTATCGTCCGGCTGATAGTAACGAACCGATCCTTTGACATCACTCGCGGAAGCTCCAGGAAAGTAGGCTGTTGCCGAAAGTCCTAGAACGATACGAGCCCCACCACCATAACCACGGCTTATTAAATTCCCTATTTCCGAGATCAGTAGATGCGGGTCACCGCATAATGACTGCACATTTAATTGCCTGTGTTGTTCTTTGCTCGCCACATGGAATCCGTAATGTCTCCGTCCAAACGGCCCCATATAGGATGTACACCAAGGACGGTAACCAATAAGCTGAGCATAAAACTGAGTGGCTTCTTGAGATTCTTTTAGATCGGTTTTGCCAAAGCTATAGGTAACATCCTGTAACAAATTTTGTAAATGAAATAGAACTCGATGAAGAATAAGCAAGCTGGCGAGCTTATTACGTTTTTCGACAGCAATTTTCGGGGCGAGTTTTTCTAATGATTGTATAACACTAAGTTTTCGCTCTGCTTCACTTGTTTCGGTTAGGCCGTTAGAGGTTAGCCATTGATTTAAAGATAGGTTTAGTTCATCCCACAACGGTTCACTACTTTTACGATCAATGAGTTTGTCGATGTTTGAGTATTCAGATTCAGGTAGGTATTTTTTAAAGTTATGACTGATTTTTTGTTCCAAAGCAGCTGGTAAAACAGTTCCAATACCATAATTGGTTGGCCATTTAACTCGATGATTGATCAAGGCATCGCGTAGTAACAAAGGTAACCGGTCTAATTCTATTAGAGGGTCAATCACATCATAATTGTTAACACTCGTGCCATTATCCGTCAGATCTCGATAAACCTTATTGGCTATGGTCGGACCTTTGTCTTTCGTCAAAGGAATCTGACCAACCTGCTGGTCGATAAGTACCTGTTGCAGCTGATCGATTTCATCCACAATCACGAAATGAGAACGTTTGACAACTAGGTCAAAAAAAGTATTGATTCGAGTAGACTCTTCGTCCTGAACAGGCAGAGACAATCGACCCGACAAAAAAGCATGATGATTAATGATCAACAACTGGGCGCCTAAGGCCGCTTTTTGATGACGAAACTTGGGGCATCCCGCCAAGAAAGGGCAATCGAATCGGCTATGGCGACAAGGTTCTTCGCCGAATTGTACTTCATCTCCTTCTTCGGCATAAGCCTGTAATGCGCAGTGATAGCCCACTGTTTCTAAAATGTTTTGAGCATCATTCGAATTGGGGTCTCTTAAACTATTACGCAACAAATCAATGATGATGCGTCCCAATGAACGTGAAGAAAATAGCATACTAGCTACTTTAGCTGGCGTCTGTTTTTGTAGTATTTTCGAGCACTGCCGGTATTCTTGGATGACATCTTTAATGACAGGCAAAACAAGCGTCACAGTAAATCCTTTTTTCACCAACAATGTCGCTAAGACTCTACTTAATACTGACTTCCCTCGACCAGTTGGTGCCACCAGCATCTGCAGCTCACCCGCTGTAAAGATCAAGTCTTCGATTTTTTGGTTGTTCTTCCGGCAGCGAAGTTCGTCCAAGAATATTTGCATCCGTTTTTTGTAAAAATCCTGGCCGGTCAGTCGGCTAATATTCTCGGCTTGGTCCCTTAACTCAACATAGCTGATCGATAGATTTTTTAGGCTGGAAGCTTTTTGGATTTTAACTGCGTCGATACTATTCGGAACCAGTTTGACGGGGACTTTGAATGATTTACCGGAAAAACTCTTTCTAACCCAGAATTGGTTTCCAGGTCGCTTTTTAAAAATAATGGGATTAGCTATTTGAAGATTTTTCAGATCACTGATAATTTCATCGACGTGTTGCTCAATATCTTTACCGGGTAATACCCGATAGCGTCGCGTTAAGTCTGATTCATTATGACCAATAAATTCAAAAGGTGAATTCTCTGCTTTGATTCTTTCAGTCAGTAATTTGATCAGCCTTGTTTTATTAATTTCATTCAAATGCGAATATCTCAATAACCAAAGATATCGATTTTGCTCCAATTCGGATAAATAACCCCATTGTCGCCAGCGATGTAAACGACCATGAGCTATTAAAACGAGATCACCAACTCTCACTTCCGGCTGGTGTTTGTTTCCCAATAGCAGCAGTGCATCTAAGGCTAAGTGAAGTGGCTGTTCGTTCAAAACGGTGCCTCCTGTTCAGTAATGATTTGTTTCACTGCTTTCAGTAATTGACTCACGGACATAAACTGTAAATGTTTGAGGCTCGAACAGTTTTCTTGCAGAATTTTTACTTGATTTCGGCGATCATCCGGCACGACATAAATCAAGTTTTCGGTATTCAGGTCGTTATTGATTGCCTTTGCAAGAGCAAATGTATTGACCCAATCTTTAACGTCTATTATTAGTTGCCTCTCACTGATCTGGACCAGCAAATCATACTGATCCAAATTTGGCCATAAACGTACTTTTACACCATCAAGCTGTTCCAGACGCGATTTCAAATCTAATTCAATTAAACCGGGTAACAACGTGTATCGCCAAAAACCGTGTTTTAACCTCAGCATTGCATCAGCGGATTTGGGTGTAGGAGCCTTCAAATCTCCAAGTGGAGACAATCGGTCTTCGACAAAACTAAATTGGGCACCTCGTGAAAAGCATCTGCTTCCAGAGCATTGAACTCTATTTTCATGTCGTTTCATCGGCCAATAACAAACCGGACAAGGAAAATAATGAGTTGAATTCTTATCAAGACAGGTACTTGGGATGTCTTCAAAAACCTGAGTAAGGTTTAAACCCGTTGGTAACAATATTTCCCTGGCTTTTTCTATAGATACAACTGGGAATGAGATGAGGTTTTCACGAAAGCGGCTATAAAGTTGATCACCATTTTTACGTGAACGTAGCCTCGACATGACTTGCAGCATTTGCTCTTGAATGAGTGTTGCTTCGGATTCGTTGCCATGTTCTGCCACCCAATCCTGTGCAAAAGCTGTCACACCAAATCCGTCAACTAATCTTTCTTCTAAATCGAGAGGCAGCCATTCGCAAATCGGCTTTTTCATCAGCGCCAAAAACTCAGCTGGATTCTGAATCTGACTTTTTCCGTTATTAACACGCTGAATCCATGAAATGGCCAAACTCAATTGGTGCATGACCAAATCAATGTCTACAATCTCAGGATCATTGGATATCGTGCACCATTTCAACACTGCATTGGCTGCATGGTTTAATGCAAGTTGACTTTCTATGTTAAGGCTATCCAAAGGCACACCTCATATCGTTAAAAAGCATCCCTTAAAAAATGTTAAAGACTAACGAATACCAATGTTTGGAACTATATAGCCATACCCTAACAATTTGCGTAAGGGTTAAACCCTTCATTGTTTTTGTCATTGATTCAATAACACGCTTTTTACATCGGGAAGCAAGGGAATGAGCCAACAAAAATCGCAGGCAACACTGCAACGACGAAATCTGGTTTTGGAGAGTATTCGCAGACTCAGCGGCAAAAATTTGCGATGGGTGACTGGCAGAGAAATCGTTCAGGATTTGAAAGCCCAGGGTTACGCGGTAGAAATCCACAATATCCGTCGCGATTTAAAAGCCTTGCTACCGCTACACCCACAATTGGAAGTCAACGATAACAGCAAAGGCTACGGGAATCCCATCAATGGCTTACCCCATGGATACCGATGGATCGGAACGGATGTTGAACCCGCAACAGGTTTAACCCTGCCAGAAGCCTTGTCACTGGTGATGGTCGAGCGCTATTTGAGCCAGTCCTTGCCGGTGTTACTGACTCAATCCTTGCATGATTTATTTCAGAAAGCACAACAAACTCTGGATTTACACAAGAAAAGCCAAGTAACTCATTGGCCCGAAAAAATCACTGTGATTCAACCCGCACAAACACTGCTATCACCCTCGATCGATTCCATTGTGTTGTCCATAGTGCATGAAGCGTTGCTCAAGGAAAGACAAATTCAGGTTTGCTATCAATCGATTTATCATAAAATCGGCAAAGAAAAAAACTACCGATTACATCCCTTGGGTCTGATTCAACGCGGCCCCATCACGTATCTCGTGGCAATGGCTAACGATTATGAAGATGCGTACCTCTATGCATTGCACCGAATCATTTCAGCCCAATTGCTAGATGAGGCCAGTCGTCAGAATGACGATTTCGATCTCAATGTTTATGCTCAAAAACAAGGACATTTTGGTTCTGGAGAAACGATTTTCTTTAAGGCCAGAATTGTTGATCATCTTGCGGCCACCTTATCCGAAACACCGCTGCATAAATCCCAGGTAATCATGGAAGACGATAAGCCCGGCTATAAAATTCTGCAGGCAGAATTAGCAAATACCTGGCAATTACGTTGGTGGATATTGGGTGAAGGCGAACGTATTGAGGTGATTGAGCCAAAATCGCTACATGATGATGTTGTCAATACAATATCCTTAACATTACAACAATACGAGTAGCCACTGATTAACCAGTAACTCAGCTATCGTGCTAGTAGAATGCATAACTCCCGGAATGGTTGAGCGAAAACTTGACTCAATAGACAAGAAGTTTAATTACACTTTTCTGTAACTTATCGTCTCGCAAATCATACCGAGCCGTCGTCTGAATATCTGTATGTCCGACCAATTGCCGAGCGATATTGATATCGATACTGGCTTCGAGCAGTTGTGTGACAAAGGTTTTTATCAAGTTATGCGGCCTAATTGGTTCGATCTGAGCTTGATCCGCACGTTGCTGGATGATGGCGTAAACGGCTTGGGTGGACAGTTTTCGAGTTTGAATCGTGCCGACCTTACTGATCGGGTTAAACAGAAAACCTTTCGCATCGAGATGTGGGTTTCTGACGTTGAACCATCGTTTGACGATTCGTAGGGGCTCGGTATTCAGGTATGCTATGCGTTGCTTGTTGCCTTTGCCGACTTGAATTGCCGCCGCATTTGGAAGCGATGGCACGTTTTAGTTTGCCGACTGGATTGCGTGAATGCAACGTGACGCTGCTGGAGTGGAATCAAATCGATTTGCAAAGACGAGTCGCTTGGGTTCATCCCGGTCAGGCCAAAGCGGGCAAGTCGATCGGCGTGCCGCTGAATGACGAAGCGGTTTCTATACTGAGATCGCAAATAGGACGGCATCATATCCGCGTGTTTACCTATTACGGCGCACCGATTGACAAAGCGGGCACAAGCGGCATGGCGAAAAGCATTAAAACGGGCAGGAATAGAAAATTTCAGATGGCACACCTGGGCAAGTTGGCATGTACAAAACGGCACGCCAATGCATGCGCTAAAAGAACTGGGAGGCTGGTCTAGTTTCGAAATGGTGCAACGCTATGCGCACTCAGCAACGGAACATTTGGCGGAGCATGCAAACAACGCGAAAGTTGCAAAATCGTTGCAAGCCAAGAATGAAGTTAAACTGAAATTAGTTAAGTGATTGATTTGGATGGGGTGAACGACGGGGCTCGAACCCGCGACAACCGGAATCACAATCCGGGGCTCTACCAACTGAGCTACGATCACCACAGAAAAGTATTTCAACAGGAGATGGCACGCTTGGCAGGACTCGAACCTGCGACCCTCGGCTTAGAAGGCCGATGCTCTATCCAGCTGAGCTACAAGCGCAGTATGGTCGGGGTAGAGGGATTCGAACCCCCGACATCCTGCTCCCAAAGCAGGCGCGCTACCAAACTGCGCTATACCCCGATTGACCTTCGTGAATGAGTTCGAATCTTGTCTAACTATCCACCCGTGAAGAGCTGCGTATGATAAAGACTCTCATGACTTTCGTCAATAGATTTTTTTAATCTTTACCAATAAACTCAAAAAGTAATTCAACCTACTCCCTTTTGATTGAAAAACCGTCTAAGAATAAAAGGTATGGGATGTATCTATCGAGGAACGCCGTGAACCCGTCCATGGGGACTTGACGGCAGCGCTCCCTGCTGCCGACATCCTCGCTAACCACACCCCATACCTTCATAAAGTTAGCTAATTTTTGAGTATAAGATGAGTATACATAAATTGTTGTCCGCTTCGCGTACCTTCATGCCGTTAAGCAGCGAATTTCTAGCCACATCAAACCATGAGGGCTTGGTTAATATTGGAGGGGCTGCCATGGTACGCACAGCTTATCTCAAAGAGATGTGTATAACGGCGAACGCTCGGTGTTCGGCTTGTTTCTATAGCCTTTCTTTTACAATGCGATAAACATCATCGACTGCTTGTTCGGTGCCTTCCAAAATCGATTCGAGTTCCAGAGTCTTACGTTCGGCAAATTCCTTGTCTTTCAAGCTACCGACATTGATATAGACATTCAATGCCGCGCTTTTCAATCCGGCGTAAGCAGACATGACCGCGACGCCTGCGTCGCTAATGACGCCGATATTGCCTTTTTCGGCGGCGATTCGGCTCAGCTCGATCACTTCGAAGCAAGCTCGGGCGCATTCAAGCGGCACTTCGGTCGCTTCTTTCAATAAGGCCTGTATCGCTTCGGAACGGACCGCCTTTTGTGCTTCGGTCTCTTTCGGCATGCCGTAACAGGCCATCAATCGGTCGAAGACGTCGACGTCGGCCTTGATCATGCCGGCTAAGCGTTCGCGTAACGCTTTGGACCTGTCCAATAGTACGCCCATTTCCGCCTCGACTTCGGCGTATTTCGGCTTGCCTATCGTCAGATTGCACACCATGCCGACTAACGCGGCCGCTTGCGCGCCCATCAGGGCTGCGGCGCTGCCGCCGCCGGGCGTCGGCGCCTTGCTGGCCAATTCATCGAGATAGATTTGTAGCGATTTGTCTTTGATATCGGTCATGGATCGATTTGTTTATTTTATCATTACAAGCAATGCCGTTTTGGCGGTGTTTATTCCCGGCGCCAGTTAGTGCCTCCGCCCGGAATATCTTCGAGTATCACGCCCTGCTGTTTCAGTTGGTCGCGAATTTTATCGGCTTCGGCCCAATTCTTGTTCTTTTTGGCGTCGATTCGCGCCTGTATCAGCGCTTCGATTTGCTCGGCCGTCAAGCCTTCAGCCTGGTTGTCGCCTTCTTTCAGGAAGCGCTCGGCGTCGTCTTGCAATATGCCCAGAATGCCACCCAGCGCGCGTATGGTAGCGGCCAATTGAGTCGCCCTTTGCTTATCGGAGTCTTTGACTTTATTGAGTTCTCTAGCCATATCGAACAGTACCGACAGAGCGACCGGCGTATTGAAGTCGTCGTCCATCGCTTCTTTAAAGCGCGCCTCGTAATCGGCATCGACTTCGAACTCGCCGGCATTGATACCGCGTAGCGAAGTATAAAGACGGGTCAACGCGACCGCCGCCTCATCCAGATGTTCGTTGGAATAATTTAGCGGACTTCGGTAGTGGCTAGTCAGGATGAAAAAGCGCACGACTTCCGGCCGGTAACGTTTCAATACTTCGCGAACGGTAAAGAAATTGCCCAGCGACTTGGACATTTTTTCTTCGTTGATACGCACGAAGCCGTTGTGCATCCAGTAATTGACAAACTTTTCGCCGGTCGCGCCTTCCGATTGCGCGATTTCGTTCTCGTGATGCGGAAATTGCAGATCCATGCCGCCGCCGTGTATGTCGAAATGATTACCCAGGCAACCGGTCGACATCGCCGAGCACTCGATATGCCAGCCGGGACGCCCCTGGCCCCAAGGCGATTCCCAAGCAGGCTCGCCGGGCTTGGCCGCTTTCCATAATACAAAATCCAGCGGGTCTTGTTTAGCTTGCTCAATCTCGACACGTTCGCCGGCTTGCAGCTCGGCAAGGTTTTTGCCGGACAAACGGCCATAGTTGCTAAATTTCGAGACCGAATAAAATACATCGCCGTTAGAACCGACATAGGCTAAGCCATTCGCAATCAACTTTTCGATCATTGCTAGGATTTCAGGAATTGATTGCGTCGCTTTTGGCTCGATGTCGGGAGGCAATACTGAAAGTGCGCGCTCGTCCTCATGCATCGCCTCGGTGAAGCGCTCGGTTAGGGCGTGGAAATCTTCGCCGTTGTCTCGTGCGCGTTGAATGATTTTATCGTCGATATCGGTTACATTGCGTACATAGGTCAGGTTATAGCCCGAGTAACGCAAATAACGCGAAACGACATCGAATACGACCATCACACGCGCATGCCCGACATGACAATAATCGTAGACCGTCATACCGCAGACGTACAAACCGGCCTTACCTTCGACACGGGGTTTAAAAAGTTCTTTTTGGCGCGTCAGAGTGTTATATATTTTCAACATGACAGATAAGGCGGGTTAACAACAAAACAGGGCAATGTACCAAGCCGGCACTTCTCTTTCAAGACAAAAACACATAGAATTCTTGGTTACTTGTTACTCACGGGAATCAACCATGCGTACTCTTTTTACCGCTACAATACTGCTACTAGCAACAACCCATTCTTTTGCAAAGGAAAATACAATGTCAGAACAAGCAAATAAGGTCAAACTCACCACGACACAGGGTGAAATCACAATTCAATTGAATCACGAAAAAGCGCCGATCTCATCCGAAAACTTTCTGACTTACGTTAAAGATGGCTTTTATAACGGCACGATCTTCCACCGCATTATTCCGGGATTCATGGCCCAAGGCGGCGGCTTCGACGCCGATTTCAACCAAAAAGCCGTTCGCGAACCGATCAAAAACGAAGCCGATAATGGTTTAAAAAACAACCGCGGCACGTTGGCGATGGCTCGCACGCCCGATCCGAACTCGGCGACCGCGCAATTTTTCATCAACTACAAAGACAATGCCTTTCTGAATTACACGAGCCCGACTCCAAACGGCTGGGGCTACGCAGTATTCGGCGAAGTGATCGAGGGGATGGACGTGGTCGATGCAATGGCTAAGCAACCGACCGGCAACCGCGGCATGCATCAGGATGTTCCGAAAACCGACATCGTGATCGAAAAAGCCGAAATCGTCGAATAAGACTTTTTTGCCAATGGAACACGGATGCTGCCGGTCGACATCCCACGCAAGCTTATAGTTCCCATGCCTTGTGTGGGAACGCTGCTTTAGACGCTCCGCGTCGACTGCGACAGTTAGGTTGCTTGATAGACTTTAGGAAGTGCGTGGGTTGGCTTTTGCTTGTTTTATCGGTCATCGGGGACGCAGAGCGTCCCAGGATGCATTCCCACGCAGAGCATGGGAACGATAATTTAATGGGCAGTTTTTTGTTACAAAGTCCTTAGCCGCATCCCTGCTCCATTCCCTACCCCACCTCCAATTCATTGAGCCATTCTTTTGCCTATGCCCCGCGAAATCCAATTTATTTCGGACCTGCATATCTCGCTTGAAAAAACCGAAATCACCAAGCGCTTCCTATCTTATTTGGACAGACAAGCGCCGCGCGCCGAAGCCGTGTACATTCTCGGCGACCTATTCGATGCCTGGATAGGCGATGACGATCCGACGCCGCCGAACGGTAAAATCAGAAAGCAACTCAAACAACTAACCTTGTCCGGCACGCAAGTCTATTTGCAACAAGGCAATCGGGATTTTTTGCTCGGCCAACGTTTTTGCGACGAAACAGGCGTGAATCTGCTCGGCGATTATGCCGTGATCAATTTATTCGGAACGCCGACCTTGCTGACTCACGGCGACCTGCTCTGCACCGACGACCTCCCTTATCAAGCATTCCGCGAAAAATCGCATACCCCGGAGTGGCAGCAAAGTGTACTTTCCAAGCCTTTATGGCTAAGACTAATCGCCGCACGCTGGTACCGCTTGCGCAGCCATTTCCACAAACGCGGCAAAACGCAAGACATCATGGACGTCAACCCACAGACCGTTATCGAGATAATGCGCGAACACGGCGTGTTGCAACTGATCCACGGCCACACACACCGACCGGCGATCCATGAATTCGAAATCGACGGACAAAAGGCGAAGCGCTTCGTATTACCCGACTGGAAAAAAGGCAGCGCGCAAGCCCTATGCTGGTCCGAGCAAGGCCATCGCTTCGAAGCCATTTGACACTTCAACAAATAGCGAATCAACACCCATTCATCTTTCCCTTGATATAAAATAGTGAACAGTGAAATGATGAGGCATTTCAATTACGTGTCAAGTCCTAATTTCCTCTTTCCTCTTTCCTCTTTCCTCTTTCCTCTTTCCTCTTTCCTCTTTCCTCTTTCACCTTTCACCTTTCACCTTTCACCTTTCACCTTTCACTATCAAGCATAATACCCAAACTCCGCATCCCTTAATCGGCCGGCCAAATCGGGAGCTTGCTGCGACAATTCAACAACCTGCTCGACTGACAAGCGCAGCACGGTAATATACGTTTTAGCTCTAACCGTCGCGGTTCTGACCGCCTTAGCCGATAAGGCATGCTCGCCGATAAAGCTGCCTTTACGTAATTCGGCGACATGAAAGCTTTGCCCCTGCTCATCCTGTTTGAATACATTGACGCTGCCGCTGACTAATATATAAATACAATCGCCTTTGTCACCTTCATTGAACAAGGTATCTCCAGGCAAGAAACTGATATAGCGCGCCTGCTCCGCTAAGCGCTTGATTACCTCCCTCGACAACCCGGAAAACAAAGGGACGCTATCAAACCAATCATCTCGTTTAGCCAGACTCAAACTTGCCGTCATAGCCGGCAATTGTTTTTGCGCATCGAATAAGCACTGCTCTAATCGCCGAAAGACCTTAACCGACAATTTACCTTGTTCGTATTCCTCAACAACTAACTTATGCGAATAAAGCAGCGCCACTTCTTGAAATAGCCTGTTTTCATATTGACGATAAAAATCAGGAAATAATTCGCCGAAGCGCTTTAAACGTCCTTGCCTTCGATGCAAGCGGTTCCGATATATTTTTTTAATGATATTTAATTTGTCACCGGATAAATTCGGATCGGCAGTTTTAAGTTTTTGCAAAGCGACATGCGCCATCAATACACCGGCAATATCATGACGAATGAGATTCGAAAACCGGCCGCTTTGGTATTTAATGAGCAAACCAAGCGTCCACTCGTATTTGCTTAAAAAGTGGATCATCGACATTTCAAACCGCAAAAACGGATTATTTTCATCTTTAACAGATTCGATGAGCAACAACTCCTCTATCGTTTTCGCCCGGTCTTTTCTCAATAGATCCTGAAAATTAAAATAGGTGTAATAATTCACCAGACCGATATCGTGCAACCGCGCCAACTCATCCGTTTCGGCTTGCAATGCCAACAAATGCAATTGTTTTAACTGCTGATCCTCGGACATCGGCTTGTCGCTCGACGGCAATTTTTTGCGCAAATCGAAGACAACCGAATTTTGAATATCACTGTTAAGTAAATGCAAATTAGCAAAGCTATGCAAAACATCGTCGACCGAATACTTAAGCTGAATCATGCCTTGCTGTAACTCGAGCCACTCTTCATTGCTCAAGCGATCTATTTTCAACCAATGCATCAGCGGCCTAAGCGTAGATGCATTAACCAGCATACTCACCATCACAACGCCTAGCGTCAACTCTTTCAATAATTGTTTATCAGCCACTGTATCGGGTATCGAGAAAGCAATCGCCACTGCCAAACCGCCCTTCAGACCACCCCACCACATGATATGCCGGCTAGTAAGATAAATTTTAGGCAACCCGAATAAATAGGTCGTAAACGGCATGAACGCATAAATACTCACGGCTCGCGCGATTGCCACAGCCATTACCGCCCACAAAACAGGGTTCCAATTACCGAGCAACGAGAATAGATCCACCGATAAGCCGATCATAATGAACAGCAACGAATTAAATATTAAAACAATAACTTCCCAAAATTCTTTGACAACATGCTCGATGTCACCCGACAACCTCGGCAAGCCGACTATTTTAAAGCATAACGCAGAAGCCAACACCGACATGACGCCCGACACATGGAAAATATGCTCGGCAACGATGAACGCCGAATAAGCCATAATCAGCGTAAACACTAAAATAATACTGCGTCCGCTTTGAGCCAGCCTAACTATCAATTCGCTAAATAGCAGGCCGCCGAAAACACCGACTCCCGCGCCGCCGACAAACACCCGGATAAAAGCCGGAACTGCCGATAGCGAATCGGCCCAGTCGTACTGTCCGGTCAAAAGAAAACCGAGTACGATATTAAATAATACGATCGCCGTGGCATCGTTGAATAACGATTCGCCCTCTACCAATACAGCAAGCCTTCGACTGACACCAAGTTCCTTAAACAAAGCAATCACGGCGACCGGATCCGTTGCAGAAATCAGTGCACCGAACAATAGCGCGACAAGCCAATCGAGCTGTAGCGACACCACCAATCCAAGGCCAACCAGAAATGCCGAAATCAACATACCCGGAATCGCCATAACGACAACCGGAACCAGATCTTTCAACAAGGCCCGCGCATCGAGGCTCATCGCGGATTCGAAAATCAATGCCGGTAAAAAGACAAACAACACCAATTCATGAGTCAATCGAAACCCACCCACAAAGGCCACTTGATCGGTCAACGTGCTAGTTAAATTAATCATCAAGCCCATTAACACTAACAAAACGGTATAAGGCAACCGCAAATGCTTGGTCAATCCGGCAATCACCATTGCAACGGTCAGAAACACCAAAACAACAGAAAGCAAGTAGGAAATTTGCATAATAGAAGGTTGTTGATACAATGAGCTCGATAAGCCGAACCCTGAGCTTATATTCCCGAACGACAGTGTAATTTAAAGGCTTGTCGTCCGCCTTAAAAGTTGACTTTTAGGAAAAAATCCTTAAATTTACACACCTGGCGCGGCACTTGTTAGTTCTCCGGTAGAGGGAATGATCGTCGCCCCATAAATTACTTAAAACTAATATTAGTCTTAAAAATCATAACCCGTATTCTGTCGCGTAACAGGATACCAGGAGGAAATATATGAAGAAGCCTGTCAAAAGCTGGCTGATTGCCTCAACTGTCGCTGCCCTGCTTGCAGTACCTGCAGTATCTCAAGCGAATAGCGAAGTTGAAAAATTGACCAAGAACCCTGCGAACTGGGCAACTTGGGGCGGTAACTATCACGGTACCCGTTACAGCGAACTCAAACAAATCAACACTTCTAACGTCAAAAACCTGCAACCTGCATGGACTTTTTCAACCGGCGTTCTGCGCGGTCATGAAGGCGGCCCTCTGGTTGTCAATGACGTCATGTATATTCACACTCCGTTCCCTAACACCGTTTATGCGATCGACCAAAAGTCTCAAGCGGTCATTTGGGAATATACTCCGCAACAAGACGCCGACGTCACGATTCCTGTGATGTGTTGCGACACCGTTAACCGAGGCCTGGCTTACGGCGACGGCAAAATCTTCCTGCAACAATCCGATACTGTCTTGACTGCATTGGACGCCAAAACCGGTAAACGCGTATGGAGCGTGCAAAACGGCGATCCTAAATTGGGCATGACCAACACCCAAGCGCCTTTAGTTGTCAAAGACAAAGTCATCACAGGCATCTCCGGCGGTGAATTCGGTGTTCGCGGCTTCTTGGCAGCCTACAACATCCGCACCGGCGAACTGGACTGGAAAGGCTACAGCATGGGTCCTGATTCGGACACGCTGATCAACGCAACTAAAACCACCACCTGGAAAGACGGTAAAGTTCAACTGGTCGGCAAAGATTCCAGCACCAGCACTTGGGAAGGCGATCAATGGAAAATCGGCGGCGGCACCACTTGGGGCTGGTACAGCTACGATCCTGAATTAAACCTGGTCTATTACGGATCCGGCAATCCTTCGACTTGGAATCCGGCACAACGTCCCGGCGACAACAAGTGGTCGATGTCGTTATGGGCTCGTGACGCAGACACCGGGGAAGTCAAATGGGTTTACCAAATGACTCCGCATGACGAATGGGATTTCGATGGTATCAACGAAGTTGCGCTGGTCGACCAAGAGATCAAAGGCCAAATGCGTAAAACCGCCGTTCACTTCGACCGTAACGGTTTCGGCTACACGCTGGACCGCGTAACCGGCGAATTGTTAGTTGCCGAAAAATTCGACAAAGCGGTTAACTGGGCGACTCATGTCGACCTGAAATCCGGACGCCCGCAAGTCGTTTCTCAATACAGCACCGAATACAACGGTGAAGACGTTAACACTGAAGGCGTCTGCCCTGCTGCATTGGGAAGCAAAAATCAACAGCCTGTATCTTACTCTCCGCAAACCGGTTATTTCTACATTTCCGGCAACCATGTTTGTATGGACTACGAACCGTTCGAGGTTGAATATACTGCTGGCCAACCTTACGTTGGCGCGACATTGTCTATGTTCCCGGCCGGTAAAGATGCCATCACAGGCAAGGAAGACGGCTCTACCAACCTGGGTCAATTTACTGCATGGGATGCAACCACCGGTAAAATTATCTGGTCTAATAAAGAGCAATTCTCGGTTTGGTCAGGCTCGCTTGCCACAGCCGGCGGCGTCGTTTTCTATGGCACACTGGAAGGTTACCTGAAAGCGGTTGACGCAAAATCCGGTAAAGAGCTTTACAGATTTAAAACGCCTTCCGGCATCATCGGTAACGTCAATACTTGGGAATATAACGGCAAACAATATGTCGGCGTACTATCAGGTGTTGGCGGCTGGGCCGGTATCGGTATTGCTGCAGGCCTCGACTCCGGCGAAGAATCTTCTAACTCTGAAGGTTTAGGAGCGGTCGGCGCATATAGAAGCTTGAGCTCTTACACTAAATTGGGCGGCACATTGACTGTATTCGCATTGCCTAATTAAGAAAAGATCTGATTTATAGATCGAAACAAACCCCGGTCGATTTTCGGCCGGGGTTTTTTTTTAGCTTTGTTCGCGTTAGTCGTTGAAAAGACATCGACAACAGGAATACTAGGCCAATGTCGAAACTTGAAGATTGGGTACGCTGTGAGTCCCACTCGCAGTTTAACGCGCACTTATGTGTTGCCTTGCGCCGGTATTCGATGCACCGATATTAGGTACGCACAGCGCACCCTATAATTCACTTTGAATTTTAAGTGCTTCCGGAAGTGATGGGTGTTTTCAACTATTACCGCATACAGAGCCTTTTTTTGATCAACCATCAAAAGCCTGCCCCCGACAATTCCTGCGCTATAACTTAGCCTTTGCGGCTCAGATACATTAAACTATTAAGCTCAATTTCGAACTCACTAGGAGAAAGAATGACTCTCAGGACTTTATTATTTAGCGGTTTGTTATTTGCCGCCATAGCCTCCCCAGCCAATGCCGAGGACAAATTCAGAGTCTGCGCAGACCCGTTAGACCCGCCTTATTCCACTAAAAAAGGCGATGGCTTCGAAAATAAAATTGCTGAATTATTCGCCAAGAAATTGGGACAAGACCTTGAGTACACTTGGTTTCCCAATCGCATAGGCTTTATCCGAAACACACTAACAGCAACGATCAGCGATTCCGAGGACGAATATAAATGCGATGTCGTCATGGGCGTCCCGACCGGTTACGATCGAACTTTGACAACCAAGCCCTATTATCATTCGACCTATGTCTTACTGATCGCCAAAAATCGTGGTTGGGACGATATCACATCGGCGGAACAGTTGAACGATTTACCCCTCCAGCGCCAAGAATCGTTACGCATTGCAATGTTCGACAGAGGCCCCGGTACGGCTTGGCTGCAAAAAATGGGCTTAATCGATCAAGGCGTGCCTTACCAAACCATGACCGGCGATGACGAAAACAATGTCGCTATGCAGACCGATAAGGATCTAAAAGCCGGAATAATTGATATGGCTATACTCTGGGGACCGATGGCGGGCCATGTGCTCTCGCAAAGCCCCAAAGGTAGCTTTACTGCCATCCCCATGAGCTCGTCACCCGGCATGAAGTTCGATTTTTCGATAGCTATGGGGGTACGCTATGGAGACAAGGCGCGAAAAGAAATGCTCAACCGGCTCATTGACGAAAATTTCGATGACATTCAAAAAATTATCGCCGGCTACCAAGTCCCATTATTACCGATTCCAAAACAAAAAATCCGCAAAGATGACGACTAATACGAATCGTTATCTTCCCAACTAATCAGCCGGATATGTTATTCCACTTCGAGCGGTCAAGTTTTCGGCTTTTATAGTTAGACGCGAAAGTCAAAATGCAGATATAAAATCCACCAGGCTAAATCATTTGAATTTAGCCTGGTTTTTTCAGGATTAATTCTTTTTGGGAGGCGTTAACACCGCTTGCGGACCGGGTGCCGTTTGACTGTGTTTTAAGACGACCCCACCTAAAGGCGGCAAAGTGATATAGAGCGAGTGAGGCCGATTCATCCAGGCTTGCTCCTGAGTCCAAATACCGTCCGGTGAATTTATCACCCCGCTGCCACCGAATTCCTGCGCATCGGAGTTAAGGATTTCATCATAACGCCCGGCTGCCGGTACACCAATGTGATAATACTCGCGAGGCACCGGGGTAAAATTCAACGCCACAATGAGAAACGCGCCTGTCTCCGGATCCTTGCGGATATAGATCAGCACCGAGTTATGGGCATCATGGCAATCAATCCACTCAAATCCCGCATCGGTAAAATCATTGGCGTGTAAAGCCGTCTCCTTTTGATAGGTGTGATTCAGCGTCTTAACCAGATGTTGCAAGCCTTGGTGGATCGGATAGGCCAACACATACCAGTCAAGCACTTGACTGCTATCCCATTCGCGTCCTTGACCGAATTCACAACCCATGAAGAGCAACTTTTTGCCGGGGTGGGTAAACATATAAAAATACACCAAACGCAAATTAGCAAAGCGCTGCCACTCATCGCCAGGCATTTTATATAACATCGATTGCTTGCCGTGAACCACTTCATCGTGAGAAAACGGCAATAGAAAATTTTCCGTAAAGGCGTAAATCAGACTAAAGGTTAATTCTCCCTGATGGTATTGGCGATAGATCGACTCTTTTTCCATATAGCGCAACGTATCGTTCATCCAGCCCATATTCCACTTCAAATCGAAGCCCAACCCACCGACATACGGAGGCTTGGTGACTTGCGGCCAAGCAGTTGACTCTTCGGCCATGATCAACACGCCGGGCACTTGCTGATGGGTAATTTCGTTCAATGATCTTAAAAAGTCGATGGCCTCCAAATTTTCGCGGCCGCCGTATTTATTGGGTATCCACTCGCCTTCCTCACGGGAATAATCAAGATACAACATTGACGCTACCGCATCGACTCGCAAACCGTCTACATGGTATTCCTCAAGCCAGAATAGCGCACTCGAGATCAAAAAGTTCTTAACTTCATAGCGACCGAAATTAAAGATCAATGTCGACCAATCACGATGTTCACCGAGCCTTGGATCTTCATGCTCGTAAAGCGATGTGCCGTCGAACCATGCAAGCGCATGCGCATCTTTTGGAAAATGCGCCGGCACCCAATCGAGAATAACACCGATCTCATGCTGATGACAATAATCGACAAACCAGCGAAAATCTTCGGGGCTACCGAATCGGCTAGTTGGTGCATAGTACCCCGTCGTTTGGTAGCCCCACGATTTATCATAGGGGTGCTCAGTAACCGGCAATAACTCAAGATGGGTAAACCCCAAAGTTTTGGCATATTCCACCAAGGCCACCGCCAATTGCCGGTAATTGAGCAGCTCGCCTTCGGAGCCTCGCTGCCAAGACCCCAAATGCACCTCGTAAATGCTAATCGGCTTGTGCTGCCAATCGAACTTCTCACGCTGTTTCAACCATTTTTGGTCATGCCAATTAAACTTATCGTTTGCCGTTACAATGCTTGCCGTATTCGGGCGAACCTCATAAAACCGACCGTAAGGATCTGTCTTTAATAAAATATCGCCGTTCTTCGCGCGAATTTCATACTTATAAACCAAGCCGGGCTCTAATCCTGGAATAAAAAGCTCCCACACCCCATTACCATGCACTCGCATTTGATGGCATCGGCCGTCCCAGCGATTAAAATCGCCGACTACGCTGACCCGCTCCGCATTAGGCGCCCACACGGAAAACAGCACGCCGGCGACATTTTCGATTTCGTGTACGCGTGCGCCTAGCAAACGGTAAGCATGCCAATGTTTACCTTCACTGAATAAATGTAAATCGTAATCCGGTAATTGCGGTCCGTAACAATAAGGATCGTAACCAATGTGCTCGTAATGGTCTTGATCGCGCCAAATCAGCCGATAGCATGGAGGAACTTGTGATGCTAAGCCATGCCATTCGAAAAGAGCCGTACCTTCAATTCGAGTCAATGGCATGTTTCCTTCAGCCAAGGCCACGGTTTCGGCATGAGGCAAAAAAGCTCGTACCACAACTTGTTTATCATCCTTCGGATGGCGGCCTAAAACGGCAAAGGGATCGCTGCATTTTGCATCGACAAGACTCTGTAATTCTGTGGATAGTTTTGTTTTACTCATCTGCTTTTGCGGGAAGCCCGCGAATTTATACCCCTTGCTTGTCAAATTTCGGTGCCGGGGTGCCCGTCAAAGGACGCCGTAAATACGTCCATGTAGGCTCTATGATAGCATCCATGCTATCCGAACACCCCGGCACCTCCATAGGCTAATGCCGAAATTTAAAGTACGAAAGGTATATCATTCGGGTGGGGATAGCTCAGCTTGCCTCGACAAGCCCGGTTCCCGCTCTCCTGTTCTAATGTGCTATCCTGGTTTAGCATCGATTCGGCGTCGTTACTCTGGCACCTAATAGTTGTAAAATTTGAATTTGGTTCAAACCGTTTACTGTGTCGTAACCATCACCCGAACCATACCCGGCAATAAGTCGAAATGATAAGGACTCGGCACATAAGCTAGCGGATACTCCGGCGATAGATCGGTAAACGGCGCACGCGACTGAACATACTGATAGAGATCGGGCGTCGAAAACTCATGGCGTTGCCAAGGGTCCTTATTTAACAAGATCAAAGCTTCTTGCTGTCCGGATAGACTGGCTTTCCAGAAAAAAAGTATCGGCGACTGCGGATAACCGATTAGGTTAAAAGGGCCCTCTTCCTGAAATACAGGGTAATCGGCTTTCACCGTGTTAACTTGAGTAATAAACTCGGTCAAATCCACCTCGGTATTTTCCCAATCCTCAGGACGCGTATGCACCACATGTAGCGGTTTACTAAAACCGTATTCGTAACCCATCGGCATCATCACGCCGCTGCTGAACACTGCGGAAAACAAGTAACGCTGCTTTAGGGCTTCGGCATTGCCGTTGCTTTCGGCAAATAAACGAGGCGTATCGTGGCTTTCGGGAAAACTGATCGACGGAGCGGCTTGGCGCAACAATTGATACTGTTCCGGTAACCAAGGACTTTCGAAATCCCACCATTTGGAACTATTGAAAATATAATCAAACCCGGCTTGCGCGGTTTGCTTGGTACGCTCGGCGCTGCAGCCTAGCGTTTCAGCGGTAAACACCACATCGGGATGTTTTTGTTTCGTATCCGTAATCAATTGCCGCCAAAGTTCGGGCGATAATTGATAGGCGGCATCGCAGCGAAAGCCTTTAAAACCCAGGTCGATGTATGACTCGATGATTTTACGAAAATAGGCATAAAGCCCATTATCGTGACTACGACCATGATCGAATTGCGCTAAATCTTCCCATACCACCTTATGACCGCCGTCTTCGAGACAAAAAGGACGCTGCACCTGCCCATGCTCGCAAACAAACCATTCCGGGTGCTGTTTCAACAAGGGCGAATCGATCGCACAGTGATTCAATACCAAATCGGTCATAAAGCGGAGTCGGTGTTTTTTCTCAGCCTGTTGAATCAAGGCCCGCAATTGTTGCTCGGCGGTCTTTTTGGATTTCGGATCGACTAACAGCGGGTTTAACTGAAAATAATCGGCAATAGAATATAGACTGCCGGACGCCCCGGTTTTTTGTAACGGGTTGACAAAAACCCAATCGAACCGCATCGCCGCGGCCCTTTCCAAGTGCGCCTCCCACTGCCCGAAGTGGCCTACCAACAGGGGGAACAAGTTGTACATCCTCATGAATCGGCCTCTTTATTTGTTACGAATATAATCATAGATATTCAGGTAATGTTGTCCCGGATATTTCCAGGAGTAATCGCAACGCATTGCATTTTTCATCAACTCCCGAAAATGATCCGGAAATTGATAATAACAATCGATCGAGCGCGACAATGCCGACTCCAGCCCATCATTGTTGTAATCCCTAAAAACATAGCCGTTGCGCTCGTGCAAGGCTTTGTGATGAGCATGGTCCTTGTCGAAGACCGTATCGGCCAAACCGCCGACCTCGCGAACAATCGGAACCGTGCCGTATTTCATCGCAATCAACTGGGTTAGACCGCAAGGTTCGAACAGGCTAGGCACGACAATCATATCCGCACCGGCATAAATCAGATGCGCCAAGCCTTCGTCGAAACCGACTTCGATATGGCAATCGGGACTCTCGTTTAAATGCCGCTTCAACTCCCAGAAATAGCTATTGATATCCCGCTCGGGACTTGAGCCTAGCAACACGAACTGCGCCCGATGGTTCAATGAATAAAACAGTGCATGACGAACCAAGTCCAACCCTTTCTGAGGATCGAGCCGTCCGACGAAAGCAATAATCGGTTTTTCATTGTCCGCTAGCAACAAGCGATCGCGTAAAGCCCGTTTATTGAGATATTTATTGTCTACTTTTTCCACGGTAAAGGGAGCGGCGATATGCGGGTCGATTTCGGGATTCCAGACATCATAATCGATCCCGTTGACCACACCACCGAACTTATAATGATGCGCATGAAGGGTCGGTTCCAAACCGAATCCTTGACCGCCGTCTTTGGTTTCTCCGGCATAACGCGGCGATACCGTCGTAACGAAGTTGGAATAGACTATACCGCCTTTCATCAAATTCAACGCATGCGGAATCCGATTATCCAACAAGCGATCATGATGAAAATAATACTCCGGTCGATGCAGGCCCGTCGCATTCAATAAGAAGTCGCCCGTCAACCCTTGATGCTTGAAGTTATGAATCGTAAAACATACTCTCGGATGCCAGAAGCCTAAATTCTGATAGATCTCATATAAAAACACCGGCACCAATGCCGTTTGCCAGTCGTGGCAGTGAATCACATCGGGATGTTTGCCGGATTTCCAAAGAAATTCCAACGCGGCGCGGCAAAAGAACGCGTAGCGCAGTACGTCGTCATTAAAGCCGTAAATCGTGCCACGATTGAAGAAATTGTCCGGAGAGTGCGGCTCGATGAAAAAGCATTTACGGCCATGAACGAAACCGAACCAGACCGTACAATGAATATGGCCGTTATACCAGGGCACCCAAAGGTCGTCATAGGTTTTGCATAAGCCCCAAATATGATCGTAATGCATACAATCGTATTTGGGCAAAATAATCTCGACACTGTGTCCGCGCAATTCCAGTTCGCGGCTTAAACCGGTCACAACATCCGCCAAACCTCCGACCTTCGCCAGGGGTGCCAATTCCGGAGTAATCTGCACGACAAACATATGCGGGTAGTCGGGACCGGGTTGGTCGTGGTATGGCGCATGCTCGAGGGGCGACATCATGTCGGCAACGGGCTCCGGCGCCGAAGACTCGGGGGGCGGCGCTATTGGCTCTGCCTTACTATAATCGGGTTGCCGCCGAAACTTTTCCGACGGCACACCGGGACTGATGGATGTCGCCTGAGCAACCTCGGGCAAAGGCGTGATAAATGCCGTATTGGGCTCCCGGTATACAGATTCGTCGCCCTTAGAAGACGTCTCGACTTGGGTTTCGCCAGCGGTACCGGACTGTTTAGGAGCGCCTTTTTCGGAAACTTGACTAGGCGCTGCCCCCTTCGAAGCAACATTCTCTGCCGCCGCAATCTCGTTTTGCGGAACAACAGGCAAAACCGGCGCAGGCGACAACGACTCCGCTTTCGGCTTTTCCTGCGCTGTTGTTTCTGGTGCTTTATTTTGCCGATCGGATTCAGTCGGCTGATCAGAATTTGAGTTCGCAGAATTACGCATTGGCGCCGACTTAAGTTCCTCTGCAGACTTAGTTTTCGGAGAATCCTTAGCTTTTATTTCGGCTTTAGCCTTCTCTTCATCCTTCTTAGCTTGAGTCGGCGTCTTGACGCTAGAGACAGTCTTGGTTTTTTCGGAAAGCTTGTTTTTAGGAGCTGCTTTCGCCTTAGGCTTAACAGGGGATTTTGCCGCATTTGCAGTTTTTGACGAAGCCTTTTTCACAGGCTCTGCTTGAGCCGGTTTTGTAGTCTGCGCTTTAGGTGAAGACTTAACTTCCGGCGCCGTTTTAGCTTTCGGAACTGTTTTAGATTTTGCTGCCGTTTCGGATTCCGAAGACAGATTAGGCTTCGGCGCATCATCTGTCTGAGTCGACTTTTCCATTTTGAAAGACTCGGCTTTAGGGTCATCATTAACCGTCGACGCAGCAGCGCTCGCCTGCTCCTCCTCCACCTCAGGCGTTAACGCCGATTGATTCTCTGTCGTCGGCTTTTCGGACGCCTTATTCGTTGTTGCTGTTTTTGTGGAGCTTCTGGTTTTAGTTGTAGTTTGCTTTGCCATAAATCAGACCTATCATGCCAATTAAAAGATATACTTTCCCGCCGCCCTTAGGATTTCGCGACAAATAACCTCCTGACTCTATGAGCTGAGTAGCGAGCTCGGTAACTCACTTGACAGGATGCCCCACCATCGACACCTATCAAGCAACCAAACCAGTCTACCCTACATAAAAACTAGGGAAGTCTTATGACCGAATCCTTAGCTTAGTCTGTTGTCCGCGGTTGTGTTTTATAAGTCCGAAAATCAAGCATCGGAAAAATATCATCCATCACTTCTAACGCCGTCAAATAGTGTTCGTTTATTGTATGCGTGCGAACGCTTTCTTGCAGATAATTAAAGCGAGCCAAATGATCGAGAATACGCTTTTTAGCGTACTCGACGGTCGTCCCTGACTTCATAATGAACGGCCAGTCCGAGGCCTGCGCCAATAATAACGACCGTGCCGCCTGATTCAAAGCCCGCTCCTCCAAGGACAAACGGGGGACTTGTTGAAACTCTTCGGCTAACTCCTCCATCAACATCGCCGATTTGTGTAAAACGGGATAAATCCAAGCATTGGTTTCATTGAGCCAGTATCCGGAATAGCCCTGTTCGCCCCAACTCGATGCCGAAGGCGTTGCGGTTTGCAAGTGTTGAAAACGCGACAAATAATCGCTGCCACTGACCAACTGCATTCCCGACTTATTGCCGCCAACTAGGCGTAATAAAAACTCTAACCATTGCGGCCCCTCAAACCACCAATGACCGAACAGTTCTGCGTCGTAGGGGGCTACAATAATCGGCGCTTTTCCCATCCGATAACTCAGATCGTCAAGCTGTCGTTGTCGCTTCAAATAAAAGTCTTGAGCATGTTGCCTCGCCTTCATCAATGCTTGCCGTGGCCGATAAGCCGCTTTCGGGCCACCTCCTCCCGTCACTCGCTGATATTTGATGCCGACGGGCACGCGAATCGTTTCTTCCAATAAATACGGTGCGAGATAACTCTCCGGAATAGTGGAATCATAACCGATATCGCAATGATATTCACGATAGTCGCCGTCGCCTGGATACCCTTCCTGCGCACTCCAGACTTGACGCGACGATTCGGGATCACGGGCAAAAGCCGCGACTCCGTTGGCGCAGGCTATCGGCGCATAAACGCCACATTCAGCTTGCGGTCTTGCTTGAGTTAAAGCATGGCTATCCACAAAAAAATAACCCAGACCGGCTTCGTCAAGCTGTATTTCCAAGCCAGGGTAATAACCGCATTCGGGCAACCAAAATCCTTTAGGCACAAAACCGAAGCACTGTTTGAAGGTTTCAACGCCCATGTTGATCTGATTGCGCACCGCACTTTCGGAAACGTTCAGTAACGGCAAAAAACCGTGGGTAGCCGCGCAGGTAATCAATTCCAGGCCGCCTAATTCAGCCTGTTTTTTGAAAGCCGCAACTAAATCGCAATCATAATCCTGCCGATAACATTGCAATGCCGCCTTGAAATTACGTCGATATAAACGAGCCAAATACTGATATTCGGCTTGCTTGCGAGTTCTGGAAATTTCCTGCTCGGCTAAGCTGATTAAACCTTGCAAATGGCGAACATAGCGCTGTTGCAATAACTCATTATTCAACATCGTCAACAAGGTCGGCGATAACGACAGTGTCAGTCGATATCGCACACGATCACGATTCAAGCGCTCGCACATGTTAAGCAACGGCAAATAACACTCGGTTATCGCTTCGAATAACCAGCGCTCTTCAAAAAAATGCTCATACTCGGGATGATGTACGTAAGGCAAATGGGCATGTAATACAATGCATAAACCGCCCCTATCCATCTTAAGTACCTAAGGAACGAGCATGAAATAACTTCGACAACTGTTGGAAGGGAGCTTGGTTAGCAATTCCCAATTTGGGGATCAAAAAGGGTGTCGGAGATACTTGGCGAGGGTTTCGGCAGCATGGAGCTACCCACAAGCACCCATGAATGGGCTTACGACATCCTGTCAAGCGAGCCATCGAACCGCCGCAAAGCCTATTACTTGTAAGAGTTATTTTGTGCATATTCCTAAGTGAGTTTTATTGCTATTCTGCAGGCAGGATATACTGGCGCTCGAATAACTATCCATATCATGAAGCTCAAATCGTTCCGCTGGGCTCGAGTGAATCGGAGACGCCGGAGAAAAGGGGATTTCTTCGACATCGGGCTCGCTTAATGTTTGCCGAATTTTAGCGTCAATATCGGCTTCATCAAAGACTAAAGGCCTTGTTAGTTCGGTCACCGGCGTCATCGCAGAAGAAGGCATACTAACAGGCAGCGAGCGAACATATACAATAAAGTCTCCATTACTGTCGCATTGACCAATCGCCGCCGTATAAATTGCGCCGGCAACCGGCAATTGAATTTTAGCATTGGCGTACGAGGATACCTCGCCGGCATCAAACCATGGACGCTGATGCTCTTGACTATCCGCCCAATCAAGCTGCCAGAACAAGCGTAATATTAACGGATTATTCTTCGCCTGCAGCAGAGGAGTAACGCCGGCAATACGCCAATAGGCATGAAGATGATAGGGATCTATCGGTAAAATAATGAGCGGAGGAAAATTAAGCGGTTCAGCCTGACTGAATTGCAAAGGATGATAGGTATGACTAATGGTTTGACTGATGTGTTGGATTTCTTGAGACGATAGAGCGAGCTTAGGGTTATGCCTGGAATGCCAATATCTCATTCATTATTTCCTGATTTCATAAAACTTTTAGCCACATCCGCAGTACTGAAAAGTAAACGTCATTTCGACATGAATCATTAGAGGATTATCCTGACTGAAGCCTTAAAGTGTCAATTTAAATTACTCTTTTTGCCAGCCGATTTTTGCTGAAAGGTAAACCCGAACAAATCTTAGGCAAACTGCAACCGGTTTAATCTCGCCCGTAAAGTTTAATCGCACGCGCCAAACGCTGACTGTGCAATGGTAATAATTGATCCCATGTAAAACGCCACAGCCAATTCCCTTCGGTCGTACCGGGAATATTCATGCGATGTTCGGTATCTAACTCAAGAATATCCTGCATTGGAATGATAGCGAGATTCGCAACCGAAGCTAAAGCGGTTTGTATTAGCGTATAGGGCATCGAGCTGGCAGGCTGACCTAAGTATTCATAAACATAAGCTTGCTCTTTCTCGCTGATCTGACGGTACCATCCTAAGGTAGTATCGTTATCGTGCGTGCCGGTATAAACAACGCTATTTTTATCCAGATTGGCCGGTAAATAAGGATTACTCGGGCCGCCGCTAAACGCGAATTGCAGAATTTTCATGCCCGGCAAAGAGAAATCGTCCCTGAGTTTTTCGACTTTATCGGTAATCACGCCTAAATCTTCCGCTACCAATGCAATAGGCCCAAACGCATCGAAAATCGTCTTTAACAAGGCGTGCCCCGGCGCCTTGACCCAGCAACCATTCATTGCCGTGGGTTCGGACACCGGAATTTCCCAGGCGGCCTCCAATCCCCTGAAATGATCGATACGAATAATATCGAACATTTCGACTTGCGTCTTGATTCGATCAAGCCACCAATGGAAGCTATTTTTTTTAAGATATGACCAGTTGTAATGCGGATTGCCCCAACGCTGCCCCGTTTCCGAAAAATAATCGGGCGGTACCCCCGCCACTACCGACATTTCAAACTGCTCATCCAGTTTAAACACCTCCGGATGAACCCAAACATCGGCACTGTCGTAAGAAACGAAAATAGGAATATCGCCAAACAACAATACACCATGGCGCGCCGCATAATCTTTAAGTTCTTGCCACTGTGTAAAGAATACGAATTGCTCGAATTTAATCGCTTCAATTTCAGTGCTTAGGCGTCTGGAAGCTTCTTTGAGCGCCGAAATATTGCGCGATTTATACCGTTCAGGCCATTGATTCCAGCTAAGGTTATTGAATTCTTTTCTCAGCGCGATAAATAAGGCGTAATCATCCAACCAAAACTTTTTGTCGATACAAAATTTGGTAAATTCGATTTTTTCGTGTTCGGTCGCGTGAAGCTTAAAGCCATAGTATGCGTGATTGAGTAAGCACTCCCTTGCAAATGACGGACTGCCGCCACACTCTTGACAACGCTCGCCACGGCTCAGCCAACCTTTGTCAACCAACTTATCCAAGTCGATCAAAGCGGTATTACCTGCATGAGCGGAGATGCACTGATAGGGAGACCCATCATCGTGAGGCATGTTTAATGGCAAAGTTTGCCAAACCGTTACACCGACACTGTTTAGAAAGTCGACGAACCGATAAGCTTCCGGCCCTAAATTACCATTATCACTATTGCCTGGGAGTGAAGTAATGTGCAATAAAATTCCGGCACGGCGTCTATGTAAAATATCAATCACAAACGGCTTCCCTGGCTAAACGTTTTCAATACCCGGCCTCATCGTACCGCCCATGGCGGGAGCTCCGGATCCCTGAGTGAACGATAATGCCAAATAAGCCGGCGGATCTTCTCCTAACAACAGATAGAGATTACTCAAATTCAAACGAAACTGTTTTTCAAAACTGCTTACAGCTTCCCCCGGATTGTAATCGCCGAACCACCAAAACCAATCCGATCCCTCGCAAATGGCAAGCTGATGCTCGGCAAGAGCCAACTGTTCCTCGGTCAAGCGCCCGGTAGACACGACTTTATCAAACGCCCATTTGGCATCGCCCAACATATCCCAACCCCGGTTTTTATCGACATCGCCGATCCAGGTAGAAAAAGTTCCGTATACCCAACTTCCAGCCATCAAATTCGGAAGCGACTGTATTTCAATGGCTTGGTCGAGGCATTCGGAAAATGTTGTTAGCTGAATCTCGGAGTGATGACTCAAGTGTTTATAAAGCGCGCTGAGAAAGTGATATCCGTTTTGCGGAAAATACTCCCAAGCATTTTCGCCATCCATGATAATTGATACCACCTTATCCGTAGAAGTATCATGCTTATGGATTTGCTCCAAATGATTGACCAAATCGGCAACCGCATCGTCGGCATGCCATTTGGAATATTCAAATCCGATCAAATCCGATAAACCATCGTCCCTAAAAAAACAAGGGATACCGGTTCCACTAACGCGAAACGGATGATGCGGACTCACGCTATCGATACCTGATAATCGCAAGCTGTTATGCAACACGTTACCGCCGGTCGCAGCCCAATCGAACCCGAACTCGGAGAGCATCTTCAATGTCTCGGTACTAACCGCCCCTTCTGATGGCCAGCAGCCTCTCGGGGTGAACCCGAAAAATCGCTTAAAGGTTTCGACACCGTGTTTCAGATGCCATTTCACTCTTTCCTCGCCCCCCGGATAAGTATCCAGTTCGGGAAGCGGAGCATCCGGCATTGCCTGCAATGTACTTTTAATATCGATTAACAAAGGCATAATCGGATGCGCATAAGGCGTTACCGAAAGCTCGATACGTCCTTTTCTAGCCAACGCCTTGTATCGGCATATCGCTGTGGACAATTGCTCACCGATGACTTCGACAATTTCGATCCGTTCATGCAATGTGTAGCCTGAACCTTTTGCGATCAAGCGCTTAACTCTGACATCAGTCAGTTTGACACTCTCGCCCATCCAAGCCAGGTGATACCACGCCAGAAGATCGCTAATGAATTGAGAATTCATATAACTCAACGCATCATGATTCTGCTCCATCCATTCGGCCATTTTGACCAATTTCTGGAACGTCGGATATCTCCCGATCTGCCTCTCTCGATTGGCACGCATGCAATCCTTGACTAGTTTTAGCCGTGCATCGGGATCCGAGGGAATCGATGGAGCAACCAGTGCCGCCAACAACGGATCCTTAAATGAGATGCGATCATGCAGATAGCGACCCACTTGCCTCGCATAATCCTCGATTTGCTCTAGAAGGATCGGCGCAAAATTAACGACCGCTTTGGCTTCTGGCGCCGCTTCAAGGTGAGCGATCATGTCGACATAATCTTTCATGACGTGCAAATAAGTCCAAGGCAGTTGAAATTCGCCGGTTTGCAAATCACGATACTCTGGCTGATGCATATGCCAACATATCACCAGCTTCAGTTTTTTATCTGACATAGTGCCTGCTCTGTCCTAACATATCCGGGGTGACCAATACGACTCCACCCGGGCTGACATGAAATCTTTTTTTATCGTCCTCGATGTTCTCACCGATTACCGTGCCTTGAGGGACTTCGCAACCTTTCTCGATGATTGCCTTGGTAATTCGGCAATGCCGTGCAATATTGACTTCAGGGAGCACCACGGCATCTTGTAATGTCGTGTAAGAATTAACCCGGACATTGGAAAATAACAATGAGTGCCTAACCTTAGCGCCGGAAATAACGCAACCGCCGGATACCATCGAATCGACCGCCTGCCCTCTTCTTTTGTCGTCGTCGAAGACGAATTTTGCCGGTGGCGTTTGTTCTTGATAGGTCCAAATCGGCCAGGTTTTATCGTATAAATTCAAATCGGGCTTGACGCCGATTAATTCCATATTTGCCGCCCAGTAGGCATCTATCGTCCCCACATCGCGCCAATAACTTTGATCACCTTGCAAATTCAGGAACGGATAGGCACTGACCCTGTATTTTTCGATAACCGCAGGAATAATATCCTTGCCGAAATCCCGATTCGAGCCTTTGGTATCGGCATCTTTGATCAACTGTTCGAATAAAAATGCCGCATTAAATACATAGATACCCATCGAAGCCAAAGCCTTATCGGGCTTACCCGGCATCGATGGGGGATTGGCGGGTTTTTCGACAAAGGCTTTTACCCGTCGGTTTTGATCGACGTCCATGACTCCGAACTCGGTCGCCTCTTCTAGAGTCACCTCGAGGCAACCAATGGTCAAATCGGCATTATTGGCCACATGATCGGCAAGCATTTCACCATAGTCCATTTTATAAATATGATCGCCGGCCAATATCAGAACATACTCCGGCCGGCGGGTTCGAAGAATGTCGATATTCTGATAAACCGCATCGGCTGTTCCCTCATACCAAGACGTTTCGAGGCGTTGTTGAGCCGGCATCAAATCGACATATTCACCGAATTCGCCGCGTAAAAAACCCCAGCCTTGTTGAATATGCCGAATCAAAGAATCGGCTTTGTATTGCGTTAAAATGCCGATTTTCCGGATTCCGGAATTAATGCAATTGGATAGCGGAAAGTCGACAATCCTGAATTTTCCGCCAAAAGGAACCGCCGGTTTGGCGCGCCAATCAGTCATGTTTTTTAACCGTGAGCCGCGGCCGCCCGCAAGAATCAAGGCAATTGTATTTCTAGTTAGATGACTGACGAACCTGTCTTGAGGTTGGTTGATTGACTCTGACATTTTAATCCCCTTCTGGAATTGACTATTACATCTGTTGCTTAGGTGGTAACATTCCGATAAAAATCATTCTACTACATTGAGGCGTTTCGAAGTGAAAAAGCAATCCAATATGCCGCTGTGTGATGATTTATGCAAAATCATTGAAGCCAAACATCACGATCCTTTTTCCGTTCTAGGCCGCCTCAACGATAACAACCTGACCAAGCTAAGACTCTATTTGCCTTACGCCGATTCGGTCCGTTTTGCTGAGAAAGGCCCTGAAATACTTCGACTCGCAGAAACTGACTTTTTTGAATATACCGCTCAGCCCGGCGAATTACCAGAACATTATCAAATTTCTTGGATCGACAAAGAAGGCCAACAACATACCGATTACGACCCTTATGACTTTCCCGAGCAGTTGCCCGAATTCGATCGTCATTTGTTCGGCGAAGGCAAGCATTGGCATATCTACCAAAAACTTGGCGCACATCGATATAAGGTCGACGGAATCGATGGCGTATTATTTACCGTCTGGGCTCCGAACGCGGGGCGCGTTAGCGTGGTCGGCGATTTTAACCGCTGGGACGGCCGCTGTCACTTAATGCGGGTGCTAGGCAACAGCGGGATCTGGGAGCTTTTTATTCCGAGTCTCGACGCGGGCTGTTTATATAAATTCGAAATACTGAACTGTCAAAGCCAAGAAATTTTAATTAAAACAGACCCTTATGCCCAGCAATATGAGCATCGTCCTAAAACCGCTTCGATTGTCGTCAAAGAAGAAGCCTATCAATGGCAAGATGCGAAATGGATGACTGATCGCAAAACCCGCGACTGGCAACACGAACCGATGTCGATTTACGAAGTGCATTTAGGTTCGTGGCAACGGGGTGATGCCGGAAATTTCTTGAATTACCGGGAGCTCGCGAAGCAATTGCTTCACTACGTCAAGAACATGGGTTTTACTCATATCGAGTTACTGCCGATCACCGAGCATCCTTTCGATGCGTCTTGGGGTTACCAATCGACGGGCTACTTCGCTCCGACCAGTCGACACGGATCACCCGACGATTTCAGGTATTTTATCGACCTCTTTCATCAAAATAACATCGGCATTATTTTAGACTGGGTTCCCGCGCATTTTCCGAAGGATTTTTTCGCACTGGCTCGGTTTGACGGTAGCGCACTCTATGAGCACGAAGACCCACGCAAAGGCGAGCATAGAGATTGGGGCACCCTGATTTTTAACTTCGGCCGCAACGAAGTCAAAAATTTCTTACTGGCGAGCGCGATATTTTGGCTTGAAGAATTTCACCTTGACGGCCTTAGGGTCGACGCCGTCGCATCAATGCTTTATCTGGATTATTCCCGCGATGAAAACGACTGGATTCCCAACATGTATGGCGGCAACGAAAATCTCGAAGCCATCGCTTTTTTGCGAGAACTCAATACCGTAACGCATGAACAACACCCTGGTACAGTCATGATGGCAGAGGAGTCGACCGCTTGGCCTCAGGTAACCCGCCCGACCTGGACAGGAGGCCTCGGTTTTTCGATGAAATGGAACATGGGCTGGATGCACGACATTCTCGATTATATAAGCCGCGACCCGATACACAGGCGTTATCACCACGATCAACTGACCTTCGGCTTACTTTATGCCTTTACCGAAAATTTCGTCCTCCCGTTTTCTCACGATGAAGTCGTTCACGGCAAAGGCTCGTTACTCAACAGAATGCCGGGAGACGAATGGCGAAAATTTGCAAATTTGCGCCTACTTTACACCTTGATGTTTACCTACCCGGGTAAAAAATTATTGTTTATGGGCACTGAGTTCGGGCAAGGCACCGAATGGAATTTCAACCAACCCCTAGATTGGTATCTACTTCAGCATCCTCAACACCAAGGCTTGCAAACTTTGGTCAAAGATCTTAATCATTTGTATAAAAACCACCCCGCACTTCACCAATACGACTTCAATCACAGCGGCTTTGACTGGATCGATTGCCATGATGTCGAACAATCGGTTATCAGCTACCGCCGCAAAGGCACCAATGATGATTTGATCATCATACTTAATTTCACACCGATTGTGAGAGAAAACTATCATATCGGCGTGCCTTTCGAAGGGGTTTATTTTGAAATCTTTAATTCAGACTCTGCCTATTATGAAGGCAGCAACGTCGGCAACCGCGAGATACTATCGGAACCGGAGCCTTGGATGGGACGCCAACAATCGATATACTTGACTTTACCTCCGCTAGGCGGAATCATCTTGACGCGGCAAACGAAAGTCATAAACAACTCTGCTCCCTAAATAGAGTCCTGTTTGAGAAAGAAAACCCAGCGTACCGTTGCGCACCGCAAATTAACTGACGGCGGCCAAGCTTATAGTAAATTCGCTTCGATATTTATGCGTAATAGGCGCACCTACGGGAGAAATATCCGCCAAATAGAACTGCCGCCACCCCGAACGCGAACTTAACCCAGCCTTAACACTTACCGAACATAAGTTTTGAATATTATGATAAAAAAATATTACGGCACTACAAAGCCATTTTTAGCGCATTTTTTAATCCTTATGATTCAACAACATAGGCCGTAGACACTACATTTGTTAAAGCTGGGTTAAACTGATTCTTCAATAAAGTCGGACGATTCTACTACAGCTGACAGTGAGCCAATAAACCCTCAATCGGCTATTTTGGTGAAATATACCTCGGTAAACTTAATTCCTTGATATGCCTAGAACCGAATTTTGACTGCCTTTAAATTTAATTATGAAACGAATTCTTTTTGTTACAAGTGAAGCACATCCTTTAATAAAAACCGGCGGCTTGGCAGATGTTTCAAGCAGCTTACCTAAGGCTTTGGCGGATCTAGGCCAGGATATCCGTATCATCATTCCTAACTATCAAGCTATAAAAAAAACCGAAAACGTCCAACATCGGTGTACGTTGAGAATCAATAATTGCGATGTCAATATTCTCGAAACCCGCTTGCCGGAATCAAAAGTGATTGTATGGCTGATCGATTGCCCCCAGTTTTTTGACTACCCGGGCAATCCATATCACGATGAATACGGTAATGCCTGGGCAAACAGTGCCGATCGCTTTTCGCTGTTCTGCCGCATAACCGTAGAAGTCGCGATGAACAGAGCCTACTTAGATTGGAAACCGGAAATCGTCCACTGCAACGACTGGCAAAGCGGCCTAGTTCCCGCCTTATTGACGCTGGAATACAACCGTCCGGCAACCATTTTTACGATCCATAACATGGCCTACCAAGGAATCTTTCCCCACTCGACCTACCATGCGCTTAATCTTCCAAGACAGCTTTGGAATCCAAATGCACTTGAGTATTACGGCAACATGTCGTTTTTAAAAGGCGGCATTGCTTGTTCCGATCGAGTAACGACGGTAAGTCCCACCTATGCCAAAGAAATTCAATCATCCGAATTTGGTTACGGGCTAGAAGGCTTGTTAACCCATCGCAAGGAATTTCTAAGCGGTATACTCAACGGAACCGACAATGACTGGAATCCCGAATTCGACAGCAACATCGTCCAACGCTACAGCCATAAAACGCTCCATCACAAACAAACCAATAAGGCCGCATTACAAGAACGGCTCTCACTGCCTCTCGAGCCGTCGATTCCCATTTTCGGATTAATTAGCCGTTTGGTTGAACAAAAAGGTATCGACTTGCTATTAGAATGCTTGCCGGAATTATTAAGTATGCCAGTACAATTTGTCTTACTCGGTAGCGGCAACAAAAGCTTCGAACAACGTTTATATAATTTTGCCGAAGCCTACCCTGAAAAAATGTCGATTACTATCGGCTACGATGAACAATTGGCTCATTGGATAGAAGCGGGAAGCGATATTTTTTTGATGCCATCGCGCTTCGAGCCCTGCGGATTAAACCAAATGTATAGTCAACGCTATGGAACTTTGCCGATCGTAAGGAAAACCGGCGGCCTTGCAGATACTGTAGTCGATGCTCTACCCCATACGATTGACAACAAAACGGCAACCGGAATTACCTTCAATGAATCGACCCCCAGTTCGCTTCTGGAAGCCATCAAACGCGCGTTGATTTTATACAGGGTTCCGGAAATTTGGACACAACTGCAAACCAATGCCATGAGAAAAGACTTTTCGTGGAATAGTAGCGCTAAACAATATTTATCGCTCTATGATCATTTGTAACTCGATTAAGGATTTGGTAACTCGATTGGCAGGTGTCGGCGGCAGGGCAGATTTTTTGCTCCTGCAAAATCTGCATTCATGCCATCCATGGCAATCAGTCGCCGCCGTCAAGCCTACACGGACGTATTCACGGCGTCCTGCAAAGCGAGTTACCGAACCCTCAACAAAGCTCATAGTTCCAAGACGTTATTTATCACGAAATCCTAAGGCGGGCTATAACTCCAAAAAGAGTTATTTATCTTTTACCATTAAGAGCATGAAGGACTTGAAGATACAGCATTTTCAATTAAATGTAAGTGACTGACCATTAACAGCCTATGCCATCATTATTGCCACTTCAGTCTCGCCATTGTTTTGATATTTTTTAGTCATTATACCTTTCGCACTTCAAATTTCGGCAGTGCCTAAGGAGGCACCGGGTCCCTCACCTAACGATAGGTGAGAGGCTGGGCTCACGGCCTCCTTTGACGGCCCCCCGACGCCGAATTTTGATCTACGATGGTTGGGTACATTAGAAAATCCTTAAGCCAATTCTTTACATTTAAGCTTTTCCGGGTCCTTGCTATCAAACCGAGACATACGCTTTTTTCGCCGACGCGCATTATTCGCTCTTTTCTTGTTTGAATTAGCGTTTATTTTTTTGATATCCAGCTTTTGCCGTTGAATCTCAATCGTTTTCAAATGTTGAAAAATATCCTCCGGCATGCCTTCCGGTAATTCCACAATAGTAAATTCGTTACGTATATCGACAAGGCGAATCATTTTCCTTTCGACACCGGATTCATCGACCAACACATCTTTGATTATCTCTTTCGACGCGCCATGTTTATGACCGACCGACAACCGATAACGAACCATTTTGGGTATAACGGAAACTATGTCCGAAATAGACGAATCCAAAACATTCGTTTCCGGCATCATTCGCATGCCGCCTTCAAGCTGTTGCAGATGCAACAAAGCAGCTGCGCAATCCAATAACCCCAGGTTTAATTCATCCAGTATTTGCTGAAGCATTTGTCGCTCTTCGTGCAATGCTTGCGTTTCGATAACCCGCCTTAAACACTGTATTATCCTGTCTTCCTTAAGTCTCATTGAGGTCTCGATGCCAATCGTGCGATTATCGTGCTAAACATGAATTTAAAGCAAACCTCATCGAATCAAAGCCTATCATGAAATACCTCAACATAAGCTTCATCACGCAAACGCCGCAGCCATAATTCGGTTTCTTCTTCAATCTTACGTTTACGAATCGCTTCTCTTACTTGTTCCTTTTTGTAGTCCTCACTATCGTCTTGCTGCTTTCTACCGAGCACCTGTATCAGATGCCAACCGAATTGCGTTTGAACCGGTTTACTAATTTCGTCGATCGCCAATGCATTCATCGCCTTTTCGAACTCGGGAACCAACGCACCGGGCGCCACCCAATCCAAACTTCCACCATTAAGTGCGGACCCTTTATCATCGGAATGCGCTCTGGCCAGCGCATCGAAACTATCGCCATCGGCAATTCTGCGCTTTAAGTTATTCAGTCTTTTTTTCGCTTCGTCGTCGTCAATCAGCTCATTGGTTTTGATCAATATGTGACGAACATGCGTCTTAGTCACAATATGCTGCTGATCGCCGCCTTTGAGCTCTAGCATTTTTATGACATGGAAGCCGCTGGGACTTCGAATCGGGTCCGAAACATCCCCCTGCTTCAGGTCGCCGACCTCATCGACAAATAAAGTGGGCACCTGATTAATCGAGCGCCAACCTAAATCGCCTCCGGTCAAGGCTTCGCTGCTGTCGGATCGACTCATCGCCACCTGCACGAAATCCCGCCCGCCCCGTAAGTCCTGAATAATTTCCTCGGCTTTTTGTTTGGCTTTCTGTATCACTGACGACGAAGCGCCTTCCGGAATCGCCACCAGAATATGCCCTAAATGGTATTGAGTGGCTTCGCCGCCGAGTTTACTTTCGGTTTCGAGAAAATGCTCGACTTCCCGATCGCTAACATTAACGCGACTGCCGATTTCTCTGCCCCGCAACTGATTAATGATGACTTCGTTACGCAGGTTTTCCAAAAAACTGCGATAAGAAATCGACTGTTTTTCCAGTTCGACACGAAATTCTGCCGGCGTCATATTATTTCTGCGCGCGATGTCTGCCGCGGCACTAGCCAACATTTCATCATTCAAGGCGATGCCGGACCTTTCTGCCAGCTGCCGCTGCAGCTTTTCGATAATCAATTTTTCAAGCACTTGCTTGCGCAAAATATACGACGGCGGCACTACCGCGTTACTGGCTTTGATGCGTTGCGCAATGACATCGACTTCCGCTTGCAACTCGCCATCGAGAATCACATCATCTTCGACAATTGCAACGATACGATCCAGTGTCTGCGAAAAAACCGGTACGGAAATACTGATTAATGCGATCAAAACGCCGCTGATAAAATGCTTTTTCATAGTAACGTTCATGAAGGTCTAGCCATCGCCCCGGCAAATAAAAGTTCTCTGGTAGCGGAGGGTGCGGTCACTCGCCCGACAGGTCGCCGTGAACCCAGCACCTAAATTATCCAAGATAGTTAACCATAGCCAATGAGCTATGGAATTTAGGTGCTGGGTGAATACGTCCATGTAGGCTCGACGGCGGCTCGAGCGCCAAGGATGGCGCGAATGCAGATTTTGCATTACGCCATGGATGGCGTGTATTAGGGCAATGCAGGAGCAATTGCCGAGGAGCAAAAATCTGCCCTGCCGCCGACGCCTGTCGATCGAGCAACCGCACCCGCTTCGCATACTTTCACAGTAACAAACAGTTAGTTTATTGCGGTCTGACATAGCCGTAGATATTTCGTTCGAAAAATTCATCCAAGCGGTCGCCGAATGCCGTTAAGCCTTTCAATTCCAACTGAACAAATACACCGGTTTGCGCTTCACCGGTAGGCTCTTGGCCGGCAAACACATTAATACTATTAATATAACGCCGTCCGATGACTCTAAAACGCCAGCAGCAACTTTCTTTTTCAAAGCCTGCGAAACTTTCCACCGTTCTATCAAACAACATTGAATACTGCCATCGCCCAACCGCATACCAATTATCATAGATCGGCCAGCGAAAAGAGAAATCCGCCACTTCCGTTAAATCCTGGCGAAAACGATACCCTAAATTAACCAACTGTTCGGGCTTGTTCGTATACCGCAGCGCCACTTCACCTCGGGTTAGTTCGTTTTGTACATGATCCCACTGCCCGGCTGTCCTCAGGGACAAATGCTCGGTCAATTGCGCACTGAATTCGGCAATCAAATTAGCGAAACTATTGGTCGAGGATTGTTGATTGACAAAAATCGGATTACCAGCATCATTTTCAACTCGTGGAAGACCAGTTCTTGGATCGATATCATCCAGTTGAACAAGCCTATCGCGAAAATAAAAAATTTCGCCGATGCTAAGCCTCATGTTTTCGCGGCCCGTTCGCGGATCGATGATTCGATTAGTCAAAGCCGTCGTCACTTGATTGGCATCCTGGACCCTGTCGGAGCCGCTGAAACGGTTTTCCCGGAATAGACTGTAGAAGTTATAGTCGTATTCTCCGGTATCGAACAACGGAATATCGCTCTGATCTTTATAGGGAATATAGAGATAAAACAAACGCGGCTCAATCGTGTGAACATAAGACGATTCGCCTGATCCGAACTCTCGCTCCAGCGTAAACCCGGTATCGGCCGAAAATATCGGCAAGGTCCGAGTAATGCTACCGGGCTTGCCTGCCGCCTGATTTTCCAGCATATATTGAGTGTGTTTGAGCGACAATTTTGGTGTTAAATAAACACCTGCCACTTCTAGCGGAACGGCGACAGCCGGCTCTATGTTGAAGCGTTGACCGCTAACGCGCTGGTCTTGTTGAAAATAGACATATTCCGACCCCATAGAGACATCGACTGGCATAAAGTCGAACGAATGATTTAAATCCAACCTCGCTTGGGGCAGCCTGCGATAGGGCTGAAACTCTTTTGGAATGGTTCTATCCGTCGTCTGATAGTTTTCAAGCTGCGAAAAGAATGATACGCCCGGCATGCTATAACGAATGTCGGCATGGCTTCTTAAAAAACGAGTATCGTTAATCGTAATACTATTGCCCATATCGTCGAAATAATCGTCGTCGGAGACATAACTTGCATCGATCGTTGAAATTAAATTCGGCAAAAATGTCGTGGTATTTTGAACACCGGCGAGATATCGCGTTTTATTACGTATTTGATCATCCGGCAACACTTCAAATTGCAAGCGACTGTTGGTCATTTCGGACAAATGTCTAAAGTCGCCGCCCCACTGCATTCCTCTATTTGTCATATACCGAGGACGAAAGGTCAAGTCGTAATTAGGTGCGATATTCCAATAATAAGGCAGGGCGACATCGTAGCCGTTTCTATCGTTAACGGATAAATTCGGCGCTAAAAACCCGGATTTGCGGCGATCATCGAGCGGAAAACTGATATAAGGCGTATAGATCACCGGCACGCCTTTAAACTCGAGCCAAGCATGTTTAGCCGAACCTTCGCCGCTTTCCTTGTTCAGCTTTAAGTCCGATGCATGCAAAACCCAATCGGTATTGCCGGGCTTACAGCTTGTGAAGGCGACTTCATTGTAACGTGACAAAACCTTGCTATCACGGTAGACGGTTCGCGCGCTGCCTCTCAACGGCGTCGTCGGCGAAATGAACAGAGTATTACGCAACCGGGCTTCATCGCTTGCCAGTTTCAACATCATCGTATCGCTGTATAAAGACAGCGCGTCTTCACTGTAATAAACGTGTCCTTGCGCATCGAGAGTTTGCGACACGGTATCGTAATGCATGGTGTCTGCGGCCATACGTTGATCAGCCCGAACAATATCGACATTACCGAAAAAACCGGTAATTTCATTATCGAAAATTTCCGAATAATCGGCCCGAACATCTATAGGTGTCTCGTCCCGTAGATCTTTGGTCGATAAAAATCCAGGCGGAGCGCCTAATGATGTTGTGCAGTTTTCCCAGGGATCGTAAGGCAATTGCGAATGCATAATATCGAAATTCAGTTCCTGCTCATGATCGAAAGCAGGCGACAATAAGCTGAAACTACGCCGCTCATCCGGCATCACACGCGGCTTGCCTTTCGGATCGGTACCGGTCAAACTGCAATTCCAGGTTTCATCTCCTTCTCCGGCAGCGCAATCCCATCCTGCGGCTCTTGCGATTTTGCGCGGCGGCTCTAACTGAACAATCTCCTGCTGCGGCTGATTTTGCTTATTCGCTTCCAGAGGATTTTTCGCAACCTTGTCGAGACTAGGAACGTTTTTTTGCGTAACGACAGAACTGCCCGCTGCCTCAGTGCTCTCCGAAACCGTAACAGACTTTGAGCTTTCAACAATCGGCACATCGGCCCCGCAAACCCATTCTCCGCTGCTGTTTTGTTCACAATCCCACGCCGGCTCATTCGCCTGAGAACAAGTCGAGCTAAGCAATAAGAAAAACAATAAAATGATGCGGCAGTGCATAGGTAAGTATGGGAGTAAGTATGGCTTGATTAGGCTTAAATAGAATAAAATGCCGAACGGACATTCTACCTCAATTTACTCCAGCAATATAACTTAAAGAATCCCATTCCACTATGACCAACGAAGACCCTCGAGCCGCTTTAATGCTCGATTGGCTATCGAACGATCTGTCGCTAGCCATTGACCGTTTTGAACCGGCATCGAGTGATGCCAGTTTTCGCCGCTATTTCAGAATATACTCGCAAGGAACGACTTACATTGTCATGGACGCGCCACCCGACAAAGAAAATATCGAGGCGTTTATCAAGGTCGCCAAGCTTTTATCCGTTCCCGGTATTCATGTGCCGACAATTTTTCAATCGAACCTCGCATACGGCTTTTTATTACTCGAAGACTTCGGTAAAGTTTGCTATTTGGACTGTCTTAAGCCATCGAACGCAGAACGCCTGTATCAATACGCCCTCGACAGTTTGTTTCAACAACAAACACTGATTGCGATCAATAACCTCGAAATTCCTCATTACGATCGACCGCTGCTAATTCGGGAACTAAGTATTTTCGAGGAATGGTTTACTTCGCACCTCCTGAATATTCCCATCCCCGAACCGCTCAGAACCGAAGTCAATGAATTTCTGATTACTTCAGCCTTGGAACAACCCTTAACCTTCGTACATCGTGACTATCATTCACGCAACCTAATGGACCTTGGCGACGACAAACCTGGAATAATCGATTTCCAAGATGCGGTAATAGGCCCGGTCACCTACGATTTGGTATCGCTGCTGAAAGATTGCTATATCAGTTGGCCGAAAGCGCAAATCGATCATTGGAGAAACGGTTATTTTCAGCGCCTTCTTCAACATGGAACGATCGACTGCAGTCAAGCGCAATTCAAACGTTGGTTCGACCTGATGGGTTTACAGCGTCACTTAAAAGCTATCGGCATTTTCGCGAGATTACACTTACGAGACGGAAAGTCCGCTTATCTTAATGATATTCCTCGAACAATAAATTATGTTACCGAAACCAGCACCCACTATCCTGAACTATCCGAATTTGCAGACTTTCTAAATCGGCAAATTCTGCCGGCTTTCCGGAGAAAAACATGAAAGCGATGATTCTAGCCGCGGGCCGCGGCGAAAGAATGCGTCCTTTAACCGACCGCCAGCCTAAGCCTTTATTGATGGTAGGCGCTAAACCGCTTATCGTGCATTTGCTGGAGGATTTGCGCGATGCGGGTTTTAGCGATATTGTAATCAATGTGGCGCATCTGGGAAGCCAAATCATCGACTACCTGGGCGATGGCCGCCGATTCGGCGTGAGCATCGCTTATTCGGACGAGGGCGAAACACCACTGGAAACAGCCGGAGGCATTATCCGCGCTTTGCCTTTGCTGGATAACAAACCCTTTCTGGTCGTAAACGGCGATATCGCAACGAATTTTCCATTTAAAACGCTCAAACAACGCGAAATCGATCTTGCGCATTTGGTTTTAGTCAACAACCCCGAACATCACCCATCAGGCGATTTCGGATTTAACGGCGATCTATTAAGCGATAGTGTTGCCGAAAAATATACTTTCAGCGGTATTGGGCTTTATCATCCGGATTTATTTGCCGAGAGCCGACAAGGCACCCTCAAACTTGCACCGATTTTACGCGAAGCCATGCGTCTAAATAGGGTGTCGGGGGAAATATTTAACGGTTTCTGGATGGATATCGGAACGCCGCAAAGGCTAAAAGAATTAGACCACCTTTATCAACAGCGAGGAACACACCATGTCTGACCATATTTACAAAAAAATCGAATTGACCGGCTCATCATCCGTCAGCATTCAAGACGCCATCGAAAAGGCCGTCGCAAAAGCGGCTAATACGTTGCACGATTTGCGCTGGCTGGAAGTCGTCGAAACCCGCGGCCATATCGACCAAGGCAAAGTGGCGCACTGGCAAGTCACTATTAAAGTCGGGTTTACGCTGAAAGATTAGCCCCATATCTTGATCAGTCAACCGGCGGAACAAACCATAAGATGAACCTACTCCTTTCGTAGTGAAAAATCGAGCGACATCATTTTAGTACTGTGAAAGTTCGTAGATTTTAGCTCTTTATCTAATTTTTCGATATACGGCGCTCGACAGAGAAAATGCCGGTTCCGGAGAGGGTGCGGTTGCTCGACCGACAGGCGTCGGCGGCAGGGCAGATTTTTGCTCCTCGGCAATTGCTCCTGCATTGCCCTAATACACGCCATCCATGGCGTAATGCAAAATCTGCATTCGCGCCATCCTTGGCGCTCGAGCCGCAGTCGAGCCTAAATGGACGTATTCACCCAGCACCTAAATTCCATAGCTCATTGGCTATGGTTAACTATCTTGGATAATTTAGGTGCTGGGTTCACGGCGTCCTGTCGGGCGAGTGACCGCACCCTCCGCCCACCCAGAGAACTTTCATTTACTGGGGCGAGGCCGGGCCTTCATGATCGTTATAGAGCGTGTCTATCGAGGACCGCCGTAAAACAAGCACCTAAATTCCATAGCTCATTGGTCATGGTTAATTGTCTTGGATAATTTAGGTGCTGCGCCTTTGACAGCCACCCGGGCGCCGAATTTTGATCTACGATTGGCATATAAGGGTACAAATCGAATTAGCCGAGTCCATCATTTTGAAAAAGCAATAAACTTTCGGTAAGGCGAGTCGTTCTTCCAGGTAAACGCCTCGGTATAGTAATGCAGCAACGCTAAATAGCCTATCACACCTAAACTGACCGCTTTACGAATTTCCACGCCGAATAAGAACTCGGTCAGAAACTCAACAGCGGCGTCTCCGTATTGATGCAGAAGGAGAGCTGCCCCAAAAGACAACAGCGGTAAGACCAAAAGCACTGGTATATTGCATACTTGCGCCCAACGATAGATAAAGTTTCGGGCTTGCCTACCATGACGATTATAATCGTGGGTCACATAAAAAGAATAAGCCGTCGCATCATGAACCAATCGAGGCGCCAAAATCGCCAGAAAATAGTATTGCTGAACGAACAAATAGTAAGTGCTCACTACAAGCATGGTATTCGCCCAAAGAAACAGCTTGCCGAGCCCTGTCGTTACATAGCGCTGACACCAAATAGTAGCCAATAAAAGAGCTAAAGTTAAGGTACCGGCGATATGACTAAGCCAATCAGCTTGCTCAGGCTCCAAGCTATTCTTGAGAAAAATACCGAGATAAATCAATAAACCGGCGGCAACACTCAATCCCAACATCAAACGATAAGGCCATGTCGGAAGCTTACAAACGCCTCGCGCAATACCGTGCTGCTGCTTAAGTACATGGTAGACCGTCCAAGCCGCAACCATAATATAAAATACGCGATAAGGAATAAATAGACCGCCGATACCGAAAAATACCGCAAGCACCAACGTCATCATCATGATTCGGTGCCGGTAATACCCGAAGTATTCGCGATTAGCGGTCAAAATCAACGCGCTAGCAATGATATGCGGCGTTCCGAACAACAACTGGAATAACAGGAAATGCTCCGGACGGCTCGGCAACATCTCTCGCAAACTACCTTGCCAAAGTAGAATATCGAACCATTCCACTAATAAACAAATAGGGATAATTGCATAGAAGCCTAATATAAACCGAAAAGAAACTTTAAGCCGATCATCGCTTACCCGCTCTTGGCTTGAAAATAACTGCGCCGACATAATCTTATCCTTTTCTTATAGTTATAGTTAGAATAGCAAGTCAACATACATCGTTTTATACTTTTATTTCAAGTCTAATCTTATGACCTTTCAGTTACATCCACAACTACAAAAAGATTGCATCCGGCTCGGACGCTTGGAATTATGCCAACTACTGCTAATGAACGACAGCCAATTCCCTTGGTTCATTTTAGTACCTGAAATTGGCGATATCCGTGAAATTTATCAATTGGCGCCTACTGATCGCTCGTTATTACAAGAGGAGTCGTGCCAACTAGCAGAACGACTAGCCGGGCTTTTCAAAGCCGACAAAATGAATGTGGCCGCAATCGGCAATCTGGTACCACAACTGCATATCCATCACATTGTGCGCTATCGCTTGGATAAAGCATGGCCGGCCCCGGTCTGGGGGAAATTCGACGCCGTTCCTTACACGGAACACCAACTGGAAGAGCTGCTTCCAAAGATTAAATCCACATTTGACGACCTTTTAACAAGGGAGCTCTAAACTAATTAACCAAAAACTCGGAAAAAAACACATCTCTAAGGCCGTCGCTATTATCATATTTATTGAGCGCATTCCTAACGGCTTCGACACTTTCCAGGCGTAAGGCTTCCCTTTGCTCCTTGGTTCCCAATTCGTTGGCATTCCGACCGCTATATAACATAATCAATTCGTGCCTTAGCGCCGGCAAATGTTTTTTTATTTTTTCCATATTATCCTTACCCTCTACCATCAATTGCACATTGATCAATAAATATTTTCGAGGTACGTCCAAATTCACGGTAAACTTAGGCGACATTTCCAAATATTCTATGGCCGGCTGTGCATCGTCGGCGGCATCCTGGGCCAAAACCCAACCGGAAAAAATCAACCCTAAAAATAGCAACAAAAAACGCACGCTTAACTCCTGATTAAACAATAATCGCTTAAGTATAAGCCAGTTTTACTTATTTAATTAACAATGTTAACTCGGAAATATGACCACTAATTCCGCAATCGGCCCCATCATGATCGATGTTGAAGGCTTGACTTTAACTGCTCATGAGCAAGAAAAGATCCATCACCCCAACACCGGCGCGGTGATTCTTTTTTCCCGCAATTACGAATCACCCGAACAACTTATCGCTTTGATCGACAGCATTCGCATGGCCCGCAAAGGCCCTATACTCATCGCTGTCGACCAGGAAGGGGGGCGCGTACAACGATTCAAGCAAGACTTTACGCGCTTACCGCCGGCCAACTGTTATCGTGAACAGCCCGAACTCGCCGAAGCGGCTGGTTGGCTGATGGCATCAGAAATGCTGTCCGTCGGCATTGATTTTAGCTTCGCTCCCGTACTTGATGTCGATTGCGGCATCAGCGAAGTCATCGGCGACCGATCGTTCTCGCCCGATCCACAACTCACAGCCCAATTAGCGGCCAGCTTTCGCAAAGGCATGCGATCGGCCGGCATGGCCGCAACGGGCAAGCATTTCCCTGGACACGGCGCGGTAGCCGCCGATTCGCATATGGCATTACCGATCGACGAACGGGAACTAAACGAAATCCGAGCCAAGGACTTAGTTCCGTTTAAATTATTAATCGAACAAGGTTTGGAAGCCGTCATGCCCGCGCATGTCGTCTACCCTGCCGTAGACAACATGCCTGCCGGATTCTCCGAAAAATGGCTGCAAAACATCTTACGGCGCGAACTTAATTTCAACGGTGCCATATTTAGCGACGACCTAAACATGGAAGGAGCCGCGATGGCCGGCGATTTTTCCGAACGCGCGAAATTAGCTCAACATGCCGGTTGCGACATGCTATTAGTTTGCAACAATCCCAAAGCGGCTGAACAAGTGCTCGACAGCGTACCGATCAAGAGCGATCCACTCAGAGCACAACGACTTGATGCGATGCGCGGCAAACCCAAAATGACCAGAGCAATTCTCCAAGCATCTAGCCAATGGCAACTAATATCACAACAAATCGCACAACTTTCCAATGAATATGCTTGAAGAAATCGACCACGTCCAATCAACCGCCGACCTACTACACAACAAGCAGGAAGTCGACGCGGCTATTGACACCATGGCTCATAAAATCAACCTGCTTCTGGCGGATAGAAATCCTATTTTTCTATGCGTCATGAACGGCGGCTTGGTCATCGGCGGCGAACTCCTGACTCGTTTGAATATTCCCTTGACCGTCGACGCGATAAATGCCAGTCGCTATCAAAACCAAACATCCGGCAGTACTATCGAATGGGTCTTAAAACCGAGAACGCCGCTGCAAGGCAGAACGGTTCTAATCGTCGACGACATTTTAGACGAAGGCATCACGTTGGAGGCGATCTACCGATATTGTTTATCGGAAGGCGCGACTTCGGTCTACAGTGCGGTATTGGTCGATAAGGTTTTAGACCGCGAAAAACCGGTCCAAGCCGATTTTGTCGGACTCTCGGTCGAAGATCGCTACTTGTTTGGCTATGGGATGGATTACAAAGGCTATCTACGCAACATGCCGGGTATTTACGCTTGTCAGGATAACTTAATCGACTAGGACAATGACTATGACACAGTTAGCAATCATCGGCGGAACCGGATTGACTCGTCTTGAAGGCTTGAAAATCATCGAACGAAAACATATCGAAACGCCTTTCGGCATACCTTCGGCCGATTACGTCATCGGCGAGATTGATGAAAAAACCGTCGTCTTTCTAGCCAGGCATGGCAACCCGCATACAATCCCGCCTCATAAAATCAATTACCGCGCAAATATTTGGGGACTCAAAGAGATTGGCGTCCAAAAAATAGTCGCCGTGGCCGCGGTTGGAGGTATTACGTCAAAAATGGCTCCCGCTCATATCGCAGTTCCCGATCAAATCATTGACTATAGCTATGGACGTAAGCACACTTTTTTCGAAGAAGATCTCGAAGAAGTCACGCATATCGACTTCACTAGCCCTTATTCGACAGAACTACGGGAAAAACTGATCTCTGCTGCAGAAAGTGCAAAGATTTCTGTTACGCCAACTGGCACATACGCCTGCACACAAGGCCCACGACTTGAAACCGCCGCTGAAATCCAACGCATGGAACGTGACGGCTGCGACTTAGTCGGCATGACCGGCATGCCGGAAGCCGCTCTAGCCAGAGAGCAACACATTGACTACGCAGCGCTTGCGGTCGTCGCAAATTGGGCGGCAGGAAAAACAGAAGGCGAAATCACTATGACTGAAATCGAACAAAATCTACACAAAGGAATGGCCGATACCGCCAAACTATTAAAAGCGTTTATAGCCCGGTTATAACGCCAACGATTTCTTATATCTTTCACACTTCAAATTTCGGTAGTGCTTGAGGAAGCGCCGGGGTATCCGATCCCTCACCTAACGCTAGGTGAGGGATCAGCATGGAGCTGGCATAGAGCCTACATGGACGTATTCACGGCGTCCTTTGACGGGCACCCCGGTGCCGAATTTTGATATCCGATGGGTATAAATAGAATTTCGAGATCGGTACTGTACTTTTCGCTCTTCAAACTTCGGTTCGCGCAACGAACACTACAATTCACTTTGGATTTATAAGTGCTGGTGGGTGTTTTCAACTATTACCGTACACATAGCCTTAAGGAAGCGCAGAGGCTTTGGTCGAATTTTTTCTCAACTAGAAATAACCTCTTGAAAAGTTACTCACAGAAGCTGTGGATAAGTCTGTGAGCAACTTGATGACTTGTTTCTTAAAGCCGCATATTTGTTACAACTTTTGTAAATTGACTACTTTTTACACAAAAGACTTTCGAATTAATATATCAATCACTTACATTGAAAATCTAACATTGAAAGAGCATCGTCTGACTTGCCCTTCATTGACAACACGCCAAAAACGAGCGTGTGTATAAAAGGGTATACCGCCCTCCCTGGCATGTTGAATCCTCGTTCTTAAAACGCACACCCCGATTTCACGCCGAATTTTTTCAATACCATCGCCAACGGGCAAAAACCGGTAAACGACGCTTGAAATAAATTCGCACCGACAAATGCGGTAAACCATAACCAGTTCGGTGAATGAAAATGCGCCAAAAGCAGACTTAGCAATATAAAACTGCCGGCAAATGCCATCACTAAACGATCGATACTCATGATTTGTCTCCTCGTGATTTAAGACGCATAGCTTTATTTAAGACGTACAACACCCATAAACTTCAGCATCATTTTTTCATAAAACGGCTCGCTGATGCCCTTTCTGACTTTGCGCATGAAATATTTCTCGAATATGATTTTGGACAAGTGCACCCATTTCCCTTTTTTCGACCAGGTCGTATTTCTCGGCGGTATTTGCGGCACCGCCAGAAATGCAACTCCGGTATCGCCCAAATCGGCCAGACACAATGCACTCAGACTCGGCTTGTCGGAGGGCTCTTTTCCGGCCAATTCATCACGGATATTATGCGCGGTCGCGGTTACCATAGACTCGATCATGTAACCGGTTTTAGGAGTACCTGTGGCGACCGGTGTTTTTTCAACCGGTGGAATCGCCACACAAACACCGACCGAGTAAATATTTTTAAAAGTCGGATTGCGCTGATATTCATCGACGACGACAAAGCCCCGCGGATTCATCAAGCCTTCGACGCCACAATTACGCACCGCATCAACCCCGGTAAACGCCGGTAACATCATGGAATGCTTGAATGGCAATTCATGCTTTTTCTTCTCGTTGCCGTCGTCATCGACTTCTGTCACATACATCATGCCTTGTTCGATACGATCAACTTTCGCGTTAGTCACCCACTTGACCGTTCTATCTCTCAAAACGCTTTCTAACATGCTTTTGGTGTCACCGACACCACCTAAGCCTAAATGTCCGATGTAGGGTTCCGATGTAACGAAAGTCATCGGCACCTTGTCGCGTATTTTGCGTTTACGCAGCTCGGTCTCTAGGATCATCAAATATTCATAAGCGGGACCGAAACAAGATGCGCCCTGCACAGCGCCGACGATGATCGGGCCTGGGTCTTCCATAAATTTATCCCAATCCTGAGCAGCCACGGCTGCATGATCGACATGACAAACCGAAGTCGTATAACCTTCCGGACCTAGTCCCGGCACCTCATCGAAGGCAAGGCGGGGGCCGGTTGCAATCACTAAATAATCGTAATCGACCGCAGTACCGTCGTTTAAATGAATTTGATTGTTGGGAGGATCGACCTTCACGGCCGCTTTTTGAATGAATTCGATCCCTTTTTTCTGCATAATCGGAGCTAATTCGATTTTCAGATCTTCCGGTTTACGCCATTTCGGCGGCACCCAAGGATTCGAAGGTACGAAATGGAACGTCGGAGAATCGGATATCACTGTGACTGTGTGATTATTTTTAACCAACTCTTTCATTTCATAGGCCATCGGAACACCACCGATACCGGCACCTAATATTACAATTTTAGCCATAAATTTCTCCTCGTGATGAATCAAAATGCACTATTATTCTTGTTGAAGACTTCGCACGACCACATTTGCTGGTAAGCTGACGCGATCTTTTGCCCGGTAGCTGCGTTACCTACATGAATGTAGGCAAGGGGCTTAGCAGGAGCGGAAGCTTTGCGAAAACAGTTGCATAGCTTATCGCCTGTTTTGGCGCCTTGCTCGCGAACAAAATAACATTGTCATAAAAGCCGAAAACATGACCTTGCAAAGTTATACATTTCGATCGATTTGGTTTAATTCAGAAAACGTTGACGTTTCCGTTTTTGGACTTGGAAAACAAATTCCCAATCAATAACATTTTCAATAACCGCATGTCACTGAAAATGTCGGCACCTCATTGTGTCGATTCAAAGATACACCGGCTTGGAACGAAACTTAACCCTACTTTAACATTTGTCGTTCATAAAATATTGAAAAACAAAAAACAACAAATATTACGACACTACATTGATTAAAACCGGGTTAGGACCGTCATCATTCAAACGCAAACATTCAACAATGAAAACATAAATGTTTGGAACCGGCGTTACCCAAAGAATATTAGCATTTACTAAAATACGCAAATTTATTTTTACTCTTGGCCTTCCCGCAGTGAAAAAATCCTTCTTACTAAAACACCTCCTCATCATAGCGCTTTTACCGACGCTGATGAGCAACCTCGCTCAAACCGGTGTGCTGTTAGCAGAATATCAAGCGATACGGGACAGTCAGGCGCAACAAGCATTCATTGAACCGGCCCAAGAAATCTCGATGACACCATTGCTTAAACGGATCAAGATCAGCGCTCTCATCGGTTTTGTCTCGGTTTTAGCTGCAGGATTAGTCGCCCTAGCGGCTTACCGGCGCCTTAAACAGAACAGCCCCAACGATAACGAAGCCTCCGGCCCAACCACCACTCGTAACCATCCATTGGATATGACGAATCCTGGCGATCAAAAGAAACCGTCCCTATCGCCCCGTAAATTTTCAATATTAATCGCCGACGACAATTCCATTAACCGCTTACTGTTCGTCAATCAATTGCAAGATCATTGCGATCAAATTACCGCGACAGAAGATGGAATAGAAGCTTTGAATTATCTAAAGAGCAAACAATTTAACTTGGTTTTTTTAGACCTACAAATGCCGGGCCATAACGGCTTTGAATTAATTGAAATCCTACGACATACCGAAAATCCGAATAGGGATACTCCCGTTATCGCCGTAACGGCGCATGCGTTACCAAACCAACGCAAAGACATCATCGCCCTTGGCTTCGACGAATGTCTTATTAAACCGATTTTATCCGAGCAACTAGAGGAAATCGTCGCTCTCTGGCGCCCCACCGAACCTCGTGAGGCTTTAAGCGACTCTCCAAAGCAGGCCGGTTATGCGCAGCAACTCCTGGCTAAAACCGCTTACGACCGAGACTTGGCATTAACCATCTTAAACAAACTATACGAGGAGCTTCCTCAACAACTTGACTCAATTCAAAAAGCACTACGCCATCGACAATGGCAACAAGCCTTATCGATCACCCATAAGCTGCATGGTTCGGTCAGTTTCTGCGGTTTAACGGATATCCGTCAACAGGCCCTAACATTAGAGCAAAATTTGATTTCGAAAGACTTCCTCGAAACAGACCGGCATTTCGATAAATTACAAGCTTTGATTCAACAATTCATTACAAAAAAAACCGAACTTATCGAGGAATTGTCGGATAAAAATAGCGCCTGAAAAACAGAGCCGCGCCTCTAACGTTTATAAACCTGATTTCGGCAGTTTATACCTTTCGCGCTTCAAATTTCAGCTGTGACTAAAAAGCTCCGAGGTACTCGGTCCTCACCTAGCATTAAGATTTCGTGAAAAATAACTTCCTGGAGCTATGAGATTTGTAGCGGTTTTGGTAACTCGCTTGACAGAACGCCGTAATGCCAGCATCTAAATCCCATTATTCATTGACTGTGGTTAGCTATCTCGGATAATTTAGATGCTGGGTTCACAACGCGGCGCCCTTTGATTCCCTCTTCGATGGCAACTATTGATCTACGATAGGCATATAAACTCCAACAATACAGCCGAGCGAAGTATAATCGAATCAATAACAACCAATACAAGAATACTATGTCCAAATTTAACCTTGCCATACACCATATTAGTCTTATCGTCTCCGATACCGAAAAGTCCTTGTATTTTTACCGGGATATATTAGGACTTCAACAAACAGAACGGCCGAACCTTCCATTCCCGGGCGCTTGGCTTCAACTTGGCGAACAACAAATTCATTTATTGGAACTGGAGAATCCCGACCCAACTTCTGGTCGGCCAGTCCACGGAGGAAGAGATCGCCATGTCGCATTAACATGTTCGGACCTATCTCCAGTCAAGGAAGCCCTCGATAACAGCGGCTTTCGGTATACATTGAGCATTTCCGGACGCCAAGCATTGTTTTGCCGAGATTTTGACGGTAATGCCATTGAAATAATCGAACGGCCGAAACCCGAATAAAAAGACGAGGCAATCGCTCAGCCACTAAATTCCATAGCTCATTGGCCATGATTGATTACATAGATAATTTAGGTGCTGGGTAAATACCTGCATGTAGGCTTGACGGCGGCGACTGATTGCCAAGGATGGCATGAATGTAGATTTTGCATTACACCAAGGATGGCGTGTATTAGGGCACCAACAGTAGGCGCTTTAGGCGATGCAGGGCAAAAAAATGCTCCTGCATTTTCTGCATTCATTACATCCTTGTAACTCAGCAATTGCCGAGGAGCAAAAATCTGCCCTGCCGCCGACACCTGTTAATCGAGCAGCCGAACCCTGCTTCAATCATCGGCTCGATATTGACCAAGGAAAGTTATTCAGAGACCCATTTCAAGCTGGCTCTGAATTTTTAAGCGATTTCAACTATTAACGCGAACATAGCCTATAAAAAAGGCCCGATAACGGGCCTTTTTTATTTCAATTCATCGAGAATCGATTGAGCGATCTTTTTTTGCTCCGAACTTCCCTTATCCAATACTTCCTGTGCGATATCCTTAGCGGCATCACTATCTCCCATATCGATATAAGCTCTGGCAAGATCGATTTTGGTTTCGAATTCATCCATATCGGTCAGATCGGAAACCCCTAAATCAAGATCGTCCGGAAAACTATCATCATTCCCTTTCTTAGGTGTCGAATCCAAATCGAAGTCGAAATTAAAATCAAAACCGATATCCCCCTTTTCCTCTTCGGTCACACCGGATACGTCTTCGGCCATAGTTTCATTTTCGTCGAAAGTGATGTCGAATTCATCCATCGCAGAAGAATCAGCAGCATCAGTCTTTTTCTCCGTATCGGCATCGAAGGTTTCAAAATCGAACGATTCAAATTCTTCAGAACCCAAGGCATCCGTTTCTTTCTCTGCAGGTGCTTCTGCTTCCGGACTCAAATCAAACTCGATCTGATTATCGTACTGCCGATTCTGCTCCGATGTTTGCTGTTTTGAAGCCTCAGATGAGCGATCCTCCGGCTCGGGCACCGAAAAATCAAAACTCTCCAAATCGAAATCGAGGCTGTTATCCGACTTTTCAGCTTCCACTTCTTCATCTTTTAAAGGCGATTGTTCTGTTTCAGACTCAAGTTCATCGAACTCAGGCAGATCGAAATCGAAACGATTGTCCTCAGTTATATCAGTCGAATGAGCGGGATCGACTTCCTTAGAATCTTTGTTAATCGTCGACTCATCCTCGTCCTCGTCCCCCGTGTCAATATCGTCCGTGAATAAAACCGATCCCGGACTAATTTCACTAGCCATCTCAGTAACTTTTGCCCAAAAATCGATATTTTCGTTTTTTCCGGCTTGCTTCAGTTCATTAGCATAACTTTCGAAACCATCCTTGTTTTCGTTCGCGTAAAAAATCTCTAACAGTTTCAATTTGTAATCGTCATTCTCAGGATGTTCGGCAATCGCTTGTCGAATTAGCCCTTCGGCTTGTTGATAACGACCATATGCCAAATAAACATCAGCCTCGGAAATCGGGTCGACTTCATGCTGGTCGCTGTCGAAAGCGTCAAAATCGCTCGGAGTAAATTCGCTTAAGAACGAACTTTCACCAACGGTGCCTACATCATAGGCAGATTCATCTTCCGTGGCCAATAAATTCAACTCATCATCAGAGCTGGGAAGACTAATCTGTGATGATGCTGCGAACATACTATCCGTATCGGTTTCTTTTTCGGTTTGGCGCTTCCTCAACCACAACCAACCTAAACCACCTAACAAACCGGCGCCGAGCAGTGCTATTATCGCATAATAAAAGGAATCCAGAAGTTCGCTTACAGGCTCTTGCGCCACAGCTTGCGGCGATTTTGCTACCGGACGGGGAGGCGGAGCGGTTTCCTTTACCGGAGGCGTAACAACAGGAGAGGGTGGCATCTCAACAACTTTTTCGGATGGTTCTTTATGCTGCAAAGCGGCTAGCTGTTCGTCTTTTATAGCTAGCATTTGCTGCATCACCGTTAATTGTTCCTCCAACTTCTCCAATCGCGCACGCAATTCCGCATCATCTCTGCTTGGCTCATCCCCGTCGACTTTGCCAGGATCGACTGGTTGCAACAAGCTATCATCCCTTTCACCGCTGACAACGCGTTCGGACTCTTCAACATCTTCTTGAGCAGGGGCAACGAGTCTCAATTGGGAGTCGATAACTTCCTCGTCAACCGGCGCCTCCGTTGCTACCGCAAGCTGACCTCTCCACACTTGATTTTGCCGACCATACTCCGCAACTGCTTGCCGGTGAGAAAGCTTCAGTATGACCTCTCTTTCCGGAACCTTAAGCCGTACTCCCGCCATTAATGCATTGATATTATCTTTGTAAAATGCGCTCGGATTATTCTCGAAGAGCGCTATCATGGTCTGTTCAACCGAGACATCGTTAGAAGGCCTAACTTTTGAGGCAATTGACGAAAGCGTTTCATTTCTGCCAACCGGTCCATACACGCCCGATGCAGGCACGCGTTCCTCTTCACGACGCGGAGCAGGTGCTACCGGACGCTCAACGACTCGTGCATATTCTTGCTCGGCAGGTGTCACACCGTAATCGCTAGGAACCGGCAATACAGGCTGTTGATAAGTTGCGGGCGGGTCGACCAAAACGGTGAACTCGCGATACAGTGTCCCTTTCGGCCAGCTCACCTCAATCAAAAAATCTAAAAAAGGCTCCTTGAGTACCTCAGTCGAACTGAGTTTAATAACCGCGCGCTTATCAGACACGGTAACCAGGTTGAATTTAATTTTGGAAAGAAAATAGCTCCACGGTAGTCCCGCCTCATCGAATTTATCGGGAGGCGCGAGCTTGACGGTAATGTCGGCCGAATTTTCGTCAGGCGAAAGCATCAATGCAATCTCTGCATCAAGGCTTTGATTAAGGGCCGAGTGCAATGTGATATCGCCAACTCCCAACGGAAGAACACTAGTCGGGGTCATCAACGATAAAAGCGCTATGGATTTAGTCAGTTTGCGCACATTGCTCTCCTTCATACACATATACCACAATCTATTACCCGGAACAGTCAAATATGAGATTAAGCTTAGACTAGATGTAATTTTTTACCAATTCTTCTGCAATTTGCACACTGTTTAAAGCGGCGCCTTTTCTGACATTATCACCAACAACCCATAAGTCGATTCCCAGCGGGTGCGAGATATCTTCGCGAATACGCCCGACAAAAACACTATCATGTCCGGAGGATTCTGTTACCGCCGTCGGATAACCTCCGTCCCGATGTTCGTCGAGTACTGTCACCCCGGGCGCCTTTTCAAGAAGCGCGCGCACCGACTTACTATCTATTTTGTGACGCGTTTCAATATGCACAGCTTCGGAGTGACCGAAAAAAACAGGCACACGCACAGCGGTAGGATTAACTTGAATCGATTCGTCACCGATAATTTTCCGCGTCTCCCAAACCATTTTCATTTCTTCCTTGGTATATCCATTTTCCATAAATACATCGATTTGCGGCAACACATTGAAAGCGATTTGCTTTGGATAAACGCTCGGTTTAATCGGTTTACCGTTCAATAAATGCGCGGTTTGCAGACTGAGTTCCTCGATCGCTTCTTTACCCGTCCCGGAAACCGCTTGATAAGTACAAACATTGATTCGACTGATACCGACCGCGTCATAAATCGGTTTCAACGCAACTAACAGCTGAATCGTCGAACAATTCGGATTGGCAATGATGCCTCGATTTTTATAGTCGGCGATCCTCTCGGGATTAACTTCGGGCACGACCAACGGGATATTTTCGTCGTAACGAAATTGGGAGGTATTATCGATCACGATGCACCCGGCTGCCGCGGCTTTCGGCGCATATTCGGCAGAAACCGAAGCGCCAGGCGAAAACAAGCCGATTTGTACTTTGGAAAAGTCGAACTCAGCTAGATCCTCTACCTTCAGCGAACCGCCCTTGAACGGAATGCGTTTTCCAACCGAACGGCTACTGGCCAACGCATAAACCTCACCAACCGGAAAATTTCGCTCTTCTAAGATCGAGATCATCGCTTCACCAACAGCACCGGTGGCACCGACCACGGCAACATTATATAATTTAGTCATATTTAATTACCTTTTTCATTAAAACAGAAACCACAGCATCACCTACCTTAGGGATGCTAATCTTCATCGCATTAAAAAATTCGGCAACGCCCGTCCTGGCCCTTTATACGAAATACGAAAAAGGGGATATCAACGTCACAGCTTTCGCTATTCAGAATGCAGACATAAATCATGCGATAGACTTAAGAACTTTTTCGGGCTTACAATTGCAGGTAAACAGCGCTGAATGTCGCTATTTTCATGATAAACGGGGACTATTCAACTCAACGCAGTGAGAGAATAAACTGATGACCATCGATTTCATACCTATTCGCAAAACGGACACTACCGTTTTACAACTTAGCGAATATCGCTGAAAACACCGGCATTAACACTAGTTCCTCCCGGTTTATGGATTTTGAATCGTTTCGTGACTATCGACAACCGAATAAATTTGGATATATACGGCCGAAACAACCCATCATTCTACTCTACACACATCCTTTACTACTCTTTGCAAATCAAAACCAAAGGGTGCGGAGCATGCTTGGCGAGAGGATGCCGGCAGCCTTATATGGTTATATGGCATAAGAGCTACCGCCAAGCCCCCATGAATGAGTTCATCCAGCCACTAACACTCAAGCTGGAAATTGCTGAATCAAAATGCGGCGCCCCTCGCTCAAATTAACTCTTGACTGAATTTCCTTCGCGATTTTGTTTTCCCGTTTTCTTTCTTGAAATACGAGCCAATGCTAAATATTGGTTTCGGAGTAACCTCAACTCTTCGTCGCCGATTTCTTCCAAATCCAATAGCTCATTGTTTGCTCCTTCAACGGCGCGGATCAATTCGTCCAATTTTACTTGCAACGCATCGGTGTCGCGATTTTGGCTGTTCTGAATCAAGAACACCATTAAAAACGTTACGATAGTCGTCGCAGTATTAATGATTAGTTGCCATGTATCGCTAAAACCGAATAAAGGTCCGGTAATCACCCAGGTCAAAATTACCAATAATGCCGCATTGAATGCGATCGGTTTACCGGCCACTTGAGACCAGGTGCGTGCGAACCGGTCGAACCGAGCATTCCAAGCGGCGTTATTGTGAAGTTGATCGGTAAGACGACCGGTGAGTTTCAAAAAAGTATCTCGAATACTTACTATTTCATTCATGACTTTAGCCTCTTTGTTTGCGCTGAGGGAACAGAGTATTTACCCCGTTCTTACCGAGAAACCGCTCTCCTTTATTAAAGAGTGCGGGTTGAGTCAGGCGAGAAATCCAACTCCTAACTTAGCGAAATCCGATCTTACAAGAAAGGATGATGGAATTCAGGAGCGGGAAACCCATCCTTGGGACTTGACGGTAGATACAAAGCGCCATAAATGGCGTGAACCGGGCACCTAAATCCCATAACCCATTGGATATGGCTAGCTATATTGAATAATTTTAGGTGCCGGGTTCACGACGTCCTGCCTGTAAAGTAACCGCCCCCTATTTACCCCCGCACTTCCATTTTTGGGAGTGCTGAAAACTTCCTCATACTCGTTAGATGCGGGAGTGAAGCCGATTTTGCAGGAATACTCTGCCTACTGCCGACACCCACGCCAACCTGAAAATTAGACGTTTTTCGCTCCGCCTGGAGCCATTTAATTTAATACTATGCAAACAACCAAGGCGCTCGCTTCGCACGTTCCGTCTCGTATGCGTGAATTTGATCGGCATGCTGCAAGGTCAATGCGATATCGTCAAGCCCGTTCAACAACCTGAACTTCCGATTGGCATCGACTTCAAAGACAATTTCCCTGCCGGAAGGCGTAACGATCTTTTGCGAATCCAAGTCAACCGTCAGCCGATAACCTTCGGTCAATTCATTGAACAATTCATCGACGATGCCGGCATCGAGCACGATAGGCAAGATACCGTTCTTGAAACAATTGTTATAAAAGATATCGGCGAAACTCGGCGCGATGATCGCTCTGAAGCCGAAATCTTCGAGCGCCCAAGGCGCATGTTCGCGAGACGAGCCGCAACCGAAATTCTCGCGGGTCAACAATAGTTCGGCGCCCTTGTACTCCGGTTTATTCAGCACGAAATCTGGGTTAATCGGCCGATTTGTGCAATCCATGTCCGGTTCGCCATGATCCTTGTACCGCCATTCGTCGAACAGAAACGGCCCGAACCCTGCCCGACGTATCGATTTTAGAAATTGTTTCGGAATAATCGCATCGGTATCGACATTGGCTCGATCCAACGGTGCGACCAACGCGTCTATTTTGGTAAATGCTCTCATGCTTGCGCTCCTTGATTTGCTTCGGTGCTGACATCGACGAAATGTCCGGCAATCGCGGCAGCAGCCGCCATTGCCGGACTGACCAGATGCGTGCGTCCGCCATATCCTTGCCGCCCTTCGAAATTACGGTTAGAAGTCGACGCACAGCGCTCTCCCGGCTCCAAACGGTCGGCGTTCATCGCTAAGCACATCGAGCACCCCGGATCTCGCCACTCGAATCCGGCTTCGATGAAAATTTTATCCAAGCCTTCGGACTCGGCTTGCTGCTTGATCAGACCCGACCCCGGGACGACCATGGCCAATTGGATGTTAGCAGCCAGCTTTTTACCTTTCGCGACTGCGGCAGCCGCCCTCAAGTCTTCGATTCTCGAGTTCGTGCAGGAACCGATGAATACTTTATCGAGTTTAATATCGGTAATCGCCACACCGGGTTTTAGATCCATGTATTGCAGTGCGCGCTTCATGCTTTCTCGCTTGGTTGCATCGATCTCTTGATCTGGATCGGGCACGCTGGCATCGACCGGCACCACCAATTCGGGCGAAGTCCCCCAGGTCACTTGCGGCTTGATGTCGGCGGCATTCAACTCGACAACTTTATCGAAGACTGCGTCCGGGTCGGAATGCAGCTGCTGCCACATACGCTCGGCCATGAACCAGTCGCTGCCTTTCGGTGAAAGCGGTCGTTCGCGGTAATAATCGATCGTGACATCATCGACCCCGATCAAACCAGCACGCGCTCCCGCTTCGATTGCCATGTTGCATACCGTCATGCGGCCTTCCATCGACAATGCGCGGATCGCGGATCCGGCAAACTCGATCGTATAACCGTTGCCGCCGGCGGTACCGATTTTACCGATGATCGCCAACACGATATCTTTCGCAGTGATGCCGGGCCGCACTTCACCATCTACTTTAATCAGCATGTTTTTGGCTTTTTTCTGTACCAAACATTGTGTCGCCAAGACATGCTCGACTTCCGACGTGCCGATACCGAATGCCAACGCGCCGGACGCGCCGTGTGTCGAAGTATGCGAATCGCCGCAGACCACGGTCATGCCGGGCAACGTCGCGCCTTGCTCGGGCCCTACGACATGCACAATGCCTTGGCGAATATCGGACATATCGAACTCGGTGATACCGAATTCGGCACAATTTTTTTCGAGGGTTTCGACCTGCAGTCTTGAAACCGGATCGGCAATGCCTTTGTCGCGATCGGTGGTCGGCACGTTATGGTCGGCAACGGCCAAATTTCTCGCTTGTCGCCACGGCTTGCGGTCGGCAAGACGGAGCCCTTCGAACGCTTGAGGAGAAGTGACCTCATGGACTAAATGGCGGTCGATATAGATCAATGAAGAACCGTCATCCTCGGTATGGACAACGTGATCTTCCCATAATTTGTCGTATAAAGTTTTACCTGACATAGCTACTCATTGTATTTACCGCGTCAGCGGAAAGTAAAAGTTTGCGTTAAGCGTCGATATAGACGCTAGCGCGTTATCCTAAAACGGCAAAAATCTTTTGCGTAATCTCATCGACCGACCCGACACCGGCAATCGATGCAAAGTGAGTCTTGCCGCCCAATGCCGAATAGTAACCGACCAACGGCTTGGTTTGTTCATGATATACGCTCAGCCTTTTACGAACGGTGTCTTCCTGGTCGTCATCTCGCTGAATTAATGGTTCGCCGGTTACATCGTCGACACCGGCCGTTTTAGGCGGGTTGAATGCGACATGATAAGTCCTACCTGAGCCAGGATGCACACGTCTACCGCTCATTCGCTTAACGATTTCCTCGTCCTCGACCACAATCTCGATAACATGGTCAATCACGATATCCATAGCAGCTAAACCCTCGGCTTGCGCGATCGTGCGAGGAAAACCGTCCAGCAAGAAACCGTTTTGACAATCCGGCTGCGCAATTCTCTCTTTAATCAATCCTAAAATAATATCGTCCGAAACCAAGCCTCCCGCATCCATGACTTTTTTAGCCTCGACGCCCAACGGCGTACCTTCGCGCACAGCGGCCCGCAACATATCTCCGGTCGAGATTTGCGGGATATCATATTTTTCGGTAATAAATTGGGCTTGCGTTCCTTTGCCGGAACCGGGGCTACCCAAAAGAATAATGCGCATAATGAAACTCCAAGTTTATCTGGTTATTTGAATATATGTCGGATTCGCGCCTAAGTAAAAACACACTTTAGCTGTTAATTCGCTCTCGCAAAACAAGACATTTTATATCAAAATAAACATTAACTCTTGTAAAAAACAGATATTTTCCCTATTCTTACTCGGTTTATCAATTATCTTTAGGAGTGCAACTGCATGCGTGTTGAAGATCTAATGACTTCGCAAGTATTCACAGTCGAACAACATGACATGATCGATCGTGTCTTTTTCTTGCTGCATTATGAAAAAGTTCGTCATTTACCCGTCATTGAAAAAGGCAAAGTCATCGGCATCGTATCGGATCGAGACTTATACAAAGCCTTAGGACCCAAAAGCAACTCCAACTCGGTTGAAACCGTCGAAGGAAAAACCGTTTTGCAGGTCGTTCCGCAAAAAGTTCAACACATCATGCGCCGAGGCGTATTGACCGTTAATCCCGATAGCTATGCGTCAGAAGCCGCCAGCATCATGGCCGAAAATAAAGTCGGCGCCCTCCCTGTCGTCGACAAAAACAATAAACTCGTCGGCATCGTATCGGCCACCGATATTTTGCGCGTTTTTGCGAAAATCGAAAAAGCTAGCGAAGAACGGGAAAAAAGAATTGCGGCCGGTGTCAGCCATACCTAACCGAACGGATCACTTCGAAACAATCCCCGATGTTGAAGTGACTGTCGCCCCGGAAGAATACGCAATAAGGGCATGGCTAGAAACCATTGTCATCGGTCTCGACTTATGCCCTTTCGCCGCTAAACCGTTTCGCCAAGACGGTATTCGTTTCAGTATTTGCCGAAGCGCCGACACCGCAAGCGGCCTTGAGCGTTTGATCGAAGAATGCCGGCATTTAGATACCGACTTGAGCATAAACACAACACTGCTGATTTACCCCCATTCGCTGCACGAATTCAACGATTATCTCGATTTTCTCTCCCTGGCCGAAACACTATTGTCGGAGCAAGGCTACGACGGTATTTATCAACTGGCCAGCTTTCATCCCGACTACTGCTTTGCCGACAGCGACAGCGAAGATCCGGCCAATTATACGAACCGCTCGCCCTACCCCATCCTGCATCTGCTTCGCGAAGACAGCATCGCCGAAGCCATCGAGCGCCACCCGGACCCGGAAAATATTCCTAGACGCAATATCGCACTTGCCCGTAATCTCGGCAAATCACACCTGCACACACTCATTGCCTCGTGCCGCCAGGCAGGTGCTCCGAGAGAATAAACATGCGCAGCAGTACCCGGCACCATGTCGACCAATTGCTGATCGAACAAGGCCGATTTTCGCCGGTCGCATGGCTGCTCGCCACCGGCTATCTTAGTTATTCAAACTACATCGATTGGAGAGACGGCCTTATCGAAAACCTGGACAGTTGTTTTACGGCGCCGCGCGAACGTATCATCGAACAACTCGCCATTGCTACGAATTATGCTCGAACGCTAGGCTTGAGTGAAACGCGCGACACCTATCTTTCAACCGAGCAAAACGAACTCATCATCAGCCGCAACTCACAAGACGACATCAATTTCAAAACGGATTTCGCGCCGCCGCAAGACCGCATGCAGATGGATTTGTTTTTCGACAGCGCGCCGATTTATGCCGAAAACGAGTTAATCGACGCGATCATTACTCACAACAAACGCAAAATCCCGGAACTGCTAGACACCTTATACGCCTTTGACCCCGAAAAGCACGAAGACTATGCGCTCCTGATCGTGCAGGAAAAAAAATTCCGGGCACCCGGCTTATCGTTACCCAATAAACTTGATACCTTAGATAATACACTGATGCCGTTAGCGGTAAAGTTATTACGATCCGAGGCCATACGTTTTCTGACGCCGCTTTGGCAAAGCTTGTCCGCCGAATTAACCGACTACCCCTTCGATCCCGAACTACCTAAGCTGCATGTCAGCTATTCAGGCATGAAAGCGTTTCTATGGCATGACGTTACCAAAGCGATCGAACAAGAGCCTGATTACGTCAGGGAGCCTGTTTTGCTATTTCGCTATGCCGAGGCCAGCTTCAAGCAGGACCGAGAACTGTCCGGTCTCGAGCATTGGTTTTTATTATTCCTATTGCATTCCGAATCAGCCGAACAACTGATAAAACAGACCGGACATCATTTGCTTTCCGACGACTGGCAACGATTTCAGAAGCTTGACCCCGAGCTGCCGACACAGTTTTTCCCGGCCTGGATACTATTGATCAAGCCGGCTCTGGCCAAACAAGACCTTATTTTAAACGGAGAAGCGGAAGGTTTTCTCGCATTCAACCTAGCCAAGCAATTAAGCGCCGAACCGCTTGAGTCGACATCGGTCGCTTTAAGAGCGGACCTAAAAAAACTTAATCCGGATTTGTTCCGGCATTTTCTTGATTCCCGCTAAAAAGTGAGCACGCAAAAAACTTGGCGTAACCTTACAAAAACTGATAGATTTTAACGCCCGCTTCCTCTTGATACTCTAATAAACAATGAATAACAAAGACATCGACAACGTCAAAAACTTTCTACTGGATTTACAAAATCAGATCTGCGCCGCGCTGGAAAGCCAGGAACCGAACGCAAGATTTATCGAAGACGACTGGCAAAGACCTGAAGGCGGAGGCGGCAAAACCCGAGTATTGAGCAACGGCCAAGTCATCGAACAAGGCGGCGTCAATTTTTCTCGTGTCTTCGGCAATCAACTACCGGCGTCCGCGACAGCCGCGAGACCGGAGTTGACCAACCGCCAGTTTCAAGCGATGGGCGTCTCATTAGTTATTCATCCGCGTAATCCCTATGTTCCGACTTCACATGCCAATGTGCGTTTTTTTGTCGCTGAAAAACCCGGCGAAGAGCCGATTTGGTGGTTCGGCGGCGGATTCGATTTAACGCCCTTTTATCCGTTCTATGAAGACGTGCAGCATTGGCATCGAACCGCACGCCTAGCCTGCGAGCCTTTCGGCAAAGAAGTTTATCCTCGCTATAAAAAATGGTGTGACGAGTATTTTTATTTGAAGCACCGCGGCGAAACACGCGGTGCGGGCGGGCTGTTTTTCGACGACCTGAATGAATGGGGCTTCGAGCAATGCTTTGCATTCATGCAAAGCATCGGTAATCACTATATCGACGCCTATTTACCGATTATCGAAAAACGCAAAAACACGCCTTACGGCGAGCGCGAACGCGAGTTTCAACTCTATCGGCGCGGACGTTACGTCGAATTCAATCTGGTTTACGATCGCGGCACACTCTTCGGCTTACAATCGGGCGGACGCACCGAATCTATTTTAATGTCGATGCCGCCGGTTGCGAACTGGCGCTATAATTGGCACCCGGAACCAGGCTCGCCCGAAGCCGAATTGTACGACCGTTATTTAACACCGCAAGATTGGCTGGGCCAAAATCAATAAACCTAGAAACAGCATTTCACAATGAAGATCACAAAGAACAAGGAGCTACTCCCTTTATACTCAAAAATTAGCTAACTTTATGAAGATATCGGGTGTGGCTAGCGAGGATGTCGGCGGCAGGGATAGTCTCCGTCAAGCCTACAGGGACGTATTCACGGCGTCCTGTCGGGCGAGCGTACCCTCCACAGTACTCGCACTTTCATTTGCCGGGGCGATTACCAGGCCTTCATGAACGTTAGGTGCTGAATTCACGGCACCCCGGTCTGCCGAGTGACCGCATCCCATCGTACGCCAAGCACTTTCATTCTGCGGGGCGGTAACAGCAACTTCGTGATCATTATTAATCGGAAAAGACAGATAAGGTTCGACTACATAACCCCGTTCGCATAATTGCCGCAAAACACCTTCTTGCCCGGCTAAATGCAACACGCCGACTAAAATCAGCTCGCGCTCTGGTGTTCTTAGCATCGCCTCAATCTTAGGCACCCAAGCATTATTGCGACTCACCAGCAGATCTTGATATAGGCGAGGGTAATCGCTACGCATCGCCACGATGCCTAACTCATCCAAAGTATCAAGATCGCCTGAACGCCATGCAGACTTGAGCTCCCCCAGCAACGCGGGGAGCTCTTCAATTTCTCTTAACGTGGACAAAATGAGTTCGTTCTCCTGCCCCCGCCCCATCTGTTCCAGTGCGGATATTTGCGTTTCTAACGATTCTAACGCTCCGACGGGCTTATTATCAGCCTGAGCTTTCGCGCTAAAAAAATGATCCACGCCGGCTTCGGCTAAACCTAAACGATGTAATTCAAACATCATCAAGCTAATCGCGACCAAAGGCGGCTTCAAGTTCTGTAAAGACTCAATCGGTATGCCCGCATGCTGACAAAAACGCTGCAATTCGGCATAGGTCTCGGCGTTAAGCTCATCACGCAATGTCGTACCGTCGACATACTGTAAACGCCGCATCATAGCTATTTGCGCTTCCTGCCCGGAAAAGTCGGCTAAATCGACTTCCAACACTAATTTGTCGGCTTTTCGATAAACCCGATCAAACGCTTCGGGTAACGGATAATCCGAAGTACTTAGCAAATGAATAGTACCGCCGATAAACAATTCGGCATCATCTTTACTAACTCGCCATAGCGAGGTTTCAGAGCAAACCGGCCCCGCAATTAAAAGCGCGAGCGCAAAAAAAGAGCAAATGGCTTTGTCATGCGCGGCGGATTTGAGCGTCTTCATAATGATGAAAGATGGAACGTTTGTGTTGCTCGGACTCAAGTGCCCCATTCGGTTCTCGTAGAAATATTGAGTAATTGCGGCTTAGTGATCTTCGCCGCCAACCCCATGGATATGGCCGTGAGCCAATTCATCCTCGGTAGCAGCTCTGATATCGGTGACTTCAACATCGAAATTTAGCGACTCTCCGGCGAGAGGATGATTACCGTCAATCGTCACTTCATCGCCTTCGACTTTAATAACGGTAACAATACCGGGTCCGGAACTGACATCGGCATGAAACTGCATACCGACCTCCACGTTATCAACGCCTTCGAACATCTTGCGCGGAATAACCTGTACCATCTCTTGAAAATATTCGCCATATCCGTCTTCGGGAGCGATAGCAACTTGGAATTTGTCTCCGACCGATTTACCCTGTAAAGCTTTTTCTAAGCCGGGAATGATATTGCCGCTGCCGTGAAGATAAACCAACGCATCACTGCCTATCGAGCTATCGAGTTGCTCGCCAGCCGAGTTAGTTAATGTGTAATGGATCGAAACCGCCATATTGTCAGCAACTTGCATAAATAAACCTTTAATTGATTAATGAAGGGCTGTTTATGATATAAAATTGACGCACGTTTGTGTGAAAATCTTCAAAATTAATTTCATTACTATACTAATCATGAGCCGTTGGAGACCCCCTCAACCTAAATCATCTCCCTACATCACCCGTCATGGCTATCAAGCCTTGGAACAAGAGCTCAAACAGATATGGGAAAAACGAAAAGATGTAACTGAAGCGCTTGCCGCCGCAGCCGCAGAGGGTGATCGATCGGAAAATGCCGAATATATCTATCGAAAAAAAGAACTGCGCGGTCTCGATAGACGTATTCATTACTTGCAAAAACGCTTACCAATTCTGAAAGTGGTCGATCAAACACCGAACGATGAAGATCGCATCTATTTCGGTGCTTGGGTAACACTGGAAAACGCCGAAGGAAAGGAAGTCAAATACCGAATCGTAGGTGCAGACGAGCTCGATCCGGCTAAACAGCATATCAGCTTGGATTCGCCACTCGCCAAGGCTTTATTGAAAAAGACTTTTGACGAGGTGGTCGTCATTCACATTGCCGATCAAATCTTGCAGTATACGGTGCTGGATATTTCCTATGAAGCTTGATTCGGAGAATTATTGAATCACGCCGCGCGTATCGATCAAAATTTTCTCTTTGAGGTCGGCTGCCTTCAACGATTTAAACGGCTTATGATCGACCAACAGCAGCACGATATCGGACCGCTTGATGACTTCTTGATAAGGTAACAGTGTAAAGTCCTTGTGTTCTGTTAAGTTGGGTTCTGCGACCAGTACCTCGCCAATGTCTTGCTTTCGTATTTTCTTAACGATATCCAAAGCCGGCGACTCCCGCAAATCGTCGACATCGGCTTTAAAGGCCAACCCCAAACAACCGATAACGGGATTTTTGAATTTATCGGCACTGACTTTGACTTTATCGATGACCCAATGCGGTTTGGCATCGTTTACTTCACGAGCGGCTCTAATGAGTCTGGCTTGATCCGGCGACCTCGCCACAATAAACCAAGGATCCACGGCAATACAATGCCCGCCGACACCAGGGCCCGGTTGCAATATATTCACTCGCGGATGACGATTCGCCAATTTGATCAATTCCCAAACGTTGATATTTTCTTGATCGCAAATCAGCGACAGTTCGTTAGCGAAAGCGATATTGACATCCCTGAATGAATTTTCGCTCAGCTTGCTGAGCTCAGCGGTTTTGGCATCTGTTGCCAAAATCTCTCCGCGCACAAAGGCTCGATAAAATTCGACAACTTTTTCGGTCGAAATTTCGTTAATACCGCCAACGATGCGGTCATTTTCCACTAACTCCGTCAATATCCTTCCCGGCAACACGCGCTCCGGACAATGCGCGACATAAACGTCCCTTCCGACGTCATGACCTTCTTCGCTTAAGATTTTTGCGACGATATCGTCGGTAGTGCCAACCGGGCTGGTCGATTCCAAAATAACAATGTTCCCCGGTTTTACGAAAGGAGCGATAACTCGCGTAGCGGCTTCAACATAGGATAGGTCTGGTATATGGTCGTCTTTGAAAGGCGTCGGTACCGCCAGAATAAAAACATCGGCTTCTTGCGGCTGCAAGCCGGCTTTCAGGTTTCCCGATTGCACGGCCGATTTGACCAAAATATCGAGATCGGGTTCGACGATATGAATCTTGCCTTGGTTAATGGTATTGACGACACGCTCGGAAGTATCGACCCCAAAGACCTCAAAGCCCTTGGTTCCTAATAACGATGCGGTAGGCAATCCGATGTAACCCAGCCCAATGACGCAAACTTTTGTTGCCGATGGTTGCATAGTTCTTCCTTATAGATCCTTTAACAATAGATGCTGATTTTCCCCCACCTTTAAAGAGTGAGAAGTCATTTTTTGGATATTTAACGCCCTCAAAGCGCGCTTAATTCGTCTTCATCGTCATCTTCATTTACAAAGACACCAATGTCCACTCCCTTTTCTTTATAGATCAATTCTCTAATTTTTTGGGTTTCTTTATTTTCATGTTCCGGAACCGGATAAATTCCGCCCTTGATTTTGTCCTTAATGACATCGAGCATCAATGCCAAGTCGATCGACTCCGCTTCTTCGGCAAAACCGTAGACGAGTGCAAAATCACACAGCGTATTGATTAGCCTAGGCACACCTTGACTGTAATAAAAGACAACAGCAATCGCATACTTATCGAACAGATTCGCACTACCGCCCGCTACCCGCAGACGATGCCGAATATAATCGACGGATTCTTTATACTTGAGAGGGTTAAGCCGATAATCCACAGAAACGCGTTGCGCAAGTTGCCTCAGTTCCGGCTTACGCAAAACCTCCAATAACTCGGGCTGACCTATCAAAATAAGCTGTAACAATAAATATTTGTCTGCATTGATATTAGAGAGTAATCTCAACTCTTCCAAGGTTTGGGCATCAAGATTTTGCGCTTCGTCTATAATTAGTACCGTGCGCCGATTTTCACTGTATTCCTTAATTAAAAAATCGACGAAAGCCTGATACCGGGACGCTTTATCGTTTCCCGCAGCTTCGATTTCGAATGCATTGAGCACCCACTGCAATAAGTCGCCGAATGCACTATGAGCATTGGAAATAAGGCCGACTGTTAGAGCTTGATCCACTTCCTGAAGTATCCGCCTTACTAACGTCGTTTTTCCGGAACCTACTTCGCCGTTAATAACGGTAATGCCTGCCTGACTATGCAATCCGTACTCGAGCATATTCAACGCCGTTTGATGTTGTTTGCTCAGATATAAAAACTCGGGATCGGGCGTCAGTGTAAAGGGCTTTTCGTTAAAACCGTAATGTTGTGTATACATGCCGCTTAATAATAAGAGGGGGACCAAATTTCATCTGACTTGTTAAGCACCGAGCCGAGATATTTAGTTTCATCGATTAACTGTAAGCTGCGTTCAATCTCCTCCGTCGTGTTAATCCCTTCGGCCACAACCAATAAACAAGCATCGGCATTCGGAAAAAACACCATTGCATCGTCCGACTGCAGTAACGGAGGTAAGTCGACGATAATCATGCGATCGGGATAGCGGTTTTTCAACTCATCCGCTAAATTCAGCATTTTCGGAGTAGACAGCAATTCGGATGAACGATGAATCGAATGACCGGCCGGTAATAAAACCAATCTTTCGATTCCCGGATGAATAAACAATTCGTTCAGCGGAACATCATCTGAAAAATAATCGACAAGTCCCTTATCCGGCGAAATTCCGAAATACTCATGGATACAAGGCCTTCTAAAATCCAGATCCACCAACAGCACCGAATGATTCGCCTCCATCGCCAAGCTAATGGCTAAATTTACCGCAGTTAATGACTTGCCGGCCCCCGCCGTAGGACTGGAAACGGCAAGCACATTCCAACGATTGGCATTCATTCGTTGCAAGACTTTGGCCCTTAGAATCTTGAAAAGATCGGCGGCCGGGCTGTCTTTTAGATGAGCCACAATACGTTTTTCTTTTAGCGCTTCATCCGACACATTGATCGTTTGAGTTTGCGTATATTTAATTTCCTGAACCGGCGCTTTTTTAGCGTAGCCCGGTTTATTGATACGCGTCCTACCGCCGACATTCACATTATCCTTTCGTTGGTGCCGGGCTTTTTCGAGCGCTTTATGTATGCGTTCCATATTGATTCCTATGTTAATGCTTTTACTGTCTGTTTTTGCCCTTTATGTTGGCCAAATTTCGTTATTGGAATATTTTGCAGATGCCGCGCAGCTAAATTAGCTAAGTTTTGTCTACGCTAGACTATTCATGATGGCATTTAGGGGCGAAATCAAAACATCATGTGTCGATACCGAAATTTGAAGCGTGAAAGGTTAGTTACATGCCTAATTTTCTCATCGCAACATACCACAATACATCCAAAGGTTTCACGACAAAGTGCAAAAACAGCACGAGTCCGATTAAAACGGCAAACGAGGAAACCAAGACCTTTTGCTTTAGTCGCTGTGAATTAATTATATCTTCGGAGTTATTTATATAGGGCAAAACAACTAGAGGAGGTGCTCCAGTGACTGTAGTGAGTTGATGCGATCCAAAAATCGCTTTGTTAAAGCTTTCTTTGACAATCACGAACCCCGTCGCACCGCCCATGGACAAAATAAAGCCGAGAAAAACGATCGCTTTCCTATTAGGTTTGAAAGGCTCCTCGGGGAACATCGGCGGCTCGATCAACGAGAAACGCTCGCCTTTCCTGTCTTTTTCCATAGCCTGCGCCATGTCCGCCTCCATTTGCTTAGCTTTGACTTCGCGGTATTTCGCCGTGGCGTTTTCATAGTCCCGCATCAAGGTATGATATTCCCGCTCGACTTGAGGCGCTTGTGTCAAACGCAGCTCCAAATCATTTAACTTAGCGTTCAATCTTGATTTAGATTTGCCCATTGCACGCAACTCTGCTTCCGCCGCCTCCAATTGTGCTTGCAACTGAATATAGGCTGGATTGTCCGGCTTCGCTGTCGAAACAGGTTTAATTTTAGCCGTTTGGGTTGCCATTTTTTCTAAACTGGCGATTTCCTGTTTTAATTTTTTGACATCGGGATGAGAATCGGAATAACGATCGGTCATCGTAGCCAGCTCGGCTCTTTTATTATTCAACTGCAAAATGAGCTCGCTGTTATCGGTTGCACCGCCGACTTCCTGACGTAAGGCTTCAATCTCCTTCTGTATTTTGACGACATCGGGATGATTGCTGCCGTAGCTTGCGCTCAGAGTCACGTACTCCGCTTCCTTGGTTTTTAGGCGATCTTCCGCACCGTAGATTCTTTCGCCGGTTGCCGAGTACAGGCTGGTATTTGGATTGATCTGCGCCAACTGCGCTTGCAGATATAATTTTCGTTCCTTCGCGGCATTGATTTGCCTATCGACATCAACCAATTGCTGTTCAGTTCTATCCATTAGCGTCATGTTCAACTGCTGTAATTCAGGTAGGCTAGACGCATGACTTTCCTTGAATACCGCCAACCGTTTTTCCAAATCGGCGATTTGTTCCCGTAATTTGTCGCCTTCCAAGGCTAAAAAATTGGTGGTTTCGGCCGCAGCTTCGCTTCGTCTTTTTAAGTTTTCATTCAGGTAAAGACTAACTAATTCATTGGCGACCGCTTGCGCGGTTTTCGGAGATTCGCTATCAAAAGACAAGGTAAAAGCAATCGTTGCCTGAGTCGGTCTACCGCTAACCGGATCAACCACATCGGCGCTGACCATTTCCAGTTGGATGTCTTCACGCATTTCTTCAAGAATGGTACTGAGCGTTTCAGTTTTTTGCTCTTCGGTGTACAAGCCGAATTTATCGATAATCCGTTTCAGATTTGCCGTGGTCATAACGCGTTGACTGATCACCTGAATGCGTTGATCGGCATAACTGGTGACTGTCGTACGGACCAAATCTGCCGGAATTTCTTGTTGCTCGATCAAAATGGTCGCCGTCGCTCTATACACGGATGGAAGATTGATGGTCACCAATATCGTTAATGCAAACAATCCGCCGGCAATAAGCAGCATTTTCCCTTTATGCCGCTTCAACATCGCCAGATAATCTTGTAAGCTTTTCGTATTCTCTTCTTCCATACGTTTTCGTCTCTAGTCGTTTGTTGGGTTTAAATTAGAAATTTAGGCATTGCACTATTGCTTAACTTTGCCAAATGCGTCGGCCATTCAACGCTAAATCAGCGCCTAATAACGTGAAGTCGTGAACGGATCCCAGTTGTAATTCAATTGTAAATACACGGAATTCGATTCGCGGGCTTGAATGTCTCTCGAGAATTCTTGCCAGCGATAGCGGTAACCGCCGGCTAAGGTCATTTGTCTATCGATTCGCCAACTCAATTTTGGTTCCACGCTAATAAAATCGCGATCGAATCGGGTATTTTGTTCATCACCGCCGGCCGTGGTTTGTTGCGTCGCCGACGCATTGAGCGCAAATTTCAAATGTTCGGTAATTTTATGATCTCCGGTCAGTGTAATCCCAGTAAATTGCATCAACTGGCCTTGCGAAGTCGGTCTGACGTCCTGGAAAAAACTGGCGCCGATCGAGCTTCTTTCGAATTGTTTGTTGGTGCCGACCGATATTAAATAGCCGAGGCCGCTATCCTTTTGCAATGTCGGAGGAAAAAAAACTCTTGGAGACAAATCTGGATTATCGAAATTAAAGAGACTGGATTGAAAGCTTTCGGATTCCGTCCAGCGTCCGCCGATCATGAAGTTACTCGTCCAAGTTTCGGAATGTGCATAGTTAAATCCGGTTTGAATACTATACATATCGCTCAATGATTCTGTTTCTACTTCAAACGCCCCAGCTTCATTTAAAAAAAGTCGGAGAGTATCATCTATAACTTCAAAAAAAGGATCATCTATTTGACTTCTAGTTACACTCTTGTTTCTAGGCGTTTCAAACCTCAAATAACTCGCCAATGCAAACCACTGTAAGCGCTCGGTCCATTGATTGGTGTAATTCAAGGAAACCGAATCGGTATTATAGCTATTAAGAAAATTGGTATTATTTTGTTCGTAGTCGATTTCTTCGTGACTGTAATCGAGAATTAAACTCTCCGTTTCCGACAAGCGATACGTCCAATTCGGCTGAACCGCCCAAGTGGTTCTCTCCACCAAAAATTGAGTCAATCCGGTCTCTTCAAACTGGGTGCCAATATTGTTGTCGATAAAATAACGGCCGTTCAATGTAAATTGATTACGTTCGGTTACGTTAAAACTACTCTCAAGTTTAAAATGATAGTTTTCATTATCGATATTGGTCGGCGCATCGTAGCGATTGATGATGGCTTGAGCTGTGACACCGACATCGGCTGTTTCGCTTCGCATACCGAATTTCGAACCGGCGGAAAAGGTTCCGCCGTAAACCTCAAATTTGCCTTGCTCACTCCTGCGCATCAATAAATTGTCGTCGTAAAAACCGCGCAAGCTGGCCGACGGCTTAGCGTACCATTCCCGGGCATCGCACATCGTAGAGTACATCGAAGCAATCAACAAAACCGCAGACAATAGGGCTCTATCAATGTGCGTAGGAATGTTCAATACATCATCCGTGATTGCTTTAGTTCCTGGGTATTCCATAAGCATGGTTTCCGTTAAGGTACAACTACTACGTCGCCGGCTTGCAAAATGATGTTTTGTTCCAAATCGTCGCCGTCTTCGACATCGCCGTAGTGGAATCTGATGGCGCGTTGATTACCGTCCGGGTCGCGTCTTAAAATTTGTATACTATTTACCGAAGCAAATGGCGTCATGCCCCCCGCTTTACTGAGCGCTTGCATGACATCGACCGGACTGTTGATGATGAATTCACCGGGTTGATTCACTTTTCCAACGACGTATATCTTATAACCGAGTAATTGTTTGGCGGCCACAATTACGACCGGTTCGGAAATATAAGCATCTAAACGGGCTTCCAATTCTTGCTCGATCTGTTCGATGCTTTTACCTTGCGCAACAATGTCTCCCGCTAACGGAAAAGAAATTCCGCCGTCGGGACGAACTAATACCTCCCGCATTAAACCTTCTTCTTTCCAAACCATGATCTCCAACACATCACCCGGCTGTATTAAATAAGCCTCCCGCTCTTGAGCAATCGCACCGAAGGATACGGCCATTAACAGACAACAACCGTAAAACCATCGGGCCGTTATTTTTAGTATTTGCATAAAACACCTCTAACTCTTTAGTCCATTTAAAATTTTATAATACGGGAAATATCGTTGAATAATAGTGAATAAATCTCTTAACTTCCAACCAAGTAACCGCCCAAAGTATTGGTAACTTACGAAATAAACCTCAATCGCGCAGTCAGAAAGCCCAATTTTTCTGATTAAATAAACTGAACCAAACGCCAATCTCATTCCGATTCGGCAAGGGATAACGGATATTCACTAACAAGGGTCCCCGCCTATTCTCTTTACTTTTCAAGCGGCCAACAGACGAACTTCTGGCACTAGACTAATTATTGATAGCTGAAAAGGACGATTAAGATGCATGAAGTATAGACTTTAACGCTATAAATATGACCGTCCATCACAAGTAGTTGCTTGAACAGCGGATAAATGATTGGAAATCAGAAAATTTTTCGCACTCAACTTCATTACAACAAAAACAGAACGGCCGTCATGATGCTTTATCTTAAAAAGAGCATTTGAGTGCCTCAAACTACCGTTCGCTCTGAACCCTTTGACTGCTCTCAGGAGAGACTTCTCGAAGGGTGATGGGTAGTTTGAGGCTTTTCCGAGCTGGTGAACGTGTTGTAGATCCTTCATGCTTCGACTCGGCTTAGCACGAACAGTTTACAACACATGCCAGCTTCTCTTTTTAGGTTTATACAAACGATAACTTTACCCTGCTTTAACATTCGACGGGAATAAGATATTGAAAAGTAGAAAAAATATTCCGGCATTCCCCTATCGACCCAGTCATATTTCCATTAGCTAGGTAAAAATTATAATTCAGTATCTTAAGCCACAGGCACTACATTTGTTACGACCGGGTTAAAAGAGGTCTGTGTCATCAACACAAAAATAAAAACACTCAAGAACATTTTCTTTGTTAATTACAACTTTAACCCGACATAATTAAAAGAAACTTATATTACATCTTAATGACACCACACCCCTTTAACTTTAGATTTTGATTGTTGAATCCGCGAAAGAACAGACATACCTTAGCGCAATTTAATTAAAGAGCTGCATAGCATTCCTTCTGTGATTTAACTTTATAACAATGATCTAACTTTAGCAAATTTATGACTTTTTATAAGCAAATATAATTGAATGTTACTTAATTAACATTCAAAGCATTAAGCTCCGCCAAGGGGTCCTTGATGCTGAATTTCATGCGATGTCTATGAGGTCTTCAGGTACAGGTATACATTCATTTATTTCTGAACGAAACAACGACCACTCACTACTTCCGGCCCCGGAAGCACTTAACTATTCAAAATAGATTGTAGGGTACGCTACGCGTACCTAATGGATGCCATCCTTTTGCAAAACCTTAGAGCAAAAAAAAGCCCGTGTTGAGTGATCAACACGGGCTTTTGGGATAAGCGCCTGGCAATTCCCTACTTTCACATGGCAAAGTGCCACACTATCATCGGCGCTAAGCGGTTTCACTTCCGAGTTCGGGATGGGATCGGGTGGGACACGCTCGCTATGGTCACCAGGCAAACTGGTTACAGCAGGTTCAAGGTTTCAGCGGCCAGGTTAGAGGATTTTTTCTTTAACCCTAATTCGGCTTTGCTGTTGAGCCTACTCAAAACTCTTTAATTCAGGTGTTTTCAGTTTTATCGGGTTGTTGGTTTCTGTCGCTTAGCTTTTGGCCTTGCGCCTTTCACCTTGAACCTTTCTTTTTTCACCTGTTTTTTTGGAAATCTGTACACGTTTTTCGTTCTCTCGCTTTAGCGATTGTCGGCCTTAACACCGTCGGTGCAAACCGATTGGGTGTTATATGGTCAAGCCTCACGGGCAATTAGTATCAGTTAGCTTCATACATTACTGCACTTCCACACCTGACCTATCAACCTGATCGTCTCTCAGGGCCCTTCAGGGGACTCACGGTCCCAGTGAGATCTCATCTTGGGAGAGGCTTCCCGCTTAGATGCTTTCAGCGGTTATCCCGTCCGAACATAGCTACCCGGCAATGCCATTGGCATGACAACCGGAACACCAGAGGTTCGTCCACTCCGGTCCTCTCGTACTAGGAGCAGCTTCCCTCAAATCTCAAACGCCCACGGCAGATAGGGACCGAACTGTCTCACGACGTTCTGAACCCAGCTCGCGTACCACTTTAAATGGCGAACAGCCATACCCTTAGGACCTGCTTCAGCCCTAGGATGTGATGAGCCGACATCGAGGTGCCAAACACCGCCGTCGATATGAACTCTTGGGCGGTATCAGCCTGTTATCCCCGGAGTACCTTTTATCCGTTGAGCGATGGCCCTTCCATTCAGAACCACCGGATCACTAAGACCTACTTTCGTACCTGCTCGACTTGTCCGTCTCGCAGTCAAGCGTGCTTTTGCCTTTACACTCATCGCATGATTTCCGACCATGCTGAGCACACCTTCGTGCTCCTCCGTTACTCTTTGGGAGGAGACCGCCCCAGTCAAACTACCCACCAGACACTGTCCCCAATCCCGATAAGGGACCTAGGTTAGAACTTCAAACATACCAGGGTGGTATTTCAAGGTCGGCTCCACACCAACTGGCGTTGGTGCTTCACAGCCTCCCACCTATCCTACACAAATAGGTTCAAAGTCCAGTGTCAAGCTATAGTAAAGGTTCACGGGGTCTTTCCGTCTAGCCGCGGGTACACTGCATCTTCACAGCGATTTCAATTTCACTGAGTCTCGGGTGGAGACAGTGTGGCCATCGTTACGCCATTCGTGCAGGTCGGAACTTACCCGACAAGGAATTTCGCTACCTTAGGACCGTTATAGTTACGGCCGCCGTTTACCGGGGCTTCGATCAAGAGCTTCTCGTGAGATAACCCCATCAATTAACCTTCCGGCACCGGGCAGGCGTCACACCCTATACGTCCTCTTTCGAGTTTGCAGAGTGCTATGTTTTTGCTAAACAGTCGCAGCCACCAGTTTAATGCTACCCTCTTCAGCTCCATCCGCAAGGGACTTCACCTAACAAGGGCGTACCTTCTCCCGAAGTTACGGTACCATTTTGCCTAGTTCCTTCACCCGAGTTCTCTCAAGCGCCTTAGAATTCTCATCCCACCCACCTGTGTCGGTTTAGGGTACGGCCGCAGGTAACCTGAAGCTTAGAGGTTTTTCTTGGAAGCAGGGCATCAATCACTTCGTCTCCCCTAAGGGATACTCGTCGTCACGTCTCAGAATTATGGAACCGGATTTGCCTAATTCCACTCCCTACTCGCTTAAACTGCCTATTCCAACAGACAGCTGACCTAGCCTTCTCCGTCACCCCATCGCAGTTACCTCCGGTACAGGAATATTAACCTGTTTTCCATCGACTACGCCTTTCGGCCTCGCCTTAGGTGCCGACTAACCCTGCGTCGATTAGCGTTGCGCAGGAAACCTTGGGTTTTCGGCGTGGGGGTTTTTCACCCCCATTATCGTTACTCATGTCAGCATTCGCACTTCTGATACCTCCAGCCGACTTCTCAATCGACCTTCGCAGGCGTACAGAACGCTCCTCTACCACCTTACTTACGTAAGATCCGTAGCTTCGGTACTATGCTTAGCCCCGGTGAATCTTCCGCGCAAGCCGACTCGACCAGTGAGCTATTACGCTTTCTTTAAAGGATGGCTGCTTCTAAGCCAACCTCCTGGCTGTCTGGGCCTTCTCACATCGTTTCCCACTGAGCATAGATTTGGGGACCTTAGCTGACGGTCTGGGCTGTTTCCCTTTTCACGACGGACCTTATCACCCGCCGTGTGTCTCCCGTGCTCGCACTTGTTGGTATTCGGAGTTTGCATCGGGTTGGTAAGTCGAGATGACCCCCTAGCCGAAACAGTGCTCTACCCCCAACAGTGATACACGAGGCGCTACCTAAATAGCTTTCGAGGAGAACCAGCTATCTCCGGGCTTGATTAGCCTTTCACTCCGATCCACAACTCATCCGAATCCTTTTCAACGGATCCCGGTTCGGTCCTCCAGTTGGTATTACCCAACCTTCAACCTGGTCATGGATAGATCGCCCGGTTTCGGGTCTAATCCCAGCGACTATGACGCCCTATTCAGACTCGCTTTCGCTACGCCTCCCCTAGTCGGTTAAGCTTGCCACTGAGATTAAGTCGCTGACCCATTATACAAAAGGTACGCAGTCACCCCGCACCTAAATTATTCTGGCACGGATATCTACAATGCTTCATTGAGCACTGTGATTTGTTTACTTACCTCGCATCTAATTGGGAATTTAGGTGCGGGGCAAGCCCCTAATTTGTTTTTAAACTCGTCTTAATGCGCTGCATTAAGAACCGTTTGGCTCGACCGTCTTGCTTGAGTTTATGCTCTCTTTCGCGCGCTGCAGATTCCGTTACATAGGCCTCGTAGTACACCAGTTTCCACTGATGTGTCTTCGTCGACTCATTTTTACCTTGGTTGTGTTGTTCCATACGCCGCCTTAATTCGGTCGTACTGCCCAGGTAAAACTTATCGTTATCTGTCTGCGCCTGAATTACATAAACGTAATACATGTCGATCTCAAGTCTCTTCGTACGTTATTTTTTGTTCATCTTAGCGGGGCTTGCCCCGCACCTAAATTCTTTATTCAGGCACTGTTGTTTAGTTTTCATCGATGCTTAATTTAACGCTGAAGAGTCTCCGCCCAAAACAATTTAGGTGCGGGGCTCCTACTGCTTGTACGCATACGGTTTCAGGTTCTATTTCACTCCGATCTCCTCGGTTCTTTTCGCCTTTCCCTCACGGTACTGGTTCACTATCGGTCGATAAGGAGTATTTAGCCTTGGAGGATGGTCCCCCCATGTTCAGACAAGGTTTCACGTGCCCCGTCCTACTCGTTTTCATCCAGCTCCAGTTTTCGTGTACTGGGCTATCACCGTCTATGGCTGCTCTTTCCAGGGCATTCCACTAACTGGGGCTGGACTTAAGGGCTGGTCCCCGTTCGCTCGCCGCTACTAAGGGAATCTCGGTTGATTTCTTTTCCTCCGGGTACTTAGATGTTTCAGTTCCCCGGGTTCGCCTCCTTAAGCTATGTATTCACTTAAGGATAATCAGGTTGTCCTGATTGGGTTGCCCCATTCGGAAATCCGCGGATCAAAGTTAGTTTGCAAACTCCCCGCGGCTTATCGCATGCTACTACGTCCTTCTTCGCCTCTTATCGCCTAGGCATCCACCGTATGCGCTTATTCACTTGACCATATAACCCCAATCAGTCTGACCGCTCTCGCACTACCTTTCGGCATGCTAAATTCGGCTCAGAACGCTGGCGTTATCTGTCAGCTGACATTTTCGCTTTCTGCTTGAGAACTCATTCACTTCACGTCCGGTTCGTTTTCGCTTTCCTTCCGCCTTCGCCTTGCGGCGCTAACGTTGTTAAGCTTGACTTTACCGGCTGTGTCGGTGAATTTGTTTTTCGTGTACCTTCTCGGTTTAAATTGCTTTAAACGCTGAAGTTACAGTGTACAGATTTCCAAGTTGTTAAAGAGCTATTACTGACGTTGTTTCCGTCACCAATGCTATACAGTCTTGCTAGGCCTTCGCCGTTAAAACTGTATAGCATTGGTGGAGCCAGGGAGGATCGAACTCCCGACCTCCTGCGTGCAAGGCAGGCGCTCTCCCAGCTGAGCTATGGCCCCTTTGGGGTTCGTGCAAACTAAACACTGCTAGCTTGACGGGTGGTCCTTCCGCTTCTAGGCTTGCGCCGCGTTGGTGGGCCTGGGAGGATTTGAACCTCCGACCTCACCCTTATCAGGGGTGCGCTCTAACCAACTGAGCTACAGGCCCAGGCTCGTGACGTCTTCGATCAAAATAATTTGTTGTGGGTACTTATGACGAACGCTTGCTGTCTTTGTAAGGAGGTGATCCAGCCCCAGGTTCCCCTAGGGCTACCTTGTTACGACTTCACCCCAGTCATGAATCACAAAGTGGTAAGCGCCCTCCCGAAGGTTAAACTACCTACTTCTTTTGCAACCCACTCCCATGGTGTGACGGGCGGTGTGTACAAGGCCCGGGAACGTATTCACCGCGACATTCTGATTCGCGATTACTAGCGATTCCGACTTCATGCAGTCGAGTTGCAGACTGCAATCCGGACTAGGACCGGCTTTCTGGGATTTGCTGACTTTCGCAAGTTCGCTGCCCTCTGTACCGGCCATTGTAGCACGTGTGTAGCCCTACCCATAAGGGCCATGATGACTTGACGTCGTCCCCACCTTCCTCCGGTTTATCACCGGCAGTCTCCCTAGAGTTCCCACCATGATGTGCTGGCAACTAAGGATAAGGGTTGCGCTCGTTACGGGACTTAACCCAACATCTCACGACACGAGCTGACGACAGCCATGCAGCACCTGTCTCAGAGTTCCCGAAGGCACTCTACGATCTCTCACAGATTCTCTGGATGTCAAGGGTAGGTAAGGTTCTTCGCGTTGCATCGAATTAAACCACATGCTCCACCGCTTGTGCGGGCCCCCGTCAATTCATTTGAGTTTTAACCTTGCGGCCGTACTCCCCAGGCGGTCAACTTAATGCGTTAGCTGCACCACTAAGTCTTAATAAAGACCCAACGGCTAGTTGACATCGTTTACGGCGTGGACTACCAGGGTATCTAATCCTGTTTGCTACCCACGCTTTCGTACCTCAGCGTCAGTTTTAGGCCAGAGAGCCGCCTTCGCCACTGGTGTTCCTTCCGATCTCTACGCATTTCACCGCTACACCGGAAATTCCACTCTCCTCTCCTAAACTCTAGCTGCCCAGTATCAAATGCCGTTCCCAGGTTAAGCCCGGGGCTTTCACATCTGACTTAAACAGCCGCCTACGCACGCTTTACGCCCAGTAATTCCGATTAACGCTCGCACCCTCCGTATTACCGCGGCTGCTGGCACGGAGTTAGCCGGTGCTTCTTCTATAGGTAATGTCAAGGCATCAGCTATTAACCAACGCTTTTTCCTCCCTATTGAAAGTGCTTTACAACCCTCAGGCCTTCTTCACACACGCGGTATTGCTGGATCAGGCTTGCGCCCATTGTCCAATATTCCCCACTGCTGCCTCCCGTAGGAGTCTGGGCCGTGTCTCAGTCCCAGTGTGGCTGATCGTCCTCTCAGACCAGCTATGGATCGTCGCCTTGGTAGGCCTTTACCCTACCAACTAGCTAATCCAACGCAGGCTCATCTGATAGCGCGAGGTCCGAAGATCCCCCGCTTTCCCCCGTAGGGCGTATGCGGTATTAGCTCGGATTTCTCCGAGTTGTCCCCCACTACCAGGCAGATTCCTACGCGTTACTCACCCGTCCGCCACTCGTCGGCTCCCGAAGGACCGTTACCGTTCGACTTGCATGTGTTAAGCATACCGCCAGCGTTCAATCTGAGCCATGATCAAACTCTTCAGTTTAATATGGTTTGTGACTAAATAAGATCAGTCACCAATCTTGGCTCGACTAAGAATTAAACGTAAACTGCTTGAATTAACGTGTTGTTCTTGCGTCGAATAGCTTTAACCGCTAAGCTATTCGCCACAAGCACCCACACAAATTATTTTGATCTGCTTGTTAAAGAGCTGGAAGAACTTTCTCTCCCGTTGAGCCCGCCTATTATACAGAGGCTAAACTCAATGTCAAACTTTATTTTCAATCTCTTTCCCCGTCATTCCGCTGCTTCGCGGCGGGAAAGACGAGCATTATACAGCACCTTCTCAACTCGTCAAGAATTTATTTTCCTTCTTTTACAAATTAAAGATACCCTCCTGCCTTCACTAAACTCTAACTCTCTATTTAACTAGCTATTTTGACTCTCGCAAACTTTCTTTTACCCACCTGATAAACATGCTCAGACCCTTTTGCTACATGCAATTTATTATCCGACACCTTTTCACCGTCTATCTTAACTGCACCCTGCTTAATCATACGCAAAGATTCCGATGTACTCCCAGTCAAGCCCGCGTCCTTTAATAGATTGGCAATCGGATATCCTTGCTCAATCGAAGCAAGAGTTAACTCATCCATTTCTTCCGGCATCTGTCCTTTTTGAAATCTAGCTTCGAAATTTTCCAGGGCCTTTTGCGCCGCTGATGAACTATGGAATCTTTCAATGATTTCTTGGGCCAAGCTAACTTTACAGTCTTTCGGATTCGCGCCTTCCTGACATTGCCACCGCCAACGATTGATTTCTTCGATTGGCCTGAAGCTCAATAACTCGAAATAGCGCCACATCAGTTCATCGGAAATGGACATAATTTTTCCAAACATCTCATCCGGCGCATCCGCGACACCTATATAATTATTGAGTGATTTGGACATTTTTTGAACACCATCCAAGCCTTCCAAGATAGGCATAGTCATGACGACCTGAGGTTTTTGCTCATATATTTCCTGCAACTGCCTTCCAACCAACAGATTGAATTTTTGATCGGTGCCGCCCAATTCGACATCGGCCTTCATCGCAACCGAATCATATCCCTGTATTAATGGATATAAAAACTCATGTATCGCAATCGGTTGCCCGCCTTTATAGCGCTTACTGAAATCATCTCTTTCGAGCATTCTTGCCACGGTATGTTTTGCGGCCAATTGAATCAATTCAGCCGGGGTCATTGCATTCATCCAGCTTGAATTGAATAAGACCAAAGTCTTGGAAGGATCAAGTATCTTAAAAACCTGCTCCTCGTATGTCTTGGCATTTTCAATGACTTCATCACGCGTCAGAGGCTTGCGAGTCACGTTCTTTCCAGTCGGATCTCCAATCATGCCTGTAAAATCGCCAATCAAGAACAAGACTTCATGTCCGCAGTCTTGAAACTGTCTTAATTTATTGATCAGCACGGTATGTCCAAGATGCAAATCGGGAGCAGTTGGATCAAAACCCGCTTTGATTCTGAGCGGACGCCCTTCCGCCAGTTTTTTCTTCAACTCAGACTCAACCAGAATCTCCTCGGCTCCTCTGGAAAGATACTTCAATTGATCTTGCAATTTAGCCTCCTTTTAAGAAAACATTAATCTAACTGTAATACTGTTGCATTGACGTGGCAAAATATTCACAGTATATCAGCTATAATTACAGATAAACTACTTCTCATCCCAACTTTACTGAACACTTCCACTATCGCATAAAGACCCGTGAAAAATAGAATTTATAAATCCCTGTTTTTAGGAATCAGCTCCGCTGTCGTTGCAAGTGCTAGTTATGCACTTATCACTCCTGAAAGTAAAGTCAGATCGGCCGACATCAACGTCTTTACCAATAATGCTTTTTTAATCGGATCGAATAATCCGTTTAACGATCAGTTCGCGTTTAAATTCGACGATCTCGGCAAATCATCGGATTTCAGGTCAATCGAACATATCATCGAGAGAGGCGAAAATCTTTCGACGATCTTTTCCAAACTTCACCTAAATAAATCCGATCTACATCAGATCATTCATGCCAACGAAGCAGGCCGTGAGTTTGCAATGATTTCGTCCGGCAAAACACTTCAAGTCAAAACGACACAGAGCGGTGAACTGACCGAAATTTCGTACCAGAAAAGCCCAATTGAAACCGTCAAAGCTGTACGCGAAAACGACACATTCAATGTCGAGATTTCGAGTAAAGCCATCGAAACAACAACTGTCAGCACCGTCGGCACTATTCACAACTCTTTGTTCTACGATGGAAAGCGAGCAGGGCTGAGCGACAAATTGATACTACAACTCGCCAATATCTTTGCTTTCGATATCGACTTTGCATTAGACATCAAAAAAAACGATACCTTTTCGGTCGTATATGAAAAACATATTGCGGAAGGCGAAGAAGTCGGTTCCGGCAATATTCTTGCCGCCGAATTCAATAATCATGGCAAAGTTTATCGGGCCGTCCGTTTTCAAGACAATTCCGGATCCGCGCATTATTACCGACCTAATGGCGAAGGCTTACGTAAAGCCTTTATAAGGACACCGGTCGACTTCATCCGTATCAGCTCGCCTTTTAATTTAAAGCGCAAACACCCCATCTTAAATAGAATCCGCGCCCATAAAGGTGTTGATTATGCAGCTAAGACCGGAACTCCGGTAAAAGTGACCGGTGATGGAAAAATTCAATTTTTAGGCAGGCAAAACGGCTATGGACGCGTCATCATTGTTCAACATGACGACAAACGTTATAGCACCCTCTATGCCCATCTCTCGGCGTTCAATAATCGCTTTAAGCAAGGCGGCACTGTTAAGCAAGGCGATATTATCGGCTATGTCGGTCAATCCGGCTTGGCTAGTGGCCCTCATTTGCACTACGAATTCAGAGTAAACGGTGTGCATCGAGATCCTTTATCGGTTGCTTTACCTAATTCGATGCCGATCAACCCTTCTTTGCAGGGAAAATTCAAAGTCGATACGAATCCCCTTATAGCACAACTGAACCAAGCAAGAGACAGCTTACTTGCCCAAAAGTAACGGGCATCACAACTTCAATGACCGAACTCTATATTGGTTTAATGTCCGGGACCAGCATCGACGGTATCGATGCTGGTCTTGTCGATTTTAGTAGCGGCCATCCTGAGTTCATCGACTTCGAATATCACCCTTTTCCTGACCGGATCAGAAGCGAGCTGACTAAAATTACTTCTTCCGATCATCCTGTTCTGCTAAAAAATATCGGCAAGCTTGATACACAACTGGGCAGTTTATTCGCACAAAGTGCACAGAGCCTAATCGCTAAGGCCGGCTTCTCTGCTTCGGATATTACTGCAATCGGCAGTCACGGTCACACCCTTTTCCATGCACCAGAGCTACCCACCCCTTTTTGTTTACAAATCGGCGATCCCAACATCATCGCACAACTCACAGGGATTACTACCGTAGCCGATTTTCGCCGTCGCGATATAGCTGCCGGAGGACAAGGCGCGCCACTCGTTCCGGCTTTCCACCAAACTTTATTCGGCTGCCCAAAGGAAAACCGAGTAATCGCCAATATCGGCGGCATTGCCAATATAACGATTTTACCCAAAGACTCATCGAAACCGGTCATAGGTTTCGATACCGGACCCGGTAATACATTAATGGATACCTGGATAAAAAAACATCAAGGAAGTCATTTCGACTATAACGGAGACTGGGCCAGAACAGGTCAAGTCAATAAGCATCTGCTATCGATACTAAAAGCCGACACTTATTTTAAGAGCACTGCACCTAAAAGCACCGGAAAAGAATATTTTTCACTGGGCTGGCTAACTAGACACCTACACGAGTTATCGGAACAAAAACCGGAAGATGTCCAGGCATGCTTATGCCTATTAACAGCAGAAACCATTTGCGACGCTATCCGCGATTATGCTCCTAGTACCGACAAGGTATTAGTTTGTGGCGGCGGCGCGCGTAATAGCTATTTGTTGGAAAAACTGCAAGACGCTTTGAATTGCCCCGTATTATCGACCGAAGATCATCATTTACATCCCGATCATGTAGAGGCAATCGCTTTTGCTTGGTTAGCCAGACAGACCATGAATAGCCTGCCCGGCAACCTTATGTCGGTTACCGGCGCAAAACAGCCGGTAATTCTGGGTGGAATCTATCCAGGGCACGCCGCATTAAGCGGAAAACGATGATCCGCAACCGCAAGTCGTCGTTGCGTTAGGATTGCGTATCACAAACTGAGCACCGGAAAGGTCTTCCTTGTAATCGATTTCGGCACCCGTTAAGTATTGAATACTCATCGAATCGATCAAAACCGTCACGCCGCCGTTTTCGACTTGCGTATCATCTTCATTCACTTCCTCGTCGAACGTAAAGCCGTACTGAAAGCCCGAACAGCCTCCTCCCGACACATAAACTCTCAACTTGAGGTTATCGTTGCCTTCATCGGCAATTAAATCGCCAACTTTCGCAGCGGCGCTATCAGTAAAAATAATTGGTTCAGCCATAAAGTTTCTACTATCGAAATTAAAATGTTATCAAAGTATGACAATCCCTAGTGTTTTAGTCAAGATTTAAGGATAAAGCGCTGGAATCTTTAGCCCTTCAGACTCATCAAAACCGAACATTAAATTCATGTTTTGCAACGCCTGACCGGAGGCTCCTTTAACTAGATTATCAATCACCGACAATACCACCAACATTCGCCCTCCTTGGGGCTGATGAACCGAGATTTGACAAAGATTGCCGCCCCGAACATTGCGAGTATCCGGGTGCGATCCATAAGGCAACACATCGACAAACGGCTCGTTGATATAGCTTTGCTCATAAACTGCTTGAACGGCTTCTCCTCCTTCTTTTAGCAAGGGCGCATACAAGGTGGCATGAATACCTCGTATCATCGGTATTAGATGAGGAACAAAGGTCAAACCTACAGACCTTTTAGCGATCATCTCCAAACCTTGAATTACCTCGGGTAAATGACGATGGCCACTTGCTGCATATGCTTTAAAACTCTCGCCCGTCTCTCCCATCAAGGTCGTTAATTGCGCTTTTCGCCCTGCACCGCTAACCCCGGACTTCACATCGGCAACCAAACGATCAACCTCTATCAAGCCTTTCTCAATCAACGGCAAAAAACCTAATTGCACTGCAGTCGGATAACAACCGGGGCATGCAATCAAATTAGCATTTTTGATCGCTTCGCGGTTAAACTCCGGCAAACCGTAAACGGCTTGTTCGATCAAATCAGGACAGGCATGCTCCATACCGTACCATTCTTCCCATTGTTTCGGATCTTTCAGACGAAAATCGGCCGACAGATCGATGACTTTGACACCTCGCGTCACCAATTGTTCAGCCATCAACATGGCTGTGCCGTTCGGCGTCGCAAAAAATACCGCATCGCAATCAGATAAACTATCAACTTCCGGGGCAGTAAAAACCGTATCGATAAAGCCGCGCAAGCTCGGATATACCTCATCGACTCTTTTGCCCGCATCATTTCTCGATGTCACGACCGAGACCTCGACTTTCTTATGCAAAGCCAAGAGCCGCAGCAACTCCACACCCGTATAACCGGTGCCTCCTACAATACCTACCCGTACCATCAACTTACCTCACCCAATTGATATGAAAATTAAATCATTGTGCCGATTTCATCATATATACCTTTCGCGTTTCAAATTTAGGCATTGCCGTATGGAAGTGCCTGGACGTTAGGCAGATTCACTCGGCGCTAAAAATTGACCAGACAGTATATATCCCACAACGAAACCGTCTTGTTAATCACTGACATTTTACAGGATATCTGTTTCGGTTCAGCCGAAATTATTTTTCATGAAGATGGGTATAAATGCACAGGCCATTTCGCCGTGATTTACAATTGCAGCAATTCCCAATTTGGAAATCAACTGGGTGTGGAGCGTACTTCGTGAAGATGTCGGTAGTGGGGCGGATTCTGCTTCTCAGCAATTGCCAATCGAGCAACCGAACCCTCCATAGAATGGGGCGTTATTTACGATCAAATTCTTAGCCACTGTGCTCGTTTAATACGCACAGTTGAGGACACGCCACGATAAGGATCGAAATCAATCCGTTTTTAAGTAGCCGATTTTCTCTTTTTTAGCGCTTTCGAATCCAAATTAAAAATTCGCGGTTACGCTCATTCTGAAACTGACCGGTTCGACGGGATGAAAATGGATGTCTTCTACAGGGTCTGCCTCGCCTCGCAGTTGTGATTCATAGTAGTAGTCGATTGCGCTGTCTTTGCGGTCTAGAATATTGAACACTTCGGCCTGCACGGTCCAGGTCTTGTCGAAACGGTAACCGAGCATCGCCGATAGCAAAACCGTCGAACCTGAACGGACGCTGTTGTCTTCGATCAACGGTCTCGGTCCGAAATAACGCAACCTTGGGCCGCCGAAGAAACCTCCGAAAATATCGTGAACCGTGGCACCGGTTGCAATCACGCTTTCAATCGCACCAGGAATACGATTACCGGCCGAATCGTTACCGCGAAAACGCGCTTTCGAAAAGCTGAAATCGGCATCGAAGGTCAGCCAATCGGTCGGCGAATAATAATTTGCCCATTCGACGCCGAAACGACGGCTAGGACGGCTGGCTTCAGTCGTTCCCGCATCGCCGACGAATAACAATTCGGAATCGATATCCAGCCACCAAACCGATAACGTGCTCTGCAGCCCTTCAAGCCAGGTCGTGCGCAAACCAGCTTCGGCCCCGTAAGTACGAACCAACGGCACGGCGCGGTTAACCGGATTACCGTCTCCATCTATCGTATCCCCACTCGCAGGATCGACGCGCTGATTGACGCCGCGCGCATCGTTACTGTGAAAACCGAGCCCGCCGTTCAAATAAAACTCGGTATCGGCCCATGGCCCGAACACGATACCGGCTTTCGGGCTGATGATTCCATCGGTACGCGTGCCTTTGTTTTCGGCCCGGTTGCTGTCGGAAACGTCGAATTGAAAGCCGTCGAAACGAACGCCCAATTGCGTTCTAAGCCAGGACGTCCAACGGATCTTATTTTCGAAATACGGGCTAACGTTGGTCACGCGCACGTCGTCGCTACGAACGGTATCCCAACGCTGCCGCGCCTCGGTCAATAGCAAACCGTTACGAATTGAATCGTTCCTCACCTGCAAACCGATGGTGCTGTCTGAGTCGAACGACCCGATTTTATGAAAAAAGGTGTGGCTTGCGTTCAGACCGGATGTCCAGCGCCGATCGGGCTGAGCGAATTGGTCGCCCCGGCCCGGATTTTCAAGAAAATAGGTAAAATTCGAATACAGATCGAGTTCGTGGTAAATCCCGTAGACCGTAAGCTCGGATGCCGACGCGCTGTCTTGACGATGCCACTCGCCGGTTAAACTGTAACGCCGGCTGCTCCCGCCGTCGGTTGAATCGAGTGTGCCGAAGCGCCCGATCGTTCCGGAGTCGACGGCACGCCGGGGAATTTGATCGGTCGCATCCCAGTCGGCTTTATAGGCCATCGCGGTGACGCTCCAGCCCGAGCTTTCGTACTCCTCGCTGTAGCGAAGCACGCCGTTGAATTTCAGATAATCGTTGCTGACCGTCCAGGGCCCTCCGTTATGAACGATTTCACCCCCGTAAAGCAAATTGCCGTTACCTAGCTTGTGCGAACCTGCCGACAGTCCCCGGTAATAATCGAAAATACCGCCGGTAAATCGAGCGATATGTCCGGGCAAGGCATTGGCGTAGCGAATATCGGCGGCGCCGGCACTGGAAAAATCGCCGTTTTCGGCATAGTAATTGCCTTTTTGATAACGGATCGTGCTAATCAATTCGGGAATCAAAAAATTAGTATCGGTCCAACCTTGACCATGTGCATGCGAGACCAAATTCACCGGCACGCCGTCGATCTTGGTTAAAAAATCGGTACCGTGATCGAGATTGAAGCCTCTTAAAAAAAATTGATTCGATTTACCCTCGCCGCTGTGCTGCGATGCGATCAAGCCGGGCACCGTTTCAAGTATCTCTCCGGGCCGAATGATAGGCCGGTACTGCAATTGTTCCTGGCCAATATTACCTTGAGAAGCACTATCGGCGATGCCGACCAAAGAATCGCCGCGCTCGGTCACAACCATCTTGGGAAGCAACTCCAAATGTATCGTTTCGGATTCGATATCCGAAACGCTCCCATCATCATCCGAAATCATCTGAGCATGAACCGAAGTTCCAAACAAAGATGCGAACGCCAAAACTGCCAAGCGCACTATTATGATGCCGGTACCGTGCAATAACAGTGTCGCGGTTACGAACCCAAAAGCAAACGACAACAAACCGGCCGAAGCTGGCATTTCCTGTCCGTGAGCGTAGCCGTGAAAAAAAGCAAAAAACATCACGACCGAAAGACTCGCAAACGCCGGCACGCGAATTCTGCGCAAGACCAACACCCCGAACACCGCGACCGACAAAAGAATCATCGGCTCGACGCCCGGTACGTTAAAACCAGTCACGCCGAATAATCCGCCAAGACTCATTACGCCGACAAAGGCCAACGGTAATTGCCATACAGAGTTACTTTTGAGCTGCGCGGCCCAAATACCGACAGCCAGCATCGTGAATAGATGATCCCAACCTTCGAGCGGATGACTGAAACCGCTAATCCAGCCGCTGCTGTCGATGTCCTCGGTATGCGCTTGGGCACACAGCGGAAATAATATCAACGACAAACATAACGACCACACGGTCCAAACGGACTTTTTAGAAAAAAAATTCATTCTATACCTCGGTTATTAAACCCCTTTTCGAAAGTTATATCCTTTGCTAGTCAAATTTCAGCACAAGGCGATCGGCGACCTCGAGTGACATGCACGGCACCATCAACAACAGCAATTCTCAGTTTGAGAAATTTCTCCGTGTTCAGGGTGCGAGGTATGCCTGTCGAGGAACGCCGTAAACCCATCCATGGGGACTTGGCGGCGGCTAAACGCCAAGGATGACGTGAATGCAGATTTTGCATTACGCCTGGGATGGGCGTGTATTAGGGCAATGCAGGAGCAATTGCCTAGGAGCAAAAATCAGCCCCTGCCGCCGACATCCTCGCCAAGCACACTCCGCACCCTTTTTTATTCTCAAATTGGGAATTGCTGCCATCAACAAAGCCGAACAATTTTTCAGTATAAAAAGGAGTAAGATAACGAAAATTGAATCATCCGTTTCGCTAAATCATTGACCGGTCGCATCAGACCTAAATGATCGCGTAGCGTCACTCCCTCGTATTCAGCACGGAATAAGTTTCTAAATTTCAATTCCGGAACGACTAGCTCCACAAAAGCGTCAAATCCCCCGGGGAAATATGGCGGTATGATAGCAAATCCGTCAGCGGCTTCGCCTATAAACCACTCCTCCAGCTGATCGGCAACTTGTTTTGGTGTACCTATAACGACTCGATGTCCGCTGTCATTAAGCCTTCGCAATGACACAGACTCGACGTCCATCAGCCCGCTTATCGATTCTACCGAGGCATTCCGGAAACTGTTATGATCGAACCATTCCGGTAATGCTTGTTGCAGACTAGACTCTGTAGTACTTTCATTGTCGAGATCGGAATCAAACGACCCTAATCTTTTCGCAGAGTTTAGCGACTCCTTGAGTAAATGATATTTTTCATGAGCCGCCTCGGCTGTCTCGGCAACGACAGGCACCACAATCGACACAATTTTTAGCTGCGAAGGACACTTACCGAAACAGATCGCTTTTTCTTTTAGCTCGGAATAAAACAACCTTGCCTGTTGTTCATTCTTCTGTCGAACCAAAACCACTTCAGCACTCCGTGCCGCCAATTCAATATCCTTATCGGATAAGATATTTTGAACCATTACCGGGTGATCATAAGCGGTTCGATTCATAGCTGGCACATCCAACTTGTCGTTTTTATCGACAGACCCGGATAAGTCATTGCCTCCATCTTCAACTTCCCACATTGCCCATAAAGAAGTCACTAAATCAATATAATCGCGAGTTCGCTCAGTAAGAATATTTCGTTCATTATTATTTTCCGTTCCGGGATTCCAACCGGCCCGCCCTCGACTGATATGAGCAAGGGCGGAAAACGAACCTGCCAGACCATATGGATCAGAGTAGTCGCAACATGCCGGCGCCACCAAACCGATCCGATCGGTAACACGCGCCAACGAAATCAATAACTTTACCGATTCATCATCCTGAGAATGACAGAACAATGACGCATCGGAACTCATAAAGACCGCATCAAATTTAGCCTGCTCGGCCTTTACCGCAACACGCTGACAATCTGAAAGATCCCAACCGGAGACGCCCCGCCCTTGTTGTCGTCGCCTATTCGACAAACGACTATTGCTCGTCGGTAAAAAAACGCCCAGTTTCATTTGCCTCATGAATGCCCAAGTCTCATCTTTATCACTCCCCTAACCTCTTCATTAGACTTTAAACCGATTCTCCACAAATCACAGATAGCAATCGACGACACCGGTTATTATTCAGTAGAGAAAGCAAAGATAATGCCAGTATTTTTTTACCAGTTGATGACATCTTCAAGGAAGTTAGGAGTCAGCATGAAATAACGCCGACAAATGTTGGAAGGGGGGGGGCGATGACTCGATTGACAGGTGTCGGCAACAGGGCAGATTTTTGCTCCTCGGCAATTGCTGAGACACCCTAGCACCGTAAAACACGCCACCCATGGCAATTAGATTCTGCCGTTAAGCATGGTCGGATTCAACCCCCAGCACCTAAATTCCATAGCCCATTGGCTACGGTTAACTATCGTGGATAATTTAAGTGCCGGGTTCACGGCGTTTTATCAAGCGAGTGCCTCAAAGCGTAATTCTTGGTGAAGATATTTTGTGCATATTCCTTAGCAACAACAGAGCCTTTTGGCTTTATGCTATCTAATATCGCCGCTTTAGCTCCATGTTATATGCCCCAATTTTGTGCCAAATGCCTTATTTTGATTACCAAAGATAATTTTCACATATCGCATTTCGGTATTGAACTTATTAAGTAGAGATGATCTGTGCCTAGAACAAATGAATTAAAATAAGAATTATATCAATATGGTATCCGATTATTTAGTAAATTCAGTCAGTTTGATTAAGCTTAAAGCACAATCCAGGAGCCTCGTTATGCTACACCGAGCAATGCCAAACTTGACGAAAAGCCTCGACAAAGATCATAGCGTCAGAAAATTATTTATTGCACAACCCTTAATCATCAGAATAAATCAAACTCTCGGATCAGCAATTTGTCACTTGCCGTTTGAAAATTCGGCTTTGAAGATATTGGCCTAATCCGTATCGCTCCATATTTTCTTGTTTTCAAGGGTTCCATCGCTTTTTGCTCGGCTATTTGAACAGGCAATTGGCGCTGTTTAACCGGAAATGTCCGAGGAATGGGGTATTGCGGCAATAATGCCGAAACCGGCACTAATTCGACTCCGATTCGATCCAAGTCCGACAATTTTTCTCGTAAAATCTTTAATGTATTCACTCTCGGATGCCCAATCGCCACGGCATAACCGCGCCGTTTAGCGATCGAAATAAGCAACTCGAATTGTTCGCGGATCTTAGCTTCCGAATTCGCATGATCCAAAAAAACATCCCGACTCAAAGCAGGGACTCGATGAGCATCCGCCACTTTTTTGGCTACCGAATGATCGGTCGTCACACTGTCGACAAAATACAAAGCATCGGGCCTCCTCGCTAAGGCCGCCATTAACCAGCTCATTGTTACCGGATCACGCGTCAAGGCGCTGCCCATGTGATTATTGACACCCGAAATACCCGGAACAGCCGCCAATTGTGCCGAAAACCGACGCACAACCTCATTGCGATCCAACGATACGGTTAGCCCGCCTGCCCCCATGGGCTTGTCGCTTAGTGCCTGCATCGGCGCATGTAACATAATTTCCTTTCCGTAACGCGATGCCAGTAATGCCAAACGCCTGGAATGCAATGCAAACGGCAAAAACGAATAAGTGATATTGCCGGGCAACCCGATTGCGGCTGCACCGATTTCGAGGCTATTGCCCATGTCGTCGATAATAATAGCAATGCGCGAATGTTCGTTTAACTCCGCTAAGGCCGGACGCAAGACAATAAAAAACCCCGACATCCCAAAGATTAATAAACCGATGAAATGCCGGGGTCTCATGCGCCGATCGAAACGTTAATTTCGTAAAATTGCGATTCCTTTCAACAGCATAAAGGCTTCATGAAGCGGATAATCGTTAATTTCCAATTTGCTTTTCTCTTGATCTTGCTCAGCATCCTTCGCTTCCTGCTTCTTTTTAGATTTGTTGCCGTTAGTTAAATGGCGCGACAAATCGGCTTCCTTGACCGGCTTAAAGTCAGGTCCGTCGACCGATTCCAACTTATAACGATCCAATTGAATATCCGGCTCGATGCCTTCAGCTTGAATAGAACGACCCGAAGGCGTGAAATAACGCGCCGTAGTCAACTTAACCGCCGCGCCGCCACTGGTCGGCAGAACAGTTTGTACCGAACCTTTGCCAAACGATTTCTCGCCCATGATCACTGCCCGGCGATGATCCTGCAATGCACCGGCTACGATTTCAGATGCCGAAGCGGATCCGGCATTGATCAACACGACTATAGGCGCGCCATTGAGGACATCGTCCGGAGAGGCATTAAAACGCATTTCGGAATTCTCAATACGTCCCTCGGTATAAACAATCAAGCCCTTATCGAGAAAAGCATCGCTGACGTCAACAGCAGCATTCAAGACCCCTCCGGGGTTGTTGCGTAAATCCAGCACTAACCCCCTTAGCTGACCATCGTTTTCTTTTTCCAATTCCGCCATGGCCTTGCGCAAACCCTCACCGGTTTTAGATTGGAAGCTGCTGATTCTCAAATAACCATAATCTTTTTCGAGAAGCCGGCTTCTAACACTTTTGACCTTGATGATATCCCGGGTAATTTCAATTTTCAAAGGCGCTTCTTCGCCTTCCCGCATAATGGTCAAAACGATGGCGCTACCGGGGTCGCCACGCATCAGCTTGACCGCATCGCCTAGCGTCATGCCTTTAACTGGCTGATCGTCCAAGCGGACGACTAAATCGCCTGCTTTCACGCCAGCCCGTTGCGCGGGGGTATCGTCGATCGGCGACACAACTTTGACAAAGCCGTTTTCCATCGTGACTTCAATACCTAAGCCGCCAAATTGTCCCGTTGTCCCTTCCTGAAGCTCCTTGTACTGATCCCCGGTCAGGTAATCCGAATGCGGATCGAGTCCGATCAACATGCCGCGTATTGCATGTTCGAGCAACTGTTTGTCGGTTACCGGCTCGACATAATCGCGCTTGATACGACCGAAGATTTCGGTAAAGGTCCGAAGATCCTCGAAAGGCAGCACTTCGGTTTCCGATGGTCGACTGCTTCGCTCAGCCAGGACATTACCGCCAACGCTGATAAAAATGCCCAGGAACATTCCCAGAACCAAACCCCATAAACTTTTTTTCTGCATAGCCCTAAAAACTCCACACTTCTGATTTCCGATTTAAATAATACATTTATCCTGTGCGATCCTAATCTGTTTTGCGGCACCACCGAACCGGATCGACGGGCTTGCCATTCTTGCGTATTCCAAAATACAGACCCGCCTTGCTTCTACCGCCGCTTTTACCGACCGAGGCAATCACATCGCCTGGAGCGACTCGGTCACCGACCGATTTATAAAGGCTTTGATTGAACGCATAGAGCGTCATATAACCATTGCCGTGATCGATGATCGTCAACAAACCATAACCTCTTAGCCAATCGGCGAATACTACCTTGCCCGCAGAAACCGCTCTTATTTCCGTACCTTCGCCCGCACCGATCAAAACGCCGTCCCAACGACTTCCCAACCTAGGGCTACCGAATTTTTTTACTAATTGACCTTTAACAGGCCAAGGCAAGTCTCCTTGCGCGGATGCGAAAGGCTTAACAGGCCAATCGACTGTCTCTTGCTGCTTTATGACCTGTTTTCCCGGTTCCGGTTCAAACGGCTGTTTAATCGCCGCTTGTTGTAAGCCATTAACCAATTTTTGTAATCGAGCCTCGCCTTCCCGCAATTGACTCAATCGAAGCTTGCTGGAGGAATAATCTTTTTCCAGACGGACCAGTAATTCTTTCCTTTGCAACCGGCTTCGGTCCAATGCCTGTTGCTCGGTTTTTTTTAACTGCAAAGTCTGCTCGAGTAATTCACTTTCCTTGAAGTTTTCCCGTTCCAGCTCGGTGAGTTCTATGACCGTTTGGCTAATTTCGGCCAGTTTCTCCAGCCTCGCTTTATTTAGATAGGCATAATAAACCATAATACGGCTGGATAGAGCCGGATCTTCTTGATTAAGCATCAGCTTCAACTTTTCCTTACGGCCCATCGCGTAAGCGGCTTTAACTTGATGACTTAGCCCTTCATTCTGTTCAGCTATTTCAAGTTGCAATAATCGCGTTTTGTTGCGCAAATCCTGAATCTTTCGTTGCTTGCTATCGATTTGCCCTTGCAATTGTTTTAAGGTTGCGACGGTCTTGCCATAATATTTTTCAATTTCAGCCAACTGCGTTAATAATGCGCCTTGCTCTTTTTCAATCCGCTTTATATTCCGATTGACTGCATCGATTTCGGCTTGAATTTTAACCAAGTCCCGATTTTTTTCTTCCGCTGCAACCTGAACAGATAAACCACTCAGCGCCAACCAAGCGAAGCCGACGAAAATTTTATTCATAAAGCCCTTCAAGCCTCTGCAAATGAGGATCTGCTCGTCATTTCAAACGGCTGCTGTATGCCAATACTCGTTAAGGAACGAGCATAAAATACCTTCGACAACTGTTGAAAAGGGTTTTGGTGACTCAATTGACAGATGTCGGCGGCAAGGATAGCCACCGTCAAGCCTACATGGACGTATTCTCCCAGCACCTAAACTCCACAACCCATTGGCTATGGATAATTGCTTGAATAATTTAGGTGCTGGGTTCACGGTGTCCTGTCAAGCGAGCGACCGAACCGCCGCAAAGCCTATTAATTGTATAAAGTTATTTTGTGCATATTCCTTAGCTAATTTTTGAATAGAGGGAATAGATTAGCTTAAAGCCTGTTTGCACGCTCTCAATACGAAACGCATTATAGCGTCGGTTTCGTAACTATACCCATCATCGTAGATCAAAATTCGGCATCGAGGTGCTCGGACACTCCTAAGGCACTGCCGAAATTTGAATTGCGAAAGGCATCACTTCACGCCCGTTTCTAATGGCGTATTTGTCGTAATCAGTCAAAATGATTGAAAAGCGCCGCTCATTTTGTTAGATTTACTGGCTATTTGAAATTCACTGTTAATAGTCAGGTCCGGTTTGTCACTATAATTATAGTAATACACGTTAGCAAATGTTGTGTATAAATATACTTCGCGGTCATATTTGCAGTTTTTACGGCAACCGATCGAAGTCTAATTCTCAACACCCCTGAGCCCACACTGCTTGGTTTTTAAGAATCGATACTCCATGGATCATGACGAAGATCATCTAATCAATAACGACGCGGAAATTGACCGGGCTGCTCGCTGCTTGAAAGCCATGTCCCACCCCCTTCGATTAAAAATACTCTGCGTACTAGGCAGTGAATCGATTAACGTTCAGGATATCGTCGAGCAAGTCGGAACCAGCCAAAGCAACATCTCTCAGCATTTGTCTATTCTAAGAGAAAAAGGCATTTTAGGCTCTAAAAAAGAAGCCAACCGGGTTTTTTATTACATCGATGACGAACGCATGCTTAAACTCATCAAAATGATGCGTGACGTTTTTTGCACCACTTGCTAAACCAACTGTTTTCCCTTCACCTTAATTTCTAATTACCCTACCAATCACCCAATGGATCGTTTAATAGAGTTCATCTTAAATCATTATTTATTGTCGCTGGCACTAGCAGTCGTCACCTTCCTGCTGATTCAAGACTTATTTGAGAGCCTGTTCAATAAATTTAAAGCACTCTCCCCTTTATTGGCAGTCGTAAAAATGAATGCCAGCGACGCGATCATCATTGATGTTCGAGAACCGCATGAATTCATTAAAGGCGCTATCGAAAACGCCGTCAACGTTCCGCTCGCCAAACTGGAAAGCCAACTTGGCGAACTCGCTCAACACAAAGACCACCCCGTTATTGTGGTCTGTCAAACGGGAACACGCTCCGTACCGGCTTGCAAAACCTTAACCAAGGCGGGCTTCTCAGATGTTTACAACATCATCGGCGGCATGCAATCTTGGGAAGAAAACAAACTCCCTATTAAAATCGCCAGTAAAAACAAAAACTGATTTTCCCCGCTTTTTACGACATAAAGTTAAACTATTTCTATTCATAAACAGGACTTAAAACCCATGGCCGAAGAAAACAAGCCCGCAGAAAAACATTTCTCGATTCAAAAAATTTATACCAAGGACATTTCCTTCGAGACACCCAATTCTCCGAAGATTTTTACCGAAAAATGGGAACCGAAAGTCGATTTCAATCTTGGCACTAATGTGCAAACCTTGGAAAACGACATGTATGAAGTTTCCTTGACCGTAACCGTCACAGTCAAATGCGGCGAATCAACCGCCTATTTGGTTGAAGTCTGCCAAGCCGGCATTTATGCCTTGAAGGGATTTAGCGAAGAAGAAATGGGCCCGATGGTCGGCAGCTTCTGCCCTAATATATTATTCCCTTATGCACGCGAAGCTGTTTCGGACCTAGTTGCCAAAGGCGGTTTTCCACAACTGCTGCTGGCCCCGGTCAACTTCGATGCGCTCTACGCTCAGCACTTACAACAAGCCAAACAGCAAGCTCCCGGCTCAAATAAGGTCAACTAAAGAATCATGACCTCAACTATCAGCGTACTCGGTGCCGGGTCATGGGGCACTGCTTTAGCGATACAAGCAGCCCGAAACGGCTATCGTACGCTGCTGTGGGGACACGATCCAACCCATATTCGAACACTACAACAGAACAGAACCAATCAGCGTTACTTGCCCGGTTTTGTTTTTCCCAACAGCCTTGAAACCAGCTCGGAACTTGCCGAAGCCGCAGCATTCAGCGACTTAATCCTGATTGCCGTTCCTAGTCATGCATTCAAGGACACGCTAATCAAACTACGACGATTAGCCAGCCAACAGGTGCAAATCGCTTGGGCTACTAAAGGGTTCGCACCAAACGACGGATATTTGTTACATTACTCGGTCGAACGCATATTTGCCAAAGAGACTCCGGCCGCGGTTTTATCCGGTCCGACTTTTGCCCGCGAAGTCGCGGCCGATTTACCAACGGCAATAACAATTGCATCAAATCATGCCGGCTTCGCCGAACAATTAACCCGAATTTTCCACAGCACACGATTCCGCACTTACACCAGCACCGACATGATCGGCGTACAAACCGGCGGCGCGGTTAAAAACGTTTTAGCTATTGCCTCGGGCATTGCCGACGGCCTGAATTTCGGCGCCAACACACGCGCCGCACTCATTACACGGGGGCTCCATGAAATCATCAGGCTTGGCTTAGAACTCGGAGGCAGACAAGAAACGTTCATGGGCCTTGCCGGACTCGGCGACCTGATTTTAACTTGTACCGACAACCAATCAAGAAACCGGCGCTTCGGACTTGCGCTCGGACAGAACAAAGATCGCGCCGCAGCCCGTGAAGAAATCGACCAAGAGATCGAAGGCGTATCGGCTGCAAAAGAAACTTATTTACTCGCACAAATGCACGGCATCGACATGCCGATTACCGAACAAACTTACAAGGTACTCTATGAGAGCTTATCGCCGTTGGCAGCCGTGCAAAACCTATTGGACCGCGAATTAAAAGCCGAAAGCTAGCTAAACTTTTACAAGTACACTGTCTACGGTCTATGATTTTGTAATGGTGAATGGTGAATGGTGAAAAGATTGTCGATTCTCTGATCCACATTTACAAGAGTAAATTGCCCGCTTTCCGCTAACCCAGCAATTCCGAATTTGAGGAAAAAAGGTGCGGAGTGTGCTTGGCGAGGATGCCTGTGATTTTTCCGTCCACCGACATCTGTCAATCGAGTAACCGAACCTGCCTACCTTAGTTTAAAAATAGGGAAGTTATTTTATGACTAAATCCTTATTTGATTAACGCACCGACAAACGACTGTTGCCGCCAGGCTTCATACAATACAATCGAAACGGTATTGGATAAATTTAAGCTGCGGCTATCTGGCTGCATTGGTAAATACAGTAATTTGTCCCGCTCCATTGATGTCAAAACCTTAGCGGGCAGACCACGCGATTCCGGTCCGAACAAAAACGCATCACTCGGCTCAAAGCCCACCTCACTATAGACTTTTTGCCCTTTGGTTGATAATGCAAACAGCCTTGGCGGTTTTCGTTGCTCGACAAAATCGGCCAACGAACCGTAAACGCAAACGTTTGCCCATTCATGATAATCCAAACCGGCCCTGCGCAGTTTTTTGTCATCCATATCAAAGCCCAACGGCTCGATTAAATGCAAGCTCGCACCGGTATTGGCGCACAACCTAATAATATTACCGGAATTCGCCGGTATCTCAGGTTCATAGAGTACGATATCAAACATTAACGACACTTCCTTGCAACAAAAATGGCAATTAACCCAACTTCTCTTTAGCCGGCACCTAAATTGGATAGGTCATTGGCAATGGTTCAACATCATGGTTAATTTAATTCTCGTTCCCATGCTCTGCGCTCATCGTTATACATAAGTCATGAATTACCCTTTTGCAATCTTAGCCAATGAGGCCTCGATACCATTTATTGTCGCTTAACACTCTCGGCCTCGAAATCGCGATCAGGGGATCGCTCCCACAAAGGGTTACAAGCGCTGTGGGAGCGACGCCTACGTCGCGACTATCGAAGCCGCTAACGCTCAAACACCAATAGCTTTTTCGGATGACCTAGCGCTCGGTCGCTACGTTTTGTGCAATTAGGTATATTTATACTTGTGTATAACGGCGAGTGCTCTGCGTGGGAACGATAGGTGGGTGGGTGTGAATAATTACTCCTCGACAAGCAAATCCCACGCCTAAACAAGTTTCAATGGTTATCAGGCCAAAAACAGAATCATAACTCATCTATCCGAACAGGTGTCAGCTTCCAAATATCCCGGTTATAATCGCTTATGGTCCGATCGGTCGAAAACTTTCCGCTCGAAGCACAATTGAGAATACTCATTTTGGTCCATCGCTCAGTATCGAGAAAGGCTTTCTCGGCACGATTTTGCGCATCGACATAACTGCGAAAATCGGCAACGGTCATCCATGGATCGTAAGGGGTTTTAATAGAATTAACGAGATCATCGAATATACCGGGCTCCATCAAATTGAAATGCCCACACTCGATCAGATTCACGACCCTTTTTAGGTCATTATCCTGCTCAATAATTGCGTTAGGGTCGTAATGCCCTTTCATTGCCTCGACTTGATCCTCTGTTAAGCCGAATAAAAAGAAATTATCCTCACCGACTTCTTCGAGAATTTCAATATTAGCACCATCCAACGTGCCGATCGTAATCGCTCCGTTCATCATGAATTTCATATTGCCTGTACCGGAAGCCTCCTTGCCGGCCGTCGAAATTTGTTCGGATAAATCGGCTCCGGTACAAATGATTTCCATCGCGGAAACTCGATAATTCGGCAAAAAAACCAATTTCAATTTATCGCCGACCTCCGGATCGAAATTGATGACGTCGGAAACATTATTGATGAATTTAATGATATTTTTAGCCATCACATAACCGGGCGCCGCTTTACCTCCGATTAAAACGCAACGATTAACCCAATCTTGCGTATCGCCGCGCTTGATTTTGTCGTACAAATGTATGACATGCAAAACATTAAGTAACTGCCGTTTATATTCATGAATCCGCTTGACCTGCACATCGAATAAGGCATCCGCAGACAACTCGAGGCCGAGCTCGCTCTTCTTATAGTCGATTAAGCGTTGCTTATTTTGGCGTTGAATAGCCAACCACTTGTCACGAAACGCGGCATCCTCGGCATAAGGCGTTAGTTTTTGTAACTCCGACAAATCGGTTATCCAAGCGTCGCCTATAGTTTCCGTGATCAATTCCGCCAAAGCAGGATTACACCCGGCCAACCAACGGCGCGGAGTCACACCATTCGTCTTGTTATTAAACTTAGACGGCCATAATTCGTAAAAATCCTTGAATAACCCTTCTTGTAATAACTTCGAATGCAATTCGGCGACACCATTAACCGAATAACTGCCGACAATGGCCAAATAAGCCATGCGCACTTGCTTCTCCGCGCCTTCCTCGATGATCGACATGCGCCGCATTCTATCGAGATCGCCCGGCCAATGTGTCGAGACTTCGGCCATGAACTTCGCATTGATGTCGTAAATAATTTCCAACAATCTCGGCAAAAGCTGCTCAAACAAACTCACTGACCAGCGCTCCAACGCTTCCGGCAACAAGGTATGGTTGGTATATGCCATGGTTTTATTCGTAATGCTCCATGCCTCATTCCAAGACAACCCATGAATATCGACCAATAAGCGCATCAATTCAGCCACGGCTATACTAGGATGCGTATCGTTCAATTGAAAACAGTTTTTCTCGGAAAATTCGGTAAAGTTGTTGCCGTGACGCCCAACCCAGTTAGCGATAACATCCTGCAAACTGGCTGAAGCCAACAAATATTGCTGCTTCAAGCGCAATGCTTTACCGTTCTCATTGGCATCGTTCGGATAGAGCACCATCGTGATATTTTCCGCAGTATTCTTAGCGGCTACCGACTCGGCATAATCACCGGCATTGAATTCTTGCAGATTGAATTCCTCAGTCGCGGTCGATTTCCATAACCTCAACGTATTGACGGTACCGTTGTTGTACCCGGGAATCGGTGTATCGTAGGGAACCGCTAGAATATCTTGCGTATCGACCCAACAAACCCTTTTGTTGCCGTTTTCATCGCTATGCGATTCGGTACGCCCTCCGAATTTGATCCGATGCGCATACTCCGGCCTTTCAATTTCCCAAACATTCCCGTTTCTCAACCAATGATCGGGCCTTTCAACTTGCTCGCCGTTCTGCACGACTTGACTAAACATGCCGTATTCGTAGCGCAACCCATAACCGATGACCGGAAGTTGCAAGGTGGCGCAACTATCGATAAAACATGCCGCCAATCGCCCCAAACCGCCATTGCCGAGCCCTGCATCCGGTTCGCTATCGACCAATTCCTCAATTTCCAATCCGAGATCATACATCGCGCGAGTGGCTTCGTCAGTCACGCCTAGATTGAGCATCGCATTGCTCAAGGTTCGCCCCATCAAAAATTCCATCGACAGGTAATAAGCTTTTCTGCAATCGGTATCCCTATAGGCGTTGTAAGTATTTTTCCAACGTTCGATGAGCCTGTCGCTGATGACTAAAGACAAGGCTTCGTATGCATAATACGGAGACCGACAGTTTTCGTCGCGCCCTAAGCGATAAGCGTAATAACGCTTGAAATCAGTAATCAAATGATCCTTATCCAACGACAAACTTGGAAGTTTGGTTATCGTTGGGTCCGGCTTACTTTTTTTGAAAATAGTGCTAGGCATTTTTGATGGCTCTTCGGATTGTTCGTACATATCAATCATATCGGTTTATTTTCATTAAACAAGTGCTTTAAGGCGATTAAATTAAACCTTAATCCGCTTGAAAAGCGGGCGCTCAGTAATACTTTATTTAATATTCAGACAAGCGAATATTCATGCCATGGATCACTGCCATTAAGTTAAGGACTTTTTTCGTTCGCCCTGAGCCCTTGAGCGGCCCTCAGGGCAGCCTTGTCGAAGGATGAACGGAAAAATTAAGTTAAGCCGTCCATGGTTCAACAAGCTCACCATGAACGGATTAACTTAATGGTAGTGTGCCATGCCATTGACGACAAGCCGAAGACATCTAGGTAGCACCAGTTCCCAATGCACGATTATGCATTGACTCGCCGTTCACCAACTAGAAACACTCGGAGTGAGCATCTAACTAATACGCCCATGGCATTGCTTATATTTTTTTCCTGACCCACATGGGCAAGGGTCGTTACGACCGACTTTACGCTCATTTCTAACAAACGGCTGATCGACAGGTTTTTCCGGCTCCATCAGCAGCGGCGCATCCTCGACTGGTGCCGCTATCGGCTCCGCCTCGGCATGCTCGTAATGCATTTCCTTGGGCGCTTGTCTCATTTCATCTATCGCCTGAACATCCTCTTCCTGAGTCACTTGAACCTTAGCAAGGATACCAATCACCTCGTACTTGATATGATCCAGCAAACTGGTGAACATTTCGAAGGCTTCACGCTTATATTCTTGCTTCGGATCTTTTTGCGCATAACCTCTAAAATGAATGCCCTGACGCAAATGATCCATCGCCGCCAAATGTTCCTTCCAACTATTGTCCAAGACTTGCAACATCACCGATTTCTCGAAATGCCGCAATACTTTAGGTTCAATCTTGAGTTCTTTTTCCTTATAGTTTTGCTCGACCAACTCGACAATCCGCTCACGCAACGAGGCTTCATTAAGTCTTTTGTCATCCTCTAGCATTTGCCTGACCGGTATATCGGCATTAAATTCTTGCAAAAGATGATCTTCCAGACCTTTTGTATCCCACTGCTCTTCCATTGTTTTTGGCGGAATGTATTGCGTAATGACATTATTAACCACATCCTTGCGGATTTCGCTCATGATATCGGAAATATCTTCCGCGGCCATAAGCTCGTTGCGTTGCGCATAGATCACTTTGCGCTGATCGTTAGCGACATCATCGTAAGCCAAGATTTGTTTACGTATGTCGAAATTCCGGCTTTCGACTTTTCGTTGAGCGTTTTCAATCGAACGAGTGACCCAAGGGTGCTCGATCGCCTCGCCGTCACCCATACCCAATTTTTGCATCAAGCCTGCAACGCGGTCGGAGGCAAAAATACGCATTAACGGATCTTCGAGCGATAAGTAGAATCTTGTAGAACCCGGGTCGCCTTGTCGCCCCGAGCGCCCCCGTAGCTGATTGTCGATACGCCGCGATTCGTGACGCTCGGAACCGATTACATGCAAGCCGCCGCTGGCAATGACTTGTTGATGACGATCGAGCCATGCTCCGCGAACTTTTTCCCGATCTTCTTCTGAGGCTTCCTCGCCTAGCGCCGCCAGTTCAGCATCAAGATTACCGCCCAACACGATATCGGTACCTCGCCCGGCCATATTGGTTGCAATCGTTACCGCGCCCGGCATACCGGCCTGTTCGATAATATGCGCTTCGCGTTCATGCTGTTTGGCATTCAATACTTCGTGCTTAATATTTTCCTTGGTAAGTAATGCGGAAATGATCTCGGAGTTTTCGATCGATGTCGTTCCGACTAAAACCGGCTGACCACGCTCAACGCAACTTTTGATGTCTTGAGCAATGGCCTGGTATTTTTCCCGAGCCGTCAAATAAACCAAATCGCCCATGTCTTTACGAATCATCGGCCGATGGGTCGGAATGACGACCACTTCAAGACCGTAAATCTTGTTCAATTCGAACGCTTCGGTATCGGCCGTACCGGTCATCCCGGACAGCTTTTCATAGAGGCGGAAATAATTTTGGAATGTAATCGAGGCCAGCGTTTGATTTTCATTTTGTATCGTCACGCGTTCTTTGGCTTCAATGGCCTGATGCAGGCCTTCAGACCAACGCCGTCCCTGCATAATGCGCCCGGTAAATTCATCGACGATCATGACTTCATTGTTCGCAACAATATAATCGACGTCTTTTTGAAATAAATGATGGGCGCGCAACGATGCATTCAGATAATGCATTAGCCGAATGTTCGACGCATCGTAAAGACTACCGCCATCGACCATCAAGCCATGTTCGGTCATCAATTGTTCGACGTGCTCATGGCCTTCCTCGGTCAAATAAATCTGCCGGGTTTTCTCGTCAACAAAAAAATCGCCCGGACTATCTTCTTTTTCTTGTTTGGTCAAAAAAGGCACGATCTCGTTGGCTTTGATATAAATATCAGTGCTTTCCTCGGTCGGTCCGGAAATAATTAATGGCGTGCGCGCCTCGTCGATTAAAATCGAATCCACCTCGTCGACGATTGCAAATGCTAAATCTCTCTGTACTTTTTGCGCCAAGCTGAAAGCCATGTTGTCGCGCAAATAGTCGAAGCCGAACTCGTTGTTGGTACCGTAGGTGATATCGGCAGTATAAGCGGTTCGCCTCTCCGCGCTATCCATGCGACTAACGATAACGCCGGTCGTCAAACCTAAAAACTCGTATACGCGTCCCATCCATTGCGCGTCGCGAGCCGCCAGATAATCGTTGACCGTGACGACATGCACTCCGCGTCCCGGCAAGGCATTAAGATAAGCCGCCAAGGTCGCCATCAAGGTTTTCCCCTCGCCGGTCTTCATTTCGGCAATTTTGCCGTCATTAAGAACCATACCGCCGATTAATTGCACGTCGTAATGACGCATGCCGAACACCCGAGCAGAGGCTTCCCTTACCGTTGCAAAGGCTTCCGGGATTAAATTATCCAACTTTTCGCCCTGCTCGAGACGATCACGAAACTCTTGTGTTTTGCCCTTTAACTCGCTATCGGATAACTTTTCATAATCGGAAGCGAGCGCGTTAATTTTTTTGACCAGCTTCCTTTTCTTTTTGACCAGTCGGTCATTGCGACTACCTACAATAAATTTAACCAGCTTACCAACCATGCTTTTTTCCGGTGAGAATTGAGTAATAACTATTTAAAAGTTTCGGATTATATACCTTCTACCCCATTAGTTACAGTTAAAAGCTCTAATAGCTTCTACGCATCGACTTCAGATATTGTCGTATATCATACGCCGGATTGTTAAACCTTAACGATCATGAATAAGCATTCATCGCTATATCCTCGCCCTCCCGATATGGTCGACAAACCATCGGTAAGTATCTGTTAAACCTTCCTCTAAACCGATACGATATTCCCAACCCAGCGCTTTAAGCCGCGACACATCCATCAGCTTGCGCGGCGTGCCGTCCGGCTTGGTCGCATCGAAGCATAACTTGCCTTTGAACCCGGTCACCTTCGCGAGCGTTTCGGCCAGCTCCCGAATTGTACAATCCACCCCGGTTCCGACATTGATGTGGGACAGCATCGGCTGCGTATTCGCTTGGTAAATACCGGCACCCAGCTCCATCACATGCACGCTGGCTGCGGCCATGTCGTCGACATGCAAAAATTCACGCATCGGCGTCCCGCTGCCCCAAATCACGACTTCGTCATCGCCGGCTTGAACCGCTTCATGAAAGCGCCGGATCAAGGCCGGTATTACATGACTGTTTTCGGGATGAAAGTTATCGTTCGGACCGTAGAGATTGGTCGGCATCACGCTACGATAATCGCGCCCATATTGGCGGTTATAACTCTCGCATAACTTAATGCCGGCAATTTTGGCGATCGCATACGGTTCATTGGTCGGCTCGAGCAGGCCCGTCAACAACGCCTGCTCGTGCATCGGTTGCTTGGCAAGCTTAGGGTAGATGCAAGAAGAGCCCAAAAACAACAATCGCTGAACGCCATTAAGATGGGCCGCATGGATAATATTCGCCTCGATCATCAGGTTTTGGTATATAAATTCGGCCGGCAAGGTGTTATTGGCATGAATCCCGCCGACCTTGGCCGCCGCCAAATAAACCTGATCGATCCGGTGCGCCGAAAAGTAAGCTATTACGGCCGCCTGATCCAATAGATCAAGCTCGTCGCGGCCTGCCGTCAAAATAGACCGATAACCTAAACTTTGTAAGCGGCGAACGATTGCGGAACCGACCATGCCTCGATGGCCGGCCACGAAAACAGTCTGATTGAGATCGCGGGTCATTATTAACTCTCCACCGAAACCGGTAAATCCAAGCCATGCGACTTCAACAAGGCATGGCGTTTGGCGGCTTTAAGGTCTTCGCGCACCATTTCGGCGCACATCTCGCGCACCGTAATTTCCGGCACCCAACCGAGCTTTTCCTTGGCCTTGGAGGGGTCGCCCAATAGCGTTTCGACCTCTGCCGGACGGAAATAACGCGGATCGACGCGAACGATGATATCGCCCGCCGACAATGCCGGCGCCGAATCGCCTTCAATCACTTCGACCACGCCGATCTCGTCTACGCCGTTGCCTTCGAAACGGAGCGTTATTCCCAGCTCGGCTGCCGACCATTGGATAAATTCGCGAACGCTGAATTGCACACCGGTGGCGATAACGAAGTCGTCGGGCTCATCCTGCTGCAGCATCATCCACTGCATGCGAACATAATCCTTGGCATGCCCCCAATCGCGAAGTGCATTCATGTTACCCATGAAAAGGCACTGTTCGACGCCTTGCGCAATATTAGCTAAGCCTCGGGTAATTTTTCGAGTCACGAAGGTTTCGCCTCGGCGCGGCGATTCGTGATTGAACAAAATGCCGTTGCAGGCATACATGCCGTAGGCTTCGCGGTAATTCACGGTAATCCAATAGGCATAAAGCTTGGCTGCCGCATAAGGCGAGCGGGGATAAAACGGCGTAGTCTCCTTCTGCGGAGTTTCTTGTACCAAGCCGTATAATTCCGAAGTGGAGGCCTGATAAAAGCGCGTTTTTTGCTCCAAGCCCAACAAACGAATCGCCTCCAACAACCGCAGCGTTCCCATCGCATCGACATCGGCCGTGTACTCCGGCGATTCGAAACTTACTGCGACATGAGACTGCGCCCCTAGGTTATAAACCTCATCCGGCTGTACTTCTTGCAAAATGCGGGTCAGATTGGAAGAATCGGTCAAATCGCCGTAATGCAATACGAACTTTTGATTTTCGACATGCGGGTCTTGGTAAATATGATCGACCCGTTGTGTATTGAATAGTGAGGCGCGGCGTTTGATACCGTGAACTTCATACCCCTTCTCGAGTAAAAACTCGGCCAAATAAGATCCGTCCTGCCCGGTGATACCGGTAATTAATGCTTTTTTTGTCATAAAATGCTCATTTTAGTTGCTCACTTGCAAATCATATTTATGTTGTCAAATATATTTGTAATACCAAAATACACCCTTTGCCGGTCAAATTTAGGCACAGGTGTACCCGTCAAAGACCCAGCACCTAAATTATCCAAGACAATTATCTATAGCCAATGGTTTATGGCATTTAGGTACTGGGTGAATACGTCCATGTAGACTCCATGCTAGCCCCCTCGCCTAGCGTTAGATGAGGGATCGGACATACCGGCGTCTCATCAGGCACTACCGAAATTCGAAGTGCGAAAGGCATATTCTAAAGATTGTTCAAGAGCAAATATATGTATGCTACCGGCATCCTCGTCAAACATGCTCCACACTTTTTTACCCTGAAAACGGGAATTGCTGCAGTGAACCGCTTGTGTGCGTTATATTCTTCTAGGCGGAGTATAATAATTCAGCGCCTTAATTTAAGAAACACAGCGTTAACCGGATAAAATCATGTTAGAAGATCAGCCTTTGATGAGCGAACGCAAGCACCTTTTCGGCTTTAATGCCAGTCTTAGGTACGATTTTCCCGCCGGCGTCGTGGTTTTTTTGGTCGCCGTGCCGTTATCGCTAGGTATCGCACTGGCATCCGGCGCACCGCTATTTTCAGGACTGATTGCCGGAATCATCGGCGGACTGGTCGTTTCCGGTTTAAGCGGATCATCTCTTGGCATAAGCGGGCCCGCTGCCGGCATTGCGATTATCGCCCATGCCGCGATACAAAGTCTTGGCTTTGAAGCCTTCCTGCTAAGCGTCGTTATAGCAGGTTTTATTCAGGTGACCATGGGACGACTCGGCGCAGGCATCGTCGGCTATTATTTTCCATCCGCGGTCATATCCGGCATGCTGACCGGAATCGGCATTATCATTTTTCTGAAACAGATACCGCATGCATTCGGCTACGACGCTGATTATGAAGGCGATATCTCCTTCACTCAAAGCGACCAATTCACAACGGCATCCGAATTGATCCATATGGTCGATTTTATTTCTCCCGGCGCGGTCATTATTTCGTTAGCCTCGCTGGCTATTCTACTGCTTTGGGAGTCGCCATTCATTAAACGATACCGTTTTACGCAATGGATTCACGGTGCATTGGCGGCCATATTAACCGGCGTAGCATTTAATCAATTACTCCTCGGATGGTTTCCCGAGTTGGCTTTGAGCGGCAATCATTTGGTTTCATTACCCGAGGTCGATCGAGCCGTCGAACTGATTGCTTACCTAACGCTGCCGGATTTTTCGCAAATCACCAACCCATCGGTTTACACGACCGGGTTCACCCTAGCCATGGTTGCCAGTCTTGAAACTCTATTGTGCGTCAAAGCCGTCGATAAGCTAGACCCGTATAAAAGAGTGACACCAAATAATAGGGAACTGAAAGCACAAGGCATAGGCAACATTTGCTCCGGTTTGTTAGGCGGCATCCCGATCGCCCAAGTCATCGTGCGCAGCTCTGCCAATATCTTATCGGGCGGCAGAACCAAGGCCTCGGCTTTCATTCATGGTGCATTATTACTAACAGCGGTAATATCGATTCCCGGCCTTTTGAATACCATTCCGCTGGCGAGTCTTGCGGCGGTTTTGTTAGTCATTGGTTACCAGATGGCAGACTTGCGTCGCTTCATAACGATGTACCGAACGGGGATATATCAATTCATCCCCTTTGCCGCGACTGTGCTTGGGCTTATTTTTACCGACATGCTAACCGGAATTGCGATCGGCATGAGCATCGCACTGTTTTTTATTTTGCTGGAAAATTTGAAAGTCGGTTTTTATCTACATCAGGAACAAAAAGCCAATAAACACTTTATTACATTATCTGAAAATGTCTCTTTTCTTAATAAAGCCAATATCCTGCAGCTACTTGACCAACTTCCCGAAAATTCTGAAGTCGTTATCGATGCAACCGGCTCCAAATACATCGACTTCGACGTCTATGAAATCATACAAAACTTTAAAATCGAAGCCGAACGTAAGAATATTCATTTAGTTATCGAAAATCTGAGGGGTTACGGCGTTCTCGAGCCGGTACAAAGAGTTCATCCGCTCGACAAAGAATCGCAACAGTCGCTGACGCCGGCAGACGTTTTAGAAATCTTAAAAGCAGGCAACCAACGCTTCGTCTACAATCTTAAAGCCAACCGTAACCAGTTGGAACAAATCAATGAAACCGTCGAAGGCCAGTTTCCGTTTGCGATTATTCTTAGCTGCATCGATTCGCGCACCTCGGCCGAATTAATTTTCGACCAAGGCTTAGGCGACATATTCAGCGTTCGCATTGCCGGCAATGTTATTAATAACGATATATTAGGCAGCATGGAATTTGCCTGTAAATTGGCAGGATCCAAGCTGATTGTCGTACTCGGACATAGCCACTGCGGCGCAATCAAAGGGGCCTGCGCCGACTCCAAACTCGATCACCTAACCGGCTTGCTCGATAAGATTCGACCTGCGGTCGACTCTGTTAAAAACGGCCGGCTAGCTCGAATCAGCAACCCTGACGACTCTCTCGTTGAGCAAGTTGCCGAACGCAACGTCGAAATCATGGTCAAACAAATCAGACAGCAGAGCCCTCTTCTGAATGCGATGGCAAATAGCGGCGAAATCGGAATAATCGGCGCCATGTATAATATTGAAAACGGTAAAGTCAGTTTTTTTGAATAGTATACGTCTACATTGTCGCAGCAGAACAACAAAGCAATAGCAACAACCCTAGCTTATTAAATCAACCGCAACAAATCCGCCGAGTTTTTGTTTTTTGGCGAATATCGCTATAATGCATGGTCTTGTTCGTTATATATCGACAGGAGTTGATTTGCAGAATAATTCTTTAGTGTTATAGTTGGTTATTATCGCTTGACATGCGTTGTCTTGAAAAAGCAACATCTCTAATAACCCTTTTCCGGCATATCCGGACTTAGTTCAGTCGATGAAAGAATATCTAATCATTCTGGTAAGTACGATACTGGTCAATAATTTTGTATTGGTAAGATTTTTAGGATTATGCCCTTTTATGGGCGTCTCCCGAAAACTAGAAACGGCCTTGGGAATGGGGTTCGCGACGACTTTTGTACTGACCTTATCCGCCGTTTGCAGTTATTTGGCGAATCGTTATCTATTAATCCCATTAGAACTGGAATATTTACGCACGATCACCTTCATCGTCGTGATTGCCTTTGTTGTGCAATTTACCGAAATGGTCGTTCACAAAACCAGCCCGCTCCTTTACCAGGTACTGGGCATATTTTTGCCCCTGATTACCACTAATTGCGCGGTTCTAGGCGTTGCCCTGCTGAACGTACAAACCCAACACGGCTTCTTGGAATCGGCTTTATACGGTTTCGGTGCCGCGGTCGGTTTTTCGCTGGTATTGACCCTTTTCTCGACGTTGCGCGAAAGAATCGACGTTGCCGACGTCCCCCTGCCGTTCAAAGGCAACTCGATAGCGCTAGTAACGGCCGGATTAATGTCCATGGCCTTCATGGGATTCAGCGGCTTAGTTAAAGGCTAAACAGCCAATCAATTTCAAGTAATCGCTCACGCAAACCCGTTCTAATTTTACATTTACCCTCGACACACTCAGGGCGAATGAAAAATGTAATAAACCTCATGCCATCAATGCAAAGCGATGGAACGATGAGTGAGGATTGTTACTCAAATGTTAATTATTCTAATTCGACCAGATAAATCCGATGATTCTAATCATTTGCATCACATTTGCCGTATTTGGCGTAATACTCGGATTTTCGGCCATCTATTTTAGGGTCGAAGGCGATCCGATTGTCGATAAAATCGAAGCGATTCTTCCGCAAACGCAATGCGGGCAATGCAGCTTTCCCGGCTGCCGTCCTTATGCCGAAGCGATCGCTGCCGGCGATGCCGATATTAACCAATGCCCGCCGGGAGGACAAGACGGCGTCGAAGCGCTGGCCGACTTACTAGGCGTCGAAGCGAAACCGCTCAACGCCGAATTCGGCGAAGAAAAACCCAAGAGTGTCGCGGTCATCATCGAAGACCTGTGCATCGGCTGCACCAAATGCATTCAAGCTTGCCCGGTAGATGCGATACTTGGCTCCGCGAAGATGATGCATACCGTGATAGCCGACGAATGCACCGGCTGCGAGCTTTGCGTCGACCCTTGCCCGGTCGATTGCATCGTTATGGAACCGATACCCGAAGACCTTAACAACTGGCAATGGCCGGAACCGGTAAAGAAATATGCTTAAAACTTGGCGCTTTCACGGCGGCTTGCGTCTACCCGCTCATAAAAACCTGTCGGCACACCGACCGATCGTTAATGCTGAGTTGCCGAAACAACTGATCTATCCCTTGCAACAACGGCCCGGCGTACAACTCAAAGCGACCGTCGCTCCTGGCGATACTGTGCTGCGCGGCCAAATCATCGCCGATTCCGATCATTTCCTGGCGACCCCGCTTCATGCAGCAAGCTCGGGTACCGTTAAATCAATTGAAGATCGCACCATACCTCACCCCTCCGGGTTATCGGACCCGTGCATCATCATCGACACCGACGGACGCGATGAAACATTGCCGCCGGAACCCGTTGAAGATTACCGCTTAGAGCCCGCTGCTACGTTGCGCGCCAAAATCCGCCAAGCGGGCATTGTCGGTCTCGGCGGCGCGGCGTTCCCTACCTCGATCAAACTGAACCCGGGTCCGCAACGCCATATCGACACACTGATATTGAACGGCGCCGAATGCGAACCCTATATCACCTGCGACAATGTCCTGATGCAGGCCGAACCTGATGTTATCGTTCAAGGCGCGCTGATTTTGATGCATGCGCTACAAGTCGGCGATGGTATTATCGCCGTCGAAGATCATATGACCGAAGCGTTTCAGGCATTATCGGCCGCCATCGAACAATCGAGGGATCGTCGACTGACCGTAGTAAAAATCCCTGCCCTGTATCCAACCGGAGGGGAAAAACAATTAATCCGCGTCGTTACCGGCAAAGAAACGCCGTCAGGCGGCATTCCGGCCGATGTGGGCGTGATTTGTCAAAACGTCGGCACGGCCGCGGCCGTGTATAACGCCATTTGCCGCGGCCTACCATTAACCGCGCGAGTCGTGACCGTCACCGGCCAAGGCGTAAAACAACAACAAAACATGCGTGCGCGCATCGGCACGCCGATTAGCGATTTGATCAACCAATGCGGCGGCTATCAAGACTCTGTAGAGCGTTTGATCATGGGCGGCCCCATGATGGGTTTCGCGTTACCCGAGGACGACATACCAATCGTCAAGGCCACCAACTGCATTCTGGCCGCTGCCGGATCCGAAGTCGCCACAAGTAAAGAGACCCGACCTTGTATTCGCTGCGGGGATTGCGCGAAAGCCTGCCCGGTAGACTTGCTGCCGCAACAGCTTTACTGGCATAGCCGTGCCGGCAATTTGGAGAAATGCAAAGAATTTAGCCTATTCGATTGTATCGAATGCGGCTGTTGCGAGGTTGTTTGTCCGAGCCAGATCCCATTGGTGCAATATTACCGAGCCGCGAAAAGTAAGACCATCGCCAAGGCTAAAGAGGCTGAAAAAGCGGCAATCGCGAAACGCCGGCACGACTTCCTTCTTGAACGCAAGGCTCGTGAGCAGGCCGAGAGAGCCGAACGCTCTCGCCGCAAAAAAGAAGCCCTGGCCAAATTAAAAGCCGCTGAAACCGCCACCGAAGGAGCGGAATAAATGAAATTCTCAACCGTCATGTCGCCGCACCTTCAACCTGTCAACAGTGTTGACCGGGTAATGCTGCAAGTCTTGTTGGCCTTGATTCCCGGCATTGCCGCGATGACTTGGTTTTTCGGCATCGGCGTTTTAATCAACATTGCCCTAGCAGTTGTCGTTGCACTGCTTGCCGAAGCATCGATTCTGGGCTTACGAGGCCGACCGGTCGGCTCGACACTCAAAGACTTGAGCGCTGTCGTAACCGCCGTGCTACTGGCAATTTCGCTGCCGGTTATTGCGCCATGGTGGATTACCGTCGTAGGTAGCTTGTTCGCGATCGTAATCGCCAAACATTTATACGGCGGCTTGGGTTACAACCCTTTCAATCCGGCGATGGCAGGCTATGTCTTACTATTGGTCTCGTTTCCAATGCAGATGACCGCTTGGCTCGCGCCGATCGAACTCGGCTCGGTCGAATTGAATGAAGTCGACTGGCTCAAATTGATTTTTCTGGAGCAACTACCGGTAAACATCGAATTCGATGCGATCACGATGGCCACACCGCTGGATAGCGTCAGAACTCAATTGGGGCTAGGCCGATCGGTACCGGAAATAAAAACCGATTCCGTTTTCGGTTTTATTGCAGGAAAAGGCTGGGAATGGGTGGCCGGAGGCTATTTGCTTGGCGGGCTCTGGCTCATGTGGCGTAAAATCATCGGCTGGCAAATTCCGGTCGGCTTGCTCCTCGGTCTCGGACTCTTCGCGAGTATTTGTTATGCGATTGACAGCAATCAGTTTGCATTGCCAAGCTTTCACTTAGTGGCAGGTGCAACGATGCTGGGCGCTTTTTTTATCGCAACCGATCCGGTGACCGCAGCCACATCGGTTAATGGCCGAATTATTTACGGACTACTGATCGGTTCGTTGGTTTATATTATTCGTGTTTGGGGCGGCTACCCGGATGCAATGGCTTTCGCGGTTTTATTGGGTAACTTAACGGCACCGGCAATCGATTATTTCACTCGGCCTCGCGTCTTCGGTCAAAAAGCATGAACGCTATTATTAAAAAAACTTTATCGGCAGCCGCGATATTGGGCGGATTTTCGTTACTGGGCCTTGGCTTAACCTCACTCACTTTTCATAAAACCGAAGCCAAAATACAGGAAAATGAACGACAAGCCTTACTGACCAATTTAAAAGCCGTGATCCCCGAGTCGCTTTACGACAACGACATAGTCAATGATACGCTCGAAGTGACTGACCTCACCCCGGACGCCAAAAAACCGACAATCATTTATCGCGCCCGAAAAAAAGGCAAGCCGGTCGCCGCGGTCATGACAGTAGTAACACCCAACGGTTATAGCGGTAATATCAGCCTGTTGGTAGCCGTAAAAACCAACGGCGCCCTCACCGGCGTTCGCGCGATTTCTCACCGCGAGACGCCAGGGCTAGGCGATAAAATTGAAATCGAACGTAGCGACTGGATCTTAGCGTTCGACGGAAAGTCACTCGCTATGCCCAAAGCACAAGAATGGGCCGTAAAACGTGACGGCGGCCACTTCGACCAATTGACCGGCGCAACGATCACACCGCGCGCGGTTGTAGGGGCCGTTAAAAACGCATTGCTTTATTTCAAGCACAACCAGGCCCGGATTTTTTCAACGACAGAATCAACTCCCGAAGGAGGAAATTAATGTTCTCCGAATACAGTAAAATCGTCAAAGATGGCTTATGGCTCAATAATCAAGCCTTCGTCGCATTACTCGGACTGTGCCCGCTGCTTGCCGTAAGCAACACGGTCATTAACGGTCTCGGACTAGGCCTTGCGACGACGATGACATTGGTCATGTCGAACACGATCGTCTCACTGATACGTAACTTCGTTCCCGACGAAATCCGTTTACCGGTTTTCGTACTGGTCATTGCCAGCGTGGTCACGATGATCGAACTCGCGATGAACGCGTGGTTCTTCGGACTTTATAAAATCCTCGGCATTTTCATTCCGTTAATCGTCACCAACTGCTCTATCATCGGCCGGGCCGAAGCGTATGCTTCAAAGCAACGTGCCGACAAGGCTTTTTTAGACGGCCTATCGATGGGCCTTGGCTTTACCTTTGCCCTAGTAACGCTTGGCAGTTTGCGTGAAATCATCGGATCGGGAACTTTATTCGCGAAGGCCGAATTGATGTTCGGCGAAGCGGCTAAAACCTGGCAAATCGATCTGATCACCGATTATTCCGGTATGTTGCTGGCAATTTTACCGCCCGGCGCGTTTATCGGCCTCGGCTTGTTGATCGCATTAAAAAATATTATTGATGCCAAGGTCGAACAGCGTAAACCGGCCCATATTCAGATCCCGATTCAAGCCGCCCAGGAACAGTGAACCAAACCAAACGTCAGGCAATTTTCGACAGACTGGCGGCAGCGACACCGGAACCGACTACCGAACTAAACTACTCGTCGCCTTTCGAACTGCTTATCGCTGTCGTGTTGTCGGCCCAAGCCACCGACAAGGGCGTCAACAAAGCCACGGCACAATTATTCCCCATCGCCAATACGCCCGAATCGATTTTGAACCTAGGCGAAGCCGGATTAAAGGAACATATCAAGACTATCGGGCTGTTCAACAACAAGGCTGCAAACATCATTCAACTGTGCCGGCAAGTGCTGGAAAAGCACAACGGCCAGGTTCCGCAAACCCGCGACGAGCTTGAAGCATTACCCGGCGTCGGTCGTAAAACGGCAAACGTCATTTTGAATACCGCGTTCGGCCACCCGACGATTGCAGTAGACACCCATATCTTCCGAGTCGCGAACAGAACACGTATCGCCCCAGGAAAAAACGTGCTCGAAGTCGAACGAAAACTGGACAAACACGTCCCGAAAGCCCACAAAAAAGATGCGCATCATCTACTGATCCTACACGGTCGATATACATGTACGGCGAGAAAACCGAAATGCCCGGATTGCATCATCGCCGACCTCTGCGAATTCAAGGAGAAGACTGTTTAAATCTATTTCACCATGAAGATCATGAAGAATAAGAAGTTAATTCAATAAGTTATTCGGCCTATAAAAATCCTTTTTGCACCTAATAAGGTTGTTCAAATTTTCAGGACAAGCCATTAAAAACTGAATGCACTTCATGTATTTCATGGTTAAACTGCTGAATTTAGGTTAAAGATTAAGGGGCAAATACGTTACAAATAAGACAAACTGCTAACTGCTAACTGCTAACTGCTAACTATTGACCCTGCAAAAAGCCGTTGTATCCTTATTAATAAACATTTCCGCTGTTTGCATGCCTCGCCAAAACATTGTAAAAAGAGGAACTGATCTAGTTGCTTCGCTGTCGCAGCAATGTTGCAATACTGTACTTAGGATTTGATCGCAAATAACTTCCCTATTTTTGGAGGGTTCGGTAACTCGATTGGCAGGTGTCGGCGGCAGGGAAAGCCGCCGTCAAGCCTACATGGACGTATTCACCCAGCACCTAAATCCAGCACCTAAATTCCATAGCCCATTGGCTATGGTTAACTATCTTGGATAATTTAGGTGCTGGGTTCACGGCGCCCTGCCAAGCGAGTTACCGAACACTCAACAAAGCTCATAGTTGCAGGACGTTATTTATCACGAAATCCTTAACGCAATTCATAAACGATTCAGATTTTTTTGCTAGCCTTACAAGGTGTTAATCAATCTGATTTTTTTTCACAACCAAAACACACTAGGATTTATTATGAAAAAAATGAACAAATCGCCATTCGCTGCCGCAATGGGCACCGCTATGGTTTCTACTCTCGCTTTATCTACTGCACACGCCGAGGCTAATCCATTCGGCATGACCGAACTCTCTTCCGGTTACATGCAAGTCGCCGAGGCCGAAATGACCTGCGGAGAAGGCAAATGCGGCGGAATGAAAAACACGCCGAAAATGGAAGAAGGCAAATGCGCCGGCAAAAAAGACGAAAAACCGGCTGCCGACAAGTCAAGCAAGGAAATGACTTGCGGAGAAGGCAAATGCGGCGGCATGACGAAACCGGAAGGCGATGCCGATAAAACAAAATAAAATGAAACAAAACCGCTTTCATTAAAATCTTGCTTTACTTCAAACAAAGCAATTGCGTCCTATATAGAGGGTGATCCAATCACCCTCTATCCAGCAAAAAACAACAGGTGTTCCGATGAACACGACTCAACATCTAGTCCGTGGCGTAGGTCTCGGTTTACGCCGAACTTTTCTAAATAGCATCGTCGACACGCCTCCCGCATCAGTCGATTTTTACGAAATCGCTCCCGAAAATTGGATAACGATCGGCGGCAAATTCGGCCGACAACTACGCAATATGACTGAGCGTTTCGACTTTGTTTGTCACGGACTTTCATTATCGATCGGCAGCACCGACCCGCTTGACGAAACCTTTGTCAAAGCCGTCAAATCCTTCATGGCCGAACACGGTATCAAACTGTATAGCGAACACCTTAGCTATTGCAGTAAAAACGGCCACCTGTACGACCTAATGCCGATTCCTTTTACCGAAGAAGCGATTACCCACACCGCAGCGCGTATCCGCCGCGTACAGGACATTCTCGAACAAAAAATCGCAATCGAAAATGTTTCCTATTATGCAGCACCGGGCCAGGAAATGGATGAAATCGATTTTTTCAACGCCGTGGTCAACGAAGCCGATTGCGAGATCTTGCTCGATCTCAACAATATCTATGTCAATAGCGTCAATCATGGCTACGATGCCGAAACGTTTTTAAGGGCAATACCCGTGCAGAGAATCGCCTATGCGCATATTGCCGGTCATTATGTCGCAGCCGAAGACTTTTTGGTCGACACGCACGGCGCCCCTGTCATCGACCCGGTCTGGAAACTGCTTGGCAAGGCTTACGAACTCTACGGCATATTCCCGACCTTGCTGGAGCGGGACTTCAACATTCCGCCACTGCCGGAGTTAATCAAGGAAACCGAAACGATCGCCGCCATTCAACAGGCTTGGAAAAAGCAACATGAGCGTAGAACAGCATAAAGCCAAAATCGACTTCAAAGCCAAACAGCAAGAATTTGCCGCTTTCATTCGAAACCCCGACCGAAACCCGGCTCCGGACGATGCGGCCCCGGAACGCATGTCGATGTACCGCGAGTTGTTTTTTAATAATGTCGAAAGCTTTTTATCGAGCAACTTTCCGGTATTGAAATCGCTGCTCTCAGAGGAAAGCTGGCTTGCGCTCGCGCGGGACTTTTATTCGGAACACCGCAGCAGCACGCCCTATTTTTCTGAAATCCCAGAAGAATTTTTGGATTATTTGCAAAACGAACGCAAGTGTCCGGACGATTTGCCATTCATGCTCGAACTCGCGCATTACGAATGGGTGGAAATGGCGCTGGCAATCGCAAAGGAAGAAGCGCCCGCAACCATTTCGTCTGAGATGAATTTAAGGCCTTTGCCGTTATTTCTGTCGCCGCTGGCTTGGCTTTTAGCCTATCGTTTTCCGGTTCATCAAATTTCGACAGACTTCATTCCTTATGACGCGCCCGAACAACCCAGTTTTTTGATCGTTTACCGGACTCCGGACGATAACGTGAAGTTCATGCAAATAACGCCATCGACCTATCGTCTTATGGAGATCCTGCAAAATACCCCGGGAATCACTGCCGAATCTTGCTTAACGCAGCTTGCGGGTGAACTCCGGGCAAGCGATACGCAGCTGGTTATCGACCAAGGCTTGAAAACCTTGCGCGAATTAGCGGACAAGTCGATTATTTATAGCGCTTAAAAATTCAAAGTGGGTCACAGGATACGCGTCGCATACCTTTTTTGGCTTAGTAAGCCTGAAAAACTTACGAAAAGGTACGCGGAGCGTACCCTACGATCTTTAAATTTGAGCATTGATGGGGTATTTCATGTTATCAACGATTAACGCGAGATCACAGTCTAAGGTTTCGCAGCTACTCAGAGCACCTTGACCGAACTAGGATGGCGGATCAGCATCGAATAACGTTCCTTGGACCGATTAAGCCAGCCGCGAATTTCCACTTCTTTGCCGACATAGCTATTCGGGTTTGGAAACAAAGCTAAATTAGCGCGTTCGATGCGAAAATCGACATGATCGCTAAGCGCCAAATAAACATATTTACGCGTCGTTCTGATTTTTTTCACGCGCCCGGAAATTCGCTGCCAGCCTCTATGATTACCCGCTCGAAGACTTGAAGCCGGCTTGATTCTGTATTCAGGCAGTTTCCAGATGCCGCGCGAGTTTTTTTCGGCTTCAGTCTGGGCGAGGAGCATTTCGTCGCTATAAAGCAAATTCGGAGGAAAAATATTGAGCGAAGCCCAGCCTAATCTAACCAACTCTAAATTGAGATGCAGACCGTCCTCGGTTAATAAATGCGCAAGTACCCGCCCGTATTTGTCCTTTTGTTCGGTATCGAGAACCAAACGCACGCGCTTGCCTTTCAATGCGTGAGTTAACCAACGTTTAGCTTCTTCGCCTCCAGCCTCCGCGTTTTTATCGCGCCCTTCGACCTCCGGCGCGTTGATGCCGAGTAAGCGAATTTTTCTACCGTCTGCCAGCTTCACCGTGTCTCCGTCATAAACATATTGAATGCGGTGATAAGAATAGCCGGGGTTTATCGTAAGACGCTCGGCGCCTTCTCGTCGCTTGTCCGAAAAATATAATTTGCCGTTTTCATCTTGCCAGCGATAAATTTCATCGGCGCAGGCGGCAGAGATACCCAGCAAAAGAACAATTGATTTAAGCAAGACCTGGAGCATGGATTTAGGATTTCGTGAAAAATAACTTCCTGGAACTATGAGTTTTGTAGCGGGTTCGGTAACTCGCTTGACAGGACGCCGTGAACCCAGCACCTAAATTATCCAAAATAATTAACTATGACCAACGGGCTATGGAATTTAGGTGCTGGGTGAATACGTCCGTGTAGGCTTGACGGCGGCTTTCCCTGCCGCCGACACCTGCCAATCGAATTACCGAACCTGCTTGCCTTGCATTAAAAATAGGGAGGTTATTTATGACCAAATCCTTAATAAGGTTTGACCTAGAAAAAGCATTTCACCATGATGATCATGAAGAATAATAAGTTAATGCAATAACTTGTTGCGCGTTCATATAAAACTTTAAGCTCTTGAGCTACTTAATGAACTTCATGTGCTTCATAGTTAAACTGCCGATTTTAGGTTTAACGATTAGCCGATATCGAGCCGGAACGCTATAATTCCGTGCCAATAAACGCTATTGTACAGAAACATCCCATGATATCCGTTATTCAACGCGTGGCCTGCGCAAAAGTGATTGTCGAGCAACAAGAAATCGCTCTGATCGAACGCGGCATACTCGCTCTGGTCGCGGTCGAAAAAAACGACACCGAAAAGGAAGCGGACCGCTTGCTGGAACGAATCCTAAACTACCGCATTTTCGCCGACGCCGAGGGCAAGATGAATCTCAGTCTGCGCAGCATTAATGGCGGCTTGTTATTGGTGCCGCAATTCACGCTGGCGGCAGACACCGACAGCGGCAATCGGCCTAGTTTCAGCCGAGGCGCTTCCCCCGAACATGGTTTGACACTCTTCAATTATTTGCAAAAAAAAGCCGTCGACTTGCATACACAGGTTCAATTCGGTCAATTCGGCGCCGACATGCAAGTCTCGCTGGTTAATGACGGGCCGGTAACCTTTAGTTTAAGAGTCTCCCCGCGCTGAATATTTGCGCACCCAGGAGCAAATATCTAACCGCCGTCTTCATCTTGCCGCTCAGCACGATCTTTCGCGTGTTTGGGCAACCTTGGAATATTGGCGGTTCGCAACAAAATCAAAGCATTGCCGATAATAAGACTTGCCGCCAAAAATACAAAGCACCAAGCCGCCATTCAATTTCTCGCCGCGTCAATAGAATCGAAAAAGCTCCACGCCCGGGATTTATACCCATCGTAGATCAAAATTCGGCACCGGGGTACCCGTCAAAGGACGCCGTGAATACATCTATGCTGGCAAAGCCTTAGCGAGCGCCATGGATGGAGTGAATGTCGATTTTGCAGGAGCAAAAATCGACCTAGCCACCCCGGCGCCTCCTAAGACACTGCCGAAATTTGAAGCGCGAAAGGTATAACGAGTAAATTACAACGATTTGCGGACGGATAGAACTTAAGTGATAAAATATCGTCAATTATGAATCATGATTCGACGGCGCCGTTCTTCAAATTCGCTCCGCACCGAATCTTTTCCAATCGCTGATTATACGACTCTAACCTAATAATGAAATCCGTTGAATTACTTTCTCCTGCCGGAACCCTTAAAAACATGCGTTACGCTTTCGCTTACGGCGCGGACGCAGTTTATGCCGGCCAACCGCGATATAGTCTGCGCGTGCGCAATAACGACTTTCTGGCCGACAACTTAGCCAAAGGCATCGACGAAGCGCACCGGCTCGGAAAAAAGTTTTTTCTGGCGACCAATGTCATTCCGCATAATAGCAAAATCAAGACTTTCCTAGCCGACATCGCTCCGATCATCGCGATGAAACCGGACGCATTGATCATGGCGGACCCCGGTTTGATAATGATGGTTCGGGAAAATTGGCCGGAAATGCCGGTGCATTTGTCCGTACAAGCCAATACCGTCAACTATGCCACGGTCAAATTTTGGCAAACAATCGGGGTGCAACGCATTATTTTGTCGCGGGAATTGTCGCTCGATGAAATTGCCGAAATCCGCCAGCAATGTCCGGACATGGAATTGGAGGTCTTCGTGCATGGCGCGCTGTGCATTGCCTATTCGGGCCGCTGCTTGCTGTCCGGTTATTTTAACCACCGCGACCCGAATCAGGGTACTTGCACCAATTCCTGCCGCTGGAAATACGACACGCTACCCGCGCATGAAAATGCCGAAGGCGATTATGTGTTGGATGGCGGCGCCTTGTCGATGTCCGAAATCAGTAATGCCAGCTGCGGCGGCGCCGAGCGCCACCCCTTGGCCGATAAGGTTTATTTTTTAGAGGAAGAAGGACGTAAAGGCGAACTGCTGCCGGTCATGGAAGATGAAAACGGCACCTACATCATGAATTCGAAAGACCTGCGCGCGATCGAACATATTCAACGCTTGGTCGAAATCGGCGTCGACAGCCTTAAGATAGAGGGCCGAACCAAATCGCATTATTATGTGGCACGAACCGCGCAAACCTATCGCCAAGCAATCGACGACGCACTGGCCGAACGTCCGTTTAATCCACAATTGCTCGGCGTCTTGGAAAACCTTGCCAACCGGGGTTATACGGACGGCTTTTATCAACGCCACCACACGCATGAGCATCAAAACTATATTACCGGTTATTCGAAAAGCCATCAGCAACAATTTTGCGGTGAAATTAGACACTTCGATTCGGCGACCGGCATGGCCGAAATTGACGTCAAAAACAAATTCTCGGTCGGCGATAAAATTGAATTGATTTTACCCGAAGGCAACCGCGACATTATCGTCGAACATATGGAAGACCTGCACGGCCAACCGATGCAAGAAGCTCTAGGCGGCGGCTACGAGGTAAAAATACCGCTGCCGGAAATAAGCCCGCAACACGGACTGTTGGCGCGTTATTTTTAATGGCAATCCTTGCCAAGACTTGCGCTACTTTGTTTAAAAAGGAATAAACACGAATGCAAACACGTCGTTGCTATAACCGTCGACGGTTTTGTATTCGCGGTAACCTTTCGACACAGCCATTCCTAAAACATATTGGACGCCATTGTATTGAATGACTGCGGAACCTCTTTGTCCTGCCCGCATCGAAAAAAAACGGGCGTCGATCGCCAGCGAATCTCCGGCACCGAGCGACGAGTGATTAGCCGAAGCAATGATCGTTTTGCTGCGGTCGGTAAAAAACGCAAAACATCCTTCGAGCAATTTTCCCGCTTCGTCGCGCGGTAAAACTTCATCGAGCATGCTCGAAAACTGCGGCTCACTATCAAAAACGATGCCGATCCCGCCGAGCACTTGATCCGGACTTGCCAAATGCGTGATCGAGGCATTATAAATATAGGTATAGCGGTTGCCGTAAAATGGTGTCCGGATGAATGGCGAAACGCTGTAGCTTTGCGAATTACTGTTTCTCAACGCTGCCGGCGCTCCGCTTCGCTCATCGACTTGCATACCCAATAACGAGCGCTCGTAAGAATTCGACACCGCCAAGATACGACCGTTTTTATCGTAAAGATAGAGATTAGTATAAACCGTGTACAAAGCGTTGATGTATTGCAATATGTCCGTCATCCGCTGCTCATCCTTTACCGAAATTTCCGGTTGAGCCAAACAGTGTCTAAAAGTCGATGTCAACGCCCACCACCGACAATCGTTAGCTCGTTCGTATAAATTACGATCCATGATATCGACCGCCAACGACGCCAAAAACCCTGCATTATTCAAATGCGAAGACATGACCGTGACTTCCTGAAGGCTATTGACCGAATCGGCGAATATATTCGCAATATCGAAACCGATTTGTTTGATGGCCTCCAAAACCGGCATAAATTCGGCCGCATTTTTCCGGGCCGATGCAATTTGGCCGTTAAGCACCAACAAGCCGAGGTCGGCATTGATATCGGAGGAGGCTTTACGAATATCTTTCAACTCTTGAGGAAAGGTACTGGCTTGATCGATAATATCGGTGTAAGCGCTTCCTCTATCGACTGCTTCATTACGTTTAAAAGCCGTTTCCAACGGCGTCATCATGCGCCCGGTCCAACCTAATCCGAAAAAACCCTGATACCCTTTGGTTTGTCGAGTGTTAACAATATATTCGCGCAGCTTATACGACGCGATATTTACCGGATTAGCATTAGCAAAAGCCGCTTGTAGCGGCATTAATTGCTCATCGCTACTAGCGATTACTTTTCCGTCGGTACCCAATATCATTAGCGTGCCATCGTCACCCGCTGCTAGTAGATCGCCGAAAATGCCAGCCATTTCATCGTCGAACCGAAAACATAAACATAAAACGCCTATTGCTTTCGCTCCTTGCTGGTTACTTTCGGTTATTTTGCAGGAATAAATCAGCGAATGCTGTTTATTCGACTGTAATTCCGAATATCGAAACGTTTCGGTATATTCCGCACTCGATTTTAGAGTTTCGGCAATAAGAGGATCCGTTGAATGACTGATCGGGTTCTCGTTGTCCAAATGCGCTTTAACCCGCCCCTCGGTATCGAAAATAATGATCTCGTCATATACGCTATACTTTTTTACATATTCGCGCAGTCGATTTTCGATAAAATCAATCCCTTCCCGATCTGAGTTTCCGGAAATAAGGAAAGAGCGAATATCGTCGTCTGTGGCTAAAAAACCCACATCCGCCGTGCGTTCAAACAAATTACGAATCAGTAAATCGATCGCGACTTGCGCCTTCGATGAATTATCAAGCACTAATTTTTTCAAATTCTCGACCAGCAAATTATAAGTCAGCTTCTGTTGCAACTCGCCGAATTTACTTTTCGTCAAATTCATGTCGTCAAGAATGGTCGACGCCACATTATGGCTATTGATCTTACCGATCAACGCAATTTTCCCCCACCAATCGTTTAGCGAGGCAAGACGAGCCTCGTAACTCTTTACGGCCGGCATGGCAGACAATAACTTAGTTTTATTCGTTTCAATTATCGTGTTCATAAATAGCTTAATTTATCCGTCATCAGTACCCCACCCCCAAACTTAAACACTAATCATGCCAAAATGACATCTCAAGTAGAAATAAAATACCCGCCTTGGTCTATTCTTGAGTAATGCACCACTATGACACAATGAAGCACCAATTCGACTCCTCAAATACATCCATCACAAACTATTTTTACCGCAATTCTGTTATGATATGTTTCCAACAGCCTTAATCACGGTAATGCCAATGACGTTTACCACTGCCGATCTATGTGACGAATACTCCGGAATTAACGGCTTTCAAATCGCCGACCCCACTTTCAGAATATTCGGAGCAACGCCGGCTTTTTGCGGGCAAATTACGACGATTAAAACTTTTGAAGACAATGCATTAGTCAAATCAACCTTATCGACAAAAGTATCGAGACGCGTCTTAGTCGTCGACGGCGGAGGTTCGCACCGCTGCGCCCTGATCGACCGGGAGCTTGCTCAATTGGCCTACGATAACGGCTGGCAAGGAATCGTGGTCTATGGCTGTATTCGCAATGCGGCCGCAATCGATACGATTCCGATCGGGATTCGCGCGCTCCACGCGCATCCGCTTAAAAGCACAACAAAGGGCCAAGGAGAACAGGACAGCATTGTGACTTTCGCAGGCGTACAATTTAGAAAAGATTATTTTTTATATGCCGATAGTGATGGAATTATCGTCTCAGAGGCAGAATTGAGTTAACACAGCCCTTACTAAATATAGCGCATTCTGCCTAATCTATTGAACTATACAAGTTAAAAAATCATGCCCGCTTTTACGCAGCTTTTTAAAAGACTCAGGCTACAATGTAGCACCATACCATTCGCTTTTATTCAATATTCAATATTTTATGATTGGCAAATGTTAAAGCTGGGTTAAAATAATCCCACCTTAACCTACTAATTTAGTCAAGATATGCAAATAATACTCGCCAACCCCCGTGGATTTTGTGCCGGAGTGGATAGGGCCATTGAAATCGTTGATCAAGCTCTCGAAGCGTTCGGCGCCCCGATATACGTCCGCCATGAAGTCGTCCATAACAGAACCGTCGTCGACGGCCTTAAAGATAAAGGCGCGATTTTCATCGAAGACTTGAGCGATGTCCCTGTCGGCTCTTATTTGATTTTCAGCGCACACGGCGTTTCGAAAAAAGTCCAAGAAGAAGCCGAGGAGCGTAATTTAACCGTTTTCGATGCAACCTGCCCCCTAGTCACCAAAGTCCATTTGCAGGTTGCCAAGCACGCCAAACAAGACAGAGAGGTCATACTGATCGGTCACGCCGGCCACCCGGAAGTCGAAGGCACAATGGGTCAATATGAAAAATGCACCGAAAACGGCGGCATTTATTTAGTCGAAACACCGGAAGATGTCGCTAAGTTGAAGGTCAATAATCCTAATAATCTGGCCTACGTGACGCAAACGACGCTGTCCATGACCGACACAAAAGTGATGGTCGACGCACTCCGAGCACGTTTTGCCTCAATTCAGGAACAGAAAAAGGACGATATATGTTATGCCACGCAAAACCGGCAGGATGCCGTTTATGATCTTGCCAATAAAACCGATTTGATTCTCGTGGTCGGCTCTCCGAATAGTTCCAACTCTAACCGCTTACGGGAAATCGCCGAACAACTGGGCAAGCCTGCTTATTTAATCGACACTGCTAACGACATGAACCAAGAGTGGTTCGACGACATCTCTGCCGTAGGCGTTACTGCAGGAGCATCGGCACCGGAAGTTCTGGTACAAGAAGTTATCAACCAATTGAAAGCCTGGGGCGGTCAATCAATTACTGAAAACAAAGGCATTGAAGAGAAAGTCGTCTTTTCTCTGCCCAGAGGTCTAAAAAAAACCGCATAGTGACTTAGGTCTTTAGAAAAACCCGGGCAAGGACGCCCAAAAACACGAATCAAGCACTAACCCCTCCTATAACGCGCCCATTCACCATTCACCATTCACCATTCACCATTCACCATTCACCATTCACCATTCACCATTCACCATTCACCATTCATCTTTCATCTTTCATCTTATCTATTCATGCAACCGGCCGGTTCTGCCGCTGAGCATACCAACGCATGAAATAACCTTTAGGCAAATGTACACCGTTGCGCACATAGAATAGATTATATTCATTATTAAGCGTTGCATTCAGCAAGCGCCGCGACGCCCCTGTTCCGCAAAACAAAATTTGATCGCCAATTTTAATTCGATAGTCGTCTGGGGGAAGTACACTTATCACTTCTCCCGACTTAACGACAAAGGCAATCAAATCAAGTTTTCGATTAAAATTATCGGGATGCTTTAAAATATCTCCCAACAGCACCTGCTCCCCTTCCTCCAGGCATGCAGCAACTGCGCTACAGCGGTCTCTCTCAATATCCACTGTGATTAAATGCGGCTGCCTACGCCCGATTTTTTGCTCGAGCTGCTGAATCACCTTCGCCATATCCTCCTTTCTACCCGGTTCGTCTTTCAACAAATGCTGAAAAAAAGGCTTTAATAGCGGGGCGACCAGCAAAAATAAAACACGCCGCGCGGTCACCAACGTCGGCTGCATAATCATATCGATTTGCGACGCCTCGAAAGCAATTCGATTTTCATGGCGATTTTGCCGAACCAAGGTAAACAAGTTACCATTCAGTTTACGCGCATTCAGCAATATTCCTAGGTTATGCCCGTCATCGTCGGTTCCCGCCAAAATCCCTACGGCATTTTCTATTCCGGCCTGCGCCAAGGTTTTAGCCGTGGTCCGCCCCACGATGTAACTATCGATCCCCTCTTCTTCGCTACAGTCATGCGGATCAATAACCACCGTTTTCATGCCTTGCTTGACCAAGGCATGATTGATTTCATGCCCCATCCGTCCGTAGCCGCAGACAATCCATTTTCCGAACGGCGGCTTAATAGCATCGCTGAGACGAACCCGGGGCGCCCTAACTAGCCAGTTATTCAACGGATAAAAACTAGGATGCGTCATCGTCGTTACCAACACCTTCGCGAACATTTTGAACGGATCGACGATATGAACCTCGCCCCCCAAATTCGCGAGCGTTTCTTCGAAAACATCGACCTTTGACAACGTAATAATTCTGATACTCGGATTCAACAAACGCGCCAATGCAGAAATTTTTAGATTAATCTCTTCGTTATTGGTAATTGCAACAATCGCTTGGCAATTGCGTCTTCTGATGCCTGCTTCAAGTAAATGCTTAGGCACGCTTGCATCTGCGCATAAACCCGGCATCGGCACCCGGTAATCCCTCAACGTCAATGCCCTAATCCGATCCTCATCGCCATCGATGAAAACTGCCGGAACACCATAATCGCTTAAACCGCGAGCCAATACGCTACCGGTGTCGCCGAAACCGCAGATAATAAAATAAGGCTCGGAAATCCTAAGCACCTGCCGAGAAAACTTTCGCTCCTCGACCGCTCGCACAAAGAAAGGGTTCTGGAAAAGTCTTACGATACTTCCTATCGCATAAAACCAGGTAATCACGCTCACATACAGACAAACCATCGCCCAAAGCCTTTGAGCATCGTTAAATTCAAAAGGAATTTCTCCAAAACCGGTCGTCGTCGCGGTATAGGTCATAAAATAAAACGCGTGAAATACACTTAAGTATTGGGGTTTACCGTCGACTTCATGACCGGGAATAAAGACCATTCCCAAAATTGACACTGCATAAACCGTAATCAAAGCCATCACCGGTCTGCGCATTTCGCGCATGACAATAAAACTGACTCGGCTTAAATCGGTACTTTCCGCCATGCGCTACCCCTCTGTTAAATCGTTCATTACAACCGAGACATCAGCGTATCGGATACCAAAATAATGACGGATATAAAATTAGCCAGCAAAGCCCCGCCGCTTAGCGAAATAATGCTTACCATTACATCGGACGTCAATCCGGTTTCGGTTACATGAATAACAACGGTCCAATATGTAGCAGCCGCCACCAAGTGCAGGTCGGCAACCAGACTAGTCGCCAGTAACACAGCGCCAATTTGCGAGCGATCGCCCAACTTTAAGCCGGTCGCAATAAAATTAACGACGATAATCGCAAACAGCTCAAAAACATTATGATGCTCGGGATTATCCATCTCCCCTAGAAAGAATCCGAAATTCAAGGTTAATGACAATACGATAAAAAAACCGAAAACGACTTTCTCAAAATTCATCTAAATAATGCTCCGGAATATAAATCAAACTGTGAATGTTATCCTAATCTGTATTAGAATTAGAAAGATATTAACAATCGATAAAAAATCACAACGCTGACTGATATTTATTGTTAAAATTGTAAGCTTTGAATTACAAACCGGAGAATTACAATGGCATTAACCGCAATGGACCTTGTTGCTGCCGCTAAGAAAAACATCAAAGAAGTGGATGTTGCGTCGGCAAAATCAGATTTTTCCAAATATTTAGTTCTAGATGTCCGAGCGCCCGGTGAATTTGTTGCCGGTTCTCTGCCCGGAGCCATCAACATTTCGAGAGGTGTTTTGGAATTTAAAATTGCTAGCCACCCGGATTTCGAAAATAAACAAGATACCGATATTTTAGTTTATTGCCAGACCGGCGGACGCTCGGCATTAGCTACCGAAGTGCTTAATAAAATGGGTTATAGTAAAGCCGTCAGCCTAGAGGGCGGATATCAAGCTTGGCAAAAAAGCGACGCAACCGACGAGTAAATGCCCGCTGTTGAATCGTTAAGATTGGATAAATGGCTATGGGCTGCGCGCTTCTTCAAAACGCGCAAGCTCGCCGCCGATGCAGTGTCCGGCGGCAAGGTTCACCTGAATAATCAAAGAACCAAACCAGGCAAAGAAATTGCCACCGGCGCCAAGCTTTCCATCCATAAGGATCAATATAGCTGGGACATTACCGTCATCGGCCTAAACAGTCAACGCCGCCCTGCATCCGAAGCGGCGCTACTTTACGAAGAAACCGCGGAAAGCCGAGAAAAACGGCAACAATTAATTATTCGTCAACGCGAAGAACAGGCCAATTTCGAACGCTTCGAAAGACCTTCCAAACCAAACAAAAAAGACCGTCGCTTGATTCACCGCTTCAAACGAGGCTAACCCCTATATATGGGCGCCTCAATCACAAACAAGTCGGAGGCTTCGGCAACCCGGCCAGCTTACACGCAGACTTCAACGGCCCATCCGGAAACAATCGTTGCAAATAACGACTATTACCCTTTTCCGCCCCTAAACGCTTAGCTACTGCCTTAGTAAAAACCCTGGCGTTTGGCAAGTGTTTAAATTGAAGATAATAGCCCCTAATAAAATAGATGATTTCCCAATGAGCATCGGTTAATGTAATCGAATTGGCCTTAGCAAGATCGCTCGCCACTGCCTCGTTCCAGTCATTCATATCGATCAAAAATCCTTGATCCGTCAGAGAGGGAAATTCCCCTTCGGCATTCAGCACCATGACAAAGACTGCCGATGCATAACGGCTAATTCGACCCACTCGGCATATTCGATAGCCCTGATTCCGTCAATCAAATCACCTCGGTCGATGCCGAACAAGGCCAAGTCATCGGACAATGAACATAAATAACAACTTTTAGCCGATTGCTTTAAAACCTTCGCCATACTCCCTCTCTCGATCAGACGAAGTATTGATGAGCCTATAAAAATTACAGCATCGCCGGCCTCAATACGCTCCAAAACGGCATCCACTTCGGATGACTGAAAAATCAAATGCAACATACTGATTATTCGATATGTGTTAACTTCAGACCCACCAATCCGACAACGACCAGGACAATGGAAAACAACCGCAAAATTTCGGCGGACTCCTTAAAAAGCACGATGCCGATAACGGCAACGCCGACCGCTCCCATGCCGGTCCATACCGCGTATGCAGTACCCAGCGGTAACGTTCTAATAGACAACATAAGCAAATAAAAACTGGCCGCACCAAAAACGATTGTCATTAAACTTGGCCAAAGACGAGTAAAACCTTGGTTATACTTTAAGCTCAATGCAAAAACAATTTCCGCCAAACCGGCACATAACAACAAAAACCAAGCCACGCGCTTCAATCCTTCATAGACTTATTAATTAAATATTCTACAATATCAAATCGTTTGATAGACCGACTGCACATCGATTTTCAGCCTACCACATTAATACTCAGAATGTTTTGACGGGTTTCTGCTCCGACAAAAAACCCGCCATCTCAGACCCTCGATGCTTGCAGCGACTCAAACAGCACATCGGCGCAGAACCATGCTTCGCCATAAAGGCTGTACTTTTATAACTTATTTACACCCCATTATGAACAAGCAATCGGATCACATCGTACGCGACCAACGACAGATCATCAATTATCTGGCACTGCTGATTAACGAGAAGGCCCTAATCAATCTAAACATCGGCAATAACGAATCGTTCATCACCACATTAATTGCCATCGATAAGGACACACATAGCCTTCTGTTCGATCTCAGCCCCAAGGAATACCAAAACAGACAATTACCGGATACATCAAATGCGGTCTTCCGCACCGTATTGTCGGGCATTAAAATAAAATTCGAGGGCAAAGACATCGTCAAAACCCGCTATCAAGGCGACACCGTGTTTGCAATGCCAATACCTGAAAGCATGCTGTGGCTGCAACGCCGTCAATTTTACCGAATTAAATCGCCAATTTCGAAAGCCAGCCATCTAAAACTAAGCGTTAAAGACCAAGTAATTCCACTTCGTCTCTACGATATTAGTATCCCCGGTTTTTCCTTGTTAAACGATTCGGAGCCGCTTAACCAAATATTAACGCCCGGTAAAATCTTTAAAAATTGCCGATTGAACTTGGCCGATCTAGGAGAAGACGCGGTCGATTTTATAGTGCTATACCGCATACCGTTAAACCCGAATAAGCCGGACAAAACCATGAAAATAGGCTGCCGACTCACCTCGATATCACCCGCCTTCGAATCTTGCATACAACGCTATATGCAACAAATCGAACGAGAACTTAAACAAAAAACCTAAACGAACATGCCCTTAACACTCGACAGTAAACTCTATACGGTTTCACAACTCAACCGGGAAAGCAAACGAGTGCTTATCGAGCATTTTTTCTCGGTGCGGGTAGAAGGGGAAATCTCTAATTTAAGCACACCCTCTTCCGGCCACATTTATTTTTCCTTGAAAGATAATGCCGCGCAAATCCGTTGCGCGATGTTCAAGACCCAACTGCGCCGTCTCAAGTTTAAGCCGGCGAACGGACTGCAAGTGATTGCAACCGCACAAGTCACCTTATACGAGCCTCGCGGCGATTATCAGCTAGTCGTCGAAAACCTCGAGGAAACCGGGGACGGCGCACTGCGCATGGCCTTTGAAGCGCTTAAACATCAATTATCGAAGGAAGGACTGTTCGACGTCTCTCGCAAAAAGCCTCTACCGGCACTGCCTCATTGCATCGGCATCATTACCTCTCCTAGCGGCGCCGCAATCAGAGACATTCTGACCGTACTAAAACGGCGCTTTCCAGCTATTCCGGTCATTTTGTATCCTGTTTCGGTGCAAGGCGATAACGCCAAACACGATATTGTACGGGCATTGAATCTGGCCAACACGCTCGACCAATGCGACATACTGATTCTCGGCCGCGGCGGCGGCTCTCTGGAAGACCTGCAAGCCTTCAACGAAGAAGCCGTCGCGCGAGCAATCGCGGCAAGCGCCATTCCAGTTATCGCCGGCGTCGGCCATGAAATTGACGTGACGATAGCCGATTTTGTTGCCGATCTTCGCGCAGCTACACCTTCTGCCGCCGCCGAGCATGCAGTTCCCGATCAGCGAGAATGGCAAAGTCGTTTTATCTCGCTGGAAACCAAACTTTCGCAACATCTCGGCAGACAACTTACGCAAAAAGCACAAACTTTAGCCTGGCTCGATAAGCGACTAAAACAACAACACCCCGGTCAAAAACTAGCCGCTAACGCCCAACGCCTTGACGAACTGGAATTAAGACTCGCCCGCGCGACTCGGCGTAAACTGCTGCAATGTCACTCGAATCTAGACACTCAATCGGCAAAATTACATAATCAATCTCCGGCGCATATAATCAACAGCCTTGCCCTACGACAACATTATCTTCAGCAGCGCCTCAATAGCGCCTGGCAACGAAAATTCGAACACTTACATCAGCGACTCAACCAAGCCGGCCAAACGCTTCATGCGGTCAGCCCTTTGGCAACGCTGAATCGAGGCTATGCTCTCGTCACCGACACGGAAACCGACACAGTAATTCGCTCGACCCGGCAAATCGAAAAAGACGCTGTTGTATTGACTCGTTTGGCCAATGGACGATTTACCAGTCGCGTAGAAACGATTACCGAGGATTAAAAAATCCACACCAAAATCAATCCGCAAACGAATCATCGACACTTTAATTAGCCAAGCAACGGCCACTGCTGAATAACCCGATAATCAACGCCCCCAGGCGCGGAGCATGATTCGACTAAACAAAAAGAATTGGAATGCCAAATAATCGGGTCGAATTTCGTTTGAACCGATTGCTTGGCTTTTCTTATCAGTGTCACATGGGGCCGATACGAACGCTCATCAATCGGATAATCGAACGATGAAACCATTGTCGACAAATGCTCGGCCAAAATCATCGACTTATCGTCTGGATGACTGCTAGTTAAGCATATTATGCCCGGCTTTCGCCAAAAACTAAGCTCATCGAAATGGATCGTGACCGGCTCAAGCTTTTTCATTTCGTCGGCGGCCCGAACCATCGCCGACTCGAGCGCGTCGTCAACAGCCCCTAAAAATACCAATGTGACATGAAGGTTACCCGGATTAACTGACCTATCTCCAGCCTTTAACAAACGACGCGCCAACTCTTCGCATTGGCTTCGGACCGCCGCATCCGGCCACAACGCAAAAAACAATCTTTTCACGATTATTCAGCCTAAAAACAACTAAAATAATCCAACATCAATTCTTCGCAATTGAAAAACTGTCTGGGCAATTTAAAATAGATATAGAGTCTCATAACGAATTCAGCTAAAACACCGAATACAGCTAATCTTGACATTGCGATCCACAAGCGTGAACTGCTTTTTGGTGAACTTCGCCATATTCCGACAGCCCACCAAAGCACAGGCGCCGCCAGAATAAAATGAATATTCCACCAACTCGAGACACTAATGCCCCCGGTCCAAACCCAATAATCCGCTCCATATAAAGCACCATTCAGGACCACAAAAAAAGGCCAAAAAATCCGCCACAATTGAAATTCGCCTAACCACCCTGCCAATAAATACTGGTAAGGCTCGTCGGTCGAAAGCGCGGCTTCCGTAGCGTCCAGCTCCGGAAACGGTGCGCTAATATACAATACCGCATAAAGACAAACAGCTACGATACACAGCTCGACAAGCCCGATCAGGCTGCCTTGTGCGATAATCAAGGCTAAAGTATTGATGAACATGAGCAAGCAACCTCGAAATAAATTGACGGCTAGACGATAATTAAATGACTTAATAAATATTGCTGCAGACCGAATTGTTTAGCGGGACGGGGTTTGCTACCCATGCGCATCAAGCTAAGCGGAGCACACCGCTGCCAAATCGCTACCAACCTCTTCCGGCAAGTCTAAACAGCGTAGCCCGAATGCAGCGAAGCGCAATCCGGGCTACATGCTTTATACCTTTCGCACTTGAAATTTCGGCATTGCCTAAGGAGGCACCGGGATGTTCGGTCCTCACCTAACGCTAGGAGAGGGACCTACACGGACGTATTCACCCAGCACCTAAATTCCATAGCCCATTGGCTATGTTTAATATTATGGCTAATTTAGGTGCTGGGTTCACGGCGTCCTGTCAAGCGAGTTACCGAATCTCAGCAATTCCCAATTTGAGAATAAAAAAGTGTGCGGAGCGTACTTGGCGAGGATGTCGGCGGCAGGGGCAGATTTTTTCTCCTCGGCAACTGCTCCTGCGTTGCTCTGCATCCTTGCAGTCGTCGGCAATTGCTGAGTTACAAGGATGTAATGAATGCAGAAAATGCAGGAGCATTTTCTGCCCTGCTGCATCGCCTAAAGCGCCTACTGTTGGTGCCCTAATACACGCCATCCTTGGCGTTTAGACGCCGTCAAGCCCCCCATGGATGGGTTTACGGCGTTCCTCGACAGGCATCCCCGAACACGGAGAAATTTCTCAAACTGGGAATTGCTGACCGAACCCGCTACAAAATTCATAGCTCCAGGAAGTTATTTTTCACGAAATCCTTAGGCTAAACCGGAACGTTGGGGATGGGTTAAATAACCCGCCCCGCATGAGTATAAAGGTAGTAAAAGATGCACGAAGCGCATTCTACGATTCGCGCTTATGCCCCAGACTCATCCGGCCATGCAACGATTTCTGCCCATTTGCTTGGCTTTATAAAGCGCCTTGTCAGCCCGATCGAAAATCGATTCGGCCGTGTCCCCTTCTCGGAATTGACTAATGCCGCAGGACAAGGTGATAGTAAGAAACCCGTTACCTGAGTTGAAACGTGTTTTTTCGATAATTTTTCGCAACTTATTGGCCAGTGTCAATGCTGATTCCTGATCGGTTTCAGGAAGCAACATTGTAAACTCCTCCCCCCCGAAGCGCGACAAAAAATCCAAGTGCCGGCAATTTTCACTCAATAATTTAGCAATGATTTTCAACGTCTTGTCGCCGGCTTTATGGCCCAATGTATCGTTAATTTTTTTAAAATGATCGATATCCCAGATGATCAGCGTCAATGGGCTTTTATGTCTATTCCAACGAGTTATTTCGAGCTCGAGACGATTATCGTAAGCCATCCGATTACCGAGCCCTGTCAAAGGATCGCGTAATGCCCTATCAAGGGCTATCGATAATTTTAATTTCAGATCGCTCGATTCGCTTTCCATGCGTTTAATTTTATCGGTCAATTCGTTCAGCTGTCGCTCGGTTTTTTGCCTTGCTTTTTCCTCATTTTCCCGATGGTGCAAAATCTCCTTATTGATTAGAGCAATACGGGTACCGATCAACTGCTTAAGCGGTTCCAATGTGGTTGCTTTAGCAGAGCTGTCTTGTAATTCCTGCATTTGCGTCGAAACAAAGCGATCGAGTTCGTTACGGTTAATCTGGGTTTGTCGATTCGCGTCATTCGCACCGATCGCTTGCAAGCCTAACTCGGTTAATTGCTCGGTTAATTCGGACAAAAAATCCTTAATATCTTTTTGTTCGGATTGAATATGGTTTTTAATTTTAACTAGCAGCGAAACATAATCGTTCAATAATTGCTTGAACGAAGAAGCCGAAGACTGATTTTGCAGCCGCACTTTTAACCGCTCGGTCGATTCCTCGAACTCGAACGGAATCTCAATATCTTCTAACAATAATAAAAGCTGCTGACTGAGTATCTCGGTTTTGATTTTGTCGGCGTGACCCGATGGAGCTAAGGAAGACGCTATAGATTGAGGCTCAGTTGCATTGACCAAGGCCAAAAATAACTCATCGTTGGTTTTAAATTCACCGCTTTCGAATTTTTGCTGCAATAGCGTTAAAGCCTTTACGGTCTTGTCATCGGAATATAATTTGAGCAAATAATCAAACAAAAGCGCTGCATCGAAAGCACTCATCCCGGAATCACCGATATTGAATGAAAACTTGGTCAAGCCTTCGAGTTCTATTTTTAATTGCGCACTCTTCACCCCGGATTTAACCGTTTTATGAATCCGCATCAAAAAAGGGTCGAGTTGATGATTCAACCCTTTCGCCGCTAAAGTCAGCCGGGCTATTGTTTTACAAAGCAGTACTTCGTTTTCTTGCGTTTGCTTGTCGGCAGTTTCTTGCTCGTGCAGCAACTTAAAATACTTACCTTTCCATTCGCTATCGAAATCTTTCCTAGACCAAACAACCATCGAACAAACCTCTGATTTAACCCATAGCCATCGGGCGGTTAATATTATTGACTGGAACTTTCCTTTTCTATTAGACGATTCATAACTTCAATCATGTTTTGCTGAGTCTTGGCCAGCGACCCGCTTGTACGGTACTTACCGTTAATAATCAAGGCTGGAACTCCATTGACGCCATAACGAGCCGCCATGGTTTTAGCTTGGCGCACTTTGTAATCGACAGGAAAGGAGTTATAAGCATTGCGGAAATCGACCTCAGTAACGCCATGTTCGCTAAAGAACTTAACCAGCTGATCCTCGCTTTCCAATTTTTGTTTTTTGTTCTGAATCGCATCGAAAAAATCGGCATGCACCTTATCGACGACACCTAGCGCTTCCGCAGTGAAATACGCCTTGGCATGTTTTTCCCATAAACTACTAAAGATAGCCGGCTGCCGGATAAAATCAACATTATCGGGCTTAGTTTTTAGCCATTTGTTCAAATGAGGTTCCAAATGATAGCAATGCGGGCAGCCGTACCAAAAGAACTCGATCACTTCGACCTTATCGGGGTTTTGAGTCGGTTGTGGCGTAGACAAGACTTCGTAACCCGGAGATTCTGCATTTACCAGACCGGCTAAACCAAATAGCACAAAAAAAACACTAACAACAATTTTATTATTTAACATGATTCAAGTTCTCCTTAAAATACAGGCTCGATAAAAACATATTGACGCCAAAAAAGGCAAATAACGTGACAAAGAAACCGACAATCGCCCACTAAACTATCGAATTACCATTCAAACCTTTACCCAGCTTTAACATCTTCCGGTTATAAAATATTAAAGCTGGGCAAAAATGACATATCGGGAAATTTAATTTTACCGATCCGCTAAGGATTTCGTGAAAAATAACCTCCTGGAGCTATGAGTTTTGTAGCAGGTTCGTTGACTCGCTTGACAGGACGCCGTAAATACGTCCGTGAGGCTTGACGGCGGCGACTGATTGCCATGGATGGCATGAATGCAGATTTTGCATTACGCCATGGATGGCGTGTATTAGGGCAATGCGGGCAGAAAAATGCTCCTGCATTTTCTGCATTCATTACATCCTTGTAACTCAGCAATTGCCGAGGAGCAAAAATCTGCCCTGTCGCCGACACCTGCCAATCGAGTTACCGAACCTGCTTACCTTGCATAAAAAATAGGGAGGTTATTTATGACCAAATCCTAAATAAACGACCGAACGGACTTGCCGTTCGGTCGTTACACAAGCACACGGATCGCAAAAATGCGCTTAACCGGAGGATTACATCAGCGGTCTAAGTCGCCTTATAAAAGCAATGGGGCATTGCTTACTTCATGACCGAAATATGATAAGAAACCGCTTTGATTTCGCGTTCAGTCATTTTTTTGGCAATCATATGCATCATATTTTCCGAGTTATTACTCCTCTCGCCGCTTTTGAAATCGATGAGCGTCTTGATCAAATAATCGGCATGCTGCGACTTAAGCGTCGGAAATGCCGCCGGCCTGTTCCCTTCTCCAAACGGACCGTGACAAGCGATGCAAGCAGATACCTCGCTCGCCAACACCCCATTCCGGTAGAGATCGCTACCTAAGGCCAATAGCTTTTTGATGTCTTCACTTGCAGAAGCCTCGCTGTCATCTTCATCGTCATCTTCGTCTTTTTGCAAGACCGGCAGACTATTCGTAGAAATCTTTTGCTCGGCATAATAGGCGGCAATATCGGCCATATCTTTATCGCTCAAGCCCATCGCGATCGGACTCATCATCGGATTATTTCGCTCGCCGCTTTTGAAGGCATTTAGCGTCTTGATCAGATAAGAGGCATGCTGTTGAGCTAACTTCGGAAAATTGGTTACGGCACTATTGCCGTTTTCGCCGTGACAACCCGCGCAGGCGGTCGCTTTTTCTTTTCCTGCCTTACTATTGCCTTCTGCATGTAGAATGACCGGCTGACTCATGAACAACAGAGCAATTGAAAGTGCCAATAGTTTATTTTTCATTAGATTCCCCTTCCGGAATAGTATAATTCTAGCGATTACATTTTAATTATCTAACCGGCTCTTTTGTCCGATAGCAGCATTGCAAAAAACAGTTATACCCATGGTTAAATCAAAATTCGGCACCAGGACACTTGCAAATGACTCACAGCCTCAATTGCCTATCATTTAAAATCATAGCAAATTGAGGGACGAAAAAGAGAGCCAATGGCATTATTGTCAAACAAAATAGCTTCGTCACAAAAGCCAAAAACATGTCCGCTCGAAGTATAAATCAAAAAAGCCGATACTAACGGTTTTTCATGGACCGCGCCGACTTGCGAATCCAAAAGGCCGACAACTAAACCCCTCAAGCGGTACACGCCTATCGTGTCTATCCGGAAATTTTACTCTAAATACCCTAGCTAAGCGAGATAACGATGAATCCAGTGTATCATCAAGCAAAATTCATAAACAGCGCCCCTCACGTTAAAGACGCCCCCGAGGATATTGGACTCGAAGTCGCATTTGCGGGCCGCTCCAACGCGGGTAAATCCAGCGCAATCAATACACTGACCGGTCAAAAATCTTTGGCGCGTATCAGTAAAACCCCTGGAAGAACTCAATTATTGAATTTTTTCTCGATAACGGAAACCACCCGCTTTGTCGATTTACCGGGCTATGGTTATGCTAAAGTTCCCTTGGAAATCAAAAAACAATGGCACCGCATGATCGAAACCTATCTAAATAATCGCAAAACGTTATGCGGCATTGTGTTGGTGATGGATATACGCCATCCACTGACCGAATTCGACCGCCAAATGGTAGACTGGTGCAAACAAACCCGTTTGCCTTTACATATCCTGCTAACTAAAGCCGACAAATTGAAATTCGGGGCTGCAAAAAACACCTTATTAGCCGTGCAAAAAGAAATTTCCGGAAATCAAGTCCCAGTTACTGTTCAATTATTTTCGGCATTAAAAAGACAGGGCGTCGACGAAATCCATCAATTACTCGATCAATGGCTGAACTTTGAATCGTCATAAACTCGAAATAATTTCGATGCTTCTTACGCTTTTTCAACATATACCTTTTTGCACTTCAAGTTTCGGCAGTGCCTAAGGAGACACCGGGACCTGGCAAAGGCTTTGCCAGCATGGATGCTGGCATAGAGCCTTGTATGGACGTATTCACCCAGCACCTAAATTCCATAGCCCATTGGCTATGTTTAAAATTATGGCTAATTTAGGTGCTGGGTTCACGGCGCCCTTTGACGGGTCCCCGGTGCCGAATTTTGATCTACGATGATGATATTTCTGACCAAATCCTAAAATCCGGACGACATCGACTTCAGATATTATATTCAACACCTTCGCGCGCCATGTTTAACTCTATATCTAAATTTTGGTGCTGTTCGAGCAATTGACGGTAGATGTTATCCAAATCCATATCGGTGCGATTAGGTTCGTGATGGGTAAAAAACAAGCGCTTGACATTAGCCCGAACCGCCAAGTTTAGCCCTGATTGATAGGTTCCATGCCCCCACCCCCTTTTAAACACATACTCTTCCTCGGTATAGGACGCATCGACAATCAATGCATCGACACCATGCATAAAGGCGCACACTTCGATGAACCTTTCATCGATCATGGATTGAAAAGGCTCGTATTCCTGATCTTCGGGCTGGTAAATATTAAACAACGGCTCGTAATCGCCGGTAAAAAAAACTGACCGGCCGTCACACTCGATGCGATACCCGAAATTTAGAACAGGATGATTCAACAATAACGGTGTAATTTGGGCATCACCCACCATAATGCTTTTACCTGGCATCAAAGTCACATAACGAACAGTTGCTTTTAACTCGGCCTCCCGAATCGGAAAAAAACTGTATTGTAATTGAACAGCCAACGCCCTTTGTATGCCTTGTTGAGTCACTGGATCCAAGCCGCCGTAAATTGTAATCTGATTACCCGACATAAACGCCGGCGTAAAAAAAGGCAGCCCTTGAATATGATCCCAGTGCGTGTGGGTAATGAAAATATGCGCATCGACCGGCTTGTCCTTATCCAGTTGTTGCGATAACGAATAAATACCGGTACCCGCATCGAGAATAATTAACTCCCCGCTATCGGTACGAATTTCTATGCAGGTAGTATTCCCGCCATATTTGACAGTATTAGGCCCCGGTGTCGGAATGGAACCACGGACGCCTCTGAACTTCAATTGCATGCAATCCCTCGATTCAGCGTTGAAAATATATGTTTCGCACTTCAAATGTCGGGAGTGCTTAGGGTTTGATTATAAAAATACCCATATCATCATCGTAGATCAAAATTCGGCACTGCCGGAATTTGAAGTGCAAAAGCTATAACCCCCTATTTTAAGGAGGATTCGATTGCTCGACTGACGGTGTCTGTCGCATAAAGCGCCTACTGAAGGCACCCTAATACACGCTGCCATACAGAGCGTAATGCAAAAATTATGTACACTCCCGAACCTAAATTACAATTGAGCGATCACTTGCAACTAATCATCATTAAAGCCTCTGTTCTAATCGTGTTCAAATCACCTAACGAAACGATCAGTTCCTCCAAAGACAAACCGAACAACGAGAACTGCGCTTCCGAATACTTATCGATTACCGGATTACCGCCGTCACCAAAACGCAAGATTTTACTGATTTGATTAGCTACAGCAACACTATCGCGCAAGACGTCGGAGCCGTCCTCATCGTGATGATGCTCGATCGCAGCACCGATGTCTTCAGAAAAGCACCACTTATCAATTAGCAGCTTACCCAAACGAGCATGATCGATACCTAAATACTCCCGCTCCATCAAATGTAAAGAAACACTCCGCTTACGGCTTTCCATCAACGCATTACGAAAGGATTCGGGCAAACACTGCGCAAAAACCAACTTTCCAAAGTCATGCAATAAACCGGTAACGAAATAATCGCTGCATTTATTTGGCGATAAGCCTTGTCGCTCGGCGAGTAATTTTGTGATCAATGCGGTAGTCAAAGAGTGCATTAAAAAACCATTGGCATTTAAGCCCGATTTTTTATCGGGCTTAAGAACACCTATTGCCGCAATGGCTAACGCCATGTTCTTGACCGTATTGATTCCAAGATGGACAACAGCGCGCATTATCGAATTGATTTTATGAGGCAACCCGTAATAAGGGGAATTAATGATTTTCAAAATCTTGACCGTCATCACCGGATCGCATTCGATAATTTGCACAAAATCCTTGGCGGAAGATTGATTGTCATCGGCTAACTTTAAGATACTTTGCACGCTTTTCGGAAAAGCAGGCATACTCTCCACAAACATGAATAACTTGTTGTCGACAGCGGCAACCATTGGGAATACTCTCTTTAGATAAATGTCATGATGTGAGTACCAACACAACTTTTTAAGGCCTTGTCATTCCGGCATAGACTAACGAAGTCTTGTCACAAGGACACGAAATACCGAAAAGCGTGCTATATATGGGGTCAGAACTTAGGATTTCGCGGCAAATAACATCCTGTAACTATCCGCTTTGTAGCAGGTTCAGTTGTTTCCTTGACAGAACGCCGAAATTTGACCGGCAAAGAGTATAGTTACAATAAGTTAAGCATAGCAGAGAAACGCTATCGAAAAGAAATACCGGAAAGAGAGCCCCAAAGATAAGAATTCATTCAATGGGGCTTGAGGAAAAGAATCAGTCCATTTAAGAGGGGGAGGGGAATGGACTGACCCAACGTCATAACTGACGTATAACATTATGATTTAATAATATTGGAAAAGTTCAATCCTTATAAAAACGTAATGCGCCTAAAAAAGACTAATGCGCCTCATCCCAATTCAAACCGGTACCGATATCGACGATCAACGGCACATCGAGCGTTGCCGCAGAACTCATCAAATCCCTCAATCTTTCGATACAATTGGTCACGGCCGATTCGGCGATTTCAAAAACCAGTTCGTCATGCACCTGCATGATCATTCGGGCATCGGGCGAGTCTGTTTGTAGCCAGCGATCGCAAGCAATCATCGCTCGTTTTATGATATCGGCGGCTGTACCTTGCATCGGTGCATTGATTGCGGTTCGTTCAGCGTATTGACGGCGCGCGGGGTTGCGCGAATTGATTTCCGGCAAATAAAGCCTACGGCCGAATAAAGTTTCGACATACCCCTGTTTTTTCGCCAACTTCCGGATGTTATCCATGAACGCCTTGACACCGGGATACCGCGCGAAATACAAATCGATATAAGATTGCGCCTGCCCTCTAGTCAAGCCCAATTGATGTGCCAAGCCGAACGAAGACATGCCGTAAATCAATCCGAAATTGATCGCTTTAGCCGAACGCCGCAAATCGGCGGTAACTTGCTCGGGCTCGACTCCGAAGACCTCGGCCGCGGTCGCGCTATGAATATCCTGCCCTTGTTTGAAAGCTGCCAACAGACCGGCATCGCCGGACAAATGCGCCATGATGCGCAGCTCGATTTGTGAATAATCGGCCGCAACCAACACATAGCCCGGCGACGCAATGAAAGCCTGCCGTATTCGCCTGCCTTCGGGAGTGCGAATCGGAATATTCTGGAGATTGGGATCGGACGAAGACAAACGGCCGGTCGCCGCGACTGCTTGATGATAGGAGGTATGCACGCGCCCAGTTTTCGGATTAACCTGTTGCGGCAATTTATCGGTATAAGTCGATTTCAGCTTGCTGGTTGTGCGATGCTCGAGAATCAAACGAGGCAACGGATAATCGGCGGCCAATTCCTGCAGCACCGATTCGTCGGTCGACGGCTGCCCGGTCGGAGTTTTTTTCAGTACCGGCAAATTCAACTTATCGTAAATAATGCTTTGAATTTGCTTTGGCGAGCCCAAATTGAATGCCTGCCCTGCCAGGTCGTGCGCATGCTGCTCGATCGAGGCAATCTGGGCGGCCAACTCCTGGCTCTGCCGCGCCAGCATTTCGGTATCGAGCAATACCCCGTTTCTCTCGATACGCGACAACACCTCGACCAGAGGAATTTCGATTTCTCGATACAATTGCACCAACGGCGGATTTTGGTCGAGTTTTTCACTCAGAACTTCATGTAAACGCAAGGTGATGTCGGCATCTTCGGCGGCATAAGGCGTCGCCTGTTCGATAGCGACTTCCTGAAACGGAATCTGTTTCGCGCCCTTCCCCGCAACATCTTCGTAATGTATCGTCGTATAGTTAAGATACTTCTTCGCCAAATCATCCATGTTGTGCTTAGTCGCGTTACTGTTCAACACATAGGATTCGAGCATCGTATCGTGAGCAATACCTCGCAGTTCTATGCCGTGATTAGCCAGCACGTTGGCATCGTATTTAAGATTCTGTCCCAGTTTGGCTTTATTCGGATTTTCCAGCAGCGGCCGCATTTTTTCCAATACGGCGGATCGATCCAATTGCTCCGGTGCATCCGAATAATCGTGCGCGACCGGCAAATAAGCGGCATGTCCCGCTTCGACCGCAAACGATATTCCGACGACTTCGGCGCGACTGTAATCAAGACTGGTCGTTTCGGTATCGAACGCAAACAACTCGGCCTTGTCGAGCCGCTCGAACCAACGTTCAAAATCGTGTTCGGTCAAGATTGTTTCATAGCGCGCCTCAATCGCTTGTGGACTTTCAACAGCTTTCGCATCCCGGCCGGAGCCAACATCGCCGGACTGTTCCAGTATTTTCAACCAAGTCGTAAAACCCAACTCGACAAGCATCGACTTGAGTTCGCTTTGGTCGACCGAATTCATTTTTAATTCCTCCGCCGAGCATGGCAACGGAACATCGCAATCAATCGTGGTCAATTGCTTCGACAACGGCAGTTGATCGAGCGCATTTCGTAGGTTTTCGCCGATCTTACCCTTGATTTGATCGGCGCATTCGATCAATCTTTCCAGCGTTTGATATTCGCTTAGCCATTTAGCCGCCGTTTTCGGCCCGACCTTAGGCACGCCGGGAATATTGTCGACCGTATCCCCCATCAAGGCTAAATAATCGATGATTTGTTCAGGTGTCACGCCGAACTTTTCGATCACGCCTTGGCGGTCGGTGCGGCTGCCGGACATCGTGTTTTCGAGCGTGATATGCTCGGTAACCAATTGCGCCATATCCTTGTCGCCGGTTGAAATGACGACCTGAAATCCGTCTCGCTCGGCTTGCTTAGCAAATGCGCCGATAACATCGTCCGCCTCGACATCGGGCTGCATGATCAAGGGCAGGCCCATCGCACGAATCAAGCGGTGCAAGGGTGCGATTTGTACGCGCAAATCGTCCGGCATCGGCGGTCGGTGTGCCTTATATTGATCGTATAAATCATGTCTAAAGGTCTTTCCGGGCGCATCGAAAATGACGCCGATATAATCGGTCGGATGGTCAGCCATCAATTTACGCAGCATATTGGCCACCCCGTAAATCGCATTGGTCGGCGCGCCATCCGGACTGGTCAATGGCGGTACTGCATGGTAGGCGCGAAATAAAAAAGACGAGCCGTCGATTAATACCAAATATTTTTGTTTGTTTTGGGTCATGCCGATGTGTTTGTGATTTAAATTAAGTTTTACGCTTGACTTCCAATATATTCGGTAATTGACTGATTCTGCCGAGCACCGAGCTTAGCTGGGCGGTGCTTTCGATATTGATCGTCATCGTCAGTATTGCCGATAAATCCGGATGCGTTTTTAATGAGGCATCGATAATATGTGCCTTAGCATACATCATGATCCGAGTCACGTCGCTGAGCAGGTTTTGCGCATTGAAAGCATGGATAATAATCGGTACATTATGGCGCGATGGCTGCTCCGAACTCCATTCGGCGTCGATCAATTGCGGCTGCTGTTCGGGACTGAGCGTCAAAATATTTTCGCAGTCGCGACGATGAATTGTGATCCCTCGCTTATGCGAAATGAAACCGATGATATCGTCGCCTTTGACCGGACAACAGCATTGCGCCAAACTAGTTACCACATTATCGATACCGGCAACGGTGATGATCGATTTTGCCGTCGGCTTGCTCTCGCTCCCTCTGGCGTAAGGATAGGCTGGCTCGGCGAATTCGGGAATTTTCAGCGCGGCGACCAACTGCCGATTGGTGATATCGCCGCGACCTATCGCTTCATAAAAAAGCTCGGCATTGTTAAATTTGAAATAGCTGAGCAATTCATCCAGCTCAACCGACTTCAAGCCTAATCGTTTACTTTCCTTATCCAGAATTTGTTTGCCGAAAACAACATTTTCGGCTTGCTGCTGTTGTCTAAACCAACTCCTGACCTTCCCGACCGCGCGCGGCGTTTTTAAATAACCTAAGTTCGGATCGAGCCAGTTATGATTCGGCTCGCCGTTTTTAATCGTAATAATCTCAACCTGATCGCCCGACTTGAGCTTATACGTTAAGGGTTTGATACGTCCGTTGACTTTCGCGCCGCGACAACCGTGACCGATCTCGGTATGTATCGCATAAGCAAAATCGAGAGGCGTCGAGCCTTTGATCAGATCGATTAATTTTCCGGCCGGCGTTAACACAAAGACCCGGTCAGAAAAAAGTTCGGTTCGGAAGTTATCGACTAAGTTGTCACCGCTATCCTTATATTCGAGCAATTGGCGTAACGAAGCGATATTCTTTTCGGTCGCAGCATTGTGCTTACTGCCTTCCTTGTAACGCCAATGCGCGGCAACCCCTAATTCGGCAAATTCATGCATCGAACGGGTGCGAATCTGAATTTCGATACGATTACCTTTTCGGTCGACGATCACGGTATGCAAGGATTGATAACCATTTTCCTTGGGGTTGGCGATGTAATCGTCGAATTCTTTAGGAATGTATTTCCAGTGACTATGCGCCAAACCTAATACGCTATAACAAGCCGTCAAGCTATCGACGATTACGCGCACTGCGAGTAAATCGTAAAGATCATCGATAGCTAACTGTTTGCGGCGCATTTTGTTCCAAATGCTGTAAATATGCTTAGGCCTTCCATAAACCTTTGCTGAAATGCCTTCTTCCTTAAGAATTCGACGAAGATCCTCTATGAATGTCTGAATACAATCTTCACGATGAATTCGCTTATCGGCAAGCGACTCGGCAATGCGCTTATAATTATCCGGCTCGAGATAGCGAAACGCTAGATCCTCAAGCTCCCATTTAAATTGACTCACCCCAAGCCGGTTCGCCAACGGAGCATAGACATCCAGCGTCTCTTGCGCGATAAATCGCCGAACACCGGGCTCTTCCGCGGACATACCCCGCAAACGTTCGATACGATAGGCCAGCTTGATCAGCACCGAGCGCACATCGTGCGTCATCGCCAATAGCATTCGCCTTAGTGTTTCATTTTGATTGGGCTCGCGCGTTAACTCCGGGCTGTAAACCCGTAAGTTATTGAGCCATTTGACATCCTTGACTAACCCCGCAACCGTTTCGCCGAATTGTTGCTTAATTTCGGCCTCGGTTAACCGACCGGCTAATCGTGAATCGCTTAATATCGCCGCCAGTATGCTGGCCAAATCGCTATAAACATTGCCCAAAATCATCGCAACCGCAATCCCTTTTGGTCTAATATTAAGCGGATTACTATCAGCCTCGTCGACAATAGCCAAGGCCTTTTCAATTTGAGCGGCGTCTTCGGCAGCAAAACCTGAAAATAATTGCTCAATTGACGGAAGTTGTTTTTTCATTGGGCGATTGTAAAGGATTCGAAAAAGTTGGCAATCATGATAGGCTATCGCGCGTTAGTGTTGAGGCTCATTCGCTCGAAAATCGGAAATTCTGTATTTATATTGTAAGGGTAACTCAAAGATTATGAAAATCACTGTATTTGGAAGCGGTTATGTCGGACTGGTGACAGGAACTTGCTTGGCGGAAGTGGGCAATGATGTGATCTGCATGGATATCGACGAAACCAAGATCGAAAAACTCAAGCAAGGCATCATCCCGATTTATGAACCTGGACTGGAAGCCATGGTTAAAGAAAACCAGGAAGCCGGCCGTTTACGGTTTACCGCCGATGTCAAAGAAGCGGTCAGTCATGGTTTATTTCAATTCATCGCAGTCGGAACACCGCCTGACGAGGACGGTTCAGCCGATTTGCAATATGTTCTTGCGGTCGCTAAAAGCATTGCCCAACACATGGAAGGTTATCGAGTCGTAATCGATAAATCCACGGTACCGGTCGGCACTGCCGACAAAGTCAAAGAAGCCATAATCCATGTACTTAAAGAACGAGGCAAGAATGATTTGGAATTCGACGTCGTGTCGAATCCCGAATTTTTGAAAGAAGGCGCCGCGCTCGACGATTTCATGAAGCCGGACCGAATCGTTGTCGGAACCGATAACCCAAGAACCGCCGAATTACTCAAAGCCCTTTACGCTCCGTTTAACCGTAGCCGGGAAAGGGTTATCACGATGGATATTCGGTCTGCCGAATTAACCAAATATGCCGCGAACGCTATGCTGGCAACCAAAATCAGCTTCATGAACGAGCTGGCCAACTTGGCCGAAAAACTGGGCGCCGATATCGAACATGTTCGTCAAGGCATCGGCTCAGACAGTCGCATCGGTTATAGCTTTATCTATCCGGGCTGCGGCTACGGAGGCTCATGCTTTCCAAAGGATGTCAAAGCATTGGAACGGACCGCAAAGCAAGTCGGATATCAAGCCGAGTTATTAAATGCCGTTGAGAATGTCAACGACCGACAGAAAAAGCGTTTATTCGAAAAAATCCAGCATCATTACAACGGCAACTTGAAAGGCAAGGTTTTCGCTATATGGGGATTATCGTTCAAACCAAATACCGACGACATGCGCGAAGCGCCTAGCCGAGTGCTACTTGAAGCCCTGATCGATGCCGGCGCCACCGTTCGAGCTTACGATCCTGAAGCGCTGGAAGAAGCTAAGCGTATTTACGGCAATAAAAAAGGCTTGATTTATACCGACGACCAAAACGAAGCGCTGGAAGATGCCGATGCGTTAGCGATCGTTACCGAATGGAAGCAGTTCCGTAGTCCGGATTTCGATCACTTGAGTCAAAACTTGCGAGACAAAGTCATTTTCGATGGCCGCAATATGTTCGAGCCAGCATTTGTCAAACAAAACGGTTTGGCTTATTACGCGATCGGGCGTTAAGAGACACAATCGGTTTTTTTAGTTATGTTTGCGTTAATAGTTTAGCGTCGCCCAGGCATGAACTAATGTGGCCCATAGACCATGGATGGCGAGAGGCTTTCAAGTCCTTGTGGTCGAGATCCCGGCAATCCCTGCCGGAATGATGCTTTCGGTGTCTTTTCAACTACCAACGCTAACATAACTTTTTTCATAATTTCGCTAGAGATGCTTGAATTATCCAAATGAACGACTACCATTACTAACGAATAGACTAAGGCGATTGTGGTTGGCTATAAACTTAGACTGTTCAAATGTTTTATCCTATTTTTAAGTTAAACTTAATGAGAGAGAAAAATATGAACAAAATCCTAGTTTTATTAGCTTTACTGTCGTTTAACGCACTTGCAACTCCGGTCAACATCAATAATGCCGATGCTCAAACGATTTCTGAAGCACTGAAGGGCATTGGTCTGAAAAAAGCCGAAGCGATCGTGCAATATAGAACCGATAACGGTGACTTTAAATCCGTCGAGGAATTAGCCAATGTTTCCGGAATCGGAGAAAAAACGGTTGAAAACAATAAGGGCGATATTTTACTTAGCGATCCCGCTAAAAAATAACCCGACTCGTTAAACAAAAAACAGCCGGCTGGCAATCAAGCCAACCGGCTGTTTTTTATTCATCGCAAATCACAATTCGCCGCCAAGATTCCTAATAAAATTCGGCGAAAAACAATTGACATCAACGGAACAAAGATTGAATAAAATATTTCGTTATACATCCACTAACACTACAAATCAGACTGCGAAAATTTCAGAAATAGTGACAAAATGACTTGGCATGTTATCCACACTAAACCCAAACAAGAAAAACGCGCGCTCGAAAATCTACAAAAACAGGATTTCGAATGCTTTTTGCCTTCCTGTTCCATCGAAAAAATCCGGCGTGGACGCATTACCGTATCTTCAGAACCGCTTTTTCCACGCTACCTATTCATTAATCTCAAACAGGGAACTAATTGGACGCCGATTCGCTCCACACTCGGCGTCCAAAACTTGGTCAAATTCGGCACTGAAGCGGCTAAAGTGCCCGACGATTTAATTGAAACTCTCCGCACAATCGAAGACCGTGTACAAAGCAGCAACCCTGAACGCCTGTTCTCGAAAGGAGACAAAGTCCAAATCATTTCGGGACCATTTGCAGGTCTTGAAGGGATCTATCAAATGACCGATGGAGAAACCCGAGCCATGGTGTTAATCGAATTACTCAGAAAACCTGCGAAAGGCCATTTTGAAATCACACAATTAAGAAAAATCGGGGGACGATAATATACGGATTGAGATACCAGGCATTAATTCATAGCAGCAATTAGACGTCCACCGGCTATATTTTTGGTTTTCTAGCTTGTTAGAGGATAAACATGCGCTATATGCTCGCTTAATGATCCTAAATCCACGTCATTAGCTGTTATATCTTTTAAACCCTTGCCGCCTAAACCGCCAATTATTTTATTAAAGCCCTCCACTCCTTCTTGGTAGGCTGACAAATATTCTTCAGAAGAAGACATTTTTTCCGGGTGCTGCCGACAAATAGTCATGCCATGCTTCGGAAACAAGCGTTCAAAAAAGTGTAGATTGGTAAGCCCGTTAATCTTGGGATTCGTTATGCCCGCAAAACTCGCGGCCACTGCTACCGACCCCGCCAAATAGCCGATCAAATAATCATCCTGCAATACCGATACCGGCAAAGCCCCGTCATTACTAGACTTTATGTCGTGAAGAATCGGATGAAACAGTCGTGCGACTGACTCGGCAATTTTAACGTTTTTCGGTTTTAAAAAGTCCAGCATTAGCCCTCCGGAACGATCGCTGTTTTGTTTTTTCTTTACGCCTGAATAAACTGCTGTATTGATGCAGCAGCAAGGCGCCCATGATTAAGCCGGCGCCAATTAGAACCTTTTCATTAAGTGGTTCGCGGTTGACCGCATTGCCGATTAATAGCGACATAACCGGCGTCACTAAGGTGATCAAGGCAACCTTTGTCGCCGGAACATGTATCAGCACATAATAATACAGAGCAAATCCAATCGTCGTGGCAACGGCTCCCAAATACACAATCGATAACAGACTCTGCACCGGAATGACATCGGGCCAAACGCCGTCGCCTCGATACCAGGTAATCAAATACAACGGCACTGCTATTAACAAACCGCCGGTCACTTGCGTTACCGACGGCAAGGCCGCACCAATGCGTTTGACTAAAACCGAGCTGGCCGATTGCAAAAATGCCGCAAGCGTCACGCCGCCAATACCCATTGCGGCATCCCGGCTAATATCCATAGCCGTGCCGAACATCACGAATAAGCCGGCAAGCCCCAAGCTATAAGCAATTAATTGCAATAAGCCAAGACTGCGTTCATTGAGCCATAATGCCGACATGAACGCAGTCAGCATCGGCGTCAACCCGAAAATAACCGAGATCCAACCGGACGGTATAAATTGTGCTGCCCAGTAAACCGACAGCATCGCTCCGTAAATTTGCAACGTGACCGCAAAATAAGTCAACCATGCCTTTCGATCGACAGGAAATTTACGCCGGGCAAATAAGACAAAAGGCAACAAACAAGCCAGCCCAATAACCATACGCGCGGCAACGCCGAATAAAAACCCTGGACCTTCGCCACTCCATTTAATCGCCAACGGCGTTGTCGACCACAGTATGATGATTGTGCAAAAAGCCAGAAAAATGCGCATCTAAAAGAACACGGGTATAAGCTTAGGATTTCGTGACAAATAACGTTTTGGAGCTATGAGGTTTACCGAGACAGGGATCTGAGGATCACTCCCGCAGAACACATCTTTCATCTTTCTCTTTCACCTTTCACTTTTTTCCTCGTTCCCAAGGTCCACTGTGGGAACCCACACCCTGGTTGCAATAGCAAGACCGAGATGCACTCCCACGCTGGAGCGGTGGGAACGAGAAAATTTAGAGCCCGGTCCTAAATCTCATTCATTATCGTCAATTCTTCAGGGTAAGGCGACATATAATACGATTGATCGATAAAAGGGTCCGGCTGCCGGCGAAAATGATGACGAAGCAGCGTGATAGGCACAATCAACGGTAACAGCCCCAAGCGATAGCGCTCTATCGTTTCGGTCAATTCGGCTTTGTCGTCCGCATCGAGCGATTTTTTCAAATAACCTTGAATATGCTGCAACACATTGACATGATTACCCCGGCTTGCCGTTTTTTTAAGACAGCGCATTAAGGCAGTACCATATTGCCCTGCAATTTCCTGGGCGTTGCCTTTAACGGCACTGGCGGCTAAGCGCCCGAGGTCCCTCGCCTCGTTCTGATCGTGGCTCATCGCAATCAGTTTATGTTGGCTGTGAAAGATAGTTAGCCGACTCGGTGTTATCGGCTCAGCACACAACATTTTCCAGCGATACATCACATAGACCCGTTGAACAAAATTCTCGCGCAACCTCGGGTCACCTAAACGCCCCTCTTCTTCCATCGGCAACAGCGGAAAATTGTCTTTGACGAATTGCGCGAAAATACCCGTGCCGACCCGATCGGCATGAGCCTCTCGATATATTTTGACTCGCGTCATTCCGCAACTCGGCGAATCCTTCTTCAGGATATACCCACATAATCCGGCAAGCCAGTGCCGCTGCTGTTCGGCACAGCCAAGTAACTGGTCGGTCACATCGATATTATGGTCCTTGACGCCGACGCAACGGACGCCTCGGTCGGTATATCTGAGCTGAATTGTCGGGCGAGGAATGCCCATGCCGCTTTCGACTTCCGGACAAAAAGGCACAAACTCGAAATAATGGCTCAAGGTTTTACGAATATAGGCATTGCTTTTATGACCGCCATCAAAACGGACCTCCTCACCAAGCAGGCAACTGCTGATGCCAACCCTGATTTTATGTGCGTGTTCGTTCATCATAGTCACTCCATGGTGCCATATCCAAGCGCTATCAATCTGCTGCTTTCGACAACCGCTGATAACGGTTTTTAATAGATTCCAGACGCCTACGATTGGTTCCAAAGTCGGAATAACCGACACGCGATGCGGAACGCAAATGAATTTGCCGATTACCGGAATCGAGTCTGGCTTCGACGTCATCGGTAAAACGCAGCATCGGCGTTTTGAAAATCGCCCAGAGATAGTCGCCGGAAACACTTTTCAATTCGCCGCCTTCGCCGCTAATTGCCTGCTGCAGCTTTTGCCATGCTTCATCCACCGAAAGATCGCCGAAGGCTATCGGTTCGATATCGTCCTGCTCACTGTTCACACAGTTAGGCGAACCCGGGCAATTTTTCAAGTGACCGTCGACCAAGCCAGGCGCGCTTTCCGCCTGAGCATTTTTAATGAACCACGCAAAACATAGCATTATCAATATCTCCCGTTTAATCATCACTCCCCCATTTTGCCTTGATATAGTCACGCCGGACCGCAAAAATCCGGTCGAGCCTGTCGGCAATCAATAATTGGTTAAGTATAGCGCCTAGCCAACCCAACGGCATCGCGTAAAACATGATATCTTCTAAAACAACGCCTTGACCTTGTTCTGTCAGACGCACTTCATGGCTCCAGAATTTGAAAGGCCCGATTCGCTGTTGATAAATAAAATAATTCGGTTCATCGCAATGGCTAATTTCTGAAAGCCATGTCATCGGAAAGCCGAATACCGCCTTCATTCGATAAGCGATCAATAGACCGGCATAAATTCGATCCGGAACGTCGGACGTAATGCTCACGTTGAAAAATTCCGGCGTAATGTCATTCAGATGATGGGGCGACGAAAAAAAGTCCCACGCTTCCGAAAAAGAAAGCCTCAATGACTGACGTCGATAAAGGCGATATAGCTTCACGGTGTTTGTGTTTGTTCGGTATAAATCAACTGATCAACCGCAAAATCTAACTCCTTCGCTTGAGTAACCAATCGCTCGACAATCTCAGGGGCTAGTGTCGGAGTCCGCGATAAAATCCATAAATAATCGCGATCGGGACCCGCGATCATCGCATAACTATAGTTTTCCTTATCCAATGCAATGATGTTGTAACCGCCGTAAAACGGCCCGAAAAAAGAAACTTTCAGACGGCCGATATCCGGCCGGCCAACGAAATAAGCCTTGCCTTCGGCGCTATCCCATTCCTGGTATTCGGTATTGTAACCCTTGTTGATTACCTTAAGACCGCCATCTTCTCTCAAACTGTATTCGGCGGAAATATGGGTCAAACCTCTTTCAAACCGGTGATCGAGTCGAGCTATCTCATACCATTTTCCTAGATAGCGCTCGACTTCGAAATTGCCGACCGGCGTAATACCTTCCGGCAAATCGACGCATCCCGTTAAAAATAACAATCCGATTAATATGATACGTTTCATGGTTTTCCTGTGTTCAAACATTGAAATTTGAATAGTGTGTAGGACATCGCGTACCGTTTCACAAGCCTTACCGAGTTATAGAGCCTAAAAAAGGTACATGATGCGTACCTTACGACTTATTGACTATTTCCTTAATTTTTATTTTCGTGAAAAAATGCTTTTTATAGGCTTATCTTTACAGTAACGTTCATGAAGGCCCAGCAATCGCTCCGGCAAATGAAAGTGCGAGGGGCGGCTGGGTGCGGTCACTCGCCCGACAGGACCCAGCCCCTAAATTAGTAAGACTATTAACCATGACCGATGGGCTATGGAATTTAGGGGCTGGGTGAATACATCCATGTAGGCTCGACGGCGGCTCCCTGACGCCGACGCCTGTCGGTCGAGCAACCGCCCCCTCGTCGGAGCCCGCATTTGCTCTGCCGAGCTACGTTTATCAAAAAATTAGATAAAGAGTCCGAATCTACGAACTTTCACAGTAACGCCAATTTGCCGTTTCATTCAATCCCGCGAAACATCGCCTTGGCCTTTTCGCTCTCGAGCCGGTGATCGACGATCGGTTTCGGATAGTCGCAGACCTCAAATTTTTTATCCCAACGGTGAATAATACTCGGTGCGAACGGGCGTAATCCGGGTATCCATCGGTAAATATACTCACAATCCGCATCGAACTTCTGTTGTTGCAGCCAAGGATTGAAAATTCTGAAATACGGCTGGGCATCGCAACCGGTCGACGCGGCCCACTGCCAGTTACCGTTATTTACGCAGGGATCGTAATCGACCAAGTGCTGCGCGAAATAACGCTCGCCCCAGCGCCAGCTAATATGCAAATCCTTGACTAAAAAAGACGCGGTAATCATCCGCACACGGTTATGCATATAACCGGTTCGATTCAATTCGCGCATCCCGGCATCGACGATCGGAAAACCGGTTCTTCCCTCGGCCCAGGCATAAAACTGTACCTGATCATTTCGCCACGGCAATGCGTCGTATTTGCGCGCGAACGCATGCCCGAATACTTCGGGAAAATAGTAAGCGATGTGCGTAAAAAAATCGCGCCAGTAAAATTGACGCAGCAAGGGATGGCCGTCGCCCAGAACGCATTGTACGGCATAGAAAGCTTCGCGTATCGAAACGGTGCCGAATTTCAAATGCGCCGACAATAGGCTGGTCGAAGCCAAAGCCGGGTAATCCCGCAGGTTTTGATACTCTTTAAGGTTTTCCAGGGCATCGAATATTGCCAACGCCTGTCGACGCCCGCCCCGCACGTTCGGACCGTCATTCGTTTTGAGCGGCTCGTAGTCGTACAACGGGCATTCCGGCGGCGCGCAAAAACAGCCTTCAGCCAAAGTTTGCGGCAAGCCGACAGGAATCCTTCGCGCATTATTGTAGAAAGCGGTAAATACTTTATAAGCCGAGCCATCGCGTTTGAGGACCTGTTCCGGCTCGTTCAATAGCAAATCCGCGCATGAATACCATGCAATATCGAGCTCGATACAAACTTGCTGTAAGCGATAGTCGCGATGCCGACTGAACGGCGTGTAGTCACGGTTGACAAATACGGCCTCGATACCGCAAGCAAGCACCCAATCTTTTACTATTTTCTCGGGCTCGCCGCGCACAATAGTCAAATAGGCGCCGCGCTCTCGAAATTGCTCCCGTAAATCGTCCAGACTTTGTAGCATGAATTGCAGCGCCGGCTTACTTTGGTAAGGATGCTCATTAATCTGAGACGGATCGAAGATAAAGCAAGCTTGCACTTGTTCCGACAAGCGCAATGCTTCATTAAGAGCCGTGTTGTCATCGATACGCATGTCGCGGCGAACAATATAAAGTGATTTGTTATAGCAAGTCATCAGTTGGCAATATCATTTTCTACTTGCCAGTTTATCCTTAAATTTTTCGAATGCCAGTCTCGGACGATAATATATACTTCGAACTCAGTAACCCGAACCTCTTAAGCCAGCGAAACCATGAATACGACATCCACACACAACACTATTGATAGCTCCGAAACCCAGGGCAGCCAACCGTTACATGTCGTCATCGTCGGCGGTGGCTATGCAGGTTTGTCGGCCTTGATAACGCTGAGAAAAGCGTCTCCCGATGCACGCATTACGTTGATCGACCCGAAACCTTGGCACTTGATCATCACGAGACTACACGAAACCATACATAGACCTCTGGAAAGCATTCGCATTCCCTATAAGACATTGGCCGAACGTTTTCAATTTGACCATCGGCAATACGCCGTCGATATCAATGAAAACCGGCTAAAAGACTGGCAAGATCAACGGGCTATTAAGACCGACACGGAAATACTGCCCTTCGATTTTATGCTGATAACTACCGGAGCTTCTTCCGGTACGCCGCTTCGCCGGCCTAATTTTTATGACTTGACTGCATTGACACTGAATTCAGGGGCCGAAATTCTTGAACGCTTTGTTAGCAATGGGGGACCGGAAAAAACGATCAACCTAATTGGAGGCGGCCCGACCGGCATCCAATTCGCTTTTGAAATAGACCATGTCTTAAAAGCGATGCATGTCGAGTTTCGGCTAAATGTGTACGATGCACATGCAAAATTGCTGGGCCGATTTCCGCATGCATTCGGTGATTATGTCGAACAACGTATGATCGAAAAGCGTATCGCATTCATGCCGGAGTGGCATTTTGAAAGTAGCGCCGAACAAACGGCGTGTCTTGTACAGAAACAGGGAGAACGCCGTGAAATTTCGGATTCGCAACTCACCTTGCTGCTCACAGGGAAAAAACCGCAAACGCTATGGCATGCCAATAGTTCAGGACAAATTCGCTTAGACAAGGAAACTTTGACGCGGATATTTACCGCCGGCGATTGTTCGCATTACGACATGATGGGGTCGAACTCGATGACGGCTCAATCGGCTCTGCGTAAAGGACGGGCAGCAGCCAAAAACATTCTGTTGGAAGCCGGATTGACCCGTTTTTGTTTGCCTTACATGCACCGCGATATCGGCTATGTCTTAAGTCTTGGCCCCTCGGATGCTGTCGGCTGGGTCGGCACCCCCGGCAACATCGTCAAAGGCGTGCCGGCTTACTTAATCAAGGAGACGACCGAAATGCAATACGACCTATTGCTTTCCGGCGTGGATAGCTATATTGGTTAAATGAGTGGGATAACTGTTGTCTTATCTCGATAAAGTGGTAAGTTAATTTTTAAGCCACGGTTAAGATTGGCTTCAAAATAAAACAAAAATCAACCGGTGATTGCCCCATGAATAATCACGGATATCCAAAATCGGCGGTCGGATGAACAAGTTATCGACCTTCGAAATCAAATGCGTCATTTTTATAATCGCTCTGATTCCTTTTCTGCTGATGCTATGGAATGCCTTGACCGACTCGCTCGGGCCTAACCCGGTCGAAGCGCTGGCGAAAGAAAGCGGCATCTGGTCGTTAAGGTTTCTGCTGATTACGTTGGCGTTTACGCCGGCTAAGATGATTTTCAAACAACCCGGCCTGCAAAAATACAGGCGCGTCGTCGCTTTGTTCACTTTTTTTTATTGCTCGGTGCATTTTCTCATCTTTATCGGTTTCGAACATTCGTTCAGCTTTGCCCTTATTATTGAAGACCTCTACAACAGTCCCATTGTAATGGTGGGTTTATTGGCTTATCTACTGCTCGTCCCGTTGGCTGTTACATCAACCAATAGCATGATGAGAAAGCTCGGGAAAAACTGGAAAAAACTGCACAGCGCAGTCTATGTAATCGGCTTACTCGCTATTTTACATTTCGCCTTGACCGTAAAAGCCGATCTGACCCGACCTTTGTTTTACGGTTTCATTCTATTAGCATTGTTTGTCATCCGAGGCATCGTCAGGAACAACAAAAAAACTACCGCCAGTAAAACAGAAGCCGTTAAGGATTAACGATTGCCAAAGCGACCGCTTCCGCCACCTTGATACCGTCGACAGCCGCGGACAGAATGCCGCCGGCATAACCGGCGCCTTCTCCGGCAGGAAATAAACCCTGAGTATTCAGGCTTTGCAAGCACTCATCCCGTTTGATACGGATAGGCGAAGACGTTCTTGTTTCGACACCCGTCAATACCGCATCATGCATAGCAAAACCTTTGATTTGTTTGTCGAATGCCGGCAACGCTTCTTTGATCGCCTCGATCACAAAATCCGGCAGTGCCGAAGCCAAATCGCATAAATGCAACCCCGGCGTATAGGACGGCAATACCGAACCTAAACGGGTTGAAGGCCGGCCCGCCAAAAAATCGCCGACCAATTGCCCAGGCGCATCGTAATTACCGCCGCCTAATTCAAAAGCTTTTCGTTCCCATCGACGTTGAAACTCAATACCTGCCAAAGGGGTGCCGGGAAAATCGGCCGGAGCGACATCGACGACGATCGCGCTATTGGCGTTTCGTTCGTTGCGCGAATATTGGCTCATACCGTTGGTCACGACATGACCGGGCTCCGAGGTTGCCGCGACCACCGTACCGCCCGGGCACATGCAAAAACTATACACTGCGCGACCGTTACGGCAATGATGCACTAATTTGTAATCGGCCGCACCCAATAACGGATGTCCGGCCTGCGACCCGAAACGGCATTGATCGATCATCGATTGAGGATGTTCGATCCGAAAACCGATAGAAAACGGCTTGGCCTCGATATAGACACCCCGTCGATACAGCATGCCAAAAGTATCCCGCGCACTGTGACCAACCGCCAACACGACATGCTCGGTATCGATACGCTCACCTCCGGCAAGCACTACGCCCTTGACCTGACCATTGTCAATTTCGACATCCTCGACCCGGCTTTGAAAACGAATTTGACCGCCCAAGGCTTCAATCTCGGCGCGCATCGATTCAACCATTGAAACCAGCCTAAACGTACCGATATGAGGTTTATTAACATAGAGTATTTCAGGCGGCGCACCGGCCTTGACAAATTCGGTCAAAACTTTACGACCGCGATAGCCCGGGTCCTTGATTTGGCTATAGAGCTTACCGTCCGAAAAGGTACCGGCACCGCCTTCGCCGAACTGCACATTCGACTCCGGGTTAAAGTCTCGCTTACGCCACAACCCGAAAGTGTCGACAGTCCGCTCACGCACCGCTTTGCCTCGCTCCAGAATAATCGGACGAAATCCCATTTGCGCCAAAACCAAACCGGCAAACAAACCACAAGGCCCGGTACCGATGACAACCGGCTGTTTGGTCAGACCATCGGGCGCCTTCGCAACAAAGCGATAAGCCATATCCGGCGTCGGACGAACCTGCGGATCCTTGGCTAAACGTTGCATAATTTCCGCTTCTTTCGTGGTTTCGACATCCACCGAATAGATCAGCATGATTGCGCCACGCTTGCGGGCGTCATAACTGCGTTTAAATATCGTATATTTCAGTAGCTCGGAAGGTTTAATGACTAATTTTTCGATAATCGCGGTTTTTAGCTGGTCCGGTTGATGATCGAGTGGCAATTTTAGTTCGGTCAGTCGCAGCATGCTACTTCGGCAAGATGATTTAAAGCCGCGGATTATTTCATAAATATCATTTTCGCACTTGAAATTTCGAAGCGGTCGGAGCCAGTTTTGTTATGATTTTTTCGATAGATTTCTTATGCCGCTCAATACTCTCGCAAAATCTGAATTGCGCTACAGCCCGCCATAGATTTTGTTTCGGCTCGGAAACTTTAAAATAAACATTACCTGACAAATAGTCGGTAAAAAACCGCAAACCCAACTCGAATGGAATCAGCCGTATCGCCGGATAAAGATAGAAATAGTCGTGTTCGGTAAAAAACGCTCGCGTTTCGGCCAAGTAATGCGTTAACACCGCTTCGCAAATCGCCGTATCGAAATCGTCGGAACTTTCGATATGGCATAACGAACGGATGCAATCGCCTATGTCGTAATGGACCAGACCGGGCTTGACGGTATCTAAATCGATCAGACTGACAACCCGATGCGTATCGCGGTCGAACAAAAAGTTATTCAACTTAGGATCGCCATGAATCACGCGCTCGGCCAATACTCCTCTTAGTTTTGCCTCTTCCAACACTTCCGGCAACGCTTGCAGTCGATCGATAAAATCAGCGCAATACCGAACGTCTGCTGAATCTTGAATTGCCGTCTTTTGACGAACTTGTTGATATTGCCGTAAATAAGCCGGCGCGATATGAAAACCGGGCAAGGTATCGTGCAAACGATCGACACTCAAACCACTGGCTAAACGATGAAAATAGCCTAACGCAAACCCTGCTTGCTCCGCTTGCTTAATGTCTTCGACTGTTTCGAAACTAATCGTATTTTCGAGATATTGCAGCGCTCGCCAGATCTCGCCCCGCGCATCTTGATAATAAGCTTCTCCGGAAATTGTTTTGACGATGGCAGGAATACGCAGCTTAAGGTCGGATTCAGCTTGTTGCGTTATATAGTTATTAAGTTCGATCAAGTTGGTCACAATCAACTTAGGTTCGGCAAAAACCCGACGATTGATCCGTTGCAAAACAAAACGCCCGGATACCGTATCGATTAAAAAAGTATCGTTGATTAGGCCGTTACCCAACTCGCTGATTTGGATGATAACCGATTGCGTAAACCGAGACGCTATCTCATGCATGAGTCTTTACACTGAAAAAGGATAAATATTAGACGCTCTGAGTAGAACAAAATAAAAGAAATCGAACCAAAAAGGGTTATATCCAATCTTGGTTGATAGATATTTTTTCTGCTTTCGTAGTCACATAACACAGTTGCAGGTGAATAGTAATGGTGTTAATTTGCGGTTTAAAGCTAACGCCCTAAGCCGGAAACAAAGAGCTCTCAGCGAGCCCTCTAAATCGCTAAACTTAGTAGCCAGGAACACAAATTACTCCGCTACTTCAAAGCCTTGCGCTACACGATAAATCACTGGATCGTTTCCAAAATAACAAGCAACACGTGGTACCGACATGATCATTTTTATGAGAAGAATTCCGTCTGACACCAACAAATTTGAAATCAAATCATTCATCGAGCCGGCACTGAACGGAGGATTCTTTACAAAAAAAGGCTACATTAACACGATAAAAATATTACAAATAACAGACAGCACTCGTAACACCCATGAATATCACGGGCTAGTCAGAGTTGAGCCCGATTCGGCCGGAGCAAGAGTGATAAAAAAGCTCAACAAACAACCAATTAACGGAAAAATGATTATCGTGCGCGAATATTTTCACCGCTGCTGGCAAAACGATCCTCGGATCAGAAAAAACCATTCTGATATTGAATTTGCAGACCGAAGAAAAGGCGATAGGCGCCGCAAAACGCTGGAAGTCGCAGAAATGCCATTTGAACCGTAACCAACTTACGAAAGATTTTCGGCAATTGAGCCAGGAGCTATCATTTTTGCTCGCGGCTCAATAACTCCTCTAACAGACTCTGCAATGCTTCCCTTTGTTTATCGATGTGGAAACGATGCGAAACGACGATACTTATTAACGAATTCAGTGCGCGTTCGAATACATCATTGACAATCATATAATCGTATTCGCCGTAATGGCTCATTTCCGTCACCGCATCGCGCATGCGCCGAGCAATTGTTTCCTCGCTATCCTGTCCTCGATTACGCAAGCGCTGCTCCAATACGCTAACCGAAGGAGGTAAAATAAAAATAGCAATACAATCCGGCAGTATTTTTTTAATTTGTTGCGCCCCTTGCCAATCGATTTCGAGTATCACATCAACCCCTTGATCAAGGCTGTCCTCAACAGTCTGCCGAGCGGTTCCATAATAGTTATCGAATACCTGAGCATGTTCAAGAAATGCCTGCTCGGAAAGCATTGTCTTAAATTCATCGACCGAAACAAAAAAATAATCCTGCCCGTCGACTTCTCCGGGACGTTGTTGCCTCGTCGTATGGGAAATCGAAACGGTCAGTTTGTCGAGCTCCTCCGTTAACTGTTTAACCAAACTGGTTTTACCAGCTCCAGAAGGTGCGGAAATGATATAGAGATTGCCGGTTGTCATGACTCAAAGTATGTTAAATGAAGGGAGTGCATTCAACTGAGCATTATATGTTGTTCACTCTTTCTATGGAAACTTAGGAAAAAACTCACGATAATTTCAACCAACACTATATAAAAAGCACCCAAGCAAAAGATAACATTAAAAAAAACGACTTAATAACAGTAGGTCTGTTACAATGCCGCTAATTCCGGCGCACTTCAGTCTGCGCCGCACCTCGCGGTCACCTCCCCGGTACACTTCGATTTTCTTCACTTTATGCGAATCCCGCCTAGACTGACCCAGGGCATTCCCGGGTAGGCCATTCCAGGAGCATTTTCCAATATGTTATTTTCCGAACTCGGCCTAGCCGCCGAATTAGTCCGTGCTGTCTCAGAACAAGGCTACAGCACGCCAACACCTGTTCAACGTCAAGCGATACCCGCAATTCTCAACGGTCGTGATGTTCTGGCCGGCGCACAAACCGGTACCGGCAAAACCGCAGGTTTCACATTACCCTTGCTGCACCTGCTGCACACCCAAAAACCCAAAAGTAATCGACGTGCGGTAAGAGCACTGATCCTAACGCCTACTCGCGAACTCGCCGCTCAAGTCGCCGAAAGTGTCGATACTTACGGAAAATATTTACCGTTAAAATCGGCGGTAATCTTCGGCGGCCTCAGCATCAACCCGCAAATCGCGCAATTACGGCGTGGCGTGGATATTCTAATCGCGACGCCGGGACGTCTGCTCGATCATATCGCACAGAAAACCGTTGATTTATCGCAATTGGAAATACTGGTGCTCGACGAAGCCGACCGCATGCTCGACATGGGCTTTATTCGCGACATCCGAAAAATCCTAGCATTACTCCCGCCGAACGGTCACGACGGCCGACAAAACCTACTCTTTTCAGCAACGTTCTCCGATGAAATCCGTCAACTTGCTAACGGGTTGCTGCATAAACCCGAGCAAATCGAAGTCGCGAGGCGTAACACAACCGTCGAAACCGTAGCTCAAACGGTCCATCCGGTCGACCGCAATCGCAAACAAGAACTCTTGTCGCATTTAATCGGCAGCCAGGACTGGCGTCAGGTATTGGTCTTCACGCGTACCAAACACGGCGCCAACAAACTCGCCGAAAAACTCGAACGCGACGGAATCGGTTCGGCCGCAATTCACGGCAATAAAAGTCAAGCCGCGCGCACAAAAGCATTAGCCGACTTCAAAAGCGGCGCGGTACGTGCCTTGGTAGCAACCGACATCGCGGCGCGCGGGTTGGATATCGATCAATTACCGCATGTCGTAAATTACGAACTCCCCAACATACCGGAAGATTATGTCCATCGTATCGGACGTACAGGTCGAGCGGGCAATGCCGGAGAAGCCATATCGCTTGTCTGTATCGACGAACATAATTTTCTGCGCGACATCGAACGATTGATCAAACGCGACATTAACAAAATCGAAATCGACGGCTTCCAACCAGACCCGACTATCAAACCCGAACCGGTCTTCAAGCAACGCCAGCAACGTTCGCCGCGCACCGGAAATGATGCCAGAAATAACGGTCAACGCAACAACGGCAAGCCGAGCGAGCGCCAAGCAGCGAAGCCTGCTCGTAGTAAACCGCGCCGCGGTAACGGCGCGAATTCCGGCTCAGGCCGGCCGCAACAAGGACGCTCAGGCCAAAGGCGCCTCAGTGCTTAACACCATTCGTTAAAAAATGGGGCTACCCACTTAAGCCGGGACGGTTTGAGCCTTGTTCGCTGAGCGGCGTCGAAGCGAACAAGGCAATTGGCTTCGACTCCGCTCAGCCAGCAGTTCGATTAATCCGCTTAACGAAAAGTCAATCTGTCCCGTTTAAAATGGGAGACCAAAAATGGGAGTGCCGACTCTGACTGCGGACATGTATACTCCGCGTATCATAGAGGAGCTCCCACAATTCACCGAAAATCGGTGCTGACAATTCAGATTCCAACACTCCGTCATATTTTTGACAGGCAAACCCGATTCCGTTGAACAACAAAGTTGCAGAACATTGACGTTAACTGTTAAAAAGGACCTCAAAAGACTCTTTACTACTTAGGAGTCGCTGAAAAAACGGGCCCAAAAGGAACAAACAATGGCTGTAACAGATACTCCCGATAACGAAAAAATTCCACTCTACAAACCTAACCAACTCCCCCGCCGAAAAAAACGCTCGGCAAAAAAAGCAAAGGCGCAACGGGTACTCAATAAATATACCTTGATCGCAAGCGGCATCGGCTTTATTCCCGGCCCCCTAGCCGGCCAAATTGCAGTCGGCAGCTTACTGGCAAAACTAATGGACGACCTCTGCAAAATCTACGGCCTGTCATTTTCCGATCATCAAATCAAAATCACCGTCACAGCGATACTCGGGGGTGCCCATTATGATTGGATCAGCCATTATCTAATCAAATATGTTAGAGGCTATACCCCCCTTTCCGCATCAACCGGATCGCTGTTATTACGCCCGGCCGTTTCGGGCTTGCTCGTCTATTACATCGGCAAGCTCTTTCTGTTGCATCTAGAATCCGGCGCCTGGGTTAGAGTCAAGGAAAAAGGTTTCACTCCATAAAAAGCATTCACCACGAAAATAATCATGAAGAATAATATTTTAATTCAATAGATTGCCATTCGTTTGTGTAGAGCTTTAGCTCACCCGAAAGATTAGCAGGACTATTTAGGTAATCTCATAAAATACTTCATTAACTTCATGTGCTTCATGGTTAAACTTGCGAAACTACCCGCCCAAACGCGCGGCGTGACGCTCGCGGTTTTCGCTACGAAGCTGTTCGCTCTTGCGCAGCAATACATAAACGGCCGCGATGCCGCCGTGTTGTTTCAGTGCGGTGTGGCCGGCTTGTACTTGCTCCATTTCCGGCAACCATTGCGCCAAATAGCTTTTCAATGTGGCATCGGTGTTTCGTCCGCGTCCGAAAACGAGCAATACGCTACGAATATTGCAGTCTTGACATTCGTGCACGAATTGCAGTAATTCGTCCCGGGCTTCGGAAGGGGTTTTACGGAACAGATTCAGCGTTGCTTCCAACGGATATTTGCCGAGTCTAAGATTTTTATAGACACCGGTTTGTATGCCGTCCCGCTTGTAAGTTATCCACGCATCGGCAGCCAGCGGTTTTCTGAGGACCAGCGATAGCGGGCCATCAATATCTTCTTTCGAATACTGCGCTTGTTGCCGGCGGTATTGCTGGCCGGGGGTAACCGTACTTCCGCTTTTTGTTGTCGTCTTGCCGGGTGTTCTCAGCGGAACCACATCGGCCATCTCCCGAAAAAACAGATCGATTTCTTGCTCGGACATTGCAACCTCCTCAACGGTTAAGTTGATATCAATTGATTACAAATTTAGAAGAGCTCAAATAAGCGCGCTTAGATACTCATGAGCCTCAGCCTATGAGGGGCCACTCTAAATCGCCGGTCGCTCTTTTATTTTCGCAATAAGGCTGTTTTATACTGCCATTCCTGTTCGGGTTCAACCGTCCCGACAAAAACCACGTCGTTTTTTTTGGACGACGCCAGCAATACGCCGTCTTGGTAAAGCAACCGATTTGCGGCCTGTGCTCCCAGCCGATCGCCGCTACCGACAATGCCGGTCAGATTGAGCGGGTCGGCTGTGCTGATCGCGATCAATTCGCCAGCTTTCGCTTTCTTGCGGCTATCACGCAACATCGGGATCGCTTGCGGCAACGCGAAGTGTTCGCCGGCCATCCCCTGCACGAAACGGCCGCCGCGAACTTCGCCCCGCGCTTCGAGGCGACGATACACATACAACAATTCACGCCAGGATGGAATGCCTTCTTCGTTATCGAGCACTTTGCGAAACACCACACCGTAGCGGTTCAGCAATACACGTGCGATATGCTCGACCGGTTCGAATGAATCGTCACCGGCTTTCTGTATCGGACGCAACAACGACCAACGCCCGGAGGTCGCAGAGGTATCGTACGCCGGATAACGCCGGCTGCGCCGTTGACGGACTGCAGCGGTTTGAATTAAGATGCGCAAACCTTGAAAAGTATCCGAAGTAATCAATCCAGCCGCGACCAGTTCACCGATCGCTTCATGCACTTGCGCATTCAACAAACCGGTTTCATCGGCCAATTCTTGGAAAAAACTCGCACCCCAGCCTTTCAAAACCGCGTGGACTTTTTGCGCGCCACTCGATAGCTCAACATCGCTGTAATCCGGCAGCGGCGCATAGACGCGCCAATAGGGAATATGCCCCCTGGCAATCAACGCAATCGAGGTAGCCTTACCGGCCGGCCTTGGCGATTTGGCAGGTGCCTTGAATTTCAAACGTAACCAAACAAAACGCCCGGTTCCGCAACACTGATCCAACTGCGATGAAAAATAAGGCTTGAGGCGCTTCGGCAGAATTTCGGTTTCCCAAACCGCGGCCGGCAAACTGCAGCCTTCCAATTGCAGCAAGACTTTTTCCAACGCTGCCTCACCTTCTCGCGGTTCGTCCAGGCCGTGCCAGTGAAATAAAAAACGCATGAAGTCGGCTTGCGCGACCGGCTGTATCTCATTGCGTAATTGTTTGAGTGTGTAGCGGTGAATCCGAGCCAACAGACCGCGCTCGCACCATTCGGACTGCGCGGTGTCGTGACTAAACCGGCCTTGTATTGCAAAGCCTTGCTGTTCCAATGCGGCAAGCGCCTGTTCGATTTGTGACGCGGACAGCTCCAGCGAAGCAGCCAAATTATCTACAGTTACCGGCCCTAAGCCTTCCAGACGGCTACGCATGATGTTTTGCAGAGCGATTTCCGCCGATAACTTGGGATCGGCATCCACGGCTTGAATTAGCGGCTGCGCTGCTATCCCTGGAAACATCAACTGAAATTCATACAAACGTTCGGCCGCAACACGGATTCGACTTCCTTGCGGCAGCACCAACTCTGTCGCACGGCGGGCTTGACATAGTTGTTCAAACAAAGGTTGTTGAGCCGTAGAGCATTCTCCGGCGCCGATAAAACTGAGTACGACCATTGCATCGTGCAATTCATCGGCGGTATTGGCTTCTGGCCAGGCTTCAAGCTGGACGCGCGCGATCGCGGCCGGATCGAGCCTGCCGATTTCAGCGGCTTCTTCGGGGTTAGCAAAGCGGCGTTGTTGAATCGCCAAGGTCCTTCTTTCCTCGGCCGGCGCGTCGTCCAAAAAGGCGTAAGGCCGAGCGTTAAGAATTTCCTGCGCCATAGGCGACGGCGAGCTCAAATCCCTCGCTACAATCTTGATCCGCCCGCTTTCTATACCATCCAACAGGGCTTCGAGCCCGTCGATATCCATCAATTCGTGCAGACAATCCCACAAGGCCTGATTGACCAAAGGTTGATCCGGTATTTCGCGGTCTCCGGCGATGTTTTCGAAACAGGCCAATTGATCCGGAAAAATCACCGCAATCAAGTCCTCGGCATTGTTGCGCTGAAATTGTGCAGGCACTCTTTTGCCTGCTCGGTTGCGCGGTACCGCGAGTGCGGTATTGGTTACCCAGCGCCATCGCGTCGGAAACATCGGTGCGGCCAGCAAGGCCTGTATCAATACGTTTTTTACGGTCGAAGTTTTCAAATAGCCGGCCGGCTCGTTCAACGGAAAACTGTGCGTCGGCCCAAGCGATAAAACGATATTGTCTTCGCCCGCGGCGGCCTGTAATTCGAAATTGAATTTGCGGCAGAAGCGTTTGCGTAGCGCCAATCCCCAAGCCCGATTGATTCTTGAGCCGAAAGGCGAATGAATCACGAAATGCATGTCTTGCGTTTCGTCGAAGAAACGTTCGAACACGATCGTGTTTAGCGTCGGCAATACCGTCAACGCGGCCTTCGATGCGGCTAAATATTGCGATAGCTGTTCGGCGGCGGCATGCGGCAGCGCCAGGTCGATCAGATAACGGTAGGCGGCACCCTCGCCCTGTTCGAGTAAGCGATCGATATTTTCGGACAAGCCCGAGACGGCCTCGGACAGCTCGTTGCTTCGCCCCGGCGCCTCGCCGAACCAGAACGGAATATTCGGAGGTTGCCCATGCGCGTCTTCGACATGAACCTTGCCCTGCTCGACTTTGAGCAATCGGTAGGAATTGTTGCCGAGCTGAAAAATATCGCCGGGCAGGCTTTCGAACGCGAAATCCTCGTTGAGCGTACCGACGAATAGGCCTTCCGGTTGCAATATAACATCGTAATCGAATAAATCGGGAATCGCGCCGCCATTCAGCAATGCGGTCAAGCGCGCGCCTTTTCGGGGACGCAGCATACCGTGAACGGCATCTCGGTGCAGATAGGCGCTACGCCGGCCGCGCCGGGTATGAAATCCGTCGGCGAGCATTTTGACGACGGCTTTGAATTCCGTCTCGGTCAATTCCCGGTACGGCCAGGCCCTGCGAAAAGCCTGATACAGTTCGGTTTCGCGCCATTCGCGGCAAGCGACTTCGGCGATGATTTGTTGGGCCAGCACGTCCAAGGGATGCTTAGGGATCCGTATCGTATCGAGTAAATCCTGTCCGACCGCGTAGAGCAACGCACTGCATTCGAGCAAATCGTCACGCGACAACGGAAACAATCGGCCTTTCGGTGTAGCCCCCAAACGGTGACCGGAACGGCCGACCCGCTGCAGAAATGCCGAAATCGAATGCGGCGAGCCCAACTGGCAAACCAGATCGACATCGCCGATATCGATACCGAGTTCGAGCGAGGCGGTCGCGACCAGCGCTTTCAACCGGCCTTGTTTGAGACGTTGCTCGGCATTCAGGCGATGCTCTTTCGCGAGACTGCCGTGATGCGAGGTGACCGCTTCTTCACCGAGCCGCTCGGCTAGCGCGGCTGCTACTCGTTCCGCTTGGCGCCGCGTGTTGACGAAAATCAGCGTGGTGCTGTGTTCGGCGATCAATTGTTCGAGACGGTCGTAGATTTCGGTCCACACTTCGCCGGCCATGACCGCTTCGAGCGGCGAGCCGGTTACTTCGATTTGGAGATCGCGGCGGCGGACATGGCCGGTATCGATAATCGTGCAAGGCTCGGCCCGGTTGCCTATTAAATAATGGGCGATACCGTCGAGGGGTTTTTGCGTTGCCGATAAACCGATGCGGACCGGTTCTGTTTCGGTCAACTGCGTCAACCTTTCCAGTGACAGCATGAGATGTGCGCCGCGTTTGTTGCCGGCCAAGGCATGTATCTCGTCGACGATGACGCTACGCACCGATTTCAGCATCTCGCGACCAGATTCCGAAGTCAGCAACAAATATAATGATTCCGGAGTCGTGACCAGGATATGAGGCGGGAAACGTCTCATTGCCGCGCGTTCGGCTTGCGAGGTATCGCCGGTGCGGACCTGGGCGCGGATCACGATATCCGGCAAAGCCGCTTCGAGAAGCGCCATACCGATACCGGTCAACGGTTCTTCCAGATTGTTATGAATGTCGTTCGATAAGGCCTTGAGCGGCGATATATATAAAATTCGCGTTTCATCGGGCAACGGCGCTTCGATACCCTGTTTAACCAATTGATCGATTACGGCCAAAAAAGCGGCCAAGGTTTTACCGGAACCAGTCGGCGCGGCGATTAATGTCGACGCCCCGCTTTGAATCGCCGGCCAAGCACGAACCTGGGCTTCCGACGGCTGTCCGAAACGCTCGATAAACCAGTCGGCCACGACCGGATGAAAGGCAGACAAAGAGTCGGTCACTGATATCGGCTAGGGTTTAGCAAAAATAAACCCGCAAATGTACACTTGCTCATTTGAATTGACCGCATCGATAGATATAGACACTTGGTTTATAGGAATTTGGAAAGTTTTTACTTTAATCTTAGACATGCTAGAGCACGGCAATTCAAATTGTATATCCGATTAATTGCCACATATAACCTTTGCTAGTCGGATTTCGGCGCCGTCGCCCAATCATGCGAGTAACATAACCTGCTTCAAGGATCGTTGTTTCAGGGCATTATTAGTGCCGAGACCCAAGCAAAAAGCAGTCAGCGGAGTTGAAAAACTAGGGCATTTGCCGCATTTTGCGTGAAGTGCCACAACCCCTTCACCCAATCGTTTCTAGTCAATAAATGATCTAGAACAACGCTGTTGTAATCCTTCGCTAAGTGAACTTCCTTTATTTACAATGCCTGTAGATAAATTAACACCATAAAATATTGCACATCGGAAATCGATAGTTAGACTAAACGCTAGACAAACCAATGTTACTTAGCAAAAGCCTTGCCAAAGACTGCGACATATTGTCGCGCGGCAATATGACACATTCAAATAGTACCTTAGTACTAATACAATGACTCCGGCTCTTGAAATACGCTTCTTAACGCCTCAGCTTATTCAAGATACTCCTCAATTATGCGATAGTGTTATCGCATTTTTTCCACTCGGGGATTACCATGAAACGAAACTACCAAATAGACGAACCGATACCATTAAAACACCGACAACTTGTCCAACAAACCGCATTTCATGAAGCCGGTCATGCCGCGGCAATTTACTTGTGCAACCGACAAAAGAATCTACCGCCTGTTTACTTCCAAATAACATTCGGCGGCTTGTGCGCCTCGACACCCGAAACCGATCGTCTAAAAAAGCTACCGCATTCAAATTGGGTTGCTACCGTCGAGGGTGGAAATCTGATTCACAGCCTGCCCCTCTCGGTAATCGAAAGCAGCGGCTATTTTTCCGATCACGAAAGCCACGCCTATCAGCTAGCTTATGAAGCCGACATCATCAACCTCTTGGCCGGCCCACTGGCTGAAGCGAAATATGTCGCGGAACGGGATAATGAAACATTCAATCCTCGCTTAGTCAATGTCGAAGCCCTGAGATATTATGGCGGCACCTCCGATCTCGAAAAAGTTGACGAATATCTGGAAGCTTTAATAGCAACTCAAGATAAACGTTGTAAAAAATTAAACGAGTTGTTCCTGGCCGCGTTCCGCTTTATCGAAGACCCCAGCCATTGGTACGCCATCAACCGCTTGGCTCATCATATTCTCGAAAACGACAATGAAGTCATCGGCTGCGAAGAGATAATCGATGTAATTGACAGCGCCCTATTACCGTCCTTAACCTATGGCCGGTTAAGTGCTAATTTCCGTTGTTAATTGAACCGGCCTAACCATTACCGCTTATGAAACTCGACCCCATTGCTTGCCGAGGCCGCGAAAAAAAACAAAGCCTACGCGGCCTTGGCTTTAATCTCTCCGCGCATCAATACCCTTCAAACAACGAAAACAGTCAATGAAGTGTTGAAGTGGATTCATTACCACCCTCTGCCCGAAACGCCTTTTAGTACCTAAAGATTTGCTATCTCGCTCCATTGTATTTGACTGTAACTTAAGCCTTTGATCCCACGTTTATACATCGATTGCCCGAGCGAACATGCCAACCCCGAAGCCAATACCCGAGCATAAAACGGCAAGGTTTCGCTATAGGTGGGTAAGGCCTCCTCGATGCGGTCAAATACTTGCAATTGCCGGTCGAAATCTTCACGTTGCCTTGCTATTTCGACCATCAACACCGAATTACCGAGACACTCCTCCGATAACTCCAGCGACCAAGTCAGATCGTTTTGTAATTCGCATTGCCCGACATAGAGGCCTGATTGTGCCTCCGGCCATTGCTCCGGCGCGATCAAAGATAAGCGATAGCCGTCCGGCTTACGATAAAGCCAATAACATTGACCAAGCACCGGTTTGAATTTAATGGCGCTACTCAATACGAATAACGAGGTAAATAGCTCATCGGCAATCCGGTTTAAAGGCTTGGCCGGGACATTGAGGCCTCTGGTAACGGTATATAAAGCATCAAGCACAGGAAGCAATCCTTTGCCTTGCGGATTAGGCGATTGACCATGCGAACTCATTGTTAAAAATAACCTTTATGAATAACCTTCGTCGACACGTTGCGCAAGATGCTTCAGGGCATCTGAAATAACGACCGGATAATTTTCTTCGCGCGTCAATAACTTCAATTTGCCGGGCAGCGTATGCAATTGGCCTTGCGTTTCGAGGCGAATACGCTCAAGCGACCGCTGCATTCCGGTAATCTGGCGACCGTTTTGCATGACTGGCTGCAATAACGGTTTACCGTCGCAAACTTCATCGTCTACAGCGATTGTATCGCCGATCATGACTCCGTCAAGATCGAAGTGGCGATACACTTGTTTTCGCCCCGGCCAAGTCGCCTTGCCTTCAGAGCGTTTGCGTCTAGGCACGTCGGCGTATTCCTGCAATTTATACGCACAATCCAGGTAAGGGGCATCCGCCGAGGTATCTAAATACGTGCCAATGCCGTATCCGTCGATCGGCGCTTGCCGCGAACGAAAAGCTTCGAGTTGATATTCGTCGATGCCGCCGCTCGCAAAAATCGTGACTTTTCGCAAACCGCCTTCATCGAGTATTTTTCTGACGTTATGCGCATGCTCGGCAAGATCACCGCTATCTAAGCGCACGCCTTTGATCCTTATCCCGGCCGCTTGTAATTTGGGCGCGAGAGCCACGACTTTTTTCGCGCCGGCCTCGGTATCGTAGGTATCGATCAATAATACGACATTATCGGGATTAGCTTCGGCAAAGCGTAGAAAAGCATCGCTTTCATCGTCGTGTGCCTGCACGAACGAATGCGCCATCGTACCGTAAATAGGTATGCCGAACTGCCGACCGGCGCAAACCGTTGCCGTCCCGCTAAAACCGGCCAAATAACTCGCTCTTGCCGCCAAAACGCCGGCCTCGGCGCCATGCGCGCGCCGAAAACCGAAATCGACTAATAGCTTATCTCCAGCCATCAAAACCGAACGCGCGGCCTTCGATGCAATCAGCGTTTGAAAATGCAACAAGTTGATTACACGGCTCTCTACCAATTGTGCTTCAGGAAATGGCGCTATAACTCTCAAAATCGGTTCATTCGGAAAAAACACGGTGCCTTCCGGCATCGCGTCGACATCCCCGGTAAATGTTGCCTCGGCCAGATAATCCAGAAAATCCGTCTTAAAATATCCGGTAGTGCTAAGCCAATCGATTTCGGCTTGGCTAAACCGCAGATTTTCGAGAAAATCGAGGACTTGCTCCAACCCCGCCGCAACCAGAAAATTTCGACTTTCCGGTAACTTACGCACAAAAAACTCGAATACTGCAGTCTCTGTCATCGCATGCCGATAATAGCCCTGAAGCATCGTCAATTGATAAAGGTCGGTTAATAAAGCATCGCGAGCAATCATGCTAATTCGTCCAATGTAATAAGACGAGCGCCTTTGTCCGCCATCATTCGTTCGGCCTCTAAACCGTCTTGTGGATATACGTTCGCGGCCGCTAGCGCATCTTGTAACAAAAACACCCTATAGCCGAGTTTAAGTGCATCGCGTACCGTCTGCAAAACGCAATAATCGGTCGCAATGCCGCACACAAACAAACGCTGTATCGAAGCGTTATTCAGTCGGCGCTCGAATTCCGGATTTTCAAAGGCCGAATAGCCTTCCGCCTCGGCCGTATCGCCTTTGGACACAATGGGGACAGTCTCCGGGAGAACTAAGCCGGGAGCAAACTCTGCGCCTTTCGAATCGGCAACGCAATGAACTGGCCAAGGACCGTCTTGATCGGCGAATGAACCATGGTGGCTAGGATGCCAGTCGCGTGTCGCAAAAACCGGCAAGTGACTACGCATGAACCGTTCGATATAAGCATTTACGACCGGAACGATTTTATCGCCGTCGGCAACCTCCAACGCTCCGCCCGGCAAAAAATCGTTCTGAATGTCGACCACGAGCAACGCATCGCCTTGCTTGAGTCGTATTGGAAAAAAATCGACTTGACTCATCGCTTACGGACTCGAATGATGATGAACCGATTCCATATGTTTACCGGTAAAGGGTACAAAACTGACCCCCAATACCGTACGCGAATCGAGTTTGCCTTGCGAGTCTTTCTCTATAACCAACAATTCCTGATAGCTAAAGGGAAGACCCACAGGAATCACTAAGCGCGCATTATTGCGTAATTGATCGATCAAAGGTTGAGGGACATGGGGCGCGGCTGCGGTAACGACGATGCCGTCATAGGGGGCGTGTTCCGGCCACCCGAGGTATCCATCGCCGTTACGGACTTCGATATTATGATAATCGTAGGCTACAAGCCTTTCCCTCGCTTTATCGGCCAGGGTTTCGACGATTTCAACCGTATAGACCTGTTTGACCAGCCGGGATAAAATCGCCGCTTGATAGCCGGAGCCCGTACCGATTTCCAACACCGTGTCGCCCGGTTTGGGAGCCAATAAATCGGTCATCAGCGCGACAATGTAAGGCTGCGATATCGTCTGCCCCAAACCGATCGGTACCGGACCGTTGGCATAGGCGTAATGCCGAGACTCCTCGGGCACGAACAAATGCCTCGGGACTTCGCGCATCGCATCGATAACCCGCTCGTCCAAGGCATTCTTACCAATATAATGCCGCGTCAAGCGGACTTCGGCTTCAATATCATCGAGCATCTGCTGAATGTTTTCTTTCAAAACGTGCTCCCCCAATCGTTTCGACCCGGCTAGGATTTTCCATACCATAAAATTTCGGTATCGGTTTATGAAGCTACCAAGATTTGAGCAAACAACCAACTTTTCGAGTGGCTAATTTCAACAGTTCTAGCAGCCTGGCCTAAACACTATCCGACACGGCCCTTTTTTGTGTGCTCCTTAATGGATGTGTACTTCTCGAGACTTTACGTTATCACTTCTTCGCAAAACATAACGATCTGATTTTTTATCCAACCTCGTTCCATCGTCATCTAATTGAACCAACGCTTCATCATTTTCTATAAAATACCGCCGTATATTTCCAGTACCTTTACGTGGCGTTAATACAACGGTTTGACTATCCTCATTCCAGCTATATTTCCCTTTTTCGTAATATTCTCTTGTGGACTCCCTTGCCGGCTGAGTTACCATCAAATAATTATTTTTTTGTTTTAAAGACAACGTGACCTTGATGCCATTGCAATCATTGCACGGTAGGTAGCCGTAAAATACTCCGCGAAAGACTTGACTTTCATCGACTTGGTTTTCGTGGAACGCACGATCGTTATCCTTTTGCAAATGTTTTACCCGGGCTTTCGCAAGGTTTTCTCGAGCTTCAAAATCTGTCGCCGCAATTACCGGCATCGCGGTAACCAGGCATCCGATTAGTAAAACGAAGCTACGGGGTTTTAATTGTTTTTTTACTATTCGCATGGCAAATTTCCGAAAAAAGAGTTGTGTCTAGGAAAAAAGATCAATGGGGACAACCGTTTTCAATTTTAAACCGGGTATTTATGATACTGCACCGGAAGCATATCGGAATTTCCGTCCAGATTACAAAGCGACTGGTTTAAAGGTCGACGTAGAGGAAGGTTTCCTTGTAGAGTTTAGCAAGCGAATCGCCGGAATCAAGCCTCCGGGGTTATATTGAAACCACTAATCCCCGCAACGTTTCATTCTTGTAAACATTAATCGAAAAGGTTTTGTAATATTACTGACGCTAATGAATAGAGGGCTCGGACCGACCCATTCTTGCCGGTCGCGTTTCTCCGTAGCTGCCAGTCAGCCAAATCCAGATTCTGCGAACTTGATGACCAGAAAGCAGTCATTGGTGACCATACTCAACGTCGAATTGTTGTCGTACGGCACTTCCATAAAGCCGCCATCTGAGCAACCGCTAAACTTCGAGACCTGTCGAACGACTCATAAGGGCGGCCACAGAATTCGGAAAAAATAGTACGCTAAGCTTTTATGGTAAGAGTTGTAATGGCACTCAATGCGCGAAGTGGATAAGACCATGTGTTAGCGCCTAGTCCGTCCAAACATATATTGATATGTTATGCCGAAAAGGGGGAATCGGCATCGCTCGAGTGTACGTATTCTTTAGAAAAATGCATACGGTTAGATTAATAATTGAGTCATCGTGATTTCTCACAGAATAATTTTCCGCTTGCATAATTTGTTTATCACTATAAGATAGTAATTAATTACTATCTTATATGAGGGCAACCGTGACTACTCCTGTAAAACACCTTCCTGCCGATGAACGACGAGCCGTAACAGTCGAGGCGGTGGTTGAATTGGCGGGTTCGCACAACCCCAGCGAAATCACAACTGCGGCTATCGCTAAACATATGAACTTGACCCAGGGCGCGTTGTTTCGCCATTTTCCGACTAAGGATGCTATTTGGCAGGCAGTCATGGAGTGGGTGGCGGAACGCCTCCTGGCTCGGATTGATTGTGCCGCGCAAGGTATTGAATCGCCTCTAGCCGCGATGCAGGCGATATTCATGAGCCACGTCGAGTTCGTGGCCGAACATCCTGGGGTTCCCCGAATGATGTTTGGTGAATTGCAACGTGCCAAGCAGACGGCGCCCAAGCGCATAGTACAAACCCTGATTCTGCGTTATGGAGAACGCCTGCACCGACTGATCGAGGCGGGCAAGGCTTGCGGCGAGCTGTCCATCGAACTCGATACCGAAGCCGCGGCCACCTTATTCATCGGCACGATCCAAGGCCTGGTCATGCAATCGCTGCTGGCCGGCAATGTGGAGCGTATCCGCGACGATGCGCCACGCGTCTTTGCCATTTATCAGCGTGGCATTCGGAGTGCGCAATGAATCGCATGCCTCTACAAAAACGAACCTTGGCGCTTCTGGCCGTTATTGTGCCGTTGCTTGTGCTTTTCGTCTACGTCGCCTTACGGTCCGGTCCGCTGGCACCGGTAACCGTGACGGTCGCGGAGGTAAAGTCAAAGTCAATTGCCCCAGCGCTATTCGGTATCGGCACGGTCGAGGCGCGCTACACCTACAAAATTGGTCCCACGGTTGCCGGTCGCTTGCAACGTCTGGAGGTGCATGTGGGCGATCGAGTGAAGGGCGGTCAAGTGTTAGGCGAGATGGATCCGGTCGATCTCGATGATCGCGTCCGCTCACAGGAATCGGCATACAAGCGTGCCGAAGCGGCATTGCGCGAAGCGGAGGCACGGCAAGCGTATGCGAAGGCCCAATTGCATCGATATGAACAATTGTTTGCGGTACGCTCGACCAGCGAAGAAATAGTCGCCACCAAGCGACAAGAACTGCAGATTGCGGATGCTGTACTTACGGTTGCCCGTGAAGATGTCGCTCGTGCCCGGTCAGACCGGGAGGCGTTGGTTACGCAGGGGGACAACCTGCGTTTGATCGCGCCGGCTGACGGCTTGGTCAGTTCCCGCGATGTCGATCCCGGCACAACTGTCGTTGCTGGACAAGTTGTGGTGGAAGTGATCGATCCCGAAAGTTTATGGCTGAACGTACGCTTCGACCAGATCAGTGCAGCAGGGCTTGCCGCTGGACTGCCTGCCCGCATTGTGTTGCGTTCGCGCAATGGCCATGTGCTGGCCGGCCGCTTACTGCGGGTGGAACCCAAGGCTGACGCCGTGACCGAAGAAATGCTTGCCAAGGTGAGTTTCGATCTGCCCCCCGATCCATTGCCGCCGCTGGGTGAACTGGCCGAAGTCACGGTCAACTTACCGGCGCTACCAGCCGCCCCGGTGATTCCCAATGCCGCCATTCATCGTGAGAATGGTCAATTAGGCGTCTGGCAAGCGATGGACGGCGACCTGCACTTTACTCCCGTGAAACTAGGCGCTGCTGATCTTGATGGCCAAGTGCAAATTCGCGAAGGACTCAAGGACGGCGACCGGGTAGTGGTTTACAGCGAAAAGGCGCTGACCACACGCAGCCGAATTCATGTAGTTGAACACATTCCCGGCGCAGCGCGATGATCAGTTTGGCGGGCCGCGATATTCTCCATTCTTGGGGTAAGTTCGTGTTCACCGGCGTCGGTCTGGGACTGTTGATCGGCGTGACGCTGAGCATGGCCGGCATCTATCGGGGCATGGTCGACGACGCACAGGTGATGCTGGACAACACAGGCGCGGATCTGTGGGTAGTGCAGCAGGACACTCAGGGGCCTTATGCCGAATCGTCCAGTCTGTACGACGATCTGTATCGCAGTCTGCTGAATATGCCGGGCGTAGAATACGCGGCCAATGTCACCTATCTGATTATGCAGGTAGGCCACGGCGAGCAGGATGTTAGCGCCATGGTCGTTGGCGTCACGGCCGGCAAGCCGGGTACGCCAGGACAGCCCCGGTATCTCGTCGCTGGGCGACATATCACCCGTAGTCACTATGAAGCCATTGCCGATATTTCCAGCGGATTTCAGCTCGGTGAGCGTATCCGAATCCGCCGCAATTTTTACACGGTCGTCGGATTGTCTAAACGCACGGTATCTTATAACGGTGACCCGATGGTCTTCATTCCACTCAAAGACGCACAAGAAGCGCAATTTCTGAAAGACAACGATGCTCTGGTTCAGCAGCGCCGCCGCAATGCCGAGAACCCGGACTTCAATCGTCCAGGCATTCCCGATCTACTCGCTGTGGTGAACGCATCGCAAAGTACCAACACCTATGTGAATGCGGTGCTTGTTAAGCTCAAACCCGGCGCTCTCCCTCAGAATGCAGCCGAAACGATTCGCCGCTGGACGCGCCTGCAGGTTTATACCCGTATCCAAATGGAATCGATTCTGGTAGACAAGGTAATTGCTAAATCGGCCAGACAGATCGCTTTATTTCTGGTGATTCTGAGCATCGTCAGCGCGGCCATTGTTGCTTTCATCATCTATACCTTGACCTTGGGAAAAATTCGGGAAATTGCAGTACTTAAACTGATCGGCACCAGGAACCGCACCATCGCCGGCATGATCATGCAGCAGTCTCTAGCGCTTGGCGTTATCGGTTTTGTGGTGGGGAAAATCACCGCTACCTTCTGGGTGCCGATCTTTCCTAAGTACGTATTATTAATGCCGCTAGACTCCGTCGCAGGTTTTTTCGCTGTCCTGGTAATCTGCGCATTGTCCAGCGTCGTCGCTATTCGTATGGCGCTCAAGGTCGATCCGGCCGAAGCCATAGGAGGCTAGGGTGAGCGGCAAAGGCATTCACATTGAAGGCTTAAAGAAACGCTACGGCGAGGGCGATACCGCTGTCCATGCTTTGAGGGGCGTGGACATGCAGGTTGCCCCGGGTGAGGTGGTAGGGCTTATCGGGCCGTCCGGTTCCGGCAAGAGCACCCTGCTCAAGTGTCTGGGGGCGGTGATCGATCCGACTGCCGGCCGCATGGTTCTCGGTGATGAGGAGATCTTTGACAACGACTGGAAAGTACATGACTTACAAGCCTTGCGGCGCGACAAGATCGGCTTTGTATTCCAGGCGCCCTACCTGATTCCTTTTCTCGATGTGACCGACAACGTTGCACTGCTGCCGATGTTGGCAGGTATACCCAATAGTAAAGCGCGTGCGAAAGCACTGGAGCTTCTCACTGCGCTGGATATACAACACCGCGCTCGTGCCATGCCGTCGCAGCTTTCCGGCGGCGAACAGCAGCGCGTGGCCATCGCCCGCGGGCTAGTCAATCGCCCGCCTGTGATTCTTGCCGACGAGCCAACCGCACCGCTCGACAGTGAACGGGCCATGGCCGTTATCCGTATCCTCAACGACATGGCACGCCAGTTCGAGACCGCCATCATCGTTGTCACCCACGATGAAAAAATTATTCCTACCTTCAAACGCATCTACCATATTCGCGATGGCGTGGCTCATGAGGAAGTCGGCGAAGGACGAGGATTTGAGTAAACAATTAAATTCAAGGCGCTTTATGACATACCAAAACTGCCCTAAAAATCTTTTTACTGCCATTGCAGCCAGCGTATTTATAGCCGGCATCTTCTCGCATGCTTGGGCTGATGGGGATACCGAAGCTAAGCCGTTAGAACTGCGCCGAATCATGCAAGAAATCGGTAGGAACATGCAGACCATCACTGACGCTATTTCTCGTGAAGATTGGGCTTTGGTCGCCAAAATTGCGCCACAGATCGCCGAGCATCCGGAGCCGCCTATTATCGAGAAGATGCGTATCCTGACGTTCATTGGCACCGATATGGGGACGTTCGAAAGTCATGATGAAATAACGCATCAAGCTGCGCGGGCGCTGGAACAAGTTGCCGCTAAGAACGATGGACAAGGCGTGATCACAGCCTTTGCGAATCTGCAAAGCAGTTGTCTGGCTTGCCATCAGAGTTTCCGTCAATCGTTCGTGGAACATTTTTATGGACAACGTTGAAGACATACACCATCACGGCACTGATCGCTCGAAGACCGATCACATGACGGTTCGGACCTATACAGTCATCATTTTTGCCGGCTTGCTGTCTAGTTGTACCGTAGGGCCCGATTTCAAAGCACCGGCCGCCCCCGATACGCCAGCCTACACCGCAACCCCTTTATCGACTCAAACGGCATCCGCGGCCACGGCTTTTGGGGGGGCGCAACACTTTAGGATCGGCGCCAACGTGAACGCACAGTGGTGGCGTGATCTGGGATCGTCCAAACTCGACGCGCTGATAGAACAGGCTTTTCTGGCCAGTCCAACGCTGGCTTCCGCACGAGCCACGTTACGTCAGGCGCAGGAAATCCATGCGGCGCAGGAGGGGGCGATGATGTATCCTCAAGTCGATGCCGGTTTCAGTGCTCAACGACAACGCTTTAATCCCATCGTATTGGGACAAGATGACAACGCGCGGGAATTCAGTTTGTTTAACGCTGGTGTTAACGTCAATTACCAACTCGATCTTGCCGGTGGTAACCGCCGCGCCTTAGAGGCCTTAGCCGCTCAAACCGAGTATCGCCGTCACGAATTGGAAGGTGCGCAGCTAACCTTGGCGGGCAATATCGTTACCGCCGCGATTACCCAAGCCAGGCTTGCGGCACAAATACAATCTACGGAGGCTATTCTAAGCGCTCAAGATGAACAATTGCGCATCACCCAAGAACGCGTGCGTCTTGGCCAGGGCGCACCGGATGAGGTATTGGCACTGCAAACCCAAGTGGAACAGACTCGCGCCGGACTTCCTGTGTTGCGTAAACAGAGTCAGCAGAATGAACATCTGTTGGCTGCACTCACCGGCCGTGCCCCGGGAGATAAGCGATTACCAACTTTCACGCTGGAAGAATTCACCTTACCGTCCGATTTACCATTAATCGTACCTTCCGAATTGGTGCGTCGCCGACCCGATATCCTGGGCGCAGAAGCACTGTTACACGCTGCCAACGCGGAATACGGCAGCGCAATCGCCAAGCTGTATCCGCAACTTAATCTCAGCGCCGATCTCGCTACGCAGACCTTGGTTGCAGGCGCATTGTTCGGCCCCGGTTCGGCAATATGGAACGTCCTTGGACAACTAACCCAGCCGCTCTTTAATCCCGCACTGCCCGCCGAAAAACGAGCGGCATTGGCCGCGTTCGATGCCGCGGCCGCCAATTACCAAAGCGTCGTGCTCGAATCCCTACGCAATGTGGCCGATGTACTGCGCGCCCTGGAGAACGATGCTCAGGCATTGGCGGCACTGGCCACCGCCGATGCTGCGGCACAGGGCTCTTTGCAATCCGTGCAGAGACAATATGCACTGGGTGCGGCCAGCTACGTTCAGCAACTGATCGCACAACAAGCGGCGCAACAGACCAGAATGAATTTGATCGCGGCTCAGGCGCAGCGCCTCGTCGATAGTGCGGCGCTGTACCAAGCCATGGGCGGAGGTTCCAGTTAAGGCTATACCTTATCGTGATGTCAGGCTGTGCGCTTCTTTGGCGTCTGGGTAAAGTAACTCTGAGCGTCTGTTTGGTAAAACATACTTTATATACCATTAATCAGTACTGAATTTCCTCTGCAACTAACCCTTGTCGGAAAAAAATTATTGACAAAATATACGACCGGTCGTATATTTGTACCCACTATGAACAGCAAACTCTCCAAACGCACAAAATTACTAGATCAGGGTGTTTATCTGCTGATGAACCAGGGCTATCATGCAACCGGTATTAACGAAATTGTAAATGCCGTACAGGTGCCCAAGGGTTCATTTTATAGCTACTTTGATAGCAAAGAAGAGTTTGCGGCTCAAGCCATTACCCATTACATCGAACCCTTTATACAGCTATTAACGAAGCACCTACAACACTCACAGGTTGACCCGCTCACTGCTTTAAAAAACTACTATGCAGAGCTAATTGTTGCAGTGGAAAAGAATGGATACAAAGGTGGATGTTTACTGGGTAATTTGATGGGTGAAATCGGCGATACCAGTGAACGGTGCAATCAGGCGTTAAAGTCTGCTGTTCAACGCTACAAAGTGCTGCAATATAAGGCATTACTGCAAGCACAAGAAGAAGGCACGGTACGTACTGATCGGAGCGCCGAAATTATGGCTAACTTATTGGTAAATAACTGGCAAGGTGCGTTGTTACGGATGAAAATTGAACAATCCGTGCAACCTTTGCAAGAGTTTTGCGATACCTTACTGAATGATTATTTTGTTGCCAAGTCCAATTGAGATTAGGAGCAAGGTAAGTCGACACAACCGCCGGTTGTTTAGGTCTTTTTTTACCTAACAGCAAGACGACCGGTCAACTATTGACTATGGGGATTTGATATGAGCGAAGAAAAAACCTTAATGGATTTTGTTAAACAAGCAAAATCACAAATACACGAAATAGAGGTATTAAATGTTAAATCTCTATTGGATGAAGGCTATCAGGTACTGGATGTGCGCGAACCCGCCGAATTTATGTCAGGTACTATTGAGGGCGCATTAAATATTCCGCGCGGCATACTAGAAGCGGCGGCAGACCGCCAATACGCTGGTCGTCGTGAAGAATTAATGGATCGCGATAAAAAATGGCTACTACTTTGTGCCAGTTCGGGGCGCTCTGCCATGGCGGCGGCTGTGATGCAACAAATGGGCTTTAAAAATATCAGGAATATTAATGGCGGTATTACAGCCTGGAAAGCGGCCGAATTAGCCGTGAAAATGCCACCACAAACTTAAGCGTCACGCATTTAACAAGACTGTTTAACGAACAAACTTTCAAACGATATGGCCATGATGGCTTATATCGTTTATTAAAACAACCAATCTCAGACGACTGGTCATATGACAGCATAGGAGACAATATGCCTAAATATATTATTGAACGAGAAATCCCTAATGCAGGCCAATTAAACGCCGCAGAACTGCAACAAATTTCACAAAAGTCCTGCTGTATTCTGAACGACATGGGGCCGCAAATTCAGTGGGTGGAAAGTTATGTGACAGACGACAAAATCTATTGCATTTACATTGCCCCCGATAAACAAAGCATTAAAACCCATGCGGAGCGTGGTGAGTTTCCAGCCAATTCGATTGCCGAAGTAAAAACCATGATTAACCCAACAACAGCTGAAAATAACAGAGGCTAAGCATCATGAAAATACAATGGGATAAACAAACATGCTCTCATTCCGGCAACTGTGTCAAATCTCTGCCCGAGGTATTTAAAGTGGTAGACGGACAATTCATGATTGAACTAGACAAAGCGACTGACGCTGAAGTCGTTAAAGTTATCAATCAATGTCCTTCCGGTGCGTTCAACCGCGTCGACTGACTAAAAAACGGGGCTTCTTGCACATGGCGCAAAATATTCATTATTGATGCGCCTAACACGTTGCCCCTTCACTGAATAAACAATTGAAGGAGTCATTATGACTAGCTCGACAAAACGCATTATCGTCGTTGGCGGTGGGATTGGCGGCACAATGACCGCCAATAATTTAGTCGCTAAATTTTATCCGGAAATCCTAAAAGGCGAAATTGAGATCATGATGCTCTCAAATTCCCCTAACCATATTTACAAGCCGGCCAATATGTATGTGGCTTTCAATGCCTATCATCCGCATGAACTGGTGCGTAAACAACGTTCGTTATTACGCCCGGAAATTATTTTTCATGTCGATGGCGTTGAAAGTTTCGAATTTGAGCAAAATCGTGTCCTCTGTGAAAGCGGCAAGCGCTACGATTATGAGTATCTGGTTATTTCTACCGGCTGTATTCCAGCACCGGAACGTATTGAAGGGTTGAAAGAGGCAGGCGATCATTTTTATCAGACTAAAGCGGCACAACAACTCGCTCATAAATTACGCACCATCGAAGAGGGCCGTATATTTATCACTGTCAATTTTCCCAAGACCCCGAACGTACCTCATCAATGCGGCATTGCCCCTATCGAAACCACGTTAATGCTTGATGAATATTTGCGTAAACGCGGCGTACGGGACCGGGTAGAGATTATTTACAGCTATCCCACCGTCTCTCAATTATTGCGTAATTGCTTATTTTTACAGAAACCCACCTGCGATGTATTGCCTACCATTTTCGATAGTAAAAATATTAAATATCAACGCGGCTTTACTTTAGATAAGGTTGATCCCGAAGCAAAAATTGCTTATTCGGAAGAAGGTAAATCTCAAGAATTCGATATTTTAATGGCTACGCCGCCTATTCGCGCGGTAGATGCCGTCATTAATTCGGGCAAGTCACAAGCACAAAATAATGAAGGTTGGTTACCTACCGACTTTGAAACCTTGAAAATGTACGGTACCGATAATGTTTATGTGATGGGGGATACCGTTGATTTGCCAGTGAGTAAAGCCGGCGGCACTTGCCATAACCAATCACCTGTTGTCGTGGAGAATATCGCTTCGGAAATTCGTCGCGGTTACACCTCGGCTATCTATGACGGCAAAGTACAGGCCATCGCTCAAATGGGATTGGAAGCCGGCATGCCGCTGTGGTACGACTATAAACATGATGTACAGGTCGCCCCACCTACCAAGCTCGGGGGCTTAATGCGTAAAACGTTTAATCGCGGCATTTATTGGGCTGTTGCGCGTGGAATAGTTTGATTACAGAGGAATTACTTATGTCTGAAGAAATACAAAACGTAGAAAAACTTATGTCGGATACGGTTCTTAATGACCCGGCAACCATTGATGGCATTAAGAATTTAATCGATAAAGCAACCCCCTTAGTACAAGCCGGACGCTTCAATAACATCATCGATTTATTGTCAATCATATCGGACAATATCGAATTTCTTGATGAAGCGGCACTGGAAAAAACCACTAAAGTAGGCGAAGAAATTTTAGCCTTGGGCTGGACAGCCGGTAATGCCGTGCGTATGGCGCATGCTCAAACGGAAGCATTAGAAAAGCCACCCGGTTTGTTTCAACTAATCAGCGCCCTAAACGACCCGGATGTCCGCCGTTCATTACATTTTTTTATCGGGACCATGCGTATTATTGGCAGGCAGATGAAAAATGATTAATCATTCAATTTTAGGTGGCTTGCTTACTTAAATAGCTGGCAACTATTATCAAAGTTATGCAGATTAAATTTCCCTGTGCACCCCAAGATGTTACGCTGTTGGGTAGATATTTATCCCCCCTTAATAATAAATTATTAACTCAACATCCACTCTATTTTAAAAATATTATGAAAATAACGTACACTTTAAAAAAGTCACTTATTATTTTAACTTTACTTTATCCAATGCTGGCGCAAGCTGAAATTTTAGCGTTAGTTAATTATCAAAGTAAACCCGATCAAACCCCAAAGAGGGAAGGGTTGGCGATTATTGATCTTGATTTCAACTCTGAGAACTTTGGAAAAATTGTAACGGATATTCCATTGCCCACTGACTTAGTGGCGCATCATATTTTTTATAATAAAGATGTAACTAAGGCCTATGTCGCTTCCTTAGGCAGTAACCCCTTGCAAGTAATCGATATGACAAAACAACCTTATGAGCTTAAGACCATTTCTGTTCCTGAGTGTCAGGTTGCGGAAGACTTGGTCTTTTCAGGCGATAAAAAAAGATGGTATGTCACCTGTATGGGTTCTAGCAATGTCATTATGGGTGATGCTCAAACAGATAAGCAGATTAAAGTCATTGCCGCAGCCAAAACGGCGACAAGCAAAAAATTTATTAGCCATCCGCACGGTATTGGAATAAACGATGAAATTAATCGAATTGTCATTGCTAACACGGTGCACCCGACTGATTTCAGCGATGCAGATGAAACAGTAACGATCATTACAGCCCGCAGTGGCAAAATACTCTCTACACATAAAATGTCGGAAAAAGCATCACCTTCAGGTTCAGCCCCTGTTGAGGCGGTATTTTTACCTAAATCAAATCCAGTACGGCTTTATATCAATACCATGTTTGGCAATACCTTGTGGACAGGCGTTTGGAATAGCATGAGTCAAAACTTTAGCTTTTCACAAGTTTTTGATTTTAACCCTTTAAAACAAGGAGTCCCTTTAGAAATTTACTTTAACCATAAGCTTGACAAAATGTATATTACGACAGCAAGCCCAGGTTATTTAAATATTTTCAATATTAAAAATCCAGCTAAACCGATACTTGAAAAATCGATTGCAACTGCGGAGGGCTCGCATCATGTTGTCTTTTCTCCTGATGAACGATATGCCTTTGTGCAAAATAACCTTTTAAATTTACCAAATATGAGCGATGGTTCTATTACGGTAGTTGATTTGCAAAAATCAACCGTAAAAATGACGATCGATACATTTAAAAATCAAGGCCTAAATCCAAACAGTATTGTCATGATGCCGAAATGGTATCATGACAACGCCCATTAGAAACGGTCGAAAAAGCTCAAGGGCGCGCGACCAACTTGATTCAAGGTTTTACAAAACTGAAAGTAATTATCCCCCCGCGCAAAGTCGGGGGATTTTCTCATTATTGGTTAAGTTAGCAGTGCACAAATACCGCATTGCCAAGCGCGCGTTGGTACATACCTCTCACCACAACTTCACCGATTAATTGTTACAAGCCAACGTGGATATTCGCAACATTCAGGAGTTTTTGGGTCATAGCGATTTGAAAACCACGCTGATCTGTATTCATCCCATACTCAGTAGGACGATCAAAGAAGCTAAACGCCCGTTAGATTTTTAAGCTAAACAAAATCGTTGGCGGAAATGAGCCAACTTGCAATAAGTGCTGCGTGACTGCTTTGGCGCCTAGAGGCGGTCTAGCATTTGATCTTTGTATTTAAATGAGGCAGCAAGAAATAGCGACATAGAACCCCACTATATGTCATATGCCCGCCTAATTTCCTGACTGCTTCCATACATATTTTTTTAGAAGCGCTTAGTTTTTCCAAAGATATCTAAAACATTGGTCATCCCTCTGCCTAAGCGTAATGTGGAATCATATTCTTGACGGCAGAACCTTGTACAAGCTTTACATAGCTCATACAGGTGTATCCATGTTTTCTAAAAAATTACGACTTTATTATCTAGCACAAGCCATTCTTGCTCATTCTCCGCTATTTATTCTACCGTTACCGACTTAGCCAGATTTCTAGGCTGATCAACATCGGTCCCTTTTAGGACCGCGACATGATAGGACAGCAATTGCAACGGGATGGTATAGATGATCGGCGATATTTCGTTTTCAACCGGCGGCATTTTAATAATTTGAACGTTAACATCGTTTTCGGCCGCCAGTGTTTCGTCCATAAACACGATCAATTGACCGCCTCGGGCGCTGACTTCCTGTATGTTCGACTTGAGTTTTTCAAGCAGGCTATTGTTCGGCGCGACAGTGATGACCGGCATTTCGGCATCGATCAAGGCCAACGGTCCGTGTTTCAATTCGCCCGCCGGATAAGCTTCGGCGTGAATATAGGAAATCTCCTTAAGCTTCAATGCACCTTCCATCGCGATCGGATAATGCGTCCCGCGACCTAAAAATAAAGCATGCTGTTTTTCAGCGAACTGCTCGGACAATTGTTTGATCTTGTCGTCCAATTGCAGAACCGCTTCTATTTTTCCGGGCAGACTGAAAAGCTCCGAAGAAATTTTGTTTTCCAACTCTTTAGTCAGTCCGAAGCGCCTCCCTATCGCAATGACTAAAAGCAACAAGGTCGCCAATTGCGTCGTGAAGGCTTTCGTCGATGCGACACCGATTTCCGGGCCTGCACGAGTCATCATCACTAAGTCGGATTCTCTGACTAGCGAACTTTCCGGAACATTACAGATCGCGAGGGAATATTTTGCACCGAGCTTTTTGGCTTCTTGCAATGCGGCCAAAGTATCGGCGGTTTCGCCGGATTGCGAAATGGTCACGACCAAGGTACCGCGGGGGACGATCGGTTTACGGTAGCGATATTCGCTGGCCACCTCGATATTACAAGGCACCTTGGCTAATTTCTCGAACCAATAGCGGGCAACCAAACCGGCATGATAGCTAGTCCCGCAAGCGAGTATCTGTATCGATTCAATCTGATCGAATACCTCGCCGGCATTATGGCCGAACGCGCTTTCTTGAAGGCGATTATCGATAAAGCGTCCTTCGAGCGTCTCGGAAATCGCCCAAGGTTGGTCGTAGATTTCCTTGAGCATGTAATGGCGATAGAGGCCTTTTTCGACCGAATCAGCCTTGAGCTGGCTTTCTTTGATCGGCCGATCGACTAGGCTGCCATCCTTGTCGTAAATGACGACTTTATCGATCGTAATTTCAGCAACATCGCCGTCCTCGAGAAACATGAAACGTTGCGTGACCGGCAGCAGAGCGGCGACGTCGGAGGCGATAAAATATTCGCCGATGCCGACTCCAATCACGAGCGGGCTACCTTTTCTACAGGCGATCAAGGTATTCGGGTGATCCTTTGCAACGACGCCTAACGCATAAGCGCCTTCGAGCTTTTTGATCGATTCCTTAACCGCGCCGAGCAGATTATCAGTGTTTTCCAGTGCGCCATATATTTCGTTGACGATCACTTCGGTATCGGTTTCGGAGGTAAATTCATAACCGACTGCTTTCTGATTATTTCTTAAATGCTCATGATTTTCGATGATGCCGTTATGCACGACAGCAACCTTGTCGCGGCATACATGTGGATGAGCATTCGCGGTACTCGGTTTACCATGCGTCGCCCAACGCGTATGAGCGATACCGATATTACCTTGTATCGCATCCTGATCGATCAAGGCTTCTAAGCCTCTAACTTTGCCGACCTCGCGCTTGCGATACAACTGACCATCTTCGACAATGGCCAATCCGGCCGAATCGTAACCGCGATATTCAAGGCGCTTGAGGCCTTCGATCAATATCGGCACTACGTTACGTTGCGCAATTGCGCCGACGATTCCGCACATACTATTTCTCCTTTCTTTCCGGCCTTTGCCAGGTTGGGATAGTGGTTTGTTTGGCCCGCGCCAATGTCAATTTTTCAGGAGGGGTGTCTTTCGTAATCGTCGATCCAGCACCTATCGTCGCATTCTTACCGATTGTAACCGGCGCAACCAATTGCGAATTCGAGCCAATAAATGCACCATCTTCGATGACGGTCTTGAACTTATTGACACCGTCGTAGTTACAGGTGATCGTGCCGGCGCCGACATTGACGCCGCTACCGATGACGCTATCGCCGATATAACTCAAATGATTGATTTTACTACCGATTGCAACTGTGGACTTTTTGATTTCGACGAAATTGCCGACATGAACATTATCGGCTAATTTGGCGTCGGGCCTTAGCCGTGCAAAAGGCCCGATGCGGCTGGCTTTACCGACTTCGGCATTTTCGATCACACAATTCGGCAATATTTCGACATTATCGTGAATGATCGAGTTTTTTATCAGCGTATTTGCGCCGATCGTTACATTGCTGCCTATGTTAATACTGCCTTCGAGAATGACATTGACGTCGATTTCGATATCGGTACCCAAATGCTCGATGCTTCCCCTAATGTCGAAACGCGCGGGATCTCTCAATGTAACTCCGCGTTCCATTAAGCTATTTGCCTGCTCCATTTGATAAACTCGTTCCAAATGCGCCAATTGCATACGATTGTTGACGCCCAACACCTCGTCCTCGGTCTCGGCCTGGGAAGTTACGATGTCTATTCCGTCATTAACAGCCATTTCGATGATATCGGTTAGATAATACTCGTTTTGTGCATTATTATTCTGCAAACGACTTAACCATTTTTTCAATTGCTCACCGTTCAATGCCATGATACCGGTATTGCCTTCTTGTATCGCTTTTTCTTCGGGAGATGCGTCTTTTTCTTCGACGATCTTCAAAACGCTATTGTCGCTGTCCCGCACGATGCGACCATACCCCGTAGGATTGGATAACACGACCGTTAATAATGCTAAGGCATTACTACCCGCATCGGCAATCAACGTTTCGATCGTCGACAACTTCAATAAAGGCACATCCCCGTATAAAATCAGCACGGTATCGTCATCATCGACATAATCGATGGCTTGCTGCACGGCATGTCCCGTGCCTAATTGCTGAACTTGCTCAATCCACTGAGCATCGAGGTGACTTAAACGATTTCGAACTTGTTCCGCGCCGTGTCCGTAAACGATATTTACCCGATTATCGGCCAATTGTTTACTGGTATCGTAGACATGCTCCAGTAAAGGTCTTCCGGCCACTTGATGTAAAATCTTCGGCATTTCGGAACGCATGCGCGTCCCTTTGCCTGCTGCTAAAATTATAGTCGTTAATGTCATATTTTCATTTCCGTTACCCAGCTTTAACAAATATAGTACCTATGGCATAAGATATAAAAATAATAAGGATTTCGTGAAAAATAACTTCCTGGAGCTATGAGTTTTGTAGCGGGTTCGGTAACTCGCTTGTCAGGGCGCCGTGAACCCAGCACCTAAATTATCCAAGATAGTTAACCATAGCCAATGAGCTATGGAATTTAGGTGCTGGGTGAATACGTCCTTGTAGGCTTGACGGCGGCTTTCCCTGCCGCCGACACCTGTCAATCGAGTTACCGAACCAGCTTACCGTGCATTAAAAATAGGGAAGTTATTTATGACCGAATCCTAAGCATTAAATATCATGCCAACTTTTATCCGGATATAAACAAAAAAAGCCCGACAACGCTTTATCGTTATCGGGCTTTTATATGGCTTAAACCACGGCGTTAACCGCCGCGCTTTCTGAGTCTGTCCAAGGTTCTCAATTGCATGACCGCTTCCATCAACTGCGCCTGAGCGGTCGCATAATCGATCTTGCTGGTTTTATCGGATAATGCTTCCTCGGCTCTGGTTTTGGCCTCTAGTGCTGCTGCTTCATCGATGTCTTTCGCTCGAATTGCGCTATCGGCCAATATCGTCACCAAATGCGGCTGGACTTCCAAAATACCGCCAGAAACAAAGAATGGATAGCTTTCGCTGTCGCTGACCTTGACCCTGACTTCACCGGGTTTGAGTTTGGTTATCATCGGCGCATGACGCGGCGAGATACCGACTTCGCCTAGTTCGGCGGGCGCAAAAACCATTTCGGCCAAGCCGGAATAAATTTCTTGCTCCGCGCTGACGATGTCTACATGTACGGTCATTGTCATCTCTCGGTTCCCATCGTCCGGTTATTTTTTCATGCCCTTGGCTTTTTCCAAAGCTTCGTCGATCGTGCCAACCATGTAGAATGCTTGCTCCGGAACATGATCGTACTCGCCATCGATAATACCTTTGAAGCCGGCGATGGTGTCTTTTAATGAAACATATTTTCCCGGAGAACCGGTGAAAACCTCTGCCACGAAGAACGGTTGCGACAAGAATCGTTGAATTTTCCGTGCTCTTGATACGGTCAGCTTGTCTTCTTCGGACAATTCGTCCATGCCTAAAATCGCGATGATGTCGCGTAACTCTTTATACCGCTGCAAAGTGCCTTGCACTGCACGAGCAACATTGTAATGCTCATGGCCGATAACCAAAGGATCCAATTGGCGACTAGTAGAGTCAAGCGGATCGATCGCAGGATAAATACCTAACTCGGCGATTTGACGAGACAATACCACTGTCGCGTCCAAATGCGCAAATGTCGTAGCCGGTGACGGGTCGGTCAAGTCATCGGCAGGCACGTAAACGGCCTGGATCGACGTAATGGACCCGGTTTTGGTCGAGGTAATGCGCTCTTGCAATACGCCCATTTCTTCCGCCAAGTTAGGCTGATAGCCTACCGCCGACGGCATACGGCCCAACAACGCCGATACCTCGGTACCCGCCAATGTGTAACGGTATATGTTATCTACGAAGAACAATACGTCACGGCCTTCTTCACGGAAAAACTCGGCCATCGTCAAACCGGTCAAAGCCACACGCAGCCTATTGCCTGGCGGCTCGTTCATCTGCCCGTAAACTAACGATACCTTGTCGATAACTTTCGAGTCGGTCATCTCGTGATAGAAGTCGTTACCTTCACGGGTACGCTCGCCAACGCCGGCGAAAACCGAGAAACCGCTGTGTTCGATCGCGATGTTACGAATCAATTCCATCATGTTGACGGTCTTGCCGACGCCGGCACCGCCGAACAAACCAACTTTACCGCCTTTCGCGAATGGACAAACCAAGTCGATAACCTTGATGCCGGTTTCTAGCAATTCATTGCTGGCGGCTTGCTCATCGTAAGACGGCGCTTCGCGGTGAATCGCCCATCTTTCGTCTTCGCCGATCGCGCCTTTCTCGTCGATCGGCTCGCCAAGCACGTTCATGATACGGCCCAGCGTTTTTTGACCCACCGGCACCGCAATAGGCGCACCGGAATTGCTCACTTGCAATCCTCTGCTCAAACCGTCGGTCGAACCCATTGCAATGGATCTGACCACGCCGTCGCCTAATTGCTGCTGCACTTCCAAAACAAGATTCTTGTCTTCAACATTTAGTGCATCATAGACTTTCGGAAGGCTTTCGCGTGGAAATTCGACATCCACGACCGCCCCGATAATCTGAACGATTTTACCCAAACTCATTTTGTCGTCCTCTTCAATACTTAAATCTGTTAATTCGTCTGTGCATTACACAGCAGCGGCGCCGGCAACGATTTCGGAAATTTCCTGCGTAATCGCGGCTTGTCGGGCTTTGTTGTAAACCAGTTGCAGTTCGCCGATAAGCTTGCCGGCATTATCCGAAGCGCTTTTCATCGCAACCATCCGGGCGGCCTGTTCGCAAGCATTGTTCTCGACCAGTCCCTGATACACGATCGATTCGATATAGCGAATCAGCAGATTATCCAGAACTTCCTTCGCATCGGGTTCGTAAATATAATCCCAATGCCCTTTCAATTCGTCCTCGATCTCATCGGCAATTACCGGCAGTAGTTTTTCGACATTCGGCCGTTGCGTCATCGTGTTAACAAACTCATTACTAATCACATATAACTCATCGACTCGACCTTCCTCATAAGCGTCGAGCATGATTTTTATGATACCGATGATATCGTTTAGATGCGGCGTGTCGCCAAGCTTGCCGACTTGCCCAACCATATTGACTTTTTGTAAGTTACCGAAAAACCCGGCCGCCTTAGTTCCGATTGTGCAAATATCGACATCGATGCCGTCTTTTTCCCATTGGCGTAACTGCACTAGGGTTTTACGGAATAGATTAGAATTCAAACCACCACACAAACCGCGATCCGAACTGACGACGATCACACCAACCCTTTTGACTTCTCGCGGAATCAAATAAGGGTGTTTGTACTCGGCATTGGCATGAGCCAGATGTTTGATGATCTGACCCATTTTTTTCGAGTAAGGCCGCGTTGCCTGCATTCTGTTTTGCGTTTTACGCATTTTACTCGCGGCGACCATTTCCATCGCGCGCGTGATCTTTTGAGTATTCTTGATACTTCCGATCTTTGTGCGTATTTCTTTACCGACAGCCATTTGACGACCCTTTTACCAGCTATGCGTGTTAATGAACGTTTCGATGGCGGATTTAATGCCTTCTTTGATTTCATCGGAGAAGTCGCCGGTTGCATTGATCTGATCCATCAATTCCGACTTTTCGGATTTCATATACAGTTGCAGAGCGTCTTCGAAATCGCGTACTTTGTTAACTTCGACCGAATCCAGATAACCTTCGTTTGCAGCGAACAACGACACCGCCATTTGCGCAACCGACATCGGCGAATATTGATTTTGCTTCATCAACTCGGTCACGCGTTGACCGCGTTCGATTTGCTTACGCGTGCTTTCGTCAAGATCGGACGCGAACTGAGCGAAAGCCGCTAATTCACGATACTGAGCCAAGTCCAAACGAATACCGCCGCCCAATTTCTTAATGATTTTGGTTTGCGCCGCGCCGCCTACCCGCGATACGGACAGACCCGCGTTGACCGCAGGACGAATACCGGCGTTGAACAGGTCGGTTTCTAAGAAAATCTGTCCGTCGGTGATCGAAATTACGTTGGTCGGAACGAAGGCCGATACGTCGCCTGCTTGCGTTTCGATGATCGGCAATGCAGTCAACGAACCGGTTTTGCCTTTGACTTGACCGTTAGTCAACTTTTCGACTTCATCGGCATTGATTCTTGCCGCTCTTTCGAGCAACCGTGAATGCAAATAGAAAACATCGCCCGGATAAGCTTCACGACCCGGCGGTCTACGAAGTAATAACGATACTTGGCGATAGGCCCAAGCTTGTTTGGTCAAATCGTCGTAAATAATTAATGCGTCTTCGCCGCGGTCTCTAAAATATTCGCCCATCGAGCAACCGGTATACGGCGCGATGAACTGTAGAGCTGCGGATTCGGATGCGGAAGCCGCTACGACAATGGTATGCTCCATCGCGCCGTGCTCTTCGAGCTTGCGTACGACGTTAGCGATCGAAGAACGCTTTTGGCCGATCGCGACATAAATACATTTGATGCCAGTGCCTTTTTGATTGATGATCGCATCGACGGCAATGGCGGTTTTACCGGTTTGGCGGTCGCCGATGATCAATTCGCGTTGGCCGCGACCGACTGGAATCATCGAGTCGATCGATTTCAGGCCGATTTGCACCGGCTGATCGACCGATTGGCGTGCGATAACGCCCGGAGCGATTTTTTCGATCGGAGAAGTTTCGCTTGTGTTAATCGCGCCTTTGCCGTCGATCGGATTGCCCAATGCGTCAACAACGCGTCCCAGCAACGCTTCGCCGACCGGTACTTCCAAAATTCTACCGGTACATTTGACGGTGTCGCCTTCGGTAATGTGTTCGTAAGAACCCAGAACCACAGCCCCGACCGAATCGCGCTCTAAGTTAAGCGCCATGCCATAGGTATTTCCAGGAAACTCCAACATCTCGCCCTGCATGGCTTCGGAAAGTCCATGCACTCTGACGATACCGTCGGTTACACTCACTACGGTGCCTTCGGTATGGCTTTCGACGCTCAGGTCGAAATTTTCGATCTTTTGCTTGATAAGATCACTGATTTCTGATGGGTTTAATTGCATGTTCTTTTTCTCTCACTCACTGTAGAGCTTTCTGCATGTGAAGAAGCTGGCCTTTGACGGTTCCGTCGATCACCTTGTCTCCGGCACGGATTAGTACGCCACCGATCAGCGACCGGTCGTTCCAGATATCCAAACGAACTTGCTTATTCAGCCAACGCTCCAATCTGGACACTAAGTTGCCTTGCTCGTCTTCCGTCAAAGGGTAAGCGGATATGACCTGAACTTCGGAGTATCCTTCATCGTCCGCTCTAAATTGCTCGTAAATCTTCGCAATTTGCGCGGCCAATTTCAGCCGATTATTATGGATGAGCAGTTTTAGAAAGTTTTTACCTTCCTGATCGAGATGTTCGCCGCAGATGTCCAACATCAAGTTTAAAAAACTTTCTTTAGCGATTTTCGGATTATCGGCTGCCAGCGCAATATTAGAGTCGCTCAAGACCGCGGACAAAAACGCCAAATTATCGGACCATTGTGCTGTCGCGCCGATTTCCTTCGCTCGTTTGAAAGCCGCCTCCGCATAAGGCCGCGCCAATGTTGCCAGTTCGCTCATGGTGCTTAACCTATTTGATTGGAAACTTTATTCAAGATTTCTTGGTGTTTGGCTTGATCGATTTCCGCGCTTAAAATTTGTTCTGCCGCATTCAGTGCCAAGGAAGATACTTCCTTGCGCAAACTTTCTTTGACTTGCTGCAATTCTTGATCGATCTGCGCTTGAGCGGCGACAAGTAAGCGTTCGCCTTCTTTCTTAGCGGCGTCTTTCGACTCCTCGACAATTTCGTTGGCCCGTTTTTGCGCCAGATTGACAATATCCGAAGACTGCTCTTTGGCTTCTTTGAGGACATTGATGGCCCTTTTCTCGGCCAATTCCATTTCTTCCTGGCCTTTTTCGGCCGCCGCCAATCCGTCGGCTATTCTCTTCTTCCGCTCTTCCAGGGATTGATAAAGTGGGGGCCAAACGAACTTCATGGTAAACCACACCAGAAGCGCGAATGTAATCATTTGACCAATCAGAGTAGCATTGATACTCACGATGCGTTCCTCTTGTTGCTGTTAGTTAAAAAACCGGATCTATTAATTACCGGCAGCGGCTTGAACAGCGGATAAAAACGGATTCGCAAATGTGAAGAATAATGCCAAACCAACGCCGATCATGGTTACCGCGTCCAACAAGCCTGCAACAATGAACATTTTGACCTGCAACATAGGCACCATTTCCGGTTGACGCGCCGCGCCTTCCAAAAATTTACCGCCCAACAAACCGAAACCGATAGCGGTTCCAAGCGCACCCATTCCTAAAACCAGTCCGACAGCAATCGCTGTCATGCCTTGAACATCAGCAATTAAAGACGCTAAATTTTCCATGATACCTCCAAACGTATGATTAAAATTAAAGTAACAAAATAATTAGTGATCTTCGTGAGCCATACTCAGGTAGACGATCGTCAATACCATGAATATGAAAGCTTGTAGCGTAATAATCAGAATATGAAAAATCGCCCACGGAAAACTCAGCGCCGGCTGTATTGCCCACGGCAACAGCGCAATCAGAATAAATATCAGTTCGCCGGCATATAGATTACCGAATAAACGAAGCGCCAATGAGATCGGTTTGGCTAGCTCCTCGACCAGTTTCAGCAACAGATTAAACGGCAGCAACCAAGGTCCGAACGGTTGAAACATCAACTCCTTGGCGAAACCCCAAGGGCCTTTGACCTTAATGCTGTAAAAAATAATCAGGAAGAATACCGAAATCGACATGGCGAAGGTCGCATTCAAATCGGTACTGGGCACGACTCTGAGATATTCGATACCCATCATTGAACCGATCATCGGTAACAAATCGACCGGGAACAAATCCATAAAATTAAACAAGAAGACCCAGCAGAAAATCGTCAACGCCAATGGCGCGATCAATTCGCTTTTGCCGTGAAAGCTGTCTTTAACCTGTGAATCGACGAACTCTATCATCATTTCGGCAAAATTTTGCACCAATCCCGGCACATCGGAAGTGGCTCTTTCGGCCGCCATTTTAAAAAACCAAATGAACAATCCACCCAACACGGCGGAAAAAAACAGAGTATCCAAATGCAAAGTCCAGAAACCCTCACCAACACTCAATGGTGTCAAATGATGAACGATATATCCGGTTGCCCCTTCGGCTGCATGGGCTTCAGTAGCCATCTTTCCTCTCTCGAATTGAAATCGTCAGCGCATAATTAGCGCAAACCAAAATACGGACAATACTGCTATATACCCCAATAGCAGCGTTAAAATATTGATATTCGGAATTTGAAAAATCAAAAAAAACAGCACAGCTGTCAATATAAGCTTTCCCGATTCGCCGGCATAAAACGAATTCACGATTTTTTTGGCGCCTTGCCCGCTCGCCCTAAAGATGCGCAAAGCAAAGTATAGATTCGGTATAAATGCTGCCAATGCGCCTAGAAACGGCGACTTAGCACTCTGCAGCCCCGAAAAAACTGCAAATCCGGAAGATATCGCGATAATAACGAACGCTTGTAAAATCAAGATTTTTCCGACTGTAGAAATCTTTTCGTCCGTCACACCGACTCCGGATACAACAACTTGTGGATTATAGCGATGAGGCTTCATTTAATCAAGGAAGAATAAGGAACAGAGCATTTCCTACTTTGCAACGATTCATTTAAAAATCAGCCAATCGTTCAGCCTGATTTTCCGGTTTTACCCCTATCCCGGACAAACAAAATCAATCGGTAATTCTATTTTCCGAATAACTGAGCTGCTCGATGATGCCGTCTAATTGCTCCAAACTCGAATAAGCCACCACCAGCTTGCCGGAACCGTTTTGTTTATGATTGATCGAGACTTTCGCGCCGAGTTTCGACGTCAAATCCTCCTGCAATCGAAGGGTATCGCGGTCGACTTCCGCCGGTTCGTTTTTCAGCGGCTCGGTCTGCAAATCTCTGATTAGTTTTTCCACCGCCCTGACCGAAAGACTTTGCTTAGCGATTTTCTGCGCGGCCTGAATTTGCAGATCGCGACCCAACGGCAACAAAGCCCGGGCATGCCCCATCTCGATTTGCTTATCGACCAGCAACTGCTTGACTTCCGGCTGCAACTCCATCAATCGTAATAAGTTGGTCACCGTCGCGCGGGATTTACCGATCGCATCGGCGATTTGTTGATGCGTCAACTCGAACTCTTCAAGCAGCCTTCTCAATGCGTCGGCCTCTTCCAGTGGATTCAAGTCTTCGCGTTGAATATTTTCGATCAACGCGATCGCCATCGCACCCTTATCGTCGATATCGCGCACAACAACCGGCACTTCTTGCAACCCGGCAAGTTGCGCAGCGCGCCAACGCCTTTCTCCGGCAACGATTTCATATCGTTCATCGCCGATTTTACGTAACACAATTGGTTGAATGATACCTTGTGCCTTGATCGAATCAGCTAGCTCCTTGATTCTTTCCGGATCAATATCCTTTCTAGGTTGAAACTTTCCACGCTGCAACCATTCGATCGGCAGTTTTTGCAGTTCGTTTTTTTTCTCTGTCGCAGGTGGCGCATCGCCCAATAAAGCATCCAATCCCCGACCCAAACCTCGTTTTTGTACCGCCATAATTGTCTTATTTCTTCTCTTTTCTAATCATTTCGCCCGCTAACGCGATATAAGCCAAGGCACCGCGCGACGACTTATCGTATTGAATCACCGGCAACCCATGACTCGGCGCCTCGGCCAAGCGAATATTACGCGGAATCGTGGTGCGAAAAACTTTATCGCCGAAATATTCAGCCAGCTGATCGGATACGTCTTTGGTCAAGCGACTTCTATTATCGAACATCGTTCTTAAAATACCTTCGAGATGCAAGCCGGGGTTCACCGAACCTTGAATGTTTCTCAATGTCGACATCAGCGCCGACAAACCTTCCAGCGCATAATATTCGCACTGCATCGGTATCAATACGCTATCGGCTGCGACCATGGCATTTAATGTCAACATATTCAATGTAGGAGGGCAATCGATCAGTATATAGTCGTACTGATCCTTAATCGGCTGCAAGGCTTCGGCCAGACGCCGCTCCTTGCGATCGATCTGTAGCATATTGACTTCGGCTGCCGTCAAGTCGGAATTGGCCGGAATTATCGAAAACCCGCACGACTCTTGCTTTACAACAGTCTCGGCTGCCGGCACATCTTCTAATAACAAATCGTAACTGGAATATTGCACCGAGTCTTTATCGACGCCGCAACCCATCGCCGCATTACCTTGCGGGTCGAGATCCACCAACAACACTTTTCGTTTTGCACCCGCCAAAGCCGCGGACAGATTTACACTGGTCGTCGTTTTCCCGACCCCGCCTTTTTGATTGGTAACTGCTATCACCTTTCCCACTCGTTTACTCCCGCTGCGTAGGCTTGTTAATTTTAATCAGGCATCGCTGCGCTTCTATTCCCGGAACCCTTATCGGTATCACTGTCGCGCCATCTCCGATTTGCTGCAACTCCTGCTCGGGATACTGACCTTTCATCGCCAACAACACGCCGCCCGGCGCGATCAAATGCCCGGTCATTTTCAGCATGTCGGGCAAATTAGTAAACGCTCGCGTAATGACCGTATCGAACAAATGTTCAGACGCAAAATCCTCAACTCGGCCATGACAAACCTGAACATTAGTTAATTTCAACTCTAAAACGGCCTGCTGCACGAAACGAGTTTTTTTGCTATTGCTATCCAATAACGTGAAAGTTTTGTCCGGCCGGCAAACGGCCAAAGGAATACCCGGCAATCCGGCGCCGGTCCCGATATCGATGACCTTTTGCCCGGTAACATAAGGTAAAACCGCAAGACTATCGAGCAGATGCAGACTTACCATCGCTTCTTGGTCACGGATCGAGGTTAGATTGAAGGCTTTATTCCATTTATCGATCAGCCCGATGAAACTCAACAAGCGGTCGATCTGTTCGTCGCCAAGCGTTAAGTTTAATTCATCGAGACCGGCCTGGAGTCGTTTCCGGCAGGTATCCATCAGGCGCTTTTCTTCTTTAAATGGACCAGCAACAAGGATATCGCCGCCGGCGTTATACCGGGAATTCGCGAAGCCTGTCCCAGCGTTTCCGGCTGTTGTTTTCTGAGTTTTTCACAAACTTCGTTTGAAAGCCCCGAGACGTTACGGTAATCGATCGTTTCCGGCAGACGCAAATGATCGTAACGCTTGGTCTTGTCGATTTCAGTCTGCTGCCTGTCGATGTAACCCGAATATTTGGCCTGTATCGCGACTTGATCGGACACCTGCCCCGGAATTTCATCCCGCTCGATAAAGGTCAACAGCTGCTCGATATCCACTTCGGGACGACGCAGCAAATCCATCAAGTTGACTTCGCGCTGCAACGGCTTGCCCCAAAACGCTTCGGCTTGTTTAGCTTCTTCCGTTTCGGCCCGAAGCCATTTTTTCGACAGTTCCGTTTGCAAAGCACCGATTTGTTCACGCTTATGTTCGAAAGTGCGCCAACGCTCGTCGCCGACCAAGCTCAACTCGCGGCCGATTTCGGTCAAGCGTAGATCGGCGTTATCTTCGCGCAGCAACAGCCGGTATTCGGCACGGCTCGTAAACATCCGATAAGGCTCTTGCGTGCCGCGCGTGATCAAATCGTCGATCATAACGCCGATGTATGCCTCGTCGCGAGCCGGACACCAACTTTCCTGATCGCGAATCGAGCGCGCGGCATTGAGCCCTGCAATCAAGCCTTGTGCGGCTGCTTCTTCATAACCGGTCGTGCCGTTGATTTGCCCGGCAAAAAACAAACCCGGCATATGTTTGGTTTCCAATGACGACTTAAGATCCCGCGGATCGAAAAAGTCGTATTCGATCGCATAGCCCGGGCGAATGATTTCGGCATTTTCGAATCCGAGCATCGAACGGACGAATTCGTATTGCACATCGAACGGCAAACTGGTTGAAATACCGTTCGGATAAATCTCGTTCGTATTCAAGCCTTCCGGCTCAATGAAAATCTGATGCGAATCGCGATCGGCGAAACGCACAATCTTATCTTCGATAGAGGGACAATAGCGCGGCCCGATGCCTTCGATTACACCGGTATACATCGGCGAACGGTCCAGACCGGACCGAATGATGTCATGCGTCCGGCTATTGGTTCGCGTGATAAAACAAGGAATTTGCCGCGGATGCTGCTCGCGCTTGCCCAAAAACGAAAAAACAGGAACCGGATCGTCGCCGAATTGCTTTTCCAATCGACTGTAATCGATCGTGCGACCGTCGATGCGCGGCGGGGTGCCGGTTTTCAAACGGTCCACTCGGAACGGCAACTCGCGCAAACGCTCGGCCAACTCGACAGAGGCCGGATCGCCGGCACGTCCGCCGGTATAATTTTCTAGTCCGATATGAATACGTCCGGCTAAAAAGGTACCGGCGGTCAAGACAACGGCGCGCGCTCGAAATTCGAGCCCCATTTGGGTTTTAACACCGGCAACTCGACCGCCTTCGACGATCAAATCGGCAACCGTTTGCTGAAACAAGGCCAAATTCGCTTGATTTTCCAATGCACTACGCACGTATTGCTTATAAAGACTACGATCGGCTTGCGCGCGAGTCGCTCTGACCGCAGGACCTTTACTGACGTTTAAAATACGAAACTGAATGCCGGCATGATCGATCGCCTCGGCCATGACGCCGCCGAGCGCGTCGACTTCCTTGACCAGATGCCCTTTACCGATACCGCCGATCGCCGGATTGCAGCTCATCTGCCCCAAGGTATCGATATTTTGGGTGAGTAACAAGGTTTGCGCGCCGCTTCGGGCGGCCGCCAATGCTGCCTCGGTTCCGGCGTGACCGCCGCCGATCACGATGACATCAAAATTTTTTTTGAATTTCACAGGCTTTTAATGCTCAAATAAAGCGCTATTTTAAATAGTAAAGAGGCGTTGTCCAAAATTATTCAGGAGTTTATTTATGAAAAAGCCTAAAAAACCGGCACCCAACGCGCAAAACAACTTGGTTGCCAAGCACGCACATCAGTTTAACAAAACCCAAATATTCCGCGACAAAACCCAATATCGCCGCAAAGCTAAACACCCCGGCAGGGAGCCTTTACCGATGATGTCCATGGACGTTATCGGTAAAGGCTTCTCGATCGAAATAACCTATCCCTTTTCCGCTTTTTCCGCGCACTGAATGCACAAATTGGCAAAAGGTAAAACCTTCAGCCGCTCTTTGTTAATCTTCGCCCCGCAGATTTCGCAAAAACCGTATTCGCCATCGTCTATCCGATCAATGGCGTGCCTGACTTTAACCATCTCCGCCCGGGTCGTATTGCCTATATAATCCAATACTTCGTCATTCTCGGTTTGCACGGCCTGTTCGCCGAAATCTTGCGATAACGGCTCATCGGTATGTTTGACGTCCTCGGTAATTTTGCTCAAGCGCTCGTCAAGCTCCTCGAGCATTTCGATCAAATTTTCGCGGACTTCCTCGTATTCACTCACAGTTCTACCCTGACATTAATTTTAAACTATAGTTTTAGATAGCATAGTACCATTAACTTCGGCATTCATTCTCATGAGACTTTATGCAGCAATTCCCAATTTGAGAATAAAAAGGGTGCGGAGTGTGCTTGGCGAGGATGTCGGCGGCAGGGGCAGATTTTTGCTCCTCGGCAATTGCTGAGTTACAAGGATGTAACGAATGCAGAAAATGCAGGAGCATTTTTCTGCCCTGCATCGCCTAAAGCGCCTACTGTTGGTGCCCTAATACACGCCATCCTTGGCGTTTAGCCGCCGCCAAGCCCCCATGGATGGGTTTACGGCGTTCCTCGACTGGCATACCCCGCACCCTGAACACGGAGAAATTTCTCAAACTGAGAGTTGCTGGACTTTATGTTAATCGGTCACGAAGAACAGATTATCGTCTCGTTTGCCCTTACTAGGGCGCGGGGCGGGTTATTCAACCCGCTCCGAACGTTATGGTTTGCTTTGGGCATAATCGAAACGTTCAGGACAGGGTTTGTAACCCTGTCCTGTATAGGACGGGCAATCCGGTGTCGAATTTTTATCTACGATGCTGTATATGATGACACCATTACAAAAAAATTAATAATCCACTTCGCACATCAATCATCTCCTCATGCAAAACCCAATCACTCCTTTGCTGGAATCCGCCAATCGAATCATTCTCGGAAAACAACATCAAATCCGTTTAGCCCTATGTTGCCTTTTGGCTCGAGGCCATCTATTGATCGAAGACATACCCGGCGTCGGCAAAACCACGCTCGCGCATACTCTAGCTAAATTGCTGGGCTTAAATTATCAACGCATTCAATTTACCAGCGATATCCTGCCGGCCGATATTATCGGCGCATCGATATTCGACCCGGAAGAACGCAGTTTCAAATTTCATCCGGGGCCGATCTTCAATCAAATGATTCTGGCCGATGAAATCAACCGCTCGACGCCCAAAGCACAAAGCGCCTTATTGGAAGCCATGGAGGAACAACAAGTCACGGTCGAAGGCAAAACCTATCACTTGCCCTCGCCGTTTTTCGTGATCGCAACGCAAAACCCCGCTCATCAAATCGGCACATTCCCCTTGCCCGAATCGCAACTGGACCGATTTTTGATGCGCATCGAACTGGGTTATCCGAACCGCAACGCGGAGCGGGAATTATTGAGCGGACAGTCGCGTTATCATTTGATTGAAAACCTTCAAACCGAATTACCGCCAGAACAGCTCAAAAACATCCAACAACTCGTCAACACCGTGCATGTTTCAAGCGCATTGCTGGATTACTTGCAAAACATCATCACCTTTACCCGTGAATTCCCTGATTACCCTTGCGGTCTGTCGCCGCGTGCCGGCTTATCCCTGCTCAACGCAGCCAAGGCCTGGGCGTTCATGGACAGTCGCGATGCAGTATTACCTGAGGATGTACAAGCAGTGCTCCCTGCTGTCGCAGGCCATCGCCTGCGTTCCGCCAGCCAGGATTCCGGCGCGGTCGTCGCACCGATACTCGAGCGAGTGAACGTGCTTTGAATACCTTGTCGATCAAGGACCGTTTTCGGTTAAGCCGTTTTTTTGCCGGCGAAAACCCGTCCGACGAAGCCATTTCACTGAATCAGCGCCGAATATTTATTTTACCGTCCAAGCGAGGCCTGAGCTTTGTCGTATTAATCCTACTGTTGCTGCTGATCGCGTTCGTCTATAACAATAACCTCGCCTATTTTCTAACTTTCTTGCTGGCCAGCGTATTTTTTATCGGCATCCTACACAGCTACAAAGCCTTAGCCGGCCTGATCATTCAAAAAGGGCAATGCAAGCCGGTATTCGCCGGCGAACGCGCAGTATTCGAAATTCATATCGACAATCCGATCCCTGTTCCACGGCTCAGTCTCGAAATCGATTTGTATGACAAAACACAAATGACTCTTGCTCCCTACGAGAAGAAAGCTGTTAGATTGTATGCTCCGACCGAACGCCGAGGCCATCAACCCTGTGGCACGATCACCCTATCGAGCGGCTATCCGCTCGGCTTGTTCCGCGCCTGGTCGCCGTTGCGTTTTAACCTGTCGGTGTTGGTTTACCCGAAACCCTGGCCCCAAGAGATCCCGTTTCCCGAAACCGGCGGCGGAGCATCGGATCAAGGTAAAACCGAAAAAGGAACCGACGACTTTTACGGCCTCCAAGAATATCAACGCGGGGATTCGATTAAACGCATTCATTGGAAAGCCTATGCGAAAGGTCAAGGTCTTTTCAGCAAGCAATACAGCGGCGAGCAAGGCGATGAATTGTGGCTCCATTACGAAGCCAGCGCCGGTTACGGCAACGAGGAACGCCTGAGCCGGCTGTGCCGCTGGGTTCTCGATGCGGAAAAAGCCGGGCTTCGTTACGGCCTTAAACTACCCGGCCAAAAAATAGGCCTCGGCATCGGTCCCGCGCACCGGGCGCGTTGTCTTGAAGCGCTCGCCTTGTTTTAGATTATGCTGGCCAGTATCGAAAAAAACATTTTACTCTTTCTGCTGATTTCGGTCGGATTGATTGCGCTACCGCACATTTATCATATCCCGGCTTCGATTTTCGGATTCTTTGTATTGCTGCTAACTTGGCGCTTCATCGGCATTTGGAAACCGAGTTGCTTGCCCGGCAAATTATTGCTGTTTTTGTTGACCGTAGGCGGCCTCGTCCTGCTTTATTCGCAGCACCAAGGACTCTTCGGCCGCGATGCCGGAACCCGACTGTTCATGACCGCACTGGCATTGAAGCTACTCGAAATCAGGCAAGAACGCGATTTGTATTTGATTGTCTTTCTGGCTTTCATCGTCGCCGCTTCGCAATTTTTGTATGAGCAGAGCATCGCCATGGCGGGCTATATCTTGTTCGTTTGCTGCGTGCTACTAGGCACGCTGGTCGCAATCAATAGCCGCCGGCAAAATACCTTAAATGCGCTGAAAACATCGGCCGTCATCCTGGCGCAAGCGCTGCCTCTAGCGATCGTGCTGTTCGTTTTTTTTCCGAGAGTCGAAGCGCCGCGCTGGATGCTGTTCGAAGACAAAAGCCGAGCTAAAACAGGGCTCAGCGACAGCATGGAACCCGGCTCGATTAGCGACCTCGGCTTTTCGGACGAACTGGTATTCCGCGTCCGCTTTCAAGGCCCGATACCGCCGAATGCGCAGCGCTATTGGCGCGGCCCGGTGTTTTCCGTCACCGACGGCAAACGCTGGACCGCAGCAAAACGCTACACCTATACGGCCGCCGCCGAACCGGACTTCAGCGAACCGGCTTATCGCTATACGCTATTACTCGAACCTCAAAATAACAACTGGGTCTTCGCGCTGGAAATGGCCGGCGACTACCCGTCGCAACTACACATGAATTCGGAATATTTGCTGACTCGAAGCGGCAACCCCGACAAGCGCGCCGAATACCCTTTTACGTCTTATCCCAGTTACCGCACCGGAGAGCTCAGCGGTCACAAATTACGCACCAATACACAGTTACCGGGACCGGCTTCCCAAAAAATCACCTCGCTAATCAAACGACTCGGCGGCTTCGATAAGCAACCCGAACAATTCGTCGACCGTGTTCTACAACATTTCAACCGAGAAAATTTCAGTTACACGCTGACTCCACCACTAATGGAAGACAACCCGATCGAAACGTTTTTATTCGAAACCCGAAGCGGATTTTGTAGTCATTATGCGGCCGCCTTCACCTACCTGATGCGTGTTGCGAACATTCCTGCACGCGTCGTCACGGGCTATCACGGCGGGGTCTTGAACCCGGTCGGCAATTTTTTGGAAATAAGACAAGCCGACGCCCATGCCTGGACCGAAGTCTGGCTGGAAAACAGAGGCTGGGTGCGCGTCGACCCGACGGCCGCAGTCGCGCCGGAAAGGATCGAACAAAACGTCAATATCGAACAACAAATTGCCAGCCGCAACATCAGTTTTTTCTCCGCCGACAGTGAGTTGGCACGACAGCTCGACTGGCTTAAGCAAGCCAGGCAATTATGGAGCAGCGTCGATTACAACTGGCAGCGCTGGGTCATCAATTATCATTCCGCCAATCAGACCCAATTTTTAGCCTCACTTGGCATCGAATCGTTAAAACAAATGCTATTTTGGCTAGTCGGACTAGGTGCCCTATTCACCGCAATACTCAGTTGGCTATTGTTATCGCGTAAGGAAAGAACCGCCGACAAGGTATTGCGCTGCTATCGCAGGTTCTGTACACGGCTCGGCAAGGCCGGACTAAAAAGGAACGCGGGCGAAGGGCCTATCGATTTCGCAAAACGGAGCAAGAAAGCGTATCCGGAGCAAGCCGAGGCGATAGACGAAATCACCGGCTTGTTCATCAAATTACGCTATCAAAAAGAATCGTCGCAAGCAGACTTGAGCCGGCTAAGCGAACGAGTCGACCAACTTAAGATTCGCCGAAGATAACCGGAAAATAAAATTGTCACGTCGTCGACATGACAATATGACAATTTCCATAAAGCTTTGAAACGATTAAAATGCATCGCCGGTATTGCAATAAGTCACGAAGATGATATTAATGCATTTTTATTAAATAGTTAGTTAAGCGGGAAGAGTACACGATGGACACGCTAGACATGTTGATATTTTATTCCTTTAATTTAGGAATTTTTACGCTCGTTTTTTTTATCGCCGGAATGATCAAACCGAAATGGCCGCTGTTTTTTATGAAAGAGCCGACTCGGTTTTTGGTAGTTGGCATTACCACCGTCATGATCATGGTCGTTCTGACCATGTACGGAGAAGGCAATCGCAAGATTCGTGCGGAACAAGAAAGGCTTGAACGATTCAAGATGGTAGGAACGAGCCAAGAGCCCGAAACGCCGAGCCCATCGGAAGTCAAACCCAAAAAAACCAAGCCGAAAAAACAGGTTGCTCCAGAGGACGAAATTCCTCAGTTTGATTCAGTGCAAGATGCCATCAAGGCCTTTGAAGAAAAACAATGATCGTATAGACCCCACTGCCATTAAGTTAACGTAAATCCGTTATTCCGGCGGCGACTAATTGACAAGCATGGCATGAATGCAAATTTTGCATCACGCCATGCTTGGCGTGTATTAGAGCACCAACAGTAGGCGCTTTAGGCGATGCAGGGCAGAAAAATGCTCCTGCATTTTCTGCATTCGTTACATCCTTGTAACTCAGCAATTGCCGAGAAGCAAAAATCTGCAAACGCCATGGATGGCGTGAACGCAGATTTTGCAGGAGCAAAAATCTGCCCTGCCGCCGACACCTGTCAATCGAGCAACCTTACCCTCCTTTCAACAATTCGCTCAATATTGAAAAAAGCAAGTTATTTAGAGCTATATCCTTTGGTTTCTGCTGACTTTGAGCTCAAATGGGTATCAACTATTAACGCGAACATAGCCATAAAAAACGATAGCTCAACGCCATCGATTTTGGCAGCATAGACTGTTCAAGCAGATCATCTGCTGTAAATGACTCCAAAATTAAATAACCTAACACGCTCCGGTGATTTATGAAACTGTCCGACTACCGCATCGAACCCGCCGATTATAAAGCCGATTTCAAGGATCTTCGCGCTGTGCGCGACTCGGTTTTCATCATCGAACAACACCTCCCCGCCGATCTCGAACAAGACGGTAAAGACCCGCACAGCCATCATGTCATCGCCCGCGACAATCACCATAACCCGGTCGGTACAGGCAGACTGACGCCGGAAGGGCAAATTGGCCGAATCGCCGTATTACATCAGTGGCGTAATCAAGGCGTTGGACAATCGCTATTAAGAGTGCTCATCGAAAAAGCACAAAAGCAAGGACTCAACCAAATAACCCTCGAAACACCAGCGAGCGCTAGCGGGTTCTTTCAAAAATTCGGATTTATCGGTGAAGGAGAAGCATTTAACGTAGCCGGCAATGAATTTCAGCGCATGAGCATGACGCTTACGCCGCTTGCCGAAAGAAGACGGCAGTCCGCGAAGCCGCGCGAGACATCGGTACCGGCAGAAAAACTCGATAACCTGGAAGCCCACCTCGAGTCGGCCATTCGACTTATAACCGAAGCACGACGCCAAATCTGCATTTATACCCGCGACTTGGAACATGGTTTATACGGACACAACGACGTCGTCGAAGCGTTTAGACAATTCGCAATCAACAGCCGTGACGGTTGCGTTCAAATCATAGTTCAAGACACGTTTGCCGCGCGCGGCAAACCCCATGCGTTAATCGACTTGGCGCAAAGACTGCCTTCGTCGTTTCAATTGCGAACACCGGTCGAACGGGAAGACCAGCAATACTCATCGGCATTTCTAATCAACGACCGAGACGGTTACTTGTTTCGACTCAATGCAGAACGTTACCAAGGCGAATGGAGCCCCAATCATCCCGCCCGAAAAAAACAACTCTACGAAGAGTTCGACCGCATCTGGCAACGCTGCCGCCCCTGCACCGAATTTCGGGCGCTCGGAATCTGAAGATAAATCCGCAACTAAGGTTCCGGTTTTTTTAGCCGTATCACGCACTACGTGCATCCCACCAAAAAAAGGGGTCAGGTTTAATTACAAAATAAACCCGACCTTTTTTTCAATCTCACCCGACTCCTTTGCTAAGCTTCTCCTGTAGAATCTCAATTTTTTCACTCATTTGTTTAGAATCTTATGAAATACCCGTTATTACTGGCCGCGCTGCCTGCCGCTTTATCCACCCTCAACGTCGCCGCCGAAGAAGTCGGCTGCGTCACCACCGCTTGGAAGCTAATCGGCGCTAACCATAAGGTTTGCGTGCAGGCATTCGATGATCCAAAAGTCCAGGGCGTCAGCTGCCACATTAGTCAAGCGAAGACCGGAGGCGTCGCGGGCGCATTTGGCTTGGCCGAAGATCCGTCCCAGTTTTCGATTGCCTGCCGGCAAGTTGGGCCGATCGTGATCAAAGGGAAGTTGCCGGACCAGGAAACCGCATTCAGTGAAAATACCTCGGTTTTGTTTAAGGAAACACGCGTTACGCGGTTGTTCGATCGTAAGCGCAATACGCTTGTGTATATTGCCGTCAGCCGAAAGTTAATCGACGGTGCGCCGGCCAACAGCCTGTCCACCGTGCCGATCATGCCTTGGCGGGAGTAATGCCGGTAATCGGCAAAACCGGGTTGATCCCGCGCAACCGGGCCGGCAAAGAACGTCCAAAACGGCCAGCAAGCCAAAACCACAAAGCTTCCGGCAACGACGAGACGGCTTTGCCCGCCAGACAAATGCAAAAAGATAAAAAAGGGGTCGTGTGTAATAGTTCTTTCGGTTAATTAAACCCGCCCCCTTTTTCCGCGTCGATCCCCAAGCCCTACTATCCCTAGCCCGGTAGCGCACGTCCTTGTGCTTTTATGCGTTTTTTAGCGGATGTCGATCGAACCGGTTGTCGCCACAGAATCCCTGCCGATCGCTTGCGTGTTGGTCAATGTGTTTTTCGATGCGTTGATCAGCGTCGATTTCTCGACTTTCGAGCCGACGACGCTGATCGAGCCGGTGCTGGCGGCGCTGTTGCGGCCGATCGCCTGAGTATTGGTCAACGTATTTTTTGACGCGTTGATCAATGTGGATTTTTCGATTCTGGAGCCTTCGGCCATGGCTGTGCCGGCGACGATTGACATTAAAACGACTGCTGCTAAAGATACTGTTTTCATGATGGTTTCCCCTTGGTACTTGTTGGTATGGTTCGTTCAAGCGTTTCGTTGAACTTGGGTACAGTATCCCGATTTGCAGATAAAAAAGCGGTGATCGAGTCACGCCGTTTGTGTGATTTATTCACCGGCTAGCGAATCGAACGGGCATCGTTGGTTGAATACGCAACTCGTCCGCTTCCGAATTGCTCAACCTTTCTTATAATTTGGTCATAAATAACTTCCCTATATTTGATTTAGGGCAGGCAGATTCGGTTGCTAAATTGACAAGTGTCAGCGGCAGGACAGATTTTAACTCCTGCAAAATCTGCATTCATGCCATCCTTGGCAATCAGTCACAGCCGTTAAGCGGACGTATTCACCCAGCACCTAAAATCCACAATGGATAATTGTCTTGGATAGTTTATTAGGTGCAGGGCCTGTCAAGTGAGTTGCCGAACCCACAACAAAGCTCATAGCTCCAGGACGTTATTTATCACGTAAACCCTAGCTGTTAAGACACAGCCTCTGCCGAGACTATTCATTGTAGATACTATCGATTAAATCTTTAAACCAACGGGGACGGAAAACCATGATATACAGCATCAGAGATTCTAATATCGGCAACGGTATTATGTGTAAAACAATCAATACCAATAAAAAAACAATACAGATTATCAATCTTGTAAAAGAGGTTGATTTATTCATTATTGAGCTCCCGGTTATTATTTATTATTCCCAAAGAATAGTGTTTAAAACCATCGCGCCTTTGCTTGCCAATTGAGCCGTAATTATACCTTTCGCACTTCAAATTTCGGCAGTGCCGGAGGAGGCCTCGGGGTGCTCGGTAAAGGCTTTGCCAGCATGGAGCTGGCATAGAGCCTACATGGACGTATTCACGGCGTCCTTTAACGGGCACCCCGAGGCCGAATTTTCATCTACGATGAGTATATTCACATCCCCTCTATCGTACCCACGCTCCAGAGTGGGAATGGAGACCGAGACGCTCTAGCGTCTCGCACCGCTGGAACGCTAATTGCCAGGGAACTGAATATTTACGTTGAACCGCGTGTGACTTCCGGTCTTATAATTCCGATAGGCGCCAATTCTACGATGCATTTTCGGCTTTATTCATCATATCGGCATGAATTGCCGATATCCAAATGAAGCAAGCATTACTATCAGGCACCGGATTCCGACAATATCCGGCGAAATGACGCATTATTTCCTTAAGTTAGCGCCTTTGTTTATAATTCCGCCCGGCGCAACAATTGGGCGTTCAACGCCACGATCACCGTGCTGGCCGACATCAGCACTGCGCCGACCGCCGGCGCGAGCAGGATTCCGGCCCATGCCAGAACGCCCGCCGCGAGCGGAATCGCGACGATGTTGTAGCCCGCGGCCCACCACAAATTCTGCACCATCTTACGATAGGTCGCCTTGCTCAGATTGACGATCCTCGACACGTCGCGCGGGTCCGAACGCACCAAGACCACATCGCCGGCCTCGACCGCGACATCGGTGCCTGCACCGATCGCAATACCGGCATCGGCGGTCAACAAGGCCGGCGCATCATTGACACCATCGCCGACCATCGCGACGCGCTTGCCTTGAGCCTGCAACTCTTCGATACGCTTTACCTTGTCTTCGGGCAACACTTGAGCGAACACCGTGTCGATGTTCAATTCCTTAGCAACAGCGTCGGCAACCGCTTGCGAATCGCCGGTCAACATCGCGACTTCGATGCCGGCTTCATGCAACAGGCGCACCGCTTCGCCGGAAACGGGACGAATCGCATCGGCGATCGCAAAGACCGCCAAAATTCTATCCCCTTCAATGAGATAAATCGCCGCCTGGCCAGATTCGCCAAAGCGGTCGGCGGCGTTCGCCAGGGCTTGCGGTATTTCGCTGTCGAGCGTGTTTAGCAAAGCCGGCCCGCCCACCTGGAGTTTGCGCCCTTCGACGACAGCCTCCACACCTCGGCCGGGGATTGCCTGAAATTCCTGCGCTGAGGGCCATTCAATTTCGGCTTCTTCGGCACTCTTGAGTAAGGCTCTCGCAATCGGATGTTCCGAATCGCGTTCAACCGCCGCCGCAAGACGTAAGGCTTCGTCGGGCTCGACGCCTTCGTCCGTCATCGTTTCGACGACGCGGTGCTCGCCCAAGGTAAGCGTGCCGGTCTTGTCGAATACCACGATATCCAGATTACGCGCCTCCTCCAATCCCCGGCGATCGCGCACCAACAATCCGCCGCGCGCACCCAATGTCGTCGAAATCGCAATCACGAGCGGCACAGCAAGCCCCAAGGCATGAGGACAGGCAATGACCAAAACCGTCACAACCCGCGTCACGGTAAAATCCGTCGTCGCGCCGACCAGAGTCCACGCAATGAATGTCAAAGCGCCTGAAACGATCGCGACCAGCGTCAGATAAAACGCCGCGCGGTCCGCCAAGGCCTGAGCCCGGGAGCGCGAAGTTTGAGCCTGATCGACCAAGCGCATGATACCGGCCAAAGCGGTCTTATCTCCGGTGCCGGTGACTTCGATGCGCAAGGAGCCTTCGCCGTTGACCGTGCCGGCAATCACTTCATCGCCCTCGCCTTTCGTCACCGGCTCGGATTCACCGGTAATCAATGCCTCATTGACCGAACTCTTACCGCTTTTGACGACGCCGTCGGCCGGAACCGCAGCACCGGGACGGATCAACAACAAATCGCCGTCCTGCAAGCGGTCGACCGTGACCTCTTCGGTTTTATCTCCATCGACCAGCCTTAGCGCCGTATCCGGCAGCAACTTCGCCAATTCCTTTAGAGCTCCCTGAGCCTGGAAGATCGAACGCATTTCTATCCAATGCCCCAGCAGCATGATCGCCACCAGACTTGCCAATTCCCACCACAGCGCATGCCCCTTGAAACCGAACGTGACGGCCAGGCTGTACAAAAAAGCGACACTGATCGCCAGCGAGATCAAGGTCATCATGCCCGGCAGGCGGCTTTGCAATTCGCGCCAGCCGCCTTGTAAAAACACCCAACCGCCGTAAAAATAAACCAGTGTGCCGAAAACGGCCGAGACATACCCCGACCCCGGAAAAGCCGGCGCCGTATACGACAACCAGCGCTGCAGTCCCTCGCTCCAAATCAGCGTCGGAACGGCCAGCGCCAACGTCAGCCAAAATTTGTCCCGAAACATCTCCACGCTATGGCCTGCGTGTTTGTCGTGTCCGGCATGGTTTTTGTAGGCCGAATGAGAATGGCTGTCGTTTCTATCAGATTTCGAAGCCCCTGCATGAGGCGCCTGATGTTTACTATGCTCGTGCGGATGTTTCATGATTGCGACCCCTCCTCCGTTTTTACTTAATGGATGGATTTCGTTCTCGCGCGAAGGCGATAGGGCGCATAGTGTCTATGTTCAAATGCACCGGGTGCGAAGTGTTCAGCTCAAACGGCTTGAATAGCGTAATACCGATTTCGCATCTTTTCTCCGCGGTCCTACGCCCCTCGGCGAGTTCTTTTTTTCTTTTCGTTAACCAGCCCTCAGCTTCTTCAAAACCGTGCGCAAGATGCCGCCGTCTCGGTAATATTGAATTTCGATCGGCGTATCGATGCGGCTGACGGCCTTGAAGGACGTAACGCTCCCGTCCGGAGCGCTTGCGGTCACGTCGACAATTTGTTGCGGAACCATGTCGTCGGCAATCTCCGCCGTAACGATTTCGTCGCCCTTCAGGCCTAGATTTTGTGCCGATTCGCCGGACATAAACTGCAACGGCAAAATCCCCATGCCGATCAAGTTGCTGCGATGGATTCTTTCGTAACTTTCCGCAATGACCGCCTTGACGCCCTGCATGAACGGGCCTTTCGCGGCCCAATCTCGGGACGACCCGGAACCGTATTCCTTGCCCGCCAGAATGCACAGCGGTATTCCTGCATCTTTGTACTTCATCGCGGCATCGAAAAAGGTCATTCGTTCGCCGCTGGGGTGATGAATCGTGACATTGCCTTCGGAACCCGGAACCAACAGATTATGGATACGCACATTGGCAAATGTGCCTCTGCACATCACCTGATCGTTGCCGCGACGCGAACCGTAACTGTTCCAGTCTTTCCGTTCGACGCCCTTTTCGAGCAAATACAATGCCGCCGGCGAATCGGGCGCTATCTGCCCGGCCGGAGAAATGTGGTCGGTCGTGACCGAATCGCCGAACAGCGCCAATACCCGCATGTCGGCGAGACGGCCGATGGTTTCGGGACCACCGCTCAACCCTTCGAAGAACGGCGGCTTTCTGATATAAGTCGACTGATCGTTCCATTGATAGCGCTCCGAACCTGCAACCTCGATCGCCTGCCAGGCTTGGGTACCGGTGAAAACGTCGGCGTAACGCTCCCGGAACATTTCCGGTGTGACAAATTTTCGAACGACTTCATCGATTTCCTCGGTCGTCGGCCAAATATCTTTCAGGAACACCGGTTTGCCGTCGGAATCTTCGCCGATGGCGTCACTTGATATATCGACAGCGGTCGATCCCGTCAGCGCGTAGGCCACTACCAGCGGCGGCGAGGCGAGATAATTGGTTTTGGTGAGTGGATGCACGCGGCCCTCGAAATTCCGATTGCCGGACAACACCGCCGAAACGACCAAGTCATTGTCGACAATAGCCTTTTCCACCGCTTCATCGAGCGGGCCGGAATTGCCGATGCAGGTCGTGCAGCCGTAGCCGACCAGATAAAAGCCCAGTGCTTCCAGATAAGGCAGCAGCCCGGATTGTTTCAAATACTCGGTCACCACCAGCGACCCGGGCGCCAGTGAAGTCTTGACATAATTTTTGACTTTCAGCCCTTTCTCGACGGCTTTCTTGGCGACCAGGCCGGCGCCGAGCATCACGGAGGGATTACTGGTGTTCGTACAAGACGTGATCGCGGCGATCACGACGGCGCCGTGCGTGATCGTTTCGCAGGCGCCTTGGCTCGAAACCACGCCGCAGCGATCGAGATCGCTTTCGGCAAGGCCCATGCCGCGAATGCCGACCGGCGCGGTCAGCGTCTGCCGGTAAGTCGGCCCGACTTGGCTCAGCGGAATTCGGTCCTGCGGACGCTTGGGTCCGGCCAGCGATGGCTCGATTTCGCCGAGATCGACTTCCAGCGCGCGGGTAAACTCGGGCTCCGGCGCATCGTCGGTGCGAAACAACCCTTGTAGCTTGGCATAGCGCTCGGTGAGCTCGATTTGTTCGGAACTGCGCCCGGTGAGACGCATATAGCCCAAAGCCACCGCATCGACCGGGAAAAAACTCACGGTCGAACCTTGCTCAGGCGCCATGTTGCTAATGGTCGCACGGTCGGGAATACTGAGTTGGGACAAGCCGGAACCGTAAAACTCGACAAATTGACCGACGACACCGAACTGCCGGCACAACTCGGTTATGCGCAGCACCAGATCGGTCGCTGTCACGCCAGGCGGCAGTTTTCCGGTCAATTTGATTCCGACCACGTCCGGCTCGAGCATGTAAATGGGCTGATCCAGAATGACCGCCTCGGCCTCGATGCCGCCAACACCCCAGGCCAGCACGCCTAGTCCGTTGACCATCGGCGTATGCGAATCGGTGCCGACGCAACTGTCGGGATAACACAGATTGTCGTTTTTGTTGTGAAAGACGACTTGAGCCAGATATTCGAGATTGACTTGATGAACGATTCCGGTGGACGGCGGCACCACGCGCAGATTTTGAAAGGCCGATTGCCCCCATTTCAGGAATTCATAGCGTTCCCGATTGCGTTGAAACTCGACCGCTTCATTCATCGGCAAGGCATTGGCTTTACCGAAATAATCGACCTGCACCGAATGATCGATCACCAGATCGCAAGGGATGAACGGATTGATTTTTTTCGGATCGCCGCCCAATTCGCTCATTGCATCGCGCATCACGGCTAAATCGACCAACGCTGGCACTCCGGTAAAGTCCTGCAGGATGACCCGCGCCGGTTTGTAGGGAATTTCTCGCCTGGAACCTTGCGCCTGCCAACCGGCGAGTCCGAGCACATGGTCTTCGGTGATCGAATAACCGTCGCAGTTTCGCAACAGGCTTTCGAGCAGACTTTTTATCGTATGCGGCAAGCGGGCAAGGTCGGCGGCGCCGGCGGACTCTAAACTCGCAAGACAGTAATAGGACAACGGACTTGCTCGATCAGGATTCAATAACTGCCGTGCGCCGAAAGGATCGATTAAATTCATGGCGGATACCCTCTTTCGAAGTCGGGAATTTAATTTTTGTATACCACACTTCTGCCGGATATAACACCGCTTTATCGTTTTTGATGTCTTCGGCCCCCTAATCAACCTGTCACTTATCCGAGCGAAGATGTTTTTTTATTGTCCGGCTATCTAGCCCTACGATCCGGGCAACCGCCTCGAAACTTTCTAGCCGCTCATACAAAAATCGACAATAGTTTTGCAGCAATTGCTGCGCCGAATAATAATCGCCGGCTTCGTTCCGAAACCCAGTTTGCTCGTTTCCAGCCTGAGGTTTAGGCGCTTGATAGGTACCGGTCAGGCAGATACGCCGTATGCATTGTTCTAATTCTCTAACGTTGCCGGGCAAGTGATAATCCAGATGTCTCGAGGCATGTGGTCGCCTAACCACACAAAAAAACACATCATTCGATAACATTTTATGGAGGCCATTATGCGCACGACGGTTGTTTTAGATGATGAATTACTCGAAAAAGCCCAAACCTTAACCAAATCTAAAAGAACAATCCAGCCTCATCAAAGAAGCCTTGAAAGCCCTTATTGAACGCGAGAGCGCCAAGCACCTAGCCAGCTTAAGCGTTATTGCCCCTGATTTGCAGCCCATCCCGCGCCGGTAAACCGAGTTGTAACAATGCCGGTATTAGGCCATCCGTTTGTCCGGGGTGAATTAGCGTTAGGTAATTTACCGCAACGCTATACCCTTTTGGGGCTATTGGATAACTTGCCGGTAGCGTTCGGTGAGTAAATCAAACGGTTTATTGACGCGAATGCCTCGTTTGGTTTAGACATCGGTTTTGTCGATGTGCATCTGCTAGCCTCTGCAAAATTAAAAGCTAGACCCTTTAACTCGATCGGTGGCGGATCTCATGGCCATTATTCAGACGCTGAAAAAAAGCAGGCCGGCCTGCGCATTCTTAACCTTGAGCATGGATACGCAGACGCCCACCGGCAAGCTGATGCTGACCGTCTTGGGCGGCGTCGCACAATTCGAGCGGGAAATCATGCTGGAAAGGCAGCGGCCAAAGTGGCCGAAGGTCATACCCAAAGACCTGCGTAACTTTGGGCGCTAGGCGGTATTTCCGTACATATGGAGTCAAATTTGGACACAGTTAGCGTAAACCAGCTTAGAGATCAACTAAGATCCCTTGTAGAGCATGTAGTTACTAATCATGCCCCCTAAAGGAAACTCGTAGGGCCGGCGAAGCTTTTGCGGTTATGAGTGCAGACGACTAGGAGCAAGAACAGGAAACTCTCTATGTTCTTCAGAACAACAGCCCAATGAAACAGATAGCCGATTCAATGGCAACGCACAACGAATAACAGTTCACGAATTCAAGACCCGTCTTACTAACACCGGGCCAACCGATTCAAAGATAATGGTAGAGAAAACCACAACCGGGAGAATGGTGTCGCGGACTTCCGGAAACTGCTCGGCTGCCAGCAACGCCATACCAATTGCTATACCTGCCTGTGGCGTCAGAGCCAAGCCAATATTGCGGGGGAGTGTTTTCTGCTCAGCTCTGATAAACAACACTGCGAGAAAGCCGCCAAACATACGGCCTGCCAGTCGTAAGATAATATAAAGGACTGTCAACCCGACCACATCAACTACTTTATACAGATCAATGCTGGCGCCGGAGAGCACAAAAAAGAATACCAAAAACGGCCATTCTATATGCTCAATCTCCCGGAAGGATCGAGTATGGTGGGATGAGAGGTTTGCCACCATAGCACCGGCGACCATGGACGCCAAAAGTGAAGACACATCCAGCAATGAGGATAACCCTGTAAGTAAAAGAATTACAGCAATTGCTTCGACCTGGGTCGGTTCTCCTGGTCGGAGACGACCGGTAAGCCAAGCCGCTGGCAGGCCGATCAACACGCCAAGGACTATTGCTCCGCCAAGCTCCCAAAAGGCGTATAGCAAAGCCTGCTGTCCGTTGCTACTCAGCACCCATCCAAGAACTGCCATACAGAGCCCGAATACAACAATACCCCAAGCATCATCGATGGCTACGATGCCCAGCAACACCTTGGCTCGTAAGCGGGTGTCCCCGCTTTCCCTGATGGTTTCACTGACAGCCGCGGGATCGGTCGCGACTGAAAGGGCAGCCAGCGAGATTGTAATTGCAAGGGGAAATTTCAGCATCAGTAAACCGGCGGCAACCATAAATCCACTAACTGCAGTCACGAACAGTGAGATCACCAGAATCAATGGCCCGGTAAACCGCAGCCGGTAGATCTTCAATTCGCTACCCAGCAGAAAGGCCACCATAACCAGGGCTAACGTGATCAGCGGTTCACTTAGCCCGTCCAGCAAAGGTCCACTCTGATTGCCCAGGCATACCTGCTGCACAAAAGCAATCCCGACCCCGACCAGTACCAGAATCGATATCCGTGGCACGCTGGTGCGTTTAGCCAGAGTATCGGCAAAAATGCTGATGGACAGAATAACACCCATCAGAACAATGTTCAGTGTGGATTGGTTAAAATTTATGGATAGCCAGCCGTGAAAGTAATCAATCATATGGACTACTCGATCTTTGTCTTCGCGAAATCACTTCATTATTTGACGAAACACATAACCGTTCACATAACCGGCAGAAAAAAGCAGAGCGAGGAACGAGCGGCGCTTTTGCTGCCCGAGTGCATTTGATTGCTATGTTATTTTGTTTACCAATAAACGGGGTCATTGAATTCCTTGACGCACGCAGGACGTCCATTAATAGTTGGAATTGACCCTCCCGATAAAGATTGGCCGAGCCAACCGAATGGCATTGAAAGCTTTAGCGGTGCCTGAATAACATTTTCTGAAAGTGGCAGAAACCCCACCTTTGAATAAAAGGATGGGGAGCCATATGTGACAGCAACATTCACAGAGCGTTTTTTGAGTTCATTAAGCCCATAATTGATTAGTGCCTGTCCGATACCTTTTTCCTGATGCTCAGTGCTCACTGCAACCGGGGCGAGCATGTAAACCTGAATAGGTTCATGAAACTGAAGGCGCGTAAAGAAAATAGAGCCTATGAGTGATTCATTTTCATAGACACCGAAACAGATTGTTTCTTCATTGTCGATGCTTGATGCCAACTCTGAAGAAAGATTGCCAATTAATATACCTTCCTTTTCTCCCTCTGATGAGGTGAATACAAAAGTAAACAAACCTGCCACCTCTTCTTGCTTTGATTTGTCGAGGGTTTTGTAATCCATGCTTTCCCTTTTTATATCTCAATGCTTGTTGGTTGCTGAACATAACAAGTTATTTTCTAGATCTGCATATCTTGTACAGTTAGACTCGCTCATTAGGTCAATTTCTTTCTGAAAGCCTTGTAGTTCTATATGGGATAACATATATTCCTGCCTTAAAACAACAATTAGAGAAAGTCTCGGCTCTCCATGAAGCCGACCTTAAAACCGATTATGCCGGTGTATTTTTACCGGATCAATTAGGAAAAAAATATAAAAATGCCGCTAAAGAGTTCATTTGGCAGTGGTTTCCCCCTCGACAACCGTTAACATGGGTCACGGAAACGCGAGAACGTAAGCGCTATCATATCCTGAGTCGGTGGTGCAGAAAGCGATTAAACGTGCAGTAAATGATGCTAAATTGACCAAACGGGCAACCGCCCATACTTTGCGGCATTCCATCGCCAGCCAATTATGACATTCACACTATTCAGGAATTACTGGGCACAGCGATGTCGGAACCACGATGATTTATACCCATACAGCCCTAATACACGCCATCCATGGCGTAATACAAAATCTGCATTCACGCTACATTGGCGTTTGAGTCGCCGCCAATCCTACGCGGACGTATTCACCCAACACCTAAATCCATAGTCCATTGGCTATGGTTAACTATCTTTGATATTTTAGGCACTGGGCCTGTCAAGCGAGCAACCGAACCAAGGCTAAGCTCCATATTTCCAGGAAGTTATCTGTCGCGAAACTCTAATGAAAAAAAACCGATTCGATACGCCCATAGCCCCTCAATAGGTATGATTTTTGCTTTTAATTTCAAAGCATTCCAAAATAGTGCAGCAAATGTGATATTGTTGTGCTTCACGGACGCATTCATCCAACGCCTAACTTCCATAGCTCATTGGCTATAGTTAAGTATCTTAGCTAATTTAGGCGTTGGATTCATGGCTTCCTGCCGGGCGAGTGACCGCCCCCACCGTCACGCCTCGCTCTTTCATTTGCCCGAGCGATGTCCAGACCTTCATGATCGCTAGGTTAACTACTTTGAATAACTTAGGTACCAAGCCTGTCAACCGATCAACCGAACCCAGGCTAAGCCCCATAGCCCCGGGAAGTTATTTGTCGCGTAACCCGAATGAATAAAACCGATTCGATAAGGCCATAGACCCCATCAGTTAGGCATGTTATTTGCTTCTTAATTTTAGTAGCAGCATTCCAAAATAGTGCGGCAAATATGCTATTGTTGTGCTGAATGAAGCCTGATTAATCGACCAAAAAAACATTGCCAATCAAATTTAATTGGAATACTGTTTTAGCTGAGGATACGTCGAAAAGTCACTCTGAAATACCTATCCATAATCCCACTACGCGATATCGTCATGGAAAATAGAAACAAGCAATTCAAATATCCAGGAACAAGGGTAGCCATGGATGGCAATACAGTCGCCATCATGTGCGAACGCGAATCCTCGGATGCCGCAGGCGCCTATCCCATCACGCCTTCCACCCAAATGGGCGAATATTGGGCTGAAGAGGCGGCCAAAGGACATTTGAACATTTCCGACCGCCCTCTCATCTTTATTGAGCCGGAAGGAGAGCATGCCGCGGCTGCCGTGACGGCCGGATTGTCCATGACAGGCTTGAGGTCCACCAATTTTTCCTCCGGTCAGGGCATTGCCTATATGCATGAATCGCTCTATGCTGCCGTAGGAAAAAGGCTGACCTATGTTTTGAACATAGGCGCAAGAGCCATGACCAAAGCCACTCTCAATGTGCATGCGGGACATGACGATTACCATGCGATTGACGATACCGGCTTTTTTCAGCTTTTTGCCAAAAAAGCCCAGCATGTGGCCGACCTGAATATCATCTCCCACAGGATTGCCGAATTGGCCTTGAATCCGGGCGTGATCGCACAAGACGGCTTTTTGACCACCCATCTAATCGAGTCCCTTTTATTGCCGGAACGGGAGTTGATCAAGGAGTATCTGGGCAGGCCGGACGACATCATCGATACGCCTACCCCCGCTCAAAGAATTATTTATGGGGCGAAAAGAAGACGTATTCCTGAAGTGTGGGATGTGGACAATCCGATGATGGCCGGTATCGTGCAAAATCAGGATGCTTATATGCAAAGCGTCGCGTCTCAGCGTCCATTCTTTTTCGACCATATCAAAGAACTGACCGACCAAGCTTTCGAGGAATATTATCACTTAACGGGGCGTCGTTACGCCCGCGTCATGACCTATAAAGCCGAAGACGCCGACTATCTGATCGTAGGCCAGGGTAGCGTAGTCTCTAGTGCCGAAGCGGTGGCGGATTACTTAAGAAAAACTCGCGGCTTGAAAGTCGGCGTGGTGGATTTGGTAATGTTCAGACCCTTCCCGGCGGATCTTTTGGGAAAAGTTTTAAAGGGCCGAAAAGGGGTCGCCATTTTGGAAAGGCTGGATCAGCCGTTGGCGGAAGATCCTCCTATCATGCGTGAAACCCGGGCGGTCATTACCAAATGTATCGAAAACGGCACGCACAAGAAAAATATTCCGTATCCAGACTTGTCTTCCTATTCGTTCAGCGAAATGCCGCCTTTATATTCGGGCTCTTTCGGCATGGGCAGCCGGGATCTTCAACCGGAAGGCATCATTGGCGCAATAGAAAACATGCTACCTAACGGCAAGCATAAAAAACTCTTCTATTTGTCGATCGACTTTATCCGGGAGCATGCCTTCACACCCAAGCAAAGAACCCATCAAGAAGCCATTCAAGAGGCTTACCCGAATGTGAAGGAATTGGCCGTTCGCGGTTCTGAAAACCCAAACCTAATGCCGCAGGGCGCCATTACGGTGAGGTTTCACTCAGTCGGCGGCTGGGGCGCTATCACGACGGGTAAAAATCTGGCGATGACGCTGTTCGATCTTTTGGGCTACGACATCAAAGCCAACCCGAAATACGGTTCGGAAAAAAAGGGTCAGCCGACTACTTACTATCTTGCCGCCGCGCCCGAACCGATCAATATCAATTGCGAATACTATTTCGTCGATGTGGTGCTATCGCCCGACCCGAATGTTTTCAAGCATACCAATGCCTTGGCGGGTCTCAAAAAAGGCGGAACCTTCATTATTCAAAGCGAGCGGAAAACCGCCGATGAAGTTTGGGCCGACATCCCGGTACATTACCAAAAGATGATCATCGACAATGACATCCGGGTCTTTTATGTCGATGGATTCAAAATCGCAAGAGAAGAAGCGACCGATCCGGAATTACAGCTCAGGATGCAGGGCATTGCCTTTCAGGGCGGTTTTTTCGCGGCCTCCCCTTTGATGGAAAAATCCGGACTCAGCGATGTCGCGCTGTTGAAAGCAATAGAAGAACAATTGCAACACAAGTTCGGGAGCAAAGGTCAGCGGGTCGTCGATGACAACATGCGCGTCGTGAAGCGCGGATTCGATGAAGTCCACGAAATCAAAAGCAAAGTCTTAGGCGCTCAAGCCGAGAAAACCAGTGGGCAATTGATTGCGCCGATTCCAAGTCTGCTAAAAACCACCCCGCAGAGTGAATCCAAACTCAGCGATATCCACCGTTTTTGGGAGCAGACCGGTAATTTCTATCTGACCGGCCAAGGCAACGATAATCTAACCGACCCCTTTATCGGTTTGAGCGTGATGCCTGCAACGACATCGCTGTTCAGGGATATGACCGGTATTCGCTTTGAGCATCCGGAATGGGTGGCCGATAATTGCACCGCTTGCGGCAATTGTTACACCGTTTGCCCAGACACGGCCATTCCCGGCTTGGTGAGCGAATTATCGGATGTACTCGATTCGGTTTTGACACGGGTGAAACGAAAACACGACAAACTCGAATTTCTTCCTAAAACCGTCAAACAACTGGAACCCAAAATTCGTGCGCTGTTCAATGAGCCGCACGAGGGGGTCACGGTGAATAACATGGTTAATGAAGCCATCGATGCGGTTATCGAACAAGAATCGAAGGACTCATTACTCTCTACCGAACTGCAATGGTTCCGAGACGAACTCGGCGATTTCCAGTTTGCGCTGACTCGGCCCTACTATGACCTGCACGAAAAGAAAGCAGCTAATAGCGGAGGTTTATTTAGTATCACTGTCAACCCCACGACCTGTAAAGGCTGTATGGAATGCGTCAAAGTCTGCGATGACGACGCCTTGAGAGTGGTCAAACAAACCGATGAATCAATTGCAAAATTGAGAGAGGAATGGAGCTTTTGGAGCGACCTTCCGAATACTCCGAAAAAATTTCATCGCGTTGACGACTTGGAAGAAAAAATAGGTCCTCTGGAAACTATCTTGTTGGATAAAGGCGCCTATCAAAGCTTTGCCAGTGGCGACGGGGCCTGTTTGGGTTGCTCCGAAAAGTCGGTTGTTCACCTATTCATGGCCACGGTGGAGTCCCTGATGATTCCGCGGGTCGAAAAACATGTGGCTTATCTTCAAGAATTGATTGAAAAGCTGGAGAAACATGTTCAACTCAAATTGATGAATACGATGAACGTCACGGACACCGATATGATGTCCAAGATTGTCGCCGAAATGCAGGGCGGGGATCTGACCATGTCCGGGATTGCCCGTAGATTGGAGCATGAAAAAGGCTCCTCTCCGATCGACCAAGAATGGTTGACCGAAACGACGCAAACCATTGCAGGTTTGAAACACTTGCATTGGAAATATACCAATGGAGCCACCGGAAAAGGCCGTTCTACGATGGGCATGACCAATGCGACGGGCTGTACCTCGGTATGGGGCAGTACTTATCCGTACAATCCCTATCCGTTCCCTTGGGCGAATCATTTGTTCCAAGACAGTACTTCCTTGGCCATGGGGATTTTTGAAGGTCATATGGCCAAAATGGCTGATGGATTCAAATTGATACGTAAAGCCGAATTGGAATTGAGTGGAAAATACAATCCCCGCGATCATAACGAATTCTTCAGCTATTTCAATTGGGAACAGTTTTCCGACCAAGAGTGGAAGTTGTGCCCGCCGGTCGTCGCGTTGGGCGGCGATGGCGCGATGTATGACATCGGTTTCCAAAATCTTTCGCGCATGATGGCCTCGGGCAAACCCATTAAAGTAGTGGTCGTCGATACCCAAGTCTATTCCAATACCGGCGGCCAAGCTTGTACTTCGGGTTTTGTCGGTCAAGTCTCCGACATGGCGCAATTCGGCAAAGTCGGGAAAGGCAAATCCGAACCGAGAAAAGAAATGGGGTTGATCGGCATGGCGCACAGAAATACCTATGTCATGCAAGCCACGTTGGCCAACACCAGCCACATGATCGAAGGCTTCATCGATGGCTTGATGACGAAAAGACCCGCGCTGTTCAATCTGTACACCACCTGCCAACCCGAACATGGAGTCGGTGACGACATGGGGGCGCATCAAGCTAAATTGGTTGTCGAGTCCAGAGCCTATCCAATCTTCCGATACAACCCCGACAAAGGCGTGACGCCTCAAGAGGCATTCGACTTGGAGGGGAACCCTGCGATGGACAAGCTATGGCCGACCTATGAACTAAAATACCTCGAAGGCGGTAGACAAAAATCGATGGAAGTTGCGATGACTTTTGCCGATTTTGCCTTGACCGAAGCACGGTTTAGAAAACACTTCCGTAAGGCGCCCCGGGATACCTGGAATGAAAACATGGTGGTTTTGGCCGACTTCCTGAAACTAGACGAATCCGAAAGAGAAGGGAAATTTCCGTTCATTTGGGCCGTGGATAGCAAACAACTACTCAGTCGGGTTTTGGTCTCGAAAACGATCGTACTGTCCTGCGAGGAAAGGAGGGATTTCTGGATCATGTTAAAAGCCATTGCCGGCATCAAAGACGAAAAAGCAACGCCGGTGGAAGATTTGGAAAGCAAAATCCGAGCAGAAGTCGTCGGCAAGATTGCTAAGGGCTTGATGAAGCTAGCCGGTGATGAGGGCTCAGGCATCATGGACTTGGCATTGGATGAAACCGAAACAGAAACATCAACAGGCGCCGCCGAAGTCAAAGCGGATAGCATGGCGCCTTGGCTTGAAACGGAGAATTGCACAGCCTGTGACGAGTGCATCAACCTGAACCCCAATATCTTCGCTTACAACAACGATAAAAAGGCCTTTATCAAAGATGCCAATGCCGGACCTTACAGCGATTTGGTCAAGGCGGCTGAAAAATGTACCGCCGGCGTGATCCATCCGGGACTGCCTGCCGATAGAAGTGCCGCCGATATCGAGAAATGGATCAAAAGAGGCGAAAAATTCAATTGATGCCGTGTTGAAATTTTCTTCAAATACTTTCAAGCATGGGGTACATCCCCCGGAACACAAGGAGGACACGAACAAACTGCCCGTCCGGCAGTTTCCGTTTCCTCCGTTGATTGTCCTTCCGATGCAGCAGCATATAGGCAAGCCAGCTCAGGTTATCGTACGCGAAGGCCAGGAGGTCGCGAGAGGACAGCTACTGGCCAAGGCCGACGGCTATCTGTCCGTTCCGATGCATGCTCCGGTTTCCGGAGTTGTCAGGAAAATTGCCAACGTGCCGGTCATCGGAGGTCAAAAAGCAAGCGGCATTTACCTTGAAACATTCCCTTTTTCCGGACAAGAAGTCGTGGAAGGCATGCCTGTTCCCTTGTCGGCAAGCCCGGAAGCCATTTTACAAGGCATCCAGGATGCCGGTATTGTGGGCTTAGGCGGCGCCGCATTCCCGACCCATGTCAAGTTGAAAATTCCGGAAGGGAAATTCTGCGAGCACTTGATCATCAACGGAATTGAATGCGAGCCGTATCTGACTACCGATCATCGAGTCATGCTCGAACAGGCGGATGATATTTTCACCGGTATTCGGTATCTTCTCAGAGTCACCGACGCCAAGCAGGTCATTATCGGTATCGAAGCCAACAAAAAAGATGCCGCCGATCATTTAGCCGATCGGATTCCGGCTGATTTGCCGGTAAAAGTCAAAGTCGTACCCGTCAAATACCCTCAGGGCGCCGAGAAAATGCTGATTACGGCATTGCTCGGCAAAGAGGTTCCTTCAGGCGGTTTTCCGATCGACGTTCATGCCGTAGCGGTCAATGTCGCCACGACGGCCGAAATCGGAAGATTGTTGCCTCATGGTCGAGGGATTCAAGAAAGAGTGGTCACGATTACCGGCCCCGGAGTCAAGAAAAAAGGCAATTATCTGATTCCGATCGGGACGCCGCTACGCTTTGTATTGGAACACGTCGGAGCCGCAGAAAACCTCAGCGAAATTTATATGGGCGGGCCGATGATGGGCATTTCGGCCTCCGATTTGGATATCTCGATTGTCAAAGGCACATCCGGCATCGTGGTGTTTGGTGATGAAAATGTCAAAAGAAACGACAAAATCTATCCGTGTATCAAGTGCGGCGCCTGTGTCGATGCCTGCCCGATTTCCCTGAATCCTTCGCGATTGGGCATCTTGGCAAAATCCGAAGCTTACGACACGATGGCCGAGGAGTACCATCTGATGGATTGTTTCGAATGCGGTTCTTGCTCCTATGTGTGCCCATCCAATATTCCTTTGGTGCAATATTTCAGAGTGGCCAAAGGAATCGTCAGAAAAAGAAAATCGGCGGTTGCCCATGTTTAGCAAAACCCTACGTATCAGCAGTTCGCCCCATATCAACAAAGGGGTCGGCGTCGATGTGATCATGCGCAACGTAATCTATGCGCTTCTACCGGTTGCGGTCTTTGCTATTTATGCCTTCGGCCTCAATGCGCTTTTGGTGATTGCCACCGCCCTGATTGCTTGCGTACTGACCGAGCATCTATTATGCCGGTTGTCTAATCGCCCCAGCACCATTGCTGACGGCTCGGCGGTGATTACCGGTTTGCTGTTGGGATTGACGTTACCGCCGATTTTTCCATTATGGATGACCTTCATCGGCGGCGTATTGGCGATTGCCTTGGGAAAATTCGTTTTTGGCGGCCTGGGCTACAATGCCTTCAACCCGGCTTTGGTCGGAAGAGCTATTCTACAAGCCGCCTTTCCAGTCGCGATCACGACTTGGCATCCGGCTTTTTTAGAAGACAGGTTTGCGAGCGTGTCCGAATCGGTGCTTGCCTTTCCGTTTGCAAAACCTATTGTGGATGGAGTCTCAGGCGCCACGCCGCTTTCTGCCTTTAAGTTCGATCATGTCACTACCGAAAGTGCGGACTTGGCCTTAGGACTGGTCAGTGGATCGATCGGAGAAACATCTTCCGTGCTGATTGTATTGGGCGGACTCTATTTAATTGCCCGCAAGATGATGAACTGGCGCATTCCTGTCGCCATATTGGGTTCTGTTTATGTTTTAAGCGGCATTTTGTATTGGATCAATCCGGAAATCTACCCTTCTCCGGAATTTATGCTTTTCTCAGGCGGATTGATGCTGGGGGCAGTATTCATGGCCACCGATATGGTGGGTTCCCCAATAACCCCATTGGGCGTTGTGATTTATGGCGTCTTCATTGGACTGCTGGTAGTCGTTATTCGGATTTGGGGCGGCCTGCCCGAGGGCGTGATGTATGCCATTTTATTGGGAAATGCGCTATCGCCTCACATCGACCGACTTATCCGTCCTAAAGTTTACGGGACCTGAAAGGTAAACCCATGAATGCCAATCACCCTGTATCGAGTCAAACCAATTCTTCGGAAGAAAGCAAAAAGATGCTGATTGCGATGGTGAGTATAGGCATCTTTTGTGCTTTGCTTATCGTCCTGGTCTATGAAGGTTCCAAGGAAAGAATTGATCGTTTACGAACCGAAGCGCTGGAAAAAGCGGTTTTCAAAGTCTTGCCGGGCATCAGCAATACACGGATGTTTTTATTGGGAGCGGACGGGAATTTTACGCCTGTCGAAGCACCGGATGGAAAAAATCCGGTAGTCTATGCCGGTTACGACGACGCCGGTAAATTCCTCGGCGTAGCCATCGAGGCCAGCGGCCAAGGCTATGCCGACGTCATTCGGATTTTGTACGGCTACGATCCCCATTCGCAAACCCTCGTCGGTTTTTATGTGCTTGAGAGCAAGGAAACGCCGGGATTGGGCGATAAGATCGAAAAGGATGAAAACTTTCTGGCTAACTTCAAAGCGCTTTCGGTCAAACTCGATCCTGAATCGACTCGGATTCAAAATAAGGTGATACCGGTCAAGCAAGGGGGTAAATCCAATCCATGGGAAGTGGAAGGTATCACCGGCGCAACTATTTCTTCGAGAGCCATCGGCAATATCATCGGTGAAAGTTCGTCAGTCATGGTGCCATTGATATACAATCAAATCGAAAGGTTTAAGGAATATGCACAAAACAACTTCTCGAAACAGTAAGCTTTGTGGAGGTTTGGTGACTCGCTTAACAGGACGCCGTGAATACATCCATGTAGGCTTGACGGCAGCTTTCCCTGCTGCCGACACCTGTCAATCGAGCCACCGAACCCCCTTCCAATATTTGAAGAAGTTATTTGATGCTCGTTCCTAAAGTGAATACGGATTCAAAATGAGTACTCGGATAAGCAATAATACCGACAAAAAGGCCGAGCCAAGCTCCACCGACGAGTTCATCAAAGGGCTTTGGCGTGAAAACCCTGTATTCGTGCAAGTGCTCGGCATGTGTCCGGTTTTAGCGGTGTCTAATACCGCTCAAAATGCGCTGGCGATGGGTTTGGCGACGGCTTTCGTGCTGTTAATGTCCAATATACTGGTCGCTTCTTTAAGAAACTTTATTCCCAAGCAAGTCAGGATTGCCTCTTTTATTCTGATTATCGCCACGTTTGTCACGATCGTCGATTATGCCATTCAGGCCATCAGCGTCGATTTGCATAAAAACCTCGGAGCATTTATTTCTCTGATTGTGGTCAACTGCCTCATACTGAGCCGTGCGGAGGCCTTTGCTTCGAAAAATACCATAGGCAAATCGATCATGGACGCCTTGGGTATGGGAGTCGGTTTCGTATTAGCGCTTTTTTGTCTGGGTGCGGTCAGGGAATTGCTTGGTAATGGAAGCTTGTTCGATGTCGCGATATTTCCGGAATCGTTTCAAGAGTGGATCATCATGATCCTGCCGGCAGGCGGCTTTTTTACGTTGGCGTTATGGCTGGTTGTGTTCAATTATTTCAAAGTCAAAAAAGCGAAAGGATGAATACCGAATCCTATTGGAGCATATTTATCAATGCCAGCCTGGTCAACAATTTTGTTTTGGCCTATTTCCTCGGCATCTGCCCTTTTCTCGGCGTTTCGGGAAAAATGGAAACCGCCACAAAAATGGGGGGAGCGGTGACCTTCGTCATGCTCATCAGTTCCATTTGCGCCTATGGTATCCATGCCTTATTGGTGGCTATCGATGCGCCCTTTCTGCAATTGATCAGTTATATCGTCGTGATCGCCTCCACCGTGCAATTGGTGGAAATGTTTATCAAGAAAATGAGTCCTACTTTATTTAGAGCCTTGGGGATTTTTCTTCCGCTGATTACGACTAATTGCGCGATTTTAGGTTTGGCGCTCTTTCAAACAAACAAAGCCTACAGCTTCAGCCAGAGCCTCGTTTATGCCTTGGGCGCCGGGATTGGATTTACCTTGGCGTTGATATTGATGGCAGGAATCAGAGAACAATTGGAATTTGCGGAAGTCCCCGATGTGGTCAAAGGAACCGCGTTGACCTTATTGGTCGCAGGGATCTTGTCATTGACGTTTATGGGATTTTCGGGCTTAGGCACATAAAACACGGGGGACCGTTAATGACATTTATAATTGGAATCAGTGCCGTAGTATCGATGCTGCTGGTTTGGGTTTGGGTGCAGTCCCGATGGCGGGAAACATTTTCCGAGAACATTTCAGACTCGGACGTTTTAGCCGAAAGGCTAAGCTGCGGCAATTGCGGATGCACCCGGGTTTGCTCAAAAAGCAAACGAATCGATCACGAATCTTCAAAATGAGGCAATAAAGCCATGTCCTATTTATCAGAACTCGATACAAGTAAGCAATACAAAGCCAAGGTCAAAAAAACCGAAAGGCTGACCCCCACCAATGTGGAAGAAATTCGAGAAATATTACTGGAGGTCGACAATCCCGAATTCGATTGTCAGGTAGATCAAAGCTTCGGCGTTCTACTCGAACACAAGAGCGACTTCGGCAATTCTTATCATCATCGGCTTTACAGCGTTGCCGATATTCCGGAAAGAAGCAACGGCAAGTCGCTGATAACGATGCTGGTCAAAAGATGTTCTTATGTGGACGAGTTCAGCGGCGAGCAATATCAGGGAGTGAGCTCCAACTTCCTGTGCGACCGTCGTGAGGGCGATGAAATCACGATTACCGGTCCTTTCGAATTACCCTTTAAAGTGCCCGATGATAAACAGGCCAACATTATCATGATTGGAATGGGTACCGGAATTGCGCCATTCAAGGCATTTATCAAGCACATTTACAGCCAGGAAAAAGAGTGGCACGGAAAAATCCGCTTATTTTATGGCGCGAAAAGCGGACTCGAACTCCTCTATCTCAACGACAAGGACGGAGACCTGACCCAGTATTACGACAAAGCGACATTCGAAGCCTTTCATGCACTCAGTCCAAGGCCGCATTGGGAAGACCCGATATTGCTGGATCACGCGATAGAGCAAAGGGCCGAAGAGATTCTCGAAATGCTCGGTTCAGCCAACACCTATATCTTTATCGCCGGCTATGAAAAGGTGAAAGAAAACCTCGATAAAGCCTTTATAAATATTATGGGGTCCAAGGAAAAATGGGAAAACCGAAAAGCCGAACTGATTGCCGGTAAAAAATGGGCCGAGGTGATCTATTGATGTCTGGATCGGATAGATAGACATGACCATTCTCATCGCTTTGCTTGCGCTTGGAGGATTAACGCTGGTATTGGCGCTGATGCTCATCATTGCCAACAAAAAACTGTATGTCTACGAAGATCCAAGAATCGATGTAGTGGAAGGCATGCTGCCCCATGCCAACTGCGGTGCTTGCGGATACCCCGGCTGCAGGCCATTTGCGGAAGCCTTGGTCAAAGGCGAAATGCCGCCGGCCAAATGCAGTGTAAGCAGCGAAGAAGGACAAAAAGAAATAGCACAATTTTTGGGCGTGGATGCCGGCTCGGAAGAGAAAAGGGTCGCGCGCTTAGCTTGTGCCGGAGGTAACAATGTCGCGATCAATCGTGCCAGATATGAAGGAATATCAAGTTGCAGAGCGGAGGCCTTGGTTTCAGGGGGAGGCAAAGGGTGTTCTTGGGGCTGTTTAAGCCACGGAGATTGTGAAAAAGTCTGCGATTTCGATGCCATCACAATGAATGCCTTCGGTTTGCCGGTCGTCGATGAAGCGAAATGTACCGCCTGCGGAGACTGTGTCGAAGTTTGTCCGAAGGATCTTTTTTCGATACACCCCGTCAGCCATAGACTATGGGTAGCCTGTAAAAGCCTGGAAGCAGGCGATGGGGTTTTGGAAGAATGCGAAGTCGGCTGCACGGCCTGCGGCAAATGCGCGATGGATGCCCCCAGCCTGATCACGATGATCAACAATTTACCCGTTGTCGATTATTCCAAAAAGCACCAAACCCAAGCCCCCATCCAACGATGTCCTACGGGCGCTATCGTTTGGCTGGAGGAAAATGGAGATGTTATTAAAGGCGCTGAAGCCAAAAAAATCATCCGCAAAGGGAAATTGAAAATGGGGGAAAGCTGATTTTTTTGAGTTTGAAATAGTTTCGAGGCGCCCCCCTCCTGCCAAGGCGTTCTAGTGTGCAAAAAAGCTTTTCTCCCTCATTATCACTCCAAATATTTCGAGGTTATGTTACCTGCAGCCTCCCTGCGATGTTTTCTTTAATTAATACGTAATGTCTTAGCTTACTTCTGAGCCGGTTCTTATAACAGAGGTAGTAAATTATTAATTAGTAATGCTTTTTCTGCCTTGACAGCCAGGAAAAACTTAGCGATTATCCAAACGCTGACCCTAGGATACGATTTCGTCATTGTTGTCAATAAAGAATCAACTCTTGGGTTAGACGAAAAGTCATTGCGTAAAATAACAATAATCAATTAATGAGGGGAGATTTGAATGGACATTTTTACAACACAACCCGGTCTGGAAATGCTGTTTCGATGGGGACATTTTTTGGCCGGAATAACCTGGATTGGGTTGCTTTACTATTTTAATTTCGTGCAAGGGGAATATTTTAAAGAGGCGGAAGCTTCGGCTAAGTCGGATGCCGTTCAAAAGCTGGTCCCGCGCGCATTATGGTGGTTTCGCTGGGGAGCCATGCTGACTTTTCTAACAGGACTCGGCATTATGGGAATCCGCGGCAGCGGGTGGTCGGTCGATATCTATATCGGCGCTATGCTCGGGACTTTGATGTTCTTAAACGTTTGGTTAATCATTTGGCCGAATCAAAAAATAGTAATCGCATCCACCGAAAAAACCGCGAAAGGCGAAGCGGCCATACCTGAAGCGGCTGATGCAGCAGCGCAAGCGGGGCTGGCTTCTAGGACGAATGTATTGTTTTCAGTCCCGATGTTATTTTTCATGGGCGCCTCCGCTCATTATCCTCATTATGATTCCGGAACGCTCGGTATCCTTTTGATTTTCGGGGCGATTCTCGGTCTCCAATACAATGCGTCACGCAAGGCGCTTTCCCGATTCGGTTTTGCGCAGAAATTGCCGCCTGCCGGTTTCATGGGGCCATTGGCAAGTGTAAAGGGTGTAATCCATTCCGGTTTAGGTTTGGCCTTGGTTTTTGTACTTATTTTAGAGTTAATCTAAATACTTCGCGCGGGGCGGGTTATTCAACCCGCTCCGAACGTTTTGATTTGCTTTAGCCACAATCGAAACGTTTAAGACGGTGTTACAAATTCCGTGCGGTAGGTTATAAGACCCATATGCATCAAGCTAAAAACGTCCAACCCGCATCCCGAACTTTACCAAACTCCATCCAGCTTCCAGAGACCGGCACAACATCAATCAACCTCGACTCGCTGATTCAAATTTCCTTGATCGTCGGGAAGCTAGAGCTTTCTGAATGTTACTATTCAGTCCCCCGGCAATTATCATTCCCACGCTGGATCGCTCATCGTTATACATAAGTCTTGAATTACCCTTTTGCAATCTTAACCAATGAGGCCTCGATACCATTTGATTGTCGCTTAACACACTAGGCTTCGGAATCGCGATCTGGGGATCGCTCCCACAGAGCATCCGCCCTTTGTGGGAGCGACGCCTTCGTCGTCCCTCACCTAACGCTACATGAGGGAAAGCCATTGACTTTCAATACCCACTGATTTTTCAAACAGTACCGTTCCCAGGTATTCGATAACCTCTGTTCAGCACCTTTACCGGTACTTGTGTATAACCGCGAGCGCTGTAGCGTGGGACGATAGGGGGATGTGAATAATTACTCCTGTTGTAAAAACCAGCCCAAACCCGCAGTTATTTGCCGAATAGTAAAATCCCCGCACGATCTCCCCCTGCCTCAAATAGCCTGCTGAAAAATCGTGATGGAGGGTTTTTTTACGAACTCGATTCATCACTAATCAAGCAAAGCATCACGGTCAGCGGTATAAAGAGCGGTGTCGTTGAGAGAAGGTATGACGCCACCAAGATTTGACGGTCAACGCAGACGCCATACCCCAGAACCGTGCCGAATCACGATCCTCAGTGTGACATATCTGGGGAATAAATCCAGCCCTCATCGGCCTTTTTGTCGATGTGCCGATCCGCCCGCCTTTATCATTGTCACCGTTGTCATACACAGGTCATCATCTGCTCGAGTTGTGATCGTGGTCAGCCTTATTGCACCCGCGGATGCGCCGCGTCCGCCCGTTTAGACTCCCGCAGGCGCGCCGGGAAAAAATATCAGTCCACCCGCTCAGGACGCTTCCATAATGCCAGCCGTCAACAACGGTTTCGAGAACGACAGAAACAAAAAGTAACGCATCAGGGTTCAACCGATCCAACGTTGTCGGCATTAATCGGTGACCGGGACAGCAATAAAATTCAGACACATTGCTGGATTATTGAAACCTCGATTGAACATGACCATGAATATTTCGAAGGCTTTCTGAAGGTTTCTCTCCAAAAAATAATCATTGCACTTCGTAATGAGCGTCATTTGTTACGCGATATGAATCAAGCGATTTCCGATGAAACACAAAGGCGCAAAGGAGGTGATATTGATGCTGGCGATTTCAAGCAAATTTGTGAGGAAGTCATGTTTGAAATTTCTTAACAAAGTCCAGCGAATAATCTGTATCCAAACGGCTTCTCAGCTGACCAATTCGCTAGCGTAATTGAATCAGGGATGATTTGGGATGTTCTTCATTAGAAGTAATTTCCTTCGACAGACACTTTTAACAATCATCGGTGTTGGCCGAATTGGGAAAGGGAAGCTTTCCCTATAAATCTTATTGAAAGCTAAGAACTATATGACGATTCGAATGATGATTGACAAACTGCTGCAACTTATATACGGTGACATTTTGTCACCAATAGAGAAATGTTCTCATGGCCATCGCAAACAATGAACGCATTACTGCCAGAGTCAGCGAGCAAATCAAAGAAACGCTGATTGCTGCTGCCGACTTAACTGGTGCGACCCTCAATCAGTTCTTGGTACAGGCGGCGCTTGAGAAAGCGGAACGGGTCATTGAAAAAGATAAATTGATTCATCTTAGTCAACAAGATGCTGAATTTTTCTTTGATGTGTTAGACAATCCGCCTGAACCGAATGACAAACTAATCAATGCGGTCAAAAATTATAAGGCCCGCATTAAGTGAGTTCGATTTTAACGATCGAGACACTGAGTAAGACACATCATCGCAATGCGTTTGATTGCGGCGACGAATTGCCCAACTACTTTTTACAAAAAATTGCTCGGCAACATAACGATAAGGGGTTGTCGAAAACGTTTGTTTTGGTTGATCGACAACAGCCCGAAGAAATTATCGCTTTTATGACCCTCGTGGTTTGTGAGGTACTGGCCGACCAGATACCACATCAATGGGCAAAAAAATACCCGGATAAGATACCGGCCGCCAAACTTGCAAGATTAGCCGTTGCCAAAGATCAGCAAAGAAAAGGATATGGCCAGTTACTGCTGATCGATGCGTTACAGAAAACGCTCGATGCCTCGCAGGTTATGGGGATAGCAGGGCTTTTTGTCGACGCAAAACATAAACAAGCACAGGCCTATTACCAGCAATTTGGTTTTTTGGCTTTACCGGAACAACTCGATAATTTGTTTATGCCGATATCGACCATCATAAAAAGTTTGAGTCGATAATATATCGTGCTTTTCTGCTTCTTTGAGCATGATTATTTTACGTCGTTTTGCATCAATGCATAGTGTTGCCTTTGAATTGCAATGATTCAAAGATTCTGTGTTCTGTTGCTTATGTTAATAACACTTAACATAAGTTGGGTCAGGGGGGAGGCTTGACTCTATCAAAAGCATTGGAGAAACATTTTGATTTCTGCTGGTACAGTTAAACTAGAATGAGTCAGCGACGATGAAATGTCAGGTAGATTTTATGATAGAACAACAAATCATGCAGGAGCTGCAAGGCATTCCTGAATATAAACTCGCCGAAATTTATGATTAGATTCATTACTTCAGATTGGGACTCGACAAGGAACGAGCTGGAGAGCGCAAGCCTGGATTGTTGAGTGGGAAATTAGGCGACGCTTTTTTTGAGCCATTACCGGATAAAGAGCTGAGCGCGTGGAAATAAATGCTGATCGATTCCCATGCGCTGTTGTATCGAAAGTAAATAAATTAATAGCGGAAGAAAAATAATGATTAATCGAGCAGCAGTGATTCTTGTCTACAAGAAACCAGCCTTAGACTGGGTCAATGAGTCTGATCCATCAGGAAAAAATCCGGGGATGACAATCGAGTCGATCAATGAAGACAATACCGTCTATTTGATTCGGCCGGAAGAGGCCGATACACCCGATGCATTAAATCAATGGATCAAACTGAACTATAAAATCCTATTCGAGAATGAGCTTGAAAGTTGGTATATGGATGATAGATTGTGGCCCCAAAAGCGCACTTTAAAAATGTTCCGTGAGTGGTTTAAGGTCGAATGGCATTCAGTCATCGAGGATACGGTAGGGGACCCCATTGGAGACGATGAAAGTTAGATGATGGGTGGTCTGTTCAACCGGGAAATTAAATGACATACTCAATAGAACGGAAGTTCGTCATCGCCGGAGCTTCCAGTGCATTGTTCGATCTTAGCGACTCTGATAATGTTTTTCGCGAAAAAGGGCCAAAGGCCTATAAAACATATCAAGAAGAACATCTTGATGTCATTTTGGAAAAAGGAGTGGCGTTTCCTTTCATCCGAAGATTTCTGAGTATCAATGATAAATTACAACAGCAACAACCTGTTGAAATTGTGCTTTTATCTCGCAATTCAGCTGTACCGGGCGTCGGGTTTTTAGATCAATCCGACATTATGGTTTGAATATTACCCGAGCGGCATTCATGGAAGGGAAATCGCCTTATGCCTATATCCCTGCATTCAACGTATCGCTATTTTTGTCAGCAAACGAAGAAGACGTCGTCACGGTAATCGATTATGGCTATCCAGCGGGCACGGTTTTGCCTACGAAAGTTGTCGATGATCTAGGCGACGGAGAGCTTCGCATTGCCTTGGATTTTGATGGGGTCATCGCGGATGACGAGTCAGAGACGGTCTATCAGGACGGCAAACTTGAGGATTTTTATCAACACGAAACCGATAATCAACATATTCCCCAAAATGTAAAAACCAGCCCAAATCCCTCTAAAGCACTTGATTTAAATGGGTTTCTGCGATTTTTTACGTATTTTCTTCAGATCTTTTAGACTTGCCAATCAACACCGGCAATCAGCCATTGCCACTGTGCCTGATTAACGGCAAATACGGTTTCGGAGGCCTTGGGCCAGGTAAACGAGCCTCGATGCAGACGCCGCTGACACAGCCAGACGCCATTGCCGTCCCACAGCAACAATTTCAAACGATTGCCGGCGCGATTGCGAAAAATAAACGCTGCCCCGGCGCATGGCGCATGACCCAAGCGCTGTTGGACAATCGCCGACAAGCCATCAATGCCCCGCCTCATGTCGACCGGCTCGACCGCCAGCCAGATTTGCGCCGGACTCTCAATCAAGCCAGACATTGCAGCAACTCCCCGAGCCAATCGGCACCAGCGGGTAAAGGTTTTGTAATTTAAACCGACCTGACGACAATACGCTGATTTCGTCAGTTCGCTGGCTTGCCAGGCTTCGATGTGATGTTTCTGTCTCTCCGATAATGCCATGTGCTCTCCTTGTGGAAAAATCCTGAGGATAACAGTGGCTGCGAGTGATTTTTAGATGGTGGCGCTGGACGCTTACAACAAAAGCATACACGCGGACTGCCAAAAGCGGCGTGGCTTTTGCTAACGACAGCCACACCACTTTTGGCATCCGGTGATGCTAAGCGTTAAGTGCCTTTAGGCAAATTGGAGTTCAAATGAAATTTGGAAATACAACGCCAATATTAAGAAGCTTTGATGAAATAAAAGCTAAAGAATTCTATCTGGATTTTTTAGAATTCAATTTAGATTGGGAGCATAGATTTGAGGAAGGTCTACCACTTTATATGCAGATTTCAAAAGGTAAGTGCGTTATTCATATATCTGAACATCATGGAGACTGCAGCCCTGGTGCGGCTCTTCGAATTCAGGTAAGTAACCTAGAGCAGTATCATGAGCTTTTACTTGGTAAAAACTATAAATACGCTAGGCCTGGCGTACAAGAAATGCCGTGGAGCAGCAAAGATATGTCGATTGTTGACCCATTTGGTAATCGGCTTACATTTACAAGTTCAGTCAGCACTTAACAAGCGCTAACAGAGTAACGCGGTTCTGCCGCGCACCTGAAGCGAACGTTATGCAGTCAATGTGAATCGCTATGCATATAAGAGTAGTCAGGTTACTTTTTATCGCAGAAGCACCACACTTCTGTTCGAATGACGTTACATTATCGGCCTACAAAGCACTCGGCTGTAAAGAATCGCTACGCCAATATTCAGACAAGTCTTTATCAACGAATCGTGCTATGGAAAATTCCTCAATGTCTATCGAATCGGCCGGCATGCGTTTTTCAACGACTAATTCAGCGATGATCTCGCCGAAAATCGGCGCATATTTCAAAGCTTGGCCGGCGCCCAAGCAGTGATAGAGATTACTTACTCGAGTGTCAGCCCCCAGAATGAATTTTAGATCGGGCGTAATATCGAAAAATGAATGATAGCCTCCGGCATAAACGGGTTTTCCGATTCTTGGAAAACGGCTGATGATTTTGCCAAGATAGCTGTCGAGTTGCTGATGATTAACATTAAAACTCAGCGCGTCGTAAATGACATTAGCACCATCGGGATTCATTGCTGCTCGGCTGAATGAACGGGCAACGTCTTTCACATTGCGCCGTCTCGGTTGGTGCATATGCAAAATACTGCCGCGCCAGCGTCTAAAATAGGCTTGATTGACATAGTCGGCGATAATCGGCATGGATTCCGGAATATCGCTGACACTCACCAAAAAATTAGCCGCGTACACGGGCTCCAATGCCACGGGAATGCGCAAACCGATGCCGGCAAACAATTCCGAACTCCAACCGCCCGCGGCATTGACCACATGCTTCGCCAGGATTTTTCCTTGGCTGGTGTGCAAGGCGGAAATATTATGTCGAGTATCTTGCTCAAAATCGAAGACCTCGCAATGCTCTAAAATGTCGATGTTATTTTTTTGAGCGGCGGTCTGCATTGCATTCAGGATTTGCGGGGAATCCAACTGCAGGACGTCAGGCTCGTAATAGTAAATCTCCTCGGGGACGGTTTTAACCGCATTTCGAGTGAGTTCGGTCACATCTTGATGAGAAATCATCGTAAAGTCGATGTTTTCTTTTTGCATTGTTTGCTCTAAGTCCATCCAATTTTTTGAGGCCTTTCCGGAATGACTCTCGGCGATCCAAATAGCCCCTGACTGTTCAAAAGGGATATCGACACCCCAAATCGGTTGCAAATTTTTCCAATACTGTGTGGCTATTTTGGCCATCCTTGCCGCCATTGGCGACGCATTGGCGGAGCGGACAATCGCGCTATGGCGGGAACTCAAACCCGCCCCCAATACTTTTTTCTCTACAATAGCCACCTTTCCTGCTTTGTTGCCGAGCTTGCGCCTTATCGAAAAAGCACAGGCAGCGCCCAGACAACCGCCGCCGATCACAACCGTATGGTACTTTTTAATCATGACCGCCTTCTCCTTTTCCAAAAAGTGAACCAATGAACCTGCAAACGTAAGGCTGAGGCGAATTCCAAACGACTAAGTCCTGACGGACGATAATCCACCGTCGACACGCATGATTTGACCGGTAATCCAACTGGCTTTGTCGGACAATAAAAACAACGCCATCTGGGCGATGTCCTCGGCTTCACCGACGCGATTCAGCGCATGGCGCGCGGCGGCAGCCTGTTTTTTAGCGTCTTCGCGTATCAAACGTTCGGCTAACGGGGTGTTAGTTAATGAAGGAGCAATCGCATTGACGCGTATCTTCGGAGCCCATTCCGCAGCCAAGGAGCGGGTCAAACCTTCCACCGCGCCTTTAGTGGCTGCGACTGTGGCATGGTATGTAAAACCGGTATTCACCGCTACGGTGCTAAAAAGCACGACCGAGGCCGTCTCCGCCGCCTGAAGATTACGCTGATAATGCTGCAAGCAGCGCACCGCACCCAGCAGATTGAGTTCCAAATCCTGCCGAAACTGATCGAGCTTGATCGTTGCGAAGGGTTTTAAGTTGATACTGCCGGGACAATAAACCAAGCCGGCCAAGGGCTCGTCCAAAGCTGGTAAGGGGTCGGTTAAGACATCGCAGTTAAAATGCTCCGACAAACCCGGTTCTGCGTCTGAACGACTGATGGAATAAGTTTGGAATTGCCCCTGAGCCAAGCGGGTAAGAGCTGCGCCGATACCACTACTAGCACCTATGATCAAAATTTTACGCATGATCCGTCCTCAATGGTCAATCAACCTAAAAAATCAATTGGAGTACGAAAGGTATAACGATAAGGTTACCGTGCGAATGACGTTAGTCAATCGCGAGTATTGACAATTTACCGAAGACCGGCAATGCAATATCGTCGTAGACGAATTACCACCCTACCCTGCTTCCGGCGGAACGACGGCAACACAGCAAGCGAATCTACTTCATGGCAAATCGGAGCCATTCTGCTCGGCTATCTCGTTGACCTTTAAGAGATGCTATGTAGGCTGTCGAAAAAAACCATTTTTAGCTTATTGCTATGCTCCCACTTTTTAAACTGAAATATTTTTTGAATTGTTAGTGTTCATAAGCTATTAAGCGCCATGCGTACCCCTCGGGATTATGAAGGAATGGGGCGTGGCTAGCGAGGGTTTCGGCAGCAGGGAACTGCCGTCAAGCCCCCCATGGATGGGTTCATCCAGCCCCTAAATTCCAAACGATTTAGTTGCTGGATCAAATTTCGATAATTTAGGGGCTGAACCCTCGGTAGACACATCCCACTCCTTTTATTCTGAGACGGTTTTCGATCAAAAGGGAGTAATACAAAGCCTGAGCGTGTTCATCGAATTTATAGTATTCGCACATCAAATTTCGTTTTTTATTCTCTCTTCCTAGCCTTCTCCCGGAGGAAGAAGGTACAAAAATGCCGAAATTTGATGTGCGATATTCATAATTCGAACCATTGAACGACAAATCGATAGGCCTTCACATTTGTAATATTATTCGGTGCCTTATCGTCCTTCGAACAAAGCCCGCAGACGTTTTAGTTGCTCTTCGCTCCAGCCTTTAGGTTCGGTCAAGGCCAGCCATACATCGATGTAATGTTTAGCGGCAAAAACATGACCGAACCCCGGCGGCGTAGACCCGACCGCCATGTCGGCCGCCAATTGCAGCATCGTGACAACCGGATACCATCTTAGATGCGGCGAGACGTCCGGCCCTCTGGGAGCTTGCATCCATTCCGGCTCCCGAAAGAACGCATGGCTATCGAAAAACGTTATCGGGTCGCTGGCATATTGCAGATAAGCGATTCTAAAAGTCCCCCACGGCGTATTATCGTCATTCAACCCCGTATATTGATTCATGAATCTAACCACGGTGCCATCGCGAAAACGAGGTAGCCATACCGGAGATTCGGGTTTCCTTTCTTGCGTCACTTTGCGCCAGGTTTCGCTACGGAATGGCGGGCCGCTCCATAGCGCTCCGTCGAATGGGTCTTGAATGATGTCGTACACATCGAAAGAACGATCGGAATTTAGCGCGCCCAAGCTCAGCCCGTGTAAATACAATTTCGGTCGATGATCGCGAGGCAAGTTCGTCCAATAGACATAAACTTTTTCGAACAGCGCTCTAGCCATTTCCGCACCGTATTCCCCCTCGGTTATCAAGGACAAGGCGCTAGGCAAATACGAATATTGCGCGGCAACCGTCGCGATGTCGCCTCGATGTAAATATTCGACGGTATCCAGTGCGGACGGGTCTATCCAACCGGTACCCGTAGGCGTCACCAACAACAAAACCGAACGGTCGAAGGCCTTGACGCGTTTTAGCTCTTGCAAAGCCAATTCGGCTCTTTCTTCCGGCGTATCCGCCGCATTCAGCCCGACATAGATGCGCACGGGCTCAAGCACCGGCTCACCGAAAAAATCGTTCAACGCCTTCTCTGTAGGGCCTGACGACATAAATATACGACCTTGCCTCCCCAAGTCCGACCAAGCAATCAAGGAAGCTTCGCTACCGGTCTTCATTGGATCGTCGGGACGTTCCAAATCATCTTGAATCAAGGCATCCAATTGTTGATAAGAATTATTCGTCGCACGTAAGAACAAAGAAACCACTACACCATCGATAACCGACCAAAACAATATCCCCGCGGCCAATATACTTATCGCATGCGCGACATGATCGGATATGTATCGCGCCAGCCTTAGAGACAAAAATTGAAACGTACGCCGAAACAATCGAGCAAACTGTATCAAAGCGCCGAAAACGAGCGCGGTCATCAAGGCAATGCCATAAGAAGGCATCGCGCCTTCGGGCTCCATGCCCATCATGGACCGCAAATCGTCTTGCCATTGCGAGGCCTGCCAAAGAAAGGCGATTGCGACGATCGAACAAACCCCCGACGTAACGATCCTAAAAATCCTGGTCGCATCGAGGCCAGGCAACGGCAATTCGACATAATCCCAGAACCATCGACCGAAAACGCCAAGCGCGTATCCCACCGTAAAAGACAAACCGGAAATCACCCCTTGAAACGAAAAAGGACGAGGCACTAGACTTGGTGTAAGAGAAAATGCGAAAAAAAGCGTCGCCAGAAATAAGCCCGGTATTGAAAAGCCGAAGCTCAACTTCGTAATCAATTCGTCAATCTTGCGCATAGTAAAATCTTGAGCCGGAAAAAGTTATCATGTCGAAAAAATACGTCATCATCGGGGGTCGATTATATACCTTTCGCACTTCAAATTTCGGCAGTGCCTAAGAAAGCACCGGGGTGCCTGGCAAAGAGGCTACATGGACGTATACACGGCGTCCTTTGACGGGCCCCCGGTGCCGAATTTCGATCTACGATGGGTATAAAGCACGCACCTCAGCCTTCAATTCAATCTTGGCTCCAACTTTAGGAGCGCGCTCTTACTCCTATTTGCGAGCGAAAAAACATCTAATAATCTGAACGCCTTAGTTGCCCATCGGCTTTTAATCTATTCCGACCAACAAATACCCGATTAATTATCGTATAATCATAATCTTACAAATATAACTTAATAACAGTTTTGCAAAAACCTATTTGACACATTCCGGCTGAGCCAAGTCGAAGCATGGCCGGTCTACAGCACTTTCACCGGCCCTTCAAACTACCCTTCACCTTTGAACAGGATCAGGGCGAACGGTAGTTTGAGGCTCTCAACTGCTCTTTTTAAGATTATGAAAATCATTCTCTAACCGACATGGCAAGAAGAAGACGCAAGAAAAAGCATTTTTTACTCTTTACATTCGTCACTTTTTTTAGAATCGGTAAAAAATATCCGCGTGTAAGTGTGCTGACCTTACTCCCCTTGGTTGGTGGATACAGCTATGAAGTGCTGTTGGCTAGGCCGGACATGGCATTTCTAGGCGTTCCGCAAAGCCAAGTGTGGTATCAACCGCTGACTTGGTCGAGAGTATTTCGCAATGATGGATTCATGGTCGGATACTCGGACATTCGTGGCAATCCGCTCTGGGTAATCTACCAAGTCACCGCGATTAAGGACAATGCGACGCCCCATAAACGGCCGCAAACATTCAGCACCGATTGGCGAAGCCTGACGCGTATCAGCCATCAAGACTATACCCGTAGCGGTTTCGACCGAGGCCACATGGCGCCTAACTATGCCATAAGCCGGCTCTATGGCAAACAAGCGCAGATGGATACGTTTTTAATGACCAACATTACCCCTCAAAGATCGAATCTAAATCAAAAAGTGTGGCAGCGATTGGAAGCCGTTGAAGTCGACTTTTTTACCAAATTGCATCGACACGTCTGGGTAATAACCGGCCCCGTATTTTCGAATCCTTTGAATCGATTGAAGAGCAGCTGGAAAGTGGAAGTACCGGAGGCTTTTTATAAAATTTATGCTGCGGAAACCGGATCCGGAATCAAAATGTTGGCCTTCCTGGTCCCGCAAACGGTGCGAGGCAATGAGCCTCTGACCGACTTTATCGTCTCCGTGGACACTATCGAAAAATTAACCGGCTTGGACTTTTTTCATGAGTTGGACGACCCATTGGAGGATAAATTAGAAGCAGCCATCAATCCGAAACCCTGGAAATTAAATCCGGTCGCTCGTTTACCGTCACGTTATTAAGAATTTGGTCATAAATATACCCATCCTAGATCAAAATTAGGCGCCGAAGTAGACGAAAGCCTTATACAAATGCACAGCAAGCTATTGAATTAAATTATTATCCTTCATGATCTTCATGGTGAAATGCTTTGTCTAGGATTAAAGTTTACTACCTCAACGATCAAAAAAGCGCTATAGTCAGAATCACCCACTCTGACTTCAGGAGATACTCATGACAAACACAGAAATCGATAATGACGCCGTGATCAAAGTGCTGAATAACATTCTGGAAGCGGAACTGGCGGGCGTGGTTCGTTATACGCATTATGCCTTGATGGTTGTCGGCTACAACCGAATCCCCATCGTTTCTTGGATGCGCGGTCAAGCGAATGAATCGTTACTCCATGCCAACGAAGCCGGCGAAATGATTACCCATTTGGGCGGCCATCCCTCTTTGGGAATCGGTCCGTTGCTGGAAACGCACCGTCACGATATCGGAGCCATTCTCCGGGAATCATTGGATCATGAAGCATCGGCATTGGCCGAATACCATCGCTTATTGGAGTTGGTCGACGGCCGTAGCGTTCTACTCGAAGAATATGCGCGCCGAATGATCGCCCAGGAAGAGATCCATTTGGGTGAAGTGCGAAAAATGCTCAATAAACCAGCCGAATAGCCCATCGCTTACTGTTAGCGTATTTGCATAGTAAGTATGGCAACCGGAAGTTTGCCCGGGCGGATTGAAAGCGACGCATTGGGTTCCGTTGAAGTCCCCGCCGATAAATACTGGGGCGCGCAAACGCAGCGTTCGTTGCAGTATTTCGCGATTGGCGACGAACGCCTGCCCCGCCCGCTCATCCGTGCGCTCGGGATCGTCAAACGTTGTGCGGCCTTAAGCAATATCGGCCAAAACAGACTCGATGAAAAGCTCGGCCGCGCGATAGTCGATGCGGCACAGGAGGTCATCGACGGCGCATTGGATGAACACTTTCCGCTCGTGATCTGGCAAACCGGCTCCGGCACGCAGTCCAATATGAATGCCAACGAAGTGATCGCCAATCGGGTCAACGAACGCCTGGGCGGCGCGCTCGGCTCGAAATCACCGGCGCATCCCAACGATCACTGCAACCTCAGCCAGTCTTCAAACGATGTCTTTCCCAGCGCGATGCATATCGCCGCGGTCGAGCAAATCCATTTCCTGCTGATCCCATCATTGCAAGGCTTACAGCAAACGCTGTATGAGAAATCCGAAGAATGGGCCGATATCATCAAGATTGGACGCACGCATCTACAGGATGCGACACCGCTGTCGTTGGGCCAAGAGTTTTCCGGTTATGCGGCACAGGTACAACTCAGCATCGAACGGCTACAAGACAGTCTCAAACGCCTGTATCCTCTCGCGCAAGGCGGGACCGCAGTCGGGACGGGCTTGAACTCGAACACAGGTTTTGCCGAACTATTCGCCGATGAAGTTGCCAAATTCACCGGGTATCCTTTCACATCGGCAGCCAACAAGTTCGAAGCGATGGCCGCGCACGACGCACTGGTAGAACTATCCGGCGTATTGAATTGCAGCGCGGTCAGCCTCAATAAAATTGCTAACGATATTCGCCTACTGAGTTCCGGTCCGCGCTCCGGACTCGGTGAACTGATTTTGCCGGCTAACGAGCCCGGCTCGTCAATCATGCCGGGCAAAATCAATCCGACCCAGTGCGAGGCATTGACGATGGCTTGCGCCCAGGTCATCGGCAATCACACCACAGTAACCCTGGCCGGCGCGCAAGGCCAGCTGGAACTCAATACCTTCAAGCCGGTGATCATATATAACGTGCTGCAATCAATACGCCTTCTCGGCGATGCCACGCATAGTTTTACCGAACATTGCGTGGCGGGCATCGAACCGAATACCGAACGGATAGCAGAATTGATGGAACAATCGCTGATGCTGGTCACCGCGCTGGTTCCGCTGATCGGCTACGATAAGGCTGCCCAAATTGCCAAAACGGCTTTGCAAAACGGCACGACGCTTCGCGAAGAGGCCATTGCCGGCGGCCTGGTGAGTGCCGAACAATTCGACGCCATCGTCCGGCCGGAACGAATGATCAAGCCAAAATAAGCCATCCGGTTTAATAACGATAACAAGCGAGGAGAAAAACCATGCACGTAAGCCATGAACAAGCAGAAAAAGCGATTGCTTCAGCCGTCGCTGAGGCCAACAAAATCGGCACGCAAATGTGTATCGCCGTGGTCGATTCCGGCGCCGATTTGAAAGCGTTCACACGAATGAACGGCGCCTGGGTCGGCAGCATCGACATTGCCATCAAGAAAGCCAAGACCGCCTGCTTCTTCGGCATGAACACCGGTCAAATCGGTCAGCTATCGCAACCGGGCGGACCGCTTTTCGGAATCGAACACTCCAACGATGGCTTGATCACCTTTCCAGGCGGCGTCCCGATTGTCGATGAAGACGGTGTTTTGATCGGCGCGATCGGCGTCAGTGGCAGTTCGGTGGAGAACGATCATCAGGTCGCCAAAGCCGGCGTCGATGTGATCGGCCTCGCCGATTTACCGTCGCATCCCTGGCGGACCTGAAACTAACGTTCATGAAACCTGTGCATCACCACGAAACATGAACGGCAATCTCTTGTGGGAGCAACGCCTTCGTCGCGATGAGTGCGCTGCTCCCACCCTGACCTTCGCTGTACATCGATTGTAAAAAAGTATCGGCAAATAATTCCATGCCTAACGAATCAAAACTCTTCGACGACACGCCGCAGTGGGTTTGCCTCGAATGCGGTTACAACATGATCGGCGAGATGCCCGATATATGTCCGTTTTGCGGTGCTCGGCATGATCGCTTTTTATCGTGGGACGAGGCCGAGAAAACTTATCGAGTGATCGCACGCCCGGTCAACGATTATGTCAGCCAATTGCTTTCGGTGCCGAAATTGGGCCTGGAACATGCCGCTTATCGAATCGAAACCGAGCAAGGCGCGGCTTGGATCGATTCGCCTTCGGCTTTCAATCGGGACTTGACGCCGATGCAAGCCATCTTGTTCACCCATCATCATTTCATGGGCGCATCGAATCAATACCGAAAGCTCTGGAGGGCCGAAGTACGCTTGCACGACTTGGATGCACAGCATACGTTGTCGTCCTCGTTCGATGTCGACAAGCGCTTTACCGGCGACTATTTCGCCTATGGTATTGAAGCCTTCCACATTGGCGGGCACACGCCCGGATTTACCCTCTACATTTACCGGGACGTGCTGTTCGTCTGCGACTATGTGTTTTTGACCGAGTCGGGAATGCGTTTCAATCCGTTCGGGCCAGAGCTGGAAACCCGGACACGAGCCCAGCGCATTCATGAAGTCGTCAAAGCCAGACATTTAGAAACCGTCTGCGGCTATAACTATGTCGCAAACTTCTCAGACTGGCTGGCGCGATTCGAGTCTTTGATATCGAAACGGACCGAATGAGGCCGGCAATGCCTGAGAATTACGAACCAAGCAAAGAAATCGGCCATCGACCGACGAAACTGGTCGTCTATTACGACGGCGCTTGTCCGAAATGCATCCGCGACCGCCGCAATTATGAAAAGCTAGCAGGACGCCATGCAAACAACGTTTATTGGTTCGATATCACCGGACAAGAAAAACGTTTACAGGAATTGGGCATCGACCCGGAAAAAGCTTTAATGGAATTACATGTCAGCGATGCAAACGGTCGGGTCGTTTCGGAACTCGATGCCTACATTCTATTGATGAAGAAGGTTCCGCTGTTGAAGCCTGTGGCCTGGCTGATTAGCTTGCCGCTGATTCGGCCATTTCTTGCCAATCTGTATCATCGGCAAGTCAATCGCCGATTGCAAAAAAGAGGCTTGCTTTAGCTTCGATAGATCGATCAACCCCCACTCTTGCCAACCGATCGGGGCGACGCCGAACATGGCATGCATCGGCGGCCAATAGATAATACCAGCGCGTAGGATGATGTAAACAACGTGTACCGCATCGATCGCGACCGATGCGCTTTTCGGCCTTTTTACCTTTTGCGCGGCGAACGCCGACACTGTCAATTCGATTCTGACGGAATCGGTTTTCAGATGTTTTCCCAGCCAAACGCCGATAGGTTACAATCAGCCCGACTCACTTCCGGCAATCCCTGGTCTCACTATGAACGATGCATTGATCAGTTGCGAATGGTTACAACAGAATCCGGATGTTTCCGATCGAATCATCCTGGATGCCACCTACTTTTTGCCCCGTCAGCAACGCAATGCCCCAAAGGAATTCGATGTTGCGCATATCCCAGGCGCGCAATTTTTCGACATCGATAACATCGCCGATTCGACCTGTCCCCTGCCCCATACGCTGCCCGATGCCGTTCAGTTTGCCGAACAAGCGGGGCAATTGGGAATCGGCAATGATACGTGGGTGATCGTTTACGACAACAATCATTTTTTTGCGTCCGCCCGGGCCTGGTGGATGTTTCGAGTGTTCGGGCACGATAAGGTCAGTGTCTTGAACGGCGGCCTGACCCGGTGGCAACAGCTTCGGTTTCCGGTTACGTCGGACTTCAGCCGGCCGTCGCCAAAACGCTTCGACGCGGTGTTTCGTCCCGAACTGTTTGCGGATTTAGATCAAATGAAGCTTATCCAACAACGAGGCAGCAAACAAATTCTGGATGCCCGCTCCGAGGACAGTTTCAACGGTCGGCGGCCGCTACACGATGCCGGTCTTCTGCCGGGTCATATTCCGGGCAGCCTCACTATTCCTTATAGAAGGTTATTTGCACCGGATGACTTCACGCTATTGCCGGACGAGCGGTTGCGGCGGATCTTTTTCGACGCCGGAGTGGATTTAACCAAGCCCATCGTCACCAGTTGCGGCTCGGGTGTTTCGGCGGCACTGCTACTGTTGGCGCTGTATCGGATCGGTCTGACGGATATCCCGATGTTCGACGGTTCATGGGCGCAATGGGGCAGGCAAGCGGATTTGCCGCGGCAAACCTTATCTTAACGGCAGTGCCGGGCGTCCTTATTCGAGTTCATTTTGACGGACATATAACGCATCGAAAATGGCTTCCAACTGAGGATGAATACCGCGCAAACCGTCGATCACATCGTTGGCCCAGTCGAAATACTCCCGTTTGCGTTCGCGCGTCCAACCTGCGGGCGGCGCCGTCAGAATATCGCGCAGATTACAAATCTTGTCGGCCAACTTCACCAATTTGGCTGCTTCGGACAGCTCCGGCGTATGGTCAATCTGAAGTTGTTTACGCACCGTTTTGTTCAGCGTTTTATCGTCCGTGACCTCCAAGACTACCGAGGCGACCTGTGGACCGAACACGGCTTCGAGTTCGGCTGCGGTGGTTTGTGTGTCCTCAATCGTGTCGTGCAGGACTGCCGCGCATAAAACGACGATCCGTTCGACGCCGCCCTCGTGACACAGCACATTGGCCAGTTCAATCGGATGATTGATATAAGGCGAGGCCCCCGCATCCTTGCGCCGTTGATGTCGGTGCTTGTCGGCGGCAAAGGCCACGGCCTTGATGAATTCTGCCAAGGGCTTGTCTTGTGTTTTCATAATCACTCCTGATCGCGATTTCGCTTGTGTCGAGCCTAAGAATAGCGGACTCCGGAACTCTTTCGAATGAAATTTGGGTGTCGGGCTCTAAAAACTACGCCGATGTTGTCGACAATAAAATGTCGATAGGGTGGCCTTCTACGCAGTCACCCATGTGATAACCATACTATACCGGTCATGAAGGCCTGGCCATCGCCCCGGCAAATGAAAGTTCTTGGTGGTGGAGGGTGCGGCCACTCGCCCGACAGGACGCCGTGAATACGTCCATGTAGGCTCGACGGCGGCTGTCCCTGCCGCCGTCGCCTGTCGGTCGAGCAACCGCCCCTCTTCGGAGCCGGCATTTTCTCTGCCGAGCTTCGTTTATCGAAAAAATTAGATAAAGAGTCCAAATCTACGAACTTTCACAGTAATTATCCGGGACGTGTTCTCTGAGGATCATGACCCATTCATTGTGTTAGCCGATTTCAATGGTTTCCATGTTGACTTTGAACTGGGATTAAAGCGGTTTGGGCCGAAACTAATCATTCTTATGTTTCGAGCAGCAAATCTCGTAAACTGATGGAAAAACGAGCGAAGTTTGTCGGCAATCGCGTCAAGGAACTACAGAATTTTAGCGATTACGTTTTATTGGCTAAGGCAGAGAAATAACTGCCCTTTTTGGTGGATTATCCCGATATGGATGTAACTCAAATTATGATACAAGCTTTTGCCTCATTAATAAGCGCTTATTGGTGGCTGATTCCTCTGCTCTTCCTTCTTGCCTTCCTGAAATCGCCATTCATGAAAGGTGTTTTAGGTGAATTCCAGGTCAATCTGGCGGCCAAATTCTTTCTCGACAAAAATGTCTACCGGCTGTTCAAAAACGTAACGCTGCCGACCGAAGACGGCACCACGCAGATCGATCATATCATCGTATCCCGGCATGGCGTGTTCGTCATCGAAACCAAGAACATGAAAGGCTGGATATTCGGGAGTCCTGAGCAAAAATTCTGGACCCAAAAGATTTACCGGCATAACAGTAAATTCCAGAATCCTTTGCATCAGAATTACAAACACACCCAGAAGCTGCAATCGGCTCTGGAACTCGATTCTGGAAAAGTGTTTTCGCTGGTTGTCTTTGTCGGCGACAGCACATTCAAAACGCCGATGCCGGACAATGTGGTTTACGCCGGCGATTATATCCGGTTCATCAAAAGCAAAACGCAGACTATCCTAAGCGATAGTAAAGTTTTGGATATTTGCGCCAAGATTGAATCCGGCCGGTTAAAGCCAACGATCAAAACGCACCGGGAGCATGTGAGGCACGTTAAAACGATCGTCGAGGAAAAACAGCGCCCGGTTGATGACAACTCATGCCCTAAATGCAGCAAGCCGATGGTGCTGAGAACGGCCCGAAACGGCAATAATCAGGGCAAGCAGTTTTGGGGTTGCAGCGGGTTTCCGCAGTGCAGGACGATTAGGCAAATAACATAAATATCGGCTGTCGACCCGTTTTTGCCACTCGTGTTTCTCCAAAGCGGCCAGTCGGACAAAGCTAGATTCTGAAAACTGGCGGATTACAAAGCAGCCGTTGGCGACCTCATCCAATCGGCCATAAACCGACCTTCGAGCTCACAATCCAATTTCAATAATCCAGGTATCCAGTGACTCAGCCGAATGTCAGGTATTCGGCAAGAAAATCGACATTATGACCGGATCACAACGGCCAATACCGGACTGTTGGACTTGCTTTCTGTATGTCTGGTTCGAAACCTATAACGTTCGAGCAAAAGCTAAATGCGTATCAGTGAAACAAGCACAGCCCTGACAAGCTCACTATAAAAAAATAACAAACCGACTGATATTTATACACATGGATTAAAATATTGTGGATAATCTGGCTTACCGACCTTTTAGTGTCGACGTTTGCCATCTGTTCAAAAATGGAATGCAGTGCACTGCGTTGATAATTTATTAGAAATGTTTTTTATTCCATAACTTTAAATAAAAAATAGGCTTATGACCACCGCCAACATCAATACGACTATGCTGACTTGGGCGCGCGAGCGCACAGGCATCGACGTGTCTGATTTTGCTCGGAAATGCGGTGTCAGCGTAGATAAGCTCAGCGAATGGGAATCTGGCCGTCGGCCTTTGACCTTTAAGCAGGCTCTGACTTACGCCGAAAAAGCGCATATCCCGTTCGGCTATTTGTTCCTAGTTCAGCCGCCGGTTGAAGAATTACCCATTCCTGACTTACGAACCGTAGAAGGCCAAGCCAATCGCAAACTCAGCTTAGAATTACTCGATTTGATCAAACTAATGCAACAACGCCAAGAATGGTACAAAGACTATTTGCAGCAACAGCTCGTTGGTCCAAATGCTATTGTTGGTCGCTTTTCTGTTAATGACGGTGTGAACGCCATTGTTCAAGACATGCGTAATGCACTCGGCGTCGGCAACCATCCTCAACGCGGCAGTTGGGAAGACTATTACCGTGATCTGGTCAACCGCATTGAGTCTATCGGTATTTTGGTGATGCGGCAAAGCGATGTGGGTCATTACACTCGACCGTTGCGAGTCGATGAATTTCGAGGATTTGCACTTGCTGACAATTATGCACCTATCATATTCGTGAACCATGCCGACGCTTTGGGGGCACGGTTGTTCACCTTGATCCACGAACTCTGTCATATCTGGATTGGCCAGTCCGGTATTTCCGATGCCAGTACTCAGACGCACCGTGAAGAAGAAATACTTTGTAATGCTGTCGCTGCCGAATTTTTAGTACCAGCTACTGAATTTCAAGCTATGTGGAGGCAAGACGTTGAAAATTGGCAGGCCAATTTGCCTGTTTTGGAAGCGCATTTTCACGTCAGCACCTGGGCGTTAGCGCGTCGCGCACTAACGCTGAATTTAATAACGCTGGACGAATACCAGCGCTACATTAGTAACCAACAAGCCTCCTATCGGTCCCGCGAAGACAGTGGCGGTCCCAGCTATTACCGCACCAAAAAAGCCCAAATCAGTCAGCGATTTTCCCGTGCAGTTGTCAGCGAAGCACTGAGTGGCCAATTATTACTCCGCGAGGCCAGTCAGTTACTGGGTGGAATTAAACCCGACAAAATCACCACTTTTGCCAAGGAGTTGGGCATTTGAGATATCTGCTGGATTCCAATACCTACATCCAAGCCAAGAATTTCTATTACGGTATGGACATCTGTCCCGCCTATTGGGATTGGCTGGACTGGCAATTTCAATTGGGACTAGTTGCCAGTATTCAGATGATAGGCAACGAACTCAAGGACGGTAACGACGAACTTGCCGAATGGGCCAAAGCCCGTCCAGAACATTTTATAGACAATGACGATACCGAAACCCAAGCGGTGTTTAGTGAAATTGTGCAAAGTGTCGTCGCTGGTGACTACAATGCCGGTAACCGCGACAACTTCTTAGCCAAAGCCGATCCATGGATTATCGCCAAAGCTAAAACCCTGGGAGCGACTGTGGTAACCCACGAATCCTTGCTGCTACCAAATACCAAAAAAGTGAAAGTTCCCAATATTTGTCTGCAATTCGACGTGCCTTGTCTAAACACCTTCCAATTTCTGAGGGAGTTGAACGCACGATTTGTGTTGGAGTAAACTGACGCAATATTGGATTGTTAGCCTGTTTGAAGCGCACCTGATCTTGGCTGGTATTAATCAAATTGCTGTCATTGGATCAGATTGGGCGATAGGCCGCAACGGGTCGCCAGGCGACCGTCTTCTTTTCAGATTCATGCCGGAAAGCGGTCAATGAAATTTCGACACCTGAAAGCGGCCAGTCGTCACTGAGTTCAACCGACCCTAAGCCGCCATACACCTTTCTCCAAAGCGGACGCATGCCCAAGTATCATTTTTTTGGTTTCGCTTCTACGAAGCAGCCTTTCGTGGTCTCCGGCAGTCGGCCATTAGCAGCCGTTGAGCAAGCCGGCGAAATTTTCGATACCTAAGTTCAGCGAATGACAGCTTTATGGTAAGCAACCTTGCTGTCTCTTTGGCTCGACCCGGCCATGAACGGACTGTCATTGTCCAAAAAACACATCAATAAGTGTCTTCTTTGTGGAATTTAGCGGACTTACACCTTTCGCATCCCTAATTCAGATTTGCCGTGTCTATAAAACCATGATGTTGTCACATCTCGGTTTCACGGATACAGTGATGTATGAATGTAGTCCGTTAGTCCTATGGCTTGCTTAACAATCTACGGGCGACGATGGCACCATGATGCCATGCAGTTTGCAAAAGTAAACCGGTTTCCTTATTGATATCCGAGCTCGAGGTATTTCATCAATTCTGTCAATGGCGCCATTAATAAACTTCATTTCACGCCGCCCCAGGCTTTCAGTATGGTGTCTCCAGTCAATAAACTTTTGGGGACGACTATGAAAACGCTTAAAAAACTAAGTATCGCTATTATGCTGTTGGCGAGTTCGAAAGCCTTTGCGGATAGCAACTCACACATTGATGTATTGGCCGAATTGGATACCGGGCCGGGCAATGTCACAGCGACCGCCAATGGCCGGATTGTGATGAGCCAGCATCAGTTTTATCAACCGCAATACGCCGTCGTCGAATACAAAGATCACAAATTAATCCCGTTTCCCAATCGCGAATGGTCGGCGGCCGATTCGACGGCACCGTTGAAGCTCGACTCGGTGCTGGGCATACGCTCGGACGCCAACGGCACGGTGTGGATGCTGGATAACGGCATGCGTAGCGGCGTGACGCCCAAACTGGTCGGCTGGAATACCAAGACCGATAAGTTACACCGGCTGATTTACCTGCCAACGCCGGTTGCGCCCAAGGATGCCTTCGTCAACGATTTTGCGCTGGATGACGTGCATAATCATGCCTTCATCAGTGATCCGGCAGGGGGTGGCAATGCGGCATTGATTGTGGTCAATTTATATACCGGCGCCGCGCGAAGAGTGTTGGAAGGGCATGCCAGCGTGCTACCGGAAAACGTCGACCTGATCATCGACAACGTGCCCATTCAGGTTAAAACAGCATCCGGCGAATTGGCCAGGCCGCATATCGGCGTCAATCCCATCACTGAGGATTTGGCTAATGAATGGGTTTACTTCGGACCGATGCATGGCTTGAGTCTATATCGGGTTAAAGCCGCCGATTTGGTCAACGAGTCGTTAACGGCTCAACAACTCGCCAGCAGGGTGGAACGCTATAGCGATAAACCGATCTCGGACGGTATCAGCATCGATAAAAATAACAATATCTATCTGGGCGATCTGGCCAACAATGCCATCGGAGTGATCGGTACGGATCGCAAATACCGGCAACTGGCGCAATGTCCGAGGCTGTCTTGGGTTGATTCCTTTAGCTTCGGCCCTGACGGACTGTATGCCGTGGTCAATCGCCTGCATCGTTCGGCAACACTCAATGGCGGCGATGCGCAGTCCAAGCCGCCTTACTTTCTGTTGCAAGTTAAAGCCTTGGCGGCAGGGATGCCGGGCCGCTAAAGTTCAATGGCTGTGGCATCAATGCTGCGGCCTATTGCCTTGATCTGCTCGCGCAGCCAGCAATGGGCCGGGTCCTTTTCCCGCAACGGATGCCAAATCATCGCCAAATCGTAGCTCGGCAGGTCGAGTGGCACCGGCAAGATCTTCAGTGCCACCAGTTTCCGAAATTGCGCAGCCAAGCGATAGGGTAAGGACAAAATCATATCGGTTTCCGCCACGATCAACGGCGCCGATAAAAAATGCGGCACGATCAAATTGATGCGTCGTTCCAGCCCCAACTCGGCTAGTTTCTCATCGATCACCCCAACCTGACTGCCGGTACGAGAAATCAGCATGTGGGCTGCCGCCAAATATTCCGCCAATGAAGGCGCATGACGGATGCTAGGATGGTCTTCACGGACCACGCAGGCCATGAGATCGACAAACAAATGCTCGCAATTTAATTGGGCTGGCGGCTCCAATACCGAAGAGAAACCTAACACCACATCCAAACTGCCATTTTCCAATTGCGTCAACGGAAATGCCGGTTCGGTGCGCTTGACATGGATGTCGATGCCGGGAGCGACTTGCTCGATCAAACGAGATAAATCAGGTAGCAGTAAGAATTCCATGTAATCGGTGGCGGCAATCGTAAAGCGCCGCTGGCTGGTTGCCGGATCGAAGGCTTGCGGCGGTTCCAGTAGTCTTTCCATTTCCAGCAGCAGGCTACGCACCGGAGTCACTAAAGCCAATGCCCGATCGGTTGGCTGCATGCCGCTTGGGGTTTTGATCAGCAGCGGATCGTCCAGTTGCTGGCGTAAACGATGCAGGGTATGACTCATAGCCGACTGCGTGATGAACATGCGTTCGGCAGCACGGGTGACATTGCGTTCCTGCATCAATACATCGAAAGCCAACAATAGGTTCAGATCGAAGTTGCGGAGACTGAACATAACGAATCCTTACCGAAAAAAACAGACTTTATAGTAACCAAAATCCTGAATTTCCGACATGAACAGTCTTGATAGTGGGATGAACCTTATACATTTAACAATCGGGCGCTTTTCCCCTACCTTATATCCCGAGCGCGTCGTCCAGCCATTAAGGTTTGAATTCCCCAAGGGTTTGCCCCAGGTTGACGACGCGCCCAAATCATCATGCGACGCCTGTCGCTCACTACAAGACATCATGGGAGAGTCTACCATGTCCGCACAAATTCCAATTTCAACGTTTAAACCCTACCGAGGCGAGAAAGCCCGGTTGGCCAGGGCCTACGATTATCTGATCCTGGTTTTGGCCCTATTTTTATTCATAGGTTCGTTTCACTTGCATTTTGCCCTGACCGTCGGCGACTGGGACTTCTGGGTCGATTGGAAGGATAGGCAATGGTGGCCGTTGGTGACGCCGCTTATGGGTATTACCTTTCCAGCCGCCGTTCAAGCCGTGTTGTGGAGTAAGTTTCGTCTGCCTTTCGGCGCTACCTTATGTGTCGCGGCATTATTGATCGGCACCTGGGTCACCCGCGTATTTGCCTATCACTACTGGAACTATTTCCCCATCAACATGGTATTGCCGGCGACCATGGTGCCCGGTGCATTAGTGCTCGACGCGCTGTTGATGTTAACCAATAGTTTGACCATCACTTCCATCTTTGGTGGATCGGCCTTTGCGCTGTTGTTTTACCCCACCAACTGGCCGATCTTCGGCATGTTCCATCAACCGGTCGAAGTAGCCAATAGTCAGCTCACGATTGCCGATTTGTTCGGTTTCCAATATATCCGTACCGGCATGCCGGAATACCTGCGCATCATCGAGCGCGGCACTTTACGAACCTATGGTCAGTATGCGACGCCGCTGTCTGCATTCTGTTCGGCGCTGCTGTGTTCACTGATGTATCCGCTGTGGTGGCATATCGGCAAGTGGTTTGCCAGTACCCGTTACCTGACCAAAATTTAAGGAGCAGCCCTCATGAAAACTCATTTTAAAACTGGGCTGTTAGCCTTGATCGCTCTCACTGTATTGTCCGGTTTATCGATGCCGTCCGCCCAGGCCCACGGCGAGAAAGCCTTGGAGCCGTTCATCAGGATGCGGACCATTCAGTGGTACGACGTGCAGTGGTCTACACAAAAATTCAACGTCAATGATGAAGTCAGCGTCAGCGGCAAGTTTCATGTCGCCGAGGATTGGCCGATCAGTGTACCCAAGCCGGAAGCGGCATTTTTAAATATTTCCACCCCCGGACCGGTTTTGATTCGCACCGAGCGGTATCTGAACGGCAAACCCTGGACCAACTCGGTAGCCTTGCAGCTGGGCGGCGATTACGAATTTAAGGTGGTCATGAAAGGCCGTTTGCCGGGGCGTTATCACATCCACCCGTTTTTTAATCTGAAAGACGCTGGACAGGTTATGGGTCCCGGTGCTTGGCTGGAAATCGGCGGTAATCCTAATGATTTTAGCAATACGATTAAAACTTTACGCGGTGAAATGATCGATATGGAAAGCTTCGGCTTTGCCAATGGCGTGTTATGGCACCTATTTTGGGGCGCGTTGGCGGCCGCCTGGCTGTTATGGTGGGTACGCCGGCCTTTGTTTATCAGCCGCTACCGAATGCTGGATGCGGGTTTGGAACACGAACTGATTACCCCGCTGGATAAGTGGATTGCCAAGGGGGTGTTGGTCGGCGTACCGGTCTTGGTGTTGGTGCTGAACACCGTCACGGCTAATCGTTATCCGGATGCCATCCCGCTGCAAGCCGGATTGGATCAAGTTTTGCCGTTACCGGCGCAAGTCAATGCCGGGACTGTGAATGTGGACACCCTAAAAGCAGAATACAACGTTGCCCAGCGCGCCATGGTGTTCCAGGTCAAGGTCGACAATCGTAGTCAAGGTGCGGTGCGGATTGGCGAATTTTCCAGCTCTAACGTGCATTTCATGAATGCCGATGTGTCCAATGTCGGTTACATCCCCGGCAAGGATGACGTCAGCAACAACGGCTTGAGCCTGGATAACGCTTCACCCATAGCGCCCGGCGAACAACGCACCGTTACTATTGAAGTACGCGATGCCGCCTGGGAGTCGGAGAAATTAGATGGTCTGATTCGCGATGCCGATTCCCGTGTGGGTGGCTTGCTGTTTCTTTACGACGACATGCTGGGCAAACGTTATATCTCCAGCATTTCCGCCGCTGTCATTCCCAAATTCATTTAATTCAGGAGCAGAACATGGCTACTACTAGCGAAGACATTATCTCAACCCAAGAAAACACCTCCTCCCTGCCTTGGTATTTGATCGATGTCCCAAAATATTTAAAGGGCTTTGCTCTATTAACCGTAATTTACGTTAGTTTACGGCTCTATCAAGGCGCTTTTGCCATTGAGCATGGCCTGGATTCCACCGAACCTGCGTTCGAGCAATACTGGATGCGGCTGTTTTATATCGAACTGGTCGTCATCGCCGCCGTTGCCAGTGGCTTCTGGGGCTACTTATGGCTATCGCGCGACCGGAATTTGGATCAACTGGAACCCAAGGAAGAAATTCGCCGCTATTTCACGTTGACGATGTGGATCAGCATTTACACTTTTGCCGTGTACTGGGCGGGCAGTTATTTTGCCGAACAGGACAATTCCTGGCACCAGGTGGCAATCCGCGATACGCCGTTTACAGCCAATCACATCATCGAGTTTTACTTTAATTTCCCGCTCTACGTGATCCTGGGCGGCTGCGCCTGGCTATATGCCAGAACCCGCTTGCCCTTGTATGCCAAAGGCATTTCGCTACCGTTGACCTTGGCAGTGTTCGGGCCGTTCATGATTTTGGTCAGCGTCGGTTTCAATGAGTGGGGACATACCTTTTGGTTTCGCGAGGAATTTTTCGCGGCACCGATTCATTGGGGCTTTGTGATCGGCGTGTGGTTTGCCTTGGGCGTCGGCGGCATCCTGCTGCAAGGTGTTACCCGGTTGATTGAACTGCTGGACAAAATCGAAGACGCCGAATAAGTTCACCATGAGTATTTCCATGACGCGTAGCGCACCCCGCCGTGTACATTATGCCTGGATCGTGTTGGCGGTGACATTCCTGTGTTTGTTTGTCGCCGCCGCGCTCCGTGCCTTACCTGGCATCTTGATGCTGGGACTCGAACAGGAATTCGGTTGGAGTCGGCCGGCGATCAGCGGCGCGGTATCGGTCAATTTACTCGTGTTTGGGTTTTCCGGGCCGTGGCTGGGGCGATGGATGGATCTCTACGGCCCGAAGCATGTTTGCGTCATCAGCATTGCGCTATTAGCCTTGGCCGCCGGTGCTTGTGCATTGATGGACCAACTCTGGCAGTTCTATTGCTTATGGGGCTTGATCGCCGGGATAGGTTCCGGCGGTACGTCCATCGTGCTCGGTTCGGCATTGATAAACCGCTGGTTTCGGGAAAGACGCGGCTTGGCGCTAGGCATCCTGGGTGCCGCATTTTCTTCCGGACAGTTGATCTTTACGCCCTTGGTGATGCAGATCAACACCGATTTCGGCTGGCGGCCGGCTTTGCTGATTTTGGCTGGGCTGTTGGCGATACTTGTGCTGCCGCTGGCGGCATGGTTATTGACGGATGAACCGGAGCAAAAAGGCCTATGTGCATTGGGTGCTCAATCCTTAGAACATAGCAACTCGTCGGATGAAGTGAGTGCCATGCGTGATGTCGTCGTTCGAGGCCAGTTTTGGCTGCTTGCTATAAGCTTTGCGATCTGTGGCTTTACGACGTCGGGTCTGTTTCAAACCCATCTGATACCGCATGGTATCGAGCACGGCTTTACCGAAATGACGATGGCGATGTCGCTTGGGTTAATGGGAGCGACCGACATTGTTGGAACGCTTTTCTCCGGCTGGCTATGTGACCGTTTCAACCATCGCAAACTGCTGGCCTTTTATTATGCGTTACGCGGCTTGTCATTGATCGGCTTGCCTTATGTCGCGTCTACCGAACAGCTGATGCTGTTTTCAGTGATCTACGGTTTGAACTGGCTTTCCACAGTGCCTGTCACTTCGACTTTAACCGCTGATTTGTTCGGCAGGCGTAACGTGGGCGTGGTGTTTGGCTGGATTTGCTGTGCGCATCAAATCGGCGCAGCCGCAGCCGCCTATTTTGCCGGTTATCTGCACAGCGTATTTAGCAATTACCACTTGGCATTTCTTTGCTCGGGCGCGTTTGCCTTATTAGCAATGTTAATTGTCACGAGAATTCGCGAATAATCCGGTGTTGAATGATTTGCTCGTCATCCTGCGGTGGAGGCAGGCCACCAGATAAATCAACGTGATGTGGCATCATCAAGCAGGGTTGCAACGATGCCTTATGTTGCCCATTGTGTTAATAGGGATTGCATCAGTTGTGCGGTTTTGACGGTATATTGTACTGTTGATCTTCCAATGTCGGCTTTCGGGTTATATATTTTTACCGCCCTCCATACATAGAACCTAACTATGTATAGTTGTGATCAATATCACTCACCGTTCTAACCTCTTCATCTTCGAATGTCGGTTAAACGAATTACAGCAGACACAAGCTTTGAAAAAGGCGATCGTCGCTTTTGGGTCGGTTGCAATCAGTGACGACTGGCAGCTTTCGGGAATCGGAATTTCATTGACCGCTTTCCGGCGATGAATCTGAAGAGAAGACGGTCGCTTGGCGACCCAAAAGAGACATTCGGCGGGTACTGAGTTCACTTTAGACATGATTTTATCTATTGCTATGCGTTTCCCAGAATAATTGCCGGATTTGTTCCGTCCCAGTTAAGTTGGCTAAAATTTGGGACGGTTTTTTTATTCAATAAAAAGCTCAATACATTTTTCTCTGGCGGAGGCTGGAGCAAAAATAAAATCTTTATTTTCGGCGACTTCTTTTTCTGTAGTGCCATAAAGTTTTTCTTTTTCCATCTCCCAGCGTGTCTTGAAATACTCGAGAAACAGCTCTGCCATATTCCAGCACTCCGATTCGAACGAAGTCTGCTCGCTGAAATTAAGCCCCGTTTCCCAATGCAGATAAGGCATTTTCGAAACCGGCTCGGTTAAATAATAGCTGTTATAAACTTCAACTTTTCTGGACTCTTTGCGTATGATGATAAACAGGGGAATGCAGGGCAGGCCGTCGTAAACAAAAACGCCTAACGATCCTGTTATCTTATTTCCTATACGATTGATCACATCTTCTAGTGTAACTTTGAATAATTTGGAGTATTCGTTGAATTCGTGCGGGTTAAAGCCGGTCGTTTCCGTTGCGCGCAATTCGCCGATGCGGCAATCGGCTTTTAAAATCAACATCCTGAAATGCACGCCATTTTTTATCCCATTCTCCAGTTCCCGCGATTTGTTTTTGAAGCGAGGGTCGAAGGTGATCAGCCAATATACATAATCCCCCGGTTTTAATCCTTGCATAATTTGGCTGAAATCGAATTCTTTATTGGTGATACCGGAAAATCCTCTTTTAACGGAATTCAGCAAAATACTATCGACGTACGTAGAAAGAGTTTCACGCAAATTTATTTCGGATTCCTTGTGCTCTTCAGCAGCGATAAACCAGTGATGAAAGTAACCAACCGAAACGACGACGGATACGAACAGGCCAAATTCCGAAATGATTTTGAATATCCATTCATATTCTTGATAGGCAGGATTATGGACCAGCCCCTCAAATAACTTATAAATCGTAAATCCACCGAAAATTAGCACTAGCGATAAAAGCCATTTGAGCTTTTTAGTAGTGGTCATGATTTGTGCCTATTTTGGAAAAGGGTCATCCTAAGTATCCTCCTCCGGTAATACATTGCCAATACCCTGGAGAGAGTCAATCAGCAATCCAATTCGGATGAAAATACAAAATGGCCGAATAGTGATATCGACCACTATGCATTGAATAGATCAGCGGATGAAGGCATTTGATCAGAAATTTACGGTTTCAGCATCAATCACAAAAGTCCGGTTTTGGCCGTTCGGTTGAAGTCGCCAACGGCAGCTTTCTGGTCATCCAGTTTGTAGATTCCGGATTTGCCTAACTGGCCGCTTTGGAGAAGCGCGAGAGTCAAGTTTGGGTCGCCAGGCGACCGTCTTCTTTTCAGATTCATCGCCGGAAAGCGGTCAATGAAATTTCGACACCTGAAAGCGGCCAGTCGTCACTGAGTTCAACCGACCCAAAAGGGACGATTACCGAAGATTTACGAATGACAAAAATCGGTAAGATAGCCGACAGTAGGATGGGTGGAGCATCGCGATACCCATCAATTGCCAGCTTAAAAAGATGGGTTTCGGCTATCGCCTCTACCCATCCTACGTGCTGGATCACCAAGCAGATATTGCTAAGGTGCAAGAATGGTTGGGGCATGCCAACATCTCCACTACACGAATTTATGATCATCGCAAAATGCGGCCAGAAGATAGTCCGACTTTTAAGATAAATTATTAGGTTGGTTGACAACATTTATTGTTGTTCACAACGATACAATCGTAACCAAATTGCTGTTTTGCTGTCTTGTGGTTCAGAACCTGAATACAACCAGTTTACTAGAACTTCATTCAGTGCCATACTTAGAAAAAATTTCTGTGGCTGTAGGAATTGTGCTTCAGAACGGTTTAAGGTAGTTAGCGCGAATGATAACGAGCTGATCCTGTCACATCTGCAAAGCAAATCTATTTAGACAAAGGTCGAGCGCTGAATAGTTGAAAAATAGAAAAACATAAAATAGGAGAACGCCAATGATTGCAGCAGCCCCCCACAGAGATACGTCGCTAGGTCTCGTTCGGCTGATTTTGTCATTGGCCGCTAGTCCGACGCAGGAAGTGCCGGAAGATTTAAAAGCCCACCTTGCTATGGTTATTGCTGAAGCCAAAGCTTTGCTTGCTGATCCGAAGCATGTCTCTACACATATCAATCCTGAAGCTATAGCATTGGCTCTTGAAATGTCTTCTAATTCAGAGCTTTCCGCTTCGGTCGATGAAATTACGACATTTGAAAGCATTAACGCTGTGATCGCTAGTAAAGTTCTTGAGCGAATGAGGCCCTCTTCTGCTTACTAAAACAAATCTTCAGTTGCTGGCCAATCAATTGGCCAGAATTGCCGAAACGCCATATTTTAGCCACGAGTTAAATGTTTATCTGAAGCAGATAACGGCAGTAACGGAAAATATCACATCCAATTTCTCCAAAATTCCGCCAAATGTTGCGGATTTTATGACTGATCAAATTTGGACTGCTTCTAAATTTTTATCAGGCAGTACCTCAAAAAAAATACCATATGAAATTGCGCATTGCCTAAAGGTTGCACTTGAAAACTGGGCGCATAAAAAAGCACTTATAACCACGGCCCTTACCCAAGATAAAGCTTACAGTTTTTACTTTCAGGGAGTGTTGCAAGATTTTTACATTCTTGCAAAAGCGTATTCCGGTGTTGAATTTGAGAGTGAATTGGTTCAAATTGCTTTTCCAAAGCTCTATCAGCATAGGCCGTTACTGAGCGTGGCTCTCTATCATGAGTTGGGTCACTTTTTAGATAGGCATCAAGGTATCGTTAATCAGTCATTGCTATTGGTGCATAGTGACAAGTTGCCCTTGCCAAAGATTGATTTCAGCGTTTTGTCGCCTGACCTAACAAACTTCATAGTAACGAGCCACAGACAAGAATATTTTGCTGATCTTTTTGCAGCAAGCTATGCCGGAAACGCATATCGAGATTTTTTAGCTGAGTTCGCTGCAAACAATCAAGTATGTCAAACACACCCTGCCACTGAAGACCGGCTTTGTCTGATTGATACATTTCTTTCGGGATCGCAATCTGAAATTATCGATCTGTTTCAATTATCACTTTCAAGCTTGGGCTTGCAAAAACTTGAAATAGCTTTTTCAGTGCCAGATGTTTTCGATTCTTTTACTAATGCTCGCCCTTATGCCATTCAAAATGAGGCTGAGCTTCATGGTATTTTTGAAGCAGGTGCTAGCTACCTCAAATATGTCAAGGCGAATCCTATAACTCCTTGGATTGAAGCCGGTGAAAGCAATACCGAACGAGCGATAAACGATCTTGTAGAAAAGTCTATTAGAAATCGTATGGTTATGGAAAAATGGAAGACGCTATGAATCTCTTGGACAAAGAACGGATTCAGCAGATGCTTGCTTCTACCGAGCGCAACAGCTTATTTATCGATCCTCTACTAGAAGATTCGCAGATTGGGTCTGTGACAGTCGATTTACGGCTTGGTTATGATTTCTTAGTTTCAATTCTTACCAGAAAACCATATATAGGAACAAGTACAGCTCCTGAAAGCCAACATCGGGCGATAGGATCATATTTCCAAGAAACTCGCAGGGATTTGGGGGAAAAATTTGTTCTTTACCCTCATCAAGTCGTTTTATGTACAACCTTGGAGTATGTTTCCTTGCCACAAAATGTATATGCTGACATTCTTTCGAGAAGTAGCTACACCCGACTGGGAATCCCTCTCAATACAATGGTGCAGCCAGGCTTTAGAGGGTGTGTTCCCTTAGAGTTGTTCAATCATGGTAATAGCCCTGTAGAGCTTGTGGTTGGCAGCCGAATATGCCAGGCAAGATTTTTTGAAATAGCAGCTGCTGTAGGATATGTCGACAATAGTCGCCAAAGAAAATACTTTGGCCATGTAAGACCAATTGTTTCAGGTGCCGACACTGATAGTGAAATGGTTAAATTGCTGCAAATTGCGCAACCGCCATCACCATCAGATTGTTGAAGAATGGCTGTTTAAAACAGTTATTAAGGACAGTCTGGGTCTTGCTGCATAAATCAAAAGCCGAACAAATATCGCGAGTGATGCCCGATAGTGTGTATAAAGTAGTGCGAGCATATTTCATTTCAGGCCAATTGGGATTTGAGATCGGAGCACATTCGCTATGATCACCGCCGCCACTACCTTGGTTCTCCAAGCCGATATTGGTGATTTTGCGAATTTACGATCATCGGCAGACAACGCGCGGCCAGAGAATTACAGTCTTTTTGGCAGGTAATTGACCTTCAAAAAGGGTGCTAGAAGCATTAATATTTTGCTTGAAATTTGGTTGGAGTCGACTTATTTCCGCGATTCCGCAGACGCCAATCGCGGCTACGATAAAACGTCGCGACTATCCGTTAGCTGCCATTGACCCGGCTAAGCTTGCGTCCGCTTTTGGCCGATTGGGTGAGGTCGCCAACGACTGCTTTGTAGTCCGCTAGTTTCCAGAATCTAGTTTTGTCCGACTGGCCGCTTTGGAGAAACGTGACGGACCGGAAAGGGTCGCCTGGCGACCGTCCGCTCTTCAGATTCATCGCCGGAAAGCTGTCATTGAATTTCAATACCTGAAAGCGGCCGTTCGTCACTGTGTCCAACCGACCCTAAGCCGACTAATGAATCCTCGTTTTGAGTGTCGGGTACGGAACCATTACCCGACCTTTAGAATACTATTACCATGTATGATTGCAACACCTTATTCGTTCGGACAGGAAAACACTCTTGGTCTAGTTACAACTGACATCAGGCCATGTTGCCAAGTATTTTAGAAAGTTAAGCCTCTGCGGAATGTGTCAATGACTTTGAGACACCAAGTTGATTTATTTAGTGTCTAATTGTTGTGTATTTATGGGTCGAGGTTCTCCTTTGTGTTTATAGGCGGATTAATCCAAACGGCGTTAGGCAAGCTGGGCGGCAAAGGGCACTTTCCTTTGAATCGCTTTGGATTGGCGAGGAAGGCAATCTCCAGGGTTTTTGCGCGTGCTTGGTATACCGTAGCCGCTTGGTCGAAATGGACGGTGGCCGGGGTCATGTAACCGATGCCCGAGTGGCAATGGGACTGGTTGTACCACGGGAAGAAGCGTTGGCAATGGCTGCGGGCATCCTCAAGGCATCCGAAGCGGACGGGGAAATCAGGCCGATATTTCAGGGTTTTGAACTGGGCCTCGGAATAGGGATTGTCATCCGAGACATAAGGCCGGCTATGGGTCTTGGCGACATCCAGATCGACCAGTAAGGCAGCCACGGGCTTGCTGCGCATGCTGGAACCGCGATCGGCATGCAGCGTCAGTGTATTCGGCGGGATGTTGTGCTTGGCCACCGTCTCGGCGATCAGTTGCTCGGCCAGTTCGGCGGTTTCCCGCGGGGCGACCATCCAGCCAACGACATAGCGGCTAAAAATATCCAGGATCACATACAAGTGGAAACAGGTCCATTTAGCCGGGCCTTTGAGTTTCGTGATATCCCAGCTCCAGACCTGGTTAGGCGAGGTGGCCAAGAGTTCCGGCTTGGTGTAGATCGGGTGCGTCCGTTGGCGCCTACGCTCCGCTGACTGGCCGTCCGCTTCCAGAGCACGATACAAGGTGCGCACCGAGCCGATGTAGCGCCCCTCGTCCAGCAGAGTAGCATAAACAAAATACGGTGAGCAGTCGGCGAAGCGTTCGCTGTTAAGCACCTCCAGGAGTTGCTGCCGCTCATTAGTCGAGAAAGCCAGCGGGGCGGACGGACGGGGCACCCGCGTTACCGACACAGGCGCCAGGTGGCGCCGACGGGCATCCTCGCGATAGACCGAACTGCGGTTCAAATTCAGGGCTGCACAAGCCGGAGCCAGGCCGACCTCCGGGGCCAACTGGTTAAGGGCTTGCATCAGCTGGACTCGCTCGGCGTCTCGTCCGTCGGCAGTCCGAACAAGACGCAAAGTTTTTTTTGGACATCAATAATGGCATTGGCCTGAGCGAGTCTACGACGCAGGCGCTCATTATCCTGGGTAAGTTGGCGCACACGACGGTCCTCGGCCTGAGCCGGCTCGGTCTTGCGCCCGCGCTTTTGCGGCGCCAGCGCGGCACGCTGATCGGCAGCACGCTGTTTGCGCCAAGTGGCTAATTGGGATGAGTAAATCCCTTCTTTGCGTAATAGGGCGCCAATCTCACCCGGCTGAGTACAGCAATCAGCGGCATCCAGGATGCGGCGCTTGTCGCTGCTGGTAAATTGTCGGCGCTGGGCGGTGGCAACCACCTCCGGATCGGGCCGCGCGCCGGAGGTCGCGTTTCCAGCCGCCCTACGGGCGTCTTCCAACGCGACCTCCGGCGCAGTTAATTGTGGTGATTCCATGGTCTCTGCTTTTGATTTGCTCATGATTCTGGCCTACCTTTATACTCTAATTTCCGAGGGGTCGGTGTCTCAGGTCATATTGGCACAGGAGGCTGCCGTATGAGCATCGATCAGTTGCTCGGCAACTGGCGTAATGTTTACGAACGCTTTAGATTTATCGATCAATGCAATGGACGACATCCCCTCCAGCAGCACAAACAATTTATAAGCCAAAATCCTTGGCTGGCGGGCGCCGAGCGAGATACACAATTGCTCTATAACACTGCGTTCCCATTGCTTAAATTGCAAACAAGCCTCTTCTACCGCTTTATCTTTACCCGCAAACTCGCTCATCGCATTGACGGCAAGGCAACCGTGAAAGTTGATGTCACCAAACCAGGCGGCCGCATCGTCGAAAATCACTTTAATTTTTTCTCGTGGGCTTTGCGTTTCATCGCTTAGCAAATCGTCGATATGCCTTTGGTAACTGGTTCGGTAATAAGCCAGTACCGCCACGATGAGTTCGTTTTTAGTCGGAAAGTATTTGTACATGGTTCGTTTGGACACCCCGGCTTCCCGCATGATCAAGTCCACGCCGGTCGCGAAGAACCCGTTTGATTTAAACAGTTTGTATGCCGCTTCAACAATAATTTCCCGCTTATCCATAGTCATAAAATCCCATTATTAATGTCTAAATAGCATAACAACAAGCTGGTATAAGTAAACAGATTTGTTTACAAAATAGTTGACATGGTAAACAGATCGGTATACATTCGAACCCAAGTAAACAAATCTGTTTACTTTGTGCGGTGTAAGTGGTTAGTTCCCCTTGCACACTAGTGTTGTTTACCAACTGATGGAGTTTGGTCATGAAAAATCGAGCAAGACTGATGGTTTTGGGAGTCTTAGTTTCTGCATTGGCATCTGGCGTTTGTCAGGCAAAAAACAAGGCGAAAGAAACCGTGTATACCTTATCCAACGACGCAAACCATAACGCCGTGTTGGCTTTCGACCTCGATAACAACGGATATCTGCATGCGGCCGGACAATTCGATACCGGGGGAACGGGAACAGGCGGAGGATTGGGAAATCAGGGCGCGTTGGCCTTGAGCAAGAACGAACGTTATCTATTCGCGGTCAATGCTGGAAGCGATGAGGTTTCCGTTTTCAGGGTTTCAACGTCCGGACTGGAGTTACTAGACAAAGCACAGGTTACCGGCGATGAACCGGTAAGCGTAACTGTCGACCACAACTTGGTGTATGTGGTGAATGCCGGGGACGATTCCATTTTTGGTTTCCAATTCGATCAGCGTAGCGGTCAATTGCACTCTTTGCCGGAATCCTATCGTGCCTTAAGTCCCCCCGGCTCAGCGCCTGCGCAAATCAGCTTTAGTCATGAAGGTAATGCGCTCGTGATTACCGAAAAAGCCACCAATAAGATCACGACCTTTGCTTTGGACGATAACGGTTTGCCGGTTACTCGCCATATCTTAGATTCGGCAGGCGTCACGCCTTTCGGATTTTCCTTCGGCAAACGCGACCAGTTTTTCGTTGCCGAAGCCGCCGGCGGCAGTGCGAACGCTTCGACGGTATCGTCCTATGAAATCATGGAAGATGGGACTGTCCGCCTGTTAGACGGTGCGGTTGCAGTTGGCCAAACGGCTGCGTGTTGGCTGACGACGACGCCTAATGGGCGTATCGCGTTTACCGCCAATACACCTGCCGACAGCATATCGTCATTCGCGATAGACCCAGCCGGGAATTTAACGCTGCTGGAAACGATGGCGGCGCAGGAAGACGGTCCTAGAGATATGGCTATTTCCGATGATGGAAGGAACGTATACATCCTGAACGGAGGCAGCAATACCATCGGCGTTTACCAAGTGTTAGCTAAAGGCAAATTACAAAAGCTGCAAAGCATCGATCAGCTACCGGCTGGGTTTACCGGTCTAGTGGTGCGCTGACAAGCAGCCGTATTTCAGAAAATTCAATAGAAGGAGAAGTGTCATGGCATCTCACAACATTATCACCAAACAAAAACTAATCGCCTTGATCTGTTTTTCAAGCATCACGATATCGGCACCTTCGTTTGCTGACGATGGTATGCAGGCATCCCAAAACTATGCGCGATTTGATCAATCCGGCCAATTGATCAGGCCGACCGGTTATCGGGAATGGATCTTCATAGGCACGCCGCTCACTCCAAACGATATGAACGATGGCAAAGCGGCGTTCCCGGAGTTTCATAATGTCTACATCGATCCGGCTAGTTGGGCGCACTGGAAGAAGCTCGGCGAATTTCCGGACGGCACGATTATCGTTAAAGAACTGGTAAGCGTCGGCAGCAAGCAAGCACCCAGCGGAAATGGTTATTTTCAAGGCGAATATATTGGTCTGGAAGCAATGGTGAAAAGCGGGCGGCAATTCCCGAAAGCACCCGGGAACTGGGGGTTCTTTCGCTTCACGATTGAAGACAGTCCTTTGCTGCATAGTTCCGCTAAGGCGCAGCCAGGGGAAAACTGCCAAGCTTGCCACCAAAAGCATGCAGCCAAAGATCAGGTTTTTACCCAGTTTTATCCGGTATTGCGAGCTGCGGCCGGGAAAGGCCAGGCAGGAACTGGCCGGTAGTGATCTTTATTTAACCGGGCACGGAATTTTTGGGCAGGGAAGCCATTCTCATCGAAATATATAGGTGGAGAGAAAGCCATGAACGCACGAAATATCTGTTTAATTTATGGCGTGGTATTTATTTTGATCGGTATCCTGGGTTTTATTTCGAATCCCATCATATCGGCCATCGGTTTTTTCCAAACCAACACCATACACATCGGTTTAGGCTGCGCATTTATTGTCGGTAATTTGATGTTGGGCATTATCCATCTCAACGACACTGACCATTGGTTGCATTTAGGTTTGGGCTTAGCCGTATTGGGATCGGGATTCATCTTTCCAAATCGAACCGCAGAACGGCTTTATTCGCTGTCGATTAAACGTTGAAAGGATGAGGTTGACACAAGCTGCGATGGGTAAACGTGAAACTGAAGCTTCCTTACGTTGTATGGAATTAGGTATAGAACGAACGACAATGGGCTTGAACTTGGTTCGTTTGAGCGAAATTGAGTTGACGGACATCATAGTGTTACACAACGATCCTAGGGTTTTGCGCCATTTGCCTCTCGCAGATGGAAATTTCGACGAATTCGAGTGTGCGAGATGGGTGGAGAGCAAAGAAACTCAGTGGGAAGTCAACGGCTATGGACCTTGGGGATTTTTGATCAACGGAGTGTTCGCAGGTTGGGGTGGGTTTCAGCTTGAAATGGGCGATGTTGATCTAGCATTAGTTTTGTCACCTGAATTTTGGGGATGCGGAAGAGCCATCTACCGGAAAATTATCGAGGTAGCCTTCAAGGAAATGGGGTTTGAGTCTGTTACAGCTCTTCTTCCTCCCAGCAGAGTTCGCGCTGATGGAATGCTTCGGTTAGGGTTTCAAGCCGAGGATCAGGTGGAGGTCTCTGGAACTATATTTTATCGGTATCGCCTTTGGGCTCCAGAACAAAGACAGAGAAAAGGCTAAGTCAGCCGGGGCTATGGACTTTCAAATGGCGGATATACCGCTAGTGGGCGGTGAGCATAATTGAGCAGGACACAGGTGGTCACATACCCGTTATTGCCATGATAATCAACGCAATGTAAACTGTTTTGCAATTGGCATTGAGTTTACATTCCTTTATTAATTAGCCATGATATAAACAGATGAATACAGAATTTTCGCAGCAATTTTTTCGAATTATTTCCATCATTCCATAGGTATGGTGGGTTTTGTTGCGTAGATAGTATTGAAAACCCGCCCAAGAGGCGGGTTTTTATTTCTAGCTTCTTGGGTTTTAGATAAGACCATAGGAGGCACTATGAAAAAAGTAGCAATATTCGGTAATGCCGGGGGTGGAAAATCCACGCTGGCGAAGCAATTGGCTGAAGCTTCTAACCTTCCGCTATACTCATTAGACAAAGTAAAGTATCGGGAAGGCGGTAAAGAAATTTCACATGACGAGTATCTGAAACTACATGCCAGGCTAATAAGCCAAGATAAGTGGATTATTGATGGTTTTGGCAGTGTTTCATCAGCCTGGGAGCGTTTTTCAGTTGCGGATACGCTAATTTATATTGATCTGCCTTTACTAACCCACGGTATGTGGGTGACAAAGAGATTACTAAAAGGCTTATTTGTAAACCCCGAAGGCTGGCCTGAAAACAGCCCGATTTTCAAAGGGACATTAAATAGTTACCGAGTGCTTTGGCTATGCCATAAAAAACTAACGCCGGCTTATCGGAAACTGGTCGCTGAATCTATAGAATCAAAACAAGTTCATCATTTGAAGTCGCCGAATGAAATAAGAAAGTTTCTTTGTGAACTTCGGCAAGAATAATGTTGCTACTCAAACATCAGATTTGAAAAATCGGAACAGGAAAACAACCACGATGATTTTGCATTCCCAAGAAGCTAATAGGATGAATAGAAAGAAGGTTTGTATTGTCGGTGCATCAGGAAAGTTAGGGAGGTATATGGTTCGGCTGGCTTTGGATAAAGGTTATCAGGTCGTTGGCGTTTGCCGTGAAAGTAGTGTCCACAAGTTAGACGAATTTAAAGAGCGTATTTCCATCATTCCAGGGTTATCAAATGATCGGTCAGTTATTCAAAGGGCGGTGGATGGATGTGATGGCGTGTTGACCGTTTTAGTACCCTGGGGAGTGAATCATTATTCAACGGGCACGGCGCAAGCAGTACTGGATTTTTCTCCTCGGGATGCGCGATTAGTGTTTTCTTGCGGCTGGCATATTTCTATGGATGGAAAAGACGTTTATTCATGGAAACTGAAAGTATTAGTCAAGATTTTTAGCTGGATAGTTAAAGCGCTACGATTTGCCGATATCAGCGACCAGGTGGAAGCCTGCCGCCGAATTTTCGCCAGCAATAAAAAATGGACGGTTGTTCGTGGAAGCGATCTTACGGAAGGGGCGAGTCAAGGCTTGCCTTGCTGGAGTGAGCATGTCGGTGATGCTATTCTTAAAAGTAACCTAACACACCGTATCGATTTCGCTTTATTCATGGTTGAAGCACTGCTTAATGATAATCTTATACACAAAGCGCCTGCGATTGTCGGCAGGCTAACTCCGTCCGCGGTTGCGATGGGCCAAGGATAAGGAAGCCAGCAACCTCATTTCCAATCCAAGATAGGCATGTAGGAATCATTTTGGTGTATGACGAACATAAAGCTTTTATCGCGTTGAAGCAGTCTTTGGTTTCGTATTCGCCTATCAGCGATGAAACTTGGCAAGCCTTCCAAGGAATGACGGCTTTCAGATTGTTGCAGAAGAAAACAATGCTTTACCGGGCCGGTGAAATTCCGCGTTCTTATGCCTATGTTTATAAGGGCTTGATCAGGTGTTTTGTCTGCGATGAAAATGGCAATGAATACAATAAAATCTTTTTTGCCGAAGGCACATTTCCGGGAGCGATGACGGCATTACTGACCTCGAGCCCTTCTTTGCTGACATTCGAGGCCTTGGAAGAGTCCTTAATCATCGAGATCGATTTTGCCTGCTATCGACAGTTGTTGCTGGAAAATGAAGATTTGAAATTATTTCAAATTCGTTATCTGGAAAAAAACTGGCTGCTCGCCAAAGACGCGCGTGAAATTGAAATCGTCCAGGAAGACGCGACTACGCGTTACTTACGTTTTATTGAAGAGTATCCCAATCTCGTTGACCGCCTCCCTCAATACCATGTCGCTTCACACCTTGGCGTAACGCCGACCCAACTCAGCCGAATTCGAAAAAAGTTATAACTCATCAACCTATGTAAATGAATCAATAAATTTTTATTTGTATTCTTCTACTCAACCTCTAATCGAAAGCTTTTGTTTAATCAATCGTAATAGGAGCAGAAGAAAATGAATCCAGTAGAAGCATTGAATTGGCGTTATGCGGTAAAGAAATTCACCAATGACAAAATCCCCGCCTCGCAGCTGAAAGACCTTCTTAACATGACGCGGCTTAGTCCGTCTGCATACGGCTTGCAACCTTATGCTTTGATTGTGGTGGAGTCGGCAGATGTGCGTCAGCAGTTATTACCCTATTCATACGGGCAGGACAAAATTGCCGAGAGTTCGCATCTCATCGTATTTGCCGCCCATTCGGAACTTGGCGACAACACAGTTGATCGCTATATCGACAAATATGCGCAAATGACCAAGCAATCGGCTAGCGAGCTTTCCGGCTTTTCCGCGCATATGAAGTCGGCATTGGCCTGGATGACAAATGAGCAACGCCAGCAATGGGCTCATCAACAAGCCTATATTGCGCTCGGCAACTTTTTGACTTGCGCTGCACTGATGAAGATTGATTGCTGCCCGATGAGTGGCTTTGACCAAAATGGATACGACAGTGTGTTGCGACTAGCTGAAAAAGGTTTGACCTCCTCAGTGATTTGTCCGATTGGGCGTCGCCATCCCGACGATCAACAAGCGTGCAGACCGAAGGTGCGTTTTGATTATGACGCATTAGTACTGGAGGTCTGATGTGGGCCAGCTATCTTTTCTCGCCATGCTTGCCGGCGTGGCCATTGCCTGTCAAGCGACGATGAATGCCCGGCTTGGCGTATTGCTGAATAGTCCGCTGTTGGCATCGGGCATCGCATTTTTGTTTAGCTTTTTGTTGACTGCGATAGCGGTGGCAGCATCGACCAAACACTATCCGCAGATTGCACAGATTAGAGCGGTGCCTATTTATTTGTGGTTTACCGGGTCGGTATTCAGCGCGTTCAGTGTGGCTACGTTTTATTATTTGATCCCGAAGATGGGTGCCGGCTCCATGACATCATTTGCATCGTCGGGGCAAATCCTGATTGCCATGATCGCAGGGCATTACCAGTGGTTTGGTTTAGCCGAAAATCCAATAAATACACTTAAAGTGGTTGGTATGGCTGCTCTTATCATAGGCGTATATCTGATTAATTGGGATTCACCCCATGCACATTGACCAAGCAAATCTTAATAACCTCACTGGATTGTGGAAAAAATACGGCTTTGATGTCATTAAAGACCAAACTGGGCCAACCATGTTGATCAATCCCAGGTGGCCTTATCGTTGCTGGTACGAGAGTCCACCGTTCGTTGATGATCAAAGAGATAATCCTTTGCAACCGATCAATTACGAGGCTCTTCTTACCGGAATCCCACAAGCGGCGATTATTCCGATATGGCCCTTAGTGAGCAGTAGGCCTACTAATCTACTGCCTTTTCAGGCAGAGCATGATTTTCTCCAAAAGGAATTAATCGCGCAAAAATGGACTTGCCATTTCGAGCAAACCGCGATGTACCTAGAGTTGCCAGATGAAACGACCATCGCACCTTCGGTAAACCTTGAATTTCCAATACGGATCGTAACCTCATACGAAGAGCTGGCACTATGGATTGACGGTAAGCGTCCAGCCGAGCCACCTATTCGTACTCAACTGAGCATGATTTAATCCAGATGGTCGAAAGGCAACAGCTCGTCGATCCGGCTATTGGGCCAGGTAGGGAGTTTTTCCAGGGTTTCATTTAACCAAGCGGCGGGATCGAGGCCATTGAGTTTGGCAGTGCCGAGCAGGGTTTGGATGACGGCGGCCCGTTGACCGGCACGCTCGGATCCGGCGAACAGCCAGTTTTTTTTGCCCAGGGCAATGGGCCGGATGGCGTTTTCTACCGGGTTGTTGTCTATGGGTAAATCGCCAGTTTCGGCATATCGTGTCAGGGCTGGCCAGCGTTTTAACGCGTGATCGATGGCTTTGGCGGTCGCGGTATTCGGTGCGGTGCGCAACCGGGTTTGGTGCAGCCAGTCGTGTAAGTCCGTGAGTGCCGGCAGGCTTTTTTCGGCCCGAAGGGTTTGGCGCTCTCGGGATGTCAGTTCCCGCGCGTCGGCTTCTACCACATATAAGACCGCGATACGATTTAACGCCTCCTGCGCGATCGGGCTCTGATTGGCCTGATACAGATCGAAGAATTTTCGGCGCACATGCGCCCAGCACGCCAATTCGACACACGGTTCGAGTAGGCAAGATGATTCGGGATGCGCACGCGCCGTCGCAAACAGGGCTTTGTAGCCACTGTAGTCATCGACCAGCAGGTGACCGTGCCAGCCTTGTAGAAATTGCTGCGCATGCCGGCCACTCCGGCCGGCTTGGTAGTCGAAGACGAGGATCTTGGGGCCGGGTTGCAAATCGTTGCTGCGATAAGCCCATAAATAGGCTTTCTTGGTTTTGCCGTTGCCGGGATCCAGTTGCGAAACCGGGGTTTCGTCGGCATGCAAGCTATCGCGATGCAATAAGTGCCAGGTTAAACGATCGGCCAAGGGCTCCAGGGCGACGCCGAGGCGTCCGACCCAATCGGCCAGTGTCGAGCGGGACAAGATCACACCGCTACGGGCGGCGATCTGTTCCAATCGGTACAACGGCAAGTGATCGAGGAATTTGCCGATCAGCACCCAGGTCAGCAAGCCGACTGCCGCCATACCGCCGTCGATCACGGCTGGAGGAATCGGCGCCGCCGTGACGGTTTCACAGGCTCGGCAGGCATATTGCGGGCGGATATGACGATGGACAAAGAATTTAGCCGGCTCGACGTCCAGTTGTTCGGTGACGTCTTCGCCGATCTTGACCAAGTCCTTGCCGCACTGACCGCAAGTGCAGGATTCGGGGTCGTGACGGTGCTCGATGCGGGGCAAATGATCCGGTAAGGGCTGGCGGCCGGCGCGCGGACGTTTGGGGCGAACCACAGTATCACACGCCGGGCCGTCTTGAAGCTGCTCGACCTCGGCTTCGATAGCGGCAATGTCGGCATCGAGAGTTTCCTCGAACACGTCGCGTTGCAGTGGTGCCAGCGCTTCGCTCTTGGTGCTGAAGCGGATACGCTTGTAGTAGGCCAATTCGTAGGTCAGGGCGCCGATTTTGAGGTCTTTAGCCTGGATGTCAGCTTCTTTAGCCTCAATGGTTTTGGCGTCCTGAGCAGCTTGATCAAGAAGCGCCTGCAGCAACGCCGCGACATGGTTTTTCGCGGCGGGCTCCAGGTTCAATTGATCGAGTTCGGCCAGTGGATTCATGGGGCTTATTATACCCTATCAAGCCCTCTGAAGCACTTGATTCAACTGGGTTTCTACGAATTTTTACGTGTTTTTTTCAGGCCTTTTAGACTTGCCAATCGGCTGACGATGACGCCGATAAGCGCTGCCAATCGACCCCGGCAATCAACCATTGCCACTGCGCCTGACTCAGGGCAAATACGGTTTCGGAGGCCTTGGGCCAGGTAAACGAGCCTCGATGCAGACGGCGTTGACACAACCAAACGCCATTGCCGTCCCACAGCAACACTTTCAAACGATTACCGGCGCGATTGCGAAAAATAAACGCTGCCCCGGCGCATGGCGCATGTCCTAAGCGCTGTTGGACAATCGCCGACAAGCCATCGATGCCCCGCCTCATATCGACCGGCTCGACCGCCAGCCAGATTTGCGCCGGACTCTCAATCAAACCAGACATTGCAGCAACTCCCCGAGCCAATGCGGCGATACACTGACCGGCAGCTCTAAAACGTGGCCTTGCGGCCAACGTAACGACAACGAACCCGAGACCGCCGGCTCCGGTTGCAGCCGGACCGGTATCAATGTCGGCGCATCGGCGTCAACCGCTTGCCGAGCCAATCGGCACCAGCGGCCAAAGGTTTTGACGTTCAAACCCGTCTGACGGCAATACGCTGATTTCGTCAATCCGCTGGCTTGCCAGGCTTCGATGTGATGTTTCTGTTTGTCCGATAATGCCATGTGCTCTCCTCGTGGAAAAATCCTGAGGATAACAGTGGCTGCGAGGGATTTTTAGATGGTGGCGTTGGACGCTTACGATTGACGTTTGTGAAGATGCCTTTGATTATGACATCGAAGCATTAGTGCTGGAGCCCTTAATCGGCGATAAGGATATACGGATAATGTTGGGCGATATAGATGATCAAGCGGTGGCGGCTGCACTGCTATATAAAACTGACCATACCATTGGAATACATCAAGTTGGCGTTAGAAAAGCGTTCCAAGGCAAGGGACTTGCTTCGCGATTAATGCATGAAATCTTAGGGATTTGCATTCAGTGGGGCGGAAAAAATGCGGTGTTACAGGCTTCGCAAGCGGGAATTTCTCTATATCATCGTCTTGGTTTTAACAGCCAATTTATAATCAAAAACTATCGGAGGCGCTCCCCATGATGAACTTAATGAGTAACAACGCCAGACAGCGGATCGGCTCGGGGTGACGGGATTGCGCCCATCACCTCTGCCACACCACCGGACATGCAGTTTTCCGCATCCGGCGGTTGGAATCAACGGCCTTCACCGCTCAAGGTTTTGCTCCTTGTCTATACATCTTACGTGGTCAACGCCCTGTTACTACACTCGCTACCTCCAGTTTCGCCCATGTTAGGAATCCACCAAGCCCAGCTTAACGTGGCCGTCAGGTAGTTTGCCGCTCGCGGCTACTCCGTCCGGTTTCAAGTAACTTCACGTGTTTTCACAGAAGTCCTTTCGTCGTATCTCGATTCCTTCGGCCCTTCGCTCCGGCCTATTTCCAAGCCTTCTTCGCTAATATGGCCTCTGCTGACTTCTCCCTAACTCTCATTCGGGAGATCTCCCCGGGTAAGGCGCTAAAACTTTCTGCCCGTGCCGCCAAGCTCTACCTGATGCGTCTTTCGGTAACGGTTGGATTTCGTGTTCCCTAGCACACTCATCGCCCACACCCGGCCTCACTGCTTATTCGTGTTCCTACGGTCGTGCTTTTGCTATCCGCTTCTTTCAGGCAGGCCTCACGGCTTCCCCCTTGCAGTTTCGCTACGGTTGTCGTTACTCTCTCCGGTTATCTCCTTTCAGATAACAAGTTTTAGCCCATGCTGGGCACACTAGGATGCGGTTCGTACCTCACCGCATCTACCGAGCTTTGTCTTGATTGCTGGGGATTTACCTCTCTGTAAGTAACTTGTCTAACCATTCTATAAACATAAAGTTATGTCGAGAAAAGTGTTTTTCTTTATTTGCTATGTAGTAACAGAGCTGAGAATTGATGGCTTGGGTGTTCAACTCGATTAACACGCCTGCTTTTACATAGCCTTGAGTAAGCGTTCTCGAACAGAATACATAGGCGTTTTCTAGCAAAGATTGTTGAATACCAAATAACTCTTGATCAAAACGTCTAACTTTAATTTGCTTATTTTGTAAGCCGTTGAGTTGCAGCCATGCTTGCAATGGCACGCTTGGTAAGCTGCTATTTTTCCAATCGGTGGTGTAAATAGTCATTTGCTCTGTCTGATTAAATTGTGCGGCAGTGTGAGCTGAGCAAAATAAATTAAATTGTTCGAGTTTGATTACGTCGGCGCTTGATTGTTTGTCAATTTCACCGAGTCGAATGGGTAAGGTGAAGTTGTTTGCTTCAATGCTCTCACCGCTCGTGATATTCACGTTGCTCTCAGGATATTGAGTATAAAATTCTTGAAGAGCGGGAATGAGCACCAAAGCGGCAAATGACGACGTGGTTGCGACATTAATTTGTTTATCTTTTACAGCAATTTTTTCGATCGCCGTTTCAATAGTTTGAAAACCTTGGCTAGTAGCGGCTGCCAGTTCTTTACCAAGTTCAGTGAGTGCCACCTTTCTTGCTGTACGCATGAATAAGGTAACGCTTAATCGCTGCTCAAGTTTATTAATGTGATGAGAAACAGCTGTGGGTGAAATGGATAATTCAGCGGCTGCTGCTTTAAAACTCCCCAGTCTGGCAGCTGATTCGAACGCCTTGAGCGCGGGCAAAGAAACTTGCATGATTTCTTCTCCTTAATCAGCAAAAATAAATAATAGATGAATTTTACTCATCTTTAAGTGTTTTTTACTCGTTTGTGATTAGTCCTATGAAGCAGAAAAATAACAGTCAGATTTAACAAGAAGAGGTATCAAAAATGAATGTTATTTTACATGTGGATTCTAGTGTTAGAGCCATTTCGAATGCAAACCAAGAGCACGGCGGCTCCATTTCTAAAAAGCTGGCAAAAAAGTTTATTTCACGATTGAAAGAGGGAGTTAACATAGATGAGTATATTTATCGTGATGTCGGCGCAAATCCGCCTCAGTTTATTACTCAAGATTGGATAGGCGCAGTATTTACCCCGGAATCGAAAAGAACTTCTCAGCAACAGCAGATTTTGGCGCAGTCAGATGAGCTTATTGCTGAGGTCGAAAAAGCTAATTTCATCGTTATTTCATCACCAATGTATAACTACGGAATGCCTGCGCAGTTAAAAGCTTGGTTTGATCAAATCATACGCATCAACAAAACCTTTGATTTTGATTTGGCGCGCGGCGATAAGCCTCTGGCTCCTATATTGTTTGGTAAGACATTATTGATTATTACTTCAAGTGGTGAGTTTGGTTTTGAAAAAGGCGGAATAAACGAAGCATCCAGTCATTTAGTGCCGCATTTACGCACTTTGAGCAAGTACTTAGGCGTGACAGAAATTTACGAGATAGGGTCAGAATATCAGGAGTTTGCAGATCATAGGCATGAAAAATCATTGCAAATGGCCGAGTCTAAAGCCAATGAACTCGCTTCTGTATTGGCCGAAAAGCTGAGGCTAACGTCTGGAAAAGTTACCGAAAGCCATGCAACCCAAAGTGAAAGAGGCCTTGCACAACGTTTGGCGGGCTGAGACAAGGAAAGAAACCGGTCAAGCATTCGAGCATTGCGTTAAACGATTTAGCCCAAAATATCCCAAAGTTATGGAATGTTTAGCCAAAGATAAAGACTCGCTGTCGGCATTTTATAATTATCCTGCCGAAAACTGGCGGCATATTCGAACCACCATTGCAGAAGCTCAAGTTGCAATAAAATCTTATTCTGTACTGGTACTAATCCCTGGTCAGCTCCAATGCGAATGGGTGCTTAGGTGAATAAGTTTTTCGTACTTAACAAAGGTTGGCCGTGCGTATTGACGTGCGGCCAAGATTGTCCCGCTGAATGCTTGTATCCCCTTTAGCGCAGGCTATTTCTTAAACAAAGAAAGAGACCGCGCATCTCAATCCGTTACTTCTCTTAATAACGCAGCGAAGCGTTGTACGCCCGGTCCGGCAAAATCCGTGCGGGTTACAATCAAATACAAAGGTACTTCTCGGATCGAGCCTTCCTGTAATGGCAAGGGTTTGAGTAATCCTGCTGCCATTTCTTGGCGAATATGAGTTTCCGGTAACCAAGCGAAACCATAACCGTTTGCCACGGCCTCGATCGACGTGGCGATTTGGCTGACCGTCCAACGCTGATCAACCTCAACCGTCACCGCCCGTTGATCGCGTTTGCTGCCGGAATCGCGCACCACAATATGCCGGAATTTCCGTAGGTCGCGATAAGTTAAGGCATGCGATTGCTGGTGTAAGGGATGATCAACGTGGGCCACGGCTACTAACTTAACCTGTGTCAGCACATCCCCCAAAAAGCCCGGTGGCACCTGCGGCGAAATTGCCAGATCAACCTGTCCGCTCAATAGTGCATCCGCGGTGCCGCCCAATACCGATTCGATCAGTTCGACTCGTGTACCGGGACTCTCCCTGCCAAACCGGTCCAAACAAGCCAATAACGTAGCCGATGGAAACAGAATTTCAACGGCCAGCGTGATGGTGGCTTCCCAACCAGCGGACAACTTATGCGCCGCTTGCTCTAGTTCATTGGCTTCGTTCACCAACGCCAAGGCGCGCCGATAGAGCATCTGTCCGGTTGGCGTCAGCACGGATTTCCGCCCTTGAATCTCGAAAGCTTTGACGTTCAGCAGAGTTTCAATTTTTTGCACGGCATAAGTGACCGCTGACTGGCTTTTATTGAGCTTTTCAGCCGCTTGGGCGTAACCGCCCGCATCGACCACTTCGATCAGGGCGCGCCATTGTTCCAGAGAAATGTAAGGACTCACAGAAACCTATCGAATAAATGAATCATTATTAACCAATAATTATACTTTTTTATCGATCTATTAACGAGTTAAATAAGGCCACCGTTAATCCCAAAAAAAATCAGTTGAGCATTCTAAATTCCGTTCACCCTGAGCCCAGTCGAAGGGTGATTGGGATTTAGAATGCTCACCCAATGGGTGGCCCGTGAAATCCGTACATGCTTCGACAAGCTCAATACGAACGGATTCCACGCACTTCAACTGATTTTTTTAAATTAATCAAAGAGGAAAAATGCCATGACCACCTTACTGCAAATCCAATCCAGCTTGTTTTCAACGGACGGACAATCGAGCCAACTGAGCAATGCCTTTGTCTCCGCTTGGCAGCGCAATCAGCCTGATAGCCAAATCAAAGTGCGCGATCTGGCCTTATCGCCATTACCGCATCTGGATGCGGAACGCGTTACCGCCTTTTTAGCGCCAGAGGAAAGCCGAACAGCGATGCAGCAACAATTAGTCAAGCTATCGGATAACTTAATCAATGAACTCAAACAGTCGGACATTCTCGTCATCGGTGTACCCATGTATAACTTCGGCATTCCATCGACGCTCAAAGCTTACTTCGATCACATTGCCCGCGCCGGCGTGACGTTTCGTTATACGGAACATGGTCCGGAAGGTTTATTGGCGGGCAAAAAAGCCTATATCTTTGCAACGCGTGGCGGTCAGTACGCCGGAACCGCGCTGGATACGCAAACTGCTTATGTCAGGGATTTTCTTAGTTTTCTGGGGATTACCGATGTTGAATTCATTTACGCCGAAGGTCTGAACATGAGCGCCGATGTCAAAGAAAAAGCCTTGGTGGAAGCCAAAGTGAAATTGGCTGCACTGGCCGCGTAAACGCCGCAAACCTTCGGAATCGATAATGCGCATACAGTGTCGCGATTTTCCTAAAGGAGTTCATATGAAGACACGTATTCTTCAACAAATCATTCCGTCGATCGCTACCTCGGATGGCGGCGGCGTCAAGCTGCGCCGTAGTTTGGGACAAAACCAGAGCTTACGGGTCGATCCGTTTCTAATGCTCGATGAATTTTCTTCCAACAATGCCGACGACTATATCGCCGGATTCCCCAGTCATCCGCATCGGGGATTCGAAACAGTGACCTACATGCTGGACGGCCATATGCTGCATGAAGACCATCTGGGCAATAAAGGCGATTTGAAAAGCGGCGGCGCTCAATGGATGACGGCGGGACGCGGTATTATTCACTCGGAAATGCCGCAACAAGAAAGCGGACGCATGCGCGGATTCCAGCTTTGGATCAACTTGCCGGCCAAGGAAAAAATGAAGCCGGCGCGTTATCAGGATATTCAGCCCGATGAAATTCCGGTTCTTGTATTGCCGGACGACGGTGAAGTCAAAGTCATTGCGGGTTACGTAGAACTCGATGGCGCTACCGTTAGCGGCCCAATCCAGGGCTTGACGACCCAAGCGGTGTTTTTGGATATGAGACTACCGGCACACAGCCGGTTTGTCCAAGCCATCACTAAGGAGCACAATGCCTTTGTTTATCCCTATGAAGGACAGATTGAAATCGGTACTGCCGATCAGTCTCGCTCGTTGGCATCGCAGATGGCAGGCGTATTGTCTGGCGGCGATCGCATCGAGATTCGGACAACCGAACAACCAGCCGCTTTTCTAGTGCTTGCAGGCCGGCCATTACGAGAACCGGTGGAGCAATATGGGCCATTCGTCATGAATACACGAGACGAAATCGATCAAGCACTGAGCGACTATAGAAATGGGCAATTGGTATGAGCGCTGATTCAATGTTGAGCCCCGTTCTGTTCATTCCTCGCGGCGGCGGTCCGCTAACCTTTGCTGGATAATCCGAAACATCGGGCGTTAATCGATTTTCTACAAGATATTCGGCTGTAACGCCAAGGCCTTAACCAGGCTTGCTGATACCCAGAACCGTCATGCGATACTTTAGCGTTGACGGCTTAATCCCCAGTAATTCAGCGGCACCATCCGGCCCCCACACCCGCCAATCGGCGTGTCGCAGTGCAGCGATCAGATTAGCCTTTTCTCGTTCCCGCATCTCGGCCTCTGTGACAAAATCGGCTTCATCCGACGGTTCCGGGTTTGTCGTTATGTCTGACGTTATGTCGGCTGCATCCGGCATCGCCAGGTCGAAACGCGCCCGATTGCCGGTGCTCAGGATCACTGCGCGTTCGATGATGTTTCTGAGTTCCCGGATATTACCCGGCCAGCTATGCGCCATGAGTCGCTGCACCTGCTGATTTGATAAAGACATCGGGTCGCGGCCAAGCTCCGTACAGGTACGTTCCAGGAAATGCTCGGCCAGAAGTCCTATATCTTCACGGCGATGCCGCAATGGTGGAACCAGGATCGGAAATACACCTAAGCGATAATACAAATCTTCTCGAAATCGCCCGGCCTTTACTTCGGCTTCCAAATCTCGATTGGTAGCCGCAACAACCCGTACATCCACCTTGATCGTCCGCTCATCACCGACTCTCTCGAACTCCTTTTCTTGCAGGGCACGCAACAGCTTGCTTTGCAGGCTCAATGGAATTTCGCCGACCTCGTCAAGAAACACCGTACCGCCGTCGGCCAACTGCAAGCGACCGGCACGGTCACGATGCGCCCCGGTAAAGGAACCTTTCACATGACCGAAAAATTCGCTCTCGAACAAGTCCTTCGGAATGGAGGCACAGTTGACTTTAACCAGTGGTTTGCCGGCCCGCTCACTCCTATCATGGATGGCGCGTGCAATCATTTCTTTACCGACACCTGATTCTCCCAGAATCAGCACATTGGCCGGCGTTGCGGCGACGGCATCGATCTGGGCCATGGTACGTTGCAGTGTCGGGCTATTGCCAATGATGTCGCCAAAATCCGACACGGTTTTTATCTCGTCGCGCAAATAATCGCGTTCCTGCTCCAGTTGTTCTTTTAGCTGTTTGATCTCCTGAAACGCCGCTTCGCGCTGCCGCTCGATCTCCTTGCGTTTCGAAATATCCCGAAAAACCACCACCGCACCTTCTATGGAGCCATCCCGGCGGATCGGCGTACTGGTGTACTCGACAGGCACGGCGGAACCGTCGATATGCCAGAACACTTCGTCATCCACTCTATGCACTTCGCCGTCCTGTAATGCTGCGTAGATTGGACATTCAGTGTGTACATAAGGCGAACCATCCGGATACGAATGGTGATGAATATCATGCACCCGCTTTCCGATGACTTCCTCCGGATTCCAGCCCAGAATTCCCTTGGTTGCGGCATTACCGAATGTCGCTTTGCCCTTGCTATCGAGCCCATAAATCCCTTCGCCTGCGGCTTTGAGTATCAACTCGTGCATGGTACGCAAGCGACGAAGTTCATCAAGCGCCCGATTCAGATCCGTATTGCAAGTGGCTGCCAGGCCAAGCCCCGTCGATCCTGACTCAAACTGCATTGGCCAAGCCGATAGAAAGCCCTGAGTAATGCCGCTTTCGCTCAGCAGAGACACGGGGACGTCCTGTAGCGAGCTGCTTTCAAGGAGCGATCTCCGTAGTTTTTCTTCCAACGAGGAAGCTTCACTAAACAGATCTGAAATTGAAAAGTTATTACTGTCATCAGTGCTTAACAGACCAAACCTGGCACGCCAACCCCGGCTGAGGTGACGGCAAACCAAGTTTTCATCCAGCACAGCCAATAGCGCAGGTGCGTGTTGCATCAGCCATTCAATCATGAAGATCTCCTCAGTTTTTTCAGGATTAGGCCACAACTTTTTGAGTTCCGCAATTTGTTGAGGTGGCCTGGATTTTTTATCTCTTTGTTTTTAATAGAAATTCATCATGGCACACACTTTGCCATAGAACATGTGCAAGACAGGAGATTCCGAGATGAGCGCTAAATAGCGCCGCTGTATTGGCATCCATCGGATACCAATCTTCGACCTTATCTTAGACGCGGTATACGAATGACAGCCTTCAACTCGCTAATCACCCTAAATGTTAGCTTTTTATGTTACTCGACCTGTGGCGGAAGCCACAACAGGAGAAAACCATGAAAACCATTATTAAAACACTAGGTGCGGCAGCATCCCTGGCAGCGGCTATCTCAATCGCACTTGCCGACTTACCCAATCCCGGCATGCAAATCGAAAAGGGAAACACTGCGCTGGTTGTGACCGATCCGCAGAACGATTTCCTCAGTCCTAAAGGTGTTACCTGGGGCGTGGTGGGCAAAAACGTCGAAGCCAACCATACCGTGGAGAACATCGAGGCCTTATTCAAGACAGCGAAGACTGAAGGCATCCCAGTGTTCGTTTCGCCACACTACTATTACCCGCACGACCACGGTTGGAAGTTCGAAGGCGCGCTTGAGGCCCTAATGCACAAAATTGGCATGTTCAATCGCAAGGGCCCGCTGACGATCGAAGGCTTTAGTGGCTCCGGCGCTGATTGGCTGGAGCGTTACAAACCCTACATCAACGACGGCCATACCACGGTGACTAGCCCACACAAGGTCTACGGCCCGGAGACGAACGATCTGGTATTGCAGCTACGTAAGCAAGGTATTGACAAGGTGGTGCTGGCCGGCATGTCCGCCAACTTGTGCACCGAATCGCACATGCGGGAACTGCTCGAGCAGGGGTTCGAGGTGGCCGTCGTGTCGGACGCGACGGCGGCGGCCCAGGTCGAGGAAGGCGATGGTTACGCAGCAGCTCTAGTGAACTTCCGCTACATGGCCAACATGGTGTGGACCACCGAACAAGCCGTCAAAGCCATGCGGGCCAAGTAAGCGAATAAGCATCCAACAATGTTTTAAAAAACCTGTAATAAATCTGCTAGAGGACACGCAAATGAACAAAATCGAAATTTACTCAACGGATATATGCCCCTGGTGCAAGCAAGCAAAGGCGCTATTGAGTTCCAAAGGACTCGACTTCCAGGAGATTAACATCACCTCGAATCAAGCTCGTGCAATCGAGATGATCGAACGTTCGGGCCGCCGCACGGTGCCACAGATATTTATCGACGGCAAACACATCGGCGGATTTGACGATCTTTCCAAGCTCGACTTATCCAAGCGATTAGAAGTCAGTCAATGTAATTGATTGAGAGCAAGCCCCCAATCCTTAGGCTGAGGCTATTCCAAAGGCATCAGCCTTTGAGCGAAGTTTAGCCAAGAGGTGAAAACCATGAACGAAACAAGACCACCACTACCCCCTTATCGCGCCGAAACGGCAGCGCAGAAGGTTCGCCTGGCCGAAGATGCCTGGAATAGCCGAGACCCAGAAAAGGTTAGCTTGGCCTATACGCCCGACAGCAAGTGGCGCAATCGCGCAGAACGCGTTACCGGTCGCAAAGAAATAGTCGGGTTTCTGCGCCGCAAATGGGCAAGAGAACTGGACTATCGACTGATTAAAGAGCTGTGGGCGTTCACAGGCAACCGTATCGCCGTCCGCTTTGCCTACGAGTGGCACGACGACGCGGGCAACTGGTTTCGCTCTTACGGCAACGAGAACTGGGAGTTTGATGATAGTGGTCTGATGCGCCTGCGCATCGCCAGCATCAATGACCTGCCGATCAGTGAATCACATCGCCTGTTTCACTGGCCGCTGGGTCGTCGCCCCGACGGGCACCAAGGCCTTACCGAATTAGGTCTGTGACTAGCCGGTCGGTTCCTCAATTTTTTGAGTATCGAACCGTAACTTTTTATGTTCCGCAAATTTTTAAGGTGTTTGTTTTTTATATCCCATTGTTTTTATTAAAAATAAATCTGGCACAGCACTTGTAATAAAGCAAACGTACGACCGAATAGCCGCCGAAAACCGGCGGTTACCTCCGCTGGCCGGGTGGCTAGCGGAAATCACTAATCCCGCCTCAAACAGGCGGTCATTGATAAAGGAGAAAAACCATGTCACGTATTTCTATTCCAACCCTCGACAATGTCCCTGAAGCATCAAAAGCCACACTCGATGCTGTTCACAAACAACTCGGCACAGTCCCAAACCTGTTTCGTCTGATTGCAATCAGTCCGGCAACGCTAACTGCGTACACCAGCTTCCAAAGTGCCCTTTCCAGGAGTCTCGACGTCAAGACGCGTGAACGCATCGCGCTGGCGGTTGCGCAGGTGAACGGCTGCGACTATTGCTTGTCCGCCCATACCTATCTGGGCTTGAATCTGGCCAAAATCAGCTCAGAAGAAATCGCGCTGAACCGCAAAGGCGCGTCGACCGATGCAAAGGCACATGCTGCGGTGAGCTTTGCATCCAAAGTCGCACGCAACCGGGGCCATGTAAGCAACGCAGACATTGCACAAGTGCGGATTGCCGGTTTCACTGACGCCCAAATCGTGGAGATCATCGGTCTGGTTGCTGAAAACAGTTTTACCAACTACCTCAACGAGGTCGCCAAGACCGATATCGATTTTCCAGAGGTCAGGGCTTTCGAAGCAGCTTGATGGTAACTGGCTCGGGACAGATGTCCCGAGCCGTTTCAACGATTTTACAGGAGGCTCATCATGTCCTATGGTTTTCTCGACATTGCAATGACACCCAGTGTCCGGGCTGTGCAAAGGGAATCGGGTGCTGACGCTCTGTGGTCAAACTTTAAAGGGCATCGCGCCTTTGACCGTTTCACAGAGAACGAGGCTGCATTCATAGCGGATCGCGATAGCTTTTTTCTTGCCACGGTATCCGAAACCGGCTGGCCTTACGTCCAACATCGGGGAGGTCCACGCGGCTTCCTCAAACTGGTCGATGACCGCACGCTTGCCTTCGCCGATTACCGCGGCAACCGGCAATACATCAGCGTCGGCAACGCAAAGGCCGAAAATCGCGCTTGTCTGTTGCTCATGGATTATGCGCGCCGTGCCCGCTTGAAGATGTACGTGCATGTTGAAATCATTGCGCTCGATACCGACCCGGCACTAACACGGCTGGTTACCGTACCGAGCTATAAAGCCAAGATTGAACGCATCTTCCGCATGCGGCTTGAAAATTACGACTGGAATTGTCCACAACACATTACCCCCCGCTTCACTGAGCAAGAGATTGCCGAGGCTATTCGGCCGCTTCGTGAACGCCTGGAGGTACTTGAAACCGTAAATAATGAACTACGTACCTTGCAACCCATAGCGAATACTGATGAGTACTGTCCTGGATGAGAGGAATGTCCACGCTGTCTAACGGCATACAGCATGCTCAGGTACGCAATCCGAGAGATTCCCGTGATGATAGCTGGAAAGCAGCGGACAACAGCATATGGGATAAGTGTCACTGTGGTTGTCCAGGGGCTCTTCGCATTCTTTACATTCGGGATGAAAGCCCAAATCCGAACCCCCTTAACTCAGGGCATTGCAGCCAAGCAGTCGGTCAACGTCACGCTGATCAACCCGAGGCGACCTCAACCTCTTTGCCGATCCAGCATACAGTAAAAAGGGGTACTAAAATATCTATGCTAACCTGACCGTCTGGAATTCATTCAAGTGGGGGCATTCGCTGTGGCAATCTAGCGGTCCGCTTTTGGCCGGGTCGAGCCAAAGACTACTCAAGGTTGCTCGCCAAAAAGCTGCCATTCGTTGAGGATAGGGACGAAAAATTACGCAGACATCGCCAACGGCGGGTTCTGGCCGGTTGGGTCGGGTCGCCAAAGGCCGCTTTGTAGACCTCCAACCCGCACGCTCTGGATTTTGCTGACTGGCCGGTTTGGAGAAACGCGACAGGCAAAAATGGGTCGGAATCAGACCACCAAATTGGCTCGTTTATTGTTCCGGTTCTGTCAAAAGCACATAATCGTTAAAATTCCCCAGCTCCTTGGCTCGACTTCCGACCTCTCGCATTTTCTTATCGGCGAACATGAGTGCATCGACCGGCTCGTCTTTAATTCGCCGACACCTGTCAATCGAGCAACCGAGCCCTACATAAAATAGAGAAGTTATTTATGACCGAATCCTAAGTCATGGACAGCGTCCCTGCTGCCCACAACTTAACCACACTCTTGGACCTCGCGACCACGAAACCCACCGGTTCAATACCAGGTTGAAAAGATTGATCTTAAAAGACAGTTAATTCGAAAAAAAGCCAAAATTTGCTTAAGGGATTAGTTTGGCTTATTGACGACGACAGGCTAATGAGTGACCCCTTTCGCTGCTTTATAATGGAGCTTTCCGCTAAGAAGACATTCACAAAACTGTAAAGCTAAATCATATAAACAGAAAATATGTTGCTTCGACCTAATTAGCCCTGGCTTAGAACCGCATTCAAATCTTGCTTTGTGTCAGTGAATAGTAAGGTACTTTTGTTAAAGTGCTTGAGCTGGAATGGGAATAAGAACCAATCTTTACCATTGAACTTCAAGAAATCATGACAAAAAAGCCGTATTTCAAGAACTAAGAAACTGGCATTCCTTGTATATCAAGCAGGTATTGGAAGACTTGCGGGTCGACAGAGATGGTTTATCCACTCAACAAGCCCAGGAACCTCTTAATACCAGTAGTCCGAATCGTTTGCCATCGCCAAAAACGCGGGGCCTTTACTTCGTTTTCTGCTAGGAGAAAAGTATGAGTCAAAGAAATCGCTTGCAGTGGAGGGTTGCGCTCTTAAGTGGCGCTTTGTTTGTCGCTCTAGGCGTTTGGCTCTTTGGCGAGGTTTGGCGCTATGCCGGCGAATATGATAAGAATCCGTCTCATCGCAACTTGAAGAACCAATTGATGCGTCGAAAGTCAGACTCGATGCAAGATGTCCTCGATGCGATCGTTCGGGGCAGACTCAACCGTGTCAATGCCGCAGCCGTGGACATGGAAAGGTACGCCGCCACGATTGATGGCTATCTGTCCACAGACGTCTACGAGAAGCATGGCAAGTCCTTCAATGAAGCCATACACGACCTGAAACGAGCAACTGCACAAAGCGATGCAGAACTGACCAAGGAGGCAGCGCTTAGGCTCGAGCGATCCTGCTTAGAATGCCACATGCTGATCAATGCGCACAAGGGCCAACAGGTGCAGGGCAACGAATGAGCGAAGGCCAAAAATATAGGAAATTTAAAGGCATTTTCGAACCTATCCTGGCGAAAACGCCACTCCAAGCTGGCCTTCGTGGCAAGATTTTTTGATCGCTTCCTGGGCTTCTGAGAATGTAAAAACTCCTGACATTGCCTGTTTTCGAAATTGTAAACAATGACGGATTGGACGTCTGCTTTTGAGATAAATTTCTAATTTTCATTGAATTTCCAACGGTCTGTTTTGGCCGTGACCTGTCTGCCACTGGCTCCGTCAAGCTGTTGTTTTCTGAATAGGTTCGGAAAACGATTTTTTAACACTCCATTTCGTTTTAACTAATCCTAAATAGCGGCCAAGGCTTCTTTTTCGCTCACGACGGGAAGTCGCTCACGCGGTACTGGAATAGCAGCCTTCCAATCGGTTTCATTAATTAATCGAAATTCAGTGATGGCTTGCTCAATCGCTGCACGGTCGATTACGTCTACATCAAGAATGATGAATAGCCCTATACCGTAGGCATAGCTACGATCAACCCGGAAAGACTCATAAATAGTTGGTGGCGTTTCACGGACTATCTCGGATTCCAGTTTTTCCCACTGCTCGTAAAAAGTCAGTCCACTGAATTTCTCGTACTGCATCTTCTTACGCTCAATAAGTTTGTAACTCAAGACTTTACCGGTTCTGGAAAAATCCGCGGGCTCAAACTCTATATTGGACTCAGCAGCGTGTTCTTCTAGCGTCAACATTGCCGTCGTGCGTTGGTAAGCAAGCTCATGGGCCGCATCCCAAAATGCCTTGCGTGCTGTCACGATTTCCGCATTCCAGATTGTAAACCGATCTTGGCCGGGGAAATAGAAGTCAAACCACTGATTGTATAAATCCGGTCTGCCAGGTTCATCGAGAACCAAGTGGCTTGTGAACATCCCACCATATTCGTCAGAGTCGCGCCTAATTCGTCCTTTGAGACGGATGACCTCATTGCTGCGTTTATGCCGAGGCAGTGTAATGAAAGATGGGCGCTTTTTTTTAAATCGACGGGGCATCAATGTCCAGGGCGGTTATTTACATGATAAAGTGCGCTTAGTATTCATCGAACAAGTCCACATGTCTAGCTGTACGCTCAAAGCGCACTACATCGCCTATGATTTTGTATATCAGCAACCAATCCGGCTCAATGTGGGCATCTCTAAACCCTTTCCAGTCGCCTTTCAGTGGATGGGGGCAAGATAAGTTTGCTGGCAACGGCTTCGCTTCAATCAGTAAGCCTAATAATGTCTTGAGCTTACTCATGTCTTTACCTCGCTTTTGAGATTGCTTCACATCACGCTTAAACTGGCTGGAGGAGTCGGGCTGACGCATCAGATGTCAAGCTGTTCAAAGAGGTCACTAGCATCTTTAGCATGATGAATATCTTCACCGCGTTCATTCTTGGCGAGCGTTTCAGCAGTCAGTTTATTGGGAACGCGCATCTCGAAAGGCAGTGCTTTTTCCTTGGCAACCTTGGTCAAAACAATACGCACCACGTCGGATACGGTAAGCCCCATATCCGCCAGCACAGCGGTAGCTTCTTCTTTAAGTTTTTCGTCGATTCTTGCTCGTACATAAGCGGTGGCGGCCATATTCTTGCTCCTCTGTGGTTAAGGCAATATTGTAGCTCCAATGAACTACACTATACTAATCGACTAAGATGATTGGATTACCAATACGCGTAAGTACTGTTATGCAACAGCTTGTAAAAGATCGAGGTCAGACCCTGAGGTATCCCCACGAAATAGCCAAATAAAACAAATTGCTATGGCTGAAAATTGATAAATATATTGATTATTTTCATCGTTCCTACGCTCTGCGTGGGAATGCATCCCGGGACGCTCTGCGTCCCCAGAGGTCGATAATCCCGACAAGAGCAACGATACATTCTCTACAGTTTCTTAATCCGATTGCCCGCCGCAGTCGACGCAGAGCGTCTAAAGCGGCATTCCCACGCTGAGCACTCGCCGTTATACACAAGTATCGGTAAACTTGCTAAACAGAGTTCGTCGTATACCTGGAAACGGTGCTGTTTGATAAATCTGCGGATATTGAACATCAGTGGCTTCGAAATCGCGACGAAGGCGTCGCTCCCACAAGGGGGGCGGATGCTCTGTGGGAGCGATCCCCTGATCGCGATCTCTCGAGGTCGAAAATGTTAAGTAACAATAAATGGTATCGAAGACTCATTAGCTAAGATTGCAAAACGGTAATTTTTGACTTATGTATAACGATGAGCGCAGAGCATGGGAACGAGCGTTTTGTGGGGATACCTCAGGTTCAGATACCCCAGGATACCCCAGTACCCCAGGGTCAGACCTTGTATTTGACATTTAGATCTTTTTGTTCTTGAACGAGAAGGGCCTGTGGTCTTCGGGGTCTTGCATCGATCATTGATACTCATGCGTATAGATGCACATTGTTTAAGTTTGGTTAGCGATGACTAATCGCTACAATGCCTTTTTTCTGTTGGCGAATAATTTGATGTGAGCTAAGCTCTAGCGTATGGCGCAATGAAACAGGCGGAAAAGGAAGCATGGATGTAAGGCTTAACTCCGTTTTGCAGACTGGAGGGCGCGATTCGAGTCTTTAATGCCTGACGAATAAAATGAGGTGGCAACGCCTGAGAATTACAAACCAAGCAAAGAAATCGCCCCTCACCCGACGAAACTGGTCGTCTATTACGACGACGCCTGTCCGAAATGCATCCGCGACCGGCGCCAATATGAAAAACTGGCGGGACGTCATGGAAAAGACGTTTATTGGTTCGATATCACCGGCCAAGAAAGCCGCCTACACGAAGTGGGCATCGACCCACAAAAAGCCTTAATGGAGTAGCATGTCAGCGACGCGAAAGGCCGTGTCGTTTCGGAACTCGATGCCTACATGCTATTGATGAACAAAGTCCCGTTGTTGAAGCCTTCGGCTTGGTTGATCAGCTTGTCGCTGATTCGGCCATTTTTGGCCAATCCGTATCATCGGCAAGTCAATCGCCGATTGCAAAAAAGGGGCCTGCTTTAGCTTCGATGGATCGATCACCCCCTTGTGATTTAAAAACACTGTGAAAGTCATGGCAGGAGCGACGCATCGCGCGACCACCCTCAGCGTTTGCCGCCGAGCAAGGAGCCCATGATGCCGCGCACGATTTGACGGCCGAGCTGCGAGCCGATGGTTCTCGCGGTGCTCTTGATCAGCGCTTCGCCGACGCTTTGCCGATTCGAAGCGCCGGACCGTTTCGTTGTCGAAGCCTTGAGATCACGTGCTGTTTGCGCCTGGAAGGCCTGCTGTTCGGCTTTGTGCTTCAACATTTCATAGGCCGATTCGCGGTCGACCATCTGATCATAGCGCCCTTTGAACGGCGAGCGACCGATCAGTTCGCTACGTTGCTCTTCACTTAGCGGGCCTATTTTCGACTCGGGCGGCCGAATCAACGTACGTTCGACCTGTGTCGGACTGCCGTCCTTGTTAAGCACCGAAACCAGCGCTTCGCCGGTCTTCAATTCTTGCAACACGGTTTCGGTATTGAAGCCAGGATTGGCTCTGAACGTTTGCGCGACACTTTTCAGTACCTTGCGGTCGGCCGGCGTGAACGCGCGTAGCGCATGCTGGATTTTTAGCCCCATCTGGCCGAGAATAGGCGCTGGAATATCCAAGGGACTTTGGCTGATAAAATAGACGCCGACGCCTTTGGAACGAATCAAGCGGACGATTTGTTCGATCTTGTCGATTAAGACTTTCGGCGCCTGATTGAACAGCAAATGTGCTTCGTCGAAAAACAGCACCAGCTTCGGTCTATCGCTATCGCCCACTTCGGGTAAGGTTTCGTAAAGTTCCGACAACATCCATAGCAGAAAGGTCGCATACAGCCGCGGCGATTTCGTCGTCAATTCGGTCGCATCGAGAATGCTGATCACGCCATTGCCGGAAAAATCGCTCCGGCAAAAATCATCAAGCTCGATCGCAGGCTCGGCAAAAAAATACTCCGCACCTTGCTCTTCGAGCACCAACAGACGCCGCTGTATCGCGCCGATACTTGCCGATGTGATGTTGCCGTATTGCCTGGACAGTGCCGCCGAATTTTCGCCCATCCAATTCAACATAGCCCTCAAATCCTTCAAATCCAATAGCAACAAACCTTCGTCATCGGCGATTTTAAAACAACTATAAATCACGCCGGTTTGCGTGTCGTTCAATTCCAAAAGATTGCTGAGCAACAAAGGACCTAAATCGGACATCGTAGTGCGCACCGGATGTCCGTTTCGGCCGAACAAATCCCAAAAGACCGAAGGATTTCCTCGGAATTGAAAGTCGGCGATACCGATTCCCGTCACGCGTTCGTCGACTTTTTCGTGCGCTTGCCCCGCCGTCGCGATTCCCGACAAGTCCCCCTTGATATCGGCCAAGAATACCGGTACCCCCAGTCTCGAAAAACCTTCCGCCAGAATTTGCAGAGTAATGGTCTTGCCCGTCCCGGTCGCTCCGGAAATAACGCCGTGACGATTCGCCATCGCGGCATCCATCAATAGTTGGCCGTTGGCCGTTCCGCCGATCAATACTGTTTTCATTGTAGGCTCCTTAGCCGACTCAAGTTGCAGTCATGCTATCACACGAGTTGAACCAGCCATAAGCGAGCAATGACCGGAATGTCCAATGGCTCATTAGCCGAGATAGCGCCGAATATCCACTTCATCGACCTGCTCGGGGCGCAGGTAACGTTTCGCATATTCCAAATAGGCGCCGCTACGCAGGAAAAGCTCGAAAACATCACGGTCCACATGCTGTTCTTGCACCATACGATAGAGTATATCGAGCGCGGCACTGATCGGCTTTGCATCTTTATACGGTCGGTCGGCCGCCGTCAATGCTTCGAAAATGTCGGCCAGCACCATGATACGTTCCGGAATCGAAAGGTCTTTGGCGGTTAGTCGGCGCGGATAACCGCGCCCATCTAGTGTTTCATGATGCGTGGAAGCATAGCGCGGCACCTGGAGCAGATCATCGGGCAGCGGCAGTTTGTCGAGCATTTTGATCGTGCTGATCATGTGCTCGTTAATCTTAAAACGATCTTCTTCGGTCAAGGTACCCCGTGGGACGGTCAGATTGTGCAATTCGCCTAAATTGTAAAGATGTTCCGGTATCGCCATTTTGATGCCCAAGCGCTCATCATGAATGTTGTTTCGCAGGCGCTTGATGATATGCCAAGACTTGTCCGCCAAAAGTGGCTCCGTGGCCGGCAGCGGTGTTTGCGCCTCCGGATAGCGCGCAAGCTCGGTCGGAGACAAACCTAACCGGTCGTCGAAATGCCGCTGCCAAGTGATACGCGCCAAGTCATTCAACCTATCGATATCGGCCTCGCTCATGCTTTCACCACCTAAATTGCATTCGGCTACGAAGGCAAAGTCCTCCTGGAGTCGTTGCTGGCTCCGCTGTAATTCGAGGTGACACCGTTCCTCGTCATTCGGCGCGACCAAACATTGCTTCCAATAGTCGATTTCGGCATCACGCCACAGCACTTCGAAGCGCATGCGGATTTCGTGAATGCGGTTATAAATCGTCTCCAGCTTGGTGCTTTTATCGATGATGTGCTCCGGTGTCGTAATTTTACCGCAGTCGTGCAGCCAGGCTCCGATACGGAATTCGCGCCAGGCATCTTCGTTACCGAAACCGAATGTATCGAATGGCGGCCGATGACTCTCTTCAGCTTTTTGCGCCAACAAGATAGCCAACTCCGGAACCCTCGCGCAGTGCTTCGCCGTGTAGGCTGACTTGTCATCGATGGCTTGGGCGATCAACTGGATGAACGACTCCATCAACTCTTCCCGTTCTTTGGCATGCTGCTGTATCGAGTGAGCCATGGTCATCATCGAACCCGATAGCTCATCGATTTCGATAATATGGCTGTCCATCGGGTCGAGTTCGCCGTATCGACGCCGTTGAATCTTTTCGTTTTCCAGAGCGAGATGCTTGATCGGCCTAACAATCAACGAAGCCAGCCAAAAAGCAAGCGGCAACAATAATAATAAACAGCCACCGGTAATCAATATCACGGTATTGACCTGAGCAACGGCAGGAGCCAGCACGGTGGATGCCGGCGTGATCACGGCAAAAAAATCGGCCGCCCGATGGTTTTCGCCAATGGCCTGCACATAGACGAAGTGCGGCTCGCCATCGAACTCCATTTTATGTAGCCTGTTGAGTTCGGAAGATTTCGAAGCCAAGCTGATAAGCGCTTGGTATGGAACCATAACATCCTGAGTAGAGCCCCTTTCCGCATCGATAAGCCAGCGCGACTTTAACCAACCTAGCTGTTGTTCGGTTAAATTATCCAGAGCCAAGTTAATCAGCTCGATAATTTCTTTCCGTTGCGGTCGCACTACAAAGTGCAAACTATTGGGAATTTTAGATTCTTCCCAGTCCAGCTCCTCATAGATCGCGACATCATCGAAGAAAAACTGCCGCGCCGTGTAATGCAGAATAGCGGCAGTATCGAGACCGGCATCGACCTCACCTCGCCGCACCGCATCGAACAACCCTCGTACGCCATCGACTTCGATAATGTCGACGTCCGGAAACATTTGCTTGAAAGGAGCGATGATGGACCAACCGGCCGGTATTGCAACCCGTTTTCCCTGCAATTGCCGGATTGATGTAACCGGCGTTTGATCCTTGCGCATCAGAATACCATCCGGTGGCTCGGCAAAGGCCTTGCTCAATATACCTAAGGCGGCGTTTTGTTCGGTACCGACCACCGGCTGTAAAATATCGATCTGACCGGCACGATACATCGCGACCAGCTGAGGCCAGCTATAACCGTTGACATAGTCGAACTGCAAGCCGGTCATTTGCTCGATTATCGATAATAGGTCGATAGCATAGCCGAATGGTTCACCGGCGATGACAAAATCGAACGGCGGCCAATCGAGCTCGTTCGATACCGTCAATATGGGATTTTTCTCTATCAACTGTCGTTGTTGGTCGCTAAGTACAAGGGGCTCGACTTTCGGCATCACAGCCGGCGGTATTCGATTTTCACTAGAGGCAATGATTTCGCCATTGCTCTGATAAAGATAAATACGACTCTCTTCGCTCAATATTTGTTCATTGAGCTTATCGGACAAAGTAGACAACGCAACATCGATCGCCAGAACCGCATCCTGACCGGCGATCCGCATCGAATAAGTTTGACCAGGCGCTTGAAGGTGTTGAAATTGATAAGGAGCGGTTTTATGAACCTTGCCTAATTTGGCTTGTATATACCACGGGCGCTTGTTGGCTAAATAGTCGCTCCGCTCTGTTCGGCTGGTTCGGAGATTAAATTGTTCGTCATAATAGTGAAATGCCCGAATCCGCTGATCGCCTTTACCCAAGACCGTGATAACGACCCACCTGTCCTGCGGCAATGCCTGTAATTGCATGCGTACGGCTTCGCTCGTATTCAGGTTGATCAGCTCGTAAAAATCGCCATCGCCAAACCCGATATAAGCGGCATAGAACAAAGGATTCTCATCGAGTACTTCAGCAAAGATGTCGCGGGTTCGCTCCGTAACCCGGCCTTCACCCAGAATCTCCGGATTACCGGCCAGTATGCGCGTGGCATCAAGCGCGCGTCGATCCATGGCCGTCAAATATTCACTGGTACTCGTAGCAGATTGACGATAGGTAATCAGAGTCGATTCGACCGCCAATGAGCTCGTAAAATAAAATTGCAAACTAATGGCGACAATCACGGTCAACGATGTCATCAATAAAAACAGGCTGACAACAGTGATTTTGATGGAAAACTTAAATTGCTTGTTTTTCTGCGATATTGTCATTGTTCCCTTCGTGAACCGTTGGTATTGCTTTCATCAAAAACGCCGTCATCACATATCGACAAAGGTATCAGCACGGAGTAAAACTGCCTAGGAACGCCAGTCCGTATCGGAAGAATCATGAAAAATTGCCGGTCGCCGAAATTCTTTTTTACATCTGCGTTATTGAACCGGATAACCCAACGGCAGCAAATACAACGGGCGTTGATCTTTGGGCAGTTTAAGGGCTTCCGCTACACGCTTATCGTTGAACGCACCAATCGGCACGCCGGCCAGCCCTTGAGCAGTTGCTTGCAGCAATAGATTCTGTGCTGCATGCCCGACTTCGATCGGGACATAAAGATTCGCGCGCTCTCGATATTTGATGGCGGTTCTTTCGAAAACTGCTGTAAAGACAAAAACGGCCGGCGCCGAGCCGACTGCATCTTGGTCTAGCGAGGCTTTTTGCAGCTCAAGGCGACGATCGCTTTCAACGGTGCGTTTGAGTTCGTGATTCCGAGGGTCATAGCGATAAATTCCGGCCGGCAGCACGACATAAGTTTCTAGCGGATACAACGCACCGGCCGAAGGCGCCGCACGCAAGCCGCTTTTTGTATCGGTAATACCTTGCGCCGCCCAAAGCAATTGCCCGATCTTCTCGATCGATAACGTTTTTGCCGCAAACGCCCGTATTGAGCGTCGTGCGGCGATGCTTTGTTCCAGCGACATCGATCCGGCAACTTTCGCTTGCGGCAGACGTATCGTTTCGTCAAAAGCCATCGCTTGAGAAATAAGTACCATCGGGATCAATCCTATCGAGTTCACGGCTTGCACCTCAGTAGTCGTCGAGATCCAATTTAGTGTAGCATTTCGACAAGTTTTCAATGCGGATTTAAATCATGCAACCGGTACAAGACATATTGAACCGTATCCGATGGGACGAACATTGGACGGGCGACGAATTCAAGATCGGTTATTACGACCGTATCGAACACAGACTGATCGTCGTCGCATTCAACGAGATCCGTTTTCCGAAGGGCGATCATTTTACCTTCGAGGTTATCGACCGCGACGGAGAACTGCATTCGGTGCCCTATCACCGCGTCAAGGCGATCTTCCGCAACGGCGATTTGATTTGGCATCGCGAACATTAGAATTCTAATCGGGTCAGCGATAGAATCACCCGATTTTTTACGGGATATGTCGGGTTATGGCTATTGCCTAACCCGACCTACGCCTAACTCTCGTCACATTTTTCGCCCGGCATCGCTTTGTCCATGTCGCAATGATCGAAATCGCATTCGGCTTCGAGCCACATTGCGTTGATAATACCGAACGCGCAGGCAAAGCTGACGCCCAATATCCAACTGAAATACCACATAGTTAATTCCTCGATTCGGTTTTAAAGCAAGCACCGTTTGTCTGTCACATCCGATGCGCCCCGCAAAAGGTACGCAATGCGTACCCTACAAGGCTTTCCTCTTTCATCTTTCCCCTTGCACCTTTTTAATACCAATCACGCTTATCTTCGTAGATCATTTTCTCGATCCCCGGACTCCACATGACTTTGAACCTGCGAGAGTTTGTCAGTTGTAGGCCTCTAAGCGCACCTACTTACCGTAACATCAAAGGGTTACCATGGTACGCGCAGCGTACCCTACTAAGCTTTCCTCTTTCCTCTTGCACCTTGCGCCTTTTTAATACCAACCATGTTTGTCTTGGCTGATCATTTTATCGGTCACCGGGCCCCACATGACCTTATAGGCCCAGCGGGTATACATCAGCACAATAGGTAGAAATACGATCGTAATCCAAAATGTGATTTTCAGCGTCAAATGGCTTGCGCTGGCGTCCCAAATGGTCAAACTGCTGCCGGGGTCCGTGCTGGATATCAACAAAAAAGGAAACATGCCGAATCCGACTGTGAATAAGACCCCAATCAAGCCTAAACAACTGGAGATAAAGGCCGCTCTGCAGGTATGTTCACGGGCAAGAAGATAAGCGGTCCACAAACCGGCATAGGCCATGATCGGTGCGAACAGCATCCACGGATGCAGGAAAAAATGCGCAAGCCAGCCGCCGCTTTGTTTTTCAACCGTTTTTGCCAACGGATTGGATGCGGCATTGAATAAGGCGTCATTTGGCAAGCGATAGACCTCCATGCTCAACAATACCCAAATCGCGAGCAAGGTCAACGCGCCTAAAATAATGACGCCGAACTTCGATATAAAGGCCCGGGCGCGAAAATAAAGCTCACCCTCGGTACGCCATTGCAGATAAATTGCGCCATGCAGCATCAATAACAATACCGCCAGCACGCCGCACAATAAAGAGAACGGATTGAGCAAGTCGAAAAAACTGCCATCGTAAAAAGAGCGCAGTTCATGATTCAAATGAAACGGCACGCCGCGTATCAGATTGCCGACCAACACACCGAGCAATAGGGTCGGTACCGCGCTGCCGGTAAACAACACCCAATCCCAGGTCGAACGCCATTTGGGCGATTCCAGCTTGCCGCGATAATCGAATGCCGGCGGTCTCAGAAACAGCGTGAACAACACCAAAATCATTGCCAGATAAAGCCCCGAAAACAGCGTCGCGTAGACCAGCGGCCACACCGCAAACATCGCACCGCCCAACGTGACCAGCCACACCTGATTACCTTCCCAGGTCGGCCCGATCGTGTTCAGCATCACGCGGCGCTGCATGTCGTCGCGTCCGAAAAACGGTAATAAAATGCCGACACCTAGATCAAATCCACCGCTTAAAATAAAACCGCAAATCAGCACCCCCATGAACAGCCACCAAATGACTCTTAACGTTTCATAATCGAACATAGCTATCTCCTCAGTGCGCGGTTGCCGGCGTTTCGGCCGATTCGAAATGATATTTACCGGTATGCAGGCTGCTGGGTCCTAAGCGAATGAATTTAAACATCAAAAACAACTCGACGACCAGCAATGCGGTATAGAACACCGCGAATCCTATCAGGCTTAAATATACGTCGCTTGGACTGATTTCGGAAGCGCTCAGGAAGGTTGGCAACACGCCGCTGATCGTCCACGGTTGCCGGCCGTTTTCGGCGACGAACCAACCCATTTCCGAAGCGATCCACGGCAGCGGGATACTCCAGGTCGCCATGCGCAACAACCAAACCTGCTGTCCGGCGCGTCTCGTCGCGCAGTAATAAAACGATGCAGCAAAGATAAACAGCATCAAAAAGCCGCTTGCAACCATTACGCGGAATGCCCAAAACAACGGAGCGACTCTCGGCAAACTGTCTTTCGCGGCCTGCTGAATCATTGCCTCGTCGGCCTGACTGACATCGTCGATATAGCGTTTCAGCAATAAGGCATGACCGAGATTGTTTTTATGCTCTTCGAACAATGCGCGCGTTTCCGGGGTTTGATCGCCGCCACGCATTTTTTCCAATTCGCGGTAGGCGATCATGCCGTTGCGAATCTTGTCGATGTTTTCGGTGCGCAACTCAGTCAAGCCTTTGACTTCTTCATCGACCGATCGCGTGGCAATCAAGCCGAGCACATAAGGAATTTTGACGGCGAAGTGTGTTTCTTCAGCTTCTTGATCCGGAAAACCAATCACGGTAAAGCCCGCGGGCGCTTCGTGCGTTTCCCATTCCGCCTCGACTGCAGCCAATTTGACCTTTTGCGTCTCGCCAGCGCTGTAGCCGCTTTCATCGCCGAGCACGATCACCGACAGAACCGATGCCAGGCCGAATGAGGTCGCAACCGCGAAAGAACGGCGTGCAAAACCTAAATCGCGCCGCTTACGCATATACCAAGCGCTGATACCAAGCACAAACATAGAGCCGGTCACGTAACCGGCCGCGACGGTATGCACGAATTTGACCTGTGCGACTGGGTTGAAGAACACGTCGGAGAAACTGGTCAATTCCATACGCAAGGTTTCGTAATTGAATTCGGCGCCGACCGGGTATTGCATCCAACCGTTCGCGATCAAAATCCACAATGCCGACAAGTTCGTACCGAATGCCATCAGCCAAGTCACGGACAAATGCTGCACTTTCGTTAACCGATTCCAGCCGAAGAAGAACAGACCCACCAATGTCGATTCGAGGAAAAACGCCATCAGACCTTCGCTTGCGAGAATCGCACCGAAGATGTCGCCAACATAGTGCGAGTAATAGGCCCAGTTCGTGCCGAACTGAAATTCCAACGTCAGTCCGGTCGTCACGCCCATCGCGAAATTGATGCCGAACAATTTGCCCCAGAATTTGGCCATGTCCTTATAGACTTCCTTATGCGTCATCACATAGACTGATTCCATGATCGCGATGATGAAACTCAAGCCCAACGTGAGCGGCACGAATAAAAAATGATACATGGCCGTCAATCCGAACTGCAGACGCGACAGATTGACAACCTCTTCACCGGTAAACATGGCTTATTTCTCCCCTTCGGAACTAGAAAAATCGGACGATGGCCGCTCGCCGTAAAGACGAGCCGCCAAATCGGAGCGGTCTTGCGGGCGGGGTTCGGTACGGAAAAATGCGAACCACAAGCCCCACAGCAACAAAAACTTGACGGCAAGCACGCTTGCCAATTGACGAGTCAACGAGATTTTCATGCTCACCTCCTAAGTACCGACTTTCGACCAGGGCCACCTGCGTCCCTTGATCAAAGCCCGCCAATACAACTGTGGCAGCACGAAGCGTTTCAACAAATACAGCAGTAGGCTTTCCTTGCTTTGATCGAACGGAAAAGTTTCTTGAGGCTGTAATTCATAATCGAACTCGGCCAGTATCGCTTTACCGTAGCCGGTTACTAACGGGCAGGCGGTGTAGCCGTCATAAGTCGCCGTCGGCGCTTGTCCGCTGACGGCGGCCAGCAAGTTCGCGGCCAGCACCGGCGATTGCGCGCGAATCGCCGCGGCAGTTTTCGACGTCGGCAGACCCGCGCAATCGCCGATCGCGAATACATTATCGAAACGCTTGTGCCGCAACGTGGCCTTATCGACGTCGACCCAGCCCTCGGCGTTCGAGAGCTCGCTGTTCTTGATTACATCGGGAGCGCTCATCGGCGGCACGACATGCAACAAATCGTAATCGACCCGTTTTTCCTCGCCGCTTTCGCTATTTTCGAACAGCGCCTGGCAATTGTCGGCATCGATCGATTTCAGACGCCAATTAAAATGCGCTTCGATGCCTCGCGGTTCGACGCATTGCCGCATCAATGCATCGGCGTATTTCTTGACGCTGAAGATCGTCGGCGTCGCGCAAAAATAGCTGACTTGGGTTGTGTCTCGAACATCGGCCTTGCGGAAATATTCCTCGGCCAGATACAGGATTTTTTGCGGCGCGCCGGCACATTTGATCGGCGGCGGCGGAAACGTGAAAACAGCATGGCCGCCCTTGAAATTACGGATCAATTCCCAAGTCTGCTCGGAGCCTGAAAAATCGTAGATACTGCAGACGCCCTGTTGCCCCAAGCGCTCGGGCAACCCCGGGATTTTATGCCAATCGATCTGAAGTCCTAGCGCGACGACCAGGAAATCATAAGAGAGCGTCTGCCCGTCTTCGGTTTGTAATTGATTAAGTTCCGGTTGAACTCCCGTCACCGAGGTCTTCAGCCATTTGACCCCGCCAGGAATCATATCCGCCATCGGCCGAATCGATAATTCGTGATCGACGATGCCGGCTCCTGCTAAGGTCCAGAAAGGTTGATAAACGTGCCGCGAAGACGGTTCGATCAATGCGACCTCAAGGCCATGCGCCGCCAGCCGCGCCGCGATCGACAATCCGCCGGGGCCGCCGCCGGCGACGACAATACGGTGATGTTGCGTTGTTGTGCTCATAAGCCCTCATCTGCTGTAAAAATCGCAAGATGTCCGCGTCTTTCCCGACAAGACATGACTGCAGCGAGCAAAAAATCGCAAGCCTTTGATAAGCATGCATGATTAGCCGACGGACCGTTCATCATCCCGATTTCTCGGTCCTGTTTGATTCGGATTATAGGTCCGTATATTAGAGATGTCTAATATATTTTGAATCCTTCTCAACCTTTCCCAAAAAAACACTTCACTTTAGCATCGTGACAAGCGTGTAAATTTATTCGGGCAACTTAATTTGAATACTATCTTGACGCAATGTCCATAACTTTGCGACATTGTTCACAAAATAATCATCAGCCGGGAGGCTTCTCGTGACCGATAAAACTCAGATTCCGCATTGGGAACACTTCGAACACAAGGCGGATATCGGCATTCGAGGTATTGCGCCAACGCTCGCCCAAGCTTTCGAGCAAGCCGCACTGGCGATGACATCGGTCATCTGCGATCCCGACTTAATTCTAGAACATCAAACGGTCGAAGTATCTTGTCAAGCGGACGATATCGAGTTTTTATTTTTGGATTGGATCAATGAATTGATTTATCTGATGGCTGTCAAAGGCTTATTGTTCAAGCGTTTTCAGGTCGTGATCAATGGCAACACTCTAATCGCAAAGGCTTCCGGCGAACCAACCGATCCCGCAAAACACCAACCCGCCGTCGAAATCAAGGGCGCGACCTTGACCGAAATTGCCGTACGCAAAACCGAAGATGGGCTTTGGCTGGCCCAATGCGTGGTGGATGTATGAATTCGGCAATGCGCCACCACATTCTGCATAAAGGGTAAAACCGATGAACATCAAACAATTCATTCAACGCGACATGACCTGCTGGGAAATTCCGGCGAAGGGCCCGATGCGGGTACCGGCAATTATTTATGCCGACCCCGGATTGCTGGAAGCAATGGATCAAAAGGTCTATGAACAGATCACCAATGTCGCGACGCTGCCCGGCATCGTCGAGGCGGCCTATGCGATGCCCGATGCGCATTGGGGCTACGGTTTTCCAATCGGTGGCGTCGCCGCATTCGACCCGGACCAAGGCGGCGTAATTTCTGCCGGCGGAGTCGGTTTCGATATTTCCTGCGGCGTTCGCTCGCTGCATACCGACCTGTTGATGAGTGACTTGCAAAACGTCAAAAAAGAACTGGCCGACGAACTCTACCGCAGCGTACCGGCCGGAGTCGGCAGCCGTGGTCGGATTCATTTGAACCACGACGAAATGCGCGCGATGCTGACCGGCGGCGCACAATGGGCCGTCGATCAGGGCTTCGGCGAACCACGCGATCTCGAATTCACCGAGGAGCGCGGCCGCATCGACGGCGCCGAGCCGCAATATGTTTCGCCGCGTGCCCGCGAACGGCAAAAAGACGAAATGGGCACGCTCGGCTCCGGCAACCATTATCTCGAAGTACAACGTGTCGTCGAAATTTTCGATCATGAAGTCGCCGAAGCCTACCGGCTCAAGATCGATGCGATCGTGATCAGCATACATTGCGGTTCACGGGGACTGGGCCATCAAATCGGTACCGAATTTTTGAAGGACATGGCGCTTGCAGCGTCTCAATATCATATCAACCTGCCCGACCGCGAACTGGCCTGCGCGCCGCTGAATTCGCCGCTAGGCAAGCGCTATCTCGGCGCGATGCGCGCCGGCATCAATTGCGCGCTCGCAAATCGCCAAATCATCACGCACTTAACGCGCCAGGCGATGAACGAAATTTTTCCGGGCATCTCGCTCGATCTGCTATACGACGTCTCGCACAACACCTGTAAACAGGAACGCCATACCATCGCAGGCAAGGAGCGGACGGTCTATATTCACCGCAAAGGCGCGACGCGGGCGTTCGGTCCCGGCCATGCCGACTTGCCGGACGCATACCGGGCTGTTGGTCAACCGGTCTTGATAGGCGGCTCGATGGGCACGAGTTCCTATATTTTGTACGGAACAAAACAGGCTGAGCAACGCTCGTTCAGTTCGGCCTGCCACGGCGCGGGACGGGCGATGAGTCGCCACCAAGCGACGAAACAATGGCAAGGCCGATCGCTAGTCGATCAATTGGCCGAACAAGGCATTCTGATTCGCAGCCCATCATTACGAGGCGTCGCCGAAGAGGCGCCTGCCGCTTACAAAGACGTCAACGCGGTCGTCGACGCCGCCGACAAGGCGGGTCTTGCGAAAAAAGTCGCGCGCCTCGAGCCGGTCATTTGCATCAAGGGCTAACGTGACCGAGCTTTATATCGGCACCAGCGGCTGGAGTTATCAGCATTGGCGGGACTGCTTCTATCAAAAAACAACACAAAAAGCCTGGCTCAAGTTCTATGCCGAACGTTTCAACGCCGTCGAAATCAACGGTACCTTCTATCGGCTGCAACAAGCGTCGACATTCGAAAAATGGCATACCGAAACACCGGACACTTTCAAATTCGCACTGAAAGCGAATCGTTACCTGACGCATAACAAAAAACTCAAAGACCCTGAAAATTCGGTATTGATAGAAAAACAACACACCTTGCCCCTGGCCGAAAAACTAGCAGCCGTGCTTTGGCAATTGCCTCAATCGTTAAAAAAAGACATCAGCCGCTTGAACGGTTTCATCGAGGCATTGAAACAATGGACGGAAGTCGCTCATGTCATCGAATTCAGACACGAATCCTGGTTCGACAGCGAGACCGCTGATATTTTAACCGCTTCCGGTATCGCTTCTTGCCTTTCAGATTCGGCATCCTGGCCGCTATGGAAACATGCGGCCGGTAATCACGTCTACATCCGTTTGCATGGCCATACCAGAACCTATGTCTCCAACTATAGTCATGGCGAGTTGACGCAATGGGCAATAACGATTGCCGAATATTTGCAACAAGGCCGAACCGTGCACGTCTATTTCAATAATGATGCCGAGTGCGCCGCGCCATTCAATGCATTAACCCTGCAAGCCCTATTGCAGCATCAACCCGGGGTTTAAATCAATAACTCCACTCTCTATTTTTTCAACCGAAATCTGTCTGCTCGGTTATCATATTCCGCCATAGTTGTTGATGTTGGTTTTGCATGAAAACGAGGTTTTTTATTTTTTTTGTGTTGTTGTGGCTAGGACTAAACAGCATTTCACTCTTGCTTCAAGTCTACAACGCTCAAGAAACGGCCAAAAAAATCGCTTTCTCGCAAGGCAGGCTGTTTTTTCAACACATCGTCACGATGCGGCATTGGAATGCGCAACATGGTGGCGTCTACGTAACGGTTACCGAAGAAACCCCATCCAATCCTTACCTGGATATTCCCGAACGCGATATCGTTACTCTCGACGGGCGTCAGCTAACGCTGATCAACCCAGCTTATATGACGCGTCAATTGGCTGAACTGGAACACGATAAATCCGGCATTCAATTCCATATAACCAGCCTTCATCCGAAACGCCCGGACAACAAGGCGGACGACTGGGAAACGAATGCGCTATTGGCATTTGAAGAAGGCGAATCCGTTGTTATGGATATCGCAACCTTGCATGACGAGCCGTTTTACCGCTACATGGAACCGCTGAAAATTACCGATTCTTGTTTGCGCTGTCATCGGAATTATCAAATCGGCGACATCCGGGGCGGCATCAGCGTCAGCATTCCCAAGGCCAAGATCATCCCTTATGTCGAAAACCAGTTAAGGCATATCTATCTGCTGCATGCCGTAATTGCTTCACTTGGCGTGATGTTGTTGATCGTTTTTCACTACACCGAGAGACGCACCAGAAAGCAGCTTATTCGAGCAAAATCCAAATTACACCTGGCTTATATCGATTCGTTGACCGGTTTGCCGAACCGACGCTATTACGACCAGTATGTGCAAAAAGAATGGCAACGTGCATTGCGTCATCAATATCCCTTATCGATAATCATGCTCGATATCGATTATTTCAAGAATTATAACGATGCCGAAGGGCATCCTGCAGGCGACCAATGCCTGATCGAATTAGCCAAAGTCCTTAAAATGTTTTCCAAACGCTCGGACGATTTCGTTTGCCGTTACGGCGGTGAAGAGTTTTGTGTGGTTACGGTTTGTAATGCAGAGCAAAGCCTATCGTTGGCTGAGAAGCTGAGAGTCGCCGTCGAAAAAAGACGATTAAGACACCCGAATTCGCCCGTGTCTCATTATGTGACATTGAGCCTGGGAGTTGCCACGGTCATTCCAAAAGATACGCTAAACTCGGCCCGTTTGCTCGGTTTTGCCGACAAGGCATTATATCTAGCAAAACAAAACGGCAGGAATCGAGTCGAGCAATTCGATCAGAAACAGATCGACGATGCAGAAAAGGCAACGATTACCGAAACCTAGGCTCTATTGCAGGAAAAATAATTAGCCTTCCATGGCACGGGATACTTGTATCTCGGCAACTATAAAGCTTTGGCTGGAGCAACGGACTGATTAAGCCAAATTTTTTAATAGTAATACTGCTTCGGCGCTCTACCCTTTTTCTCGATGACTTTCGGTTCCGTATATTTTCCTTCTTCCTTGACAATCGATTCGACCTGACACTGAAACCGCCAATCGTCACCGAAGTCGTAATGAAAAACAAAGGTCATGCCTTCGTGTATCGGCATTTCTCCGAGAGTCATATCATCGGCCCAAAAATCGCCGTCATCGCCGAAAGGATGCATGACCGCCTCGTTTATCCCCAGTTCGTTTTTATAAACGAACTCGTACAAATGATCGTCATCGAAATTGAACGCGTCCAGAATACTCGACGCCAAATTGTCGAGAAACGTATCGTGAGGGACAGCCAGTTTTCGCAGCGCATCACGCACCTTGACGGCGATCACCGAATAGCCTTCCGTCAAGACCTCTCGCTCCTTTATCAGCAAGCGGTTTTGCCAATCCGGAACAAGCGGTTTCAAATCCTTGGCGCAAAAATCGTACAATTCATCCGATAAATAATCTCCAGTTTCATTCATGAAGCGAGAGACAGCATCGCCAAGATAAGTGAGCATTACTTTGCCAAACGCGGAGAAACCAACTTGCATGTTTTCCGTATCGACACTCTTATTCGATTTTTTCGGCACGGCCTCAATAAAACCGAACAAAGCCAGCAATGCAATATTATAGGCTCCGTAATAACGAGATTCAGTCACAAGAGAGAAGTGGCCTCCTTGGCTCGCTGCCCGATAAATATAAAGGGCATTCAAAAAACTCGAACCATAGATTACTGAACGTTCGCCGAGTAATTCTTCCTCGCCGCGTGAAACCCAAAAAAACAACAATGAAAAATAGCGTTCCGCGGCATTGAGGCTCCGCCAAGAAGTCAATATGTCCTGATCGAGCACGATTAGAGTTTTACTCTTTTGTTCGACCAAGCGTCCCAAACCGGACACGCGCAACAATAAATACAATCCATGGATGACGGGAAACGCCTTTTGTTGAGGCCGTTTCAATTCGGTTTCGACAGGCCGCGTCATCCGTTCATTGAGTTCAAACAAGTATTTCATGCCGATATGCTGGGTCGTCTTGGTCACTTCGATGCCATCGCTCCCAATGAAATCCAACAGCTCCTGAAAATCCTTCAACAGGGTGCCGGGTAGGGTATCGCTGAACGCCTGATTTTTTATGATCTCGGCATCTTCGGGCGATAAAAATCGGTTTTTGTTGTTCATGTCAATTCTCTGGTAAACATAACTATCACATTAGCGAGTAGCCTGGATGTAACGTAGTGGATTTCGAAATAATCCGAGCCGCAAGCTCCATCCGGGCTACACGCTGTCCGAATGAGCGCTTTTTGAAGGATCAGATTGGAAAAAGACGCTTGTCGGGTTCGAAATCGAGGCGGCGCGCTCGTTTGACAATCCCGGAGAATGTCGAGTGCTTGGGATTGACGATAAAATTCCATTCGCGGGGCACGATAACGCTCGGCACCAACAAGGCCAAGCCGGAGCCTTCGGACAACCACGCATCGCCGATTGACGCGGTTTCCGGAGGCGCCGGTTCGTCGCGCCAACAGGGCGGCAATTTTTCGGCGTCGAGATAGGCGACGTCCTGTTTCGGCAATTGCAGTTCGAACAGCGCGTAATGCGTCAAAAATTGCTGTTTGTCGAGATGAACCAGTATTTCCAATATCGCGAGCGATTCAGAGCCTGCCAAATAGACGCAGGCCTTGCCTCGGCTATTCCAGCGTCCGCCGTAACGTTTCGCACACTCACCGTCGAAAGCGCTATCCACCCATTTTTGCTTGACGATTCGATAGGCTTTAATGCCGCTCAAATCACCACTCCATGTTCGAGTCGGCCGATTAAATCCAAGACCGCCTCGGTTTCGGCGGTCGTGGCCAACATGTCGATCGGCCGCCGCCCGCCCAAACCTAGCGCGGGCTTGTTCAGCCAGTCGCGCGACGCATTGATGTCGCCTTCGAACAAATCGACGGCCGCCTTGAGCAATTCGGCCAAACGATAAAGACGGTCGCTCTCTTGTTGGTTAAAACGCCCGGCCTTCGCGCGCCGTTGCAGCGTCGCGGGTGCAATCAGCGCATATTTAGCCAGCTCTTTCTTCTCGAGGCCGGCGAGCTCGGCAAGTTTGCCGTACACGCTAAACGACAAGCCTTTATGCAGGGCGTCATGAAGCTTAGCGCCCCGCGCCGGCATGCCGATTCTGCGCCAAAAATCGAATTCGTCTTGAGTTTCCGGATTGTATGCGTTCAATATAGCCGTCATCGTGACGCCTCACCATCAATTGATTATCTCGGAATATATCAATCTGTCTTACAAGCGTCAAACAAGTCCTATTGAAATCGATCGAATTCGTTAATGAATAGGCTTTAACATCACACGGTCGCCGATGCCTGCTAACAATCCGCTATCGAACCGTCCCGGCTCCTTAGAGAATAAATTAGCCGTACCGCAAGCCACGCCCAGTTTCAATGCGGCCTCCTCACCCAGACCTTGTCTCGCCGCGACCGCCAAACCGGCTACCAACGCATCGCCGCAGCCGACACGACTGACGATTTGTTCCGGCGCTGTATTCAGATAGGCCGATACCGCCATATTCTCACTGACGACTATGCAGCCGTGCTCGCCTCGCGAAACATAAACCCGATGAATGCCTTGACCGACCAGTTCTCTTGCGGCCTCGGCGATACTGCGTTCGTCCGGCAAGGACTTGCCGAGCAAGGCTTCGAGTTCTTGTTGATTCGGCTTGATTGCATCAGGCTTGGCTTCGATGCCGCGACTCAAGCCGGGGCCGCTGGCATCCAAAAAGGACATCATCCCGTGTTCACGGCAGACTTCGATGAGATTTCGATAGAAATCGTCCGGCGCGCCAGGCGGCAAACTGCCGGAAATGATCACGATAGCGCCGGGCTCGGCATGAGACTCGACGGTTTCGCGCAAGCGGCGGCAATCGTCTTGCGTCACGCGAAACCCTGCGGTACGTATATGAGTTTCCCGGCCGCTCGCCGAATCATGCAGGGTAATGTTGGTGCGCGTCTTGCCGGAAACTACGGTCAAATCGGTTGTGAGCCGCTCGGTTTGCAAGGCATGAAACGCATCGATCGAGCGTGCTCCCGCAAAGCCCAAACATAAAACCGCATGACCCAGCGACTCGACGGCCTTCGCGACATTAATGCCTTTGCCGCAGGTGAATTCCTCGGCGCGTTCGGCCGACAGCGTTTCGCCCGGCACAAAACTTTCGACCTCGAGCAATAAATCGGTCGCCGTATTGACGGTCACGGTAATGATTTTCGCCATATACGACCACTCAAACCCGCTTGAAAATCAATGAGGTATTGATGCCGCCGAAGGCGAAATTGTTGCTCATCAAATAGTCGCATTCGAGCCTACGCACAGCCCCTTGAATATAATCGAGCTCCGCGCATTTAGGGTCTATAGCGTCCAAATTTGCAGTCGGATGGAACCAGCCTTCGTTCATCATCCGGACCGCCGCCCAGGCTTCGATCGAGCCGCAAGCGCCGAGCGTATGGCCGGTATAACTTTTCATCGAGCTGATCGGAATCTTGTTACCCAACACGGCCGCCGTAGCATGACTTTCGGCGATGTCGCCCAGCTCGGTCGCGGTGCCGTGCGCGCTGACATAGCCGATTGCCGAGGTATCCAGGCCCGAATCTTGAAGCGCCAATTGCATCGCGACCTGCATGCTGGCGCTGTCCGGTTGCGTGACATGCAAACCGTCGCAGTTAGTGCCGAAACCGACGATCTCGGCATGGATCGTCGCACCTCGGCTTAAGGCATGCTCGCGCTCTTCTAGAATGAAGGTGCCGCCGCCTTCGCCGATGACCAGGCCGTCGCGGTCCCGGTCGAACGGACGTGGCGATTTATCCGGTTCGTCGTTACGCAGACTGGTCGCGAACAAGGTATCGAATACCGCCGCTTGCGAGGCGGACAATTCGTCGCTGCCGCCGGCGATCATCACGGTCTGCTGGCCATGTTTGATCGCTTCGTAGGCATAACCGATACCCTGACTACTCGATGTGCAGGCGCTCGAGGTCGGAATGATGCGGCCGTTGACGCCGAAATGCAGACTAATATTGACCGGGCAAGTATGTCCCATCATTCGGATATAGGATGTCGCGTTCAAGCCGCCCTTGTCGAAATTCAGCAGCATCTTGGTAAAGTCGATCAAGCCGTCGAAACTACCGGACGAACTGCCGTAAGAAACGCCGGTGCGACCGCTTTTTAAAACCGGGTCATCCATTAATCCGGCATCCTGCAAGGCCAGTTCGGTGGCATAGGTTGCCAGCATCGCGACACGGCCCATGCCCCGCACTTGTTTGCGCGAATAATGCGCGGGCCGCGCGAAATCGACCGGGCCGCCGAGACGGGTGTTCAAGCCCTTGTATTTATCCCAGTCGTCCATCCGACGAATGCCGGTCTTTTGCGCTTTCAGATTATCGGCGACCGTCGACCAATCGTTGCCGATCGGCGTGATCGCGGCCATGCCGGTTACCACGACGCGTTTCATCAGCATAGCCCTCCGTTAACCGAAATCACCTGCCGGGTGATATACGCGGCTTCCTCGGACAATAAAAAACCGACCGTGGCCGCGACTTCATCGGCCGAGCCGACCCGGCGCATCGGAATCATTTTTTTGATTTCGTCGAGCGGCAACTCGTCGAGCATTTCGGTATCGATCAAGCCCGGCGCGACGCAATTGACCGTGATATTGCGTTTGGCCAGTTCCAATGCCAACGCCTTAGTCGCGCCTATGATTCCGGCCTTCGCGGCGCTATAATTGACTTGACCGCGATTGCCGATCAGGCCCGAAACCGACGACAATGTCACGATGCGGCCGGGCTTGCGCCGTCGAATCATCGGCATGATCAGCGGGTTCAAGACATTATAAAAACCGTCTAAATTGGTATGCACGACACTGTCCCACTCCTCGCCGGTCAAGGCTGGAAAGGCGTTGTCGCAGGTTACGCCAGCATTGCAGACCACGCCGTAATAAGCACCGTGTTCGTCGATATCTTGCTCGATAGCCTCGGCGCATTGTTTACGATCGGCCAGATCGAATTGCAAAATACGGGCTGCGCGGCCGATTGCCTCGATTTCCTGCGCGACTTGCTCGACCTCGCTTCGGCGGCTGCGGCAATGAACGACCACATCGTAACCCTTACGCGCCAGATACAAAGCGATTGCCTTGCCGATTCCTCGGCTTGAGCCCGTCACTAAAACTGTTTCATTCATGCTGTTTCTTTATTTCGTAAATGACCCGATTGATTGCCGTATCGGGTTGATAAACACTCAGTTTAGCCGAAATTTCCACACCGTCGCCGGTCACTCGGCAATCGAACACGCCCAAGCCTTGATCCTGTATAAGGCGTTTGACCGTAACGACCAGTACCGTTCCGGCGGCAAACCGGCTCACATTGCTATAATAACGCCGCGTACCCAATAAAAATCCGGGATTGAGCGGTTTTCCTGCCAGACGGCACATCAAGCCGCCATGCGCAGCAACCGTTTGCGCCATGTATTCGATACCCAACCAAGCCGGAACGCCAGTATCATCGCCGAACAGACCGTCGCCTCGCACGGTTACTTGCGCGGTCATCGACTCGTCATCGTAGGTTAGCACACAATCCAACAACATCATCTTGCCGGCATGCGGCAATAATTGGTCTATGGAATACGCGATCATACGCGCGACGCGACGATCGAAATGTTATTACCGCCGAAGGCGAAGGAATTGCTTTGGCAATGTTCGATCCGCCTGCCCAGCCTTTGGCCGGACTTGACCAGATTTAATGCCGGCAAGGTTTCATCGAATTCGTCGTCACTGCTATTCGGCGGCATCGCCCCCCCTCCATCATCGCTATTCAGCAACAGCCAACACAGGCCCAGCTCGAGTGCGCCGGCCGCGCCTAAGGCGTGCCCGGTCATGCCTTTGGTCGAGCTAGCCGCGACCAATCGGCCGAACACTTCGGCGACCGCCGCGCTTTCCATCGCATCGTTCAACGGCGTGGCCGTGCCATGCAGATTAATATAGTCTATTTGCTTAGGCGTCATCCCAGCCTCGTTCAATGCCGTTTGCATCGCTTTGACCACGGCCTCGCCGCCGGGGTCGGGCGCGGAAAAATGATAGGCGTCGCTGCTGGCACCGATTCCTGCGAGCCTGACGGGGCCTTCATCCCGACTCAAGACGAACAAGGCTGCGGCTTCCGATAAATTGATGCCGTCCCGGTGCTTGCCGAAAGGCTTGCACAAGCCCGCCGATACCGACTCCAAGGCCGCGAAACCGTTCACGGTGAAGCGACACAGACTATCCGCGCCGCCGACGATGACGGCATCGCAAATATCCAACTCGATCAATCTTCGAGCCGAAGCGAAAGCCCGGCCGCTGGAAGAACAAGCCGTCGATACCGAATAGGCTGGTCCTTTCAAATCGAGCCGGTGCGCCAAAAAATCGGCTCCGCCAGCCAATTGCTGTTGCTTGTAATGAAATCCGAACGGTTTTTCGAGACCGCCGGCAACTGCGGCAATCGCCAGCTCGGTATTTCTGACACCGGAAGTGCTGGTGCCGATCACTACGCCGATTCGATCCGCGCGGTATTTCCGTTTGATGCGGTCGACGCCCACCTGAATTTGGCTCAAGGCGGCGAGTAACAAGCGATTGTTTTTGCAATCGTAAACGCTGTATCGTTTTTCGATTTCGGGCAGTTCGGCACGAATCTCACCGACATAAAACGGCTTACCCGGCGAGTATTCATCGGTCTTGATCAAGCCGGAACGGTCTCCCGCCAGCAGTCTCGACAACATTTCGGAACCATTGCTACCGGCCGCCGATAGGATACCGAGATCATTGAGATATAAGGTCATTTTCTCAAGGCTCGCGGCACAATTCGACTAGGGTCTTCAACCGGGGGCCTGAATTTTTGACATACGGATTGTTTTCATCCCAAACATAGCCGGCCAGAATCGAACAAATCATTGCTTTGATATTGGGCTGTTGCTGTTGATAAAGCACCACATCCTGCAAGCCGCCGTCATACCATGAGCTGACGAAGGTGCGGAAGGTATCGACGCCTTTTTGCAAGGGTTCGGCAAATTCCTGCTGCCAATCGACCGCCATGCCGCCGAGCTGCCGGTCCAATACCTCGGCGGCAAGACTTGCCGATTTCATTGCGATCGTGACGCCCGAGGAAAAAACCGGATCGAGAAACTCGCCGGCATTGCCCAATAGCGCGTAGCCTTTGCCGTAAAGGCTTTTGACGTTGGTGCTATAACCGCCGATGCTGTTGACCGGCGTATCGAACACCGCATGATGCAACAGCGCCGACAAGCCCGGCTCTTCATCGATGAATCGGCGCAGTACGGTTTGCGGCTGGCGGTCAGAAACATTCAGTAGCTTCGCTTCGCCGACCACGCCGAGACTACAGCGCCCGTTGCTGAACGGAATCAGCCAATACCAGACATCGGTTAATTCGGGATGCACGATGATGCGGATTTTGTTGCGATCGTAGCGCGGATCGTCGATCCTGTCTTCGATATGCGTGAACACCGCTTGCCGCACCGGAAACCCGGACGGCTTTTCCAAATCCAACAAACGCGGCAACACCCGTCCGAAACCGCTGGCATCGAGCACGAAATCGGCGGTCATGCGGTAGCGCTCATCGCTGTCCCTATCCTTGACCGTCAACACCGCTTGCTCGCCGCTGAAGTCGGCCTCGACGACTTCCTGACGCCAGCGTATGCCCACGCCCATACTTTGCGCCTCCGCAGCTAGCAACGCATCGAAGCGGTCGCGTTGCACTTGATAGGTCGAATCGAAACCGGATGTGAATTTGTCGGCGAACCAGAACTCGCAGTGCTTGTCTTGAAATAAAAACGCCGCGCCGTCCTTCAATTGAAAACCGGCATTACGCACGGCATCGAGCATGCCGGCCTGTTCGATGAATTCCATGCATTGCGGCAGCAGGCTTTCGCCGATGCTGAAGCGCGGAAAAGCCTCCCGCTCCAAGATCACGACCCGGTATCCTTTGTTATTGAGCAATGCCGCGGCAATACTGCCCGCAGGGCCCGCTCCGATAATAACGATATTGCCTTTTTCAGCTCTCATGCGGACCCGCCTGTATTGCCATTGCTAACCTATTAAGTTGCTATTAAAGAATGTAGCCCGTATGCAGCATAGCGTAATACAGGAATAGCGTGGCTCCGAGCTTCCCGGATGGAGCGCAGCGCAATCCGGGCTGCTTGATCAATGCGGCCTTGATCCCATTTATTGTGACCTGGTATTCTCGGCCGCCCCTCACCTAACGTTAGGTGAGGGGCGATCTAGGGATCGCTCCCACGGTGTATCAATCACTCGCCCGCGTGATGTTCAGCGCCCAATCCTAAAGGTTATCGCCCTTTTCCGTGACTATGCCTGCCCTAATCGGCTATCATTTAACCGACAGATTATACCTTATAAACGAACATGGAATAACTTCTTCAAATGTTGGAAGGAGGTTCGGTGGCTCGATTGACAGGTGTCGGCGGCAAGGATAGCCGCCGTCAAGCCTACATGGACGTATTCACCCAGCACCTAAATTCCATAGCCTAATGGCCATGATTAAGTCTTTTGGATAATTTAGGTGCTGGGTTCACGGCGTCCTGTCTGGCGAGTCACCGAACCTCCGCAAAACCTCCTGTTTCGAGAAGTTATTTTGTGCATATTCCTTACCTGAGTCATGAAAAAGAAACTGCGCGACTTTATCTTTCAAGAGCTCGTTTTCGTCGCCGAGCCGAATCAATTCGGCGACGACGACGATTTGCTCGAAGCGGGCCTGGACAGCATGGGCATCATGCGCTTGATTATGTACATCGAAAACGAATTCGGTGTGACCCTACCCGATACCGAAATCGAACCGGACAATGTGCAATCCTTTAATGCATTGGAACGCTGGATCTTAAGGCATAAAAACGCATGAGCGTCGATAAGTCCGCTATTTTGGAAAGGCTGAATCCGGCCGACAGTTTCACGTTGGCGATGGATGAAGAAATCCGCCGCGACGGCTTAGCCGGCAGTTTGGCGTGTTACGGACTGGAACTCGCCAATATTCCGGACATCGACGCATTGCGACAACGGATCGACGAATTTGGCCGACGTTTTCCGGTAGCCCGTGCCAGCCTGAGGCAAATCGGCAAGCGTTTCTATTGGTGCAAGCGATCCGATCCACCCGACTTGTTTTTTCGTCATCATTGCCCGGCCGGCGCAAATGAAGCGGAATTCCGGCGCGCTACTGTCGACCGAATCATGAACGAGAGACAGCCTCGGGAGAGCATCGCGCCGCTCGAGTTTCATCTCTTGACCGGGCCGTCCGAAACCGTTTTTGTGATGCGCTGGCTGCATCCTTTTTGCGATGCGCGCGGCGCGGATCTGATCATCAAATATCTGTGTACCGCCGGTCCCGAACAACGCCAACGATTCGGCCACCCCGAAACCGGTCCGCTGGTGTTCGAACAATTACGAAAATACCGCTGGTGGCAAAAAATTTCGCTCCTGCTGAAAGGCAAACGCTATATCGACAGGCTGGATAGACTGAGCAGTATTCAGCCGTTGCGCCACGAACAGCCTCCGCAACGCCTCGAGTTTGCGATTCGAAGACTCAGCGAGGAACAAACAGAACGGATCGTCAAACTGGCTAGACAACAGGTCGGCTTGACCGGCACCAGCCTTTATTACATCGGCTGTCTGATGCGCGCCCTCGACAAATGGCGCCCCGACAGCCCGGGCGAGGCTTATTGCGTGCCTTATGCATTCAATTTGCGCAAACAGCGCGCCTTATCGCCGGTAACCGGCAATCATCTCAGCGCACTGTTCGCACAGGCACCTCGAGGAGTCGTCAAGGACCGGCAAAAACTGTTTGAACATTTGAAACAACAAAACACTCAGGTGATTCGTCAACAAGAAGACTATGCCTTTCTACCCCTGATGTGGGCCGGCAGTTGGCTGTCGCTGGCCGAATACGGCAAGACGTTGAGACTGTCTTACGGTTCGGGCCAAGAGCGCAGTTCGTTTTGGTTTTCCGATATCGGCCGTCTGGACCTTCCTGCGGACAGTTTCCCCGGCGCCGAAATCACCGGCGTATTTCATGCCTGCCAGGTCACGTCGCCGCCATCGCTGGCTTTTCTGAACTGTATTTTCCGTAACCGTTTGACCTTGAGCTATAACTATGTCGAACCGATAGGCAATGCCGAAACCATCGATGAATTGCATCGATTGATGCTGGCGGAACTTCTGGGAGAGACGGATTGAATCGTTTTAAGGATTTGGTCGTAAATAACTTCCTTATTTTAGGGAGGATTCGGTTGCTCGATTGGCAGGTGTCGGCGGCAGGGCAGATTTTTGCTCCTCGGCAATTGCTCCTGCATTGCCCTAATACACGCCATCCATGGCGTAATGCAAAATCTGCATTCACGCCATCCTTGGCAATCAGTCGCCGCCGTCAAGCAAGGACACGGCGTCCTGCCAAGCGAGTTACCGTACCCTCAACAAAGCTCATAGTTCCAGGACGTTATTTATTACGAAATCCTAATTCTCGATCATGCCATTACTGACAGCGTTTGATCGGCAATGCCGAAACACACCGGATCGCCCGGCGCTGACTGAAGCCGAACGTCGACTCAATTACCGCGAAGTCATGGAGTCCACTGAACGCCTTGCCGCCCATCTCGCCGCGCGGATCGAGCCCGGCGCTCGCGTCGCGCTGGCATTGGACCGCGGTATCGATGCGGTCATCGCGATCTTGTCGGTTCTGCATTGCGGTGCCTGTTATATCCCGCTGGACATCAAAAATCCGGCTTCACGATTGCGTTTCATCGTCAACGATGCCGGCGTCCACGGCATTATCGGAAAAGGAAGCTGTCCCGATTGGCTAGACACGCCGACGCTTTGGCTCGATATCGAGCAACTGCCCGATATCGCCACGCCTATAAAGCCGCAGTCGGTAATCGATCCCGAAGCCTTGGCGGCGATTCTGTATACGTCGGGTTCGACCGGCACACCTAAAGGCGTCGCCTTAAGCCATCGCGCGATGCATAATTTCGCCGATTGGGCGGCAAACACGTTCAAGCTCAATGCCGACGACCGCATCGCATCGCTGGCGCCGTTTCATTTCGACTTATCCGTATTCGACCTATTCAGCAGTCTGAGCGCCGGCGCCTGCGTGTATTTCGCACCAGCCGGCCTGACCTTGTCGCCCAGCCGGCTGACGGACTGGCTGCGTGAACAGCGCATCACCGTGTTTTACACGGTACCGTCATTGCTCGGTTTCATCGCGCTTAAAGGTGGATTAACCGACCATCCGTTGCCGGATCTAAATGCGATACTGTTCGCAGGCGAAGTATTTCCGACGCCTCAATTGAAAAGGCTCTGCGAATTGCTGCCCGATACCGATTTTTACAATCTCTACGGCCCGACCGAAACCAATGTCTGTTGTTATTGGCCGGTCGATCGCAAACGCCTCGCCAACGAACAACCGATACCGATCGGCCATCCTGCTTGCGGCTCGGAATTAAAGATCGACACAGAAACCTGCGAATTGCTGGTAAAAAGCGCCAACAATCTGTCGGGCTACTGGCAGCAAGGCCGATTAATCGATGCGCTATCGGATGACAGCTATTACCGGACCGGCGATAAAGTCTCGCTGAACGAACGAGGCGAATATTGCTATCACGGTCGTCTCGACCGCATGCTCAAATGTTCGGGCTACCGGGTAGAGCCGGCAGAAATCGAAGCGCTGCTCATGCAGTGCCCGGAAGTCGCTCACTGCGCGGTGGTCGGCATCGAGGACAGCGCCAGCGGACAACGCCCCGCCGCTGCTCTGGTTTTGCGTCCCGGCGGCCAATTGAATGCGATCGTCAAAACAGTCAAACAAGCGCTACCGGCCTACATGCAGCCGTGCCGATTTAGTGTGATGGATACTTTGCCTCTGCTAGACAATGGCAAGACCGATTATCAAATCTTACAACGCCAACTGGAGCGATACTGAATGGATATCGGCAATCTACCTGCCGCCGGCGGAAACCAAGCCGCACGGGCACGTTTTCATCATTGCGCCGATATTGGCCTATTGAAACATGCGGTGCCGCAAAGCCACGGCGGTCAAGGCAACCATTTTGCCGACCTGGTACAGGCCCATGAACAACTCGGCAAAGCCTCCCAGGACCCCGGCTTATTGTTATCGATCAACGCTCATCTGTGGGGCGCCGTTTTCCCGATGCTGAACTACGGAAATGCCGAACAGCAGGCGGCTTATCTAAAGCACCTGCTCGACGGCAGCCGTATCGGCGGCCATGCGATTACCGAACCGCAAGCCGGCTCCGATCTTAATGCGTTGACAACGACCGCAGAACAAACCGGCGCCGAATTTATACTAAACGGGCATAAACGCTATATTACCAATACGCCGATCGCCGATTTTCTGGTCGTCTATGCCCGTATTGGCACTCAATTGTCCGCCTTCATCGTGCATGCCGACGACCCCGGCGCCGATTTTCTCGATACGCCTCAAGTCTCCGGCTGCAAAAACGCCACGATGGGCGATGTGCTTCTTAACGATTGCCGGATTCCTCTCGACCGGCAACTGGGTAAGACCGGCGCCGGCAACATGATGATTCAGCAAGCGTTGGAATTGGAGCGGGCCTTTATTTTCGCCGGCATCTGCGGCGTGATGGAGCGGCAATTGGAAAGCGTGATTCGGTTTAGCCGCGAACGCAGAGTCAACGGCGCGCATCTTGGCAAAAATCAGGCGATCAGCCATACAATCGCCGAGATGAAAACCCGGCTGGACACGATCCGGCTTTGGGTGAACGAATGCGCGCGCCTGAAAGATCAAAAGCAACGCATCACGCTGGCCAGCGCGCAGACCAAGCTCTTCGCCGCCGAAGCCTTTCTGCAATCGAGCCTGGACGCGGCGCATATTTTCGGCGCCTACGGCTTGCTCGAAGGCGGTCAACAACTCGAACTAATCCAGGACGCCCTCGCCAGCCAGCTATTCTCCGGCTCGTCCGAAATCCAGAAAAACATCATCGCGGCTTTATTGGGTACGGGCGACGGCTATCGATAAAACAGTCATTCCGCATATTCTCCGAGGAGCATAGAGGTGCAGTACTTCACACGTCCACATTTTCGGCTTTAAATCGCATTCTTTTGTCCGGTAGCAGTGTGTCGCTAAAACATTTTCATAACATTCGTTTAACGCCTGCCTTCGCCCCTTGCTCCTGGTTCAAATAGCTTCCTGATTAGCAAGATGCTTCAGCTTGCCGAAGCCAAGTGTCCGAGCAAGGGCCAGTCTTAGTCGCAAAAACTAAAATATGCTGTTACCCAAGCTCCAGCTTGGGTAACCTGTTCAGGAAGCTCTAGCTTCCCGACAATCAAGAAAGATTGAACGAGCGAGCGAGTCGGGGTTGATTGAGAGTGAGCGGAGGTTATGTCAGTCTCAGGAAGTTCTTGCCCTGAGCCCTTCGGCTGCGCTCAGGAGAGCCTTGTCGAAGGGGGAGCTTCCGAGGTGTTTTTCCCAAGCTGGAGCTTGGGAAAGAGCGTGAAAGTGCGAGGGATAGTGCCGTAGGGTGCGCATCGCGCACCGTTCCACGGCAACGAACCCGACGATAGGCGCCCGACCCAGGTGCGCGATGCGCACCCTACACCTAGCGTTTTATAACCTATGATCACCAACAAATTCCAAGATATTTTGAGATTAAAAAGCGGGAATGCAAAGATTAGCTAAAATGGCTTTTTTCGACAGCCTAGATGGATGCTCAAATAAGCTTTCGCGAAAGTAGCAGGTGTTAAAACGCTAGAGTTTTTTAACTCCATTTATTGATGGCTCTTTTCCAACTGTCTCGCCTTCGCTTTCATTAACCTAATATCAACACGCCTAATAACGGCTATTGTTTCCACATCCTCAATATCTAATAATTAGATATACAAATCTAATTATATCGTTTTATTTGTCTCCGCTATTTCATTAACATTCGCACAACACCAATTCACAACATAAACACAAAGTTTAAGTGAAGAACGGAAATTGTATGAACAACCCATTAGATGTTGATTTATCGAAACTGGATAACCACCAGGAAATCGCCGCACACATAGTATCAATTTTGCATGCGATTCGTTTCGGCTCGATTGAGATTGTGATACACGACGGACGCATCGTGCAAATCGACCGGCACGAGAAATTTCGAGTCAAGGCCGTACAGAACAAACATTAAATCCACCGAACCATCGGCGATAGATATATAAATTTAGCGGTTGACTGACCGGAATACCGGAAGTGACTGTATTTTTTAGGGGGAAACGAACTATGTCAATTTATATAAAAACCGCTGGGTGGCTAGTGGCCGGTGGATTATTAATCCATCCAGCTCACTATGCGACTGCGGCCAAATCAGATGAACACGCAACCAGCTATTATGTTGAACCGGGTAGTTACGGTACCAAGCGAGAGACCGACCCGCCCGGCTATGTCCGCAATTTGAGCAAAATCGGAATAAAAGGTACGGAGGATATCACTTGGCTGGATGCCGGCCTGGACTACCGGATGCGTTACGAGCGCCGCGACGACGATTTGCGGCGTCCGACCAGCGGCGGCCTAGACGAACCTCTTCTGTTGCGAACCCGCGCCTATCTCGGCATCAAGAATATTCTCGATCCGTTGCGCGCCGTTGTCGAATTCGAGGATGCGCGTGTTTATAACAGCGACTTTCCTCGTTCCAATCGGGAAGTTAACGAATTTGAACTGATCCAGGGTTATGCGGAATTGCATTTCAAGGACGCACTGGGTTACGACGACCGCGGCAACGCCAGACCCGCTTATCTCCGGGCGGGGCGCATGGCATTTGAATTTCTGGATCGGCGTTTGATCGGCCTTAACCGCTGGCGCAATACCACCAATAACTTTCAAGGCTTTCGTGCCAGCCTAGGACAAGACGCCAATGATTGGGCGCTCGATTTACTGGCTTTGCAGCCGTTGACCCGACTGATGACAGATTTCGACAAGCCGAACCAGGATCAGTGGTTTTCGGCGGCGATCGGCCACTGGCGCCAGTGGTCCGACATTGTCACGATCGAGCCCTATTACATGGCGCTCAGACAAGACGCTGACCCAAGTAATGGCAACCGTAAACGAGACATTCACGGAACGGGACTTCGCCTGTACGGTTGGGTGGGCGATACGGGGGTCAATTACGACTTGAGCGGCATGTATCAATTCGGTCGTGACGGCGGACAACAACACGACGCCTATATGGTCACAGCCGAACTCGGTTATACCTTCAAGCAGCATCCATGGAAACCTCGGATTAGCGCATTTTACGGTCATGTCAGTGGCGACAAAGACCCTAACGACAACAAGAATAACCGTTTCGAACGCTTCTTCGGATTTGCCCGTCCTTGGTCGTCCGATGATTACATGGTGCCGGAAAACCTGATTGCGCCGAAAGTTAAAATCGAATTCGAACCGATCAAGGGGTTGAAAATCGACGGGGGCTACAGCGCATTCTGGTTGGACAGCAACACCGACCGATTCAGAAACCTACTAGGCGGCGCCAATAACCGAGACCAAACCGGCAACAGCGGTGATTTTTTAGGACACGGGCTTGACATCCGAGCACGCTATAACTTGACGCCTTATTTGGCTGCCAATGTCGGTTACACCCATTTCACCTTCGGAGACTTCACACGTAACCGACAAGAAGCGGCCAATGGCAATAGTTCGGATGACTCGGATTTCGTCTATGTCGAACTGAGTTTCAATGCATTGGATATTTTTCAATAACAGGCAAGGTAAATAACAATGAATAAAAAAACAGCTTTAAAAACAGGATTATTGGCATTCAGTCTTTTGGTCGGTAGCGCGGCCCAGGCTGACCGATCACTTTTGAATATTTCCTACGACCCGACCCGGGAGCTGTATCAGGCGTTTAACAAAGCATTTATCGCCGATTGGAAGGCCAAAACCGGCGAAACCGTCACGATACAACAATCACACGGCGGCGCCGGTAAACAGGCACGCGCGGTCATCGACGGACTGGAAGGCGATGTCTTAACCCTGGCCTTGTCCTACGACATCGACCAGATTGCCAGACTATCCGGAAAGCTCGACAAAGACTGGCAAAAGCGTTTGCCGAACAACAGCGCGCCTTACACCTCGACCATCGTGTTTCTGGTGCGCAAGGGTAACCCGAAAGGCATCAAGGATTGGGACGATCTGATCACGGACGGCGTGGCGGTCATAACGCCGAACCCGAAAACCTCCGGCGGCGCCCGTTACAACTATCTGGCCGCTTGGGCCTTCGCCGAGAAAAAATACGGCAGCCCGGAGGCTGCCAAGGATTTCGTCAAAAAGCTTTATAAAAACGTGCCGATTTTAGATTCTGGAGCGCGCGGCTCGACCACCACTTTCGTTCAGCGCGGCATCGGCGACGTGTTACTAGCCTGGGAAAACGAAGCCTTCCTGGCGGTCAATCAATTAGGGCCCGATCAATTCGACATTGTCGTGCCGCCGACCAGTATTCTGGCGGAAACGCCGGTCACGGTGCTCGATAAAGTCGCCGAAAAACACGGCACTACCGACCTGGCCACGGCTTATCTGGAATACCTGTATTCACCGGTCGGGCAAAAGCTGGCGGCGAAATATTATTACCGTCCGTTCCAATCGGAGCATGCCGATCCGAAAGATTTGGAGCGCTTTCCGCAAGTGGAACGGCTTTCCGTGGATGAGGTCTTCGGTGGTTGGCACAAGGCGCAGGCCGAGCACTTCGATGACGGCGGCACCTTCGATCAGATTTATGCGCCGTAATATCCCATATCGTTCCCACGCTCCAATGTGGGAATGCATACCGATCTTGCCTCGGCAGCCAAAGTATGGATTCCCACGGAGGACCGTGGAGACCAGGAAACGACAGCTTTATCGTCATAAAAAACGGATGAGAGATATCACACCGCTGTTTTTTGCAATTTATTAAAGGCTACCGAAATGCCACAAAGTCATATTATGCCGGGTTTTCGTCCCACACTCGGGTTTACACTGTTTTATCTTGCGTTGATCGTGCTGATTCCGTTAAGCGCGCTGGTGTTCAAAAGCATGCAACTCAGCCTGGATCAATACTGGGACATACTGACCAATACCCGAGTCCAGGCTTCGTTTCGGGTCAGTTTCGACTCGGCGCTGATAGCGGCCGGTATCGCCGCGCTGTTCGGCTTCATCATCGCCTGGACCTTGGTGCGCTATCCGTTTCCCGGCAAACGCTTGTTCGACGCATTGATCGATCTGCCGTTCGCGCTACCCACCGCCGTTGCCGGCATCGTGCTGGCGGCGATCTACGAACCCAATGGCTGGATCGGCCGTATCGTCATGGACACGCTGGGCGTGCAAATCGCCTATAAGCCCCTTGGTATCGTATTCGCGCTGATTTTTATCGGGCTACCGTTTGTCGTGCGTACAGTCGAACCGGTGTTGCAGGAATTCGACATGGCGATGGAGGAAGCGGCCGCGAGCCTCGGTGCCAATCGTCTGCAAACGTTTATCCGAATCATACTGCCCAACATCCTGCCGGCGACGCTGACCGGTTTCGCGCTGGCCTTCGCGCGCGGGGTCGGCGAATACGGCTCAGTCATTTTCATCGCCGGTAACATGCCCTATGTGTCCGAAATCGTACCGCTGCTGATCATCACGAAGCTGGAGCAATACGACTATGCCGGCGCGACCGCGATCGGACTGACGATGCTGGTCATTTCCTTTGTATTGTTATTACTGGTCAACGCGCTGCAATGGTGGGTGCGCCGCCGCAGCGGCCAACTGTGAGAGACGCTCAAATGAATACAGTGACTACAACTCATGCATACCAACCTAAAACAATCGCGCTTAACGATCCGAATTGGGTTCGTTTTGGCCTGGTCGGCTTGACTTTAGCGTTTATCGGAATGTTTTTGATTCTGCCGCTGGCGACCGTGCTGATCGAAGCCTTCAGCAAAGGCTGGTCGGCCTATAGCGACAGTCTGGTTCATCCCGACACGCTGGCGGCAATACGACTGACGCTATTGACCGCCGCCGTGACTGTGCCGCTGACCACTTTTTTCGGCATTTGCGCGGCCTGGTCCATTGCCCGTTTCGACTTTCGCGGCAAAAGTTTATTGATTACCTTAATCGACCTTCCGTTCTCCGTATCGCCGGTCATCGCCGGTTTGATTTATGTATTGGTATTCGGTGCACAGGGCTGGCTGGGTCCATGGTTAGCCGACTACGACATCAAGATCATCTTCGCGGTGCCCGGCATCATTCTGGCAACCTTATTTGTGACCTTTCCGTTCGTCGCCCGCGAGTTGATTCCATTGATGCAGGAAATGGGGCACGAAGAGGAAGAGGCCGCTTTATCGCTTGGTGCCAGCGGCTGGCAGACTTTTTTCAAGGTCACCTTGCCCAATATCAAATGGGGACTGCTGTACGGCGTACTGCTCTGTAATGCCCGGGCGATGGGCGAGTTCGGCGCGGTGTCGGTCGTTTCCGGCCATATTCGAGGACTGACCAATACCCTGCCGTTGCATGTCGAAATCACCTACAACGAATACGATTTCGTCGGCTCGTTCGCCAGCGCCTCGCTGCTGGCCGGCTTGGCAGTCGTCACATTGATTGTGAAAACCTATTTGGAATGGCGGCAAAAGCAGGATAGAAAAGCTGCATAACATGGCTGCAGCGTAGCCCGGATGGAGCGCAGCGCAATCCGGGAAGTTCGAAGCCGCGTCATTTCCATATTCCGCTACGCCTCATACAGGCTAAATGTTGGATTTCATACTATCCACCTCAGCATAAATAAGACAAATTTGAACGAGAGCATCACGATGAGCATTACTTTAAACAATATCAGCAAACGCTTCGGCAATTTTGCCGCCCTGGACAACATCAACCTGGAAATTCCAGAAGGCGAACTGGTCGCCTTGCTGGGACCGTCCGGCTGCGGCAAGACCACCTTGCTGCGCATCATCGCCGGGCTGGAACAGGCGGACCGAGGCCAGGTTTTATTAAACGGCAGCGATGTCACCGACCAGCCGGTCAAAAACCGGCAAATCGGCTTTGTTTTTCAACATTACGCGCTGTTCCGGCACATGACGGTATTTGACAACATTGCCTTCGGTCTCAGGGTCAAACCGAAAAAGGAACGTCCTAACGAAGCCCAAATCCAGGAAAAAGTACATGCTTTGCTCAATTTGGTGCAATTGGACTGGCTAGCCGATCGTTTCCCTGATCAACTGTCCGGTGGCCAACGCCAACGCATCGCATTGGCCCGCGCCTTGGCGGTCGAACCGTCCGTGTTGTTGCTGGATGAACCGTTCGGCGCGCTCGATGCCAGCGTTCGGAAGGATTTACGGCTGTGGCTGCGGCATTTGCATCATGAACTCAATGTTACCAGCATTTTCGTGACTCACGACCAGGAAGAAGCCATGGAAGTCGCCAGCCAGATCGTCGTGCTCAATCACGGCAAGATCGAGCAAAAAGGCTCACCCAGCGAAATTTACGACAGTCCGAACAACGATTTCGTGTCGCGTTTCATCGGCCATACCAATGTCTTTCAGCTGGAACAGGGCGACAGCGCTTGGCTTGCCGGCGCCGGAATCAGTATCGACGATCCCAAAGGTATCATCGCCCATGTGCGTCCACACAACATCCAAGTCGAAAAACCGCAAGATCCCGCCAATGCCCCTGTTTATCTAAAAGATTGGCAACACCTGGGAGCTATCATCCGTCTGGAATTGAGCAAGGACGGAGTAAACGGCAAGGCAACGACGATCTTTGCGGAAATGCCGAACGAACAATTTCGGGAACTGGCTTTGAACAAAGGTGACCGGGTGTCACTGCATATTAAGCATGCGCATTGGTTTAATTGAACGAATATATGGATGGATGGCGCGTTCAACGATTTGGCCGGTGGTTTCCGAAAACGGTGGGCAAAAATGGAAAGACTCTTATGAGTGGGTACGATCGTATACGCATCAAGCTAAAAACAGCCAACCCGCATCCAGCTATTTCCCAAGCTCCAGCTTGGGAAATACACCCCAGAAGCTCTAGCTTCTAGAGACCGGAACAACCGCAATCAACCCCGACTCGCTTATTCAATCTTCCTTGATATTCGGGAAGCTAGAGCTTCCTGAACAGATTACCCAAGCTGGAGCTTGGTTAACAGCATATTTTAGTTTTTTCGACTACGACTGGCCCCTGCTCGGACACTTGGCTTCGGCAAGCGGAAGCATCTTGCTAATAAGGTTGATTATTAAAACGATATAATTCGATTTATAATTCTAAAAATTAGATATTAAAAACGCTTCAGGCCATCACCTCATGAATCTCAACCAGATTGAATTACTTCGCACCCTGCATGAAAACGGTTTCAACCTCTCCAAGGCCGCCGACAGCATGCATATCGTGCAATCGGCGGTGAGCCGGCAATTACATTTATTCGAGGAGGAACTGGGCTCGCCTTTATTGACAAGAAACGGCAAAAAACTGACCGGTCTGACCGAACTGGGACAAGAGGTATTAGCGCAGGCATTAACCATTCAACAAGCCAAAAAAAATATCCAATCGCTCGCCTCGGAGTACCGCAATGGCGACAGTGGAATTTTGCATGTCGCGACGACGCATACCCAGGCCAAATATTTTTTGCCGAAGCCGATACAACGCTTCCGCGCTAAATATCCCGGCGTCAAGGTTTATATCGTGCAGTCCTCCCCCGACCTCCTGATCGACTTTCTGCATAAGGACCAAGCCGATCTGGCCATTTGTACCGAAAAGGTCGCGGAAGATGAAACCTTGATCATCAAGCCCTGTTACGAATGGCACCATGCCGTTGTCATCCCGAAGGAACATCCGCTGGCTAGCGGGGATTTGACGCTGGAACGCTTGGCATCGTTTCCGATTCTCACCTACTCGCTCGGCTTTACCGGACGTTCCAATATCGAGAAGGCCTTTAACGACCGGGAATTGCAAATGGATGTGGTGCTCGCGGCAGCCGATACCGATATCATCAAAACTTACGTGCGCTTGAGATTGGGTGTCGGCCTGATCGCCAGTATGGCATACGACCCGATAGCCGATACTGATTTGGTAGTCCGCAACTTGTCCGAGCTCATACCCAGCTCGATGACCAAGATTGCCTACTTGCGGCAGAATTATTTACCCGCCTACAGCCGGCATTTTATTGAAGAACTGTTGGATGCCGCCCGAGAAATGAACACCTGAGATCTTGGCTTTATTCCTATTACACTTCAAATCCCGGCATTATCCGGCATTAAAATCCAGTTCGCATAAGTCTTTAGCCGCATGTAACTGCCCGTTAAGCAACATATTTTTTAATTTTTCCGCACGCTGCATGTATTCTTCGGTCAATTCTTTAAATGCCTCCGGCAAATGGTATCGCTCCAATCGCGATAAATGTCCGTCGAAAGCGGCGGACACGCACAGCAAATCAAGCAAAAAATAGCGCTCGTGTTCGGCGACTTCATCCAAGAGTGCTAAAAAATCTTCCCAGTTATCGTATTCTTTTGTCTCATCGATTTCGAAGGTGGAACAGAGCCTATGCAGTAATACCAACATATTCGGATGGTAATGTTGCGCCAATACCATCATGACGGCTACCGCCCTGACCGAACCTTCGCGCGCTTTAAGGCTCAATTGTGCGATGACGTCATCGGTGATGACATTCATCGCAATGTGTTCGGCCAGTTTATTCCCGAATAAGCGCAATCTCGCCTCTCTTGCCACTTTATACAATGTAAAGGCATCCCATAGACCGGTTATCGGAATAGCTACCCAACTAAAGGTCAAGCGTATATCGCCTTTTCCAAAAAAGCGGACCAGTAAAAATTTCACCCCCAGACTACTGAGGATGACTTTCGCTTTATATAAAAGCGTAACTAGAAATAATTTGGATTTGGATAAATGCTTTAGCGGATCGATACCTAAATAACGAATGATCGGATCAGGGACTTCCAGTGCCGCGCGCGCTAAAATATTGGGCACGGCATCATCGCCCGGCAGACAAAAGTCTTTGGTAGCTTGGTTATGCCCGGTTAAGCAGGCAAGGCTGTAGACAATTTTAAGCCCTAACCAAAACAGGACTGTCATTTCGACCGTCAACATCACGATCAGCACTGAACCATACAGCAAATAATAGGCTGCCGTTGTCATTGACGCTTGAAATGTCCATTCTATCCATATGGTCACGAATGTGGTCAGAGCGCCTATGGCAAAGGCGATCACAGCCGCGAATGCCGTGATATTAGTCGACAATGCCTGCAGCGTTGCATCGGGCTGTAAGTCATCGATACTGACATTATGCAATTCGGAAGTGCCGGCTTTTTTAGCCAAAAACCGATAATACCGAACGCCGAGCGTCTCTAGAAAGCCCTCCGGCTCTTCTCTTTGATAGATCGACTTTTTGATCACAGTCTCGGTCATCGTTTTATTCCTTATTCTGTGGAACGTACTCTGTTGTAAATCATGCCCTGTACCTATCGCTCTTCAAATTTCGGCATTAGCGTATGGAGGCGCCGAGGTGTTTACCTCTCGCCTAGTGCAATGTGAGGGCGCAGAGAACCTAGCACATGAACAAAAATCTTGTGCCAGTCTCGTATTTCACTCTCGCAAGCCGCCTAATCGTCAGCACGCGCTGTTTTAAAACGGGCAGTGGCTCCTAACAGACCAACCACGAAGAAAGCCGTACCGACTAAAGTAAACCGCAGATTCGACTCTTGTATGATTAAGTCGTCGGTCGCATAAAGCATGATAATAACGGCGACAGCTCCCCACCCAAGAAATCGCAATGTCGCGTTTACCAGGCATTTACCTAGCGTTTCCGATTCAGTCACTGGCGTGTCCATTCGATAGGCCACAAAACCGCATATCAGCGCAGGCAGGATTCCCCAACGCATATGATCTAAAAAGCTTTCCAAAAAGTTGAAATATTCTCGGCGATAGAAGGTTAACTCGAGTACGAGTGTCGATACCGTGGTACTGACAATAAAACCCATGATCATCATCGTCATGTAAAATCCGTAATAGCGATCGTATTGCTCCCGCTGGCGCCTGAAGGCAAGCGTACGTGAAACAAAAACCAGCGCTAACGGAAGAACATACATCGGCATGACATAGGCGAGCCACCGAAGCGTCGTATAGCTAAAGTGGGCCAAAGGCTTATTCGGAAACAGGAAAGCATTGTGTAACGAAACCGAAATTTCTCGACCCAATATGACTCCGATAGCGGAGGCCGCCATGAAAATCAAAATATACTTATAGGTGTGTTTCAATCGGGCTTCGTGAACATTCCCGCCGAGTTGTTTCACGGTTGCCCAAATATCGTTCTCGCTGGCGCTACCGAACACGATCAAAGAGGCGAGCATGCGGCACAACAAACCGGTGAGTTGATCCAGTTCCTTGATTAACTTGACCGTCTTGGTGTAATGCGGCTCCGCTTCCTTCCAAACCGCCACTTTTTCCGACATGGCATTATAGGAAATACAAATTTCCCCCCATTTCAGAGATGGTTCGTTGAACAATCGACGAAAAGACGACTGATTCGCATAATATTGTATACGATCAAATAGCAGGCAATTATGAGCCCATTTATATTCGACCGTGGCACTGGACATGTCGAAGTCGCCGGGGTCGATACTCGACACCAACAGTCGACTGGCAATTTGCTCTTTCAGTTTATCGTCAACCGCCGATAATCTTGAGGCAATCAGAGCGTTATAGACCTCTACCGCTTTAGTTGGGATGGCAAAAGCATCATGTATGTTGTCTCTCAAAATTAGCAAGGGGTTAATTTTACTTTCCCAAGCGATAAAAAATAAAAATAGCCCGGCGGTAATCAACGGTACGATCGTGGTTCCGTCCAAGCCGTTCAGAAGATCCAACAATTCCCGAGAACGAAGGTTTTTAACGATAAGCGTTATCAACGGCTCCAAGGGCAACCACTGCAAAGTCAGTAATAAATAAAGAGCTGCCATGAGCGTGCAGTACGACACAACGCCTAACCAATAGGTGGTTCTGCGGATAAAATATTGCGGAAGCGTCGGTTCTGCACCTAATTGAATCCGACGTTTTTGGAAGGAACGATAGGCCAGGAATAGTACCGCCACGGTTCCAAGAAACTGCACCGCAAAGTTAATCATAAGTTCAACAGTCATCGTGCGCCTGCTCCTACGTGCTTTTTTTTAAGGTTCGAATAGGGTTGTCATCATAGTCAAAAGACAATGATATCCGTGTCGGCTCTATGGCAGGTCCATACGTTAATGTCGTAATTTGAAGTACGATAGGTATAACCAGCCGAGCGTCCATTGCGGTACCAGTGGAATTATTATACTTGACATGGTGCGACAAGGTCTCTTACTGGTTTCAGAATAAACCGAAACCTGTTGTCGTTCAATTATCCCATCAATCTTGGGATGAAGAGGACCAAGATACTTTATCTTGGATGGCGATGAGAGGAACTAATGATAAAAATCTTTTTACGAATTCTGTTACTGTGAAAGTACGCGAACCGAAGCGGGTGCGGTTGCTCGACCGGCAGGCGTCGGCGGCAGGGAAAGCCGCCGTCGAGCCTACATGGACGTATTCACCCAGCACCTAAATTCCATAGCTCATTGGCTATGGTTGACTATCTTAGGTAATTTAGGTGCTGGGTTCACGGCGTCCTGTCGGGCGAGTGACCGTACCCAGTCATCCCTCGCACTTTCATTTGCCGGGGCGATGGCAGCTTCTTCATGATCGTTACTGTGAAAGTTCGTAGATTCGGACTCTTTATCTAATTTTTTTATATTCAACACAATGCCGGTTCCGGAGAGGGTGCGGTTGCTCGATCGGCAGGCGTCGGCGGCAAGGACAGCCGCCGTCGAGCCTACATGGACGTATTCACCCAGCACCTAAATTCCATAGCTCATTGGCTATGGTTGACTATCTTAGGTAATTTAGGTGCTGGGTTCACGGCGTCCTGTCGACCGAGTGACCGCACCCTCCGCCACCAGAGAACTTTCATTTGCCGGGGCGATGGCCAAGCCTTCATGAACGTTACAAAGAAAACCAGTGGGTAATGAATGCTGTCGAAATTGTAACTATTCAGTCTATCGGAAATTGTCGTTCCCACAAGGGGCCGAATGCTCTGTGGGAACGATAGGCTCCGGCATCAACGAATACCTTCCCGTTTAAGTTGCGCGGTTAATACTTCTATTTTGACATCAAGATCGAATAGGTCATCTTCAAACAATTTTTGTTGCTGTTCCAGAAATGTTGCTTCAATCGTTTCGAGTACATTACGAAAATTCTGTGTCAATTGACCGGATTGGATATGACTGTGCGTTTTCGCATAGCCTTCGGTGACTTGCATCGCTCCATCGAGATAAACATTAAGAAATTTTCGAGCTTTGCGAATATCTCGCGGATCGGCTTCGATTTCGCTCAAAATACTATCGGCAACCCTACAGATACGCTCTATCCTACTGTTGAATTCTTGATTATGAATTCGATTGCCGGCCTGTTCGATTCGCCGAATCATGCTACGGGACTCAGCGACCGTCTGCTTGGCTTCATCGACCGATTTGTCTGTCGTGCCAGGCAAATTTTGCCGTGATTTTTTAACCAGTAAGCGGTCGTTCCGATCAATTTTAACAACCTCGATCCGATCGCCGTGACGTAGCGGTTCGAGCGTATCGGCAGAGAATCGTTGTTGATCGATCAGCACATAGCCATTGCTATCGAAATCGACCATTGCTTCCCCGATTTTGCCTTTCAAGCTTTTATTGCGCGAACCAAAAATAAAGCTGCCGGTGATAAGCAACGTAGCGAGCAGCATTGCGGCACTCACTGCAATACTCACCGATAATATCGTGTTGCTCTGATCGGCCGGGATGGGGCCGTCGAATAGATTCAAACTACCCAGCACGAAGGCGATCGCTCCGCCGATACCCAGTACGCCGAAGCCGGCAACGAAATATTCGGCGATCATCAACGCAATACCGAACAATAACAGCAATAGAAAACCAAGGTTAACGGGTAAGGCTTGCATGCCGACCAAGCCCAAAACCAGCGCGATCGTGCCGAGGATACCGGGAAGGGTTAGGCCCGGAGCGAGCATTTCGATAAAAATCGCGAGTAGCCCCACAGAAATTAGCATGTGCGCTATCTGCGGATGCGCGACTAAACTCAAAATATGATCGATAAACCGCGGGGTAATCTGGCGAATTTCTTTATCCGAGAGAGCCAGTATAAGCAATTGACCCTGAAATTGAATTTCTCGTCCGTCAACGCCTTTTATCAGATCAGAAAATCCCGACACCACCAGATCGACCACATTGGCTTCCAAGGCTTCGTCGGCGGATAGGCTTTCGGCTTCTGAAACGAAACGTTCGGCAATATCCGCATTGCGATTGTGATGCTTGGCGATACCCCGCATGAAAGCCCGGGTGTCGCTCATGATTTTCTTTGCCATGGTACCTTGTATCTCGCCGCCATCGCCCGCAACCGGTGATGCGGCACCGACATTCGTACCGGAATTCATCACCGCAAGGTGCGTAGACAGCAAAATAAATGCACCGGCCGATGTCGCACTGGCGCCGGCAGGGCCCACATAACCAATGACTGGCACCTTAGACTCCGAAATTGCACGAACCATGTCTCGCGTACTGCTCAGTAATCCTCCAGGGGTATTGATTCGTAAGATCAACGCAGCTGCGGAATGGACTTCTGCTGTTTCGATTGCATGCTCAAGCAGGGCGGACGTGCCCGGATTGATTACGGCATCTATGTTTACCAGGTATACGGGAGCCGCTGAATCATTCGGTGTTTTTCCGTGCGCCAAGCCGCCTATACCGAAAATCAGCGATAATAACAGGCAAGCGCCGACAAGCATTGGCAACGACTTGATTGAGAGGAGTATACGAAATAATAAGTTCATCTAAGAAGTCAAACCCGTCATCCGAAAAAAAAGAGCCGTTGAGTGCCTCAAACTACCGTTCGCCCTCACCCTTCTCCGGCTGCGCTCAGGAGAGCCCTGTCGAAGGGTGAGGGGTAGTTTGAGGCTTCACCAAGCCGGAGAAAGTGTTGTAGACCCTTCATGCTTCGACTTGGCTCAGCACGAACGGTCTACAACACATACCAACTGCTCTTTTTAGGATCATGCACTTGCCTTACGCTCAATATGTAAATCGAGCGCTTCCAACAACTGGTTCAAATTAGTCAAATCGGCCGGGAAGATCACCGAAGTCTCGGCATCGGCCAAATGCGCGATATTATCGATAAACTTTTCCGATAAATTGAGTTTGATGGCTTCCTCGCCGCCCGGCTGGACGACTGCATTACCGATTTTCTCGATGGATTCGGCCGTCGCGGTCGCCAAGGCCAAAATTTCGGACGCCCTACCTTCGGCCTCATTGACCAAGCGTTGGCGTTCACCTTCCGACAAATTGATCAGTTCGCGCATCGTACCCTCGGAAGTGTTAATCCGGCTTTGCTTGTCGCCTTCGGCTCTGGCCAGAATGGCGCGCTTTTCCCGCTCGGCGGTCACTTGTTTTTCCATCGCGCTCTGAACCGTGCTCGGCGGCTTGATATTCTTGATTTCGTAACGATGCACATGCACGCCCCAGGTTTCACCCGCGGCATTGAGCGTATCCACCACCGCTTGACTGATCATGTCGCGCTCTTCGAAAGTTTTGTCCAACTCCAACGTACCGATCACCGAACGGGTCGTGGTCTGCGCCAACTGCATCGCGGCAAATCGATAATCAGTCACGCCATAAGTCGCTTTAATAGGATCGGAAACCGACATATAAATGACGCCGTCGACTTCGACTTGTACCTCGTCCTTAGAAAAACATTCTTGCGGCGGGACATCAATGGTTTCTTCGCGCAAGTCCTGTATTGCGGTCACGACATCGATAAACGGGATCAGCACATGAAAACCGGGGCCCAATGTAGCCTTATACTTGCCTAAACGCTCGACGATCAACGCGGTGCGCGTGGAAACGATGCGTATGGAACGAAACAGCTGAGTAATAATGACAAGAAAAATGATGCCCCATACGGCAAAATTGAACAAATCGATTGGACTGACTTCGTTATTCATTTGTTTGCTCCCATTTTAGCGATGGGCAGGTTTTGATTAAGCGCCGACAGCAGACCTTTGATGTGAGCAAGATCGGTAGGCAACACCGACACATTGGCCCCTTTCATGACCTCGCCTGTTCGATCGATAAAATCCTCGACCAAACGCATTTTTACCGCCATATCGCCGCCCGGCTTCTTGATGGCCGCGGCGACTTTCTGCAAACCCTCGGCGGAGGCTTCGGCCAGTATGCCAATTTCACTCGCGCGCCCTAACGCCTCGTTGATGCGTTTTTGTTTCTGACCTTCGGAAAAATTAATCGCCTCCTGACGATGGCCTTCCGATATTAAAATTTTCGACTCTTTTTCCGCCATGGCCAAGGTAATTTCCGCGCGCTTTTCGCGTTCGGCCTCCATTTGCTTTTCCAAGGTATGCACCACTTGCGCGGAAGGCGATATATTTTTGATTTCGTAACGCATGACCTTGATTCCCCAAGGGTCCGAGGCTTTGTCGATTTCCCGCACGATCGCTTCATTCAATTTATCGCGCTCATAAAAAGTATCGCCAAGCGTCAGCTTACCGATTTCGGAACGCATCGTCGTTTGCGCCAAATTGACGCTGGCCATTTGATAATCGCCGATTCCGTAACTGGCCCGCTTGGCATCCATCACTTTCAAATAGACGATACCGTCGACCGCAACCTGTATATTGTCTCGGGTGATGCAGCTTTGTGCCGGAATATCGAACACTTGCTCGCGAATCTCATGGCGATAAGCCACTTTGTCCAAAAAGGGCACGACAACATGATAACCGGGGTCCAGAACGCATCGAAAATTGCCTAATCGCTCCAAGACACAAGATTGACGCATCGGAACGATAATCAACAGCTTCCAAAAAATGATACCGGCCAATATGACGAATATCGTAAGGGTAGTAAGCATAACGTACTCCTATTTTATTGAGTTATTATTCGAGTCGGTTTCGTGCGTAATTTTATTGTTTTCGATGGCATCAACCACCCACACCAGGTTTTCGCGAAAAATGATGCGCACCTCGGCCCCAACGTCCAAATTTTGGTCATTTCGATAGCTTCTTGCTTTCCAAGTGCTGCCTCGAAACGCAATGCGCCCCTCTCCGCCTGCGGGTATAGGTTCGCAAACTTTAGCAAGCGCATCGTAGGCGTCCAGGTCTTCATCGGTCTTGCCCTGATCGACTTGTGCGGGAACGAATTTTTGGGCGACCCCACGCAATCCGAAGACCAACGCTAGGGAGCCGATAAACCAAACGGTAAAAGCTTGTAACCAGCCTTCTATCAAACCGGCATAAAGCAAAGCGGAAACCAGCACGGCGCCGAGTCCTAGAAAAAATACTATGCCGCCGGGCAACAAAATTTCCAGCAGCATGAGAATAATGCCGCCGATAAGCCAGATATTTACAATTTCATAGCCGTGCATGGATAGCCCAAAATATGTCGTTTTGTATCGGTATCTACTCCGCGGCTTCTTACTTGAAAAAGAAGGACGCACATGGAATTGATTGTAGTTAAATTAATTAAAAATAGTAGCGTATAAGGATTTCGTGAAAAATTACTTCTTGGAGCTATGAGTTTTAGCGGGTTCAGTTACTAGCCGGACCAGTCTATAAGGCTGTTGCTTTCTGATAGCAGGGGATGGCGTGGCGAGGCGTGCCCCGCCGCCTCAATATGTTAGGAATATGCACAAATTTACTTCTACAAGTTTTAGGCATTGTGGAGGTTCGGCGACTCGCTTGACAGGACGCCGTGAATACATCCATGTAGGCTCGACGGCGGCTATCCCTGCCGCCGACGCCTGTCAATCGAGCCACCGAACCCCTTTCAGCATTCGTCGAAGTTATTTTCATGCTCGTTCCTTAATCCCCAAATTTGAACTGCGAAAGCTATATGGCACACTTAATCGAAAACAACGAACTTGCAAAAAATTTCGAGATACTTTACTTCAGCACGCGTACAATGAAGTCGCTTATATAACACAAGGGTAAAACTATGAGAATTATAAAATTTGCAGCTTTATTAGGTTTAATGGTTATTACAGGCCATGCTTGGGCTGAAGCCGCCTTCGAATCGATTCAAGACGTTCAAGGCAAGTGGAAACTGGAATATACTAAAAAATCAATAGATGCCAAAGAAAAGCTAAAACGTGAAGACACTTGGGCTTTTAATAACGGAAAAGTCACTATTACGAATATCCCTCGAGAGGGCTCATATTATGACCAATTGCCGGTAAAATACGTAATAGAGGACGGCAAACTGAAAATTGCCTTGTTGGGTCGCTCCGATCGCTTCGATATTTTTTCGCTACTCGAAAAAGATGAAAAAAGCATGACGCTCAAAGGTAAATATGGCGACATTTATTATTTCCAGAAAAAATAGCTATTTACTATTTAACTGAGCAGTATCGTTATATCGGATAACAATCCAACGTTTTTCTCCCTTTTCAGCGCCGCTCTATAGGGGCCTCTTTTAACGCTCCTTGCGATAGAAAATGCGGCGCTACCCTATTCCGGTTTTTTAAGAAATACATGAGAACCGTAAAATTCATTCCTGTTCTCGTAAAACCGGAAACACCCTCTCAACTATCGAGCGCTCTTGCCGATACCCTATTTGCCATTAATTAAAACGAGGGTCATGTCATGGTAGATTCCGTTTCGAGCATAGCCAACCTAGCCACCCGAATGTCCGTGCAGCAAACCGCACTTGATGCCAATGTCGCGGTACTCAATAAAATTAAAGATCAACAAGAAGCGGAAGGCGAAGCCGTAGTAAAATTGATCGAGTCGACGTCCGCAGCCGAGGGTGGCATTGATGTTTATGTTTAAAGAAAGCCGTCAATAGCTATACTTTGCGCGGTTAGATTTTTGTTTTTATGGCAATGCTATTTTGCTCAACACCTGGCAAGGGAAATAAAGGGTAGACGGCGTCGGGAACTGGCTAAAATTCATTTAAATTAATCATACAGGGTTTGACGGCGGCTCCCTGCCACCGACTCCTGCAGGTCGAGCAACCGCACCCTATTCGGAACCGGCATTTTTACAGTAGATTTTTGCATATCGAAAAATTAGATAAGGAATTCGAACTTTCACAGTAACGCTCTTGAAGGTCTTGCCATCACCCCGGCAAATGAAAGTCAGCTGCGCCTTGTCGTTAGTAACAAGATGGGTTGCCGCGTGACTTTCACAGTAAAATTTCGGAGTTCGTAATTTGTGGAATTTAACAAAAGAAAAAATGCGAAGTTATTCACAGTTTCTGTGGATAAATTTGTGGACCTCTTGTTTGATTAACACTTTATACCGCATCACTATTGATATTGATTCAAATTGTATAAAAAATGCACAAAGTTCATACATATAAATATATCAATATCTTACATCTATCTTCTCCCTTAAAGATTGAGTAACTAAACTAAGTTTCTGAGCAAGGACTTATCTTTTTCGAAGGCGAATTCTGTCTGTGGAAAAAAGTGTGAAAACGGTTACGTTTCATAAAAATTACCTTGTTAAAATCAAGATGTATGCTTAGTCGAAAAATTAAAATAATCGACGGCTTTTCCGGTACAGTGATGATCGGAAACAACTCGGCTAGGCTCTATTAAGATTCTTATCCGTAGCGTCTCCTTATGTTTGCCTCATATCAATTCAGTCGTAAGCCGCAGAAATTTAATTTTAAGCTGCCGACGATCCGTCGATTATCGGCAGCACCTTGTAATAGCAAGTCTAAGTTTCGGGCTGTTCCCGGAGCGGGCTTCTTTTCAGTTATTTCAATTTCATGCAGTTTGCATAATAAGTGACGGTCGCGGGCCAATCGGTAAAAATTCCGATAATCCCAACTTGTTTGGCTAAAACGTCCAGCATCACCATCGTGTCGCCATCCTTGCCGACACCATCGGCAACGGATTGATAGTAAAAGCCGCCTCCGTTTTTCAGCAAGCCTGATCGTTCCAGAGTCCAAGTAATGATGTCAAGGCCCGCTTCTTTGATTTTTATTGCATAATCAGAAGGTACGATTTGATTTTTAGCATTCAAAGTGACCAACGCCCAAAGCGGCGGTGCTACAATGTTGACGCCCTCGTGGACCAAAAGCGGCAACCGGGAGATCGCACCCGATAAATCGGCCTCAGAATTCAGGTTTTCCAGAAAAACCGCCTTTCTACCGAATTTCGACTCATTGTCGATCCAGTACAGCACATCGTCTAGATTAAAAGACTGAGCATAGACATCCTTTGCTTTAACTCCCGCGGCTTTGTATTCGTCTATCATTTTTTGCGCGTAGTCTTGCTGTGAGAATCCGTTGAAGGGCATTTCCACACTCGGAGATTTCAATTCCGGTGTCATTTTGACGCCCAGCGCTTTGAACAGCTCGATACTTTCGGCGTGGCTCAACACCGTTCCATTGGCGGAATACAGGTCGGTGCGCCAATTAGGAGTCGAATTCAGATATTCGTTAAGCGTTTTTGCATCCGGGTTTTCGGCATCCATCTTTCCTTTGAGAGTTTTGAATTCAGCGAGCGTAATGTCGCTGGTGCAGCACTTAACGTTAGCGAACGGTTTGTCGCTGGTGTAGTCGGGTGGGACTGAACAATTGCCGGCGAGTTCGGTCGCAAGAATGTTGGTTGTCGTATGCAGATCGCATTGCGAATGGCGGCAGACCAATTCCTTGTCCTTAGTAAAGGTTACGTCGCATTCTAAAATACCGGCTCCCATTCTGGCAGCCGCTTCATAGGATTCTTTGGTATGCTCGGGAAATTGCAGTGCCGCGCCCCCGGTGACCGATCGAGAAATCAGTTTTATAAAACGGACCTTCTGAACATTGTTGCAAAGCGGTTTTCAGTTTTCCATCGTCCATGTCCTCGATTAAGAAATAAGGGCGCGGTCCAAGTTGGACGTTGAATTTTTTGTTTTTTCCATGTTTTATGGGCAGGGTATTGATCTTATGATGCTTAGCAGCACTCGCCCCCCTAGCGTTGAATGATTGATTTTTGTCTTTCGAATCGGCTAATACCGATGAGGATAACGATAAGGACAGTAGGGCGGTCACCGCTATTGTGTTTAAAATGATGCGCATTGAGTCTCTCCTCTTAGTCATTTGGGATGCCTATTAATTCCGGCAAAACGACTCTATACGCATTGGGTTTCAAAATAATGTCCTTTCCATGACCATTTTGTTAAATCAGTATTTGTAAGGGCCAGTTGAATTCGGGTAACGCTTTATACCCCTTTTTCATCGTTTCTTTATTAATTGCGCAACCCAATCCTGTATTTGCGTCGCCACCCAGTCGCCGTCATCGAGGGTCAAATCATGGCCGGCCCAGGAATGGGCACGCAGTTCAATACGCCATTTTTTATGAATAGCCTCAGAACATGCGGGCGATACTAGACGATCACCCTGCCCGTTCAATAACAAAATCGGACGCTGAGGATTGCTGTTGCTCGGCTTATAAGTCGCTGCCGCGACAATTTGTCGTAAAGCATTTTTAGTGGAAATCGGTCGCGCTTTTTGTATCCGCGCCCATTCATCGATGATCGCTTCATAACGATTTTTTCGATTACTAACCAAACGAACAATGCGGGATTCTCGCCGAAAAATATCGCGCGTCATCGCCAATTCAGCAAAATCGCGATAACTTTGCCGACGCAAGCGCATATAAAAGGGACTTAGATCGGCAAAGCTGGTATTCATCAAAACCTCACCGGCAATGTCGTCAGGATGACGAATCAACCATTCCCAGGCAACCATCGCTCCGAGCGAAAGTCCTAGAATTGAGACAGGCGTTTCCAGCAAACCTTTCGCAAGCGCGTCATGTCGCACACTTTCCGCTATCGCTCGTATCGAGCATGGACTGACTTTTCGATGATAACAACCCGTGCCCGGCAAATCGATCAAGCTGATCCGGGATGCCGGAAATGCATCTTGCAATAGCGGCACGAAATCGCCCCAATGCGAGGACTCCCTAGCCAAGCCCCTAAGCAGAATCCAATGTTTTCCGAGCGCTTCATTCATACCAAAGCCTCAAAGCTTTGTTTATATTTAGCTGTCTTTGTTGTTGATCGAGCTTTGTCCACTGCTCCGAATACAATAGGCTCCGTTGAAGAAAGTCGAACAACATGAAGTGCCGCCGTAAAATTCTTTGCTGTCGATGCGGTAAGATCGGATGAAATAAGCCGTGTTTTAGAAAGAGATGCATCGGGTTTTTGCGCAACCAAATCCATGACCCCATCTCCAACGTAAACGGAAGAAACAACCGATCGGAACCAAACTGTTCAACGAACTCATCGAATAAATAGTCCCACAAATCGCCATTAATCACGTATTCCTTGCAAGTCGGCTCAATTGTGTAAATATGATGAGGATAGCAACGATCGTAGCGTTCCTTCAAAGACAAAGTTTCTGCAATAAAAGTAAAAGGTGTTTTTTTTGACGCATAGGGAAACCACAAGCGATCCCGAACACCGAACCCCGAGTGCAAATCCAGCGCAATCGATAAGTGCGAGTTAAAAAGGTGGCGCTCGACGACGCTACACAAAGCTTGCGCTTCCAGCTCCATTGCCACTTTATTACCTCGATACCAAGGCAGTCGGGCCGAGATTCGATGCCCGCTATATAATCGGCGTTTGCCAGAGCCCTCGGCGGGTGAGTTGCGCATTAAATCGACGCCGTTGCCATTGCTTCGAGTACCGAGATAAACTCCGACCGGATTCACGATAGGCACGAATACCAATCGCATTCGCTCAAGACGATTTAAAAATTCTCTGTCCCAATCCAACAACTGTGCGACGGTTTGCAAGTAAGATAAAATCACTTCGGAACCGATCTTCTCGAGTCCATGCACACCGCCAAAAAAACCAAGCACCGGTGCATCCAATTCTGTCGTTCCAACACTGATGCAATAGATAGGAAACTCAATATCGTAATATTGAATTTGCGTAACTACGTCGACCTGTGCCCTTGCGCCTAGCTGATCAATAATGCGTTCTAATTGGTCGAGTTCAGGGAATTTAACTCCGGTCATGGCAGCCAACGGTATAGTTCTTTATTCAGCATCCCAACACACTAGCATGATAAAAAGACAATTGAGTTAAAACCCATTACTCCCTCTATACTCAATAATTAACTAACTTTATCGGCTAAGATTCAGCAGCGCTTGGCCGCCCGGTTTTAACTTTTTCGATTTGTTCCAAAGCCTGTTTAAGACTTTCAATGTCCAATTTCGTTAGTAAATGTAGTCCGGCGCGAAGAATTTCACTTTTTTTGACATGAACACCGGCCGATAGGCAGGTTTTCTTCAAAGCCGAAATTTTCTGATAATCCTCTTCAGGAAACGAAAAACTGTCACGGATCACCTTGGCCTTGGCGGCTTTTTTCTTTTTAAGCGGCTTTTGAGCTTCGCTTTCAGCTTTTTTAACGTTAATTTCCGGCTCGACTATTTTAGTCGTAGACTGTTTTTTAGGCGCTTTTTTGGCGGCGACCTTTTTATCCGGAAGTGCGGTTTCGGTTTCAATTGATTCTATTGTCGAATTTTTTGATTTTGGCTTGGTTGTATTCATGATGCCTCCTTAAGACAGGTTCATTAACAGTATAAACCGTTTATACTGTTTTTCATGTTTTATTTTTACCCATCTAAAAAGCCCCATCCTTATACATAGCAACGTGCATTTCATGACCATTGATTCATGATTTTGTCATATGAGCCTTATAGCATTTCGGACGCCTTACATGCATTCTCGAGGAAAGTATCATGAACATTAAAACCGTTGCAGTTTCGGCAATAACAGCTGTTGAACGAAATTTCGCCGATTCTCTAATGGTTTTTCGGCTCGATTTCAGAGCACATCGTCCATTCATCCTATTCGGCATAACCACCGATCCCTTGAATCAAAACCGCTTAATGCTAGTCCTGGCGTTAATGCGTCTATATAAGTTTTCCAAATAATGCATACGGGCAAGTTTTCGACCGATAAATCCTAATTGCTGTTCTCTCTAATCGATTCATTCTTCATTTGGAGGATTTTAATGTTCCGAATCAAACCTCAATCCCAACTTTTGCTAGTTTTAGTTGGCCTATTATCCGCGCATGGCGCATGGGCCAATAACAACTCGCAACCTAAATTGACCCTTAATAACGCATCAGCTTATGAGAACCAAGGCGTCATTTCATTTTCCATTCAACTTAACCGCCCGACGAGCAAAAGCATAAAGATAAATGCCGTGCCGTTACCCGGCACCGCAAAACCCGCCCGTGACTTTCGCCCTGGCGCTCAAAGAGTCACGATTCCTGCTGGAGCTAAATCGGCGACTATCAACATACCGATTTTCGACAATGATGTAGCCGAGCCTGATAAATCGTTCAAGTTAAGAATCGCCTCTGCTCCGGGCGCGAAAGTCGTTAAAGGCATTGCAAAGGGAACGCTGCTTGACAACGACGGACCGCTAACCATTAATATTTTACACATCAACGATCATCATTCGCACTTACAGCCTGATGCAGGACGTTTGAATCTGGGGACATCTGGCGGCGCATTCGATATATCGTTCGGCGGCTTCCCCCGAGTGACGGCAAAAATCAAAGCGCTCGAAAATCAACTCGACAATATCGTGAAAGTTCATGCCGGCGATGCCATCACCGGTACGTTATATTACACATTGTTCAAAGGTCAGGCTGATGCCGATTTAATAAACACGGCTTGTTTCGATATTTTCGCACTCGGCAATCATGAGTTTGATGACGGCGATGCCGCTTTGGCGCAATTTCTCGATTGGTTGAATTCGGACCCCAACTGCGATACGGCTACGGTTGCGGCAAATGTTGTTCCGGCCCTCGGTACACCATTGGCGGCGAATGCTCGAAACGACTATATCGAACCCTACGTGATCAAGGAGTTCGATGGTCAGCAAGTTGGCTTTATCGGTATCGATATCGCCCAAAAAACCCAAGTTTCCTCGCAACCCTTCGAGTCGACGGTCTTTCTTGATGAAGTCGAAACAGCTCAATACTATGTCGATGAACTGAAAGCTAAAGGCATCGAGAATATCGTGCTGGTAACTCACTACGGTTATCAAAACGATATTAATCTGGCTAATCAGATTTCGGGTGTCGATGCGATTATCGGCGGAGATTCGCATGCTTTACTCGGAGACCTTAGTGCTTTTGGCCTGGCTTCGTCCGGTCCTTATCCGACTTCGACCCTGAACAAAGACGGAGAACCGGTTTGTATCGCTCAGGCTTGGCAATATTCGTGGGTTGTCGGCGAATTAAACGTCACTTTTGAGGACGGTAAATTGGCCAGCTGCGGCGGCGTGCCATATCTACTGCTAGGAGATACCTTCACGCGAGGGTCGGGTGTAAACAGGACCGTGATTGCAGAACCTGAAGCAACCGAAATTCGCTCGATCATCGATGCGGCTCCACAACTAAACATCGTAGATCCGGACCCACAAGCGCAAGCGATTCTGGATAGTTATGCCGGACAGGTTACCGAGTTTAGCAAGGATGTCATCGGCGCGGCCGGCGAATGGCTCTGCGCGCGTCGTATGCCGAATCGTCCTCGCAGCGGCAGCCCGGAGTGCGGACAAGGAGTACCGGCGGATGCGGTGGCTGATTCCGGCGCGCAACTTTCCATCAATGGCGGCTTCATTCAGCAAATCGTTACCGATGCCTTCCGCGCCAGAGCCTTCAGAGCCGATATTGCTTTGCAAAATGCCGGCGGGGTTCGCATTCAATTAGCACCGGGCAATATTACGATCGGCGATGCTTATCCCGTGCTGCCGTTCTCGAACACGCTGGTCGAACTCGACCTGACCGGACAAGAAGTTGTCGACAGCTTGGAAGAGGGGTTGGGTAATATCTTGGATAATAATGGCTCCGACGGCGCTTACCCCTATGGTTCGGCGATTCGCTGGGATGTCGACTTGACTCAGCCGAGAGGCCAGCGCTTCAGCAATATCGAAATCAAAAAAGACGGCGTCTGGCTGCCAATCGATCTGAATGCGACTTATGTCGTCGTCACGAACAGCTTCCTGGCGGGTGGCGGCGATGGATACGCAACTTTCAGAAAAGCCAGTGATGAAGGCCGGGTAACCGATACCTTCATTAATTACGCGCAAGGCTTGATCGACTACTTACAACAAACGCTAAGCGGTGAGCCGGTTAAAGTTCCGGCGCCTTCCGAATTTTCAACGCAGTCGGTTATCGCACCATAAGCAAACAAACCACTCTCTCCTCACTGTAGGAATCCTATGTACAGGGATGTACATTTTTTCTCGTGTTCATAACCCGCTTCTTCAGAACCGTGCAATCCCCGCACATCTTTCGAAAACCTTCGGGAAGCTTCTAAGGCTCGTATCTATTGCGTATTACTTTTCATCAAAATGCCTTCGAACCGTCATCATTTTATAACGATTCGAGAGCAAGCTTTGCTTGATTCTGCATCGATAGATTTTAATCTCACCAACCTACGAATAGCCGCTGCAGGCTAATCTAACGAAGCCGAACGATGATAAAAAGCGCTATGTGCGCATAACCACTTTTTCGGGGAGTTCTTGCATGCCGTTCTTTAAAACGTTTACGCCGTTCAAGACGGCCATCGCCGCTTTGGCGTCCGCCGCTCCGGTGTTTGCCGCACAGGCTGTTACGCCTGTTTTCATCAACGAAATTCATTACGACAATGTCGGCACCGATGTCGGCGAAGCGATTGAAATCGCAGGACCAGCCGGGACCAATCTGACCGGCTGGCGCATCGCGCGTTACAACGGTAACAATCCGAGCAACGGGGTTGTTTATACTTCCCCAGCCGCGAACGAAACATTGACCGGGACGATACCCGATTCGGGGAACGGTTTCGGATATGTGTTAATCAACTATCCTGTCAACGGCCTGCAAAACGGCACCAATGACGGATTCGCATTGGTGGACGCTAACGATACCGTCATCCAATTTCTCAGCTACGAGGGCGTTCTCTTGGCCGGTAACGGACCGGCGGCGGGCATGACCAGCATCGATATCGGCGTTGCGCAAGGCAGCTCGACACTAGTGGGAACTTCGTTGCAACTGACCGGCAGCGGCACGTTTTACGGAGACTTTGTCTGGAACGATGCCGCGCAGGAAACGTTCGGTGCCGTCAATAACGGTCAAATATTCGGCACGGTTGAACCGCCTCCGCCGCCGGTTTCGCAATGCGGCCGACCGGCTACGCTAATCAGTTCGATTCAAGGTTCGGGTGATGCTAGTCCACTGACCGGCACCGTGCAACATGTCGAAGCGGTTGTAACCGGTTCGTTTCAAGGTACCGGTGGATTAAACGGCTTTTTCGTACAAGAGGAAGATCATGATGACGATATCAGAACATCGGAAGGATTGTTCGTTGCCTCCACTGTTCCGGTCAATACCGGCGATACCGTTCATCTGGTCGGCTCCGTTTCGGAACAATTTAATATGACTCGCCTGGTCAATCTCGCATCGGTCGACGTTTGTGCAACCGGTTCGCCGTTGCCCGCTTTGACCGAATTGACCTTACCGTTTGATCCTGAAACCAACGATCCGGAATGGCGTGAAGGTATGCTCGTTAATTTGCCGCAAACATTGACCGTCACCGAAAACTTTAATTTAGGCCGTTTCGGCGAAGCCGTCGTCTCGTCAGGCGGTCGCCTAATGATTCCGACCCAAGTAGCCAAGCCCGGCGAAGCGGCGAGCAGTTACGCCGAACAAAACGGATTGAACCGGTTAATCATCGACGACGGTAGCAACCGGCAAAACCCCGATCCGCTGATACATCCGGGACCCGACGGCTTGAGTGCCGATAATACGCTGCGTAGCGGCGATACCGTAACCGATGCGATGGGTGTATTGGCCTACGATTTCGGCGCATTCCGTCTGCAGCCGATCGAGTTGCCCGTCTTCGAAAAAAGCAATCCAAGATCTGAAACTCCACCTGAAATGTCCGGATTCGGCTCGCTGAAAGTCGCCAGCTTCAACGTGCTCAATTATTTTAACGGCGACGGCTTCGGTGGCGGTTTCCCCACCTCACGCGGTGCCAGTTCGATGCTTGAGTTCAATCGTCAAACGGACAAAATCGTCGCGGCAATCGAAGGGCTCAATTCCGACATCATCGGTCTGATGGAATTAGAAAACGATGGTTTCGGCCCGGAAAGTGCGATATCCGACTTGGTCGATGCATTAAACCAAAAGGCCGGCGCTGGCACCTATGCGTATGTCGATCCGGGCGTCAACCGTATTGGCAACGATGCAATCGCGAACGGCATCCTTTATAAACCGGCCAAGACAACGCCCGTCAACGCAGCGGCGATCTTGGATTCATCGATCGATCCGCGCTTCAACGACGGTAAAAACCGACCGGTTTTGGCGCAGTCCTTTTTGGATAAAGCATCCAATAAAGTCGTGACGGTTTCGGTTAATCATCTCAAATCGAAAGGTTCTGATTGCAACGATATCGCTGACCCGGACATCGGAGACGGTCAAGGCAATTGCAATTTAACCCGTACAGAGGCTGCTGAAGCGCTGGCCGACTGGTTGAAAACCGACCCGACCGGTAGCGGCTCAGCGAATCAACTCATCATCGGTGATTTGAACGCTTATGCAAAAGAGGATCCGATCGCTACGCTCGACAGCGCCGGGTTTACCGATTTGTTGGCTCACTTTATCGGTCGAGGCAAAGCCTACAGTTATGTTTTCAGGGGCGAATCCGGTTATCTCGATCATGCGCTGGCGAACTCCGCCTTACTCGAACAAGTGAAAGATACGCAGATTTGGCATATCAACGCCGATGAGCCGCGCGCGTTGGATTACAACGTCGAATTCAAATCGGCAGACCAGATCGAACGATTCTATAACCCGGATGTGTTCCGTTCGTCCGATCATGACCCGATTGTTCTGGAGATCTTAGTGCCGGGCGATTTAGACAATAATGGTTCGGTCGATCATAGAGACTTTGTCGCTTTCCGGCGTGTCATGGGTCAATGCGAGGGTAGGCCACGCTTCAACCGCGAAGCCGATTACGACAACGATGGCTGCGTAACACAGGCGGATTATCGCCTTTGGTATAAAAACTTTCGCTCTTACATAAGAAAAATAAACCCGCTTCAGTAATAGGAAATAAATCCGACTGACTGTATAGAGCGATCGAGTTTGACTGCAGCAAGCGCGCCAAGATTTTTCGCGAAAGCTGAAATGGGATCCGTCCGATTTCAGCAGCGAAAAATTGCTTGGCGATTATTGCCTTCGGCGGCTCCGTAGCACTCCCACAAATGGCTTTACGCCGTGTCGCGATGCCTTGTATTTTGCCTCCACCTGCGCTACTCGCGCAGACTCCGGCAAAACACCCGGCGCTACGGCTATCGGGGACTAAAAATCATCACTTCGCTGACGCTCCGTTTCCATGATTTTCAGCGTCAGCCCGATCAAATCAACCATAACCATTGAGGATAAAATGAAAAAAATGATTCAATCATTAATCGGTGCGGGCCTCCTGGTTCAGGTGGCCAGCGCATCGGCCCTTGAAATTAAGGCCTCTTTCGAGCCCGCGATCGACGATCCGGCGCTCGATTTGGGGGTGTACACCCATCCGGCGGGGGGCAACACACTTTCATTATTCGGCGGCGCCGGCAGCGGCAGTTATCGTGGACCGGGCGATGCACCCAACATCATTTGGACGGTTGGCGACCGGGGCCCAAATTTTACTTGCGGCGCTGCACCATCGGTTTTAGGATTGACTGCCGAAGTCGCGTGTCCAGCCGATCCGGAGCGGGGAGTCGCTGCCGGCGTCGGGCGTATCTACCCACGTCCGGATTACGCCCCCAGTATCTATCAACTGCGCATGGAAAAAAGCGGTTTGTTGAAAGTACTTAAAGTCATTCCATTACTCAATATTGACGGCACGCCGATCAGCGGTTTGCTGAACCCGCAAATCACCGGCACGACCGAAATACCGCGCGACGGCGCCGGTAACGTGCTCGATCAAGATGCAAGCGCGATCGATGCCGAAGGCGTGGTTCGCTTGCCTCATTTCGGCGGTCGGTTTTTCATCGGCGAAGAAAACGCCACTGGACTTGTTGAAGTCGCCTCGGACGGACGCATTCTGAAACGTTTCGTGCCGGCCGGTACCGAGAACGAGTACACACATCCGGTTGAAGGCTTACCTGCCGGCTACCCAATCGAAGGCTCGTTGCCGGAGTTGTTGGCCAAACGCCGCATCAATCGAGGCATCGAATCGATGGCGGTTTCGCCGGATTTCAGGTTTCTATATTTCATCGTGCAAAGTCCTCTCGACAACCCGAATACAACTGTGCGTGATACGCCGAACATTCGTCTCTACAAAGCTCGCCTGAAGGCACATCCTAAAGGTTCGAAGATCGAGGTCGTCGGCGAGTGGGTCTATCAGCTTGATCCGGTCAGTATCTTGCAAAATGTCGGTGTGACCGATGCCAATCGGGTACGCGATCTGCGTATCAGTGAAATGATGTGGCTCGATAAAGAGCGTCTTTTGGTGATCGAACGTACCGACCAAGCGACCGCGTTGTACGAGATCGATCTGAAAGGCGCGACCAATATCGCGGGTTCCGAATGGGACGATCCTCTGACCATTCCAACGCTTGAACAATATCCGGATTTGTCGTCGATAGGCATTAAACCGGTCCGGAAAAAACTCCGCTTCATTGCTTCTTCGCTTGACGGCGCCGAACCGCAATTCGCCGAGAAGCTGGAAGGACTGGGATTGACCAACCAAAAAGAATTGATTCTGATCAATGACGACGATTTCGGCATCACCGGCCAGCAAATCCGCGTCGATATCGTTAAAGGCTCCGGTTTCGGGCGATAAACCGACCCAGACATGGAGCTGAAAAATAACTATCAATGAGGCTATGAATCATAGTCACGCAGGTCGGGTTACGGCTGCCGCCTAACCCGACCTACTCGGCTGAAGTTTCTGGGCTACTTGATATTGTTATAAATAAAAGGAAAACCCTATCTTTAATTTTTTGTTTAATTTTTGGAGTATTACAATGACTATTTGTTTACAAAAATCAGTTTTGTCCGCAGTCGGCGGATTAGCATTATTTTTTAATACAGGCGTGGCTTTGAGCGCATCGGCCGCGTCGGCATACTTAGATTGGAGTACCTTTAAAATTACCGCGATCGATCTGGGCCCAGGTATACCAGATTATCGCTTGTCGGAAAAATACACAGAGGTAGATGTAGAGGTTGATGCCCTCCATAATTGGCAATATGATTTTGAAAATGATTGGTCAAGCCCTATCAGTGTCTCGCTAGGAGGGTCGAATGCACAGGCAGACGAATCACAAATGCTGGCTTCCACTCAAACTTCATATGGCTATGGCTTGGCTTCTGTTGATCGACACGCGACTATTGAAATTAACGGTTCCGGATTATTATTATTCACAGCAGACTATGACATCAGCGCGGTCATAGACGGTCAATCGGGCGATTACGCCTTTGCGGGGGTAAACTTCTGGGCCGATATCTTTTCTCAAAATGGTCTGGAAACCATGACCACAAGTTCTTTCTTAGAGTTAGAGTCGTTTGGTTTTGCTGATCAGGAAAGCAAAAGCAAAACGCTTGGATTAGCTTTTCTGGTGAACGATGGCGACACCATTCTTTTCTCCGCTAATTCTTTTGCTAATGTGACAGCGGTGCCCGTACCGGCCGCAGTTTGGTTGTTAGGTTCGGCGTTGATCGGCTTGATCAGCGTTGGTCGTCGTCGTGTAATAGGTGCTTGATTATTTTCACGATCGAAGTCATATAGGTTGGGTTATGGCTGCCGCCTAACCCAACCTACTCGGCTATCCGAAGACAAGGCGTTCCGGTTTTTTGTCTTGTTTAATAATCGAGTCATCTTTTTAGCTACGAATGATGAATAGCTTTAATATGGCCGGTGAAAAATGTTTGATACAAAATCGGAAAGGCACAGCCTTTTATGTTCAAGAACAAAAACACCTAAATCATATGCAAGGCCTAACCTCGATTAAATTGTATCTGACCCCGTGACCCCGATTATGTTGACTTCGTTGTCATCGAACAAAGTATGTCGTTCCGTCATTTGGTGATACTCGATTGCTTCAGAGTCATAAGAAATTAAAACACAAAATGGAGATGAAATTGAAATTATCTATTAGGATATTTTGGATATTTGCTTTATTGATAACGACTAATTCTCAAGCAGCCTTAGTTTTTCTAAGCGCTTCTGCCGACATGTCAAGCGGACTTCCTTTAACAACAAGCTTATTACCCATTGGAACAAGTGTGACATCAAATGTTAGCTTTGATATAGGCTCAGGCACAATAGAGGCATCTAATTTTACTAATGTAACAGGAACATTTAGTTGGGTAGATAGTACTTTTGGCGCACAAGTATTTAATGCCAATAATGCCTCTATAAGTACTACTCACTCTGCAGGTTGGTTTCTTTTAGACTTTACAGGCAGTGGTCCAACAATTAATGGTATTACAGCTGATATCTTCAGCATTCAATTTAATATCGGCACCAACCCATTCACATCACCAGGCTCCACAACTGAGCTTTATGATTTAGTTATAAATAGTTCAATTGATCGAATGCGAGTGGGCGCAAGTCAAGGCAGCTGGACTCATTTTGGTGATTTACAATCTAATGTCAGTGGTTCTGTAAGTGCTGTACCAATTCCAAGCGCATTAATCCTGCTAGTCTCAGGACTACTAGGTCTTTTTACTATTAAAATTAGAAAACATTAATAAATTAATCGGAGTCAGATACAAATTAATTCACAATTAAGAATATCAAAAGCGTACCAATTCAATTACATCTGACCCCGATTATCTTTTCCTGTGCAGTAACTTGTTAAATTGTTATCGCTCATTTTCAAGTCCATGCCATACCCTGAGAATAATGATCTTTTTTGTATGCAGTGAATAACGAACAATGTATTTTCCAAAAACCATATCACGTATGTCATCAGGTACTGGTGCGATTTGAACCGGAGTGCCCATCTTTGGAAAGTCTGGCAACAGCTCAATTTTGGCAGTCAACTCTCCCGCTATTCTATTGGCTGCCGTTGGGTTATGAACTGCGATAAACTCCCGCAAACGCTTTAAATCTTCAATAGCCTCTGAGGTATAAACTAACCTCACTAATCCGGCCTCGGCGCATCATGCTCTTTTTCAGTGCCCCAACTACTTAACCAGCTGTGTATCTCACTCGCATCAACCACTTTTCCTTGGGCAGCTGATTCCATAGCATCCAAGGTTTGTTGCCAGCGATCTTGCTCTATATGCTGCTTATCAATGTATTCCGATAAGGCTTGGTTGATCACCCATTCTTTGCTCCGATGAAGCCTGCTCGCAATGGCTTCCAATTGATGCTCAATATCAGCCTGTAATCGAACTGTAGTAACGCTCATGATACCCCCTCAAAAAACAACGTAATACATTGTAGTAAGCAAGAGCTTGAAAAGCAATTTAACCTAGAGGTCACCGACTCTACGCGGCTTAAACCATACCATATTAGTGTAACTTACAACGCTAGAAAGAATAATTACGTTCGCTGATAACGGGTTAGATTGGAGACAATGGGTAGAGTAGAGAACAGAATTTGGGGAACAATGGGGCACCCATTAGCCTGTCGTAGTTACAAATGCTAAGCGCTTAAATTACATGATCAAACTCTTAGACAAACCGACAAGATAAGCAACGTCACGTAAAACCGTGGTCGTAAATCAGTGTCAAACCGTCTGCCGCCATGGATGGCGGCTGCGAGTTTACAGGGGGTATTTACGGCTATTTTGTGGGGATACCGCAGGGTCAAATTGATTTATTAACTTTAACCCTCGCCCTTTTTCGTTGTTTTGAAAAGCCTTCGATTTGAATGACATTGATGACACTATCGTATTCAAGCAAATGATTCAATCCAATTCACGCTCTCTGACGATAACGAATAATGCGCTCGAGTAAAAGCGCAGCATGATAGGCGGCATCGGTCGTTTCCTCCAGCACACCCAGAATTTCGGTCCAATTGCTCTCGTCGATCAAAGACATTACGAGAAGACTGCGCTGTTTCTTCCGCCAGTCGTGATAAATGGCATCGGCGCTGGACTCATGGTTTTTGAGCTCCTTGGAACAAGCTCTAACGTTAGCCAAATCATTGTTGGGATAGCCGCCGATTTCGATTCTGAGTCGCTCGATCATCGAGAGTATTACCTTGAGTATGTCTTGCGCGGCGTCTTCGATTTGTTTGGGGTGACAAATATCGATCAGGCGTGCGGTATTGTTGAGGCCATCGACTATGTCATCGAGGCGTTTGATCAATTCCTCGGTGATGCGAATGTACTCCGAATAGGTCAAATGTTCGAGCGCGCGAAACGCTTCCTCGGTCAATTTGTCTCCCTTTTCCTCTAGAATTTTGGCTTGTTCGATGTGGAGATCGCGTTCGTCCAAATTCGAAAACAGCTGGCCCAATACCTTCGCACAGTCGAGGGAATTGTCGAGATGTTCTTTAAATATCGTCTCCAGCGAACGGGAGTTTAGATGATGCTCGAGATTATTGTTGGTCATGACGAAAATTTTAAAGTTGGAAAATTCGGATCGGTGTTGCGATTCCGGCGGTCTTATATTGGCTCGATAATATGACAAATCGATGAATGTTTTCGATTTAACTTGGATGGGACGGCGATGAGCAAACATTTATCCTAAAAAGAGCAGTTGGCAAGTGTTGTAGACCGTTCGCGCTGAGCCAAGTCGAAGTATGAAGGGTCTACAACACTTACACCGGCTTGGTGAAGCCTCAAACTAACGTTCACCCTTCGACACGGCTCTCCTGAGCATAGCCGAATGGCTTAGGCCGAACGTTAGTTTGAGTCTCTCAACTGCTCTTTTTAGGTTTATCGCTTCATCATCCTGTCACAATATCTTTTTACGATCACGTATCGGGGTTCATTTCAGCGGTGTGATCATGTATCTAATCAAATATCTGAAACTAGCGGACGTTTTCACGGTAGCGAATCTGTCCTGCGGCATTGTTTCGATCATCATGTCAATCGAAGAAAATTTCGTGCTCAGTACGACTTTATTATTCATCGCGGTGATTTTCGACATATTGGACGGTAAAGTTGCCGGCTTGATGCATCAGAAGAATTCGTTCGGCAAACAAATCGATTCAATGTCCGATTTAATATCTTTCGGCGTCGCGCCGATGTTTCTCTTTTACGCCTTGCAAACACCGACGCCCTGGGTATCGATTTTATTGTTGTTTTTCATCACCTGCGGCATGTTCAGATTGGCCCGATACAACGTTTCGGAAGCGCAAGGTTTCGAAGGCGTACCGATTACGGTCAATGGCGTACTGTTTCCGGTTTTTTTTTGATCTACTGCAATTTTCCGGAAAGCCTGAATGCATGGCCGTTCATTATTGTCATACAAGGCTTGCTGATGATTTCGACACTAAAAGTATCGCGAATCTTTTGAGGCTCGCCTATGAAAAACGTTAAGCTATGGCTGGCCATTATAAGCTTGATCATCGTGATGTCTTTTTACATGGCCGGTATCGTGACGATCGATAATGTCAAGGCCAATGAAGCCAACCTGCGCGATTTCATCGAAGAACATTATGGCTTGTCGGTTCTGTTGTTTTTTGTCGCCTGCACGCTTTTCATCAACTCGCCGATTCCGCTGGCCGCCCCGCTGAAAGTGTTGGGCGGCTACTTTTTCGGATTCTATTGGGGGACCTTTTACAACATCGGCGCTACTCTATTGGCCTGCCTGGTCGGTTTCGGTGTTAGCCGTTACACATTCAAGGATCTATTCGAAAAACGTTATTACGATAGATTAAAGACGATCGAGAACGAAATCGAGACGAACGGATTCTATTATTTCTTATCGTTACGGTTAGTCATGGTCGTGCCCTATTTTCTGATCAATATTTTAGCCGGCCTGTCCCGAATTTCCTTCAGGAAATATGCAACGAGCACGCTAGCCGGCATTACGCCGGCTTCGTTCATTTATGCAAATGGCGGCAACATGCTCGAACAGATCACTTCACTACAGGAAATATTCCGATTCGACATCATCCTGTCATTGGCCGTAGTGGTATTGATCTCGCTGTACCCAGTCATCATTAAGAAATACAGTTACAAAAACTCTTAAAAATCAAGCACGAGTAAGATGAATGCAATGAAGCCCATCGTCCTTGGTGTGATGACATTAGCGAGGTGATCCTAACGATCATGAAGGTATGGTCATCGCCCCGGTAAATGAAAGTGCGGGCGTGGCGGACCATGCATCTCCCGGAAACAAAAGCTTTGCGTCGAGCTCGATGCGTTTACCGTCTTAGATGAACGGACTTCTCAATAGATAATCAGAATTGGAGACGCCCCTTTTCAAACGTTCAAACTCCCGCTTTGCCAAAATTTAGATACTCGGTTCGATGTAAGAAACCTTTGGAGCCTTGGCCAATTCAAGCGGATTCATCAAAGGTTCTACGAGTCGCTAATAACGAACGTGGCACCCCGATGCCCAAATTAGGTAGCAAAAATTTACCTGATTAGCAAGGTGCTTCCGCTTGCCGAAGCCAAGTGTCCGCGCAGGGGCCAGTCGTATTCGCCAAAACTACTACCCAAGCTCCAGCTCTCATCGTTATACATAAGTCTTGAATTACCCATTTGCAATCTTAACCAATGAGGCCTCGATACCATTGATTGTCGCTTAACACACTAGGCTTCGAAATCGCGATCTGGGGATCGCTCCCACAAGAGCATCCGCCCTTTGTGGGAGCGACGCCTTCGTCGCCCTTACCTAACGCTAGGTGATGGAAAGCCATTGACTTTCAATATCCACTGATTTTTCAAACAGTACCGTTCCCAGGTATTCGATAAACTCTGTTCAGCACCTTTACCGGTACTTGTGTATAACGGCGAGAGCTCCAGCTTGGGTAACCTGTTCAGGAAGCTCTAGCTTCCCGAAAATCAAGAAAGATTGAACGAGCGAGCGAATCGGGGTTGATTGAGAGTGAGCGGAGGTTGTGTCAATCTCAGGAAGCTGGAGCTCCCGAGGTGTTTTTCCCAAGCTGGAGCTTGGGAAAAAGCGTGATGTGGGTTGGCCGTTTTTAGCTTGACGCGCATGGCTTACGAACCCCGTCCTGCTAGGGATATGCTGATCTTTGGGCTTTAGCTGAAGAAACTTGCTAATCAGGAAAATTTATGAATCGCAAGCGAAATGGTTTTGATAATCCGCTAATGATCTTCTGATCACTTCGTGAGCTTCCTCTCGACCATAAACATGTGTGATTTCGCAAATACTGGCTTCGTTAGGGAGATGTTTATAGGTCAGAAAATAATGTTTCAAGCGGTCAATATAGGATACCGGACAATCGGACACGTCATTCCATTGCCGGTAAAACGTGTCTCCTTTCATGACGGCAATAATTTTATCATCGGCTTCGCCCCCGTCTAACATACGAAACCCTCCGATGGGTATCGCTTGTAAAAGAATGTCGCCATGCGACACGTTGCGCTCACTCAAAACACAAATATCCAACGGATCACCGTCGCCTCCGGTTACCGATCTACCCGATTTCTGTTCGGCGAATTCGGCCACCTTTTCCGCGCAAAAGGTTTGCGGTATGAATCCGTAAAGCGTGGGAATCATATTGGAAAATTTTTGCGGCCTATCGATTTTAAGAAAGCCGCTTACCTTATCGATCTCGTATTTGACGGTGTCCGACGGGACGATTTCGATAAAAGCGGTAACGATATTCGGGGCTTCGTCGCCCGGGTGTATACCGTGCCAAGGGTGGGCTCTATGTTTGGTATTCATTTACTAATTTGTTCTGAAGTTAAAAACGAAAAGGTTACGCTGCGGGAGAGCTTTGTATGCTCAGCTGCTATTAATGTACCAATCTAATAGAACTTGTCGAGTACGTCGAGGAATTGTTTATAAATTTTCTTAAATGGTTTATTTCGACAACACTCTAAAAAACATTTAGGCTAATCGCCTCGGCCCAAATCGGCAAGCTGCCTCCCTGCCGGAAGACAAAAAAGAGGCAGCATGGAGTTACAGTATAACGAATCGTTTGATTATTTTTACAACGTATTAAAACAGGAGGCCATTTAACTATTTACGGAATCCTTTTATTGCCTTTGGACCGGCCAAACGCTCCCATTTTTGGAATCCTTTAAGCGCCTTCGAGCCGACCAACTGCCCCCGATTGATGCGGAAAACCGTCGTCGTGCCGCTGACTTCGTTCGCAACGACCAGCAACGGCACGCCCGGAATCGGGCTTTTCGATGCTTCGATTACGGTTAGGCCTTCCGCCCCCAGATCGCCGGCTTCGGGTATTCCTGGTTCCAAGCCAAAATCGCGGTTATTGATGTATTGCACGAATGCTGGGCGATAAGGGTTGCTGATATCGTAAACCATCACGCCGCCAATACGCTCCAAACCGATAAATGCGTAAGTGCTGCCCCACAATTTAGCGACTACGGCACCTTCAGGCTCTGGCCCTTTGTCGTCGCTGCGAGTTTCGAAACTGTTTTCGCGGTGATTGGAATTGAAATTTTCGGGGTAAACTTTAGCGGTGATGCGTTCAAAATCCGAACCGCTGTCATAGACTTGTTTCATGCTGTCTGCGGCATAGATCGAAAACGAGCGGGCGCCGAATGCATAAATGTCTTCGTAACACGAACCATCCGCACGTAAACCGTTTGCAGTCGTCACATTCAGACGGCCAAGATTAGTATTGTCGCGCAATTGAGAGAAAGTGGTGATACCCATTTCATTGTTGGCAAAGAAGTCCAGAAAACGCAGCGAGTCGGCGCAAACTGGGATATCGCCCGACAAAGCCCGAAACCTGGAGGCTTCGACATAACCCGGATTGCCCTCCCACTCACGAGCATCGCCTTCGTTGGCCGTTACGATGAACGATTTTCCCCGGTATTCGTAATTGGCAATTGTGTCGGGCATATAAACGCCTAGAACCGGCCAATTCGTGATATTGATCTTGCCATCCCGATCGCTGACGTCGAGTTCGTTACCGGTCAGCATGTGATCTTTGAACCCCAAGCCTTTTACTGCGGTGAATTTGCCGGTTTTGATGTCTAAAGTACCGATCGCGTTGTTTTCTTGTAACGACACCCATGCGGTTTTCGAATCTTTGGAAACGGTTATCCATTCGGGCTCCATATTTCTTGCGACGCGGTTGCCGTCACCAGGATTGACATCCGGGCCGAAGATTCGAACGGAGGCATCGAGATCGCTCTCTTTGAAACTTTCGAAACCCGCCGTACGAACATGGCTTTGCGTCAATTGTGCGATTTGCTTGGGTAAGTCGATGATGCTGACCGAACCTTCCGGGTCGATCGTATAATCGTCGTTCGGTTCGCCTTCGTTGGCGACCAATACACGCTTGCCGTCCGGAGTAAACGTTAGTGCATCAGGCAACGCACCGACTTGTACGCTAGCCAAAACATTACCTTCGATATCGAGGAAAACGGCCTTGCCCGGATCGGTCTTGACTGCCGCTTCAACGGCTGCAGCTACCAAACCTTTATGAGCGGCAACACTATTTATCACAGCACCGTAACCGGATAAATCGATATTAAATAGTAAGGTCGGTTTAGACGGATCTTTAATATCCAATACATCGATCTGACCGCTTTCGGCATTGACGACAAACAGACGTTGCGATTCTGGATCGTGTGCGACGATCTCAGCGGCGGACTTGTCAAAAGTTCCCGTTGCGTAAGTACCGATAGGGCTTAAGTCGAGCTTAAATGGTTTACCGGCTTCAGCTTGTCCATTGAGGGCAAGACCCAATCCGATCAAACTACTTGCAAGGATGGTTTTTTTCACGATTGCTCCTAGCCTGGCGGGTTGAAAGGAAATACGCATAAGGTTAAATAAGTCGATGCCAGACCTTTTCAATCGTAAATAAGCAAGATTACATTTTGATGACTTTGAAATTTGTATAAAACAACTAAAACCGAGCAAGAGCCAGGGCAAACGCATTAAAAACCATATAAAATCAAATAGTTAAAATATTTATTTTTCCTGATTAACTATAAGCTTCAGCCTATTTGAAATCCGAAGAAGGTTTTTGTGTCGCTATCGCGACGCTTATGGAGAGCTCCGTAGGGTGCGCATCGCGCACCTCTCCACGGTGACGAACCGCCGTGAGATCCCGAGCCAGGTGCGCGATGCGCACCCTACACCTTACAGCCATTAAGTTAAGCCGTCTTAGCAACAAGCAACCTGAGCTCTGAATAAAAGACTATATATTCCATAAGATTAAGACAGTATTAGACATCGCTGGAAAGAGTGTGCGCAGCATGGATGCTGCACTCAAGCCTACACGGACGTATTCACGGCGTCTTCTGGAAGCGATGCCTGATACTGGCTGGGTTGCTTAACCCGAACTTCATGTTAAGTCATGCTGACGTTAGGCTTTAATGTGCCTCAAAAGCCTGCTAGCGCTTTACAACCTATGGTCTCCAGCAATTCCCAAGAGATTTTGAGCACCCTACACCTACGCTTAATAGCCTATGATCACAAACAATTTCAAAAATATTTTAGTTTAAAAATCGGGAACACAGAAATTAGCTAAAATGGCCTTTTTCGACGGTCTAGGCAAAAACCGCTTTTTCTAATCGTCTTCCGATATGAGTTTTATGCAACCGCTTTCGACCTGTTATTAAAAATCGATTCTCTCCGGCGCAACACGCAACACTTCCTCTATTGTCGTCAACCCCGACGCGACTTTTTCGGCGCCGCTGAGCCTAAGTGGCTTCATGCCTTCCTTAATCGCTTGATGTTGCAATGCGGTTAAATCGCATCCTTCGGTAATGAGCGGCTGGATACCGGAACTGTTTTCGAAGATCTCATAAATTCCGATGCGCCCGGCATAGCCGGTATTGTGGCATTCCTTACAACCTCCGGCCTGATAGACTTGCTTAGGGTGTGCAACTTTGAACGGCGCGACCAAGTTTTGCCATTGCCGGCTATCGACCGGCGCGGCCGCTTTGCAATGCCGACATAGCACCCGAATCAATCGCTGCGCCATGATACCCAATACGGTCTGTTGAATCAGATAGCCTGGCATACCCAAGTTGAGCAACCGAATGACCGCAGCCGGCGCATTGTTCGTGTGCAGCGTCGAAATTACCAAATGACCGGTCAATGCGGCTTGCACGGCCATTTCGGCGGTTTCCAGATCGCGAATCTCGCCGACCATGATGATATCAGGGTCTTGTCGCATCAAGGTGCGTATGCCGCTCGCAAAATCGAGTCCGATATTGTGTTGAACTTGCATCTGATTGAATAACGGCTCGATTTGCTCGATCGGGTCTTCAACTGTGCACAAATTAATTTCAGGTGTCGCAAGCCTCTTTAGGGTTGAATACAAAGTGGTCGTTTTTCCGGAACCGGTTGGCCCTGTGACCAAAATGATGCCGTGGGTTTGCGAGGTCATCCGGTTCCATATCGCCAATTCCTGCTTGTTGAAACCCAGTTGCCGGTAATCGCGCAACAAGACTTCGGGATCGAAAATACGCATCACCAGTTTTTCACCGAACGCAGTCGGCATCGTCGATAACCTGAGTTCAATTTCCTTACCGTTAACATTTTGGGTTTTGACTCGACCGTCTTGAGGCAGTCGCTTTTCGGCAATATTCATTCGCCCCAAAATCTTGAGTCGACTCAAAACCGCATTCATAATCGGCATCGGCAACTGATAAACGTGATGCAAAATGCCGTCGATGCGAAAACGGACGTTGCCTTGGAGGCGGCGCGGTTCGATGTGGATATCGCTGGCGCGTTGGTCGAAGGCGTATTGCAAAAGCCAATTGACCAAATTGACGATATGCTGATTATTGACATCGAAATCGGATTGCTTGCTAAGTTCGACTAATTGTTCGAAATTTTGGCCTCCGGCACGGCTATCGCCATTGGTTTGGCCTCCTGCGCCTTTGAGCGAGCGCGAGAAATTATAAAATTCTTCGGTATAACGCTTGATTTCATCGGGGTTAGCGAATACCAAGCTAATATTGCCGCTATGCATCTTGGCAAGATCGATTTGCCAAGAACCGATATCGGGTTCGGCCGTTGCAATGACGACTTCGTCATCAGTGACTTTGATCGGCAGTATGTTGTAATGAGTGGCGTAAGCCTTACTAAAGATAGCGGTAACGCTCGGTACGTCGATTCGTAACGGATCGAAATAGTAATAGGTCATCCCTAATTTGTCGGCCAGCCATTGGGTCAGTTCTTCCTGAGTCAACAATTTGCCGAGCCGGGTCTTATCGCCGATTTCACATTCGGTCAGTATTTTTAGCGGATGCTTGTGCTTGTTGATCGAGGCATTGGCGTATTGCCGGCATTTTTCAAGATCCTTGGCCGACAGCATACCGTCCCGATCGAGCCAATCGATAACCCCACCAATATCTAGTTTTTTGTCTTCCGTATTAAATTCTACCCGCATAAGCCTTATTTAATTCAAGGATTGTCTATACAGCTTAGCTAAAATTTTAGAGTCCGGTTCGCATTACAATCGATTTCTAACAAATCATAGGCATTGCAAAAATCGTCTTATTGCATTCTTTTAGCTGTTACTATACTTCGCTCTGTCATGATTGCGACTTTTATGGCAATACTATTTTGTTCGAGGCTAACAGGGAGGTCAGCGTTTATAAGCGCTGACTTGGCGCGTATTCTATGGTGCATTTTCGGCATTATTCGTCATATCGGCATGTGAATTGCCGATATAAAGGCTATATGGATGTAAAGCTACGCTTTGCCATCCCCGGCACTGGATTCCGCCAATCCCTGACGAAATGACGCGGTATTTCCTTAAGTTGGCGCCTATGAGTTAAGTGATAGACTGCCTGAGCGGGGCGGAGCATGTACCCCGTCCCGAACCTTTCAACTGCGACTGAAGCCCATGAAAACGTTTCGAGCAGGTTGAATAACCCGCCCAGCAAAGTCCAATAGGCGCAGGTTGCTTATGCCGAATCAACGCCTACTATTAACGCAAACATAGCCAAATTTAAACACATGAATTAAGTAAGATATTTGTAAGCAAATTTTAATAAGCTATTAAAATTTTAACTTTACACTTTCCATTTTCAGCTCACTTATTCTATTTTCTTCGTAATGACGCAAAAAGCATTCAGTCAAACCGTACTCAGGACATTGTTTGATTACCTGCTGTCGGAAATGGGCAGTTCGGCACATGATAAAGGCCTGCATCAACATGAAGTTCCGTCCAGTGCCGTTTCGGATAACTTTCATTTAACGGCCAACAAGCTTGGATTGATTAGCCATGAGCTGATGCTGACGATCGATCAAGCCGCGATCGCCTCCGGGCATTTAACGCAACTACTCAAACCCCTTGATGACGGGCGCTGGCTGGTGTTGGCCGGCTTTAGCCGGGGCCGGATCAAAGCCACATTGATCGATGGTCACGTAGTCACGGCACGGGTGCTCAAACTCAATGAACTCATGAAGTTGCTCGATTGCCCTAGCGACCGTTTACTCGAATGGCATTTGGTAGAATTAAAGGCGTCGATGGATGCTTCGTCCCATGATGAACATGGTCACGAACACATGCCGCCCCTGCAACGGCTTTTTGAAATGATTAAAGTCGAGAAAAAAGACCTGTGGCATGTCATTGTGCTGGCCATCGCTTCCGGATTGTTGAGCCTCGCAACACCTGCCGCGGTACAGTCGCTCGTCAACACGGTGGCATTGGGCGGCATGATGCAGCCGTTGACGGTATTATCGACGCTATTGTTTATCTTTTTGGTATTTTACGGCGCTATTTCGATAGTACAGTCTTACTTGGTCGAGTTGATTCAGCGCCGCGTGTTTGTCCGCATGGCGGCCGATCTCGGCAACCGGCTACCGAATGTCGAATGGTCGAAATACGACGATAAAAACGGTCAGGAATTGGTTAACCGTTTTTTCGATATCCTCACAGTACAAAAAGCCGGAGCCTTTTTGCTGTTGGACGGCTTCGCCATTGCCCTGCAGGGCATCATTGGCTTACTGGTATTGGCCGCTTATCATCCGTTGCTGTTACTGTTCGGTTTGCTTGTGGTCTTATGGATTGCTTTCGTTATTTTTGTACAGGGCCGCAAAGGCGTTGAAACCTCGATAGAGGAATCCTATGCCAAATACGCAGTGGTCGCCTGGCTGGAAACTTTAGCGCGCAACGGCCAAACTTTTAAGTTTTCGGGCGGACCGGAACTCGCGCGAGAGCGTACCGATGAATTGGCTTATGAATACTTAAATACACGTAAAAGCCATTACCGTATTCTTTTGAATCAACAATACAGTCTTTACGCCTTATATGCCGTAGCCAGTACGACATTATTGGCCGTTGGAGGGATATTAGTCATGGAAGGACAGCTCAGTCTCGGGCAATTGGTTGCGGCCGAATTGATCGTTTCCGGCGTACTCGTTTCGTTTGCTCAATTAAAAAAGAAATTGGAAAGTTATTACGATTTAATGGCGGGAGTCGACAAGCTGGGACATTTACTCGACCTGACGGTCGAACGGGAAACCGGAGACGTGTTAAAACTGTCGGAACCGGCGCATGTCGGCGTCTATGATTTGACGTTGACCTATCATAATCGCTATACAGCGTTTAAAAATATGACCTTCGAAATCATGCCCGGCGAAAAGGTTGCGCTATTCGGAGGCCCAGGAACGGGCAAATCATCGCTCGCCGAATTGTTGACAGGACTGCGCTTACCCAGTCACGGCCATGTCGAAATCAATCATATCGATATGCGCGAAATTCGCTTGGAAAGTCTCCGGCAATCGGTCGCGGTGGCCGGGCGCACTGAAATCATTGAGGATACGATCATCGAAAATGTTCGCCTAGGCAGACCCGACATCAGTGTGCACCAAGTTCGAGATATAGTGAATCGTTTAGAAATCTTTCCCGACCAAAAACAATTGCCGGAAGGCCTTTATACCGTGCTCAACTCGGCCGGTTCTCCGCTATCGTCCAGCCAGGCACAAAAATTGTTGCTCGCCCGCGCGATCATCGGAAATCCGCGTGTATTGATTCTCGATGAACTGCTCGACGACTGGAAACATTTCACCGACAGCCCAGCCCGCGATGTATTATTCGCGGATGATGCGCCATGGACTTTGTTGTTGTTGACCGGGTCGAAAACAATTGCACAACTTTGTCAACGAACCATCGATTTATAGATTCATTGGCCTCATGCAGACACAAGATCATCATCCATTATTATCGGTATTAAGCGCTTCACAGACCCCTCGCTTTGTCGGACAGATTGTGACGATATTCGCCTGGCTGTTCATTCTGATACCGATATTCGCACTGTTTTTGCCCTGGCAACAAAACGTCAATGGTACAGGATATGTCTCGGCATTTGCCCCGCTTGAGCGACAACAAACCGTCGATTCGACAGTCTCAGGGCGAATCCTGCACTGGCATGTCAAGGAAGGCTCGAAGGTGAAAAAAGACGATTTGTTGGTCGAAGTCAGCGATATCGACCCGTTATTGCCGGAACGCTTGAAACGGCAACGTGAAGCCAATATCGCCAAACTGGATGCTAAACAGCGGGAGCTCGCCTCTTACGAAATCCAAATCGACAGCCTGTTGACCGTGCGCGACATGAAAGTCACCGCAGCGCAGTATAAATTGGACATGGCTCGGCAAAAGGTTGCCGCGGCATCCGAGGCTTTGGTTTCGGCACAGGCGTCATACGAAACGGCTCAACTGCAGCAAAAACGATTTTCACGCCTATTGGGCGACGGACTGGTTTCGCGGCGCGATTTCGAAGTTGCCGAACGCGACGCAATCGTCGGAATTCGCTCGCTAAACAGTGCGAAAGCCTCGCTGCAATCGGCAAAGGCTGAACAAAATGCCGCGGAGGCCGATATCAATCAAATTCGCGCCGATGCGCAAGCCAAGATCGATTCGACAACTGCCTCTAAGAACAAAATACTCGGCGAAATCGAGGATATCCGTAACAGCCTCGTTAGCAACGATGTCAGTATTGCCCGACAAAAATCGCAACGCATTACTGCGCCTCGAAGCGGCACCGTCTTACGCTTATTGGTAAATCCACAAGGCCAAATCGTCAAACAAGGCGATCCGCTGTTGATTCTGGTACCGGACATCGATGCTCGCGCGGTCGAAGTTTGGGTTTCCGGCAACGATGCACCTCTGATTTTGCCCGGACATCATGCACGATTAATGTTCGAAGGATGGCCCGCGATTCAATTCGTCGGTTGGCCTGAAGTCGCAGTCGGTACGTTCGGCGGTACCGTCGCCTTTGTCGATGCGAGCGACAATGGCCAAGGTAAATTCCGCGTAATGATCGTACCCGACGAAAGCGATCACTTGTGGCCTTCCGAGCGATTTTTACGCCAAGGCGGCGCTGTCAAAGCTTGGATTCTGTTGGAGCAAGTCAGTATCGGCTTCGAAATATGGCGGCAGTTGAACGGCTTCCCACCGATGTTGACGCCGGAACATCCATATCGCGATCTGGACCGTATTCAAACATACAGAAAATCCGATAAATAGCGCGTTTTAACGAGAACAGACGATTTATGTTGAAAACTCATTTCCCGATTGCACGCCTTCACCGAAATTTGACGGTTTCCGGGGCATTCGCTTTATTGTCGGGTTGTTCTTTCTATTTCGATACCGGGCCGAAACCGGAGATGGCGCAAAAAGTCGAAGAGCGTATGCAACGTGAAGAAGATTTGACGCTGCCGGATCTGTCGAGAGCCGAGCCGAAAACACTCGACACCGCGATTGCCGAATTCAGAGCCGACCCGAAAAAGCTGGATTTGACAGCACCTCCCGTTGTGCTCGAGGAAAAAGACACAACCGAAGCCGTGGAAGAAAGCCATGCACTGACGATCGCCGATGCGCGTGCTATGGCGCTGACCAACAATCTCGACTTGAAAATCGCGCTGATCGACCCGAGCATCGCCGCCACGGTCGTCAGCGAAGAAGAGGCCCGGTTTGACGATCTGATTTTCGCGCGCGCCAAGTATTCGAATAAAGACACGCCTTTTCTCGACGGCGATGTCGTAAACTTCAAGGCTGTCGACAAAAACTCGCCGTTGAATGACGAAATCGCCAAGCTAGGCTACATGCCGCAAAGCGCCGAACAATGGGATGTCGAGGCCGGCATCATGATTCCGCTAAGAACCGGCGGAACAGTGACACTCAGTACCCCGCTCGAAAACAAAAGCAAAAGCCGCTTCGTGGCCTCCGACCAATACCGAAGCGCGCTGCGTTTTTCGATGAGCCAGCCGCTACTGCGCGATGCCGGTATTTCGACTAATGTCGCCGGCATTCGAATCGCACGCTACGAACAACAAATCGTCGACCTCAAAACCCGACTGCAATCGATCCGCGTATTGGCAACGGTCGACAAGGCCTATTGGGCGTTATACGCAGCCTGGGGCGAATTGGACATCCGGCGCCAACAATACGAAATCGCACAACAAAATCTAACGATGGTTAAACGCCGGGTTGAAGAAGGACTGACCGCCGCGATCGAAATCAATCGGGCCGAAATCGGCGTGGCCGAACGCATGGAAACGTTGATCGTCGCAAATACCCGTCTCAAACTTAGTCAACGCCAATTATTGCAATTTCTCAACGACAAGCGTTACGGCATCGATACCTCCACGATTATGATTCCCGAAACCTCGCCGATGCTGGTTAGTTTCGATTTCGACCGCGAAGCATTGGCCCGAAAAGCATTGGACGGCCGCCTGGAACTGCTGGAGTTGGAATTAAAACTCGCTGCCGACGCGACCAAGATCGACTATTTGGAAAATCAAACGCTACCGATGTTCATGCTGGACTACAGCTACGGCTCGCAAGGCCGCGATTACGACGACTTTGGCGGCGCCTACGGCGATGCGTTTACCGGGCGCTACGACGACTGGTCGGTGGGTTTGAGACTGGAAATTCCGTTGACCAACGAACTGCGTAAATCGCGCCTATCGCGTGCCGTGCAACAAAGACTTCAACGCCTGACGACGCGCGATTTAAAAGAGCTGACCGTAAGGAGGGAAATTTACGACGCTTTGGACACCGTATCGCAAAATTGGCAACGTATCATCGCGGCCCGGCAAAACGTCGTACTGACCGGGGCCAACTACGACGCGGAACTCAAGCAATTTGAAGAAGGTTTGCGGACGATGACCGAAGTATTGGAAATGCTCACCAAACTCGGCGATGCACAAATGAAAGAAGTCAGGGCTATTGCTGATTATCAAGTCGGGTTGATAGACCTCGCCTATGCAACCGGCACCCTTCTCGGTTACAGCAAAGTCGACCTGGCGGGATTGATCTCGAAATGACGGAACTCGAGACTCACACGGAGTATACCGTGTGCCGGTGAAAATACCCCGGCCAATTTAGGATCATTCGCGGCCCGTATCCGCGTACTTATCGCCGTCGAAACGATACACGGCGTTTTCGGCCGGTTTAACCGGGTGTTGCTCATCGCCGCTTTGGGTGCCGGTTCGCGCGACTAATAAATCCGGATAGCCGTGATGAATATCGCTTAATACCGAAATAGTGCCGGTATAAGACCAACAAGGAATCATAATCCCGGAAGGCAGCGGCTTATCGTCGCAGGCACCCGCATTATTGCCTCCGGTTTGCACAAAACCTAAATCGATCCACGTCGTGCCGTCGAAGCCGAACAGCACCTTACCGTCATCGAAATAACCGCCCATGCCGTAGCCGAAGTCGAGCATGAACGCGATCCGCTCCGGCGATAAAGTCAAAACTTCCGCCTGTTTAATATCGGGAGCTTCACCCCATGAACCGATTTCACCGATTCCTGTTTGCATTCCGATTGCGCGCCAGCCATCCGAATCCAACCGGTAAGTCGCCGCACCGACCTTGACGCCCTGCACATGACTATCCAGCGGCGCGCCCGTTTCCGGGTCGATTTTCTGAGTCTTGCCGAATATCACATGATAATCGAGACCTCCGATCGCGAAACTTTGCTCGAACCAAAAACCGACCAGTTCCCCGGATTCGGTTTTAATCGATTCGCCGGAGAATTCGCTACCGTATAATTCTTTCAAAGCGGCGGATGGATCCGGTTTCGAAAAGCGACTAATCGTTTCGGGCGCGGTTTCTTGCGCCGAGTCGAAAACTGTCCGATCTAGGGAAAAATAGGTCGCCAAACCGATCACCGCTAGCGTCGCGATCGAGCCGATGAACAGTGTTTTTCGGGGTGTTGAGTGCTTATCAGTTTGCATCATTGTGAAAATAGAAGGAACAATCCGATTAATGTAACAATCGTAGTCGGAATAAATGAAATCATGGCAAATGTTTTAGTTTCTCCGCCCCGTTATTTTTACTCTCCGTTTACTCTGCTATTTGCTGTGAATCGGTGGCCGCCTATTGGCGTTCAGCCTCGATTTTTACCGGAGAATATACGTCGAAACCGCCAAGGCTCTCCAGCACCAGCAGCAGACGCCCGGCCTGAAGACTTCCTCGATAGCGATGGGTGAGCAGTCGGCGTTCGTCGCCGGCTACAGTCTCGCTACGAGTCACGAAGAAGATGTTACCGTTGTCGGCGATGGCGCCCTCCTCGATAATACGCGGTACACCAAGAAAGCTCGCCGTCCCATAAATAGCTCTGCCGACAACATTGAACTCGAGGTACTCCGTGTAGCGATCCCCCCAATCGTAAACCACCTGAGCCTGCCAGTTACCAACAAGTTCGGAGTCGATAGTAGACCGTTGCCGGCCGATCGTCCGCCAAACGATTGCAACGACGGCCAGAGCCGCAAAACCGCCGAGTGCCAATAAAAATCGCCGCCGTCCGACCGGTACTTTCACTAGAGGCCGCAGGGCATGGATCAGGCGCGCGACATCGTCGCTCCAACCGGTATCGCTGAGCACGATAGCTTGGCGCCGTACCAAAAGCTGCAAGTCCCCAGGCAGCGCATCCGCAAGCGGCAAGGAGGCGCCCCCGACCAACACCGGCCAAACCGGTTTTCCCGCTGCCAGGGCAGTAACAAGTTCCATCCTTACGAAATCATCGGGGTCGTCCAGGCGCCGCCTTCCCTCATTAACGGCATCGAGCCAACCTGGTCCGATCACCGCCAGCATTACATCCACTTCGCGTAGCCGTTCGACGATGACTGCCTCAAAATCCGTTCCCGGCGCGATGTCCTCGACATCACGGAACACTTTGCCGGCACCGAATACGCGCTCGAGGCTTTCGGCAAGCCGAGCGGCGAAGCCTGGCCGATCGTCGCGGCGATAACAAATGAACACACCGCTCATGGCGCCGAAACGAAGCAATCGAAGTGTTTACCACAATCTTTTGGTATCACAACGGAAAGGTCGACAGATACCCTAAACGCCAAGTAACGGAAAGAGTCCATGAGCCAAACTGTATCTGGACGGCCTTTTTTATTAGACGGCATGCACCAACCGGTCAATCTTTCATGACTTGGCAGCGGCCTTTTGTACTGTGTGTGTTTAATATCTTTCATAATGTTTCAAGGACACCGAAATCAACCAACACCTCATTCATTTTTAGTGTCTCCGACGAGGTATCAAAACCACGAATTATATCTGCGCGTTTATTATTCAAAACTTAACACTGATATAACGCTTAATTTTTAATTTCCGTTTATCGACACCGAAAACATCATACCAATGAATTTCAGCTTCACGAAACTAACCCTCCTGAAAAAGGATGGTAGCGAAATCTAGACGCATGCGCCGATTTAAGGGAAATACAAGGTCTCTGGTTTATGATAAATACTCTTACAAATATTATAAAAGATAAGATCAACATGGCTAGACCCTGAAAGAAATAGGCAATAATTTTGATTGCATTATTCTATCGTGAGTGAAATCATTAACAATCATAAATCAAAGACCTGCCTCCCCCCCGACGTTATGAAAACGCTTCTCCCGACTGTTATTATCGGACTCATTATTTTATATTTTATGGATACCGCCTTCCATATCGATGACTGGACTATCGAAATGTTTGTTCATAACATGGTCCGATGGGTTGCCGGTTTTGTTTTTTTGGGGATTTGGGTCTGGTATAAACACCGCCTAAAATTGAAGGCCGCGTTGTATTTAGTGCTGACATTGCTGGTGTCCGACGACATCATGGATTACTTTCGCCATATCGACAGCCTCGGTTTAGAGATGATCATCCACGATGCATTCATAGTAGTCTGGGGGGCGATAATCGGCTTTTTTTACATGCGGAAATTAAAACGCAGATCGACGCAGTAAACAAGGCGTCTAGATGGCGCATGACTCGAGCCCCCTTCACGAACAAAAATTAACGGTTAGGACGGCTGCTTGCCACATTTGGCGATCAGTAACCGCCAGCCTGCGAGGGATTGGAGTCACCCATTAGCCTGTCGTAGTAACAAAAGGTATGCAGCAATAATGCTGCATACCTTGAAGATCGTCAAAAACTCAACCGCGCGCCGGTATAGACGAAGCGCCCGGCTTGCGGTAGCGCATACGATTCCTGATAGTCCGCATCGAGAATGTTGTCGGCACCGACATAAATAGCGGCCTGATTATTGAAAAAACTATAGTTCAGTTTCATGTTCAATAAAGTGTACGCCTCGAGCCGCGCTTTTTGCAGCGGTAAATTGCGCGAATAGTAATATTCGTCGGCGACATGCATCACGTTCAAATAACCGGAAAATCCATAACCGAACTGATAATCGGTCTCGAACGCCAGTTTGTGCTTCGGACGGTATTGTAACTCGTCGCGGCCTTCGCTGTCGGACCGGTCCCGGCTGTGGAGATAAGTGTAACTGGTGCGCAGCAGCAAGTCGTCGATAAAACGGGATTCGCCGATGATTTCTACGCCCTGGAATTCGTATTTGGCAAAATTACGGAAGAAACCGTCATTATCGCGTTCGATAAAATTCTCAACATCGTTCAAAAAGCCGGTCACGCCGATTTGAGTCCTTCCCGGCAATTGTTGCATGATGCCTGCCTCATAATTATAAGATGTCTCGAAGCGTAGATTCGGGTCGCCGCCGTCGCCGTCGTATAGTTGGCGTATCGACGGCACTCTGATTTTGCGCGACGCCGACGCGCGCAAACGCGTATCGGTCGGCAGGTCGTAATGCGCACCGGCAATGAAGGAGCTGTCGTCCGCGCTGCTGTTATCGTCCCGAAATAGCCAGTGATGTCCGTAGCCCAATGCTATGCCGAGATTATCGATCGGTGAAAAGGTCAGTTCGGCGGCCGTCGAGACGACGCCGATGCTTCGGTTTTCATCGACGTCGCGCAGTCCGAAGCGTTGCGAAGCACCACCACCTCCGCCACCGCCCCCCCCTCCGCCGGCAGACAGACTGACATCGCGAATGACGCCTTGCTGCTCCCAACTTTCCTCGCGCGCATCGCCCATGATCGTCAGTTGCCCACCCCAGCCATGATCGTAGCTGGTTTGCGTATGGCCGCCGGCGATTCGGGTCGAGCTGTTTAGATCAAACGTACCGTTGACGCGATCATTGCTCATCGACGACAGCGTCGCGTCGTCGTATCGGTTGCCCTGCTCGTCGACAATATTTAGATAAGCCCAATTTTTCGACGACCAAGGCCCTTCGGGATCATAGGCTACCGAGAATTGGGACGCATAAATCGCTTCGTCATTGACCCGTTCGTAACGTGGGCGGTTCGCGAATACGTCGGCGTTGATCACGCTCGACGGAATGCCGTGCTGGCCTTGGGCGTGATTGAACGAAAGTCCGAGACTCCAATCGTCGTTGGGACGGTAGCCGGCGTTGGCGTAGACGTTGGTACGGCGCCGGTCGCTGTTGTTTCTAAGGCCGCCGCTTTCCTCCGGCGTGCCGACGAAATCGCGAGACAACGGGAAACCGTCGCGGTCCTGATGGCTTAGACTGACTCTGAAATCGGCGTTATCGATGCCGCCGGACGCGCTACCCCAGATGCGTTGATGGCCGCGATCACCGACCTCACCGGCCGCTTGTGCATGAAAACCTGCGGCGCCTTTTTTCGTGATGATGTTGATCACGGCGGCCTCGGCGCCTTCGCCGTAGAGCTCCGAACTAGCGCCGGAAGTCAGTTTGATTTTGGCGATCGATTCAGTCGGGATCATAGTCGGATCGAATTGACCGTCGAACGTCGAATTGAACGGTACGCCGTTGATCAGCAGCTTGACTTGCCGGGTTCTGAAACCTCTGACATCGATGCGCGGCGTGCCGTCGGCGCCGGTACGAATATTGACGCCGGGCAACAGTTCGATCGCTTCGTCGAGCGTTCTAGCCGCTTTGCGCTCGATATCCAACGCATTCAGTTCGTAGACCGTCGCGATCGCTTCGACGCCCGGGTCTTCGCCGCGCACGACGATTTCGCCTAAATGGTAAACTTCATCGTCGGCTATGTCCGAAGCCGATGCCAACGGTAGAAACAAAGCCAGAGAACAGCCTGCCAGGCGGATTTTAGCGGAGTGTTCGTGTGTTACGGATCGAGCCATGATTAAGAGCCTCGCCGACTGGAATTAGCGATAAAAAAAGCGGTGGCGACGCTGCGAGAATCCGGCCAGCACCGCGCCGGCCAAGCCGCCGATAAAACCGAAGCCGAAGTGAGTCGATACCGGATACCACAAACCGCTGGTCAAGGAATGATGCTCGACGCCCAGATAGAACAGTTCGATCCAGTTCAGCACGGGACGCACCGAATGCGCGGCAGCCGCAATCAGCGCCAGGTAAAACGCATAGCGCCGCCACTGCTTGTCGGCCCGATACAGCAGATCGACGATGACGCCGGTTATCCAATAAGAGGCGGCGGCCAACGGTTCGATAGCGCCTGCAAGCGGTAGTAAAGAAGCCGATGCCGCGCCGAATGCCGTAACCGTCCCGGCCCAACGATAGGTCGAACCGGTCCTGGCGAAAATCAAAATCGCCATCCATTCCAGGCCGTGACGGCCCGGCATTCTGAGCGGCCAGCGAAACAATTCATGCAGCACGACGGCCAAAACGCCGGCTGCCAGCAGCCAGGCCATCGTTTTCAAGCCGGCCCGGGCGTTCAATTCAATAGGTTTTAATGACGGATTTAGGGACAACCCGCCACCGATCGTTTGTATCGTCATTCGCTTTCTCCACCAATAAAACAGCTTTTCCGCCCAGCAAAACCGGACGGGCCCATTCGGTCATCGACACAATCGTATCGGGATCGCTGATTGCCAGACCTTCGACGGTTTGCACTCGATCGATATCGGTCAATTCCTGCAACCGGCTCAAAAGATAATCACCCGGCTCCAATTCGCGCATGCCGCGCAAACCGATGTAACGCCCGTCGTTGCCTTCGGCGCGCAAGCCGACAGCCGCCAACGCGCCGATCACGCCGCCCTGATCGCCGGTCAAGCCTTCCAGATAAAAGCCGGAACGCTCCGCCAACGAACGGCTGTCTTGTTGCGTGAACACTTCGGATTTCGCCCATCGGCCGAAATCTCGTACGTCGGCGCCAACTTCGCCGGCCGGTGCAATACACAAGCCGGCATCGGAACCTTCCGCGCATTCGCGCAGCAAGTAATCGCGGCAAAATTCTGTCAGGTCACCCAAGCCGCTGGATTCGACGGCAACCGCCATGCATGCGGAACTGTTATGCGACGTATAAGGAATCAACGGGCTGACGAACAATTGATGACGCGTGATGCCGAACACCCGCGCGATTCGATTTTCGGTCAGCAACCTACCCAATTCGCGCACCCGAAACCCGGTTCCCCGACTGTCGAGATTATCGGTATCGTCGATGCCGATCAGTAAGTCGATTTTGTGCATTTGTATTTTTTATACGATAGCAAGGTAAAAAACGGACATATATGTAAAAAACGCATATTAACACACAAATATGGGCTTAAAAATCTTACAGATTTTGAGGGTAGGAATCCGAAGGGTGACTAAATGTGAGCGAGGACGAGAAAGCTTGGCGCAAATTTTTCTCCTAATTAGCAAGATGCTTCAGCTTGCCGAAACCAAGTGTCCAAGCAGGGGCCAGTCGTAGTCGCAAAAACTAAAATCTGCTGTTACCCAAGCTCCAGCTTGGGTAACCTGTTCAGGAAGCTCTAGCTTCGCGACAATCAAGAAAAATTGAACGAGCAAGTCGCGGGATTGATTGAGAGTGAGCGGAGGTTGTGTCGGTCTCAGGAAGCTCTTGCCCTGAGCCCTTCGGCTGCGCTCAGGAGAGCCTTGTCGAAGGGGGAGCTTCCGGGGTGTTTTTCCCAAGCTGGAGCTTGGAAAAGAGCGTGATGTGGGAGGCCGTTTTTCGCTTGTAGCGCATGGCTTTACGAACCCCGTCTTGCTAAGGGTTATGCGGATCTTTGGGCTTTAGCTGAAGAAACTTGCTAATCAGAATTTTTCTTGAACGATTGCTCGAGAAAGGATGAGGGTGATTCAGATTAGGGGATGGAGCATAGGTTGAACCTCCCAGGTCCGATTAGCAGAATCGGGGGCAAGGATTTACCTGAGATTCAATACCACCTTTCCGGCACCGGACAAATCGTAACCGCTCAACTCTTCGGCTTTTTCGATGAAGGCGGGAGAACGAATCAGTTCCAACAAATTTTGGATCGGCGGCTCGAAATAGTCGAAGCGGCGCATCACTAGATCGAAACGTTCTTTTGTCAACGGAATGAAATCAAGCCGCAATTGCCGGGCGACCGACGCGACCGCGATGCCAACATCGGCCTTGCCGCTCGAGATCGTCAGGCCGACGTCGATTTCGGTACGCGCAGGCTTATCAGTAGTCTTGATGAGCATCTTGTCGACTCCCGCCTGTTCGAACAAATGATCGAGCAAAATCCGGCTGCCGGCACCACTTTGCCGGTCGATCAGCAGCGCTTTTTTATCGGTAATGTCTTTGAGCGAATGCAACCCTAGCGGATTGCCCGGCGCGACGATCAGTCCTTGTTGCCGCCAAGCCCATTCGATCGCTACGACACCGTGATCCGGCAATGCATTCTTGATTGCCTGCGTGTTGAATTCGCCGCTAACGGTGTCGAGCACATGCATGCCGCAGATCAACGCTTCGCCGGCCGCAAAGCGGCTCAAGCCTTCCATGCTGCCCGTCGTTTGCATTGCCATCGGTCGTCCGCTTTCCCTGAGCGCCCATTCCAGTAGCGGGTCGTGACTGCCGACGACGATCTCGGGCGCGCTTCTCAACAATGCATCTTGCGAGACCGATTCGCTATTTTGCATCAACCACATATCGATCAGATACCGCGGGAACAGCCATTTACCGGTCACGCGCGTACATGGAATCTGTTTTTGGTTAATCAGGTCGTAAATTTTGCGCTCTTTGACGCGCAAATAATCGGCGACCTCGTGCACGGTCATCATATCGGACAAAGGGAAAGCCTCGCTGGAAAACTAAAGGGTTCAACAATATAGCGAGCTTAACGATGTTACGCAATGAGGGTATGAACTGGCAGGACTGGACCGAGTTGCATCAGAAAATCTGATTTAACGTCAAAAAAATGTGATTTTTACGATAATGCTTTTAGGCCTATAATTGATAAGCGTACAATTTATGCATAAATATGTATTTTTATGTGTTTTTTGATAAATAAAAATTACATGATATTCTCTGAAACCTACCAACTTCAATTTCGAAGCGCCACTCAACGGCTTTCGAACCGGAAAGTGAGGCCCCATGACCGAAACCGTTTCCATGCTCAGCATCGTCAAGGAAATCACCAGCGCACTTAAAGATAAGCCCGGCGCGCTACTGCCGATTTTGCACGATATTCAAAACGCTTTGGGATATATCCCCGCAGACAGTATTCCAGTCATCGCTTCCGAATTGCGTCTATCCCGCGCCGAAGTTCATGGCGTGATCAGTTTTTACCATTATTTCCGCGAAACACCGCCGGGCAAACAGACGATTCATTTGTGTCGCGCCGAATCCTGTCAGGCGATGGGTTCTAAGAAACTCGAAGAACATGTCAAGGCCAAACTAGGCATCGACTATCATGAAACGACAACGGATGGCAGATTTTCGCTGGAGCCAGCGTACTGCTTGGGATTGTGCTCATGCTCGCCGGGCATGCAGATCGGCAACGATGTCTACGGACGCGTATCGAATGAATCGTTTGACAGCATCATCAACGAAATGGAGACCCTCTCATGACAGTGATCGTATATGTCCCAAACGATTCCGGTGCATTGGCGCTAGGCGCCGGTAAGATCGCTGCTGCAATCGAAACAGAAGCGCGGCAACGTGGACTGGACATCAAGCTGGTCCGCAATGGATCTCGTGGCATGTTCTGGCTGGAACCCTTGGTTGAGGTCGAAACCCCCGAAGGTCGTATCGGTTATGGCCCGGTTCAATTAAAAGACATCCCCGGCCTGTTCGACGCTGATTTCTTGAATGGCGGCGCACATACGCTTAATGTCGGCCCGATCGCCGAAATCCCTTATTTCAAAAAACAGCAACGACTAACTTTCGCCCGCATCGGCCTCACCGACCCGGTAAGTATCGACGATTATCTGGCCAATGACGGCTATCGCGGCCTGAAAAACGCGCTGGCGATGAGCGGCGCCGACATCGTCAAACAGGTGACCGAGTCGGGTCTACGCGGCCGAGGCGGCGCGGCGTTTCCGACCGGCATCAAATGGAACACCGTACTCAACACGCCGAGCGAGCAAAAATACATCATCTGTAATGCCGACGAAGGCGATTCCGGCACGTTTTCCGACCGCATGGTCATGGAAGACGACCCGTTCGTATTGATCGAAGGCATGACGATCGCCGGAGTCGCGGTCGGTGCGACACAAGGTTACATCTATCTGCGCGTCGAATATCCGCATGCGCATAGGGCGTTGAATACCGCGATTGAAAAGGCCTATCAAGCCGGTTATCTCGGCGACAACATTCAAGGCAGCGGCAAGCAATTCGATCTCGAAGTTCGTCTGGGCGCCGGCGCCTATGTTTGCGGCGAAGAGACTTCATTGATGGAAAGTCTCGAAGGCAAGCGCGGACTGGTCCGATTCAAGCCGCCGTTACCGGCGATTAGCGGTTTATTCGGCCAACCGACGATCGTCAACAACGTGATTTCACTGGCCTCGGTGCCTATCATTCTCGACAAGGGCGGCGAGTATTACCGCGATTTCGGCATGGGCCGTTCGCGCGGCACGCTGCCGATTCAATTGGCCGGCAACATTAAATATCCGGGCCTCGTCGAACTCGCGTTCGGCTTGACCCTGCGCGAACTGCTCTATGATTACGGCGGCGGTTCGGCATCGGGACGTCCGATCAAGGCGGTGCAAGTCGGAGGCCCACTGGGCGCGTATCTGCCCGAATCGCAATTCGATACGCCGCTCGATTATGAAGCCTTTGCGGCGATTTGGGCCGTCGTCGGCCACGGCGGCATTGTCGTTTTCGACGACACCGTCGACATGGCCGAAATGGCACGTTACAGCATGGAGTTTTGCGCGATCGAATCCTGCGGCAAATGCACGCCGTGCCGGATCGGCTCGACGCGCGGCGAAGAGGTCATCAAAGACATCATCGCCGGTCGCGATCTCCATAAAAACATTCCGTTATTACGCGATCTGTGCGACACCCTGCTGAACGGTTCATTGTGCGCGCTCGGCGGCATGACGCCCTATCCCGTGCTGAGCGCATTGAATCATTTTCCCGAAGACTTCGGGATAACCGAACAGGCCAGCGCGGCTTGACCCCACCGGAGGTACTGATATGTCCCTGAATAAAGAACAAGACTTTGGAACCCCCGCTAAGGAGGCAGACACACTGATCACACTGGAAATCGACGGATTTCAGGTGACCGCACCGGCCGGCACTTCGGTAATGCGCGCTGCAGCCGGCATCGGCATCGACATTCCGAAACTGTGCGCGACCGACAGCATCGAACCGTTCGGTTCGTGCCGCTTGTGTGTCGTGCAGATCGAGGGCGCGCGCGGCATGCCGGCCTCTTGCACGACGCCGGTCGCCGAAGGCATGAAGGTCGTTACGCAGAACCCGCGTCTGGCCGACGTACGCCGAGGCGTCATGGAGCTCTATATTTCCGACCATCCGCTTGATTGCTTGACCTGTTCGGCGAACGGCGACTGCGAACTGCAGGATATGGCCGGCGCGGTCGGCTTGCGTGAAGTACGCTACAACCCGCAAGGAAAGAATCACTTGCAAGCGGTCAAGGATGAAAGCAATCCTTATTTCAGTTTCGATCCGTCCAAATGCATCGTGTGCTCGCGTTGCGTCAGAGCCTGCGAAGAAACGCAAGGCACTTTCGCCTTGACGATAGACGGACGCGGCTTCGATTCCAAAGTCTCTCCCGGTCAAAACGAGGCATTCATGGATTCCGAGTGCGTTTCGTGCGGCGCTTGCGTGCAAGCCTGCCCGACTGCGACCTTGATGGAAAAATCAGTCATCGAACAGGGCACGCCCGAGCATGCCACCGTGACGACCTGCGCGTATTGCGGCGTCGGCTGTTCTTTCCGCGCCGAAATGAAAGGTGATCAATTGATTCGCATGGTGCCTCACAAGGACGGCAAGGCCAATCACGGTCATTCCTGCGTAAAAGGTCGTTTCGCGTTCGGTTACGCGACACACAAGGATCGCATCACGACTCCGATGATCCGCAAAAGCATCAGCGACCCGTGGCAAGAAGTCAGCTGGGAAGAGGCGATCAACTATGCCGCTTCCGAGTTGAAGCGCATTCAAGCCAAATACGGCAAAGGCTCGATCGGCGGCATCACGTCGTCGCGCTGCACGAACGAAGAGACTTATCTGGTGCAAAAACTGGTTCGCGCAGGCTTCGGCAACAACAACGTCGACACCTGCGCGCGCGTCTGTCATTCGCCGACCGGCTATGGACTCAAGCAGACCTTCGGCGAATCGTCCGGTACGCAGAACTTCGACTCGGTGATGAAGTCCGACGTGATCATGGTCATCGGCGCGAATCCGACCGACGGCCATCCGGTGTTCGGTTCGTTGATGAAAAAACGGCTGCGTCAAGGCGCGAAATTGATAGTCGTCGATCCCCGCGAAATTGATCTGGTCAAGAACTCGCCGCATGTCAAAGCCGATTACCATCTGAAGCTGCGCCCGGGCACTAACGTCGCGCTGATCAATGCGCTCGGCCATGTCGTCGTGACCGAAAACCTGATCGACGAAGCCTTCATTGAAGAGCGCTGCGATACCGCCGCGTTCGCAAAATGGAAAACTTTCATCGCTGATCTGCGTCATGCACCCGAGCAAACCGAAACGATCACCGGCGTTCCTGCGGCCGATATCCGCTCCGCGGCGCGTCTTTATGCCTCCGCCGGCAATGGTGCGATTTACTACGGCTTGGGTGTGACTGAGCACAGCCAAGGCTCGACGACTGTGATCGGCATCGCGAATCTGGCGATGGCAACCGGCAATCTCGGACGCGAAGGCGTCGGCGTCAATCCATTACGCGGACAAAACAACGTGCAAGGCTCCTGCGACATGGGCTCGTTCCCGCACGAATTTCCGGGCTACCGCCATGTTTCCGATAACGAAACGCGCCAACTGTTCGAGAAAGACTGGAACGTGATTCTCGAATCCGAGCCGGGTTTGCGCATTCCAAACATGTTCGACGCCGCATCCGACGGGACTTTCATGGGGCTCTACGTCGAAGGCGAGGATATCGCGCAATCGGATCCCGACATTCAGCATGTGCATCATGCCTTGAGATCGATGGAATGCGTGATCGTGCAGGATCTGTTCCTGAACGAAACGGCCAAGTTCGCGCATGTGTTCCTGCCCGGGTCGTCGTTCCTCGAGAAAAACGGCACGTTCACGAATGCAGAACGCCGCATCTCGCCGGTACGCAAGGTCATGAAGCCATTGGCCGGATACGAAGACTGGGAAGTCACGCAATTGCTCGCAAATGCGATGGGCTATTCGATGAATTACAGCCATCCGTCCGAGATCATGGACGAGATTGCGCGTCTGACGCCGACATTCGCAGGCGTCAGCTACGAAAAAATCGATCGCCTCGGCAGTATCCAATGGCCGTGTAACGAAGAAAATCCTGTGGGTACTCCTACGATGCATGCACATGAGTTCATGCGCCCGAACGGCAAAGGACTGTTCATGCTGACCGAATATGTCGCGACCGAGGAACGCACGACGCGGATGTTCCCATTGATCCTGACCACCGGCCGCATCCTGTCGCAATACAATGTCGGCGCGCAAACACGCCGTACCGAAAACGTCGCGTGGCACGCCGAGGATAGGCTGGAAATTCATCCGCACGACGCGGAGGATCGCGGCATCGTCGACGGCGATTGGGTCGGCATCAAGAGCCGTTCCGGCGAGACGGTATTGCGCGCATTGATCAGTGAACGCGTGCAGCCGGGCGTCGTCTATACGACTTTCCATTTCCCGGAATCTGGCGCGAACGTGATCACGACCGACAATTCCGACTGGGCGACCAATTGTCCGGAATACAAAGTCACCGCAGTGCAAGTATCGAAAGTCACGCAGCCTTCGGAGTGGCAAAAACAGTACAACGACTTTTCGAAGCAACAATTGGATCTGTTGGAGCAAGGCACACATCATGCTTGATCTTGCGACGCCCGAATCATCTGCGTGGGAACTGGGCTGGCCGAGTTATCGGCAAAGCCCGGTCGAGCGCTGGGAGGACGGGCGTGCAACCATTCAGCAGGATTACATCGCCGAAGAAGTCCCGGTGTCGCTGGTCTATAACGGCGTGCCGCATGTCGTAATGCTGGCGACGCCGACTAATTTGGAAGAATTCGCGCTCGGCTTCAGCATCACCGAAGGTATTGTCGGTCACCCTGCCGAGATTTTGAGCACACGGGTTTACAACCGCAAGGACGGCATCGAAGTACGCGTTAAAATACCCGAACAGTGCAGCCAAGGTATGGCCGATAAAGGCCGCAACTTGACCGGGCGGACCGGTTGCGGCTTGTGCGGGGCGAGCACCTTGCAACAAGCCGTCCGTCACCCCGCACCGGTATCGGGCGGTGCTTCGGTAACGTCTACCGAATTGTTATCGGCATTGGATGATTTGAAGCAGCATCAACAACTCAACCGATTGACCGGCGCGGTGCATGCGGCCGCGTGGGTCTTGCCTGGCCGGGGCATTCAAACCATACGTGAGGATGTCGGGCGGCACAATGCCTTGGATAAACTGATTGGGGCATTATTGAGGACAGGAAGAAATCCGGCCGACGGTTTTGTGATCGTTACGAGCCGGGCCAGTTACGAAATGGTCCAAAAAACCGCCGTGGCCGGCATTGGTTTGTTGGCCGCGATTTCCGCGCCGACCGGACTTGCGATACGGTTAGCCGAGGAAACGGGACTAACGCTGATCGGCTTCGCCCGAGAAGACAGGCACGTCGTCTATAGCCATTCGCATCGGCTGATACACCGTGAAGCCAATTTGGTTTGAAATCAACTCTCTAGCGGAGTCAAGGAAAGCACGAAAAAAATCGGACGTTGGAAAAGAGTGCTAAAGCTTTTTTACTCCAACTTGGTTGTAATTGGAAGCCGATAATTCCTATGAATCATATCCTTTAAGAAAATTTTGTCGCGTACAGAGGCAGACAATAATGCAGATAGAAAAACTCATCAAAATGGCCAATGCGATCGGCGAATTCTTCAATGCGGACCCTGATAAGGAGGCCGCCGTCGAGAGCATCAAAAATCATCTACTACGCGCCTGGGAACCCCGGATGCGCCGCGAAATCATCGATTATTGCCGCAAAGACGGGGACGGTCTGGCCGAGCCGGTCAAGCAGGCCGTTATGAAATTAGAAGCCTAACTCTAAAAAGAGCGCTTGAGCCTAGTAATAGACCGTTCGCCTAAAACCTGTTGTAGGTCGAACGGTCTTTTATGGCATCAGCAGGACACGTAGAACGATATATTTTTGGCCCAAAATCGTCTTAGACTCATCACAACATCGGCGCGATCACCAATGCCACTACCGACATCAATTTCAACAAGATATTCAGCGAAGGTCCCGAAGTATCCTTGAACGGGTCGCCGACCGTGTCGCCGACTACCGCCGCTTTATGGGGTTCCGAACCTTTATGATAGGTACGTCCCTGAATCTCCACACCGGCTTCGATCATTTTCTTGGCATTGTCCCAAGCGCCGCCGGCATTGGATTGAAAAATCGCCATCAACACCCCGCTTACCGTTACGCCGGCCAGTAAGCCGCCCAACATTTCAGCACCGCCGCCGAATCCCACGACAACCGGCGAAATGACGGCCAGCAATCCGGGAAACACCATTTCCCTGAGCGAGGCCCGTGTTGAAATCGCGACGCATTGACTGTATTCCGCTTTGCCGTCCGCATTATTGAAAACCAACTGATCGGCCTCGCTCCATTGATCCAGTTCCTTCCCTTCGTTGTGACGCATGACTTCGAGCGCCGCCTTCAACTCAGGGATAGAGGCAAACTGTCGTCTCACTTCTTGGATCATATCCATCGCCGCTCTTCCGACAGCCGCCATCGCCAGCGATGAAAATAGAAACGGCAGCATGCCGCCCAAAAATAAACCGCCCATCACATACGGCTTGGAAATATCGATACTGGAAATGTTGGCGGTGGTCATGAAGGCGGCAAACAATGCCAGCGCGGTCAGTGCGGCCGAACCGATCGCAAATCCCTTCCCGATTGCAGCGGTGGTATTACCGACGGCGTCAAGCTTATCGGTCCGCTCTCTCACGTCTTTCGGTAAGGCCGCCATTTCGGCGATACCGCCGGCATTATCGGAGATGGGCCCATAAGCATCGACCGCCAATTGAATACCGGTATTGGACAACATTCCCACCGCCGCTATGGCAATGCCGTATAGACCGGCGAATTCATAAGCACCGATAATAGCGGTGGCAATAATAATAATCGGCACTGCAGTCGACTGCATGCCTACTCCGACTCCGGCAATAATATTGGTCGCGGACCCGGTAAGCGATTGCTCGACGATGCCTCTTACCGGGCGGGTTCCGGTTCCGGTATAAAATTCGGTAATCGCGCCTATCGCCAGCCCTGAAACCAAGCCGATAATAATAGCAATGAACACGCCCAACGACGTGTAAACACCCGAGCCGGTTTGCCAGGATTCCGGCAACATCCATTGAGTGATTCCATAGGTTGCCAAAAGCATGAATACTGCCGAGACCAGTTCGCCGCGATTCAATGCTTTTTGCGGATTGCCGCCCTCTTTGATGCGCACGAACCATGTCCCAATAATCGATGTCACGATACCCACAGCTGCTAGCACCAAAGGCAACAACACGGCGTTTAATCCGCCGAATTCGTTATCTGCCTCGAATCCGGCTGTTCCGATCAATACCGCGCCCAGCACCATGGTGCCGATAATCGAGCCGACATAGGATTCGAAAAGATCGGCACCCATTCCGGCAACATCGCCGACATTATCGCCGACATTATCGGCGATCGTCGCAGGATTCAGCGGATGATCCTCGGGAATGCCGGCCTCGACCTTTCCGACCAAGTCCGCGCCGACATCGGCCGCTTTGGTGTATATGCCGCCGCCGACCCTGGCAAACAAAGCAATCGAAGACGCACCGAACGAAAAGCCGGTAATCACCGTGACGATGCGGCCCATTTCCCATCCCAACGAAGAAAACACGATTAGCAACAAACTGAGCCCCAACACGCCGAGGCCGACAACGCACATGCCCATCACCGAACCACCGGCAAAGGCCACCCGCAATGCGCTACCGATATTCGTTCTGGCCGCTTGCGTCGTTCTGACATTAGCTTTGGTGGCAATACGCATGCCTAAAAAACCGGCAAATCCGGAACAAAACGCGCCTAATATGAATGATAATGCAATCATCCAAGATGAATCGTCAGACAAAGAGCCCATCCAACCCAACAAAATAGCGACTAGAACGACAAAAATAGATAAAACCCGGTATTCCGCCTTGAGAAAGGCCATGGCGCCATCTTCGATGAAGCCTGCGATCCGTGTCATTCGTTCATTACCGGCATCCTGTTTGTTAACCCATGCCGAACGTTTAATGATAAAAAATAGCGCTAATAACCCGAAAACCGGGGTGAAATAAGTAATTAACTGTCCTGTATTCATCGATGTTTGCCTTGTTTTAGTTATTAATGGTTTATGACATCGACGCTTTTTGATAGGGCATAAAAAGCGACTTAATGATTTTTTTGAGACGAACCCTTACAATCCAACGTTGTTTTGCCGCGCCTGTCAACACTTGTCTTGTTAAAATTGGTTATTTGTGAAACCCGGACGCGGCTTTTAGGCTCAAATTTTTTTAAGCACCTTACTGGCGGCACTCTATGTCCGGAAAAAACTCGATCATTGCCACCCTGTTAGCGTTGATGTTAACGATCGGCATTTCACAAGCCGATAGCCTTAAAACTCAACTCGAACAACTCATTCATGCACAGGGCATAACAATAAAGAATTTACACTTAGTCCAAGACGGCCCTCCCCTTCGTCTTAGCGGCACACCGGATCAACAATTAAAACGACTGCTAAGTGATTATAACTTTGTTCAATTATCCAACAAGCAAGGAGATATAGAAAAAATCATTATCACCAGCATCAAGCGCTATGACAACACGCCGCCTCCTGCAGTTGTTGAAAAGCCTAAGACCGACGCCAGTTATGCCATAAAAACCACCCGCAGCGATTCGCATCATTTGGTAAAGGCCGAATTATCAGGACCTTACGGCACTAAACTGAAAGCCAATATGCTGATCGATACCGGCGCAACCACTCTAGTGTTACCCGCCTCGCTTCAATCCGCATTAGGTTTTACCGACAGAAACTTACAACCCGGGTACAGCGAAACCGCGAATGGCAGAGTCGAAATTATGCAAGGCAAGCTTAAATCGGTCGTTATCGGCAAAGCTCAAGCCGATAACGTGGATGTGAGTTTCATTGCAGACGATAAATTACAATCGAGCGGCTTGCTGGGTATGAGCTTTTTAGGGCGATTCCAAATGACGTTCGACGATGCGCGCAATCAAATTATTTTAAACCCCTATTAACCTAGAAAAAGCATTTCACCATGAAGATCATGAAGAATAGGAAGTTAATTCAATAACTTCTTATGAGTTTGTATAGATCTTTCGTTCACCCAAAAGGTTAGCGAGAATGTTTAGGTAATCTCCTGAAATACTTTATGAACTTCATGTACTTCATGGTTGTACTGCCGAATTTAGGATTAATTTTGTTCGTCGATAAAGTGCATCACTTCCTGCCACCACGGCAGTTCCGGAGCCAGCGGCAAACTGTTGTGATCGGCATTTTTAAACGACCACAGCCGTTTATGGTATTGAAGCGATTCATATAAATTCAAGCTATAGCGATTAGGAATGATTTGGTCGTCTTCAGCAATCACCATGGCCGTATTGCCGCTGTAGCCGTTCAAGTACTTGAGATTGTCGAACCGGTCGCGAATCAGCCATTTGGCCAGGAAAAACCAGTAATGGTGTTGCGCAACGTTAGCCATGCTATCGAAAGGCGTCATCAGTACAATGCCTTTAATCGGGACTTGTCTGGAATGCACGATTCCCCCGACAACACCGCTGCCCAGCGACTCACCCCAAAGAAAAATGGGATCGCCGAAATCGTCCCGTGCTTGTGTTACGATGGCGATGCCGTCGCTTATCAATACCGATTCCGATGGCGCGCCTAATCTTGCGCCATACCCCGGATATTCGGCAACAATAACCCGGTACCCCAGCCTCGCCAATGCATTGAAGTAATAAACCCGATTGATCGCGCTTCCCGCATTACCGTGAAAAACGATAACCGTTCCTTTACCGCCTCTCATGTTCGATTTAGACATCAATCCAAGATAATTTTCTTTTGCCGGCCAAAGTTCCAGATTCAACCGTTCAGCCAACTCTTGCTGCCTCCCTAATGTCTGCTTCCCGGGAAAATAAATCAGGTTTCGTTGCCATATAAATAAAGCTAGAAGAAACAACAAATAAGGTAACAGTATCGAAAGCATTCGTTTAATGACCATAATCAAGTCGCATCGTTAAAAAATACCCTTTGGCGCTCATAACTTATCATATCCTTCACGCGGCCACATTTTCGGTTTTCTGAAAGGAAGTAAGGATTTCGCGAAAAATAACTTCCTGGAGTTATGACCTTTGTCGAGGGTCCGGTAACTCGCCTGGCGAGACGCCATGAACCCAACACCTAAATTCTATAGGTCATTGGCAATGATTCACTACCATGGCTTATTTAGGTACTGGGTGAATACATCCGTGGCTTGAAGGCGGGGCCTGATTGCCAAGGATGGCGTGTATTAGGGCATCAACAGTAGGCGCTTTAGGAGATGCAGGAGGTAGAGCAACGCAGGAGCAGTTGCCGAGGAGCAAAAATCTGCAAACGCCATGGATGGCGTGAATGCAGATTTTGCAGGAGCAAAAATCTGCCCTGCCACCGACACCTGCCAATCGAGTTACCGAACCCTCCAAAAATAGGGACGTTATTTATGCCCAAATCCTAAGCATTCAATCCCCCTCTATGAAAAAGAGGGGGATTGAATGCTTACATTTACTGTAATCCGTGGGAAAATGAGCCTTTTTGATCTTTCTTTAATTAACCAAATAGCAAAAGCAGAAAGTCAAAAACAAAAAAATCGGTTATTTTTAGTTGGCCTGCCCTATTTTTTTTAACCTCAATAAACTCTCGATGAACTTATTACTCAATTATCTTTGGCTTTGTTTGTTCCGAAATAATCCTATAAATTTAATTCCCGGACCATCGTTCGTAGCGAAGAATTTGGGGTTCTATCTTGTTTCAGGCATGATCGTCGAGGGGCTTATTTCCGATCCTGTCAGCGGTACTTTGGAAGTTTTGATGAGGACCATTATGGCTTTTTCATTTATTACCGTTTTTTTGCTGATAATGAAGAAATGGCAATATTTTAAACAAGTCTTCACAGCCATCTTTGTCTGCGAAAACTTTATCATCACCTTGGCGATTGCCGCTGAAGTGCTGGATGTTTTTATGGTAATGAAACATGTTGAATATCAAGAAGAAATATCAATCGGGATCGGCGTGTTTTTAGTCATTTGGTATATTTCAGTTATCAGTTATATTTTCCGGCAAGTCTTTTTGTACAACGCAACGCCAAGCGTTATTTCGGCAATTGCCTACTTTCTTGCCAGTTACGGTATACCGTTGCTAGTTATGGAACTCTAATTTCATCTCAAGATTCGAACATATCCATACTTTGATCGATTATTGCTGAGTTCGAAAAAAGTCTAAAAATAGCTTGGTGATTGGCAAGAATGTCGGCAAAAAGAGTCATCGAGTTGTTATTATTTCCCCTTAACCATCATAGGAGACTCGCCCATGAACATTGAACTGATACGTGAAATCCTTTTATGGTGTTCCATAATCAATTTCAGCGTGCTGCTTTTATGGGGACTGCTATTTATCTCAGCTCACGAATGGATGTATCGATTACACGGGCACTGGTTTCGTTTGCCGGTGGAACAATTCGACGCCATACATTACGCAGGCATGGCGCTTTACAAAATCGGCATCATTCTGTTTAATCTCGTGCCTTATATTGCCTTGCATATCGTCGCATAAGAGCACGAAGACACAGGCAAAGGATTGTCCTTGAATACTTCGTTGAAAACATCATTCCTCTACCGAATCAGCCGCTTGGCCTCAGTATTCGCCTCGCATGCCAATCATGACCAGTTGTCTTTAGCCGAAGATGGCATAATCTTGCATAAAGACGAAACACATATCCGAATTGCTCATCTGGCGATCGGCAGCGGCATCGTCTTGGAAACAGGCTACTTCTGGGATGTACTGGCATTTCATCTGGAGAACAGCGAGACCGTGCGCATGGGCGGCATCGCTAAAAAACGATCGAAAAGCTTGCAAACCGAATTGCAGCAAGCCAACCGCCAATATCTCCACGATTTTTATCAACGCCTGGTTCCGGAAATAGAAAGCGCTTATCAACAGGCGCGCTCATGGTTTTCCGGAGATCGCTATGTGCGTCGAATTGCCGTCCGGCAATGGCTAAAGACTTATCGGGACTTGGTCAAAGGTATTCAGCGCAAAAATATACAACGTTTTTTGCCGCCTGATGCGGCACAAGCCTTGCCATTCATACGGCCTTTGTTAAACCATGGATATGATGCGATCGAGCGTTTGAATGAAACCTATGTCGAACGCCAAATCGAGACCTTCAAGCCCTTTTTTGACGGAGTGGAGAGCAATCCGTTAACAGCCAATCAGCGCCGCGCCTGCGTGATCGACGAACAGCACAATCTAGTCTTGGCCGGCGCAGGCACCGGCAAAACCAGTACAATGATCGGGCGTGCCGGATATTTAATCAACGCAGGACTAGCAAAGCCGGAACAAATCCTGATGTTGGCCTTTGCCCGCAAAGCGGCCGAGGAAATGGAACAGCGAATACAAGCCAAACTTCGCATCGATACGCTGACCGTAAAAACCTTTCACAGCCTGGGCAAACATATCATCGCCCAGGTTGAAGGCGTTGCGCCGACCATCGACAAAATGGCCGAGGACGAACATCTTCGCACCCGGTTTGTCGACGAACAAATCCAACGATTACTGCAAGACGATCAGTACCAGTCTCGATTGGTGACTTATTTCTTGCACTTCAGCCATCCCTATCGAAGCGCCTTCAAGTTCAGAAGTCTCGGCGAATATAACCGTTACATTCTCGAAAACGACATCCGCACGCTGCAGGGCGAATTGGTCAAAAGCTACGAAGAATGCGAAATCGCCAATTTTCTGTACCGGCAGCGTATCGCCTACCGCTATGAGGCTAATTACCAGGTCAATACCTCGGGACCGGATTATCGCGTTTATCAACCTGATTTTTACCTATCCGATTACGGTATCTATATCGAACATTTCGCTATCGACGAACATCAGCAAACGCCGCCGTTTATCGACCGGCAAAGCTATTTGGAAGCAATGGCGTGGAAACGGGCCTTGCATCGAAAACATCGGACCACGCTGATCGAAACCTACAGTTACCAGAAGCAACAAGGCATTTTGACGCAATCGCTGGAACAGCAACTGAAGCAGGCGGGTGTGGTTCTCGATCCGCTGCCCAACAATGAGTTACTTCAGCAATTGCATCAATTCGGCCATATTTCGCAACTGGGTCAATTGTTGGCTCAGATGCTGGCGCTGTTTAAAGCCGCCTATTTGAATATCAAAAGCCTGGTCACGCTGACTAAGCAACATGAAGATCATGAACGCATGCACGCGGCGGCTTTTTTGTTTGAGCCCATTTACGAAGCCTATCAACAATATTTGCGCGACACCGATACGATTGACTTCGAAGATATGATCGGTCGTGCAATCGACTATGTCGAAGCCGGACGCTTCCGGTCGCCGTACACGCATATTCTGGTCGATGAATTCCAAGACATATCGGCCAGTCGCGCCCGACTGATCAAGGCTTTGCTAAATCATAACCCGAACCACAGCCTGTTTTGCGTCGGCGACGATTGGCAATCGATTTACCGTTTTACCGGCAGCGATGTCACGATCACCCAGGAATTCGAGGAACATTTCGGCGATACTGCCTTGAGCATTCTGGATCAAACCTTTCGTTTCAATAATCAAATCGGTGCGGTGGCGTCCCGTTTTGTCATGCAAAACCCAACGCAAATCGCCAAGCGAATCGAAAGCCATACCGTCATCGAACAAGCGGCCGTCTCGCTCATCCGAGCCCGGCTCGATCCGGTCGGCCTGAATGCGACATTATCGGCAATTAATGCCAAGACCGCGGCGCATGCCAGCGTGTTGATCTTAGCCCGGTTCAATTTTAGAAAACCGGATTTGTCGAGCTTTAAGAGGCAGTATCCCAAACTTGCCATTCAATTCATGACGGTACACGCATCAAAAGGCAAGGAAGCCGATTATGTGATCGTACTTGGGTTGGAAAAAGGCAAAAACGGTTTTCCGTCAGAAAAAAAGACCCATCCGTTAGTGGAGTTATTACTACCGAATGCCGAAACGTTCGACCATGCCGAGGAAAGGCGTTTGTTTTATGTCGCGCTGACCCGTGCCCGGCATCATGTCTATCTGGTCAGCAATACCGATAAGGCGTCCGATTTTATCCGCGAACTGGTCGATCAGCGTTATGAAGTTCGCGTTGACGAATTTATCGGCGAAGGTTTTCAGGAGAAGATGGCCGATATTCCCTGCAGCGAATGCGAGACCGGCTACCTGGTGCAGAAAGATAGCCGGCATGGCCGTTTTTTCGGATGCAATCAGTATCCGCTATGCACGCACATCGAATCGCCCTGTCCTGAATGCGGCGGCGGTTTACGCCAACAGGGCCAATTCCGGATCTGCGAAAACCGGCTCTGCGGTCATATCGAGCCGGTTTGCCCTAAATGCGGCGGCAAACTCAGCTTGAGAAAAGGCCCTTACGGACAGTTCTGGGGTTGCTCGCATTTCCGGAAGAATGCTGAATTTTCCTGCAATCATACCGAGCAATTTATCGACCTGAAGGGCGCTAAAACACTCGCTTCTTAGTGAATAATCCTAGGAAAAGCATTTCACCATGAAGATCATGAAGAATAAGAAGTAGGGTGCGCATCGCGCACCTGGGTCGGGATCTTTCGTCGATTCAGCACCGTGGAAAGGTATGTCTGTCGAGGCCGACTCCTCACCAAACAAACTCTGCCCTTTTTGATTATTTGACGTCTTTTCGATCAAATAAAACTAAGTATTTCAAATCTGAACAATGGGTTCTCGATAAGGTCTTAGCTGCAGTCGATGACTGAAAAAATGCCGGAGACTTTATTCGGTAGTAACAAAGATCTGTTTGCATTCCAAGCAAATGCTTAATCGATGTATCCGGATAATTTTTAAATAACTTCAGTTTCTTTTCAGAAGATCATGAAATTGATTAAAATCCGCCGCGAAATCGCCGATGTAGCTCAGTTGGTAGAGCAACTGATTCGTAATCAGTAGGTCGCGGGTTCGAATCCCGCCATTGGCTCCAAATAAACAAAAGGGTTTGGTCTACTTTGACCGGGCCCTTTTTTTATTCCGATGTATCCAGCCAATACTTTCCAATTCTTGCTTATCCCGGAGCTTATCACTGAATGAAAACCAAAATCCTCACTTTATTGATTTTACCTTTGTTGGTTTGGGTCAATTTAAGCATCTGGAACTATCTGAATTATCCACTCAAAATGCAATCTTGGGATAATGTCATGAAAGGGGTGACTTACAGCCCGATGCGGAGGGATTTCGACCCCGGGAACAGCAGCCCTCCTACCCAAGATCAAATCGAGAACGATCTAAAGCTGCTTGCCGGCAAAGTACATGCGGTAAGAACCTATAGCGCTCTGGATGGGTTGGAATTCGTTCCCGAATTGGCGGATAAATACGACCTGAACGTAACGATGGGCGCATGGATCGACACCGATCTCGACAAGAACCGGCGCGAAATTGAAAGCTTGATCAAGCTCAGCAATCAAAACTCGCCTACGATCGTACGCTTGTTGGTCGGTAATGAGGTGTTGTTGCGTAAAGATATCGCACCCGATCAATTGATCGCTTATATCCGCGAAGTGAAAGCACGCACTTGGCGCCCGGTCAGCACCTCGGAAACCTGGGACATGTGGTTGGCTCATCCCGAATTGGCCGAAGAAGTCGATTTCATCGCTCTGCATATATTGCCGTACTGGGAAGGTTTGTCGATCGATGCAGCTGTCGATTACGTGTTCTACCGCTTCAATGCGATGCGCGAAGCATTTCCTGATAAACCCATTATCATAACCGAAGTCGGCTGGCCTTCCGACGGACAACCTTTTAAAAACGCCACCGCATCGCTGGCGAATCAAGCCCAGTTCTTAAGACAATTTCTCAACCGCGCGACCGAGCAAAAAATCACCTACTACGTCATCGAAGCCTTCGACCAGCCCTGGAAAGTGGAACTCGAAGGTTCGGCCGGGGCTTATTGGGGAATATTCAACGCCGATCGAGAATTAAAATTTCCGATGAAAGGCGATGTCACGCCGATGCCGGACTGGCAAGTCTGGGCAACCGCCGCCGCTGTTTTAAGCATCTTCTTGATGGCTTTGTTTCTATTCAGCCGCCACCGAAGATTGAAATTGCCGGGCAAGATTTTCTTCGGCATCGTTGCAAACATGGCCGCGTCGGTCATTCTATGGTCCGCGGCGGTAGCGGCCCAACAATACCAAACCGGCATCTCGTTGGTATTCTGGACACTGCTGTTGCTAATGCAAGCAATGGCCGTCGTCATACTACTGACCGAAAGTATGGAAATCGCCGAGGTCTTGTAGCACCGCAAAGGAAAGCGCACGTTTAAACCGCTACAAACGCCGGCCGGCTTCACATTTCCTAAAGTGTCGGTGCACCTGCCGATTCATAACGAACCGCCGGAAATGGTACGTGAAACGCTTGAGGCATTGGCACGCGTCGATTATCCGAATCTTGAGGTATTGGTGCTCGACAACAACACCAAAGACCCGGCCGTTTGGGAACCGGTACAAAAAGATTGCGAACGGCTTGGCGACGTATTCAGATTTTTCCACCTGGAAAACTGGCCCGGCTTCAAGGCAGGCGCGATCAACTTCGGACTAGAACACACCGCACCCGATGCCGAGATTGTCGCCGTGATCGATAGCGATTACATCATTTCGCCCAATTGGTTGAAATCGATGGTGCCTTATTTCGCGGACGACAAAGTCGGTTTCGTGCAGTCGCCACAAGATTATCGTGATCACGGTCTCAGTACATTCAAATCGATGTGTTATTGGGAATATGCCGGTTTTTTCAATATCGGCATGGTACAACGTAACGAGTACAACGCGATCATTCAGCACGGCACCATGACGATGATCCGCAAATCCGCGTTGCTCCAAGTAGGCCGCTGGGGAGAATGGTGTATTTGCGAGGACAGCGAGCTGGGTTTGCGCCTGTACGAAGCCGGTTACGATTCGGTCTACTGCAAAGAATCCTTCGGCCTTGGACTCATGCCGGATACCTTTTCGGGTTACATGACGCAGCGATTCCGTTGGGTGTACGGAGCGATGCAAATCATCAAGCATCATTGGCGGCAATTTCTACCCGGAAAACAATCCTCGCTGACCACCGCGCAACGCTATTATTTCATCGCAGGTTGGCTGCCTTGGTTTTCCGATGCGTTGGCGATGCTTTTGACGATTGCCAGCTTGATCATGACGACATTGCTGGTCGCCGACCCACTACGAAGCGAATTACCGGTCAATGCATTGCTGTTGCCGACCATCGGCTTATTCTGCTTTAAAATTTTCCGTACGTTATGGTTGTACAAGGCACGCGTTAACTGTTCAACTCTACAATCGCTCGGAGCCGCATTGTCCGGCTTATCCCTGACGCATACCGTCGCTAAAGGCACGCTTCAGGGCTTATTCACCTCCGGCAAACCGTTCATGCGCACGCCGAAACTCGAAAAACAAGGACCCTTCATCGCGGGCCTCGCTACGATCTGGCAAGAATTCTTGTTGCTGAGCTTGCTCGGCTTGGCGATTTATTCGATGTTATCAATCGATCATTTCGACAATTTGAGCGGCCGGCTCTGGGTTGCCGTACTCTCGGTGCAAACGGTACCCTATATAGCGACACTTTTGACCTTGCTATTCAGTATCGCGCCCAATTATTATCCCGGACCGGCAATACAAGCCATCGAGAGCTCTCAAGATAAGGAACTGTTATAAGGATAACCCACGGTTTCGACCGAACGCGCTCCGCTACTACACGGGATTCCGGCACGGATTGCCGGAATTCCGAACGGATTGTAAGACGCAGCGAATAGCGCACCCGCTTATGACTTCGGCAACTCGCCGACCCGTTTTCCGACGCGATACAAGCTCCAGGCTAGTACCACCAACATGATGCCTATCGCCCCGACTAGAAACCATCGGCTGTTCAATAATTCGCTCATATCCGGCGGCAGATCAATCGCTTCAGAGGCGACTTCAGCGTCCAGTTCGGCGGCAATACTCGGATAACCTCGGCGCAACAACTCCAGAATCGGCGCAGTATCGTAACGAGCTGATTCGGCCTTGTCATTCCCATAATAGAGTCGATAGCGGTTACCGGGCTCGCTAAGAAACAGCAATCGATAACCGTTTCCGACACCGTTGACACCGATAATATCCAGCGGCGGACTGTCTTGGTTATAAATCACGATGCGGTAATTCGGCCGGCGCTGTTCGGAAAAACCGATTCGGCTTTGCTCGTGGCTGATATCCTGAAAATTCAACGCTTCCAGTGTGGCGCTGCCGATCGTTTGCCAGCGGGATTCGATGCCGTGTTGCAGCAGAATTTGCACTTCCGCGTTACGGCTGAAATTGAGCGTACCGGTTTTGACCACAAAACCGGTCAACGGTTGGCGCTGCGTTTTGATGTCGATCACTGTCGTTTTAAGCTCGTCGTCTTGGCTGACCGCAAAATCCTCGACCGCATAATCGAACGATTTTGCTTCTTCCGGTACGGTTTCAGACTGTTTATGCCAAAAGTCGATGCGCTCGATTCGCAACGCTTCGTAATGCAGACCGCGCCGTTCAGACCGTTGCAGCTCTTCCCCGTCTTCCAGCAATCGAGTCAGTTCCGTCAGATTGGCAAGATGAGTTTGAGCCGCCTTGTCCACGGTAATTTTAAAATGCCGATACTGATTGGCCGGTAATTCGACGTCCCGCTGATCGACCGCGATATAACGCGAATAATCGTAGATCGGCGCATTCTCGACCAACAGGTGCCACTCGAGGCCGTCGGCGGAGCCGTGAATTTGTAGCCCGTATTCGAAATCCCGCTGCTGGGTCACGATCGTCAAACCGTCGGCGTTAACTGCGCCCTTGTCCAATTTAGCCGTAACGACAATACCCTCTTCGCCGATTTTGTTGAAGGACTCGATTACACTGTCGATGGCATGCCGGCTAACAACTCTCTTGCTGCCGGCGATTTTTTGCATTAAATAAGGTATTTCGACGCCGTTTCGATCCTTGATGCGAAGGTCTCGATAATCGTCGCCGGCGGCGTTATAGATCGAATCGTCCAAAGTCACGCCGAGCAGGCTTTGCCCACCGTCATCCTGCCAAACAACGGACCGGTTGAACCGGTATCCCATGAAATCGCCGGCCCATACAACCGGACTCAATAAACCGGCGAATAATAAAATTTTAGCGATCATGTCGTTTTCTCGTCCGAAGTATTCGCAGTGAAAGCTTGCTGATAGCGCATATAGGCAAACGCGCCGCCCAAGGCCAACAGGCCCAATACGATGAAGGCAACAATCCGGTAAATCTGCTCCAGCCGGGCCAGATCGATGAAAAAGACCTTCCAAGACACCAGTGCGAACAAGGCCAAGCCAATCAGCCTGAACACCGAAACCCGGCGTTTGATGCCGGCAAAGACCAGCGTCAGTGCAAACAGCGACCAGAGAATCGACACGCCCCCGGAGCGCAAGCCGGGAACGTATTGATACAGCGCCGAATTAGTTTCCAGACTCAGAAACACGAACAGCAGCACCAGCGCGGCACCGGCCGACCATCGGCGAATGTCCCCGGTCTCTCCGTTCGCCGACAGCCGCCGGAATGCAAACACGAAAAAACCGATGATTGCGGCAAAATCCAACAGCCGCATCAACGCGGATTGAAACGAATAAGGCCCGCCGTAACGCATAGTCCATACCTTATCGCCGCTGGCCATATAATCCGGAGCCAATCCCCACGACGGCAAATCGAACAGCAGCAGTTTGGTCAAAACCACGACCAAGCATAGTTTCAAACCATTCAGCAACCATGAGCCGGGTTCAGATAAATACCTCAGCAGCAACAACAAACCCAACGCCAACCACACCAGCGTCAGAACCGGCAATTGCAGCGGCGGATATAAATAGTCGAAACTTCGGTACAACTCTAATTGCAGCACGATAAAGAGCATAGCGACAGCCATTATCATGAAGGCTTGCATCGACCGGTTATCCTTTAACCACAGCGGCACATCATTTTCTTCGTGGCAAGTCAGCGCCGATTCCGCCCCTGGTTTTTCAATCAACTTGAAGGCCAAAGCCAGCGAACCGATCGGAATGCCGAAGCTGATTAACCTCTCTAGTAAGCCGAGCAAGAAATCGCCGAAGACTTGCTCACGTCCGATAGTAGCGCCGTATTGACCGGGCAAATCGATGAAACAAAAACGTCCCAACATGATGAGATACAGTAAAAATGCGACCTGTCGTAAAAACGCGCTACGCATCTTGCCCGCCATCCACAGCATAATCAGGGCTTGCACCGACCAACTGACGGTAATCCATTGATCGGAGAGCAGCAGCGGCAAGGTAATCGTGACAAAAAACGCCGCAAGTCCAATAAAGCCGAGCATCAGCTCCCGATCTCGCACATCGCGCGCCAGGCAGTAATAGACATGACCGACATAAAAGGCCGCCAGCGCAATCGTAACCCAGGCCACTTCGAGATCGCCGTAGGCATCGAGAATGAAATAACGCGCGGTCAGGAAAAAAATCGCGACATTGACGATCAAGGCCAACACATCCAATAGCGTCGACTTGACCCGGCGGACCAGGCAGAACAAAAAAACCATCGTCGAAAACAAAACGAAAAATGCGATCAGAAACGGCATGACTTGCTTAAAATAAGCCGTCTCGTATTGACTCAATGCACTGAAGAACAACAAATAATTAAAGAAAAAGCACAAAAAATTCAGTAAATGCCACTGCTTATAAGCGTTGATCGCAAGCAGACCGATACCCAGCAACAGCATGTAACTAAACAAACCGACAAAATTGACCTCACCGGTCGACAGTAGAATCGGCGTACAATAACCGCCGACGATCGCGAAAATCGCTACCAGCACCGAGTTCAAACGAACGGCCAACGTCGCGGCGGAAGCGGTCACCAAGATCATCAGCGCGAATGCCGGATACATCGCCACCAATCGGTAAAAACTGAACGCGGCGAACACGCTGAAATACAGTACCGCGATTCCGCCGCCGAGTAGACCTTGGCTGAACAAATGATACTTACCGAAGGCCAGACGCACGCCCCCGACGATCATCCCGACACCGGCCAACACCGCCAGGCCGACGCGCGCATGTTCGCCGAGCAATTCGTTATCGATAGAATATTTCAGAAAAAAGCCGATGCCGGTCACCAGAATGACAATGCCGATGCGCAGCAGCCAATTACTGGCAACTGCATACTCGACCGACACACCCTGCGGCCGATGCCCTTCGCCGACGACGATCCAATTCCAGATTTCCTGGAGGATTTGCTTCGCGGCCAGTTCGAAGCGGCTGGGTTCTGTAGGTTGCCGAACGCTACCCCGCCAAGGATCTATTGAAGCCGCTTCCGGAACCGGCTTGGAGATTATTTTCGCCTCCGGTTCCTCAATTGCCTGAGAGGTCTTGGTATGCGCCGAATTAAAATACTCGGGCTCCGGCACCGCAGCCGCTTCGACATCACCGGCTTGCGGCGCAGGCTCGACCGGTTCGGCAAAACGCTCCAGCAACGCCTCAAGTTTATTGTTCTGTTTGTTCAGCTTGCCGGCCAATTGATCCAGCGACCGGCCGATTTCATCCCGGTAACGATTTTGCCGCGTCATCAGCACCGCAAGCATGAGCAGCATAGCTCCCGGCACCAGTAACAAAACCAGTATGATAAAACCGAAAAAATCGTTCACGGCAACACTCCCGACAAACCGACATTGAAATGGGTTAATCGCTAAAGCATAGCCGTTAACGTTCCTAATAGCCGACAGCTTTTTTATCGCCCGTCAAAAACCGATCCGCGCCGAATGTTTCAGCGCAAGCCAGCTTTATAGCGTCGAGTGTGCGCAAAGCACCGGAATGATTAACTTGCAACTCGGTGGCTATATCGATGACGGTTGCATTAAGTCCAATGATTTCTAAATCGAGCTGACGAAAAAACTGGTCGAAGCAATCGAGCAATTCAAAATCTTTGGTTTTAAACGGCAATATTTAATATTCCAAGAGATACAGGCGGGATACAACAAAATGTGAATTCGATTTAAGAGCTTCATCGACCAGAAAACGGGGTTCCCGGCCTTGTTTTTGTTGCATAAAAAAGGAACAAAAAAGGAGGTTATATTAATAATTCAACCTGACCCCTTTTTCGACCCCTTTTTCCGGCCCCCTTTTTCCGATAATTAGTCACGTCACTAACTCATTCGCAATCATCTCAGCCTGTTTCAGTACGGTTTCGGTCGCTAAGTGCTGCATATCCGGCGGATAGCCGTATTGTCTGAGTAGCCTTTTGACGATGACTTTTAATTTAGCGCGAACACTTTCTTTGATCGTCCAATCAATCGAAGCGTTTTCTTTCACTTTTTGCGTCAACACAACGGCTAATTCTCTGAGCTTGTCATGTTGCATCAATTCTTTGGCACTGTCATTGCTTGCCACGGCTGTATAAAACGCATATTCAAAATCGCTTAAGCCCAGGTGTTCGGCTTCGCTATCAGACGCGACGATTGCCTTGCTGATTTTAATCAACTCATCCATGACTTCGGCGGCGGTCAGGATTTTGTTCTGGTATTTTTTGATGGCCGTTTCCAGCATCTCCATCAAGGATTTGCTTTGCACCAGGTTCTTTTTCGCCCGCGTTTTCAACTCGTCATTGAGCAGTTTTTTCAAAACTTCCAACGCGACGTTTTTATGTTCCATGCCTTTGAGTTCGAGGAGGAATTCTTCGGACAGGATGGAAATATCGGGTTTTTTGATGCCTGCCGCATCGAAGACATCGATGACCTGTTCGGAAATCAGTGCCTTGTCGATGACTTGCCGGATCGTGGTTTCAATTTCCTCATCGGTTTTGCCGGAGCCGGTCCCGTCAAACTTGGCCAGCCGTGCTTTGACCGCTTGGAAAAAAGCCACTTCATCCTTGGCTTCCATCGCCTGTTCATGTGGAATGGCAATGGCAAAGGCTTGCGAAAGCGCCGTCACTTCATTGATATACCGCTTTTTGCCGTCTTTCAGCCCCAGAATGTGCTCTTCGGCGGCCAGAATAATCGACAGCTTCTGGCTGGTATCCGCCGCGAAATAATCCTCGTAAGCGAAACCGTGATACATGGCGGAGACGACTTCGAGCTTTTCCAGCATCAGATGCACGGCTTGTTCTTGCGCCAAGGTCGGGTCGCCCTTGCCTCCGGCATCGGAATAGAAGGACAAGGCTTCTTTCAAATCTGACGCGATTCCCAAATAATCGACGATCAAGCCGCCCGGTTTGTCGAGATACACCCGGTTAACCCGTGCAATCGCTTGCATCAGATTATGGCCTTTCATCGGTTTGTCGATATAGAGCGTATGCAACGAGGGCGCATAGAAGCCGGTCAACCACATATCACGGACGATAACGAGTTTCAATTCATCATCGTTATCTTTCATCCGTTCGGCCAAGGCCTTACGTTGCTGTTTGGTCGTGTGGTGTTTTGCCAGTTTCGGCCCGTCCGACGAGGAAGCCGTCATGACGACTTTAATCACGCCTTTGTTGGGATCATCCGAATGCCATTCCGGTTTGAGTTTGATGATTTCCTCATACAGATTGGCGGCAATGCGGCGGGACATCGCGACAATCATGCCTTTGCCGTCAAAGACCTCCTGCCGGGCTTCAAAATGGGTGACGATATCTTTAGCGATATTCTTAACCCGCTCATGGCTGCCGATCAGGGCTTCGACTTGCGTCCATTTGGCTTTAGCTTTTTGGGTGTCGGTCAGATCTTCTTGATCCAGTTCCTTATCGAGTTCGCCAATCAGTTTTTTGCCTTCGGCACTCAAACCCACCTTGGCCAAGCGGCTCTCATAAAAAATTCGCACCGTGGCGCCATCTTCAACGGCTTGGGCAATATCGTAAATATCCACGTAATTACCGAATACAGCGGGTGTGTTGACATCGGTTTTTTCAATCGGCGTGCCGGTAAAGCCGAGATAAGTGGCATTGGGCAAAGCATCGCGTAGATATTTGGCAAAACCGTACACGACTTTTTTGCCGATAACATTACCGTCCGCGTCTTTTTCATCGACCGTTTTGGCTTTGAAGCCATATTGAGTGCGGTGCGCTTCATCGGCAATGACCACAATATTGCGGCGGTCGGAGAGTTGTTCGTAAACATTGCCCTCTTCCGGCTGGAATTTTTGGATCGTGGAAAAAATGACACCGCCGGAACCGACCCGTAACAGGTCTTTGAGTTGTTGCCGGTCTTCGACTTGCTTAGGGTCTTGCCGTAACAGTTGGGAGGAAGCGGCAAAGGTGTCGAACAATTGATCATCGAGGTCGTTGCGGTCGGTGATCACCAACACAGTCGGATTATCCAAGGCTAGGACAATCTTGCCAGTATAAAACACCATGGAAAGCGATTTACCGGAGCCTTGCGTATGCCAGACCACGCCGGCCTTTTGATCGCCTTTGGGTTGTTGCCTGACATCCGGCAAACCGTAACCCGCCGGCGGTTCGCTCAACGCCCTTGACGATTCAAAACCTGCCGCCCGCAATGTCGAGGCAATCGCCGCGTTCACGGCGTAATACTGATGATAGGCGGCCAGTTTCTTAACCGTGCTGATGCTGATAATACCGGTTTGAGGGTCTTCTTTCTTGGCTTTCTCGAACACGATGAAATGCCGGATCAAATCCAGCAACGTGGCTTTGTTCAACATGCCGTTAATCAGGGTTTCAAGCTGGCTGACCAAATGCGAGGCTTCGGTTTTGCCATCCACCGACTTCCACGCCATAAACCGGCTAAAACCCGCCGATAAAGACCCGGCTTTGGCTTCCAGCCCATCGGAAATCACCAGAATGGCGTTGGTGGTAAACAGGCTGGGAATGGTGTGCTTGTAGGTTTCAAGTTGTTTATAGGCGGATTTGATCGTGGCATTTTCATCGGTGGCGTTTTTGAGCTCGATCACCACCAGAGGCAGCCCATTGACGAACAGCACCAGATCTGGGCGTTTGTTCTGGTTGTTCTCAATCACCGTGAACTGATTGGCCACTATAAATTCGTTGTTTTCGGGATTTTCAAAATCAATCAGCCAAACCAGATCACCGCGATCCTGCCCATCTTGGCTGTAACTGACTTTCACACCTTCGGTCAGCAGTCGGTGAAAGGCTTCATTATTGGCCAGCAATTCCGGCGAATGGATGCGCTCCACGTCTTTCAACGCTTCTTGCAGCGCGTGCGGTGGAACGGACGGATTGATACGCCGCACGGCAGATTGCAAGCGGTCTTTCAGGAGCACTTCGTCATAATGGCCACGTTCCGGGTTGTCGCCATCGGGGGCAATGTCGGGGGCGTAAATAGTGCTGTAGCCAAGTTGTTCAAATAGCTCGATAGCAAACGCTTCAATGGCGGATTCGGTCAGTTTGGTCATTGCGTGTATTTGTGAACATGAAGCGTTAAATAATCCGCCGATGTGATGATTTCAAACGGTGTCTGTGTTCTCAATACCAACAAATCCTCATCGCCGGTGACTAAAAAATCAGCTTGACCATTAAAAGCCAACGCCAAAAATATTTGGTCTTTATTATCCCGGCATTTTGGCAAATGGTTTTCATTGGCTTCTGAAATCGTCACTGTTTCGGCATAAGGCAAGTAATGAGAAACCAATATGTCTATTTGCTCGGCATTTAACTTGAATTTTGGATAGGCTAGAACCCGTAAAAATTCGGCACGGGTACGGGTTTCCTCACAAATTAACGGCGTTATATTTTCTTGTCGCCAATGTTGGACCAAAACCGACAGCTTGCCGCGAAATAACAAGGCTGAAATAATCGTGTTGGTATCAAAAACAACTCTCATTTTTCCCGCGCCCAATGAATCGCGTCGCTTATATCGGTTTCACTGATATTTTGCGCGGTGACATGGTCGCGGATGGCGTCCAGTTCGTCATTTTCATCATCTGCCAAAATCAATACTTCGATTTTTTGCCCTTTTTTTAACGCTAATGGGCGTTTTAAGGTGATATGCTGCAAGTCCTCTAGCGTGATTATTTCTTTGTAGGCATACATTAGTTTTCCTCAAAAGGCATGGGTAGTTAAGAATTGTAGTTTACCCTGACTTCACTGCTCATAAACTTGAGGAGGATGTGTCGCCAAGTCTTCAATCGCGGATTCGGTCAGTTGGGTCATCCATTTTTACCATTGATTAAATTGATAATGACTTTGACGATGGTATCTTTTTCTTCCGGTTTGCTTTCGGCGATCAGCAAAGTAAAGGCAACCAAGGCGTTATCGGCAATGCGTTTTTCGCCGTCTTGGTTGTACAGATAATCGTGTCGCTGTAAAAACCAGGCAAAAATCGCCGCCGCGATGCGTTTATTGCCGTCGCTGAAAGAATGGTTTTTGACGATGAAATACAACAGATTCGCCGCTTTTTCCTCGATGCTCGGGTACAATTCTTCACCGCCGAAGGTTTGATAAATCGTGGACAGAGAACTTTTGAACGAGTCGTCCTTTTCGTTACCGAACAATTGACCCAGCCCTTCCTGTTGTCGCCATAGCCGGATTTGAGCGATGGCTTCGGCATAGCGAATCGGCGTCTGCGTGGCTTTTTGCGTACCTGCGATGACCAAGCGTTGATGGTCGTAATCATCCAGCACCGTCAAGGCGTGGCTGTATTGTTCCAAAATCGTCAGAATGCCTTGCGATTCGTTGGCCGACAGTGACTTGTTATGCACCAAGCGCGACGATAACGCGATGGCGCGTTGCAAATCGGCAAGTTTTTCCTGGCTGGCACGCAGTTTTTGTTCGTTCAGGGCGTAGCCTTGTAGTAGGTATTGCTTCAAAATCTGAGTGGCCCAGCGCCGAAACTGCACGCCTCGTTTGGACTTGATACGATAACCTACCGAAATAATCACATCCAGATCGTAATAGGCCACAGGTTTGTCAGAATTTGCAATATGCATTTTTTGCATATTGCTTTTTTCAGAAACCTCCTCATCTTTGAATGCGTTGGCAATATGCCGCGAGATAACCGACTGATCACGGCCAAATAATTCAACCATCTGTGCTTGGTTAAGCCAAACGGTCTCTTGTTCCAAATGGACATCAATGCGAATACTGCCGTCTTCGTTTTGGTAGATGGCGATTTGTTGGGGCGCGTTTGTTAAAGTCATGCGGTGATGCTCAGGGTTGATAGCTCATAGCGAGTCGCGTAGCAACGGCCAGTAAGCGTTTATCGCGTGTCCATAAGGTGGCGTTAAGCGCCAATTTTGCAGAGGCTAACAAATGCACATCGACAAAACCGATGCCCAAACCAAACAAGGCATTCGCTTCAATAAACCGGTTGATTTCCGCATCGAAAGCAACCGGGGCTTGCGGCAAGTTATCCAGTAGTCCCAAAAGGATATGCCGTTGCGGTAAATTACCTAACGCGAGTTCACCCCGGACAAACGGATGACCTAAAACTTGACCGTTTTCCAATAAACCGACCAACGCGGGTTCTTTTTTCCGAAAGTGGTCGATCCAGACCGAGGTATCCACCAACACCGGCATTTTTACAACTCGGTTTGCCGGCGAGGAATGGGCTGCAAATCGGGGGCAATGCCGCCTAAGCTGGCTAGGCGCTTGGCGCTCTCGCGTTCAATCAGGGCCTTCAAGGCTTCTTTGATGAGGCTGGATTTCTCTTTTAGGTTGGTTAAGGCTTGAGCTTTTTCGAGTAATTCATCATCTAATACAACCGTCGTGCGCATAATGGCCTCCATAAAATGTCATCGAATGATGCGCTTTTTTGTGCAGTTAGACAACTTTCACCCGCACTTCGCCGCTTAGGAATATGCACAAAATAACTTATACAAGTTGTAGGCTTTGGGCGGTTCGGTAACTCGCTTGACAGGACGCCGTGAATACGTCCATGTAGGCTTGACGGCGGCTATCTGAACGCCAGGGATGGCGTGAATGCAGATTTTGCAGGAGCAAAAATCTGCCCAGCCGCCGACACCTGTCAATCGAGCCACCGAACCCCCTTCTGACAGTTGTCGAAGTTATTTCATGCTAGTTCCTTATCCGTCTGGGGAGGAGGGTATTTTCGTTTATGCCGCTTCAGCTTCATTTTGTTTAGCGTAGCCATACAGAGTTTTAGGCTCTATATCAACCATTGCATTGTTAAACTCTAAACAACCCCATTCAGAGTCAATATGTGCCGTCTTAATCTCCTCTTGACTGACATGGCTGGCAATTAAACCAGTCAAATCAACCCGTTTTTGTTCGCCGTTTTCAAAATCCAAAACAAACCAATAATCGTGCAGATGCGTAAAGTTAACTAATTTCATCATTACTCCAAAGGTTCTACCTTATGAAAGTTTTGACTATCCCACATTTCAATCAATTCGTCTTGATGTATTTCCGCCCATTCCCGAACGAGTTGACGACATTTTTTGGGAATATGTCCTTCAATGATATTGAGGTTAATTAATTCCATCACAGCTTCATAATCTCCATATTTGATGTGAATATGTCGTGGCGGATGCTCACTATCAATCAAGTACATCCGAATAATAATTCCATAGAAACGGCATATTTCAGGCATGGTTTGCTCCAGGTTAGATAGGGCTTGTCTGATAGCATTCATAGTGCTATCCGTACTTCACCGCTCATCAGCTTGGGTAATAAGGTATCGCGGAGTTTTTCGAGGGTGCGGATTTGGCCTAAGTTAATTATCAATTTTTCATAAAAAGGACAAATTTCTTCAGAGTATTCTTTTATCTGCTTTTCAGTAATAGCAGGAAATCCACAATTCTCTATTTCTGAACTACTGATATTAGGTTGCGCGCTTCCAGTAGCCGCATTCTCGATAAAGTCTTGCCCAAAATCAGACTTGAGCTGAATGTAAGCCAAATAATTAGATCCTTTGTATTTTTCTTTCAACAGACCCACACGTTGGTTTAACCATAATACTTTGTTATTTTTAGGAACAATACCTAGCTTTCCAATCTCCGCGCCGGTCATACCGATAAGAATATCACCTGTTTTAACCAAAAATCTATCTGAGATAGATTCAGACAATGGATCATCAATAAAATCTGTATTTTGAATATCAATGATGCCACCGGAAATATTCTTTATTTTCAAAATACCTTTTGTACCATTTTCTCTAAAATCTTTACTTTTAAAAGCAAACCCATTCTGAATTGATATTAGTTGTGAAATCGTTCCATCAATTTCCTTGTCAATAAACCGCTGCCGGAACAGTGTTTCAGCCATGGCTTCGAGGGTCTTGTTCTGGCGGTGCAGCAGGTCGATTTTGTCGTCGAGGCTGGACAGAACGGCGGCAATGGCTTTTTGTTCGGAGAGCGGTGGGAGTTCAATTTCTTCTTGGTGAACATCATTTCTATTCACACCGGGAACAGCACTTTTATCGCTATATTTCTCCCAATCTAATCGTTTTAAAAAATAGTAAACGAATAATTCATCATTTCCTTTGAAATCTTGGACATATAAAGTTGTATTCAAAGGCCAGTATGGTTTTTTAGAAAAAAATATCTGTCCGATGGTGCCGTATCGACCTGTTATTACACCTGGAGCATCACACATTTTTTCATTATGAAATCCAGTAACCCCGGAAGATGAAAAGATAGGTATATCTCCATCTTGGCGCAAACGATTTGGGAGATCATATCCACGTTTTAGATTTATCTGTTCACCTAATTTACACTCTCGCCACTCACTCTCAATGCTGTTGACTTAAGCATCAGCGATCCGTTTTGATTTATCCTGCTGCCATTTATTGATAGGTTTACGGGATACACGAGGATAGGACTTCCTGGGCTTCTTCGGATGGTAATACTGAACGCGCGTGATTTCCACCAAAAGCTCCTGAAACACGTTGCGTGCGATCTCCGGATAAGCTGCGGTAAACACCACGACCTCACTCGCCAATGCCCGCACGGCATTTTTAAACTGGGGCGTGGATAAGCGATCGGGATTCGGGTCGGTAAGCAGGGCAATCAAGGTGCGACTGATCACGCACATGACCAGGACGGCCAACAGTTCTTGTCTGATGCCGTTTTCACTGTGACTGTGGAACATTTCGATATCGAGGTGCAATTTTTCATCACGATATTGTTCTTCAATTCGCCAGCGACGGAAATACAGTTCAACCAGTGATTCGGCGGGATACTGACGGCTGCCGGTAAGATTGGTTAATAAGACCGACAGCGTGCCGTCCGGGCTTTCCAAACGGACCACGCGTAGCTTGATGCTTTTGGGGCCCGGTCGTTTCCGGCGAATCCGCGAGGCCGTATCCAACCAGATGACGGCCTCTGAACGCCCGGATTGGACAAAGTTCTCGACCGCTTTAAAGGTCGATTGGGCCGGACAGCGGAACACGAAAGCCGAATCCGGCGAGGTATCTCGTAAGTAGTAAAGCAAGTCATAGCTGGGATAACCGCGGTCAAACAATAAGACCAAAGGACGATCGGGGAGCTGCGGTAGCAGCTCTTTCACATCCTCGCGCTCGTTGCCTTCCGCTAAGGGACTGATCGCGCGAGCGATCGGTAACCGTCGAAAGACATCGAATGCGGTCGAGACCAGACATTGCGGATAGTGGCCTTTGCCGGGAACGGTCAAGCCGCTGTTGGGATCGAAGGCTTTGCGAAGTTCGGGCGAGGCCGGCAAGTGATATTTGGAACCGTCAAAAGCCACCGCCGTCATGCCATGCCACGTATATTCCGGCGACTCCGGCCAAAGCGAATAAGCTAACTGCACACTATCGGCTAATAGATCAGTAAAGACGGACCACGGTAATCGACTTCGGGCTTTCGTCACTGCACTCCGATGCACGGCTTCAGCCTCAGGCCAACAACCGCTTCGCCGCGCTTGTTTGAAGAATTCACCGGAGTGAATGTCCACGCCAGCGGATTTATCACTGGTAACCAGTGATAACACCAAGGTAATTAGGTTGGGTAAGGAGAGTTTGCGTGTGCGGGTAAAGTGCTCAGCCGATTGCTTTTGATCATCGGCTAACGTGTGTGAAATTAAACGGCGAAATTGTTCAAGATAAGACGAAAGTTGGCATGAATTTTCAAAGCGATGTTTGTGCCATGTTTGCGGTGCTGGTCATAAATGAGTCTCTCTGTAGTGATTTCATGTGCTTATTATAATAAAATCAAGGTATTATGTCTTTATTTTTCTTAAGTCAACAGCATTGCCACTCACTCTCCCCACGCCTAAAAATCACCACGCCCTTATCATCAATATGCTGTTTCAGTGCGTCATTGCTAATGGATGGATAAGCCACCATATCAAAAAAGAACGGCAAATAAGTGTCTTCTTCTATATCAAATTTAATCCGCTGGGCTAACGAAGCAGTGACCTTTTCACCTTTAATGGCAATATCCACATCAGAGGCTTCTTTAAAGGTGCCCATGGCCCGTGAACCAAATAAAATCGCTTGTTCAACTTCGGGGTATTGCTCAATAAAGGCGGTAATTTCCTGCCATTGCGCGTCTGTTAAACCGTATTTCATCCGTTTAGCTCAGTTTTTAAATGGCGATACAGTTTTTCAATCACCGGGTAAAAGTCTTGTTGTAAAAAATTCAACGTGTCATTCAAAATCACTTCATTGTATGTATGGCTGGTTAAATTTCTCTTTTTCAAGGCATCCATCCAAATTTCACCGTCATCAATTGTTTCATTTTGAAACGCCTGCCGAAAGACGTCTTTAGGGCTATTGACGTCAAACCCATTTTCCAAAAGATAATCTTTCAGCGTTTTCCAAGCCAGTTCAATCGTGTATTCAAAACGCTGAATAAAACCTTCTTTTTCTAAATTGGATAAAGCGTTTAAATCGGCGTCGGCAATTTCGGCAAACTGTTTGAAGGCTCGTTCAAAATTTTGAAAGCGTTGCTGCCAACGGATTTCGTTGTTCATGGTTTAATCCTGAATATTTTTGGTTTTGTGTGCTCGTTTCTACGCTCCAGCGTTGGGAATGCATACCGGCCTTAAAGCACACAGTTCTCGCAGGATGCGCACCGACCAACGCGCTTCACTGCACAACCGAGTGTAAAAACCGCGCTTGAGTTCGTTTTCGATTTTGATGAGTTCGACAAAATGTGACCAGCTCAATTGTTGCGACAGCGTCGCAACTTTTTCGTAGTCCGATAGATTAGGTGTAAAGCTTGGTCATAAGGATTAGGCCGGAATAGCTAAAGCCTGCCCCGTATTCCTGTTGTAAGCGTTGCGACAATTGTTTAAGCGTGGCTTGGCCATACTCGGAGCGGTCATCGTGCAAAATTTCCGTTTTAATGGTTTTGCTAATCTGCCAATAGGTTAGCGCCAAGGCTTGATTGACTTGGGAAGCAACATGGGACTGGGTCGTTTCGATGAGTTGCCTGATATCTTGGTACAAACCGTCGATATTAACAGTTACGGGTTGAGTCTTATTTTCAGCCTCGCCAGATTTTCAGTACTTTGTGAGAACGCATACCGGCTTTTACTCGTATCCACACCTTTTTCTAGCCACTCACTCATGCTGACACCCTTGTCTAATCCTCAATCGCCATTTAACAGCGTTATGACTGCCAAACGAACATGTTGCACCTTGTTATCGCTCAATTGCCCGACTACCCTCGAAAACAAACTCCGATGAGCGGTAAATATTTTGCCGGGTCTGGCATAACTAAGTCGCTGTAAACTGCCTTTGCTGAAATCGTCGGCATTGATTTCGATTGCCAAGGGATCGGCATAGCGATTACTGGTAATCTGACAGGCAATCCAATCGTCCTTGCCGGCCTCGGCCAACAATAAAGCAGGCCGATACTTTTGATGGCTCAAATCAGAGAAAGGAAACGGTAAAATAACTACTTGTCCGACTGCAAATGCGCCCATGCTTCATCCTCTTCCGGTCTTAACCAATCCTCCGCCAGAGCCGATTCCGATAACAATGCGGATTCGAACATATCTGGATCGCATGAACTTTTCTTCAAGACAGATTCTACCTTATGCCTTTGTTTAGTTGATAATTCTTGTAAAAATAATTGTTGCGCCTCATCCGACAAAGTTTCATAAAGCACATACAAACTATGTGCGGCATTAGGATTTTGTGTTTGCATGGTCATCGGTTAAACCTCAAATAATAATTTTCGCCAAATTCTCGGCAATGGCTTGATTGAGAGCCGCTTCTTCCAATAACTGCCCTTCAAACTCGGCTTTCAAAGCGGTAAAGCGTTCTTTGAAATCGAAATCGTCGGCTTCATCCGGCAGGCCGACATAGCGCCCAGGAGTTAAAACATAATCCAATTCCTTGACGCGCTCAATCGGCGTGGAAGCGCAAAAACCCTTGATGTCTTCATACTCACCTTCACCAGTGCGCCACGCATGGTAGGTATCAGCAATTTTCTGAATGTCCTCATGCGAAAGCTCGCGGGTACGGCGGTTGATTAGGTGCCCCAGGTTGCGGGCATCGATGAACAAAATTTCGGATTTACGCGGGTGGCCGTTGTTTCTCGCCCGGTTCATAAACCACAGCGCCGCCGGTATTTGCGTGTTCAAAAACAGCTTGGCGGGCAGGTTGACGATGCAGTCGATCAGGTTGCCTTGTTCAATCAGCGCTTTTCTTATCTCGCCTTCGCCGCTGGTTTTACTGGTTAGCGCGCCTTTGGCCAGAACGATCCCGGCTTTGCCGGTCGGCGATAGGTGATAAACAAAATGCTGGAGCCAGGCGAAATTGGCGTTACCGGCAGGCGGCGTACCGAATTGCCAGCGCCCATCGTTACGCAGCAAATCGCCGCTCCAATCGCTGTCATTAAACGGTGGATTGGCGATGATGAAATCGGCTTTCAGGTCTTTATGAGCATCGTTTAAGAACGAGCCTTCGTTGTTCCATTTGACTTGCGAGCTATCAATGCCGCGAATGGCTAAATTCATCTTGGCCAGCCGCCAAGTGGTTTGGTTGCTTTCCTGCCCGTAAATCGAAATGTCGTTGATCTTGCCCTGATGTTCTTCGACAAACTTTTCCGATTGCACGAACATGCCGCCCGAGCCGCAACAGGGATCGAGTACCCGGCCTTTATACGGTTCGAGCATTTTGACCAATAATTCAACGATACTGCGCGGCGTGTAAAACTGGCCGCCCTGTTTGCCTTCGGCGAGCGCGAATTCGCCGAGGAAATACTCGAACACATGCCCCAAGACATCGGCGCTACGGGCTTTGGCATCGCCCAGCGCGATATTGCCGACCAGATCAATCAATCCGCCTAAATTGGTAGGATCGAGGTTTTGCCGTGCGTAGACTTTCGGCAAAACGCCTTTCAATGATGGATTTTCCTTTTCGATGGCATCCATCGCGGCGTCGATGAACTTGCCGATTTCCGGCTGTTTAGCTTGGGCCAGCAAGAATGACCAACGCGCTTCGGGTGGAACGAAGAACACGTTCTCGGCTTTGTATTCGTCCTTGTCTTCGGGATCGGCGCCGACATATTCGCCTTCGCCGGCTTGTAGCTTGGCAAAATGCTCTTCGAAAGAATCCGAAATGTATTTGAGAAAGATCAGTCCGAGAACGACGTGTTTGTATTCGGCGGCATCGATGTTTTTCCGAAGTTTGTCCGCCGCTTTCCAGAGTTGTTTTTCCAGGGCTTCTGGTTTTTGTTCTTTTTTGGCTTTTGCCATGTCATTCCTTCCATCATTCAAAAAAAGGAAAAAAAGGGGTCAGGTTGAATTAATAATTCAACCTGACCCTAAGGTACCCCCACAAAACGCTCGATACCATTTATTGTTACTTAACAATCTCGACTTCGAAATCGCGATCAGGGGATCGCTCCCACAGAGCGTTCATCGCCGCCTTCGTCGTCCCTTACCTAACGCTAGGCGAAGGAAAGCCACTGGCGATCAATATCCACAGACTTATCAAACATCAACGCTCCCAGTTATTCGATAAGCTCTGTTCAGCAAGTGTACCGGACTTATGTATAACGATAAACGCAGAGCGTAGGAACGATGAAAAAAATCAATATATCTATAAATTTTCAGCCATAGCAAATCGTTTTATTTGGCTATTTCGCAGGGATACCTCAGAACCTGCCCCCCCTTTTTTGCGGGCTTTTTTAGAGCGTTTATAAGAGCCCTTCTCGACGCGCTTCTTCCTTAAAGTTATTTAATAAATCTTCTAGTTTCTCATCGGAAAAACCGCTCTGTTCAGCCTGAATCAGTTCAGATCAATTTCAAGCTGTTGTCGCCGCGCCCGCCGAATTAGGTCATTAATCACTTCGCTTTTACAACGGTATTCTGCATTAGCGATTTGAGCCTTCAACCACTCATCGTTCGGCTCTGTTACGGATATGCTTTGTCTTACCATTATTATCTGACCCTTCAAGAATCTACTACGCACCCATGCTGCATCAATTATGCACCACATAAAACAAAAAACAGCCTCCTATAAAAGACTTTTTATATGCCGAAAAAAGCAAAATACCACCAACAGAAAGGCAAAAAATTGACTATTTTTCACTTCGGCGCAACAGCATTCTGATAACAAGACGATAGATTGTTTCTGAGGGTCGAGTTTTTCTGGGGCATGAACTACTGAGGAAAACCGGCATAAGCGCCAACTTAAGCATCTAAGTGATTGATTAAGCAGTAGGATGGGTAGGAGCGAAGCGGAAACCCATCATGGGCACCCGCAAACGGTAAAAAACGTTACGGAAGGGTTTATAAACCCCGTCCTGCGATAGCAACTGCGTCTGGTTGAAAAACGATGGGTTTCGGCTTCCGCCTCTACCCATCCTACGCAAAATCGGCCATGGAGGAAGGTCTGTGCAGAGCAGTATACCCATCGGAGGTCAAAATTCGGCACCGGGGTGCCCGTCAAAGGACGCCGTGAATACATCCATGTAGGCTCTATGCCAGCTCCATGCTGGCAAAGCCTTTGCCGGACACCCCGGTGCCTCCTAAGGCACTGCCGAAATTTGAAGTGCGAAAGGTATAGCTTGGGTAGTAGCGAAACGGAAATCCATCATTTTGTGGCTACATTCTTATTTTTCAACTATGAATCAATGTATTGCGCCTTAAGTTGGCGCTTATGAGGAAAACCGGTCCTAAGTAAAGGATAGAGTCAGGTCAGGCTTTGCATTTGATCCTTCCCTTTTTCCAAATTTTTCTAGGCGTCCACCAAGCTTTCATTGCGAGTCTTCTAGCGCTCGGCATAACAAATAACAGGTCCTGTCTTATGGGCGCCCCTGCCAGTTCCGCTTGCCGACTCCCACAGAAACAATTGCCAACAAACCAAAAAATTGGATCTTCAGATTTTGGTGGCAGCCAATCTATTTTTTAACGCGCTTATCGCCGTATAGCCGACCTTTTGATGTTGTTAATGCTGGCTTTTGCAAAATGAATTAATAATTTAAATTTAACCTGAGCCTTTTTTCGCTTTTTTCGCCCATTTCGAGTATTTACGAAACGGCGGAAATGTCGCCTTGATGACTGACAATAGATCGCCTGTTAGAAGGATGGAACAGCGTTGCCGGCATCGGCATGTGATAGAAACTCTACCATCCTTGGCACTCCATGTCCTTTACGGAACCTTTTTGTTTTATGTATTGATTCTCAAGCTTCCGGCAATTCAACCCACGACTTATCTTCAAATTCGGCGGTTTTTTCGCTCCCGAGCCAGCGGTAGACCAATCCCGCAAGACCGGCGCCAACGATAGGGGCAACCCAGAACAACCATAGTTGCGCGACCGCCCAATCGCCAACAAAAATTGCGACGGCTGTGCTGCGAGCCGGGTTGACCGAGGTATTCGTAACCGGAATGCTGATTAGATGGATGAGCGTGAGACCCAGCCCGATGGCTATCGGAGCAAAACCGGCCGGCGCCCGTTTATCGGTTGCACCGAGAATGATGATCAAAAACATGAAAGTCATGACTACTTCTGTAGTCAATGCAGACGTCAAACTATAACCGCCGGGCGAATGCTCTCCATACCCGTTAGATGCAAATCCGCCGCTTACATCGAATCCCGCTTTACCTGTCGCGATAATATAAAGCACGACCGCTCCGGTAATTCCGCCTAACACTTGCGCGGCGATATAAGGCCCGAGTTCGCCAGCCGAGAAGCGTCCGCCGGACCACAGGCCGATCGAAACGGCCGGATTAAGGTGGCAGCCTGATATATGACCGATGGCATAGGCCATGGTCAATACTGTTAAACCGAAAGCAAAGGAAACGCCGGTAAGACCGATGCCTACTTCGGGAAAGGCTGCGGCAAGTACGGCGCTTCCGCAACCGCCGAGAACCAGCCAAAATGTGCCGATGAATTCGGCGCCTAATTTTTTTGATAGTGTCATGATTAAATCTCCACGGACTGCTTAAAAGCTTATTGTTGGTATTGTTATAAGTCCAAATGCTACATTAAGATACTGGGCGCGGAATGCTCTCCTCTGTGAACTAGTTGGAAGAAATATAGCAAAGTTTATGTTATGGAGATAGCAAATTGTATTGAAACATACCCGAGTAATATCATTGATGATGCTCCTATGCTCAACTCTTCTTCGGATAAATCGACAGACCTATTTCGTACGTTCGTGGGTTTGCTATCTTTTTTAGGAATATGCACAGATTTACTTTTACAAGTTTTAGGCATTATGATGGTTCGGCGACTCGCTTGTCAGGACGCCGTGAACCCAGCACCTAAATTATCCAAGATAGTTAACCATAGCCAATGGGCTATGGAATTTAGGTGCTGGATTTAGGTGCTGGGTGAATACATCCATGTAGGCTCGACGGCGGCTATCCCTGCCGCCGACGCCTGTCAATCGAGCCACCGCCCCCTCCTTTCAGCATTTGTCGAAGTTATTTCATGCTCGTTCCTTAGGTTCCTAGATTAAATTTCAATCACAGTGGACGCGCCGTCATTTACCGAATTGAAAACATCATGAAAATATTCATTCCGACCATCTTTGCCTTGCTGCTCTGCTGCCCAGCCATAAGCGTGAGCGTCACGCTGTCGGTCGGCTCCGAGCGAATCTTGAAGCAACCCAGTGATGCGGCAAGAATCGCCAAGAACGGCGACACAGTGGTAATTGATGCCGGCATCTATTCGGGTGATGTCGCGGTTTGGCGGCAGCATCGACTGACATTGAGAGGCGCCGGCGGACGAGCGCATCTCCAGGCGAACGGAAATTCAGCCGAAGGCAAAGCCATTTGGGTCATCAAGGGTAATAATGTCATTGTCGAGAATATCGAATTTTCCGGCGCGGCTGTGGCGAGTTTGAATGGGGCAGGCATACGCTTTGAAGGCACGCATTTGACGGTTCGCAATGCGCATTTTCATAATAACCAAATGGGGATTTTGACCGGCTCGAATCCGCGTAGCGATATTGTGATCGAAGGCTCCGAATTCAATGATAATACGGTCGATTACCACCGCCACGGCAAGCTGGGGCACAATATTTATATCGGCGCTATTCGACACTTTGCACTGCGTAATTGTTACATCCATGATGCCGTAACCGGTCATAACGTTAAATCGCGGGCACGGGAAAATTATCTGCTTTACAACCGCATTACCGACGAGCACGGCGCGTCGAGTTATTTGATCGACCTACCGAACGGCGGCGATGCTTTCATTATCGGCAATGTGTTGCGACAAAGCCCCCGCTCTGATAATTGGACGGCCATTTCCTATGCCGGAGAATACAGCCGGAACAATTCGAATCAAAATCTCTATGCGGTGAACAACACTTTCGTCAATGATCGCAGCCGCGGCGTGTTCATTCACAATCACGCAAACGTCGAAGTGGTCTCGATTAATAATTTACTAGTCGGTAACGTTATTCCGTTGCAAGGATCCGGGCGGCAACGCTACAACCTGACGACTGAAGACGGCGGTTTTGTCGATCGTAACGCTTTCGATTATCGTCTTTTGCCCAGCTCCCCGGCGATAGGAAGAGGCTCCGCTCCGGGCATGCCTTCTATCGGCGTTTCGCTTCGTCCGGAGTTTCAATATCGCCATCCGCTAAACCGAGAAGCGCGTCGGCAACGAGACCCGATCGATATCGGCGCTTACGCATTTGACGGTGGATTATAAAACCGTCAAGACATAGACTTGTTCTTGCAAACGACTTAAGCCTCTTTCCCGAAAACGAGGCTCTTTAGACAATATATCCTCGGTGTGCAGCAAATCGATCCGGCACCAATCCCGATACAGCGTTTCTACTTCTTGGCATTGCACGCTGAACGGCGGCCCGTCCATTTCTTGCTGTGGATAATCGAATGCCACCAATAATATTTTCGTGCCGATTTTAAGCAAGCGTTTCATATGCCCCGCATAATCCGCGCGCATCTCCGGCGGCAACGCAACGAGCGAGGCTCGATCATAAACGGCATCAACACCCGTTAAAACGTCCTCTCTCAGGTGAAAAAAATCGCCGCAATAAATGCATAGATCATCGTTTTCCCACACTTCGAAATTGTCTTTACATCTTGCGGTTGCCGGTACATTGTTCTCGGTGAAAAACGCGTTAACCGCCAAGGGACTGAGTTCGACGCCGATTACCCGATAGTTTTGCGCGAGCAGCCACAGCATATCGTTACTCTTTCCGCACAACGGCACGAAGACCCGGCTTCCCGCTTCGATATGCAATGCCGGCCAATATTGTTCCAAATGCGGATTGATGCTTTCACTATGAAAACCGATCTGATTTTGTTGCCAGCGTTCCAGCCAGAATTCTTGATGCATAATTTCTCGTTCTATTTAGCCGTTCATTGGTTTCAATCATTCAATACAGTTTCGCATAAGGCGGGCAGTTCCGGTGCTTTGGCCGGGGCGATCGGTGCTGCGGGCGTTTTCGCTTCGGCGGTAAACCACCAGTCGAGCGATGCATCGCAGCCGTCGCCTTTAGGGATAGGCTCTTGGCTTCGGCAATCGGGGTTGCTTTCCGGACATTTCAAGCGCACATGGAAATGATCGTGATGCCCCCACCATGGGCGAATTTTTCCGAGCCAATTGTGTTCGGCCGAATTTTCGCACAGATGACGTTTGATCGCGGCATTGACGAAAATCCGTTCGACTTCCGGCATGCGCGCCGCCGTTTCGAGTATACGATCATGGCGCTGCGTCCACTGGGCATCATCGATGCGGTCGATGGCAGTCCTTACCACTGACGGAGCGCTCCATTTTTCCCGTTCTTCCATCGTCAATGATCGCAAGGTAGCCTTTTGCGATATTAAATACCAGATATCGACATCGAGACCGGTTTGATGGCTGCGGTGTCCGGTCAAAGTCGGGCCGCCGCGAGGCTGTCCCAAATCACCGATCAATAGAGTTCCCCAGCCTTGCGCCATCGCTTCTCGGCCCATGTTTTCGATGAATTGAATCAAATCGGGATGGCCGTAATAGCGTTTGCGCGACAAACGCATCACTTGATAACCCTCGCCCCTGAACGGCAACGATACCGCTCCACGAATACACCCGGCCGTATAGTCGCCAATGCTTTGCGCAATATCGCGGGCCGGCGCAGGTTCGGTCACTTTGGCCCATTTCTGTAATGCAGGATTTGCTGCGGCAAGCGTCGCAATAATCCATAAAGAGATGATGATTAATAGTTTTTTCATGGGAGCGAATTTGGATGACTGATGTTTAAGATAGAGCTGCGTTTATCATTACCCGACGGTAAACAATTATCCATCCTAGAGTTTGCTGCCATTAGGTTAAATCTTTGACTATTCAGCATTAGTGGCTTCGAAAGTCGCGATGTAGGCATCGCTCCCACATTAGCTTCAGCTAGGTAGAAGCGATCCTTGAAGCGCCCCCGTGCCAGAGGAGCATGGAAGCCATGAGGCTGTAATTGTTATCGATTACTGTGAAAGTTCGTAGATTTAGACTCATTATCTAATTTTTCGATATACAAATCTCCGTTCTGGCAATTCCGGTTCCGGAGAGGGTGCGGTTGCTCGACCGGCAGGCGTCGGCGGCAGGGAGCCGCCGTCGAGCCTGCAGGGATGTATTCACCCAGCACCTAAATTCCATAGCCCATTGGCTATAGTTAACTATCTTGGATAATTTAGGTGCTGGGTTCACGGCGACCTGTCGGGCGAGTGACCGCACCCTCCGCCACCAGAGAACTTTCATTTGCCGGGGCGATGGCCAGGCCTTCATGAACGTTATGGTTTAAGCTGGCACGTATACAGCGATTAGCTAAACTCTACAACAGACCGATTGCTTTTCGTGTTTTTTATCTGTTTCGTGGAAAAATGTTTTTTATTCGTTATTTTCCATCTTGCTCGGAGAGCACTCGTTGCCGTGTAAAGTAATCCTGCAAATAGCTATTGAAGCGGCGCACGGCAATGGACCGGGGCTGTAGCGAAGTGAATTCTTGCATCGGGATATCCTCGCCGACGTGCATTGCAAGATGAAAGCGCCGGTGCGGGATTTGATACCATTTTTCGGCCTTGGTCAGCGTACTGGGATAACAGGACATCGTCACAGGCGTCACGATCGCTTGCGCTTGCAGCGCGATGCTGGCCGCGCCGCGTTGAAACCGGTAGGGTTTGCCGGGCACTGAGCGGGTGCCTTCCGGAAAGATGATCATCGTGCCGCCCGATTGCAATCTTTGCACGCATTCGTCTATCATGATTTCAGGGTCGCCGTTGCTGATATAGCCGGCATTGAGGATCGGCCCCCTCATGAACGGATTGCGCCACAAACTGGCCTTGACAATGCAGCTAGCCTGACTGATTCGGCTGATCAGAAAGACGATGTCGACCAATGTCGGATGATTAGCGACGATCAATTGTCCGGGCCTATTGAGTTTTTCCAGCCCTTCGATCTCGTAGGTCATCACTCCGATTCGATGCATCAGGCCGATGAATGCGTAAAAACTGTAATGAACGACTTGTTGACCTCGGCGGATCCTACTCTCGTGAGTTCCTGGAATGATCGACAACACCGGAAAGACTAACACCCATAATAAGAATCCGCCAGCGCCGAAGGTAAAAAAACTGACCCCGGTACCAAACAAACGCCAATAATAATTCAGCCGCTTTATTTGAGGCTGATGGATTTTCGTTATTCGGTTTAATGTTCGGCTGACGCTTTGAATCATTATCAAACGGGTTATTATTGTGTCCGAAAATTCGGGAGCGAAGTGTCTTCGGCTTAGACAAATTGCAAGGTAATTATTCACACCTCCCTATCGTTCCCACGCTCCAGCGCTCGTTGTTATACAGAAATTTTAGGGTACGCTGTGCGTACCTTCATGCCGTTAACTACCCTGATCAAACCATAAAGGCTTGTGTTAAGTTTGGTGGGGTTACCATGGCACGCACAGCGTACCCTCCGGCACTCCAACATTTGCGTGCTTTTGTCATCGCGCAGGATGGCCAACAATGTACCTCAAAGCGATATGTATAAATCTTAGATACCATCTTAGTCAATGTGACCCCGACACTATTAATTGTCACCTGGCTTTCCCGGCTTAGACGATGAGTGCTGTATTTTATAGAAGCGGTCTTATGCCCCCGGCACATTATTAACCATGGCGCCGAGATAGTCGACGAATTCGGTTAAAAACACAATCAATTCATCAATTCTATCTTTCAAATCATGCAAGAAATCGCGGTGATGATGATGCTCCTCAACATAGAAAGACAGCCCCATATAGATCGTATTCGAACCCATTACGATCATGATCAAGGCCGCCGTTTTCAACATCAAGCCTCTGAAATGCGCACTCATCTTACCGAACGCGACACTGATGAACAGCATCATCGGCAGCGTTCCGGCACCGAAAGTCAGCATCAACAATCCGCCCTCGGCAATGGTTGTCGCGGATGTAGCCTTAACGGCCATTGCAAACGTCAATGGGCACGGCATCAAGCCGTTCAACAACCCGGCAATCAGTGCGCCGACGACCGGACCTTTGGTGCTGGCAGATGCATAGCCCTTGCGTAACACATTCATCGGAATCAATCGAATCGAGCCTTGAAACGGTATCCATCCGAGAATACCCAAAGCCAAAAGGATCACGACTGCGCCGATCACCATTTGCAGCAGACTTTGCAATTTGCCGAACAGGCCGCTCGAAACCAACACGACTCCGAGCGAGGCGGCGGCGAAGCCGACCATCGTATAAACGAAAATGCGCGCGAGTTGATAGGCGAAATATGGGAGATAGCTTCTGGACGGTCCTGATTTCATGAAGTAACCGGAAACCAATGCGCCGCACATTCCCAAACAATGTCCGCTGCCCAACAATCCGGCCATAAACGCCAGACTGTAGTCGAAACCGCCGGCTGCAGCAATATGATGCATGCCGTGATCCATTGTCGAATGATCCATTTGAAATCCTATTTTTTACCCAAGCGCAACGAATTGACGATCACGGACACCGAACTCAGCGCCATCGCCGCCGAGGCGATCATCGGATTAAGCTTACCCAAGGCCGCGACCGGAATCGCGACCGTGTTATAACCGAACGCCCAAAACAAATTTTCCTTGATAATGCGAATCGTATCGGTACTAAGTTCGATTGCATCGGTTACTTTGGTAATATCGCCACTGACTAGCGTCATATCGGCCGACTCGATCGCGATATCGGTGCCGCTGCCTATCGCAAAACCGACATCGGCCGCCGCCAGTGCCGGTGCATCATTGATACCGTCACCGATCATGCCGACATGGCGGCCTTGCTGTTGAAAATCGTGAATAATCGCAAGCTTGTCTTCGGGCTTGGCGTTCGCGACAACCGTTTCGATACCAACTTTTGCGGCTATATAATTAGCCGTTTTTTCGGTATCGCCGGTCACCATCAGTGTATGTACACCCATTTTATTCAATCGTGCGATCGCTTTGCCCGCTTGTGACCGCGGCTTATCGGCAATACCGAAAACCGCCGACTCCTTTCCGTTTATCGCCATAAACACGGGCGTCTTACCTTGCCCGGCATATTCACCGGCCGTTTTCGATAAAGCATCGATCGAAACACCTTGGTCAACCAACCACCCTCTATTGCCCAATAATAAATTTTCCCCCCCGACTTCGGCTAATATGCCTCGTCCGGTTTCGCTCTTGAAATGACTGCATTCCTGCAGGATCATCGAACGTTCTTTGGCATAGTCTACGATCGCTTTACCGAGAAAATGCTCCGAATTGTTTTCTGCCGACGCAGCCAATATCAGGACTTCCTCATCGTCTATTCCGGAAATATTGAGCCACTCGCTGACTTTCGGTTTACCTTCGGTAATCGTGCCGGTCTTATCGAACACGATCGCATCGAGCTTGGCCGCCAGTTCCAAACTTTCGCCGTTGCGGATATAAACACCTTCGCGCGCCGCACGGCCGGTACCCACCATGATTGCCGCCGGAGTCGCCAAGCCTAATGCACAAGGGCAAGCAATCAATAACACGGTAATCGCATTACCGAAGGCATGCGCGAACGGCGCACCAACCAGCAACCACCCGCCCATCGTCAAGCCTGAAAAAACCATGACCGAGGGCACGAACACCGCCGAGATTCTATCGACCTGTTTCTGAATCGGCAATTTGGCGGCCTGAGCCTGATCGACCATGTGTACGATACCGGCCAGCACGGTGTCCATACCGACCGCAGTCGCACGTATCTTCAATACACCGCTGCCGTTGACGCAGCCTCCTATCACTTTTTGACCGACTTCCTTGACGACCGGTAAACTTTCGCCTGTCACCATCGCTTCGTCGACCGTCGAAACGCCATGAATCACTTGGCCGTCGGTCGGTATTTTTTCACCCGGACGCACCAATAAAATATCGTCGATTGCGATATCGTCGACATCGATCGTGATTTCTTCGCCGTCGCACAACAACGTCGCGGTTTGCGGCTGCAAATCGACTAATTTTCGGATCGCCTCTCCGGCCTTGCCCTTTGCATTTTCTTCGAGATAGCGCCCCAACAAGACAAAGGTAATGATCGCGGCGGCCGCTTCGAAATAAATGTGACCTCTGTTTCGAAACAACGCCGGCAAACTATAACCGTAGGCGGAACCGACGCCCAATGCTATCAATGAATCCATGTTGGCGGCTCGGTGTTTCGCCAAACGAAAAGCCTTGCTGAAAAACTGCCAGCCGGACCAAAATACGACCGGTGTCGTCAAACCGAATTGCAGCCAATGCAGCCAGCGCGACGACGGCATGCTCATGCCGACCGCAACAACGGGCAGGCTCAATATTCCCGACCAAACGAAACGGCTTCGTGCCGTCAAAATACGTTGCTGTTCTTTTTCAATCAGAATTTTGCGTTGCGACAAGGTATCCATCGCATAGGTTTTGTAACCAAGCGACGCCACTCTTACACCGACTTCATCCTTATCGAGCTGCCCATGGACGGTTAAAGTTTCGGTACCGAAATTGACGCTGGCTTGCTTGATCGCCGGATCGCGTTTCAGAACCATTTCGATTAGCAAAGCGCACGACGCGCAAGTCATGCCTTCGACGGCAAGATCGACTTCTTGCAGGGGACCGTCAAAGTCTTTCTTTCTTGCTTGATGGTCGATGCTTTGTTTATGGGCGATGTTGCCCAGCACCGCATCAATCAAAATCAGTAAATTCTTTTTCGGTAGACTGGCCGGGTCGAATTCGATCACAACCGAACCCAGCGAAAAAACTGAACGTACTGCTTTGATTTCCGATCGCTTTTTTAGAAGGATTTCAAAAATGTAACCCCGTTCTTGGTCTTTTTTTAGTATTGGAGATTCGATCCGAATGCGCCGGGATAATTGATGAACAAGCCGGAAGTTTTTAAAAGTCACGCTTTGGGAATCCATATCGATTTAGACAGTAATATCAAGCCAGTGAATAACAACAATCGCTGCGATTTAAAAAATATGCCGCACAAGGCGGCATAGAAATAAAGAATTTATTTTTTACGTGACCGTATCAATAAATAAAACATATAGAAGATCGCCATCCATTCATAACGATATTTGAATGGCTTCACGATCCATTGCTGGGTAATGTGCTGCCAATGTAACTTGATTAAAAACAGCACTAAAATATCGTTCAAAAAGTCGATAACGGCTTTTTCAGGATCGTTTAAAAATGCCTTGGGTTTTTTTAAACCGATTTTTCCGACGACTTTAGCCGCATGCACTGTATCTTTGGCATCGGTGTATTTTTGCTTAAACCAACTGAGGGGTCCCGGCTTGGCTTTATTACGAATCGCTCGCCCCTTCCAGAGTCTCGATTCGGCCATCGGCTTCGGATTAAAAATCCCCGCTTTCTCACTATCCGCCAGGATTTGATACAACTGCTTGACGAGTGATTCGAACTCGCAAATCGTTTCTTGAAAACGTATCGATAATTTTTGTTGCCGCCGATATAGCACGACCCGATAAACTCCTTCGAGTTCAAGCAATTTTTCGGTCAACGCTTTAGCCGCTGCGGAATCGCAGGCTTCCGAGGGAATTTGAAACCTGACGTGCCCGCTCTCCCGATAACGCAACACAAAATTTCTTTGGATAGCCATAATTCAAACATTGCCTTAGTAGAAACAAAAACGGGCGTTCCGACAAATCAGTACAGAACACCCGTTAAATACTCCGCATAAACAAATTCGCGGATCTATTCGACCCTTTTATCGATTAATGCAGTCACTATCGCTTATATCTTTATCAGCGTCGAATAAAATAATCTTGCCATAACAAAATATGGCCGAAGTATACCCATCGTAGATTAAAATTCGGCGCCAGGGTGACCGTCAAAGTACGCCGTGAACCCAGCACCTAAATTATGCAAGATAGTTACCATAGCCAAAAGGCTATGGAATTTAGGTGCTGGGTGAATACGTCCATGTAGGCTCTATGCTGGCAAAGCCTTTGCGGACCCCCGGCACCTCCTCGGGCACTGCCAAAATTTGAAGTACGAAAGGTATATATACGCTATTATTCTTTTGTTTCTGCAACGATATCTTCTAAATTTTCTTTTTGTTGCAAAACAAAATCTTTTCCGGCATCGACCACTTTCGTGGTTCCCGAAATAATTTCCTTACGGTATTTATAGATCACGTAACCGGCGGCTACACCTAAGCCAAAAACCAATAACGGATGCTTGGCCGCTTTACCGAGCAATTTGCTTCCGCCTTGAACCGTGGCGGAGGCCATCGAACCTTTAACAATTTCTTTAGACATGGAATTCATCCCCTGTTGTGCGGTTTTGCCGTGCACATGTTTCATTTAATCTTTTCCTTAATTATTTAAATTGATGATAGAAGTTGGCTTACTCGGACTTTTCGGATTCAGGTAGAATTTGATCCTCGTGCAGCATTTGATAGATTCCTTTGCACCCTTCACAACAAAAATCTTTATCACCTTCATTGGTTTTCAACGTGAACCCCGGCGTCTCCACCGTTAAACCACATAAATCACAAGCTTTTTTGGTATCGTTCATTCTGAATTCTTGATTTCATTTCCTAACGGCCGATATTAGCAAAATAAATTTTACATAACAAGCGCTTACTGTAAGGGCTAAAGCAAGTTCATGAGAATTAATAACAATTTAATTTAACAAAGGTAGTTGCTTGATAAGAAAAGTATAGAACGGCCCGAAAAAGGCAGGGAACTAATCATAAGTAATTATTAATACCCCCCTATCGTTCCCACGCAGAGCGCTCATCGTTATACATAAGTCAAAAATTACTGTTTTGCAATCTTAGCTAATGAGGCTTCGATACCATTTTTTGTCGCCCAAGGTTCCCGACTTCGAAATCGCGATCAGGGGATCGCTCCCACAGAGCATCCGCCCCCTTGTGGGAGCGACGCCTTCGTCGCGATTTCGAAGCCACTGATGTTCAATATCCGCAGATTTATCAAACAGCACCGTTTCTAGGTATACGACGAACTCTGTTTAGCAAGTTTACCGATACTTGTGTATAACGGCGAGCGCAGAGCGTGGGAACGATAATTGCCGGGGAACTGATAGTTACAGTCATAAAACAAACTTCGGCGCCGGAGCGTTTTTTAACGGGCTTCCGGCGCCGAAGCTTGACTAGCAAAGGGAATAATTACGAAGCGGCCGTTTTTGTCGATGATCGATAAGCGCCGCTCGCGGCACGATTTGATGCTTTCATTAACGCGATTCTTAATGCACCGGTTAAGCTTGCACCCAAGCCTAACCGCATTGCCAAAGCCGGCAACACTATCATGGATGCTACAGCTAAACCCGCACCCACTAACAGAGCGCCATTGTTATCAACATTGACTTCAGTTTCCACACGCGTTAAATCTTGACTCATTTTTTTCACCTCTGTAGACAATTAGGCAATTAACTCAGTACCATGAACATATGCAGAATAAATGCCAACTTATAACTATATGATTTTACAGAATAAGGAAAAGGATCATAAAGGAGTTGATAAAAAAATAGGTTAAATAACACTGTTTTATTGTGTCATTTGGCCTATTTTTAGAAACAGACTGTTTCATTTCCGCCCTACTCCCTTTTGATTAAAAAACGTTCAAGAATAAAAGGTATGGGATGTGTCGATCGAGGCAAGACAGTTTTTGTATTGCGGATACAGAAGCACTCTGCGCCGACATTAGTTACGAGCAGCGTAGCCTAAAATTCACTTTGAATTTTTAATTGTTTCCGGTAGCGATAGGAGCTTTCAACTTTTACCGAATGCAGAGCCTAATAAAATGTAGAGTCCATGAACTAAGCCATTGAATTATAATAGTTAGGTTGATAGCAATGAAAGAGCGCACAGTTATCGCATACAATACAAATAAACCCATTATTTTTTCCATAAACTATGCCGCATTTACTATTTTCACTCAGAGGAGTACCGGAAGACGAGGCCGAGGAAGTACGCGAACTTCTAAGCGAACATTCGATCGACTTTTATGAAACGTCGGCAGGTAACTGGGGAATTTCGATGCCGGCTTTATGGCTTAATGATCAAACCCAACTCCAACAAGCACAAATCCTGCTGCATCAATATCAAAAGCAGCGGGCGCTGACCCAACGAGCACTGTACGAACAACTTAAAAAAGAAGGCAAAGCGCCAACACTTTTAGGCAATCTTAAGCATAATTCTATACGCTTGCTGGTATATCTTGCCGCTATCGGATTGGTACTTTATGCATCCATAAAGCTGATATTCGAATTCGGCTTTACAGTGCCTTAAGCGGTCATTTGGGCATCCGACTCGAAACATGAATCTGAAAAGCTAAGCTTTGTCATCTCTGCACAGGATTTCGCAGGTACCTGGCGGAAGCTATGATGGCAAGATACCTTATTAAAACTGTGTTAAATAACACGGTTTTAATAAGGTTCAAATGATAAATTCTTCGACGTGATTCTGCCCAGCATCCTTCCATTAGACGTATTCCATGGCGTTGCGCATAAAAGGCCACTCAATCATCAACTGCCAAAAACCGCGACAAGCTTTGCAAAAACGACTATTTTTAACTCGACGCCTATTTTCCGCATCTGGGTCAACTACAACTTACCCGATCGGAATACACTTTTTGCTTGGCCCTTTGCGAAACATTGTTAAGAATATTGATACGCGCTTCATCATCGACCACCCCCCAAGATTTGATTTCTTCGAGTGTGCGATAGCAACCTAAGCAAACATCGGCGTCATCGAGACAGCAATTACCGACACAAGGAGATTCGACACGTTGACGCTGAATCATTTGAGTTTTACCGCAGTTCCGTAAGCCATGATTTCGGACGCATTCGCCATGATCGCACTGGTCGTAAATCGTATATTAACGACAGCATCCGCACCGCGACGCTGCGCTTCGGTTACCATTCTTTCAATCGCAAGATCTCTGGCGTCGGCTAACATTTCAGTGTAGCCTTTAATTTCGCCGCCAACCAAGCCTTTTAAAGCTGCCATAAAATCCCGGCCAACATGCTTGGATTGCACAATATTTCCCACTACCACGCCCAAGTTTTCAGTAATCTCTCGTCCCGGCACATCCGGTGTTGTTACAAAAATCATTGTTAATTTTCCTTTTTAAATAAAAGCCTAGGCCCGCCCCTTACAAACGAGCATAAAACTCGATTAGCACGCCGCCGTAAATTTTATATCATCCGGTAAGGCGGCATCTGAATCGATTCAATTCGCCGACCGGTCATCGTTATCACCCCGATATAACGATCATCACCCGATGCCGAGAATTCGAATTCGAAAGAACGCATCAGCCTTAACCTACCGAACTCATCTCTTTTAAACGTCATTCGGCTCAATGCGACACAATCGTCCAACATTTGCACATCCATATCCGCACAGTGTTTTCTTACGGCCAGATAAGCATATTCTCTAATAGACAAAGCATCCGACCAACAGAAAAGAGCTACAATCAATAAAAAAATCAGAAGCACTTCAACTTGCATTGGTCGACCCTAAAATTGAGTATTAGTGTAAAGATCGATTGATTCCTCTAATACGACCTAACAATCTGCAATCTATCCGAATTTTATCGGCTTAGCAAACAAGGTATACTTCGCGAGGCCATGTTTTTAAATTTTATTTTAACGGGTAGTGAGCAATTTCGAACATGCTATACCTTTCGCGCTTCAAATTTCGGCGATGCTTAAGGAGGCGCAGGGGTATCGGCAAAGGCTATGCCAGCATGGAGCTGGCATAGCGCCTACATGGACGTATTCACCCCGCACCTAAATTCCATAGCCCATTGGCTACGATTAATTTTCTTAGATAATTTAGGTGCTGGGTTCACGGCGTACTTTGACGGTCACCCCGGCGCCGAATTTTAATCTACGATGGGTATACTCCCTAAATTTATAGTCAAAAATTGACTAATTTTATGAAGGTACGGAGTATGTCTAGCAAAGAGATGACGAGCAAAGTAGATAACAGTACTCATGCCTAAACCTTCTTCTTTCCAACGCGCACGAGAAGCTCCGGACCTCCCTACCGGCACGATCAAATTTATCCTGTACTGTATTGGCAGTTTCCCGGTTTTATTGATGTTAATGTTAATTCTCGAGACTGGACAGGCGGCATGTAATATTCTGGTTCCTTATGCAGTCAAGGCTATTATGGATGGCGTGGCTTCATTGAGCGGGGACACCGGCCCGGTACTGAAAACACTGCGACAACCATTGCTATTATTGGCAGGCTTGGCTTTGGCCGAAATCATCTTCAGTCGAACCAGCGGTGCATTGCTGATTATTGTCGGACCTCGTTTGCGGCAAAGAACCACACAAAAACTTTTTGCTTATTTGCAGTATCACTCGGTTAGCTACTTCGGCCATCACTTTGCCGGAGCACTAGCGCATCGCATTAGCGAAACCGCTATCAGTGTGAATCATACGACGTGGTCGGTTTTATGCGAATTTTGGCCAATTACGGTAACCTTTATCGTTTCGATTTTTTTATTGCTTGAAGTTAATCAAGGACTAGGGCAATTCGTTGCAAGCTGGGTATTTGCCTATATTGTCATTTCTTATTGGCTTGCCACTCGTTGTCAGTATTACGCAAAAAATTACGCAGCGACTCGCAGTCTGGTCAACGGCAAAATCGTCGACGCGGTCAGCAACATGCTTAACGCAAAGTTGTTTGCCCGGCTCAATTACGAGCGCCGTTATTTGAACGAATATTTGGAAACCGAAGTTCGGGCCGGACGCAGGACATTTTGGTATATGGAACGGGTCCGCTGGTTTCAATTCATTGCCGCCGCCGCACTCAAGATCGGGACGGTCTACTATGCGCTCACACTTTGGGATGGCGGCATAATCAGTGTCGGCGATTTTACAATGAGCATTGCCTTGGCGTTATTGATTATCAGCGATGCTCGTAATCTAACCCGACGATTTTTAGAGTTTTTCGAATATGTCGGCAACGTTGCAAACGGTATCGATACCATCGTTCGTCCTCACGAAATTGTCGACAAACCTGAATCTACACCTCTAAACGTGACACATGGCAGAGTCGAGTTCCGTCATGTTCGTTTCGGTTACGATTCTTCACAACCGGTTTTCGAAGACTTGAACGTCATCATCGAACCGGGGGAACGGGTAGGTCTAGTTGGCTTTTCCGGGTCCGGAAAATCGACCTTTGTCGCGCTAATGCTGCGCAATTACGAGCCTCAAGACGGAGCAATTCTAATCGATAATGTCGATATTGCCGGTGTAACTCAAGATTCCTTGCATGAACAAGTCAGTCTGATTCCTCAGGATCCGAGCTTGTTTCACCGCAGCCTCAAAGAAAATATCGGTTACGGGAAACTGAATGCGGAGGATGCGGAAATAACCGGCGCTGCTCAACTCGCGCACGCAGACGAGTTTATCAAAGACATGAAAGAAGGTTACGATGCCCTGGTAGGGGAACGCGGCGTCAAGCTGTCCGGCGGACAGCGTCAACGCATCGCCATTGCTCGCGTCATGCTGAAGGATGCGCCGATTCTAATACTTGACGAAGCCACATCCAGTTTAGATTCGGTCACTGAAAAAACCATTCAAGAAAATCTCGACCGAGCCATGGGTCGTAAGACCGTCATCGCTGTTGCGCATCGATTATCGACGATCGCCCATCTGGACCGCATTTTGGTCTTCGACAACGGTCGCATCATCGAGGACGGCAGCCATAATGAATTACTGGGTCGAAAAGGATTTTATCATCGGCTTTGGTCAATGCAGGCAGGTGGTTTTTTGCCGGAAGAAGCGGTTAGCGGTTAGCGGTTAGCGGTTAGCGGTTAGCGGTTAGCGGTTAGCGGTTAGCGGTTAGCGGTTAGCGGTTAGCGGAATAGTATAAATCGACCTTGTCTTTCGTCAATTAAGCTTTCGCCTCGTTCGTGATTGATCGCTTTACAAACTATAGTTAAGCAAAAACTAACAAAACGGTCGTGAAAAAAGTTAAAATGAGCGGCTTTTAACTCTCCGCGCACTTTCAAGCTGGATAACTATTATGTTAAGCAAATATAACACCGATGACTTAAGAATCAGTGAAACGAAAGAAGTCATTGCGCCTGTTGCGGTACACGAAGAACTGCCGATGAATGAACTCGCGGCAAACACGGTGCTGCAAACGCGCGCCGAAATTCATGACATATTAACCGGAGATGACGACCGCTTGTTAGTCGTAATCGGCCCGTGTTCGATTCATAATCCGGAAGCTGCGATCGAGTATGGAAAAAGGCTCAAGGCAATCAAAGACGAATTGAACAAAGATCTACTGATCGTGATGCGGGTATATTTCGAAAAGCCCAGAACTACGGTCGGCTGGAAAGGTTTGATCAACGACCCCGATCTGGATTCCAGCTTTGATATCAACAAAGGCCTGCATATTGCCCGGCGCTTATTGTTGGACCTGAACACGCTGGGCATGCCGGCCGCAACCGAATATCTCGACTTGATCACACCGCAGTATGTTTCCGACTTGATTTCGTGGGGGGCCATCGGCGCAAGAACTACCGAGAGTCAGGTTCATCGCGAATTGGCTTCCGGTCTGTCTTGTGCGGTCGGTTTCAAAAACGCGACCGATGGTTCGATCAAAATCGCGATCGATGCGATCGGCGCTGCAATGAGTCCCCATCACTTTCTCTCATTAACGAAGGAAGGCCGTTCGGCAATATTTTCGACGCGCGGCAATGAAGATGCTCACATTATTTTGCGCGGCGGCAATGGCCAGCCCAACTACGATGCAGTAAACGTTGAAAAAGTCGCGGAAGGACTGGAAAACTCAGGGCTAAGACCGCGCATTATGATCGATTTCAGCCATGCGAATAGTTTGAAACAATATCAACGCCAGTTGATCGTCGGCGAGGATGTCGGCGGGCAAATTGCCGGCGGCGACAAACGCATCATCGGCGTCATGATCGAAAGCCACTTAAAAGCCGGACGCCAGGACGTAATTCCCGGCAAACCATTGACTTTTGGACAAAGTATTACCGATGCCTGCCTGGGCTGGGAAGACTCGACACAGTTGTTGAAAGATCTCGCTGCGGCAGTCGTTGCGCGCAGAAAGACTGAAAATTGATACGGAGCGTAAACGTGAATATATTGCTAAATGGCGAACCCCGCGAATATCCGGAAGCAACGACGGTCGCACGGATTGTGGCCGATATGGGGCTAAGCGGTAAGCGCATCGCGGTTGAGTTGAATAAAGAAATCCTGCCGTTCGACCGCTACGAACAGCAAACGCTACAGGACAATGATCGTCTGGAAATCGTTCATGCCATCGGCGGCGGCCAAGACGATACCTTTACCGTAGCCGGCACCCGATTTCATTCGCGCTTATTGGTCGGTACCGGTAAGTATAAAGACTTGGAAGAAACCCGCCTAGCTATCGAAGCTAGCGGCGCGGAAATCGTCACGGTCGCGATCCGACGGACCAATATCGGCCAAAACCCGGGCGAGCCCAACCTGCTCGATGTGATTTCGCCCGATAAATATACGATCTTGCCGAATACCGCCGGTTGCTTCACCGCCGACGATGCCGTACGGACCTGCCGTTTGGCCAGGGAGTTATTAGGCGGTCATAAGCTGGTCAAACTGGAAGTCTTGGCCGACCAAAAAACCTTATTCCCTGATGTCGCCGAAACCTATGTCGCGGCGGAATTATTGGTCAAGGACGGCTTTGATGTGATGGTTTATACCAATGATGACCCAATCGCCGCGAAAAGGCTGGAGGATATCGGCTGTGTTGCGGTAATGCCATTGGCTGCACCGATCGGTTCGGGGTTGGGCATTCGTAATCCGTACAACATTTTGACCATCGTCGAGAACGCCAACGTACCGATTCTGGTCGACGCCGGCGTCGGCACGGCTTCCGATGCCGCTATCGCGATGGAACTCGGCTGCGATGGCGTGCTGATGAATACCGCGATCGCCGCCGCCCAACATCCAATTATGATGGCTGAAGCAATGAGAAAAGCGATCGAAGCCGGACGCCTGGCATTTTTAGCCGGACGCATGCCAAGAAAACGTTTCGCTTCGGCTTCGTCGCCGATCGACGGTTTGTTTCTTTAAACCTAGAAAAAGACTTTCATCATGAAGTATAAGAAGTTAACTCAATAACTTGTTATGCGTTTGTAGAACTTTCGCTCACCCAAGAGGTTAGCGAGAATGTTTATATAATCGCTTGAAATACTCTTGTGCTTCATGGTTAAACTACCGAAAAGGCTTCGCTTGGCTGTGTTTTTCATTATAAACGCCACACTCCGTCAACATGAACTCCCCTGATTTATCCAACGTCGGCAAAATCCGAAGCTTTTCGCGGCGTCAAGGCCGCATCACCGTAGGCCAGCAGCAAGCTCTCGCCGATTTCTGGGATAAGTACGGCTTAGAGCCCGGTATCGAATGCCGCTTCAGCGAAATTTTCGGACGGGAAGCGCCGATTATCGTCGAAATCGGTTTCGGAAACGGCGATAGCCTAGCTGACATGGCCGAGGCGAACCCCGATTGCGATTACATCGGTATTGAGGTGCATAGACCGGGCGTCGGCCATTTGATTATGCAACTGGAAGCGCGCGAACTGCGCAATGTGCGAATTTTTTGCCATGATGCAGTCGAGATTCTGGCACGCAGCATCCCCAATCAAAGCCTAGCGGGTGTTCATTTGTTTTTTCCCGACCCTTGGCCGAAAAAGCGTCACCATAAACGGCGTATCGTCAAACCGGCATTCGTCGATTTGGTCACGGCAAAGTTGACACGGGGAGGTTATTTTCATTGCGCAACGGACTGGGAAAACTATGCTAAGCATATGCTGGCAGTGTTATCGAATGCGTCGGATCTTAAAAATACCGATGTAGGCGGAGGATATAGCGAGCGCCCCTCCTATCGGCCCTTAACTAAATTCGAAAACCGTGGCCTACGCCTCGGCCACGGCGTTTGGGATTTGATTTTTAGAAAAATCTAGGGATCGGGGTAAAGAAAAATAGGCGCGAAAGGCAACTCTCTCATTCGACAACACCAAGAAAAGAACGCTTTGAGCATTGTGTAGGCATATCCGGGAAATCATACAACACAGCTCACAACCGAAGCTCACTGTTTACTGCTCACTATTCACTATCACCAGACATATCCAATTGCATCGCCTTGATGATCGTTGCCAATTCGCTGCGCTGTCTTTTTAACGGTTCTAGCTCTTGTTCTAGAATCGCTATATTTTCGGCAACGCTACCTTTGGATTCATTAATCTTTCTCAGCATTTGCAAACGCCCTTCAATCTGTTTTTTATGATCCTTGATTTGGTGCATCAACGGTGTCAACACACTGTTACTCCAGGCGGCGGCGTCTTTTTGGGCATGTTTCATAATATTTCGCGCTTTACTGATTAACGTACTATAAAGCTTGTTAATTACAATGCTTTGTTCGGTCAATGTGGTTTTTGCGCTGGTCCGGAATGCTTCGCCTTCTTCAAAGATCTGCTCTAATTCGAACTGGTATTGCTTAATCGAGAAAAGCTGCGGCTCGATTTCTTTGAACCCGTATTCGTCCTGAAACTTTTTATGAATCGCTTTAACCAAACGGCGCGTTTCATTAGTCGTATCGACTGCATCCTGCAATAAATCCCGTAGATCGTCGAACAACTTACGGATTTGTTGCTTCATGCCGTATGTCGTTAAACTCTTGGTCATATCTTCCCGAGTCTGCCGGATGATCTCGTCGACTTTTTCCTTGGCAAACGAGTCAATCAGGATTTTTGCCTGTACACTAAAAACCTTACGGCTGGCTTGAAAATTTTCGACATTGACCATGTAATGCTGTTGCCTGTCGCGGGTTTCGGCCATCAACTTTTCGGTCATTTCATGATTTTCAAAGTCCAGCTTCTTGAACTCCTCTAATTGCTTGGCCGCATTGGCCAGCTTACCGTCGGTAAGATTAGACGATTCGCCCACCAAAAAACCGATATCTTTTTTAATCGTATTGAGTAATATTTGCCGCCGTTGCTTTAGGATGTCTTCGGACAAATATTTTTCCAAGGAATATAACCGACTTTTTTCGAGCAACACATTATCGGATTTTACCTTCGCCAGCAGCGCCTGCTTAGCCGATACCGGAAAGATTGATGATTCGTCGATATTTAAAATTCCGGCCGATGTACTAATTTGCGATTCTATGGCTGCGTCATAACCCGTCTCACCGGCTAGATCGTCCCACATCGAATCGATTTTGTTCATGACGACAGCCAGTCCATGCTTTCTCCCGCCCCTAGCACTACAGACATGATTACGCCACATTTCCAAGTCGCTTTTAGTCACTCCGGTATCGGCAGCTAGGACGAATATGATTGCCTGAGCGCTTGGAAGCATGTTCAACGTCAGCTCAGGCTCGGTACCTAATGCATTTAAGCCCGGCGTGTCGAGAATACAAAGCCCTTCCTTCAATAACGGATGCGGAAAACTGATTAATGCATGGCGCCAGCATGGAATTTCCACGGTCTCAGGATTAACAACCCCTTGCTCGGCAGCTTCACGCTCGTTCCATAATCCCAATTTATCCGCTACATCCCTTGGCACGGTCTTGGTGGCTATTAACTCTCTAAATGCTTCTTGCATTTGCGTCGGAGAATCGAAATTTAGATCGATTTGTGTCCAACGAGCGGGATTGTTTTTATATTCGGCCAGCGAAATATCTTCTAAGCGACTTTCTATATTCAGCAGACGAATATAACTGCCTCCCTCTTCGTCATAAAATACTTCGGTAGGCGACATCGTTGTCCGGCCAGGTGTTGAAGGCAACAAGCGGACACCGGTTTCGGCAAAAAATAAAGCATTGATCAGCTCCGTTTTGCCGCGCGAAAACTCCGCGACAAAAGCCAGCGTTACGCGGTCCGATTCCAAACCATTAAGGATATTCAAAATTGTCCCGGTGCTATGAACATCGTTCATCCCGTAACGAATACGCCATTCTTGATACATTTCAATCGCTTGTATCAACTGACTGCGCCACTGCGAGTATTCATGCAGCTGTTCTTTAAATTCCGGGTTCCTCATGGCTGGCCTTTTTTTCGGTCATTAGTCTGCAAGATAATAAGGTCGCTTGAGTCTTTCACACGACCGAAGCGGACGAAGTATAACGATGTAATGCGGGTAAGTGTAGACCATATCGTTGAATCTGTTAGTCACGCACGATTATTTTTAAATACCGTATTGTTTTCGGTATTCGATAATTGTATCAACTGGATAGCCTAGATCCTGAACAGTCTTCAAATATTCAATAATCTGTTCGAGTGAAACGATACTTTGGACCGGCATATTATACGTTTGCCTGACTTCCTGTGTCGCGGATTGCCCATCCGGGCCTTTTTCCTGCCGATCCAACGCGATGAGCACACCCGCTGGAGAAGCCTCCTCTCCGTTAATAATGGCGACCGACTCGCGCACCGACGTCCCGGCCGTAATGACGTCATCCAAAATCAGAACATTCCCGGACAAAGGCGTACCGACGATCAATCCGCCCTCACCGTGATCCTTGGCTTCCTTGCGATTGAATGCAAACGGCATATCTCTTCCGGTTAGTCGAGCATAAGCAATCGAAGTCGCGCTAACCAGCGGAATGCCTTTATATGCCGGGCCGAACAACATATCGATATTTAGCTGGGACTCCAGCAAGGCCCGCGCGTAAAACTCGCCCAATTTGCCCAATTTCGCACCGGTATCGAACAATCCGGTATTGAAAAAATAAGGACTCATACGCCCCGATTTTAATTGAAATTCACCGAATTTGAGCACGCCGCAGTCCAGGGCATACTGAATAAACTCTTTTTGGTAATCAAGCATCGCGTTTCTTTATGTAATAGTTTGAAAGATAAGTTATAAATTATCCTAAAGGATAATCATTCAGCGAATGAATTTTTCAAGGATGGTATCGAGAAAATTCCAACCGTGCTCGGAGCAACGGTAATGACCATCCGTAAAATCGACCAAGCCTTGTGCGATACATTGCTCAAGCCCCGGTTGCAGGCTGTCGAGACTCAATCCCGTAGCGGCTCGATAGTGTACTTCGGTAAAACCCTCCTTAAGTCGGAAATGATTCATCGCGAATTCAATAGGAAGATTATCGGCTTCGCACAAAACGGGCTTTTCCTCGCCAAGGGTTTGCATATACAACTCGGGACTTTTAGGTTTAACGCTACGATAAACCTCGAAAGGCAACGCCAAACTCATTTTACCGTGCGCACCTGCGCCGATCCCTAGATAATCGCCGAATTGCCAATAATTGCGGTTATGTCGGCACTGAGCGCCCAGCTTACTGTAAGCGGAAATTTCGTACTGCCAATAGCCCGCGCTTTCCAACAGTGCTTGGCATTGCATTTGCCCGGCAAAGATACTTTCCTCTCCCGGCAGTTGCGGCGGAAACTTATGAAAATAAGTATTCGGCTCCAACGTCAACTGATAAAAGGAGATATGAGTCGGATTGATATCTATGGCGGTACGAATATCGGACAAACCGCTATATCCAAAAACTTCCGGCAAACCGAACATTAAGTCTAGATTGAAATTGGAAAAGCCGACGCGTTGCGCAATTTCCGCCGCTTGAATCGCCTCCGCCGCCGAATGAACCCGCCCCAATTTTTTTAATTGTGCATCATTAAAACTTTGCACCCCGATCGATAATCGATTAATCCCGATAGCTCGAAATTCAGCGAATTTACCACTTTCAAAGGTACCCGGATTGGCTTCGAGCGTAATTTCGGCATTTTCGGCTAATCGCGCTTGACGCCTAATACCGCAAAGCAATCGATCGATCGCTTCGGGTGAAAACAAACTGGGCGTTCCACCGCCAATGAATATCGTCTCAATGGGCTGTCGAACAATAAAACGCGTCAAATCGAGACTCAAATCTTGCAACAAGGCATCGATATAGCGTTTTTCGGGTAACTCAGCCTTGACCGCATGAGAATTGAAATCGCAATAGGGGCATTTTTTGATGCACCAAGGTATGTGGATATATAAACTTATCGACGGCAAGATTTTTTTTGCACAATATGGAAGATGAGATATTTTAACACCGAAACTATTGTAAACGCTCGCTTTCCCTTTTGCCTGACGAGAAATTAGTCTTGTTTAACATTCACAGTTTCAGCAGCGATAATTAAGCAATAAATATGGCAGTTTGACGAAGCTGCTTTCGGAATTGATGCTGATAGATTTAAAGAGTATGTTATGGGATAGGGAAAGCACTTGGGTCGTTGACGTCTTATACCTTTCGCACTTCAATATCGGTAGTGCCTAAAGAGGCGCCGCGGTGTTCGGTCATTTTTTGCTCCTGCAAAATCGACATTCACGCCATACTTTGACGGTCACCCCGGCGCCGAATTTTGATCTACGATGATGGGTATAATTACAACGAATTCGATTATCCATCAAAACTTCCAAAATGTGTTCCTCTGTTTTCCACTTCCAGTCAGACACAAGCCCGTCATACCCCCACGAAAACGGAGCGCTTGCATCGATGCAGCAGGTGGGCCAATGCGGCGATCAAGTTTGGGGAACAGAGCACATAGATATATAACAAATAAACTCTAGCAAGGGATTGATTTTTAAACGAATTGTTGAACATCAACGTATCATTATTGGTAACACTATGCGACTATTATTGGTCGAAGACGATGAAATTCTGGGCGACGGCATACAAGCCGGCCTAACGATGGAAGGCTATGCCGTCGATTGGCTTAGGAACGGCGCGCAAGCTGATGAAGCACTGAAATCCAACAGTTATGAACTGATTGTAATGGATCTTAATCTGCCGGGTATGGACGGCTTAAACCTGCTTTCCGAGATCAGAAAACGAAAAGATGAAACTCCGGTCTTGATCTTAACGGCGCGGGACGGCATCGACGATCGAGTTACTTTACTCGATAGCGGCGCCGACGACTTTGTTGTTAAACCATTCGATTTATCGGAAGTCTGCGCCCGCCTACGAGCACTAGCCAGAAGACAGGCGGGGCGAAGCGTCTCTCAAATCGAACACAAAGGAATCGTGCTGGATCCCGCAGCGCATACCGTCACTGTCCATAACACCCCGGTTAATTTATCGCAAAAGGAATTCGGCATTTTAAATTTTTTAATGAATAATATCGGCAAGGTCGTTTCCAAGGCACGCATCGAGGAAGCCTTATATTCCTGGGGCTCTGAAATAGAAAGCAATACTGTCGAAGTGCATATCCACCATTTGCGCAAAAAGCTAGGCTCGGATTACATCCGCACGGTCAGAGGCGTCGGCTACATCCTCGATGAGAATTAATGCGTTACTCACTTAAAGGCGTGCTGCTGTTTGCATTGCTTTCGGCAACGATAGTCATCTGGGCCGTTACGGCATATATTAGTTATAAAGTCACACGCGATGAAGTCGTAAAACTATTCAATGCGGAACTCGAACAATCGGCTCAAGCTTTATATTCGTTCGTCGGACAATTGCTCTATAAAGGCTCTCTGAATGAATTGTGGGACTTAGACAGCCCTGAAAAAACGCCGCTACCCGACCAGCAACTCACGCAATTACGTAAAAAAATATCGTTTCAGTTGATCGATAAAACCGAGGGCTTGATTTTAAGGTCGAAAACCGCGCCCAAGCAGCCGATGTCGCATTCGACAAACGGCTACACCAAAACCGAGGTAGCGGGACATACCTGGCATGTTTTCAGCGTTTCCAATGATGAAGACGAATATATCGTTCATGTCGGTCAACGTGACGATATCCGTCAGGAATTGAAAGACGAAATCGCCAATCATTTGATCAAACCGTTATTGATCAGCTTGCCTTTATTCGGACTGGTCATTTGGATCATTGTCGGTCGCTCGCTCAAACCGGTCAATCGCCTGGCACGGCAACTAGCGAAGCGTGAGGCTAATTACTTGAAGCCATTATCGACGCGTTGGCTTCCAACTGAAATCATACCGGTAGTCGAGGCCTTGAACACTTTATTCATCCAGCTTGAGAAAGCCTTTGAAAACGAACGGCGCTTTACTGCGGATGCTTCGCATGAACTTAAAACCCCTCTCGCAGGCTTGCTAACTCAAGCCCAAGTCGCGATAAAAACAACCGATGACGGCGTCCGACAACAAGCATTAAGCCGTATTGAACAAGCAGTGAAACGCATGACCGGTCTTGTTCAACAGTTATTGACTTTCTCGCGCATCGAATCGGATCCCAGTTATTTGACAAAACAACCAATCAAATTGAGCAATGAAATTATTCAAATCATTGCCGAAATGGAGCCGGAGGCTCATAAAAAACAAATTACCATGGGCTTTGATAACGACACAGACGGTTTGGTCATGGTTAATTCGTTACTCATCACGATCTTAATAAGAAATATTGTCGATAACGCAATCAAATACACCCCAAGAGGCGGCAAAATATTGATCAGCCTAACCGCTAAAGCAAACCGCCCTTGTTTATGTGTCGAAGACTCGGGGCCGGGCATTCCGGCCGAACAGCTCGAAAATGCGTATCAACGTTTTTACCGTTGCGTCGAAACCGCCAACCATACCCAGGGCAGCGGTCTCGGCTTATCAATGGTAAAAAGAATCGCGGTCTTGCATCATGCCGAATTACAGATGACTCAATCCCGCTTTGGCGGCCTGAGTATCGCGTTACTCTTTCCTGCCCCACAAACCGATTACCCGATTGCCCCAAACATCAATCCGGATTTTTTTAACAAACCGCCTTATACTTGGCACCAACTAAAAAAATAAGGCATCGCTTATCGGCATTCGATAGCATTAAGGTTTGGTCATAAATATACCCATCGCAGATCAAAATTCGGTACCGGGGTGCCCGTTAAAGGCCTAGCACCTTAATTACACCTTTCGTACTTCAAATTTCGGCAGCGCCTGAGGAGGCGCCTGGGTGTCCGATAAAGGCTTTGCCAGCATGGAGCTGGCATAGAGCCTACATGGACGTATTCACGGCGTCCTTTAGCGGACATCCAGGCGCCGAATTTTGATCTACGATGGGTATACTCAAAATAGTTAGCGATAGCCAATGGACTAAGGAACTTAGGGCTGGGCCTGCCAAGCGAGCGACTAAACCCTCGACAAAGCTCATAACTCCAGGAAGTTATTTTTCACGAAATCCTTAGGCTCTTCGACAACCGTATTGCATAACTCGCCAATACCTTCGATTTCAATGCGAACCGTTTGCCCAGGCTTCAAATAACCGCGCGGTTTCATTTTAACGCCGACGCCCGACGGCGTGCCGGTTGCAATGACATCGCCAGGCTCGAGCGTCATTACTTGACTCAAATAAGCAATCATTTGATAGCAATTAAAAATCATGTGCCGAGTATTGGAGTTTTGACGTAATTCATCATTAACCCAGGTCTTGATCGTCAAATTATGCGGATCGATGATTTCATCCGGCGTGACTAGCCATGGCCCGAGCGGGCCATGTGTATCGAATGATTTACCCAGCGTCATCGTCGGCGAACGAGCCTGCCAATCCCTAACCGACACATCGTTGGCGATCGTGAAACCAGCGATGACTTGATGCGCTTGTTCCTGGGGCACATGACGGCAACGCTTGCCGATTACAAATGCCAACTCGCCCTCATAATCCAGTTTTTCCGATACCTTAGGCCGATGAATCGTTTCACCGCTACCGATTACACAAGTTGTTTGCTTATTGAAAAATGTCGGGTATTCGGGTTTTTCCTTTCCGGTTTCCTCAATGTGTTCGGCATAATTGAGACTAATCGCCAAATATTTACCTGGTCTCGGCACCGGTGCGTGCACTTTTACCTCTGTAAATGGCAGGCGATGCGAACCTGAATCAATGAGTTTTTGCAACGCCTCCAATGCCGACGTTCCAGCACTCAGAAATTCGATCATCGAGGCCGGAAGCGCACTGCCCCCGAAACCATCGACGACTTCATCGTCAACGACAGCACCAATTCGTGTTTGCCGATTATGCGTAAAAGTAATTAATTTCATCGTTTGCTTCGTCCTGCCATTGTAATGAGACATTAATTTTAAATGATCCGGTATAAGGAAAACACGTCTCATTGGTTTTAGGCTATTCAACCTACTCCCTTTATATACCTTTCGCACTTCAAATTTCGGCAGTGTCTTAGGAGGCGCCGGGGTGCTCGGAAAAGGCTTTGCCAGCATGGAGCTGGCATAGAGCCTACATGGACGTATTCACCCAGCACCTAAATTCCATAGCCTTTTGGCTATGGTAACTATCTTGCATAATTTAGGTGCTGGGTTCACGGCGTCCTTTGACGGGCACCCCGGTGCCGAATTTTGATCTCCGATAGGTATACTCAAAAAATGGCTAACTTTATGAAGGTATGGGTGTGGCTAGCAAGGATGTCGGCTTCTAGGTTCAAAGATCCACGAATGAGCCTGACGCCATTATTCAACCCGGCATTTTCTAAACCGTTACTTTTACCTTAGAAGCGCCGCCTATTCTTATATATAATGTGCCGACCGGCGAAAGGACGGTTTCGTTTTAAGACCCGTCCGTGCGTCATCAACTTTTGCTGACAACCACAATGACACCCGAACAATTTAAACAGCATGCCCGGCAAGGCTACAACCGAATCCCGATCAGCCGGGAAATTCTCGCAGATTTGGACACGCCGCTCAGCGCTTATCTAAAACTGGCCGACGGTCCCTATTCGTATTTATTCGAATCCGTACACGGCGGCGAGCAGTGGGGCCGCTATTCGATTATCGGCTTGCCTTGTCGAACTGTCGTTAAAGTTATCGGCAATGAAATCCGGGTTGAACGAGACGGCGAAGCCATTGAAATATTGATTCATGAAAACCCACTGGTCTGGATCGAAGCATTCAAAGATCGTTACAAAGTCCCCGATATCGAAGGATCGCCACGCTTCAACGGCGGACTAGTCGGTTATTTCGGCTATGAAACCATTGGCTATATCGAACCTCGACTCAAATCGACGAACAAACCGGACCCGCTTGGCACGCCCGACATATTGCTGATGGTTTCCGAAGAAATACTGGTCTTCGATAACTTATCCGGAAAACTGCTGCTCTTGACTCATGCCGACCCCGAGCAAGACAATGCTTACCAAGACGCCGTAAATCGCCTGGAGGATTTGGCAGTCCGGCTACGAGAACAAAAAGCGCGTTCCGAAACTCACAAAACGCCGAAACAAGTCGAGGAATCGCATTTCGTTTCCGGCTTCACGCAACAAGGTTTCGAACAAGCCGTGTTGAAAGCGAAAGAATACATCGTCGACGGCGATATCATGCAAGTTGTACTGTCGCAACGCTTGTCGATCCCGTATAGTGCCTCGCCGCTTAATTTATACCGCGCGTTACGTTGTCTGAATCCTTCGCCGTATATGTATTTTCTAAATCTCGAGAATTTTCATATCGTCGGTTCGTCGCCCGAGATCCTGGTACGCCTCGAAGACGGCACGGTCACTGTTCGTCCGATCGCCGGAACCCGCCCGCGCGGCGCGACGCACGAGCAAGATCTTGACCTGGAACAGGAGCTGCTTGCCGACCCGAAAGAACTAGCCGAACATTTGATGTTGATCGATCTCGGCCGCAACGACGCTGGCCGCGTCTCGCGTACCGGCACCGTGCAACTTACCGACAAAATGATCGTCGAACGTTATTCGCATGTCATGCATATCGTCTCTAACGTCACCGGAGAGTTGCAAGAAGGCAAAAACGCATTCGATGTCTTGGCTGCGACATTTCCGGCCGGCACGGTTAGCGGCGCGCCGAAAATCCGCGCGATGGAAATCATCGATGAACTGGAACCAGTCAAGCGCGGCGTCTATTCGGGCGCGGTCGGTTATATCGCGTGGTCGGGCAATCTCGATACCGCGATCGCGATCCGCACCGCTGTGATCAAGGATAAAACCCTGCACATTCAAGCAGGCGCCGGCATCGTTTACGATTCGGTGCCGATTAACGAATGGGAAGAGACGATGAACAAAGGCCGAGCCGTATTCCGAGCCGTCAGCATGGCCGAGGCAGGCTTGGAAGGAGAACAATCATGAGCGCCGTCAAACTGGTTATGATCGATAATTACGATTCGTTCACTTATAACCTGGTGCAATATTTCGGCGAACTCGGCGCCGATGTAACGGTCGTACGCAACGACGAAGTCACCGTGACAGACATCGAACGCCTGGCGCCCGATAAAGTCGTCATTTCTCCGGGGCCTTGCACACCTAACGAGGCCGGAATTTCGGTCGAAGCGATATTGAAATTCGCGGGCCGTTTTCCGATTCTAGGCGTGTGTCTCGGCCATCAAAGTATTGGACATGCTTTCGGAGGCAACATCATCCATGCCAAAAGCATTATGCATGGTAAAACATCACCGGTTTATCACAACGATATTGGAGTATTCAAAGGACTGAACAATCCGTTTACCGCAACACGTTATCATTCATTGGTCATCGATCAAGCCACGCTTCCGGAGTGCCTTGAAATTACGGCCTGGACTCAGGACGAAACCGGCAATATCGAAGAAATCATGGGCGTCCGCCATAAAATATTTGATATTGAAGGCGTACAGTTTCATCCGGAATCGATCTTGACTGAACACGGCCACGATCTGCTGCGAAACTTTTTGGCAAGATGAACGAAGCCCATCCTACGGTATACCTTTCGCACTTCAAATTTCGGCAGTGCCTTAGGAGGCACCGGGGTGTTCGGCAAAGGCTTTGCCAGCATGGAGCTGGCATAGAGCCTACATGGATGTATTCACCCAGCCCCTAAATTCCATAGCCCATCGGTCATGGTTAATAGTCTTACTAATTTAGGGGCTGGGTCCTTTGACGGGCACCCCGGTGCCGAATTTTGATCTCCGATGGGTATAAAATTCGTAAAATACGCGATTCATTGATCCGATTTCCAACTACCGACGAGAATATTAGCCAAACACTATGGATCTCAAACAAGCTCTACAAGCTCTCCTAACCAAGCATAATCTCAATCACGAGCAAATGCGCGATGTGATGCGCATTATCATGACCGGCGGTGCGACCGATGCACAAATCGCCGCATTCTTGATTGCGTTACGCTGCAAAGGAGAAACCATCGAGGAAATCGTCGCTGCTGTCGAAGTGATGCGCGAATTAGCCGACACCATTGAAATCAGCGGCGAGAATGTCGTGGACACCTGCGGAACGGGGGGCGACGGTGCAAACACATTCAATATTTCGACGGCCAGCGCTTTCGTCGTTGCGGCAGCCGGAGGCAAAGTCGCCAAACACGGCAATCGTTCGGTTTCCAGCCGCACCGGCAGTGCTGACGTGCTGGAAGCGGCCGGTGTCAACCTGGACTTAAGCCACGAACAAGTCATCCGCTGCGTCAATGAAGTCGGCGTCGGTTTTTTGTTCGCACCGAAACATCACGGCGCGATGAAATATTCGGTCGGTCCTCGCCAAGAAATGGGCGTTCGGACACTATTCAACTTATTGGGTCCATTATCCAATCCGGCTAAGACACCGAATCAATTGATCGGCGTCTATGCAAAAGAATGGGTTCGGCCGATGACCGAAGTGCTGAAAAAACTCGGCAGCCACCATGTCATCGTGGTCAGTGCAGAAGACGGACTCGATGAAATCAGCATTGCCTCATCGACCTCGGTGGCGGAACTGAAAAACGGCAACATCAATTGCTACACAATCACGCCGGTTCAATTCGGTCTCAAACGAGGCAATCTGGAAGAACTCGCGGTCGATAGTGCCGCAGACAGTCTAGCAATGATTTACTCGGCACTCGACAATCAACCGGGACCTGCCCGAGACATCGTCGCGCTCAATGCCGGTGCGGCAATTTATGCGGCCGGCCTGACCGACAACTTACATTCCGGTGTGCATAAAGCTCAAATAGCCATTGAAAGCGGCATGGCAAAAGCGAAATTGAATACATTCATCGAATTTTCCAACGCGCTCACTTCAAGCGAATCATCATGACTGATACTCCCGATATTCTAAAAAAAATCCTAGAAACCAAAGCCGACGAAATCGCACGCCGCAAGCTGAACACGACGGTCGATATGCTGAGTGAAATCGCAGGCGGCGTCGAAAGCCCGCGCGGATTCGCCGCCGCGCTACAAAGCAAGGTTGCTGCAAAGAAACCCGCGATCATCGCTGAAGTCAAAAAAGCCTCGCCGAGCAAGGGCGTGATTCGCGAAAACTTCGATCCGGTCGCGATCGGCCAGGATTATGCGATGAACGGAGCCGCCTGCCTGTCGGTCCTGACCGATAAGGAATATTTCCAAGGCAGCGAAGTCTATCTGCAAATGGTTAGGGAACGCTGTCCGCTGCCGGTCTTGCGCAAGGATTTCATGATCGACCCTTACCAGGTCTTCGAAGCGCGTGCCTTAGGCGCCGATTGCATTTTGCTGATCGTCGCCGCGCTCGAAGACGAGCAAATGCATGAACTCGCTAACACCGCGAAAAAACTAGGCATGGATGTTCTAGTCGAGGTCCACGATGCGGACGAACTGCAACGCGCGCTAACGCTCGACACGCCGCTGATCGGCATCAACAACCGTAACTTGAGGACCTTCGAAACCTCGCTGCAAACGACGCTGGACCTGAAAGAACAAATACCGCAAGACCGCATCATCATCACCGAAAGCGGCATTCATACAACGAAAGACGTCAAGCTGATGACCGACCACGGCATCTATGCCTTCCTAGTCGGCGAAGCCTTCATGCGCGCGCCAAGCCCGGGACAGAAAATGCGCGAATTGTTTGAATTGCCGTAGATTTGCTGTTTTATCTCCCTTTTTACTGTGAAAGTTCGTAGATTTAGACTCATTATCTAATTTTTTGATATTCAACACAATGCCGGTTCCGGAGAGGGTGCGGTTGCTCGCCCGGCAGGCGTCGGCGGCAGGGAAGATTTTTGCTACTCGGCAATTGCTGATTTACATGGATGTAATGAATGCAGAAAATGCAGGAGCATTTTTCTGCCCTGCATCGCCTAAAGCGCCTACTGTTGGTGCCCTAATACACGCCATCCTTGGCAATCGCTAGGAAGCGAAATCCTGTCGCCCATCCACGATTTACTTCCACACAAATCAATGACTGATTTCGGTCACCATCACATCGATGCCGTTTTCCTTAAGCCGGTTCTTAATGGTCGTGACGCTCGACATCTGTTCGTACGGCCCCATTTTTACGCGGTTCCAAATCACATCGCCGACTTGGGCTTTCTCGACGCGGGATTCGATACCCATTAGCGCCAACTTAGCTCGTAGGCGGTCGGCATCGACGAACTCTCTGAACGAGCCTGCCTGCAGCAGATATTGAGTCGCCTTAGCCTTGCCGACGCGCTCTTCGCGCACCCGGGTTTTGATCTCGTAATCGGGCACGACGACTTCTTTTTCCGGTAATATCGTATAAAAATCGAAGCGAGGCTCGTCGATCGCTTCCGGCTTTGGCGATTTCGTCTTTGTTGGTGTTTTGACTTGATCGGCGACTTGTTTAGGAAGCGTTTGCTTAGTCGGGATCTTATTTTCCGGCGTAGGCCCGCACCATTTTAGTAATAACACCGGAAATACCACGATCACGAGAACAAGCACCAGCCAATTCCACCAGGTTGCGGGGACACTGGCTTTCGGTTTCGGCTGGGTTCGGTGTTGTCCCCTGTGTTTATAGTCTCTTGCCATATTACATCACTTCAGGCGCATTGATCTTCAACAACTCCAAGCCATTGGCCATGACTTGTTTTGCGGCGGAGATCAAGTTTAGCCGCGCATTCCTCAATGCCGAGTCCTCGACCAGAAACTGATGGGCATTGTAATAAGTATGAAAATCGGTCGCCAAGTCGCGCAGATAATGAATCAACTGGTGCGGCTCGTAGTTTAAGGCAGAGCGCTCAAGTACTTCGGGATAACGCGCCAAGGTGCCGATTAAATTTAGCTCGTGCTCCTCTTTCAGCAGCGCCAAATGCTTCATGCCGTCTAGCAAGTCGCGCGCCCAGTTTTTTTCGTCAAGCTGGCGAAACACACTGCATATCCGAGCATAGGCGTATTGCACATAATAGACCGGGTTTTCGTTGGTTCGCGATGTCGCAAGCTTCAAGTCGAAATCCATGTGTTGCTCCGAACGGCGCATGACATAGAAAAAACGCGCGGCATCCTTACCGACTTCGTTACGCAACTGTCGTAAGGTCACAAATTCGCCGGAACGAGTCGACATTTGCACTTTTTCTTCACCACGATACAGCACCGCGAATTGCACCAACAATACCGTCAATTTCGATTCGTCGGCGCCAAGCGCCTGCATCGCGGCCTTGACCCGCGGGATGTAACCGTGATGATCGGCCCCCCAAATGTTGATAATGCGGTCGTAACCCCGGTGCAATTTGTTCATATGATAGGCGATATCGGAGGCAAAATAGGTGCCTTGACCGTTTTCACGCACGACGACGCGGTCTTTTTCATCGCCTAAGCGGCTTGATGCAAACCAGGTTGCCCCGTCTTTTTCGTAAAGGTAACCGGCTTGTTGTAAACGGTTTAACGCTTCGTCGACCGCACCGCTTTCCATCAGCATGCGCTCGGAAAACCATTCTTGATAACTCACGCCGAACTCGGAGAGGTCGTCCTTAATATCCTGCAAGATCGTTTTCAGGCCGACTTGAAAGATGTCCTGATAAAGTCCTGAACCCAACAGGGTCTTGGCTCTTTCGATCAACGCATCGATATGCGTTTCCTTGTCTCCGCCTTGCGGTTCGTCGACCGGAATATTCTCGATCAGCAATTCGGCCGGTCTTCTATATTCGTTGCCTGAGGCTTTATGAATCTCGGCCGCGATTTCGCGAATATATTCGCCGCGGTAACCATTGACCGGAAACGGTATAATTTCGCCGCATTCTTCGAGATAACGCAACCAGATACTGGTCGCTAAAATATCCATCTGACGGCCGGCATCGTTGACATAATATTCGCGGTGTACTTCAAAACCGGCCGCTTCCAATAGATCGGCAACCACCGAACCATAGGCCGCCCCGCGTCCGTGACCGACATGCAAGGGCCCGGTCGGATTGGCCGAAACGAATTCGACTTGAACCCTTTGTCCGGCACCGGCGCGGCTTAAGCCGAATTGCGAGCCATCGTCATGAATTTTTTGGATGATTTGATATTGCGCATTCGGGTCAATGAAAAAATTAATGAAACCGGGGCCAGCGATTTCAACCCGAGCGACGGCGCTATCGACCGGTAATGCCGCAACGATTTTTTCGGCCAACGCTCTGGGGTTAGACTTGGCGGGCTTTGCCAGCATCATTGCAATGTTGGTCGCAAAATCGCCATGCTGTGCATCACGGGCATGTTCTATCGTAAATTTAGGGCTTACGCCCCCATCCAGGATTCCGTCTTTTTTCAAGACATCAATGGCTTGCAGGATTAGGGCCTCTAATTTTTGTTTCATGACTTCCGCGAATTTAGGTGAAAAACAACTGGATATACTTCGCGGGGTTATGTTTGCGGCTTTTATGACAATGCTATTTTATTCGAGAGCAAGGCGCGAAAACAGGCGCATAGCAAGCTATGTAACTGTTTTCGCAAAGCTTCCGCTCCTGCTAACGCCCCTTACCTACATCCATGTAGGTAACGCCGCTATCGGATAAAAGAGCGCGTTAAAAAACCGCAAATGTGACCGCGCGAAGTATATTATCCATGAAAGTTAACCGCTTATACAATGCAGATTTATGTTGCAGCAATTCCCGGTTTGGTCGTTTTCACCGTATTTGGACATGCCCACGATGTTAATACAAATCCACCGGATCGACATCGAGCGACCAACGCACTTTTCGGGTTAATTTAAGTCCCGCTATAAGCGGCATCAGTTTATCCAGGAATCGATGCAATTCGGGCCTAGTCGGGCTTTGTAGAAGCAACTGATAGCGATACCGGCCGGCGCGTCGGGACATTGGCGCCGGCACCGGCCCCAACATCCGTACCGTTCGATTCGGTTCGACGGCTTGCATCAGTTGCTCAAAAAATTGCAGCGGCACAGCGGAATCTGTGGCTTCGACACGCAACAACGCTTGAAAGCTGTAGGGCGGCAACTCGGCTAATTGGCGCTCGGCTAGTGCGGAACGGGCGAAGCAGCCATAACCTTCCTTGATCAATGTGGTCAACAACGGATGGTCGGGTTTTCGGGTCTGCAATATCACCCGCCCGGGTTTTTCCGCGCGTCCAGCGCGACCCGATACCTGGACAATCATTTGCGCCAGTTTTTCCGAGGCATGAAAATCGATACTGAACAGACCGCTGTCGACATCGAGCATCACGACCAGAGTTACATTCGGAAAATGATGACCTTTCGCCAGCATCTGTGTACCGAGAACGATATCGACCTCTCCCCGGTTAATACGATCGAGAGCGTCTTCCAACACTCCTTTACGTTGAGTGGTATCACGATCCAGGCGAATGACGCTTCGTCCCGGAAAAAGCTGCGCTAGGGCTTTTTCGACCCGCTCGGTACCGAGGCCAAGCGGTGTCAATTGACCGGTTTTACACTCGGGACATTGCGGCAACAAGCGCTGTTCGCTACCGCAATGGTGGCAGCGCAACAGAGCTTCGTCGTAATGCACGACCATATTCGCTTCGCAGCGCCGGCAACGCGCCACCCAACCGCAACCGTGACAGATCAAAGTTGGGGCAAACCCTCGCCGATTAAGGAACAATAATACCTGCTCATTTTTAGCCAGCGTCTTGTGCATTTCGGCGATCAACGGCTCGGACAAACCTTCCTGCATGCGTTTATTGCGAATATCCAAAAGCAACATTTTAGGCGGAGCGGCATTCCCTGCCCTTTCGGTCAAATGTAATAAACGATAGCGGCCTTGCTCGACATTATAAACGCTTTCCAACGACGGCGTCGCCGTACCTAACAATACAGGAACATTAAGCAGTTTGCCGCGCACTACGGCGACATCGCGCGCCGAAAACCGGAATCCCTCCTGTTGTTTGAATGACGCATCATGTTCCTCATCGAGAATGATCAACCCCGGTCTTGCCAGAGGCGTGAATAATGCCGAGCGCGTACCGAGCATGATCGCATAATCGCCGCGCTGCATACCGAGCCAGGCTTGTTGACGCTGTGTATCGGTCAACTTGGAGTGCGAAATCGTAATCGGCACGGAAAAACGCTGCCGGAAGCGCTGCTCTAACTGCGGAGTCAGCGTAATTTCGGGCAACAAAACCAACACTTGCAGCCCAAGTTCGAGTACCGAGCGGATCACCTGCATATAGACTTCGGTCTTGCCGCTGCCGGTCACGCCTTCCAATAAAAAGACTTCGAAGCGGCTCAAAGCACAAACGACTTGTTCGATGGCTTCCTGCTGCAATGGATTCGGGTGCAGCTGCGAATTTAATGTCAAATGAGTCTTGGCGTTGGCGGCGGACCCTTCTAACCTGAGTAACTGCTTGTCTTGCAGCGCTTTGGCTGCCGGTCGCCAATTTTCGAGAATCGCATTCAAGCGCGATGCCGGTACCGCGTCTCGCTCCGTTTGCAATTGGTATAACAACTGTTTTTGTTTCGGTGCGCGCCTGAGTTGCTCAGGATTTAATAAGCGGCCTTTTTCGGTCAATACATAAAATTTTTCTGCTTTAATCGTAGCCGGCTTACCTTGCCTGAGAGCAACGGGAAAAGCGGCACTAAATACCTCGCCCAACGGATGATGATAATAACGCGCGGCCCAATGCAACAGACTCAAGTCACGATCCGACAACAAAGGCCGCTCATCTAAGACGGCCTCAATCCGCTTGAGCTTAGCGCTAAGGACTTCGCTGTTTGAATCGAGTCCAATCAAGAAAGCGGTTTTTTGGCCTCTGCCGAACGGTACTGTTAGTCTAATACCCGGTTTTAGGGTTTTCGGATCGAGATCCAGCGGCGGCAAATAATCGAACAAACGATAAACCGGTACCGGAATCGCAACTTTGAGGATGTACAAATGGTTTCGCACTCACCGAACCATTTCGTTTGTTATTGCCATGTGATTTAAGGTAACTATTCAGTCTTTCGGCAATTATCGTTCCCACGCAGAGCCTGGGAATGATAGGGGGATGAGAACAAATATGATTTAAGAATTTATTAAAGATATCCACATAATCAGTGGATATCTCTGTGCATATCCCGTTAATAATTGTCCTGAATAACGGTTTTTATTCGATTTTTTAGATTTGACCAATCATTAATCGGCTTGTTAATTCTTAAAATATCAATGGCTTGCTAATAAAGCATGGCATTCGCAATACCGCCGAGAGCTCGGTTGATTAATTTTCGGGATTGTGTATAAACATTGAAAACCTTTAATTTCACGGCTTGACAAACTTCAACGTCATACGGTCGCTTTCGCCGATTGTTAAATACTTGGCTCTGTCCTTCTCGTTCAAACGAAGTGTAGGCGGCAAAGTCCAGACGCCGGCCGGATGATCCTTAGCGTCTTTTGGATTGGCATTGATTTCGGAGCGGTCCAGCAGTTTGAATCCGGCTTTTTCGGCCAATTCGATAACATGGCTCTCGTCGACATAGCCCGATTGCACTTGTGTTTCGATCGCGGCGCCCGGCAGGCTCCTATGTTCCACGACACCGAGAACACCCCCCGGTTTCAGCGCTTTGTACATCGCAGCGAATACCGCGTCGGCTTGACCGGCCTTGATCCAGTTATGCACGTTCCGGAAGGTCAGCACGCGATCGACCGAACCTTCAGGCGCTATCTCGACAGCTTCGGGCGGTTGCAAGACGGTCAATTCAACCTTGCCGTAAACCTCGGGTTGTTGCCGCATTTTTTCGACAAAAGCCTGTAAGGTCGTTTGAAAATAGGGAACTTTTGCGTCTTTTGAAAAATGCGCAGCATAGAGCTTGCCTTTATTTTTTAGATAAGGCGCCAAAATTTCGGTATACCAACCTGAGCCCGGCCAGATTTCGACAACCGTCATCGATTCGTCGACATCAAAAAACGACAAGGTCTGTTCGGGATGACGGTAAGCATCACGGGCTTTGTTTTCGGCCGAACGATGCGCACCGTCGATTGCTTGCCTCATCGCCGACGTTTCGGCGGTCGCCGAAGCGACGCAAAAAACCAAGCTGAGTAATACAATCATTTTTTTCATTACACTATCCCCATCTAAATCAACGCCTCAGGCTTATCGGCCCGCAAAATCACATAATCGAAGCCCATTCGTTTACCATTTTCCGCTCACTGCTCACTGCTCACTGAAATTATCCGCCACTGCCAAAACTGCACGAGACTCCAGGCCGCCAGCATCAAAAAGGCAACCAACGTCCAGCCCGGCATGCTGATGCCGAACAGACTCCAATCGATTTCGGCGCATTCTCCGGTTCCGCTAAGCATCATTTTGATCGTATCGGTCAATGGAAAATTTTCGAAGACATACTCCAAGCCAGGCCCGCATTCAGGCACTTGGTCGGGCGGCAAATTTTGTATCCAGATATGACGCATCGAAATCGATGCGCCCGCCAATGCCACAATAGCACCGATGACTGCATAAACTTTGCTGCCGATTCCAGTCGGATTATGTATCGCCGCAATCAAGAACACAACGCCGGTCGCCGCAATCGCGATTCGTTGAGAGATACACAGCGGACAAGGCTCGAGACCATCGACGAACTGAAAATACGCGCCCATCGCCAATAAAAACGCACAGCCGGCGGCGCCGAGAAAAAACCAAATGCGCGGCCGCGATGCGGCTTGCAAGAATAAGTCATGAATCATAGTCTTGATGCCTTGTTTATTGTTATTAATTACTGTGAAAGTCCGTAGATTTGGACTCTTTATCTAATTTTTCGATATGCAAAACAATACCGATTCCTTAAGAGGGTGCGGTTGCTCGACCGGCAGGCGTCGGCGGCAGGGACAGCCGCCGTCGAGCCTACATGGTCGTATTTACGGCGTCCTGTCGGGCGAGTGACCGCACCCTTAACCACACGCGCCCGCACTTTCATTTGCCGAAGCGATGGCCAGGCCTTCATGAACGTTATTTACGAAAATGGATTATCCTAGAAAAAAGCATTTCCCTATGAAGATCATGAAGTTAATTCAATAGCTTATTTTGCCTAGGCAAATCATTTTTGCTTACCTGAAAGGGTATTCAAAATATTTAGGCAAGCCCTTGAAAGTCTTACTGAGCTTCATGTGCTTCATGGTTGAACTACCGAATATAGGATTATACCGATGGAACCGATGATCTTGGAATCGGAATGATTTTTAATCTCGCACTGAGGCGCGGTGTTTTTTACGGTCGGAGGATCGGCGAATGGATAAACCTAAACATTCGACAATTATCCCACAAAAATTATTAAATAAATCAAATGGTTACTAAAATATGCTGAACTACCCTTTGTGTGAATAGCTTGGGAAGCATAATTAATTAAATATTTTCGTAATTTTCGTGTGCTTCGTGGTCAAAATGCTTTTTATTAGAATAACGAATCATTCACGATTTTTTGAATTTAACCACTTTATTCAGCGGGCTTAAGTTAATTTCATCGACGACGATGTTAGCATTCGAATGCAGAATATAAATCACCGCATCGGCAACATCTTCAGGCTCGATAACTTGTCCGGCCTCGCCGCCGGGCTCGAAGGACAAGGTCTCGAAAAACGGCGTATTGACCATGCCTGGATTAATCAGCGCAATCCTAACACGGCTTTTCGAACATTCCTCGCGCAATGCCTGAGTAAATCCGCGCACCGCGAATTTACTCGCGCAGTATACCGCGCCTTTGCGGCTCCCCTTGAGCGCCGCTTCCGAGCCGATGAAAATCAAATCGCCCCGCGCTTGTTTTTTCAATCCCGGCAACAGTGCGCGCGTCAAAAACGCCTGCCCGGTAAAATTGACCGTCATCAATGCTTCAATCGCGGCAAACGAAAACTCTTCCAACGAACCGAAGCGACCCGCACCGGCACAAAAAACCGCAGCATCGATTTCAGGATAATCCTTGCTCAACTGGGTCGCTTGATCTGCCAAGCCCGTCAAGTGACTCAAATCCATTTGCACCGCCGTAAAATTCGGCATCGACGTTTGAAAACGATCGGCATCGCGCGATACGCCAAGCACATGATGACCTTCGCTCAATAATTTTCTAGCCACCGCTCGTCCGATTCCGGAACTGGCGCCGGTCACCAGAACCGTTCTTTTTACAAACGGCATGGAAAAAATTTATCCTCGGATATGTAGTTCAATAACTGCTCGCTACAAAAGTCCATCATTTCCTGTTCTAAATCCTGACGATAAGACACCATGCCCTGCTGATTAACCAAGGGTCCCGCAAAAAGTTTTTCTTCCGGATACAGTTTATGCATTTTTTTGTAATTGCTCTCCGGCAATCGAAAGACGCCCAAGCTAACCGAATGCAAGCTCTCCGGATCGATGCGCTTGAAAACCTGTTCGAACAATTGCCGGTAATGTCGCCGGAAATCGTCGTTATAGATCAACGGATCGAAACGTAAGCCCAACGGCCAACCTTTTGCTTGTAGTTTGTCCATCGCATCGACCCGTTTTGCCACGGACGGAGCGCCTGCCTCAACCTTGGCCGCAATCGCTTCCGGCGATAAACTGAAGGCGACGATACAACGCGCTAAAGGTTCTCGGTCTAATAGACTCCTAACCTGTGTACTTTTTGTTCTCAACTCTAACCAGGCATTGTCCAGTCCGGCAAAGACCGGTAGAAACTCTTCGACAAAACCGGTGACCGGTTCCAACGCCAGGCTGTCGCAATCGTAACCCGAAAAAAAATAGAGTGGTTCATCCGAATTTTCGTCGCAAATTTGCTTAATTTCACTCTGGAAATCCTCGTAATTGACAAACAAAATATAGTGAGCCGACTGATACATGCCCTGTAAAAAACAATAGCGGCAATCGTACAGGCAGTTGAGCATGTGCGAAAAATAATAATTTTTTCCGACACCTATGCCGTAGCCGGCAGGAGCTTCCAATACAAACCGTTGATACTTTTCAGCTAGAATCAGTGCCGGTTGCTGTTTTTGCAAACGGAAGTTTTGCGCCTTCGGGTTGAATACTTCGCCGAATCGAGCGCAGCCGATTATTTGCGCTTTTGGAAACCGTGCGCATATTTGTTCGACTCGCGGGTGTTTACGAATCGCTTCTTCGATATAAATGGTTTGTATCATTTCGGCAGTTTAACGTAAACCATAAAATCATGTCAGCGCTTCGATACATGCCCACTTTAAATCTATGAAAGAACTGAGCTCCGTAAGATATGAACAAGCGCTACCAAGACCTTGCGATTTCTGACACAATCCCCATATCAGGTTAAAATAACGTAACCTTTTAAACCCTATCTCAACATTATGAAAACGAAAAAAATCGGATTTATCGGGGGCGGCAATATGGCCTCCAGTCTTATCACGGGCTTGATTGCCAGCGGTCACTCGCCTTCTCAAATATGGGTCTCGGATGTCAATCAAGACGTCCTTAAAACCCTAGCAAACAATTTAAATATTAATATTTCCGTTGCCAATGAAGCCGTCATCGAAGAAGTCGACGTCGTCGTGCTGGCAATCAAGCCACAGGTACTACGTGAAGTCGCGGAGAATTGCGCGGCTATCATACGGAAAAAGCGCCCGTTGGTCGTTTCGATCGCCGCCGGCATCACTCAAGAGAGCCTGAGCCGCTGGCTGGGCGCCGAAGTCGCTGTCGTGCGCTGCATGCCAAATACCCCGTCCTTGGTGTTGACCGGCGCAACCGGTTTACACGCCAATGCGAATGTCGACGACGAACAGCGCGACTTGGCTGAAAATATTCTACGCTCTGTCGGCGTTGCGTTGTGGGTCGATAAAGAATCGGAACTCGATGCGGTTACAGCGGTATCCGGCAGCGGCCCGGCCTATTACTTTTTACTGATGGAAGCGATGGAACAAGCTGCATTGTCAATGGGCATGCCGGAACATACGGCCCGCTTGCTGATTCAACAAACCGCGCTCGGCGCCGCAAAAATCGCGCTCGAATCAAACGAGTCCCCCGAACAATTGCGCAAACGGGTCTCTTCGCCGGGCGGCACCACCGAACAAGCAATCAAAGCTTTCGAACAAGGAGGCTTCCGAGAGTTGGTCGCCAAGGCCATTCAAGCCGCGCATGACCGCTCGATCGAGATGTCCAAACAATTGGGAGAACAATGATGGATTCGAACTATATGTCCAATCCGGTCATTTTTTTGATCGATACGGTATTTTCGTTATATATCCTTGCCGTCATGCTGCGCTTCCTGCTGCAGTGGTGTGATGCCGAATACTATAATCCAATCTCGCAGTTTTTGATCAAAATTACGCATCCGCCGCTTCGACTCATGCGCCGCTTCATTCCGCCGATAGGTCAAATCGATACGTCGTCGCTGGTTTTGGTTATGGCTTTGCAGATGCTGGCCGATTTTTCGATCTTGATTTTGAAAGGTATCATGATCAGCGTTGGCGCATTGATTGTTTTATCGTTTACGCAACTGGTTTCGTTGCTGTTCAATATCTTCATTTTTGCGATATTTGCCCGGGCGATTCTAAGTTGGGTCAATCCCGGCGCTTTCGATGCTGCCTCGTCGATATTACATAGTTTGACCGAGCCGCTGCTCGATACTTGCCGTAAATTCATCCCCGATATCGGCGGTGTCGATTTATCGCCGCTGGCTGCGCTGGTGTTATTGCAGTTGGCTAAAATGGTCATTTTGCCGCCTTTGCATCAATTAGCCGGCCTGATTGGTTGAGCTGGTTTTGTTGGCAACATGACCAGTTAATCCTAAGCTTGCATATTCAGCCTAAATCCAGCCGGGACGAATGGTCGGGACTACATGGCGAGCGCCTGAAGCTGAGAATCAAGGCGCCGCCGGTTGACGGCAAAGCCAATGCCTACTTAATCAGGTTTCTCGCCAAAGAGTTCGGAGTTAATAAATCGGCATGCAAACTGTTATCCGGCGAAACCGGGCGCGATAAGCGAATTTCGATAACCGCACCGAAAAAATTTCCGGCACTGTCGAAATCGTTAGAACTCATTGGAAAGCCTTCCGAAAGAGACGCCAAGAATCGTTAACAACGCAGCAATTCCCAATTTGAGAATAAAAAAGGGTGTGTTTGGCGAGGATGTCGGCGGCAGGGGAAGATTTTTGCTCCTCGGCAATTGCTGAGTTACAAGGATGTAACGAATGCAGAAAATGCAGGAGCATTTTTCTGCCCTGCATCGCCAAAGCGCCTACTGTTGGTGCCCTAATACACGCCATCCTTGGCGCTTAGCCGCCGCCAAGCCCCCATGGATGGGTTTACGGCGTTCCTCGACAGGCATACCCCGCACCCTGAACACGGAGAAATTTCTCAAACTGGGAATTGCTGTTAACATCGACTCATCGCTGCATCCAATTCGCTTACGTTATATACTTAGTCGATTTCCGGTGAAAAAATATAATAATGTATGTCTAATCTTTTTGCCTATCAACCGCGCTCAAAATGCTTACGTAGCTTCTCTTAATGCACTTTTTGCGCCTTGCATAGAACAAAACCATGCCATCCAGGCATATTATTATAAACATCGTCTTATTTTCTTTTTGATCAGCTGTTGCTGTAGCCGCCTATGCCGATTGCCTTACTACGAAAATACCTTAGCATTGCCGCAGTTACGCTGCTTCTTTGTCATGCACCCGAGATCCATGCAAAAAAAATGTATCGCTGGGTTGACGACCAAGGCAATACTTATTTTTCCGACCAAGTCCCTCCGGAACATGCCAAACACCGCCGCGAAGCCTTAAACCAACGCGGCCGAGTAATCGATGTCATTGAAAAAGCCAAAACTAAAGAAGAACTGGAATTGGAGCAAAGACTTAACGAACTTCGTGAGGCACAGGAAAAAATTATTCAAAAACAACAAAACTACGATAAGGTCTTACTTAGCACTTTCCGCAACATAGACGATTTATTGTTGTCGATCAAAAATAAGACTCGTACCATGGAAGCCCAAATCAAAGCAACGGAAGGCAACTTAAACCGGCTCAAGAGCCAGCTGTCCGGGCAGCAAAGAAAGGCTGCCGCATTCGAAAGAAACGCTCAACGCGTCCCCGAGTCGTTATTGAAAGATATCCGCTCGACGCAAGAGCAAATTCAACAAACCGAAATAGCGATCAGTCGACAAATAGAAACGCTGAACCAAGTAAAAAAAGAAGACGATGCCGACGTCGAGCGCTATTTATTTTTGACTCAATCAAGAACCGATACGCAACCGAAACAACATAAGATTCCCAGTATTAAGGAAGCCAACGAACTAGGCCTGTTTTATTGCGAGAACGATCATCAATGTAACCAGGCGTGGGAAATTGCTCGAGCTTTCGTCACTTTTCATTCAACGACCGGCCCGGATATCGACACCGACAAGCTGATCATGACCCGCTCGCCGTCTAAAGATTCCGATTTGAGCTTATCGTTATCGAAAATCGCGATTAGCGATGTCGACTATCAACTTTTTCTCGATATTCGCTGTAGGGACTCTTCACTAGGCCGCGAATTATGCGCGAGTCAACGGGTCAGCGATATCCGGTCCGCGTTTAGGCCTTATATTAACGACGCCTTATCTCGGTCGGCTGAATAATAAGGTACCTACGCCTTGGTCGGTAAACAACTCCAACAATACTGCATGCTCGACGCGCCCGTCGATGATATGAACGCTCGACACCCCCCCTTTCAGCGCATCGGTTGCACAGCGGGTTTTCGGTATCATACCGCCGAAAATCGTACCGTCCGCAATCAAGTCGTCAACATCCTTTAACGAAAGGCCGGTCAACAAATTTTGTTGTTTATCGAGAATGCCTGCGGTATTGGTCAACAAAATCAATTTTTCGGCTTTCAAGACTTCTGCAACCTTACCGGCGACCAAATCGGCATTGATATTATAGGAATGCCCATCGTCGCCGACGCCGATCGGAGCAATCACTGGAATAAAATCACTGTGATTCAACATCGACAGTACTGCCGGATCGATACTACTGACCTCTCCGACATGACCTAAATCTATAATTTCAGGCTCTTGCACTTCGATCGCATTTTTTTTCATTTTGATTTTATTGGCGCGAATAAAGTCGCCGTCCTTACCGGTCAAGCCAACCGCTTTGCCGCCATGCCGGTTTATCAGATTAACGATCTCTTTGTTCACCAAACCGCCCAATACCATTTCAACAACATCCATCGTTTCGCTGTCGGTCACGCGCATGCCGTCAATAAACTCCGTGGTTTTTCCGAGTCGCTTCAGTAGGTCCCCTATTTGAGGGCCGCCGCCATGCACGACGATGGGGTTTAAGCCGACCAGCTTCATCATGACGATATCTTGAGCAAAACTGTTTTTTAGCGATTCATCGATCATCGCATTGCCGCCGTATTTGACGACGACCGTTTTATCTTTAAAACGGCGAATATAGGGTAAGGCTTCGATCAGTACATGCGCAATCTGATGCGCGGCTTTATTTTTCATATATTCTTTATCCGTAGATTAAAAAGGTAAAACTAGCTTTGGCTCGATATTCGTCATCAATGTCCTGAACTCTTCTTGAATTCGGCGCATCGCTTGCTCGCTATCGGCTTCGAAGCGGACCACTAATGACGGTGTGGTATTCGAGGCTCTAACTAGCCCCCAACCATCGGAAAAATCGACCCGTAATCCATCGATGTTGGTAATTTTTCCATCTTTGAAATCGGCTTTGGCAAATAACTTTTCAATAAAATCAAAATTTTCGCCCTCTTTCATTGAGACAAGCAATTCCGGTGTATTGAGGCTTTCCGGAAACTCGGCAAAAATTTCGGCACTAGTTCTGGCATCCGATGACAAAATCTCAATTAGACGCGCCGCTGAATACAACGCGTCATCAAACCCATACCATCGATCATTAAAAAAGATATGCCCGCTCATCTCTCCAGCTAATTTAGCCCCGGTTTCTTTAACTTTTGCCTTCATATAAGAGTGACCGGTTTTCCACATTAAGGCGCGGCCGCCGTATTTGGCGATCTGCTCGGCCAAATGCCTAGAGCATTTGACATCGTAAACAATCTGCGCACCGGGCTTTCTTGCCAAGACATCCTTGGCAAACAGCATCATCAGCCGGTCCGGCCATATAATTTTGCCGTTTGAATCGACCACCCCAAGACGGTCGCCATCACCGTCGAAAGCGATGCCGATGTCCGCCTCATAATGTTGTACCGCAGCAATTAAGTCTTCCAAATTTTCCGGGACGCTCGGGTCCGGATGGTGATTGGGAAAACTACCATCGACATCGCAAAACAATTCGACGACTTCGCAACCCAGCGTCTTAAAAAGTATCGGTGCAATATCACCGGCCACACCGTTTCCGCAATCCAATACGATTTTCATCGGCCTAACCAAATGTACATCTTCGGCGACAATACCGATGTATTCATTTACAAACATGCTGTTCTGATCGACTGTCCCGCCCACCTCAACGGCATAGTGCTGTTTATCGATGATGTTTTTAAGCATCGCAACACGCTGTCCAGCCAAGGTTTCACCTTTAATCACCATTTTCATGCCGTTGTATTCTGCCGGGTTATGACTCCCGGTAATCATCAACCCGGTCCGCCCTTCGGTATGTTGCGTAACGAAATACAGGATAGGTGTCGGCACCATGCCCAAATCGAGTATATCCCGTCCGGTCGACACAATGCCATTGATCACGGCATCCGCCAATTCAGGGCTGGAATGGCGCCCATCACGTCCGACCACGACAATTTTACAATCCGCCTTTCTCACTTCCGTACCAAATGCGCGACCAATATCATAAGCCAGTTCGGTTGTCAGTGTTTTGCCGACCACGCCTCGTATATCATAGGCTCTAAATACTTCACCGCTCCCCCCGAGCAACGGTGCCGTTTCGTTTGATAAAGGAGATGATTTTGTTTGCTCGGGAACCTGAGTTGGTTTCGCTTCTGGTAACGGCATATCCCAATCGACATCCGGCATTGAGACCGGACTGGTTTCGGCTTCGTCTGCTTTGGCGTTTTCAACAATTTCTTCAATCGCAAAATCGGATTCTTCAAAAAATCCGTCAAAATCAGCTTCGCTTTCATCATTAAGCGCGACGACATCGTCCCCTTGATGATCCAATACTCGTTTGAATTGAACCAACGTGGAAATAATGACACTCATTTCACTCAAATTGACCGGATAATTACCATACGCATTTCCGGTCATTAGATCTTTGACGGCTTTTAAAACAATACTTTGGTCGTGGCTTAAAATATTGGCACTTTTTCGATAACCGACAAAAAACGCAAGACAAACCAACAGCACCGCTATTGACATAATTGCCGCAATCACCCCTATATCCGAAGAGCTCCCCTCTATCTGATACCAAACATGAACTTGCCATGCCGTGTGAGCAACAGGCACTTGCACGCTAGCAGCATCGCCGATAAGCGCTCGGTTTCCAACCGCTGCCAACTCGAAGTCACCCTGCCTCAGTTGAATCAATTGATTGCTGATAGAGCTCGGCTTAATGCTGTTATTAATAAAGTCATAACTCAAACTAGCCAATATAACACCTGCCACACGGCCGCCTTTTTCAACTCTGGCTGTTATCGCAAGATGCCGGTTAGCGCCCTCCCCTTGAATCAACGGCTGAGGTTTCCCGCTAAAGGTTTCCTTAACCATGTCCAAATCGGCAAAGCCCATGTGCGGAATATGCTCGGTATCCAGATCGTTTATGCCAGGCAGCAATAATCTGATCTTTAATGCTCCCGGCAAATATTTTTCCAATTGCGCTTCTAACGATCTAATCCGGTCCCTGTCTCTGTTTTCCACTGCCTCTATTACAGTCAGATCTCGAGCCATTTTGTCAATTGAGCCAGCCAATTGCTCGATTTGTTTTGAAATACCTAAAGCAGTGCCTGCGGCCAGGGCCATCGCTGAATCATGCTTAGCTTCCTTGATGCTGGAGTTATTAGCCCAATAAATGCCTGCTCCAGTCAATAGCACCAAAAATACCGCAATAATCGACAGCGGTAAGAATATACGCTCCATCAAACGTCCCCTATCAATTTAATGTCGCCCGGTATGTCCGAAACCGCCTTCGCCTCGAGCACTTTCATCAAACGCGTCGACCAACTCGAATTGGGCCTGTACGACAGGCACGAAAATCATTTGTGCGATTCTTTCGCCGGCATTAACGGTAAATGCGGTCTGCCCACGATTCCAACAGGACACGAAAATCTGTCCCTGATAATCCGAATCGATCAATCCCAAGAGATTACCCAAAACGATTCCATGTTTATGTCCTAATCCCGAGCGAGGCAGGATGACTGCCGCCATAGTATTATCAGCAATATGAATCGCAATGCCCGTGGGGATCAAGATGCTGTCACCGGGCTTCAATTCGACCGATTCGCTCAAACAGGCCCTCAAATCCAAACCGGCCGAACCGGTGGTGGCGTATTCAGGCAGAGGAATATCCTTACCCAATCGTTCATCCAGAATTTTTAATTGTATTTTTTTCATTCATTTTCTCTGCGATTAAGCTCATTAACTGCCGCGCGAGTTGATTTTTATCGGTCATGGCCAAATCTACGCCGCCACCCTGCCAATAGACCGACAGGGCATTCAGATCGCTTTCAAATCCGCCCTTATCTTTACCAACCCAGTTGGCCGCAACCATATCCAAATTCTTTCGAATTAACTTGTCTTGAGCATATCGCTCCAAATCGTGCGTTTCGGCGGCAAAACCAACCGTATAGGGCCTGTTATGCGTCAACTTCGAAACATCGGCTAAAATATCACGAGTTTTACGTAATAAAATGACGACCTCGTCATTTTGTTTTTTTATTTTCTTTTCATTAACACTAACCGGACTATAATCGGCGACTGCCGCCGCCGCGATAAAAATATCGGTTGATTGAACACACGCCATGACCGCTTCATGCATTTGCGCGGCGGTTTCAACCCTTATCAAGCAAGCACCATCGGGTACTGATAATGCGACCGGCCCACTCACCAGAGTGACTTCAGCCCCCATTGCCAAGGCTGCTTGGGCAAGCGCATAAGCCATTTTTCCGGAACTGCGATTGGTAATATAGCGAACCGGGTCGAGAGGTTCCCGTGTAGGGCCGGCTGTAATCAAAATCTTTTTACTCTGTAAAACCCCTTGCGCAGTATTTATCATTAAACACTGCATGATCGCGTCCGGCTCGGACATACGTCCGAGACCCGTTTCGCCGCAAGCTTGACTGCCGACTTCCGGACCGATGATTTGCGCTCCCTGGCTGACTAAGCGCTCAATATTTTCCTGAGTAACGGCTTTATGCCACATGGCACGATTCATTGCCGGCGCCAAATGAAGAGGACACTCGGCGGCCAACACCAACGTAGAGACTAAATCGTCGGCCAAACCATGACTCAATTTAGCGATCATATTTGCGGTCGCCGGAGCAATCACGATGCAATCGGCCCAGCGCGCCAAGCTGATGTGTCCCATCGCGTGCTCTTGATCACAGTCCAGCAAATCAATATGCACAGGATTTCCGGATAGGGCTTGCAAAGTCAACGGCGTAATAAAGGCCACCGCCGACCGGGTCATCACTACTCTGACTTCGCACCCTTGTTTTCTCAAGAGACGGATGAGTTCTGCAGACTTATAGGCCGCGATTCCGCCGCAAACCGCCATTAATATCCGCTTAGGAACGAGCATGAAATAACTTCGACAACTGTTGGAAAGGTAGGCCATAGCTCGATTGACGGGGGTCGGCGACAGGAATAACCGCCATCAAGCCTACACGGACGTATTCACGGCATCCTTTCAAGCGAGTCACCGAACCACCACAATGCTTAATGCTTGTAGAAGTTATTTTACGCATGTTCTTAATATTAATAGCTGTACCGTTAAAAAATTAAATTGGATATACTTCGCGCGGTCACATTTGCGGCTTTTATGGCAATGCTATTTTGTTCGGTAGCAAGGCGCGAAAACAGGCGCATAGCAAGCTATGTAACTGTTTTCGCAACACAGCTACCGGACAAAATAGCGCGTCAGAAGAACGCAAATGTGACCGCGCGAAGTATAATTATGGCAAGTATAGTAAATTTCTTCTACGCTTGATATTTTTGACCTAACTTGGGTAATCAATGGCAATCAAAGATTGGCCGGCGGATGAGCGACCCCGGGAAAAATTATTACAAAAAGGCTCAAACGCGCTTACCGACGCGGAATTGCTCGCAATATTTCTGCGCACCGGGACGCCTGGAAAATCGGCTGTCGATTTAGCCAGAGACTTACTGAACGACTTCGGTTCTTTAAAAGCGCTGCTCGATGCCGACCTGCAACGCTTTTGTCAAAGTGTCGGCTTGGGCCCCGCTAAATACGCGCAGATGCAAGCCGTTTTAGAAATGGCTAGAAGGCATTTTTGTGAAATTCTACAACGCGGCGATGCCTTGACCAGCCCCGACATTACCCGAGCTTATCTCAGCGCGCAATTAAGAGGGTACAGTTATGAAGTATTCGCTTGCTTGTTTCTCGATAACCAACATCGTGTTTTAAAGCTCGAAGAATTGTTCCGCGGCACGATAGACAGCGCCTCGGTATATCCGAGAGAGGTAGCCAAAGCCGCTTTACAACACAACGCCGCCGCCGTTATCTTCGCACACAATCATCCCTCCGGAATCAGTGAACCCAGTCAAGCCGACCGCCACATAACCGACAAACTCAAGCAAGCCTTGGCTTTATTCGACATTCGGGTTCTCGATCATTTTATCATCGGCGACGGCTTACCCTACTCGTTTGCCGAGCATGGTTTACTGTGAAAGTTCGTAGATTTAGGTTCTTTATCTAATTTTTCGATATGCAACACAATGCCGGTTCCGGAGAGGGTGCGGTTGCTCGATCGACAGGCGTCGGCGGCAGGGCAGATTTTTGCTCCTGCAAAATCTGCATTCACGCCATCCCTGGCGTTCAGATAGCCGCCGTCGAGCCTACATGGACGTATTCACCCAGCACCTAAATTCCATAGCCCATTGGTATGTTTAATATTATGGCTAATTTAGGTGCTGGGTTCACGGCGTCCTGCCGGGCGAGTGACCGCACCCTCCACCACCAGAACTTTCATTTGCCGGGGTTATGCCAAGCCTTCACGAGCGTTACTACAATGATTCTCGCAGAATTGAGCGGAAGGCAGCGTACTAATTTCTTGAACCGATTAATTTAGCCTCCGCCTCCAGGTATTTTTCGGTCGTCCTACGAATCACTTCCTCGGGCAATGAGGGCGCCGGCGGCTTTTTATTCCAGTCCAAAGTTTCTAAATAATCGCGCACATACTGCTTATCGAAACTGGGTGGGCTCATGCCGACTTGGTATTGATCGGCGGGCCAAAAGCGAGACGAATCGGGTGTTAGCGCTTCATCGATCAAATATAAGACGCCGGCGTCATCGGTGCCGAATTCGAATTTGGTATCGGCAATAATAATGCCTCTTTCCTTGGCATAATTCGCCGCTTCTTGATAGAGGGCCAAACTGGCCTCACGCACTTTTTCGGCGAGTTCTTGCCCCATCAAATCAACCGTTTTCGCAAACGTTATATTTTCATCATGATCGCCGACAGCCGCTTTGCTGGACGGTGTATAGATCGGCTCAGGCAATTGCTGTGCCTGCTGTAAACCTTCGGGAAGACGAATGCCGCAAATATGACCGGTTTGCTGATAATCTTTCCAACCCGAACCAATGATATATCCGCGTACAATCGCTTCGACCGGTAGCGGTTTCAATTTTCTGACCACGACCGCCCTTCCTTCTAGCTGCGTGAGTTCTTGCGGATCGGTAAGCACTTCGGCCAAAGAAACGCCGGCTAAATGATTAGGCAAAATGTGTTTCAATTTACTAAACCAAAAACTCGAAACAGATGTCAAAACACGCCCTTTTTGCGGAATCGGATCCGGTAATATCACATCGAAAGCCGATAGGCGATCGGTCGTGACGATCAACATATGTTCATCGTCTATGTCGTAAATATCACGGACTTTTCCGCGAGCTCGCAACGTCAATTGCGACAAAGATGATTCGTAAAGAACAGCCGGAGCGTTCATAATGCCTCGTTATAAGAAGTTAATATCAAATCGCATACAATAGCATTTATTTTTGAATAACGGGATGACTGGCAATGAGTTGGTTGGGAAAATTCTTGGGCGGCGCCTTCGGATTTCTTTTGGGCGGTCCGCTTGGGGCTATACTAGGGGCATCGGTCGGCCATCACTTCGATTCCGGCTTGGAGACATTCGATTTCGACGAGCGATTGAGCCCCGGCGATAAGCACCGCATACAAACCGCTTTTTTTACCGCGACATTTTCGGTAATGGGCCACATCGCCAAAGCGGACGGACGCGTTTCTCAGGCGGAAATCGATCTGGCTAAACGTGTAATGGACGAAATGGGCTTATCGGCCGACTTACGCTCAACCGCGATTAAACTCTTTCAACAAGGCAAAAACAAAGACTTTCCTCTTGATGACGCGCTTCGTCAATTTCGTCACGAGTGCCGCCGGCGAGGCGATTTGATTCGCATGTTTTTAGAAATTCAACTTCAAGCCGCGATGGCCGACGGCCATTTGAGCGAGGTCAAGGATAAACTGTTGATTAAGATCTGCGGAATACTCGGTCTTTCGCGGTTTGATTACGAGCGCATCAAATTACAAATTCTGGCGCAATACCGGCTCTATGGCAGTCAACATCGACAGCAATATCAAACGACTAAAAAAGAGGATAATTTAGCTACCGCCTACGAGGTCCTCGGCGTCCGCCCCAATGCTAGCGATAGCGATATTAAAAAAGCTTATCGCCGCCTCATCAGCCGGCATCACCCCGATAAACTGGTTGCGAAAGGCCTGCCCGAAGAAATGATGATCTTGGCCAAGGAAAAAACGCAACAAATAACCAAGGCTTATGAAACGATTAGCGAAGCACGCAAAAAATGATTGAATTAGAAACGAGTATGCTCATCTTCGTCTTCTTTTAGATGCATATTTTCATTGACTAAAGTCCCTAAGTCTTCGGCACCCAGTTTAATCATCAAGCGCACTTCATTTCTTGAGTCCGCAGAGTTTAAGGCATCTTCATAACTAATTTTTCCGGCTGTATAGAGATCGTAAAGCGCTTGATCGAATGTCTGCATACCATGTTCCCGCGAATTCTTCATTAACTCCTTCAGTTTGTGAACTTCGCCTTTACGAATCAAATCGGAAACCAAGGGTGTGTTCAACAAAATTTCAACTGCGGGATAGCGCCCTTTGCCATCGGCACGGGCAATCAACTGCTGCGCGACAATGCCTCGCAAATTCAGCGACAAATCCATAAATAATTGATTATGCATTTCGTCCGGGAAAAAATGCAAAATCCGATCCAATGCCTGATTGGCATTGTTCGCATGCAAGGTCGTTATACACAAATGCCCGGTTTCGGCGAACGTAATCGCATTTTGCATCGTTTCACGGGTTCTAACCTCACCGATCAGGATAACATCAGGCGCTTGGCGCAAGGTATTCTTAAGTGCGACTTCATAGGATTCGGTATCCATGCCGACTTCGCGCTGCGTGACAATGCAACCCAAATGCGGATGCAAAAACTCGAGCGGATCTTCAATGGTAATAATATGTCCGCTGCTATTTTGGTTTCGGTATTTGATCAACGACGCCAATGAAGTCGACTTACCGGTTCCCGTCCCGCCGACGAACAACACCAGTCCTCGCTTATTCATGACCAAATCTTTTAAAACCGGCGGCAAATGAAGATCTTCGGCATCGGGAATATGAGTCTCGATGCGCCTCAACACCATTCCCGCAGCATCTCGCTGGGTAAACGCACTCACCCGGAATCTACCGAGCTTAGGAAAAGCAATCGCAAACTGACACTCTTTGGTATTATCGAATTCGTCTTTTTGCCGTTGCGTCATCACACTCATGACAATGGCTCGAGATTGATCGTTGTTTAGCATCGTTTTGGATACTTCGATCAACTTACCGTCGACTTTTATCGTGGGCGGGCGCCCCGCTGTGATGAATAAATCGGAGGCCTTTTGCTGAACCATTAACTCAAGTAGTCGCTTAAATTCATCCATATCGCCCCCTCTCTACCTGAACATATCTTTGTTAACCGCTTTCAACATGGCGACTTTTGAAGCCACTAAGCCTTTTTCAACCAATTCTTTCAAATTTTGATCCAAGGTCTGCATGCCTTCCTTGCGCCCGGTTTGAATCGCCGAATACATTTGCGCGACTTTTGCTTCGCGAATCAAGTTTCTAATGGCTGCAGTCCCGACCATGATTTCATGGGCCGCGATACGTCCTCCACCGACTTTTTTCAGTAAGGTTTGCGAGATGACCGCTTGCAACGATTCCGACAACATCGAGCGGATCATGTCTTTTTCAGCCGCCGGAAACACATCGATAATACGGTCGATCGTTTTCGCGGCCGACGTGGTGTGCAACGTGCCGAAAACCAAGTGACCGGTTTCGGCCGCGGTCAGCGCCAATCGTATCGTTTCCAAGTCGCGCATTTCGCCCACTAGAATCACATCGGGGTCTTCCCGCAACGCGGATCGCAAGGCCTCGTTGAAACCTAATGTATCGCGATGGACTTCTCGTTGGTTGATCAAGCATTTTTGGCTTTCATGGACGAACTCGATCGGGTCTTCAACGGTTAAAATATGTGCATAATCATTGGTGTTGATATGGTTGACCATCGCCGCCAGCGTCGTTGACTTTCCCGATCCGGTAGGTCCTGTTACCAGAATTAAACCTCTCGGTTTGCGCGTAACTTCTTCAAAAAACTTTGGCGCATTAAGATCTTCTAAACTCAACACCTTCGAAGGAATCGTTCTAAAAACCGCCCCCGCACCTCGATCCTGATTGAATGCATTGACACGAAACCTTGCAACACCCGGCAATGCAAAAGAAAAGTCGGTTTCAAGAAATTCTTCATAATCGCGGCGCTGTTTATCGTTCATGATGTCGTAAATCAAGGCATGAACTTCTTTATGCTCTAAGGCAGGAATATTGATACGCCGGATATCGCCGTCCACCCGAATCATCGGCGGCAAACCGGCCGATAAATGTAAATCCGATGCATTATTTTTAACGGAAAAAGTCAATAATTCAGCAATATCCATACGATTCTCAAGCGGCTAATAAAAATAGAAATACTAAGGATTTGGTTATAAACAACTTCCCTATTTTTAAAGAGGGATCGGTTGCTCGATTGACAGGTGTCGGCGGCAGGCAGATGTTTGCTCCTCGGCAATTGCTCCTGCATTGCCCTAATACACGCCATCCATGGCGTAATGCAAAATCTGCATTCACGGCGTCCTGCCAGGCGAGTTACCGAACCCTCGGCAAAGCTCATAACTCCAGGAAGTTATTTTTCGCGAAATCCTAAATAACCTTAGCCTAAGTCTTTGCTTTTTGAAAGGGCTGCTGTTTAATAGCGGTTTTTTATCATCTAAATTGTGCTTATGTTCGCAATTGCTCAACAAATCGCATCCGTTCGAACCCAAATCAGACAAGCCGAGATCGACTTCGAACGCTTACCGGGAAGCGTTCGCTTACTTGCCGTCAGTAAAACTAAACCTTCTTCGGACATTATCCTCGCCTATCTTTCCGGCCAACGCCATTTCGCGGAAAGCTATGCTCAAGAAGCGCGGGCCAAGCAACAAGAGCTCGGGGCTTACAATATCACCTGGCATTTCATCGGCCCGATTCAATCCAATAAGACCAAGCTCATCGCCCGCCATTTTGCCTGGGTTCATAGCGTAGACCGGTTCAAAATTGCCCAGCGGCTCAGTGAACAACGCCCCGTCCATTTACCGGCATTGAATATTTGTTTGCAAGTCAACATCAGCCATGAAAGCAGCAAATCAGGCATTGCTCTGAATGATCTTCCGGAATTGGTCGACGCAGTTAAAGCCCTTCCGAGTCTCCGCCTAAGAGGGGTTATGGCGGTACCTGCACCGCAAAGTGACTTTTCTTTGCAACGAGAGCCCTACCGATTGCTCTATGAAGCGGTTTCCGAACTCAAGCATCCTAATCTCGATACGTTTTCATTCGGGATGAGTGACGACTTAAGCGCGGCGATTGCCGAAGGATCCACAATGGTCAGAGTCGGCACATCCTTGTTCGGAACCCGGCAATACACTTAATCCGACACCACTGAGGCATCAATCTTTTTTCTTAACGATCGCCAATCCCTGATCTTTTAGCTGCTGTGCGGCTTCGAGAATATCTTTGCGGTGCTTGTTAATATATAGCCCGCTACCGATACCCATCGCCATCAACAACACAGGGTGCTTAGCAAGCTTGAGAATGATCTCCGCTCCAACCTTAGAGCCGACCGAGAGTATGCCCAACTTGATTAATGGATGCATACTCTTTCCTTCCTGCTCTATGTTGCCAGACCCTCCATTTGACTCCTGTTCGCTCATTTACAATTTTCCTATTGTTTTGAATTGAAATATTCATGACGAAGCATGCCTTTCGCGCTTCAAATTTCGCCATCATGCACCCTCTACCAAAATGGGAGAGGGGTTAAAAAACCGAAAATTGGGCTGCGCGAAAGGTATATTTTCTGTCCTTCGCCTGTACCCGGCAAAATATTAGCAAGACCTCTGATAAATCCCAAAATTAATGATTGATTTTTATTATTGACAGTTAAGACAACCGGTCGTATTATTTTCCCATGATCGAAATATCGCAAAAACAAATCAACCGAGATAATCTACTCAATCAAGGCGTCAAGCTATTGATGGAGCAGGGTTATCATGGTACCGGACTTAAAGAAATTTTGGATGCCGTAAAAATACCAAAAGGGTCTTTTTACAACTATTTCGGCAGTAAAGAAAATTTCGGCGCGGAGGTCATTCAGCACTACATTGAACCATTTATTAAACAGCTTGACTCATATTTGGAACATTCGAATGGCGACGCCCTATCTGCGTTAAAACGCTATTACCGCGATTTGATTGCCGAAACCGAAAAACAAAACTTCAAAGGCGGCTGCCTGCTCGGCAACCTCATGGGTGAAATCGGCGACACCAGCGAAATATGCCAAAAGGCATTGCAATCCGCGGTAACTCGTTATCGCAACATTATGCGCTCTGCACTTGCACAAGCACAACAACAAGGAACCGTTCGATCCGATCTGACGGCAGAGGAAATGGCCGATTTATTACTAAACACTTGGCAAGGCGCGTTACTTCGAATGAAAATCGAACAATCCTCGGAACCCTTAAAACAATGTTGCCGGAGCTTGTTGGAGGGCTATTTCAAAGCCTAATTTTTTCAATCTCATTTGAGACGACCAGTCATTTTTTAATTGGAGAAAAACATGCCAAAATTCATTATCGAACGAGAAATCCCCAATGCCGGATCATTGACAAGCGAAGACCTTCATGGTATCGCTCAAAAGTCATGCTCCATTCTTCAGAATATGGGACCTAAAATTCAATGGATTGAGAGCTATGTAACCGATGATAAAGTCTATTGTGTTTATATCGCACCGGACGAAACGGCTATTCGGGAACACGCTCAACAAGGATCATTCCCTGCTAATCGTATCAGCCAAATCAAGACGATTATTGATCCGACCACTGCCGAAACATAAGCACTTTATCACCCCAGAAACACTATCAGCCAAAGGAGGTCATCAGTCCGACTCACGAAAACTCACTATTACTCAGATAATTACAAGAGAGTGCATACCATGAAATCACAAAGCAAGAACCGTAACCTTCTTGGCAAACTAACTCAATCCGCCTTGTTTGCCGCTTCTACAATCATGATCAGCAGCCTTAGCATACATCCTGCACTAGCTGACGAAACCTGTATGTCCCCCTATATGGCCAAGATTGTCGGACAGGAGGACTTTGTTTATATCTGGACGCTCGGCATGGAAGGTGTCGGAGATGAGCAGGATAAGCTTGTCACAGTCGATGTCAATCCTAAGTCCAAGAACTATGGAAAAGTCGTCAACTCGCTGTCGGTCGGCGGACGGAATGAGGCGCATCATTCCGGCTTTACCGATGATCGGCAATATTTGTGGGCTGGCGGCCTCGATACCAATAAGGTTTTTATTTTCGACGTTCATAGCGACCCGGCTAAGCCCAAATTGACGAAGGTCATCAGCGATTTCGTCGCGAAAAGCGGTGGCGTAGTCGGCCCGCATACGACCTACGCCTTGCCCGGTCGCATGCTGATCACCGGACTCTCTAATAACAAAGATCATGGCGGCAGAACCGCTCTAGTCGAATACACCAACGAAGGGGAATATATCGCCACGCACTGGCACCCAACCGACAGCGACTTACGCGGTGCTATCAAAACCGGAAACTACGCCGATGGTTACGGTTACGATGTCCGCGTACTGCCAAGGCGCAACTTGATGCTAACGTCGTCTTTCACCGGTTGGTCTAATTACATGATGGATTTCGGTAAAATGCTGAATGATCCCGAGGCGATGAAACGCTTCGGCAATACCGTCGTGCAATGGGACCTGCATGCGCGCAAACCGAAGAAAGTCTTCGACGTTCCCGGCGCGCCGTTGGAACTTCGTTGCGCATGGGGAGCCAATAATAACTACTGCTTTACCAGCACAGCACTAACATCGAAGATCTGGTTGATTTATGAAGACCAAGCAGGCGAATGGCAAGCGAAAGCTGTAGCCGATATTGGCGATCCTTCTAAAATACCTTTGCCGGTCGATATCTCTATTTCGAGCGACGACAAAACATTATGGGTCAATACCTTTATGGACGGGAAGACTCGAGGTTTCGACATTAGCGATCCATTCAACCCGAAACAAGTTTACGAACAAAAAATCGGCTCCCAAGTCAATATGGTGTCGTCAAGTTGGGACGGTAAACGTCTTTATTATACGACTTCTCTATTGGCCAACTGGGATAAAAAGGGTGACGATAACGAGCAGTTCTTCAAGCTTTATCATTGGAATGGAAAACAACTTAAAGAACAGTTCTCGATCGATTTCATCAAAGAAAAGTTAGGCCGCGCGCATCAAATGCGGTTCGGTGCATATTCTCTTTATAGCAGCAACAGCCAGCAGCCCAACCTGCTTACGAAATATCAATAACCTCAATGAGCGGCTTCGGCCGCTCTCTGTTCCCATCGATTCGCCGGAGCGACGCCATGAAACATTTGTTTACCATCGTCATTTTGCTGTCGAGCGTAGCGGTCTTTTCGGTCAAGGCCGACAACGAAACGCTTGCGCCCGGTTACGGCGCGCTGCAATACGAACTCCCGGCCGTCGGCAGCTATCTGTTACCGGCGCTCGGAAAAGCCGCAGACGGTAAAGTTCTCGACGAACAAGGCCAAGCTGTTAACTTGCATCAACTGATGGGCGATAAGATCGTGCTACTCAGTTTTATTTATTCGACGTGCAGCGACGTCAACGGCTGCCCTTTAGCAACCGGGGTGTTTCATAAAATCAAAAACCGGCTTAAAAAGTCCCCCGAATTGAGCCGACAACTGCGTTTGTTGACGTTAAGCTTCAACCCCGAACAAGACACGCCCGAGAAAATGAAACAGTATGGCGATCACCTGCAGGATGAAAACATCGAGTGGCGCTTCCTAACGACGGCTTCGGAAGCCGAGTTGCGGCCGATTCTCGATAATTATCGGCAAAGCATCCAGAAAGTCTACGACGAAAACGGACGTTTCACCGGCACTTTTTCGCATATTTTGCGCGTCTATTTGATCGACCGAAACAAAAAAATCCGCAACATCTACAGCGTTTCGTTCTTGCATACCGACACTTTGATCAACGATGTGATGACCTTACTGCAACCGGTAGCCGTCGCCACTGGTAAAAAGTCGAAACAAGTCTCCAAACGCTTTCGACCCGGCGACGATAAATCGAATTACGAAAGCGACGATTACAGGACGGATAGCATCGCACTGGCCGACCGGACCGGTCAAGCTGCCGATTTGATGAAAACGGTCTACCATCCGCCAAAAGGCCTGCCGCCCGTACCGGTTCCGGCAAACAACCCGATCACACCTGAAAAAGTACAATTGGGGCGGAAACTTTTCTACGATCGCCGGCTGTCGCTGAACAATACTTTTTCGTGTGCAATGTGCCATATTCCTGAGCAAGGCTTTACCAGCAATGAGATGAAAACCGCGGTCGGAATCGAAGGCCGGACCGTCAAGCGCAACAGCCCAACACTTTACAATGTCGCCTATTACACAAAACTGTTTCACGACGGCCGCGAAACCAGCCTCGAACATCAAGTTTGGGGGCCATTATTGGCGCACAATGAAATGGCCAATCCTTCGATCGGCAGCGTAATCGAGAAATTGCATAACGATAGCGAATACAAGGCTCTTTTCAACAAGGCTTTCGGCAAAGGGCCGACAATCGAAACAATCGGCATGGCGATCGCAAGTTACGAACGCACGCTGAACTCCGGCAACTCAGCGTTCGACCGATGGTATTACGGAAATGAAAAACAGGCATTGAGCGCATCCGCTCAACGCGGATTCAAACTTTTTAGCGGTAAGGCTCAATGTTCGGCTTGCCACATCGTCGACAAGGATTATGCGATCTTTACCGATAATGCGTTTCATAACACCGGTATCGGCTATCGCGAAGCAATGCATAGTACGGTTAAGACACAACGTGTCCAGCTCGCTCCCGGCGTCTTTGTCGATATCGATTCGCAATTGATCGATTCGGTTTCGGAAACCAAAAGCAATGATCTCGGTCGCTATGAAGTTACGCAAAACCCAAACGACCGTTGGCGTTATAAAACCCCATCATTGCGTAATGTTGCGCTGACCGCACCATACATGCACAACGGTTCGATTTCGACACTAAAGGAAGTCGTCGAGTTCTATAACCAGGGCGGCATTAGCAATGACAACTTAGACCCGCTAATCAATCCTTTGAATTTAAACAATGCTGAAATAGACGATTTGACTGCTTTTCTGGAGTCTTTGACCGGTGACAATATCGATGAATTGGTTGCCGATGCATTTGCGGCTCCAGTCGGCGACCATCAAGAAAACTGATCGCATAGGCGATACTTTTACAGTAACGTTCATGAAGGCCTAGCCATCGCCCCGGCAAATGAAAGTGCGGGGGCCGGGGCTGGGTGCGGTCACTCGCCCGACAGGACGCCGTGAACCCAGCACCTAAATTATCCAAGATAGTTAACCATAGCCAATGAGCTATGGAATTCATCCAGCACCTAAATTAGCCATAATATTAAACATAGCCAATGGGCTATGGAATTTAGGTGCTGGGTGAATACGTCCATGTAGGCTCGACGGCGGCTCCTGCCGCCGACGCCTGTCGATCGAGCAACCGCACCCGCTTCGGTTCGCATACTTTCACAGTATCGCCAATAACGATGAAATCATTTGAAAATAAATGTCCAACAGTCCCGCTAACGCATTTTGATATATGGCTTCCAGGGTTTCAGTCGGTTGCTCAAGCATTAAATCGAACAAGTCCACAATCGCTGAATAAACGCTCACAAAATAGACTTCCGCAACGTCAACTGCTTGATTCGTATAATTTGTCACCGGTTCGATCAATGCCGCGACCGTTGCTTGAGGGTGATCGTAAAACGCTTGCCAAAATTCGCCGGCTTGCAGACCCAATTGTGTCGCATCGACTACTGTCTGTTCATACATAGACTCGACTTTCGGAAAATAAACCTCGTTAACCTGAGCATACATCTGCGCACCGTAATCAACAGCTTGAGCATACCATTGCGAGCCCGTCTCGACCGGATGCGCATAAATTTGCTTCGCGGTAACGGCCACTTCAGCGTGCCAATCGAGCAAGACCGTTTTAATTTGTCGATACAGCTCGCTTACTTGCAGGCTCAGACTACTGTAAAGCTCCCGCGTCGGCAAAAACACTTTATGTTCGAGGTCTAGCGGTTTGAAATCGAAAAAATCGGGGTTTTTGAAAATTGACATAACTTACCTTTTTTAAAACTGGGATGTCGAAAAAAAGATGCGGCCGGGAGGCCGCATTAAAGAGGAAGGATTCAACTCTAGTCTCGTGAAGAGTGCATACAAGAGTCGAAGTAAAGTGTATCCACTAAAGGCGACCAGGAAAATGTGGCATTTTGCCGCGCGACAATTGGCCGCTAACCTTGGCCTCTATTTTGCACCGTATAATTAGTTTGGGTTTCAGACAAGCCCCCTGAACATGAATGAAATCGCGTGATCAGTCGCGTTCAGCAACTACTCCCTTTTGATCGAAAACCGTCTAAGAATAAAAGGCATGGGGTGCGTCTATCGAGGACCGCCGTTCACCCAGCACCTAAATTATCCCAGATAGTTAACCATAGCCAATGGACTATGGAATTTAGGTGCTGGGTAAACCCATCCATGGGGGCTTGACGGCAGCAATCGAGCGCCAGGGATGGCGTGAATGCAGATTTTGCATGGAGCAAAAATCTGCCCTGCTGCCGACATCCTCGCTAGCCACACCCCATACCTTCATAAAGTTAGCTAGTTTTTGAGTATAAAGGGAGTAATTGACACTCATTCATGAATTAAATAACTGTGTTATTTGACTAAGATTAGGTGAAATGACTGATTATCCACAAAGAAACGCTTTGACATCGACTAACGCACTTCCTATTTCGACTTTACCTGTGCAGATGCCGGAAGGTTTGGCACCAAGGATGGATTAACGCAAAGAATTAAACCAAGCGCTCATTTCACTCACGGCTACCTCAGTCAAGTCGGCAAAGCTATTGACCGCCCCCAATGCATTAGCCGATATATTGACCTGTTCAAATTGAAACGCTTTTCGAGCTATGGGTGCATTTTCGTTCGCCTTATACACTTCAACTTCAAAAGCAACGACCGAACGCGCTTGCTGTGGAGTGTCGAAACGTTGTTCAAAATCCAATAAACGCACTTTTATAGTTAATGGCTCGCTTACTGGAATTGCTGCGAAGTGCTTGGCCAATAAAGCGGCCGGTTGCGCGATCCATCGGTCTAGGTTATAAAATTTTACAATGGTGGGGGTTAAATAAAGCTGCCTGTAGTGAATTCTCGTATCCCTTAACCACTCTGGAGCTGTTACTTCGACATGTAATGGGGCCTGCTCAGCATTTCGCTGAACAATAGGCCCAAGGTCGTGCAAAGCCGCTCCATCGGGTCTAGTTTTATAGCTACAGCCACTTATCAGCATCAGCATAATTAAACACAAACTAATCAGTGATACTTTCATTGCGGCTCCTCATATCCCGGTTCGCCCGGAGCAGGCTCGGTTTTAACCGGGCCTAATATTAATGCTTGAGGATTAGCTTCGAGCATATTGGCAACTCGTTTTAATTGATTCATTGTGGACTGTAATTCATTCATTGTTTGATGCACTTTTGGTAATGTTGTCCCTGTCAGCACATCCCCAACATTCGCTCCCGATGCGATCAACGCATCCCCTCGGTCACCAAGCACTTTTACACTATTCGCCGCCGCTTTTAAATCAATCGTCAAATCACCGATTTGACCGAGCGTAGTCTCCGTACTATCTATTAAATTCGGCATTCTTTCCAATACCTTACCCAGTTGATCCTCAAGTTTTGGCATTTTTGCGGTGACGACATTTAAATTACGTAAAATTTCACGTCCATGCTCTTCATTTTCATCGCTCAACACACGGTCTAGACGTATCATCAATTGTTCGGCTTTCATTAATATTTCTTCGCCTGAACTCAATAAACGATCCGTCAACGATGGCCGCAACGGAATTCTTTGCTCCGGCCTGTCGCCAGGTAACAACCATTCATCGCTGTCTCCCGAATCTTGTAAATCGATTTGCGTTAGCCCTGTCACCCCTTTTAGACGTAATGTCGCAAAAATCCCCCGAGTAAATCGTATATTGTTATCCACTTCAATTTCGACCAAAATCGTCAATGGATCACTCGGATCAAAATCCACCGTCAAAACCTTGCCGACCGCAATGCCCCGGTAATACACGGTAGATTCGGGATTTAAACCGGTTACTGAGTCTCTAGTCGAGATAACATAAAGATCACGTGCCTTTTCAAAGCTACCGATCCAATACACTATGCCGACTAGTCCTATTATCAGTGTTAGTAAAAAAAGACCGGTAGCTAAAGCGTGCGTATCTCTACCCAAAACAATGCTCTCTATTCATAAAAACTTTCTCAGCGTACTTATTATGAAAAAATTGTCTCGCAAAAGTATGGCTACACTTTAGCGCGACTTCTAACGGACCGTATGCAATTAATTTTTTTTCCGCTAACACAGCAACTTTGGTACACAAATCATTCAAAACGTTTAAATCATGGGTGACCATAACAACCGTAAAACCCAAGTCATGATGAAGCTCGCACAATAGATCCACAAATCCTTGACTCGCAATGGGATCAAGACCGGATGTCGGCTCATCAAGAAATAATAACGTCGGCTCTAAAATCAAGGCCCTGGCAAGAGCCACTCTTTTAACCATACCTCCAGAAAGCTCCGCTGGCATGAGCACCTCGTCCTTCGCAGATAAGCCAACCATCGCTAATTTTAAAGCAACCAAATGAGTTATCCATTCGAAATCCTTGACACCAATTTCCCGCAACGGAAACGCAATATTATCGAAAACATTTAACGAACTAAATAAAGCGCCTTTTTGAAACAATACACCACACTGACTTAACATCAGACCTGACATATTTCCGGACTCATAATCTAAGGTCTGCCCCATTACCGTAACACGTCCTTTGGTCGGAGCCTGCAATCCGATCATTTCACGCATCAATGTCGTTTTTCCGCTTCCAGATGCCCCGACCAAGCCGAGAATTTCCGTTTTTGACAAACTGAAACTGATATTTTCGTGAATTACGTTGTCACCAAATTGGGTCCAAATGTTTTCCATGTGGATTGCATTGACATCATTCATGGCATTCCCGTTCCCATAAATAAAATTGCAAATATCGCATCCACCATGATCACCACAGTAATTGAAGCGACAACGGAATTGGTCGTTTCATTCCCTAAACTTTCCGAATTGGGTTTAATATGAAATCCATAGTGACAGGCTATCATTCCTATTAACATGCCGAATACCGAGGCCTTGCCCACTCCAATAAATACATTAACCAAAGGTACGGAATCAGGTAGTCTCTGCACAAACTGTTGCATACTTATATCGAGCGTGTGCCAAGCCGACACAATACCACCTAAAAGAGCGGCCGCATTAGTCCATACCGTCAATAACGGTAACGTTACGGTTAACGCGACTACTATTGGAAAAATGATTCGTAGCGAATGCGAAATTCCCATCGAGGACAATGCATCTAACTCTTCTGCAACGCGCATGATTCCTATTTGGGCGGTTAACGCAGATCCTGATCGGCCTGCTACTAAAATAGCCGCTAACAAAGGCCCCAACTCTCGAATTATACTCATCCCCAAAATATTGATAATGTAGATTTCCGCACCGAAGGCTTGCAGCTGTAGTGCGGACAAATAACTGAGAACAATACCAATCAAAAAGCCAACTAACGCTGTGATGCCAAGCGCCTTTACACCGGAACTATATATAGTCATTGATATTTCCGGCCAAGGTATTTTGTTCGGTGATCTGAATAGATATGCTGTGTCGAGCAATAATTGGCCAAGCAAAATAATTCCACTAAATACATGCCTATAGAAAGCCAAAATGACTTTATTTCCGTCCTTGAAAATTTGTACTAAACTTTTCTGTGCTTCTTCCGGCCGTGCATAGCTAAAGGTTTTCCAGCGATCGAATAAGCGCTTATGCTCCGGCCTCATTTGCACTTGATTTGGAAACTCTCCCCTCCAGGCTTGCCATATTAGCCAAGCTCCCGCACTATCGAGCGCATCGACCTCATCAAGGCGCCATATACAATCCGAATTAAATTGCAGTCCTTTAAGCTCTCGAGTAATAGCTGGACTTTCGTTGATTGCTAATAAGTTCCATGAACCTTTGAGATTAATTGAGGGTAAGCTATTTTTCTGCTCAATTTGCAACACCGGTTTAGCGATAAGCTTATTTTTTAACGAGGCCATCAATGTATTTTTCCATTGTTATAAGTAAATACAACTATTCGACCATTCTATAGCAATTTGGTTTTCGTCCATGAATCAATTAGCTTTATTGACTAGCCCATCCAATTACAAACCTAACTGTGAGGGTACGCTACGCGTACCTAATGGATGCCATCCTTTTGCAAAACCTTAGGGCAAAAAAAAGCCCGTGTTGAGTGATCAACACGGGCTTTTGGGATAAGCGCCTGGCAATTCCCTACTTTCACATGGCAAAGTGCCACACTATCATCGGCGCTAAGCGGTTTCACTTCCGAGTTCGGGATGGGATCGGGTGGGACACGCTCGCTATGGTCACCAGGCAAACCGGTTACAGCAGGTTCAAGGTTTCAGCGGCCAGGTTAGAGGATTTTTTCTTTAACCCTAATTCGGCTTTGCTGTTGAGCCTACTCAAAACTCTTTAATTCAGGTGTTTTCAGTTTTATCGGGTTGTTGGTTTCTGTCGCTTAGCCTTTGGCCTTGCGCCTTTCACCTTGAACCTTTCTTTTTTCACCTGTTTTTTTGGAAATCTGTACACGTTTTTCGTTCTCTCGCTTTAGCGATTGTCGGCCTTAACACCGTCGGTGCAAACCGATTGGGTGTTATATGGTCAAGCCTCACGGGCAATTAGTATCAGTTAGCTTCAACCATTACTGGCCTTCCACACCTGACCTATCAACCTGATCGTCTCTCAGGGCCCTTCAGGGGACTCACGGTCCCAGTGAGATCTCATCTTGGGAGAGGCTTCCCGCTTAGATGCTTTCAGCGGTTATCCCGTCCGAACATAGCTACCCGGCAATGCCATTGGCATGACAACCGGAACACCAGAGGTTCGTCCACTCCGGTCCTCTCGTACTAGGAGCAGCTTCCCTCAAATCTCAAACGCCCACGGCAGATAGGGACCGAACTGTCTCACGACGTTCTGAACCCAGCTCGCGTACCACTTTAAATGGCGAACAGCCATACCCTTAGGACCTGCTTCAGCCCTAGGATGTGATGAGCCGACATCGAGGTGCCAAACACCGCCGTCGATATGAACTCTTGGGCGGTATCAGCCTGTTATCCCCGGAGTACCTTTTATCCGTTGAGCGATGGCCCTTCCATTCAGAACCACCGGATCACTAAGACCTACTTTCGTACCTGCTCGACTTGTCCGTCTCGCAGTCAAGCGTGCTTTTGCCTTTACACTCATCGCATGATTTCCGACCATGCTGAGCACACCTTCGTGCTCCTCCGTTACTCTTTGGGAGGAGACCGCCCCAGTCAAACTACCCACCAGACACTGTCCCCAATCCCGATAAGGGACCTAGGTTAGAACTTCAAACATACCAGGGTGGTATTTCAAGGTCGGCTCCACACCAACTGGCGTTGATGCTTCACAGCCTCCCACCTATCCTACACAAATAGGTTCAAAGTCCAGTGTCAAGCTATAGTAAAGGTTCACGGGGTCTTTCCGTCTAGCCGCGGGTACACTGCATCTTCACAGCGATTTCAATTTCACTGAGTCTCGGGTGGAGACAGTGTGGCCATCGTTACGCCATTCGTGCAGGTCGGAACTTACCCGACAAGGAATTTCGCTACCTTAGGACCGTTATAGTTACGGCCGCCGTTTACCGGGGCTTCGATCAAGAGCTTCTCGTGAGATAACCCCATCAATTAACCTTCCGGCACCGGGCAGGCGTCACACCCTATACGTCCTCTTTCGAGTTTGCAGAGTGCTATGTTTTTGCTAAACAGTCGCAGCCACCAGTTTAATGCTACCCTCTTCAGCTCCATCCGCAAGGGACTTCACCTAACAAGGGCGTACCTTCTCCCGAAGTTACGGTACCATTTTGCCTAGTTCCTTCACCCGAGTTCTCTCAAGCGCCTTAGAATTCTCATCCCACCCACCTGTGTCGGTTTAGGGTACGGCCGCAGGTAACCTGAAGCTTAGAGGTTTTTCTTGGAAGCAGGGCATCAATCACTTCGTCTCCCCTAAGGGATACTCGTCATCACGTCTCAGAATTATGGAACCGGATTTGCCTAATTCCACTCCCTACTCGCTTAAACTGCCTATTCCAACAGACAGCTGACCTAGCCTTCTCCGTCACCCCATCGCAGTTACCTCCGGTACAGGAATATTAACCTGTTTTCCATCGACTACGCCTTTCGGCCTCGCCTTAGGTGCCGACTAACCCTGCGTCGATTAGCGTTGCGCAGGAAACCTTGGGTTTTCGGCGTGGGGGTTTTTCACCCCCATTATCGTTACTCATGTCAGCATTCGCACTTCTGATACCTCCAGCCGACTTCTCAATCGACCTTCGCAGGCGTACAGAACGCTCCTCTACCACCCTACTTACGTAGGATCCGTAGCTTCGGTACTATGCTTAGCCCCGGTGAATCTTCCGCGCAAGCCGACTCGACCAGTGAGCTATTACGCTTTCTTTAAAGGATGGCTGCTTCTAAGCCAACCTCCTGGCTGTCTGGGCCTTCTCACATCGTTTCCCACTGAGCATAGATTTGGGGACCTTAGCTGACGGTCTGGGCTGTTTCCCTTTTCACGACGGACCTTATCACCCGCCGTGTGTCTCCCGTGCTCGCACTTGTTGGTATTCGGAGTTTGCATCGGGTTGGTAAGTCGAGATGACCCCCTAGCCGAAACAGTGCTCTACCCCCAACAGTGATACACGAGGCGCTACCTAAATAGCTTTCGAGGAGAACCAGCTATCTCCGGGCTTGATTAGCCTTTCACTCCGATCCACAACTCATCCGAATCCTTTTCAACGGATCCCGGTTCGGTCCTCCAGTTGGTATTACCCAACCTTCAACCTGGTCATGGATAGATCGCCCGGTTTCGGGTCTAATCCCAGCGACTATGACGCCCTATTCAGACTCGCTTTCGCTACGCCTCCCCTAGTCGGTTAAGCTTGCCACTGAGATTAAGTCGCTGACCCATTATACAAAAGGTACGCAGTCATCCCGCCCCTAAATTACTCTAAGGTGGGTTTGATTCGGTCCATTAATTTACGCTTTGCACTGCCGTGATGCTTGATACGATATTCTCGCTGCCTCGCTCCACTTAATGTTAAAAACGCTTCGTAATAAACCACTCGCCACTGATTGCTTTTAGTTGCTATATTTTTACCTGCATTATGCGAGTTAATTCGCTCTTTCAGGTTACTCGTGCAGCCAAAGTAAAACTTTTCTTTATCTTCAATTGCTTGTAAGACATAAAAGTAATGCATTTGTTTTTCCTAAAGTAATTTAGGGGCGGGACTCCTACTGCTTGTACGCATACGGTTTCAGGTTCTATTTCACTCCGATCTCCTCGGTTCTTTTCGCCTTTCCCTCACGGTACTGGTTCACTATCGGTCGATAAGGAGTATTTAGCCTTGGAGGATGGTCCCCCCATGTTCAGACAAGGTTTCACGTGCCCCGTCCTACTCGTTTTCATCCAGCTCCAGTTTTCGTGTACTGGGCTATCACCGTCTATGGCTGCTCTTTCCAGGGCATTCCACTAACTGGGGCTGGACTTAAGGGCTGGTCCCCGTTCGCTCGCCGCTACTAAGGGAATCTCGGTTGATTTCTTTTCCTCCGGGTACTTAGATGTTTCAGTTCCCCGGGTTCGCCTCCTTAAGCTATGTATTCACTTAAGGATAATCAGGTTGTCCTGATTGGGTTGCCCCATTCGGAAATCCGCGGATCAAAGTTAGTTTGCAAACTCCCCGCGGCTTATCGCATGCTACTACGTCCTTCGTCGCCTCTTATCGCCTAGGCATCCACCGTATGCGCTTATTCACTTGACCATATAACCCCAATCAGTCTGACCGCTCTCGCACTACCTTTCGGTATGCTAAATTCGGTTCAGAACGCTGGCGTTATCTGTCAGCTGACATTTTCGCTTTCTGCTTGAGAACTCATTCACTTCACGTCCGGTTTGCTTTCGCTTTCCTTCCGCCTTCGCCTTGCGGCGCTAACGTTGTTAAGCTTGACTCTACCGGCTGTGTCGGTGAATTTGTTTTTCGTGTACCTTCTCGGTTTAAATTGCTTTAAACGCTGAAGTTACAGTGTACAGATTTCCAAGTTGTTAAAGAGCTATTACTGACGTTGTTTCCGTCACCAATGCTATACAGTCTGTTTAAGCTTACGCCGTTCAAACTGTATAGCATTGGTGGAGCCAGGGAGGATCGAACTCCCGACCTCCTGCGTGCAAGGCAGGCGCTCTCCCAGCTGAGCTATGGCCCCTTTGGGGTTCGTGCAAACTAAACACTGCTAGCTTGACGGGTGGTCCTTCCGCTTCTAGGCTTGCGCCGCGTTGGTGGGCCTGGGAGGATTTGAACCTCCGACCTCACCCTTATCAGGGGTGCGCTCTAACCAACTGAGCTACAGGCCCAGGCTCGTGACGTCTTCGATCAAAATAATTTGTTGTGGGTACTTATGACGAACGCTTGCTGTCTTTGTAAGGAGGTGATCCAGCCCCAGGTTCCCCTAGGGCTACCTTGTTACGACTTCACCCCAGTCATGAATCACAAAGTGGTAAGCGCCCTCCCGAAGGTTAAACTACCTACTTCTTTTGCAACCCACTCCCATGGTGTGACGGGCGGTGTGTACAAGGCCCGGGAACGTATTCACCGCGACATTCTGATTCGCGATTACTAGCGATTCCGACTTCATGCAGTCGAGTTGCAGACTGCAATCCGGACTAGGACCGGCTTTCTGGGATTTGCTGACTTTCGCAAGTTCGCTGCCCTCTGTACCGGCCATTGTAGCACGTGTGTAGCCCTACCCATAAGGGCCATGATGACTTGACGTCGTCCCCACCTTCCTCCGGTTTATCACCGGCAGTCTCCCTAGAGTTCCCACCATGACGTGCTGGCAACTAAGGATAAGGGTTGCGCTCGTTACGGGACTTAACCCAACATCTCACGACACGAGCTGACGACAGCCATGCAGCACCTGTCTCAGAGTTCCCGAAGGCACTCTACGATCTCTCACAGATTCTCTGGATGTCAAGGGTAGGTAAGGTTCTTCGCGTTGCATCGAATTAAACCACATGCTCCACCGCTTGTGCGGGCCCCCGTCAATTCATTTGAGTTTTAACCTTGCGGCCGTACTCCCCAGGCGGTCAACTTAATGCGTTAGCTGCACCACTAAGTCTTAATAAAGACCCAACGGCTAGTTGACATCGTTTACGGCGTGGACTACCAGGGTATCTAATCCTGTTTGCTACCCACGCTTTCGTACCTCAGCGTCAGTTTTAGGCCAGAGAGCCGCCTTCGCCACTGGTGTTCCTTCCGATCTCTACGCATTTCACCGCTACACCGGAAATTCCACTCTCCTCTCCTAAACTCTAGCTGCCCAGTATCAAATGCCGTTCCCAGGTTAAGCCCGGGGCTTTCACATCTGACTTAAACAGCCGCCTACGCACGCTTTACGCCCAGTAATTCCGATTAACGCTCGCACCCTCCGTATTACCGCGGCTGCTGGCACGGAGTTAGCCGGTGCTTCTTCTATAGGTAATGTCAAGGCATCAGCTATTAACCAACGCTTTTTCCTCCCTATTGAAAGTGCTTTACAACCCTCAGGCCTTCTTCACACACGCGGTATTGCTGGATCAGGCTTGCGCCCATTGTCCAATATTCCCCACTGCTGCCTCCCGTAGGAGTCTGGGCCGTGTCTCAGTCCCAGTGTGGCTGATCGTCCTCTCAGACCAGCTATGGATCGTCGCCTTGGTAGGCCTTTACCCTACCAACTAGCTAATCCAACGCAGGCTCATCTGATAGCGCGAGGTCCGAAGATCCCCCGCTTTCCCCCGTAGGGCGTATGCGGTATTAGCTCGGATTTCTCCGAGTTGTCCCCCACTACCAGGCAGATTCCTACGCGTTACTCACCCGTCCGCCACTCGTCGGCTCCCGAAGGACCGTTACCGTTCGACTTGCATGTGTTAAGCATACCGCCAGCGTTCAATCTGAGCCATGATCAAACTCTTCAGTTTAATATGGTTTGTGACTAAATAAGATCAGTCACCAATCTTGGCTCGACTAAGAATTAAACGTAAACTGCTTGAATTAACGTGTTGTTCTTGCGTCGAATAGCTTTAACCGCTAAGCTATTCGCCACAAGCACCCACACAAATTATTTTGATCTGCTTGTTAAAGAGCTGGAAGAACTTTCTCTCCCGTTGAGCCCGCCTATTATACAGAGGCTAAACTCAATGTCAAACTTTATTTTCAATCTCTTTCCCCGTCATTCCGCTGCTTCGCGGCGGGAAAGACGAGCATTATACAGCACCTTCTCAACTCGTCAAGAATTTATTTTCCTTATGTCAATTTATAACCATCGTAGATCAAAATTCGGCCCGAGGTGTCTGACAAGGCCTTTGGCCAACATAGAGCTGGCATAGAGCCTACAGGAACGTATTCACGCCGTCCTTTGACGGACACCTCGCCTCCTCCTCGGGGTCTACCGAAATTTGAAGCGCGAAAGGCACACTTTATCCGGCCAAATTGGTCTCGCCATTGAACTGCATGTCGTATAGCCTGGCATAGAGCCCATTCTTTGCAAGCAATTCCTTGTGGCTGCCCTGTTCTACTATTTGACCATTATCCATTACAAGAATTACATCGGCATTCTCTATAGTAGACAAACGGTGGGCCACCACTATTGTGGACCTATTTATAAGAATGTTCTGCAATGCCTTTTGAATATACCGTTCTGATTCGGTATCGAGAGCAGAAGTGGCTTCATCTAGGATCAAAACCGGCGCATTTTTCAATAAAGCTCTCGCTAATGCTAATCGCTGTTTTTGTCCTCCAGATAACTTGACGCCATTTTCTCCGATTTCGGTTTGCAAACTCTTCGGCATTTTTTGGATGAATTTCATCGCATAGGCATCTTTTGCCGCTTGCTCCACGCTTTCCAAAGACACCCCTTGCAAAGCGCCATAAGCAATATTATTCGCTACCGTATCGTTAAACAATGTGACTTGTTGGGTTACTACTGCAATTTGTCGCCTTAAGTTTTCCAACTTATAAGCAGTTATGTCTACACCATCAAGAAGGATTTGACCCGATGAATATTCGTAAAATCTTGGCAATAAATTAATCAGCGTGCTCTTGCCTCCTCCCGAAGCACCAACTAAAGCTACAGTCTGTCCTGGCTCAACCGTAAAACTAATTCCTTTTAATGCCTCGCTCTCCGCTCCCTGGTATTTAAATCGTACGTTTTTAAATTCAATTTTTCCGCTACAATGCTTTGGCTCATATTCACCAGAATCATTCTCGACTGGCTCATCTAATATGGCAAACAAGGACTCGGCCGCCACCACTCCTTTTTGTATTTTTGAATTAGCATCGCTCAATTGCCTAATGGGGCGCGGCAAAAGAAAAGCGGCTGTTAAAAACGCAACAAATTCACCCGCAGTAGCCTCTTGCATTAGAGTCAAAGACAAATACATTAAACCAGCCAAGGCAATAGAAATAATTAGTTGCAGCAATGGCCCATGTAACGCAGATGTTGCCGCAAGTTTTAATGATTGTCGACGATGAAATTGGCTACTAATCTTAAATCTATTTTTTTCATATTCTTCGCCTCCATAACTCCTCACAATTCGATGCCCACTGACCAGCTCAGACGTTATGTGCGTCAAATTACCTATCGAATTTTGAATATCTTTACTCAATAAGCGTAATCTTTTACTCACATACTTGACCAACCACACTATAAATGGCGTGACTGACAAAAATGCTAATGTCAGCAACCAGTTCATATAAAACAAATACAGCACTAGGCCAAGCGCAGTCAATCCTTCCTTAATTACGATTTGTACCGAGTCTGTCGTTGCCTGCGTCACCTCTCCAACATTATGCGTGATCCTAGACATCATGTAACCGCTGTTGTTTGAATCGAAATAATTCGTAGGCAACCTCGTATAATGATTAAATATTTCACACCTCAATGCATGAACGATACTTGTAGACACTTTGGCAATGAAATAATTACCAAGATAAGATCCGGTTCCTCTTAATAATATCAAGCCGATAAAGAGCAAGGGCATTAAACCGACATCTTCTCTCGAGCCGCTCTGTAACGAATCGATGATGTGTTTTAAGATTGCCGCAAATAAAGGTTGTGTCGCCGCATATATCAAGAAACCGATTATGCTGAAAAAAAACCAGCTTCTATAGGGGCGAACATAACTCAGTAATCTTTTATAAACTAGATAACCGGTCTTTGTTTTGTTCTTTTTTTTTGACTTAAAAATTTTCATGATCCCACAGTCTAATTCGTAACGAAACGAACCGGCCGATTAACTGATTAATTTATATTTAGCCCTGTTCTCTTTTATTTATCTGAAAGCAGGCTCAAGATTTAGTTTTTGTCGCCCTTTCGCTCAAAAATTGACAACTTCCCAACTTACTCCCTTTTGATCGAAAACCCGTCTAAGAATAAAAGGTATGAGATCTGTCTATACCTTTCGCACTTCAAATTTCGGCAGCGACTAAGGAAGCACCGGGTTTCTCGGCAAAGGCTTTGCCAGCATGGGGCTGGCATAGAGCCTATATGGACATATTTATGGCGTCCTTTGACGCGCGCCCCGGGGCCGAATTTTGATCCACGATGAGTATAGGTAATTTAGGTGTTAGACGAATTCATTCATACAAACTTGCGGCAACCTGAATACCATGGATAAGTGATTGCAGATTTTGCATGACGGAATTATAAACACTTTCCCGATAAACATCAGACGCTTAAACCTCAATAACCAAGAAGAGAGCCGTGCAAACAAATCTATTGAAAAATTTTTTATTGTAAATTGTAAACAAGACTCAACGTGACGGGCACCGCTCCGGTAATGCTCTGCAAATTAACGATTTCGCGTAACTTTTCAACTCCCGCCTGCAAACCGAACCATTCGGTATTCATGATAATCGGCTCGACAGTTGTCACCGAGACTTGAGAATTAGTTAACTTAATAATTCTTAAATTAGCATCCATTGAACGCTCAACACCGTGCAATTTAAGATTCGCGGTTACGGGCAGGTCCATCATTTGTCCGGCCTTTAACGAATCCAACTTAGTCTTATCAAATTTCAGCTCAACTAACGCTTCCGGAAAACGTTCAATTTGAAATAAAAACTCCTTCATGCGTTCATTTCTGATCAGCACACCGGTTTCGACACTATTTAACTGAATAACTAGTCTCGCCACACCTTTATCGCTTAACGATCCAGACATTTTATTGAACGTATGTTTCTCGGTAACGCTTGCATTTTTGGTAGTGAGAAAACTTAATGACGATAATTTTTGATTTAAGACCCAATCGGCAAACGCCGTTGGCGCAAACAATACCAACACAATTAATGCTAATTTTTTCATTTTCAACCTCGGTTTAAAACCCAAACAATGCAAAAAACACGCGACGATTTCATGCGCCAATAATTCAACCCAAACTTATTTGTAGAAGCTCAGTAAAAATTGGCATGATTTTTAACTCTTATAACTCAATTTTTAAACCCTAGGCACAACATTTTTTAAGACTGGGTCTAGTGACATGAAAAAACTTTTTGTTTGCACATTACCAACCAAATTTTGGTGCCTAAATTTGATCAACGGTATAACAACATTCACGATAAAGAATTTTTGCTCACCTATACTCTATCTATTCATCCGCCGATTGATAAGCGGCGACTCGGCTTCGCCCTATAATAGGCAACCAAGTAGATACATTTGTTAACCCTTTCATAACCGGCGCAGCCCCACCCATTGCAACCGCATCGACCAAACAATACCAAGCAGCCACTCCGCTCGGCGGGTTTCCTTGCGGAAGACTCAATACAGGATCAATAGAAGCCCAAGTCCAAGTTCCGGAAGCCGTCCCAATTAACTCTAACCAAGTTGTAATAAAAAATGCAGCCAGATACACCAGCGGAGAACGTCCTTTGAATAAATAGCCTAAAAATATACAAAACAACAGTGCCCCTACAGAGTCGCCCTGCGCAGCCAGGCCACTGATGCCCCAAATCGACCAAAGCCCACAAACTACGACGACGAATAGCGCAATCATTCGCGCATACCGCATAAAGAATCCGGAACGCGCCAATGCAACGGCAGTCAAGTAAACCATACCATGACCTGGGGGAACATAGGCCGGCACATTTTCAAAACGATAGGTATATCCTCCCATATAAGGGGACGCAAAATGCTCGCCGACTGTCGCAAATGCTACGGCAATAATAACTTGCATCCTTACTTCACTAGACTCGCCCAACAACAAACCTATGAGAAAAACCCATCCGCACACCCCCAATGCATTTTGTTTTTCCAAGGTAGCGTTAGCATCAACGACCAAACAAACAGCCACACAAAAAAATGTAAATCCTGCAATAAAATAGTCGCGAGGTCTATGCTCGTAAGCAATACCCGGCTCCGGAAAATGTCTTAACATCAAACTTCCTCTTTGAACACATATTTAAACAAAAGCAGCAATCCTCGTTAATTTCCCGCGAATACCCAGGAAATCGCCGCATATCGAACTAATTTTCCAATAAAAATGAATACTATAGATGAATACAAAGATAATTTTAACCACCCTCCGGCAAAACAAAAACCATCTCCGATAACCGGTAACCATGAAAATAAAAGCGCCCATCGCCCCCATTTTCTAACCCACATTATCGCTTTTTGTTTTTTAGTGTCTAACAATGAATCGATAGGATATTTCTTTGCCGCTATATATCCTAAAAACCAAGTAGTCAAAGCACCTAAAGTATTGCCGATAGTCGCAATTCCGACTAATAGTATCACTTGGTCCTGATGTTCCGACACCATCAGAGCCAGCACGGCTTCAGAACCGCCTGGAGCAATCGTCGACGATATAAAGGCACTAAAAAATAAACCCGCCAAACCTAGAAAATCTTCCGGCATTTACTTAACCCACAAAAAAGCCCCTGAAACCCAAAGGTTACAGGGGCTTGACCCATTTTTTACATTTATTTCTCAGGCAATACTTTATTTTTTCCTGAAAAAACGGACTGTAGCACTTTGGAAAAAAGTCTGTATATAAAACCTAATACATTTCCGATTAATTCAAATACATAAGAGACACCTTCGGAAAAACTCATCCCTTTAAATTTCTTCGCTAATAAAGGTGAAATCAATAAACCAATCGCCAAACCGATTACCATAACCCCGGAAAACCACGAGCTACTCTCTTGTGAAGCCGTGTTACTCGATGTTGCCCCTGAAGCGTCTTGGGACTGGATCGGATTATCAAGAATTGGAGAAACTTCGTAACTATCCTGAATCACATAGGGGGTCACGCCCGGGATACTTGGCAAATCACCGGCTCCTTTACCTACCTTCAATTGCGCCTTCATCCCTTTCTCCATATGCTGGGCGATATCGCAATGTACTAAATAGGTCTTATCTCCAGGCGGTAAAATTAATGTACCCGATATTTTTCCGGGACCGGTTACTTCCAAATGAAACATGCCTTTCGGATACAAATATTTGGGTAGACCATGCATCATCCATTGATGTCGAACATTGTCATCGTTAATGAAATTAACCGTCAATTTGGTGCAGGGTTCGAACTGAAACTCCTGGGTATCGAATGCAAACATTCGCCCCGGAAATTTTTCGGCATATTGATGCCCTGCGCGAACTGTAATTTCTTTAGTTGCAACAATCTTATCGCAACCACCGGGCAAGGTATCCGTATTTTGCCCCATTACCATTCCGCCGCCCATGTCCATTAGATGGCCGCCACCGTGATCCATCATATTGTTGTGCTCTTCATACTCCTTCGCTTGAAGTACCGTTGATGCCAACATAAAACTTGTAGCAACAATTGAGAAAAATCCAAACCTCATATTTTCACCTTAACTTTAAAATTCGTCTTCTTTAACAACTTTCGTCGACATTCTTAATGAGCTGCGCGTTTAGGATTTCGTGATAAATAACATCATCCTAGAGCTATGAGCTTTGTATCGGCCCCGTTACGCCTTAGACAGGATAGGATACCAGTCGCCGACAACTGTCAATCAAACAACTGAACCAACCTACTCTATTTTAAAAATAGGGTAGTTATCTACGACCAAATACTTAGCTCGTTCGTTTAAGTTATTCCACTCATTCAAAACTGCGGTTTTTTAGGTCGGGAAAACGCCCTTCTCATTTCCGTAACCGGGCAAATAGCATGTGAAATAGTTTTTGAAATCAGAACTTAGGAAATACTGCACCTCTGCCATAAGCAGGCATAGTCCATTTCTATGTATATACTAAGCCTGGTATGCCAGAAGATAAAATTGGCGACTTTCGATCGTATTTGCCGCCATACTATATACCTATCGTAGATCAAAATTCAGTACCGGGGTGCCCGTCAAAGGCCCAGCACCTAAATATTTATCCAAGACAATTAATTATATAGCCAAAGGGCTATGGAATTTAGGTTCTGGGTGAATACGTCTTTGTAGGCTCTATGCCGGTCCCTCACCTAGCGTTAGGCGGGGACCGAACACCCCGGCACCTCCTTATTAGGTACTGCCGAAATTTGAGGTGCGAAAGGTATATAAAGCTCAGACTTCTTTGATTTTTCCTAACAACTCGTCGACTTTTTTCTTAAATCCGGCATGCGACAGGTAGAGGATATAAAGACCCGCGAATACAAAAAAGGCATATAGCGCCATCAAACCTGTACTAGTCTGTTGCCCTTTACCTGCAATAAAGCCCATGTGAACATCCATCCGTTCACCTTCATCCGGAACCAGTGTGATATGAATTAGATAATTTCCGACCTCTGGAACGCCATTATCTAAAGTTAACGTGACTGTCCCGGATTTATGTTTTTTCGCAGGCATGTGAAATACACGAGTACCTTCAGGCTCTTTTGTCACCTCAAACTCAACCGACATCTTTCTGTATCGTGGATCTTGATAATCGAAAACTAATTGAGTCAAAGTGTTAGTGTTAGGAATATTTGCACAAAACTCTTCGGCTGGGAAAGCAGAGGGTTGATAAGCCGTGTAATGAACCCAGTGCCCAGGCTCCAGTTCAAACTTACATTGATCGGTATCGGTACCAGCCGCACCGCCATGAGCCCAAACTGAAGCGGAAAAAACCAAGCCCATAAGCGCTAGGAGACTATTTCTTACGATGTTCTTTCTGTTCATAATACCTTCCAGTTTTGTCGGTTAATTATAATTTTTATAATTGCTTGTTGCTCTTTTAAAGATTAAAACCAGCGATAAACCAAAGTTTCGAATAAGCAAAAAACTACATTAATTTTTTTATTATCACTGATGCACTTATGAACTCTAACATATCACCCAATACAAATAAAGCTACTCCCGTCTTAGTCAATAACCTTAGTCAGGTGGAAGCATGCCCATCGAAGAGCGCCGTAAACCCATTCATAGGGGCTTGGCGGCTTTAACCTGCTGTCGACATCTCGCCAAACATAACTCGTACCTTTTTACTTCTTAGTCGTTATTTCGCATAGATATATGTAATGATACAACAAGATTTCCTTGCAACTACACCACCTTATCCATCAAAAAACAATGTCCTTTGAATTTAGGCGCGGGCTAAATTGCCCCAAAAAGGCACATGGTAATATAATGCTTACTTAATATGTATCAGCAACTAGCCGTGTTTTCGTAGACTTTTGCAAACCTGACCGACCCATACAGGAAACTAATCACATGCCATCTTTGACCCGGACCCCCACCTGGAAATCCTTAGCTAGTCATTGCGCCGCCCTTAAAGACTTCGACCTAAGAGAAGCATTTAATCTAAATCCTCGTCGTTTTGAACAATTCTCACTTCATTTCAACGACATTCTATTCGACTACTCGAAAAACTTAATCACAGAAGACACACGTGCATTGTTGGTCGATTTGGCAACTGATTCGGCACTTAGTTCAAAAATCGAAGCCATGTTTACCGGCGAAAAAATCAACCATACCGAACAAAGAGCTGTTTTGCATACCGCATTACGCAATAGAAGCAACCAACCGGTCATGGTTGACGGCGTCGATGTCATGCCGAACATCAATCAGGTTCTAACTAAAATGCGCGTCTTCACGGATAAGGTAAGAAACGAGCAATGGCTAGGGCACACTGGGAAACCCGTTAAGGACATCGTCAATATCGGCATAGGCGGCTCGAACCTTGGCCCGAAGATGGTTGCTACTGCGCTAACCCCTTATGCTTCCGATAAATTAAATGTTCATTTTGTTTCAAACGTCGATCAAACTGATCTCGTCGAAACACTCAAATCGCTCAACGCCGAAACGACTCTGTTTATCGTTGCATCAAAAATGTTCAACACTCAGGAAACCATGACTAATGCGCACTCCGCTAGAAACTGGTTGCTCGAGCAAATCAATGACGTAAAAGCCATCGGTAAGCATTTTGTCGCGATTTCTACACACCCTGAAAATGTCATTGACTTCGGGATTAATCCGGAAAATATGTTCGAGTTTTGGGACTGGGTTGGCGGACGTTATTCATTATGGTCAGCAATTGGCTTGTCCATTGCGTTACAAGTAGGGATGGATAATTTCGAACAATTGTTGCAAGGCGCCCATGAAGCCGATTTACATTTTCGACATACGTCATTCGAACGCAATATTCCGGTCATCATGGGTTTACTAGGCATTTGGTATAATAATTTTTATGGCGCAGAATCTCATGCGATATTGCCCTACGACCAATCACTGCGTTATTTTTGCGAATTCCTACAACAAAGCGACATGGAAAGTAACGGTAAGAGCATCGACAGAGAGGGCCAATCGGTCGATTATAGTACCGGACCGATCATCTGGGGCCAGCCGGGAACGAATGGACAGCATGCGTTTTACCAATTGATCCATCAAGGCACTAAACTGATACCCTGTGATTTCCTGGCTCCGGCTAACTCACATTATCACCTACCGAAACATCATGATATTTTAATTTCAAACTTTCTTGCCCAACCGGAAGCTTTGATGCATGGCAGAAGTGCCGAAGAAGTCATTGCTGAACTACCCGAACAAGACAGAAATAACGCCATATTAGTCGCATCTAAAGTCTTTGTGGGTAACAAACCGTCTAATTCTTTTCTTTTCGATAAGCTTACACCTAAAACATTAGGCTCTTTAATCGCGTTCTACGAGCATAAAATCTTCGTGCAAGGCGCTATTTGGAATATCAACTCTTTCGATCAAATGGGCGTTGAACTGGGTAAGGTGCTAGCCAAAGTCATTTTACCCGAACTGCTAAATGACGAAACCATAAGCAGTCATGACTGCTCCACGAATGGCCTGATTAATACCTATAAAAAATTACGTAAAGCAGAAGATTAATCAGGGCTAAACTAACGACGCGCCCGAAAGAAGTCTTTAAGCATTTCGGAACATTCTTCTTTTAACACACCGCATCGCCATGCGACTCGATGATTTAAAAATGGCGATTCGGATAGATTTATTGCACTGCATACTGCGCCACGCTTAGGATCTTCGGCGGCAAACACCAGGCGTTCGATTCTGGCATGAACGATAGCCCCCATACACATCACACAAGGTTCAAGCGTAACGTAGAGCGTCGTACCGATCAGACGATAGTTTTTCAATACCTTGCCTGCTTCACGAATCGCAAGCATTTCCGCGTGCGCCGAAGGATCGTGACTCGCAATCGGCCGATTCCACCCTTCGGCAATGCATACGCCATCTTTGACGATAACCGCGCCAACCGGCACCTCACCCATGGCCTCGGCACGTTGCGCCAATCTAAAGGCATGCCGCATCCACGCTTCGTCGTTGTGAATATCGGTTATTCCCACTCAATCGTAGCCGGCGGCTTACCGGAAATATCGTAAGTCACCCGAGAAATACCCGAGACTTCGTTAATAATCCGACGCGAAACCAAATCCAAAAAATCGTAGGGTAAATGCGCCCAACGTGCTGTCATGAAATCGATGGTTTCAACCGCGCGCAAGGCAATCACATAATCGTAACGCCGCCCATCGCCCATCACACCGACCGACTTAACCGGCAAGAACACCGCAAACGCCTGACTGACCTTTTCATACAGTTGATGCCGATATAATTCTTCGATAAATATCGCATCGGCTTGTCGCAACAAATCAGCATAGTCTTTTTTGACTTCACCTAAAATCCGCACACCCAAGCCCGGCCCTGGAAAGGGATGACGAAATACCATTTCGTAAGGCAAGCCAAGCTCCAAACCAAGCTTTCTAACCTCATCCTTGAATAATTCACGCAAGGGCTCCAGCAACTTAAGCGTCATATTTTCCGGCAACCCACCGACGTTATGGTGAGACTTGATTAAATGAGCCTTACCGCTTTTCGCCCCGGCCGACTCGATCACATCCGGATAAATCGTGCCTTGCGCCAACCATTTCGCATCGGCCAGTTTTGCGGCTTCCTCATCGAAGATCTCGACGAACAAGTTACCTATAATTTTTCGTTTCTGCTCCGGATCCGCCACGCCTTGCAAAGCCTCTAGATAACGTTGCTCGGCATCGACCCTGATCACCCGGACGCCCATGTGCTCGGCAAATGTAGCCATGACCTGATCGCCCTCGTGCAAGCGCAATAAGCCGGTATCGACGAACACGCAAGTCAATTGATCGCCGATTGCCTCGTGCAACAAGGCCGCCACAACCGACGAATCCACGCCGCCCGAAAGCCCTAAAATCACTCGATCGGAACCGACTTTACGACGAACCGCTTGGACGCTGTCCTCGATGATATTATCGGACGTCCACAGCGCCTCGCAACCGCAAATATCGATTACAAAACGCGACAGTATTCTTGCACCCTGCCGGGTATGCGTGACTTCCGGATGAAATTGCAAACCATAAAACAACTTATCTTCATGCGCGATACCGGCAATGGGCGCGCCATCGGAACTGGCAATACGAATAAAACCTTCCGGCAATTCAACGACTCTATCGCCATGGCTCATCCAAACATCCAGCAAGCCGAAGCCTTCCGGGGATGTATGATCCTCAATATCTTTCAATAACTTAGAATGCGCATGCGCGCGAATTTGCGCATAACCGAACTCTCGGTGACTGGATGACTCGACTCTTCCGCCTAATTGCTCAGTCATGGTTTGCATGCCGTAGCAAATACCCAATACCGGAACACCCAATTCAAAAACCCGTTGCGGCGCACGCGGCGTATCATCGCTAGTGACCGTTTCCGGGCCACCCGACAAAACAATGCCATTCGGTGCAAATCGAATAATGTCGTCGACCCCGCAATCACAAGAAAATATTTCGCAATAAACACCAATTTCTCGTATCCGCCGGGCGATTAACTGGGTGTATTGGGATCCGAAATCCAAAATCAGGATTTTATACAGATGAATGTTGGTCGATGCTTGTTGGCTCACGTTGACACTCGAATATTGTAACGACTAAATTTAAAAGGGCTCCAACGAGCCCCTGATGAGTTTAGGATTCGACCATAAATAACTTCTCTATTTTTAGTGCAAGGTAAGCAGGTTCGGTTGCTCGATTGACGACAGGTGTCGGCGGCAGGGAAAGCCGCCGTCAAGCCTACACGGATGCATTCACGGCGCCCTGTCAAGTCAGTTACCGAACCCGCTACAAAACTTATAGCACCAGGAAGTTATTTTTCACGAAATCCTTACCGGATTGATTAATCATTATTCCATATGATAGTTAGGCGCTTCCTTGGTGATCGTAACGTCATGGACATGACTTTCACGCATACCGGCGTTGGTAACCCGAACAAATTCGGACCGCTGATGCATATCATCGATCGTACGGCTACCGGTATAGCCCATGCTCGCTCTAATACCGCCTAACAACTGATGGATGATCGCATACAGGCTACCTTTGTAAGGCACTCTGCCTTCAATACCTTCAGGCACCAATTTTTCGACTTTATCGGTTTCCTCTTGGAAATATCGATCGCTGGAACCTTGCGACTGCGACATCGCGCCCAACGACCCCATGCCTCGATACGATTTATAAGAGCGTCCTTGAAAAAGCTCGACTTCGCCCGGCGCTTCTTCAGTTCCGGCGAACAAGCCACCTAACATCACCGCATGAGCCCCCGCCGCCAATGCTTTGGCGACATCGCCCGAATACCGAACGCCACCATCGGCTATCAGCGGAACGCCGGTACCTTTAAGCGCATCGGCAACATTACTGACTGCAGTTATTTGAGGCACACCCACACCGGCAACGATACGAGTCGTACAAATCGAGCCCGGGCCGATACCCACTTTAACCGCATCGACTCCTGCCTCAACCAAGGCTTTCGCAGCTGCTGCCGTGGCGATATTTCCACCGATCACCTGTACTTCCGGATAATTTCGCTTAACCCAACTGACCCGATCCAATACGCCTTGCGAATGCCCGTGAGCCGTATCGACAATAATCACATCGACGCCTGCCTTCACCAATGCCTCAACGCGCTCTTCGGTACCTTGACCGGTCCCGACCGCAGCGCCTACGCGAAGACGTTCTTGCTCATCCTTACATGCTTGCGGATAGTCTTTCGCTTTTTGTATATCCTTAACCGTGATCATCCCTTTCAAATGAAATGAATCATTGACTACTAATACTTTCTCGATACGATATTTGTGCAGCAGTTCGATAGCTTCCTTGTGGTCGGCATTTTCATTAACCGTAATCAAGCGTTCTTTTGGCGTCATCACTTTCGAAACCGGCTCATCGAAACGGGTTTCGAAGCGTAAATCGCGACTCGTCACAATACCGACTAAATTATCGCCATCGACAACCGGCACGCCGGAAATGTTTTTTGCTCGTGTCAGCGCCAATACTTCACGAATACTAATATTAGGCGATACCGTAATCGGATCCTTGATCACCCCACTTTCATATTTTTTGACTCGTAACACTTCCCGCGCTTGTTGCTCCGCAGTCATGTTTTTATGAATAATACCGACCCCCCCTTCCTGTGCAATTGCGATGGCGAGCCTCGATTCAGTTACCGTATCCATCGCCGCGGAAATCAAAGGAATATTAAGCGTAATGTCGCGCGTCAAACGGGTTTTCAAATCCACATCGCGAGGCAACACCGCCGAATGGGCCGGAACTAGTAATACATCATCAAACGTGAGAGCTTCCTGAATAACTCGCATACTCACTCCTTACAGTCAGAAAAATAACCGAAAATTATACTATGAAATATTTAACATTAGAATCAGCTTAATCGATATAGTTTCCAAACCGCTAGACAATCGCGCTAACAACCCAATTATTCCGAAAGTAACTTTGCCGCCATGATAAAGATTAATAATGAAAAATAACTCTTCATGGTTTGCGCGGGAAGCTTATGGGCCAGTTTTGCACCTATCGGTGCCGTGATCATACTCAATAATACAATGCCGGCAAACGCAGGCAAATAAACATAACCCCAACTGCCTGCGGGCAAGCCGGTTTTTCCATAGCCTAACAACATATAACTGAGCGTCCCGCCAAACGCAATCGGCAATCCGCAAGCACTGGCAATACCCACCGCATTGCGAACTGGATATTGCCCGCGCACCAAGTAAGGCACCGTCATCGTCCCGCCCCCGATACCTAACAATGAAGAAAGGGTTCCGATGACAATGGCCACCGCTGCATCCAATAATCGCGATTGCCGCATCGCGCCCGCTTCCGGCTTGATTTGAAATGCCATATGAAACCCTATATACAACAGAAAAATAGCAAAGATAATACGCAGTGAGTCCGCCGAAATAGTGTCGGCAATGACTGCGCCTAAAACCGACCCTATTACGATGCCCGGAACCAAGTTGTAAACCTTATGCCATATCACAGACTTCAACCTGTGATGTGCAAGAGTCGCCGAAATTGAAGTCAATACGATAGTCGACAAGGACGTGGCTACAGCCATATGCATGATAAAATCGGCTGAAAAATCCTGCGCCTTAAACAAAAAAACAAGTATCGGCACCAATATCAATCCACCGCCGATGCCGAATAATCCTGCTAATAATCCGCTTACCGTGCCGGCAATCATGCTTAATATAAAAATTTCTACCACTTGCCCCCCTTTTGTTAACAGCGTATTTTTTTAAGACTCTAATCAAGCGTTATACTAACGCCATCATAGAAAGACGAAGACAAATCATAATCATGAAAACCTATTTAGTCGGCGGCGCAGTACGCGACCAGCTGCTCAACCTCCCTGTGACGGAAAGAGATTGGGTCGTGCTCGGGGAAACACCCGAATCGATGCTGAAAAAAGGATTTAAACCTGTAGGCAAAGATTTTCCGGTATTTTTACACCCCGAGAGCAGGGAGGAATACGCGCTGGCACGCACCGAACGCAAGACCGGCCCAGGTTACAAAGGATTCAGTATTCACAGCGCACCAGACGTCAGCCTGGAGCAAGACCTTCTACGCCGCGACTTGACTATTAATGCCATCGCGATGAACTCGGAAGGCAAAGTCATCGACCCGTATAACGGTATTGCCGATCTAGAGAATCGCATTTTACGCCATGTCTCCCCAGCTTTCAGCGAAGACCCGGTCCGGGTGTTGCGCGTTGCACGCTTTGCTGCTCGTTATGCGCATTTAGGCTTTCATATTGCCGATGAAACCTTAAGACTCATGCAACAAATGGTACGCAGCGGTGAAATCGACTATCTCGTTCCCGAACGCGTCTGGGCCGAGCTATATAAAGCGCTCATCGAAAGAACGCCATCGGCATTTTTTTATGCCCTCAGAGAATGTGGAGCATTAGCCAAAATATTCCCGGAAATAGACGCCCTATTCGGCATTCCACAACCGCGACAACACCACCCTGAAATCGACACCGGTATTCATACGATGTTAAGTCTCGAACAAGCGGTTCGCCTATCCGAGAAACCCGAAATACGTTTTGCCGTCTTAGTACATGATCTCGGCAAGGCAATATCTCCGAAAGAACGACTTCCCCATCACTACGGTCATGAAAAATCCGGCCTACCTATACTTGAGCAATTAGCCGACCGAATACGAGTACCAAATCATTATAGAATGCTTGCTAAACGGGTCATGCGCTACCACACACTTGCGCATAGAGCTTTCGAACTGCGGCCTGCTACCTTAACCGACCTGTTGTTAGACCTAGGGGCATTTAAAAATACCTCAACCCTAAAAGATTTCTTATTAGCTTGCGAGGCGGATGCGAGAGGTAGGGGCGGTACAGAAAACACCGCCTATCCGCAGGCCGATTACATTTTAGAAGCCGCTAAAGCAGCGGCAGGCATCGATATTTCCGGCGTACTCAAATCCGGCCTGGAAGGTGCGCAAATTGGTGCGGCAATTCGCAGGTTAAGGATACATGCGATTACTGAAAATCTGAAACAACAAAAAAACACCAATGCAAACCTGTCTTGAATTAAAAAGACATTCGCCTTATATTGCCCTTTTAAACGATAAATTACACCATGCCATCTTTTGACATAGTTTCCGAATACGACTCGCACGAAGCGCATAACGCCGTCGACCAGGCTAATAGGGAGGTTACCACACGCTTCGATTTTAAAGGCTCCGGCGCGACATACGAACTCAAGGACGACACAGTCACGATGAGCGCCGGCTCGGAATTTCAATTGCAGCAGATGCTCGACATCTTGCAAATGAAACTGACCAAACGCGGCATCGACATCAGTTGCATGGAAATCAACGAACCCAAAACTACCGGCAGAACGGCTCAACAGATCATAGAACTCAAACAAGGCATTGAATCGCTACTTGCCAAAAAAATCGTCAAGTTGGTCAAAGATAAAAAACTTAAAGTACAAGCTGCTATACAAGGCGAAAAAGTGAGGGTCACCGGTAATAAAAGAGACGACTTACAACAAGTCATTCAAATGCTCAAGGCGGAAAATTTTGAAATACCTCTGCAATTCAATAATTTTCGCGATTAAACCGAATCAGCGTAATTTTAAATATCGATAACCGATATAGCAGAATAGCACTAAGAACATCCAAACTGTCACCAACGGGCCGACCACACCGTCATAACTACTCACCAAATAAAGATTAGTCGATTGAGGATCAACGTTGAATAAGGACTTATTAAACTTTATCTGCCAAACCCAAGCGGTGTGACAGCCAATACATAAAGCCAAGCTGTTCGGCACCCTCGACCTAACGACTCCCAGAAAAACTCCGACCATGAGCAACGCCAAAAAGGCGGGCAAAATATCGGGATTCAAAACATTTAGCAGCGCCTCTTTCAACAAAATGAATCCGCTAAAAAAGGTAACCTCTTCATTCGCAAAACGGCTATGACTATCGAGAAAATGTAGTATGCCGTAATAAAAAGAACTGATCAGCACCACTCCGATCACCGGCATTCTTTGTTTAAGGCCAGCGAATAGAATACCTCTAAAAATCGGCTCTTCGGCCAGCGATATCAATAAAGCCAATAAAAACCCAGTGACGAATTTTTGTAAAACCCAAGCAAAAGACCAGGATCGCGTCTCATCGATGACATGAACGCCCGCGAGATAGAGCACGATAAAAACCGGTAGCAACGTCAAAACACCTAAGCCTAACCCGTAACCGAACTGCCGCAACATCGTAGCCTTATCGGCAAAGCCCAAATCCCGCACCTTGAGATGAAGCACCGCCATGACCGGAAAAATGCTCAACACCAAGAATAACTTACCGACCTTGCTGATGATTTTATGCAGAGGAAGCTGATCGCCGAAACCCAGCCATATTAAATAGCCTACCACGCAACCCAGCGACGCCGCCGCCAACAAGACCGCCAATGGCATTAAAATATAAACAAGATATTTCATGATTGCGTGCTACTGAAGTCACCCCATAGCATCTGTAGAGAGGCGATTGAGGCCAAGGCAGCCGTTTCGGTACGCAAGACTCTGGCCCCTAGACGAACCCCTATAAAACCCGCCGCTTTGGCCATATCCCGCTCATGATCGGCAAAACCGCCTTCCGGGCCGGATAGCAAGGTAACTTGATCATTTAACGGCTTAAGCTGTGACAAACTCGTTTCGGCATAAGGGTCCAAGAAAATTCTCAAACCTGCTTGTTTATCGACCCAATCGGTCAAATCATAAATCGGACTCAGCGCGGGTAAAAGGGTTCTACCACATTGTTCGGCCGCATGTTGCACAATTTTTTGCCAATGTATCAACCGTTGCTGTTGCTTTTCACCTTTCAATTGCACGACACAACGCTCGGTCACCAACGGAGTGATCCTGTTAACCCCTAATTCTACGGCTTTCTGTACGCCCCAATCCATCTTATCGCCTCGCGATATCGCAAGGCCCAGATTAATCATCAAATTAGACTCAACCGTCCGGTCGCGCCATTGCCCCAGATCCAGAGCAACTCTTTTTTTACTCGCTTCTGCAACAACTGCCGTATATTCGCCGCCCGTGCCATCGAAAACGATCAAGCTCGAATCTTTCTTTAGTCGTAAAACCGTTCTGACATAATGAGCCGCATCGTCGTCAAGCTCTACGGTTCGACTTTTGCCAAGACCTTCTTGCACATACAAACGGGAAACTCTCATCTCAAATACCCATGACCTGTGAGTTAAACTTCGTGCGGTCACAAAAAAAGGGCTTTCGCCCTTTTCTCGATAAACCACAGATCCTTTTCGATTAATCCGATAAATTCAAATTATTCCAAATCGCTAACGTTGGCGCGGATTGATTCATCGTATAAAAATGCAATCCCGGGGCGCCATTATCCAACAATTGCTGACATAAACGCGTTACGACATCGCAACCGAACGCGATGATTTGCTCCCTATCGTCACCAAAGCCTTCCAGTTTTTTCCTCAGCCAGCGAGGAATGTCCGCGCCGCACATATCGGAAAAACGGAATAATTGCGAATAATTCGTAATCGGCATGATTCCGGGAACAATCGGAATATCGATCCCCATTTTTTCACAGGCATCGACAAAATAAAAATAAGACTCTGCGTTATAAAAATACTGCGTAATCGCGGCATTCGCACCGGCATCGACTTTGCGTTTGAAATTCTTTAAATCCTCGGCAGCACTACGCGCCTGAGGATGGGTCTCGGGGTAGGCTGCGACATGAATCTGAAAATAATCGCCGGTTTCGCTACGAATAAATTCGACCAATTCATTGGCATAACGAAATTGCCCGGCCGACATCATTCCGGATGGCAAATCGCCTCTCAACGCGACGATTTTTTTTATCCCGTTCGAGCGATAACCGTGCAGAATCTCTCTGATATTTTCGTGCGTCGATGCCACGCATGATAAATGAGGCGCTGCAGCAACGCCGCGTTCTTGAATTTTGACGACCGTATCGAAGGTCTTATCCCGTGTCGATCCGCCGGCGCCGAAAGTCACCGAAAAAAAATCGGGATTCAACCGGCTCAACTTTTCATGTACCGCCTGCAAACTTTCCTCGCCGGCTTCGGTCTTCGGCGGATAAAATTCGAAACTGAACAGCTTGGGATATTTTTGTTGTGTTTGCATGATTTCAGATTATTGGAAACACTAGACAAGCCAATGGCTTGTCTGTGTCTACATCGATCAGTAACGGTAATGTTCGGGCTTAAACGGTCCATCCACCGACACATTGATATACTCGGCCTGCTTCTCAGTCAACCGGGTCAATTTCACACCCAATTGGTTTAGATGCAATGCGGCGACTTTTTCATCCAATTTTTTAGGCAATACATAAACTTTATTCTCGTATTTTTCCGCATTGTTCCATAGCTCCATTTGCGCCAGAACCTGATTGCAGAATGAGTTAGACATGACAAAGCTCGGATGACCTGTCGCACAGCCTAAATTAACTAACCGCCCTTCGGCTAATACGATTAAACGCTTGCCGTCCGGGAAGATGACATGATCGACTTGCGGCTTGATATTTTCCCATTGGTATTGTCGTAACGAAGAAATTTCGATCTCGGAATCGAAATGCCCGATATTGCAGACAATAGCTTGATCTCTCATCGCCGCCATATGATCATGCGCAATGACATTGAAATTACCGGTCGCCGTCACAAAAATATTGGCGACCGGCGCGGCTTCTTCCAATGTAACGACACGATAGCCTTCCATCGCCGCCTGTAAGGCGCAAATCGGATCGATTTCGGTAATCCAAACCGTCGCACCCAAGCCACGTAACGATTGCGCACAGCCCTTGCCGACGTCGCCATAACCGCAGACGACTGCAATTTTACCGGCAATCATGACATCGGTTGCCCGCTTGATACCGTCAACCAAGGATTCGCGGCAGCCGTAAAGATTATCGAATTTCGACTTGGTGACCGAATCATTGACATTGAAGGCCGGGACCATCAGCTTGCCTTTGGCAACCATTTCGGTTAGCCGCAACACGCCTGTGGTCGTTTCCTCGGAAAGACCCTTGACATCGGCCATGAACTCAGGATATTGCTGATGCATCATCAACGTCAAATCGCCCCCGTCATCCAAGATCATATTCGGACGCCAGCCGTTCGGGCCTTCGATCGTTTGCGCGATACACCACTCAGCCTCTTCCTCAGTTTCGCCTTTCCAAGCGAAAACCGGAATACCCTTAGCGGCAATCGCCGCGGCCGCATGATCCTGTGTCGAAAAAATGTTGCAGGACGACCAGCGAACTTCAGCGCCCAGTGCGATCAAAGTCTCGATCAGAACTGCCGTCTGAATCGTCATATGCAAACAGCCTGCGATCCGTGCGCCTTTCAGTGGTTGTTCACTGCCGAATTCCTTGCGCAAAGCCATCAAGCCCGGCATTTCGGTTTCGGCAATATTGATTTCCTTACGGCCCCACTCGGCTAAATTAATATCTGCGACTTTGTAGTCCGGTTGAGTCATTGTTATCTCCTAAATTTAATTAGAGTCCGGCCGCATCTCTCAATGCATCGGCTTTATCGGTTTTTTCCCAACTGAAGGACGCTTCGGTTCTACCGAAATGGCCGTACGCAGCAGTCGCTTGATAAATCGGCTTCAATAAGTCCAATGCAGCAATCAAGCCTTTCGGTCTTAAGTCGAAATGTTCCCGAATAATTTGTACCAACCTTTCTTCACCGATTTTTCCGGTCCCGAAAGTCTCGACGCTGATCGAAGTCGGTTCGGCAACACCGATCGCATAGGAAACTTGGATTTCGCAACGCTCGGCAAGGCCTGCCGCAACAATATTTTTTGCGACATAGCGCGCCATGTAAGCTGCAGATCTATCCACTTTCGACGGATCCTTGCCGGAAAATGCGCCTCCGCCGTGTCTTGCCATCCCGCCGTAGGTATCGACGATGATTTTACGGCCGGTTAAACCGCAATCGCCGACCGGACCGCCGATCACGAAATTACCAGTCGGATTGATGAAATATTTGGTGTCTTTATGCAACCATTCCTTAGGCAGAACATGCAAAATAATCTCGTCCATGACGGCTTCATGAATCTGCTTGGCACCGATTTCCGGAGAATGTTGGGTCGACAATACGACTGCGTCGATCGCGACCGGCTTATTGTTCTCATAGCGGAAAGTAATTTGGCTTTTCGCATCCGGTCTAAGCCATGGCAGGGTTTTATTTTTGCGAACTTCCGCTTGGCGTTTGACCAATAAATGTGAATAAGTGATCGGAGCCGGCATTAACACGTCAGTTTCATTAGTCGCATAACCGAACATCAAGCCTTGGTCGCCCGCACCTTGTTCATGATTATCGGACTCGTTGACGCCCATCGCGATATCGGACGACTGCTTGCCGATTGCGTTCAAGACCGCGCAACTTTGTCCGTCGAAACCGATATCGCCATGATCGTAACCGATCTCGCAGACGACTTTTCTGACCAGTGCTTCGGTATCCACCCATGCATCGGTTGTGATTTCGCCGGCTAAAATAACCATACCGGTTTTAACCATTGTTTCGCAGGCCACCCGCGAGCGAGGATCTTGCTCTAGGAGTGCATCCAATACCGCATCGGAAATTTGATCCGCGACTTTATCTGGATGACCTTCCGAAACCGATTCTGATGTAAAAATAAAATTATTGCTCACGACACCGCCTTTACTCTCTAATGTCTAATACACAAAAGGCTGCATCAGCAGCCTTTCAAATGATGGTGGGCCCTGTAGGACTTGAACCTACGACCTGCCGATTATGAGTCGGACGCTCTAACCAACTGAGCTAAGGGCCCTTAAACTTTTATTCGCCATCCAAGAAGCAGCGCAATTGTTCGGATCTCGACGGATGTCTCAATTTTCTTAACGCTTTTGCTTCTATTTGCCGTATCCTTTCGCGAGTCACATCAAACTGTTTACCAACCTCTTCCAAAGTGTGATCGGTGTTCATATTAATCCCAAATCGCATCCTCAAGACTTTTGCTTCTCTAGCTGTCAAACCGGCCAACACACTTTGGGTCGACTCTCTAAGGCCTGCAATCGTCGCCGATTCAATGGGGGACAATACTTTAGCATCTTCTATGAAATCTCCCAAATGAGAATCTTCATCATCGCCGATCGGTGTTTCCATAGAAATCGGTTCTTTCGCAATTTTCAATACTTTACGAACTTTATCTTCAGGCATTTCCATACGCTCGGCCAGTTCTTCAGGGGTCGCTTCGCGGCCTAATTCTTGCAGAATCTGTCTTGAAATCCGGTTTAATTTATTGATCGTTTCGATCATATGTACCGGAATTCTAATCGTTCTGGCCTGATCGGCAATCGAACGCGTGATCGCCTGTCTGATCCACCAGGTCGCATAAGTCGAAAACTTATAACCGCGGCGGTACTCGAATTTATCGACCGCCTTCATTAAGCCGATATTGCCTTCCTGAATCAAATCCAGGAACTGCAAGCCGCGATTGGTATATTTTTTTGCAATCGAAATGACCAGTCTTAAGTTCGCCTCGATCATCTCTTTCTTAGCTCGCCTGACTTTTGCTTCGCCAATCGACATACGACGATTAATATCCTTGATGTCGCTAACTGACAAGCCATAAGTACTGGAAATATCGGCTAATACCGATTGCGCCTTCTTGACTTCCTGTTCATTTTCCGCGATGACCTGATTATCAATTCCCGTCGATCGCAGATATTGAACCAACCATTCGTAATCGGCCTCATGACCGGTCATTGCAATAATAAATTCTTTGCGTGTCATTTTGGCTTCATTGACACACAGGTCCGCTATTAACCTTTCCTTTTCACGGATCAGGGCGACCGCCTCTGAAACGGTAGCCGTCAACCTTTTAAAATATTGCGGAGCCCATTTAAACTCGATAAAACTTTCCGCAAGCTCATCTAGCTTTTCATTGACCTTAGGATCGCCGTAACCATGTTTCTTGATTGCCGCCGCCGCCGATTTATGCAGCTTACGCAGCACTTCGACTTTTTCCTTGACATCATTATAGTCAAGTCCTTTGACTTCATCTTCGTCGGCGTCCTCATCGACCGAGTCGTCATTAGCCGCTTGACTACTGAAAACCGCCTCCGGTTCACTAAGATCGACGAAGCCGGAAACTAAGTCCGTCAAACGAATACCGCCCTCTTCGTCCGATATAGAATCGAAGTCACTAATGAATTCATCAACGACTTTACAGGAACGCGAAATCGCTCTGACAACCTGTTGCTGCCCTTCTTCTATGCGTTTGGCGATTTTTAATTCGTCTTCTCGGTTCAGTAATTCAACCGATCCCATTTCCCTCATATACATGCGAACCGGATCGGTAGTTCTGCCGAACTCGCTATCAACGGAGGCTAATGCTGCTACTTCGTCATCATCATCCTCATCACCGGTAACCGCAGCACCGTCGGTAATGAGTGAATCTTCATCGGGGGCATCCTCATAAACTTGAATACCCATGTCGTTGATCATACCGATGATATCTTCTATCTGTTCCGGATCGGCAATATCGCTGGGCAAATGATCGTTAACCTCGGCATACGTCAAGTAACCTTGTACTTTACCTTTGGCTATCAATTGTTTAAGTTGGGACTGCTGTTGTTCTTGATTCATCACTCACTCACAGAATACGATCAGCACAATTACGCTGAACAGGAAATTATACAACATATTCTTTTTTATGTTAATAAGAATTCCCTTTTATCGGCTTACCAGTAATCTCCCTAATATTTCTCGCTCCTCTCGACTTAAGCCTTCCGCCGACTCTTTTTCTAATAACTGCTCAATACGACTTTCTCTCGCTTGCGCATTCAATCGCTCCAAAGCGTCTGAAAATTCGGCACGAATCCCGTCCTCGGGAACCATCACATCTAAAAAAACCAGTTGCTTAACGACTTTCTCGCTGTTTCGTCCGCGAAACAACTCTAAAAGCATGGAAAGATTTTTCGGATGTTCGCTCGAAATCAGATCGACAGCCTCTTTAAACAATTCCTTGCCGGGAAAGTTCAAACTATTCCAATCGAGCTCTTTTTGCTCGACAATCTCGACTAATTCCGGATTTTGCAACAGCAAAGAAACGGCCACCCTTGCAGGCGACAAGCGCTTTTTATCCCTATGGACAGCAGCCTTATGCACCCTTGTCAGTGTAGCCGTATTTTCTAAAACGTCCAGTTTATTGAAACCCGATAAATCCTGAAGTCTTTGATACATCATCTCCCTGAATACGCCAACCGGCAATTGCTCTAAATACTTTTTCGAACGGCTAATCAATTGCGCGCGGCCCTCCATCGACTCCAGCGACAATTCGTCTTGAACACGGCCGAAAAAATATTCAGATAGCGTTGCCGCCGAAGCAATGCCACGCTCAAATGCAGCAACACCTTCCACTCTAATTAATGAATCGGGATCCTGTCCTTCGGGCAGCAGCATGATTTTTACCTGTCGACCATCTTTCAAACAGGGAAAAGTCGCCTCCATCGCACGCCAAGCCGCTTCTTTTCCGGCCTTGTCGCCATCGAAACAAAACACCAATTCCGAACTAAATCGGAACAATAATTCCATATGCGTCTTGGACGTCGACGTACCTAAAGTCGCAACGGCATAGCCGATACCGAACTGAGCCAAGGCCACCACATCCATATAGCCCTCGACCACCAGAATCCGTTCCGGCCTTGAATGGCTTTGCAGTAATTCATAAAGCCCGTAAACTTCATTACCTTTAGAAAATATGGGCGTTTCCGGTGAATTCAAGTATTTCGGCAAAGAATCATCCAATACCCTCGCGCCGAAACCTACGACGCGCCCACGTTTATCGCGGATAGGAAACATGACTCTACCGCGGAAGCGATCATATCCGCCCCCACCCTCCTTGCTAACAAGCAACCCGGCTTTAGTAAGCGCCTCAAAATTGAAACGGGAAGCCAATGTATTCCAGCCTTCAGGCGCATAACCCAATTGATACGCCTTAGCGATTGCACCGCTGACACCACGACGCTTTAAATAATCGATCGCCTTCTTGCCGTCTCCGCTCGCTAATTGTTCAGCATAAAATGCGGCTACTTGATCCATCAATTCGTAGAGCGGCCCGACATCGCTCCGGGAGCTTCCTGCCGGCGCTACAATTGACTCGCGCGGCACCGAAACACCGACAAATGCAGCCAGATCTTCGACCGCCTCGACAAAATCCAAATGGCTAAAATCCATTAAGAAACTGATGGCATTGCCGCTGGCTCCGCAACCAAAACAATAAAAGAACTGTTTTTTACGATTAACCGAAAAACTAGGCGTTTTTTCTGTGTGAAACGGACAGCGCGCTACAAAGTTGCTACCCGTTTTTTTTAAAGGAACGTGCGAGTCGATTAAATCAACGATGTCAACTCGCAGTAGGAGATCATTAATAAAGTCTCGAGGAATTCTACCGGACATAGATTACCCGGAACTCAAACTTTAATAGACGAATCGGACTATCACCCTGCTAAAACGGCTTTAATTTTTGCACTAACGATCGACATATCGGCGCGGCCTTGCATTTTATTCCTCAACAACCCCATCACTTTACCCATATCCTTAACCGATTCGGCACCGGATTGCTCAACCGCTTCGGCAACCATTTCATCGATTTCCTGCTCGGTTAGTGCCTGCGGCAGATAGTCCTGAATCACCAAAATCTCGGCTTCTTCGACCTCGACCAAATCCATGCGGTTTGCCCCTGAATACTGCCTAATCGACTCCCTGCGCTGCTTGACCATTTTATCGAGCACGGCAATGATCTGATCATTATCGAGTTCGATACGCTCATCGACCTCGCGCTGTTTGATGGCCGCCATGATTAAACGTATCACGGCGAGTCTCGCTTTATCGCCGCCCTTCATGGCGGCTTTCATATCTTCCTTGATACGGTCTTTTAGTAATTCCATACCAATATCAATTCCGGTCGAATTATAATTGCGGACGACCGCGGCGCAGATTTTTCAACGCATAACGCTCGCGAGCCAATTTTTTTAAATGACGCTTGATCGCCGCCGCACCTTTTCTTTTACGTTCGGCAGTGGGTTTTTCATAGAATTCACGACGTCTGACTTCGGACAGGACACCGGCTTTCTCGCAAGCACGCTTAAAACGGCGAATAGCAATATCGAATGGTTCGTTTTCTTTTACTTTTACTGACGGCATTATTAATGATCCAACTGTGTTAATATTTAAAAATCGAGGGACGATAGTCCCTATATAAAAATGAACTCATTATTATACGCCCTCTTAGCATTTTTTCAAAAACCATGTACGTTTTAGGCTTAGAAACTTCCTGCGATGAAACCGGAGTCGCTATTTATCATTCCGAAAAAGGTCTCATCAACCATTTGCTCTACAGTCAAATCGACATGCACAGCGAATACGGCGGCGTCGTTCCCGAACTGGCCTCCCGCGACCATATTCGCAAACTCGTCCCGCTGATCAAACAATGCATGAACGAAGCCGGGCTAACGAGCCGAGATATCGGCGGTATTGCTTATACTGCAGGGCCTGGATTAATGGGCGCCTTGCTAGTCGGCGCGGCTACCGCAAACAGCTTAGCTTGGGCTTGGCGCAAACCGGCGATCGCAGTTCATCACATGGAAGGGCACTTACTCGCGCCAATGCTGGAAAACAATCCGCCGTCATTTCCATTTCTAGCCCTATTGATTTCGGGAGGTCATACGATGCTGGTCGAAGTTACAGGTATTGGCCGATATCGCTTATTGGGAGAATCGCTCGACGACGCTGCCGGCGAAGCCTTCGACAAAACCGCCAAAATGCTCGGCCTGGGTTATCCCGGAGGCCCCAAACTATCCGAACTAGCCAAACGCGGTACGCCACGCTTTAAATTCCCAAGGCCTATGACCGACCGACCCGGGCTCGATTTCAGTTTCAGCGGCCTAAAAACTTACACAATGAATGCATTGCACGACACAGCGCAATCCGATCAAGACAAAGCCGACATCGCCTTCGCATTTCAGACCGCCGTTGCTGAAACATTGAGCATCAAATGCAAGCGCGCACTACAACAAACCCGGCTGGATAAACTGGTCGTGGCCGGCGGCGTCAGCGCTAATTCGGCCATTCGCCAATCTTTGACGGAAATGACCGACAAAGAACAAGCCCTAATTTATTTTCCACGACCTGAATTTTGTACAGATAACGGTGCAATGATTGCCTATGCCGGTTGCCAACGCTTGATGGCCGACCAACACCAAGGAAGCGTTATATTTGCGCGCGCACGCTGGCCGATTGAAGAACTGCCGCCGGTTTAACTTGCTATAGTTTTCGCACTTCAAATTTCGGCATTGCTTAAGGAGGCGACGAAACCCTCGTCAAACACACCCGAACCTCTAACTGCTAACTGCTATACCCATCGTAGATCAAAATTCGGCGCCTGGATGTCCGCTAAAGGACGCCGTGAATACGTCCATGTAGGCTCTATGCCAGCTCCATGCTGGCAAAGCCTTTATCGGACACCCAGGCGCCTCCTCAGGCGCTGCCGAAATTTGAAGTACGAAAGGTATAACTGCTAACTAAAAATTATAAGCAACCGAACGAACCCCAATTGGTTTAGCTCTCCTCGCCGGCCAATAGCCTCTGTATGTTACTTTTATGACGCCACAATAATAATACGGTCATCAACACACAAGACCCGACCAGACCTGGACTCCCGACAAGATACCATGCATAAGCGGACGATAAGCTCGATGCAATCAAAGCCGATAAAGACGAAATCTTGGAAATTTTATAAATTAATAGCCAAGTTGCGATAACAGCGAAGCCTAATGCCCATGAAAAACCCAGTAATACACCAACCGATGTCGCGACCCCTTTACCGCCTTTGAATCCAAAAAAAACCGGATACAAATGCCCAAGAAATGCCGCCAAACCGATCAAGGCCAACGCATCGACAGGCACGCCCAGTATTTTTGCCAAATACACAGGCAATAAGCCCTTCAGCATATCGCCTAACAACGTGATGCCGGCCGCTTTTTTTCCGCCGATTCTCATCACATTCGTCGCCCCGGGATTTCCGGACCCCTGCTCACGAGGATCAGGTAAACCCATCATTCGACAAACAATAATCGCACTCGAAACCGAACCCGCCAAATACGCGAACAGCACAAACAACCCTTCAAGCATTATTTCACCTATCAACATAGAACTGTATTTTCCCCAATATTCAATAAATTTGATGATATTTACGGCCAATTACTATAAATTTACCTTATATCATTCTTATATCGATAATAACTCAACGACATAATAAACGGAAAATTCAATGGACATCATTTTTTTAGGTGGTTTGGAAATCGAAACGATCATTGGCATCTATGACTGGGAAAGAACCCAAAAACAAACCGTAGTACTAGATATCCAAATGGCCTTCGATATTAGCAAAGCAGCCGAGACCGACGATATCAAGCATGCCCTCGACTATAAGTCCGTTTCCAAACGCATTATCTCGTTTGTCGAAGCGAGCGAATTTTTTCTAGTCGAAAAATTAATCGAAGAAATTGCTAAACTGATACAAAGCGAATTTCATGTACCATGGGTAAAAATCGTATTAAACAAAAAAGGCGCCATTCGCGGAGCCAGCGATGTCGGCATTATCATCGAACGAGGTGAAAAATAAATCATGGCCCGATGCTACATAAGCATAGGCAGCAATATCGACCGGGATGACAACATCCCCTCTAGCTTGCGCGCGCTCGACCATCATTTCGGCCAACTGATCATTTCCAGTCTTTACGAATCGGAAGCGGTCGGCTTCAACGGCGATAATTTTTATAATCTTGTCGTGGGATTCGATACCGAGCTCAATGTCAAGTGCGTCGCCAAAATACTCAAACAAATCGAACTAGAGCATGGCAGGGTTCGCGACAGTAAAAAATTTTCCGCGCGAACACTAGATCTTGATTTACTGTTATACGACGACCTAATTATCGAAGATGGCCGATTACAAATACCTCGCAAGGAAATCGAACAATACGCCTTCGTCCTTGAGCCGCTCGCAGAAATTGCTCCGGACAGCAAACATCCGATTAGCCGATTAAGTTACAAAGAATTATGGCAAAATCTAGACAAAAGCAATGTCAAGCAAACGCGTATACGACCCGATTGGCCTCTTAAGCAACGATCTGTTTTTTAACTTCGTCATTCTAAAATTTAAATTTAAGCTACACTGGCATTCTTAACTTACATTCAAATCTGGTCGATAAAAAATCGAATCGCTCAGCATTTTTCATACTTAGGATTCGGTCATAAATAACTTCCCTATTTTTAATGCAAGGTAAGCTGGTTCGGTTGCTCGATTAACAGGTGTCGGCGGCAGGGCAGATTTTTGCTCCTTGGCAATCAGTCGACGCCGTCAAGCCTACACAGATGTATTACGGCGCCCTGTCAAGCCCCCTCAACAAAGCTCCAGCTATTCCCAATTTGAGAATAAAAAAGGGTGCGGAGTGTGCTTGGCGAGGATGTCGTCGGCAGGGAGCCGCCGCCAAGCCCTCATGGATGGGTTTACGGCGATCCTCGACAGGCATACCCTGAACACGGAGAAATTTCTCAAACCGAGAATTGCTGACAAAGCTCATAGTCCCAGGAATTTATTTGTCACGAAATCCTTAACTAAAATAAATCATTATAATTTTCGATGACCTCAAACATTTCTCACACAAACCGCGGACTCGATAAATCTCTTGAGTCGTTTAACGCGGATTTACATCGATTGGCGAAGCAACAACTGCAAGAACACGCAGGCGCAAGGACATTCAAGATTTATCATCAACAACAAGCTTTTTGGATTAAACAGAGCCAGATTGCTCACCGTAGAATTTGGCATTGGCTCGGAGCAGTTGTCGCGATACTGAGCCGCAATCCCTTACTAAAACCCACCGTCGCTACCGGAGGGCCCGAGGCATTGAAAGCCGAGGCTAACCGCTTGAGAAAGCTTGCGGCTTTAGGCGTCAGCGTTCCTCAAATCGTTGCCGAAGGCAAGGACTGGTTCATGCTTAATGATATCGGCCGCCCATTGACAGGCTGGATTAGAGACCCCGAAGTTTCGCGGGAACAAAAACGCACAATCGTCAAAAAGGCCTCCGAACAATTGGCCTTGCTTCACAGTCAAGGACTCTGGCACGGCCGCCCTGCTTTCAGAGACATGGCTTACGATGGTCAATTCTTCGGATTTTTAGATTTCGAGGAAGATCCGGGCTGTGTACTGACTCCGGCTCAATGCATGATGCGCGATACTTTGCTTTATATCCATAGCTTACATCGATACCTGGCCCATGATCGACCTATGATACTAGAAGCCATCGAAGCCTACCGACAACTGGCGCCTAAATCGACTTGGGGCAATACTCTTTCCTTTGCAAGACAAGTTTGGCTGATTTACGGGCTGCTGGCTTTGCTGCACCGTTATTTAGGAAAAGATGCAAAATACGCTTACCAAACCCTCAAAACCCTAAGAAACTACGGCAACTAAAGACGATTCCCCAAATGCATTCGCTGAAGGGTTAGCAAAATAATGTTCTCCCCCCATCGACCGCAATGACTTGGCCGGTAATGTAATCTGCGTCCTTGATTAAAAACCGTACCGCGCGAGCAATATCCTCGGGCGCGCCATTGCGTTTCAGCGCAATCCGTTCGAGAATCTCTTGCTTAACCGCTTCCGACATATCCTGCTCCGGCCATAAAATTGCGCCGGGCGACACTGCGTTGACCCTGATATCGGGGCCTAGCTCCTTGGCCATAACCCGGGTCATTGCCACTAAACCGGCCTTGGCTATACTGTAAACCGGATAGCCTTTGAGCCCCCGTTCCGCATGAATATCGGTAATATTCACGACACAGCCTCGCCTTGCCGAAAGCTCCTCGACTAAGGCTTGCGTTAAAAAAAACGGCGCTTTGAGATTACTACCGATCAACTCATCCCAGTCATGCTCGGAAACTTGGCCGATTCCGGTCGGATAAAACGAAGACGCATTATTGACCAAGGCATCGATACCGCCCCAGGCCGTTTTCGCATAATTGGCCAACAATAACAATTCAGCCTTTACCGCCAAATCCGCCTTAACTATCTGCGCCGAATCGGGCCGAATGTCGTTCAACAGATCGCTCAACTGCAGAGCACTACGCTCCGATGATCTATAATGCAACAAAATATTAAATCCGCTTTCATGCAATAACTTCGCACAGACCGCACCAATTCGCTTGGCGCCACCGGTAATCAATACATTTTTGCGCACGGACACCCCTTCTCGCTTATGAATAAAACCGTACTACTCATCGGATTTTACTTATTAATCAACGCTTGTAGCGAATCGCCACCCACGCTTCCCGAACTACCCGAAAATGCCGTCATTCTCGCGTTCGGCGATAGCTTGACTTATGGCTCCGGCGCCTCTGACGGTGACGACTATCCTCGCGTATTATCCGAATTGATAGGCCGCGAAGTCATCAACGAAGGTCTCCCGGGAGAAACGAGTCAATCGGGCGCGCAACGCCTGCCGGCCTTACTCGACGAATATCGCCCGGACTTGTTGATCTTGATTCACGGCGGTAACGACATGCTACGGAAAATCCCCGCCCAGGAAACCATCGACCATCTCAACTCGATGATCGCAGAAGCGCAGCAACGCAATATCGGCGTGATTATGGTGGGCGTCCCTAAGCCCGCGTTATTTTTGTTGGATAGTGCGGAATTTTATCGCACCGTAGCCGAACAACATGCCATTCCGGCAGATCTGAATACGCTGCCTGAACTACTCGGCAGTACCGAATTCAAATCGGATCCGGTTCATCTGAATCCTGCCGGCTACAGAAAGCTCGCTGAAAAAATCCGAGATTTATTGATCAAAACAGGCGCGTTGGCGCCAGTCTAACGATCATGAAGAAACCGTCATCGCCCCGGCAAATAAAAGTTTAACCGTGTAGCCCGGATGGAGCGCAAGCGCAATCCGGGACGTTCGAGACCACGCAATCCCTGTATTCCGCTTACGCTGCATACGGGCTACGCACTCGAATTATCTATCGAAAAATTAAATAAGGAATGCAAATCGTCGAACTTTCACAGTAAAATTTAGAAAAATATCAATCTTTGTCGCTATCGTTAAAACTCTGCAATTGACCCGATAACGCCTCGGCGGGCTTACGCACAAATAATCGGGAAAACAACAAACCGAGTTCGAACAAAAGCCACATCGGAATAGCCAACAAAGTCTGAGATATTGCATCCGGGGGCGTCAAAAACATTCCGATGATAAAAGCGCCGACAATCACATAAGGGCGTTTTTCAGCCAAGGCTTTCGGGGTAATCAGGCCGGTCCAGACCAATACGATCGTAAAAATCGGCACCTCGAATGCCAAGCCGAAGGCAAAAAACAAGGTCAGCACAAAGTCCAGATATTTTGCGATATCGGTCATTACCGCGACGCCGGTCGGCGCGGCTGCGGTCAGGAAGCCGAAGATCAAAGGAAACACAACGAAATACGCAAACACAACGCCCAGATAGAACAGAAACGTACTTGCAATCAAGAGCGGCAAAATCATGCGTCGCTCGTTTCTATAGAGACCCGGCGCGACAAAAGCCCAAAATTGATAAAGAATGATCGGTACCGCGATAAAAACCGACAGCACCAAGGCTAACTTGAAGGGTGTAAAAAACGGAGATGCAACATCGATCGCGATCATCGTGCTGTTTTCCGGCAAGTGCGCTAATAACGGCCCCGCCAAATAACTATAGATTTCATTAGCATAAGAAGCTAAACCGAGAAACACGACTAAAACCGACAAAACCACCTTTAACAGACGATTTCGCAATTCGATCAAATGGGAAATAAACGGCTGCTCTTGCGTTTCTTCGAAATTATCGCGGCTCATAGGATTTATTTAGGTTTGCTTTGGTCTTCCGAAGCCGATTCAATGCCGGATTGAATCGAGTGTGCCGCTTCCTTGGTTTCATCCAAAGTTGCTTGTATTTCATCGAACGCCGATTGCTCTTTCAGCACTTGACGAATTTCCTCGGCTTGTAATTCCTGCTTGATTTCCGCTTTCACCGAGGCAACGGTATTCCGTAATTTTCCTACCCAAAATCCGGCAATTCGAGCGGCTTTCGGCAACCTCTCCGGCCCAATGACCAATAAGCTGACCAAGCCGATCAGAATCAATTCCCAAAAACCGACATCGAACATAATTTAAACTTTGTCCTGCTCCGACGGCGCTTTTTCTTTTGACTTTTCGGTATCGTCCTCGGCCAGTTGCTTATCTACCTCGCCGTCTTTTACCGCCGAACGAAAACTTTTGATCGCACCGCCCAAATCCGAACCGATATTGCGCAAGCGCTTGGTACCGAACAAAACAATCACGATCACCAAAATAATCAACAATTGCGTGACACTCATGCCCATTTTTTAACTCCGGTTGTTTTAGTGAATAGCGAATGGAAAATCGTAAATTGAGTTCGTACTTTTGCTTTTGTGTTTATACATCGAGCTATTCAGCAGCATCAGCTTAAACGAAGGACACAATGAACCCGGAAATAAACACGGCTTCTGCCATCCATTGACTATTCACTATTGACCCTTCTCTATTTCCCCCGGCTCGCTTTTTCCTCGAGTCCGGACAGTCCGAAACGACGTTGCAATTCGCGCAACACATCGTTTGGCCCCAGTCCTTGATGCGCCAACATCACCATGCTGTGAAACCAAAGATCGGCCGTTTCGTAAACGATTTTTTCTTTATCGCCATCCTTCGCGGCCATGACCGTCTCGGTCGCTTCTTCACCGATCTTCTTTAAAATACTATCCAAACCTTTCGCATATAGGCTTGCGACGTAAGACTTGTCGGCCGACTCCTCTTTACGTTGCTCCAGAATTGTAGCCAGCTCTTGCAATACTTGATTCATTTTTTATAGATCGTTTGAGGGTCTTTCAAAACCGGTTCGACTGCCTGCCATTGATCGTCTTTCAAAGTTCGATAAAAACAACTTTCACGGCCGGTATGACAAGCGATGCCGCCCTGCTGTTCAATTTTCAGCAAAATAACATCTTCATCGCAATCTAGATAGACGCCGAGCACTTTTTGCCGATGACCCGATTCCTCGCCTTTACGCCATAGTCGGTTACGGGAACGCGACCAATACACCGCATAGCCTTCGCTGACCGTCAACGACAGCGATTCGCGGTTCATCCAGGCAAACATCATCACCTTGCCGCTATCGGCTTGCTGCGCAATGACAGGAACTAAGCCGTCACTAGTCCAACGAATTTCATCTAGCCATCTTTCGCTCATGACAAACGCACCTCGATACCTTTTCCGGCCATGTGTTCCTTGGCCTGCTGCACGGTATATTCGGCAAAATGAAAAATACTCGCGGCCAAGACCGCATCGGCCTTGCCTTCTATAATGCCGTCAGCCAAGTGATCCAAATTGCCGACCCCGCCCGAAGCAATCACCGGCACGGCCACAGCCTCGCTGACCGCGCGAGTCAAAGCCAAATCAAAACCTTCGCGCGTTCCGTCCCTATCCATACTGGTCAATAATATTTCGCCGGCACCGTAATCGGTCATTTTTTTTGCCCACTCGACCGCATCGATACCGGTCGGCTTGCGGCCGCCATGAGTAAATATTTCCCAACGATTGGTTTGCCCCGCTTCACTAACTTTTTTAGCGTCGATCGCAACGACGATACATTGCGAACCGAATCGCGAAGCCGCTTCGCGCACAAATTCGGGATTGCTTACCGCCGCACTATTGATACCGACTTTATCGGCGCCGGCATTCAGCATGCGCCGGATATCGTCGAGCGTTCTGATACCGCCGCCGACCGTCAACGGAATAAAAACCTCGCCGGCCACTTGTTCGACCACATGCACGATCGTATCGCGATCATGATGCGTCGCAGTAATATCAAGAAAAGTCAGTTCGTCCGCACCTTCTCGGTCATAGCGCCTGGCGATTTCGACCGGATCGCCGGCATCGCGGATATCGACGAATTTTACACCCTTGACGACACGCCCGTTATCGACATCTAAACAAGGAATGATGCGTTTAGCCAGACTCATAAATCAATCGCCGAAAGACTCTGCCAACTTAGCAGCTTCGGCAAAATCCAATGTTCCTTCATAGATTGCACGCCCTGTTATCGCACCGACAATACCATCGCCGACATGCTTGCCGAGCGCCTTGATATCGTCCAAATTGGTTATACCGCCCGACGCGATCACCGGAATTCGGATCGAGCGAGCCAATTCGGCGGTCGCCTCGACATTGACGCCGCTCATCATGCCATCGCGTGAAATATCGGTATAAATGATCGCTTCGACACCGTCTGCCTCAAATTTCTGCGCCAAATCGATCACATCATGATGGGAAAGTTTAGACCAACCGTCGATGGCCACTTTACCGTTCTTAGCATCGAGCCCGACGATGATATGCCCCGGAAACTCGATTGCAACATCTTTGATAAAGTGCGGCTCGCTGACCGCTTTAGTTCCGATGATGACATATTGCACGCCGGCTTCGAGATACGCCTGAATCGTATCCTCGTCGCGAATACCGCCGCCGATCTGTACCGGTATATCCGGATAGGCTTCGACAATACTCCGGATAATCGCAGCATTTTTCGGTTTACCGGCAAACGCACCGTCCAAATCCACCAAGTGAATGCGCTTCGCACCGGCTTCGACCCATTTCCCGGCAACGCTCACCGGATCGTCTGAAAACACCGTATCATCGTCCATATTGCCCTGCCGCAAACGGACACATTTTCCTTCTTTCAAATCGATTGCAGGTATCAACAACATAAGATCAACATCCTCAAGATTTTAATGCCGGATTAACCGGACGCCCTATCAATTAACGTTAAATTGTCCATCCCACTGCAAAAAGTTTTTCAATAGCTGTAAGCCGGCTGATTGACTTTTTTCAGGGTGAAATTGCACGGCAAAAATATTTGCCTTTGCCAATGCACAGGCAAATGGCTTCGGATAATCCGAAGTACCGGATACGACTGATACATCCTCGGGAACGGCATAATAACTATGCACAAAATAAAATCGGCTGTCCTGCTCGATATTTTCCCAAAGCGGATGCGGTTGTTGCTTAACTCGATTCCAACCCATGTGGGGAATTTTCAGCCGTTCGCCGTTTTTATCCTGAAGGTTATCCGAAAAGCGCCGCACTTGGCCTGGAATGATATTCAAACACATTGTTGCATCGCTTTCCTCGCTATCGGTCAATAAAGCCTGCATACCCAGACAAATACCGAGCATCGGTTTTTCTTGTGCGACGGTCTTGATCGCCGAAGCAAGACCTGAAGCATTAAGCGCCTGCATACAATCACCGATCGCTCCAACGCCGGGGAAAACGACGCGATCGGCCCGCAAAACGGATTCGATATCGGATACGACCCTGACTTCGGTATGCGGGTCCGCATGTTGCAAAGCTTTAGCAATGGAATGCAAATTGCCCATTCCATAATCGATAACTGCGACTGATGACATAATGAAGATAGGGTTACAAAGTTCCTTTGGTTGACGGCATCATTCCGGCCATTCGAGGGTCTTGCGCGACTGCCATGCGTAATGCGCGGCCCATCGCTTTAAATATGGTTTCGGCAATATGATGCGCATTGGAGCCTTTAAGGTTATCGATGTGCAAGGTAACGCCGGCATGGTTGACAAAGCCTTGAAAAAACTCGCGAAATAAATCGACATCGAAGCGGCCGATTGCACCTCTAGGAAATTTAACATCGTACACCAATCCCGGACGACCTGAAAAGTCGATCACGACGCGAGATAAGGCTTCATCGAGCGGCACATAAGCATGACCGTAGCGATACAGGCCTTTTTTATCGCCGACCGCTTGGGCAAAAGCTTGACCGAGTGTAATACCGATATCTTCGACGGTATGATGATCGTCGATATGCAGATCGCCTTTAGCGTTAACATCGAGATCGATCAAACCATGCCGCGCAATTTGATCCATCATGTGTTCGAGAAAAGGCACGCCGGTCGAAAAAACCGCGCGTCCGGTACCATCCAGATTAATTGCGACTGTTATTTGTGTTTCGAGTGTGTTGCGCTCGATTCGCGCGCTTCGTGAGGTCATAAAGACTGCGTTGTTAGTAATTAGCGGGCTTATTCTACTATGAAAAAAATCAATTATGCAGCGATTCGCTGCTAAATTAAGGCTAGTCTTATTTTGTAAGCCTAAGCGTACATAAATTTCAGCTTTGACTGACTTCTTTTTTAGTCATTTTGCGGCACAATAAGCCGTCGCCAAAACATAGGAGTTAGGGATAGATTTCGACAGGATGTCTTAAGGACGATCGCATAAGCCAACCACTCGGCGATAAATGCCTCGAATCGCTAGTCGATTCGAGGCTTTTTTTATGTTTCTTAGGCCGCCGCGGTTCTCGATGCCTTTTTGCGCTCATGCTCCTGCAGCAATTTCTTACGCAAGCGAATCGATACCGGCGTCACTTCAACCAGCTCGTCTTCATCGATAAACTCCAAGGCTTGCTCCAGCGACATTTTCTGAATCGGCGTTAAAATCAGATTCTCGTCGGTTCCCGCCGCTCTGATGTTAGTCAACTGCTTCGCTTTAGTCGGATTCACTACTAAATCGTTGCTTCGCGAATGAATGCCGACTAGCATGCCTTCGTAAACTTCATCGGCATGCACCAAAAACAACTCGCCGCGCTCCTGTAACGCAAACAAGGCATAGGCCAATGCTTTACCTTGAGCCATAGAGACCAATACGCCGCGTTTACGCGCGCCCAATTCGCCCTTCTTAATGGGTCCGTAATGATCGAAAACATGATACAGCAACCCCGAACCGGAGGTCGACGTCATGAACTCGGTTTGGAATCCGATCAAACCGCGTGACGGGATCATATACTCCAGCCGAATACGGCCTTTGCCGTCCGGCACCATATTCAACAAATCGCCTTTGCGCTCGCCGAGTTTTTCCATGATGGTTCCTTGATGCGCTTCCTCGACTTCGATCGTCACGAATTCGAAAGGCTCGCATTTTTCGCCGTCGATTTCTTTGATAATGACTTCCGGCCGCGACACACCCAATTCGAAGCCTTCGCGGCGCATGTTTTCGATCAATACCGAAAGATGCAGTTCGCCGCGCCCGGACACCTTGAACTTATCCGGATCGTCGGTACTCTCGACTCTTAATGCGACATTATGCTGCAATTCTTTTTGCAAGCGATCGTGAATTTGTCTCGAGGTGAGAAACTTACCTTCCCGACCGGCAAACGGCGAGGTATTGACTTGGAAAGTCATGGTCACGGTCGGTTCGTCGACCGACAAGGCCGGTAAGGCCTCGACCGTATCGGGATGACATAAGGTTTCGGAAATTTCCAGCTTATCGATGCCGGTAAACGCAATGATGTCCCCGGCTTGTGCTTCCGGTACTTCGACGCGCTCCAAGCCATGGAATCCGAAGATTTGTAAGATACGGCCTTTGCGGATCGCCCCTTCGCGATTGATCAAGGTCAACGGCATATTGGTTTTCACCTTGCCTCGCTGAATACGTCCTATCCCGATCACGCCGACATAAGAATTGTAATCCAGGCTACTGACCTGCATTTGGAACGGCCCGTCCAAGTCCACATCCGGCGGACTGACTTTTTCGACAATCGTTTCGAACAATGGCGTCATATCGCCGTCGGTCGCATCGGTATCCAAACTGGCATAACCGTTTAGCGCCGACGCATAGACGATCGGAAAATCCAATTGCTCGTCGGTCGCGCCAAGACGGTCGAACAGATCGAAGGTTTGATCGACCACCCAATCCGGACGAGCGCCGGGGCGATCGATTTTATTAATCACGACAATCGGTTTTAAACCCAATGCAAACGCTTTTTGCGTCACGAAACGAGTTTGCGGCATCGGTCCGTCGACGGCGTCGACTAGCAACAACACCGAATCGACCATCGACAATACACGCTCCACTTCTCCACCGAAATCGGCATGACCTGGAGTATCGACGATGTTGATATGATAACCGTTCCAATCCAACGCGGTATTTTTGGCCAGAATCGTAATGCCCCGTTCTTTTTCAATGTCATTCGAATCCATGATCCGCTCGGAAACCTTTTCATGGCTCTTGAATGTTCCGGATTGTTGTAACAACTTATCGACCAAGGTAGTTTTGCCGTGGTCTACGTGCGCAATGATTGCGATATTTCTTAAATTTTCGATCACTTAAATAAACTCTGAAGATTAATGAATTATGCGGCAACCTGAACTCCTGATTGAGGAGTCAGAAACCGGACATTGAGAAAGGCAGGATTGAATAGTTAGCTAGCTTTGTTCCCAGGGTAAATCATAAAAGCGCCAACCGCCCCGGTTGCCGCGATGTTTGTCGTCGTCAAGAGGCCCTTCGAAGCCTTCCGATATATTGATAGGGCGAGAAAACCCAGCCGCCGCCAAGGCAGCTGCCGCATCCAACGATCGTTGCCCGCTTCGGCACAGCAACAACACCGGCGCATTTTTATCGGGAACCGCTTCGGCTACCTGCTTAACAAACGAGGCATTGACTTGCCAATCCGGATATTCTTTCCACGGAATATGCACCGCGCCGAGCGGATGGCCGACGTGGCTATGTTCCATTTTAGTCCTGACATCAACCAATACGGCGCTCGGATCGGTTTGCAATAATTGCCATGCTTGTTTCGGTTCTAAATTTTCTACCATAATGAGATCGATCGGCTAAATTTAAGGCTATGTTCGCGTTAGCAGTTGAAACGGTTCTCTTTCCTACTAAATAAACCATTTAGGAAATAGTCAATGATTGCTTTCCGATACACTGAGCGTGGAAGAGGGCACGATCACTCGCTTGACAGGATGCCGTAAATACCTCCATGTAGGCATGACGGCGGCGACTGATTGCCAAGGATGGCATGAATGCAGATTTTGCATTACGCCATGGATGGCGTGTATTAGGGCAATGCAGGAGCAATTGCCGAGGAGCAAAAATCTGCCCTGCCGCCGACACCTGCCAATCGAGCAACCGTACCCTCCTTTCAACAATCAACTCAATATTGAAAAAGCAAGTTATTTAGAGCTATATCCTTTGATTTCTGCTGACTTTGAGCCAAACAGGCATCAACTATAACGCGAACATAGCCAAATTTAACGGGTGGTATTCGGGAGATGCTGTTCAAACAGATCGTGACGAATTCAATTTCTCGCTCTTAAACCCGTTAGAATTTGAATAAGATTATCACTTTCTACCAATGAATTGAGCTTCATTTCTGAGGCCTAACTCTATGTCGCCAATCGATCCGTATTCCCGATAATAAATCGGCTTTAATTCGGCAAATAATTCCAATAATTCGCCTTCAGCCAATAAAAAATCGGGATTGTTCGGCCCTCTTTCAACGACTTTCTCGCGGGTATATGTCTGATAAAATAACAAACCGCCGGGATTCAACGCGTCTATTATCGCATCACACAGACTCCGGTCAAGAAATCGACTGATTACAATGACATCGAAACGATAGCCGGAGAAAGATTTTTTATCTATAGTGCATTGCTTCGCCTGAATAGCCAAGCCTTGATTGTCGGCATCATGCTGCAATTTTTCTACCGCTACGGTCGATATATCCCAGGCAAAAACAGCCAAGCCTGCCGCAGCAAGCAATCGAGCATTTGCGCCTAATCCACAAGCTAAATCCAAAGCCGCGCCATTTTGCGGCAACAAAAAAGCATTTTCCGATAATACCTCCGCAGGGCTGTAATCCGAAATCTCGACTTGCCGGTAAACGGCATCCCATTTTGCCGAAATTGCTGCGTTAGATTCCGTCAATACCGACTCGCTTGGGCAACCATTCCTGTAAAAAATCCAAAAACTTTCTGACTTTGGTAGACAGATATTTTCGATGCGGATAAACGGCGTGTATCTCCAGGGGCGCCAATTCATAGTCTTCCAATACCGGCATTAACTTACCTTTTTCGATATCCCTCCCGACAATATATCTAGGCAACATCACCATTCCTAGGCCCTCTATCGCACCGACTCGAATCGGATCGGCCACGTTAGCGACGATGCGCCCTTTCACCTTGATCATCAAATCACCATAAGGCCCCTTGAACCGCCATTGATCCCTCGGCGGAATCGACCAATTGACCAAACAGCTATGATCGGTCAAGTCCTCGGGCGTTTTAGGAATGCCATATTGTTGGAAATAACCGGGAGCTCCGCAAACCACTAAAGGCGAACTAGCGAGTTTGCGCGCAATCATACTGGAATCTTCGACACCACCCAAATTTATCGCAAGATCAATACCCTCATCAATCAGGTCACCCATATTGCCTTGCAAAATGATAGTCACCTCCAAATCGGGATACAACTTGAGAAACTCCGATATCGCCGGCGCGATTTGGGTGGCGCCGATGACTTGCGGCGCACTGATTTTCAGCGTTCCTCGAGGCTCGGTCTGCAGTTGCGTTACCGTAGCTTCCATTTCTTCGATATCATCCAATACCTGCTGGCAACGCTCCAGATACGATGCGCCCATTTCTGTCAAACTCAGACTTCGCGTGGTTCTATTAAACAGCCGAGTGCCTAAATGTTCTTCCAATTGCATGATATGCTTAGTCGCCATGGCTCTCGAAATATCCAAATCGCGCGCGCCGCCGGCAAAACTGCCGGCCTTAGCCACCCGAACGAAAACATTCATACTGGTTAATTTGTCCATTCATCTCTCTTTGAGTTTCAATTGCTCGAGTCAACAGCTTAACCCGTTGCTCACGATAATTCCGTTTTAGAATCGATCCGCCACTACAATACGCAACTATCGCTTGTCATTTATTTCGTTTTTACTTAATATTCCCCGCTTGTGATTGCGCCATAGCCCGAACTTCAGGACTCCACCTTCAAGACAAACGACTCGATGTATTAGCCTCAAGAAAAAGAAGGCTAGTTTGCACGCCCTTTTGTTTCTAATCAAGAAACAATTTATTAACAATTCGGCCTATTGTCTGCCGAAATAAACTCTGTATAGTATTTCCCAAGGCCGCAGCAAAATGTTATTGACTTGAGAATAGTCAACGATACTAATTCATCGGCGATCCATTATTTATTTAATTCAACTGCAGCTAGACGGAATAAAATCAACTCGATAGAAAATTCCTATGCAGATTCGTTTACCATGTTCTAACCCTCCTGGTGTAGTACCAACAAGCAGTTCCTCCTCAAAACTCTGCTTGATTTTTCACCTCCCTCTGCTTCCAAGCATTGGGAGGTTTTTTTTGTCTCTTTAGTTATGCTCTACTACTTTTTCCAAATAATTCGGCGATGTATATTTATTATTCGCTGCAGAACTATTCGTCGAGCAGTTGAATAGCCAATCGTCGACATCGCATTGAGGGGAAAAGCCCGATACCGCTTGTTTCAAAATCATTCGGACTTGCCGATAATCGTCGACTATGGCAGCCTGTTCCATTGCCGACAACAGCTTTTCAAGCTCATTCCAAGCAATAACCTCTTCTTCGGCCCGCATGATACGCGGATGCTCGGTTACGGAAACATTGTCGCCGATCAATAACTCTTCATAGAGCTTTTCTCCTGAGCGTAAACCGGTATAAACAATCTCGATATCACCGTCAGATCGCACATCATCCTTGACCGTTAAACCGCTGAGCTTGATCATGCGTTTCGCCAAATCCAAAATCTTGACCGGTTCGCCCATGTCCAAAACAAAAACATCACCGCCTTGTCCCATTGCACCGGCCTGTATCACCAATTGAGCGGCTTCAGGTATCGTCATAAAATAGCGAATGATTTTCGGATCGGTCACAGTCACCGGCCCGCCCTTGGCAATTTGTTCACGGAATAACGGCACGACAGAGCCCGACGAGCCCAACACATTGCCGAAACGCACCATCGTAAACCGCGTTGCCCGTAGCTTTTGATTTTCAATGCTTAAGGCTTGTAAAATCAGCTCGGCAAAGCGCTTGGTCGCTCCCATCGTATTAGTTGGCCGTACCGCCTTATCGGTCGAAATCAATACGAAAGTCTCTACATTCGCGTTGATAGCGGCGCGGGCAGTGTGTAAAGTGCCGAATATATTATTCCGAACCGCTTCGCCCGGGTTTTTCTCAACCATCGGCACATGCTTATAAGCGGCGGCATGATAGATCGTTTGCACGCCGAATGCCCGGCAAATTTTTTCGACTCGACTGCCGTTAACCACCGATCCGAGAACGGCAATGATTTGCGCATCGGCAGCATTCGATTTTTCCAAATAAAGATTTAACTCCCTCTCGATCTCATAGAGTGCAAACTCGCATTGCTCATATAAAATCAATACCTTAGGCTGTAATTGAATAATTTGCCGGCATAACTCCGAGCCAATCGAACCTCCGGCACCGGTAACCATTACTTTTTTACCGGTCGTATTGGCGGTCAATAAAGTTTGATCCGGAACCACGGCATCCCGACCCAGCAAATCGGCGATATCCACTTCTTGCAATTCATCGAACGTCACCTTCCCTTGCGCGATATCGGACATTCCCGGCATTGATCGGACATGGACAGGATAAGGCTCCAAAAGGCGAATGATCTCACTTCGCCGGCTTCTGGCCACCGACGGCATCGCCAACAGAATATCGGTAACGGCAAATTTATCGATTAAATAACTTAACGCGGTAAACGGATGTATCTTAACGCCGTTAACTTTTTGGCCATGCAACAAGGCATTGTCGTCGATAAATGCAATCGGCCGAAAATCATGACCATGCACCAATGCCGAAGACAACTGCACACCGGCACTTCCTGCACCATAAATGATGACATTGTTGCGGCGACACAATTCCGGATCTGCACTCCTTGCCATGCGCGCATATTGCTCGCCAAACCACCATCGCGCCATAAACCGGCTCCCGCCGGCAAAGAACAACATGATCAACCAATTTAGCGGCGGTACCGTTCTCGGCACTAAACCGGCTCTCAATTGGAACACCAATGCGGCAAATATCAACGCGTACAAAGTAACCGCTTGCACGATCGTCGCTAACGCTCTGACGCCGATATAACGAATAATTGCCCGGTACAAGCCCATTCTGATAAAAATCGGAATGACGATACAAGGAGCCAACACAAACAAGATCCAAACGCGGTCTTCCGGAACATAAAACTCGCCAAACCGCAAAGAAAACGCCAGCCACAGCGCGAAGATCGCAAAAAACACGTCCGCACTCATCGTTATCGCCGCTTTTTTAGGCCGCGATAATCTTAAAAACCAGTCCGCTAAATTTTCCATGTTCTTTAACCCTTCCAAAGTGAAACTCACCGAATTGCTAAACGTGCAGGTCGCGCCTGATCCGAATCGAACTCGGTAACATGAAGAATTTCCAATCGAAAGACTTTTATGCCGACCGGAAGTTTTTTGCTCATCCGCCGCCACCTAGCATTTCGATGTCGAATCCGACTACCGAACGGCTTTCCTTACTGAATTCGACGCCGATCAAGTGAATCGGCACGCCTTCGGCTTTATATTTCTCGGCGTAGTTCTTATCCTTCAATTGCTTCAAAGCCTTGCCTTCCGGCACCAGTTCCACGACCTTGAATTCGAACAAATAGATTTGCCCGTTAAAATGCAAGGTCATGTCGATACGGCCATGATTGGTCGAATCTTCAAGCGTGACGTTCAAGCCCAATGCCGCGAAGTAGCTGTAAAACACGCTGGCGTAATAACCTTCGTATTGCGCGATGGGGTTGTTGCGGTACCAATCGTGCGGAATGCCGGCATAAAAGGCCGTGAATAAGTTTTGAAGGCCTTCGAAATCGTTACTCTGCAATAGCCGATACAGCGATTTGCGATTGCGGACTTCGGCCTGCGCATCCGGTGTCCAGGTTCTCAACAGGCGTCCGTAAAGACTTTGATAAACCTCCCGGTTCGGAAACCTCAGACGATAAAAATAGGCGTCGCCTAAGTTTTCTTCGCGGTCAATCGTTAAATATCCGGCTTGAAACATCAATGCCTCGGTCGGCATGTCGTCGATATCAAAGGTCGACAGCAATTCGGCATCGGATTCCAGCCGTCCCAACTCGGGCAACCAGGCGAGGCGTTCGGTCAGAACGTCGATTAAAAACGTCGGCGTACCCGTCTCGAACCAATAGGGTTTAAATTCGCGCGTATCGAACAGAAGCAATAGATCGAAAGGATTATAAACCGCCTCGCCCAGCCAATTGTAACCGTTGTACCAATCCCTGATTTTGCCCCGTTCAAGGCCTTGCAATTCCGGCGCGAACACTGTGTCGAGATCGGCTTCGGTATAACCGCATACCGCCGAATAGCGTTTATCGACGGTGATATCCTGGAGATTATTCAAGCCCGAAAACAAACTGACCTTGCTGAATTTGGATACGCCGGTCAACAACGCAAAGCGAATATACGCATCTTGCCCTTTGATTACCGAGTATAAATTGCGCAAGCCGTCGCGCATCTGCCGGGCGATGTCCGGATTGGTGATATTGTCGAGTATCGGCTTGTCGTATTCGTCGATCAAGACGACCGCGCGTTGGCCGTATTTTTGATGTACCAGCCTGATCATTTCCGAAAAATTACCGGAAATACTCGGCTGTTGAGGGTCAATATCCAATTGTTTTCGATTGAAATCCAGGATTTCTCCGATTTTTTCATCCAAATCGGCTCGGCTCTGTAGCACCCCCTCAGCAAAACTAATCCGAATCACCGGATACTGCTTAGTCCAATCCCATTTATCATGACAATAAAGTCCTTGAAACAACACTTCGTTGCCCGCGAACAATTCGGCCAGCGTGTCGAGAAACAAGGATTTGCCGAAGCGCCTCGGCCGCGACAGAAAATAATATTTGCCCTCGACCGCAAGCTTTAACGCAAAAGCGGTCTTGTCGACATAGTAACAATCGTCTTCGCGTATCTCGCGAAAGGTTTGTATGCCGATCGGCAGTTTTTTGCTCATGCACTGCCACCTAGCGTTTCGATGTCGAATCCGACCACCGAACGGCTTTCCTTACTGAATTCGACGCCGATCAAGTGGATCGGCACACCTTCGGCTTTATATTTCTCGGCGTAGTTCTTATCCTTCAATTGCTTCAAAGCCTTGCCTTCCGGCACCAGTTCTACGACCTTGAATTCGAACAAATAGATTTGTCCGTTAAAATGCACCGTCATGTCGATACGGCCATGATTGGTCGAATCTTCAAGCGTGACATTCAAGCCCAATGCGGCGAAGTAGCTGTAAAACACGCTGGCGTAATAACCTTCGTATTGCGCGATCGGGTTGTTGCGGTACCAATCGTGCGGAATGCCGGCATAAAAGGCCGTGAATAAGTTTTGAAGGCCTTCGAAATCGTTACTCTGCAATAGCCGATACAGCGATTTGCGATTGCGGACTTCGGCCTGCGCATCCGGCGTCCAGGTTCTCAACAGGCGACCGTAAAGGCTTTGATAAACCTCCCGGTTCGGGAACCTCAGACGATAAAAATAGGCGTCGCCTAAATTTTCCTCGCGGTCGATCGTTAAATATCCGGCTTGAAACATCAACGCCTCGGTCGGCATGTCGTCGATATCGAAGGTCGATAACAATTCGGCATCGGACTCCAATCGCCCCAACTCGGGTAACCAGGCATGTCGTTCGGTAAGAATATCGATTAAAAACGTCGGCGTCCCAGTCTCGAACCAAAACGGCTTGAATTGTCGCTCACGGAACAACAGTAACAGATCAAACGGATTGTAGACCGGCTCACCCAGCCAGCTATATCCGTTGTACCAATCCCTGATTTTATTGCGGTCCAAACCCTCAACTTCAGGAGCGAACACCGTTTCAACATCAGTTTCGCTATAACCGCAAATAGCCGAATATACGGCATTGACAGTAATATCCTCAAGATTGTTCAAGCCCGAAAATAAACTGACCTTGCTAAACTTGGACACGCAGGTCAAAAACGCAAAGCGGATAAAGGCATCGGAATCCTTGATCACTGAATATAAATTCCGTAACCCATCACGCATCTGCCGAGCAATGTCCGGATTGGTGATGTTGTCGAGTATCGGTTTGTCGTATTCGTCGATCAACACAACGACGCGATGGCCGTATTTCTGATGCGCCCGGCGCAATAGTTCGCCGAACAATCCCGGAATATCCAAGTTCTGTGGGCCATCCACGGCCAATCTTTCACGGTTGATGCGTAGTATGTCCTGAATACGCTTATCCAATGCCTCCCGAGTGTGAAGCACCCCTCCGCCGAAACTAATCCGAATCACAGGATACTGCTTAGTCCAATCCCATTTATCATGGCAATAAAGTCCTTGAAACAACGCTTCGTTGCCCGCGAACAATTCTGCCAGCGTGTCGAGAAACAACGACTTGCCGAAGCGTCTCGGCCGCGACAGAAAATAATATTTACCTTCCGTAGCCAACTTCAACGCAAAAGCGGTCTTGTCGACATAGTAACAATCGTCTTCGCGTATCTCGCGAAAGGTTTGTATGCCGATCGGCAGTTTTTTGCTCATGCACTGCCACCTAGCGTTTCGATGTCGAATCCCACCACCGAACGGCTTTCCTTACTGAATTCGATACCGATCAAGTGAATCGGCACGCCTTCGGCTTTATATTTCTCGGCGTAGTTCTTATCCTTCAATTGCTTCAAAGCCTTGCCTTCCGGCACCAGTTCCACGACCTTGAATTCGAACAAATAGATTTTTCCGTTAAAATGCACCGTCATGTCGATACGGCCATGATTGGTCGCGTCTTCCAGCGTTACCGTCAAACCCAACGCCGCGAAGTAGCTGTAGAATACGCTCGCGTAGTAGCCTTCGTATTGCGCGATCGGGTTGTTGCGGTACCAGTCATGCGGGATACCGGCATAAAAGGCCGTAAATAAGTTTTGCAGACCTTCGAAATCGTTAACCAGCAATAAATCGTACAATTGACCGGCTTGTCTGCCGTAACGCGCCGGATCGTTGGTTAAAGCTTGCAGCAGGACGCCGTTCAAGCTTGCCTTGACTTCCAGATTCGGATACCCCAAGGTCACTTGCGTCATGCCGGGTAAATTCCGCGTCGATACGATTGTCAAATAACCGGTTTGGAACAATAAAGCCTCGCTGGCGATATGATCGACATCGAAAGTCGACAGTAAGGTTTCGGTCGCAGTCAGTTTTTCAAAATCCGGCGTGAAAAAACCCCGTTGCATCAGCAGATCCACCAAAAACGTCGGTGTGCCGGTCTCGAACCAAAACGGTTTAAATTGACGCTCGCGGAACAACAGCAACAGATCGAACGGATTGTAAACCGGCTCGCCCATCCAGTTGTAACCATTGTACCAATCCTTGATTTTGCCCCGATCCAAACCCTCCAATTCCGGTGCGAACACCGTATCGACATCGGTTTCGCTATAACCGCAAAGCGCCGAATAAGAAGCATTTACGGTGATATCCTCAAGATTATTCAAGCCAGAAAATAGACTGACCTTGCTAAACTTCGACACGCCGGTCAAAAATGCAAAGCGGATGAAAGCATCGGAATCCTTGATCACCGAGTATAAATTCCGTAATCCATCGCGCATCTGCCGGGCAATGTCCGGATTGGTGATATTGTCGAGTATCGGTTTATCGTATTCATCAATCAAAATGACGACACGCTGATCGTATTTTTCGCTGGCTCGTTGTATTAATTGCGCAAAAAAACGCCGATCCGAAAAAGCGTACTCGCTGCTCACGCCCAAACGCTCGGCATTCATGCGAAAAATCTCTTCCAGTTTATCCTCTAGGGCAGTTTCACTTTTCAGCAACCCGCCGCCGAAACTAATCCGAATCACCGGATACGACTTAGTCCAATCCCATTTATCATGGCAATAAAGTCCTTGAAACAACGCTTCGTTGCCCGCAAATAATTCGGCCAATGTATCGAGAAATAAGGATTTGCCGAAACGTCTCGGCCGCGACAGAAAATAATATTTGCCCTCGACCGCAAGCTTTAACGCAAAAGCGGTCTTGTCGACATAGTAACAATCATCCTCGCGTATCTCGCGGAAGGTTTGTATGCCGATCGGCAGTTTTTTGCTCATGCACCGCCACCTAGCGTTTCGATGTCGAATCCGACTACCGAACGGCTTTCCTTACTGAATTCGACGCCGATCAAGTGAATCGGCACACCTTCGGCTTTATATTTCTCGGCGTAGTTCTTATCCTTCAATTGCTTCAAAGCCTTGCCTTCCGGCACCAGTTCTACGACCTTGAATTCGAACAAATAGATTTGTCCGTTAAAATGCACCGTCATGTCGATACGGCCATGATTGGTCGAATCTTCAAGCGTGACATTCAAGCCCAATGCGGCGAAGTAGCTGTAAAACACGCTGGCGTAATAACCTTCGTATTGCGCGATCGGGTTGTTGCGGTACCAGTCATGCGGGATACCGGCATAAAAGGCCGTAAATAGGTTTTGCAGACCTTCGAAATCGTTAACCAGCAATAAATCATACAGCTGACCGGCTTGTCTGCCGTAACGCGCCGGATCGTTGGTTAAAGCTTGCAGCAGGACGCCGTTCAAGCTTGCCTTGACTTCCAGATTCGGATACCCCAAGGTCACTTGCGTCATCCCGGGTAAATTCCGCGTCGAGGCAATCGTCAAATAACCGGTTTGAAACAATAAAGCCTCACTGGCGATATGATCGACATCGAAAGTCGACAACAAGGTCTCGGTCGCAGTCAGTTTTTCAAAATCCGGCGTGAAAAAACCCCGTTGCATCAGCAGATCCACCAAAAACGTCGGCGTACCCGTCTCGAACCAATAGGGTTTAAATTCGCGCGTATCGAACAGAAGCAATAGATCGAAAGGATTATAAACCGCCTCGCCCAGCCAATTGTAACCGTTGTACCAATCCCTGATTTTGCCCCGCTTAAGGCCTTGCAATTCCGGCGCGAACACTGTGTCGAGATCGGCTTCGGTATAACCGCATACCGCCGAATAGCGTTTATCGACGGTGATATCCTGGAGATTATTCAAGCCCGAAAACAAACTGACCTTGCTGAATTTGGATACGCCGGTCAACAACGCAAAGCGAATATACGCATCTTGCCCTTTGATTACCGAGTATAAATTGCGCAAGCCGTCGCGCATCTGCCGGGCGATGTCCGGATTGGTGATATTGTCGAGTATCGGCTTGTCGTATTCGTCGATCAAGACGACCGCGCGTTGGCCGTATTTTTGATGTACCAGCCTGATCATTTCCGAAAAATTACCGGAAATACTCGGCTGTTGAGGGTCAATATCCAATTGTTTTCGATTGAAATCCAGGATTTCTCCGATTTTTTCATCCAAATCGGCTCGGCTCTGTAGCACCCCCTCAGCAAAACTAATCCGAATCACCGGATACTGCTTAGTCCAATCCCATTTATCATGACAATAAAGTCCTTGAAACAACACTTCGTTGCCCGCGAACAATTCGGCCAGCGTGTCGAGAAACAAGGATTTGCCGAAGCGCCTCGGCCGCGACAGAAAATAATATTTGCCCTCGACCGCAAGCTTTAACGCAAAAGCGGTCTTGTCGACATAGTAACAATCGTCTTCGCGTATCTCGCGAAAGGTTTGTATGCCGATCGGCAGTTTTTTGCTCATGCACTGCCACCTAGCGTTTCGATGTCGAATCCGACCACCGAACGGCTTTCCTTACTGAATTCGACGCCGATCAAGTGGATCGGCACACCTTCGGCTTTATATTTCTCGGCGTAGTTCTTATCCTTCAATTGCTTCAAAGCCTTGCCTTCCGGCACCAGTTCTACGACCTTGAATTCGAACAAATAGATTTGTCCGTTAAAATGCACCGTCATGTCGATACGGCCATGATTGGTCGAATCTTCAAGCGTGACATTCAAGCCCAATGCGGCGAAGTAGCTGTAAAACACGCTGGCGTAATAACCTTCGTATTGCGCGATCGGGTTGTTGCGGTACCAGTCATGCGGGATACCGGCATAAAAGGCCGTAAATAGGTTTTGCAGACCTTCGAAATCGTTAACCAGCAATAAATCATACAGCTGACCGGCTTGTCTGCCGTAACGCGCCGGATCGTTGGTTAAAGCTTGCAGCAGGACGCCGTTCAAGCTTGCCTTGACTTCCAGATTCGGATACCCCAAGGTCACTTGCGTCATCCCGGGTAAATTCCGCGTCGAGGCAATCGTCAAATAACCGGTTTGAAACAATAAAGCCTCACTGGCGATATGATCGACATCGAAAGTCGACAACAAGGTCTCGGTCGCAGTCAGTTTTTCAAAATCCGGCGTGAAAAAACACCGTTGCATCAGCAGATCCACCAAAAACGTCGGTGCGCCGGTCTCGAACCAGTAAGGTTTGAATTCGCGCGTATCGAACAGAAGCAATAGATCGAAAGGATTATAAACCGCCTCGCCCAGCCAATTGTAACCGTTGTACCAATCCCTGATTTTGCCCCGCTTAAGGCCTTGCAATTCCGGCGCGAACACTGTGTCGAGATCGGCTTCGGTATAACCGCATACTGCCGAATAGCGTTTGTCGACGGTGATATCCTGGAGATTATTCAAGCCCGAAAACAGACTAACCTTACTGAATTTAGACACGCCGGTCAAAAACGCAAAGCGGATAAAGGTATCGGAGTCCTTGATCACCGAATATAAATTGCGTAAACCATCTCTCATCTGCCGAGCGACTTCCGGATGGGTGATATTGTCGAGTATCGGTTTGTCGTATTCGTCGATCAACACAACGACGCGATGGCCGTATTTCTGGTGCGCCCGGCGCAATAGTTCGCCGAACAATCCCGGAATATCCAAATCCTGCGGACCGTCCACAGCCAATCTTTCACGGTTGATGCGTAGTATGTCCTGAATACGTTTATCCAATGCCTCCCGAGTGTGAAGCACCCCTCCGCCGAAACTAATCCGAATCACCGGATACTGCTTAGCCCAATCCCATTTATCATGGCAATAAAGCCCTTGAAACAACGCTTCGTTGCCCGCGAACAATTCTGCCAGCGTGTCGAGAAACAAGGATTTGCCGAAGCGCCTCGGCCGCGACAGAAAATAATATTTACCTTCCGTAGCCAACTTCAACGCAAAAGTGGTCTTGTCGACATAGTAACAATCGTCCTCGCGAATTTCGCGGAAGGTTTGTATGCCGATCGGCAGTTTTTTGCGCATCATATTGTTAAGCACTATTCAATCGAATGCAGCCCGGATAAAAGAAACGCCATGCGACATCATCATTTATCAATCATTTGTCGTTCCGGCGCCAAGCTTGAGAACAGCAACACACAAAGGCGCCATCGCGACGAAACAAATCAACGGCGCCCAAGTTTGGTACATCACCGACACATAAGCCCAAGGCAGCAGCCAAAACACGTTGACCGTTAACACGCCTTGCGTGACTTTTTTATGCGAATTCAAGTGCCTCGATAATATCTGATAGGCATGACTGCGATGCGCCTGATGCCATGCTTCACCTCGCATAATACGTCTAAGCAGCGTGACCGTCGCATCGACAATGAACACCGCCAGCAGAATCCACCAACTCCATAGATTCATCGCGCCAGACGACGATGTCAGCACAGCAAGCAGACCTAAAACGAAACCCAAAAAACCGCTGCAAGCATCGCCCATGAAAATTTTTGCCGGCGGCCAATTCCAAACCAAGAAACCGCCCGCCGACACAGCCAACAACAGCATCAGCAAGGCCCAATCATGCTGGTCTTGTATCAATAAAAGCAAAGCCGCCGAAACCGCCGTCGTCATTGCTTCTACACCGGCGATACCGTCGATTCCGTCCATGAAGTTATACAGATTCAACAGCCAAACGAGCATGACGGCATATAGGCAAAACAAAAGAAGCCCGCCGGAAACAACGATTGAAAAAATACGAAACGCGGGCAATTCTGGCAAGATCAATAACGCACCCGCCACCGCAATCAAATGCACCAAAAACCGCCATTTCGCAGGTATCGACCGGTGATCGTCCCAAAAACCGATGCCCGCAACCAATACGCCGGGGAAAATCAAAGCAGCAACGTAAATATTATCCAGCTTAATGATATCGAAAAACGACAGAGCGCCGACCGCCGACAAAAACGCCAATACAATCGGCAATCCACCACCTCTTGGAGTCGGCACGACATGAGAACTGCGGGCATTCGGCACATCCAATAGACTTTTAGTCAAGGCATAACGCCTGAACCACCCCGTCAACCAATAACTTAACGCAAAAACGAACGCGCACAGAGCTAATGTAATTACCATACCGTCTTAAGCCCCGAGCCGACATTCATTCTGATTTATCATACCTAGATGCGTAGGGTGCGAGATGTGCACCCTACAAAATAATTGAATTTCACCTTTCAAGATACCTAACAATCTCGGGCAACGAGCTATTCAAATTATGAACCGGCTTAAACCCCAATTCGCGCTCTATTTTTGCCGATGAATACCAGGCCGAACCGATCAACTTTTCCAGCGCATCGGAATCGAACATAAACCGCCGGCCGCGTAACATGCCGATGCCATCGCCGACTTTAGCCATAGTCCGTAACCATGCCAACGGCATTGTCAGCGATGACGAAGGTTTTCCCAAGGCTTCCCGAATCCAATCATAAATCTGACGTGTCGAATAAGAATGCCCATCCGTCACGATATAAACCTGCCTGGCGGCTTCCGGTTTTTCGGCAGCCAATAAAGCGGCTTGCACCACATCCTCGACATGCACCATCGAGCGCTTGTTGTGTACTTCCGGCAATGGCGGAAAAACGCCTTTTCGAATCGCATCGATCATGCGCGGCAAATTTCCTTTTTCGGTATTGCCGTACACCATACTGGGCCGGATCACCACCGGATGCGGGACATAACCGCCATGCAACACCAATTGCTCGGCTTCGTATTTAGATTGACCATAGGGCGTATCGGCAGGCATTTGCACATTCTCATCCATTGGCCGGCTCTCACAATAACCAACCGCCTTGACGCTGCTGAAATAGATGAACTTCTGCACACCGGCCTGTTGTGCGGCCTCAAGTAACTTACGCGTACCTTCAGTATTTACACGCCTATAATCATCAATATCTTGAGCCACTTCCGTAAGGGCATGCGCCTTACCCGCTAAATGAAAAACTATGTCAATGCTCGTGCAAATTTCTTTAGGAAAGGAATCACTAGTTAAATCCAAATTTACATTGTCTTGTTCACCGTTTATGTTCCGCCTGATCAGTGTCCGAACATATAAACCTTGTTGCAATAGTTTATCGCACAGTATTTTGCCTATAAAGCCGCTCGCTCCGGTCACTAATATTTTTTTCATGGGTTACTTTCTATTATACGTTTCTCGACCAAACGGTACGATTGACATAATCAACATAGCTGAGAACGATTCTAAGAACTTGTTTGGAAACCGGACCCGCTTGATAGTCCGCTATGGGATGCATGACTGGCCGTTGTCTGTCATGTTGCGAAACGATGACCCGCACGGCATCCAGCACTCGGTGTTTTTTGAGCCCGCTCATGATCAGTGTGCCGACATCCATGCCCTCGGGACGTTCATGAGCGTTGCGGATAGTGATCGCGGGCAAATTCAACAATGAAGCTTCCTCGGTGATCGTGCCGCTATCCGAGACCACGCAATAAGCTTCCATCTGCAATTTGATATAGTCACAAAAACCGAACGGTTTTAGGAATTGAATTTGAGGATTAAGCGTGCCGAGTTGCAAAGCATCCAAACGCTTTCGTGTGCGGGGATGTGTCGAGACGATCACAGGTAGATCGTAGGCATCTGCCAGAGCATTGAAGGTTTCGACCATATCCAGCAGGTTTTCAGGCGTATCGACATTTTCCTCGCGATGCACGCTGACCAAAAAGTACTTGCCAGACTCCAATCCCATGCGCCGAAGAACGTCGGATTGCTCTACTTGCGGCATGTAGTGTTCGAGTACTTCGTGCATGTGCGAGCCGGTTTTGATGATGGTTTCAGGACGAATGCCTTCGGCGATCAAATAACGACGCGCATGCTCGGTCAGGACCAGATTCATGTCGCTCAAATGATCCAGGACTTTTCGGTTCAGTTCTTCAGGCACGCGTTGATCGAAACAGCGATTGCCGGCTTCCATGTGAAATACCGGAATTTTACGGCGTTTGGCGGAAATCACCGCGAGACAAGAATTAGTATCGCCATAGAGCAGTACCGCGTCCGGTTTTACTTGTTCCATGACTACATCGGATTTCTCGATTACACGAGCGATAGTCTGTGCGGCGTTGTCGCCAACTGCCTCCAGGAAAAAATCCGGCTTGCGTATGCCTAAATCGTCAAAAAATACTTGATTGAGCTCGTAATCGTAATTTTGGCCGGTATGGACCAAGACATGTTGGGTATGCAGGTCAAATTCGGCTATCACCCGGCTCATTTTGATTAATTCGGGCCGGGTACCGACGATGGTCATGACTTTAAGCATTCAACTCTTCCTGAATGTAATCCAATTTCAGCAGTAGCGCCTTGATCTCTTCGACGTTCAAACGCTGGGTATTATGCGATGTGTAATCGTTGAGATGCGAGATTTTTTCCTCGCCTTCGCTGAAATATTGCGCATAATTGAGGTCGCGGTTATCCGCCGGAATTCGATAATAACCGCCCATATCCTCCGCTTTCGCCATCTCCTCGCGAGAAACCAGTGATTCGTACAGTTTTTCGCCATGCCGGGTACCGATTATCCGAATAGGGTTGCCTTTCTCGAACACTTCTTTGAGCGCTTGCGCCAAATCAGCCACGGTAGAGGCCGGCGCTTTCTGAACAAAAATGTCGCCTTGCTTGCCATGTTCGAAGGCATACAATACCAAATCCACCGAATCTTCCAACGACATCAAAAAGCGCGTCATGTTGGGATCGGTAATCGTTAAAGGTGTACCTTCCTTCAATTGGGAAACGAAGAGCGGAATCACCGAACCGCGTGAGGCCATGACGTTGCCGTAGCGGGTTGAGCACAGCACGGTCTCACCTTCGTTCTGCATGCGGGCCTTGGCCACTACGAATTTTTCCATCATGGCCTTGGACAAGCCCATGGCGTTGATGGGATAGACCGCCTTATCGGTGCTGAGCATGACAACCCTTGAAACGCCGCGGGCGATGGCGGCTTCCATAACGTTTTCCGAACCCAGGACATTGGTGCGTACCGCTTCCAGGGGATAAAATTCGCAAGATGGCACTTGCTTCAGTGCCGCGGCATGAAAAACGTAATCCACGCCTTTCATGGCCTGATGGATGCTGTCGTATTCGCGAACATCGCCAATGTAAAACTTCAGCTTGGGATGGTTCAAGGCGATCCGCATTTCTTCCTGTTTTTTCTCGTCGCGACTGAAAATCCTGATTTCGCCGACATCGGTGGAAAGAAAGCGCTTGAGCACGGCATGGCCGAAAGAACCGGTGCCACCGGTGATCATTAAGGTTTTATCATTAAACATTTCAAACAGTCTCAGCGCGTTTTATGCATGAGTTCGACTAAGTTAGGCCAGTCGGGCGCAACATACCCCGTTGCGGCGGTAAAGCGCTCCGAATTCAGGGAGCGGTCGATGATTAGCCTGTCATCGGGCTGAATGTCAATGGTTTTGTGATATTTCATTGCTATCAACTTTAACAGGTCGAACTTCGAGATCGGTTTGGCCGATAGATGATACAAGCCGCATAATGCGGGATTGGGCAAGACCCAATCATGGATTACGTGAGCCAATTCTACAGTAGGCAGCCCGGAAAAAATCGCTTTTCGGTAGCCTTTAACACTATCTTGTTGAGACAAAAACCAATCCACCAAGGCATGATTGGAATTCAATTCATGGCCGATGATCGATGTCCGCAAGGTGATGGCGTGGCCGTCGTCGTGCAATTCGCCCATGTGCTTAGACTTGCCGTAAAGGTCTTCGGCATCCGAGGCATCGGCCTCGGTATAATTGCCTTTCTGCCCCGAAAAGACGCAATCGGTGCTGACGTGAACAAGCCTCACGCCAGCAATCTTACATATTTTAGACAGTCTGTGGGGCAATAGCGAATTAACCGGTAATACCACGAGTGGATTTTTTGCGCTATCGAGCTGTTTAATTAATCCTACCGCATTGATGACCACTTCCGGCTGAATTTGCGAAAAGGTGTCAATTAAAACATCTTGGTTCAAGAGATCGACACCCGAAATCAATTGGCGTTGGGTAGCAGAGTCGAAAAAACGTCGCATGGAATCGCTACGGATAGTTCCGAAAGTTTCGTGTTGGCCTTGGCCGACAAAAAATTTCAACACCGCATGTCCCAGCATACCGGTCGCGCCTAACACTAGTACCCGCACTAGCTTTCCTCTCTATTTTTGTTAATTCTTTCGGCCAGAATTTCGATTAGACGCTCGGCTTGACTGCGCATCTCAAAATGCTCGCGATAATAGTCGTATCCGTTCGCCCCCATCTCATCGCGTCGAGCTTGAGACATCGCATACATCGCCAGAATATTGGCCGCCAATTTTTCAGCGTCTTCCGCACTGCCAGTCAAGCCGGCTCCGGATTCTTCAATAATTCTGGTGCCTTCCCCGTTCAGCGCCGCGATAATAGGCCTTTTGGTCGATAGATAAGCCTGAATTTTACTCGGAATGGTGTAAGAAAAAATCTCTTCATCCTTCAAAGTCACCAATAACGCGGCCGCATATTTATATATCGTTGGCATAGACTGCATAGGATAGCGGCCGGTCAACACCAGATTATTCAGATCGAATGTTTGCTTTTGGTTTTTCACCCATTCCAGCATGCTACCGCTGCCAACCAGAACAATCTTGATGTGCTCATGGTCTTGCAAGCGTTTTGCGGCTTCGACAATAGTCTCAATCGACTGGGCCTTGCCAATATTACCAGCAAATACCAAGCAGAAGTTTGATCCCAGCAATTGCACGAGTTCATCGGGCAGTCCAGCTTCTTTATCGTTCAACACCGGTTGCAAATCGACCGAATTGGGATAATAAACGATCTTGTCACTCTTCGCCAGCCGACCGACTGGGTCGCGAAACGCCCGAGATTGAATCAACAAGCTGTCAGTGAAATGATAAATTCCTTTCACTAGCCAACCGACGAGTTTTAGCAATAGCGGATGACGTAAATGGCCAGTCGCCGCAAGGCTCTCGGGCCATAAGTCCTGAATCCATACCGCAAGATGGGCTTTTTTTGCCCATTTAAGTGGTATCGCAGGGATCACGGCGGTAATAGGCGACGGCATAAATACCAAGATCGCATCTACTTTTCGATCCTTTATGAAACTTGGAAAATATCTCAATCCCGCGAATACAAAAGAAAAATAATTCAAAAATAATTCTCGCGAGCCGGCTGAGTCCCTCGGTCGTAATGGCGCCCGAAACACATCGATTTTCCCTTGATAGGATTCCTGCTGAATTCCTTTTTCCGAATATCCTTCAAATAAGATGCCATCGGGATAATTCGGTTTACCTGTTAACACGGTAACTTCGTGGCCTAGCCGATGCAAATGTAGAATAAGATCATTGATAATAAAAGATTCCGGCCAGAAATACTGACTGACAATAAGTATTTTCATCGTAAAAGATACTTGTTGACCTTCAATCAGTCCGAATAGACATAGATTTTCTATAAAAGCGCGCCAGGAATTTATCCGCTGCGTAAAAAATCAATACGTTAAGCAGAATGGCTCCAAACAGCAGATAGGATTGCTTGGGCACATATCCGAAACTAGCAAACCTGAATGCGACCACCTGCGCAATTAAGGCGCACAGAATCATATTTTTCCCGCCTACGCGGAACACGAAAGCCTCAACCAGGGCCGCAACAGAACCTAATGCGAACATGCTGGCAAACAGAAACAAAAACGATCCTGGATAAAAAAAGAAGGCGACAATGCCGGGCAGAGAAATAAAATGATGCTTGGTTTTATCGGTTTTTGCATAAGGAGACGTAATCAAATTATTGTCATAAAAACTGGTCTCATTTTCATTGTAAGTTTCTTGTAATGCAGCCTTCCATAAATCCCAACTAAGATCGGGATAACTAGAGACGGCCATCACCCCTTCCATGCCAACCCATCGATCAATAAACAACGGCTTGGTCATGCTATGCGCCACTATAACGTGTTCATCCTCAGCTAAATAATCCTCAAAGGCCGTGGATCGTAAGTAATTCACTGAAAAAACCGATCCTATAAAAAATACAGAAAAGATAAGGCCAGAAAGAAGAAAAAAAAGCATATTGAATTTTATTGTATACTGTTTCAGCGATGCCAGCACACCATACATGAGCGCGCCTCCATTCAAGATCATACCCCTGCTCAGCAGGGATACATTTGAAACCAGAGTTTCCAGGAATCCCAGGAGCATGGCAGGTAGAAAAGTCTGCTTCCTTATTTCGAGTTCGTACCTCAGTATCAAGGTAGAAATAGAAGCAAGCCCAAACTGCAACAGCCATTTATAAACGCCGTTAAGTCCAAAGGGTAATATCGTGCGAGTAATGCAACCCCGCTGGTAGATTCCCAAATGTACATTCGTTATCGCTACTGCAACGGTAAAGAATACAAAAACCATCCAGATGAATTTTCGATTATTTGAATAGAGACAGAAAAGCCCCTTGTGAACAATACCTTCTATTTTAGCGGGATACACGAAAAACAGTTTTCCTTTGAGATAGCTGGCAAGAAGAAAGCCCGAGAGGCCGCAACTTGCAACCAGCAAAGCTCGATCAAAGGCAGCACCAGAACCATCAAAGAATCCTACTGACTCGTGGAATACCCCGCTTGAAAACGCAACCCGAATGGTTAGCTTGAGCCAGAATCCCAGCCAGAAAAATATGCCCAGGAATGTATCGAAGAAAATTGCGTTCTTCCTGAATCCAAAATAAAGCAGGAGGTTGGAAACAATAGTAAAAAGGATATAAGTGAAGCCTTGCCCAGGATATTTGACATAAGCCAGCACTGAAAGGCCCAGGACCAATCCCCAAAAAAGGACCAGCAGTGCCTTTATGGCGCCTTTACTGAGCACTTCTTCAAGATTAGGTCTCATGCAGCATTCCTTTCAAACTTGAATACCGTCAGGCGGTTTAACAACACGCCCCAAAGGAAGTAAGTAAAAATCCCCGGGTAGGGCTGTCTGAGGCCTACTTTTAGGGAGTTGTCCACAAGCAACAGGAACAGCACCACCAAACACAGCCCCACCAATCCGAGTGGTAAATTCTGCCAGTTTTGATATATTCGAGCGCACGTCAGTGCCAGTAATGTTATCAGCGGTAGTAGAGCCAGGAAGCCAAAATTGTAAATTAGATCCAGGTAGAAATTGTGCGCACTCGGATACCTGGATCGATCTGGTGCTTCGCTATGACCAATCAAAATCAACCTGGGGCTTTCAACAATCTGGTCCCAATAGTAGCTCCAGTAGTCAATCCGTTCTTTCAAATTCGGTGGCACTGTATCCACCGCCACTACCGCTTTGTCCACACCATAGTCAGATGAAGGTGCACTCAAAAAACCGAACTTGAAAACAACCGCATCCTTCGCGAAAAAAAGGTATCCAATGGACAGAGCTGCCACAAGCAGCAAAACAAGAGCCGGAAGCTTTGCCTGATTGCCTCTCCAATGCCATATTCCTAACAGCAGAAAACCAATCAGCAAAAACCCGATGGCAAGCATTGAGACCGATGCAGCAACATATATCGCCATTACCGGCACTAACACAAGCAGAACACGCCGCCAATTCAATACATTCCATAAAGCGTAAAGCGCGACCAGATAGGCGCTGACAAATATGACGGGTACGTATTGCAGATGCTGGTATATGCTGAACAAGCCTACAGACGGTGCCAAATAGGAAAAACCCTGATACCAGCTGGAGAGGAGATGCAGCGGAACGATAATGGCCAGGACGCTGAGAAACACCTTTCCCAGAAGCTTTCCCCCCTCATCACTCCTGCCTGTGTCGTACGCTTGCCCCAATGCCAGGGCGAACATTGGCAGGATGTATTGCAGCAGCAAAATCAACTTCGATTCTTCACTTTCGATGTTGTCTATAGACGAAACGACCGTCGCCATCACCATGAAGATGCAGGTCAGAAATATCGTCATGTAGGCTTTGATTGCCCGCCTGTATTCACCCAACACCACTATTCCCGCATAGCAAGCGAAGACGGAAAGCGGAATGGGGAGATTGACCAGCCTGCCCCCCGAATCGAACGCAAAGGAAGGGTCGCGGAACAGTCCATGGCTTGCCTGGAAAAAAATCGGAATCAGCAATGAGACCGCCATGATGATCCTGATTTTATCTTTAGCGGGTTCAAAAAGCTGATTCAGAGTTTCCTCCTTTTGGGAACTGGAATAAAACACATAGGCCAGCACGGCGCTTAGAAGATAAAGCCCTGCCATCAACTCCCTACCGAGCAGATAATAAGCAAATGGCACTGCGGCCAGCAGCAGGATATTCATGATGACATCGGGCCCGAAGACGTCATGCTCCTCGTCCTGCTGCAACAGCCTGAACCGTATTCGCTGGGCATAAACCATGACCACGCCGCCTATCATGGATAGCCCGACAGCCTGCCAGAAGAAGAACGACTTCCCGGTGAGTGCGAGCATGGGCAAGTCAACGGCAGCAGCAATGAATATGCATGCCCCAACCGCAAGAGAAACGTTCAACGCCAAGCGCAGCAAATAAGGGAAATGGCGCTTGCCGCTTCGCTGCTCATGGAGAGTGATACTTGCGCCAAGCGCATTTGCGAATACTGATCCGGTCACGCCCCCGATCGCGAAAGCCGTGAACAGGTCGCCTGCGGTTTCCTTTCCGGTCACGAAAAGCACGAGGAGCCTGAAGACATAAACGGAGATCCCGATAATTGCCGAAGACCCAAAATGCGGAATCAGGTTGAAAGTAAATCCTTTCAAGGATCTCGAGTTTAGGGACAAGGCATTCAAGATAGCACCAAAACAGGCCAGGAGAGGCAATGCTGCCCACAACCACAACCCCAAGTAAGGATGAGACGTGTCTAGCAACAGCCAGCCGAAAGCCATGACAAGCAGTACGACCTGGATCGCAAGATACAGACCGGCTTCTCGCCGCCGGTCGAGCCGCTCCAGCTCGCTGAGATGCACCTCTCCCAGCCATTCCGCGCAGCGGCGCAAGATCAGAACCACAGCAAGCCCTGCCTCGACACCCGCGCTAATGCTGAGAAAATAGGAGACGGCCGCGAGAGGCAGCAGCAATACTAGGCGGGCTAGCATCATCGAACCAGCTTGCACCGGCGATGATTCGCTCAAGATGAGACTGCGCGCGTTGGCCGAGAAAGCGAAAAACAATGCAAGGGTTGCGCCATGCACCATGCCGATGTCGGCTGCCAGTCCCGATTGTCCGCTCACACCCAATGCGATCAACAATACGGTCATCGCGAATGTATTCGCCATGACCGCCATTGGGAAAATCATATAAGCAGTTATTTTAATCAACTCTCTCTCCCTAGACTATATTATTTTCGATTACTTGCTCATCCCCAACCATCATCGTCTTTTTTAGAAACTCATTAACACCCACCAACTTAATTTTCAGTTTGGCTTGTGTAAAAGTACATCTTACAACAGCCTCCGCGATAGATTTTGATGAGTCCGGATCGTATTCTTCTGAAGGCTGAATCACATCATTCACATAATCCAGTCTTCCAGCCAATACAGGCAAACCTGCAAATGCAGCCTCAATTAAAGGCAAACCAAGAGACTCATACAAGGATGGATAAATCATTGCACTAGCATCACGAGAAACCATCATCATATCAGATTGATTACACCCTCCTATTATCAACACTTGTAGATTAAATACGCGAATTTGCTCTTTGATCCATTTACATAGTGACGCAAAACGTTGCTCGTCTAGCGTCAATGCTAACGATGGAAACATCCTCATTCTTGCGAGCTTGATCCATGCTTGAATGAGGGTCTTATGATTTTTTTGTGCTTCTCCAGACGCAACATAAACAAAGTCATACTTGACATTTATCTTCTCTTTATACTGAGCAAAGTAAGCGCCCTTCGTTCGCATGGCGTTACCAGGAAACAGTCGCTGTTTGCCATCAATTTCTGCCTTTTTTGCATCTCCGCAAGTGATTGATAGTAAGGGTAAAAAAGCTGTTTCTTGAGAGGCTTTCTTTCGATAGCAGGTGCAGCAAAAAAAGGCAGAATCGATGCCCCAGCATGTAAAGTTTGTTATTACCACCATGTCGGGGTGACCGGTGCGCATATCACAGCGCACTTGGTGGTCGACTGGGAAAAAGGGGCGAAAGAACCATGGATCATCGTCAGCGACCTGCCCAGCAATGGCGATACGCTCTATGAATATGGGCGGCGCTTCATCATCGAAGAGAGTTTTTTGGATCACAAATCCAACGGTTTTCAGTGGGAATCTTCGCAATTGCGCGAAACCGAGGTGCTTCAAAGGCTCTGTTTCATCATGGCGGTCGCCACCTTGGTGTTGGTTTTTACAAGGGGTGCGGTCTTTGCCTCAGGCAAGCGGCGGCGTGTCGATCTGCATTGGTTTCGCGGTTGCCGTAAAATCAATGCCACAACAATAGTCAACTCAACTTCCATCGCTACCGAACTGAGGAAATATGCCGCAATAGATAACGGCAGAAGCAATAACACCCGAAAATGTAAAATATCTACAGCAGCTACAGGAGTATGCTGGTTAAGTATCAAGCTACGTGCATTCGCGGAGAAGGCATAAAACAGCGCAACCGTGGCAGCCTGAACAATACCTACTTCGGTAGCCATCTCGCTTCTGCCAGCGGAATGTGTCAATGACTTTGAGACACCAAGTTGATTTATTTAGTGTCTAATTGTTGTGTATTTATGGGTCGAGGTTCTCCTTTGTGTTTATAGGCGGATTAATCCAAACGGCGTTAGGCAAGCTGGGTGGCAAAGGGCACTTTCCTTTGAATCGCTTTGGATTGGCGAGGAAGGCAATCTCCAGGGTTTTTGCGCGTGCTTGGTATACCGTAGCCGCTTGGTCGAAATGGACGGTGGCCGGGGTCATGTAACCGATGCCCGAGTGGCAATGGGACTGGTTGTACCACGGGAAGAAGCGTTGGCAATGGCTGCGGGCATCCTCAAGGCATCCGAAGCGGACGGGGAAATCAGGCCGATATTTCAGGGTTTTGAACTGGGCCTCGGAATAGGGATTGTCATCCGAGACATAAGGCCGGCTATGGGTCTTGGCGACATCCAGATCGACCAGTAAGGCAGCCACGGGCTTGCTGCGCATGCTGGAACCGCGATCGGCATGCAGCGTCAGTGTATTCGGCGGGATGTTGTGCTTGGCCACCGTCTCGGCGATCAGTTGCTCGGCCAGTTCGGCGGTTTCCCGCGGGGCGACCATCCAGCCAACGACATAGCGGCTAAAAATATCCAGGATCACATACAAGTGGAAACAGGTCCATTTAGCCGGGCCTTTGAGTTTCGTGATATCCCAGCTCCAGACCTGGTTAGGCGAGGTGGCCAAGAGTTCCGGCTTGGTGTAGATCGGGTGCGTCCGTTGGCGCCTACGCTCCGCTGACTGGCCGTCCGCTTCCAGAGCACGATACAAGGTGCGCACCGAGCCGATGTAGCGCCCCTCGTCCAGCAGAGTAGCATAAACAAAATACGGTGAGCAGTCGGCGAAGCGTTCGCTGTTAAGCACCTCCAGGAGTTGCTGCCGCTCATTAGTCGAGAAAGCCAGCGGGGCGGACGGACGGGGCACCCGCGTTACCGACACAGGCGCCAGGTGGCGCCGACGGGCATCCTCGCGATAGACCGAACTGCGGTTCAAATTCAGGGCTGCACAAGCCGGAGCCAGGCCGACCTCCGGGGCCAACTGGTTAAGGGCTTGCATCAGCTGGACTCGCTCGGCGTCTCGTCCGTCGGCAGTCCGAACAAGACGCAAAGTTTTTTTTGGACATCAATAATGGCATTGGCCTGAGCGAGTCTACGACGCAGGCGCTCATTATCCTGGGTAAGTTGGCGCACACGACGGTCCTCGGCCTGAGCCGGATCGGTCTTGCGCCCGCGCTTTTGCGGCGCCAGCGCGGCACGCTGATCGGCAGCACGCTGTTTGCGCCAAGTGGCTAATTGGGATGAGTAAATCCCTTCTTTGCGTAATAGGGCGCCAATCTCACCCGGCTGAGTACAGCAATCAGCGGCATCCAGGATGCGGCGCTTGTCGCTGCTGGTAAATTGTCGGCGCTGGGCGGTGGCAACCACCTCCGGATCGGGCCGCGCGCCGGAGGTCGCGTTTCCAGCCGCCCTACGGGCGTCTTCCAACGCGACCTCCGGCGCAGTTAATTGTGGTGATTCCATGGTCTCTGCTTTTGATTTGCTCATGATTCTGGCCTACCTTTATACTCTAATTTCCGAGGGGTCGGTGTCTCAGGTCATATTGGCACAGGAGGCAGACAATCCGAGCAGAATTAACACCCCAGTCATGGAAAAGGTGTTGATTACAAAAGCTATTGGAAATAAATTCCTTGAAATCATACCAACGCAAACCATTGTCAAAGAGGCCCTATGAATTTATTCAAAAAGGTCTCAGGGGTATCGGGAGGCACTTCTGGATTTTCAATGCCCATGTGCCTCATCACAGCTCTTGCTATCGACAATTCAGAATCTGGATCAAAGGTTACATCAGGATTAACCACATCTCTGACATAGTCACGCTCACTTGCAATAATTGGCAAACCAAAACTTCGTGCCTCTAGCAAGGGGAGGCCAAATGATTCAAATAATGATGGATATATCAGTGCACTGGAGTTCGCATATAAATGACTCACTTGCTCAGATGTCACAGACTCTGTTGTAATCTTCAAATGATGGGCACGTGACTGTTCATCAATAAACTTTACTAAAGACGCTTCTTTCGTGCGATCCAAAGTTAAGCGCAAAGACGGTCTAAGCCCATGCTCAGAGAGCATGACCCAGGCCCTTATAAGAGCCCTGTGGTTTTTGTGCACCTCCCCAGATGCAACGTATAAATAATCAGACTTATCCTCTGAGAATCTTATTGATTCGGATTGAACAACCTCAGGTAAAAATGGCATTACTAATGCCTCTTGGCCTAAATATGATTTAAGTTGCCTTTGCATTGTGTTTGTTTGCACTAGGATTTTAGCGTCGCGCATAAAAAATCTTAGCCATAGTCTTTCAACAATAATTCTTAACCGCACTCTGAGCGGGAGGCCATCAAGCCCACACTTGCTACAAAGATATCTATTCTGTAAATAAACAAAAATAGTGCCGGAAATTTTAAAGAGAGGGGGTAAATTACCAAAACACAAAACAATGTCATTGGGGTTCGCAAATTTTCTTAAATAGAATTCTGCTTTTAATCTAGAGAGTATCGTTGGTTTGAATCGAACGATATCAATGTCTTTTTTTTGCGGTACAAAAAACTCAAACCGACTATCGAGAATTAACAGGGCCGGACAATCAATTGCATCAATCAAAGAGCGTAATAAATTACGCCCGCCTCCCTGATGGATATTAACGGCATGGATTATTAAGGGCATTTTATTCCTGGAGAAACTAAATATTACTTTATTGAGATTATTGGCGAATTTTATTAAACAGCTCATCCCAATGCGGCGCAATTTTAGAAATACTCAATCTATCTCTCCAATATGAACTTATTACCTCAGGATCTCTAAGATTTTCTTTATACTTTGCAACTTCACTTATCAACGCTTTTGCTAATGATTTTGATCTAAAATTTAATGCGACTGAACCAAACCTGCCATTACCGGCAAGATATTGTAGAGACTCAACGGGAGTTACCACAACGCTTACACCCAAACACAGAGCCTCAGCTGTAACTAAAGAAAAACTTTCTAACCTTGATGGAACTATCAAAATTTGAGCGGTTGATAAAATTTTTTGTGTATCTTCAAAACTTAAAGATCCAGTAATAGATAAGTTGCTTGGGGATGACTTAAAGAGCAAGCTTTTTGTACCCTCTGGGCAATTCCCAATAACCACAAACTCATAATCAGCTAAATTTTCATGCGTAATCGCAATAACTTCAGCGAGCAAGTCTGAACCTTTACACTCAACATCGTCCCACCTACCTATGGCTACAATTTTCGGAGCTTTTTTTGTAAGCTTTGTTGAAATACATACATCAGATACAGGGTTTGGTATAAACACTGCTCTCGCTTTATTAAGCTTCCAGTAATCAAAAAATTTTCTAAGGTTAATTAATGCTTTTGGGCTCTCACAAACAACAAAATCAGCAAGCTTAATTTGATCAATCTTTTTTTGAACTGCATATGAATATCGATAACGCCATTTGACATGCCTAAGAATATTTAATGGGTTTTTTAAAATGGGTTTGGTTCTAAGATAATTTGGAATTAGTGGGTATCCAATAGTGCCATCTGTATCGCCCTTGATTATTAAAGGAATATTCTTATCTTTAATAATTTTTAGAGCATTTGTTAGTTTTGGATCAAATCTAGAAATCGCAATAACAACATCGGGCTTGCTAAATAGAAGATCTTCGTTCAGCCAGTCAGTGAGTTTTTTTAGTTTAAAACCGAAAATTAAATTTAAATTAGTTTCGCAGCGAGTTATCAGCTCAACTTCATGTCCAATTAATTTGAGAGACTGTGGGATCGTTATTGGATCTTTATGAACACTACTATTTTCATCGTAGTAGTCAATAAAAACTAATTTCATAATGATCAATGTCCAGCTGCATCAAGTATCGAAATTACTTTTCTTGCACCTCTTAATCTTAACAAGTAGGGCTTAATAAACTTTAATTTTGTGTTAACTAATCTTTTGATAAGCCCTCTTAAAAATAGAAAACCTGAAAATTTTTGTTTTATTTCATTAAAAAACAACTGGACTTGCGCATTATCTTCACTGATTGCCTGATTAATTGACTCTTCTAATGAAAGTATATGTTCCTTTGGTAATAGTCTGGCAAATTTCTTTTCTTGCAATTCATTTAGACATTTTTGATATAAAAACTTCATATCAAATCGGTTAATTAAATCCAGCCGCTCATAAAGATGGCATGCTGAAAAAAAGTCTTCAGCAATTACATTTTCAACAAAAAGCGATTTAATTGGTGAATACTTTATCGGCCTATTTAAATCGAGCGTGGCGACATAAACAGAGGAGTCAGTCAAGTACGCATTGCCTCCATTACTAACTGCTAACCCCTGAGATATCATCAAGGAACATGTCAAATGTGTAATTTTTTTTTGCTCAAACAAACAATTATAAGCAAAAGAAAAGTCTGGATTGATTGGCAAAAACGCTGCACCTGCTTTTTGTCTAATTTTTCTAACTATCTCCATTGATACAGAAGAGTTTAAACCTCTAGGGAGTGCCATTGGATAAGCGCAATTAAGCGACATTGACTCGACCATCAATACTTCTGAATTTAAAATAACACTCTCGCACTTTACATTCTTGTGGTCCATCAACATGCTAGAGTCAGAATAGTATAAATCCCAGGGCCAGCTTATTATTTTGTTTGATTCATTCTCATTAGAATGAATATCGTCAAGGGTCTTTAGGGCATTTTGTTTTAATACCGATCTATCTGTCAAAACCATCAAATACTCGCCATTTGCAAGTAAAGAGAGTTGTTCCCAATGCTCAGGCATAGAGAGCACTTTTTTTTGCTCTATATATATAACCCTTTTATCTTCAAGCAAGTCTAAAATTGCCTGCTTAACATTTTCATCTGCCCCATTATTTGAAACTATTATTTCAAAGTTATCAAAATTTTGGTTTGTAAGGCTTTTTAACGCATCTCTAACAAGGGCTGGTCTTCCTTTAGCAGGAAGAAGAATCGTAAATTTCGGGGGCTGGTTCATTTCATTTTCCTATATTTTTGCTTTTAATTAACTTAAGCATTTCATTTTTTATTGGAAGTGTGGCCAATATTAGTAAAGCTGAAATAAAAATATAGAATAGAAGTCCAAAAAATGTGAGCAATCTGTTTTGCCCAAGATTTAAAAAATAAAAATTGATCGGTATCGCTACCAGAGAACTAATTAGTACTGGTTTAAGGATTATTACTTTAATGAATGGTTTTAGCTCACCACATAATAACTTTTGGTGCATTTTTATTGTTGCGATAAAAAAGATTACTAAATTTGATAATGCCCATGCAAATGCAACGCCAGTTGCTCCATAAACATTTACAGCTGCATACGCAGTAGGGATTAATATCAATAAACCAATCAGATTGCTTGTAATTGAAAGCGTTGTCCATCCATGAGCTTGCTGCAAAGAGAAGGGAATTAACATTAATGTATTACAGTAAATTCCAATTACAAGCATGCTCAAAAGATTACCGCTAATTGATGCAACGGAAGCATCATTTGTCCAACTAAAAATAACCTGATAGCCAAAAAAGAAACATACAGCAAAAATTGGTGTTGCAATCAGTGTAGCAATCTGATTTCCAGTATTAAACAAAAACAACTCATTTGATTCATTTTTAAGTGAAGTAGCAACATTAAGTTTTGGACTAATGGTTGCCACAATTGGATAAATAAGCATCGGCAATATTCCCGTTATTGTAAATGCCAACATGTATGTGCCAAAACTTTCCAAGCTGCAATAAAAAGAAACGATAAATTTATCTGATTGAGTAAAAACTAGAGCTATCAGATTCGTTATTGTCATTCCACCAGCAAAGTTTTTTACTTTACTTATTGCAGAAAAATCAATTACTGGAACAGCATGACCTTTTGGAATATATCTAAAAAAAATCTTGCGTAGATAAATAACATTACATATTGAAACTAGAGCCTGCCACGCAAAAAAAAGTACGATTGATGGATGAAACGAAACAAGAATTGCAGCTCCGCTAAATTTTAAAGTTGAAAAAAAAACTTGAACCTTATTTAGAGCATAATGCTTTTCAAGCCCAATCAACCCACCTCGATATATCCCCTCACAAAATCTTGAAGCCACAACAAATGATGCAACCTGTATCGCCTCAACTAAAGGTAAATTTGATGCATCTTCAGAGTTAATCCACAAATCTGAAATCAAACCTGAACTAAGCAAGAGGATTAATAAAACACAGATGGAGATGGTGTAAATCAGAGTTTCAAAAGTGAATATTAAATTTCTTATTGACTGAGGGCTATGTTCACCTGACTGAAGTTTTGCCATTTCTCTTGTAATTGTTGGCGTAATACCTAAGTCAAGCAAACTTACCCATGTTTGTAAAACTGTATAAATGCCAATTAAGCCATAATTAGCAATACCTAAATGCTTTAAGTAAATTGGGACAAAAACAATGCCAACTAGAGCAATCCATCCTTGGCCAGCATAATTAATAAAAGCATTTTTTTTTATAGACATCTAGTTAAAGCTACTTTATTCGTTTGAGATAACCATCAGGCGCAACAGTAATAAGTAGTTTATCTTGAATTGATTTATCAGTCTCAAACTCTGAATGCGACTTTATATATTCCCAAACTGCGGTTTTAGGGTTATTGCCGATACCCCATGGACGGTCGGGGAACATTGCATCAGGCATATCTTCAATTACAGTATCAAATACAACGCAATAACTACCTTTTGAAGTTAAGGGCGCGTAGGCTTCTAACTCAGCAAGCACATGATCATGAGTGTGGTTAGAATCTAAGCTCACTAATATACGTTGATAGTTTTTTGCATACTCATGCACTTGATCAATCACATCTTTTGCTATCGCCGAGCCTTGAATCATGTCGATTCGGTTTGACATTGGGTGCGCCTCAATAGCTACCCGATTATGCTCTCTAATATCAATATCAATACCTAAGACACGGCGCTTTGGCTTTGTTGGGTCAATCAGTTCACCCTTCTCAATTGCCTCACAATAATCAAGCATGGCTAGGTAAGATGCATTCATAACCAGTGAGCCACCATGTGCAATGCCCGTTTCAATGATGAGATCTGGCTTGACCTCCCAGATCAACTCCAGCATCGCCACCATGTCTTGTGGAAATTGAATAATTGGACGCCCCATCCAAGAAAAGTTATATGAATACCGATACTTACAAGCACGGGTAAATAAATTCATTGCATCTTTTTGTAAAGATTTATCAGATGCCATCTGTTGACAAAATTTTGGTTCAAGCATTTTCTAATTTCCTAATAATTTTGGCAGGGTTGCCATAGACTAAAACATTTGCTGGGACATCTTTAGTTACCAAAGAACCGGCTCCAATCGTTGAATTATCACCAATAGTTAAATTGGGCAGCACGGTGGCACCTGCACCAATAAATACATTTTTACCAACCATTACACAACCACACAAAGTTGCATTGGGCGCTAAATGTGTCCCATCACCCAATATTGATTCATGGTCTACGCTAGCTTTTGTATTAACAATACAGGCATTACCAACTGATGCATCGGCTCCAACAAAAGCAAAAGCACAAATATGCGTGTTTTCACCAATTATTGAAGTATCAGATACATGCGATTTAGGGTGAATTAAACTTGGAGTTTTAAACCCATCAAGTTGAAACATTTTTAGAAAATCGATTCTGTCCTGACCTCTGCTGCCACCAATTGCAGAGACTGCTGACATTTTAAAACCCTTGCCTGAATTTTTGATTTTATTTACCCAATCAAAATATCCTTCATATCCATCTAATACTACCAAGTTACTGATGGGGGATACCAGTGAAGAGTTTTTATCTACTAAAGCAACTACTTCATCGCCATTTAAGCGAATAATTTCATCAAGAACTTTTGCATGTCCTTTAGCACCCCAAATTAAAAATTTTTCTTTGTCTGTTTTCATTAACTTTTTTTTACTACTTCAATCACTCTATCAAGTTCTTGAATTGTTATATCATGATAGCTAGGCAAGTTTATAGCGCGATTAGGAATATCCCAGGCATTTGTATTCGTTGACTTTTCTATAAACATAGGCAAGCTGGATAGTGGATAGAAAAACACGCGCGCATCAATGTTTTCATTCTTGAACGCAACTTGCAGCTTTTCCCTAGTTATCCCAGTTTCCTTACCGAATACTACGGACGGCATCCAGTATCCATTCTGTGTATTGAGTGGCTCCGGATTCATACTTACACCACTCAAATCAGCCAATCCAGCCTGATAGTAGGCAAAAATCTGGCGCTTTCTGGCGATCAAATCTCCTATTCTTTCCATTTGGCCACAGCCGATGGCAGCTTGAATGTTCGACATCTTGTATTTATACCCAATTGCATCCGGCCAGAACTGTTTGGTTTGCCCGCGTGCGCGCCCATGATTCGACAAGGTGAGTACCTGTTCATAGAGTTCGGGATCAGATGTAATGAACATGCCACCCTCACCCGTTGTGAGTGTTTTTGTACCGTGAAAGGAGAAAACTCCGAACTTTCCCATAGAACCGGCATGTTTGTTGCCATGCCAGTAAGAGCCGATGGCTTCTGCCGCGTCCTCAATCACTGGTAGGCCATACTTTTCGCCGAGTGCCAGTAATTTGTCCAGATCGCATAAATTGCCATAAATGTGTACGGCAATGATTGCTTTGGTTCGCGGCGTAATAGCTTTTTCAACGGCATCCGGATCGACACACCAGGAGTCCGGTAACACATCAACGAATACCGGCGTGGCTCCCAGATAGGTGATGGGGGCAGCCGATGCGATCCAGTTGGTGTCGGCCAGGATAACTTCATCACCGGGGCCTACCCCGATTGCAGCCAATCCCATGTGCAAGGCACCGGTACAACTGGAGGTTGCTATCGCATATTTTGCGCCGGTGAACTCCTTGAATTTTTCTTCAAACTTATGAATGTATTCATAGCACTTCTCACCCCATCCGTTGCGAGCTGCGTCGGTAGCATAAGCCACTTCCAACTCGGTAATGGAGGGCTTTGTGTAGTGAATTATTGACTTCATACTATCTCCAGCTTTGGCACTGCAGTCACAAACTTAGCGCCCCACTCACGCGCGCAACTCAATTGCGCTTGCACTTCCTCACGCAGATTCCAGGGCAATATCAGAATGTAGTCAGGGCGTGCTACTTTGATGGCATCTTCACTGACAATCGGAATGCGTGTGCCAGGTAAATACTTGTTCTGCTTGGCCGGATTGCGATCAACAACTTGCGGCAGAAGGTCCGGTCTTACGCCCGCATAGTTGAGCAGGGTGTTGCCCTTTGCCGCTGCGCCATAGGCCATGATGGTTTTGCCAGCTCTCCTGGCCTGTATGAGAAAATCGAGCAGGTCGTTCTTGATTTTATCGGTGCGGGTTTGAAAGCCCTCATAGTAGGCCCGCTGCGTGATGCCGACGCTTTGCTCACGTGCCAGCAGCGCAGTTACCTTCGGACCAACGGCATGCTTGCCGGCATCCTTGCGCTGTGCAAATACGCGTAAGCTGCCGCCATGCGTTGGTATTTCCTGTACATCGAACACCTGCAAACCGTTGGCTTCGAATATCGTACAAACCGCCGTCAAGGAAAGATAGGAAAAGTGCTCGTGGTAGATAGTGTCGAACTGGGCGTTTTGCACCAACTGCATGAGATGCGGGAATTCGAAGGTGGCAACGCCCTGCGGTTTGAGCAAGCGCGCAAAACCAGATACGAAATCGTTAATATCGGGCACGTGTGCCAACACGTTGTTGGCCGCAGTCAGATCAGCCTGCTTGCCAGCGGCAACCAACTGGTCGGCAAGTGCTACTCCAAAAAAATTTTCAACGACTTCTATACCCTTTTTACGCGCTGCCTGAGCTGTACTTTTCGTCGGCTCAATACCTAAGCAGGGAATGCCCGCGGCTTTGACATACTGCAGCAAATAACCATCATTAGAAGCGACTTCAACCACGTGCGAGCTACTCCCCAGCTGAAACTTGGTCACCATCTCATGAATATAGGCTTCCGCATGCTTGAGCCAAGAGGTCGAGAACGAACTGAAATAGGCATACTCCGCATCAAACAGCTCTTCTGCACCGGCATAATCTTCGGTTTGGACCAGCCAGCAATGTTCACAAACCATGACTTTGAGCGGGAACCATTTTTCCGGCGCTTTCAGCTGCACAGCGGTCAAATAGGCATTGGATGGCGGCGCACTGCCAAGATCGACGAATGTGGTAGTTAATTCACTTTGGCAGTGACGGCATTTCATACTGCTAATCCTTTGAAGTCTGCGGATATCATGGGGTGAGAACGGTCGCGGTCCGAAATTTCGGTGATCGCGAGTGGCCATTTGATGTTCAGTCTTTTATCAGTGGCGTTGAGGGCGCCTTCCGCCGCTTTCACATAGGGAGCTGTATGGAGATAAATCAGCTCGCAATCGGCTGCCAAGGTCTGAAATCCATGGGCGAACCCTTCCGGGATCAGCATGCTGCGACGGTTTGAGGCACTGAGGATTTCGGCATGCCATTGCAAAAAAGTCGGCGAATCACGCCTTAAATCCACAGCCACATCGAATATTTCACCGCGCAAACAACTGACCAGTTTGACCTCGGCATAAGGCGGATATTGGAAGTGCATGCCGCGCACAGCACCAGCCAATACTGTGTAGGTATGATTGATTTGCTGAATCTGCTTTCCAAAACCGAGCGCAGCAAATGCATTGGCGCAGTAAAACCGGCTGAAAAAGCCACGGGCATCTTCGATCGGATTGCGTTGCACAACGGTAAGTTCAGCGATGGGCGTTTGCATAAATTCAAGTTGCGCCATGACTAAACCGCTTGCGCCGTATCTTGATAGGCTTGAATCTGGGCCAAGGTCACTTGCCCCATATCCTGCCCGTCGCGCCAGGCAGCATGCCATTCGATAGTCTTGTCGAGTGCAGACTTGAGGTTCCAACGCGGTTTCCAATCCAATCTGGTTCGGGCTTTGCTGCTATCCAACTTCAAGTAACTGGCCTCGTGCAATTGCGGCTTGCCATCTACTTGCCACGATGCACCCGGTGTTGCAGCCACCAGCTGCTCGACAATCCATTGCACAGTCCGCGCATCATCATCCGACGGTCCAAAATTCCATGCTTCCGCGTACTCGCCGGGCTGGCGGTAGAGGTTTTCCGCCAGCGTGATATAACCAGACAAGGGTTCCAGCACATGCTGCCAGGGCCGGATGGCATTGGGTGAGCGGATCAGCAATGGTTGTTTTGCGTCCATCGCCTTGAGGAAATCCGGCACCAGCCGATCAACCGACCAATCACCACCGCCGATGACATTGCCCGCCCTCGCACTGGCGACAGCCACACCCTGCTCTGCAAGAAATGACCGGCGGTATGCAGCGCTGACGATTTCGGAACAGGCTTTGCTACTTGAATAAGGGTCATGGCCACCCATAGCCTCTTCTTCGCGGTAAGGCCAAACCCATTCACGATTTTCGTAACATTTGTCAGTCGTCACGTTGACGACCGCCTTGACCGAATCGACCTTACGCACGGCTTCAAAAAGATTCACCGTGCCCATCACATTGGTCGAAAAAGTCTCTACCGGTTTTTGATAAGAGTATCTGACCAAGGGCTGCGCTGCCAGATGCAGGACGATTTCAGGCTGCGCAGCCGATAACGCAGCATGCAGCCCCTGTGCATCTCGAATATCAGCAATCGTGTGGCTTGCGAGAACTTCAGCCACTCTGGCTTCTGCAAATAAACTGGGGGTTGTATTCGGCGCAAGTGCATAACCATGCACTCTTGCGCCCAGTTGATGAAGCCAGAGCGCAAGCCAGCCCCCTTTGAAACCGGTATGACCGGTGATAAATACCGTCTTGCCGCGCCAAAACTCAGCGTTCATCCCACACCTTCCAGGGGGCCTTACCGGTTTGCCAGAGATCTTCCAACATATTCTTTTCTCGTAGTGTATCCATAGGTTGCCAAAACCCAGCATGCTCAAATGCCATTAATTGCTTATCTTTCGCCAATTGGGTCAAAGGTGCACCCTCCCAGCTTGATTGGTCGCTATCAATATAATTTAAGCATTGCGGAGAAAGTACAAAAAATCCACCATTGATCCAAGCACCATCACCTTTAGGCTTTTCTGCAAAACCAGCGACTGAATTGTTCATGATATCTAATGCGCCATAACGACCTGGAGGCTGCACTGCCGTTACTGTGGCTAATTTTCCATGCTGCTTGTGGAAATTAATTTGTTGAGTAACGTCAACGTTTGCAACACCATCACCATACGTAAAACAGAAGGCTTCTTCAGTATCTATATATTTTGCAACACGCTTCAAACGACCACCGGTTAGGGTTTCTTCACCAGTATCAACAAGCGTTACCCGCCACGGCTCAGCCTTACGTTCGTGCACCAGCATCTCATTGTTTTTCATATCAAATGTCACATCTGACATATGAAGAAAATAGTTAGCAAAATATTCTTTAATGATGTATCCCTTGTAACCGCAACAAATGATGAAATCGTTTATCCCGTGTGCAGAATAAAGTTTCATGATGTGCCATAAAATAGGCTTGCCACCAATTTCGATCATCGGTTTTGGTTTAAGGTGCGTCTCTTCAGAAATACGCGTCCCTAAACCACCTGCGAGAATTACAGCTTTCACTGACTTCACCTCACCTTTGATATTAATTTAATCCAAACCAAACAAGTCACGTGTATATACCTTGCCAGCGGCATCCTGAATTTCAGGCGTCATTCTGTTGGCTACAATCATATCCGCCTTGTTCTTGAATTCATTTAGATCACGACATACGCGTGAATTAAAGAAACTGTCTTCTTTAAGCACAGGCTCATAGATCATGATCTCTATACCTTTGGCCTTGATACGTTTCATGACGCCCTGCACGCTGAATGCCCGGGGAAAAGGGGTCAGGCTCATTAATTATCAGCTCTTACCGTCAAATTATGATGGGTTTTTGTCTGCCCCCTACACCTCAACAATCCCTTTAACTTAAGGGCTTTTCGGTTATCCCTGGGCTTGTCGAAGGGTGAATGAAAAAGCCCCAATCGATAAGTTAATCCGTCCATGGTTCGACAGGGCTCTCCTGAGCTTAGCCGAAGGACTCACCACAAACGGCTGAACTTAATGGCATTGCATCCTACACTTTGAACAATTGCTCCAAAGTATCGACAAACAAGATACGCTCTACCCATTGATCCAACTGGGCTTTGTCTGCCAGGTTAATTTGTTCTTCTACCCAAACTGGATGGCCGCCGAATTTCAGTTGAATTTGTTTCAGAAGCATTTGAGCCTCTCCTTTGATTTCTCCTTTGATTTCTCCTTCTTGTCTGCCTTCTTCTCTTAATATCTGCGCTAATCCCATACGTGCCTCCGCTTCGGATAAATAGTCTTTACGATAGGTTTCGATTTCATCTTCTGTCAGGTCTGTATAATAATCGACAAAGTCGATATATTTTAGTTGCTTTTTCGGGTCGGGCTCCAGTTGCACTAGACCCAATTGTGCATCATGGTAGATATCCAGCTTTTGTTCTTTGGCATAACGCATATTGGGTAAGTTGAGGCGGGCGACTATGTTATCGCTTTGCCGGTAATCGTCGGCCGACCGATTTTTCAGTTCGCAACTGATGTATTGAAAACTGAGGTAGGTGTGCCGATCGCCGCCTAAATGCAATTCGTACGGATGATGCCCCCGATCTAGAAAAATGACGACCGGAACCACCCGTTCGGTTTTTGCCAATTCGGATAAGTCCAGACAATAATGCGCCAGGCGATGAATGGAAAAGCGAAAAAGGGGTCAGGTTCATTAAATATTTTTTTGGTTATTTCAAATAGTTCACTATAAAAAACGCAGCCGAAACGGTCAAACCTAACGACCAAAACATAAATCGATCCAAACGCCTGCCCATTTCGTCAAATTTTTTGTCTACCTGCTCGAAGCGTTTATCCATTTGCTCGAAACGTTTATCCACTTGTTCGAAGCGTTTGTTTGACTCTTCCCTGTTTTGTGTCAGCTGCTTATCGACTTGTTCGAAGCGTTTATCCATTTGCTTCATTAGTGCATAGATTAATTCTCGCTGTGCTTTGAGTTCTTCACCCTGATTTTTTAGCGCCTCTTCGACACGCACCATGCGCTCACGCAGCTCTATTTCGTAAACGACCGGCGATTTGCCAAGCTATTGTTCAGCCAACCACTCGGCTAGGTGATTTTTGATAAATATGATGTCTTCTTGGGCTAGCATGTTGTATCACCTTGCAATTAAATTGGGCTTCGGTAATTTTGTGTCATCCGGATGAAAAGGGGTCAGGTTCATTAATGAACCGGTCATTTTAAATAATTGACTATAAAAAACCCTGCCGACACAATTAAACCCAGCGACCAGAACACAAAACCCTCTAAACGCTTCTGTATTTATTCAAACTGTTTACCATCAATTCGAAGGAGACAGGATCATTGATTATCAGCTCTTGCTATCGAATTATGATGGGTTTGCGCTCTGAACCCTCCTACATCTCAATGCCCTTTAAGTTAAGGGCTTTTCCGTTCGCACTAAGCCCTGAACAATTGCTCCAAAGTATCGACAAACAAGATACGCTCTACCCATTGATCCAACTGGGTTTTATCGGCCTGATTGATTTTTTCTTCTACCCAAACGGGATGCCCGCCGAATTTCAGTTGAATTTGTTTCAGGAGCATTTGAGCCTCTCCTTTGATTTCTCCTTTGATTTCCCCTTTGATTTCTCCTTCTTTTCTACCTTCTTCTCTGCCTTCTTCTCTGCCTTCTTCTCTTAATATCTGCGCTAATCCCATACGTGCCTCCGCTTCGGATAAATAGTCTTTACGATAGGTTTCGATTTCATCTTCTGTCAGGTCCGTATAATAATCGACAAAGTCAATATATTTTAGTTGCTTTTTCGGGTCGTGCTCCAGTTGCACTAGACCCAATTGTGCATCATGGTAGATATCCAGCTTTTGTTCTTTGGCATAACGCATATTGGGTAAGTTGAGGCGGGCGACGATGTTATCGCTTTGCCGGTAATGGTCGGCCAACCGATTTTTCAGTTCGCAACTGATGTATTGAAAACTGAGGTAGGCATGCCGATCGCCGCCTAAATGCAATTCGTACGGATGATGCCCCCGATCCAGAAAAATGACGACCGGAACCACCCGTTCGGTTTGTGCCAATTCGGATAAGTCCAGACAATAATGTGCTAGGCGATGAATGGAAAAGCGCCGGGCTTCGGTTTCTTCCTCCAGCAGAAACAAAATCACTTCGCGACGGCCATCCGGCCATTCGACGAGTAACGGCGTATCTAATTCGTGAAAGCGGTCGCCGAGCCGTTCTTTAAGCTGTTCTTGACGAAACGGGATAATACGCGCTTGCAGCAAATCGTCGTGTGCTTCCTCCGCGGCAAAAAACTGCAAGGCTTGCACGGGGTAATCCAGAATCAGGTTTTTAAAGTTTTGATCATGCATAAGCCTAATTATGAAAAAACCTTTTCATTGCGAAACCACCAACACCAATCCGTATACACTAAAAGAATACTTTCTTGCTGTATCTCATTTGCGCTCATCATAGACGACCGATAGCGTCGGTTCATCAGGTTTAGCGTTCGTCCCAAAGATTAAATTGATCGAGCATAGCCGTTATCAGGCGATTTTGCGCTACCTCGGTTAATGGTCACTGCCATTAAGTTTAGGAAGGACAATTCCTTCTCTTTCCGGGAGAAGGTTAGGATGAGGAGGCATAGGCGCCAACTTAGTGCCTATGTCAATAGTGCATTTGTGGCTTTATTCGTCATATCGACATGGATTGCCGATATCCAGGCGACATGATTGTGAAGCTAAGCATTGCCATCCCTGGCGGAATGACGCGTTTTTCCTTAAGTTGGCGCCTATGGGGGTCGTATAAAGCTTTTTTGCCTTAACCCTCACCATCAGGAGAGCGGGCTTTTTCTTAACTTAATGGCAATACGGTTAACGGTTCGAATCTTTTGATCAACAAGCGATGCTGTATTATGGCTTTCCCTTCCAGCTTGCCTTTGAGTTTGCTTATTTCAGAAATTATTCCATACCGGTGTTTAATGGGTCGCCGTTAGCGGAAATGGGTCAGGACTAGGCTGTCGAAAAAAGCCATTTTTAGCTAATTGCTGTGTTCCCGCTTTTTAAACTGAAATATTTTTGAAATTGTTGGTGTTCATAGGCTATTAAGCACCAGATGTAGGGTGCGCATCACGCACCTGGATCGGGCTCTTGTCGGTTCGGCACCGTGGAAAGGTGCGCGATGCGCACCCTACGACGCTCATGATATCTTGGAAATTGTTGATGATCATAAGGTTATAAAGCGCCAATTATTTTCTCAAAATCCATAAAACAGTCATTTTTCTGACATAAAAATCGGTAAATTTCGACACCCTAGATCAGAACCCAACCCCAAGGATTTGATCAGCGATTGATAGGCTCTTGCAATGCCGTTAATCCCTTATTGGCAAACTCAAGCAAATTTTTATAAACCGTTTTTTTGATTACAGCCCTAATAATGTCAGGATCTATATTGAGATAATGATGTACTAGAGCATTTCGCATGCCAATGATTTTGCGCCATTCTACATCATTCACTGCCTCAACACCTTGCTGAGATAGTTTTTCGAACGCGGCGTAAGCATCGGCAGGTGCGGTTTTGTAAAAAACGTAATTCCAATGCTTGGCAATACCGATACAGGCTTCTATAAGCACCTGCAAGGTGCGTTCAGCTGCTCGATACTCGTAACGACTTAATTCTCGTTGATTGATAATGTCTGTTAATCCTTGCAACTCGCTTTTCAACTCGGCAAGATGCTCTCGCATCGAGAAAACATAGGCGTCATCCATTACTGATTCTCATGGCCTGTTGATGTTGATAGTGATACAGGTAATCTATCTCCCATTTCGACATAATGCGTTGCAACTCTTGAGCCTGGCGATACTCATTTTTACAAAGCCACAATTCGCCGTTTATTAGCACAGACATAGCTAGCGGAATGGGTGCAATATTGATGTCTAACACACTTAATTTTCCGTCGGGTAAATCTAATGTGTTACGCCAATCCAAAGCAAGCAACTCCGGCCTTAATCGCCGCTCAATCACGTCGTCTTCCCAGATTTTAAACGCAACCGCCAAGTCGATATCGCTGTTTTCATGCGCACTGCCCTTTGCATACGATCCGTATAGCCAAAGCAATTCTATGTTGTCATTTGATTTTGCCAACTGAATTATTTGGGATTTTAAGCCATTAAAATCCATAATGTTTTTAATACGCTTATTGGTTTGTTATATTTTTTAGGGGTTAACCGAATATGTACATAATTTTGGGTTCGTCATTCGCTTGGAGACAGGTTCAAATCATTTATTTTATTGTTTAAACGCGTCAGCTCCTCAAAAAAACCGTTCTGACCAACAAGTACATTTCAGCTATTTTTTCGGACGCGCGAAGAGAACCTTGTGCATAGCCACGGCAATATCTAAATCGCTGTCACCGCTGACGGTCTGTTCCCCCATAAGCCGTAAACTATGGCTAATCGAATGCTTTTTACGCTCGCCAAGGCTTCTTGTATTGTTTCATATTCTTTTTGCATAAGTAGCATCCTGCAAATAACGTTATTTTTGTCTCATTTCCGGTGCTTTCTCCAAGGCGTTCAATTTGGTTGCAATTGGCCAATCAAGTCAATTTAAATTGATAATCACCATCGTGGCTGAAACAACTAAGCCAAGCGTCCAATACATGAAACGATCCAATCTTCGATTCATTTCTATAAAACCTGTGTTCATATCCTTGCGCATCTCCTCAAATCGTTTGTCAACTTGCTCAAAGCGCTTGTCGACCTGCTCGAAACGTTTGTCGATTTGCTCGAAACGCTTTTCGACCTGTTCGAAACGTTTATCGATTTGCTCAAACCGCCTTTCGACTTGCTCAAATCGTTTTTCGACTTGTTCGAAGCGTTTTTCCATCGCGTCGAAACCTTGTATCATCAGGTCTCGTTGATGCTTTAATTCTTCTTCGACGCGTACCGTACGTTCCCGCAGATCCAACTCATAACGCACATTGGCGTTGAGTTTCTCCGGTTGACGAGCGATGATGTTCTCAACCAGTTTTTCAATTTGTTCAATATCTTCTTGGGCTAGCATAGGCGCCCCTCATCCGGATTTTTGTTTGCATCCTGTTATTGCTCATCCTGACCTCCTTGCATTACCGCACCGTCAACTTCCTTTGTCAAAGCCTCAATTTCTTGCTTTAACATTTCGTATTCGGCCAACTTGATATCAAGAAAGCGCTTGGTCAATAATGTTTTTTCCGCGATGCCGCTTGGCGTCAGTAAATACACATAAGCCAATCGATTTTGGCTATTGCGGAAGTTGTGCATTTTTATCAGTCCGCGGCCCAACAGCGCTTTAAGGCAATAATTAACTTTACCCAAACTTACGCCAAGATTTTCCGCCAATTCCCGCTGATTCATATGCGCATTATTTTCTAACAGACGAAGCACGCGTAAATGCGTTTCATCTTGCAACTGAGTTGACGTTTTAACGTCGTTAACCATGGGTTTTTATTCGGAAGGACTTGGAGGTTGTGTAAATAGGCACCGACTTAATGCCAAAACTATGATCCTAAAAAGAGCAGTTGGTAAGTGTTGTAGGCCGTTCGTGCTGAGCCAAGTCGAAGCATGAAGGGTCTACAACACTTACACCGGATTGGTGAAGCCTCAAACTACCGTTCACCCTTCGACAGGGCTCTCCTGAGCGCAGCCGAAGGGGCTCAGGGCGAACGGTAGTTTGAGGCTTTCAACTGCTCTTTTTAGGATGATGTATTTACGGCTTACACGTTCAACACGGGATTACAATCCCTATCCTGCTGACATGCTGTTTGCTAGAGAAAAAGTATTGATAGTAGCGATAGATTTGGATTTCGAATTCACAGCTTCAGGCACGCTACCGCCCTACTGTGTCACGATCAGCAAGCGCGGTAACTCTGTTCAACTATTGAACAAACTATAACACCGATTGTTTGTAAGGAAAATAAAAAATTGCTGCACAGACCGACGAGAAGGCTAAGATGTTAAATACTCAACAAATGAATCACTGGATCTTTTCCGATCCGGGAAGCAAAGTCGGCGGCATTTGCACGAAAAAGCCTTTGGCCTTAAGACTTTCTATCACCGTCTCCGAATCTTCGCGCGCCAATTTACGGTCCGCTGTCAACTCCAGCTCCATCACGTATTGCATCGGACTCATTGATTTGAACAAAGTATCCGGCACTTCGGTAAAATCGTCTTTTTTATCAAGATATAAATACAATTCGTCTTTTTTTAGGCTTTTATAAATGAAACACTGCATAATCGGGTTCTTTTAAACGACAACTGATTGAGTATTTTAGCTGTTTTTGTTTAGAATCCCTATGCCGATTAATTAACGATTCCCTCATGGCCAAATCCTCATTCGATTCTTCCCGTTTTTTTACCACCGCATGCAATTTCGAAGGCTCGCTGATTCTAGTCGCCGCTTTGTTGGGCTGGTTTGCCGATATTAATCCTTTTGCCGATCTTTATTTTTCCGAACAAGCGCTTTTTTACGGTATTGTCGGCACGGTGCCGTTATTTATATTTTTTTTCGCGCTTGAGCAAATCAATATACCGTCGATTCGTAAAATTCGCAGCTTATTGGTCGACACCCTGGGTTCCGGGCTTAAAACGTGCCATTGGACCGATATTTTTTTTCTCGCCGCGATCGCGGGATTTTCAGAGGAATTATTATTTAGAGGATTGATTCAACCGTGGATCGAAGCGTCTTGGGGTATGGCTGCGGGACTTATCGGCAGTAACATCATTTTTGGGTTGGTCCATGCCGTGACACCGCTTTATGCGCTATTGGCGACCTTAATCGGTATTTATTTAGGCTTGTCGATGGACTTCGGCGGCGAAAGAAATTTAATGACGCCGATGATCATTCATGGGCTTTATGATTTTCTGGCTTTTTTGATGATTATGAAGTCGTTTCGGCGCGGTGGCGAATAGTTATGCTTTTTTCATGAATTTTCCATTAGACCGTTCATTCGCCCAGCGGCTCGGGACGACCCAACCAAAAACCTTGCGCATAGTCGACGCCTAATTCCAATAAATGTTGATAGATCGCTTCGGTTTCGACGAATTCGGCAATCGTTTGCTTACCCAGCAAATGCCCGATTTCATTGATCGATTTGACCATCGCTAAATCGACCGGGTCGCAACAAATATCCTTGACGAACATTCCATCGATTTTTAGAAAATCCACCGGTAGATTTTTCAGATAGGCGAATGATGATAGTCCGCTGCCGAAATCGTCTAACGCAAAACGGCATCCGAGCGTCTTCAACGCCCCCATGAATCGAGTCGCTTGGTTCAAATTGGCAATCGCGGCGGTTTCGGTCACTTCAAAACAAAAGCGCTCCGCCGGTAAATTGAATTTTTTTAATGCCGCCTGGATACAGAGCTGAGCTGAATCGGAACCGAGCGTTTGCCCTGATAAATTGATCGAGCACATCGACAGATCGGCCAGCGCGCCTGAATGTTCGGCAAACCAAAGCAGCGTATTTTCGATGATGTATTCGTCGATTCGACTCATCAGGCCGTAGCGCTCGGCGGCCGGAATAAATGCGCCGGGCAGAATGACTTCTCCGTCCGCACTCAAAATCCTGACCAAAATTTCATAGTGTTCGCCACCTTGCATAGCTGTACTGTAGATGGGCTGACGGTATAATTGAAAGCGTTGATTATCGAGCGCGTCGTTGAGTTTGGCGACCCATTGCATTTGCCCGGACAACCGGCGAATTTCCTCATCGTTTTTTTGATAGACAAAAACCCGGTTACGTCCGGCATCTTTCGCGGCATAACAAGATGCATCGGCGACCATTAACAAATCGTTCAAGCAATTAAATTCGTCGGTAATCGCCATTAAGCCGATGCTGACACCGATATGAAAGCTTTGGTTGTTCCAGTTGAATCGATAATCGGCAATGATTTCGCGCAGTTCGTCGGCCAGCCGTTCGGCTTGCTCGATCGCGCAATGTTCCATCAGCACCCCGAATTCGTCGCCGCCCAAGCGCGCCAACGTATCCCGTTTACGTACCTTACGCTGCAATAATGAAGTAACTTGCTTGAGCAGTTCATCACCTGCGGTATGTCCGCAAGTATCGTTAATCACTTTGAATTGATCGAGATCGAGATAGCAAAACGCGAATTGATCTTCGCATACTTTACGAGTCCGCAATACGCGGTTCAACCGCGATTCGAATTCGCGGCGATTGACCAAGCCCGTCAAGGGATCGTGCGACGCTTGATAGGCTAGCTCTCTCGATAAACGGCGGGCGTGACTAACATCGCTGAATACCAAGACCACGCCTTGAATTTCGTTACCTTCCCCGCGAATCGGAGCCGCCGAATCCTGTATCGCATATTCGCGGCCCAATCGATCGATTAAAACCGTGCCGCTTACCAGAATTTTCGCCTCGCCCTCGGATAAACATTGCGCGACCGGATTCGGCAATGGCTTTCGGGTTTTTTCGTCGATAATATGGAAAACTTCGTCGATAGGACGGCCGAGCGCTTCGGCATGCCGCCATTCGGTCAGTTTTTCGGCGGCGGGATTGATGAATTCGATCCCGCCGGTATTGTCGGTAACGATTACCGCATCGCCGATCGATTTGAGCGTAACTTGGGCTCGCTCTTTTTCCTGCGTCAACCTTTCCTCGGCCTGCTTGCGGTAATCGATTTCCAAACGCAGTTCGGCGGTACGTTCTTCAACCAATTTTTCAAGATTCCGGCGATAGGATTCCAGTTCCGCTTCGACCGCTTTCGCTTTTAAAACATTGTCGATTGTAATCGGAATGAGATGCAGATATTCGCCGTTGATATCCTTGGTCAAATAATCGGCGGCACCGAGTTTCAGTGCTTTCACGGCGACAGCCTCATTGCCGCTTCCGGTCACAAAAATAATCGGGGTTGCCATCGGAATATAATCGACGATATCGAATGCGGTTCCGTCGCCGAGCGCATGGTCGGCCAACACGATCTCGAAGGTCTGTTTTTTCAACAGATCAACCGCTTCAGCCACCGATCCTGCAATCGTATAGTCGTAAGGTAATTGTTCTTGTTTGACAAAGCGCTTGAAACTCATCTGATCAGCCAAATCGTCTTCGACCAACAGCAAGCTCACCGGCTTTTTCCTGGTCATGAACGCTGCGTCCAATAAGGCTTAAGCACCTGGATTGCGTCTAAAAACTGTTCGTAATCGACCGGCTTGAGAATATACCCGGAAATTCCTAAGTCGAAACAACGGTCGACATCATGCCTTTCTTTCGATGAGGTCAGCATCATGACCGGAATATTTCTGAATACCGGATGCTCTTTGAGATGTTTCAGGCATTCGTGACCGTTCATCTTAGGCATGTTGATATCGAGCAAAATGATGGCCGGCAAGCCTTGCTCTGGATTGCGTAAATATTCGAGCGCTTGTTCGCCGTCATGCACGACCAGCAATTCATTGAGGACGCCAAGTTTTTTGAAACTCCGCTGAACGGTCATCACATCGACCTGATCATCCTCGACCAAGAGAATGGGTTGTATGTTATTCATGTTGTGCGGTTTTCGGTATTGTAAACAAAAAATTGCAACCGCAGCCCGGTTCAGACTCGATCCGGATACGGCCGCCCCAGTTGTCGACTATTTTTTCGATTAGGCTTAATCCGATACCGGTGCTATCGGATTGATCCTTTGGTGCGAGCGTTTGAAACAGTTGGAAGATTTTCTCCTGATAGTGTCTTGGGATGCCCGGACCGTTATCTTTGACGCTGAATTCCCAGCTGGACTCGTGTTCGCGGCAACTTATTTCAATAACCCCATGGCTTTTATCGTTATATTTGATTGCATTATCCAGTAAATTTTGAAAAACCTGAAATATTTTAAGCTTTTCTCCTACGATCGTCGGTAAGCCGGCTTGCACTTTGATTTCGATATGCGGCGGCGGTGCGATATGCTTAATCATTTCTATTAATAACACATTGATGTCGACTTTTTCGTCAGGTTCTTTAATGCGCCCAACCCGCGAATACTGCAATATACCGTCGATCATCTCATGCATACGTTTTGCCCGGCTTTGCAATAAGGCCATTTGCTCCTTGCCGTCATCATCGAAAACCTCTCGGTAATCTTCGGCAATCCAGCCGGATAATTGATTGATCGCGCGTAAAGGCGCTTTTAAATCATGTGATACGACATAAGCAAAACTTTTCAGCTCTTCATTGGCTTTATTCAATGCCGAGGTCCGCGCGGCAACCCGTTGTTCGAGCTCTTTATTGAGCAAATTGATTTGCAGCTGGCTTTGTTTCATTTCTTCGATCAACAAGGTGTTTTGCAGCGCAATCGCCGCTTGTGCGGTCAATAGCCGGGTCATTTCGATATCTTCGAGAGAAAACACCGATTTGATTAAACTGTTTTCCAGATACAAAACACCCAGGACTTGTTGTTGCATTTGCAACGGCAAACATAATACCGATTTCAGTTGCCTTTTCTGTACCGTATCATCGGTTTTAAAATCGCCTTCGGCCGCAGCATTGTTCAAGACCACCAGTTCGGCGGTTCGATAAACATAATTGACGATCGCAAGGCTAAGGGTATCGACCGACAATTCGCTGCCGTCTCGAACCTCGACATCGACCCGGTCATGCTTGACGCCTTTCGCCAATATTTTTAGTTGCCGATTCTCGGCAATCAGCAAATAACCGGTTTTCGCACCCAAGCGCGCCATCACCGATTCCATGATCGTCACCAGTAAGGGTTTGAAATCGAGTTGTTGCGTGATCGTTCGAGTCGCTCGAACCAAATAGTCGACATCGAGCAATTGCGCCAACGATTGCTCGGTCTGTTTACGCCTTTCGGTAACCGTAAACGAATATTGCTTCGCCAATTGCGCCGTTTTGATTTCGGCGCCGCATTGACGATAAATTTTAACGGCCCGATTCAAATGATACGAAGCATGATCGTGTTGTCTATCGAGCAGTATCTGTCCCAGCCGTTCGTGTAAAAATGCCTCCAAAAATAGAAATTGCCGCGACTTAGCCGAATCGATAGCATCCAAGCCATAGCGTCGTGCCTGACTGAAGTCGCCGGCATGACAAGCCCGTTCCATCATCATGAACAGCAAATAGGGCTTGAGAATCGGCCCCAACGAGGACCAAACCTCGACCCGCTCCAGGCAGCGCAAGAGATAATTTCGTTCCTGATCGTCCAATGTTTGATTTAGCCTCAAACCATTGACGTAACGAAATACATACCAGAGCCGGTTTAAAATATTGTCGCTTAGGCCCCGTAAATACGGCTCGGCCTTCGCCAGAAAAACGGCTGCCAGCCGATAATCGCCGAGATAATGGCTGCTAATTCCTTTTAAAGTGTAATATCCGCCGATCGACACGACATGCTTGTCTTGCTCCCAACGTTTTAACTTGGCATCGATTTTCGCCTCGGTTAGCTTATTTCGGCCGGCATTCATTTCATCGACCCAACCGGCCAATACGCTTTCGGCAAGCCCGAGCGATAACGACAGATTAAATTTTTTCGAAAAGCGCCGGCACTCTTCGGCCACACTAATCACCTGATACAAATCGTTACCGCGATGGATCAAATGCCAAAGATAAGGCCCGTAGGACAAACCGGCGTTGTATAAATCGCCGCAATTTTTGCCGCGGTGAATATTTTGCTGACATTGCTGAATGATATGCTCGGATGACCTTCGATTATGCATATTGGTCCATAATATGCCGTTGATTCCCTTGGTCGCGCCGAAGGTATCTGGGTAGCGCTCCGATAACGCGAGGCCGAGATCTTCGTATCGAAACGACATGTCGTATTTATCCTGACGCTGCAAATACAATCCGACCATCGAAAAACCGTAAATCACCGTTTCATCGACACCGCCGGCCAAACAGTTTTGCGTCGACTGAATCGCGGAAAGATACAATTGCGGCACCATGCCGGCCAAGTAATAATCCGGTATCAATTCGCTATAGATACCGGTTTCGATCCGCGTCGCGCGATCGCCGCTGGGCGTGATATCGAGAATTTGTTGCCAGACATCGTCATGCGCTTGATGAATTTGTTCCAGAATGCTTCCTGCACGCTGCAAGGCCTCATTGTCCTCTTCCGGAATCGCGCGCTCAAAATAGCTCAAACCGCGATTACCCAATTCAATCGCCTCTTTGAACTTGCCCATCGACGACAAGCCCGTGGTCTGCTCGTACAAGCAGTCGACCCGGTCCAGATCGACTTTAGCCTTAGCAATCAAGGTATTGAGTATCGCTTCCGAAGCCGGCTGATTGCCGAGCGCCATTTCGGTTCGTGCCAAATATTTATGTAAATCGAATAAAAATTCATAATCGCTGTCCCAGTCCGGGTTGGGATACAAGGCTTTGGCCTGCGCAAAGAAAAAATTGGCGTTATCCATCGCCAATGCCTTCATCGCGGCAATTCCGGCATGATAATTAAACACCGCCTCTTGTTTAAGCCGCTCCTCGCTGGGGTTTTGCGGGCGACCGCCTTCCAAATGTTCGACGATCGCGAATAAGTTAGACTGCGTTTCGAGGTCGGCGTTTTCTGGAATCGCTTCAATATAGGCTTGTGCGATACGCTCGTGAACCTCGCGCTTTTTGGTTTCATCCATGAAACTCTCGACCGCCGCTTGAACTTGGTCGTGAAAAAAATAGAGTTGATTTTTTTCACGCAATAAAATGTTATCGACAAAGGCTTCCGACAGTAATTGATATAACACCGACATTTCGATACCGGCGGCGCGCGCCAAATCTTCGGCTTGAAAGCGCGCACCCAGACAGGCGCCAATCATCAACATGTCGAGCGTCTGACGAGTCAGCTTCGTAATTTTGTCCTTAAACAAATCCAATGCCGTATCGGGAATCTCGGTATGCCGTAAATGTTCGTCATCCCAAGTCCAAATGCCGTCATCGCCCAAATGCAAATGCCGGTAACTGTGCAGCCAGCGCAAACTTTCATTGACGAACAACGGATTGCCCGCCGAGGTCTGAAATATGATCTCGGCCAATGCTTCGGTCCGAACAGGATAGGTATTGAGAATATAGGCCGTCATCAAATTGACTTCATGTAAGCCTAAGGTATTCAAACGAATCTCCAACAACGGCCGTTTATCACGCTTGATGCGTTCGATCAAGCGATTCAATCGATGACCGGCATCGACTTCGTTATGCCGGTACGCGCCCACCCAAAACAGCCAAGGATATTCCGCCGAATTGTCGAATAGACTTTCCAGGACATCGAAGGTTGCGGCGTCGCACCATTGCAAATCGTCGATGAACAAGGTCAACGGATTTTCAGCGCTGGCCAAGGCAGCGATAAAACGTCCGATGGTATCGTTGAAACGGTTGCGCGCTTCGACCGGCGGCAAATCGGAAACGTTCGGCTGAGGCCCGATAATCAGTTCCAATTCCGGAATCAAATCGATCATCAAGCGGCCGTTGTCACCCAATTGCTCGCCGATGCGCTTACGCCAGTAGTCGACCCTATTCTTGTCTTCGGACAAAAAGGTTTTGATCAAGCTCGTGAACCCTTGTATCAAGGTGCTGTAGGGAATGTGTTTCTTAAACTGATCGAACTTACCCGACGCGAAATAGCCGGAATGCGCGACAATGGGCAATTGCAGTTCCTGAATCAGCCGGGTTTTACCGATGCCCGACCAACCGGAAATCAACGCGGCGCGAAAGACGCCCGAGCAGACTTTGTTGAACTCACTCAACATTTGCTGCTTTTCTCTGTCTCGCCCGACCATCACCGATGGAATCGTAATCCGGTTGCTGAAATCGCGCTGCTTTAATACGAAATCGTCGATACGTTTTTCCATCTGCCATTGCGTCAAACAAATGCGCAGATCATTTGCCAGGCCGGATGCGGTTTGATAGCGCTTTTCGGGTGCTTTTTCCAAAAGCAATGCAATAATATTGCTCAAAGCCGTCGGAATTAGCGGGTCGATTTGATGTAAGGGTTCCGGCGTTTCGGCAAGATGCGAATGAACGATTGCGATCGGATCGTTAAATGAAAACGGCGCCTTACCGGTTAGACAGGCATAAAGCACCATACCCAAAGAATACAAATCGGTTGCATAATTCACCGTGTATTTGATGCGCCCGGTCTGTTCCGGCGAAAGATAAGGCAGGGTTTGTGTGCGGAAATGCGGATCGTATATGAAATGACTGACCTGATTGATATCGAGGATACGAATATCGTCGATTATCTGGACGGATACATTATCCGGCCGTATCAAGATATTGGTCGGCTTGATACTTTTATGAATATGCCCGGCTTTATGGATCTCTTCGAGCCGTTCGGCCAATGCGACGGCGATCGTTAGCACACGCTCGATGTCGGGTTCCGAACCGAACGGCAAGCATTCGGATAACGGCTTGGCATCGAGATAAGGCTGCCGCAATACCAGACGGCCGTTTTCCCTGCTGAGGATTTCCGGAATGATGCTATGCGGTATGGCCAGCTGGCTGAGCAAGTCGATTTGTTGCCGAACATAATCGCCAATACCCTTCACGCAAAAACGAAGCTTGATATCCTTTAAAACGACTAATTCCGAAGTACGAACATGCTGCGCTTTAAAAACATTTGCATGCATGCTTTCGCCAAGCTTTTCGAGGATCCGATGATCTAAAAATTGGGTCATGCCATTACTTTCTTTATACTCAAAAATTAGCTAACTTTATGAAGGTATGGGGTGTGGCTAGCGAGGATGTCGGCAGCAGGGAGCTGCCGTCAAGCCCCCATGGATGGGTTCACCCAGCACCTAAATTCCATAGTTCATTGGCTATGATTAGCTATCTAGGATAATTTAGGTGCTGGGTGAACGGCGGTCCTCGATAGACACATCCCATGCCTTTTATTCTTAGACGGTTTTTCAATCAAAAGGGAGTAGGAGAGTCATTGCGGGTTAGAAGAAATACCTAAGGCACAACGACTATAGCATTTTCCAGAGCAATGTCAGGGTTTTATCGACTTTGGTATCATAGAGCTCTCAAGCCAAAAACAGATAGCTATACTCATCGGAGATCAAGATTCGGCGCCGGGGTGCCCGTCAAAGGACGCCGTGAATACGTCCATGTAGGCTCTAGCCAGCTCCATGCTGGCAAAGCCTTTACCGAGCACCCCGGCGCCTTCTTAGGCACTGCCGAAATTTGAAGCGCGAAAGGTATATACGCTTAACCGGAATTTTCTCGTAATCTACATGGTTATCAAAAACTTACAGGAAGTCTCATGTCGAGTCACCATTCTTTACAACACAGTAACAACGATCTCAAACTTCATTGGACCGTCGCCGGTCTGACCCTTACAACCGTAGCGGCCTATTTGATTTTTTGCCATGTAGCCGGCGAACCATGGCGAATTCATCTCCCGGAAGATCAACGCGTCCTGATTCGCACCCTCTTCTATGTATTGGCCATTATCGGTTTTCCGGTGACCAATCTGCTCCGCCATATTCAATTGCGCCTAAACCAAACCATGCCCGGGCCAAAGCCGGCCAAACAGCGCTATTTGCTTACCGTGATCGTATCGATGGGACTCGCCGAAACTGTCGCTTTGATGGGCTTGGTGATATTCCTGTTGGGAGATGATTACAACACTCTTTATATTTTTACCGCGTTGTCGGTTTTGGCCGTGTTCCTGTACCGCCCTAAAGCCGATGAATATCGGGAAATAATGGTCGCGCTGGCAAACCGGGAAGACGATGACGATTAATACATTCAGCGAATGGTAAATTCCAGTATTTTGATGACGACCCGGTAGTTTTCTTTGAGTTTTTCCGGATTAAAAACATCGATGAGGTCAATCGGCAAAGCATCCGGGCTTGCTATGGCGATCACTTGGTCGGTGCCTTTCGGCTCTCCAATATCGATTGTAAAATCGCCCTCTTCCGGCGGAATCCGGTAGCGCTTGCCGGGAAGGCTATAATTATCTTCCTGATAAGGATTAGGATATACCCAACCCACGGCACCCGCCGCATCGATTACGGCGATGTAGACATACAGTGCTTGCTCGACCTGAAAATCGACCACCAAGCTTTCTCCGATTTTAAAGTCGGTTTTGTTGATCGAAACAGTAAAGATATGCTCGGGTAAGGAATTTTGGTCGATTTTGCCGTTTAACGGTGTTGAAACTTCGGAAGTTTCTTCATCGGCGACCGACTTCTCCGCGTCACGTTGCGCAGCGGTTGTATCGATCGGCCGTTCAGTTGGCGAATCGTTTTCCGGTTTTTCAAGCGAATCCCGCTTCCAAAAAGGTTGAATCATTACCGCCGCACCCAGCAATATCACCACCGGCAAGGCATAATAAATGGTCTTATAAGGCTTGTTCCGGGACACCAAACCTTTTAGCAATATTTCAATACTATCGGTACGGTCTTCGCGCTTGAGCTGCAGCGCTTTTTTCAATGCATGCCATTGCCGGCTGTTGAGCGATCGAATCGGTTTGGGTTGGAGTTTTTTCTGCAAACAATCATCGGCACGCTGCCGGTTGAACGGATGAAAGCCGGCAAACAATTCATAAGCCACGCAAGCCAACGCATAAATATCGTCCCGAGGATCCGGCGTTCCGCCTTGCAGCATCTCCAGCGTTGCGTAAGCCGGCGTCATGCCGCCGAGCACGCCGGCATCGAAACTTGCCACCCGAGAAAAATTCTGAAGCCGCGCGATGCCGAAATCCAATATCTTGACTCGATTATGGATATCGATGAATACGTTAGAGGGCTTAAAATCCGAATGGATAATCCCTTTTGCATGCGCATGGCTCAACGCGCCGCAAATTTGCCTAATAATGGCCAATGCTTCGGACTGTTCGAGCCCTGCCGGATGGTTTTTGACGATTTTGTCCAGCGTAACGCCTTCCAGGTATTCCATCGTCATGAATACGATCGGACCGTCCCTGTCGAAATCGTAAACGGTCAAAATATTCGGATGCGCCAGCGATTGGGTTTTTCTGGCTTCGCTATGCATGGCCTTCAATAATTCGGGATTGGCCCTGAACTCGTCATTCAGCACCTTGACCGCAATAAAGGCCGAATTGCCGGCTTCGATATCGCGCCGGTCCAAGGCTTTATAAACGCTGCCCATGCCCCCCGTTCCGATTTTCTCCAAAAGGTCATAGCGATTTTTCAATACCGAGCCAGAACCCGGAGTCACTGAGCCGTCGGCATAAGGACTTCCTTCATCAAAACCGGTCGTTGTTTTACCGATTCCGCCGGTTGCTCCAAAGAGTTCGTGCTGCGTTCGAGCCGAATATAAATCCGAATTGCCCTCTGTTCGGCGCGGCTTTTGTTGAATGATGGTTTCATCCGACTCTTTAGTTCGGTTGACGGCTGATTCTTTAGGATCTCGATCCATGGTTCGGTATGTGTTTGATGTCAATGAGTCGGGGAATGCGCCGGAATCATTTTTCGTCCAAATGCCAGACGCCGTCGGCGCCCAATAAGCGTCTTTCCAGCCATTTCGTTATTGTGCTTCGGTCCTTTCGGTAAACTTCGGGACATTCCGATGTCGCCGAGCCATACGTTTCGATGCCGGCCAACCAGTTTTCCCAAGCGGCAATCGCATCCGGCAAAAAACGCGAGTCGCCGGCATGGCCCACGGCATATAAGGTTGCCGGTTCGTTCCTGCCCTTGACTTGCAGGCGCCCTAAGCGCCGGACCGGATAATTCAATTGCCGGGCCGCGCCGATAAAGTCTTCGGTGACGATGATCTCGGTATTGAACAAGCGGGTCAGACTTTCCACTCGCGCGGCCAGATTCATCGGATCGCCCAATATGCCGAATTTTCTGACGCCTTTTTTCGGCCCTAGATCGCCCATCACCACCGAGCCCGCAGTCAAACCGACACCGGCGTCGATAATCGAATGAATCCGTTTGAGCACATCGGCTTCAATTTTTCGATGATAGCGCTCTTCGAGCGTCGCAAAAAATCGTTTTTGCAATTTGACCAATTCCAACGCGGCCTGCAATGCATTGGCGCATGCCGCTACATTCTCTCCTTCATTGCATTGATAGGGCCAATAATAGCAAACCATATCGCCGACATAATCCTCCAGCCAGCCATTGTATTTATCCTGAAGAATCAATGAGGTTTCGCTCAAATAATCGTTCATTAGATTCAACACTTCAGCCGGATCTTTTATGTAGCCGGTCACGGTCGTATACCCAGCCAAATCGCTCATCAATACCAGCGCGAATCGGCGCCGGTTTTGGAAGGTCTCGTTGGGTTTCAAGCTTATCAATAAATTATGAATTTGCCTCGGCATATAATTGATAATCAGTTTGCCTTCCCGCGAACCGATGATCAAATGCATCCCTATCGTTTGGCCGACACTGGCGATAAAAACGATCATACTTGTCGTTACCGGCCAAAGTTGAACTAAGTCGTTCAAATAGCACAAAGACCCGACAGCAGCAATAAACAAGCCGCCGATGAGCCAAACATAGCTCTGTTTCAAATAAGCGCCCGATAGGACGCCGATCAAGGCCGCCGTCAAAAACAATGCCACTTTTACCGGTAACGTGGGCGCTCTCGGGTGATCTCGATTCAATAGCGTCTCGACCGCATCGGCCAAAAACTGCGCTCCGTGAGTCGGCAAATGAGGGCCGAACAACCCCGTCGTCATCGGCGTTACCAACACGTCGGTAGCTTCGTCGGGTGCGGTCAACTGAAACACGGCAACTTTATCCCTCAATAACGCGGCAGTCTGCTCTGCAATTTCGCTATCGCAAGACGCCAAGCGGCTGACCGGTATCATCGGCCTATTGCCTTCTTCGGATATGGCGAACTGCGGCTTGCTCAACCGTATTCGGCGGCATGGACGACGATCGTCGCATAGCTCATCATCGGGTCCGTGCAAATAATCGTCGCCGGTATTTTGCGGAAGGATAAATCGAGCCAGTGCAACGACGGCATGATCCGGGCTCAAATCCAACCATCGTGAGATGGGGCTGTTATTTTTAGAGACCAAGCGGTCGCTTGCTACCAAACCGTTTTCGGGTACTGCGAAAGCGGCCTCCAAGCCGTACAGTAAAAAATCGGGAAGCGCTTCTTGACCGCTAAAATAGGGGGCGATTTTGAAATGCTCGATCGCAAATGCCGGCATTTGCAGAGGCGCGTTGCCTAATTCGCTATTACTCATTCGGCATTCGCCGGTAGGGGAAGTAGCGCATCGAGGCTGCGACCATTGCACGGCGCCGGAGGGTTCGATACAAGCGGCATAAGGCATTCTGCCTTCCATTTCTTTCGAAACGACCGCGTCGAGAAAAACGCCCTTACCGCCGGCGGCAACAATCCGTTCCGTAGCCTTGGCAAAAAGCGGTAAAGCCTGTTTACGGCCGACATCGATCGGGACGCCGTGATCCAAAACCACAACCGCAGTGTACCGCCATTCTTCCCGGGCTTGAAAGACCAACGCGGAATCGTGTATCCAGTCGTCGATAGCGGTATCCGCCAAGCGATCCACAAGCAAGCCGGTCAAAAATGCCGCCGCGATTAGCGGTATCAACACAATCCATCGGTTGATCGGTAAATCAAGCATCAAAAAGTGCGGGTAAACTTTTGGCCCGTTCTTGTTGCCGGATAACGGTAGTCTTTGATAACGGCTTCGACGCAATCCGAAAACCGGCCGCTCTCAGGTCCTATCGACGATAGCGTAACGGACTCAGCGCGCCCCACCGAATCGACGGTCCAATTTACCGTGATTTTGCCGTCGACTTGAAAAAGATTCCGGCACAGCCCGACTTCAGGCTCTATAGCCTCGAATATTTCGTCGATGCCGGCCTGCTGTTCATCGTCCGAATAGTTTCGCATCTTGACCGAGGTCGACATCGCAAGTTGTCCGCTGCCTGCGGTTTCGGAACGCTTGATCGCCGCAATAGCGCAAAAGAATGCATTACTGGCGCCATGAACGCCGTCGCATTTGAGTTTATGGTCCACCCAACCAGTGCAATTTTTCAAATCGGTCGGCGTAATCCACGGCAAAAACAGGCTCGATACCGTGACTTCGAGTGGTACGGACGAACCGTTTTGGCAAATGAGTTGAAAATCCGCATCGGTTTCGGGTTTAGGTAACGATTTAATCCATAATCTTGCATCCCGGCTTAATTTAAAGACGGTCCCCAGGCCAACTTCGTTCCCCTTGGCGCAACGATCGTTTACGACTTCGACGCCTTGACTCTTGGCATTCAGATATTGGATGTTACTACACTCCGAGGCCGACACTTCAAGCCCCGTTAGTACTAAAAATGCAACGGCTATGGTTTTCATAACAAATGACCTCCGGCAAAACTCTGTTGAGTTACAACTTATTTCCTAATTAGCAAGTTTCTTCAGCTAAAGCCCAAAGATCAGCATATCCTTAGCAGGACGGAGTTCGCAAGCCATGCGCGTCAAGCTAAAAACGGCCAACACACATCACGCTCTTTCCCAAGCTCCAGCTTGGGAAAGACACCCCGGAAGCTCCCCCTTCGACAAGGCTCTCCTGAGCGCAGCCGAAGGGCTCAGGGCAAGAGCTTCCTGAGACCGACACAACCTCCGCACATTCTCAATCAACCCCGACTCGCTCGTTCAATCTTTCTTGATTGTCGCGAAGCTAGAGCTTCCTGAACAGGTTACCCAAGCTGAAGCTTGGGTAACAGCATATTTTAGTTTTTGCGACTACGACTACCCCCTGCTCGGACACTTGGCTTCGGTACGCTGAAGTATCTTGCTAATCAGAACTTATTTTGACTACTCTATTAATAAAAGAACAATGTTCGTCAACTTGCATTAAACGATTCGGGCTAAAACGTCCTTTCATTTATATGGTAAGCAATTAATTCTTTAATATGCTAGCTTTGTAAATCAATATAAGGAAAAGCGATTTTTGCCAATGTAAATCGCCGAAATCATTTCTTGATAACCAATCAAAGCAGAGTCGCCATGGCCACCGATATCGACATTTTAAGAAACAACGGTTTATTCAGCGAATTGAACGACGAAGAGCTTACCGCTCTGACAAAACTGACCCAAACCCGGACATTTCTGAAAAACTCGTTGATCTTATGCGAAGGCGATAGCTCGAATGCCATGTACATCATACAAAAAGGCAAAGTCAACATTACCGTAACCAATGAAGACGGAAAAGAAATGATTCTTTCCACATTACAAGCGGGAGATAATTTCGGAGAATTGTCCCTGCTTGACGAAGCCCCCCGGTCCGCAAATGCCGTCGCCCTCGAAAAATGCGAATTGATCGTTTTGCACAAAGCCGAATTCGTACAACTACTGACTCAAAACTCTGCGATCGCATTGGCAATCATACGTTATCTATGCGAACGGGTAAGATTTTTGACCAGCCTAGCCCATGGCTTGGCATTATTGGACGTCTACGGACGGCTCGTTAAACTGATACAAAGCCTGGCCGAACCGAATCAAGAGGGCCAATTAGTCGTCGCGATACCGTTGACCCACAAAGATATCGCGATGCGGGTCGGCTCGTCGCGGGAGATGATCAGCCGAATCCTGAGCGAATTGGAAAAAGGCGGATACGTCTCATGCGAAAACAAACACATTAAAATCAACAAAAAATTGCCGTCGGCTTGGTAAGGACTAAGCCGACGCAATCAAATCAAAAACCGATAGGGTAAAGCTTACGATAGAAAAATCGATATATATACTTCCCGGTCACTACCAAGGAGTCGATCATGGCTGATTGTAACGAGCGCAAGCGAATCGAAGAAAACCGAGGCGATCTGCCTCCCTGGTGGTTATGGGGTCCCTATGTCGGCGAAAGATCCTGGGGTACCGTTCGCGAAGATTACAGTCCGGATGGCGATGCCTGGCGTTATTTGCCCCACGATTTGGCGCGTAGCAAAGCTTATCGCTGGGGCGAAGACGGCTTGGCCGGCATCTGCGACCGCTATCAACTATTGGTTTTCGCCGTCGCCTTATGGAACGGACAAGACCCGATTTTAAAAGAGCGCGCGTTCGGCCTCAACATGTGGGAAGGCAATCACGGCGAGGACGTCAAGGAATATTATTTCTATCTCGACAACACGCCGACGCACAGTTACATGCGTTATCTATACAAATATCCGCAGCGCGCCTATCCCTACGAAGCATTGGTCCGGGAAAATCAAGCCCGGGAGGGACAAGGCCCCGAATACGAGTTGCTCGACACCGGACTATTCGACGAAAACCGCTACTTCGATATCGAAATCGAATACGCCAAGGCATCGCCCGGCGATATTGGCATCAAAATAACCGCAACCAACCGAGGACCCGACGACGCACCGCTGCATATACTCCCTCATCTGTGGTTTAGAAATACTTGGGCCTGGAGCGAACCGCGCAAACAAGCGCCGGAAATTAAATTAATCGATACGCCGAATTGCCCATATCGCTGCCTATTGGCCGATAGCACTCGGCTGGGGGCGCTACCCGGCCTGCTTTTCCCTTACCGTTTACCCAATTACCATTTATATGCCGAAGGCGACTGCACACCGCTGTTTACCGATAACGAAACCAATACTCGGCGAGTCTACGGTACCGACAATACGCAGCTCTACACCAAGGACGCGTTTCATCGCTACCTCATCGATCGGGAGCCATGCCTTAAACCCGATAATTCCGGCTCCAAGGCCTGTTTGCATTATGCATTCGATATCGAGGCAGGCAAAACGGCCGTAATTCATCTGCGTCTAAGCGAGCAACTCGTCGACGAGCCGTTCCGGGACGCGGAAAGCTTAATCAAACAACGCAAATCGGAAGCCGATGCATTTTATCGAACGCTTCATCCCGAGCTTGCGACCGACCAGGAACGCTTGGTGCAGCGGCAAGCATTGGCCGGCTTGCTGTGGAGCAAGCAGGCCTATTTATTCGACGTGCGCAAATGGCTCGACGGCGATTTGCCGAGCGCACCGCCGCCGGAATCGCGGCTACCCATCCGTAACCGGCATTGGCGGCATCTGAATTCGATGCGCGTGCTGCTGATGCCGGACAAATGGGAATATCCCTGGTTTGCCGCGTGGGATTTGGCGCTTGCCAGTATCCCGATGGCATTGATCGATCCTCAGTTTGCCAAAGAACAGCTGTGGCTGATGTTATTCGAACAATTTCAGCATCCGAACGGCCAAATTCCAGCCTACGAATGGGACTTTTCCGATTTGAATCCGCCGGTGCACGCGTTGGCGGTCTGGCGGGTTTACAACATGGAAAAGCGCTTGCACGGCCATGCCGACCGTGACTTTCTGGAGCGTTGCTTTCATAAATTAATGCTCAATTTCACTTGGTGGGTCAACAAAGTCGACAGCCAAGGCAATAATATTTTCGAAGGCGGATTCCTGGGCCTGGACAACATTTCGGTCGTCGACCGCAGCCAACCGTTGAACGGCGGCCAAACCCTCGAACAATCCGACGCAACCGGCTGGATGGCGATGTTCTGTTTAAACATGATGCGCATCGCCTTGGAGCTCGCGTTGACCAACCGCAGCTACGAAAGCCTCGCGACCAAATTCTTGGAGCATTACATTTACATCGGCGCTGCAATGAAAAACATGGGCGGACGCCACTACCAACTTTGGGACGAAGACGACGGCTTTTTTTACGACGTGCTCCGGCATCACGACGGACATTTCGATAAGTTCCGGGTCCGCTCCTTGGTCGGTCTGATCCCGTTATTTGCCGTCGAACGCCTCGAAGCCGATTGGATCGCCCCATTTCCGTCGTTCCGGGCCAATCTGCAATGGTTCCTGACGAACCGCAATCAATTCGCGCAGTTCAGTTGTCACCCCGTCGAACGGAACGGCCAAACCAATTATTTATTGAGCATTCCGAATCAAGCACAAATTAAACGCATACTGGCACGCGTCTTCGACTGTAACGAATTCTTATCGCCGTTCGGTATGCGCAGTCTATCGAAATTCCATGCCGAAACTCCCTTCGAGTTCGGCTCGAGTAGCGTCCGCTATGAGCCGGGAGAAGCCGAATCCAAATTGAAAGGCGGTAATTCGAACTGGCGCGGTCCGATCTGGTTTCCGGTCGGTTTCTTAATGGTCGAATCGCTACGTAAATTGGATAAAGCCTTGGGTCCCGAATTCAAAATCGATGTCCTATTGGACGATAAGCCTGCTTCGCTGACTCTAGGCATGCTAGCCAAAGAATTGGCGGACCGCATGATCAAGCTTTTTCAGCCAGGCTCCGATGGACGCATTCCCGCTTTTGGGGAAGACAGCCGTTTTCAGGAAGACCCGCACTGGCGTAATCTGTTACTGTTTCACGAATATTTTCATGCCGAAACCGGCAAGGGCTTGGGTGCCTCTCATCAAACTTGGACGAATTTAGTGGCCGCGATGATAGCCGAATGGCGGCGGGAAGAGTAAAGCTATGAACTCGTTTACGGACAGATGCGAATTGTTGGGTACGCACAGCGTACCCTTATGTTTCGATGTTGGTGTAGTATTAATTTCAAATATTAACAAGAACATAGCATCGTAGGGTGTGCATCGCGCACCTTTCCACGGTAACTAACCGACAAAAGGTCCCGACCCAGGTGCGCGATGCGCACCCTACATCTGGCGCTTTTTAGCCTATGATCACCAACAATTTCCAAGATATTTTGATATCAAAAAGCGGTTACTCAGAATTTAGCTAAAATGGCTAATTTCGATAGCCTTGTCGTAGGGTACACTGCCATTAAGTTGAAGGAAACCCGTCATTCCGCCATGGATTGGCGGAATCCAGTGCCATGGATGGCAGGCTTTTGAAGCGCATTCGAACCTGAATGCCAGCATTACTTATTACGTGTCGGCTTAACTTAATAGTAGTGAGTCGTCGGGTACGCTTCGCGTACCTCTTTTAGTTTTGGTGAGCGTTGTATCCCACAATCTTCAAATTTCGGCATTGGCGTAATTGAATTATGAATACCACTATAACCAAAAAAAGCACGTCCCTGTGTCATGTGGTAATCCATTAGGTCTTTCTCCTTACAGTAAATTTGTCTTTGGCGACGTTCATTCAAAAGCCGGTGTTTAGGGCTCTTCCTTAAAATCTCCTCTCCTGACAGAAAATCCAGGAGAAAATGGGGAATTGAAAGAAAACCTCATCACTTAAGAATCGAACCGTTACCGAATATCGATCGAACCGGTGTTCGCGACACTGTCCCTGCCGATCGCTTGGGTATTAGTCAAGGTGTTTTTAGACGCATTGATCACGGTGGATTTTTCGACTTTCGAGCCGACCACGTTGATCGAACCGGTGCTCGCGGCACTGTTGCGGCCGATGGCTTGGGTATTGGTCAAGGTGTTTTTCGAAGCGTTGATCAAAGTCGATTTTTCGATTTTGGAACCTTCGGCCATTGCCGATCCGCTGAAGACTGCGAACAATGCGACTGCTGCTACTGTGAATTTTTTCATGACGTTTTCCTCTTGAGTTTTAAAGTATTGGGTTTGTTTGCCACGGTTTTAATGTACCCTTTTACTGTTTGTTTTGCGGTGAACCGTTCACTCTAAAATTGTGAACTATTCACCGATTTAGCTTTAGCGAATGTCGATCGAACCGGTATTGGCCACCGAATCTCTGCCAATCGCCTGGGTGTTGGTCAAGGTGTTTTTAGACGCATTGATCACGGTGGATTTTTCGACTTTCGAGCCGACCACGTTGATCGAACCGGTGCTCGCGGCACTGTTGCGGCCGATAGCTTGCGTGTTGGTCAAGGTGTTTTTCGAAGCGTTGATCAAAGTCGATTTTTCTATTTTGGAACCTTCGGCCATTGCCGATCCGCTGAAGACTGTGACCAATGCGACTGCTGCTAATGTATATTTTTTCATGACGTTTTCCTCTTGAGTTTTAAAGTATTGGGTTTGTTTGCCACGGTTTTACTATACCGTTTGACTGTTTGTTTTGCGGTGAACCGTTCACTCTAAAATTGTGAACTATTCACCGCTTTAGTTTTAGCGAATGTCGACCGAGCCGGTGTTAGCCACCGAATTGCGGCCTATCGCCTGTGTGTTGGTCAAGGTATTTTTAGACGCATTGATTACGGTGGATTTTTCGACTTTCGAGCCGACCACGTTGATCGAACCGGTGCTCGCGGCACTGTTGCGGCCGATGGCTTGGGTATTGGTCAAGGTGTTTTTCGAAGCGTTGATCAAAGTCGATTTTTCTATTTTGGAACCTTCGGCCATTGCCGATCCGCTGAAGACAGTGACCAATGCGACTGCTGCTAATGTATATTTTTTCATGACGTTTTCCTCTGATTATTAATGGCTGATGTTGGGTTCAACCGTGCCGTTGAACTTGGGTACAGTATCCCGATTTGGAGAAGAAAACGCGGTGATCGAGTAACGCCGGTTCTGTGATTTATTCACGAACCGGATTCCGATGAATCATTGGCCGTTGTGTTTAATCGACCGGATTAACGAATCATTGAGAAAGTAAATTCATTCGATCCGACGTTACTCGACCCAGGTTTTGATTTAATTGAACCCATGTTTTTTTGAGTATAAGTCGTAATTTGGTGCTGCTAAACTGTGCTTTTTTCAGGATTGAGCGGATGACTACCGAAAAGAAATCATTGGCCCGTTACGGTTGGTTGTCGATCATTGCGGCTGTATTGACCATCGTACTGAAGAGCTATGCTTATTGGCTGACCGGTTCGGTGGGCTTGTTGTCCGATGCGCTAGAATCGTTGATTAATCTGGTCGCGGCGGTGATTGTGTTGATTTCATTGAATATTGCTGCTCGACCACCGGATGAATCTCACTCATACGGCCACGATAAGATCGAGTATTTTTCCAGTGGCGCCGAAGGTATGATGATTTTGCTGGCGGCCGGCAGTATCGCATACACCGCTAGGGAACGCCTGCTACATCCGGAGCCTTTGCAGCAACTGGATGTCGGTATCGCCATTTCCGTGTTTGCGTCGTTAATCAATCTGGTTGTCGCTAAAATTCTGATTACAGTCGGTCGTAGCCGGCATTCAATTACTTTAGAAGCGGACGGTAAGCATTTGATGACCGACGTGTGGACCACAGTCGGAATTGTTCTAGGTATTGGCTTGATCGCGCTGGGCAATCGGTTTCAGTTGACGCTGGATTTTGCCGAGCAATTGGGGATGCCGGGTTGGGAGATTCTCGATCCGGTGATTGCGATTTTAGTGGCGATCAACATTCTTTGGGCAGGGTTACATCTATTGCGCCGCACTATTTCGGGATTGATGGATGCTACGCTGCCTGAAGAAGAACTAGCCGAAATAGTAGGGGTATTGGAGCAATTTATCGCTTCGGATCAAATTGCCTATCATGCTTTACGCACCCGATATGCCGGCGCGCGCCGTTTCATGTCGGTACATGTGTTGGTACCGGGGCAATGGACTGTACAGCAAGGCCATAATTTGCTGGAAACCATAGAACATCGGATCAAGACTAAATTCGACCATATCGATATAGAGACACACCTGGAACCGATAGAAGATAAGGCTTCTTGGCGGCATTAGGCAAGGAATGTAGGTAAATATCGGGGGTCACACTGCGTACACCACAGAACTATGGCGGGTATACACAAAAAATCCGCCGCTTAACTAACCGCTCAGTCGTTGCTGGAAAATGTACGACGAACATCATAAGCACCTGATTTTTGATTAAAAATGACTTTTAAAAACGAACTGCGCTAAAAAATGCACCATTAATAAAGGTAAGCAGTGCTGCCCCACCATCGGGTGTATGCAGCCAAATAAATGCACCGAAATTGAGTAAAACTGTTCCCCAAAACACAACTCTAAAAGATTGTTTTTTAGACTTGTGCCGTAATGTTTGTTGGGCAATCATTCCACCAGGCCAACCGCCAACTAATGAAAATAAATGCAGAGTACTTTCCTGTGTTCTCCACGATCCATTCCGAGCAGCTGATTTATCAACTGCATACAAGATAAAAGTCAATACGCTAACGACTAAATAAAATGGCAGGACTAAAAATGGAACCTTATTTGTTAGTGCCGATATGCTAACAATAGCAACGAATAATACTGGGATAAAAATAGCGAAAGATGTGCGTTCGGATTTTCTGTTTTTCGATAGAGGTTCACCCGCTCTAGTAACTTTTTCAGCACAAGGCCTACCACTTTTATCAGCTGATACGGAATATGTAACGACCTGATTTATTGCAGGCATTTTTTTACGGTTATTAAACACTTTGATATGAACAAATATTTCCTTCCCACCATCATTTGGGGCAATGAATCCAAAACCTTTTTCGTCATTCCAAGATGTTATTTTTCCCTTCATTCTCATATATATTCTCTAGAGTTAACGTATCGCTAACCTGCGCCGACCGTGAAACGCGCACGCGAGTTCAGCAGACGGTTAAGAGCTATTCACTGACGGACCACTTCGAGATTCCCGTCTGAATCTCTGTCGAGACATTAGCCCACTTGGTGCGTTTACCGACTTCAAGCAAGCAGCCTTGCTCCTTTACCGCTGACACGATTTGCTGGAACCACTGTAGATAAGTCCACTCGCGCGGCTTCGGAGAAAACAGGCGGTTTTCTTTCTGATTCCATCCGACCTGCATTGCCTCTCTGTAGATGTAGGGGAACGTTGCTGTACTTGGCACGACGTACAAGGAACCCTCATCATCGATTCCGACCTCCTTAATTTCATCGTGTCGCACAGTCTCACTCCTAACGCAAAGGTAAGGGACGCGTCCCTTTAAGCCACTTGTTAAAAGCCATCAGCCACCTACCTTGTTGTAAGCTAATGCTATAAACTCTTTAACTGGCTCGAACTCCGATTCCGACGATACGGTAAACTCGACATCACCAGTACCATAATGGCCTATTGATGTGACGTCACGATAGTTTTTGGTGCCTTCTGGAATATCAGACGGCTTAAGCTTTAAAAACAGCTTGACGTTCTTGCCTTTGACTTCCATGCAAACGATGTTCTGCGAAATTTTGTAGGCAACGTAGAATTTTTTTGGCACCTCTTCAATGGATTCATCCATGCCAAGAATAAACTCGCGAATAACTGCCGTTAACTCCTGTATTTCCTCACTTTTACCTTCGAGCCTTTCTTCAAATGTATAGGTTGCCGTAGCACGGGTTAGCGCGGCTTTTTTACCAGCTTCAACCATTACTGGATTTTTGTATCCATTTTCAGTGGTATCAGTAAACGTCGATACTGCTGTTGATTTAGATGTATGAAAGACCTCTTCAAGATAAAGAGAATTGTTAGAAAATAAACGGTATTTCCATAGCTCAATATTTGCACCCATCACTTGGACTGCATGCAAATCATATTTTTTATAGTTTGGAGCAATACAAATAACTCGAACGTCAGACCAATCAACTTTTACACCACTTCCCAACCGCTTCTGTACTGCGATCTCAAAATCGCCTTTGTGGTCCTGAATCCAGTGCAGGTAGAAAAGACTTTGGTTAATAAGCTCCGATGATTCGACTTTTTTATACTCGATGATAACCGGATTGTCTTCTTCTGATAGAGCGAGACTATCGATTCGGCCCGCATGCTGTGCGCCAGTAGAAAACTCACTGGCAACTAATCTGCAATTGAAAACCGTTTCGAGATTTTTCTCGATCAGGGACTGTAAGTCCTTTTCCAGAGCAAAGTTCATCTGCTCGACGGCAGATAGCTTGTCACCTGAAATATCGAAAATCGGCACTTAATAATAACTCCATTGTTTCTTTGGCTTTTAACGGGTCAGATAAGGAGCGCCCAAGCGCCTGCTTGATCTGATTGATGGCGTTGCGTTTGATACTGTATGTCGTTTTGACATGCTCAAGCTCCTTATCTGACCCGATGGCTCCGCGAAGCGGAGCCATCAAGCCATTCTCTTGGCCGGGGCATATTAACTGCATGAAACAACAGTTGACAAAGATTATCCACGATCGCCTCTTTTACTGCCGGATAACATGTAAATCCAACATGATATACAGGTATCGATAACTACAAGATTGATCAAACAATAGCAAAAGATAACAACTAATCTTCAGTACAGACTATACATCGGGTTGAAAATCAAGGAACAATTCAGTTGCCGATGTAGGACATCCCAATCGATTTACGCACTTCTGCCATATCATCAATATGGACGATGGACTTATTCGTTACATGCCTAACATGAAATCGGAACCTTTCGCTTTCGCACTTGATAACTTCGTTTGCAACGGCTGAACCTGTGAAAAATACTGCAAAAAAATCCGAAGAAAATTTTATCGGCCGTTGCGGTCAATTGGTAAATACTGAATCGCTATTCGGCATCGTACAAATGCAAAAAGCAATCGTCTTTTACATTTCTCTATTTACCCTCTGTGTCAGGATAGTTCCACTTGGCCTTGGCGTAAACAATGAGGCTGAAATTTCGAATATTTGATAAATCCGCAAAAAAATTCCTTTTTGCTAACCTCCACTAGCCTTTCGATAACTCAATTCAAACCCGAATTGTTATCTTCTAAGGATTTGGTCGTAAATAACTTCCCTGTTTTATGGAGGGTTCGGTAGCTCGATTGGCAGGTGTCGGCGGCAGGGAAAGCCGCCGTCAAGCCTACACGGACGTATTCACGGCGTCCTGTCAAGCGAGTTACCGAACCCTCAACAAAGCTCATAGCTCCAGGAGGTTATTTATCACGAAATCCTAAGTGGCTCTATTGGCCATGATGCGGCAAAATCTCTTTTTGAAACGAATCGAGGAATTTCCGAATGCCAAAACTATCTTTAATCCAAGGTATTCTTTTCGACCTCGACGGTGTTTTGTATGTCGATTCGAATGTCATCGAAGGCGCCGTCGAGGCTATCACCGAGATCAAACGGCGCGGTTACCGTTGCCGTTTCATCACCAACACCAGCACGCTGTCGGCCGCTTCGCTGCACGACAAAATAACCCGCCTCGGCTTCGATATCGAAGAACGCGAGATCATAAGCGCGACGCGCGCCACATTGATCTACCTTGAGCAATTCGGCGATCCGGTCTGCCATTTGCTGCTCGCCGACGATGTCAGACACGATTTCGATCGGTTCCGGCAATCGGATACTCAGGCCGATTTCGTAATCGTCGGCGATATCGGCGACCGTTGGTCTTATTCGGTTCTGAACCGCGTCTTCCGTCTGCTGACCGGCGGCGCGCGGCTGATCGCGGTCCACAAGAACCGCTTTTGGCAAACCGAGCAGGGCCTGCAAATGGATATCGGCGGGTTCGTCAGCGCGCTCGAATACGCCAGCGCTCAGCGTGCGACGATCATCGGCAAACCGTCGCCCGATTTTTTCCGTGCGGCGCTGACCGAATTGGAATTGCCGCCCGAACGCGTCGCGATCGTCGGCGACGACATCGATTCCGACGTCGGCGGCGGTCAAAATGCCGGCCTGATCGGCATTCTGGTGAAGACCGGCAAATACCGCAAAGCCTATGCGGACGCCAGCCGCGTGATGCCGGATTTGATCATTCCATCGGTCGCCGAGCTGCCGGCTCGATTGCCTATTGAGATTGCCGGTTCTTAACATTCAATTCGGACGCAAGTTTGGCTAAGCTGCGCGCTTCCCTTCCCTCTCGATTTTTGGACTTCCTTGCGTCAGGCTATATTTGCAAAGAGCGAATAAAAAAGCCCCGACACATCCGTGAGCGGGGCTAATTATCAAGAACGAGCAATGCTTTTTGTCAGAAAGGCGTACAGAACTCGCCGAGTTTACTGATATTCACACAGGCTTTAGGCATCGGATCGAAAGCCACTTTACCGTCGGCAAGCGATTTCCCGTTCATTTGAGCACTGAGATTACCGTTAATTCCTTTGATATCGAGTGTCAGATCGATTTTACCGCCGACATCGAGATCGATCACCGGTAAGTCGGGCAAAGCCAATTTCGCGACCTTCAATGCCGCTTTCGCGCTTTCCAAGCCGATAATCAATCCGGAAACGCGCGGATCCAAATCGATCGGCAATGTCGAGATGCCTTGTTGAATACCGTACAGAACCTGTTCGGCAGTCCACAATACCCCTTTGGCGGCCGCCATCGCAACATTCAGTCCGGCAATCGCTGTTTTGGCAACCCCTATCTGACCCAGCTTATAAGTACGATACCCGGTGTAGGCGATCCAAGCGGCCGGTTTTTTGTGCCAAGGCCTTTTGTTATACCATCTTTTTTTAGCAGCAATTTCGCCGTTATATTTTTTAATCAAACCGTTTTGATAGTTGATCTTCGACTGCAACGATTTAACGCCGTTTTGCGCACTAACGACTTCGGCACGGGCTTTTTCCAGATTGGCTGCATCGCGGTCCCGATCGGCCTGCACTTGTTTCCGCGCTTGATCGACCAAATATCCGGCTTCTTGGACTTTTTGCTCGGCCTTCAGCACGCCTTCCCTCGCTTTGTTCAACGCGGCGGTAATATCGCCGATCGGTAAATAGATGCCTGCGTTACCGGTCAATAAAGGCCCCTGGTTGGTAATTTGACCACCCATGCCGATCTCGCTGAGCGGCGTAACGAATTTTCCGTTGATAAAAAAGCCTTTGGCGCTGATATCCAAAGCAACCGGCGACAATCCGACGCCTGCTACCTGCATTTGACCCGACATGCGGACATAGCTCAGTTCCGGACGGGTAAAGGGAAAGAAGATGTCGACATCGACCGAACCGCCCAATTGTATCGACGGGTGAATGCTTGAAGATGTCCGTCCGCGCAACCGAATTCCTTCAACCGTTACCGTCAGATCGGCACTGTTGACCGCCAGATTGTTCAGATTGACGCCGACCAGTTTGCTCAGTCCAGCGGTATCGTAGCCGAACTGACCCTTGGCCCGCAATTGCGTCAGCACTGGATTGGCGCTGCTGATATAACCCGAAACCAGTGTTTTGTTGGCCGGAGTAAACGGTACGAAAGACGGCAAAAACGAATAATTCGGATCGTTGATGCCGCTGAAATAGGTAGCCTGTTCGTCCTTGGTTATCGTGACACCTGCAGTGGCATTGCCGAGCGGAAACGAAAAGTTCAGGAAATTCGGAATCAGATCGAACGAAACTTCAACTTTACCGTTACCGCCTTGCATATAACCTTCTTTGCCGATATAGGTTACGATTTCGCCGTTGAGTTTGACGAATTTATACAGCGGTAATTCGGTTTCTATGTACAGATGGCCTTTGAATTCCCCCGCTCCTTCCGGTATCCCCCATATCGTTTCCGGTCTGAATGGAATACCGCCCTCGAACGAAAACGCCAGATCGCCTAAATCGGGTAATACCGATTTGGCAGTTTCCGAGTCGGCGTCTTTGACTGCATCGTTGCTTTCTTTAGTATCCCCGCCGTTTTTCTGCTCCTGCTGCTTTTTCCTCTCTTCGTTGGCCTGTTTAGCCAAATCGATTGCGGCTTCCGCTTTTTCCGCGACCAATTCGCGCGCGTTTTGCGAAATAAAAAAATAAGGCTCTTCGAGATCGAGAATAAAAGTCACGCTTTTATCGCCGGGCACCGAAAAATTGAACGGATTATCGCCCTCCTGATTCATTCCCAATAGCGCATCGAGCGGCATATCGAACGCCAACCCGCTTTGGAAATGAAAAAACAAATAAGCAGGCTGCTTGATATCGTTAGGATCGCCTTCCGGGTCTTTCGGGTTTTCCGCTAACGGCAAGGTATAGCCGTCCGACTCAAGCAAAGATTTCAACATTTTTCTGCCAGCCAATCCGACTGCGGCCAGCGGTTTGGCGGTAAAGCTCGCACCAGCCAACAGAGGTACTGACGGAAAGGGCGCTTCGGCAACGCCGTAGACTTCGAATCCGATATCGGTATTGTCGGTATTTCTGGAAAAATACAACTCTGCATCCAGTAACGGCACATTGCCCGCCGGGGTTTTGACTATCAGATCGCCGATCATTTCATAACGGTCGCCGTCTCCGTAAAAATCGGCAACGCCGGACTCGATCGCCAAACTTTCATGTATCGAGATCGAACAACGGTAAGCATCGCAACTGACGCCTTCCGCACCGAACACGGTCGACATCAACGGAATTTGCAGTAAAGCAGTCATAAATAGCTTTACCATCGGTTTTTTTCTTGTTTTCATAGCACACACCCTAAGTTAATGATTGAGTTACGATTTAGCGCAACTCCATCGTATGCGGATTAACTTAGGAACTCTGTGCGATATTCACCGGGTATTCGGTTAATAAACACGATCGATTTGCCTATCGCGTCATTACAATTTGTCATCCGAGCTTTTCGGCAAACTTACAGTGCATCATGAATTTATCACTTGAAGTCGAGCGGCCTTTCAAATGAATCCATGAACCATAAATATAAATCGCCGCTATAATTAGGAGAGAACACGAGCTATTTCTAGTCGTCTTTATACCGTAACACTATGAAAAATAAAACTTTTAACCTCATCATCATTACGGCCTGTTTATCGCTATCGGCATGCGCGCCGAAACGTTACTATACCGACAACATAACGACTCGCCCCCTCGCTTCAGGAACAAGTACCCAAACCCGCGTATCGGCAGCGGTTGAGGAATGGCGAAATAGCGGCGTCAAGGTTTCCGCCGGACAGAATTATGGGATATCGGCCAAAGGACAATGGCGGACTTATCCGACCTGCAATTTTACCGGCCCCGACGGCATCGGTTTATACAAGGCGTGGTGCGATAATTCTCCGTTATTCCCGACGATTATTGACGGTTATAGTCATTCGACTCTAATCGCCAAAATCGGCCAACAGGGAAAGCCTTTCGTAGTCGGTTCGGACGTCACGTTTACGGCATCCGAAGACGGCCCATTAATGTTCAGAACTAACGATGTAATCAACGGCAACCACGACAACGAAGGTTATGTCGATGTCGAAATTGCTTTTGCCGACTCTAAACCTGCAATCGCATCACCGAATCCCGCCATGATCACCCTGCCGCCCGGCACCCAACATTTGTCGGAGTCATCACCAACAATGCAATCCATGCCTAGCGCCGCCATTGATGCTATCGGTACTGTTCCGCTGCGTCGTATGGCTTTGGTTATCGGCAATAGCGCTTATGACTTCAGTCCGTTAAAGAATCCGGTCAACGATGCCAAAGCCATGGCCGACTCCCTAAGCCGTTTAGGATTTGAAGTCACGTTATTGCTTAATGGTAATCAGGAGCAAATGGAAGCGGCTATCGATAAATTCGGCCGGCAAATGAGTGCGGGGAAATTAGTCGGTTTATTCTATTTCGCCGGCCACGGCGTTCAGGTCGACGGGTCAAATTACCTAATCCCGACCGATGCGGTCATTAAAAGGCAGTCCGATGTCCGTTATAAAGCGGTCAATATCGGACAAGTATTGGGCGCCATGGAAGGCGAAGATAATTTACAAATCGTGATTTTGGATGCCTGCCGGGACAATCCGTTGCCGCGCAGTTTCCGGAGTGCCGGCCGGGGCCTCGCCAAAATCGACGGTCCGAAAGGCACCATTATCGGCTTTGCGACCAGTCCCGGTTCGGTTGCCGCCGACGGCGAAGACGAAAACGGAATCTATACCAAGCATTTGCTCAATACTATGAAAGTTCCCGGACTCACGATAGAGGAAGTTTTCAAACGCGTCTTGCAAGGCGTCAATCAAGAAACCGGCGGCCAACAAATCCCCTGGATGGAATCATCGTTTACCGGTAACTTTCTGTTTATACCGGAATAAATCGTGACAACTACAAAAATTATGCCTATTCTTGACATAGTCAGTCAATTATTGCTGCATGCTATTCGATGTTTTTAATTCTTCTTTTTTATTCTGAAGACTAACCTAATTATCCGGTTTTGAATAATTACACTGAGCGAAGAATTCGCGATTACTCAAAAGGGGGAGAAAATCATCGTGGCCATCCTTATTTTTAACTCGACCCGTCTTACAGTCTCTGCCAACTAATTAAGACGTCGCAAAAATAATAACGCTTGTACTCAGGCTCTAATGCGCCTCAAAAGCTTGCCAGTCCATGGCGGAATGAGGGGTTTCCGTTAATTTAATGGCAGCACCGTCTTTAGACGAAAAAAGGGAAAAGATTGCTGGCAATTTCCTGCCGGTCACTAAATCACAAATCGAATGTGAATGTTTTACATTTTAATTTTTCAGGGATGATTACACTGAACTCGAATTTTAAAACCACCAGGAGAAACCACATGAAAACATTATCGACTTCACTGCTTACATTGGCTTTAACTGCCGCCGTTTCGTCTTCCGCGTTCGCCGAAGGTTCGAAAATCGAAAAATCCACATTAATCAATGCATCCAAAAACACCTTGAATAATACCCAAGCGATCGGAAAAAACAGCTCGGCCAATACCGGCTCGATCAGCGTCGAAGGTTCTAAGGTCGAAAAATCCACTGTCATCAATGCGTCCAAAAATACTTTAACCAATACCCAAGCAATCGGCAAAAATAGCTCGGCTAATACCGGCTCGGTCGATATCAAATAACGAATTTAAGCTTAGGATGTGAATAGATCACGTTTTTTCCGTGATTACTTTACGCCCTTAAACCCGAGGCTCGGTTACACTGACCTCGAACTTTAAAAACCACCAGGAGAAACCACATGAAAACATTATCGACTTCACTGCTTGCATTGGCTTTGACTGCCGCCGTTTCGTCTTCCGCGTTCGCCGAAGGTTCGAAAATCGAAAAGTCAACATTGATCAATGCGTCCAAAAATACCTTGACTAATACCCAAGCAATCGGAAAAAACAGCTCGGCCAATACCGGCTCGATCAGCGTCGAAGGTTCTAAGGTCGAAAAATCCACAGTGATCAATGCGTCCAAAAATACTTTAACCAATACCCAAGCAATCGGCAAAAATAGCTCGGCCAATACCGGCTCGGTCGATATCAAATAACGAATTTAAGCTTAGGATGTGAATAGATCACGTTTTTTCCGTGATTACTTTACGCCCTTAAACCCGAGGCTCGGTTACACTGACCTCGAACTTTAAAAACCACCAGGAGAAACCACATGAAAACATTATCGACTTCACTGCTTGCATTGGCTTTGACTGCCGCCGTTTCGTCTTCCGCGTTCGCCGAAGGTTCGAAAATCGAAAAGTCAACATTGATCAATGCGTCCAAAAATACCTTGACTAATACCCAAGCAATCGGAAAAAACAGCTCGGCCAATACCGGCTCGATCAGCGTCGAAGGTTCTAAGGTCGAAAAATCCACAGTGATCAATGCGTCCAAAAACACCTTAACCAATACCCAAGCAATCGGAAAAAACAGCTCGGCCAATACCGGTTCGATCGATATCAAATAAATCTTAAACCTAATGGGAACCGGTCCGACCATTTGGTCCGGTTTCCCTCATGACGAGGAAGACGGCTATGTCACTCATTCGATTGTGTACTTTTTTACTCATTATCGGCTTGCCCGTAACGCCGCTTCTAGCCAACGATTTAGACGACGGTATCGGCATTGATGAACCCATCAACGATAACATACAGCTCAATCCCAATATCGATTTTATAAAACGCAATGCCTTGGCAAAGGCGCGACGCAAGACCGATCAAAATTCCGGTTGCGGCGGTACAGGTAATCAAACCTTCGGTCCGGGCGCCAATTTGCAAAATGCCACCATTGTCAACCTTTCAGATAACAGACGCGCCAATTCAGTCTGCATCGAACGAAGACGATAAGCGTCCGAACACCAAATTTTTAGAAACGAGGTCGTGTTATGAACAACTATAAACTCACTAGCGGTTTTCGAATCATTGGCTTGCCGCTCTTGCTCGTCGGCTGCGGTTTAAATCCGCAGAATGCCGATATTGGGCTCAATGAAACACTACCTGAAGCCAAGATCACTATTTATCAACGCGCAATCAATAGATTAGGCTTGATGACCGAAATATACAGCAACGAGCCGGTCAAAATCATGTCCAAGGAAGTGTTTGATAATACCGGGACTTCGGTAGCAACGAGCGGTGAAATTCCGCGCGACATCACTGAAATGGTCAAGAGCACCTTGAACGGAATCGGCGGGAACGTGCTTTACATTCCTTACGAACCCGAATTCATGCTCAATACCGCCCAAACCGGTTATAGCGGCTATGAGGATAAAATTCTGCCTCAGGTCATTTTATCGGGCGGTATCACAGAGTTCGATCGAGGCTTAGTCACGCAAGGAGATTCCTTCGATGTCGATATCGAAGTCAAAGAATACGGGCTTAATTATTCCGATCAAAACAAATCTTCGTTGGCCAGCGTCACATTGGATTTTAATATGATCGATTTCAAGACTTTTACCGGCATACCAAGAGTTCAGGCGATCAACGGTATCAAATTACATAAAGCCACCAAAGAAGACAGTATCGGTTTCACGATTAAAAGCGTCACTTTCGGGGCCAAGGGCGAGATCAAAAAAGTCCAGGGTAGACACGCCGCCGTCCGTTTGCTGGTACAACTCAATATTATTCAATTAGTAGGACGCTATCAAAAATTGCCTTATTGGCGTTTGATACCCGGTGTCGAACCCGACGATGTCGTAATCGATCAAGTCCTAGCCGATTATTATTCGTTTACCCGCCCGGAACAAATAGCCAAGGTTCAAGAATTGCTCTATTTACACGGCTACAATGTACAGCCTAGCGGGCAACTCGACGGACCGACGCAAAGCGCATTACAAAATTTTGTTCAAAAACACGGCTTACCGGGAACAAACTTGAATCAAGAGCTTTATCTTGCCTTGTATGAGAACGTTCCTTTGAATCATGCCACCCGGCAACTGCGCAAAAATCTGAAAGGACAAGGAGATGTCCATTATGCCGCTCAAGAGCCGACAACATATAAACCAACGGCTCCAACACCGGCACCACAACAATTTATCAACGCTTCGCCTACTCCCGGAGCGTTATCGCTTAGAACCAACAAATCCGAGTACCGTATCGGCGAACCGATGCAAATCGATTTCACGGTCAGCGAACCGATGTACGTCCGTATCGTTCTGATCAATTCGGAAGGCAAAATTGACACGGTTTTCCCGAATATCTATCAACCCGATAATTATTGCTTACCTGGCAAAACCTACAGTATACCCGCGCCCGATGCCGATTTCACAATCGATGTTTCTGGACCTACCGGCACAGATAAACTGAGAGCTATAGCCGCTAAAAATCCGATTCCGGCCGATGCATTACATTTTACTAACGACGGTCAATTCGACGATTCCAAAATAGCGGCCAACTCGGTTAAAGCCGCAATCGACTATGTCATTCGATAAGGTAAGCATTATGAAAAAATTAACATTAATCTTACTCGCCGGCCTGATTTTACAAGCCTGCGAAAATGCTCCGGTCAGACGCGAGGAAATGATTTCCGAACATCCGGAGTGGGACAAGGAAATGGTCGAAGTCATCAAAGCCGGCTATCTGGTCAAGGGCATGGATCAAAACCAAGTTAAAGCGGCTTGGGGAAGGCCTTGCTGGAGCTGTACAGGCACCACTTCCGGAGATTGGGGCGAAGCCTGGGAATACTCCACTCAAGTGGTATTTTTCGACAAAAACGGCAAAGTTACCCGTTGGGAACAAAAATAAGGAACTATTCAGTCCTCCGGCAATTATTTTTTAACCGGTTTGATGAATGACACGAAACATTTCGTTTTAAAATTAAAGAGGTTAGTACCATGAAACTACATCACTCCATCACCGCCGCCAGCGGCATTCTATTACTCGCTTTATATGCCCAAACCGTTACTGCAGAGCAAGTACGCATGTACGATGCTCCGCCCAGCGCCGAGGAAATGGGCAAAGTTCTGTTCGGAGAACAAACGAACGGCACTCCGAGAACCATGAAAATGCGTTCTATCAATTTCCAACCCAAAAGGAATGAGCGGGCCGACGATTTAGCTACCGCCGAACGTGTCGAAGCGGAAAAAACCAGTATCGGTTTGCCGATTAAATTCGCCTATAACTCGGATGAAATTTTGCCCGAATCGCTTCCATTCTTGGAAGAAGTCGGAAAAATGATGACGATGTCCGATTTTGTCGACAAGCGTTTGATCATCGAAGGCCATACCGATGCGGCCGGGTCGGCCTCTTATAATCTGGATTTATCCAGACGCAGAGCTCAATCCGTAAGAAATTATCTAGCGCGTAATTTCGGCGTCTCTTCGAATAGATTGACTACCAAAGGACTCGGAAAATCCAAACCCCTGCCGGGACGGGACCCGTTCGATGCGGTTAATCGCAGAGTTCAGTTTTATAGTGCGAATTAACAACGCGGCTTTTTTATTCGATTCGTCATCAGGAGACGCGCTATGACAACACAAGGAAAACAAACAACCGATTTCCGGCCCGAACAAAGGGCCGGCCGCCGATCTCTGACTATCGGTCTGAGCTTGGGCCTATCCGTTTTATTACCCTTGCCGACCGATGCTGTTGCAGGCCAAGCGACGACCGGCAAAATTATCATCGACGGTGTCGTTTACGGCGGCAGCGATGCGCGTATCGAACAAGGCTCGGGAGTTTTAGGCAAAGAACGCCGCAACGTCGAGACGTTCCGGGCAATCCATGTTGCCGCCGGGATCGACCTTAACTATCGTAACGGCCCGGCGCAAAGTATCGAGATCATCGGCGACCGAAACTTGATTCCGATTATCGAAACATCGGTTAGCGGCGGCCTATTAACAATCGCCGGGCGTAAAAGTTATCAACAACATTTACCGCTGACTGTCGAAATTACGAGCCCGCGCCTGGATTCGCTTGCCCTGCATGGTGCCGGCGATATTCGGCTGAACGCGATCCGCCAAGAATCGTTCACGCTCGCTCTTAATGGAAGCGGCAATGTGACCGCCGATGGACAGGCTGACCGTTTTAACGTGACCGTCAATGGCGCCGGCGATATCGATGCACAAGGATTAGTCAGCAAGTTGGCAGATATCCGTTTATCGGGTTCCGGGGATATTTCAGTTACCGCACGGGAAACATTGAAAGCCTATCTGATCGGTAGCGGCGACATTACCTACTATGGGCGTCCGGCACACATAGAAAAACGCATAATCGGCAGCGGCGACCTGCAACCGGGAGATTAAATGAAACTCTCATGGCGCGGCGCTTGGGTCATTATGGCCGGTTCTTTCCTGATACTCACGAACGGTTCTGCGCAAACTACTCAATTGGCAGGAATCACATTCAGTGAATCGGAATCACCGGCAATCAAACCGAAATCGATGATTAAGCCGGAACTCAAATCCAAAAAAGACAAATGGCACGAGTTGCACGGTAGTTTAGATAACCGGTATGTTTTTTTAATCGTGAAAAAAACCGGAACAAGAGACGTCACCGGCTATTTATTTGATGGCAAAGGCAATAAGAAATACGTTTACGGCGAATGGTTCAATCGAAATTTACAGGTGTACGATCAATCCAACAAGCTGTTGAATATTTTACTATATCCTTAGGTTTAACCATCTATGATTCCGGCATGAGTTCTGAAAAGGAATCCGAATGGCTGAAAGCGATACTCAAAGCCCGGTCCCGGACCTTAATGACTTAAGGCGGATAAAACCTGTCATGGATGGCGACGGAGGCGAGCATTCGGTATTCGCAGCCTCCTTCATCAAAGCATTGGATCGCAACGTTTCTTTGCTCGAAGGCCAGGAATTGTAGAGGAACGTATCGGCCAATATCGTAGCGATAACAGCGAAATACGTACGGTATTGAGCAAGTTCCGCAATACGCGCCGGTCAATCATGCGGGGCATAAGTCGGGGGAGTTTTTCTTTGTGCCTAAGTAGCGGATTAAATCTGGAATTTTGTCTTAAAAAAGTTTCATCCAAGAAGACAGTATACTTGACAAACGTATAAATTAATCTATATATCAGTAATATACTAGTACCTATAAGAAAAGAATTATAAAAATGCTATAAGTCTATGTATCAATTGATTATGATCGATAGAACTTTAAATACTTATTTTTTTAATTTCTTAATAAACAGGGGGAGTGATGAAAAAAAATAACTTTCGGGTCGGTGAACCGAAAAGACTGGCCTTAATAACGGCACCATTGTTATGCGGCATTTCAATCAACGATGTTTATGCGGTCGAGGATAACAGGGATTTTGTAAGTAATACAATTTTAAGCATTTGTCCGTCAGGTGTTCTTTTAGGGACAGAATTACAAGATCGATGTAATGAATTAGTAGCTGAAGGTAATGGAATTATACCTAACAACATTCTAACCCAAGTAACGTCCGAACAAACTGCTGCACAAAAGTCGATTTCGTTGGAAATGAACAGCACTCAGTTGGGACTATTGAGCAATCGCATTAGTGCGATCAGAAGCGGTAGACAAGGCGGCGGTTTGAATATTAGCGGCCTGATGATGGACAGCAACGGTAATCCTGTGTCGTCCAACCAATTGGCCAATTGGGGCGATTATCAAAATAAAGGTGCTGCCGGCGACGATAGCTACGAACGGCTCGGGGTTTTCGTCAACGGCAATATCGGCTTCGGCGATCGGCGAACTACGGCAAACGAAGCCGGCTACAATCTCGATACACACGGCGGAACCGTCGGCATGGACTACCGCTTTACCGATAACTTCCTGATGGGTATGGCGTTCGGTTATAACAATGCAACATCGAGATATAGGAATAATTTGGGCGATATGGAGGCCGATAACTATACCGGTGCGGTATACGCTTCGTTTTATACCGAAGACGGTTTTTTCATTGACGGCATATTCAGTGGTAGCCACATAAATTACACGACCAGAAGACGAATTCAATATAACGTTGGTAATAACATCAACACCAATGCCATCGGAGATAATTCCGGTCGAGAATTCAACGTATCGATGAATACTGGCTATAACTTTAACGTCAGCGGCTTAACGATTACCCCTCAAGTTCGCGTCGACTACACGAGCAGCCAAGTGGATGCGCTGAATGAACGGGGTGGTTTAGGTTGGGCGCTGCATGTAGACGAACAGGATTTCGATTCGATGCAGACCGCTGCCGGCTTGCAGCTGAATTATGCGGTCAGTCTGCCTTGGGCCGTCATCGTGCCGATGGCGCGGGCCGAATATATTCACGAATTCAAAAACGATCAAAGGAATATCCAGGCATTTTTTATCCAAGATCCGACGCAGACCCGGTTCAACATTCAGACCGATAAACCGGACCGAGATTACATAGTGATGAGCGCGGGGATTTCCGCTCAATTCATGCACGGCATTTCTGCATTCGTCAATTACGATACGGTTCAAGCCCATTCCTTCGTCAACAACCATAATTTTTCAGGCGGAGTCAGAGTGCAGGTTCCCTTTTAAAATATCGATAGGTGCATTAACCGAACAAGCGGAAACTTATTATTCCGTTTGTTCGATTCCAATGCAATTCCATTCACTCAAAGTATACTCAAATCAAGATAGCTAATTATCAATAAGTTAAATATATCGCGTAGTCCGTATTTTGAATATATCGGTTTAGTTGCATTTTCTTCAAGCCTATCTAACTCGTCTCGTATTAATTACATTCATGAAAAAATCAACGCTCTATTCTATGAACGAATGTAGAAGGTTTTGTATTATTTTTTTCTTCCTACGACCTCTTTAAGAGCGGCAAACTATTTAATAAAAACAATCAGGATTAATCCTAATCCTGATTGTTCCGGATATGTCTAAAATCTAAATCATACAATTCTCTAGAAAGATACCGCCCATCTTAAACCGCCGCTAAAGTTATGGTTATTAACGAACGAATGTGCTTGAACCGTATCGTAATTGGCAAATGCCGACAAACCATAAGCGAATTGCGCTGAAACACCCGCATTCATAACAATGTAGTCTCTATCGGGATTATCGGTAATTACTGAAAACTGAGCAGTGGGATCAGCCACAAAACGCGCGTTAATTCGCCGGCTATCGTTTTCAAATTCATGAATGTACTCAGCTTTCGCACTTGGTACGATAACCGCCCATGGCAAACTCAGCGCATAAGAAAGTTGCAAACCGGCTGCGGTTTGCAACGACTCGAACTCTTGACTACCGATATGCAAAGCTAAACCCGCTCCACCTGTTTCAGTTAACGCATCAACCTGAGTCGTCGTGTAATCGACTCGCACTTGAGGGGTCAAGGTCAGCCCTCCAAATGCCATGTTATAGCCGGTATTCATACTTACATTGAATTCATCACCTTGGGTATTTCCCTGAGCGCTCGTGTTTGCGACCGCAATATTTCTAATCGAGTCGTACTCTAAATGACTACCGGAAAAAATACCGTCAATAAAAAAACCGCTTTCGGTAAAAAATGACCCATAGATTGCGCCGGTATAACTGTCATTTTCATTTCTTCCTAAACTATTAAAATACCGGGAAGTTGAATTGTTATATCCGAACGCTGCACCAAGGAGAAAATTATCGGTAATTCGATAATCCGCGCCAAAAGTCGCGCCGTGCTCATCGAGATTGTAACCGAGTTCATTGACAGTTGTTCGTCTGTCGCCGAATCCGATATTACCGTTAACAAATATACCAAGTCTTTCATAACCGGTATCGCCCGCAGCAGCTTTGTTAGTTTGCCCTAGAGCTAGCGGGTTATTTACGTCATCAAACAACAAGCCGCTTAAATTCAAGCCGCCACCTTGACGCCCTCCTCTTACGGCGGCAACTCGTGCGCCGATCGATGATAGCTGAACATTGTTCATAGCTAACGCGTTCATACTTTGAGCGGCAGTTTGCATGGATGAAAGTTGAGTAAGTCCCTCTAAACTTGTACCGCAAAATGAACCAATAGTCGAATCGATACTACCGCACATAGCGCTATTAACTTCTGCTTGGTTAACAGTCTCCGTAGCAGATACATGTCCCAATGGCATAAGCAAGCCACTTACTACCGAATAAACTAGCGATTTTTTAAAAAGACTCATTTAATTTCCCCCGTTAGATTAAAAAAATTATTCATTTCATTTACACTGAATTTTTTATGTTATTGATTCATATATCAATTAATGGAATATTCCGATAGCTGAAAGTTAACATGGCGTAACATGAGGGCAATCGAGACTTTTAAGGACTTGTGCCGAATGGAGCAACCTCATTAAAAATACCCTTATAAGCCTGGATATACACCTATAAAAACCTGTAACCTTCGATTTGATCTTGGATTTAGCCGCTATTTCGGCACAAAGAAAAATTCTCCCGACTCATGTCCCGCATGATTGACCGGTGCGTATTGCGGAACTTGCTCAATACCGTATTTCGCTGCTATCGCTACGATATTGGCCGATACGTTCCTGTACAATTCCTGGCCTTCGAGCAAAGAAACGTTGCGATCCAATGCTTTGATGAAGGAGGCTGCGAATACCGAATGCTCACCTCCGCCGCCGTCCATGACAGGTTTCAATCCGCCCGAGGTCATTACGGTCCGGGACCGGGCTTTGAGCATCGCTTTCAACCATTCGGATTTCTTTTCGGGACTCATGCCGGCATCTAAACGCGCCAGCGAAGAACGGGTCATTGCACCGGAGTAGCAAGAATCGGCAACGACCATGACGTGTTTTGCGGACATCGCATTCAAAATATCGGTGATCGAAACGGTAGATATCCAATTCGCGTTATTGTCGGCTTCGGCATCGACCGGCAACCAATGACCGCGCATGTTGACTTGATCCAACTCGCCATGACCGGCATAGTAAATCAGCAAATTATCTTTTTCGGTTAGCTTCGCCCGCATTTCATTCATCGCCGACAAGATCTGATAACGATTAGCGTCGATCAATAATTTAGTTTTAAATCCGTATTTTTCGCGAAGAACCCGGTCGACCGCTCGCGCATCGTTCACCGGCGTATCGAGCGACGGAATTTTCTGATAGCGGTTATTGCCGATGATCAATGCATGATAATGGCCGAAATCCAAATCTTTCCATGGGCTGACAGTCTGCAAGCGATTAATGTCTTCTTTACCGCGTTGACTATCGCTTATCGGGCCTTCCAAGGTCATTTTGAATTCGAGGCTTTCGCGCGCACCGTTGTTGTCGACCGCGACGATTCTAACCGGCGTTTCTTGAGCGGCAATGGCGATGCTGCTGTTAAACAACCCCCGCTCGTCGAGATGGCTTTTTACATCGTTAATCAACACCGATAATATACCCACCGGCGAACTGGCTTTACCGATGATTTCCCTTTCTTTGACGATGGAACGCAGCGTTACAGTCGGCACTCCGCGGACCCGCACGAATGGCGGATCGATAATTTCGATGACGGGTTTTTGCGCTGCTGCAACAGTCATCGAGGATTTTTGTAATTGTTGGATTTCTTGTTCGTATCTTTCCTTCTCTGCTTCGAGTCTGGCAATCTGATCGGCCATAAGCCGTCCACGGTTTTCTTTTTCTTGTAAGTCCTTTTGAATTTTCTGCAGGGCATCCTTGTGTTTGCGCTCGATTACATCCAATTTTTGCGTATCGTCCGCCGCCGGAGTGGCCGATACGGGACTCTTGGCCGACAACAATTCTTGCTCGGTTTTTGCTAATTGCGCCTCGGCGTTGACTAATTTAAGCTGGATTGCGCCGGTTTCGGTCTTCTGTTTTTTGAGTTGGCTATAGATTTGGTTGGCCCGTTTTTCAGTTTCCTTCAATTTGCTGTTGAGTTGGTCGACTTCTTGACGATACTGCTTTTCAAGATTGCCGATCTGAGCCGTGTAAGCCGATAGTTCCCGTTCCGCATCTTGCAATTTACGCTTTAAACCGGGGATTGCGGCATTGTCGCCGCGGCCGATAGCCGCATCTAGTTTCGACTGGGTATTGTTACGTTCGTCTAGGTAGCGTTGCAGTTTTTGTTGGCTTTCCTGTAATTGACGCTGCGTTTTTGCGAGTTCGTCCGATAAGCGACTTGCCTCGTTTCGACTGTTGTTGAGCTCGGTTTTGAGCCATTTGATTTCTTCCAGCAAGCCTTCATCCGGCGAGGTCTGTAGAGTTGCCGCATAGGGTATATCTTTCTCGTCGAGCCCCGAGGCTTTCTGGTACCATTGCATAGCTGCAGCGGAATCCTGCTCGACACCAAGCCCCTTTTCATAGAGATAACCGAGACTTAATTGCGCTCGCTTGTTGCCCTGCTCGGCCGCTCTTTTAAACCATAATGCAGCGCTTTGATAATCGGGCTGCGTTCCAAGCCCTTTTTGAAAAATTTCCCCAACATAAGCCTGAGCTTCGGCATCTCCCTCTTGTGCGGCAGGGAGCCATAAGTTTAAAGCGGTCGCATAATTCGAACGATCGAATGCGACATAATCGCCACCTCGAATTTCGCAGTCCAGCGCGGTGGTCTTGATCGGAATCTTAGCCGTTAAAAAGGTCATCATCCGGCCCATTCTTCTAATTTGACCGGGCAGGAGACAATCCACTATATAAAGTTTATCAGCATCGCGCATCTGTTCTACTTTCGCAAAATCCGCCGCGCGCTCCTTAACCCCGGCAGAATCTGCCGTACAGGCGGTCAGCACAACGAGCGCCATGGAAGAAAGAAAGGGAAACGATTTCATAGCTTAAGCCGATAAAAATTATCAATGCAACGTGAACATAAAATTCAGAGCTTTTCAGGCCTCTTTAGATTATCTTTAGCCACGCCTAAAGTCATGGCCGTCAAGTTCGGTTTGGGTTCCCACATAGAACTATGGCAACCTGGCTCCAACCACAAACCGATGTTATGGCAACCCACATTACCGACAAATAATCATTATAAATATTGGCATTTTGTGAATATATTCGCAAAAAGAATCATAGTATTAATTTGTAAATAATACTAGAAACAAAATAGCCGATCAGTTCAGGTAAACCTCATATAAAATCAATCAACTCCACAGTATTAGTACGCTTGACTTAAAACGGCAAAGCGATAAGTTTGAAAATTTGGGAAAATTTTTTAGGGAAAATTCGGCAACCGATGCCGAAATCTTATTGGAGAGAGAAGGGAAAAAGACATAAGCGCCAAATTAACGCTTATTTTTTAATGTATTTACGGCTTTATTCGTCTCTCGGCTGGATTGACGATATTCTGGTCCATGGACATGAAGCTACGACCATCCCTGTCACTGGATTCCGCCAATCCCGGGCGGGGAATGACACGTTTTTTCCTAAAGTTGTCGAAATGGGAAAACAGGGAATTGAGACCTTCCTTGGTCACAATGTCAAAAGCAATAAGAGAATGGATAACTCAAATACAACCTATCCGCGGAAAAATTCACTATTCACTGCTAACTAAAATTAAGCATAGTTTCTGCCATAAAATATTTCAGCCATCTCTTGCTGCAATTGCTCTTGAATAGCCTCTTTTTCTTCATCGCTAAACGCGCTTTCTTTTTCGAACAAATAATTTTCCAACTCGGTTTCTTTCAACAGCATTTTGGTATGGAAAAGGTGTTCTTGATAGACATTAACATCGATCATTTGATATTTTTCGCGCGTATCTTCCGAGATATATTTTTGAATCGACGTAATATTATGATCGATATAATGCTTTTGCCCCGATACATCACGTGTAAAGCCACGTATTTTATAATCCATGATCACAATATCGGATTCAAAACTATGAATCAGATAGTTTAATGCTTTTAACGGCGATATCTGACCGCAAGTCGATACATCGATATCCGCACGGAATGTGCTGATCTCGGTATCGGGATGACATTCGGGATAGGTATGCACGGTGATATGGCTCTTGTCCAAATGCGCGAGCACGGTTTCGGGCAGCGGTCCCGGCGACTCGCTGTTGAGTTGCTCGGCATCGACTTCAGTATCCATACCCTCGGCAATCAACATCGTGACACTAGCACCTTGCGGATCGTAATCTTGATGCGCAATGTTCAGAATATTGGCGCCGATAATTTCGGCGACATCCTTCAATATTTGTGTGAGGCGGTCGGCATTGTAGGCCTCATCGATATAGTCTATATAAGCCTGTTTTTGATCGGCCGGTGTATAACAAACATCGTAAATATTAAAGCTGAGCGACTTTGTTAAATTGTTAAAGCCGTGTAATTTTAATTTTTTCAAAATTTATTAAACCTCGATTACTTCAAAGTCGTGGGTAACCTCTGCCGTCTTACCCAGCATGATGGATGCGGAACAATATTTTTCCGCCGATAATTTTATCGCGCGTTCTACAGCATTCGCTTTAAGTTCACGCCCGGTTACGACAAAATGTAAATGAATTTTGGTGAACACGCTGGGTATGGAGTCTGCTCGTTCAGCCGTTATTTCGACACGACAATCGACGATATCGTTTCTGCCTTTGCGCAAAATATCTACGACATCGAAAGACGAACAACCACCTAGTCCGAGTAAAATCATTTCCATCGGCCTCGCCCCCATGTTGCGTCCCCCATGGTCTGGAGAACCGTCCATGACGACTGCATGTCCGCTACCGGTTTCGCCAACAAACATAACACCGTCAACCCATTTAACTTTCGCTTCCATCTGTCTTTACCGACCCAATAAAAGTCGCATAGATTAACACACCAGGCTAAATTTAAAAGATCATCATTGTTGATTTTTTTATAAAAATGCGGCACTGTTAGCGGAATTTTTTTACAACATAGTTAGAGGATGATTAGTTGTTATGACCCCTAGTAAGCTAAACCCGGCATATAGAGATGCATTGGAGCCTTTTTTACACTTGTGCCATACCAAGTCCTACCCGGCTAAAACCACCATCATTCGTCCCGGCGATACCGGTGACCGCCTCTATTTTATTATCGAAGGCTCTGTCAGTATCGGTGTCGAAGACGAAGACGGCCGTGAATTGATCCTTGCTTATTTAAACAAACACGACTTTATCGGCGAAATCGGTGTATTTAAGCCGACCGACACTCGAGAAGTCAGTGTTAATACACGAACACCCTGCAAATTGGCGGAAATCGGTTATGAAAGGCTAAAACAAGCATTAAAAAAAGAATTGTTGGAATATGCTCCCGAAATCCTGTCCATGCTTGGCGAACAATTAGCGTCTCGCCTTTTGATCACCAGCCGCAAATTTCGCGATCTCGCCTTCATGGATGTGGAAGGCCGTATCGCTCGTACCCTTCTTGACCTAGCAAAAGAACCGGATGCCGTTACTCACCCGGACGGCATGCAGCTGCGTATCACTCGCCAAGAAATCGGCCGGATTGTCGGTTGTTCTCGGGAAATGGCCGGAAGAGTGCTCAAAGAACTTGAAGATAAAGGTCTGATTACCGCCCACGGCAAAACCATCGTCGTTTTCGGCACCCGTTAACGTACTCGTTATTACATCGATGGTTGATATGTGTCTTTGCGGTTCGGGGCTACCGTACGAAAAATGCTGCCGAACTTACCATAACGGTAGCCGATTTGCCGAAACCGCGGAAATGTTAATGCGTTCGCGCTTTACCGCCTATGCCTATCATGATGCTGCTTATCTTTTAGCAACCTGGGACAATGCTAAAAAGCCTCAGTCTATCGATTTTTCTAAAGATAAAACGGTCTGGACAAAGCTCGAAATCGTCAACGTCAAAAAAGGCGGTAAAAACGACGTTAAAGGTTTAGTGGAATTTAAAGCCTTTTTTAACCTCGATAATGAAGAGCGAGTCATGCACGAACTCAGCCGTTTCAAAAAATCCGGCGGACGCTGGTATTATCTGGACGGTTTGGTCAAATCGATCGGCCAACCGAAAACGGAAAGCGGCCAAGGCAAAAATGCCACCTGCCCTTGCGGCAGCGGAAAAAAATTCAAACGTTGCTGCGGACAAAATTAACGCAACTTTTTTCGCCTCATCCAGTCTCATTTCGACATCCATCAAAAAAGGGGGCAGCAATGAATCAGCATTTAGCAGCAATCAGGGCTTACCACGACGAATTAGCGATTCCGCAAGCCGAGCACGGAGCGCCCGTTGATGTTTCCGATATGGATATCATTCTACGTCAGGCGTTACTGATGGACGGCGGCAGTGAGACCTTTAAGGCAATCAAATCCGGCGAAATGGCGGCTATTCTGGCCGGCTTGACCGATCTCGCCTATTACGCGTTGAGCGCTATTGCGCTTTCGGGGAATGAAGTCAGCGATGAACCGGTGAATTGGCGGCACGACGGCTTCGTCCTATCGGTCATGACCTTGTTGTCGAAGGAAATCGATCGATGTAAAGACGGCGATCCGACAAACTATTCTGCACTCTATTGCTTATGCGTTCACTTGACCAAAGCCTTTTTAAACGCCGACTTCAACGGCGCATTTCAGTGCGTTCACGCCAATAACATGGACAGACTGAATGAGATAAAAAACGCGGATAGGCTAACTCAATTGCAGTTACCGAAAGCGCCGGACTTGAGCGAATTCATGTACGAATAACGAACATCAAACAACTTCGACAACTGCTTTCTGGTTCCCACGGTCCTCCGTGGCAACTCATACCTTTTATACCTTTCGCGCTTCAAATTTCGGCAGTGCCCGAGGCGCCGCCGGGGTGTCCGACAAAGGCTTTGCCTACATGGACGTATTCACGGCGTCCTTTGACGGACACCCCGGTGCCGAATTTTTATCTACGATGGGTATATACTCAAAAAATGGTTAACTTTATGAAGGTATGGGGTGTGGCTAGCGAGGATGTCGGCAGCAGGGATCGCTGCCGAGGCAAGATCGGTATGCATTCCCACGCTGGAGCGGTGGGAACGAGGTACGTTCCTACCTTCTGGAAAGGAGGCACCAAAAAGGCCCACGTTATTTCGCGCTCATTCCTAAACCGAAATTGTCGCCTTGATATGCGCGTGAGCCTGGTAATCGAGCATCTCAAAATCTTCGAAGCGATAATCGAATATAGATTCCGGCTTGCGTTTGATCGCTAAGCGAGGCAAGGGATACGGCTCGCGCGTCAGTTGCAATTTAGCCTGCTCCAGGTGATTCAAATACAAATGGACATCGCCGCCGGTCCAAATAAAATCGCCAACCTCTAAACCGCTCTGCTGCGCGGCCATATGAGTCAATAACGCATAACTGGCGATATTGAACGGCAACCCCAAAAAAGTATCACAGCTGCGCTGATACAACTGACAAGATAATTTGCCGTCGGCAACATAAAACTGAAACAAGGCATGACAAGGCGCCAATGCCATTTTTCCGTTGACAACGTTTTGCTGCGGACTGAGTTTCTCATCAGGCAAATCGGCAACATTCCAAGCCGAAACGATCATGCGCCGGCTATTAGGGTTGCTTTTTAATTGCTCGATTACTGTAGCAATCTGATCGATATACGTTTTATCCGGAGACGGCCATGAACGCCATTGATAACCGTACACCGGCCCCAAACCACCTTCGGCATCGGCCCATTCGTCCCAAATCGTCACCCCATGCCGATGCAAATAATCCAAACGTGTATCGCCGTGCAAAAACCAAAGTAGCTCATGAATGATCGATTTCAAATGAACTTTTTTGGTCGTCACCAACGGAAATCCGTCCGCCAACGAAAATCGCATTTGATGACCGAAAACCGATAAAGTACCGCTACCGGTTCTATCGCCTTTCAACGTCCCTTCGGTTAAGATTTTTTCCAATAAATCCAGATATTGCTTCATGCGGTTTTTCTGTAAGCCCAGTAGAACATAAATCCGCCGATTAGTATCATCGGCGTCGATAGAATCTGCCCCATCGTGACCCAATCCAACATCAAATAACCCAGATGCGCATCGGGCATGCGATAAAATTCGACAAAAAACCTAAAGCAGCCATAAAGCATCACAGCCAAGCCGGTCGCGGCCATCGTCGGCCTCGGTTTACTGCTATATATCCAAAGCACGATGAACAACACCAACCCTTCCAGAAACGCTTCGTAAAGCTGCGAGGGATGCCGCGGTAAAGGCCCGGCATTCGGAAACACCATCCCCCAAGGCACATCAGTCGTTCGTCCCCACAATTCGGCATTGATAAAATTGCCGATGCGCCCAGCGCCCAATCCGATCGGCGCCAACGGCGCAATAATGTCGGTCAATTGCATCATGGTGCAATTATGTTTCCGCCCGAAAATCCACATCGCAACAAACACGCCGAGCATACCGCCATGAAAGGACATGCCGCCCTGCCAGATTTTGTAAATGATGCTCGGATCGTTCAAAAACTCACTGAAGTTATAAAACAAAATATAACCCAATCGTCCACCGAGTATGACCCCTAATGCGCCATAGGTTACAAGATCTTCGATCGCTTCCGGTTTAACCGGCGACCAAGGCTGATCGGCTCTTTTTTTGCCTAACACCCAAACGGCGGCAAATCCGATCAAGTACATCAAGCCATACCAATGAACTTTTACGGGACCCAGACTGAACGCAACAGGATCGATATTAGGATAAGTCAGCATTTTTCTCGATAAGTAATGATTAACAGCTTTCTATTATACATGTCTTCCGCCGCATCCCGATAAGCACAAGTAGCTCTCGATTGTCATTAAATCTTCAACAAACATTCACCGATTTGTCACAGTATGCGGTTATTTTGTTAAGTGCTGCACAAAAAACGAACGAGATCCTTAACTTTAACTTGGAGACGAATCATGAATCTTACTAAAACGACCCTTTCTGCGGCTATTTTGTCGACCGGCTTGGCATTCTCCGGATTTTCCGAAGCTGCTTTGGAAAAACGTATCGACGGCATGTGGTACGACACCGATTTGAACGTGACTTGGCTAGATATGACCGCAACCGGTAAAACATGGGATGAAGCGGCCGAATGGGCAAGCACGCTGAACCATGCCGGTTTCGAAGGCTGGCGTTTACCGACTGTAAAACCGGTTAACGGCACGGATTTCCAATACGGCGTCGAATTTGAGGGCATTAACTATGAAACCGCTGACGGCAGCACGGATTGGGGTTGGAATATTACCAGCCCGAATTCTGAATTGTCGCACTTATTCTATGCCACTTTAGGAAATGTCGCCGAATTTGATCAAGACGGTTTTCTGACGGACAACAGTGGACTCAGCAACACGGGGCCTTTTAAAAATTTGCAAGCCGGCGTGTACTGGACAGGCACCGAATTTTTCCTAAATACCGAAGATTTTGCTTGGACTTTCCAAACCGATTTCGGTCTGCAAACCGAAGATCTGAAATCATGGCAAAATCTATCCATCGCGGTTCGCGACGGCGACTTCGCCCCGGTTCCGGTTCCTGCCGCCGTTTGGTTCATGATCAGCGGTTTAATAGGCTTAGTCGGCATGCGCAAAAAAGCGGCTGCCTGATTTGCTTATCATATAAAGTACATCAGCGTTAATCGTCAATGCTGAGCCCCCTCAGCATTGACCGCTTCATTAACCGGCAACTCAATCGAACATCCGGTTTTCTTTTTGTGAAGACTATCCGTCGATTATCCGCATCTAGCAGGGCGAAAGAAGCCCATTCGCGCTCAGTTTTTAACACTCACATCGCAATACCCCTGGAGACCCATTTGTTACCTTCACACGAAATCTGTCAAAAAATCCGGCCCGGTAAAATCGCTCCGGATTTTTTATTACCGGAAATAGAAGGAATGCCGGTAACTTTTTATGAACAATATTGTGGCCAAGGTCCGGTTGTTATCGTATTTTCCGCCATTCAAGTTGAACTCTTACGATATGCGCCGATAGCTGATCATACCAACCTACTCGGAATATTTTCCGGAAAGCAAAATCAAACGATCGATTCTCCATTTCCAATACTTCAGGATGACGGACGCTTGACACAGGCTTTTTTAAACGCCTCGCAAGTAAGCGAACCGCTGGTATTGATATTGCGCCCTACCTTGACCGTTTTTGCCTGTCTTGAAAATCCCACTCTCAACGAAATAGAACACATCCTCGATGCGATCCCGGCGCAAAATTCTATAGTTTGCAATGAAACAGCCCCGGTCTTGATTGTTCCCGAAGTATTGCCCTGTTCATTGTGTACACAATTGATTGCTGCTCATGATGCGGATAACTTCGATAGCGGCATGGTGCGCATGGTCGCCGGGGAACCGACACTGATTCCCGATATTAGAACTAAAATTAGACGCGATCATCGCTTAAACGATCCGGATTTGGCTCAGGCTGTAAACGACGCATTAGTCGAGCGATTATTGCCGGTTATTGCCCGCGCCTTTCATTATCCGGTAACCCGACTGGAAGGTTATAAAGTCGTGGCTTATGATGCAATCACCGGCGGTTATTTTCGCCTGCATAGGGATAATGTGACGCCGGATGCCAAACATCGGCGTTTCGCATTATCGCTGAATTTGAACGACGATTATACGGGAGGTGAAATCGTTTTTCCGGAGTTCGGAGCTAAACGTTACCGTCCGCCATCAGGAGGCGCATTAGTGTTTTCCGGAACCTTACTTCACGCCGCTACCGATGTGACTGCCGGAAAGCGGTATGTGTTGCTGACGTTTATGTGGGGGGATGATGATAGCGGTTAGCAAATGTTAACGGTCATAGTGCGTCTGTCAAATTCCATGGCTTCTTTCATGATTTACCGTTTAAGAGCTTCGCGTTTCCCGCTATCCTGGTTTCTTGGCGCGCTTCGGCGATGGAACGATCGACGGCATCGGCTTGTTAATTTTTTGCCTTAGTTCATCGGCCTCTGCTTTGAATTGTTCGATCTCCTCAAAGCCGCTTTGTTCTCGGACCGCTTGACGCAGTTCTTCTGCATCCAGTTCTTCCTTGATTTCGGCCTTGACTTTGACCACGGTATTTTTCGCCTTGCCTACCCAAAAGCCCGCAACGCGGGCCACTTTCGGCAGTTTCTCAGGCCCTATCACCAACAATGCGACCAAACCGATCATGCACAGTTCGGTAAAACCGATATCGAACATAACGGGATTTAGACTTTGCTTTGATGTTGCAATTCGACCGAATCTTCCACTTTTTCGGATTCGTCTTTGCTTAATTGTTTATCGTCCTCGCCTTCCTTGACTGAATTGCGAAAACTCTTTATCGCGACGCCCAAATCGGAACCCAAATTTCTAACGCGTTTGGTACCGAATAAAAGAATCACGATGACCATGATGATGACTAATTGCGTAACGCTGATTCCCATTGTATCTCTCGACTAAAAGCATTTTAAAAAAATGGGCGTCCTTGCCCACGAGTCTTTCCTTTAGAAAATGACTAACTCACGAGCTCTTTATAAACCGACCACGCCGCCGTCTTCACGCGTAACGACCAATGTCGCCGAGCGCGGACGAGGACCGTTAGGATTCGGCACAACTTCATCATCGCCAGGATGTCCGTAAACCGCGCCGCTGTCCGGCCAGTTACTGGTGAACACGCCCGGTTGCGAGCGATCGCCCGGATGCTGGAAGTTGACGAACAAGGTTTTACCGTCCGGTGTCGAAACGACGCCTGTGGTTTCTTGATCCCATGGACCGGATAAGAACCGTTTGATTTCACCCGTCTCAGGATTTGCCGCCAACATTGAGTTATTACCGAACGGACCCGAGGCTTGCTGCGAACCGCTCATGTCGGTTTGAATCCAAAGCGTTCCGAATTGGTCGATCCACAAGCCATCCGCGCTAGCGTGAATGTTTTCTTGCGTCAATGCAGGACCGCCTTGTTCCGGCAAGACTTGGCTGTCGTTTTCAGGGCCTGCCAGGACAAAAATATCCCATTCGAATTTAGTCGCCCAAGAACGGTTACCTTGCTCGCGCCAACGGATAATATGGCCATAAGGATTTGGTCCTCGCGGATTAGCGGCGTCGATTGGATTATTACCATTTTCATCCGTACGTGAACTATTATTGGTCAAAGTGAAATACACTTCCCGGGTTTGCGGATGCACGGCACCCCATTCCGGACGGTCCATTTTCGTCGCACCGACGACATCCGCAGCTAGACGGGTGTTGACCAACACATCGGCTTGATCCGCGAATTCGACGCCGGCAGCAGCGGCCGCGGCTTGGAATTTCGGGTTTTTGATGTCCAACGCCAACCATTCGCCGGTGCCGTCATCATTGAAACGGGCGGCATACAAAATGCCTTCGTCCAGCATGTCACCGTTGGCATTTTTGCTGTAACGTGCTTTGGTGACGAATTTATAGCAATATTCGTTCCGTGCATCGTCGCCCATATAGAAGGTTAGCGGTTGGCCAAGTTGAGGCGGTGCGAACACAACTCCCTCGTGCGCGAAACGCCCCATCGAAGTGCGTTTGATCGGCGTGCTGTTCGGATCGAATGGATCGATTTCGAGAATCCAGCCTTGCGTATTCGGTTCGTTGCGGTAATCTTCGGTCGCATCTGCACCTTTAGGCGTGGCATCGAAGCGGATGTATTGATCTTCGCCGCTTTGCGCAGTTTCCCAACGGTAACGGCTGTTGGCGGTAGCCACGCCGAAACGGCTTTGTTCTCTCGGCCGGCTCAACGACAAGTCTTCGGCAATACCGGCTTGCGCCAACAAAGCGCCGAATTCGCCTTCCAACACGCGATCCGTATCGTTAAAGGTATTACCGACTTGCGAGTAGACCAAGTTGGTGACTTTTTGATCGAAGAACTCATCGAAAATACCGATGATACGGTTAGTTTCCGGGTAGAAACGCGCAAAATAGCGGCCTTGTACAAACGATGTTTTCCTGATGCCGTTTACGATTGGATAATTACCCGGTTGCGTGTCTTCGAACCAGTTCAACAAGGCTTCCGCGCGGGCCAATTGCACGCGACTGACGAAATAGCCCGCCCAGTTTTCTTCGCAGGTCAAATAAGTGCCCCAAGGCGTGTAACCGTGAGCGCAGTTATTGATCGTACCGCGCGCCATCGTGCCGTCCGGGCTGTATTTGGTTTTGACCAAATCGCTGCCGCGTACCGGGCCGCGAATTTCAGCAGGCGTACCGGCCGTGACGCGGCGGTTGTATGATCCGTTGACAAGGCCCCACTCGCCGCTGATCGCATTTTTTTGGATCTCGACCACACTGACGCCGTGTGCGGCGATCTCTTTTCTGACTTCGTCGGTCGGCCGTTGACCGGCAACGAAAGTTGCGCCGGCTGCATGAAATACGCGTTGATCGACATACTCATGGTTCACGCACAATAGTCCGTGACCGTTTGGGTCGTCTTGCATCGGGAAGTAATGCATGCCGTCGTGATGCGAGCCGACTTGTTGTTCTTGCTCTTCGCCGGTATTGCTGTTGACTGAATCGAAGGCCGGATACCTACCGGTGATCGGTGTACCCCAAGGAATCAAAGCTTGAGCTTTATAACCGTGCGGAATGGTTGCGGTATCGGAACGCGTGATAGGAATCGCGTCGAAACCCAATGTCGGCTTCAATGCAAATGGAGGTTTGCCCACGCGCGGCGGCAACAAACCCGGACGAGCCGCTTCGGCCATATTAACCATACCGGAAGCGCCGAAAACGCCGGCTACTGCTGCAGTTAAACTGCCGCTCAGCACTTGGCGGCGCGACAGTCTTTTTTCTAAAATCGTTGCGAAATGCGGGTTATCCGAATGATTGCTCATCGGCTCGTCGCCATTATCGATCTCAATCATCGTTTGTTTATTATCGCTCATGTAATGCCTCTCTCTTCGCTTAATCAAGGTTAAGTTGAGCGGTCACTATAGTGAGGACATGTGAAAAAATGATGAAGATTTAGTGACTGTTAAATGACGAAAGCGTTACCGTTCAACCTAAAAAGAGCAGTTGAGAACCCCAAACTACCCTTCATGCTTCGACTTGGCTCAGCACGAACGGTCTACAACACATGCCAACTGCTCTTTTTAGGTGCAAGACTTAATCGATAATTGACAAGCATCAATGAATCAACCCAGTAGCTCATAGAGTTAACTTTGAACTGAACTTTCTGGTTAGACTTATTCATTTTCAACAGGCTATTACTTTCGCCCCCCATTCACTCAATGTTCATCCCAAATTGATCGACCGGCACCGGCTTGCCGAAAAAATAGCCTTGAAATACGACGCACCCTTTTTCAACGAGAAACTCCAACTGCCGTTCGGTTTCGACGCCTTCGGCAACGACCTTTAAACCCAGGTTGCCTGCCATCGCAATAATGGTTTCGACAATAACGGCGCTGTTCTTGTCGACATCAATATTTTTGACAAAACGCTGATCGATCTTCAATTGGCTAAGCGGAAATTGCGTCAAGTAGGCCAGTGACGAATAGCCGGTACCGAAATCGTCAATCGAAATCGCGATTCCCAATTCCATCAATGCCTGCATTTTTTCTACAGTGTCGTTGATATCTTGCATCAACGCACTTTCGGTTATTTCAATCATTAACCGACTTGATTCGATATCCGCTTGCATAATGGCTCGCCTCACATTAGTCACGAAATCCTTTTGTCGAAATTGTTGCGAACTGACATTAATCGAAACATAAGCATAGTCCCTACCGGCTTGTTGCCATAGTTTAATCCGGCTACACGCCGCCTCGATAACCCAAGCGCCTATTTGCTGGATCATCCCTGTTTCCTCGGCGATTGGAATAAACTCGTTGGGCGCAATCAATCCCTTATCCGGATAGTTCCAACGAATCAATGCTTCTGCGCTGATTATCCGACCGGTTCTATCGACCTGAGGTTGAAAATAAAGCGTAAATTGCTGTTGCTCAATCGCCATTCGTAATGCATTTTCAATCTGCAAACGTTTATCGGCAGCTTCTTGCATGCTCCGGTCGAAAAAACTGATGGTATTACGGCCTTTCTCTTTCGACCGGTACATCGCTGTATCGGCCTGTTGCAGTAAATCGGTCGCTGCCAATTGGCACTGACCGGAAAATAGGGTAACGCCCATGCTGGAACTGAAATAATGCTCGTTGCCTTTGATTAAATAGGGTTCATTCAACTTGCGCATAATTTTTTCAGCAAGATTTAAAATTTTTTGAGTCGCCTCCTCTAGATGACTGGTATCGGTATGCACCAAAATAACGAACTCGTCACCCCCGAGCCGAGTCGGCGTATCCTCTTGTCGTATCGATTGTTTCAAACGCTTGGCTACTTGGACCAATAACTCATCGCCGGTTTGATGCCCCATCGAATCATTCAATACCTTGAATCGATCCAAATCCATATACAGAATCGCTGCATAAGTATTTTTTCGTTTGGCTTGTATCAATACCTGATCGATTCTTTCGAGTAACAGTCTGCGATTCGGTAAATCAGTCAACGGATCGTAAAAAGCCAATTGCGAAATATATTCCTCGAATTTTTTCTTCTCACTCAGATCGGTAAACACCGCAACATAATGCGTGGTTTCGCCCCGGTTGTTTTTAACTGCGGTAATGCATTGCCAAATCGGAAAAATCGAACCGTCCTTGCGACGATCCCAAATCTCGCCTTCGAATCGACCGTCGATTTCCAGTTGCCGCCATAAATCCTGATAAAATGATTGATCGTGCCGATCAGAGTGCAGAATATTCGGATTTTTGCCGATCACTTCCTCGGTAGAATAACCGGTCACTGTCGTGAATGCTTGATTGACACGCAAAATTGTCGCATCAGGGTCGGTAATCATGATCCCTTGCAAGCTTTCGAAAGTAATCGCAGCCAGGTGCAGTTCTTCTTCGGCTTCTTTATGTTCGGTTACATCCATCCATGCGCCGAATACTTCATCTATATCCCCAGTCGATGTTCGGGTCATAATCGATCTGTCATGTATCCAACGATAGGAGCCGTCTTTATGCCGAAACCGGTATTGATGATTCAACTGTCCGGTTTCTTTCAGCTGTTCCATTAATTCGATAGTCTGCTCTCGGTCGTCCGGATGCAAACGATCGATCCATAAGGCATCATTACTATACCAATCGGAAGGTGCGAAGCCGGTAATGCTTAAAAAGGCATCGCTTATAAATGTCGTTCTATAGGGATAACGGTCATGACCGGTAAATAGCAACGTGTATATCGCGGTCGGCGTGACGTTGACGACATGCTTGAAACGTTGTTCGCTTTCCTGAAAAGCCTGGTTACTCTGTTGCAGCAACTCAACCGTTTTGTCTAAATCATGATTGAGCCGCTTGAGTTCATTTTGTGCTTGTAAGTTATAACGAATTTCGTCCTGTAATAGAGAGTTGGCTTTCAATAATTCCGATGGGCTCGGAATCAATAGCGCTTTCGGTATCAAAGGCCAAAGCATCGCAGCCGCTAGCACCGAGACACCGGCAGTCAAAGCATCGATGATGCCTGACAATCCGTAAACGGGTTTCCAGATCGTTACGACATGCATGACATGTGTTGCGCCGCAGGAAAAAATGAACAGACTGAATAGCAATAATATGCCTTTGAATTCGACTTGCTTACGCTTAGAAACGAAATAAAGCAGCGCAACCGGAATTGAAAAATACGCCAAGGCGATCACGATATTCGCCGTTACGGTCAGCCATAGCAAGCCGGGTTGCCACAGGAAGCAATTACCATGCGGCATTAAATCTGCACTGCCAAATAAAAATTTCATCAGTTCTTGCATAATGGCTATCCGTTTATTGATTTACCGAATCTTAGAAACTACATGATCGGCAATTTATTTTATTACGGTTATTAAGGTTTATTAATACGCCATTCTAAGCGAAGAATACCGGAAAGATAAGACAATAGTTTCGGCAGGAAATAGTTATAAACAACCATCGATTGCGAAAATGAAATAGCTACTTATTCCGAATATAGCTGTTTAAGCCCGACTTACGCGATCCCTTCGCACTGCAAATTTCTGTACCGGCGTATGGAGGTGCCGATAGGAATTAAATCACACCGCTATCGAGTACCGGCGATACCCGGTAGCTGATTCCCGAACCCGAAAATTCGCCGCGCAATTTATCCAATAATTCCTCCAAGCCCGGTTCGGCAAGATACATTTGAAAACGGATTTTGCGTTGACGGCCGGTCACCTGCTCGGCCAAAGACAAACCGACATTGCGGTGGTCGTGCGAATAGACCGGCAGACTGCTGAAACCGTGTTCGGATTCCAGCGTCAATAAACAATCGACGACCGCTTCCTCAAGATCCGGTGCGACATTCAATGTGACTAAAAACTCAGGGCTACTCATCATCAAGCTCCTTTGCCATACCAAAACGTTGAAACAATATTGGCAGTAAAAACAGCGTCAAAAAGGTCGATGACAACAAACCGCCGATAACAACGACCGCCAACGGCCGCTGAATTTCGGAACCCGGCCCGGTTGCGTACAACATCGGCAACAAACCGAATGCCGTGGTTGCGGCTGTCATCAAGACCGGTCGTAAACGCCGCATCGACCCAACTACGACAGCCTGCCCAACTTGCATGCCGGCTATGCATAATTGATTAAAATGGGTCACCATCACCACGCCGTTCAAGACCGCGATACCCAACAACGTAATAAACCCTACCGAAGCCGGTACCGATAAATATTCGCCGGACAACCACAAGGCAATGACGCCTCCGATCATCGCCAGCGGGATGTTCGATAATACCAAAGTCGCTTGACGCACCGACCCGAAGGTCGCGAACAACAGCAAAAAAATGAGCAGCAAAGCAATCGGCACGACGATCGCCAGCCTTGCCGCAGCCCGTTGCTGATTTTCAAATTGTCCGCCGAACTCGACTGAATAGCCGGTTGGCAATTCGACTTGTTGAGCAACCTGGTTTCGCGCTTCGTCGACGAAACCGACTAAATCTCTGTTTTCGACATTGCTGCGAATGACTGCGAAGCGCTGGGTTTTTTCACGCTCTATCGACACCAGTCCTTCGCTGCGATCGAGTTTCGCCAATGCCGACAGCGCCACATAGCCGCCTCCCGGCAACGCAATCGGTAAACTAGCGAAATTCGCCGAACTACCAGCGCCACGCAACAGTAACGGCGTCCTCACTTGACCTTCCTGAACGATACCCAGCTTCAAGCCTTCGATCTGCGCTCTCAACAGATTCTCGACCGCATCGATATCCAAACCGAAGCGTCCGATCGCCGCACGATCCAGCGTTAATTGTAGAAACTGCATGCCTTCGTTTTGTTTCAAAAAGACGTCGCTGGAACCTTTTAGACTTCTCAATACCGCTGCGATTTCCTCAGCTTTTCGATTCAAAACGGCTGAATCTGGACCGAATAATTTGACCGCGACATCGCCTCGGGTCCCGGTCAGCATTTCCGACACGCGCATTTCGATCGGCTGCGTGAAACCATAGGCGATACCCGGCAGTTGATCGAGCACCGTGCGAATCTCGTCGATCAACGCTTCCTTATCGTCCATCCGCCATTGATCCTTAGGTTTTAATATCAGAAACGTATCGGTCTCATTTAAGCCCATCGGATCGAGACCGAGTTCGTCGGAACCGACCCTGGATACCGCTTCGGCAATTTCCGGTACTTTTTCCAACAACGCTTTTTGCACACGTCCGTCGAGCGCCACCGATTGCTCCAACGTGATCGAAGGCAGTTTTTCCAATTGCACGATAATATCGCCTTCATCCATGGTCGGCATGAAGGTACTGCCAATTTGGTTAAACAACAGTAAAGCCAGCAGCAATAACGCCCCCGCGCCGAAAAATACCGATTTGCCGTTATCCAAGCACCATAGTAATGCCGGCCGATAGGCTTTGAGTATTTGCCGAGGCAGCCAAGGCTCGTCTTGCGACACCTGTTTCAACAAATAAGAAGCCAGCACCGGAATCACGGTTAGCGATAATATCAAGGAACCGGCCAAGGCAAACACAATCGTTAAGGCAACCGGCGCGAATAATTTCCCCTCTAAACCTTGTAAGGTTAACAGCGGCACAAACACGATGATGATGATCAATGCGCCCGAGGTGACCGATACCGCCACTTCACTTGTCGCCCGGTAAATAACATGCAATCGCGGGAGACGCTCGGCTTTTTCTTTGTGCGCCAATTGCGTGATAATATTTTCGACGACGACCACCGCCGCATCGACCAACATTCCGATCGCAATGACCAATCCGCCGAGACTCATCAAATTAGCGGACATATCCATCGTTTTCATCATGATGAACGTAAACAATGCCGCCAAAGGCAATACCAATGCCACGGTCAACGCTGCGCGCCAGTTACCGAGAAACAACACTAGCATCAACAACACCAATACAATCGCCTGAGTCAAAGCAGTGATGACGGTATCGACTGCTTGTCCGACCAATACCCCTCGGTTATAAAAGACGCCGATTTTCACGCCGTCCGGCAAAGTTTTTTTGATGGCGTTCAGTTTTTGTTCGACAAGAGCAATCGTTTGCCGGGCATTAGCACCGCGCAGACTCAATACCAAACCGGTTACCGCTTCGCCTTCTCCGTTACGGCTGACCGCACCGTACCGGGTCAGTGCGCCGATACGAACCTCGGCAACATCCCCAATCGTAATCGGCGTGCCGGCAACGGTATCTATCACGATCGCCCGCACATCCGATAATTGCTGAATGCGCCCTTCCGCGCGCACGATCAATGTTTCCTCTCCCTCATGTAGACGCCCCGCTCCGTCGTTACGATTGTTGGTCTTCAAGGCATTGATCAAACGGTCGGCCGTAATATTTCGGGCAGCCATTTTGAGCGCATCGGGCACGACTTCAAAACTCCGTACCGTACCGCCTAACGAATTGACATCGGCAACGCCCGGCACGGTACGAAGTGCCGGGCGAATCACCCAATCCAATAGGGTACGTAGCTCCATCAGATCCAAACCTGCGCCCGATACGGTAAACATGAACATCTCGCCCAAAGGCGTCGTCATCGGTGCAATCCCCCCTTCGATACCCTCTGGTAAGTCTACCCACAAGGTATTCAAGCGTTCGGCGATTTGCTGGCGCGCCCAATAAATATCGGTGCCCTCTTCGAAATCGATCGTGATATCGGTTAGCGCATATTTAGCGATAGAGCGCAGCATCGTCTGATTAGGAATACCCAGCAGCTCGACCTCAATCGGTGCGGTAATCCGCGTCTCGACTTCTTCCGGCGTCATACCCGGCGCTTTGACGATCACCTTGACTTGGGTCGGCGAGACTTCCGGAAACGCATCGATCGGTATCCTTTGCCATGCATACCAACCGCCGCCGACCAGCAGCAGCACAAACAAAACAATCAGTATCCGTTGAGCCAGTGCGAATCGAATCAAGTGACCCATCATTCTGCACTCCCGGATTCTAGCCAAAGCGCTTTCAATGTCGCGGCGCCGCGCACTACAACCGTTTCACTACCGTTCAGGGCACCTACGATAAAGACTGCATCTTCGTGTCGGCCGATGATTTCAGCCGGCTTGACCTCGAAGCCTTGTCCGGTCCGCACGAATACATAATCCCGCCCTTCGCTTTGCGCCAACGCCGATTGCGGCAACTTAAACGCGGCGGTCTCAATGCGCTTGATCGCTAGAGCATTGACTGTCTGTCCCGGCCGCAGCTTGGCTTGAGGCCCCGCTAATACGGCGCGCGCGAGTACCGATTGAGTCTGTTTATCGACATGCTGGCCCAGCAAAACAATCTCGGCGATAGCTTCTGTGCCGGCGACTTTAACCTTGTCTCCGACGGTTAAGACGTCGATACGATCCTGAGCAACCGACAGCTCCAACCAAAGTTGTTCGAGATTCGCAATGCGGAACAACGGCGCGTTCGCGGTTAGACGTTCACCAACCGAAGCGCTGCGCTGCAGTATCGTGCCGTCGATCGGCGCGCTAATTTCCAGCAGACTATTCAGCCGTCTTGACGCAAGCAATTGCCCAGCTTCCGTTTCGGTCATGCCGTTAATCAATAACATTTGTTTGGCTTCTTGCGCCTTCGCTTTGGCGACGTTGAAGCGGCTAAGCGTTTCCTCCCAGCGGCTCTGCGGAATAATTCCTTCCTGCTGTAATTTCCGATCGCGCCGATAGACCGCCTCGGCTAATTGCGCTTCGCTGGCCTGTTTCAGATAATCGCGTTGCAAAGCCAAGAGTTCCGGACTGTTCAATTGCACCAATACTTGACCTTGCTGCACGGCGTCGCCTTCTGCAACATGAATGCGGTTCACCAATCCTGCTACGGTGGTGCTGACGATTTGTTCATTTTCCGGTGGAACGATCACCCGCGCCGATGCAGTCAGAAGCGGTATTTCGTCGGCCTTTTCCAAGGTGGCGAGTTTAATATCCAAATTGGCGATCTGCTCATCGCTCAGCTCGAGAACGACCAGTGCCGAAACCGGCGAACAATGATTCGCACCCGCCGTATTCGTTCCGACATCCTCGCACGCGTTTGCCGCCCAACTACTATTTGAGGCCTGTAAAACAAACAGACCGGCCCATACTGATAACAAGATTCGTTTCATGGCAACACTCCAACGGCCTGATTGTATAGTGCGATATCCCGCTGAAAGATCACCGAACGCTCTTTGGCGTTAAGGATGGCTTGTTGGGTTCTGGCACGGATTCTTAATAATTCGATCAGATTGATTTCACCGACCGAGAAACTTAATTCAGTCATATCCAAATGCTCTTCCGCCAGTTGCTTCATTTCATCGGCGGTTGCCTGTTCGGCGCTGTTGACTTCCAATGCATGTTCGGCTTCGTGATAGGCGAGTTTCAAATCTCTAAACATTTGTTCACGTTCGGCAATCAAACGATTTAACTCGACATTGACCGCGGCAATTTTAGGCGCTTGATGCGCGCTGCCGCCGAACGGTACCGAAATACCGACACCGAAGCTTTCGGTATAGTTACTGCGCGGGTCGTTGTTCCCCCGATCGCTGTTGATACCGACCGAAACCTGAGTTTGACCCGAGCCGGTCAAACGTATCGCATCGAGTTCGGCTTGTTTACGGGCTATTTGACTGTTAAGCGCGGCCAAGGCGGGATGCTGCTGTTCGATTGTTTTCAGCGCAACCAAAGGTTCATGGAATTCGGCCGGAATCTTTTCGGTCCGCGTCAAATTCGTATAGCGCTTCCGGGCATGCATGACTTCCGATTCCGCCAGGGTCAACACCGATCGTTTCTGCAACAATTCGCTTTGTGCGAGCAATAAATCGGCCCGGGCCAAGTCGCCTAATTCATAAAGCCGTTTGACCTTGCCGAGCAATTTTTCGGTTAATTCATAATCGGTTTTTGCCTGGTCATGACGCACTTCGGTCAATGCGATATCCCATAAAGCCGACCGAACTAATCCAGCGACACGCAATTTGAGCGCCCGGCTTTGCGATTCCCTACTGTTATAGGCACGCTGGGCGAGATCTTGTTCGGCATCACGTTGCCCAAAGTTCCACAACGGTACACTGACCGATGCATCGAGAATATGTAAGGTACCGCTGGTCGCTTCCAAAAAAAACAAATCCGCGGTAGCAGGTCCTGCTATCCAACTTTGCCCGCGCTCAGCAAGCGCTTTCGCTTCGTCTTCCAACGCTTTGAGCCATGCGGCATCGGGATAATGTTCGGCAGTGGTATCGATCAAACCGGCCAAAGTCATAGTCGGCTCGATTATAATTGGATCGAAATGATCGACGATCATTTCGCTGTCTGCCCATACGCCGAATGACGACAGCAGACAGAAACACAATAAAGTGCCTTTTAAAGGCTTGAGGGGAATCATATTTAGCTCCGCAATATGCGGCAGCAGGGCCGCAACTGAAACAACAGGTCGGGTACTTAGCGAATCCGACGGTCTACAAAATGTTTACAGTTGCACGGGCGGCGCGCGAGGCGCTTGAGGAGAGAAGGACGTCCTACCGGAAAGCACATTCGGCGGAGGAGAAAACGCGACTTTGAAACCGATAAATTCATCCGGTTCGGGAAACACCAAAGCTACGAAAACTACGGCAAAAGGAAGCCAATCGGACAACAGCGTCGTTTCGGTTTCCATGCCTTGATCCAAATCGATCACGGACGCGTCGAATAACGCCAATACATCATCGTCGTTCGCTACGGTGAATTGCTCAAAGCCGGGCATGTGAACGCCGTCCGACAACTCGTCGACCATCGGATGCGCATGCACCAACGGCGCGATCGATTGCAGGATCACGAGAAAAATGACTAAGGCTTTTGTGAAGGGCGTCGACATGGGGCTTATGCTATGCCAAATACCGGCCCATGACAATAAGAAACTATATTCATCTGTGCGATAGTCATAATTCAGCTCTCTATATTTAAACCAGTGGGTAACGTGGCTTCCTTTTTTGAAAAAGAGGGGGACTGAATAATGACTTAAAGAGTCTGTTGCTTTCTAGGCTTCAACTTGGGAATCAGCAAAAACGTTTGCATTCAGGTGCGACTGATTCGCGTAGCGAGGCAAACGTAGTCAGCTGCAACGTTTTGTTAGTATCCAGATTACCACAAGTACATGCTCGACTTTTTATTCATGATGGTAACTTCGTACAGATCAGTGCAAGAGGATTGAGACACCCCGTAACATACGTATAGAGGTAAAAGATGCTTTTCTCTAGGGTAGCAGAAGCGTGCTCCTGGAGCATCATCGGCCCAATTTATCAATAGTTCGCGCCGCTTGTGTTCTGTGAACTTCTTATCGGCATATTGTACGATTTTCTGATAATCCTTGCTGTCGAAAAACGCCGCTTGCAACATAAAGGTTATGGTATTGCAGTGATGGCGGTTCAAGGCCAATTGGTTTTTCAATTTGGTGAAGAAAATCACCAATGAGTTCCGGCTTACCCACTACACCACCTCCAGAACTGCCCAAGCAACCGAGCTAACATCCTTCACCCTCCAGCGGATTGATTACTTTCAACCCTTCCACCCAGTCAAAATCATCCACATTGCGGGTAGCCAGTGTTTGGTGATATTCCAGCGCCGTTGCGGCGATCACAGCATCGCCCAGCGACATTTTGCGTTGCTGGCGTAGTTGTATGGCTCCGCTGATGATGTAGGGCGTAACGGGATATAGCGTAGTGATCTCAAACAGGTCAGTTAGCTCACGCTTGTCCAGCTCATTCAGGTTATGGTAACCCAGCACCTCCAAGCGGGTGATATCCGAGGCGGATAATATTGGCTGTTGCAAGCACCAATGCCGTAACCCTGCATAGTGGGGCTGGATGGAGTAGATGAACAGGTTGCTGTCGAGGAGCACGGCTAGTCTCTCCCCGGTAGCGGACGATCTTTACGATCATCCCTCTGCCATGCCGCCGTTGTTAATGGCCAATTAAACTGAGCCAAAAATGGCCAACAATTTTGAGCCACTTTTTCAGACTTTATTTGTACAAATAAATCTGACAGAGTCCCTGAATTTTTTCAGGGAGCGTCATGAAGGAGTGGATTGTGATTCATCAGATTAAAGCGTTATACAACGATGGCAACGGCTTATCCGAGCGTCAGATTGCCAGTCAATTGGGTATTTCCCGTAATACCGTGAGCAAATACCTGAAGCTGTCGGCTGCGGACATCAGCACCCTGCAGGAAGAGGCAGCCCGTGGTAAGAAGCTGGACGATTACCGCGACTACATTATTCAGTTGCTGCAAACCTATCCGGGCTTGTCAGCGGTCAAAGTGCTGCGCAAACTGAAGGCCAAAGTGGACGATTTGGCGGTTTCCGACCGTTCGGTACGGCGTTATATACAGGCTCTCAAGCAAGAGATTAGCTTTAAGCAGGCGCGTTATTATGAGCCGGTATTGGACATGGTGCCGGGTGAGCAATGCCAGGTCGATGGCGGCGAACTGCGCGATGTGATAATTGGCGGCGTGGCGACGACGGTCTATTTCATGGTGTTTGTGTTGTCGTATTCGCGCCTGATGCATGTTTCGGTCTGCGCCAAGCCGATTGATACCGAGACGCTGATTCGTCAGCATGATGCGGCATTTCGCAATTTCGGCGGCATGCCGGCCGAATGCGTGTACGATCAAACCAAGCTGGTGGTCATCAGCGAAGTGTTTCGCGAGTTGCGCTTGAACCCGCGCTTCCACCAGTACGCCACGGCAGCGGGCTTCACGATTCGGGCTTGTGAAGGCTATGATCCGGAAAGCAAAGGCAAGGTCGAGGCCGGGGTCAAATACGTCAAACAAAATGCCTTGTATGGCGAGACTTTTACCGACTGGGAGGCTTTACAGGCCCATATGACCGACTGGCTCGACGGAATAGCCAATCAACGGCGACACGGCACCACTGGCCAACAGCCGGCGACACATTACGCGGCCAACGAGCAAGGCCATATGCGGCCTTACCTGACGCCGTCTTGTGTTGACGCGACCGCTAGCCAGGCCCGCATGACCCGCAAGGCGGATAAAACCGGCTTGATCGCCTGGCAATCCAATAAATACTCGGTACCGATGGCATATCAATGCGCCCGTGTCGCCGTGCATGAAGCTAACGGCGTCATCCGGATCAGCGATCTTGGCACGCATAAAGTGATCGCCGAACATTCTGTGTGTCTGGAAAAGGGGCAAATCATCAAGAATCGGCATCATTACCGGGATATGTCGCTACGCATCGAAACGCTGGAAAAGGACTTGCATGAACTGCTGCCGTTTCCGGCAGTCGTGACTCAGCTGTGTGCCCTGTTGAAAGCCACCTCGCCGAAAATCTACAAAGACCAACTGTTCGGCGCCAAGCAAGTGCTGACCGAGCAGATCAACCGGCAGGGTGCGATTCCCGAAGCGGTGCTGACGCGACTGATCGACACGCCTCGGTTAACGGCCAGCGGCCTGAAAGAACGACTGGAGGCCTGGCGGCAGTCTGCGGGACGCTCGGACGACAGCGATGCCCTGTCGATTCAGCCATCAGCGCAGCCCGCTGCCGCCATCCAGAAAGCCTGTCCGCTGGCCCGTTATCGTGCCCTAAATGGCCACTCGGCTGGCCAAGGAGAGCGCCATGCCATCCATTGATCAGATTGCCAGGCAATACCGAAGCTTGTGCCTGACGGCCATTGCCGAGCACTTGCCGACCTTGCTTAGCCAAGCCGAGACCCATGAAAGTTCCTACCTGCAGTTTGCCGAAAGCTTGGTTGAACATGAACAGCGCCAGCGCAACACCAAGCGCATCGAGCAAAACCGCAAACGCGCCGGCTTTCCTTTGCTCAAAAGCCTGGAAGAGTTCAATTATCGCTTTCAGACCACCATCCGTAAACGGGAAGTCAACAGTCTGCTCGATTTCGGCTTTATCGACAATCGGGACAACGTCGTCTTCATCGGACCACCCGGGGTCGGCAAGACACACCTGGCCATCGGCATCGGCCTGAAAGCCATCGATGCCGGTTATAAGGTCAGCTTCAACACTGCACTGGGCTTGATGGAGACCTTGGAACTGGCCGAACTCAAAGGCGAGTTGAAAAAGAAAATCAACCAACTGCTCAAATTCGATGTGCTCATCATCGACGAACTGGGTTACCTGCCGATGAACAAACAAGGCATACACAACCTGTTTCAGCTCATCAATGCGCTGTACGAATACCGCTCGGTGATCCTGACCACCAACAAGGAATTCACCAACTGGGGCGAGTTTTTTATCGATGACAACGTCGCCGTACCCATCGTCGACCGCATCATCCATCATTCACACATTTTTATGCTGGGAGGGGAAAGTTATCGACTCAAATCAAAGCTAAATCAAGCATCGTAACCCTGGAAAAGTGGCTCAATTTTAATGGCCAAAACTGGCTCAATTCTGTTGGCCATTGACAGCCGGATCTTTGATGTCGCTAAAGGCCGTCCCGCGTGCGGCTATTTGCTCCATCAATCGCGCTATTTTGGCGCCATTCGGTTCTGCTTCATTACCGACTATTTCAACTGTTTGGCGGGCTTTCAATTTCAAAAATTCCACAAAATGCAGCACCTCCTGCTGCATGGACGGCGGCAGGGTTTCGACTTCGTGGAGTAGTTTTTCGGTCTGCAGGTTCATGATGATAGCCCCTGTTATAGCTGTTTAAGTAATGCATCGCCCCTCTGACCGCACCTCCCGGACAGAATCTTTCATTTTTCGGAATGATACAGCTTTTTTTCATAATCGTTGGGTTAGATTATCCCGAACTTTCTTTTTCAATCTCATACATTTCGAGTGTTTTGAATACTAAAGACGGAGCCACTCCATATCTCGTCTTAAAGCAACGAGTAAAATGAGACGCATCATTAAACCCAGCTTCAACTGCAGCATAGGTAAGCGAATGAGAAAAACCGGCAATTGATATTGCATATCTAAGACGTTGCCACATCCTAAACTTTCGATACGATGTTCCAGTCTCTTCTTTGAATAGCGGCTAAATACTGCAGACATTCGGACTTAGAGAGCAGGGTTGCCTCGTGCGCGAGAAGATTCCGCCTCTCCTTTCCACGGAAAACCTCGTCGTAGTCCTTCCATGGCAGCATTTGTCGTGAAGCTTCCATCTTGGCACCGAGTAGTGATGAGCGGCAAACAAAGACGCCCTGATCTCGCAGTTGACCAAGGACTTGGTCTAGGCAGGCATAGCCAAGGACAAGCGGCAAGTTAAATGAGTCGTCGGGGCGATCTAACTGAAACCAATCGCTTGGCGTGACGCCACAAAATAGCCCCTCAGACGACAGCTTCTTAATCGCGGAAAGTCTGACGCACGTCGGCAAGTGTGGCTGGATCGGTAATCATAACGTCTAATTATTATAAGGTTTCTGTATATCATCCAATTTCGGATAATATCTGTTTTCCTTATCATTTAACAACCACCCATTTAGACCAAACACCTACACATCCAAATTCGTCACATCCAGCGCATTCTTGACGATGAAATCCCGGCGCGGTTCGACGATGTCGCCCATTAGCGTTGTGAAGATTTCGTCGGCGGCGATCGCGTCTTCGATGCGGACTTGCAGCATGCGGCGACTGTTGGCGTCTAGCGTGGTTTCCCAGAGCTGTTCCGGGTTCATTTCACCTAATCCTTTGTAGCGTTGGATGTGCTGACCTTTTTTAACTTCCTTCATCATCCAATCGAACGCTTGTTTAAAACTTTCAATCGGCTGCTGACGCTCTCCCATCCGGATATTAGATTGTTCACCGAACATTCCGGCGGTATCCTCGGCGTATTGCGCGATTTTCTGATAATCCTTGCTGTCGAAGAATGACGCTTGCAGTATGAAGGTTTTGGTATTGCCGTGATGCCGTTTGTTGACCGTTAGCGTGTAATCGCCGGCCGACCGGTAATCAAGCTCCAGCGTGAAGACCATTTTGCTTTGAGGGTTGTATAGGCGTTCGGCCAATTGGCTCACCCATGCCGCCAATCGTTCCTTGTCTTGTTTGATTTCATCGCTTACGCGCTCCATATAGACCAGTTGTTCGAGAAAAACGTCGTCGTAACGACTGGTCAAGCGATTGATGATGGCCAGTACCTCAGTATATTCCTTTGCCAATTTCTCTAAGCCTTGGCCTTGTATCGGCGGTGCGGTTTCGTCGGTGTGCAGCGCTGCTTTGTCGAGGGCTAGTTGAATCAAGTAATCGTTCAATTGCGCATCGTCCTTGACATAATGTTCCTGCTTGCCCTTCTTGACTTTATACAACGGTGGTTGGGCAATATAGATGTAACCTTTTTCAATAATTTCCGGCAACTGACGGTAGAAAAACGTCAATAGTAAAGTACGGATATGCGATCCGTCGACGTCAGCATCGGTCATGATGATGATGCGGTGATAACGGAGTTTGTCGAGATTGTATTCGTCCTTGCCGATGCCGCAGCCGAGCGCAGTGATCAAGGTGCCAACTTCTTCGGACGAGATCATTTTGTCGAATCGCGCTTTTTCGACGTTCAAGATTTTACCTTTTAGCGGCAATATCGCTTGCGTGCGACGATCGCGGCCTTGTTTCGCCGAACCGCCCGCCGAGTCACCCTCCACGATGAACAATTCGGACAGGGCCGGATCTTTTTCCTGACAATCGGCTAGTTTGCCGGGTAACCCGGCGATATCCAGCGTGGTTTTTCGGCGCGTCATTTCCCTCGCTTTTCGGGCGGCTTCACGGGCGCGGGCCGCATCAATGATTTTATTGACGATCGCTTTGGCGATTTGCGGTTTTTCTAGTAAAAATTCCTGTAATTTCTCATTCATCGTCGATTCGACCAGAGGTTTTACCTCCGATGAAACTAATTTGTCTTTGGTCTGTGAGGAAAACTTAGGGTCGGGGACTTTGACTGAAAGCACTGCCGTTAACCCTTCCCTTGCATCGTCGCCGGTCGTCGAGACTTTTTCTTTTTTTGCTAAACCGTTATTTTCGATGTACTGATTAATGGTACGGGTTAACGCCCCTCTAAATCCGGCTAAATGCGTCCCGCCGTCCCGTTGCGGAATATTGTTGGTATAACAAAAAATATTTTCCTGGTATGAGTCGTTCCACTGCATCGCGACTTCGACGGTTACACCCTCTTTTTCGGCGCTAAAATGAAACACATCGGGAAATAACGGTGTTTTATTTTTATTTAAATGTTCAACGAATGCACTGATGCCGCCTTCGAATTCGTAGACGTCTTGTTTATTGGTGCGTTCATCTTCCAGACAAATTCTGACTCCGGAATTTAAAAACGATAATTCTCTGAGTCTTTTCGCCAAAATATCATAATGAAACTCAACATCGCCGAAGGTCTGATCACTCGGTTTAAAATTGATTTTAGTCCCGCTACCCTCGGTCGGACCGATTTCCGTCAATGGTGCTTGCGGTTCACCCATGAGATACTTTTGTTTATAGAGCTTTCCGTTTTTCCTGATTTCCAGATTCAACTCCTCGGACAATGCGTTTACCACAGAAACACCGACTCCGTGTAATCCGCCCGATACCTTGTAAGCATTGTCGTCGAATTTGCCCCCGGCATGTAGCACCGTCATAATGACTTCCGCAGCGGATCGACCTTCTTCCTTATGAATATCGACTGGAATCCCTCTTCCGTCGTCAGATACCGTAACTGAACCATCACTATGAATGATAACCTTAACTTCTTTGCAGTACCCGGCTAAGGCCTCATCAATCGAGTTATCAACTACTTCGAATACCATATGGTGTAATCCGGTTCCGTCATCGGTATCGCCGATATACATACCAGGCCTTTTTCTGACCGCATCCAAGCCTTTTAATACCTGGATATTCGTACTATCGTACTGCTTAATATTTTCGCTCATGTGTGTTTATTACCTTATCAAAGTACCAATGTTTCACGTGAAACATTACGCTTGTTTAATTTCACCATGTTCCACGTGGAACATTTTATAGTTTTTAAGTTTACTCAAATCACCATACTCAGACAGCTCAGTAGCCGTCATAAAAACCTGAACATCCATTGCTTGTAAATATTCTATTAACAGTGTTCTTTTAGTCGTATCCAATTCAGCAGTGAAATCATCAATTAAAACACAGACATTATTACTCTGATGGGTAGACAACAATTGTATTTGCGCAAGTTTTAAACATAAGACTAACAATTTTAATTGTCCGCGTGATACAAAGTCCTTGGCGAGTCGATTATTAACGGAGACAGTTAAGTCGGCACGATGCGGACCACTATGCGTCATTTTATAGCGTAGATCACGATCGAGGTCATCATCCAAGGATTGGCGAAAGCCTTTGCCGCTATCCCAACCCGATAAATAATCGAATTGAACTGTTTCAGTACCGAGAAATCGACTGACAAATTTTTGAAAAACAGGCTCAAGCCTTTGTAAATAGGCTCGTCTATATTGATCGACTATTGTACCGTAATTAACCATTTCATTATTCCAGACTTGTATGGAATGCGTTTGCTTTTGTTTGATTAAGGCATTACGTTGGTTCAATGCGGTTTTGTACTGCCGCCAGGCTAATAGGAATTGTTCGTTTTCATTGAAAGTCCCCCAATCGATAAATTCTCTTCTGATTTGAGGGCCAGTATCCAATAAACGATAAGATTTAGGCTCAATCAATTGAATAGGCAAGGCATAAGCAAGCAAATGCCGAGGTTGATTAGGTAATTGCTGAATTCGGATTTCAGAAACCTTCCCATCGAATTGTACGCCTATTTGGCAACTGCTGCGCCCGCCCTGTTGCAGCACTTTGCCCGATACGATTAAGTCGTTTCGATCAAAGTTTACGACTTGTTTAATATGTGTGGTTCGAAAAGAACGTGCGCGGCCAAGAATGAATATGGCTTCAAGGACAGAACTCTTACCGCTGGCATTAGCTCCGTAAATTAAATTGAGTCCAGACGATGGTTTTAGACTGGCTTGCCGAATATTTCTAACATTTAAAATGTCGAGCTTTTGTAAACTCATCGGTTATTAGTTGCTAGTCAAAAAAAGGGCGCGGTTAACACCGGTTAGATGAACAAGCTCAGTTTTTTGTCGCTTCCACATGTGATAATGACTGCGATTTAGAAATTTCAGGAAGTTAGTAAAAAGTTGGCCATAAAAAAGCATGCCGAGGCAAAAACTAATTCATTTGACTTCAAAGGCTTCATTTATCCGTTGATAAAGTTCCCCAAAATTGCATAAAGCAAAGATCATAGACGCATCGGCATCACGATGAATCGATAAGCCCTTGTTTCCGGTTCGTCAATGATGCAGCAACTGGAATTACGTGCAATCGTCAACTCGGAAATTTCCGAATCGATATTGGAAATCGCATCAAGCACATATTGCACGTTAAACGCAATCGAAAGCGGTTCGCCAACATAATCGGTGACAATTTCCTCTTCGGCTTCTTCGTGTTCAGGATTGTGCGCACTAATTTTCAAGGAATCCGAAGAAAGGTCGAAAGTTACGCCTTTGTATTTTTCATTAGATAGAATCGCTACCCGAGTCAAGGCATCTTTTAATAACTGGCGTTGAATATGAATCGGCGTTAAAAAATCTTGATGGAAGACCCGATTGAAATCGGGATATTTGGCATCGACCAATTTGGCCGAAAAAATCGTATTATTGATCGTAACCCTTATGTTATTACTGGAAAATTCAACCGCAAGCTCAATTTCAGGATCATCCAATAAACGCACCAATTCCATGACCCCTTTTCTTGGCAGGATGATGCGTGCTTCATATCCTGCTGGATTTTCCAAGTTGTCTTCGAAAACCGATAAACGATGTCCATCGGATGCAACGAGTTTGATACGCGAATTAGAAATGTTGAGTAATAACCCATTGAGATAATAGCGTACATCCTGAGACGCCATGCAAAAAACGGTTTTTTCGAGCGCTTTTTTAAAAAGTCCGGCATTGATGGTAAACCGATGGTCTAACTCGGTTTCTGAAAATTCCGGATAATTTTCGGCAGGCAGTGTACTTAAAATAAAACGGCTACGTCCGGAAAGCACCTTAACTTTGTCGTCGGCGACTTCTAATTTGATATCGGCACTAGTTGGCAGCAAGCGGCAGATATCGAGAAACTTTCGGGCCGGTAAAGTAATTTCGGCAAAAGTCGTATTTTCTATCGCAATTTCGGTAACAATTTGAACTTCAAGATCGGTACCGGTCATTACCAGGCTGTCTTGACGAAAAACCATCAACACATTCGACAAAATCGGCATGGTTTGTCTTTTTTCAATCACACTGACAATTTGCTGCAATGGAACCAATAGCCGTTCTCTATTAATAATATATTTCATATAAGATATTTATTTATATTTACTATTAGCCTATAAAAAAAGCGTGATAAGTCATTTAATATCTTATTTATCAATAACTTATCTTGTATAAAACCGGAGTTTAAAGCTGTGGATAAGCGCTTGATAAAAAGAGGATAACTATTCTCTTATGCTAAAGACTATACTTATCCACAAGTTAAACACCGTTAATGCGACAATGTTCTCAACAGGTTTAAATAATCTTCCTCAAGCTTTACATCCGAGTCGCGCAAGGAGGCAATGCGTTTACAAGCATTAATAACCGTGGTGTGATCGCGCCCACCGAATGCTTCGCCGATTTCCGGAAAACTGTGCGAAGTTAATTCACGAGCTAGACACATAGCAATTTGTCGTGGTCGGGTAATGGATTGCCGGCGATTTTTCGACGATAAATCCGCAACCCTAATCTTAAAATATTCGGCGACGGTTTTTTGTATGTTATCGATATTGACGAGTTTATCTTGTAAGGATATTAGATCGTGCAATGCTTCTTTGGTAAATTCGGTGGTGATTTCGCGTCCGGTAAATTGCGCATTGGCAATGACTCGTCGTAGAGCGCCTTCGAGATCTCGTACATTCGAAGGAATCCTTTTACCGATGAAAAACGCGACTTCCTGAGGTAGATCGACCCCCGCCATCATTGCTTTTTTCATTAAAATAGCGGCACGGGTTTCAAGGTCCGGCGGCTCGATTGCAACCGGTAATCCCCAGCCGAAGCGCGATTTCAAACGGTCTTCCAAACCGACGATTTCTTTCGGATATTTATCGCAGGTTAAAACAACCTGGTGTTTTTTTTCCAACAACGTGTTGAAGGTATGGAAAAACTCTTCTTGAGAGCGTTCCTTGCCGGCAAAGAATTGAATATCGTCAATCAGCAAGGTATCGACACCTCGATAATATTCTTTGAAAGTATCGATCGCGTTTTGTTGTAAAGCCTTGACCATATCCTGCACGAATTTTTCGGAATGCAGATAAACGATTTTCGCGGACGGATTATGTTGCAGGATCGCATTACCGATCGCATGCATCAGATGTGTTTTACCTAAACCGGAGCCGCCGTAAATTAATAACGGATTGTATGCCTTGCCGATATTTTCGGAGACTTGAATAGAAGCCGCTTTTGCTAATTGGTTGGATTTACCTTCGACAAAGTTATCGAAAATGAATGCTTTATTAAGAAAGTTAGGGCGTGATTTTTTAGTATCGGGTGCTTTAGTATGCTGCGGTGCAGGAGCCGGCATGGCTTTCTTTGAGCCGATGTCCAATTGTAAGCTTAAGGAGCCGTTGGAAAATTGCTGTATCGCCTCTTCCAGTTTGGCGAAATGATGTTCTTTTACCCAATCCAGCACAAACCGGTTCGGCGCTAATAACTTGATTTGTCCATCGGTTTCGATTGCCTGCAAGGGTCTAATCCAGGTGCTGAATTCCGAGGAAGAAATTTCATTTTCAAGTTTAGCGAGACAGTTGTTCCAGAGTACACTCAT